>NZ_AP035881.2:0-4800000 GCF_045866025.2 Kitasatospora sp. CMC57 | reverse complement strand
CAGCAGGCTCTCGCGGTCGGCTCGGTCGTGCTGGCGGTCGGGCTCGTCGTCCTGGAGCTCACCGCCGACCACCTCGGCACCGACGGGGCGATCGGCTGGATCACCCCGGCCCTGCTGGTGGCCGGCTTCGGGATGGGCATGGTGATGGCTCCGCTGTCCGCGTCCGTCCTGGCCGGCATCCCGCCGCAGTTCGCCGCCGCGGCCTCCGGTGTGCTGTCCACCGCGGTCCAGGTCGGCACCGCCCTGGGCGTCGCCATCATCGGCAACCTCTTCTACAACGCGCTCGGCTCCCCGGTCCAGCCGTCCTCCTTCACCCACGCGTTCGTGCTGAGCAGCGAGGTACTGGCCGTGCTGTCCGTCGTCGTGGCGGTCTCGGTGCAGCTGCTGCCCAAGCCCGCCAAGCGGGGCTGACCCGCAGCAGTCCCACCGCAGCGCCCGTGGCACCCGTGCCACGGGCGCTGCGTCGTCCCCACCACTACCCGGACGCGGCGTCAGCCGGCGGTCAGGGACGCGTCACCGTCACCTCCCACACTTGTGCCAGCCCGACGGGGGGCTAGAACAGGGGATACGTGACATGCGTTGGCAGGACATCTACATAGCGGGTACCGGAGTCTTCCTGCCGGAGAGATTTCCGGTCGCGGACGCGCTGGAACAGGGCCTGGTGCGTGAGTTCAACCAGGGTCTCGGCTACGAGTCGGTGCTGGTCGACCGCAGCGGCACGGCCGCCCCGGACATGGCCGTGGGCGCCGCCCGGCAGGCACTCGAGCGGGCCGGCATCCCCAGCGAGAAGTACGGGCTGCACCTGCACGCCCACCTCTGGTACCAGGGTCACGACTGGTGGTCGGCGGCCAACTACGTCGCCGCCCGGTCCTCCGGTAACCAGGCCGTCGCCTTCTCCATCGACCAGCGCTCGCTGACCGCGCTCGGCGGGATGCACCTGGCCGCCGGCTACCTCAGCTCCGGCGCGGCCTCCACCGCGATGATCACCACCGCCGACCGGTTCACCGCCCCGATGATCGACCGCTGGAACACCCAGCGGCAGCTGATGTTCGGCGACGGCGGCACCGCGGCCGTGCTGTCCCGCACCGGCGGCGTCGCCAAGCTGGTGGCCACCGTGGCGTTCGGCGAGAACGCGATGGAGACCTGGACCCGCGGCGACGAGCCGTTCCTCGACTTCCCCGGCCAGACCTCCCCGATCCCGGTGATCGAGCGCGCCGAGGCCCGGATGTCCGCGCCGGAGGCGGCCGCCGACTGGAAGCTCTGGGTCGACAGCATGCTGCGGCTCAGGGACGAGGTGCTGGCCGAGGCCGGCATCGGGATCAAGGACATCGTCCGCGCCGCCATGCCCTTCCAGCACCGCGGCGACGGCCAGGCCGAGATGCACGACCTGATCGGCCTGACCGAGGAGCAGACGCTCTGGCGTGAACTCGGCCGCTACACCGGCCACATCGGGGCCGGCGACCCGTTCGCAGGGATCAACCACCTGCTGGAGAACAGGCTCGTCGAGCCGGGCGACCACGTCCTCGCCTACGGCTGCGGCGTCGGCTTCAACTTCTCGGCCGCCGTCCTGCAGATCACCGAAACTCCCGCCTGGTGACCCGGCCCCACCCCAGACCGACCGACTCCGGAGACCCCATCATGCGCCACACCACGGACATCTTCCTGGCCGCCACCGGGACCTGGCTGCCCGACGAGCGCCGGTCGCTGGCCGACGCCGTCGCCGCCGGACTCGTCGGTGAGAGCCACCGCGACCTCGGCTACGAGTCCATAGCCGTCGAGGAGTCCGGCACCGCGCCGGTCGACATGGCGGTCGCGGCGGCCCGTCAGGCCGTCGGACGGTCCGGCGTGGCCGGCGCCGACTTCGGGCTGCACCTGCACGCCAGCGTCTGGTTCCAGGGCCTCGACTGCTGGGCCCCGGCCGCGTACGTGGCCAACCAGGCCGTCGGCCCGCAGGCCATCGCGTACAGCGTCGACCAGCGGTCGGCCGGCGGTCTCGGCGCGGTGCACCTGGCCGCCGCGTACCTGTCCTGCGGCACCGTCGCCAACGCGCTGGTGACCACCGCGGACCGGTTCGACGGCCCCGCGATCGACCGCTGGAACTCGTACGTCCAGGCCATCTGGGGCGACGGCGGCACCGCGCTGGTGCTCTCCACCGAGGGCGGGTTCGCCCGGCTGCTGTCCAGCGTCGTGGTGAGCGACAACAGCCTGGAGCGGTGGGACCGCGGCGCCACCCCGTTCGCCTCGGGGCCGCTGCAGGAGACGCCCGTCCAGGTCGAGAAGCGATTCGAGCAGCACGCCGCCACTCCGGACGCCGTGGCGGAGTTCGCCCAGTGGACGGCCGCCGTGCTCGCGGCCAGGGACCAGGCGCTGGCCGAGGCCGGGGTGGAGCTGGGCGACCTGAAGCGCGCCGTCCTGCCGTTCGTCCACCGGGGCGGCGGTCAGGCCGAGTTGCACGACCTGCTCGGCCTGACCGAGGAGCAGACCGTCTGGCGCGAGTTCGGCCGGCACGTCGGGCACCTGGGCGCGGGCGACCCGTTCGCGGGGCTCGACCGCCTGCTCCAGGACGGCGCGCTCGCCGTCGGCGACCGGGTCCTGCTCTACAGCGTCGGGGTCGGGTTCACCATGGCGGCCGCCGTCATCGAGATCACCGACCTGCCCGCCTGACCCGCCGCCTCACCCGTCCCGTACGACCACGCCCGGAGGAAGAGCCGTGACCGACACCGAGACGCTCCTGGACTACCCGCTGCCGCGGACCGACCCGCTGCTGCCGCCGCCCGCCTACACCGAACTCCGCAACGGACCGCCCAAGTTGGTCCGGGTCAACGGCGGGCGCCGGGCCTGGCTGGTGACCAGGTACGACGACGTCCGCTCCGCCATCGCCGACCCCCGGGTCAGCTCGGACGACATGGCGCCGAACTTCCCGGCGCTGATCCCGCTGCCGCCGAGCCCCCGGGCGCTGTCGATGTTCCGGATGGACAACCCCGACCACGCCACCCTGCGCCGGATGGTCATCCCGGAGTTCACCGCCCGCGCCACCCGCGCGATGCAGCCCGACGTGGAGCGGATCACCAACAACCTGATCGACGCGCTGGCCGCCGGCCCCAAGCCCGCCGACCTGATGGCGGCCTTCGCCGACCCGCTGCCCACCCTGGTGATCGCCCGGCTGCTGGGCGTGCCGTACGCGGACCACGAGGTCTTCCAGGAGAACGGACGGATCGTCACCTCGCCGACCGCCACTGCCGAGGAGGCCGGCGCCGCGTTCGTCACGCTGACCGAGTTCATGAGCCGGTTGATCGACGACAAGCGGAAGGACCCGCAGGACGACCTGATCAGCCGACTCTGCGTCAAGTACCTGATCCCCGGAGCGATCAGTCACGACGACCTGCTGGCGATGGCCCGGCTCCTGCTCTTCGCCGGCCACGACACCACCGCCAACCAGATCGCCATCAGCGTGCTGTTCCTGCTGGAGAACCCTGCCCAGCTGGCGCTGCTCCGGGCGAACCGCAGCCTGATCCCGAGCGCCGTCGAGGAGCTGCTGCGCTTCGCGTCCATCAAGCAGCACGACTTCATCCGGACGGCGGCCGAGGACATGGAGATCGGCGGCGTGCCGATCCCCAAGGGCGACGGCATCATCTTCGCGCTCCCCTCGGCGAACCACGACGAGACGGCCTTCCCCGACCCCGGCCGCCTCGACATCACCCGCGACGCCCACCAGCACCTGGCCTTCGGCCACGGCGTCCACAAGTGCGTGGGTGCCCCGCTGGCCACCCTGGAGCTGGAGACCGCGATCGGCGCGCTGCTCGACCGCTTCCCGGAGCTCAGCCTGGCCACCGGCCTGGACGAGGTGCCGTTCCGTGACGACATGCTGCTCTACGGAGTGCACCGGCTGCTCGTCACCTGGTAGGCAGCACCACCGAGACCGCCGAAGCCCCGTCCCGCTCCCCGGGGGGACGGGGCTTCGGCCTGCCCGGGGGCCCTCGGTGAAGGGCTGACGCCGGAGGTGAAATCGCTCCAGTGGTAGTCGAGTTGACGGCCCGACAATCCGAACACCCAATCCAGTCGGGATTGATTCACCTCGTACCCGTGAAGGATCAACGGTTCCTCACCACTGGGAGACAACCATGCAGTTCAGGATTCTCGGGTCGGTCGGGGCAGTCGTCGACGGCCGGTTCTGCACGATCCCGGGAACCCGTCAGCGCACCCTGCTGGCCACCCTGCTGACCCGCACCGGGCGCCTCGTGCCCACCGAACAGCTCTACACGGAACTCTGGGGCGACAACCCGCCCGCGACCGTGGAGAACTCCCTCCAGGCCCACATCTCCCGCCTGCGCCGCACCCTGCGCAAACTCGGCGGCCCACACGGGGACATACCCCCGCTGATCACCCAGGCGTCGGGCTACATCCTGGACGCGGCGCCCGAATCCATCGACGTCAACCTGTTCCGGGAGCGGCTGGCCAGGTCCAGGAGGGCGATGGCCGTCGACAGCCGGGTGGCGGGCGAGCTGCTGGAGGAGGCCCTCGCGCTCTGGCAGGGCTCCCCGCTCCAGGACGTGGCCGCCGGCCCGCTCTGCCAGAGCGAGGCGCTCCAGCTGGAGGAGGAGTACCTCTCGGCACTCGAGGACAAGCTCTGGCTCGGCACCTGCTGCCCCGAACCCTCGCTGGTCATCGGTGAGTTGAAGCGCATGAGCATCACCCATCCATGGCGGGAGCGGATCACCGAGATGCTGATGCTCGCGCTCTACCGCAGCGGCCGGCAGGCCGAGGCGATCGAGGCCTACAACACCGCCCGCGGTCGACTGGTCGACGAGCTCGGCATGGAGCCCTCGCCGCAGCTCAAGAACCTCTTCCGGGAGGTGCTCAACCAGGCCCCCGGCCTCTACAGCCCGAACCCGCTGCAGCAGCTCAAGTCGGCCTGAGGAACGCGGGGAACGGCGCGAGGTCGGAAGGCTAGGTACTGCCGCCTTCCGACCTCGCGTCGTTCCCCGGTGCGGCCGCTCAGCTGCCGCTGGTAGCGCCCCCGGGCAGGATCCGCCGGAATCCGGCGTACGGGACCAGCGCGTCCGGCAGCAGCACCGAACCGTCCTCCTGGACGCCCTGCTCCAGCAGCGCCGCGATGGTCCGGCCCACCGGCAGCGCCGAGCCGTTGAGGGTGGCCGCGGGCAACTTCCCGCCACCCGCGACCCGGTGCCGGATGCCCGCCCTGCGAGCCTGGAAGCTGCCGCAGTCCGACACCGAGGAGATCTCCCGGTACGAGTCGCTCCCGGGCAGCCAGACCTCCAGGTCGTACGTCATCCGGGCCGAGAAGCCCATGTCCCCGGCGGGCAACATGACCACCCGGTAGGAGAGTTCCAGCCTGCGGAGGCACTCCTCGACCTGGCCGACCATCAGCTCCAGCTCACGCTGGGCGTCCTCCAGCGCGCAGATCCGGACCAGCTCGACCTTCTCGAACTGGTGCAGCCGCAGGATGCCCCGGGTGTCGCGGCCGTACGAGCCGGCCTCGGCGCGGTAGCAGGGTGTCCGGGCGGTGAAGGCGAGCGGCAGGGCGCTCTCGTCCAGCAGTTCGCGGGCCACCAGGTTGGTCAGCGGCACCTCGGCGGTCGGGATCAGGAAGAGCTCCCGGTCCCCCACCATGGTGGCGAACAAGTCCTCCTCGAACTTCGGCAGTTGGCCGGTGCCGGTCATGGTCTCCCGGTTGACCAGGTGCGGTACGGAGTACTCGGTGTAGCCGTGCTCCTCGGTGTGCAGGTCGAGCAGGAACGAGGTCAGGGCCCGCTCCAGCCGCGCACCCGCGCCACGGCTGACCGTGAAGCGGGCACCGGACAGCCTGGCGGCCCTCGGCCCGTCCAGGATGCCGAGCGACTCGCCGAGGTCGGCGTGGTGCCTGGCCTGACCGGCGGCGGGCCGGAGCGTCGGGCCACCGCGCCGGACCTCCACCGCCTGCTTCTCGCTGTCCCCGTCCGGGACTTCGTCCAGGGGGAAGTTCGGGATGCCCGACATCCGTTGCTCCAGGTCGAGTTCGACCTCGCGGACGACGGCCTCGGCCTGCTGCACCGCCTCCCGCAGCCGGCGCGACTCCTCCCGGGCCTCCTCGGTGGGCGCCCCGCCCCCGCGCGAGGAGCGCTTGAGCTCGGCCCGCAGCCGGGCGACGGTCTCCACGGCGGCGGACCTGCGCCGGTGCGCGGCCCCCAGCCCGTCCAGATCCAGCTGGTACCTGCGGCGGGCCAGCCGTCGGACGGCCTCCGGGCCCAGCTCGATCAGCTCACGTACGTCGTGCACGGCACTCTCCTTCGGCGTGTTGCGGGGTCGGTTTCGGTGCGCAGGTCAAGAGACCGGGACGGCCACCTTCGCCGGCCGTACGGACTCCGTGACCGCCGCCTCGGCGACATGGCTCCGGGCCAGCCGCCCGTACCGCGCCGGCCGGGCGGACCGCAGCCACCGGGCGTGGCCGAGCCCCAGCACGCCCACCGCCGGGATCACCCAGGGCAGAGCGGCGACCAGGCCGTTCCGGGTGCCGGTCAGCAGCTCGAAGTTGCCGACCACCAGCCAGACCGTGGCCGCCAGCCCGAGGAACCCGAGCAGCGGGGCGACCGCACCCTGCCACCAGCCGAGGCGCAGCCCCTTCCGGGCCAGGCCGAGCACCGACAGCGCGGCCAGCGCCTGGAGCACCACGATGCCCAGGGTGCCGAGGCCGAGCATGCTGGTGGTCAGGTCCGCGTACGGGTCGAGGCCGGCGAGGGCGAAGCCGGTCACCGCGACGGCGCTGACCACGCTCTGGACCACGCTGGCCCGGTGCGGGGAGGCGTGCCTGCGGTGCACCGCGGCCAGCCCGGCGGGCAGCAGGCCGTCGGCGGCCAGCACCTGGGCGTACCGGTTGGCCGCGCTGTGCAGGGCCAGCGTGGCGGCGAACAGGCTGGTGCAGAGCATGACCTGGAGCAGAGTGCCGCCGGCCGGGCCGAGGTAGTCACTGCCCAGCGTGAAGAACAGCTCGCCCATCTGGTCGGTGGCGACCTGGCGCACCTGGTCCGCGCCGATCGCGCCCACCGCCGTCCAGCTGGTCAGCGCGTAGAACCCGGCGATCAGCAGGACGGCCAGGTAGGTGGCGCGCGGGACGCTGCGCCGGGGGTCCCTGGCCTCCTTGCCGTACAGCGCGGCGGACTCGAACCCGATGAAGGAGACGAAGGCGAACATCAGCGAGACCCCGATCCCGGGGCCGCCCGCGACGTGCGGGGAGAACGAGGCGGCGGGCAGGGCGGAGGCGCCGTGCCGGCCGAGGACGGCCACGTCCAGCGCGGCCAGCACGCCGATCTCACCGATCATCAGGACGGCGAGCACCCGGGCGCTCACCGCGATGTCGCGGTAGCCGAGCACCGCGACGGCCGCCAGTCCGACGGCGGCGCACAGCTGCCAGGGGAGGTCCAGGCCGTGGTCGGCCAGCACGAGCTGGGTGAAGTAGCCGAGGGCGCCGACCAGTCCGACGGTCGCGCAGTTGTAGGCGACCAGGGCGATGAAGCCGCCGCCGACCGCGGGCGGGCGGCCGAGCCCGTCGGCGATCGAGGCGTAGAAGCCGCCGGACCCGCCCGTCCGGCGGGCGCTGACGGCGTAGCCGACCGAGAAGCAGAGCAGGGTCACCCCGGCGAACGCGAAGGCGGCGGGGACACCGGCGCCGTTGCCGATGGCGAAGGCCAGCGGGACGGTGCCGACCATGGCGGAGAGCGGTGCGGCGGCGGCGACGATGAGGAAGACGATGTGACTGGTCGTCAGGCGTCCGGAGGAGGGCGAACCGGCCGGGGCGGCCGTGCTCACTGATCCGGCCGGGGGTCTGGTGACGGTCATCGGGGCTCCAAGGGAGGGAGTGCGCCAAGGGAGGGAGCGGTGGATCGGGACGGCATGACGACGGGCCTGCGGCCGGGTGTGGGGCCCCGGGCGCAGGCCCGTCCAGGGGATGGATCGAGAACCGGCGGGTCTATGCGGCGGCGATCGCCAGGACCGCGTTCTGGCCGCCGAAGCCCAGCGAACTGCTCAGCGCGAACTCCACCGGGGTGTCGGTGGCCGAGGTGGCGACCTTGATCTCCATCTCGGGGTCGAGCGTGCGCAGGTTGGCGGTGGGCGGGACGACGCCCTGCTCCACCGAGAGCACCGTGAAGACCGCCTCCACCGCGCCCGCCGCTCCGAGCAGGTGCCCGGTGACGCCCTTGGTCGAGGTGACCAGCGGGTCACCGGTGAGCACCCGGCGGATCATCCGGGCCTCGGCGAGGTCGTTCAGCGGGGTGGAGGTGCCGTGGGCGTTGACGTGCCGGACGTCGCCCGGGTCGGCCCCCGCATCGGCCAGCGCCGCCCGAACGGCGGACTCGATGCCGAGGCCCTTCGGGTGCGGGGTGGTCATGTGGTGGGCGTCGGCGGTGGCGCCGTACCCGGCGATCCGGGCCCGGATCCGCGCGCCGCGGGCCCGGGCGTCGACCGCCCGCTCCAGCACCACCACCCCGGCGCCCTCCCCCGCGACGAAACCGTCGCGGTCGGCGTCGAACGGCCGGGAGGCGGTCCCCGGGTCGTCCTCGCGCCGGGAGAGCGCGCCCATCTGGGCGAACCCGGCCATCACCAGAGGCGTGATCATCGCCTCGCTGCCGCCCGCCACCACGATGTCGCAGCGGTCGAGCAGCAGCAGGTCGCGGGCGGTCCCGATGGCGGTGGCACCCGAGGCACAGGCGGTGGCCACCACGAGGTTGGGGCCGGTGGCGCCGAACTCGATCGCGGTCTGCCCGGCCAGCATGTTGGGCAGCTGCATCGGGAGCAGCAGCGGGGAGACCCGGGCGGCGGACTGCTCCACCAGGATCCGGTGCTGCGCCTCCACCGTCCCGGGGCCGCCGTCGGCGCACCCCAGGACGACGCCCACCCGGGCGCCGTCCCAGGTCTGCGGGTCGAGTCCGGCGTCGGCGATCGCCTCGCGGGCGGCGACCAGGGCGAACTGGGTGAACGGGTCCAGCCGGTGGGCCCGGCGGCCGCCGAGCAGCTCGGCGGCGTCGAAGCCCGGGACGCGGCAGGAGATCCGGACCGGGTTCCGGTCCAGCACCGGGTCGAGCGCGGCCGTCGGGCGGCCCTCGAGGACCCCCGCCCAGCTCGCGGCGACCCCGATGCCGGCGGGGGTGACCAGCCCCAGGCCGGTCACTGCTACGTCGATGCCGGCCATCAGACCCGTGCGCCCGCTTCCTCGATCAGGGCGGCCATCTCGCCGATGGTCTCCGCCTCCAGCAGCTGGTCGTCGGTGATGGAGATGCCGTACTCGGCCTCCAGCAGGAGCGACAGCTCGACGACGGCGAGCGAGTCGAGCTCGACGTCCTCCTTGGTGGCCTCGGGGGTGACCTGCTCCGGCATCACCTTGAGCTTGCTGACCAGGATTTCCTTGAGCTTCTCGAACATGATCGGGTCCTTTCGGGAGTCTGTTGCCGGGTGGTGGGGCTCAGCCGAGGTCGGGCCACGTGACGGTGGCGGCGCCCCAGGCGAGTCCGCCCCCGAACGCGGTGAGCAGTACGCGCTGACCGGCCTCCAACCCGCCGTTCTCGACCGCCTGCGCGAGCAGCAGCGGGATCGAGGCGGCGCCGGTGTTACCGACCCGCGCGATGTTGGAGAGCCTGCGTTCGGCGGGGATGGTGAGGCGGTCGGCGACCGCCTCCAGGATCCGGGCGTTGGCCTGGTGGGCCGCCAGCCGGTCCACGTCCTCGATGGCCCAGCCGGCCGCGGCGACGGCCTGGAGCGAGGCCTCCGTCATCCGCTCGACGGCGTGCCGGTAGGTCGCCCGGCCGGCCATCTGGAAGAACTCGTCGCCGGGCTTGGCGGCCTCGCCGGTGGAGCGCTGGCGCGAGCCGCCGGCCGGGACGGTGATCAGGTCGCTCTGGTCGCCGTCGCTGCCGAGCACGATCGGGCCGATCGCGCCGGGCTCCCAGACCTCGCCGGCCCGGAGCACCACCGCGCCCGCACCGTCGGCGAAGATGACGGCGGTGGTGCGGTCGGTCGGATCGATGATGGTGGTGAACGCGTCGGCGGCGATCAGCAGGACGCGCTGCGCGAGGCCAGAGGCGATCAGGCCCGTCGCGGTCGCCAGCCCGTACAGGAAGCCGGTGCAGACCGCGGAGACGTCGAAGGCCGGGACCCCGCCGAGGCCGAGCCTGGCGGCCACGTCCGGCGCGGTGGCCGGGCACGGGCGGTCGGGGGTGGTGGTCGCCAGGACCACCGCGTCCACCTGCGAGTCGTCGGCGGACTTGAGGGCCCGGCGTCCGGCCTCCACCGCGAGGTCGGAGGTGGCCGTACCGGGTGAGACCACGTGCCGGGTGGAGATCCCGGTCCGGGTGCGGATCCACTCGTCCGAGGTGTCCAGCCGGGCCACCAGGTCCTGGTTGCTGACCAGGTCCGGCGGGACGTAGGCGCCGACGCCGACGATGACCGCGGCGCGGCCCTGCGGCGGGCCGGGACGCAACCCGGGGTCCGGCAGACCGACGGTCATACCGCGTCACCCCCGGTGCTGCTGAGGACCTCCAGCGGGAGGCCCATGTACGCCATCCGCTCGGCGGCCATCTCGTCCGTCCACTGCTCGGCCATGTCGTAGCGCTGCTCGGGAGTGGTGTCGAGCATCCGGACGCCGGGCCAGATCTCGTAGTCGCCGATCTTGTCGGCGTGCTCGGCCATGCCCTGCTGGAAGAGCTCCTCGCGGTGGATCACGAACTCCTTGTCGGGCACCTCGTCCCAGAGCTTGACGCCGGCCCGCAAGATCTCCAGCAGCCTCGGCCGGTAGCCGGGTTCGGCCGCCAGGTGGTCCTTCAGGATGGTGCTGGCGACGGTGAGGTGGCGGATCTCGTCGATCGCGGTGCCCCGGGAGATCTCGCCGGTGGCGGGCGACAGCGGGGTCCACTTCCGCTCGCTCAGCTCGGCGGCGGGGGCGAGCACGCCCTCGATGACGATGGCGAAGACCGCGACGCCGCCCATGAAGTCCGCCTGGTCGCGGACGACCTCCAGCGTGAAGTCCTCCACCGGCTGGAGCACCCGGCGGCGGTAGTCGGCGGCCATCTCGTCGATGTCCTTGACCAGGGTGGCGGCGGGGAGGCCGAGTTCGACCAGGTGGTTGCGGAACACCCGGGCGTGCCTGGCCTCGTCGATCAGCTGGGTGGCGTAGAACTCCAGCTCGGGGATGCCGGGTGCGATCGCCACGTAGTGGGCCAGCAGCCGGGTGGCGATCTCCTCGGAGAGGCCGCGGTAGCCGAACTCAAGGACCAGGGCGTCGCGCAGCGGGCCGGGCTGTTTCAGGAAGTCGGGGATGCCGGCGTCCCTGTGGTGCCCGGTCTCGCCGCGGTCGCGCAGCGTGCCCTGGGCGACCTCGGTGAACCAGTAGGCCAGATTGCACTGCTCCGGGCCGAGGGTGAGCTGCTTCGCCCCGTCCAGCAGTCCGGGAGCGGTGTCCCAACCGGCCTCGGGTGCCACGGTGTTGGTCATAGTCCCGCGTCTTCCTTCCTGATGCGGCTGATGCCGGTCCCCTGGACGGGGACCGGGAGGAGCGCGCCGACGTACAGCCCGCCGGCGAAGCTGAGCAGCGGTTCGCCCTCGCCCGCCGTCGCGTGGACCACCCGGCCGAGCAGGACCTCGTGGTCACCGACCCGGACCCGGCCGGCCACCCGGCAGTCGACGTGCGCCAGTGCCCCGTCCAGCAGCGGCGCCGCCGAGTACCGGGCGGGCCGCCAGTCGAGTCCGGCGAACTGCTCGGCGCCGTCCGGGCGGGAGCTGTCGGCGAACCAGCGGGCGAGTGCGCTCTGGCCGCCGCCGACCACGTTGATCGCGAACCGGCCTGCCTCGGAGGCCAGTTCGGCCAGCACCGAGCCGGCCTTCAGACTGGCGCCGACGATCAGCGGGCTCTGCGAGACGGTGGTGACCTGGCTGGCCGTGGTGCCGTGCAGCCGCCCGTGGTGACTGACCGTCAGAACCGATACCGGGCAGGCCAGATGACGCAGGTCGCGACGCCGCTGGACCGGGTCGGCGGTGGTCCGCCGGATCGGCTCGGCGGTGGTGCTCACCGGACCGCGCCCTGGCTGACGGGCTCCCTGGCCGGCGGCGTGGCGGCCGCCGGAACGTGGCCGACCGGGGTCGGCGTCATCTCGTGGCCGACCGGCTTGGGGTGCGGCAGGCCCAGGTCGTCCAGCAGCCGCAGGTAGCCCGGCTGGCGCACCGGCTCGAAGGGCAGCGCGAAGGACTTCATGAAGTTGCCGAACAGCGCCCGGTCGCCGAACAGGTGGAAGGGCAGCACGAGCAGCGCCCACTCCGGCCCGATCAGCCAGCACCACAGGCCGGCGACCGCCGCTTGGGTGATCAGGCTGTGCATGACGTTGTAGAGCACGTAGTACGTCTTGGAGATCGGCCGGCCGCCCGCCTTCTTGAAGGCGAGCGCACCGGGGATGTACCCGATCAGGTCGATGTACAGGAACAGCCCGATCGCCGGCAGCCAGCGGATCTCGCCGAGGTGCGCGACGATGAGCCCGGTGGTGACCGCGAGGCCGACCAGGTACTCGGCGCGGTGCAGGGAGTAGGTGCTCGGGGTCTCGAAGGGATTGGCCTGGTCCACGGTTCAACTCCTGGAGCAACATGGCGGGTTCGAGGTGCGGGGGAAGCGTGGTGGCGGGAGCGGCGGCGCCGGGTGGGGGGTCCCGGCGCCGCCGCTGGTCGGTCAGCCCGCGGCGGCCACCGGCTGGGGCTCGGCGAGCTCGGCGTCGCCGAGCAGGGCGGTGTCCTCGAAGAGGCCGGTGACGGCCCAGGCCACGGTCTCCTTGATGACCCGCTCGGCGATCGGGTCGAGGATGCCTTCGAGGCTCGGGATGCCGAAGTCGAAGTCCGCCTCGAAGTGCACCGCGACGTCGGCGCCGTCCTGGCGCAGCGCCCAGGTGCCGGTGAAGCTGTCGAAGTCGCCGTCGGTCTGCTCGAAACGGATCTCCAGCCGGTCCCGGTCGAAGTGGTCCGCCTCGGTCCAGCGCAGCAGGCCGCTGCGGAAGTGCAGCTCCCAGCTGGAACTTCCCACCGGGTCCGGCAGGGTGGAGTGCACGGTGGTGGCCCGCACGTGCGGGGCCAGCTCCGGGTAGCGCTCCCACTTCAGGACGGTGGTGAAGACGTCCTCGGCCTGGTGGTTGCGCACCACGGCGTCGAGTTCCACGTGTCGCACGGTCAGTTACCGCCTTCCGGCATCTTGGCCGAGCCCCGGACGAGGTCCAGGGTGGCCTTGTCAAAGGAGTCGAGCAGGAACTCGACCTCCGGGTCGGTCAGGATCGCCGGCGGGGTGAACCGGACCACCGAGCTGCCGTTCATCGAGTGGTTGGCCACCACGCCGTGGTTGAAGAGCTCGATCAGGAGCTCTCCGGCCAGGCCCGCCTCGACCAGCTCCACACCGATCAGCAGGCCCTGGCCCCGGACGTCGACGACCAGTTCGGGGATGTTGCGGTAGGCGATCTCGGCGATCCGCGGCAGCAGACGGGAGCCGAGCTCCATCGCCCTGGACACCAGCCGCTCCTCCTTGATCGCCTGGACGGCGCCCTGGACGGCGGCCATCAGCAGCGGCTGCCCGGAGAAGGTGGCGGTGTGGATGTACGGGTCCTTGTCGAAGGGCTTGAACGCCTTGCGGGTGGCGATGGCCGCCGACACCGGCACCACCCCGCCGCCAAGCGCCTTGCCGGCCAGCAGCACGTCCGGCTGCACGCCCTCGGTGTCAATGCCCCACCACTCGCCGAGCCGGCCGAAGCCGGTCTGCACCTCGTCCAGGATCAGGAAGCCGTCGAACTCCCTGACCAGCTCCTCGACCTGCTTGAGGTAGCCCTTCGGCGGGATGATCACGCCGCCCTCGCCCTGGACCGGCTCCAGGATCACGCAGACCTCGCCCGGGTGGGCGCGGAGCTCGTCGCGCAGCGCGTCCGGGTCGCCGAAGGGCAGGTGCGAGACGTCCGGGATCAGCGGGCGGAACGGCGCCTGGTAGACCTCCTTGGCGGTCGCCGACAGCGCGCCGAGGGTCTTGCCGTGGTAGCCGCCACGCATCGAGACGGTGCGCTTGTAGCCGTTGGCGCGGGCCAGCTTGAGGCCGGTCTCCACCGCCTCGGCGCCGGAGAGCGCGAAGTGCACCCGGTCCAGCCCCGGCGGGGTGATGGAGGTGAGTGCCTCGGCGGCGCGGGCCACGGTGGGCTCCAGCAGGATGCGGGTGGCCACCGGGTGGGTGGTCAGCTGGCGCATCACCGCCTCCATCACGATCGGGTGGCGGGCGCCCATGATGAACACGCCGTAGCCACCGGCGTTCAGGAAGCGCTCGCCGTCGCTGGCGGTCACCCAGGCACCGGAGGACTCGACCTCCATATGGCTGCCGAACAGCTCGGCGAGGGTCGCCCGGCCCTTGCTGAGGTGGGCCCGGTAGAGGTTGAGGATGCTCTCCTCGGTGTCGACGCCGCCGGTGCCGGCGCTTCCGGCGTCGGCCCTTCCTGCGTTGATCGGGGCGGTCTGCATCACGGTCACGGATGACTCCCTTTCAGGGCGGTACGTCGGTCAGGAGAGTTCGAGGGGGGCGCCGCCGAAGTACTTCAGCAGCGGCTCCGCCGCGCTGCCCCGGGACGGCGGGTGGAAGGCCAACGGCCGTACGGCGGTAGCGAGTCGGGCGTGGTCGGAGGAGCGGATGAAGTCCAGTCCGCCGAGCAGTTCGAGCGCCTGGTCGGCGGCCCTGTTCAGCGCCTCCTGGGCGGCGAACCGGGCGACCAGCACCTGGGCGACCGCCTCCTCGCCCGTCACCCCGTCGCGCACCGCACGGGCCGCGCCCTCCAGCAGCGCGAAGGCGGCCTCCACCCGGATCGCGGCGGCGGCCCGCTCGCCCGCACTGCCCTTGCCCCGGTCCAGCACGTGCTCGATCAGCGCGGAGGCGGCCCCCGCGTAGCCGGCCGAGATGAGCATCTCGAACCAGACGAACCCGGCGGTCTGCAGGTCGTCGATCCGGTGCGGGTCAGCCTCGGAGGTGCGGATGACCAGGTCCTCCGGCACGAACACGTCAGCGAGTTGGACCTCGTCGCTCTCCGCTGCGGCCAGCACGTCGTTACCCCAGAACGGGTGGACGGTCAACCCCGGGGAGTCCGCCGGGACGAGCGCCAGCGCCATCTCCGGCGTGCCGTCCGCGCCCGGGACGGCGATGCTCGCCGTCAGCAGGTCCATCGAACGGGCCAGGCTGCACGGCTTCTTCGAGCCGCCCAGCCGGTAGCCGCCCTCGACCGGGACGGCGGTCACCGCCGGGGTGAGGATGTTCTGCTGGGTCCGTCCCTCGGCCCAGCCGGAGGCCATCACCCGCTGCGCGGGGACGACGCCGTGCAGCAGGTCGAGCTGTGCTCCGGTGAGCCGGCCGGCGTCACCGGCCAGCGAGTAGAGCATCGCGGCCGTGAAGTGGTGCATCGTCACCGCGGCGGCCAGCGAGGGCGAGAGCGAGCCGAGGGCCCGCTGCACCCGGACGGCCTCGACCGGGTCGGCCCCGTGGCCGCCGTACTCGGCCGGGACCAGCAGGGCCACTCCGTCGTTGGCCCGGAACAGGTCGATCACCGGGCTGCCCGGTGCCTCGCGTTCGGCGTAGGGGATGTCGGCCAGGGCCTTGACCAGCCCGGGGTGGTACCGCTCGCAGGTCTCGCGGGCGGAGTCGAGGGAGCGCACGGCAGAAAACCTCCGGTCGTGGGTGATCAGGGACGAGGAGCGGCGGCCGCTCAGTCGGAGCCGAAGACCGCCTGGCGCGGGCTCACGTCGTGGGCGATGCTGACGCCCTGGATGTGCGAGGTCTTGAGCATCGGGTAGTTCGCCTCGCCGTAGACGCCGCCGGTCAGGCCGGTGCCGCCGTGGCTCGGCAGGTACGGCAGGAAGCCGATGTGCGAGTCGTTGATCTTCAGCAGCCCGCCGTTGGTGACGCGCTGCACGAAGGCGTTGATCACCTTCGCGGACTTGGCCCAGAGCGAGTTGCGCAGGCCGTACTCGTTGCTGTTGACGAAGGAGATGAAACTGTCGAGCAGTTCGTCGTTGTCGCCCGGCTCGGGCACCACGATCGGCAGCAGCGGGAAGAAGGTCTCGTGCCGGACGACGTCGTGCTTCCGCGCCCCGGCCAGACCGTTCACCCGGAGCACCGTGGGCTGGAGGAACACGCCGGTCTCGGACGGGGTCCCGTCCAGCTCGGTGCGCTGGCCGCCGGTGATGATCTCGGAGCCCTGCGCCAGCGACTGCTTCAGCAGCGCGAAGAACTTCTCGCTCCGCCGGACCGGGGAGAGCAGCACGTTCTCGTCCTCCGGGTAGCCCGGCAGCACGGTGGCGACCTGCTTCTTGACCTCCTCGATCAGCTCGTCCGCGATCGCGGGGTGCGCCAGCACGTAGTTGGGCACCATGCAGATCTGGCCGGAACCGTAGAAGGACTCGGCGATCGCCTCGGCGGCGTACTTGAGGTCGGCGCCCTGCCAGACGATGATGCCGTCGTTCCCGGCCAGCTCCAGGATCGGCTTCTTGCCGTGCGCCACGCACTGCTCCTGGAAGCGCAGGCCCTCCTGGCTGCCGCCGATGTAGAAGATGTCGTTGACCAGCGGGCTCTCCACCCAGCGGTCCAGGGTCTGCTTCGGGTTGCTGCAGACGGCGTTCAGCACGCCGGGGGGCGCACCGACCTCGTCCAGCAGCGGCGCCACGACGTCGCGCAGGATCCACATGGTGCTCAGCGGGATGCTCCGGGGAGCGCGCACCACGACGGCGTTGCCGGCCATCAGGGCGAGGACGGCCAGTGCGGCGCTCGGCGCCGGGGCGTTCTGCGGCGGGTTGAAGCCCACCACGCCGTCGGGCTGGCGACGGACGATCAGCCGGCGTCCGGCGTGCTCGAACTCGGTGTGCATCCGCTGCCGGTACCAGTAGATGCTCTCCTCGCTGTAGACCTGCAGCAGGCAGCTCAGCTCCCAGCGGGCCAGCCGCACCGGATGCGCCTCGGAGACCAGCATGTCGATGAACTCGTCCTGGCGGCGGACGAGTTCCTCGCGGAAGAGGGTGCCGAGCCGCATCCGGCGTTCCAGCGGCACGGCCGCCCAGCCGGGCGCGGCGGCGGCGGCCGCCTCGGTCGCCAGGTCGATCGCCTCGTTGCTCGCGATGGCGCACCGGCCGACCACGTACGGGTGCTCCGCCGCGTCGGAGTCCGGGTCCTGCTCCAGGGCGCGCTTCAGGCTGACGCTGGTGAAGACGTCCTCCAGCAGCGACCTGGCACTGACCGTGTAGACCCAGCCGTCGCCGTCGATGTCCTTTCCGGCGATGTACAGCGGATAGCTGCGGAGCGGTTTCTCCCGCCCAGACCCGGCGGTTTCGCCGGGAGCGTCGGAATTCCCGGAGAGGATTCCCACCGCCGATTCGTCAAGAAGCATCATCAGGCCTTTCCGAAGAATTCCGAGCGGGAAAGTCGGTATTTCCAGCTGAATCGACTTGATGGTGACAGAACATTCTGACTCCCCGCTGACGCGCGGCTGATCAGCGCAGCGCGGCCGAGATCCACTCCTGCAGCTCGTCGGCCGCCATCCCGTCCAGCCGGTCGGCCGCGGCCGCGACGTCCTTGTCACCGCCGAACTCGACGAACTTCTCCCGCATCAGTTCGGCGTGGTTGGCCCGGGTGTGCGGTCCTGCCGCCGCCAGCGGGACGAGGCGCTCCCTGGAGGCCGTACGGCCGTCGGTCAGCCGGACCGTCACCCGGGCTCCGGTGGCCTTGGTGGACGCGGAGAAGTCGCCGGGCTGCCGGCTGTTCGCGGCGTCCACCGCGAGCTTCGCCTCCGCCTCGCCCGCGAACTCGCGCAGCCACGGCTCGGCCGCGTCCCCCGCCTGCCGCAGCGCCTCGCCGAACGGGGCCTCCGAGGCGAACAGCGCCCGGGTGAACTCGGGGTCGTGCACCAGCCGGACCCGCTCGGCGACCTGCCAGCGGCCCCGGTCGTTCAACAGCGGCGCCGAGAAGTCGTTGACGGTGAGCCCGCCGGTGAGCAGCGCGGTGGCCACCGGGTACGGCGTGTGCAGCACCAGCGCGCCGAGCGGTGATCCCGGCCCGGCCACGTACGAGGCGGCCTTGCGGCCGGCGAACAGCGTGTACAGCGACGCCTCGACGACCACCTCGGCGATCTCGTCGGGTCGGATCGGGCCCAACTGCCGGCGCAGGTCGGCGGCGCAGTCCACGGCGGCGTCCACACCGGGGCCGCCCGGATGCATCTTGAACGAGAGGGTCTCGGTGTGCCAGCGCTCGCCGAGGCCGGCGTTGACCGCGTCCGGCAGCGGGACGTTGGAGAACCTGTCCAGGAAGCCGTCCGGGTGCTCCAGGATGTCCGGCGCGCCGCGCAGGCCGACCCGGGCCGCGTCGCAGGCGTCCATCGCCGTGCGGACGGGCGTGAAGGAGTTGAACAGCCGGGCATCGCTGGCCAGGAAGGCCCGCATCAAAGGCCAGTTGGGCATCGCGAAGGCCAGGCCGACGGCGCTGGTCCACACCACGTCGTCGGCCCCCTCGCAGTGCAGCCGGCCGCAGACCGCCCCGGCCAGGTGGGTGTGGACGGCGCTGTGGCCGCGCAGCGGTCCCAGGGTGGCGGCGGCGGTGATCCTGGCCGCGCACTCGTTGGCCGCGACCACGGCCGCGACCAGCGCGGCACCGTCCAGCCGGCGGTCGTACGCGTAGGCGAGCGGCACGGCGACGGTGGAGTTGGAGAGGTGGCCCGCGTATGCGGTGTCGTCGAGGTTGAGGAACGACCCCAGCCCGGACAGGACGCAGGCGGAGAGCCTGGCGTCGTGCTGCAGCGGCGGGCCGAACGCCTCGACCATCCGGCGGCCCAGCGGGTGCTCGGCACCGGCCCGGATCGAGGCCAGCTGGGAGAGCACCTGACTGGCCGCCAGCGAGCGCACCCGCGCGGGGATGTCTTCCGGGCGCAGCCAGGCAGCCCAGTGCGAGAGTTCCTTGAGGACGGGCACGGTGGGGCTCCCTGAGATCGGGCGGCCCGGCACGGAACGGCCTCGGGGCCGCAGCCAGTTGCACTGTCCGGAGGCGCGGGACCCTACGTTCGGGCGGCGCCCCAGACGGGGAGGGCGCCGGGCAGGACCTCCAGGGTCATCGACGGCCAGCGGCGCTCCTGCAGTTCGCCGTCGTGCTCGAAGCAGAGCGGCGTGGCGTCCAGGCGCTCGACCACGATCCTGCGGCCGCGCCCGTAGGCGACCCCCGGCAGATCGAGGTGGCGGGCCTCCCGGGTCAGTTCCGGCACCTGGGTCGGATGCACCTCGGCGCCGATGACGCAGACGTCGAGCAGGCCGTCGTCGAGCTCCGAATGCGGCAGGACCTGGTACTGGCCGCCCCGGTAGCGGCCGCCGCCGACGTTGGCGAGCACGGTGTCGCCCTCGTGCAGCACGACGCCGTCGACGGTGACCCGGCCCGGGTAGGGGGTGAACGCGGCGGCGGTGTCGGCGAACGCCTTCGCGTAGCGGGCCCTCCCGGTGAGCGGGATGCTCCGCGCGGTGACCAGCGCCTCGGCGATCACGCCGGAGCAGGCCCCGAGCAGCACCAGCTCGTCGGTCTCGGCGAGCAGGGCCAGGTCGATCCGGTGCAGCTCCGCCTCCCCCGTGCCGTCCAGCGCCGCGGTCAGCGCCTCGGCCCAGGGGCGCTCGCCCCAGAGCATCCGGTAGTCGGAGTTCCCGGTCCCCGCGGGGACGATGGCCAAGGCGGCCGCCGTCCCGTGGCCGGGGCGGGTCATCCCCTCCACCACCTCGCGCACCGTGCCGTCGCCGCCCACCGCGACCACCAGGTCCGGGGCCGGCACGCCGCCGTCCCCCCGGAGCGCGGTCCGCACCGTTTCGGTGGCGTCGCCGCGGTGCGTGGTGCGGTGCAGGACGACGGCGTCGAGGCGCGCGGAGCAGAGCCCGGTGACCTCTTCGAGCAGTGCCGCATGCGTGGTCCCCGCCGTCGGGTTGGCGATGATCAGGGCCCGCCGGGGGCGCTGGACAGCTGCGGATCCCATGCTCAAGTCTCCAGACACGATGCCGACAGCCTCGATCGGCCGCCGGCGGAAGCCGACGGCCGATTCGGACGCGGAGAAGGCAGGATTCGAACCTGCGTGGGCCTGAACCCGACCAGAGCCAAAGCCCCGGCCCCCGATAAACCACTCCGGGCACCTCTCCCTCTGCACTACGCGGAGAAGGCAGGATTCGAACCTGCGTGGGCCTGAACCCGACCAGGACCATAGCCCCGGCCCCCGATAAACCACTCCGGGCACCTCTCCCTCTGCACTACGCGGAGAAGGCAGGATTCGAACCTGCGTGGGCCTGAACCCGACCAGAGCCATAGCCCCGGCCCCCGATAAACCACTCCGGGCACCTCTCCCTCTGCACTACGCGGAGAAGGCAGGATTCGAACCTGCGTGGGCCTGAACCCGACCAGAGCCAAAGCCCCGGCCCCCGATAAACCACTCCGGGCACCTCTCCCTGATCCGGCCCGGTTTCCCGTGCCGTTCACATGGACAACAGTGCCCGGTTCTCCTGATATCCGCCTGACACCCCGCTGACGCGTACTCGCGGCTTTTTACGCCCCTTTCCCGGTGCCATTTCCAGGTGCTCTACTTTCCTCACCGCCCATTCACCCCGGAAGGGATCGACACCTGATGTCACCCATCACCGCCACCGAGACCGAGAGTCCGGTCCTGCAAGCCGTACGCACCCACACCCGGTCCGAGAACCCGAGTGCGTTCCTCGCCCTCAACAGCGGCAACAGCGTCTTCACCACCCCGGGCGCCGACGGCGTCGTCGTCTACCGCCGCACCGGCCGCCACCTGGTCCAGTTCGGCGGCCCGTTCGCCTCCGCCGAGTCGTACGACACCCTGCTCGACGGCTTCACCGCCTTCGCCCGCGAGCAGGAACTCCAGCTGGTGAGCGTCCAGTTGCAGCGCTCGGACGCCGACCGCTACGCCGACCGCGGCTTCACGGTGAACCAGCTCGGCGCCTCCTGGGCCGTGCACCTGCCGGACTTCACCCTGCGCGGCACCCGCTTCATGCAGCTGCGCAACAAGATCTCCAGGGCGTTCCGGAACGGGCTCCAGGTGCAGGAGGTCCCGGCCGACCGGTGGGAGGGCGCGCTGCAGGAGATCGACGGCGCCTGGCTCGGTTCGAAGGGCGACCACGCCCGTCAACTGGAGTTCCTGGTGGGCCAGATCGGCGGCCCGGTCCAGTCGCACCGCCGGCTCTTCCTCGGCACCATCGACGGCGCTCCGGTGGGCTACATCTCGTACTCGCCGGTGTACGGGAGCCGGGCGGGCTGGATGCACGACCTGAGCCGCCGGATCCCGGGCGGCTCGCCCGGCCTGATGGAGGCAATCAACTCCGCCGCCATCGACGTGTTCCGCGCCGAGAGCGTGGACTGGCTGCACTTCGGCTTCACGCCGTTCACCGGCCTGGACGCCGCGCACGAACTCCCTGGCCACAGCCTTTCGTTCCAGTGGCTGATGCACTTCCTGTGGGCCGAGGGCGAGGCGGTCTACCCGGCCCAGACCCAGCTCGCCTACAAGGAGAAGTGGGCTCCGGACGTGCTGCTGCCCGAGTACGTCGCCTTCGACGGGCCGGCCTCGCTGGCCTCCTTCGCGCACATCTTCCGCGCCTGCAACGCCTTCTGACCCGACCCCACGAGGAGAGACCCGACATGTCCGAGCAGCAAGCACCCGACACCGACGCGCTCAAGCAGTCTCTGGTGGAGTCGTTCATGGCCATCATCGGGGCACCGGACGACCTGGAGGTCGCCCGGGCGGCCGACCAGGTGGTCCGCACTCTCGACGAGCGGCTGACCGCCGAGTCGGTCGCGGCCTGAACCGGCCCGCACCGGCGGTAGTACGTCGAGAGAATGACGCCGGGTCAGGGGCCGATCAGCGCCGCATCAGCGCGGTGCCGGATTCTGGCCCCTGTCCGGCGTCCGGCACCGCGATCTCCGCGCCTCTCGGCCCCAGTGGCGGCCGAGCCCGTACGCCGCTTGCGGACCTCACCATCCCGCCGCGCCTCGCGTCACTTGACGGCAGCGCCGTCAGCCACGACCGGGCGCCTGCCCCAAGGAGCTCACGGCATGCAGTCTCCGCACGTCAGCCAGGCCGAACCTGGCGCCCTCGACACACTCGACGCTCCCGGCGGCCCGAAGCAGGCCACCACGGCGGGAGTCGGGGCCTCCGCCACCTTCTCCGAGCTGCTGAAGCGGGTGAAGGCCGAGGGGCTGTTGGACTTCGACCGCCGCTACTACGTCTGGCGGCTCGTCCTCAACACCACGATGATCCTGGCCGGCCTGGCCGTCTTCTTCGAACTCGGCGAGTCCTGGTGGCAGTTGCTGGTCGCCGCCTGGATGGGCCTGTGCGGTGCGCAGAGCTCGTTCATGTGGCACGACGCCGGCCACAAGTCGATGTTCCGCAGCAAGAAGGCCGCCACGGTGGTCGGCTACTTCCACGCCAACTTCGTGAACGGGGTCAGCTACGGCTGGTGGGTCAACCACCACAACCGGCACCACAGCCACCCGAACCACCTGGAGCTCGACCCCGACATCGGCCGCCGTACGGCGATCTTCGACATCAAGCAGTACGCCAGCCGCCGTGGTCTGCAGCGGTTCATCGTGCGCTACCAGAGCGTGCTCTTCTTCGTCCTGCTGACCCTTGAGGGCTTCAAGATGCAGCGGACCGCCGTCAAGGCGATCGCGAAGGGCGAGACCAAGTACCCGGTGCTGGAGTCCGCGCTGATCGCGCTGCGGGCCGTGCTCTACCTGGGCGCCGTGTTCGTGGTCCTGCCGCCCGCGATGGGCGTCGCGTTCGTCCTCGTCCAGACGGCCGTGCTCGGCGTGTACTTCGGGTTGCTCTTCGCCCCGAACCACAAGGGCATGGACGTCCGTGACGGCGAGGAGGAGACCCTCGACTGGCTGGAGCGCCAGGTGCTCACCTCGCGCAACATCACCCCCTCGCCGCTGATCGACTTCCTCTACGGCGGCCTCAACTACCAGGTCGAGCACCACCTGTTCCCCGCGATGGCGCAGAAGCACCTGGCCCGCGCACGGGAGCTGACCATGGAGTACTGCGCGGAGCGCGGGGTGCCGTACCGCGAGGTCGGCTTCTGGGCCTCGTACCGCGAGGTCGCGAGTTTCCTGCACGAGGTCAGTGCGCCGGTCCGGCGGGGCGAGGGCGACGCGCTCGCCGCCGAGGCCCTGCGGGCCGCCTGACCGTACCCGTCCGTCGTCGACCACTCACCGCCCCGGCCACCGTGCCGGGGCGGTTCAGCAGAGGAGCCGGTAAGTCCCATGCTCGACCAATCAGTCCGCGTGGCGGAGCCGACGCCACGGCCCTCGATCGGCGATCGGCTGGACCGCATGCCGATCACCCCGATCCACCGCAGGCTCACCGCCATCGTCGGCGTGGGCCTGCTCTTCGACACCTTCGAGAACAACCTGTCCGGGACGATCTCCAAGGTCCTCCAGCACGAGTTCGCGTTCGGCGGCGACACCCTGAAACTGGTGCTGGCCTCGGCCTTCGTGGGCCAGTTCCTCGGCGCGCTGGTGCTGGGGCGGGTGGCCGACCGGATCGGCCGACGGCGGGCCTTCCTGATCAACCTGGCGCTGTACTCCGGGTTCTCGCTGCTCGGTGCCTTCTCCCCGAACGCCGAGTGGCTGATCGCCACCCGATTCCTGGCCGGCATCGGCATCGGCGCCGAACAGGCGCTCTCCGACTGCTACTTGGCCGACGTACTGCCTGCGGGGAAGCGCGGCAGGTACACCGCGTGGGCGTACACCATCGCGTTCTGCGGCGTGCCGGCCGTGGGCTTCGCCGCCCTGTGGCTGGTACCGCTCACCCCGCTCGGGATCGCCGGCTGGCGCTGGCTGTTCGTCCTGGGCTCGCTGGGTTCGGCCGTGGTGTGGGTGCTGCGGCGGCAGTTGATCGAGTCGCCGCGCTGGCTCGCCTCGGTGGGCCGGCACGCCGAGGCCGAGCTGCTGGTCGCCCGGCTGGAGGGCCGGCCCGCCGGGGACCCCATGACCGGGCCGGTCGCGGTGGAGCCGCCCGCCGTCCGGGCCCGGGTGCGGGAGATCTTCCGGCCGCGGTACGTCAGACGGACCGCGATGCTCTGGATCTTCTGCGTCCTGTCGGTGATCGGCTACTACGGCTTCGGGGCGCTGGCCCCGCAGATCCTGGCCGCCAAGGGGTACGGCATCGTGGCCGGGCTGGGCTACACCGCGCTCTCCTTCGTCGGCTACCCGATCGGCTCGCTGCTGTCCGTGCCCGTCATGGACCGGATCGAGCGGAAGGTGCTGGTGGCGCTCTCCGCCGTCGCCATGGCGGCGGCCGGCCTGGGCTTCGCGTACGCGGGCTCGGCGGCGCTGGTGGTGCTGTTCGGCTTCGGCTACACCGTCGCCAGCAACATCTTCTCGACCGTCTCCCACGTCTACCTCGCCGAGCAGTACCCCACGTCCATCCGGGCCGCGGCCTCCGGCGCGGCCTACTCGCTGTCGAAGCTGAGTGCGGCGGCCCTGCCGTTCGTGCTGCTGCCGGTGCTGCAGTCGCACGGTGCCGGTCCGCTGTTCGCCGTGATCGCCGCCGCCATGGGGCTGTTGACGGCCACCGTGCTGCTGCTCGGCCGTCGCACCACCGGCGCGTCGGTGGACGCGGCGTAGCGCGTACGGCAGACCCGCAACGCAGAGGGCCCGTTCACTCCGTCGAAGGACGGGGGGAACGGGCCCTGGCGTCGGCGGCCGCGCCGGTGGGTCAGCCGGCGTTGGCGGACGCCCGCTGCTCCTGGGCGAGGAAGGCCGCCATCGCCGTGACGGTCGGGTGCTCCCACGCCACCGCGGGCTCGAGGTAGAGGGCGAACTTCTCCTCGATGTCGCCGAACAGGCTCAGCGCCGCGACGGAGTCCAGGCCATACTCGACGAACGGCACTTCGGTGTTGATCTCCGTCTCCGGGCGGGAGAGGTGGGTGGCGAGCCGCTCGGTCAGCCAGCTCTTGATGTCGTGCTCACGATGAACGGATCCTGGGGTTGTCATCAGATGCTCCTTCGCAGTGGCGTCTCGCCGCAGGGTGCACCGCCACACTCAAGGGCCGCTCGAACGGCCCTGGACGGCTCACGCGGCGGTCTGCCAGCTGGCCGGTGGTGCGTAGTTGACGCGCCGCCAGGCGCAGTGCCGTTCGACGGTCGGCTCCGCCGGGGCACCGGCCGGGCCGGCCGGGCGCAGCCGGAGCAGGACGGCGGTCAGGGCGGCGAGCTCCTCGTCGGTCAGCGAGCCACGGGTGATGGTGATGGTCATGCTGGGTCCCCTCGACTACATCGGCGGGTTGCCGTGTTTGCGGCTGGGCAGGTCGGCGTGCTTGGTGCGGAGCATGGCGAGTGCGGAGGCGAGGACGGCGCGGGTTTCGGCCGGGTCGATGACGTCGTCCACCAGGCCGCGTTCGGCGGCGTAGTAGGGGTGCATCAGTTCGGTCTTGTATTCCTTGATCTTCTGCGCGCGGGTCGCTTCGGGGTCCTCGGCGCCGTTGATGTCGCGGCGGAAGATGACGTTGGCGGCGCCTTCGGCGCCCATCACGGCGATCTCGTTGGTGGGCCAGGCGTAGGACAGGTCCGCGCCGATGGAGCGGGAGTCCATGACGATGTAGGCGCCGCCGTAGGCCTTGCGCAGGATCAGCTGGATGCGGGGCACGGTGGCGTTGCAGTACGCGTAGAGCAGTTTGGCGCCGTGGCGGATGATGCCGTCGTGTTCCTGGTCGACGCCGGGCAGGAAGCCGGGGACGTCGAGCATGGTGACGAGGGGGATGTTGAAGGCGTCGCACATCTGGACGAAGCGGGCGGCCTTCTCGCTGGCGTTGATGTCCAGGACGCCGGCGAGGGACTGGGGCTGGTTGGCGATGATGCCGGTGACGTGGCCGTCGATGCGGGCCAGGACGCACAGGACGTTGGTGGCCCAGCGTTCGTGGATCTCCAGGAACTCGCCGTGGTCGACGATCTCCTCGATCACCTTGCGCATGTCGTAGGGGCGGTTGCCGTCGGCGGGCACCAGGTCCAGGAGGGAGTCGTTGCGCCGGTCGACGGGGTCGTCGGTGGGGGCGGCGGGCGGCATCTCGCGGTTGTTCTGCGGCAGCAGCGACAGCAGGAAGCGCACTTCCTCGATGCAGGACTGCTCGTCGTCGTAGGCGAAGTGGGAGACGCCGGAGACGCCGGAGTGGACGTCGGCGCCGCCGAGGCCGTTCTGGCTGATCTTCTCGCCGGTGACGGCCTGCACCACGTCGGGGCCGGTGATGAACATCTGCGAGGTCTCGCGGACCATGAAGATGAAGTCGGTCAGCGCGGGTGAGTAGGCGGCGCCGCCGGCGCAGGGGCCGAGCATGACGGAGATCTGCGGGATGACGCCGGAGGCGCGGGTGTTGCGCTGGAAGATGCCGCCGTAGCCGGCCAGCGCGGTGACACCCTCCTGGATGCGGGCACCGGCACCGTCGTTGAGGGACACCAGCGGCGCACCCGCCGCGATGGCCATGTCCATGATCTTGTGGATCTTCTGCGCGTGCGCCTCACCCAGCGCGCCACCGAAGATCCGGAAGTCATGCGCGTACGTGAACACGGTCCGGCCGTGCACGGTGCCCCACCCGACGATCACACCATCGGTGTGCGGCTTCTTCCCCTCCAGACCGAAACCCGTCGCCCGGTGCCGCCGCAACGGCTCCACCTCACGGAACGACCCCTCGTCCAACAGCAGGTCGATCCGCTCACGCGCCGTCAACTTCCCCTTCGCGTGCTGCGCCTCGGTCGCCTTGTCGCTGGGGCCGCGCACCACCTGCGCGCGGAGTCCGTGCAACTCGGCCACCCGCCCCCGCGCAGCGGTGGGCGGGCCGGGTGAGTCGGGTTCGGGCGCGGGACGCTCCGCGCTGGACGGGTTTACGCTGCCGACGCCGATCGCTGCGGAGCCGGCCTCCTGATCCTCGACGGTGGTCATGACAGCGGACCGTAGGAACGGTGCCTAGAGCGGTACTCGGTCCGTGCTCGACCTCAACCGGAGACCCGCTCGGGCGGCCGACCAGCCGGCCGGCCGCCGCTCACCCGACCAGCCGGTTCAGCTCCAACACCGGTTCGCCGTCGACCAGATCGAGCCTCGGGTCGGCCGCCAGCAGCGCGATGTGCAGGCGCTGCAGCCGGGCGGACGGTTCGATGCCGAGCTCCGCGACCAGGGTGCCGCGCAGCCGCTGGTAGGTCTCCAGTGCCTGCCAGGCCCGGCCCGACCGGTACTGGGCGAGCATGAACTGCGCGTGCAGCCCCTCGTGCATGGGGTGGCGGGCCGAGAGCACCGTCAACTCGCCGAGCAGGTTGGCGTGCCGGCCCAGCCGGAGGTCCGCGGCCACCCGGCCCTCCAGCGCGCCGAGCCTGGCCTCCTCCAGCCGCAGCACCTCGATCTCCAGCACCCGGCCGACCTGGACGTCCACCAGGGCAGGTCCGCGCCACAGCTTGAGGGCCTGCCCGAGCAGCATCGAGGCGGTCGCGTCATCCCCCGCGGCCAACGCGGCCTGTCCAAGACCGAGGATCCGCTCGAACTCGGAGCTGTCCACCTCGCCCGGCTGGACGTCGAGCAGGTAGCCGCCGTGCCGGGTGACCAGCACCTCCTTGGCCGCTGCGCGCTGGTCCGTACCGAACGCGGTCGCGAGCCGTCTGCGCAGCTGGAGGATGTAGGTCTGGAGCGTGGTGGTCGCGGTGCGGGGCGGTTCCTCCCCCCAGATCTCCTCCATCAGCGTCGGCACGGTCACCATCTGATTCGCCTGGAGCGCCAGGAGGGCCAGGATCTGCCGCGGCTTGGCCGCGGTGGGAAGGATCGACGTCTGTTGCTCATGAGCGACGAAGGGGCCCAGAAGATTGATCTGCACGGATCCGCCTCCTTTCGGGAGCTGAGTGTGCGCCCCGGGCGGAGGGGCGGCGGGCAAGCCCGACCGGGCCCTCGCCGGCGCCTGGTGCCAACACCACCGCACCCGGATGCGCTCTCAAGAGACTGCCATGCGCGCAGGCCGCTCCAACAGTGAGATCTTCACGGGTTGAGCGGGAGTTCACCCCGGCTGCGGGCATGAGAAGTTCACCCTCGACGCATGACGGTTCCACTGTCCCGGCGCCGTCCGAATCACACAGACTTCCGTGACGTACGACCCACCCGTTCGGACAGTCTTCAGCAACCGGAGAGACCTCGTGCGTACCACCGATCTTCCCCTCCGACCGTCCACCCCCGACCTTGAGTGTGACTGGCGTTTCGCCGAACTCGTCGTCTGGACGCACCTCGACCCGGAGCTCCGCGCCCGGTACGCCGTCGACCCGCGGGCGGTGTTGGCCGAGTTCGACGTGGTGCTGCCGACCGGCACGGCCGTGCCCCCGCTCCGCCGCCCGCAGCACCCGCCGGTGGTCGTCGAGGACCTCGGCCGGGCGGCCGCGGCCATGATGAGCATCTGTCTGAGTCCCGGCGAATGAAGCCTGACGTCCGGCGCGAGACGCCGTCGCCACGCGGCTCCCTGGTTGGGTTCAAGCGCCACTTACGGGCCGAGGTGGTCGCCGGGGACGGTGTCTACCTGATCTCGGAGCGCGGCACGACCCGTCTGCACGGCCCCCATCTGGAGGCCGTGGGACCGCTGTTGGACGGTACCCGGGGCATCGCGGCACTGGTCCGCGATGCCCGGCCGGGGGCGACGGCCTCGGAGATAGCCGAGCTGCTCTGCTCGCTCTCCGAGGCGGGGCTGGTCTCGTACCGCGCCCGCGCCCCGCACGAGAGCGGCTCCCCTGCCCGCCGGGCCGCCGAGGCTTACTGGGACCTGGCCGGCCTGGACGGCCCGCACTCCGCCGAACGGGCGGCCACTGCCAGGGCCAGGGTCCTGACCGTCGGTCAGGTGGACGGCCCGGTGGTGCGGCAGGCGCTGGAGGACGCCGGACTCCCCTGCCTCCCTCCCGAGGCCGGGATCGAGGACGCGGACCTCACCGTGGTGGTCTGCGACGACTACCTCGCACCGGGGCTGCGCCGGATCGACGCCCGGCAGCGGGCGGCCGGACGGCCCTGGCTGCTCGCCAACCCGACCGGCTCGATCACCTGGACCGGACCGGTCTTCGAACCGGGTACGGGCGCCTGCTGGTCCTGCCTGGCCCACCGGCTGCGCGCCCACCGGCAGCCCGAACTCGCCCTCCAGCAGGCACTGCGGATGCGCGAGGCACCACAGGGCCCGGCCGCCTCGCTGCCGGTGACCCGGGGGCTCGGCCTGCAGCTGGCCGCCCTGGAGGCCGTCAAGTGGCTCGCGGGGCACCGGAATCCGGGGCAGCGGGCGGTCCACACGCTCGACACGCTGACCCTGGAGGCCCGGACCCACACCCTCGTGCACCGCCCGCAGTGCCCGGAGTGCGGCACCCCCGCAGCCGGATCGGCCGCGGCCGGCCGGCCGGTGGTGCTGCGCTCCCGGCCGAAGACCTCCACCCGGGGCAACGCCCACCGCTCGCTGACGCCGCAACAGGTGCTGGACAGGTACGGACACCTGGTGAGTCCGGTGACCGGCGCCGTCAAGGAGATCACCCGCTCCCGGTACGGGCCTTCGTTCCTCAACTCCTTCATCTCCGGCCACAACCTCGCCACCCACTCGCCCGGCCTGCCGGGCACCCGGCAGTTCAGCGGCGGCAAGGGCGCCACCGAACTGGATGCCAGGGTCAGTGCGCTGTGCGAGGCGCTGGAGCGCTGCTCCGGCACGTACGAGAACAACGAGCCGGTGGTCCGGGACACCCTGCGGGGGCTCGGCGAGGCGGCCGTCCACCCCAACCGCAGCCAGCTGTACGACGAGCGCCAGTACCGGGACCGCGACCGGTGGAACGCCGGGCACTCCGGCTTCCACCACGTCTGCGATCCGCTCGACGACCACACCCCGATCGACTGGACGCCGGTCTGGTCGCTCACCGGGGACCGGCAGCGGCTGCTGCCCACCTCCCTGCTCTACTACGACGCACCGCGCCCGGTGCCCGGCAAGCACTTCGCCCGGGCCGACTCCAACGGGTGCGCGGCGGGCAGCAGTCTGGAGGACGCCGTCCTCCAGGGGTTCTTCGAGCTGGTGGAACGGGACGCCGTCGCCCTGTGGTGGTACAACCGGACCCGGCAGCCCGGGGTGGATCTCGCCGCGTTCGCGGACCCCTGGATCGGCGAACTCCAGGAGGTCCACAGCGAGTTGGGACGAGAGGTCTGGGCGCTCGACCTGACGGCCGACTTCGGTGTCCCGGTGGTCGCCGCGCTGTCCCGGCGGACGGACAAGCCCGCCGAGGACATCGTGTTCGGCTTCGGCGCCCACTTCGACCCGGCGGTGGCCGTCGGCCGGGCCCTGGCCGAGATGAACCAGCTGCTCCCCGGCGCGGTGGGAGCCGCCGCCGACGGCACCGGCTACACCCTGCGGGACGCCGACGCGCTCCGCTGGTGGCGCACCGCCACCACCGCCTCCGAGCCGTACCTGCTCCCGCACGACGGTCTGCCGGCCACCGTGCCCGGCACCCACCCCCACGTCACCCGCGCCGACCTCAGGGACGACGTCACCGCCGCCGGTGAGCTCGTCCGCCGCCACGGTATGGAACTGCTCGTGCTGGACCAGACCCGCCCGGACATCGGGCTGCCCGTGGTGCGTGTGGTGGTACCGGGGATGCGCTCCTTCTGGGCCCGGTTCGGCCCGGGGCGCCTGTACGACGTGCCGGTCGCACTCGGCCGGCTCGCCGAACCGACGGCCTATCAGGACCTCAACCCGGTCCTGATGTTCGTCTAGGACCGGTCCGGGACCGGCTCCAGCGAGACTCCAGCGCTGTCCGCCACCCTCGGGGTCCCGAACGGATTCGATGCCGGAGACCGACCGTGATCGTCTCGCCCGACCCCGAAGATCTGGCGCCGCGACGCCTGTGGTCGCTGCGGGAGGATGTCCACGTCGAGCTGCCCGTTCCGGGCGGGGACGTACTGCTGCACAGCCGTTGGAAGACCGAGCGGGTGGTCCGGCCGGACCGGACCACCCGCGAGGCGTTGCTCCGGATGCGGCTGGGTCCGGTCTCGCTCCGGAACGTGCTGGACGGCGCCGAGGACGGCGCCGAGGAGCGGCTGTCCCGGACCCTGCACGGGATCCGGCACCTGGTCGTCCGCTCCATCGGGATGACCGGCTCGCAGTCCCCGGTGCTGTCGTTCGTCCCGATGTCGCCCAGGGCGGAGCTCGACCTCCCCGATGTCGCTCCGGACCGGCCGGTCCGGCTGTCCCGCTTCGCCCATCTGCACAGCGAGGGCCGGGGCTTCGTGATGGAGTCCCCGCTCTCCCTGTTCCGGGTGGCCGCCCACCGCGGCGCGGGGGCCGAGCTGCTGGCCTCGCTCGGCTGGACGGCGACGCCCGAGGAGCTGCTCAAGACAGTCCCGCTCCCACCCGCCGTCCTGCTGGACCTGCTCGCCCACCTGCTGGCGGCCGGGCTCGTGATCACCGACGAGGAGCAGCAGGGCGAGCTCCGGTCCGCCTTCGCCGAGCCCACGTTCGCCGAGGACAGCGACCCCGTGCTGGCCACCTGGTCCCCGGTGGACCTGCTCTTCCACACCCGGAGCACCACGGGCCGGCACGACCACGACTTCGGTGCCACCTTCGCGCACACCCTCCGCCTGGTGCCCGAACCGGCCGTCCGGCCGCTGCCGGACGGGCCCCGGTTCCCGCTGCCACGGCCGACGGTCCGCGACACCACGGCCGACGCCCCTTCACCACTCGCCGCCGCGCTCGACGCCGGGCCGCGCGAAGGCTCAGCCGTGGGTGAGTTGACGATGACTCAGATCGGCGAGCTGCTCCACCGGTCCCTGCGGGTCCGCTCGGTGTCGACGGACCCGGCCGCCCCGGCCGCGTACCAGGTCAGCGACCGTCCCTACACCAGCATCAGCGGGAGCCACCCGCTGGAGGCGTACCTCACGGTCACCCACTGCGCCGGGCTGCCGCCCGGCATCTTCCACTACGACCCCGCCGAGCACCGGCTGACCCTGGTGAACGGGGACCAGGCCGACCTGGCAGAGATCCTCACCTGCATCCGGGCCGCTGCGGGACTCACCGCGACCCCTTCGGTGACCATCACGCTGACCGCACGGTTCCCGCGCGTCAGCTGGAAGTTCAGCGCCCTGGGCTACGCCCTGGTGCTCCGCGACACCGGCGCCGCGCTGCAGACCCTGGCCCTGGTGGCCGCCGCCATGGGCCTGACCACCGCCGTCCTCGGGAACTCGGACCTCGACCTGGCACCCCGCACCGTGGGCCTCGACTGGCGGTCCGAATCCCCGGTGGGCCAGCTGATCATCGGCCCGTCCCGCGCTCCGGCCGACGGCCACCGCTGACCGACCGGCCAAGTCGGCTGAATTCCATGCCGGACCGACCCCCCACCCCGTACGCTCGGTCTTGGAATCGGCAAGTCGGAAGGGCACGGATGGGCGTCCAGTCGGGAGAAGGGCAGCCCTCGGCCTCGCTGCCGCACGCAGCTCGCCGGGCACTCGGGCGGTTACGCGCCGCGGTACGGCGCCCACCTAGGGACGCGCCGGGGACTCCGGTGCCCCGGTTCGCGCTGTTCATCCTCTGCTTCGTGCTGATCGCGTTCATGGTGCAGGTCTCGGTGAACCTCTCGGTGGCGAGACCGGGCCACACCACCCCGGTGATCGGGATGGTGTGCTTCGCCGTCATCGACGTCATCCAACTCACCCACTCACTACCCCAGATGGCCGCGTTCCGGCGCAGGTACGGTGGGTGGACGCTGGGCGCCCAGGCCCTGCTGACCTACCTGCCGATCATCCTGTTCGGCGATGTCTGGGGCGCGGCCGGCGGGTTCCTCGCGGGGTCGGCGCTGCTCCTGCTGCCGACCGCCTGGGCCTGGGTGGCCTTCACGCTGGTGACGCTCTCCATCCCGGCGATCGCGGTGGCCAACCACAGCGACTTCCAGAACACGGTCTACGTCGTGATCTCCACCGCGCTGAGCGGTCTGGTGGTGTACGGCCTCAGTCGGCTGGCCGGCCTCGTGGTCGAACTGCACCGGGCGCGGGAGAAGTTGGCCCAGATGGCGGTGGCACAGGAACGGCTGAGGTTCGCCCGGGACCTGCACGACCTGCTCGGCTACAGCCTGTCCGCGATCACCCTCAAGAGCGAGGTGGCCATCCGGCTGGTGCCCAAGCACCGGGGCCGGGCGGTCGACGAGTTGACCTCGATACTGGAGATCTCACGTCAGGCGCTGTCCGACGTCCGGGCCGTCGCGAGCAGTTACCGCGACATGTCGCTCTCCGGCGAGGTCGCGGCGGCCGAGGCGATGCTCCGCGCCGCCGACATCGACGTCGAGGTGCGGGTCTCCCGTACCCCGCTCGCCCTCGACGGGCAGTTGGACACCGTGCTGGCCACCGTGCTCCGCGAGGCCGTCACCAACATGCTCCGGCACAGCAAGGTGCAGCACTGCCTGATCGACACCGTGCAGGAGGGCTCCCTGGTCAGGCTCACCATCGTCAACGACGGCGTGACCGACGAACCCGAGACGGCCGTCTCCGCCACCCGGAAGTTCAACGAGCGCAGCGGGAGCGGGCTGGCCAACCTGGACGGCCGGGTGACGGCGATAGGAGGACGACTCACCGCGGGCGTCCAGCCGGACGGCCGGTTCCAGGTGGTCGCCGAGGCGCCGCTCGAACCGGCTGTGCACCTGCGAGTGGCATCCTGAGGCGCCGTCAGAGCAGCAGCCAGCCGGCCTCCTCCGCGATCCGGATAGCGTCCACCCGGTTGCGCGCATTCAGTTTGGTGACGACCGTCGTCAGGTAGTTGCGCACGGTGCCGGCCGAGAGGAAGAGCGCCGCCGCGATCTCCACCACCTCCGCTCCGCCGGCGGCCATCCGCAGGACGTCCACCTCCCGCTTGGTGAGCGGGTTCTCCCCCGAGTCCCAGGCCGCCATCGCGAGTTGCGGGTCGACCACCCGGTCCCCGGCCACCACCTTGCGGATCGCCTGGGCCAGTTCGGCCGGCGGCGCGTCCTTGAGCAGGAACCCGCCCACCTTGGCCGCCATCGCCCGGCGCAGCGTGCCCGGCCTGCCGAGGCTGGTGAGGATCAGCGTCCGGCAGCTCGGCAACTGTTCGTGCAGGATGGTCGCGGCGGTCAGCCCGTCCACCCCGGGCAGGTCGATGTCCAGAACCGCGATGTCCGGTCGATGGGTCAGGGCCTGGGGGAGGATCGAGTCCCCGTGGTCGACCTCCGCGACCACCTCGATGTCCTGCTCCATGCCGAGAAGAGCCACCAGTGCCCCCCTGACCATGTGCATGTCCTCAGCGAGCAGTACCCGAATCACAGTCCCCCCGCTCAATCGATCCCGACGAACAACCGTCAGATGAGCGAGTGTAGGGCGACCGGCAAAAGGATCACTTTAGGCGCCGCGTCACGTCACCGCCGTCCCGGCGGTAACCGCTCAGTGCGTCCAGCAGACCGTCGTCCAGCATGGTGCGGGCCGCGATGTCGGCCGTGTCGCCGAAACCCGCGTCGAACAGGGCGACGCTCACCGTGTAGGCACCGTCGTCCACCGCCCAGGTGCCGAAGCTCCACTCGTCCCCTGTGCCGGGCGAGCCGTCCGGACGCAGCACCTGGACCCGATCGGCGCCCGCCGTCGGCGTGAAGCCGAACTCGGTGAACCGGAACCGCAGGCCCTGGCCGATCGCCTTGCTGTACGCCTCCTTGAGCGTCCACAGCCGCACCAGTGCCAGGTTCCGCCGCTCCTCCGGCAGCTCCTCCAGCCGAGCGATCTCGTGCGGGGTGCAGATCTGCTTCTCCGCCCCCGTGCCGAGCAGCCGACGGCTCTCCAGCTCCGCGTCCACGCCGATCCAGCCCCGGCGGGTCAGGCCGACCACCAGCAGGTCCTCGGTGTGGCTGAGGCTGATGTCGACCTGGTCGCAGCCCCGCAGGTAGGGCCGCCCGCCCAGCTTGTACGCCAGGTCGACCGTCTCGGGGGAGGCCTGGAGCGCGTTGCCCGCCGCGTGCTTGAGCAGCAGCCGGGAGGCCAGGAAGCGGGACCTGACCTGCTCGTGCGACATGGCCTGGTAGCGGGCCCAGTCGCGGCCGAGCACGGCGACGTCCCGCTCCGACGGCTCGACGGAGCCACCTGACGGCGCGTCCGGTTCCGCCGCCGACGCCCCGGCGACCGGGTCCGGCTCCCCCGCCGGGAGCCAGTCACCCAGCCGGGACACCAGGACGGCACTCCCGCGCATCGCGAGCGCCTCCCGGACGGCCTCCCACGGACCCTCGGGGCCGGTCACCCGGATCGGCTCACCGACCGCCGCTCCGGTGACGGTGGCCGGCATCACGGGCGACCCTCCCCGGCGAGGTCGGCGAAGCCGTGCGGGTCGGGCAGGTCGGCGAGGTCCGTGAGGTCGGTGAGGTACTCGACCAGCGTGGTGACGCTCACCAGGCTGCCCACCATCTCGGAGAGCGACAGCTCACCGAGCTCCGGGAGACGGTTCTCGATCCGGTACTTGAGCTGCATCAGCATCACCGAGTCGAACCCGAGGTCGTCGTAGAATCGCGCGTCGGGGTCCGCCAGGACGGCCGGCTCCGGGGCCTGGTCGGCCAGCACGGCGGCGACCTCCGCCGACACCAGCTCCAGCAGCCCCCGCACCGGCCGGTCGAGCACCGCGCCGGGGCTCGGGCCGGTCAGTTGGCGGCCGTTCCGATGAATCGTCATGTTCGGTCCCTCCGGGTGGTGGTCTCGGGCGCCGGTCCTCTCAGGACGCCGGGCGGGCCGCGGTCTGGGAGTCGTACAGGTCGAAGCTGCCCCCCGTGCGGTAGCGGCGGAGCAGCTCCTCCAGCACCTGGTCGTCGGCGCCGGGGGCGCGGTCAGGCAGACCGGCGCCGAGCCGTCGGCAGATCCTCAGCAGGGCGGTGACCAGCCAGGCCGACCGGCCCAGGAAGGTCTCGGGGCCGCCCTGCTGGTGTCGCCAGACCCCCAGTGCGGCGGCGGCGGCGAGCAGCAGCGTGTAACGGTCGGCCAGCGCGTAACTGCGGGGGCTGGCCAGGCCGTTGCGGTCCTGGACCGACAGTTCCCGGCAGGCCGAGCGGAGTTGCCGCAGCTCCGCGACGAGCGACCGGGCCAGCACCCGCAGGACGTCCCGGTGCTCGCCGCCCTCCTCGGACTGCTCCAACCAGGCCGCGGCCGACACCAGTTCGGCGGCCAGCGGGTCGCTGTCGCCGACCGCGCCCAGCCGGGTCACGTCCAGTGCGGGCAGGTCGTCCTGCATCCGGAACAGCGCCGGGTCGGGCTGGTGCTCGGCGAACCAGGCCCGGTCCGCCAGCACCGGCAGCCGGGGGATGATCGTCGACTGGCAGGCCGCCGTGCCGGAGTGCCCGAGGCTGGTGATCGGCAGGTCCCTGACGTGCTTCTGGAAGATCCCGTACTCCCCCTCCTTCACGTACAGGCTGGAGCCGAGCAGCACCGAGAGGTCGTAGACCAGGTCGCTGAGCAGGATCGGCAGGAGGTACTTGGTGGCCGCCGCGTAGACGCCGGTGGCCACCGGGTGGAGGTGGACGCCGCGGGTCGCGGCCAGGGCGAGGCTGTCGCAGACCAGCAGGTCCGCGAAGGAGCCGGCCAGACTGGCCCTGGCCTGCGGATTGCGCATCACCGGGCGGCCGTTGACGCCCCGGTCGAGGGCGAACCGCAGGGCGGTACGCAGTGCGGTGTCGCAGCCGGCCAGCACCATCGAGGGCAGCACGCTGCGGGTGAGCTGGAAGGAGCTGAGCGCCAGGTCGACACCGTCGCCCCAGCCGCCGAGGAGGGCGTCCCGAGGGACGGGGCAGTCCTCGAAGCCGAGACCGCTCATCCAGCAGCCGCGCAGGCCGACCGTCCGGTACCTGGGCAGGTCGCGCACCCGGTCGGCGGGCAGGGTCGCCCGGTCGAGCAGGACGGCCGAGTGGCTCCGGCTGCCCGGACGGGTGTCGGTGCGGCAGAACATCACCAGGGCGTCGGCGTGCGCGGCGTTGACGATCACCCGCTTGGCGCCGTCGAGCCGCAGGCCCCGGCCCGACGGTTCCGACCTGAGGCTGAACTCGTCCCGCAGGAAGGCGTTCCCGTGCGCCAGGTCCCGGTAGGCGACGGCCAGCCTGCCGCCGCCGAGCAGCACCTCGGCGGCCTGGCGCTGCTGCCGCTCGGTGCCGCCCGCCCAGACCGAGATCGCCGCCAGGAAGGAGCCGGCGCCGTGGCCGACGCCGAGCGAGGGATCCCGGCGGAACACCGGGCGCAGCATCCGCGCCAGCACGTCCACCCGGTCGAACCTGCCGCCGAGCCGCTCGGGTACGAACTCCGCGTTCAGCCCGATCCGGTGCAGCAACTCAACCGCCGCACTCGGTAGTTCGGACCGCTCGTCGGCGGCCAGCACGGCGCTGTGACCGAACGGGTTGGCCGGGTCCCACGGGTCGCCGAAGCCCTCCTCCAGCTGCGCGAGCCGTCGTTGCACGTCCAGCTCGGTGGCCGTGGGGGCCTCGGCCGTCGACAGGGTCATCAGGGTGCCTCCGTATGCGTCGGGGTGGCGCCGACCAGCTGCGCGACCTCGGGTTCGACCACCTGGTGGAGCGCCTGCAGCCTTCCGGCGAGGAAGAGTTGCCGCATCGCGGACCGCTCCAGCTTGCCGCTGGTGGTCCGGCGGACCGTCCCGGGCCGCACCAGCAGCACGCTGCCCGCCCTGACCTCGAACTCCTGGGAGACGCACCTGCGGACGGCCAGGTTGAGGGCGGGCAGGTCGAGGTCGTAGCGGCTGCCCGTCCGGACCTCCTGCACCACGACCATGTGACTGCGGTCCGGTTCCACCGCGAACACCACGGCCGAGCCGAACAGGCTGCTGACCTTCTGCACGGTGCGCTCGATGTCCTGGGGGTAGAGGTTGCGGCCGGCCACCACCAGCAGGTCCTTGATCCGGCCGGTGATGAACAGCTCGCCGTCGCGGAGCACCCCGAGGTCACCGGTGCGCAGGAAGCCCGTCTCGCCCTGGGCGGTGGCCGTCCGGAACGCCCGGTTGGTCTCCAGCGGACGCTTCCAGTACCCCTGCGCCACGCTCTCGCCGCGCACCCACACCTCGCCGACCTGGCCCTCGTCGAGCGTCCGGCGGGTCCGCGGGTCGACGATCCGCAGGTCGAGGCCGGTGGAGCCGGGGCGGCCGCAGCTCACCAGGGTGCGGACCGGACCGCCGGGCAGCGGGTCGCTCAGCTGGTGCCGCTCCAGCGCACCGGCGTCCACCACCCGCTCGACCGACCCTGCCCCGCCCGGCTCGGCCGGGCGTCCGAAGGCCAGCAGGGTGGCCTCGGCGAGCCCGTACGCGGGCACGAAGGCGTCGGGGTTGAAACCGACCGGGCCGAAGCGCCCGGCGAACGCCCGCAGCGTGTCCGCCCGGACGGGCTCGGCCCCGTTCACGGCGGTCCGCCAGCCGGACAGGTCGAGGCCCTCCAACTGCCGGTCGGTCACCCGGCGGACGCAGAGGTCGTAGCCCAGATCCGGCGCGCCACTGACGGTGATCCCGTACCGGCCGACGGCCTGGAGCCAGCGGACCGGGTGCCGGACGAAGTCCTCGGGCGCCAGCAGCACCCCGGTGCCGCCCACCCAGAGCGGGTGCAGCAACTGACCGACCAGGCCCATGTCGTGGTGGAACGGCAGCCAGCCGCCGATCCGCGACTCCGCCGTCGTGCCGAGCAGGGCAGCGATCTGGCGCTGGTTGGCGAGCAGGTTCCGGTGGGTCACCATCACGCCGCGCGGTTCGCTGGTGGAGCCGGAGGTGTACTGCAGGACGGCCAGGTCGTCGGCATCCGCCGCCGGCAGGTGCAGGCCCTCGGCCTCGGGCAGTTCGGCGCCGTCCAGGGCCAGGCAGGGGACCTGGGTGTTGCCGGACTCCGCCAGCAGTCTCGAGATCGCGGGCGCGGACTGACGGTCCGTGAGCACCAGGGCCACCGCCGCGTCCTTGACGATGCCGAGCACCCGGCTGTCCCGGGTGTGACGGCCGTTGGGCGTGGGCGCCGGCACCGCGACCGCACCCGCGTACAGGCAGCCGAGGAAGGCCACCGTGAAGCGCTGGGCGTCGGGCTGGAGGATCAGTACGTGCCGCCGGTTCAGGCCGCGCTCCAGCAGCCAGCCGGCCACCCTGCGCGCGGCCAGATCGAGCTGTCGGTAGGTCAGCGGCTCGGCCCGCAGCCCGTCCAGGTCGGCGGGTCTCGCTCCCCGGCCCCGCCCGGCGTCCTGCAGGAACAGGTAGGCGTCCTGCTCCGGCCGCTCCACCGCCTGCCGCGACAGCACTTCGGCGAAGGTCACTGGCTCCGTCATCGATTCCCCCGGTCACATGGGCGTTCCAGCACGCCGGTCACAGGGTCGGGGCAGTTGCTAGAGTCCGTCTGGACTACCGCTGGGCAGTCCGGAGCTGCCGCGCGGGCGCGCAATCCCGGGCCCGGACACGCGGAAGACCCCCGCCGAGGCGGGGGCCTTCCTTCGTCCGTCGGCCGACTGTCAGCCCTGGCGGCGGCCGAAGATCCGACGCCACCAGCTGCGGCGCGGGGCCGGGGCCTGGACGGCGGCCGGGGCGACGGCCTGAGCCGGAACGGCTGCGGCGGGCGCAGCGGGCGTGGGCGCAGCAGGTGCGGGCGCGGCGGGTGCGGGCGCGGCGGGCTTCGCGCGGCCCGGGGTGAAGGTGACCGGCAGCCCGGTCAGGTGGCGGGCGAGCCAGGCGCCGCTCCAGCGCAGCTCCTCCTCGGCGACCGCCAGCTGGAGGTCGGGCAGCCGGGTGAGCAGGATGTCGATTCCGGTCTCGGCGATCGCGCGGCCGACGTCCTGGCCGGGGCACTCGTGCGGGCCGCCGCTGAACGCGAGGTGCGAGCGGTTGCCGTAGAGCGGGGTGTCCAGGTCGGGACGCACCTCGGGGTCGACGTTGCCGGCCGCCAGGCCGAGCAGCAGCATATCGCCGGCCTTGATCTGCTGGCCGCCGAGCTCGGTGTCGATGGTGGCCCAGCGGCCGGGGATCATCGAGAGCGGGGGGCTGTCCCAGAGCACCTGGTCCAGCGCGTCCGGCAGGGTCATGTGACCGCCGGAGAGGTTGGCGCGGAAGCGGCTGTCGGTGAGCACCATCCGCAGGGTGTCCGCGATCAGGTTCACGGTGGACTCGTTGGCCATCAGCAGCACCAGGCGCAGGTGCTCCATCAGCTCGTCGTCGGAGAGCCCGGCCTCGTGCTGGATCAGCCAGCTCGCCAGGTCGTGGCCCGGCTCGGTCCGCTTGCGGGCGACCAGCTGGCGGAGCGTGGTGGCCACGTACTCGTTGCTGGCTATCGCGGTCTCGGTGCCGAGCATCATGTCCCGGGCGGCGACCACGAGTTGCGGGCCGTACTCGTCCGGCATGCCGATCAGCTGGGTCATCACCAGCATCGGCAGGTGCTCGGCGAACTCGCCCACCAGGTCGACCGTGCCGCGGCCGGTGAAGCCGTCGATCAGCTGGTCGGCGAACCGGGTGACGTACCGTCGCATGCCCCGGCGGTCGAAGCGGTTCAGCGCGTCGGTGACCGCTCCGCGCAGCCGGCGGTGCTCGGCACCGTCCGCGAACAGGCAGAGCGGCTGCCAGGCCAGCACCGGCATCAGCGGCGAGTCCATCGCCACCTGGTTCTGCTGGAACGCCGTCCAGCGCCGGGAGTCACGGGAGAACCGGGACGGGTTGCGCATCACGGTCAGGTTGGCCGAGTGGCCGACCACCAGCCAGGCAGGCAGGTCGCCGTGCAGCAGCACCGGCGCCACGGAGCCGTGTTCGGCGCGCAGCTTCTCGTACAGACCGCTCGGGTCGGCCTCGGCCTCCGGGCCGTACAGCCGCCGTATCTGGTCGGTGCCGAGGCCGTGGGCCGGGCAGCCGGGCGGCGGGGTGAGCTGGCCGTCGGGGGTGGTCACGGGTTGTCTCCGGGAGTGAGTGTGAACAGACGTCAGGTGCTGAGCGTGTACAGGTAACGCATCAGGGCGAGCAGTACGTCGCGGCTGGCGCCCCGGCTGCGGGCGTCGCAGCCCACGATCGGCACCTCGTCCGGCAGGTCGAGCGCCGCGCGCAGCTCGTCGATCGGGTAACTCGGCGACTCCGGGAAGGTGTTGACGGCCACCACGAAGGGCACGCCGCGCTCCTCCAGCCGCCCGATCACGTCGAAGCTGACCTCCAGGCGGCGGGTGTCGACCAGCACCACCGCGCCGAGTGCGCCCTCGAACAGGCCGTTCCAGAGGAACCAGAACCGCTGCTGACCCGGGGTGCCGAAGAGGTAGAGCACCAGCTCGTCGGAGATGCTGATCCGGCCGAAGTCCATCGCCACCGTGGTGGAGGTCTTCCGCTCGACACCGGTGGCGTCGTCCACCTCGGCGCCGGCCCGGGTCATGGTCTCCTCGGTGGTCAGCGGACGGATCTCGCTGACCGATCCCACCAGCGTGGTCTTGCCGACCCCGAAGCCGCCGACGATCACCACCTTGACGGCGGTGGCGGCGGTGGCGGGCAGCAGGTCGGTGCCGCTCGGGCCGCTGGGATCAGAGCTTCTGAAGTCCATTCATCACCGCTTCGATCAGGGCACGGTCGGGGAGTTCGGCCTTCGGGACGGGGGCCCGGGCCTCGACCCGGTCATCCGTCAGCAGGTCGGCGATCAGCACGGTCACCACGCTCATCGGCAGGTTGAGATGGGCGGAGACCTCCGCCACCGAGAGCGGCGACTCGCAGATCCGCAGGATCGCCGCCTGCTCCGGCTGCATCGCCGGCTGCGGACGGGCCTTGGCGACGATCAGGGTGACCAGATCCAGTACGACCCGCTCGGTCAGCCCGCTGCGTCCACGCGTGATCACGTACAGCCGCTCAGGGTTACCCGCCTCCCAGTCCGCGCCAGGGTCGGTCATGCGACCTGCTCACCATGGCGCGGGGGTGTGCTCAGATGCTCACCGATCCGGGCCACCAGGTCGCGCATCCGCTGGCCCATCAGTCCGGCGTCCACGCCCTGGTCGGCTAGGACCGCGAGGTAGGCGCGGGCGCCGGCCGCCATCAGGTAGAAGAACCCGCCCGTGGTCTCGATCACCACCAGCCGCATCCGGCCGTCCCCGTGCGGGAATTCGGAACCGATCGCGGTGGCCAGGCTCTGCAGTCCGGCGCAGGCGGCGGACAGCCGGTCCGCGGTGTCGGTGTCCGTGCCGTACTGCGCCATCCGCAGCCCGTCCGAGGACAGCACCACCACGTGCCGGGTCTGCGGTACGCCCTCGGCCAGTTCCTTGAGCATCCAGTCCATGTTGCCCCGCTGCTGAATCACTGCTCACCCTTACCTGAGGACTCGTCACTGTGGGGGTCCGGCCGGCCGTTCACACCGTTGGCGAACGCCGCCAGCCACATCCCGGGCTGCTCCGGCTCCGGCGCCGGGGCGGCCTGCGGGACCGGCAGCGGGCGGCTCGCCGCGGCGTGCCGACGGCGCTGCGGCAGGCCGTTGGCGGCCCGCTCGGTCACTGCCGGGTACTGCTCGCTCTCCCAGGGCTGCGGTCCCGACGGCTGCCGGACCGCCGCCTGGGCGGTCACCGCGTGCCGGGCCGTCAGGGCCGGACGGGCCACGGCGGGTGCCCGGCGCGGCCCGGAGGCCACCCCGATGCCGTGCGCCCGCTCGGTGGTGGCCGGGGTGGCGGTGAGCAGGTCCTGCGGGACGATCAGCACCGCGCGCACGCCACCGTAGGCGGAGGGGCGCAGCGAGACCTGGAAGCCGTACGCCTGGGCCAGCCGGCCGACCACGGCGAGGCCGAGGCGGGGCGTCTCGCCGAGGTCGTTGAGGTCGATGCCCTCCTGCGCCTCGCGGAGCATCCGCTCGGCCCGGGCCCGGCCCTCCTCGCTCAGGCTCAGGCCGCCGTCCTCGATCTCGATCGCGATGCCGGTCTGCACCTCGACCGCGGTGAGGTGCACGTCGGTGTGCGGCGGCGAGTACCGGGTGGCGTTGTCCAGCAGCTCGGCCAGCGCGTGGATCAGCGGCTCGACCGCGGTGCCGACCACGGCGACCTCGGAGACCGGGTGCAGCTCGACCCGCTGGTAGTCCAGGATCCGCGAGATGGCCCCGCGCAGCACGCTGTAGAGCGGAACTCCCTTGCTCCACTGGCGGCCCGGCCGCGCCCCGCCGAGTACGGCGATCGAGTCGGCCAGCCGGCCGACCAGGGCGTTCCCGTGGTCCAGCCGGAGCAGATCGTCGAAGACGGCCGGATCGGTGCCGTGCCGGTCCTCCATCTCGCGCAGGTCCTGGGCCTGCCGGTGCACGATCGCCTGCACCCGGCGGGCGATGTTCACGAACGCCCGCTGGGCCGACTCGCGCAGGCCCTCCTCGGCGTCGACCGCTTCGAGCACCGTCCGCAGCACGGCCTGCCTGGCCTGCTGGAACCCGGGCGAACCGGTCCCGGGGGCCAGCTCGCGCAGCACGTCCTCCAGGAACTCACCGGCCTGCAGCCGGGCCACCGCGTGCGGCAGCATCTCGGCGAGCTGGGCGGTCTCCGCCTCCTGGACGGCCAACTGGCTTCTGAGCTCGGCCTCCTGCCAGGCCGACCGCTCACGCAGCGCGGTCAGCGCGCGCCCCCGGCGGCCCGCCTCGGCCGCCACCAGCGCGACCGCCAGCGTGGCCACCGCGCCGCACCAACCGACGGCCGGCCGGGCTTCCTTGGCGATCAGGAAGGTGGCGACGACGGCCGCGGCCGCCGTCAACACCGTGGGCAGGAGCCACCCCAGTGCGCGCGGGGGGCGCAGTTCTGCGGGCGTCTCTCCAGCACCAAGCATCAGCGTCCTCAACTGTCGGAAGGTGTACGGACATACGAGCCGCGTACCGGCCTGGGAGGGGCCTTTCCGGTCCTCGCCCACCGTGACCGGCACGGCGTGGGCGGGGCTGGGCGGGAGTAGCATAGCCGGTTTTTCGATTCACTCTGACGGGGACTCAACAGACTTTGCGGCTAGCATATTTGGGCCTTTCACGTGGCCTTTTGGGCGTAGATCACATGCAGATCACACCGGGACAACAGCCCTGAGGCCCACCAGTTCGAACCCGCACCTCAGCCCCGGACGGCCTGCCCCGCTCTGCACCTCACACCGTGGCAGGCCGCCCTGAGAGCCCCCGTTCCGGCACCGGACGTCAGCCACAGGCACCAGGGCCGGCCTCACACCTCGGACCCGGACAGGTGCCCTGAAACCCACCGCGTCGGCGCCCGATCTCAGCCGGAGGCGTCCAGCACTGCCGCAGCCACATCGCCCGGCCGGTCCTGCATCAACAGGTGGCCGGCCGGGACGGCGATGCGGAACTCCCCGCCCAGCAGTGCCGCCAGCTCCCGCTGCTCCGCGAGCCAGCCCCGCCCGCCCCGGCCGGTCGAGGCGGCCAGCACGATCGTCGGCGCGCCGACCGACGGCAGCGCCCGGCGCAGCTGGTTCAACTCGGCCGCCACGTCCAGGTAGTAGGTGTTCTCGGCGAGCGCGGCCCGGAACGACCGGCTGGTCCGGTAGCAGCGGCGGACCAGCTCGGCCGGCGCCGGATCCTGGTGCCCCAGGGTGTTCGCGGCCACCACCACCCGCCGGGCGGCCGGGCCGAGCAGGTACGGCAGCGCGGTGGCGGTGGCGAGCCCGCCGAGCATACGGACCGTCAGCTCGCGCAGGTCCGGGGCGCGGGGCGGGCGGGCGGCGGGTTCGGTGCTGCCGTCGAGCAGCACCACGGCGGCGGTCCTGACCGGGTACAGCCGGGCGAAGGCCTCGACGTGGAAGGCGGCGATCGAGTGGCCGACCACCGTGACGGGGGCGTCCACCGCCAGGGCGTCCAGCAGGGCGGCGATCCGGTCCGCCTCGCCCCGGGCGGTGGGCCGGTCGGGCACGGGCTCGCTGAGGCCGAGGCCCGGCCGGTCGAAGCGGACCACGGTCCGGTGCGGTTCGAGCAGCGGGACCACCCGATCCCAGTCGAACCAGCAGCAGCCGAGGCCACCGCTGAGCACCACCACCGGACCCCGTCCCGAGACCACGGCGTGCACCGCCCGGCCGCCGACCCGGACGAACCGCGCGCCGCTCACCGCTCCACCCCGCGCGGCCCGGTGGCGACAGCGCGGGCCAGCACCGCGAGCCAGGCCGCGATCAGCAGGATCTGCGAACGCTGGCCCGCGCCCAGCGTCCAGGTGCCGTGCCCGGCCTCGAACGCCGCGATCGCGCCGAGGCTCCAGAGGGTGGCGGCCAGTTCGGCGGCCACCAGCCAGGGACCGTACCGGCCCAGCGGCGGCCACCAGCCGTACCGTCGGGCGGCGGTCGTGAGCAACACCACGGCCGCGATCGCGCCGACCATGGCCAGGCTGCTGCTGACGGCGTGGGCGGTGTGGGTGGCGGGCACCAGGCCGGCCGTCTCGCGGGCCGCGCACTCCGGGTCGGCGGTCGGCGTGCAGCTCAGCGGCAGCCGGGAGTCCACCGCCGTGGCGGCGCCGAACAGCGCCAGTGCCGACCAGCCGGCCACCGCCCAGGGGCGTCGCTCCAGCCGCCACAGCGCGGTGCCCGCCGCCGCCAGCACGGCCAGCCCGGCGACCAGGTCGGTGGCGCGGAACAGACCCCCGAGCGGCTGGTCCTCGGCGGCCAGCTCGCTGACGTACGTCCGCACCGGGTCGAGCCCGGTGCGGATCACCACCTCCAGCACCCAGGCCGTGTAGGCGAGGGCGCTGACCAGCAGGAGGACGGCGGTCACCGTCGTGGTGCGGCGAGGGCGGCGGGCTGCGGGGCTGGGCACCGGGCCAGCCTAGTCACCGGCGCGGGCCGGGCGCCGGAACCGATTCGGAGCTTCCCCTCGGAGCGTGTATTGTTCTCGGGGTCGGACAGGCGCCGCTAGCTCAGTTGGTTAGAGCAGCTGACTCTTAATCAGCGGGTCCGGGGTTCGAGTCCCTGGCGGCGCACAGACGATCGGAAGGCCCCTCACTTCGGTGGGGGGCCTTCCGGTGTTTCCGCTCCCGAACGGGCGGCCGGGTGTCCAATGGAGGGAGAGGCCACCCACCAGAGGAGCACCCCATGCCGAACCCCGCCAAGGGCCACCGGATCGACCTGGTCTTCCCCGAGCAGACCGTGACGGTACGGATCGACGGCACCCAGGTCGCGAAGTCGAGCCGCCCGCTGGCGCTGTTCGAGACCGGCCTGCCGGTCCGCTACTACCTGCCGCCGGAGGATGTCGACCTGACGCTGTTCCGGCCGAGCGTGACGCACACCACCTGCCCGTTCAAGGGCGAGGCGTCGTACTGGTCGTTCGGCGACCGGGCGGACGTGGCCTGGTACTACCCCGAGCCGATCGACTCGGTGGCGCCCATCGCCGGGTACGTCTGCTTCTACGACACCGTCGCCGAGCTGAGCGTGGAGGGCGAGCTCCCCGAGCGCTAGGGCCTGTCTCTTGAATCCCGCCGGGCGGGCGGTAAGCGCGATGTGAGGAAAAACGGGACATAGGTCCCTTCATCTCCCATACCGTTCGGGGCAGAATGGGACGGATCGTCTGATCCCGACCGCGTGAGCAACCGTCACAGGTCTCGCAGGAAAGGCCTCCCGTTGTTCCGCAGTGCCCCGAACGGTCCCCTCCCCCGTCTCCCGAAGCTCGGCACGTCCCGGCCACGCCGGACCGGCTGGCGCCGCCTGATACCGACCTGGCGGGTCACCCTGGTCGGCTCGCTGGTCTGCACGGTGCTCGGGACCGGCCTGTTCGCCCTCGGGCTGGTGCTGGTGAAGGTGCCGGACGCGCACGCCCAGGCCACCGCGCAGAGCAACACCTGGCTCTACCAGGACGGCACCCTGCTGGCCAGGACCGGGCAGACCAACCGGCAGAACGTCGGCCTGGACAAGATCTCGCAGGACGCCCAGCACGCCGCGCTCGCCGCCGAGGACCGGAACTTCTACCACGAGGGCGCGGTCAACCTGAAGGGCCTGACCCGGGCCGCGTTCGCCACCGCCACCGGCGGGAGTACCCAGGGCGGCTCGACGATCACCCAGCAGTACGTCAAGAACACCTACCTGAACCAGAAGCAGACCGTCACCCGCAAGGTGAAGGAGCTCTTCATCGCGCTCAAGGTGGACGCCACCGAGACCAAGGACGAGGTGCTGTCCGGCTACCTCAACACCTCCTACTACGGCCGCGGCGCGTACGGCATCCAGGCCGCCGCCCAGGCGTACTACGGCATCGACGCCGCCCAGCTGAACGCCGCCCAGGGCGCGTACCTGGCCGCGCTGCTCAACGCGCCCAGCGCGTACGACGTCTCCACCGCCTCCCCCACCGGCAAGCAGAACGCCACCAACCGCTGGAACTACGTGCTCGACGGGATGGTGCAGGAGAACTGGCTCTCCGCCTCGGACCGCGCCGCGATCACCTTCCCGGAGGTGAAGGAGCCGAAGAGCGCCCCCGGGCTGGCAGGCCAGGCCGGGTACCTGGTGAACGCCGCGACCGAGTACCTCACCACGCACAACGTGCTCACCGACGCCCAGCTCGCCCAGGGCGGCTACACCGTCAGGCTCACCGTGGACCCGAAGCGGCAGCAGGACCTGGACGCCGCCGTCCGCGCGCAGCTCACCGACCGCCTCAAGCCGGACAGCCGGCCGGTGGACGCGGCCGCGCAGGCCGGAGCGGTCTCGCTGGACCCGAAGACCGGGGCGGTGGTCGCCCTGTACGGCGGCCAGGACGCCACGAAGCACTGGATCGACAACGCCACGCGGCAGGACTACCAGGCCGGTTCGACCTTCAAGGCGATCGCGCTCGCGGCCGCGCTGGAGAGCGGCGCGAAGACCCAGTCCGGCCGGACCATCACCCCACAGACGGTGTACGACGGCCGGAGCAACCGGCCGGTGGTGGGCGGTCGCGGCACGCCGTACGCGCCGCCGAACGACGGCAACAAGAGCTACGGCCAGATCACCCTCCAGCAGGCCACCGACTGGTCGGTGAACTCGGCCTTCGCCCAACTCGCCCAGGACACCGGCCTGGAGAAGGTCCGGGAGACCGCCGTCGCCCTCGGGCTGCCCGCCGACACCCCTGGGCTCACGGCGGTTTCCTCGATCGCGCTCGGCTCCTCCACCCCGAGCGTGCTGGAGATGGCCGGGGTGTACGCCACCCTGGACAACGGCGGCCGGCAGACCACCCCCTGGCTGGTGAAGTCACTCGAGCACGAGGGTGAGAACGTCGCGCTGCCCGCGCCGAAGACCACCCAGGCGGTCAGCGAGGAGACCGCGCGGACGGTCACCTCGATGCTCCAGGGCGTGGTGAGCGATCCGGGCGGCACCGGGTACCGGGCCAAGGAGCTCGACCGGCCGGCCGCCGGCAAGACCGGCACCACCGACGACCTCAAGTCGGTCTGGTTCTCCGGCTACACGCCCGAACTGGTCACCTCCGTCGCACTGTTCGGCCAGGAGCCGGGCAGCGGGAAGCAGGTCTCGCTGGACGGGACCGGCGGCGCCGCCGGTGCGGCAGGCGGCAACTTCCCGGCCCGGATCTGGACCGCGTACATGGCGGCGGCGCTGGACGGACAGCCGGTCACCGACTTCCCCGAGCCGGCCGGCCGTGGCCGGAGCTCCGCCGAGGAGCCGGCCTCGACCCCCTCCTCGACGCCGTCCGGCACTCCGAGCGCGCCGGCCTCCACCCCGGCCGAGCAGCCGTCGACCCCGGCCGAACCGGACCCGTCCAGCTCGACGCCGAGCGCCACGGCCTCGCCCACCCGCACACCGAAGCCCACCCCGACCCAGACGCCGACCCGGTCGCCCGACCCGACCCGGTGGCCCACGCCGACGCCAACGCCGCCGGAACCGAGCCGGGAGCCGACGAACGGCGGCGGCGCCTCGCAGCAGGCCGTACCGACGGGCTGACCGCCTACACCGGATGGCAGGACCGTCAGACGTGGACACCCCTTACCGGAGAGTGGTTCGGGCTGGCACAATGCGTCGGTGCACAGCTCTCCGCCCCTCCCCCAGGTGTCCTGGCTCTCCCCCCGGACGCTCGGCCTCACGCTGGCCCTGGTCTCGGCGCTCGCCTTCGGCGGCTCCGGCACCGCGGCCAAACCGCTGATCGAGGCCGGGCTCTCGCCGCTGCACGTGGTCTGGCTCCGGGTCACCGGCGCGGCGGTGGTGCTGCTCCCGCTCGCGTACAAACACCGGGACGCGGTGCGACGCCGGCCGCGGCTGATGGTCGGCTTCGGGCTGCTCGCGGTGGCGGGCGTCCAGGCCTGCTACTTCGCCTCGATCTCCCGGATCCCGGTCGGGGTGGCGCTGCTGATCGAGTACCTCGGGCCGCTGCTGCTGCTCGGCTACCTCAAGTTCGTCCAGCGCAAGCCGGTCTCCCGGGCCGCCACCATCGGCGCCGGGGTCGCGGTGACCGGCCTGGCCTGCGTGGTCGAGGTCTGGCACGGCCTGGCCTTCGACGCGCTCGGCGTGCTGTTCGGGCTCGGTGCCGCCTGCTGCCAGGTGGGCTACTTCCTGCTCGCTGACGCCGGGCGGCAGGGCGACAGGCCGGTGGACCCGATGGCGATCAGCGCGTACGGCCTGCTGATCGGAGCCCTCGCGCTGACCGTGTTCACCCGGCCGTGGACGGCGGACTGGAGCGTCCTCGGCGGCGACGTGGTGATGAACGGGCGGGTACTGCCCGCCACCCTGGCGGCCGGCTGGATGGTGCTGATCGCCACGGTGCTGGCCTACCTGACCGGCGTGGTCTCGGTGCAGTTCCTCTCACCGGCGGTGGCCGCCGTGGTGGCCAACCTGGAGGCCGTGGTCGCCACCGTCGCCGCCTGGTTCCTGCTCGGCGAACGGCTCGGCGGCTGGCAGCTGGTCGGCGGCGCGCTCGTGCTGATCGGCGCCTTCACCGCTCAGACCAGCCGGCCCGCCGAGCCCGGCCCGGAGCCGGCGGACGCCGCCGACCTTGCGGCGCCGGTGGGTCTCGCACAGCTGGCGGAGTCGGTGGCCCTCGCGGAGCCGGTGGCCCTTCCTGAGCCGGTGGCTCTCCGAGAGCCGACGGACCCGCCTGCCGAGCGGAGCGCGGCGGGCGGGCACCGGGGCTGACCGGGGTGACCCGCCGGGGGGGATTACTTGCCGACCCAGCCGAACCAGTCCGCGTGGGCCAGCGGCCAGACGATCGCCGAGGTCGGGCCGACCACGTCGGAGACCGGGACGGCACCGGCACCCGGGCCGCCCTGGTGGTAGCGGGAGTCGGCGGAGTCGCTGCGGTGGTCGCCCTCGACCCAGAGGTACCCCTGCGGGACGGTGACCGGGCCGAAGTCCAGCCCCGAGCAGGAGTCGTCGCCCGGGTGCAGGTACGGCTCGGAGACCGGCGCACCGTTCACCGTGAGCGTCCTGCCGGTGCACTGAACGGTGGCACCACCGGTCGCGATCACCCGCTTGACCAGGTAGTTGTCGTCCTTCGGCGGCAGCAGGCCGACAAAGCTGAGTGTGCTGCCGACCGCGTCGGAGAACGCGTTGCCGCCGGCCGGCTGCTTCGGCAGCCACCCGCCCGGGTCCTTGAAGACCACCGGCTCGCCGGGGCTGGGCTCCCAGCCGAGCAGTGGCGCCATCTTGTTGACGGCCACCCGGTCGCCGATCCGCAGGGTGTTCTCCATCGAACCGGACGGGATGCTGAACACCTGGAACAGGCAGGTCTTGATGGCCAGCGCGATCACCAGGCCGAGCACGATCATCGCGGGGAACTCGGCCCACCAGGGCAGCCGTCGGCGGCGTCCGGTGGCCTTTCCGGTGGCCCTGCCGCTGGTCCCGCCGAGGTGGTGCGGTGCGTGGTGCTCGGTGGCAGGGGTCGACGTGTCGACCGCCGGGCCGGACTGTGGAAGCGTCACGGATCAGGCCGCCTGCGGGCCGGAACCCGGCTGCGGGGCGCGCCTGGCGCCGTACTGCTTCTCGGGGTGGGGCTTTCGGGGCTGGGACTTCCTGGCCATCGCGCTGTCCTGCCTTTCCGGGTATCCGGGGAGAACAGCACGCTAACGCCGCACTGGAACTGTCGCGAAATCAGACATTTGGCCACGCCCGACGGAGCGGGCTTCCGGGCGGGTCCCGCGTGGCTCCATGGCGGGTGCCACATGGCTCCCTCGCGGATCTCGCCTGGCTCCCGAGCGGGTGCCGGATGGGGCCGCCGGGCGTACCCCGGACGCCTCAGGACTGGGCGATCGCCTCGTGGTGCCTGATCACCTCGGCGATGATGAAGTTCAGGAACTTCTCCGCGAAGACCGGGTCCAGGTGCGCGCCCGCGGCGAGTTCACGGAGCCGGGCGATCTGGGCCCGCTCCCTGGCCGGGTCGGCGGCCGGCAGCTTGTGTTCGGCCTTGAGCCGGCCGACCCGCTGCGTCGCCTTGAACCGTTCGGCCAGCATGTGGACGACGGCGGCGTCGATGTTGTCGATGCTCTCGCGCAGGCTGACCAGCTCGGCCCGGACCGACTCGGCGATCCCTCCGTTCCCATCGGCTGCGGCACCGGTGGCAGCCACGGAACCGGCCGTGGAACCGGCGGTGGTGGCGGCGGAATTCGTGGGCTGATCCGTCATCGGGGTGGCTCCGGAGCTCGCTGACTGGGCTCTGGCAATCTAACAGGGCGGCCACCTGGCGATCCCGGAGTGTGTCACCTTCGTCCGCCATGTGGACACTCCGGTCGGAGCGGTAACCGGCTTTCCGAACTCCGTGTGGCGCTCGCCACGTAGGCTGGGCGCGGCATGACCGGATCGACGGACCAGTAGTCCCCCAGCACAGGAGGTACCTGATCGTGGCAACCACCCGTACCGCTCGCACCGCTTGGGAAGGCAACCTGCTCGAAGGCAAGGGCGAGGTCACCTTCGCCTCCTCCGGCATCGGCCAGTTCCCGGTTTCGTGGCCCGCCCGTGCGGAGGCCGCGAACGGGAAGACCAGCCCCGAGGAGCTCATCGCGGGCGCGCACTCGGCCTGCTTCTCGATGGCGCTCTCTCACGGGCTGGCGGGCGCGGGCACTCCGCCCACCGCACTGGACACCCAGGCCGACGTCACCTTCCAGCCGGGCACCGGGATCACCGGTATCCACCTGACCGTCACCGGCCAGGTCCCCGGCCTCGACGAGGCGGCCTTCGTGAAGGCCGCCGAGGACGCCAAGGCCAACTGCCCGGTAAGCCAGGCGCTGACCGGCACCACCATCACCCTGACCGCGAAGCTCGCCTGACGCTGCTCACCGTCTCTTTCGCCCGATGGGGCTCCGGCCCCTCTGCTTCGACTCCCGCCCCCTGACTTTCCGTCGGATTGACTGCCCGTCGGGCTGACTCTCCGTCGAATTGACTCTCCGTCTGTCTACTTTCGTCGGATAAGTAATGCTGTCTGACGAGAAGTGCGGAGGGGGGCGCGTGCGCCCCTGACGTGCATCTCAGGATGTGTGCCAGGGGCGCCGTCACGTACCAGCACGGTTGCTACGAAACCTGACGAATCACCCTGGCGGCGGTCGCCGTTGCAACTGCGGGCGTCCTATGATCACCGCAGTGCCCTGCTTCCTTGCCGAACGCCCTCCACCCGGCGTTCCCGGCACCGAACGCCGACCGAAGGTCGAGGGCCTCACAGAGCGGTGAGCCGGCCACTGCGGTGCGGTCGGCGGGAGCAGCAACAGCAGCGGACGGGAGCATGCCGTGCCGGGTCGGAACGAGGGAGCCGACCGCACCTGCCCGGTCTGCTCCGGACCGCTGAGCCTGGGTGGTAGCAGCCCGGACTCGCTCGTCGACGCTCTCCAGGCCAGTGAATCCCGCTTCCGTGCGGCCTTCGCCGACGCCGGGATCGGGATGGCCCTGATCGGCCCCGACGACCGGATCATCGAGGCCAACCCCGCCTTCGCCGCGATGATCGGCCATGAGGCGCCGAACCTGGTGCGCACGCACATCCACGAGATCATCGACCCCGAGGACAGCCCCCGGCAGCTGTACCTGGAGCTGATCCGCGGCGATCGCGACCGGCTGCGGGTGGCGAAGCAGCTCAAGCACCGCGAGGGCCGCGTGGTCTGGAGCAACGTCACCATCTCGCTGATCCGGGACGGTGCCGGGCACCCGCTGTACACCCTCGCCATGGTCGAGGACGTGACGGAGCAGCGGCTGCTCGGCGACCAGCTCGCCTACCAGGCGATGCACGACCCGCTGACCAGGCTGCCGAACCGCACGCTGTTCTTCGAACGGCTCAACACCGTCTTCGAGTTCGGCACGAGCGGACCCACCGAGGCGGCCGTGCTCGCCCCGACCGGCCTCAGCACGTCCGGCCTCAGCACGGGCCTCGGCGCGACAGACGTCGACGCGACAGACCTCGACGCGACCGATCTGAGTGGGGCCGACCTCAGTGGGGCCGACCTCGACGCCGGCACCTTGGGCGACCTGGCCGGCTCCGTCGATCCCGCCGCACTGGACCGGCTCGACCGGTTGGACGGGCTGGCGAGGCTGGGCGACCCGGACGGGCTCGCCGAGCTGACCGGGTCGGCGGCCCAGGGGCGGCGGATCGGCCTCTGCTACGTGGACCTGGACGGCTTCGCGGCGATCAACGAGACCCTCGGGCACCACGTCGGCGACGAGCTCCTGGTCGCCGTGGCGGCACGGCTCGAACGCGGCTTCGCCCGCGAGGAGGGACGGCTGGTGGCCAGGCTGGGCGGGGACGAGTTCGCCGTACTGGTCTGCGACAGCGACGGGAGCGAGCAACTGACCGCGCTCGCCGCCGAGCTGATCAAGACGCTCGAGGATCCGTTCGAGGTGGCCGGCCAGCAGCTGGCGGTGACCGCGAGCGTCGGGGTGGTCGAGCGGCAGATCGTCGAGACCACGCCGACCGACCTGCTGAAGGACGCCGACGCCACGCTGTACTGGTCCAAGGCCGACGGCCGGGCCCGCTGGACGCTCTACGACCCGGACCGAGGCGCCCACCAGCTGACCAGGCAGCGACTGGCCACCGCGCTGCGACCGGCACTGGAACGCGGCGAGTTCACCGTCGAGTACCAGCCGCTGGTCGGGCTGGCCGACGGCACCGTGCACGGCGCCGAGGCGCTGGTCCGCTGGCGGCACCCCCGGTACGGGACGCTCTCCCCCGACCGTTTCATCCCGCTCGCCGAGGAGTCCGGCGCCATCGTGCCACTCGGCAAGTGGGTGTTGGAGGAGTCCTGCCGACAGGCCAAGCGCTGGCTGCTCGAGTTCCCCGACGCCGAGACCTTCGTCAGCGTCAACCTGGCAGCCCGTCAGATCTGGGACTCGGACGTGGTGGCCGATGTCGCCCAGGCGCTGAAGAGCACCGGTCTGCCCGCCCGACTGCTCCAGCTGGAGATCACCGAGAGCGCGGTGCTCGGCCCCGGCGGCCGCCCGGTCCAGGCGCTCCAGGCCCTGGCGGACATGGGCATCCGGATCGCCATCGACGACTTCGGCACCGGCTACTCCAACCTCGCATACCTCTCCCGACTGCCGGTGCACGTGCTCAAGCTCGACGGCAGCTTCATCGAGGGATTCCGCGACCCGGCTCCGGGCGGACGGCCGGACAGCCGCTTCCGGCGCACCGACGCGGACGAGCAGATCGTGGGCGCGATGGTCCAGCTGGCGCATGCGCTCGGCCTGACCGTGACGGCCGAGGGCATCGAGAACGCCTCCCAGGCCGAACGCCTACGCCTCACCGGCTGCGACACCGCCCAGGGCTGGTACTTCGCCCGGCCCGGCGAGGCCGAGCGGATCGCGACCATACTGCGCGAGGGTCGCGTCCGCTCGGTGTGACCGGCTGTCAGCCCCTGCTGGCGGCGATCACGGGCGACACTCCGACCGTTCTCCTGCCGCCGTCAGGGCGTATGCGCGGTCAGACCCGTCCGCAAGGTCAGGCCGTACCAGCCGTCAGGCCGTACGCCTCGGCGATCAGTCCGTAGGAACGCTGCCTCGCGGCGTGGCCGTGGATGTGCGAGGTCACCATGAGCTCCTGGGCGCCTGTCCGCTTCCGCAGCGCCTCCAGCCCGTCGGCCACCTCGCCCGGCGCACCGAGCACCACGTTGGCGAGCCAGCTGTCCAGGAACTCGGACTCCGCCGGGCTGTACGGGTACTGCTCCGCCTCGTCCGGGGTGGGGATCAGCCCGGGTGTGCCCCTGCGCAGCCGAAGCATGGCCAGTCCCGCCGAGCGGGCCAACCGCCTGGCCTGGCGCTCGTCGTCGGCCGCGACCGCACTCACCCCGATCAGCGCGTACGGCTCGTCCAGCACGGCGGAGGGGCGGAAGGACGAGCGGTAGAGGTCGAGCGCGGGGACGGTGTTGGCCGCGCTGAAGTGGTGCGCGAAGGCGAACGGCAGGCCGAGCCGCCCTGCCAGCTGCGCACTAAAGCCGGACGAACCGAGCAGCCAGACCGGCGGCCGGCCGTCGCCCTGGGGAACGGCGCGGAGCCTGGCGTACGGGTGCCCGTCCGGGAAGTCACCGTCCATGAAGTGCAGGAGTTCGGAGAGCTGCTGCGGGAAGTCGTCCGGGCTCTCCGCCACACCCCGGCGCAGCGCGCGGGCGGTGGCCTGGTCGGTGCCGGGCGCCCGGCCGAGGCCGAGGTCGATCCGGCCCGGGTGCAGCGACTCCAGCAGCCCGAACTGCTCCGCGATCGCCAGCGGCGCGTGGTTCGGCAGCATCACGCCACCGGAACCGAGCCGGAGGGTGCGGGTGTACGCGCCGAGGTGGGCCAGCAGCACGGCCGGGGTGGAACTGGCGACTCCGGGCATCCCGTGATGCTCGGCGACCCAGAAGCGGTGGTAACCCCAGCGCTCGGCGTTGCGTGCCAGCTCGGTGGTGGCCTCCAGCGCCTCGCTCGGCGTGTGACCGGCGCCGATGGTCGCGAGGTCGAGGATGGAGAGCGGGGCCGGGGCGGTGCCCCGGGTCACGCCACGGATGGGGTCTGCAGCCACTGCGGGCGGAGCGCTCGCCTGCTGCTCGTCCTCGGAGGTCATTGCCGGGGGTTCTCCCTTCTGGCCGGGAGCGGGCTGTCCGTTCCTGCCGTCGGGACTCACTCAACCGAGCCGAGTCGTCTCCTGTTCCCCGGAGACCGGGTGCTCCTCCACCGCCTGTTTTTGCCGCCGATTCGCGGGCGCTCCACCGTCTCGGGCCCTCGGCAGCTGATGCATCGACAGCAGGACTGGGCTTGAACGCAGTTAGGGGGTGAGTCTGGGGTGGCGAATTTCCGCCAGCGCCAGAAGTCGCCAGCTGTAGGACTCGCGCCGCCTCACCCCATCAGGCAGGCTTTCCGATCGGCAGGGGCAGTGCACCAGCGCGCCCCATCCTCACCTGCAAGGTCGGCGGACCGGATCGGTTCCGCTGGACCCCTGTGAGCCCCTGGAGCGGCACCCCGCCTCAGGGGCTCACGCCAATTCTCAGGACCTTGCCCTCTCGGCCACTGCTCGGCGACCACTCCTGGGGCCGTATCGTGATGCGCGACACGTGGGGGTGCTTCATGGCATGAAACTTCAAGCCGCTAGCGTTTACCCCCGTAGTCAACGGGACACCTCCCGGAGACTTGTTGAGGGAGCATCGCCTTGGACGCCGCAGCGCTGGTAGGGCCGGTATGGATCTGCGTACTGGCGCTCTTTGCCGTACTCGGCGACGCCTTCCTCCCGTTCCTGCCCAGCGGCACCCTGGTGATCCTGGCCGTCCTGAACACCACCGAGGTGGACGGTGCGCCGCTGCTGCTCGGGGCCGGTGTCGCGGTGGCCTCCTTCCTGGGTGACTACGTTCTTCTGAACCTCGCCCGCCGTGGTTCACCCCGGGTACAGCGCCGACTCGACGACCGCCCTGAACTGGCTGCCAGCGTCGAACGGCTGCAGCACTACTTCACCGGCCAGACCAGTCGGACCGCCGCAGCCGTGGTGATCGTGGCCCGTTTCGTCCCGGCCGGACGGACCGTCCTCGACCTGGCAGTCGGCCACTCTTCCTCCTCCTCGCGCCGCTTCCTCAGGATGTCGGCGCTGGCCGCGCTGATCTGGGCCTCGTACATCGTGAGCCTGGGCTGGCTGAACAGCCACTGGTTCAACACCGAGTGGCTGAGCCTGGTGGTCTCCTGCGTCGCGGCAACCACGATCAGTACGGCGGTGGCGCGCGTGGTCCGCCGTCGGCGCCGCGAGCTCGCGCTCACCTGACGCCCGCCAGGCGCTCTCCCGGTACCCGCGCTCTGGTCGAGTCTGCCCGGTCGGATTCTCCCCGTCGGTCGGATGTGCCTGGTGGGTCGGATGTGCCCGTCGATGGGCGGCGTTCCGGGGAACTGTCCCAAGACTGCAACAGTGCTCCTATCGTGGAGCCGGACGCCCCTTGGCTGCGTGTTGTCCCGCAGCGAAGGGGCTTTGAAGTGCTCTCATCCCACGTGGCATGCTGGCGCTGAAATATCCATCAATATCCGATTTTTCCGCGTGGACACTCGGATGCACTACGGCTGGGGAGACCATGGGCAGCATCTCGCGCAGGACCGTGCTCAGTGCCACTGCCGCCACGGCGGCCCTCGGAGCGGTGGCCGCCTGTGGCGACAACGGCTCCGGGGGCGGCGGTTCGGGAGCCGGGACGTCCACGCCGGGGAGCCCGGCGGCCGGGTCCAGCGGGAGTTCGAGCAGCGCCTCGGTGAAGGGCAAGCCGATCGGGGACGGCTCCACGTCGGACACCGGGGCCCAGCCCAACCAGCCGAAGCCCGAGAAGCTCAAGCCCGGTGAGCGCCCGCCGCAGTTCGTGGTCTTCTCCTGGGACGGCGCCGGCGGCACCGACGACAACCAGTTCCCGAGGTTCCTCAAGCTGGCCGAGCAGTACAAGGCCACCATGACCTTCTTCCTCTCCGGCATCTACACCCTGCCGAAGGGCAAGTCGAACCTCTACCACCCACCGCAGCACTCGGTCGGCGCGTCCGACATCCCGTTCCTCTCCGACAACGCGGTGAAGAGCACCATCAAGCTGATCAGCCAGGCGTGGCTGGCCGGGCACGAGATCGGCACGCACTTCAACGGGCACTTCTGCTCCAGCCGCTCCGACGGCAACGGCGTCAACAAGTGGAGCCCCGACGACTGGCAGAGCGAGATCGACCAGGCCATCGCCTTCGTCACCCAGTGGAAGACCAACACCGGCTTCACCGATGTCGACCCGCTCCCCTTCGACTACAGGAAGGAGCTGATCGGCGGTCGAACCCCGTGCCTGGAGGGGCAGAAGGCACTGCTGCCGACAGCGGTCAAGCTGGGGTGGAAGTACGACGCCAGCTCGTCGGGCGGTCTGCAGATCTGGCCGCAGAAGGTGCAGGACGGGAAGATCTGGGACTTCCCGCTGCAGTCCATCCCCTTCCCCGGGCACGGCTTCCAGGTGCTCTCGATGGATTACAACATCCTGGCCAACCAGTCCGCGGGCAGCACGAAGGGTGACCCTGCCAAGTACGACACCTGGCGCGGCCAGGCCAAGGACGCCTACCTGGCCGGCTTCGACCGCGCCTACAACTCCAACCGCGCGCCGCTGTTCATCGGCAACCACTTCGAGCAGTGGAACGGCGGCATCTACATGGACGCCGTCGAGGAGGCGCTCAAGGTGATCGCGGACAAGCCCGAGGTCCGGCTGGTGTCGTTCCGTCAGTTGGTCGAGTGGCTGGAGGTCCAGGACCAGTCGACGCTGCGGAAGCTGCGGACCCTCGGCGTGGGCAAGGCGCCTGCGGAGGGCTGGCCCGCCTTCCTCGGCTCGGCAGGCTGACGGAAGGTCAGTTCCGCCGTGACATCTGTCATTGGGATGTCGTCACCGGCGGCACTGCCGAGCCGTACCCCTGTCGCGGGACTCTCATTGAGGCAGCAGAGAGCCGCCGGGGAATCATCGGACAGGGGACACAGCGATGGCACTCACCACCAGCACTCGGACCACCGGCGTTCGGACCATCGGCGCTCAGGCCAGCGGCGCTCAGGCCAGCGGCGGTCAGAACGACCGCAGCGCTCTGGCCGGCGCCGTCACCACCGAGCCGCGTGGCACGGGGGTGGACCCGAGGATCGCCGCGCTCGCCCCGCTGGCCGTGGACGTGGCACTGCCGCTGGCCGTGTACTTCGCGGCCCACTCGCTGTTCGGCCTGAGCCTGGTCACCGCACTCGGCCTCGGCAGTGCGGTGCCGGCCGTCCGGACGGTGGCGAGCCTGGTCCGGCGGCGTCCGGTGAACGCGCTCGCGCTGCTGATGCTGGCCGTCAACATGGTGGGGATCGCGCTGTCCGCCGTAGCGGGTGACGCCCGGCTGATGATCGCCAAGGACGGCGCCGTCTCCAGTGTGATCGGCGGTGCGATCGTGATCTCGGCGCTGCTCGGCCGACCGGTGATGAGTGCCGGGCTGCGGCCCTTCCTGGTCCAGAACAAGGCTGACCGGGAGGCGGCCTGGCTGCGGCTCTCCGCCGGGGACGCCGCCTTCCGCCGGAACGAGCGGAACTTCTCCCTCGTCTGGGGCACCGCATTGCTCATCGAGTGCGCGGCCAAGGTCGTCGGCGCGTACACCTTCCCGGTCGAGACCATGGTCTGGCTCGGCCCGGTCATGCTCGCCGCCGCCATCACCTGCGGAATCGCCGTCGGCAACCTCATCGCCGGGCGGATGGCCGAGCGCCTCGCCGCCGAGACGGTCTGAGCCGGGCCGCCGACGCGCGCCTACCCGCTGCCGAACTGGCACCTCCTGTCGAACGTCCCCACTCGGGCTCTTCCGGACACACTCTGGAAGGGCCCGAGGCGTCGCTCCGCAGACGCCCCGTCAGCTCGGGATCAGGTACGGCGTCAAGGGCTCGCTGTCGGCCCACTGACGGCAGGTCAGTCGGCGAGCAGTCGCCGCACGATCTGCTCGGCGCCGGCCTGACCGGTCAGGATCGTGTAGTGGTTGGTGTCCGGCACCGGGGTCGCCCTGACCCGCTCCAGGTCGAGCCCCGCGAGCTCGAACCTGTTCAGGTCGTACAGGCCCTGCGGCTCGTCCATCAGGCCACGCTCGGCCCAGAGCAGCTCGGCGGGTAGCGGCAGTCGGTGGACGGCCCCGGCGGCGTCCTTGTCGACCAGGACCTCGCCGCCGTCCTGCCGGATCGCCTCCGGCACGCAGGAGGACCGGAGCTCGGGCTCGGCGCCGACCAGGTCCCGTTGGATGTAGGCGTCCAGCTCAGCCGTCCACGCTCCGGCGAAGGCCGGGTGCTGCTGCCAGAACGTCCGGTAGGCGTCCCGGCTCGGGAAGGTCATCGACAGCTTCGCCAGCGCGGGGCCGAGGACGGCGGCCAGTGCGGCGTCCTCGGTCACTCCGGGCGGCAACGGGAAGCTGACCGCTCCGTCCACCAGGAGTAGCGAGGCGGCCAGTTCGGGGTGCCTGACGGTGGCGAGCGCCGCTATCCAGGCACCCATCGAGTGCCCGGTGAGCCGCACCGGACCGAGGCCGAGCGCCGCCACCAGGACGGCCATATCGTCGGCGTGCCGAGCCAGACCGTAGGGCCCGGCGACCGTCCGGCTGGCTGCCCGACCGCGCAGGTCGGGAGCGATCAGGGTGGCCCGGCCGGCGAGGTGACGGGCCACCTCGCTCCAGGCCAGGGCGTTCGCGGCGATGCCGTGCAGGGCCAGCACGGTCGGGGCGCCGGGTTCGGTGGCCGGCCACCGGAGCACCGCCAGTTCGCCGCCCGGGACGGGGACGGTCAACTCTTCGTAGCGGGCGGGTCCGGAGCTCACGTGGTGCCACCTTCCAGGGGGCGAGCCGGGCCGGGAAGTCCGACCTTGCCGGTGCCGGAGCGGCCGGCTCGGATACGGGTCGGTAGCTTGGCCAGACCGCCGGGGAGCAGATAGACCACGGCGACGAAAAGTGCGCCGAGCAGGAAGAGCGGCTGCGACAGCGGTACCCGGAGCACGGCCGGGAGGTCCGCGATGGCGGAGGAGTTTGCCAGGTCACCCAACCGGTGACCTGCCCAGGTGTAGAGGACACCGCCGAGCAGCGGGCCCCATCGCGTGCCCGAACCGCCGAGCACGACCATCACCAGCAGCGCGAGGGTCGCGTCCGAGGTGGCCGCCTGCGGGGTCGCACCGCCCGTCAGCAACAGGTAGACCACGCCGCCGGCCCCCGCCAGGCCGCCGGCGATGACGAAGGCCACCAACTTGAAGCCGTACGGGCGCAGGCCGAGCACCTCGACCCGGCGCTCGTTCTCCTTGATGCCCTCCCAGACGCGGCCGATGGGAGAGCTGACGGTCCAGTGGACGACGGCCAGGGTCAGCACCAGGTAGCCGAGGGCGATCCAGTAGAGGTTGGCGGTGTTCTCGATGCCGACCAGGCCATCGGGCAGCATCCCGGACGGCACGGCCCGCCCCTCCTCGCCACCGGTCACCCCGCCGGGGTTGCGCTGGACCAGGATCGAGCCGGCCTGGGCGAACGCGAGCGTCACCATCGAGAACCCGATGCCGGTCACCCGCAGGCTGACCGAGCCGAGCAGCAGCGCGAGGCCGATGGAGCAGCCGACGCCGAAGAGCGCGGCGGCGGCGAACGGGAGGTGGAGTTCGAGCATCGCGAGGTCGGTCGCGTAGAGACCGGTGGCGAAGTAGAGCGCGTGCCCGAAGGAGAGCAGACCGGTACGGCCGAGCAGGAGGTCGTAACCGGTGGCCAGCGCCCCGTAGACCAGGCAGAGGGCGATGAGTTGCAGGCTTCCGGGGCTGCCGAGCGGGCCGTCGAGGAGTCCGGGAAGCGGAAGCGCACTGTATGGGGCGACAAGGAACAGGATCAGCAGAGCGATCGGCCACCAGCGTAGCGCTCTGTATATCGGTGTCGAGCGTTCCGTGATTGGTTCACCCGTTCGAGGGATGGTGTGATCCACCCCCGATGCAGCAGACTTCCCGTCAGCGGCGCTTCCGGTGCTCGTGGTTGAGGTGTCAGTGCTCACGCGAGCCTCCCGGTGAGTCCGCGCGGCCGTACCAGGAGCAGCACGGCCAGCAGCACGACGACCGAGAGGTCGCCGAGCCCGGCAGCGGTGTAGTAGTTGGCGAACTGCTGGACGAGGCCCACCACGACGGAGGCCACTGCCGCTCCGGTGACGGAGCCCATGCCTCCCATCACGACCACGACGAAGGCGAAGATGAGCAGGCTGGTCCCCTGGCCGGGGTGGACCGAGCCGAAGTAGAGGCCGCTGAGCGCCCCGCCGAGAGCAGCGGCCGCGCCACCGATCGCGAAGACCAGCGTGAACGCCTTGCGGACATCGATGCCCAGGGCCGTCACCATCGCACGGTTCTCGACGCCGGCCCGGACCACCAGGCCGTACCGGGTCCGGCTCAGGAAAAGCCGCAGCGCCACCAGGACGACGGCCGCGGCCGCGAGCAACACGAAGCGATTGACCGGGACGATCGCGCCGAGCAGTTCCACCGTGCCTGAGAGCGCGGCGGGTTGGGGGAAGGGACGGGAGTCCGCACCCCAGATCCCCATCAGCAGGGCGGGTACCGCGAGACCGACACCGACCGTGGCCAGGATCTGGTCCCGGGGCCGGTTGTAGAGAGGACGGATCAGCACCAGTTCCAGCAGGACGGCCGCGACCGTCCCGACCGCCGTACCGAAGACGACCGCCGGCCAGAAGCCCATCCCGCCCTCGGTGCCCGCCCACCAGGTGGCGTACGCACCGACCGAGAGCAGCGCCCCGTGGGCGAAGTTGAGCACGTCCATCAGCCCGAAGATCAGGGAGAGCCCGGAGGCGACCAGGAAGTAGAGCGCACCCAGTCCGAGACCGGTGCAGGTGAGGAGGACGACAGTGTCCATCAGGGAGCCACCTCCTTGGTGACAGCGGCAGTCGGAGCGGCGGGAGGGGGTACGGCGACGGTCGACGCAGGCGACGGGCCAGGACGAGCAGTGGGGCCGGGCGTGGGGCGGCCGACTCCGAGCAGTCGGCGGGCGGCCTCCTCGTCGGCCAACAGCTCGGCGGTGCCACCCTGGTGGGCGGTCCGGCCGTCGGCCAGTACGGCACAGGTGCCGGCCAGTCGGCGGACCAGGGCGAGGTTCTGCTCGACCAGCAGGACGGGCACCGTCGCGGCGGCCCGCTCCAACACGTCGGCGACCTCGGCCACGATCCTCGGCGCCAGACCCTTGGTCGGCTCGTCGGCGATGATCAGGCGGTTGCCGTTGAGCAGGGTCCGCCCGATCGCCACCATCTGCTGCTGCCCGCCTGACAGCGTCCCGGCCAACTGCCGCGCGCGCTGCCGGAGTTCCGGAAAGAGCTCATGGACCAGGTGGTACGCCGGGGAGCTGTCGCGTTCGGCCAGGCGGAGATTCTCGGCTACGGTCAGGCCGGCGAAGATCCCCCGGTCCTCCGGTGCGTAGCCGATGCCCTGACGGACCACCAGGTGAGTCGGCAGCCTGACAAGTTCGGTGCCCGCGAACCGCAGGCTCCCGGTACGCGGCACCAGTCCCGTGATCGCCTTGACCGTGGTGGTCTTCCCCGCGCCGTTGCGCCCGAGCAGAGCGGTGACCCCGCTCGGCGCGACGTCCAGGTCCACCCCGTGCAGGATGTGCAACCCGTCGATCACCACCCGCAGGCCACGCACCGTCAGCAGCGGCTCTGCCTCAGCCGGACCAGTAGAGGCAGCAGCACCCGGCCCCGCACCCGCACCCGCACCCGCACCCGCACCCGCACCCGCACCCGCAGCATCGTTCAGGAACGAGGAGTCCGTCACAGTCCCTCTCCCAGGTAAGCCTGTTGCACCGTGGCGTCGGCCATCACCGCAGCAGGGGTGTCGAGCGCGAGCAGCGTGCCGTGGTGCATCACGGCGAGCCGGTCCGCGAGGCCGAGCAGGACGTCCATGTGGTGCTCGACCATCAACACGGTGCGGCCGAGGTCCCGGTGCACGGAGCGGATCAGGGCGGTCAGGGCCGGGACCTCCTCCGCACTGACTCCGGCCATCGGCTCGTCTAGGAGGATCAGCCTGGGGTCCGAGACCAGCAGGACGGCCAACTCCAACTTGCGCTTCTCACCATGCGACAGGGCGCCCGCCAGACTGTCGGCCCGGTGGGCGAGTTCGGTCCGCTCCAGGGTCTCGGCCACCTGTGCGGCGTACCGGCCGGCCCGGCGCCAGATCCGGTACGAGGCGCCCGGCCCGGCCGCCGCCTGGGCGGCCAGTCGGACGTGGTCGGCCACGGTCATCCCGTTCCACAAGGAGGAGGTCTGAAAGGTGCGGCCCAGCCCTCGTCGGGCCCGACCGTGCACCGACTCGGTGGTGATGTCCGCTCCGTCGAGCTCGATGGCTCCGTGGGTCGCCGGGTTGATCCCGGAAATCAGGTTGAACAGGGAGGTCTTGCCCGCACCGTTCGGGCCGATGAAGGCGATGAACTCGCCCTCGTGCACGTCGAAGGAGACGTCCTCGACGATCGGCACACCACGGACCGACCAGCCAACCCCGCGCAGCCGCAGCACCGAATCGAACGGGGCCTCCGCCGACGTCCCTGTACGCGTACCCGACCCCGTCCCCCTACCCGTACCCGTACCCATACCCATACCCGTCACCACTCTCCCCGAGGCTGCCGCACTGGCCGACGCGTCAGCCGCAAGGGCTGCAGCTGACGGGCCGGTTTCAGCCGGGCGGTCCGACATGTGGATCAGCCCGCGATCGGGGTGGCCGGGGGTGCCACCTGGTCGGCGGGGAGGATCTTCTCCACCGTCGGCCTGGCATCCGCACCGGTCCCGGTCAGCTTCACCTGGAACATCGGCTGCAGCAGCGCGTGGTCCTCGGCCCGGACGGTCAGCTTGCCCTTGACCCCGTCGAAGCTCCACCCCTCCAGTGCCCTCACCAGGGCGTCGACGTCGTCGGCAGAGCCCTTGTTGGCCTCGATCGCGTGCACCACCAACTGTGCGGCGGTGAAGCCGTCGGGAGTGAAGATGTCCGGCTTCCCGCCGGTCTTGCCGACGGCAGCGGTCATCGCCTTCTCGACCTCGGTGCCGGCCGCGCCGTCGAAGTAGTGGTTCAGGAAGGAGATCTTGTCGGCCGCCGGGCCGAAGAGCGGGTAGGAGGCCGCCAGGTCGAGACCGGTCACCACCTTGGTCGAGCCGAAGACGTCCTGCTGGTTGAGCGAGGTCCAGAGCGCGGACGCGGTCTCCCCCGCCCAGGCGACGTACAGCAGGTCGGGCTTGGCCGACTTCGCCTGGGTGGCGAACGGCGTGAGGTCGGTCGCGCTCGGCGGGGCGAGCACCGACTCCACCGTCGCGCCCTGACCGCCCAGCACCGCCTTCACGGCCGCTACGTTGCCCTGCCCGAAGGCGTTGTCCTGGGCGAGCACCGTGACCTTCTTGCCCTTGGCCTCACCGATGAACGAGGCGGCCGTACGAATGTCCTGGTACGACTGCCGACCCGAGCGGAAGGTGTACTTGTTCAGTCCGGTGACCTTGTCGGTGGCGGCTGAACCGCTGATGAAAAGCACCTTGTTCTGCGCCGCGATCGGTCCCACCTGGAGCGCCACGCCCGACGCGGTCGAACCGGCGAGGATCTTGTGGCCCTTGCCGATCAGGTCCTTGGCGGCGGAGACGGCCTTGGCCGGGTCGCCCGCGTCGTCCTGCTCGGCGATCTCGATCTTGTGACCGTCCACCGCGCCGGTGCCCTTGGTCGCGTAGTCGAGGCCCGCCTTGAAGCCGTCCAGGTACTGCTTGCCGTAGGCCGCGAGCGGACCGGTCTTCGAGTACACCAGACCGACCTTCACCGGCGCCTTGCCGCCACCCGCACCCCCACCACCACCGGCATCGCCCGCCGTGGTGCCCGCCGTGGTGCCCGCCGTGCCGGCCTTGGCGCAGCTGACCACGGTCACCGCGAGCAGACCGCCCAGCGCAGCGGCGAGCAGGCGTCGACTCCCCCGACGGGCAACCGACGCAGCATCCGAGCGAACACCCGATGGGGCCCCCGGGCGAGCACTCGACCGAGCAAGCGGTCGCGCGGCCTGAGCTGCGGGTCTGGGGCGGTTGGTCGAACTGCGCATGATGGCCGACTCCTGACGACTGACACGTGTCAACGGACGACACGGCGGTGGTGGATGCCGGAACCGTAGGTGCGCCATCAGGTGGGCGACATGTGACGGGCCGACGCAGCGTCAGCCGTCGACGTGTGCCGGACAGCCATATCCCGACCCGTCACCCGCACCCATGTGCCTGATCGCCACGGAACCGGCCACCCCCATGGCCACCGTCGCCATGGAGAATGCCGCCCCGCTGCGGGGAAGGTGGTGGGCGCAGCAAGGTCCCGGCCTCCTGCGGCACCCTCCCGAAACCCCCTCATGAGGTGACCCCCTTGGACAAGGTCCTGGACTCCCCCGCCCGCGCAGTCGAGGACATCCCCGACGGCGCGACGCTCGCCGTCGGCGGCTTCGGCCTCTGCGGCATTCCGAGCACGCTGATCGGCGCCCTGGTCAGCGCCGGCACCTCCGGTCTGCGGGTGGTGTCCAACAACTGCGGGGTGGACGACTGGGGGCTCGGTCTGCTCCTGCGGGCCGGCCGGATCGCCCGGATGACCTCCTCGTACGTGGGCGAGAACAAGGAGTTCGCCCGGCAGTACCTCTCCGGCGAGCTGGAGGTCGAGCTCACCCCGCAGGGAACGCTGGCCGAGCGGCTGCGAGCGGGCGGCGCGGGCATCCCCGCCTTCTTCACCCCGGCGGGGGTCGGCACCCAGGTCGAGGAGGGTGGCCTGCCCTGGCGGTACGCCCCCGACGGGAGCGTCGCGTTGGCCTCACCGCCCAAGGAGGTACGGGAGTTCGGCGGGCGGCGGTACCTGCTGGAGGAGGCGATCACCGCCGACTACGCCCTGGTCCGCGCCGAGGTGGCCGACCGGCAGGGCAACTGCGTCTTCAACGCCGCCGCCCGCAACTTCAACCCGCTCTGCGCAACCGTCGGCCGGATCACCGTGGTCGAGGCGGACCGGATCGTCGAGCCCGGCGAGCTCCTGCCGGACGCGATCCACCTGCCCGGCGTCTACGTCGACCGGGTGGTCGCCGCCGACCCCACGGACCGCCGGATCGAACGGCGCACCGTCCAGCCCCTGCCCGCCAACTCCACCACCGCCCACGGGAGCTGAGCATGACCACCGCCGCCACCACCCCCGCCGCCGACCGCCCCACCGACCGCTCCCTCGACCCGCGCGACGCCCTGGCCGCCCGGGCAGCACGCGAGCTCCGCGACGGCCAGTACGTCAACCTGGGCATCGGGCTCCCCACCCTGATCCCCGGTCACCTGCCGCCCGGCGTGCACGTCGTCCTGCACTCGGAGAACGGCATCCTCGGCGTCGGCCCCTATCCGTACGACGGCGCGGAGCACCCCGACCTGATCAACGCGGGCAAGGAGACGGTCACCGTCGCCGACGGCGCCGCGTACTTCGACTCCGCCTTCTCCTTCGGCATGATCCGGGCCGGCCGGATCGACGTCTCGGTGCTCGGCGCGATGCAGGTCTCCGCCGCAGGTGACCTGGCCAACTGGATGATCCCCGGCAAGATGGTCAAGGGCATGGGCGGCGCCATGGACCTCGTGCACGGCGCCCGACGGCTGATCGTGGTGATGGAGCACACCACCCGGGACGGCTCCCCGAAGATCGTCGACGAGCTCTCCCTGCCCGCCACCGGCCGGGCCGTGGTGCACCGGATCGTCACCGACCTGGCCGTCATCGACGTCACCCCCGACGGCCTCCGCCTGGTCGAGGTCGCCCCCGGCCACACCCGCGAGGAGGTGCAGGCCGCCACCGGCCCGAAGCTGCTCTGACCCACCACCGGACAGCCCGGGGCCGACGCGCCCGCCCCCTCCACGGGCGCGTCGGCCGGGGCCGGACGAACCGTCAGCCCTGCTCGGCCAGGTTCGGCACCCGCCAGTCGATCGGCTCGCTGCCGAACCCGGTCAGCGCCTCGTTGATCTGCGAGAACGGGCGGCTGCCGAAGAACAGCCGGGCCGACAGCGGCGAGGGGTGCGCCCCCTGCACCACCACGTGCCGGGAGGTGTCGATCAGCGGCAGCTTCTTCTTCGCGTAGTTTCCCCAGAGCACGAAGACGCACGGCTCGGGCCGGTCGCTGACCGCCGTGATCACCGCGTCGGTGAACTTCTCCCAGCCCTTGCCCTTGTGCGAGTTGGCCTCGTGCGCCCGCACCGTGAGCACCGCGTTGAGCAGCAGCACACCCTGCTCGGCCCAGTGCATCAGGTAGCCGTTGTCGGGGGCGGGGATGCCGAGGTCGGCGTCCAGCTCCTTGAACATGTTCCGCAGCGAGGGCGGCGTCTTGACGCCGGGCTGCACCGAGAAGCTCATCCCGTGCGCCTGGTTGTCGTCGTGGTACGGGTCCTGCCCGAGCACCAGTACCCGGACCTTGTCGTACGGCGTGGCCGCCAGCGCCGCGAACTCCTGCCCGCTGGGCGGGAAGACCTGGTGCTCGGCCCGCTGCTCCGCCACGAAGGCCGCCAGCTCGCCGAAGTACGGCTTCGCCAACTCGCCTGCCAGCGCCCCGCGCCAGGACTCCGGCACCTCGAATCCGGCCACCGTCTCCACCAGCTCAGTCACAGCCCCACTGCCTCTCACCGCCTCGGACCCCCGATTGACACCCCGAACGCTACACACCCGCACCGACACGCCCGTGCCCCTCCGGTCCGCTGGAGACCAGCCGGACCGGAGGGGCACGGGAAGCGACGGGAAGCGGGCGGAGACGTCAGACCAGCTCGATCAGATCGGCGATCGACTTGACCACCCGGGTGGGCCGGTACGGGAAGCGCTCCACGTCGGCCTCGGCGGTCAGGCCGGTGAGCACCAGGATGGTCTCCATACCGGCCTCCATGCCCGCGACGATGTCGGTGTCCATCCGGTCGCCGATCATCACGGCGCTCTCGGAGTGGGCGCCCGCGCTGTTCAGCGCCTCGCGCATCATCAGCGGGTTGGGCTTGCCGACGAAGTACGGGTCGACGCCGGTCGCCTTGGTGATCAGCGCCGCGACCGAGCCGGTGGCCGGCAGCACGCCCTCGTTGGACGGGCCGGTCTCGTCGGGGTTGGTGCAGATGAACCGCGCCCCGGCGTTGATCAGGCGGATCGCCTTGGTCAGCGCCTCGAAGCTGTAGGTACGGGTCTCGCCGAGGACCACGTAGTCCGGGTCCTTGTCGGTCAGCACGTAGCCGGCCTGGTAGAGCGCGGTGGTCAGTCCGGCCTCGCCGATGACGTACGCGGTGCCGCCGGGGCGCTGGCCCTTGAGGAACTTGGCGGTGGCCAGGGCGGAGGTCCAGATGCACTCCTCCGGCACCTCCAGGCCCATGCCGGCCAGCCGGGCGCTGAGGTCCCGGGGGGTGTAGATGGAGTTGTTGGTCAGCACCAGGAACGGCTTGCCGGACTCCCGCAGGCGGCGGAGGAACTCCTCCGCGCCGGGGATCGGCGTGCCCTCGTGAATGAGGACACCGTCCATGTCGGTCAGCCAGGACTCGATGGGCTTGCGCTCTGCCACGTGCGTGTCTCCCGAAGTCGTGCGAGGTCGTGCGAGGTCGTGCGGATAGCTGTGAGGGTGGTGCGCCCCGGAGGGCGCCACCAGGGATACTGCGCTGCCCCGACGGGGCACAGCCTAATCCGCACGCCTGCCCGAGGGGAGTACGTCCCGCCCACCGGACGGTCCGCTCCGCCCCTCGGCTCGATCCTCATGGCCGCCTCAAGACAGGCTTAAGAGCTCCCTAACGGAGCTGAGTGACCGTCAACTCCCATACTGTGTCTGGCTAGCGTACTTCTCAGCGACCCCCACCGCTGAAGGAGCACCCCCACCATGTCTCTCCGTCGCACCGCCGTCCTGGTCACCCTCGCCGGCACCGCACTGGCCACCACCCTGCTCGGCACCGGCACCGCTACCGCCCACGGCTCCCTGCAGAACCCGCTCAGCCGGGTGTACGGCTGCTACCTGGAGAACCCCGAGCAGCCGAAGTCGGCCGCCTGCAGGGCCGCCATCGCAGTCGGCGGCACCCAGGCGATGTACGACTGGAACGGCGTCCGGATCGGCGACGCCGCCGGTCGGCACCGCCAGCTGATCCCGGACGGCCGCCTGTGCAGCGCGAACGCCGCCGAGTTCGTCGGACTCGACCTGGCCCGCAACGACTGGCCCGCCACCAACCTCACCGCCGGCGCCAGCACCACGTTCAAGTTCCGGGCCACCGCGCCGCACCGGGGCACGTTCCAGCTCTTCATGACCAACAGCAGCTACAACCCGAACCTCCCGCTGAGCTGGTCGAACCTGGACGCCACGCCGTTCGCCAGCATCACCGACCCGCAGGTGGTGAACGGCTACTACTCGTTCCCGGTGACCGTGCCGACCGGCCGGACCGGCCGTCAGATGATCTACGCGATCTGGCAGCGTTCGGACAGCCCGGAGGCGTTCTACACCTGCTCCGACGTGGCCTTCGACGGCAGCGGTACGGCCGCCGCCCCGGCCGCCGTGGTCCCGGCCTCGGACACCTCCGCGCACCACGACCACGCCGCAGCCGTCCCCGCCACCGCCCCCGGGGCACCCGCCGCACCGGAAGCACGCGCCACCGCCCCGCAGCTGGCCGCGACGGGCACCGACCGCTCCACCGGCCTGATGGCCGCCGTCGGCACCTCGTTCGTCCTGGCGGGCGGCGCCGTCGCCGTCCTGCACCGCCGTCGCCGGATCGAGGGCCGGCCCGCCCGCTGACTCCGGGTCACCTCACCGACGGCGCTCCCACCCGGACGCCGGAGGTCGTGGTTGAGTAGGGGCATGAGCAGCGCGCCCCGCCCCCCGTTCCGTGTCGGCCTGGTCGGCTTCGGCCTGGCAGGCTCCGCCTTCCACGCCCCGCTGATCGCCACCACCCCCGGACTGCAGCTGGACGCGGTGGTCACCGCCAACCCCGACCGCCGCGCCCAGCTGCACCGCGAGCACCCGGGCGCCCGGCCGCTGGACACCCCGGAGCAGTTGTTCGAGCAGGCCGCCGACGGCCGGCTCGACCTGGTGGTGATCGCCTCCCCGAACCGCACGCACGTACCGCTGGCCCGTACCGCCCTGACCGCCGGGCTGCCCACCGTGGTGGACAAGCCGCTGGCCGCCACCGCCGCCGACGCGGCCGAGCTGTGCCTGTTCGCGGAGCGCACCGGCACCCTGCTGTCGGTCTTCCAGAACCGGCGCTGGGACGGCGACTTCCTGACCGCCCGGCGGCTGGTCGAGGACGGCTCGCTCGGCCGGGTGCACCGGTTCGAGTCCCGGTTCGAGCGGTTCCGGCCCAAGCCCAAGGCGGGCTGGCGTGAGCTGGCCGACCCGGCCGAGGTCGGCGGCACCCTCTACGACCTGGGCAGTCATCTGGTGGACCAGGCCCTCACGCTGTTCGGCCCGGTCGAGTCGGTCTACGCCGAGATCGACGTCCGCCGGGACGGCGCGGTGGTGGACGACGACGCCTTCCTCGCCCTCACCCACGCGTCGGGCGTCCGCTCGCACCTGTGGACCAGCGCGATCGCCGCACTCGGCGGCCCCCGCCTGCGGGTGCTCGGCGACACCGCCGGGTACGTGAAGTTCGGCATGGACCCGCAGGAGAACGACCTCAGGTCCGGCCGCCGCCCGGGCAACGGCGCCCCCTGGGGCACCGACCCGGCCCACGACGGCACGCTCGGCACCGACGAGTCGTCAGCCCCGTACCCCACCGCCCCCGGCGACTACCCCGCCTACTACGCGGGCATCGCCACCGCCCTCGCCGACGGCACCCCGCCCCCGGTCGACCCCCGCGACGCGGTCGCCACCCTCACCGTCCTGGAAGCCGCCCGCAACTCGGCCGCCACCGGCAGCACCATCCCCCTGCCGGTCTGACGGCCCTCCTGCTCTCCGCGCGGAGCTGAGCTCAGCCGCGGTCCCACCCGGCGAGGTACCGGTCGATCTCACCGATGATCCGGGCCTTGCCGGGTGCGTCCAGGAAGGACGCCTCGACGGCGTTCCTGGCCAGGGCGGCGACGCCGGACTCGTCCAGGTCGAGCAGGCGGGCGGCGACCGCGTACTCGGTGTTCAGGTCGGTGCCGAACATCGGCGGGTCGTCGCTGTTGACGGTCACCAGCAGGCCGGCGTCGACCATCTGACGGATCGGGTGCTCCTCCATCCGCGCCACCGCGCGGGTGGCGATGTTGGAGGTCGGGCAGACCTCAAGCGGGATGCGCTGCTCGCCGAGCCAGTCCATCAGCGCGGGGTCCTTGACCGCGTGGGTGCCGTGGCCGATCCGCTCGGCGCCGAGCACCCGGAGGGCGTCCCAGACCGTCTCGGGCCCGGTGGTCTCACCGGCGTGCGGGACGCTGTGCAGGCCGATCGCCCTGGCCCGGTCGAAGTACGGCTTGAACTGCGGGCGCGGCACCCCGACCTCGGGACCGCCAAGCCCGAAGCTGACCAGGCCCTCGGGCGCCAGGTCCACGGCCAGCCGGGCGGTCTCCTCGGCGGCGGCGAGACCGGCCTCGCCGGGGATGTCGAAGCACCAGCGCAGCACCACGCCGAGTTCCTTCTCGGCGGCGACCCTGGCGTCCTCGATCGCCTCCATGAAGGCCACGTCGGGGATGCCCCGGCTGACCGAGGAGTACGGGGTGACCGTCAGCTCGGCGTAGCGGATGTTCTGCCGGGCCATGTCCTCGGCCACGCCGAAGGTGAGCGCCCGGACATCCTCGGCGTCGCGGATCAGGTCCACCACGCTCAGGTAGACCTCGATGAAGTGCCCGAAGTCGGTGAAGGTGAAGTACTCGGCCAGCGCGGCAGGGTCGAGCGGCACCCTGGTCCTGCCCTCGTGCCGGGCGGCCAGCTCGGCCACCACCCGCGGCGAGGCGGAGCCGACGTGGTGCACGTGCAGTTCGGCCTTGGGCATCCCCGCGATGAACGCCTCGATGCCCCGCTTGCCCTCAGCCAGCACTTCGTTCTCCTTCGTACGATGCGGACGCGCCATGCTAACCCCGGCCCTCGACCCGATCCTTGACCCCGGCCCCCGACCGGGGCCCGTGACCGCAGCCCTCAGCCGCCCAGGGCCATGGCCACGGTGTGGATCAGCAGTCCGGCCAGCGCACCCACCACCGTGCCGTTGATCCGGATGAACTGGAGGTCGCGGCCGACGTTGGCCTCGATCTTGCGGGAGGCGTCGTCCGCGTCCCAGCCCGCCACGGTCTCCGAGATCAGCGCGGTGATCTCGGCCCGGTAGGTCTCCACCACGTACACGGCGGCGTCCTGCAGCCAGCCGTCGGCCTTCGCCTGGAGCCTGGTGTCGGTGGCCAGCCGGCCGCCGAACGAGCGCAGGCCGTCCCTGATCCGCCGGCGCAGCTCGCTCTGCTCGTCCTCGGCGGCGCTCAGCACCAGGGTCCGGACGGCCGACCAGGACGAGGCGATCAGCTCCTGCACCTCGGGCCGGGCCAGCAGGTCGGCCTTGGCCCCCTCGACCCGGGCGATGGTCTCCGGGTCGTGCTGGAGCTCGGTCGCGAACTCGGCCAGGAAGTTGTCGATCGCGCCCCTGGCCGGGTGGTGCGGGTCGTCCCTGATGTGGGTGACGAAGCGCATCAGCTCCTTGTGCACCCGCTCGCCGACCTGGTGGTCGATGAACTTCGGGGTCCAGCCGGGACTCTTCCTGGTGACCCGCTCGACCACGTCCTCGTGATGCTCCGTCAGCCAGTCGTGCACCCGGACGGCGATCAGGTCCACCACCCCGTGGTGCCCGCCCTCGGCGACCACCCTGCCGAGCAGTCGCCCGGCCGGTTCGGCCACCGAGGTGGCGGCGGCCCGCCGGGTGACCGCCTCGGCCACCACGGCCTGCACGTCGTCGTCGTTGAGCACCGCGAGCACCCCGCGCAGCGCGGCCGACGCCTCGCTGGTGACCCGCTCGGCACTGCCCGGCGCGGCCAGCCACTCGCCGAGCCTGCGGGCGATGCCGATCCGTCCCAGCCGGTCCCGGACCACCGGGCCGGAGAGGAAGTTGTCGCCGACGAAGTCGCCGAGCGACTGGCCGAAGGCGTCCTTCTTGGTCGGGATGATCGCGGTGTGCGGGATCGGCAGCCCGAACGGGCGGCGGAACAGCGCGGTGACGGCAAACCAGTCCGCCAGCGCACCGACCATGCCGGCCTCGGCGGCCGCCGCAACGTAGCCGGCCCAGGCGCCCGCTCCGGCCGCCTCGGCCCAGGTGGCGAGACCGAACACCACCGTGGCCAGCCCGAGCAGCCCGGTCGCGAACAGCTTCATCCGCCGGACGCCCCGGCGCTTCTCCTCGTCGGCGGCCGTGAAGCTGACTCCCAAGCCGCCCGGCGGCCGGACCTTCTGATCGACGCTCACCCCGACAGTCTGCCCCGACCGGCCAGATCATCCGACGATGCCACGGGCTTCTCCGGGACAGATCAGGGGCGGATCAGGGAGACTGGCACGCGCCGTACCTGCCAGGATCGCACCGCCGAAGGGTGTCGCACGATGACCAGCACCGACCGACCGATCCGCTGGGGCGTGCTCGCCACCGGCGGGATAGCCGCAGCCTTCACCGAGGACCTGCTCGCCGTCCCCGGCGCCGAGGTGGCCGCCGTGGCCTCCCGGAGCGAGGCATCGGCCCGCGCCTTCGCCGACCGCTTCGGCATCCCCCGGGCGTACGGCTCCTGGGCGGAGCTGGCCGCCGACCCTGAGGTCGACGTGGTGTACGTGGCCACCCCGCACGCCGCCCACCTGGCCGCCACCACGCTGATGCTGGAGGCCGGGAAGGCGGTGCTGTGCGAGAAGCCGTTCACCCTGAGCGCACCGCAGGCCGAGCAGCTGGCCGCCACCGCCCGGGCCCGGGGGAGCTTCCTGATGGAGGCGATGTGGATGTACCTCAACCCGGCGGTCCGCCGGATCGTCGAGCTGGTCAGGGACGGCGCGATCGGCGAGGTGCGGGCGGTGCACGCCGACTTCGGCTTCCCGGCCCCGGCCGACCCCGCCCACCGGCTCTGGGACCCGGCGGCGGGTGGCGGCGCCCTGCTGGACCTCGGCGTCTACCCGGTCTCCTTCGCCCACCTGCTGCTGGGCGAGCCCGAGCAGGTCAAGGCCGTGGCCACGCTGACGCCGGAGGGCGTGGACGAGCACACCGGCATGGTGCTGAGCCACCCGGGCGGGGCGCTGTCGCTGCTCAGCTGCTCGCTGGTGGCCGACTACGGCCAGCGGGCTTCGGTGCACGGCACCACCGGCCGGATCGAGCTCCCCGCCGACTTCTTCCACGCCGGCGGCTTCGTGCTGCACCAGGACGGGAAGCCCGCCGAGGAGTACGTGATCGACCGCGGTCCCGGGAACGGCCTCGGACTGGAGGCCACCGAGGTGGTCCGCTGCCTGCGGGCGGGGCTGACCGAGTCGCCGCTCGTACCGTTGGACGGCACGCTCGCGGTGATGCGGACGCTGGACGCCGTCCGGTCCCAGATCGGGGTGGTCTACCCGGGCGAGTGACCGCCCCGAGCAGCCGTCACGTGCCCGACAGTCGGCTCCGGCGAGTAGCCGTCAGGCGCCGAGCACGATCCGCCGCACCCCCGCCCAGCGCGCCGGGTCGGTGACCCGGCGGCCGTCGAGCAGCGCCAGCACACCCGGCAGGTCGGCCGCGCCCAGCGTCCGGTACTCGGCGTGGTCGGCCTGCACCACGGCCGCCTCCACCGGCTCACCCCGGTGCGGCGGCAGGCCGAGCGCGGTCAACTCCCCCGCGTCGTACAGCGGATCGGTCACGTACGGCCGCGCTCCGGCCGCCCGGAGCGCGGCCACCAGCGGGAAGACGCCGGAGTACGCGGTCTCCCTGACCCCGCCCCGGTACGCGGCGCCGAGCACCAGCACGCCCCGATCGGCCAGCCCGCCGAGCGCCGCAGCCAGCCGGTCGACCGCGTACCCGGGCATCGCCAGGTTGGCCGCCCTGGCCGCCTCGACCACTGTCGCGGTCGGGTCCCCGGCGAGGTAGAGCCTCGGGTAGACCGGGATGCAGTGGCCGCCCACCGCGACACCCGGCTGGTGCAGGTGGCTGTACGGCTGCGAGTTGCAGGCCGCGATCACCTCCGCGAAGTCCACCCCGATCCGGTCGGCGTACCGGGCGAACTGGTTGGCCAGTCCGATGTTGACGTCCCGGTACGTGGTCTCGGCCAGCTTGGCGAACTCGGCCGCCTCGGCCGAGCCGAGCGCCCACACACCGTTCGGGCGGGGCAGGTCGGGGCGCGGGTCGAAGTCCAGCACCTCGCGGTAGAACTCGACGCCCTGCCGGGTGGAGCGCTCGTCGATCCCGCCGACCAGCTTCGGGTAGCGCCGCAGATCGGCGAAGACCCGTCCGGAGGAGACCCGTTCGGGGCTGAACACCAGCGCGAAGTCCGTCCCCGGGCGCAGGCCGGACCCCTCCGCCAGCAGCGCGGCCAGCCGCCCCGCGGTGGTGCCGACCGGCAGCGTGGTCTCGTAGCCGACCAGCGCGCCGGGCCGCAGTCCGGCCGCTACGGCGCGGGTGGCGGCGTCCAGCAGGGTGAAGTCGGGCCGGTCGTCCGGGCCGGTCAGCAGCGGCACCGCGACCAGGACGGCATCCGCCTCGGCGACCGCCGCAGAGGTGTCCGCCACTGCCTTCAACTGACCAGTGGCGACCGCCAGTTTGAGCCGCTCGGGCAGATCCGCCTCGCCGGGGAACGGTGCCTGGCCGTCGTTCACCTGCCGGACCACCGAGGGGGCGGTGTCCACGCCGAGCACCCGGTGCCCCTTGCCCGCGCACTGCACCGCGAGCGGCAGCCCGATCTTCCCGAGACCGACCACACAGACCGTCCGAGCCATGGTCAACTCCTGGTCATCCGGTTGGCGAACGAGCGCCAGCCCCTCCGTCGGCGCAGCTCGCGCCTGGCCCGCTCCGGCACCACGCCGCGCCAGAGCTGCCGGGGCAGAACGAACCGGGCCGTCCCACCGCCGAGTTCGTCCTCGATCAGCCCCCGGACCGCCCGGAACCGGTCGCTGCCGGCCAGCTCCAGCCGGAGCCGGTCGGGCTCCGCCAGGTCGGCCAGCACGTCGCAGTGCTCGCGGACCAGCCGACCCACCTCGGCCACCACGTGCCGCTGCTCCGCCTCGGGCTGCCTGAGCAGCTCGGCCTGGAGCAACTGCGGTACGTCCCAGCCGAAATGGCGCCGATGCAGGGCCCGGCGTACCTCGCCGCCCGGCTCGGTGAGGCGGTCGGTGACGGCCAGGATCTCGGTCAGCCCGCGCAGCCGGTCCCGGTGGTTGGAGCGCACCGTGGCGTTGGCCCGGTCGGCCCGCAGCACCGCGTGGTAGCAGTCGTAGTCGGCCAGCACCGAGACCCGCCTGGCCCGCAGCAGCGCCTGGAGGGTGAACGGCTGGTCGGAGTAGACCGGCAGGTCCTCCCGGCGCCGCAGCCCCTCCCTGACCAGCGGTTCACGGCGGAACAGCTTGGTGTCCGAGAGCGCCCAGGCCAGCGCGGAGTCGGTGAAGTCCACCGAGGGCTCGGTCCGGTCGAAGATGCCCTGCGGCACCTGCCGGCCGCCGACCCCGACCATCCTGCCGAGCACCACGTCGGACTGGTACCGGTCGGCCATCGTGACCAGCCGTTCCAGCGCCTCCCGGCCGAGCCAGTCGTCCGCGCCGAGGAAGAACACGTAGCGGCCCCTGGCCAGTTCCATCGCCCGGTTGGTGGGCGCGGCCGGGCCGCCGGAGTTGGCCTGCCGCTCGATCCGGAACAGACCGGGGTGCTCGCGGGCGAACCGGGACAGCTCGGCGCCGCTGCCGTCGGTGGAGCCGTCGTCGACCGCGACCACCTCCAACCGGTCCCGCCCGATGGACTGTTCGACCAGTGATGTCAGACAGGCCGTCAGGTACGGCATGGTGTTGTAGACCGCGATCACCACGGTCACGTCGGGCGTGCTCATCGGCTCCTCACCCCCAGCAGGCCCTGCCGACCGGCGGCGGCCAGCACCGATTCGGCCACCTCGACCGTGTGCAGCCCCTCGGTCAGTGCGACGGTCTCGGCCGGTCGTCCGGCCACCGCCTCGCGGAACTGCTCGTGCTCGCTCATCAACGGCTCCCGTTTCGGGAAGGCGTACCGGATCACGTCGCCCTCGGTCACTCCGCGGAAGGTGCGGACGGTGTCCCACTCAGTGGCCACCGCGCCGTTCACCTGGAGGGTCAGGTCCGCGGTCAGCGTGTCGGCGACCAGGCAGCCGCGCTCGCCGGTCACCGCGACGTAGCGCTCCTTCTGCGGGCTGAGCCAGTTCACCAGGTGGCTGACCATGGTGCCGTCGGCCAGCGTGCCGACCGCGGCCACCATGTCCTCGTACGGGCGGCCGCTCTTGCGCACCGTCCTGGCAGCCACCGAGGCGTAGCTCTGGCCGGTGATCCAGCCGGTCAGGTCGATGTCGTGGGTGGCCAGGTCCTTGACCACCCCGACGTCGGCGATCCGGCGCGGGAACGGGCCCTGGCGGCGGGTCGACACCTGGTACACCTCGCCGATCTCGCCGCTCGCCAGCCTGGCCCTGAGCTGCTGGAGCGCGGGGTTGTAGCGCTCGACGTGCCCGACGGCCGCCACCTGACCCCGGAAGGCGTCCACCAGCCGCCGGGCGGCCCGGACGTCGTGCGCGAGCGGCTTCTCGATCAGCGCGGGCACCCCGGCGACGGCCAGCCGCAGGCCGACGCTCTCGTGCTGAGCAGTCGGGCAGGCCACCACCGCGTAGTCGACGCCCAGCGCGAGCAGGTCGTTGAGGTCGGCCAGCACCGGGACGCCGCCGGGGGCGGTGCCGCCCGCCGGGTCGACCACGCCGACCAGTTCGACCCCGGCCAGTCCGTCCAGCACCCGGGCGTGGTTGCGTCCCATCGCGCCGAGGCCGATCAGTCCGGCCCGCAGCGGCCGCCGTCGGCCCGCCGCCGCCCGACCGTCAGACCGCATGCCGCACCGCCCTTACCACCAGGGCGAGTTCGTCCTCGGACAGGGTCGGGTGCACCGGTAGCGCGACCACCTCGGCGGTCGCCCGCTCGGTCTCGGGCAGCTCCCAGCGGCCCGGGTAGGGCGGCAGCCGGTGGATCGGAACCGGGTAGTAGACCTCGCTGCCCACCCCGGCCTCGGCCAGGCTCCGGCGGAAGGCGTCCCGCTCACCGCGCACCCGGACGGTGTACTGGTGGTAGACGTGCCCGGCTCCCACCGCCACCGCCGGCAGCCCCAGGCCGGTGGCGGCCAACTCCCGGTCCAGCAGGGCCGCGTTGGCCCGGCGGCGCTCGGTCGCCGCCGCCAGCCGACCGAGCTGGACGCGGCCCACGGCCGCCGAGACGTCGGTCATCCGGAGGTTGGCCCCGACGATCTCGTTCCGGTAGGGCTGCTCCATCCCCTGGTTGCGGAGCAGCCGCAGCTTCCGGGCCAGCGCCGGGTCCGCGACGGTGACCATGCCGCCCTCCAGGGCGTGCATGTTCTTGGTCGGGTAGAAGCTGAAGCACCCGGCGGCGCCGAACGAGCCCACCGGCCTGCCGTCCAGGCTGGCGCCGTGCGCCTGGCAGGCGTCCTCGACCAGCGCCAGGCCGTTCCGGTCCGCCAGCCCGGTCAGTTCGGCCATCGCGGCCGGGTGCCCGTAGAGGTGGACCGGCAGCAGTGCGGCAGTCCGCGGACCGATCGCGGCCCGGACCGCCGCCGGGTCGAGGCAGAAGGTGTCCGGGTCGATGTCGGCGAAGACCGGCTCGGCACCGGCCAGTCGGACGGCGTTGGCGGTGGCGGCGAAGGAGAAGGACGGCACCACCACCTCGTCGCCGGGCCCGATCCCGAGCGCCGTCAGCGCCAGCTGCAGGGCAGACGTACCGGAGTTGACCGCGACGCAGTGCCAGCCGTCCACCAGCTCGGCGAACTCCCGCTCGAAGGCGTCCACTTCGGGGCCCTGGACCACCGATCCGCTGCGCAGCACCCGGACGGCGGCGGCGATCTCCGCCTCCCCGATCACCGGCCGCGCCACCGGCACCACGGCGGCGGAACGCACCGTCGGCACCTGTTCCCCGACCAGCCCCGCCGGCACCGACCCCCCGACCAGCTGAGCCATCCGCGCGCACCCCTCACAAGCCTGTCCGGTGATCCGGAGTGTCAACTGCCCACGACACTCCGGGGTCACCGGCTCCACCCGGACGAGTGACGACGGCCGAACGGTACGGTCGAACAGGTCAGCCGATCTTCGCGTACATCCGGGCGATCACGTCCTCGATAGCGGGCTCCCGGACCGACAGGTCGACCAGCGGGTAGCGCTCGGCCACGGCCGCGACCAGCGGGGCGGCACTCTGCTCGGCCGGGAAGGCCAGCCACTGCCGGGGCCCGTCGACCCGGACCACCCGGGCGCCCGGCACGGCGATCGCGGGCCGTGGCTCGGCCAGGTCGACCACCAGGGTGCGTTCGCTGCGGCCCGCCGCGTGCAGCCCCTCCAGGCTGCCGTCGTGGACCACCCGGCCGTGGTCGATCACCATCACCCGGTCGCAGAGCTGCTCAATGTCGGTCAGGTCGTGGGTGGTGAGCAGCACCGTGGTGCCCTTGACCCGGTTCACCTCGCGCAGGAACTCCCGGACCCGTGTCTTGCTCACCACGTCCAGGCCGATGGTGGGCTCGTCCAGGTAGAGCACCTGCGGGTCGTGCAGCAGCGCCGCCGCCAGGTCCCCGCGCATCCGCTGGCCGAGCGAGAGCTGCCGGACCGGGGTGTCCAACAGGTTCCCCAGGTCCAGCAGTTCCACGCAGCGCGCCAGGTTGGCCCGGTACCGGTCGGCCGGGATGCGGTAGATCCGGCGCGCCAGCTCGTAGCTGTCGCGCAGCGGCAGGTCCCACCAGAGGGTGGTGCGCTGGCCGAAGACCACGCCGATCCGCCGGGCCAGCCCGACCCGCTCCCTGGCCGGTTCGACCCCGGCCACCCGCAACCGGCCCGAGGTGGGCACCAGGATGCCGGTGAGCATCTTGATCGTGGTGGACTTGCCGGCGCCGTTCGGGCCGATGTAGCCGACGCACTCGCCCGCGCCGACGGTGAAGCTCAGGCCGTCCACCGCGTGCACCACCCGCTTCTCGCGGCGCAGCCGCCCGACCTTGGTCCGGATCGTGAAGTCCCGGCGGACGTCTTCCAGTTCGATCAGTGCCATGTCCAACTCCTCTTCGGAAGGGTCTAGTTGCCGGTGCCGCGATAGGCCCGCAGCCCGGCCCGCCAGGCCAGTCCGGCGGCCAGCACGCAGAGCAGGGCGGCCAGCGGGGAGGCGAACCGGAAGGCCACCGGCAGGCCGAGCGGATCGGGCTTGCCGAGGATGTGCAGCGCGGGCAGCCAGTTGACGAAGGCGATCGGCAGGCCGAAGACCGTCCCGGCCACCAGCTCCTTGGCGAAGATCGTCGGCGGGTACTGGAGCATGGTGGCGCCGCCGTAGGTGAAGGAGTTCTGGAACTCGCCCGCCTCGCCCCACCAGAACTGCACGGTGGCGAAGCCGACGAAGATCGCGCCGAAGATGACGCTGCCGCAGCTCAGCAGCACGGCCAGCAGCAGCACCCGATCAGCCGTCCAGTGCACCTCGACCCGGGTCAGCGACCAGGCCAGGATCACCGCGGCCTGCACCGGGCGGCCGACCCGGCGCAGCGAGAACCGTTCGGCACAGACCTGGGCGAGCGCCGGGGCGGGTCGGACCAGCATGGTGTCCAGGGTGCCGGTGCGGATCCGCTCGCCGAGCGCGTCCACGCTGCCGACCAGCACGTTGGCCATCCCGAGTGCGAAGCTCGACGTCCCGTACAGGAAGCCGAGTTCGCCCAGTGACCAGCCACCGAGCTGCTCGGTGTGCTGGAACATCAGCAGCAGCACCACGAAGTCGAGTGCGGTCACCGTGGTGCTGGCGGCCAGCATCATGACGAACGAGGTCCGGTAGGCCATCGTCGAGCGGGTCCACATCCCGGCCATCAGCCTCCAGGAGCGCACTGCCCAGGCGGTCCGGCCCCACACGGTGTCAGCCACCGTGCACCACCACCTTGCGGGTGGCCAGCAGTTGGACCAACCGTCCGGCCGCGAGCAGCAGCAACGCCCAGGCCGCCTGGAAGCCCAGCGCAGCGAGCAGCGCGGTACCGGAGCGGCGCTCCAGGAAGACGTCGGTGGGGACCTGGATCAGCGCGGACCAGGGCAGCAACCGCGCCAACCGGCCCAGCCCTCCCGGGAAGAGGGTGAGCGGCAGGAGCGCCCCGGAGAAGAACAGCGCGACCACCACCATCACCGAGCGCACCCCCTCCGAGTCGTGCAGCCAGAACCCGGTGAGCGAGACCAGGAAGCGCAGCCCGAAGCTGACCAGCACGGCCAGCAGCACCGAGGCCAGGAAGGCCGCCCAGGTGTACGGGTGACCGGGCAGCCGGATGTCGAAGGCCAGCACCCCGGCCACCGTGGGCGCCACGCCGCGCCCGAGCAGGTGGAACGCGGCCCGGCCCAGGTCGGCGGCCAACCACCAGCCCATGAAGTCCACCGGCCGGTACAGGTCGACGGCGATGTCCCCGCTCCTGAACCGCTCCTGCACGTCGTCCTGGAATCCGCCACCCCAGACCGCCACGGTGATCAGCAGGGCCTGGCTCACCCAGATGTAGGTCACCGCCTGGTTGCTGTCGTACCCGCCCACCCCCGGCCTGGCCTGCCAGAGCGCGAGGAAGGTGTACGCCAGGATGAAGCCGAACACGGTGTTGGTGAAAGCCCCGGCCAGGGTGGCGGCCCGGTAGGTGGAGTAGCGACGGAACGAGCCGGCGGCGACCGCCAGGTAGAGGCGCACCGATGCCGTCCGGTCCACCCGGTCCGGTGGGCGGAGCTGCTGGGCGAGCTGCATCTTCTGTCTCCTTGTCGACTTTTGGGCAGGCAGGAGAGCGCAGCCGGAGAGAGCCCGGGGCAGCCCCGAGCGGCCCCGACCGGCTGACCCCCGGGGGTACCGGGGACTGCGGGCGGAGCTGCGTCTGTCCTGCTGCGCTATGTGGTTGTCACCTTTCAACGTACCGCCGGTGCGGGCCGGGCGCAGCCGAATTACCGAGGGCCACGCCTGGTCAAAGCCGTCTGATGGCGGATCAGATCCCAGATAATCCCCCCATGAGCCAGCAGCTGGACCTGCCGCCCACACCCGACGGCCTCGACTGGGAGGACCGCGCCGAGGGCTCCCGGCCCGGCCGGCGCCAGGCCCGGCGGGCCGCCCGCAGGGCCAGGCGGCAGTCGCTGCCCTGGTGGCGGCGGATGGTGCCGACCTGGCGGATGGTGGTCGGCGGCCTGCTCGGTCTGGTCCTGCTCGGCCTCGCGGGCTTCGTCACGCTGTACCTGATCGTCCCTGTCCCCGGCCCCAACACCCAGGCGGTGGCGCAGAGCAACGTCTACTACTACGCCGACGGCAGCACCGAACTGGCCCGCACCGGCTCGGTGAACCGCCAGGACGTGACGATCCGGCAGGTCCCGCCGGACACCCGGCACGCGGTGGTCTCCGCGGAGGACCGCAGCTTCTACCGCAACAAGGGCATCGACCTGCGCGGCATGGCCCGGGCGGCCTGGAACACTGCGACCGGCAAGGGCACCCAGGGCGGCTCCACCATCACCCAGCAGTACGTGAAGAACTACTACCTGACCCAGGACCAGACCGTCGCCCGCAAGGCCAGGGAGCTGTTCATCGCCCTCAAGGTGGACCAGCAGCAGAGCAAGGACGAGATCCTGGCCGGCTACCTCAACACCAGCTACTTCGGCCGCAACGCCTACGGCATCGAGACCGCCGCCAAGGCGTACTACGGCGTAGACGTCTTGGACCTGACCCTCGGTCAGGGTGCCTACCTGGCGGCCCTCCTCCAGGCCCCGAGCGCCTACGACGTGAAGAACAGCACCCCGGCCAACCGGGAGAAGGCGCTGGCCCGCTGGAACTACGTCCTGGACGGCATGGTCCAGCTCGGCTTCCTGGACGCCGACACCCGGGCCGCCACCACCTTCCCCGAGCCGCTCGACCCCCAGCCCGCCACCGGCCTGAGCGGACAGGCGGGCTACCTGGTGGACGTCGCCGACGACTACCTGATCAGCGCGAACGTGCTGGACGCCGCCACCCTGAAGGCCGGCGGCTGGAAGATCACCACCACCTTCGACAAGGCCAGGCAGGACGCCTTCGTCCAGGCCGTCCAGGAGGAGCTGACCGCCGAACTCGACCCCACCGCCCGGCCGGAGAGTGACACCGCGGTCCGGGTCTCCGGTGCCTCGGTCGAACCGGACAGCGGGAAGGTCGTCGCGGTCTACGGCGGCCCCGACTACGCCGAGCAGCAGTACAACGACGCACTCCGGCAGGACAACCAGGTCGGCTCCACCTTCAAGCCGATCGACCTGGCGGCCGGGCTGGAGGGTGAGCACACCACCCGGGACGGCAGGCCGATCACCACCCAGACCCTGTACGACGGCAGCAGCCGCCGCCCGGTCGTCGGCGGCCCCACCACGTACGCCCCGCCCAACGAGGACGACGCCGACTACGGCGCGGTGACCCTGCGGTTCGCCATGATGAAGTCGGTCAACTCGGTCTACGCCCAGGAGGGCGTGGATGCCGGCCTCGACCACGTCCGGCAGACCGCGATCCGGCTCGGCCTCCCGGACACCGTGCCGGGCATGGACCCGGCGAACACCTCGATGACCCTTGGCACCGCCACCCCCAGCGCGCTCGACCTGGCCTCGGTGTACGCCACGCTGGCCGCCCACGGCCAGGCGCACACCCCGTGGTCCGTACTCAAGCTGGAACGCTCCGGCGGCTACTCCGACCTGCCCGAACTCCCCGACCACCCGGCCCGCGCCGCCATCGGCCGGGGCACCGCGGACGCCGTCACCGACGTGCTCCGGGACGTGGTCAGCCCCGCAGGCACCGGCGCCCGCGCCCTGAACCTGGGCCGCCCGGCGGCCGGCAAGACCGGCACCACCGACAGCAACCGCTCGGCCTGGTTCGCCGGCTACACCCCCGAACTGGCCACCGTGGTGGGCCTGTTCCGCGAGGATCCGAAGACCCACGCCAAACTCTCGCTGGCCGGCACGGCCGGCCACAGCCGGATCAACGGCGGCGCCTTCCCCACCGAGATCTGGACCAACTACATGGCAGCCGCCCTCCGGGGCACCCCGGTCCAGACCTTCGACCTCCGCCCCAGCCGGGCCAACACCCAGCCGAGCGCCCCGGCCTCACCCACCCTCAGCCCCACACCCACGCCCACCCCGAGCCCGACACCGTCCGGTCCTGCCTCCGGCTCCCCCTCGCCGACCCGCACACCGTCCGCCACCGCCCCGGCCTCCGCCACGCCACCGGCCACCGGCACCCCGTCCGCCACCCCCGCGCCCCAGCCCGGCCCGAGCGGCTCCCCGAGCCCGTGACCGCCTGGGCCACCAGCGGTGTGGGCCGTCAGAGGTACAGCCCCGTCGAGCCCTCCGTGTCGCCGAACCGGGTCGCCGCCACCGCGTGCAGGTCGCGCTCGCGCAGCAGCACGTACGTCGCGCCCCGGACCTCGACCTCCAGCTTGTCCTCCGGGTCGTACAGCACCCGGTCGCCGGGCTCCACCGAACGGACGCTCTGACCGACGGCCACCGCCTCCGCCCAGGTGCAGCGCTTGGACAGCTCGGCCGTGGCCGGGATCAGAATGCCGCCGGTCGAACGGCGCTCACCCTCGCTGCCCTCGGTCTTCACCAGCACCCGGTCGTGCAGCATCTTGATCGGCAGCTTCGCGCCCAGCCGGTCGTGCCGGGTCTCCTCGTGCTGTACGTTCCGCTCTTCGTTCACGCTCCCGACGGTACCCGCCCGGCCGCAGGGGCGTGACGCTGGCCCGGCATGCGGGAGGGGTCGGACCCGTCAGGATCCGGCCCCTCCAGAGCGCTTCGATCAGCCCCGTCGGCGTCTGCGGGCCGAAGCCACCAGCAGCAGCACCCCGACGCCGACCAGCGCGGCCGGGACGATCCGCTCCTTGCGCGGCTGCCCCTTCTCGTCGGTGAACTGCCCCTTCAGCTGCTCCACCGCACCGCTCGCGGCGACGTACGCCCGGCCGGCCTTCTCCTCGACCGAACCGAGCAGCCTGGCCTTGGTCTGCGCCGCGATGGTGCTCGGGTGCACCCGGACCGCGAGCTCGTCCAGGGTCGTCGCGAGCTGGGTGCGGGTCCGCGCGATGTCCGCCTCGATCTGGGCGGTCGTCCGCGCCGCCTTGTCTGTCCCGGCCTTGCCCACTCGGGCCACCCCTTCACTGGTTGCGTCCGTCAGCGTCCGATACGACAGGTGTCAGTCTGTCAGCTCCCGGCCCGGCCCGCGCAGTGCCACCCACCAACAGGGGTAGGTTTGCGGCTGGTACGACCCACGAGTCCGCACGAGGAGAAGTCCCACCATGAGCGAGCGCCTCCAGCCCGGCGACCCCGCCCCCGCCTTCACCCTGCCCGACGCCGACGGCAACCAGGTCTCCCTCGCCGACCACCTCGGCCGCAAGGTGATCGTCTACTTCTACCCCGCCGCCCTGACCCCCGGCTGCACCAAGCAGGCCTGCGACTTCACCGACAACCTGGAGGTCTTCGCGGGCGCCGGGTACGACGTGATCGGCATCTCCCCCGACAAGCCGGCCAAGCTCGGCAAGTTCCGCGAGGCCGAGAACCTCAAGGTCACCCTGCTGGCCGACGAGGACCACGCGGTTCTGGAGGCGTACGGCGCCTACGGCGAGAAGCAGAACTACGGCCGCACCTACACCGGCGTGATCCGCTCCACCGTGATCGTCGACGAGCAGGGCAAGGTCGAGCACGCCCTCTACAACGTCAAGGCCACCGGCCACGTCGCCAAGCTGCTCCGCGACCTCAAGGTCGAGACCGTCTGACGCCCGGCCGGGCACGACCCTGACGCCCCGCCGGGCACGACGAAGCGGTGGCGGTGCACCCCCCGACCGGGTGCACCGCCACCGCGTCTCTCACCTCGTCAGGTCAGCAGACCCCGAGGTCGTTCCAGACGCCCCACTGACCGGTGGTCGAGGGGTCCTCTCCGGTGGTCCACCACTTGTTGGTGTACTGGTGGCCCTTCCAGGACACCTTGGTGCCGGTGGTGGCGTAGACGGCACCCGCGCTCCAGCTCGGAGCGGTGCAGGTGCCGGTGCTCGGGCTCGGGCTGCTGCTCGGGCTGGTGCTGGGTGAGCTGCTCGGGCTCGACGACGGGCTGCTCGACGGCGAGCTGCTCGGCGAGGAGGACGGGCTGCCGGACGGGGAGCCGGACGGGCTGCCCGACGGCGAGGAGGTCGCACCACCGGTGCCCCGGGTCAGGTCGCCGGTCAGGCCGTACAGGGTGCCGCCGACGTTCACGGTCCAGTTCGCCGGGGTCGAGACCGGCAGGTAGTAGGTGAAGTCGATGTCCACCGAGGCGCCGGGAGCCAGCGACTGCCAGCCGGGCAGCGAGACCGAGACCCGGTTGTAGACGCCCTTCAGGCCGCCGACGTTGTTGGTCGCGGTGTGGTCCTGGCGGATCACCTTGAGGCCGAAGCCCGACTGGTCCTTGGCGTTGCCGGGGGCCGAGTTGGAGTAGTCGAACTGGAACTCGGTGCCGCCCGGCAGGGTGACGGCCGAGTTGTTGACCAGGTGGATCTTCGGGTTGATCGGGTAGTTCGAGTCCCCCAGCGCGAAGTTGGTGAAGGACACGTCGATCGGCAGGGTCTGCTGCGGTAGCGCGATGGTGGAGCGGGTCGCGCCGTACGCGGAGGCGGCCTTGAACTTGTCGTACATCAGCGAGGTCAGGGTCGAACCCTGCACGTACTCGCCCTTGCCGCCGTTCGCGGTGGCGTCCCAGCGGTAGTCACCCGCCAGCTCCCAGATCATGGTGCCACCGGCACCCTGGTTGACGATGTAGTCGGCCTTGGCCGCCACCGACTCCTCGTCCTCGGTGGACAGGAAGACCTTCTTGGTGTCGTTCCAGAGCCACGGCGCGACCAGCGAGGAGCTGTAGTTGCGGGTGTACGTGCCCTGCAGCGCGGTGTCGGTGAGCTTGTACTTGGAGAGGTAGTCGGGGACGACGCCCTTCTCCAGGTTCTTCGCGTGCCACATCGGGTTCGAGCCGGCCGGGGCCTCCTTGCCCGCGTCGTCCAGGTCGTGCCACAGGTTGTCGATGCCGACGGCACCGTCACCACAGGTGGTCAGACCGGCGCCCACCGGGCAGGTGCTGGTCGAGGACGTGCCCCAGAGGCCGTTGGTGCCACCGGTGACGTTCTTGAAGCCGCGGGTGTAGTACGGCAGGCCCATGTTGATCCGGCCGCCCGGCATCGCACCGCGGAAGTAGTGGTACGCCCAGTCGGAGTTCAGGTAGCCGATGCCGCCGTACTGCGCCGTGGAGTAGACGTTCGCGGAGGCCAGCTCGGCGTCCTTGCCGTCGTCGTACAGCGAGGCGTTCGGGCCGACGTACTTGTTCCAGGCACCGTGCAGGTCGTACGACATGATGTTGACGTAGTCCAGGTACTGGGTGACCGGGAACGTCTCCATCCCGCGCAGCAGGTAGCCGGAGGACGGCGAGGCGATCGACAGCAGGTAGTGCTTCCCGTCGGCGGCGCCCGCCCGGTCCAGCTTCTCCCGCAGGGTCTTCAGCAGCGCCGCGTACCCCTTGACCAGCGAACCGCGCTTGGCGTTCGCGGCGGTCCAGTCGAGCGGGTTGCCCGCGTCCTTCATCGAGGTCGGGTACTCGTAGTCGATGTCGACGCCGTTGAAGCCGTACTTCTTGATGAAGTCGACCGAGGAGTCCGCGAAGGTGTTGATGCCGGCCTGGTTGACCGAACCGTCCGCGTTGACCGTCATCGAGTAGAAGCCACCCGAGTTGACGCGGCTCCCGTCGGCACCGAAGTAGCCACCGGTCTCGGCCCAACCACCTACCGAGATCAGGGTCTTGACGTTCGGGTACTGCTTCTTGAACTTGCTCAGCAGGTTGAAGTGACCCTTGTACGGCAGCGTCGGGTCCATCTCCGCGCCGGGCACGCCCGGGAAGGTGATCCCGGTGGCCTCGTTGGTCGCGGTGTCGTCGCCGACCGAGAGCCTGTTGCCGCCGTCGACGTGGCCGAAGGCGTAGTTCAGGTGGGTGACCTTGTCCCACGGGACGTTGTTGACCAGGTAGGCGGGCGTGCCGTCCTTGCCGGTGCGCCAGCCCGTGAAGTAGCCGATGATGCGGCGCTGGTGGTCGGCGCCCATCTTCTCGCGGCCCGCGGTGTCGTACACGCTGCAGTAGGGCACGTCCACGCCGGGCGTGGTGTACATCCCGTCAGGGCGACAGGCCTGGTTGTCGACGGCGGCCGCCGCCTGCGAGGGCGCCGTACCGAGCGTGGCGACCAGCAGACCGGCCAACCCGGCGGCGGCAGCGGTGGCGAACGCCGCCCGCCTGCCGGACGTCTGACGGCCCGCAGCGCTGGGACGCCGCTCCGTCGTGGATCGGATCAACACTCGGTCCTCCAGGGGAGAGTGCCGGCGCGCACTGTGGGGGGCGCGCAGTGGGGGAGGTCGGACACACCACAGCCGCCAACCGGCCAACTCCCGGCTGCCGCGCTGCAGATTGGCGCGAAGCTATGTGGTCTGAACCACCTAGGTCAATAGGTCTGTACCAATCGGTAGCCATCCGAAACCTGCCCCGCCCCGCGCTCCCCACCACCGGACCATCCCGCGTCCTTACGCCCCAGCACTCGTTCGTACCCATGGGGGACGAGTGCACAACTGAGCCCGGAAGAGACGAACATGACGAACCGCTACACCCGCGAACTTCTGACGGACACCGCAGCGACGGTCGCGTCGATCGACCAGCTGCTGCTGGCACTCGGCCGCGACCCCGGCCGGAGCAACCGCAAGTACCTCTGCCACCGGCTCACCAGCTACGGGATCGACGTCTCCCACTTCGTGCCGAGGGGCACCGTCGACACCCGAGAGCTGCTGGAGGAGGCCGTGGCCGTCTGCCACAGCGTGGCCGGGGTGGTGCGCCATCTTCACCAGCGCCAGGCGGGCGGCGGATCAAGGCGCTCGGAATCGACACCTCACACTTCACCGGGCAGGCGCACGACCGGGGAGTGCGGTCCGCACGACGCCTTCGCCCGGACCAGGTGCTCGTGCAACGGCCCGCCGATGCCAAACGCCTGCCGGGCTCCCGGATCCGCAAGGCACTGCTCGAACTCGGTCGTCCGGACGCCTGCCAGGACTGCGGGACCGGCCCCGTCTGGCAGCGGAGACCACTCACCCACGAGGTCGACCACATCAACGGGGACTGGTCGGACAACCGGCCCGACAACGTCAGGCTGCTCTGTCCGAACTGCCATGCCGTCACGGACACCTACTGCGGTCGGAACAGGGGTCGCCGACGGACCGGCCGACTCTGAAGGTCGGCTGCTCCGCGCCCTGCCACCTGTAGCATGATGGCTGCTGTACGGGCGGCCTTGGCGTAATCGGCAGCCGCGCGGGTTTTAGGTGCCCGTGAGGGAAACCTCGTGAGGGTTCGAGTCCCTCAGGCCGCACAGAAACGGAAGGCCCCCGCCTCGGCAGGGGCCTTCCCTCGTGCCCGACGGACCATCAGCCCAGCAGCTCCCGCGCCACCGGAGCGAGCGCCCGGAATGCCTGGCCGCGGTGGCTGATGGCGTTCTTCTCGGCGGGGGTCAGTTCGGCGCAGGTGCGGGTCTCGCCGAGGGGCTGGAGGATCGGGTCGTAGCCGAAGCCGCCGTCGCCCGAGGGGGTGGTGCGGAGGGTGCCGAGGAGCCGGCCCTCGACCACCCGCTCGGTGCCGTCCGGCAGAGCGAGCGCGGCGGCGCAGGCGAAGTGCGCTCCCCGGTGCGGCTCGGCGATGTCGCCGAGCTGGGCGAGCAGCAGCTCCAGATTCGCCCGGTCGTCGCCGTGCTTGCCGACCCAGCGGGCGGAGAAGATGCCGGGGGCGCCGTTGAGCACGTCCACGCAGAGCCCGGAGTCGTCCGCGACGGCGGGCAGGCCGGTGGCGCGCGCCAGCGCGTGCGCCTTCAGCAGGGCGTTCTCGGCGAAGGTCACGCCGGTCTCGCGGACGTCCGGGATCTCCGGGTAGGCGTCGGCGCCGACCAGTTCCACGTCGAGTCCGGCCGTGCCGAGGATGGCGCGCAGCTCCGCAACCTTGTGCTGGTTCCGGGTGGCGAGGACGAGGCGTCGGGTAGTCATGCCGACCACCCTATGCGCGCCGACGCCTCGTCAGCCGGTGCAGGCCTTGGACAGGTTGGAGGCCGCGTCGCCGAGCGGCTTGAGGTCGGGGACCTGCTTGGCGTTGATCGCCGCCTGGGTCTTCTCGACCTGGGTCTGCAGGTCGGTGATCGCCTTGCTGACGTCGGTGTCGCTGGAGTTGCGGCCCAGCTCGTCGAGGTCGGTCTTGAGCTTCTGCAGGGCCTGCCCGGCGGCCTGCGGGTCATCGGCCGCGTTGCCGTACGCGCTGCTCACGTTCGCGAAGTCGGTGCTGATCCGCACCGCCGTGTTTCCGCAGTCGAGCGCCTTCTGGGCCGCCGAGCAGCCCACCGCGAGCGGCAGCAGGAGCGCGAGCGCGGCCACCGACAGGGTGGTGGAACGGTTGATGCTGAGGGGCATCGAAGGTCCTCCGTTGTGAAGACACTGGGGCAGGTCCGACAGTCAGCAGGACGACGGCGCGACCGCCGCCGGTTCCCGTACCGTGCCGACGGCCCGAACCGTACGGGCTCCGGGGCTGCCTGTACAGCGGCCGTTCCCGGAGCCCGTGCGGTCCGACGCCCGGTCAGCCCTCGAGCACCTTGCGCTGGATCTCGTCCAGCTCGGCGCAGCCCAGCGTGCCCAGGTCGAGCAGCTGGTCGAGCAGCGCGCGGTCGAACGGCGCGCCCTCGGCGGTGCCCTGGACCTCGACGAAACGGCCGTCGGAGGTGCAGACGATGTTCATGTCGGTCTCGGCCCGGACATCCTCCTCGTAGCGGAGGTCGAGCATCGGGACGCCGTCGATGATGCCGACGCTGACCGCGCTGACACCACCGGTGATCGGCTGGCCCTTGGCGCGCAGCAGCTTCTTGTCGCGGGCCCAGGAGACCGCATCCACCAGCGCCACGTACGCGCCGGTGATGGCCGCGGTGCGGGTGCCGCCGTCGGCCTGGAGCACGTCGCAGTCGAGCACGATGGTGTTCTCGGCGAGCGCGCGGTGGTCGACCACGGCGCGCAGCGAACGGCCGATCAGGCGGCTGATCTCGTGGGTGCGGCCGCCGATCTTGCCGCGGACCGACTCGCGGTCGCCGCGGGTGTTGGTGGCGCGCGGGAGCATGGAGTACTCGGCGGTGACCCAGCCCTCACCGGTGCCCTTGCGCCAGCGGGGGACGCCCTCGGTGACGCTGGCGGTGCAGAGCACCTTGGTGTCGCCGTAGGAGACCAGGACGGAGCCTTCGGCGTGCTTGCTCCAACCTCGTTCGATGGTGATCGGGCGGAGCTGTTCGGGGGTGCGGCCGTCGATGCGTGACATAGGCACCGAGCCTAGCCGTTCCCGGCGGAGGGCCGGAAAACGCCGCGGCCCCGGGAAGTGCTGCGGCCCGTCACCCCCGAACGGGGGTCACGGGCCGCAGCGGGTGGGACCAGGACTGTCTCAGCTCACATCATGTCTTCGATGTCCGCAGCGATCGGGTCGGCGTCGGTGCCGATCACGACCTGGATCGCGGTGCCCATCTTCACGACGCCGTGGGCGCCGGCGGCCTTCAGCGCGGCTTCGTCGACCAGGGAGGCGTCCTTCACCTCGGTGCGCAGCCGGGTGATGCAGCCCTCGACCTCTTCGATGTTGTCGATGCCGCCGAGACCGGCGACGATCTTCTCAGCCTTGCTGGCCATGTCTTTCTCCCTCTGTCTCGGCTCCCGGCAGCTCTGCCCGGTGCCGTACCGCTCGGTGCTGGTGGCTGTCGTCGGAAGGTGACGCGGACTCAGTTGCCGCGCCTACGACAGCGCGCGACCAGCATCGCCCGAGTTCGACCGACTTGCCACGTTAGTTCACGTTCGGCTCAGCAGGACGCGCGCGTTGCCGATCATCGTCACAGGATGACGATCAGGTAGGTCCTCGGACCCGACGCGGCCACTCTGCCCCGAAGTGGTCTACACCAATCCTAGGTGCACTTCGGGCGGCGCGGAAACGCCCACCGGCGTTCCGGGCCCGGACACATCCGGCACTCGGAGGACGATGATGAGTTCGGCAGGCGCCACGGCCCCGCAGACGCAGTGGTGGCACGGCCTCTACGGGGGCCTGCAGAAGATGGGGCGGAGCCTGCAGCTCCCGGTCGCGGTCCTGCCCGCCGCCGGCATCCTGAACCGGCTCGGCCAGGACGACGTCTTCGGCAAGGACGGCCTCGGCTGGAACAACGTGGCCAAGGTCTTCGCGGCGGCCGGTGGCGCCCTGCTCGACTCCAGTCTCGGTCTGCCGCTGCTCTTCTGCATCGGTGTGGCGATCGGCATGGCCAAGAAGTCCGACGGCTCGACCGCGCTCGCGGCGGTGGTCGGCTTCCTGGTCTACTACAACGTGCTCCGGGCCTTCCCGGCCGACTGCGCAGGCGCCACCACGCTGATCGGGAACCAGTGCGTGGACTACACGTCGAAGAAGGCGGCGAACGCCGTCTACCAGAATCCCGGCGTGCTCGGCGGCATCCTGATCGGCTTAGCCTCGGCCTGGCTCTGGGTCCGCTACCACCGCACCAAGCTGGTCGACTGGCTCGGCTTCTTCAACGGCCGCCGCCTGGTCCCGATGATCACCGCGCTGTTCGGCCTGGCGTTCGCCTGCCTCTGCCTCTGGGTCTGGCCGCCAGTCGGCGACAGGCTGACCGACTTCAGCCAGTGGCTCTCCGACCTGGGCGCCTGGGGTGCCGGCCTGTTCGGTCTGGCCAACCGCGCGCTGCTGCTGATCGGCATGCACCAGCTGCTGAACACCTTCCTCTGGTTCCAGTTCGGCGACTACACCAAGTCGGACGGCTCGGTGGTCCACGGCGACATCCCGCGCTTCCTGGCGGGCGACCCGACGGCCGGCCAGTTCACCTCCGGCTTCTTCCCGATCATGATGTTCGCGCTGCCCGCCGCCGCCCTGGCCATCGCGCACTGCGCCAAACCGCACCGGCGCAAGGAGATCACCGGTCTGATGCTCTCGCTCGGCCTGACCTCCTTCGTCACCGGCGTGACCGAGCCGATCGAGTACTCCTTCGCCTACATCGTCCCCGCGCTGTACGCCGTGCACGCACTCCTGACCGGCGTCTCGATGGCGGTCACCTGGGCCTTCGGCGTGCACGACGGATTCAGTTTCTCGGCGGGCCTGATCGACTACGTCATCAACTGGAGCCTGGCCACCAAGCCGTGGCTGATCATCCCGATCGGCCTGGTCTTCGCGGTGGTCTACTACCTGCTCTTCCGCGTCATCATCACCAAGTTCGACCTCAAGACCCCCGGCCGCGAGGACGAGGACCAGGTCGACGACGTCACGAAGGCCTGACGCCCGCCCCGCTGGAATTCCCCCTGCGGCGGCGGAACCCATTTGTTGCGCAACTCGCCAAAATGCCGATTGCGGCCGGTGCGCATGATCGGCAATCGGAAAGAAGGTTTCGATTCAGTAGCGCTTCCGGCCACACGGCTTCCTGGGGTTCCGGCCCCCCTCTCGGCATGCTAGAAAATTGGTCTACGCCACTAGTGGTGTAGACCAGTTCGCGGTTCGGCCCCCGATGCTCCTCCCCCGACCGAGCCGCCCTGCCGTTAGGAACCACCCCCCATGACTACGACTGCGAAGGCACCGGCGCCCGCCGCGGCACCGGTCCCCTCCCCGGGCAAGAAGTTCGGGCAGAACCTGCTCCAGGGCCTGCAGAAGATCGGCCGCAGCCTCCAGCTCCCGATCGCCGTGCTCCCGGCGGCGGGCATCCTGCTGCGCCTGGGCCAGGACGACGTCTTCGGGCCGAAGGGTCTCGGCTGGAACAAGGTCGCCGAGGTCTTCGCAGCGTCCGGCGGCGCGGTGTTCGACTGGATGCCGCTGCTGTTCTGCGTCGGCATCGCGATCGGCTTCGCCAAGAAGGCCGACGGTTCCACCGCCCTGGCCGCACTGGTCGGCTTCCTGACCTACCACAAGGTGCTCGAGGTCTTCCCGAAGACCTCGGCGCAGATCCTGCCCGGCAAGGACATCGCAGCGGTCGCCCAGGACCCGGGCGTCCTCGGCGGCATCGTGGTCGGCCTGATCAGCGCGATGCTCTGGCAGAAGTACCACCGCACCAAGCTGGTCGACTGGCTCGGCTTCTTCAACGGCCGCCGCCTGGTCCCGATCATCATGGCCTTCGTCGGCACCGCCCTGGGCGTCGTCTTCGGTCTGGCCTGGGGGCCGGTCGGCACCGTGGTCGACAACTTCAGCGGCTGGGTGATCGGTCTCGGCGCCGGCGGCGCCGGAATCTTCGGCCTGGTCAACCGCGCCCTGCTGCCGGTCGGCATGCACCAGTTCCTGAACACCTTCTTCTGGCAGCAGGCGGGTTCCTTCCAGGACACCGCCGACAAGGTCGCCCACGGTGACCTGAACCGCTTCTTCGCCGGTGACCCCAGCGCCGGTCAGTTCATGTCCGGCTTCTTCCCGATCATGATGTTCGGCCTCCCGGCCGCCGCGCTCGCGATCGCGCACGCCGCCCGCCCGGAACGACGCAAGGTCGTGATGGGCATGATGATGTCGCTGGCGCTGACCTCCTTCGTCACCGGTATCACCGAGCCGATCGAGTTCGCGTTCATGTTCATCGCCCCGGCGCTGTACGCGGTCCACGCCGTGCTGACCGCCGTCTCGATGGTCGTCACCTGGGCCCTCGGGGTGCACCACGGCTTCACCTTCTCGGCCGGGGCGCTGGACTACTTCCTCAACTGGCACTTCGCCACCAAGCCTTGGTTGATCATCCCGATCGGCCTGGTCTTCGCGGTGGTCTACTACGTGCTCTTCCGCTGGGCGATCGCCAGGTTCAACCTGCCGACCCCCGGCCGGGAGACCGACGAGGAGCTCGAGGAGCTCACCAAGGCGTGAACGCCTGACCGCTTCGACGGAAGGCCCCTGCCCGGCAACTGCCGGGCGGGGGCCTTCCGTTGCCGGAGGGTCAGAGCTGGTAGACCGCACCCGGGCGGGCCAGTTCGACCGGGCCGCCGTACACCGCGGCGGCGTCGCGCCGGTTGACCTCGGGGTCCGTCCACGGCGGGATGTGGGTGAGCACCAGCCGGCCGACCCCGGCTGCGGCGGCGTGCTCGCCCGCCTCCCGGCCGTTCAGGTGGACGTCCGCGACGGTCTCCTTGCCATGGGTGTAGGCCGCCTCGCAGAGGAACAGGTCGGCCCCGCGGGCCAGTTCGACCAGCGCCTCGCACTCGCCGGTGTCGCCGGAGTACACCAGGCTGCGGCCGCCGTGCTCGATCCGGAAGGCGAAGGTCTCCACCGGGTGGCTGACCCGGACCGTCGTGACGGTCAGCGGGCCGAGCCGGAAGTCGCCCTCGGCCAGCGTGCGGAAGTCGAAGACCTCGGTCATTCCCGGCTGCTCGGGCATGTCGTACGCCCGGGCCAGCCGCTCGGCGGTGCCCGCGGGCCCGTACACCGGGACGGACGCGGGGCACCCCTCCAGCCGGTAGTTCCGGGCGACCCAGTAGGCGCAGAGGTCGATGCAGTGGTCCGCGTGCAGGTGGCTGAGGAGCACTGCGTCGATGTCGTACAGGCCGCAGTACTTCTGCAGGGCGCCGAGCGCGCCGTTCCCGAGGTCGAGCACCACCCGGTAGCCGTCGGCCTCGATCAGGTAGCTGGAGCAGGGCGACTCGGCGGACGGGAAGCTTCCCGAGCACCCCACCACGGTCAGTTTCATGCCGAGCCCCTCCACCCCGATGGGTCATGGTCCGTGCCTGCGGAGCTACCTGGTGGTAGCGGCCGGCTGCCAGACGAGAGTAAGGGCCGGGAGGCACTTTGCCCCCGTCTCCGTGCCGTGCTGTGGCTGATGTCACCAGAACGGGGCGCGCCGGGGACGGGGGCGGGACGGACGGGAGTGTCAGCGGTTGCCGGGGCGGCTCCGGGCCCAGGCGCGGATGGTGCCCGCGAGCCAGCGGGGATGGCCGTTGCCGTCGATCATGTCCGGTTCGGGCAGCAGGCCGTGCCGCCGGTAGTTGCGTACGGTGTCGGGCTGCACGTTGATGTGCCGGGCGATCTCGGTGTACGACCACAACTCGTCGCTGCGTGAGGACATCTGGGCCACCTTCAGGGAGGGTTCCGAGGGCTGCTGTCGGGAGCTCGCGATCAGCTTTTCCGGCCCAACGAGAATCTTTAGTGCAGAAGGGACTCCGTGGTCGTTCCGTGACAAATCAGCAGCACCAAACGGATAAATGCTCAACTGTCACAGCCGAACCGGGACGTGGTTGTACGGTCTGCGGATGGAGAAGTGGCTGATAGCAGCGTTGGTCGTGCTGGTCCTGCTCGCGGCCCTGGTCGCCGCCCGCCGCCGGCGGGGTGCCCCGGCCGGCGGTCCGGTGGCCCGCGAGGTGTGGTGGGCCGAAGTGCCGTTCGAGGACGGGCCGGGGACGAAGGACCGGCCGTGCCTGGTGCTGCGGGTGAACCGGCGGACCGCCACCGTCGCGAAGATCACCAGCAAGCGGCACGACGACCGTCCCGGCGTGCTCGCCCTGCCGGCGGGCGCGGTCGGCGACCGGCAGGGCCGGGCCAGCTGGCTGGAGACGGACGAGCTGCGCGAGGTGCCGCTGCGCGCGTTCCGCCGCCGGGTCGGGCCACTGGACGGACCGACCTGGACGAAGGCCCAGCGGGCGCTGCGCTGAACGACGGACGGCGCGGCCCCCGCCCGGCGGGAGCCACGTCGCACGCGGAACGACTGACGGACCGTCAGGCCCAGAGCTGGCCCTGCAGCACCTCGACGGCCGCCTCGGTCGACTCGGCCGTGTAGATGCCGGTGGAGAGGTACTTCCAGCCGCCGTCGGCGACCACGAAGACCACCTCCGCCCGCTCCCCGGCCTGGGCGGCCTTGCGGCCGGCCCCGATCGCGGCGTGCAGGATGGCGCCGGTGGAGACGCCCGCGAAGATGCCCTCCAGCTGGAGCAGTTCGCGGGTGCGGCGGACGGCGTCCGCCGAGCCGACCGAGAACCGGGTGGTGAGCACCTCGGCGTCGTACAGCTCGGGGACGAAGCCCTCGTCCAGGTTGCGCAGCCCGTACACCAGGTCGTCGTAGCGCGGCTCGGCCGCGACGATCCGGACGCCGGGTACCTTCTCGCGCAGGTAGCGACCGACGCCCATCAGGGTGCCTGTGGTTCCGAGGCCCGCCACGAAGTGGGTGATGCCGGGCAGGTCGGCGAGGATCTCCGGGCCGGTGCCCGCGTAGTGCGCCCCGGCGTTGTCCGGGTTGCCGTACTGGTAGAGCATCACCCAGTCCGGGTGCTCGGCGGCGATCTCCTTGGCGATCCGGACGGCGGTGTTGGAGCCCCCGGCGGCGGGCGAGGGGATGATCTCCGCGCCCCACATCCGGAGCAGCTCGCGCCGCTCCTCGCTGGTGTTCTCCGGCATCACGCAGACCATCCGGTAGCCCTTGAGCTTGGCCGCCATGGCGAGCGAGATGCCGGTGTTGCCGCTGGTCGGCTCCAGGATGGTGCAGCCGGGGGTGAGCAGCCCCGCCGCCTCGGCCCGCTCGATCATGTGCAGCGCCGGCCGGTCCTTGATAGAACCGGTCGGGTTGCGGTCCTCCAGCTTCGCCCACAGGGTCACCAGACCGTCCCCGTTGCCGGGCACGGCGGCGGAGATCCTGGGCAGGCGGACCAGCGGAGTGTTGCCGACGGCTTCGAGCGGGCTGTCGTACTTCATCGGGCGGAGCCTCCGGCAGGTCGAGGAGCGGGACGGGGTGCGGAGGGGCCGCGGACCCCCGGCGGTCGGAGGGGTCTCAGCCGCCGGCCACGGCAGGGAGGATGGTGACACTGTCACCGTCGGCCAGTCCGGTGCCGATGCCCTCCAGGAAGCGGACGTCCTCGTCGTTCAGGTAGACGTTGACGAAGCGGCGCAGCTCGCCGCCGTCCAGCAGGCGGGCGGCGATGCCCGGGTGCCGGGCGTCCAGGTCGGCGAACAGCTCGCCGAGGTTGGCACCGGCGCCCTCAACGGCCTTCTGGCCGTCGGTGTACGTGCGGAGGATGGTCGGGATGCGGACCTCGATGGCCATGGCTGCGCTCCTGATCGGGTGAGTTCGGGTGGCCGCGGGCGCGGCGGGGAGAGGATCGCCCCGGGTGCGGGGAGAGGCGGTGGGTACCGAGGTCAGCGGACGTCGGCGGGGCCGGGACAGATCGCACTGGCGAGCCGGCACAGGTCGACGTGCAGGCGCGCGACGAGGCGGATGCCCGGGGCCTGGTTGCTCACATCGACGGAACGCATGGGGGCATCGTATAGATTCCCGCCCCCGCTCCGACATCTCCGTCTCGCCATCCGGATGTTTCCGTATCGAACTGCGAGATCAGTGGCTGGAGACGCGCCGCGGCCCGCCGTACCGGCCTGGTCAGGGCGGTACGGCGGGCCGGACGTTCGTTCAGACGGCGTAGGCCGGGACGATCTCGACGTCTTCCTCCGTGATCACGCCGTCCACGATCCGGAACGAGCGGAACTGGAACGGGTCGTCCGGCCCGGTGCCGTCGGCGGTGGAGACCAGCACGTAGTGCGCCTCCGGCTCGGAGGCGTAGCTGACGTCGGTCCGCGACGGGTACGCCTCGGTGGCAGTGTGCGAGTGGTAGACGATCACGGGCTCCTCGTCCCGGTCGTCCATCTCGCGGTAGAGCTTGAACAGGTCACCGGAGTCGAACTCGTAGAAGGTGGGCGAGCGGGCCGCGTTGAGCATCGGGATGAACCGCTCGGGGCGGCCGCTGCCCGCCGGGCCCGCGACCACGCCGCAGGCCTCGTCCGGGTGGTCGGCGCGGGCGTGGGCGACGATCGCGTCGTGCAGCTCTCGGGTGATGGTCAGCATGCGGTCAGGATAGCCAGCCGTCCGCGCCGTCCTCATCGGCCGTCTCAGTCACCGGACCTGACGTGGACGTGGTCGTGCCCGTGCGGCACCACGGCCTCCGGCCTTCGGCGCTTGAGCGTCTGGTACCCGACCACCAGCAGCGCGGCCCAGAACGGGAAGACGTACAGCGAGATCCGGCTGTCCTTGTCGATCGCGATCAGCACGATCACCATCACCAGGAAGGCCAGCGAGGCCCAGCTGGTCACCGGCCCGCCCGGGGCCTTGAAGGTCGGCGCGGGCAGGTGACCCGCCTTCCAGGCGGCCCGGTAGCGGATCTGGCTGATCAGGATCACCGCCCAGGTCCACAGGCCGCAGACGGTGGCGACCGAGGTGATGTACTCGAATGCCCTGGCCGGGGTGAGGTAGTTGAGCACCACGCCGAGGCCCATCAGCAGGCAGGAGACGGTGATCGCGGCGGCCGGGCTCTTCTGCCGGTTGAGCGCGGTGAGCTGCTCGGGTGCCTGACCGCGGATCGCGAGGTCGCGCAGCATCCGGCCGGTGGAGTACATCCCGGAGTTGCAGGAGGAGAGCGCGGCGGTGAGCACCACGAAGTTGATGATCCCGGCCCCCGCCGGGATGCCCATCTTCTCGAAGGCGGCCACGAACGGGCTGACGCCGGGGCCGAACTCCCGCCATGGCACCACGGCCAGGATGACCACCAGCGCGCCGATGTAGAACAGCGCGATCCGCCAGGGCAGCGTGTTGATCGCGCGCGGCAGGGTCTTCTGCGGATTCTGGCTCTCCCCCGCCGTGACGCCGACCAGTTCGACGCCGAGGTAGGCGAACATGACGATCTGCAGGGTCATCACGGTGGAGCCGACGCCCTTGGGGAAGAAGCCGCCGTCCGACCAGAGGTTGCTGATCGCCGCGGTGTCACCGGCGTCGCTGAACCCGAGGGTGAGCACCCCGATGCCGATCAGGATCATCCCGAGGATCGCGGTCACCTTGATCATGGAGAACCAGAACTCGATCTCGCCGAACAGCTTCACCGAGATCAGGTTGGCGCCGTAGAGGATCAACAGGAAGACCAGCGCGGAGATCCATTGCGGGATGCCGGGGGCCCAGAACTTCACGTACACGGCGGCGGCGGTGGTCTCGGCCATGCCGGTGACCACCCAGAACAGCCAGTACGTCCAGCCGGTCACGTATCCGGCGAACGGGCCTAGGAACTCGCGGGCGTACTCGGCGAAGCTGCCGGCGACCGGCCGGTAGGTCAGCAGCTCGCCGAGCGCCCGCATGATCGCGAAGATCACCAGGCCGGCCACGGCGTAGCTGAGGATCAGGCTCGGGCCCGCCTTGGAGATGGCGGTGCCCGCGCCGAGGAAGAGGCCGGTGCCGATCGCGCCGCCGATCGCGATCATCTGGATCTGGCGGCTGCCGAGACCGCGTTCGTAGCCCTCCTCGTCCGGTACCGGGTCGGTCACCTCGTCGTACTGCTGCTGGTCCATCGGCCACCGTCCTTGCGTCGGGGAGAGTGGCAGTCGTACCACGCGGCGCCCGGATAGCGGTGCACATCTGAGCGACATTTGAGCATGTGATGTCAGGTTTGGTGGCGTAATGCCGGAAATGCCGGAGCCTCCGTCCCACACCGTGGGACGGAGGCTCCGGGGCCGGGCATCAGCCGGCCATCGCCTCCAGCAACGACTCCTGGAGCGCGCCGAGCCACAGGTAGGCCATCGCCAGCGGCTTGGCCGGGTCGTCGTCCGAGAGTGCGAAGAAGTCGTCGTCCTCGGTGACCTCCAGCCGGGTGCCGAGGATCAGCCGCAGGTCGTTGGTGGCGCCCAGCCAGCGCGGGCACTCCTCGACCGGGACGGTCAGCTCCTTGCCTCCGCCGACCCCGTCCAGGGCCCGGATCACCGTCATGACGTCGTCCCGCTTGCGGGCCCGCAGGTCCGGCTCGGTGTAGCGGCGGAACTCGGCCGAGAACGCGACCGCCTCCTGGTCCTCCGCCTTCTCCGGGTCGCCGTAGGCGTCCGGGAAGAGCCGGGCCAGCGCCGGGTCGGCGGGAGGCTTGCTCGGCCCCTCGGCGAACATCGCGGCCAGGGGGTCGGCGTCCTCCGCCGGACCCGGGCCGATCATCTCCAGCACCTGCAGGAACAGCGAGCGCAGCAGAGCGGCGTCACCCTCGTCCAGCGCGATCCGCGCGCCGCCGTCGCCCGTGCTCTCGAACAGCCGAACCATGATTAGTCGTCAACCCGTCGTCGTGGTGGAGTGGTTGGTCAGTCGTGCTGGAGCGTGGCCCACAGGCCGTAGCCGTGCATCGCCTGGACATCCCGCTCCATCTCCTCGCGGGAGCCGCTGGAGACCACGGCGCGGCCCTTCTGGTGCACCTCCATCATCAGCGTCCTGGCCTTCTCCTTCGGGAAGCCGAAGTAGGCCTGGAACACGTACTGCACGTAACTCATCAGATTGACCGGGTCGTTGTGGACGATCGTGACCCAGGGGGTGTCGGGCTCCACCGCTGGAATGCCTTCGACCTCCGGGCGCTCGATCTCCACGGGCGCGACACTCACGGCTGCACTCCTCGTCGGGACACGGTTTACCGCCTCTCATGCTTCCATCCAGGGGACCTGCGGGCGAATCCGGGTCGGTCGGAACGAGAAATCGTCAAAGTGACGCTAAGTCCGGTAGCATCATCGCCATGGATGCCGACACCGTGCGCCGCTCCACGGCGCTGCTCACCGACCGCTACGAGCTCACCATGCTGCAGGCCGCCCTGCGCAGCGGCGCCGCGCACCGGCGCTCGGTCTTCGAGGTCTTCACCCGCCGACTCCCGGACGGCCGCCGCTACGGCGTGCTGGCCGGGGTCGGCCGGGTGCTCGACGCGGTCGAGGACTTCCGCTTCACCACCCCGCAGTTGGACTGGCTGGCCGACCAGAACGTGGTCGACGAGCCCACCCTGCGGTTCCTCGCCGACTACCGGTTCTCCGGTGACATCCACGGCTACCCCGAGGGCGAGGTCTACTTCCCCGGCTCCCCGCTGCTCACCGTGGAGGGCAGCTTCGCGGAGGCGGTGATCCTGGAGACGCTGATCCTCTCGATCCTCAACCACGACTCGGCGATCGCCGCCGCGGCCTCCCGGATGACCAGCGCGGCGGGCGGGCGGCCGTGCATCGAGATGGGCGCGCGCCGGACGCACGAGGACGCCGCCGTGTCGGCCGCCCGGGCCGCGTACGTCGCGGGCTTCGGTGCCACCTCGGACCTGGCGGCCGGCTTCACCCACGGCATCCCGACCACCGGCACCGCCGCGCACGCCTTCACCCTGCTGCACGACAGCGAGCGGGACGCCTTCACCGCGCAGATCGACTCGATGGGCCGGGGCACCACCCTGCTGGTCGACACCTACGACCTGAACGAGGCGGTGCGCACCGCCGTCGAGGTGGCGGGGACCGGACTCGGCGCGGTCCGGATCGACTCCGGCGACCTCACCCTGCTGGCCCACCGGGTCCGCCGTCAGCTGGACGAACTCGGCGCCACCGGCACCCGGATCATCGTCACCTCCGACCTCGACGAGTACGCCATCGCCGCCCTGGCCGCCGCCCCGGTGGACGGCTACGGCGTCGGCACCAGCCTGGTCACCGGCAGCGGCGAGCCGACCTGCGCGATGGTCTACAAGCTGGTCGCCCGCGCCACCGGGCCCGACGGGCCGCTGGTCCCGGTCGCCAAGCGCTCCGCCGGCGCCAAGTCCAGTGTGGGCGGCCGCAAGTGGGCCGCCCGGCAGCCCGACGCCGAGGGCGTGGCGGCGACCGAGGTGGTCGGCACCGGACCGGTACCGGCCGAGCTGGAGCCGCACCTGCTGCACGTGCCGCTGATCCGCGACGGCAAGGTGGTCGGACGGGAGCCGCTGAGCGCCGCCCGGGACCGTCACCTCAGGGTCCGGGACGCGCTGCCGCTCTCAGCCACCCAGCTCTCCAAGGGCGAGCCGGTGCTGCCCATCGAGCTCCGGCTCGGTTCCTGACGGCGCGTGCCCGGCAGTGCACCCCTGACAGTGCGTCGCCCCTTCCGCCTACGCGCGTCACTGCCTACAGTGGCCATCACCGAGGCCCATCACACCGCCCCCGGAGGCGGAGAAGGAAGCAATCCCATGCATCGGGCACTGATCGTCGTCGACGTGCAGAACGACTTCTGCGAGGGCGGCAGCCTGGCCGTGCCCGGCGGGGCCGAGGTGGCCGCCGCGATCACCGACCTGATCGCCGAGTCGACCCCCGGGTACGCGCATATCTGCGCCACCCGGGACCACCACATCGACCCCGGGCCGCACTTCTCCGCCGAGCCGGACTACGTCAGCTCCTGGCCGGTGCACTGCCTGGCCGGGACGGAGGGGGTGGGCTTCCACCCGAACTTCTCGCCCGCGGTGATCTCGGGCGCGGTCGAGGCGGTCTTCGACAAGGGCGCGCACTCGGCCGCCTACAGCGGCTTCGAGGGCTTCGACGAGAACGGCGAGACGCTGGCCGCCTGGCTGCGCGAGCGGGACGTCACCGAGGTGGACGTGGTGGGGATCGCCACCGACCACTGCGTCCGGGCCACCGCGCTGGACGCGCGGCGGGAAGGATTCACCACCCGGGTCCTGCTCGACCTCACCGCAGCTGTGGCGGCCCCGACCACCGAGACCGCGCTCGCCGAACTCCGCTCCGCCGGAGTGAAGTTGACCGGGACGCCGATCGTCCGCGACTGATCCTTCGCGGGCGGCACGCCCGTTCACCCATGGCCGGCGACCATCAGCTCGACCACGTCGGTGCCGCCCGCCAGGAACGCCTCCCGCAGCTCGCCACCGACCGCGTCCGGCTCCGCGGCGAGCCGAGCCCCCGACACGTACACCACCCGGACCCCCAGGTACTCCATCCGGTGCTGGCCGCCCCGCACCCAGGCCGCCTCGCCCTCGCTGACGCAACGCAGCTCCGAGTCCACCTCCACCGCGACCCCGGCGGCCGGCCAGTACAGGTCCGGTACGGCCACGAAGGTGCCGCCGGGCATCCGCAGCTCGGGGCCGGCCAGCGGGGCGGGCAGCAGCCACTCGTCCACCAGGTCGCCGATCCGGCCGAGTACCGACTCCCGCTCCGCCGCCAGCAGTTCGTCGACCGCGGCCCGCACCCGCTCCTCGCCGAGCAGGCCGGCCTCCCGGAGCTCGGCCAGCAACTCCTTGAGCGTGCAGCCGGGTTCGGTCTTCGCCAGCGCCTCCCGGAGCACCGCCCTGAGCTGCCGGGTCGGCACCTCGCCGGTGTCGAAGACACCCGCGTCGGTCCACTCCCGCAGCGTGTCGGCCACCGCCCTGGCCACCGGGGCACAGGCCAGCCCGTGCACCGACCGGGCCACCAACTCCCGCTCCGTACGCCGGATCCGGACCTCACCGGCGTCCTTGAGCCGACGCTGCCGGGGCACCAGCACCTCGACGCCGGTCACCGCGGGCAGTCGGGGCGCGGAGCTGAATCCGTACAGTGCGAGCGCCGCCGCGCCGGTGATCACCGCGCCGTCCCGACGGCCCTCCTCCCGCCCGTTCTGCGCCGCGTACAGCAGCGCGGCCCACATCCGCTGCTCCGGCGTCGGCTCGCCCTCCTGCAACAGGTAGACCCGGGGCAGCAGCCGCTGCCACGGCCCGCCCTCCCGACAGTGACCGCTGACCACCCGGGTCGGCACCCCACTGGCCCGGAGCTGGCTGGCGGTGACCACGTTCTGCTGACGGCGCGCCAACTCCTCGAGGGAGGGCGACTGCGAGGGAATCTGGTAGCTGCTCATGCCGACAACCCTCCCCATCCGGCCCCGCTCCGCACCCACGACCTGACGCACCGTTACCCAACCGTCGCGAAACCGGGACTCCCCCGCACTAAAGTCCTCATACCCTCACCCATTCGGACCAATGGACGTTCGGCCGAATGCCGGAATCGATCGGACTTGGCCTGTACCATCCGATTTTCCGCCCGGCGGTCGGCCGGCCGCCCCGGAGCACCACAGGCCCGCCACCTGCACCGGCTGACCGAGAGTGACCAGCGCCATACGCGCCCCCGCCGTCCGGGGGTCACAGCGGACCTTCAGGATTGCCTAACATCACCTCATGCCACGTGACGAATCCGCCGCCCTGCGCGCTGCTCAACTGCGCCTCGGTCGCCTCCCCGGCTACGTCCGCCAGCCGGACCTGGCCCGGCGCAGCGGCGACGACGGCCACACGTACAAGAAGGGCTGGGAAGTCCGCTTCACCGCGCGGACCGAGGAGGAGATAGCCGAGATCCGCGATCTGGTGATAGCCGCCGGCTTCGCCCCGGCCCGGCCTTTTTTCAAGGGCAACCAACTCATCCAGCCGGTCTACGGCATCGCCGCCGTGCACGCCTACCTCGAAGCCCGGGAGGCCGCAGGGGGCGCCGGCATCCCCGAGCAGCCCAACCGCCGCGCGTCCGCCACCGCCGCAGCGGCCGCCGCTGCCACCGCCGCCGGAGCAGCTGCCAGGCGCGCCCGCCACAGACCCGAACAGCCCGACCACAGCTCCTGACGCGGGGCTCGGGACTCTGCTGATCCGCCGCACCTGAGGAAGTGCGGGCACGTACCCGGGCGAAGCACCTACCCGGGCGTCAGACCTCCCCGCGGCTCCCCGAGCCCGGGAACCGCGGCCGGCCGGGTCACCGTACAGGGCGTCAGGTGAACCGTCGCCGCCCGGAGCCCGGGAACTGCCCGCACCAGGGACCGTTCGGCAGCCTGCGCGACCTGGTGCCCCGCCGCCACGGTGAGGCTGCCGTCGATCAGCACCTCCGCCTCGGCCCGCAGCGAGTGCCCGATCCACCTCAGCCGCAGCGCCCCGACTCCCCGCACGCCCTGGACCGCCCGCAACTCCCGCTCCGCCACGTCCAGCAGCGCCGGATCGACACCGTCCATCAGCCGCCGCCCGACCTCCCGGGCGGAGCTCCACAGCACCAGCAGGATCGCCCCCGCGATCACCAGCCCGACCACCGGATCGGCCGAACGCCAGCCGGCCGCGCTGCCCGCGGCGCCGAGCAGGACCGCCAGCGAGGCCAGCCCGTCCGTCCGCGCGTGCAGGCCGTCGGCGACCAGTGCGGCGGAGCCGATCCGCCGTCCGGTGCCGATCCGGTAGCGGGCCACCCACTCGTTGCCCAGGCAGCCGACCAGCGCCGCTCCGGCCACCGCCCAGAGCCGGCCGACCGGCTCCGGGTGGAGCAGCCGGTGCACTGCGGTGACCGTCGCGAACACCGCCGAGACGGCGACCACCGCCACCACCGCCACGCCCGCCAGGTCCTCGGCGCGGCCGTAGCCGTACGGGTAGCGGCGGTTGGCCGCCCGGCGGCCGAGCAGGAAGGCCAGCCCGAGCGGCACCGCCGTCAACGCGTCGGCGAAGTTGTGCACGGTGTCGCCAAGCAGCGCGACCGAACCGGAGAGCGCCGTCACCGCCCCCTGCACGCCCGCCGTGACCGCCAGTACCACCAGCGAGATCCAGAGCGTGCGCAGGCCCGCCGCGGAGGACTCCAGGGTGCTGTCGAGCCGGTCTACGGCATCGTGCGAGTGCGGCCGGAGCAGATGGACCAGTCGGCGCCCCGGCCCGTGCGGGTGATGGTCCACGTTCGGGTGCCCGTGCGAGTGTCCGTGCGGCTCCATGGATGTACGGTGGCACATCAACTCCCTTGCAGCCACTGCCGTACTACCCACCCTGACCAGGTGCGCAGCACCCGCAACTGACACACCGTCACACAACGGCTCAATCACACCCTTCCCGGGCAGCTGATGGGACTTGTCACTCAAAGCAGCCAACCAAGGCCCTAGAGTGAGCACCGACCGCCCGTTACCCGCCACCCCCCGGACCGAGAGGCTGATGTGACAAACCGTCATGACCCGCTCGCCTCCGTGGAGTTCATTGCCTTCCGCGAGCTGCACCACCCCCGGTACCTGAGCTACGCCCGGGTCTGGTTCCGCGAGAGCGGGCTGGCCGCGTCCGTGGTGGAGGAGGCCTTCGCGGCGATGGCGGCGAGCTGGGCCGAGATCCTGGGCAGCCCCAACCCCACGGCGGCGGCCTGGCGGATCCTGCGGGCCACCGTCTCCTCCCGGTTCGACCCGGCCCGGGTGCCGACGCAGCGGATCACCGCCGCCGACGAGGACCTCGCCATCCTGCACTACGTGGTCGGCCTGGCCACCCCCGAGATCGCCGACACGGTCGGCACCGACACGGCGAACGTGGCCAGCCAGCTCCGCCACGCGCTCCGCGACGTGGCCGACTGGTGATCCAGACAGGCTGACGCCGCCGAGGGCCGCTGTCACCCCGGAAGGGCTGACGCCGCCCGGTGATCGTTGTCACCCCGGTGGCGCCTTCACCACGGCTCCGGACGGGCGAATGATGGGATCACCGCCCCCTGACGGGTGGTCACCCGACCCGAGGAGCCCGCCGGTGCCACTCCCCCACGCCGCGGCGATGATCGACCGGCAGGCCGATGCCTGCGGTGAACTCGGTTCACCGCTCTACGAGTTCCTGCTCCGCCGCGCGGCGCTGGACGTGGCCTCGGGAGGCCCGTGCGCGGCGGCCGTCGTGGGGCACGAGGACGCCCCCGGTCCCGATGCGATCGCGCTGCGGCTGCTCGGCGGGGTGCACGCCCTGGTGCTGACCGGCCGGGCACCCGACCTGGCGGCCTACTACCCGAGCGCCGGCGGCCGGTTCACCCTGCCCGTTCCCGGGGGCGCCTGGACGGCCTTCCGCACCACCGTCGCCGACCACCTGGACTGGGTCAGGAGCTGGCTCACCAGGCCCCCGCAGACCAACGAGACCGGCCGCGCCAACCTGCTGATCGCCGGACTGCTGCACCTGCTGGCGGACACCCCACGTCCCGTCCGGCTGTTCGAACTCGGGGCCAGTGCCGGCCTCAACCTGCTGGCCGACCGGTTCCGCTGCGAGTGGTCCGGCGGCGCGCACGGCCCGGCCGGGTCACCCGTCCGGCTGACCGACGCCTGGCGCGGCGACCCGGTGTTTCCGCTCGACCGGCCGCTGCCTGAGCTGGAGTTCACCGAGCGGCGCGGCTGCGACCTGACCCCGATCGACCCGCTCTCGCCCGAGGGCGCGCTCGCGCTGCGCGCGTACGTCTGGGCCGACCGCCCGGAGCGGGCCGCCCGGTTGGACGGCGCGCTGGCCCTGGCGGCCGAGCACCCGGTGAAGGTCGAGCGGATCGGTGCTGCCGACTTCCTCGGCCCGGTCTCCGTGGCCGAGGAGGCGCTCACCGTGGTCTGGCACTCGGTCATGCGGCAGTACGTACCGGCCGAGGAATGGGCCAGGGTGGAGGCCGAGTTGGCCCGCCTGGCGGCCGCCTCCACCCCCACCGCGCCGTTCGCGCACCTGGCCTTCGAGCCCACCCGGGTGGGCGGCTCGGAGCAGCGCCGGTTCGTCCTCACCGTCCGGGCCGGGACGGGCCCGGCGCAGGTACTCGCCGAGGCCGTACCGCACGGACTGCCCGCCTGGGCCTGGTAGGCGGTCAGCGCGTGACGTCGTACAGGTGGTGCACCGGGTCGTGGATCAGGTACCGGGCGAACGACTCGACAGTGAACCTGGCGCCGTCGCTGCGGACGCCCGTACGCTGCCACCGCGCCCCACCCACCGCTTCGAAGGCGCGCGCCAAGGTGTCTGCCGCAGGCAGCAGTTCGGCTGCCACCAGGGCCGGATCCTGCTCGCCGTACCGTTCGGTGACGGCCGTCTCGTCCTGGTTCCAGTTCGGGAAGAGCGGACCGTCCTGGTCGAGCATCAACCGGAGCCGGACGTCGAACAGCCGGAAGACGTCCCGGACATGGCACGCGTACTCGAGGTCGGACCACACCTCGGGTGCGGGCCGACGGCGCAGTTCCGCCTCGGGGCGTTCGGTCAACAGGTCCACCCAGGCAGTGGCGTTGGCCCGCAGTAGTCCCGCGACCTCCTCGCGCACGACGGCCGGCGTGTCGAGGCCGCAGTCGGGGCAGGGGCGGTGGAGGACCCAGGTCCAGTCCTTGGTGTCAGGAGTGATCATGCCTCCAGGATGCTGGCCCGCACCGCCCCCGGCCAGGGGCGGAACGGCCAGCCACCGCTGAGATACCGCCAGCTCAGCGGACGGGCGGCTCGGCACCGGCGCCGGCCTCCACTGCTGCCTCCGTCTCCGTCAGCGGGAGGTACATCACCAGCAGGTCGACGTAGCCCAGCTCCGGGTGGAGGAACCCCTCCGGGACGGCCGCCAGCACGGTGAACCCGAACGACTTCCAGAGCGCCACCGCACGGGAGTTGCTCGACGCCACCGCGTTGTACTGGATCGCCCGGTAGCCGTCCGCACGGGCCTGCTCGATCACGTGCGCGCAGAGCGCCCGGCCGACCCCGCGGCCCGCGTGCGCCTCGTCCACCATGAAACCGGCGTTGGCGATGTGCGACCCGGGGCCCATCTGGTTGGGGTGCGTCTCGGCGCTGCCCAGCACCGTGCCGTCCTCCGCCACCGCGACCACCGTCCGGCCCGGCGGCCGCTTCATCCAGATCTCCCGGGCCAACTCCTCGGAGATGTCCCGGGGCCAGGTGAAGGTGTCGCCGGCCGCGACGATCCGGTGTAGGAAGGGCCAGATGGCGGGCCAGTCGGCCTCGGTCGCCTCACGAATGATCACCCACGCAGTCTGCCCCCGTGCAGCTGCTCCCGGCCAGCTGTATTCCCCCGTTCCCTCTGCGTCTCCCCCCTCTCGAGAGACTCTCCGCATCCCTTGACCTCCCCTCCTCAGCCGAGCGCCTTCGCGAACCAGACCTCGGCGTACGGGTCGTCCCCGTACGGCTCGACCGGCTGGTATCCCAGGCGACGGTACAGCGCGAGGGCCTCCACCAGGTCCTTCCTGCTGTTCAACCTGACCAGACCCGCCCCGCGCGCCCGGGCCAACTCCTCTGCCGCACCGACCAGTCGGGCCCCCGCTCCACCTCGACGGGCCGCCTGGCGGACGAACATCCGGGTCAGCTCCGCGTCGCCCTCCGCCAGCCCCGCCCCCTGCCAGCGCAGCCCCACGCAGCCCACGGGTACCGCCCCGTCCCAGGCCAGCAGCAGGGTCCCGTGCGGCTCCCGCAGATCCGCCCCGTCCCCCAGCGTCGCCGCGATCTCCGCCGGGGTCGCCGGACGCCGGTAGTAGCGGCTGGCGAGCTCGTCGACGTACTCGTACAGGACCGCAGCCGCCTCGGGGTGGTTGACGGCGATCGGGGACACGGTCCAGTTCAGGGGCGCTGTGCTCATGCCGCCATTCTCCCGGCGGCCGCAACGCGTTTTCCCGTGGCATCGACCCACCGCCCGGCGGTAGAACTGCCAGGTGATCAACGACGCCGCTCTGCTCCCGAAGCCCACGCTGACCGGCCATCGCCTCCGCCTGGTCCCGCTCTCGCCCCGCCACGCCGAGGACTCCTGGCACGCCACCCAGGACCCCGAGGACCGCCGACTCACCGGCACCCGACGGGAGTTCACCCTCGCCGAGATCGACCACCGGTGCGCCACCCGCGCCGACCAGCCCGACCGTCTGGACCTCGCCGTCGAGGGCCTCGACGGCCGCTACCTCGGCGACCTCGCCCTGATGGACCTGGACCGCGACAACCGGTCCGCCGCTCTCCTGATCGCCCTCCTCCCGACCGCCACCGGCCGGGGACTCGGCACCGAAGCCGTCCGCCTGCTGCTCGACCACGCCTTTACCGCGATCGGCCTGCACCGCGTCCACCTGGAGGTCTTCGACTTCAACCTCCGTGCCCAACGGGTCTACCAGAAAGCGGGTTTCAGCCTCGAAGGCCGCCTCCGCCAGTCCCACCACTGGGACGGCAAGTGGCACGACACCCTCCTGATGGCCGCCCTGGCCACCGAATGGCGGGCGGCCACCCCGACCCCCGCCGCTACTTGACCTTGCAACTCGAGTCGACCGACGTGGCCGGCAACCCGACGATCGACTGCGCCCACCCCAGCAACGCCGAACAGACCTTAGCCTCCTCGGCATTGGCTGGCGGGTGCCCCTCGCTGACACTGACACTGCCCGTCGCCGCAGCCGGCGAGGCGAGGCTCAACGCGAGCAGGAGCACGGGCAGGACGGACTTCACACGACGGCTGCGCATAGGCATAACAGGACGGCCCTTCGGGGTGCTATGGCTTACTGACTGGCCATCAGTACCCGAAGGGCCGCTCCCTCGGCCGGGATTGTGCGCCGTTCGTGGGCGTGTCACCGGTACGGATTGCCCCCACTGTCGCCACCCGGCTGAGGCGGGTACTGCTGCTGGCTCCCGTACGGAGGCTGCTGCGGCGGATACTGCGGGAACTGCTGCTGCGGCGGCTGCGGCCCCCCGTACGGAGGCTGCCCACCCCCGCCACCCCCCTTGTTCCGCCGAGCCACCGCGATCACGCCGCCCACCACCAGCACCGCCACCAGCCCGACCCCGGCCCAGACATACACCGGAATCCCACCCTCGCTCTTGGGCTCCGCAGCCTGGTTGCCACCAACCGAGCCGGAGCCCGTGCCCCCACCGGCCGACGGGGACGCCTGCGGCGCGGCGGAAGAGCCGTCCGGCTGGCGCTGCGACTCCGGCCGCGACAGAAGCGGATTCTCCTTCGGCCCGTTGTCCACGGCCGGGTTGGCGGCCAGCGCCTTCTGCGGCGAAGCGATGCCGTAGCCGTAACTGTCGTTCGGCACCTTCTGCCCCGCGGGCACCACCGCCGATTTGATCAGCCGGTTGATGACCTGCCCCGCCGACAGCTCCGGGTACTTCGAGCGCACCAGCGCTGCGATCGCGGAAACATAGGCGGTCGCGTCGGACGTGCCGCTCCCGGAGTGATATCCGGTCGTCGTGGCAAAGTCGGCGGAATAGATCTCCACCCCGGGTGCCACGAGTGTCAACTCGGGGCCCTTGTTCGACTTCTCCCAGACTTTCCCGGATCGGTCGACCGCGCCCACGGCGACGACACCGGGTACGGCCGCCGGGTAGCTCACCGGCGTGTCATGATTCCCAAGATTTCCGGCTCCACCTACCAGTACGACATCCTTGTCGATGGCGTACTTGATGGCTTGCCGGACATCATCGAGGGCGCCACCGGTGAAGGACATGTTAATGACCTTGGCGCCATGGTCGACAGCATAGCGAATTCCCTCGGCCAGCCGATCTTTCTCCCCTTGGCCCGTGTCCCCAGAAGCCGTGACCGCAATTTTGACAGGAAGGATTTTGGCCTTGGGCGCAAGGCCGATCACGCCTTCATTGTTTCCATGCCCTCGGGCGGCGATCAAACTCGCCATGGCCGTCCCATGGCCATTCGTGTCGGTCCTTCCGTCGCCCTGCCCTCCGGAAAGATCGATGCCCGGGAGGATCTGGCCGGCGAGGTCCTGGTGGCCCGCTGCGACGCCGCTGTCGATGACCGCCACGATGATGTTCTCGCCCTGGCTCACAGGCCAGACCTTGGCTTCGGCGTCAAACTTCTCAATAGCCCACTGCCCCGTGCGAATATCATCCGCAGCAGCTGGTCCGGCGACAGTGCCCCATAGGAGTGAGCCCAGAACGAGTACTGCTGCTCCCCGAATCTGCCGACTGGACATCAACCCTCGCCACTCCACTCGCTGGAAACATTGCTGATTCTACGAATGGGCAGGGAATCGTCCCCTGCCCATCCGGTCGACCTCTGACTACTCCACCACGTTCGGATTCGTCGGATTCCCGACTGCCCAGGTTTCCTCGTCCTCGACGAGATAGTCCGGACGACGCTTGCCGTTCTTGTCCTTGTCCTTCTTGCCCTGCTGAGCAGCGCCCGCCATGCCGCCTCCCGAAGCGCCGGCAGCTTGACCGACCTGCCCACGGCCACGTCCGAGTCCCGATCCGCCCTCGGTGAAGGATCCGCGACCGGTACCCCCCGAACCGACCGCACCTGCCGTACCACCAGCACGCCGGGCCGCACTCGATCCTGCTCGACCTGCGGCGCCACTGGCGCCGGATCCCGCTGCGCCCGAACCTGACATCCCGGAGGACCCGAAAGCGCCGCTGCCCCGCCCCGCCGATCCTGCGGTCGCCCGCCGGAGTTCGGAGTTGGTTGTACCCCTGGTTCCGTTGAATCCGGCTGATGTACCCCTCGCGCTCCCGCCCGAGGAACCGCCGACGACTCCGGTACCACCAAGGTTGCCGCTCGTCCCGGTCCCAGCCCCCGGCCCAGTGCTGTGGCCCCCGGACGAACCGGGAGCGCTGCCGGTCGGCCTCGGGGCCGCCACAACACCATCGATTCCAGTCCCCGGCCCGAACGATCCTGGAGACTGCGGCTTGGGGAGCGGATTCGCGGTGCCACCCTTGATGCCCGGATCGGTGGGACCACTGGGCTGGAACTTCTTCGGCGGCTGAGCTCCGGTGGAACCCAGCGAGCTGGTGGACCGCGACTTGACGGGCGCTCCACCTGAGCTGTTCGCACCAGCAAAGCCGACACCAGCACCCATGATCAGGCTGCTGAGTGCCGCCGGGCCTGTGGAGTCCGGAGCAGGGATGGAGTCCCAGTCCTCAACCCGCCCACGGGAAGGCGGCTTCAGGTACTCGGTCGCTGTCCGGTACCGAGTGGCCAGGAGGTTCATCACCGCAACCGCCTGAGCCTTTTTCTCGTCGGAGACAGTAGTCCTGGTGTCCTCGTTGTCGGCACCGGCGGCAGACGCAGCGGTGTCACCAACAGCGTCGGCAGCCTTGGACCAGAAGCCTGGCTCCTCCGGCATAGTGCGCTTGGCTTCGTCAATGGCTCCCGACATGAGTTCGAGAGTGACGGCAGCATCGTTGGCGTAAGCGGCGACATTGTTGATACTCGTCGCCAGCTTGGTCATCTTGGTGTGAAACGCCTCGCTGGTCGAACCTTCCCAGCTCGTGGTGGCATCCGACGACGCAGTGGTCAGGGACGTCCGGATCTGCTTGAGGGTGTCACTGGCACGCCGCCAGGGATCGGCTGCGGACATGATGCCGCCAGAGTCCATGCCGCCGACCATCCGGCGGAGATCGCCATGGCTGTAGCCATCGAAGTTGGTGAATTCGCTCACGAGTGTGCCTCCTGTCCGCCGGAAAATCCTGGATGTTGGGGGGTGCTCACCATGTCGACTGGGGTTCGCCACTGCCGGCCGGCGTTGCTCCGACGGGAGGAGTGGGGCTCGTCTTCGGGCCACCGGGGCGCGATGACGACGAGCTGTAACCGACCTGCGTGGTGGCCGTGTTGCTGCCCACCGACCAGCCGTCGGAGTTCAGCTTGAGACCACGGGTGGTCTCGCTCTCCTGCTCCTCGTAGTTCCGAGCGGTGAGCTCCGCCTTACGCTGGGCCTCGTCAATGGCGTCCTGGAGGAAGTTCATGACGTCCCGAAGGCTGTCCCGCATCGTCTCGTACTTGTCGAACAGCGCCTGCGCCTCCGGAAACGTCCCGAACGCCGCCCGCCCGACCCCGCTCTGTCCGTGTGTCCGGCTGCCGTCCGCCCGCGCCTGGAACTCGTCCAGCAGTCCCCGTACCTGCGACGCGAACGCCCGTAGGTTGTCGACCTCGACGCGGTAGCCGGCACCGCCGCCGTTCCCCGTGCTCACGACTGTCCTCCCCCATGGAGCCAGGACTGGACTGGTATGCCCTGGTATCAACTGTTCCGGTACGACCCGGCCTTGAGGGCACGGGCTTACAACCCTCATGTCTAACACATGCCGCCGTCGGCCTGAACGGCGACGTGACGCTCCGAGAGCGATTGGTACCGAATCAGGACACGGCCGCCGCGAGCGCCCGGCGGCAGAGCGAGTCGGCCCGGCGGGTGGTCTCGGGCTGGCGGTAACCGGCCGTCAGGTCCAGCGTGACGGCCACGGATTCGGGAAGGCCGATGCGGTGGCCGACCGAGACGAAGACCGGCTTGGTGCCCGCCCGGGTGCGGAGTGCGGCACCGACCTGCTCCCCGGTATCGGGGTCGAGCAGCGGTGCGGTGGCCCCGCGTTCCGGCCCGGGCTGGTCGAACACGAAGGTGAACGGCGTCTTGGCGACGCCGAGGGTGCGCAGGCCGGTGAGTACGCCCAGGTGGCTGGCGAGACCGAGGCGGCGCGGGTGCGCCAGGCCGTATCCGTCGCAGACCACCAGGTCCGGGGCGCGCCGGAGATCCGCCAAAGCGTCCAGGACGGTGGGCAGTTCGCGGAAGGCGAGGAGGCCGGGGACGTACGGGAAGGTGATCCGCCCGGTCGCGGTGGTCTCCTCGACGACGGCCAGGGTGGGCAGCGAGAGCAGGACCGCCGCCGCGACCACCACGTCCCGGTCGTCGTCGTAGGCCACGTCCACGCCCGCGACCAGGGCGTCGGGGGCCAGGCCGGGACCGGACGGTTCGACCAGGGCCCGCAGGCGTTGCTGCACGGCGAGGGCTTCGGCCTCGGTGGTGGGCCAGTCGGCAGGCACGGGCATGGACTCCCCCAGATGACTACGGCTGTTCGATCCCACCGTACCGAGCGCGCGCGTGAGCCCGTGCGCCCCCCGTTCTCGGCCGAAGGCCTACTTGTCCGGACCGAAGGCTGGGTACACCTTGGTAAGGCAAGGCTTCCCCCGGCAGCGCAAGGCTCATGCGAAGGACGGTCCTGTCATGTCGCGTCCCACCATCGCCCAACTCGTCACCGGCATCCTGACCGTGGTGGTCGCGGCCGCCGTGCTGCTCGCCGTCTCCGCGTCGCGGGGGGTGTTCGAGATCGCCGTACTGGTGGCCTTCTCGGTGGCGCTCGGCACCCTGGCGACCGCACTGCTGATGACCGTCGCGGCACAGCGTCGGACCTCCGCCGGGCACCGGCCGCAGCCCCGCCCGACGACCGCCCCGGAGTACGCGGCACAGCGCTGAGCGGGCGGAGCGCCCACGAAACGCACGCGAGCCCGCGAGCCAACGCACGAAGTACGACTCGCGGGCCCTCATCGCCTGCCGCAGCATGCCGCCGTCCGGCCGCCGCGCCCTGGCGCCCCGTCAGGCCGTCGAGACGACCACGGTCTTGGCGGCCTTGTCATGGAGGCACTGGCGGTACGGCTTGTCGAAGACGCCGAACAGGCCGTCCACCGGCCACCACAGCCCGCCGCAGCAGATCACGGCTGGGAGCACGAAGGTCGCAGCCCGGGTCCAGGCGGCCGACCCGGACGGGGCGCTGCCGTCGACCAGCATCGCGACCCGGATCTTCATCAGTTTCTTGCCGAAGGTCTGGCCGTCCCGGCTGAGCATGATGCCCTCGTAGACCAGGTAGAGGGCGTAGCCGAGCCAGGCCGCACCGACCCAACCGCCCTGGTCGTCGAGGTGGGCGAACGGAAGCACCACCACCACCGCAACTGCCTGCACCAGCAGGAAGTCGACCAGGCGGGCGAGGATCCGGGCGCCCCAGCCACCCAACGGTGGCATCCCGGCGACCGGGCCGGCGCCGGTCTGGTACGGGGCACCGTAGGCGGGCGGTGGGGGCGGCGCGCCGTACGGGGATCCGTCATAGCCGCCGGGTGCGCCGTACGGGCCGGGAGGTGGCGGCGTGCCGTAGGGGTCGGCCGCCGGTGGGTGCAGAGGCGGTGCGCCGTACGGATCGGACGGCGCACCCTGCTGCCCGCCCGGTTGCGGGGGCTGCTTGTCGAAGGAGGGCTTGTCGCCCCCCTCCGGTGCGGGGTCTGACGAGGGGTCATGGGTGCTCATGATCCGAGTAGAACATCACGGATACTACGATGTTGGGATATTTAGTCCGTTTTGATCCATCAGGCTCGTTCCTCTCGGCGCACTGAGGCTCCGTCAGGCGCGCACCACGCGGGTCCGCGCCGCCCGGTCCGGCCAGCCCCGCCGGGCGGTACGGTCCCGCAGCGGCGTCAACAGGCCGACCACCGTGAGCAGCGCCACCTGCCGGACCAGCCACCGCACCGCCGACCGGCCGACCGTCGGCGCTAGAGCGGCGCGGGTCATGTCGGCGACCCGGATGCCGACCAGGCGCTTGCCGAAGGTCTGTCCGGTCCGCGAGACCGGCAGGACCTCGTAGAGCAGCGCGGCCAGCACCAGGACCCCGAGCAACGCCGCCAGCCGACCGAGCACCAGTCCGTCCACCAGCCAGACCCGTACGAGCTGACCGTCATGCCCGGCATTCATCTTGGCCAGTTCCACCTTGGCCTCGATGTGCGAGATCACCGAGCTGACCATCGGCACACCGGCCGCGACGGCAACGACGGCGAGCGCCACCGTGTCGACCAGCCGGGCCACCGCCCGACGGCCGAGACCGGCGGGGAGCGGGGCCGGCGGCTTCCGCGGGACGGCCCGGCGCGGCACAGCCGGCTTCGGCTCGGTCGGCTTCGGGGCGGTCGGCTTCGGGGCGGCCTTGGACACGGCGGCCACCACCGGAGCGGGCACCTGCACGTCGACCGGCGTCACCGTCGGCGCCAGTTCGGGCAGGGTCGCCGGCTCGGGAAAGGTCGTCGGCTCGGCGAAGGTCGCGGCAGGCGCGCCCCAGGAGACCACCTCGGGCTGCGGGGTCGGCACGGCCTGCCACGCGGTGGCAGTGGGAGGCTCGTGAACGGTCTGCTGCAACTCCCGTTCCGCATACGGCGCCAGGACGAAGGACGCACCGCCCGAAGTCTGGTCGAAGAAGACCGGTCCGGTCTCCTCGGCCGCCAGGACGGACCGGGCCGGCGGGGCCGACCGGACCGGCGGGACGGTCCGCGTCTGCGGGACGACAGGAACGGCGGGGGACGACTGCGAGGGCTCCACCCGCGCCGGCGACCCGACCACCGGCCGGGGCGGCGGTGCGACCGGAGCGAACGTGGCGGCCGCCCGATGGGTGACCCCTCGGGGCGGGGCCAGCGATTCACCGGCCGCCGGGGCCGGGCGGCTGGTGCCCGGCACCCAGGCGGAGCCACCCCAGTAGCGGACGAAGCCGGGGACGGACGGGTCGGGGTAGTAGCCCGGCGCCGGGTCGACGGCTGTGTCCAGGTCACCGGCGAAGGGCCGTTCCGTCATGGGGTTCTCTTTCCTGGCAGCACCGTGGAGCGGACGACCGGTCAGCACCCGCCTGCGGGCGGACAGTCGTCGAGCAGTCACAAAGGGTAGTACCTAGACGACGCGACGGCGGGCAGTTGGTCAATTCCAGGACCTTGGGCGAAGGCGTGTAAGAGCTTCGCCGGAGCTCACTCTCTCCTGCTGCAGGGGCACGGAGGCGGTCCCCACCACACCGAGAGGAACCCCGTCATGGAGCGGTCCACGAGCGTCATCGAGCACGAACTCGACCTCAACCTGGTGCTGTCGCCCGAGCGCAGCGTCCCGGTCCCGGCCCGGCTGTCGTACGGCAGCCACGACCCGTTCGCCGTGCACATCACCTTCCACCTGGACACCGGCACCCCGGTGACCTGGGTGTTCGCCCGCGAGCTGCTGGTCGAGGGAACGTTCCGGCCGTGTGGCCAGGGGGACGTGCGGATCTGGCCGACCCGGTCCGGACGGCACAGCGTGCTCTGCATGGCGCTCAGCTCTCCGGCCGGCGACGCCCTCCTCGAGGCACCGCTGCCCGCCGTGGCGGCGTGGCTCGAGCGGGCGCACCGCCTGGTGCCGCCGGGCGCCGAACTGGCGGCGCTGGACCTGGACCACTCGCTGGCCGAACTGCTCGCGTGAACATTAACGCGGGCGTGAAAGTTGGCTCAGGCGGGAACATCCACCCCAGGGTGAACGCCCACCGGAACATGAACGCTCACGCAGGCATGAACGCCACCTCAGACGTGAACATCGCCCCGACCATGAACGCTGTCCCCCTAGCGAACGCCACCCCCACCATAAACGTTCACCTAACTATGAACGTTCACCTCACCATGAACGCTCACGCGAACACTCACGCGAGCCGCCCCCCTCTCAGCGCCGCCCCGCCCGCTCCCCCAACCCGCCGGAAGTCCGCTGCCGGGGCAGCCAGACCAGCGGTGCCCCCGCCGCCCGCCGCCGAGAGCGGATCCGCACCGCAGCCACCGCCAGGAAGCACAGCCCGGTGAGCGGGTAGACCGCCGCCGGCAGCTGGGCCAGCGGCGACAGGTGCAGGTCCAGGTCGCCCTTGTGCGGAACGACCCACATGCCGAAGGAGAGGAAGGCGAGCAGCGTGGCAGCGAAGATCAGCCGCCACCGCAGCCGCCGGATCGCCGTCGGCCGGGAACGCTCGTGCGCCGCCTCCGCGGCGAGCAGCACCAGCACGGGCACGCACCAGACCCAGTGGTGGGTCCAGCTGATCGGTGAGATCAGCACCGCCGTGACGGCCGCGCAGCAGACGCCCCAGGCGTTGGCCCTGGGCAGCCAGCGGGCGCTGCGGAACGCCCAGGCCGCCGTGGCGAGCCCGGCGATCGCGATCAGGGCGGAGACCGCCGTGGCGACGGCCCCCGGGTGGGTGGTGTGCAGCAGCCGGGCGACCGCGCCGCTGATCGACTGGTTGTCCACGATCTCGGTCTTGCCGACCCGCGAGGAGTCGTAGAGGTACTTGGTCCAGAAGCCCCAGGTCGCGTCGGGAAGGATCAGCCAGCCGAGCAGGAAGGTGCCGAGGAAGGTCGCGCCTGCCACGAAAGCGGCCCTGACCCGGCCGGTGATCAGCAGGTAGACCGCGAACAGGCCCGGGGTGAGCTTTATCCCGGCCGCGATGCCGATCGCCACGCCCTTGGAGCGGCGGGAGTCCGCACGGGTCAGGTCCCAGAGCACCAGGCAGGCCAGCGCCAGGTTGATCTGCCCGTACCGGAGCGTGGTGAAGACCGGTTCCAGCCAGACGCCGAGCCCGGCCACCAGCACCACGCCGACCGCGCGCAGGTCCCGGCGGGGCCAGCCGACCAGCTTGAAGGAGAGGTGCGCGAGAAGGGCCAGCAGCCCGACGTTGCCGACCGTGATCGCCACTCGCAGGAAGCCGATGCCGAACCAGGTGGTCGGCACGAACAGCATCGCCGCGAACGGCGGGTACGTGGCGGGGAGGTTCCACTCCGTCACCCGAAGCCCGTACAGGTCCTGACCGTTCGCGACGGCCGCGCCCTCGGCCCGGTAGACGATCATGTCGACCATCGAGGTGCCGACGAAGTGGCGCACCACCGCGTACGTCAGCAGCGAGAACAGCGCCGCTGCCGTGGCGATCGCCAGTGGCCGGCGCGGAGCCTCCCGGAGTGCCCGGACGGGAGCGCCGAGGGCGACGGTGATACGCCGTCCGGGTGTGACATGGGCAACGGGGGCGGGCTCCTGAGAGGCCCTGCGCTGCTCTTGCGCCGTTGTCACGTGTTAGCTCCGTCCGCGGGTAGACCAGCTAGCGACCTTACCGGACCACCGGAAACGCGCTACCTGACGCTACCCCTCCCACCGCCCGACAGCTGCCCGACGGCTGCCCGACGGCTGCCCGACGGCTGCCCGACGGCTGCCGCGAGCCTCAGTCGGGAGTGCTCCTGACCCCCCGTTGGTCAGGAACACCCCCGCCGGACCGTCACCCGGTGTAGGCGCCGAGGGCCCGGGCGAAGTCCAGCGGCTGCTGGACGATGCTGCTGCAGGAGGCGTCCGCGTACGGCTTGGCGCCACCCGCGCAGGCCTTGTCCCGGGTGCCGGACCACATCGCCAGCCAGGCCAAGTGCTTGGTCCCGGCGAACTCCGCGAGCTGGGTGGCGTCGGCCACGGTGAAGACCTCGCTGGCCACGTCGTTCACGCCGATCATCGGCGTGACCGCGACCTTGGCCCAGGCGGCCGCGTCGGCCAGGCCGAGCACGCTCTTGAGCTGCGCCTGGGTCGCGGTGGCCGCGTCGATCGCGTACTTGCCCATCCGGCCCTGCGGGTTCGGCGCCGCGCGGTCGCCGTAGTCCATCGCCATGATGTTCACCGCGCCGATCGCCACGCCGTAGGACTTGGCGTTGCCAACCAGGTTCACGCCGTCCTGGGTCAGCCCGCTGGGCAGCGCGGGCAGCGTGTAGGAGACGTCCAGGGTCTTGCCCTTGGCAGCGGCGCTCTTTTGCAGCTGCGCGACGGCCTGGGCGCGACGGGTGTTCGCGGCGGTGTCACCGAGGGCACCGCCCTCGACGTCGAAGTCCACCTTGGTGGCGCCGTACGCGTCCACGGCCTTCTGGTAGGCGGCCGTCAGCTCGGGCACCGAGGAGCAGGCGGTGGCCAGTTCACTGCCGTTGGCACCGCCGAAGGAGATCCGTACGTCGCCGCCGATCGCCCGCAGCGCACCGATCTGCGCGGCCACCGCGTCGCTGCCGAGGTCGCTGACGCCGCCCCACTTCGGGGTGCAGCCGCCGCCGGAGACCACGAAGGCGAGGGTGTAGTTCTTCACGCCGGTCGCCTTCGCAGTGGCGACCAGATCGAACGGCGGGTAGAGCGAGGAATCCACGTACGGGGCGAAGTGACTCGACGTCACCACGGGCGGTGGCGGGGTCGCCGAAGCAGTGGGAGTGGGGGTCGGTGTCGCCGTCGGCTTCGCGGTAGTGGGGGTAGCGGTCGGCGGGACGCTCGGGGTCGGGGTGGCGGGCGTGGTCGGGCGCCCCGAAGGAGTGGGCGGAGTGGTGGAGCCCGCCGTGCACGGGGCGTCGTTGATCAGGCAGTTGGCGGGCTCGGCCTGGGCGGCGCCGGTGCCCTGCACCACGAAGCCGACGTCCAGGGACTTGCCCGGCTCTATCCGCTTGCTCCAGTCCTGGGGCTTGACGGTGACGTGCTGGCCGGTGGCGGTGAAGGTGGCGTTCCAGAGGCTGTCGATCCGGGCGCCGGCCGGGAGGTCGAAGCTGAGAGTCCAGCCATCGATGGCCGTGCTGTCCGGGTTGGTTACCAGGTACTGGCCGGTGTACCCGGTCTCCCAGGTGCTGGTGCGGCTGTAGACCGCCCCCGGGGTCGCGGCGCTGGCGGTGGCGGCGAAGGTTACCGCCGCGCCCGCGACGATCGTGGTGGCGACCGAGGTGGCGCCGATCACCGTGCCCTTGCGGCTGCGGCGGCGGTGCCCGGAGCGGCGGGTGGGCTGGTTCGTCATGGGCTGAGACCTCCGGCTGAGTGACCGTCAACCGGCGCTCGACGCCACCGGCCGGGCCGACGCTAGCGCCGCCCCGACGGCCCGGGGCCCCGCCTCAGACACCCGAACACCTCCGTTAGGGATCCCTTAAGGCAGACGCTCGGCCAGGGACGCTCTGCAAGGTGCACGGCTGTCGCACCGGGGCCGGAAGCTAAAGTGCCTGACCAGCTATGCACGGGCCCCCTCAGCCACGACGCTTGCGCGACAGCCGGGGCAACGTGGACAGCGTGGGCCGGGTCTCCAGGCGGAGACGGAGTTCGGCGCCGCCGAGGACGGCGGAGCGGCCGAGGGCGAGGTCGCCGCCGGTGGTCTCGGCGAGTTTGCGGACGATGTCCAGGCCGAGGCCGGTGGAGCCCTCGCCGCCCTGGCCCTCGCCCCGGCGGAGGGCGGCGTCGGGGTCGGCGAAGCCGGGGCCCGCGTCGCCGACCAGGACGATCACCGACCCCTCGGTGACCAGGACGTCAACCGAGAAGGCGGTACCGACGGCGGTGTGCCGGAAGACGTTGCCGAGCAGGGCGTCCACGGCCGCGGCGAGGTCGCCACGCTGGGCCGGTACGGGTGCAGCGCCCTCCGCGCCGGCCAGCTGCCAGCGGCGGCCCTCGTCCTCGGCGAGGGCGGACCAGAAGCCGACCCGCTCCCGGATCACCTCGGCCGCGTCGCAGCCGAACGCCACCGAGGGGATGTCCTCGGGCGCGCGGCGGGCGGTCCTGATGATCTGGTCGACCTCGCGCTCCAGCTGGGCGACCGCGTGCCTGGTGGCGTCGGCGGCGTCGCCGGTGCCCAGCGAGGCGGTGTTCAGCCGGAGGACCGTCAAGGGCGTGCGCAGGCGGTGCGAGAGGTCGGCGGCGAGTTCGCGTTCGGCGACCAGCAGGTGGACCACCCGGTCGGCCATCGCATTGAAGGCGAGGGCGGCCTCCTGGAGTTCCTCGGGGGCACCGTCGGCCTCCCGCCCCTCGACCGGGACCCGGACGGCGAGGTTGCCGCTGCCGAGCGAGCGGGCGGCGGCGGCCAGCCGACGGGCGGAGCCGACGATCCGGGCGCCCATCCGGTCGGCCACCAGCACCGAGATGGCGACCAGGGCGAGCGCGACCAGCGAGAGCACCAGCCAGGCGGTGCCCACGCCCCGAGTGAGGTCACCCCCGGCGACGTACACCTCGACCACCGCGACCCGCTGGGCGTCCACCGCGACGGGCTGCAGCAGGACGAAGCCGCCGGGCGCCCGGTCGATGAAGGACTGGCCGTGGCCGGCCGCGGTGCCGACCGCGACCTCGGAGGCCCGGCCGTGGCCGACCACGGTGCCGGGGCCGGAGCCGGTGACCGGGAGGTGGACGGCCATCTTCTCCTGGGCTCCCGCGTCGGTACTGGCCAGCGCGCGGGTGATCGCGCCCTCCTCGGTGGTGATCGCCAGGGCCGGACCGAGCGCGGCAGCCTGGCGTTCGGCGGAGGTGAAGGCGCGGTCCCTGGCGGTCTGCTGGACCATCAGGCCGAGCGGGATCAGGAAGGCCAGCGCGACCATCGTGGTGCCGGCCACCGCCGCCTTGATCAGCGCCCGGCGCAGCGAGCTCCCGGTCCGCACGGCACCGTCGGTACGGGCGACGCGGTCGGTCCGCGCGACACCGTCGGTACGGGCACCGCCGTCCGCCCGGGCACCCCGACCGCTCCGGCTCACGTCGGCTCCCCGCCGTCGGCCTCCGCCGCCGGGGCCTCCAGCCGGACCCCGACGCCCCGGACGGTGTGCAGGTAGCGCGGTTTCGAGGCAGTCTCGCCGAGCTTGCGGCGCAGCCACGACAGGTGCACGTCGATGGTCTGGTCACCGCCGTACGTCTGCCGCCAGACCTCGGCCAGGATCTCCTTGCGCGGCACCACGACACCGGGCCGGGCGGCCAGGAAGGCGAGCAGGTCGAACTCGCGCCGGGTCAGGTCCAGCGGCCGGTCGTCCAGGACGGCTTCGCGCCGCTGGGCGTCGATGGCCAGTCCGCCGACCCGGAGCACCTGGGCGACCGGGGCGGTGCCGCCGCCGAAGCGGCGCAGCACGGCGGTCATCCGGGCCGTCAGGTGTTCGACGGAGAAAGGTTTCACCAGGTAGTCGTCGGCGCCGTCGTTGAGCAGCCGGACGATCTCCGCCTCGTCGTCCCGGGCGGTCGAGATGATCACCGGGACGTTGGTCAGTCCGCGGATCATCTTGAGCGCCTCGCTGCCGTCCAGGTCGGGCAGGCCGAGGTCGAGGATCACCAGGTCGCAGCCGACCTGGGCGACCTCCCGGAGGGCTTCCAACGCGGTGCCGACGCTGCGGACCGCGTGGCCGGAGGCGGCCAGGTGCCGGATGAGGGCGGAGCGTACGAAGGGGTCGTCCTCGACCACGAGCACTGTTGCCATGGGGCCGCAGGGTACGCCATTCGGGACCAATGGTCTGTACCGCAGGACGGTTCCGGAACGGCCCGCGACCGGCCCGGTGTCATTTGTGCAACTTCCCTGCCGATTCGCTGACCTGCACTCCTGACGGTCCCGCCGGTACGGCAGGATGTGCAGGCGATGCGGAACGGACTGGTACAGCTCGGCGCCTGGACGGCGGCCACGGGGGCAGCGGTGGCGCTGTCCTGGCTCGGCGTGCACGCGGTGCTGACCGAGGCCGCGTTCGAGCAGCCCTCGGCCCTGCCGCTCCCGTCAGCGGCGGCCCGGAGCTCCGACGCACCGTCAGTTCCGTTGCCGCCCAGCACTGGCGACACCCTTTCGACGAGCCCCACGCCCACGGCGGCGATCACCCCGGTGGCCAGGCCGAGCAAGAAGCCCACTCCCACCGCCGCCTCCTCGGTGAAGAGCTTCCGGGTCCCCGGCGGTCGGGTCGCGCTGGACATGCAGCCGACCACCGCCGACCTGGTCTCCGCCACCCCCGACCAGGGCTGGCAGATGCAGCTCTGGCAGGGCGACCAGTGGCTCCGGGTCGACTTCTCCAGGGACGGCAGCACCAACTCGGTCTTCGCCACCTGGAACGGCCACCACCCCGACGTCCAGACCGTGGTGCGCTGAAGGTCAGCCCAGGATCCCCGGCGGCGGCACGAGGTAGCCCGGCAGGTACGGGCCCGGGTAGGCGGTGCGCTCGACCAGCAGGTGGTGCGCGGGCCCGGGGGTGCCCAGGGTGGCCAGCACGGCGGTGCCGTAGTGGTCGGTGAGCTCGTGCGGTTCGGTCACCGAAAGAGCGCCGCGGTCGACCGCATAGTCGTACGCGGCGTAGGCGTCGGGCACTTCGATGACCAGGTCGAGGATGGTGTCGCCGTGCCGGGCGACGTGCCGGGCGATCCGTTCGGCCCGCGCGGTGAAGGGGTGGAGGGCGGAGCTGACGACCAGTCGGGTCGCGCCGGACTCCAGCACGAAGGAGAGCGTGTCGGGACGGCCGGTCTCGGGGCCCGCGTACGCGGTGCACCGCATGGCCAGTGCGGCGCAGTAGTACCGGGCGGTGCGGCGGGCGTCCCGGACGGCGAGCACCGCGTCGGTGCGCAGGGCCGCCGGTGGACCGGTCTCGTCCGGGAACGGGGCGAGCGGTGCAGTGGAGACGTCGGTCAACGAGAACCTCCCCGGTTGGCCTCGTGGCACGCTGTGGGGGCCCGCACCACGAGGCGGTGGAGGGAGCGTGGCGCCCGGACCGGCGTTGCGCAACTGTTCCGGATTCCGCTGGGCAAGCTGTGCGCCCGGGCCGGACAATGGCAGGCGCAGTTGGACAGATTGCCCACTGGACGGAGCGGCCGTGCACACCCCGAACGACGCGATCGACGCGCTCGACGGCAAGTTGATCAGACTACTCAGCGAGGAGCCCCGGATCGGGGTGCTGGAGTGCTCCCGCCGGCTCCAGGTCGCCCGGGGCACCGTTCAGGCCCGGCTGGACCGGCTGCAGGCCCGGGGAGTGATCGGCGGCTTCGGCCCCCAGGTGGACCCGGCGGCGATCGGCTATCCGGTCACGGCCTTCGCCACGCTGGAGATCTCGCAGGGCCAGGGGGTGGACGTCCGGGCCCACCTGACCTCCGTGCCCGAGGTGCTGGAGCTGCACACCATCACCGGGCACGGCGACATGATGGTACGGATCGTGGCCCGGTCGAACGCCGACCTGCAGCGGGTGATCGACCGGGTGGTGGGCTTCGACGGGATCGTCCGGGCCTCGACCGCGATCGCGCTGGAGAACCCGGTGCCGTTCCGCATCCTGCCGCTGGTGGACCAGGCCGCGCGGGAGTGATCCCGGGGGCGGTCCACCGGACGCCGACGGAGCGTCAGCAGGCGGGCACCGCGCCGCCGGTGTTCAGCGCGCCCAGGGCGGCGATCGCGCCCGCCAGGGTCTCCACCGGCACCAGCCGCAGTCCGGCCGGGGTGTTCACCTTGGCCGACGAGCACTCGCTCCTCGGCACCAGGAAGACGGTCGCGCCGTCCCGGGCGGCCGCCTGGGTCTTCAGCGGTACGCCGCCGACCGCGCCGATGTTGCCCTGCTCGTCGATGGTGCCGGTCCCCGCGATCACCCTGCCGCCGGACAGGTCACCGCCCTTGCCGTCACCGGCCAGCTTGTCGACGATGCCCAGCGCCAGCAGCTGGCCGGCGCTCGGCCCGCCGATCGAACCCAGGTCGACCTTCACCTTCACCTGGTTCGGCGACAGTTTCAGGTAGTCCAGGGCCGCGACTGTGGCACTGTCCTGGGACTCCGTCATCTGTTCCGCCGTCACCTGCTCGGCCTTGACCGGGTCCCGCTGCGGGTAGACCGCCTCGGACGGCAGCACCGCCTGGTCCGGATCGAGCCAAGCTTCCAGCGCGGTGGACAGCCGGGTGCGCTCGCCCGGGTTGGTCGCCGAGATGGTCACCATCCGCAGCTGCCCGTCGGTCTGCCGGAGCGGCGCCCCGGTGACGGTCAGCACCGGCTGCCCCTCGTACGAGCCGAGCACGTCGGCGGTGGTCCCCGGCATGGTCAGCGTGAACGGCAGCGGCACGAAGGCCGCCGTGCCGAACAGCGTGGCCACCAGCGCCCCGCACAGGGCCAGCGCGCGGGTCTTCGGACGGGTCAGCACCGGGGGCAGCTTCGCATCGGACACACCGGAATCGTACGGGCCAACCCGTCCGGCGCGCGGCACCGGCCACCTGAGGGCTACCTGAGGGCGTCGGCCACCTCGGTCGCGGCCTCCACCACGCGCGGTCCGACCCGCTCGGGCACCAGCCCGTTGAGCATCACCACGCCGACGCTGCCCTCGATCCCGCTGAGCCCGAGCAGCGCCGCCGCCGCACCGCTGGCTCCGGACTGCTCCTCCGCCCGGGTGATCACGAAACCCTGCTCGGGCCGGCGCTGACCGGGGAAGTTGCGGGCCTCCAGGATCGCCCGGCCGGCCGCGCTCTCGTCCAGCGGGTGCCGCAGGCCGGTCCGGTACGCGACGTGGAAGTCGGTCCAGCTCGGCTCAACCACGGCCACCGCGAGCGCCTCGGCGCCGTCGACCAGGGTCAGGTGGGCGGTGGCGCCGAGATCCTCGGCCAGGCTGCGCAGCGCGGGCAGCGCGGCCTCCCGCAGCAGCGGGTGGACCCGGTGGGCCAGTCGCAGCACGCCCAGCCCGACCCGGGCCCGGCCGCCGATGTCGCGGCGGACCAGCCCGTGCTGCTCCAGGGTGGCCAGCAGCCGGTAGACGACCGTCCGGTTGACGGCCAGCCGGGCCGCCAGCTCGGTGACGGTCAGGCCGCGCTCGGAGTCGGCCAGCAGTTTGAGGACCCGGACACCACGGTCCAGGGTCTGGGAGGTCTCGGCAGTCACGACGCGCATTCCTTTCTGCGGCGGGTCACCGACTTCCGGGCAGGCCGGGGCCTGACCGGGGGTCCGGTGCTGTACGCGCAGGTGGGGTGTCCGCCCTGGAGCTGTCCGTCGGCGTCGTCGACGAGCGGGCAGCCCTGCGGTGCCCGTCTCGGGTTGGGGTGGGTCGTTCGAGAGAGCGTGGGGAGAAAGTAGTGAAGGAGGGGCACGCTGCGGAAGGGTCTGTCCAAAATTCGGGCAGGATCCGTTATCGAACGGAACGCAAATCCGGACAACCAGCCCATTTATCCAGGCCCTTCCCGCCCACCAGTTCGAACGGACTCCGGAGTCCGGACACTCACCAGAGGTTGCGGCCGACCGTCCAGACCACCGCAACAGCGAGAACGGCCACCGTCCCGCGCGGACCGAGCCGCACCCGAAAGCGCCGCCCTGCCAGTCCGTGCCGGACCCAGTTCCCGTAGAGCACCGCGAGCAGCGGGAGGGCGAGCAGCAGCGCGGCATTGTCCGCCCAGGCGGCGGCCAGATCACCGTGCAGCAGGTCGTACGTCATCCTGGTGGCGCCGCAGGCGGGGCATGCCAGGCCGGTCAGCCGGTGCCAGGGGCAGAACGGCAGCAGCTGTCCGGCCAGGTGCGGATCGCGGGAGCGGAGGTGCCAGGCGCCCACCGCCCCGGCGGCCGACACGGCCGGCGGCAGTGCGGCGGCGCGCAGCCGGTCGGTCCCGGACACGACGGAACCCCCGGCCCGGGTGAACTCACCGGACCGGGGGTCGGGACGCCTGGAGCGCACCTGGGGCACCGTCAGCCGGCGAGCTTGCGGCCCTGGGCGTCGGTGCGGTCATTGCTGACCAGGAAGATGACACCGTCGATCAGCGACCAGAAACCGAGGCCACCGCAGGTGCAGAGCTGGGCGATCGCCATGCCGGTGTGACCGGTGTAGAAACGGCCGACGCCGAAGCAGCCGAGGAAGAGCTGGAGAACGCCGGCGACGATCTTCGACTTGTCGGACAGCTCGGGGGAGGCGGTGTTTGCCACGGTGGTTCTTCTCCTTCTGGCGGCCCACCGGAAAAGGGCATGGTGAGGCCGCGTCAAATCAATGGGGTCGCCGGAGGATCGCGCAGGAATATCGCCGTGCGACCAGGCAACCGGCACGCTATCGGACTTCCGCACCCCATGTCTCGGTAAAATCCGCCCACCAAACGACATTGCCGTAACGCTTCCACAACGGATCGTCAGATCGCCCGACGCAGGCCACCTTCGGGCGCATCGAATCCCGAGCTCTCCATGCCGAATTCTGGACGGAAATCGGCGTGGCGAGCTTTCCCTGTCGCTTCACCGAATGGCCGGGGCCAATATCTGACGCTGCGACAGATGCGCGCTCGGCTACCGGAGTTCGCCGAGAACGTGCGCATCACCTTCCGGGGAATCCCAGCGCGCAGGCTCTCAGTTGGCCCACTCGCGGATCTTGGAGATCCGCGCCTTCAGCTGGTTGGCCGTCGCCTGGGCCGTGAGCGGGCCGCCACACTGGCGGCGGAGCTCGTTGTGGATGGTGCCGTGCGGCTGGTTGGTGCGGTGGTGCCAGGCGGCGACCAGGCCGTTCAGCTCCTTGCGCAGGTCGCGCAGCTCCTGGTGGGTCACCACGGGGCGCTGCTCGGCCGGGAGCTCCAGCAGGTCGGCCTCCTCGGCCGGCTTGCCCTTGGAGCGCTGGATCTGCCGGGTCTGACGTTTCTGCAGCAGCATCTGCACCTGGTCGGGCTCCAGCAGGCCGGGGATGCCGAGGTAGTCCTCCTCCTCCTCGCTGCCCGGGTGCGCCTGCATCCCGAACTCCATGGAGTTGTAGAGCACCCGGTCGAAGACCGCGTCGGAGCCGATCGCCTCGTAGCTGAACTCGTCACCGCCGCCGTCCGGGCCGTCGTTGGCCCGCTCGGCCTCGGCGAGCAGCCGGTCCTCCTCGTCGAAGAGACCGTCACCCTCCTTCTTCGGCCGGTCCAGCACGTGGTCCCGCTGCAGCTCCATCTCGTTGGCGAAGCCGAGCAGCGTGGGTACCGTGGGCAGGAAGACCGAGGCGGTCTCGCCCCGCTTGCGGGCCCGGACGAAACGGCCGACCGCCTGGGCGAAGAACAGCGGGGTGGAGATCGAGGTGGCGTACACCCCGACGCAGAGCCGGGGCACGTCGACGCCCTCGGACACCATCCGGACCGCGACCATCCAGCGGGACGTCCCCGCCGCGTAGTCGGAGATCCGCTGGGAGGCCTCGGTCTCGTCGGAGAGCACCAGGGTGACCTTCTCCCCGGAGATCTCGCGCAGGATCTTGGCGTACGCCCGGGCCACGTTCTGGTCGGTGGCGATCACCAGGCCGCCCGCGTCCGGGATCGCCTTGCGGACCTCGGTGAGCCGCCGGTCGGCCGCCTGCAGCACACTCGGGATCCACTCGCCCTGCGGGGCCAGCGCGGTCCGCCAGGCCTGGGCGATCAGGTCCTTGGTCATCGGCTCGCCGAGCCTGGCCTCCAGTTCGTCCCCGGACTTGGTCCGCCAGCGCATGTTGCCGCTGTACGAGAGGAAGATGACCGGCCGGACCACGTGGTCCGCCAGCGCGTGCCCGTAGCCGTAGGTGTAGTCGGCGACCGACTTCCGCAGACCGTCGGTGTCCTGCTCGTACTGGACGAACGGGATCGGGTTGGTGTCCGAGCGGAACGGCGTACCGGTCAGCGCGAGCCGCCGGGCGGCCGGCTCGAAGGCCTCGAAGCAGGCCTCGCCCCAGGACTTGGAGTCACCGGCGTGGTGGATCTCGTCCATCACCACCAGGGTCTTGCGGGCCTCGGTCCGGTTGCGGTGCAGCATCGGGTTGACCCCGACGCCCGCATAGGTGACCACGATGCCGTGGTACTCCTTCGACAGCGGCCCCGAGGAGTAGGCCGGGTCGAGCTTGATGCCTATCCGGGCGGCGGCCTCGGCCCACTGCTTCTTCAGGTGCTCGGTCGGGGCGACCACGGTGATCTGCTGCACCAGGTGGTTGTGCAGCAGGTACGAGGCCAGGGTGAGCGCGAAGGTGGTCTTGCCTGCGCCGGGGGTGGCGACCGCGAGGAAGTCCCGCGGCTGCTTCTCGACGTACTTGTCCAGCGCACCCTGCTGCCAGGCCCGGAGCTTGCCCGCCGTGCCGTACGCGGCGCGGCTGGGGAAGGCTGGGGACAGATGGTGCGACCCGGCGGCGACGGGGCGGACCGGCGCATGCGGGTCGGCATCCGAGAACAGCGGGGCCATGGCGGAGGAAGCGGCAGTACTCACGGTCTCCGGAGGGGGATCGTCGCAGGTCAGGGCCCAGGCGGCAGGCCCGTCCCGCAGTCGGGCAGCGGTCGGACAACCCGCCTAGCCTACCGGCAGCCACCCCGGGCGCCCGCCCGACACGAGATCCACCGGGGGCGCGCGTCGCGGCCCCGGCGCGGACGTGCAGGCCGAACGGGGGGTACCGGACGATTCCGGTCGGTCGGCCGGTTTCGCCGGAAAGGTCGTGGGCAATGTGACGTGGGTCACGTCATTACGTCTCAGAAGTGACGTAAGACCCAGGGGTCACCCGGCTCTCACTGGTGTGGCCCCGGACAACCGGGCCGTGCCCGATCGGGAGGAATCCATGTCCGCCGCCGTTGTCGAGCAGGTCGTCCAGGCCAGGCTCATCGTCAGCACCCACCGCTCCGCCCTGCTGCGCGTCACTCTGCGGTACCGGGCCGACGATCCGCTGGCGGTGCGGATGGGCTTCCCGGCCGAGTACTCGCTGGACGTCGAGCCCGAGCCGCCTGCCGCCTCGCAGCCGCCCGAGGTCGAGTGGGTCTTCGCCCGCCAGCTGCTCGCGGCCGGCCTCGACCAGCCGACCGGCGACGGCGACGTGCACGTCCGCCCCGCGCTCGGGCAGCGCGCGATGGTCGAGCTACGGGCCCCGGAGGGCGTCGCGCTGCTCCAGTTCGACGCGCCCGACCTGCGCCGCTTCCTCTGGCGCAGCCACCTGGTGGTGGCCGAGGGCGAGGAGTTCAGCCTCCTGGACGCGGACCGGGCGCTGGCCGAGCTGCTCGGCTGAGACCACTACCCGGACAGCTTGCGCATCAGCCGGACGCCCTGAGCGGGCGTCAGGTGGGGCAGGTACGCCTTGCCGATCGCCCGACTGATGCTGCCCAGCGCGGCCGGGTCGGGGTAGACCATGTACATCGGCCGGTACTCGGGCTGGAACTTCGCCTTGAAGGCGAGCAGCGAACGGAAGCCGTAGACCGGCTCCATGCTCCGGCCCAGCCAGTCCATGGTGCGGTCCAGCGCGCTCAGCTCGGCCCCGCGCTCGGCCCTGGCCAGCGGGGCGCCGGAGAGGCTGAGGAACTCCGCGCCCTCCTCCTTGAAGCCGAGCGCGGCGGAGGCGATCAGGAACTCCATCACGCCCCGGAAGCCCTCCGAGCGCCGCCGCATGAAGTCCAGCGTCCAGCCCACCGGGGCGCCGTCCCGGTAGACCGGCATCCAACTGGTCAGCCCGTGCACGGTCCGGTCACCGTCCACCGCGACCAGTATCCGCACCGCCGGGTCGGCCAGCTCTTCCAGGCCGCCCAGGGTGAAGCCCATCTCGGGAAGGCCCTTGTCGGAGACCCACTCCTCGGAGATCGAGCGGATCTGGTCCCGGATCGCGAGCGGCGCGTCCTGCCAGCTCCACCACTCGGCGGTGATGCCCTGCTTGCCCGCCTTGTTCAGCGCGGTCCTGATGTCCTGCCACTTCTTCCCGGTGAAGGCCAGCTCGGGCAGCGGCACCACGGTGTCCTCGGCGACCTGGAGCGAGCGCCAGCCGAGCTCCTCGGCGACCTGCTGGGTGTCGCCGGTGACGCTGTAGAAGCAGGGCGACCAGCCGCGTTCGTCGCAGTACCGGGCGAAGCCGCCCACCGCCCGCCGCCGGGCGGCCGGCTCGCCGAACGGGTCGCCGGTGGTCAGCGCGACCGTGGCGATCACCCGGTACGGGACGGCCGCCTCGCCGCGCTCGTCGAACCAGTAGTGGTTGCCGTCCCAGGTGGAGATGAAGGAGAGCGTCGAGCCGCCGTACCGGGTCAGCAACTCCCTGGCCCGGGCCGCGTCCTCGGCGTCCACGTGCACCACCGGGCGGCGGAACGCGAGCAGCAGCGCGACCAGCGCGACCACCCAGAACAGCACCCCGCACCAGATCTGCAGCGCCTGCGCGGTGCCGCCCACGGCGATCGGGTAGGCCGGCACCAGGTCGTTGTAGGCGGGCGGCAGCAGCTCCGAGGGCAGCCCGGCCACCAGGCGGTAGAAGGTGGCGTCCGGCTCGTACTGGTCCCGGACCAGCCAACCGATGCCGACGTACGCACCGCAGCTGAGCAGCAGCGCGCCCCCGATCACCTGCGCCAGCCGGCGCAGATGACGCCGGGGCAGCCGCTGCTCGAAGCGCTGACGGGTGATCAGCAGCAGGAGCAGCATCACCACCGGCAGCAGCATCGCCTCGACCATCAGCTGGATCAGATAGCTCGCGCCGCCGTCCCGGGAGAAGTCCGAATAGCTCTCCACCAGCACCAGGACCAGCACGCCGGTCCAGAGCAGTTCGGTGACGGCGGTGATCCACCAGGCCAGCCGCAGGCCCCGGCGCAGGCCCTCGGCCAGCACGATCAGCAGCCCCGGCACCAGGGCCGCCATCAGCCGGCCCGGCGAGTCGAAGAACCGCTGGGTGGAGTGTGCCCGGGCGCAGGCCTTGGCCGACTCCTCGCAGGCCGCGGCCACCTCCTCGGCTGAGGGCACGTGCGAGAAGTACAGCTCGCTCATGGTGTCGAACGGCCCCATCGCGTCCTTGTAGAGCGAGGCGACCAGCGGGCCCAGCGCGGTGGCCACCAGGCAGAGCGCGACCAGCACCCGGGCCTCGGTGTGCGAGATCCCGCGCGGCCGGGCCGGGCCCCGGTGGTGCAGCAGCGCACCCAGCAGCAGGCCGACCAGCACCGCCGCGACCCGCTGGACGGTCTCCAGGTGGCCGACGTAGAGCATCGCCACCAGCGGGACCAGGACGATCAGCAGCCGCAGCCGACGCCGCCAGAGCGCGGTCAGCCGGTAGCTGAGCACCGCCGCCAGGCCGAGCAGGCCGATGTTGGGGCCGAGGGCGATCTGGTCCTGGATGGAGTCGAGCCAGTCCAGGTCGGCCGCTACCCCGAGCCACACCAGCCCGGTGCCGAGCAGCGAGCCGAGCACCTGACAGGTGATCAGCACTCCGGCGGTCAGCGGGGTGCCGAGCCGCTGCTCGGCGACCGGGCCGAGCAACAGCAGCAGCACGCTGGCGGCCACGTACGCGCCGATGCCGGGGCACCAGAGCAGCGAGCTGACCAGGGCCCACCAGTGCCCGTCCTGCAGGCTCGGCAGGCCGACCCCGACCTGTTCGAGCAGCGACTGCTCCGGCCCGTCGCCGAGGCTGCCGGTGGCCGCGCCGACCGCCCAGAGCGCGGCGAGCAGAGCGAGCGTGAGCGGCGCGGCGCGCAGCCGGCCGGCCAGCACGCCGAGCAGCCGCAGCCAGCGGTGCCAGCCGCGCTCGGGCCTGGGTGCGGTCGGGGCGGCCTCGGCCGCCGGGAGGGTGCCGGTCATCGGATCAGTCCCGCCTGCTGGGCCAGCCATGGGAGGTTGACGCCGAGTCCGGCCCGGAAGGTGTTCCAGTCGTGGCCGCCCGGGACGGTCTGGAAGGTGGCCTTCATCCCGGCCGCCACGGCCGCCTCGTACACCGTGCGCGCCTGCGGTCCGTACTCGCCGTCACCGGCGCCGACCACGAAGGCGCCCGCGGTGTCGGGGAACCTCTTCCGGGCCATCACGTGCAGCGGGTCGACCGCGTCGAAGGCCGCCTCGTCGCCGCCGAAGGCCTTCTGCACGGTCTGCTGCCGGCTACCCAGGGTGGGCTCCAGCTGGCCGGAGATGTCCAGGAAGGTGGCGTACACCTCGGGGGCGTTGACGGCCAGCTGGATCGAGCAGGTGCCGCCCTGGGAGAGCCCGCCGATCGCGAAGGCCTTGCGGCCGGTGCCGGTCTGCAGGTGGGTGTGCGCCCAGTCCGGCACGTCCTGGGCCAGGTAGGTCTGGGCTTGGGCGATCTTCGAGTTCATGCAGAGCGAGTTGGCCCACTGCGAGCCGTTCTGGCTGACCATCAGGACGATCGGGGCCAGGCCCTGGTGCGCGGCGGCGAAGGCGTCCAGTTGCTGCGGCACCTGGCCGGTGCCGACCCAGTCCGACGGGGAGCCCGGCTGGCCGGTCAGCAGGACCAGCACCGGCAGCAGCGGCCGGGGGTTCGCCTGGTAGGCGGGCGGCAGGTAGACGTAGGCGTCCATGGTCTTGAAGCCGGACTTGGTGCCGGGGATCGGGGTGGTCGACACGGTGCCCTTGGCGGGCAACCCGGCGGGCGGCTGCCAGACCTCGGAGAGCGTCTTGCCCTCCGGTACGTGCACGGCCGGCACCCGACCGGTGGTCAGGGCGTCGGTCTTGCCGATCCAGGGGGCCAGCAGCACCCGCAGGGTCGGGTTCTCGTCGAACTGCCGGTTGACCTCGGAGGTGGCCATCAGCACCACCAGCGCGGCCGCCAGGGCCGCCAACGCCCGCCCGCGCCAGGGCAGCGGCGGCATCCGCAGCGCGGCCAGGCAGAGCCCGAGCACCGCCACCCCGATCCAGAACAGGGTCTTCCGGGGCAGCCCGTCGGGGAACGGCACCCACCAGACGTCCACCACGAACCGCAGCAGTACGGTCAGCGCGGCGGCGAGCACCACCGCGCACGGCAGCCGCCTGGTCCACCAGTGCCTGCTCCTGGAGTACACCAGGCCGAGCAGCGCGGCGGAGCCGACGGCCAGTACCAGGGACGGGATCACCCCGGTGGTGAGCGGCCAGTCCAACGGGTTCCAGGTCACGGCGAGGTCGGTCCGACGGCTCATCAGGTCGCGCTCCGTACCAGGTGGGCGAAGACCACCACGTTGGCGTCCCAGCCGCGCCCGGCGGTGAAGTCGCCGCCGCAGGTGATCAGCCGCAGCTGGGAGTCGGCGCTCCGGCCGTACACCCGGGCGTCGGGGAAGGCCTCCTTGGGGAAGCTCTCCACTCCGTCCACGGTGAAGTACGCGGTGCCCCGGTCCTCGCCGTCCACCTCCACCTGGTCGCCCTTGCGCAGGGTGCCCAACCGGTAGAAGACCGCGGGGCCGTCCGCGATGTCGACGTGTCCGGCCATGATCGAGGTGCCGCGCTGACCCGGCGTCACGCCGTCGCGGTACCAGCCCGCGAGGTTGCGCTCGTGCTCCGCCGGGGTCTCCAGCCGGCCACCGCTGTCCAGTCCGAGCCCGGCCACCGGAGCGTCCACCCGCAGGGCCGGGATCCGGATCCGGGTCGGCACCGCGTGGGCCCTCGGCGGCACCAGCAGGGCGGCCGAGGTCGCCGGGTCCAGCGCCTGGTCCCGGTCCGGGGCGGGCGGGCCGCCGATCCCACCGCCGGCCAGCAGCCAGGCTCCGAGCACCAGTGCCCCGCCTGCCGCGAGCGAGCCCGACCACGGGCTCCTGGAGACCTGGTCGGTCACCCGTGACTCCTCTGCCTGACGTCGATCCACAATTCGTTCCAGTCAACCGCCCCCGGCCCCGGCTCGCTCGCCGAGCGCGCCCAGCTTCCGCCGTACGCTACCTGAGCGCGGGTCAGCCGCCTGACGACGGATCAGCGACGGGCGCGGTCGGCAGGCGGCGCCTGGACAGCAGCCCCTCGGCCCCCGCACCGGCCAGTACGATCGCGGGCAGCTCGGCCGACTTCTCGTACAGCAGGAACCGCGGCACCCAGCGCGGGCCGTACCTGGCGTTCGCCCGGTACCGCTCCTCCAGCCGCCACCAGCGGGCCAGCGAGCCCAGGACCACCCGGGCGAGCCGCAGGACGAGGCCAGGCCGGGTGTCGCGCTCGAAGACGTGCCGGAACATCGCGAAGTTCAGCGAGACCCTGACCACCCCGAACCGGCCTGCTCCCAGCAGGAGTTCGGTGATCAGGAAGTCGACCAGACCGTCGTCGGACTCGCGGTCCCGGCGGACCAGATCGAGGGTGAGACCGTCGGTGCCCCAGGGCACCAGGTTGACCAGCGCGCAGACCCGGTCGTACTCGTCCCGGCACTCGGCCAGCACGCAGTCGCCGTCCGCCGGGTCGCCGAGCCGGCCCAGGGTCATGGCGAGGCCGCGCTCGCCCCGGCCGTGCCGCCAGGCGTCGGCGAGCCGGACCAGCTCGGCCGACTCGGCCGCCGGGACGTCCCGGTGACGGCGCAGCAGCACCCGGTACCCGGCCCTGGTGACCCGCTCGCGGACCTGCCGCAGCTCCTCGGTGGGGACGAAGCCCGCCACCTCGACCACCGCCTCGGCGCCGAACTCCATCGCCCGCAGCCCGGACAGCTGGTACACCGCCCCGGCCCGCTCCCCCGCGCCCAGCACCGCCGGGATCCAGGCGTACTGCATGGCCTGCTGCCGCCAGACCTCGACCGCCTGCGGCCAGTCCTCCGGGTCGCCGACCGGATCGCCGGTGGCGAAGGTGACGCCGTTGACCACCCGGTGCAGCACCGCCGCCCGGCCCGAGGGCGACCAGCAGACCGATCGGTCCCGACGGAGCACCAGATAGCCGAGCGAGTCCCGCCCGCCGTACCGGGCCAGCAGGGCGCGCAGCCGCTCCTCGTCCTCCGACTCCAGCCGGACCAGCCCGCGCGGCGAGCGGAACAGCAGCCGGACGGCGACCAGCAGCAGTCCCGCGCCCAGCACGTTCAGCAGCACGTCGAACCAGCCGGGTACCGCCAGGTCCGCGTACTCACCGATGCCGGAGAGGGTGACCAGCCGGAGCGCCACGTACTTCGCGCTGGCGCCCCAGGTCGGCGAGGTGCCCTGGTCGGCCAGCCGCAGCAGCACCGCGCCGATGCCGGTCAGCAGTGCGCCGCCGCCGACCAGCACGGTCAGCGCGAGCGGCAGGTTGCCGGGCTCGCCCCTGGCCCGGAAGGCCGGGCGGCCGAGCAGCAGGGTCAGCAGCACGGCCAGGGTCAGCCCGGCCGAGACCCAGTTGAAGGGGTGCGCGCGGTCCTCCGGCAGCACGGCCAGCGCGAGCGAGAACAGCGCCGCGTACCCCGCCACCACGACCGTCGCCACCACCCAGGCGGCCCGCTTGCGGCGGCGCAGCATCACCGCGAGCAGGGCGGCGAACAGCGCCGCCGTGAAGCCCGCGGTCATCAGCACGGGGGTGAAGAACTCACCGCTGTTGGCCCGCTGCACCCGGTCCCGGAACGGCGCGATCGCCCCGGCCGCCAGGTTGAGCGCCGCCGCGAGCCGCAGGTACCACTCGGCCGCGGTGGCGCACCGGCCCCGCCAGCGCGGTACCTCGACCGGCTGCTCCGGCACGGGTGGGAGTGACGGTGGTTCAGGCAGCGGCTCCGGCACCGGCACGGCTGCCTGACGCGGGCTGGGATCGGGGGCGCCGGCCAGCACGTCGTACACCGAGGTCTTGGCCGCCACCAGCCGCCGGTGGATCCGCTCCTCCCGGCGTTCCGCCCTGGCCAGCCGTCGGGGGCGGGCGTGGTAGCGCCAGCGCGCCCAGGGGCTGCGCGGCCGGGCCAGCCGGAGCATCCCGACGATCGCCAGCGGCGGCAGCATGACGCCCAGCAGGCCGGTCCAGATCTTGCCCTTGAGCAGGCTGGCCAGCACCGGCACCAGCAGCAGCGCGGCGACCGCGACCTGACCGCCGGTCAGCCCGCCGGTGAAGCCGCCCAGCGGCACCTCACCGAGCAGCAGCAGACCGATCAGCGAAACGGCCAGGATCACCGCGTCCACCGAGGTCCGGCCCTGTTCGCTCCAGTACACGTCCTCCAGGTGCAGCACCAGGGCGAACTCGTCCAGCACCAGCCCGCAACCGATCCCGAACCCGGCCGCCAGCACCTCGCGGAGCGCCCCGCCGTGACCCCGGACGGCGACGGCGCCGACCCCGCAGATCACCATCAGCCCCTGGCCGAACACCACGTGGTGGATGTGCAGACCGCCGGGGGTGACGTTGCCGGGCCACCAGGAGGTGCCGCGCCGGATCATCCGGACGCTGAACCGGATGAACAGGAAGGAGCCGATCAACCCGAGCAGCAGCAGGAAGAGCGGCTGCCGACCGGTGTCGACGATCCGCTCGTGGTAGGCATCGAGCACCGACTGCCACATGGACGGATCTGCCTCCGCGGTCCGGGAGTCCCATCCGACGCCTGGTCAGGGCGGGCCGCCAGCCGGATACTCCGTACGGGCGAGCGTTGTCGGGGCACCATGAGGATCACCCGCGCCACTGTCCCGCCTTAGCCGCCGGATCGGGTGGCTCCGTGGCAGGCTGTGGCCCATTAGCCACATCCGTGCACTTATCGGACTAACAATCGGCCGACTCCCGACGGCCTCGGCCCGGCAGCACCGCACGGCCCTCCAGGAACGGACGTGACCATGGACGCACTCTCCCGCCGCACACTGCTGGCCGCCGGGGCCGCCACCGCCGCCACGCTGGCGGCGGGCTGCGGCAGTTCGACCGGCGAGGACGGCGAGCAGGCCGCACCGCCGGCCCCGGCCGCCGCCGGCAGCAGCAGCCCGGGAGCCCATCCCAGCGTCCCGGCCAAGCCTCCCGCCACCGTGATCGGTGACGGCTCCACCTCGGACACCGGACCGCAGCCGCACCAACCGACGCCCGAAAAGCTCAAGCCCGGTGAGCGGCCGCCGCAGTTCGTGGTCTTCTCCTGGGACGGCGCGGGCGAGCTGGACAACCGTCTGTTCACCCGGTTCCGGCAGCTGGCCAAGGACCACCAGGCCTCGATGACCTTCTTCCTGTCCGGCATCTACACCCTGCCGGAGGCCAAGAAGGACCTCTACCACCCGCCGCAGCACCGGGTCGGCGCCAGCGACATCGGCTACCTGACGGACCAGCACATCCACGACACCATCGAGCAGATCGGCGCCGCCTGGCTGGAGGGCCACGAGATCGGCACCCACTTCAACGGCCACTTCTGCGGCGCCAACGGCGGTGGCCGGTGGTCCCCCGAGGAGTGGGACAGCGAGATCGAACAGGCGATGTCCTTCGTCATGAACTGGAAGACCAACACCGGCTTCACCGACCTTCCGGCGCTGCCCTTCGACTACCGCAAGGAGCTGATCGGCGGCCGCACCCCCTGCCTGGAGGGCCAGCGCGGCCTGCTGCCGACCGCGGTCAAGCGGAACTGGAAGTACGACAGCAGCGGCCCCGGCGGCACCCAGGTCTGGCCGCAGAAGTTCCAGGGCGGGGCGCTCTGGGACATGCCGCTGCAGTCCGTCCCGTTCCCCGGGCACAGCTTCCAGGTGCTCTCGATGGACTACAACATCATGTACAACCAGTCCGGCAACAACACCAAGGGCAGCTCGGGCTCGTACGACGCCTGGCGCACCCAGGCCGCCGGGTCGTACCTGGCCGGCTTCGAGCGGGCGTACAACTCCAACCGGGCGCCGCTCTACATCGGCAACCACTTCGAGCAGTGGAACGGCGGCATCTACATGGACGCCGTCGAACAGACCATCAGGACCATCGCGGGCAAGCCCGAGGTCCGGCTGGTGTCGTTCCGCCAGCTGGTCGAGTGGCTGGAGGTGCAGGACCCGGCGGTGCTCCGCAAGCTGCAGACCCTCAACCCCGGCCAGGCGCCGACCGGCGGCTGGGAGACCTTCCTCGGCACCCCGGCGGCCACCGCCGGCAGTCCGGCGGCGGGCTGAGCCACGCCTCAGCTCAGCTCTTCACCCGGCCGGTGAGCGCGGCGCCGAGCAGGGCCACTCCGGTCATCACCGCGAAGATCAACGCGAACGGTGCGACCGGCACGCCGGCCTGCGTTGCCGTCGCCGCCGCAGTTGCCGCCGCGCCCGTGGCAGCCACCGAGCCGCCGCCGAGCGCCGCGAACAGCACGCCCGCCAGACCGGCCAGCGCGACGTTCCCGAGCGCGTCGCTGAGCTGGAGCGAGGCCGAGTTGACCCCGGCCTCCTCCGGCTTGGAGAGCTTCATCATCAGCACGCTGATACTGGCCACCGCCAGTCCCATCCCGACCCCGCCGACCGCCCAGGACACCGCCGCCACCCAGACCGGCACCGCCGGGATCAGCACCAGCGCCGCGCCCGCGATCGACACCGCCGTCAGCAGGAAGCCCAACCGGATCAGCGCCTCCCGGTGCCGGTCCGCCGCCGGGCGCCCCTGCAGCCAGGAGCCGAGCGCCCAGGACAGCCCGCCGCTGGTCAGGGTCAGTCCGGCCATGGTCAGCGACAGGTGCCGCTGGGTGACCATCATCAGCGGGATGAACAGTTCGGCCGTGAAGAAGGCCCCCGCCGCCACCCCGCGCAGCACGATCACCGTCGGCAGCCCCCGGGCCACCCGCAGCGCCCCGGCGGGCAGCAGCCGCAGCACGGCCGGCCCCAGCAGCGCCGCACCCACTACCGCCGGAACCAGTCCGGGCAGGTCGCGTCGCTGGCCCGCGTACTGCAGCAGCGCGGCACCGACCGCCGCCATAGCCGCCAGACCGGTCCGCCGGAGGTCGAACTCCGCACCGCGCCGCGACGGCTGCCCCTGCTCGGCACGCCCGGCCCGCTCGGCACGCTCCGACCGGCGCAGGGCGGGGCCCATCACCACCAGCGGCAGCAGGATCAGCACCGGCACCGCCAGGAACACCCAGCGCCAGCCCAGGTGCTGGGTCACCGCACCCGAGATCAGCGGCCCGAGGATCGAGGGCAGCACCCAGGCCGCCGAGAAGGCCGCGAACACGGCCGGCCGGAGCCGCTCCGGGAACGCCCGCCCGACCACCACGTACAGCGCCACGATCACCAGGCCGCCGCCGAGCCCCTGCACCACCCGGCCGGCCAGGAACATCCACATGTTCGTCGCCGCCCCGGCCAGCACCAGACCTGCCCCGAACACCGCGATCCCGGTGAACAGCGGCCCCATCGGCCCCCGCCGGTCCGACCACTGCCCCGAGACCACCAGCGCGAACAGCGTCGAGGTGAAGTACCCCGAGTATGCGAAGGCGTAGAGCCCGAGCCCGTCCAACTGCCTGGCCGCCTCCGGCATCGCGGTGTTCACCGCCGTCGCCTCGAAGGCGAGCAGCAGGACGACCGAGACGATCCCGAGGGTGAGCGCCCGGTACGGGCCGCTCAGCACGCCACCCTGCGAGGGTGGTTCGGGGACGGTCTCGACGGAGGCGGAGGTGGCTGTGGTCATGCCCCTCATGGTAAGTGCCGTTGGCCCAAGTGACTCCTGACCTGCAGTCGCCCCGGCCTCCGTCGCTGGTCCTACGCCCCTCGGTCAGTGCAGCACCTTGAGCCCGACCACTCCGCCCAGGATCAGCACCAGACAGGTGATCCGGGCCGCCGACACCGCATCCCCCATCGCCGCCATGCCATACAGCGCGGTACCGATCGCGCCGATCCCGACCCAGACCGCGTACCCCGTACCGAGCGGGATCGACTTCATCGCGTACGCCAGCCCGCCCATGCTCAGCACCAGCGCGACCCCGAACACCACGCTCGGCACCAGCCGCGAGAACCCCTTGGACGCCTCCAGGGCGACCGCCCACACCGTCTCCAGCACACCGGCGATGATCAGAACGACCCAGGCCATGACGAGCACTCCTCGCAGTAGGTGTCACTTCACTACTGCGTCGTCTTGTCGGACCGGGTACGGCGCGTCTCGTCCGGGGGCGATCACTCGCCTGCGTTCGAGGCTAGCACGGCCGACACACGGAATTCATATTCGGATATTGACGCGGGACCGTGCATTCGGGCACCATGAATTCACGAACAGCGCGCCCGGTCGATCCGGGTCACGACGACAGGAGCAGGCCATGAGCAGGGAGACGGCGGCGATCTCGATGCCCCGCACCTGTGCCGCTCCCTGTTGTCGGTCCTGTCGCTGACGCTCCCCCCTTGTCGACAGCTGGCTCTGACCTGCCGTCACACCTTCACGGCCGTGTGCCCGAGTGGCTTAGGGAACCGCCTGCAAAGCGGTTTACACGGGTTCGATTCCCGTCATGGCCTCTTTGCCGGATGCGTCGAATTCCCCTGCGCGGGGGGAATTCGGCGTATTCTTCCGTGCTGCCCGGAATCCCCGCGTGAACGGGAACGGCCCGGCCACGGGGTCTCCCCCGCGGCCGGGCCGTCACTCGGACCGGACCACCCGCTACTCGATCACCGGCGGGTTGGCCTTGCCGCCGGAACGCCAGGTGTCCTCGTCCTCGACCAGGTAGTCGGGACGATTGCCGTTCTTGTCCTTCTTCTTCCCGCCGGCGTGGCCCCCGGGCATACCGCCCGCACCGGCCGCACCGCCACGGCCCTGGCCGCTCTGGCCGAGACCGGAACCACCCTGGGTGAAGGCCCGGCCGCTCGCGCCGCCCGCCTTCGCACCACCGACCGCACCGCCCGCCTTGCGGACCAGGCTCGGCTTGCCGCCGCCGGCCTTGCCACCGGCCGCGCCGCCACCGGCCATGCCACCCATACCGGACGCACCACCACGGCCCTGCCCAGCACCAGCGCCACCAGCCGCACCGGCACCTCCGGCCGCACCAGCACCCAGGCCACCGGCCCGGCCACCCGCACCGCCACCGGCGAGCCCGCCGCCGCTCCGGCCACCACCACTGATACCGCCACCGGCACGGCCCCCGCCGCCCGGCAGCCCACCGACGCCACCAGGGAAGCCCCCGATACCGCCACCACCCGTGCCACCGCCGGTGCCGCCACCGGCCCCGATCCCACTGCCACCCGGCAGATCGATCCCGGGCCGCGGCAACGTCGACCCCGTCGGCACCTGCACGCCACCGTCGATCCCGGTCCCGGGCACCCAGCCCGGCACCTTGCCGTCCGGCGGCAGCTGGTGAATCCCCGGATACACCGTGTTCGGCGGGGTGACCAGCTTCTCGTCACCCCGGGGGATCACCGGCCCCCCCGGAGGCGTCGGCGTCTTCTGATCGCCGCCACCGGGGCCGTTCGGGTCGACCGGCTGCTTGATGTGCGGCGGGGGCGTCGGCGGATCGATCGGGGGATGAGGACCGACCGGAGCAGGCGGATACGGCTTACTCGGATCCTCGCCCTGCTTGCTCGGCGGGTCGAGATACGCGGCAGCCTCGGTGTACTGCGGGGCCAAGTGCTCCATCACGACGATCGCCCGTTGGTGCGCGATCTCGGTGGCGGACAACTCGTCGTAGTTCTTGTTGACTGCGCTGGCGCGGTCCATCCCGCTGGCGAGGTCAGCCTTGAACTGAGCGTCCGAGCGCTCACCGAGGTCGCCGACCCACTTCATCCCGCTCTCGAAGGAGCTGGGAACATCGATCGCGTCCATCGTCGACTTGCCCTGCTCCAGCGCCTGCCCTGCGTAGCTCATCGCCGAGGACGTGCGTACCGCGTGCGCAGCGGTGTTGGTCAGGTTGGTGTGGAGAACGTTGGCCCGGGCGACGAAGCCATCGGCTGCCTTCCCCTGCCAGTTCTGCGTGGCGTGCTCGACGGCCCGCTTCAGGTCATCAGCCGCGGACCGGAGTTCGGCGTCAACGTTCTTCCAGTGGTCCGCGACCTCCTTCAGACGGCCGGGGTTGGCTCCCTGCAGCATGTTCTTGAGCGGGATGAGGGATTCACCTTCGAAGTTCGTCTTGCCTGACATGTCAGACCGCCTTCTGCTGGCTGTTCATGACGGACTTCTGGTCTTCCTCGATGCTCCGGTAGTTGTCGGTGACCATCTTGGTCTTGTCACCGAAGTCGTTGATCAGGTTGTTCAGATCGGTGATCGTCTGAGTAAGGAAGCTCTGCATGCCGCTGTGCGCGCTGTACAGCGCACTGGCCTCGGAGAAGCTTCCACCGAAGTGGCCCGGCTCGACTACGGTGTTGTACTTGGTCTTGTCTGCGGTCTGACCGATGTTCTGCTGGAGCGCCCGCAGTCGCTTGACGACCGCCTCCAACTCGTCGGTGTTGACCTGATATCCGTCCGACATACGGCTCCTCCCCCTGGAGTGTCGCTGCTTCCCCGTCTGGCATTGGCTCCGGCGGGTGATGAACTCGCTCTGGTCCGTCGGCTGCTGACGAACCAGGGCGTTCGATCGTATCGCTTACTTGAGGCGTGCTGACACACCCTCAGCGTTACTGGTTGCCACCAGGACCGTACGGATTCTGGTACGGCGGCTGCTGCGATGGCTGGCTACCGTAGGGCGGCTGCCCCGGCGGCGGAGGCTGGTTGCCGTACGGCTGGTTCGGATACGGCGGCTGAGCCTGCGGGTACCCGTACGGCGCTGGTCCGGGCTGGGGCACCTGGGCGGCCCGGCGGCGCTTCGACGCCTTAACCAGGACCACGATCAGAATTACGACCAACAGCGCGAACACCAGCAGCGCAACTGCCGCGATGGCAAGGCCCTTACCGATGATCGAGAAGCTCTCCGGCTCGGAAATGTCCGCCGCGCCCGTACCTGCTCCAGGAGTCGTACTGCCTGGGGCCGTTCCCGCCGGACTGGCGGAGCCGCTCGAACCGGCAGCCTTGGCCAGCGGTCCCTGCGGCGAACCGGCCGGAATGTTCTGGGTAAGGGCCTCGTACGGCTGGACCACCCCATAGCCGTAGTGCGCGTCCGGCAGCTTGGCGCCACTCAAGGAAGCAGGCACCTTGGCCGACTTCACCAGCCGGTTCGCCACCTGTCCGGCCGTCAGGTCCGGGTACTTCGCCCGTACAAGGGCAGCGGCACCTGCAACGAACGCAGTCGCGTCGGATGTGCCGTTGCCGATGCAGTACTTGCTTCCGGAGCAGTTGCCGGCCGAGACGATCTCGTCGCCGGGCGAGGTGAGCATCAGCTCCGGACCGGAGTTCGACTTGGCTCGGACCTTGCCGTCCTTGCCAACTGCGCCGATCGCCATCACACCAGGGAGGTTGGCAGGGCTCGAGACCTTGGAGCTGCCGTCGTTCCCGGATGCCACGACGATCAGAACGTCCTTCGCCGTCGCGTAGGCGATCGCATCGCTGTACCGGGATGTACCGGGGCCCTGACTTCCCTGCGAGATGTTGATGACCTTCGCGCCATTGTCCGCCGCCCAGCGAATGCCTTCCGGGATGGCGTCCGCCGCGTCGGCAGTGGCCTTGTAGATTGGAAGAATCTTGGCCCCCGGAGCCACGCCGACCACACCTTCTCCGCCGCCGTGGCCCTTTCCGGCGATGATGCTGGCCATCGAGGTGCCGTGGTCATCCGTCGGCGCCTTCTCCCGCCCTTGGCCGGCCGGATCAAAGCCAGGGAGGACCTGACCCGCCAGATCCACGTGGGTGGGGTCGACACCCTCGTCGATGACGGCCACCTTCACGCCCTCGCCCGTGCTCACCCCCCAGGCCTTCTCCAGGCCGTACTGCTGGATGACCCACTGCCCGTCCCGTACCTGGTCGGCAGAGGCCAGCGGCGCCGTGGTCAACAGCAACCCGGCGGCCAGCGTGGTGGCGCCGAGCGCGCGCATGGTCCTGGTGAGCGTCATCCCTACCCCGTTACCCCGTCAGTTGGAGACTGCGGTGCGCGCCGTGCAGGCACGCACCGCTCGATCGTATCGCCCGACTACCTGACATGGGCAGAACCCCACGCCTCTGCACGCCTTCACCACAGGCGAAGTGCGATGCCGTAGGTGAGCCCTCAGGATGCGTTCGGGATCTTGTCGAAGATCATCTGGGTGATCTTCCGGGCGACACCGCAGACGTCCGGCTTGGTCGCCTTGTCGTAGTTAGTGATCTCGACGTCCACGGCGTTGTCGCCGAACTCGTTGACGCTGTTCAGCTGCACCACAATGTCGCAGGAGTCGAGGTTCTTGCCGCTGGCCTTGGTCAGCTTCTGGGACGCCTGGTTGCCGCCGAAGCGGAGCTTCGTGCTGCCGCCCTCCTGGTGCTGGACGCCCTGTTCGTAGCGGATGGCCTGCACCATGATCGCCAGCATGGACTTCTTCGTGGAGACCACGCAGTAGTTGCCGGGGTCCTTCTGGCCCTCCATCTCGTCGTTGGTGGCCTTGTTGATGTCCTCCGCGGTGAAGATTGAGCACATCTGCACCGTCTGGGTCCGCTTCTGCACCGTCACCGGACCGGCGGCCGTGCCGGTGTCCGGCGTCTCGGGCTCCACCGGCAGATCGACCGCGGTCGGGTGCCCGGTGGCCTGGCTGATCATCGAGCAGGACGCGAGTGTCAGCGGGAGCACCGCCAACGCCACCCCGCTGACGAATCGTCGAGTACGCATAATGTGAGACCTCATTCCGAGTACCTGTCTGAGCGGCCGTCGAACCCCAGCGGCGCAGCCCCCGAACACAGCCGCCGCCCCGTCCCCGCGTCGAGCGTGTCGGTGACCAGGAAGACCCCCGTCCCCACCAGCGCCACGCCGGCCACCATCGCCAGCACCGCCAACACACCGAGCCGGGCCCGGCCCAGCAGCCGCTGTCCCAGCGGCAGCGCCACCGCGACCACGCCGAACCCCAGTACGCCCCAAGCCCCCACCCGCATACCGGTGTTGGCCGGCAGGTCGAGGCAGCTCGCCAGCACCGCGCGGTGCCGTTCGTCGTACGCCGTGCTGAACCACCACACCGCGACGCCCCCCAGGGCGGCGGCGGACAGGCCGAGGGAGCCGGACCGGGTCGGCGTCATCAGTACCACCCCGGGGAGACCCGTACGATCCGGATCTTCTGCTCGCCCTCGGCCTTCTCCGTCGCGGGGAGGCGGCCGTCCAGGCTGACGTTCTGGCGGGAGGTGGTGTGCTGGGTGTACTTGACGTCGCCGTCGGGGGTGACGGCGGTGACCACGGCGGCGTGGTGGGTGTTGCCCTTCTCGATGTGCTCGTTGTCGCCGGATTGCTCGTAGAAGACCAGGTCGCCGGGCATCGCCTGCGAGGCGGGAACCTCGTAACCGCCGTTCTGCAGAATGAAGTTCTGCAGGTTCTCGGCGGCGCCCCAGCTCTTGGACCAGTCCGTCCGCTCGTCGAGCCAGCCGGAGTCGGCGTCGTCGTCGCGCCCCCAGCTGTCGTCGGACCAGCCGGGGCCCCAGCCGGTGTCAGGCTTCTCCTTGACGCCGCCCTGCCGCAGTGACTCGGAGGCGAAGTTGGTGCAGTTGTTGTCGAGCTTGTCGATCGACGTGTCGTCCCAGTGGTCCAGCGCCCACTGGACCTGCCTGACCCGGTCGTACTTGCCGTCCCGGCCGCGCAGGTCGAGCTCGACGTCCGTCGGGATGCCGTTCAGGTTGGCGATCCGCACCGGCTCGGCCCGCATCAGTTCGTGCTGCTGTTGCGGCGTCAGACCGGCCCACCAGTCCCGGACCACCTGCGGGTCGGTGCCGTCGGGGATGCTGCGGGAGAGGATCTCCATCTGGGTGTGCGAGGCGGCGGTCTGTGCGTCGTCCAACGCCTTGGCCGGGTCGGACTCGTACGTCTCGCCCATCAGGGTGCGCAGCTGCGGCTCGGCGAGCGCGTCGGCCTCGCGGGCCTGGCGGAGCGCCTCCTTGATGAGGTCCGAGACGTCGTTGAGGTGGACGAGTTTCTCGGTGGTGACGCCGTCGCCCTGGGTGGAGGTGTTGCCGTCCTGGTCCACCGTGATGTGGTGGAGCTCGGCGAGTTCCAGCGCGTGGTTCAGCGTCCGCTGCGCGTACTCCATGGCGGAGGCGAGGCCGTCCAGCACCATCGTGACGCCGCGCATGAGGTCCGCGCCGGCCTCCAGCCGGTCGGCGATGTCCTTGAGGTCGGCGGCGGCCTGCTGCCCGACCGCGTCGGTCCAGTTCTCGGCCAGCGGGCGGCTGCCCTGGCCACGGACGTCCTCGGCGGCCTGCAGCGCGTGCTTGGACAGCGAGAGCCAGTCCTCGGCGGCGGTCTGCCACTGCGCGGGGCGGGCGTTCCTGAGATCGGCGAAGGTGATCACGGCGCTCACACCTTGCCGAGGTCGCTCATCGCGGCCCGCATCCGGGCGTCCGCCTCGGCGTCGGCCGCGTCGTACTCGTCGGCCGAGCCGTGCAGTTGCTCGGAGAGCCGCTGCAGGCGGTCGGCCAGCAGCACCATGTGGCGCTCCCAGTCCCCCGCGCACTCCCGCAGGGTGGCCGCCGAGGACCAGCCCGGGTCCAGCGTGCCGGCGGTCTCGCTGGAGTCCAGCGCACCGGAGAGCCGGCTCTTGGTCTGCCGGCTCAACTCCCCCATGCTGTCGCCCACCCTGCGCACCCCGCCGGTGGTGATGTTCACGTCCCGCATCCGGACCCCCGCCCGTTCCCCGTTCAGACCGCCTTACCGGGGAACACCCTAACCAGGCGGTCCGACGACCCGTCAGCCACCTGCACGGAGCAGGACACCAGGACGCCCGTCAGCCGACCGTCGCGTCCTCGGGCAGGATCGGCAGCCGTCCGACCGGCAGCCCGGTGGCGGCCCGGACGGCGGCGGCCACGGCGGCCGGGGCCACCACGGCGGGGACGGCGCTGACGGCCTTGGCGCCGAAGGTGGCGACCACGTCGCGGTCCTCGATCAGGGCGGCGATCCTGACCTCGGGGGTGTCCAGGGCGGTGGGCAGGCGGTAGCCGGTGAGCGAGGGGTTGACCAGGCGGCCGCCCTCGGTGCGCAGGTCCTCCAGCAGGGCGAGCCCGACGCCCTGGGCGACCCCGGCCTCGATCCGGTCCTCGATCTGACGGGGGTTCAGGGCCCGGCCGACGTCCTGGGCGACCGTCATCTCGACCACCCGGACGGCACCGAGCTCGATGTCGACGTCCACCACCGCCCGCATCGCGCAGAACGCGATCGAGACGAAGGCGTCGCCCTGACCCGCCTCGTCCAGCGGCTCGGTGGGGTGCGGCCTGCACTGGGCGGTGGCCCAGAGCTCCTTGCCCTCCAGCGCCTCGGTGACCGGCATGCCCAGCACGCCGTCGTACGAGGTGATCTTGCCGTCGGCGATCGTGAGCAGCTCGACGGACATCCCGAAGTTGGCCGCGATCGGCTGCAGCAGCTGGTGCCTGACCATCAGCGCGGCCCGCTCCACCGCGCCGCCGGAGACCCAGGTGTGCCGGCCGCGCGCGGACGGTCCTGCCGAGGCCTGGTCGCTGTCGGCGGGGGCGATGTAGACCTCCGAGACGCCGAGCACGGACTGCACGATCTGCCGGGCCAGGGTGGCGAAGCCCTGCCCGGAGTCGACCGCCGCGCAGATCACGGTGGCGTGGTCGCCGCTGACCCGGACGGTCGCTGTGGAGACCTCGTCCTCGCCCTCGGCGCCGAGCATGTGCACCATACCGACGGCGTAGCCGATCCCCCGGCGGACGGCGGCCGGGTCGCCGGCGCCCCCCGGGCCGCCGGGCAGCAGCCACTCGCTGTCCGGGTCGTCCAGCGGGAGCGGCGGCAGCGGCGCGGTGGAGACCGCGTCGAGCAGCACCGCGACCGGGGCGGGGCAGGTGACGGCCTGTCCGGTCGGCATCGGGTCCCCGGTGGCGAGCGCGTTGCGGCGCCGGACCTCCACCGGATCGATCCCCAACTGAACAGCCAGCTGGTCGAGTTGGGACTCGTACGCGAAGCAGGTCTGCAGAGCGCCCTCGCCGCGCATCCGTCCGGCGGGCGGGTTGTTGGTGCGCACCGCCCAGGCGTCGACGAAGACGTTCGGGCAGACGTAGGGGCCGACCGAGAAGGCCGCGGCGGCGGCCAGCGCCTCCGCCGACACCTCGGCGTACGCACCGCCGTCCAGCAGGATCTGCGCCTCGACCTTGACCAACCTGCCCTCGGCGTCGGCGTGGTGGCGGTAGCGCAGCAGGGCCGGGTGCCGGGAGGTGTGGGTCTGGAACGACTCCTCGCGGGTGAGGGTCATCTTCACCGGACGGCCGGTGCGCAGCGCGAGCAGCGCCAGGGTGACCTGGAACGAGCGGTCCTCGCGGTCCGCGGTGGCGCCGGGCACACCGGTGACCACCAGCCGGACCCGGTCCGGGTCCAGGCCGAGGCTCGCGGCGGTGCGGTCCCGGTCGCCGTGCGGGTCGGTGGAGGAGAGGTGCAGCTCAACGCCACCGTCCGGGCGGGGCACGGCGAGACCGGCCTCGGCGCCGATCGGCGCCGGGTCCTGCCGGCCGACCTGGTACAGGCCCTCGACGATCACCTCGCCGACCGCCTCCGGGTCGCCGGCGCGCAGCGGCAGGTGGCGGAACAGGTTGCCGTCGGGGTGCAGCGGCGGGACGTTGAAGGACTGCTCGGGGTCGGTGACCGGCTCCAGCGGCTCGTACTCGACCACGATCGACGCGGCGGCCAGCCGGGCGGTGTCCGGGTGGTCGGCGGCCACCGCCGCGATCGGCTCGCCGTGATGGCGGACCACGCCGGAGGCCAGCACCGGCCGGTCCGCCGAACCGCGGCCGTCCGGGGCGACCTCGGGGGTGCCCTCCGGCCCCGGCGGCAGGTCGGCGGCGGTGATCACGGCGTGCACCCCGGGCAGCGCCAGCGCGGCACTGGTGTCGATCGAGACGATCCGGGCGTACGGGTGCGGCGAGCGCAGCACCGCACCCCAGAGCAGCCCCTCGGCCCACAGGTCGGCGGCGTACGGGTAGATGCCGAGCGCCTTGGGCAGCGCGTCGCTGCGCGGGGCGGAGCTGCCGAGACCGAACGGCTCGGCGCCGTCCGGCAGTTCGCCGGCCGAGGGCGCGACCGGGGCGGTGAGGTCGGTGGGCGAGCTCATGCGCGATCGTCCTCGGGGAGCCGGATGCCGTGGGGCGGGGTGGTGCCGTCGTACACCGCGTCGTAGCCCGGCCCGTCGAAGGGCGTGCCGTGCGCCGGGGTCGGGTAGTACGGCGTGCCGTGCGCGGGAGTGCCGACCGGGCCGTCCGCGGCGGTGCCGTGTGCCGGGGTGGCCTCGTGCCGGCCCGGTTCGTACGGGGCCTCGTAGCCCGGGTCGTACGGCGCCGGGTCGTAGTACGGCGTGGGGTACTCGGGTTCGTAGACCCCGGTCTGGTGCGTGGTGGCGGCGTACTCGCGGGCCACCGGCTCGGCCTCGACCCAGACCTCGGAGTCGGCGTACAGCGGGTGTTCACCGGCCAGCGGCAGATCGGCGGCGGACTGGGTCGGCGGCACCGGGGCGGGCTGCGCGTCCGCCGGAGCGGCCTCGACGGTGTCGGCGGCGGCCGGCTCGGCGTCGGGCTCCTCCTCGACCACGCCGCGCGCCTCGGCCACGGCCTGCACCGCCGCGAGCACGCCCTGGTAGCCGGTGCAGCGGCAGAGGTTGCCGCAGAGCGCCTGCCTGGCCTCCACCTCGCTGGGCCGGTGGTTGCGCTGGAGCAGGTCGTGGACGGCCATCGCCATCCCCGGGGTGCAGTAGCCGCACTGCACCGCGCCGGAGTCGGCGAGCGCCTGCTGCACGTCGCTGGCCGTGCCACCGGCCGAGAGGCCCTCGACGGTGGCGATCTCGCTGTCCGAGGCGAGCGCGGCGGGCACCAGGCAGCCGGCCACCAACTGGCCGTCCACCTGCACCGAGCAGGCCCCGCACTCGCCCTGCTCGCAGCCGTCCTTGGCCCCGGCCAGGCCGAGCCGTTCGCGCAGCACGTAGAGCAGGCTCTCGCCGATCCACGCGTCGCTGACCGGCCGTTCGAAGCCGTTGACCCGCAGGGTGTACGAGGCGGTCGGACGCACGTCGGCGCCCATGAGGTCGTCCGTCACTTCAGCGCCCTTCCCAGTGCCCGGCGGGCCAGCACGGATACCGTACGCCGCAGCCTCATCGCGGCCGCGTGCGCCCCCCCGGGGCCGCTCTCGGTCATGCCGTCGGGCACGCAGGCCGCTGCCACGTACTCGCCGAAGGCGGCGGCCGCGGCCGGGTCGATGGCGCTGGCGGCCTGGTCGCCGCGGGCGTCCCAGTCGATGCAGCCGGCCACCCAGGACTCGGCCTCCAGCGGGCGCAGCGGCACGGGGGCGACGGCGCCGACGGCACACCGGACGGCCCGCCGGGCCGGGTCGAGCACCAGGGCGACCGAGGCGGTGGCCCGGGACGGGCCGCTGCGTCCGGTGGCCTTCAGGAAGACCTGCGGGGCGTGCAGCAGCGGGACGCGCACCCAGGTGAGCAGCTCGCCGGGGCGGACCGGGTCCAGGCCGGTGAGCAGGTGGCTGACCGGGACCTCGCGGGTGCCGCCCGCCCTGGCCAGCGTGACGGTGGCCTCCAGCGCGGCGAGCACCGGCAGGGTGTCCCCGGCGGGGGCGGCGGTGGCGATGTTGCCGCCCAGCGTGCCGACGTTACGGATCTGCGGCGGCCCTGCGGTCCTGGCGGCGTCCGCCAGCGCGGGGATCAGCGCCGAGAAGTCGGGGCGGTCCATCCGGGCGTGGGTCAGCCCGGCACCCAGCACGGCGGTGCCGCCGTCCTCGTAGCGCCAGCCGCGCAGTTCGGTGATCCGGCCGAGGCCGATCAGCGCGGCCGGACGGAGCCGGCCCGCGTTGACCGCCTCCATCAGGTCGGTGGCACCGGCCACCGGCACCGCGCCGGGAGTGGCGGCGAGCGCCTCGACAGCCTCGTCGAGCGAGGCCGGCAGCATGATCGTCCGGTTCACCAGGAATCCACCGTGCTCCACTTGCTCATCAACTGCCCGCCGTCTCCCGGCGGTGCGGCCTGGCCCGTAGGGTACGGGCGATCGGGGCGGGTTGGGCAACTCTGGCACACAAAGCTTGGTGATCATTTCCCGGGGGACGGACAGGCGGGGAGAATCTCGGACGAATCCAGGCAGCGAACGATCCGATCCGGTCGGCCCCGGATCGGAACTTCACCTGTTGTTGACGTACGGGCCGGGTTCAGAGGTTCCGCCGGCGGGGGCCCGAATGAAGGAGCGGCGTCCGGGCCGAGTCCGGGCGGTGCCGGCGAGGAAGTCCATGCGGAGCATCGGCGACCGAGGAGAAGCCGTCCGAGGGGGCACCTCCCGCCCGAAGGGTGGGGGAGACAGTCCGGGCGCCGCGACGCCGGGCCCCCGCCGGCGGAACCTCTAGTTCCCGGGCCCGTCGGACGGGCGTCCCTGCACCCCCGGGCGGCGCTGCCAGGGGTGCGGCCCGGCCGGCGGGCGGTACTCCACGCCGAGCGCGTCCAGGCGGGCGTAGTGCGTGGCCATCCGGCGTTCGAAGTCCGGCCAGTCGCGGGCGGCGGGCTCGCGCGGCAGGTCCGACCAGGCCACCTCGGCGAACGCGGCCAGCCGGGGGAAGGCGCGGTAGTCGACGTCCCGGGCGTCGTTCATGAACTCGGTCCACAGGTTGGCCTGGGTGCCGATCACCCGGGCGGCCGCAGCGGCGTCCAGCTCGGCCGGGACCGGTTCGAACCGGTAGACGTCCTCCAGCGTGCGGACGAAGCCGACCGGGATCGGCTCGTCCTCCCCGGCCGCCTGCCGGTGATCCAGGTAGACGTGCTGCTCGGGGCACATCACCACGTCGTGGCCCGCCTTCGCGGCCGCCACCCCGCCCTGGTAGCCGCGCCAGGAGGAGACCGCCGCACCGGGTGCGAGGCCGCCCTCCAGGATCTCGTCCCAGCCGATCAGCCGTCGGCCGCGCTCGGCCAGCCAGCTGTCGAAGTGCCCGATGAACCAGCTCTGCAACTCCTCCTCGTCGGCGAGCCCGAGCCCCTCGATCCGGCGCTGCGCGGCCGGGCTGAGCTTCCACTGCTCCTTGCGGCACTCGTCACCGCCGAGGTGGACGAACTGCGAGGGGAAGATCTCCAGCACCTCCTCCAGCACCCCTTCGAAGAACCGCAGGGTCGGCTCGGAGACGTTCAGCACGTTGTCGCTGATCCCCCAGTCCGTCCAGACCGAGAGCCCGGCGGTGTCCACCACATCGGTGTTACCGAGTTCGGGGTAGGCCGAGATCGCGGCCTGCGAGTGGCCCGGCAGGTCGATCTCCGGGACCACGGTGATGTGCCTGGCGTCCGCGTACGCGACGATCTCGCGCAGGTCGTCCTGGGTGTAGAAACCGCCGTGCGGCTCCTCGTTGCGGCGCTCGGCGGCCCGGAAGCCGACCATCGAGCGCTCCCGCCAGGAGGCCACCTGGGTGAGCCTCGGGTAGCGCTTGATCTCGATCCGCCAGCCCTGGTCGTCCGTCAGGTGCAGGTGCAGCACGTTGAGCTTGTGGACGGCCATCAGGTCCAGGAAGCGCAGCACGTCAGCCTTGGGCAGGAAGTGCCGCGACACGTCCAGCAGCACCCCGCGCCAGCCGAACCGGGGCGCGTCCTCGATCTCGGTGTACGGCAGCACCCAGCCGGTACGACGCAGCGGGGCGCGGCGGTAGGCGTCGGGGCCGAGCAGCTGACGGAGCGTCTGAACGCCGAGGAAGGCCCCCGCCGGGGCACCCGCCGACAGCCGGACGCCGTCCGGGCTCACCGAGAGCCGGTACGCCTCCGGGGCGAGCGACCCGTCGAGCCGCAGCTCGACACCGCCCGGGCCGGGGCGCAGCGGGAGGCCGGCGGCGGAGTTGAGCGCGGCGCGGAGCCAGGACTCGACGTCCTCCAGGCCGGGGTCGGCGGTCAGCGTCGTGCCGGGGTCCAGCGCGTACTCGCCGCGCTCGGGAGAGGTGACGCTCAGCGGGGCGGGGATGAGGTCCATGGCCTCATCCTGCCCCGCCGGAGCACCAGTGGCATAGACCAATCAAGCGGTCTACTTCTTGTCGTCGTCCCCGCCCTGCGGCTTGCCGATGCCGTCGAAGATCTCCTTGCACATCGGGCAGACCGGGTACTTCTTCGGGTCGCGCCCGGGGACCCAGACCTTGCCGCAGAGCGCGACCACGGGAGAGCCGGAGAGCGCGCTCTCCATGATCTTGTCCTTCTGGACGTAGTGCGCGAAGCGCTCGTGGTCGCCGTCGCCGTTGGAGACCTGGGGGACGGGCTCGACCAGGGTGCCGGTACCGAGACCGCGCTCGGGCTCAAGAGTGCTCATGGGGGCCAAGTCTATGGGGCCCGGCGCCACGGCGGGAGCCCGTGTCGGTCGAGGCCCGGGGCCCGTGTCAAGTGAGGCCCGGGGCCGTGTCAGTTGAGGCTCGGGTCGTCCGGGTACGTCGCCAGCACCGCGAGCGGGCCGCGCTGGCGGCGCAGCACCGCGCGCCAGAGGCGCTCCGGCTCCGGGCAGAAGATGTCACCTGGCTCACAGTCCACCAGGTACCAGGCGCCCTCCGCCAACTCCGCCTCCAGCTGCCCGGGCGACCAGCCGGCGTACCCGGCGAAGACCCGCAGACCGCCCAGTTCCCCGGCCAGCAGCTCGGGCGGGGCCTCCAGGTCGACCAGCCCGATCGCGCCGTGCAGGCGGCGCCAGCCGAGCGGCTCGGCCTGGCCGGGTTCGCCGGGGACCACGGCGACCGCGAGGGCCGAATCCAGGCCGACCGGGCCGCCCTGGAACAGGACCGCCGGGCGGCCGGCCAGCTCTGACCAGCCGTCCAGCACCGCCGCCACCTCGATCGGGGTGGGGTGGTTGAGCACGACGCCGAGCGCGCCCTGGGCGTCGTGGTCCAGCAGCAGGACCACGGAGCGGGCGAAGTTCGGGTCGGCGAGCACCGGCGTGGCGACCAGGAGTCGGCCGGTGTTCGAGGAGGCCGGGGTCATGCCCACATGATCCCGCAGTCGGGCCCCGCCCGGGAGTCCAACACGAAAGCCGCGCCGGGTCCGGTACCACCCGAACGGACGTACCGCGCCGCCGTGTCGGCCCCCGGGAGAGCATGATCACGAGTAGGGCGCAAGGGAACCAACCGTCCTCCCCTTACCATCTATAGGTGGTGGAAGGGCCTTCTACTCCGGTGGAAGATCCTTCCACTTGCGTCTGCCCTGCTCCGCAGCCGACTCACCCCCCTATGGCATCCCGGATTGCGAGAACGATGACCGACGACGTCCTGCTGGTCCACGGCGGAAACCCGCTCGAAGGCGAGATCCGGGTCCGTGGTGCGAAGAACCTGGTCCCCAAGGCCATGGTCGCCGCCCTGCTCGGCACGGGCCCCAGCAGACTGCGCAACGTTCCGGACATCCGCGACGTCAAGGTGGTCCGCGGCCTGCTGCAGCTGCACGGCGTGACGGTGCGCACCGGTGACGAGGAGGGCGAGCTGATCCTCGACCCCTCGCACGTGGAGAGCGCCAACGTCGCCGACATCGACGCGCACGCGGGCTCCTCGCGGATCCCGATCCTGTTCTGCGGCCCGCTGCTGCACCGCCTCGGCCACGCCTTCATCCCGGGCCTGGGCGGCTGCGACATCGGCGGCCGACCCGTGGACTTCCACTTCGAGGTGCTCCGCCAGTTCGGCGCGACCATCGAGAAGCACCCGCAGGGCACCTACCTGGTGGCGGCCCAGCGGCTGCAGGGCACCAAGATCGAGCTGCCCTACCCGTCGGTCGGCGCGACCGAGCAGGTGCTGCTCACCGCGGTGCTCGCCGAGGGCGTCACCGAGCTGCGCAACGCGGCCGTCGAGCCGGAGATCGTCGACCTGATCTGCGTGCTGCAGAAGATGGGCGCGATCATCTCGCTGGGCACCGACCGGACCATCCTGATCACCGGCGTGGACGAGCTGGGCGGCTACACCCACCGCGCCCTGCCGGACCGGCTGGAAGCGGCCTCCTGGGCCTGCGCGGCGCTGGCCACCAAGGGCGACATCTACGTCCGCGGCGCCGACCAGATCCCGATGATGACCTTCCTGAACACCTTCAGGAAGGTCGGCGGCGCCTTCGAGATCGACGACGAGGGCATCCGGTTCTGGCACCCGGGCGGCGAGCTCAAGGCGATCGCCCTGGAGACCGACGTGCACCCCGGCTTCCAGACCGACTGGCAGCAGCCGCTGGTGGTCGCGCTGACCCAGGCCGACGGCCTCTCCATCGTGCACGAGACGGTGTACGAGTCCCGGCTCGGCTTCACCGGCGCGCTGAACCAGATGGGCGCGCACATCCAGCTCTACAGCGAGTGCCTGGGCGGCACCCCCTGCCGCTTCGGCGCCCGCAACTTCCAGCACTCCGCGGTGGTCTCGGGCCCGTCCAAGCTGATCGGCGGCGAGCTCGTCATCCCCGACCTGCGCGGCGGGTTCTCGTACCTGATCGCGGCGCTGGCGGCCGAGGGCACCTCGACCGTGCACGGCATCGACCTGATCAACCGGGGCTACGAGAACTTCATGGAGAAGCTCCGCGACCTCGGTGCCCAGGTCGAGCTGCCCAGCGAGAACCTGGTCGGCATCTGATCCGCAGCCGTAGACGACCGTGGCCGGTCTCCCCGAGGGGAGACCGGCCACGGTCGTCTACGGCTGCTTCGGGACTACTTGCCCTTGGCAGCTTCCTTCAGCTTCGAACCAGCGCTGACCTTGGCGCTGAAACCGGCCGGGATCTGGATCGGGTCGCCGGTCTGCGGGTTACGGGCCGTACGAGCGGCACGGTGGGTGCGCTCGAAGGTCAGGAAGCCGGGGATGGTGACCTTCTCGTCGCCCTTGGCGACGACCTCACCGACAACCTCGGCGAAGGCGGCCAGAACAGCGTCGGCGTCCTTGCGGGTCACCTCGGCGCGCTCCGACAGAGCGGCCACCAGCTCACTGCGGTTCATGTGTACTCCTGTGGTCTGTTCGCGTTGCGGTGTGCGGGGGGCCCATCGGTCGTCCCTCCCGGGGCCCCCACGTTCTGGAGGCGGCCGGACGGGCCGCTGGTCCGCACACTGTGCTCATTCAGGCGAGGGTTGGTCAGGGGTCGGGCTTGCACCCCGAAGCGCCTCAAACCGCACTGCCTGGGTACGAATCCTGCCCCGACCGGCACTGAGAAAGCCAATCGGACCCCGGCGCGGTTGACCCGAACAGCGCCCGCCCACCGGAGTTGTGACACTCCGTCGGCTCCGGCGGACCGGATCGGGCGACGGTCCGGAGGACACGCCGGGAGCCCAGGGGGACGTTCCGTACTTGTCGGACACGCCTGCCCCGTGCAGGGCTACCGTACGCCCTGGCACCGACAAGCCCAAACACGCCCCTTCCCCTTGTGTCGCAAGGGTTCGGGGCGTGTGCCGATGGGTAGGGCCGGCGACCGGGCTTTTGTCCGAGCGTCCGGACGCTCCCGGGCAGCCGTGCGACCTAGAGCCGAACGACCGGGAAAGCCGCGGTGTCGAGCGTGCCGACGATGCCGGGGGTGGGCCTGCCGGGGGCGGGTTCGGCGCCGCCACGGGCCGCCAGGGCGGCCTCCCGGACGGCTGCCGCCACGGTCTTGGCCACGTCGGGGTGGAAGACGCTGGGGATGATGTAGTTGGCGTTCAGCTGGTCGTCGGCGACCGTGGTGGCCAGCGCCCGGGCGGCGGCGATCATCATCTCGGTGTTGACGGTGTGGCTCTGCGCGTCCAGCAGGCCACGGAACACGCCGGGGAAGACCAGCACGTTGTTGATCTGGTTCGGGAAGTCGCTGCGGCCGGTGGCCACCACCGCGGCGGTCTGACGGGCCACCGCCGGGTCGACCTCCGGGTCCGGGTTAGCCAGCGCGAAGACGATCGCGTTCTCGGCCATGGTGGCCAGGTCGTCGCCGTCCAGCAGGTTGGGGGCCGAGACGCCGATGAAGACGTCCGCGCCGGCCACCGCGTCCTTGAGCGTGCCGGTACGGCCGGAGCGGTTGGTGTGCTCGGCGATCCAGCGCAGCGAGTCGTTCAGGTCCTCCCGGCCGCTGTGCACCACACCGCTGACGTCGGCCACGGTGGCGTGCTCGACACCGGCCGCCAGCAGCAGCTTGAGGATCGCGGTACCGGCGGCGCCGGCGCCCGACATCACCACCCGGATCTCGGAGATCTCCTTGCCGACCACCCGCAGCGCGTTGGTCAGCGCGGCGAGCACCACGATCGCGGTGCCGTGCTGGTCGTCGTGGAAGACCGGGATGTCCAGCGCCTCGCGCAGCCGGGCCTCGATCTCGAAGCAGCGCGGCGCGGAGATGTCCTCCAGGTTGATGCCCGCGAAGCCGGGGGCGATCGCCTTGACGATCGCGACGATCTCGTCGGCGTCCTGGGTGTCCAGGCAGATCGGCCAGGCGTCGATGTTGGCGAACCGCTTGAACAGCGCGGCCTTGCCCTCCATCACCGGCAGGGCGGCCATCGGGCCGATGTTGCCCAGGCCGAGCACGGCGGAGCCGTCGGTGACCACCGCGACGCTGTTGCGCTTGATGGTCAGGCGGCGGGCGTCCTCGGGGTTCTCGGCGATCGCCATGCAGACCCGGGCCACGCCCGGGGTGTAGATCATGCTGAGGTCGTCACGGTTGCGGATCGGCAGCTTCGAGGACATCTCGATCTTGCCGCCGAGGTGCATCAGGAAGGTACGGTCCGAGACCCGGCCGATCGCCACGCCGTCGATCGCGCGCAGCTTCTCGACGATCTCCTCGCCGTGCGCCACCGAGGAGGCGGCCACCGTCACGTCGATCCGGAGCGCCTCGAGGCCGGAGGCGGTGACGTCGAGACCGGTGACCGAACCGCCGGAGGACTCGACCGCGGTGGTGATCGAGCTCACCGCGTTGCCGGTGGCCGGGACCTCCAGCCGCACCGTGATCGAGTTCGAGACACTGGGCACCGTCGCCATCGACGTCCTTCTTCCTGGATCCACGTCTTGAGATCAACACTTTGTTGAAAATCTCACGCCTTGGGCATGCTAGACCTCGATCGTCGCACCAACCAAGGGCCTGCCAGAAATAACGTTCATTGAGTGTCCGGACTCGACAAGGTTTCTTGCCCTTCACGGGCGATGCGTTACATTGGACAAGGCACCGGCTCGATCCAAGCCCCCGGGCCCAACCTTCGTCGCTACGAGCGACCACTTGCCGCGAGGCGAGCATGGCGGGTCGGTGTCATAACGTCGGAAGGCCCCTCACCACCGGTGAGGGGCCTTCTCCGTGTCGGTCCGTCAGCGCAGCAGCGCCGGCACCCCGTCCGCGTCCGGCAGGTCGTCGGGGCCGGAGAGCACGGTCAGCCGCTGGGTCGCCCGGGTCAGCGCCACGTACAGCACCCGCAGCCCCGCCTCGGACTCGCCCGCGATGCCGACCGGGTCGGCCACCACCGTGGCGTCGTACTCCAGGCCCTTGGCCTCCAGGCTGCCGAGCGCCACCGCCCGCTCGCCCAGACCCTCGATCCAGCCGGCCGCCTCGACCCTGCGGTCCATCGGGACCACCACCGCGACCGTGCCGTCCACCTCGGCCAGCAGCTTGGTCAGCTCGGCCCGGGCGGCCGCCGCGAAGTCGGCCGGGTCGGCCGACTCCACCGCCGCGAAGCGCGGCGCCAGACCGGTCGAGCGGACCGCCGACGGCGAGGGGGTGCCGGGCGCGGCCAGCGCCAGCACCTTGGCCGCCACCTCGGCGATCTCGGACGGGTTGCGGTAGTTGACGGTCAGCGTGTGCCGACGGCGCGGCTTGCCCGCCAGCACCTCGTCCATCGCCGCCTGCGCCTCCTGCGGGAACGGCCAGGAGGACTGCGCCGGGTCGCCGACGATGGTCCAGGTCGCCATCCGGGAGCGCCGGCCGACCATCCGCCACTGCATCGGGGTGAGGTCCTGGGCCTCGTCCACGATCACGTGCGCGTACTCGACCCGCTCGACCGGCACCCGGTCACGCTGCCGGGCCGAACGGTCCGCGTAGGTGGTGACCTCCTCCAGGCCGGTCAGCAGGTCGACGGCGTCCACCTCGCGGACCACCCGTCTGGCCGACTCGCCGAGCAGCAGCTGCAGCTCGTCCACCATCGCCACGTCGTGCACCGAGAGCGGGCCCTCGCCACGGTCGGTCAGCCCGCTCCATGACGCGGCCAGCAGGCGCGCCTCCTCCGGCGTGACGGCCCGACGGGCGATCCGGTTGGTGTGCCGGGGCTGCTTGAGGGTGGCCAGCACCTGACGGGGCGTCAGGGAGGGCCACCAGGCGTCCAGGAAGTCCAGGAAGACCGCCTCGTCGGAGACGTACTCGTCGAACGCCTCCTTCTCCTCCTGGCGCTGCTCCCTGGCGTAGTGGTCGCTCGGGCGCGGCTGGTGCCTGATCGCCTCCTGCCAGAGTGCGTCCAGCAGCAGCCGCCGGGCCCGCGGGCGCAGCAGGTTGAGCGGTGTGCCGCCGCTGCCGATCACGTTGCCGCGCACGGCGCGCAGCCTGTTGGCGTCCAGCCGGAGCGCCTCGCCCCGGGCGAACACCTTCAGCTCGGTCGGCGCACCCAGCTCCAGCGCCGCCTTGGCCGCCCGGCGCAGCAGCGTCACCATCCGGGCCGAGCCCTTCACGTGCGCGGCCTCGGGGGTGTCGTACCGGCCGGCCTCGATGCCGTCCACCAGGCTGCCGACGGCCCGGATCGCGACCTGGCCCTCCTCGCCCAGCGAGGGCAGCACGCCCTCGGTGTACGAGACCAGCAGCGCCGTCGGGCTCACCACCAGGATGCCGCCCGCGTACCGGCGGCGGTCCTGGTAGAGCAGGAACGCGGCGCGGTGCAGCGCGACCGCCGTCTTCCCGGTGCCGGGGCCGCCGGTGACCAGGGTGGCGCCCGGCGCGGGGGCCCGGATCACCTCGTCCTGCTCGCGCTGGATCGAGGAGACGATGTCCCGCATCGAGTGGCTGCGGGCCCGGCCGAGCGAGGCCATCAGCGCACCGTCGCCGACCACCGCCAGCTCCTGGCCGTCCAGGGTCGGCGTCAGGTCGGGGCGCAGCAGGTCGTCCTCGACCCCGAGCACCTTGCGACCCTTCGACCGGATGACGCGCCGTCGGATCACCCGGCCCGGCTCCAGCGGTGTGGACCGGTAGAACGGCGCGGCGGCCGGCGCCCGCCAGTCGATCACCAGCGGCCCGAACTCGGCGTCGAGCACGCCGAGCCGCCCGATGTGCAGCGTCTCGGCGACGGCCGGGTCGGCCGGGTCGAGCGGGGTCTGCGACGGGATGCCGTGCTCCTCGGGAGCATCGGCCTGTTGGAGGTCGATCCGGCCGAACAGGAAGTCCTCGAACTCGCTGTTCAACCGGTTCAGGTGCGCGCCCGCGCGGTACACCTGGGCGTCACGCTCGGCGAGCGCGCCGGGCGTACCGACCTGCACGCGCTTGGCGGCGTCCTCCAGGATGTACTCGGCCTCGGCGAGCTTCTCCTCCAACCGGTGGTACACCGTGTCGAGATGGCGCTGTTCGCCCGCGATCTCGCGGTCGCGGATGGTGTCTGAGTCAGAGCTGCTGTGCATGGCCTCGGGGGGTGCGGCGAAGGACCTCGGAAAAGAGACGGACGGATGATCCTACGCCCTGCGCACCGCGCTCGGCCATGCACCGGCGCGGACTCGGGCGGACGTGCGCCGCCAGGGGCCCGGGACTCCGATCCCCGACCCGCCGACCGTGCACTGCCGAGCCCCTGCCGACACCTACGCCGCGCCGTACTTCTCCCCCGGATCGGCCACCGGATCGAGCGCCAGCCGGTACCCCCGCTTGACGACGGTGGCGACCAGCCGCGGAGCACCCAGCGCGGAGCGCAACCGCGCCATCGCCGTCTCCACCGCGTGCTCGTCGTTCCCGCTCCCCGGCAACGCCCGCAGCAGCTCGGCCCGCGGCACCACCCACCCCGGCCGCTTCGCCAGCGCCCGCAGCAGTGCCATCCCGGCGGGCGGTACGGGCCGCAGCCCGCCGTCCACCAGCACGGCCTGACCGCGCAGTTCCAGCAGGTGTCCGGCCACCGAGAGCCGGCGCGCCCGGCCCGGCAGCTGCGCGGTGAGCATCTGCACCATCGCTCCGAGCCGCATCCGCTCCGGCCAGACCGTCGCGACGTCCAGCTCCTCCAGCGGGGCCGCCGTCACCGGGCCGACGCAGACCGGCAGGACGTCGCGGCGCAGCGCGTGCAGCAACTCGGCCGTCAGGCCGCGCTGTTCGGCCCGGTCGAGCAGGCTGATGGCGGCGGGTGCGCTGGTGAAGGTGACCGCGTCCAGGGCACCCGCGCAGCAGGCGTCCAGCAGCCGGTCCAGCGGGGCGAGGTCGGCGGGCGGCAGCCAGCGGTAGACCGGGACCTCCACGACCTCCGCGCCGGCCGCCTTCAGCGACTCGACGAAGTCCCGCAGCGGGGCGCCGTGCAGCTGGACGGCGATCCGCCGCCCGTCCACGCCCTGTTCCAGCAGGCGTTCCAGCACCTCGACCGAGGACTCCGACTCGGGCGACCACTCCTCCCGCAGCCCGGCGGCCCGGATCGCGCCCTTGGCCTTGGGGCCACGTGCGAGCACCACGGCCTTGCCCAGGCGGTCGATCAGGTCGTCGCCGAGCCCCCAGCCCTCGGCGGCCTCGATCCAGCCCCGGAAGCCGATGCCGGTGGTGGCCACCGCGATGTCCGGCGGGTCGGCGACCAACGCGCGGGTGGCGGCGAGCAGTTCGGTGTCGTCGGTGAGCGGCACGATCCGCAGGGCGGCGGCCCGCAGGACGGTGGCGCCCCGGCGCTGGAGCAGGGCGGCGAGTTCGTCCGCCCGGCGGGCGGCGGTGATGCCGATGGTGAAGCCGGCCAGTGGCGGTACCGGTTCGGCGCGGTCGGTGGGGCGACTGCTCGTCAGATCGTCCATGGCTCTCGGTCCTTCGGTGGTGCGCGCCTCCCGGCTGCGGCCGGCCGGAAGGGTGGGTGGACGGAAATCCTCTCCCCTGGCGGTGTCGCAGCGGGGTCGGTCCGATTTCCGGCTTGTTTCGCAGGTCGGACCGGCCGTCCAGGGACTGGACGGCCGGTCCGAGGGACGCTCAGGCGCGGGCCAGCGCCGGGCTCGGCGCGGTCTCACCAGGGGCCGCACTCGGACGGCGGAGGTACACCACCCAGGTGAGCGCGAAGCAGACCGCGTACGCCGCCAGGAAGGAGACGAAGGCCGGGGTACCGGTCTTGGCCACCAGGAAGGACTGGCGGAAGGCCAGGTTGATGAACAGTCCGCCGAGCGCACCGACCGCCCCGATCACGCCCACCGCCGCGCCGGACATCCGGCGGGACCAGGCGGCAGCCTGCTCGACGGTGTCGCCGAGCTGGGCGATCCGGTCCTGCGCCTTGGCCTCGAAGATCACCGGGATCATCTTGTAGGTGGAGCCGTTGCCCAGACCGGCGAAGACGAACAGGGCGATGAAGCCGGTCAGGAAGACCGGCAGCGACCGGATCGACGAGGCGTACGTGACCAGCCCGGCGGCGGCCGCCATCGCGGCGAAGTTCCACAGGGTGATCCGGGCCCCGCCGAGCCGGTCCGCCAGCCAGCCGCCGACCGGGCGGATCACCGAGCCGAGCAGCGGGCCGACGAAGGTCAGCTGAGCGGCCTGCAGCGGGGTGCGGCCGAACTGGTTCTGCAGCACCAGACCGAAGGCGAAGCTGAAACCGATGAAGGAGCCGAAGGTGCCGATGTAGAGGACGGACATCAGCCAGGTGTGCTTCTGCTTCACGATCTCGGCCAGCGCACCGGTGTCGCTCCGCATCGGCGCCAGGTTGTCCATGAAGAGCGCCGCGCAGGTCGCCGCGACCACGATCAGCGGCAGGTAGATGCCCAGCACCAGCCTCGGGTGGGTCGCCCCGGCCCAGGTGATCACGCCGAGCGCCACCAGCTGGATCACCGGCACGCCGATGTTGCCGCCGCCCGCGTTCAGGCCGAGCGCCCAGCCCTTGCGGTGCTGCGGGAAGAAGGCGTTGATGTTGGTCATCGAGGAGGCGAAGTTGCCGCCGCCGAGCCCGGTCAGCGCCGCGACCAGCATGAACGTGGTGTACGAGGTGCCCGGGTGCATCACCCAGGCGGCCGCCAGGGTCGGCAGCAGCAGCAGGAGCGCCGAGACGATGGTCCAGTTCCGGCCACCGAACCTGGCCACCGCGACGGTGTACGGGATCCGGACGAACGCGCCGACCAGGGTGGGCACCGCGACCAGGAAGAACTTGCCGGCCGGGTCCACGCCGTACTTCGGTCCCATGAAGAGGACCATCACCGACCAGAGGCTCCAGATCGAGAAGCCGACGTGCTCGGAGACGACCGAGAACAGCAGGTTGCGGTTGGCCACCTTCCGCCCTGTCCGCTCCCAGAATCCGGCGTCCTCCGGCTGCCACTCCTGGATCCAGTGGCCGCCCGCTCTGCCCTGCGCTGCCGTGTCGGTGCTCATCGCGCTCCCCTTGCCTGCCGGTGCCCTGTGCCAACTGACGTTAGGAGGCGGTGATTTCGCCCTCGTTGTGGCCTGTGACGCCCGAGGAACCGTCCTCTCACCCGCCGGACGTCGGCGTTGTGAGGGCGCGGCCCCTGCACAGCGGACGAGGTGCGACCCCGACTCCCTACCCGTCCCGGCGCCGACGAACCGGATCACTGCGAGAAGGGTTGACACCGCATGCACCGAGGAGCACGCTGCCGTCATTCCGACGAGAACGCCGCCCCTCCCACCCCGGGCGGCGTGTTAACGCTCACACGACTTGTGCGTGTCGCACTTGGCTGCCACCCCCGCCAGGAGAACTGCGTGAACGTCAGAACCCCCGTGGGCTGATGCCCTCCTGACCGGTCATCGCTGCGCCGTGTCGGCGTCCCACCCCCACAGCGAAGGACGAACAGATGAAGCACCGATCCTTACTGGCCTCGGTCACGGCCGCCGCGCTCCTCGTGCTGGGAGCCGCCGGCACCGCACAGAGCCGGACTCCCGCCCCGGCCACCGCCCTCGCCGCACCGGCGGCCGTCGGTGCGGCCGCCCCGGCCGCCGTCACCGCCGCCGCACCGACGGCCGGCTGCGGCAAGGCTCCGGCGCTGAGCAGCGGCGCCCACACGATCCAGAGCAGCGGCCAGAACCGCAGCTACATCCTCAGGCTCCCCACCGGTTACGACAGCAACCGCCCCTACCGACTGGTCTTCGGCTTCCACTGGCGCGGCGGCACCGCGAGCGAGGTCGACTCGGGCGGGACCGACGGCTACAACTGGTCCTACTACGGCCTCCGGCGGCTGGCGGACGCCGCCAACAACGGCACGATCTTCGTCGCCCCCCAGGGCTTCGACAACGGCTGGGCCAACAGCAACGGCCAGGACGTGACCCTCGTCGACGACCTGACCCGGCAGCTCGAGTCGGGGCTGTGCATCGACGGCACCCAGCTGTTCTCGGCCGGCTTCAGCTACGGCGGCGCCATGTCGTACGCGCTCGCCTGCGCCCGGCCGACCCTCTTCCGGGCGGTCGCGGTCTACTCCGGCGCCAACCTCAGCGGGTGCGCCGGGGGAACGCAGCCGGTCGCGTACATGGGGCTGCACGGCCTCCGCGACAACGTGCTGCCGATCTCGCTGGGACGCTCGCTCCGCGACACCTTCGTCAGGAACAACGGCTGCACCCCGCAGAACCCGCCGGAGCCGGCCAACGGCAGCCTGACCCACATCGTCACAACCTACTCCGGCTGCCGGTCCGGGTATCCCGTGGTCTGGGCGGCCTTCGACGGAGCGGGCCACGACCCCGGCCCCATCGACGGCTCGACCGGTGACGGCTGGCGCACCTGGACCTCGGGCGAGGTGTGGAAGTTCTTCTCCCAGTTCGAGTCGGGCACCACTCCCCCGCCCAGCGGGCAGCAGCTGGTCGGGCAGCAGTCCGGCCGGTGCGTCGACATCAGCGGCTCCGCCACGGCCAACGGCACCCAGGCCCAGCTGTGGGACTGCAACGGCGCCACCAACCAGCGCTGGACGAACACCGCGGGCAAGCAGCTCACGGTCTTCGGCACCAAGTGCCTGGACGCCTCCGGCAAGGGCACCGTGAACGGCACCGCCGTGGTGATCTGGGACTGCAACGGGCAGACGAACCAGCAGTGGAACCTCAACGCCAACGGCACCATCACCGGAGTCCAGTCGGGGCTGTGCCTCGACGCCACCGGCGTGGCCACGGCCAACGGTACGAAGCTCCAGCTGTGGGCCTGCTCGGGCGGCGCGAACCAGCAGTGGCACCTGCAGAGCTGACCCGGACCGCCTGACCGGCCGGGCCCCGACCGGTCGGCGCCCGGCAAGCACGAAGGCCACCCTCCGGTGGGGAGGGTGGCCTTCGATACACATGGGGTGGTGGAGATGCCGGGAATCGAACCCGGGTCCAGTGGAGTGGATTCAGGACTTCTCCGAGCGCAGTCCGCTGTGATTTTCTCGGCCCTGGCAGTCACGCGGACAAGCCGCCAACAGGCCCAGTCACTGTTTGGTTTCCCCACCGACCCCCGTGACCGGGGTGGCGGGTTGAGTTCCCTAAATTATGCCAGGGTCCGGGTCGGGAACTCCCCGGTCTGACACCCGTTCACTTTCGCTTAGGCAGCGAGAGCGAACTGCTGGGCATCGCGCTTAGAGTTGGCGATTATTGTTTTGCGGCAGATGGTTAACGAGATCATTGCCGCGTTCCTCGGCTCGCTTCTCCTGTTTCGACTTCCCCTGTCGAAACCGATCATCCCCATGTTTTGTTGAGAAACAACGCTCCGGCGGGCGGACCCTCCGGGGTGGTGCTTGAGCCATACTACGCGCAGCGACCGGCCCTGGCCAAGCAGATTAACCCTGCTGGCGGCGGCGGACCGCCGCGACCGCCCGGTCCGTCTCACGGCGGTCCTGCTTCTCGCGCAGGGTCTGCCGCTTGTCGTGCAGCTTCTTGCCGACCGCGAGGGCCAGCTCCAGCTTCACTCGGCCGTCCTTGAAGTACAGCGAGAGCGGCACCAGGGTGTGGCCGGTCTCCTTGGTCTTCGACTCGATCTTGTGGATCTCCATCCGGTGCAGCAGCAGCTTGCGCTTGCGCCGCGCCGAGTGGTTGGTCCAGGTCCCCTGGGCGTACTCGGGGATGAACACGTTGTCGATCCACACCTCGCGCTGCTGGACGTAGGCGTAGCCGTCCACCAGGTTGGCCCGCCCCTCGCGGAGCGACTTGACCTCGGTGCCGGTCAGCACCAGGCCGCATTCGTACGTGTCGAGGATGGTGTACTCGTGTCGCGCCTTCTTGTTCTGCGCGATCAGCTTCTTCCCGGTTTCTTTAGCCATAGCGCCGATCATTGTCGCACCTCGGAGGACCCATCGGCAGCCCCTTTACCGCTGGGTGCGGCACGCCGAGGGCTCGTACGGGACCGTCCCCGGCAGCGCCACCCCCACAGAGGCGGGCACCCGCCCCGCCCGCACCCGGGCTACCTGCCGCCCAGCCCCGAGAGCACGGTGTCGGCGAGTCCGACGGTGTCGGCCGGGGTGGCGCCGGGCGGGCGGGGGACGTCCGGGGTCAGGCCGGTGCCGTCCGGGGAGCGGCCGGCCGGGGTGAAGTAGCGGCCCACGGTCAGTTCCAGCACCGCGCCGTCGGCCAGCCGGCTGGGCTGCTGGACGGTGCCCTTGCCGAAGGTGCGGGAGCCGACCAGGACGGCGCGGCTGCGGTCCTGGAGCGCTCCGGCCAGCAGTTCGGCGGCGCTCATGGTGCCGCCGTCCACCAGCACCACCAGCGGGGTGACGGTGTCGCCGCCGGGGGCTGCGGTGAGTTCGCGCCGCTCGCCGTGCTCCAGGTAGGAGCCGACCGGGCCGCCGTCCAGGAACAGCGCGGCGGTGGCGGCGGCCTCGTCGACCAACCCGCCGGAGTTGCCGCGCAGATCGAGCAGCACCCCGTGGGCGCCCTGGACGGCCGCTCTGACCTGCTCGGCCACCCCGGCCGTGAAGCCGTGCACCGCGATCCGGACGACGCCCGGGCGCGGCTGGTCCACCGTCACGTCACGGGCCGCCAGTTCAGCCCGGTGCAGGGTCAGTTCACGCTCCGGGCCGCCGGGGCGGCCCAGCGCCAGGGCGACCGTCGAACCGGCCGCGCCGCGCAGCCCGGCCACCACCTCGGTGATCGGCAGCCGGTCGGCCGGGACGCCGTCGATCCGCAACAGCCGCTCCCCGACCGCGATCCCGGCCTGATCGGCCGGCCCCGCCGGAGTCACCTGGGCCACCGTGGTGGCCCCGTCCGGCGCGCGGAGGACCGAGAGGCCCACGCCCGCGTACCGGCCCTGGGTGAAGTCGGTGTACGCCTCCCGGCTGTAGTACGCGGCCCACGGATCGCCGCCCCCGGCCAGCAGTTGCTCGGCCTGCTGCCGGGAGAGGTCGGCCCCGGCCAGCGGGCGGCCGCCCAGCGCGTCCGAGGAGGTGGCGAGTTGAGCGAACTCCGGGGGCTCGCTCCAGGCGCCGGTCATCGCACCGCCGAGCAGCACGGCGCCGAACACCAGCGAGAGCACGGCCCCCTGGCGTACCCCACTGCGCAGCGTCACCGGCATGGCACCGGAGTCTAGGCGCGGTCCCTGGCCCGACGTCAGACCTTGAGGTACTTCCGCAGGGTGAAGAACGCCGCGATCGCGGCCATCCCCATACCGACCACGATCAGCAGCGGGATCACCGACAGCACCGAGGAGAGCCCGATGAAGTGGATGAACTCCACCTTCTTGGCCAGGAAGCCCTGCACGAAGAAGTGCCCGGCGACCAACAGCCCGGAGGCCAGCGCGGCCCCCAGCAGTGCGGCGAACGCGGCCTCGGCGATGAACGGCATCTGGACGTAGAAGTTCGAAGCACCGACCAGGCGCATGATGCCGGTCTCACGCCGTCGGCTGAACGCCGACACCCGGACGGTGTTGACGATCAGGAGGAGCGCAACGAACAGCATCAACACCATGATCACGAACGCGGCCGTCTGCAGACCGTTCAACAGCCCGAACAGGTTCTCCAGGATCTTCTTCTGGTCCTGCACCGATTTGACGCCCGGTAGACCCGCGAAGGCGCTCTGCATGACGTCGTACTTGGTCGGGTCCACCAGCTTCACCCGCCAGGACTGCGGCAGTGCGTCCGCACCCACCGCGGCGATCAGCGCGTTGTTCGGGTCCATGTCCTTCCAGTGCTTGAACGCCTCGGCGGAGCTCTCGAAGGTGAAGTTCTGCACCAGCGGCATCTTCTCCAGCTTCGCCTTCACGTCGGCGATCTGCTGGTCGGTGGCGGCACCCGCCGCACACTGGGCCGACTTGGTGTCGGCCTTGGTGCAGAAGTAGATGCTCACCTCGACCTTGTCGTACCAGAAGTCCTTCATCGAGTTGACCTGGTCACGCACCAGCAGGCTGGCTCCGGCCAGGGCGAGCGACAGCGCAACGCTGATGACGACCGCGATGGTCATGGTCAGGTTGCGACGGAGACCGACGCCGATCTCGGACAGTACGAACTGGGCGCGCATGGCTTTGTCTCACTCCAGGGTCATTGCGGGTGGGGCGGGCAGGCGGACGGGGCGTCAGGGCTCAGTGCTGGTAGCCGTAGACGCCGCGGGCCTGGTCGCGGACCAGCAGCCCCTTGTCGAGCTCGATCACCCGCTTGCGCATCTGGTCGACGATGGCCTGGTCGTGGGTCGCCATCAGGACCGTGGTGCCGGTGCGGTTGATCCGGTCGAGCAGCTTCATGATGCCGACCGAGTTCTGCGGGTCGAGGTTTCCGGTCGGCTCGTCGGCGATCAGCAGCATCGGACGGTTCACGAAGGCGCGGGCGATCGCCACGCGCTGCTGCTCACCACCCGAGAGCTCACCGGGCATCCGGTCCTCCTTGCCACCGAGGCCGACCAGGTCGAGCACCTCGGGAACGACCTTGTTGATGGCGCTCTTCGGCTTGCCGATCACCTCGAGGGCGAAGGCGACGTTCTGCGCCACCGTCTTGTTCGGCAGCAGGCGGAAGTCCTGGAAGACGGTGCCCAGCTGGCGGCGCATGTGCGGCACCTTCCAGTTGGACAGCTTGCCGAGGTCCTTGCCCAGGACGTGCACCTCGCCGACGCTCGGCCGCTCCTCGCGCAGGCAGAGCCGGAGAAAGGTCGACTTGCCCGAGCCGGATGACCCGACCAGGAAGACGAACTCGCCCTTCTCGATCTCCAGCGAGACGTTGTCCAGGGCCGGACGGTTCTGCTTGGGATAGGTCTTGGAGACGTTGTCGAATCTGATCACGGCTGCATCACGGGGGCCATCCTAGGTGGAATGGCGACCGCATCGGCCGAACTTCCGTGACCCGATCGTTACTTCGGGCTCCGGAGGGCTGGCCGGACGGCACCGTTCCTCGGTCGGTTCCGCTCCCGCGACGGACCGGGAGCGGCGGCGGAAGTGGCCGGCTGCCACTTCTCCGGTCTCGGACCATACGCGAAGCAGCTCCGGGCCCGCAGGCCCGGCCGCGCTGCCGGCCTGAGAATTGGTGGCCAATGTTCCGATTTGACCGGATAAATGCGAGCCATGTCACAGCTCTGCTTGCGGTTGAGCGGTCGACCGGCCCCACGCACGGGCCGGATCGACCGGAACCTGGCACAGTGGTAGCAGAGAGCGGCCGTACGGGGCATCCGAAGGAACCGGAAGCCCGCCCGGCGCGTTGCTGTAAGCAGCAAGGAGGAGATCGCATGACGTGCGACCATCTGGTGTGCGCCAACTGCAACGGCCGCGTGAGTGACGGCCGGTGCCCGGTCTGCCGCGCCAACCGAGCCCGGCTGCAGGGGCAACAGGGCCCGTTCGCCGCGCTGACACCCGCCACGCTGCTCGCGTTGCTGGTCGGCCTGCTGGCCGTGGCCCTGATCGCCCGACAGGCCCTGGCCTGACCCAGGACACGCGAAAGGGCCCCGGGACTTCCCGGGGCCCTTTCGTATGCCGTTGCGCCTACGCGGCGGTCTCGCGCTGCTTCCGCCGGCGGATCCCGGCCTCGATGCTCTGCTCGACCTTCATCGAGGCCGGCATCCGCGCGTCACGATGCCGTTTCGCGCTGCTTCCGCCAGCGGATGCCGGCCTCGATGAAGCCGTCGATGTCCCCGTCCAGCACCGACTGCGGGTTGCCGACCTCGAACTCCGTCCGGAGGTCCTTGACCATCTGGTACGGGTGCAGGACGTACGAGCGCATCTGGTTGCCCCAGGAGCTGCCGCCGTCCTTGAGCGCGTTCATCGCGGCCTTCTCCTCCTGCCGGCGCAGCTCGAGGAGCTTGGCCTGGAGGACGTTCATCGCCGAGGCCTTGTTCTGAATCTGCGAGCGCTCGTTCTGGCAGGAGACCACGGTGCCGGTCGGCAGGTGGGTGATCCGGACCGCCGAGTCGGTGGTGTTGACGCCCTGGCCGCCGGGGCCGGAGGCGCGGTAGACGTCGATCCGCAGCTCGCCCTCGTCGATGTCGACGTGGTCGGACTGCTCGACCACGGGGAGCACCTCGACGCCCGCGAAGGACGTCTGACGGCGGCCCTGGTTGTCGAACGGCGAGATCCGGACCAGGCGGTGGGTGCCCTGCTCGACCGAGAGCGTGCCGTAGGCGTACGGCACCTTCACGGTGAAGGTCGCGGACTTGATGCCGGCCTCTTCGGCGTACGAGGTGTCGTACACCTCGGTCGGGTACCCGTGCCGCTCGGCCCAGCGGAGGTACATCCGCATCAGCTGCTCGGCGAAGTCGGCGGCGTCCACGCCACCGGCCTCGGCCCGGATGTTGACCAGGGCCTCGCGGGAGTCGTACTCGCCGGAGAGCAGGGTGCGGACCTCGAGCTCCTCGACCGCCTTCTGCACCGAGGTCAGCTCGGCCAGCGCCTCGGTGAGGGTGTCCGCGTCGTCCTCGTCCTCGGCCAGCTCGAACATGATGGAGAGGTCGTCCACCCGGCCGCGCAGGGTCTGCACCTTGCGCAGCTCGCCCTGGAGGAAGGAGAGCCGGCTGGTGACCTGCTGCGCGTTCGCCAGGTCGTCCCACAGGTTCGGGGCGGCCGCCTCCTCTTCGAGGGCGGCGATGTCGGCCCGGATCTTGTCCAGGTCGAGGACGGCCTCGATCGACCCCATGGTCGTTTCGAGGGACTTGAGCGCTTCGGAAGGATCGACGGCTGCCACGCCACCAGCCTAATGGCTCCGGGCCACCGACCGTGCATGGGTATCCGCAGCCGGGTCGGTCGACCACGGAGCGGACGCCCCGGAGCGGGTACCGGGGGACGAGGCCGCGAAGGCCGAGTACGCGGCCGCCGCACCGGCCAGCAGCAGCACCACGGCGAGCAGCACCGCGTACAGCCTGCGGCGCCGGACCAGCGCCGAGCGCCCCTTCCGGTGACCGGCCGCCGGGGCCGCCGCCTCCCGGCGCTGGGCCTGGGACTCGGCCGCGTAGGAGGCCAGCTCCTGGGCGGACGGGCGGCGCAGGCTGGTGTGGGTGTCCCGGGTGGAGTCGGGCGAGGGCGCCGGTACCAGCGGGACGGCCGGGCCGCGACGGCGCCGGTGGGTGCCGGGGCCGGTGTCCGCCTCGGCGTAGACCGCCTCGCCCGGGGTGATCAGCTCCTCGACCGGCGCCTTGCCCTGCGGCGGCACGTGCGCGGGGAGCCCGGCGAGGTACGGCAGCTGCTCGCGCAGCCGCTCGGCCAGCTCGGCGGCGCGCAGCCGGGAGGCCGGGGCCTTGGCCAGGCACTCGCCGATGATCCGGGACAGTCCGTCGGGGAGCCCCGGGATCGGCGGGACGGTCTCGGTGACGTGCCGGCGCAGCACCGCGCCGGTGTGGCCGCCGCCGAACGGGGTGAAGCCGGTCAGCAGCTCGTACAGCACGGTGGCCAGCGCGTAGATGTCGACGGCGGCGCGCGGCTCCAGGCCCTCGATGATCTCGGGGGCCAGGTAGTCGGGTGTGCCGATGATCCTGGTCGCCCTGGTCCGGCGCGGGGCGTCCACCAGGCGGGCGATGCCGAAGTCGGTGAGCTTGGCGCGCGGGGCGCCGCCCGGGCCGGCCGGGGCGGCCAGGTCGAGCATGACGTTCTCCGGCTTCACGTCCCGGTGCACGATCCCGGCGGCGTGGGCGGCGGCCAGGCCGTCGGCCACGTCGGCGATCACCGAGACGGCGGCCATCGGGGTCAGCGGGCCGTCCCGGTCCAGCCGGGAGCGCAGGTCGGCGCCCTGCACCAGCTCCATCACCAGGGCCAGGTCGTCGCCGTCCATCACCATGTCGCGGACCCCGACCACCCGGGGGTGGTCCAGGCTCATCAGCGCGGTGCGCTCCTGGATGAACCGCCCGACGAGGACCTGATCGGAGGCCAGGTCCTCACGCAGCAGCTTGACTGCCACCGGCCCGTCCGGGCCCTCGCCGAGCCAGACGGTCCCGGCGGACCCCCGGCCGATCACCTGGTGGACGGTGTACCGGCTGCCGATCTTGCGTGCCAATGCTGGTGCTCCGTAGGCGGCGGGAGCGCGCGGTACCGCTGCGCGCTCGGTAGGTCGGTGCTTCAGCCCACCAACCTACGCGCCCGACGGCCGTTCGGGGGACGCCGAACGGCCCTGTGCGCCCTCCCGGAACAGGAAAAGATTCTGAAGTGTCGACAAATCTCTACTGTTGACTGCCCGTCAGGTTGCTGATCCAGTCACTGGCCTTGCTGAACCAGTCCTGGACGTTCTGCCACCAGATCGGCAGGTCGGTGAAGTTCCACAGCGCGACGGCGGCCACCGCCAGCACCAGGATCACCATCAGGCAGCCCTTGAGACAGCCCAGACCCGGGATGTACATCCGGTTCCGGCTACGACGGCGCGGCTCCCGGGCGGGTTCGGGCTCGCGCTGCTGCGGGGCCGGCGGCTCCTGGCGGCGCGGCGGGGCGGGCTCGGGCCTGCGGGCCGGGGTGGGGGCCGGGGCCTGCTGGTACGGCTGCGGCGGGGGCGCCTGCTGGTAACCCTGCGGCGGGGGCGCCTGCTGGTAACCCTGCGGCGGGTACGCCTGCTGCTGGGCCTGGTACGGCGCCGGGGCCACCGGCGGCCGACGGCGGCCGGCGGGGGGCTGCGGCGGCCCGGACTGCTGCGGGCGGTAGGGCTGGTACGGCTGCGGCGGGGGCGCCTGCTGGTAGCCCTGCGGCGGCCGCTGCTGCCCGGCCTGGTAGGGCTGCGGTGCGACCTGCGGCTCACCGAAGTCGGCGGGGTCGAAGTAGGCGACCTCGGTCTGCTGGTTGCGGTCCCGGGCGGCCCTGAGCTGGGTCTGCCAGGGGTGCGGCTGCTCCGGCTGCACCGGCGCGGGCGGCGGCGTGACGGGCGGCACCGGCGGCGGTGCGGTCCGGCCCGCCGCGCTCTGAGGGGTCATCAACTGGGTGGCGGCCGCCGCGTCGTACTGCCCCGAGGGCAGCACCTGGGTCGGATCGGCGCCACCGAAGGCGGAGTCGACGAACTGCGCGGAGAGCGGCACCCCGGGCTCGGTGGGCGCGACGTACGCGGGCGTCGGCCGCGGGTCGGGCAGCAGCAGGGCCCCCACCTCGAAGGCCGCCTCGGCCTGGGCCGGCGAGGCGTGCACGCCGACACCGGCCGCGACCACCCGCAGGGCCCTGGCCAGCGCGACCGCGCCGGGCCGCTCGGCCGGGTCCTTGCGCAGGCAGCGCTCGACCACCGTCCAGAGCGGCTCGGGCATGGTGCGCGGGCGCTCAGGGTCCTGCTGGAGGTGCGCCTGGAGGATCGCGATCGGGCTGTCGCCCTGGAACGGCGCCCGGCCGGTGACCAGCTCGTACAGCATGATCCCCGCACCGTAGACGTCCACGGCGGAGGTCTGCGGACGGCCGTCGGCGGACTCGGGGGCGACGTACGCGGGCGTGCCGACGAACTCGTGGGTCCGGGTGATGCCCGGGGAGTCGGCGAGGCGGGCGATGCCGAAGTCGGTGAGCATCGGGTGCATCTGCTCGGCGCCGTCGACGCTGGTGCTGGCGAGCAGCACGTTGGCGGGCTTGAGGTCGCGGTGCACGATGCCGTCGGCGTGGCTGACGGCCAGCGCGTCGGCAATCTGGGCCATCAGCAGGGAGCCGGCGATCGGGCTGAACGGGCCGTTGCCGCGCAGGTAGTGGAACAGGTCGGGGCCGTCGACCAGGTCCATCACCAGGGCCAGCAGCTCGCCCTCGACCACCAGGTCACGGACCCGGACGATGTTCGGGTGGGTCAGCCGGAGCAGCACCGAGCGCTCGCGCAGGAAGCGCATCACCACGTCCGGGTCGGCGGCCAGTTCCTCGCGCAGTATCTTGATCGCCACCGGCCGCCCGGGCTCGATCCCGGGCACCACGACGTCCTCGCGCACCCGGGCCCGCCAGACGGTGCCGGTGGCCCCTCGTCCGAGGGCTTCCTCAAGCAGATACTTGCTGCCGACTGGCCGCACCTACGACTCCTCGCGCCGCCGTGTTTTCGGCAACTCTAACGGTGGCCGCTCAGGTTTCCGAGGCGCCCGGACCGCGTCCCGCGGGGCGACGTACGCCCGAGGTTGACCTGACGGTTCGTCGGCTCCACCATGGCGATCATCGCAAGATCGTCAAATCCGGTGCCGGGCGCGCGGTGTCGGTCCGGGGTGGCAGGATGACAGGCACCACTCTTGTGGCCCAACGGCATCACGGAAGGGGAGTGCGGGGGCGATGCAGATCCGGCTCACTGTCCTCCGACCGCGCAGCGGCACGGCAGCCGTGGGAACGGCCACCGACGTCCTGGTCACCGCCCCGGTCGGCACGGCGCTCGGCGCAGTCGCGGGGGCGCTCGCGGGCGCCGTGGGCGTGCGCGGCCCGCGCTCCGCCACCCATGTGCACCTGTACGCCGGTGCCGAGCGGATCGACGAGCAGACCCTGCTCGGCCATCCCCCGCTGCTGGACGGCGCCGTGCTCTCGCTCAACGAGCCCGATCCGGACGCGGACGAGGACGGCCCGCCCGCCCCCGCCGAGCTCCGGGTCACCGGCGGCCCCGACGCGGGCGGCGTGCACCGCCTGCACGGCGACCGGATCCACGTCGGCCGGTCCAGCGCCGCCGACGTCCCGCTCGACGACCCCGACGTCTCCCGGCTGCACCTCTCGCTCACCCTGGGCGCCGATGGCCAGGTGACGGTCCGTGACCTCAACTCGACCAACGGCACCGGTCTGGACGACCGGTTCCTCCGCGACGAGGCGGTCGAGCTGCCCGACGGCGGGCTGGTCCGGATCGGCGAGTCCACCCTCCAGGTGGTCCGCACCGAGTCCGGCGAGCTCCCCGGGGCGCGGACCACCCCGGACGGGCTCGGCCACCTCCAGCTCACCGTCGCCCCCCAGCCCAGGCAGGCCGCGGTACCCGAGCCCGAGCCGGTCCTCGCCGAGCCGCCCGCCACCGGCGGCCTGGCCCGCGCGCTGCTGTCCCGCCGACGCGGCCGACCCGAGCCCACCGCGCCCAGTCCCGCCCAGCAGCACGCCGCCGCCCGACTCCGGCAGGCCGCCGCCCAGCGCGAGCGCTGGCCCGACCTCGCCACCGTGCTGCTCACCGCGCTCGGCCCCGGCCCCCGGCTCTGGGAGCGCGGCCACACCCACCCCGACTCGCTGACCCTGCGGCTCGGCACCGCCGACCGGCCCGGCGGCCCCGGCACCACCCCCGGCACCATGCTGCCCGCCGTCCCGGTCACCGTCGACCTGCAGACCGCCGGCAGCCTCGGCCTGGCGGGCCCGCGGGCCCGGCTGACCTCGCTCGCCCGCGCCGTCCTGGCCCAACTCGCCGTGCTGCATCCGCCGAGTGCGCTCAGCCTGGTGGTGGTCGGCGCCGACGAGGAGCGGACGGCCGACTGGTCCTGGTCGTTCTGGCTGCCGCAGCTCCAGCCGACGCACGGTCAGGCCTGCCGTCTGCTGGTCGGGTTCGGCCCCGAGCAGACCGAGGCCAGGCTCACCGAGCTGACCAACGGCCCCAGTGACGGCCTGTCAGGTCCGCCCGCCACCGTGCTGCTGCTGGACGGCACCCCCGGCACCGCCGAGGGGCGGGCCGCACTGGCCGTCCTGCTGGAGCAGGGCCCCGCCCTCGGCGTCTTCCCCATCTGCCTGGCCGATCAGAGCACCGCCCTGCCAGCCGGGCTCGGCGCCACCGCCGTCCTCACCGGCGAGGTCGCCACCCAGCTCACCCTGGACCGCCCACTCGGCGGCGGCGGCCGCGAGCGGATCGAGGAGATCGCCGTGGACGCGGTCTCCCCCGCCTGGGCCGAGCGCCTGGCCCGGGCCCTCGCCCCGCTCAGCGAGGCCAGCCCGGTGGCCCGCGGCCCGCTGCCCGACCAGCTCAGGCTGCTCGACCTGCTCCGCCTCGACACCGTCACCCCCGCCAAGCTCTCGGCCCGCTGGGCGGCCCTGCCCTCGGGCCCCGGCACCGCCACCGCGCTGCTCGGCACCACCAGGGACGAGCCCTGCCTGATCGACCTCGCCGACCCGGACGAGCCGAACGGCCCGCACGTCCTGGTCGGCGGCGCCCGGGGTACCGGCAAGACCGAGCTGCTCCGCACCCTGGTCGCCTCACTGGCCGTCTCCGAGCAGCCCGAACGGCTCCGGATCACCATCGTCGAGGGCCGCGGCTCCGCCCCCGACGCCCCGTCGAGCCTGCGCGGCTGCACCGACCTCCCCCAGGTCACCGAGCACGTCGACGCCGGGGCCGACCCCCGCGGCGCGATGCTCGCCGCCGAATCCCTGCTGGACGAGCTGGCGCACCGCGAGGCGCTCTTCGGCGACCAGGACTTCACCGGCTGGCACACCGCCCGGGCCCTCGGCACCCCCGCCCCGGCCCTGGTCAGCGCCGGTGGCGGCACCCTGCGCGAGGCCACGGTCCGGATCGCCGCCCCCCGCAAGGCACCCGACGTGCTGACCGCCGTCCCGGCCCGGCTGGTCGTCGTGGTCGACGACTACGACGCGCTGCTCGCCCCCACCTCCCCGGCCGGGCGCCCGCTCGGCCGCGCCCTGGCCGCCGTCGCCGAACGCGGCGGCCGACTCGGCGTCCACCTGGTGGCGGCCACCGGCTCCCCCGAGCAGACCGCCGGTACGGAGCTGGACGAGGTGGCCCAGCTCAGGATCGCCCTTCGGACGGCCGACCCGGCCGACTCGGACCAGCTGATCCACCTCGCCGACGCGGCGGCCCTGCCGGAGGAGACGCCAGGCCGGGCCTACCTCCGGCGGCCGGACGGGGGCGTGACCGCCTTCCAGTCCGCCCGGGTCAGCGGCCGGATCCCCCGGACCGCCACCCTCCGCCCCACCGTGGTCGCCATCGACCCCGCCCAGCTCGGCGCCCCGCCCACCCGCAGGCCCGTCCGCGAACTGGGCAACGGCCCCACCGACCTCGCCCTGCTGGCCAGCGCCCTCCAGCGGGCGGCGCAGGTCTAGGTGTACTCGGTCATGAGGTTGGTGACAGTCGGCTGATCGGTGGCTGGCCGCCGAGCGCGGTGTGTCGACGTCGAGTGTTGTAGAAGTCGAGCCAGGGTGCGAGTGCGCGGGTGCGTTGGGTGTTGCTGGTGAAGACCTGCCGGTAGGCCCATTCGGTCTGCAGGGTGCGGTTGAAGCGCTCGACCTTGCCGTTGGTCCATGGGCAGTGCGGGCGGGTGAACTTCTGGCGTGCGCCGAGTTCCCGGCACGCGGCTTGGAAGTCGTGCGAGATCCGGTAGTTCTTGGCGTTGTCGGTCATCACGCGTTCGATCCGGGTGATGCCGTGTGCCTGGAAGAACGTGGCGGCGCGGGTGAGGAAGCCGGCGCAGGTGGCGCCCTTCTCGTCGGGCAGGACCTCGGCGTAGGCGAGGCGGGAGTGGTCGTCGACGGCGGCGTGGACGTAGTCGTAGCCCAGGCCGCGCAGGGCGCGGGGGCGTTCGCCGCGGCCGTGGGCGCGGTGGCCGCCGCCGTCCGGGATCTTCCCGAGCTTCTTGACGTCGATGTGGATCATGTCGCCGGGGCCGGCGTGCTCGTAACGCCGCCCGCCTGCCCGGGTGGCACGGATGACTTCACCGGTCAGCGGGTCGCAGGCGGACAGTGGCGGCACGTTGTGGCGGCGCAGGATCCTGCTGACCGTCCGGGCCGGGACACCGGTCTGCTCGGCCAGGAAGCCCGGGCCCACCCGCAACTGGTGGCGGGCCTTCAGTACGCGTCTTTCGACCGCGGGCGAGGTGCGTGCGGGACAGTGGTGCGGGCGGCTGGTCCGGTCGTGCAGACCGTTCCAGCCCTCCGCCCGGTACCGGTTGACCCAACGGTGGGCGCACTGGCGTGAGACACCGAGCTCCTTCGCGACGTGCGCGACCGGACGTTCGTCGAGTACGACACGGCGGACCAGCAGGCATCTGCCGTGAAAGGTCAGCCGGGCATTAGCGTGGGCCACCAGGACCTCCGAGGTGAGTGAAGACGGCAAACTCCACTACGCCCGGAGGTCCCTCCATGATCAAGTACCGACGCCACCTGTCATCAACGTGTCGGCCGAGTACATCTAGGGCCGGTCCGGCGGGGCTCGGAGCACGGAGAAGGGAGGGCGGGACCGCAGCGGTCCCACCCTCCCTTCTCTGCTGTCAGTGCGCGGTGCGCAGCAGCGTACGGATCACCCGCATCGCGACCGAGAGGCTGGACAGCTCGTACTTGTCCGAACCCCTTATGTCGTCGAGGGTGGTCTTGGCCCGGCTCAGCAGGGTGGAGTTGAGCTCCGCCCAGGCCGCGTACCGCTCCTCCGGGGAGGCGCCCTCGGGGCCGCAGGTGAGGATGTCGGCGGTCAGGGCCGCGTGCGCCGCGAACAGGTCCTCACGGATCGCCGCCCGGGCCATCGAGGACCACCGGTCGGTGCGCGGCAGTTCGATGATCCGGTCCAGCAGGTGGGTGATCTGGAGGCGGTCGGCGAGGTCGTAGTAGAGGTCGGCGACCTCGGTGACGTCCACCCCGGCGCGGTCGGCGACACCGACGATGTCCAGGGTCGGGAAGGCCGAGGAGAGTCCGGCGATCCGGCCGGCCAGCTCGTCGGGGACGCCGGCGGCGACCAGCTCCTGCTGGATCGACTCGAACCAGGCCAGGTCCTCGCCGCGGAGCGGCTTGGGCAGGCTGTCCCAGACCTGGTTGACCCGGCCCTGGAAGAACGCGATGTTCTCCGCGATGTCCAGCGGCTGGCGGCGGTTGTTGAGCATCCACCGGGTGGCCCGCTCGACCAGGCGACGGCTGTGCAGCCGCATCTTGGTCTGCACCCGGGCCGGCACCACGTTGTCCAGGCCCTCGATCTCGTCCCAGATCCGCTCCAGGCCGAAGACCGCGCGCGCCGCCGCGTGGGTGCGGGCGATCTCCTCCATGGTCGCGCCGGTCTCCTCCCGGAGCCGGAACGCGAAGGTGCAACCGCCGCGGTTGATCGTGTCGTTGACGATCAGGGTGGTGATGATCTCGCGGCGCAGCGGGTGGCTGTCGATCGCCTCGGCGAACCTGGCCCGCAGCGCGCTGGGGAAGTACTGGTGCAGGGCGGTGCGGAAGTACGGGTCGTCGGGGAGCTCGGTGGCCAGCAGCTCGTCGGCCAGGGTGATCTTGGTGTAGGCGAGCAGCACCGACAGCTCGGGCTGCGAGAGCCCCCGCCCGGCCTGCTGGCGCTCCCGGATCTGACGGTCCGTCGGCAGGAACTCGATCGCCCGGTCGAGCTGCCCGCCGGCCTCCAGCCGGTTGATCATCCGGGCGTGCACGTCGACCATCGAGGCGGCCTGGGCGACCGCGTTGGCCAGCACCACGTTCTGCGCGTAGTTGTTGCGCAGCACCAGGTGGCCGACCTCGTCGGTCATCTCGGCGAGCAGCTTGTTGCGCTGCTTGACCGTCATGTCGCCGTCGGCGACGACCTGGTTGAGCAGGATCTTGATGTTCACCTCATGGTCCGAGGTGTCCACGCCGGCCGAGTTGTCGATCGCGTCGGTGTTGATCCAACCGCCGGTGCCCTCGGGGCCGCCGGTCGCCGCGTACTCGATCCGGCCGAGCTGGGTGCAGCCGAGGTTGCCGCCCTCGCCGACCACCCGGGCGCGGACCTGGCCGCCGTTCACCCGGATCGCGTCGTTGGCCTTGTCGCCGACCTCGGCGTTGGTCTCGGCGGTGGCCTTGATGTAGGTGCCGATGCCTCCGTTCCAGAACAGGTCCACCGGGGCCTGGAGGATCGCCTTCATCAGCTCGGCCGGGGTCAGCTTGGACTCGGTGATGCCGAGCCGCTCGCGGACCTGGGAGCTCAGTTGGATCGACTTGGCACTGCGCGGGAAGACCCCGCCGCCGGCCGAGATCAGCGACTTGTCGTAGTCGTCCCAGGAGCTGCGCGGCAGCTCGAACAGCCGGCGGCGCTCGGCGTACGAGACCGCCGCGTCCGGGTTCGGATCGAGGAAGATGTGCCGGTGGTCGAAGGCGGCCAGCAGCCGGATGTGCTCGCTCAGCAGCATCCCGTTGCCGAACACGTCACCGGACATGTCGCCGATGCCGACCACGGTGAAGTCCTCGGACTGGGTGTCGACGCCCAGCTCGCGGAAGTTCCGCTTGACGGACTCCCAGGCGCCGCGCGCCGTGATGCCCATGCCCTTGTGGTCGTACCCGGCGGAGCCGCCGGAGGCGAACGCGTCGCCCAGCCAGAAGCCGTACGACTCGGCGACCCCGTTGGCGATGTCGGAGAAGGTCGCGGTGCCCTTGTCGGCGGCCACCACCAGGTAGGTGTCGTCCTCGTCGTGCCGCACCACGTCGACCGGGTGGACGACGTCGCCGGCCTTCAGGTTGTCGGTGATGTCGAGCAGCGCCGAGATGAAGGTCTTGTACGAGGCGATGCCCTCGGCGAGCCAGGCGTCCCGGTCCACCGACGGGTCGGGCAGCTGCTTGGCGACGAAGCCGCCCTTGGCGCCGACCGGCACGATCACGGTGTTCTTGACCATCTGGGCCTTGACCAGGCCGAGGATCTCGGTTCGGAAGTCCTCGCGCCGGTCGGACCAGCGCAGACCGCCGCGGGCTACCTTGCCGAAGCGCAGGTGCACGCCCTCGACCCGGGGCGAGTAGACCCAGATCTCGAAGGCCGGGCGGGGCGCGGGCAGGTCGGGGATGGCCTTCGGGTCGAACTTCATCGACACGTACGAGTGCCAGTCGCCGTCCTCGGCGCGCTGGAAGAAGTTGGTCCGCAGGGTGGCCCTGATCAGGTGCAGGAAGGAGCGCAGGATGCGGTCCTCGTCCAGCGAGACGACCTCGTCCAGGGCGCCGGACAGCTCCTCGAGGATCGCCTCGGTGTTCTCCGCCGCACCGAGCTGGTGGGCCGGGCTGAGCCGGGCCTCGAAGAGGTTGACCAGCAGCCGGGTGGAGTGGATGTTGTTGCGGAGCGCGTCCTCCATGTAGTCCTGGGAGAAGGTGCTCCCGGCCTGCCGGAGGTACTTGGCGTAGGCGCGCAGCACCACGGCCTGACGCCAGGTCAGCCCGGCGCTGAGGATCAGCTCGTTGAAGCCGTCGTTCTCCGCCTTGCCCGTCCAGGTGGCCGCGAAGGTCTCCTGGAACCGCTCGCGGGCCTCCTCGGTGAGGGTGGTCGCCTCGCGCAGCCGCAGGCCGAAGTCGTAGACCCAGGCCTTCGAGCCGTCGTCCCGGGTGAGCGCGTACGGGCGCTCGTCGAGCACCTCGACGCCCAGGCGCTGGAGCACCGGGAGCACCTCGGTCAGCGAGATCGGGCCGCCGACCCGGTAGATCTTGAACCGGCGCTCGTCGTCGCCCGCGCCGACCGGCTGGTAGAGGTTCAGCCGGAAGTCGCCCTCGCCGCTCAGCGACTCGATCTGCTTGAGGTCGGCGACCGCGGTGCGCGGCGGGAAGTCGGCCCGGTAGCCGTCCGGGAACGCGTTGGCGTAGCGGCGGCCGAGCTCGGCGGCGCGCTCCTCGCCCAGCTCGACGTGCAGCTGGTCGTTGAAGCCGTCCATCCAGAACCGGGCGGCCTCGGCGAGCTTGGACTCGATCCGCTCGATCTCGGCGTCGGTCAGGCTGGGCAGCTCGCTGCCCTTGGCGACCCGGACCACGAAGTGGAGCCTGGTCAGCACCGACTCGGTGGACCACACCGTGTACTCGATGTTGTCGCCGTTCAGCTCCTGCTTGAGGATCTCCATCAGGCGGAGCCGGATGCGCGTGGTGTAGCGGTCGCGCGGCAGGTAGATCAGCGCGGAGAAGTAGCGCCCGTACTCGTCCTGACGGAGGAACAGCCGCAGCCGGCGGCGCTCCTGGAGGTAGAGCACGCTGGTGGCGATGGAGAGCAGCTGCTCGGCCGGGGTCTGGAAGATCTCGTCCCGGGGGAAGGTCTCCAGGATCTGCAGCAGGTCGCGGCCGTCGTGGCTCTCGCCGGAGAAGCCGGAACCGGCCAGCACCTCCTGCACCTTGCGGCGGACCACCGGGATGCGGGTGACCGACTCGGTGTACGCGGCGGAGGAGAACAGGCCGAGGAAGCGGCGCTCGCCGACCACGTTGCCCTGGGCGTCGAACTTCTTCACGCCGACGTAGTCCAGGTACGCCGGGCGGTGCACGGTGGCGCGGCTGTTGGCCTTGGTGAGGACCAGCAGCTTCTTCTCGTGCGCCTTGGCCCGGACCGGCGCGGACAGCCGGCCGAACGCCTCGGAGACCGGGTGGTGGTCGGTGTCGTGGCTGAGCGGGTCGGAGCGCAGGATGCCCAGGCCCGTGCCGGGGACGGCCCGAAGCACCTCCTCGCCGTCGTGCTCGGCGAGGTCGTACTCGCGGTAGCCGAGGAAGGTGAACTTGTCGTCGGCCAGCCAGCGCATCAGCTCCCAGGCCTCGCCCACCTCCTGCTCGGACAGGTGGGACGGGGGCGCCTCGGCGAGCTCGTCGGCCAGCCGCAGCGCGGAGTCGCGCATCTTGCTCCAGTCCTCGACCACCTCGCGGACGTCGCCCAGCACCCGGCGCAGACCGGTCTCGATCGCGCTCAGGTCCTCGCGGTCGGTCTCCCGGTCGATCTCGATGTGCATCCAGGACTCGACGGTGGCGTCGGCGGGCCACTCGGCGCCTGCCGCCTGGCTCCGCGAGCAGGCGTCCAGGTCGAGGATCTCCAGCAGCTTGCCGGTGATGTCACGGCGGACCGCGAGCTGCGGGTGGATCACCACGTGGATGCCGCGGTCCTGGCGGGTCAGCTCGTTGGTGACCGAGTCGACCAGGAACGGCATGTCGTCGGTGACCACCTCGACGATCGTGTGCCCGCAGGACCAGCCGTTCTCCTCGACGGTCGGGGTGTACACCCGGACCTCGGCGGTGCCCTGGGGCCGCTTGAGGCCCAGCCGGTACTGGGAGGCGGCCGCACCGTAGACGTCGACCGGGTCCCGGTCCACCAGGTCCTCGGGGGCGGTGTGGAGGTAGTAGTGGTGCAGGTACGCGGCCAGAGCGCCGTTGCTCAGACCCTCCCCTGGCGCCGCTCCCCCCACCTGGCTGTTCTCAGCGGCTGCTGCTGCCTTGGTGAGCAGTTCGGCCTTGGCTGCGTCCAGCTTGGTCTGCATGGCTGTTTGGCTCCTGTCGCGCGCCGTTGCGTGACTCGGTGACGGTTCGGTCCACCGCCGAGTCTGCCCACAATCCTTCCGCATCACCGGAAGAAAGACGGCCATGGCACGCATGACGCGACGTTCGTCCGGGTATTACGGAATGTTGGCCTGCGGCCGGAACCCGACGACGCCAGTCAGCCTAACCGGCGGGAACGTGGGTGTCAGGGGACATGAAGGAGCAAACGCCCGAACAGATCGGGCCGTCCTGGACACCGTGTCCAATCAACCCTCAGCCCATGTGCGGATAGCGGTACCCGGTCGGCGGCACGAAGGTCTCCTTGATCGACCGGGCCGAGGTCCAGCGCAGCAGGTTCTGCGCGGCACCCGCCTTGTCGTTGGTCCCCGAGGCCCGCCCGCCGCCGAACGGCTGCTGCCCGACCACCGCGCCGGTCGGCTTGTCGTTGACGTAGAAGTTGCCCGCCGTGAACCGCAACCGCTCCATCGCCTGCGCGATCGCGTACCGGTCGGTGGCGATCACCGCGCCGGTGAGCCCGTACGGGGCGCCGGCGTCGACCCGGTTGAGCGCGTCGTCCCAACGCGAGTCCTCGTAGACGTGCACGGCCAGCACCGGGCCGAAGTACTCCTGGCCGAAGATCTCGTTCCGGTGGTCGCTCGACACCAGCACGGTGGGCCTGACGAACCATCCGATCGCGTCGTCGTACTGGCCGCCGGCCGCCAGCTCCACCGTCGGGTCGGCCACCGCCCGGTCGATCGCGGCGGTCACCCGGGCGTACGCCTTGGCGTCGATCAGCGCGCCCATGAAGTTGGACAGGTCGCTGACGTCGCCCACGGTGAGCGCGTCCACCTCGGCCAGGAACTCGTCCTTGATCTTCTGCCAGAGGCTGCGCGGCAGGTAGGCCCGGGACAGCGCCGAGCACTTCTGGCCCTGGTACTCGAAGGCGCCGCGGATCAGCGCGGTGCGCAGTACGTCCGGGTCGGCCGAGCGGTGCGCGATCAGGAAGTCCTTGCCGCCGGTCTCGCCGACGATCCTCGGGTACGTCCGGTACGAGCCGATGTTGCTGCCGATGGTGCGCCAGAGCGACTGGAAGGTGGCGGTCGAGCCGGTGAAGTGCAGTCCGGCCAGCGCCGGATCGGCCAGCGCGACCTGGGAGAGCGCCTGGCCGTCGCCGGTCACCAGGTTGATCACCCCGGGCGGCAGCCCGGCCGCCTCCAGCAGGCGCATCAGGTGATGGGCCGCCAGCGTCTGGGGGGGCGCGGGCTTCCAGACCACCGTGTTGCCCATCAGCGCGGGCGCGGTCGGCAGGTTGCCCGCGATGGCGGTGAAGTTGAACGGCGTGATCGCGTAGACGAAACCTTCCAGCGGGCGGTGGTCGGTGCGGTTCCACACCCCCGGGGACGACTTCGGCTGCTCGGCCAGGATCTGCCGGGCGAAGTGCACGTTGAACCGCCAGAAGTCGACAAGCTCGCAGGGCGCGTCGATCTCGGCCTGCTGCACGGTCTTGGACTGGCCCAGCATGGTCGCCGCCGCGACCGTCTCGCGCCACGGGCCGGCCAGCAGGTCGGCGGCCCGCAGGAAGACCGCGGCCCGGTCGTCGAAGGAGAGCGAACGCCAGTCGGCCGCCGCCGCCAGTGCCGCGTCCACCGCGAGCCTGCCGTCCTCCCGGGTGGCGTTGCCCAGCAGGCCGAGCTTGGCGGCGTGGTGGTGCGGCTGCACCACGTCGATCCGCTCGCCGGAGCCGAACCGCTGCTCGCCGCCGATGGTCATCGGCAGCGGGATCTGCTCGGCCGCCAGTTCGTCCAGCCTGCGTTCCAACCGGGCCCGTTCGGGACTGCCCGGGGCGTAACCGTGCACCGGCTCGTTGACCGGCTCGGGGACCTGCGTGACTGCGTCGATCGGCATGGCTGGCTCACTCTCTTCCGCTCAGCCCCCAGCCTGACCACCCGTCAGCCGAATCGCCGTGGCTGACACGCCCTGACGGGTGTGGCTCACGCCACGATCCGCTCGGCCAGCTCCACCGCTTCGGCCAGCGAGTCCACCACCGGCACGCCGAGCGGCTCCAGCTTCTCCCGCGTGTGCGAGCCCCCGGTGTACAGCACCGCCCGCGCCCCGGCGTTCTTCGCGGCCACCGCGTCGTCCGCCGCGTCGCCGATCACCACCGTGTGTGCCGGGTCCGCGCCGAGCGCCTCGAGGTGCTGCCGCAGGTAGTCGGTCTTGCCGGTGCCGTACGACTCTCCGACCCGGCCGTCCACCCGGACGAAGTGCTCCTCGATGCCCCGGGCCCGGACCTGCGGCACCAGCCGGTGGTGCTCGTGCATCGACAGCAGCGACTGGCTCCGGCCCGCCGCCCGCCACCGGGTCAGCAGCTCGGCAGCGCCCTCGGTCAGACCACAGGCGTCGCTGAGCTCCTGGTACCGCTCCTGGAAGGCGCCGTCCAGCATCAGCCACTCGCTCGCACTCGGGGTCCGGCCGAGCAACGACTCGTAGAACTTCGGTATCGGGAAGCAGTACAGCTCCCGGTACTGCTGCACGGTGATCGGGGCCACCCCCACGGTCGCGAAGGCGGCGTTGCTCGCCGCCACCACCGCTGCCATGTCGTGCAGCAGGGTGCCGTTCCAGTCCCAGACGATGTGAGTACGCACCGGGGAACGGTACCCGAGCGGTGCTGGGAGGCGAGGACTGGCCGGTCGGCGGCGACCGGGAAAACCGCTGTCCGATCATCGGGGCACGGTGATAGACATCCGGCGTGGAAAAGAATCTTGAGTTCCCCGAGCTGCTGCGCCTGATCGACGAGCGGTCCACCGCCTTCCGGGCCGCGGTCGCCGCCGCGCCCGGTCTCGACGCACCGGTGCCGAGCTGCCCCGGGTGGACGCTGTTCGACCTGGTGAAGCACCTGGGTGGCGGAGACCGTTTCTGGGCCGCCATCGTGGGCGCGGGGCCGGCCGACGGTCCCCCGGCCGAGGCCGCCGCCGCGCGCGCCGCACTGGAGCTGCCGCGGGAGCGTGAGGCCCTGCTGGCCTGGGCGGCCGCGTCGACGCAGCTGCTGCTGAGCGCCCTGCGCGAGGCAGGCCCGGACGCCGACTGCTGGACGTGGTGGAGTGCCCGGCAGACGCCGCGGACCTCCGGCGGAGTCGCCCGCCACCGGGTCCAGGAGAGCATGGTGCACACCTACGACGTCCAGCTCGCCTCGGGCGCCCCGCAGCCGCTGCCGGCCGAGGTCGCCCTCGACGGTGTCGAGGAGTTCCTGTTCACCTGCGTCGCGACGCACAGTGCTTGGCCGCACGAGCCCACGGCCTTCGAGTTCCACGCCGCCGAGGGCCGCTCCTGGCGCCTCACGGTCGATGCCGACGGCGCACGCTCCGCCCGCATCCCGGCGCCCACTGCCGCGACCGGCGAGGACTCGGAGGCAGCCGGCGCCTCGGTCCACGGCACGGCCGGTGAGTTGGTCCTCTACCTGTACGACCGGATCAAGGCCGACTCCCTGCAGATCGGCGGAGACGCGGGGCTGCTCGACCTGCTCCGCGCCTGGGAGCCGGAGGAGTAGGACGCAGCGGGGCGGACCGCCCCACTGACATCGTCCCTGCGGCAACAACCCGAAATATTGCCGCAGGGAAGACGTCAGTTCCCTGCTCACCGCCGTGCCGACCGCACTCTTCCGTGCCGCTCGACCGGGGCGGCCGGGTTCAGGAGACGCTGACGGTGACGTCGTCGAGGACGAACGAGGTCTGCTTGGTGTAGTCCTCGGTGCCGGTGAACTTCAGGGTGACGCTCTGCCCGGCGTACGCAGCGAGGTTGAAGGTGCGCTGCTGGTAGCCGGCGGCGGCGTTGAGGTTGGAGTAGGTGGCGAGGGTGGTGCCGTTGGCGGTGACGGTCAGCTTGTCGTAGGCGGTGGTCGTCGACGACGCCGTGTCGATGTGCAGCCAGAAGCCGAGGGTGTAGTTGGTGCACCCGGCCGGCAGGGTCACCGTCTGGGCGAGGGTGTCGGTGTTGGCGGCGCCGTAGCCGTCCAGCCAGGCGTCGTAGCTGCCGGAGTGCGCGGGCTCGCTGGAGCTGCTGGTGACGGTGGTGGCGCCGCCGCTGTTGGTCTCGGTCCAGGACGAGGCGGATCCGGTCTCGAAGCCGCCGTTGGCGATCAGCTGGGCCGAAGTGCAGCCGCCACCGGTGGAGTTGACCGTCCAGGTGAAGGTGGCCGAGGAGGACGGGCCGGTGGAGTCGGTGGCGGTGGCGGTCACCGTCGAGGTGCCTGCGGTGGTGGGCGTGCCGCTGATCAGGCCGGTGCCGGTGTTGAGGCTGAGGCCGGCGGGCAGACCGGTGGCGGCGTAGCTCAGGGTGCCGCCGGCGGTGTCGGTGGCGGAGAGCTGGAGGCTGGTGGCGGTGCCGACGGTGGCACTGCGGGCGCCCGGGTTGGCGAGGGTGACCGATCCCGTGCCGCTGCCGGTGCCCTGCGCGAGCCAGGCGGTGGCGTTGAGGGCGAGGGCGGCGTCGGTACCGGCGGGGTCGTTCCATCCGTCGAACAGCGTGTTGCCGGACTGGCCGGTGCCGTCGTCGATCGGGGAGCTGTCGCCCCAGACGGCGACCCGGCCGCTGCCGAAGGCCGAGGTGACGAAGAAGGCGCCGCTGGTGCCGCTGTAGCCGCTCCGGTAGAGCAGGCCCTTGACCGCGGGGTTGTCGGCGGGCTTGAGGGTGAAGGTGGTGCCGTTGCGAATGATGGAGCCGGTCACCGTGCCGAACGGCCCGTTGAGCACCGGGTCGGTGCTGTCGGCGATGGCGCGCGGGTTCTCGTTGGCGATGTTCAGCAGGTCGACGGAGAAGCCGAACGGGTCGGTGTTGTCGACGCCGTTGCTGGTCATCAGGTCGTTGATGATGCCGGGCGAGTCCCAGCCGTCGTTGTTGCGGTCGCTCACGTTGTGGTCGGAGACCAGGAACAGGCCGCCGCCGTTCTGCACGAACTTCAGCACGGCGGTCTTCTCGGCGTCGCCGAGCCGGATGTTGGGCTCGGGCAGCACGAACTCGTCGAAGTTGGCGAGGTCGAGCGCACCGCCCGTGCCGTACGTGATCGTGGAGCCGGACGGGAGGGTCTTCAGGCTGTACTGGCCGGTCTTCTGGAGCGCCACGCCCCAGGCTGAGATCGCGCCGGTCCAGGACGTCTCGCTGGTCGGACTGGCGTTCTGGCCGAGCGGGTCGGGCTGGCTGGTGGAGATGATCCAGTCGGCGTTGCCCGCGGTCTCGCCCTTGCTGTTGTCGAACAGGATCCGCTTCGGGGTGCTCACGGCGGCCGTGGTCGCCGCCGGGGTCCCGGCCACGGCTGCGGCCGCGCGGTGCGGTACGGCGCTCGTGCCGGCCACCACGACCAGTGCGGTGACGGCGACAGCCAGGGGACGGGCGGCGTTCAGGACTCTGATCATGTGTCAACACTCCTCGTGCCTGGGGGAACTGAGGGTGCGCGCTACGCGCGTAGGCGCGGCCATACGGTGCCATGGTCGGGTGATCGGAGCTTGAACGGAACACGTCGACTGAACGTTTCTGCAGAGTCGCCGGTCGCGGGAGTGGCCGAAAAGGGCACCGGCTCGTGATGAGGGGCCGTCAGGGTCTCGGCGCAGTACCGGGGTTCACCGCGGCGCGCATCGCCTGCTGCCGCGCTTGTCCTACTTATTCGCGGGGCTTGAGCTGAGCGGATGAACTGTCCGGGCCACCTTGTTGAATTCGAGTCGAATCCGACAGGCACCAGGCGTGAAAGTCACAGAGATCATTCCGGGGGTTTCTCGAATGGAGCGATGTGAGCATCTTGCCGCAGGGGCCGGACGGCCTTCGGAGAGGGATTCCGCACAGATGGCGGCCGCTCGCAGCGGTGACCGCCTTCGCGATGACCGCCTCGGTGGCGGTCGCCGCGTTCGGACCGGATTCCCGGGCCGCCACGGGCGACGGCACAGTGACCGTCCAGGTCGTGCGTGAGGTCAACGCGGACGGCAGCTGGAACGGGGCCGCCCTGGAACCGGGCATGAGCGGCGTCACGGTCACGCTGACCGACGACGCGGGCGCGAGCATCAGCGGGACGACGGCGGCCGACGGCACCGTCACCTTGCGCCCGGCGGGCACCGCGCTGGCCGGCGGCAAGTACCGGGTCCAGGTCATGAACCCGAAACCCGGCACGCTGTTCTCGGCCTTCGCCGACCGCCAGGGACTGACCGGCGCGCCGACCAGGTTGAGCAGCACCGAGGAGTTCGTCGACCTCTCGGGTGGCAAGAGCGTCTCCTACACCACGGCCTTCTGGAACCCGGCCGACTACTGCCAGAAGAACGCCCCGCTGGTCACCGCCTGCATCAGGAACGACACCGACGCCACGACGATGCGGACGCTGGTGCAGTTCCCGTACAACGCTCGCGGGACCGACAGCCAGACCACCGACCTGGCCACCAAGGCGGCCACCGGCTCGGTCTACGGCATCGGCTACAGCAAGCAGAAGAAGTGGATCTTCAGCGGCGCGCACGCGCACCGGAGCGCCCCGTACGGCCCGTCCGGACAGGGTGCGATCTACCTGACCGACCGGTCGACCGGCACCACCACGCTCTTCGCCACGGTGCCGGCCGCCGGGACCACGGCGCACGCCCTCACCACCAACAACGATGTCGGCTTCATTCCGGTGGTGGCCAAGGAGTCGCTCGGCGACGTCGAGGTCTCGGAGGACGGCAACGACCTCTACGTGGTGAACCTGGCGGACCGTCAGCTCTACCGGTACGACGCGACCGCGAAGACCGCGAGCGCGGCGAAGGCGGTCTACCCGATCCCCGGCCCGGACACCGCCTGCCCGGCCGCGGCTGACTGGCGTCCGTACGGACTGGGCTTCCAGGACGGCGTGCTGTACGTCGGCGGCGTCTGCTCGGGCGAGTCGACCCAGAGGAAGTCGGACCTGCGCGCCGTCGTGCGGACCTTCGATCCGGTGGCCGGCTCCTTCGGCCCCGTGGTGATGGACCAGAAGCTGGACTACCCGCGCAGCAACACCTTCCAGTCGGCGATCTGCAAGGGCCCCTCCTGGTACCCGTGGAGCGACCAGGTCCCCACCACCCAGGACGGCATCGCCTGTCCCCCCGGCGTCTACGCCAACCCCGAGCCGATCCTCGCCGACATCATCGTGGACACCGACGGCGCCCTGATCCTCGGCTTCCGCGACCGCCTCGCCGACCAGGTCGGCCAGGGGCAGCCCATCGTCCCGAACGGCGGCCTGTACGCGCCGGCCGCAGGCGGTTCGCTGACCCGGGCCTGCCCCGAAGCGGGCGGCCTGTTCGTGATGGCCGAGAACGGTGGCTGCGGCAAGTCCGTACGCGGCGACGACTTCTACTACAACCGGACCTACTGGGAGCACGGCAACGGCTTCTTCGCCGGCAACGCGCTCTCCAAGGTGGAGAGCACGATCGCCGGTTCGGGCGTCGACCCCACCGGGGCCATCTTCACCGGCGGTACGGCCTTCGCCAACCGCGACGGCTCCGAGAGCCCCCTCGACGCCACCCACGGCAACCGGCTGACCACGACCTTCGGCAAGGGCGGCTCGATGGCCGACCTGGAGGTGCTGTGCGACGAGGCACCGCTCCAGATCGGCAACCGCGTCTGGTACGACGTCAACAGGAACGGCATCCAGGACCCGAGCGAGGGCCCCGTGCCCGGCGCCACCGTCAGGCTGTACGACGCGGCCGGTGCGGTGGTCGGCACCACGAAGACCACTGCCCGCGGTGAGTACTACTTCGACAACTCCAACGTGACGGGCGGGCTGCTGCCCCGTACGCAGTACACCATCAAGATCGACAACCCGGCGGACTACCAGGCAGCCGGCCCGCTCTTCCACTGGGTCCCCGCCAAGAACGACGTCGGCACCAACGACTTCATCGACAGCGACGGGGTGGTACCGCCGGGCGGCACCTACCCCGAGCACACGATCACCACCGGCGGCCCCGGGCAGGACAACCACACCTACGACTTCGGCTACATCCAGCCGGAGGGGCAGGTGTCGGTGCTCAAGCAGTCCAAGGAGAGCAGCACCCCACTCCCCGGCGCGGTCTTCCAGCTCTGGCGCGAGACCAACGGCACGGCAGGCCTCCAGACCGACGGGGCCACCCCCGACACGACGGTGGGCACCCCGTGCACCACCCCGGCCACCGGCATCTGCTCGGCCACCGTGCCGCTCGGGACGTACTACTGGCAGGAGACCCAGGCACCGACCGGCTACCTCCTCCCCTCGCCCGCCGTCTTCGGACCGCTGACGCTCACCTTCGCCAACTACGCCCAGGGCGCCACGGTCACCGCCGTGGACGAACTCGCGACGGGCGCGGTCAGCGTGCTCAAGCAGGACGCCGCCGCCAAGCCCCTGGCGGGCGCGGTGTTCCAGCTCTGGCGCGACACCAACGGCACCGCCGGCCTCCAGACCGACGGGGCCACCCCCGACACGACGGTGGGCACCCCGTGCACCACCCCGGCCACCGGCATCTGCTCGGCCACCGTGCCGCTCGGGACGTACTACTGGCAGGAGACCCAGGCACCGACCGGCTACCTCCTCCCCTCGCCCGCCGTCTTCGGACCGCTGACGCTCACCTTCGCCAACTACGCCCAGGGCGCCACGGTCACCGCCGTGGACGAACTCGCGACGGGCGCGGTCAGCGTGCTCAAGCAGGACGCCGCCGCCAAGCCCCTGGCGGGCGCGGTGTTCCAGCTCTGGCGCGACACCAACGGCACCGCCGGCCTCCAGACCGACGGGGCCACCCCCGACACAGCGGTCGGCACCCCGTGCACCACCCCGGCCACCGGCATCTGCTCGGCCACCGTGCCGCTCGGGACGTACTACTGGCAGGAAACCCAGGCACCGACCGGCTACCTCCTCCCCGACCCGGCCGTCTTCGGACCGCTGGTCCTGACGATGGCCAACCTGACCCAGGGCGTGACCGCGACCGCCGTCAACCAGCTCGCGACGGGCGCGGTCAGCGTCCTCAAGCAGGACGACAACGGCAAGGCCCTGGCGGGAGCCGTCTTCCAGCTCTGGCGGGACAGCAACGGCACAGCGGGGCTCCAGACCGACGGGGCCACCCCGGACACGGCAGTCGGGACGCCCTGTACGACTGCGGCCACCGGCATCTGCTCGGCCACCGTCCCACTGGGCACGTACTACTGGCAGGAAACCCAGGCACCGACCGGCTACCTCCTCCCCGACCCGGCCGTCTTCGGACCGGCCGTCCTCACGATGGCCAATCGGCTGTTCGGCGTCAGCGTCACGGCGGTCAACCAGAAAGTGACGGGCGCGGTCCGGATCCTCAAGCAGGACAGCGCGGGCAACTCCCTCGCCGGAGCGGTGTTCCAGCTCTGGCAGGAGACCAACGGCACCACCGGTCTCCAGTTGGACGGGGCGACGCCGGACACCGAGGTGGGCTCCCCGTGCACCACGGCGGCGAACGGCTACTGCTCCGTCACCGTGCCGCTGGGGACGTACTACTGGCAGGAGACCAAGGCTCCCGACGGCTACCTGCTCCCCTCGCCCGCCGTCTTCGGACCGCTCGCTCTCACCATGGACAACAGCCTTCTCGGCACCAGCATCACCGCCGTCAACCAGCTCGCGACGGGCGCGGTCAGCGTGCTCAAGCAGGACGACAGCGGCAAACCCCTGGCCGGAGCGGTGTTCCAGCTCTGGCGCGACACCAACGGCACCGCCGGACTCCAGACCGACGGCACCACCCCCGACACAGCCGTGGGCAGCCCCTGCACCACCCCGGCGACAGGCATCTGCTCCTCCACCGTCCCGCTCGGCACGTACTACTGGCAGGAGACCCAGGCGCCCGACGGGTACCTGCTGCCCAGTCCGGCCGTCTTCGGGCCGCTCGTCCTCACCATGGACAACCGCATCCAGGGCGTCACCCTCACCGCCGTCAACGAACTCGCGATGGGCAGTGTCAGCGTGCTCAAGCGGGACCAGAACGGCACGGCTCTGCCCGGCGCGGTGTTCCAGCTCTGGCGGGACACCAACGGCACCCCGGGGCTCCAGACGGACGACACCAAGGTGGGCAGCCCCTGCACCACCCCGGCCAGCGGGCTGTGCAGCAGCCGGACCACGGTCGGGACGTACTACTGGCAGGAGACCAAGGCACCCGACGGGTACCTGCTCCCCGACCCGGCCGTCTTCGGACCGCTCGTCCTGACCACCGCCAACTACGCCCAGGGAGTGAGCACCACCGCCGTCAACCAGCTAGCCACCGGCGCCGTGACCGTCCTCAAGCAGGACGACGGCGGCAAGGCCCTCGCCGGAGCCGTCTTCCAGCTCTGGCACGAGACCAACGGCACCACCGGACTCCAGACCGACGGCGCCACCCCCGACACCAAGGTGGGTGCTCCCTGCACCACCCCCGCCGACGGCAGGTGCAGCAGCACCGTCCCGCTCGGCACCTACTACTGGCAGGAGACCAAGGCACCCGACGGCTACGTCCTGCCCGCCCCGGCGGTCGCCGGCCCGCTCGTCCTCACCGCGCTCAACCGGCTCCAGGGCGTGACCGTCACCGTGGTCAACCGGCCGCAGGCGGCCGACCTGCACCTGGTCAAGCGCGGCGACGGGGACGGGCACCCCGCACTCAAGGGCGCGGCCTTCCGGCTCTGGCGGGAGAACAACGGCATTCCCGGCCTGCAGACGGCGGGGTCCGGCCCGGACCAGCTGGTCGGCGACGGCTGCGTGACGGACGGTCAGGGCCGTTGCGCCTTCCCGGCCCTGCCGCTCGGCGCGTACTACCTGGAGGAGACCCGGGCGCCCGACGGGTACCTGCTGCCCGCCGAGACGGTGAGCGGTCCGCACCTGATCGGCGAGGGTGACATCGGCAAGGTGGTCGAGATCGTCCGGCTGAACACCGCGAAGCCGACCCCGTCGCCCTCCCCCAGCCCGTCCCCGTCCACGCCGCCCGGGCCCAAGCCTCCGAAGCCGCCGGCCTCGCTCCCCGCGACCGGTCTGGCCGTGACGGGCGCGCTCTCGCTCAGCCTCGCGGTGATCTGCGGCGGCATCCTGCTGCTGGCCCTCCGCGGCAGGCGCCGGAAGGCGGGTGACTGACCCGGTACCGGACGAACCGGCAGGGGCCGGTCCGCGCAGCCGCGAGGCTGTCCGGACCGGCCCCTGCGGCTTTCACCACCGCCCACTCCGGGGGCCCCGAAGTCCGACGGTTGCTCAGGCGCCGGACACGACCCGGCCCAGCTCGATCCAGTCGCCCCGGCCGTCGCCGCCGTTGAAGGCGTAGCCCTCGGCACTGCCGTTGCTGAGGTTCCAGAGATAGTCACAGCCGGGGACCACTCGTGCGTGGCCAAGCTGACCATCGGCGACCAGGGGAGGACCTGCTCAGGCGCGCGGGTCGACCCGTACTGGGTGCTCACCGCCGCCTCCTGCTTCGCCGATGCCGGCCGCGAGTACGGTGGCAAGCAGTCCGGACTTCCACACCGGGCGTGGCTGGTTGTGAAACAACGTCGGTAGTCCTCAACCGGTCTGACGGTACACCGGAGGGCAGGCACAGCCGGCCGACTGCCCTCTCCGGCGCCCCTCCGCCGCCCAGACGGGCACGACAGCGGACGCTGGTTCCCCCAACGGATCCGCGAACCGGACACCAACTCATGATCGAGTCGGTGAGGACACTGATGTCACCTGCCCACGGCCCGTCCGCCCGGGAGTTCAGGCCAGCAGGGCGGGGATCTCCTGGGTCGCGAACCAGAGCAGCTCGTGGTCCTCCGCACCGTCCACGGTGAACTGCGCGTCGTCGTCGCCCATGTCCGCCGCCTCGATCACCGCGGCGGCGGCCGCGATGTCCGCCACCACGTCCTCCTCGGCGACGTCCGCGTGCACCGCTGCGGCCTTCGCCAGCGGGAGCGGGCTCTTGAGCACGACCCGTCCCAGCGAGGCCTGGTCCTGGTACTCGTCGCCGACGAACGGCCCCACCCCGGAGTCCGCCACCTCGACCGCCACGACCACCCGACGCCGGGGCGCGGCGGGGTCGGCCGCGAGCAGGCGCAGCGCCGCCTGGGCGGCCCGGTTCAGTGCCGCGTACTCCAACTCCTCCAGGTCGTCGCTGACATACCACTCGCGCAGCGCGGGAGTCACCGCGTAGGCCACCGACTGGTCCAGCGCCCCACCGGGGTACGCCGCCGCCAGGCCGGCCAGGGTCGTGGGCACGTACACGCGCATCGAGGGCACTCCGGGGTCGTCAGCGGGCCAGATCCTCAAACAATACGCGCAGCCACCCGGTGCTCCCGGGGGCGGCGAACCGCGTGGAGCGCCGGCGTGCGGTCACCGCGCAACCGGGCCTCAGCCGCTGCGACGCTCCACGAGCGCCCGGCCCACCGTGTGCAGGGCCGTCTCCAGGGTCTCCGCCCGCCGGGCCGGGTCCATCATGTTCACCCCCATCGCCGCGAGATCCGCCGGCGTCGGCGCGAGCAGCTGCACCCGCACCCCCTCGGCCCGCAACTGCCGGGCCTCCCGCATCAGCTGACGGGTCACCGCCCGCCGGTACCGACTGATCAGGTGCACCAGGACGCCGCCGGACCGCCGCCGGTCCGACGGCGACGGCCAGGACGGCCGCAGGGCCATCGGCGCGAGCACGTAGACCTCGTCCAGCCCTCGGTCGGCCATCAGGTCCGCGTTGGTGGCCGACCAGCAGCCGCCGTCGACGTAGCGGCTGCCGCCCACCTCGACCGGGGCGAACCAGCCGGGGATCGCGCAGGAGGCCATCACCGCCTCGTCGACCGCCGCCACCGGCGCGCCGGGGTCGCCGAAGGTGACCCGCCGCCCGGTCCTGTGGTCCACCGCCGCGACCCGGAGCGCGGGCGCCATGGTGTCCCCGGCCAGGCCCCGCACCAGCGAGCCGATCGGGGCCACCGAGCCGCGTCCGGTCGGCACCAGCGCCGAGACCATGGTCAGGAAGGGGTAGTCCCCCGGATGCCGGACGACGTCCCGCAGCAGGCCGGGTGAGCCGATCCCCGGCCCGGGCCTGGGCGGCAGCGCCCCGCCCAGGACGGTGTCGTAGTCGAAGTCGAGTCCGGCCAGCGGTCCGGTGAGGATCTCCAGTCCGCGGTGGTGGTCGCGCAGGTCGGCGACGCCCACTCCGCTCGCCAGCAGGGCGCCGAGGATCGAACCGGCCGACGTGCCGAGCACGATCTCGGCCGAGCCCGGACGCCACCCGGTCACCTCCTCGACCGCGCAGAGCGCGCCGATCGTCCAGGCGGCGCCGAGCATGCCGCCCCCGCCGAGCACCAGTCCCCGTCGCACCACGCCGACCTCCTCCGTCCCCGGACCTGCCACCGTCCGTACCGCCGTCCGCGCCACGGAGAACGTCCCCCTTCGGGCCCCACGCCACCCGTCACCCTGTCAGCCGGACGCGCCGGCCCGGGGCGTACGGCTCCGGTCCCCGCACCGTACGTCACCCGGATAGGTGACCCGGGAGGCCGCCGTCGACACGGTCCGGGTCTTCGTTGCCCGCGCCACGGCCCCCCGGTACCAAGGGACTCGACCGCATCCGCGAACGAAGGGCGCCCGCTGTGACCGTTCCCGCACCGCACGTCCGCGCTCTGGTCCACCCGGCCGCCCCGCACCAGCCGCACCGGCGCCGCGCCGACCGGGTGCCACGTCGGCCACACCCGGTCGGCGAGCTGACACCACGTCACCCGCGCGCCGCCTGCGCACCGGCCAGGACCGGGCAGAGCGTACTGGCCGCACGGTTCGCCCACCGGCTGGTGGAGGTGCTCACCGGCCACCGTCCGGCCGGGCAGCTCCAGCGGCACACCAGCCTGCCCGGGTACCAGCAGCTCACCGCCCTGGTACGGACCGGACCGCTCCGCCCGCGCGGGCGGCTGACCGCACACCGGCTGGGCCGGGTCTACGACTCCGCGCCGACCGCCCGGGCCCTGGAGGTCTGCGTCCGGGTCGAGTTCGGGCCGCGCCACCACATGGTGGCCTTCCGGCTGGAGCGCCACCGCCGCACCGAGCAGTGGCAGTGCACCGCTGTGGAGGCCCGCTGAGGCAGCAACCCAGTGGCAGCCCGCTGAAACGCCACGAGGCGCGGAGCAGCGAGCCCCGCGCCTCGTGACAGTTGTCGCTACTTCCGGCGACGGCCCTTCGCCGCCCGCGCGGCCTTGCGGCGCTCGGCCCGGGTCAGCCCGTCGCCCTCGTCGCCGAGGCCGTCCTCGAAGTCGCCCTCGACGACCGTCTCGTCGCCGTCCACCGACGGTGCGGTGTAGTGCAGGCGCTGCGGCTTCGGAGCCTCCAGGCCCTTGGCCTTGATCTCCGGGCGGGCCGCGGCGGCGTCCTTCTCCAGCTTGGCCAGGGTCTCCTCGGCGTCCGCCAGCGGGACCTCCTCGACCTGCTGCTCGACCTGGACCTCCAGGTTGAACAGGTAGCCGACGGACTCCTCCTTGATGCCCTCCATCATGGCGCCGAACATGTCGAAGCCCTCGCGCTGGTACTCGACCAGCGGGTCGCGCTGGGCCATCGCCCGGAGGCCGATGCCCTCCTGGAGGTAGTCCATCTCGTACAGGTGCTCGCGCCAGCGGCGGTCCAGCACCGAGAGCACCACCCGGCGCTCCAGCTCACGCATGATCTCGGAGCCGAGCTGGTCCTCGCGGGCGCCGTACTGCGCCTGGATGTCCTCCTGGAGCACCTTGGTGAGGAACTCGGCGGTCAGACCGGCCGGGCCACCGACCTCCTCCTCCAGCTCCTCCAGGTCCAGGGTGAGCGGGTAGAGCTGCTTGAGCGCCGTCCACAGCTTCTCGAGGTCCCAGTCGTCCTCGAAGCCCTCGCCGGTCGCGGCACCGACGTACGCGGCGACGGTGTCGTCCATGAAGTGGCCGACCTGCTCCTGCAGGTCCTCGCCCTCCAGGACGCGGCGGCGCTCGCCGTAGATGACCTCGCGCTGACGGTTCAGCACCTCGTCGTACTTGAGGACGTTCTTGCGGATCTCGAAGTTCTGCTGCTCGACCTGCGTCTGCGCGGAGGCGATGGCGCGGGTGACCATCTTGGACTCGATCGGCACGTCCTCCGGGACGTTGGCCATCGCGAGCACGCGCTCGACCATGCCGGCCTTGAAGAGCCGCATCAGGTCGTCGCCGAGCGAGAGGTAGAACCGGGACTCGCCCGGGTCGCCCTGACGGCCGGAGCGGCCGCGGAGCTGGTTGTCGATCCGGCGGGACTCGTGGCGCTCGGTGCCGAGCACGTAGAGGCCGCCCAGGCTCTGGACCTCCTCCTGCTCGGCCTTGACCGCGGCCTTGGCCTTCTCCAGCGCGGCCGGGAAGGCGGCCTCGTACTCCTCCGGAGTGTCCAGCTCGGTCAGCCCGCGCTGGGCCAGCTCGGCCGCCGCGAGGTGCTCGGCGTTGCCGCCGAGCATGATGTCGGTGCCACGGCCGGCCATGTTGGTCGCGACCGTGACGGCGCCCTTGCGGCCCGCCTGGGCGACGATCTGCGCCTCGCGCTCGTGGTGCTTGGCGTTCAGCACCTCGTGCGGGATCCCGCGCTTGCGCAGCTCCTGGGAGAGGTACTCGGACTTCTCCACCGAGACGGTGCCGACCAGGATCGGCTGGCCCTTCTCGTGCTTCTCCGCGATGTCCTCGACCACGGCCGCGAACTTGGCCGGCTCGGACTTGTAGATGAGGTCGGGCTGGTCGATCCGGAGCGGGGTCTTGTTGGTCGGGATCGGCACCACGCCGAGCTTGTAGATCTGGTGGAACTCGGCCGCCTCGGTGGTGGCGGTACCGGTCATGCCACCGAGCTTGTCGTACAGCCGGAAGAAGTTCTGCAGGGTGACGGTGGCCAGCGTCTGGTTCTCGTTCTGGACCTCCACCCCCTCCTTGGCCTCGATGGCCTGGTGCATGCCCTCGTTGTAGCGGCGGCCCGCCAGCATGCGGCCGGTGTGCTCGTCGACGATCATGACCTCGCCGTTCATCACGACGTAGTCCTTGTCGCTCTTGTAGAGCTCCTTGGCCTTGATCGCGTTGTTCAGGAAGCCGACCAGCGGGGTGTTCACCGACTCGTAGAGGTTGTCGATGCCGAGGTAGTCCTCGACCCGGCTGACGCCCTCCTCCAGCACACCGACGGTGCGCTTCTTCTCGTCCACCTCGTAGTCGCGGTCGCGCTTGAGGCGCTGCACCAGCTTGGCGAAGTCGGCGTACCACTTGGTCGCCTGGTCGGCCGGGCCGGAGATGATCAGCGGCGTACGGGCCTCGTCGATCAGGATCGAGTCGACCTCGTCGACCACCGCGAAGTTGTGGCCGCGCTGCACCAGCTCGTCCTGCGACCACGCCATGTTGTCGCGCAGGTAGTCGAAGCCGAACTCGTTGTTGGTGCCGTACGTGATGTCCATCGCGTACTGGCGCTTGCGCTCGGCCGGCGACATGTTGCCGAGGATCACGCCGACCTCGAGGCCGAGGAAGCGGTGCACCCGGCCCATCCACTCAGAGTCACGCTCGGCGAGGTAGTCGTTCACCGTGATCAGGTGGACGCCCTTGCCGGTCAGCGCGTTCAGGTACGCGGGCAGCGTGCCGACCAGGGTCTTGCCCTCGCCGGTGCGCATCTCGGCGACGAAGCCCATGTGCAGCGCGGCGCCACCCATCAGCTGGACGTCGTAGTGCCGCTGGCCGAGCACGCGCTTGGCGGCCTCGCGGACGGTGGCGAACGCCTCGGGGAGGATGTCGTCCAGCGTCTCGCCGTCGGCCAGCCGCTGCTTGTACTCATCGGTCAGGGCGCGCAGCTCGTCGTCCGTGAGGTTGACGAAGTCCTCTTCGATGGAGTTGACCTGGGCGGCAATCCGCTGCAGCTTGCGAAGGGTCTTACCCTCGCCGGCGCGCAGGATCTTGTCGAAGACGGACACTTGGGCGGGCTCCTTGCCTGGATCGGCTCTGGACGACTGCACGATGGGTCGACCCCACCGCACGGGCCATCGTATGCGAGGAGGCCAACGCGCCGGGAGGTGCGTCAGCACGGTAATACCGTGTCACCCGTGGGAGCACAACCCCCGAAAGCGCTCCGGTCCGGACAAAACGGTCCACCGTCCTTGCCCCTCGCGCTCGTTGATACGTACAGGACGGGTTCCAGGTTCCCGGAGCCGCGTTGTCCTACCCGGGATCTACGCTGCTGGGCATGACCGCCCCGAGTTCTCCCGCCCCGACCGTCGAACTCTCCGCCGACGACGCCCGCCGGATCGCCCTGCGCGCCCAGGGCCTGCTCGGCGCGCCGGACCGCAGGGCCGGCGTCCGGGGCGTGCTGCGCCGGCTGGGCGCGGTCCAGCTGGACACCATCTCGGTGCTGGCCCGCTCGCACGAGCTGATCCCGTACGCGCGGCTCGGCGCGGTCGGCCGCCCGGCGGTCGAGGCGGCGTACTGGGGGTCGGCGGCCACGTTCGAGTACTGGTCGCACGCGGCCTGCATCCTGCCGATCGAGGAGTGGCCGCTGTTCGCCTTCCGCCGCCGGGCCTACCGCGCCCGCGGCCACCTCTGGGGCGGCGAGGTCAGCGAGGAGACCTACCTGCGGGTGCTCGACCAGCTGCGCGCGGAGGGCCCGCTGACCTCGACCGAGCTGGGCGGCGCGAAGCGGACCTCGGAGTGGTGGGACTGGTCCGACACCAAGATCGCGGTGGAGCGGGCGCTCGCCTTCGGCGACGTGGTCTGCACCGAGCGGCGGAGCTGGAAGCGGGTCTACGCGCTCGCCGAACAGGCCGTCCCCGCCGAGCTGTTCGAGCAGGACCTGACCGACCGGGAGTGCGTCCGGCAGCTGATCACCCAGGCCGGGGCCGCGCTCGGCGTGGCCACCCGGGCCGACCTGATGGACTACCACCGGCTCAAGGCCGTGCACTTCGACGCCGCGCTGCCCGAGACCCGCCTGGTCCCGGTGACGGTGGCCGGCTGGGCCGCCCCGGCCTGGGCCGATCCGGCGGCACTGGCGACCACCCCGCGCGGGCGGCACCGCACCACGCTGCTGTCACCCTTCGACTCCCTGGTCTGGGACCGCCCCCGCACCGAGCGGATCTTCGATATGACGCACCGCCTGGAGGCGTACACCCCCAAGCACAAGCGGGTGCACGGCTACTTCGCGATGCCGCTGCTGGCCGGCGGCCGCCTGGTCGGCCGGGTCGACCCGGCCCGCGAGGGCCGCACCCTGGTGGCCCGTCAGGTCTCGCTGACCTCGCCCCGGCACGTCGGGGCACTGGCCGAGGCGCTGCGCGAGGCCGCCTCCTGGGTCGGCTGCACGGACGTCCGGGTGGAGGCGCTGCACGACGAGTCGCTGCGCCCGGCGGTGGAGAAGCTGCTGGGCTGAGGGGTCAGCCGATCTCCAGGATCTTCTCCCGCATCGCGTAGACCACGGCCTCCATCCGGGAGTGCAGCTGGAGCTTCTCCAGGATGTTCCGGACGTGGTTCTTCACCGTGTTCTCGCTGATGAAGAGCTCCTTGGCGATCTCCCGGTTGTTCATTCCGGTGGCGACCAGCTTGAGCACCTCGAGCTCCCGGTCGGTCAACCGCGGCGCGGGCACCAACTCCCGGTCGTCCGAACGCCGTTGGATCATCGACTTGAACTCGGTGAGCAGCTTGGAGGCCATCGCAGGGCTGATCTGCGACTGCCCGTCGGCGACAGCCCGGATCGCGGTGGCCACCTCGTCGGTGGAGATCTCCTTGAGCAGGTAGCCGGTGGCCCCCGCCTTGATCGCCTCGTAGAGGTCGGCTTCCTCGTCGCTTATCGTCAGCATGATGATCTTGGTGCTGGGCACCACGTCCTTGATCGCGGTGCAGGCCTCGATCCCACTCCGCCGGGGCATCCGGACGTCCATCAGGATGATGTCCGGCAGCAGGTCGGCCGCCTTGACCAGCGCCTCCGCGCCGTCCCCCGCCTCGCCGACGACCCGGATGTCCTCCTCCTCGGCCAGCACGATCTCCAGGCCTCGGCGGAACAGGGCGTGGTCGTCCACCACCAGCACCCGGATCGGTTCGGCCCGGCGCGGCGGGTAGTCCGCCTCCCGGGCCTGTTCGGCCGTCAGACCGAATCGCTCCCCCATCCGTGCCTCCCCGTCACCGGTCAGTGTCCGGCCATCATTCCACGAAGCGCCGCCACTGATCACCCTCCGCCGTCGGGCCGCCCAGCTGGGTGACCCCCGGCGGCTCGGCCGCCGGGGGTCACCGGTTCATCGACTGCTCTTCCGTTGTCGTAGCGGGGGCCGCTCAGTCCTCGTCGGGCCCGCCGATCGCACCACCGGCGCCGCCCACCTCACCGACGGTCGAACCGTCCGTGGTCAGGTGGATCACGCCGTAGTGGTAACCGTGCCGCCGGTAGACCACGCTCGGCAGCCCGCTGTCCTTCTCGACGAAGAGGTAGAAGTCGTGGCCGACCAGCTCCATCTCGAACAGCGCCTGGTCCAGCGCCATCGGCGCGGCGCCGTGCGTCTTCTCGCGGACGACGAGCGGGCCGTCGCCCTCCACCTCCAGGGATCCCATCATGGTCTTGCGAACGGCGCCGTTCGTCCCGGTGCTCGGCGGCTCCGCCTCGGGGAGCGCGGCGAGCGCGGCCGTCGCCTCGGCGACGCTGATCGGGGTACGGCCGTTGCCGCCCTTGTGCACCCGGCGCCGGTCGGCCGACTTGCGCAGCTGCGCGTCGAGCTTCGCCGAGGCCAGATCGAGCGCCGCGTAAGGGTCGGCGGCGGCGGCCTCGGCCCGGATCACCGGGCCACGGGTACGAAGGGTGATCTCCACCCGCTCGGACCGGTCGGCCTGACGCGGGTTGTGTTCCTTGGACACCTCGACATCGAGGCTGATCACCTTGTCGTCGAACTTCTGGACCTTCTCCAGCTTCTCGGCCACGTGCTCGCGGAACCTCTTGGGCACCTCGGTCTTGCGGCCCTTGACGACGATGTCCACGCAGAACTCCGATCCCTTGTGCTGACGCCGATCCGGAGTGCTCACCGGAGCGGACTGAGACCCAGCCGGACCAGCCTCTCTGTCGCCGAACCCGTGGTTCGCCGGGAGCGGCGAGCGCGACTGGCCCTCACCTCACTTCCTCCCCACCAGGAACGCTTGAAACCCCTTGGAGCCTTATCGAACACCTCACACCGGGATTTCGCCTCCCCAGTCCTGTGCCGGTCGAACAACGTAGTGGCGCAGTACGGGCGGTACAGCTGTTCCACTCTGTTTACCCCCCGGTGGGTGAAACATCGGTAAAGGCCTGGACAACACCCTCGGGGCGGACGACCGTTTGGCTCAGCCGCGCCCGAGGAGGCCGCCATCGCCGTCCACCTCCTGTTCGAACTGCTCGACCTGCTGCTGCCCACCACCTGCGCGGGCTGCCGCACCGGCCGCACCCAGCTCTGCCCCGCCTGCCGCACCGCGCTCACCGCTGCCGGGGCCTCACCCGCCGGGCCCGATCCGGCTCCACCCGGGCTGCCCCCGGTGCACGCCGCAGGCCCGTACGCGGACCCGGTCCGGCAGTTGCTGATCGCCCACAAGGAGCGCGGCGCGCTCCGGCTGGCCGGACCGCTCGGGCAGGCGCTGGCCGGGGCCGTCCGGCCGCTGCTGGACGGGCGGCCCGTGCTGCTGGTGCCGATGCCCTCAACGCGGCGCTCGGTCCGCGCCCGGGGGCACGATCCGACGCTGCGGCTGGCCCGGGCCGCCGCCCGGGAGCTGCGCCGGGCCGGGCACCCGGTCCGGGCCGCGCCGGTGCTCGGGCACGGCCGCCCGGTGGCCGACCAGTCGGGCCTGAGCGCGGCGCAGCGCCGCGCGAACCTGCACGGTGCGCTCTGCCCCCGACCCGGTGCCGTAAGGCTGCTGAGCGGCCGTCAGGCGGTGCTGGTGGACGATCTCGTGACCACCGGGGCCACCCTGAGCGAGGCGGCCCGGGCCCTCACCGCGCTCGGGCACCCGCCCCGGGGCGCCGCCACGGTCGCGGCGGCGGTCCGCAGGCGGGTCAGCCCGGGTAGCTGAACATCCAGGCCTTCGGCTTGCCCTGGACCTCGCGCCACTGGTTGCCGACCAGCCGGTAGATCTGCTGCTCGGCGGAGGAGGTGGCGAGCACCGGCGGCACCTTGTCCGACCGGTCGCCGCGCGCCTCGGTGGCGGAGACCGAGGACATCGAGTCGCCGCCCTGGAGCGCGAAGTCGGTGCTGACCGAGCCGTCCGTCCCGAAGTAGTGCAGCTGCTGGAGCTTGCCGTCCTCCTTGCCGAGCACCAGTAGCTGGTCGGTGTCGGCCCAGGAGACCGAGACCACCTCGCTGAGCACGGTGCCGACGGACCGCAGCCCGGTCACCGTGGCGGCGGGGGCGGCCGAGGTGCCCGAGTGCTCGATCCGGCCGATCAGCAGGCCCTGACGGCCCTGGTCGGCCACCACCAGCGCGATCCTGGTCCCGTCCGAGGAGACCTTGAGCGAACGGACGCTGCGCCGGTCCAGGCCCTCGATCCGGACCGGCACGACGGTCCTGCCGCGGACCACCTTCACCTCGGTGCCCTCCGGCTCGCGATCCACCACCCAGAGCGAGCCGCGCCCGTCCCAGCTCGGCGAGGTCAGTCCGGCCTCCGGTCCGACGGCCGGGCTGGTCAGCACCGGCTCGCCGAGCTTGCCGCCCTCGGTGACGCCCAGCCGCCTGCGGTCGGAGCTGATCACGGCGGCCTCCAAGCCGTCCCTGCGGACCGCGAAGGCCGCGGGCCGCTGCGGGTTCTCCTGCCCCAGCACGCCGGTCACCGGCATGGTCCTCGCGTCCTCCGAGGCCTGGATCAACTGGCCGTTCCCCAGCAGGTAGTACTGCTGCGTTCCGGCCGTTCCGCCGGCCAGGACGCCCGGCGCGATCTGCGCGGTGCGGCCCGCGTCGGTCTGGCAGCCGCCCCGGTCACCCTGGAGGTCCAGCCGCATCAACTGGGACTTGCCCTGCAGGTCGGAGAGGGTGTGAAAGAGCTGGGCCGCCATCTGCTGGCAGTACGGCTGGCGGCCGCCGAAGTCCGGCACGCTGATCTTCACGGTGGCCACCCCGCTGTCGCTCACCGTGACGGTGTCGCGGATCTTGGTGGTCCGGTCGAAGACCGGGTCCACCACGTTGGCGAGCCAGCTCGACGGCCCCTCGACCAAGGCCTTGGCGGCGGAGGTGAACGGGTCTATTCGGCGCCGCAGGTAAACCGGGTCGGGCACCAGCACCGGGGTCTGCGGCTTCTCGGCCCACGGGTCGGCGACGGTCGGGTAGTAGAGGTGGACGGCGCGGTAGCCGTTCTTGAACTTGGTCTGATCGATGATCAGACCGTCCGGCAGCTGGTCGATCCGCCACTGGCCCTTGTTCTTGCCCTCGGTCTCCTTGACGAAGGAGAAGCGCGCCTCGAACTGGGCGTCGTGGTCGGCCCGGTAGGTGTGCTTGGAGTCGAGCCGGGCGACCTGTTCACCTGTCACCTTGAACTCGGCCCTGGTGTCACCTATCGCACCCGTGGTCACCGGCTGGGAGACGCTGCGCAGCACCACCAGACCGGCGTCCGGTTTCCACCGCTTGGCGGCCTCCACCGTCAGGTACTCGGCGGCCGTGGCGTACGCGGGCTCGTCCGCGTTGGCCGCGTCCAGGAAGCCCGTCAGCAGGCTGTTCGGCCCGTCACCCGGATACGGGGCCACCGGGTAGACCCGGACCTGGAGGTTCTCGGACCCGCCGGCCTGCTGGAGTTCGACCCGCTCCGGCGGCCCGTCGGAGGGCATCGCGACGCAGCCCGCGGTGAGTGTCGAGACGATCACCATGCCGAGCGCGGCCACGGCCCGTCGGTCAGTCCTGCCCGTCCTCGGCACGCCCGGCCCCCTCCGTCTCGCTCTGGTCGGCGCCGTCGGACGCCTTCGGCACGGTCGGCGGCCTGACCGCCGAACGGTCCACCACCACCTGGGCACCGGTCGCACCGTACCCCGCCGCCACGGCCCAGACGTCCGAGGGGTCGGAGACCGGTGCGGTCGGCGCCTTGCCCAGGCCGGGGCCGATACTCAGCACCCCGCCGAGACCGCTGCCGAAGCCGCCGTTGGGCGTCTCCGGGGTCTCCGGGACCTCGCCGCCGGGCTCGCCCGTCACGGTCAGGGCGGTCGCCCCGGCCGGGCGGGCCCGCCGGTACGGCGCACCGGTGGAGTTCAGGCCGCGGTTGTGCCGGGAGTCCTCCGGCTCCAGCCGGAACGGGGCCCGGCCGATCTCGCCGCCGCGGGTGCGCGGCAGGGTGAGCCGGAAGTGCGAGCCACCGCCGGGCTCGCCCCAGGCCTGGAGCCAGCCGCCGTGCAGATGGGCGTCCTCGACCGCGATCGACAGCCCCAGGCCGGTGCCGCCGGTGGTCCGTACCCGGGACGGGTCGGCCCGCCAGAAGCGGTGGAACACCCGGGACGCCTCGCCGGGCTTGAGCCCGATCCCGTAGTCCCGGACGCCGACCGCGACCGCGCCGCCGGCCGAACCGAGCCGGATCACCACGTCCCGGCCCTCGCCGTGCTCCAGCGCGTTGACCACCAGGTTGCGCAGGATGCGCTCGATCCGCCGGGAGTCCACCTCGGCGACCACCGGCTCCTCACCACCACGGATGATCACCGCGCTGCCCTTGGCCTGCGCCAGCGGGTCGGCGGCCTCGACCACCCGGCCGACCACCTCCCGCAGGTCCACCGGCTCGGCGTCCAGGATCGCCGCGCCCGCGTCGAACCGGCTGATCTCCAGCAGGTCGGCGAGCAGCGACTCGAAGCGGTCCAGCTGACCCTGCAACAGTTCGGCCGACCGGGCCGCCATCGGGTCCAGGTCGTCCCGGCTGTCGTAGATCAGGTCGGCCGCCATCCGGACCGTGGTCAGCGGGGTGCGCAGCTCGTGCGAGACATCCGAGACGAACCGCCGCTGCACCCGGGAGAGTTCCTCCAGCTGCCGGATCTGCGCCTGCAGCGCGTTGGCCATCCGGTTGAACGATTCGCCGAGCCGGGCGATGTCGTCGGTCCCGGTGACCTTCATCCGCTCCTCCAGGTGCCCGGCGGCGAGCCGCTCGGAGATCCCGGCGGCCATCCGGACCGGGGTCACCACCTGACGGACCACCAGCCAGGCGATGCCGCCCAGCAGCATCACCACGAACAGCCCGGCGGTCGCCAGGGTGCCGCTCACCAGGTCGAGGGTCTTGGTCTCCTGCCCGAAGGAGAAGACGTAGTAGAGCTGGTAGTTGGTGTTGTCGGGCCCGGAGAAGTGCTTGCCGATGACCAGCCCCGGCTCCTCGAAGGGGTCGCTGTCACGCTTGATCATCGTGGTCTGCTCGTGGGAGACCGACGGCTCCGCCGCCACCTGCCCGCGCAGGTCGGCGGAGATCGAACTGGGCAGGATGTCACCCAGGTAGTACGCGCCGCGCAGTCCGGCGCTGGCCGCGCTCTCCTGCACGTCCGAGGTCGGCACCAGGGCGATCACCGAGTAGACCCCGGTGCCCCCGCTGGCCAGGTCGGAGACCTGCTTGATCAGCCAGGTGCTGATCTCCTCGCGGGTCGGGTCGTTGTTCGCCCCGACCCTGGCCTGGAGGTTGATCGCGTCGTTGATCTTCTCCTGCTCGATCTGGAAGCCGCCCTTGGCCTGGCCCTGGGCGGCGGTCTTCTTGGCGTTCAGCAGCCCGCCCCGCACCTGGGCCACGACCACCACGCCGAGCACCAGCACCACCGCGAGCGACAGCAGCAGGGTCGCCGCCACCACCCGGACCTGGATCGACCGCCGGTAGAGCGCCAGCAGCCGGTGGATCGGCCGCCGGAACTGACGGACCACCGACGCGAGCAGGGCCCGTGGACCACCGCGGGGCCGGTGGCCCTCGGTGGTCGAGCTCAGTACGTCCCCGCGCACGGCGGACTCCCCGTCGGGGGCGGTGCCCGACGGGGAGTCGTCAGTCTGGTGCCTCACGTCAGCTGGGCCCGGCCTTGTAGCCGACGCCGCGGACCGTCACGACGATCTCGGGACGCTCCGGGTCCTTCTCGATCTTCGAACGGAGCCGCTGGACGTGTACGTTGACCAGCCGGGTGTCGGCGGCGTGCCGGTAACCCCAGACCTGCTCCAGCAGCACCTCGCGGGTGAACACCTGCCAGGGCTTGCGGGCCAGCGCGACCAGCAGGTCGAACTCCAGCGGGGTCAGCGGGATGCCCCGCCCGTCCCGCTTCACCGAGTGCCCCGCCACGTCGATCACCAGATCGCCGATGGTCAGCTGCTCCGGAGTCGGCTCCTCGGCCCGGCGCAGGCGGGCGCGGACCCGCGCCACCAGCTCCTTGGGCTTGAACGGCTTGACGACGTAGTCGTCGGCACCGGACTCCAGGCCCACCACGATGTCGACGGTGTCGGTCTTCGCCGTCAGCATCACGATGGGCACGCCGGACTCGGACCTGATCTGCCGGCAGACGTCGATACCGTCCCGCCCGGGCAACATCAGGTCGAGGAGAACCAGATCAGGCTTGGTCTCCCGGAACGCGGCTAGTGCCTTGTCCCCATCCGCGACGAAAAACGGCTCAAAACCCTCACCACGCAACACGATGCCCAACATCTCGGCCAGTGCGGTGTCGTCATCGACGACCAGGACGCGTCCCTTCATGGGTCCATCCTCTCATTACCGGATTGTGACCTGCCGCACAGCCGTGCCATTCTGGCGCGCCTTGGCCCGCCAAGTCGGTCATTTAGTAGCAAAGTTCACTGCTCTCGTCGCGGTGGCCGGACGCCCTTGACGCGTGCCGGGACCGACCAGCGATCGCCCGTCGCCACCATGGCACGATGGGCGGCACAGAGTACCGATTCCGCCAGGGAGCCGTGATGACCGACACTCCGGGCTGGGCCTCGCCCAGCTCGCCCGAGCCGCCCCGAGAGGACGCCGGCCCGTCGGCAGCAGTTCCCCCCACTCCGGGCCCAGGCCCGTACGACGCAGCCTACGGCCAGGGCCCGTACGGCGGGACCGGGCCGCAGTCCGGCTGGGGGCCGCAGGCCGGTGGCCCGCCGCCCGGCTGGGGTCAGCCCGGCTGGGGGCCGCCGCCGAGCCCCAAGCCCGGCGTGATCCCGCTCCGGCCGCTCGGCGTCGGCGAGATCCTGGACGGCGCGTTCACCACTGTCCGCACCTACTGGCGCACCATGCTCGGCCTCAGTCTCGGCGTCGCCGCCGTCGAGCAGAGCGTGCTGGCGGTCGCCCAGTGGTGGCAGTACGAGCAGCCGGACGCGGTCGGCCCGCTGATCATGCTGGCCTTCGGCTACCTGCTCGGCCCGCTGCTCGGCATCGTGGCCAGCGCGCTGCTCACCATGGTGGTCAGCAAGGCGATCCTCGGCCAGCCGGTGTCGATCGGCGCCGCCTGGGCCGCCGCCCGGCCGCAGCTGCTCAAGATGACGGGACTGAGCCTGCTCACCGGACTGGCGGTGCTGGCCGTCCTGGCGGTCTCCCTGCTGCCGATGATCATCGTTGCGGTCGGCGACGATGCCGACCCCCGGCTCCTCGCGCTGACCGCACTGTTCCTGCTGCCCGGTATGGCAGTGGCGGCCTGGATCGGCGTCCAGCTGATCCTGGCCGCTCCCGCCCTGATGCTGGAGAAGCAGGGCGTGTTCACCGCGCTGTCCCGCTCCCGTCGGCTGGTCAAGGGCGCCTGGTGGCGCACCTTCCTGGTCACGCTGCTGATCCAGGTGCTGGCCGTGGTCTTCACCATGATCGTGATGACCCCCTTCACCATCCTCGGGGCCGTCTTCGGCATCGGGACCATGGAGAGCGACCCCGACCAGCCGTTCGCCGGCCTGGGTGCCGTCGGGCCGCCCGTGATGATCCTAATCGTCTCGGTCGGCGCGATCCTGGCCTCCACCCTCACCGTCCCGGTCCAGGCCGCCGTCAACGTGCTGCTCTACGTCGACCGCCGGATCCGCCGCGAGGGGCTGGACATCGAGCTCACCCGGGCCGCCGGCATCCCCGGCCAGTACGGGCCGCAGGGGACCTGAGCGAATGCCCGCATGGGGGGAATGGGTCCCGTCCGACGGAGCTCCGGTCACCGTCGAACGGGACCCGGCCCAGGACGCCGCCCGCACCGAACTGCTGAACCCGGCTTACCACCGGCACGACCCGAACCTGCTCCAGCGCATCAGGGACTGGGTCCTCGAACAGCTCGACCGGGCCTTCGGCGCGGTCGGCCTGCCCGGCGGCGGACTGACCGCCACAATGCTCTTCCTGCTGATCGCCGCCCTGCTCGTGGCCGCCCTCTGGTGGCGGTTCGGCCTGCCCCGGCGGACGGCCCGAGCGGCTGCCACCCTCTTCGAGAACACCGGCCCCGCCACGGCGGCCGACCACCGCGCCGCAGCCGCCGCGCACGCTGCGGCAGGCGCCTGGGAGGCCGCCGTACGCGAGCAACTCCGGGCGATCGTCCGGGCGTTGGAGGAGCGTACGCTGCTCGATGTCCGCCCGGGCCGAACCGCCGACGAGGCCGCCGACGAAGCCGGACGGGTCCTGCCCGAGCACGCCGACGCGCTCCGCCGGGCGGCCCGCACCTTCGACGAGGTGGTCTACGGCGAGCATGCCGCCGACCAGGCGGCGTACCAGTCGCTGCTGTACCTCGACCGGACGCTCGGCGCCGCCCGGCCGACCCTGACCGGAGCCGCCGGATGACCACCACCTCCACCCCGGTCGACGTCTTCCCCGGCTGGGCCCAACTCTGGCGCCGCAGCCGGTGGTTCGCGGCCGCCGCGGTCTTCGTCCTGCTGACCGCACTGCTGATCTCCGGCCTCGGCGGCCACCGCGAGTACCCGCCACTCGACCCGCGCGACACCGACCCGCACGGCACCCGGGCCGCCCTCCACCTGCTGGAGGAACGCGGCCTGACCACCCGTACGATCGCCACCGAGGCCGAGCTCACCGCCGCCCTCGCCGAACCCGGCACCACCGTGGTCGTCCCCTTCACCGCCCCCATGCCGTCCCGCCAGCTCGTCCAGCTGGGCCGCCAACACCGCGGCAGCGACAGCCGGTTGGTGCTGATCGGCCCGGACCGCAACGCGCTCGCCGCCATCACCCCCGACATCACGCTGGTCACCGCCCCCGACGGCGAACCGCTGTACCGGGACCCGCTCGCCACCGACCCCGGCTGCGCGCTCCCCGAGGCCACCCGGGCCGACCGCGCCGAACTCGGCGGTCTGCTCTACGACCCGGGCCCCACCGACGTCGGCTGTTACGCCGTCAGCGGCCACCCCACGCTCGTCCGGCACACCGACCCGGGCTCCCGCGAGATCGTGGTGCTCGGCAGCGCCCGGGCCCTCACCAACGACCGGCTGGACGAGCAGGGCAACGCCTCGCTGGCCCTCGGTCTGCTCGGCTCCCGCCGCCAACTGGTCTGGTACCTCCCGGACTACAGCAACCTGCCGGCCGGCCAGGAGCCCAAGAGCCTCACCGACTTCATCCCGGCCGGCTGGAACTGGGCCGCCGTCCAACTCGGTATCGCCGCCCTGCTCACCGCCCTCTGGCGGGCCCGCCGACTGGGCCCGGTGGTCACCGAGGACCTGCCCGTCGTGGTCCGCGCCGCCGAGACCACCGAGGGCCGGGCCCGGCTCTACCACCGGGCCAAGGCCCGCGGCCGAGCCGCTGACGCGCTGCGCCGGGCCGCCAGGCACCGGATCGCCACCGCCCTGGGCATGCCGCTCAGCACCGGCGAACCCGAGCCGACCGCCCTGTGCGCCGCCGTCGCCGATCGCGTCCGGCAGCCCGCCACCGACCTGCACGCGCTGCTGTACGGCGCCGCACCCACCGACGACGCCGCACTGCTGCGGCTGACCGACCAACTCGATGCCCTGGAAAGGCAGGTACGACAGCCGTGACCGAGCAGGCCGCCCCCACTCCCCTCACCAAGACCGACGCGACCCCGGTTGACGCCCCGGCTGCCGTCCCGCCCTCCACCTCTGCCGACGCGCCCGCCTCGGACGCCAGGGCCGCACTCACCGCGCTCCGGACCGAGATCGCCAAGGCCGTGGTCGGCCAGGACGCCGCCGTCACCGGCCTGGTGGTCGCCCTGCTCTGCGGCGGCCACGTACTGCTCGAAGGCGTCCCCGGCGTCGCCAAGACCCTGCTGGTCCGCACTCTCTCCACCGCACTCAGCCTGGAGACCAAGCGCATCCAGTTCACCCCCGACCTGATGCCAGGTGACGTCACGGGCTCGCTGGTCTACGACGCCAGGACCGCCGAGTTCTCCTTCCAGCCCGGCCCGGTCTTCACCAACCTGCTGCTCGCCGACGAGATCAACCGCACCCCTCCGAAGACCCAGGCCTCGCTGCTGGAGGCGATGGAGGAGCGCCAGGTCACCGTCGACGGCGAACCCCGAAAGCTGCCCGAACCGTTCCTGGTCGCCGCCACCCAGAACCCGGTCGAGTACGAGGGCACCTACCCGCTCCCCGAGGCCCAACTCGACCGCTTCCTACTCAAGTTGGTCCTCCCGCTGCCGACCCGCGAGCAGGAGTTCCAGGTGCTCGCCCGGCACGCCGCAGGCTTCGACCCGCGCGACCTGGCCGCCGCCGGGGTCCGCCCGGTGGCCGGCCCCGCCGACGTGGCCGCCGCCCGCGCCGAGATCGCGAAGCTCACCGTCTCCCCCGAGGTGCTCGCCTACATCGTCGACCTCTGCCGGGCCACCCGGCAGTCCCCGTCGCTCTCCATCGGCGTCTCCCCGCGCGGTGCCACCGCCCTGCTCGGCACCTCCCGCGCCTGGGCCTGGCTGGCGGGCCGCGACTACGTCACCCCCGACGACGTCAAGGCACTCGCCCTGCCCACCCTGCGGCACCGCGTCCAGCTCCGCGCCGAGGCCGAGATGGAGGGCGTCACCGCCGACTCGGTGATCCAGGCCGTCCTGACCCAGACCCCGGCCCCGCGCTGACCCTCCCTCACCCTGCCCTAGGAGCAACCTGATGGCCCTGACCGGCCGAACCGCCCTCGTCGCCGCGCTCGGCGCGCTGGTCGTGGGCCTCCTGCTGCCCTCCTGGGCCGGGATCGGCGCGGTCTGCCTCCCGCTCCTGCTCGCTGTGCTGGCCGATCTCGTCCTCGCCGCCCCGGTCCGCACCCTGCGGTTCGAGCGGGGCGGTGACACGACGGTCCGGCTCGGCGACCCGGTGGACGTCGAACTGTCCGTCACCAACCCGTCCGGACGCCCTCTTCGGGGTCGGCTCCGTGACGCCTGGGCACCCTCGGCGTGGGAGCCCGGCACCGCCGTGCCGGGCTCCCGACACACCGTCACCGTCCCGGCCGGCGAACGCCGCCGACTCACCACCCACCTCGCCCCCACCCGCCGCGGCGACCACCACGCCCACCGGGTCACGGTCCGTTCCCTCGGCCCGCTCGGCCTGGCGGCCCGTCAGGGATCCCACCAAGTTCCCTGGACCATAAGGGCGTTGCCGCCGTTCGCCAGCCGCAAGCACCTGCCGTCCCGACTGGCCAGGCTGCGCGAACTGGACGGTCGTACCTCGCTGCTCAGCCGTGGCCAGGGCACCGAGTTCGACTCCCTGCGCGAGTACCTGCCCGGCGACGACGTGCGCTCCATCGACTGGCGCGCCAGCGCCCGCCGCAACACCGTCGCCGTCCGCACCTGGCGTCCCGAACGCGACCGGCACGTGCTGATCGTCCTCGACACCGGCCGCACCTCGGCCGGCCGGGTCGGCGACGCCCCGCGCCTGGACGCCGCGCTGGACGCCGCCCTGCTGCTGGCCGCGCTGGCCACCAAGGCCGGCGACCGGGTGGACCTGCTCGCCCACGACCTGCACGCCCGGCGCACCGTCCTCGGCCGGTCGGCCTCCGAGGTGCTCCCCGCCTTCACCAACGCGATGGCGACCCTCGAACCCGCGCTGGTCCAGACCGACCTGCGCGCCCTCACCTCGGCCACCCTCCGGCTGGCCCCGCACCGCTCCCTGATCGTGCTGCTCACCGGCCTCGACGCGGACCCGATCGAGGAGGGGCTGCTCCCCCAGCTCCCGCTGCTGACCAAGCGCCACGAGGTCGTCCTGGCTTCCGTCGCCGACCCCCGGCTGGACGAGCTGGCAGCAACCCGCGGCACCGTCCAGGACGTCTACGGCGCCGCAGCAGCAGAACAGACCCGCGCGGACCGGACCCGCACCGCCGCCCGACTCACCCGCCGCGGCGTCACCGTCCTGGACAGCCCGCCGACCGCGCTCCCCCCGGCACTGGCCGACACCTACCTGGCCCTCAAGGCTGCAGGTCGGCTCTGACAGCCCCGTTCATGACCGGGGGCCCGGCTCGCGGGCGCCCAAAACGCTGTTGTGGGGGAACTGCGAGGCGGCTACCGAGTGTACTTCGTGCTGGCGTCGGTGCTCTGCGGGGTCGCCCAACCGCAGCACAGGGCCAGGGCAGAGCTCACCGAGCCCGAGTACTACGGGGCGCTGAAGAGCCAACTCCGGATCTTCAGCGCCGGCCCGACTGCGTTCTACGCGGTCAGCACCTTCCTCGTCCTCGCCTCCGCGTCGGCGGCCGCCGCCGCCCGTTCGCGGACGGGCACGAAGAGGACTCGTCGATCCTGAGGGCTGGTTCGCGTCGGCAGGACTTCTCGGTCAGGGCTGGTCGTACCAGGAGAACGCCACGATCCGCCAACCGTCCTCCTCGGTACGGACGAACTGGATCGTCTTGGTGCCGCCGCCCTCGAACGGCTCACCCTCCATGACACCGGCCTTGCGGTACTCGCCGACGCGGCACGCGATGTCCCCCACGACCTCGGTCCGCTCCGAGGTCTCCCACTCGTGGAACTCCGTCAACCGCCCATCGGACAGCAGCCGTTCACGAGGCTCGACGAACTCCTCCACGGTGTAGGTGACCAGGCCATCGGCACCGGTCTTGACGATCACCCCGCCGGGCAGCATCAGCCGACGTATCCGGTCCACGTCGGCCACCTTGCCCTCCCGGTTGTCGAAGGATCCGAAGAACTCGGCGGTCAGCAGATCGATCTCACTCTTTGACATGGCGGGAACGTAACACGGGCCGGGGAAATGCAGAAAGCCCCCCGGCTGATAGCCGGGGGGCTTTCTGTGAATGATTGTTCGGCGGCGTCCTACTCTCCCACAGGGTCCCCCCTGCAGTACCATCGGCGCTATGAGGCTTAGCTTCCGGGTTCGGAATGTAACCGGGCGTTTCCCTCACGCTATGACCACCGAAACACTATGAAACTGTCAACCGCACCCCACCGTGACCATGGCAGGGGGTCGTTGTTTCAGAACAACACAGTGGACGCGAGCAACTGAGGACAAGCCCTCGGCCTATTAGTACCGGTCAGCTCCACCCCTTACAGGGCTTCCACATCCGGCCTATCAACCCAGTCGTCTACTGGGAGCCTTACCCTCTCAAGGAGGTGGGAATATTCATCTCGAAGCAGGCTTCCCGCTTAGATGCTTTCAGCGGTTATCCCTCCCGAACGTAGCCAACCAGCCATGCCCTTGGCAGAACAACTGGCACACCAGAGGTTCGTCCGTCCCGGTCCTCTCGTACTAGGGACAGCCCTTCTCAATATTCCTACGCGCACAGCGGATAGGGACCGAACTGTCTCACGACGTTCTAAACCCAGCTCGCGTACCGCTTTAATGGGCGAACAGCCCAACCCTTGGGACCTACTCCAGCCCCAGGATGCGACGAGCCGACATCGAGGTGCCAAACCATCCCGTCGATATGGACTCTTGGGGAAGATCAGCCTGTTATCCCCGGGGTACCTTTTATCCGTTGAGCGACGGCGCTTCCACAAGCCACCGCCGGATCACTAGTCCCGACTTTCGTCCCTGCTCGACCCGTCGGTCTCACAGTCAAGCTCCCTTGTGCACTTACACTCAACACCTGATTGCCAACCAGGCTGAGGGAACCTTTGGGCGCCTCCGTTACTCTTTAGGAGGCAACCGCCCCAGTTAAACTACCCACCAGACACTGTCCCTGATCCGGATCACGGACCCAGGTTAGACATCCAGCACGACCAGAGTGGTATTTCAACGACGACTCCACGACAACTGGCGTTGCCGCTTCAAAGTCTCCCACCTATCCTACACAAGCCGAACCGAACACCAATATCAAGCTATAGTAAAGGTCCCGGGGTCTTTCCGTCCTGCTGCGCGAAACGAGCATCTTTACTCGTAATGCAATTTCACCGGGCCTATGGTTGAGACAGTCGAGAAGTCGTTACGCCATTCGTGCAGGTCGGAACTTACCCGACAAGGAATTTCGCTACCTTAGGATGGTTATAGTTACCACCGCCGTTTACTGGCGCTTAAGTTCTCAGCTTCGCCAACCCGAAGATTGACTAACCGGTCCCCTTAACGTTCCAGCACCGGGCAGGCGTCAGTCCGTATACATCGCCTTACGGCTTCGCACGGACCTGTGTTTTTAGTAAACAGTCGCTTCTCGCTGGTCTCTGCGGCCGGCCCCAGCTCAGAGTGCAAGACTCATCACCAGTTCCGGCCCCCCTTCTCCCGAAGTTACGGGGGCATTTTGCCGAGTTCCTTAACCATAGTTCACCCGAACGCCTCGGTATTCTCTACCTGACCACCTGAGTCGGTTTGGGGTACGGGCCGCCATGAAACTCGCTAGAGGCTTTTCTCGACAGCATAGGATCATCCACTTCACCACAATCGGCTCGGCATCAGGTCTCAGCCTTAATGAGTGACGGATTTGCCTATCACTCGGCCTACACCCTTACCCCGGGACAACCACCGCCCGGGCTGGACTACCTTCCTGCGTCACCCCATCGCTCACCTACTACCCTGTTGGGTCACCGGCTCCACCACGTCCCTTTGTCCGAAGACTCCGGGCCGGCTTCACGGGCTTAGCATTCAGAGGTTCGACGTTGGCGCTTCAAAGCGGGTACGGGAATATCAACCCGTTGTCCATCGACTACGCCTGTCGGCCTCGCCTTAGGTCCCGACTTACCCTGGGCAGATCAGCTTGACCCAGGAACCCTTGGTCAATCGGCGCAAGAGTTTCCCACTCTTGTATCGCTACTCATGCCTGCATTCTCACTCGTGAACCGTCCACAACTGGATTCCTCCGCTGCTTCACCCGGCACACGACGCTCCCCTACCCATCACAGCCCCCGTTGGGGGTATTGCTGCAATGACACGACTTCGGTGGTGTACTTGAGCCCCGCTACATTGTCGGCGCGGAATCACTTGACCAGTGAGCTATTACGCACTCTTTCAAGGGTGGCTGCTTCTAAGCCAACCTCCTGGTTGTCTCTGCGACTCCACATCCTTTCCCACTTAGCACACGCTTAGGGACCTTAGTCGGTGTTCTGGGCTGTTTCCCTCTCGACCATGGAGCTTATCCCCCACAGTCTCACTGCCACGCTCTCACTTACCGGCATTCGGAGTTTGGCTAAGGTCAGTAACCCGGTGAGGCCCATCGCCTATCCAGTGCTCTACCTCCGGCAAGAAACACGTGACGCTGCACCTAAATGCATTTCGGGGAGAACCAGCTATCACGGAGTTTGATTGGCCTTTCACCCCTAACCACAGGTCATCCCCCAGGTTTTCAACCCTGGTGGGTTCGGTCCTCCACGAAGTCTTACCTCCGCTTCAACCTGCCCATGGCTAGATCACTCCGCTTCGGGTCTTGGGCATGCAACTGTACCGCCCTATTCGGACTCGCTTTCGCTACGGCTACCCCACACGGGTTAACCTCGCTACACACCGCAAACTCGCAGGCTCATTCTTCAAAAGGCACGCAGTCACGAGACACACAGCAAGCTGCATGTCCGACGCTCCCACGGCTTGTAGGCACACGGTTTCAGGTACTATTTCACTCCGCTCCCGCGGTACTTTTCACCATTCCCTCACGGTACTATCCGCTATCGGTCACTAGGGAATATTTAGGCTTAGCGGGTGGTCCCGCCAGATTCACACGGAATTTCTCGGGCTCCGTGCTACTTGGGAGAAGCTCAAGTGAGCCGCACAGATTTCGTCTACGGGGGTCTTACCCTCTACGCCGGACCTTTCGCATGTCCTTCGACTATCCATACGGTTTCTGACTCACCGACCGGCCGGCAGACCAATCAAGAACTTTCCCACGACCCCGCTCTGGCAACCCCTGCCGGGTCTCACACCAAAACGGTTTAGCCTCATCCGGTTTCGCTCGCCACTACTCCCGGAATCACGGTTGTTTTCTCTTCCTGAGGGTACTGAGATGTTTCACTTCCCCTCGTTCCCTCCACACACCCTATGTGTTCAGGTGCGGGTGACAGCCCATGACGACTGCCGGGTTTCCCCATTCGGAAACCCCCGGATCAAAGCCTGGTTGACGGCTCCCCGGGGACTATCGTGGCCTCCCACGTCCTTCATCGGTTCCTAGTGCCAAGGCATCCACCGTGCGCCCTTAAAAACTTGGCCACAGATGCTCGCGTCCACTGTGCAGTTCTCAAACAACGACCAGACACCCACCCTCGGCACCCCTGACAGGATGTCCTCAAGTAGGACCGGCACTGAAGCAACAGCCTCACGGCCGTTCCCTCAGGACCCAACAACGTGCCCGACACACCCGCCCTCACCGACCCACTTTCCACGCCGAAGCAGTACTTGTGAGGCCAACAGACCGTGTGTGCCGAATAGTCAACGTTCCACCCATGAGCAACCAACCGAGAGCATTCGTCCCGGTCTGGCTATGTGCTCCTTAGAAAGGAGGTGATCCAGCCGCACCTTCCGGTACGGCTACCTTGTTACGACTTCGTCCCAATCGCTGGTCCCACCTTCGACGGCTCCTCCCCTCACGGGTTAGGCCACCGGCTTCGGGTGTTACCGACTTTCGTGACGTGACGGGCGGTGTGTACAAGGCCCGGGAACGTATTCACCGCAGCATGCTGATCTGCGATTACTAGCAACTCCAACTTCATGGGGTCGAGTTGCAGACCCCAATCCGAACTGAGGCCGGCTTTTTGGGATTCGCTCCGCCTCGCGGCATCGCAGCCCTTTGTACCGACCATTGTAGCACGTGTGCAGCCCAAGACATAAGGGGCATGATGATTTGACGTCGTCCCCACCTTCCTCCGAGTTGACCCCGGCAGTCTCCTGTGAGTCCCCATCACCCCGAAAGGCATGCTGGCAACACAGAACAAGGGTTGCGCTCGTTGCGGGACTTAACCCAACATCTCACGACACGAGCTGACGACAACCATGCACCACCTGTATACCGACCACAAGGGGGCGACTATCTCTAGCCGTTTCCGGTATATGTCAAGCCTTGGTAAGGTTCTTCGCGTTGCGTCGAATTAAGCCACATGCTCCGCTGCTTGTGCGGGCCCCCGTCAATTCCTTTGAGTTTTAGCCTTGCGGCCGTACTCCCCAGGCGGGGAACTTAATGCGTTAGCTGCGGCACCGACGACGTGGAATGTCGCCAACACCTAGTTCCCAACGTTTACGGCGTGGACTACCAGGGTATCTAATCCTGTTCGCTCCCCACGCTTTCGCTCCTCAGCGTCAGTAATGGCCCAGAGATCCGCCTTCGCCACCGGTGTTCCTCCTGATATCTGCGCATTTCACCGCTACACCAGGAATTCCGATCTCCCCTACCACACTCAAGCCTGCCCGTATCGAATGCAGACCCGGGGTTAAGCCCCGGGCTTTCACAACCGACGCGACAAGCCGCCTACGAGCTCTTTACGCCCAATAATTCCGGACAACGCTCGCACCCTACGTATTACCGCGGCTGCTGGCACGTAGTTAGCCGGTGCTTCTTCTGCAGGTACCGTCACTTGCGCTTCTTCCCTGCTGAAAGAGGTTTACAACCCGAAGGCCGTCATCCCTCACGCGGCGTCGCTGCATCAGGCTTTCGCCCATTGTGCAATATTCCCCACTGCTGCCTCCCGTAGGAGTCTGGGCCGTGTCTCAGTCCCAGTGTGGCCGGTCGCCCTCTCAGGCCGGCTACCCGTCGTCGCCTTGGTAGGCCATTACCCCACCAACAAGCTGATAGGCCGCGGGATCATCCTGCACCGCCGGAGCTTTCCACCAACCCCCATGCAGAGGAAGGTCATATCCGGTATTAGACCTCGTTTCCAAGGCTTGTCCCAGAGTGCAGGGCAGATTTCCCACGTGTTACTCACCCGTTCGCCACTAATCCACCCCGAAGAGCTTCATCGTTCGACTTGCATGTGTTAAGCACGCCGCCAGCGTTCGTCCTGAGCCAGGATCAAACTCTCCGTGAATGTCTGCGAGTAATCTCGCGAGCCACTCGCGTTGAGCGGCACGGCAACCACCGGAATAGGCGGCCCCGCGCACTGCGTCCTCGCTAGTGTTTTACTTCATAAAGGAATCTCCAACCCCACAAAGTGAGGCCGGGGATGTCAACATATCTGGCGTTGACTTTTGGCACGCTGTTGAGTTCTCAAGGAACGGACACTTCCTTCGAGCCGCTTATCAGGCGGACCCTCCGGGCGCTTCGTTCGTGTTTCCCAGCTTAGCAGAACAATTTCGGCCGTTTTACCGGCTTCATTCATTCTGAATTCCCGCTGGGAGGGATTGTCGCCGGATTGGTGGCGGGTATCCGTGGATACTCACTGCCCCATCCGGGCTACGTCGTAGACTCTAAACCTTCAAGGTGGCTGTTGTCCAGCCCGTCTCAACCGTTCAAACCTACTAGCACATCGCGGCCACGTCAATGGTTTTGCTGCGCTGAGGAGAAGACTACCAGGTCAGCGACCCTGTACCGACCACGGACGAGCTACGCCGCCACCGGGTTCAGGTCCGTCAGATCGGCCGAATCGAGGTCGCCCAGGTCGCCCGCGGCTGCGGCTCGGCAGCCGAGGACCAGGGCGTACAGGAGGAAGAGCAACTCCGCGAGTGCGCCGATGCCGATCCGGGCCCAGGTGGGGAGTCCGGAGGGGGTGACGAAGGCTTCGAGCAGGCCGCTGACGAACAGGACGGCGGCGAGGCCGATGGCCATGCCGATCACCGACCTGCCTTCCTCGGCAAGTGCGGTGGCGCGGGGGCGCGGGCCGGGGTCGATGACGGTCCAGCCGAGGCGGAGGCCGAGGCCGGCGGCGACGAAGACCGCGGTGAGTTCGAGCAGACCGTGCGGGAGCAGCAGGCCGAGGAAGAAGTCCAGACGGCCGGCCGAGCTCATCAGGCCGAGGGCGACGCCGAGGTTCATCACGTTGCTGATCAGGACCCAGACGACCGGGAGGCCCAGCAGGACGCCGAAGATCAGGCACTGGGCGGCGATCCAGGCGTTGTTGGTCCACACCTGGGCTGCGAAGGAGCTGGCGGGATGGTCGGAGTAGTACGTCTCGTACTGGCCGCCAGGCCTGGTCATCTCGCGGATCTGGTCGGGGGCGGCCAGGCTGTCCCGGATCTCCGGGTGGGCGGCCACCCACCAGCCGACCAGGGCGGAGAGCAGGATCGAGAGCACGGCGATCGGTATCCACCAGCGGCGCGAGCGGTAGAGCGCGGCGGGGAAGCTGACGGTGAAGTACCGGCCGGCGTCGCGCCAGGAGGCGCTGCGGGCGCCGGTCACCGCGCTGCGGGCCCTGGCCACCAGGGTGGTGAGGCGGCCGACCAGGGTGGGGTCGGGGGCGGCGGACTGGATCTGGGCCAGGTGGCTGGTGGCGCGTTGGTAGAGGGTGACGAGTTCGTCGGCCTCCTCCCCGCTGAGGCGGCGCTGCCTGCTCAGGACCTCCAGACGGTGCCACTCCGCCTGGTGGGCGGTGACGAAGACGTCGAGATCCATGCGGCGGTCTCCTGCGGGGAAGAGGGACTACGGAATCGGGCTCAGCATGCCAGAGGGGAGGGTTGCCCTTCGCGGGGGTCGGGCGGCGCCGTATGTTGGCGGCTTCAGACGCGGGGCGGCCCGCCGGATCGAACGGGCGGGGTGGCGGACGATGAGTCAGTTGGTGACGGGCGAGGCGGTGGTCCTCGGACTGCGGTCGGCCAAGCTGCCGAGTCGGGCGCTGGCGGTCTGGCTGGATCTGCTCGCCGAGTTCGCCGTGCTGATCGGCTCGCTCTTCCTGCTGGACTCGACGCTCAGTGAGGTGGACGACGCCGCTGCGGCGGCGATCGCGCTCGGGCTGATGGTGTTCTGCCTGGTGGGCGTGCCGGTGCTGGTCGAGACGCTGAGCCGCGGCCGGTCGCTCGGGAAGTTGGCCATGGGTCTGCGGGTGGTGCGGACCGACGGCGGACCGGTGCGGTTCCGGCACGCGCTGGTGCGCGGGCTGGTGGGCTTCGCCGAGCTGCTGATGTTCATGGGTGTCCCGGCGGTCATCTGCTCGCTGGTCTCGCCGGAGGGCCGCCGACTCGGGGACGTCTTCGCCGGGACCCTGGTGGTCCGGGAGCGGGTGCCCGGCTCAGGCGCCGGCCGGGCCGCACTGCCGCCGCTGTCCCCCGAGCTGATGCAGGGGCTGGGCGGCGGGTTGGTCGCGCTGGACCTCTCTGCGGTGCCGGAGGGGCTCTGGCTGGCGATCCGGCAGTACCTGGGACGGATCGAACAGCTGGACCCGGCCGTCGGGCACGGCATGGCGCTGCGTCTGGTCGCTGACCTGGTGACCCGCACCGGCCAGGCCGCACCGTACGGGGTGCCCCCGGCGGCCTACCTCGGCGCGGTGCTGGCGGAGCGCCAACGGCGTGACTGGGAGCGGTCGTCGAGCCGGCTGGCGCAGCAGGCCCCGCAGGTCCGACAGCCCGTCCAGCCACAGGTCCAGCCTCAGGAGCCCCCGGCCGCGCCGCCGACCGGCTTCGCGCCGCCCGCCTGAGCCCGGGTCAGGCGTAGTACTCGGTCGGCCACTGGTTGGGCGGCGACTCCAGCTCCTCCAGCTCGATGCCCGAGGCGGCGAGCACCACGTCACCGGCCAGGTGGACGATCTGCTGCTCGCCGGTCTCCAGGTCGGCGACCTGGTACTGCTCGACCTGGAGCGGGCCCGAGTCGGTCTCGTGGGTCTGTACGGACTCCAGCAGCCACCCCTGGTCGAGGGTGCGCGGCGCGAGCACCGGGTCGGTGAAGGCGACCAGCCTGACCCGGGAGCTGCTGCCCGGCTGGAGCCGGAGCAGCCGGGCGGTGGCGATCAGGAAGGCCGGCGAGGAGCCGGTGAAGGCGTGCGCCCGGTCGTAGCCCTCGGCCGCGTGCTCGGGGTTGCCGTCGGCCGCCGTACGGACCCAGGTGACGCCGTCGACCGCGCCGCCGCGTACCAGCCAGCCGCCGGACCGCAGTTCGAGCCTGAGCGGCCGGGCGCGGGAGTCCAGCGTGAGGTCCGTGGTGGCCAGCACGGCCCCGTCGGGCGCGTACGTCTTGGAGACGTACCGCCAGCCGGCCGGGCCCGGGGCGCAGCTGAAGCGCTCCTCGCCGAGCAGTTGGTGGTCGTGGCTCCCGTGCAGTGAGGCTGTGTGGTGCAGGTAGCGGCCGTTGGGCATGGGCCGAAGCCTACGTGCAACCTCTCCGCCGGAACGGCCGTGCGGCCGGTGCCACGGGGGCGCCGGCCGCACGGTTCGTTGCTGGGGCGGGATCAGTAGCGGTACTGCTCCGGCTTGTACGGGCCCTCGACCGGGACGCCGATGTAGTCGGCCTGCTCCTGGCTCAGGACGGTGAGCTTGACGCCCAGGGCGTCCAGGTGGAGCCGGGCGACCTTCTCGTCCAGGTGCTTGGGCAGCACGTAGACGCCGACCGGGTACTCCTCGGTCTTGGTGAAGAGCTCGATCTGCGCGATGGTCTGGTTCGCGAAGGAGTTCGACATCACGAAGGACGGGTGGCCGGTCGCGTTGCCGAGGTTCAGCAGGCGGCCCTCGGACAGCATGATGATGGTGTGGCCGTCGGCGAAGCGCCACTCGTGGACCTGCGGCTTGACCTCGGTCCTGACGATGCCGGGGAGCTTCGAGAGACCGGCGATGTCGATCTCGTTGTCGAAGTGGCCGATGTTGCCGACGATCGCCTGGTGCTTCATCTGCTCCATGTGCTTGGCAAGGATGATGTCCTTGTTGCCCGTGGTGGTGATGAAGATGTCCGCGATCCCGACGACCTCCTCCAGGGTGGTGACCTGGTAGCCGTCCATGGCGGCCTGCAGCGCGCAGATCGGGTCGATCTCGGTGATGATGACGCGGGCGCCCTGGCCGCGCAGCGACTCGGCGCAGCCCTTGCCCACGTCGCCGTAGCCGGCCACGACCGCGACCTTGCCGCCGATCAGGACGTCGGTGGCGCGGTTGATGCCGTCGATCAGCGAGTGGCGGCAGCCGTACTTGTTGTCGAACTTCGACTTGGTCACCGCGTCGTTGACGTTGATGGCCGGGAACAGCAGCTTGCCGTCCCGGTGCATCTCGTACAGGCGGTGGACGCCGGTGGTGGTCTCCTCGGTGACGCCCTTGATCGTGGCGGCCATCTCGGTCCACTTGGACGGGGTGTCCTTGAGGGTGCGGTTGAGCACCTCGAGGATGAGGCGGAACTCCTCGTTGTCCGCGGTGGACGGGTCCGGGGCCTGGCCGGCCTTCTCGAACTCGACGCCCTTGTGGATCAGGAGGGTGGCGTCACCGCCGTCGTCCAGGATCATGTTCGGGGTCTGGCCGTTCGGCCAGGTGAGCGCCTGCTCGGTGCACCACCAGTACTCCTCCAGCGTCTCGCCCTTCCAGGCGAAGACCGGGACACCGGCGGGGTTCTCGGGGGTGCCCTCCGGGCCGACCGCGATGGCGGCGGCGGCGTGGTCCTGGGTGGAGAAGATGTTGCAGGAGCACCAGCGGACCTCGGCGCCGAGGGCGACCAGGGTCTCGATCAGGACGGCGGTCTGCACGGTCATGTGCAGCGAACCGGTGATCCGCGCACCGGCCAGCGGCTGCGAGGCCGCGAACTCCTTGCGGATCGACATCAGACCGGGCATCTCGTGCTCGGCGAGCTGGATCTCCTTGCGGCCGAAGGCGGCAAGCGAGAGGTCGGCGACCTTGAAGTCACCGGTGAGGTTGGTCGACATGCGGTAGTGCTCCTCGCTGCATGGGACGGTTCGGGCCTGTCTTACGGGTGTGCTCAGTGGCAGGACGCCCGACGGCTCGGCGTACTGCTGCTGCGGCACAATCCGTCGGAGGACCTCTCTCCCTCGACCGACCCCGCCCGGGTGCACCGGACGCCGTCGATCGACCGCCATCAGCAGCGACGTTTGGCTCTGCTGACGAATCTACACCGACGGCGTGATCGCACGGGATTCGTACGGACGGATTCGGCCGGGACCGGGGCGCCCGGTCCGACGGTCCGTCAGTGCGAGGGACCGCCGGGGGTGGCCGCCCGGTCGGGGCCCTGGGCCTCCTTGTCGGCGCTGTAGATGTCCGGCTCCAGGTAGATCGCCCGGGCGATCGGGACGGCCTTGCGGACCCGGGCCTCGGCCAGGTCGATGGCCTCGGCCACCTGGGCGGCGCTGTCCTCGGCGTTGACGCCGATCTTGGCGGCGACCAGCAGCTCCTCCGGGCCGAGGTGCAGGGTGCGCATGTGGATGATCCGGGTCACCGAGTCGTGGTCGACCAGGGCCGCGCGGATCTTCGCCACCTCGTTCTTGTCGGCGGACTCGCCGATCAGCAGGCTGCGGGTCTCCAGCGCGAGCACCACGGCGATGGCCACCAGCAGCAGGCCGATGCAGAGCGTGCCGATGCCGTCGAAGACCCCGTCACCCGTGAGCACGGTGAGCCCGACGCCCAGCAGGGCGAGTACGAGGCCGATCAGCGCGCCGAAGTCCTCCAGCAGGACCACCGGCAGCTCGGGGGCCTTGGCCCGGCGGATGTAGTCGACCCAGCCGAGCGCGCCCTTGGCCTTCCGGCCCTCGGTGATCGCGGTCAGGAACGACCAGCCCTCGGCCAGGATGGCGAAGACCAGCACGCCGACCGCCCAGTACCAGCCGTGCAGCTCGTGCGGGTGGCGGATCTTCTCGACGCCCTCGTACACGGCGAACAGGCCACCGACGCTGAACAGCACGATGGAGACCACGAAGGCGTAGATGTACCGCTCGCGGCCGTAGCCGAACGGGTGCTCCTCGTCGGCCTCGCGGGCCGCCCGCTTGCTGCCCACCAGCAGCAGCACCTGATTGCCCGAGTCGGCCACCGAGTGCACGCCTTCGGCCAGCATCGAGGACGAGCCGGTGAAGGCGAAGGCCGCGAACTTGCTCGCGGCGATCGCCAGGTTCGCGGACAGCGCCGCAACCAGTGCCTTGGTGCCGCCTTCGGTGCTCATGCTGGGGTGGTGTCCCTCCGACTGGGCCGGTGCACCGCACCGGCCGACGCTCAGCTTGCCGATCGCACAGAGTATCCCGGTGCGGTACGGCGCCTGGGCGCCGGTCAGTCCCGCGTGGCGGCCAGTCCGAGGTAGACGGCGGCGAAGTCGGTCAGCGCGGTGAGCTCGGCCAGGGCCTGGAGCGGATCGGCCAGCGCACTGCGGTACTCGGTCAGCCGGACGTCGTGCGCGTCGGCCAGCCGGTGTGCGCGGCGGACCGGGTACCCCGGCTCGGGCACCTCGGCCTGGTCATCCTCGGCCGGATCGGCGGCGCGGCCCGGGGTCTGACGGAGCAGCAGCACCTGGAGCAGTAGCGGGTCGGGCTCGTCCACCCGGTCCCGGAAGAAATCGTCCGGGTCCGCACCCGAGCCGAGCTGCCCGACGAACATCCCCCGGTGGGTGGTCAGCACCTGCGGCAGCGCCCCGGCCACCGCCGGGCGGCCGGCCCGGTCGGCCAGCATGGTGGCGAACCGCTCCGCGACCGCCGTGGCCACCGGGCCCTCGGCCCAGATCAGCGGCACGGTACCGGAGAGCTTGCCGGCCAGGTCCTTCGCCGGGTTCACGTACGCGCCGGCGTCCGGGCGGCAGCGGACCGCCGTCTCGTCCAGCCGGTCGGCCGTGGCCTGCAGCGAGCCGGGCGGCAGCTGGGTCACCCCGAGCTTCTCGGTGAGCGCCAGCAGCGGGGCCAGCAGCGCCCAGAGCGCGCCCGGGTCCAGCGGCGGCAGGTCGGGCTCGGCACCCGCGACCGGCTCGGCCGGGCCCACCGTGGACGGCGCGTACGGCAGCGGCAGGCCCCGGACCTGGTGCGCGGCTTCGGTCAGCGGGCTGGTCGCCGGGGCGATCACCACCACCGAGCAGCCGCGCGCGTACGCCTGCTGGGCGAGCTCGATCAGGCCCTGCTCGGTGCCGTCGATGGAGGCGATAACCAGCAGGTCGACCGGGCCGACCCAGCCCGGCAGCTGCCAGCTCATCCCGGCCGAGAAGAGCGGGTCGGCGGCCGTCCGGTCACGCCGTACGGGCTCCGCGTCGGTCGGCGGCAGCGGGAGCACCTGGGTGGTCCCGGCGGCCAGCGCGGCCAGCGCACCGCCGGCGGCCAGCACGCTGCCGTGACCCGCGACCAGCAGGGTGCGCGGGCGGCCGTCCGGCCGCAGTGCCGACAGCCCGGCGTCGTCGGCGAGCCGCAGGGCGGTCCTGACCCGGGCCCCGGCGCCGGCCAGGGCGAGCAGGGCGTGGTCCCGGTCGGCGCGCTGGAGGGCGGCCGGGTCGTCGAGCAGGCTGTCGTCGATCATTGCGGCGGCCTCCGGCCTCGGACTGGATCAGGAGGGGCGGCGGGCCTCGTCGACCAGCAGCACCGGGATGCCGTCGCGGACCGGGTAGACCAGGCCGCAGGTCTCGCCGGTGCAGCGCAGCTCGCGCTCCTCGCCCTTGCTCTCCTCGGCGAGCGCGGAGTGGCACTCGGGGCAGACCAGGATCTCCAGCAGGAAGGACGGCAGGCTGCTCATGGTCGTCAGGCTCCAGAAATCGGTACACGGTGCCGCCGGTACAACGGTGCCCGGCCACTGGCCACCCTACCGGCCGGTGTGGTGGTGGGGGGTGTCAGGTGCGGATGAGGGTCAGGACGGTGTCGCGGATGGTGGCCATGATGGCGGGGGTGTCGGCTTCGACGTTGAGCCGCAGGAGGGGCTCGGTGTTGGAGGCGCGGAGGTTGAGCCACCACGTGGGCGTGGTGATGGTGAGCCCGTCGAGGGTGTCGGTACCGGCGTCGGGACAGCCGGCGTAGTGGGCGGCGACCCTGGCGGTGGCGGCCTCCTGGTCGGTGACCGTGGAGTTGATCTCCCCCGACGCGCTGTAGCGGTCGTAGGCGGCCGTCAGCGCCGACAACGGCCGCTCCTGGTGCCCCAGCGCCGCCAGCACGTGCAACGCCGCCAGCATCCCGGTGTCGGCGCGCCAGAAGTCCCGGAAGTAGTAGTGCGCGGAATGCTCCCCGCCGAACACCGCACCCGTGACGGCCATCTCCTGCTTGATGAACGAATGCCCCACCCGGGTCCGCACGGGAGTGGCACCCAGCTCACGGACCACCTCGGGCACCGTGTGCGAGGTGATCAGGTTGTGGATGACGGTCGGGTTGCTCTCACCGGCGGCCTGCACCCGGGCGATCTCCCGCGCCGCCACCAACGCCGTGATCGCCGACGGCGACACCGCCTCACCACGCTCGTCGATCACGAAACAGCGGTCCGCGTCCCCGTCGAACGCCAGCCCCAGATCCGCCCCGCACTCCACGACCTTCGCCTGGAGGTCGACCAGGTTCGCCGGATCCAACGGGTTCGCCTCGTGGTTGGGGAACGTCCCGTCCAACTCGAAGTACAACGGCACCAGATCCACCGGCAGACCCGCGAACACCGTGGGCACCGTGTGGCCGCCCATCCCGTTCCCCGCGTCCACCACCACCTTCAACCGCCGCATCCCCGCCAGGTCCACCAGACCCAGCAGATGACCCGCATACCCACCCAACGTGTCCTTCACCGACAACGACCCCGCAGCCACCTCCAACGGCGGCACCGTCACCACGCCATCCGGACCCGTCCACGACTCCACCAACTCACGGATCTCCGTCAGCCCCGTGTCCTGCCCCACCGGCGACGCACCCGCACGACACAACTTGATCCCGTTGTACCGCGCCGGATTGTGCGACGCCGTGAACATCGCCCCCGCCAGATCCAACGACCCCGACGCGTAATACAACTGATCGGTCGAACACAACCCGATCTCCACCACATCCGCCCCCGACCCCACCGCCCCCAACGCGAACGCCCGCGACAACGACGGCGACGACGGCCGCATGTCATGCCCCACCACCACCGCCGACGCACCCACCACCCGCACAAACGCAGCACCCAACGCGAACGACAGACCCTCGTCCCACTGATCCGGCACCACACCACGCACGTCATACGCCTTCACCAACTGCATCAAGTCCCGCACTGCCGCTCCACACCTGTTGGGTCCTCAGAGGAGGGCAGCGTACTCGCAGGTGGTGGACGGTCTCAGCTCTCGGGCGAGCGCAGGACGCGCAGGTGGCCCCGGCGGCCCGCCTCGGTGGGGTCGGGCCCGGAGGGCCTGGTCTGACGGGGTGTCTGCGGGCGGGCCGCCTCGCGGACGGCGTTGGCCAGCGCCTCCAGATCATCGCTGGAGCGCCGCAGCGGGCCGGCCTCGGCGGCCAGCCGGACCACCTCCCAGCCGCGCGGGGCGGTCAGGCGCTCGGCGTGCTCGGCGCACAGGTCGTAGCAGTGCGGCTCGGCGTAGGTCGCGAGCGGGCCGAGGACGGCGGTGGAGTCCGCGTAGACGTACGTCAGCGTCGCGACGGCCGGTCGGCCGCACGCGGTCCGCGAACAACGACGTACAGAGCTCACGAGGGTGGACGGTACCGCACTCCTGACCAGGCCGCGAAGACCCTCCCCCGCCGAGTGTCACGTGTCGCCGACATGGGCCCCGGCCGGGGTGGTCCACTTCCGGGCTGCCAAGGGCTACGCTCGACTCTGATATGGACAGCTCCGCACCCCAATCACCGGCCGAGCCGCCCCGGCGTCGCAGACACCGGGACAGGCACGGCCGCGGCCTGCGAGGGCCGTTGGCGCCTCCCCAGGTGCCCATCTCGCTCACCAGGTCCGAGCTGTTCGAGGACTACGTGCGCGAGTCGGTGGAACGGCTGGAACGGCGCTGGCCGCAGCTGGTCGACGTGGAGTTCGCCGTGCAGGAGGTGCCGCTCGCCGACGCGGGGGCGCCGGAGCCGGAGGCGGTGCCGCTCGGGCGGGTGATCGCGGCCGCCCAAGGGCGGAAGAGCCGGATCATCGTCTACCGGCGGCCGGTGGAGATCCGGGTGAAGACCAGGGACGACCGGGCCGCGCTGGTGCACGAGATCCTGATCGAGCAGGTCGCGGACCTGCTGGGGCTCTCGCCGGACGCGATCGACCCCCGGTACGACGAGGAGTAGCCGACGACCCTCGGCCCGGGGCTCGGCTCTGCCGAGGTGCGGCTCCGCCGCGTGGGCGGAGCCGCACCTCGGCAGGTTGCGGAGTCTCAGGCGCTCTCGCGGCGACCTGGACCCACGGGTCAGCGGAGGAGGACGGCCGGGTCCGGGGCGGCGTGGGGGACGCTGACGGTGCTGTGGTCGTCCGGGATGGACTGGATGGTGAACATCGGGACGTCCTTGAGCGGGAGCAGGAGCATCCGGGCCGCCGCCACGGGACCTCCGGAGACGCTCTCGACGGTGAGGCCGAAGGTGCCGTTGAGGCCGGCCGGATCGGGGGCCGGGAGGGCGACGGTGGCGCCGGCAGGGATGTCGACGTCCTTGCTGGTGGGGGTGCCCGCAGAGCTGCCGGCGGAGCTGGTGACCCTGACCTTGGCGGCGGCTTCGCCGGTGGCGGTCAGGAAGACCGTGGTGGCGCCACCGCCCCGGTTGTCGGCGAGGCTGCCGCGCTTGTTGATCGGAGTCGCACCGGTGATCCAGGCGGCGTCGGACTTGCCGTTCTGGCTCCGATCGACCCGGAGGGTGGCGACGATCGGCGTCGGGTGGGCCGGGTCGGACGGGCTGAGCCGGAGTGCGCCGGGCTCGGTCCGGGTGATCTGGCCGAGGTCGACCGCGGTGACCATGCCCGCCTTGACGTGGACCGTCTCGAACCCGGCCGGGGTGAACCAGCCGTTCTTGCCGGAGACCTGGACCTTGAGGTCGGCGTCGTCCTCGCCCGGGGCGGCCACCACCAGATGGGCGGCGGTGGCGTCGCCGACCAGCCCGGGGAGCACCTGGATGGGGGCGGGATCCGCGGAGGCGGGCACCCAGTCGGCGCCCTTGTTGCCGTCGGCGGCGTGCAGCCCGGCGCCGACCCGGCCGCTGCGGGCCACCACGTGGATGGCCAGGTCCTTCTGGTCCTTGACCAGCGAGGGCAGCCGGACGGCCTGCGAGGAGCCGGGTGCGAGCGTGAGGCCGTCGGCGCCCTGGACCTCGAGCGGGCCCTTGTCGCCGAAGAACTTGAGGTCGACCACGGCCCCGATCGACTCGGCGTTGACCAGGCTGACGTAGTCCACCCGGTCCCCCGCCGTGCTGGCGCCGGAGAACCAGAAGCTGGTGTCGGACGGGGTGCAGTTGATGCCGGAGAGGCCGAGGCCCTGCTGGTCGGTGACGACGGTGGTCTGGCCGACGGCGAAGCCGGGGGCGTACGAGCCGGTGCCGGTCGCGATGGTGCCGGGGGCGACGTCACCGTTCTGGGCCGGTCCTGAAATCGGCGTACCGACCTTGGCGAGCGCGACCCTGGCGTCCGCGGGGGCGGTGTTGGCGGGGTCGGCGCTCGGGCCGGCCGAGGGGGCCGTCGATGCCGGGGCCGCAGGCGCCGGGGCGGCGGCCGGGGTGCGCGAGGCGACGTCCTGCAAGGCACCGTACCCGCCGGTGGCGCTGCCGCCCGGCGGCGTGAAGAGCGACAACGTGGTGACGCCGGTGAGGTTCTGGAGCGGCTGCGGGCAGACCTTGACGGTGCGTTCGACCTGGGCCGAGGTGGCCCCGCCGGTCGCCGCCCCGGCGGTGTCCGCCGGCGGCCGCAGCTCGGCGATGCCGAACACCACCCCGAGCACCACGGCCCCGGCGAGCAGGGAGGTTCCGGTGCGACTGCCACCGAGCACCTTGAGGTCGGGGGCCTTGAAGCCGGGGGTCTTGAGCGTGGGCTTCTTCATGACGGTGGGTCAGCTCCCCGATCCGTGCCGGTAAGGCTGGCCGTATGGGTCGTTGGGGTCGTAGTACGGCTCCTGCTGCGGCTGCTCCGGCATCCAGGCCTGCTGGTCCGGCTGCTGCGCCTGCGGTTGCTGCTCGTACCCCTGGTACTGCTGCTGGTCGTACCCGGCGTACTGGTCGTAGCCGTACTGCGGCTGCTCGTACCCGTACGGGGCGGCGGGCTGCTGCTGGCCGGCGTACGGGTCCCAGCTGTACGGGTCGGCCTGCTGGTACGGGTCCTGGTACTGCTCGGCCGGGGGCGCGGGCGCCGGGTCCGGTTCGGTGGCGGACTGCGGCGGGACGGCGGCGTAGACGCCGTTCTCCTCGGTGCCGTCGGTCTCGCCCTCGCCGCGTTCGGCCAGGCGGCGGGCCCGGCGGCTGCCGGGGACGGGTGCCTGGGCCTGGGCGGCGGCGGCCAGCGCGGCGGCGGCCACCACCTCCTCGGGCAGGTCGTCGTCGTTGTGGTTGCGCCGACCGGGCAGGGCGAGCACCAGGACGGTGGCGCCGAGTAGGAGTTGGGCCCAGATCCAGCCGGTGTGCAGCAGGCCGGACTCGTGGGTGACGTCCAGCCGGCCGCCGGTGGCGGGGAGCTTGAAGCCCTGCGCCCAGCCGTCCAGGGTGACCGGCTCCAGGGTGGTGCCGTTCAGGGTGGCGGTCCACTTGGGGTCGGCCTGGTCGGCCAGCCGCAGGACCCGGCCCGCCGGGCCGGCCGGGAGCTCGCCGTAGATGTCGTGCACGCCGGACGGGAAGGGCTGCCCGGTGCCCTGGGGGTCGACGATCACTGCCCGGGTGGCGGGGGCGCCGGTGACCTGCCAGAGCGCGATGCCGTTCTCCTGGCTGAGCTTGGTCAGGCCGGGGGTGGTGTCCAGGACGTCGCGGACCTTGGGGGTCAGCGGGTCCTTGACCTCGACGTAGCCGATGCCGTGCCCGGCCAGTTCCTTGGCCTGGTCGCCGCCCGAGCCGGCCAGCAGCCGGCCGACCAGACCGGTCAGCCGGTCCTTCGGGTCGTCGGCCGCGTCCACGGTGCCCTCGGCCTGACCGAGGGTCAGGCCCGCGCCGCGGACCATCGCGTAGTGGACGGCGGCCGCCTGGGCGTCACCGCTGATCACCAGCGTGCGGATGTGGTCGGTGGTGCCGGCCTCCTCCGCGATGAAGGCGGGGACCTGGTCCGTCTCGGTCCGGTGGAGCGGGCCCTGGACGCCGGTGGCGGCCCACCAGACGGCGGTGCCCACCGGGGCGAGCACCGCAGCGGCGAGCACCAGGGCGGCGACCGGCTGGCGCCAGCCGAAGGCGATCCCGGCGACCCGGGCGTTGGCGCCGTCGGCGCCGATCGCGGCGGCCGCCAGCAGGGCGACACCGGTCAGCAGGGTCGCGGGCCCGGCCCAGGCGGCCACCGGGGCGCCGCCGGAGGCGGGGGTGACGGCGGTGCCGGCCACCACGACGGTGAAGAGCAGACCGGCGAAGGCCGCTCCCCAGGCGGCCAGCACGGCCCGTCGGCGGTCCGCCCTGAGCAGCGCGGCCAGGGCGGCGAGCACCACACCGGCGGAGAGCCAGACCGGCGGGACGCCGGCGCCGCCGGGGTTGACCAGGATCAGGCCGAGCGGCCCGGGGGCCGTACCGCTCAGGCCGGGCAGGCCCGCTTCGAGCAGCAGCCGGGAGGGGTGCGCCAGCGCCTGGAGCGACCAGGGGGCGAGCACCAGTACGGGGACGCCGAGGATCACCAGCATCCGCAGGCCGAGCAGGCGCACCGCCTCGCCGCCGGAGCCGTACGCCCCGCCGCGGAGCACCGCGAAGGTGAGCGCGGCAAGGCACAGCGGGACGGCGATGGCCCAGGTGAGCGGGACGAAGGCGGTGCAGAGGGTGAGCATCAGCACGGTCATCCAGGTGGACCGCCAGCCGGGGCGGGCGCCCTTGGCAGCGGTCTCCGCGCGGATGCCGAGCCCGGCGCTGATCGCGGCGGCGCGGGCCAGCGGCGGCAGCAGTACGGCGAGCACGGCGGTGCCGATCCGGCCCTGGGCGAGCGCTCCGGTGGCGGCCGGCAGCAGGGCGTACCCGGCACTGGCCCAGGCGCGGACCAGCTTGGACTCGATCAGCGGACGGGAGACCAGGTAGGCGCTGACCGCGGCGAGCGGGATGGCCAGCACCAGCAGCAGGCCGACCGCGAGGTCGGCGTTGCCGAAGGTGAGCCCGGAGAGCACCGCGAGCACGGCCAGGTACGGCGGGGCGGTGGCGGTGGAGCCGGTGCCGACCGGGTGCCAGCCGTCGGCGTACATCGACCAGAGACCTGACGCACCGTCGGAGGCGGGCAGCAGGGCGCCGCCGAGCAGGTTGCCGCTGCCGAGCAGGTCGCGGCAGGCGATCAGGGCGAAGATCAGCAGGGCGGTGAAGAGCAGCGGGGCCGGGCGCCTGGCCAGCTTCTTGAGCAGGGCGAACTGCTCGACCACGAGGTCGTCGGCGTCCTCGTCACCAGGCCCGGACTCGACCGAGCCGTGCCGTCCGGCGCCGGAGTCGTCGGCGCCGCCGATGCCGAGCGAGCCGATCAGGCCCTCGACGGCGAGCCTGGCGGTCGCGCCGGGGGCCGGGAAGAGGGTGCGGTCGTCCAGCGCGTCCCCGGCCCTGGTCCTGGCCCGGCGTTTGCGGGCCGCCAGCAGGCGGGGCAGCCGGACCAGCTCGTGGCCGAGGCCGGCGAGTTCGTCGAAGGCCTGCTTGGGGTCCTTGCCGACCACGTTGACCAGCACCCGGAACAGCGTGCCGAGCACCAACCGGAGCAGCACGTACGGGAACAGCAGGCCCTTGGAGTTGGCCAGCAGGGTGTAGACCGCGCCGGCCTTGTCGACCCGGTGCGGGTGGGCCGCGCCGCAGTCGATCGCGCGGCGCTCGCGGCTGGCGGCCTCGGCGTGCCGGAGCACGGCGTCGGGGGCGACCACGACCCGGTGGCCGGCCGCGTTGACCCGCCAGCAGAAGTCGGTGTCGTCGCGCATCAGCGGCAGTGCCTTGTCGAAGCCGCCGAGCTCCTCGAAGACGTCGCGGCGGACCAGCATGCCGGCGGTGGAGACGGAGAGCACCGGACGGACCTGGTCGTGCTGGCCCTGGTCCTGCTCGCGGCGGTCCAGCCCGGTCCAACGGCGGCCGGAGCGGGCGATGGTGACGCCGACCTCGAGCAGCTGCCGGCGGTCGTACCAGCTGCGCAGCTTGGGGCCGACCACGGCGGCGGTCGGGGTGGAGTCGGCGACCTGGAGCAGCCGGCGCAGCGCGTCGGTCTGCGGCTCGCAGTCGTCGTGCAGCAGCCAGAGCCACTCGACCGGGCGGGTCTCGCGCGGCCCGCCCCGGCCGAGGTCGTCCTCGGCGCCGAGCGGGTCGCCGAAGTCGTCCCAGCCGCCGGTGACCGGGTCGTAGCCGGACGGGTCGAGGCTGTACGGGAGGTCCTCGGGGCGCAGCGGGGGGCTGTTGAAGACAGCCTGGCCGACGGCGTTGCCGAAGCCGGAGCGGCGGCCGAGGATCAGCGGTCCGCTCTCGGGCAGCCAGTCACCCAGGGTGTCCTGGAGCAGCTGCGGCGAGGTGTCGGTCGAGCCGGTGTCCACGGCGAGGATCCGCTGCACCTGCCGGTCCTGGCCGAGCAGGCCGGCGAGGGCCTGCGGGAGCCAGCGGGCGCCGTCGTGCGAGACGATCACGGCGGTGACCAGGTGGCGCGGGTACGCGGGCGGCCGGGTTGCGGAGAAGCCGCTCTGGTGGCTGTAGACGGTCATCGAGTGCGTGGGCCCCAAGCTTCTCAGTGGACGCGGCCGAGGACGGCGAAGTCAGGTGGCGCACCACACTAACGGCTCCGGGTGGCGGGCTCGCGCCCGGAGGGTGCGGGGGAATGCGAAAGCGCCCCACCGTCATGGGTGAGGCGCTGCACGGAACAGGTGTGGGACCAGCGGCCGAAGGCCCGGTCAGACCGCGCTCTTCTTGAGCCGACGGCGCTCGCGCTCGGAGAGACCGCCCCAGATACCGAAGCGCTCGTCGTTGGCCAGGGCGTACTCGAGGCACTCGGACCTGACCTCGCAGGAGAGGCAGACCTTCTTCGCCTCGCGGGTGGAGCCGCCCTTCTCCGGGAAGAAGGACTCCGGGTCGGTCTGAGCGCACAGCGCGCGCTCCTGCCAACCGAGTTCCTCTTCGTCCTCTTCGATGCCCTCACCGATCAACAGCTCAAAGAGCTCGCTCATCTGGCGCGCCTCCTCTGCCCCTTGTGGCGTCCCCGTGGTGTTGCCGTTGCCTGGAGCGGCGGAACGACACGAGTGAAATTACATGTGCGTCACTCTGGCCCAGTCAAGCCGAGCTCTGGTATTGGGTCGAGGATTCACTCCCCGGAACCAAGGCACTACGATAAGTGTACATATCCGGACATCTAGGATTTAGCACCCTGATGGGCCTCAATCATCCGGAACCACCCACTGTCTGACAGGCAGTCAACCTGACACACCGTCGCCCCGACCACCCCCCGAACGGGGGGACGTCGGAGAGGATCGCGCTGGTTGCCTGGTCATCGGCTGCCTTCCCGGCGATCTTCACATCGAAACATCAAGGGTGATTTATCACCCCATCCGGTAGTTCAGGACTGATCCACCCCGAATGTCCCCGGAGTTGGCTTGACACTCACGCCTCTCCTGCGGTCTCCTTACTCCCATGTCAGAGTTCGCCACCTCCCGGGGCCGCCGCCAGGCGCAGTTCCGTGCTGCCGCGAGCTCGTTCTGTTGTCGCCTCTGTTCCTGCTGTATCTAGGCGCTCGCGTCCCACCGCGCGCCGCCCAGGAACATCGAGGCCGCCCGCGCGACAGAGTCCCCCCTGAATCCCGCGGCCCGGCTGAATCCCCCGCCGACCAGCTGCTCCGAGGATTCCTCCATGCGAATGCCCCGTTTCCGCAAGCGCAATCGAGACCGCGCCAAGCACGCCGCCCTCACCGCCGTACCGGCTCCCCGGTGGACCGACGGTCTGAGCGACGTCTCCATCGCCGGCGACCCGCTGGCCTTCCCGCACCTGGCCCGCACCGACCTGCCGCAGCACCCCGGCACCGTGGCCGGATACGCCCGGCTGGTCCGCGAGATCGCCGCCGACCGCTCCCGCTGGGAGCCGCTGGTCCGCTACGACGCCCTCACCCGCTGGTACGCCCGGCTGGAGACCGGCCCGGGCTACGAGGTCTGGCTGCTCAGCTGGCTGCCGGGACAGAGCAGCGGGTTCCACGACCACGGGCAGTCCTCCGGCGTGATGACGGTGCTCCAGGGCGAGCTGGTCGAGCGCTCGCTGACCCACGCCGGTGAGGGCTCCCGTCCGCTGCGCCGTGGCGGCCAGCGTGTGTTCTCGTCCGGGTACCTGCACGAGGTGGTCAACGCCTCGCTGGAGCCCGCCGTCTCGATCCACCTGTACTCCCCCGGTCTGGTCGAGATGAACCAGTACGCCGGTGCGGTTGCCCCGGAAGCGCGCGTCGAAACGCACTGACCCCGGGCCCGGGCCCGCTGTCACCGGCCCGCCTGGCAGGATGAGCGCATGCGCATCGTGGCACTGGCAGGCGGGATCGGTGGAGCGCGTTTCCTGCGCGGACTCCGTGAGCTGACCGGCCCTCAGGACGAGATCACCGTCATCGGCAACACCGGCGACGACATCCACCTCTTCGGTCTCAAGGTCTGCCCGGACCTGGACACCGTGATGTACACCCTCGGCGGTGGTATCCACGAGGAGCAGGGCTGGGGCCGGGCCGACGAGACCTGGTCGGTCAAGGAGGAGCTGAAGGCGTACGGCGTCGGGCCCGAGTGGTTCGGCCTCGGCGACCGGGACTTCGCCACCCACATCGTCCGGACCCAGATGCTCGGCGCGGGCTACCCGCTCAGCGCCGTCACCGAGGCGCTCTGCGACCGCTGGCAGCCCGGTGTTCGGCTGCTGCCGATGAGCGACGACCGGGTGGAGACTCACGTCCGGATCACCGACGCGGCGGGCCCCCGGGTGGTGCACTTCCAGGAGTACTGGGTCAAGCTGCACGCCGCCGTGGCCGCCGAGGCGATCATCCCGGTCGGCGCCGACACCGCGAAGCCCGCCCCGGGTGTGCTGGAGGCGATCGCCGGGGCCGACGTGATCCTCTTCCCGCCGTCCAACCCGGTGGTGTCGATCGGCACCATCCTGGCCGTCCCCGGCATCCGACAGGCCGTCAGTGCGGCCTCCGCCCCCGTGGTCGGGCTCTCCCCGATCATCGGCGGGGCGCCGGTGCGCGGCATGGCCGACAAGGTGCTGGCGGCGGTCGGGGTCGAGGCGACGGCCGAGGCGGTCGCCCTGCACTACGGCTCCGACCTGCTCGACGGGTGGCTGGTGGACACCGCCGACACCGCCGCGGTGGCCGCGGTCGAGGCCGCCGGGATCACCTGCCGGGCGGTGCCGCTGCTGATGACCGACGTACCGGCCACGGCCGGGATGGCCAGGGCCGCACTGGAGCTGGCCGAGCAGGTCCGGTCTTGATCTCGGTCCTGCCGGTGGCGGGTCTACCGGAGGTCACCACCGACGCCGACCTGGCCGAACTGATCGCCAAGGCCGGGGAGTTCGAGGACGGCGACATCCTGCTGGTCACCTCGAAGATCGTCAGCAAGGCTGAGGGGCGGCTGCTGCACGCCGCCGACCGGGAAGCCGCGATCGACGCCGAGACCGTCCGGGTGGTCGCCCGGCGCGGTCCGGCCAGGATCGTCGAGAACCGCAACGGGCTGGTGATGGCGGCAGCCGGCGTGGACGCCTCCAACACGGCGCCAGGCACCGTGCTGCTGCTGCCGCTCGACCCCGACGCCTCCGCGCGGGTCCTGCGGGCCGGGCTCCAGCGGCTGACCGGCCGTCGGCTGGCCGTGGTGATCACCGACACCTTCGGCCGGCCGTGGCGCAACGGCCTGACCGACGTGGCGATCGGCGCCGCCGGGCTGGCCGTCCTCGACGACCACCGGGGGCGGCGGGACAGCCACGGCAACGAGCTCGCGCTCACCGTCACCGCCACCGCCGACGAACTGGCCGCCGCCGGTGACCTCGTGAAGGGCAAGACCAGCGGCGTGCCGGTCGCCGTGGTGCGCGGTCTGGGAGCCCTGGTGACCGGGGAGGACGGCGAAGGGGTCCGCCCGATGGTCCGGCCTGCCGCCGACGACATGTTCCGGCTCGGCACCTCCGAGGCGCTCCGACAGGCTGTCACGCTGCGGCGCACCGTCCGCTCCTTCACCCCCGAACCGGTCGACCCCGCCGCCGTCCGCCGGGCGGTCGCCGCCGCCGTCACGGCCCCTGCCCCGCACCACACCACGCCGTGGCGGTTCGTGCTGCTGGAGAGCGCGGCGGTACGGACCCGGCTGCTCGACGCGATGCTCGCCGCCTGGCAGCGGGACCTCCGCGAGCTGGACGGGTGGGACGACGCCAAGGTGACGCGCCGCACCGCCCGGGGGGACGTGCTGCGGGACGCCCCGTACCTGGTGGTGCCCTGTCTGGTGATGGACGGTTCGCACGACTACCCCGACGCCCGACGGACCGCGGCCGAGCGGGAGATGTTCACGGTGGCGATCGGGGCGGCCGTGCAGAACCTGTTGGTGACGCTGACGGGCGAGGGGTACGGGTCCGCCTGGGTCTCCTCGACGATGTTCTGCCGGGACACCGTGCGGGAGGTGCTCGACCTGCCGGACGGGTGGGACCCGATGGGGGCGATCGCGGTCGGACGGCCGGCGGAGGCTCCGCGGGAGCGTCAGGCCCGGCCTGCGGACGCTTTCGTGGTCACGCGCTAGCCCTACGCCCTGCTGGCCGACTACCGGTGCCGGTGGTCCTCGGGTGTGAGGCGGGGGCCGTACCGGGGGGCTCGGGTGGCGGTCATCAGCAGGAGGCGGCAGAGGCGGTGCCGGTGGCCCGCGTAGGGGGCCAGGAGGGCGAGCATCTGGTCGTCGTCGCTGCGCGGGCGGCCGGCCAGGGCCCAGCCGACCAGGTTGGGGAGGTGGTAGTCGCCGACCGAGACCGCGTCGGGGTCGCCGTTGCTGCGTTGCAGCGTCTCCGCTGCGGTCCAGGGGCCGATGCCGGGCACGGTGGTCAGCCGGGCGAAGGCCTCGTCGGAGGGGAGGGCCGCCGCCTCCTCCAGCCGGGGGGCCAGTCGGGCGGCCCGGACCACGGTGGCGGAGCGCCTGGGATCGACGCCCGCGCGGTGCCACTCCCAGCTCGGGATCAGCGCCCACTCGCGGGCCGACGGCGCCACCCGGAGGCCGGGGAGCGGGCCGGGTGCGGGGGTACCGAAATCGCGCAGCAGGGTGCGCCAGGAACGGAACGCCTCGTCGGTGGTGACCTTCTGCTCCAAGATCGAGGGGATCAGCGACTCCAGCACCAGCCCGCTCCTGACCAGCCGGACACCGGCGTGGGTGCGCTGCGCCTCGCGCAGTGGGCCGGGGGGCAGCACCAGCCCGGACGGGTCGTCAGTGTCGCCGAGCAGCGTCGGCAGCCGCTCCAGCACCCAGTCCGCGCCGGGGCCCCAGGCGCGGGCCTCGACCTCTCCGGCGCGGGCGGAGAGCCGCAGGGTGCCGATCCCGCCGGGCGTCCGGGAGGCCCGCCAGATCCCGCCGTCGGGGTCCGTCCGGTAGGCCGGGTCGGCGGGACCGTGCCGCAGCGGCAGCATGGTCCGCCCGAGGTCCAGCGGGAACCCCGGCCGCCACCGTCGTACCGCGCCCGGCATCTCGCACCACCTCTCCGGGGAGCACCCTACGCCGCTCAGTACGTGTAGATGTGACCCTGCGGGTTGACCGTCATGCAGGCCTTGTCGTCGTCCGCCGTGGCCGCCTCGGCGGACCTGGGCAGCTGGGTCGGTGCGGCGGCCGGCGGGAAGGCGGTGCCGGTCGGCCAGTCGGCGCCGATCACCAGGGTCAGGGACCTGCCGGTGCCGCCCTCCTTGAGGGCGGTGGCCGGCAGGCCGAGGGCGGCGGCGACCGCCTGGGCCTGGGCGGAGCGGCTCGCCGGGTAACCGAGCTGGGTGGTGGGCCGGGTGCCGCCCCCGGCGATCGCGGTGGCCCCGGTGAAGCCGAGGTGGCCGAGCGCGGCGCCGATCTCCTTGGCGCGGCCCTCGGTGCCGGAGGCGTTCTGCACGGTGAGCTCGACCTCGCCCTTGGCCACCGGGACGGAGGGCGTGGGGTCCGGGGCCGGCGAGGGGCTCGACGGCGCCGCAGCGGGTGCCGGGCCCTTGTCGTCGAGGGGACGGTCGGCCAGCAGCAGCTTCCATATCTGGTCGGTGTCCGGCTGCCTGAGCTCCAGCCGGTCCGCGTCGCGCCTGGCGGTGTCCACCGGCACGGTGAGGGTGGTGATCCGCTCGGTCGGCACGGCACGCAGTTCGGTACCGAGCTCGTACAGCTTGCGGATGTCGGCCAGCGGCTTGTCCACGCTGAGCGACTTCGTTGCGGCCTCGGCCAGCGACATCAGCCGGCCGGGGTCGGTGAGCGAACCCTTGGCCTTCAACTCCCGTACCATCGCCGAGAGGTACATGTGCTGGGCCTTGGTGCGGCCTATGTCGTCACCCCAGGCGTCGCGGACCCGCAGCCACTTGAGCGCGTCCTCGCCCTCGATGTAGTGGGTGCCCTTGGGCAGCTTGAGGTCGGTGCCGCCGACGCCCTTCTGGTACCGGTCCCAGAGGTTCATGTTGACGCACACGGGCACCCCGCCGACCGCCGTGGCCATGCTGGCCACGCCCGCGAAGTCGACCATCATGTAGTGGTCGATCCGGATGTGGGTGAGGGCCTGCCAGGTGCCGACCAGGCAGCCCGGGCCGCCCCGGGCCAGCGCCTCGTTGATCATCTTGTTCTTGAGCGCCGGATAGTTGGTCTTCCCGTCCTCGCTGTGACAGGCCGGGATGTCCACCAGGGTGTCGCGCGGGATGCTGATCAGCGAGGCGTTGCTGCGGTCGGCCGAGACGTGCAGCAGCATCTGGACGTCCGCCAGCCCGGGCCGGCCGGCCTCGTCGGCCCCGCCGCCGAGGGCGACGTTGGCGGCGGAGCCCCGGTTGTCGGTGCCGATCAGCAGGATGTTCAGCGGGGTCTGGCCGGCGGCGTTCGGCGCGGTCCGGTCACCGCTCACTTCACTGAGGTTGAGCTCGCCGGCCTGGAAGTTGCCGTTAAGGTGCTGGTAGTACCAGAACCCGGCGCCGCAGCCGGCGACCAGGACGAGGCCGACCGCCAGCGCGGTGACCCGCAGCCAACGGCGCCGTCCTGAGCGCTTCCCGGCCGCTCGGCGTTCGGCGCCCCGGCCACCCGGTGGGCGGGTCTGGACGTCCGGCATCTGTTGGCCCCCCTGCTCAAGTGGTCGCCCCCCGTAGGCCACCTGTTCGGAACCTACCCGAGATCACAGCACGGGCCCGAATCCTGTTACGGAATCAGAACGCTTGAGCGATCAGGGCCTGACGGTCCGTCGAACGGCCGGTTACTTGGCGCACACGTTGGCGTCGTCGGCCTGCACCCGCTGGAGGTCCTTCGGGGCCTCGGTGGGCACCGGCGCGGCTGGCTTGCCCACGGCGGTGTAGTCCTTGCCGAGCACCAGCTGCAACGGGTCCTTGGCGCCGAGCGTGCTGCTCTCCTTGGCGGTCTCGGCGGGCAGGCCGAGCGCGGCCGCCAACGCGAGGGCCTGGTCGGACCTGCCGCGCGGGTAGCCGATCGTACTGGTGGCGACGGCGGTGGCGTCCTTGCCGGAGGCGGCCTGGGTGAAGCCCTTGCCCTCCAGGGCGGTGACGGCCTTTCCGGCCTGGCCGGTCGTCCCGGTGCCGTTCCGGACGGTCACCTTGACCGCCGCCGCGTCCACCTGCGGGGCGGCAGGCACGGGCGCCGGGGCCGCCGTGGGGGTCGCGGCCGGCGCCTCGGCGGGGGCGCCCGCCACCTGGGTGAGCGAGCGGTCGGCGGCGACCATCGCGAACAGCTGGGCGGCGTCCTTGTCGTTCAGCACCAGCCGGTTCTCGTCCTTGGGATCGTCCAGCACCGGCACCGTGGTGAAGGTGATGTTCTGGGTGTTCACCCCGGAGAGGTCGAGCGCCAGGTCCTTGAGCTTGTCCACGCTCTTGATCGCGGAGTCCACCGTGAGCGCCTTGGTGGCGGCGTCCGCGAGGTTCCACAGCTTGGTCGGGCTGGTCAGGGTGTCACTGCTCTTGATCTTGCGGATCATCGAGCTGATGAACTGCTGCTGGAGCGGGATCCGGGTCAGGTCCCCGCCGAGGCCCACGGCGTGCCGGGTACGGACGAAGGCGAGCGCCTCCTCGCCCTGCACCACGTGCCTGCCCTTGGACATCTTCAGGTGCGAGTCCTTGTCGTTGATGTCCTTGGCCGCACAGACCTCCACCCCGCCGACGGCGGTGGAGAGGGTCTTGACCGCCTCGAAGTCCACCATCACGAAGTGGTCGATGTGAATGTCCGTCATCTTCTCGACGGTCTTCCAGGTGCAGCCCGGGTCGCGGCCGTTCTGCCCCAGGCTGGTGTTGAACATCGCCCGGCTCTCGGCCGGGATCTTCTTCCCGGCCGCGTTCTCGCACTCCGGGATCGGCACCATCAGGTCGCGCGGGATGCTCAGCACGGTCGCGTTGGAGCGGTCCTTGGAGATGTGGAACAGCAGCGTGGTGTCGGCGTGGCCCTCGCTGCCCTCGTCGCCGTACTCGCGCCCCAGGCCCTTCCGGCTGTCCGTGCCGATCACCAGGATGTTCAGCGCGCCGGTGGCCGCCTTCGGCCGCTCGGCCTCGCTGCCGAGCTTGACCTCGACCGAGGAGAGGTTCCCGTTGAAGTGCTGGTACGCGTAGTACGCCCCGCCACAGCCGGCCACAAGGACCAGCGCGCCCACCCCGGCGGTCCACTTGAGGGCCCGTCGCCTGCCGCGCGGCTTCCCGCCGGACACCTGACGGCGGCGGTCGGCCCGACTGCCGGACGGCGGCTCGGCCACCCGCCGGGGGTTCTCGGCCGTCCGGGGGCGCGGCACCTGTGCCGGCACCGCGTCCAGGTCCAGCCGGAACTCACCCGTGGCCGGGTCGAGCACCCACTGATCGGCCGGATCGACCTCGCGCGGGGTCTGATCCGCGAGGTCCGCCCTGTGCCGGTGTCCGCTGTTCATCCCGGACACCCTAGACGAGCTTCCGCCATGATCCGGCCGGAGTGTGACCGGTGTCATGACGGCCAACCACCTTAAAGGCGGGCAAACTTCCCGGCCCGCCCGCACCGAACCCACACATTTCAGTCGGATGGCGTCAGTGTATGGCGCAGGAGTCCTGGTCGGCGGTGCGTCCTTCCAGGGTGGGACCGGTGGTCGGCAGGGGGGCTACGGAGGCTGACGGGGCGTCGGGGTACGGCGTCTCCGTGGTGGCGTCCTCCGCCGGGTCGGCGCTCGGTCGGGGGGTGTACGCCGGGGCGAACGGACCGGCGAGCCCGGAAGGCGTACGAGAGGGTGACGGCGACGGCGACGGTGTGACCTGGTACGGCCGGACGGTGACCGGCAGGTCCGCCCGGAGGGCGGCGAAGAGCTGGTCGGTCTGCGGCTGGACCAGCTGGTCCCGGTCCCAGTCGCCCGGGTAGGGGCGACGCGGGGTGGTCACGAAGACCACGTTCCCGGTGGACATCGAGCGCAGGTCCTGAGCCAGGTCGTAGAGGTCGGTGACCCGGCTCAACCCCTCGTCGGCGGTGATGGCGGAGGTCGCGGCGTCCAGCAGCGGCCACAGCCTGGCCGGGTTGAGCAGCACCCCCTGCGACTGCACCTTGCGGATCAGCGAGGCGAGGAACTGCTGCTGGCGGCCCATCCGCTGGGTGTCGCTGCCGTCGCCGAGGGTCTCCCGGACCCGGACGTAGCCGAGCGCCTGCTCGCCGCCGAGGGTCTGCCGCCCGGCGGCCAGGTCGAGTTGGGCGTTCCGGTCGTGGATCGCCCGGGGTACGCAGACCTCCACCCCGCCGACCGCGTTCACCATCCGCTTGAAGCCGGTGAAGTCCAGGATCAGGTGGTGGTCCACCCTGATGCCGCTGAGCCGCTCCACGGTGCGAATGGTGCAGGCCGGGCCTCCCGCCTCGAAGGCCCAGTTGAACTGGACGAGGCGGGCCTGGGTCCTGGTGCCGTCCGGGAGTTCGCAGGCCGGCACACGGACCATCGCGTCCCGGGGGATGCTCACCGCCGTCGCATGCCGCCGGTCCGCCGAGAGGTGCAGCAGGATCGTGGTGTCGGAGCGGCGACCGCCCGCGTAGCCGTACGCGGCGTTGGCGCCGCTGCGGTCGTCGCTGCCGATCAGCAGGATGTTCTCGGCCTGCGCCGCACCCCGGTCGGGCCGGCCGGAGGCGTCGCGCTCCAGCAGCCGTCCCGTGGTGGCGTCGGTCTCGATGTTGCCGTCCAGCTTGCGGTACGCGATCCAGGCCAGCGTGCCGCCCGCCAGCAGGAAGAAGGCCAGCACGGCGGCGGTGATCAGCAGGAAGCGGCGACGCCCCCCGCCTCGGGAGGTCGGGGGGCGCGCGCTGTCGTCATCGTCCTCGGCCATATCGGGGATGCCTACCCCGGTGGCCGCCGGGCCGGGGTCAGCCCAGGCGCAGAGTCACCCGTTCGGATTCGATCCGCTTCGTCCACTGCTCCTCGGTCAGCTCGCCGGAGTTCCGGCAGAGCACCACCGAGGCGCCGGCCGCCAGCGGGGCGAGCAGCCCGGCCTCCAGGCCGGTCCAGTCCTCGTAACCCAGGGTGCTGAGCACCCGGCTGCCGGGCTCCAGGCCGAGCCGGAGCGCGCCCTCCCGGGCGAGCGCCACGGTCTGTTCACCCGTCAGCTTCAGCGGCAGGCCGTCCACCAGCGTCTCCAGCGCGGGGGCCTGCGGGTCCACCGGCGAGTACGGGGCGAACCGGTCCCCCTGGCCCGGCACCTCGGCCGCGTAGTCCAGGAAGCCGTCGGGGCGCTCGGGGAACCTGCCGCCGAGCGGGCGGAGCGCCAGCGCCACCCGCTCGCCGGAACAGTCCTTGGCGGTGTCCAGACCGTCCGGCCCGCTGATCACCAGGTCGGCCTCGGCCGGGTCGCCGCCCGGCACCGCCGTCACCCCGACCGACCAGCAGGCGAGCAGCCAGACGGCGCTCTGCCAGTGGGCCGGGAGGAGCAGCACGGCGCGGGTCTCGGGGCCCGCGTTCAGCTCGTCCTGGAGCAGGTTGGCGGTCTTGGCCACCCAGTTGTCGAAGGTCTTGGCGGAGAGTTCCACCCGCTCGCCGGTCGCGTCGTCGTAGAACGTGACCAGGGGGCGGGACGGATCGGCGTCGGGGGCTCCCGCGCGCAGGTATGCGTGCAGCAGCTCGGCGGGAGTGCGGGCGTCGGCAGCGAAGGGCGCAGTCATGGTGCGGTCCAGCCTACGACCTAGGACCGTGCCCGGGGAGAGGAGGCCAATCGGACGAACTGGCGTGGCGTCAGGTCCGGGTCGCGCGCAGGATCCCTTCCATGCGCCTCTCTCTGCTCGCCGCTGTCGGCTCCCTGCTGCTCCTCCCGCAACCCGCCTTCGCCTCGCCCTCCGAAGGGGGCGTCACCACCTTCCCGCTGACGGCGGGTCAGCGCGGACCGGCCGAGCGGGACACCGCCGCGTTCTCGCTGGTCGGGGTGAGCTGGGACGATCCCGGGGCGGTGCTCGACGGCTCGGTCCAGGTGAAGGTCCGCTCGGTCGCCGGGGTGTGGAGCGACTGGCAGCCGCTGGAGGTGGAGGCGGACGACCGGCCGGACACCGAGGGCGCCGAACGGGCCGGCCGCGGCGCCACCGCGCCGCTCTGGGTCGGGCCCAGCAACGGGGTCGCGGTCCGGGTGACCGGCAGCAGCCTGCCGCGCGGGCTGCGGGCCGAACTGGTCGACCCGGGCCGGACGTCCGACCGGTCGGTGCCCGCGACGGACCACGAGGGGCCGCGACCCGGAATCGTGACCCGGGCGGGCTGGGGAGCGGACGAGAAGCTGCGGGACCCCGGCTTCGGCTACACCGGGCCGGTCCGGGCGGTGTTCGTGCACCACACCGACACCGCCAACGACTACGCCTGCTCGGACGCGCCCAAGGTGATCCGGGCGATCTACCAGTACCACGTGAAGAGCAGCGGCTGGCGGGACATCGGCTACAACTTCCTGGTGGACCGCTGCGGCACCATCTACGAGGGCCGGGCCGGCGGCGTGACCAAGCCGGTGCTCGGTGCCCACACCCTGGGGTTCAACACGGACACCGCCGGGGTCGCGGCGATCGGCCACTACAGCTCCGACGCCGCCCCGCAGGCCCAGGTGGACGCGATCGCCAAGGTGGCCGCCTGGAAGCTCGGCCTCACCGGCCAGGACGCGAACGGCTCGGTCACCCTGACCTCGGCCTCGGACGGCAGCAAGTTCAAGAAGGGGACCGCCGCCACCTTCCGCACCGTCTCCGGCCACCGCGACGCCTTCAACACCGAGTGCCCGGGCAACGCCCTGTACGAGCGCCTGCCGGCCATCCGCTCCTGGTCGGCCCACCTCCAGGGCCGCTAGGCCTCCCGGAGGGTGCCGTCGGCCTCCAGGTACGTCTCGCCGGTGCGCGGGCAGACCCAGCGGCCGTCGCCCGCGTCGGTGAGGGGTTCGCCCGCCCGGCCGACCCATTTGATCCGGCGGGCCGGGACGCCGGCCACCAGGGCGAAGTCGGGGACGTCACGGTGCACCACGGCGCCCGCCGCGACCAGGGCCCAGCGGCCCACGGTGACGCCCGCGACCAGTACCGCGCGGCCGCCGATCGAGCAGCCCTGACGGAGCGTCACACCCTCGGCATGCCAGTCGTCGCCGCGCTTGAGCCTGCCGTCGGGGTCGACCGAGCGGGGGTAGAGGTCGTTGGTGAGGACGGCGGCCGGGCCGACGAAGACGCCGTCCTCCAGGACCGCGGGCTCGTAGACCAGGGCGTGGTTCTGCAGCTTGACCCGGTCGCCGATCCGGACCCCGGGGCCGACGTACGCGCCCCGGCCGACGATGCAGTCCGCGCCGATCACCGCGTCCTCACGGACCTGGGCGAGGTGCCAGACCGTACTGCCGGGCCCGATCACCGCCCGCTCGTCGACATCGGCGCTCTGTTCCACCCGCACGGAGTTCCCCATGGCGCCGAAGATAGCGCCACGGGGGCCGCGTGGTGGGCTAGTTGAGCTCGGTGACCGGCTTCATCGGTTCGGGTGCGGAGCTGGCGATCACCCGGCGGGCCAGCCGGCGCGGGGAGGTGAGGAAGCCGAAGCCCCAGCTCAGGTGCATCGTGGCGAGGGCCACCGGCAGCTGCAGCCGGGCCCGGGCGGCGAGGCCGCGGCCCTCCAGCACCGAACCGCCCGCGATCGCCAGCAGGTAGCCGCCGGGGAGCGCGAGGAAGGCCGGGTGCACCGCCGCGCCGAGCACCAGACCGGTCAGCACGCCGAGCAGGGCGGTCGGCGGGGCGAGGTAGCGCAGGTTGACCGAGCCCCGGTGGTAGCGGGTCACCACCCGGCGCCAGCGGCCGTAGTCCTTGTACTGCTTGGCCAGGGCCCGCACGCTCGGCCGGGGCCGGTAGGTCACCTTGAGCTGGGGCGTGAACCAGATCAGGCCGCCGTCCTGGCGGATCCGGTAGTTCAGCTCCCAGTCCTGGGCGCGGATGAACTCCTCGTTGTAGCCGCCCAGTCGCTCCAGCACCTCGCGGCGGAACACCCCGAGGTAGACCGTCTCGGCCGGGCCGGCCAGACCGCCGGTGTGGAAGGCCGCGTTGCCGACGCCGATCTTCGAGGTCATCGCGGCGGCGACCGCGTTCTCCCACTCGGTCTCGCCCTCGGCGTGCATGATGCCGCCGACGTTGGCCGCGTCCATCTCGCCGAGCAGCCGGACGGCGGTGGCGATGTACCCGGGCGTGAGCAGCCCGTGCCCGTCCACCCGGACCACGATCGGGTGACGGGAGCCACGGATCGCCGCGTTCAGGCCGGCGGGGGTGCGCCCGGTCGGGTTGGGCACGGTACGCACCCGGGGGTCCTCGGCGACCAGTTCGGCGGCGATCGCGTCGGTCCGGTCGGCGGAGGGGCCGAGGGCGATCACCACCTCCAGCTCGCCCGGATAGTCCTGTTCCAGGATGTGCCGCACGGCGGTGCGCAGGTGACGTTCCTCGTTGAGCACCGGCATGATCACGGAGACCGCCGGCAGCTCCTCAGCAGCCTTGGTGTTCATCGGGGCCCACCGTACCGGCGCCCGCCCGGCCTTGTCAGGTTCGGTCTGCTGCGCGAGGTTCGCAGGAACGTTTCAGCGACCTCCCCGGCGTCCGGCGTACCCGGTCGGCGCGTCCCCGCCCGGCCACCGGGGCACCCGCCTACCATCCGAGAGATGCCGTCCACCGCCCTCCGCCCCGCACCGGAACGCACCCCGCAGGCCCGCACCCCGCGCCGCCGCTGGGGCGGCTGGCTGGCGGGCGCCGTCTCGCTCGCCATCCTGGCCACCGCCTGCGGCGGGCGGGCCCTGCTGGACGGTGTCGGCGACGCGATCGGCCGGGTGGACGCCTTCGACCGGAGCCAGGACCGGCCCGCCGACGACGGGGTGACCACCTTCCTGGTGGTCGGCACCGACGACCGCGAGGGCATCCCCGCCGACACCCTGAAGAACGTGCTGCACGCGGGCGGCGAGTCCTGCCACTGCACCGACACCATGATGATCGTCCAGCTCGCCGAGGACGGCGGCAGGGCCAGCGTGGTCAGCATCCCGCGCGACTCCTACGTCACCATCCCGGCCCACCAGGACCCCGCCACCCACAGGCAGGTGCCGGAGGGCCACGGCAAGATCAACGCGGCGTACGGGATGGGCGGCGCACCGCTCACCGTCCGCACGGTGGAGCAGAACACCGGCCTACGGATCGACCACTACCTCCAGATCAACTTCCTCTCCTTCGTGTCCACGGTGGACGCACTGGACGGCGTCGAGGTGTGCAGCACCCGGCCGCTCAAGGACGACTACTCCGGCCTCGACCTGCCCGCCGGGACCACCCGGCTGGACGGTGCCGGGGCACTCAGGTACGTCCGGGCCCGGCACCTGGACGGCCGGGCGGACCTGGGGCGGATGCAGCGTCAGCAGAAGTTCCTGGCCCAGCTGCTGCACCAGGCGACCAGCAGCGGCACCCTGCTCAACCCGGTGAAGCTCAGCCGGGTGACCGACACCGTGCTCAAGTCGGTCAAGGCCGACCAGGACCTCTCCACCGAGGACCTGCTCCAACTGGCCACTCGGTTGAAGGACCTCTCCCCCGCCCGGGCGGACTTCACCACCGTCCCGGTGAGTGACGTCAACCACCAGGTGGAGGGCTGGGGTTCGACGGTGCTCTGGGACGACGCCGGAGCCAAGGCGCTGTTCGCCGCCGTACGCGAGGGCCGGGCGCTCACCGACCGTCCGGCCGCCGCTGCTTCCGCCGTCCCGGCCGTGGTCACCGTGCCGCCGGGGCAGATCCACGTCCAGGTGCTCAACGGCGCGGGCGTGGTCGGCCTCGGCGCCCGGGTGGACGACGACCTCCGCAAGGCCGGCTTCGCCACCACCGGCGCCCCCTCCAACGCGGGCGGCGGCTCCACCACCCGCACGGCCGTCCGCTACGACCCGCGCTGGGACGAGTCGGTCAAGACCGTGGTCGCCGCCCTCCCGCACGCCGAACTCGTTCCCGCCCCCGGCCTCGGCGCCACCATGCAGGTCATCGCGGGCACCGACTACGCGGGCGTCACCGGCGTGGCCGGACCCCCGTCACCCACAGCCACCCCGTCCCCGTCCGGGGCTCCGGCGGTGGTCGCCAGTACCGGCAGCGAGATCAGCTGCGCCTGACCCGGGCCCGCTCAGAGCCAGCCGCGGGCGATGAGGAAGGTGGCGACGGTCAGCACCAGATAGGCCGTCAGCGCACAGCGGTTGACGAAGAGCCGACGTTGCGGCAGCAGACCGGCTCCATCGGTCGCGGGACGGTCGGCCTCCGAGTCGGCGGCCCGGGTGATCGCGGCGGCCAACTGCTCGGCGTCGTAGCCGCCCAGTCCAAGCCACTGGGCCGGGCGGCTGCCGACCGAGAGCTCCCGGCCACTGCGGAGCCGGACGATCACCTGACCCTTCTTCGCCTCGGCCCCCTCGATGTCGGCCCAGTCCGCCCGACGGTGTGTCAGCCCGTTCACCACGGACAGGCCGCGACGGTCGAGTGCGGCCTGCCAGCCGAACGCGGCCACCGCACCGGTGAACCCGAACCCGCCGACCAGCAGGGGATGCAGGAGCCCGCTCCACCAGCCGTCCGCCGTCCGCAGCAGCACCAGCGAGCCGAACAGCAGCGCGGCGACCGGCCCGACCGCCAGCCGCAGCGGCGCGGGCGTCTCCCAGCGGTCGGCGTGCACGGGGGCGGGCGCGGCGGCGGCGGTTTCGACGGTGGGCGCGGCGGCGGCGGTTTCGACGGTGGGCGCGGCGGCGGCTTCGACGGCGGCGGTCCGATGGGCCAGCGGCCGGACCTCCGGCGCGCAGACCAGGGCCCACCAGTGCACCGGGGGCCAGGTGCTCTCCGGTGAGCCGTCGGCTTCCGAGGACCGGACCAGGAGTTGGGCGGATGACCCGTCAGGTCCCTGGTAGAGCAGGGCCTCGACCGGTCCTTCCAGGTGCACCGTGTCTTCGTCGTCCTCGTCCTCTTCGCCTGTCCAGGTGTCGTCGTCCCAGCCGAGCGTCTCGTGCATGCGCAACTTCCAGAGCGGAGCTCCGGACAGCGGCCCGACCGATGCCCCGCTGTCGCCCGTCCGGACCAGCACCCGGAGCGCCGGAGCGCCCGGCCGGTCGAAGCCACGTCTGATCCGGACCGCCTTGGCAGCGGAGGCCAGCGCGATCAGCCCGCCCCCGCCGACCACAGTGGCGGTCATCAGCCAGACCGTCGGGTCGTACGGGTCCCCCGCGAACCGGGCCCACCCGTCCTGGTCGGCCAGCAGCGGAAGGGTGTCACCCGGCGCCGGGACGGCGTCCCACCAGACCTCCAGGTCGACGAAGCGCACGACCTGGTCCTCGGGCAGCCGATAGCTGAGCGTGGTGTCGCCGAACTCGTCCGAGGAGCGTACGGTGCCCTGCACCAGCTCAGCCCCGGCCGCCCGTTCGTCGCTCACCGCCTCCCGGTGCAGCCCCAGGCCGAGCAGCAGCACGGCCGTACCGAGCAGCAGCCACCCCAGCACCCGGCGCCCGGTCGGACGGAGCGGGTGGGCCGCGAACGGGGACGGCTCGCCCGCCGCCGTCCACGGGTACGGCACCTCGGGCCCCATCTGCTCCGCGAGCTGCTGCCGCGCCCGGCGGCGGCCGACCTCGACGACGGTCAGCAGCCAGGCCAGCAGCGCCTGCCCGATCAGGACCACCCAGCGGCTCACCTGGTCCGGCAACCCCTCCGGCAGGTACCAGACCACCGGCAGCAGCGCGTACGGAACGAGCACCTGCCCCTGCGGCCGGGCCAGCAGCACCAGCGCCTCGCCCAGCAGCCCGGCGGCCACCAGATCCCCGGCCCAGTCCTGTACGCACGGCTGAGCCGGACTGCAGACGACGGGCGCCCCCGCCCGGATCATGGCAACCAGACAGAGCCCGAGCGGGACCAGCACCAGCCACCGGTTGTCCCACCGACGGGCGGTCCTGGCAGCACGCCACCGGGCGGCCGCCTCGGCGGTGAAGGGCACGCCGGACGGCGGATCAGTGGGGGACATACGGCAGATGATCCCACCAGCACACCGACGGGGACCGACGGCCCCTCAGTACGGCAGCAGCCCGGCGGTGACCAGGTCGAAGTCGAAAGGCTCAGGGATGCGGAGGGTCTCGCCGAAGTCGACGTCCTCCCGCCGGTGGTACTTCGTCCCGTCGGGGCGGCTGAACAGCGTGACGGTCTTCTGGCGGGCGTCGACCAGCAGATAGAGCTGAATCCCCATCAGCGGGTAGTCCCGGACCTTGCCCACCCAGTCGTTCTCCGGGTTGGAGGGTGAGACCAACTCGACTGCGATCACGGCTGCCTCGGCGGCAACCTGGTTGTCCGTGGTCTCCAGAGCACCTTCCGGAAGGTACGTCAGATCGGGGTTGCGGCTCTTCCCGACCTTCGGCGAGACGAGGTCGGTGTTCTCGCTCGGCAGCAGTCCGGCCGGGGCGTGGGAGTCGAACTGCCGACGGACCGTCAGGAGGTTTCGTTGGTGGATGCCGGACGGGCTGACCATCATGACGATGGTGTCGCCGGAGAGCTCGACCTTGAACCCGTCAGGCAGACTCCTGCGGGCCTCTTCGAGGAGTGCGAAGTGCTCGGGATTCATGACTCTCAGCGTAGTCGGCAGGACGACCAGCCGGTGGCACCACCGCCGCCCCGCTCCGCCGCCAGTGAGCCTTGAGGCGGGGGTGAGTCCGGTCGCCTATGGTCCCGGCATGGTTGATCGTCTTCTGGTGGACGTGGGAGGGGCCCGGCTGGCCTGTCAGGTTTCGGGTCCGTCGGATGCGCCGCCGCTGGTGCTGCTGCACGCCCTGACGGTGGACGGCGCGGACTGGGACGGGGTGGCGCCGGCCTTCGCCGTGGGTCGGCGGGTGTACGCGGTCGACCTGCGGGGTCACGGCCGGAGTGAGCGGCCGGGGCAGTACTCACTGGAGCTGATGCGGGACGACGTGCTCGGTCTTCTGGATGCCGTGGGTGTCGAGCGGGCCGACGTGATCGGGCACTCGATGGGCGGGGTGGTGGCGTACCTGTTCGCCGAGGAGTATCCGGAACGGGTGGACCGGCTGATCCTGGAGGACGTGCCGGCTCCGCACCCCCGCCGACCGAGCCTGTCGATCAGGCCCGCGGGGACGCTGCCCTTCGACTGGGAGATGGTGCTCGCGGTCAGGAGCCAGCTGGACACCCCCGACCCGGCCTGGCTGGAGCGGCTCGGCGCGATCACCGCCGAGACCCTGGTGCTGGCGGGCGGCCCGCGCAGCTGGGTGTCCCAGGAGGGCGTCGCCGAGCTGGCGCGCCGCATTCCGGCCGGACGGGCCATCACCATTCCCGCCGGGCATCTGATCCACCGGGCCGAGCCGCGAGCGTTCACGGAGGCGGTCGCCGGCTTCCTGGGACTGCCGGACTCGCCGCCGTAGCCGGATTGTCCGATCGGATGCCGATTGCTACGTCCGGTGCGGCGGCTGTTGCCGCCGGTCGTCCGCGCTCCCTAGGCTCACCCCGCTCAGTCGGCCCAGGACGAAGGAACACGGTATGACCATCACAGCCAGCCCCGATGCCCTCGACCGCAAGATCGACCTCTGCTTCGGGCAGATCGACCTGGACCGGAACGGTCTCGTCGACGCCTCCGACGTGCTCGGGCTCGCGGCGCGGACGATCGACGCCTCGGGTGAGGACTTCGACTCCCCGAAGGCGGTCGCGATGCTCGCGGCGTCCCAGGCGTGGTGGCGGGCGCTGGTCGCGGACCTGGACACCAACCGGGACCGGAAGATCCAGCGGCACGAGTACCGCGCCGGGATGCGGCTGCTCGCGGAGGCGCCGGGCGCGTTCGACGACGTCCTGCGGCCGATGGCGCTGGCGGTGTTCCGGCTGATGGACCGGAACGGCGACGGGGCGATCTCGGCGGCCGAGTTCTGGGACTTCCAGCGGGCGTTCGGCTCCTCCGAGGCGGCGGCCCGGTTCGCCTTCGAGAAGCTGGACACCGACCGGAACGGGGTGCTCTCCGAGGCGGAGGTGCTCTCGGCATTCCGGGGCTTCTACACCAGCACCGACCCGGACCAGGTCGGCAACCACCTCTTCGGCGACGCCCTGAACTGACCCACCGCCACACACGGACGGAGGGGCCGCACCCCCGTGGCGGCCCCTCCGTACGTACTCGTGGTGCTGGTGGTGCGTCAGTCCGTCGCGATGGCCGCCAGGACGTTCATCCGGCCGGCCCGGAAGGCCGGGAGGAGGGCGGCCAGCAGGCCGATCACGGCGGACGCGAGCAGGATGCCCACGATGGTGGCGACCGGGACCGTCAGCAGGCCGACCCCCGAGTCCGCCAGCACCTGCTGGGAGGTGACGCCCCAGGCGAGGCCGAGGCCGGTGCCGAGCAGGGCGCCGAAGATGGCGATCACCACCGACTCCAGGCGGATCATCCGGCGGAGCTGACGGCGGGACAGACCGATCGCCCGGAGCAGGCCGATCTCCCGGGTGCGCTCGACCACCGAGAGGGCGAGGGTGTTGACGACGCCCAGGACCGCGACCACGATCGCCAGGCCGAGCAGGCCGTAGACCATGTAGAGCAGGGTGTTGACCTGGCTCTGGATGATCTCCTTGTAGCCCGCCTTGTCGGTGATCAGCAGCTGCGGGTACTCCTTCAGGGAGTCCTCCAGCGCGGCCAGCACCTTCGCCGGGTCGGCCCCGTCCGCGACCACGGCGAACATCGCCTGGTCGGCCGGCTGCTCCGCCGCCGGGACGGCCTTGCCGACCGTCTCCAGGTTGGTGAAGGTCCCGTTGAACATGTCACTGTCGGCCTTGATGATCAGCCCGACCGTGAGTTCCTGGGTACGGCCCTGACCGTAGTCGGCGGTGATCCGGTCACCGGTCCTGAGGCCGTGCTCCTTGGCGAACTTGCTGCCGACCGCCACACCGCCGACCTCGAACGCGGCCTTCGCCGAACCCGATTCCGCCGGCATCCTGAAGTCCTCCACGAAGGTCTTCGTGGCGGCAGCCAGCTGCTCCTTGCTGCGCTTGCCGTCGGGAGTGGTGTACTCGACCGTGAAGCCCTTCTGCAGCGTCACGTGCTCGAGACCCTGCACGCCCTGAACCGCCGTCACCATCGGCGGGGTCAGGTCGCCCTGCTGCTTGAGCCCGACCACGAAGTCGGCACCCACGGACTGGTCGATCATCTCGTTGGCCGAGGAGACCATCGAGGAGGTGACCACCGAGGCTCCGGTGACCAGCGCCAGACCGATCATCAGCGCGGCGGCGGTGGCGCCGGTGCGGCGCGGGTTGCGGGTCGCGTTGCGCTGCGCCAACTTGCCGGACGGGCCGAACAGCGCGGGCAGCACCGCTCCGAGCACCCGGATCACCGCGGTGGACAGCAGCGGCCCGATCACCACCAGGCCCACCAGGGTCAGCACCACGCCCAGGCCCAGCAGTTGGCCGCCGGTGGAGGCGGTCGACGCTCCGGCCGCCGAGACCAGCACCGCCGCACCGCCCGCGGTGAGCAGCACTCCGATCGCGGCCCGGATCCGGTTGGCCTTGGCCTCGGCGGGGGTGCCGTGGTCACGCAGCGCGGCCATCGGCGAGATCCTGGACGCCCGGCGGGCCGGGATCCAGGCGGCCAGCACCGTGATCACCACGCCGACCGCGTACGAGGCGATCGGCACGCTGGCGCCGATCTCCAGGTCGGCGGAGGACAGGTTCATCCCGGTCGCCTTCATCAGCTGGATCAGACCGACCGCCAGGCCGATCCCGGCCAGCAGCCCGAGGGTGGAGCCGAGCACACCGAGGATCAGCGCCTCGACCAGCACCGAACGGTTGACCTGGCTGCGGCTGCCGCCGATGGCCCGCAGCAGGCCGATCTCGCGGGTGCGCTGGGCGACCAGCATCGAGAAGGTGTTGATGATCAGGAAGCCGCCGACCAGCAGCGAGATCCCGGCGAAGCCGAGCATCGCGTACTTCATGTAGTCGAGGAAGCTCATGTCGGCCTGACCCTCGGCCTTCTGCTCCTCGGCGGTGAGCACCTTGTACCCGCTGCCGAGCGCGGCCAGCGCGGCGGCCTTCAGCTCCTCGTGGCTCCGTGAACCGTCGCCGGTCACCTCGACCGTGCTGAACGCCGTGCTGCCCAGCAGGTCGGCCTGGGCGGTCGGCAGGTCCATGAAGGCCAGCGCCGCACCGGGGTTGGTGCTCTGGAAGGTGGCGATGCCGGAGATGGTGAAGTCGTGGTTGGCGGTGGCGATCACCCGCAGCTTGGCACCGATCCCCAGGCCGGCCTTCTTGGCCGTGTCGGCGTCCAGCACGATCTCGCCGGCCCCGGCCGGTGCCCGGCCCGAGGTGATCTTCAGCATGGTCTGGTTGTCGTGCCAGGAGCCGGTGATGGTCGGGGCACCGCTGGTCGGGCCGACCGCCTTGTTGGTGAGCGGGTTGGTCAGCACCGCGTTCTGGACCGAGACCTCACCGCGGGCCGACTTCACCCCCGGCAGGGCGGCGATCTTCTGCTCGGTCCCGACCGGGACGGTACGGGGCTTGCCCCCGCCGCGGTTCTGCTCGCCCTCGGCGTCGGGGACGGCCTGCCGGACCGAGATGTCGGAGGCGGTGGTGGCGAAGAGCTTGTCGAAGGTGGCGGTCGCGGTGTTGGAGAACACGAGGGTCCCCGACACGAAGGCGACCGAGAGGACCACAGCGATGAGCGAGAGCGCCATCCGCCCCTTGTGGGCGAAGAAGCTCCGTAGCGACGTCTTGAGCAGCATTGGTTTCCGACCCCGTCTCAGCTGGTGCGCTTGCCGTCGAAGCGCCGCATGCGCTCGAGGACGGAGTCAGCGGTCGGGGCGTGCATCTCGTCCACCAGGCGGCCGTCCGCCAGGAACAGCACGCGGTCGGCGTAGGACGCGGCGACCGGGTCGTGGGTGACCATCACGATGGTCTGGCCGAGCTCGTCGACCGAGCGGCGCAGGAAGGTGAGCACCTCGGCGCCGGAGCGGGAGTCGAGGTTGCCGGTGGGCTCGTCACCGAAGATGATCTCGGGCCGGGCGGCCAGGGCCCGGGCCACCGCGACGCGCTGCTGCTGGCCGCCGGAGAGCTGGGTGGGCCGGTGCTTGAGGCGGTCGGCGAGGCCGACGGTGGAGACCACGGTGTCCAGCCAGGCGGCGTCGGCCTTGCGGCCGGCGATGTCCATCGGGAGCGTGATGTTCTCCAGTGCGTTCAGCGTGGGGAGCAGGTTGAAGGACTGGAAGATGAAGCCGATCTTGTCCCGGCGCAGCTTGGTGAGCTGACGGTCCTTCAGGCCGGTGATCTCGGTGTCGCCGATCCAGATCCGGCCCTCGGAGACCGTGTCCAGACCCGCCAGGCAGTGCATCAGCGTGGACTTGCCGGAGCCCGAGGGCCCCATGATCGCGGTGAACCGGCCGCGGTGGATGTCCACGTCCACGGCGTCGAGGGCGGTGACCCGGGTCTCGCCCGCGCCGTACGCCTTGGTCACCTGCCGCGCGGCCGCGGCCGGGGCCTCGGGGCCGCCGGAAAGCTGCTGGTCCTGCACGGCGCTGGCTGCCGTCGTCACTTGAGTCTCCTCGATCGTGGTCCACCCGTCGACCCCAGGCTTCCGCAGTCCACCCGTCCTCGGACATGGTGTGGTCTGCCGTCTTCGCCCTGGGGCTGCCCCCACCCTCCAGGTGGTGCTGAGTGGAGTGGCGAGGTAAGAACCACGTTAGGAGCGCCGTCCGAACGGATCGTCATCCGCCGGGAGGAAGCCGACCAACGAGCGATGTACGGGCTGCGGGCCCCCTCCCCCTAGGGGTTGCCACCGCCCGTCTCAGGGATCAGCCGATCAGCACCGGCTCGCCCTGCCGGACCAGCGCGGTCGCGAAGGCATCCACCACCGGCGTGAGCAGGGCCTCGGTCTCCCGCTCGATCAGCGTCGAGCCGTCCTCCCGGGTGCCGATGTGACGGTCCAGTACGAACCAGCCCTGGGTGATGTGCCCGGCCCCCATCGAGGACAGCACCGGCCGCAGCGCGTAGTCCACCGCGAGCACGTGCGCGGTGGAGCCGCCCGTGGCCAGCGGCAGCACCGCCTTCCCGGCGAGCGCGTACTGCGGCAGCACGTCCAGCAGGGTCTTGAGCAGTCCCGAGTACGCGGCCTTGTAGACCGGGGTGCCGATCACCACGCCGTCCGCCTCGGCGAACAGTTCCACGGCACGGGCGAGTTGGGGATCGCTGAGGTCAGCGGAGAGCAGCGCGGCCGGGGGCAGGCTGCGCACCTCCAGCGGGATCACCCGGTGGCCGTGCCCGGTCAGCCGGGCGTCGACGTGGCGCAGCAGGCGGGTGGTGCGGGAGGTGGCGGAGGGCGAGCCGGAGACGGACAGGACGGTGGCCATGAGGCACCCCAGGGGTGTGGAAGCGGGCAGGGCTGACCGCGCGACGGTGCGCGAGAGGAGAGGAGGGGGAGCAGGGGTGGCGAGCGGTCAGCCACTACAGAGGGAGCAGGACACGCGCAGCAGGTCGACGTGCCGCCTCCGCGTGAGAATCCGTTGCTGCTCCATGGGGGTCATGGGACCACGCGGCGTTCGAAGGGGTCAAGGTTCGTTCCGGCCCGTGAACATACGGCCGACCGGTCCGGGACGTGCATCAACTCTGCTACAAGGGCCCTGGTGGGAGACCCCACTGCGGTGGACGGCCGCGGTTTCGGGCATCCTCTCCCACATGAACACGTGGCAGGAGGGCCGCCCGAGCGGCGGCAGTGGCGGCGGCGCGTACGGGTCCTACGGCTCCGAGGGCGGGCCGAACCCGTACCGGGACGAGCCCCCGCTGCCGCCCGGGCTGAACCCGCGCGGCCCCGGCGCCGCCGCGCCGCACCGCCCGGCCGTGCCGCCGCAGGCCGTACCGCCGCAGGCCGTGCCCGCTCAGGCCGCTGCGGGTGCGCCGCCGCGGGCTCCCGGCACCCCGATACCGCCCGGCCCGCCGCAGTCGCCGACCGCGCCGCCCGCCGCGCCGCGCCCCGCCAACGGGCGCTGGTCGCGCGGCCGGAAGATCAGGTACGGCGTCTACGGCACGCTGGCCGCGCTGATGGTGACCGCCGTCGGCACCTGGTTCTGGGCCGGTTCCCAGCTCAACCACGAGAACGTGCTGGCCTCCTACGACGGCAGACCGGCCGCCGGGAAGGGCACCAACTGGCTGATCGTCGGTTCGGACAGCCGACAGGGGCTGTCCGACGCCGACGAGGACGCGCTGCACACCGGCTCCGCCGTGGGCAAGCGCAGCGACTCGATGATGCTGCTGCACATCGGGGACCACGGGAACACCCTGATGAGCATCCCGCGTGACTCCTGGGTGCAGATCCCGGCGCACCCCAACACCAACGGGAGTGGCAAGGCCGTCCCGGCCACCACCACGAAGATCAACGCGGCCTTCAACACCGGTGGCGGCAGGCTGCTGGTGCAGACGGTCGAGCACAACACCGGCATCCGGATCGACCACTACGCCGAGATCGGCTTCGCCGGCTTCGTCGGGATCGTGGACTCGGTCGGCGGCGTGGACATGTGCATCGACAAGGCGATCGCCGACAAGGACTCGGGGCTCAACCTCAAGGCGGGCTGCCAGTCGCTGAGCGGCAAGGAGTCGCTGGCCTTCGTCCGGCAGCGGCACCAGATGGCCGACCAGGACCTGGGCCGGATGCGCAACCAGCAGAAGTTCCTCTCCGCGCTGGCCAACCAGGCCGCCTCGCCGGCCACCCTGCTGAACCCGTTCACCTTCTACCCGATGGTCAGCTCGGGCCTGGGCACCCTGATCGTGGACGACGACGCGGGCCTCGGCGACCTCGGCTCGCTCTTCCTGGCGATGCGGTCGGTCTCCGGCGGCGAGGGGAAGTCGATGACCGTCCCGATCGCCAACCCGGACTTCCGCACCCCCACCGGCGAGTCGGCGGTCAAGTGGGACGCCACCAAGTCGAAGCAGGTCTTTGACGCCTTCAAGAACGACAGCGCGGTGCCCGAGGTGAAGTGACGTCGGACCTGAGCCACCGTCAGTCCGCCTGATCCGGACGGCCCACACGGGGCGGCCGTCCGGGCGCCGCGCGCCCACTCTGGAAGCATGAGCAGCACTGGCCGGTCCGGCGGAACCCCGGGGTCGTACGGCTCCGAACCCCCGCTGCCGCCCTCGCTGAATCCGCGCGGGCGCCCGGCCGGGCCGCCCCGGCGCCGGAACTGGTGGCGGATCGTGCGTTGGACTGCTGGGCTGCTGGTGCTGGCCCTGGTCTGCGTGGTGGGCGGCAGCTGCCTCTGGGCCGGCGGGAAGATCCGGCACGTGGACGTGGTCGCCGACTGGTCCGGCCGCCCCGGCAACGGCCCCGGCACCAACTGGCTGCTGGTCGGCTCCGACAGCCGGGCCGGGCTGAGCGAGCGGCAGCAGCGGGACCTGCACGTCGGCGGCGAGTCGGGGACCAACACCGACACCGTCATGGTGCTGCACCGGGGAAAGAACGGCCCGGTGCTGATGAGCATCCCGCGCGACAGCTACGTGACGGTCCCCGGGCACGGCAAGAACAAGATCAACGCGGCCTACGCCCAGGGCGGCCCGCGCCTGCTGGTGCAGACCGTGGAGCAGAACACCGGCATCCGGATCGACCACTACGCCGAGGTCGGATTCACCGGCGTCGTGAGCATCGTCGACTCGCTCGGCGGCGTACGCATGTGCCTGGACCAACCGGTGGTCGACGCGAAGTCCGGCGCCGACCTGCGGGCCAGCTGCCGGACCCTGAACGGCACCCAGGCGCTCGCGCTGGTCCGCACCCGCTACGCGCTGCCCGACTCCGACCTCGGCCGGATCCGCAACCAGCAGGCGTTCCTGCGCGCACTGGCCGGGGAGGTGCTCAGACCGTCCACCATGCTGAACCCGTTCGACCTGTACCCGTTCCTGAGTGCCGCCCTCGGGGCCCTGAGGGTGGATCAGGGCTCGTCGCTGTGGACGCTGGCGCGATTCGGGCAACAGCTGGACAAGGTGGCGGGCTCCGGCGGCCGGACCATCACCGTGCCGATCGCCGACCAGGACTACCGGACGCCGGCCGGCTCCTCGGTGCTGTGGGCCCCGAACGCCGCCCAGCAGCTGTTCGAGGCGATCCAGAACGACCGGCCGGTGCCCGCGACGTCCTGAGCTCAGGGGCGGTACAGCTCGTGGATCGCGCTGATCTTGCCGGACGCGTCCACCGTGACCGCGAACTGGTTGCCGTAGCAGTTGTAGGGCGCCTTCACCGAGGCCCGGTTCGTCAGGCAGGCCTCCGCGTGGGCCATGAAGTCGTTCAGCGGGAGCTGCTTCTCCTTGAGGTCGGCGAGCACGTAGGTCTTGACCTCGTTGGTGAACTCGAAGACCTTCACCGCGCCGGTCGCCTCGAAGTAGCTCTCCCCCGGGAGGTCCGGGCCGCAGACGAACTTGGTCTCCTTGGCCTTCATCCAGACGTGGGTGGCGTACCCGACCTCGGCGGCCTCGATCACCCGGCCGACCTGGGCCGCGTTGGCCGTGCAGTTCGCTGCCGGGGTGGCACTCGCCTTGGGTGCGCTCTTCGACGCGGCCGGGGCGGAGGGCTTCGCCGTGCCGGTGCCGGTGCCGACGGCCGTCGCCGTGGGCGTGGCGCCGGCGCTGGCGGTCAGCGCGGGGCCGCCGGCCGGCGCCGGATCCTTCGGCCCGCAGGCGGTCAGGACCAGCACGCTGGAGGCGAGGACGGCGGCGGCGACGGGCAGGCGGCGAGCGTTCATGGCAGGTTCCCCCGGATACGAATGACAAGGTCAACCTGTACACGGGGCGGCCACCCCGGCGGGTTACCTCCAGGGCGCCGATGTGACAGCACCGGGACAATGTCGCGGCGCTGACCCTCCGTCAGCACCGGAGCGGCCACAATGTGCTCCATGTCGCTGGTGACCGCTCTGATCTACCGCCGCCGCAGCCGCCTGTTCGGGCGCCTGGTGCAGGAGGCCCTCGCGCTGTACGGGATGGAGGTGCCGGCCGCCGTCGAGATCGGGCCCGGGCTGCAGGTGTTCCACCGCGGCTTCGGCACGGTGCTGCACCCGTACACCACGCTCGGCGCGGACGTCACCCTCTACAACGGCGTCACCATCGGCCGGGCCGACCCGTGGGTGCCGCAGCGGCGGAGCGCGATGCGCCGGGTGGTGCTGGAGGACGGCGTCCTGGTCTGCGCGGGCGCCAAGATCGTCTGCCGGAGCGGCGTGCTCACCGTCGGCGCGGGCACCATCGTCGGCGCCAACGCCGTCCTCACCACCTCCACGGGACCGAACGAGATCTGGGCCGGCGTCCCGGCCCGCCGGATCGGAACGCGCGAGAGCCCCGCCGACCGTACCGACGGGGCCCTGCGAGGCAGTTGAGGGCTACGGGAGGTTGCGGGACATGACGATCCGCTGGATCTGGTTGGTGCCCTCGTAGATCTGGGTGATCTTGGCGTCGCGCATCATCCGCTCCAGCGGGTAGTCACGGGTGTACCCGTACCCGCCGAGCAGCTGGACGGCGTCCACGGTGATCTCCATCGCGGCGTCCGAGGCGAAGCACTTGGCCGCCGCACCGAAGAAGGTCAGGTCGGCGTCGACCCGCTGGGACTTGGCGGCGGCGGCGTAGGTCAGCTGCCGGGCCGCCTCCAGCTTCATCGCCATGTCGGCCAGCATGAACTGCACGCCCTGGAAGTCACCGATCGGCTTGCCGAACTGCTTGCGCTCCTGGACATAGCCCTTGGCGTAGTCAAGCGCGCCCTGCGCGATGCCCACCGCCTGCGCGGCGATCGTCACCCGGGTGTGGTCCAGCGTCTTCATCGCGGTCGCGAAACCGGTGCCCTCCGCGCCGATCATCCGGTCCGCCGGGATCCGCACGTTGTCGAAGTACACCTCACGCGTCGGCGAACCCTTGATGCCCAGCTTCTTCTCCGGCGCCCCGAACGACACACCCGCGTCGCCCTTCTCCACCACGAACGCCGAGATGCCCTTCGTCCGCAGCTCCGGATCGGTCACCGCCAGCACCGTGTAGAACTCCGACACCCCGGCATTGGTGATCCAGCGCTTCACACCGTTGAGCACCCAGAAGTCACCGTCACGCACCGCCCGGGTCTTCATCCCCGCCGCGTCCGACCCCGCGTCCGGCTCCGACAGGCAGTACGAGAACATCCCCTCGCCCCGCGCCAGCGCCCCCAGGTACTTCGCCTTCAGCTCCTCCGAACCCGACAGCTGCACCGGCAGCGAACCGAGCTTGTTCACCGCCGGGATCAGCGACGACGAAGCACACACCCGCGCGATCTCCTCGATCACGATCACCGTCGCCAGCGCGTCCGCACCCGCACCGCCGTACTCCTCCGGAACGTGCACCGCGTGCAGCTCGTTGGCCTGCAACGCCTCCAGCGCCTCCTGCGGGAACCGGCCCTGCTCGTCCACCTCGGCCGCGAACGGAGCGATCTTCGCCTCCGCCAACGACCGCACCGCCTCCCGGAGCATCTCGTGCTCCTCGGAAAGCCGGAAGAGATCGAAATCCGCCCCGGAGTTGCCCGCCATGTGCCTCGCCCCTTGAATTCGGACCACGTTAGTTACTGTTAAGTAAGCGCAATTCTAGGCGGCCGCCCCGCCCATCCCGGACGTGACATGCGTGACACCGGGGTGACGGCTGCCCGGTCACCCTCACCGGACGTTCTCGTCCAGCGTGTCGCCGGTGCCGGGGTGCTGGGCCAGGTACTCCAGGACCTGGTCGTTGCGGACCGCCTCCCAGAGCTGACCGGCCGCCCGCTGGTCCAGGTAGACCACCGACTGGCCGCCCTCGTCGCCGAAGCCGCCGAACGGCGCGTTCATGAACCGCACGCCGTCACCGCGCAGCGCGCGCAGGCTCCACGCCAGGTCGTACAGGTCGGTGTTGCTCAGCCTGTCGTCCACGCTGACCACCTCGCCCACCGAGCCGAGCAGGCCGGTCAGCCTGCCGGGGTTGCCCAGGGTGCCGGAGCTGAGGGTCTGTTGCATCAGGGCGCGCAGGAAGTTCTGCTGACGCTTCGTCCGGTCCAGGTCGCCGTTGGGCAGCCCGTACCGCTCCCGGACGTAGAGCAGCGCGGTCGTCCCGTCCATGTGCTGGGTGCCGGCCGCCCAGTGCCTGGCCTCGCCCTTGCCCTCGATCTCCTTGGGGATGGTGATGTCCACCCCGCCGACCGCGTCGGTGAGCGAACGGAAGCCGTTCCAGTCCACCACCGCCAGGTGGTCGATCGGGATGCCCGTGAGGTCCTGGACGGTACGCACCATCAGGGCCGGACCGCCCAGCGAGTACGCCGCGTTGAGCTTGGCCTTGCCGTGTCCCGGCACGTCCACCCAGGTGTCCCTGGCCAGTGAGATCACCGAGGCGTTCTTCCGGTCCGCCGAGAGGTGCAGCAGCATCATGGTGTCGCTGCGGGCCGCTCCCGCCTTCCAGACCGGGGCCTTGGCGGGCGCGGCCGGGTCGGTCCTGGCATCCAGGCCGACCAGCAGGAAGGTGACCCCGGCGTTGGACAGCGGCTTCGGGCGCTCCGATGCGGCGAGGCTGGGCAGCGCGTCCGGGATCCGGGTCACCGAGGAGGCGTAGTGCTCGGCCGTCCAGTACACCGCGCCCGAGCAGCCGCCGGCGATCAGCAGCACCGTCAGCAGGACCGCCAGCAGCAGCCGTCGGCCCCGCCGCCGGGGCCCGGGCTCCTCGGTGTCCCCGCCGTCCCCGGCTCCCCCGGCCTGCTCGGAACGGTCGGCGAAGATGCTCAGTCCGGCGGAGTCCGCCCCGTCCTCGGTACTCATGCGGGCATTGTCGGGCCGGACCGCCGCCCGCCGGGCGGGAACCGGTAGGAGGAGGGTGAAGTCGTTACCTCGCCACCGCCGGCTACGCGGCAGGGCGCCCGCCGGATAGCATCGGTCCCTGCCCGACCCGAGCAGATCGACCCTAAGGGGAAGCGCGTGACCCTCCGCATCACGGTGATCGGCACCGGATACCTCGGCGCGACCCACGCCGCCTGCATGGCGGAGCTCGGTTTCGAGGTGCTCGGCCTGGACATCGACCCGGAGAAGGTCGCCACGCTGGCCGCCGGGAAGATCCCGATGTACGAGCCCGATCTGGCCGAGCTGCTGGTCAAGCACGTGCCCGGCCACCCCGGCTCCTCCGGCCGGCTGCGCTTCACCACCTCGTACGAGGAGGTCGCCGACTTCGGCGACGTGCACTTCCTCTGCACCAACACCCCGCAGAAGAAGGGCGAGTTCGCCGCCGACATGTCCTATGTCGACGCCGCGCTGGACTCGCTCGCGCCACACCTCAAGCGCCCCACCCTGGTGGTCGGCAAGTCCACCGTGCCGGTCGGCAGCGCCAACCGACTGGCCGTCAGGCTGGCCGAGCTGGCCCCGGTCGGCGAGGCCGCCGAACTGGCCTGGAACCCGGAGTTCCTCCGCGAGGGCTTCGCCGTCGGCGACACCCTGCACCCCGACCGGCTGGTGGTCGGGGTCCGCAGCGAGCGGGCCGAGGCGCTGCTCCGCGAGGTGTACGCGACCCCGGTCGCCGAGGGCGTGCCGTTCGTGGTGACCGACTTCGCCACCGCGGAGCTGGTCAAGGCCGCGGCCAACTCCTTCCTCGCCACCAAGATCTCCTTCATCAACGCGATGGCCGAGGTCTGCGAGAGCGCGGGCGCGGACGTGGTCCAGCTCAGCAAGGCGCTCTCCTTTGACGAGCGGATCGGCGGCAAGTTCCTCAACGCCGGCGTCGGCTTCGGCGGCGGCTGCCTGCCCAAGGACATCCGCGCTTTCATGGCGCGGGCCGGCGAGCTCGGCGCCGACCAGGCGCTGACCTTCCTGCGCGAGGTCGACTCGATCAACATGCGCCGCCGCTCCCGGATGGTCGAACTCGCCCGCGAGCAGTGCGGCGGCGGCTTCCTCGGCCGCCGGGTCGCCGTGCTCGGCGCCGCGTTCAAGCCCAACTCGGACGACATCCGGGACTCCCCCGCCCTCAACGTCGCCGCCCAGATCCAGCTCCAGGGCGCCCAGGTCACGGTGTACGACCCCAAGGCGACCGACAACGCCCGCAAGATGTTCCCCGGTCTCACCTACGCCACCTCCGCTCTGGAGGCCGCCGAGGGCGCCCACGTCGTCCTGCACCTGACCGAGTGGCAGGAGTTCCGCGACCTCGACCCGGCCGTCCTGGGCAGCGTGGTCGCCGAACGCCGCATCCTGGACGGCCGGAACATCCTGGACGACGCCAAGTGGCGCGCGGCCGGCTGGACCTACCGCGCGATGGGCCGCCCGACGGTGGAATAGGCGCCTCCCGCAGGCGGGTTGCAGCCGGTATGAGCGACGACGCGACGGTACGGAAGATCCTGCTGGAGAGCGGCGACACCTGGGCGGTGGTCGGGTTGTCCAACAACACCGCCCGGGCCGCCTATGGGGTGGCCCAGGTGTTGCAGCGGGCGGGCAAGCGGGTGGTGCCGGTGCATCCCAAGGCCGAGACCGTGTTGGGTGAGCCCGGGTACGCCACGCTCGCGGACGTGCCGTTCGACGTGGACGTGGTGGACGTCTTCGTGAACTCCTCGCTGGCCGGGGCGGTGGCCGACGAGGCGGTCGCCAAGGGGGCCAAGGCGGTCTGGTTCCAGCTCGACGTCATCGACCGGGACGCATACGCCCGCACCACGGCGGCCGGTCTTGACATGGTGATGGACCGCTGCCCGGCGATCGAGCTGCCACGGCTCTGACCGGTCGGCGCCTGCGCCCGGCTACCGGGCCGTGGCTCGGAGGTGGGCGAGCACGAGCGGGTCGATGTACCCGGGGACGAGGCGCCCCTCCAGGTTCTCGACGCCGGCCCAGCGGTCCAGGGTGGGCTGGCCCACGGCGGTCAGCAGGGCGCTGACCTCGGCGGCGAGGTCACCGGTGAGCTTCAGCAGGGTGGCCGGGTCGGGGGTGCCGAAGAGGGTCTCGTGGATGCCGAGCAGGCGAGCCAGTTCGGTGACCGGGTCGGGGTGGTCGTCCACCCGGAGGTCGTACGAGGTGTCGCTGAGGCCGCCGTACCCGACGCCCCGGTCGGCGACGTACAGGGCGGCGCTCTGCCGGCCCCGGCTGTCGCCGCCCGCTGCGTCGCCGGCCGCCAGGGTGACCACCAGTCGCTCGGCGAAGGGGAGTTCGGCCCCGGCGAGCCAGCTGGACTCCATCGCCTCGACCACCTCGGGGCCGGTCAGGATGTTGCCCTGGATCGCGTACCCGGGGCCCGCGACGCCGCCCGCCCAGTCCAGGCAGTCGGCTCCGGTCCAGGTCGCGCCGTCGCCGGAGCAGCCGACCACGCCGAGCTGACGGTCCGCCCGGCCGGGGTCGGCGGCGGTCAGGCCGGCCACCACGTCGGCGGGGGCGACGCCGGTGCGGAGCAGGGCGAGGCCCTGCGACCGGTAGGCGAAGTTGGCGGTCGCCTGGGTGGCCAGCGCCCCGACATCCGCCTCGGCGGCCGGGACGATCGCGCCTGCGGCGAGGAACTTGCTGGCCACCGCGACACCGACGGCACTGCCCGAACGGGCCACTACGGAGAAGGTCACGCGGACGGACGATAGCCGCTCGCCGCACCCGTGCCTAGGGAGTGACGATCGAGGGCCGCCGGACGGCGCGGAGGTCCCCCGCCACCGCCTCCGCGTCCCGCAGCACCCGGACGGCGTTGTGCCAGGTGAGCTTCGCCAGATCCGCCTCGGACCAGCCCCGGCCGAGGAGTTCGGCGATCAGGTGCGGGTAGCCGGAGACGTCGTCCAGGCCCGCCGGGGTGAAGGCGGTGCCGTCGAAGTCGCCGCCGATCCCGAGGTGGTCGATCCCGGCCACCTGCCGCATGTGGTCGAGGTGGTCGGCGACCGTCGCCACGGTGGCGACCGGGCGGGGGTGGGCGGCCTCGAAGGCGCGCTGGCAGACCATCGCCCCGGGGGTGGTCTCCAACGGGTGGAAGCCGTGCGCCCGCATGTTCTGGTCGGCGTCGACGGTCCACTCGATCGCAGCGGGCAGGATGAACTTCGGTACGAAGGTGACCATCGCGACGCCCCCGTTGGCGGGCAGCTGGGCCAGTACGTCGTCGGGGATGTTGCGCGGGTGGTCGCAGACCGCCCGGGCCGAGGAGTGCGAGAAGATCACCGGCGCCTCGGTGACCCGGAGGGCGTCCCGCATGGTGTCGGCGGAGACGTGCGAGAGGTCGACCAGCATGCCGAGCCGGTTCATCTCCCACACCACCTCCTCGCCGAAGGTGGTCAGACCGCCGTGCTCGGGCTTGTCGGTGGCGGAGTCGGCCCAGGGCACGTTGTCGTTGTGGGTGAGCGTCAGGTACCGGACGCCCAGCTGGTACAGCGCCCGCAGGGTGGCCAGCGAGCTGTTGATCGAGTGTCCGCCCTCGGCGCCCATCAGCGAGGCGATCCGGCCCTCGGCGCGGGCGTTCTCCATGTCCTCGGCGGTGAGCGCGAGCCGGAGCCGGTCCGGGTAGCGCTCGGTCAGCGTCCGCACGAAGTCGATCTGCTCCAGGGTGGCACTGACCGCCTGGTCGCCCGCGTAGTCCGAGCGCACGTAGACCGACCAGAACTGCGCGCCGACCCCGCCCTCCCGCAGCCGGCCGAAGTCGGTGTGCAGCCGGTCGCGTTGGTCCGAGGTCAGGTCCAGCGCGTCGAGGTCGTACCCCACCTGGGCGCGCATCGCCCACGGCAGGTCGTTGTGACCATCCACCACCGGTGCGGAGCGGAGCAGGGCGCGGGCACGGTCGAGCAGCTCAGGAGTCATGGCAACAGTTCTACCCCGCACACCAGTGTTAACCGGAGGTTAGCTCTCGGCCACGCCACTGCCCCGGCCGCCCGTCCGGGTGGACGCTCGGTCCCCCAGCCCTCGACACCGGGAGACCCACCATGACCTCAGCGACGCCCTGGAAGGCCGTGATCGGCGGCTCGGTCGGCAACCTGGTCGAGTGGTACGACTGGTTCGTCTACGCCAGCTTCGCCACCTACTTCGCCTCCGCGTTCTTCCCGCACGGCAACCCCACCGCCCAACTCCTCAACACCGCGGGCATCTTCGCGGTCGGCTTCTTCATGCGCCCGGTCGGCGGCTGGCTGCTCGGCCGGTACGCGGACCGGCGCGGCCGGAAGGCGGCCCTGACCCTGACCGTGTCGCTGATGTCGGTCAGCGCCCTGCTGATCGCGGTCGCCCCGACGTACGGGCAGGTCGGCTACGCGGGCGCCGTGGTGCTGCTGGTCGCCCGGCTGCTCCAGGGCCTGTCGGTCGGCGGCGAGTACGCGGCCAGTGCCACCTACCTGACCGAGGCGTCGCAGCCGGACCGTCGCGGGTTCGTCTCCAGCTTCCAGTACGTCTCGATGACCTTCGGCCAACTGCTGGGCCTGGGGCTGCAGATCGTGCTCCAGCACACCATGTCGCCCGCCGCCCTGCACTCGTACGGCTGGCGCATCCCGTTCGTCGTCGGGGCGCTCGGTGCGGCGGTGGTGTTCTGGCTGCGGCGCAACCTGGTGGAGACCGAGGCGTACTCCGAGGCTGCGGGCAGCGACGCCGAGCGCGGCACGCTGCGCCGACTGCTGGCGCACCGGCGGGAGTTCGCCCTGGTGATGGCGCTGACCATGGGCGGCACGGTGGCGTACTACACCTACACCACCTACCTGACCAAGTACCTCTCGAACACCGCCGGGCTGAGCAAGAACGACGCCGCCCTGGTGAGCTTCTGCGCCCTGACCGTCTTCATGCTGCTGCAGCCGCTGGCCGGTTCGCTCTCCGACCGGATCGGCCGCCGTCCGCTGCTGATCACCTTCGGGGTCGGCGCCACCTTCGGCACGGTGCCGCTGATGACCACGCTCTCGCACGCCTCCAGTTTCGGTGGCGCGCTGCTGCTGGCGGTGACCGCGCTGGTGCTGGTCACCGGCTACACCTCGATCAACGCCGTGGTGAAGGCCGAGCTGTTCCCGACCCAGATCCGGGCCCTCGGGGTGGCACTGCCGTACGCGCTGGCCAACGCGCTGTTCGGCGGCACGGCCGAGTACGTGGCGCTCTGGTTCAAGGACGCGGGCATCGAGTCGGGCTACTACTGGTACGTCTCCGCGCTGGCGGCAGTCTCGCTGGTGGTCTACCTGACGATGCGTGAGACCCGTAACAACGCGCTCACCGAGACCACCCGGCCGGCCACCGAGGCCGCCGTCCCGGCCCGGTCCCTGTCCGGCAACCCCTAGGCTGCTGGCATGCGCGTGCTTCTGGTCGAGGACGACGACCGCCTCGCGGCCGCCCTGATCCCGGCGCTCGCCCGGCACGGCCACCAGGTGGTCCGGGCCGGGCGGGCGGACGACGCGTTCCGGCTGAAGGACACCTGCGAGTTCATCCTGCTCGATCTCTGCCTGCCCGACCTGGACGGTCTCGAACTGCTGCGCCGACTGCGCCGGGTGTCCACCGTGCCGGTGATCGTGCTGACCGCCCGGACCGAGGAGCGGGACATCCTGCGCGGTCTGCGCTCGGGCGCCGACGACTACCTGGCCAAGCCGTTCCGGACCGCCGAACTGGCCGCCAGGATGGCCGCCGTGGTGCGGCGCGGCACCCGGCCGCTGGCCGTCGCCGGACGGGCGGTGCGGATCGGCGACGTCCGGATCGACCTGGAGACCCGGCGGATCACCGTGGCCGGGGAGCAGGTGACGCTCACCCGCCGGGAGTTCGACGTGCTGGCCGTGCTCGCCCGCGAGCCCGGCGTGGTGCGCGGGCGGGAGGAGATCCTGGATGAACTCTGGGGCGACGTCCAGCTCTCGGCCTCCCGCTCGCTGGACGTGCACATCGCCGGCATCCGCTCCAAGACCGGCCGCCCGCACCTGGTCGAGACCCTCAGGTCCACCGGCTACCGGCTGGCCGTCGACTGATGCAACGTCGGCTGCTTGTGGTGCAGTTCCTGCTGATCGGCTGCCTGGTGGCGGCGCTGGCGGTACCGCTCGCGCTGGCGTACTCCTCGCACCGGACCGGTCAACTGCTGCTCGCCCGCCGGGCGGACGCCACCCGGTTCGCCGAGCTCACCGACCGGGCGCTGCGCGAGGGCGGCCCGTCCGGGCTGACTACGGAGGTCACCCGGTATGCGGAGCTGTACGGCACGGCGGTGGAGATCCGGGACCGGGACGGGCAGTTGATCGCGGGCACCCCGGTCGGCGGGGACCGGGCGGCCGGGCGGGCGCTGTCCGGCCGCACCACGGACGGGCTGCCGCTGCTCACCCCGTTCGGCCCGCCCTCGGTGCTGGTGGCCGAACCGGCCGGGCGGGACGACCAGGTCTCCGGAGTGGTGGTGCTTCGGGTGTCCACCGCACCGGCCCGCCGTTCGGTGGCCCTGGTCTGGGCCGCGCTGGCGGTCGGCTCCGTACTGGCGCTGCTCTGCTCGCTGGTCGCCGCCCGCAGGCTGACCGCCTGGGTGCTCCGGCCGGTGGACGAACTCGACCGCACCACCCGGGAGATCGCCGAGGGACGGCTCGGTGCCCGGATCGGCACCGTGCGCGGCCCGGTCGAACTGCGCCGCCTGGAGGAGCGGTTCAACGCCATGGCGGACGCCATCTCGATGGCGCTGGAACGCCAACGCGCCTTCGTCGCGGACGCCTCGCACGAACTGCGCACCCCGCTCACCGTGCTCTCGCTCCGACTGGAGAACCTGGAGCAGCACCTGACCCGCGAGGGCCACCCCGAGTACCAACAGGTGCTGGCCGAACTCGACCGGCTGGAGGTGCTGTTGGAGGACCTGCTGACGCTCGCCCGGGTGGAGGCGGACGCCGGGTTGCCCGAGACGCTGCCGGCCGACCGACTGCTCTCGCGGCTGACCGGCTGGCAGGAGCTGTACGCCGCCAAGGGCCTGACCCTCACCGTGCACGCACCGGACCCGGAACCGCTGCCCGCCGCCGTGGCCAGGATCGCCGACATCGCGCTCGACAACGCGGCGAAGTTCGTCCCGTCCGGCGGCCGGGTGGAGGTCTCGCTGACCGGCCGGGTGCTGCGGGTCGCCGACGACGGCCCGGGACTGGACGAGACCGGCCGCGGGGCCGCCCTCGGCCGGTTCTGGCGCGCACCCGAGCAGCACAACGTCACCGGCAGCGGCCTGGGCCTCGCCATCGCGGTCGAACTGGCCCGCAGCTGCGGCGGCACCCTCGCCCTACTGCCGAACCAACCACAGGGCCTGACAGTCGAGTTGACGATCGCTCAGTAGACCGAGCGGTAGTACCGGGCCGCTCCCGGATGCAGCGGGACGGTGCCCGTACCGATCGCGTACCGCTCGTCCAGCCGCCCGCCCGGCGCGTCCGGCGTCTGCAGGTGGTCCCGGCGCCGGAACAGCACCTCGGTGACGGCCCGCACGATCTCCGGGTCGAGACCGGCGGCGCAGACCAGGTAACTCGGGGTGCCGACGGTCGGGGTCGGCCCCGGTTGCCGGTAGGCGCCGAGCGGGATCGAGACGTCCTCGTACACCGGCCCGTACGTCGTACGCAGCGCGGCCGCCTGCGCCGCCAGCGGGACCAGCCGGACCGGCAGCCGTTCGGCCAGCTCGGTGATAGCCCGGGTCGGTACGCCGCCGGACCAGAAGAACGCGTCCAGTTCCCCGGCCCGCAGCGCCGCCACCGACTCGGCGGGGCCGAGCAGTTGGGCGCCCGCCGTGCTCAACCCGGCGGCGTTCAGCACCCGTTCGGCCACCACGGCGGTGCCGGATTCGGCGGCGCCCAGCGAGTACCTGCGCCCGGCCAGCTCACCGACGGTCGACGCCGGACGGTCCGAAGGGACCACCAGGTGCAGGTAGTTGAGGTAGAGCCGGGCGATCGCGGCCACCGGGACCGGCCGGGCGAACCCGCCGCCCCCGGCCACCGCGTCGGCCGCGCTGTCGGCCAGGGTCAGCCCGAGCTCGGCCCCGCCCTCGCCGATCAGCCGCAGGTTGCGCACACTCGCGGCGGTCGACAGCACCTCGACGGTCAGCCCCGGGTGGGCCAGGGTGACCTCCTCGGCCAGCCGCCGGCCGAAGGTCTGGTAGGGCCCGCCCTCCGGACCGGCCGCCAGCCGCAGCACCCCGCGCGGGGACGGCGCCGAACACCCGGTGAGCACCGCGGCGGCCCCCAGGGCGAGGGCCGCGCGGCGCGACAGCGGCACGGTCCCGGGCCCTGTCCGGGCCTAGTTGCCGAAGCCGAAGGAGGTGGAGCCCGCGACCTTGGCGCGGAGCTTCTTGCCCTTCTCGGTGGCCTGACTGTTCAGCTCGGCCTGGAACTCGGCCATCTTCTCGGTCAGCTCCGGGTCGAAGGCGGCCAGGATCCGGACCGCGAGCAGCCCGGCGTTGCGGGCTCCGGCGACCGAGACGGTGGCGACGGGCACTCCGGCCGGCATCTGGACGATCGACAGCAGGCTGTCCATCCCGTCCAGGTAGCGCAGCGGCACCGGCACGCCGATCACCGGCAGCGGGGTGACCGAGGCCAGCATGCCCGGCAGGTGGGCGGCACCGCCCGCGCCCGCGATGATCGCCTTCAGGCCCCGGGTGTGCGCCTGCTCGCCGTACGCGATCATCTCGCGCGGCATCCGGTGCGCCGACATGACGTCGACCTCGTACGGGATCTCGAACTCGTCGAGCGCCTTGGCGGCGGCCTCCATCACGGGCCAGTCGGAGTCGGAGCCCATGACGATGCCGATAAGGGGCTGGGTCATTCGGTGATCGTCCCTCGCAGGTAGGCGGCCGCGTGGCGGGCGCGCTCGCGGACGTCCTCGAGGTCGTCCCCGAAGACGTTGACGTGGCCGACCTTGCGGCCGGGCTTCACATCCTTTCCGTACATGTGGATCCGCAGGCCGGGGTCGCGGGCCATGCAGTGCAGGAAGGCCCGGTACATGTCCGGGTAGTCGCCGCCGAGCACGTTGACCATCACGGTCCACTTGGCGCGCGGGCGCGGGTCGCCGAGCGGGAGGTCCAGGACGGCGCGCAGGTGGTTCTCGAACTGCGAGGTGACGGCACCGTCCTGGGTCCAGTGGCCCGAGTTGTGCGGCCGCATGGCCAGCTCGTTGACCAGGATCCGGCCGTCCCTGGTCTGGAACAGCTCGACCGCGAGGTGGCCGGTGATGTCCAGCTCGCCGGCGATCCGCAGGGCCAGCTGCTGGGCCTCGTCGGAGAGCGCCGGGTCGAGGTCGGGCGCGGGGGCGGTGACCTCGGCGCAGACGCCGTTCTCCTGGACGCTCTCCACCACCGGGTAGGCAACCGCCTGACCGCTGGGTGAGCGGACCACGTTGGCGGCCAGCTCGCGGAGGAAGTCGACCCTCTCCTCGGCCAACACCGGCACACCGGCCAGGAACGGGGCGTGCGCCTCGGACTCGTCACCGACGACCCAGACGCCCTTGCCGTCGTAGCCGCCGCGCACCGTCTTGAGGACGACCGGGTAGCCGTCGCCCTCGTCGGCGAACGCGGTCACGTCGGCCGGGTCGGCGACCAGCCGGTGCCGGGGGCAGGGGACGCCGATCGAGTCCAGCTTGGCCCGCATCACGCCCTTGTCCTGGGCGTTGACCAGGGCCTCCGGGCCCGGGCGGACGGCGATGCCGTCGGCCTGCAGGGCGCGCAGGTGCTCGGTCGGCACGTGCTCGTGGTCGAAGGTGATCACGTCGCACCCGGCCGCGAAGCGGCGCAGCGTGTCGAGGTCCCGGTAGTCACCGAGCACCACGTCCGAGACCACCTGTGCGGCGGAGTCCTGAGGAGTGTCGGCGAGGAGCCGGAAGCGGATGCCCAGCGGGATGCCCGCCTGGTGCGCCATTCGGGCGAGCTGCCCGCCGCCGATCACGCCCACCACTGGAAAATTTGCATTGCCCGCGAAAGTCACGCTGCCCAGGATATCCGGGCCGGTCGGGGGTGGTGCACCAGCCGGCACCGCTGGGACGGGTGCGGCGGGCCGCGACGGGCGCCCGCCGGGAGCGAGTAGCCTGAATGGCCGGGCCCGAAGCACACTGTCGGATGATGTGCTTGCGAAGCAGCCCACGCGAGCACCGTTTTCGTCGGCACACACTGGAGACCCGCGGATGACGAGCATGACCGGCCCGAAGCCCTCGCTGACGCAGAAGCTCCGCGGTATCTCGGGTGAGGCGCTCAAGTTCGGCCTGGTCGGCCTCAGCGGCGTGGTGGTCAACTTCGCCGTCTTCTGGATCTGCATCAACGGCCTCGGGCTGGCCACCCTGCGCTCCAACATCGCGGCGACCATGGTCGCCATCGCCGGCAACTACCTCGGCTACCGCTACTGGCTGTACAAGGACCGCGACGCCAGCTCGCGCAAGCGGGAGATCACGCTGTTCCTGCTGTTCAGCGGCATCGGCATGCTGATCGAGACCGGGATCATCGCCCTCTCGAAGTACGGCTTCGGCTTCGACAGCCACCTGCAGGTGCTCGCCGCCAAGACGGTCGGGCTCGGCATCGGCACCGTGTTCCGCTTCCTCTCCTACCGCACCTGGGTCTTCAAGGCGTTGCCCGAGCTGGCCGGGCCCGCCGCCGTTCCCGCGCCCGCCGAGCCCGCCCTGGTGCTGGCCGCCGAGCAGCCGCAGTACGTGAAGTAGGGCCGCCCCTCAGACCTCCTCGGTCTCCTCGCTGTCCTCGTCCGCCCGGGTCAGGAAGAGCGCGAAGACCGGCGGCTGGAGCGAGAGCAGCTCCAGCCGAGCCCCGTCCGCCTCGGCCAGGTCCCTGGCCACCGCGAGCCCGATGCCGGTGGAGTTGCGGCCGCTGACGGCTCGTTCGAAGACCCGGTTGCCCAGCTCGGTCGGCACACCAGGGCCCTCGTCCTGCACCTCGACCACCACCGACCGGCCGGACGGCCTGGCCCGGACGGTGACCGTCCCGGCGCCGTGCATCAGCGAGTTCTCGATCAGGGTGGCCAGCACCTGCGCGACCATCCCTGGCGTGCCCAGCACCCGTACGCCGCGCAGGCCCTCGACCCGCAGGGTGCGGCCGGTGCCGCGCACGGCCGGGCTCCACTCGGCCAGCTGCTGGGTGATCACCTCGTCCAGCTCGAAGACCACCGCCGTGGGGCTGCGCGGGTCGCGCTGGTTGGTGAGCAGCCGCTGCACCACGTCGGTGAGCCGCTCCACCTGCTGGAGGGCGATGGTGGACTCCTCCTTCACGGTGTCCGGCTCGCTGGCCTGGGTGTTGATCTCCTCCAGCCGCATCGAGAGCGCGGTGAGGGGGGTGCGGAGCTGGTGCGAGGCGTCGGCGGAGAGCCGCCGCTCGGCGGAGAGCATCCGGGCGATCCGCTCGGCGCTGGCGTCCAGCACCTCGGCCACCCGGTCCAGCTCCGGCACGCCGTACCGGCGGTCCCGAGGCCTCGGGTCTCCGGAGCCGAGCCGTTCGGCGGTCTCGGCCAGGTCGACCAGCGGCCGGGCCAGCCGCTTGGCCTGCCAGACCGCGAGGGCGACGGCCGCCTGGACGGCGAGCAGCGCGACCACGCCGAGCAGCAGCAGCATGTTGGCGATCTCGTGGTCCACCCCGCGCCGGGACTGCACCACGGTGACCGTCTCCCCATCGGCGCCGGTCTCGGTCACGCTCAGCACGGGCGCCGACGGCGGGGTGCCGATCGCCAGCACCGGCTGCCCGGGCACCGCGATGGTGACGTACCCGCCCTCGGGGAGCTGGGCGGTGAACTTCTCGCCGGTGATCGGCTCCTGCGCCGCGAGCCGGCTCTCCACCAGGCCGAGCACCCGGACCACCTGGGCGTCCACCCGGGCGTCGGCGGCGTTGACGATGGACTGCTTCTCGATCAGGGCGATCGGGACGCAGAACACCACCACCATCACCAGGACCACGCCGAGCAGGGAGTTGATCATCCGGCGCTTCACGCGGACTGACCCCTGGTCAGTTCTTCTCGAAGCGGAAGCCGACTCCGCGGACGGTGGAGATGTAACGCGGGTTGGCGGCGTCGTCGCCGAGCTTCTTGCGCAGCCAGGAGATGTGCATGTCCAGCGTCTTGGTCGAGGTCCACCAGGTGGTGTCCCAGACCTGACGCATGATCTCCTCGCGGGTGACGACCCGTCCGGCGTCCCGGACCAGCACCCGGAGCAGCTCGAACTCCTTGGCGGAGAGGGTCAGCTCCTCCTCCCCCAGCCAGGCGCGGTGCGACTCGATGTCGATCTTCACGCCGTGTGCGCCGGTGGTCAGCTGGTCCACGTTGCCGCGCCGGAGCAGGGCCCGGACCCGAGCCAGCAGCTCGGCCAGCCGGAACGGCTTGGTGACGTAGTCGTCCGCGCCGGCGTCCAGGCCGACCACGGTGTCCACCTCGTCGGCCCGGGCAGTGAGCACCAGCACCGGACAGGTCCGGCCCTCGGCGCGGAGCCGGCGGGCCACCTCCAGGCCGTCCATCTCGGGCAGCCCGAGGTCGAGCACGATCAGGTCGACGTCCTCGGTGAGCCCGGCCGCGAGCGCCCCGGGGCCCTCCTCGCGGACGAGCACCTCGTAGCCCTCCCGTCGGAGCGCACGGGCCAGCGGTTCGGAGATCGCCGGGTCGTCCTCAGCCAGCAGCACACAGGTCATGTGGCAGATGGTAGTCCGCCCGCGACGCGACGTTGATGGGCTTCGCCTTGCCGGTCCGCGCTGTGAAGTAGTTCACAGAAGGTGAGCGGCGGGGCGGCCCGGTCCGTCGACGTGATTTCGGCTTGATCATGCAATCGCTGGAAATTCGCCCGGATAGTATGCGATTAAGAGGATGCATCCCGGTGCGACCATGGATCCACGGCCCTCGCGGGCGTTTCTCCCTACTCGGACATTCGCCGGAAATGGGCACTTGTCCCCAGATAGCGCCACGTACAGTGTTCTGGTCCCTGCCTCCGCCGCCACAAGGAACCCCCACTCATGGCGTCAACAACTCTGGACGTCGGCACCGCGCCGAACCCCACCAGCAGCGGCCCCACCTTCTTCGGGCACCCCCGCGGACTCGCCACCCTCTTCATGACGGAGATGTGGGAGCGGTTCAGCTTCTACGGGATGCGCGCCCTGCTGGTGCTGTACATGGCCGCCGAGGTCTCCAAGGGCGGGCTCGGCATGCAGGCCGCCACGGCGGCCGCCGTCTACAGCGTCTACAACGCCATGGTCTACCTGCTCGCCCTCCCCGGCGGCTGGATCGCGGACCGCTTCCTCGGCGCCCGGAAGACCGTGGCGATCGGCGGCGGCATCATCATGCTCGGCCACTTCGCGCTGGCCCTGCCGCCCGAGGCGACCTTCTTCGCCGGGCTCGGCCTGATCGCGATCGGCTCCGGCCTGCTCAAGGCCAACATCTCCACCATGGTCGGCCACCTGTACGAGGGTCCAAACGACCCGCGCCGTGACGGTGGCTTCACCATCTTCTACATGGGCATCAACGCCGGTGCCTTCTTCGCCCCGCTGGTGATCGGCACCGTCGGCCAGAAGGTCAACTGGCACCTCGGCTTCGCACTGGCCGGCGTCGGCATGGCGGTCGGCCTGATCCAGTACCTGCTCGGCAGCCGCCACCTGAGCGAGCGCAGCAGTGTGGTGACCTCGCCGATGCCCGCTGCGGAGAAGCGGGCCGTGCTGCGCAAGGCCGGTCTCTGGCTGGCCGTGGCCGTGGTCTTCTACGCCGGCGTCGCGCTGACCGGCAGCCTGAGCGTCGACTGGCTGATCTGGCCGCTCTCGATCGCGGGCATCGCCATCCCGGTGTTCTACTTCGCCCGGCTGCGCCGGGACAAGGACCTCACCTCGGACGAGAAGTCCAAGATGAGCGGCTACATCTGGTTCTTCGTCGCCGCCGCGATCTTCTGGATGATCTACGACCAGTCCGGCTCGACGCTGAACCTGTTCGCCGAGGACAGCACCTCCTCCAGCCTGTTCGGCTTCGACTTCCCGACCAGCTGGTTCCAGTCCCTGAACCCGCTCTACATCATGGCGCTGGCCCCGGTCTTCGCGTGGCTCTGGGTCTGGCTGGCCCGCCGCCGGAAGAACCCGTCCACCACCGTGAAGTTCGCCTTCGGCCTGCTGATGATCGGCGGCTCCTTCCTGGTGATGATGCTGGCCATGGCCGCCGCCTCGGGCGGTGCCAAGGTCACCCCGCTCTGGCTGGCGCTGGTCTACCTGATCCAGACCGTCGGCGAGCTGACCCTCTCCCCGGTCGGACTCTCCGTCACCACCAAGCTGGCACCGGCCAAGTACGCCAGCCAGATGATGGGCATCTGGTTCCTCGCCGTCACGGCGGGCGACTGCACCGCCGCCGTCATCCAGCTGCTGGTCGGCGACGCCACGGGCAGCACTTGGTACTTCGCCTCGCAGGGCCTGTTGGCGGTCCTCGCCGGTGTGGCGCTGACGATGTACCGCAAGAAGGTCGTGAAGCTGATGGGCGACGTGCACTGACGCCTGCTCAGCACTGAGGGCCGGTACCCCGTCCGTCGGGGTACCGGCCCTCTCCGCGTGCTCAGACCTTGCGGACGCCGCCGTGCCAGACGGCGGCGGTGAGCGGGACGCCAGGACGGTACGCGAGGTGCACGGCCGAGGGCGCGTCCAGCAGCAGCAGGTCGGCCCGCGCGCCCTCCCCCACCAGGCCGACGTCCGTCCGGCGCAGCGCACGGGCGCCGCCCGCCGTGGCGGCGTACACCGCCTCGTCCGGGGTCATGCCCATCTCGCGGACCGCGACCGCGATGCAGAACGCCATCGAACTGGTGAAGCTCGAGCCCGGGTTGCAGTCCGTGGATAGCGCGACGGTGACGCCGGCGTCCAACAGGCGGCGGGCGTCCGGGTACTTCGCCCGGGTGGAGAACTCCGCGCCGGGGAGCAGCGTGGCGACGGTGTCGCCGTTGGCCAGCGCGTCCACGTCGGCGTCGGTCAGGTGGGTGCAGTGGTCGGCCGAGGCCGCCCCCAGCTCGACCGCGAGCTGCACGCCCGGGCCGTGGTGCAGCTGGTTGGCGTGCACCCGGGGGATCAGCCCGCGCTTCGCCCCGGCGGTCAGGATCGCCCGTGCCTGGTCGCCGTCGAAGGCGCCCTGCTCGCAGAACACGTCCACCCACCGGGCGTACGGGGCACAGGCGTCCAGCATCCCGCCGGTCACCAGCTCGACGTACCCGGCCGGGTCGTCCTTGAACTCCGGGGCCACCACGTGGGCGCCGAGGTACGTGGTCTCGGGCGTGTGCTGCGCCGCGATCCGCAGGGCGCGCGCCTCGTCGGCGGTGGTCAGGCCGTAGCCCGACTTGCACTCGATGGTGGTGGTGCCCTGACGGAGGGCCTCGCCGACGAAGCGGGTGAGGTTGGCCTCCAGCTCGGCGTCGGTGGCGGCGCGGGTGGCGGCGACGGTGGTCCTGATGCCGCCGGCGGTGTACGACTGGCCGCTCATCCGGGCGTTGAACTCGGCGGTGCGGTCGCCGGCGAAGACCAGGTGGGCGTGCGAGTCGACGAAGCCGGGGATCATCGCCCGGCCCCCGGCGTCGAAGCGGTCGTCGGCCTCCGGGGCGGCGGCGGCCGCACCGACCCAGGCGATCCGGTCCCCGTCGATCACCACGGCGGCGTCGGTCAGGGGGGTGCCGGTGTTGGTGACCAGGGAACCGAGGTTGGTGATCAGGGTGCTCACGGGACGGCCTTTCGGATGTGGGTGGGTCGGCGGGGAGCCGAAGGCCCCTGGGGTGCCTGGTCGGGCGCCCAGCGAAAGGCGTGTGCCCGAGCGGATCAGCCCCGCTCGGGCACACGCCCCGCAGTCTAGGACCGGAGGGCGGCGATCGTCGTGCCCAGGGCGGTCGCGACATCGGGGACGAGCTGGTGCTGCCCGTCCTTGACGATGTGCCGACCGCCGACCACCACGTGGCGGACGTCTGCGGCCGAGGCCGCGAAGACCGCCGTCTCGGCGCCGAGGGCGGGCGGCGGCCCGGCGGTGCGGACCGAGTCGAGCGCCACCACGGTGAAGTCGGCCAGCGCACCCGCCTCGATACGGCCCGCCTCGGGCCAGCCGAGGGAGGCGTGGCCGTCCTCGCCGCCCGCGCGAAGCAGGGCGTTGGCCGTCCAGTGGCCCCGGGTGCGGGTGCGCAGGCGTTCGTTCAGCTCCAGCGCCCGGGCCTCCTCGAACGGGTCGATCACCGCGTGGCTGTCGCTGCCGAGGGTGATCGGGCACCCGGCGGTGGCGAGCCGCCGGGCGGGCCCGATGCCGTCCGCGAGGTCGCGTTCGGTGGTGGGGCACATGCAGATGTTGGTCGAGGAGTCCGAGAGCAGCTGGACGTCCTGGTCCGTCAGGTGGGTCGCGTGCACGGCGGAGGTGCGCGGCCCGAGCACGCCGTGGTCGGCGAGCAGCCTGGTCGGGGTGACGCCGTGGGCGGTGAGGCAGGCGTCGTTCTCGGCGGTCTGCTCGGAGAGGTGGACGTGCAGGGGGGCGTCCGCTGCCGTGGCCCACTGCGCGACGGTGCTCAACTGCCCGGCGGGGACGGCCCGGACGGAGTGCACGGCGGCGCCGATCCGGGCGTGGTCGGTGGCCTTGAGGGCGCTGACCCGCTCCGCCCAGGCGTCCGAGTCACCGTCGCTGAACCGGAGTTGGTGCCTGGTCGGTTCGGCGCCGAAGCCGGAGGAGAGGTAGCAGGTGTCCAGCAGGGTGATCCGGATACCGGCCCGGGCCGCCGCCTCGATCAGGGCGTGGCCCATCGCGTTCGGGTCGGCGTACCGGCCGCCGCCGGGAGCGTGGTGCAGGTAGTGGAACTCGCCCACGCTGGTGATCCCGGCGAGCGCCATCTCGGCGTAGACGGCGGTGGCCAGCGCCAGGTAGCTGTCCGGGTCGAGCGCACCGGCGAACCGGTACATGGTGTCCCGCCAGGTCCAGAAGGTGCCGGAGCCGACCTGGACGCTGCCGCGGAGCGCGCGGTGGAAGGCGTGCGAGTGGGCGTTCGCCTGGCCGGGCAGCAGCAGACCGGCCAGCCGGACCGCGCCGGGCGGGCAGGGCCCGCCGTCCGGTGCGACCCGGGTGATCCGGCCGTCCGCCACCTCGACCAGCACGTCCCGCTCGACCACCGGACCGTTGACGTGCGGCAGCCAGGCGTACTCGGCCCAGTAGGTGGTCACTGACACGCCAGGTCCTCCAGTACGTCGGCGAGCGCGGCCACGCCGGCCAGGCAGTCGGCCTGCTCGGCGTACTCGGCCGGGGAGTGCGAGACCCCGCTCGGGTTACGTACGAACAGCATGGCGGTCGGGACGGCGGACGCCAGGATCCCGGCGTCGTGTCCCGCTCCGGTCGGCAGCACCGGGACGCCGCCGAGCCGCTTGGCCAGGCGGTCGCGGAGCGGTCCGTCGAAGTCGACCACCGGGGTGTAGGACTCGCGGGTCAGTTCGACCCGGACGCCGTCCCGCTCGCCGCGCCGCAGCGCGGACTGCCTGATCCGCTCGACCAGTTCGGTCAGGACGGTCTCGTCGGCTGCCCGCGAGTCCAGCCAGCCCCGGATCAGCGAGGCGATCGCGTTGGTGCCGTTCGGCTCCACCACGACCTTGCCGAAGGTGGCCAGCGCTCCGGCCAGTTCGGCCTGCTGCCGGGCCGAGAGCACCGTGTCGGCGAAGGTCAGCATCGGGTCGCGGCGGTCCTCGATCCGGGTGGTCCCGGCGTGGTTGGCCTCACCGTGGAAGTCGAACCGCCAGCGGCCGTGCGGCCAGATCGCGCTGGCCACACCGATCGGCTGGTCCTCCGTCAGGTAGCGGCCCTGCTCGACGTGCAGCTCCACGAAGGCGCCGACCCGGCGCAGCCGGTCCTGGTCCGCGCCGATCGCGGCCGGGTCGTAGCCCGCCCGCTCCATCGCGTCGGGCAGCCGGACGCCGTCGGCGTCGCGCAGCTCGTACGCCTGCTCCCGGCCGAGCACCCCGGCGCTGAGCCGGGAGCCGATGCAGGCCACGCCGAACCGGGCGCCCTCCTCGTCGCCGAAGTTGACGATTGCCAGCGGCTTCGCGAACTGCGCGTCACGGTCCCGGAGTTCATCGAGGGCGGCGAAGGAGGAGACCACCCCGAGCGGGCCGTCGAAGGCGCCGCCGTCCGGCACCGAGTCCAGGTGCGAGCCGGTGACGATCGCGCCCTCCCCGGTCGGATCGCCCAGCCAGGCCCACTGGTTGCCGTTGCGGTCCAGCTCGTAGGTCAGACCCCGGTCGGTGGCCTGCTGCTCGAACCAGGCCCGGCACTCGGCGTCGGCCGAGTTCCAGGCGTGCCTGCGGTAGCCGCCCGAGGAGACGGAGCGGCCCACGGGGAGCAGCTCCGCCCACATCGCTTCGAAGGTCACAGCTCACCCATCGGGATGCGCACACCGCGCTCGTCGGCGACCTCGACCGCGCGGTCGTACCCGGCGTCCACGTGCCGGATCACGCCCATACCCGGGTCGTTGGTGAGCACCCGGCGGATCTTCTCGCCCGCCAGCGGGGTGCCGTCGGCGACCGTGACCTGACCGGCGTGGATCGACCGGCCGATGCCGACGCCGCCGCCGTGGTGGATGGAGACCCAGGAGGCGCCGGAGGCGACGTTCACCATGGCGTTCAGCAGCGGCCAGTCGGCGATCGCGTCGGAGCCGTCGAGCATCGCCTCGGTCTCCCGGTACGGGGAGGCCACCGAGCCGCAGTCCAGGTGGTCGCGGCCGATCACGATCGGGGCGGACAGCTCGCCGCTCGCCACCATGTCGTTGAACCGCTCACCGGCCTTGTCGCGCTCGCCGTAGCCGAGCCAGCAGATCCGCGCCGGCAGGCCCTGGAAGTGCACCTTCTCCTGGGCCATCTTGATCCAGCGGTGCAGCGACTCGTTCTCCGGGAAGAGGTCGAGCACGGCCTTGTCGGTCTTGTAGATGTCCTGTGCGTCACCCGAGAGCGCGGCCCAGCGGAACGGGCCCTTGCCCTCGCAGAACAGCGGCCTGATGTACGCCGGGACGAAGCCAGGGAAGGCGAACGCGCGGTCGTAGCCCGCGAGTTGGGCCTCGCCACGGATCGAGTTGCCGTAGTCGAAGACCTCGGCGCCACGGTCCTGGAAGCCGACCATCGCCTCGACGTGCCTGGCCATCGACTCCCGCGCACGCTGGGTGAACTCGGCCGGCTTGGCCGCCGCGTAGTCCGCCATGTCGTCGAAGTCGACGCCGATCGGCAGGTAGGCCAGCGGGTCGTGTGCGCTGGTCTGGTCGGTGACGATGTCGATCGGGGCGTCCATGGCGAGCAGCTGCGGGAACAGCTCGGCGGCGTTGCCCAGCAGGCCGATCGACAGTGGCTGCCGCTTGTCGCGGGCGGCGGTGGCGAGTTCGAGCGCGTGGTTGAGGTTCTTGGCCTCGACGTCCAGGTAGCGGTGCTCGATCCGGCGGGCGATCCGGGACGGGTCGCAGTCGATGCAGATCGCCACGCCGCCGTTCATGGTGACGGCCAGTGGCTGGGCGCCGCCCATGCCGCCGAGACCGGCGGTCAGGGTGATGGTGCCCTCAAGGGTGTCGTTGAACTTCTTCGCGGCCACCGCGCCGAAGGTCTCGTACGTGCCCTGCAGGATGCCCTGGGTGCCGATGTAGATCCACGAGCCGGCCGTCATCTGGCCGTACATGGTGAGCCCGAGGTTCTCCAGCCGGCGGAACTCCTCCCAGTTCGCCCAGTCGCCGACCAGGTTGGAGTTGGCGATCAGCACCCGGGGCGCCCACTCGTGGGTCTGCATCACGCCGACCGGCCGCCCGGACTGGACCAGCATGGTCTCGTCCTGCTTGAGCGTCTGGAGCGTGCGCACCATCGCGTCGTACGAGCGCCAGTCGCGGGCCGCCTTGCCGGTGCCGCCGTAGACCACCAGCTTGGAGGGGTGCTCGGCCACCTCGGGGTCGAGGTTGTTCATGAGCATCCGCAGTGCGGCCTCCTGCTGCCAGCCCTGCGTCGTCAGCTGCGTCCCACGCGCCGCACGCACCTCGCGCGGACCACTGCCCTGCTGCTGCACCATGCTCACGGTCTCCTTGCGGATGGATTCATTCAAAGTCTGTTGGACTGAATATATCCAATCACTCGGACGGCGGCCAGAGGCGCGGCACCGCGCCGCACTCCTCAGGCCGCCGCGTCGCCGCCGCCGCCGTCCCAGCTGATGCCGATGTCGGCGAGCCAGGCGCGGTCGTCCTCACCGGGCGGATCGGGGACGGCGGGGCGGGGCGGGCGGGGGATCTCCTGGATCGGGCCCAGGCCGTACCTCTCGGCGGCGGCCGAGGCGGTCGGACCCGGGTTGATCACGCCGACGTGCACGGCGGTGTCGTCACCCTCCTCCAGGACGGTGAGGTCGGGGCGGGGCGGTTGGCGGAGTGCGATCCGGCGGCCACAGGTGGGGCAGGACCATTCGTCGGCGCCCGAGGCGAGCCGGCCGACCAGTTTCATCTCGTGGATCACGCGCATGATGGGCGAGCACCCCCGTTCGGCCCTGTCGTCAGGGCCCACTGAGGGAATGCCCGCTCACGGATCGTCAGCAACCGGGCGTGACCGAGCTGTTGTTAGGCCAGCCGGTCGGCGCCCGTGTAGACGTTGGCGCCCTCGCCGCGCAGGAAGCCGACCAGGGTCAGGCCCAGCTCCTCCGCCAGCTCCACCGCCAGCGAGGACGGCGCCGAGACGGCGGCCAGCACCGGGATGCCGGCCAGCGCCGCCTTCTGGGTCAGCTCGAACGAGGCCCGGCCGCTGACCAGCAGCAGGTGGCCGGTCAGCGGCAGCAGGCCCTCCCGGAGCGCCCAGCCCACCACCTTGTCGACCGCGTTGTGCCGCCCGACGTCCTCCCGGACGCAGCGCAGTTCGCCGTCCGCGGTGAACAGCCCGGCCGCATGAAGACCGCCGGTGGATTCGAACGCCCGCTGGGCGGAGCGGAGTTGGTCCGGCAGCCCGTACAGCACCCGGGGCCGCACCCGCACCCGGTCGTCCGCGACCGGCCACCGGACCCTGGTCCGCACCGCGTCCACGGTGTCCCGGCCACAGAGGCCGCAGGCGCTGGTGGTGAGCAGGTTCCGATGGGTCGTCAGCGCGGGGCGGCCGCCGCGCAGGGCCGCGTCCACCACGTTGTACGTGTTCAGCCCGTCCGCGTCGGTCCCGGCGCAGTACCGCAGCCCGGCCAGTTCCTCCGCCGTGTGCAGCATGCCCTCGCCGACCAGGAAGCCGGCCACCAGGTCGAAGTCGTGCCCGGGGGTGCGCATCGTCACGGTCAACGGCTCGCCGCCGACCCGGATCTCCAACGGCTCCTCCGCCGCCAGCGCGTCCGCCCGCTCACCGCGCTCGTCCCCGCGCAGCCGCAGCACCCGCCGCCGCACCGTCGCCCGTGCCATCCGTCCGTACCCCTTTCACGGCCGACCGGCCACCGCCTGCCAGGCTACGACTCCGTCCGGGACTCAGTGCACCGGGAGCCGCTCGGCCTCCGGGGCCGGGGCCGCCGCCGGGTGCTCCGCGGGCCGCGACCTGAGCGGCCACCAGAGGGCCCGGCCGAGCAGTGCGGCGATGGCCGGGACCAGGACCAGCGAGAGGACCAGCGCGGAGAGCATGATGCCGAGCGCCATCGCGAACGCGACCTGTTCGCTGCCCGGGGTGGTGGCGAGCGAGGCGAAGGAGCCTGCCAGCACCAGCCCGGCGGTCGCGATGGCCGGAGCGGTGTGCCGTACCGCGCGGGCCACGGCGGCGCGGGCCGGGCCGGGGCGCCGCATCTCCTCCCGGATCCGGTCGGTGATCAGGATGTTGTAGTCGGTGCCCAGCGCGACCACGAACAGGAACAGCACCAGCGGGAGGGTGAAGCTGACGCCCGGCCTGCCCAGACCGTGCTGGAACAGCAGGGTGGCGGCACCGAGGGTGGCGGCGAAGCCGAGCCCGACCGAGAGCATCAGGACCACCGGCGCCAGCAGGCTGCGCAGGAGCAGCAGCAGGATCAGCGCGATCAGCGCGGCGGCGACCGGGAAGACGATCCTGAGGTCGTGGTCCACGGCGGTCGAGACGTCCGCGAGGATCGCCGCCGTCCCGCCCACGTGGGCCGTCGTCCCGGCGGGCGTGTTCCCGGCGACGGCGGCCCTGACCGGTCCCGAGGCCAGGTCGCGGGCCTGCTGGCTCTGCGCGTCGGCGGTCGGGTAGAGGTCGATCCGGGCGGCCCGGTGGTCGCCGTTCAGGACGGTCGGGGCGACCTGGGCCACGCCCGCGACCTGGGTGAGCGCGCGGTGGAGGCCGTCGAGGCGGGCGGTGGTCAGGGTGCCGCCGTCGGTGGCGGTGACGAAGACGCTGGTCGGGTCGGACACGCCGGCCGGCAGCGCCTTCGCGATCTCGGCCGCGGTGACCACCGAGGGCGTCCTCTCACCGGAGTCGCCCCGGCCGTAGTCCATCCGGATGCCGATCACGCCGGCGGTCAGCGCGGCCAGCAGGGCGACGGAGGCGGCCAGCGCGGTCAGCGGCCGTCGGGTGACCAGGGCGCCGAAGAGGGCGGCCCGGCCCGCGGGCGGCTCGTGGCGCAGGGTCCGGGAGGGCCAGAACATCTTCCGTCCGGCGGCCGCGAGCAGCGCGGGCAGCAGGGTGAGGCTGCCGAGCAGCATCACCAGCACCGCGACGGCGATCGCCGGGCCCAGCGAGCGGAACTGGCCGAAAGTCGCCAGGCCGAGCGTGGCGAACGCGGCCACGATGGTCAGCGCCGCCGAGGTGATCGCGGTGCCCACGCGTCCCGAGACCTGGGCGGCCGCCTCCCTGGCGTTCTGCTCGGGCCGGTTGCGCAGCTGCTCGCGGAAGCGGAACAACAGGAAGAGCAGGTAGTCGATGCCAATGCCGAGCAGCACCACGTTGATCAGCCCGGGGGTGCTGGGGTCGAGCTTGCGCCCGGTCAGCATCGCGGCGCCCGCGACGGCGCCCATCGCCACGCCGCCGATCATGGAGACGGCGAGCAGCGGCAGTACGGCGGCCAGCACGCTGCGGAAGACCAGCACGTTGAGCAGGACGATGAGCCCCATGACCAGGGCGCCCCCGACCTTGGTGGCGGTCTCGTTGGCGTCGGTGGTGTCGACCAGGTCAGCGAGACCACCGGTGAAGCCGGTGCGCATCCCCGCCTCGCCGAACTGCGTCACGGCGGAGTCCCGGAAGGTCCGGTAGACGCCCTGGACGCCACGGTCCGAGGGGTTCCCGGTCAGCTGGACGGAGAGCAGTTCGAAGCTCCGGTCGGGCGCCGTCATCGCCGGGGCGATCCGGGGCGTCTGGGAGCTGTCCGGGACCAGGAACGCGGGGACGTCGTCCTCCCGGGGCATGGCCACCCGGCGCTGGGACAGCTTCGCCGCCTCGGCCTCGATCCGCTGCTGGTCGGCGGCGCTCAGCGGCCCGCCGTCGGAGCGGGCCACCAGCAGCGTGACCACGGTGGCGTCCGGGTCGAGACCGAACCGCTCCTCCGCGATCCGCAGCGCGGCGGCCGAGTCGTAGCCGGGCGGCAGGAAGTCCCCGGTCTGGTGCTGGGTCACCCGGGCCGTCATGGTCGGGGCCAGGGCGATCAGGATGAAGCCCAGCACCGCCCAGAGGCCGATGACCTTCCATGGGTTTCTGGTGGAGCATCCGGTCAGGGCGCGGATCAAGGTGTCCTCCGGCGGACGGGTCTGGTGCGGACGTCGACCGGGGATTCCCGGCCTGTCTCCAGACCATCAGTCCGAGGGGCCGGTGGGCGTCGGGGCAGCGGATGATCCGGACCGGGGCCCTGGGTCCTCCCCGGGCCCCGGACCAGGACCAGGGTCCTGGTCCGCATCTCCGTCCGGCGCCGGTACGGGCGACCGCACCCGCTGTGCGAGGCTGTCCCGGAGGGTCGGCAGAGCAGACACAGAGAGGGCGGACATGCCCAGGAGCAGCGGGTCCGGCGGCGCCGAGAAGCCGCGACGCCCGGACCGTGCCGAGCAGCCGTGGTCCCCCAACGAGGCGCTGGTCACCGGCGGGGCCTGCGCGGTGAACCTGCTCAGCTACGTCTTCCTCGACTACCCCGACGGCCGGTACGACGTGAACGTGGCCGGCTTCCTGCTGGTCGCGCTGGCGGCCCTGCCGCTGCTGGCCAGGCACCGCCACCCGGTGCCGGTGCTGGCCGCCGTCCTGGTCCTCGACGCGACCGCCTCCGTGGTCGCGCCGCTGCCCAGCCACTTCGGGGCCGTCCTGCTGGTCGCGCTGTACACGGTCGCGCGGGCGTGCCCCGGCCGGGTGACGGTGGTCGCGGGCGTCGCGACGGCGGCGGTGACGCTGCTGAGCCAGAGCCACGGCCGGACCCCGCCCTGGCCGGAGATCATCGGACCCCTGCTCTCCACCGCGATCGTCGTCGGCGCCGCGCTGGCGGTCAACCACCGGCAGCGCGAGGTGGCGGCTCACCGCCGACTGGTCGCGGACCGCGCGGTGGCCGACGAACGGCGGCGGATCGCCCGGGAGTTGCACGACATCGTGGCCCACCACATCACCACCATGCAGCTGATGGCCGGCGGCGCCCGGGCCAACCTCGCCAAGCCCGAGGTGGTCCGGGACGCGCTGGTCACCCTGGAGTCCTCCGGACGGCTCGCGCTGCGCGAGATGCGCCAGCTCCTCGACGTCCTGCGAGCCGGTGACGAACCAGAGACCACCCCGTCGCTGCCCCAGCCCGGCGCCGACGACCTCGACCGCCTGGTGACCGAGTCCCGGCTGGCCGGGCTGCCGACCGAGTTCGGCGTCCACGGACCCCAGCGTCCGCTGCCACCGACGGTGGGTCTCACGGTGTTCCGGATCGCCCAGGAAGCCCTGACCAACACCCGCAAGCACGCGGGGGGCGCCCGGGCCTCCGTCCGGCTGACCTACCGTCAGGACGGCGTCACCGTCGAGGTGCGCGACGACGGCGGCGGTGCGCCGCCACCGTCGGGCCCGGGAGGTTACGGCCTGATCGGGATGCGGGAGCGCGTCGCCCTGCACGGCGGCACCCTCGCGGTCGGCCCGCTGCCCGAGGGCGGGTTCGCCGTGCTGGCCGACCTTCCGCTGACCGCAGAGGAGGTGGAGCAGTGATCAGGGTGCTGATCGTCGACGACCAGCCGCTGGTCCGGCGCGGCCTGTCGCTGATCCTCTCGCCGGACCCCTCCTTCGAGGTGGTGGGAGAGGCCGAGAACGGCGCCCAGGCCGTGACCCTCGCCCGCCGACTACGCCCGGACGTCGTGGTGATGGACATCCGGATGCCCGTCCTCGACGGCGTCGCCGCGACCGGCGAGCTCGCCGCCGCCGTGCCCGACTGCCGGGTGCTGGCCCTCAGCACCTTCGACCTGGACGAGTACGTGGTGGGCGCCCTGCGCGCCGGGGCGTACGGCTTCCTGCCCAAGGACAGCTCCCCGGAGGAGCTGGGCGCGGCGATCCGGACCGTGCACGCGGGCGAGGCGGTGGTCGCCCCGCGCCTGCTCACCCGCCTGATCTCCACCTACGTACGGGCCCCTGGCAGTGACCGGCCGGCGCCAGCCGGTCTCGGTGAGCTCACCCCGCGCGAGGTCGAGGTGTGGCGGCTGATGGCCACCGGGCTGGACAACGCCGGGATCTCCCGCGCCCTGGAGCTCAGCCTCTCCACCGTCAAGAACCACATCACCAGCCTGTTCGGCAAGCTCGCCGTCCGCGACCGTGCCCAGGCGGTCATCGCGGCGTACGAATCGGGCCTGGTCACCGCCCGAAGCCCGGAGGGGCAGTAGCCCGGTCAGAGCGGCGCGTCGCCGTCGGCGGCGAAGGGTGCGCCGTGGCCGGGGACGAGCACGTCGGCGGCGGCCAGGACCCGCAGCCTGGAGCGTCGGTGCTGGTCGAGGTCCGGGGCGACCGGGTCCTCCACCGGGCCGTTCGGCCGCCACCAGAGGTCACCGACGAAGGCCACCACGCCCTCGGCCGTACCGGCCAGCAGGGTGATGTCCTCGGCGCTGTGGCCGGGGGTGCGGATCAGCCGCAGCGAGGGGGTGAGCTCGTGGCCCTCGGCGTCCCGGTCGGTCCACCGGTCGTCCTGGTAGATCGCCTTGTGGTCGTGCACCCGGGCCCGGCCGAAGAGACCGACGTTCATGATGTTGTCCGGGTGGTGGTGGCTGAGCACCACGTCGGTGATGTCCTCGGGCCCGAGGCCCAGCCCGGCGAGCGGGCCTAGGATGCGGTCCCGGCCGGCCACCATGCCCGGGTCGATCACCACGTGCCGGTCCCCGTCGGTGACGTACGAGACCGTGGCCGCCACGCCGGGGCCGGTGGAGAGGGTGTAACCCGTGGTCAGGACCGTGTACTGGGCGCTGCGGCCGCGCGGTGCGTCTGTCATGCCTCAAGTCTTCCGGGCCGGCCGGTCCGGTACGAGTGGCCTTTCTGCCGCTGATCGCGGGTTTCGTGCCACACTCCCCGGATGCCACCTTTCCTGACCGTCGCCGCGTACGCCCCGTCCGGCGTCGGCATGCTCGCGGCGGGCATCGTCGCCGAGGTGTTCGACCGGCGCGGGGGCGACCTGCCCGCCTTCGACTTCGCCCTCTGCACCGACCACCCCGGGCAGGTCAGGACCGACACCGGGCTCCCGCTCCTGGTCGGGCACGGTCTCGACCGGCTGGCCACCGCCGACCTGGTCCTCGCGCTGCCCTGGGCGGACTTCCGCACCGCACCGCCGCCCGCCGTACTCGACGCCCTGTCAGCCGCCCACCGGCGCGGCGCCCTGGTCGCCAGCCACTGCGTCGGGGCCTTCGCCCTCGCGGCCGCCGGGCTGCTGGACGGCCGCCGGGCCACCACCCACTGGCGGTTCGCCGACCTGCTGGCCCGTCGGCATCCGGCCGTCGAGGTCGACGCCGGTGCCCTGTACGTGGACGAGGGCCGGCTCGTCACCGGTGCGGGTGCGGCCGCCGGCTTCGACCTCTGCCTGCACCTGCTCCGGCGCGAGCACGGCGCCGCGACCGCCAACGCGATCGCCCGGGACCTGGTGCTGCCTTCCCACCGGGCCGGCGGGCAGGCCCAGTACGTGGCCACGCCCGTCCCCGAGGACTGCCAGGACGACCGGCTGGCCGAGGTGCTGGACTGGGCCAGGGCCCATCTCGACCAGCCGCTCCCGGTGACGGAACTGGCCCGCCGGGCGCTGATGAGCCGACGTTCCTTCGCCCGGCGGTTCGCCGCCGCCACCGGCACCACCCCGCACTCCTGGCTGCTCAACCTGCGGCTCAGCCGGGCCGAGGAGCTCCTCGAGACCACGAACCTGCCGGTCGAGGAGATCGCCCGCCAGGTCGGCTACCGGAGCGCCACCGTGCTGCGCGAACAGTTCGTCCGCCGCCGGGGGGTGCCGCCCCGGTCGTACCGGCGCTCGTTCGCCCGGGCGACCGCACCATAGTTGTCATATCTTCATTCACCTGGTGTGATTGTGTATATGGATATGCACAGTGCTGTGGACCCCGACGCTCCGCTGGTCCTGGTCGGCAAGGCCGACGTCAGTGCGGAGGACGTGATCGCCGTCGCGCGTGGCAACGCCCGGGTCGAGATCGGCCCCGACGCGCTCGCCGAGATGGCCACCGCCCGCGCCCGGATCGACGCCCTGGCCGCCGAGCCCCGCCCGGTGTACGGCATCTCGACCGGGTTCGGGGCGCTCGCCGTCCGGCACATCAGCCCCGAGCTGCGGGCCCAGCTCCAGCGCTCGCTGGTGCGCTCGCACGCCGCCGGCATGGGCCCGGTGGTGGAGCGCGAGGTGGTCCGGGCGCTGATCTTCCTGCGGATGAAGACGCTGGCCTCCGGCCGCACCGGGGTCCGCCCGCTGGTCGCGCAGAACATGGCCGCCATGCTGAACGCCGGTATCACACCCGTGGTCCGGGAGTTCGGCTCGCTCGGCTGCTCCGGCGACCTGGCGCCGCTGTCGCACTGCGCGCTCGCGCTGATGGGCGAGGGCACCGCCTTCGGCCCGGACGGTGTCGAGCGGGACGCCGGCGAGCTGCTCGCCGAGGCCGGCATCGAGCGGGTCGAGCTGCTGGAGAAGGAGGGCCTGGCCCTCATCAACGGCACCGACGGCATGCTCGGCATGCTGGTGATGGCGCTGGCCGACCTGGCCCGCCTGTTCACCACCGCCGACATCACCGCCGCGATGTCGCTGGAGGCGCTGCTCGGCACCGACAAGGTGCTCGCCCCCGAGCTGCACGGCCCGATCCGCCCGCATCCGGGCCAGGCGCTCTCCGCCGCCAACATGCTCGCCGTGCTCAAGGGCTCCGCCCTGACAGGGCATCACCAGGACGACGCGCCGCGGGTCCAGGACGCGTACTCGATCCGCTGCGCCCCGCAGGTCGCCGGCGCCGGGCGGGACACCCTGGCCCACGCCCAGCTGGTCGCCTCCCGCGAGCTGGCCGCCTCGGTCGACAACCCGGTGGTACTGCCCGACGGCCGGGTCGAGTCGAACGGCAACTTCCACGGCGCCCCGGTCGCGTACGTTCTGGACTTCCTGGCCATCGCCGCCGCCGACCTCGGTTCGATCTCCGAGCGCCGCACCGACCGGCTGCTCGACAAGGCCCGCTCGCACGGCCTGCCGGCCTTCCTGGCCGACGACCCGGGCGTGGACTCCGGCCTGATGATCGCCCAGTACACCCAGGCCGCCCTGGTCAGCGAGAACAAGCGCCTCGCCGTCCCGGCCTCGGTGGACTCGATCCCGTCCTCCGCGATGCAGGAGGACCACGTCTCGATGGGCTGGTCCGCCGCCCGCAAGCTGCGTCAGTCGGTGGAAAACCTCGGCCGCATCCTGGCGGTCGAACTGACCGCCGCCGCCCGCGCGTTGGAGATCCGCGTGGACAACGGGAGCGGGCCGCCGGCTCCCGCGACCGCCGTCGCACTGGCCACCGCCCGCGCGGCCGGGGTCGGCGGCGCGGGCCGCGACCGCTTCCTCTCGCCCGACCTGGAGGCCGCCGCCGCGCTGGTCGCCTCGGGCGAGCTGGTCACCGCGGTCGAGCAGGTCACCGGGCCGCTGGCCTAGGACCTGTCGGGCCGGGGCGACCGGACATCACTTCCAGTCGCTCCGGCCCGGCCCGAAGTCCCGGCGCTCGATCCGTGAGCCGACCGCGGCCGCGATGTTCACCCCGGCGATACCCGCCCAGCAGACGATCATCCCGGTCAGGCTGGCACCGGCGGCGATCCCGGTGAGCGGAATGGCCAGCACCAGGGAGACCACCGGCAGTCGGCCGGCCGACGCCCAGCCGCCGCGGCCCCCGCGCCGAACGTCACCCACGCCGTGCTCGGCCAGCCGATCGGCCACCCGCTGGTCGACCTGGGCGTCGATCCGGGCGTCCAGCCGGGTCAGGAAGGAGTCGACGATCTCCGTCTCGTACTCCCGACCGAGCTCCCTGCGGGTCTGGAGCGCCGCGTCGAGGTCCTGCTTCAGATCGTCCTGGCGACTGTTCATACCGGTCATCCTGTCGTTCCGGACACCACGCGGTCCACTTCGGGTCTGCGGTTTCCGGGACTCTTCAGGGGTAAGTCAGGGTCACCCTGAGACCGCTCCGCCCGTCCCACTGTTCGATACCTCGTTGCCCGCACTGCGGGACTGCTGCACAGTCGTCCCGAGCACCGCCCGACCCGCCCGGAGGAACCGCTGATGACCGCCACGGACAACACGGACGACACCGGTACGGTCGGCCCCTCCTCCCGGCTGCTCCAGCTCTTCGAGGGCCACCGGCTGACGCCCACCCAGCGCCGGATCGCCCACTCTCTGGTCAAGCACGCCGCCGAGGCGCCCTTCCTCTCCAGCGTCGAGGTGGCCGAACTGGCCGGCGTCAGCCAACCCTCGGTCACCCGCTTCGCGGTGGCGCTCGGCTTCGACGGCTACCCGGCCCTGCGCAAGCAGCTCCGCGAGCTCGGCGCGGGCGAACCGGCCGCCCCCGAGACCCACGCCGACGTGGTCCGCAACGAGCACCAGCAGGCCGTACTCGCCGAGATCGCCCACCTGCGCCACCTCGCCGAGCTGCTCGCCGACCCCGAACCGATCGTCCGCGCCGCCCGGCTGCTGGCCGCCTCCCGGCCCCTGCCCGTCCTCGGTCTGCGGGCCGCCTCCGCGCAGGCCAGGGGCTTCGCCTACTTCGCCGGCAAGGTGCACCCCGACGTCCGGCTGCTCGACGAGGGCGGCTCGATGCTCGCCGACCGGCTGGAGCAGGCGGTCGCGGCCGGCGCGTCGGCCCTGCTCTGCTTCGCGCTGCCGCGCTACCCCCGGGAGCTGATGGACGCTCTGACCGTGGCCAGGGACTGCGGGTTGACCGTGCTGACGGTGGCCGACAGCGCCTTCGCGCCGGTGGCGAAGCTCTCCGACCTGCTGCTCCCGGCCGCCGTGGGCACCGGGCTGGTCTTCGACACCGCCTGCGCACCGATGATGCTCGGACGGGTGCTGCTGCAGACCATGTGCGACTTCATCCCCGGTGCCGAAGCCCGGCTGGAGTCGATCGAACAGTCCGCGGCGGCCCGGGGGCTCTTCCTCGACTGACGGGCAGGCGCTCCGCTGTTCCGCCGAGCCCTGGACCGTCGGTGGCAGAGCAGGGGACCGGGCTCCTGACGGGAGGTCAGTGCCGGTCGCTGCCGCGCCGCTTCATCGCCAGCACCACCAGGATCACCGCAGCGGCCAGCAGGCCGAGCAGCACCAGGATGATCAGGATGGCGACGACCGACAGGCCCTTCTTCTTCTTCTTGCTCTTCGACTTGGCCAGCTCCGTGGTCGCGACCTTGGTCACGGCGGGTGCGCCGACCACCAGCACCGCTTCGCTCGGCTGCGCGCCCTGAACGGCCATCAGGGTGACGCTGTTCCTCGGCTGGACGCTCGCGGCGTTGGCCGTGGCGGTGGTGGCCATCACCCCGCCGAAGGCGAGCGTCATGGTGAGCAGTGTGGCAGCCAGTCGTGTCCGCATGTTCCCCGTACCTCGTTCCCGCCCAGGCCCCTCCGGCTGGCGTTCCCGCCCACTGTGGCAGAGGGCGGCCCGACGCGACAGCTCTGTTCCCGAGCTGTGACGACCAGGGTGGCGCCGCTCACGGCGGCGGCGAGGCGGGCCCGGCCAGGGCCACCGCGACCAGCGCGCGCAGGGCGGGGGCGATCTGACCGAACGGCAGGGTGGTCTCGTCCGCGAAGAGTTCGAGCAGCCAGCCGCCCGCCGCGTTGCCGCCGCCCGCCGCGACCATCGCCTTGTAGCCGCTGACCATCATCATCGCCTCCTCGGCCGCGTCGTTCCCGGCCGACCCGGCGCGCAGCGCGAACGCACCGCCACGCACCGTCCGGCGGGTGAGCGGGTAGTGCCCGAGGTCGAAGACCGCGTCGGGCGCCTCGATCTGGGCCCGCTGGGTCTCCGCGCCGGTGCTGGTCGGGCCGCTGGTCATCCGGTACACGGCGTGCCGGGTGGTCCGCATGAACTGCGAGCCCGGCGGCACGTACGAGATCCACCAGCCGACCGCGTCCAGCAGCCGGGCGGCGGTCTCGGCGACCACCTCCAGGCGACTGACGGTGTCGGCGGGGTGGCCGGCCCGACCGGCGCCGCTGTGGTCGAGGGCGGCGAGCACCACGCTGAGCAGCTGACCGGGGTCGGCGCTGTGCGCGGCCCCGCGGAACCGGCGGCGGTCGGCGGCACCGATCCGGCCGGGGCGCGGGCGGCCGTCGGCGCGGTGGTGCGGGTCGGCTGCGTCGGCGAGCAGCACGGTGGGGTCGGGCGAGAAGCCAGGGCCGTGGCTGCGGCCGGCCACCACGGGGTGCGCGGCCCTGGCCCCCTTGGCGCGGTACTGCGCGGCGTCGGCGAGCCGGAACAGCCGGTCCGGGGTGGTCACCGGACCGATCGAGTCGCCGGTGGAGGCGACTCCGCAGGCAACGCCCTCGCCGTCGGCCAGTTGGAGGGCGCGGGCGCACAGCTCCTCGGCCACCGCGACCACCTCGTCCGCCTTCTGTCCCTCCGCCAGCAGGCAGAACTCGTCGCCGCCGAGCCGGGCGGCGAGCGATCCGGGCAGCCGGGCGGCGGCCAGCGAGAGCTGGTGGGCGAAACGTTCCAGCAGCCGGTCGCCGACCTCGTGGCCGAGCCGGTCGTTGACCCGTTTGAGGCCGTTGACGTCGCAGACCACCAGCGAGACCACGGTGCCGTCCCGGTTGTGCGCCTGGAGGGCACCCTCCAGCCTGGCGTCCACGGCGCGGCGGTTGGCCAGGCCGGTGAGCGGGTCGGTGAAGGCGAGCCGGCGCAGGTCGGCGAGGCGTTCGGTGGCGGCGAGACCGGCCGAAATCTGGGCGGCCAGCAGCGTGGCGTACTCGGCGTCCGAGTCGCTGAAGACGCCGAGACCGGCGGTACGGGCCAGGTAGAGCTCGCCCCAGGCCTGGCCGTGCAGCACGATCGGTGCGACCAGGCAGCACTCCCGGCCGCGCCGGCGCAGTCCGGCGGCGCGCTGCTGGCGGAACGCGCCCGCGCCGGGATCCGCGTGCGGGCCCGGTTCGGTGTTCTCCGCCGTCTGCACCCAGGCGCGCGGCAGCCGGCCGGTGCTCCAGTGCTCCTCCAGGTAGGTGACGATCTCCGGGAAATCCGCCACCGGGTACGACTCGTCCTCGGGGAGCTCCTCCTCTCCCGCCGCCAGGTCGCCGTGGTTGACCAGCACCCGCAGCCGGCCGGACTCGCGGTCCCAGACCGAGACGGCGGCCATCGTCGCGCCGAGTGCGGTGGTGGCCCGGACGGCGGCGGCCCGGACGGCCTCCAGTGGGGTCAGCGCCCCCGCCATGTCCTGGGCCAGTTCGACCACCGCGCGCAACCGCCGGTCCGTCGACGGTGCCTGTGCGCACTCCGCCATGGTCGCCTCGCTCACCGGCTCGCCCTCGTCCCTGGTGCAGGTTGATCTGCCCGCTCTGGAACCAGGTTATGACGGTTTGTTGATAATTTGTCTGTTTTGCCGGGACGATTGTGTGCGAATCCGGTGCGGAGCGGCCGACCGTTACGGCAGGTGGGTGCGCCCGATCCGGGTGAGCAGCCACGGCTCGACCAGACCCAGCCCGCGGACCGGGCGACGCCACATCGGCTGCAGGTGGAAGCGGTGCGGCCCGGCCAGCTCGGTGCCGTCCGGCTCCCCGGAGGGCTCGGCGGCGCCGCTGCCCTCGAGCGCGGCCGCGAACTCGCCGTCCAGCAGCACGGCGTCCTTGGGCGCGATCGAGGTGAGCCGGCTGGCCAGGTTGACCGTGGTGCCGAAGACGTCGCCCATCCGGGAGGTGACCGTGCCGAAGGCCATGCCGACCCGGAGCGCCGGGATGTTCTCCACGTCGGCCAGCGCCTCGACCAGGCTGAGCGCGATCTCGGCGGCGGTGGCCGGGTCCTCCGAGACGAACAGGATCTCGTCCCCGAGGGTCTTGACCACCCGGCCACCGTGACCCGCGATCAGGTCGGAGCAGGTGTTCTCGAAGCTCTCGACCAGCTCGCCGAGCTCCTCCTCCTCCAACCGCCGGGAGAGCCGGGTGAAGCCGACCAGATCCGCGAAGCCGACCGCGAGCCGACCGCTGGTGATCTCGGTGTCCTCGGCGGCCTGGACCACCCGACCGGTGACGGCAGCGAGTTGACGCCGCCACACGTACACCAGGAACTGCTCCAGCTCCGGCAGCAGCAGCTCGGTCAGCGGGTAGGCCACCTCGGCCCTGGTCAGACCCGGCTCGACCGCCTGGGTCAGGTTGTCCAGGAAGGTGTCCATCTGCCAGCCCGCGAGCCGGGCGGTGGTCTGGCCGGTGGAGCGGGCCACCTGGATCGCCATCGACTCGCTGAGCAGGCCGGACTCGACCAGACCGGCCAGTCGGCGGAGCGCGATCACGTCGCCGTCGGTGAGGGCGCGGGACTGGCCGATGTCGGGGAAGCCCATCGCCCGCCAGAAGCGGGTGGCCAGCTCCATCGGGACGTCCGCGGCACGGGCGGCCTGGTACGGCGTGTACCTGCGTGGCGCGTCCAGGATCAGGCGCTCCAGGTCCAGCGCGACCGTCCGGCTGTCGTGGTCCGGCTCCTCGCCGCCGCCTTCGTGCACCACCGGTCCGTCCCCGTGCGGTTGCCGCACTTGCCTCATGTCCTGCCTGTCCAGGGGCGACCGACCACCACGCGGGTAGTGGTGCGCCTCACACCGCTGCCAGGTGGAATCGTCGCACGGAATCCCGTGATCCGGGGCATCCGCCGGAGAGCCGCCCACCGGCTGGACGGTTTCAGGCCCGCTGGGGCCGTACGTGCACGACGTCCCCGGCGGCGACCGGGTGCCGGCTGCCGTCGGTGGTCCTGACCACCAGCCTGCCGTCCCCGTCGATCGCCACCGCCTCGCCCAGCAGCTCCCGGTCGCCGGGCAGTTGGACCTTCACCGACCGGCCGAGCGTGGTGCAGCGGGCGGTGTACGCGGGGAGCAGCCCGCTGGCCTGCGGGTCACCCGCGGCGGTCACCCACTCGCCGTACAGCTCGGCGAACTCGCGCAGCAGCGCGCGCAGCAGGGTGTCCCGGTCGGTCACCTCGGCGCCGGCCAGGAGCAGCGAGGTGGCGGTCGGCACCGGCAGCTCGTCCTCGCGCAGCGAGACGTTGACACCGAGGCCGACCACCACGGCGCCTTCGCTCAGCTCGGTCAGGATGCCGCCGAGCTTGCGCTCGTCGCCGCCCACGGTGACCTGGAGGTCGTTCGGCCACTTCAACCCGGTGTCCACCCCGGCCACCCGGTTCAGGGTGGCCGAGACCGCGACTCCGACCAGGATCGGCAGCCAGCCGTACCGCTCCATCGGGACGTCCTTCGGCCGCAGCAGCAGCGAGAGGAAGAGGCCCGAGCGCGCGGGCGCCGACCACTGCCGCTCCAGTCGGCCGCGGCCGGCCGTCTGCTCCTCGGCCACCAGCACCGCACCCTCGGCGGCGCCCTCCTTCGCCCGGACGGCCAGATCGGTGTTGGTCGAGCCGGTGGCGACCGCCACGTCCAGCGCCGTCCACAGCCCACCCGGCGTCAGCAGGTCCCGCCGCAGCGCCGCCTGGTCGAGCGGCGGCCGCTCCAGGTCGGTCCAGGGGGACGGCCCGTCATGGCCGAAGCCACGCAGACCACTACGGCGGGGGCGGGGAGTCTCGGTCACCGGGCCAGCGTACCGACCGGCCGTCCGCTCACCGGGTCTCGCGCGGCCCGCCGACCGCCCCGGTCGCCGGGCCCCGCCGCCAGGCCGTGAGCCGCACCATGCTGCCGCAGAAACACGCCCGACTGCACTGTGTCGCTGGCCATAACCGGAACCGCCCCGGGCTGGCTACGCTACCCAGCGGTAGTTCGCAGCGCCGCACCTGCCCTCACGCAGCCATGCACCGGGAGCGGCCGATGGATCAGGGAGAGCCGACCGGATGACCGAGGCGTCGTACGACCCGCACACCACCGCCGGCAAGCTCGCCGACCTGCGCCGCAGGATCGACGAGGCCGTGCACTCCGGCTCGGCGGCCGCCGTCGAGAAGCAGCACGCCAAGGGCAAGCTGACGGCCCGTGAGCGCGTCCGGGAGCTGCTGGACGAGGACTCCTTCGTGGAGTTCGACGAGTTCGCCCGGCACCGTTCGGTCAACTTCGGCCAGGAGAAGAACCGGCCGTACGGCGACGGCGTGGTGACCGGCTACGGCACCGTGGACGGTCGTCAGGTCGCCGTCTTCGCCCAGGACTTCACCGTCTTCGGCGGCTCGCTCGGCGAGGTGTTCGGCGAGAAGATCGTCAAGGTGATGGACTTCGCGCTGAAGACCGGCTGCCCGGTGATCGGCATCAACGACTCCGGCGGCGCCCGGATCCAGGAGGGCGTGGTCTCGCTCGGCCTGTACGGCGAGATCTTCCGCCGCAACGTGCACGCCTCGGGCGTCATCCCACAGATCTCGCTGATCATGGGCCCGTGCGCGGGCGGCGCCGTCTACTCCCCCGCGATCACCGACTTCGTGGTGATGGCGGACCAGACCTCGCACATGTTCATCACCGGCCCCGACGTGATCAAGACCGTCACCGGCGAGGACGTCGGCATGGAGGAGCTGGGCGGTGCCCGGACCCACAACGCCAAGTCCGGCAACGCGCACTACCTCGCGGCGGACGAGAAGGAGGCGGTGGAGTACGTCAAGAGCCTGCTCTCGTACCTGCCCTCCAACAACCTCTCCGAGCCGCCGGCCTTCCCCGAGGAGGCCGACCTCTCGGTCACCGACGAGGACCTGGAACTCGACGCCCTGGTGCCCGACTCGGCGAACCAGCCGTACGACATGCACAAGGTGATCGAGCACGTCCTCGACGACGGCGAGTTCCTGGAGACCCAGCCGCTGTACGCGGGCAACATCCTCACCGGCTTCGGCCGGGTCGAGGGCCACCCGGTCGGCATCGTCGGCAACCAGCCGATGGACCTGGCCGGCTGCCTGGACATCAACGCCAGTGAGAAGGCCGCCCGGTTCATCCGCACCTGCGACGCCTTCAACATCCCGGTGCTCACCTTCGTGGACGTCCCCGGCTTCCTCCCCGGCACCGAGCAGGAGTGGAACGGCATCATCCGGCGCGGCGCCAAGCTGATCTACGCGTACGCCGAGGCGACCGTCCCGATGATCACCGTGATCACCAGGAAGGCGTTCGGCGGCGCCTACGACGTGATGGGCTCCAAGCACCTCGGCGCCGACCTCAACCTGGCCTGGCCGACCGCGCAGATCGCCGTGATGGGTGCCCAGGGCGCGGCCAACATCGTCTACCGCCGCGAGCTGACCGAGGCGGCCAAGGCCGGCGAGGACGTCGACGCCCGCCGCGCCGAACTGGTCGCTGAGTACGAGGACACCCTGCTCAACCCGTACCTGGCCGCCGAGCGGGGTTACGTGGACGCGGTGATCGCCCCGAGCGAGACCCGGCGGCACATCGTCCGGGGGCTGCGGGCGCTGCGCGGCAAGCGCGAGGTCCTCCCGCCGAAGAAGCACGGCAACATTCCGCTCTAGGGAGATGATTGAGCCATGACTCCGATTCAGGTGCTGCACGGGCAGCCAACCCCCGAGGAGCTGGCCACCGTCCTGGCGGTGGTCTCAGCCCGGGCCGCCGCCGCGCAGGCCGCCGCAGAGGCGGCCCGCCAAGCGGACGGTGGCCCGGCCTCGGCCTGGAACGACCGCGCCCGGCGACTGCGGCACACGCCGAAGCCCGGGCCGAACACCTGGCGCACCTCCGGCTGGGCGGGCTGACTTTCTGAGTATCCGTACTCAAGCCTTCCGGGCGGTCGGCAGCGCACCCTGGAAGGGTGCTCTGGTCAGACCCTCCGGACGAAACAACGGCCGAGGCCCGTCGCGTGCAGCGGATGCTGCGACGGGCCGGGTCGGTGCTGGCAGCATGCGCGCTGGTGATGGCGGTCCTGCTGCTGCTCTGACCCGCCTCGGGAGGGCCGGGGCCGGGAAGGCCCGGCTCGGGAGCACCGCACCCGGGTGGTCCGCCGCTGGCTAAGGTGGGCGCATGAGCAACCGCGTACTCATCCTCGCCTCCGCCTCCCCCGCCCGGTTGGGGCTGCTGCGTCAGGCGGGCCTCGACCCGCAGGTGATCGTGAGCGGGGTGGACGAGGACGCACTGACCGCCTCGACCCCGGCCGAGCTCGCACTGGTGCTGGCGGAGGCCAAGGCCCGGGTGGTGGCAGGTCAGTTGACGGAGCGTCAGCTGGTGATCGGCTGCGACTCCGTCCTGGAACTGGACGGCCTGGCGCTCGGGAAGCCCACCGATCCGGCCGACGCGCTGGCCCGCTGGCAGGCGATGCGCGGCCGTGAGGGCATCCTGCGGACCGGCCACTGCGTGATCGACACCTCGACCGGCAAGGAGTCCTCGGCGACCGCCTCGACCACTGTCCGGTTCGGCACCCCGGACGACGCCGAACTGGCCGCGTACATCGCCTCGGGCGAACCCCTGCATGTGGCGGGGGCGTTCACCCTGGACGGGCGCTCGGCCCCGTTCATCGAGGGCATCGACGGCGATCCCGGCAACGTCATCGGCCTGTCCCTGCCGCTGCTGCGATGCCTGCTGGCCGACCTCGACGTCCGGATCACCGACCTCTGGTCCTGAGAACCGCCGTGCGGATCCGGACAGATCCTGGGTCGTACATCTGTTGCCCTGAGCCACCCTCGCCGGGCGGACCCGGCCGCTAGGCTGGCGCGGTCGTCGGATCGGGACCGGACCAGGAGGGCACAGTGCGATGATCGACAGCCTGCTCAACCTGGCGCTCGGTCTGCTGGCCAGTGCCATCAGCGCCGGCCTCGGCTGGCTCGCCCCCACCCTGCGCCGTCGCCGACGGATCGGCCGGGTGCGGGAGTTCTTCGGCATGCCGGACGGCACCGAATGCCTGCTGGTGGTCAACCGGCACACCGCGGTGACGAGTTCGAAGAGTGTCTCGCGCAACGACGTGTACGCGCTGATGGAGCTGGCCGCGCTGGTCAAGGAGTGCGGCGCCCGGGCCGACGTGGTCGGGCACGACCAGGTCCGCCAGGGGCTGGGCGGGAAGGCCGAGTTCTGCCTCGGCGGCCCGGAGAGCAACGAGCGGACCGCCGCCCACCTGCGCAACTGGCTGCCCGGCGTGAGCTTCGTCGCGGAACCGGGGCAGCACTACGCCGGCACCATTACCGCGGGCGACGAGACGTTCCGCCACGACTCCACCGACGGGGCGGCCCTGGCGTACGTCCTGCTGGCCCGGGTGCACGCCGGCGCCGGCAGCCGTCCCGTCTTCCTGATAGCCGGCCAGACCGCGACCTCCAACCACGCGGCGGTCCGCTACCTGACCGCCCGCCACCGCCAACTGGCGCGCGGGCACGGCCGGGACGGCGCCTTCGCCCTGGTGCTCAAGGTGGTCAACCCGGAGGCGTACGGGCCCGACGTGGTCGAACTCGCCTCGGACGTCACCGCCAAGGCGTTCGCGACGGCCGATCCGGCGGGCGGAGCCGGGTGATGTGGTGAAGGCCACGGCTCGCCCAGGGCGGCCCCCGTCGGCTTCGGTTCCGCTATAGGCCGACCGCGTAACGTCGCCACCAGCGGTGCATGCCGCTCCGTATCCGGGTGATCACGAATACGCGTCACGCTCCGTGTGGGCAAGCTCACCACCTGGGGCTACTCGCCGGTACACCCTTGCAATCCATAAACTCAACGAGGTTCAAGAAGGGAGCCAAACGTGCGCAAGGTGCTCATCGCCAACCGTGGCGAAATCGCCGTCCGAGTCGCCCGGGCCTGCTCGGATGCCGGTATCGCCAGCGTCGCCGTCTACGCCGAGCCGGACCGGGACGCCCTCCACGTCCGTGCGGCCGACGAGGCGTACGCGCTCGGCGGCGACACCCCCGCCACCAGCTACCTGGACATCGCCAAGGTGCTCCAGGCCGCGGCGGACTCCGGGGCTGACGCGATCCACCCGGGTTACGGCTTCCTGTCCGAGAACGCGGAGTTCGCGCAGGCCGTGATCGACGCGGGCCTGACCTGGATCGGCCCGCCCCCGCAGGCGATCCGCGACCTCGGCGACAAGGTGACCGCCCGTCACGTCGCCCAGCGCGCCGGTGCCCCGCTGGTGGCCGGTACGCCGGAGCCGGTCCAGGGTGCCGACGAGGTCGTGGTGTTCGCCCGCGAGCACGGCCTCCCGGTCGCCATCAAGGCGGCGTTCGGTGGCGGCGGCCGCGGCCTCAAGGTCGCCCGCACGCTGGAGGAGATCCCCGAGCTGTACGAGTCGGCGGTCCGCGAGGCGGTCGCCGCCTTCGGTCGCGGCGAGTGCTTCGTCGAGCAGTACCTGGACAAGCCGCGGCACGTGGAGACCCAGTGCCTGGCCGACCAGCACGGCAACGTGGTGGTCGTCTCGACCCGTGACTGCTCGCTCCAGCGCCGGCACCAGAAGCTGGTCGAGGAGGCGCCCGCGCCGTTCCTGACGGCCGAGCAGAACGCCGAGCTGTACCGGGCCTCGAAGGCGATCCTCCGCGAGGCGGGCTACGTCGGCGCCGGTACCTGCGAGTTCCTGGTCTCCCAGGACGGGCTGATCTCCTTCCTGGAGGTCAACACCCGTCTCCAGGTGGAGCACCCGGTCTCCGAGGAGGTCACCGGGATCGACCTGGTCCGCGAGATGTTCCGGATCGCCGACGGCGAGGAGCTCGGCTACGACGACCCGGAGATCCGCGGCCACTCGCTGGAGTTCCGCATCAACGGCGAGGACCCGGGCCGCAACTTCCTGCCCGCCCCCGGCACCGTGACCCTGTTCGCGCCGCCGTCGGGCCCCGGTGTCCGGCTGGACGCGGGCGTCGAGACCGGCTCGGTCATCGGCCCCGCCTGGGACTCGCTGCTGGCCAAGCTGATCGTCACCGGCGCCACCCGCAAGCAGGCGCTGCAGCGCGCCGCCCGGGCGCTGGCCGAGTTCAAGGTCGAGGGCATGGCCACCGCCATCCCCTTCCACCAGGCGGTCGTCACCGACCCGGCGTTCGCGCCGGAGGTGCACGGCGGCGAGGGCCCGTTCACGGTCTTCACCCGGTGGATCGAGACCGAGTTCGACAACACCGTCCCGGCCTTCACCGGCGGCGGCGCGGACGCGGACGAGGCCGACCAGCGGGAGACCGTGGTGGTCGAGGTCGGCGGCAAGCGGATCGAGGTCTCGCTGCCGTCCTCGCTCGGTGTCTCCGCCGCACCGGCGGCCGGCGCCTCGGCGACCGGCAAGGCCAAGCGCCGGGTCGGCGCCAAGAAGGCCGGCGCGGCGGCCGGCGGTGACACGCTGGCCTCGCCGATGCAGGGCACCATCGTCAAGGTCGCCGTCGAGGAGGGCCAGGTGGTCGCCGAGGGCGAGCTGATCGTGGTCCTGGAGGCGATGAAGATGGAGCAGCCGCTCAACGCCCACAAGGCGGGCACCGTCACCGGCCTCAAGGCCGAGGTCGGTGGCAGCGTGAGCAGTGGCGCGGTGCTCTGCGAGATCAAGGACTGATCTTCGGTCCGGGCTCCCGTGGCACCGTCAGGGGCTCGGGGAGCGGCGACGGGATCCGGTGTGCGGGTCAGGGCGAAAGCGCCCGACCCCGCACCCGGGGGCGACCTCGTACGAGGTCGGCGTCGTGGCTCCCCGGGCCCCTGCTGTGTTCAGCGCACACGGGAGGGGCTCAACTCGGTCAGACGCCCAGGGAGTTGGTGTGCCGGTCGGCGCTGCCCGGGCAGCGGGGCCGGGCGCCGGGGGGCGCCGTTGACCGAGGCGGACTGCTGGTGGGCCGGGGGTTCCACCGGGGCGCCGAGCGGGGCGATCGAGATCTGCACGCCGCAGTCGGCGAGCGCGTCCAGCTCGCGGCCGGTCGGGTCGGTGCCGACGGCCTGTTCGTCCGTCACCAGGCGGGTGATCGCCTCGGTCGGGACGGTCTGGAACATGGTGTCCGCGCCGAGCTTGGTGTGGTCGGCGAGGACGATGACCTCGGTGGCCGACTGCACCAGCGCCCGGTCCACGCTCGCGGAGAGCATGTTGGTGGTGGAGAGACCGCGCTCGGCGGTCAGTCCGCTGCCGGAGATGAAGGCCTTGGAGACCCGCAGCCCGTGCAGCGACTGCTCCGCCCCGCTGCCCACCAGGGCGTAGTTGGAGCCGCGCAGCGTACCGCCGGTCATCACCACCTCCACCCGGTTGGCGTGCGCCAGCGCCTGGGCGACCAGCAGCGAGTTGGTGACCACCGTCAGCCCGGGCACCCGGGCCAGCCGTCGGGCCAACTCCTGGGTGGTGGTGCCCGCACCGACCACCACGGCGTCCCCCTCCTCGACCATCGAGGCGGCGAGATCGGCGATCGCGCTCTTCTCGGCGGCCGCGAGATGGGTCTTCTGCGGATAGCCGGGCTCCCGGCTGAAGCCGCCGGGGAGCACCGCGCCGCCGTGCCGGCGGTCGAGCAGCCCTTCGGCCTCCAGCGCCCGGACGTCTCGGCGTACGGTGACCTCGGAGGTCTGGACGACGCGGGCCAACTCCCGGAGCGAGACCGCTCCGTTGGCGCGCACCATTTCTAGGATCAACTGGCGACGTTCTGCAGCAAACACAGAACCGACGGTAACCGAATGACCGTCTGCTTTCAGGCGTTTGCAGCTGGTATCGGGAAATGCTCACCTGGGGACAGCGCGCGACCGTACAATACGCGCCGTCAGCTACCGGTGATCACGCTGGGCCGGGCGGGTGAGACGGCTGAGGCGGCCGCCACCGGCGACCGCCTCAACTCCGTTCCGCAGCTCAGGAGTCCGAGTCCTCCCGCTTGCGGATGTGCAGCTGGCGGGCGGCCTCGGCGGTGGAGCCGGAGAGGGACGGGTAGACCGTGAACGCACCGGCCACCTGTTCGACCGTCAAGTTGTTGTCCACCGCGAGCGAGATCGAATGGATGAGTTCGCTGGCGCGCGGCGCGACCACCACACCGCCGACCACGATGCCGGTGCCCGGGCGGCAGAACAGCTTCACGAAGCCGTCCCTGATGCCCTGCATCTTGGCCCGCGGGTTGCCGCGCAGCGGGAGCTTGATCGCGATCGCGTCCATCTTGCCGCAGGAGACGTCGGTGGCGGTGTAGCCGACCGTGGCGATCTCCGGGTCGGTGAAGACGTTGGAGGCCACCGTCTTCAGGTTGAGCGGCTGCACGGCGTCGCCGAGCACGTGGTACATCGCGATCCGGCCCTGCATCGCGGCGACCGAGGCGAGCATGAAGACACCGGTGCAGTCACCGGCCGCGTACACCCCCGGGACGCTGGTCCTGGAGACCCGGTCGACCTGGATCTGGCCCCAGTCGTTGAGCTTGACCCCGGCCTCCTCCAGGCCGAGACCGGCGGTGTTCGGCACCGAGCCGACCGCCATCAGACAGTGGCTGCCCTCGATCACGGTGCCGTCCGAGAGGGTGACCTCGACCCGGTCGCCGATCCGCTTCGCACTCTCGGCCCGCGAGCGGCCCATCACGTTCATGCCGCGGCGACGGAAGACCTCCTCGAGCACCTCGGCGGCGTCCGGGTCCTCGCCGGGCAGCACCCGGTCGCGGGAGGAGACCAGGGTGACCTTGGAGCCGAGCGCCTGGTACGCGCCGGCGAACTCGGCGCCGGTGACGCCCGAGCCGACCACGATCAGCTCGCTGGGCAGCTCCTCCAGGTCGTAGACCTGGGTCCAGGTGAGGATGCGCTCGCCGTCCGGCTGAGCGTCCGGGAGCTCTCGCGGGTGCACGCCGGTGGCGATCAGCACGGCGTCGGCCTGCAGCGTCTCGGTTGAACCGTCGGCGCCCTCCACGATCACCTCGCGGGAGCCGTCCACCGCCTGGCCGCCGGGGCCGAGCCGGCCCTTGCCGCGCAGCACGGTGACGCCCGCCCTGGTGACCGACTGCGTGATGTCGTGCGACTGCGCGATGGCCAGCCGCTTCACCCGTCGGTTGACCTTCCCGAGGTCGACCCCGACCACCCGGGCCGATCCCTCGATCGGTGGGGTGTCGTCCGCGACGATGATGCCCAGCTCCTCGTACGAGCTGTCGAAGGTGGTCATCACCTCCGCCGTCGCGATCAGGGTCTTGGACGGCACACAGTCCGTCAGCACCGCCGATCCGCCCAGACCGTCGCGGTCGACAACGGTCACCTCCGCGCCGAGCTGGGCGGCCACGAGGGCCGCCTCATATCCGCCGGGTCCGCCACCGATGATCACGATCCGAGTCACATGCACCATTGTCCCGTACGCCGGGACCGGCGCCACGCCGGGGGCGTTGCATTGTGCTCAGCGACGGTCGAAGCCGGTCGTGAACTGTCCGGAACGCGTGATCGGACGGACCGTCAGGCGCTCCGTACCCGCTCCCTCACGGCCGCCGCTCTCCCGTAGGCTGACGCCCATGCCCCTCTACGCCGCGTACGCCACGAACCTCGACGCCCGGCAGATGAGCCGCCGCGCCCCCCACTCGCCGCTGCGCGGCACCGGATGGCTGGACGGCTGGCGGATGACCTTCGGCGGCGAGCAGCTCGGCTGGGAGGGCTCGCTGGCCACCGTGGTGGAGGACGAGAAGGAACAGGTCTTCGTCTCGCTCTACGACGTCGCGCCGATGGACGAGGACGGCCTCGACCGCTGGGAGGGCGTGCAGCTCGGCATCTACCGCAAGATCCGGCTGCGGGCGCACACCCTGGACGGGGACATCCCGGTCTGGACGTACGTGCTGAACGACTGGGAGGGCGGGCTGCCCGCCGCCCGCTACCTGGGCATGATCGCGGACGCGGCGGAGAGCGCCGGCGCGCCGCACGACTACGTACTGGACCTGCGGCGACGTCCCTGCTGATGACCTGCTTGTAGGACTCTCCGAACAGGGCGGCCCGTAGCGGGTGTTCGGTTGGGTCACTAGGTCATCCGGGTAACGATCCGGCATGGTTCGGCGGGTATGTCTACGCGCGTAGGCGATTGCCGTCTATTCTCGGTGACGTGAACGCATCTCCTCAGTCCAACGTCTCCGCCGACCCCTACGCCGCCGCCGGGGCGGCCGCCGCGCGTCTGCGTGAGCTGACCGGTGCCGAGCGCCACGACGTCGCCCTGGTGATGGGCTCCGGCTGGGTGCCGGCTGCCGACGCCCTCGGCGAGACCGTGGCTGAGTTCCCGGTCACCGACCTGCCCGGCTTCCCGGCGCCGGCCGTCGCGGGCCACTCCGGCAAGGTCCGCTCGGTGAAGATCGCCGGTGAGGGTGGGGCCAGTAAGCGGGCGCTGATCTTCCTGGGCCGCAACCACTACTACGAGGGCCACGGCGTGGCCACCGTGGTGCACGGCGTCCGCACCGCTGTCGCGGCGGGCTGCGAGACCGTGGTGCTGACCAACGGCTGCGGCGGTCTGCGCGAGGGCTGGGTGCCCGGTCAGCCGGTGCTGATCAGCGACCACATCAACCTCACCGCGGACTCCCCGATCGTCGGCGCCAACTTCGTCGACCTCACCGACCTGTACTCCAAGCGGCTGCGCGAGCTCTGCCGCGAGGTGGACTCCTCCCTCGACGAGGCCGTTTACGTGCAGTTCCGCGGGCCGCACTACGAGACCCCGGCCGAGATCGGCATGGTCCGGGCGATCGGTGGCGAGCTGGTCGGCATGTCCACCACGCTGGAGGCGATCGCCGCCCGCGAGGCCGGTGCCGAGGTGCTGGGCATCTCCCTGGTCACCAACCTGGCGGCCGGCATCACCGGCGAGCCGCTCAACCACGAAGAGGTGCTGGAGGCCGGCAAGGCCAGCGCCGAGCGGATGGGCGCGCTGCTGGCGAAGGTCCTTGAGCGGATCTGACCCTCACCTGACGCAGAATCAGTAGTCCGGAGCCGTCGGCCCCAGGGTGGTGCCTGGCCCGGTGGGATTCGGCCCATAAGGAGCGTCGTTCGGTGCGTGCTCTCGGCGTGCCGACCGGAGGCCCTCGTAGCGGAGCTACTCGGGCCTTTGGCCGGTGCGGTGAGAGCACGCACCGAACGACGCGACGGGGCGAATCCCACCGGGCCAGGCACCCGGCCGGGGCGGCGGCTTCGTCATCTCACCCACCCTCAGAGGGAGCTGGCAGCAATGTCGCAGGCACCGACCACCGACCTCCTCGTCCGCGCCCGGACCTGGCTCGCCGAGGACCCGGACCCGGACACCCGGGAGGAGCTGACCGCGCTGCTGGCAGCCGCCGAGGGCGAACCCGGTGGCGGCGAACGGATGGCCTGGTCCCGGCTGGCCGAACGCTTCAGCGACCGGCTCCAGTTCGGCACCGCCGGGCTGCGCGGCGAGCTGGGCGCGGGCCCGATGCGGATGAACCGCGCCGTGGTGATCCGGGCCGCCGCCGGCCTGGTCGCGTACGTGAAGGCCGAACAGCTCGGCGACCTGGTCGTGATCGGCTACGACGCCCGCCACAAGTCGTACGACTTCGCCCGGGACACCGCCGCCGTGGTGGTCGGCGCCGGGCTGCGCGCCGCGCTGCTGCCGCGGCCGCTGCCCACCCCGGTGCTGGCCTTCGCCGTCCGCCACCTGGGCGCGGCGGCCGGCGTCACCGTGACCGCCAGCCACAACCCGCCGCAGGACAACGGCTACAAGGTCTACCTCGGCGACGGCTCGCAGATCGTCCCGCCCGCCGACGCGGGCATCGCCGCCGAGATCGACGCGATCGTCTCGCTGGACCAGGTGCCGCTGGCCGAGGACGGCTGGGAGGTCCTCGGCGAGGATGTCGTCCAGGCGTACCTGGACCGCGCCGTCACCGTGGTCGACCCGGCCGGGGCCCGCGACCTCGACGTGGTCTACACCCCGATGCACGGCGTCGGCCGGGACACCCTGGTGGCCGCCTTCAAGCAGGCCGGCTTCCCCGCCCCGACCGTGGTCGCCGAGCAGGCCGAGCCCGATCCGGACTTCCCCACCGTGGCGTTCCCGAACCCGGAGGAGCCGGGCGCGATGGACCTCGCGTTCCGCACCGCCGCCTCGGTCGGGCCCGACATCGTGATCGCCAACGACCCGGACGCGGACCGCTGCGCCGTCGCCGTCCCGGACAACGGCGGCTGGCGGATGCTGCGCGGCGACGAGGTGGGCGCGCTGCTCGGCTCCGCGCTGGTCGCCAAGCGGGCGACGGGGGTCTTCGCCACCACCATCGTCTCCTCCACCCTGCTCGGCCGGATCGCGGCGGCGGCGGGCCTGGGCTACGCCGAGACCCTGACCGGCTTCAAGTGGATCTCCCGCGCCGAAGGTCTGCGGTACGGCTACGAGGAGGCGCTCGGCTACAGCGTCGACCCCGAGGGCGTCCGCGACAAGGACGGCATCACCGCCGCCCTGCTGGTCGCCGAACTCGCCGCCACCCTCAAGCGGTCCGGCCGCACCCTGACCGACCTGCTCGACGACCTGGCCCTCGAACACGGCCTGCACGCCACCGACCAGCTCTCGGTCCGAGTCGACGACCTCTCGCTGATCGCGGCCGCCATGCAGCGCCTGCGCGACCAGCCGCCGACCGTGCTGGCGGGCCTGCGCGTCACCCGCGCCGACGACCTGACGGCCGGCTCCGCCGAACTCCCGCCCACCGACGGCCTCCGGTACCACCTGACCGGCCCTGAGGTCACCGCCGCCCGGATCGTCGTCCGCCCCTCCGGCACCGAGCCCAAGCTCAAGTGCTACCTGGAGGTCGTCCTCCCGGTCCCCAGCGCCGCCGACCTCGCCGACACCCGGGCCCGGGCGACGGCGCTGCTCGACGCGGTCAAGCGCGACCTGGCGGTGGCCGCCGGCATCTGACCCGCCGTGACGCGACGGTGCCCGGCCACCCCGTGCGGGGGGCCGGGCACCGTCGTGCGTGGTGTCAGTTGGTGGCGACGATCAAGGTGATCAGGGCGATCAGGCCGACTGCGGTGGGGGCGATGAGCCACCAGCACCAGCGGACCACGACCGGGCCGGCGGCGGCGGGGTTGCCGGCGTTGCGTTCGGCGATCTCCAGGAGGGTGACGACCACCTGGTCGGACCAGGCCTTGGTGGGGTCGGGCTGGCCCGCGCGGACGGAGCGCATCGGGTTGACCAGGTCGGCGCCGCGGGACGCCTTCGGGTCGTCGGCGGCCGCGGCGCGGGTGGCCGAACGGGTGGCCTTCTTCCGGGCGCGGAGGGACACCGGGACGGCCCACACCTGGTACTTCTTCCCGCCGGCGAAGAGCTCGACCGAGTACCCGGCCCGGAGGCCCTCCACCGAGGCCCAGGGGGCGTCCACGGTCCGGAACGGGTTCCGGACCAGCAACCGCACGTCGTTCGCGCGCACCGTGGGCCGGAGCGTGTAGGCGATCACCGGCAGGCCGAAGACCGGGGCGCAGGCCAGCGCGATCCAGGGCGTCCGGCCGGAGCCGGTCAGCACCGCGTCGATGATCAGCCAGCCGGCCACGGCCAGCAGCAGCACGCCGGAGATGACACCGGGGACGGAGCGGTAGACGCGGTCGGCGTACTTGAGCTCGGAGGCGGCGCTGCCCGGGTCGGGCCTGCCGTCGGAATCGGTCATGAGCGAGATTCTGCACCATCGCTCACACCCGGCACCGGGAGGAGCCCGGCACCGGGCTGCCGACGACCCGTCAGGCCGTGCGGCGGCGCAGCGTGGCCGCACCGAGAGTGAGCGCCAGCAGCACACAGCCACCGATCACCGCCAGGTCACGGACCGCAGCGCCGGTGACGTCGGGGCTGATGGCGAGGTGGTCCATCGCGTCGACCGCGTACGAGAGCGGGAGGACGTCCGAGACCCAGCGCAGGACCGGGGCCATCGCCTCGCGGGGGACGAACAGACCGCAGAGCAGGAGCTGCGGCAGGATCACCGCCGGGAGGAACTGGACGGCCTGGAACTCGGTCTCGGCGAACGCGGAGACCAGCAGGCCGAGCGCCATCCCGAGCAGCCCGTCACCGACCGCGACCGCGAAGACCAGCCAGGTCGGCCCCTGGATGTCGAGCCCGAGCAGGCCGAGCGTGAGGGCGGAGGCCAGCGCGGCCTGGACCAGGGCGACCAGGCCGAAGGCGATCGCGTAACCGAGCAGCAGGTCCAGCTTGCCGAGCGGCATGGTGAGCAGGCGTTCCAGGGTGCCGCTGGTCCGCTCGCGGAGCATCGCGACCGAGGTGACCAGGAACATCACCAGCAGCGGGAAGATCCCCAGCAGCGCGCCGCCGACCTGGTCGAACACCTGCGGCTGCCCGTCGAACATGTACCTGAGCAGCGTGAGCAGCAGGCAGGGCACCACCAGCAGCATCACCAGGGTCCGGGGGTCGTGGCGGAGTTGGGCCAGGACGCGGCGGGCGGTGGCCAGAGTACGGCGGAGGTTCACGAGGTGCTCCCGACCAGGCTGAGGAAGGCGGCGTCCACGTCGGCGGCGCCGGTACGGGCCAGCAGGCCGGCGGGGGTGTCGGCGGCCAGCAGGCGGCCGTCGCGCATCAGCAGCAGGCGGTCGCAGCGCACCGCCTCGTCCATCACGTGGCTGGAGACCAGCAGGGTGCTGCCCGCGTCGGCGAGCTGGCGGAAGAGCTGCCAGAGGTCACGGCGGAGCACCGGGTCGAGGCCGACAGTGGGCTCGTCCAGGACCAGCAGTTCCGGGGTGCCGACCAGCGCGGCGGCGAGCGAGACACGGGCCTGCTGGCCGCCGGAGAGGCGGGCCGCGCGGTGGTCCCGGTGGGCGGTGAGGCCGACCGCCTCGATCACCCGGTCGGGGTCGGTGGCCGGCGCACCGAGGACGGCGGCGAAGTACCGCAGGTTCTCGGCGACGGTGAGGTCGCCGTAGACGGACGGGGCCTGGGTCAGGTAGCCGATCCGGCTCCGCAGCCCGGCGCTGCCGGCCGGTGCGCCGAGCACCTCGACCCGGCCGCCCGAGACCCGCTGCACTCCGACGATCGAGCGCAGCAGGGTGGTCTTGCCGCACCCGCTCGGCCCCAGCAGACCGGTGACCGATCCGGTGGGGACGTCCAGGTCGAGGGCGTGCAGGACGGGGTGGCCGCCCCGGTCGACGGTGAGGCCGGTGACCCGGACCGCATAATTCATCATGCGATGAGTTTTGCGCGGCGCGCGGTACCCGTCAAGGCGCCGGGCAGGACTTCCGGCGCTCGGATCAGTGCAGGACGACGCACCCCCGCCGGGCCAGTTCGGCGAGCAGCGAGGGCGCCGGCCGCACCTCGTTCCACCGCAGGTCGAGCTTCTCCAGGGCGGGCATGGTGACCAGCCAGTCCGGCAGGCCCCGGAGCCGGTTGGACCGGAGGTCGAGGTGACGCAGGCGGGGCAGGACGGCGAGCGCTTCGGGGACGGCGGGGAGGGCGTTCTCACGCAGGTCGAGGTGGCGCAGTTCGGACAGTCCGGCGACGGAGGCGGGCAGTCGGTCGAGGGCGTTGCCGCGCAGCCAGAGCTCGCGCAGCGAGCGGAGACCACCGAGGGTGGACGGGAGGCTCGTCAACCGGTTGTGCTGGACACGGAGTTCGACCAGCGCGGTCAACCGGCCGACCTCGGAAGGGAGTTCGGTGAGGCGGTTCCCGGAGACGTTGAGATAGCGGAGGACGGTCAGGCGGGAGAGCGAGGCCGGCAGGGCGGTGAGCTGGTTGTCGTGCAGGTAGAGGAAGTCGCTAAGGGCGGTCAAGTCGCCGAGCTCAGGCGGGATTTCGGTGATCCGGTTGTGGCCGAGGTCCAGGGTACGCAGCTGTCGGAGGTCACCGATCCGGGACGGGAGAGCGGTCAGTCCGGTGTCCGCGAGGATCAGGACCCGCAGGCCCGGGTGGCGCCACACCTCGTCCGGGACCTCGTCCAGCGGGCGGCGCCAGAAGTTGAGGGTCTCCTCCATCAGGCGCCCGCCGTCAGGTAGTTCTGGAAGGTCGGGGCGAGCAGCGGCAGCAGCTCCTCGCGGGTGGCGGAGGCGAGCGGCTCGACCTTCACCACGTAGCGGGCCATCGCCAGGCCGACGATCTGGGAGAACATCAGCTCGGCCCGGAGCTCGGGCTGCTCCACGTCCAGTTCGGCGGCGATCCGGGCGATCAGCTCGACGGTCACGAACCCGCGCATCAACTGCGCCACCTGCTCGGCCGTCGCCGCCGCCCGGATCAACGCGAGCATCCGGTCCAGCACGCCGGGCTGCTCCCACAGCGTGAGCACGAAACCGGCCACCCGCTCCCCCACGGTCGCCCGGTCACCCGCCAACGCGTGCGCCACCACGGCCCGGGGATCGACGGGCAACTCCAGCGCGGCCAGGAAGAGCTGGTCCTTGGTCCCGAAGTAGTGGTGCAGCAGCGCCGCGTCCACCCCGGCCACCCGCCCGATCGCCCGCATGCTCGCCCTCTCGTACCCACGCGCGGCGAACTCCGCCCTGGCCGCCTCCAGCACGGTGCGCCGGGTGTCGGCCGAGCCAGGACGGCGCCCGGTCCGCTTCCGGGGCGTCGGGTCGGGGGTCGCGGGCTGCTCAGCTGAGGTCACCAGGCCATTGTCGCCAGGCCCGGCCCGGTCGGCGGAGCTCGGGCGACAAGCTGTTGCCCAAACGGCTCGAGAGGCCAGCCGGGACGATCCGGTCCCGACGGTGAGAGCACCCACCGCTCCGGCAACGGGCGCACCGGCGGCGCCAGGTATCGGTCCAGCATCGAAAAGGGCCGGGTCTGGCGGATCGCTACGCGCGTAGATATGCTGATCTGGTGACTATGTCCACTGTTGCAGCCAATGCCCCCGGCGCTGCGGGCGGCGGCCTTCAGGACGTTGCGGCGTCCGAGGCCTCGCTCCGCCGTTTCCTGCACGGCCTGCCCGGCGTCGACGCCGTCGGCCTGGAAGCCCGCGCCGCCACTCTCGGTACTCGATCGATCAAGACCACGGCGAAGGCGTACGCCATCGACCTGGCGATCTCGATGATCGACCTGACCACGCTGGAGGGTGCCGACACCTACGGCAAGGTGCGCGCCCTCTGCACGAAGGGCCGGAACCCCGACCCGACCGACCCGACCGCCCCCCGGGTCGCCGCGATCTGCGTCTACCCGGACATGGTCGCCACCGCCAAGGCCGCCCTCGCGGGCACCGACATCCAGGTCGCCTCGGTCGCCACCGCCTTCCCGGCCGGGCGCGCCGCGCTGCCGGTCAAGCTGGCCGACACCGCCGATGCGGTGGCTGCCGGGGCCGACGAGATCGACATGGTGATCGACCGGGGGGCGTTCCTCTCCGGCCGGTACATGGACGTCTTCAACGAGATCACCGCCGTCAAGGAGGCGTGCAAGCGCCCCGACGGCACCTCCGCCCACCTCAAGGTGATCTTCGAGACCGGCGAGCTGCAGACGTACGACAACGTGCGCCGCGCCTCCTGGCTGGCGATGCTGGCCGGTGCCGACTTCATCAAGACCTCGACCGGCAAGGTCGCCGTCAACGCGACTCCGCCGGTCACCCTGCTGATGCTGGAGGCGGTCCGCGACTTCAAGCGGCAGACCGGCGTCCAGATCGGCGTGAAGCCGGCCGGTGGCATCAAGACCACCAAGGACGCCATGAAGTACCTGGTGATGGTCAACGAGACGCTCGGCGACGACTGGCTGTCCCCGCACTGGTTCCGCTTCGGCGCCTCCAGCCTGCTCAACGACCTGCTGATGCAGCGTCAGAAGCTCACCACCGGCCGGTACTCCGGTCCCGACTACGTGACGGTGGACTGATCCCCATGGCCAAGAACAAGCAGACCGAGGCCCCCAGGGCGGCCGGTCTCTTCAGCTACGCCCCGGCACCCGAGTCCCCGGCGGCCGCCGGGGAGATCGCCACCTCGTACGGCCACTTCATCGGCGGCGAGTTCGTCGACTCCTCCGGCAGCGAGGCGCTGAAGACCGTCAACCCGGCCACCGAGCAGGTGCTGGCCGAGTTCGCGCAGGGCACCGACGAGGACGTCGAGCGCGCGGTGGCCGCCGCCCGCAAGGCGTTCACCGACTGGTCGGCGCTGCCGGGCAGCGAGCGGGCCAAGTACCTGTTCCGGATCGCCCGGATCATCCAGGAGCGCTCGCGCGAGCTGGCGGTGCTGGAGTCGATCGACAACGGCAAGCCGATCCGTGAGACCCGCGACGTCGACCTGCCGCTGGTCGCCGCGCACTTCTTCTACTACGCGGGCTGGGCCGACAAGCTCGACTTCGCCGGGTACGGCGCCAACCCGCGTCCGCTCGGCGTGGCCGGCCAGGTCATCCCGTGGAATTTCCCGCTGCTGATGCTGGCATGGAAGATCGCGCCCGCCCTGGCCACCGGCAACACGGTCGTGCTCAAGCCGGCCGAGACCACGCCGCTGACCGCGCTGCGGTTCGCCGAGATCTGCCGCCAGGCCGGCCTGCCCAAGGGTGTCGTCAACATCGTCACCGGTGACGGCCGGACCGGCGCCGCGCTGACCGCGCACCCGGACGTCAACAAGGTCGCCTTCACCGGCTCCACCCCGGTCGGCAGGGCGATCGCCCGGCAGCTCGCGGGCAGCCGGAAGAAGCTCTCGCTGGAGCTCGGCGGCAAGGCCGCCAACATCGTCTTCGACGACGCGCCGATCGACCAGGCGGTCGAGGGCATCGTGAACGGCATCTTCTTCAACCAGGGCCACGTCTGCTGCGCGGGCTCCCGCCTGCTGGTCCAGGAGTCGATCCAGGACGAGCTGCTGGACGCGCTCAAGCGCCGGATGGACACCCTTCGGGTCGGCGACCCGCTGGACAAGAACACCGACATCGGCGCCATCAACTCGGCCGCGCAGCTCGCGCGGATCACCGAGCTGTCGGCGGCGGGCGAGGCCGAGGGCGCCGTGCGCTGGGCCCCGGAGTGCGAGCTCCCGGGGGCCGGTTACTGGTTCCGCCCGACACTGTTCACCGGCGTCTCGCAGGCACACCGGATCGCCCGCGAGGAGATCTTCGGGCCGGTGCTCTCGGTGCTGAGCTTCCGCACTCCGACGGAGGCGGTGGAGAAGGCCAACAACACCCCGTACGGCCTCTCGGCGGGCATCTGGACCGAGAAGGGCTCGCGCATCCTCTGGATGGCGAACCAGCTCAAGGCCGGTGTGGTCTGGGCCAACACCTTCAACAAGTTCGACCCGACCTCGCCGTTCGGCGGCTACAAGGAGTCGGGCTACGGCCGCGAGGGCGGCCGCCACGGCCTGGAGGCGTACCTCGATGTCTGAGACCACCCTGAGCGTCTTCAAGACCTACAAGCTGTACGTCGGCGGGAAGTTCCCGCGCTCCGAGAGCGGGCGGGTGTACGAGGTGTCGGCTGCAACATCGACCGCTGGCGCGGCGGGCAAGGGCCAGTGGCTCGCCAACGCCCCGCTCGGCACCCGTAAGGACACCCGGGACGCGGTGCTCGCCGCCCGCGCCGCGGTCAAGGGCTGGGCCGGCACCACCGCGTACAACCGCGGCCAGGTGCTGTACCGGATCGCCGAGATGCTGCAGGGCCGGCGCGAGCAGTTCGTCGTCGAGGTGTCGCTCGCCGAGGGCATCGGCCACAAGAAGGCTTCCGCCCTGGTGGACGCCGCGATCGACCGCTGGGTCTGGTACGCGGGCTGGACCGACAAGGTGGCCCAGATCGCGGGCAGTTCCAACCCGGTGGCCGGGCCGTTCTTCAACCTGTCCACCCCGGAGCCGTCCGGCGTGATCGGCGTGGTCGCACCGCAGTCCGGGACGGGCTTCTCCTTCCTCGGGCTGGTCTCGGTAATCGCCCCGGCGATCGCGGCGGGCAACACCGTGGTGGTCGCGGCCGCCACCGACGCACCGCTGCCCGCGCTCTCGCTGGGCGAGGTGCTGGCCACCTCCGACCTGCCCGGCGGCGTGGTCAACGTCATCTCCGGGAAGACCGCCGACATCGCCCCGACCCTGGCCTCGCACCAGGACGTCAACGGCCTGGACCTGGCCGGCGCGATCGCGGCCGAAGGCCCCGGCGCGGCGGTCGAGCTGGAGGTGCTCGCCGCGGATACCCTGAAGCGAGTCATCCGCCCGGCGGCCGACCAGGCCGCACTGGACTGGACCAATGCGCCCGGTACCGAGCGGCTACTCTCGTTCCTGGAGACCAAGACGGTCTGGCACCCGATGGGTATCTGACCTGCCGTAAGGGAAAACTCCACACAGACTGGCCGTCCCCAGTGCCCTACCCCCCCCGGGGCCCGGACGTGCCACAGACGGGCCCGCGCATCTCCCCCCCCTTGCGCGGGCCCGTCAACCTTTGCCCTCTTTCCCGGCGGCACCCGGATTCGCGCACGAAGCTGACGCCCCGTCTGTTTCGGCATCGCCCCTCCATGCGTCAGACTGGTGTCTCGTGAGTGACTCCCCCATGAACCCCGCCCCGACGGCTCCCGCCCTGGTCGTACTGCTGTCCGGGCCGTCCGGATCGGGGAAGTCCTCGCTGGCGGAGCGGACCGGCCTGCCGGTGCTCCAGCTCGACGACTTCTACAAGGACGGCGACGACCCGACGCTGCCCCTGCTGCCGGACGGCGACGGCACCGACTGGGACTCGCCGCTCTCCTGGCACCGCGAACAGGCGCTGGCCGCGATCCGCCAACTGGTCGGCACCGGCCGGGCCGAGGTGCCGGTGTACTCGATCCCGGCCAACGGGCGGGCCGGCACCCACGTGCTCGACCTCGCCGGCGCTCCCGCCTTCATCGCCGAGGGGATATTCGCGGCGGAACTGGTCGAGCAGTGCGCGGCCGAGGGCCTGCTCGGAGCGGCGGTCTGCCTGCGCAACCGCCCGCTGACCACCGCCTGGCGGCGGTTCCGCCGGGACGTCCGGGAGGCCCGCAAGTCCGTCCCGTACCTGCTGCGGCGCGGCTGGCGGCTGATGCGGGCCGAGCGCGGCATCGTGGCCAGGCAGATCGAGCTCGGCGCGTACGCCTGCGCGGGGCCCGAGGCCACCCGCCTGATCGGCGCGGTGGCCGACCGACAGCCGCAGCCCGCCTGACACCGGCCCGGGCCACGGACACGACGGAAGGGCCCGGTGCCGCTCCCCGGCACCGGGCCCTTCCTGTTCGGTCACGTTGCTGCGGCGTCCGCTCCCCCGAGTCGACCCGCCGCCCTACCGCGACCTGCCCCGTCCCCCGACGGGAGTCCTGTGGTGCGGCCTACGCGACCAGCTCGCCGAAAGCGATGACGGTGTCACCGGTGCGGTTCAGCTGGTCGTCCTCGCGCAGGCGGCGCAGGGCGCGCCAGATGCTGCTCTTCACCGTGCCGACGCTGATGTTCAGTATGTCGGCGATCTCCGGGTCGGTGCGGCCCTCGTAGTAGCGGAGCACCAGCATGGTCCGCTGGTTCTCCGGCAGCTTGGCCAGCGCCTGCCAGAGCACGGCGCGCAGCTCGGTGCCGCCCATCGCGTCGGTGTCGCCGACCGTCTCCGGCAGCTCCTCGGTCGGGTACTCGGCGACCTTGCGGCGGCGCCAGGCGGAGATGTGCAGGTTGGTCATGGTGCGGCGGAGGTAACCCCCGACCGCGGCCTTGTCGGTGATCCGGTCCCAGGCCCGGTAGGTAGAGAACAGCGCGCTCTGCAGCAGGTCCTCGGCCTCGTAGCGGTCGCCGGTCAGGTGGTACGCGGTGGCGTACAGCGAGGCGCGGCGCTCCCGGACGTACGCGGTGAACTCGGCGGTGTTGTCGGTCCGAGCGGTGGCCGGGGCGGTGGCCGCCCCTGCGGTCGCCGGCGTGAGCCTCAGCAGCGTCGCGCCCGCGGCCTCCCGTCCGGCCGGCTCCCCCGAGCCGGTACCGGACAGGCCCTCCCCCGTACCCCCCGTGTTCTCCCGACCCTCGACGCGGACGGGGAGGATCCCCCGCAGCGTCATGGTCGAGGCGGAGTCGGCCGCACTCCCCACGCGACCGATCCCGAACAGCTCCCCCCTGCTCCCGCCACCGAGGCGGCGGGACCCGGTGCTGTGTGCGCACCCCCGTACGATCACGGCACCGGAGGTCTCGTCGGTCCGCACCTCGAAGTGCGTGCGAGACGAACGCGCGTTGTGGACGGCCGCGTTGCTGCGGGTCTTGAGCGTGGCGTTCATCGTGCACCCCCATGGGTCGGTACCAGCGGTTCTGCCGCCCGGTACTGCGGCGACAAGGAAGATCCTGCCGCTCCGTTGTGATGGGGGTGTCCGCCGACTGTCACAGGGCTGTCACAGGCGCAGGGCCTTCGACCTTCGGAACCTGGACGCCAGAACGGGCCGTTCCGGTTGCAGAGGATCTGCGGGACTGGCCCTGGTGGGTGAACAGTGGCCGCGCTTGGGCCAGAATGAGCCCGTGCCATTCCTCCTTCTGATCGAGGACGACGACGCCATCCGGACCGGCCTCGAACTCGCTCTCACCCGCCAGGGCCACCGCGTGGCCGCCGCTGCCTCGGGCGAGGACGGCCTGAAGCTCTTCAAGGAGCAGCGTCCCGACCTGATCGTGCTAGACGTGATGCTGCCCGGTATCGACGGTTTCGAGGTGTGCCGCCGGATCCGGCGCACCGACCAGCTGCCGATCATCCTGCTCACCGCCCGCTCGGACGACATCGACGTGGTGGTCGGTCTGGAGTCGGGAGCGGACGACTACGTGGTCAAGCCGGTCCAGCCCCGTGTGCTGGACGCCCGGATCCGGGCCGTGCTGCGGCGCGGCGAACGGGAGAACTCCGACTCCTCGGCGTACGGCAGCGTGGTGATCGACCGTTCCGCGATGACCGTGACCAAGGACGGCGAGGACCTTCAACTCACGCCCACCGAGCTGCGGTTGCTGCTGGAGCTGAGCCGCCGTCCGGGCCAGGCACTGTCCCGTCAGCAGCTGCTCAGGCTGGTCTGGGAGCACGACTACCTCGGCGACTCCCGGCTGGTGGACGCCTGTGTGCAGCGACTGCGGGCCAAGGTCGAGGACGTACCCTCCGCCCCGACCCTGATCCGCACCGTGCGCGGGGTCGGCTACCGGCTCGACCCGCCGGCCTGATCCCTGACGATGGTGAGCTGCTCCGTTGACTGACCCCAAGAGCCCGCCCCGCCCGAGCCCGGGGCGGGAGCGGCACCTGCGCTCGCTCCGGGTCCGGCTGATCGCGGTCTTCGCGGTGGTCGCGCTGACCACCGCGGTCTCCGCCTCCGGGATCGCCTACTGGCTGAACCGGGACGCGGTGCTCAAGCGTGCCCAGGACACCGCGCTGAACGACTTCAGGAACTCGCTGAGCCGGAACGTCTCCGCCCTGCCGCTCGACCCGGGCTGCAACCAACTGGCGTACCTGGCCTCCCAGGTGGCCAGCTCGGGGCTGAGTTACCAGGTGGTCGTGGTGGACCCCCGACTGCCCGACTGCGTGGCCTCCTCGGACCCGGCCCGGTTCACCGTGGCACAGGTCCCGGCCAAGCTGCGCGGCACGGTGAACGAACCGCGTGAGGTCGGTCCGGGCAATCCGTACGCGTACCACCTCTACTGGCAGCGGGCCAACCTGCCCGGCCCCTACCTCGTCGGCGGCACCCGGGTGGTGCCGACCGGGCCGACGGCGTACATGTTCAAGTCGCTGGAGAACGAGCGGGCCGACCTGAACACCCTCGGCTGGTCGCTGGCGATCGCCACCCTGCTCGCGCTGATCGGCTCGGCGCTGATCGCGCAGGCCGCCGCGGCCACCGTGCTGCGGCCGGTGAAGCGGCTCGGTGAGGCCGCCAGGCAGCTCGGCGAGGGGCACCTGGACACCCGGCTGGAGGTCCAGGGCGCGGACGAACTGGCCGAGCTGGCAAGGACGTTCAACCAGACCGCGGAGTCGCTGGCCGAGCAGGTGGCCGAGCTGAGCGCACGGGAGGCGCAGAGCCGCCGGTTCGTCGCCGACATGTCGCACGAGCTGCGGACGCCGCTGACCGCGATGACCGCCGTGACCGACATCCTGGAGGACGAGGCGGAGGCGCTGGACCCGATGATCGCACCGGCCGTCCGGCTCGTGGTGAGCGAGACCCGGCGGCTGTCCGACCTGGTGGAGAACCTGATGGAGGTGACCAGGTTCGACGCGGGCACCGCCAAGCTGGTCGCCGACGAGGTGGACATCGCCGACCTGATCATGTCCTGCATCGACGGCCGGGCCTGGTACGACGCGGTCGAGCTGGACGCCCCGCGCGGGATCCTCGCGGTGGTCGACCCGCGGCGCCTGGACGTGGTCTTCGCCAACCTGATCGGCAACGCCCTCAAGCACGGCGGCTCGCCGGTCCGGGTGAAGGTACGCCAGATCGACGAGACCGTGGTGGTCGAGGTCTCGGACAGCGGTCCCGGCATCCCGGAGGACGTGCTGCCGCACGTCTTCGACCGGTTCTACAAGGCCGACAAGGGCCGGGCCAGATCCGAGGGCAGCGGGCTCGGCCTGTCGATCGCGATGGCCAACGCCCAGATCCACGGCGGCTCGATCACCGCGGCGAACGGTACGACCGGCGCGGTCTTCACCCTCACCCTGCCGCTCACCCAGCCCGCGCCGACCAGCCAGGAGGGCTCGAAGTGACGGTACGCCGCCTGTTGACCGCCGCGCTGCTGGGCGCCGCGCTGACCACCGCCGCCGGGTGCGGCATCCGGCCTACGGCGGTCCCGGTGGACGCGGGCGCACCCGCCAGCCGGACCGCCTGCCCGACACCGGTGCGCGTACCGGAGGCGGCCGAGCCGACCCCGACGCCCGACCGGCCCGGCGCATCCGGCGCCCCGGCACCGACCGGCCGTCCCATGCCGAGCCCGGCGTCGCGGTCGCCCGCCGTGCTGTTCAGCGCCTCGCCGAGCAGTGCGGCGCCGAGCGGGATCCCCTGCCCCTGATGGCGACGGCGCTGGAACCGTCCGCGCACCGGCTCGCGTCCCTGCCGGTGTGACGGACCAGGCGAACCCCTCGCACCCCGCGCCGGAGGTGTCGCCCCGGCTGCGGCTGCTGGGCATCCTGCTACTGGCCGGCTACCTGGGCCTGACCGGGTGGCTGATCCTGCGGCCGCTCGCGGTCGGCTGGACGTCCCCGGCCAACCTGACGCCGTTCGCCTCGGTACAGCTCGCCTTCTCCACCGGCGACCAGAACGGGCTGCTCCAACTGGCGGGCGGTCTCCTGCCGTTGGCCCCGCTCGGCGTGCTGCTGCCGCTGGCCGCCGGGCGGCTGCGGGTCGGCTGGCTGCCCTCGCTGCTGCGGACGGCGGGCAGCTCGGCGCTGATCGCCACCGGCCTGGAGATCCTCAAGGGCTGGACGCCTGGCCACGTGCTGAACGTGGACAACATCGTGCTCGGCGTACTCGGCGTGGCCGCCTGCCACCTCGCGGTGGTCCCGTTCGCCCGGGCCCGCCTGACCGGGCCGCCGGAGGTCCGTCCGACCCCCGACCGGACCGCCCACCGGCTGCGTTCGTCGCTGAACTCCTTCGCCCAGCAAGGAAGCTCGCCGCACCGCTGAGCCGCCCTCGGCCGGGCCGTCAGGGTAACCCCGACAAGGACCCTGAGCCGCGGGTACCCCGCAGCGGTGAGAGACCCGGGGCCGGGATCGGTATCAGGACGGAGGATTCGGCGGCCGTCGGCGCCGAGGATGGATACATGCCCACCGGAGGGACCGGCCCGGGCAACCCCAACCGGAGCTGACCATGAGCGCACTCGCCCGCCCCCGACACAACCGCGTCATCGCCGGCGTCTGCGCCGGGATCGCCAAGCGCTTCGGACTCGCCCCCTGGACGGTCCGGATCATCTTCCTGGCCTCGTGCCTGCTGCCCGGCCCGCAGTTCCTGATCTACCTCGCACTCTGGCTGATCCTCCCCCAGGAGCCGTGACCGAACCGGGCCGGATCGGCCCCGGCAGCCCGAAGGGCCGCCTCCCCCGCCGCGTGCGGGGAGGCGGCCCTTCGACCGTTGCGCGAGGTTCAGCCACCCAGGCCCGGGAGGCTGCTGCCGCCGGGCAGGCCGCCGCCGAGGGCACCGGTCACGGTGCTGACGCCGGGCGCCTGGGTCAGACCCTCCGCACCGGGTACCGGGAGCGGCAGACCGCGCGGCGTGGCGGCCTCGGCGACCGGGGCGGTCGCGCCGTCGGTCATCGGCGAGGTCTGGTCGGTGACCGGGGCGGTCATCGGCTGGGCCGACTCCGGGGCCTGCGCGACCGGACCCGCCACGTCGGGGTTGAGGTGGCCGACCGCCTCGGTCACCGGGGCGGTGGCGGGCAGCTGGCTGACGGTGCTGGTGGCCGCTCCGGTCAGCGCACCGGACTGGGCGAGCGCTCCGGTGGGGAGACCAAGCCCACCGGGCGTGGCGGCGGAGGCGGAACCGGCAGCCGCAGCCGCGAGCGCGACGCCGAGCGCAGCGGTCCCGGCAGCCTTCAGAGTGGCCTGCTTCATGAGTTGGTCCTCGTGTCCTCGTCGGTGGCCGACGTCGCGGCGGGCATCCGGAAACGCCCCATCGCTACGCCGTGTCAGCTCTGACTGGCTCACCGTAGTGACTACGTCGCACGTAGATCAAAGGCGCGTAACTCACACGACTGAATAGTCAGATGAACGCGAGGCCACGGCGAAGACCTCGCGTTCATCCGTCCGGGGGCGGGCAGCCGTCAGGCGCCGGTGGCCGTACCCGTGCTGAACAGCCACTCCGCCTTCAGCTCGGCGTAGCCGGGCTTGATCACGTCGTTGATCATCGCGAGCCGCTCGTCGAACGGCAGGAACGCGGACTTCATCGCGTTCACGGTGAACCACTCCATGTCCCCCAGCGTGTAGCCGAAGGCCTCCACCAGGTGGCCGAACTCCTGGCTCATGCTGGTGCCGCTCATCAGTCGGTTGTCGGTGTTCACGGTGACCCGGAACTTGAGCCGGCTGAGCAGACCGATCGGGTGCTCGGCGTACGAAGTCGCCGCTGCCGTCTGCAGGTTGGAGGTCGGGCACATCTCCAGCGGGACGCGCTTGTCGCGCACGTACGCGGCCAGCCGGCCGAGCTCGACGCTGCCGTCCTCGTTGACCGTGATGTCGTCGATGATCCGGACGCCGTGGCCGAGCCGGTCGGCGCCGCAGCACTGCAGGGCCTCCCAGATCGACGGCAGACCGAAGGCCTCACCTGCGTGGATGGTGAAGTGGTTGTTCTCGCCCTTGAGGTAGTCGAAGGCGCCCTGGTGCCGGGTCGGCGGGTGGCCCGCCTCGGCGCCGGCGATGTCGAAGCCGACCACGCCCTGGTCGCGGAAGCGGTTGGCCAGCTCGGCGATCTCCTGCGAGCGGGCGGCGTGCCGCATCGCGGTCAGCAGCGTGCCGACCCGGATCCGGTGGCCCTTGGCGCGGGCGGTCGCCTCACCGAGGCGGAAGCCCTCGTTCACCGCCTCGACCACCTCGTCGAGGGTCAGGCCCTGCTCCAGGTGCTGCTCGGGCGCGTAGCGGACCTCGGCGTAGACCACGCCGTCGGCGGCCAGGTCCTCGGCGCAGTCCGCGGCGACCTTGACCAGCGCCTCGCGGGTCTGCATGACCGCGCAGGTGTGGGCGAAGGTCTCCAGGTACCGGACCAGCGAACCGGAGTCGGCCGCCTCCCGGAACCAGAGGCCGAGCTTGGCCGGGTCGGTCGTGGGGAGACCCTCGTAACCGCAGGCCGCGGCCAGCTCGACGATGGTCTCCGGGCGCAGCCCGCCGTCGAGGTGATCGTGCAGGAGCACCTTCGGGGCGCGGGCGATCTGGGCGGCATCGGGGATGCGGGGGCCTGTGGTGCCCGCGGTAACAGGGATCTGCTTCTCCATTGCGGGAGTGTAGCCCCTACGCGCGTAGATTCACCATGTGGATCAGCACTTTCGCTCGTCGGGAGTACGTGGTTGGGCCGGTCGGCCGCACTCCGGGCAAGCGGCCCTTCGCCTGTGCCCGGGCCCGGGCGGTCAGCCCTTCATGCGGTACTTCAACCCGAGCAGCGCGCCGGACAGCCCGTGCGGCACCAGCCAGCTCAGGTCCGCACGGTCGGCCGCGTCGAACCGGTACTTGTACGGCTCGGTGCCGCGCAGGAAGTCGAAGGTGGTCACCTTCCGTTCCGTACAGGCCCGGACGGCCTCGGCGATGATCGCGGTGCCGAGCCGCAGCGGGGCCCAGGCCGGGTCCCAGCCGATCTGGTAGTAGGCGAAGGTGTCGCCCCAGAGGAAGCCGTACAGCCCGCCGATCACCTCACCCTCGTGCTCGGCCAGCAGGAAGGCGGGTCCCGCGCCCGGCCGCGCGCGCTCCAGCAGCCGGGCGTGCAGCGGCAACCGCCGCTCGTCGAAGGTGGTGCCCCGGCCCAGCGCGTCCCGGCGGAGCCGGTGCAGCCGTACGACGGTGTCCAGCAGTCCGGGCGCCGCTTCGCCGGGCGGCACCCAGCGGAAGGTCACCCCGGCGGCGGCCAACTTGCGCCCGTACCGCCGCAGGTCGGCCCGGAACTGCCGGGAGCCCAGCGACTCGACGCCCCCGGAGAGGTCGGCCCGGGGGCAGGACTGCCGGGACACCTCGCGCCGGGCGGTCGGCAGCAGCTCGCCGAGCAGCGGATCGACGTCGGGGAACCAGAGCGTCTCGCGCCGCGCCAACTCCGTGAGCCACGAACGGACTTCGTCCGCCCGGCCGGGCCGCACCGCGAACCCTCCGTGGTCGGCCGCGCCCAGCCCGGCACCGAGCACCGTCCGGCAGCCGACCGTGAACGGGAGCCGGGGGTGCAGTCGCAGCCTGGTCCTGACCAGCGGCAGCACGGCCTCCACCGCGCCGTCCGGGCCGCGCCAGACCACGATCTCGGCGGGGCGGCGCCCGCCCAGCGTCTCCCACCAGGACAGCACCCAGTCGGGGGTCAGGAACCAGGACCCTCGCTCCCCCAGATCGGCCACCAACTCCCGCCAGCTGTCCACCAGTTCTGGCGCCAGCTGCTCCGGCGCGTACCGGTCGACCATGCTCGTTCCCCCGTCTCAGCAACCGCCGCGCAACCGGTGCACGGCCGGGTGCAGCCCCGAGAGGATTGTGTCGAACCGGTCGCGGCTGGTGTCGGAGTTCACCCGAAGTCGGCTGATCCGCAGGGGATGTGGCGGCAGCAACGCGTCCTGCCGGTGGTCGAAGAGGAAGCCGAGCCGGTAGCCCAGGCCGCGCAGCACCGCGTCGGCCCCGGCGTCGAAGTTCCCGTTGGGGTAGGCGAACGCGGTCGGCCGCACGCCGAGCCAGCCGGTCAGCATGCGGTGCGCCTGCTCGATCTCGGTACGCACCACCGCCGGCTCGCAGCGGTCGAGGCAGGGGTGCCCGAGGGTGTGGCTGCCGATCGCCACCCCGGCGGCGGCGAGCTCCAGCAGCTCCAGCGCGGACAGCTGCTGCTGCCGGGCCGCCGGCCGAGCCGCCGTGGCCCGCAACTCCTCGATGGCGGCGCGCCGTTCGACGTCCGGGAGCAGCTTGAGCCGCCGCACCACCGAGGCTGCGGGCACACCGGCCAGCGCCCGTGCCACACCACCCAGCTCGGCCAGTTCGAGCGCTTCGCGCCACCAGAACGGCTGGTCCCCGTCGACGAGTTCTGCCACCACGAAGGCGGCGGCCGGCACGCCGAGCCTGGTCAGGACCGGCAGCCCCCGGGTGAGCACCGTACGGTCCCCGTCGTCGAAGGTGACCAGCACGCTGCGCGGAGGCAGCGGACGCCCCTCGGTGACGGCCCGCTCGACCGTGGCGAGCGAGACCGGGGTGGCGCCCGCGACCAGCCGCTCCATCTGGGCGGTGAAGGCCGGCCGGTCGTCCACGCCGTGATACGCCAGGACGGAGAGCCGGTGCGCGGCCCTGGCCCGGAAGAAGGGCTGGAACGGCGAGCGCCTCAGCAGCCGGTCCAGCCGCCCCCGCCGGTCCTCACCCGACGCGCCGCCGAGAACGCGCGCGGTCGTGTCCTGCTCCGACACGATTCCCCCTGGTTCGATGCTCGCAGCCGTACCTGCAGCCCCCCATCAATATCCCGCAGTTTGGTAAAGGGCGGGACAAGTTCACGAAGTTGGCGTGCGCTGACCGGATCCCGCCACCCCCACGGGGCCCGGCCCCGCTACCGATGCCCCCGCCCGGATCCCACCACCCGCGCGGACCGCTACCGACCCCGGACCACCTCGACCAGCGGTGCCAGCTCGGGCCGCTCCGACGCCTCCGCGAGGGCTGCGTCGAGGGCCGCGCCGTTGGTGGGCCTGGCCCGTTCGAGCAGTTCGAGTCCGGCCGGGGAGACGTTGGTGTAGATGCCCCGGCGGTCGGTCGGGCACAGGTAGCGGGCCAGCAGGCCACGGTCCTCCAGCCGGGAGACCAGCCGGGTGGTCGCGCTCTGACTGAGCACCACCGCCTCGGCGACCTCGCCCATCCGCAAGTGGCCTCCCTCGCCGGAGTGTTGACGGCTCAACACGTCCAGCAGCGTGTACTCGCGCACGCTCAGCCCGTGCGCCGCCTGGAGCTCGCGCTCCAGCCGGGCCTCGATCCGTCCGTGCAGCGCCGCGAGCGCGCACCAGCCCTGCGCGAGTCCGCGTCCCACCGTCTGCTCACCACTCCGCACCACTGGGCCTCCCACCTCTCGGGGTCCAGGATAGCGACTCCACGAAATATCCCGCGCTTGCAACTAGCCCGCGTACGCATTTATTGTCAAAGCATGCAATCAGCCCCCGCAACCACCCCAGCGAAGACTCGCCGCAGCAGCCTGGCCCTGCTCGCACTCGCCATCGGCGCCTTCGGGATCGGCACCACCGAGTTCGTGATCACCGGGTTGCTTCCGCTGATCTCCGCCGACTTCGACGTCTCCATCCCGACCACCGGCATCCTGGTCACCGGCTACGCACTCGGCGTGGTGCTGGGCGCCCCGCTGCTCACCGCGCTCGGCACCCGCATCCCCCGCAAGCGGATGCTGATGCTGCTGATGGGGGTGTTCGTGGTCGGCAACCTGCTCTCGGCCGTCTCGCCCAGCTTCGAACTGCTGCTGGCCGGACGGGTGGTGACCTCGCTCGCGCACGGCGCCTTCTTCGGCATCGGCGCGGTGCTCGCGGCCGAGCTGGTCGCCCCCGACCGCAAGGCCGGTGCGATCGCCACCATGTTCACCGGCCTCACCGTGGCCAACGTGATCGGCGTACCGCTCGGCACCCTGATCGGCCAGCAGCTCGGCTGGCGGGTCACCTTCGCCCTGGTCGCGGCCGTCGGTGTGGCCGGGGTGGCCGGGATCGCCCTGCTGGTCCCCGAACTGCCGCACCCCCGGGTGGCCGCCCGGCTCCGGCAGGAGCTGTCCGCGTTCCGCAACGTCCAGGTCGGTCTGGCGATGGCGATGACCGTGCTCGGCTTCGGCGGGGTGTTCGCCGCCATCACTTACATCGCGCCGATGATGACGGGCCCGGCGGGCTTCTCGGACTCCTCGGTCACCTGGCTGCTGGTCCTCTTCGGCCTCGGCATGGTGATCGGCAACCTGGTCGGCGGCCGGTTCGCCGACCGCGCCCTGATGCCGATGCTGTACCTGTCGCTCGGGCTGCTCAGCCTCACCCTGCTGGCCTTCACCTTCACCGCGCACAGCCAGCTCGCGGCGGTCGTCACCGTGCCGCTGCTCGGCGTCTTCGGCTTCGCCACCGTCCCCCCGCTGCAGAAGCGGGTGCTGGACCAGACCGCCCAGGCCCCGACCCTGGCCTCCGCCGTCAACATCGGCGCCTTCAACCTCGGCAACGCGCTCGCCGCCTGGCTCGGCGGCGTGGTCATCACGGCCGGGTACGGCTACACCGCGCCCAACCTGGTCGGTGCCGCGCTCACCGGCTCGGCCCTGCTGCTGGCCGTGCTCTCCGCCGCCCTGGAGCGACGGTCCGCAGCTCCGGTCCGGGTGGGCGTACCGGCGTGACCCGCGGTGCCGGGGCGCGGATCAGTCGTGGTCGAGCAGGCGCCCCCGGCGCGACAGTACGAAGTCCCGGAAGGCCGCCACCGGCGGGGTGAGCGGACGGCCCGTCACCCAGGCGAGCCCGATCGCCCTGCGGGTGCGCGGAGAGGTCACCTCCAGCTCCACCACACCGGGTCTGGGCACCAGCGCCGGCGGCAGCAGGGCCACCCCGAGGCCGGCCGCGACCAGCCCGCGCAAGGTCTCCGCCTCCTCCCCCTCGAACGCGATCCGGGGCGAGAAGCCCGCCTCCGCGCAGAACCCGTCGGTGATCACCCGCAGGCCGTACCCCTCCTCGACCGCCACGAACGGCTCCTCGGCCACCTCCGCCAGTCTGATCCGCCGCCGCCCGGCCAGCCGGTGGTCGGTCGGGACGGCCAGGTTCAGCCGCTGTTCGTCCAGCGGACGGGCCGTCAGGTCGGCGGCGTCCGGCAGCGGCGAGACCAGGCAGAGGTCCAGCTCGCCCGCCCGCAACCGCTCCAGCATCGCCGCGACGTAGTCCTGCACCAGCTGGAACCTGACCTGCGGATGTCCCACCCGGAAGCCGCGCAGCAGCGCCGGAACGGCGTCCGACCCCATCGTGTGCAGGAAGCCGAACGCCACCCGGCCGACGGCCGGATCGGCCTCCGCCCTGGCCGCCTCCGCGCCGCGCTCCAACTCGGCCAGTGCCCGTTCCACCGATCCCAGCAGCATCCGCCCGGCCCGGGTGAGCCGCACCGTACGCCCCTGGCGGGCCAGCAGCCGCACCCCGAGCTCCGCCTCCAGCCGGGCCACCGAACGGGACAGCGTCGGCTGCGGCATCCCGAGCAGCCGCGCCGCCTGGGTCACGTGCTCCAGCCGGGCCACCGCCGCGAACTGCGCCAACTGCGGTGCCAGCACCGCGAGATCGGTCTCCGGGCCGAGGTCGGCCAGGGACAGGGGCGGTGGGCTGCTCTCATGCGGCATGGCATGAATTATCGACCAATCATGCATTGGACGCATCAGCGGCCGACCGCCTAACTTCACTTCCATGCCGCCTGCCAGTACCGGGGCATCCGCAGTCGAGCTGCCGGGTGCCCTTCCCTCGCCGTCCGCTGCCGCCGCCTCCGTCGACACTCGCCACCGCCCCGGTGACCGCGCCTTCCGACGTGCCAACCTCGCGCTGTTCGCCGCCGGGATCGCCACCTTCGTCCTGCTGTACTCCACCCAGGGCCTGCTGCCGCTGCTCTCCGCCGACCTCGGCCTCACGCCCGGCCAGGCCAGCTGGACCGCCTCGGTGGCCACCCTCGGGCTCGCCCTGGCGCTGCTCCCGGCCAGCGCGCTGTCCGACCGGTACGGGCGGACCGCCGTGATGACCGCCTCGATGCTGGCCGCCGCCGGGATCGCGCTGCTGCTGCCGTTCGCCCCGAACCTCACCACCCTCGTCGTGCTGCGCGCCGTCCAGGGCGCCGCCCTCGCCGGACTGCCCGCCACCGCGATGGCGTACCTGGCCGAGGAGATCCATCCGAGCGCGCTGGCCTCCGCGATGGGCCTGTACGTGGCCGGCAACAGCATCGGCGGCATGGGCGGCCGACTCGCCTCCGGCTGGGCGGGCGCCGCCTGGGGCTGGCGCTGGGGCCTGGCCGTCTCCGCCGTCCTCGCCCTGCTGGCCGCACTCGCCTTCCGCCTGCTGATCCCCACCGCCCGCCAGGTCCGCCGCACCCCGCTGGACGCCCGCGCGCTGGCCCGCACCGTCACCGGCCACCTGCGCAACCCGCTGCTGCTACGGCTCTACACCCTCGGCCTGCTCTTCATGGCGGTCTTCGGCGCCGTCTACAACACTGTCGGCTACCGGCTGGTCGCCGCCCCCTTCGACCTCCCCGAATCGGTGGCCGCCTCCGTCTTCGTGGTCTACCTGGTCGGCACCGTCTCCTCGGCCTGCGCCGGGCGCCTGGTCGGCCGCCTCGGCCGACGCGGCACCCTCTACGTCGCCATCGGCACCACCAGCACCGGTCTGCTGCTCTCCCTCTCCGACACCCTGACCGGCGTCCTCCTCGGCCTCACCCTCATCACCGCCGGCTTCTTCGCCGGCCACGCCACCGCCTCATCCTCCGTCGGCCGCACCGCCACCGAGGGCCGGGCCCAGGCCTCCGCCCTGTACCTGATCGCCTACTACCTCGGCAACAGCCTCGGCGGCACCCTCGGCGCCGACGCCTACCACGCCACCGGCTGGCCCGGCACCGCCACCGTCGCCCTGATCGCCATGACCCTGGCCACCACCGTCACCCTGTACGCCACCCGCAAGGCCGTCACCACCCGCCGCGCCCTCAGTACAGTCCGGGCATGAGCACCGACCCGGCCAGGGACGGCGGCGGCCAGGACGGGCATCAGAGACATCCGCTTCGACCGGGCCCGCCTGGGTAGGTCAACTCCCGTCGCAACAACGAGAGTCGGGAGCGCCCGCCGTGCCCAGGAACCAGGACCGCACCGCCGAGTTGGACGCGTTCATCGGTTTCGCCGCCGGGCTGCTCGGCATGGTGCTGACCGCCCTTCCGCTGGCCGGGCTGAACGCGCTGGTGCCGGTGGGGCCAGGGTTGCGGCAGGTCGGCTACGGGCTGATTGTCGCCGGCGGAGTGGTGAGCGCGGTGACCACGTACCTGCGGCTGCGCGCCCGCTGAGCAGCACGGAGCCCCGACAGGTGGCCTGCCGGGGCTCCGAGCGATGCGGGTGTTACGCGATCCGGTCGAGCACGATCGGGTTCGGCGTGAAGGCGGTGCCCTCGGGCGAGATGGTGACGCCGCCGGCCAGGGCCTCCATCGCGTAGTCGTAGCGCTCGGGGGTGTCGGTGTGCAGGGTCAGCAGGGGCTGACCCGCCGTTACCTCGTCGCCCGGCTTGGCGTGCATCTCGACGCCGGCGCCGGCCTGCACCGGGTCCTCCTTGCGGGCGCGGCCCGCGCCGAGGCGCCAGGCGCAGACGCCGACGGCGTAGGCATCCAGGCCGGTGAGGACACCGGAGGAGGAGGCGGTGACGACGTGCTGCTCGCGGGCGACCGGCAGCGGGGCGTCCACGTCGCCGCCCTGGGCGGAGATCATCCGGCGCCAGTGGTCCATCGCGGAGCCGTCCCGCAGCGCGTCGGCCGGGTCCTTGCCGTGCACGCCGGCCGCCGCGAGCATCTCGCGGGCCAGCGCCAAGGTCAGCTCGACCACGTCGGCGGGGCCGCCGCCGGCCAGCACCTCGACGGACTCGCGGACCTCGAGCGCGTTGCCGGCGGTGAGGCCGAGCGGGGTGGACATGTCGGTGAGCAGCGCGACGGTGTTGACCCCGGCGGCGGTGCCCAGGCCGACCATGGTGCGGGCCAGCTCCTGGGCGTCGGCCAGGTTCTTCATGAAGGCGCCGGAGCCGACCTTGACGTCGAGGACCAGCGCGCCGGTGCCCTCGGCGATCTTCTTGGACATGATCGAGGAGGCGATCAGCGGGATCGCCTCGACCGTGCCGGTGACGTCGCGCAGCGCGTAGAGCTTCTTGTCGGCGGGGGCCAGACCGTCACCGGCGGCGCAGATCACCGCACCGGCGGAGCCCAGCACGGCCATCATCTCCTCGTTGGAGAGCAGCGCCCGCCAGCCGGGGATGGACTCCAGCTTGTCCAGGGTGCCGCCGGTGTGGCCGAGGCCCCGGCCGGAGAGCTGGGGGACGGCCGCGCCACAGGCGGCGACCAGCGGGGCCAGCGGGAGGGTGATCTTGTCGCCGACGCCGCCGGTGGAGTGCTTGTCGGAGGTGGGGACGCCGAGCGCGGAGAAGTCCATCCGGACGCCGGAGCGGATCATCGCGTCGGTCCAGCGGCTGATCTCGCGCAGGTTCATGCCGTTCAGCAGGATCGCCATGGCCAGCGCGGACATCTGCTCGTCGGCGACCTCGCCGCGGGTGTAGGCGTCGATCACCCAGTCGATCTGGGGGTCGGTCAGCTCGCCGCGGTCGCGCTTGGTCCTGATGACGGAGGGGGCGTCCATGATGGTGCTCCAGGAGGTTCGAGGAAGAGGAAATGCGAAGAGTGCCGCGAGGGAGCTGATCCCCCGCGACACTCTACGCGCGTAACTAAGCGAGTGGCCAGAGCCGCTCCGGCCCGGTCGTCAGAGCCGTTGCGGTCGGCCCTCAGAGCTGTCGCGGCCCGGTCGCCCGAGCCGGGCCGACCCTCAGAGTCGCTCCGGCCCGAAGGCGTCCGGCAGGACCTCGCTCATCGGCAGCACGCCGGACGGCAGCTCCACCAGCAGCGAAGGCCCGCCGTGCTCGTACAGCAGCTGGCGGCAGCGCCCGCACGGCATCAGCAGCTCGCCGGCGCCGTCGACGCAGGTGAACGCCACCAGCCGGCCGCCGCCGCTCGCGTGCAGCGCCGAGACCAGCCCGCACTCGGCGCACAGGGCGAGGCCGTACGAGGCGTTCTCCACGTTGCAGCCGGTGACCACCCGGCCGTCGTCCACCAGGGCGGCGGCGCCCACCGGAAACTTGCTGTACGGAGCGTACGCGTGCCCCATCGCGTCCCGGGCGGCGGTCCGCAGGCGCTCCCAGTCGACCGTCGGAGCGGCCGTCACTTGCCCTGCCCCCGCCGGTAGATCTGCCCGTCCGCCTTGGGCATCCGCAGTCGCTGCGAGGCCAGCGCGAGCACCACCAGGGTGATCACGTACGGGGTGGCGACGATCAGCGGACGCGGCACCGTGTCGGTGGTGGCGTACCAGATCGCCAGACCGGCGGCGACCACCAGGCTGATCGCGGCACCCCGGTACTGGCGCCGGTACAGCTTCCAGAGCGCCAGCAGCGCCATGGCGAGCGAGATGGTCAGCAGCAGCACGTGCACCGAGTCGGCGTCACGGAGCTGGAGGCTGTCGGTGAAGCCGAACAGGCCGGCACCCATCGCCAGACCGCCGGGCATCCAGTTGCCGAAGATCATCGCGGCCAGACCGATGAAGCCCCGGCCCTGGGTCATGCCGTCCTTGTAGAAGTGCGCCGCGACCAGCGAGAGGTACGCACCGGCCAGACCGGCGAACGCGCCTGAGGAGATCACCGCGAGGTACTTGTACTTGTAGACGTTGACGCCCAGCGACTCGGCGGCGGTCGGGTTCTCGCCGCAGGAGCGCAGCCGCAGGCCGAAGACCGTCCGCCAGAGCACGAAGTAGCTGCCCACCACGAAGGCCGCGGCGATCACCACGACCACCGAGAGGTTGGAGACCATGCCGCCGAGGATGCCCGCGACGTCGGAGACCAGGAACCAGTGGTGCACCTCGATGCTGCGCAGCCAGTCGGACAGCCCGGGGACCGTGATGTACGGCAGCGGGTCGGCCGGCGGGGACTGGTTGGCGCCCGCGCCGAAGGCCACGTAGTCGCGGTAGTAGATCCGGTTGACGTACGCGCAGATGCCGGGGATCAGCAGGTTGATGCCGACACCGGAAACGATGTGGTCGACGCCGAAGGTGACGGTGATCAGCGCGTGCAGCAGACCGCCGAGCGCGCCGCCCGCCATGCCGGCCAGCAGGCCGACCCAGGGGTTGACCAGGTAGCCGGCCCAGGCGCCGCAGAAGGTGCCGGCGACCATCATGCCTTCGAGGCCGATGTTGACCACGCCGGCCCGCTCGGCCCAGAGACCACCGAGGCCGGCCATCGCGATCGGCACCGAGGCGCCCAGCGCGGCGGTGACCTGCCCGGAGGACGTCAGACCGTGGTTGCCGGTGGCCGCGCCCACGGCGGAGAACAGCAGCAGGGCCCCGGCGATCAGCAGCAGCACGACCGGGACGGTCAGCTTGCGCTTCTTGACGGGCGTGCCCGGCGACTTCGGCCGGGCGGCAGTAGCGGTGCTCATGCCGCCACCTCCTTCTTGGCAGCAGCGGCGGCCTGGGCGGCCAGCTCGGCGCCGACCTTCTGCTGCTGGCGCTTGAGGCCGTAGCGGCGCACCAGCTCGTAGGCGACGACGACACAGATGACGATGGTGCCCTGCATGACGTTGACGATTTCCTGCGGGTAGTCGCCGCTGTTCGGCAGCTGGGTCCCGGCCACGTCGAGGAAGGCGAACAGCAGCGCCGACAGGGCGATGCCGATCGGCGAGTTACGGCCGAGCAGGGCGACCGAGATGCCGATGAAGCCGAGGCCCGGCTGGATGCCCTGCCCGAAGTAGTAGGAGCTTGACATCAGTTCGGGCAGGCCGATCAGACCGGCGATCGCGCCGGAGACCACCATCGAGGTGATCACCATCCGCTTGACGTTCACGCCCGACGCGGTGGCGGCGCTCTCCGAGCGGCCGGTGGCGCGCAGGTCGAAGCCGAACCGGGTCCGGCTCAGGGTGAACTGGAACGCCACGCCGACCAGGATCGCGATCACCAGGAAGCCCCAGAGGGTGCCACCGGCGGTCTCCAGCGTGAAGAAGTGGCTGGAGGCGGAGATCGGATCGGTCTGGATGCTGTTGGTGGTGGTGCCCTTCTCGGGGGCGAAGATGCCCGGCACCAGCAACAGGCCGACCACCGAGGTGGCGATGGCGTTCAGCATGATGGTCGAGATGACCTCGCTGACGCCCCGGTAGACCTTGAGCAGACCGGCGATGCTCGCCCACAGGCCACCGACCGCCATGGCGGTCAGCAGCAGCAGCGGGATCTGCAGGATCGCGGGCAGGTCCAGCTGGCTGCCGACGAAGGCGGCGAACAGCACCCCCAGCTTGTACTGGCCGTCGACGCCGATGTTGAAGAGGTTCATCCGGAAGCCGAAGGCGGCCGCGGCACCGGCGAGGTAGTACGTGGTGGCCCGGTTGAGGATGCCGACCTGGCCGTCCGAGGCGGTTCCGTACGAGAACAGCACGTCGAACGCCTTGAACGGCTCCTTGCCGGAGACCGCCAGCAGCACGCTGCAGATCACCAGGGAGAGCAGCACCGCGAGGACCGGCGCGGCCACGCCGAGCACGATCTTCTCGGTGTCGAACCGCTTCTTCGCCACCGGTCCGGTGGCGGCGGGGTTGGGACTGGTCATGTGGGTTACTCCCCCGCCTGCGCGTCGGTGGCGGTGTCTTGGGTGGACTCGGCCTCGGTGCCCTCGGTCACGACCGCCCGGAACTCGGCGACCGCCTCCGGGTCCGACGCGATGTGGCCGGTGGCCGCACCCGTCATCGCGGTGCCCAGGTCCTCGGCCGTCACGGTGGCCGGGTCGGCGTCCGCGACCAGACGGCCGCGGTAGATCACCCGGATGGTGTCGGAGAGGCCGATCAGCTCGTCCAGGTCGGCGGAGATCAGCAGCACCGCCAGACCGTCGCGCTGGGCGGCCCGGATCTGCTCCCAGATCTGCGCCTGCGCGCCGACGTCCACACCACGGGTGGGGTGGGCGGCGATCAGCAGCTTGGGCTTGTGGCTCATCTCGCGGCCGATGATCAGCTTCTGCTGGTTGCCGCCGGAGAGCGAGGCCGCGGTGACCTCGATGCCGGGGGTACGGACGTCGTACTCCTCGACGATCCGCCGGGTGTCCCTGCGGGCGCCGGCCGGGTCGAGCAGCAGGCCCTTGGAGTTGGGCTCCTCGGTGACGTGACCGAGGATCCGGTTCTCCCAGAGCGGGGCCTCCAGCAGCAGGCCGTGCCGGTGCCGGTCCTCGGGGATGTAGCCGATGCCGGCCTCCCGACGGGTCCGGGTCAGCGTCCCGGTCAGGTCCGTGCCGTCCAGCGTGACGGTGCCGCCGTCCAGCGGCAGCATGCCCATGATTGCCTCGACCAGTTCGGCCTGGCCGTTGCCCTCTACACCGGCGATGCCGAGGATCTCGCCCTTGCGGATCCGCAGCGAGATGTCGTCCAGCACCACGCGCTCGATGCCCTCGGCGTCCGCCTTGGCGATCCGCAGGGTGTCGACCCTGAGCATCTCGGTCTCGGTGACGGTGGACTCGCGGCTCGCCGGGGAGGGCAGCTCGGCGCCGACCATCAGCTCGGCGAGCTGACGGGCGGTCACGGTGCGCGGGTCGGCGTCGCCGACCGTGGTGCCCCGGCGGATCACGCTGATCGCGTCGGCCACCGAGAGCACCTCGTGCAGCTTGTGCGAGATGAAGATGACGGTGACGCCCTCGGCCTTGAGCTCCCGCAGGTTGCCGAAGAGCGCGTCCACCTCCTGCGGCACCAGCACGGCGGTCGGCTCGTCCAGGATGAGGATCTTGGCGCCCCGGTAGAGCACCTTGAGGATCTCCACGCGCTGACGGTCCGCCACGCCGAGGTCCTCGACCATGGCGTCGGGGCGGATGCCCAGGCCGTACTGGTCGGAGATCTCGCGGATCTTCGCCTTGGCCCTGGCTCCTATCCCGTGGAGCTTCTCGCCGCCCAGGACGACGTTCTCCCACACCGTCAGGTAGTCGGCCAGCATGAAGTGCTGGTGCACCATGCCGATGCCGCGCGCGATGGCGTCGCCGGGGGTGTTGAACTCGACCTGCTCACCGTTGACGGCGATGGTGCCCTCGTCCGGCTTCTGCATGCCGTAGAGGATCTTCATCAGGGTGGACTTGCCCGCGCCGTTCTCGCCCATCAGGGCGTGCACGGTGCCGGGGGCCACGGTGATGTCGATGTCGTGGTTGGCCACGACACCGGGGAAGCGCTTGGTGATGCCGCGCAGTTCGACGGCCGGTGTCGCCGTCCCCGCGCTGGGGTTGCCGCCCGCGGGGGTCGGGGCGGGTTCGGAAGCGGTGATGGCGATCTCCTGATGGTCACAGGGCGCGTCGTTGCGCTGGAGAAGGCTTGGGGGAATGGGCGAGGCCCGGTGGCGTGCGCGTACGCACCCAGCCGGGCCCCGCCCTGATGCTGTGTCAATCATGCGCGCCGGTCGCGGGGACCGGCGGCAGGCTGAGCAGGTGTCAGCCGGTGGTGGTCGGGATCTTGGTGGCGCCCGAGGTGATGGCCGCGGTGGCCGCGTCCAGCTTCGCCTGGATGTCGGAGATGAAGCCGCCGGTGGTGGCCAGCGACACGCCCTTCTCCTTCAGGTCGAAGTTCTTGGCGCCGGTGATCGGCGAGCCCTTCTTGACCGAGTCGATGTACGAGTACACCGCGGTGTCGACGTTCTTCACCATCGAGGTGAGGATGCGGTCCTTGTACTTGGCCAGGGCCGGCTGGGCGGCCTGGTCCGAGTCGACGCCGATGGCCCACTTCTTGGCGTTGTAGACGGCCTCGATGGCGCCGTTGCCGGAGGAGCCGGCGGCGGAGTAGACGACGTCCGCGCCCTTGTCGATCTGGCCCTGCGCGGCGTCCTTGCCCTTACCCGGGTCGTTGAAGCCCGAGAAGTCCGGCGGGGTGGTGAGGTAGGTGGTCTCGATCTTGATGTCCGGGGTGACCGACTTGGCGCCCGCGACGTAACCGGCCTCGAACTTCTTGATCAGCTCGGACTGCACGCCACCGATGAAGCCGATGTGCTTCGCGGTGCTCTTCGAGGCGGCGGCGACGCCGGCCAGGTACGAGCCCTCCTGCTCCGAGAACGTCAGCGAGGTGACGTTGCTCGGCTGGGTGGAGGAGCCGGAGTCGATGATCGCGAACTTGACGTTCGGGTTGTCCTTGGCGACCTTCTCGACCGCGGCCTGGTAGACGAAGCCGACGGCGATGATCGGGTTGAAGCCACCGGTCACCAGCGTCTTGAGGCGGGTCTCCTTGTCGGCCTCGGCCTCACCGGTCTTGGCCTCGGCCTCGGTGACCTGCACGCCGAGGTCGGCCTTGGCCTTGTCGAGGCCACGGGCGGCGGAGTCGTTGAACGACTGGTCGCCACGGCCGCCGATGTCGTACGCCATGCCGACCTTGATGCCGGAGGCACCACCGGCGGGGGCGGAGGTGTTGTTGTCGGTGCTCTTTGCGCCGCAAGCGGCGAGCGAGGCGATGCCCAGGGAACCCGTGAGCACTACCGCGGCGAGCTTCATAGAACGGCGCAAGGGAGTATCTCCTTCTCACACACCCGTTTGGCGTGGTCGAGCGCCACCGTAACGCGCGTAGAACACGGTTGGGTTACGGGCCCGAAGGGCATACGGGTTGTTATCAAAACGTGGTGCTACGTCCGGACGAACCGGACATATGTCCAAGCTTGCCATACCCGAATGTCACTACTCACTGGTAGTGCGCCGCCACTCTACGGTGAGCCGCCCTCACGGACCTCAGACTCGCCCGTACTCCAGGGCGAGTGCCGCAAACAGTTCGACCCCGATCGCGATCGCCCGCTCGTCCACGTCGAACCGCCCGTGGTGGAGGTCGCGGACCGTGCTGTCGTGCGGACTCCGGACACCCAGCCGGGCGAGCGCGCCGGGGGCGTGCTCCAGGTACCAGGAGAAGTCCTCACCGCCGAGGCTCTGCTCGGTGTCCTCGACCACCGGACCCGCCCCGGTGGCGAAGCGGCCGGTCATCGCCGCCTCGAACTGGTTGATCGAGGCGTGCTCGTTCACCACCGGCGGCACCCCCCGGTGGTAGTCCACCGTCCACTTGGCCCGGTAGAGCTCGGCCAGCTTCGCGGTCAGCTCGTGCAGCGCGTCCGGCGCCTCGCGCCAGCCGGCCAGCTCCAGGCAGCGGACGGTGCCCTCCAGCTCGGCGTGTTGCGGGATCACGTTGGAGGCCGAGCCCGAGGCGATCCGGCCCCAGACCAGGCTCACGCCCCAGCGCGGGTCCATCCGGCGGGCCAGCGCGGGCGGCAGGTCGGAGGCCAGCCGGGCCACCGCGGTGACCAGGTCGGTGGTCAGGTGCGGCCGCGCGGTGTGCCCGCCGGGCCCGTCCAGGTGCAGCACCAGCCGGTCGCAGGCAGAGGTGATCGCGCCGACCTTGAGGCCGATCCGGCCCACCTGGACCCTCGGGTCGCAGTGCACCGCGAAGATCCGGCCGACGTCCTCCATCCCGCCCGCCTCGATGACGTCCAGCGCGCCGCCGGGCATCATCTCCTCGGCGGGCTGGAAGATCAGCCGCACCGGCTGCTTCAGCTCCCCCGTCCGGGCCGCCTGGGCCAGCACCAGCGCGGTGCCGAGCACCACCGAGGTGTGCACGTCGTGCCCGCAGGCGTGCGCCCGGCCGGGCAGCGTGGAGCGGTACGGGGCCTCGGCCTTGGCGTCGTCGATCGGCAGCGCGTCGATGTCCGCCCGGAAGGCGAGGAACGGGGTGCCCGGCTGGTGGTCGGCCGGCAGGATGTCGACCGTCATCCCGGTGCCGCCCGGCAGCAGCCGGGGCGAGAGACCGGCGGCCAGCAGCCGCTCGCGGATCAGCCGGGTGGTGCGGAACTCCTGCCGCCCCAGCTCCGGGTGCCGGTGCAGGTCACGGCGGAAGGCGATCAGCTCCGCCTCGTAGGCCCGTACCCTTGCGCGCAGGTCAGAACCGGGGCGGGCGGGGGTGAGGGTGGCCTGAGCGGCGGGCTGCGGATCGTTCACCCCAACAAGACTAGGCCGGTGGTGGGTTTTTGGCCCGACTTCCGCCGAACTGGTCCCCGGATGGGTGCATACCGGCCCCGCAGCTGGGTATGACATACCGTTTCATCCGCCTTCCGGTGCTCGCTGGTCTGTGCAACGAGCGGTCCGGGAGCAGGACACGGCGCGGGGTCCGGGGCGCGCCCCGACCCCGCGCACAGCGCCGACTGACGGCCGCTCAGAAGCGGTCGACCGGGGTGTAGGTGCCCCAGATCTCGCGCAGCGCGTTGCAGACCTCACCGACGGTGGCCCGGGCGGCCAGCGCCTCCTTCATCGGGTACAGCACGTTGTCGCTGCCCTCGGCCGCCTTGCGGAGGGCGGTCAGCGAGCGGTCCACCGCCGAACTGTCGCGTTCCGCGCGGAGCCTGGCCAGCCGCTCGGCCTGCTGGGCCTCGATCGCCGGGTCCACCCGGAGCGGCTCGTACGGGTCCTCGGTGTCCAGCTGGAAGCGGTTGACGCCGACCACGGTGCGCTCGCCGGAGTCCTGCTCCTGCTGGATCCGGTAGGCGGTCCGCTCGATCTCGCCCTTCTGGTAGCCCTGCTCGATGGCGGCCACCGAGCCGCCCATCTCCTCGACCTTGTGCATGAGTTCCAGCGCGGCGGCCTCGACCTCGTCGGTCATCTGCTCGACCACGTAGGAGCCGGCGAACGGGTCCACCGTGGCGGTGATGTCGGTCTCGTACGCCAGCACCTGCTGGGTGCGCAGCGCCAGCCGGGCGGATTTCTCGGTGGGCAGGGCGATGGCCTCGTCGAAGCTGTTGGTGTGCAGCGACTGGGTGCCGCCGAACACCGCCGCGAGCGCCTGGACCGAGACCCGGACCAGGTTCACCTCGGGCTGCTGGGCGGTGAGTTGGACCCCGGCGGTCTGGGTGTGGAAGCGCAGCATCTGCGACTTCGGGTTCTTCGCGTTGAACTCCTCGCGCATCACCCGGGCCCAGATCCGGCGCGCGGCACGGAACTTGGCCACCTCTTCGAGCAGCGTGGTGCGGGAGACGAAGAAGAAGGAGAGCCGCGGCGCGAAGTCGTCCACGTCCATCCCGGCGGCGACCGCGGTGCGCACGTACTCGATGCCGTTGGCCAGCGTGAAGGCGATCTCCTGCGCGGGGTTCGCCCCGGCCTCGGCCATGTGGTAGCCGGAGATCGAGATGGTGTTCCACTTCGGGATCTCGGCGCGGCAGTACTGGAACACGTCCGCGATCAGCCGCAGGCTCGGCTTCGGCGGGAAGATGTACGTCCCGCGCGCGATGTACTCCTTGAGCACGTCGTTCTGGATCGTGCCGGTCAGCTTGTTGGAGGCCACACCCTGGGCCTCGCCGACCAGTTGGTACAGCAGCAGGAGCAGCGAGCCGGGCGCGTTGATGGTCATCGAGGTGGAGACCTCGCCCAGCGGGATGCCGCCGAAGAGCACGCTCATGTCGTCGACGCTGTCGATCGCCACGCCGACCTTGCCGACCTCGCCGGCCGAGATCGGCGCGTCCGAGTCGTAGCCCATCTGGGTCGGCAGGTCGAAGGCGACCGAGAGCCCCATGGTGCCGTTGGCGATCAGCTGCTTGTACCGGGCGTTGGACTCGGCCGCCGTGCCGAAGCCCGCGTACTGGCGCATCGTCCAGGGTCGGCCGGTATACATCGAGGGGTAGACGCCGCGCGTGTACGGGTACTCGCCCGGCCGACCGAGCTTGGCCTCCGGGTCCCAGCCGGCGAGGGTCTCCGGACCGTACAGCGGCTCGATCGGGAGGCCCGACTCGGTGCGACGGGGCTCGGCTGCCATGGGGGTCCTCCGCAGGGTGAGGGATGCGGTGAGTGAGTGCTGACTAACGTTCAGCTGGAGCTACGCAATGTAGTCGTGCGTGGTCGGGAACAGACAGAGGCCACGGCTGGGACCTTGCTCACAGGCGGTCCGCACCCGGCCCGCCCGGCACTCCCTGCGATGATCGGTGCCAGACGACCGGACGAACCTGGGGAGTGGAAATGACCGAGCGCAAGGTGGCCGTGGTCACCGGTGCCAGCAGCGGGATCGGTGCGGCGACGGCCCGGCGGCTGGCCGCCGACGGCTTCGAGGTGGTGGTCACGGCCCGCAGGACCGAGCGGATCGAGGCGCTCGCCAAGGAGATCGGCGGCCGGGCGTACACCGTGGACGTGACCGACCGGGCCGCGGTGGACGCGTTCGCGGCCGAGGTCGGCCCGGTCGACGTGCTGGTCAACAACGCGGGCGGGGCGATCGGCGCGGAGTCCGTGGAGACCGCCGACCCGGCCGACTGGCTGGCGATGTACCAGGTGAACGTGCTCGGCGTGCTGCACGTGACCCAGGCCCTGCTCCCCGCGCTGCGGGCGAGCGGCGACGGCACGGTGCTGGTGCTCAGCTCGACCGCCGCGCTGGCCGCGTACGAGGGCGGCGGCGGGTACGTGGCGGCCAAGGCCGCCGCGCACAGCGTCGCGGCCACCCTCCGGCTCGAGCTGTGCGGCGAGCCGATCCGGGTGATCGAGATCGCACCGGGCATGGTGAAGTCCGAGGGCTTCGCGGTCACCCGCTTCCGGGGCGACGAGGAGAAGGCGGCGGCGGTCTACGCGGGCGTGGCGGAGCCGCTCACCTCCGAGGACGTCGCCGACACCGTCTCCTGGGCGGTCACCCGGCCGCCGCACGTCAACATCGACCTGCTGGTGGTCCGGCCCCGGGCGCAGGCGGCCAACCACAAGGTGCACCGGGGCTGAGCGCGGCCCGCCCGTCGGGGTGGCCGGACCGGCGGCCACCCCAACGAGCATGACAACATCACGACTTGATAGCTCGATCGAGTGAATTCGGCGTGACTCTTCCTCAATTGACGAACCCTCAACTACCGTGGGGCCGCTGCCCGGGCGGTCCACAAGACGCCTGTTCCCGGGCCCGGCCGACCGGTCCTCCGCGCAACCGCCGACGACTTACGTTTCGTCTCTGGAGCATCTCCCCTTCCCGCCCTCACGAGGAGGACCCGCTGTCCAGTGACATCCCGCCGCAACGGTTCGACCTGCCGCTGCTGGTGCCGTCCCTGCTCGGGCTTCACCGTTTCAACGAGGCCGACCCCGGCGCCGCCGAGGAGGCCCTGCTGGCCTGCTGCGGCAGCCACCGCTGGGCGCTCCGGCTCACCGCACACCGCCCCTACCCCGACATAGAGTCCCTGCTGGCCGCCGCCAGTGAGGCGTCCTACGACCTGCGCCCGGCCGACCTGGCCGAGGCGCTGGCCGACGAGAGTTGGATGCCGCAGCCGCTGCTCGGCATGCGCGCCCCCGGCAGCCAGGCGGCGCACACCGCACTGCGGGCCGCCCACGCCGCGTACGAGGCGCGGTTCGGCCACGTCTTCGTGGTCTGCCTGGACGGGGTCGAACCGGAGGAGATGCTCGACACCGTGCTCACCTCCGTCCGGACCAGGCTCGCCAACGATCCGGACGAGGAACGGCTGATCGCGGCCGACGAGCTCCGCCGGATCGCGCTGACCCGCCTGGAGCACCTGGTGGCCTCGGCCGCGGCGAGCAGGGCGGGCAACTGACCGACCAGCAGATCATCACGCACAGTCACATTTCGGTGGTCGATTAGGCCGTGCGTGCCTGATTGATCACACCTGACACCCCCGGAGGCGGTTCACGACACGGCGTCGATAGGATGCTGGCGGCCGGAGACCGTACCGGCCGGGCTGACCGACACCGAAGCCGGCCGAGCCCCCAATCGCTTCCGGAGGGTTTTCCGTGCCGGCTGGAACGCTGTACCGCGGCCGGGAAGGCATGTGGAGCTGGGTGGCTCATCGAGTCACCGGCGTCCTCATCTTCTTCTTCCTGTTCGCCCATGTTCTCGACACCGCGCTCGTGCGGGTGTCACCCGAGTCGTACGACACCGTCATCCAGACGTACAAGACACCGCTGGTGAACCTGATGGAGTACGGCCTCACCGCCGCCATCCTGTTCCACGCACTGAACGGCCTGCGGGTCATCGCGGTGGACTTCTGGTCGAAGGGTCCGCGCCTGCAGAAGCAGATGCTGTGGACCGTCGTCGGTGTCTGGGTCGTCCTGTTGGCGGCGTCGTTCTACCACATCCTCCAGCACACGCTTCGCACCTGGTTCGGGGGATGATCCGCGATGGCTACTGAGACCAACGAGACCCTGGTGGTCCCCTCCTTCCAGGCCCACACCGGCCAGGGCCTGGGCACCGGGAACCCGGCCGACGCCTTCGTCGTCGAGCCCCCGCGCACGCGTACCAAGAAGACCCCGCGGCGTTCGCGCACCAACTTCGAGATGCTCGCCTGGCTGTTCATGCGCCTGTCGGGTGTCCTGCTGGTCGTGCTGATCCTCGGTCACCTGCTGATCATGCTGGTGCTCGACGGCGGCGTGTCGAAGATCAACTTCGCCTTCGTGGCGGGCCGCTGGGCCTCGCCGTTCTGGCAGGGCTGGGACCTGCTGATGCTGTGGCTCGCCATGCTGCACGGCAGCAACGGCATGCGCACGGTCATCAACGACTACGCGGAGAAGGCCTCCACCAGGCTGTGGCTGAAGACCCTGATGGGCGCCGCGACCGTCTTCACGGTCCTGCTCGGCACCCTGGTGATCTTCACCTTCGACCCGAACATCTAATCGGCCAGCCAGAGGCGACGTAGACCCCATGCAGATTCACAAGTACGACACCGTCATCGTCGGCGCCGGTGGCGCGGGCATGCGCGCGGCCATCGAGTCGACCCAGCGCAGCCGCACCGCAGTGCTGACCAAGCTGTACCCCACCCGCTCCCACACCGGCGCGGCCCAGGGCGGCATGTGCGCCGCCCTCGCCAACGTCGAGGAGGACAACTGGGAGTGGCACACCTTCGACACGGTCAAGGGTGGTGACTACCTGGTCGACCAGGACGCCGCCGAGATCATGTGCAAGGAGGCCATCGACGCCGTCCTCGACCTGGAGAAGATGGGTCTGCCCTTCTCCCGGACCGAGCAGGGCCGGATCGACCAGCGCCGCTTCGGCGGGCACTCCCGCAACCACGGTGAGGCGCCCGTCCGCCGCTCCTGCTACGCGGCCGACCGCACCGGTCACATGATCCTGCAGACGCTGTTCCAGAACTGCGTCAAGCACGGCGTCGAGTTCTTCAACGAGTTCTACGTCCTGGACCTGCTGATCAACGACGGCAAGACCGCGGGCGTCGTCGCCTACGAGCTGGCCACCGGCGAGATCCACGTCTTCCAGGCCAAGTCGGTGGTCTTCGCCTCCGGCGGCACCGGCAAGTTCTTCAAGGTGACCTCCAACGCGCACACCCTGACCGGTGACGGCCAGGCGCTGGTCTACCGTCGCGGCCTGCCGCTGGAGGACATGGAGTTCTTCCAGTTCCACCCGACGGGCATCTGGCGGATGGGCATCCTGCTCACCGAGGGCGCCCGCGGCGAGGGCGGCATCCTGCGCAACAAGGACGGCGAGCGCTTCATGGAGCGCTACGCCCCCGTCATGAAGGACCTCGCGTCCCGTGACGTCTGCTCCCGCGCGATCTACACCGAGATCCGCGAGGGTCGCGGCTGCGGTCCGGACGGCGACCACGTCTACCTGGATCTGACGCACCTCCCGCCGGAGCAGCTGGACGCGAAGCTCCCGGACATCACCGAGTTCGCCCGGACCTACCTCGGCATCGAGCCCTACACGGACCCGATCCCGATCCAGCCCACCGCGCACTACGCGATGGGCGGCATCCCGACCAACGTCGAGGGCGAGGTGCTGCGCAACAACACCGACGTGGTGCCCGGCCTCTACGCGGCCGGCGAGGTGGCCTGCGTCTCGGTACACGGCGCCAACCGCCTGGGCACCAACTCGCTGCTCGACATCAACGTGTTCGGCAAGCGGGCCGGCATCGCCGCCGCCGACTACGCGCAGACCGTCGACTTCACCGAGCTCCCGGAGAACCCGGCCGAGAAGGTCATCTCGATCATCGAGGGCCTCCGCGACTCCGAGGGCACCGAGTCGGTCGCGCAGATCCGCAAGGAGCTGCAGGAGACCATGGACACCAACGCCATGGTCTACCGGACCGGCGAGACCCTGAAGCAGGCCGTGGCCGACATCGCCGTGCTGCGCGAGCGGTACAAGAACGTCGCGATCCAGGACAAGGGCCAGCGCTACAACACGGACCTGCTGGAGGCCGTCGAGCTGGGCAACCTGCTCGACCTGGCCGAGGTGCTGGCCGTCTCCGCGCTCGCCCGCGAGGAGTCGCGCGGCGGTCACTACCGCGAGGACTTCCCGACCCGTGACGACGTGAAGTTCATGCAGCACACCATGGCGTACCAGGAGGTCGCCGCGGACGGCACCACCTCGATCCGCCTCGACTACAAGCCGGTCGTCACGACCCGCTACCAGCCGATGGAGCGTAAGTACTGATGAGCACTCCGACCGTGGAGAAGCACTCGGCCGCTCTGGACGCGGCCGAGGTGGGCGGCGTCCAGCTGATCACCGTCACCCTCCGGATCCGCCGGTTCAACCCGGAGGAGCTGCCGGACCCGGTGTGGGTCGACTACCAGCTGGAGATGGACCCGAAGGAGCGCGTCCTGGACGCCCTCAACAAGGTCAAGTGGGAGCAGGATGGCACCCTCACGTACCGCCGTTCCTGCGCGCACGGCATCTGCGGCTCCGACGCGATGCGGATCAACGGCCGCAACCGGCTGGCGTGCAAGACCCTGATCAAGGACGTCAACCCGGAGCAGCCGATCACGATCGAGGCCATCAAGGGCCTCACGGTCCTCAAGGACCTGATCGTGGACATGGACCCGTTCTTCCAGGCGTACAAGGACGTCATGCCGTTCCTGATCACCAACGGGAACGAGCCGACCCGCGAGCGCCTGCAGACCGCCGAGGACCGCGAGCGGTTCGACGACACCACCAAGTGCATCCTGTGCGCCGCGTGCACCTCCTCGTGCCCGGTGTTCTGGAACGACGGCCAGTACTTCGGCCCGGCGGCCATCGTCAACGCGCACCGCTTCATCTTCGACTCGCGTGACGAGGGCGGCGAGCAGCGCCTGGAGATCCTGAACGACCGCGAGGGCGTGTGGCGCTGCCGCACCACCTTCAACTGCTCCGAGGCCTGCCCCCGTGGCATCGAGGTCACCAAGGCGATCCAGGAAGTGAAGCGGGCCCTGGTGACCCGCCGCTTCTGACCGTCGCCTGAGCACCAACTGAGCAGCACGAACCGAGGGCCCGTCCGGCAGACCGGACGGGCCCTCGGTCGTGTCGCCGCGCCGTTCAGGCGCGGCGCAGGGTGCGCAGGCTCCGTACGCCGATCGCCCCGACCGCCAGGCCGAGGGCCAGCGAGGTGACGGTGAGCAGCAGGTGGACCCAGAAGAAGGCGGTGGGCTGACCATGGTCGCCGTTGCTGAAGGCCTGGCCGCCCGAGTCCTTCCAGAGGTTCTTCAGGAAGGTGATCCAGATGATCACCGACCAGACGCCGAAGGCGGTGAGGAACCAGGAGGTGCGGCGGCCGAGCTTCATGGGAGGTCCTAGCGGGCGGGGGCGGAACGGTCCGGTCCAGTATGCGGAGTGGTCCGGACGGGCCAACCGGCGGCACTCGTTCGGGGGACGATTCCGGCGCGGCGGGCCACCGGCGGGGCCTCCGGGTACGGTCCCGGGGTGTCCACACTCCGTCACTTTCTGTACCGGTGCGCCACGGTGGCCGTGGCCGTGTCGCTGAGCTCCGCCGGGACGCCCTGGCAGGAGCCCCCGCCCGGGGTGTCCACGGTGGGCGGCGAGCGGCTCGGGCAGCCGGGGGTGCAGCTCGCACCGTCGGCCGGAGCTCCGGCGCTGCCCACCGGGCTGACCGGGCAGTCCTGGCTGGTGGCCGACGCGGCCAGCGGTGAGGTGCTGGCCGCCAACAACGCGCACCTGCGGCTGCCGCCCGCGAGCACGCTGAAGATGCTGTTCGCCGACACCGTGCTGCCCAAGTTCGACAAGAACACCGTGCACCGGGTCACCGACGCCGAACTGGCCGGACTGGGCGCCGGCAGCAGCCTGGTCGGGGTCAAGGAGAACCTGGACTACCGGGTGGAGGACCTCTGGCGCGGGGTCTTCCTCGCCTCGGGCAACGACGCGGTCCGGGTACTGGCCCACATGAACGGCGGAATCCCCCAGACGGTGGCCCAGATGCAGGCCAGGGCCCAGGCCCTGGGGGCGCTGGACACCAAGGTGATCACGCCGGACGGGTACGACACCGACGGGCAGCTCACCTCGGCGTACGACCTGACGCTGTTCGCCCGCTCCGGCCTGCGCAACCCGGACTTCCGGGCCTACTGCGCCACCCGGACCGCGCAGTTCCCCGGCGCGGTCGACAAGACCACCGGGCAGCGCGGCAGCTTCGGCATCGCCAACACCGACCGGCTGCTCGGCAAGTACCCGGGGCTGGTCGGGGTGAAGAACGGCTACACCACCAACGCCGGGGCCACCTTCACCGGCGCGGCCGAGCGGGGCGGCCGCGCACTGCTGGTGACGGTGATGCACCCGACCGGGTTGCAGCAGGTCTACGACGAGACGGCGGCCCTGCTCGACTGGGGCTTCACCGCGGCCGGGAAGGTCACCCCGGTCGGCCGGCTGGCCGACCCGCCGCCCCTGCCGGCCGCCTCCGCCGGCGGCGCCGGTTCGACCCCGGCCGCCGAGCCACCCAAGGCCGCGCCCGTGGAGCAGCTGTCGGCCGCCCGGGAACAGGGCGAGGTCGGCTGGGCCGGCTGGCTGGCCGCCGGACTCTGCCTGGCGGCCGTGGCCGCCGCCGTGCACGGGGTCAGGCGACGGCCCGCCCGCTGACCCGCGTCAGTGCGCCACGGGCGAGGAGCCGCCCTCGGGTTCCGCCGCGCTCTCCAGCATCGCGTCGGCCCGCGCCCTGGTCCTGGCGCGGGCCGCGGCCGGATCGGCCAAGGCGGTCCAGGAGGCGCAGAACAGCAGCAGCCGGCCGACGAAGTCGATCCAGAGCAGCAGCGCGACGGGGACGCCGAAGGCGCCGTACAGACTCTTGCCCGCGACCGAGCCGAGGTAGGAGGAGAGCAGCAGCTTGAGCAGCTCGAAGCCGACCGCACCGATCAGGGCGGCCTGGAAGAGGGCACGCCGCTGCTGCTCCTCGGTGATCCGGGGGAACGGGCCGAGCAGGTAGGCGAACAGCACCAGGTCGGCGCCGACCGCGATCAGGAACCCGACCAGGCTCAACAGCCAACCCACGCCGTCGAGTCCGAGCCACTCGGCGGCCCGCCGGGCCAGGGTGGTGGCCATCGCCGAGGCGCCCAGCGAGACCGCCGAGACCAGGCCGAGGCCGACCAGCACCGCACAGTCCCAGAGCTTGCCGATCACCGGGTTGCCCTCGTCGGTGGGCAGACGCCATATCTCCCGGATCGAACCGCGCATGGTCGCCACCCAGCCGAGCCCGGAGATCAGCAGCAGGAAACCGCTGATCAGCCCGACGGTGCCGGCGTTGGCCACCAGCGAGGGCAGGTCGAGCGAGTCGGAGAGTCCTGGCAGCTGGTCGGCGATGTCGTGCTGGAGCCGGTCCACCCGGCTGTCCGAGAGGGTGGCCACCGCGATCGCCAGCGCCACCGTGAGCAGCGGGAAGAGCGCCAGGAAGGCGAAGAAGGTGACCGCCCCGGCCAGCCGGTTGCCCTGCATCTCGGTGAAGTGGGCGTACACCAGCCAGGGGCGGCTGCGCAGTACCCGGGCGGCGATCGGCCCGATCACCGGGAGTCTGGTCAGGAATTCCACGGTCACTCCGCCGTTCGGATCCGCAACGTCGGGTCCCTGTATACCCGCCGGAGCACGACCCAAGGGGTCAACGCTCCGGCTGACGGCGACTCACTTGGCGGAAGCTCCGACCGACGGCGGCTCACTTCGCCCGGCGGGCCCGGCGGACGGCCGCGGTGACGACCGGCGGGAGCAGGTCGACGGCCATCCGCTTGGCCACCGCGACCGGGCGCCGGGCGGCGGCGGCCTTGGCCCGGCGGTCCGCCAGGTCCCCGGTGGCCTCGCTTCCCTTCCGGGAGGCGGCCTCCCGGGTGAGCCGGTCGTGATGCCGGGAGACCGGGAACTCGGGACTCCGGTCGGGCTGGCCGTCCAGCCGCAGCACCCGCCGGCCGGCGATGGTGTCCGTCACCACCCAGACACCGGACGCGCCCCCGGACGCGGCCAGCAGGGCCTCCTGGGCGGCCGTCGGGTCGCCCCAGGTGCCGTAGAACTTGCACTCGGTCAGCAGGATCGGCCGCAGCCCGAGATTGAACACCGCCTCCCAGGTCGCGGCGGCCACGCCCGGGGTGTGCGCGGCGCGGTAGTCGTCCAGAACCAGCACGCCGTCCTCGGCCAGCGCGGCCCGGGCGACCTGGATGTCGCCGGCCACGTGCTCGTACAGGTGCGAGGCGTCCACGTGGACGAACCGGCAGCTGCCCGCCGGGATCCGGCCGTCGGCCAGCACCGAGGTGGGGGCCTGGATCAGCTCGGGCAACCGGTCGTGGAAAGCGAGGTAGTTGACCTCGAACGCCTCCCGGGTGAGCGTCTTGCGGTAGGACATCGTCATCTCGGCCGAGTTCTCCTCGTCCGGGGCGTCCGAGTCGAACAGGTCGCAGACGGTGAACTTCTCGCCCTCCCGGAGGTGACGGCCCATCACGATCGCGCTGCGCCCGAGGTACGCGCCGAGCTCCATCAGGTCACCGGTGACCCCGGCCCTCTCCTGACGATCCAGGAGCCACTCGAAGGCGTGCCGGTCCAGATCCCAGAACCAGCCGGGAACGTCGCCGAGGACCGCAGGTTCGACGATTCGGGACGTCTCGCTGGTCGCGGTGCTTCCGGTCATCGGGTACTCCTCACAGCTGCACGGCCGACCGCCACGGGCGGCCCAACCGGAGCAACGACTCGGCGCCGTCCGGGTGACCATGCGGACCGGGTGAGTTTCGATCCTGACGGTTGACCGGTGCCTCCCGGTCGGCGACCGGGTGGCACCAGTATGCCGAGACCGTGCCACCGGTCAACCCGTCCGACAGAGTCGGAGAGAATCGTGTTGCAGGGCCTCGCCCGGCTAGCGGATCCGGGGGACCAGCCGGGCAGCCGCGGTCCGGCCGCGAGCCAGCGCGCGGACCGTCTGGTACGTCAGATACCTTCCGTGGCTGAGCAGTTGGGGGCGCAGGCTCACGAGGCCCGGGGCCGGTCGGTGGTCGGCCGGGCGCAGCCGGGCGCAGTGTTCGGCGGCCCGGCGGAAGTACTCCCGGCGGTCGCCCGGCGGGACCCGGCCAGGCTTGGAGACCACCGTGTCGAGGTGGTGCAGCATCCGGCCGTAGACCACCGGGCGCCAGCGGTCCAGGTCGGGGCGGCTGTCCAGGAAGGCGAAGACCCGGTCGTACTGGTCGAAGACATCGAAGTGCCTACGGGTCGCCGTGGCGAGGATGTTGCCGCCCTCGCGCCGCTGGCGGTAGTGCACACCGACCCGGTCCAGCACGGTGATCCGCCCGGCGGCCAGCAGGGCCGGGAAGGTCCAGGGGGTGTCCTCGTAGTACCCGGCCGGGAAGGTCAGACCCTGTTCGGTGAGGAAGTCCCGGCGGTAGGCCTTGTTCCAGACCACCATCAGCAGGTCGAGCAGGTCGGGGCGCAGGTCCAGGTCGAAGACCTCGGGGCCGGGGCGGGCGAAGACCGGGGCGGAGTTCGAGCGGACCACCCGGCCGTCCCAGTAGGTGCGGGCGTAGTCATAGACCAGCAGATCCGGGTCGGCGGTGGACCCGAGCCGGTCCTCGACGGCCTGGAGCAGGCCGGGGGTCAGCGTGTCGTCGCTGTCCAGGAAGATCACGTAGTCGCCGGTGGCGACCTCCAGGCCGGCGTTCCTGGCCCGGCCGAGGCCGACGTTGGTGGCCAGGTGCAGCACCCGGATCCGCTCGTCGCGGCGGGCGGCATGGTCCAGCAGGGCGCCACAGCCGTCGGGTGACCGGTCGTCGACCGCGATCAGTTCGAAGTCGGGACAGGACTGGGAGAGCACCGAGTCGAGGCACTCGGCCAGGTACTCCTCGACCTGGTGGACGGGGACGATCACACTGAAACGGGGCATTTGCCCGTCATTCTAGGGGCCGGGACCGATCCGGCCGGCACCGTCACCCCCCGCCCGGGTCCACGGGGACGCCCGCGCCGGACGGTAGCATGACGGCAGACCCGCGCCCGGTCCACAGCGTCCGAACAGAGCTGGTCGCACGTCCCCGATGAAAGGCCCGCGCAGCCGATGGCCCCCCGTCTCTCCGTCGTCGTCCCGATCTACAACGTCGAGCGCTATCTCGAGGAGTGCCTGGACTCCATCGCCGCCCAGACGTTCGGTGACCTTGAGTGTGTGATGGTCGACGACGGCTCCAAGGACGGCAGCGCGGCGATCGCCGAGGCCTATGCCGCCAAGGACCCGCGTTTCCGCCTGGTCAGGCAGGAGAACAAGGGCCTCGGTGCGGCCCGCAACACCGGGTACCGGCACATCGCGCCGGACTCGGAGTTCCTCAACTTCGTCGACAGTGACGACACCCTGCCGCCCAGCGCGTACGAGCTGATGATCAGCACGCTCGAGGAGACCGGCTCGGACTTCGTCACCGGCAACGTGCTGCGCTTCCGGGCGGTCGGGTACTACCAGTCCGGCGGGCACCGCAAGCCGTTCGCCGAGACCAGGTTGCAGACCCACATCACCGAGCTGCCCAGCCTGGTCACCGACCGGACGGCGTGGAACAAGGTCTACCGCCGCTCGTTCTTCGACGCGGCCGGCGTGCTGTACCCCGAGGGCATCCTGTACGAGGACGCCCCGGTCAGCGTGCCGCACCACTACCTGGCGAAGAGCGTGGACGTGCTCTCCGAGCCGATCTACCACTGGCGCGAGCGCGAGGTCGGCGAGATGTCGATCACTCAGATGCGCACCAACCCCAAGGGCCTGATCGACCGGGTCAAGTCGATGGAGCTGGTCCGGGCGTGGCTGCTGGACCGGCCCGAGCCGGAGTTCAAGGAGTACCTGCGCTCCTACGACGAGAACAACCTCGTCGAGGAGATCCCGATGTTCTTCTGGTCCGTCCTCGAGGGCGACCAGGACTACCGGGAGGCCTACCAGGTGAACGTCAGCCGGCTGCTCCGGGCGATCGGCCCCGAGCAGGTCCGGAAGCTGCGCGCGCCGCTGCGGCTCAAGTACCACCTGACGCTGCAGAACCGGATGTCCGAGTTCGTCGACCAGATGGAGTTCGAGAAGGACAGCAACGGCGCCGCCCCGGCCCGCGGCCTGCTCCGCCCGTACGCCGACTACCCGTTCCTGCGCGGCGGCCGCAAGAGCGTGCCCGCCGACGTGCTGCGGCTGGACAACGCGCTGGTGATGCGCAGCCGTCTGTACGACTCCGCCTGGGAGGACGGCAAGCTCCGGATCACCGGGCACGCCTTCCCCGAGCACCTCGGCGCCGAGAACCGGCACGACATGGTCAAGGTGCTGGTGCTGCGGGAGGCCAAGGGCCGCCGGGTGCTGGCCGTGCAGACCAAGGCCATGTACAGCCCGGAGGCCACCGCCTCCTCGCCGCACGACCTCTACAACTGCGACTGGGCCGGCTTCTCCGCCGTCATCGACCCCAAGCGGCTCAAGCACCGGGGCGAGTGGCGGGACGGCTCCTGGCGGGTGCTGATCGCCGGCATCGGCAAGGGCGGCGTCTACAAGGGCCGGATCTCCGGTGGCTGGAGCGACACCGCCGAGTACCCGCCGGTGCAGTGGGTCGAGGACGACGTCCGGATCGTGCCGTGGCTCAAGGACAACCACGTCTACCTGCGGGTCGAACGGGTCCGGGCGCGGGCCCTGACGGTCAGTGAGCGGGGCGGCGAGATCACCCTGACCGGGCAGGTCGGCTCCGGCAGCGACCTGGCCGGGGCGCGGCTGCGGCTGGTGCACGCCGAGTCGGACCGCGAGCTGCTCTACCCGGTGGAGCTGGGCACCCCGGTCGGCCGGGTGGTGCCGTTCGGCGGGACCTTCCCGATCGCCGAGCTGACCGCCGTCCGGGAGGCCTGGGACGCACTGGACCCGGCCGCCGAGGAGCGGCTGCGGGACCGCTGGGCCACCGAGCTGCTGCTCGCCGACGGCACCGCGTTGCCGGTGGTGATAGACGACCGCCGGGCCCCCGAGCAGATCAACGTGCCGATCCTGGACAACACCCGGGCGCTGTTCTCCAAGCCCTCGCCGAGCGGGTACCTGCAGTTCACCGACCAGGTGCTGCAGCCGGTGGTGGACGACATCGTCCGGGCCAAGGACACCGAGGGCTTCCTGCTCAGCGGCAGCTTCCCGCTGCCCGGCAGCCACCACTACGAGCTGGTGATCCGGCACAACTGGCGGGAGGAGGAGCACCGCTACCCGGTCGAGATCACCGACGGCCGGTTCCGCGCCGCGCTGCCCGCCGTGCCGACCGCCTCGTTCGCCGGGCAGGTCCCGCTGCACCGGGGCACCTGGGACGTGGAGTTCCGCCCGGTCGGCGCCGAGCCCGGCAGACTCTGGCCGAACGCGCTGCTGGCCTCCAGCAGTCACGACGAACTGCCGCTGGAGATCCAGGCCCGCGGCCGCCGGGTGGCGCTGGAGCGCCGCACCTACGACAGCCTCTCGCTGGAGTCGCACGCCGACCTGCTGCCGGAGGAGCGCAGCGGCTACCGCCAGCGCCGGCTCCGCAACGGTTTCGCCGAGGCGCAGCGCGCGCCGCTCACCGACACGGTGCTCTACAACGTCGCGCTGGGCGGCCAGTACGCCGGCTCGCCGCGGGCCGTGCACGAGGAGCTGGTCCGCCGGGGCACCCGGCTGCGGCACGTCTGGACCAACGACGACATGCAGGCCGACCTGCCGCAGAGCGCCGAGCCGGTCCGGCAGTGGAGCCCGGAGTGGTACGAGCACCTGGCCACCGCCAAGTACGTGGTGACCAGCGCCCACCTGCCCGACTTCTTCGTCCGCCGGCCCGGTCAGGTGGTCCTGCAGACCTGGCACGGCACCCCGTTGAAGCGGATCGGCCACGACTTCGAGAAGGTCTGGTTCACCGACTCGGAGTACCTCAAGCTGCTCGACCACGAGGTCGCCCAGTGGAGCCTGCTGGTCTCCGGCAACACCTTCTCCACCGGGGTGCTGCGGCGGGCCTTCAAGTACCAGGGCCGGATCCTGGAGTCCGGCTACCCGCGCAACGACGTGCTGTTCGCCGCCGACCGGGAGAAGACGGCCGAGCAGGTCCGCGAGCGGCTCGGCCTGCCCGAGGGCAAGAAGGTGGTGCTGTACGCGCCGACCTTCCGGGAGGACCGGCGCCGGCCGCAGGGCGGCTACCAGCTCGACCTGCGGATCGACCTGGCGGCTGCCGAGGCCGCGCTCGGCGAGGACCAGGTCCTGCTGGTCCGGGCCCACGAGCTGATGTGCGGTCAGGTCCCGAGCGCGGGCAACGGCTACGTCTGGGACGTCGGCACGTACCCCGACATGGCCGATCTGCTGCTGGTCGCGGACGTGCTGGTGACGGACTACTCCTCGGCCACGTTCGACTTCGCCAACACCGGCAAGCCGATCCTGTTCTTCACGTACGACCTGGAGCACTACCGGGACAACCTGCGCGGATTCAGCCTGGACTTCGAGGCGGACGCGCCCGGGCCGCTGCTGGCGACCTCGGAGGAGCTGGTCGAAGCGCTCGGCCGGGTCGACGCGGTGGCCGCCGAGCACGCCGACGCGTACGCGGCGTTCCGGGAGAAGTACTGCGACCTGGACGACGGCCAGGCCTCGGCCCGGGTGGTCGACGCCCTCCTGGGCTGACTCCCACGGGCTGAGGGTCGAACCGGCGTCCGAACCTCCCGGACGCCGGTTCGATCGCGCTGTCCCCGATCGGGTCGTCCTCGGAGCTTTCCGCAGCACGTGGGTTGACCAACGGACCCGCCGGGTATGTCATGGCGCTCACGATGTCCATGACCCGCTCCCGCCCCATCCTGCCCTCCCCCCGGGCGGGGGCGCCGACGGCCGTCGGCCCCGCCGCCGCACCGCCCGCCGCCCTCGCGCTCGGGCTGCGCTCCGCCCGGTGGACCGGCGGACGGTTGGAGCTGACCGGCTTCGCCCGCCGGATCGACCGGGGCAGCGGCAGGGTCCGGAGCTCGTTCACCGTGCTGGAACTCGCCAGACCGGGACACCGGCCGCTCCGGTTCCGCACCCGGCCGCTCCGGCTGCCCGAGGTCACCGAGGACAGTGCGCAGAGCGAGCACAACCACGACTGGGCCGCTTTCACCGTCACGGTCGACCCCGAACGGCTACGCGCCGACGGCGCCTGGCCGGACGCCGAGTGGGAGGTCAGGGCCGGACTGCTGCGCACCCTGCGGCTGACCGGCGTACGGCGCGAACACGGCCCGCTCCGGCCGCACTGGTGCGGTTCGGGCGAGTACCCGCCCGCGCACTGGGTGGAGCAGAACGTCCGGGTGCTGCTGCACTTCACCGACCAGCGCCTGCGGATCAAGGTGCACCGGGTGTGGAGCCGACTCACCGGCCTGCGCCCGGCGGACGACGGCCTCGAACTCACCGGCTGGGCGCACGACTTGCCGCCCGGCACGGTATTCAGACTGTCGCACCGTCGGACCGACGCCGAGAGCCTGTACCCGGTCGCCGCCACCGGCCGGGACTTCACCGTCCTGCTGCCGTTCGAGGCGTTCGACACCGCCGGAGCGGCCACCGCGCTCTGGCACGGCGAACTGCTCCGACCCGACGGCTCCACCGAACGGCCCGTGCTCGACGAGCGCCCCTGGCCCGGTGGCATGGTGCTCGCCCGGCCTGCGGGCGGCGCCCTGCTGGTACGTCAACTCGCCGACGGCTACCCGGAGTTCTGCGCTCAGCCCGGCGCCGTACTGGTCGACCGGATCACCCCGGGGCAGGACGGCTTCCGGCTCACCGCGCACACCGTCCTGCCCGGCGGCGGCCCGTTGGAACTGGTGCTCAGGCACGGCAACGGCACCCGGGAGATCCGCCACCCGGTCGAGCGCGCCGCACCGGCCGAGCTGACCCTGCCCGTTGCCGCCACCGCCGCCGACCTCAGCCGGCATCCGCTCCGGCGCGGCGTCTGGGAGCTGCGGCTGCGCCCGGCCGGCCGACCCGAGGCCGAACAGCCGTTGCTGCTCAGCCGACGGGCACTGGCCCAACTCCCGTGCGCGGTGAAGCTGGGCGTCACCGCCGGCGTGGTCGCCGGGGGCGCCAAGCAGGCCGTCCTGCAGAGCCGCTGGCACAACACCCTGATCCTTGACTCCACGCCCGTGCTGGCCCCCGCCGAGCGCAGCCGCTACACCCAGCGGAAATTGCGCACCGTCGACTACCCCGCCGCCCGGCGCAGGCCGCTCCGCCCCGCCGTGCTGTACGACGTCTTCGGCGGCCGTGGCTACGCCGACTCGCCCCGTGCGATCCACGCCGAACTGGCCCGGCGGGCAGCCCCGTTGGAACACCTCTGGGTGGTGGACGACGCCCAGGCCGTGGTCCCCGCCGGGGTTCGGCCGATCCGCAGTCACAGCCCCGAGTGGTACGAGGCGCTGGCCACCTCGCGCTACCTGGTCGGCAACACCCACCTGCCGGAGTTCCTCGAACGGCGGCCCGGCCAGGTGGTGCTGCAGACCTGGCACGGCTCACTGTTGAAGCGGATCGCCCACGACGTGGCCAACCCCCTGCTGGCCAGGGCCGGTTACCTGGCCGCGCTGGACCGCGAGGTCCCGCAGTGGAGCCTGCTGCTCTCCCCCAGCGCCTTCGCCACCCCGATCCTGCGCCGGGCGTTCCGCTACACCGGCGAGATCCTGGAGTCCGGCTACCCCAGGAACGACCTGCTGGCCCGCTCGGCGGACGCCTCGGCCGTCCGCCGCCGACTGGGCGTCCCGGACGGCAAACGGATCGTACTCTACGCCCCCACCTGGCGGGAGGACCAGCAGCGGGCCAACGGCGACGGCTACCGGCTCGGTCTGCGCCTCGACCTGGCCGCCGCCCGGACCGCACTCGGCGCGGACCACGTGCTACTGGTCCGCCCGCACGCCCACGTGGCCGAGCCGCTGCCGCGCGCGGGCGACGGCTTCGTGCTGGACGTCGGCGACTACCCCGACGTCCAGGAACTCCTCCTGGCCGCCGACGTGTTGGTGACCGACTACTCCTCGATCATGTTCGACTTCGCCATCACCGGACGGCCGATCCTGTTCTTCACCTACGACCTGGAGCACTACCGGGACGCCCTGCGCGGCTTCTACTTCGACTTCGAACGCGAGGCGCCGGGGCCGCTGTTGGCGGACTCTGCCGAACTGGTCGACGCCCTGCGCTCGTTGACCACCGGCACCACGCTGGTCGACCGGTACGCGAGCGCCTACCGGAGGTTCCGCGCCACCCACTGCCACCTGGACGACGGCCGGGCCGCCGCCCGGGTGGTGGACCGCCTGCTCGAACTCGGCGGCTGAGCCAACCGGCCGATCAGGTCCCGGCCAGCCGCGCCCAGGGCCGGTCGGCTCAGGCCGCGCCGAAGGCGTAGCTGCGCCACGGCCGCCAAACCTCGTCCGCGCCGAACCGGGAGAGCACGAAGCCGGGCACCGGGAAGGTCGCGTGGAAGCTGCGGGCCTCCCGGTGCGCGCGGTCCAGCGCCGCCTCGGAGAGGCCGTGCGCCACCGTGACGTGCGGGTGGTACGGAAAGGCCAGCTCGCGCGCCAGCGGGCCCGAGCGGACGGCCGCCTCCAGCGCCCGGCACTCCTGGGCACCCTCCTCCACCCGGACGAACACCACCGGCGAGACCGGCCGGAAGGTGCCGCTGCCCTGCAGCAGCATCGGGAACGGAGCGTGCCCGGCCGCCACCGCGCGCAGGTGGGTCTCCACCTCGGCCAGCCGGCCGACCGGGATCTCGGTCGGCGGCAGCAGGGTGACGTGGGTCGGTATGGAGCGGGCGAGCGGGTCGCCGTGCCCCGCCCTGGCGTCCTGGATCGCGGAGCCGTACGGCTCCGGGACGTGTATGGACACGCCGATGGTGACGGCCTCGGGGAGGCCGTCACCGACGGGGGCGGACACGGCGGTCGACATCAGCGCTTGGGAGTCAGGAAGCCGATGCGGTCGTACACGGTGGCCAGCGTCTCGGAGGCGACCGAGCGGGCCTTCTCCGCGCCGAGGCCGAGCACCCGGTCCAGCTCCGCCGGGTCGTCCAGGTAGCCCTGGGTGCGCTGCTGGAACGGGCCGACCCAGTCGGTGAACAGCTCGGCCAGCTCGGTCTTCAGGGCGCCGTACTGCTTGCCCTCGAAGTGCTCGACCAGCTGCTCGATCGACTGCCCGCTGAGCGCGGAGTGGATGCGCAGCAGGTTGGAGACGCCGGGCTTCTTCTCCTCGTCGTAGGAGACCACCGTGTCGGTGTCGGTGACGGCGCTCTTGAACTTCTTCGCGCTGACCTTCGGCTCGTCCAGCAGGTTCACCAGGCCCTTGGGCGAGGAGGCCGACTTGCTCATCTTGGCGGTCGGGTCCTGAAGGTCCAGGATCTTGGCCGTCTCCTTGAGGATGTACGGCTTCGGCACGGTGAAGGTGGGCGCGTAGCGGGTGTTGAAGCGCTCCGCGAGGTCGCGGGTGAGCTCCAGGTGCTGGCGCTGGTCCTCGCCGACCGGGACGGCGTCGGCCTGGTAGAGCAGGATGTCGGCGATCTGCAGGATCGGGTAGGTGAACAGGCCGACCGAGGTCCGGTCGTTGCCCTGCTTGGCCGACTTGTCCTTGAACTGGGTCATCCGGGCGGCCTCGCCGAAGCCGGTGAGGCAGTTCATCACCCAGGCGAGCTGGGCGTGCTCGGGCACGTGCGACTGGACGAAGAGGGTGCAGCGCTCCGGGTCGAGACCCGCGCCGAGCAGCTGGGCGGTCGAGACCCGGGTGTTCTGCCGCAGGGTGGCCGGGTCCTGCTCGACGGTGATCGCGTGCAGGTCGACCACCATGTAGAAGGCGTCGTTGGCCTCCTGCAGGTCCACCCACTGGCGCACCGCGCCGAGGTAGTTGCCGAGGTGGAAGGAGCCCGAGGTGGGCTGGATGCCGGAGAGGACCCGGGGACGGTCCTGGGCCGGACCGGTGATCGCTGCGTTGACCATGCGCGCCATTGTTCCAGCTTCCCCGACCGCTCAGGAAACCTCAGCCCCTGGAGGATCCGACAGTGTGACCGCACTCACCCGGATGCGTTCGATCCGCCGGCCGTCCAACTTGGCCACCGCGAGCCGCAGGCCGTCCCCGGTGGCCACCTGGTCCCCGGTGCTGGGCAGCTTGCCCAGCTCGCTGACCAGGTACCCGGCCACCGTCTCGTACGGGCCCTCCGGGAGGGTGACGCCGGTCTCCTCGGCGAAGTCGGCCAGGTTGAGCAGTCCGTCGAGCTCCATCCCGCCGCCGGCCAGCCGTCGGGTCGCGGTGGTGTCCAGGGCGTCGTACTCGTCCCTGATCTCGCCGATCACCTCCTCGACCAGGTCCTCCAGGGTGACGATGCCCGCGGTGCCGCCGTACTCGTCCACCACGATTGCCAGGTGGTGGCCCTCCCTGCGCATCTCGCCCATCGCCGCCAGCACCCGCTTGGTGGCCGGCAGCAGTTTGACCGGACGGGTCAGCTCGCGGACCCGCAGGGCGTGTTCGCCGCGCGCCCCGTACAGGTCGCGGACGTGCACGAAGCCGGCCACCGAGTCGTACGAGCCCTCCACCACGGGGTAACGGGAGTGCGGCGAGCGGCTGGTCTCGGTGCGGACCTCGGCCAGCGGGCGGTCGGCGTCCAGGAAGGTGACCTCGGTCCTGGGGACCATCACCTCGCGCAGCTGGCGCTCCCCCGCCGAGAACACGTCGGCGATCAGCTCGCGCTCGTCGTGCCCCAGTTCGGTGTTGGCGGCGACCAGGCCCCGGAGCTCCTCCGAGCTGATCGCGGGCTCCTCGCGCAGCCCCTGGGCGTAGCCGAGCAGGCGGCTCAGCGGGCGGAGCAGTTCGGCCGCGACGGCGGTCAGCAGCAGGAGCAGGACGAGGGTCACGGGGGGTCAGTGTACGGCGACGGCCGGGCCGCCCCTCTCGGGGCGACCCGGCCGTTCGGGTGAGCCGGGGTCGGAGTCGGACTCAGATGAGGCCGAGCTCCTTGACCGCGTCGCGCTCCTCGACCAGCTCGGCGACCGAGGCGTCGATCCGGGCGCGGGAGAAGTCGGAGACCTCCAGGCCCTGGACGATCTCGAACTTGCCGTCCTTGGTGGTGACCGGGAAGGAGGAGATGATGCCCTCCTCGACGCCGTACGAGCCGTCGGAGACGATGCCCATCGAGGTCCAGTCGCCCTCGGCGGTGCCGTTCACCCAGGTGTACACGTGGTCGATGGCGGCGTTCGCGGCCGAGGCGGCCGAGGATGCGCCACGGGCCTCGATGATGGCCGCGCCGCGCTTGGCGACGGTCGGGATGAAGGTCTCGGCGAGCCACTTCTCGTCGTTGACGGCCTCGGCGGCGTTCTTGCCGTTGACCAGCGCGTGGAAGATGTCCGGGTACTGGGTGGCCGAGTGGTTGCCCCAGATGGTGAGCCGCTGGATGTCGTTGACGGTGACGCCGAGCTTCTTGGCGAGCTGGGCGACCGCGCGGTTGTGGTCCAGGCGGGTCATCGCGGTGAAGCGCTCGGCCGGCACGTCGGGGGCGTTGCGCTGGGCGATCAGGGCGTTGGTGTTGGCCGGGTTGCCGACCACCAGGACCTTGATGTCGTCCGCGGCGTGGTCGTTGATGGCCTTGCCCTGCGGGCCGAAGATGCCGCCGTTGGCCTGCAGCAGGTCGCCGCGCTCCATGCCCGCGGTGCGCGGACGGGCACCGACCAGCAGGGCCACGTTGGCGCCGTCGAAGGCGGTGGCGGGGCTGTCGGTGATGGTGATGTCGCGGAGCAGCGGGAAGGCGCAGTCGTCCAGCTCCATCGCGGTGCCCTCGGCGGCCTTGAGACCCTGCGGGATCTCCAGGAGGCGCAGGTTCACCGGCACGTCCGCGCCGAGCAGGTGGCCGGAGGCGATACGGAACAGCAGCGCGTAGCCGATCTGGCCGGCCGCGCCGGTGACGGTGACGTTGACGGGGGTGCGAGTCATTTTCTGTCTACTCCAGCGATCGCCAGCCACGCCCCACGCGCGCCCGACGCGCTGGAGCCGAGGACGATCTCTCGACGTCGAGAGATCCGGCGTCAGGTTATCGCAAGCCCGCCGCCGGGGGTGGCCACGGCACTGGCTGATACGTCACAACGGCCCCCGCCCGCACCCGGACGGGGGCCGTGCGGACGGGTCAGTGCCGCTGGCGGCCGATGACCTGACCGATGTTGTCCAGGACGGAGAGCCGCAGCCACGGGTCGGGCTGGGCGATCAGGGTGAGCAGCACGATCGCCCCGCCGAGGAAGGTCAGCACGGTGACGTCGGTGAAGCGGCTGCGCACCGCCAGCATGCCGACCTCGGGCAGCACCAGCCGGAGCACCGCCCCGATCAGCACCGCCCCGCCGACGGTCAGCAGGCCGTACTTGAAGTCACCGAAGCAGGTGATGCCCAGCCCGGCCGCGACCAGGCCCAGCACCATCGTTATCGGCCACTGCCGGACCGGCAGCGGGTGACTGCCGTCCGTCGCCGCCGCCGAACCCTCCGGCGGCAGCGTGCCGGTGGTCTTCACCGGCCGTCGCCGTGACCGGCCCGCCTTGACCGTCATCGGCGTCAGGCCCCTGCGCGGCGCTCGGCCGCCACCACGATGTTGTTGAGCAGCATCGCGCGGGTCATCGGACCCACGCCGCCCGGGTTCGGGGAGATCCAGCCGGCCACCTCGGCGACTGCGGGCTCCACGTCTCCCTGGATCTTGCCCTCGCCGTCCCGGCTGACGCCGACGTCGAGCACGGCCGCGCCGGGCTTGACGTCCTGGGCCTTGATCAGGTGCCCGACGCCCGCGGCGGCCACGATGATGTCGGCCTGCCGCAGGTGCTTGGCCAGGTCGCGGGTGCCGGTGTGGCACAGCGTCACGGTGGCGTTCTCGGACCGGCGGGTCAGCAGCAGGCCGATCGAGCGGCCGACGGTGACACCGCGGCCGACCACCACGACCTCGGCGCCGTCCAGCTTGACGTCGTGCCGGCGGAGCAGCTCGACGATGCCGTACGGGGTGCAGGGCAGCGGGCCCTCGATGCCGAGCGCGAGCCGGCCGAGCGAGGTGGGGTGCAGGCCGTCGGCGTCCTTGTCCGGGTCCATCAACTCCAGGACGGGGTTCTGGTCCAGGCCCTTGGGCAGCGGGAGCTGGACGATGTAGCCGGTGCAGGTCGGGTCGGCGTTGAGCTCGCGGACGACGTCCTCGACCTCCTGCTGGGTGGCGGTGGCGGGCAGCTCGCGCTGGATCGAGGCGATGCCGACCTCGGCGCAGTCCCGGTGCTTGCCGTTGACGTACCACCGGCTGCCCGGGTCGTCGCCGACCAGGACGGTACCGAGGCCGGGGACGATGCCCCGCTCCTTGAGGGCCGCCACGCGGACGGCGAGTTCGGACTTGATCGCGGCAGCGGTGGCCTTGCCATCGAGAATCTGGGCAGTCATGGCACCATTCTCCCGGATCGGCTCCGGTGCTCGGCACGTGCCACCCTGGTTGCGGTTGCGCCACAGTTCCGTCCGGGTGCCGGTCGCCGCTGGACAGCCCCGGGGGCACCCACCCACGATATGACCGGGACGACCATGCGCCGGTCGGCCGGTGACGGCCCGTCGGCGCAGCGCGGGGGAGAACAGAGCTCGGGGGGACCGGAACACAGTGAGCAATCCGTACCAGCAGCAGCCGCCCGATCCGTACGGGTCGTACGGGCAGCCGCAGCAGCCGTACACCGCACCTCAGCACCACCAGGCGGCCTACCCGCAGCCCGGGTACCAGCAGCCCGGATACGGCTACCCGCAGCCGCCGGTGGCCCAGGCTCCGCAGAACAGCTTGGCGATCGCCTCGCTGGCGCTGGGTTTCCTGAGCATCCTGATCTGCTTCTACGGCGCACTGCTCGGCCCGGTCGGCCTGGGACTGGGCATCGCGGGCCTGAGCAAGTCCAAGCAGACCGGTGTCGGCCGCACCCAGGCGATCGGCGGGGTGCTGCTCTCCACGCTCGGGATCCTGATCGGCATCGCCGGCCTGGTCTTCTACTCGACCGTCTCCGAGAACTACACGCCGTGATGCAGCAGTTGACGGCTCGCTGGACGAGCACGGCCGGTACGCCGCTGGGCGGCGTGCTGCGGATGGCCGCTCGCGGGGCCGGTGCGGCGGTGGCCGCGCTGACGGTCGCCGCGCTGCACGACGTGCACGACCCCGGCGCGCTCTGCCCGCTGCGCCGGTTCACCGGCATCCCCTGCCCCGGCTGCGGGAGCACCACGGTCTTCATCGAGGCCGGCCACGGCGCGTTCGGCGCCGCGCTGCTGGCCAATCCGGTGACGGTGGTGGCCGGACTCGGCCTGCTGGTCGCGCCGCTCGGTCCCGGGCGCTGGTGGTGGCAACTCCCCAACCTCCACCGGAATGTCCTGATCGGTACCGCCTTAACGATCTCCTGGCTCTGGCAGTTGCACCGCTTCGGCGTCGTACTGCCCTGAGTCTGACGCTTTCTGACGGTAACTGACCTTCGCGGTGTCACCGCGTTCCGCTAATGTCCCACCCGGTCGGCAACTCAACTGCCCGTCCGCCCCAGGGTCTTCCTGTCCCGTCCACACCTCACCATCCTGCCCGGAGGCACTGATGAGTTACCCGCCCGACCCGAACAACCCGAACAACCCGTACAACCAGCCGCCGCAGCCCCCGCAGCAGCCGCAGCCCGGTTACGGCTACCCGCAGCAGGGTGCCCCGCAGGGCGCGCCGGGCTACGGCTACCCGCAGCAGCCCCCGCAGCAGCAGGGTTACGGCATCCCGCCGCAGCAGGGCTACGGCCAGCCGGGCGGCTACCCCAACGCCGGCCAGGTGCAGAACTTCTACGCGAGCTGGGGCTCCCGGGTCGCCGCCACCCTGGTCGACGGGCTGATCCTCGGTGTCCCGGTGGGCATCCTCTACGGGATCGGCTTCGCGATCGGCTACGAGGCCCCGGTGTGCAGCACCAGCCGCTACACCTCGGTCTGCACCGGCGGCGGCATCTCCGGCGCGGGCATGGCCATCGTCGGCGTCGCCTGGCTGATCGGCGTGGCCGGCCTGCTCTGGCTGCTCTACCAGGTCGGCACGACCGGCCAGACCCCCGGCCGCAAGATGGTCAACATCCGGGTGGTCCGGGAGGCCGACGGCCAGCCGATCGGCTTCGGCATGGCCTTCGTCCGCTACCTCTGCAAGATCGTCGACGAGCTGGCCTGCTGCCTCGGCTTCCTGTGGCCGCTCTGGGACGCCAAGAAGCAGACCCTGTCGGACAAGATCGTCGGCACCGTGGTCGTCAAGTCCAGCTGACCGCACGACAGCGGCCCCGCACACCTTCCGGTGTGCGGGGCCGCTGTCGTGTACGCGGGGATCAGTGGAAGAAGTGCCGCGTACCGGTCAGGTACATCGTCACGCCGGCCGCCTTCGCCGCCGCGATCACCTCGTCGTCCCGGACCGAACCACCCGGCTGCACCACGGCCTTGACGCCGCCGTCGAGCAGCACCTGGAGACCGTCGGCGAACGGGAAGAACGCGTCCGAGGCGGCGTACGAGCCCTGGGCCCGCTCGCCGGCCCGCTCGACCGCGAGCTTCGCCGAGTCGACCCGGTTGACCTGGCCCATGCCGACGCCGACCGAGGCGCTGCCCTTGGCGAGCAGGATGGCGTTGGACTTGACGGCCCGGCAGGCCCGCCAGGCGAAGGCCAGCTCGGCCAGCTCGTCGGCGGAGAGCGCGTCGCCGGTGGCCAGGGTCCAGCTCGCCGGGTCGTCACCGGCCGCGTCGACCCGGTCCACCTGCTGGAGCAGGGCGCCACCGGAGACCGGGCGGAGCTCGACCCGGTTGGCCGGGGCCCCGGGGGCGCGCAGCACCCGGATGTTCTTCTTCCGGGCCAGCACCTCGACGGCGCCGTCCTCGTACGCCGGGGCGACCACCACCTCGGTGAAGATCTCGGCGATCTGCTCGGCCAGCTCGACGGTGACCGCGCGGTTGACCGCGATCACACCGCCGAACGCGGAGAGCGGGTCACAGGCGTGCGCCTTGCGGTGCGCCTCGGCGACGTCCGCACCGGTGGCGATGCCGCACGGGTTGGCGTGCTTGATGATCGCGACGGCCGGCTCGGCGTGGTCGTACGCGGCCCGGCGGGCGGCGTCGGTGTCCACGTAGTTGTTGTACGACATCTCCTTGCCGTGCAGCTGCTCGGCGCCCGCCAGGCCGCCGCCCGCGACGGAGCCGTCGATCGATGCCGTGTCGGTGTAGAGCGCCGCCTGCTGGTGCGGGTTCTCGCCGTAGCGGAGCACGTTCTCGCGCTGGAAGGTGGCACCCAGGAAGGCCGGGAACGACTCGGTGTTCTCGGTGTAACCCGAGCCCTCGAACCAGGAGGCGACCGCCACGTCGTAGGCGGCGGTGTGCGCGAAGGCCGCGCCGGCCAGCCGCTTGCGGGTCAGCAGGTCGAAGCCGCCGCCCTGAACGGCCGTCAGCACGTCCGCGTAACGGGCCGGGTCGACCACGACGGCGACCGAGGGGTGGTTCTTGGCAGCCGCGCGGACCATCGAAGGACCGCCGATGTCGATCTGCTCGACGCACTCGTCGGGGGTGGCGCCGGAGGCGACCGTGGCGGTGAAGGGGTAGAGGTTCACCACCACCAGGTCGAAGGGCTCGATCTCCAGCTCCGCGAGCTGCGCGCGGTGCGAGTCGAGGCGCAGGTCGGCGAGGACACCGGCGTGCACGCGGGGGTGCAGCGTCTTCACGCGCCCGTCCAGGCACTCCGGGAAGCCGGTCAGCTCCGAGACCTCGGTGACCGGGACGCCGGCGGCGGCGATCCGGCCGGCCGTGGAACCGGTGGAGACGATGGTGACCCCGGCGGCGTGCAGGCCCCGGGCCAGCTCCTCCAGACCGGTCTTGTCGTACACGCTGATCAGCGCGCGGCGGATCGGGCGGATGTTCTCCGAGACGGGGGGCGTGGTGGAGCTGGCACTCATGCCGGAATCCATACCTTTCGGTCCTCGATACGGTGACCCTCGCGAGCCAGTCGGCCCACGACGTCGACGAGCAACTGACGCTCGACAGTCTTGATGCGCTCGTGCAGCGCGTCCCCGCCGTCGGCGTGGTCGGTCTCCTCGACCGGGACCACACCCTGGGCGATGATCGGCCCGGTGTCCACGCCGCCGTCCACCAGGTGGACGGTGCAGCCGGTCACCTTCACCCCGTACGCCAGCGCGTCGGCCACACCGTGCGCGCCGGGGAAGGCGGGCAGCAGGGCGGGGTGGGTGTTGACGATCCGTCCGGCGAACGCGGCGACGAACTCCGGGCCGAGGATCTTCATGAACCCGGCCGTGACCACCAGGTCGGGCCGGTGTCCGGCTACCGCGGCGGTCAGCGCGGCGTCCCAGGCGGCCCGGTCGGCGTGGTCCTTGACCCGGTGCACGAAGGTCGGCAGCCCGGCCCGCTCGGCCCGGTCCAGCCCGGCGATGGCGTCCCGGTCGGCACCCACCGCGACGATCTCGGCGCCGAAGGCCGGGTCGGCGACGGCGTCGATCAGGGCCTGCAGGTTGGTGCCGGAGCCGGAGACCAGCACCACCAGCCGGGCCGGACCCGGCGTACGCGGCGGGAAGACCTGACTGCGGGCGGTACCGGCGGTGCGGGCGGGCTGGGCGGAAGCAGCGGCCACTGCGCGATTCTCCGTACGTCGTTGCTCCCCCAGCCTCCGGCCGGGAGGTGCCTCTTGCTGGTACGTCCACCGGCGGTGGGGCCACTACAAGGGGCGGACAGGTCGAGTCGGGAGGCGGCGGGGCTGCTCCGAACTGCTGACCGTCACCACGATAACGGCTGGTCGCAGGCCCCCTGTAACCCGATGGCGACGCTACGCGCGTAGTTGAGGCGCGGGCCACATACCGTCCAGGAAGCGGCCCGCCGAACGCCACGTGATCCCGGTTCGCCATACCCGTGTGAATCTCGTACACCCCTGCGGGATCATTGAGCAGGCCCGACCACTCGACGAAGGATTGGCTGACCGATGAGCAGCGGCGACAACACCGGCGAGCGCAACCCCTTCGCGCCGCCGCCGGCGGATGCCCCCGACCGGCCCTGGCAGCCGCGCGCCCCGCAGCAGCCGAACGGTTCCTCCGGCGGTTCCGGTGATTCCGGCGGCTCCGACGGCTCCGGTCACCCGGGTGACCCCGCCGAGGGGTCGTCGGAGCAGGACGGCCGCCCGCAGGTCCCGCCGCCGCACCCCTGGAGCCCCGGCTACCAGGGTGGATGGTCGCCCCAGCAGCCGCCCGCCGCACCGAAGTTCGACCCCAACGACCCGGTCCAGCGCCGCTCGCGGTACGCGCTGAGCGCCGGCATGGGGGGCCTGTTCTGCGTCGTGCTCGGCATCCCGTACGTCGCGCTGCTGCTCGGTGCGCTGGCCGCGTACTGGGGGATCAGCGCGCTGCGTCCGCCCCGGTCGAAGTCGGCTTCCGCCTCGGCCGCTGGTTCAGCTGCTGGTTCCGCCGAGGGCGCCACCGCCCAGCCTGGCCAGCAGCACGGCCCGGGCCACGGTCCGCAGCCGGTCCGGCCGCAGACTCCGGCCGCGATCGGCGGGCTGGTCACGGGCGGTGTGACGATCCTGTTCGTGCTCGCCTCGCTCGGCGTCACGCTGTACTACCAGGACTACGTGAGCTGCGTCAGCGAGGCCCTCACCTCCCAGGCCCGGGACAGCTGCGACAACCTCGCCCCGGACTTCCTGGTCAACCTGTACAACCAGAACCGCTGACCCCGCACGCCGGCGGACCGCCGCTCAGCGGTCCCTCCGGCGGGGTGGCAGGCGGTCCGCCGCCCAGGTCAGGCCCTGCTCGGCGGCCCGCCTGACCCGGCAGAGCTGACGTCCGGTCAGGTCGGTCCACCAGAGCGGCGGGGCCACCCAGCAGCGGGCCAGCAGGGCGCCCGGCACGGTGACCAGGACCAGCCAGGCCGCCGTCACCGGGGCGATCAGCCAGGGCACCGGGCCCAGCTCCGCCATCCTGGCGCCGGCCAGCGCGCCGCCCGCCAGCCAGGCGCAGACGCCCGCGCCGAGCCCGGTCAGCAGCGAACTTCCCGCAGCGGACACCGCAGTGGCCACCGGATGCCAGCGGGCCTCCGCCGCCGCCCGGCCGAGCAGCAGCGCCGGGACCAGCCCGGCCAGCAGCGGCAGTACGCAGGCCACCGGCCACCAGGGCGCCGAGCCGGTCTCCGGGAGCAGTGCGAACAGCGGGAAGTCCGGCACCGGCCCGACCCGGGCACCGGTCGGCGCCACCACCGTCCCGGTACCGACCGCGAAGCCCGGGCCGAGCGCGTACGAGGCCGCCCAGAGCACGGCGTTGGGCACCAGCAACAGGCAGGCCAGGCCCAGTCCGCCGATCGCGGCCGGCCCGCCACCGAACCCGGCCGCCGACCGGCCGGCCGCGCCCTGGCCGAGCAGCACGGTCACGGCCAGCACCACCCCGCCCGCCGCCACCAGGCCGGCCCCGCCGACGGCGGCCGCCCGGGCCGTCACCGGACCGCCGCCGACCGGCCGGGCCCAGTCGGGCACGTACGACCGGTCCGGCAGGTGCGCCCACGCAGGCAGCCGGACCCAACCCGGCCGCCGGGCCCAGCCGGGCAGCGCCGGTCCGCCGCCTACCGCCGAGCGGAGACCCGCCCCGACCGAACCGGTCACCAGCACCGCGACCGCCGCCAGGTCAAGCAGCGGGACTGCCCGCAGCGCGCCCGCGCCGGAGCACTCGGCGACCGCGCCCAGCGCGACCGCCAGGTACCCGGCGCACACCGCCAACGGCGCGCGCCAGTGCAGGCGTTCACGCCCGCCGAGGCGCCGGCCGGTCCTGACCAGCAGCACCACGGTGAACAGCGTCAGCAGCAGCGGGGTCAGCGTCACCGGAGCCTGGCTCGCCCCCCGGGTCAGCGGGGCGCCGTGGCCGAGCAGCCAGAGCGCGCAGGCCAACCGTCCGGCTCCGGTGGCGGTGTCGTCGGCGTAGGGGGTGAGTACCCAGAGGGCGAGCACCGGGACGGCCGGCACCGCCAGGGTGAGCAGTGCGGCCCGGACACCGGTGAGCAGGTCGGCGACGAAGGGGCGGACTCCCAGTTCGCCCGGCAGGCCCAGGATCGGACGGCCCATCAGCTGAGTCATGTCGCTCATGGTCCCAAGATCACCCGTTATGCCCCGTGAAGAGGCGAAGCTCCGCCGTGTCCCGGATTATCTATTTATGTGTCTACTTTCGGCCCGTCTGTCCCGGGCGGCGCGGTGACCTCGCCCGCGCCGACACGCCCGCACGCCGACTCCGGCCAGTTGCTGCGGCTGCTGACACCTCGTGAGGCCCAGGCCCTCGCCCTGCTCGCGACCGGCCTGGACACCCGGGCCATCGCCGAACAGCTCGGCATCGCCCCCGCCACCGCCCGCACCCATCTGCACCGCGCGATGCGCAAGCTCGGCGTACGCACCCGGGAGGACGCCGCCGCCCTCGCCGGCCGGCTCTCCCCCGCGCCGACCGCGCGGCCGGCGCCGGCGGCTCCCGCCGTACCGGAAGCGGCGGCCGTGGCTGCGGCTGCGGCTGCGGCTCGCCCCGCGAACTTCGAGGCGCTCTGCACCGTGAGCCACACCCGGCTGGTGCAGCAGACCTTCCTGCTCACCGGCTGCCGCCACCGTGCCGTCCATGCGGTGCACCTGGCCCTGTCCGCCGCCGGACGCCGCTGGCCCGAGGTGTCCGCGCTGCCGGACCCGGAGAGCTGGGTCCGGGAGTACGCCTTCGAGACCGCGCAGGCGGTCTGGCACCGGGGCGGTCCGCGCCGGGCGCACCTGTTCCGGTTGCCCCGCCGTCAGATCCGGGTGCATCCCCTGTCCGACCTGCCGCACCCCGACCAGGACCGACTGACGCCGCGCGACCGCGATCTGCTCAAGGCCCTCAAGCGGCTGACCAGGCCGCAGCGCCGGGCGCTGGTGCTGCACGACGCGCTCGGACTGCCCGTCGGGCAGGTGGCGTTCGAGGTGCAGTCCAGCACCGCCGCGGCGACCGGACGGGTGCTCAGCGCCCGGGCCGCACTGGCCAGGACGGTCCCCGCCCTGGTCGGTTCGGACCCGGCGGATCCCGAGTTCGGCCCCCGGCTCGGTGCGCTGCTGCACCAGGCCGCGGTGCACGGCTGTCCCGCGCCCAGGACGCCGTCGAGCCGGCTGCTCACGCTCCGGGGCTGGGCCCGCTCCGGCCTGGCCGCCGCAGCCGCGGGAGCGGTCACCCTGGCCATGACGGCCGCGATAGTGGCGACCCTGACCGGCAACGGCCCGTCAGAGCTCTTCCGCCCTGCCCGGCTCGGGCCCGGTCCGGTCTGCTCGACCGCCACCAGCGGCAGCGCGGGGCCCGCGGCGCCGGGCACCGGACCTGGGCCCGGGCTGCGCAGTTACTGGTGCGGCCCGACACCCGGGCAGGCCGTGCCCCTGGGCTCCGCCCCGGTCGCAGCTACTCCTGCCGCAGCTGCTCCGGCCGGGTTCGCAGCCGCCGTCCGGCCGGCCGGAAACCTGTTCCGGCTGACGGCGGCACCGGCTGCCGCGCCGCCCCTCCCACCGCTGCCGATCACCGTCCCGGCCAGGCCCTGTCCACCGCTGCGGCTCTGTCCCGGCCCACTGCTGCCGTCCGCCGCGCACGGCGTGGAGCCGGCAGGGCACTGAGCCCCGCAGTCCCAGCTCGATCCAAGCCCGGCCGAACGCCGGAGGCCCCCCACCCGAGATCGGGTGAGGGGCCTCCGTGGCGAGTGCGAGCCTTACTTGGCGATCAGCTCACGGGCCAGACGAGCGGTCTCGGACGGCGTCTTGCCGACCTTGACACCGGCGGCCTCGAGGGCCTCCTTCTTCGCCTGGGCGGTGCCCGAGGAGCCCGAGACGATGGCGCCGGCGTGGCCCATGGTCTTGCCCTCGGGGGCGGTGAAGCCCGCGACGTAGCCGACGACCGGCTTGGTGACGTGCTCGGCGATGTAGGCCGCCGCACGCTCCTCGGCGTCGCCGCCGATCTCACCGATCATGACGATGATCTTGGTCTCCGGGTCCGCCTCGAACGCCGCCAGGGCGTCGATGTGCGTGGTGCCGATGACCGGGTCGCCGCCGATGCCCACGGCCGAGGAGAAGCCGAGGTCCCGCAGCTCGTACATGAGCTGGTAGGTCAGGGTGCCCGACTTGGAGACCAGACCGATCGGGCCGGTGGTGGTGATGTCCGCCGGGATGATGCCCGCGTTGGACTGTCCGGGGGAGATCAGGCCGGGGCAGTTCGGGCCGATGATCCGGGTCTTGCTGCCCTTGGCACCGGCGTACGCCCAGAAGGCGGCCGAGTCGTGGACCGGGACACCCTCGGTGATGACGACCGCGAGGCCGATCTCCGCGTCGATCGCCTCGACGACGGCGTCCTTGGTGAACTTCGGCGGCACGAAGATGACGGTGACATCGGCACCGGTCTTCTCCATCGCCTCGGCGACGGAGCCGAAGACGGGCACCTCGGTGCCGTCGACGTCAACCGTGGTGCCGGCCTTGCGCGGGTTCACGCCACCGACGATCTGGGTGCCCGAGGCGAGCATCCGGCGGGTGTGCTTCATACCCTCGGAGCCGGTCATGCCCTGGACGATGACCTTGCTGTCCTTCGTGAGGAAGATAGCCATGATGTAGTCCTCTTCCTTACTTGTTGGCCAGCTCGGCGGCGCGGGCAGCCGCGCCGTCCATGGTGTCCACCTGCTGCACCAGCGGGTGGTTGGCGTCGGTCAGGATCTTGCGACCCAGCTCGGCGTTGTTGCCGTCGAGGCGGACGACGAGCGGCTTGGTGACCGCCTCGCCCTTCTCCTCGAGCAGCGCGAGCGCCTGCACGATGCCGTTGGCGACCGCGTCGCACGCGGTGATGCCACCGAAGACGTTGACGAAGACCGACTTGACGTCGGTGTCGCCCAGGATGATCTCCAGGCCGTTCGCCATCACCTCGGCGGAGGCGCCGCCACCGATGTCGAGGAAGTTGGCGGGCTTGACGCCACCGTGCTCCTCACCGGCGTACGCGACCACGTCGAGGGTGCTCATGACGAGACCCGCGCCGTTGCCGATGATGCCGACCTCGCCGTCGAGCTTGACGTAGTTGAGGCCCTTGGCCTTCGCCGCCGCCTCGAGCGGGTTGGCGGCGGCCTTGTCCTCGAGCTCGGCGTGGTGCGGCTGACGGAACTCGGCGTTCTCGTCCAGCGAGACCTTGCCGTCGAGCGCGATGATCTTGCCGTCACCGGACTTGATCAGCGGGTTGACCTCGACGAGGAGCGCGTCCTCGGCGATGAAGACCTTCCAGAGCTTCACCAGCACGTCGGCGACCTGGTCGGCGATCTCGGCCGGGAACTTGGCCGCGGCGACGATCTCGGCGGCCTTCTCCGGGGTGCAGCCCTCGTTGGCGTCGACGGGGATCTTGGCGAGCGCGTCGGGGTTCTCCTCCGCGACGACCTCGATCTCCACGCCGCCCTCGACGCTGGCCATGGCCAGGAAGGTGCGGTTGGTGCGGTCCAGCAGGAAGGAGACGTAGTACTCCTCCTTGATGTCCGCCGTCTGAGCCAGCATCACCTTGTTGACGGTGTGGCCCTTGATGTCCATTCCGAGGATCGCCTCGGCCTTGGCGACGGCGTCGGCCGGGTCGGAGGCGAGCTTCACGCCACCGGCCTTGCCTCGGCCACCGACCTTCACCTGAGCCTTGACGACGGCGCGGCCGCCGAAGCGCTCCGCGATGGCGGCAGCGTCTGCGGCGGTCTCGATGACATCGCCGTCAAGCACGGGAACACCGTGCTTGGCGAAGAGGTCCCTCGCCTGGTACTCGAACAGGTCCACGTGTTTGTCCTTGTTCGTGGTCGCGGATTGTGTCTCTTCGAGCGTGCCACGGCAGGATCTTCGCTGCGGGTCGTCGAGGCTGGCGGGTACGCAGAGATACGGCCTTGCGGCCCACACAGCCACGGGCGCACACGTCAATCAACACGCGCGTCACGTCCGTGTGGCAGGTTATCCCCGGACGACGGGCCTGTTTCGCCCGGGGCCCGCTCGGCTTTGGTGAGAACCGTCACAACGGGTGCTTCCGGGCGCGTCGCCTGCCCAGCTCACCACCGGTGCACCGGTCCGGTGAGGCGGGCGGTGAGCCGGGCCGACGCATCGCACGTATGGGTGAATCGCGCCCAACACTCCGTCAGCTCTCCGCCGCCGGGCGCGTCGCCGCTCTCGGGCTCCGCCGCCCGTCGGATCGACTCCTTGCCGGGCGCGTCGCCGGTCACCCGCTCCGTCACCTCGTCGGATCCACTCCGTCAGCCCTCCGGGACCGGCAGCGGGCGGCGCTCGATCGCGGCGGCCATGATCTCCGGGAAGGCGTCCGGCGTGCAGGCGAAGGCAGGCACACCGAGCGCGGCCAGCGCGGCGGCGTGCGCGTGGTCGTACGAGGGAGCCCCCTCGTCGGAGAGTGCGAGCAGCGCGACGAACTGGACGCCCGACGCCTTCATCGCCGCGACACGCTTGAGCATCTCGTCCCGGATGCCGCCCTCGTAGAGGTCACTGATCAGCACCACCACGGTGTCGGCCGGCCGGGTGATCCTGGACTGGCAGTAGGCCAGCGCCCGGTTGATGTCGGTGCCGCCGCCGAGCTGGGTGGCGAACAGCACGTCCACCGGGTCCGTGAGCTGCTCGGTCAGGTCCACCACGGAGGTGTCGAAGACCACCAGCCGGGTGGACAGGCTCTTCATCGAGGCCAGCACGGCGCCGAACACCGCCGAGTGCACCACGGAGGGGGCCATCGACCCGGACTGGTCGACGCAGAGGATCACCTCCTTCTTCACCGCTCGCTGTGCCCGGGCGTAGCCGACCAGCCGCTCGGGCACCACCGTGCGGTGCTCGGGGAGGTAGTTGGTCAGGTTGGCCCGGATGGTGCGGCCCCAGTCGATGTCCCGGTGCCGGGGGCGGTTGACCTTGGCGCTGCGGTCGAGGGCGCCACCGAGGACGGTCCTGGTCCGGTCGGCGAGCCTGCGCTCCAGGTCCGTGACCACCTTGCCGACCACCGCCCGGGCGGTCTCCCTGGTGGTCTGGGGGAGGGCGTGGCGGAGCGAGAGCAGGGTGCCGACCAGGTGCACGTCCGGCTCGACGGCCTCCAGCATCTCCGGCTCCAGCAGCAGCCGCTCCAGCCCGAGGCGGGTGATCGCGTCCTGCTGCATCACCTGCACCACCGAGGTCGGGAAGTACTTCCGGATGTCTCCCAGCCAGCGGGCCACCTGCGGGGCGGATCCGCCGAGACCGGCCGTCCTCGCGGTGCCGGACCGGCCGCCGGAGCCGGCCGCCTCGGCGCCCCGGTAGAGGGCGGCGAGCGCGCCGTCCATCGCGGCGTCCCGGCCGGTGAGGGTGCAGCCCGTCCCGTCGGCGTCGCCGCCGAGCACCAGGCGCCAGCGGCGGAGCCGCTCCTGCTCGGGGGTGTCGGAGGTGGTGTGGAACCGAGTGGTGGTCATCCGGCACTCCTGCGGTCGGTCTGACGGGGGATCCGGGCCACGGCGGTGGACGTGCCGACGGCGGCGCCGCCCAGGCCCAGCAGCAGGGTGAGCACCGGCAGGGCGGCGTCGGCGCGCTCGACGTCCAGCTCGGCGGCCGGTACGGCCGAGCTGGGTGCGGTGCCGTCCAGGGCACCGGCTGCGACCCGCTCCCCGACGGTGCGGCGGACCCCCGACTCCAGCGCGGCGAACGTCCGCCGCAGCAACGGCAGGACGTCGGTGAACGCCTCGGCGGGCACCCCGCTCAGCCAGCGGTCGAGCAGGCCGAGCAGCGCCGGGTCGTGCAGCAGCAGAACGCCGCTGCCGGCGAGGAAGCCCTCCACCCAGCCCGCCGTGTCGGCCGGCTGGCTGCCCGGTGAGAGGGCCAGGCCGAGCCGCCGGCCGGCTTCCTCGGAGTCGATCCGCCCACCGTCCAGCAGCAGCCGGGTGGCGCGGCCACGGAGCAGCCCGGGCACGCCGGCCCCGCTACCGGTCCCGCTCAGGGGCTGACGCCGCGCCAGCGAGCGCAGGGTGACGGCCCAGCGCTCGCCGAGCGAGTCGGCGGGCCCGGCCGCCCGGCCCGGCTCGTCCGCCTCCAGCAGGCCGATCGCGGCGTGCACGCCCTCCAGGTGGCCGCGCAGGACGCCCGCCTGCTCGGCGTCGAGGCCGATGCAGGCCGGTGGCAGCCCGACGCAGATCCGGTCGGCGAGGCCCCGGGCGACGCCCTCCAGGGCGGCGCTGTCGGTGCCCCGGACGTCGCCGTACCGCAGCGCCCGGACCAGGGCCGGGAGTGCCTCGGCGAGTTGGGCGACGTCGGTGTCCAGCGCGGCCCGGTCGGCGAGCGCCCGCATCACGGCGGGCAGCGCGGCGGGCAGCTCGGCCAGCAGGCAGTGCTCGACCAGCTCGGTGAGCTGCGGCAGGGCGGTCGCCCGGGCGGCCCGCTCGACCGCGCGGCCGGTGGCGGCCGCCTCGACGGTGGTGCCCCACTGGGCGGCCACCGCGATCCGGACCGCGAACTCAGGCTGCCAGCGCAGCCGCCAGCTCTCCCGGAAGGTGCCGGTCGAGTTGACGGTGGAACGGGCCGGGCTGCCCCAGTCGATGCCGAGCAGCCGCAACCGGTGCAGCAGCAGCGAGCGGGCGGTGTCGTTCTCCTTCCGGAGGTCGAGGTCGAGCTCGCGCGGCTCCGGTTCGGGCTTGAGCCGCAGGCTGCGCTGCAGCCGGCTCAGGTCGCGCTGCAGCGGCACGGTCGGCGCCGACTCGGGGACCTCGCCGAGCGTGTCCCCGACCACCAGCCTGTCGTGGACCAGGGCGAGGGCGAGCTCGGAGCCGTCACACATCACCGCCCGGACGGCGTCCAGCGTCTCGGCCAACCCGGCCAGCGGGCGTCCGCGCATCGCCGCGAGGGTCTCGGCCAGCCGGACCGCCTCGATCACGTGGGCTGAGGAGACCGGGTGGTCCTCCGCCCGCAACAGCTCGGCGACCCTGGTCATCCAGTGCGCCAGCGCCCGGCCTCCCGGACTCCCGCCGCCCGACGCGCCGTTGGTGAACAGGTGGTGGTACCAGCCGGGCGAGTCGATGCCCGCGCCGTAGCCGGTGTGCTGGGAGAGCCTGCGGTGCGTCCAGGGCACCCAGGTGATCTCCGTCCGCACCTTCTTCGGCAGCTCGGCCAGCAGGGCGCGGTCGTGGGCGACGGTCGGCATGCTGCTCAGCGCCGGGACGTGCCAGGCACCGCAGACCACCGCGATCCGCGCGTACCGCGCCCGCCGGGCGGCGCGGACCGCTTGGCGCATGTACGCCTCGCGGAGCTCGTCACGACGGCTGGTGGTGGCGCGCTCGCGCAGCGCCGTCATCGCCTCGGCGACGGCGCTGAACGGAGCCAACGCGTCGGCCGCCGGATCGACGGACGGGGCACGGTGCTCGACCACGTCCTCCCACCAGCTCTCGGAGTCGGCGTGACCGGCTGCGGCGGCCAGCTGTCCGATCGGGTCGTACGGCGACTCCCGCTCGGCGTCGAGGACTTCGGGCGCCTGGCCGTCGGATGCCTGATCGCCAGGTGCCCGGCCGCCCGGTGACCGGCCGTCAGACGCCTGGTCGCCCGGTGCGGGAGTGCCCCCCGGCACTTCCGCACCCGACGCCAGGCCGTACGCCGCCGGTAGGTCGATGAAGCGGACGGGCACGCCCTGATCGAGGGCGTACCGGATCGCCACCCACTCCGGGGAGAAGGCGGCGAACGGCCAGAACGCCGCCTTCGAGGGGTCGTCCACCGCGTGGGCGAGCAGGGCGACCGGCGGCACCATACCGGGCTCGGCCGCCAGCCCGACCACGGCGTCCGCCTCGGGCGGCCCCTCGATCAGCACCACGTCCGGCCGCAGCCGTTCGAGTGCGGCGGCCACCGCCCGGGCCGAGCCCGGGCCGTGGTGCCGGATGCCCAGCAACGTCACCGCTGCGTCGCTCATACCGTGCTCCCCTCGAACAAGTCGTCCACTGCTGCTGCTCCACCGGACCGGCCGTCAGCGGGAGTTGTCCCGGCTGGCGCGATAGAAGTCCTTCCAGCCGTCCCGCTCCCGGAGCACGCCCTCCACGTACTCCTGCCAGATCACCCGGTCGGTGGCCGGATCGCGCAGCACGGCGCCCGCGACTCCCGAGACCACGTCGCTCGCGCGGAGCACGCCGTCGCCGAAGTGGGCCGCCAGGGCCAGGCCGTTGGTGACCACCGATATCGCCTCGGCGGTGGAGAGGGTGCCGCTGGGCGTCTTCACCTTCGTCCGGCCGTCGGTGGTCACGCCGTCCCGCAACTCGCGGAAGACGGTGACCACCCGGCGGATCTCCTCCGCGCCCTCCGGGAGCGCGGGCAGGTCGAGCGAGCGGCCGAGCTGGCCGACCCGGCGGGTGACGATGTCGACCTCCTCCTCCAGCGAGCCCGGCAGCGGCAGGACCACCGTGTTGAACCGGCGGCGCAGCGCACTGGAGAGCTCGTTGACCCCCCGGTCGCGGTCGTTCGCCGTGGCGATCAGGTTGAAGCCGCGCACCGCCTGGGTCTCCAGGCCGAGTTCGGGGATCGGCAGGGTCTTCTCCGAGAGGATGGTGATCAGGCTGTCCTGCACGTCGGCCGGGATCCTGGTCAGCTCCTCGACCCGGGCGATCTGTCCGTCGGCCATCGCCCGCATGATCGGAGACGGCACCAGGGCGGCCCGGCTGGGGCCGTTGGCCAGCAGCTGGGCGTAGTTCCACCCGTACCTGACCGCCTCCTCGGGGGTGCCCGCAGTGCCCTGCACCAGCAGGGTCGAGTCGCCGCTGACGGCGGCGGCGAGGTGCTCGGAGACCCAGGTCTTGGCGGTTCCGGGAACGCCCAGCAGGAGCAGCGCACGGTCGGTGGCCAGCGTGGTGACGGCGACCTCCACGATCCGGCGCGGGCCGACGTACTTCGGCGTGATCACCGTGCCGTCGGGCAGCGTGCCGCCCAGCAGGTAGGTGGCCACCGCCCAGGGCGAGAGCCGCCAGCGCTCGGGGCGCGGCCGGTCGTCCTGCGCGGCGAGGGCGGCGAGCTCGGCGGCGAAGGCGTCCTCGGCGTGCTCGCGGAGCACCTCGCTGGTCTCGGGGGCACTCGTGCGAGTGGTCATCAGGGCTCCTTCGGATCGGCCGCGGGCAGGCTCGGGGGCAAGCGCAAGGACAGGCTGAGGACAGGGCTGTCGCAGGGGACGGAGAAGTCGGGGTCGACTGGGCGTAGGCGTCTCACCAGTGAGGACAGGCCCCGGTTCGGACATCCGTTCCCGGGCTGCGAGACCAACCATGCACCCCGGGACTGACAATTCCAGGGCAGGAAGTGACAGATCATCAGTTCGAGTGAACGGGCCGCTCCGTTGTCAGTGCCTTCTCTTAGCGTCATCGGCATGGAGGAACGCTGGAGCACCGAACACGTCCTGTCCCTGGCCCCCGACCAGCCGTCCCGCAAGGCCGCGGGCAAGCTGTCCGCCACCCCCCCGTGGTCCGCGACCGGCCAGGGCGAGGGCACGCTCTGGGGTCTCTGCAAGGGCAGCGGGAGCACGCCGTACCGCACGGCCGTCGAGCTCACCACGCCCGTCTACAAGTGCAGTTGCCCCAGCCGGAAGTTTCCGTGCAAGCACGCGCTCGGACTGCTGCTGCTCTGGAGCGGCAGCGGCGAGGCGGTCCCGGCCGCCACCCCGCCGGACTGGGTCGCCGAGTGGCTGAGCAGCCGTCAGGAGACGGCCGCCCGTCGCACGGCGGCCGCCGCCGGGGTCGCGCCGGCCGATCCGGTCGCCGCCGCCCGCAGGGCCGCCCGCCGCAGCTCCCGGATCGCGGCCGGTGCGGCCGAGCTGCGGCTCCGGTTGGCCGACCGGGTCAGGCACGGCTTGGCCGACGAGCCGCCCGGCGGCTGGGACGAGGTGGCCGCCAGGATGGTCGACGCCCAGGCCCCCCGGCTTGCCGCTCAGGTGCGGGAGTTGAGCTACCTGCCGAGCCAGGAGCGGCTGGCCGAGTACGCGCTGCTGCACCTGCTGGCCGGCGCGGTCGGCCGGGCCGACCAGCTGCCCGAGGAGCTCGCCGCAACCGTCCGCAACCGGGTCGGCGTCCCCGCCGACACCGCCGAGGTGCTGGCCGGGCCGACGGTCCGCGACCGCTGGCTGGTGCTCGGCTCCCGGGACACCGCCGACGACCGGCTCACTACCCGCAGGATCTGGGTGCGCGGCGCCAAGACCGGCCGTCCCGCCGTACTGCTCGCCTTCGGCGGCCCGGGCCGGGCCCCCGAACTCGCCCTGCCCGTCGGCCGCCTGCTGGAGGCCGAGCTCGCCTTCCACCCCGGCGTCCGCCCGTTGCGGGCCGTGCTCGGCACCCGGTACGGCGAGCCGGAGCCGGATGCCTCGGTGCCCGACGGCATGACGCCCGGGGAGGCGGTCGCCGAGTACGGCCGGGCGGTCGCCGAGGACCCCTGGGTTGAGTCCTGGCCGACCGTCCTCACCGGGGTGGTCCCCGTCCTCGGCAGCGACGGCTGGCGCCTGACGGATGGCCAGCACAGCCTGCCGGTCCGCACCGGCAGCTGCCCCGAGGCGGCCCTCTGGCGCCTCGCCGCCCTCTCGGCGGGCCACCCACTCACCGTCTTCGGCGAGTCCGGCCACCGCGGCTTCGCCCCAGTCACCGCCTGGCCCACCAACGGGCTTGCGACGCAGCTCACTTAGACAGCCACGGCGGATCGACAGAGAGGGGCTCGGCAACTCCTCCGCCGCCCACGCAGGGGCCCGGGGCTGCGCGTGGGCGACGCCGACCTGAGGAGCGTGATCGCCACGTGAACGGTCGGGCGCCTCGACCCGTGGCCGGGGTCGACCGCCCGCGCTGCTGAGCCGAAGCAGCGCCTCGACCCCTGCCTTCCGCACCATGTGTCTCCAAGGAGCCCTCGATGACGATCACCGACACCTGGCAGGAGCTGCACACCACCGCCCTGCTCGGTACCGACCGCCGCCCTCTCCCGCCCACCCCGACCGGCCCGGCGGCCGAGGTGGACCGGTCGGATCCGGCCACCGCGCTGCTCGATCTGGCGGCGCTGGAGACCGTCCGCCGCCGCGCCGGGGCCCGCCCCGATCCTGCGGTCCAGCCACCCGCACCGGCCGCCGAGGACACCCGCCCTGAGCCTCCGTCAGCAGCGGTACACCGACTGACCGTCCTGCTCGGCGGCCACCTCACCGGCACCGCCAACCTGGGCGAGCTGCTCCCCCAGTGGCTCGTCACCGCCCGCCGGTACGACTACCGGGCGCCGGCGGCAGCCGTCCCGGCGCTGCTGGACGCGGCGCGGGCCCGCAGCGAGCTGCGTCCCGACGTGGTGGCCCTCGCCGGTCCGCTCGGCCGCTGGCTCGCTGGGCAGAATCCGGACTGGAAGTACGTCCACCGCACCGTCACCGAGCAGCCGGCCGCCGAGCCGGACGAACAGCTCTGGCTGGAGGGCCTGTTCGCCGAGCGGGTCACCCTGATCTCCCGCCTGCGGCGGACCGAGCCGGACGCCGCGCTGAGCCTGCTGCGCGGCACCTGGTCCACCGAGCGCGCCGAGGACCGGCTGCTCTTCCTGGACGCCCTGCACGAGGGTCTGTCCCTCGCCGACGAGAGCTTCCTGGAGGCGGCACTCGCCGACCGGAGCAGGAACGTCCGGGCCACCGCCGCCGAACTGCTCTCCACCCTGCCGGAGTCCGCCCTCGCCGTACGGATGGCGGAGCGCGCCCGGGCCGCCGTACGCCTGGAGGAGGCCGGGGGCACCCGGCTCCTGGTCAGCCCGCCCGTGGAGTGCGACGCGGGGATGCAGCGGGACGGCATACCGCTCAAGTCGCCCACCGGCCGGGGGCAGCGGGCGTGGTGGTTCGGCGAGGTGATCGCGGCGGCCCCGCTCGCGTACTGGACGACGGAGACCGGCCTCACCCCGGACCAACTGCTCCGGCTGCCCGTCAGCGACGCCGACCCGGCCGGTCCCGACTGGGCGGCGGACCTGCACGAGGCGTGGGCTCGCGCGGCGGTCCGCCAGCAGCACGTCGGCTGGGCCCGCGCCCTGCTCGGTCCTGCCCCCCGCCGGACCGGCAACCGGGCGGCCGGGGCGTCGGACACACCGGCCGCAGGCGCACCGGCCCGGCTGCTCGCCGTCCTGCCGGAGTCCGAACGGGCTGCCTGGACGGCCGCGATCATCCAGAGCCACGGGCTCGGCGAGGCGTTCCAGCTGCTGGGCGCCTGCGCCACGCCCTGGACGCCGCCGCTGAGCACCGCCGTGGTGGCGGCGCTGGAGCGGGCCGCCGCCTCGGGGGCGTACCCGTGGAGTCACAGCGGGGTGCTCGGCATGACCGAGCGAGCCCTCGCGCCGGAGACCGCGCCCGCGGTCGCCGCCCTGGCCGCCGACGCGACACCGAACTCGGCCTGGGCGGACACCCTGGCCCGGCTCGCCGAAACGCTCCGGTTCAGGGCCGTCATGCTCGCCGAACTGGCCGGCTGACCCACTCGGCCACCCGGCCCATCGACGCGGCCACCCGACCACCCGAGGTCAGCCAGATCACCCGGATCACGCCGACCGCCAGGCTCTGGGATCAGCTGGCGACGCGGAGGTTCGCCTCGACCCAGGCGACCACGTCGCGGGTCGGGGTGCCCGGGGTGAAGATGTCCGCGACCCCGATCCGCTTGAGCTCGATGATGTCGGCCTCGGGGATGATCCCGCCGCAGAAGACCTTGATGTCCGCCGCGTCCCGCTCCTTGAGCAGCTCGATCACCCGGGCGCAGAGCGTCATGTGAGCGCCCGACAGGATCGACAGGCCGATGCCGTCCGCGTCCTCCTGGATGGCGGTGTCGACGACCTGCTCGGGCGTCTGGTGCAGGCCGGTGTAGATGACCTCCATACCGGCGTCCCGCAGGGCGCGCGCGATCACCTTCGCGCCCCGGTCGTGGCCGTCAAGCCCCGGCTTGGCGACGACCACACGGATCGGCCCTGACACACCCATGACTGCCTCCTGGACCACGTCGTCCCACCACAGCGGCCGACCTGATCGGGCGCGCACGTGGTTAACCACCGATAACGAATCTGAGGGGAGGTTAGCGCTCCCGGGGCCCGTTGACGGAGTCCCCTCCCCAGAGGAGGGGAAAATCACAACACCCCCGGCCTCCGGAACCTGTCAGGCCGCCACCCCGAGCAGCTCCCGCACGGCCTCCTCGAAGAGCCGGACCCGGGCGGTCACCCCGTCCGCCCGCCAGTGCAGCCGCCACTCCGAGGGATCGGCACCCTGGAGCCGGACGTACCCGACATCCGGCCGCGGGTGGTACCGGCGGACGTGCGCCCCCACCGGAAAGACCGCCCGCCCGGCCCCGACCAGCGTCAGCGCCTCCTGCAGCGACGTCTCGGCCCCCAGCATCCGGAGGTCGCCCAGCTCCGCCAGTGAGACCTCCGCCCGCCCCGCCAGCCGATGCCGGGCCGGCAGCGCCAGCAGCTGCGGCTCGGTCACCAACACCGGCCCCGCCACCAGCTCCTCGGGGGCCAGCGGCAGGCAGGTCAGCAGCAGCTCCACCTCGCCCGCCAGCAGCCACGGCGCCGCGTCACCCGGCTGCACCTCCCGGATCACCACCTCGCACTCCGGCTGCCGCTGCCCGCACAACTCGGCCACATCGACCAGCAGTTGTCCGCCCGGTGTCCCGGTGAAGCCGACCCGCAGCACCCCGTTGAAGCCGCGCCCCGCGTTGAGCGCCCGCGCGAACCCGGCCTCGACCGGGCTCCACGCCGGCCGCAGGTCCTGCTCCAACTGCCTCCCGATCGCGGTCAGCGCCACCCGTCGGCTGGTCCGCCGGAACAGTAGCGCCCCCACCCGGCGCTCCAGCGCGCCGATCGTCTGGCTGACCCGGGCCGTCGAGACGCGCGTCCGCTCGGCCGTACGACCGAAGTGCAGCTCCTCGGCCAGCGTCAGGAAGATCTCCAGCTCCTGCCGTTCCAGCATGCCCTCTCCCACCGTTAAGTGCGGCTCAACGATCCTTGCGCAGAAGCACGTTGATCGAAGGGGCGCCCCGCCCGAGAGTGGAACCACCACCGAACACCAGGAGCCCCCGATGTACGTCACCACCGACCACGCCCTCGACGCCACCGTGTCCACCGCCACCCACGACTCCGCCCCCGCCGAGGACTCCACCGCCCTGCTCCGCGAACTGCGCGACCGGACCGAGATCCTGGACGCGCTGCTCCGCTTCGGTCTCGGCCAGGACTCCGGGACAAGGCCCTGTTCGCCTCCGCCTTCGCCCCCGACGTTGAGCTCGACTTCCGTCCTGCCGCCGCCAAGTGGGGTGGCGAACCGCCGCTGATGACCGGACGCGAGGCCATCGTCACCGACATCCTCGCCATGTTCGCCGGCCGGGTCATCACCACCCACGTGGTGACCAACGCGCGGATCACCGTGGCCGGCGACACGGCCGCACTGACCGCCATCGTCGAGGCCCAGCACCTGCTGACCGCCGACCCCACCACCCACGCACTGCTCAAGAACCGCTACGCCGTCGACCTGGTCCGGGACGGCGCCCGCTGGACCGTCCGCCGCCTGCACATCGACAACGTCTGGTACGCCGGCGACCCCGTCGCCATCTTCGGCGGCTGACACACCGGACGAGGTGTCAGCCGCCGCAACGAAGGCGACGCGAGCCGCAGCGCAGCCGACAGCCCGTCAGAGCTTCTCGACCGGCGCGTACCGCAGCAGAAGCTGCTTGCGCCCCGTGGCACCGAAGTCCACCGTGGCCTGCGCCTTGTCCCCGACTCCGGAGGTCGCCACCACGGTGCCGAGCCCGAAGCTGTCGTGGGTGACCCGGTCGCCGACCGCCAGCGAGACGGCCTCCCGCTCGGTGACCCGCCGGGCCGACTGACCCCAGCCCGCCTTCGGCGAACTCGCAGGCCCCGCCGACCTCCTGACTCCCGAACCACCCGAGCCGCCGGAGCCACCCGAGCCGGACGAGGAGAACCCACGCGAAGCCGGCACCGCCGAAGCACCCGTGCGCTTCCACTCCACCAGCTCGACCGGAATCTCCTCCAGGAACCGCGAGGCCGGGTTGTACGAGGGCTGCCCCCACGCACTGCGCAGCACCGACCTGGTCAGGTACAGCCGCTCCCGCGCCCGGGTCAGCCCGACGTACGCGAGCCGTCGCTCCTCCTCCAGCTCCTTGACCTGGTTGAGCGCCCGCATGTGCGGGAAGATCCCGTCCTCCATGCCGGTCAGGAACACCACCGGGAACTCCAGCCCCTTCGCGGTGTGCAGCGTCATCATCGTGATCACGCCCGCCCCGTCCTCGTCATCGGGGATCTGGTCCGAGTCGGCCACCAGCGCGACCCGCTCCAGGAAGTCCGCCAGCGAGCCGACCGGCGGCGTGCCCTCGTCGTCGCCCTCCGGCCGTTCGCCCGGGTCCTGCTCGTACTCCAGCGCCACGGAGGCCAGCTCCTGGAGGTTCTCCACCCGGGTCTCGTCCTGCGGGTCGGTCGATGCCTGGAGCTCCGCCAGGTACCCGGTCTCCTCCAGCACCGCCTCCAGCACCGCCGCCGGGCCCGCCCCGGACTCGACGATCTGCCGCAGCCCGGCCATCATCTCGTTGAACTTGCGCACCGCGTTGGCCGAGCGGGCGGCCATCCCGTATGCCTCGTCCACCCGCACCAGCGCCTGCGCGAAGCTGATCCGCTCACGCTGCGAGAGCGCGTCGATCATCGCCTCCGCGCGGTCGCCGATGCCGCGCTTGGGCACGTTCAGGATCCGCCGCAGCGGCACGGTGTCCTCGGGGTTGGACAGCACCCGCAGGTACGCGAGCACGTCCCTGACCTCCTTGCGCTCGTAGAAGCGCACCCCGCCGACCACCTTGTACGGCAGGCCGACCCGGATGAACACCTCCTCGAACACCCGGGACTGCGCGTTCGTCCGGTAGAAGATCGCCACGTCACCGGGCCGGGCGTCCCCGGCGTCCGTCAGCCGGTCGATCTCGTCCGCGATGAACTGCGCCTCGCCGTGCTCGTCGTCCGCGACGTAGCCGATGACCTTCTCGCCGTGCTCCCCGGCGGTCCAGAGCTTCTTCTCCCGGCGGCCGGTGTTCCGCTCGATCACCGAGTTGGCGGCGCTCAGGATGGTCTGTGTGGAGCGGTAGTTCTGTTCCAGCAGAATGGTGGTCGCGTTCGGGTAGTCCTCCTCGAACTGGAGGATGTTGCGGATCGTGGCGCCGCGGAAGGCGTAGATCGACTGGTCCGCGTCACCCACCACGCAGAGCTCGGCCGGCGGAACCTCGGACAGCCGCCCGGCCGCCGGGTTCACGTAGTCGCCGTCCACCGTCCGTTTCGGCTGCGCGGCCACCGCTCCACCGCTCAACTCCCTGACCAGCATGTACTGGGCGTGGTTGGTGTCCTGGTACTCGTCCACCAGGATGTGCCGGAACCGCCGCCGGTAGTGCTCGGCCACGTCCGGGAACGCCTGCAGCAGGTTCACCGTCGTCATGATGATGTCGTCGAAGTCCAGCGCGTTGGCCTCGCGCAGCCGCCGCTGGTAGAGGTGGTACGCCTCGGCGAGCTTCTTCTCCATCGGGTTCGCCGCCTGGTCGGCGTACGTCTCCTCGTCGATCAGCTCGTTCTTCAGGTTGCTGATCTTCGACGTGAACGACTTCGGCGGGAACTGCTTCGGGTCGAGGTCGAGATCCCGGCAGACCAGCGCCATCAGCCGCTGCGAATCCGCCATGTCGTAGATCGAGAAGCTCGACGTGAAGCCGAGCACCTTGCTCTCCCGGCGCAGGATCCGCACGCACGCGCTGTGGAACGTCGACACCCACATCGCCCGCGCCCGCGGCCCGACCAGCGCCTCGACCCGCTCCCGCATCTCGCCTGCGGCCTTGTTGGTGAACGTGATCGCCAGGATCTCCCCCGGCTGCACCCCGCGCGCCCCGAGCAGGTACGCGATCCGGTGCGTCAGCACCCGCGTCTTGCCCGACCCGGCCCCGGCCACCAGCAGCAGCGGCGCCCCGGAGTGGACCACGGCCTCCCGCTGGGGGTCGTTCATCCCCTCCAGCAACTGCACCGGATCGATCACCGTCCGCGCCGCACCGTTCCGGTAGAACGCGTCCCGCTCGGCCTGCGCCGCGTGATCCGTCTGGAACAGTCCGTCCGGCATCGCCTCCTCGTACGAGTCGTACGGCACCTCGTCGTACGGCGGCGGCTCCTCCTCGTACGGGGGCTGGTCTGCGGGCGGCTGCTGCTGCGACCTGGCCGAGGACGGAAGCTCGAAGCCGGGGAGCGGAAGGTCGTCAAAGAGGCTAGTCATGGCCCTACGAGTCTATGGGCCCGCACCGACACCTCCGGAGGAAACGGTCCACTCCCTCCGCCCACCCGGACCGCCCCGCGACCACTGCCCGCCCGCAAAGCACCCCACGCACCACCGCGGACTGCCCCGCGGACTGCCCTGCGGCCACCGACGCGGCCGGCCGGCCGGCCGAGCGGTTCGCAGCCGTCAGACCAGCCGTCGGGCCGTCGCCCAGCGGGTCAGCTCGTGCCGGTTGCTCAGCTGCAGCTTGCGCAGCACCGCCGACACGTGCGACTCCACCGTCTTCACCGAGATGAAGAGCTGCTTGGCGATCTCCTTGTACGCGTAGCCGCGCGCGATCAGCCGGAGCACCTCGCGCTCCCGCTGGGTGAGGCGGTCGAGGTCCTCGTCGACCGGCGGGGTGTCGGTGGCGGCGAAGGCGTCCAGGACGAAGCCGGCCAGCCGGGGGGAGAACACCGCGTCGCCGTCCGAGATCCGGAAGATCGCGTTGACCAGGTCGGTGCCGGTGATGGTCTTGGTGACGTAGCCGCGGGCGCCGCCACGGATCACGCCGATCACATCGTCGGCGGCGTCGGAGACCGACAGCGCCAGGAACCGGACCCCGTTCGGGTCGGACATCAGCGGGGCGGAGCGCCGCAGCACCTCGACGCCGCCGCCACCGGGCAGGTGGACGTCGAGCAGCACCACGTCGGGCCGGGTTTCGGCCACCACCTGGACCGCCGACTCGACGTCGTCGGCCTCCCCGACCACGTCGATGCCGGTGACCTCGGTACGCCCGATCTCGGCCCGCACCCCGGTCCGGAACATCCGGTGGTCGTCCACCAGCACCACCCGGGCGACCCGGTCCGGCACGGACCCCGCCACAGCATCAGTCATCTGCTCTCTCCATCTCCAGCTCGACCTCGGTCCCGCCGTCCGGCGCGGGCCGCACCCTCGCGGTGCCGCCGTTGCGCTTCATCCGGCCGATGATCGACTCCCGTACGCCCATCCGGTCCTCCGGCACGCTGTCGGGATCGAAGCCGGGCCCGTGATCGCGGACGAACACCGACACCGTCCGCCCCTCCACCTCGGCGTAGACCTGGACCGGTCCCCCGCCACCGTACTTGGCGGCGTTGACGGTCGCCTCCCTCGCGGCCTGGATCTGGGCCGCGATCCGGTCGTCCATCGGGCAGTCGCCGACGCAGACCAGCTCCACGGCCACCCCGTGCCGGTCCTCCACCTCGGCCACCACCGAGCGGATCCGCTCGGCCAGGGTGTCGGGGGCGGCCTCGGCGGCGGCCTCGGGACGGTACAGCCAGAGCCTCAACTCCCGTTCCTGCGCCCGGGCGAGACGCAGCACCTCCTTGGCGTCATCGGCGTTGCGCTGGATCAGCGTCAGGGTGTGCAGCACCGAATCGTGCACGTGGGCGGCGATCTCGGCCCGCTCCTGGGCCCTGATCCTGGCGGTCCGTTCGGCGCCCAGGTCCTGCCACATCCGCAGCGCGTACGGACCGACCAGCACCAGCACGCCGGCCAGCACCGCGAGCGCGGCCTCGATCACCGAGGACACCGTCGAGTCGCTGCCCTGGAGGATCAGGAAGCCGACGGTGCCCGCCACCACCAGCAGCACCCCCGCGCCGACCCTGGTGTACGCGGCCCGCCGCCTGGTGCCCTCCTCCAGGCCGAACCAGCGCTGCCACCGCGAGTCGTCGGCCTGCCGCCAGACCAGCGCGACGCCGACCCCGATGGTGAGCAGCGGCCACATGTACGGCTTGGCGGTCTGGATGTGCAGGGCGCTGAGCAGGGCCATGATCCCGACCACCAGCAGCAGCAGCGCGAGCAACTGGCCGAGCCCGCCCCGGGTCGGCCGGGCGTCCGCGGTGAACTCCCCGGTCACCGCCGTCTCGCCGTGGAAGGTGCGCTGCAGCAGTTCGCGCAGCCGGCCGATCCGACGCGGGCGGCCCTTGCGCAGCTCGCTGCCGCCGACCACCGAGTCGGCGGGCACGAAGCCGCCGTTGACGTACGCCCAGCGCGGCCCGCCGCCCGGCGCGGGCTGGCCGATGCCGATCGGCACCACGAACCAGAACGCCGCGTACAGCAGCACCCCGATCCCCTGCGCGAAGAACAGCAGCACGAAGGCGACCCGGACCCAGGTGACCGGCAGGCCGAGGTGCAGCGCCAGCCCGTGCGCCACGCCGCCGAGCATCCGCCCGTGCGGGCTCCGGTAGAGCCGGCGGTACGGCGGAGGCTCCACCCCGGGATCGGCTGACGGCGCGTCAGGACCGCGCTGTCCTTCGGGTGCGAGGGGTCTGGGATCGGTGCCGGGTGCTGCCACGCCACCGATGGTCACACGTCCGCCGCCCCCGGCGCATCAGGGTGCCACCCCCGATCCTTCTCAGGGAGAGATCAGGGTCCGTACCGGGCAGCGGAAGGTTGGGTACGAGCGGCCGGACCAGCAGGATGGGAGCATGACGGACGACCAGATCACCCCGACGGGCACGCCGGCCGACCCGGAGCGGCAGCGCCCGCCGCTGACCCGCAGCGAACGCCACCGGGTGGTGGCCGGGGTGTGCGGCGGTCTCGGGCGTCACCTGGACATCGACCCGGTGGTGTTCCGGGTGGTGATCGCGGTGCTCTGCCTCTCCGGCGGCCTCGGCCTCTTCCTGTACGGCCTGGCCTGGCTGATCGTGCCGCGCGAGCCGACCGCCGACGGCAGGCAGGGCCGGACCGAGCTGCAGCGCGTGCTGACCGGCCGGGTGGACGGGCAGTCGATCGGCGCGGTGCTGCTGACCGTGATCGGCACCGGGGTGTTCTTCTCCTCGATGGGCGACGGCGGGCAGCTGTTCCCGATCCTGCTGCTCGGTGGCCTGATCCTGCTGGCCGTCCGGTACGACCCGGAGCGCCGCCGCCGGGGCCGGCTGGGCCGGCTCTTCCAGCACCCGCAGGACGGCCCGGCCGGGCCGTACGACCGGCCGGTGGACGACGGCGGCCACCCGTACGACTTCGGCGGCACCCCGGCCGGCTGGCGCGAGCGGGCCGCTGAGCAGCACGCCCGGGAGCGGTCGGCGGGCACCGTACCGGCCGACACCCCGGCCCCGGGCCCCTCCGGCTACCTCTGGGACCCGCGGCACCCGGAGCGCAATCCGTACGCCGGGCAGCTCCCTCCCGCCCCGCCGGCCCCCCAGCCGCCGCGACCGCCGGACCAGGCCCTGCCCTGGTGGCAGCGCCCCGACCTGCCTTCGGGCGACCCGCTGCGCAAGAACGCCCCCGCCGCCCCGGTGGCACCGCGGCGTCCGGCGAGGCGGCGGGAGCGGTCGTTCCTGGGCCCGGCCGGCCTGCTGCTGGCCGGTGGCGCGGGTGCGCTGGCCTGGTGGCTGACGGAGAGTCAGGACGGGACCGCACGCCTCTCGACGGTGCTGGCGGCGGCACTGCTCGCTCTCGGGGTGGTGGTCCTGCTGAGCACCCGGTACGGCCGGGCGCGCGGGCTGACCGTGCCCGCGGTGCTGCTGACCGTCGCGCTGGCCGGGCTCTCGGGGTCGAACATCACCGTGGAGGGCAGCTTCGGGGACCGGCTCTGGGCCCCCGTCTCGGTCGCCGACGTGCGGACCGAGTACCGGCTCGGTGCGGGCGACGCCACCCTCGACCTGAGCGGGATCGACCCGGCGGGCGGCACCGTCACCACCGCCGTCAAGGTCGGGGCGGGTGACCTCCGGGTGACCGTCCCCGGCGACGTGGACGTCCGACTGACCATGCGCACGGCCCTGGGCGACGTCCGGGTCACCGACCGCAACCTGTCCTCGGGGGCGGGCAACAACCTGGAGTACCAGTTGCATCCGACCAACGGTCAGCCGTCCAAGGGGACGCTGGACCTCACGCTCACCATCGGTCTCGGCGACCTGAAGGTGGTGCAGTCATGAGGAAGCACCGGCTGGACGTGTTCTCCCTGATCGCGGGCGCCCTGTTCACCGTGGTCGCGGCGCTCTACCTGGTCGCCTCGCTGAACGACCGCGCGGTGAACGGCCGGATCGTGCTCCCGGTCACCTTCATCGTGCTCGGTACGGCCGGTCTGGCCGGCGCGGTGACCGCGATGACCCGGCGCGGCCGGTCGGCCGGGAACCAGCCGGCCGATCCCGACCACTGAGGGCGGCTACGACTGCACCGCGCCCAGGTCCAGCTGCTCGCCGTTCTTGGTGACGCTGTACTTGGGCAGCGGCTTGGTGGCCGGCCCGTTGATCACCGCGCCGGTGGTGGCGTCGAACCGGGAGCCGTGGCAGGGGCAGTACATCTGGTTGTTCTTGGGGGCGTCCACGGCGCAGCCGGAGTGGGTGCAGACCGAGGAGAAGCCGCAGTACTGCCCGGCCTTGGGCTGCACGATGTAGATCGCGTCGCCCGAGGCCGGATCCTTGACCTGGGCCGACCCGCCGACCGGGACGCTGGCCGCGGCGACGGAGACCTTGGCGCCTCCGCCCGACGTCCCGGCGGGCGCGGGGGCCGGCGTCGGCCCCGGAGCGGCCACGGTCTTGGTGTCCCGGCCGAAGGTGGCGGTCAGCGATCCGGCCAGCAGCCCGGCCCCGCCCAGCGCGACGGCCGCGATCCCGCCGTCCACCAGCGCCCGGCGACGGACCTGGTCCTCGGCCAGCCCGCGCCCGCGGTCCCGGCGCGCGCGCCGGGCCAGGTAGCCGTCCACCGACAGCTGCGGGCTGCCCGCCAGCACCAGCGGCAGCCAGGCCATCAGGTAGGCCAGGTCGTTGCCGAGGTAGTAGGGGGCGACGTTCCAGCTGACGGTCAGCCAGAGGCTCAGGCTGATCAGGGCGCCGCCGGTGGCCGCGACCCGGCCCCAGAGGCCGAACAGGGTGCCGAGGCCGACCGCCAGCTCGCCGAAGGCGATCGCCAGCGCGAAGAGGGTCGGGTAGTCCAGCGCGGGACCGAGCGCCCACCCGATCGGGCTGAGCGGCTTGACGGCGGTGGTCTGCGAGACGAAGGAGGCCGCGTCACCGGCCCCGGCCAGGTAGTGCGAGTCCGACAGCTTGTCGAAGGCGGCGTAGACGAAGGTCAGCCCGAGGAACAGCCGGAGCGGCAGCAGGGCGTACCGGGTGCCCAACTCCCGCCACTGCGCCGCTCGTTCCGCTCTCCCCGACTGTTCCGGCCCACCATGCCCCACCGCCATGCGCCGACACCCTTCGCTCACGGCCCGTCAAGTGCTGACAGGTCCGGTCCGATTCTGCCCGTTCCGCCGCTGTTTCGGTGGCACGGACCCCTGCAGAGACGGCCGCGCCGCCGCCCCCTTCAGTACGGGGACGGCGGCGCGAGCGTTCAATGCAGAGCAGGAATCACTCCCACTCGATGGTGCCCGGCGGCTTGCTGGTCACGTCCAGCACCACCCGGTTGACGTCCTTGACCTCGTTGGTGATCCGGGTCGAGATCTTCGCCAGCGCCTCGTACGGCAGGCGGGACCAGTCGGCCGTCATGGCGTCCTCGGAGGAGACCGGGCGCAGCACGATCGGGTGGCCGTAGGTGCGGCCGTCGCCCTGCACGCCGACGCTGCGGACGTCCGCCAGCAGGACCACCGGGCACTGCCAGATCTCGCGGTCCAGACCGGCCAGGGTGAGCTCCTCGCGGGCGATCGCGTCGGCCTCGCGGAGCAGATCCAGCCGCTCCTTGGTGACCTCACCGACGATCCGGATGCCCAGGCCGGGGCCCGGGAACGGCTGGCGCTGGACGATCTCCTCCGGCAGGCCGAGCTCCTGGCCGACCATCCGGACCTCGTCCTTGAACAGCTTGCGCAGCGGCTCGATCAGCTTGAACTGCAGGTCCTCGGGCAGTCCGCCGACGTTGTGGTGCGACTTGATGTTGGCGGTGCCGGTGCCGCCACCGGACTCCACCACGTCCGGGTACAGGGTGCCCTGGACCAGGAACTCGACCTCTTCGCCGTGCTCGCCGGCCTCGGCCACGATCTCGGCCTGGGCCTGCTCGAAGACCCGGATGAACTCCCGGCCGATGATCTTGCGCTTCTCCTCGGGGTCGGTGACCCCGGCCAGCGCGGTCAGGAAGCGCTCCTGGGCGTCGACCACCTTGAGCTGGATGCCGGTGGCGGCGACGAAGTCCTTCTCGACCTGCTCGGTCTCGCCCTTGCGCATCAGGCCGTGGTCCACGTACACGCAGGTGAGCTGCGAACCGATGGCCCGCTGCACCAGCGCGGCGGCGACGGCGGAGTCCACGCCGCCCGAAAGGCCGCAGATGGCGCGCTTGGTGCCGACCTGCTCGCGGATCAGCGCGACCTGCTCGTCCACCACGTTGACGGTGGTCCAGTTCGGCGCGATCCCCGCACCCCGGTAGAGGAAGTGCTCCAGGATCTGCTGGCCGTGCGTGGAGTGCAGCACCTCGGGGTGGTACTGGACGCCGTACAGCTTCTTCTCGTCGTTCTCGAAGGCGGCGACCGGGACCACGTCGGTGGACGCGGTGACGGTGAAGCCCTCGGGAGCGGCCGAGCAGGCGTCGCCGTGCGACATCCAGACCGCCTGCTCGGCCGGCGTGCCCTCGAAGAGGGTGGAGCCGGACTTGCTGACGTGCAGGTCGGTACGGCCGTACTCGCGGGCGCCGGAGTTGTCGACGGTGCCGCCGAGCGTGATGGCCATCAGCTGGAAGCCGTAGCACATGCCGAAGACCGGGACCCCGGCCTCGAAGATCGCGCGGTCCAGGCGCGGCGCGCCGTCCTCGTAGACCGAGGAGGGGCCACCGGACAGGATGATCGCCTTCGGGTTCTTGGCGAGCATCTCGGCCACCGGCATGGTGCTCGGGACGATCTCGCTGTAGACCCGGGCCTCACGCACCCGACGGGCGATGAGCTGGGCGTACTGGGCACCGAAGTCGACCACCAGTACGGTGTCGAGCTCGGGGGCGGACTGGTCGGGAGTAGCAGAGGACACGGACGGCCTTCCGGCAGCGAAACGGAGGTGCCGCGCGCGGCGCGACCTTGGAAGGGTGGTGGCGGGCGGCGTGTGGGGGTGTCGCCACCGATTCTACCGGCCGACACACCGCCGGTGATTCACCCACTTGCCGGGGCCCCACGGCGTGACCGGCGCCACGCAGGATCGTTGCTCCTGACGACCGCACCTTCCGGGTCGCGCCCGCCAGGCGCGGGGCCGGCCGGGCGGTCGACCCGACCCATGCGCGTGGATCTCTCAGTCCACCGGCGCACGTGGCGCCGCCGCTCCCCTGTCGGGGACGGCCCGCCGTGGGACCGTGCGCGGGTGGTGTGACCGGACCGGCAGGGGACAGCCGCCCGGCCACGACTGAACCAGTGAAAGAGGTACGGCGGCCTGCGTCCGGGACGCCGGGCACCGGTCGCCGTACCTCTGGACCTCTCGACCCCGTCTCACCGTGCTACTACTACGCAGCGTAGTCGACCTGCCGGTCTGATTCGCTCGTCTCCGAACCGTCGGACAGGGTACGCCGATCCGGGCCGGCAGGAGACGGACTGTACCGAACTGCGTCGAACCGGTTGCAGAGCCGGGGCTCCGTCCATCACGATGCTGGATGCGGGGTTGACCTGTCGTCGGCCTGAACATCACGCTCCGTTAAGGGCCGCCCCGCGCCCGGACCATCCTTCCGGACGGCGCTCATCCCCCGGCGCCGTCAACCGCAGCACCGGCGCCGCCCTGACGCCGCGTGCTGAACGACAAAGGGCCCCGTTCCCCCGCGGGGCCCTTTGCCCGTCCCGGGGCGGGCACCCGCCCTGCTCGACCCCGGTCGGCGATCGCCGGACGGTCAGCGAGGGCCGTTCGAGTCCAGCACCTCGTCGGTGAACGGCGCGTACGCGGGCCGAGGCGGCACCCCGGCCGGCAGGTGGTCCGACGGAGCGTCCGCAGGCGCGGCCGAGGGGGCCGCCCGGCCGCCCCACCTGCCGAACAGCAGTGGAACCGCGACCGCACCGAGGGCGGCCCAGAGCAGATTCGCCACCAGGACGGAGACCAGGCCGAGCCCGAGCGTGGTCGTGGACGTCATGCCGGCCACCTCCCCGGGGTTGCCGGAGCCGCGCAGCTGGAAGCCGATCTGCTGGACGTACCCGGCGAGCACCATCAGCAGGCTCGCCCCGGCCCAGTACAGGGCCGCCGCCCGCAGCCGTCCGGCCAGGCCGAGGGTGCGCACCGTCCAGCCGAACAGGAGGGCCCCGGCCAACGCGAGCAGCACGGTCCAGCGCCACTGCCCGCCGAGTCCGCCCAGGTCGACCAGCGAGACGTCGTAGCCCGGGCTGCTCCGCAGGTCGAAGCCGGCCGGACCACTGTGCTCGAACCCGGCGCCGAAGGTCGCCCCCGAGCCGAAGCCGAGCAGGAGCAGCCCCAGATTGGGCAGCAGCACCAGGGCCGGCAGCACCACCTCGGACGGCTCCCTGACCGCCAGCACGACCACGGCCGCCGCGGCGGCCACGGCCACGGCCGACAGCAGCGCCCGGACGGCGGCGCGGGCGCTCTCCACCCAGGCACCGGCCACCCGGCGCAGGACCTCCGCGCCGTACACCGCGGCGGCCGTCGCCCCGGCCAGCACCACCGAACCGAGCACCACCCGGACCACTCCCAGGGAGACCACCGCGTGGTCGGCGTAGCCGACCTGGAAGAGCCAGCTGACCGGCCCCTGCCGGCCGGCCCGGCCGGGGCTCGGTTCGGCTCGGGCGAGCAGGCCGAGCATCAGGTTCACCAGAACGGCCAACAGCACCGGCCGCCCCGCCTCGGCCGCCCGCCGGCGGGCGCTGAACTCCGGCAGCACGCTGCGCCGGGCGGCCCGCAGGCCGTACCGGAACAGCACGATCCAGAGCAGCGTGACCGTCATGGGGAGGAACTGGAACCGGGTGGTCAGGTCGGGGACGAGCTCGAGCCGCCCGATCTCGGAGTCCATCCCGACCGGGGCGCCGAACGCGGCCAGCACCAGGGCGAGCGCGATGCCGAAGCGGGTGCCGAAGCCGAGCGGTTCGGCGTCGCCGCCGGCCAGGCCGAGCGCCAGCAGCAGGGCCGCCACCAGCAGCAGGCCGGTCGGCGCGGCCACCACCCTCATCGCCGGGCGCCAGTCCGCGTCCGTGAACCAGCGCAGCACGGCCGGTTTCGGCCGGGCCTCGACCACCACCCCCGCGCCCCAACTGCCCTGCCCCTGCGGCGCGCTGAGGCCGCCACCGCCGAACTCGACCTCACCGATGGCGAACGACCGGCCACAGGCCGCGCAGCGCATCGCCCCCTCGGTCGACGCCGCGCCGCACCCGTCACAGATCGCCATTCGCCCCCCTCGTCAGGCGCCGTTTATCCCATCGCCCCGGAGAGGGTGTCAACCGCAGTACGGACCGACCGGTAGCCGGGAGGCGTCCCTTCGGCCTCAGCCGAGCTTCTTCGGCACCTCCGGCACCGGGAGCAGCAGTTCGCCGAAGGCGCCCTTCGGCACGGCGGGAGCGCGCGGCGCGACCGCCGCCACCCGGCGGTACTCCTCGCCCTGCTCGGGGCGGGCGTCCGGCTCCCCCTTGTTGGGCCACATCGACATGGCCCGCTCGGCCTGTGCGGTGATGGTGAGCGAGGGGTTGACGCCGAGGTTGGCCGAGATGGCGGAGCCGTCCACCACGCTGATCCCGGGGTAGCCGTAGAGCCGCTGGTACGGGTCCACCACGCCGTTCTCGGCGCTGTCGGAGATCGGGCAGCCGCCGAGGAAGTGGGCGGTCATCGGGATGTCGAAGATCTCGCCGACCGTGCTGCCCGCGAAGCCGTTGATCGACTCGGCCAGTGCCCGGGCACCCGCCTCGGCGGCCGGGATGTACGTCGGGTTCGGTGCGCCGTGGCCCTGCCGGGAGGTCAGCTTGCCCTTGCCGGGGCCGGACTTCTTCAGCGAGACGGTGATCGAGTTGTCCAGCGACTGCATGACCAGGCCGATGATTGTCTTCTCCGACCAGCGGTGCTGGTTCATCGACCGCGCGAAGATCACCGGGTGGCTGGCCGCCGTGACGGCGTACCGCAGCCAGCGCGGCCCCCGGCCGACCCCGGGCACCTGCTGCACGCTGAGCGCACCCATCGCGTTGGAGCCCCGGCCGTAGCGGACCGGCTCGATGTGGGTGTTCTCGTCCGGGTGGATCGAGGAGGTGATCGCCACCCCCTTGGTGAAGTCCACCCGCTCCCCGTACCGCCGATCGGTGGTGGAAGCCCCCACCAGCGCCTCGGAGTTGGTCCGGGTCAGCTCGCCGAGCCGGGTCGAGATCGCGGGCAGGTGGCCGCCGTCGCGCATCCGGTGCAGCAGGGTCTGGGTGCCGTAGGTGCCGGCCGCGACCACCACCTTGGCGGCGGTGATGGTCCGCGCCCCGGCCTTCTCGCGGTCCCTGGAACGGGAGTTGGTACGCCGGACGTCGACCGCGTAGCCGCACTCCCCGTCGGCGCCCTCGATCTGCCGCAGCCGCGCGACGGTGGTGAGCGGGTGGATCTCGGCACCGTTCCGCTCGGCCAGGTAGAGGTAGTTCTCGGTCAGGGTGTTCTTGGCCCCGTGCCGGCAGCCGGTCATGCACTCGCCGCACTCGGTGCAGGACTTCCGCTTCGGCCCGGCCCCGCCGAAGTACGGGTCCTCGACCTCGGTGCCCGGCGCGACCCTGGTCCCGCCGTCGGCGTCCCTGCCGTCGCCGAAGAAGACCCCGACCGGCGCCAGGTGAAAGGTGTCGGCACATCCCATCTTCTCGGCGGCGTCCTTCAGGTGGACGTCGGAGGGGGTGACGGTCGGGTTGGTGCGCACCCCGAGCATCCGCTGGGCCTGGTCGTAGAACGGGCCCAACTCCTCCTGCCAGTCCGTGATGTGCTGCCACTGCCGGTCCTCGAAGAACGGCTTCGGCGGGACGTACAGGGTGTTGGCGTAGTTCAGTGAGCCGCCGCCGACCCCGGCGCCGCCCAGCACCAGGACGTTGGCCAGCAGGTGGATCCGCTGGATGCCGTACAGGCCGAGGGCGGGGGCCCAGAGGTAGTTCCTGGTGTCCCAGGAGTTCTTCGGCAGCTCGTCCCGGCCGTACCGCCGCCCGGCCTCCAGCACCGCGACCCGGTAACCCTTCTCGGTCAGCCGGAGGGCGGCCACCGATCCACCGAAACCCGAGCCGACCACGACCACGTCGTAGTCGAAACCGTCCTGCGCCATGGCTGCAACTCCCAAGGAAGTACGACTACTTGAACCGCAGGACCTTCAACGCCTTCAGGCTGGTGGTGAACAGCGCGGCGAACTTCTCGTCGTCCAGGCCGAACGAGGGCGCGATCGGCAGCATCCGCTGGGTCGCGATGGTCTGCGCCTCGGTGTAGCGCAGGATGCCGTCCGAGCCGTGCCGGCGACCGAGCCCGGAGTCGCCCATCCCGCCCATCGGCGCGGCCACCGAGCCGTAGGCCGCGGCGTACGCCTCGTTCACGTTGACGGTGCCGGTGTGCAGCCGGGCCGCGATCGCCTGGCCACGCCGGGCGTCCTTGGTCCAGACGCTCGAATTCAGGCCGTACGTGGTCGAGTTTGCCGCCTCGACGGCCTCGTCCTCGGTGTCGAAGCGGTAGACCGAGACCACCGGGCCGAAGGTCTCCTCGCCGCAGACGGCCATACCGGGGGTGACCCCGTCCAGGATGGTCGGCTCGAAGAACAGCGGGCCGAGGTCGGGCCTGGCCTGACCGCCGGCCAACACCGTGGCACCGGCCTTGACGGCCTCCTCGACGTGCCGGGTGACGGTCTCCAGCTGCCGGTCGGAGACCAGCGATCCCATGTCCGCCCCGTACGCCAGACCGCCGCCGAGCCGCAGTGCGCTGGTCCGCTCGGCGAACCGGCGGAGGAACTCTTCGGCCACCGAGCGGTGCACGTAGAGCCGCTCGATCGAGATGCAGAGCTGCCCGGCGGAGGAGAAGCAGGCCCGGACGGCGCCTTCGGCGGCCCGGTCGAGGTCGGCGTCGGCGAGCACCAACAGGGCGTTCTTGCCGCCGAGTTCGAGCGAGGCGCCGACCAGCCGGGCGGCGGCGCGCTGGGCCACGTCGCGGCCGGTGGCGGTGGAGCCGGTGAACGAGACGTAGTCGGCGTGCTCGACCACGGCCGGGCCGATCACCGGACCGTCACCGATCACGATCTGCCACAGGTCGGCGGGCAGCCCGGCCTCGATCAGCAGCTCGCGGGCCCAGAGCGCGGTCAGCGCGGTCTGCGTGTCCGGCTTGTTGACCACCGCGTTGCCGGCCACGAAGGCGGGCAACGCGTCCCCGACCGAGAGCTCCAGCGGGTAGTTCCACGGTGAGATCTGGCCGATCACGCCCTTGGGGCGGCGGGCCTCGACCGCGTGGGTGAGCACCGGCATGGCGCCGCCGCGACGGCGGTCGCGCAGGTAGGACGGGCCCTTGCGGCCGTAGTGCCTGGCGGCCAGCGCGGCGCCGAGCACCTCCTCGAAGGCGTGCAGCCTGGCCTTGCCGGTCTCGGCCTGGATCAGGTCGAGCACCTCGTCCTGGCGCTTCAGCAGCAGGTCGTGGAAGCGCAGCAGCACCCCGGCCCGGCGGCGGACCGGCAGCGCGGCCCACGCCTTCTGGGCCCGCCGGGCCAGCTGGTACGCCACCTCGACGTCGGCCGGGGTGGACCGCGGCAGGGTGGCCAGCCGCTCACCGGTGAGCGGCGCGGTGGTGTGCACCAGCTCGGGCTCGCCGGTCGCGGTGACGCCTCTCGCGAGCCGGGCGACCAGCGCCGCCGGGACGGCCGAGGCGACCGTCCGGGCCGCCCCGGGGGCGGCGGGGTTGCGTCCGGTGGTCTGTCCGACTGCCGTGGTGTCCGTCATGGGGCGCAGCCTAGGCGCTCGGCGCCCCGAACGGTACCCGTCGGTAACCGGAAGATACCGGGTGGCGGATTCCTACCTCTTCGGTTGGAACTCGTTGAGCACCGTGGTCAGGATCCGCTGCCCTGCGACCCAGTCCTTCTCGTTGTCGGGGGTGGCCACCAGCAGCGTGTACGAGGTGCCCTTGGCGTCCCGGAACTCCACGTCCCTGACGTGCCGCCGGTTGCCGTCCTTCGTATTGGTGAACTCCCAGACCGCACCCTTGGCCCCGTTCACGTCCACCTGGGTCAACGAGATCTGCCGGTAGTCCTTCCCCTTGCCGACCGTCAGCTCCATCTCACGGAAGTGCTCGATCGGTTCCTTCGGCTGACCGACCTCCACCGCGAACTGCAGGTAGCGCTGCCTGTTCTCCGGCCGGTCCGGCGAGTAGTAGATCTGGTTGTTCTCCACCGAGCGCTCCCACGTGCCGCCCTCGGTGGGCAGCAGGAAGCGGAACCCGGCCGGGTCGTCCACCCACCGGTAGCCCTTGGGTGCGGTCGCCGAGGGCGAAGCCGACGCCGACCCGCTCGGCGTCGGGCCCGGCTGCTCCTGTGCCGCGGCGCCGCCCTTCGCACCGCCGGTCACCGCGTAGGTGGCCGCCCCGGCCAGCAGCGCCGTGAGCACGCCGGCCACCAGCAGCTTGGGCCAGAACCGACGGCGGGTCAGCCGCTCGGTCGGCGGGTCCGGTACGGTCTCCGGTTCGGCCGGCCCGGCGGACGCGGACCGGTCCACCACCGGGACGGACTGGGTCGGCTCAACCTGCGGCCGGGGCTCCGGCGCGGCCTTGATCTCCAGGGTGTGACCCGCCGTCACCTCCGCCAGCATCCGCAACGCCTGGTCCGCGCCCACCCGGTCGGCCGGGTCCTTGGCCATCAGCGCCGCCAGCACCGGGCCGAGCGCACCCGCCCGGCGCGGCTCCGGCAGCGGGTCCCCGACCACGGCGGCCAGCGTGGTGATCGGTGAGCTGCGCCGGAACGGCGACTCGCCCTCCACCGCCGCGTACAGCGTCGCGCCGAGACCCCACAGGTCCGAGGCCGGTCCTGGCCGCTCGCCCTGGGCCCGCTCCGGCGCCAGGTAGTCCGGCGAACCGACCAGGTCCCCCGGCCTGGTCAGCTCGGTCGAACCCTCGAAGGTGGCGATCCCGAAGTCCAGCAGCACCACCCGCCCGGTGCCGTGCTCCAGCAGGACGTTGGCGGGCTTCACGTCCCGGTGCAGCACGCCGAGCTGGTGGCCCCGGTGCAGCGCGGCCAGCACCTGGGTGCCGACCTCGGCCGCCTCCCGGGGCGTCAGGGTGCCGTCCTGGCTGATCACGTCGGCCAGCGAACGGCCGTCGATCAGCTCCATCACGATCCACGGCCGACCGTCCTGCTCCAGCACGTCGTGGATGGTGATCACGCCGGGGTGCTTGATCCGGGCGGCGGCCCTGGCCTCGCGCTTCATCCGGGACTGGAGGATCTCCAGCTCCTCCTCCGGAAGGTGGCTGACCGTCAGCTCCTTGACCGCCACCTCGCGGTCCAGCAGCTCGTCCCTGGCCTGCCAGACCGTGCCCATGCCGCCCCGGCCCAGCCGCTCGCCCAGCGCGTATCTGCCGGCCAACAGACGCCGACCGTCCCCTGCGTCCACAGTGGCTGCTCCCCCGTACCAGGCGTTCGATTCACGTTCCCTGCACAGGTTAGATCAGCCGCCGAACGCGACCACCGCCGCCAGGGCCGTTGCCAGCAGCACCAGCACCCCACCGACCAGCAACGGCCCCAGCAGCAGCGGGCTGATCCGCCCCCCGGAGCGGCCGGCCGTGACCACCGGGACCTTCGCCCGGGGCCTGCGCACCACGGGACCGCGCGGTCGCACCACCGGCAGCAACGGGGTCACCCGCTCGAAGGGCTCCGGCGCCCCGGCCAGGAACGCGCCCAACCAGGAGCGCAGCTGTCCGAGCGTCAGCTCCCCGGCCAGCAGCCCGGCCACCACCGGGCGGAGCGGTCCACAGCCCTCCGCCGGCACCGGCACCCCATCCCGGACCGCCGCCAGCAGCTCCCCCAACTCCCGTTCCGGGTACGGTGCGTGGCCGGTCAGCAGCCGGTGCATCAGCACCCCGAGCGCCCAGCCGTCCCCGGCCGCCCCGCCGACCGGCGCCCACCGCTCGGCCCGTACGCCCAGCAGCACCGCCCGCGCCTCGTACACCCGGCGCGGCACCGGACCGCCCAGCGCGGCGCAGTACCCCTCCTCCGCCGCCCCGGCCAGCAGCCCGCCGAGCATCGCCGCGCCGTCCTCACCGACCAGCACCGAAGCCGGAGAAACGTTCCCGTGCACCAGGCCGGCCCGGTGCAGCGCGCCCAGCGCACCCGCCAGGTCCGCCGCCAACTCCGCCACCCGGTACGGCGACCACTGCTGCTCGGTCAGCTCCGCCAACGGCAGCCCGGCGGGCAGCTCCTCGGCCACCCAGAGCCGCCGGCCCTCGACGAACGCCCCGAAGCCCCGCAGCAGCCGCGGGTGCACCGGCACCGTCGCCAGACCGGCGGCGAGCCGCTCGGCCAGCCCGGTCCACGGCTCCGCGTCCCAGTCGTCCTGGTTCAGCAGCTCCGGCAGTTCGAGCCCGTCCAGCCGGGTCTGCTCCCCGCTGTGCAACTCCACCGCCCGCACCGCAGCACCGATCGGACGGTCCGTCACGCGGTACCGCCCGCCCACCACCTGCCCCGGAGCCGGCATGCGTCGTCCCTCCCTGCCTAGGTCTGCCACAGTACGCGGACACCCGCGCCGGGCGGCGACCTACGGGGCGGGCTGGAAGCTGTCGTACGAAACCTGCCGGGCCTGCACGACCTCCGGCTTCGACCAGTCCGCGTCCGGCACGGTCCAGTAGATCGAGTAGCCGTACTTCCCGGTCACGAAGCCCCGGTTGAGGGAGTGCTGACGGGTGCCCTTCTTGCCGTCGTAGGTCCACTCCCAGTCGGCCGCGTTGGTCCAGGTGCGGAAGGTGATCGCCCTGGTCCCCAGGCTCTTGTACCCGGTGAAGCTGCCGGCCGCATCCAGCTCCTGCCAGACCTTCAGCGCGCTGGGCCCCGGCTTGGCGGTCCACGCGACGGTGAGGGTGATGCCGTTGCCCCGGTAGTAGAACTGGTCACCTTCCTGGCTGACCCCGTCCTCCTTGAGCCAGTCGGGCATCGTGACGGTGAAGCCCTGCGGGCCGTGCACCTCCCGGTAGCCCGCCAGCTGACTCGGCGTCGGCGTGGGGGTCGGCGTCGGCGTGGGGGTCGGCGTCGGCGTGGCAGCCGGGGTCGACGGCGGGGACGGAGCGGGGGACGCCGGCGGGCTCGCCGCCGCCGTCTGCCCGGGCGTGGCGGGGCCGGTCACCTCGACGGACGGCTTCCCGGCGTCCGCCGAGCCGCCGGCCTTCTTCTTCCACGGCTGCCACATCAACGCCCCCGCCACCAGCACCGCGACCACCAGCACGGCCGCCACCGCCAGCAGCGTCCGCCGGGACGGCGCCGCAGCCACCGGTATCGCCGCCACCTCGGTGGTCGACTCCGCCCGTACGGTGCCCTCGGCCACCACCCGGCGCAGCAGCGGCCGAGCCGCCTCCGCGTCCACCCGCAGCGCCGGGTCCTTCTCCAGCAGTCCCTCGATCAGCGGCCCCAGCAGCCGTCCGGCGTTCACCGGCGGCGTCAGCGGCTCGGTCATCACCGCCGTCAGGGTGGCCAGCGCGGAGCCCCGGTCGTACGGGGGCCGGCCCTCGACCATCGCGTACAGCGTGCCGCCCAGCGACCACAGGTCGGCCGGTGGTCCCGGCTTCTGGCCCCGGGCCCGCTCCGGCGAGATGTACGAGGGCGCGCCGACCAGCATCCCGGTGGAGGTGACCGAGGTGTCGCCCTCCACGCTGGCGATGCCGAAGTCGGTCAGCACCACCCGGCCGTCGTCGCCGATCAACACGTTGGACGGCTTCACGTCCCGGTGCAGGATGCCCAACTCGTGGGCCTCGCACAGCACTCCGAGCACTTCGAGGGCGATCTGGGCGGCCCGGACCGGCGGCAGCGGGCCGTCCTCCTTGATCACCTCAGCCAGCGAGCGGCCGCCGACCAGCTCCATCACGATCCACGGCCGGTCGTCCTCCTCGACCACGTCGAAGACCGTCACCGCCGCCGTGTGCCTGATCCGGGCGGTCGCCTTGGCCTCGCGCAGGGTCCGGACCACCAGCCGGTGCCGGTCCTGCTCGTCGACGCCGTCGTGCATCCGGAGTTCCTTGACCGCGACCGTCCGGCCGAGCATCTCGTCCTCGGCCCGCCAGACGGTACCCATGCCGCCGCGCCCCAGCACCCCGGTCAGCCGGTAACGCCCGCCCAACAGACGTCCGCCGGTCTCGGTCATCGCCACGTCCCCCATAGTGCGGTCGGCCAAGCCCCCATCATGTCGTGTCACCCCGACCGCGCGTCAGCCGCCCCCGGAGGGAGCGGAGTTCGTACTCGACCCGTGATCAGAAATGGCTGTTCCAGGCCACTTCGGCACTGCTAGCGTTCGCCGTCGTTCACTTCTTCTCCTCGGGGGACCCCCTTCATGAGCACCGACCTGCCCGGCTCCGCCCTGCCCGTCCCGCCGGTCGCCCCGGCCCCGGCCCCGGCGGCCCCGAAGGCGCCGGGTGTCGCCGTCGCCGCGGCGTTCGGCGCCGCGATCGTCGCCGGTCTGGCGTACGGCTTCATCGCCAAGGCCATCGAGCGCGAGATCGGCTGGGCCGTGATCGGCATCGCCGCCGCGGTCACCTTCACTCTCGGCCGGCTCGGCGGCCGGAACCCGGTGCTGCCGGTGGTCGGCGCGGTGCTGAGCGTCCTCGGCCTGTTCTTCGGCCAGCTCTTCACGATGGCGCTCTTCGCCCACCAGGAGGCCGGCCTCTCCGTCGGCGACCTGCTGACCAGCCAGCTGGATCTCACCTTCGAGCTCTGGAAGGCCGACCGCGACATCATCGACGTGCTGTTCTACGGCATCGCGGTGTACTTCGGCTTCACCTACACCGCCAAGTTCGCCTCCTCCTGACCGCGACGCTGAAGGCCCCCGCTGCGAGCAGCGGGGGCCTTCAGCGTCGGCGTACGTCAGCGGGGCTGGGCCGGGTTGACCGTCACCTCGACGCGCTGGAACTCCTTGAGCTCCGAGTAGCCGGTGGTGGCCATCGCCCGGCGCAGCGCGCCGAACAGGTTCATGGTGCCGTCGGGGGTGTGCGACGGGCCGGTGAGGATCTCCGCCGTGGTGCCCACGGTGCCGAGGTCCACCCGCTTCCCGCGCGGCAGCTCCTCGTGCACGGCCTCCATGCCCCAGTGGAAGCCCTTGCCGGGCGCGTCGGTGGCCCGGGCCAGTGCAGCACCGATCATCACCGCGTCCGCGCCGCAGGCGATCGCCTTGGCCAGGTCGCCGCTGTAGCCGACCCCGCCGTCCGCGATCACGTGCACGTACCGGCCGCCGGACTCGTCCATGTAGTCGCGGCGGGCGGCCGCGACGTCGGCGACGGCGGTGGCCATCGGGACCTGGATGCCCAGCACGTTGCGGGTGGTGTGCGCGGCGCCGCCACCGAAGCCGACCAGCACACCGGCGGCGCCGGTCCGCATCAGGTGCAGCGCGGCGGTGTAGGTGGCGCAGCCACCGACGATCACCGGGACGTCCAGCTCGTAGATGAACTGCTTCAGGTTCAGCGGCTCCGCCGCCCCCGAGACGTGCTCGGCCGAGACCGTGGTGCCCCGGATCACGAAGACGTCCACGCCCGCGTCGACCACGGCCTTGGAGAACTCGGCGGTCCGCTGCGGCGAGAGCGCGGCGGCGGTGACCACACCGGACTCACGCACCTCCTTGATCCGCTGCTTGATCAGCTCGGCCTCGATCGGCGCCGAGTAGATCTCCTGCAGCCGACGGGTGGCCACCGCCTCGTCCGACATGCTGGCGATCTCGTCCAGCAGCGGCTGCGGGTCCTCGTACCGGGTCCACAGACCCTCCAGGTTGAGCACCCCGAGCCCGCCGAGCCGGCCGATCTCGATGGCCTGTGCGGGCGAGACCACGCTGTCCATCGGCGCTGCCAGGAACGGCAGCTCGAACCGGTAGGCGTCGATCTGCCACGCGATCGAGACCTCCTTCGGGTCGCGCGTACGGCGGCTGGGGACGACGGCGATGTCGTCGAAGGAGTACGCCCGGCGGCCGCGCTTGCCTCGCCCGATCTCGATCTCAGTCACTTCGAGCCCTTCCTGCACATGCTTTGCTGGTCGCCCCAGTATCCCGCACCCGTGCCGCCGGGCGTGACCACCGCAGACGTGGGGGCGCAGGGAGCCGCGCGGATCGGAGGGTGGATCACCTGCGAGCCGGGCTCCGAGAGCCGGTCGCACGTGCTGCCCCGCCGACTCGCGCGGCTCCCCGCGCCCCTGGTCAGCCGCTCGCGCGGGCGCGCTCAGCGCCCGTGGTAGTTCGGCGCCTCGACGGTCATCTGGATGTCGTGCGGGTGGCTCTCCTTGAGCCCCGCCGAGGTGATCCGGACGAACCGGCCCTTGGACTCCATCTCGGCGACGGTGGCCGCGCCGACGTAGCCCATGGTCTGCCGCAGCCCGCCGACCAGCTGGTGCAGCACCGCCGACAGCGGGCCGCGGTAGGGCACCTGGCCCTCGATGCCCTCGGGCACCAGCTTGTCGTCCGAGGAGACCTCGGCCTGGAAGTAGCGGTCCTTGGAGTACGAGCGGCCCTGGCCGCGCGACTGCATGGCGCCCAGCGAACCCATGCCCCGGTACGACTTGAACTGCTTGCCGTTGATGAACATCAGCTCACCTGGCGACTCCTCGCAGCCCGCCAGCAGCGAACCGAGCATCACGGTGTCGGCACCGGCGGCCAGCGCCTTGCCGATGTCGCCGGAGTACTGGAGACCGCCGTCACCGATCACCGGCACGCCGGCCGCCTGGCAGGCCACCGCCGCCTCGTAGATCGCCGTCACCTGCGGGACGCCGATGCCGGCCACCACGCGGGTGGTGCAGATCGAGCCGGGGCCGACGCCGACCTTCACACCGTCCACGCCCGCGTCGATCAGCGCCTGGGCGCCGTCCCGGGTGGCCACGTTGCCGCCGACCACGTCTACCGCGACGGCCGCCTTGATCTTGGCGATCCAGGACAGCGCGTTGTGGCTGTGGCCGTGCGAGGTGTCCACCACCAGGAAGTCCACCCCGGCGCCGACCAGGGCCTGGGCCCGGTCGAAGGCCTCGGCGGAGGCGCCGACGGCGGCACCGACCAGCAGGCGGCCCTCGGCGTCCTTGGCGGCGTTGGGGTACTTCTCGGCCTTGACGAAGTCCTTGACCGTGATCAGGCCCTTGATCCGGCCCTCGTCGTCGACCAGCGGGAGCTTCTCGATCTTGTGGCGGCGGAGCAGCCCGATCGCGTCCTCGCCGGAGATGCCGACCTTGCCGGTGATCAGCGGCATCGGGGTCATGATCTCGCGCACCTTGCGGTTGCGGTCCGACTCGAAGGCCATGTCGCGGTTGGTGACGATGCCGAGCAGCTTGCCCGACTCGTCCGCGATCGGCACGCCGGAGATCCGGAACTTCGCACAGAGCGCGTCCGCCTCGCCCAGTGTGGTCTCCGGGCCGACCGTGATCGGGTCGGTCACCATGCCGGACTCGGAGCGCTTGACCAGATCGACCTGGTTGGCCTGGTCCTCGATCGAGAGGTTGCGGTGCAGCACGCCGACCCCGCCCTGCCGGGCCATCGCGATCGCCATCCGGGACTCGGTCACCTTGTCCATCGCGGCCGAGAGCAGCGGGATGTTCACGCGGACGTTGCGGGAGACCCGGGAGGAGGTGTCCACCTGGTTCGGGAGCACCTCGGAGGCGCCGGGCAGCAGCAGGACATCGTCGTAGGTCAGTCCGAGCATCGCGAACTTCTCGGGTACGCCTGCGGCGTTGTAGGACATGAGTGGGGACCTTCCGTGGCGGCCGTCGATCTGATCCCGCGCCCGGTGAGGGTGCCGGGCACGCTGCTCTCGAACCGGCACCAGCTAAGACCGCCAAGACACCCGGGCTTGGAGGAACCTCCAACGGAACCCCATGCGCACCCGCGAAACTTTGGCGACCTGCCCAGGCGCCGATACCCCATGGTACTGGCACCCGAATGCCGAACTCGCGCCCCCTTGACAACGCTGCGAGGACCGGATCCCTTCCGCGACCGACGGGCAGGTCAGGAGGGTTCGTCGGTCAGCTCGGCCAGGGCGCGCAGCCGGCTGAGCGCCCGGTGCTGGGCGACCCGGACCGCGCCGGGTGACATCCCGAGCACCTCACCGGTCTCCTCGGCGGACAACCCTGCGGCCACCCGGAGCAGCACCAGCTCGCGCTGGCGGGCGGGCAGGTTGGAGAGCAGCTCCTTGGCCCAGGCCGCGTCGCTGCTCAGCAGCGCCCGCTCCTCGGGGCCGAGCGCGTCGTCCGGCAGCTCCGGCAGGTCGTCGGGCGGGATCACGGTCGAGCCTGGCCCGCGCATCGCGGCCCGCTGCAGGTCGGCCACCTTGTGCGCGGCGATCCCGTAGACGAAGGCCTCGAACGGCCGCCCCTCGTCCTTGTAGCGGGGCAGCGCGCAGAGCACCGCGACACAGACTTCCTGGGCCACGTCGTCCACGTGGTGCCTGGCACCGCCGGGCAGCCGGAGCAGCCGCCCCCGGCAGTAGCGCAGGGCCAGCGGGTGCACGTGCGCCAAGAGGGCCTCGACTGCCGGGCTCTCGCCCGCGACCGCCGCGGCGACCAGGGAGCTCAACTCGACCGAGGCCACCGATGCCGAGGGCGAACCGCCGGCTCGGGGAGGATCGTCGTCGCGCATCGGTCCATGGTGCCTGGTCGGAGCGGAAAACATGGCACCGCGTCCGGAGTTGTGCATCGGAACGTTATGCGCCTCCCCCACCGCCGCCTCCGCCCGCTGGTCCCCGAGGTGCTCCACCCCTCCATGGTGCAGCCTCGGGACCGTAACGTCATACGTCTGAGCGAGCATTAGATCCCCGGCCGGTGAAGGCCGGTCAGCGGACCAGGCCCCAGCGGAAGCCGAGTGCCACGGCGTGCGCGCGGTCCGAGGCGCCGAGCTTCTTGAACAGCCGGCGGGCGTGCGTCTTCACGGTGTCCTCGGAGAGGAACAGCTCGCGCCCGATCTCGGCGTTGCTCCGGCCGTGGCTCATCCCCTCCAGCACCTGGATCTCACGGGCCGTCAGGGTGGGTGCGGCGCCCATGTCGGGGCTGCGCAGCCGGCGCGGGGCGAGCCGCCAGGTCGGGTCGGCCAGGGCCTGGGTGACGGTGGCCCGCAGCTCGGCGCGCGAGGCGTCCTTGTGCAGGTAGCCGCGCGCCCCGGCGGCGACCGCGAGCGCGACGCCGTCCAGGTCCTCGGCCACCGTCAGCATGATGATCCGGGCCCCCGGGTCGGCCGAGAGCAGCCGGCGGACCGTCTCCACCCCGCCCAGGCCGGGCATCCGGACATCCATCAGGACGAGATCGGAGCGGTCGGCCACCCAGCGGCGGAGGACCTCCTCACCGTTCGTCGCCGTGGTCACCCGGTCGACACCGGGGACCGTCGCCACCGCGCGGCGAAGCGCCTCCCGGGCGAGGGGGGAATCGTCGCAGACGAGTACGGATGTCATGACCGTCCTCCGCAGCTGATCCGCGTCACGTTGAGCCTCCTGGCTGGTACGAATCTCTCCGACGCGGCCGAATGGCGAAGGACTCCCGGTCGGACCTGCGGTCTCCCGCGATCGTTCCCGGCGTCCGGCGCCCGCTAACCGCCTCCGCACTTCCAACGACCGTCACTCGAATGAGTTACGGCTTTCAGGGCCATCTCCACCACTGTACGTGGCCGACCCGTCACCGATCGGCCGCATCGCGGTGCACACGCCGCGCATTTGTGCTGATCACACGCATGCCGCGCACCACCGGCGCTTCCGAGCATCCCCCCACGCCCCCGGCGCCACCCGAATGCCACGCCGGTATCAGCCAAACGTCATGCCCTCTTTGTCCGGTTCTATCGCTTCTGTACGGTCATTGACTGTTGTGTGGCTCTGTGAGTGACTTGTCCCAGTGGTTGCCTTAAGTCATATTTCCAGGTGTGCATACCGGTCCATGAAGGGATACAAGAGCCATGGCAGACTTCTCCCGCCTCCCCGGCCCCAACGCAGACCTCTGGGACTGGCAGCTCTCCGCCGCCTGCCGCGGTGTGGACAGTTCGCTCTTCTTCCATCCGGAGGGCGAACGCGGGGCCGCGCGCAGCTCGCGCGAGGCAAGTGCCAAGGAGGTCTGCATGCGCTGTCCGGTCCGGACCGAGTGCGCGGCGCACGCGCTGGCGGTCCGCGAGCCGTACGGCGTGTGGGGCGGACTCACCGAGGACGAGCGTGAGGAACTGATGGGGCGTTCGCGCAACCGGCTGGCCGAGGTTCCCCTCACCCTCCCGGCCGGAATCAGGCGCTGACCCGCCGTCAGGCAATGAAAAAACGTTTCACCACAGACCGTTCCGCCACGGAACCCAGCCCCGGCTACCGGTCGGCGGCCGCCCCGGCGAGCTGATCCAGCATCAGCGCCACGGCCGGGACCTCCGCCAGGTCCGGCAGGGTCAGTGCGACCACCTGCCGCACCGCCGGGGCCCCCGAGGCCCGCACCGGTACGGCGGCCACCCCCGAGTGCCGCACCGCCTCCAGTGCGAGGCCGGGGAGCACCGCGACCCCGAGCCCGGCCGCCACCAGCCCGACCACCGCCGGGTAGTCGTCGGTCGCGAAGTCGATCCGCGGCTCGAAGCCCGCACCCGCGCACAGCTCCACCAGGTGCCCCCGGCACTGCGGACAGCCCGCGATCCACTGCTCCCCCGCCAACTCCGCCAGGTCCACCGGCCTGCTCTCGTCGCTGGCCGCCAACGGGTGGCCGACCGGGAGCAGGCCGACCAGCGGGTCGTCCAGCAGCGGCCGGACCACCAGGTCCGACCAGTCGTTCGCGGCCAGGCTGGCGGCCGCCTCCAGCGCCGCCTCGGCCCGCGCCTCCCGGGCCGTGCTGTGCGGGGCGGGCAGCGTGGCCCCGCCGTTCGAGTCCGGGTACCGGAAGGCCAGCGCCACCTCGCACTCGCCGCTCCGCAACATCACCAGCGACTCCGGCGGCTCCGCCTCCACCAGCGACACGCGCACCCCCGGACGGGCGCCCCGCAGACGGGCGACCGCCGGCGGCACCAGGGTGGAACTCGCGGTCGGGAACGACACCAACCGCACCCGCCCGGCCCGCAGCCCGGTGATCGCCGCCACCTCCTCCTCGGCGGCCGACAGGCCCGAGAGGATGCCGTTCGCGTGCTTCACCAGCACCTGACCCGCCTCGGTCAGCTGCATCCCCTTGCCCGACCTGGCCACCAGCGGGGTGGCCACCGACTTCTCCAGCGCCTTCATCTGCTGGCTCACCGCGGGCTGCGTACAGCCCAGCTCCCGCGCGGCGGCGGAGAACGAACCGCTGCGGGCGACGGCGCGCAGGACACGGAGATGGCGGGCCTCGATCATGCTTCAGTTATAAGGCAAAGCTCAGTGGCACCGTTCAGGGGCTCGGGAACGGCGGTACCACCGTCAACCGGGCCCCTGCCGCCCGGACGGAACGCCGCAGGCCCGGCGCACCGAAGTGGGCCGGGCCTGCGGAGTGGTGACCTGAGGTCAGTGCGAGTGGCCGTGGCCGCCGTGGTTGGCGGGCTCCTCGTCGGCCGGCTTCTCGACCACGAGGGTCTCGGTGGTGAGCAGCAGCGACGCGATCGAGGCCGCGTTCTCCAGGGCGGAGCGGGTGACCTTGACCGGGTCGATGACGCCGGCCTTCAGCAGGTCGCCGTACTCGCCGGTGGCGGCGTTGAAGCCGTGACCGTTCTCGAGCTCCGCGACCTTGTGGGTGATGACGTAGCCCTCGAGGCCGGCGTTCTGGGCGATCCAGCGCAGCGGCTCGGCGAGCGCCTTGCGGACCACGGCGACACCGGTCGCCTCGTCGCCGGTCAGGCCGAGGCCGCCGTCGAGCACCTTCTGGGCGTGCACGAGGGAGGCGCCACCACCGGCGACGATGCCCTCCTCGACCGCCGCGCGGGTCGCCGAGATGGCGTCCTCGAGACGGTGCTTGCGCTCCTTGAGCTCGACCTCGGTGGCCGCGCCGACCTTGATCACGCAGACGCCACCGGCCAGCTTGGCCAGGCGCTCCTGCAGCTTCTCGCGGTCCCAGTCCGAGTCGGTGTTGGCGATCTCGGCCTTGATCTGGTTCACGCGACCCGCGACGGCCTCGGCGTCACCGGCACCGTCGACGACCGTGGTGTCGTCCTTGGTGATGGTGATGCGGCGGGCGCTGCCGAGCACGTCCAGACCGGCCTGGTCGAGCTTGAGGCCGACCTCCTCGGAGATGACGGTGGCACCGGTGAGGGTGGCCAGGTCGCCGAGGATGGCCTTGCGGCGGTCGCCGAAGCCGGGGGCCTTCACCGCGACGGCGTTGAAGGTGCCACGGATCTTGTTGACCACGAGGGTGGAGAGCGCCTCGCCGTCCACGTCCTCGGCGATGATCAGCAGCGGCTTCGAGGTGCCGCCCTGGAGGATCTTCTCGAGCAGCGGGAGGAGCTCCTGGATCGAGGAGATCTTGCCCTGGTTGATCAGGATGTACGGGTCCTCGAGGACCGCTTCCTGACGCTCGGCGTCGGTGACGAAGTACGGCGACAGGTAGCCCTTGTCGAACTGCATGCCCTCGGTGAAGTCGAGCTCCACGCCGAAGGTGTTCGACTCCTCGACGGTGATGACACCGTCCTTGCCGACCTTGTCGATCGCCTCGGCGATCAGGTCGCCGACCTGCTGGTCCTGGGCGGACAGGGACGCGACGGCGGCCACGTCCTCCTTGCCCTCGATCTCCCGGGCGCTGGCGAGCAGGTGCGCGGAGACGGCGGCGACGGCCTTGTCGATGCCCTTCTTCAGGGCGGCGGGACCGGCACCGGCGGCGACGTTGCGCAGACCCTCGTTGACCAGGGCCTGGGCCAGCACGGTGGCGGTGGTGGTGCCGTCACCCGCGACGTCGTTCGTCTTGGTGGCGACCTCCTTGACGAGCTGCGCGCCGAGGTTCTCGTACGGGTCGTCGAGCTCGACCTCACGGGCGATGGTGACACCGTCGTTGGTGATGGTCGGGGCGCCGAACTTCTTGTCGATGACGACGTTGCGGCCCTTGGGACCGATGGTCACCTTGACGGTGTCGGCCAGCTTGTTCACGCCACGCTCGAGCGAGCGGCGGGCGTCCTCGTCGAACTGCAGGATCTTCGGCATGATTCCGTTTCCTAAAGGGGTCTACTGACGACGTGAGCCAACAACCGCGCCCCGGGCCCCTGTCACTGGTGACAAGAATCCGGGGCGGGCTGGTACGTCTTACTTCTCGATGATGGCGAGAACGTCGCGCGCCGAGAGGACCAGGTATTCCTCACCCTGGTACTTGACCTCGGTGCCGCCGTACTTCGAGTACAGGACGATGTCGCCGACGGCGACGTCCAGCGGGAGACGCTGGCCGTCCTCGAAGCGACCCGGACCGACGGCCAGGACGACGCCCTCCTGGGGCTTCTCCTTCGCCGTGTCCGGGATGACCAGGCCGGAGGCCGTGGTGGTCTCGGCGTCGAGCGGCTGGACCACGATGCGGTCCTCGAGCGGCTTGATGGCAACCTTGCTGCTGGCGGTCACGTCCGAGCTCCCCTTCGGAGATTACGGGGTTGTTCTTCAGGTAGGTGGCGATGAGTACGGGTCTGCCGTCGCGGGGGTCAGACTCGCTTCATCGCGTTAGCACTCACCCGGTGGGGAGTGCCAGGAACGACCATAGGCGGCCGTTAGCACTCAGTCAACCAGAGTGCCAACGGCGTGGCCCGGAGAACCGCCGGAACCGAGTACGCGTACTCATGTACGAAGCCGCCCCCGCTGGGCAGAATGGCCGCCATGCCCACTGCCAGCCACCACCCCCGGCCCGCCCTCGGGACCGACCTCGCCACGGCGTTCGGGCTCCTGGCTCTCACCGCGGCGGGCGGCTGGTACGCCTTCCTCCTGCTGGCCTTCAGGAACTGGGGCGGCCAGGAGGTCGGGCCGCAGCCGTACGACTGGACGCCGATCCTGACGATCGGTGCGCTGGCCCTCTGGCTGCTGGCCGTGACGGCGCTCGCCTGGCGCGGCCGGCTGCGGGTCACCGCCGTGCTGCACGGTCTGCTGCTGACCGGCGTGCTGCTGACCGGCGCGGCGAACTACACGTACCAGCACCGGCACGACAACGAGCAGAGGCCGGAGCCGCTGCCCTCGAACTACCAGCCCTGCTTCAGCGGCAGCGGACGGTGCAACTGATCCGGCCGGGCAGAATGAGCCCGTGGAGATCGAATCGTTCCGTGCCCTGCTGACCGACCAGGGGCAGGCGCTGCTGGCCGAGCTGCGCGAGTTCAAGCCCGGCGAGGAGCTCGCGCTGGCCACCCGGCTGCGCAGGGCGCACCCGGCGGAGCTGGTCAGTGCGGCCCTCGCGCAGGCGGCGCTGCGGCAGCGGGCCCGGGCGAAGTTCGGCGCGGACGCGGACGCCATGTACTTCACACCGAACGGGGTCGAGCAGGCCACCCGGCGCAGCGTCGCCGAGTGGCGGGCCGGGCGGTTCGCCGCGCTGGGCGTGCGGCGGCTGGCCGACCTGTGCTGCGGGATCGGCGGGGACGCGATCGCGCTGGCCCGTGCCGGGATCGCCGTGCTGGCGGTCGACCGGGACGAGCTGACCTGCGCGGTCGCCGAGGCGAACGCCGCCGCCCTGGGGCTCTCGGAGCTGATCGAGGTGCGTTGCGCGGACGTGACCGAGGTGGACGTCACCGGCTACGACGCGGTCTTCACCGACCCGGCGCGCCGTACGGCGCGCGGGCGGGTCTTCGATCCGGAGGCGTACTCCCCGCCGCTCTCCTGGGCGGTCGAGGTGGCCCGCCGCACCCCGTACGGGGCGCTCAAGGTGGCACCCGGCATCCCGCACGAGCTGGTGCCCGAGGGTGCCGAGGCGGAGTGGGTGTCGGACCACGGGGAGGTCAAGGAGGCAGTGCTCTGGTTCGGCACCGGGGCCACCGAGCCGCACCGGGCCACCCTGCTGCCGGGGTCGCACACCCTGACGGGCGGTCGCCTCCCCGACCCGGCGCCCGGGCCGGTCGGGCGCTACCTGTACGAGCCGGACGGCGCGGTGATCCGGGCCCACCAGGTGGCCGAGGTGGCTGGGCAGGTGGAGGGCCGGCTGATCGACCCGATGATCGCCTACCTGACCTCGGACCGGCTGGTCGCGACGCCGTACGCCCACGCGTACGAGCTGACCGACGTGCTGCCGTTCCAGGTCAAGCGGCTCAAGGCGCTGCTGAAGGAGCGCCGGGTCGGCACCGTGGTGATCAAGAAGCGCGGCATCGCGATCACCCCGGAGGACCTGCGCAGGCAGCTCAGGCCGAGCGGCCCGAACACCGTCACGGTGATCCTCTGCCGGACCGACCGGGGCCCGCTGATGATGCTGGGTCAGCCCGTCGGCGGCTGAACGTAGTCCTCCAGGCGCGCCACCGCGAAGCCCTGCTCCTGGATCCGGCGCAGCAGTTCGGCGAACATCTCGGTCATCGTCTCGCCCTTGAGGTCCTTGGGCCCCCGGAAGTGCGCCAGCACGATGTCACCGGGCTTGAGCTTCTTGTCGGCGGCCTGGTACTGCATGTCGTGGATCTGCATCGACTCGCGCCAGAGCACGATCGCGCGCGGGCCGCACTGCTGCACCGAGGTGTTCAGCTGCGGGGTGTGCGCGCCGTCGCCGTACGGCGGGCGGAACAGCAGCGGGGCCTTGCCGTACTGCTGGGTGAGCGCGGTCTGCGCGTCGCAGACCTCGGACTTCTGCTTCTCCGCCGACACCTTGCTGAGCTGGGCGTGGTCGGTGGTGTGGTTCTGCACGTGGTTGCCGAGCGCCTGGAGCGGCTTGAAGTAGCCGTAGTCGTCCTTGACGATGTCCCGGGTCAGGAACATCGTGATCGGGATCTTCAGGTCAGTGATCATCTCGACGAACTTCGGGTCCTTCTCGGCCCCGTCGTCGATGGTCACGAAGACCACCTTGTCCTTGGTCGGCACCTCGCTGAAGACCGGCACCGGGCCGGTGGCGGTCAGCTTGACGGGCTTGTCGGCCGGCGCGGCGGGAGCCGGCGGCAGCGCCGTCAGACCCCACTTGGCCCAGTTGCCGACCGCGCCCTGCGCCGGGGCCGAAGGGGTGGCCGACGCGGCGTCAGCCGCCTTGGCGGTACCGGGCGCAGAGGCCGGCGGAGCGGCCGGGGATCCGGTGCCTCCACTGCCGCAGCCGGCCACCAGCAGCAGGGCGAGAGCAGCCACCCCGTACGTCTTCTTCACCGTGCTCCCCGTCGTTCAGCGAACTCCCAGGAAGGCTACTCGACGTACTCGCTGGTGAACCCCCACCGATGGACGGGGCGCGCCAGCAGCTCGGCGGGCGGGTCGGCCACCGGCACCGGCTCGCCGTCCCACCAGGTGATCAGCAGCACCCGGTCCCCGGGCGCGGAGAACAGTTCGACCCGGGCCGCGCCGGGCAGCGCGGGGATGACGAACTCCCGCACCCAGGCGGAGAGTTCGCCGCCCCGGCCGTCGGCGGCCCGGGCCTCCCACATCTGCGCCAGGGTCACCGCAGCGCCTCGTGCGCGGCCGCGTGCAGGTCGGTGTGCGGGACGGAGACCTCGGTGACCGGCAGCGAGGAGTCGGCCGACAGGTCGAGGGAGGAGGGGGCGCGGTCCCGCCAGACCATCTCGGAGCCGAGCGCCGCCACCATCGCACCGTTGTCGGTGCACAGGCCGGGACGCGGCACCCGCAGGACGATGCCCGCCTTGTCGCAGCGCTGCTGGGCCATCTCGCGCAGCCGCGAGTTGGCCGCCACTCCGCCGCCGATCATCAGGTGGTCGACGCCGTTGGCCTTGCAGGCCTTGACCGCCTTGCGGGTCAGCACGTCGGTGACCGCCTCCTGGAAGGAGGCCGCCACGTCGGCGATCGGGACCGTCTCGCCCGCGCGCCGCTTGGCCTCAACCCAGCGGGCCACCGCGGTCTTCAGGCCGGAGAACGAGAAGTCGTACTCCGGGTCCTTCGGACCGCTCAGTCCGCGCGGGAACTTGATCGCCTTCGGGTCGCCGTCCCTGGCCTGACGGTCCACCACCGGCCCGCCGGGGAAGCCCAGCCCGAGCACCCGGGCCACCTTGTCGAAGGCCTCGCCCGCCGCGTCGTCGATGGTCGAGCCGAGCGGGCGGACGTCGGTGGTGATGTCCTCGCTGAGCAGCAGCGAGGAGTGGCCGCCGGAGACCAGCAGCGCCATGGTGGGCTGCGGCAAACGGCCGTGCTCCAGCTGGTCCACGCAGATGTGCGAGGCCAGGTGGTTCACCCCGTACAGCGGCTTGTCCAGCGCCCAGGCGTACGCCTTCGCGGCCGAGACGCCGACCAGCAGCGCACCGGCCAGGCCCGGGCCCGCCGTGACGGCGATGCCGTCCAGGTCGGAGCCCTTGATCCCGGCGGTGTCCAGCGCGCGCTGGATGGTCGGGACCATCGCCTCCAGGTGCGCCCGGCTGGCGATCTCCGGCACCACGCCGCCGAACCGGGCGTGGTCGTTGACGCTGGAGGCGACCGCGTCAGCCAGCAGGGTGGTGCCGCGGACGATGCCGACACCGGTCTCGTCGCAGGAGGTCTCGATACCGAGGACCAACGGTTCGTCAGCCATCGGCCGGCTCCTTGGGATTGTCGAGACGCATCACCAGTGCGTCCACGTTGGCGGGTTGGTAGTAGCCGCGGCGGATGCCGACCGGCTCGAAGCCGAAGCGTTCGTAGAGCCGCTGGGCGCGCGGGTTGTCCATCCGCACCTCCAGCAGCAGTTCGGCGCAGTGCCGCCGGGCGGCCTCGGCCACCAGGTCGGCGAGCAGCCGGGCACCGAGCCCGGCGCCCTGCTGGTCCTCGGCGACCGCGATGGTCTGCACGTCGCCCTCGGCACCGACGGCCATCAGCCCGGCGTAGCCGACGACGCCGCCGTCCTCGGCGACCGCGACCGTGTAGTGCCGGGTGCCGCCGGGGCCGGTGTCGGCCAGTTCGGACCAGTACATGCCGCGCGACCAGGCGTCCTCGGGGAAGAGCCGGTGCTCCAGTTCCATCACCGGCTCGATGTCCCACCAGCGCATCGGCCGCAGCCGGGCGGTGGTCATGCCGGGAGCACCGCCTTGTAGCCCGCGGGCACCTGGGCGTCCGGGCGGCGCAGGTAGAGCGGCACGTTGGGCAGCAACTCCCGCCCTGCGGCGAGCTCCTGGGCCGCGAAGTCGGCCAGCCAGCCGGCCGACACGTGCTCCGGCCCGGTCACCTGCGGAAAGCTCTCGGGGTACAGCAGCGCGCCCGCACCGACCGCGACCGCCTCGGCGGTCAGCTCGGCCGCCCGGCCCACCTCGGGGCCCGCCGTCCGGCGCTTGTCCGCGTCGTACGAGGCCCAGTAGACCTCCTTGCGCCGGGCGTCGGTGGCCACCGTGAACGGGCCGGTCACCTGCGCCTGGTGCGCGATCGCGTCCAGCGTGCAGACGCCGTGCACCGGCACGCCGAGCGCGTGGCCGAGGGTGGCCGCGGTGACCAGACCGACCCGCAGGCCGGTGTACGGGCCCGGGCCGACGCCGACCGCGATCCCGGTCAGCGCGTGCTTGTCCACACCCGCCTCCCGCAGCACCCGGTCGATCGAGGGCAGCAGCAGTTCCCCGTGCCGTCGGGCATCCACCTGGTGGGCCTCGGCCAGCACCTGGGTGCCGTCGTGGACGGCGGCCGTGACGGCGGGGGTGGCGGTGTCGAAAGCAAGCAGCAGCACGGAGTCAAGGTTAAGGGGTGCGCCGGGGTCGGTATTTCATACCGGGCCGGAACACACCGCCCGGACGGTCCGGACGGGGCTGCCGGACCTGGCACGATGGGCCGCACAGCACGATCGGGTACGAGCCTGGCGGGAGCAGACGTGTCACGTCCTGGAGTGGTGGTCACCGGCCTGACCCTGGCGGCCCTGGCGGCCGTCGGCCTGCTCGCCTTCCAGGCCAACGGCGCGGCCACCCGGACCCCCGTGGCCAAGCCGTCCACGAGCCCCACCGCCGCCCCGAGCCCGAGCGCCTCCGCGAGCCCCTCGGCCCCCGCCCTGCCCGGCGCCTCCGGCAGCGGCCGCCGGGTGGTCTACTCCGCGGGCAGCCACTACGTCTGGCTGGTCGACCCGAAGAAGGCCCCGCCGACCCAGTCCGCCTTCCCGGTCACCCCGGGTTCGGTGGAGCCGGTGCCCGGCAGCTACACCGTCTACAGCCGGACGGCCACCGGCACCGGCACGGACGGCCGGCAGATCGAGCACGTGGTCAGGTTCGCCCAGCAGAACAACGTGGTCTTCGGCTTCAGCGCCGCACTCGACGGCGCCACCGCGTCGGCCGACCCGAAGACGAAGACCGGCGGCATCCGCTCCGGCCGGGCCGACAGCCAGACCCTGTGGGACTTCGCACCGAACGGCACCAAGGTCGTGGTGATCCCCTAGGGCCGGTCCGGCCGACCCGAGTCCCAGGGCCTGTCTCTTGAATCCCGTCGGATCAGCGGGCGGTGTTCGGGTGCGTGCATCGGCGGTCCGGAGGAGGAAGCCTGGTGCGACGCATCGGCGACTGACGACAAGCCGTCGACTGGCCTCTCCTGCCCGATGCCGGGCAAGGAGGGCGCGTGCCCGGGCGCCGCCCGCCCGACGGGATTCAAGAGACAGGGCCTAGAAGACTGATGAAGATGTTGGGTTCTGGCCCCGTCGTGTGAGTGGTGGGGCCAGACTCGTTTTGTGGCGATGGGGGAATGGGCCGGGGAGACGGTCGGGCCGGACGTGTGGGAGACCTGCCGGGAGTTGATCCCCGTAGGGAGTGTGTTCGCGTTCCTGGCCGAGCACCGGGCCCGGCTGTTCCCGGCCGGGATGTTCGCGGACATGTACCCGTCGGCGAACGGCCGCCCGAGCATGCCGCCGCAGATCCTGGCCGCGGCGATCACGCTGCAGGCCCTGCACGGCCTGTCGGACTTCGAGACCGTGCAGGAACTGCGGTGCGACCTGCGGTGGAAGGCCGCCTGCGGGCTGGGCCTGCACGACACCGCGTTCGACTCGTCGCTGCTGGCCTACTTCCGCCGGCGGCTGGCCCGCTCGGCTCGGCCGGACCGGGTCTTCGAGGCGGTGCGGGAGGTCGTGAAGGCGACCGGTGTGCTGAAGGGCCGCCACCGAAGGGCGCTGGATTCCACCGTGCTGGACGACGCGGTCGCCACCCAGGACACCGTCACCCAGATCATCTCCGCCGTCCGCGCGGTGATCCGCGAGGTCCCCGGCGCCGATGCGGTCGCCGCGGTTCACTGCACCGCGCACGACTACCGCGATCCGGGCAAGCCCCGCGTCGCCTGGAACGATCAGCAGGCCCGGGCGGACCTGGTCGATGCGCTGGTCGGCGACGCACTCAGGTTGCTGGGCCACATGCCCGACCAGCAGCTCGGCGAGAAGGCCGCGAACGCGGTCGGTCTGCTGGCCCTGGTCGCCGGACAGGACGTCGAACCCGCCGACGACTCCGACGGCCGCGACGGCCGCTGGCGCATCTCCCAAGGGACCGCCCCGGACCGGATCGTCTCCACCGTCGACCCCGACACCCGGCACGTCCACAAGACCCGCAGCCACTACCAGGACGGATACAAGGCCCACCTCGCCGTCGAGCCCGAAACCGGCCTGTTCACCGCGGTCGCCCTCACCCCCGGGAGCGGCAGTGAGCACCACGAGGCCACCGTCGCCGTCGATCTGCTCGCCGACGAGAACGAGCCCGTGGACGCTTTCGGTGACACCGCCTACTCCACCGGCCCCACCCGCCAGGCGTTGCAGCAGGCCGGGCACCGGCTGTTCCTCAAGCCCGCCCCGCTGAGGACCGCCGTCCCGGGCGGGTTCAGCCTCGACGACTTCGCCATCGACACCACCGGCGGCACGGTGACCTGCCCGGCCGCCCACACCGTCCCCCTGGCCGAGCCGTCCGGGCAGAAGTCGCAGCGGAAGGCACAGTTCACCGATCAGTGCATCGGCTGCCCACTGCGTGAACGGTGCAGCACCGCCAAGGCCGGGCGGATCGTCACCATCCGCCCGCACCACGACCTGCTCGCAGCCGCCCGCCACCGCGCTGCCACCGACCCCGACTGGCAGGCCGCCTACCGCCGCTGGCGGCCACCCGTCGAACGCGCCGTCGCCTGGCTCGTCGCCCACGGCAACCGACGACTCCGACACACCGGCACGATCAAGAACCAGTCCTGGCTCCACACCCGTGCCGCCGCACTCAACCTGCGAACCCTCATCAACCTCGGGCTCACCCACAACGGCACGACCTGGCAAATCCAGGCCACCGCCTGACGGAGGCAGCCCGGATCACACCAAGATCTTCATCAGTCTTCTAGGCCGCTTTCCCGACCTGCGGCGCGACCGGGGCCTTCGGCGGTGTGGAGACCGCGCGGGCGGCGGCAGCGGCGGCGAGCAGGGCCCGCATGGGCGCCTGCGGCTCCGGCTGCTGTGGGGCGGGTGTCGTGCTCGACATGATGCGTCTCCCTAGTTAGGCACACCTAACCGCAGAGCCCATCCCACCACATCGGGGACCGCACCGACAACAGCTCGTCGGCACTCCGTCGGGTTCTCAGAGGGTGGCCAGCCCCGCCAGATCGACCCCGGCCCAGCGCGGGCCGATCCCGGTCAGCCGCACCTGCCGGGGATCGGCGTCGTCCTCGGCCTCGCCGCCGATCGCCCGCTCGATCCGGACCTCCAGCCGGTCGTCCGTCAACTGCTCGACCTTGCCCTCACCCCACTCGACCACCACCACCGACTCCGGCAGCGAGACGTCGAGGTCGAGGTCCTCCATCTCGTCCAGACCGCCGCCCAGTCGGTACGCGTCCACGTGCACCAGCGCAGGTCCCCCGCTCAGCGAGGGGTGCACCCGGGCGATCACGAAGGTCGGCGAGGTGACCGCGCCGCGCACCCCGAGGCCCTCGCCGAGCCCCCGGGTCAGCGTGGTCTTGCCCGCGCCCAGCTCCCCGGAGAGCAGCACCAGGTCACCCGGGCGCAGTACGTCGGCCAGGGCCCGCCCGAGCCGGTTCATCCGTTCGGGGGTCTCGACTGTGATCACCGCGGTCACTCCTTCGCTCCGGCGGCGGCCAGCAGCTCCGTCAGGTGACGGTCCACCAGCTCCGGCCGCTCCAACATCACCAGGTGCCCCGCGTCCGGCACCAGGACCAGCTCCGCGCCCAGCAGCTCCGCCGCGATCGCCTCGCTGTACTCGGGCGGGGTCAGCAGGTCCTTCATCCCGGCCAGCACCAGGGCGGGCCGCCCGGCCATCGCCGCCAGCGCGGCCAGCTTGTCGTGGGTACTGAACGCCGGGTAGAACTCGGCCACCACGTCGAACGGCGTGGCGTCCAGCATCTGCTCGGCGAACCGGGACACCGCGGGGTCGACATCCGGGCTCCCGAACGAGTACCGCCGGTACAACACCGCCGTGACGTCCGCACCGAGCCGCCGGCCCGCCTCCACCAGGGCGGCCTGACGGCCCAGCAGCTTCACCACGCCGGGTGCCAACCGCTTCACCGGCTTCGCCAGGGCGGCGGGGAGGCCCAGCGTGACGGCGTCCCAGCCCGCGGCCAGGGTGCCGACCAGCGCCACTCCGGCCACCCGGTCCCGGAACAGCTCCGGGTGCCGCTCGGCCAGCGCCATCACGGTCATGCCGCCCATCGAGTGCCCGACCAGCACCAGCGGCCCGGTCGGCGCGACGGCGTCCAGCACCGCCTTCAGGTCGGCGCCCAGCAGCTCTATGCTCGCGGGCTCCCCGGCCAGGAACGAGCGCGAGCGCTCGGACCGGCCGTGGCTGCGCTGGTCCCAGAACACCAGCCGGGCGCTGTCGCGCAGCGCGGCGCGCTGGAAGTGCCAGCTGTCCTGGTTCAGGCAGTACCCGTGGCTGAACACCACCGTGAGCGGCGCGTCCTCGACCCCGTCGAGCTCGATGTACAGCTCCGTCCCGTCGGCGGCCGCCACCGTCACTGGACGGCCGCGCAGCGATCCGTACGGCGCGGCGGCGTCCAGCTCCTCCCGGGCCCGGCGCCGGGTCGCCCGGCCCACCGTCAGCCGCTCCACCGCCACGCCGGCCGCCGCACCGGCGGCCAGCAGGCCGACCGATATCCCGATCAGTCCGGCGGCCCGGCCCACACCTGGCGTCTTCTCGGTCACCACGACGCCCCCAGGTACCGGCGCGGCACCCGGGTGCCGATCCGGGTGACGATCTCGTACGAGATGGTGCCGCAGGCCCGGCCCCAGTCCTCGGCGGTCGGCTCGCCGTGCTCCCCGTTGCCGAACAGCCGCACCTCGTCGCCCACCCCGGCGGTGTCCCCGCCGAGGTCGATCACGAACTGGTCCATCGCCACCCGGCCGGCCACCGTGTACCACTTGCCGCCGACCTGTACCGGGCCGCTGCCGCTGGCGTGCCGGGGGATGCCGTCCGCGTAGCCGACGGGCACCAGGCCGAGCGTGGTCTCGCCCGAAGTCGTGTAGTGGTGTCCGTAGCTGACGCCGTGTCCGCCCGGGACGTGCTTCACCAGGGCCAGCCGGGCGGTCAGCGCCATCACCGGACGCAGCCCGAAGTCCGCCGGACCGCCGACCTCGGGCACCGGGGAGAGCCCGTACATCGCCAGGCCGGGCCGGACCAGGTCGTAGTACGACTCGGGGAGCAGCAGGGTCGCGGGCGAGTTCGCCAGGTGCCGCACCTCGGGGCGCAGCCCGGCCCGCTCGGCGACGGCCAGCGCCTCGGCGAAGCCGTCCAGCTGGAGCCTGATCGACGGGTGTCCCGGCTCGTCGGCGGCCGCGAAGTGCGACCAGAGGCCGACCACCTGGACCAGGCCCTCGGCCTCGGCCGCCCGGGCCGCCGCCACCAGGTCCGGCCAGTCCCGGGGCTGGCAGCCGTTCCGGCCCAGACCGGTGTCGGCCTTCAGGTGCACCCTGGCCTGGATGCCGGTCTCCCGGACGGCGGCGAGCAGCTCGTCCATCGCCCACCGGCCGCTGACCGAGATGTCGATCCCGGCCCGCACGGCCTCCGCCCACGGTCCGCCCGGCGTCCACAGCCAGCAGAGCACCCGGGCCTGGTCCGCCCCGATCCCCGCCGCCCGCAGCGCGAGCGCCTCCTCCGGCGTCGCGGTCCCCAACCACCGGGTACCGGCCGCCACCGCCTCCCGGGCACAGCTGACCGCGCCGTGGCCGTAGGCGTCCGCCTTGACCACGGCCATCAGCTCGGGGCCGTGGGTGCGCTCCCGCAACGCAGCGAGGTTCCCGCGCAGGGCGGCCAGATCGATGGTCGCCTCGGCGCGGACCCCCTCGGTGAGCAGGGTCGTCCCGGTCGTGTTCGCAGTCGTCATCGCGTATCAGTCTCCCAGACCGACCCATAACCACCTGCCAGGGGCACACGCCTGGGCCCGGGAAACTGCGCAGCCGCGTGGGCGGCACCGACCTTCGGCACGGGACCGCAGCCTCAGTGGCCGGGCGCGTCCGGCTGAACCCGCACGCCGGGGACGGTCAGCCGCGCCCGCCGTGGGTCACTCCCTGTCCGGCCCCGGGGTCGTCGGTCCCACCCGCCGGAGCGCCGCCGCCACGTCCAGCGCGGTGATCGGGGCACCCTCCTCCGCCGCGTGCCGCCCGGCGAGCCCGTGCAGGTACGCGGCGACCGAGGCGGCGTCGAAGGGCGCGAGGCCCGCCGCCAGCAGCGAGCCGAGCAGGCCCGCCAGGACGTCGCCGCTGCCCGCCGTCGCCAGCCAGGAGGTGCCGGTCGGGTTGACCCGGCACCGGCCTTCGGGGTCGGCGACCACCGTGGTCGAGCCCTTGAGCAGGACCGTCGCCCCGTACAGCTCCGCCAGCCTCCGCGCCGTGGCCAGCCGCGCGGCGGCCAGCGCACTCGCGTCCGGCGGCGCCTCCCCCGTGGCCCCCGCGAGCAGCCGGGCCGCCTCGCCCGTGTGCGGGGTGAGCACCAGCGGTACGTCCGCTCCCGGCCCCCGGCGGGCCAGCTCGGTCAGCCCGTCCGCGTCGACCAGCACCGGGACCCCCGCCGCCAGTGCCTGGTCCAGCAGCGGCCCCACCCGGTCGCCGCCACCGGGCCCGACCACCCATGCCTGCACCCGCCCGGCCGCCGCCAACTCCCCCTCGCTGACCAGCACCTCGGGGAACCGTCGCACCACCTCACCCGCCGCCGACCCCACGTACCGGACCGCGCCCGCGCCGCCCCGCAGGGCCCCCGCCACCGCAAGCACCGCCGCACCGGGGTACTTCGCCGACCCGGCCGCGACCCCGACCACACCCCGCCGGTACTTGTCGCTCTCCGCGCCGGGCACCGGCAGCAGTAGCCGTACGTCCGGCTCCTGAAGGGCCGTCACCGCCGCCTCCGGCAACTCGATGCCGATCTCCACCAGGTGCACCGCCCCGGCGTACGAGGCGCCCGGATCGACCAGCAGGCCCGGCTTGTACGTACCGAAACAGACCGTCACATCGGCCCGCAGCGCCGCCCCGGCCACCTCACCCGTCCCGGCGTCCACCCCGCTCGGGACGTCCACCGCGACCACCGTGCCCCGCCGCTCCATCGCGGCCAACCCGGCCGCCTCGGGCCGCAGGCCACCCCGGCCACCGATGCCGACGATCCCGTCCAGCACCAGGTCCGCCGTCGTGAACTCGCCCTGTTCCGCCGTCACCCGCCCGCCGGCCGCCCGCAGCGCCGCCAGGCCGCCCGCGTGCGCCCGCTCCGGTGACAGCAGCACCGCCCGGACCCTGGCCCCTCGCCGGGCCAGCAGTGCGCCGGCATAGAGCGCGTCGCCCCCGTTGTCGCCGCTCCCGGCCAGCACCAACACCCGGCTCCCGTACACCCGGCCCAGCAGCCGGACGCAGACGGCGGCCAGGCCGTACGCCGCCCGCTGCATCAGCGTGCCCTCGGGCAGCCGGGCCATCGCCTCGGCCTCCGCCGTACGTACCTGTTCCACCGTATGGGCGTACCGCATGCGACAACCTCCGGGCTCAGCCTTCCGCGATCACCACGGCCGACGCTACGCCCGCATCATGACTCAGGGACACATGCCACGACCTGACGCCCAGTTCGGCCGCCCGCGCCGCCACCGTCCCACGCACCGTCAGCAACGGCCGGCCGGACTCCGCGACCTCCACCTCGGCGTCGGTCCAGCGCATCCCGCCGGGCGCCCCGAGCGCCTTGGCCAGCGCCTCCTTCGCCGCGAACCGCGCCGCCAGCGAGGCCGCCCCCCGCCGCTCCCCGCTGGGCAGCAGCAGCTCCCCCGGCGTGAAGAGCCGCTCCGCCATCCCGGGCGTCCGCTCGAGCGCCGCCCCGAACCGCTCGATCTCCGCCACGTCGATCCCGACCCCGACAATCACCGCGACCCGCTCCTCTCCCTCGCTGCCCGGACCTTACGGCACCCCTTCGAGCGAGAACCGCTTCGATCCCCTCCGGGTACCGGCCCGCGCTCCTACCCTCTCGTACAGACCGCACCCACCAGGAGGGAGAAGGGCCATGGTCGCCTTCTCGTTCGCCCTCGACACCGCTCCCCTGCGGTGGCGAACCCGCAGGGGAGCAGTGCCCCCGGCCCTACTCGACCGTGACGGACTTGGCGAGGTTGCGGGGCTGGTCGACCTCGTGGCCCTTGGCCGTCGCCAGCTCGCAGGCGAAGACCTGGAGCGGCACGGTCGAGACCAGCGGCTGGAGCAGCACCGGGGTGACCGGGATGCGGATCAGGTGGTCGGCGTACGGGGCCACGGCCTCGTCGCCTTCCTCGGCGATCACGATGGTGCGTGCGCCGCGGGCGCGGATCTCCTGGATGTTGGAGACGATCTTGTCGTGCAGGATCGAGCGGCCGCGCGGTGAGGGCACCACCACGACGACGGGCAGGCCCTCCTCGATCAGGGCGATCGGGCCGTGCTTGAGCTCGCCGGCGGCGAAGCCCTCGGCGTGCATGTACGCCAGCTCCTTGAGCTTGAGCGCACCCTCCAGCGCGACCGGGTAGCCGACGTGGCGGCCGAGGAAGAGCACCGACTTGGCGTCCGCCAGCGAGCGGGCCAGCTCACGGACCGGCTCCATCGTCAGCAGCACCTGCTCAAGCTGCTTGGGGGCCTCGCGGAGCTCCCGGATCACGCCCTGGATCTCGTCGCCCCACTTGGTGCCGCGCACCTGGCCCAGGTAGAGGGCAACCAGGTAGCAGGCGACGAGCTGGGTGAGGAACGCCTTGGTGGAGGCGACCGCGACCTCGGGGCCCGCGTGGGTGTACAGCACCGCGTCGGACTCGCGGGGGATGGTGGAGCCGTTGGTGTTGCAGATCGCCAGCACCTTCGCGCCCTGCTCACGCGCGTGCCGCAGCGCCATCAGGGTGTCCATCGTCTCGCCGGACTGCGAGATCGCGATGACCAGCGTCCGCTCGTCCAGGATCGGGTCCCGGTAGCGGAACTCGCTCGCGACCTCCACCTCGCACGGGATCCGCGTCCAGTGCTCGATCGCGTACTTGGCGATCATCCCGGCGTGGAACGCGGTACCGCACGCGACGATCACCACCTTCTCCACCTGCCGCAACTGCGCGTCCGAGATCCGCAGCTCGTCCAGCGTCAGCTGACCGTCCGCCCCGATCCGCCCCAGCAGCGTGTCCGCCACCGCCTTCGGCTGCTCGGCGATCTCCTTCAGCATGAAGTAGTCGTAACCGCCCTTCTCCGCCGCCGACGCGTCCCAGTCCACGTGGTACTCCCGCACCTGGGCCACAGCACCGTCGAAGTCGGTGACCGTCACCGACTCCGCGCGCAGCTCCACCACCTGGTCCTGCCCCAGCTCCACCGCCTCCCGCGTGTGGGCGATGAACGCCGCCACGTCCGAGGCGAGGAAGTTCTCCCCCACGCCACGCCCGACCACCAACGGCGAGTTCCGCCGCGCACCGACCACCACACCCGGCTGGTCCGCGTGCACCGCCACCAGGGTGAACGCACCGTCCAGCTGACGGCACACCACCCGCATCGCCTCCGCCAGGTCACCGGCGAACGCCTCACCCAGCAGATGGGCGACAACCTCCGTGTCGGTCTCCGAACGGAGCGTGTGGCCCCGCTCCGCGAGCTCCGCCCGCAGCTGCGCGAAGTTCTCGATGATGCCGTTGTGCACCACCGCCACCCGCCGCGCGTCGTCCAGGTGGGGGTGGGCGTTGGCGTCCGTCGGACCACCGTGGGTGGCCCACCGGGTGTGGCCGATCCCGGAGGTCCCGGCAGGGAGAGGGGTCTCCGCCAACGCCTTCTCCAGATTGACCAGCTTGCCCGCGCGCTTGTCCGTGGCGAGGCTCCACTGCCCGTCCGCGCCCTGTGTCTGGACGGCCACACCGGCGGAGTCGTACCCCCGGTATTCGAGCCGTCGCAGACCTTCGATCACTACGTTCTGGGCCGCAAGGGGACCCACATAACCTACGATTCCGCACATCGCGCCAGGATATCCGCGCACCTGCGACTCCCCCGCCACCCCCTGGTGACCGACACCACAGCACCCCGAACCCCCGGAACGGCCCACAATGGACCACGTGCTGACCGAACTCTGTACGAGGGGCGCCCCCGCGACGCCCACCCCCTCCCCGTACGTGGATCTGGACCGGGCCGAGTGGAGCGCCCTCCGGGAGCGCACCCCGATGCCGCTGACCGCCGAGGAGGTGGAGAAGCTGCGTGGCCTGGGCACCGCCCTCGACCTGGACGAGGTGCGGGACGTCTACCTGCCGTTGTCCCGGCTGCTGAACCTCTACATCCACGCCACCCACGAGCTGCGCAGCACCGTCGGGACGTTCCTGGACACGCCCGACACCGAGCGCACCCGCACCCCGTTCGTGATCGGTGTGGCCGGCTCGGTGGCGGTCGGCAAGTCCACCACCGCCCGTCTGCTGAAGGCCCTGCTGGCCCGCTGGCCGGAGCACCCCCGGGTCGAGCTGGTCACCACCGACGGCTTCCTGCTCCCCAACGCCGAGCTCCGCCGCCGGGGCCTGATGGCCCGCAAGGGCTTCCCCGAGTCGTACGACCGCCGGGCGCTGATGCGCTTCGTGGCGGACGTGAAGGCGGGCAAGGACCTGGTCACCGCACCGGTCTACTCGCACCTGGTCTACGACATCGTGCCGGACCAGCGCCTCACCGTGGAGCGCCCCGACATCCTGATCGTCGAGGGGCTGAACGTGCTGCAGCCCGCGCTGCCCGGCACCGACGGCCGCACCAGGCTCGCGGTCGCCGACTACTTCGACTTCTCGATCTACGTCGACGCCCGCACCGACGACATCGAGAGCTGGTACCTGTCCCGGTTCAAGAAGCTGCGGGACACCGCCTTCCAGGACCCGAACTCCTACTTCCGCCGCTTCACCGAGGTGCCGGAGGAGGAGGCGATGGAGTACGGCCGCCAGGTCTGGCGCACCATCAACAAGCCCAACCTGGTGGAGAACGTGCTGCCCACCCGGGGCCGGGCCACCCTGGTGCTCCAGAAGGGCGCCGACCACAAGGTCCGCCGGGCCCTGCTGCGCAAGCTCTGAAAACGCCTCAGGCGCCCCTCGGCGAGGGGCGCCTGACGCGTGTTCAGTCCGCGAGGTCTCAGCCCAGGTGGGTACGGACCGCCGTGGCCAGCCGCTCGCAGACCGCCTGCGCCTGCACCTGGTCGGCGGCCTCGACCATCACCCGGACCAGCGGCTCGGTCCCGGACGGGCGCAGCAGCACCCGGCCGGTGGCACCGAGCTCGGCCTCGGCCTCGGCGACGGCGGCGGCCAGCTCGGGCGAGCTGGTCACCCGGCTCCGGTCGACGCCCTTGACGTTGATCAGCAGCTGCGGCAGCCGGGTCATCACGGCGGCCAGGTCGGCCAGCGGCTGCTTGGTGGCGGCCAGCCGGGCGCCGAGCATCAGGCCGGTCAGCGTGCCGTCGCCGGTGGTCGCGTGGTCCAGCAGGATCACGTGCCCGGACTGCTCGCCGCCGAGCGCGAAGCCGTGCTGCTTCATCTCCTCCAGCACGTACCGGTCGCCGACCGCGGTCTGCACCAGCTCGATGCCCTCGCGCTCCATCGCCAGCTTGAAGCCGAGGTTGGACATCACGGTGGCCACCGCGGTTCCCCCGCGCAGCGTGCCGGCCTCCTTCATGGCGACCGCCAGGATGGCCAGGATCTGGTCGCCGTCCACCTCGTTGCCGTCCGCGTCGGCGGCCAGGCAGCGGTCGGCGTCGCCGTCCAGGGCGATGCCCAGGTCGGCCTTGTGCTCCCGCATCGCGACCCGGAGCTTGTCCAGGTGGGTGGAGCCGACGCCGTCATTGATGTTCAGGCCGTTCGGCTCGGCGCCGAGCGTGTAGACCACCTCGGCCCCGGCCCGGGCGAACGCCTCGGGGGCGACCCGGGCCGCCGCACCGTGCGCGCCGTCGATGACAACCTTCACACCGTCGAGGCGGTTCGGCAGCACGGCGACCAGGTGCGCGACGTACCGGTCGAAGCCCTCGGTGTACTGCCGGACCCGGCCGACCGCCGCGCCCGTGGGGCGCTGCCAGTCCTCGTTCGAGCCGACGCCGTAGCGGTGGTAGTGCGCCTCGATCGCGTCCTCGATCGCGTCGTCCAGCTTGTGGCCGCCGCGGGCCAGGAACTTGATGCCGTTGTCGGGCATCGCGTTGTGACTGGCCGACAGCATCACGCCGAAGTCCGCGCCGAGCGCCCCGGTGAGGTACGCCACGGCGGGGGTGGGCAGGACGCCGACCCGCAGTACGTCCACGCCTGCGCTGGCCAGGCCCGCGATCACGGCGGCCTCCAGGAACTCCCCGGACGCCCGGGGGTCGCGCCCGACCACGGCGACCGGCCGGTGGCCGTCGAAGGCCCCCGCGTCACCGAGCACATGGGCCGCGGCCACCGAGAGCCCGAGGGCCAGCTCGGCCGTCAGGGTCTGGTTGGCCACACCGCGCACGCCGTCCGTACCGAAGAGTCGTCCCACAGTTTCCGTCCTCCATCGCCGTTCCACAGGCAAGAAATCTCTCGCGGCTCCCCTGCCTCCGCACAGGCGTACGGGGAGAAAAAACACGACACCCCGGAGCACACGGGGTGCTCCGGGGTGTCCAGCACACCCCGGGGGTGCGAAACCATCGAGATGGTACGCCCCCCGGTGGAGGTGCTTAGCGCTTGCTGTACTGCGGGGCCTTACGGGCCTTCTTGAGACCGGCCTTCTTGCGCTCGACGGCACGCGCGTCACGCATCAGGAAACCGGCCTTCTTGAGCGCGGCGCGGTTGTTGTCCACGTCCGCCTCGTTCAGCGCACGGGCGACGCCGAGGCGCAGCGCGTAGGCCTGACCGGAGACGCCGCCACCCGAGATGCGGGCGACAACGTCGTAACGGCCGTCGAGCTCAAGGAGCTTGAAGGGCTCGTTCACGGTCTGCTGGTGCACCTTGTTGGGGAAGTAGTTCTCCAGGGTGCGACCGTTGATCTTCCACTTGCCGGTGCCCGGAACGATCCGGACGCGGGCAATGGCCTCCTTGCGACGGCCGAGGCCGGCGCCGGGGATGGCCTCGCCGAAACGGCCGGCCAGCGACTCGGAGGTGTAGCTCTCCTCGGAGGTGAACTCTTCGACGTTGTTCTCGTCGAAGTCGACCTCAAGGGTGTTCTCGATGGCAGTCTCGGCCACGGTGTTCCTCAGCTTCTCAGTGATGGGGCTTGGTGGCCGGAATTACTGCGCGACCTGGGTGATCTCGAACGGCACCGGCTGCTGCGCAGCGTGCGGGTGCTGGTCGCCCGAGTAGACCTTCAGCTTGGAGAGCATCTGGCGGCCCAGGCTGTTCTTGGGGATCATGCCCTTGATGGCCTTCTCGACGGCCTTCTCCGGGTTCTTGTCCAGGAGGTCGTCGTAGCGGACCGAGCGGAGACCGCCCGGGAAGCCGCTGTGGCGGTACGCCATCTTCTGGGTCTTCTTGTTACCAGACAGGTGCACCTTGTCCGCGTTGATGATGATGACGAAGTCACCAGTGTCAACGTGCGGCGCGTAGATCGCCTTGTGCTTGCCCCGGAGGAGGTTGGCGGCCTGGGAGGCCAGGCGGCCGAGCACGACGTCTTGCGCGTCGATGACGTGCCACTGACGCTGGACGTCGCCGGGCTTGGGGCTGTACGTACGCACGGTCGTAGCCTTCGCTTTTCAGTGAGTGAGTCCTGACAGGAGCACCCGGACGAGAGATCAGCCTGGTCCCGCTTGGACGCAATTCAAGGGGGAGCCGCTGGTCATCGGCCTGGGTATCTCCGGCGTACCGACCTCTCACGTGAGATGGAGCGAGCCAATACGCACAACAAGGGCCCAGCCTACCGGGCAGCTCCGTACGGGTCAAAAACGGTCACCTGTCGCGCTGCACGCGGGTCTCGTCCCAGACCGGTTCGGAGGACTCGTAGACCCTTCCGTCGGCGCCGAACACGAGGAAACGGTCGAAGGTCTTGGCGAACCAGCGGTCGTGGGTGACACACAGCACAGTGCCGTCGAAGGCCTCCAGGCCCTGCTGGAGCGCCTCGGCGCTCTCCAGGTCCAGGTTGTCCGTCGGCTCGTCCAGCAGCAGCGCGGTGACGCCGGTGAGCTCCAGCTTGAGGATCATCAGCCGGGCCTGCTGGCCACCGGAGAGCGACTCGAACTTCTGCTCCTCCTGCCGGTCCAGCTCGTACCGGCGCAGCGCGCCCATCGCGGCGCCGCGGCTGAGCGCGTGCTCCTCCTCGATGATCGACCTGACGGTCCGTCCGAGCAGCTCGGGGTGGGCGTGGGTCTGCCGGAAGTGGCCCGGCACCACCCGGGCGCCGAGCCGGAACGAGCCGTCGTGCTTGACCGTGTCGTCGCCCGCCAGCAGCCGCAGGAAGTGCGACTTGCCCGAGCCGTTCGAGCCGAGCACGCCGACCCGCTCGCCGTAGAAGACCTCCAGGTCGAAGGGCTTCATCAGGCCGGTCAGTTCGAGCTGCTCGATGGTCAGCGCCCGGACGCCCGTCCGGGCGCCCTTGAGCCGCATGGTGATGTTCTGCTCGCGCGGCGGCTCCTCCGGCCGGCCCGCCTCCTCGAACTTCTTCAGACGGGTCTGCGCGGCCGCGTACCGGGTGGCCAGCGCATGGCTGATCGAGGCGGCCTGACGGAGGTTCACCACCAGCTTCTTCAGCTTGGCGTGCTCCTCGTCCCAACGGCGGCCCAGCTCCTCGAAGCGCTCGAAGCGCTCCTTGCGGGCGTCGTGGAACGACTCGAAGCCGCCACCGTGCACCCAGACGCTGCTGCCACCGCCGCCGAAACCGGTCTCGACGCTGATGATCTTGTCGGCGGCCCGGGACAGCAGCTCCCGGTCGTGTGAGATGAACAACACGGTCTTCGGAGTGGCCCGGATCGCCTCCTCCAGCCAGCGCTTGCCCGGTACGTCGAGGTAGTTGTCCGGCTCGTCGAGGAGCAGCACCTCCTCGGGGCCGCGTAGCAGCGCCTCCAGCACCAGCCGCTTCTGCTCGCCGCCGGAGAGCGTGTTCAGGCCGCGGAACTGGGCCCGGTCGAACGGCATCCCCAGCGCCGCCGTGGTGCAGACGTCCCAGACCGTCTCGTAGTCGTAGCCGTCCGCGTCGGCCCAGTCCGAGAGCGCCTGGGCGTAAGCCATCTGCGACTTCTCGTCGTCCTGCGCCATCATCGCCAGCTCGGCCGCGTCCACCGCCTTGGCGGCGACCGCGATCCGCGGCGGGGCCACCGAGACCAGCAGGTCCCGGACGGAGGCGTCGGCGGCCAGCGCCCCCGGCGTCTCCCGCTGGTCCTCGCGGCCGGTCGTCCCGACGAACTGGCGCATCACGCCCAGCCCGCCGCTGACCGTCACCGAGCCGCCGTGCGGCTGGGTGTCCCCCGCGATCATGCGCAGCAACGTGGTCTTACCGGCCCCGTTGGCCCCCACCAACGCGACGGCCGACCCCTCGCCGACCCGGAAGGACGCGTCGTCGAAGAGCACCCGTCCGTCCGGCAGGTAGTACTCCAGGTGCGAAATCTCGACGTGTCCCATGCCTGGAATTGTGCCAAGGCCAGGGCAGTCGACCCAAACCGTTTAGCCGACCGCTCCCGGCAGCGTCCGCAAGCGCCGGGAGATCCGGTTCCGCTCCGCGAGCTGGTCGTCGGCCGGGTAGCCGACCTCCTCCAGCGTCAGTCCGTGCGGACGGATCACGTTGACCGCGGAGTTGCGGACCCCGCCGGCCAGCACCTCGCCGGGGAACTCCACCGGCCGGTGCCCGTCGCCGACCAGGAGCATCGCCCCCACCAGCGCCCGCACCATGTTGTGGCAGAACGCGTCGGCCCGCACCGTGGCGACCGCCAGCGACCCCTCCTGGGCCGCGTACGGATCGATCGCCACCCGGTCCCACCGCAGTTCGAGCAGCGTCCTGATGGTGGTCGCGCCCTCGCGCTTCTTGCAGTACGCCGCGAAGTCGTGCTCGCCGATCAGCAGCCGCGCCGCCTCGTTCATCCGGTCGACGTCCACCGGCCGGTCGTGCCAGAGCACGTGCCCCCGGAGCATCGGGTCCACCCCGCCCTGATGGTCGGCCACCCGGTAGGCGTACCGGCGCCAGATCGCGGCGAAGCGGGCGTCGAAGCCCGACGGCGCCTCGGTGATCCGGTACACCCGTACGTCGGCCGGCAGCCGTCCGGCCAGCCGCCGCAGCAGCTTCTCGCCGTGCTCGGCCCACAACTCGACCGGCAGGTCGACGTGCGCGACCTGGCCCCTCGCGTGCACCCCGGCGTCGGTCCGGCCCGCCACCGTGAGCGGGAAGAGCTCCGCGCTGCGGGTGACGATCTGCAGCGCGCTCTCGATCTCCTCCTGCACCGTGCGCCGCCCGCGCTGGCGGGCCCAGCCGGAGAACTCGGCGCCCTGGTAGGCGAGGTCGAGCCGGATCCGGACGTGGCCGTCCGCCGGACCGTCCTTGGCCGGGGGCTGCTCGGCACAGTCGTTCAGCACATCCACTCCAGGAAAGAAGGAACGGGCCCGCCTCCCCAACGGGAAGCGGGCCCGAACGAACACCTCAAGGCGTCAGGCCTTGTCGGCCTCGACCTCGTCGGCGACGACCTCGGTCTCGGCGGCCTCGGTGGCCTCGACCTTGGCGTCGGCCTCCTTGACGGCACGCTTGGTGGCCGCCTCGGCCTCGCCGACCGCGTTCTGCGCGACGGTGAGGGCCTCGACCAGCTCGATCACGGCCATCGGGGCGTTGTCGCCACGACGGGGACCGATCTTGGTGATACGGGTGTAACCACCCGGGCGGTTCTCGTAGCGCGGCGCGATCTCGGTGAAGAGGGTGTGCAGCACGGAGACGTCGGTGATCGTCTTGCGGACGATGCGACGGTTGTGGATGTCGCCGACCTTCGCCTTCGTGATGAGGCGCTCGGCCAGCGGGCGCATCCGACGGGCCTTGGCCTCGGTCGTGGTGATGCGGCCGTACTGGAACAGCTCGCGGCACAGGCCGGCGAGCAGCAGCGGCTCGTGGTGCGGGCCGCCGCCGAGGCGGGCACCCTTCGTGGGACGGGGCATGATTGCTCCTCAAATCTCCGAACCCGGCCGTATCAGGTACCGGGACGGGCGCCCGGGCACTGTTGCCCGGACGGCTTTCTTGCATCGAACAGGGGCGACCCGGGGGCCGCCCCTGTCGAAATCCTTAGTACTGCTCGGTCTCCGCGTAACCCGCGTCGTCCAGGTCGTCGGCGCCGAAGGCGTCGGCGGCGGCGGTCGGGTCGAACCCGGGCGGGCTGTCCTTGAGCGCCAGGCCCATGCCGGCCAGCTTCGCCTTGACCTCGTCGATCGACTTCGCACCGAAGTTGCGGATGTCGAGCAGGTCGGCCTCGGAGCGGGCCACGAGCTCACCCACGGTGTGGATGCCCTCGCGCTTGAGGCAGTTGTACGACCGAACGGTGAGCTCGAGCTCCTCGATCGGCAGGGCGAGATCGGCGGCCAGGGCCGCGTCCGTCGGGGACGGGCCCATGTCGATGCCCTCGGCGTCGATGTTCAGCTCGCGGGCGAGACCGAACAGCTCCACCAGGGTCTTACCGGCCGACGCCATGGCGTCACGCGGGCGCATGGCGGGCTTGGTCTCGACGTCGACGATGAGCTTGTCGAAGTCGGTCCGCTGCTCGACACGGGTGGCCTCGACCTTGTAGGTGACCTTCAGCACGGGGCTGTAGATCGAGTCGACCGGGATCCGGCCGATCTCCTGGCCGGAAGCCTTGTTCTGCACCGCGGAGACGTAGCCGCGACCGCGCTCGACGGTCAGCTCCATCTCCAGCTTGCCCTTGCCGTTGAGCGTGGCGAGGACCAGCTCGGGGTTGTGCACCTCGACACCGGCCGGGGGCGCGATGTCGGCGGCGGTGACCACACCCGGGCCCTGCTTGCGCAGGTACATCACGACCGGCTCGTCGTGCTCCGAGGAGACGACCAGCTGCTTGATGTTGAGGATGAGGTCGGTCACGTCCTCCTTGACGCCCGGCACGGTGGTGAACTCGTGCAGGACACCGTCGACCCGGATGCTGGTGACAGCGGCACCGGGGATCGAGGAGAGGAGCGTGCGGCGGAGCGAGTTGCCGAGGGTGTAGCCGAAGCCCGGCTCGAGCGGCTCGATCACGAACCGCGAGCGGAACTCGTCGACGACCTCTTCGGTCAGCGAGGGGCGCTGAGCGATCAGCATGTTTTCAGATCCTCCAGTTGGAACTCGGCACCCACTATTTGATGCCGAACAGAACCAGCGTACGGGGTCCCGCAAGCAGTGACACTCAACTGCGCAGGACCCCGTACGTGGTTTGAAACGTCAGACTGCCCGAAGGCGCTGCGTCAGACGCGGCGGCGCTTCGGCGGACGGCAGCCGTTGTGCGGGGTGGGGGTGACGTCCTGGATCGAACCCACCTCCAGGCCGGTGGCCTGGAGCGAGCGGATCGCGGTCTCGCGGCCGGAGCCCGGACCCTTGACGAAGACGTCGACCTTGCGCATGCCGTGCTCCTGCGCGCGACGGGCAGCCGACTCGGCGGCCATCTGCGCGGCGAAGGGAGTGGACTTGCGCGAACCCTTGAAGCCGACGTGGCCGGCAGAGGCCCAGGAGATCACGTTGCCCGAGGGGTCGGTGATCGAAACGATGGTGTTGTTGAACGTGCTCTTGATGTGGGCGTGCCCGTGAGCGACGTTCTTCTTCTCCTTGCGGCGCACCTTCTTGGCGCCGGCAGCCTGACGACCCTTGGGGGGCATAAGTCTGTTCTCCTACTGAGGTGGTCGGTCCGCTAACCCGCGGGCCGGAGGGAAGTCCGGTTAACGGGCGGACTACTTCTTGCCCGGCTTCTTCTTGCCGGCAATCGCGCGACGCGGGCCCTTGCGGGTACGCGCGTTGGTGTGGGTGCGCTGGCCGCGGACGGGGAGACCCCGGCGGTGACGCAGACCCTCGTAGCAGCCGATCTCGACCTTGCGGCGGATGTCAGCGGCAACCGCACGGCGGAGGTCACCCTCGACCTCGAAGTTCGCGTCGATGTACTGGCCGAGCTTGACCAGGTCTTCCTCGGCGATGTCGCGAACGCGGATGTCCGGGTTCACGCCGGTCTCCGCGAGCGCGAGCTGCGCGCGGGTGCGACCGATGCCGTAGACGTAGGTGAGGGCGATCTCGATGCGCTTCTCACGCGGGAGATCAACGCCTGCGAGGCGTGCCATTCAAGGCTCCTGTGTTTCTTCAGAGGTCTGACGTGCTACCTACTCCGACACCTCTCGGTGTGGGAGCCCCGGCCTCTGACCGGGGGTGGCAGTCCGTCCTGCGGACGGATCGGGCAGCCCGTTCATTACGTTGTGTCGCGTCGCGCGAAGCTGTACTCACGCAAAGACGTACGAGAAATGCTGGGTGAAGCTGATCAGCCCTGGCGCTGCTTGTGGCGCAGGTTGTCGCAGATCACCATGACCCGGCCGTGACGGCGGATCACCTTGCACTTGTCGCAGATCTTCTTGACGCTCGGCTTGACCTTCATGATTCAGGTACTCCGGGTCTAGATCTGACAGTTGCTTACTTGTACCGGTAGACGATCCGGCCGCGAGTCAGGTCGTAAGGGCTGAGCTCAACGACCACGCGGTCGTCCGGGAGGATCCGGATGTAGTGCATCCGCATCTTCCCGCTGATGTGCGCGAGGACCTTGTGACCGTTCTGCAGCTCAACCCTGAACATGGCGTTCGGAAGAGACTCGATCACGGTGCCCTCGATCTCAATGGCGCCTTGCTTCTTTGCCATGAACTGCGAGATCCACCTTCCGGGGACGGCTACCGTATGCGGCACGCTCGTGCGAACCTGGATTCACCCCAGCCCTGACCGGGCAGAGGGCGTGCTGAAGCACGCTACGAGTGAGCCGACGGTCCATCGTACGCCACGGCCCGCCCCCGGACCAAAACGCCTCAGACGCCGGCCGGGACCAGCGGCTCGACCTGGGCGGTGCACGCCGCGCAGCGCCGGGCGGCCACCGGGATCTCGGTCAGGCACTCGGGGCACGGACGCTTCGGGGCCTTGGGCTTCTTCGGCAGGTAGCGGGCGGTCGCCTTGGTGACCGGCAGCACCACGAAGAAGTACAGCACCGCGGCGGTCAGCAGGAACGCGATCAGCACGTTCAGGAACTGGCCGTACGGGAAGGTCACGCCGGCCAGCGCGAAGCTGTACGAGCGGAAGTCGCCGGCCGCGCCGACCACCACGCCGACCAGCGGGGTGAGGAAGGCCGCGACGAAGCCGGTCACCACCGCGGTGAAAGCCGAGCCGATGACGACACCGACCGCCATGTCGATCACGTTGCCGCGCATCATGAAGTCGCGGAATCCCTTGAGCACTTGCAGTCCCTTCGAAGGTGTCGGCTCCTAAAAATAGGACAAAGGGCCCGGTGGGCGAAACCCACCGAGCCCTTGACGTCCCGTCAGCGACTAGCCGAGCGGGTCCGGCGCCGCGACCACGCCCAGCTTGGCCAGCTCCGCCTTGCCACCGTCGAAGGCGGTCAGCACCAGCGGACCCTGCTCGGTGATCGCCACCGAGTGCTCCCAGTGCGAGGCCCAGGTCCCGTCGTTGGTGACGACCGTCCAGTCGTCCTCCAGCACCGTGGTGTGCGGGGTGCCCAGCGAGACCATCGGCTCGATCGCCAGCACGGTGCCGGGGACCAGCTTCGGGCCCTTGCCGCGGCCGCGCTCGACGTAGTTCAGCACGTGCGGCTCCATGTGCATCGCGGTCCCGATGCCGTGGCCGCCGTACCCCTCGGTGATGCCCCACTTGCCCTTGGGCGGCAGCGGCTGGCGACGGATGAAGCCCTCGATCGCCTTGGAGACCTCGACCAGGCGGTTGTTCTTCTTCATCTGGGCGATGCCGGCCCACATCGAGCCCTCGGTCACCCGGCTGAGCATCTCCACCTCGGGAGCCACCTCGCCGACCGCCACGGTGATCGCGGCGTCGCCGTGCCAGCCGTCCACGATCGCACCGCAGTCGATCGAGATGAGGTCACCCTCGACCAGCACCCGGTCGCCCGGGATGCCGTGCACCACCTCGTTGTTGACGGAGGCGCAGATCACACCCGGGAACCACAGGCCGCCGTGGTGCGCGCGGAAGTTCGAGGTGGCGCCGTGGTCGGCGATCACCTTCGCCGCGATGTCGTTGAGCTCCTGGGTGGTGACACCCGGCCGGACGGCCTCGCGGGCCGCCTTCAGCGCCTCGGCGACGACCAGTCCGGCCACCCGCATCTTGGCGACCTGCTCGGGGGTCTTGATCTCCACCATCTGGTCCACGCCTTCCAGTTCGAAGGCCCGTCCGGTCCTTGCCGGGGGGCCGTGCTGCCTCTACCACCGTACGACGACGAAACGGCCGGGACTCCCCCGTGCGGGGGCGTCCCGGCCGTCCGGTCGGTCTCAGACGCTCTTCTTGCTCTCCAGCGCGGCCACCGCGCGCTCGGTCACCTCGTCGACCTTGCCCAGCGCCGAGATGGTGACCAGCAGGCCCTGCTGGTTGTAGTACTCGATGATCGGCTCGGTCTCCGTGTGGTAGACCTCCAGCCGCGTCCGCACCTTCTCCTCGGTGTCGTCCGAGCGCTGGTACAGCTCGCCGCCGCACTCGTCGCAGACGCCCTCGGTCTTCGGCGGGTTGTAGACCACGTGGAACACGTGGCCACCGTTCACCCGGCAGAGCCGACGGCCCGCGATCCGCTTGACGACCTCGTCCTCGGGGACCTCCAGGTCCAGCACGCCGTCGAGGGCGATGCCGAACTCCACCAGGATCTCGTCCAGGGCCTTGGCCTGACCGAGGTTCCGGGGGAACCCGTCCAGCAGGAAGCCGTTGGCGGCGTCGGGCTGCGACATCCGGTCCTTGGCCATCCCGATGGTGACCTCATCCGGTACCAGACGACCCGCGTCCATGTACGCCTTGGCCTCGAGCCCCAGCTGGGTGCCCTGGCTGATGTTGGCGCGGAACAGGTCTCCGGTGGAGATGTGGGGAATGGACAGGGTCTTGGCCAGGACGTGCGCCTGAGTACCCTTCCCGGCCCCGGGAGGTCCGACGAGGACGATACGCATCAGCGGAGGAACCCTTCGTAATTACGCTGCTGGAGCTGGCTCTCGATCTGCTTCACAGTTTCGAGTCCGACACCGACGACGATGAGCACGCTGGTGCCACCGAACGGGAAGTTTTGGTTCGCGTTGAAGGCGACCAGGGCGATCATCGGGATCAACGCGATCAGGCCCAGGTAGAGCGACCCCGGCCACGTGATACGGGTCAGCACGTAGTTGAGGTACTCGGCCGTCGGTCGGCCGGCCCGGATGCCCGGGATGAACCCACCATACTTCTTCATGTTGTCCGCAACTTCTTCGGGGTTGAAGGAGATCGCGACGTAGAAGAAGGCGAAGAACACGATCAGCACGAAGTACGTGGCCATGTAGATCGGGTGGTCACCGCGGACGAAGTTGTCGCGGATCCAGGTCGCCCAGCCGGCCTGGCTGTTCGTCAGCTGGGCGACCAGCGCCGGGATGTACAGCAGCGACGAGGCGAAGATGACCGGGATCACACCGGCCTGGTTGACCTTCAACGGGATGTAGGTCGACGTCCCGCCGAACGCCTTGCGGCCGATCATGCGCTTCGCGTACTGGACCGGGATCCGGCGCTGCGCCTGCTCGACGAAGATGACCAGGATCACCACGATCACACCGATCGCGATGACGCTGAAGAACTCGACCCAGCCGTCACCGATCTTGCCCGAGAGCTTGATCGCCCACATCGAGCCGGGGAAGCCCGACGCGATCGAGGTGAAGATCAGGATGGACATGCCGTTGCCGATGCCGCGGTCGGTGATCAGCTCACCGAGCCACATCACCATCGTGGTGCCGGCGGTCATCGTGATCACCATGGTGGCGATCCGGAAGACCGACTGGTCCGGCACGACCTGGTTGGCGTACTGGCAGCCGGAGAACAGCGCACCGCTGGAGGCCGTCGCGACGATGCCGGTGCCCTGGAGCACGGCGAGCGCGATGGTCAGGTAACGGGTGTACTGGGTGATCTTGGCCGTACCCGCCTGGCCCTCCTTCTTCAGCGCCTCGAGCCGCGGGATCACGACGGTGAGGAGCTGGAGGATGATGCTGGCCGTGATGTACGGCATGATGCCGAGCGCGAAGATCGTCAGCTGCAGCAGCGCGCCACCACTGAAGAGGTTCACCAGGCCGAACAGACCGCTCGGGGTCTTCTCCAGGCACTGGTTCACCGCGACGAAGTCGACGCCCGGCACGGGGATGTGAGCGCCCAGCCGGAACAGCACCATGATGCCCAGCGTGAACAGCAGCTTCTTGCGCAGGTCGGGCGTCTGGAACGCCCGCGCGAACGCACTGAGCACGGTGCCTCCTGCGCCTCCCGCACGTCGTCGGCGGGAGGGTCGGTCCTGAATGGGTGTGGGGAGTGCGGCCCCTCGGGGTGTCCGCGTCAACGGACGGCACAGGCAAGCCTGGGCGCAGCCTACAAGGGAACTCCACGGACTCTAACAGTGTGTGGCCACCCGAAAGAAGCGTGCGCGGCTCCTCCCCCACGCACGGGGGACGGGATGCCCGTTTTCAACCACAAAAGCCACCCGAAAAGCACGAACCCCGTACCTCCCAGGAGGGAGGTACGGGGTTCGTGGACGTCAACCTGCTCAGAGGAGCTCGGTGACCGTACCGCCGGCAGCGGTGATCTTCTCGGCGGCGGAGCCGGAGACGGCGTCAACCGTCACCTGCAGCGCAACCGCGATGTCGCCGGTGCCGAGAACCTTGACGAGCTCGTTCTTGCGAACGGCGCCCTTCGCGATCAGGTCGGCCACGGTGACCTCGCCACCCTGCGGGTAGAGCTCGGCCAGCTTCTCCAGGTTCACGACCTGGAACTGCTTGTGCGCCGGGTTCTTGAAGCCCTTGAGCTTCGGCAGACGCATGTGGAGGGGCATCTGCCCACCCTCGAAGCGCTGCGGAACCTGGTAGCGGGCCTTGGTGCCCTTGGTACCACGACCTGCGGTCTTACCCTTGGAACCCTCACCACGACCGACACGGATCTTGTCGGTCTTGGCGCCGGGGGCCGGGCGCAGGTTGTGGATCTTGATCGGCGAGTTGTCTGCCATTTCAGTCCACCTCCTCGACCGTGACGAGGTGACGAACGGTGTGGACCATGCCGCGGATCTCCGGGCGGTCCTCCTTCACCACGGTGTCGTTCAGCCGCTTCAGGCCGAGCGAACGGAGCGTGTCACGGTGGTTCTGCTTGCTGCCGATGTACGACTTGGTCTGAGTGACCTTCAGGCGAGCCATCAGGCACTCACCGCCGCGGTCCCGGCCGCGCGAGCGCGGAGCAGAGCAGCGGGGGCCACGTCCTCCAGCGGCAGGCCACGGCGGGCCGCGATCTCCTCGGGGCGCACGAGGCCCTTCAGAGCAGCCACGGTGGCGTGCACGATGTTGATCGCGTTGTCCGAGCCGAGCGACTTCGACAGGATGTCGTGAACGCCGGCGCACTCCAGGACAGCACGCACCGGGCCACCGGCGATAACGCCGGTACCGGGGGACGCGGGCTTCAGGAGCACGACGCCGGCGGCCTTCTCGCCCTGGATCGGGTGCGGGATGGTGCCCTGGATACGGGGGACCTTGAAGAAGTTCTTCTTGGCCTCCTCAACACCCTTGGCGATGGCGGCCGGAACCTCCTTCGCCTTCCCGTAGCCGACACCTACGGTGCCGTCACCGTCGCCCACCACGACCAGCGCGGTGAAGCTGAAACGACGACCACCCTTGACAACCTTGGCGACACGGTTGATCGCAACGACACGCTCAACGTAAGCAGTCTTCTCGACGGCGGGGGCGTTGCCCCGGTCGTCGCGCTTACGGTCACGCCGCTCGCCACCGCCGGTGCCGCCGCCGGCGCCGCTACCGCGGCGCTGGGGTCCAGCCATTGGAATTACCTCTCTCGATTACGTCCGTCGACTGAGCCGACGAGCGGCTTAGAAGTCGAGCCCGGCCTCACGGGCAGCGTCCGCCAGGGCGGCGATGCGCCCCGCGTAACGGTTGCCCGCGCGGTCGAAGACGACCGACTCGATGCCGGCGGCCTTGGCGCGCTCGGCGACCAGGGCTCCGACCTTCTTGGCCAGCTCGGTCTTGTCGCCCTCGTTGCCACGGATGGAAACATCGAGGGTGGACGCCGACGCGAGGGTGTGACCCTTGGCGTCGTCGATGACCTGGGCGACCATGTGACGGTTCGAGCGGGTCACGACGAGACGAGGACGGACCTCGGTGCCGGTGACGCGCTTGCGAACGCGAATGGCGCGACGCTTGCGGGCAGCGTTCTTGTAGCCGTTGCCCTTGCCGATCTTCACAGAAAGACTCATGGCTTACTTACCGCTCTTTCCGACCTTGCGGCGGATGACCTCGCCCGCGTACTTGACGCCCTTGGCCTTGTACGGGTCGGGCTTGCGCAGCTTGCGGATCTTGGCCGACTCTTCGCCGACCAGCTGCTTGTCGATCCCGTCCACGTGGAACTTGGTGGGCGACTCGACCACGAAGGAGATGCCCTCCTTGGCCTCGATCAGGATCGGGTGGCTGTAGCCGAGCTGGAACTCCAGCGCGGAGCCCTTCGCTGCGACTCGGTAACCAACACCGCTGATCTCCAGCGACTTGCGGTATCCCGCGGTCACGCCGGTGATCATGTTCGCCACCAGCGTGCGGGAAAGGCCGTGCAGGGCCTTCGACAGACGCTCGTCGTTGGGGCGGGTGACGAGCAGAGTGCCGTCCTCGCCCTTGCTGATCTCGATGGGCGCGGCAACGGTGTGGGTGAGGGAGCCCTTGGGGCCCTTCACCGAGACCGTCTGGCCATCGATGGTGACGTCCACGCCGGCGGGAACCGGGATGGGCAGCCGTCCAATGCGAGACATTGCTGTACCTCCGTTTCCCGAATTACCAGACGTAGGCGAGAACTTCTCCGCCTACGCCCTTCTTGGCGGCCTGCTTGTCGGTGAGGAGACCGGAGGACGTGGAGATGATCGCCACGCCCAGGCCGCCGAGCACCTTCGGCAGGTTGGTGGACTTTGCGTAAACGCGCAGACCCGGCTTGCTGATGCGCTTGATGCCGGCGATGGAGCGCTCACGGTTGGGGCCGAACTTGAGGTCGATGGTCAGCTTCTTGCCGACCTCGCCCTCAACCGGCTCCTCAACCTTCCAAGAGGAGATGTACCCCTCCTGCTGCAGGATCTCGGCGACGTGCGCCTTGATCTTGCTAGCCGGCATCGCCACGGTGTCGTGGTACGCCGAGTTCGCGTTACGCAGACGCGTGAGCATGTCTGCGATGGGGTCGGTCATGGTCATGATGGCCTCAGGCCTCTCTCGCCGTGGTTTCTCCGCGCCAGGTCCCCCCGCCGCACTCCGAGGAGTGCGGCGGGGGCACAGACGCAGGGGACCTGCGGCGTTAGTAAGACTGGGTGCGAGCCCTCATAAGAGGGTCGCGGACAGCTCTGGCTGCCGCGACAGGGGGCCCGACCCCACTACCCTACGGGATTCCGTACGGCAGCCCAAAAACGGACTACGTGGGGTCGGGCACACCTGCTGATTCGCTGTGTGACGGAGCCTGGGTTACCAGGAGCTCTTGGTCACGCCCGGCAGCTCGCCGCGGTGCGCCATCTCACGGAGGCAGACACGGCAGAGGCCGAACTTGCGGTACACCGAGTGCGGGCGGCCGCAGCGCTGGCAGCGGGTGTAACCGCGGACAGCGAACTTCGGCTTGCGCTCGGACTTCGCGATGAGGGACTTCTTCGCCATGAGTTACGCCTCCTTGAACGGGAAGCCCAGTGCGCGCAGGAGCGCCCGGCCCTCGTCGTCGTTCTGAGCGGTGGTCACGACGGTGATGTCCATACCGCGCTGACGGTCGACCTTGTCCTGGTCGATCTCGTGGAACATGACCTGCTCGGTCAGACCGAAGGTGTAGTTGCCACGGCCGTCGAACTGCTTCGGGGAGAGACCACGGAAGTCACGGATACGCGGCAGGGCCAGCGACACCAGACGGTCCAGGAACTCCCACATGCGGTCACCACGGAGGGTGACGTGGGTGCCGATCGGCTGGCCCTCACGCAGCTTGAACTGCGCGATGGACTTGCGAGCCTTCGTCACCGCCGGCTTCTGGCCGGTGATGGCGGTGAGGTCGCGGATCGCGCCCTCGATCAGCTTGCTGTCACGAGCGGCCTCGCCGACACCCATGTTGACCACGACCTTGACCAGGCCGGGGATCAGCATGACGTTCTCGAACGAGAACTCCTCCTGCAGCTGACCCTTGATCTCGGAGTTGTAACGCTCCTTGAGACGGGGGGTCACCTTCTCAACAGTCGTCTCAGACATCAGATGTCCTCACCGGTTCGCTTGGCAACGCGGATCTTGTTGCCCTCGTCGTCGAAGCGGTAGCCAACGCGGGTGACGACCTTCTTGCCGTCCTTCTCCACGACCAGCTGGACGTTGGAGACGTGAACCGGGGCCTCGACGGTGATGATGCCGCCCTGGGTGCCCGGACCCGGCTTGGTGTGCTTCTTGACCCGGTTGACACCCTCGACCAGGACCTTGTTGGTGGCGGGGATGGCCTGGATGACCTTGCCCTGCTTACCGCGGTCCTTGCCGGTGATGACCTGGACCAGGTCACCCTTCTTGATCTTCATGCTGTTCGCCATGGGTTAGAGCACCTCCGGCGCAAGCGAGATGATCTTCATGAACTTCTTGTCACGCAGCTCGCGGCCCACCGGGCCGAAGATGCGGGTGCCACGGGGGTCACCATCGGTGTTCTTGAGAACGACCGCGGCGTTCTCGTCGAAGCGGATGTACGAGCCATCCGGACGACGACGCTCCTTGACGGTACGAACGATGACGCACTTGACGACGTCACCCTTCTTCACCGAACCACCGGGGATCGCGTCCTTGACGGTGGCGACGATGACGTCCCCGATACCGGCGTAGCGGCGACCGGAGCCACCGAGAACACGGATGCAAAGGATCTCCTTGGCACCAGTGTTGTCGGCGACACGCAGTCGCGACTCCTGCTGGATCACAGCTTTCTCCTGATCGTCAACGAGAGTCGACGGGCCGGCCGCTGCTCACACCAGCGCCCCTGGGGGACCTGGTGCACATACGGCCGTACCACATCGGCTTCGTTACTTGGCCTTCTCGAGGATCTCGACGACGCGCCAGCGCTTCGTCGCGGACAGCGGACGGGTCTCCATGAGGAGAACCCGGTCGCCGATGCCGCAGGCGTTGGCCTCGTCGTGCGCCTTCAGCTTGTTCGTACGGCGGATGACCTTGCCGTACAGAGCGTGCTTGACGCGGTCCTCGACGGCGACGACGACGGTCTTGTCCATCTTGTCGCTGACGACGAGACCCTCACGGGTCTTGCGGAAACCGCGCGTCTCGTTGGTGTTCTCAGTCATCAGGCGCTCTCCACCGTCTCGATGCCCAGCTCGCGCTCGCGCATCAGGGTGTAGATCCGCGCGATGTCCTTACGGACGAGCTTGAGCCGTCCGTGGTTGTCGAGCTGCCCGGTCGCCGCCTGGAAGCGGAGGTTGAACAGCTCCTCCTTGGCCTCGCGGAGCTTCGCAACGAGACCCTCGTTGTCAAGCTCGCGCAGCTCAGCAGCCTTGGTGCCGGCCGACATCAGCTCTCACCTGCCTCGCGCCGGACAATCCGGCACTTCATCGGGAGCTTGTGAGCAGCGCGGGTGAGCGCCTCACGAGCAACCTTCTCGTTGGGGTAGGACAGCTCGAACATGATCCGTCCCGGGTGAACGTTGGCGATCCACCACTCGGGGGAACCCTTACCGGAACCCATGCGGGTCTCGGCAGGCTTCTTGGTGAGCGGGCGGTCCGGGTAGATGTTGATCCAGACCTTGCCACCACGCTTGATGTGACGGGTGACGGCGATACGAGCGGACTCGATCTGCCGGTTCGTCACGTAGGCGGGGGTGACCGCCTGGATGCCGTACTCGCCGAACGCGAGCTCGGTGCCACCCTTGGCAGCGCCACGGCGCTTCGGGTGGTGCTGCTTGCGGTGCTTGACCCGACGGGGGATCAGCATGACGGTCAGGCCTCCGTTCCGGTGCTCTCGGCAGCCGGCGTCTCCGTCACAGCCGCGGCCGGAGCCTCGGTGTTCTGGGGACGACGGGCGCCACCACGGGCGCCGCCACGCTCGCCACCGCGGCCACCGCGCTCGCCGCCACGCGCGGGGCGGGCGTCGGTGCGGGCCGGGCGGTTGCCCGAGCGGGCAGCAGCGTTCTCGGCCCGGACCTCGGCGATGTTCTTGACATCGCCCTTGTAGATCCAGACCTTCACGCCGATACGACCGAAGGTCGTCTTGGCCTCGAAGAAGCCGTAGTCGACGTTCGCGCGAAGGGTGTGCAGCGGCACACGACCCTCGCGGTAGAACTCCGAACGGCTCATCTCGGCGCCACCGAGACGACCGGAGCACTGGACCTTGATGCCCTTGGCGCCGGACTTCATGGTGCCCTGCATGCTCTTGCGCATGGCACGGCGGAACGACACGCGGGAGGACAGCTGCTCCGCGACGCCCTGAGCCACGAGCTGGGCGTCCAGCTCGGGGTTCTTGACCTCGAGGATGTTCAGCTGGACCTGCTTGCCGGTCAGCTTCTCGAGGTCGCCGCGGATGCGGTCGGCCTCGGTGCCACGGCGACCGATGACGATGCCGGGGCGAGCGGTGTGGATGTCAACGCGGACGCGGTCACGGGTGCGCTCGATCTCGACCTTCGAGATGCCGGCCCGCTCCATGCCCTTCGTCATCATGCGACGAATGGCGACGTCTTCCTTGACGTAGTCCTTGTACAGCTTGTCGGCGTACCAGCGGGACTTGAAGTCCGTGCTGATGCCGAGGCGGAACCCGTGCGGGTTAACCTTCTGGCCCATTACCGGGTCCCTTCCTTGCTGCTGACGACCACGGTGATGTGGCTGGTCCGCTTGCGGATCCGGTAGGCACGGCCCTGGGCACGCGGACGGAACCGCTTCAGGGTCGGACCCTCGTCAACGTACGCCTCGCTGATCACGAGGTCGTCCACGTTGGAGTGGTTGTAGTTGTGCGCGGCGTTGGCGATGGCGCTGTTGAGCACCTTGCCGACCGGCACGGTGGCTGCCTGCGGAGCGAAACGCAGGACGGCCTGGGCCTCCGTGGCACTCATGCCACGGATGAGGTCCACCACGCGGCGGGCCTTCATGGGCGTGACGCGGATGTACCGCGCCTGGGCCCTGGCTTCCATGGTTGTCCCCTTGCTGGTGTAAGTCATTGAGTCGGTACTTCGCTGGCGACTAGCGACGCTTCGACTTGCGGTCGTCCTTGACGTGCCCGCGGAAGGTGCGCGTCGGCGCGAACTCGCCGAGCTTGTGGCCGACCATCGACTCGGTGACGAACACCGGGACGTGCTTCCGGCCATCGTGGACCGCGATCGTGTGACCGAGCATGCTCGGGCTGATCACGGAGCGACGGGACCAGGTCTTGATGACGTTCTGGGTACCCGCCTCGTTCTGCGAGTCCACCTTCTTGAGAAGGTGGCCGTCGATGAAGGGGCCCTTCTTGAGACTGCGCGGCATCTGACCTGCTCCTAGCGCTTCTTGTTGGACTTGCGGCGGCGCACGATGAGGGCGTCCGAAGCCTTGTTGGCCTTACGGGTGCGACCCTCCTTCTTGCCCCACGGCGAGACCGGGTGGCGCCCACCGGAGGTCTTACCCTCACCACCACCGTGCGGGTGGTCGATCGGGTTCATGGCGACACCACGCACGGTCGGGCGAACGCCCTTCCAGCGCATACGGCCGGCCTTGCCCCAGTTGATGTTCGACTGCTCGGCGTTGCCGACCTCGCCGACCGTCGCGCGGCAGCGCGCGTCGACCAGGCGGATCTCACCGGAGGGCATGCGCAGGTGCGCCATGCGACCCTCACGGGCGAGCAGCTGAATACCGGAACCCGCGGAGCGGGCCATCTTGGCGCCGCCACCCGGGCGCAGCTCCACCGCGTGAATGGTGGTACCGACCGGGATGTTGCGCAGCGGCAGGTTGTTGCCGGGCTTGATGTCGGCCGTCGGGCCGTTCTCAATCCGGTCACCCTGGCCGACGCCGCGCGGCGCGATGATGTAGCGCTTCTCGCCGTCCGCGTAGTGCAGCAGCGCGATGCGAGCGGTGCGGTTGGGGTCGTACTCGATGTGTGCGACCTTGGCCGGCACGCCGTCCTTGTCGTGACGACGGAAGTCGATCACGCGGTAGGCGCGCTTGTGTCCGCCACCCTGGTGGCGAGCGGTGATACGACCGGCGTTGTTACGGCCGCCCTTGCTGTGCAGGGGGCGAACCAGCGACTTCTCCGGCGTGGACCGCGTGATCTCTACGAAGTCGGCCACGCTGGAGCCACGACGGCCCGGCGTAGTCGGCTTGTACTTGCGGATGCCCATTTGGCTCTCTCGTCCTCGTCCTTATCGACGATCCGGACCCCGTTAGGAGGTCGGACCACCGAAGATGTCGATGCGGTTGCCCTCAGCCAGCGTCACGATGGCGCGCTTGGTGTCCTTGCGCTTGCCAAAGCCCGTCTTGGAGCGCTTGCGCTTGCCCTGACGGTTGAGCGTGTTGACGGACTCGACCTTGACCGAGAAGACCGCCTCGACGGCCTGCTTGATCTGGGTCTTGTTGGCACCCGGCGACACGACGAACGTGTACTTGTTCTCGTCGAGGAGCGAGTAGCTCTTCTCGGAGATGACCGGCTTCACCAGGACGTCACGGGGGTCCGTGAACGTCTTGCTCGTGATCTCTGCAGCCATCAGGCGGCGCTCCCTTCGAGCTCGCCCTCAGCAGCCACAGCCTTGGCGGACGCGGCCGGACCGGCCACGAAACGCTCGAAAGCAGCCTGGGTGAAGACCACATCGTCGGAGACGAGCACGTCGTAGGTGTTCAGCTGACCGGCGTCCAGGATGTGCACGTTCGGCAGGTTGCGAGCGGACTTGATGCCCAGCTCGTCCGCGCGCTCGACGACCAGGAGGACGTTCTTGCGCTCGGAGATCTTGCCGAACAGGCCCTTGGCGGCCTTGGTCGACGGCGCCTCGGCCGCGATCACGTCGGTGATGACGTGGATGCGGTTGTGGCGGGCCCGGTCGGTGAGCGCGCCACGCAGAGCGGCGACGATCATCTTCTTGGGCGTCCGCTGCGAGTAGTCACGCGGCTTCGGGCCGTGGACAACGCCACCGCCGACGAACTGCGGGGCTCGGGTCGAGCCCTGACGGGCGCGGCCGGTGCCCTTCTGGCGATACGGCTTGCGGCCGCCGCCTCGGACCTCGCCACGGCGCTTGGTCGAGTGGGTGCCCTGACGGGCCGCAGCGAGCTGCGCCACGACGACCTGGTGCATCAGCGGAACGCTGACCTTGGCGTCGAAGATCTCGGCGGGCAGCTCGAGGCTGCCGGCCTTGTCGCCCGAGGGCGACAGGATGTCAATGGTGCTCATATCCTCACAGCCCCTTCGCCGCGGTGCGGACGAGGACGAGGCCGCCGTTCGGGCCCGGGATGGCTCCCTTGATGAGGAGCAGCCCCTTCTCCGCGTCAACGGCATGGACGGTCAGGTTCTGGGTGGTCACGCGCTCGTGGCCCATCCGGCCGGCCATCTTCATGCCCTTGAACACGCGACCCGGGGTGGCGCAGCCACCGATCGAGCCGGGCGAACGGTGCTTGCGCTGCACGCCGTGACCGGCGCCGAGGCCCTTGAAGTTGTGACGCTTCATGACACCGGCGAAGCCCTTGCCCTTGGAGGTGCCGGTCACGTCGACCTTGACACCCGCCTCGAACAGCTCAGCGGTGATCTCCTGGCCGAGGGCGTACTCGGACGCGTCCGCGGTGCGGAGCTCGACCAGGAAGCGGCGCGGGGTGACACCGGCCTTGGCGAAGTGACCCGCGAGGGGCTTGTTCACCTTGCGGGGGTCGATCTCGCCGAAGCCGATCTGCACGGCGTCGTAGCCGGCAGCGTCAGCGGTGTGGACCTGGGTCACGACATTGGGCCCGGCCTTGACGACGGTCACCGGAACGATCCGGTTGTTCTCGTCCCAGACCTGGGTCATGCCGAGCTTCTCGCCCAGGATTCCCTTAATCTGCTTTGCCATCTTCGTCGCGCCTCTCAGAGCTTGATCTCGATGTCGACGCCGGCCGGAAGGTCGAGGCGCATCAGCGAGTCAACGGTCTTCGGGGTCGGGTCGAGGATGTCGATCAGACGCTTGTGAGTGCGCATCTCGAAGTGCTCGCGCGAGTCCTTGTACTTGTGCGGCGAGCGGATGACGCAGTACACGTTCTTCTCAGTGGGCAGCGGCACCGGGCCCGCGACCTGCGCACCAGTGCGAATGACGGTCTCGACGATCTTCTTCGCCGAGGAGTCAATCACCTCGTGGTCGTAGGCCTTGAGCCGGATGCGGATCTTCTGTCCCGCCATGGCTACTCAGTAGTCCTTTGTGTCGTCTGCTGCTTCTTCTGCCGGAGTCGGCCGGGTGGCTTGGTCCGGTGGCACCTCCGGGTGGCTACTTCCGACCCCCGCGCTCGGGCGTGTCGCCCTCTCGCTTGCAAAGAACCGGGAAGGTTTCCCTTCTCGGCCTGCGGAGTCGGTGAGCATTGCACCCACCAGGTGCCGGATCGAGGCCCCGCCCACGCTTCCCGGAAGATTCCCGTACGTCCGCCCCGCAGCTGCCGCGGTGTCGACTACACACCACTGCATCCACCCAAATCACGTGGACACATGAACGGCCATCACGGGAACGACGAGTACCTGGGACTCGCTTCCGGTCCTCCCGGCGGGAGGCGCGCAGCATCGGCACTCAACCGAGCAACTTGGCTATCCTGCCACAGCACGCTGCGCAAACGCGAATCGGGGCCGCCGTGGCCTTCGCCACGTCGACCCCGATCGGTCTTCCGCCTTCGGACTACCGCCTTCGGACTACTTCAGCCAGGGAGCCTTCCGGCCGCACACCGCCCGGTACTCCTCGTCGCTCCAGGTGTCGGCGCACCACAGCCGCGGGTCCGGGTCAGTGCGCGGGGGCTGGCCGAGCTGCATGTTGACCGCGCCGCAGCTGCCGCCGGGGACGGGCGTGAACTTCGGGCACTTGCCGTTCTCCTTGACGAGCGTGTGGGCCCGCCAGGCGTCGATGCCCATGGAGTTCGTCGAGGGGTCGGGCATGTAGCGGTTCGCGTTCCAGGAGGCGCCCATGGTGGCGAACAGGGCCACCGCGCAGATCAGGCCGGCCGTGACCTGGGCGATCCCCTTGCGGGACGGCAGGACCGACGTGGCCCCCGCCGACTCCAGCGCCCGGCCGAGCCAGCCGGAACCACGCTGGACCAGCATCATCAGCCCGTACACCGCGAGGATCATCAGGCTGTACATGATGATCCAGGTGGTGCGGGGGTAGAGCTGCACCGCCTGGTCGTGCGCCATGTGCGAGGCGAACCAGAACCGCAGCAGCCAGGCGCTGGCCAGGGTCATGGCGGTCGTCCGCACCACCATGTTCTTCAGCCCGAGACCGATGCCGAGGCCGAACCCGACGATCAGCAGCACCGCGAAGCCGCTCTGGCCCGCGAGCTCACCCGTAGCGGGCCAGTTCTGGTAGGTGAAGATGCCCGACCGGTCGGACATCCACCCGAGCACGTACGCCGGGTCGATGTACGTGCTGATGTACGCGTACCGGTCCGTGGTGTCCTGCCCGTACCTGACCAGCTGGTAGAGCAGCGGCGAGCCGACCGCGGCGGCGCTGAGCAGGATGGCGGCGAGGTAGACCACCGCACGCTTGATCGCCTGACCGCCGCGGCGCCACGGAAAGAGCGCCAGCCCCATCACCAGGACGCCCGGGGCGGACCACACGTACCAGCCCGAGTACCAGAGGAACAGCGCGCCGAACACCACGCCGTAGCCGACCCCGCGCAGCAGCGCCGAGCGCAGCGAACGCTCGGCGACCTGGCGGAGGTCGCGGAAGCAGGCGGCGAGCAGCGGGACCAGGATGATCATCACGACGTGGCTGTACGGACGGATCGGGTCCAGGAACAGCACTGCGGACGGAACCGCGATGGCCAGCGCCCAGAACGGCCGCAGCATCATCCGCCAGGCGAGGTAGCTCATCGGCCCGACCAGCGCGCTGAGCAGCAGCTGCAGGTCCTTCAGGGCATAGCCGACACCGGCGATGCCGTTGTACCGCAGCTCGGCCCAGCCGGCGAGCATCGCCGGGAAACCGGGCGGGTAGACACCCGGCAGACCCTTGCCGCGCATCATGTCGTTGGCCATGCCCTGCAGGTTGCCCGGGTCGCCCTCCTGGCCGCCGAGGCCCCAGGGGGTGCCGTGCAGTGCGACCGCGATGCCGCCCGCCACGATGCCGGTGGCCAGACCGGCGATCGCCGCGCAGACCAGCCGCTGGACGACCTCGCGGCGCTGCACCGATCCGCGGTAGGCGCTGTAGAGCAGGACCGCCAGGACCGGCAGCCCGACCATGGCCGCGTACTGCTGGACCTTGGCGAGGCCGCTCACCTGGCCGATCCGGTTGAACGGATTGGCGCTGATGTGCATGCACATCAGCATGAAGCCGACCGCCGCCGCCACGCTGACGACGGCCTCGGCCGCCGGCAGCACCCAGCGCCGCTGGGTCCAGCGCCGGGAGTTCTCGCCCCGTGCGCGCCCGGCCTTCTTCGACTGTTGCGCGGCCTCCGGGCCTCCGACGACGTCAGGCGCCAGATCGGTCATGTGTCATTCGCTTCCGTGTAGCGGCAGTACTGCCGCAGATCCGAGCTGTGCAGGTGTGCCCACGGCCATCGTGTACAGGCAGATCGGGAGCAACAGTCTGAATTGCGTCACATTGTGGTCATTCGCTCACACAGAACGACCACACCCGTCACAGTAGCAAGGCCCCCGGGCCGACCGGCCGTCTGCCCCACGCCCCTGGCGGCGCTCATGCTAGCCGTGTCCCGCAGTGACAACGGACACGGGGCGCCCGTCGGCGGACGCTCATGCTGGCCACGGGTCGGCGGTGTGCCCTAGATTTGGCGGCTGAGATGTGCCCGTCGACGGCCCAGGACCGGTGGTCCGGCCGAGTGCTCCGTCCGGCACCTCACCCACCCGGCACGCTCCGCAGTCGGTCACCGGCACGATCTCCTGCGCACCGTTCCGCCCTACCGGCCCGGAGCCCTCCTCATCATGACTCGTAAGAAGCTCAAGCCGAACCGTCTGCTGGCCGCTCCCCCGCTGGCGGACGCGCTCGGCCGGGAGAACGGGTTCGGGCTCCTCAGGCTGGTCCTGGCGCTGTCCGTGATCTTCGCGCACGCCATGCCGCTCGGCTTCGGCTCGCACGACCTCGGCTTCCCGGAGTCGCGGGGTCAGACCAATCTCGGCGCGATCGCGGTGAACGGCTTCTTCGTGCTCTCCGGGCTGCTGATCACCCGCAGCGGGATGCGCCTGGACACCGGCCGCTTCCTCTGGAACCGCGCGATCCGCATCCTCCCCGCCTTCTGGGTCTGCCTGCTGCTCACCGCCTTCGTGGTGGCGCCGCTGGTCGCCCGCCACCAGGGCCGACTAGACGGCTTCTGGGCCCACCCGGAGGGGCCGTGGCAGTACCTCAAGGCCAACTGGGGCCTCGGGATCGACCAGTGGGGGATCTCGGGACTGCTCGACCACAACCCCCACCCGGGAGCGTTCAACGGATCGGTCTGGTCCCTCGCGTACGAGGTGTTCTGCTACTTCGTGGTCGCCGCGCTGGCCGCGATCGGCGTGCTGCGGCGGCGTACCCGGTGGGCCGTAGCGGTCATGGTCGCCGGGCTGTACGCCTTCCTGGTCTCGATCGCGGTCGACTTCGAGCACCTGCGCGCCCCGCAGTACCCGCCGACCGGCCTACCCGGCTGGCGGCTCCCCCTCCTCGGCGGGCTGAGCCTGGACATGCTGGTCCCGCTGGTCTTCATGTTCGGCCTGGGCGCGCTCGCCGAGCTCTACAAGGACCGGCTGCGGATCAACGCCGTTGCCGCCGTGGTGGCCCTGGCGCTGTTCGTCGGCACCGCACGGTACGGCGCCTTCACCGTGGTCGGACTGCCCGCCTTCGCCTACCTGCTGATCTGGCTCGCCGCCCGGATGCCCAGGCCGCTGACCAAGGTCGGCACCAAGGTCGACCTCTCCTACGGCGTGTACATCTACGCCTTCCCGATCCAGCAGGTCCTGACCCTGCTCGCGGTGAACCGCCACGGGTACACGGTCTACACCGGCCTCTCGGTCCTGCTCTCGGTGGTGGCCGCGCTGTTCTCCTGGTTCCTCGTGGAGAAGCCCGCGCTCCGGCTCAAGAACCTCGGGACGAGCAGTCCGTCCACCGCGGCGCCGCAGCCCGCGACGCCGGTCGTCGCGACGGCCCAGGAGGGGAACGGAAGCTCACTCGCGGACCTGCGCGGCTGACGACCGGTAAAAAAGGGGTCCGGCCCCACCTCGTCGAGGTGGGGCCGGACCCTTTTCCACAGGACGGGCCGCGCCGGGTCAGACGCGGAGGCCGGCGACGTGGCTGAGCATCGCGGCGATGCCCCGGAGCCCCGCCCTCCGGCCGGCGGCCGGGATCATGCTCAGTGCGTGCAGCCGGGAGGAGAGGAAACGGCGGGAGATCGCCGCGGCGCGGTGCCACCCGAAGGCGTCCAGCCGGTCCGCAGTCTCCCGGAAGAACCGCCTGGCCTCCTCGAAGCGCTTGCCGGTGAACGCCGTCACCGACGATTCGCTGACCGCGTGCCGGCGGTAGCTGAAGCAGACCTCCGGGGTGAGGGCCAGCGACTCGCCCGCCAGCAGGAGGTCGACGACGATCGCCAGGTCCTGGATGACGCCCAGGTCCGAGCGGAACCGAGCGGCCTGGACGGCCTTGGTCCGCCAGCAGATCGACGGGAAGTACAGCCAGTTCCCGCGCATCAGGCTCATCGCCAGGGGCTCCCCGGACATCAGGACGGGCCCCGGGTCCCTGGGTGCGTACAGCCGCCGCTTGACGGTGTCGGCCAAGCTCTCGGTCGGCCTGCCCGCACCGTCGATCACGACCACGCCGGGCTGGACCAGCCCCGCCTCCGGGTAGCGGTCCAACGCCGCCCTGATGACCTGGAGGTAGTTGGGGTGCATCAGGTCGTCGCAGCCCATGAGCACCAGGTACTCGTACTCGGCCAGCTCCACGCAGCGGTTGAAGTTCCCGGTGACGCCGAGGTTGACCTCGTTGCGGAAGTACCGCACCCGTGGGTCGGCGAGCGCCTCGAACCAGCCGGGGACCTCGGGTTCCTGGCCGTCGTCGACGACCGTCAGCCGCCAGTCGTCGCCGTCCTGTGCCAACACGCTGTGGACGGCGTCCTGCATCAGCTGAACGTCGCCGTAGTAGGGCAGCAGGATCTCGAATCGGGACATCGCGTGAACCTACACCTTGCCGATGAGCTCGGGCCGGTTGACGGCCGTACGGGTGGCGGGCTGAATCGCCTTCAGGTTCGCCGGCATCCGGCGGATCATCGCGAGCAGCAGCACCAGACCGGCCCTGGCCAGGTAGATCATGGCCTTGACCGGGGAGGCGCTGGGCGTTCCCGTGGTCCGCTCGCGCATGGCCACCGGCACCTGCCGGATGGTGAAGCCGCACCGTGCGGCGCCGACCATGCTCTCGATGGTGTCGCCCAGGTACTCGACCGGGTACCACTGCGAGAAGAACTCGATGAGCGGCTTGTTGCAGGCCTTGAAGCCGGAGGTGGTGTCCGTGAGGCGCGTACCGGTGATCCGGGACAGCACCACGGAGAGCAGCTTCATCGCCCACTTGCGCGGGCCGCGCACCTTGTAGCTGCCCTCACCGTCGAAGCGGGCACCGATGACCAGGTCCGCCTCGTCGAGCTTGGCCAGCAGGGCGGGCACGTAGGCCGGGTCGTGCTGGCCGTCGGCGTCGCACTGGATCGCGACGTCGTAGCCGTGCAGGTGCGCGTAGCGGTAACCGAACCGCATCGCGCCGCCGACGCCGAGGTTGTACGGCAGCTGGGCCACCCGGGAGCCGGTGGCCGCGGCCACCGCCGCCGTGTTGTCCACCGAACCGTCGTCCACCACGAGGGTGTCCGCGCCGGGAAGCTTCTGCTGGATCTCCCGCAGGATCTTCGGCAGCCCCTCCGCCTCGTTCCAGGCGGGCAGGATGATCAGTACCCGCTTGCCGTCGATCATGCCCTCACCTCGGGGTCGGTCACGCTGCTCTGGTCGGTGCTCGCCCGAGCGATCGGGAAGCCGTGGTGCTCGGCGAGGTGCGCGCGCATCATCGCGACGTCCTCGGCCAGGGTGCGGGTCTCCGCCTCCAGCCTGCTGGTCTCCCAGCTGAGGTGGACGCAGACCAGCAGGACGAGCAGGAACCCCAGGAACAGCACCAGGCTGGCGCCGGAGGCAATACCGAGACTGCGGGCGGATGAGTCGAGCACCCGGGGGAAGAACCCCAGAGGCGCAACGACCACGCCGATGCCGAGCCAGAGCGCTGCGTACTTCTCCCGGAGTTGCTGACGACGCAGCAGCTCCAGGATCCACACGAGCACCAGCACGCCGGTGATCGAGGTCAGCACACTCAACTGCACGATGGGGTTCGCCTTTCACGCGTGGGTGAGGCACATATTAGGGACGCGGGAATCACAGCGCCCTTTCGGGGGACCGGTAGAGCGGGCACGGCGGGTCAACCGGCCGGAATGCTGTCGGCGGCGATCGGCACCTGGGCGGCCCCGGACCGGCCGCCCGGCGTGTTGCCGCCGCCGCGAAGCGCCAGCAGCAGGACGCCGAGGACCACTAGTGGCCCGATGGCGTAGGCCGCCTCCACCCGCACCGCCGGATCACCCGGCAGAGAGGTGACGGCGAGCAACGCCAGGGTGCCGAGCAGCCAGCCCAGCAGCTGCCGACGGTGGTGACCCCGGGCGATGACCGCCTGTCCGACCACGGTGGCCAGCAGGTAGGCCAGGGTGCCGACGGAGAGCCAGAGGAAGTCGACCGCTCCGAGAGCATGGCGGTCCGCGTTGAACGCCAGGTGAATGATCCACGGCCCGAGCAGAACGGCGGGCACTCCGCCGAGCACTCCGAGCGCGCTCACCATGGCGCAGGTCCGGACCAGCAGTCGGCGGAATCCGACCCGGTCGCCGGTGGCCACCGCGGTCGAGAGACCGGACATCAGCGAGGCCTGCAGTGCGCCGAAGACGAACAGCGGCACCCGGCTGAGCACCATCGCCGCCGTGAACGCCCCGACCAGCACAGCCTGAGTCGGCGCGACGACCTGGATGCTGAGCACCGCGGCGTTCGCGACGAACTGAGCGAGCAGGAACGAGCCGGTCAGCAGGCCGAGGCCGCTGCACAGCTCACGCCAGCCGATGGTCGGCCCCGGCTCGGCCACCCGCAGGGTCAGCGGCAGGCTCACCAACATCGCCAGGACCGGCGACACCGCCAGGACCAGGCTGTAGGCCAGTGCCGAGTGGACGCCCGCGACCATCAGGGTCACCGAGAAGACCATCCGCAGCACACCGTCGAGGCCGAGCTGGACCCCGTACGCGGTGAACAGCCCGAGGCCGGCCAGCACGCCCCGGGTCAGGTAGCAGGCCGCCGGACCGACGAAGGCGGCGGCCAGCGCCACCACCATGGTCCGGTCGCCGTGGAAGAAGACGTCCGCGATCTGGCCCGAGAAGACGACGAGCCCGACCAGCACGGTCAGCAGGACCGCACCGGTCAGCACGGTCGCCTTCCGAAGCACGGGCAGCGCCCCCTGGCCGGTGGCCGCTCGGGCGGCGATCACCCGGGTGAGCTCCTGCTCGACGGGGAAGAACAGACCGAGCCCGAAGGACATCGCCATGGTCCACAGCACCGACACCTCGGCGAGCGACTCCCGGTCCAGCGCGTGCCCGGCGATGCCGAGGTGCACGTAGGACGCGACGCCCAGCGTCACCGTGCCGACGGCGACGGCGAAGAGCCCCGGCGGGAGGGCGCGGGTGACCCTCCCGAGCAGGCCGGTCACGGCCGGAGCTCGACGAAGGCCGGGCGCTCCAGCGCCTCACCGAGCATGTCCCGCCACTCGGGCAGCGGCGCCAGGCCGGCCGCGGCCCACCGCTCGTGACCGAGCACGCTGAACGCCGGCCGGACGGCCGGACGGACGAACGCCTCGGAGGTGGTCGGGCGGATCCGCTCGGGATCGAGGCCGCTCAGCCGGTACGACTCGCGGGCCAGCCCGAACCAGGTGGTCCGGCCGGTCGCGGTGCCGTGGTAGACCCCGGCGGGCGCCCGGCCCGCCAGCGCGGCCCGGCCGAGTGCGGTGAGCTGCCTGGCCAGGGCCCGCGACCAGGTCGGCTGACCGTGCTGGTCGTCCACCACGTCCAGGGTGTCGCGCTGGGCCGCCAGCTTGAGCATGGTGGCCACGAAGTTCGGACCGTGCTCGCCGTACAGCCAGGCCGTCCGGACGATGTAGCCGGACTGCGGCAGCAGCTCGCGGACCGCCTGCTCGCCCACCAGCTTGGAGCGCCCGTAGGCGTTGACCGGAGCGGTCGGGGCGTCCTCGGCGTACGGCTCCGCGGCGTCACCGGAGAGCACGTAGTCGGTGGACACGTGCAGCAGCCTGACCCCGGTCGCGGCACAGGCCGCGGCGAGGTTGCGCACCCCGAGGCCGTTGACCGCAGTGGCGGCCTGCTCGGCGCTCTCGGCACCGTCGACGTCCGTCCACGCGGCGCAGTTGACCACCACGGCGTGGCCGGAGACGGCGGCCAGTACGGCCGTGTCGTCGGTGATGTCGAGGTCGGCCCGGCGGAGGGCGGTGGCCTCGATCCCGGCGGCCTCGAGCTCGGCCAGTACGTCCTGACCGAGCATCCCGGCCGCACCGGTCACCAACCAGCGGGCAGTGTCGGAAGTCACTTCTCCAGTGCCGCCTTCTGCTTCAGCGGTTCCCACCAGGCGCGGTTCTCGCGGTACCAGGCGATGGTCGCGGCGAGGCCGTCCTCGAAGCGGACCTGCGGCTCGTAGCCGAGCTCCTCGCGGATCTTGCCGATGTCCAGCGAGTAGCGGAGGTCGTGGCCCTTGCGGTCCTCGACCGGCTCGACCATCTCCCAGCCGGCGCCGGCGGCGTCCAGCAGGAGGCCGGTCAGCTCCTTGTTGCTGATCTCGGTGCCGCCGCCGATGTTGTAGACCTCACCGGCGCGGCCGCCGCGCATCACGAGCTCGATGCCGCGGCAGTGGTCCGAGACGTGCAGCCAGTCGCGGATGTTGCCACCGTCGCCGTACAGCGGCACCTTCCGGCCGTCGATCAGGTTGGTGGTGAACAGCGGGATGACCTTCTCCGGGAACTGGTAGTGCCCGTAGTTGTTGGAGCAACGGGTCACCACGACATCCATCCGGTGGGTGCGGTGGTAGGCCAGTGCCAGCAGGTCGGAGCCGGCCTTGGAGGCCGAGTACGGCGAGTTGGGGGCGAGCGGCCAGCTCTCGGTCCAGGAGCCCTCGCTGATCGAGCCGTACACCTCGTCCGTGGAGACGTGCACGAAACGGGCCACCCCGTGCTTGCGGGCGGAGTCCAGCAGGACCTGGGTGCCCAGCACGTTGGTGAGGACGAACGGGCCCGCACCGGCGATCGAACGGTCCACGTGGGATTCGGCCGCGAAGTGCACCACGACGTCGTGGCCGGGCATCACCTGCTCGACCGCGTCCGCGTCGCAGATGTCCCCCTGCACGAAGGTGTAGCCCGGGTGCTGGGCCACCGGGTCGAGGTTCTCCCGGACGCCCGAGTAGGTGAGCTTGTCGAAGACGGTGATCCGGGCACTCTCGTCCGCTCCGAGAAGCTGACGGACGAACTCCGAACCGATGAATCCGGCGCCGCCGGTCACGAGGATGCGCATAATGCGCGAAGTCTACCCGCGCCCGTGGGGCCGCTCCGACCGCCCCGGACCGCCCGTGGGCGGGCCCACCGGGGGCGCCCTCCCCGTCGCCCAGGGCCTCGGGTGATCGTTGCCGGGCGGTCTAAGCTGCTCGCATGCGTGGAATCCTCCTGGCCGGCGGAACCGGCTCGCGCCTCTGGCCGCTGACCCGAGCCGTCTCCAAACAGCTCCTCCCGGTCTTCGACAAACCGATGATCTACTATCCGCTCTCCACCCTGGTGATGGCGGGAATCAGCGAGATCCTGATCATCACCACCCCTGCCGACCGCGAGCAGTTCGAGCGGCTGCTGGGCGACGGGTCGCAGCTCGGGCTCCGTCTCGAGTACGCCGTCCAGGAACGCCCCGAAGGAATCGCGCAGGCCTTCGTCCTGGGCGCCGACTTCATCGGCGACCAGCCGGTGGCGCTGATCCTCGGCGACAACATCTTCCACGGCAGCGGCCTCGGCACCCGGCTCGCGCAACACACCGGCGCCGACGGCGGTCGGGTCTTCGCGTACCCGGTGGCCGACCCGACCGCCTACGGCGTGGTCGAGTTCGACGAGTCGGGCCAGGTGATCTCCATCGAGGAGAAGCCCGCCGTACCCAAGTCCCGGTACGCCGTTCCCGGTCTCTACTTCTACGACAACAAGGTCGTGGACATCGCCCGCGGTCTGAAGCCCAGCGCCCGCGGCGAGCTCGAGATCACCGCCGTCAACGAGGCCTACCTGAGGTCCGGCAGCCTCCACGTGACGATCCTCGACCGGGGCACCGCCTGGCTGGACACCGGCACCTTCGTCTCGATGGTGCAGGCCTCGGAGTTCGTCCGGGTCATCGAGGAACGTCAGGGCTTCAAGATCGGCTGCATCGAGGAGGCCGTCTGGCGAGCCGGCCTGATCAGCTCCGAACAGCTGCGGGAGCTCGCCGAGCCCCTGCTCAAGAGCGGCTACGGCGACTACCTGGTGGCCCTGCTGGACGAGGAAGGCGCGCTGTGAAGATCGAGGAGCTGTCCATCGAGGGCGCCTGGGAGATCACACCGCAGTTGCACGGTGACGCGCGCGGCCTGTTCACCGAGTGGTACCGGTTCGACAAGCTCGCCGCCGTCGTCGGCCATCCGCTCCGGCTCGCCCAGGCCAACCTCTCGGTGTCCAGCCGCGACGTGGTCCGGGGCATCCACTTCGCCGACGTACCTCCCGGTCAGGCCAAGTACGTGACCTGCGTCCGGGGCGCGGTGCTGGACGTGATCGTGGACCTGCGGGTCGGCTCACCGACCTTCGGACGGTGGGAGGGCGTGCGGCTCGACGAGAACGAGCGCAAGGCCGTCTACCTCTCGGAGGGCCTCGGTCACGGCTTCTGCGCCCTGAGCGACGACGCCACGCTGACGTACCTGTGCTCCGAGGCGTACAACCCGACCGGCGAGCACGGCGTGCACCCGCTGGACTCGGATCTCGCGATCGACTGGCCGGCCGGGGTGCCGCAGCTGTCCGCGAAGGACGCGGAGGCACCGACGCTGAGCGAGGCATTGGCGAGTGGCCTGCTGCCCGACTACCGGGCCGTCAGGTCCTTCACCGCGGGCCTGGGCGCCGAGCGCTCCTGACCGGCGGAACGCCTGGAAGGGCCCGGCAGCCTGATCGGCTGCCGGGCCCTCCTGCGTGGTCCCGGGGCGCTGTCACTTGAAGACCCAGCGGCGGTAGCCGACGTAGTTCACCACCGACAGCACGGCGAGCGTCAGGGCCCTCGCCAGCAGGTAGAACAGCCCGAGCTTGACCAGCAGGCTGACCATCAGCACGGTGCCCACCCAGTTGCAGCCGGCCATCAGCAGGTAGCGGACGCTCTGGCCGGCCACCGGTGCGGAGCTGCCGAACGACCAGAGCCGGTTCAGCAGGAAGTTCACCGCGAAGCTGGTCAGGACACCGGCGAAGGTGGCCAGCGCGAGCGGGACGTTCAGGACGCCGTGCAACAGGAACAGCATTCCCATGTCGACCGATGCGCTGATGACGCCCGCGATCAGGAAGCGCACGGCGCTATGGCCGAGCAGCGTACGGATCCGCCCCTTCCGGGAGGTATCCGACGTTTCGGCAGGCGAGTCCAGTGAAGTCACAGAGGGAATGGTAAGTGCCACCGAACCCACTGGCACGCGGCCCTCCGATTCCGCCGCTCCACCCACCGGTATCTTGGTCGCGTGTCCTCCTATTCCCCCCCTTCCGTCCCCCAGTCGAGCCCGTCGGCGCCCGGTTCGAACCGCCGTAGGGCGCAGGGCCGGAAGCGTCAGTCCTTCCGGCGAAGCTGGTGGACCGCGTTCATCGGTTTCTTCCTGCTCTGCGCCGGCTGGGCGCTGGCGGGACCGTACGACGCCAGCCCCGACGAGGCGCAGCACATCGTGCGCGCCGCAGGTGTGGCGCGGGGTGAATTCGCGCCCAAGCCCGAGGCGGCCGACATGGGCACCGGGGCTTTCCAGAACATCCCGAAATCGCTGGTCCGGCAGAACTGCTGGTACTTCGAGCCCTCCAAGTCCGCCGCCTGCGCCGAGGCACCGGGTGGCGACCAGCAGGTGGAGCGGGTGGCGACCAGGGCCGGGCGCTACAACCCGGTCTACTACGCCGTGGTCGGCTGGCCGCTGAACCCCTGGCCCAACTGGGTGGGCGTCACCCTGGCCCGGCTGATCAACGCCGCCCTGGTCGCGGCCCTCCTGGCGAGCGCCGCGTACAGCGCGGTGGCGTGGACCAGGCACCGCGTGATGGCGGCGGGCGTGCTGGCCGCCGTGACCCCGATGACGATCCACCTGGCCGGCTCGGTCAACCCCAACAGCGTCGAGATCGCCGCCGGGGCCGCCCTGTTCGCGGCCCTGATCCCCACCCTGTTGGACCCGGAGGCACCGCTGCGGCGGGCCGCCATGGTGCAGATCGGCATCGCGGGTTCCGTGCTGGTCACGCTCCGGGCCCTCGGCCCGCTCTGGTGCCTGGTGATCTTCGCGGTCATGCTGATCCCGACGAAGCGGGAGCGGATCGCGCAGTTGCTGCGCTCGGTCGCGTTCCGCTGGGCCGCCGGAGTCGTCTTCGTCACAGCCGTGGCCGGGGCGGCCTGGACGGTGGCGATGCGGGTCGCCGAGCTCGGGTCGCTGGCCGCGCCGCCGAAGATGACCTTCGCCCAGGGGATCCGGCAGGAGGTGATCGTCCGCTGGCCCGACTACGTCGTCCAGATGATCGGTGTGCCTTCCTGGCTCGACACGTACCTGCCCGGCAGCGCTTACCACCTCTGGCTGCTGGCCCTCGGCTGCCTCCTGCTGCTGGCCATGGCCTGCGGCCGCTGGGTGGACCGCTGGCGCATGTTCGCCGTCTTCGCGGCGGCCTTCGGTGCGACCACGCTCTCCGACGTCATAGGAGCCCACAAGTACGGCTTCGTCGCACAGGGCCGCTACATGCTGCCGGTCATGGTGGGCCTGCCGATCCTGGCGGCGTTCGTGCTGGGCCGTCGAGAGATTTTGAACGAGGCCAGGTCGGCCTCCCTGGTGCGGGCCTTCGCGCTGCTGCTGCTACCGCTGCAGCTGGCCTTCCTGGCCTACACGATGGTCCGCTGGCAGTCCGGCCTGGGCAGCTCGCTCACCTACACGCCGCTCAACCCGCTCGCCGGGTCCTGGCACCCGCCGACCGGCTCGGCCACGGCGCTGCTGGCGGCCGCGGTCGGGTGTCTGCTGCTCGGCGTCTGGGCGTGGAACGGCAGCCGGCCCGCCAACACCCCGCCGCAGGAGGTGGCTGCCGGGTCCTGACGCCCGTCAGTCCGCCGGAGGGGCGGGAGCCGAGGTCGGCTCTCGCCCCTCCGGCGTTCTCCGTTCCCGTACGACGTCCTTCGCGCATGACGTCCCGTGCGCGCATGACGTCCCGTGCCCGCTGCGGGCTCAGCGTCGTCCACGTCGGCGGGAGCACGTACCGACCCGGGAACGTACCGACCCGGGCGCCGCGGCCGGACACGCCTGAGGGCCCCGCACACCGGTCGGTGTGCGGGGCCCTCAGGTTTGCCTGTTGGTGCAGGCAGGTCAGAGCGTCGAAATTACTTGACGATCTTGGTGACCTGGCCGGCGCCGACGGTGCGGCCACCCTCACGGATGGCGAACTTCAGGCCCTCCTCCATGGCGATCGGCTGGATCAGCACGACCGACATGGCGGTGTTGTCGCCCGGCATGACCATCTCGGTGCCCTCGGGGAGGGTCACGACGCCGGTCACGTCCGTGGTACGGAAGTAGAACTGCGGGCGGTAGTTGTTGAAGAAGGGGGTGTGACGGCCACCCTCGTCCTTCGACAGGATGTAGGCCTGGGCCTCGAAGTCGGTGTGCGGCGTGACCGAACCCGGCTTGATGATGACCTGGCCGCGCTCGACGTCCTCGCGCTTGATGCCACGGAGGAGCAGACCGACGTTCTCGCCCGCCTGGCCCTCGTCGAGCAGCTTGCGGAACATCTCGATGCCGGTGACCGTGGTGGTGGTCTTGGTCTCCTTGATGCCGATGATGTCGACAGTCTCGTTGACCTTGAGGACACCACGCTCGATGCGGCCGGTGACGACGGTGCCACGACCGGTGATCGTGAAGACGTCCTCGATCGGCATCAGGAACGGGAGGTCGACCTCGCGGGCCGGGGTGGGGATGGACTCGTCCACGGCCTCCATCAGGCCGAGGAGCTTCTGGCCCCACTCGGCGTCGCCCTCGAGCGCCTTGAGCGCCGAGACGCGGACGACCGGCAGGTCGTCGCCCGGGAAGTCGTACTCGGAGAGCAGCTCACGGACCTCGAGCTCGACGAGCTCCAGGATCTCCTCGTCCTCCACCATGTCGGACTTGTTCAGCGCGACGACGATGTAGGGGACACCGACCTGGCGGGCCAGGAGCACGTGCTCCTTGGTCTGCGGCATCGGGCCGTCGGTGGCGGCGACGACGAGGATCGCACCGTCCATCTGGGCCGCACCGGTGATCATGTTCTTGATGTAGTCAGCGTGACCCGGGCAGTCGACGTGGGCGTAGTGACGCGCCTCGGTCTGGTACTCGACGTGCGCGATCGAGATGGTGATACCGCGCTGACGCTCCTCCGGGGCCTTGTCGATCTGGTCGAAAGGCGTGAAGGGGTTGATGTCCGGGTACGCGTCGTGCAGCACCTTGGTGATGGCCGCGGTAAGGGTCGTCTTACCGTGGTCGATGTGACCAATGGTGCCGATGTTGACGTGGGGCTTCGTCCGCTCGAACTTCGCCTTCGCCACTGCAGTCCTCCTGAGGACAGTTCTGTACGCCGTGCTGACGTCAGTTGGTCTTTGATCGGGTTTGGCACGGAGCGTGCCGTCCCGCGGGTGGGGGCGGAGGAAGCCTGGGGGATCCGGGAAGGATCCCCCAGGTTCGCCTCCTAATAGCCTAAGGGTTCACGAACGTCCCGATTGCGGGACGTCACTCACCCTTGGCCTTGGCGATGATGTCGTCCGCCACGTTCCGCGGAACCTCGGCGTACGAGTCGAACTGCATCGAGTAGCTCGCGCGACCAGAGGTCTTGCTGCGCAGGTCACCGACGTAGCCGAACATCTCGGAGAGCGGGACCAGCGCCGTGACGACGCGGGCACCGTGACGCTCGTCCATGGACCGGATCTGGCCACGGCGAGAGTTGATGTCACCGATCACGTCGCCCATGTAGTCCTCGGGCGTGGTGACCTCGACGGCCATCATCGGCTCGAGCAGGGCCGGGCTGGCCTTGCGAGCACCCTCCTTGAACGCCATGGAACCGGCGATCTTGAAGGCGAGCTCGGACGAGTCGACGTCGTGCGAGGCACCGTCGAGCAGGGTGACGCGGACGCCCTGAAGCGGGTAGCCGGCGAGAACGCCGAACTCCATGGCCTCCTGGCAACCGGCGTCGACCGACGGGATGTACTCGCGCGGAACGCGGCCACCGGTGACCTTGTTCACGAACTCGTAGCCCTCGCCGGACTCGATCGGCTCGATCGCGATCTGGATCTTCGCGAACTGGCCGGAGCCACCGGTCTGCTTCTTGTGCGTGTAGTCGATGCGCTCGACGGCCTTGCGGATCGTCTCGCGGTACGCGACCTGCGGCTTGCCGACGTTGGCCTCGACCTTGAACTCACGCTTCATACGGTCGACCAGCACCTCGAGGTGCAGCTCGCCCATACCCGCGATGATGGTCTGGCCGGTCTCTTCGTCGGTGTTGACCTGGAAGGACGGGTCCTCCTCGGCCAGCCGCTGGATCGCGGTGCCCAGACGCTCCTGGTCACCCTTCGACTTCGGCTCGATCGCGACGCGGATGACCGGGGCCGGGAAGTCCATGGACTCCAGGATGACCGGGTGCTTCTCGTCGGACAGGGTCTCGCCGGTGGTGGTCTGCTTGAGACCCATGACGGCGACGATGTCGCCGGCGCCCACCGAGTCGATCTCCTCACGCTTGTTCGCGTGCATCCGGTAGATCTTGCCGATCCGCTCCTTGCGGCCCTTCACCGCGTTGAGGACGGCGGTGCCGGCCTCAAGGCGCCCGGAGTAGACCCGGACGAAGGTGAGCTTGCCGAGGTGCGGGTCGGACATGATCTTGAACGCCAGCGCGGCCAGCGGCTCGTCGTCCGAAGGCTTGCGGGTGATCTTGACCGAGTCGTCGCCGGGCTTGGTGCCCTCGATGCCCTCGATGTCGATCGGCGACGGCAGGTACTTGACGACCGCGTCGAGCAGGGGCTGGACGCCCTTGTTCTTGAACGCGGAGCCGCAGAAGATCGGGGTGAAGTCCGAGTTCAGCGTGCCCTTGCGGATCGCCGCGACCAGCAGCTCCTCGGGGATGTCCTCGCCCTCGAGGGCGAGCTCCATCACCTCGTCGCTGACGTTCGAGACGGTGTCGAGCAGCTGCTCGCGGTACTCGGCCGCCTTGTCCGCCAGGTCGGCCGGGATGTCGACGGTGTCGTACATCTCGCCCTTGGGGGCGTCCGCGGACCAGACCAGGGCCTTCATCTTCACCAGGTCGACGACACCGGTGAAGTCACCCTCGGCGCCGATCGGGAGCTGCATGACCAGCGGGGTCGCGCCGAGGCGGTCCACGATGGTCTGCACGCAGAAGTAGAAGTCCGCGCCCGTGCGGTCCAGCTTGTTGATGAAGCAGATGCGCGGGACGCCGTAACGGTCGGCCTGACGCCACACCGTCTCGGACTGGGGCTCGACACCGGCGACGCCGTCGAAGACCGTCACGCCACCGTCGAGCACGCGGAGCGAACGCTCCACCTCGACGGTGAAGTCGACGTGGCCCGGGGTGTCGATGATGTTGATGGTGTTGTCGACGCCGTCGAGGGTCCAGTGACAGGTCGTCGCGGCCGACGTGATCGTGATGCCGCGCTCCTGCTCCTGCTCCATCCAGTCCATGGTGGCAGCGCCATCGTGGACCTCACCGATCTTGTACGAGACACCGGTGTAGAACAGGATCCGCTCGGTGGTGGTGGTCTTGCCCGCGTCGATGTGGGCCATGATCCCGATGTTCCGGGTCTTGGCCAGGTCAAGGGAGGTTGCAGCCATGGTGGCTCGTTCTCTCTCTGTCTAGTGACGGGGTTCGGACTACCAGCGGTAGTGCGCGAAGGCCTTGTTGGACTCGGCCATCTTGTGCGTGTCCTCGCGACGCTTCACGGAAGCACCGAGGCCGTTGGAGGCGTCGAGGATCTCGTTGAGCAGACGCTCGGTCATGGTCTTCTCGCGACGGGCGCGGGAGTAGCCGACCAGCCAACGCAGCGCCAGGGTGTTGGCGCGGCCCGGACGGACCTCGACCGGCACCTGGTAGGTGGCGCCACCGACGCGGCGGGACTTCACCTCGAGGGTGGGCTTGACGTTCTCCAGCGCGCGCTTGAGCGCGACGACCGGGTCGGCGCCGGTCTTCTCACGGACACCCTCGAGGGCGCCGTAGACGATCCGCTCGGCGGTGGAACGCTTGCCGTGCAGCAGGATCTTGTTGACCAGCGACGTCACGAGCGGCGAACCGTAGACCGGGTCAATGATGACCGGGCGCTTCGGGGCAGGACCCTTACGAGGCATTCTTACTTCTCCTTCTTGGCGCCGTAGCGGCTACGAGCCTGCTTGCGGTTCTTGACACCCTGGGTGTCGAGCGAGCCGCGGATGATCTTGTAGCGGACACCAGGAAGGTCCTTCACACGGCCACCGCGCACCAGCACGATGGAGTGCTCCTGCAGGTTGTGGCCCTCGCCCGGAATGTAGGCGGTGACCTCGATCCCGCTGGTGAGGCGCACACGGGCCACCTTGCGAAGCGCGGAGTTCGGCTTCTTCGGGGTGGTGGTGTACACACGCGTGCAAACACCGCGGCGCTGAGGGGAACCCTTCAGCGCGGGCGTCTTGTTCTTCTCGACCTTGTCCTGCCGGCCCTTTCGGACCAGCTGCTGGATCGTAGGCACCGTTTCTCCGTTTTCTGTGTGCCAAGGCTGCGTAAAACTAACCTGCGGTGACCCCAACGTCCGACCCACGCGGTCGGGTGTGTTGAGCCTCTTTCGAGGGCGGAATCCATGAGCCGATGTGCAGCGGCGGCGCTCACGGAGTGGTGACCACTCCGGTACGGCGGCCGGTCTGCTGGCACGCACAAGGACCCGGGGACACCCCAGGCACAAGGTCAGAGCGTACCTAGCGCATCGGCGCCGGTCAAAACAAATGCAACGCCGCAGCTCGGCCCCCGCCGAGCACACTCAACCGGCATACCTCAGGAGACGACGGCCAGCAACAGGAGCAGCGCCCAGCCGCCCACCGACAGCCAGCCGAGCACCAGACCGGCGGTGGCCATGCCGTCGCCGTCCTCCCCGGTGCGGGGCAGCTGGTTCTTGGCCAGGTGGCCGGTCACCACGGCGGGGATGCCGAAGAATCCGAAGGTCGGCAGGCAGAGCAGCCCGAGCACCAGCGAGGTGACCGCGAGCGGGTTGGTCCTGGTCCGGGGCGCGTACACCGGCCGCGCCATCATCGGCATCGCCGCCATCGGCAGCACGGCCGGGCCGACCGGCAGGTCGGAGACCAGGTAGGCCAGCTCGCCGTACGTCTTGGCGCGCTGCACCCCCTCGAACCGGGCGCCGTACTCGTCCGCCGAGAGGCGCCCCTCGGCGTAGGCGGCCTTCAACACGTCCACCGCGCGCTCGCGGTCGCTGTGCGCGGCGCGCATGGCCGCCTGGCCGTTGCCGTACGGCTGCGGCTGCGGCGCTCCCCAAGGCTGCATGCTCATCCGGGCCCACTTCCTGACGGTTCCTCATGGTGCATGACGAACGGCACCTCCGCACAGTTGCACATTCACCCGATCGGAGCAGACACGCCCGTCGTTCGTGGGGTGCCGCAGCCCGGCCCACCTCTGCGAGGCTGGCCGCACATCCGTACCTACAGGAGTGCTCACATGACACCTGCCGTCAGCATCCACAACCTGTGGAAGCGCTTCGGCGACCACGCCGCGGTCGCAGGACTCACCCTGGACCTGCCCGCCGGCTCCTTCATCGGCCTGGTCGGCCCCAACGGGGCGGGCAAGACCACCACGCTCTCGATGGTCACCGGCCTGCTCCGCCCCGACGAGGGCACCGTGCTGGTCCACGGCGCCGACGTCTGGACCGACCCGGTCGGGGTGAAGGCCAGGATCGGCATCCTGCCCGAGGGCCTGCGCATGTTCGAGCGGCTCAGCGGGCGGGAGCTGCTCCAGTACAACGGCCGGCTGCGCGGCCTGCCCGGTGCCGAGGTGGACCGTAGGGCCGAGGAGCTGCTGACCGTCCTCGACCTGGCCGCCGCCGCGGACAAGCTGGTCGCCGACTACTCCACCGGCATGCGGAAGAAGATCGGCCTGGCCGCCGCGCTGCTGCACAACCCGGACGTGCTGTTCCTGGACGAGCCGTTCGAGGGTGTCGACCCGGTCTCCGCGCAGACCATCCGGGGCGTGCTCAAGCGGTACGCCGCCAGCGGCTCCACGGTGGTCTTCTCCAGCCACGTGATGGAGCTGGTCGAGCAGCTCTGCGACTGGGTCGCGGTGATAAACGCGGGCCAGGTGATCGCCCAGGGCCCGCTGGACACCGTCCGGGGCGACCGCTCGCTGCACACCGCCTTCCTGGACCTGATCGGGGTCCGCGAGCAGGACGAGCAGAGCCTGGACTGGCTGGGCGAGGCCCGATGAACCTCCCCGCGGACCGCGTGGTGGTCCGGACCCTGGTCTCACTCAAACTCCGGCTGCTCGCCAACGGCCTGCGCCGCAGCCCAGGCCGCCGGGCGCTGTACGTGGTCGGCTCAGTGCTGGGCCTGCTGTTCACCGCCGCGATCGCTACCGCCTTCGCCTTCCTGAACGGGCACGCCGGCGCCGCCGACGCGACCGTGATGCTCACCACGTCGCTGGTGATCGGCTGGGCCGCACTGCCGCTCTTCCTGTTCAGCAGCGACGAGAGCTCCGACCCGACCCGGCTCACCATGCTGCCGCTACGGCCGGGACCGCTGCTGCGCGGGACGCTGCTGGCCGCGCTGATCGGGCCGGGACCGGTGATCGCGCTGGTGCTGCTGACCGGCGCCGTGACCGCCGCCGCCGCGGGGGCGGTGGCGGTCCCGTTCGCCGTGCTCGGGGTACCGCTGACGGTGGTCTGCCTGGTCACGCTGTCCCGCGCGGTCGCAGCCGGGAACGCCCGACTGCTCTCCAGCCGCCGGGGCAAGGACTTCGCCGTGTTCGGCGGTCTGCTGTTCGCGATCCTGGTGCAGGTCGGCAACCTGGCCTCGCAGAGCATCCTGGGCCGGCCCGGTGACGACGGCCTCGACCTGTCGCCGCTGAAGCCGTTCGCCTCGGTGCTGCGCTGGATCCCGCCGGTCAGCGCCCTGGACTCGGCCCGCACCGCCGGGGACTCCGTCCCGCTCGCACTGCTCCAGCTCGCCGCCACCGGCGCGCTGCTGGTGCTGCTGCTGCGCTGGTGGCAGCGGAGCCTGCAGGACCTGATGGTGACCGCCGACTCGTCCACCCTGATCACCACCAAGTCGGTCGGCGGCTCGTCCCGGAACCTCTTCCCGGACGGCCGGGTCGGCGCGGTGATGCAGCGTCACCTCCGGTACGCCTGGCGCGAGCCCAGGGCCAAGGCGGCCGTCTTCACCAGCATCGGGATGACCCTGGTGATCTGCGTGCTCTCGGTGGTCCAGGGCTGGTCCTCGGTATACATAGTGGCGATGGCCGGTCTGATGCTCGGCCTGCAGATGGTCAACCTGTTCGGCATGGACGGTTCGGCGTTCTGGATGGTCTCCAGCACGCTGGCCACCCCGGCCGAGGCCCGGGAAGAGCTGCGCGGGCGGGCGTACGCCGTGCTCTCGTACGCCGTCCCGGTCTGCACCCTGCTCGGCCTGGTGCTGGCCACCGTGACCGGGAAGTGGGCCGAGCTGCCCCCGGCGCTCGGCCTGGCCTACGGCGCGCTCGGCGCCGGGGTCGGTCTCGGCGCGCTGCTGAGCGTGCTGGCGCCGTACGCGATGCCGGCCGACTCCAACCCGATGCGGAACGCCGCGCCGGGGCAGGGCGGGGTGGTGCTGCTCAACACCTTCGGTTCGATGATCGGGGTGCTGCTGATCACCGGGCCGGTGGCGCTGCTGCTGTTCGCCCTGCCGGGCTGGACGTTGCTCCCGATCGGCCTCGGCTACGGGGTACTGCTGGCGGTCGGCGGCATCAGGTTCGCCGCTTCGCGGCTGCTGGACCGGCTGCCGGAGATCCTGCTCACCGCGATCGAGCGCTGACGGCAATGATGCCCGGGCCCGGACCGCTCCGGGCTCGGGCATCATTGCCAGTTCAACCCCCGACTTCTCGAGGCGATCCCCCGTGGCCCAGCCGTCCGATGCCGAAGCCCTGGTCACCCAGGCCGCCACCCAGGTCGTCGCCGCCTCCCCCGACACCCTCGACCTCGCGCTCGACACGGCGGCCTCGCTGCTCGCGGCCGCCGACTGGTCCGAGGTCAGCCGGGCCCTGGTGGCCCACGTCGAGCGCACCGTCACCCGGGCCTGGGCGATCGGCTGGCGCCCCGCCGACCTGGCCAGACTGGTCCGGCGCGAGCTCGGCACGGCGCACCAGCCGCTGGCGGTCGACCTGATCGCCGCCGAGAACCGCCGTCACCCGGCGGCCACCCTGGACCGGCGCTGGCACGAGCAGCTGCGCGAGCTGGCCGTCGAGGTCTGGTGGTCGGGCGACGACGCGTACCTGGTCGGCTTCGCGACCCGGCACCGGCTGGACCGGTTCGCGCTGGCCACCGCCGTCCTGGAGCTGAACCGGCTCTGGGCGCAGCTCCCGCCGATCACCCCGGTCGGGCCCACGCCGGGCCGCGCACCCGTGCAGCGTTCCGCCGGACCGCTGCCGGGCGAGCCCCGGATGCTGTCCCGGATCCGGGCGCTGCTCGCCAAGGCGGAGTCCACCGAGTACCCCGAGGAGGCCGAGGCGCTCACCGCCAAGGCCCAGCAGCTGGTGGCCCAGCACTCCATCGACGAGGCCCTGCTGACCATCGGCCAGCCCTCCCGGGACACCCCCGGCGCGCTCCGGATCGGGGTGGACAACCCGTACGAGAGCCCGAAGGCGATGCTGCTCGACGCGGTGGCCACCGCGAACCGCTGCCGCACGGTGTGGGCCAAGGAGTTCGGCTTCTGCACCATCATCGGCTTCGACTCCGACCTGGACGCGGTCGAACTGCTCTACACCTCGCTGCTGGTGCAGGCGACCGCCACCATGCACCGGGCCGGCAGCCGGCACCACAAGGAGGGCGCCGCCAGGACCAAGTCCTTCCGACAGTCCTTCCTGATCGCGTACGCGGCCCGGATCCGCGAGCGGCTGGCCACCGCCACCGAGCAGACCACCCGCGACGCCGCCGCCGGCCGCCACCTCAATCCGGACGGCAGCAGCGAACAGCTCACCCCCGACGAGCGACTGCTGCCCGCCCTGGCCGCCCGCGAACAGGCGGTCGACCAGGCCGTCGGCGAAATGTTCCCCAAGCTCACCACCCAGCGAGTCCGGATCAGCAACGCCGACGGCTGGCACGAAGGCCGCGCCGCCGCCGACCGGGCCGCCCTCCACCACGGCACGGGGGCCATCGACCGGTGACCCATCGGCACCGGGGTCGGCGGCACGGGCACTTCCGCAGTGAGCCGCAGGGCACGTACCGTCGCGGGATGACCCTTTCCCGTACCGATCGCGTGCACGGTTCCCTGCTCGGCGGCGCCCTCGGGGACGCCCTGGGCTGGCCCGTGGAGTTCCGGCGCCTGGAGTGGATCCGCGAGGACCACGGCCCGGCCGGGGTGACCGGCCTGCGGGCCGCGGGCCAACCGGGCGACCGGGCCGGGGACATCACCGACGACACCCAGATGACACTGTTCACCATCGAGGGCCTGCTGGCCGGCGGCACCCCGGCCGACCTGCACCGTTCCTACCAGCACTGGCTGCTGACCCAGCGTCGGGAGGGGCCGGGGCCCGCGCCCGCCTCGCCGCTGCTGGCGCACGCCTTCCTGTACGCCCGGCGGGCGCCGGGCAACGCCTGCCTGAGTGGTCTGGCCGACCACTCCGAGTTCGTGCCGCCGGCGCCGATCGGTGCGGTCGGGCCGGTGAACGGACACTCCAAGGGGTGCGGCACCGTGATGCGGTCCGCGCCGTTCGGCCTGTCCGGTCTCGGCGCCGAGCATGCCTTCGAACTGGCAGCGCAGTGCGCCCAGCTGACGCACGGCCACCCCACCGGACAGTTGGCGGCAGGCGCTTCGGCCGCCCTGGTCGACCTGGTGACGGCCGGTCAGGCACTGCCCGAGGCACTGACGGCGACCATCCGGCTGCTGGCCGGGTATCCGAACGCCGAGGAGACCGTCGAGGCGCTGGAGCGCGCGGTGCGGATCTCCGCGGAGGGGCCGCCGTCGGCGGAGGCGGTGGAGCGGGTCGGGCTCGGCTGGATCGCCGAGGAGTGCCTGGCCGTCGCGGTGTACTGCGCGCTGACCGCTCCCGACGCCCGCTCGGCGCTGCTGCTCTCGGTCAACCACTCCGGCGACAGCGACTCCACCGGCGCGGTCTGCGGCAACCTGGTCGGCGCGCTGTACGGCGCGGCGGCACTGCCCGCCGACTGGCTGGCGGTGGTGGAGGGCCGGGAGCTGATCGTCCGGATGGCCGACGCGCTGCTCGCCCGCGCTGGCTGACGGCTCAGCTGACGGCTCAGTCCCAGAGCGCGCCGAACTCCAGCAGTTCGTCCCGGTACTCGATCCGCTGGACCCAGTCGGCCGGCCAGGCCGCCGCACCGTGGCGGGCGCCCGCGAAGGCGCCCGCGAGGCAGGCGATCGAGTCGGAGTCGCCGGAGGAGAACGCACCGCGCCGGACCGCCGTGACCGGGTCGTCCGGGAAGAGCAGGAAGCAGAGCAGGGCGGTGCCGAGCGCCTCCTCCGCCACCCAGCCCTCGCCGGTCACCGTGCACGGGTCGCCCTCCGGCTCGGGACGGGCCAACGCGGCTTCCAGGCGGTCGAGTTCGAGCAGGCAGTCGTCCCAGCCCCGCTCGCTGAACGTCCTCGGCGACGGGTCCTGCGCGTGCGCCGCGAGGTCACCGAGCCAGAACTCGTCGTAGCCCCGGGCCCTGGCCGCGAGCGCGTACTCCCGCAACCGGGCGGGCAGTTCGGCCGGCTCGGCACCGTCGACCAGCAGGCGCACCGTGTGCGCGGTGAGGTCACTGGCCGCCAGCGCGGTCGGGTGACCGTGGGTCAGCGCGGACTGGAGCTGGGCGGCTCCGGACCTGACCCGGTCGGTCAGGTCGGGAAGCAGGCCGACCGGGGCCGACCGCATGTTGGCGCCGCAGCCCTTGGAGCCGAGGTCGGTGGCCTCCTGCCAGCGGCGCTCGGGCTGGCTCAGTCGCAGGCACGCCTTCAGGCAGGTCATACCGGGGGCCCGGTTGTTGTTCGGGTCGAAGTACCAGTGGACGAACTCCTCCCGGACCGGCCGGGTCAGCCGCAGCGGCGCCAGTGGACCGCGCTCCTGGGCGGTCCGCAGGCCCCGGGCCAATGCCAGTGTCATCTGGGTGTCGTCGGTCACCAACGCAGGTGTGGGCAGCGGGAGTTCACGCCACTGCGCGCCCCACTGGAGCAGCTCGTCGTACTCCTGGAACTCGGTCGGCTTGCCCATCGCGTCGCCGATCGCCAGGCCCAGCAGCGTGCCCGTCGCGCGCTTCATGACTACCCCCTCATGCTTCGACCACCAGCTCGGCCAGGCCCCGGATCACGTACCCGGGGCGCCAGTCGGGCTCGCGGACCAGCCGCAGCGCGGGTGCCCGCCGCAGCAGCGCCCCGTACGACTCGATGAGCTCCAGTCTGGCAAGCGGGGCGCCCAAGCAGAAGTGGATTCCCGCGCCGAAGGTGATGTGCGGGTTGTCGGTGCGGCCGACGTCCAGCCGGTCCGGGCCGGTGAACCGCTCCGGGTCGCGGTTTGCCGAGCCGAACAGCAGGGCCACCTCGGCGCCGCGCGGGACGGTCACCCCGCCGACCTCGATGTCGTCCAGCACCCAGCGTTCGAACATCTGCAGCGGGGTGTCGTAGCGCATCAACTCCTCGACAGCGGTGGGCAGCAGCTCGTCCACCGAGCCGCGCAGCCGGGCGAGTTCGCCCTCGTTCCGGAACAGCGACCACCAACCGTTGCCGGTGGTGTTCACGGTCGCCTCGTGGCCCGCGTTGAGCAGCAGCACGCAGGTGGAGACCATCTCCTGCTCGGTCAGCGCGTCGTCGCCGTCCGCCGCCCGGACCAGCCCGCTGATCAGGTCGGCACCCGGCTCGGCCCGCCGCTGCCGGATCAACTCCCGCAGGTACTCGGAGAATTCGATGCTGGCTGCCACCGCCCGCCGGGCCACCTCGGGCTCCGGACTGAGCTCGAACATCGCGGTGATGTCGGCCGACCACGGCCGCAGCAGTCCCCGGTCCGCCTCGGGCACCCCGAGCAACTCGGCGATCACCGCGACCGGGAGCGGCTCGGCGACGGCCGTGATCAAGTCGCCGCCGCCGTCCCGGACCAGCCCGTCCACCAGCTCCCCGGCCAGCCGGGCCACGGTCGGCCGCAGCTCCTCGACCGTCCTGGGCGTGAACGCCTTCGACACCAGCCGCCTGATTCGCCCGTGGTCCGCCCCCTCCAGGTCGAGCAGTCCGTGCTCGTTGAGCGTGTTGAACGGCTCGTACGCCGGATCGGGCTCCGGCCGGCCGAACTCCTGGTGGCTGAACCGGTGGGTGTAGGTGCGGCCGAGCCGACGGTCCCGCAGCAGCGCGCTGACGTCGGCGTACCGCGCCACCAGCCACTGCCCGGTCGGCTCGTGGAAGCTGACCGGCGCCTCCTTCCGCAGCCGCTCGTACGCGTCGTACGGATGCGCCACGAACTCCGGCGACCACGGGTCGTACTCGGTCATCGTCCACTCCCAGCTCGTCGGGAGCGCCATCGTACGCAGCCGGTCAACCCGTCAGCAGGCGGCCCACCAGGGCGGGAAGCGCGGTGCCGATCGGCTCCCGGATCAGCTCGGCGGCGAGCGGGTCGTACGGGGTCGGCTCGGCGTTCACGACGGTCAGCCGGGCGCCGTGGTCGACCGCGACCTCGACCAGTCCGGCCGCCGGGTGCACCTGGAGGCTGGTGCCGACCGCGATGAAGTGGTCGCAGTTCGACGCGATCGCCTCGGCCTGCGAGATCACCACCGGGTCGAGCTGCTCGCCGAACATCACCGTCGCGGGCTTGAGGACCGCCCCGCAGTCCAGGCACGGCGGGTCGGGCTCGCCCGCCTCGACCCGGGCCAGGGCGGCGCTCATGTCGGTCCGCCGGTGACACCTGACACACTCCACCAGCCGCGCCGTACCGTGCAGTTCGAGCACCTTGCGCGGCGACTGACCGGCCGCCTGGTGCAGCCCGTCCACGTTCTGGGTGAGCACCCGGACGGGGAGCCCGGCCCGCTCCAGCTCAACCAGCGCGCGGTGCGCGGCGTTCGGTTCGGCGGCCTGCGCCCCGACGTCCCGGCGCATCAGCCAGGCCCGCCGCCGCACCTCGGGGTCGGCCAGGTACGGGCCGATGGTGACCAGGTCCTGCGCGCTCGGGTCGCGCTGCCACAGGCCGTTCGGGCCCCGGTAGTCCGGGATCCCCGAGTCGGTGGAGACCCCGGCTCCGGTGAGGACGGCGATCAGCAGTCGCTTGGCGTTCATGCGCACCGACGCTACGGCCCGCACCGGCGGCGGGCCAGTCAATTCCCGTACCGTGGGGCGGTGAGCAGCGCCGAGGACCTGACCCGTTGGCTGACCAGCCGGACCGCCCAGCAGCTGACCGTCCTGCTGGAGCGGCGGCAGCTGCCGTACGCGGGCGTGCCGGGGCTGGCCGAACCCGCGAAGCTGGCCGCCTTCCTGCTGGGCAACCCGTCCGTCAGGCTCGCGCTGACCACGCTGAACCTGGCCGAGCTCCAAGTGCTCTCCGCCGTGGCCGTGCTGGCGGAGCGCCGGTTCGGCCCTGCCCCGGCGGCCGCCGTGAGTGCCCCCGCCGGGTTCGCCGGACGGCGGATCGGCGCTGCGGCCGTACCCGCCCTCGACCCGGCGTCCCGCCCGGTGCCCCGCGCCGAGCTGCTGGACCTGCTCGGCGACCGGGCCGCTCCGCTGCTGGCCGGTCTGGCCGAGCGCGCCCTGCTGCTGCCCCCGCACGGCGACCTGCTCACCGTCCCCGCCGCGCTGCACCAGCAACCCCCGTACCGGTCGCTGGACTTCACACCGGACGCGCCTCCGCTGCCGGCCGTCCTGCTGCCCGCGCACGCCGCCGGGGCGGCCCAGGCGGCCGTCACCGAGGCCGCTGCCAGGGTGGAGCTGCTGCTGCGGGTCACCGCGGCGCAGCCTCCCGTGCTCCGCCGGGCCGGCGGGCCCGGCGTCCGGGTGGTTCGGCAGCTCGCCAAGGCAGCCGGGCTCACCGGGCCGCACGCGACGCTCTGGCTCGACCTGGCCGCCAACGCCGGACTGCTCGCCCCCTCCCCCGCACCGCTCCGACTGCTGCCCACCACCCGGTACGACGACTGGCTGGCCGCGCCGCCCGCCGAACGGCTGGCGCCCCTGCTGGCCGCCTGGGCGGTCACCCCGGCGGTGTTCAGCACTGCCGACGCCGTGCTCAGCACCCCGAACGACCCGACGGCCGTACCGCTGCGCCAGGCCCTGCTGCACGCCTTGGCGCAGCTGCCGCCCGGCCACGGTCTCCCGCCCCTGGCGGACGTGCTCGCCGCAGCGGCCTGGCACCGTCCGCTCGGCGCGGCGCCGGACCCGGCGGCCGTGGCAGCCACCCTCGCGGAGGCCGAACTGCTCGGGGTGCTCGCGCACGGCGCGCCCACCCCCGTGGGACGCGCCGTCCGCGAGCTGCTCGATGCCGGGGCCGCGCACTGCTTCCCGGCGGTTCCTGCTGTCGACCAACTCTCCAGCACCCTGGCTCAGTTGATGCCTAGTCAGGTCGGCACGGCCAGGTTTCAGGCCGACCTGACCGCCGTGGTCACCGGGCCGCCCACGGCCGAGCTGGCTCGGCTGCTGGACTGCACCGCCGACCGGGAGTCCGACGGCCACGCGACCGTCTGGCGCTTCACCCCCGCCGCCGTCCGCCGCGCCCTCGACACCGGGCTGGACGCCGCCGAACTGCTGCGGCGACTGCGCGCCGCGGGCGAACTGCCGCAACCGCTGGAGTACCTGATCGAGGACACCGCCCGCACCCACGGCCGGGTCACCGTAGCCGAGGTCGGCTGCGTGCTGCGCTCGGACGATGAGGCGCTGGTACTCGAACTCACCCATGCCCGCGCCCTGTCGGCGCTCGGTCTGCGCCGGATCGCGCCCACCGTACTGACCTCCGCGGCCGACCCCGCGACGACCCTCGCCGCTCTCCGGCAGGCGGGTTACGCCCCCGCACCGGAGACCACCGCCACCGCCGTCACCGTCGAACGAGCTCCCGCCCCGGCGGACCGGCCACCGGTCGTCTGCGCCGCTGCACTCGCGCTGGCGCTGCTCAGCGCGGGCTGACGACCTGACGCTGCGCCGCCGGTCGCGCCACCGGTCCCGCTGGCCCCATCGGGGCGGTCAGCGGGCGCAGCGCCAGGGCGAAGAGCAGCGCGCCCGGCGTCATCAGGTCCAGGTCTATCGCCATCAGCACGGTGGCGACCAGCACCAGCACCAGCAGCGGGCTCCACAGCGCGATCCGGCGGAACGCCGCGCACAGCAGCACCAGCAGGCCGAGGTAGAACAGCGTCGGCAGGGCCGTGTAGAAGACCGGCAGCACCCCGGGCACGTCCTGGATCTCGGCGAACAGCCGGTGCTGGTCCGCCTTGTCCACCGCCACCATGCCCACCCAGAGGTCGATCAGCGTCTGCCCCACCGAGGCCGCCAGCCCGGTGCCCGCGACCACCAAGGCGACCGTGCCCAGCAGCCGCGAGGCCGCCCGGCGGCGCAGCTCCAGCAGCACCGGGACGAAGAACAGCAGCCCGCCGAGCAGCGCGGCGTGCCCGAGCAGCCAGCCCGCCTCGGGCTCCTTGCTGCCGGGAAGCAGGCGGATCGCGCCGTAGAGGCCGATCAGCAGCGGGGCGGCCAGCGCGGGTTGGTACTTCTTCATCACAAGTCCCTTTCGGAGCAGCTCGGTTCGACACCTGAATCCTGCTCGGGACACGCGCGCAGCGGATCGCCCGTACCGGCGAAGAGGTCCCCTCCCCCGTGCGGGGGAGGGGACCTCTCAGGGCCGGCCCCTAAGGGCCGTCCTCGCCGACGACCACCGCGCCGGACTCGTACGCGAACACCACGGCGTGCACCCGGTCCCGGAGCCGGAGCTTGGACAGCACGTTGGAGACGTGGGTCTTCACGGTGTGCTCACTGACCACCAGTTCGGCCGCGATCTCCGCGTTGGAGTGGCCCCGGGCCAGCAGCCGCAAGGTCTCCGTCTCCCGGCCGGTGAGCTGTTCCAGCAGCCGGGACGGCGGCCGTACCGCCTGCGGGGCGCTGCCCTTGCGGGCGGCGAACTCGGCGATCAGCCGACGGGTCACCGACGGTGCCAGCAGCGCATCGCCGGAGGCCACCGTCCGTACGCCGTGGGCGAGATCGTCCCGGCGGACGTCCTTGAGCAGGAAGCCGCTCGCGCCCGCGTACAGCGCGTCGTAGACGTAGTCGTCCACGTCGAAGGTGGTCAGCATGATCACCTTCGTGCCCGGATGGTCCGCACAGACCTGGCGGGCCGCCTCCAGACCGTCCATCACGGGCATCCGGACGTCCAGCAGCAGGACGTCCGGGGCGTGTTCGCGGACGGCCTCCACCGCCTCGGCGCCGTTCGCTGCCTCGGCCACCACCTCGATGTCCGGCTGCGCGTCCAGGATCATCCCGAACCCGGCCCGGACCAGCTCCTGGTCGTCCGCGACCACCACCCGAATCGTCATGCTCTCCCCCTCAACTCACCAACGGCAGAAGTGCCGTGACCACGAACCCTCGGCCACCGGGCCCCGGCCCGGCCTCCGCCCGGCCGCCACAGGCGGCGGCCCGCTCCCGGATGCCGACCAGCCCGCGCCCGCCCGACCAGACCCCGGCCACCGCCACCGGCACACCCGCGCCGTTGTCCTCGACCACGACCTCCAGCGCCCCCTGTACCTTCGCCACCCGCACCGCGACCCGGTCCGCACCGGAGTGCTTCACCGTGTTGGTGAGCGCCTCCTGCACGATCCGGTACGCGGCCGCCTGCACGTCGGCCGGACCGAGCTCCTGCACCGACAGCTCCACCCGCAGCCCGGCGTCCCGTACCCGGTCCACCACTGCGGGCAGCTCGGCCAGGGTCGGCTGCGGAGCCAGCTCGGGGCCTGCGCCCTGCTCCTTCAACACGCCCAGGACCCGGCGGAGTTGGACCATCGCATCGCGGCCGGAGTCGGCGATGGTGTCGAAGGTACGGATCGCCCGGTCCGGGTCGCTGCGGACCACCACCGGGCCCGCCTCCGCCTGGATAACCATCAGCGAGACCGCGTGCGCCAGGATGTCGTGCATCTCCCGGGCGATCCTGGCCCGTTCCTCCGCCACCGCCCGCGCCGCGTCGGCCGCCGCCCGGCGGCCCACCTCCTCGGCGCGGCCCGCCTGCACCCTGGCCAGCCGACGCAACTCCCGGACCACCGAGCCGAAGACGAACGCCCCGACCGAGGTGAGCAGGCTGAACAGCGCCCCGTTCAGCGAACGAGTGCCTGCCACGTTGCCCCACACCAGCAGGGTCAGCATCAGCCAGCGCTGCCACTCCCGGCCCCGGTCCGCCACCGTGTAGATCGCCACCACCGCGGCCAGCGGCACCTGCGGCATCGCCGAGTGGGCGGCCAGCGAGAGCGCCATCGAGGTCAGGCCGTTGAACGCGAAGACGGCGAACGGCGCCCGTCGGCGCCACGGCAGCGGCAGCACCGTCGCGGCCGCCAGCGCGTACACCCACCACGGCCAACCGACGTCGTCGTGCCGGACCGTCCACACTGCGACCGCCAGCGAGGCCGCCGCCAACAGCAGGTCCACCACGTGGGGATTCACCCCGGCGAAGCGCGCCTGCACCCGCTCCCCCAGGCCGGCCGCCCGGGCCTGCCACCGCGACATCAGCTCCACGTCCCCACCCCCGCGAAGTCGATCATGCCGCACGGGGCCCCGATCAGCCACCACTCACCGTGACGTCCCCGGTCGCCGCCCGGACCACGATCCGCCGCTCGGCCGAAGTCCGCACCGGCACCTGGACCTTCACGGCGCCGGTACCGGCGGCCGCCTCCACCGCGTACTCCTCCCCCTTCGGTACCGTCAGCCGCACACTGCCCGTCCCCGCCTTCACCCGGACATCGGCCGGCGCCACCGCGAAGACCGCCTTCACATCGCCCGTCCCCACCGTCAGCTGCACCTCCCGCCCGCCCAGCCGCTCCGCCGTGATCCCGCCGGTCCCCGCCGACGCCTCCACCTCGGCGGTCAGACCCGTCAGCCGTACGTTGCCGGTCCCCGCCTTCACCCGCACCACCGTCCCGGCCGGAACCCGCACCTGGTAGCCCACCGAACAGCCGTCCTCCGGGCACCGGTACGACAGCGTCAGCGTCCCGTCCGCCACCTCGTGCGCCGCCGCGGGCGCGGTTCCCCGGTACGACTGGTGCTCCGTCACCCGCACCTCCGAGCCCTCCCCGACCACCTCGACGTCCCCGGTCCCCCCGTCCACCACCAACACCCGGACGGCCTCGGTCACCCCGTAGGCGACCTCCCGCTCCTGCTGCGCCGCACACCCGGTGCCACCCGCCACCACGGCCACCGCAACGCCGAGACCCGCCAGTATCCGCTTCACGCCGAACTCCCCTCCCCGCACACCCTCTGACCCCCCGAATCCTGCCGCGCCGAGCCCCACCCCCGGATCCCCCGCCAGAGCGGTTCCCACCCCTCCCTCGCCGGAGGGAGCACGCGGGCTTCCAGGAGCACCCGCACCGGCCGAGCCGGAAACGCCGCAGGGCGGCCACCCCGTGTGGGGTGACCGCCCTGCATGCGATCAGGTGACCGTGACTCAGCCGGTGTAGGGGCCGTAGTCGTAGTCGTCCAGCGGCACTGCCTGGCCGGAGCCGGCGCTGAAGGGCGACAGGTCGTAGTCGTCGTAGCCGACGGCCGAGTACATCGCGGCCTTGGCCTCCTCGGTCGGCTCGACCCGGATGTTGCGGTAGCGGGGGAGACCCGTACCGGCCGGGATGAGCTTACCGAGGATGACGTTCTCCTTGAGGCCAAGGAGCGGGTCGGACTTGGCGTGGATGGCCGCGTCCGTGAGCACTCGGGTCGTCTCCTGGAAGGAGGCGGCCGACAGCCAGGACTCGGTCGCCAGCGAGGCCTTGGTGATACCCATCAGCTGCGGACGGCCGGAGGCGGGGTGACCGCCCTCGGAGACCACGCGACGGTTCTCGGTCTCGAAGCGGCCGCGCTCGACGAGCTCGCCCGGGAGCAGCTCGGCGTCGCCCGACTCGATGATCGTCACACGGCGGAGCATCTGCCGAATGATGATCTCGATGTGCTTGTCGTGGATCGACACACCCTGCGAGTTGTAGACCTTCTGGACCTCGGCCACCAGGTGGATCTGGACGGCGCGCTGACCCATGATCCGCAGGACGTCGTGCGGGTTCATCGTGCCGGCGGTCAGCTTCTGGCCGACCGCGACCGCCTCGCCCTCGGAGACCAGCAGCTTGATGCGCTTGGAGATCGGGTAGGCGATCTCGTCGCTGCCGTCGTCGGGGGTGACGACGAGCTTGCGGGTCTTCTCGGTGTCCTCGATCCGCACCCGGCCCTGGGCCTCGGCCACCGGGGCCACACCCTTGGGGGTACGGGCCTCGAAGAGCTCGACGACACGGGGCAGACCCTGCGTGATGTCGTCACCGGCCACACCACCGGTGTGGAAGGTACGCATCGTCAGCTGGGTACCGGGCTCACCGATGGACTGGGCGGCGATGATGCCGACCGCCTCACCGATGTCGACCAGCTTGCCGGTGGCCAGCGAACGGCCGTAGCAGAAGGCACAGGTGCCGACCGCGGACTCGCAGGTCAGGATCGAGCGGGTCTTGACCTCGCTGATGCCGTGGCGGATCAGCTCGTCGATCAGGACGTCACCGAGGTCGGTGTTGGCGGTGGCGAGGAGCTTGCCGTCCACCGTGATGTCCTCGGCCAGCATGCGGGCGTAGACGCTGGTTTCGACGTCGTCCGTCTTGCGAAGGACGCCGTTCTCGACCACGCCGATGGCCAGCTTGAGGCCACGCTCGGTACCGCAGTCCTCCTCGCGGATGATGACGTCCTGGGAGACGTCGACCAGACGACGGGTGAGGTAACCGGAGTCGGCGGTACGCAGCGCGGTGTCGGCCAGACCCTTACGGGCACCGTGGGTGGAGATGAAGTACTCCAGAACGGTGAGGCCCTCACGGAAGGACGCCTTGATGGGACGGGGAATCGTCTCGTTCTTGGCGTTCGACACCAGACCACGCATACCGGCGATCTGACGCATCTGCATCATGTTTCCTCGAGCGCCCGAGTCCACCATCATGAAGATGGGGTTCGTCTTCTCGAAGTTGGCGTTCATGGCCTCGGCGACCTCGTTGGTCGCGCGGGTCCAGATGCCGATGAGCTCGCTCTTGCGCTCCTCGTTGGTGATCAGGCCGCGCTCGTACTGACGCTGCACCTTCTCGGCCTGGGCCTCGTAGCCCTCGAGGATCTGCGGCTTGTTCGGCGGCACCACGACGTCGGAGATCGACACGGTGACACCCGAGCGGGTGGCCCAGTGGAAACCGGCCGCCTTCAGGTTGTCCAGGGTCGCCGCCACGACGACCTTGGGGTACCGCTCGGCCAGGTCGTTGACGATCGCGGAGAGCTGCTTCTTGCCCACCTCGTAGTCGACGAACGGGTAGTCCTCGGGCAGCAGCTCGTTGAAGAGCGCGCGGCCCAAGGTCGTCCGCAGACGGAAGGGCTCGCCCTCGAACCAGGTCGGCTGACCGTCCTCGTCGACCGGCGGGGTCCAGCCACGGGGCGGGACGGTGCCGATCGGCAGGCGGATGTCGATCACGGCCTGGACGTCGATCTGCTTGGCGTCGAACGCCATCACGGCCTCGGCGGCGGAGGTGAAGGAGCGGCCGGCGCCCTTCACGTTCTCGCGGTCCGAGGTCAGGAAGAACAGTCCGAGCACCATGTCCTGGGTCGGCATGGTGACGGGGCGACCGTCGGCCGGCTTCAGGATGTTGTTCGAGGACAGCATCAGGATGCGGGCCTCGGCCTGCGCCTCCGCGGAGAGCGGCAGGTGGACGGCCATCTGGTCACCGTCGAAGTCCGCGTTGAACGCGGTACAGACGAGCGGGTGGATCTGGATGGCCTTGCCCTCGACCAGCTGGGGCTCGAAGGCCTGGATGCCGAGGCGGTGCAGGGTGGGTGCACGGTTGAGCAGCACCGGGTGCTCGGCGATGACCTCTTCGAGGACGTCCCACACGACCGGGCGGGCGCGCTCGACCATGCGCTTGGCCGACTTGATGTTCTGCGCGTGGTTCAGGTCCACCAGGCGCTTCATCACGAACGGCTTGAAGAGCTCCAGCGCCATGGCCTTCGGCAGACCGCACTGGTGCAGCTTGAGCTGCGGGCCGACGACGATGACCGAACGGGCCGAGTAGTCGACTCGCTTGCCGAGCAGGTTCTGACGGAAACGACCCTGCTTGCCCTTCAGCATGTCGCTGAGGGACTTCAGCGGACGGTTGCCGGGGCCCGTGACCGGGCGGCCACGACGGCCGTTGTCGAAGAGGGCGTCGACCGCCTCCTGGAGCATCCGCTTCTCGTTGTTCACGATGATCTCGGGGGCACCGAGGTCGAGCAGACGCTTCAGACGGTTGTTGCGGTTGATCACGCGGCGGTACAGGTCGTTCAGGTCGGAGGTCGCGAAGCGGCCACCGTCCAGCTGCACCATCGGGCGGAGGTCCGGCGGGATGACCGGGACGCAGTCCAGCACCATGCCGTTGGGCTTGTTGGTGGTCTGCAGGAAGGCGGAGACGACCTTGAGGCGCTTGAGCGCCCGGGTCTTCTTCTGGCCCTTGCCGGTCCGGATGATCTCGCGCAGGCGCTCGGACTCCTCGGCGAGGTCGAACGTCTCCAGGCGGTCCTTGAGCGCCGCGGCGCCCATCGAGCCGGAGAAGTACGTGCCGAAGCGGTCGCGCAGCTCGCGGTAGAGCAGCTCGTCGCCCTCGAGGTCCTGGACCTTGAGGTTCTTGAAGCGGGCCCAGACCTCGTCCAGACGGTCCAGCTCGCGCTGCGCGCGGTCGCGCAGCTGCTTCATCTCGCGCTCGGCACCCTCGCGCACCTTGCGGCGCACGTCGGCCTTGGCGCCCTCGGCCTCGAGCTCGGCCAGGTCGGTCTCGGCCTTCTTGGCCCGGGCCTCCAGGTCGGAGTCGCGGCGGTTCTCGATCTGCTGACGCTCGACCGAGACGTGCGCCTCAAGGGACGGGAGGTCGCGCTGGCGACGCTCGTCGTCCACCCAGGTGATCATGTAGGCGGCGAAGTAGATGACCTTCTCGAGGTCCTTCGGAGCCAGGTCGAGCAGGTAGCCGAGGCGGCTGGGCACACCCTTGAAGTACCAGATGTGGGTGACCGGCGCGGCCAGCTCGATGTGGCCCATCCGCTCACGACGCACCTTGGCGCGAGTGACCTCGACGCCACAGCGCTCACAGATGATGCCCTTGAAGCGGACGCGCTTGTACTTGCCGCAGTAGCACTCCCAGTCCCGGGTGGGGCCGAAGATCTTCTCGCAGAAGAGCCCGTCCTTTTCCGGCTTCAGGGTGCGGTAGTTGATGGTCTCCGGCTTCTTGACCTCGCCGTGGGACCACTGGCGGATGTCGTCGGCGGTCGCGAGGCCGATGCGGAGCTCGTCGAAGAAGTTGACGTCAAGCACTGGTCGTCAAGCCCTCTTTCGTAAGTCGAAAGGTGTTCATCTGGTCTGAGGGGGCCTGGGGGCGGGCCGACCGCACGAGGCGGCCGGCCCAACCTCCGTCAGACCTCTTCGACGCTGCTCGGCTCGCGCCGGGACAGGTCAATGCCGAGCTCCTCGGCGGCACGGAAGACATCCTCGTCGGAGTCCCGCATCTCGATGGACTGGCCGTCCGAGGACAGCACCTCCACGTTGAGGCAGAGCGACTGCATTTCCTTGATGAGCACCTTGAAGGACTCGGGAATGCCCGGCTCGGGGATGTTCTCGCCCTTGACGATCGCCTCGTAGACCTTCACGCGGCCCAGGACGTCGTCGGACTTGATGGTGAGGAGTTCCTGCAGCGCGTAGGCCGCGCCGTACGCCTCAAGGGCCCACACCTCCATCTCACCGAAGCGCTGACCACCGAACTGCGCCTTACCACCGAGCGGCTGCTGGGTGATCATCGAGTACGGACCGGTCGAACGGGCGTGAAGCTTGTCGTCGACCAGGTGGTGCAGCTTGAGGATGTACATGTAGCCGACCGAGACCGGCATCGGGAACGGCTCGCCGGAGCGGCCGTCGTACAGCCGGGCCTTGCCGGTGGAGTTCACCAGGCGCTCACCGTCACGGGTGAGGGTGGTGTGGTCCAGCAGGCCGGTGATCTCGTCCTCGCGGGCGCCGTCGAAGACCGGGGTGGCGAGGTTGGTGCCACCCTCAACCTTGTCGGCACCGATCACCTGCAGGCGCTGGGCCCACTCCTCGGCGAGGCCGGAGACGTCCCAACCCTGCTTGGCGAGCCACCCGAGGTGGATCTCCAGGACCTGTCCCGGGTTCATTCGGGACGGGACACCCAGCGGGTTCAGGATGATGTCGACCGGGGTGCCGTCCTCGAGGAACGGCATGTCCTCGACGGGGAGGATCTTGGAGATGACACCCTTGTTGCCGTGACGGCCGGCCAGCTTGTCACCGTTGGTGATCTTGCGCTTCTGGGCGACGTAGACGCGGACCAGCTGGTTCACGCCCGGGGGAAGCTCGTCCCCCTCCTCGCGGTCGAAGACGCGGACGCCGATGACCTTGCCTGACTCACCGTGCGGCACCTTCAGCGAGGTGTCGCGGACCTCACGGGCCTTCTCACCGAAGATGGCGCGCAGCAGGCGCTCCTCCGGGGTCAGCTCGGTCTCACCCTTGGGCGTGACCTTGCCGACCAGGATGTCGCCGGTGACGACGTCGGCGCCGATCCGGATGATCCCGCGCTCGTCGAGGTCGGCGAGGACCTCCTCGGAGACGTTCGGGATGTCCCGGGTGATCTCCTCGGGGCCCAGCTTGGTGTCACGGGCGTCGACCTCGTGCTCCTCGATGTGGATCGAGGAGAGGACGTCGTCCTGCACGAGGCGCTGCGACAGGATGATCGCGTCCTCGTAGTTGTGACCCTCCCAGGACATGAACGCCACGAGCAGGTTCTTGCCGAGCGCCATCTCACCCTGGTCGGTGCACGGGCCGTCGGCCAGCACCTGGTTGACCTCGACCCGGGCGCCCTCGTCCACGAGCACCTTCTGGTTGAAGGAGGTGCCCTGGTTGGAGCGGGTGAACTTGGCGGCGCGGTACGTGGTGTACGTGCCGTCGTCGTTGGCCACGGTGACGTAGTCGGCCGAGACCTCCTGGACGACACCGGCCTTCTCGGCCACGATCACGTCGGCGGCGTCGACCGCGCAGCGGTACTCCATGCCGGTGCCGACCACGGGTGCCTCGCTCTTCAGCAGCGGCACCGCCTGGCGCATCATGTTGGAGCCCATGAGCGCGCGGTTGGCGTCGTCGTGCTCGAGGAACGGGATCATGGCGGTCGCGACCGACACCATCTGGCGCGGCGAGACGTCCATGTAGTCGATCTCGGTGCCCGGGATGTAGTCGATCTCGCCACCACGGCGGCGGACCAGGACACGCGGCTCGGCGAAGGTCAGCTCGTCGGTCAGCGGGGCGTTGGCCTGCGCGATGACGTAGCGGTCCTCCTCGTCTGCCGTGAGGTAGTCGACCGCCTCGGTCACGACACCGTCGATGACCTTCCGGTACGGGGTCTCGATGAAGCCGAAGGCGTTCACCCGGCCGTAGGACGCGAGCGAGCCGATCAGACCGATGTTCGGGCCTTCGGGGGTCTCGATCGGACACATGCGGCCGTAGTGCGAGGGGTGCACGTCACGGACCTCGAAGCCGGCCCGCTCACGGGACAGACCACCGGGGCCGAGCGCGGACAGACGACGCTTGTGGGTCAGACCCGAGAGCGGGTTCGTCTGGTCCATGAACTGCGACAGCTGGCTGGTGCCGAAGAACTCCTTGATGGAGGCGACGACCGGCCGGATGTTGATCAGGGTCTGCGGCGTGATCGCCTCGACGTCCTGGGTGGTCATGCGCTCGCGCACGACGCGCTCCATACGGGCGAGACCCGTACGGACCTGGTTCTGGATCAGCTCGCCGACGTTGCGCAGGCGACGGTTGCCGAAGTGGTCGATGTCATCGACCTCCACGACGATGTCGCGGCCCTCGTCGTCCCGCCAGTCGGTCTCACCGGCGTGCAGCTTCACCAGGTACTTGATCGCACCGATGATGTCGGGCTCGGTGAGCACTCCGGAGTCCAGCGACTCGGCGTTGCCCAGCTTGCGGTTGACCTTGTACCGGCCGACCTTGGCGAGGTCGTAGCGCTTCGGGTTGAAGTACAGGTTCTCCAGAAGCGTCTGCGCGGCCTCGCGGGTCGGCGGCTCGCCCGGGCGCAGCTTGCGGTAGATGTCGAGCAGCGCGTCGTCCTGGCCCTGGGTGTGGTCCTTCTCCAGGGTGGCGCGCATCGACTCGTACTCGCCGAACTCCTCGAGGATCATCTCGTTGGTCCAGCCGAGCGCCTTGAGCAGCACGGTGACCGACTGCTTGCGCTTGCGGTCGATGCGGACACCGACCATGTCGCGCTTGTCGATCTCCATCTCCAGCCAGGCACCACGCGAGGGGATGACCTTGCAGGAGTAGATGTCCTTGTCGGAGACCTTGTCCAGGGTGGAGTCGAAGTACACACCCGGGGAGCGGACCAGCTGCGAGACCACGACACGCTCGGTGCCGTTGATCACGAACGTGCCCTTGTGGGTCATGAGCGGGAAGTCGCCCATGAAGACCGTCTGGGACTTGATCTCACCGGTCTCGTTGTTGGTGAACTCGGCCGTGACGAAGAGCGGGGCCGCGAAGGTGAAGTCGCGGTCCTTGCACTCGTCGATCGAGTTCTTGGGCGGCTCGAAACGGTGATCGCGGAAGGTCAGCGACATCGACCCACTGAAGTCCTCGATCGGGGAGATCTCTTCGAAGATCTCCTCCAGACCGGACTTGGTGGGGACGTCCTGACCGCTCTCCAGGGCCGCCTCGACGCGAGACTTCCAGGCCGCATTGCCGAGGAGCCAGTCAAAGCTCTCGGTCTGCAGGGCCAGGAGGTTCGGGACCTCGAGGGGCTCCTTGATCTTCGCGAAGGAAACGCGGAGCGGGGCGGTGGAATTGGCGTTGTTCGAGGCGTTGCGCGGCGCGGCCAAGAGGGGGGTCCTTCCGAGGGCTCGGAGCTCACTGCGCGCATACCGGCCGGCCTCGACGGGCTGACCCCACCCCCGGCGCCGTGGGCCTCAGCCGGGGTGTGAACCCCAGGTCAGAGCCGCTTTGCGGAGGCGGTGCCAGGCCCCTTCAGGGCAATGCACACTCCGGGCGACGAGTCACGGAGCAGCTAACAGGCAGCGCAAAGGGACAGTGTAGCCAAAAGGCACACTGCTGACAAGCTCTGATTCGGAGACCGAATCGGAGACTCCCCTCGTACCGCTCCGCCATGGCTCGGACGCTCCGAGCCACCACACCTCACGAAGAGTCAGTTCCCGTCGGAGCCGCCGAATATGCATCCGGAACCACATCGACCGGTTGGACCCGCCTCATGGGGCGCGCCTTGAGAATCGCGCGCCCGGTGAAGTTCGTCAAGGCCCCTACCGGAGTGCGGACCTCGAAGCGTTCATCGTCCGAGCAGGCCACCGCGTTACAGAACCCGTGGTGGGAGCCTTCCCCGTGACAGCGCTCACCCTACCGGGCCGTGCCGACAGTGGCCGAGTGCACAGTCCGCCAGGCCGGTGACACCCCTCCGCCGACCGGGTGGACCCGGGCCGCCGACCAGGTGGACCAGCCCCTGGACCGGGTACGCAAAAAGGCCGGGCCGACCACCCGCAAGGGTGGTCGGCCCGGCCTCGCGCCCCCTCAGAGGGGGCACTGGGTCACTTGACGGTGACCTTGGCGCCAGCGGCCTCGAGCTGAGCCTTGGCCTTCTCCGCGGCGTCCTTGGCAACCTTCTCCAGGACGGTGGCGGGGGTGCCGTCAACGAGGTCCTTCGCCTCCTTCAGGCCGAGGGAGGTGAGGGCGCGCACCTCCTTGATGACCTGGATCTTCTTGTCGCCGGCGCCGTCGAGGATGACGTCGAACTCGTCCTGCTCCTCAGCGGCCTCGGCCGGGGCGGCCGTGCCACCCGCGGCGGCAACCGCGACCGGGGCGGCGGCGGTGACGTCGAACTTCTCCTCGAACGCCTTCACGAACTCGGAGAGCTCGATGAGGGTCATCTCCTCGAACTGCGCGAGCAGGTCGTCCTGGGACAGCTTCGCCATGATGGCGTCCTTCCACTAAATCGGCAGGTGGTGCCGGATGTACGGATTGGCGGGCGTACGGGCCCGCAGCGAGGGCGTGAGCCCGCCGAACTACTCGGCGGCAGCGTCCTCGGCGGCGGGAGCCGGCGTACCGGCACCGCCCTGCTCGGCCTTCTTCTCGCGAAGCGCGTCCACGGTGCGGACGAGCTTGGAGGGCAGGGCCTGGAAGAGCGCAGCAGCCTGGGAGGGCTTGGCCTTCATGGCACCCGCCAGCTTGGCGAGCAGCACCTCGCGGGACTCGAGGTCCGCGAGCTTCTTGATCTCATCGGCGGACAGCGCCTTACCGTCAAGGACACCGCCCTTGATGATGAGAGCGGGGTTCTCCTTGGCGAAGTCACGCAGAGCCTTCGCCGACTCCACCGGGTCACCGGTGACGAAGGCGACAGCCGTCGGACCCGCGAACAGGTCGTCGAGCTCGGAGATCCCGGCCTCATTGGCCGCGATCTTGGTCAGCGTGTTCTTCACCACGGCGTACTGGGCGTTGTCCCCCAGCGAGCGACGCAGGGTCTTGACCTGCTTCACCGTGAGACCGCGGTACTCGGTCAGCAGCGCCGCGTTCGAGGCACGGAACTTGTCCGTGAGCTCAGCGACGGCAGCAGCCTTGTCGGGCCTTGCCATAGGCTTACGCCTCCTTCCGTGATGTCGAAGTCAGGCCGACCTTGAAACAGTCGACCATCCAACGCCTCAAACCACCGGCCAGGAAGCTCTGCAGAAACAGTGAGAGCCCCGGTGCGCAGGCGCACGGGGCTCTGAATGACCTCAACGATCAGGCGGCAAGCCGCACGGACCGGAAGTCCAAGCTCCAAACACTCCTGCGCGGGCTGCCCGCGATCACTCGCGGATCCTTAGGTCGTCAACACCCTCACGGGCGCGGCCGACAACCAGCGGTCTTTGGCAGCCCCCACCGTACTCGACCGGTCGCGAATCGGCCAAATCGCTCAGGAGGCGAGCGGCGGCAGGGTCCTGGCGCCCTCGTCCACGGTGTCGCTCTCGGCCGGGGCCTGCACCGAGAGCGGCCCGCCGAGGTTCTTGTACGTCATGGTGTCGTCCGGGCCGCCCTCGCTGCTGCGGCGGAGCTGGACCAGCTGGTCCTTGTCGTTCAGCCAGAGGTCCAGGGTGAGCTGGTGCGCTCCCCCGGCGCTCAGCGCGGCCTGCAGCGCCTGCTGCCGGCCGGCGGGCAGCAGGGTCTGCGCCGCGACGTACCGGTCCACCCCGACGGTCAGCCGGTAGTGCTGGACGGTGGCCTCGCCGAGCTCCTCCTCACCGATCAGCCTCGGGCTCTCAGCGGCGACCGCGGCGGTCAGCGCCACCATCGGGTTGATCCGGTCCACCAGCCCGGCGTACGGGATCTCCCGCTGACCGCCCGGGGCGGTGAACTTCTCCCAGTGCCGACCGCCGGTCCGCTCGGCGGTGGCCGGGTCGCCGCCCCGGTAGGCGGTGGTGTCCAGCACGATCAGCTGCTCGGCGGTGTCCGGGTACTTCACCGTCAGCACCGTCTTCGGGGCCCAGAACAGCACCCCGACGGCCTGCTCCGCACCCAACCGGTACGAGAACTCGGCCCGGCGGGCGGCAGTCATCGCCAGCTGCGCGGAGAGCAGCACGCCGTGCGGTGACCGGTCGGTGGGGCTGGGCAGTCCGGTCGGTACGACGCTGGGGGTCGGGCCAGAGGTGGGCGGGGGCTCCGCCGCACTGCCGCAGCCGGCCACCCCGGTGAGCAGCAGCACCGCGATCGCCGCGGCCGCCGACCGCTGACCTGCCGTCATCCTGCTCCCCGTCCGCCGCCGTCCCACCCGACACCCTGTCATGCGGGGGTCAGCCGCCGAAGCCCTTGAGCAGATCTGCGACCTCGAACACATCCGTGGCGGGCGGGACGGCCACCTCGGGGGCCTTGCCGAGGTCGATGTAGCGGACCGTCATCTCCCCGGCCCTGGTCGGGGTGAGGTCGGCGGTCCTGAGCTGGACCAGCTCGTTCCTGCCGTTGATCCAGAGGTCCAGCGCGCCGCCGCCCTTGCCCAGCTCGGCCAGCGCCTGGTTCTTCTGGTCCTCGGTCAGCCCGGTCATCGCGCCGACCAGTGCCTGGGCCGCCCCGGTGGTCCTGAAGTGCACCGCCTCGGCGCCGTTCACCTGCTCGACGCCGACCTTGGCCAGCCCGGGGCTGGCTGCGCCGACCGCCAGCGGCACCGCCGGGTCGAGCGCCTTCATCAGGACGGCCAGCGTCCTGGCGTCCTCACCGCCGGCCGACAGGCCCGCGCCGTTGGCGGGCGCCGCAGCGTCCACCTTCATCCAGTGCCGGCCACCGGCCAGCGCGGAGGTGTCCGCCGAGGCGCCGACGTAGCTGACGCCGCTGGCCGAGCGCAGCTTCGCGTCCTGCCCGTCCACCTTGAAGGTCAGGTCGGCGGCGGCCGGCTGCCCCCAGCGCAGCGCGCCGCTGCCGGTGTCCGCTCCGCCGGTGCTGACCACCAGATCGGCACTGCCCGCCTTGGCCATCACCGCGGCGGCCGCCAGCAGGACGTCCTTCGGCGCGCCGGTGGGTGCCGGGGCCTGGGCGGCGCCGGGGGTGGCTGCGGCCGAGGAGGCCCCGGGCTCGGGCGTCGCCGTACCGGAGGCCGTCGCGCCGGCGCCGGCCGAGGGAGTGGCGCTCACCGGGGGCTTGGCCGCCTCGTCCGCCTTGGAGCCGCTCGCGCCACAGGCGGTCAGGCCGCCCAGCAGTAGCGCCGTGACGGCAATCGTCCGCAGGTCGCGCATGGAAGTCTCCCCCTCGTTGGGATCTCGGCATGCGGACTCTAATTGATGTGGATATGCCGACGGGCCCGCACCCCCCTCAAAGGGGAGTACGGGCCCGTTGAACGCGGTTACCGCTGGAGCTCGGAGGCTCAGACGGCGGCCGGGTCCTCCTCGACGAGGAGGTTCCGGGTGCGGTTCGGGTCCACCTGGATGCCGGGGCCGATCGTGGTGGAGAACGCGGTCTTCTTGATGTAACGGCCCTTGGCGGCGGACGGCTTGGCCCGGAGGACCTCGTCCAGCGCGGCGCCGTAGTTCTCGACCAGCTGCTCGTCGGTGAAGGAGGCCTTACCGATGATGAAGTGCAGGTTCGAGTGCTTGTCGACGCGGAACTCGATCTTGCCGCCCTTGATGTCGTTGACGGCCTTCGCGACATCGGGGGTGACGGTGCCGGTCTTCGGGTTCGGCATCAGACCACGCGGGCCGAGCACGCGGCCGAGGCGGCCGACCTTGCCCATGAGGTCCGGGGTGGCGACGACGGCGTCGAAGTCCAGACGACCCTTGGCGACCTCGTCGATGAGCTCGTCCGAGCCCACGACGTCGGCGCCCGCAGCACGCGCGGCCTCGGCACGCTCGCCGGTCGCGAAGACCAGGACCCGAGCGGTCTTACCGGTGCCGTGCGGGAGGATCACGGTGCTGCGGACCATCTGGTCGGCCTTGCGCGGGTCGACACCCAGGCGCATGGCAACCTCGACGGTCGCGTCGAACTTGGAGGTGGAGGTCTCCTTCGCGAGGCGGATGGCCTCGAGGGGAGCGTAGATCCGGCTGCGGTCGACCTTGGCGTCCGCGGCCTTGAGAGCCTTGCTGCGCTTCACTGCTTCTCCTGAATGTGAATGGAGTCGTGGTCTGTCGGGCCGCGCAGGCCCTGCCACGGGAGGACTGGGGGCTGTCAGCCCTCGACGGTGATGCCCATCGACCGGGCGGTGCCGGCGATGATCTTCTCCGCCGCGTCCAGGTCGTTGGCGTTCAGGTCGGGGAGCTTGGTGGTGGCGATGTCGCGGACCTGGGCGCTGGTGAGCTTCGCGACCTTGGTCTTGTGCGGCTCGGCCGAGCCCTTGTCCACGCCGGCGGCCTTCAGGATGAGGCGCGCGGCCGGCGGCGTCTTCGTGATGAAGGTGAAGGAACGGTCCTCGTAGACCGTGATCTCCACCGGCACGATCATGCCGCGCTGCGACTCGGTCGCAGCGTTGTAGGCCTTGCAGAACTCCATGATGTTGACGCCGTGCTGGCCCAGCGCGGGGCCGACCGGCGGAGCCGGGTTGGCCGCGCCGGCCTTGATCTGGAGCTTGATGAGCCCCGTGACCTTCTTCTTCTTGGGAGGCATGCTCTCCGGGTCCTTCCGAGAGTGGATTACTGGTGCGCCCTCGGCCGGAGCGACACCCGGCCTGGCAGAACACACATCGGACCAGGCTAACCGCTGATGCGGCCTGGACCAAAACGGGTTCGGGGGCAGGGCCGAAGCCCTGCCCCCGAACCCGAAGCTGTGGACTAGTTCTTCTGGATCTGGTCGAACGACAGCTCGACCGGGGTCTCCCGGCCGAAGATCTCGACCAGGCCCTTGACCTTCTTCGAGTCCGGGTTGATCTCGTTGATCGTCGCCTGCAGGGTGGCGAACGGACCGTCGGTGACGGTGACCGAGTCGCCGACCTCGAAGTCGAGCACCTGGACCTCGACCGGGCGGTGCGGGGACGCCTTGCCTGCGGCCTTGGCCGCGTCGCGCTCGACGTCGGGAGCGAGCATCTTGACGACCTCGTCCAGCGTCAGCGGGTACGGGTCGTAGGCGTTGCCGACGAAGCCGGTGACACCCGGCGTATTGCGCACGACGCCCCAGGACTCGGGGGTGAGGTCCATCCGGACCAGCACGTAGCCGGGGAGCTTGTTCTGCCGGACGGTCTTGCGGTCGCCATTCTTGATCTGGACGACCTCCTCCTGCGGAACGGCGGACTCGAAGATGTAGTCCTCGACGTTCAGCGAGACGGCGCGCTGCTCCAGGTTCTGCTTCACCCGGTTCTCGTACCCGGCGTAGGTGTGGATCACGTACCACTCGCCCGGCGCAGTGCGCAGCTGCTCCCGGAAGGCGACGACCGGGTCGATCTCGACCTCGACCTCGACCTCGGCATCCTCCGCGTCAGCCTCGACGTCCTCAGCCTCAGCGGCCTCGACCTCGTCCTCGGCATCCTCGGTCCCGTCCTCCGCGAGGGCCTCGTCCTCGGTCAGCTCGTGCACCGCGTCCTGCTCGGCCGGCACACCCGCCTCGGCCTCGTCCGCAGCCTCGACCTCGTCCTGGTCGGCGTCGACCGCGTCCAGGATCTGCTCGGCGTCCTCGACGTCAGCAGCCTCGGCCGCGACATCCGCCTCGCGGACGGTCTCGTCGGCGTCGTACAGGGGGGACTCAGACACGGTGGCTGCTTCTTTCCTGGGATGTGAGTTTGGAACGGCTCCGGACTGTCCGGCGCCCTCGCGGGCACGTGCGGGGACAACTCGGATACCTCCACAGTACCGAGTCAACGGTAGCGGGATCGCCCCGAGTGCGCCGACAGCTCGACCCGGACCGTTCTGCACGGCCCGGGTCGGGATGGAGCTGGGAGGTGACGGCGGATCAGCCGAACACCCACAGGCTGAGCTTGGAGAAGCCGTAGTCCATGCTGGCCACCAGGCCCATGACCACGACCACGAAGACCACCACGACGGTGGTGTACTGGGTCAGCTCGCTGCGGGTCGGCCAGACGACCTTGCGGAGCTCGGCAATGATCTGACGGTAGAACAGCGCCGTCCGGGCGAAGATGCTCTTCTTGGCCCGCTTGCCGGACTTCTTCTCGCCGTCACCGCCCTGAGCCTTCTGGGCACGCTTGCGGTCGCGGCGCGAGGGCACCTTGTCGTTGACGTCGGCGGAAGTCTCCGCGCCGTCGGCACCCTCGGGGTTGCCGCTCTCAGGCGTTGCGGTGGAGCCCGTGGTCTCCGTCACTCGTCCTCACCTGAATCCGGGTCCTGCCGAGCGTCGCTCCGCGGAGATGCGGGCGGTCCGGCGAATGCAGTGCGATGGAGCCATCTCCGCATCAAGCCCGCTCACTCCTGTGGAGCGAACGGGCTGGGTACGGTTCAAGCAGCAGGGCAAGAGGGACTTGAACCCCCAACCGCCGGTTTTGGAGACCGGTGCTCTACCAATTGAGCTATTGCCCTACGGAGCTTTGCGGCTCCGGAGATGACCACCAACCTACCGCATCCGGGCCGCTGCGTGAGTTACGCACCGGTGGAGCCGCACTTCGGGAGCCATCGAGCAGTGAGTGTACGTGGTCCGGGGCGTTTGGTCGAACCCCCTTCACCGAGCGCCCACCGGGCGGGTACGGATGGTGGACGGATCGGTACACATGCTGAAACCGCCGTACCCGCCCCCGGAGGACTCTGCAACGATTGCCGCATGAGCTCTCCCACCCCCCGCCCCGCAGACCGCCGCGTCTCCGCCCGTGTCGGTGCCATCGCCGAGTCCGCCACCCTCGCGGTGGACGCCAAGGCGAAGGCCCTCAAGGCGGCCGGCCGCCCCGTGATCGGCTTCGGCGCCGGCGAGCCGGACTTCCCGACCCCCGGCTACATCGTCGACGCCGCCGTCGCCGCCTGCCAGGACCCGAAGAACCACCGCTACACCCCGGCCGGCGGCCTGCCGGAGCTCAAGGCCGCGATCGCCGCCAAGACGCTGCGCGACTCCGGCTACGAGGTGGACGCCTCGCAGGTGCTGGTGACCAACGGTGGCAAGCAGGCCATCTACGAGGCCTTCGCCGCGATCCTGGACCCGGCCGACGAGGTCATCATCCCGGCGCCGTACTGGACCACCTACCCGGAGGCCGTGAAGCTGGCCGGCGGTGTCCCGGTCGAGGTCGTCGCGGACGAGACCACCGGCTACAAGGTCTCGGTCGAGCAGCTGGAGGCCGCCCGCACCGCCAACACCAAGGTGGTGCTCTTCGTCTCGCCGTCCAACCCGACCGGCTCGGTCTACACCGAGGCCGAGGCCGAGGCGATCGGCCGCTGGGCCCTGGAGCACGGCCTCTGGGTGCTCACCGACGAGATCTACGAGCACCTGGTCTACGGCGACGCCACCTTCACCTCGCTGCCCGCGCTGCTGCCGGAGCTGGCCGACAAGTGCATCGTGGTCAACGGTGTGGCCAAGACCTACGCGATGACCGGCTGGCGGGTGGGCTGGATGATCGGCCCCAAGGACGTGGTGAGCGCCGCGGCCAACCTGCAGTCGCACGCCACCTCCAACGTCTCCAACGTGGCGCAGCGCGCCGCGCTGGCCGCCGTCGCCGGCGACCTGGCCGCGGTGGACGAGATGAAGACGGCCTTCGACCGCCGTCGCAAGACCATCGTGCGGATGCTGAACGAGATCGACGGCGTGTTCTGCCCCGAGCCCGAGGGCGCCTTCTACGTCTACCCCGCGGTCAAGGACCTGCTGGGCAAGGAGATCCGCGGCAAGCGCCCGGCGACCTCCGCCGAGCTGGCCACCCTGATCCTGGACGAGGCCGAGGTCGCGGTCGTCCCCGGCGAGGCCTTCGGCACCCCCGGCTACCTGCGGCTGTCGTACGCGCTCGGCGACGCCGACCTGGTGGAGGGCATCAGCCGGGTCCAGAAGCTGCTGGGCGAGGCCCGCGCCTGACCCCCTCTTGCCGGCGCCGCCCCTTTCACCCCTTCGAGGGATGTGAAAGGGGCGGTTCCCGTCGGGGGTGCCGATACGGCAGGATCGGCTGATGGAACGCCAGCGTGATGTCCGGAGCCTCCCGAAGGCCCATCTGCACCTGCACTTCACCGGTTCGATGCGGCCCGCCACCCTGCTGGAGCTGGCCGACAAGCACCGGGTCCGTCTGCCGGAGGCGCTCAGCTCCGGCGAGCCGCCGCAGCTGCGGGCCACCGACGAGCGGGGCTGGTTCCGGTTCCAGCGGCTGTACGACACCGCGCGGTCGGTGCTGCGGGACGAGTCCGACATCCGGCGCCTGGTGCTGGAGACCGCCCAGGACGAGGTCGCCGACGGCTCCCGCTGGCTGGAGATCCAGGTCGACCCGACCTCGTACGCGCCCCGGCTCGGCGGGCTGATCCCGGCGCTCGAACTGATCCTGGACGCCGTCCGGGACGCCTCCGAAGCGACCGGGGTGGGGATCAGGGTGCTGGTCGCCGCCAACCGGATGAAGTCCCCGATGGACGCCAGGACGCTGGCCCGGCTCGCGGTCCGCTACGCCGACCGGGGGGTGGTCGGCTTCGGCCTCTCCAATGACGAACGGCGGGGCCTGGCCCGGGACTTCGACCGCGCCTTCACGATCGCCAGGAACGGCGGGCTGCTGGCCGCCCCGCACGGCGGCGAGCTCTCCGGGCCCGAGTCGGTCCGGGACTGCCTGGACGATCTCGGCGCGGGCCGGATCGGCCACGGGGTGCGGGCCGCGGAGGACCCGCGGCTGATGCAGCGGCTGGCGGACCGTCAGATCACCTGCGAGGTCTGCCCGTCCTCCAACGTCTCGCTCGGGGTCTACGAGCGGGCGGAGGAGGTGCCGCTGCGGAAGTTGTTCGAGGCGGGCGTACCGATGGCGCTCGGCGCCGACGACCCGCTGCTGTTCGGCTCGCGGCTGGCGGCGCAGTACGAGCTGGTCCGCGACGTGCAGGGCTTCAGCGACGCCGAACTCGCCGAGCTGGCCCGGCAGTCCATCCGCGCCACCCGTGCGCCGGAGGGCGTGCGCGGGCAGCTCCTGGCGGACGTCGACGCCTGGCTGACCAGCTGAGCACCCGACAGGGCTTGGGTTGCCCACCCTGTCGAAGCGTCTGCCTAGAGTGCGACCCCGACCATGACGGGTTCGTTGACCAGGTCGACGCCGAACGCCGCGCGGACGCCGTCGCGGATCTCGCGGGCCAGGGCGAGCAGGTCCTCGGTGGTGGCGGTGCCCCGGTTGGTGAGGGCGAGGGTGTGCTTGGTGGAGAGGGTGGCGGCGCCGGAGCCGTAGCCCTTGCCGAAGCCGGCCTGGTCGATCAGCCAGGCGGCGGAGGTCTTGGTGCAGCCGTCCGGCGCGGGGTACGCGGGTGCGGTGCGCTCGCCCAGCCGGGTCAGGAAGGCCGCGTACTGGTCGGCGGTCAGGATCGGGTTGGTGAAGAAGGAGCCGGCCGACCAGGTGTCGTGGTCCGCCGGGTCGAGCACCATTCCCTTGCCCGCGCGCAGCTCCAGCACCGTCTTCCAGGCGGTCCGCAGGGCGACCCGCTCGCCCGCCTCGACGCCCAGCGTCCGGGCGACCTCCGCGTACCGGACCGGGGTGGACCGCCCGTCGGCGTCCTCCAGCCGGAACCTGACCCGCAGCACCACGTACCGCTCGGGGTCGGCCTTGAAACGGCTGTGGCGGTAGGAGAACCCGCACTCGGCGTTGGTCAGCGTGACCACCTCGCCGGCCCGGCGGTCGTACGCGACCACCTCGGTGATCCCGCTAGCCACCTCCTGGCCGTACGCGCCGACGTTCTGCACGGGCGTGGCGCCGGCCGATCCCGGGATGCCTGCCAGGAACTCGATGCCGGCCAGTCCGGCGTCCACCACGCGGGCCACCGCGTCGGCCCAGACCTCGCCCGCGGCCAGCTCCAGGTCGACGCCGTCGAGGGCGAAGCCGGTGGTGGCGATCCGCAGCACCGTCCCGGCGAAGCCCTGGTCGCCGATCACCAGGTTCGAGCCGCCGCCGACCAGCAGCAGCGGCTCTCCGGCCGCGTCCGCGGCCCGGACGGTCTCGATGACCTCCTCGTCCGTGACGGCGGTCACCAGCCGGCGGGCCGGGCCGCCGATCCGGAGGGTGGTCAGCGGGGCGAGAGGGACGTCCAGTTCAACAAGCACGTCCCCAGCGTACGGGGACCGGCCGCGGCCGGTCCCCGTACGGGGTGTCAGCCGAGCTGGACCACCGCGCGGGACATGTTGAGCACCTTGTTCTCGCCGTTCCTGACGACCAGGTCGACCCGGACCCGGCGGTCGTCCAGCAGGGCGGCGACCTTGCCGGTGACCTCGATCACGGTGCCGACGCCGTCGTTCGGGACGGGCACCGGCTTGGTGAAGCGCACCCCGTAGTCGACCACCGCGCCCGGGTCGCCGACCCAGTCGGTGACCACCCGGATCGCCTCGGCCATGGTGAACATGCCGTGCGCAATGACGTCGGGCAGGCCGACCTCCAGCGCGAACTTCTCGTTCCAGTGGATCGGGTTGAAGTCACCGGAGGCACCCGCGTACTGGACGAGGGTGGCGCGGGTCACCGGGAAGGACTGGGCGGGCAGCTCGGTGCCGACCTCGACCTGGTCGAAGCTGATGGTCATCCTGGTCACTCCCCGGCCTGGTCGGCGGCCCGGGCCACCAGCGTCATGATCGCGGTCACCACGTGCTCACCGCTCTCGTCGTGCACCGTGCCGCTGACGGTCAGCACGTCGTTGCCGGCCAGCGACTTGATCGCGTCGATGGCGACCGTGACGCTGAGCCGGTCCCCGGCGTGCACCGGGCGGCTGTAGCTGAACTTCTGGTCTCCGTGCACCACGCGGGTGTAGTCGAGACCCAGCTCGGGGTCGTTCACCACCTGGGCCGCGGCCTGGAAGGTGATCACGAACGGGAAGGTCGGCGGCGCGATCACTTCCGGGTACCCGAGCGCCTTCGCGGTCTCCAGGTCGGTGTACGCCGGGTTGGCGTCGCCGATCGCGGTCGCGAACTCGCGGATCTTCTCCCGGCCTACCTCGTACGGCTCGGTGGGCGGGTACGTCCGCCCGATGAACGAGGGGTCGAGGGCCATGGGCTACTCCTCTGACGGTGGGTCACGCGGCCAAATGCAGAAAAGGCTCCAGGCCGTGCCCCTTGCGGGACACGGCCTGGAGCCGAGAGCCTGATCACACCAGGCCCGACGACGCCTTACGGGGTCAGCGGGTCTCGCGGTGCGCGGTGTGCGAGTTGCAACGGGGGCAGTGCTTCTTCATCTCAAGACGGTCCGGGTCGTTACGCCGGTTCTTCTTGGTGATGTAGTTCCGCTCCTTGCACTCCACGCAGGCCAGCGTGATCTTCGGGCGGACGTCGGTGGCAGCCACGGGAGTGCCTTCCTGAAAAAATGAGTGATGACACAACAAGAGTAGCCGATCGGGAGTTCGATCTCCCGACCGACTACGCGGGGTAGCGGTGACCGGACTTGAACCGGTGACACAGCGATTATGAGCCGCTTGCTCTACCAACTGAGCTACACCGCTTAGATGATCCGGCATCAGACCGGAGTCTGAGACCTTCTCACCAGAGCCCCCATGCGGAATCGAACCGCAGACCTTCTCCTTACCATGGAGACGCTCTACCGACTGAGCTATAGGGGCGAACGAGGAAGAGATTACACGTTTCCCGCCCAGAGGTGAAATCCGTATCCCGCCCGGAAGATCGCAGGTGGGCGACCCCGTACAGGCACTCCTGTGCAGCACCCGCGTTCGATCGTGCCTCGGAACCGACGGTGGCGTCCCCAGCCGGCCGGTACGACTGCTGCGAGCCTCCGAGCGCCCCGGCCCGACTCCCCATAGGCTCGACCCTCATGTGATCTTGCGGCTCCCGGGGCGCCCCGAGGCCGCCGGGCAGCGAGGAGCCGGCCGATGACCGCGGACAGCGCACCCGCCGAGGGGCCGCACCCGGACGAGGGATCGCCGAAGGCCCCCAATCCGCTCGGCCACGGCCCGGTCCTGCTGCTCGCCAACGCCCGGCTCGCCGACGGCCGGGTGGTGGACGTCCGGATCAGCGGCGACCGGATCCAGGCCGTCGGCACCAGCGGGAGCCTCGGCCCGCTGCCGGCCGTTCCCGGCAGCCCCACCAGCACCACCGGTGCCCGGATCGACCTCACCGGCTACCTGCTGCTGCCCGCCCCCGCCGAGCCGCACGCGCACTACGACGTCGCCTTCTCCGCCGCCCTGCCCACCCCACCGCCGGAGACTCCCCCCGAGCTGATCCGCCGGGTCACCGAGGGCGCGCTCACCGCGCTCGGGTACGGGGCCACCGCCCAGCGCACCCATGTCCGGATCGGCGACGTGCACGGCCTGCGCCGACTGGAGGCCGTGCTGACGGCCCGGCAGGCGCTGCGCGGCCTGGCCGAGCTCCAGGCGGTGGCGATGCCCCGACTGCTGACCGGCCGGGCCGGTGCGGACGGCCGGGCGCAGCTGCGGGACGCGCTCAAGCTCGGCGCGGCGGCGGCCGGCGGCTGCCCGGACCTCGATCCGGACCCGGTGGGCTACGTCCAGATCCTGCTGGAGGCTGCCCGCGAGGCGGACTGCCCGGTGGACCTGCACACCCTGGGCGCCGATCCGGCCCAACTCTCCCGAATGGCGACCCTGTTGGCCCCGCTCCGGCCCCGGGTCACGGTCGGCCCGGTGAGCGCGTTGGTGGACGGCGGGGCGGCGGTGCTGGCCGGCGCCGGGCTGCGAGTGGTCTGCCTTCCGCAGAACGGCGGCTGCGTCGGCCTCGAAGGCCCCGCAGCGCCCGTGCGCCCTTTCCTGGTAAGGGAGTTGACCGATGCTGGGCTGCCGCTGGCGGCGGGCGCCGGCGGCCTGCGGGACCTCGCCAACCCGGTCGGCCGGGCCGATCCACTGGAGGCCGCGTACCTGCTCGCCACAGGGGGCGGCCTGAGCCCCGAGGCGGCGTACGAGGCGATCTCCCACCAGGCCAGGGCAGCCCTCGGGCTGCAACCGGTCCGGGTCGACGCCGGCTTCCCGGCCGAGCTGTTGGCCGTCCGGGGCGACTCGCTGGCGGGGGCGCTGGCCGGCGGGCACAGTCGGCTGGTGATCCACAGCGGCCGGGTGGTGAGCCGGACCAGCGCCGTCCGGGAGTTCGCCGACACGGTGGCGCTGGCGCTGCCCCGGCAGAGCACTCCGGGGTAGCCGCTGCCCGCTGGGGTCGGCGGGGTGGTGGCTACCGGGCGCTCGGGTTGGCGGGCTCGCCTCGGCGGACCGCGCCTGGGGCGCGCCCGGTCGGACGGTTCGCCGCCGCCGAGGAGTTGAGCTGCCAGGGGACGCTGATCACCATCACCCCGGGGGTGAAGAGCAGTCGGCTCTTGAGCCAGAGGGCGGACTGGTTGTGCAGCAGGTTCTCCCACCAGTGGCCGACCACGTACTCCGGGATGAACACCGCGACCACGTCGCGCGGGCTGTCCCGGCGGACGCCGCGCACGTACCCGACCACCGGCCGGGTGATCTCCCGGAACGGCGAGTCGAGCACCTTGAGCGGCACCTGGACGTCGAACTCGTCCCACTGGCGCCGGAGTTCCTCCGTACTGTCCCGCTCGACCGCGACGGTCAGCGCCTCCAAGGTGTCCGGCTTGAACGCCTGCGCGTAGCCGAGCGCCCGCAGCGTCGGTTTGTGCAGCTTGGACACCAGGACGATGCCGTGCACCTTGGCCGGGCGGACGGACTCGTCGCGCGGATCCTGGACCGCCAGTTCCTCGGCCGTCCGGTCGTAGTGGCGGCGGATGCCGCGCATCATCAGCCAGAGCACCACCGCGGCGAGGACCGCCAGCCAGGCGCCTTCGGTGAACTTGGTGGCCAGCACGATCACCAGCACCAGCCCGGTCACCACCGCGCCCACGGCGTTGATCACCCGCGCCCGGTACGCGTCGCGGCGCGCTTGCGGGGCGGGGTGCTCGCCGAGGGCGCGGTTCCAGTGCCGGACCATGCCGATCTGGGACAGCGTGAAGGAGGTGAAGACGCCGAGGATGTAGAGGTGGATCAGGCTGGTGACGTCGGCGTCGTACAGCCAGAGCAGTCCGCCGGCCACCAGGGCCAGGGCGATGATCCCGTTGGAGAACGCGAGCCGGTCGCCCCGGGCGTGCAACTGCGTTGGCAGGTACCGGTGTTGCGCCAGGATCGAGGCCAGCAGCGGGAAGCCGTTGAACGCGGTGTTCGCGGCCAGCACCAGGACCAGCGCGGTGGCGGTCTGGATGACGTAGAAGGGGATGCTGTCGCTGCCGCCGAAGATCGACGCCGCGAGCTGGGCGATCACGGTCTGCTGCGGTGTGTCGCAAGCCCCGGTGAAGCCGATCAGCCGGCAGCTGTCATCGGTGATGTGCACCTTGGCGATCAGCGCGAGGGCGGTGATACCGGAGAACATCACGATCGCGGTGATGCCCATCACGGCCATAGTGGTGGCGGCGTTCTTCGACTTCGGCTTCCGGAACGCGGGCACGCCGTTGGAGATGGCCTCGACACCGGTCAGCGCCGTACAGCCGGAGGCGAAGGCCCGCAGCGCCAGCATCAGCAGCGCGAACCCGGCGAAGGTCTCGTCCCCGTGCTCGGGCGTGATCCCGTACTTGGCGCTCTCGGCCACCGGCGCGTCCCCGAGCAGGTACCGGACCAGACCGGTGGTCACCATGATCAGGATGGCGCCGATGAACAGGTACGTCGGCGCGGCGAAGGCGTTGCCGGACTCCCGTACGCCGCGCAGGTTCATCGCCGTCAGCAGCGCCACGAAGCCGACCGCGAGCACCACCCGGTAGTCCACCAGGCTGGGCAGTGCGGAGATAATGTTGGCCACTCCGGAGGCGACCGACACCGCCACCGTCATCACGTAGTCGACCAGCAGCGAGGCCGCCACCACCAGGCCCGTGCTCGGCCCGAGGTTCGTGGACACCACCTCGTAGGAGCCGCCACCACTGGGGTAGGCGTGCACCACCTGGCGGTACGACAGCACCACGACCACCATCAGCGCGACGACCGCCGCCGCGATCCACGGCGTGAGGTAGAGGAACGCCGTACCGCCGACCGTGAGCACCAGCAGGATCTCCTGGGTCGCGTACGCCACCGAGGAGAGCGGGTCGGACGCGAAGATCGGCAGCGCCAGCCGCTTGGGGAGCAGGGTCTCGCCCAACTCCTCGCTGCGCATGGCCGGGCCGATCAGGAGGCGCTTGAGCACCTGGGGGAGGTTGAACACACTGGCGAGCGTATGTGGCGAGGTGTCAGGTTTGCGGCTTGATATCCGGTGTGTCCCGTTTCGTGCCTGATGGTCTCTCCGCCATGGAGGGCGGGGGTGGCGGGCCGGGCGTCCCGGCGGGCGCCGGTTGGGAAGACGATCAGCACGGGTGGAGGACTCCCGGCGCGACGGCCGGGACGCACTTCAGCAGGTGACTGGACACGGTCCGGCCACCCCCGGGGACACTCTGCTGCTATCTATATGTAATTGCAAGTAGTACGCAATAGTGTGCCTCGTAGGCCGCAACCCTGCGCCCCGACGACTAGGAGTCCTCACCCGTGGGTCAGTACACGCTCCCCGATCTGCCGTACGACTACTCCGCCCTCGAGAAGGCGATGTCCGCCGAGATCCTTGAGTTGCACCACTCCAAGCACCACGCCGCCTACGTGGCCGGCGCCAACACCGCCCTCGAACAGCTCGCCGAAGCCCGCGAGAAGGAGCAGTTCGGCGGCCTGGTCGGCCTGCAGAAGACCCTGGCCTTCCACCTCTCCGGCCACGTCCTGCACTCCCTCTTCTGGGAGAACCTCTCCCCCGACGGCGGCGACCGCCCCGACGGCACCCTCGGCTCCGCCATCGACGAGCACTTCGGCAGCTTCGACGCCTTCAGGAAGCAACTCACCACCGCCACCGTCGGAGTCCAGGGCTCCGGCTGGGGCATCCTCTCCTGGGAGCCCCTGGGCCGACGCCTGATCGTCGAACAGGTCTACGACCACCACGGCAACGTCGGGCAGGGCACCACCCCGCTGCTGGCCTTCGACGCCTGGGAACACGCGTACTACCTGCAGTACCGCAACGTCCGCCCCGACTACGTGACCCGACTCTGGGACGTCGTCAACTGGGGTGACGTGTCCGCGCGCTTCGCTGCCGCGACGGGCTGACCGACGTACGGCGCGGCGCCCCCGCTGCCTTCGGGGAGCGTGGGGCGTCGCCGTCCTGTAGTGCGTACAGCAGAAGGGCCCCCGGTCAGCGTTTCCGCTGATCAGGGGCCCTTCTTTATCCTGTGGCTGGTGCAGGGTTCGAACCTGCGTAGCTTGCGCGGCAGATTTACAGGCCGCTGGACTAAGCGCCTCTGACCTGGGCATTACTGACGTGGCGTCATGTCAGGTCCGTGGCTGGTCCGGATCATGGCCCGATCCTCCTTGGTGATCTCATCCCTTGGCGCGGGCGGGGGCCTCTACAGCTCACACCCCAGGCACTCCGGTCGAAGGGGCATCCGTGACAGCCAGCGAAGCAGTCACAGCCATTTCCACAGGTCAGAGGCCCTGCTGTGGCACTGTGACAGCTACTGGTCGCCCCCCGACTATCACAACTGCCGAGGCTGGGCCTGCGCCCACCAGGCGGCCAGGAAGTGCTGTACTCAGCATCAAGCTGCCTCAGCTTCTCCGGGCCAAGGAGCTCACGAACCGTCGCCGGCGAGGCGACCACCTCAGCGCGGACAAGGTTCCTCGTCCGCGCTGCTTGTCAACGAGGCCCTCGCTCACAAGGACGGCAACCGCCCCTCAGAGCGTCGGCGCACTCACCTGGTACTCGGCTGCCAACATCTGACTCACCTAGAAGATGCTTACCACCCGCCGAACTTCCTGCCTTGATCTTCGCTCGCAGGTCATCGGTAATCTCTTCGCATCGGACTGGCGCGTGCCACCCTCTGCCCCGCTTCTGGCAGGGCCCCGGCAGCCCCTCCCCTCAACTAGCCACCCATGCACATGGGGTAGAGATCAACAGAACCCACTTCACGCCAGACTTAGGCGAGTGGAACGACCCTTCGCGCAGTGATCCACAGTTCGCGGAGCACCGCGCCAGCCACGTGCAATGAACCAACCAACTTTCCAACGCGAACTTCTACGTTGCGCTAGCGTGACGGGCAGTCACTCCGACGGCCAGTCAGGTTGAGCATGATCGAGACTCTTGCTACCAAGGTAGCCACAGCGGTTCTGGGCACTGCAACGAGCGTGGTTTCGCGGCACATGACACTGGGCCCAGGTGCAGGCTTCGCTCCCACCCCGATCTTCCAGAAGATTCGAGTCAAGAAGCCAGCCACGATTTCCAGTGCAGACATCACAAAGCTGGCGCGCTACATCGATTCGCGCCTTCGGCATGTCCTAGACGTTGAATATCGGGGTATTCCCGCCTCCGAAAAGGAGGCGGCAATACTGGCAGCAATCGAGTCATTCGAGAAGTCGACGGCGGATATCTGGGAGTGCACTCTAAATCCGGACGAATACTCCAGAATGGTCCTTAAGGACGCCACCCGACTTAGGGTAAACGCGGGTCTATCCGAGCAGGGCGAAGCCCTTTATGGGCTCATCCTGCGAGAGATTTCAACCTACATTGTCCAGTACGTGACCACCTGGCCCACCTTTTCGGCCCGGGTCGATGTGGAGCAACTGAGGCAGATTCGGCAGGTCTTTGAGACCGTCACAAAGATCTACGAACTAATGGGGCCCGACCTGCGCATGGCTGACCTTGAATTCGAGGAAAAATATTGCTCTCTAATTGCCCAGCAGCTCGACCGACTTGAGATCTTTGGCGTCGATCTGGTCGATCGGCGGAATAGCTCCTATAATCTTACAACGGCTTACATTACGCTTAGCGTAGCGGATGCTGGCGAAGAGCATCGAGTTCATCCCTCTCGCAAACACCCCGACCCGAAAAAGCCGATCGAAAATGGCGCAGAGGAGCCAGTTTCCCCGCAGTCATCCACCCTCGGAATGCGGACAGAGACGGCACTGTCTTCTCGGGGAAGAATTCTCCTGCGCGGTGATGCTGGATCGGGAAAGACCACACTTCTTCGCTGGCTTAGTGTCAACACTGCTAGACGAAGCCTGCCCGGCGAGTTGTCCGAGTGGAATACTCTCGTTCCATTCATCCTTCCCCTCCGTCGATTCGCGAACAGCACGCTACCAACACCACCAGGATTCCTGTCCGAGGTTGGGTCGCACCTCGCGGGAGAGATGCCTTCCGGGTGGGTAAACCGACTACTCCGATCAGGGCGCGCACTCGTTCTGATCGATGGTGTTGACGAGCTCCCAGCTGATCAGAGAGATGCTGCGCGCGAATGGCTAGACAATCTTGTGGCCACCTATCCTACCGCTAGGTACCTCGTTACGTCCCGCCCTGCTGCGGCAGAAACTGACTGGCTCACCGGTCAGGTTTTCACTTCGCTCGACTTGCTGCCGATGACCGGAAGTGACGTCGAAAACTTTGTTCAGCATTGGCATAATGCTGCGCGGAATAATGAGACAGACGAAGAAGAGATGGCCAAGCTTAATCAAGGCGAGGTTGATCTCATTTCTTCCGTCAAACAAGAGCTTCAGCTGCGGCGCCTCGCATCGAACCCTCTTTTGTGTGCGCTTCTTTGCACGCTTAATCGGGACCGGCACTCTCAGCTCCCCAAGGACCGAATGGAGCTCTACAAGGCTGCACTCGAAATGCTTCTACTTCGGCGCGACCGCGAGCGGAAGATCAATTACCCCGAACCTTCCAATATTTCAGATGGGCAAAAGAAGTCTATTCTTGGAAACTTTGCCTATTGGCTGATGCGGAATGGGCTGACCGATTCTTCAGAGCTTCAAGCTGTCGAACAGGTGCGTCTATCTCTGCAATCCATGCCAGCGGTTTCCTCCCCGCCGAAGATGGTCTTCGACTATCTCATGGTCCGGAGCGGATGTCTGAGGCGGCCAGTGGAAGGTCGAGTTGATTTCGTTCACCGCACCTTCCAAGAATACCTAGCAGCGGCGCGCATTGTGGAACTGGACGATCTAGGAGTCCTACTCTCTAATGCTCACCTCGATCAATGGCATGAGGTTGTGGTAATGGCCATTGGTCACGCGCGGCCAACTGAGAGGTCTCGCCTAATTTCCGGGCTTCTAGATCGCGGGGATAACGAAGCGGAACATAGAAGTCGACTCCATATTCTGGCCGCAGCGTGCCTAGAAACCGCCGGGGAATTCGACCCGCAGGTATATCAGCGCGTGAAGGAGGCGGCCGCCCAACTCATCCCACCACGAAAAATTTCGGATGCTAAGGCGCTTGCCGCTGCTGGCGAGATGGTAATTCCATTGATTCCCGAGTCATGGATGGGAGTTCACGAAACTGCCGCCACAGTGCGAATGGCTGCAACCCTGGGCGGCGATGCCGGCCTCTCCTTGATTGCCAGGTTTGCCACCGATGAACGCAAGAAGGTGCGTGGCGAGCTTGAGCGCGCATGGCTTTCCTTTGACCCAGAGGAATATGCAATTAGGGTTATCTCAAAAAAGCCAGAAGCGTGGAAGAGAATTTCAATCGGGTCAGCCTCCTACCTCCCCGCTCTTAAGTATGCTACCCGCCTCAAAGATCTTGAGATCTGGTGCGATATCGATAGCCTGGACTCGATCCCCGGTTGCGAAACCATCTCATGGTTGCATGCTAGGCGGCGAATCAGGGACTTCTCATACTCGGCGCTGCGGAGATTTGGGGAGCTGCGAAACCTCTCCATTGCCCCCAATACTCTCGAAGGCGCGCAAGATCTTGAGGGCCTCAAGAATCTCACCAGCCTCCGAATCTCATATATTGAAGAAAGGGATCACGGAACTAATACTTTGGCGATCCCCAAAATCGACGCCTTGACCAATCTGTCAATTTTCGGCCCAATGAAAGTAGATCTACTCAACATTGGCATGCGGGCGCCGAATCTAAAGACTCTCAGCATCCACGTTCTGGCGCTGGAAAACATGGACGCACTCAGAGAACTAAGTCAGCTTGAATCGGTATCTATCAACAATCCTCCACGCTCCATTACAGGTGACGATGCATGGAGTGTCAATGTAGCAATTTCGGCTCTCGAGAACTCCAGAATTAGCAGCCTGTATATCAGCGCCTCTGACGAAAGGGTAGATATCCGACCGCTACTTGAGCTCAAGAACCTGGGAATTCGAATTACAAGTGAAGCTGATAAGGTTCCCATCGGCTGGGATGATGAGAGGGTCTCCGAAAAATCCAGCACTGCTCACGAGAATCTGCATTATAGAAGTGGCCTGATTAATCCTGACGATTAGATCGCACGAAAGACTAAGGTCACCATGGTCCTACTTTGAAGCCCTAGACTCCAGCCGTAGATCGTGATCTTGCTGACGGCGTCGGCGTGGACACGAGTGCGTGTGGCGGCGCTGCTGATCCGAGGCCTCGGACAGATCACTTCTATGTCCGAGGTCAGCCCCAGCGGGCCAGCAGCATCGCATCCACCCAGATGGGTCGACGCCTGACGGCGAGCGGCTGAGGTCGCACGCGCCGTGAACCCGTAGAGAAAGTTTCTACGCACCCCTTCTCCTCACTCTCCCTGCTCTGCACATCCGACCCGCCCGCCGCTAGGCTCGGCAGCTTGATCTGACTGTTCTTCACATCCTGTGCGGGGGCCCGTGGATACGATTACCCAGCTCGTGACCATCGCTGCTGTCATGCTCGGCGCGCTGACCACGTACGTGACGAACCAGCTGATGGAGCGGAGCAAGCGCAAGGACGGCCTACGGGTCCGCTGGGACGAGAAGAAGCTCGACACCTACGTGGAGTACGTCGGCGGCGTCCGATCCTGTGTCTACGCGGCCGTGCTGGCCTACGAGGTGACCCACGACATCCGGGCGATGCCCCGCACCGAACACGAGCTGCTGATGGACCTCACCGAAGCCGAAGGCCGCCGCGCCATGGCCTTCGAGCGGCTGATGATGCTGGCCGGTGACGAGGTGATCGAAGCCGCCCATGCGGTCAACACCGCGACCCTGGCGATCGACTGGCAGGCCCGCCGCCTGGTGGAGGGCACCCTCGCTGACTGGCGCGCTCTCCACGCCGAATTCTTCCGGGCCGTGAACGTGTTCCACGAGGTGGCTCGCGCTGACCTCGGCGTACGTGGCGGCTTCGCCGGGGACCAGCACTCATCTCGCGGCCTGATCCTGCCGACCACTCGCAGCTCCGAGGAAACGCAGCAGCCCCGGCAGTAGATCCCGCCGGGGCCGCTCGGTGCTGTGTCCTGCTCAGGCTGCGTCGATGCGCCAGTTCTCCAGCGCGAGCAGCGCCTCGGCCCGGGCCTCGACCACGGCCATCCGGGCGGCACGCTCTTCCTGCTCGCTGTGGGCAGCCTGGCTGGTGCTCTGTCCGGGCCACTTCCGGTAGAGGAGTCCGGTCTCAGCCGTGAACCATCCCCGGCTCACAGCATTGAGAGCCAACAGCAACCCAGTGTCCTCCGACGCCGGCAGTGCCATCCAGCCGCCGAGCGCGAGCAGCAGATCCCGCCGCACGCACAACGTCGCCGGATGAACCTGAGCCCTGAAGTCATGGGCCTGCCAGTGCGTCAGTACCTCACCGCGCTCGATCGGCCCCTCGGGCGGGTCCTGGTCGAAGCCGACCGTGCTGCCGTCCGGGAGCAGGTCGAGCACTCGTGAGGTGGTCCATGCGATGCCCGGCTGACCGGTCAGCACCGTCAAATCTCGGGCCAGCGCTCCCGGGGTGAGCATGTCGTCCGCGTCCAGGACCCGAACGTACTCCCCGACAACCCTGGACATGCCCATCATCCGGGCCATCGCTGCTCGACCATGACGCCCCTGGCCGAAGCTGATCCGGGGATCGTCGGGCACATAGGAGGCGACGTCATCAGTCTCGCCGTCCTGCTGGATCACCCACTGCCACTCCCAACCCACAGGCAGCTGCTGCTCGTTGAGCGACTTGTAGGCGTCCGCCAGGAACTTGGCACTCGGCCCGTGCACCGCCGTGATCACGCTCACCACGCTGGTCATGCTCACCACCTGTTCAGCTTGGTCGTGTAAACCAGCTCGGTACGGTCGCCCGGCAGGATCACCTCTGAGACCTCGACCACCCGGTCATCGGTGTCGTACGAAGTCTTGCGGAGGACCACGACGGACACACCGACCGGCAGGCCGAGTTCTTCGCTCTCATCAGGCGTCGGGGGCCGGGCCCGGAAGGTCTCCACGATTCGGTCCAGCTCGATGCCAAGGGTGTAGAGCTGGTTCTGCGTACCCCCGGGCCAGGGCTCGGTGTCGGCCCGAAGAAGGTCCGGGTTGCCGGAGACCAAGCTCAGCGGCAGGTACGAGCGAACCAGGTGAATCGGCGTGCGCTCCTCCCGGTAGCGGGTCCGGTAGGTCCGCTCCAGCAGAGTGGCCCCCTCTTCGACCCCGAACAGCTCGGCCAGCTCGGCGGGGGCGGGCACCTGGTCGTACTCGGCGCCGAACACCAGGTCGTTGATGACCAGCCCGGTGTCGTGCTCAGTCGCCCCAGTCTTGCGCCGCACGTCTTCGGGTTCGCGGGCGCGGTCCTTCTCCCACTGGTGGCGGTCATTGGTGCGCGTGACCGGCTTCGGCCGGCGCCGAACGAAGGTGCCGCGCCCGTGCTGCTTCTCGATCAGCCCCTCCGCTTGGAGCACGCCTACGCCTTGCCGAAGGGTCGGCAGGCTCACGCCGTAGTGGTCCGCAAGTGCGGTCTCCGCCGGGAGCTTGTCGCCCGGAGCCAGTTCGCCGCTGGTGATCTGGCGCCGCAGATCGGTTGAAATCCGCTCGTACTGGTTGGCCATCGGGCTGGTCACCGTCCTGTCTTGGTCTCGCATCATCGTAAGTCCTCAAGAGGTGTTGACGACTACCTGAAAGACCGTCATAGTTCTAGCAACTCCTCAAGAGGAGTTGAGGACAGCATCTCTTTAGGAGCTGTTCTGGCTCTGCTGTTATTCCCCGCAAGTCAGAGAGCCCTTCTTTGGGCTGCTCTGCCTCGCTTGAAACGTACGACCAGGAGCCCCGGACAGATGGGGCTGAGGCACCCGGCGCCTTGTCAGCCGGAGGGCAGTGACCGAGAGGTCCGCGTCTGCCTAAAGCGGGGGCTCGCTCCCGTAAAGACGCACTGTACGAGCACTTTTGGTCCCCGATCCGCCTCGCTTCGGCGGGCGCGGGTCGGGCCCATGACTGCTCGTCACTTACGAGTGGTTGGGCCCGAACGAGTCGGAGTCACCGCGCCTTCCTTGGCGGGAGCGCGGTGACCCCTCGGGCCTACACACCCTTCGAGAGGTAGTCCCGTGAAGTCGATTGTTGCAGGACAGTGGGCCGTTTCGGCCCTGGAGTTCGCCGAGCTGGCCTTTGGCGTGGATGCCGACGTCGACCCGTTCGGCTCGTTGTTCGGCGGTGTGGCGGGCGAGTCGCCGGCCGAGTGGGCCGCCCGCATGGATGTGGCGCGGGAGGTGCTGGCGGAGCTGCTGGTGGACGACCCGGAGTCCGCCGAGGTCGCCGCCGAGCTGCTGCGTACCGCCCCGGTGCCGCTGCACCGCAGGATGGCCGGCCGCCGCCCGGTCTGGTCGGGGGTCGCGGCGTGAACCGCAAGGCCAAAATCCTGATGGTCACCGGTCTGCTGGCCGTGGTCGGCATGGCGTTCCGGGTCTCCTGGAACGCGCTCAAGGACGTGGCCGGCGCGATCGGGGCCGACCCGACCGCCGCCACCGTCTACCCGCTGGTCGTGGACGGGCTGATGGCGCTGGCGCTGGTCGCCGCACTCGTCCTCCCCGAGGCCGACCGCAGGTTCGCACTGCGGGTCCTCGCCGGGTACACGGTCGCCTCGCTGGTGCTCAATTACGTGCACGGCTTGGTGCCGACTCTGCACGGCGGGGCGCGGGTGAAGCTGGCCGACTGGTCGCCCGCCCACTGGGTGCTGGTGCTGCTCGCCAGCTCGCTTCCGGTCGGGTCGATCTTCTTCGGCTCCGACCTGGTCGCCAAGGTCCTGCACCACAAGCCCGAACAAGCACAAAACAACCAGAACACTGTAAATCGGTCGGGGTCTGACCTGCATGAACCAGCCCCCGCCGAGCCGGTGGAGTCGGTGATCGAGTCGCCCGACCAGTCGGCCGCGCCGCAGACCCCGGCGGCCGTGCCCGCTCCGGTCCCGGTGGCGCCGGTGGGGGTGGTCAAGTCGGCTGCGGCGCCTGCCAGTCGGGTCCGCAAGAACACGGGTGTGGTGCCACCGTCAGCGCGGACCGGTCGGCCGACCCGCACCTCCCAGCAGTTGCTCACCGAAGCCCGTACGGCCACGGCCGACTGGGCCGACGACAAGCTCACCGCCGACGCGATCCGGGCGGCCGTCCGCACGTCCGCCGACAAGGCCCGGACCCTGCGCGACGCCCTCAAGGCCGAACGCGCCGCCGCAGCCGAGTCGGCCGCGCCGACCGCCCTGCACGTCCTACCCGCTCTGCCCGTCCCGGCCGAGACCGTTCCGGCCGCTCTGTTCGAGGAGAAGGCATCGTGAGCGACTACAACGTCAATGGCGGTTACGGCAGTGACCGGCCGCAGCTCCCCGCTCCGCCCCCGCCGAGCGGCCCGTCCGACGGCAAGGGCCAGTGACCCGCTCCCGCCCCCCGGCCCCGGACGCACCGTCCGGGGCCGGAGCCCTGCCGACCTACAAGTGGCGCCAAGCGCCCGATGGACTGCTGACCCGCCGCCAGCTCCGCAAGCAGGGACTGCGGCCCAACGGTCAGCCCGTGGCCGCACAGATCCGCTGGCACTCCCGTTACGGCACCACCGCCGAAGCCCACCTGTTCCGCCCCGAACTTGCCGCCCCAGTGCGGAAGATGACCCCCGCATGGCGCGCCGCGCTGAACGCCGCGAACCGCGCCCGCCGATCCTGCCCCGCCTGCGGACGCGACGCCGGATACGTCCTGCCCCGGCACCTGGGCACCTGCATGCCCTGCGCCGACGCCGGCCAGCTCGCCGCCTGACCGGCGCTCCAACCCTCAACTTTCCTGCACAGCAGATGACTCGGAGACAGCCATGTCCAACGTTCGTGCCGCCCGCTTCGCCGCCACGTACGCCCTGCTCCGTGCCGCCGGTGACCTGGCGGACCACTGACCACCAGGCCAGCAACAAGGGCCAGCACGACCACAACGACGGCCAGTCCAGCGCGGCCGGGCGCCGCGCCTGCGCCGCCCACGTCGCCACCTACACCGCCACCCAGACCGCCGCACTGCTGCTCGGCTCCCGCGTCCTCGGTGTGCGTCTGCGGCCCGGCCCGGTCGCCGTCGCCCTGGCCCTGTCGGCCGCCACGCACTACGCCGCTGACCGGCGTGAGCCGCTGCGGCGCCTGGCGGACGCCACCGGCAAGGCCAAATTCGTGCGCCTGACCGACTTCGGGATGAACGGCGCCTACGCCCTCGACCAGGCGTTCCACCACACCTTCGAGACCGCTGCCGCCCTCATCGCCTCCGCCTGAACCGCATCACAGTCCACCCGCGCACCATCACCCAGACCTGGAGTTCGCCATGTCCGACCACCTGCCCGGTACCTACGACTTCGCGCTGATCGCCACCAACAACCACACCCTCATCGAGAACGGGCGCTACGGGGGCAGCATCTTCATCGACGTCCCGATGCGCCACAACGACCTCATCGACCTGGTCTGCACCGCCCTGCTCCGGACCAATAACGACGCGGTCCTGCGTGACTTCGGCACCCGCTACGTCGCCAAGTTCCGCCGCCGGTGACCTCGCCCCGGGACGGCCGCACAGCTTGCCGGCACCACGGCCGTCCCGGGCCCTTCACCCCTCTGATGTGTAGTTGAGGAAGGAACCTCCAGTGAACCAGCCCAACCCGCCCACCGGACCCGGTGGCCAGCCCGAGAACCCGGACGAGCTGTTCGCCCGGCTCGAAGCCGACCTGACCGCCGACTTCCCCGCCATCGCCGCCGACGTCGTTGACCTCGACAAGGCCCGCAACCTGCGCCGCGCCACCGAGAACGGCGACGACCCCGACGGCCTGTCCGTCTACGTCGACACCCCCGCCCCAAAGACCGACGCCCTCGCCTCACGGTGGGCCACGGCCCGTGCCGCGAAGCGGCGCCCGATCATCCCCGCATGGGCCAAGTCCAAGCTGGAACTGGCCGCCGCCGCGAAGTGGGCAGCCGGGCACGCCGGCCACACCCTCGGCTACCACGCCGTCCGCTCCCCGCTCTACGCGGCGAAGCTGGCCGCCCGCTCCCCGCGCGGCACCTCCCGCCTGGTCGGCGGCACCTGGCGCTGGGTGTCCGACGCCGAGTCCCGCCCGGTCCGGGCCGCCGCCGTGCGGCGTGAGGACGTCGCCGAGTACCTGGTGCTGGCCCGCCGGCGGGACGCCCGGGTGAAGGCCCGGGGTGCGCTCCTCGCGCTTGCCGCAGTCCTCGGGGTGGCGTTCGTCGCCGTCCTGCTGGTCACCACCCCCGGCTGGACCCAACTCGCGGTACTGACTGCCGGGTTGATGGTGCTTGGCGTGGCTGGTGGGGAGGCGGACGCTCCGCTGATCGACCGCGCGGTGGTGGCCACCAAGGTGCAGCGGCTCACCTCCGACATGGTGGTGCGGGCCCTGGGCGCGATGGGGCTGGCGGAGGTGAACAAGGCTCTGGGCAAGGGCGGTTCGGGGGTCACGTTCCCCGCGCCGATCACCCGGGACGGCCCCGGCTGGCGAGCCGACATCGACCTGCCCTACGGCGTGACCGCCATCGACGTGATCGAGCGCCGTGACCGGCTCGCATCCGGTCTGCGGCGGCCGATGGGCTGCGTGTGGCCCGAGCCTGTCCACGACCAGCACGCCGGCCGCCTCATGCTCTGGGTTGGCGACCAGGACATGAGCCAGACCAAGCCCCCCGCGTGGCCGCTCGCCAAGGGCGGCGCCGCGTCGCTGTTCAAGGCGCTGCCGTTCGGCACCGACCAGCGCGGACGCCCCGTGGCGATGAACCTGATGTTCGCGAACGTGCTGATCGGCGCCATGCCCCGCTTCGGCAAGACGTTCGCGCTCCGCGTGCTGATGCTGGCCGCAGCGCTCGACCCGATCGCCGAGCTGCACGTGTGGGAGCTCAAGGGCACCGGTGACCTGGAGGACGCGGAGAAGGTCGCCGCCGACTACGGGTCCGGCGCCGACGACGAGACGATCGAGGGCGCGCTCGGCTCGATCCGCTACGTCTACAAGGAACTGGAGCGCCGCGCAGCCGTGCTCCGCTCGCTCCCGAAGGAGCGGCGGCCGGAGAACAAGGTCACCCCCGAGCTGGCCGCCGACCGCAAGCTCGGCCTGCACCCGTTGGTGCTGGTCGTGGACGAGTGCCAGGAGCTGTTCAGCCACGACACCTTCGGCAAGGAAGCCGGGGAGCTGTGCGAGGGCATCATCAAGCGCGGCCCCGCCATGGGCGTCATCCTGCTGCTCGCCACCCAGCGCCCTGACGTGAAGTCCCTCCCGTCCGGGATCTCGGCGAACGTGGGCATCCGGTTCTGCCTGCGGGTCATGGGCCAGACCGAGAACGACATGGTCCTGGGCACCAGCAGCTACAAGAACGGGCTGCGGGCGACCACGTTCACCGCGAACGACAAGGGCATCGGCTACCTGGTCGGCGCCGCCACCGACCCGCAGATCGTCCGCTCCTACTACATCGACGGCCCCGCCGCCGGGAAGATCATGGACCGCGCCCGGGCCGCCCGCATCGCCGCCGGCACCCTGACCGGCGTGGCCGCCGGGGAACTGCCGGAGCGCGAGCAGAACACCACCAGCATCCTGGACGACCTGATCTCCATCTGGCCCGCCGCCGAACCCAAGGTCTGGTCCGAGACGCTGGTCGCGGCACTCGCCGCCCTGGACGAGGCACGGTACGGCGGATGGGAGCCCGAGCAGCTCGCCTTGGTCCTCAAGCCGCACGGCATCGACACGGTGCAGATCGGCCGCCGCATCAACGGCAAGGTCGTCAACCGGCGCGGCGTCGAGCTGGCCGCGATCCGCGACAGCATCACCCGGCGTAACCAGCAGCGGTCCGCCTGACCCCTCGGCAACGGTGCTAGCGCTAGCGGTCCCACCCGCTAGCGCTAGCACCACCGTTAGACCCCCACCCATGCCCTGATCAGGAAGCTAGCGCATAGCGACCTGGCCTGCGGCATGCCCGGAAACAGCCCCAGGAGACACCTTGTCGACCCTGCTCGGAGCGTTCATCACCGCCCTGCCCGGACTCATGCCCGTAGCTCTCTGTTACGCCCTGCTGTGTGCCGCCTCGCCGTTCGGCCGCTGCCGCGCCTGCAAGGGACTCGGCTTCCGCACCCGCACCACCGCCCTGACCGGCCGCCTCGCCCGGGGCCGCGACTGCCGCCGCTGCGACACCACCGGCCGCCGCCTGCGCCTGGGCCGCCGCCTCCACAACCACGGACTCGCCGCCCGCGAACGCGCCGAGCGCATCCGCCACAACTCCCAGCTCTGACCCGACACCGAAGGGAGCACGTCCGTGCTCGTCACCGCCTCCATCGCCGGTCTGACCGCACTTCTCACCGTGGGCCTGGTCTGGCTCAAGCGGATAGGGATCGGCGCCGCCATCGTCGTCTGGACGTCCGGGTTCACCGCCGCCGCCACCACCGTCGCCGGACCCGTCAACGACCTGCTCACTGCCATCACCAACGCCACCCACTGACCCACCCGGGCCACGGTGGACGGCCGCCACCGCGCTGCCGTCCATCGTGGCCCAACTCCCGGAAGAGAGAACAGAGATGGGCCAGAACAGTGCACTGCCGGGCGTGCGGCCACTGGCCGCCGTCCACCTCCGCGAAGCACTCACCGCCGCCGCCAACGGCCACACCCCCGCCGCCCTGGCCGCGCTGATGCACATCGACGCCGAGTCCTGGCAGGCCATCAACTCCCGTCTCGGCCAGCTCGGCGCCGATCTGCTCGACGCCCTCGCCCTCGCAGCCCGAACCGGAGGAACCCCGTGAGCACCACTTCTGACCTGGTGACCGCCGCCGTGCTCTTCGGCCCCGGCACCGCCCTGGCCGCCGTTGTCCTGCCCTCCCTGCGCAAGAGCCGCGCCGACTCCGCCGCCGTCCTGCTCGTACTCGCTGAGTCCGCCGCTGCCCGCGCCGCTGCTGCGCTGGAGGAGAGCGGTCCCACCCCGCCGACCGGGCGCGAACCCGCCCCCGAGACCGCCCCGGCGCCGACCGTGCGCCTGGCCACCGTCCTGGCCTTCCCCACCACGCGCCGCGCCGCCTGAGAGGCCCCCTCATGGACTACTGCGACGAGTGCGCCGACGAGTACTGCCCCGGCCACGAGATGTGCGAGGAGTGCGGCGGCGACCTGTGCCCCGAGTGCCAGGGCTGCGACTGCCCCGGCTGGGAGTGCCCCGGCTACGCCGCCCACCAGCTCGGCGACCACTGAAAACGGCGGCCCCCTTCCGCCAAGAACCGGGGCCGCCGTCAATCCAGCACGCTCGAAGAGAACTGGAGACACCCAGCATGACCGATCAGACCCTCATCCGGGGAGACCGCCTGACTACGGCGCTCGCCCTGGCGGCCTCCGGCGTGCCCGTGCTGCCGCTGCGAGCGGGGAAGGTGCCGTTCGGCAACTGCCGGAACTGCGCGGACAACCAGTGTGGTGGTCGACCGAACATGAAGACCCCGGGACCCTGCCACTGCCTGGCCCCGTGCCACGGCTGGGCCGCCGCCACCACCGACCCCGCCGTCCTCAACTCCCGTGTATGGGGGCGGGCGTGGCGAGCGGCAGCCGGGGTGGCCTACCACCCCGGAGGCGCCGGACTGACCGTCGTGGACCTCGACAACGAGGAAGCCATCGACTGGGCCAGCGCCACCCTGCCTGGCACCCGGACCGTGCGCACCACCCGGGGTGAGCACTGGATCTACCAGGGCGCCATGGGCTCCGCGAACGCCGTGCGGCCTGGCGTGGACCTCAAGTCGACCATGTCCTACGCCCGGTGGGTCGGTCCCGGCACCGGCACTGTCACCGCCCTGCCGGACACGGTCCGCGCCCTGTTGGTGAGGGAACCCACCCCGGCCCGCCCGGTGACCGCGTCCGTACCTGCTGGAGGCGGCAGGTGCCCCCACCGCAGCCCCGCGTTCCTTGAGCGCGGCATCGCCATGGCGGAGCAGCGCATCACCAACGCCGCGTCCGGGGTGCACGCCACCGTGTTCGGGGCGTTCTTGGCGGTGCTGTCCACGCACGGGCGGTGCGGCTGCCTGACCGACGCCCACACCGCCCGGTTGTTCGCCGCAGCTCAGGCCAAGGGCGAGTCCGCCTGGCACTGCGCCGACGCGTGGGCCAACGCCGTCCACAGGCTGGGGCTGTAACCGTGGCTGACGATGAGAAGAACCCGGCGCGCGAGGTCATCACCGAGTACGCCCGGTCCCACTTCCGGTACTTCCGCACCGCCGACGGCGCCGTCTATGCCCAGCGCCTCGGCCACCCCGTGGCCCGCCCGATCCGCTCTCAGGGCACCACCGGCAGCCACCGCCAGGAACTGATGGTCGGTCTGTACCGGGACGGCCTCGGGGTGTTCAACGGCAGCTCGCTCAAGGAAGCGCTCGACCTGATCGAGGCACTCGCCCTCTCCGAGGACGTGCAGGTCGTCCACATCCGCGTCGCCCCCGGTGCCGACGGGGCGACGTGGCTGGACCTGGGGCGCCCGGACGGCCTGTCGGTGCGCATCCACCCCACCGGGTGGGACCTGACCGTGCCGGACCCGCAGGAGGTGTGCTGGCGGCGCACCCAGCTCACCGGGGAACTCCCCGTTCCGGTGAAGGACACCGGCGAGGAGGGGATCGATCTGCTGCTGCGGTTGACCAACTTCGCCACCGCCGAGACCGAGTGCCTGGCGATCGCGTGGCTGATCGGCTGCCTGGGCCCGTCCGTGCCGGTCCCGGCCGTGTTCCTGACCGGGCCGCAGGGCTCGGGCAAGTCCACCGCCGGCCGGATGCTCACCCGGATCGTTGAGGGGCTGAGCGCGGACCTGCGCCGGGCGCCCAAGGATGAGGAGAACCTCATCGCCGCCGTCGCGGCCGGGTGGATCACCGCCCTCGACAACCTGAGTCACATGACCCCGGACCTCTCCGATGCGATGTGCTGCATCGTCACCGGGGCGGAGAGCGTGAAGCGGGCCCTGTTCACGGACGGGGACGTGGTGCGGTCCAGCTACCGCCGTCCGCTGCTGCTGACCGGCATCGATGTCGGCGTGATCCGCCCCGACCTGGCGGAGCGGCTGCTGCCGCTGCGGCTGGTGCGGCCCGCCAAGCGGCGCACCGAGTCGGAGTTGTGGACCGAGTACGCGCAGGTCCTGCCCGCCGTGCTCGGCGCGATCCTCGACCTGACCGTCAAGGTGCGGGCCGCTGATGCCGAGACGCCCACGGACCCGCGCATGGCGGACTTCGCGCACCTGTGCGCGCAGCTCGACGCCGCCACCGGCTGGAGCTCCCTCCCGGCCTACCGGGCCTGCCTGGACGACCTCAACGACGACGTCATTGAAGGCGACCTGCTCGCGCAGACCGTCCTGCGGCATGTTGAGAGCCTCGCCCCGGGCGAGGCGCAGCGGATGACGTCCACGCAGTGGCTGAACTGCCTCAGCCGCCTCTACACCGGCGAGGAGTTCAAGCCCCTGCCGAAGGGCTGGCCGACCACCGGCAAGGTGCTCTCCGACCGGCTCAAGCGGCTCCAGCCCACCCTTGCAGCCCGAGGTGTCCTGGTCGACTCCGGCCGCACCCGGGAGGGCCGCTACGTCGAAGTCGAGCGCCCCGCCCCCATTCCGCCGCACGAGCAGCCGCCACTGCTCTGACCGGGTTGCCCACCTGAACAGCAAGAGGAGCACCGGCTCCGCCCGGGGACCGGTGCTCCTCTTGCTGTTCGGCGAAGCCGCCCAAGGGCTCCGCTCTTCGCCCCGAGAGAGCGCCGAACCACAACAACAGCCCCTCAATTTTTCCTAAGTAGGAACCGCTGCGTCATGTTCGTCACGGCGGCCGGAAAACCGCCCCTGACCTGCACGGAAGGGCGTGACGCAGACGGAAAGCTCTGCGTCATCCTGCGTCACCCGCGTCACGCCCCCGCGTCACGGTGACACAGCCGCGTGACGCAGAGGCCGACCGGCCCGGACGCTGCGTCACGCCAAAACCCCAGGTCAGACCCCCTGCGTGACGCGCATGACGCTGTGACGCAGAAATCCCCACCTAGGACAACACACGCCCCCGTGCACCCGGTGCGGCGCTCTCTTTCACCCGGCACTCGCTGCCGTCAGCGCCACAAAACACCTCACCTGCTGACCTGACCCTCAGAGAGGCCCGCCATGCCCAAGCAGGAGTACCTCAAGCTTCCCGCTGTCCTCGAAGAACTCGACATGTCCCGCTCCGCCTTCACGCGGATGGTCGCCCGTGGGAAGGGGCCGAAGGTGATCAAGCTGCCCAACAATCAGCTCCGTGTCAGCCGCAGTGAACTGGACGCCTGGTGGGCCGCACAGGAGGTGGCCGCCTGATGCCCACCTCCTACAAGGTGAAGTTCTGGGAGCACCGGCACCGGCCGGACCGGAAGACGCCGTGGATGGTGCGGTGGACGGTTGCTGGGCGGGAGTTCTCCGAGTCCTTCCTGACCAAGCCTCAGGCTGACGGCCGGAAGGCCGAACTGGTGGTGGCCGCCGCCTGCTCAAGCGCCAGCGGGAGGAAAACGCCGTTTCCTGGTACCAGCACGGCCGGAACTACGTAGAGGCCCGTTGGGACGGTGCTCCGGCCAAGACCCGAACCACGTGGGCGGATGCGCTGGCAAGCGTCACGTTCGAACTGGTCAGCAGTAAGGCCGGCATGCCGGACAAGCGCGTTGTCCGGCGCGCACTGTACGGCTGGGGATTCAACGTAAACCGCTGGACCGAGGAGCCCCCGGCCGAGGTGGCGAAGGCACTCGGATGGGTCTCTCGGCACTCGGTAGACATGGCCGAACTGGCGGACCCGAAGATGGTCCGGAAGCTGCTCGCCGCCCTGTCCGTGAAGCTGGACGGCACGAAGGCTGCCGCGTCCACCGTCCTACGCAAGCGCCGGATCATGCACCACATCCTCGGGCGCGCCGTAGAGGACGACCTGCTGGCCTCCAATCCGCTGCCGCTGGTCCAGTGGCAGCCACCGCAGGTCGAGGAGGAGATTGACCCGGAGTACGTCATGAGCCCGGAGCAGGCATCCGAGATGCTGGCTGCGATCGGCCGTCAGGGGCGGCGCGGCCCGCGCCTGGTGGCATTCTTCGGGTGCATCTACTACGCAGGGATGCGCCCCGGGGAGGTCGTCCACCTGCGCAAGGACCGCTGCGTACTACCCGCTGAGGGTTGGGGAAAGCTCAACCTCAACGGCAACAGCCCACGCGTGGGGTCCTCTTGGACCGACAGCGGCACCTCGCACGACCCCCGGGGATTGAAGCACCGCGCCGAGAAGGCCACCAGGCCCGTCCCGATCCCGCCGGAACTGGTAAAGCTGCTGCGGGAGCACATCAGCGAGCACGGCATCGCGCCCGACGGTCGGTTGTTCAGGACGTCCCGCAACGGGATGGTCCAGGAAAGCAGCTACGGAATGGTCTGGGCAGCAGCCCGTGCCGAAGCGCTGAGCCCGGAGGAGCAGGCCACGCCCCTGGCCAAGCGCCCATACGACGGTCGGCATGCCGGTATCTCGCTCTGGCTGGCGTCCGGAGTGCCGCCGGCCGAGTGTGCTCGACGGGCCGGCCACAGCATCGCTGTTCTGCTCCGGGTCTACGCGAAATGCATCCATGGTGACGAAGACCATGCCAACCAGCTCATCACCGAGCGGCTCCAGCGCAGGGCCTCGCTACCGGGGACCGGGGACCTCGTCTGAGCTTGGTCCGCGCCTGGTCCGGAACTGCTGGTCAGAGCTGGGTACAGGTGACGAAAGGTGGGCCAAACCTCGCAAAACGGCAACCTGGAGCAGGCACGTGTTCGAGCGAACTAGAAGGGCCCCTGACCGGCGTTTCCGCTGGCCAGGGGCCCTTCTTTATCCTGTGGCTGGTGCAGGGTTCGAACCTGCGTAGCTTGCGCGGCAGATTTACAGTCTGCTCCCTTTGGCCGCTCGGGCAACCAGCCAGGATGGTGTCTTGCGGGGCGCTGCCCCGTTCGACCTCGTAAACGATACCTGATGGATGGGGGTGCTTGGCCACTTGGTTGGTCACGTGATGATCAAGGGGACGGGGCGTGGCTGGCGGAGGTGGGCGGGGGTGGGGGTGGATAGGCTTGGGCGGCGCCTGCTCCGTTGGGGTGGGGGCGGACAGTGAAGCCAGAGCATCAAGGAGACCAAGACACCATGGCCGACTCCAGTTTCGACATCGTCTCGAAGGTCGAGTGGCAGGAGGTCGACAACGCGATCAACCAGACCTCCCGCGAGATCGCCACCCGGTTCGACTTCAAGAACGTCGGCGGCGAGATCAAGCGGTCGGGCGAGAAGATCGAGATGAAGGCCAACGGCGAGGAGCGCGTCAAGGCGATCCTGGACGTGCTGAAGGACAAGTTCATCAAGCGTGGCCTGTCGCTGAAGGCGCTCGACGCGGGCGAGCCGCAGCTCTCCGGCAAGGAGTACCGGATCACCGCGGACGTGAAGGAGGGCATCTCCCAGGACGACGCGAAGAAGGTCGCGAAGATCATCCGCGACGAGGGCCCGAAGGGTGTCAAGGCGCAGGTGCAGGGCGACGAGCTTCGGGTCAGCTCGAAGAGCCGTGACGACCTGCAGACCATTCAGGCGCTACTCAAGGGCAAGGACCTGGAGTTCGCGATCCAGTTCGTGAACTACCGCTAGCAAGCCGCACTGACCTGCGGAAACGCTAGCTCTTCCAGCAGGGAGGGCGCATCGAGGGCGCTGGGTGGGACCGATGACCACCAGCAGTCCTCGATGTGCCCTTGCCGCCGCATATGAGCTCACCCGGCACTGTGCACGCCAGCTTGGTCATCAGCGCTCCGGCTGGTTCCGGGCCTGCAGCCTCAGATGCCTGTCACTACTCTGCGTCTGCCAGCTTCACAGCTGCCCGCCGGACGTCGTTAGGGGGGGCCGAGCTCAACTCCGCTAAAAACTCAACCAGGCCCGGTAGGGCGAGGAACGTTGCCCTGGAGGCGCTGGAGCCGGCGACCGGTACTGCCCCCCTGCCCTTGACCCGGCCGGCGAAGGTCCACTGACGTGATGGGGCGTCAGACCGGTGGACGCAGCGGAGGAGCGGGTGTCGGGTGCCCCCGCCGCGTACTTGAGCCTGGTGGTGGCCACGGTCGGCTTCACGTTGACGTTCTGGGCCTGGAACCTGGTCGCGCCGCCGGCCGGGGAGTTCGACAGGACGCGGCGCATGCCCTCGTTCGCCCGGTCGCTGCTGGTGGCGGTGCCGGTGCCGGCCAGCGCAAGCCACGCCGGTCACCCGAGTGAGCAGCGCGACGGGCATCGTGGGCGCGGTCGGCGGCCTGGGCAGGTTAGGACCGCCGCTGGCGAGGGGGCGGTCCCACAGCACGGAGGACAGTTACTCGATCGGCTTCATGCCGCTGTCCGACCTGGCGCTCGCGTGGGGTGTGTGTGCGCGGCTCTCCGGATGCGCTCCGTCCGCCCGGACACGCCGTCCTGAACGCTCCGAGGAGGGCACACCGGGGGCGCACCGGGGGCACGCGGATGATCGGGCGTGCTTCCTGACTGATCGTCAATTTTCTTGTACTGCCTGCCGGATGTTCGTATTCCACTTACGATTCGGCCGAATGGTGTGTACGCGACGCCATTCCGGTGACGCGTCGGCATCGATCCGGCGCGCCTTCCCGACGATCGAGGGCAGGGCATGACGCATATGCAGCAGCAGACCAGAGCGCCCGTGCCGCGCACGGGGCGCCGCGCGGCCGGACGGGCCGCCGCGTTGGTGGCGGCGTTCGCCACCGTGACCACGGCGACGACAGTGGCGGCGCCCCCGGCCTCGCCGGCCGACGCGGACGGGTCGGTGACGGTCCGGGTGGTCCGGGCGGTCGACGAGAACGGGGTGTGGAGCCCGGCCCTGGAGCCGGGGATGGCGGGGGTGACGGTCACGCTGACCGGGGCGGACGGGGTGCTGCGGGCCGCCGCGACCGCCGCCGACGGCACCGTGACACTGACCCCGGCCGCCGGGAGCGCGGGAGGCCGGTACCGGGTCGAGGTGGTGAACCCCAAGCCCGGCGTGCTCTTCCCGGCCTTCGCCTCCCGCGAGGGCCTGGCGGGGGCACCGACCAAGCTGAGCAGCAACGAGGAGTTCGTCGACCTCTCCGACGGCAAGCAGGTCACCTTCACCACCGGCCTGTGGAACCCCTCGGACTACTGCCAGGCGAACGCGCCGCTGGCCACCGCCTGCCAGCCCGCCTCCCTGGAACCCGGCACCAGCCGCACCCTGCTGACCTTCCCGTACCGCTCGCGCGGGGTGAACAAGGACGTCACGAACGTCTCCACCGCCACTGACACCGGGAACGTCTTCGGCATCGCCTGGAACCGTGAGGACCGGCGGCTGTTCAGCTCGGCCCACGCCAAGCGCAACACCGCCTACGGGCCCGGCGGGCCGGGCGCGGTCTACGTCACCGACCCGGTGACGAAGGCGACTTCGCTGTTCACCACCGTCCCCGACGCGGGCACCACCGCGCACACCGGCGCCGACGACCCTGGCTTCTTCGGCCCGGTCGGCCGGGAGAGCCTCGGTGGGCTGAAGCTCACCGAGGACGGCCACGACCTGTACGTGGTCAACCTGCACGACCGGAAGCTCTACCGGTACGACGCCACCGCGCCGACCGCCGCGGAGCCCGAGGCCGTGTACCCGATCCCGGCGGCGGACTGCCCGTCGCCGGAGGACTGGCGGCCGTTCGGCCTCGGCATGCAGGACGGCGTCGGCTACCTCGGCGGCGTCTGCTCCGGCGAGTCCACCCAGAAGATCGGCGACCTGCGGGCCGTGGTACGGCAGTTCGACCCGACGACGGGTGCGTTCGGCGCGGTCGTGCTGGACCAGCCGCTGGACCACCGGGGCACCCCGACGAGCTGCGCGGGCTACTTCTGGTACCCGTGGACGGAGACCCAGCCGACGACCGGCAGCGGGCAGGTCTGCAACGTCCACCCGGAGCCCGAACTCGGCGAGGTCGGCTTCGAGACCGACGGCTCGATGCTGCTGGTCTTCCGCGACCGGTACGCCGACCAGGCCGCCGCGTTCCCCGCCGCGAGCGGGCCGCAGCCTCCGGGCTTCGTGTCGGTGCTCGCCTCAGCAGACCTCAACAAGGCCTGCAAGTCAGGCACTTCGTACGTGCTGGACGTGAACCTGGGCTGCGGGGCGACCGTCCGGAACAAGAACTGGTTCGACCAGCCCCGCCCCTACCCCTGGGGCCACCCGTACCCGGCGTTCGCGGGCCTGGCGCTCTCCAAGGTGGAGAACTCCATCGCCACCTCCGGCTACGACGTCGCCAACAACGTCGTCAGCGCCGGCACCATGTTCACGCTGCGCAGCGGCGGTCCGGACCCGGGCTTCGGCCAGGAGCTGTCCAACGGCCAGTCGCGGTTCGGCAAGGGCGCGGCGATGGCCGACCTGGAGGTGCTCTGCGACCGGGCGCCGCTGCAGATCGGCAACCGGGTCTGGTACGACCCGGAGCGCTCCGGTCTCCAACTGCCTGAGCAGAGGCCGGTGGTGGGGGCGACGGTCGACCTCTACGACGCGGACGGCAAGAAGGTCGGCACCACCAGGACCACCGCGCGCGGCGAGTACTACTTCGACGACACCAACGTCACCGGCGGACTGAAGCCGAAGACCGCGTACACCATCCGCCTCGACAACCCCGGGGACTACGCCGCGGGCGGGCCGCTGCACCACTGGGTGCCGACCGCGGCGAACGTCGGCGACAACCGCCTGACCGACTCCGACGGCACCGTTCCGCAGGGCGGCACGTACGTCGAGCGGGCGCTCACCACCGGCGCGGCCGGGCAGAACGACCACAGCTTCGATTTCGGGTTCCAGCGTCAGCTGGGCGCCCTGCGCCTGGTCAAGCACGACCAGGACGGCAAGGCACTGCCCGGTGCCGTGTTCCAGCTGTGGCGGGAGAGCAACAACACCGCGGGCCTGCAGACCGACGGTGCGAAGCCGGACACCAAGGTCGACGGCGCGTGCACCACCGGGGCGGACGGCACCTGCACCAGCCGGGCCGACCTGGGCAGCTACTACTGGCAGGAGGTCCGCCCGCCGCAGGGCTACCGGGCTCCCGACCAGCCGGTCCTCGGGCCCGTAGTGCTGGACGACGAGCACCTGGACGCGGGCGTCACCACGACGGCGGTCAACACCCTGATCCCGCCGACCCCGACGCCCACCCCCACGGTCACGCCGACGCCGACGCCTTCGGTGGGGACCCCGGCCCCCGTGCCCACCACCACGCCGCCGGCCGTACCGCAGCCCTCCGGGCCGCTGGCCAGCACCGGCGGGGGCGCCGGCGCCTCGTACCTGGTCGCCGCGGGCGGCCTGCTGGTGGTCCTCGGCGCGGTGGTCCTGGTGGTGCTCAGGAAGCGCCGCACCACCTGACACGCAGTGAGACACCTGGAACACCAGGGGCCCCGGGACCCGTCCCGGGGCCCCTGCCCGGATCCTGCCCCGCCCCATGGAGGACGACCCCGTAATGGCTACCGAGAACAAGCGGCGCTCCCGCCGCCGCACCGCCGTGGCCGCCGCCCTCGCGGCGGCCGTGCTCGCCGTCGGCGGGGTGACGGCGTGGCGGCTGACGGACCGCCAGGAGATGAGTCGCCCGCTCAGCACCGAGGAGGCCTCACGGCTGGCGCTGTCGCGGTTCACCCTCTACGGCACCGGCCCCGTCCGGGTCTCGCTGACCGCGGAGGAGGGCGGGGGCCTGGTGACGGAGGTGCACGGCGTCATCGACTACCGCACCCGGCGCGCGGCGGGCAGCTACCGGGTACGCGGGCCGGCCGGCACCGTCGACGAGGGCCTGGTGGTGTGGGACGCCGGCGGGCTGGGCCTGGCGAAGCCGCCCGCCGATGCGGCCGGCCCCGCCTGGAAGCAGGCCGACCACGTGCCGCGCAGCGGCTGGGCCTCGCGGCCCTTCGGCACCGACCCGCTCGACGCCGGCCTCGACCTGCTGGCCCAACTCGGCGCGGACCGGCCCGACAACCCGCTGCTGCTCGCCCAGTCCGGCCCCCGCTGGCTGGGCCGCGACCGGATCGAGGGCCGCGACTACGACCGGATCTCCGGCCCCCGCCCGCGCGGGGCCGCCGACGGCGGCACCGCCGCCTCCCCGCTCACCTACTGGATCGACGCCGACGGCGGCCTGCGGCGCGTCACCATGCGGATCGCCGGGCTCCCCGCGCCCACCACCCTCAACCTGGAGGGGCCGCAACCGGACGCCGAACTCCCCCAGGCCCCGTGGGCGACCGCTGGCTGACGTGCCGTCACAGCGTGAACGACCCGCCAGGACGAGAGAGCCGGTCGGGCGGGCGTCAGACGCTCGTCGGCAGCGGGTAGGAGGCCGGGTCGACCGGTCCCGGGAGAGCCACGGCCGGGACTGCGGGAGCGTCCGGGTCGGGCAGCGAGGGCTGGGCGGGCGGTGGGGGTACGGCGTTGAACGGGGTGCCGGGCGGAGCCTGGACGGCCGCCGCGCGGCCCATCGGCACCGGGGCGGAGCCGTTCACCCCACAGGGCGCCAACTGCTCCAGCCCCGGCGGGCTCTGGACGCCCGGGCCGTTGCCCGTGAAGCAGTTGCTCGGCGCGGCCGCCGCTCCGACCAGGTCCACGCCGTTGCCGGTGACCCGGTTGCCGGTGACGCGGTTACCGCTCGCCGGGTGCCCCGGCGGGTCGGTGACCACCACGCCCGCCGCCCGGTTGCCGGCCACCAGGTTGCGCTCCACCTGGTTGTCGACGCCGCCGCCGATGCCGATGCCGATGCCGAACCCGCCGTCGGCCTGCTGCGGGGAGTCCGCCGAGTTGTTGTCCGCGACCACGTTGCCCGCGATCACCGCGCCGTGCTGGGGCGCCAGGGACTCCAGGTCGTTGGAGTTGACGGTCACTCCGACCCGGTTGCCCACCGCCCGGTTGCCGACCACGGTCAGGTTCTCCGAGGCGTTGGTGATCTCGATGCCGACCGCGTTGCGCTCCACCGTGTTGCCCCGCACCAGGGTGTCGCACGGCCGGCACTGGCCGACGTAGATCCCCGAGTCGGCCATCCCCGAGGCGTACGAGTCCTCGATGATCCCGCCCCGGGCGTCGAAGGCGTAGATGCCGTAGAGCGCGTTCCCGTACGCGGTGACCCTGGTCGCCCGGAAGCCCTCCACCGGGGGGAAGCGCGTGGTGTCCAGCGGGTCGTAGGCCGAGCCGCCCGCACCGTGGCGCTGGAGCTTCTCGTCGGTGACGCCGGTGAAGAGCACCCCGTTGGCGAGGTAGCCGCGTACCGTCAGGTTCTCCACCACGGTGCCCGCGCCGGTCGCGGTGATCCCGTTGACGAGCTTCAGGCCGCCGTCGAGGACCACCCCGTTGCGGTCCGTGCCGCGCAGCACCACCCGGGGCCTGGTGATCCGTACGCTCTCCCGGTACGTGCCGGGAGAGACCAGCACCAGATCGCCGGGCACCGCGACGTCCACCGCCCGCTGCACCGTCGGGAGGTCGGCCGGCACCCTGATCACCACGCCCGGCGGGTGGCGGTCGACCGAGGCCCCGCCCTCACCGCCCGAGGAGCAGCCGGACGCCGCCGCCAACACGCCCAGCGCCGCTAGGCAGGCCCCGGCCTGACGGCTCATCAACTTCATGGAACAACGGAGGAATTGCATGGATCGTGTTCTACCGTCTGGAATGGACGGCATGCACACCGAACACGCGAACCCGCAGGGCGGGGCCGCCCCCGCACGCCCTCGGTTCGACCGTCGGACCCTGCTCACCGCGGCCCTCGCCACCGGAGCGGGAGTCGCGGGCGCCACCACCTTCAACCGAGCGCCGCACCACTCCCCGGCCGCGCCGCCCCCGCCCGCCGCCGTGCCGTTCCACGGCGCCCGGCAGTCCGGGCTGACCCACCCTCAACTGCCGGTGACCAGGCTGCTCTCCCTCGACCTGCCGGGCGGGGCGGGCCGGGACGCGCTGCGTGGTCTGCTGGCCTCGATCGGTGCGGTGCTGGCCGGGGCGGCGGACGGCTCCCTCGGTGACGCCCGCCTCGACGGCACGCCGCCGGTCACCTCCCTGGTGGCGGTCGGGCCCGGGCTGGCCGGCCGGCTGCGGCTGAACGTCCCCGAGGCCCTCGCGGAGCTGCCGGCCTTCGCCGGTGACCGCCTCGAACCGGCCCGCAGCGGGGGTGACCTGCTGGTCCAGCTCGCCGCCGAGCAGCCCTGGACCACCGGCGTCCTGGCCGAGCACCTGGTCACCGCGGCGGGGCACAGCGGCGCGGCGGTCCGCTGGAGCCAGGGTGGGTTCCTGCCGCCCGTCCTCGAGGGGCGGACGCCGCGCAACCTCTTCGGCTTCAAGGACGGGACCGCCAACCCCGCCCCGGACGACCCCACCCTCTGGGGGCCGCCGGGGCCGCACGCCGACGGGACGGTCCTGGTCTACCGCCGGATCCGGATGGACACCGGGGCCTTCGCCGCGCTCCCGAGGGAGCGGCAGGACCTGGTCATCGGACGGCGGGCGGACACCGGCGCCCCGCTCACCGGCCACGCGGAGCACGACGACCCCGACGTCTACGCCAAGCACCCCGACGGCTCCTACGTCCTCCCCGCCGACTCCCACGTCCGCCTGAGCAGCCCCCGGCTCGACGGCGGCGCCCGCATGCTGCGGCGCGGCTGGTCCTACGACGACGGCCCCACCGACCGGGGCCTCCTCTTCTGCGCCTTCGTCCGCGACCCGGCCCTCTTCATCCGCGTCCAGACCCGCCTCGCCGAACGCGACGCCCTCACCCCCTTCGTGACCCACACCGCCTCGGCCGTGGCCTGGGTCCTCCCGGGCGTGGAGAAGGGGAAGGAGCTGGGCGCAGGCCTCTGAACGAGTCGCACGCCAAGGTCCGCCGAAGGTCAAACGTTGCCACGAACTCGGCCTTTCCTGCTGGGGCATCCATCCGACAACGTGATCTTCGGGGAGGAGCGCAAGCGGCAGTTCAACGAGCAGCAGGAGCTCGCGACATGAATGAACTTCCGCTGACGCCGGGACAGCGCTGCTGTCGGGGCCCGGACCGTGCACGGTCCGGGCCCCGAGGTGTGGGTGCGCCCGTCAGCTGGTGACCAGGGCGGTCGCGGTGGCCACGGTGGCGGTGACGGTGCTGGTGGAGAGCGGGGGTACCGCGTCCTTGACGGCAGTCGGGTCCGGCTTGGTGGCGGTGGCCTTGGTGACCAGGTCGGTTGCGGCCTTCTGGACCTGGGCGAGGGCGTCCGCCGGGCTGACCGGCAGCGGCGGGACGCCCCGGGCGTCGCCGGCCGGGAGGCCGGGCGGGGTGACCGGCAGGCTGGGGGCGGCAGGCGGGGCGACCGGCAGCTGGCCCAGCAGGGACTTCACCGCGGCCAGCAGGTCGGCGAGCAGCTTCTGCAGAACGCTCGTGTCCGGCGTGGCGGAGGTAGCGGAGGTCACCAGTTTGGTGACCTGGTCGAGGACGCCGCCGAGTGAGCCGAGCACCGCGAGGTCCTTGGTGGGGTCGGGTACGGCCGGCACGGCCGGGAGGTCCGTACCGCCGGGAGGCTTCACCGGCAGGTCGGGAGCGGGCGGGACGATCGGGAGGTTGGGGAGCGGCGGGGCAAGGGGACGGATGGTGGTCGCCGCAGCGGGTTCGGCAGCATTGGCGACGGTGACGGAGGCTGTGGTGACCGGGGCGAGGCCCAGGGTTGCGGTCAGCACGACGGCCGTCCAGGTGGCACGCATGGGATTGCGCTTCCTCTCAGTGAAGTACAGGCGGATTCGCCTGAGCTTCACGTTGGGCCACCACTCTTGCCCCGGCCACTGGTCGTACGCCGAATGGTCCGGGGCCCGGACGCGGGACCGGTTCCGGACCGGTCAGCCGGAGCACCAGTCGACCAGGCGCCGGTGCCGGTCGAGCCCGACCGCCTCGAACTCGTCCCGGCCGTGGGTGTGTTGGGCTCCGACCCGGCGGAGCGCCTGGGAGATCGGGCTGCCCTCGGCGGGGAAGGGCTGTCCGGTGACCGAGGCGAGCGGGCCGAGCACCACCTGGGCGTCGAACCAGACCGCCGCGTGCTGGGTGCCCTCCCCGCCGATGAAGTCCGCCTCGACGTAGCCGATCGGGCCGGCCTTGGACCAGGCCGCCATCCGGCGGCCGAAGCCGCCCGGGAAGGACGCGAAGCCGGGCTGGACGGCGCCGCCGTGCTCGGTGACGGTGTCGAAGAGAAGGTCCGTCATCGGGATCAGCGCCAGTTTCTGTTCGAGTCCGGCGACCCGGGCGACCGGCACCTCGGCCGCCACCACGTCGAGCAGTTCCCGTGATGCGATCAGCGCCTTCAGTTCGTAGGACATCCAGCCATTCTGCGCCTTCCGACAACGGTGCGGGAGCGGATTATCGAACTCACTGTGCGTTCGAACGGACTCGACGGCCGGGGGCGCGGCGGGAGCGGGCAGACTGGACGGATGAGCGAGAAGAGCGAGCCGACGGCCCGTCAGTTCCGGCCGGATGCCGCGGAGCTGGCGGCGGCCCGTGGCCGGACCGTCCCGGACGTGGTGGCTCCCGGACTGCGGGTGCTGTTCTGCGGCATCAATCCCGGGCTCTGGTCGGGCGCGACCGGGCAGCACTTCGCCCGGCCGGGCAACCGGTTCTGGCCCGCGCTGCACCGTTCCGGTTTCACGCCCCGTCAGCTGCGGCCGGACGAGCAGCGGGAGTTGCTCCGGTACGGCCTCGGCATCACCAACGTGGTGACCAGGACGACGGCGAAGGCGGACGAACTCACCGCCGAGGAGTACCGGGTGGGCGGCCAGGCCCTGGTGGAGCGGGTCGAACGGCTGCGGCCCGGGGCGCTGGCGGTGCTGGGCATCGGGGCGTACCGGACCGCGTTCGGGCAGCGGCACGCGGTGGTCGGGCGGCAGTCGGCCGGGATCGGCGACACCGAGGTGTGGGTGCTGCCCAACCCGAGTGGCCTGAACGCCCACTACTCCCTGGACGGGATCGCCGAGGAGTTCCGGCGCCTGCGCGAGGCGCTGCCCGAGCGGTAAACCGCAACGGAAGGCCGGAGCCAGAGGCTGGACGCCTGCCCGCGCGTCACACCGACAGGACGGGGGCCGGGACGGACCGGAGTTCGCGGATCAGCTCCCGGACGGCCGCGGTACGGGCCAGGGCGGGCGTGGTGACGTAGCCGACCGTACGGGTGGGCGGCTGCGGCCCGAGGGCGGTGATTGCCACGCCGGGTGGGGCTCCGAGCAGGGTGAGGGCGGGCATGATCGACATGCCGAGGCCCTGGGCGACCAGGGAGAGCGTGACGGTGTCGTCCTCGACGTACACCGTGGCGGCCGGGATCCAGTCCTGACTGCGCCACCAGTCGCGGGTGTACGAGCCGCAGTTCTCGTCCCAGTCGACCAGGGGCAGGGTGCGCGGCAGGGCATGGCCCTCGGGGTGCGCCAGCGCGTACGGCTCGGTGAACAGGCGGCCCGCGAGGAGGCCGGGCAGTGCCGGTGAGGAGGTCTGGCCGGTGGCCGCGTCCAGGGTGGCGATGCCGAGTTCGGCACGGCCGTCGGCAACTTCGCCGGCCGTGCCGCGGCCGATCTCGCGGACGATCCGCAGCTCCGGTTCGAGGCCGGGGTGACGTGCCGTCAGTCGGGCGAGCACGGCGGGGAGCAGGTGGGCGGCGGCGCTGCGGAAGGCGACGATCCGGAGTGGTCCGGTGAGGTCGGCGGCCTCCCGGGCGGCGGACCGGGTCTCGGCGGCCAGGGTGGCGAGCAGGTGCAGGATCTGGCGGGCGTGGGCGACGGCCTGCGCGCCGGCCGGCGTGGCGCGCGCCCCGTGCCGGCCCCGCTCGAACAGCACCGCGCCCAGCTTGCGTTCGCACCCGCGCACGGCGTGCGAGACGGCGGACTGCGACATGCCGAGCGCCGTGGCGGCGGCGGTGAAGCTGCGGTCGCGGTCGACGGCGACGAGGATGCGCAGCTCGTGCGGGGCGAGGTCGGTCATCCGGGCAACCTATCCCGACCCTGCGGCTTCCATGAAGAGCGCTCATGGAAGGGCCCGAACCATCGACGCGACCCCCTGCCCGGCCGCTCCGGGCCTCCCTAGCGTGATCATCACATCGAACAGGGAGTCCACCATGACCCGCACCGCCCGCCTCGTCCACCAGGTCGCCCGCCCTCAGGGCCGCCGTCCCACCCCCACCGACTTCACCTTCGTCGAGGCCGCGCTCCCGCCCGTCGAGCCGGGCGGCGTGCTGGTCGAGAACCTGTACTTCTCGGTCGATCCGTACATGCGCGAGGTGATGGACTTCGGTGAGCTGCACGCCCCCATGGAGGGCCGCGCGCTCGGCCGGGTGGTGGAGTCCCGGTCCGATCAACTGCTGGTCGGCGACCTGGTCGCGCACCGGCTGGGCTGGCGGACCCACGTCCTGCTGAGCCCGGATCAGATCCCGCCGCGCGGCGCCGCTCCCGACCCGGGCGGCGTCCAGGTACGGCTTCGCGAGCCCGGGGTCCCGGCGCTGCGTTCGGCCGGCGTCCGGCTGATCAGCCCGCCGGACGGGGTGCCGCTCCGCACCTACCTGAGCCTGCTCGGCGGCACCGGCCTGACGGCGTACGTCGGCCTGACCCGGATCGCCCGGCTGCAGCCCGGCGAGAGCCTGTACGTGAGTGCGGCGGCGGGCGGCGTGGGCACGGCGGTCGGCCAGCTCGCCCGCCTGATGGGAGTCGGCCGGCTGGTCGGGAGCACGGGCTCGGCCGCCAAGGTCCGGCACCTGACCGAACGGCTCGGCTTCGACGCCGCCTTCGACCACCACGGCGGCCCGGTCGGCGAGCAGCTGCGCAGGGCCGCGCCCGACGGTCTGGACGTGTACTTCGACAACGTCGGCGGCGACCACCTCGCGGGCGCCATCGACGTGCTGCGGGACGGCGGCCGGATCGCCTGGTGCGGCGCGGTGGCGCAGTACGACGACGCCACGAACCCGCCGGCCGCGCCGTACAACCTCTACGACGTGGTGAGCAAGAGCCTGCGACTGGAGGGCTTCCTGGTACGCAACCACCGTGAGGTGCAAGGTGAGTTGGAGGAGCACCTCGCGCCGTACCTGCGATCGGGTGCGCTGGTGCCGGACGAGACCGTAACAGTCGGCTTCGACCGGGCGGTGGACGCCTTCCTCGGGATGCTGGCCGGGGAGAACACCGGAAAGGCGATCGTCCAGGTCGGGTCGGAGTGAATCCGGGTCGGCTCCGGAGGACGGTGCGGGCGAAGGTGCGCACCACGGCTGAGCGGCTGTCGAGGGGTCAGGCGTCGGTGGCGAGACGGGCGTGCAGGTGCTCGTCGTGGTAGTTGCCGTCGCCGAAGCAGTGGCTCTGGCGGAGCGTGCCCTCCAGGAGGTAGCCGGCTCGGTTGGCCACTCGGCAGGACGCGGAGTTGCCGACGGCGTGGGCGAGTTCGATGCGGCGGGCGTCGGCGGTGGTGAAGGCCCAGCGGGTGACGGCTTCGAGGCCCCGAGTGGCGAGGCCGCGGCCGCGGGCGGCCGGGAGCAGCCAGTACCCGATCACGGCGAGACCGTCGGCCCGGTCCGACCAGCGGACGGTGACGGTGCCGAAGAGTTCGTCGAAGTCGGCGGCGAGCAGGGCGAACGAGGCCAGGTCGCCACGTTCCCAGCCTGCCGTCCGACCGGTCAGCCAGCGTTCGGCGTGCAGCACGGTGCTCACTGGCAGCGGGTTCCAGAGGGATATCGCGGGGTCGGCGGCGAGTGCGGCCAACTCCCGGGCCCGGCGCTCGGGTTCGCCGACCCGGCTCCACGGACGGAGCCCGAAGCCGTCGCCGGCCAGGTCGGCGGGGGTGAAGGTGGGAAGGAAGTTCAGGGAACCGTCAGCGCTCATGGCGGTCTGTCTACCTCCTGACGGGGCGCCCGCGCCAGCTGTTACGGGCGGCCGCCCGGAAGCCGCCGCTGCGCCTGCGGCCGGGCACTTCGGTCGCCCCCTGGACGCGATCACCGGCAAGTGCGCCCAGCGCGGGAAGACCGTCGAACTTCATGACCGGCCAACCACCCGGCCGACGGCGCCGCCTTCCGAACCGGCGGCCGCCGGACTAGCGACCGCCGAACTTCTCGTCCGTGGAGACGACCTCACGTCCGAGCGGCATCAGCGAGATCGGGATCAGCTTGAGGTTGGCCCAGGCGAACGGGATGCCGATGATCGTGACCGCCAGCGCGATGGCGGTGGCGATGTGGGCCAGCACCAGCCACCACCCGGCGAACACCAGCCAGATCACGTTGCCGACACAGGACGGCGCCCCGGCGTCGGGCCGCTCCACCGTGGTCCGCCCGAACGGCCACAGGACGTACCCGGCGATGCGGAACGACGCGATGCCGAACGGGATCGTGATGATGAAAATGCAACAGACGATCCCCGCGAGGAAGTAGCCGAGCGCCATCCAGATTCCGCAGAGGAGCAGCCAGAGCACGTTGAGGACAGTGTCGATCACCTTCATGGCCCCCACCCTCCCATGCGACCGCCGGTGCAGGGCATACCCGGTTCCTGGCGAGTCCGAACGGCGGGGTCCGGCTGTGCCGGGGGCTCGAAGACAAGCCGGGGAAGGCGGTCGCGGGAGGACCGGTCGAACAGGGTGACCGAGGCGGCCTCCGGGGCGGCGGCGGGGCCGAGGGTGTCGAGTGACCGCAGGAGGTGGGCGAGGCCGCGGTCATGGCGGGTGAAGGTGCGGGGCGGGGCCCAGCGGCCACGGGCGTGCTGGCCTGCCAGGGCTTCGGTGGGGCCCACGTCGAGGATGACCAGGTGGAGTTCGCGGCCCTGGGCGCGGAGGAGGCGGGCCAGGTGGCCGCGGAGCCAGGAGCGACTGCCGCAGTCGTGGACCAGGAGGTGGCCGCCGTCGCGGGCGGCGGTGCGCAGGCGGTGGAAGTGCCGCAGCCGTGCCCAGGGGCGGTAGACCGCGTACGGGAGCCAGGCGGGCATGACCGCTTCGCAGGCGAGGTGGGTGGTGCGGGGGTCGATGACCGGGGCCGCGTCGGCCCAGTGGTGGAGTGCGGTGCTCTTGCCGCTGCCCGGCAGGCCGGAGACCACGACCACCGCGCCGGGCGGGTAGGCGAGGGTGGCGGGCAGCGGGATGTCACCCCGCAGGTCGACCACGCCACGTGGGCTCGGTCCGGGCCGTGGCGCCCGGGGATCCGGTATGAGGTCGTGCAGCACCGCGCGTTCCCCCTCCTGACCTGCCGCCGCACTGGCCGGCGGTCCGTCACGTCCCGGCACCGCACGGCCGGAGGACGTCGGCCTCAGTCTGGCAGGTCGGGTGCCGGAACCGGCCCCACCCCGGACGGCGCAAGGTGGCACGGCCCCGCGCGCGGAGTCGCGCGGCAGTCAGCACTGTGGTCTGCATGGACAACTACCCGGCGCTCGACCTGTTCTGGACCATGATGGAGCTCTTCCTCTGGATCCTCTGGTTCTTCCTCCTCTTCAAGGTCATCACGGACATCTTCCGCAGCCACGACATGGGCGGCTGGGGCAAGGCCGGCTGGATGCTCTTCGTGATCGTGCTGCCCTACCTGGGCGTACTCGTCTACCTGATCGCCCGTGGCCGGTCGATGAGCCGCCGGGACGCCGAGCAGGTGCAGCAGAGCGAAGCCGCCTTCAAGGAGTACGTCCGACAGGCGGCCGCCACCACCCCCGATGGCACAGGGACGAGCGGCCGGGTCGACGAACTCGCCAAGCTCGCCGCACTCAAGGAGCGGGGCGCCCTCACCGACGAGGAGTACCAGCGGGCCAAGGAGAAGCTGCTCGCCTGAGCCCAACCGCCCGCGTGACGCCTCAGTGCCCGCGCGACGCCAGCTCCACCGCCGTGCGGGAGGCGGTCAGCCCGGGCAGGGTGCGCAGGTCGGCGCCGGTGAGCTGCTGCCAGCGGTCGAGGCGGCGGGCGAGGGTGTCGGCGGGCAGCCGGAGCTGCCGGGCGGCCGGGTCGACCGCGAAGCCGTGGTCGGCGAACGCCCGGACCGCGTCGGCGAGGTGAGGGAAGGTCCGGGCCGTGGCGACGGCGGGGGCCAGCAGCGGGTCGAGTCGGTCGGCCGCTGCGGCCGTCGCCGTCAGGGGCCAGAGGTCTTGGTACCGCCAGAGCCCCGGGCGGCCACCGGCCAGTGCGGCGGCCGCCCGGGCGTCCAGCAGGGTCTCGCGGGCAGCATCGGGACCGATCCTGAGCAGCCCGACGCCCAGGCAGTCCACCGTCCCGAGTGCCGCCGTGACGTCCTGCTCCGGGATGCCCTGGGTGAGGATCAGCAGCCCGTCGGGCCCCTCCCCCACCGCGCAGTGCCCCGGCAGCCGGTCCAGCCGCTCCTGAGCGGCGGCCGGGCCGGACCCGTCGACCGGGCCCGATCCGGCCGCCCAGCCCTGGAAGCCCTCGTCCGGGTCCAGTCCGGCCGCCTCGACCGCCGCCCGCAGCGTCTCGGCCGACACCGTTTCGGAGGCCAGCCGCACCAGCCACGACCGGGCCGCCGACCGGCCGGCCAGCTCGCGTACCGCCGCCAACAGCTCGGCCAGCACCTCGCCCTCCCCCACCATGCCCACCTCCCGCCCCAGGAGCGGCCAGCGTAGCCGCCGCACTCCCCGGCAACCAGGGCGATCGGTACGGTGAAGGTCGTCCGCGATCCTCCCCACCGCACCGGAGCCTGACGGTCCATGACCTCCACCCCGTCCTTCCTCGTCGTCGGCGAGAGCGTGGCCGACATCGTCCGCACTCCCGGCCGGCCGGACGTACCGCATCCGGGCGGCAGCCCGGCCAACGTGGCGTACGGGCTGGGCCGGCTGGGCCACCGGGTCGCCCTGCTCACCCAGCTCGGGGCGGACCGGGTGGGCGGGCTGATCGCCGGGCACCTGCGGTCGGCCGGGGTGGAGCTGCTGGCGGACGGTCAGACCGGGGTGCGGACGCCGACCGCGATCGTCACCCTCGGTCCGGACGGCGGGGCCGGGTACGAGTTCGACATCCACTGGTCGCTGCGGCCAATGGAGCCGCCGGTGCCGGCCGAGCACGTGCACCTGGGCTCGATCGCGGCCGTCCTGCCACCCGGCGCGGAGGCCGCGCTCGGGCTGGTGCGGCGGCTCAGGCCCGGTGCCTCGGTCAGCTACGACCCGAACGTCCGGGCCGACCTGTTCGGCGACCGGGCCGAGGCGGTGGCGCGGGTCGAGCGCTGCGTCGCGCTCAGCGATCTGGTCAAGGCCAGTGACGAGGACCTGGCGTGGCTCCACCCCGGCTGGTCCGAGCGACGGGTGGCCGAGCACTGGCTGGGCCTCGGCCCCGCGCTGGTCCTGGTCACCAGGGGCGGGCGCGGTGCCGCGGCCTTCACCGCGCGGGACACGGTCGAGCGGGCCGCCATACCGGCGACCGTGGTCGACACGGTGGGCGCGGGGGACTCGTTCATGGCGGCCACCCTGGACGCGCTGGCCGCTGACGGACTGCTCGGCGCGGAGGGCCGCCCGGCCCTCGGCACGGTCGGACCGGAGGCGCTGGACGGCCTGCTCCACCATGCTGGCCGGGCCGCCGCGATCACCGTCTCCCGGGCCGGGGCCAACCCGCCGTCCGGGGCCGAACTGGGCCTCGGCTGACCTGCTGCGACGCTCCTCGCCGTCCGGCGCCGGTGGGCCGTCCACCGGCCGCTCCGTCCGGAGTGCCGGACCTCGATCGCCCTCACATACTGGGACAAACTGGCACATCGTCAGTTGGTTCCCAGGAGGCAGTCATGACCCAGGCACCCGGCCCGCTCCACGAACCGTCAGCTCCCGTCCCGGTCTCCGGCGGGGGCCGGCGGAACACCGCGGCCGTCACCGGCCTGGTGGTGTTCGCCGGGGTGATGATGCTGGTCGACGGCCTGCTGGGGATCTTCCAGGGCATCGTGGCGATCGCCAGGGACGACCTCTACCTGACCACCCCGAACTACGTCTTCCGGTTCAACCTGACCACCTGGGGCTGGATCCACCTGGCGATGGGCGCGCTGCTCGCGCTGATCGGCTACGGCGTCCTCAGGGGCGCCGCCTGGGGCCGGGTGATCGGCATCGCGCTGGTCGCGCTGAACCTGGTGCTGAACTTCCTCTTCCTGCCCTACTACCCGCTCTGGTCCCTGGCCGCGCTCGCCATGAACGCCTTCGTGCTCTGGGCGCTCTGCACCTACCGGGACTGACGCCTCACGGCAGCCGGTGACCGGCCATCTGCTCCAGGCGGGCGATCCGCTCGGCCATCGGCGGGTGAGTGGCGAACAGACGGGTACCGGCTTCGCCGGTGCGGAACGGGCTGGCGATCATCATGTGGCTGGCGGTCTTGAGGCGGGGCTCGGGGGGCAGCGGGAGGCGCTGGGTACCGGTCTCCAGCTTGCGCAGGGCGCTGGCGAGGGCGAGCGGGTCGCCGGTGATCCGGGCTCCGTCGGCGTCGGCCTGGTACTCCCGGGAGCGGCTGACGGCCAGTTGGATCAGGGAGGCGGCGAGCGGGCCGAGGATCATGATCGCGAGCATGCCGAACAGGCCGGGGCCGTCGTCGTCCTCGCTCCGGCCGAACGGGATCAGCCAGGCGAAGTTCACCAGGAACATCACCACCGTGGCCAACGCGCCGGCCACCGAGGAGATCAGGATGTCCCGGTTGTGCACGTGGCTGAGCTCGTGGCCGAGCACCCCGCGCAGTTCGCGCTCGTCGAGCAGCTGGAGGATGCCGTCGGTGCAGCAGACGGCCGCGTTGCGCGGGTTCCGCCCGGTGGCGAAGGCGTTCGGGGCCGGGGTGGGCGAGATGTACAGGCGGGGCATCGGCTGTCGGGCCGAGGTGGAGAGCTCGCGGACGATCCGGTACAGCCGGGGCGCCTCGATCTCGCTCACCGGGCGGGCCCGCATCGCGCGCAGGGCGAGCCGGTCGCTGTTCCAGTACGCGTAGCCGTTGGTGCCGAGGGCGATCAGCAGGGCAACCAGGAGACCCGTCCGGCCGAAGAAACCGCCGATCACCAGGATCAGCGCCGACAGCCCGCCGAGCAGTGCAGCCGTCCTCAACCCGTTGTGCTGCCGGTGCACGCAGGCCCTCCAAGTGGCGCGGTGGGAAGCCTTCCGAGATCGTCCCTCTGCCAGGATCAACGGCAGGACGAGGCGGCTTCGTTCCCGTACCTACCGGAACAGGCTGCCCGAGACCACCTGGAGCACCAGCTGCGGGGCCGCCGAGAGCACCACGGCGGCCGCGGCGGTGAGCCCCAGGGTGGCCGTCAGCGGGCCCGGGATCCTGGTCCGCACGGTGTCCTCGGCGGGGGCGAAGAGCTTCGCCGTCCAGGCGAGGTAGTAGTACAGCGCCACCACCACGTTGGCCGCCATCACCACCGCGAGCCAGCCGAGACCGGCGTCCACCGCCGCGCGGAAGACCACCACCTTGCCGAACAGGCCGACCACGCCCGGCGGCAGTCCGGCCAGGCAGAGCAGGAAGAAGGCCAGCGCCAGCGCGGTCCACCGGTTGCGGGCGAACAGGCCCTGGAAGTCGTCCAGCCTGGAGTGCCCGGTGGCGGCGACCGCCGCGAAGGCGCCGAGGTTCACCACGCCGTAGACCAGCGCGTACGCCACGGTGGCCCCGACCGGGCGGCCGGAGTCGGCGTACCCGGCGGCGGCCAACGGCACCAGCAGGTAGCCGGCCTGGCTGACGGAGGACCAGGCGAGCAGGCGCACCGCACTGTCGGGGGCGGCGGCGCGCTGGCGCAGCGCGGCGACGTTCCCCGCGGTCATGGTGGCGGCGGCGAGCACCGCAAGCACCAGGCCCCAGGTGTGCCCGTACGGGCGGAACGCCACGGTGGTGACCAGGGCGAGCCCGGCCAGACCAGCCGCCTTTCCGACCACCGAGAGGTAGCCCGCGACCGGCACCGGGGCACCGACGTAGGTGTCGGGCACCCAGAAGTGGAACGGGACGGCGGCGGTCTTGAAGGCGAACCCGACCAGGGTCAGCACCGCCCCGGCCTCGGCCAGGTGGCGCAGCTGGGCGGGGGCCGTGGTCAGCGCGTCGGCGACCGCCGACAGGTGCAGGGTGCCGGTCGCGGCGTAGACGAAGCTGACGCCGAGCAGCATCACGGCGGTGGCGGTGACCGAGGAGAGGAAGAACTTGAGCGCGGCCTCCGCGCCCCGGCCGTCCCGGCGCAGCGCGACCAGCGCGAAGGCGGGCAGCGAGGCCACCTCCAGCGCGACCACCAGGGTGGCCAGGTCCCGGGAGGCGGGCAGCAGGGCGGCCCCGGCGGCACTGCTGAGCAGCAGGAACCAGAACTCACCGCCGGGCAGGCGGTCCTGCGCCACGGTGTGCACCGAGAGCAGGGCGGCGATCAGCGCACCGCCGAGCACGAGCAGCTGGAAGGCCAGCGTGAAGTGGTCCACCTCGTACGAGCAGCCGCCGGAGGTGACGCAGAAGGTGGAATGCGGGTCGCCGAGCGCGAGCGGGAGCAGCGCGGCGAGGGCGAGGGTCAGGCCGCCGATCGCCAGCCAGGACAGGGCCTTCTTCTGACTGCCCTTCAGGAGGAGATCGGCGACCAGCACCACCAGACCGGCCAGCGCGGCGATCAGCGGCGGCGCGACGGCCACCCAGTCGACGGACTGGACCAGGCCGCCCGGGTCGGCGACGGCGAGAGGAGTCATGGCGGTCGGCCCCTGGGGGATAGGGAGGGTGAACACGGGTCAGCCACCCCCGAGCAGGTGCTTGACGGCCGGGTCGGAGAGCCCCAGCAGCAGCGCGGGCCAGAGTCCGGCGACCACGGTGAGCGCGGCGAGCGGGGTCCAGCTCACCGCCTCGTACGCCTGGAGGTCCGGAACGTCCGAGAGGCCGGGCTGCTTCGGATCGCCCATGCAGACCCGCTTGACCACCAGCAGCAGGTAGCCGGCGGTGAGCAGGGTGCCGAGGGCGGCCAGCGCCAGGTAGGTGAGGAAGGCGGGGCGGGAGAGCGCGGCGGCCGGGTCGAAGGCGCCGTACATGGCGAGCAGTTCGCCCCAGAAGCCGGCCAGGCCCGGCAGGCCGAGGCTGGCCACGGCGGCGAAGGCGAGCAGGCCGCCGATCCTCGGGGCCCGGCCGTAGAGGGCCGCGCCGGTGGCACCGGCGAGGGTGTCCAGGTCGGCGGTGCCGTAGCGGTCCTTGACCGCGCCGACCAGGAAGAACAGCAGGCCGGTGATCAGGCCGTGGCCGATGTTGGCGAACAGCGCGCCGTTCACCCCGCTCGGGGTGAGCGAGGCGATGCCGAGCAGGACGAAGCCCATGTGGCCGACCGAGGAGTACGCGATCAGCCGCTTGAGGTCGCCCTTGGCGCCGGATTCAGAAGGCGCGAAGCGCTTCCTCAGAAGGGTGGCGGTGGGAGACGGGAGGGCGAGCGCGAGGCAGGCCAACGAGCCGTAGACGATGCCGACGGCGGCCAGCGCGCCCAGGTACGGGGCGAGGGTGGCGGTGCCGTCCGGGACCACCGGCAGCAGCACCCGGACCAGACCGTAGGTGCCCATCTTGAGCAGCACCCCGGCCAGCAGTACCGAGCCGACGGTCGGGGCGGCGGTGTGCGCGTCCGGCAGCCAGCTGTGCAACGGGAAGGCCGGGGCCTTCACCGCGAGGCCGACCAGGATCGCCAGCGCGGCGGTCACCTGGGTGGTGTGGCTCAGGCCGCGGCCGTGCGCGGCGGCCAGCTGCGTCAGGTCGAAGGTGCCCGCCTGGCCGCCGATCAGCAGGAAGCCGAGCAGCATCACGGCGGAGCCGAGCAGGGTGTACAGGATGAACCGGTTGGCGGCCGGGACCTTGGCGCCGCTGCCCCAGCGGGCGATCAGGAAGTACATCGGGATCAGCACGATCTCGAAGGCCAGGAAGAAAAGCACCAGGTCCAGCGCCACGAAGGTGGCCAGCATGCCCACTTCGAGCAGCAGCAGCAGACCGGTGAAGGCCCGTGCGCCGGGCCCGGCCGGGAGCTTCCGGGTCGAGTAGACCGCGCAGAGGAAGGTCAGCAGCGCGGTCAGCACCAGCAGCGGCAGCGAGATGCCGTCCACCCCGAGGTGGAACCTGACCCCGATCGCCGGGATCCAGCTCACGTCGGTGACGGCCTGCATCCGGGCGGGCGTGGCGTGGTCGAACCAGGCGGCCAGCGCGATCGTGCCCGCCAGTACGGCGCCGGTGACCCCGCAGCCGAGACGGAGCACGGCCCGCTCGCCGAGCGGGGCCAGGGTGAGCCCGGCGCCCAGCAGCGGCAGGGCCAGGAGGGCGATGAGGAGCACGTTCACGAGGCCCTGCCTCCGAAGCGGTGAGAGAGGGTCATGAGCCGACCGCCACCAGGACGGTGAGCACCACGACGGCGCCGAGCAGCACGCTCAGGTACGTCTGGGCGTTGCCGGTCTGGCTCCGCCGGACAGCCCAGCCGAGCAGGTTGGCACCGGTGCCGGTGCCCCGGACGTAGGTCTCCACCACCTCGCGGTCCAGGAAGCGCACCAGCCGCGCGGCGGCCAGGGTCGGGCGGACGAACAGCGCGCTGTACAGCCGGTCCAGGTGAAAGCCGTGCAGCGCCGGTCCGAACAGCGGCCCGAGCAGCAGGCGGCCGGGGTCGGCGGCGGGCTTCGAGGGGGCGGGTGCCAGGGTCTCGACGGCGGGCGGGCCCGCCTGCTCCGGCACGCGGTCGCTCGCGGCGGTGGACCGGGCGGTGACGGAGCGCCAGGCGCCGTACCCGATCAGCGCGCCGGCCAGGGCGCAGCCGGTGCCGATCACGGCGGTCACGGTGGACGGGCGGAGCGAGCCGCCGTCCAGCAGCGCGGGCAGCCAGTCCGGGCGCAGGCCGAAGACGCCGAAGCCCATGGTCGGGACCGCCAGCACCCAGAGCGGCCAGCGCATCGCGGGCGGCTCGGCGTGCGTTGGGTCGGCCTCGTCGATCTCGGCGGAGTACGGGGCGTCGGTGGCGGCGGGCAGCGCGACCGGCGCGCTGTGGAAGGCCAGCAGCCAGAGCCGGGCGGCGTACACTGCGGTGAGCAGCGCGGTCAGCCCGGCGGCGACCAGCACGATCCAGCCGGCGGCGGACGGCACGGCGGAGGCCGGGCCGAGGCCGTTGGTCAGGGCCTCGCCGGTGGCGGCGTGCTCGGCGGCGGTGAGCACCGCCTCCTTGCTGAAGAAGCCGGAGAACGGCGGCAGCCCGATCAGGGCGATCAGGGCGATGCCCATCGTCCAGTACGCGTCCGGCACCCTCCGCCGCAGCTCGGGCATCCGGGCCATCGCGCTGAGCGAGTTGGTGTGCGCGGCGTGGATGATCACACCGGCGGCCAGGAAGAGCAGCGCCTTGAAGGCACCGTGGCTGACCAGGTGGAAGACGGCGGCCTGCCGGTCACCGGCGGCCAGTGCACCCGCCATGTAGCCCAGCTGACCGACCGTCGAGTAGGCCAGCACCCGCTTGAGGTCGTCCTGGGCGAGCGCGCAGAGCGCGGAACCGACCATGGTGACGGCGGCCATCACCGACAGCACCAGCAGCGCGGCGCCGGAGGCCAGGAAGACCGGCAGCAGCCGGGCCACCAGGTAGATGCCGGCCGCGACCATGGTGGCGGCGTGGATCAGCGCGGAGACCGGCGTCGGACCGGCCATCGCGTCGGGCAGCCAGGTGTGCAGCGGGAACTGGGCGCTCTTGCCCGCGACGCCCGCGAGCAGCAGCAGCGCGGTCAGCGTCGGGTGCGAGAGGTGGCCCTCGGTGGCGGCCTTCAGCACGCCCTCGATCCGAAACGTCCCGGCGTCCGCGCCGAGCAGGAAGACGCCGATCAGGAACGGCACGTCGCCGAGCTTGGTGACCAGGAACGCCTTGAGCGAGGCGGAGCGCGCGTCGGCGGTCTCCCAGTGATGGCCGATCAGGAAGTACGAGCAGATGCCCATCACCTCCCAGCCGACCAGCAGCAACACCAGGTCGCCCGAGTACACGACCAGGAACATCGCCGCCGTGAAGAGCGAGACCAGGGCCGCGTACGAGGGGTAGCGGGGGTCGTCCTTCAGGTAGGCGGTCGAGTAGACCTGCACGCAGGTGGCCACCAGGCCGACCAGCACCGAGATCAGCGAGCTGAACCCGTCCAGGTGCAGGGCGAGCGAGAGGTCGGGGCCGCCGGTCGGGGCCAGCCGGGTGGCGGCGTCCAGGCTCTGGCCGGTGCCGAGCTGGAGCGCGACCAGCAGGGCGAGCACGGCGGAGGCGGCGACCGGCAGGATCGCCAGCGGCCGGGTCAGGCCGGGGGCGCGCCTGCCGGTGGCCAGCGTGGCGGCGGCCCCGAGTGCGGGCAGCACCGGGACCAGGACGGGGAGGGCGAGGTTCATGCGGCGGCCTCTGCTGACGTGGCGTCCGAGTCGTCGTCCTCTGCCCGGTCACCGAGCGCGGTGATCCGGTCCAGGTCGGCGGTGCGGCGGGTGCGGAAGACCAGCAGCACGATGGCCAGGCCGAGGCCGATCTCGGCGGCGGCCAGCGTGACGGTGAAGAGCGTGAGCACCTGACCGCCGTGCAGCGCGTCGCGCAGCCAGACGTCGAAGGCGACCAGGTTGAGGTTGACGGCGTTGAGCATCAGCTCGACGGACATCAGCACCAGCACCGTGTTGCGCCGGGCGAGCACGCCGTAGACGCCGATCGCGAAGAGCAGGGCGGCCAGGACGGCCGGGTAGGCGAGATGCATTCCGGTCAACGCTCCCTGCTGGTGCCGACGGACCGACCGGCCCTGAGCTTGCCGGGGCGGGGCTTCGGCCTGCCCTCGCCGTCCCTGCGGGACAGCACGATCGCACCGACCAGTGCGGCCAGCAGCAGGACGGAGAGCGCCTCGAAGGGCAGCACCCAGTGCCGGAACAGGTACTCGCCGGTGGCCCTGGTGCTGCCCGCGCCCGCGCCGAGGTCGATCCAGGAGGTGCGGAAGGCGTCCACCACCAGGGTCACCAGGGTGGCGGCGGTGGCCAGGCCGACGGCCAGCGCGGTCCACCGATTGCCGGAGTCGGCGTCCGGGGAGCGGCCGATCGGGGCCTTGGTGAGCATCAGGCCGAAGAGCACCAGGACGACCACCGAACCGAGGTAGATCAGCACCTGCACCCAGGCGATGAACTCGGCGGTGAGCAGCAGGAACTCCACCGCCAGGCCGCCGAGCGCGACCACCAGCCAGAGCGCGGCGTGCACCAGCTGACGGGTGGTCACGGTGAGCAGGGCGGCGCCCAGCACGGCGACGCCGACCAGCAGGAAGACGATCTCCACCCCGGTCGGGGAGAGGAAGGAACGGGTGGCCGGTTCCAGCGGACCGGCGGCGGCGAGGAGGTTCACGAGCCGTCCTCCTTCCGCAGGGCCGCGTGCGCCTTGTCGGCGGCCTTGCGGGCCATCGCGATCTCCTTGGGCTCCTCGGCCGCCGGGTCGAGCGCGGGCGGTGCGGGCACCGTCCACATCCACTCCCGGAGGCGGTCCCGCTCGTGGGTCAGCTCCAGGATGTCGGTCTCGGCGTACTCGAACTCCGGTGACCAGAACAGCGCGTCGAACGGGCAGACCTCGATACAGATCCCGCAGTACATGCAGAGCGAGAAGTCGATCGCGAACCGGTCCAGCACGTTGCGGGTACGGGCCCGGGCGTTCGGGTCGGCGGCGGGCAGCGTCTCCTTGTGGGAGTCGATGTAGATGCACCAGTCCGGACACTCCCGGGCGCAGAGCATGCAGACCGTGCAGTTCTCCTCCAGCAGCGCGATCACGCCACGGGTACGCGGGGCGAGGTCGGGCTGCACCTCGGGGTACTGCGCGGTGACGGTCTTCTTCGTCATGGTGCGGAGGGTGACGGCCAGGCCCTTGGCCAGGCCGCTGCCGGGAAGCTTCATGAGGAGATCGCCACCTTGACGATGCCGGTGAGGGCGAGCTGGGCGAGGGCGAGCGGGATCAGCGTCGTCCAGGCGAAGCGCATGAGCTGGTCCTCGCGCAGACGGGGAAAGGTGACCCGGAGCCAGATCACCAGGAGGGCGAGGGCGAAGGTCTTCAGGATCGTCCAGAGCCAGCCGAGCTGGTCCGGCAGCGGACCGTGCCAGCCGCCCAGGAACAGCACCGTGGTGAGCGCGGAGACCACCAGGATGCCCGCGTACTCGGAGAGCAGGAAGAACGCGAACCGGATGCCGGTGTACTCGGTGTACGCGCCGAAGATGATCTCCGAGTCGGCCACCGGCATGTCGAACGGCGGCCGCTGGAGTTCGGCCAGCCCCGCCACGAAGAACACGAAGGCGCCGACGATCTGCCACGGCACCCACCACCACTCGAACTGCTCCAGGATCCCGGGCAGCGAGAGGGTGCCGGCCGCCATCGCCACCGAGGCGGCGGCGAGCAGCATCGGCAGCTCGTACGCCATCAGCTGGGCGGCCGTGCGCAGACCACCGAGCAGCGAGAACTTGTTGGCCGAGGCCCAGCCCGCCATCAGCGAGCCGAGCACGCCGATGCCCATCACGGCGAGCACGAAGAAGATGCCCGCGTCGATCGCCTGCCCGACGAAGCCGTTCGGCCCGACCGGGACGGCCAGCAGCACCACCAGGTACGGCAGCAGGGCGACGGCGGGCGCCAGCTGGAAGACCCTGCGGTCGGCGTCGGCCGGGACCACGTCCTCCTTCTGGACGAACTTCACGCCGTCGGCCACCAGTTGGGCCCAGCCGTGGAAGCCGCCCGCGTACATCGGGCCGAGCCGGCCCTGCATGTGCGCCATCACCTTGTGCTCGGTCTGGCCGATCACCAGCGGGAACACCAGGAAGACCACCAGCACCGCGACGCAGCGCAGCAGCATTTCGAGGAAGGTCATGCGCTGTCTCCGTCCTTCGGCTCGGGGGTCTGCGGCTCGGTCGGCGGCTCGGGGGTCTGTGGCTCGGGATTCTGCGGTTCCGGGGCCGGCGGTACGGCCGGGGCGCCCGGGCCACCGCTGACCGGCGGAGCCGGGGGCGCGGCCGGGGGCGCGGCCGGGGGCGGCGGTTCCTCGGCGGTGGCCGGGACGGGGTTGTGCCAGGGGGCGTCCGAGGACTGGGTGCGCGCGGGGCGCGGGCGCTCGGGCGCCGGAGCGCCCTCGGCCTGGCTGACCGAGCCGTCACTGATGCTGCGGGTCCGGCGCGGCCGGGGCGCGGGCGCGCCCTCAGCGCCCGCCGCACCCTCAGCCGCAGGACCGGCGGCGGCCGCGCGGGGCGTACGGGCCGCGCGCGCGGGGCGCTCGGCGATCGGCGGCAGGGTGCCCTTGAGCGGACCCCACTCGTTCGGGTCGGGCACACCGGCCGGCTGCATCTTGCGGCGGGCCGGGCCTTCGCCCTCGCTCTCGCCGGGCTCCTTGGCGCCGGGCCAGGCCTTGGCGACCCGGGCCGCGAGCACGAACTCCTTGCGCAGCGGGTGCCCCTCGAAGCCGTCCGGCAGCAGCAGCGTGACCAGGTGCGGGTGGCCGGTGAAGTCGATGCCGAACATCTCGGCAGTCTCCCGCTCGTGCCAGCCGGCCCCGGCGTACACGCCGACGGCGGTGGGCAGCGCGGCGGCGCTCCTGGGCACCTTGGTCCGGAGCAGCAGGTGGCGGACCGGGCCTGAGCCCGCGTCGGCCAGGTGGGCGGCCACCGAGAAGCCGTCGGCCAGCTCGTCGACCGCGCTCAGCCAGTCGAAGTAGGTGAGGCCGAGGCCGTCCCGGGCGGCGGTGAGCGCCTCGATCCAGTGCTCGGCGGGCACGTCGACGGTGAGCAGCTGGTACGCCTCGCCGGCGGTGGCCCACTCGCCGATCGCGGCGACGGCGGCCTCGGCGGGGATCTGCGGGTCGGTCACTTCTGCTCTGCCTCCGGGCCGGCCACCAGCGGTCTGCGCAGTGCGGCGGCGGGCGCCGCGTACCGCTGCGGCAGCGACTCGGCCGCGATCTTCTCCTGCAGCTTGAGGATGCCCTGGAGCAGCGCCTCGGGGCGGGGCGGGCAGCCGGGCACGTAGACGTCGACCGGGATGATCTGGTCGACGCCCTTCGTGACGGAGTACGAATCCCAGTACGGACCGCCGGAGTTGGCGCAGGCGCCGAACGAGATCACGTACTTGGGCTCGGGCATCTGCTCGTACAGGCGCTTCACGGCGGGCGCCATCTTGTCCGTCACGGTGCCCGAGACGATCATCAGGTCGGCCTGCCGGGGGCCCGGCGCGAACGGGATCACACCCATCCGGATGAAGTCGTGCTTGGCCATCGAGGCGGCGATGAACTCGATCGCGCAGCAGGCCAGCCCGAAGTTGAAGCACCAGAGGCTGTACCGGCGGCCCCAGTTGAGCACCACCTTGACCGGGTCCGGCGCCAGCCGGGCCAGCGGGCCGAGCCGGGCAGGCTCCACCGCGCCGGGGGTGGCCGGGTCGGGGATGCCCAGCGGGATCGGGCCCCCGGCACCGTGCGAGTGCGTCACGTCCATTCCAGAACGCCCTTCTTCCAGGCGTAGAGCAGCCCGACCGCGAGGAAGCCGATGAAGACGAACATCTCCACCAGCGTGGTCGCCCCGAACCCGGTGGCGGCGAACACGGTCGCCCACGGGAAGAGGTAGATCGCGTCGACCGCGAAGATCACGTAGAGGAAGGCGTAGACGAAGTACCGGATCTGGGTGTGCGCCCAGCCCTCACCGACCGGGTCCACGCCGCACTCGTAGGCGAGCCGCTTCTCCGGCGAGTCGACCACCGGCCGGAGCAGGCGGTTGGCGGTGAAGGACACCGCGACGAACAGCACGCCGACGACCGCGAGCAGGCCCACCGCCGCGTACGCGTCGAAGTAGCCACCACCCACGGCAGGGTCGGCAGCGGCCAACTGCCCTTCCATGCGCTCGCCTCCCGGTGCCCCACTGATCCCACACGTCCTGAACCGTCAAGGCGTGAGTCTAAGTGCAGCACCATCCTCCCCTTACCCCCTGCCCGACCCGTAAGACACGGGGTGGTGGGGATATCCCCACCCCCGGAATGCCAACTGCCCCCATGTCCAGGGCCGTCCCGAACCGCGATGCTGGCCGCAGAGGTTCTACGAGAGGCTTGGTGCATGATGAAGGAGACCCCGGACCGTCCCCCGCTCTACGGGGCGAAGCTCTGGCGCCAGGTACAGCACCTGTTGCTCAACCTGCCGCTCGGGGTGGCCGGATTCATCTTCACGGTCACGCTGTTGAGCGTCGGCCTCGCGCTCGCCGTGACGGTGGTCGGCCTGCCGCTGCTGGCCGCCGGGCTGACCGGCTGCCGCGCGTTCGGCCAGTTCGCCCGTGGGCGCTGCGCTTCGGCGCTCGGCCTCGAGATCTCCGGGGCGCCGAAGATGAAGGCCACCCGTCCGGGTACCGCCGGCCGCGTCTCGGCCGCCCTGACGGATGCGCTGAGCTGGCGTTCGGCGCTCTACGCGGTGCTGCTGCTGCCCTGGGGCATCATCAGTTTCGCCCTCACCCTGGTACTGCTGGTGGTCGGCTGGCCCGCCCTGCCGTGGGCGGCCCGCTTCCTCTCCACCGTGGACCGGATCCTGGTGGACAGCCTGCTCAGCCCCAGCCCACTCTCCGAGCGGATCCGCGAACTGGAGGACGACCGGGGCGCGGTGGTCGACACCGCCGCCGCAGACCTGCGCCGGATCGAGCGCGACCTGCACGACGGCGCGCAGGCCCGGCTGGTGGCGCTGGCGATGGACCTGGGCCTGGCCAAGGAGAAGCTCACCGAGACCTCCGACCCGAAGAGCGTCGTGGCGGCCGCCGAGATGGTCGGCGCCGCCCACGGCGAGGTGAAGCTCGCCCTCCAGGAGCTGCGCGACCTGGCCAGGGGCATCCACCCGGCGGTCCTGACGGACCGTGGGCTGGACGCCGCGCTCTCCGCGATCGCCGCCCGCTGCACCGTCCCCGGCGGCGTCACCGTCCGCGTCGACCTGCCGGGCCGGCCGGACTCCGCCGTGGAGGGCATCGCCTACTTCACCGTCAGCGAGCTGCTCACCAACATCTCCAAGCACGCCGGCGCCAGGACCGCCGCGGTGGAGGTCTGGCAGGCCGCCGACCGACTGATGCTCCGGATCGAGGACGACGGGAAGGGCGGCGCGGCCTCCTACCCCGGCAGCGGCCTGGCCGGCCTGACCGAGCGGATCGGCGCGGTGGACGGCCTCCTACTGGTCGACAGCCCCGCCGGCGGCCCGACCGCCGTCACCGTCGAGCTCCCCTGGCGGACCAGGGTGTCGCGCTGACGGTACGACAGCACCGGGCCCGGCGGGCCGCCCCCCTTGCGCGGTGGGCGGCCCGCCGGGCCCGGTCGTCTCTGGACCTACAGACTGCCGAGGGTGACCTCGGCAGTCCTGGCCGCGCCCTCGCGTTCGTAGGTGACGGTGACCTTGGCACCGGGCTGGAGCGCGGCCAGGGCGGTGGTCAGGCTGTTCAGCGTGGTGACGGCGGTGTCGCCGACCTTGGTGATCACGTCACCGGGCTGGAGGCCGGCAGCGTCCGCCGGGCCGCCCGGGGTGACCGACACGATCACCGCGCCGGCGGGCTGGAAGTCGGCGTTGAAGGAGGTACGGGCGGAGATGCCGAGCGCGGCCCGGCCGGAGTTGCCGACCTTGCCGTCCTTGATCAGCTGGTCGGCGATGTTGGTGATGGTGGCGGCCGGGATGGCGAAGCCGATGCCGGGAGCGGCACCGCCGTTCATCTCCGGGTCGGTGGCCGCCAGGGTGTTGATGCCGATCACCTGGCTGGAGAGGTTGACCAGCGCGCCGCCGCTGTTGCCCGGATTGATCGCGGCCGAGGTCTGCACCATGTTGCCGATGGTGGCGCCCGGCGAGTTGCCGCCATTCGGCTCGGAGACCGTCCGGCCGGTGGCCGAGACGATGCCCTGCGTCACGCTGGAGGAGAGCCCGAGCGGGCTGCCCATCGCCAGCGTGATCTGGCCGACCTCCACCTTGCCGGAGTCACCGAAGGAGGCCGGCTTGAGGCCGCCAGGCGGACTGTCCAGCTTGATCACCGCGAGGTCGGACTCCGGGAAGCTGCCGACCAGGGTCGCCTGCAGCGCCTTGCCGCTGTTGGCCAGTGTGACGGTGAAGGTCTTGGCGCTGCCGACCACGTGGGCGTTGGTGACGATGTCGCCCTTGGAGTCGTACACGATGCCCGAGCCGAGCCCACTGGGGGTGGTGATCTGCACCACCGAGGGCAGCACGTTGGCGATCACCTTCTGGTAGTCGTCCTGCAGCTGGTTGCCGCTGGACCGCGCCGGGGCGGAGGGGCTGCCGGACGTACTCGCCGAGGGGGAGGAGGACGCGGTGGTGGAGGAGGAACCGCTGCTGCAGCCGGTGGCCAGGGCGCCCGCCAGCACCAGGGCCGCCCCCGGAAGCAGCAGGCGAGGCCCGGTCGGCCGGGGACCCGTCGGGATGGGGCGGGTGGGTTCCTTCTTGGGGTGCACCTGAGCTTCCTCCGGGTTCCGTACGCAGACAGCATTGGGCAGCATTGCACCGATATGTCCGTTTCCCTGGAAGCGACGCGCCATCACCGCCCGGCCCGGGGTCGAACCGTTCGCTCGTCCGGTCGTATCTCGCCGCGGCATAGGATTTCGGCCATGACCTGGTTGATCACCGGCGGAGCCGGCTACATCGGCGGACATGTCGTGCACCAGCTGGTGGCGGCGGACCGGCCGGTGGTCGTCGTCGACGACCTCAGCAGCGGCTCCCCCGACCGGCTCCCGGACGGCGTCCCCCTGGTCGTCGGCTCCACTCTCGACCGGGCGCTTCTGGACACGGTGATCCGCGAGCACGGGATCACCGGCGTGGTGCACATCGCCGCCAAGAAGCAGGTCGGCGAATCGGTCGCCGAGCCCCTGCTCTACTACAGGGAGAACCTCACCGGCCTGCAGAACGTGCTGGAGGCCGCCGTCGCGGGCGGGGTCCGCAACGTGGTGTTCTCCTCCTCCGCCGCGGTCTACGGCATGCCCGACGTGGAGCTGGTCACCGAGGCCACCCCGTGCGCCCCGATCAACCCGTACGGCGAGACCAAGCTCGCCGGCGAGTGGCTGGTCAACTCCGTCGGCCGCGCCCACGGCCTCCGCACCGTCTCGCTCCGCTACTTCAACGTGGCCGGCACCTCGTCACCCCACCTGGCCGACGACGGCGTCTCCAACCTGGTCCCGATGGCCTTCCAGCGACTGACCGACGGTCAGCCCCCGCTGATCTTCGGCGACGACTACGACACCCCGGACGGCACCTGCGTCCGCGACTACATCCACGTCGCCGACATCGCCGCCGCCCACGTGGCCGCCGTCCACCGCCTGGACGCCGCCACCGGACCGGTCTCGCTCGCCCTCAACATCGGCCGTGGCGAAGGCGTCTCGGTCGCCGAGATGCTCGCCGTGATCGCCCGCGTCACCGGCAACCCCGCCGTCCCTCAGGTCACCCCCCGCCGTCCCGGCGACCCCGCCCGCGTGGTGGCCGCCGCGGACCTCGCCCACCGCGAGCTGGACTGGCGCGCCCGCTACGACCTCGACGCCATGGTCACCTCGGCCTGGGCAGCCTGGCAGCTGCGCTGAGCTCGCCCGTCCCGCCGTGGGCCGGGGCTGCGGCGGGTGCTGACCCGCGCGCCCCGCACAAGGTGACCGGTCAGCTCGGCACCGCCGTGCCGTAGAAGGCGTCGAGGGCGTAGATGCAGCGGTCCTTGCTGCCGACGAAGACCCGGCCGCCGACAGCCACCGGGGAGCCGGTGAGTTCGCCCTTGGTGCCGAGCTCCCAGCGGAGCTGACCGGTGGTCAGGTCGAGGGTGTGGAGGGAGTGGTCCCGGCTGCCCAGGTGGACCAGGCCGTCCGCGACGGCCGGGGAACCGACGAGTTCGCCGCGGGCGCTGTAGCGCCAGCGCTCCCGCCCGGAGCCGGTGTCGAAGGCGTGCAGGGTGTCCCCGGCGCCGACCAGCACGGTGCCGCCCGCCACGACCACGGGTTCGGCGCCCTGCCGGCTGCCGGTCCGGGCGCGCCAGCGGTCCCGCCCGGTCGCGGCGTCCAGCGAGTAGACCGTCCCGAGGTAGTCCGCGACGTACACCGCCCCGCCGTCGAGCGCGGGCGGGGTGAAGAGCACCACCGCCGCCTCGAAGCGCCACCGCTCCACCCCGGTCGCGGCGTCCAGGGCGTGCACCCGGGTGCCGGAGGTCAGGTAGAGCGTCCCGCCCATCTCGACCGGCCGGGACGGCACCTCCTCGCCGACCTGGAAGGCCCACCGCAGCCGCCCGCCGCGCGGGTCGACGCAGCGCAGCCGTCCGCCGCCGTAGTAGTACGCCGCTCCGGCCACCAGCGCGGGTCCGGACTGCGGGTTCTCGTAGTCCTGCTGGGCGTCGTCGGCCCGCCAGAGTTCGGCGCCGCTGGCAGCGGAACGGAGCTGGACGCCACCGCCCCTGATGCCGCAGCAGAGGACGCCGTCGGCGGCGTCCAGCGAGTAGATCCAGCCGTCCAGCGAGTTGCGCCAGCGCTCGGTGCCGTCGGCCACGTCCACGGTGTAGAGGTGCGGCCCGTCGGCGGCGTGCACCCGTCCGGCGTCCACGGCGAGGGCCCAGGCCACGTCCCTGGTCTTGTAGCGGCGCTGCCCGGAGCCGATGTCCAGGGCGTGCACCTCGAAGCTGGAGACGAACAGCGTGCCCCCGGCCACCACCGGCGTTCCCCAGACGTCGTTGGACATCCGGAACCGCCACGGCCGCCAGCGGGACGCGGGCGGGGCGGCCGGGACGGCCCGCCGGACCCAGTCCGTGCCGGGTGCGGCGGCCCCGGTCGGGACGGCGGCCTCCGCACGCGGCCCGGGCCCTATCGGCACGGCGGCGCCCGCCAGCCGGATCTCACCGGCGGCCGGGGCCCGGCGGCCGGCGATCTTCTCGGTGGCCACCGAGGCGGGCCCCGGGACGCGCTCCGGCGCAGGCGCCGGCGGCTGCGGAGGCACTGGCGGCAGCACCGGCGGCGGCTGGGTGGACCGCCGACTGCGCTTGCGCTCGATCAGGTCCAGCGCGTTGGGCGGCAGCCAGTCCCCCGCCTCGCCGGCCGCGTCGTCCCGGGAGAACAGGTGCGGGGCCAGCTCCGCCTGGATCTGGGCGGGCGTCGGCCGGCTCCCGGGATCGGGCCGCATGCAGGCCCGGACCAGGTCGGCCAGCTCGACCGGCAGACCGGACAGGTCGGCCTGGTCGCGGAGCAGTTGGAAGACCGTCTCGACCGGATTGGCCCCCCGGTAGGGCGCGTGTCCGGTGGCGCAGAAGACCAGCAGCGAGCCGAGCGAGTACACGTCACTGGCGCCCGTCACACTGCGGCTGTCCTTGGCCTGTTCCGGCGACATGTACGCGGGGGTGCCGACCGCGACGTTGGTCATGGTGAGGCGGGAGTTGGAGACCCCGGCGGCGATCCCGAAGTCGATCACCCGGGGGCCGTCCTCGACCACCAGCACGTTGGACGGCTTGAGGTCGCGGTGCACCAACCCGGCCGCGTGGATGGACTGCAGGGCCTCGGCGATGCCCGCGATCAGCCAACGGACGGCGTCCACCGGGAGCGGCCCGCAGTGTCCGATCAGCTCCTCCAACGAGGGCGCTGGTACGTACGCGGTGGCCAGCCACGGCACCGGGGCGTCCGGATCGGCCTCCACCACGGCGGCGGTGTAGAAACCGCCCACCGTCTTGGCCGCCGCGATCTCCCGGGCGAACCTGACCCGGAACAGCTCGTCCTCCGCCAACTCCCCCCGGACGGTCTTGATCGCGACCCGTCGGCCGGACGCGGAGCGCGCCAGGTAGACCAGGCCCATCCCGCCCGCACCGAGCCGCCCGAGCACCTCGAAGGGCCCGATCCGCCTCGGATCGTGCGCTGAAAGCTGGTCCACTCCGCTGCCACCTCCCCGTCCTGCGGCCACCCCGTCGGGGTGCGCCGCCCCCGATTCTCCAATGCCCGCCCCGCCTGATCCAATCTCCCCCGCCGCCCGGCGAATCGGTGCTACTCGGTGGCGACCCCGTACCGGAACTGACGGACCGACGGTCCACCGCCCGAGTCGTCACTCTGCGCGACCCGACCATCCCTCAGCCGACACCCCGTCACGCTGGGGCTCCGTCAGAACACGGGGGGGCATCGTTCCCCGGCACGACAGCTGAATATCCGTCGGCTGATCACACCCCGGCTGGAGTAATAGTCACATCACCGAATCGCGCCAAGATCTTGCCACGGTAAGCTGACGGCATGACAGGACAAGTTCGCACCGTCGACGGTCGCGTCGCCGGGCGACGCGGACAGGAGACGCGGCAGAAGCTGCTCGACTGCCTCCGCGAGATGCTCAGCACGTCGCCTTACCGGGACGTCAAGGTCATCGACGTCGCCCGTATGGCGGGTACCTCCCCCGCGACCTTCTACCAGTACTTCCCGGATGTCGAGGGCGCCGTCCTCGAAATCGCCGAGGAAATGGCCGAGGACAGCGTGGAGCTCAAGCAGCTCCTCGATGGAAAGTCCTGGGTGGGAAAGACCGGCTTCACCACGTCGGAAGACCTGGTGGACGGATTTCTCACCTTCTGGCGCAAGAACGATGCCATTCTCCGAGTGGTCACTCTCGGTGCAGCCGAAGGGGACAAGCGGTTCTTCAAGATCCGCATGAAGGTCCTCAACTCGGTGGCCGGGCCGCTCGCCGAAGCCATCAAGGCCAACCAGGCCAAGACCGACAAGTCGGTCGATCCGGCCGCTCTCTCCGGGTCCCTGGTCTCGCTCCTCGCCTCGGCGGCGGAGCATTCCAAGGCCTTCACCGCCTGGGGCGTGAAGGTCAAGGACCTCAAACCCAACCTCGCCCTCCAGGTCTACCTGGGCGTGACGGGCAAGAAGCCGCCCAAGTAGTCCATCCCGTCCACCCGCGTGCTCCGTCCCGGTTTCCTGTCCGGGGCGCGTCGGACGGCGGCCGTGTCCTCGGGGGAGGTTCGCCGACGTTGACCGCGCAGCACGCACAGACCCCGAAGGGGCGGCCCACCCGGGCCGCCCCTTCTCTCTGCACGTGCTCAGCCGGTCACGGGCAGCGGACGACCTGCCCCGCGTACGCGAGCCCGCCGCCGAAGCCGAAGAGGAGCACCGGGTCCCCGGTCCGCAGCTCCCCCCGCTCGACCAGCTTGCTCAGCGCCAGCGGGATCGAGGCGGCGGAGGTGTTGCCCGACTCCACCACGTCGCGGGCGACCACCGCGTCCTCGGCCAGCCCGAGCTTGCCCGCGATCGCGTCGATGATCCGCAGGTTGGCCTGGTGCGCGACGAAGCCCCGCAGTTCGGACGGCTCGATCCCGGCCTTCCGGCAGGTCTCCCGGGCCAGCGGGGCGAGCTTGGTGGTGGCCCAGCGGAACACGGTCTGGCCCTGCTGACTGATCGTCGGGTCCCAGCCGGTGATCACCACGGCGTCGCCCTTGTCGGGCTCGGAGCCCCAGAGCACCGGACCGATCCCGGACTGCTCGTCGGGAACCGCCTCCACCACTGCGGCGCCGGCCCCGTCCGCGAAGATCACGCAGGTGGTCCGGTCGCTCCAGTCGATGGTGTCGGACATCCGCTCGGCGCCGATCACCAGCGCGCGGGTGGCCGAACCGGCCCGGATCGCGTGGTCGGCGGTGGCGAGCGCGTACGAGAAGCCGGAGCAGACGGTGTTGATGTCGTACGCGGCGGGCGAGCGGACGCCCAGCCGCGCGGCGACCGCGGCGGCGGTGTTGGGGCTGCGTTCGACGGCGGTGCAGGTGGCGACCACCACCAGGTCGATCTGCTCGGGCAGCAGGCCGCTGTTGGCGAGCGCCTTCTGGGCCGCCTCGGTGGCCATGTCGACCAGGGTCTCGTCCTCCGCGAGGTGCCGGGTCCTGATGCCGACCCGGGAGCGGATCCACTCGTCGTCGGTGTCGACCAGCAGGGCGAGGTCGTCGTTGGAGAGGACCTTCGGCGGCTGGAAGTGGCCGAGCGACACGATACGGGAGGCGGTCATACCGCCACTCAACAGCGTTACCGACGGGTCCGTGGGTGACGCCCTGGTACAAGGTCCGAGGTCCGAAGCTGTAGGGGCCGGACAACACCCCTTGCGCCGTCTGCCCTCCGGACCGGCCCCGAGGGAGCGTCAGGCGGCCAGCGAGGCGGCGTCACCCATCACGATCATCGGCTTGGCCGCCGGGTCGAGCGCCTTGATCAGTTCGATCATCTGCGCCTCCGGCAGCGAGACGCAGCCGTGGGTGGGGCCTCCGTGGTCGACGTGCAGCCAGATGCCGGTGCCCTTGGCGACACCGTCGGGGTACTTGGTGCTGAGCGGCGAGGTGCCCGCCACCCGGTTGTAGTTGATCGCCACCACGTAGTCGAAGGAGCCGGCCAGCGGTTCGCCGTTGAAGCCGTCGCCGTCGATCGCGAAGGCGTTGTCCCGGTCGTACGGGAGCCTGCTGCCCGGGTCGGCCTTGCGGCCGCCCGCGTCGGTCAGCGCGTAGAGGCCGATCGGGCTCCGCAGGTCGCCCTGGTGGTGGTCGGTGGTCCAGCCCTTGTACGCGTTGTGGCCCGCCCAGGCCGCGCCGGGCTTCCAGCGGTTGTCGGCGGTCCTGGTCCAGAGCGTGACGCCGGTCTCCGAGGCGTTCACGTCCTTGCCGGTGGCGACCACCAGCTGCCGGGTGTCGGCGGGTATCTGGGCGGTGAACTTGGGACCGAGGCCGGGGATCACCGCCACGCTGCCGTCGCTCCGGTCGGAGCGGTCGGCGGCGGGCTGCTCGGTCCGCTGGCCGGCCTGGGCGGCGACCGGGTCCGGGACGGCCGACGAGGCGTCGGGCAGCCGGTCGGGCATCCCGGCGGCGGTGACCTCGGTGCCGGAGCGGCCGGGACCGACGGTGAACCAGCCCGAGACGGCGGCCAGCAGCATCGCCGTACTGCCCATCAGGGCGCGGCCACCACGCTTCTTCTTCGCCTTCCGGCGGTGCCCACGGGGCCTGCTCGCCACCTCAGCGGGCAGGTCGGCCCGGCTGCGGGGTTTGGCACGATGGGAACCGGACATACGGACGATCCTTCCAAAGCCGTGGGCCGGAACGGAACCCCTGGCGTGTGGTGAGCCTGTGAGCATACGCGCACCCGGCACTGCCTGACACGACAACGCCCTCCGAGCCGGTTCGCTCTCGGAGGGCGTTGTGACGCAGTCGTCAGAGACGCATCGCCTGCGGGGTCTCCCGGCGACCGAGGTCCGGGCCCTCGTACTCGCGGATGATCTCGTACCGGGTGTTCCGCTCCACCGGGCGGAAGCCGGCGTCGCGGATCAGGTCGAGCAGGTCGTCGCGGCCCAACTTGTTCGGCGTGCCGAAGTTGTCCGCGTCGTGGGTGATCTTGTACTCGACCACCGACCCGTCCATGTCGTCCGCGCCGTGGCTGAGCGCCAGCTGGGCGGTGGTGACGCCGTGCATCACCCAGAAGACCTTGACGTGCGGGACGTTGTCGAAGAGCAGCCGGGAGACCGCGAAGGTCTTCAGCGCCTCGGCGCCGGTGGCCATCTCCGTTCGGGCCTGCAGCTTGTTGCGGATGACCCCGTCCTTGGAGTCGTGGAAGTCGTGCTGGTAGCGCAGCGGGATGAAGACCTGGAAACCGCCGGTCTCGTCCTGGAGCTCACGCAGCCGGAGCACGTGGTCGACCCGGTGGCGGGGCTCCTCGATGTGGCCGTAGAGCATGGTCGAGGGGGTCTTGAGACCCTTCTCGTGCGCCAGACGGTGGATGCGCGACCAGTCCTCCCAGTGGGTCTCGTGGTCGACGATGTGCTGGCGGACCTCCCAGTCGAAGATCTCCGCGCCGCCGCCGGTGAGCGACTCGAGACCGGCGTCGATCAGCTCGTCCAGGATCTCGCTCGCCGTCAGACCGCTGATCCGCTCGAACCAGTGGATCTCGGTGGCGGTGAACGCCTTCAGCGAGACGTTCGGCAGGGCCGCCTTCAACTCCCGCAGGCTGCGCGGGTAGTAACGCCACGGCAGGGTCGGGTGCAGGCCGTTGACGATGTGCAGCTCGGTCAGCGAGTCGACCTCCATCGCCTTCGCCAGCCGGACGGCCTCCTCGATCCGCATGGTGTACGCGTCCTTCTCGCCCGGCTTGCGCTGGAACGAGCAGTACGCGCAGGAGGCGGCGCAGACGTTGGTCATGTTGAGGTGACGGTTGACGTTGAAGTGGACCACGTCGCCGTTCTTCTCGGTCCGCACGTGGTGCGCCAGACCGCCGAGCCAGGCCAGGTCGTCGCTCTCGTACAGCGCGATCCCGTCCTCGCGGGTCAGCCGCTCGCCCGCGTAGACCTTCGCCTCCAGCTCACGCTTCAGCCCTGCGTCCATGCGGTGACCTGCCTCCTCGTGCCGTGAGAATTGACCTCGCCGAGCCTACGCCTATACCGACAGCAGCTCCGCGAGCAGGCTCGGATCGATGTTCCCACCGCTGACGACGGCGCCGAACACCCGCCCCTCCAGCTCGGCGGCGTGGTGGAAGTACGCCGCCGCCGCGACCGCGCCGGACGGCTCGGCGACCAGCCGGCCGCGCCGGGCCAGCAGCGCCACGGTGTCCTTGATCTCCTGCTCGGAGACGGTGACGATGTCGTCCACGTACGCCTGGATGTGATCGAACGGGAGCACCCCGACGCTCGGCGTGCGCAGCCCGTCGGCGATGGTCCGGTACGTGTCCTCGGTGGACCAGACCGCCCGCTCGCCGGCCCGGAAACCGGCCTGGGCGTCGGCGGCCAGCTCGGGTTCGACGCCGATCACCCGCACCCCGGGGCAGGCCAGCTTGAGCGCCGCCGCGGTGCCGCTGATCAGGCCGCCGCCGCTGACCGGGACCAACACGGTGTCCAGCTCGTCGGGGGCGTCCTCGGCGATCTCCAGGCCGACCGTGCCCTGGCCCGCGATGATGTACGGGTCGTCGTACGGCGGCACCCAGACGTAGCCGTGCCGCTCGGCCAGCTCAGCGGGCAGGGTGTCCCGCTCGCCGGGGCCGACCAGAATCACCTCGGCGCCGAAGGCCCGGGTGTTGTCGACCTTGACGGCGGGTGAGACGTCGGGCATCACGATGACGGCCTTGATGCCGAGCAGCCCGGCCGCGTACGCCACGGCCTGCGCGTGGTTACCGCTGGACTGCGCGACCACGCCGCGGGCGCGCTCGGCCCCGGACAGCGCGGCCAGCCGGTTGTACGCCCCGCGGATCTTGAACGCGCCGGTCGGCTGGAGGCTCTCCGGCTTGAGCCAGAGCGCCCGCTCCCCCTGCACCGCCCACGGGCAGGGCAGCAACGGTGTCCGGACCGCCACCCCGGCGATCCGCTGCTGCGCCGCGCGCAGCTCCTCCAGCCCGATCAAGGCCATGGTCCGCTACTCCCCTGGTTCCAACGGCAGTTCACTGACGCGGTTCTCCCACTTGGTGGAGAGCACCACGGTGGTCCTGGTCCGGGCGACGCCCTTGGTGCCGGAGAGCCGCTTGACCACCGACTCCAGGCCCTCGACATCCGAGACCCGGACCTTGAGCATGTACGAGTCGTCGCCCGCGATGAACCAGCAGTCCTCGACCTCGCCGAGGTCCTTCAGCCGGTGCGCCACGTCCTCGTGGTCGGCGGCGTCGGTGAGCTGGAGGCCGATCAGGGCGGTGACGCCGAAGCCCAGCGAGGCCGGGTTGACGGTGGCGCGGTAGCCGGTGATCACCCCGGCCTGCTCCAGCCGGTTGATCCGGTCCGTCACGCTCGGGCCCGACAGGCCGACCAGGCGGCCCAGTTCGGCGTAGGACGCGCGGCCGTTCTCCCGGAGCGCCTGGATGAGCTGTCTGTCCACCGTGTCCATGTATCCGCCCGCGTCCTTCCGAACCTCTCCAGACCCACAGATCATTATCCGGATTCGAAGGTGTCACACCTGAATCGACCCGGATATCGCAATGAACATACCGTCCCCGGGCCGCTCAGCTCACGCGACCTTCCCCCCGTCGCCCAACTCGCCTGCCCACCGCCGGTACAGCCCGTGCGGCACACCCACCGCGTCGAGCACCCGACCGGCCACGAAGTCCACCAGCTCACGGGCGGTGGAGCCGCCGGCGTAGAAGCCCGGCGCGGCCGGCAGCACCACGGCGCCCTGCGCGTCCAGCTCGACCAGGTGCTTCAACGTCACCCCGTTGAGCGGGGTCTCCCGCAGGCAGACCACCAGCGGGCGACGCTCCTTGAGGGTGACGCCGGCGGCCCGCTGGATCAGGTCCTTGCTCAGCCCGAGCGCGATGCCGGCCACCGCCCCCGTGGTGGCCGGCACCACCAGCATCCCCTTGGCCGGGTACGAGCCGCTGGACGGTCCGGCCGCGAAGTCCCCGGCCGGCCAGTACCTGACGCCGTCCAGCTGGTCGGTGCCCAGCCACTCGGCCAGGTCGTCCCGCCAGTGCGCGTCCCGGAACGAGATGCCGGTCTCGTCCAGGATGGTCAGCCGGGCGGCCCGGCTGACCACCAGGTCGACCGTCTCACCGGCCGTCAGCAGCGCCCGGATCACCGAGGCGGCGTACGGGGTGCCGGACGCCCCGGTGACTCCGACCACCCAGGGCTGACGTGGCGCCTGCTGCTGATCACTGCTCATACCGGGCACGATAGTCCGGCCGGCGGGACACCGGCCGCGCGGCCTGGGGCGACCGGCCGGAGCGGGTGCCGCGACGGGAGCGGACGGGCCAGGATGGAGGCATGCCGCCGACGCTGATCGACCTCACCCATCCGGTCACCACCGGGATGCCGGTCTACCCCGGTGACCCGGCCGTGGCACTGCGCCCCGCGCTGACCACCGCCGCCGACGGGGTCAACGTGCTCTCGCTGCACCTGGGTTCGCAGTCCGGCACGCACGTGGACGCGCCGTACCACGTGGACGTCACCTGGCCCACCCTGGACGGGCTGCCGCTCGACCTGTTCACCGGCCGCGCCGTACTGGCCGACCTGCGGGACCTGCCGCCGCGCACCGGGGTGACGGCGGCGCGGCTCGGCCCCGCGCTGGCCGCCCTGACGCCCGGCGCCGTCCTGCTGCTGGCCACCGGGTGGCACCGGTACTGGGCCACCGACCACTACTACGCGCACCCCTGGCTCACCCCCGGCGCCGCCGAGGCGATCGCCGCCGCCGGGGTGCGGAGCGTGGGCGTGGACGCGCTGAGCATCGACCCCACCCCCGACCCCGGCCCGGCCGACCCGGCGGTGGCCGCCCTGCTCGCCGCCCTGACCGACGAGCACGACCCCGCCCCGGACGCCCCCACACTGGCCGCCCACCGGGCGCTGCTGGGCAGCCCGGGCGGCGCCGTGCTGTGCGAGAACCTGGCCGACCTGACGCCGCTGCTCGACGCCTCGGCCGCCGGTCTCGCCGTCACCGTCTCCTTCTTCCCGCTCCGCCTCACCGCAGCCGACGGCGCACCGGTCCGGGCGGTCGCCCGACTGGGGTAGCCACCGGCGGCCCGCCTCCCGGGTCGTCCACTTGCCCCAGTCGAACGGGCGTCAGGTGTGATTCCGATCTGTCGACCGGGTGATCGGGGCCGGTCGAGCGGCTCACCGGGGCGAGAACGGGATACTCCTTCCGCCATGAACCGAACCAAGAAGTTCGCGGCGACCGTCGGCCTCGGCCTCGCTCTCGCCCTCAGCAGCGCCGCACCGGCCCTGGCGGAGTGCGGGGAGCAAGAGGCGGTCCAGCAGCACGAGAACTACGTCCCCCACCACGGGGTCGAGCACGGGAACGGCACCACCTGCATCAACACCGGCGGGGCCAGTGCCTCCGCGGTGGTGGTCGGATCGCCGGGCGTACTGTCCGGGAACAACATCCAGATCCCGATCAGCATCCCGATCAACATCTGCGGCAACTCCATCGGCTGACAGACGCCCCCCGTACGCCTCGGATCGAGGGCCGTCCTCCGGGCCGACCGGCCCACGGCCCTCGATCTGCCCATGTTGGTCTAGACCATCATTCGGCCGCGGCGCTAGGCTCCAGCCATGGGAGAGATCATCGGGGTGGTCGAGCGGCTGTGGCGCTACCCGGTCAAGTCGACCGCGGGCGAGCAGCTCGACGCGGTCGAGGTGGACGAACGCGGGCTGGCCGGCGACCGTCTGTACGCCGTCCGGGACGGCTCCGGCAAGTTCGGCTCCGGCAAGAACACCCGGCGGTTCCGCCGGATGGACGGCCTGCTCCGCCTCGGATCGCGAGTCGGGAACCGGCTCACCGCACCGGAGTTGCTCGACCCCCTGGGCAGCCCGGTCGCCGACCCGGACGCCTTCCTCCGCGCCTACCTCCAGCGGGACGATGTCGAACTCGCCCGCGAGGACACCGTCTCGCACCTCGACCAACTGCCCGTCAGCGTGTTGACCACCGCGACGCTCGACCGGCTCCGCGAGCTGCTCCCCACCACCGTGCTGGACGAACGGCGGTTCCGCCCCAACATCCTGCTGCGGACCCCGCCCGGTACCGCCCCCTTCGTCGAGGACACCTGGTTCGGCCACCGCACCACGGCCCCGTCCGGGCTGACCCTGGCCTTCGTCCGCTCCAGCGAACGCTGCGTCATGACCGGCACCGCCCAACCCGGCCTCCCGCACGCTCCGGAGATCCTCCGGACCATCGCCAGAACCCACCAGAACCGCCTGGACGCCCTGGCCACCGTGCCCCGCCCCGGCCGCCTTCAGCTCGGCGACCAGCTCACGCTCGGCTGACGGAAGGTCAGTGCGGGATGGCGGCGATCAGCTCGTGCGCACCCTGCCGCTTGAGGGCCAGGGCGACCGAGGTGCCGAGGTCCTCGGGGGAGAGCGCGCCCGCCCACTCATGCGCGTCCAGGATCCGCTTCCCGTCCGGGGAGAACACCCGGCCGCGCAGCGCGAGCCGCCCGTCCGGCTCGGCGGTCGCGTAGCCGGCGATCGGGCTGTTGCAGTGGCCCTGGAGGACGTGCAGGAACATCCGCTCCGCCGCCGCCTCCCGCCAGGTGTCGTGGTGACCGAGACCGGTGACGGCCTCGATGGTGGTGTGGTCGTCCTCCCGGCACTGCAGGGCGAGCACACCCGCGCCGATCGGGGGGCACATCGCGTCCAACGGGAGGATCTCGGTGATCCGGTCGCTCTCACCGATCCGTTCGAGCCCGGAGGCGGCCAGCAGCAGGGCGTCGGCCTCCCCGGCCGCCAGCTTCGCCAGCCGGCTGTTGGCGTTGCCCCGGATCGGTACGCACACCAGGTGCGGGTGCGAGGCGGCGAGCTGGGCGATCCGGCGCACCGAGGAGGTGCCGATCCGGCTGCCCGCGGGGAGCTGATCCAGCGTCAGGCCCTCGGGGTGGATCACCGCGTCGCGGATGTCGTCGCGCCGCAGGTAGCCGGCGAAGACCGTACCGGCCGGGAGCGGCCGGTCGGCAGGAACGTCCTTGAGGCAGTGCACCGCGAGGTCGGCCTCCCCGGCCAGCAGCGCCTGGTCGACCTCCTTGGTGAACGCGCCCTTCCCGCCCAGCTTCGCCAGGTCGCCCATCCACCGGTCGCCCGAGGTGAGCACCGGCACCACCTCGGTCCTGATGCCCGGGTGCAGCACGGCGAGCTCGGCCCTGACCCGCTCCACCTGGGCGAGTGCCATCGGCGAGGAGCGGGACACGATCCTGATCAACTCAGCGGCAGCCATGGCGACATGATAGGGCGTCAGTCGGCACTGCCCGGACCGCCGCCCCGCACCAGGCAGAACGGGTGGCCCGCCGGGTCCAGGTAGACCCGCCAGCCGGTCTCGACGTCCTTGCGCACCGCTCCGAGCTCCAGCACCCGGGCCTCGGCCGCGTCCAGGTCCTCGACCTCGATGTCCAGGTGGAGCTGCTGCGGATGGGCCGGGTCCGGCCACATCGGCGGGCGGTAGTCCTCGACCCGCTGGAAGCCGAGCACCATCCCGCCCGGGACGTGCACCGTCGACCAGTACTCGTCCAGCGACCAACGGGGGTCGGGGCGGTCCGTCTCGCCGCCGAGCAGGGCGGCGTAGAAGTGCGCCAACCCGGCGGGGTAGTGGCAGTCGAGCACCACGCACTGCAGCTTGCCGATCATCGGGACCACTCCTGGAGCAGACGGGGACCTGTGCCCCTCCAGCATCCCGCCGGGCCGGGGCCGGGTGGCGTCATCCCGGTACACCCCGCGAGTCGAGCTCAGACGGTCAGCCCGCGCAGCACCAGGTCCAGCAGGGCGAAGGCGAACAGGGACATCCCGACGAAGCCGTTGGTGGTGAAGAAAGCGCGGTTGAGCTTCGAGAGGTCGTGCGGCTTCACGATGGTGTGCTCGTAGACGAAGGCGGCCGCGACCACCACCAGGCCGACCCAGAAGGCCGGGCCCGCGTCGGTGAGCAGCGCGTACCAGACCAGCAGCACCAGCGTCACGGCGTGGCAGGCCCGAGCGCCGTACAGCGCGGCGGGGACCCCGAAGCGGGCGGGGAAGGAGCGGACGCCCTCGGCGCGGTCGGCGGTGACGTCCTGGGTGGCGAAGATCAGGTCGAAGCCGCCGATCCAGATGCCGACGGCGAGGCCGAGCACCACGGGGTACCAGGACCAGCTGCCGGTGACGGCGAGCCAGGCACCGATCGGGCCCATCGACTGGGCCAGTCCGAGGATCGCGTGCGGGAAGTCGGTGAACCGCTTGCCGTACGGATAGACCACCATCGGGACCACCGCGACCGGCGCGAGCACCAGGCAGAGCGGGTTGAGCAGTGCGGCCGAGCCGAGGAAGACCAGCAGCGCGATCGCCGAGCCGACGTACGCGGTGCGCATCGAGACGGCGCCGGTGACCAGTTCGCGGTTGGCGGTGCGCGGGTTCCGGGCGTCGATCTCGCGGTCGATGATCCGGTTGGCGGCCATCGCGAAGGTGCGCAGGCCGACCATGCAGACGGTGACCAGGGCCAGGGCGCCCCAGTGCATCCGGCCGTCCGTCAGGTACATCGCGGTGAAGGCGGCGGTGTAGGCGAACGGCAGGGCGAACACCGAGTGCTCGATCAGCACCAGGTTCAGGAAGGCCCTGACCTTGTTGGGCGGGACGGCGGCGACGGTGGTCATCAGAGTCCGTACTCCTTCCAGCGGGCGGTCACCAGGGCGGCGGTCTCCGGGTCGGAACTGACCATCTCGGGCCAGCCGCCGTCCCGGGTGTAGCCCTCCTCGGGCAGCTTGCGGGTGGCGTCGATGCCCGCCTTGCCCCCCCAGAACTGCTGGTAGGAGGCATGGTCGAGATGGTCCACCGGGCCTTCGACCACGGTCAGGTCGCGGCTGTAGTCGGTGTTGCCCAGGGCCCGCCAGGCGACCTCCTGGTAGTCGTGCACGTCGCAGTCGGCGTCCACCACGATGATCAGCTTGGTCAGCGACATCATGTGCGCGCCCCAGATCGCGTGCATCACCTTCTGGGCGTGCTTGGGGTACTTCTTGTCGATCGAGACGATCACGCAGTTGTGGAAGCCGCCCGCCTCGGGCAGGTCGTAGTCCACGATGTCCGGGATGATGATCTTCAGCAGCGGCAGGAAGAACCGCTCGGTGAACTTCCCCAGCGGCCCGTCCTCGGTCGGCGGCCGGCCGACCACGATCGACTGCAGGATCGGGCGCTTCCGCATCGTCACGCAGTCGATGGTCAGCGCCGGGAACGGCTCCTGCGGCGTGTAGAAGCCGGTGTGGTCGCCGAACGGGCCCTCGGGCAGCATCTCCCCGGGCTCCAGCCACCCTTCGAGCACCACCTCGGCGTCGGCGGGCACCTGGAGCGGGACGGTCTTGCAGTCCACCATCCGCACCCGCTCACCGGCCACGAACCCCGCGAACAGGTACTCGTCGATGTCGCCGGGCAGCGGCGCGGTGGCCGCGTACGTCACGGCGGGCGGGCAGCCGAAGGCGATCGCGACCGGCAACCGCTCGCCGCGCTTGGCGGCCACCGCGTAGTGGTTGCGGCTGTCCTTGTGGATCTGCCAGTGCATGCCGATGGTCCGCCGGTCGTGCCGCTGCAGGCGGTACAGCCCGAGGTTGCGGATGCCGGAGTCCGGGTCCTTGGTGTGGGTCAGGCCCAGGTTGAAGAACGAACCACCGTCCAGCGGCCAGGTGAACAGCGCCGGGAGCTGGTCGAGGTCGACCTGATCGCCCGTCAGCACCACCTCCTGGACCGGCGCGTCCGAGGACTTCACGTTCTTCGGCGGTACGTGCGCCATCGAGGCGAGCTTGCCGAACGCGTCCCGGAAGCCGGTGAAGCCCTGCGGCAGTTCGGGCTTGAGCAGGCCGGCGATCTTCTCCGAGATCTCCTCCGGGCCCTTCAGGCCGAGCGACTTGGCGAGCCTGCGCTCCGTCCCGAAGACGTTCATCGCCAGCGGCATCGAGCAGCCCTTGACGTTCTCGAACAGCAGCGCAGGGCCCTTGGCCTTCTGCACCCGGTCGACGATCTCGCCGATCTCCAGATGTGGATCGACCTCGGTCTTGATCCGCTTGAGGTCGCCCTCACGCTCCAGGGCCCGGAGAAACGAACGGAGATCGTCGTATGCCATGCCAGCCAGTATCCGATACGCACTACTCTGGCCACGCCAAGAGGGCCCCACCTGTTCGTCCCCCGGGGGAGACACACCGTGCTGAGGATTCTGCCGCCACTGCTCCTGCTCGCCCTCTGGATCTGGGCGTTCATCGACTGCCTGACCACGCCCGAGCAGGAGGTGAAGCACCTGCCCAAGGTGGCCTGGGTGATCATCGTGCTGCTCTTCCCGCTGGTCGGCTCGATCGCCTGGCTGGCCATCGGCAAGCGACGGGACGGCCTGACCTCGGTCCGTGCCCCGGGCCGCCAGGTGGCGCCGGACGACAATCCCGAGTTCCTCGCCTCGCTGAAGAAGGACCAGCGCGACCGGGACGCCGAGCTGCTCAAGCAGTGGGAGGCCGACCTGCGCCGCCGCGAGGACGAGCTGCGCGACAAGGGCGACGGGGAGGCAGGCGAGACAGGTCGGGGCGACAAGCGCTGACCTGCTTTGGCGCATCCCTACGAGCTGTCATACCCCTCGGTAGCCGGCCCGGACGCCCCTCGCATCCCCCGAACAGCCCCTTGACCTGCAAACGCTTCCCCGCAGCAGTCACCCCCGCACCACATGTAGCGGCCCGGCCGGATTTTCGGCCGGGCCGCTTTCTGTGCAGCCTTGACAGCTTCTGGCGCCCGACCTTGTACGGAATCGACGCCGAGCCGGGGCCATGATCCCTCGTACTGTCGTAGGTGAAGAAGTGTTCGCAGCGACCGGCCCGCCACAGCGGCCCGCCGCCGGACAGTTCCCTCAGACTTGGAGTGGTTCGAGATGACGGTTCTGCACGAGGCGCCCGCCGGTGGCGAGATCCCCGAGACCCCGGCCGACGCCCGGGGGCGAGTGGCCGAACTGCACGAACTCCGCGCGCAGGTGGTGCGCGGCCCCAGCGACAAGGCGACCGAGGCGCAGCACGCGAAGGGGAAGTTGACGGCGCGTGAGCGGATCGACCTGCTGTTGGACGAGGGGTCGTTCCGTGAGGTGGAGCCGTTGCGGCGGCACCGGGCGACGGGTTTCGGTCTGGAGGGGAAGAAGCCGCACACCGATGGTGTGATCGTCGGGTGGGGCACCGTGCACGGCCGGACCGTGTTCACGTACGCGCATGACTTCCGGATCTTCGGTGGCGCGCTGGGTGAGGCGCACGCGCAGAAGATCCACAAGATCATGGACATGGCCATCGCGGCGGGTGCGCCGCTGGTGTCCCTCAACGACGGTGCCGGTGCCCGCATCCAGGAGGGTGTCACCGCGCTGGCCGGCTACGGCGGCATCTTCCAGCGCAACACCCGCGCCTCCGGCGTCATCCCGCAGATCTCCGTCATGCTCGGCCCCTGCGCCGGCGGCGCCGCCTACTCACCCGCGCTGACCGACTTCATCTTCATGGTCCGCGAGACCTCGCAGATGTTCATCACCGGCCCCGACGTGGTGCAGGCCGTCACCGGCGAGAAGATCAGCCAGAACGGCCTCGGCGGCGCCGACGTCCACTCCGGCGTCTCCGGCGTCTCCCACTTCGCCTACGACGACGAGCAGTCCTGCATCGAGGAAGTGCGCTTCCTGCTGTCGCTGCTGCCGCAGAACAACCGCGAGATGCCGCCCGCCGCCCCCACCGACGACCCCGTCGACCGGCGCAACGACTCCCTCCTGGACCTGGTGCCCGCCGACGGCAACCGCCCCTACGACATGCGCAAGGTGATCGAGGAGATCGTCGACCACGGCGAGTTCCTGGAGATCCACGAACGCTGGGCCACCAACGTCCTGTGCGTCCTGGCCCGCATCGACGGCCACGTCACCGGCATCATCGCCAACCAGCCCCAGTCCCTCGCCGGCGTCCTGGACATCAACGCCAGCGAGAAGGCCGCCCGCTTCGTCCAGATGTGCGACGCCTTCAACATCCCCCTCGTCACCATGCTCGACGTCCCCGGCTTCCTGCCCGGCGTCGACCAGGAACACGACGGCATCATCCGCCACGGCGCCAAACTGCTCTACGCGTACTGCAACGCCACCGTGCCCCGCATCCAGCTGATCCTGCGCAAGGCCTACGGCGGCGCCTACATCGTCATGGACTCCCGCTCCATCGGCGCGGACCTGTCCTACGCCTGGCCCACCAACGAGATCGCCGTGATGGGCGCCGAAGGCGCCGCCAACGTCATCTTCCGCCGCGACATCAACGGCGCCGAGGACCCCGAAGCGACCCGCGCGCAGAAGATCAAGGAATACAAGACCGAACTGATGCACCCCTACTACGCCGCCGAACGCGGCCTGGTGGACGACGTCATCGACCCGGCCGAAACCCGCGCCGTCCTCGCCTCCGCACTCGCCATGCTCCGCACCAAGCACGCCGACCTGCCCAGCCGCAAACACGGCAACCCGCCGATGTAACGCGCTGTTGCGCTGCTCGGAACCCTTCAGACTTCAAGACGCGGGAGAAATGACCTCATGACCGCCAATGCCGAACCGCTGCTCCGCATCGTCCGTGGCACCCTGTCGGACGAGGAACTCGCTGCCCTGACCGCCGTTCTGATGGCCCGGGCAGCGGCAGCCCACACCGTCGCCGCAGCCCCCGTCGAGCCGATCGCCACCTGGTCCCGGGTCGAGCGCCGCCCGGCGTACTACTCCCCCGTCAGCTGGCAGCAGGCCGCCTGACCGCTGCGCTGCGCCTCCGGCGGCGCCAATGGCAGGCGCTCCGGGTCTACGGTCCAGGGGCTCGGGGCTCTGCTCATGGGCGGCTCCGCCGCCGGGGCGAGGAGATCTGGCGTTCGGTCACTGCGAAAGTGCCTGACCCCGTACGCACGTTGAACGCTCCTGAGGCTGGCTTCGCAGTTCCCCGAGCCCCTGGGCCGTGGACCCGGAGCGCCTGCGAACAGCTCAGGCCACCGCCAGGGCCTTGCGGCCCGCGTGCATCACGCTGAGGTTGGCCTCCAGGCGGGTGGGGTCCTGGCAGAGCCAGAGGCGGACGGCTGCGCCGAGGATCGCGCTGGCCGAGCCGAGCCTGACCCCCGTCAGCTGGGCCACCCGGGCGGCGGCCAGCACCAGCAGGTCGGCCAGGGCGGCCGGCAGCCAGACGGTCTGCGCGCACGGCGCCGGCGGCGCGAGCGCGGCCAGCAGCCGGTACGCGTCCGCCTGGCGGTGCAGCATCGGCAGGACGTCGAGCAGTCCGTCCGCCATCACCTCCGACACGTCGCTCCGATGGCTCTGGGCGAGTCGGCGGAGCAGCGCTCTCTCCGCTGCGGTGATTCGGACGGTCAGCATGACCTCGTCGCACTCCAGCATGGTGCGGCCCTCCTCGCGGCTTTCCAACGGGCTGAACGGGCTGAACGGACGGGTCGTCAGACTCCGGCGTAGGAGTGCTTACCCGTGACGAAGATGTTGACGCCGTAGTAGTTGAACAGGAAGCAGGCGAAGGCCAGCAGCGCCAGGTAGGCGGCCTTGCGGCCCTTCCAGCCCGCCGTCGCCCGGGCGTGCAGGTAGCAGGCGTAGAAGACCCAGGTGATGAAGGACCAGGTCTCCTTCGGGTCCCACTCCCAGTACTTGCCCCAGGCCGCCTCGGCCCAGATCGCACCGGCCATGATGGTGAAGGTCCAGAGCGGGAAGACGATCGCGTTGATCCGGTACGAGAGCTTGTCGAAGGTGGCGGCGGCGGGCAGCCGCTGCCAGACCGAGGCGGGGATCCCGAGCGGTCCGGTGGTCCGGCCGGCGGCGATCCGGCGGTCGTAGGAGTCCTTGCCCAGGTACAGGGCGGTGGCGATGAAGGCCGCGTAGAAGGCGCCGCCGCAGAGGATCGCGGCGGAGACGTGGATGGCCAGCCAGTACGAGTGCAGGGCCGGGACGAGCTGCTCGGACTCGGTGTAGAGCACGGTGACCGCGAGGCCGAGGGTGAGCACCACGGCGACCATCACGGGCAGCCCGAGCCAGCGAACCTGCTTCCGGGTGGCCAGCAGGCCGAGGTAGGCGACCACCATGGCGAGTGCGAAGGCGCAGGAGAACTCGTACATGTTGCCCCACGGCCAGCGCACCACCGAGAGGCCCCGGGTGAGCACCGCGGCGGCGTGCAGCACCGCGCCGAGGGCGGCCAGCGAGATCGCGATCCGGCCCGCCAGGTCGCCCTTCTCGCTGCCGCCGGCCGCGCCGGGGCCGTCCACATCGACGGCCGTGTCACGGCCGCTGGTGACCACGGTGGCGCCGGCGTCGGCGAGGGCGGTGCGGGTCAGCGTGGTGGTGCCGCCGTCGGCCGAGGCGACCGTGACGGTGACCTTCTTGGCGCCCTTGGCGGGGGTCTGGGCGGCCGCGACGGCGGCGGCCAGTCCGGCCTGCTCGACCGAGCGGACCGCGACGGCACCCTTGCTGCCGAACGTCCACTCGAAGATGTGGGCGAACATGGCGATGACGTACACGGCCATCGCCGAGTAGATCAGCTTGTTGGAGAGGTCGGCCAGGCTTGGGTCGACCGACGAGGCGAGATTCACCGTCTACTCCTTGGAGTCCGGGACAGCGGGGGCGGCAGGTTCTGAGGGTGGATCGTCGTCGGTGGCCGGGGCGTCGTCGGCCGGATCGTCGGCAGCCGGGGCGTCGTCCTGGAGGTCGACGGCGATCTCGGCCAGTTCCTCGGCGATCCTCGCGGACTCACTCCGGGCCAGACCGGCGACCTCGACCAGGGTGCGGCCGTCGGGGCCCGCACTGGCCCGCACCCAGACCCGGCGACGCTGGACGAACAGCGAGCCGATCAGACCGAGGATCGCGGCGACCGCGCCGAGCAGCGCGATCGAGTTGCCCGGCCGGTGCGAGACGGTGAAGCTCGCCCACTGCTGGTAGCCCTCGAAAGTGAGGGTCCCGTAGCCGTCCGGCAGGATCCAGGCCTGGCCGGGCTTGAGCCGGGCGCGGGCCGGATTGCCGTCCTGGGTGAGCTGGGTGAGGTGCTTGGTGTCCAGCTGGTAGACGTTCTGCGGCAGGCCGGAGTCGGTGCCGAGGTCGCCCGCGTACGCGGTCAGCACCAGCATCGGGTCGGCCGCGTCGGGGAACAGCGAGACCGGGCCGGTCTTCTCGAAGCTCTCCGGGGCGGTGGGCAGGAAGTAGCCGTTGAAGCCCAGTTGGGTCTTCGCGCCGTCCTTCTCGCCGTAGTCGTTGACCTTGAGCACACCGGTCGAGGTGAGGTTGCTGTCCTGCGGCAGGAAGGCGGTCGGGCCCGAGTAGACCTTCTCGCCCTTGGCGTTCTTCACGGTCACCACGGGCGCGTAGCCGTGGCCGATCAGGAAGACCTTGCTACCGCCGATCTCCAGCGGGTGGTTGACCTCGATCTCGCCCTGGGTCAGCTTCCCGGTGTCGCTGCCGGTCCAGTACCGGACGTGCGCGGTGAACTGCCGGGCGCTGCCCACCTGGGGGCCGCTGGTGGCGTACTTGGCGGTGAAGCCGTCCAGCTTGAAGCCGAACGGGTCCAGGTCGTTCAGCCCGTAGAACTGGGAGCCGGTGAAGTCGTCCAGCTGGGTCGCGGTGTTGGAGTACCCCTGCTTCTCGACCACCAGCTTGCCGCCCTCGCCGCTGGCCACGCTGGCCCAGGCGAAGCCGGTCAGCAGGGCGAACAGCGAGAGGTGGAAGGCCAGGTTGCCGACCTCGCGCAGGTACCCCTTCTCGGCCGCGACCGAGCCGCCGGACAGGTGAGCCCGGAAACCCCGGCGCTTCAAGTGCGCGTACGCGGCGGCGTTCACCGCCTGGTGGCCGACCTCGGTGTGCCAGGCCGCGTAGACCGGCATCCGGGTCAGGTTCTTCGGCGCGGCCGGCGGCCGGGCCCGCAGCACGCCGACGAACTGCCAGGTGCGCGGGACGATGCAGCCCGCCAGCGAGACGAACAGCAGGATGTAGATCGCCGAGAACCAGACCGAGCTGTACACGTCGAACAGCTGGAGCTTCTCGTACACCTCGCTGACGCCGGGGTGCGCCGCCTTCCAGCTCTGCACCTTGAAGGCGTTGTGGCTGTTCTGCGGGATCAGCGAGCCGGGGATGGCGGCCAGCGAGAGCAGGAACAGCAGGATCAGCGCGACCCGCATCGAGGTCAGCTGACGCCACGTCCAGCGCAGCCAGCCGAGCAGGCCGATGCCGGACGGGGCGTCCTGCTCGGTGGGCGCGCTGCTGAGGCGTTCCGCCTCGATCTCGTCGGTCAGGGGATTCACGGTCAGATTCCGATCGAGAAGTCGGCGACGTAGGACTGCATCTCACGGACCATCGAGTCCCAGGCACCGGTCACCAGCAGCACGCCGACCACGACGAGCATGCCGCCACCGAGCCGCATCACCCACTGGTAGTGCTGCTTGACCCAGCCGAAGGCGCCGAGCGCCCGGCGGAAGGCCAGCGCAGCCACCACGAACGGTACGCCCAGGCCGATGCAGTAGACGGCCATCAGGAGTGCGCCGCGCCAGGGCGAGGCCTGGTTCCAGGCCAGGGTCTGGATGGACGCCAGGGTCGGGCCCACGCACGGGGCCCAGCCGACGCCGAAGACGACGCCGAGCAGCGGGGCCCCGGCCAGGCCGATCGCCGGGCGGCGGTGCGAGCGCACCTCACGCATCGACAGGCCGGGCACCAGCCCCATGAAGGCCAGGCCCATCAGCACGACGAGCAGGCCCATGACGATGCTGATGGTCCGTTGGTTGGCCAGCAGGGTCTGGCCGAAGAAGCCGAAGAGCGCGCCGCCGGAGACGAAGACCGCCGTGAAGCCCAGGATGAACAGCACCGAGCCGAGCAGCATCCGGCCGCGCTTGGCGCCCTTGGCGTCGGCCAGGTCGGCGGCGGAGAAGCCGGTGACGTAGCTCAGGTAGCCCGGCACCAGCGGCAGCACGCAGGGGGAGAAGAACGAGACCAGCCCGGCCGCCAGTGCGATCGGCACGGCGAGCAGGATCGCCCCGCTGGCCACGGTCTCGTTCTGCCCGGCCGCGAGGGTCTGCGCCGCCGCGAGGGTCTGGCCCGCCGCGAGGCCCTGCCCCGCCGCGAGCAGGAGTGCGGCGCTCACTTCGGCTCGGCCAGGACGGGCTGGAGCAGCTTCTCGAGGTCCTCCGCCGAGATCGGCCGCATGGAGCGGGCGGCCAGCCTGCCCTGGCGGTCCACCACGATCGTGGTCGGGATGGACTGCGGGTTGAGGCTGCCCTTGGGGAACTTGAGGATCTCGGTGCCGTCCGGGTCGTACAGGCTCGGGTAGGTGATCCCGAAGCTGTCCTCGAACCGGACGGCGTTGTTCACGTCGGGGTCCCGGGTGTTGATCCCGAGGAACTGGACGTCCTGGTCCCGGTACTTCGACCAGACTTCCTGGAGCCCCTTCGCCTCGGCCCGGCAGGGGTTGCACCAGGAGCCCCAGACGTTGAGCACCACGATCTTGCCGCGGTAGTCGGCGAGGGCCGCCTTGTCGCCGTGCAGGGTGGTGCCGGAGATCGCGGGGGCGGTCTGCCGGGAGGCGACCGGAGCGGTGTCCAGACCGCCCTTCGGGTCGGAGATGAATCCGGTCTGGCCGTCCGAACTTCCGGAGTCCGCGGTGCAACCGGTGAGGGCCAGCGCGGCGGCGGCGGCGAGCGCGGCGGCCGGGCGGAGGTAACGGCGGGTCGTCCCAGACATGTGAAAAGTTTCGCATGGGACTTTGGGCAGATTTCGGGGGGTCCGCCGTTAGTCGACGGACCCCCCTTGACCTGCGGTTCTTACGCTTACGACCCACTTAATTCGGACAAAGTGCACTGACCTGCCGTCAGGCGCCGAAGCTCTTGCCGACCGGGGCGTCGCCCTTCCTGCCCTTCCCCACCAGGTGGGCCGGCAGCAGGTCCCTGGCCGGCTCGCGGTAGCCGATCGAGACGATCCGGTCGCCCTCGTACGTGAAGCTGGTCAGCGAGGCCAGCGAGCACTGCCGCTTGCGCGGGTCGTGCCAGAGCCGGCGCCGCTCGGCGAAGCTGCGGGCGATCCAGATCGGCAGCTGGTGGCTGACGCAGACCGCCTCGTGGCCGCGCGCCGCGTCCCGGGCCGCCGCCAGCGCGCCCATCATCCGGACCGCCTGCTCGATGTACGGCTCGCCCCAGGACGGGCGCAGCGGGTTGGTGAGGTAGCGCCAGTACGCCGGGTTCCGCAGCGAGCCGTCGCCGACACCGAAGGTCTTGCCCTGGAAGATGTTGTCTGCCTCGATCAGCCGGTCGTCGACCGCGACCTCCAGGCCGTGCGCCTTCCCGATCGGCTCGGCGGTCTCCTGCGCCCGCTCCAGCGGGGAGGCCACCACGTGGGTGATGTCCCGGTCCGCGAGGTGCTCGGCCACCCGGTCCGCCATCTGCCGCCCCAGGTCGGAGAGGTGGTAGTCCGGCAGGCGGCCGTAGAGCACGCCCTCCGGGTTGTGCACCTCACCGTGCCGCATCAGGTGGACGACGGTGATCTCTTTCGCACTCACTGTGCTCGCTCCTCGAAGACTGACGCGGGACTGACGCGGGGACTCACGCGGGCCGGGCCTCGGCCGCCGCGCGGGCGGCGGCGGGCAGGGCGGCGGCGATCCACTCGACCGCGCGCTCGTCGTGCGCGGCCGAGACGAACCAGGACTCGAAGGCCGACGGCGGCAGGTAGACGCCCTGCGCCAGCATGCTCTGGAAGAACGCGGTGAAGCGGAACGCCTCCTGCTGCTTCGCCTCGTCGTAGTTGGTGACCGACTGGTCGGTGAAGAAGACCGAGAACATGTTGCTCGCGTTCTGCAGCCGGTGCGCCACCCCCTCCTTGTTCAGCGCCTGGCTGACCAGCGCGGAGATCTCGGCGGCGACCAGGTCCACCTTCTCGTACACCGCGTCGGTGCAGTGCTGCAGCTGCGCCAGACCGGCGGCGGTGGCGATCGGGTTACCGGAGAGCGTGCCCGCCTGGTAGACCGGACCGGCCGGGGCCAGATATGCCATCACGTCCGCCCGGCCACCGAAGGCGGCGGCCGGGAAGCCACCGCCCATCACCTTGCCGAAGGTCAGCAGGTCCGGCGCCCAGCCCTCGACGGCCGCCTCGACGCCGTACCAGCCGGCCTTGGAGGTGCGGAAGCCGGTCATCACCTCGTCCGAGATGAACAGCGCGCCGTTGCTCCGGCAGAGCTCCGAGAGGCCCTTGTTGAAGCCGGGCAGCGGCGGGACCACGCCCATGTTGCCGGGCGAGGCCTCGGTGATCACACAGGCGATCTGGCCCGGGTTGGCCGCGAAGGCCGCCTCGACCGCGTCCAGGTCGTTGTAGGGCAGCACGATGGTGTCGCCCGCCTGAGCCCCCGTCACGCCGGGGGTGTCCGGCAGGCCGAACGTGGCCACGCCGGAGCCGGCCGCCGCCAGCAGGGCGTCCACGTGGCCGTGGTAGCAGCCCGCGAACTTCACGATCTTCGCCCGGCCGGTGAAACCGCGGGCCAGCCGGATCGCCGACATGGTCGCCTCGGTCCCGCTGGACACCAGCCGGACCTGCTCCACCGGTGCGACCCGGGCGACGATCTCCTCGCCGAGCAGCACCTCGCCCTCGCCGGGCGTGCCGAAGGAGGTGCCACGGCTCACCGCCTGCTGCACCGCCTCGATCACCGCCGGGTGCGCGTGGCCCAGGATCATCGGACCCCAGGAGCAGACCAGGTCGACGTACTCGCGTCCGTCGGCGTCGGTGAGGTAGGGGCCGGTCCCTGACACCATGAAGCGCGGGGTGCCGCCGACCGCGCGGAAGGCGCGCACCGGGGAGTTGACGCCGCCGGGGGTCACGACCGACGCGCGGTCGAACAGCGACTGGCTCTGCGGGGCCTCGTAGGGGTAGTTCTTCGGGTTGGTCACCCGGACATGGTCTCAAATCGTGTCCTGGACCTCCGCATGTCGGATCCGATCATCTGGAACGATGATCCTGGTACCGGTGCGACGCCGATGTGACCCGAACGGACTGTACGGTCCGTAGTGTCGTGGGTACGGTTATCCGTACTACCGCGATCGGCCGACCCACTCCGATGGGTCAGACTGTGAGCGGCCGTTCCGTGTACGACAGCGCGGAGCGGGTAGTGGGCACGTTCGGAGGGACACCGAGCGTGCGGGGGTCTGTCGATTGCGGCGTATTCCGGTGAGGATGGTCCGAGTGTCCGAGGCGCAGGACGGCCACGACGAGGCCGCGGGTGGCTCTCGTCGGCGTGCCGGGGCGGCCGGCGGGGGTACCGGTGCGGGCGGCAGGGGAAGGCGGGGCGAAGGCAGAGTGGGGGTCACCTACAAGTACTTCGGCGCACCCGACCGCGCCACCGCCGCGAGAGTCCCCACCGCCCTCGGCCCCGGCGGCCTCGGACTGGACGCCGGTGAGCTCGGCTCCCTGGGCCGCCTCGGCGACCTGATGGAGACCAGCGGCTCCCCCAACGGCCACCTCTCCACCAAGATCAAGCCCGAGACCATGTCCGCCATGGTCCTGACGGGCATTCAGGGCGTCCCGCTGCACCAGGTCCCGCCCCTGGAGCTGGTCGTCCTGCACCCGGACTACGCCGTGGTCCAGCTTCCGCACACGGTCGTCGAGCCGCTCCGCAAGGCCGACGAGACCGAACTCGGCGCCGCCGCCTTCATCTGGTCCACCGTCCCCGACCGCAGGGGCCCCCGGGACGCCTTCGTGATCTACACGATGCTCCACGAGTGGCAGGACTTCGCCAACCGCCTGCACGACGCGGGCCACCAGCTGTACTGCCTGGTCTGGCCCTGAGCGGGCCGTTCCGGACCTGATCAAGCCAGCGCGTTCGCCAGCCAGTGGTCGAGCAGGGCGGCGTCACCGGTCACCGTGACCTCGGGGGTGGTCGACGGGATCCGGCCCTTGAGCACCAGGAGCAGGGCTGCCGCGTCACCGCGCACCGTCACGTCGGCGGCGGTCCCCTCGGCGGGAGCCACGGCGGTCCGTGGGCCCTCGGGTGTCCGGGTGACCAGCCAGCGGCCGACCTCGCCCGACGGTGCGTCGACCACCTGGAAGAGGAGCGTCTCGCCGGAGCCGCGGAGGTTGACGACCCGGGGGTCGTAGAAGGGCTCGGTCGCCGGGTCGCCCAGCGCGGTCAGCCACAGGCCCACGCTGTCGTACGAGAGCTCCGGGTCCAGCCCGAAGTCCGGCCCGAACTCACGGCCCGCCAGCAGCTCCGCGTCCGCCCGGTGGACTGCTGCCTCCAGCGCACCCCAGCGGGCCCAGAACCCGGCCCGGTGCGGTCCGAAGGTGGTCCAGACCGGGCCGTCCGGGCCCGCGTCGCGCAGGGCGTCGGCAAGCCGGTCGGCCGCGCCCAGCAGCCAGGCCGAGAGGGCCTCCCGGTCGTCGCCGCCGGTGAAGCCGTCCAGCGCGCGCCGGGCCAGGTCGTCCACCGCGTCGGTCCAGTCGGCATCACCGGTGCCCGCGCCGGCCGCCGCGTTTGCGGGTGGCACGAACGCGACTGCCCGGGTCTCCACCAGTCCGGCGGCCCAGCTCAGCGCCTGGTGGAGGTGGCCGATCAGCTGCCCCGCCGTCCACCCCGGGCAGGTGGGTGACGGGTGGTCGAGCTCGACGGCGCTCAGCGCCTTCGCGAGACCCCCGGCCTCGTCGGTGATTCCGGTGCAGAGACGGTCGAAGCTGGCTACGGCCATGGCAGGGCTCCTCTTCTGACGCCGCGCCGTCGCTCCGTGGGCGATCGGCAGCATGCGTCCTATGTCGCGTGAGGCCGACCCTGCATGATCAGGCTGACATCGCCCGGACATCCCGCTGACCTGGTCCGGGAGCTGTCGCTACGTCAGTCCGGCCGAGAGTGGCGGCGGGATCCACGGGTCAGTGCGGGGCTTCGCCGAGGTGACGCCGTAGTCGCTCTTGAGGTGCTCGGGGATGGCGTACTGCATGACCCGTCCGCGGGTGAGCGAGCTGAGCTCCAGGCGGGTGGTGAGGTCGCCGAGGAGGTCCAGGGCCCAGGCGCCCAGCGGGGAGGCGTCCTCGATGCGTTCGAGCACGCCGAGCAGGGTCGGGGTGAGACCGATGGCCTTGTCCCAGGCGGAGCGCGGCACCTGGAGCCAGTCGGCGCAGGTGTCGCCGATGAGGTAGCGGATCAGGGCGGCCACCACCGGGTCGAGCAGCGTGCCGGGCACCACCTCCTCGTACAGGTCGATGAGTTGGCGGGTGAGGGCGACGCCCTCCTCGGAGGGTCCCATGTGCCTGGCCATGTAGAGGTCGGAGAAGTCGCGGGCCTGCTCCAGGTCGACGGGGGCGGCGGCGGTGTCGACGCCGAGCATCGCGCCGACCACCCGCCAGGCGTAGAAGTACGCGTCGGCGCCTTCGTTGGAGATGTGGATGCCCATCCGGTGCAGGGCGTCCAGCACCTGGATGGAGAACATCATCTGACTGCCGATCATGTCCTCCTGACAGATCGGCACCCCGAGCGCGGCCTCGTCCCAGCGGTTCTCGCGCCGCAGGTGGTGGCGGATCGAGGCGTGCAGCAGGCGGACCTTCTGCGCGGCGGGGATGAACCGGCCGCCGGCCTCGAACGCGTCCGGCCGCATCAGGTAGAGGGTGAACTGCCCGGTCTCCGCCATCCGCTTGGAGGGGTACGCCAGCGAGTGTGTCGCGCTGAGCAGTCGGGCGATGTGCGGGACGACGTAGCAGGCGGGCATCGAGGCGAAGGACAGCGCGGTGGAGATGTGCACGTTGTTGTCGATGAAGAACAGCCTGGCCCGCTCCATCCGGTCCCAGTCCACCCAGTCCGGCGGGGCGACGGTGGCCTCCAGGTAGTCGCGCGCCTCGGCCGGGACGCCGTCGGGCAGCGGCTGGCCGGTCCGGGCGAACCAGCGCATCAGGGTGTTGAACCGGCCCGTCTCGCCGTGCTCGAACAGTGCGGCGACCACGTCGTCGGCCATCGGGTCGCCCTGCCGGCGCAGGGCGTCCATCGCTTCGGGTGTCACGGCCATCGGTGCCCCTCGTTCGGGTCTGGTTGGTCAGGACGTGCGGGCGGTGGCAACCGTGACCAACCCGGCCAGGGCGGCGGCGGCCTGGGTCGGCAGAGCGGCCCGGCCGAGGGCGGTCCGGGCGGCGGTCGCCCGCTCGGTGATCAGCTCCTCGACCCGGGCGCGGGCGCCGGAGCGGATCATGATCTCGCGCAGTTCGGCCAGCTCGGCGGGGCAGAGGTCGGCCCGGCCCAGTACGGCCCGCAGCCGCGCCCGCTCGGCCCCGGTCGCTCCGGCCAGGGTGAGGGCCAGCAGCGCCGTGGGCTTGGCGCCCGCCAGATCGTCCAGGTTGGACTTGCCGGTCCGCCCGGGGTCGCCGAAGACGCCGAGCAGGTCGTCCCTGAGCTGGAACGCCTCGCCCAGCGGCAGCCCGTACGCGGTGAAGGTGGCCAGCAGTGCGGGCGGTGCCCCGGCCAGCAGGGCGCCGAGGTGCAGCGGGTGTTCGACGGTGTACTTCGCCGTCTTGTAGCGGACGATCTCCAGCGAGCTCGCCTCGGACGGCTCCGCGTGGGTGCGCAGGATCTCCAGGCACTCCCCCGCCACCAGCTCGCGGGCGAGCGTCGCCCAGAGCGGACGGGCCCGGCCCAGGTAGGCGGCAGGCAGGCCGCAGCCGGCGAACAGCTGCCCCGCCCAGGACATCAGCAGATCGCCGGCCAGCATCGCCAGTGCCCGGCCCGAGGTCGCGCGCCCCGGTCCCTCGGCGACGGCGTGCCGCAGGGCCACGTGCGCGGTGGGCGCACCGCGGCGGATCGGGCTCCCGTCGATCAGGTCGTCATGGACCACGGCCGCCGCGTGCACCAGCTCCATTGCCGCCGCGGCCCGCACCATCGCCTCGCTGTCCGGCTGCCCCGCCGCCCGCCAACCCCAGTAGGCGAAGGCGGCCCGCAGCCGTTTGCCGTCCGCCACCGCGGCCTGCAACTGCGCTGCCACCGGCCGGAGTTGACCGTCAATGGCGACCAGCAGTCCAGCCTCCCGCTCGACGAAGGCGTTCAGTGCCTGGTCGATCCGCGCCTTGAGCGCCGGGTCAGGCATCGGGTGACGACTGCCGGGAGGCCGCCGCGCGGCGGACCACCGCCTCCAGATGGGATTCGGAGGCCGGTGCGAGGCGGCCGAGCAGCAGTTCTCCGCGCACCCTCAGCTCCTCGTGACCGTCCGCCACCATCTCGTGCAGGTCGGACCGGCCCAGCACCCCGCGCGCCCGCCGCAGCAGACCCTCCGCCTGCTCCAGTCCGAAGTCGACCATCCCGGCGAGGAGTTGGACCGCCTCGGCTCCCCGATCGGCGTGCTTCCCCGCGCTGTCGCCTGCCGACACGGCTTCCCCGCCCTTCCGATGGCCCGGCGGCGACGGCATCCACCGGGCGGCGGCGCGGCACGCGCGGTCAAGGGCGATCCTTCCCGATCCCTTGCAGCCAAGTCCGGAGTTCAGCCGTACTGATGGAGAGTTGACGGTCTCTCAGCCGGCTGCGGACGCCTGTGCTAAGCCCTGTCAGGGGCGCGGCGGCAGGGCCCGGAAGGCGAGCAGGGCGATGTCGTCGCGGGTGTCGGGCACCTGGGCGAGCAGGAGGTCACAGAGGTCGTCCAGGGGCAGTTCCCTGGCCTGGTAGGCGGCGGCCAGCAGGCGGTCGAAGCCGGTGGTCAGGTCCTCGCCGGGGACCTCGACCAGGCCGTCGGTGTAGAGCAGCAGGGTGTCACCGGGGGCGATGTCGGCGTGGTGGGTACGGCGCGGCTCGTCCGGCGCCACGCACAGCGGGACGTCCGCCTCGGCCGCGGTGAGCAGGCGCGGCTCGCCGGTGGCGGGCAGCAGCAGGGGCGGCGGGTGCCCGGCGTTGGACCAGGCGGCCCGCCAGCCGGGGCCGGTGCGGGTGAGGTGCAGGTGGACGGCGGTGGCGAAGGTGCCGACGCCGAGGCCGCCTGCGGCCCGGTCGAGCGCGGTCAGTACGTCGGCGGGGGTCTGGGTCCCGGTCCGGTTGTAGGCCAGCGAGCGGAGCATGGCGCGCAGTTGGCCCATCGTGGTGGCCGCGGTGAGGTCGTGTCCCGAGACGTCGCCGATGGTCAGTGCGACCGGGCCCTCGGGCAGCAGGAAGGCGTCGTACCAGTCGCCGCCTACCTCGGCGGCCCGGTTGCCGGGCTGGTAGCGGGCGGTGATCCGGGCGCCGGGGACGGCAGGCGGGTCGGTGAGCAGCGCCCGTTGCAGGACCAGGGCGACCTGCCGGGTCCGCTGGAGCTCCAGGGTCTGACCCAGCGCGCTCTGGGCGCGTTGTAGGACGTCGCGGAGCAGCTCGATGTCGCCGGTGCCGGGCGGCGGGCCGTCCTGACAGGTGGCGGCGGCTGCGAGGACCACGGTGGTGCCGTCGATGACCAGCGGCAGCAGGGTCAGGCTGGTGGCGTGGGCCTCCGCCAGCCAGTGGGCGGACTCCTCGGGCACCACGCCGGAGGGCACCTCCCCGGCCGGGAAGGTGATCAGCACCGGGGTCTGTTCGACCACGGCCCTGAGGGCGGCCGGTCCGAGCCGGAAGGTCTGTTCGCGCAGCGCGGGCAGCGGCGGCAGGCCGGGCCGGGCGGCGGAGGCGATCCGGGTGCCGATGACCTGGTCGGGCCGTCCCGTACTCTGCCGGGCGGCCAGCAGGAACACCGTGCAGGCGTCGGTTAGATCGGGCACCACCAGCTGGGTGACGGCCTCGAAGGCGTCCTCCGGCCGGGAGCTCCCGGTCACCGCCGTGGTCTCGACCAGCAGCCGTTCGCGCTGCCGGGTGCGCCAACGGTCCTCGACGTCGGCGGTCGCGCCGACCCACTCCACCAGCTCGCCCCCACGCAGCACCGGCACCACCCGGACCGCGATGTGACGGTACGTCCCGGAGGCGAACCGCAGCCGGTAGGTGTACTCGAACTTCGAGGGCTCACCCTCAGCCGCCCGGCTCCACTGCGCCAACAGGCCCTCGCGGTCCCGGGGGTGGACCAGCTCCAGCCACCGCTCGTCCATGGTGTCCCGCCACGGGTGTCCGGTCAGCCGCTCCCAGCCGGGCACCAGTTCGGTCATCGAGCCGTCCGGGCGGGCGACCCAGACCAGCTGGGAGACCGCCGTCATCAACGCCTCGTACCGCTCCAGCGCGTGCAGGCGTTCGACGGAGAGCCGCTCGGCGTCCTGGGTGGACCGGACCTGCGCGGTGGTGTCGATGACGGCGATCAGCACGCCCGGGCCGTAGCGGGAGGAGACCGGAGAGCAGCTGTACACGCAGTACCGGCGGTCGGCCCCGTCCGCGCGATCCACCACGACGGGTGTGGTGACCTGCCGGGCGGCGCCGTCGGCGAGCACCTGGTCGAGCCTGCCGACGAAGCCCTCCCGCTCCGGCCCGGCGAACAGCTCCCCGACCGGCACGCCCAGGGGCCTGGGCCCGAACAGCTCCTGGAACGCCTCGTTGCGGTACGCGAGTTGGTGCTCCGGTCCTGCGGTAAGGGCGATCGCGACGATCGCCCGGTCGAAGACCTCCGGCGCCAACTGCGGCTCGGGCACCCTGACGCTCCCTCCCGGACGGCGGACGGCAGACGGCCGCCACTGCGTGGCGATCCCCGGCGAACGCTACCCGCGGATACCGGCTCCGCCACGGGAACCGGTACCGCTCGTCTGCGCCGTGTCGCGAGGGCGCCTGCGGCCGTTGGGCCGTCCGGGTGATCCGACTCACCCGGACGGTCGATCTCCGCGTGACCGCTGTGCTACGTTCCGTGACGTCATGAACTTACAGATGACCCCGGCGGTGCGCCAACACCCCGGGGTCCGGCACCGGAGCAAGACCTCCAAATGCGAATTCATCGTAGCGCCCACGCGCGCGCCTTCGCCGTCCTTCCCAACGCCCTGCTCCAGGACCGGCGACTGAGTTACACCGCCCGGGGCCTGCTGGCCGACCTGCTCTCCCGCCCCGACGGCCGGCGCGAGGACGGCCGACAGATGGCCGACTCCAGCACCCAAGGCCGGGGCGCGGTCCGCAGGGCCCTGCGGGAGCTGACCGAAGCCGGGTACTACCGGGTCAACAAGATCCGGATGCCCAACGGCAGGGTGCACTCCGAGGCTCATGTGTTCGACACTCCGCAGCCGACGTCGCCGGGTACCCCCCGTCCAGCCGCCGGTGAAGCAACGGCCGGTCCCGCTGGCACCCCTTCCGTAAAGAACCCGGAGAAAACACCCTCCCGTGGTGGCCGCCACGCTGACGAGCCGTCGGCCCGCCCGGCTCGGCGCCCCAAGAAACCACCGGCCGCCGAACCGGACGAGCAGACACGTGAGGCGGTGGCCACGCTGTTCCGGGTGATCAGACCGGAGCCGCGCCTACGCCTCGGCGAGGCCGAAGCCCTGGGGCTGGCCCCCCTGGTCACCCGATGGCTCGAACGAGGCTGCACCACAGCCGAGTTGGCCCGCGCTCTGCTGCCCGACCTCCCTGCTCCACTGCACTCCCCGGCCGCCCTGCTCCGCTACCGCCTGGAGCGCACGATGCCGCCCGTCCGGCCTGCCGGGCAGCCCCCAGGGCCTCGGTACGGCGAGTGCACCAGATGCCACGACCCGGTGTCCCAGCCGGGAATCTGCCGCGCCTGCGCGGGGCTCGCCCCGCGCCCGGTCGCCGTCGGCGGCGGCGCACTCGCGACCCGCAGCGGCGTCGCCCTGGCCCGGGAGGCGATGCGCACGGCCGGTCAGCGCATCCCCCGGCCGCGACGGTCGGCGCCGCAGGCCGTGCCGTAGGCGGCGTTCCGCGGGAGGCCCAGTCCAGTATCCGCCTGATGTATACCCTGTGTGTATAGTCGCCCGGGACGGGTCGCCCGAGGTGGTGGCCGTACTGTGAACGACCGATATGACACGGAGCCGTGCGATGACCGCACCTGCCACCCTGCTCTCGGCCCGAGGGCTTCGGAAGAACTTCGGGCTGACGCCCGCGCTGGAGGACGCCTCGATATCGGTGGCAGCGGGTGAGCTCGTCGCCGTGATGGGCCCGTCCGGGTCAGGGAAGTCCACCCTGCTGCACTGCCTGGCGGGGATCAGCCGGCCCGACGCAGGCAGTGTGGCCTACCGGGGAAGGGAGTTGGACGGCTCCACGGACGCCGAGTTGAGTGCGCTGCGGCGTACGGAGTTCGGCTTCCTGTTCCAGTTCGGGCAGTTGGTACCGGAGTTGAGCTGCCTGGAGAACGTGGCGCTGCCGCTGCGACTGAACGGGATGCGGCGGCCGGCCGCCGAGGCCAGGGCGCGGGAGTGGCTGGAGCGGCTGGAGGTCGGCGAGGTGGCGGCGCAGCGGCCGGGCGAGGTCTCCGGCGGCCAGGGGCAACGGGTGGGTGTGGCACGGGCGTTGATCACCGCGCCGTCGGTGGTGTTCGCGGACGAGCCGACCGGTGCGCTGGACTCGTTGAACGGTGAGCGGGTGATGGCACTGTTGGCGAGCGCCGCGAAGGACACCGGCGCGGCGGTCGTCCTGGTCACCCACGAGCCCCGGGTGGCCGCGTACGCGGACCGCGAGGTCGTGGTCAGGGATGGCCGCACCCAGGACCTGGCGGCGGCCGCGTGAGCGCGCCACCGGCCCGGGACCAGGTCCGTTCCCCGCTGCTGGCGCAGTTCGCGCTCGGCGCCCGGCTCGCGCTGGGCGGCGGCCGGGAGGGCTGGGGCCGGCTGCTGCTGACGGCCGCCGGGGTCGGCCTCGGGGTGGCGCTGCTGCTGTTCACCGCCTCCTTTCCGGGCATCGTCCAGCACCGGAACCAGCGGCTCTACCTGCAGAACGACACCTTCGACGACGGACCTGCGACACCGACCGGGCAGAGTGTGCTGGTCGCCGACGCGGACACCAAGTACCGGGACACCCCGATCCGAGGACGGGTGGTGCAGCCCGAAGGGCCGCAGGCCAGCGTCCCTCCGGGCCTGGCCGCCTTCCCGGGGCCGGGGCGGATGGCCGTCTCGCCCGCCCTCGCGGACCTGCTGGACGAACCCGCCAACCGCCTGCTCAGAGAGCGGCTGCCATACCCGGTGACCGGCACCATCGGCCCGGACGGCCTGCTCGGCCCGGGGCAGTACTCCTTCGTGCTCGGCGGCTCCGAACTCTCGGTGGCGAGCGGGGCGCACCGGATCACCGAGTACGGGCACCTCGCGCCACCCAAGCCGATGGACCCCCGGCTGGTGCTGCTCAACGTGGTCGGGCTGACGGTAATGCTGGCGCCGGTCGGGGTCTTCCTGGCCGCGGCCGCACGGTTCGGCGGTGAGCGCCGGGACCGGCGGCTGGCCGCGCTGCGGCTGGCCGGGGCGGACCGACGGATGACCGCCCGGCTGGCGGCGGGCGAGTCGTTGGTCGGCTCGATGCTCGGGCTGGTCACCGGGGTGGCGCTGTTCCTGATCGGGCGTCAGCTGATCGAGCGGCTGACCGTGGCCGGCTTCAGCTTCTACGCCTCCGACGTCTCACCCCAGCCGCTGAGCGCGGTCGCGGTGATCCTGGCGGTGCCGGTGCTGGCCGTCGGGGTGACCCTGCTGGCGATGCGCCGGGTGACCGTGGACCCCCTCGGCGTCGTCCGCCGCAGCGGCTCGGACCGGCGGCGGCTGTGGTGGCGCCTGGCGCTCCTGGTACTGGGCCTGCTGGTGATCGGGGCGGCGATGGCGCTGCCCTCCGGCTACAACCCGGCCGGTGACGCCCGCGACGAGCTGCTCAATCCGGTGCAGGACACCAGGGGTTCGCTGCTGGTCTCGTTCGGCGTGCTGCTGATGCTGGCTGCGGTCTGCACCCTGCTGCCCTGGCTGGTCGAAGCGGTGATCCGCCGGGCCGACGGCGGTGGGCTGTCCTGGCAGCTCGCGGTCCGTCGGCTCCAGCTCGGGGCCGGGCCGGCCGCCACCGCCGTGACCGGCGTGGTGGTGACGGTGGCGGGGGCGATCGCGCTGCAGACCCTTTTCATGGGGGTCGGTCAGACCTACCGGTTGGCCGAGCCCGACACCACCGGCTACCGCTTCCAGCAACGGGTGCAGTTCCCGGCCGCCGGGTCGGCGACGGAGCTGGCCGCCCGGCTCGGCCGCTCACCCGGGGTGGCCAGGGCGGCGGGCTTCATCGAGCTGAACGTGACCGACCCAAGCGGTGAGACCTGGTACAGCGACACAGTGCGGATCGCCGACTGCGCCACCCTGGCCCAGTTCGCGGCACTGCCCGGTTGCCGGGACGGCGACGCCTTCGCCAGTCCGATCGGTGACGAGCCGGGCGTGCGGTACGGCGATCGGCCGGTACCAGCAGGCGCCCGGGTACGGGCCGAGCGCACGCCCGGTGCCGAGGCGGCGGTCTGGACGATGCCCGGCGTCATCACCCCGGCGCCCCGGCTGAGCCGCGTCGACCCGGGCATCGCCTACAGCGGCAACCTGCTGCTGCTCACGCCGGGGGCCGTACCACCCGAGGCGGCGAACGGACAGCGGCGGGTCGTGCTGGTGGCGATGGACGGAGCGGCGGCGGAACCGCTGGAGCAGCTGACCACCGACGTGATGGTGCTCTCCCCGCAGGCCCGTACGGTCTCGCTGTCCGAGAACGGTCAGGACCACACCTACCTCGCCGTCAAGCGGGTGCTCACCGCCGGGGCCGGGCTGACCCTGCTGCTGGTCACCCTGAGCCTGCTGGTCGGCCAGTTGGAACGGCTGCGGGAGCAGCGCCGGATCCTGGGCGTGCTGTACGCCTTCGGCACCCGGCGCCGGGTGCTGGCGCTGTCCGTGCTGTGGCAGACAGCGATCCCCATGGCGCTCGGGCTGGCGCTGGCGGCGGCGGGCGGGCTGCTGATGGGCGCGGTGCTCCAGTACACGGCCGGGCTGGACTTCTCCGTCGAGTGGAGTTCGATGCTGGCCCTGTCGGGGGCGGCGGCCGCCTCCGTCCTGCTGGTCACCCTGGCCGGGCTCCCGCTTGTGCTCCGGCTGATGCGGCCCGACGCGCTGCGGTACGAGTAGGCCGCCCGCCCGACGCGCTGCGGTACGAGTAGGCCGCCCGCCCGTCAGTCCTCCAGCGCGAGCAGCTCCTCGATCGTCTGGCGGCGGCGGATCAGCCGGGTCTCCGGGCCGTCCACCAGCACCTCGGGGATCAGCGGGCGGGTGTTGTAGGTCGAGGACATGCTCGCGCCGTAGGCCCCGGTGTCGTGGAAGACCGCGAGGTCGCCGATCTCGACCCGGGGCAGCGGGACCGGCAGCACGTCGCCGCCGGGCGCCTGGGTGAAGACGTCGCCGGACTCGCAGAGCGGCCCGGCCAGCACGGTGTCGATCACCGGGGCGCCGAGCTCGGCGCCGTCGCGGAGCACGGTGACCTGGTGCGCGCTGCCGTACATGGCGGGGCGCATCAGGTCGTTGAAGCCTGCGTCCACCAGCACGAAGTGGTTGCTGCCGACCGGCTTCTGGGCCCGGACCTCGGCGGCCAGCACTCCCGAGTTGGCGACCAGGAACCGGCCGGGCTCGATCTCCAGCCGGACCGGGTGGCCGAGTTCACCGGCCAGCTCGCGGCGGGCGGCGTCCCAGATCCGGAAGTAGCGGTTGGTGTCCACCTCGGGCTGCCCGGCGGCGTACGGGACGGAGAGGCCGCCGCCCGCCGAGATGGCGCGGACGTCGTGGCCGGAGATCCTGACCTGCTTGACCATGGTCTCGCAGACCGCCTCCAGGTGGCCGTAGTCCACCCCGGAGCCGATGTGCATGTGGAAGCCGGTCAGGTCGAGGCGGTACCGCTCGACCAACTCGAGTGCGGCGGGCAGGTGTTCGTGCCAGATGCCGTGCTTGCTCTGCTCGCCGCCGGTGTTGGTCTTGCGGCTGTGGCCGTGGCCGAACCCGGGGTTGATCCTGATCCAGACCGGGTGGCCCGGGGCCGCCTCGCCGAGCTGTTCGAGCATCTGCGGGGAGCCCGCGTTGACCGGGATGCCGAGCTCGACCACCCGGGCCAGGGTGGCCCGGTCGAGCAGGTCGGCGGTGAAGACGATCGGCTCGTCGGCGCCGTCGGGACGGTACCCGGCCCGGAGCGCGCGCTCGATCTCGCCGAGCGAGACCGCGTCCACCGCGACGCCCTGCTCCCGCATCAGCCGGAGCAGCTGGGTGTTGGAGCACGCCTTCTGCGCGAACCGGACGGTGTCGAACTGACTCAGCCTGGCGATCTGACGCCGGATGCCCTCCGCGTCGTAGATCCAGACCGGGGTGCCGAACTCCTCGGCGACGGCGGCGATCCGGGGACCGGGTATTGCGATGGTCATCACGGGCTCCAGAGCAGGCAGGTGGTGCGTCGATCCTGCTGGATCCGGCCCGGAATCCGCTGAGCCGTCCGCCTGGTGGGCGGTCCGCTGGACAGTCCGGCCAACCGGAGCCGACCGATCCGGGCACGGAGCATTACAGCCCGCTGAACACCGGTCTCCATTAGGAAACTTTACTAACCTACCTGTTGACCCCCACCCACCCGAGCCCACATGCTCCCGCCATGTCCCTTACCAGAAGCAAGACTTCGGTCGCGCTCTGCGCGGCCACGGCAGCCGGAGCGCTGCTCACCAGCCTGCTCGCCCTGAGCCCCGCCAACGCCGCCCCGGGCAACCTCGCGCTCAACCGGCCGGTCACCGTCTCCTCCACCGAGACCAGCACCTACGGCGGCGCCAAGGCCGTCGACGGCAGCGGCACCACCCGCTGGGCCAGCGTCGAGGGCGTGGACAACCAGTGGATCCAGGTCGACCTCGGGGCCGGTACCTCGGTCGGCCGGGTCGTCCTCAACTGGGAGGCGGCGTACGCCAAGGCGTACCGGGTGGAGCTCTCCGACGACGGCAGCAGCTGGCGCCAGGTGTACGCCACCAGCACCGGTGACGGCGGCACCGACGACCTGACGGTCAGCGGCACCGGCCGGTACCTGCGGGTCTTCGGCACCGCGCGCGGCACGGCCTACGGCTACTCGCTGTTCGAGCTGGAGGCGTACGGCAGCGGCGGCACGCCGACGCCCACCCCGACCCCCACTCCCACCCCGACCCCCGGCGGCGTGAACGTGCCCTTCGGCAGCCACGCCTTCCCGTACGCCGCCGGGACCATCACGGTCTCCGGCAGCCAGGCCGTCAACGACGCCAAGGTGGTGGACTACTACAAGAAGTGGAAGGCCGCCTTCGTCACCTCCAAGTGCGGTAACGGCTGGTCCGCGATCGCCTCCACCGACGCCGACCACCCGTACGTCGCCGAGGGCCAGGGCTACGGGCTGACCATCCTGGCCACCATGGCCGGGGCCGACCCGGACGCCCGGACCTCCTTCGACCGGGTGCTCAAGTACGTCCTCGACCACCCCTCGGTGAACAACCCCGCCCTGCACGCCGCCGAGCAGGACGTGAACTGCAAGAGCGTGGACGGCAGCGACTCCGCCACCGACGGCGACCTGGAGATCGCGTACGCGCTGCTGCTGGCCGACCGGCAGTGGGGCAGCACCGGGAGCTACAACTACAAGTCCCTCGCGGTGAAGCGGATCAACGCGATCAAGGCGAGCGAGGTGGTGGCCGGCACCAAGCTGACCAACTTCGGCGACTGGTCCGACGGCAACTACAACACCATGAGCCGTACGTCGGACTGGGTGCCCGGCCACTTCAAGGCGTTCCGGAAGGCGACCGGCGACGCCGCCTGGGACGGCATCCTGACCGCCCACCAGAACGCGGTCGCGCACCTGCAGAGCGCCTACTCCCCCGGCACCGGGCTGCTCCCCGACTTCGTGGTCAACACCAACACCAGCGACCTCAAGCCGGCACCCGGCAAGGTGCTGGAGTCGACGCTGGACGGCGCCTACTCCTGGAACGCCTGCCGTGACCCCTGGCGGCTCGGCGTGGACGCGCTCACCACCGGTGACGCCAAGTCGCTCGCGGCGGTGCGGAAGATGAACACCTGGGTCAAGTCCGCCACCGGCGGGGACCCCAACCGGATCGCCCAGGGCTACAAGCTCAACGGCTCGGTGGCGGAGGCCGGTTCGTCGGTCGCCTTCATCGCGCCCTTCGCGGTGGCCGCCGCCACCGACGCCTCCAGCCAGGCGTGGCTGGACGCGATCTGGAACAAGCTGAACGCCACGCCGCTGGACCCGAGCGGTTACTACGGCGCCAGCATCCAGCTCCAGGTGATGATCGCGATCACCGGCAACCACTGGCTGCCGTAGCAATGGGACGGGCCCGGTCGGCCTCTCGCCGCCCGGGCCCGTCCGTCGTCACGGCAGGTAGGCGATGCCGAGCTTGGTGAGCTGCCACCGCTGGTCCGCCGCACCCGTGTCGGCCGCCAGCGCGACCACCCGGTTGCCCTGGCCGTCCAGCTGGGCCGAGAGGCCCATCACCTCGGACTGGTCCATCGCGGCGGCCAGTTGGTAGCCACCGGCGGCAGCCGACTTGAAGATCCAGCGCTGGTTGTCACCACTGTGGCAGGCCCACTGCACCAGCCGGGTGCCCGGCGCGGTGGCTGCACCGGTGGCGTCCAGGCACATCGACTCGTTGCCGCTGACGTTGAGCGAGAAGCCCCCCGCCGAGCGGGAGTTGAGCACGAAGGACTGGTTCAGCCCGCCGGTCGCACCGTAGCCGATCACGGGCCGTCCGTTGGTGCTGTCGCCGTACGTACCGCCGCCCGCGATGTCCAGCACCTGGCCGGTGGCGACGTTGGTGAGCTGGTACCAGGCGCCTGCCTCCGGCTTGTCCGGGAACGGCTGACCAGACGTCAGTGGCCGGATCGAGGTGGTGTTCTGCGGATCGAGCGTGCAGAACGCCTCCTTGAGATCGGGCTGCCGGTAGAACTGGTTCAGACAGACCCCCTCGCCCCGGTACCCGGCCACCCGCAGGTGGTAGGACTGCCGCACCATGTTCATGCAGACGCCCGGGATGCCGATCTCGTGGTCGCAGCCGTTCCTGGTCTTCTCGGACAGGTCGATCACGTCACCGTTGGTGTACTCGTACGGCGAACTGGTCCAGCCCGCGCAGACCTCGTGGCCGTACGAGACCCGCCGCTGGTCCAGGTACCTGACCCCCGGCACCCGGGACGCCGCCGTGCGGAGCGCGTCGCTGAGCGTCGGCACCACCCAGTTGTGGCCCCAGGCAAGGTCCTCGGGGAAGGCCGGGCAGCCGTCCGCAACCTTGCCGACGTAGTCGTTGCGCCGGATGTCCGGGGTGATCGGGGTGAAGTAGGACTGGTGGACCAGCTGGTACGAGGAGTCGGCGTACCCGGCGGCCCGCATGGTGTTGCGGATGTTCGTGAGGGCGGCCACCACCTTGGGAATCACCCGCTCGGCCCGCTGGGTGATCGCGGCGCTGCCGATGGTGTCCCGGCAGCCCTGGTCCTTGGGGACCGGGAAGTACTGCGTCAGGCAGCTCATCATGATGCCGCTGAAGTCGAAGTCGTCGTTGGCGCCGATCGTGACGACCACCATCTTGACGTCGTACTGCGCCGCCACGCGGGCCAGTTGGACGTCCTGCTTGACCTCACCGAAGTCGCCGCTGCCCGGCCCGGTGATCTTCGCCAGCTCCGGGTCGCTGACCAGGTCACCGGTCTGGGCACCGGAACAGGCCAGGTCGACCGGGGTGACACCGGGCAGGTCGGTGACGAAGATCTCCGACTTCGCGTGCCGGTGACAGTAGTTGGTGGGGGTGTCGGTGCCGGGCTCGTACGCGTCGTTGGTGTCGGTGCCCGCGCCCTCACCGGAGATGGCGCTGTCGCCGAGCGCGACGACGGCGGCGGGCTTCACGGTGGCCGTGGGGGCGGCCGAGGCGGTGGGGGTGCCCGCCAGGGTGAGGGCGGCGAGCAGACCGACGGCGGCCGTCAGGGCGGCACGGCGTTGTCGCCGCGCACCGGGCAGTACTGTCCTGATCACGCGTGACTCCTTGAGGGTGGGGGCCACTCGGCGTGCGCCGGGCGGCGCGGAGTATCGGGCGTGGAACGGTGGGCAGAAGATGAGCCCGGCTCACATGCTAGGTACTGACAAGTAACGCAACAAGAGTCATGACACCGCCCGGACAAGGGAGTTACCGCCCACCCGGCCGCTCCCGGACAGCACGGAACCGCCGCCCCGCGCCTCAGGAGGGGAGGCGGGGAGCGGCGGCTCGGGTACGGCGGAATCGACCGAGAGTTACAACTCAGTTGCTACGCGGCTGAATTCAGCCGACGTTGGCGCAGGAGTTGCCGAACGCGGGGTTGAGCGCGCCGATCACGTTGACGCTGTTGCCGCAGAGGTTGACCGGAATGTGCACCGGGACCTGGACGGAGTTGCCGGAGATGACACCCGGGGAGCCGGCGGTGACGCCCTCGGCCTCGGCACTCGCCATCGCGGTGCCCGCACCGGCGGCAACGATGCCGACAACAGCGGCGCCGACAGCGGCGGCCTTCTTGACGCTCATTTGAGTCTCCTCGTAGATCAGTTCTTCCAGTTGCCGTACCAACAGCGGACGAGCAAGGAAGCGCACAGGCGTGCGTCGAGTCCAACGAGGGCCGGCCCGCGCAGTTGCGCCGCCACTCCGACAATCACCCGGATGCAGTAATCCGAGCATTTGGGTGATCGCGGAAGCCGCCCGTTTCCCCCTGCGCACTGCGTCGTTCTTACTGGCGAACCCAGCTCCACCCAGTCCGCTGTTCCACACGCAAGAAATGAGTTCGCACCATGCGCAAGCTCGCCTACGGCACCCTCGGTACCGCCGCCACCGCGGCCCTGCTGCTGACCGGCGCCGCTGCCGCCTCCGCCCACGGCCACCACCACACCAGTGGCGCCTCCGCCGAGGCCGTCACGGCCGGCTCGCCCGGTGTGCTCTCCGGCAACTCCGTGCAGGTCCCCGTGCACGTGCCGATCAACCTCTGCGGCAACACCGTCAACGTGATCGGCCTGCTGAACCCGGCGTTCGGCAACTCCTGCGTGAACGCCTGACTCTGACAGAACGTCAGTCCGAAGATTTCCAGGTGGAGTATTTCGACACCCGCCTGGGCGCGCCGCGATTGCGTCCGGATCTCGACCGTGCGAGAACTGAACGACGGGGCGCGTGAACGAAGCGGCCGAGCGAGACCGCCCAAGCCACGGGCGCAACAAGGCACTTGGGCCGCTCGATTGAAAACCCCCACGGTACCCCCCCAGAACTCGGGCGACGTTTCGGTTCGCCCGTCCAAACGGAGGAATCCCCATGCGCAACATGAAGAAGGCTGCTGTCCTCTCCCTCGCCGCCGCCGGCCTGCTGCTCGGCTCGGCCGGTGCCGCCACCGCCAGCTCCGAGGCCGAGGCCGTCGTCGCGGGCTCCCCGGGTGTGCTCTCGGGCAACAACATCCAGGTCCCGATCCACATCCCGGTGAACGTCTGCGGCAACACCGTCAACGTCATCGCGCTGCTCAACCCGGCGTTCGGCAACTCCTGCGCCAACGTCGGCTGACTCAGCCCCGGCTGAGCCCCGCCTCACCGGGTGGGTGTCCCCGTACCCGTACGGGGACACCCACCCACCCCTCCCTGTGTGATCTAGGAGATCAACCCCCATGCAGAACGTGAAGAAGGCCGCCGCCGTCGGCGCCGCCGTTGTCGGCATCGTCGCGGCCGGTGCGGGCACCGCGCTGGCGAGCTCCTCCGCCGAGGGCGTCACCGCCGGCTCCCCCGGTGTCGTCTCCGGCAACTCGGTCCAGGTTCCGGTGCACGTGCCGATCAACCTCTGCGGCAACAGCATCGACGTGGTCGGCCTGCTGAACCCGGCGTTCGGCAACTCCTGCGCCAACGTCGAGGCCCCCCCGATGGCCGACGAGGACTGCTGAACCACCTGGTGATCGGCAGCACCATCGTGCGAAGCCCCTCGGTCCGCCGACCGGGGGGCTTCGCCGTCCGTCCAGGCACCACCCAGGAGTTGCACCCATGACGCTCAGGAAGAACCTGTCCCTCGGCCTGCTCACCGCCGCGGCCCTGCTCGGCGCCCCCACCGCCGCCCAGGCGGTCGACCTGCCGGTCCCCGGCGGGCAGCTGCAGCCGGTGGACGCGGGCGCCGGGCTCGGCGCGGTGACCGGCGCGCTCGGCCACGGCGTCCGGCCCGCCAAGACGCTCCGGCTCGACCCGTTCGCCCAGTCCTCGGCCGACGTGCTGAACAACGGCCTCGCGCTCGAACCGGACAACGGCCTCAAGCCGGTCTCCACCGCCCCGCTGACCGCCCCGCTGAGCGGTGGCGGCGGCCCGAAGGACCTGCTGCTGGTCGGCGAGGTCACCGACCTGCTGCCCGGCTGAACCCCCGCGCGCACAGCCCCCACGCGCAGCCCGAACCCCCGCGCACACAGCGGAGCCCGGCACCTCCTGTCCGGCCCTGGACGGTGGATGCCGGGCTCTTCCGTACGGAGCGTCAGGCCTGGTCGAGCACCTCACGCATGGTGCCGGCGGTGGTCGAGGTGAGGTCGGTCAGCGAGTCGGTCACCGAGAGCTTCTCGCCGCCCTTGCCGAGGGTCGCCTTGGCGCCCGGGATCGCCTGCACCGGCGCCGTGATCAGCTGCGGGTCCAGCTCGCCGGCGGTCAGCACGTCGTCGGCGGTGGAGTCGCTGCTGCCCTCGACCCAGGAGAACGGCTGACCGAGGGTCAGGCCCGGCCCCTTGGCGTTCAGCGGGGCGGCCGGCGCGTCCAGGGCCAGGTCCCCCAGCTCGGTGCTGTGGTCCGCCGTGGGCAGCGGCAGGGCGGCGTTCAGCCGGGGGCCGACCTTGCCGACCTCGACACCCGGGACCACCCGCTCCGGGATCAGCTGGGCACCCGGCTTCGAGTCCGGCACCGGCGGCATCAGCAGCGAGGTCGGCACCCCGCCCGACACCTGGCCGCCCTTCGGCAGCAACGGCACGTGCTCGCTGACGGTCTCCAGCGGGATGGTGAACGGGACCTCCTCGGTGCCCAACTGGTCCTCGACCGTCGCGACCTGACCGGGCGTCACCGGCGCGCCGTCGGGGGCGGCCATCGCGGCCGACTGGCCCGCGAGCACGCTGGATCCGACCGCCAGGAGCAACGCGCCGGTCGCCCGCTTGGAGAGCTTCATGCTGATCACCGTTCTGTCTGTGGAGCTTCGGTAGCGGCCGCTGCGCGGCCGAAAGCAATCTGCGCAACGAGTAAGCGGTGCTCGGGATAGCACGGGTTAACCGGTATGGCCTAATAATCCGACTGCATCGCCGGAAGTTTGACGATCCGTCATCGATTTTCGAAGTTTCCGCGTAACCTTCGCGCCCGTCATTCTTTGATCTAAATGTCGCAGCCAGGACGGTGTCGGAGGTAATCCCCCCGGACAGGCCGGCAACCGATGTGATTCATCCAGAGAGGTATCTCCATGCTCCAGAAGACTTTCGCGGCTGTCGGGCTGGCCGCTGCCGCCCTGGCCGCCACCGCCGCCCCGGCCTCCGCGATCGGCAACGCGGACGGTGCGGCCGGCTCGATCCAGGGCAATGGCGGCACCAACGCCACGGGCACCTGGGGCAACCACAGCCCGAACTACCACGTGCTCGACAACCCCAACATCTGCCTGCCCGAGGTGCACAACATCGGCGTGGGCGTACTCGGTGTCGCGGTGCCGGTCGAGGTCGCGGCACTGAGCAACCAGCCCAAGCAGACCTGTGTGGTCGGCGAGGGCTCGCTCGGCAGCGGTGACGGCGGCGTCTCCCACCTGGTCGGCTGATCCTCTCGCCGGCTTGGCCCGCAAGGGCCGACTGATCCACCCTGCTCCATCTCTCCCATCAGATCCGAAAAGGAACAGAACAATGATCAAGAAGGCTCTCGCCGCCGTGGGCGTTGCCACCGCTGGTCTGGCCATGACCGCTGCTCCCGCCATGGCGATCGGCGACTCGGACGGCCACGCCACCAACATCTCGGGCGACGGCGGCACCAACGCCACCGGCACCCACGGTGACCACAGCAACAACTTCCACACCCTGGACAACCCGAACATCTGCCTGCCCGAGGTCCACAACATCGCCGTTGCGGTCATCGGTGTCGCGGTGCCGATCGAGGCGGACGTTCTGAACAACGAGCCGAAGCAGATCTGCAACGTCGGCCAGAACACCCTGGGCAGCGGCGACGGTGGCGTCTCCCACCTGATCGGCTGATCCAGCACGGCACACCGGGCCGCCGGGCCGAAGGGAGCAATTCCCCTCGGCCCGGCGGTCTTCTGCTGCGTTCGGGTGGCCCGTCGATCATCCGGCGCGTGCTGCGCGACCGGCGGGCCGATCTGTGGTCACGTGTAGTAACACTGCTGTCACGCAGAGAGGAACATTTGATGAAGAGCTTCCTGGGCAAGGCCGTGGTCACCGCGGTAGCCTCCCTGGCTCTGGCCGGTGTCGCGGCCCCCGCGTACGCCCACGTCAGCGCGGGTGGTGGCGCCCAGTTCGCCGCCACCGCCGACGAGCCCTTCCTGGCCGCCGAGAGCTGGGGTCACGCGTCGACCAGCCACATCATGGCCGGCTTCCACGACTGGTTCGTGGCGGGTGACGACTGGGCGGCAGGCGGTGCCGAGGGCGGCGCTGTCATCCACTGACGTCCGGTCAGCACGAAGGGGTGTGGGGAACCTGTTCCCCACACCCCTTCCGCGTTCCCGGTGCTCAGCGGAGCAGCTGCGCCGCCTCGGTCGCCCAGTACGTGAGGATCTGCTCGGCGCCGGCCCGGCGGATCGAGGTGAGCGTCTCCATGATCAACCGCTCCCGGTCCACCCAGCCGTTCGCGGCGGCGGCCTCGATCATCGAGTACTCGCCCGACACCTGGTACGCCGCCACCGGCACCGGGGAGGCGTCGGCGACCTGCCGCAGGATGTCCAGGTACGCCATGGCCGGCTTGACCATCACCAGGTCGGCCCCCTCGGCGATGTCCTGCTCCAGCTCGCGCAGCGACTCGCGGGCGTTCGCCGGGTCCTGCTGGTACGCCTTCCGGTCCCCCTTGAGCGAGGAGCCGACGGCCTCCCGGAACGGGCCGAAGAAGGCGGAGGCGTACTTGGCGGTGTAGGCCAGGATGCCGGTGTCCTGGAACCCGGCGCCGTCCAGCGCCCGCCGGATCACCCCGACCTGACCGTCCATCATGCCGGACGGGCCGACCAGGTGGACCCCGGCCGCGGCCTGCACCAGCGCCATCTCCTCGTACCGGGCCAGGGTGGCGTCGTTGTCCACGCTGCCGTCCTCGGCCAGCACCCCGCAGTGCCCGTGGTCGGTGTACTCGTCCAGGCAGAGGTCGGACATCACCACCAGCTGGTCACCGACCTCGGAGACGACGTCGCGAATCGCCACCTGGAGGATCCCGTCCGGGTTGGTCCCCTCACTGCCGATCGCGTCCTGCACCTCGGGCACCCCGAAGAGCATGATCCCGCCGACGCCCGCCTCGGCCGCCTCCACGGCGGCCCGGCGCAGGGTGTCCCTGGTGTGCTGCACCACGCCCGGCATCGACCCGATCGGCCGCGGCTCGCTGATCCCCTCCCGCACGAACGCGGGCAGGATCAGCTCTGCCGGATGCAGCCTGGTCTCGGCGACCAGCCGCCGCATCGCGGGAGTGGAACGCAACCGACGCGGACGCACGGACGGGAACTCAGCGGGCACGGCTTCTCTCCTCGGCACACGGTTCGGAAGACAGGCGGGTACTGCCGGGTCAGCGGGCCTTGCGGCGGGAGCCCGGGCGGCGTTCGCTCGGGCGGTAGACCTGTTCGCCCGCGGCGGTCGCGGTGTCCCGGCGCCCCGCCCCGAAGTCGGCCAGCGCCTGAGCCAGCGCTGCGGCCGAGGGGGCCGGCGCCATCACGTCCACCCGCAGGCCGTGCTCCTCCGCGGTCTTCGCGGTGGCCGGGCCGATGCAGGCGATGATCGTGACGTTGTGCGGCTTGCCCGCGATGCCGACCAGGTTGCGGACGGTCGAGGAGGAGGTGAAGAGCACCGCGTCGAAGCCGCCGCCCTTGATCGCCTCCCGGGTCTCGGCCGGCGGCGGCGAGGCGCGCACGGTCCGGTACGCCGTCACGTCGTCCACCTCCCAGCCGAGGTCGACCAGGCCGGCCACCAGGGTCTCGGTGGCGATGTCGGCGCGCGGCAGCAGCACCCGGTCGATCGGGTCGAAGACCGGGTCGTACGGCGGCCAGTCCTCCAGCAGACCGGCGGCTGACTGCTCGCCGCTGGGCACCAGGTCAGGCTTCACGCCGAAGTCGACCAGCGCCTGCGCGGTGGTCTCGCCGACGGCCGCGACCTTGATCCCGGCGAAGGCGCGGGCGTCCAGGCCGTACTCCTCGAACTTCTCCCGGACCGCACGGACCGCGTTCACCGAGGTGAAGGCGATCCACTCGTACCGGCCCGTCACCAGGCCCTTGATCGCGCGCTCCATCTGCTGCGGGGTGCGCGGCGGCTCGACCGCGATGGTCGGCACCTCCTGCGGCACCGCGCCGTACGAGCGCAGCTGGTCGGAGAGGCCGTGCGCCTGCTCCTTGGTCCGCGGGACGAGGACGTTCCAGCCGAACAGCGGCTTGGTCTCGAACCACGAGTGCGAGGAGCGGTGGGCGACCTGCTCGCCCACCACGGCTATCACGGAGGTGGCCGGGTCGACCGGAGCGGAGACCGGCGAGGGCAGCACCCGGGCCGCCTTGAGGTCGGCCGCGATGGTGGTCAGGGTGGCGGTGAAGGTGCGCTGCCGGGTGGTGGTGCCGGAGAGCGTGGCCGACAGCGGCGACTCGGGCTTGCGGCCGTTGGCCACCAGGGCGGCGGCGGTGGCGGGCAGCTGGCCCAGCGTGGTGCGGACCACCAGGGTGGTCTCGGGGGCGCCGAGGTCGACGGTCTGACCGGCCAGCAGGCCGGCGCCGTCCACGAACCGGACGTCCGCGCCCCGGCTGCCGCGCAGCGGCACCCCGGCGTAGGCGGGCACGCCGACCGACTGGGCGACGCCGGGGATCACCTCGAACGGGATCGCGGCCTGGGCGCAGCCGAGCATCTCCTCGGCGGCGCCACCGTCCAGGCCGGGGTCGCCGTCCACGGTGCGGACCACGTGCTTTCCGGCCCGGACGGCCTCGGCGACCACGGCCGCCACGTCCGGGCAGTCCTCGCCGACGGTGCTGTGCACCACGACCCGCTCCGGGCAGTGGGTGCGTACGGCGGCCGCGGTGAGCGGGTCGGCGATCAGCACGTCGGCGGAGGCGAGCACGTCCACGGCCCGCAGGGTGAGCAGGCCCGGGTCACCGGGGCCGGCACCCAGGAAGGTGCAGCGGCCGGCCGGAGCGGCCGGGGTGTGCGCGAGGTTGGCGGCGGCGCTCATCGGGCTCGCTCCCCCATCAGGTTGGCCGCTCCCGCGTCGAGCAGCCGCTCGGCGAGCGCGTGGCCCAGGGCCACCGCCTGCCGCTCGGCGGTCTCGTCCAGGGCGAGCGGACCGTTGGCGGTCATCTTCAGCAGGGTGGCGCCGTCGACGGTGCCGACCACGCCCTCCAGCCGCAGTTCGGTGCCCTGCCAGGTGGCGAGGGCGGCGACCGGGGCGGAGCAGCCGGCCTCCAGGCGGGCCAGCAGGGCGCGCTCGGCGGCCACCGCGACCCGGGTCGGCAGGTGGTCCAACCCGCCGAGTATCGCGGCGAGTCCGGGGCTCACGCACTCGACGGCCAGGGCGCCCTGGCCGGGCGCGGGGAGCATCAGCTCCGGGTCCAGGTGCTCGGTGATCTCGGCGCTGCGGCCGAGCCGGTTGAGACCTGCGGCCGCCAGCACCACGGCGTCCAACTCACCGGAGGCGACGTAGCCGATCCGGGTGTCCACGTTGCCGCGGATCGGGACGGTCTCCAGGGCGACACCCCGGGCGCTCGCCCAGGCGTTCAGCTGGGCCGTGCGGCGCGGCGAGCCCGTGCCGATCCGGGCGGGGTGCCCGGCCAGCTTCTCCACCAGCTCGGTCAGGCCCAGCCCGTCCCGGCCGATCAGGGCGTCCCTGCTGTCCTCGCGCTCGGGGACGACCGCCAGCAGCAGACCCTCGGGGGCCGCGGTGGGCAGGTCCTTGAGCGAGTGCACGGCCAGGTCGATCCGGCCCTCCAGCAACGCGTCGCGCAGCGCGGAGACGAAGACCCCGGTGCCGCCGATCTGGGCCAGCGCCTCCCGGGAGGTGTCGCCGTAGGTGGTGATCTCCACCAGCTCGACGGGGCGCCCGGTGACCCGCTCGACCGTACGGGCGACCATGCCCGACTGGGCCATCGCAAGGGCGCTCCGGCGGGTGCCGAGGCGCAGCGGCTGCGACTGGCCGTCGCTGCTGCTCTGTTGACCATTCATGAGGTGATCGTCCCGGTCATGCTCGTGGGCTGGCTGGTGGTTCATCGGGGGCTTCCCCCCGCGAGGGTGGCGCCGGGCTTGGCCTGCGCGCCGATCGGTGTGCCGGAGACAGCCTGCACTGCCGCCGGGTCCAGGTCGAACAGCTCGCGCAGGGCGTCCGCGTACCCGGCCCCGCCGGGCTCGGCCGCGAGCTGCTTCACCCGGACGGTCGGGGCGTGCAGCAGCTTGTCCACCACGCGCTTGACGGTCTGGGAGACCTCGGCCCTGGTGCGCTCGTCCAGATCGGGCAGCCGGGTGTTGAGGCGGCCGAGCTCGCTCAGCACCACCTCGGAGGCCATCTGGCGGAGCGCCACCACGGTGGGCGCGATCCGGGCCGCCCGCTGGGCCGCGCCGAAGGCGTCCACCTCGTCCGCGACGATGCCGACCACGGCGTCCACGTCCCCGGCACCGGGGGTGGCGGCGTGCGCCTGGGAGAGGCTCTCCAGGTCGACCAGCAGCGCGCCGGCCAGGTCGTGCACGGCGTGGTCCACGTCCCGCGGCATCGCCAGGTCGAGGAAGGCCAGCGGGGTCTCGGCGGTCCGTACCGCCACCGCCGCGGCGACGTCCTCGGCGCTGATCACCACACCGGCCGCGCCGGTGCAGGAGATCACCAGGTCCACGTCGGCGAGCGCCGCGCGGACCTTGCCGAAGTCGACCGTACGGGCGCCCAGGTTGGCCGCCAGCCGGTCGGCCCGCTCGGCGGTCCGGTTGGCGATCAGCAGGTCGCTGACGCCGGCCCTGACCAGGGTGGCGGCGGCCAGCGAGCTCATCGACCCGGCGCCGACCACCAGGGCGCGCTTGCCCGCGATCTCGCCGGCCCCGGCCGCGACCTGCTCCAGGCCGAAGGTGACCAGGGACTGGCCGGCCTTGTCGATACCGGTCTCACTGTGCGCCCGCTTGCCGACCCGCAGGGCCTGCTGGAACAGCTCGTTGAGATCGCGCCCTGCGGTGTGCTCCTCCTGGGCGCGGGCCAGCGCGTCGCGCAGCTGACCGAGGATCTGGCCCTCGCCGACCACCATCGAGTCCAGCCCGCAGGCCACCGAGAAGAGGTGGTGCACGGCGCGGTCCTCGTAGTGCACGTAGAGGTGCGCGGTGAGCTCCTCCAGGTCCACTCCGCTGTGGTGGGCGAGCAGCAGGGAGAGCTCGGCCACCCCGGCGTGGAACTTGTCCACGTCGGCGTAGAGCTCGATCCGGTTGCAGGTGTTGAGCAGCGCGGCCTCGGCGACGGCAGGTGAGGCGGCGATGTCGTGCAGCAGCCGGGTGGGCGTCCGGCCGGTGAGCGCGGCGCGCTCCAACAGGCCGACGGGGGCGCTGCGGTGGCTCAGACCGACGACGAGAAGACTCATGCCCGCCCCCTCGGGTTGCGGTTCTGCTGGCGGCTCACGCGGGCATCACCGCGGAGAGATCGCCATCGGTGCCCTTGGCGGGCTTGCCCTTGACCGGCTCGGCCTTGGCGGCACCGGCCGCGCGGCGGAGCTTGGCGGCGGCGGCCCGGACCGGGCCGGGGGCACGGTCGAGCATCGAGTCGCCCTGGCCGGGCTCCTCACCGGCCTTGCGCTGCTCGTGGAAGGCGAGGATCTGAAGCTCTATCGACAGATCCACCTTGCGCACGTCCACGCCGTCCGGGACGGTCAGCACGGTCGGGGCGAAGTTCAGGATGCTGGTCACCCCGGCCTCGACCAGGCGGTCGCAGACCTGCTGGGCGGCTCCGGGCGGGGTGGTGATGACGCCGATGGAGACGTGCTGGTTCTCCACGATCGCCTCCAACTCGTCCATGTGCCGCACCGGGAGACCGGCGGCGCTGTTACCGACCACGGTCGGGTCGGCGTCCAGCAGGGCGGCGACCCGGAACCCGCGGGAGGCGAAGCCGCCGTAGTTGGCCAGCGCGTGGCCGAGGTTACCGATTCCGACGATGACCACGGGCCAGTCCTGGGTCAGGCCCAGCTCGCGGGAGATCTGGTAGACCAGGTACTCCACGTCGTAGCCGACGCCCCGGGTCCCGTAGGACCCGAGGTACGAGAAGTCCTTGCGGAGCTTCGCCGAGTTGACCCCGGCCGCGGTGGCCAGTTCCTCGGATGAGACGGTGGGCACCGAGCGCTCGGAGAGCGCGGTGAGCGCCCTCAGGTAGAGCGGAAGGCGGGCGACTGTCGCCTCCGGGATGCCCCGGGCACGCGAGGGTCGGCGCGCGGCGCCCGGCTCGGGCGTCTGCGAAGCGTTCTGGGTGGATCGGCCGATTGCCACGGTGCTCCTGTGGGTGAAGCTGGGCTTTGGCAGCCAGGCTATGCGTTTGTGAACGTGTGCACAAAGATGGTGTCCGATTTGTCCGGGCACAGTGACGCGCATCACGCCCCGTTCCGGACCCTCCGGCACGCGGGGAGCGGATGCGGGAGCACCCGCCGGGCCAGCGTCCCGCGTCGGAGCGACGAGGAACGCGCCCGGGCCCCGCGACGCCGCCCTCCAACTGCCGACGGGTCCCGGTCCGCCCCTGCCACAGTGTGCGCCACTCACCGCTCGGCGCCCAGAGGCGTGAGCACCAGAGTCGACGGGTCGACGCCCTGCGGCCACGGCCCGAACGGGGCCTCCCGGCGGATCAGCGGCAGCGCACCCGCCTTCCGCTGGGACGGCGCCCGGCCCAGCCGGGGCCAGGACAGGCCGGCGGCCTCGGATAACGGCGGGGACCAGTCGGGGCGCGCGCCGGTGACGTACCGCAGCAGGTCGGCGGTGGCCCGGGCGTCGCCCAGGGCGGTGTGGGCCGGGTACCAGCCGAGCCCGGCCGCCTCGACGCAGGCGGTCAGGCCGTACCCGCCGGCCTCGGCCAGGTGTGCCCGGGCCAGGCTCAGGGTGCAGAGCGTCGGCATCGAGGGCAGCGGCACCCCGATCCGGGCGAACTCGCGCTCCAGGAAAGCCTGGTCACAGCTGACGTGGTGCCCGACCAGCACCCGCCCGGCCAGCAGCTCCAGCAGGGTGGGGGCGACCTCGCGGAACCTCGGCGCACCGACCACGTCCGACTGGCTGATCCGGTGCACGTGGGTCGGGCCGACCGGTCCGACCGGGTCGATCAGGGTGGAGAACTCGTCCTCGGCACCCAGGTGGCCGTCCAGCAGCACGACGGCCACCTCGACCACCCGGTGCCGCCACGGGCTCCGGCCGGTGGCCTCGACGTCGACCACGGCGAAACCGCCCGACGCGGGCGGAAGTTGTCGGCCGGGAAGCATGAACGCTCTCCTCCGTCATCCAGCCCCCGGCGGACAGAAACGTTTTAGATCGTAAGCCGACCAACTGGCGTTTCCTAAGCCGATCTTCATTTTTGCAGGCAACGATTTGGCGAAGCACCCCCGCCGAACGGAGGGGCTGCCGCACCGTCAGGCGCCGAGCGCCGCACGCAGCCGGCGTTCGTCGACCCGCCAGAAGTCGTGCTGCTTCCCGTCGATCAACGTGACCGGGATCTGCTCCCAGTACTTCCGGTACAGCTCCTCGTCCTGGGTGATGTCGCGCTCCTCGAAGGCGCTCCCCAACTCTCCGGTCACTCGCAGGATCACCGCCCGCGCCTCGTCGCACAGATGGCACCCGGGCTTCCCGACCAGGGTCACCGTCCGCTCGGCGGGCGCCTTGCTCGTGTCACGTCGCAACAGTGGGCTCACCCGGTCCATTGTGCAGGGCCCGGGCACTCCACGGTCCCCCGGGCCCCTGGTGGTGCAACCGTGGGCCGGCGTTCAGGTGGCGGTCACGCGGGCTGGCTATGCTCGGGGCCATGGTCGCCCTCAGAAGGCTCACCCACGTACGGCGCTCGCCGAGCGAGCAGTCGGCCCTGGCGGGTGAGGCCGCCGCCGCTGCCGCGGAGGATCACACGCCGACGCCGGACGACCCGAGGGCCGCCGCGTTCTTCGACTGCGACAACACCATCCTGCGCGGTGCGGCGATCTTCTACCTGGGCATCGGCCTCTACCGGCGGAAGTTCTTCACCCGCCGCGACATGGCCAGGTTCGCGTGGCAGCAGGCGTGGTTCCGGGTGCACGGCGCCGAGGACCCGGCGCACATGGCGGACGCCAAGGACAAGGCGCTCGGCCTGGTGGCCGGCAAGCGGACCGCCGAGCTGGAGGCGATCTGCGAGGAGATCTTCGAGGACGTGATCACCCGGAAGATCTGGCCCGGCACCCGCGCGCTGGTGCAGCTGCACCTGGACGCCGGGCAGCGGGTCTGGCTGGTCACCGCGGCCCCGCAGGAGGTGGCCAGGATCATCGCCAGGCAGCTCGGCATGACCGGGGCGCTCGGCACCGTCGCCGAGGCGGTGGACGGGGTCTACACCGGCCGACTGGTCGGTGGCCTGCTGCACGGCGAGGCGAAGGCGGCTGCGGTCACCGCGCTGGCCCGGCGGGAGCGGCTGGAGCTGAGCAGGTGCGCGGCGTTCAGCGACTCCGCCAACGACATCCCGATGCTGGCGCTGGTGGGCCATCCGTACGTGGTGAACCCGGACGCGGCGCTGCGGCGGCACGCCCGGGCGCACGGCTGGCGGGTGCGTGACTTCAGGACCGGCCGCAAGGCGGCCAGGATCGGGCTGCCCACCGCCGCCGGCCTGGGAGTCCTGGCCGGCGCGACCGCCGCCGCGGTGGCGATCCGGCGCAGGCACCGGGCGGCCTGACGCCGGTCCGACGGCGGGTCAGCACGGCGCACCCGGCGGCTCACTCGTAAGGGCGAACTCCGCCGGGGGATCCGGTCGTTCCGATCCTGTTCGCCGGTGACCGGAACCGATCGTTCGGAGACTTCGCAAAGTCGGGGGTTGCCGGGGCCAGAACCCGGGAATCGGGCCCACCACCTCCCGAAACTGTCACCCGGTGCACAGGCGCGGTCACATTGAGCCGAGCAGCTGATGCCATGTTCGGTCAGTTCCAGCTGAATATGCACGCCAAGCGGATCTCAAACGACCACTTCGGCCACAGGGTGTAGCTGTCATTGCACAAAGCGTTATTCTCTCCTGGATGCACGCCACCCACACGTCCCCGGTGACGAGGGGTCAGTCGGAGTGTGCTCTCCGCGCAGGCGGAGGTGATCCGTCCACAGTTCTGCCTCTGGGAGTCCCGTGTACCCACCCGTCCGGAACGACGCGCCTGCCTCCTCCCGCCCGTCGCCCACCAACCTGCGCCGCGGTACACACCTCGACCGACTCCGGTCCGCGATCCGCGAGTTCGAGCTGTACGTGCCCCAACCGGCCCTGGCCGGTGTCCCGTTGGGGGCCGGGGTAGCGCTGCGCTCCTCGACCACCACCAGCGGGACCGGGGCCGGCACCCGCGGCCGGGTCGGCGCGGGCACCGGTCCCGGCTCCCGGAGTCGGACCAGGACGACGCCCTCCCCCGGCTTCGAATCCGAGCACAACCCGATCATGGAGCTGGTCGAGCGGGCCCAGAACGGCGAGAGCGAGGCCTTCGGCCGGCTCTACGACCACTACTCGGACACCGTCTACCGGTACATCTACTACCGGGTCGGCGGCCGGGCCACCGCCGAGGACCTGACCAGCGAGACCTTCCTGCGCGCGCTGCGCAGGATCGGCACCTTCACCTGGCAGGGCCGCGACTTCGGCGCCTGGCTGGTGACCATCGCGCGCAACCTGGTGGCGGACCACTTCAAGTCCAGCCGGTTCCGCCTGGAGGTCACCACCGGCGAGATGCTCGACTCCAACGAGTGCGAGCGCAGCCCCGAGGACTCGGTCCTGGAGTCGCTCTCCAACGCCGCCCTGCTGGACGCGGTGCGACGGCTCAACCCGCAGCAGCAGGAGTGCGTCACGCTCCGCTTCCTGCAAGGGCTCTCGGTGGCCGAGACGGCCCGGATCATGGGCAAGAACGAGGGCGCGATCAAGACCCTCCAGTACCGCGCGGTCCGCACCCTGGCCCGGCTGCTGCCGCCCGACGCCCGGTGAGCGCAATAGCCGAACGTTCGTCATATCAACTGCCCTATCTCCCCGGCCGGGTGAACGAGCGGTCACATGCTCTGCTTAATGCGGAAGAGGGGCCGTGCGTAACCGACGCCCCGCCCTGCTCGTTGGCCAACCTGCAAACCCCCGCCGGGCCGTCGGTCAAGCAGGATCGGCCACGCTCACCCGATGGAGTGGTTTTGGCCCGCCGCGGCAACCGTCCGGCAGGCCGGGGAGTCGACAACGACGAAGGGAGGTGTGGCCCGTGACGGCAAACATGCTGGAACACCGGCGGGCGAGGGCCTTCGCCGAGGCGCTGGAGGCCCACCACGTAGAGCCCCACCAGGGTGACCGGAGACCCGACAGCGGTCGGCCCGGTGGCTCCACCGCGATGGCGGAGCTGCTGAGCATGGCGGACGCCCTCGGCGCGCTGCCCGAGCCGGAGCTGAGCACCGAGGCCAGGACGCTCCAACGCGCTCAGCTGATGGCCGCGTTCGAGCGCGACTGGTCGGGCAGCCCGGCCGCGCGGGTGCCGCAGCAGCGCAGGCACCGGGCGATCAGGTCCGGGGCCCGACTGCGATGGGGCCGGCGGCTGGCGATCGGCGGCCTGGTGGCCGGCGTCGCGGTCGGCAGCTTCGCCGGTGCGGCCGCCGCCAGCTCCAACGCCCTCCCGGGGGACACGCTCTACGGCATGAAGCGCGGTCTGGAGGACCTCCGGCTGAGCTGGGCCGGCTCCGACTCCGAGGTCGGCGCCCTTCTGCTGGACCAGGCCTCCACCCGGCTGGAGGAGGCCCAGGGCCTGCTCGGCCGGGCGGACCCGGGCGCGACGTTGAGCCCGGCCACGGTGGAGCAGGTCCGCCGTGCGCTGGACGACATGCACGCCGAGGCGGTCAAGGGCCGGGAGCTGCTCCGCTCGGTCTACCGGAGCAACGGATCGCTCGACCCGATGCGCAGGCTGGCCACCTTCACCGACGCCGAGGACGACCGCTGGGCGTCCGTCCAGGGCCACCTGCCGGCCCAACTCACCGGTCAGGCGAGCAAGGTGAACGAGCTCTTCGACGAGATGACCGAGGACGTCGCCCCGCTCAAGCTGGCCCCGCCGGCTGCCAAGGGCAACGCCCCGGCCGCACCGGGCGGTGCACCGCAGTCCCCCGGCGGTGCCGCGGCCTCCCCGGCCGCCGGTACGGGCAGCGCGGAGCACCCGCGCACCGACCCTGGCCGGCCCAGCTCCGGTACCGGACAGGGCGCCGGCACGCCGAGCGGCAAGGCCAGCCCCGGTCTGCTCGACAAGCTGCTCCCCGGTGGCCTCACCGGCGGGGGCGCGACCCCGCCGGCCGCCGGTGCGCCGGGCGCCTCCGAGGCACCCGCCCCGGAGGGCGGCAGCGCTCCGCAGGACCAGCCGCCGACCCAGGAGCTGCGCATCCCCGCGCTGATCCCGGGCCTGCTGCCGGAGATCTCGCTGGGCTGAGCGCACGTCAGAGGTGGGCCCGAGGATCTCGGACCCACCTCTGACGCGTGCTCAGAAGAAGACCGACCGCCGCTGCACCAGCAGCTTGTACAGCGTGTGCTGGATGGTCTCCCTGACCTGGTCGGTCAGGTCGAAGACCACCATCGGGTCGTCCGCCGCCTCCGGCGGGTGGCTGTCGGTCCGGATCGGTTCGCCGAACTGGATGGTCCACTTGGTCGGCAGCGGGATCGCGCCGAGCGGCCCCAGCCAGGGGAAGGTCGGCGTGATCGGCAGGTACGGCAGCCCGAGCGCCCGGGCCAGCGTCCGGGCGTTCCCGATCATCGGGTAGGTCTCCTCCGCGCCCACGATCGAGCACGGCACGATCGGCACCCCGGCCCGCAGCGCGGAGGCCACGAACCCGCCCCGGCCGAACCGCTGGAGCTTGTACCGCTCGGCGAACGGCTTGCCGATCCCCTTGAAGCCCTCCGGCCAGACCCCGACCACCTCGCCGCGCTCCAGCAGCGCGGCGGCGTCCTCACCGCAGGCCAGCGTGTGCCCGGCCTTGCGGGCCAGCTCGCCTATCACCGGCAGGACGAAGACCAGGTCGGCCGCGAGCATCCGCAGGTGCCGCCGCCGGGGGTGGTGGTCGTGTATCGCGATCTGGGTCATCAGTGCGTCCAGCGGGACGGTGCCCGAGTGGTTGGCGACGATCAGCACCCCACCCTCGGCCGGGATGTTCTCGATCCCCCTGACCTCGACCCGGAAGTACTTCTCCGCCAGCGGGCGGAGCATCGAGAGCAGCACCTCCTCGGTGAGCTCCCGGTCGAAGCCGAACTCGTCCACCTCGTAGTCGCCGGTGATCCGCCGCCGCAGGAAGGACAGACCACCCGCGGCCCGCTCCTCCCAGCCCTTGCCGAGCGCCCGGGTGGCGGCCGAGCCCAGCGGCCCGGCCAGCGCCCCGCCGACCGCGTCCGCGATCCGGTCCGACAGGGCGGGCCCGGACGGCTCGGGCTGCCAGCTCGGCGCCGACTCGATCGGGATCACCTTCGCCTGCTCGACGTCCCGCGCAGCGGTCATCTCGGCCTCAGCTCCTCGGAGGGTTCTGACGGGTCAGCAGCCCCGCCAGCCGGTCGGTGGCGGCGGCCAGCCGCTCGGGCGGCAGCAGGCCGCCGGACTGGGCGGCGGCGAAGTCGGCGAACGCCTCGGGGGTGGTCATGGCCGGGGTCCAGCCGAAACCCTCGCGGAGCTCGGTGGTGTCCACCACCCGCCCGTGACTGAGCAGTTGGATCTGCTCCGGCGATATGTCGGCGAGCCCGGTCCGCCGCGCCAGGCCGGCCACCACGCCGAGCGCGGGCCCGAGCAGCGGGACGGTGGGCCGACCGAGCCTACGGGCGCACTGGGACAGCAGCAGCACGCCGTCCCCGGCCACGTTGTAGGTGCCGGGCCTGGGTTCGGTGGCCGCCAGGTGCAGCAGCGCGACGGCGTCGTCCTCGTGGACGAACTGCAGCCGGGGGTCGCGGCCGAGCACGGTGGGCAGCACCGGCAGCGCGAAGTAGTCGCAGAGCGGGGTGTCGCCGGCCGGGCCGACGATGTTGGCGAACCGCAGCACGGTGACGGCGACGTCGGGCCGGCGCCGGGCGAAGCCCCGGACGTACCCCTCGACCTCGGTGGCGTCCTTGCCGAAGCCGCTGCGCGGCAGGTCCTTGGGCTGCATCCGCTCGCCGAACACCGCCGGGTCGCGCGGCGCGGAGCCGTACACCGCGGTGGTGGACTTGACGACCAGTCGGCGCAGGCCGGGTGCCTTCTGGCAGGCCCCGAGCAGCTGCATGGTGCCGATGACGTTGGTCTCCTTGGCGGTCGCCCGGCCGCCCTGCATCCCGGCGCTGACGTCCAGGTGCACCACGGTGTCCACGTCGTGCTCGGCGATCACCCGGGCGACGGCGGGACGGCGCAGGTCGACCCGGACGTACTCGACGCCGTCGGCGGTCATCCCGCCCCACGGCTCGCGGCTGTCCACGGCGACCACCCGGTCGATGCCGGGCCGGCCGGCCAGCCGGGCCGCGAACCTGGCCCCGAGGTGCCGGGCCACGCCGGTGACGAGCACGACCTTTCCCACTCCGCCGCACCCCTCTCGTAAGCCCTGCACGCACCGTATCGCGCCGGGGTTCGATCCGGGCAACACGACAGCGCCCGCCCCGGCCTGAGCCGGGGCGGGCGCTGTCTGTACACCTGGCGCGCAGGGCGCGGCCGTGGGTGCCTACTTCTTGTTGCGACGCTGAACGCGAGTGCGCTTCAGAAGCTTGCGGTGCTTCTTCTTGGCCATACGCTTGCGACGCTTCTTGATGACAGAGCCCACGGAACTACCCTCGCTCACTGAGACTCTCGTCCGTGAGAGACGGAGTCCATACGACTGACGGAGGGCCTAGCCTACCCGTCACCTCGGATAAGCCGTAATCGCGCCCTGACGAGGGCCTACGTTACGCGCTTTCGAGCCGAACGTAGGAATCCCTGAGGTACTCGTGGACGGCCTGCTCGGGGACTCGGAAGGAGCGGCCGACCCTGATCGCGGGCAGCTCTCCACTGTGCACCAAGCGGTACACCGTCATCTTGGACACCCGCATGACCGAGGCAACCTCCGCCACGGTCAGGAAGACGACCTCCTGCAATGGGCGTTCGCCGGAACTCATGACCCTCACCCGACCCTTACCCGTGTGCAAGGCACCGACTTCCCCTTCGGTGACTCCACCGGCACACGTGTATCCCCAGAGTAGTTAAGGGTGGTACCAGTGGGAAGAGGGAGAAGCTCAGTCCTTGTACGGTGCGAGATCCGCCCGTTGCAGTACGTAGTCACTCAGCGCTCTGTAGCAGTCCGGCTGCGCACCGTCGTCCATCGGTACGGCCACCGCCACGGTGCCCTCGGCCTCGGCGACGAACGGGGCCACGTCGTTGGAGTCGGCCGGTCCACCGGCCGGGATGCCGAGCCGGCCCGCCCCGCAGAGCCAGCCGTGGTCGCCCAGCACCAGGTCGGGCAGCGGGTTCCCGGCCGCGGTGAGGGCGGCCAGCGCCAGCCGGACGGGCTGCGGCGAGTGGGTGTGCAGCGGCTCGCGCGCGCCGTCGGCGGAGCGGACCACCAGCACCGGGCCGACGGCGTCCAGCGCGCAGGTGCGCGGCCCCGCCGGGGTGGGCTCGCGGAAGCGGGTGCCGAGCGCGGGCGTACGCAGGGTGCAGCCCGCGCGCTCCAGGGCGCGGGCCAGTGCGCCGTGGAAGCCGGCCAGCTTGGTCGGGTGCCCGGTCCCGGCCAGCACGCTGCCCCGGCGGCGGGCGGTGGCGGCCAGCAGCCCGGCGAGGCGCTCCAGCGCGTCCACGGTGCGCTCCGGGTCGATGGTGTCGGGGCCCTGGCCGTACGAGAAGTCCGGGTGCACGCCGACCCGCTCGGCCATCAGGTCCAGCACCGCGCCGGGCCCCCAGCGGCGCTCCGGGTCCAGGCCCATCAGGGCCACCGGGTCGGCCTGGCCGAACAGCCGGTAGTGTCGCAGGTTGTTCTGACGGAGCGTCGGGACGGCCGGTCCGGCCAGCCGGTGCCTGAGCAGGTGCGCGACGAGCTCGGGCCGGGTCAGCTGGGCCCGGCTCACGGCAGCAGCCCGTGGTGCGGGAGGACGGCGCGGCGGGCGGCCAGGATGGCCTGGTCGAGCCGGTCGCCGGGGTCGTAGCCGTGCTCGTGGAAGTCCCGCCAGTGCGGCGTGGCGCCGTCGGTCATCCGGGCCGGTCCCGGGCGGCCGACGAGCCGCTCGGCGTCGGCCCGCCACCCGGCGGGGAGTTCGGCGGCCGGGTCGACCGGGTGCCCGGCGGCGATCGCCACCAGATGGGTCCAGGCGGCGGGGACCACGTCCGCCACCGCGTACCCGCCGCCACCGAGGGCCAGCCAGCGGCCGTCCGCGTAGTGGTGGGCCAGCTGGTGCACCGCCTCGGCGACCAGGCGCTGGGCGTCCAGACTGACCGTCAGATGAGCCAGTGGATCGGCCAGATGGGTGTCCGCGCCGTGCTGACTGACGATCACCTGCGGGCGGAACGCGGAGAGCAGCTCGGGAACGAAGGCGTGGAAGGCGCGCAGCCAGCCCGCGTCACCCGTCCCGGCGGGCAGCGGCAGGTTGGCGGCGGTGCCGGGGGCGTCCGGGCCGCCGGTCTCGGTGGCCCAGCCGGTCTCCGGGAAGAGGGTGGCCGGGCTCTCGTGGATCGAGACTGTGAGCACCCGGGGATCGTTCCAGAAGACCGCCTGCACGCCGTCGCCGTGGTGCACGTCCACGTCCACGTACGCGACCCGTTCGGCGCCGAGCTCCAGCAACCGGGCGATCGCCAGCGCGGGGTCGTTGTAGACACAGAACCCGGCTGCCCGGTCCGGCATCGCGTGGTGCAGGCCACCGGCGAAGTTGACGGCGTGCCGGACCTCGCCGCCCCGCCAGACCGCCTCGGCCCCGGCCACCGACTGCCCGGCGATCAGCGCGGAGGCGGTGTGCTGGGCGGCGAACGCCCAGTTGTCAGCGGTGCCGAGCCCGTGCGCGGGATCGCTGCGCCCCGGGTCGGCGGCGATCCGGCGGACCGCGTCCACGTACTCGGCGGTGTGCACCAGCCGCAGCGTCGACTCCCCCGCGGGCGGCGCGGCCCGGACGGTCACCCCGGGGGCGGTGGTCAGCCCGAACGCCTCCACCAGCCGCATGGTCAGCGCCAGCCTGGTCGGGTCCATCGGGTGCCCCGCCCCGAAGTCGTACGAGGTGACGGCCTCGTCCCAGTACAGGTGCAGGCCGCTGCAGTTCTCGGGCATGGGTGACACGTTAGCGGGCGGCGGACGCCCCGAAGTGTCGGGCCAGCGGGAGGATCGCGAGGATCAACACCATCGGGGCCAGCAGCGCCAGCCGGAACGAGCCCGCCCCGGCCAGTGCCCCGACCAGCGGCGAGCCGACCAGGAAGCCGACGTAGTTGAACAGGTTGAGCCGGGCCACCGCCGCGTCCGAGGCGGCCGGGAACAGCCGGCCACCCGCCGCGAAGACCTGCGGGATGATCGCGCAGATGCCGAAGCCCAGCACGGTGAACGCGGCCACCCCGGCCCACTCCCCCGGCGCGGCGGCGGCCAGCGCGAAGCCGAGCGCGGCCAGCGCCACCCCGCCGCGCACCACGGGCACGGCGCCCCAGCGCTCCACCGCCCGGTCGCCGAGCGCCCGGCCGAGCAGCATCGCCACCATGTAGCCGAGGTAGGAGAGCTTGGCCAGGTCCTCCGGGCTGCCCAGCACGTCGGTCAGGTACTTGACGCTGTAGTTGGAGACCGAGGCGTCGGCGATGTACGCGAAGGCCATCGCGGCGCAGAGCGGCAGCAGCGGGCGCCAGGGGATCCGGGCGGCCGCGGCGGTGGCAGCCTCCCGTACGGCGTCGCCGAGTTCGGCCGGGCCGGGGAAGCGGGTGCCGACCAGCAGCGCGAGCGGGATCAGCAGCGCGGCCGCACCCCCGAACAGCAGCGGCAGGTCCAGGTCGTAGTGCGCTCCGAGACCGGCCAGCGCGGCGCCGAGGATGCCGCCGAGGCTGAACGCGGCGTGGAAGCCGATCATGATGCTCCGGCCGTACCGGCGCTGCAGGCCGACCCCGAGCATGTTCATACTCGCGTCCAGCCCGCCCACCAGCAGGCCGAACAGGCCTAGCGCGATGGCGAGTTCCCACAGTTGGCCGCCGAGCCCGACCAGCGCCAGGCTGACACAGACGGCGGGCTGCACCACCCGCAGCACGGCCCGTGCCCCGACCCGCCCGGCCACCGACTCCGAGGCCACCGAACCGACGCCCGCCAGGATCGGCACCGCCGCCAGGAAGACCGGCAGCAGGCCGTCGCTCAGCCCGTACCGGTGCTGGATCTCGGGTATGCAGGTCACCAGCAGCGCGAAGGTGACGCCCTGGAGCACGAAACTCGCCGCCACCGCCGCCCGCGACCGGCGCAACCGCGCGTCCACCTGCTGCTCGGGCATGGCTCGGCCTCGCTCACTGTCGGCGCTACCGGCCGGTACGGAGATGTTGAGGCGTGAGCGTAGGCGTTCGATCGTGTTTTCGGGAGGGGTCGGACCGAATCTCTGCCGACGGCCCCCGGTCGACCCGCCGACGGGACCGGCGGCCGGCCGGTCAGCCGGTCGCGAGCCCGAGCAGGGCGGGCACCTCGGCGAGCGCGGTGATCAGCCCGGTGGCCCCCGCGCCGGTGAGCTTCGCCGGGTCGGTGAGTGCCGCGTAGCCGTACACGTCCATCCCGGCCGCGCGGGCGGCGAGCACGCCGTTACGGCTGTCCTCCAGCACCAGGCAGCGGGCGGGCTCGACGCCCATGGAGCGGGCCGCGTGCAGGAAGAGGTCGGGAGCGGGCTTGCCGATGCCGACGTCCTGGGCGCTGAAGATCCTCGGCTCGGCGTGGTGGCCGCGCAGCCCGGTGAGGTCCAGCGCGGTCCTGATCCACTCGTGGTGCGCGGAGGAGGCCAGGCAGTACCGCACGCCGTGCTGCTGAAGGGTCTTCAGCAGCTGCTCCGCGCCCCGGACCGCGACGAGTTCCCGCTCGAAGGCGGCGAACACCCGGGCGTGGAACAGCGCGTCGAAGCCTTCGGGCAGGGTCGCCCCGTACCGCTCGCCGATCACGTCGTGCACGGTGTGCGCGGCACAGCCCATGTAGTCGCGGTACGAGTCCTCGACCGTGGTGGGGTAGCCGAGTTCGGTCAGGTACTCGGCCAGCACCCGGTTGGAGATCGGCTCGCTGTCCACCAGCACGCCGTCGTTGTCGAAGATCACCAAGTCGTAGCTCACCCGGGCGAGCCTACTTTCCTCCGGAGGCCAGCTCCTGCGAACGGTTCCTGGCCGCCTCCAGGGCACCCAGCAGGGCGGCCCGCACGCCGTGGTTCTCCAGCTCGCGGATGGCCGCGATGGTGGTGCCGGCCGGGGAGGTGACCGCCTCGCGCAGCTTGACCGGGTGCTCGCCCGAGTCGCGCAGCATCACCGAGGCGCCGATCGCCGACTGCACGATCAGGTCGTGCGCCACCTGCCGGGGCAGGCCCAGCAGGATGCCCGCGTCGGTCATCGCCTCGACCAGGAAGTAGAAGTACGCCGGGCCCGAACCGGACAGCGCGGTGGCCGCGTCCTGCTGGGACTCCGGCAGCCGCAGCGCCTTGCCGACCGAGCGGAAGATCTCCTCGGCGCGCTCCAGGTGCCGTTCCTCGGCGTGCGAGCCGCCGGAGATCACGCTCATCCCCTCGTCCACCAGCACCGGGGTGTTGGGCATCACCCGGACCACCGGCGTCCCGGCGGCCAGCCGCGCTTCGAACCAGCGGGTCGGCACGCCGGCGGCCGCCGAGATGACCAGCCGGTCCGGGCTCACGTGCGGCGAGAGCTCCTCCAGCAGGGTGCCCATGTCCTGCGGCTTCACCGCCAGGATCAGGGTGTCGGCCAGCTTGGCCGCCTCCGCGTTGGTCACCACGACCACGCCGTACCGCTCGGCCAACTCCGCCGCCCGCTCCGGCCGCCGGGCCGTGACCAGCACGTCCCCGGGATCGGTGCCCGCCCGCAGCAGGCCCGAGAGCAGCGCCTCCCCGATCTTGCCGGTACCGAGGAAAGCGATCTTCTGTCCGGACATGGCCGCTCCTTACGTACGTGTGCCGCCATCCTCGCACCGGCCCGGCCGCCCCCGCCGCGACGTCCCACGGTGTGGGCAAGGCGCCCGGCACCGGGCACCCGTAGGGGGAAAGTCCGGGGCTTTCCCTATGGCTTCCGGACGGACGGCGGAGCACCTTGGAGGCATGGGACACGGAGATTTGTCACACACTGAGAACAGGCAGCTGGCGGTGGCGTCGGCGAGCCTGGGGCCGTGGCGGACGGCGGCGGGGGTCGGGGCGCTGGTGGGAGGTGCCGCGCTGGGGGTGGACGTGGTGACCGGGCACTGGTCGCTGGACATCCTGGCCGGACCGGTGGGGCTAGGGTTGTTCTTCTTCTTCCTGGTCGGCACGGTCGGCGGGAAGCTCCGCCGGGACACCGCCGACCGCCGACTGCACCGCTGGGCGGCCGAGCACCCGTGGCGTTCGGCGCTGCCGGCGGCGGCCGCGCTCTGGGGGCTGAACACGGTGTCGATGATGCTGCTCGGCGGGTCCGGGCTGTTCGGCGCGATGTTCGGTTCGCTGCTGCCGGCCGGGGTGCTGCTGCTGATCGCGGGCGTGGCCGGATCGGTGAAGAGGGCCCGCAGGCAGAGCTGACGCCGGGTCACCGCCGGACGGGAACGGGCGGCACGTGGGTGACGGTCAGCCGGAGTTGATCGGAAACGAGCGGCCGCCGGACGGCTCGCGAGGCATACTGGCGGCGTGCCGATAGCCGAAGAGCCGGAGCCCCGTCCGGCGGAGCAGCCCGACCCGTTCGAGGGGCTGGTGCTGGACGAGGAGTTCGTCCGGGCCGCCACCGTGAAGGAGCCGTCCGGAAGAACCCGGATGCTCGCCGCGCGCTGGAAGCACCAGCCGCCGGTCGATCCGGGCGGCCGGCGTTCCGTCAACGAAGGGCCCCGGAAGCGCAGCCGGGTGCGCGGCGGCAGCAAGGCCTGGCAGACCTGGCTGATCGTGCTGGCGATGATCGGCATCGTGCTGTTCAGCCTCAAGATCGCCACCGACACCGACGGCGGCCAGCCGCCACGGCCGGCCCCGAGCAGCCCGGCGGTCCAGCCCAGCGCGGACGCCACGATCACGTCGGCGACGGAGGTGCCGAGGCCGGTCTGACGTCCGCTCCGGCCGGCACCGACCGCACAGGCAGCAGCTCAGCGGCGCTTCCTGGCCTGTTTCCGGTCCCCGTTGCGGGCTCCCCGTCCGCTCCGCCGCCGCTCGAAGGCGGCGACCGCGCGGCCGTACTCGGCGCGCTTGACCGCCTCGCCGGGGGCCTCGGCCAGGCTGCGCAGGAAGTAGGCGAACAGGGCGCCGGCGAAGCCGATCAGCCAGACCGCGCCGAGCGACTTCTCCTCGGTCATCCAGCCCGTCAGGGCGTCCCTGCCCTCGCTGAGCAGCTTCCACGTCCGCAGACCGGAGAGCAGCGAGCAGAGCCCGATCGCGGCGACCAGCAGGCCGTGGACGAAGCCGCCGGCCGAGGAGTCCTCCACCCCGGCGACCGCGAAGCGCAGCAGCAGCGCCCCGGCCGCCACCGCCACCAGCGCGCCGAGCGGCACCGCGACCCGGCGCACCCAGTAGCCGGAGCCGCGCTCCAGCCAGCCGGTGCCGAACCAGCGGATCGGCTCGGGCTCGGGTCCGGGTGTGTTCTGCCGCTCGTCCACGGGACCGATTATGGCCGGCCCCGGGGGTGGAACGACGAAGGCGGCCGCCCCCCTGGAGGGGAGACGACCGCCTGAGCAGGCGTCAGCCGAGCTTGCTCACGTCGCGCACCGCGCCCTTGTCGGCGGAGGTGGCCATCGCCGCGTACGCCTTCAGCGCCGCGCTGACCGGGCGGACCCGGCTCTTCGGGCGGTAGCCGCCCTCGGCCTCCAGCTTGAGCCGGCGCTCGTGCAGCTCCTCGAAGGAGACCTTCAGCTCGACCGAGCGGTTCGGGATGTCGATGGCGATGACGTCGCCGTCCTGGACCAGCGCGATGGTGCCGCCGGAGGCCGCCTCGGGCGAGGCGTGACCGATCGACAGGCCGGAGGTGCCGCCGGAGAACCGGCCGTCGGTGATCAGCGCGCAGGCCTTGCCCAGGCCGCGGCCCTTGAGGAACGAGGTCGGGTAGAGCATCTCCTGCATACCGGGGCCGCCCTTGGGGCCCTCGTAGCGGATGACGACGACGTCGCCCTCCTTGACCCGCTTGGTGAGGATCGCGTCCACCGCGTCCTCCTGGGACTCCAGCACCACGGCCGGGCCGCTGAAGGTCCAGATCGACTCGTCGACGCCGGCGGTCTTCACCACGCAGCCGTCCTCGGCCAGGTTGCCGTACAGCACGGCGAGGCCGCCCTCGGTCGAGTACGCGTGCTCGATGCTGCGGATGCAGCCGTTCGCGGCGTCGGTGTCGAGGGTGTCCCAGCGCTCCGACTGGGAGAAGGCGGTGGCGGACCGCACGCAGCCGGGGGCCGCGTGGAACAGTTCGACCGCCGTCTCGGTGGCGGAGCCGCCCCGGATGTCCCAGTCCTTGAACCACTCGGCCATCGAGGCGGAGTGCACGGTGGTGACATCCTCGTTCAGCAGGCCGCCCCGGTAGAGCTCGCCCAGGATGGCGGGGATGCCGCCGGCCCGGTGCACGTCCTCCATGTAGTACTTGCCGTTCGGCGCGACCTTGGACAGGCAGGGCACCTTGCGCGAGATCGCGTCGATGTCCCGCATGTCGAAGTCGATCTCCGCCTCCTGGGCGGCGGCCAGCAGGTGCAGGATCGTGTTGGTCGAGCCGCCCATCGCGATGTCCAGCGCCATCGCGTTCTCGAACGCGGCGCGGGAGGCGACCGAGCGGGGCAGGACCGAGTAGTCGTCCTGCTCGTAGTGGCGCTTGGTGATGTCGACGATGGTCCGGCCGGCGTCCTCGTACAGCGCACGGCGGGCGGTGTGGGTGGCCAGCACCGAACCGTTGCCCGGCAGCGCCAGGCCGATCGCCTCGGCCAGACAGTTCATCGAGTTGGCGGTGAACATGCCCGAGCAGGACCCGCAGGTCGGGCAGGCGTTCTCCTCGATGATCGCGATGTCGGCGTCCGAGACGTTCTCGTTCACGGCGTCGGAGATCGCGTTCACCAGGTCGAGCTTGCGCACCGTGCCGTCCACCAGGACGGCCTGGCCGGCCTCCATCGGGCCACCGGAGACGAAGACGGTCGGGATGTTGAGGCGCAGCGCGGCCATCAGCATGCCGGGGGTGATCTTGTCGCAGTTGGAGATGCAGATCAGCGCGTCGGCGCAGTGCGCGCTGACCATGTACTCGACCGAGTCCGCGATCAGGTCACGCGAGGGCAGCGAGTAGAGCATCCCGTGGTGACCCATCGCGATGCCGTCGTCCACCGCGATGGTGTTGAACTCGCGGGGGATGCCGCCCGCCGCCTGGATCGCCTCCGAGACGATCCGGCCGACCGGCTGCAGGTGGGTGTGCCCGGGCACGAACTCGGTGAAGGAGTTGGCCACCGCGATGATCGGCTTGCCGAAGTCCTCGCGGGCTACGCCGGCGGCCCGGAGAAGCGCCCGGGCGCCTGCCATGTTGCGACCGTGGGTGACCGTACGGGACTTCAGCTCGGGCACTGTGTCCACTCCTTCTCAGGCGCGTTCGCGGCCCTGCGGAAGGTGGAAGGGTGCAGGGTCGCCGTGGCTTTCGAGCCTACGCCTCCGGTACCAGCGCACGGACACGCTGTCCGCCATCCGGTCAGCCCTTGGTGAGCACCGTGAGGTCGAGGACGTACGGCTCGGTGACCCGGCTGTCCGGGAACGCGGCCAGCAGTTCGGCCCGTTCGACGGCGAGCAGCGGCTCGCGCCGCTCGGGCGGCAGCACCGCGATGTAGGAGCGCGAGCGTAGGTCGGTGATCAGGGCGTCCACGGTGATGACCCGCTCCCAGCGCAGCACCGCCCGCCCGACGGTGCCGCCGTAGGGGGCCAACACCTCGGCGATCTCGTTGACCGCGCCGTACCCGTGGTAGCCCTCGGGGATACCGGCGGCCAGCCGCTCGCCCATCGCACTGACCCACGGGGTCCGCTGGTCCTTGACGTTCCACCAGGTGGCCAGCGAACCACCGGGGCGGAGCACCCGGAGCGCCTCCGGGATCGAGCGGGCCGGATCGGTCCAGTGGAACGCCTGGGCGTACGTGATCAGGTCGGCGGTGCCGTCGTGGAACGGCAGTTCGTCGCCGGTGCCCTTGACCAGCGGCAGCTCCGGGCTGACCTGTCGGAGCACCGCGGCCATCCCGGGGCTGGGTTCGACGGCGGTGACCCTGGCGCCCCTGGCGGCCAGCAGCCGGGTGGCGATCCCGGTGCCCGCACCGACGTCCAGCACCTCGGCCCCCCGGAGCGGACGGCCGGTCAGCCGCTCCAACTCGTCGAACAGCCCGGCGGGGTACGAGGGCCGCCCCGCGTCGTACTCTGTGGCCACCGCGCCGAAGGAGTTCGCGTGATCCTGCTGCTGATACGCCGTCACCCGATCAGCCTAGGACACGAGAGCGCCCGAGGGGGCGGCTCCCCACGTGTGCGGCGGCGCACGCGCCTAGGGCCTGCGGCGGATTTTGCCGGATCAGCGCGCGGCGTCGGGCGCCCGTCTGGGCGTGCGCCCGAGTCGGCCTCGTACTGGACGCACTTGGGCGATCCGGGCGTGCGTCCAGACGGGATGATCCGGCGTCGGGCGCCCGGCAAGATCCGCCGGACAGGCCCTAGAGGCGCTTGGCCGTGGCCAGGTGCAGGCGGGTGAAGGCCAGGGCCTCGGCGAGGTCGGCTTCGCGTTCGGCGGGGGAGAGGGCGCGCCGGGTGTTGACCTCCAGCACCACGTGGCCGGTGAAGCCGGTGCGGGCCAGGCGCTCCAGCAGGGCGGCGCAGGGCTGGGTGCCGCGGCCGGGGATCAGGTGCTCGTCCTTGCCGGAGCCCGCGCCGTCGGCGAGGTGGATGTGGGCCAGCCGGTCGCCCATCCGGTCGACCATCTCGAAGGCGTCGATCCGCGAGGTGGAGACGTGCGAGAGGTCGATGGTGAAATGCCGGTACGCCTCCTCGGTGACGTCCCAGCCGGGCGCGTACGCCAGCATCTCGCGGTCCCGGTAGCGCCACGGGTACATGTTCTCGACCGCGAAGCGGACGTCCGTCTCGCCCGCCATCCGGTTGATGCCCGTGACGAACTCCCGGGCGTACTGCCGCTGCCAGCGGAACGGCGGGTGCACCACCACGGTGTCCGCGCCGAGCTTCTCGGCGGCGGCCCTGGCCCGGACCAGCTTGGTCCACGGGTCGGTGGTCCAGACCCGCTGGGTGATCAGCAGGCAGGGCGCGTGCACCGCGAGGATCGGCATCCGGTGCCCGTCGGAGAGCCGGCGGAGGGCCTCGACGTCCTGGCTGACCGGGTCGTTCCAGACCATCACCTCGACACCGTCGTAGCCGAGCTTGGCGGCCAGCTCGAAGGCGGTCGCGGTGTTCTCGGGGTAGACCGAGGCGGTGGAGAGCACCACCTTGGTGTCCGGCACGTGCAGGCCGTCGCCGTGCGGCGGCAGCACCAGCCGGTCGGTGGTGCGCAGCAGCGGGGCCCGGCGGGCCGGCTTCTTCGCGGCCCGGACCGCCTTCACCGCCTGGGTGGCCATCGCGAGCTGCGACGGCTTCGCGGGCTTGGCGGGCGCCGGCGTACCGCCGGTGGCGCCGCTCTTCGCGGAGCCCTTCTTCGACGTGCCCTTGGTGGCCGCCCTCGCGGCTCTCGCCGGCTTCACCGACTTGGCGGCCCGCTCCCCCGGGGCCCGCCGTCCGTCCCCGTCCGGGAGGCGCTCGGCGGCGGCCCTGGCGCGGCGCGGCCGGGCCGGCCGCGGCTTCCGGGCAGGGTCACCGGCCGCGCGGCCCGCCCGCGTTCCGTCCTCATCCGCTGGTTCCGCCACGGGGAACAGCGTATGCGGCCGGGCGGAGTATTGGTGTGCGGCGGGTCACCCGGTCAGGGCCGGCCGCCGGTCGGACGGGCTGTCCAGGGTGTCGAGACGGCGCAGGATGATGCCCTCGCGGAGCGCCCACGGCCCGATGTCCAGCTCGTCCAGGCCGAACAGGTCCATCGCCGCATCAGCCACCAGCGCACCGGCGAGCAGCTGTCTCGCGCGGCCCTCGGAGACGCCGGGGATCTGTGCCCGCTGGGCCACCGTCATACCGGCCAGCCGGGGCACCCAGGCGGCCAGACCGGCCCGGGTGAGCTTGCGGGCCGCGAGCGGGCCCGCGTCGGCCGGGGCGGCGCCGGTCATCCGGGCCAGCTGCTTGAAGGTCTTGGAGGTGCCCACCGCCCGGTCCGGCGCGCCGCGTCGGGCGAACTCCCCGGCCACCTGGGCGATCTCGGCCCTGATGTGGCGGCGCAGCTCCCGGACGTCGTCCGGGTCCGCGATGTCCCCCGGCAGCCGGGCGGTCAGCCGGCCCGCGCCGAGCGGCAGCGAACAGACCACGTCGGGCTGCTCGTCCAGACCGGCCGCGAGCTCCAGCGAGCCGCCGCCGATGTCCAGACCGAGCAGCCGTCCGGCCGACCAGCCGTACCAGCGGCGCACCGCCAGGAAGGTCAGCCGGGCCTCGTCCTGCCCGGACAGCACCCGCAGTTCGACCCCGGTCTCCTCGAACACCCGGCGGATCACCGCCTCGCCGTTGGCCGCCTCCCGGACGGCGGAGGTGGCGAACGGCAGCAGGTCGACCACACCCTTGTCCTCGGCCACCCGGAGCGAGGACGCCACCATCCCGACCAGCTTGTCGACGCCGACCTCGGTGATCGACCCGTCCTGGTCCAGCAGCTCGGCGAGCCGCAGCTCCGCCTTGTGCGAGTACGCGGGCAGCGGGGCAGCACCGGGGTGCGCGTCCACCACGAGGAAGTGGACGGTGTTGGAACCTACGTCGAGTACACCGAGTCGCATAACGGGCCACGCTACGCGATCCGGCCCCGCCCCGACCGCCCGAGGCGTCAGCCGGAACGCGATGGGTACCTTCCCTGCACCAACTCGGCCCCAGGGAGCACGGTATGACGATCACTCACCGTCTGGTCGGCACGGGTGCCCAGCAGGTCATGGTGCTGCACGACTGGTTCGGCACCAGCGCCGGCTGGGGGCCGTTCCTCGACTACCTGGACGGCTCCGCCTTCAGCTACGCCTTCCTCGACTGCCGGGGCTACGGCGAGCGGGCCGACGTCCCCGGGGAGTACACCCTCGCCGAGATCGCCGGGGACGCCCTCGCGCTCGCCGACCAACTGGGGTGGGACCGCTTCTCCCTGGTCGGGCACTCGATGGGCGCCAAGGCGGCCCAGCAGGTGCTGGCCCTGGCCCCCGACCGGGTGCGACGGCTGGCCGGTCTGGCACCCGTACCGGCCGGGGCGTACCCGCTGGGCGAGGCGTACGACCTGTTCCACGGCGCGTCCACCCACCCGGCGAACCGCCGCGCCATCCTCGACCTGGTCACCGGCCAACGCGCCACCGGCGTCTGGCTGGACCGGATGACCGCCCGGTCCGTGCACAGTTCCCGCCCGGAGGCCTTCGCCTCCTACCTGGAGGAGTGGACCACCGTCGACCTCGCCCCCAAGGTGACCGGACTCCCGCTCCCGGCCCGCGCCTTCGTCGGCGAACACGACCTCGCGCTGACCGCCGAGCTGTACCGCGGCACCTGGCTCACCCACTACCCGAACGGCGACCTCGAAGTGCTGCCCAACTCGGGGCACTACCCGATGTACGAGATCCCGGTCGCGCTCGCGACCACCCTGGAGCGCTTCCTCCGGGGCTAGCTGTACTCGGTCATGAGGTTGGTGACAGTCGGCTGATCGGTGGCTGGCCGCCGAGCGCGGTGTGTCGACGTCGAGTGTTGTAGAAGTCGAGCCAGGGTGCGAGTGCGCGGGTGCGTTGGGTGTTGCTGGTGAAGACCTGCCGGTAGGCCCATTCGGTCTGCAGGGTGCGGTTGAAGCGCTCGACCTTGCCGTTGGTCCATGGGCAGTGCGGGCGGGTGAACTTCTGGCGTGCGCCGAGTTCCCGGCACGCGGCTTGGAAGTCGTGCGAGATCCGGTAGTTCTTGGCGTTGTCGGTCATCACGCGTTCGATCCGGGTGATGCCGTGTGCCTGGAAGAACGTGGCGGCGCGGGTGAGGAAGCCGGCGCAGGTGGCGCCCTTCTCGTCGGGCAGGACCTCGGCGTAGGCGAGGCGGGAGTGGTCGTCGACGGCGGCGTGGACGTAGTCGTAGCCCAGGCCGCGCAGGGCGCGGGGGCGTTCGCCGCGGCCGTGGGCGCGGTGGCCGCCGCCGTCCGGGATCTTCCCGAGCTTCTTGACGTCGATGTGGATCATGTCGCCGGGGCCGGCGTGCTCGTAACGCCGCCCGCCTGCCCGGGTGGCACGGATGACTTCACCGGTCAGCGGGTCGCAGGCGGACAGTGGCGGCACGTTGTGGCGGCGCAGGATCCTGCTGACCGTCCGGGCCGGGACACCGGTCTGCTCGGCCAGGAAGCCCGGGCCCACCCGCAACTGGTGGCGGGCCTTCAGTACGCGTCTTTCGACCGCGGGCGAGGTGCGTGCGGGACAGTGGTGCGGGCGGCTGGTCCGGTCGTGCAGACCGTTCCAGCCCTCCGCCCGGTACCGGTTGACCCAACGGTGGGCGCACTGGCGTGAGACACCGAGCTCCTTCGCGACGTGCGCGACCGGACGTTCGTCGAGTACGACACGGCGGACCAGCAGGCATCTGCCGTGAAAGGTCAGCCGGGCATTAGCGTGGGCCACCAGGACCTCCGAGGTGAGTGAAGACGGCAAACTCCACTACGCCCGGAGGTCCCTCCATGATCAAGTACCGACGCCACCTGTCATCAACGTGTCGGCCGAGTACAGCTAGCGCCTGGCCCACGGCCCGGGGCGCTGCCCTACAGCACGCCGTGCCAGAGCTGCTCGACGACGACTGCCCACCAGTTCTCGGGGTCGCCGAAGACCGTCCGGTCCAGCCCGGCCAGGGACCACTGGAGTTCGGCGACGGCCTGGCCGGCCGCCAGCGGGTGGAGGTCGCGCAGCTTGGGCAGCCGGTCGGCGAACAGGGCCAGCGAGCGGACGAAGGCGGTCAGGTCGGCGTTCACGTAGCGGGTGCCGGCCGTCTCGGGGTCCACCGCGCGGATCCGGCCCTGGGCGGTGTCGACGGTGAGCAGGGCCCAGCCGTCGGTACCGATCAACAGCTGGCCGAGCAGCTCGCGACGGGCCTGCGCGGTGGCCCGGTCGCCCAGGCCGTGGGCGGCGAGGTGGCCGACCAGGTCCGGCAGGACGGGGGCGTCGGGGGTGCCGTCCGCGATGCCGTCCGAGACCGGGTGGTGCAACTCGAAGAAGCCGGGGACCGCCAGCGGCAGACCGGTCCGCTGGAGCGGACGGGCCACCGCCTCGGGCAGGTCGGCGGCCATGGTGTGGGCCGGGTCGAAGCGGCGTACGCCCTGCGGGCCGAACTGGGCGGCCAGCCGGGCGGCCAGGGCCGCTTCGGCCTCCGGCTGGGCGGGCGGCACGTTGGCCGGGAAGGGCACCCGGTTCGGCCGGGGGTTGGCCGCGCCCGCCGAACGGACCGCGCGGGCCCGGCCGTCGTAGCGCGGACCGTAGGCCAGGTCGTGGCTGTGCAGGGCGGTCGGGAGGGCGGCGAGCAGCGCGGCGGCGACGTAGCCGCCGGGCAGCATGGCGGGCCGCAGGTCGGTGTGCACCGAGAGCACGTCCTCCGGCGGGACGCCCTGCTCGGCGAGCTGCTGCCAGGCCCGCAGGGCCGGGTGCGGACGGCCGGTGGCGGAGCGCAGGACCAGGGTGCGTTCCTCGCCGAGCGCGTCCCGGTAGCCGAGTTGGGCCCGGCAGCCCGGCCCGGTGGCGGGCGGCAGGGCGGGGTCGTAGCCGCCCGCGCCGATCCGGTCACGGTAGAGCTGGACCACCTGCGGGACGGGTACCGAGGGCCAGACGGTCAGCTCGCCGGTGGTCCGGTCGACCACCGCGCAGGCCGCGCCGAGCTCCTCCGGAGCGCGCCGGTCACCGGTGAGCGGGTCGACCCGGACCGGGGCGGGCTCCGGCCAGACCACCCAGCCGAGGTCGAACTCGTGGGCCTTGACAGCTCGTTGGTCCTCCTGGGCCAGTTCGGCGTTGACCCAGCGGTGAGCGGTGTCGAGGGCCTGCGCGAGGGTGGTCATCGACGGGAGCTCCTGGCGGCGGTGCGGTGGATGGTCAGCCGCGAGCGCGGCGGGGCGGGCAGCTCGGGCACCGGCTTGGTCAGCGGATCGGGCTCCGGCGCCGGGGTCAACTCGACTACGGGGATGGACGGTTGCAGCGCCGAGAGGTCGAGCGGACGCCCGGCCGCGTCCAGCGCGATCGCCCACAGGCCCTGGTCGGCCGGGTGCAGCGGAGCGGCCGAGCGGTAGCCGGTCTGCGGGTCCAGGTAAGTGAGGGTGTCACCGGAGACGAACGCGTTCCAGGTGTGCGAGCGGCCGTACTCGTCCAGGGTGAGCAGCACCGCCTGGGTGCCGGAGCCGGACCGTTCGAGCACCTCGGCGAGCTGGCCGAGGGCGTCCGAGCCGAAGCCCAGGTCCTTGAACTGGGTGCCGAGTTCGCGCTCCGCGCGGTCCCGTCCGCCGAACTCGCCGGCCGGACCGTCGGGCAGCCGGGGCGCGCCGCAGGTGGTGTTGCCGAGGTAGCTGTCCAGCGCGGACAGCGCCAGGTCGACCCCGTTGTTGGCCCGGCCCGGCTCGCGGAAGCCGCCGCCGTTCAACGCCTCGGGCCAGTCGCCGAACCGCGGGTCAGGATGGACCGAGGGCCGGCCCTCGGCATCGCGCGGCACCCGCCGCTCGACCTCGGCCTGGTGCGCCGGGTCGACCGGCCCCAGGCCACCGGTGGCCCCGTACGGGCGGCCGTCCGCGATGATCCGGGCGCGCGGCCGCTCGCCCGGCTGCTCGGGGGCGGTGCGGCGGTACGAGTGGGCGATCAGGAACATCGCGGCGATCGGGGCGGCCTCCAGCGGGGAGGCCAGGCTCTCGCCGTCCCGACGGCGGGGTTCCGGCAGCGCGTCGAAGGCGCGCAGCGGCACCGGCCCCATCGCCACCCCGCCGACCGAACCGGACTGCGCGGTCGGGAGGTTGGGCACCAGGCCGACCGCCGGCGGCGTACCCACCGGGCGGACCGGGCCGACGCTGTGGGCACCGGACTGCGGCTGGCCACCCACGGCGCCGACCGCACCGACCACACCCGCCTGACCGCCCGCCGCTCCCGGAGCACCGGCCGCGCCGGGCGCACCGACACCGCCGGGCGCACCGCCCGCCACGGGGGCCGACGGCGCCGCGGCCACCGGAGCGCCCGGGGCTGCGGCCACCGGCGGGGGCGCCATCGGCGGTGCACCGGCGGGTGCACCGGGGGTGCCGCCACCGACCGGGCCGAGCCCGGAGGACTGACCGCCGCCGCCCGGCAGCTGCGCCTCGACTCCGTGCCCACGGCCGCCCAGCGGGACCGACGAACCGTCGCCGAAGACCGGTCCCGTGCTCACCGGGGACGGGGCGACCGCCACCGAGTCGGTCCGGACCGAGGCCGGGCCGTGGTGCACCGGGGCGACCGGGGCCGCGTCGTAGTCGCCGTAGTTGTAGTCGTAGTCCACCGAGACGGTCGGGCGCTGCGGCCCGTAGCCGCCGGACGGGGCGGTCTCCGAGCGGTGCGAGGTGCCGCCGTACCCGGTGTCGCCCCAACCGCCGTTGCCACCGTGGCCGTTGCCGCCGCTCCCGCCGTGGCTCCCGTAGCCGCCGCCGTATACGTCGTTGCCGGTCACCGGTACCCCGGTCTGCACCGAGGCCGACAGCGGTCCGGCCTGCACCTCGACCTGCGGGTGCGGTCCCTTGCCCGCGCTGTGCTCCCTCAGCTCCAGGTCCGCGTCCACGCCGCCCGGGCCGACCTGGAGGTCGAGGCCCACCCCGCCGAGGTGCACCCCGGCGCCGGTCGCCGGCTTCGCCGGACCGTGGACCGGGGCACCGCGGTCGTCCACCATCACCGGCCGCCCCTGGGCGTCGGTGACCAGCTGACCGTTGGCGTCCACCTGCGCGACATGGCCGTCCGTGCCCCGGACCGGCGCACCGTTCCGGTCCAGCACCACGACCTCGCCGTCGGTGCCGAGCAGTGGTTTGCCGTCGCGGCCGAGCGCCACCGAGACGCCGGCGGCCGCTATCAGCCCACCGGCCCCGACCAGCGCCAGCCCGCCGTGCCCGTCCCGCAGCGCCCTGCCGTCCGCGTCGACCGCCAGGCCGACCACCGGCTTGCCGTCCTGGCCGACCACCAGGACCTTGCCGTCCTCGCCGACCACCGGCCGGCCCTGCTCGTCCTTGGCGACCGTGACGCCCTCGACGCCCTGCACCTGCCTGCCCTGCTCGTCGACCAGCACCGGCCGGCCGTGCGCATCGGTCACCAGTCGGCCCTGCCGGTCCACGGCCGCCGACAGCGTGCAGACCTTCGCCACGGCCCGCCCGCCGAGCAGCGCCCCGGCCGCCGCACCCGCCGCACCGGCGGTGCGGGCGGGGGCATAGCCGTCGGCCTGCGCGATCCGCTGCAACGTGATGACGGCGGGCTCCTTGAGCGCCTGCTCAAGGCCCTCCCGCATGTCCCGCCCGAGCTCCTCCAGGAGGTGGCCGACCTTGTGCTTGGCCAGCTCGACCGCGACCCGCTCGCCGGCCCCGACCACCAGGCCGGCCACCGCGTCGCCGACCACACCGAGCGCGGCGTGCGCCACCGCCTCCACCTTCTGGGCGAGCTTGATCTCCTCGGCCAGCTCGGTCAGCGCCGAGATGATCTCCGCCTTGCACGAGTCCACCGCACCGGCGGCCCGGTCGAAGGCGGCCGCGACCAGCTCGGCCGCGGTCTGCGCGTCGTCCAGGCTGCCCCGGCCACCACCCGCGAAGCCGCGCCAGTGCGCGGCGAACGCCTCCACCGAACTGCCGGAGTTCTCGCCGGTGACGCGCTGTGCGGAGTCGCCGCCCCGGCGGCTGAGCTGCTCCGCCTCGCCGCCGAACTCCCGCCACACACCGGCCGCGCGGCGCAGGCCCTCCTCGTCGGCCTGCGGCCACTCATGGCCCAACCTGGCCAGTACGGGGACGAGTTCCTCGGGCACGCTTCGGGACACCGGGCCCCTCCTTCCGGGTTCTGCGGAGACGGACAAGCTGGCGACGCACAGCTACACGTACGGACGGGCCACCGTGGTTCCCGACGGGGCGTCAGGCCACCGGAGGTCTGGCGGCGTCCACGTGCGCCAGATCGGCGCTCACCTCGCCGTCGGCCCGGTCGACCGACTCGGCCATCGTGTGCAGGCCGGTGCCGATCCCGCCGAGGCGGTCGGCCAGTCCGTTCAGCCCGGCCAGCAGCATGCCCTGGGCCTCGGTGTACGCCGTGCCGAACCCGGTGCCGGGCCGGTCGCCGCCCCAGGGCGTACCGAGTCCGGTCAGGCCCTGCTCCAGGGCCTGGGCGGCCCGGGCGAAGTCGTTCGAGATCTTCTCGAACTCCCGCCCCTCACCGCGTACTTCCCATGGCTTGATCAGGAACTCGCCCGCGCCACCGTTGCTCATCCGCCCACTCCCCCCAGCGCCCCCGTGCAGATACCTGGCCGCCATCCTAGGGGCAGCCCATGCCACCGTCGCAGGGCCCGTCCGGGTTTCTCACCGCAACTTCACCGGCCGCCGGGGCCGTCACCGGGGGACACTCGCGCCAGGCCATACCCTTGACCGGTGGCAGCAGACAGCAAGAAGACCAGCAAGAAGTCCAAGGACGCGAAGAGCGGCACGATCGATCTCGCGATGCCGACCATGCGGCCCGAGGTGCCGCTGGACTTCGCCCGCGCCTGGGTCGAGTTCGCCGATCCCGGCGACGAGGAGCAGGTCTTCCGCTGCGACCTGACCTGGCTCACCTCCCGGTGGAACTGCATCTTCGGCCGCGGCTGCCAGGGCATCCGCCCGGGCCGGGGCGAGTCGGACGGCTGCTGCACGCTCGGCGCGCACTACTCGGACGAGGACGACGAGCAGCGCGTGATCAGCCACGCCGCCCGGCTGACCCCGGAGATCTGGGAGAACCACGCGCACGGCACCGACGCCAAGGGCCGGATCAAGGTCGACGGCGGCATCACCATGCTCGACGAGGACGGCGACCGGCAGACCCGCCGGGTCAACGGCGCCTGCCTCTTCCTGAACAGCCCCGGCTTCCCCGGCGGCGCGGGCTGCTCGCTACACACCCTGGCCCTCAAGGAGGGCAGGGAGCCGCTGGAGACCAAGCCGGACGTCTGCTGGCAGCTCCCGGTCCGCCGCACCTACGACTGGATCGACCGCCCCGACGACACCCGCTACCTCCAGGTCACCATCGGCGAGTACGACCGCCGCGGCTGGGGCCCGGGCGGCCACGACCTGCACTGGTGGTGCACCGGCAGCCCCGACGCCCACGACGGCCCCGACCCGGTCTACGTCAGCTACCGCCCCGAGCTCACCGAACTGATGGGCCCCCAGGGCTACGCCGTCCTCGCCGAACTCTGCGAACAGCGCATCAAGGGCGGCCTCACGGTGGCCCCGCACCCGGCCGACCCGAGCTAGGCCCGGTCCGGGCGCGGGGCCGGGCCGGGCCGGGCGCCGGGCCGGAGCGCGGCTACTTGTCGATGTCGCCGACGACGAAGAACATCGAGCCCAGGATCGCCACCATGTCCGCGACCAGCGTCCCGGGCAGCAGTTCGGTCAGCGTCTGGATGTTGTTGTACGAGGCCGAGCGGAGCTTGAGCCGCCACGGGGTCTTGTCGCCGCGCGAGACCAGGTAGTAGCCGTTGACGCCGAGCGGGTTCTCGGTCCAGGCGTAGGTGGCGCCCTCGGGGGCCTTGAGCACCTTGGGCAGCCGCAGGTTGACCGGCCCGGGGGCCAGCCCGGCCAGCCGGTCGAGGCAGGCGTCCGCCAGGTCGAGCGAGTTGACGGTCTGTTCGAGCAGGCACTCGAACCGGGCCAGGCAGTCGCCCTCCTGCCGGGTGACCACCCGGAGGACGTCCTGCAGCTCGCCGTACGCGAGGTAGGGCTCGTCCCGGCGGAGGTCGAAGTCGACGCCGCTGGCCCGCGCGATCGGGCCACTGGCGCCGTACGCCTTCACGTGCTCGGCGGAGAGCACGCCGACGTCGGCGGTCCTGGCCCGGAAGATCTCGTTGCCGAGCACCAGGTCCTCGAAGACCGGCAGCTGCGAACGGACCGAGGCGACCGCCGCCCTGACCCGGCCGAGCCAGCCGGCCGGCAGGTCCTCCTTCAGGCCGCCGACCCGGTTGAACATGTAGTGCATCCGGCCGCCGCTGGCCTCCTCCAGCACGTGCTGGAGCTCCTCGCGGCCGTGGAAGGCGTGGAAGACCGGGGTGATCCCGCCGAGCTCCAGCGGGTACGAGCCGAGGAACATCAGGTGGTTGAGCACCCGGTTAAGCTCGGCCAGCATGGTGCGGATCCAGACCGCCCGCTCGGGCACCTCCATGCCGAGCATCCGCTCGACGGCGAGCACCACGCCCAGCTCGTTGGAGAAGGCGGACAGCCAGTCGTGCCGATTCGCCAGCATGATGATCTGACGGTAGTCACGCGCCTCGAAGAGTTTCTCGGCGCCCCGGTGCATGTAGCCGATCACCGGCTCGGCGGCCACGATCCGCTCACCGTCCAGCACCAGCTTCAGCCGCAGCACACCGTGCGTGGAAGGGTGCTGGGGGCCGATGTTGAGCACCATGTCACTGGTGCCCAGCTCCCCGACAAGATTCTCGGCACCCGCGCCGACGCCGACCGTGGTCTCCCTCATGGGGTGAGAGTCTGCCATCCCGGCAGCCTCGCGAGGCCCTCCGGTACCGGCATCCGGACAGCCTGGGCCAGCCAGACGAAGCCGCCGAGCCCGGCCGGATCGGTCAGCTCCGCCCCCTCCCCTGCGGCGCCGAGCGCACGCAGGTACGCCACGGGGTCGCCGGAGGCGAGCGCGAGCGGTGGCCGGGCGCCGTCCACCCCGAGCGCCCGGAGCGCGTCGCGCTGCGTCGTCCACAGGCTGTGGACACCGGGGACGGCCACCGCGTCCAGCGCCACGTGCGCGGTGAGATCGCACGAGCCGTCCGGGACCGGACGGACCTCCCGGCCCTCCCGGAAGCCCGTCAGCGTCTCGAACAGCGGCCGGTCGGCGCGGGTGTGGGCGTAGTCCACCGCCACCGCGAGCCCGCGCTCCAGTGACCCGACCGCCGCCGCCCACGCCGCGTCCCGGGGGCTGCCGAGCTCCACCCGGGGGCCCTCCGGCCACCACCGCGCGGCCCAGTCGGCATCCGCCCGCTCCACCGGGTCGCCGAGCCGCTCCGTCCCGTCCGGGGCCACCTCCACGTACCGCAGGCCCTGCTCGTCCCGCTCCGCGCTGTCCAGCGGCACGTTGTCCAGCCACTCGTTGGCGAACAGCAGACCCGACACCCCGTCAGGCAGCCGGTCCGTCCACACCACCGACTCCGGCAGCCCGTCCGGCCGGTCGGCCAGCTCCACCGCGTACGGGCGCAGCCGCCCCGCCAGCTCCGGGCCCACCGCCGCCAGCACGCCGGTCACCAGCTCGCCCCGGCCGGCCCCGATGTCCACCAGGGCCAGCTCGGCGGGGTGGCCGAGCGCGGCGTCCACCTCCGTCAGGAGGCGGGCGACCGCTCCGGCGTACCTCGGCGAGGCGTGCACCGAGGTCCGGAAGTGCCCGGCCGGGCCCTCCGGCCTGCGGTAGAAGCCGCCGTCGGTCCCGTACAGCGCCTGCTCCATGGCGGTCCGCCACCGCATCCAACTCATGCCCCGGACGTTACCGGCGTCACGCCCGCTCTCCACCCTGCGGAGTAGGAGGGATCGCTCTCCCGGCGGACCTTTCCACCGTTCCCGGGTGCCTAGGCTTGAGCTGTGCACCGACTCAACGCCTGGTTCCGCCGTCACCCCATGGTGGTCGACTCCGCCTGGGCGCTGCTCCTTGCCTGTTTCGCCCTGCTCTCCACCGGCAACCAGTCGGGCTGGCGGGAGCAGGTCTCCTACGTCCTGGCCGGTGTGGTCGGCGGGATGATGGTGTTCCGGCGGCGGCACCCGAACGCGACCACCGCCGCCGCGGTCGTGCTCGGTCTCGGCCAGCTGGCTGCCCAGGTCAACCCCGGCGTGGAGAGCATCGGTTACCTGGTCTTCGCCTACACAGGCGCGGCCTACGGCGCCGTCTGGACCTCACGGCTGGCCCTGGTGGCCGGGCTCGCCGCCGGGCCGCTGACGCTGATGCGGTTCCACGAGGTCAGCAGCTCGGTCCAGGGCGCCCCGCAGATCGTCTTCTTCGCCACCCTGATGTCCACCCCCTTCGTGCTCTGCTGGGCCTGGGGCCGGCTCACCCGGGTACGCCGGGCGTACCTGACCGAGCTGGAGGACCGGGCCGCCCGGCTGGAGCGCGAGCGCGGCGCCCAGGCCAAGATCGCGGTCGCGGCGGAGCGGGCCCGGATCGCCCGCGAGCTGCACGACGTGGTGGCGCACAACGTCTCGGTGATGATCGTTCAGGCCGACGGCGCCGCCTACGTGCTGGACAACTCCCCGCAGCAGGCCAAGGAGGCGCTGAGCACCATCGCGTCGACGGGGCGTCAGGCGCTGGTCGAGATGCGGCGGCTGCTCGGCGTGCTGCGCACCACCGACACCACCGAGGAGTACGTCCCGCAGCCGGGCGTGGCCGAGCTCCCAGAGCTGCTGGACCAGGTCCGTACGGCCGGTCTGCCGGTCGACTTCGACAGCGCCGGGGACCCTCAGGAGCTGCCCCGCGGCGTCGAACTGACGGTGTACCGGATCGTCCAGGAGGCGCTCACCAACGTCCGCAAGCACGGCGGCCCCGACGTCCGGGCCCGGGTCGCGGTGGACTTCCGCGACCGGGAGCTGGAGGTGCTGATCGAGGACGACGGCCGGGGCTCCACCGACGACCAGCTGGTGGTCGGTGGTAGCGACGGCCCCGGCCATGGTCTGATCGGCATGCGGGAGCGGGTCGGCATGGTCAGCGGGAGCCTCGACATCGGGCCCCGGCCCGGCGGGGGCTTCCGGATCCGCGCGGTACTCCCTCTCAAGACCATCAAGTAAGGACTGCTCCGTGACCATCAGGGTGATGCTCGTCGACGACCAGGAACTGCTCCGCACCGGCTTCCGGATGATCCTCCAGTCCCAGGGCGACATCGAGATCACCGCCGAGGCCGGGGACGGTCAGCAGGCCCTCCAGGTACTGGAGCGGACCGAGGTCGACGTGATCCTGATGGACGTCCGGATGCCCCGCCTCGACGGCGTCCAGGCCACCCGCCGGATCTGCCTCACCGAGGACGGCGCCCCCCGCCCGAACGCCCCGCACGTACTCATCCTGACCACCTTCGACCTGGACGAGTACGCCTTCGCCGCGCTCAAGGCGGGCGCCAGCGGTTTCCTGCTCAAGGACGTGCCGCCGGTCGAGCTGGTCGCCGCGATCCGCTCCGTCCACGCCGGGGACGCGGTGGTCGCCCCCACCACCACCCGCCGGATGATCGACCGCTTCGCCGAGGTCCTGCCGGTCCCGCGCTCCACCCCCGGCTCCCCGGTGCTGGCACCCCTCACCGACCGCGAGCGTGAGGTCTTCCTGCTGGTCTCCCAGGGCCTCTCGAACGGCGAGATCGCCGCCAGGCTCACCCTGTCCGAAGCCACCGTCAAGACCCACGTCGGCCGCATCCTGGCCAAGCTCAACCTCCGCGACCGCGTCCAGGCCGTGGTCCTCGCCTACGAGGCCGGCCTGGTCCGCGCGGGCGCCGGGGAGTAGCCGCGGCGGCGGGCGGCCGTAGAATGGCGCGGTACGTCCGGTACCTGCAGAGGACTGGAACGGAAGTGAGGACGACGGCGAGCCGTGAGCACCTTCGACGAGGCCGGGTTCGGGGCACCGGCCGATCCGTTCGGTGATCCCGCCGACCCCGGCAACCGGCCCGCACGGCTGGCGGTCGGCGTGGTCGGCACCGGCCGGGTCGGGCCCGCGCTGGGAGCCGCACTCCAGCTGGCCGGGCACCGGGTGGTGGCCGCGTCCGGCGTTTCGGCGACCTCCCGGCGGCGGGCCGAGGCGCTGCTGCCGGGGGTGAGGCTGGTCAGCCCACCGCAGGTACTGGCGGCGGCCGACCTGGTGCTGCTCACCGTCCCGGACGACGCGCTGGCCGACCTGGTGGCCGGCCTGGCGGCGACCGGTGCGGTCCGGCCGGGGCAGCTGGTCGTGCACACCTCGGGCGCGCACGGCGTGGCCGTGCTGGAGCCCGCGACCAGGGTCGGGGCGCTGCCGCTGGCGCTGCACCCCGCGATGACCTTCACCGGCACCTCCGTCGACCTGGACCGGCTGGCGGGCTGCCCCTTCGGTGTGACGGCCCCTCAGGAGCTGCGGCCGGTCGCCGAGGCGCTGGTGGTGGAGATGGGCGGCGAGCCCGAGTGGGTGCCCGAGGAGGTCAGGCCGCTCTACCACACGGCCCTCGCGCACGGCTCGAACCACCTGGTCACCCTGGTCGCGCAGGCCGCCGAACTGCTCCGGGCGGCGGGTGTGGCCGAGCCGGGCCGCCTGCTCGGCCCGCTGCTCGGCGCGGCCCTGGACAACAGCCTGCGCTCCGGCGACGCGGCCCTCACCGGGCCGGTCGCCCGGGGCGACGCCGGGACGCTCCGGCGCCACCTGCACCAGCTCGGTACGGTAGCCCCCGACATCGGGCAGGCCTACCGCGCGATGGCCCGCGCCACGGCGCAGCGGGCGGTCCGCTCCGGATCGCTCGAGGAAGCGTCGGCGGCTGCGCTGCTGGACGTACTCAACGAGGAGAACATCTGATGGCCCGTGGCAAGCAGCAGCCGAGCAAGGCTCCCAAGGTGCGCAAGGCCGAGCTGACCCACACGATCGCCGACTTCGAGCCCGCCTTCTGGCCGGACGAGCAGCCGGTCGACAACGCCGTGGTGATGACCATGGGCGCGCTGCACGAGGGCCACGCCGCGCTGATCCGGGCCGCCCGCAAGCAGGTCGGCAAGGACGGCCGGGTCGCCGTCACCGTCTTCGTGAACCCGCTCCAGTTCGGCGTCGGCGAGGACCTGGACCGCTACCCGCGCACGCTGGCCGCCGACGTCCGGCTCGCCGAGGAGAACGGCGCGGACGTGGTGTTCGCCCCGCTGCTCGAGGAGGTCTACCCGAACGGGACCCCGCAGGTGCGGATCACCGCGGGACCGATGGGCGAGCGGTTCGAGGGCGCCTCCCGTCCCGGCCACTTCGACGGTGTGCTGACCGTGGTGGCCAAGCTGCTGCACATCACCGACCCGGACTTCGCGTTCTTCGGCGAGAAGGACGCCCAACAGCTCGCGGTGATCCAGCGGATGGTCGCCGACCTGGACTTCGACGTCGAGGTGATCGGCGTCCCGACCATCCGCGAGGCCGACGGCCTGGCGCTCTCCTCCCGCAACCGCTTCCTCTCGGAGACCGAGCGGGAGCAGGCCCTCGCCCTCTCCAGGGCCCTGTTCGCCGGCCGCGACGTGGCCGCCCAGGGCCCGAAGGCCGTCCGTACCGCCGCCTCGGCCTCCCTGGACGGCGCCGAAGGTGTCACCCTTGACTACCTCGCCCTGATCGACCCGGAGGACTTCACCGAAGCCGCCGACGACTTCCAGGGCGAGGCGGTGCTGGCCGTCGCCGCGAAGGTGGGCTCGACCCGCCTGATCGACAACGTCCGCATCCTCGTCCGGTAAGAAGCAGAACAAACTCCAGGCATGCACTCACAGGAGGCGTGACCCAATGCTCCGCACCATGCTCAAGTCCAAGATCCACCGGGCCACCGTGACCCAGGCCGACCTGCACTACGTCGGCTCGGTCACGGTGGACGAGGACCTGCTCGACGCCGCCGACCTGCTGCCCGGCGAGCTGGTCCACATCGTCGACATCAACAACGGCGCCCGGCTGGAGACGTACACGATCGCCGGCCCGCGCGGCTCCGGAGTGATCGGCATCAACGGCGCCGCCGCCCGCCTGGTCCACCCCGGCGACCTGGTCATCCTGATCGCCTACGGGCAGATGGAGACCGCCGAGGCCAAGGGCTACGTGCCCCGGGTGGTCTTCGTGGACGGCGAGAACCGGATCACCGGTTACGGCACCGACGCCGCCGAGGCGCCGGAGGGCAGCGGACTGCTGCGCGGTGACCAGGCGTACGGTGACGGGCACAACGCGGCGCCCTCGGCCGCGCGCTAAGGAGCAACAGGACATGACCGTCTCGCACCGCCTCACCGCCCCGGCCCCCGGCTGGACCAGCACCACGGACGTGGTCGTGGTCGGCTCCGGCGTGGCCGGGCTCACCGTCGCCCTCAACGTCCGCAAGGCCGGCCTGCGGGCCATGGTGGTCACCAAGGCGATGCTCGACGACGGTTCGACCCGCTGGGCCCAGGGCGGCATCGCCGCCGCCCTGGGCGAGGGCGACACCCCTGAACAGCACCTGACCGACACCCTGGTGGCCGGCGCCGGACTCTGCGACGAGCGGGCCGTCCGGGTCCTGGTCACCGAAGGCCCGGACGCCGTACGGCACTTGATCGCCACCGGCGCCGCCTTCGACCTGGACCCCGAGGGCGAGATCCTGCTCACCCGGGAGGGCGGCCACCACCGCCGCCGGATCGCGCACGCCGGCGGCGACGCCACCGGGGCGGAGATATCGCGAGCCCTGGTCTCGGCGGTCCGCAGCGACCCCGGGCTCGAACTCATCGAGCACGCCCTGGTGCTGGACCTGCTCACGGACGCCGACGGCCACGCCGCCGGGCTCACCCTGCACGTGATGGGCGAGGGCCAGCGGGACGGCGTCGGCGCGATCCGGGCCCGCGCCGTGGTGCTGGCCACCGGCGGGATGGGCCAGGTCTTCTCGGCCACCACCAACCCGGCGGTCTCCACCGGCGACGGCGTCGCGCTCGCACTGCGGGCCGGGGCCGAGGTGACCGACCTGGAGTTCGTCCAGTTCCACCCGACCGTGCTCTGGCTCGGCGCCGAGGCCGAGGGCCAGCAGCCGCTGGTCTCCGAGGCCGTCCGCGGCGAGGGCGCCCACCTGGTGGACGCCGACGGGGTGCGTTTCATGGTCGGACAGCACGAGCTGGCCGAGCTGGCCCCCCGCGACATCGTCGCCAAGGCGATCACCCGGCGGATGCAGGAGCAGGGCGCCCAGCACATGTACCTGGACGGGCGGCACTTCGGCGCCGAGATGTGGGCCGAGCGCTTCCCGACCATCCTGGCCTCCTGCCGCTCGCACGGCATCGACCCGGTCACCGAGCTGATCCCGGTCGCCCCCGCCGCGCACTACGCCTCCGGCGGCGTCCGCACCGACCTCTCCGGCCACACCACCGTGCCCGGGCTGTACGCCTGCGGCGAGGTGGCCTGCACCGGCGTGCACGGCGCCAACCGGCTGGCGTCCAACTCCCTGCTGGAGGGTCTGGTCTTCGCCGAGCGGATCGCCGCCGACCTGACCGCCCGGCACGCCGCCGGTGAGCTCCCCGAACGCTCGGTGGACGTGGCCGGCGCCCGGGCCGCCCGGTCCGTACCGCTGCTCGCCCCCGAGGCCCGCGCGGACATCCAGCGCCTGATGTCCACCGGGGCGGGCGTGATCCGCTCGGCCGCCTCGATGGCCGCCACCGCCACCGGCCTGGCCCGGCTCACCGCCGACGAGAAGTCCGCCGACCCGGCCGTCGAGAGCTGGGAGGCCACCAACCTCCACCTGGTCGCCTCCGCCCTGGTGGCCGCCGCCGCCCGACGCGAGGAGACCCGCGGCTGCCACTGGCGCGAGGACTTCCCCGACCGCGACGACATCCACTGGCAGCGCCACATCGTCAGCTCCCGGCAGCCGGGAACGGACGACGGCGGGCCGGGGAACGGCGACCTCCGCCTCGGGAGCGTCCAACCTTCGTAGCCGGCCGGGCGCTCGCGCACCGACCGCACGCCAGACCTCTTCGCAGCGCCCCGAGCCCCCGGGTCCTGCACCCCACTCTCAGCTAGGAGCCACCCGATGTCCCACACCCACGAGGAACTCCCGCTCGCCGACCAGGTCGCCGGCTGCGGCGACGGCTGCGGCTGCGGTGACGGCGAGGCGTACGAGACCGGCCTCGACCCGGTGCTCGCGGAGCTGCTGGAGGCGGCCGGCCTCGACCCGGTCGAGGTCGAGGACATCGCGACCCTCGCGCTGGCGGAGGACCTGGCCGGCGGCGAGGACGTCACCTCGGTCGCCACCGTGCCCGCCGACGCGGTGGCGACGGCGGACTTCACGGCCCGTCAGCCCGGCGTGGTGGCCGGTCTGCGGATCGCCGAGGCCGTGGTCTCGCTGGTGTGCGAGGAGGAGTTCGAGGTCGAGCGGCACGTCGAGGACGGTGATCGGGTGGAGGCCGGCCAGGTGCTGCTCTCGGTCCGCAGCCGGACCCGCGACCTGCTCACCGCCGAGCGCAGCGCGCTGAACCTGCTCTGCCACCTCTCGGGCATCGCCACCGCCACCCGTGCCTGGGCGGACGCCCTGGAGGGCACCAAGGCCGTGGTCCGGGACACCCGCAAGACCACCCCGGGCCTGCGTTCGCTGGAGAAGTTCGCGGTCCGCGCGGGCGGCGGCGCCAACCACCGGATGTCGCTCTCGGACGCCGCGCTGGTGAAGGACAACCACGTGGTCGCGGCGGGCGGCGTCGCCGAGGCGTTCCGGGCTGTCCGGGCCGCGTACCCGGAGCTCCCGGTCGAGATCGAGGTGGACCGGCTCGACCAGATCGCCCCCGTCCTGGAGGCGGGCGCCGACCTGATCCTGCTGGACAACTTCACCGTCGAGGAGCTGAAGCAGGCCGTCGAACTGGTCAACGGCCGGGCCCGGCTGGAAGCTTCGGGCGGTCTGACCCTGGCCACCGCGCACCAGGTCGCCCAGACTGGGGTGGACTACCTGGCCGTCGGCGCCCTGACCCACTCCTCGCCGGTGCTGGACATCGGCCTGGACCTCCGCTCCGCCTGATCTCCTCCTAGCAGAAGGCCCTCCCGTGCTCCTCACCATCGACGTCGGCAACACCCAGACCACGCTCGGCCTGTTCGACGGCGAGGAGATCGTGGAGCACTGGCGGATCTCCACCGACCCGCGCCGCACCGCCGACGAACTGGCGGTGCTGATGCAGGGCCTGATGGGCTCTCACCCGATCGTCTCGGCCGAGGACCGGATCGAGGGCCTGGCCATCTGCTCCTCGGTACCCGCCGTGCTCCACGAGCTCCGCGAGGTGACCCGTCGGTACTACGGCGACGTCCCCGCGGTGATCGTGGAGCCGGGGGTGAAGACCGGGGTGCACGTCCTGATGGACAACCCGAAGGAGGTCGGCGCCGACCGGATCGTCAACGCGCTGGCCGCCAACCACCTCTACGGCGGCCCGTGCATCGTGGTCGACTTCGGCACCGCCACCACCTTCGACGCGATCAACGAGCGCGGCGACTACGTCGGCGGCGCGATCGCCCCCGGCATCGAGATCTCGGTCGACGCGCTCGGCGTCCGGGGCGCCCAGCTCCGCAAGATCGAGCTGGCCAGGCCCAGGAACGTGATCGGCAAGAACACCGTCGAGGGCATGCAGTCCGGCATCCTGTACGGCTTCGCCGGACAGGTGGACGGGCTGGTCGAGCGGATGGCCAAGGAGCTCGCCAAGGACCCGGACGACGTCCAGGTGATCGCTACCGGCGGGCTGGCCCCGCTGGTCCTCGGCGAGGCCGGCACCATCGACGTGCACGAGCCCTGGCTCACCCTGATCGGCCTCCGGCTGGTCTACGAGCGCAACAAGCCGGCCACCGCCTGACCGGCCCGGCCGGTCACTCGTCCGATCAACGGCAGATAGGCCAATCGGGACAGGCGCGCTGATCAATCGTCATAAATCGGACGTACGCCACGTACTGTCGTGTCATGCCGACGCCACACGGATCGCGCGGCGGCATGGCCTTCAGCGCCGACGAAGTCCGCGTGCTGCGCCGTGCCCTCGCCCAAGCGCTGTACCCCGTCCACCTGCCCTACCCGACCCCTTCGGGTCAGCTCTGGGCCGAGGACGTCCAGGAGGCCCTGCGCCTCGCCGAGGCCGTGGACGAGGCCGTGCAGGAGGGCGGGCGGCTGCGCTCGTTCCTGCTCGCCGACCTCTCCCGCTACCGCGCCGCCCTGCCCGGCAGCGTCTCCGGCTACCTGGAACGCCTGGAGGAGGCCATCACCGACGGCTATCTCCCGAACGCCGAGGACCTGACCGCCCTCCGCGCCCTCACCCGGCTGCCCTGCGGCAGCGGTGAACGTTCCCGCCGGTCCCGGCTCGCGGGCCGCTGCCACGCCATCGCCGAGGCCGACGTCCGCGAACGCCTCGCCCTCAGCACCGGCCAACGGCACCTGTCGGCCGTACCAAGCCCCGCCGCACCCCCCAGCGGCGGCCCTCTCGACCCAGCCGGAGGACGGTTCCCGATGACAGACCCCGCCGCAGCCCCGAAGCCCACCACCGCCGCCCGCCCCCAGCCCCGCCGGATGCCCACCCCCGCGGAACTCTTCGGCCGCCGCACCCAGTCGGATTCCCCGACCCCCACCCAGGACGACCTGGAACTCGCCACCGGCTGACCCCAAGCGTCAGGGGCGGCCCACCGGACCTCCCCTGACGCCCGGCCGTCGACTGCCCCTAGAGTGCACCGGACGCTCCGTACGCACCCCTGGGACGGCGATGACCCCGATACGCCTGGCACTCCGGTTCGCGACAGCCGTCGCCGTCACTCTCGGGCTGACCTGCGCGGCCGTTCCCGCAGTGGCCGACGAGCAGGAGCTGGCGTTCGAAGGCTCGCCGAGCGCGTCGGTCCACCCGTGGGACCCGCTGCCGAACGACTACAGCAATCTGGACCTCACCGTCACCGGGCGGTACGACTGGCGGTACGACGTCCAGGTCAGCTTCGACACCCGTGACCTGACCGGCATCGCCGAGCTGACCACGGATTCCAACTGCTCCCACGACAGCACGGTGCACGTCTGCCTCCGGACGACCGGGCTCGAGGGCCAGGGCTGGTGGATCGGGCACCCGATGCTGGCGGTGGCGAGCGGTGCCCGGCCCGGCGACAGCGGTGTCCTGCACGTCACGGCGACCGGCCCGACGGGCCGGCGGATCAGCAAGGACGTCACCGTGTTCATCGGCGGGACGTCGCTGCGGATCAAGCCGATCCCACCGCAGCCGAACGTGCTGCCGAGCGCCGCGACCAACCCACTGATCGAGATCGTCAACGAGGGCACCCTCCCCGCCAACCGGGTGCTGCTCGTGGTGTCCGGCCAGGACGGGCTGGAGTTCCAGGAACACTTCGCCAACTGCCAGTACGGCGACGGGTTCAACCGGACCGCGGCGGTCTGCACCATCGAGAGCCAGATCGCACCGGGCGAGACGGTCACCCTGGACGCCCTCCGACTCGGCTTCACCGGCGACGAGCGTGCGACGGGTGCCAGGTTCCACCTCGCCGCCAACGTGGAGGACAGGACCATCTCGGCCCTGCGGACGGAATTCGAGTTCGAGCCCGGTTCCGGCCCCCGCCTGACCTTCGGCAAGCCCGAGACCCCGGTCACCGCCGTGGGCGGTCCGAACATCACCCGGCTGGCCGCCCCGGACACCGATGCCGGTTTCGCGGTCGGCATCCGCCGGGACATCGAGGCCGTCGGCCGATGGGCACCGGACGACGACGGCCGGACCGGCACCCTGACGGTCGGTGCACAGAACAACGGCCCGGCCAAGCTCATGTCGGGACCAGAGGTCTACCTGCTGCTCCCCGAGGGTGCCACCACCCTCCCACCCGTCGGCTGCCGGCCGAGGGGCGCCGGGCCGGCGGCGGACCGCTCCTTCGTCTGTGACGCCTCCTCCGCACAGCAGGAGGGCAGCGGGAAGACCTTCGACTTCCTCCTCCGGCTGACCACCGCCGCACTCGGCGGCCCGGTGGAGGTGTACGCCCGGCTGCCGGAGCCGGACGCCGACCAGCTCAACGACAGCCTGAATCTGACGCTCGGTGCGCGGACGGCCACAAGCAGTGGGGCCGGTCCTGTGGTCGGTGCCGCCGCCGTTGCGGCCCTGATCGGCGTACTCGCGGTGCTGACGGTCCGTCGCCGCCGGTCCAGAACCCGCCGCTAGTTCGTCACCGGAACCAGGATGCAAGATAAAGACTCCAACGACTCAAGGACGGCAGTGGCACTCCTTCGCCCGGCACACCTACTCGGGGTCGCCGCCACCACCCTCGCCCTGGCCGTCCCGGCGCTTCCCGCAGCGGCCGACGACGGGTTACGCCTCACGCTCGAAGGTCCGTCGGTAACGTCCGTCCCGGCCGACCCCGCAGAACATCGCCTGATGGCGATCAGGCTCGTCACGGCGGGAGAGACCCGCATCAACGACATCGTCATCAGCTACGACACCCGCGACCTGGCCGGCGTCGCCGAGCTGACCACGGACGGGAGCAGTTGGGGAGACAGCTGCACGGTGACGGGCACGGTGCACACCTGCAAGCGGGTCTACATGTACGAAGGACTCGGCAACGCCATCGGGAACCCCGTACTGGGCGCCGCCAAGGACGCCAGACCCGGCGCCAGGGGCATCCTGCACGTCACGGCGACCGGCCCGGACACTGCGGAGACCGCGAAGGACGTCGAGGTCATCGTCGGCGGACCGGACCTGCGCCTGACGCCGGTCCCGCCCCAGCGGGTGGAGCCCGGAGGCACGGCCGAGGTGCGGCTCGAGATCACCAACAGCGGCTCACTGCCCGCCAACCGGGTCATCGTCGCCATGAACGGCCGCGACGGGGTCGAGTTCAAGCAGCGTTTCGCCAACTGCGAGTACAGCTCCGACCCGGCTCTCGGAGGCCGGCCCGCCTCGACGGACGTGATCTGCACCGTCGACAGCACCGTCGCCCCCGGCGAGACCGTCATGCTGGATCCGCTCCAACTCGGCATCACCGCGTCCTCCTCCCAGGGGTACGCGACCTTCCACGTGCTCGCCAATCTGGAGACCGAGTGGGATACGGTCCAGATCCGGCCGAAGTACGACCTCACCCCCGGCTCCGGTCCCCGCCTGACCTTCGGCAGGCCCGAGGCACCGGTCGGCACCGTGGGCGGTCCGAACATCCTCCGTGATCCGCTGGGCGTGGGATATCAAAACCACGCCAGCAGCGCCAACCTCGAGAAGCTGACGGTCGCGGTCGGAGTCAGCACCGACTACGTCGCCGCCGCCGAGTGGGCGCCCGAGGCCGACGGCCGGTCCGGCCGGCTGGGGATCCAGCTGCAGAACAACGGCCCGGGCGAGATCCACCCACCCGACAGCGGCTACGCGCTCAGCATCGACCTGAGCCTCCCGAAGGGCGCCAAGGCCACCGGCGTCCCCGACCACTGCGCCGTCACCGGCGGGAGCGACGACACCCGGGCGTACTACACCTGTTCCCTCGCCGGTCTGCTCCCCGGATACAACGGCGGCACCTTCCCCTTCGCCGTGGAGCTCGCCCCTGAAGCGGCGGGAGCAACCGCCGAGGTCTCACTGCGGAGCCGACCCGCCACGGGCGGGCCCGGACAGCCCGCCGGACTGACGCCCTGGGATCCGGACCCCGGCAACGACAGCGTCACGGTCCGGCTGGGCGAGACGTCGGGCGGCGCCGCGCCAACCACCTCGCCCGGTCCGTCCGGCGACTCGACCGCCACGAGCCGGGCCCCCGGCTCACTGGGCTCGACCGGCGGTGGCGGCGGAGCCGGCCCGCTGATCGGTGCCGGTATAGCCGTGATCCTCCTGGGCTGCGGCGTGATCGTGCTGACCCTGCGCCGCCGCCGGGCCGGCACCCACCCGTAGCAGTACGGGCGGCCCGGGGAGCAGGCACACCGTTCGTTCTCCGGGCCGCTGCCAAATCCAGTGGTAAGTGCTCGATACCCTGGTGGGGTGAGCGATCAGAACAGCATCCCCGCGACCGACGACCTTCCCGAGCAGATGCGCGTCCGGCGCGAGAAGCTGGACCGGCTCCGGGCGGCCGGCGTCGACCCGTACCCGGTCGGCTTCCCGCGCACCACCACCATCGCCGACCTGCGGGCCAAGCACCCCGACCTGGAGCCTGACGTCACGACCGGCGAGCGGGCCGGTGTGACCGGCCGTGTGGTGCTGGCCCGGACGGGCGGCAAGCTCTGCTTCGCCACCCTGCGGGACGGTTCGGGCGACCTCCAGGTGATGTTCTCGCTGGACAAGCTCGGCCCCGAGCGGCTGGCGGCCTGGAAGGCCGACATCGACCTCGGCGACCAGGTGGGCGTCGAGGGCGAGGTGATCACGTCCAAGCGCGGTGAGCTGTCCGTGCTGGTGGACCGCTGGGAGCTGACCGCCAAGTGCCTGCGGCCGCTGCCGGACAAGCACAAGGGCCTGACCGACCCGGAGGCCCGGGTCCGCCAGCGGTACGTGGACCTGATCGTGAACCCGGAGGCGCGGGAGATCCTCTACCTGCGCAGCAAGGTGGTCCGCTCGATCCGCCGCACCTACGAGGAGCGCGGCTACATCGAGGTCGAGACCCCGATGCTGCAACCGGTGCACGGCGGCGCCAACGCCCGCCCGTTCACCACCCACATCAACGCGTACGACATCGACCTCTTCCTGCGGATCGCCCCGGAGCTGTACCTCAAGCGCCTGGTGGTCGGCGGCGCCGAGAAGGTCTTCGAGATCAACCGGAACTTCCGGAACGAGGGCGCGGACTCGACCCACAACCCCGAGTTCACCTCGCTGGAGTCGTACGAGGCGTACGGCGACTACGACACCCAGGCCGAGCTGATCCGGGCCACCATCGTGAACGCGGCCCGGGACGCGCTCGGCACCACCGTGGTGCGCGGCATCGGCCCGGACGGCGCGGAGCACGAGATCGACCTGGCCGAGCCGTGGGCCGAGGTCAGCGTCTACCCCGGCATCTCAGCGCACCTGGGCACCGAGGTCACCCCGGAGACCGGCGTGGCCGAGCTGCGCGAGCTGGCCGACAAGGCCGGCATCCCGTACGAGAAGGAGTGGGGCCACGGCCAGATCGTGCTGGAGATGGTCGAGCGGCTGCTCGAGCACCACGCGATCAAGCCGACCTTCATCAAGGACTACCCGACCGAGGTCTCGCCGCTGACCCGTCAGCACCGCTCGATCCCGGGCGTGGCCGAGAAGTGGGACCTGGTCATCTTCGGCACCGAGATCGGCACCGCGTACTCGGAGCTGGTCGACCCGGTCGAGCAGCGGGCCCGGCTGACCGCCCAGTCGCTGCTGGCGGCCGGCGGCGACGTCGAGGCGATGCAGGTGGACGAGGACTTCCTGCGCGCGCTCGAGTACGCGATGCCGCCGACCGGTGGCCTCGGCCTCGGGGTGGACCGCCTGATCATGCTGCTGACCGGCAAGAACATCCGCGAGACGGTGCTCTTCCCGATCGTGAAGCCGACCGTCAAGGCCGTTCGGGCCGAGGCGGATTCCGACGCTGAAGAGGAGTGACCTGGTGGACTACATCAGTGCGATCGTGCCCCCGCTGGCGATGGCGATCGGCTTCGGGTTCCTGGTCCGGGCGATCATCCGCTCCCAGGGCGGCGCCCAGCGCGCCAAGGAGGACGCCGTAGCCGACGCGCTGGCGGCCCGGAACGCCGAATAACGCACCACGCCTGACGCGCCGTCGCTCCTGAGGGGGTGACGGCGCGCCGGTTTGCGCCGTAACGGCAAATTTTGTCCGGAACACTCCCTATCCTGGCGGGACTATGGTGCGCCAACTCGGAGAACTCGAGAACGACATCATGACCAGGGTCTGGCAGTGGAACCGCCCGGTCACGGTTCGCGAGGTTCTGCAGGATCTGCGGTCGGAACGTGAAATCGCGTACACCACCGTGATGACCGTGCTCGACAAGCTCTTCAGAAAGGGCTGGCTCCGGCGGGAGCAGGTCGGTCGCGCCTATGTATATGAGCCGGTCTCGTCCCGCGAGGCGTACACCGCGGCTCTCATGAACGACGCCTGGGCCACCAGTGACAATCCGGCCGCTGCTCTGGTTCACTTCTTCGGGTTGATGTCACCCGAGCAACGCGAGGCACTCCGGGACGCACTCCGGGTCACCGCACCGGCACCGGCCGATAGCGAAGTGGATACCGGGGAGACCGGAACGGCCTGAGCACGATAGCGTCCCGCCATGGAGGTCACCATCCGCCGGGCGCGGACCAGCGACGTGCGTGCAGTCCGGCGTCTCATCGACGGCTACTCGCGGGACGGCATTCTGCTCGACAAGCCGACCGTGACGCTGTTCGAATCCGTACAGGAGTTCTGGGTCGCCGAGCGCGACGACACCGGTCTGGTGGTCGCCTGCGGCGCACTGCACGTGATGTGGGAGGACCTGGCCGAGGTCCGCACCCTGGCCGTCGACCCGTCCTGCAAGGGCCTGGGCGTCGGCCACCTGCTGCTGGAGAAGCTGGTGCACACCGCCCGCTGGCTGGGTGTCCGTCGGATTTTCTGCTTGACGTTCGAGGTCCCGTTCTTCGCGAAACACGGTTTCGTCGAGATCGGCGAAACCGATGATGATACGTCAGACCCGGCGGCGATCGCTACGGACGTCTATGAGGAGCTTCTACGTTCGTACGACGAAGGAGTCGCGGAGTTCCTCGACCTGGAGCGGGTGAAGCCCAACACGCTGGGCAACTCAAGGATGTTGCTGCGGCTCTGAACACCGGGCAACACCTCGGCCGACACCTTCGGAGCAGCCAGGGGTTTGTGTTTTCACGGAAAAGACGCTTTCCTTTCTCTAGGCAATGGATCGTTTAGCGGAAAGGGAAGCCCGTGGCACAGAGGGTGCAGGTCATTCTTGAAGACGATCTCGACGGCGGCTCGGCGGACGAGACCGTAACGTTCGCCCTGGACGGCGTGGCCTACGAGATCGACCTGAAGAGCGCGAACGCGGACAAGCTGCGCGGGCTGCTGGCCCCGTACGTCGACAAGGGCCGCAAGCAGAGCGGCCGGCTGGCCGGGGCCCGTCGGGGCACCGCCCGCGGCGCGGGCCGCCCGGCGGCGGGTGCTCCGGACACCGCGAAGATCCGCGCGTGGGCCAAGGAGAACGGATACGAGGTCAACGACCGCGGCCGCGTCCCCAGCAACGTGCGCGAGGCGTACGAGGCGGCCAACCCGTCCTGACCTGAGGTCAGCGGGCCGGTGCCAGCCCCATCAGATCGCGGGCACAGGCATCGGCCAGGCAGTCGAGCAGTCGCAGCAGATCGGGCGAGCGCAGATCGAGTCCGGTACCGCGTCCGGCCGGGCGCAGCCAGACCGTCGGCCGGTCTTCGGGGCGTGGAGGAGTGTTCTCCGCGCCCCGCGGCCGTGGCACCCGGGCCGGCTCGGCCGCCCGGGCGGTGAGGCCGAGCGCCAGCTCGGCACCCCAGCCCAGCCAGTGCAGCAGCTCCGGCACCGCCTCCGCGGTGTCCGGCGCCAGCAGGAAGGCGATCCGGTCGCCGCGGGCCACCACCGGGCCCGAAGGCCGCCGCAGGCGGTCCAGCCGGGCGAGCGACGCCAGCCCGACCGGGCGGCGCACCTCGACCCGGTCGGAGTCCAGCAGCGCGGTGAGCGGGACGGGGCAGAACCCGGCCAGGCCCGACAGAACCGTCATGGGTTGTGCAACGCTGGAGGGACGGAGCGGTCACGCGGCCACCACCTGAACGGCCGCGGGCCCGAACTGATCCACCGTCACCCACGGTGGACTTCTCGCCAGGCGAACACCGCCACCGGGGAAACTGCGCGAAACTCGCCGGAATACCGGGTATGAATGCAGGTGGGTGGGGCCGGAGGCCCCGGCCGAGCAGATCGCGAGACCAGCTGTCCGAGCCCTCGGCGGGCGTTGTTCGCCGATGGCGTAGCGGTATCGGGTGCATCAGGCCCTGCTGTGGGAACACCGTCTCCCAGCATCAGGTTGGGAATGGTGTCGGCTGGTCGCGCAGCATGAAAGGCTCCACGTGAGTGGAGTTGATCCGTGGGCCGCGCCGCTGAGCGGGACTAGCATGCGGAAGGACAGGGCGGGGACAGTCCCCGAACTGCCCGACCGCTCTGAGGAGCGATAAACGATGTTCGAGAGGTTCACCGACCGCGCGCGGCGGGTTGTCGTCCTGGCTCAGGAAGAAGCCCGGATGCTCAACCACAACTACATCGGCACCGAGCACATCCTCCTGGGCCTGATCCACGAGGGCGAGGGTGTCGCCGCCAAGGCCCTGGAGAGCCTCGGGATCTCTCTTGAGGCCGTCCGCCAGCAGGTCGAAGAGATCATCGGTCAGGGCCAGCAGGCCCCGTCCGGCCACATCCCCTTCACACCTCGGGCGAAGAAGGTCCTGGAGCTGTCGCTCCGCGAGGCCCTTCAGCTCGGCCACAACTACATCGGCACCGAGCACATCCTGCTCGGCCTCATCCGCGAGGGCGAGGGCGTCGCCGCCCAGGTCCTGGTGAAGCTGGGTGCCGACCTCAACCGGGTGCGCCAGCAGGTCATCCAGCTGCTCTCCGGTTACCAGGGCACCGGCAAGGAGTCGGCCACGGCCGGCGGTCCCACCGAGGGCACCCCCTCCACCTCGCTGGTCCTGGACCAGTTCGGGCGCAACCTCACCCAGGCCGCCCGCGAGGCCAAGCTCGACCCGGTGATCGGGCGCGAGAAGGAGATCGAGCGGGTCATGCAGGTGCTGTCCCGCCGCACCAAGAACAACCCCGTGCTGATCGGTGAGCCCGGCGTCGGCAAGACCGCCGTGGTCGAGGGCCTGGCCCAGGCGATCGTCAAGGGCGAGGTCCCGGAGACGCTGAAGGACAAGCAGCTCTACACCCTCGACCTCGGCGCGCTGGTCGCGGGCTCCCGCTACCGCGGTGACTTCGAGGAGCGCCTGAAGAAGGTGCTCAAGGAGATCCGCACCCGCGGCGACATCATCCTGTTCATCGACGAGCTGCACACCCTGGTCGGCGCGGGCGCCGCCGAGGGTGCGATCGACGCGGCCTCGATCCTCAAGCCGATGCTGGCCCGCGGTGAGCTCCAGACCATCGGTGCCACCACGCTGGACGAGTACCGCAAGCACCTGGAGAAGGACGCCGCGCTCGAGCGCCGCTTCCAGCCGATCCAGGTCGCGGAGCCGTCGCTGCCGCACACCATCGAGATCCTCAAGGGCCTGCGGGACCGCTACGAGGCGCACCACCGGGTGTCCATCACCGATGCAGCGCTGGTGGCCGCCGCGACCCTGGCCGACCGGTACATCTCGGACCGCTTCCTGCCGGACAAGGCGATCGACCTGATCGACGAGGCCGGCTCCCGGATGCGCATCCGCCGGATGACCGCGCCGCCGGACCTGCGCGAGTTCGACGAGAAGATCGCCGACGTGCGCCGGGAGAAGGAGAGCGCGATCGACGCGCAGGACTTCGAGAAGGCCGCCTCGCTGCGCGACGACGAGAAGCAGCTCCTCACCGCGAAGGCGAAGCGGGAAAAGGAGTGGAAGGCCGGCGACATGGACGTCGTCGCCGAGGTGGACGAGGAGCTGATCGCGGAGGTCCTGGCCACCGCGACCGGCATCCCGGTCTTCAAGCTCACCGAGGAGGAGTCCTCCCGCCTGCTGCGTATGGAGGACGAGCTGCACAAGCGCGTCATCGGCCAGACGGACGCCATCAAGGCGCTCTCGAAGGCGATCCGGCGTACGCGTGCGGGCCTCAAGGACCCGAAGCGTCCCGGTGGTTCGTTCATCTTCGCCGGTCCGTCCGGTGTCGGTAAGACCGAGCTCTCCAAGACGCTGGCGCAGTTCCTGTTCGGTGACGAGGACGCGCTGATCTCCCTCGACATGTCGGAGTTCAGCGAGAAGCACACCGTCTCCCGGCTGTTCGGCTCGCCCCCCGGCTACGTCGGGTACGAGGAGGGCGGCCAGCTCACCGAGAAGGTGCGCCGGAAGCCGTTCTCGGTCGTGCTCTTCGACGAGGTCGAGAAGGCCCACCCGGACATTTTCAACTCGCTGCTGCAGATTCTGGAGGACGGTCGCCTGACCGACTCGCAGGGTCGAGTTGTCGACTTCAAGAACACCGTCATCATCATGACGACCAACCTCGGCACCCGGGACATCTCCAAGGGCTTCAACCTCGGCTTCGCGGCCACGGGTGACGCCACCACCGGGTACGAGCGGATGAAGGCGAAGGTCAGCGAGGAGCTCAAGCAGCACTTCCGCCCCGAGTTCCTGAACCGTGTCGACGACATCGTGGTCTTCCACCAGCTGTCCGAGGAAGACATCATCCAGATCGTCGACCTGATGATCGACAAGGTGGACGGCCGGCTCAAGGACCGCGACATGGGCCTGGAGCTCAGCATCGAGGCCAAGAAGCTGCTGGCCAAGCGTGGTTACGACCCGCTGCTGGGTGCGCGTCCGCTGCGCCGCACCATCCAGCGCGAGATCGAGGACCACCTGTCGGAGAAGATCCTCTTCGGCGAGCTGCGGGCCGGCCACATCGTGGTCGTCGGGGTCGAGGGTGAGGGCAAGGAAGCCAAGTTCACCTTCCGCGGCGAGGAGAAGTCGCCGGTGGCGGACTCTCCCGCGGCGGTCGCCTCGGCCGGTCCCGATCTGACCAAGTAACAGCACCGGCTCCGAAAGGGCCCCCGCACCGGCACAGCGCCGGCGCGGGGGCCCTTTCGCTGTGCCCGCCCGTTCACCTCCAGGTCACAATTCCTGTGATAAACCGCACGGGACTCCCCGCCGTTCGACGGATGGTCAGGCTGGTTCGGATGCGATGGACACGCTTACTGCGCGGTTCCACCACGGCATTTGACGGATGATCAGGTGATAGAAGCGGCGGAGCATAGCGCCGTGCCCATGTCATGGTCAAGGTCTTTCTTTTTTGCTCACCCTTGGATCAAATGTCGTCCACCTGTCTTTCATTGGTTCACCGGCGGAGCCATGAGCTCGGCCGGTATGGGGAGGACGTCACCACGTTGAACATATCCAAGAAGGCCGCTGCGGCGACCGCTGCCGTCGCGGTGATCGCCGCGCTCGGGGCGGGTCTGCTGCCGGCTACGGCTACCGCCGCGCCGGTCACGGTCACGAAGGACCCGGCCGACACCGTGCTGAACTCGCACGACGACCACAACCTGCCCGGTCCGCTGACCGGCAAGATGGAGGCCGAGCAGAAGGCCGCCGTCGAGCAGTTGCTGAACGGCACGGCGAAGGTCGAGACCCACGGCGGCAGCACCAGCGTCAAGCTCGGCCGTGACAAGTACGTCGAGCTCGCCCGCGAGCGCACGGACAAGATCTTCACCATCCTGGTCGACTTCAGCGACCAGGTGGACAACACCACCAAGCTGCCCAACGGCAACGTCAAGTACGGTGGTCAGCCCGGCCCGCAGCGCAACCAGATCGCGCAGCCGGACCGCACGAAGGACAACTCCACGGACTGGCTCCCGGACTTCAACCGCGAGCACTACCAGGACATGTACTTCAGCAGCACCAAGGACTCGCTCAAGACGTACTACGAGCGTCAGTCCTCCGGCCGTTACTCGGTCGACGGCCAGGTCACCGACTGGGTCCGGGTGCCGTGGAACGAGGCCCGTTACGGCTCCGACTACTGCGGTCAGCACGTCTGCAACAACGCGCAGGACCTGATCCGCGACGGCATCAACGCCTGGGTCGCCGACCAGAAGGCCAAGGGCCAGACGGACGAGCAGATCAAGGCGCAGATCGCCCAGTACGACCAGTGGGACCGGTACGACTACGACCACGACGGCAACTTCAACGAGCCCGACGGTTACATCGACCACTTCCAGATCGTGCACGCCGGTGAGGACCAGTCCGCCGGTGGCGGCGTCCAGGGCACCGACGCGCTCTGGGCCCACCGCTCCTACGCCTACGGCACCCTGCAGGGCCAGGCCGGCCCGGACTACAACAAGCTGGGTGGCACCCCGGTCGGCAGCACCGGCATCTGGGCCGGTGACTACACCATGCAGGCCGAGAACGGTGGCCTCGGTGTGTTCGCGCACGAGTACGGCCACGACCTCGGTCTGCCGGACCTGTACGACACCTCGGGCAGCGGCATCGACAACTCGGTCGGCTTCTGGTCGCTGATGTCCTCGGGTTCCTGGCTCGGCACCGGCAAGGAGAGCATCGGCAACAAGCCGGCCGACCTCGACGCCTGGAGCAAGCTGCAGCTCGGCTGGCTCAAGTTCGAGACCGGCAAGGCGGGCCAGTACTCCGCGCACCTGCTCGGCCCGGCGGAGTACAACTCCAAGCGGCCGCAGGCGCTCGTCGTCGACCTGCCGAAGAAGACCGTAACCACCGAGATCAACACCCCGTTCGAGGGTGCCGGTGAGTGGTGGAGCGGTACCGCCGACAACCTCAACGTCTCGGTCACCCGTGACGTGGACCTGACCGGCAAGACCTCGGCGAGCCTGGCCGCCAAGGCCTGGTACGACATCGAGCAGGACTACGACTACGGCTACGCCGAGGTCTCCACCGACGGTGGCGCCAACTGGACCGCCCTCGACGGCACGTTCAACGGCACCGCCATCCCGGCGGACCCGGCCGGCCACGCCGGTCTGACCGGTAACTCGGGCGGCAAGTGGGGCGACGTCTCCTACTCGCTGGACGCCTACGCCGGCAAGGCCGTCAAGGTCCGGTTCCACTACACCACCGACGGTGGCGTGCACCTCAAGGGCCTCGCGGTCGACAACATCGTGATCACCGCGAACGGTGCCCCGGTCTTCACCGACACGGTGGAGAACGGCGACAACGGCTGGACCGCAGCCGGCTTCTCGCGGATCAACGGCAAGTTCTCGAAGGACTACGAGCAGAAGTACCTGGTCGAGAACCGTCAGTACGTTTCGTACGACGAGATGCTCAAGACCGGCCCGTACACCTTCGGTTCGACCGTCAAGCCCGACTGGGTGGAGCACTACGCCAACCAGAACGGTCTGCTGATCTGGCTGTGGGACAAGTCCCAGAGCGACAACAACGTCAGCGCCCACCCGGGCCAGGGCCTGATCCTGCCGGTCGACTCGCACCCCGAGACCCTCAAGTGGGCCGACGGCACGGCGATGCGTCCGCGCATGCAGGGCTACGACTCGACCTTCGGGTTCGAGCGCACCGACGGCCTGAAGCTCCACAAGGCCGACGTGCTGACCACCATCCCGTCCTCGCGGGGCGTCAGCTCGTTCAACGACGCGAAGAACAAGTACTGGTCCGAGGAGGACAAGTTCAGCAGCGTCCAGGTGCCCAACACCAACACCGCGATCTCGGTCCTCTACGAGAGCTGGAACAAGCTCGAGACCCTGGTCCTGGTCAGCCCCGGCAAGTGAGCCGTCGACTGACTTGGTGAGTACGTGACTTCGGCCCCGCCGGGAGCGATCCCGGCGGGGCCGAAGTGCGTCCGGGCCCGGTCACCAGGGCCCGGCCGCGTCAGGGCAGCAGCTCCAGGAAGGCCGCCATCGCCTCCCCGATCTCCTCCGGGGTCCACTCCAGGGCGGCGGCCGCGACCGTGACCTCGGTCATCGAGTACCCCGGCACCGGGCCCGGCTCGTCCCACCAGCCGAACAGGCCGACGCCCTGCTCCTCGGCCATCCTGAGGTTGGCCTCCGTCAACTGCTCGGCGCCGTAAGGCAACCAGAGCTGGAACTGGTGGGTGTGCGGCACCTCAGGGTTCACCCGCGCGCCGGGCACCTTGCTCAGTGCGCCGGCCACCACCTTGGCGTGCGCGACGTACGACTCCAGCCTGGGCAGCGTGCGCTCCAGGCCGGCCAGCGCGCTGAGCGCGACGGGCCACTGCTGGTAGAGCGAGCCGCCGTACCGGTGGCGCCAGACCTTGGCCTCCCGGACGAACTCCGTCGAACCGGCCAGGGCGGCGCCGCTGATGCCCTCCAGGGTCTTGTAGAAGGAGACGTAGACCGAGTCGCCCAGGGCGGCGATCTCCGGCAGCGAGTGGCCCAGGTGGTAGACCGACTCCCAGATCCTGGCCCCGTCCAGGTGGACGTGCACGCCCTCCACCGCGCTGACCGCCGCGACCAGCTCGTCCCAGCTGGGCAGCACGAACCCGGCGTCCCGGAGCGGGAGTTCGAGCATCAGGGTGCCGAACTTCTCCTCGCAGTCCCGGAGTTCCTCCGGGGTGGGCACCCGGGGCTGCTCGGTCGGCCAGACCGAGGAGAGCCCGCCGAGGCGCTGGTACGCCCGGCGTTCCCACTGCTCGGGGTGCGACAGCGGGTGCATCGCCACCGTGCGGCTGCCGCTGCGGTCGGCCCAGTGTCTGAGCGCCACCTGCTGGGCCATCGTGCCGGTGGGGAAGAAGGCGGCGTCCGGCTTCCCGAGCAGGTCGGCCACCTGCTCCTCCAACGCCCGGATCACCCCGTCGCCGTAGAGGTCCTGCGGCAGGTCCAGGTCGTACCCGGAGAGGTCCGCGTCGGCGGTCAGGGTGGCCAGCCGGTCGCGGACCGACTGCGGCCGAGTGCCCGAGAGCAGCCGGCCACAGCGGTGGAAGGCGTTGAAGCGTCGCTCGCGTGTGGTGAGCTCAGATTCGGTCATGCGAACGATCCTGCCCCACCGAAGGCGCGCCCTCCAGCCGTTGGGCCCTCCGGCGGGTCCCGCCGGGGCGGGTGGACGGGTCCTACCGGGGCGGGTAGAGGGAGTACGAGGGGAAGTTGCCGTACAGCTTCTCGTCCGTGCCCTCGGCCCCGTACGTGACGGCCTGGACCAGCAGGTCGCCGCCGACGAAGGCGCCCTTCCAGGACGCGCCGAGCCCGCCGAACACCTCGTCCCGGTCGCCCCGGCTGCGCGGCTTGTTGATGCCGACCTTGAAGGCGAGCAGATCGGGGGCGACCCGGTCGGCGAAGGCGGGGTCGTCGGTGGCCAGTGAGGCGACCAGCGAGCCGTTGCCCGCGTTCATCGCGGAGAGCATCTCGGCCTCGGTGTCGACCAGGACGATCGAGTCCAGCGGGCCGAACGGCTCCGAGTGGTGCAGCGCCCAGCTGGCGGGCGGGTCCAGCACGGCCGCCGGGGCGAGGTAGGCGTCCAGCGACTGGCCGGGCAGGAACAGGCCGTCCGCCAGGCTGCCCCGGTGCAGCGGGACCGCCCTGGCCGCCACGGCGGCGTCGAAGTGGCCGCGCAGCTCAGCCGCCTTGGCGGCGTGGATGACCGGGCCGAAGTCGAGATCGGGCAGCGGGTCGGCCGGGTCGGCGACGGCCAGCGGGTGGCCGAACCGCAGCTGGTCCAGCACGCCGAGGTAGGTCTCAAGGAAGGCCGGGAACAGCGCACGCTGCACCACGTAGCGCGGGTAGGCGGTGCAGCGCTGCTTGGCGTACTCGAAACCCTTCTTCAGGTGCGCGCCGAGGGCCGGCCAGTCGCTGTAGTCCCAGACGCCCCAGGTGTTCAGGCCCTCCTGCTCCAGGAAGTGACGGCGGTTCAGATCGGCCAGCGAAGTGGCGGCCTTGCGGCCGTTGGCCCGGCCGCCGACGAAGGCCAGCGCGCCCAGCCCGGGCGAGCGGACCAGCGCGTCGCCGATCTGTCCGCCCGTGCCGGAGAGCAGGGTGACCGGCAGGCCGGCCCGGTGCATCATCGCGTGCGCGAGGGTGAGGCAGTGGAAACCACCCTGCGAGGGGGTCTTGGCCACCACCGCGTTGCCCGCCAGCAGCTGCACCAGTTCGGCGTGCACCTGGACGCTCATCGGGTAGTTCCAGCTGGCGATGTTCGAGACCGGCCCCGGCAGCGGGGTGCGCCCGTCCAGCTGGCGGTCGACCTGCTCCAGGTACCAGCGCACCCCGTCGAGCGCCCGGTCCACGTCCGCGCAGGCCAGCCGCCAGGGCTTGCCGATCTCCCAGACCAGCAACAGTGCGAGCAGGTCGCGCTGCTCGGCCAGGCCCTCGACGGCGGCGGCCACCCTGGCCTTCCGCTCGTCCAGCGGCACCCGGGACCAGGCGGCGTGCTGCTCGATCGCGAACGCGACGGCGGCCCCGGCCTCCTCGATGCCGATCCGGGGCGGGCCGGGGATCGCGGTGCCGTCCAGCGGCGTGGTGTGCTCGCCCGGGGTGCCGACGGCGCGCCACTCACCGCGCACCAGGTTGAGCAGCCGGTCGGGCGTGAAGGCCTCGGGGGCGGCCCGGACGCAGCGGGCGTAGGTCTCGGTCCAGGACGTGCCGGGCTTGAGCTGTGGTGCCGCCATCGGAGTTCCTCCGGTCGGGGGGACGGGTGGCTCGGGGCAGGGCGTACTGCGGACGCTGATCAGCCTGGCACGGCGGCGCGGGAACCGGACAGCGGAACCGCCGGGGACAGGGGTCGCGGTCGGGGTGTGACGGGGGTCACGGTTGCGGCCGATCCGGAGCGGGTAGACCGGGCCCTCCGGTGGGGCTCATCACACGCTCGGCGGCTGGTACGCAGCGCGGTAGTAGGTCGCGAACACGGGAGGCAAATGCCTGTTTCGCCCGATTATCGGCGCCCGGCAGAGGCGATCGGGCCGACGGTCGGCATTCCCTCGCGCCGATCGACTACCCGCCGTCGTACGTCACACCATTTTGGGCCACCCGTGGCGACCGTTTACATCTGACTGGTCCCCCCTGTTCCCGACCGATGAGGTGTCGTCGCCCGATGTCTTCCCTTGACCGTGTCACCGCCTGGGTGCGGGAGCGCCGGACCGTAGTGGCCTGGAGCAGCGCCCTGACGCTGGCGGGCGGCGCCTTGCTGGTCCCCGGTACCGCCGCCGCACAGACCGTGCTGCCGACCACACCGGGCAGCTCGTCCTTCACCTCCGCCGCCTTCGGCGAACCGCGGCAGGCCGCCCTGGTGCAGGTCGCCGAGCCGAGCTCGTACCGGCTGTCCGGCTCCGCCCCGGCGACCGTGACCGTCGCGGCCAACCTGGCGCCCGCCCCGGCGCCGGAACCGGCCGCCGCCCCCGCCCCGGCTCCGACCCCCGAGCCCGCGCCCGCACCGGCGCCCGCACCCGCACCCGCACCCGCACCCGCACCCGCGCCGGCTTGGTCGGCCCCGACTCCCGGCGAGCGGATCAGCAACCCGTACGGCGTGAAGAACGCCGAGTACGCCGCCGGCTATCACACCGGCGTGGACTTCGCGGTGTCCGTCGGCACCCCGCTGCTCGCGGTCGGCACCGGCACCGTGACCTCGGCCGCGTACGACGGCGCGTACGGCAACGAGGTCGTGCTGCGGCTCTCGGACGGCCACTACGCCCAGTACGCGCACCTGTCCTCGCTCTCGGTGCACGCCGGGCAGCAGGTGACGGCCGGTCAGCAGGTCGGCAAGGCGGGCACCACGGGCAACTCCACCGGGCCCCACCTGCACTTCGAGATCCGCAGCGCCAACAAGTACGGCGCCGTGATCGACCCGATCGCGTTCCTGTCGGCGCGGGGCGTCACCGACTTCTGACGCCGCCCCGCAGTGCGCGAGGTGCCACCGAGCTGCCCTTGAGGAGTCAGGACGGCTCGATCAGGGCGGCGATCTCCAGGGCGACCTCCAGGGCCGCCTCGGTCGCCTCCTCGAGGGTGGAGACCGGACCCGGCTCGGCCTCCACGAACGGGGGGGCCGGACCGAGCTCGGCCTGCTGGTCGTGCTTGAGCAGGAACAGTGCGGTGTTGATCGAGAACAGCGCCATCGCGGCGCGCAGCCGGTCCTGGAACCCCGCGCCGGGGCCGTGCACAAGCCGGATCATCGCGTGCATGCGGGCCTTGAACTCCAGCCCGGCCGGCGAGTCCCGCAACGCGGGCTGGTTCTCGTGGAAGAACCGCAGCAGCGGCGCCCGCTCCGCCATCCCGGCGGCGAACCGACGGACCAGCTCGTCCCGCAGCTCCGGCGACCAGGGCCGCCCCTCGCCCCAGGCGATGGCCTCGTCGATCGGGGCGGCCATGCTCTCCACGATGCCGTGGACGATGTCGTCCTTGGTCTTGAAGTGGTAGTACAGCGCCGCCTTGGTGACCCCGAGCCGGTCGGCGATCTCACGCAGCGAGGTTTTCTCGTACCCCTGCTCGGCGAACAGCGCCAGCGCCACGTCGATGATCCGCGCCCTGGTGTCGGTACGGGGGCTCTGCGTGGTGCTCATGGGTTGGCGGCCTGCCTCAGGACTGCGATCGGGGGTGAGACGGCGGTCTTCCGGGTCTCTGGGCTTGCATTCTTCCTAGGGCCGGGCTCGTACGCGAGTAATCGGCTTGACGCCCAGCATACGGACAACTTACCGTGCCTCTGGTCCATTCACTAGCCGGTCGGCAAGTAAGTTAGCCGCCGGGCGCCGCAGCGGGAGACAAGAAGCATGCCGAAACAGCAGGTCGACACCCCGGCGGCGGCCGAGGTGCCGGAGGCCGATCCGACGCCGCGCAGCCCGCGCGAGATCCGGCTGGTGATGATCGGTCTGGTGGTCGCCATGCTCCTGGCGATGCTGGACAACCTGATCGTGGGCACCGCGATGCCCACCATCGTCGGGGATCTCGGCGGCGCCGAGCACCTCTCCTGGGTGGTCACCGCGTACACCCTGGCCACCGCGGCCTCCACCCCGATCTGGGGCAAGCTCGGCGACCTGTACGGCCGCAAGGGCACCTTCCTGATCTCGATCGGGATCTTCCTGCTCGGCTCGGCGCTGTCCGGGCTCTCGCAGACCATGACCCAGCTGATCGCCTTCCGCGCGGTCCAGGGCCTCGGTGCGGGCGGCCTGATGGTCGGCGTGATGTCGATCATGGGCGCGCTGGTGCTCCCCCGGGACCGCGGCAAGTACCAGGGCATGTTCGCCGCGGTGATGGCGCTGGCCACCATCGGCGGCCCGCTGGTCGGCGGCTTCATCACCGACCACCTGAGCTGGCACTGGACCTTCTACATCAACCTGCCGCTCGGCATCGTCGCGCTCGCCTTCATCGTCGTGACGCTCAAGCTGCCCAAGGTCCGCTCCACCGCCAAGATCGACTACCTCGGCGCGGTCCTGCTCACCGTCGGCATCACCTCGCTGGTCCTGATCACCACCTGGGGCGGCCAGGAGTACGCCTGGGGCTCCAAGCAGATCCTCGGCCTGGCCGCTCTCGCCGCCGCCGCGCTGATCGGCTTCTGCTACGTCGAGCAGCGGGCGGAGGAGCCGATGCTGCCGCTCGGCCTGTTCCGCAACCGCAACTTCGCGCTCGTCTCGGTGATCGGCTTCATCGTCGGCTTCGCGATGTTCGGCGCCGTCACCTTCCTGCCGCTCTACCAGCAGACCGTCCAGGGCGCCTCAGCCACCAACTCCGGGCTGCTGCTGATGCCGATGATGTTCGGCATGCTGGTCATCTCGCTGGTGGTGGGCGGAATCGTCACCAAGACCGGCAAGTACCGGATCTTCCCGATCATCGGCACCGCCGTGATGGCGGGCGGCTCGCTGCTGCTCTCCACCCTGGGCACCGACACCAGCAAGTTCACCTCGGCCTGCTACATGGTGGTGCTCGGCGCCGGCATGGGCTTCCTGATGCAGATCACCATGCTGGTCGCGCAGAACAGCGTCGAGCTCAAGGACATGGGCGTCGCCAGCTCCACCGCCACCCTGTTCCGCACCATCGGCGGCTCCTTCGGCGTCGCGCTGTTCGGCGCGCTGTTCAACAACCAGGTCACCTCGACCATGGCCGCCTCGGGTGCGCAGGTCCCCGGCGGCCACGGCCAGCTCGGTCCGGAGGCGCTCCGCGCGCTGCCGGCGAAGTTCCAGGACGCGTACCACCACGCGGTCTCCAACGGCATCCACACCGTCTTCCTCTGGGGCGCGGTGATCAGCCTGGTCGCCGTCGCCGCCGCGCTCTTCATGCGCGAGACCCCGCTGCGCGGGGCGGCCGACGCGGCCGCCGAGAAGTCGCTCGAGGCCACTGCGGTCTGACGCGGCATCGAAGGCCCGGGTCGCTCCTACGGGAGCGGACCGGGCCTTCGTCGTCCGGTCAGGCAGGCCGTCGGGGCGGGAGCGGCCCGCGCTGCCGACGTCAGGTCAGTGCGGGAGCCGGTACACGCCCTGGGCGACCGGCTCGACCAGCCCGTCCGCGACCAGCCCGTCGAGCGCCCTGGCGCGCTGCACCTGGTCCGGCCAGACCGCGTCCAGCCGCGCCTGCGGCACCTCGCCGTGCGCCTCCCGCAGGACGGCGAGCAGCTTGCCCCTGGCCTGACGGTCCGTCCCCTCGTACGTCTGCCCCCGGCGGGGCGGCCCCTGGTAGGGCGGGCAGCCCGCCGCCTGCCAGGCGCAGTGCCGGCGCAGCGGGCAGCTGCCGCAGTCGGGGCTGCGTGCGGTGCAGACCAGTGCGCCGAGCTCCATCACGCCGACCGCCCAGGCGGCTGCGGTCCCGGTGTCGGCGGGCAGCAGGCCGGTCGCGGTCCGGCGTTCGGCGGCCGTGGTGCCCTGGGCCGGGTACTCCACCCCCTCGACCGCGCGGGCGAACACCCGGCGGACGTTGGTGTCGAGCACCACGTGGCGCTGCCGGAAGGCGAACGAGGCCACGGCGGCGGCGGTGTACTCGCCGACACCCGGCAGCGCGAGCAGCGCGGCGTGGTCGTCGGGCACCTGTCCGCCGTGCTCCCGGGTGATCGCGACGGCGGCCGCGTGCAGCCGCAGCGCCCGGCGCGGGTAGCCGAGTCGGCCCCACATCCGGACCGCCTCGCCCGGTGCGTCCGCAGCCAGGTCGGCCGGGGTTGGCCAGCGCTCCAGCCAGGCGGCGTACGCGGGCAGCACCCGCTTCACCGGGGTCTGCTGGAGCATGAACTCACTGACCATCACGGCCCAGGGCGAAGCCTCCGGGGTGCGCCAGGGAAGGTCGCGGGCGTTGGCCTCGTACCAGTCGAGCACGGTCGAGTGCAGCAGCGGGGCGGGGGTCGCGGGAGTGGCAGCCATGGCCCGTCCATCCTGCCATGCGGGCCGTACTGCTCCGCCCCTGGCGGTGGTGCCGGGGCAGGGCTCTGCGGCCTCCGGGGCGGTCCGCGCTCCCGTCCGGCGCGCTCCCCCGTCCGGCGCAAAACACGGATGATGTGAAGGAACCGGCGCAGCAGCGGTGTTGATGCACCATCGGGTACGCCGGGTCTCGTAGAGTTTGCGCGTGCCTTCTCTGCGTCAACCCGTGGGACCGCTGCCGGCCTCGATCTACTGGCGACGGCGCGTCGTCGTGCTCGTGGCCGTGGCAGCCCTCCTCGCGCTGGTCCTCTGGCTGGTCACGGGCCCCGGCGGCGACGGGAAATCCGGGCAGGGCAAGGCAGCCCTGCCCGCCCCGGCCCAGTCGATCACCCCGGGTGCCGACCCCACCGGACCGGCCATCACCACGCGCCCCGGCGGCAGCGGGGGCACCGGATCGTCCGCGACCGGCTCCGGTTCGGGCGGAGTCTCTGGCTCGGGCGGCGGCGACGTCAGCCTGAACACCGGCGGCACCGGCACCGGCGCTTCGGGCACGGCGGGTGGTTCGGGCGCAGCGGCCGGCGGCACCACGGCCGGCGGCACCATCGGTGGGGGCACCAGCTCCGCCCCTCCGGTGAACACCGCCGAGGTGATGGCCCTCCCGGTCTGCACCGCCTCCCAGGTCTCGCTGGAGCTGGCGGGCAGCCAGGACGCCTACAAGGCCAAGGACAAGCCGCGGCTCTCGCTCACCGTGCGGAACACCTCGACCGGCACCTGCCGGGTCAACCTCGGCCGGACGGCGTCCACCGTGGCCGTCACGCTGGCCGAGACCAACGAGCGGATCTGGTCCTCCGGCGACTGCCCGACGGACCGTCAGGACACCTGGGTGCAGCTGGCGGCGGGCGCCGGCCTGACCGAGACCTTCACCTGGGACCGCGGTCGCAGCAAGCCGCAGTGCGCCACCCCGGACCCCACCCCGGCGCCGATTGGCCGCTACCTCGTCCAAGCCACCCTCAACGGCCCGGCGGGCGGCCCGGTCTCGGCCCGCACCTCGGTCCGCCTGGAGGACTGAGACCGCCGCCCGTTCGCCGGGCGGCCGGTGGGCGTCCGCTCCGGCGCTACGGGGTGGTGGCTTCGACTGCGGCTGCGACCTCGGCCTCGGCGGGCCAGAGTGCCTGCCGCAGCGGTCGGCTGAGGGTGGCAGCCACCAGGGCGACGGTGAGCAGGACGGCCATCAGCTGGAGGACGGCCACCGGCCGGAGGTGGTCGAGCAGCAGGCCGCTGGCGAAGCTGCCCAGCGGTACGCCGAGCATGAACAGCGTCATGGTCGCGGCGATCACCCGACCGCGCAGGGCGTCCGGGACCTGCTGGAAGATCAGCAGGTCCACCATCACCCGCAGCGCGGGCACTCCGAGCGACACCACCAGCAGCATCAGGAACAGCGCGACCGGACCGCTCACCAGGACGGGAGCCGACAGCAGCGGGACCACCACCCAGGCGACCACCAGCAGCAGCCGCCCGGGGCGCAAGTACCGGTGCAGCGGACGGACCAGCAGCGCGCCGAGCAGTCCGCCGACCGCCTCACCCGCCAGGACCAGGCCGGTGCCGGTGGTGGAGGTGCCGCCGTCCCGGAGCAGGACCATCAGCGGCAGCAGCGTCGCAGCACCGGTCAGGTTGATCACGCCGACCACGCCGACGACCGCCCGCATCACCGGGTCACTCCAGAGCCGGCGCAGGCCCGCCAGCGCGCCGCCGCTCTCCTGACGGGCGCTCTCTCCCGCGCCGTCCTCCGCACCCGCCGGATGGGCGGCCGGAGCGGGGTGACCGTCAGTCGGCGGGCGGCCGTCGAACCGGACCAGGCAGGCGGTGGCGAGGGAGTAGAGCGAGGCGAGGGCGGTGGCCAGGAAGGGAACGGCCCGGCCCAGGCCGAGCAACAGCCCGGCCAGTGGCGGACCGAGCAGTGCCGCGCCGTTCACCCGCACCTCGTCCTGGGTGAGCGCCTGCCGGAGCTGCGCCGGTGGCACCAGCGAACGGACCGCCAGAGTCCGGACCGGGCCCGCGTAGGCAATGGTGGCACCGATCACTGCGGCGACCAGCAGGGCGTGCGGGACGGTGAAGCGGTCCAGCCAGAGCGCGGCCGGGACGGAGAGGGTGGCCAACACCCGGACGGCGTCGGCGACGATCAGGATCCGGCGGCGGTCGCGGCGGTCAGCGAGGGCGCCGCCGTGCAGGCCGAACAGCAGCGAGGCCGTGAACTGGACCGCGCCGAAGGCTCCGGCCAGCAGCGGGGAACCGGTCATCACCAGCAGGAGGAGCGGGTAGGCGGTGTCGGTGACCATCGTGCCGAGCATCGAGGCGGCGGCGCCGCTCCACATCGCCTGGTAGCGCCAGTTGCGGCGCAGCGGGACCACGGCGGGGCGGTCGGGGGTCTGCGCCCTCGTGCCCGGCGGCTTCGCGGGCCGGCCGGCCTCGGACTCTCCGGTCGCCTGCCCTTTGGCGCCGTCCCGCACCTGATGGGTGGTCATATCCGTCCCCTGTTCACCCGAGCGTGGACGGTCACCCTTCTGCAACCATTCACGATTGCGTGAATGGTTGCAGAAGGGTGATTGTTTGCGCAAGCGTTGACGTTCATGGGTTAATGAACCGGTGGACGAGCAACTGATCGAGCGTGAAGTAGGCGACCTGGCCACGCTGAAGGCTCTGGCCGACCCCATGCGGCTGGCGATCATCGGCATGCTGATGCAGCGGGATCCGGAGCCGCTGACGGTCAAGGAGATCGCCACCGCGCTCGACGAGCCGCCGACCAAGCTCTACCGGCACATCAAGCAGCTGGAGCAGACCGCGTTGATCATGGTGGCCGGCACCCGCGTGGTGTCCGGCATCACCGAGAGCCGCTACCGGCCGGCCCAGAAGTCACTACGCCTCTCCGGCGACGTCTTCGCCGACGGCAGCATCGACCGCCAGGAGGCGATCGGCCCGCTGCTCGCCGCGCTCGACCTGGTCCGCAGCGACTTCCGGAACCAGTACCTGGCGGACCGGCTCGACCTGCCGAGCACCGCGCCCGGCAAGCCCGCCTCGCCCGCGATGTTCAGCCACTTCACCCTGCGCCTGCGCCCCGAGCGGGTGGTCCGGCTGCGCAACCAGCTCGGCGGCATCCTCGACGAGTTGGCAGCCGAGGGTGACAGCACCGACCCGGACGCCGTGGACGTCACGCTGCTGAGCCTGCTCTACGCGGCGCGGCCGACCGACCCCACCGAGGCCTGACCACCTGCGCCGAGGGGCAGCCCACGCCGCACCCAGGTCAGACGTAGCGCTCCAGGATGGACGATTCTGCGAGGCGGGAGAGACCCTCGCGGACCGAGCGGGCCCGGGTCTCGCCGACGCCCTCGACCGTCTGCAGGTCGTCGATGCTGGCGGCCAGCAGCTTCTGCAGACCGCCGAAGTGCTCGACCAGCCGCTCGATGACCGTGTTGGGGAGCCGGGGCACCTTGGCCAGCAGGCGGTAGCCACGTGGCGAGACCGCCGAGTCCAGCGACTCCGGGGTGCCTGGGTAGCCGAAAGCCTTGGCGACCGTCTGCAGGTCGAGCAGTTCGGCGTGGGTGAGCGCCTCCAGGTCGGCGAGCACGTCGGGTACGGTCTTGCCGCGCTTGGCGGCCCGCTCGGGGAAGTAGTCCCGGGCGACCAGTTCGCGTTCGGGCTCGACGCCGGCGATCAGCTCGTCCAGCTGGAGCGAGAGCAGGCGGCCGTCGGTGCCGAGTTCGAGCACGTAGCCGGCGATCTCAGCCGCGATCAGGCGGACCATCTCCAGCCGCTGGGCGACCGCGGTGACGTCCCGGACGGTGACCAGGTCCTCGATCTCCAGTGCGGAGAGGGTGCCGGCCACCTCGTCCAGGCGGAGCTTGTAGCGCTCCAGCGTGGCCAGTGCCTGGTTGGCCCGCGACAGCACGGTGGTGGAGTCCTCCAGCACCCGGCGGGTCCCGTTCACGTACATCGCGATCAGCCGCATCGAGTGCGAGACGGCGACTACCGGGAAGCCGGTCTGCCGGTTGACCCGCTCGGCGGTGCGGTGCCGGGTGCCGGTCTCGTCGGTGGGGATGGTCGAGTCGGGCATCAGGTGCACCCCGGCCCGGAGGATCTTGGTGATGTCCTTGTCCAGGACCACCGCACCGTCCAGCTTGCACAGTTCGCGCAGCCGGGTGGCGGTGAACTCGACGTCCAGCACGAAGCCGCCGGTGGAGATCGAGTCCACCGTCTTGTCGAAGCCGAGCACGATCAGTCCGCCGGTGTTGGCCCGGAGCACCCGCTCCAGACCGTCGCGCAGACCCGTACCCGGCGCGATGGCAGTGAGGGAGGCCCGCAGCAGGGCCTCCTCGCGGGAGGACCTGTCCGCCCGGTCGTTGGCTGCCACGTGACTCCTCCGGTCGACCCGGACCGTGTGGCGTGGTGCCCGACGGTCTGTCTCTCATTACTGCACTTCATGCCGATTAAACAGGGGAAAGTCTAACGGCGTTCGGCAATAAGGAGGTGTGGGTCAGTTGAGTTCGTCCGAGTCGACCGGCTCCCACCCCTCCATGAGCTCCTCCGGGTAGGCCGCGACGGCCGCCACGACCGGTGCGGGACGGGGGGGCGGCGGGGCTGCGGCGGCCTCGCTACGGGGCTTCGCGGCGGCCTTGCGGCGGCCCGGGATGGCCCGCAGCGCCTCGCCGATGTCGGCCACCTCGACCACCTTCATGCCGCGCGGGACCTTGCCCGGATCCGGCGGCACCAGGGCGTGCGTGAAGCCCAGCCGGTGCGCCTCGGCGAGCCTCCGCTGAACACCCGTCACCCGGCGGACCTCGCCCGCCAGGCCGACCTCGCCGATCGCCACCAGGCCGTTCGGCAGCGGGGTGTCGGAGGAGGAGCTGGCCACCGCGAGCGCGATCGCCAGGTCGGCGGACGGCTCGGTGAGCTTCACGCCGCCGACCGTCGCGGTGTAGATGTCCTGCTTGCCGAGCTTCACGCCGCCGTGCCGCTCCACCACCGCCAGGATCATCGCGATCCGCGGCGACTCCAGCCCGGAGGTGGTCCGGCGCGGGGACGGGATCTGCGAGTCCACCATCAGCGCCTGCACCTCGGCCACCAGCGGCCGACGGCCCTCCAGGGTGACCGTCAGACACGTCCCCGGGACCGGCTTGTCACGGCGGGTCAGGAACAGTCCTGACGGGTCGGCCAGACCGACGATGCCCTCGTCGTGCAGCTCGAAGCAGCCGACCTCGTCGGTGGCGCCGTAGCGGTTCTTGATGCCGCGGATGATCCGCAGCCGGGCGTGCCGGTCGCCCTCGAAGCTCAGCACCACGTCGACCAGGTGCTCCAGCAGCCGGGGACCGGCGATCGAACCGTCCTTGGTGACGTGGCCGACCAGCAGCGTCGCCATCCCCCGGTCCTTGGACGCCCGGATCAGCGCACCCGCCACCTCGCGGACCTGGGCCGGACCGCCGGGGGCGCCGTCCAGCTCGGCGGAGGCGATGGTCTGCACCGAGTCCAGGATCAGCAGGCCCGGGTTGACGGCGTCGATGTGGCCGAGCACCGCACCGAGGTCGGACTCCGCGGCCAGGTAGAGGTGGTCGGAGAGGGCGTTGATCCGGTCGGCGCGCAGCCGGACCTGGCTGGCCGACTCCTCGCCGGTCACGTAGAGCGTGCGGTGCTGGTCGCTGGCCGCCTTGGCCGCCACGTCCAGCAGCAGGGTCGACTTGCCGACACCGGGCTCGCCCGCCAGCAGCACCACCGCGCCGGGGACCAGACCGCCGCCGAGCACCCGGTCGAGCTCTGGCACGCCGGTGGTACGGGCGGTGGCGACCTTCCCGTCGATCTGCCCGATCGGCTTCGCGGGGGTGCTCACCGGACCTGCGGCGGTCGTCCGGATCGGGACGGCGCCGTACTCCTCCACCGTGCCCCACGCGTTGCACTCGGGGCAGCGGCCGACCCACTTGGGCAGTTGGTTGCCGCACTCGGTGCAGCGGTACGCCGGACGCGGTTTGGCGGTGGTCTTGGTGCGGGCAGCCATGGGGCACACCGTAGCGGCTGGCACCGACAACGACTTTCCGCCGTTGCTCTGCACGGGCCTCGGGGTACCGCGCCGACCTGAGAGGAAGCGAACCTTCCCCGGGTGATCAGGCAGCCGCGCCAGGTCTCCTCGCGGTCGTCGGCCCGTGGCTGAGCCCCTGCAGAAAAGGTTCTCCATCGCGTGGTGTTGTTACCCGAAAGAAGTACAAGGAGCCCGAATCGGCCCCGGGCCCCCACGGCGTCCCTAGCGTCGGACGGGTGACGACTTCCCCCACGTCCACGGCGGCGGCCTACGACCAGTACGCCGACGGGCTGTTCACGTACTGTCTCTCCGTCCTGTGCGAGCACGACGCCACCGTTGCGGCGGTCCGCGAGGTCCGCGATCTCGCGCTGCGGCACGGCGAACGGCTGGCCGACCCGGCGCTGCGCCGCGCCTGGCTGTACTCGCTGGCGCGGCACTGCTGTCTGCGACGACTCGCCGAGGGCCAGGTGGCCCCTGGCCCGGAGCACCGGCAGGAGCTGGCGTCGCTGGCCTGGCCGGAGGCGGCGGGGACGCCACCGGAGCAGCGGGAGGCGCTGGAGCTGGCGGTGCGCCATCGGCTCGGCCCGGACGAGGTGGCGGCCGTGCTGGGGCTGTCCAGGGCGGCGGGCGACGAGTTGCTGGCCGCCGCCGAGGCGGAGGTGTGGCGGACCAGGGTCGCGCTGCTGGTGCTCGGCGTGGGTAGCTGTCCGGTGCTGGCCGAGCTGGGCGGGGCCGGGGCGGAGAGCTGGCGGGGGTGGGTGCTCGGCCCGGCGCTCCGCCGGGAGCTGGTGCGGCACGTGGTGGACTGTCCGACCTGCCGGGGTACGGCGGAGCGGGTCTCCGGCGAGCTGGGTACGGGCCTGGCGGCGCTGCCGGGGCTGCCGTTACTGCCCGCGCCGGCGGAGCTGCGGGCGCGGATGGTGTCCCGGCGGCCGGCCGGCCCCGAGGAGGGTGCGCTCCGGTTCGATCAGCGGGGCTTCCCCCGGCACCGGGCGCCCAGTCGGCTGGCCGGTCTGGCGGTGCGTCAGCGGATGGTGAGCACCGGTGTGCTGGCGGCGGTGCTGACGGCTCCGGTGGTGGCGCTCTGGGCCGCGCACCAGGGCGGCGAGGGCGCGGCGACGGCGACGGTCTCCTCGGTGCGGGTGGAGACGCCCGTGCGGCCGTCGGCCCCGGAGGTTCCGGGGACGCCGGTGCGGTCGGAGCACGGCCTTGAGCTGGCGGGCTCGGTCACCACAGGCGCAGAAACGTTGCTGCCGTCCGTCCTTGGCCCGGCCGTCCCGGTCCCAGGACACGGTGCCGGTCGACTCGCCAACGCCACTCCCCGACCGGAGAGCCCCGCTGGACCTTCGGGTCAGGCGGCCGGTCCCGGACAGCTGACGGTCGAGGCGCAGGAGTTCGGCGAGCGCACGGTGATCACCCTGGTCAACTCAGGTGGCACCACGATCCACTGGCACGCCGAGCCGGACGTCGACTGGCTCCGGCTGAGCCGCGACTCCGGCACGCTGGCTCCGGCCCAGCGGATCACCGTCACCGTGACGGTTGACCAGTCCCGGGCGCCGGACCACCAGTGGCGGGCCCGGATCGCCCTACCGCCGTCCCAGGCCGTGGTCACCCTGGAGGGCGGTCCGTCCGACCGGGGCATGCCGGCCGATCCCGCACCCTCCTCCCCCGCACCGACCGATCCCGGCACCCCGTCACCGACGCGGACGCCGACCTCACAGCCGACCCCCGGATCCCCGACCCCGAGCTCAGCTTCGAGCACACCCCCGAGCACCAGCCCCACGCCCACACCGGCCGACCCGCCCGCCCACTCCCCGTTTCCGACCCCGAGCGGGCCGAGCACGACGGCGTCCCCGTGACCGGCCCGGCGCAGGTCGACCGCGTCCCCGTGACCGGCCCGGCGCACGTCGACCGCGTCCCCATGGCCGGCCCGTCGCGGACCGCCCGGCCGGTGAGCACCCGATGAGGTACCGCACACCCGGCGTACCGGGCGGACGGCCCGGCGCCCGGCGCCGGGGAGAGCCACGTCGGCCCCCACGCAGGCCGACGGCGGCGGCCCGGCCACCGCAGCACCCCTCCCGGTAGCCACCTGACGGTCAGTCAGCGAACCTGCAGCGCTTCGCCGGACGGGCGGTCAGCTCTCGGCGAACCGGCTTTGCTCAGGGCGAACCGGCCTTCCGGCAGCCGCTGGACGGGCGCAGCCTGAGGGCATGAACCTCCTCGTGATCGGCGGCTCCTCCTTCCTCGGCCGCGCCTACGTGTCCGAAGCCCTCCGGCGTGGCCATCGGGTCACCACCTTCAACCGCGGCCTCTCCGGCCCCGACCAGCCCGGCGTCGAAGCCGTCCGGGGCGACCGCAACTCCCCCGAGGACCTGGTCCGGCTGGTCGAGGGCCGCCGCTGGGACGCCGTGGTGGACAGCGCCGGGCAGCAGCCGTACTCGGTCGCCCTGGCCACCCGGACGCTGCGCGACCACACCGACCACTACACCTTCGTCTCCTCGGTGCACGCCTTCACCGACTGGCCCGCCCTGCCGGTCGACGAGAACTCCGCCACCCAGCCCTGCCCCGCCGACACCCCGGCCGACCAGCCGCCCGGCAACCACCTCAAGGCCGGCTGCGAGCGCGCGGTGCTGGAGGCGTTCGGGCCCGAGCGGTCACTGATCCTCAACTGCGGTCTGCTGATCGGCCCGTACGAGAACGTGGGTCGGCTGCCCTGGTGGCTGGAGCGGATCGCCGAGGGAGGCAGGGTGCTCGCGGGCGGCGACCCGGAGCGCGAGCTCCAGCTGATCGACGCCCGGGACTTCGCCGCCTTCGGGCTCGACCTGCTGGAGCGCGGCGACGCCGGACGGTACGTCACCACCGCGCTGCCCGGGACCAGCACCATGCGCGAGATGCTCGAGGCCTGCGTGGCCGTCACCGGCAGCGGGGCCGAACTGGTCTGGGCACCGGACGAGTTGCTCACCAAGGCAGAGGTTTCGCCGTGGACCGAGCTGCCGCTCTGGAGCACCTCGGTGCCCGAGTGGTCGGGGATCTGGTCCGCCGACTCCGGCAAGGCCGCGGCGGCCGGACTGCGCACCCGTCCGCTGGCCGACACGGTCGCCGACACCTGGGCCTGGATCCAGCAGCGCGGCCCCGCTGCCACTCCGTACCGGCAGGGCACCACCCCGCTCGGTATCGACCGCGCGAAGGAGCAGCGGCTGCTCGCCGAGCTGGGCTGAAACCGAAGGTGGCACCACCGGAGTGGAGTTCCGGTGGTGCCACCAGGCGGGAACGGTGAGAACTCAGTACGCCCGTCGGGTGACCAGCTCCGCCAGCGCCAGCAAGTCGTCGGCCGCCGACGGGTCGGGGACGGCGTCGGCCAGGTGGGCGATCGCGGCCGCCATCCGCTCGCAGGACTCGCTCTGGGCCCAGGCCCGGCCGCCGGCCTGGTCCACCGCTGCGGCCGCCTCGTGCAGTTCGGTGGCGGTCAACGGGTGCTCCAGCGCATAGAGTTCGGCCAGCCGGACGCTACCGGGACGGCCCGAGGTGAGGGCGAAGACCACCGGCAGGGACTTCTTCCTGGCGGCCAGGTCGGCGCCGACCGGCTTCCCGGTGACCGCCGGGTCGCCCCAGATGCCGATCAGGTCGTCGATCAGCTGGAACGCCAGCCCGATCTCCCGGCCGAACGCGTCCAGGGCGGCCGCCGCCTGCTCCCCGGCGCCGCCGTACAGCGCACCGATCGCGCAGGCGCTGCCCAGCAGGGCGCCGGTCTTGGCCTCGGCCATCGCCAGGCACTCGGCGAGCGAGACGTCGTCCCGCTGCTCGAAGGCGCAGTCCGCCTGCTGGCCCTCGCAGAGCTCGACCACGCAGTCGGCCAGCCGCCGGACCGCCTGCGCGGCGGCCGGGTGCTCGTCCTCGGCGAGCACCCGCAGGGCCAGCGAGTGCATCGCGTCACCCGCCAGGATCGCCTCGGTGGCGCCGAACACCCGCCAGGCGGTGGGCCGGTGACGTCGGGTGTCGTCCCGGTCGATCACGTCGTCGTGCAGCAGCGTGAAGTTGTGCACCAGCTCGACGGCGGCCGCGGCCCGGACGGCGGCAGCCGGACCCGCGGGCCCGACCGCCTGCGCGGCGGCCAGCACCAGGGCCGGCCGGATCGCCTTGCCGGACCCGGCGGTCGAGGCCGTGCCGTCCGCCTCCCACCAGCCGAAGTGGTACCCGGCGACCCGCCGCATCGAGGTCGGCAGCGACTCGACGGCCGCCCGCAGCACCGGATCCACCACCGCCCGGGAGCGGGCCAGCACCTCGATGGCCTCGACCCCCTCGCGGCTGTCCCGCTCGATCGCGAAGATCCCCATGTACGTCCTCCCCCAGAAGATGTAGCCGCGCGCGGACCGCCCGCAGCGTCGGTGACCAGCCCTGTTCGGCCGGTCTGGTCGGCCACGCGCCCGACGCCGCGCGCTGATCCGACAGGACCGGCCGGAGAGGACCTAGCCCCGGTGCGCGATGTCGACGTTCTCCAGCACACCGACCGCGTTCGGCACCAGCACCGCGGCGGAGTAGTAGGTGCTCACCAGGTAGGAGATGATCGCCTTCTCGTCGATCCCCATGAACCGCACCGACAGCCCGGGCTCGTACTCGTCCGCCAGGCCGGTCTGCCGCAGGCCGATCACCCCCTGGTTGTCCTCCCCGGTGCGCATCGCGAGGATCGAGGTGGTCTGCCGCTCGCTGATCGGGATCTTGTCGCAGGGCAGGATCGGCACCCCGCGCCAGGCGGTGACCCGCGTGCCGTCCAGCTCGACCGTCTGCGGGTACAGGCCGCGCTTGCTGGCCTCCCGGCCGATGGCCGCGATCGCCCGCGGGTGAGCCAGGTAGAACCGGGTGCTCTTGCGCCGGCTGAGCAGGTCGTCCATGTCGTCCGGGGTCGGCGGCCCGGAGTGGGTGGAGATCCGCTGCTCGTACGCGGCGGTCGCCAGCAGGCCGAACTCCGGGTTGTTGACCAGCTCGTACTCCTGGCGCTCGCGCAGCGCCTCGACGGTCAGCCGGAGCTGGTGCTCGGTCTGGTTCATCGGCTCGTTGTAGAGGTCGGCGACCCGGCTGTGCACCCGCAGCACGGTCTGCGCCAGGCTCAGTTCGTACTCGCGCGGACGGAGTTCGTAGTCCACGAACGTCCCCGGCAGCCCGACCTCACCCCGGTGGCCGGCGGACAGGTCGATCTCCGCCTCGCCGTACTTGTTGACGGCCTGCCGACCGGCCGCCGCGTACCGCTCGATCTGCTCGCGCAGTGCGGGGGACCGCTCGGCCAGCTCCTGGAAGGCCGTCCGGGGCAGCACCAGTACGGTGCCCGGCGTGGCGGCGCGGACCGTGTACGGCCAGAGCGGGTCGGACTGCCGCAGGGCCTCGTCCCCCAGCTGGTCACCGTCGGCCACCACGCCGAGCTCCGTGGTCTCGCCGTACTTGCCGACGCCCAGCCGGTCGAGCCTGCCGTGAGCGATCAGGAAGACCTCGTCCACCGGCTGCCCGGCTTCCGCCAGCAGCTCGCCGGGAGCCACCGTCCGGGCGGTGAACCGGCCCGCCAGCTCGGTCAGCAGGTGGTCGTCGGGGAAGTCCCGGAGCAGCGGGATCTCGCGGAGCGTCGGTGCCACCACGCGGACCTCGGAGCCGGTCTGGTCGAAGGCCACCCGGCCCTGGCCGAGGGCGTGGCTCAGCCGCCGGTTCACCCGGTAGGTGCCGCCGGAGACCTCGACCCAGGGCAGCACCTTGAGCAGCCAGCGGTCGCTGATCTCCTGCATCTGCGGGGCGGACTTGGTGGTGGTCGCCAACTGCCGGGCAGCCTCGGTGCCGAGGCTCTGCCGGGTGGCCGCCGGGTTCCGGTGCACGCCGGCCGCGGCCGGTGGTTCCCCGCCCTGGTGGGGAATACCGACATTGGTTTCGATGGACATCGAGAGCCTCTCCGCGAGCACGATGCGGACACGACGGACTGATCGCGTTGCGTGGCTCATGGTGGCGGCCGGACGGGTTCAGCTGATCGACAAATGCCACTCGGATCACCCGAACCGGTGACTGTTCGGACGTTCTCGCTCCGGAGCGCAACTTCTGTGCATCGCGGGCCGGGGCGCGCGCAGGCGTCGAAGAATTCACATTCCGGAAACCTGTCGACGCGTGCGTCAACTATGAGATTTAGCAAGCTAGTTGGAGCAGCCAGGACGATTCTCCCGACGACCGCTGCGGATCGGCCGCCACCCCCCGTTCATCCCTTCGGCCGGGAGCGCTAAGGTGCCACCACAAGGGCGCAGTCAAGGCCGATCGGCCACCCTCTGCCGGACGCCCTCCCACCCTGCCTGCTGCCCTTTTCCAGGGAGACCTCCTTGATCGCGCCCACCCGCGTCTGGCTGAACCGCACCTACGCCGAGAACGTCTTCTTCATCGACCTGCTGCGGACGGCGCCGGTGGAGGTCTATGCCACCCACGTGGACGCCGACTCCCCCGTACTGGCCGCCGCCGACCACGGCCTGCTGGAGCCGGACGGGCTGTCCGCCGAGGCGTACGTCGAGTTCGCCCTCGACTTCTGCGACCGCCACCGGATCGACGTCTTCCTCCCCCGACTGCACCAGCTCGCAATCGCGCGTCGCCACGCCGAGTTCGACGCCCTGGGCACCGCGCTGATCTGCCCGCCCGCCCAGGCGATCGCCACCTTCGAGAGCAAGGTGGACGGCTACGTCGCGATGGCGGCCGCCGGACTGCCGGTACCGAGCTGGCACCATGTCCGGACCGCCGACGAACTGCAGCGCGCGGTAGAGGAGTTGGAGGACGCGGGCGAGCAGCCCTGCCTCAAGCCGGCCAGCGGCGCCGGCGGCGAGGGCTTCCGTACCATCACCCGGGAGCCGTTCCACCTGGGGCAGTTGGCCGGTTGGCCGAGCGGAAGCGTCCAACTCGGCCAGCTGGCCGAGGCGATCGCCGCCGCCCCCGGGCCGGTCGACCTGCTGGTGATGCCCTACCTCGAGGGCCCCGAGGTCTCGGTGGACTGCCTGGCCGACCCGGACGGCCGCCTCCTGGCCGCCGTCGGCCGCACCAAGCGCAGCCGCCGCCGGAGCTTCACCACCGACCCGGTGTACCTGGAGCCGACCCGACGACTGATCGAGACCTTCGGGATGGCGTACCTCTCCAACGTGCAGTTCCGCCACCACCGCGGTGTGCCGGTGCTGCTGGACATCAACACCCGGCCCTCGGGCGGCCTGCACCAGCTGCGGCTGTGCGGGCTCAACCTGCCGCTGGCCGCCGTGCAGCTGGCGCTCGGCCGACTGCCGGTGCTCCCACGGACAGACGAACTGCGCGGCCAGGACTACGCGTTGGTGGCCGGGGTCCAGCCGATCCTGCCGCCGCTGGCGGCGGCGCTGCACCAGGTTCCGGTTGCGGCAGCACCGGTCCGGATGGCAGCCGTGCACCAGCCGAAGCCGCTGGCCGCACTGGTCTGACGGGGACGGGCCCCGGGTCAGCCGGGGCCGTTCCAGTCCAGCATGGGCGGCAGTACACCCTCCAGGGTGAGCAGCCAGCGCTTGATCTCCAGGCCGCGCGGTCCGCCGAAGCCGCCGAGTCCGTCCGAGGCGACCACCCGGTGGCAGGGCACCAGCAGGCAGAGCGGGTTGGCGCCCATCATCTTCCCCACCGTCCTGGCGGCCGTCCATCCGCCGTCCGTGAAGTCCTCGAACACGCCGCTGCGGGCGCCGAGTTCGCCGTAGGTGAGGGTCTGTCCGTAGCCGGCCTGGGCGGTCAGGGTCTGCAGGACCGTCCGGTGCGGCCCGGTGGTGAACCGCCAGTCGATCGGCAGCTCCAGCTCGGTCCGCCGCCCCTCGAAGTACTCCGCCAACCGGGCCCGCACCAGCCCGGCCCGGGTCTCGTCCTCACACTCCGGCACCCCCACCCGACCGGGCACACCCCCGATCGCGTCCCCGTGGTAGGAGACCGCCGCCACTCCCTGCGCACTGACGGCCAGCCGCAGCGGCCCACTCGGCAACGGCGTCGGCACGGTCACCCAGGAGATCGACATACCCGCACGCTACCCGCGCCCACCCACGCCCGACCGCGGGATCCCCGATTCCCCCATTCCGCCATCCGCCCTACCCCGCCGGAGGTACCCCGCCCCCACTGCCGTCTCGCCGTAAGCGCCCGCGCTCCCCGCCTGCCGGAGGCGCACCCGCGCACCTCCCCATCAACCCCGCCCGCCACCATCCAGCCCCGACCCCGCCGGAGGCGCCAGCACTCCCACCCCATCCACCCCACCTCACCCCCGCCGGAGGCGCCCGCACTCCCACCCCGCCGCCCCGCCCGCCGCTCCCCGACCCCGCCGGAGGCGCCCGCGCGTCGCCCCGGCGTGCCGCTGAAACGTCCGGTATCAAGAAGGGATGAAATCACCACATAAGCCATTAATCCTCCCGCCTCTCCTTACCGTCGACAGCTCCGACCTGGTCGCCGAGATCGAGGCCTACCTGGCCTCCGTCCCCACCCGCCCCGACCTGCCGTACGTCTGTCCGCTCGGCAGCGTCCGCCGACCCTGGTACGCGGAGTCCAGACCACCGACCGCGACCCTGCTGGACCGCCTGCTGCGCAGACCCCCCGCACCGACCCGGATCGGCATCGCCGAGCACCTGACCCTGACCTCCCGGTACCTCGCCGCCGCCGGCTGGGTGCAGGGCACCATGTGGGACGCCGACGGCCGGGTCTGCCTGCTCGGCGCCCAGGCCGCCGTACTCGCCCACGGCTTCGGCTCACCGACGGACGCCCGCCGCGCCCGGGTCCAGGTGATGGAGGTACTGCACGCGAGCGGACACGTCGTCAGCTCCCCCGACGAGTACAACGACGCCCCGGCCACCCGCCAGGCGGACGTCCACCGGCTGCTCGACCGGGCCGCCGCCCGCGCCCGTACACTCGGGATCTGAGTACCCGGCCGTCACCCGAAGGAGCCCGCCGAGATGACCGAGGGCACCGCCGTCCGGGACGAGAAGAGCCGACGCCGCCAGATGCTGGTCCGGGCGTCGATCTACATCGCCGGCACGCATCTGTTCGCCGGATTCGTGATCCTGCTCTTCGCCGTCGGCAACCGCCACTGAGCTCGGGGCTCCACCCGATCGGACAGGCGTGTCCGCTGATTCGGCCACCCGTCCCCGGGCAGACTGCCCAGCGACAGGTGGAACCACGGGAGCGGGGCGGTGGGCGATGTCGGGATCCGATGCGGGCCAGGTACCGACCATCGGGGTCGAGGAGGAGTTCCTGCTCGCCGACCGGCACAGCCGGGCGGCCGTCGGGGCCGCGCCGGCCGTCCTGAAGACCGGCGCCGAGCTGCTCGGCGACCAGGTCGGCTGCGAGCTGTTCCCGACCATGGTGGAGACCCGCACTGTACCGGTGCGGACCCTGGACGAGCTGCACGGCGAACTGCTCCGGCTGCGCGCGGGTGTCGCCGCCGCGGCCGAGCAGGCGGACTGCCGGGCGGTGGCCTCCGGCACCATGGTGATCCCCTCTGCCACCCGGCTCGACGTCAGCGACCAGGAGCGGTACCGCCGGATGGTCACGGAGTACGGGCCGCTGATCCACGGTGACCAGGGCGCGGGCGTGGCCGGGTGCCACATCCACGTCGGCGTGCCGGACCGGGAGAGCGCCGTGCAGCTGGCCAACCACCTCCGGCCGTGGCTGCCGACCCTGCAGGCGATCGCCGCCAACTCGCCCTTCCACGACGGCCGGGACACCGGCTACGCAGGCTGGCGCACCCTGCGCTGGGCGCAGTTCCCGGGCGCCGGGCCGACCCCACTGCTCGCGGACGCCGCCGCGTACGACGCGCTGCTGGACCGGCTGGTCGGCACCGGCCTGCTGCTCGACCGCCGAATGGCCTACTGGCACGCCCGGCCCTCCGAGCGCTTTCCGACCGTGGAGATCCGGGTCTGCGACGTCAACGCCGACCCCGGGGTGGTCGTCCTGCTGGCCGGGCTGGCCCGGGCGCTCGCCGCCGTACTGCTGACCGAGGCCGCCCGGGGCGTCCGGCCTCCGGACACTCCCGACGCGCTGCTCCGCGCCGCGCACTGGCGGGCCGCCCGGGACGGTCTGACCGGCGCCGGCGTCGACCTGAGCACCGGCACCCCGATCCCCGCCGTCGAACTGGTCGAGCGCCTGCTCCGCAAGATCGCCCCCGGCCTGGCCGCCGCCGGGGACGCCGCCACCGTCCACAGGCTGTGGACGGAGCTGTGCAGCCACGGGGGCGGCGGCGCCGAGCGGCAGCGCACCGCCTACCGCCGCCGGTACGACCTGCGGGACGTGGTCGATGCAGTCACCCTGTCGCAGTACTGAGCGACGTGGTCGACGCGGTCACCCTGTCGCAGTACTGAGCCGAGACTACTGATCCGACGTACTTGCGTTGTAGCTGTCGAAATTTTGCACATTTACATGGACTTCATGCACTGTCGCGCCTAGTCTCTCCAACGCTCGGCCGTTCCCGCCCCCGCGACCAGCAAGGAAGTGCATCCCCCATGCAGCCACCCCCGCTCCGCCGCCTGCGCGGCCCGCTCGCCGTGCTCACGGCCGCCGCACTGAGCTCCGCCGCCCTGCTCGGCCTGACCGCCCAGTCCGCGCACGCCGCCGCCGTACCGACCCTGTCACCGCTGGACGTCACCGGCCGGGGAGCCACCGTGCCGTTCAAGGAGCAGGAGGCCGAGTACGCGGCCACCAACGGCATCGTGATCGGCCCCGAGCGGCACTACGGCACCCTGCCCTCGGAGGCGTCCGGCCGACAGGCCGTCACGCTCAACTCCGTCGGCCAGTACGTGGAGTTCACGCTCACCGCATCGGCCAACGCGATGAGCTTCCGGTACAGCCTGCCGGACACCGCCGACGGCCGGGGGCGGACCGCCTCGATCGACCTGCTGGTCAACGGATCGAAGCTCAAGGACCTGCCGGTCACCTCCAAGTACGGTTGGTACTACGGCGGTTATCCGTTCAACAACAACCCGGGCGACACCAATCCGCACCACTTCTACGACGAGACCCGGACCATGTTCGGCTCCACCCTGCCCGCCGGCGCGAAGGTCCGGCTGCAGGTCTCCTCGACCGCGCAGTCCCCCAGCTTCACCGTCGACCTCGCCGACTTCGAGCAGGTCGCCGCGCCGATCGCCAGGCCCACTGGAGCACTTGACGTGGTGGCGGACTTCGGCGCCGACCCGAGCGGGGCCACCGACTCGACCGCGAAGTTCCAGGCGGCCGTCAACGCCGGTCAGGCGCAGGGCAGGACGGTCTTCATCCCGCCGGGCAGCTTCACCCTGTACGACCACGTGGTGGTGGACGGCGTCACGCTGGCCGGGGCCGGCCCCTGGTACAGCGTGCTCGGCGGCCGCGATCCGGCCAACCGGAACCGGGCGGCCGGCATCTACGGCAAGTACGTGTCCGGCGGCGGCTACGGCGGCGCCGTACGCCCGCACGAGGCGGGCGGCCCGAGCCGGGACGTCACGCTCAGGGACTTCGCCGTCATCGGCGACATCCAGGAGCGGGTGGACGACGACCAGGTGAACGCCATCGGCGGTGCGATGAGCAACTCGGTGGTCGACAACCTGTGGATCCAGCACACCAAGGTGGCCGCCTGGATGGACGGCCCGATGGACCGCTTCACCATCCGCAACAGCCGGATCCTGGACCAGACCGCCGACGGCGTGAACCTCCACACCGGCGTCACCAACTCTGCGGTCACCAACACCTTCGTCCGCAACACCGGCGACGACGGCCTGGCCTCCTGGCCGGAGCGGATACCGAACGTGGGCGACAGCTTCACCCACAACACGGTGGTCGTGCCGGTGCTCGCCAACAACATCGTCACGTACGGCGGCAAGGACTTCACCATCTCGGACAACGTGATGGCCGACACCGTCAGCAACGGCGGCGGCCTGCACATCGCCAACCGCTACCCTGGTGTCAGCTCGGGCAACGGCACCGCCGTCGCGGGCACCATCACCGCCGCCCGGAACACCCTGATCCGCACCGGGAACAGCGATTACAACTGGAACTTCGGGGTGGGCGCGGTCTGGTTCAGCGGCCTGAACGAGCCGATCAGCGGCGCGACGGTCAACATCACCGACAGCGACCTTCTGGACAGCTCGTACGAGGCGGTCCAGACCATCGAGGGAGCGGTCTCCGGGATCAACTTCAGCAACGTCACGATCGACGGCGCGGGCACCTACGCGATCCAGGCGCAGGCCAACGCGAGCATGAAGTACACCAACGTGACGGCGAAGAACATCGCGCAAGCCGCGACCCCGACCCACAACTGCGTCGGCACCGGCTTCGTCATCACCGACGGCGGCGGCAACTCCGGCTGGTCGGGCTCGACCTGCACCGGGGTCTGGCCGGAGCCGAGGTTCACCTACGGCGGCCGACCGTCGGGCGGCACCCAGCCCTCGCCGTCGCCGTCCAACTCGCCGTCGCCGTCCCCCTCGACCTCCACCCCGCCGGTCTGCGCGCCGGGTGCGACCGCGAGCAGCAGCAACCAGGGCTACGGCGCGGCCAACGCGGTCGACGGCAACGCCGCCAGCTACTGGGAGAGCGCCAACAACGCCTTCCCGCAGTCGCTGACCGTCGACCGGTGCACGGCTGCGGCTGTGAGCGGGCTCCAGCTCGGGCTGCCGCCGAACTGGGAGGCCCGCACCGAGACGCTCTCGGTGTCCGGCTCCACCGACGGTGCCGCCTTCACCGAGCTGGCCTCCTCCCGAGGGGTCGCCTTCGACCCGGCCTCCGGCAACAGCGCGACCGTCACCTTCCTCGCGGCGAAAGTCCGTTGGCTCCGGGTCACGGTCACCGGCAACACCGGCTGGCCGGCCGCCCAGCTCGCCGAACTGACCGTACTGACCGGCACGGCGCCGCCCACCACTCCGCCCGCCAACCCGAATCTGCTCGCGGGCCGGACTCTCACCGAAACCAGCAACGCGGACGTCTACACCGTCTCCCGTGCCAACGACGGTGACCCGAACAGCTACTGGGAGAGCGCCAACAACGACTTTCCGCAGTCGCTGAGCGCCGATCTCGGCGGTCAGACCACCGTGGGCCGCCTGGTGCTACGGCTGCCGGCCGGCTGGGGCGCGCGGACCGAGACGCTCTCGGTGCTCACCAGTATCGACGGCAGCGCCTGGACCACCGTGAAGGGACCGGCGGGCTACGGCTTCGACCCGGCCACCGGCAACACCGTCACGGTCACCTTCCCGGGCGCCGCCGCCCGCCACCTGCGGGTGACCTTCACCTGCAACACCGGCTGGCCCGCCGCCCAGCTCTCCGACATCCAGGCGTACGCCTCCTGACCCGTCACCCACCGAAGGCCCTGGCCAGGCGTCAGGGCCTTCGTCGTCGTCAGCCCCGGGAGCGCGGCGGTGCGGTCGAGCCGCGTACCACCAGCTCGGGCTCGAAGAGCAGTTCGTCGTGGGTGATCCTGGCGCCGGCGATCTCCCCCGCCAGCAGGTCCACCGCCGCCCGGCCCATCGCCTCGATCGGCTGCCGGACAGTGGTCAACGGCGGGTCGGTGCAGTTCATGAAGGACGAGTCGTCGTAGCCGATCACCGACACGTCGTCCGGCACCGAGAGCCCGGCCCTGCGGACCGCCCGGACCGCGCCGAGCGCCAGCGGGTCGCTCGCGCAGATGATGCCGGTCACCTCCTGCCGGAGGAGCCTGGTGGTGGCCGCCTGGCCGCCCTCCAGGGTGAACAGTGCCCGCTCCACGTGCTGGTCGGGCAGCTCCAGGCCCGCCTTGGTAGCGGTCACCCTGGCCGCCGCCAGCTTGCGCTGGGACGGCACGTGGTCGCTCGGACCGAGCACCAGGCCGATCTTCCGGTGTCCCAACTGCCGTAGGTGGCCGATGGACTGTTCCACCGCCACCGCGTCGTCGCAGGACACCCGGGCGAAGTCGAGACCGTCGATGGCCGCGTTAAGCAGCACGGTCGGCAGGCTGCGCTCGGCCAGCCGCTCGTAGTGCTCGTGGGTCGCGTCCGCCTGGGCGTAGAGGCCGCCGAAGAAGACCACGCCCGACACCTGCTGGGAGAGCAGCAGGTCCACGTAGTCGGCCTCGGAGACGCCACCAGCCGTCTGGGTGCAGAGCACCGGAGTGAAGCCCTGCCCGGCCAGTGCGCCGCCGACCACCTCGGCGAAGGCCGGGAAGATCGGGTTCTGCAGCTCCGGCATCACCATGCCGACCAACCGGGCTCGCTCACCACGGAGTTGCGTCGGCCGCTCGTAGCCGAGCACGTCCAGTGCCGTCAGCACCGCCGCCCTGGTCGCCTCGGAGACGCCGGGCTTCTCGTTCAGCACCCGGCTGACCGTGGCCTCGCTGACGCCGACCTTCTGCGCCACCTGGGCAAGTCGTCGTGTCATGCCGTAAGTCTATGTCTCCCACGCAAGTTCTTTGCGCTTTCTTGCGTTCCAGGCTTGCCGCCCGTGAGCAGCGGGAAGTGCCGCCGGGAGGGCAGGACTCCCGGCGGCACCGTTCTCGGATGGGGTTACGGATTGACGGTCAGGGTGAAGGTGGAGGTGGTGTTCCTGACGTCCTGGAAGTTGCCGCTCAACCGCAGGTTGTTGAAGACCGCGCTGCCGACCGCCGGTCCCTGACCGGCCTCGGCCGACTCGTTCACCCAGATCCCGAAGCCCGACCTGGCGTCGTACGCGTCACCGCTCCGCTGCGCCCCGCTGATCGAGACGTTGGTGAACACCGTGTCCTTCACCGGGAACTGCGGCTGGCCGCCGACGTAGTTCGTCTGGAACATGATGCCGTGGTACGTCGGGTCGACGATGTCCACGTCGCTCACCCTGATGCCCTGGAACACCTTCGAGGCCGAGAAGACCCAGATGCCCGGGAAGGTCTGCGCGCCCCAGAAGTGGCCGCCCGCCCGGACGATGGAGATGTTCTGCAGGTTGGTCGGGTCGGTCCCGAAGCCGTTCATCGGGTACCCGAAGTCCAGCGAGCTGATGGTGATGCCCGAGTAGACCAGGGTGTCGGCGATGTGGATGTTGCGGAAGGTGTTGGCGTACCCGCCGTACACCGCCACACCGGCCGCCCGCCAGGTGAGGATCGAGGTCAGGTTCTCGAAGACGTTGTTCTTCTCGTCCGCCCCGCCCGCGTCGATCGCGGAGAACAGCGCGAAGGAGTCGTCACCGGTGGCCCGGGCCTCGTTGTTGCTGATCAGGTTGTCCGTGCTGCCGTTGGTCATGTTGATGCCGTCGGCGAAGGTGTCCCTGATCCGGGAGTTCTTGATGGTCATCGAGTCGGTGTTGGCGCCCCAGTACAGGCAGACCATGTGCTCGACCCAGATGTTGTCGATCACCGTGCCGGCCACGTTGGAGAAGTCGAAGACCTTCCCGGGCCCGTCGATCCGCGAGGTGTAGTTGCCGAAGTAGGCGAAGCCCGCGAAGGTCGAGCCATTGCTGCTCGCCTCGGCACGGAACCCGATGTCGGTGTTGGACTGGGTGTCCGGGGCGTGGAACCGGGTGAACCAGGGGCCCGCGCCGACCACCTTGACCGGCTTGCCGTAGACCTGGAACTTGCTCGCGGTCTGGTAGTCACCGGTCGGCAGGTAGACGCCGACCAGCGTGCCGGTGCCGTCCATCCGGACCTTGTCCAGGGCGTTCTGCACGTCCTGGTGGGTGAAGCCGGCCGGGACCGTGTAGCGCGCCGGGTCAGGGTTCGCGGCGGCGGTGGCCTGCTCCAGGCTGACGAAGTCGATCGCGTACTGCGAGGTGTTGCCCGCGTCCTTCTGCAGCCTGATCCTGCTGCCTGCCGGGACGGTCGTGCCGAGCAGCACGTTCGCCTCGTCGTAGACGTGCCGGGGCCCGCCCGCACCGGGCGAGTTGCCCGGGCCGGTCTCGCTGCCGTACAGCCAGGCGTACTTGGAGGTCAGGTCGATGGTCTTCAGCAGGCTGCCGTTGACGTACACGTTGAGCGTCGCGTTGATGCCGTCGCCGCCCGCCGCGTCCGGGATGGAGAACCGGGTGACCAGGGTGTTGGTCGGCGCCTTGGTGGTGAACTCGACCGAGGCACCGGTGGAGTTGAGCGTGACCGCCCGGCGGCCGCTGGCCTCGCCGGCCAGGTCACCGACGGTCCGGTTCGGGCCGACCAGCGCGGCACCGCCCGCCAGCACACCGTCCTCGGCCTCGTACGTGTCGTACGGCATGTTGGCGCCGCGTCCGACGAACAGCGACTGGCTGGCAGTGTTGTTGGCCTGCTTGACCGGCAGCTCGTTGGCGTCGTTGGCGATCACCGTCTTCACGGTGTACTTGCCGTTCCCCGCCGTCCAACTGCCCAGGCTCACCGGGGCGGTGGTGGCACCGGCCGCGATCGCGCCGGTGTAGGCGCCGGTCAGCGTCTTCACCACGGCGCCACTCTGGTCGGCCACAGTGAGCGTGATCCCGTGCGCGCCCGCCGCCGAGGCGACCGTGCCCTGGTTCTTCAACGCCACCGAGAAGGCGACGGCGTCCCCGGTGGCCGGGTTGCCCGGCGACCAGCTGACCGGGGCCGCCAGCAGGTCAGAGCTGGCGACCTGGCTGACCACCAGGGCGGCCGGGGCGGTGTAGCCGTTGTTGCTCTCGTCGCGCTCGACCACGGTGTTGGCCGGGTCGACCTTGGCGCTGACCCGGTAGCTACCCGCGTTCTGCGCCCCGGCGTTGACCGAGACGGTGCTCGACGCCCCGGCGGCCAGCGCGCCGACCTGCGCGGTACCGACCTTGGCCGACTCGAGGTAGAGGTCCACCGTGGTGGCGGTCGAGGGCAGCGTGCCGACGTTCTTGACCGTGGTGGCCAGCGTGACGGCGTCGGTCTCCACCGGGTTGGCCGGGGAGGCGGTGGCGCCGGTGACCGTGAGGTCCGGGTTCGCTGCCGGAGTGCCGATCACCTGGAACTCGGCCGCCTGGCCGCCGCCCGCACCGGAGTTGGCGGTGATCCGCAGCTGGACGTCGGCCACCGTGGCCCCGACCGGGATGGTCACCGTGTTGCCGGTGGCCGGGTCGAACGAGTAGCTCCTGGCAGCCACCAGGCTGCTGAGCCCACTCGCGCCCTGGTCCCGGCCGAGCACCTCGATGGTCTGGGTGCGCGCGCCCCAGGCGGCCGCCGGGTTGAGCTTGACCACCACGGAGTCCACCACGGCGTTCGAGCCGAGCGGCACCGTCAGCGTGTCGGGATAGCTGTTGGAGTTCCCCTCCCAGTAGGTGGTGAGGTCGTTGTCGTTGGCGTTGGCCGCGACGAAGGTGAAGATCGAGGACGAGGCGGTGATCGCCTTGCCCGCCGCCAGGTTGGTGCCGCCGGTGCTCCCGCTGCGCAGCACCGTGTTGCTGCTCGCCGACTGGTTGCCCGCCGCATCCTTGGCCTTGACGTAGTACGAGACGGTGGCACTGTCCGGCTGGCTGTCGGTGTATGTCAGCACACCGCCGCCGAGGCCTGCCCGCAGCTCACCGTTGGCGTACACGTCGTAGCCGGTCACGCCCACGTTGTCGGTGGCCGCGTTCCAGGTCAGCCTGATCTGGCCGGGCCCCGGCCGGCTGTACGCCAGGCCGGAGGGCGCCGACGGCGCCTGGGTGTCCCCGGTCGCGCCGGTCCGGGTGACGGTGTTGCTGTTGCCGGACTGGTTACCGGCCGCGTCCTTGGCCCGGACGAAGTACGAGACGGTGGCACTGTCCGGTCGGGTGTCGGTGTAGCTCAGCACACTGCCGCCGACGCTGGTCAGCAGCTCACCGTTGGCGAAGATGTCGTACCCGGTGACACCCACGTTGTCGGTGGCCGCGTTCCAGACCAGCTTGATCTGGCCCGAACTCGGCTGGCTGTACGCCAGGTCGCCGGGCGCCGACGGCGCCTGGGTGTCCCCGGTGGTCGGCCCGTACGCCTCCAGCTCGGCCAGCTGGGCGGCCGGCCAGGCCGTGTTGGCGGTGACGTTCAGCCGGATGTACCGGGTGGTCGCGGTACCGAAGTCGACGGTCACCGCGTTGCCGTTGGCCGGGTCGAAGACGTAGCCGGTGGCGGCGGCCAGGTCGGTGAAGTCGGTGCCGTTGGAGCTGCCCCGGATGCCGATCGTCTGGGTGCGCTTCTCCCATCCGGCCGGAAGCTTGAGCACCAGCTTGTTCACCGCGACGGAGGCGCCCAGATCGAGCTGGATCCACTGCGGCAGCGCGTTGTTGGCGCTCTCCCAGTAGGTCGACGGGGAGCCGTCGTTGGCGTTGTTCGCGGTGTAGGTCTGGCTGTAGCTGCTCGCGGTCAGATTTCGGCCCTGGGCCAGGTTGGCGCTGGTGCCGGTCGCGCCGTGCACCTCCAGCTCGGAGATCTGGGCGGCCGGCCAGCCGGTGTTGGCGCTGATCGCCAGCCGGACGAACCGGGTGGTCGTGGCCGGGAAGCCGATCTTCACGGTGTTCGCGCTGCCCGGGTCGAAGGCGTACCCCGCCGAGTTGGTCAGGGTGGTGAAGCTGGTGCCGTCCGCGCTGCCCTGGACGGCCAGGGTCTCGGTCCTGCTGCCCCAGGCGCCTGGGAGCTTGAGCACCACCTCGTCCACGCCGGTGGCCGAGCCCAGGTCGACCTGGACCCACTGCGGAAGGCTGCCGTTGCTGCTCTCCCAGTAGGTGGACTGGTTGCCGTCGTTGATGTTGCCGACGGCCTGGCCGCCGGTGGAGCTGCTGGCCGCGACGGCCTTGCCGGCCGCCAGGTCGGGGCCACCGGCCGCGGAGGCGGTGGTGGGCAGCATCGGGCCCGCCAGGGCGAGCAGGCTGATGGTGGCCGCGGTGGCCACCAGCCGGGGTATCGGAGCTCGGGTTCTCACGGTTTCCTCTGTCTCGTCGTCCGAACGATGGGTGGGGGTGAGGAGTGGGGAACCTTGCCGGGCGGAGGTGGCGACCGGGCCATCAGCTGTCCCCTCAGCCGACCCGCAGCCAGACGGCGGTGTCGGTGGGGAGCTGCCGGTCCGCGGTGAGCGGTCCACTGGCCAGCAGGACCTCCTGCTCCAGCGGTACGGGCCGGGGCCCGAAGTTGACCACGCAGCGGAAGTCCGCCCCGCGCCGGAACGCGAGCACCTCCGACGCACTGGGCAGCCACCCGAACTCGTCGCCGCGCAGCGCGACTTCGGTCCGGCGCAGGCGGAGCGCGGTGCGGTAGAGGGTGAGCATGGAGTCAGCGCGGGCCGACTGGGCCTCGACCGTGAGGTCGGCCCAGTCGGCCGGCTGCGGGAGCCAGGGCTCGGCCGGAGCCTGGCTGAACCCGTACGGGGGTCGGTCGCCCGACCAGGGGAGCGGCACCCGGCAGCCGTCCCGGCCGGGGTCGGTGCCGCCGGAGCGCAGGTGCATCGGGTCCTGGAGCCGGTCCAGCGGCAGGTCCTCGACCTCGGGGAGGCCCAGTTCCTCGCCCTGGTACAGGTAGACCGCACCGGGCAGGGCCAGCGAGAGCAGGGCGGCGGCCCGGGCCCGGCGGCGGCCGAGTGCCAGGTCGGTGGGGGTGCCGAAGGTCTTGCCGGCGAAGTCGAAGCGGGTGTCCCTGCGGCCGTACCTGGTCACCGTCCGGGTCACGTCGTGGTTGCACAGAACCCAGGTCGTCGGGGCGCCGACCGGGGCGTGCAGGGCGAGGGTTCCGTCGATCGACTCGCGCAGGGCGCGGGCCTCCCAGGGCCGGGCCAGGAAGTCGAAGTTGAACGCGGTGTGCAGCTCGTCCGGCCGGAGGTAGCGGGCGAACCGTTCGGCGTCCGGCAGCCAGACCTCGCCGACCAGGATCCGCTCGCCCGGGTACTCGTCCGCGATCGCCCGCCACGAGCGGTAGATGTCGTGCAGCTCCTCCCGGTCGGTGAACGGGTGCGGGTCACGGCCCCTGACGAAGTCCGGCAGCGCGGGGTCCTTGGCGAGCAGCGCGGCCGAGTCGATCCGCACCCCGGCCGCGCCCCGGTCGAACCAGAACCGGAGGATCTCCTCGTGCTCCGAACGGACCTCCGGGTGTGCCCAGTTGAGGTCGGGCTGTTGGGTGGCGAACAGGTGCAGGTACCACTCGCCGTCCGGCAGCCTGGTCCACGGGCAGCCGCCGAACTCCGAGACCCAGTCGTTCGGCGGCAGCTCACCGCCTTCCCCCCGGCCGGGCCTGAAGTGGAACAGCTCGCGCTCCGGGCTTCCCGGTGATGTCGCCAACGCTGCTCGGAACCAAGGGTGTTGGTCCGACACATGATTAGGGACGATGTCCACCACAGTACGGATGCCGAGCCCGAGCGCCTCCGCGATCAGCTTCTCGGCCTCGTCCAGGGTGCCGAACAGCGGGTCCACGCCCCGGTAGTCGGCCACGTCGTAGCCTCCGTCCGCCATCGGCGAGGGGTACCAGGGGTTGAACCAGACGGCGTCGACGCCGAGTTCGGCCAGATAGGGCAGTCGAGCGCGGACCCCGGCCAGGTCTCCGGTGCCGTCACCGTCGCCGTCCGCGAAGCTGCGCGGGTACACCTGGTAGATCGCCGCGTCGCGCCACCAGTGCGGGTGCTCGGAGGGGAGCCGGGATTGCTGTCCCACGGTGAGGGGTCCTTTCGGGTCGGCGTCCGTGCTGCTCCGGTCGGCCCTGCGGGTCTCAGCCCTTCAGTCCGCCGGAGGTGAGCCCGGACATGATGTTGCGTTGGAAGATCAGGAAGAAGACCACGGTCGGCACCGAGGCGATCGCCAGCGCGGCGGTGATCACGTTCTGCGGTACGCCCATCGAGAGCGACTTGATGCCGATGTTGAGCGTCTGGTTGGCCGGGTCCGGCTGGACCAGCATCGGCCAGAGGAAGTCCTTCCAGACGTTGACCACCGCGAAGATCGACACCACCCCGAGGATCGGCCGCGACATCGGCAGCACGATCGAGCGCAGGGCGCGGAACGGGGTGGCCCCGTCGATCGCCGCCGCCGCCATCAGGTCTTCGGGGACGGAGTCGAAGAACCGCTTGAGCAGGAAGATGTTGAAGGCGTTCGCCACTGTCGGCAGCCAGATCGCCCACGGCGTGTTGACCAGGTTGACGTGCAGCAGTGGCAGGTCGAGCACGGTCAGGTACTGCGGCACGATCAGCACCGCCGCCGGGATCATCAGGGTCGCCAGCATCATGCCGAGGATCAGGTTCCCCAGCACCGGCCTCAGCTTGGACAGCGCGTACGCCGCCGCCACGTCGAACACCAGCTGGAACGCGAGGGCCCCCAGGGCGTAGTACAGCGTGTTGAACAGCAGCCGTCCGAGGCCGAGCTGGCGCCAGGCGGTGACATAGGTGTCGGGGTGCAGCTCGGCCGGAAACAGTGTCGGCGGGTTCTGGATCACCTCGGCGGTGGACTTCAACCCACCGGTCACCAGCCAGTAGAGCGGCCCGAGGAAGACCAGGGTGAAGCCGGCCACGGTCAGCACCAGCACGGTCCGGTACAGCAACCTGCTGAGCGGCCGGTTGAGTTGGGTCTGCGAGATCAGCGTCCGGGTCTGCGGCTCGTCCACCGGGGCTCCCATCTAGTCGGCCTGCCGGGACAGCCGGACGTACAGCGCGGAGAACCCGGCCAGCACCAGCAGCATGATCAGGCCGAGCGCCGAGGCGGCGCCGTAGTTGTTGAAGTTGAAGGCGTACTGGTAGACGAGGTGGACCACCGTGGTGGTGGACCCCTGCGGTCCGTTCCCGCCGGTCAGGAGGAACGGCTCGACGAACACCTGCATGGTGGCGACCACTTGGAGCAGCAGGAGCAGCGAGAGGATCAGCCGGGTCTGCGGAACCGTCACGTGCCAGAGCCGGCGCCACAGACCGGCCCCGTCCAGCTCGGCCGCCTCGTACAACTCTCCGGGGATGCCCTGGAGAGCCGCCAGATAGATCAGCGTGGCGCCGCCCATGTTCATCCAGGTGGAGGCGATCACCACCGACACCATCGCGGTGTCCGGCGAGTTGAGCCAGGCCGAGGTGGGCAGGTGCAGGGCGCGCAGGACGGCGTTGAACAGCCCGAACTCCGGGTCGTAGAAGTACTTGAAGAGCAGCACCGAGGCGACCGGCGGCATCATCACCGGCAGGTACACCAGGATCCGCAGGTACGACCTGGCATGCCGGAGTTCGTTCAGCAGCACCGCGACGAAGAACGGCACCGCGAAGCCGAACACCAGCGCCAGCAGGGTGAACAGCAGCGTGTTGCGCCACGCCTGCCAGAACGCCGGGTCCTGGAGCAGCTGGTCGATGTTGTCCAGCCCCACCCAGGTGGTCCGTCCGCGCCTGGTCCTCTGGAAGCTCATCACCACTTCACGGACCATCGGGTACCAGGTGAAGACCCCGAAGCAGAGCAGGGCGCCGAACAGGAAGCCGTGCGCGGTCAGCTGCTCCCGGACCCGACGGGCGGTCACTGCAGACTCGCCAGCACCTGGTTGACCTGGGCCTCGGCGTCGGCGAGCAGCTTGGCGACGTCGGCACCCTGGTCGGTCAGCACCGCCGAGACGGGGTTGTCCAGCACCTTGTAGAGCTGCTGCGCGTTGGCCGGTTCCGTCCTGCCGGGCACCGCGACGGCCAGGTACGGCGCGTAGTTCCGCACCGGCACGGTGGCGCTTGCCGCCTTCGCCTGGTTGTCCGCCGCCAGCGAGGCACCGGTGAAGAAGAACGGCTGCGGCAGGCCGACCGGCAGCCCGTCGGCCTTGGTCCGCGCGTAGTCGAACTGGCCCTTGCCCGTGGTCAGGTACTTGAAGTTGATCCAGGCGATGCCCGCCTTGATCTGGTCAGGTGTGGACCCCTTCTTGAACATGTAGTCGTTGCCGCCGAGCAGCGCCGCCTTGCCCCCGGGCATCGGCCCCATGCCGTACGCCTCGTAGTCACCCTTGAGCGTCTGCACCATGTACGTGATGTCGTCCGGCGCACCGACGTACATGCCGAGCTTGTCGGCCGCCATCTGGGTCATCAGGTCAGGCCATTTGAGGCTCTGCGCGGCGCCCATGGTGCCGTCCGTCCAGCGCATGTCGTACAGGTTCTGCAGCACCTGCCGGCCCTCGGGCGTGTTGAACGCGGCCCTCTTCCCGTCCTCGCTCACCATCGCGCCGCCCAGGCCGTACAGTTCGGCCGTGTAGTGCCAGCCGCCCTGGTTGGTCGCGCTGTACTCGCCGTAACCGTTCACGCCGTTGCCGAGCGCCGCGATCTTCTTCGCCGCCTCCCGGATCTCGGCCCAGGTGGCCGGCGGCCTCTCCGGGTCGAGCCCCGCCTGCTTGAACAGCTTCCGGTTGTAGAGCAGGCCCATCTTGTAGTTCGAGGTCGGTAGGCCGTAGAGCTTGCCGCCGTCCTTGAGCGTGGCCAGCACCGATGGGTCGATGTCCTTCAACGCCGGGACGGTGGTCTCGTTGACGTACGCGCTGATGTCCTCGGCGCCGTCCGCATCGAGCACCTGGTCGAGGTCGGTGAAGTAGGTGTAGAAGACGTCCGTCTGCGTCTTCCCCTTGAGCTGGGCCGTGAACGGCGCCGGCTCCTCGCAGGGCGAGGCGTCCTTGCTCTTGATCGTCACGTTCGGGTACAGCTTGCCGAAGGCCGCGACGTCCTCGTCCCACTGCTTCCGCTCCGCCGCCTTGGTCACCGGCGGCTGGCAGTCCACACTGATCGTCACCTTCGCCGCCCCGTCCGCCGTGCCTCCTGAACTCCCGCAGGCGGCAGCGGACATGCTCACCCCCGCAGCCACGGCGACGACGACGGATCTGCGGACGAGCCCAGTTCTGCTCATGACGGAGGAACCCTTCTGCGGGCATGGGTGGGGTGGGTGCCGCAGTCCTGAGTGCTCTCCCGGCGGCCTCGCCACTTAACCACTGCTCGACAGATGGCCACAAGATGCCGACAGATTTTCGCAAAAACACGACTTTGCCGGACCCGCCGACGCTGACAACCTTTCGCCGCCCCTCCCGCGTCTGTCCTTCGTGAGTCGAGAAACCGAGGACGCCGCCTACGCGGACTTCGTCGAGGCCGCCTGGCATCGGCACCTGCGCACCGCGACACTGCTGACCGGCGACCGGCACCGCGCCGAAGAGCTGCTCCAGGACTGCCTGGTCAAGCTCTACGTCCGCTGGCGTCGGGCAGCCACGGATGAACCGCACGCCTACCTACGGCGGATGCTGGTCAACAACCACGTCAGCTGGTGGCGCCGACGGCGACGTGAGCTGGTCACGGCCGACGTCCCCGAGAGCGCCGTTCGATCCACGGACCCGCTCGGCAGCCGGTTCGACGAACTGGACGAACTCCACCAGGCACTGCGCGAACTCCCCGAACGCCAGCGTGCCGTGGTCGTCCTGCGCCACGTCGAGGACCTGTCGGAGAAGGACACCGCCGCCGCGCTCGGCTGCTCGGTCGGCACCGTGAAGAGCCAGAACGCCCGGGCGATGGCCCGGCTTCGCACCACCCTGCTAGCGAACCAGGAGGCCACACCGTGACCGAGGAAGACGAGCGGATCGCCCGAGCCCTGCGCCTGTTGATGGACCGTCAGGTCACTCCCGTGCCCGTACCAATGGCCCGGCTGTTGCACCGTGGCCGAAGTGCCCGACGTCTGCGCACCCTCACCGGCATCGCCACCGGCGCGGGCGGCGTCGCCGCGGTCTGCGTGGTGGCGCTGACCCTGGCCCCCGCCGCCACGGTCCAACCCCCCGCACCGCCGGCCGCCCGGAGCACGACCGCGACTCCATCCGTCGTCGCCACCCCGGCGCCGACCGGTGCCGCCGAGCTGCTGGAGCTGCTCCGGTCGAAGGTCCCCACCGGCCTTAAGCTGAGCAATCCCTGGACACTGGACCGCACTTCCGACATCCCGCTCACTCCCGGCGTCTCCGTCAAGCATGCGGCTGCCGCCTACATCGCGTCGGACGGCAGCGGCACGGGCAACATCAGGATCGAAGTCGGCCGCGCGGCCCCGTCGGCGGACGGGACGGTACACCCTCCCGCGTGCAACATCCCGGGCTGCACCGTCACCGCACAGCCCGACGGCGGCTTCCTGACGCTCTCCCTACCCGCCCGGGCCGCGGGTGGCGAACAGGACTGGCGGGCCACCGTGCAACGCCCCGACGGGACCACGGTGACGGCCGGCGCGGGCAACATCCCGGGCCCGGGATCCGATCGGAAGGAGCCCTACCCGAACCCGCCGCTGCTGACAGGGGTGCAGCTGTCCGCCCTCGCCCTCGACCCCGCCTGGCACCAGGCGGCGGCCGCTCTGCCCGCCCCCTGACCGCGCCCGCTTCACAGCTCCGGAGTGAGCCCCCGACGGCCGGGGATCTGCTCGAAGATCAGGTTGGTCCGGGTCTGGGCCACCGCCGGGTGGGTGGTGAGGTGGTCCACCACGAAGTCGCGCAGGGCATCGGGGTGCGCGAGGGCGACGTGCAGCAGGTAGTCGTCGGAGCCGGCCATGTGGAACACCGCCACCACACCCGGCATGTCGGGCGCCGCGTCCCGAAAGCTCTCGTTCTGCTGCCGGGTGTGCGCCCGGAGCCGGACGGAGATCATCGCCTGCAACGGCAGCCCGATCGCCGCGGGCGCGATCTCCGCCTTGAACCCCCGGATCACCCCGCGCTCGCGCAGCGCCCGCACTCGGGCCAGGCAGGTCGACGGGGCTATCCCGACCGCCTCGGCGAGCGCGTTGTTCGGCGTACGGGCGTTGTCCACCAGGATCCGCAGGATGGCCCGGTCCACGTCGTCCAGGGGCGCCCGGTGGGCGTGAGGAAAGTTCGGCACAGCGCACAGGTTCGCCCCTGGTTCCGAAGATGCGCAAGCTTTCGGCGCCTGATTTCGAATCTTCTGCGGACTGCTTCCCTCCTCACCGTCAGAGGTTCCATCCTGAGCAGCCATGAGCCGAACCGACCTCCTCGACGGGCCCGACCTTCTCGACGGACCGACCCTCCTCGTCCCGCCCACCGACGAGCCGGACGCCGCCGACTTCGCCCTCCCCGTCACCGGCCTGGGCGAGGACCAGCGCCTGCGCGCGCTCGACCGGCTCGACGGCTACCTGACCAGGAAGCGCCGCAACCTGCTCGGCTACCAGGCGACGCAGGAGATGGGCGGCTGCGCCTTCGACCTCGGCCGGTTCATGCAGCACAACATCAACAACCTCGGTGACCCGTTCCAGAGCGGCGGTTACAAGCCCAACACCAAGGTCGTCGAACGCGCGGTGCTCGACTACTACGCCGCCCTGTGGCACGCGAACGGGCCGCACGATCCGGCCGACCCGGAGTCGTACTGGGGCTACGTCCTCTCGATGGGCTCGACCGAGGGCAACATGTACGCCCTCTGGAACGCCCGCGACTACCTGACCGGCAAGCAGCTCATCCAACCGTCCACCACCTCCGCCCCGACGCCCGGCCCCGCCCACCCCAACTCCCGCCGCCCGGTGGCGTTCTACTCCGAGGACACCCACTACTCCTTCGCCAAGGCGGTCCGCGTCCTCGGCGTCGACACCTTCCAGGCCGTGGGCGCGGAGCACTACCCCGGCGAGTGCCCGCTGCCCGGTCTGCCCGACTGGCCGGCCGAGGTGCCGTCCCGCAGCGGCCCCTCCGGGCACTCCTGGGACGGCACCGGCGAGATCGACGTGGACGCCCTCGCCACCCTGGTGGAGTTCTTCGCCGCCAAGGGCCACCCGATCTTCGTCAGCCTCAACCTCGGCAGCACCTTCAAGGGTGCCCACGACGACGTCCGCCAGGCCTGCGAACGGCTTCTCCCGATCTTCGAACGCCACGGACTGATCCAGGCCCAGGTCACCCACGGCCGTGACCCGCAGACCGGCGAACCCCTCAGCGACCTGCGCCGCCGCTTCTGGATCCACGTGGACGGCGCCCTCGGCGCCGGCTACGCCCCGTTCGTCCGGATGGCCGCCGCAGACCCGTCGCACGGCTGGATCCCCGACACCGGCCTCCCCGAGTTCGACTTCGGCCTCAGCCTGCCCACCCGGGAGTTCGGCGACCTCGACATGGTCTCCTCCATCGCCATGAGCGGCCACAAGTGGCCGGGTGCCCCTTGGCCCTGCGGCATCTACATGACCAAGGTCAAGTACCAGATCTCCCCGCCGTCCCAACCCGACTACACCGGCGCCCCGGACACCACCTTCGCGGGCTCACGCAACGGCTTCTCGCCGCTGATCCTCTGGGACCACCTCTCACGCCACTCCCACCGGGACCAGATCGCCCGCATCCGCCGGGCCCAGGAACTGGCCGCCTACCTCGAGCACCAACTCCGTCTGTTGGAGCTCTCCCACGACCTGACCCTCTGGCCCGCCCGCACCCCGGGCGCCATCACGGTCCGCTTCCGCAAGCCCAGCCCGGCCCTGGTCACCAAATGGTCGCTGTCCTCCCAGGACGTGCTCACCACCCCCGGCGACGAGTCCACCCGCCGCAGCTACGTCCACGTCTTCCTGATGTCCTCCGTCGACCGCCCCAAGCTCGACGCCCTCCTCCACGACCTCGCCCACGACCCGGTCATCCTCGGCTGAACCCGTCCGGCGCGGGTACCTCCGGACCGCAGGGTTGCACCGCTGATCACCCGGGTCGAGGCTGGAACCGGGAGACCGTACGTCCCAGTCCGCACCCTCAATTACCGCGCTCCCATGGAGGATCCATGGCGGTAAGAGCTACGACCGAGACCAGGCACTCCGACGTGACCGGCATCGGCCAGTCCTCCTGGCGGCAGAGGTGTGCGTCATACATCGCCGACCTGCAGTCCCAGGTCGACAGGTTACGACCCCTGGTGGCGGCCGAGAACCAGAGCATCGCCACCATGGCGGACCGGCACCTGGAGGCCGCCCGCCAGGCCGTCTCGACCGCGGGGGGACTGCGCTCGATCTGGTCAGGCTCGGCAGTGGACCGGGCCTGGCCGAACCTGCACTCGGCCGAGGAGGCGATCCTCCGCATCTCTCCCACGGCCGACCTCCGATGGTGCGGAGCGACCGTCCTGGCCAAAGCGGAGCAGCACCTCGGGAACCAGGACCCGCAGCGAAAGCTCCTGGAGAGCCACCTGACCGACAACAGCCACCAACTCGACGAGACCTTCCGCGACTTGGCCGTACGTACGCTACACGCCGCCAACGACGCGGCGGACTCCGAACGGGCCCAGGTCCGAACGTTCCGCAACTTCCTCCTGGCCTCGGTCTTCGCCCTGACGATCCTCGTCGCCCTGTCCATCGCCTGGGGATTCGCCGCCCCCGGAGCCCTGGCGGAGAAGACCTGCTTCTATCCCGACGGAGTACGCCAGTGTCCGGTCGGCACCGGCGCGCCCTCGGGCGTCGACCTGATGCTCGTGGAGTTCATCGGAATGTGCGCAGCGGCCGTGGCCGGCGCGATCTCCCTCCGGCACATCCAGGGCACTGCGACGCCCTACATGGTGCCGATGGTGCTCATGCTGCTCCGGCTACCCCTGGGAGCTCTCTCCGCCCTGCTCGGAATCATCCTCATCCGCGGCGAGTTCGTCCCCGGCCTCACCTACCTCGACAACAGCGGCCAGATCGCGGCCTGGGCAATATTCTTCGGCATCGCCCAGGAGTCGATCACCCGCATGATCGACCAACAGGGCAACCGCGTCCTCGACAACGCCCGGGGCTCCATGAGGGAGTTCGCCACGGTCCCCCGCGAATGACCCACCCGACCGGGCCACACCCAAGCCACCGACAACGGAGGGCCGGTCCCGGGCACCGCCCGCGAGCCGGCTCCCCGCGCATTCGACGGACGCTGCGTGCGCCGAGCCCGTCGAGTTCGAACCGGCCATCCCGCTTTGCTCCCGGTCCGACCAACTCCGGCCTCAGACTCCCCTGACCACGACCCGATCACCACAGAGAAGTCTCATGTCCTCCTCATCGGACGTGAAGATCGTGACGTCGCCACGCTGACGCAGCGCCACGGCGGCAAGAGCAGCATCGGCGGCGCACTTGTGTCCACGCAGTCCAGCTGCCTCCGCAACTCGATCGCCTCCCCCGCGATCTCCTTCGTCACCGGCTCAACGGCGATCTTGGAGAGGGCCCATGCCCACGCGGCCTTCTTGACCCGCCCGTGGTAGCCCTCGATGAGCGTCATCGACGTGGTCACGACCCGGATGCCGGACCGATCCGCTTCCTTCAACCGGGCACCCGTCACCCGGTGCCCGAGGACGGCTTGTGACAAGCCCTCACTGTCGAGCACGTAGACGACCTCTGACATCAACCCGCCTTGCGGTGCGGCACAGAACGGGCCTTGCGCTCCGAGTGCTCTCGCTGGAGCGCGACCCTCTCCGCCTCTGCGAGCGCCAGCTCCGCGTCGCTGACCGCACCGTGCTCGCCCTCCCACCAGCCGACGAACTCATGCAGATGATCCCTCTCACGCTGACGCTCTATGGCCTGCGCGACGTACCTGCTGAAGCCCCCGACCCCACCTCGGCACGGATCTCCTCGGCCAGCTCCTCCGGCAGCGTCACCGTGTACTTCTTCGTTGCCATACCAGTCACCATACCGACCGAGCGCCACAGAGGAGCCGACGTGACACCGACCTGTAAAACATCGCGCCGCATACGCAAATGGCCTCGGACATCGTCCGAGGCCAGCGGTGAAGCCCCCAGAAGGCCAAAGCTGCAGCTCATCCGGGGTGGAAACGAGAGCCCCCTGTCGGGTTCGAACCGACGACCCCCGCTTTACAAGAGCGGTGCTCTGGCCAACTGAGCTAAGGAGGCGCGGTGACCGTCCGCGGCGAGGCCACGGCGGTACCAGTGGGCAGTGTACCGGGCGGGGGTGGCCGGGTGGGGAGGGTTATCGATCACCGGGGGCGGGGTCGTGATCGGACTGATGCCGAAATCGGCCGCTCGTAGGGCTGACAATCGGACGATCCGCCAGGTAGCGTCACCGGAAGCCCTCCCGTCAGTGGTACAGACCACTCGGGGAGGCGGACGACAACCCAACCTTTACTCGGATCGTCCGGCACGTTCCTGCCGGTGAAGGAGTGTGAGAACCATGGCTTCTGTCACGTTCGACAAGGCGACCCGGCTGTACCCCGGCGGCACCAAGCCCGCCGTGGACGCCCTGGAGCTGCATGTCGAGGACGGCGAGTTCCTCGTCCTGGTCGGCCCCTCCGGCTGTGGCAAGTCCACCAGCCTCCGGATGCTCGCGGGCCTGGAGGACGTCAACGGCGGTGCGATCCGCATCGGCGACCGTGACGTCACCCACCTGCCGCCGAAGGACCGGGACATCGCGATGGTGTTCCAGAACTACGCGCTCTACCCGCACATGACCGTCGCGGACAACATGGGCTTCGCGCTCAAGATCGCCGGCGTCAACAAGGCCGAGATCCGCACCAAGGTCGAGGAGGCCGCGAAGATCCTCGACCTGACCGACTACCTGGACCGCAAGCCGAAGGCGCTCTCCGGTGGTCAGCGTCAGCGTGTCGCGATGGGCCGCGCGATCGTCCGTGAGCCGCAGGTCTTCCTGATGGACGAGCCGCTCTCCAACCTGGACGCCAAGCTCCGCGTCTCGACCCGTACCCAGATCGCGTCGCTCCAGCGCCGTCTGGGCATCACCACCGTCTACGTGACGCACGACCAGGTCGAGGCCATGACCATGGGCGACCGGGTCGCGGTGCTCAAGGACGGTCTGCTGCAGCAGGTCGACAGCCCGCGCAACATGTACGACCGCCCGGCCAACCTCTTCGTGGCCGGCTTCATCGGCTCGCCCGCGATGAACCTGGTCGACGTGCCGCTGGTGGACGGCGGCGTGAAGTTCGGCGGCTCGGTCATCAACATCTCCCGTGACGAGCTGGCCGGCGCCGGCACCGACAAGAGCGTGACCGTCGGCATCCGTCCGGAGCACTTCGAGATCGTCCCGGCGGGCGGCATCGAGGGCGTCGCGGTCACCGTCAACGTGGTCGAGGAGCTCGGCGCGGACGGCTTCGTCTACGGCACCACCAAGATCGGTGGCGACGACAAGGACATCGTCGTTCGCGTGCACGGCCGTCAGATCCCGATGAAGGGCGAGACCATCCACGTGGTCCCGACCGGTGGCGAGACCCACGTCTTCAACACCACCACCGGTGCCCGCCTGAGCGCCTGACCGTCGTGACAGGGCGCGGCGGCGCCTGACGACTTGTCGACATCACGAACCCCCGGCCGGGGCATCACCGGTCGGGGGTTCGGTCGTCCGTGCCCCGTGCGTCAACCGAATGGCAGGACGAAACAGGACACGCGTCACTCATTGGGGTAACGGAGGGCGACCCGGGCCCCACACACCGCTACGCTCCTGACCGTGAAGCAGCTCGTGCGCCGCATCGGCCAGACCGTTGCCCTGACCCTGCCCGTGATCCTGGTGACCACCGGCACGCTCGCCGTCACCCGCGTCCCCTGGGCGCCACCGACCGGTCTCGACCAGCAGGTGGTGGCCGCCTCCAGCGGTGACGGCACCATCGGCCGCTCCGCGACCGCCACCAACACGCAGGGCATGGCCCCGCAGGACGCCCTCCGGGTCGACCTGATGGACGAGCTGCGCACCCACAACCCGGGTACCGCGCTCGACCTGCTGGAGCGCACCATGCGGGAGAAGCCCGCGCTCACCCCGTACTGCAGCACGCTGGCCGCCGACCTCGGCAAGGCCGCCGTGCGCAAGTACCAGGGCGACGCGCAGCGGGCCCGCTCGTTCGCCCGCCCGGTCTGTGACGGCTCGTTCGCCGCGGGTGTGGTCGGCTAGCGCCGCACTGCGGGCAGGGTCTGCCGCGGCACGTCGTAAGGCTCGTGCCCTCGGCGTGCCGGGCGAAGGCCAGACGTAGCGGACCTCCCCGGGCCTTCGGCCGGGTGCGGCGAGAGGATGTGCCAGGGCGAACCTCGCCGCGCGGCACCGGCTCGCGTTCCGGGTACCCCGTACGGTCCCGTCGGCAGCCCTAGAGTGCTGCCATGACCGCTGACTCCGCCGCACTGCACCCGTACGCCCCCGCCGTGACCCAGGCCGTCATCCTGGCGGGCGGGCAGGGTTCGCGACTGCGCCCGTACACCGACGACCGGCCCAAGCCGCTGGTCGAGATCCCCGGTACCGGGATGCCCATCCTGGGGCACCAGCTCGGCTGGCTCGCCGCCGAAGGTGTGACCGATGTGGTGATCTCCTGCGGGCACCTCGCCGAGGTGCTGCAGGAGTGGCTCGACCAGGCCGACCTGCCGCTCGCCGTCAGCACCGTGGTGGAGACCGTCCCACTCGGGCGCGGCGGCGGCCTGAAGTACGCGGCCAAGGCGCTCCCCCGCCCCCGTGAGCCCTGGTACGCCACCAACGGCGACATCTGGACCAGGTTCAGCCTGCGCGACATGGCCGCCTTCCACCACGAGCGGGACGCCGTCGCGACGCTCGCACTGGCCCGGCCGCGGATCCCGTGGGGCGCGGTGGAGACCGACCAGTTCGGCAACGTGCTCGACTTCATCGAGGCGCCGCCCTCGCCCTTCCTGATCAATGCCGGGCTGTACGTCTTCGGCCCCGACTTCCAGGACCTGCTGCCCGACGTCGGCGACCACGAGCGCACCACCTTCCCCCAACTCGCCCGCAGCAAGCGGCTGGCGGGCTACCAGCTGCCGCAGGGGTGCTTCTGGCGCGCGATCGACACCGCGAAGGACCTCACCGAGGCGGCCAAGGAGCTTGCCACGCTGAACTCCTGACGGGAAACCACCACAGTGGAGGGGCGGTGGACCGTTGGTACGGTCCACCGCCCCTCCACTGCTCAGCCGTCCGAGACGTCCGAGCCGGCTGTCAGGCGTCCACCCCTGCCGGACCGGCGCCGGCACCGGCGCCCGCAGCCGAGCCCATCCCGACCAGCAGCGGAGCGCCGAGCACCCCGCCCAGCAGCCCGCTGGGGCTGCTGGAGGCCGGCCTCGGCGCGGTGCCCGTGCCGCCGGTCCCGGTGCTGCCGGAGCCGGTGCCCGCCGTGCTGCCCTTGCCCGACGGCACCGGGGCGACCGAGCCGGACTCCGACTTGGTCGAGTGCGGCTTCGCGCTGCCGCTCTTGCTGGGCGAGGGCGTCGGCGTCGGCGTGGGGGTCTTCGGCGCCGGGCTGGCCGGGGGCGGCGTCGGCGAGGGGCCGTTGCCGGGCCACATCGGCGAGCCGAAGTCGGTCGGGGGCCTGACCGGCGCCGGGTCGGGACGGCCGCCGGTGCGGACCGCCGCGCCGAGCATCGAGCCGAGCAGCAGGGTCAGCCCGACCACCACGGCGGTCACCACGCCGCTGCGGCGCAGGATCCGCCGTCGCAGCGCGGCCGGTGCCGAGGTGCCGTACCGGCGCCAGGCCTCCAGTGCGATCCGGCCGTCCAGCGAGCCGAACGGCGCCCCGGCGATCAGCAGCGGGCTCCAGGCCGCCAGGAAGATCAGGTCGGGAGTGTCGTAGACCGGCACCGCCCGCCAGCTGACCGTGAAGAGCAGCGCGGCCGAGAGAGCCATCGCCATACCGGCTGCGACCCGCTGCCAGAGGCCGAGGATCGACAGCACGCCCACCACGATCTGGATGAACGCGACCGCGAGACCCGAGCCCACCGGGTGGGCCATCGCGAAGTCCAGCAGCGGCCGGGCGACCCCCCACGGGTGCAGCGAGGAGAGCCAGCGCATCATCGAGCCGCGGTCGCCGCCGTCGAAGTACACCGGGTCGCAGAGCTTGCTGAACCCGGCGTAGACCGAGAGCGAGCCGAGCACGATCCGCAGCGGCAGCAGCACCAGGCCGAGGTCAACCTTGCGGCCGGGGTACTTGCCCTGCCCGTAGTCGGTGCCGACCGCCGAGACCTCGGGCAGCTCGCCCGTCGGGGCCCAGCTGTCCACCGGCTCCGGCACGGGCGGCCTGGCCGGCCGGTACGCCTGGAGCTGTTCGGTGGCCTCGCCGCCGACCGGCCGGGCCGGGGCCGGCACGGTGTTGAGGCGGACCGCCTCCAGCAGCTGGGTGGCAGCCTGGTCGCCGGGGGCCGCCTGGCCCGTCCAGGTGACGGCGGTGACCCGCCCCTTGCGCCGGACCGGGGTGGCACCAGCCACCGCCGCGCCGGCGAGCGCCGCTGCGCCGGCACCGGCCAGCGCCGGGACCTGTACGCCGCCGACCACGACCTGGGGGGTGACCATCGGGCGTGGGGTGAAGGCCGCCGTCCCGTACGGGTCGCCGAAGACCGCGCCCGCCGGGGCGTCGATCATCGGGGCCACCGGGGCGGCCAGCCGGACCCGGAAGCTCGCCTGGGTACTGCTGAGCCGAGCCGGGTCGGACGGCACCTTGACCGTGTTGAGGCCGGGGCCGGCATCTATTCCCGCCATGCCGCCCGGGGCAGGGCGCCGAGGTGTTCTGGTGTCCACACCCGTCTAACCGGGTGACGGCCGGTTAGGACACTCTCCCGGGTGGATTCTCGACCCGGATTGAACTGATCATGAGTAAACCGACCGGGCCTGACCAGGCCCGATCGGTTCACGTCGGTTCACTGCGACAAATGAGCGTCAGGTTCCGGTGGTTCAGGCGCCCTTGGCCCGCATCCGGGCGGCCTCGTAGAGCACGATGCCCGCCGCGACACCGGCGTTCAGCGACTCGGTCGCCCCGGGCATCGGGATCCGCACCCGGATGTCACAGGTCTCCGAGACCAGCCGGGAGAGGCCCTTGCCCTCGCTGCCGGCCACGATCACGACCGGCCCGGTGAGCGCCGCCAGATCGCCGATCTCCGCCTCGCCGTCGGCCGCCAGGCCGACCACGAGCAGACCGGCCTTCTGGTACGCCTCCAGCGCGCGGGTCATGTTGGTGGCGCGCGCCACGGGCAGGCGCGCCGCGGCGCCCGAGGAGGTCTTCCACGCCCCGGCGGTCATGCCGGCGGCCCGGCGCTCCGGGATCACGACGCCGTGCGCCCCGAAGGCGGCGGCGGAGCGGACCACGGCGCCGAGGTTGCGGGAGTCGGTGACCCCGTCCAGCGCGATCACCAGCGCGTCCTCGCCGTTGTCGGCGGCGTCGGCGAGCAGGTCCTCCGGGTGCGCGTACTCGTACGGCGGAACCTGGAGCACCATGCCCTGGTGGTTCATCCCACCGGTCATGTTGTCGAGCTGGACGCGCGGCGCCTCCATCAGCGGCACACCGCGCTCGGTGGCGGCCTGCAGCGCCTCGCGCACCCGGTCGTCGGTGTCGATGAACTGGAGCACGTACAGCGCGGTGGCGGGCACCCCGCCGCGCAGCGCCTCGACCACCGAGTTGCGTCCGAAGACCAGCTCGGCCGCGCCCGCGCCGCCACGGCCGCCACGGCCGGCGGCCCCGGCCCGGCGCATGCCGGCCCGCGACTTGGCGTCCATCTCGCGCTTCACGGCGGCGTTGGCCTGCCGCTGCTTGATGTGACCCTTGCGGGCCGAGGCGGGCGGCGTCGGGCCCTTGCCCTGGAGCGCCTTCCGGCTGTGCCCGCCGGTGCCGACACTCGCGCCCTTCTTCGAGTCGGGGTTGCGTCGGTTCCTGCGCTGGCTGTTGCCGGCCATGGCTGTACTTCCCTTGTCTGTCTCGCACGCCCCGGCGGCGACCGCCGGCAGCATACTCTGCGTCATGCGGATGGGCCGTACCGGTCAGGTACGGCCCACCCTCACCCCGGAGAGCGGGGTTACTGGTTGTTGAGCGTCCAGCGTGAGCCGGTCGGGCCGTCCTCGATGGACAGGCCCGCCAGCACCAGCTGGTCGCGGATCGCGTCCGCGGTCGCGAAGTCCTTGCGGCCCCGGGCGGCCTGCCGCTGCTCCAGCACCAGCTGGACCAGCGAGTCGACCACTCCGTGGAGGTCGTCGCCGCGTTCGGCGCCGGCCCAGTGCTCGTCGAGCGGGTCGAGACCCAGTACACCGAGCATCGCACGGACCTCGGCCAGTCGCGCCACCGCGTTCTCCTTGTCGTCCGCGGTCAGGGCGCTGTTGCCCTGGCGGACGGCGGTGTGCACGACGGCCAGCGCCTGCGGCACCGCGAGGTCGTCGTCCATCGCCTCGGCGAAGGCCAGCGGCACCTCGGGCGCCGCGTCCACCGGACCGCAGAGCTCGGTCACCCGCTGGATGAAGCCCTCGATCCGCGCGAACGCGGTCTCCGCCTCGCGCAGCGACTCCTCGCTGTACTCGATCATCGACCGGTAGTGCGGCCCGGCCAGGTAGTACCGGAGCACGATCGGGCGCCAGCGCTGGACCATCTCGGAGATCAGCACCGAGTTGCCGAGCGACTTCGACATCTTCTCGCCGCTCATGGTGACCCAGGCGTTGTGCACCCAGAAGTTCGCGAAGTCGTCGCCGAAGGCCTTGGACTGCGCGATCTCGTTCTCGTGGTGCGGGAAGATCAGGTCGAGCCCGCCGCCGTGGATGTCGAAGGACGCCCCGAGGTACTTGTGCGCCATCGCCGAGCACTCCAGGTGCCAGCCGGGACGGCCGCGCCCCCACGGGGTCTCCCAGCTGGGTTCGCCCTCCTTGGAGCGCTTCCACATCGCGAAGTCGCGCGGGTCCCGCTTGCCGGTCTCGCCGGTGCTCTCCGGTTGCCGGAGGTTGTCCAACTCCTGGTTGGAGAGCGCCAGGTACTCGGGGTACGTGGTCACCGCGAAGTAGACGTTGCCCTCGGACTCGTAGGCGTGGCCCTTCGCGATGAGCGTCTGCATCATCTCGATCATCTCGGGCACGTGGCCGGTGGCCCGCGGCTCCGCCGAGGGCGGCAGGCAGCCCAGCGCCGCGTAACCCTCGTTGAAGGCACGCTCGTTGGTGTACGCGATCTGCCACCACGGGGTGCCGAGCTCGCGCTCCTTCTGGATCACCTTGTCGTCGATGTCCGTGACGTTGCGGACGAAGGTGACCTGGTAGCCGCGGTAGCCGAACCACCGGCGCATCACGTCGAAGTTGAGGTTGGACCGGATGTGTCCGATGTGCGGGGGCGCCTGGACGGTCGCGCCGCACAGGTACATGGAGACACAGCCCGGTACAAGCGGGACGAAGTCGCGTACCTGGCGGGTGCTGGTGTCGTACAGGCGAAGGCTCACAGCGTCAAGCGTAGTGGGCGGCGGGGGGTGCCCCGCCACCTTTCGTCAACGGGGACGTCAACTACTCCGGGTTTCGGGGCGCCTGGACCCGGTAGACCAGTGCGGTGGCGATCGCCGCCAGGCCCTCGGCCCGGCCGGTCAGGCCCAGGCCGTCGGTGGTGGTGCCGGAGACCGAGACGGGTGCGCCGACCGCCGCCGAGAGCGCGGCCTGCGCCTCCGCCCGGCGCTTGCCGATCTTCGGGCGGACCCCGATCACCTGGACCGCGACGTTGCCGATCTCGAAACCCGCCGCCCGGACGATCCGGGCCGCCTCGGTGAGCAGCGCGACGCCGGAGGCGCCGGACCACTCGGGGCGGTCGGTGCCGAAGTGCGCACCCAGGTCCCCGACCCCGGCCGCCGAGAACAGCGCGTCGCAGGCGGCGTGCGCCGCCACGTCCGCGTCCGAGTGCCCGGCGAGGCCGAACTCGGCCCCGGGCCAGTCCAGTCCGGCCACCCGGAGCGGTCGGCCGGCCTCGAAGGCGTGCACGTCGGTGCCGATCCCGACCAGCGGGATCAGGGGAGTGTCAGAAGCCATCGGAGGCCCTCCTCCGGGCGAGTACGGCCTCGGCCAGCACCAGGTCGAGCGGGCGCGTCACCTTGAACGCCTCCTCGTGACCCGGCACCACGACCACCCGGCCGCCGAACTGCTCCACCAGACCGGCGTCGTCGGTGACCGCGACGGGCTCGGTGAGCGCCCGCTCGTGCGCGGCGGCCAGCACGTCCCGGCGGAAGCCCTGCGGCGTCTGCACGGCTCGCAGCGCGGAACGGTCGGGCGTGTCCAGCACCGGCTCCGGGCGGCCGCCGCTCTGCGGCTCGACCAGCTTCACGGTGTCGGCCAGCGGCACCGCGGGCACCACCGCCACGGCCCCGGCCCGGACGGCCGCGGCGACCGCGTCCACCACCTCGACCGGGACCAGCGGCCGGGCCGCGTCGTGCACCAGCACGACGCCGACCTCGGCCGGGATCGCGGCCAGGCCGAGCCGGACCGACTCCTGCCTGGTCTCTCCGCCGGCCACCACCCGGATGTCCTTGCCGTCCAGACCGTGACTGTCCAGCAGGGCGATCACCTCGGCCACCCCCTCCGGCGGGGCGGCCACCACCACCAGGCCGACCGCCCGGCTGCGCGCCAGGGCCCGGACCGCGTGCACCAGCAGGGGCACCCCGCCGAGCTCGCGCAGGGCCTTCGGGGCTCCGGGCCCGAGCCGCTCGCCCCGCCCTGCGGCGGGGACCACGGCTGCTGCGACTGCTGCTGTGCCGTTCAGGGTTTCGCTCCTTCGGCGCTGTGCCGGTTCTTCGCCGGTTCTTCGAAGTCCCGAGGTCAGGTTTCACGCCTTCGGCGCGATGGGTATGGCCCTGGCGAACGTCCGGCGGCGCCCCGGCCCCTTCCGAAACCCAGGGCTCCGTGAGACCGTTCGACCACCGCCCGGGGGCTCGTCGGCATCCGGGTACGCCGAAGCGCCCGAGGTGCCGGTGCGTCACCATGGTCACGTACGTGACCATGGTGACGCACCGGCATCGGGCGCTTCGACATGCGGGGGCTGTACTACGAGGCCAGGACCTCGTCGAGCAGCGTCTCCGCCTTGTCCTCGTTGGTGTTCTCCGCGAGCGCGAGCTCGCTGACCAGGATCTGGCGCGCCTTGGCGAGCATCCGCTTCTCTCCGGCCGAGAGACCGCGCTCACGCTCGCGACGCCACAGGTCGCGGACGACCTCGGCCACCTTGATCACGTCGCCGGAGGCGAGCTTCTCGAGGTTCGCCTTGTACCGACGCGACCAGTTGGTCGGCTCCTCGGTGTACGGCGCCCGCAGCACCTCGAACACGCGGTCGAGGCCCTCCTGACCGACTACGTCCCGCACGCCTACGAACTCCGCGTTCTCCGCGGGAACGCGCAGCGTCAAGTCTCCCTGCTGCACCTTCAGCACCAGGTAGGTCTTGTCCACACCTTTGATCTGGCGAATCTCGATGGCCTCGATCAGCGCAGCCCCGTGATGGGGGTAGACCACCGTGTCGCCAACCTTGAACGTCATGTGACAGGGCCCCTTCCGTGGCTTACCAGAATAACATGGTTCTCGGTTCACCCGAAGGGCGTTTTCGCAGGTCAGAGCCGGTCTCGGGGCTTGACAAGGGCCCCTCCGGCGTGCTGCGACCAGTGTTCGACCGGGCCTTACCGCAGGTCGGAGGCGGTATACACACCTGACGAAACCTCTGGCAACACTCCGGAAACCATGATTTGATCATGGGTTTTTGCCGTATACGCGGTCGCGCCTCCCGGCGGGCCCCGTCGGCCACCCGAGCGGCGACTCAACCCGCGACACGGGACCACCCCGTGAGAACCGGATAACCGCGGTCGGTAATCTGACCCTGACCACCGACCCGAGATCCAAGGAGATGCCGCCGCCGTGAGCCGCAGCCTTCGACGCGGCGCGATCGCCGTGATCGCCCTCGCCGCGATCCTCCCGCTGTCCGCCTGTGCCGCCGGGAACCGCCCGGACACCCTGCAGATCAAGCCGGACAACGCCGCGACGTCGATCGGGGAGAACCTCAAGCTCAACAACATCGTGGTGGTGACCGCGGCCGGGGCCAGCTCCGAGCACGCGGGGCCGGCCCAGCTCACCGTGAACATCAGCAACTCGGGCGACAGCGCCGAGACCCTGCAGTCGATCACCGTCGGCGAGGGCGCCACGGCGACCTTCGCGGACGCCAAGGGTGCCGCGCTGTCCGGGATCGTCATCCCGGCCGGCGGCGCCGTCCTGATCGGCGGCGAGGGCCAGCCGGTCGCCAAGATCGCCTCGGCCAAGGTGGAGGTCGGCGGCTTCACCCCCACCTCCTTCTCGTTCGCGAACGCCGGCAAGGTCGCCACCGAGGCCCAGGTGCACCCGGCCACCGGCCTGTACGAGGGCTTCGGCCCGGCCGGCGGCGCGTCGCCGTCCGCCTCCGCGTCGGCCTCGCCGTCCGCCCCGGCCTCCCCGTCCCCGTCGGCCTCGGCTTCGGCCGGCGCCTCCGGTTCGGCGTCGCCGTCCGCCGGTGCCCCGGCCTCGCCCTCGGCGTCGACCACCGTGGCCTCGCACTGACCCCAGGTCGTGCCGAAGGCCCCCGCTCGGGCGAGCGGGGGCCTTCGGCACGTCGGTCTACGGCGGCGTGTGGGTCTACGGCTCGAACTTGTAACCCAGGCCACGGACCGTCACCAGGTAGCGCGGGGCCCCCGGGTCCGGCTCGATCTTGGCCCGCAGGCGCTTGACGTGGACGTCCAGGGTCTTGGTGTCACCGACGTAGTCGGCGCCCCAGACCCGGTCGATCAGCTGCATCCGGGTGAGCACCCGGCCGGCGTTCCTGAGCAGCATCTCCAGCAGGTCGAACTCCTTGAGCGGCAGGTCGACCTTGGCGCCGTCCACCGTGACCACGTGCCGGTCGACGTCCATCCGGACCGGGCCGGCCTCCAGCGTGCCGGGGCCGCCGCCGTCCGTACCGCCGTTGCCGTCCTCACCGCGGCGGCGGAGCACCGCGCGGATCCGGGCGACCAGCTCCCGGGTGGAGTAGGGCTTGGTGACGTAGTCGTCGGCACCTATCTCCAGGCCGACCACCTTGTCGATCTCGCTGTCCTTGGCGGTGACCATGATCACCGGGACGTTGGAGCGGACCCGGAGCTGGCGGCAGACCTCCGTGCCGGGCAGGCCGGGGAGCATCAGGTCGAGCAGCACCAGGTCGGCGCCGTTGCGCTCGAACTGCTCCAGCGCGTCCGGGCCGGTGGCGGCGATGGCCACCTCGAAGCCCTCCTTGCGGAGCATGTACGACAGGGCGTCGCTGAACGACTCCTCGTCCTCGACCACCAGTACTCGGGTCACGATCGGGCCTCCGGGGCAGGAAGGGGGTTGGTGCGGATGGTTGGGGTCTGCGGGCTCGCCGCCGGAGCCTGACCGGCGGGGAGGCGGACGGTGAAGGTGGAACCCTGGCCCTCGACGCTCCACACCGACACGGTGCCGCCGTGGGAGGCCGCCACGTGCTTGACGATGGAGAGGCCGAGGCCGGTTCCGCCGGTGGCGCGGGAGCGGGCCGGATCGACGCGGTAGAAGCGTTCGAAGATCCGCTCGCGGTCCTTCTCGGAGATGCCGATGCCCTGGTCGGTCACCGAAATCTCGATCAGCTCGCCGTCCGCCTCACCGAGGGCGGCGGCGCTGGAGATCCGCCGGGTGGCGATCGCCACCCGGGTACGGGGCGGACTGTAGTTGACCGCGTTCTCCACCAGGTTGCCCAGCGCGGCGGCCAGCTGGCCGCGGTTGCCGTACAGGTAGAGGCCGCCTATGCCGCCCGCCGCGATGTGGATCTGCTTGGCGGCTGCTGGCTGGCGGCAGCGGTCGATCGCCTCGGCGATCAGGGTGTCCACCGGGACCGGCTCCGGGTCGACCATCAGCTGGTCGTCCTGGACCCGGGACAGGTCAATGATCTCCTGCACCAGGCTGGCCAGCCTGGTGGCCTCGATCTGCATCCGGCCGGCGAAGCGCTGCACCGCTTCCGGGTCGTCGGACGCGTCCGCGACCGCCTCGGAGAGCAGCGAGAGCGCGCCGACCGGGGTCTTGAGCTCGTGCGAGACGTTGGCCACGAAGTCCCGGCGGACCGCCTCGATCCGGCGGCGCTCGGTGAGGTCCTCGACCAGCACCAGGACCAGCCGGGAGCCGAGCGGGGCGACCCGGACGGAGACCGCCAGCGGGTCGGTGGCGCGGGCCGCGCCCGGCCGCGGGACCTCCAGCTCGACCTGGCGGATCTCGCCGTCCCTGCGGGTGGCGCGGGCCAGCGAGAGCATCTGCTCCACCGCCATCGCGCCGCCCCTGACCAGGCCCATCGCGTAGGCGGCGGAGCTGGCCTTGACCACCTCGTCGCCCTCGCCCAGCACGATCGCGCAGGAGCGCAGCACCGAGAGCACGGTGTCCACCCCCGGCGGGAGAGGCGCGTCCTGGGCCGGCGTACCGCCGAGACCCGTCCTTCCGCCCTTGTCTCCGCTGCCTGCCCTGGCCTGCTCCCGCTCACTCCAGCGGAAGGCGATCGCGGCCGTGAGACCGACACCGAGCCCGGCTATGGCGCAGGCTGCGGCGAGGGCCACATTCACGTCCATGTGGCCAGCGTAAGCGCATGTCGGCGGCCCACCCCCGGGGTGAGATCAAGGCATCGGCCGCACGTTGCCGAGAATTCACCTTCACGCTGCCACCGGTTCACTGCCCCGGCCGTGCGAGGTCGCCCAGACGGCTCAGGGTGGGTTGCGCAGCCCGCGCGGGCGGTGACGGCACTACGATGCCGCCACCAGCAGCGGCCGTCCCGATCGTCAGACGGGCTCGCTTGTCATGTGAGAGGCCGGTCGGCACCGCCACCGACAGAGCTACTGAGGAGAGCAGCAATGCGCGACGCGTACCACGAGGAACTCGACTCGATCAGCGACGGCCTGGTCGAGATGGCCCGGTTGGTCGGTTCGGCGATGGGTCGGGCCACCACCGCGCTGCTCGACGCCGACCTGGCACTGGCGGAGAGCGTGATCGCCGCCGACGACAAGGTCAACGCCCTGCACCACGACCTGGAGAACCGGGCCATCGACCTGCTGGCCCGTCAGCAGCCGGTCGCGACCGACCTGCGGATCGTGGTCACCTCGCTGCGGATGAGCTCGGACCTGGAGCGCTGCGGCGACCTGGCCAGGCACGTGGCCAAGGTGGCCAGGCTGCGCTTCCCGGAGACCGCCGTCCCGGCCGACCTGCACCCGATCGTGCTGGAGATGGGGCAGCTCGCCCAGCGGCTGGTGGCCAAGGCCGGTCAGGTGATCGCCACGAAGGACGTCGAGAAGGCGCTGGAGCTGGAGCAGGACGACGACGCGATCGACGCGCTGCACCGCGAGCTGTTCTCGCACCTGCTGGACGACCGCTGGCAGCACGGCATCGAGACCGCGGTGGACGTCACCCTGGTCGGCCGCTACTACGAGCGCTTCGCCGACCACGCGGTCTCGGTGGCCAAGCGCGTGGTCTTCCTGGTGACCGGCGAGCACGTGGCCGAGTTCGTCGCCGCCAACGCCGACTCCGCGGAGTAAGGGGACGGCAGGCGGCGCGGGGGCGCACGGGGCGGTGGTGAACCGCCCCTGCGCGCCCGTTGACGCCCCGTCACCGGCGGGGCTTCACTCAGGGGTGGGCACACCTCCGTGTGCGCCGCAGTGTGCCAGTGCCAAGGAGGGCCCAGCGCGATGAAGGCAACCACCGCTCCGACCAGTCCACCGGCGAGCGTCGTCGAGCCGACCAGTCCCGCCCTGCTGCCGATCCTCGCCGCCGGGTGCGGCTGCGGCGGGGGGTGCGGATGCGGCTGCCAGTCGGGTGCGCCCTGCCAGTGCGGCGGTGCCACCGGCGGCTGCTGCGGCGGCCACTGACCCGGGCCGGTCCCACCGTCCCGCCCGTCGGCCGGGCGTCCCTGTCCTGAGCGGGGCGCCCGGCCGACGTACGCCTGCGGCCCCGGCCTCAGAACTGCAGGTCGACGCAGGAGTAGAAGGCGTTCGTGGTGTCGGCGACGTCCCACACCGCGAGCAGCACGTGGTGCCCGGTCAGCCCGGCCGGCAGCGGGACGCTGTGGGTGAGCGTGCTGGGCGGCTGGGCGTTGTTGCCCGGGACGGTCAGCAGCGGGGTGAGGTCGAGGCTGCTCCGGCTGAGCACCGAGGCGGCGCTGTAGCCCGGCTTGGTGAGGAAGTACCGGTACCGGGCGGTGGCGTGCCTGGCGGTGAACTTCCAGGTGAAGTTCTGCTTCTGACCTGCCGTCACCTTGGTGGTCGGCCAGGCCCCGTTCCGCGGGTTGTCCAGCTGGGCGAACCGGCTGTTGCCGCCCGCACAGAGCTTGCCGTCGGCCGGGCCGCCGCCGGGGAAGCCCTTCGGCCCCTCGACGCTCTGCGGCTCCCACTGGATGTCGCCGCAGCCGGTGACGGTGCCCGCCGCGCAGTACGCCGCCCGGCTGGGCGGCCCGCTGATGTACCCGTGCGAGAAGGCCGGGATCGCCGTGGCGACCGGTACGGCCAGGGCCCCGACGAGGGCCGCGAACACGTGACGCTTGCGCATGGTGCTCCTTCCGGACCCGCCCCGGGCAGGCCGGAGCGAGCTGTGGGGGGTGGATGGAGTGCACGGCCGGCGCCCGACCGCCGGTGGGGGGACCTGGCGTGCCCGCGCCAACGCTGCCGCCTACGGTAGGAGCGCCGAGCCGACCCGTCAATGGTCTGAACCACCCTCCGCCGAAGGCGAGTTGACGCCCCCGCACAGCAGAGGGCCCCGCTCGCGCTGACGCGCGGGCGGGGCCCTCCGGAACGACGTACGGGCTACTTCTTGCCCTGGTTCTTGACCGCCTCGATGGCGGCCGCGGCGGCGTCCGCGTCCAGGTAGCGGCCGCCCTTGGTGACGGGCTTGAAGTCGGCGTCGAGCTCGTAGACAAGCGGGATGCCGGTGGGGATGTTCAGGCCGGCGATGTCCTCGTCGGAGATGCCGTCAAGGTGCTTGACCAGCGCGCGCAGGCTGTTGCCGTGGGCGGTGACCAGGACCGTCTTGCCGACTGCCAGGTCGGGGACGATCGCGTCGTACCAGTACGGGAGCATCCGGTCGACGACGTCCTTGAGGCACTCGGTGCGCGGACGCAGCTCGCTCGGGATGTCGCCGTAGCGGGCGTCGCCGGACTGCGAGTACTCGGTGCCGTCCTCGAGCTCCGGCGGCGGGGTGTCGTACGAGCGGCGCCAGAGCTGGAACTGCTCCTCGCCGAACTCGGCGAGGGTCTGGGCCTTGTCCTTGCCCTGGAGGGCGCCGTAGTGGCGCTCGTTCAGTCGCCAGCTGCGGCTGACCGGGATCCAGTGCCGGTCGGCCTTGTCCAGGGCGATCTGGGAGGTGCGGATAGCGCGGCGCAGCAGGGAGGTGTGCAGCACGTCGGGGAGGAAGCCCTCGGCGGCGAGGAGTTCGCCACCGCGTGCGGCCTCCTTCTCGCCCTTCTCGTTGAGGTCGACGTCGACCCAGCCGGTGAAGAGGTTCTTCTGGTTCCACTGGCTCTCGCCGTGACGGAGCAGGATCAGTCGGTAGGTCGTGTCAGCCATGGGGGTCAGCTTAATAGAGCCGGATAACCACTGGCCGGGGCCGAGACTCGCCGGTAATGTTCACTTCGAAGTTAAGCCACTTACATCGCCGCTGAGCGGTCAGCCTGCCATGCCTTGACACCGCTCAGCGCGACCCCACGCCCTCCGGGAGCCCTCGTATGCCCGCTCTGCAGCGCCTGGTCGTCTCACTATCAGAGACAGGCCGTGGACTCCCCCGCCGGTTCTGGTGGCTCTGGACCGCCACCCTGGTCAACAAGCTCGGCGGCTTCGTGGTGCCGTTCCTGGCGCTGTACCTGACCGCCGACCGCGGCTACTCGGCGGCGTACGCGGGCCTGGTCGCCTCGCTCTTCGGCCTCGGCTCGGCGATCGCGGCGATCGGCGGCGGCGTGCTGACCGACCGGATCGGGCGGCGTCCCACGCTGCTCGCCGCGCAGCTCGGCACCGCCGTCAGCATGGCGGTGCTCGGCTTCACCGACGGCCCGGTGGCGATCGCCTCGATGGTCTTCCTGGTCGGCCTGGCCAGTAACGCCTCGCGCCCGGCGATCTCGGCGATCATCGCCGACCTGGTGCCCGCCGAGGACCGGGTGCGGGCGTACTCGCTGAACTACTGGGCGATCAACATCGGCTTCGGCGTCTCCGCCGCCGCGGCGGGCGTGATCGCGGCTGGCGGCTACCTCACGCTCTTCCTGCTGGACGCGCTGAGCACGCTGCTCTGCGCGGTGCTGGTCTTCGTGAAGATCCCGGAGACCAGGCCCGCCGTCGGCACTCCGGAGCGTTCCGCACCCCCGGTCCACCTGGGCACGGTCTTCGCCGACCGCCGGTTCATGGCCGTGGTCGGGATCAACCTCCTGCTCGCCCTGGTCGCCCAGCAGGGCAGCACCACACTGGCCGTCGACATGGGACGGGCCGGGATCTCCGCCACCCAGTACGGCCTGGTGATCAGCCTGAACGGCCTGCTGATCGTGCTGCTCCAGCTCCCGCTGACCCGGGCGATGCAGGGCCGGAGCCGGACCGCGCTGCTGCTGGCCAGCGCCCTGCTGATCGGCTGGGGTTTCGGGCTGACCATGTTCGCGGGGTCGTCGGTCTGGTTCTTCGCCTTCACCGTCGCGGTCTGGACGATCGGCGAGATCATGAACGCCCCGACCATGACGGCACTGGTCGCCGAACTCGCCCCGGCGCAGGCCAGGGGGCGCTACCAGGGCGTGTACTCGCTCTCCTGGTCGCTCGCCATGTTCATCGGCCCGGTGGGCGGCTCCCTGCTGCTCCAGTACGGCGGCGGGGTCGCGGCCTGGGGCACCTGCGCGGCCCTCGGCACGGCCGCCGCGGCCGCCTTCCTGCTGCTCGGGCGGCGGCGCACGGTCGAGACCGTACCGGCAGCGGTGCAGCCGGCCCGGGTCGCCGCCTAGGCCCCGTCAGGGCCCGGACAGGGCCTAGACCGACGGCTCGCCGCTCGGACCCGCCAGGTGGGTGAAGGCTTCCAGGTTGCGGGTGGACTCGCCGCGCTTGGTGCGCCAGTCCCACTCGCGCCGGATCGCGGTCGCGAAGCCGAGCTCCAGCAGGGTGTTGAAGGGGTCGTCGGCCCCCTGCAGCACGGTGCCGAGCAGTCGGTCCACCACCTCGGTGGTCAGCCCCTCCAGCGGCAGCCGTCCCGCCAGGTAGACGTCCCCGAGCGCGTCGATCGCGTACGCGACGCCGAACAGCTTGGTGTTCCGCTCCAGCAACCAGCGGTAGACCGCCTCGTGGTTCTCGTCCGGGCGGCGGACCACGAAGGCGTTCACCGAGAGGGTGTGGTCGCCGACCCGGAACGCGCACGGGGTGGCCAGCTTGCGCGTCCCGGGCAGCGTCGCGACCAGCGTGTACGGATCGGTCGCGGCGGGCTCCCAGGCCACGCCCGCCTCGTCCAGCGCGGTCCGGAGCACGGCGAGGGCGTCGTCCTTGGTACGGGTTGCCATGAGGAAGACGTTACTCGGCGGTACGGCGGCCCGGCGTTCTGACTCCCCGGCAGACGCGGCCCAGGCCGGGCCCGCGGTCGGACTCAGGCCCGCCGCAGGCCGCTGCGCAGCCCCGACCGGTGCAACGCAGCGGTGTACACCTCGGCGGTGCTGGCCGCGGCGGTCTCCCAACCGAACGCGGCCGCGTGGGCGGCGGCGGCCACCCCCTGACGGTGCACCAGCTGGGCGTCCGTCACGTACGGACGCAGCGCCCGGGCCCAGTCGCGCGGCTCGTGACCGGGCACAAGAGCGCCCGTCAGGCTGTCCTGGACCGCTACCGGCAGACCACCGACGGCCGCCGCCACCACCGGGGTACCGCAGGCCTGCGCCTCCAGCGCGACCAGGCCGAACGACTCGCTGTACGAGGGCATCACCAGGGCGGTGGCCGCTCGGTACCACTCCGCCAGCTCGGCCTGACCGACCGGCGGGTGGAACCTGACCACGTCGCCGATGCCGAGCTGGGCGGCCAGCTTCTGCAGGCTCTCGGGCTTGGCGAGGCCGCTGCCGGACGGGCCGCCGACTACCGGCACGACCAGTCGGTGGCGCAGCTCGGGCTCGCGCTCCAGCAGCACGGCGACAGCCCTGAGCAGCACGTCGGGCGCCTTGAGCGGCTGTATCCGGCCCGCGAAGAGCAGCACCGCGGCGTCCTGCGGCAGGCCGAGCCGCGCCCGCGCCGCCTGCTGGTCACCGGGGCGGAACACGTCGAGGTTGACGCCGGGGTGCACCACGGCCAGCTGGTCCGGCCGGGCGGCGTAGTGGAAGGCCAGCTCGCCGGCCTCCTCGGCGGTGTTGGCGATCAGCCGGTCGGCGGCCTCGACCACCTGGCTCTCACCGATCACCCGGGCGGCCGGCTCGGGGGTGTCACCCTCGGCCAGCGCCGCGTTCTTCACCCGGGCCATGGTGTGCATGGTGTGCACCAGCGGGACACCCCAGCGCTGCGCGGCCAGCCAGCCGACCTGGCCGGAGAGCCAGTAGTGGGAGTGCACGAGGTCGTAGTGGCCAGGGCGGTGGCCCGCCTCGGTGCGCAGCACGGCGTGTGTGAAGGCGCACAGCTGGGCCGGCAGGTCCTCCTTGATCAGACCCTCGAACGGACCGGCGGTGACGTGCCGGACCAGCACCCCCGGCGCCAGCTCGACCGTCGGCGCGTCGTCGGAGCTGATCGCCCGGGTGAACACCTCGACCTCGATGTCCAGCTGTGCCAGCCGCTTCGCGAGCTCGACGATGTAGACGTTCATCCCGCCCGCGTCGCCGGTGCCCGGCTGGTGCAGGGGGGAGGTGTGCACGCTCAGCATCGCTATCCGGCGCGGCCGACGGGAACGACCGCCCACCAGCGCCTGCAACCGCCCTCGGGCGGGTGGCAGGAGCTGGGCACGGCGAGCCGTTCTTGCAGGGTGCTGAGTCACCTGCGGAGGCCTCCTTGGTTGCTCCCCGTCTGCCGCCCACGGGCCGCGGGCATTGGTCCAGTGTGACAACCGCCGGAGGTGCGGACGGCATTCCCGTCCGCCGACTGGGACGGTCCGGGGGTCCCGCCGTAGGCTGCCCGGCATGGCTGCCACGTTCGATCCCTCCAGCTCCGCCGCCCGTGGGCGGAGGGACCGACCGGTCGGCACGGTCACCCGGGGCACCACCAACACCAACCGGCTGCGGCGGATGGACCGCTGGATCGCCCACACCCTGGGCCCCGCGCTGCGCTCCGCCGACCGCCCGCCGGCCGCGGTGGACCTCGGCTACGGCGCCGCGCCCTGGACGGCCGTCGAACTGGCCGGCCGGCTGCGCACCGTACGGCCCGACGTCCGGACGGTCGGCATCGAGATCGAGCCCGAGCGGGTCGCGGCGGCGCTGCCGTACGCCGAGCCGCCGCTCCTGACCTTCCGCCGGGGCGGGTTCGAGGTCCCGCTGGACGACGGGGAGCGGCCGCTGCTGATCAGGGCCGCCAACGTGCTGCGGCAGTACGAGGAGTCGGCGGTAACCGCGGTCTGGGAGCGGCTCTGCGGGCGGCTGGCGCCCGGTGGGCTGCTGGTCGAGGGCACCTGCGACGAGATCGGGCGGCGGCACGTCTGGGTCGCGCTCGGCCCCGAGGGTCCCCGGACGGTCACCTTCGCGGCCCGGCTGGGCGGGCTGGAGCGGCCGTCCGACCTGGCCGAGCGGCTGCCGAAGGCGCTGATCCACCACAACGTGCCCGGGCGCCCGGTGCACGCCTTCCTCACCGACTTCGACCGGGCCTGGTCGGCGGCGGCGCCGTACGGGGCGTTCGGAGCCCGGCAGCGCTGGGTGGCGGCCTGCCGGGCTCTCGGCGGGACGTGGCCGCTGGTGGACGCGCGCGGGCGGTGGCGGCAGGGGGAGATCACGGTGCCGTGGAGCGCGCTGGCGCCGTAGCCGTCGGCCTGCACAGGTCGCCCGGTGCACCGCTCGTCGCGATTCACTCGAACGAATTATCGATTATCCCTGGCGCGCCGACGCCTCGTCAGGTCACCATGGGTGCACCGCACGAGCGGCCGGTGGCTGTCCCAGCCCCGGTCAGCTCCTCTGCCCCGCAGCGCGCTCGAACGCGTCGTACGCGTCCCGGCCGAACAGCACGAACCGCACCTCCTCCAGTTCCGACCCACCGTCAGTGACCTCTCCCACCGCCGCGAGGGCGATCCGCGCCGCGTCCTCCAACGGCCACCGGTAGACCCCGGTTGAGATCGCCGGGAAGGCCACCTTCCGCGCACCCAGCTCCGTCGCGACCCGAAGGGACTCCCGATAGCAGGACGCCAACAGCCCGGCCCGCTCCTCGTACTCCTCCGGCAGGTGGACGGGCCCCACCGTGTGCACCACCCAGCGGGCCGGCAGCCGGCCGGCCGTCGTGGCGACGGCCCGGCCGACCGGCAGGCCCTTGCCGTAGTGCGAGGCGCGCAGCTGGCGGCACTCGGCCAGGATCTCCGGCCCGCCCCTGCGGTGGATCGCGCCGTCCACCCCGCCGCCGCCCAGCAGTGAGGTGTTCGCGGCGTTGACCACCGCGTCCACCTGCTGCTCCGTGATGTCACCCTCCACCAGAGTGATCCGCGTCACCGCACCGACCCTTCGTCATGTCCCATGCCGGGCACCACAACCAGGAGCGCCCGCCGTCAGCGCCCGGCCGGTCCGACGGCGTGGCGATAGCCACAGAGCCGCCCGCCGGCCGGAGAAATCTTCGGAGATCACGTTATGGTCGCGGGAAGCTCCCCGACACACAGTGCCATGCGGGCACTGCGCGCGGACCTCAGCCGTTGCCCAGTCGGGAAAAGGGAGGACCGACCCATGCCCGCAACGGGAGACGGGCGGGCACCTCGTGCCGCGCACCGGCCGGGCGCCCTCACCGAAGCACGCGAGACGCGCGCGGAGGCGGTCGAGGCTGGGCACAGTCCGATACCGCACCCCCGGGGCAGCGCCGGCGCACCGGACGCCCCGTTCCGGCTGCTGGTGATCGAGAACGACTTCACCGACGCGGCCTTCCTCGAGCAGCTGGTCACCGACAGCGGCTCGGCGATCGAGCTGCACTGGGCCCAGGGCGTGGCCTCCGCCGCCACCCGGCTGGCCCGGCCGGGTACCCGACGGGGCCGGTCGCGCGAGGTCGAGTTCGGCTGCGTCCTGCTGGACCTCGCCGACCCGGCCGACCAGAGCGGCCCGCTGCAGGGCCTGGAAGGGCTGCGCGAGCTGCTCCGGCACGCCCCGCAGACCGCCGTCGTGGTGCTCACCGACGCGGCCGGGGCCGAGCTGGGCGCGGCGGCCGTGGCGGCCGGAGCCCAGGACTTCCTGATCCGGCACGAGACGGACGGCCCCCTGCTGGCCCGCGCGCTGCGCTACGCCGTGGAGCGCAAGCGGGCCGACGAGTCCCAGCGCCGCCTGGTCGAGGCCGAGCTGCGCGGCCAGGAGAACGCCCGCCTCCAGCGCCACCTGCTGCCCACCCCGCTGCTCGACGGCGCCGGGCTCTCCTTCACCCGCCGCTACCGCCCCGGCCGCAGCCGCGCCCTGCTCGGCGGCGACTTCTACGACGCCGTCCGGACGGACGACGGCGTGGTGCACGTGGTGATCGGCGACGTCTGCGGCCACGGTCCGGACGAGGCCGCCCTCGGTGTGGCGCTCCGGATCGCCTGGCGTTCGCTGGTCTTCGCCGGGCTGACCGGTCAGGCCCTGCTCACCACCCTCCAGCACGTCCTGGAGCACGAGCGGCGCAGTGACGAGATCTTCGCGACGCTCTGCATGCTGGTGCTCGTCCCCACCGGAGCCTCCGCCACCCCCGGGAGCGACCCGGCCCTGCTCCCCGGGCAGGAGCGGGCCAGGCTCTACCTCGCCGGGCACCCCTCACCGCTGCTGCTCGCCCCCGGCGCCACGCCCGCCCTGCTCTCCGCCGACCAGGCCGGCCCCGCCCTCGGGCTGCTGCACTGCAACGACCCCGGCGCGGCCTGGCCCGCCCAGGAGCTGACCCTCGACCCGGGCTGGAGCCTGCTGCTCTACACCGACGGACTGGTCGAGGGCCGGGTCGGCGCGGGCTCCCGCAGACTGGGCCAGGACGGTCTGGTCGAGCTGATCGGCGACCACCAGGCCGGTGGCCTGACCAGGGGCCGACTGGTCGACACCGCGATCGCCGAGGTCGAGGAGCTGAACGGCGGCGCACTCACCGACGACGTGGCGGTGCTGCTGCTGGAGCGCAACCCCGCCCCGGTCATCATGGGCTGACACGCCGAAGGGGAGTGCCGCCCGGGCACTCCCCTTCGCTGGTGACGCCTCGTCACCAGGGCCCGTACGGCCCCATGTTCCGCTTGCTGTCGTTGCCCTGACCGCCTGTCAGCTGCTTGATCGCGGGCCGGACGTCCACCATGTAGACGATCGCGGCGACCAGCCCGACCAGGGTCAGCATGCTGAACACCGCCGCACCGAGCAGCAGGTCCAAACCGAGCGCCAGCCCGAGGATGATCAGCCAGAACGGCTTGGTCTTCTTGTCGGCGGCCCGGAAGGCGTCCTCCCGGCGCGTCACCGCGTCCACGAAGGCGAACAGCTTGAAGCCCACGACCGCCACGGCCAGCCACCAGAACGGATTCAGGTAATCCAACTGCAGGATCACGGACACTGCGGACTCCTCACTGCGGCTCCGGTGACACCGTCGCCCATTCGGGCACGGCCGGATGACCGTACCCGGCACAACGAACCGTTACGCCCGGTTGTGCCCGCCTGACCTCCGGGTCGGCTCTCGGCTACTTCGCCGCGTCGCCGGTGCTCTTCCGCGCCCGGGGTGCCCGCTTCGGCGCAGCCGCGGACGTCTCCGACGTCTCGGTCTCCGGCTCCACGTCCACCGCGACGGCCTCGACCTCGATCTCGGCGACCGGCTGCTCCGCCGGGGAGGCCTGCGGGCCCTCCACCACGGACTTGCCCCGGACCGCCAGCTCCTCGTACGCCTCCTTGGCCTTCACGGCCAGTTCGAGCGCCAGGCCGACCTGCTGGAGCGCGAAGCTCTGCGCCTTCTCCTGCAGACCCTTCAGGTCACCCGGCAACGTGGAGACCGTCTCGGTCACCTTCGCCTGCGCCTCGGCCAGCCGGGTCTGCGCCTCCTGGAGGCGGGCGGTGGCCTTCTCCTGGGCGCCCTTGCGGTCCGCAGCGAGCGCCTCGACCTTGGCGGGCACCTCGCGCAGCTTCTCGTACGCCAGGTCCCCGGCGCCCGCGATCGCGTACAGCGGGGTCGGGTCGCTCAGGGTCTTCTTGATCTCGTCGGTGATCGGCATGACAGGTCCTCCTGCTATCCCTCGACAGTCCGGCGGTCGGCCTGTCCTTCTCCTGCTCCCCCCGGCTCCCCGACACTCTCCTGATTCTCCTTCAGGAAGGCGTCGTAGACCGCGAGCAGCGCCTGCTTCTGCCGCTCACTGATCAGCGGATCGGCCAGGATCGCGGCCCGCAGTTCGAGCCCCTCCCCCTGCCGCTCCTCCAGCATCCCGGCCTGCACGTACAGCGTCTCCGCCGAGATCCGCAGCGCCTTGGCGATCTGCTGCAGGATCTCCGCACTAGGCTTCCGTAGCCCGCGCTCGATCTGACTCAGGTACGGGTTCGAAACCCCCGCGACCTCCGCCAGTTGGCGCAACGAGTACTGCGCGTTCCGCCGCTGCTCGCGGATGTACTCCCCGAGCGAGCCGACCTTCAGTGAAGCCATACCCGCACTCTGCCCGACCTTGCTTGCAATTGCAAGCACAGTGCTAGCGGCAGCAACCGCGCGGGTCGGGCGCCGCCGCCTTGACAGTGGGCCAGCGGACGAGGGAGACGGCGAAGGGCTTGAAGCCGCGGCGCCGGAGGATGTGGGGAACCAGGAGGATCACGGCCTCGGCGGCCCGGGCCGTGGCGATGCCGCCGAGGCCCTCGATCCATGCGGGCTGCCAACCAAGGTCCCCGAGCAGGGCGGTGACGCTCTTCTTCGCGGCCTGGTCATCGCCCGAGAGGTAGGCGGTCGGCGGGGTGGCCAGGGTTTCGGGGGCGGTCATGACCATGAACAGCATGGTGTTGAGGGTCTTGACCACCCGGGTGTCGGGCAGGGCGGCCTGGAGCTGTTCGGCGAGGCTGCTGCCGGGATACCAGAGGTCGCCGGGCAGGCCCACCGCCCTGACCATCGCCGTCCACCGCCAGGGCCCCGGCGTCCGGCTGCGCCTGACAGCCGAAGCAGGCGCGGACACACCCGAGTTGCGCCGGGAGCAGCTCGGCCTGGCCACCCTGCCGCCGCCGCTCCCGCTGCCGGAGGTCCCGCTGTACCTGCTGTGGCACCAGCGCTACGACGAGGACCGCACCCACGTCTGGCTGCGGGACCTGGCCACCGAGACGGTCCGGGCACTGTTCGCACCGGCGTAGGACCGAGCCCGCTACCGCCGCCGCAGTACGCCGCGGATGAAGGCTGCCTGGCCGGCGTGCTGGAGGCTGTCGGAGACGACGCTGACCAGCCGGACGCCCAGGGTCACCGGCGGGGTCCAGCTCTCGTCCACGATCCGGTCGAGGGCGGGGCCGCTGAGCCGGCGCACGTACGACAGGGTGTGCTCGTGCACGGCGTCGTAGTAGTCGGTGAGCAGTCGGGCGGAGGAGACCTGGACGGCCGCGACCTCGTGGGTGGTGTGTCCGTAGCCGGTGGCGGTCGCGGGGAAGGGGAGGTCGAAGCGGTCGTGCCAGCCCTGTGCGGTCCAGAGCTGTTCGGTGCCCGCGACATCGGCCACGTGGTCGTCCTGAATTCGCGTCAGGTGCCAGACGAGCCAGGCGATCGAGTTGGCCTTCGGGTCCAGCCGCGCCGCCAACTCGTCGGGGCCGAGCCCGGCCACCGCCCCGTGGACGACCTCGCGGACCCGACCGAACGCATCGACCAGCAGAGCGGCTGAGTTCATGAGGGCGATCCTTCCACGCTGGGGCCGGATGGCGCGGTCACCGACGTGACCGGCATGTCGGGTGCCATCGGGAGACGCAGGTCACATCCGCCCGTGTCACAGGCGGGCGGGCCGTCTCGTCTCGGGTGGTGCAGGCAAGACCGACCCACCACGGAGGAGCAAGCCATGAACGCCCGACTGAACCTCTTCGCCGACCCGACCGCAGGTAAGGCCGTCAAGCACCTCATGGCGGCGGGCAAGGTGCTCAAGGACTCGCCGCTGCCGGCCGCCACCCAGGAATTGGTGGCGTTGCGGGTCAGCCAGATCAACGGCTGCGCGGTCTGTCTCGACATCCACACCAAGGACGCCACCGCCGCCGGCGAGACCCCGGTGCGGCTGAACCTGGTCGCGGCCTGGCGGGAGGCCACCGTCTTCACCGACGCGGAACGGGCCGCACTGGAGCTGGCCGAGGAGGGGACCCGGGTCGCGGACGCGGCCGGCGGGGTGTCGGACGAGGTGTGGGCGCAGGCCGCGAAGCACTACGCCGAGGAGCAGCTCGCCGCGCTGCTGATGCTGATCTCCTTCATGAACATGGCCAATCGGATCAACATCATCACCCGTCAGCCGGCCACCGGCGACTACGAGGCAGGGAAGCTCCACTGACGGCACGACACCGGCACGGGCCGGTGGTCGGCCGGCCGATTATCCGTCAGAAGGCAGCAAGGGGAAAGGACGCGTGGTGAGCAAGGTCGAGGAGTTCGAGGAGCTGCGGCCGCTGCTGTTCTCGATCGCCTACCGGATTCTCGGCAGCGTGAGCGAGGCGGAGGACGCGGTGCAGGAGAGCTGGCTGCGGTTCGACGGCTCGGCCACCGTACCGACGTCGACCAAGGCCTTCCTGTCGGCGGCGGTGACCCGGATCTCGATCGACGTGCTGCGCTCCGCGCGGGTGCGGCGGGAGGCGTACGTCGGGCCGTGGTTCCCCGAGCCGCTGCTGAGCGATCCGTACCAGGACCCGGCCAGGGCGGCGGAGTTGGCCGACTCCGTGTCGATGGCGGCGCTGCTGCTGCTGGAGCGACTGAGTCCGCTGGAGCGGGCGGTCTTCCTGCTGCGGGAGGTGTTCGGCTTCGGGTACGACGAGGTCGCCGCGGCGGTGGGCCGGTCGGAGGCGGCCTGTCGGCAACTGCTGGTCCGGGCCCGGCGGCACATGGAGGCCGGACGGCCACGGTTCGACGCGGACCGGCGGGAGCGGCAGGAGCTGGCGGCGCGGTTCTTCGACGCCCTCCGTGAGGGCGACGTGGTCGGCCTGCGGGACCTGCTCGCCGCCGACGTCTCGATGGTCGGCGACGGGGGCGGCAAGACCCCGCAGCTCGCCAGGGCCGTCGTCGGCGCGGAGAACGTGGCCCGGCTGCTCGCCGCCGTCTTCCCCTGGCTGGCCCGGATCGACGTCACGTTCGAGCCGCACCTGGTCAACGGCCAGCCGGGCGCGGTCTTCCGTGACCGGGAGGGCAAGGTGCTCCAGGCCCTGGCGCTCGATGCCCTGGACGGGCAGGTCCTGGCGATCCGCCTGGTGCTCAACCCCGACAAGCTCGGCCACCTCGGCCCGGTGGCGGACGCCTGGGCCGTCCACCACGAAGTGAGGCGCGCTCGCCGGGCCGCGGAGTAGCCGACGGCGTTCCTCCCCGACGGCGAACGGTCGGCGCGGCCGCCGAACCGGGCGGCGCGGCGGGAACCGGCAGGGGGCCGGACACGTCGACACACAGGACTGATCAACAGGGGGGCGGCGTGGAGTCCGTGCAGGACCGCAGGACAGCTGATGGCTGTGCATGGACGGTGGCCTGGGCGCTGACCGCCCTCGTCCTCGCCACGGCGGTCATCCTCGTCGGCAACAGCTGGGTGATCGAGGCATGGCACTGGTGCCTGTCACAGGATCACGAGCCCGATCCCGACATGGCGGCGGCCGTCCGCTCGGTCTGGGCCGTCAGCCTCGCCCTGTTGCTGCTCCTTGGTGCGGTGCTCTCCCGTCTGCCGGGCAGCCGGTGGTACCTGTTGCCGGCCATGCTCGCGGTGGCCGCAGCGCTGACCTGGCTGTTCGTGATCGGGATGGGCTCCCCGGCACCCCTGCAGCCGGGCGCGCCGGAGGAGACCCCCTGCTGGTCGATGCGGAGCTTCCCGTTCCTCGACTGAGCCGTCACACCGCGCTCTGGCCTGCTGCCGCCGGGCGGTAGGTGCACACGCTCGCGCCTGCCTTGTTGGTGACCGTCGAGACCAGTTCGAGGGTGCGCAGAGTGCCGTCGGCGGGGAAGATCGTCTTGCCACCGCCGAGCAGCACCGGCATGACGATGAGGCGGAGTTCGTCGAACAGGCCCTCGCTCAGCAGGGTGCGGACGAGGGTGGGGCTGCCCATCACCACCACGTCGCCGCCGGGGGCGTCGTGCAGCTCGCGGAGCCGGGTGACGGCCTGGTCGGCGGGGATCCGGGTGGTGTTCTCCCAGCTCAGGTCGGAGTCGCCGAGGGTGGCGGAGACGACGTACTTGGGAAGGGCGTTCATCAAGTCGGCGAACGGGTCGCCGGCCCGGTCGGGCCAGGCGGCGGCCATGGTCTGCCAGGTGCGGCGGCCGAACAGCAGCGCCTCGGCCTTGGCGGTCACCTCGGCGAACGCGCCGCCCACCACCTCGGGGTCGAAGAACGGGTGCGACCAGCCGCCGTGCGCGAAGCCGCCGTCGCGGTCCTCCTCCTGACCACCGGGGGCCTGGACCACGCCGTCGAGGCTGATGAACTCGCTGATCACGATGCGCATGGGAGTCGCTCCTCTGTCTCACTACGGACGCACCTCAAGGGGGCCGGTACGGCTTGGATCAGATCATGCTGCACCGACAGACGGGCCGTCAGATCCGACGCGACGTCAGCTGCCGGACCGGTACGGTCAGGCCGGCAGCGTGCCCACGACCACGGTGGCGTCGTGGTCGTCCGAGGTGCGGATGTCGGTGGTCAGTCCGCGGGCGGTCATGGCGGCGGCGGTGCCGACGGCCTGGCGGGTACTGGTCTCGATCAGCAGCCGGCCGCCCGGGGCCAGCCACCGGGGTGCCTGGGCGATGACGCGGCGTTGGACGGCCAGGCCGTCGGGGCCGCCGTCCAGGGTGAAGTGCGGTTCGTGGTCGCGGGCTTCGGAGGGGAGGAAGGGAATCGCGTCGGTGGGGACGTACGGGGCGTTGGCGACCAGGACGCTGATCCGGCCCCGCAGGGTGGCGGGGAGCGGGCCGTAGAGGTCGCCCCGGTACACCGCGGCTGTGGCCGGGAGATTGCCGCGGGCGCAGTCGGCGGCGGTGGCGTCGAGGTCGGCGGCGTGCAGCTCCGCCGACGGCACCCGGTCGGCCAGGACCGCGGCCACCGCGCCCGCGCCGCAGCAGAGGTCGAGCGCGACACCCTCCGGGCGGAGCAGCGCTGCGGCCTGCTCGGCGAGGAACTCGGTGCGGCGGCGCGGGACGAACACCCCGGCGGTGACGGTGATCCGCAGACCGCAGAACCCGGCCCAGCCGAGGACGTGTTCGAGCGGATGGCCCTCGACCCGGCGGGCGACCATGGCCGCGAGCTTCGCGGGTGTGTCGGCGGTGGCTAGGAGGAGGTCGGCCTCGTCCTCGGCGAAGACACAGCCGGCGGCGCGGAGGGTGGTGACGATGGTGGCGTACGGCATGACAGCGGCCTTTCGGGCGGACGAAGGGCGCCCTCGTGGCCTGCCGGTCAGTGCGGCGGGACGACGGAGGAGAGCGCCCATACGGATCGAGCGGTGATGGGTCTCACCTCCTGGGTCGAGTCGGGTACTGCCGGGGGAACCCTACCAAGCAGGGATCAGGCGCCGCTCCCGTCCGGATCGGCGAGCCTGCGGTAGGTCTCGGCCAGCAGGACGCTCAGCTCGCGGCCGCCGATCCGGAGCCCCGCCGGGCCGAGGCCGTCGATCGGCGTGGCCGAAGCCGTCGCCGGGGCGGGCGGGGTGGCCTGCAGGGTGAAGTCACCGTCCCAGAAACCGGTCGTGGGGTCCATCAGGCGGCTCCGATCGCGTCGGCGGAGAGGGTGACGAGCTCCCGCAGGGTGCCGGGGTCCAGGCCGGAGAGCCACTGCTCCTCGGTGGAGACGGCGGACTCCGCGAGGACGCGTTTGGCCTCGATCAGCTCGGCGATCCGCTCCTCGACGGTGCCCACGCAGACCAGGCGGCGGACCTGCACGTCGCGCCGCTGGCCGATCCGGAAGGCCCGGTCGGTGGCCTGGTCCTCGACCGCCGGGTTCCACCAGCGGTCCAGGTGGACGACCTGGTTGGCGGCGGTGAGGTTGAGCCCGGTGCCGCCGGCCCGGAGGGAGAGCAGGAAGACCCGGGGACCGCCGGGGGCCTGGAAGCGCGCGACCAGCTCCTCCCGCCGGTGCTTCGGCACGCCGCCGTGCAGGTAGAGCACCTCCTCGCCGAGCCGCTCGGCCAGGTGCGGCTGGAGCAGCCGGCCGAACTCGGCGTACTGGGTGAAGACCAGCACCCGGTCACCCTCGGCCAACGCCTCGGCGAGCAGCTCCTCCAGCCGGGCCACCTTGCCCGAGCGGTCGCCCAACGGCGATCGGTCGTGCAGCAGTTGGGCCGGGTGGTTGCAGACCTGCTTGAGCTTGCCGATGGCGGCCAGCACCGTACCCTTGCGCTCGACGCCCCGGATGCCCTGCACCCGGTGCAGCACGTCGGCGACCACCGCCTGGTAGAGCCCGGCCTGTTCGGCGGTCAGGTTGCACCAGACGGTGATCTCCTGCTTCGCGGGCAGCTCGGCGGCGATCGAGGGGTCGGTCTTCAGCCGCCGGAGCACGAACGGGCCGCTGAGCCGCCGCAGTTTTGACCCGACGTCGGCGCTGCCGTGCTGTTCGACCGGGACGGCGAACCGCTCCCGGAACGACTCCGTACTCCCGAACAGTCCCGGGTTGGCGAAGTCCAGGATGGCGTGCAGCTCGGCCAGCCGGTTCTCCACCGGCGTACCGGTCAGCGCGATCCGGTGGACCGTCACCGGGAGCGAACGCAGCGCCCTGGACTGGGCGGTGGCGAAGTTCTTGACGTACTGCGCCTCGTCGGCGACCACCCGCCGCCACCGGATGCCGGCCAGTGTCCGGATGTCCCGCTGGAGCACCCCGTACGTGGTGATCACCAGGTCCGCGTCGGGGATCGCCGGACCACGCTCGCTCCCGTGGTGGACGTGCACCCGGAGCATCGGCGCGAACCGGGCCGCCTCGCGCTGCCAGTTGCCGACCAGCGACATCGGGCAGACCAGGAGGGTGGGTCCGGTCATGGTGCCCGCGTGCTGTTCGGCGGCCAGCAGGGCCAGCGTCTGGACGGTCTTGCCGAGGCCCATGTCGTCGGCCAGCACCCCGCCCAGACCCAGCCGGGCCAGGCCGTGCAGCCAGGCCAACCCCCGTTCCTGGTACGGGCGGAGGGTCGCGCCGAAGTCCGGCGGCAGGACCGGGACGGCGGTGTCCTGGGTCCGGCCCGCCAGCAGCTCGCCGAGCGGTCCGGTGGCGGTGACCTCGGTGACCGGGAGGCCGCCTGCGGTGGCCGTCGGGTCGAGGGCGAGCCGGAGCAGCTCGGCCGTCGGCAGCGATCCGGTGCCGTGCCGGGCGAGGAAGTCGAGAGCGGCGGCGATCTGCCCGGCGTCCACCTCGACCCAGCGGCCGCGCAGCCGGACCAGGCCCTGCTGGGCCGCACCCAGATCGGTCAACTCCTGCTGGGTGAGCCTGACGTCGCCGATCGCGGCCTGCCAGCGGAAGTCCACCACCGCATCCCGGTCGACCTGGGCGGCCCGCTCCACCGTGCCGGGCGGTGCGGTCCGGGCGGCGGTCAGCGCGAGGCCGAGGGCGGGCCTCCGCTGCCACCATGCGGGCAGCAGGACGCCGAATCCGGCCTCGGCGAGCGCGGGTGCGGCCTCGCGGAGGAAGTCGAGTGCCCCGGCCCGGTCCAGTCGCAGGCCGGTCGGACGGCGGCCGGACGAGCCGGGGCGCAGCTCGGGACGGCGGAGCGCGGCGCGGTCGAGTTCGGCCAGGTAGCTCTCCACCGGGTCGGCGAGCTGCCGGGCCAGTGCGGCGAACGCCGGTCCACCGTCCCAGAGTTCGGCGGCGGGGATCAGCAGTGAGGGCTGTTCGACCGCCTGGACCAGGAAGTCGAGCCGCCAGTCGTCGTCGGACGGCCGCCCTTCGGCGTCGTCGTGGGAGGGCCCGAGCGGTTCGGAGAGCCGGAAACAGAGCCGGACCGGGCTGTCCGCCGGGGGCAAGCCGGCCAACCAGACCGCCAACTGTTCGCGCAGGGAAGCGAGTTCGTCCGCAGCTGCGTCGAACCGCCCGTCGGCCCGGTGCAGCGCGGCCCACCAGGCCGCCGACGTCCCGTTGGCGGCCGGCACCTGCGTCCCGTCCAGCGCGGTCCTGATCTCCTGGTCCACGAAGCGGTCGAGCAGGTCGGCGACCAGCTCGGCGGGCCCGGCCGCGCCGGCCGCCAGGACGGCCGGCGGGCAGCCCCGGACCAGCGCGTCCGCCTCCCGCCGGTCGGCCCGCTCCGGCGCGGGCTGCCAGTGCGCGTACGGGCCGCCGTCCCGCTCGCGCACCACCGGCAGCGCCCGGCCCCGGCCGGCCAGCCGCCAGGCCAGGTCGTGGACGGCGGTGAGCCAGCGCAGCGAGGCGCCGTACGCGAGCTCCACCGACCCTGCGGCGCCCGGGAGTTCGAGGCTGGCACCGGACCAGTACGGGTCGAACAGCTCGCCGAGCAACTGGGCCGCCTCGGTCGGCGGGAAGAGCAGCACCGGCACCCGCCAGGCGGTCAGCGAGACGCCCTGGCCGGTGGCGCCGATCGGCAGCTGCGGGGAGGGGGTGGGGGCGCCGCCCAGGCTGGGCAGCCGCAGGGTGCTCCACCGTTCGGGGGCCTGCTCAGCCAGCCAGCCGGGGCCCGGGCCGAGGGCGGCGAGCAGCCGGGCCACCTCGGCGGCCGGGGCCGCGAAGGGGTGAGCGGTGGCTGGCACCGAGGCGGTGGCCGGGCGGTGCAGTCGGGCTGCCGTGTAGGCGCGGGCGTCCTCGGCCCAGAGCGCCAGGCGGCCGTCGGCCCGCCAGAGCGCGTGCAGGGCGTACATGGCAGGGCCTCCCGGGAACGGCAGCAGGCTTTCACCCTAACCGGGAGCGAAGTGGACATGATCCGACCTGGCTCCGCCCTACCGCGGTCGTACCGAAGCGGGGGGACCCGCCCGAGGAGAGGGGATCGACATGGTGGTTCTGGTGGCCGCGGAGACGGGTGAGCGCGAGGGGCTGCTGGCCTTCCTGGAGGCGCACCGGGGCGCGGTGCGCCGCTCGGTGCACGGTCTCACCGAGGAGCAGGCGCGGGCGACCCCGACCGCCAGCAGCCTCTCGCTGGGCGGCCTGCTCAAGCACGTGGCCACCTGCGAACGGCACTGGACGGAGGCCGTGCTCACGGGCCGGGAGCTGCCCCAGCGGCCCTGGGAGGACCAGCACCGCCTGTTCGACGACGAGACCGTGGCCGGCCGGCTGAAGCGGTACGAGGAGATCGCCGCCGAGACCGAGCGGATCATTCGGGCCCTGCCGAGCCTGGAGACGGACGCGGCGCTGCCGGACCGGCCCTGGTACCCACCGAACAGCCGTCGGACGGCCCGCTGGATCCTCACCCATCTGTGCACCGAGGTGGCCCGGCACGCCGGCCACGCCGACATCATCCGGGAGACCCTGGACGGCAGCACCGCGCTGGAGCTGGTCGCGGCGGCCGAGCGGGACCGGGCGTGAGCCATGGTTGAACATTGAACGAAATGGGGTTATGGTGGTGGCACGCCAACAAGTTGAAGCCTAAACAAATGGCTTCCGACCCGAGGAGAAGTCATGGGCATCTTCAACCGCACCAGCAGCAAGGCCGCCACCACCACCGTCGCCGAGACCCCCGCCGGGCCGGACCTGGCGCACCTGACGGGCGACTACACGATCGACGCCTCGCACAGCCGGATCGGCTTCGCGGTCCGCCACGCGATGGTGACCAACGTGCGCGGCGTGTTCGCCGAGCACGACGGCCTGCTCCACCTGGACGGCACCAACCCGGAGAACTCCACCGCCGCGCTGACCATCAAGGTCGCCAGCATCGACACCAGCAACACCCAGCGCGACGAGCACCTGCGCACCGGCGACTTCTTCGAGGCGGAGACCTTCCCGGAGATCACCTTCCGCTCCACCTCGGCCGAGCGGCTGGGCGGCGACTCGTACCGGATCACCGGTGACCTCACCATCAAGGACACCACCGGACCGGTCGTCCTCGACCTGGAGTACACCGGCAGCGCGACGGACGTCTACGGCGCCCAGCGGGTCGGCTTCGAGGGCAGCGCCACCATCGACCGCACCGCCTGGGGCCTGACCTACAACGCCGCGCTCGAGACCGGTGGCGTGCTGATCGGCGAGAAGGTGAAGCTGAGCTTCGACATCTCGGCCGTGAAGAGCGTCTGACCCGGATCAGGGACGTAGCAGCGCGGCATCCTCGGCGGGCAGCCAGCTCACCGGCGGACGCCGCAACCACCCTTCGCGCGAGCCGAGTTCGGCAACCGCCTCGCGCAACGCGGTGAACCCCGGATGACGCAGCTCCGGGCGGTGCACCAGGCTCACCAGACTGAGCGGCACCGGATCGACCAGCGGACGGGTGACGGCCCCGGGTATCCCGGGGCCGCCGGTCGTGGTCAGCATCGCCTCACCGTGCCGGGCCAGGTAGTGCCCGACCTCCTCGACGCCGACCGGCGGGCTGTGCGGGGCGGCCGCGACCAGACCGTGCGCGCCCAGCAACCGCCGACCCAGCTCGGTCCACTCGGTGGTCGCCGGATTCCCCGCGCAGATGTCCACCGGATGCCCCGCCAGTGCGCTCAGCGGCACCTCGGAGAGTGCGGCCAGCGGATGGGCGCGCGGCAGGAAGACCGCCATCGCCTCGAACCGCACCGGCAGCTGCGCCAGTTCGGACCGCAGCCCGGTCGGCAGTCCGGCGAACCGGCCGAACGATACGTCCAGCCGATGGGCCGTCAGCTCCACCGCCGCAGCGGCCAGACCGCCGTGGAACCGGGCCAGCAGCTCCAGCTCGGGACACGCCGCCCGGGCCGCCGCGAGCAGCCGGACGGCGGTCAGGTCGTCCCCGGGGACGTCGTTGTTCAGGTCCACCAACAGCGGCCGGTGCCCGGCCTGCTCGGCCAGCAGCTCGTCGTGCAGCGCCAGCAGGCGACGGACCTTCGGCAGCAGCCGCTCCCCCTCCGGCGTGAGCCGCACACTGCGGGTACTGCGGTCGAACAGCTGCCGCCCGAGCGCCTGCTCGAGCGCGCGGACGTCCCGACTGAGCGCCTGCTGCGCCACGTGCAGCAGCTCCGCCGCCCGGCCGAAGTGCAGGGTCTCGGCGGTCGCGGCGAAGCCGCGCAGCAGGCGCGGGTGCAGGTCACGGGGCATTCCCGCACCCTAGGCCATTGACAACAGAAGCATGTCAATGGGGCCGAACAGGTGTTGGACCGGGTCGCCCCACCCCCGCCAGGCTGGGTGCACACCCCGCGCCCACTCCAGGAGTTCCGTGTTCGCCTCGTACCGCCGCCTGTTCGCCGCTCCCGGCGCGCTCGCCTTCACACTGACCGGCCTGTTCGCCCGGCTGTCCTTCGCGATGACCGGCGTCAGCACCGTGGTACTGATCGCCACCCGCCGCGACTCGTACGCGCTCGCCGGGGCGGTCTCGGCCACCGGCGTGGTGGCGGTCGCCGTCGGACTGCCGCTGATCGGGCGGCTGGTGGACCGGTACGGGCAGTCCCGGGTCTCGGTCGCCGCCGTGCTGCTGGCGGTCTGGCCGACGGCCGGGCTGCTGCTCTGCGCGCACTTCGGCGCCCCCGCCTGGACGCTCTTCGTCTGCTGCGCCGCCTCCGCGGTGCTCCCCAACCTCGGCGGCATGGCCAGGGCCCGCTGGGCGCACCTGCACCGGGACGACCCGGCGGCCCGGCACGTCGCGAACTCGCTCGAACAGGCCCTGGACGAGCTCTGCTTCATGGGCGGCCCGGTGCTCGCCATGCTGCTCTGCACCTCACTCTTCCCGGAGGCCGGGCTGCTGGTCGGCGCGGTGCTCGGCTCGGCCGGACTGCTGCTGTTCGCCGCCCAGCGGCGGACCGAACCGCCGGTGCAGCCGCCGACGGAGACGGCCGAGCGGGGCGCGCTGCGGCACGGCGGCCTCCGGGTGCTGGTGCTGGTCTTCGCCGCAACCGGGGTGGTGTTCGGGTCGATGGAGGTCACCACCCTCGCGTACGCCGACGCGCTCGGCCAGAAGCCTCTGGCCGGTGGCATGTTGGCGCTGGTGGCGGCCGGGTCCTGCGTCTCCGGGCTGCTCCTCGGGCTGGTCCGGGGCCGGGTGGGCACCACCGGGCGGCTGCTGCTCGGGGTGGCCGCGATGTCCGTCCTGCTGCTGCTCCCGCTGGCCGCCGGGGTGTCCGGGGCCGGGCTCGCCGTGCTGGGGCTGACGCTCTTCGTAGCCGGTTCGGGGACCGCGCCCACCATGGTGGCCGGTATGACCATGGTTCAGGAGGTGCTGCCCGCGCGGCAGTTGAACGAGGGCATGGGGCTGGCCGTGGCGGGCATCCTGGTCGGCATCTCGACCGGGGCGGCGCTCGGCGGGGTGGTGGCCGAGCAGGCCGCACCGGGCACCGGCTACCTGGTACCGGCCGGGGCCGCCGGGCTGGCCCTGCTGACCGCGCTGGCCGGGCGCCGCCGCCTGCGTGAGCGCCCCGCGCCGCCACTCAGCGTCCTGGCGGCCTGACCGGGAAGCTGTACTCGTACTCGGGCAGCGGATGTCCGCCGGGGAACCAGCCGATCCGGTCGTCGGTGCGCACCGCGCCCGCCCGCTCGTAGAACGCGATCGCCCGGGCGTTGGCCTGCAGCACCTCCAGATACAGGACGCGGTCGGTGCAGTGCGCCCGGCAGGCGGCCAGCAGCCGGGAGCCGATCCCCCCGCCGGTCAGGCCGGGGCGGACGTGCAGGTTGTCCAGCAGCACCCGGCCGTCGGGCTGCGGGACCAGGTACGCGAAGCCGTCCAGCCGCCCCGCGCTCTCGGCCAGCAGCAGCAGCGGGGTGTTGGCGGGCTCGCCGTAGTCGACCGACAGCCGCAGCTCCCAGAGCTCACGGCGCTCCTCGGCCAGGCCGTCGCCGAGCACCTCGGCCGGGACCATGCCGGTGTACGTGGTCAGCCAGCTCGCGCTGTGCAGGGCGGCGACCACCGGGGCGTCGGCGGCGGTGCCCGGGCGGATCTCGTGTGACATGGCTCCGAGCCTGTCACACCGGCCCGCCAAGGTAGGCTCCACAGGCGTGGAGCAGCCCAACGACGTCACGGACCCGGTACCGACCCCGAGCGAGCCCGGCAACGCGGAGCTGCCGGGTGGTCGGGCCAGACCGAAGACCGACAAGAGCGAGCAGACCCGGGCCCTGATCCTGGACACCGCGATGCGGCTGTTCAAGGAGCGCGGCTACGACAAGACCACCATGCGGGCGATCGCCGCCGAGGCCGGGGTCTCGGTCGGCAACGCGTACTACTACTTCGAGTCGAAGGAATTCCTGATCCAGGGTTTCTACGACCTGATGACGCACGACCACGCCAGGGAAGCGCGGGCCAGGATGGCCGGCCACACCGAGTTCGCGGACCGGCTGGAGATCGCGCTGAGCTCCTGGCTGGACTGCGCGGCGGAGTACCACACCTTCGCCTCGCAGTTCTTCCGGACCGCGGCGGACCCGAACAGCTCGCTCAGCCCGTTCTCGAACGACTCCCACCCGGCCCGGGCCACGGCGGTCGAACTCTTCCGCGACGTGCTGGCCGGCTCCGACCTGAGCAGCAAGCTGGACGCCGAGCTGGTCGAACTGCTGCCCGACCTGCTCTGGCTGCACCTGATGGTCGTCGTCCTGTACTGGGTCTTCGACCGCACCCCGGACACCGAACGGACCAGGGAGTTCGTCCGCCGCTCCACCCCGATGGCGGCCCGGATCCTGACCCTCTCCCGCTACCGGGTGTTCCGGCCGATCGTCCGGGACGCCAAGGGCCTGATCCAGGACTTCATCCTGCCGACCATCGGCCGGACGACGTCCTGACGGACCATCAGAAGCTGTCCGGGTTCCAGGACCTGAGCGGCGTACGGAGCAGCAGGTCCGCCTCGGCCGCCGCGCCGGGGCGGAGTTCGGTGACCAGGCCCCCCGCGACCAGCCGGGGCAGGGTCTCGGCGCCCAGGTAGAGGCTGCCCAACTGGCTCGCGCCGAGGGCGAGATCAGCAGGGTCCTCGGTGCGGGTGCAGCGGCCGGCGCCGTCCGGGGCCACCTCCAGGGCCCAGCGGCCCTCGGTCCAGCCGTGGCGGTCGGAGACCTCGAGCACCGTCCGGCCCCCGGTGCCGTAGCGGCGGGCGGCGAAGGCCGCGGGCACGTCCAGCACCCGGAGCCAGGTGAAGTCGGCGTTCTCGCGGCCGGGCCTGGCCATCCGGGGGTCGTTCAGCCAGAGCGGCAGCGGGTCGTCCGGGGCGAGGTTGCCGACGTCGACGGTGCGGACCCAGTCCACCGAGAAGGCCAGCCGCCAGAGCGCCACGGCGGTGGGGGCGTCCAGGGCGAGGAAGTCGCCCACGGTGAGCGTGCAGTTGGGGACCGGGCCGTTCCAGTTGTCGTCCAGCCGGTAGACGATCAGACCGGTCACCGTGCCGCTCGCGTCGCGGTGCACGGCGGCGAACGGCTCCTTCCAGTCGAAGCCGGGCAGCGTCGCCTCACCGGTCATCAGCCGCCACCAGTACGGCTTGCGGGCGATCGCGCCCGGCTGGCTACGCCGCCAGCGCTCGTGCAGGTCGGGGCCGAGCTCGCGGAGTTCCGCCATGGTGACGAAGTCGACCCGGCCGCCCGGGCTCTCCGGCAGGTCGGCGCGGAGACCACCGGACTCCTGGATGTCGATCCGCAGACCGGCGTTGACTGTGGCGGGACCGAAGCCGAACCGGCCGTAGATGTTGTACTCGGCCGCGATCAGGATCGCCACCGGGCAGCCGCGCCGGTGCGCGTCGGCCAGGTCGGTGGTCATCATCCGGCTGAGCAGGCCGCGTCGGCGGTGGGTGGAGTTGACCGTCACCCCGGTGATCGCGTCGGCCCGGACGGTGTCACCGCCCGGGACGGTCAGCTCGGTGTCGAAGCTGCGGAAGGTTGCCACGCAGCGGTTGGGGTCGAACGGGTCGAAGGCGCCCTGAAACCGGTTCGGCTCGAACTGCAGCCGGCGGAACTCGGTGCCGTCCGCGACGTGCGGCCGCAGGAAGCCGCGTGCCACCGCCCGGTCCCAGACCGAAAGCTCCTCCTCCGTGATGTACCGGATGTCGGAGTTGTCGCCTCGTTCGTTGCCCATCCCGCCACCGTACGACGGCCCGTCAGGCGCGGCATCCGAATTTCCTGACCACCCTCCCAGGCTTCTCTCATCTCACATATGAGATATCGTCTGCCCCATGAGCGACGACTACCTCCAGCGCATCGGCGGTCTCATCCGCACCGCCCGCGAGCACAAGGGCAAGACCCAGGGCCAGCTCGCGGCGGCCCTCGGCACCAGCCAGAGCGCCGTCAACCGGATGGAGAAGGGCCAGCAGAACCTCACGCTGGAGATGGTCGCCCGGATCGGCGAGGCGCTGGACAGCGAGATCGTCTCGATCGGCTACGCCGGCCCGATGCACCTCCGGGTCGAGGGCGGAAGGCAGTTGAGCGGTGCGATCGACGTCCGTACCAGCAAGAACGCCGGGGTCGCGCTGCTCTGCGCCTCGCTGCTCACCACCGGCCGCACCACCCTGCGCCAGGTGGCCAGGATCGAGGAGGTGTACCGGATCCTCGAGGTGCTCGCCAGCATCGGCGTCAAGGCCCGCTGGACCAACGACGGCCGCGACCTCGAACTCACCCCGCCCGCCCGGCTGGACCTGGACTCGATGGACGAGACCGCTGCCAAGCGGACCCGCAGCGTGCTGATGCTGCTCGGGCCGCTGATGCACCGGGCCGAGCGGTTCCGGATCCCGTACGCGGGCGGCTGCGACCTCGGCACCCGGACGGTGCAGCCGCACCTGGCCTCGCTGCGGCAGTTCGGCCTCGAAGTGGCTGCCACCGACGGCAGTTACCACGCCCGGGTCGAGGCCGGGGTTTCGCCGGGACGGCCGATCGTGCTGACCGAGCGCGGGGACACCGTGACCGAGAACGCGCTGATGGCCGCCGCCCGGCACGACGGCGTGACCGTGATCCGCAACGCCAGCCCGAACTACATGGTCCAGGACCTGTGCTTCTTCCTGGAGCAGCTCGGCGTCAAGATCGAGGGCATCGGCACCACCACACTCACCGTGCATGGGCTGGCCGATATCACCTGTGACGTGGACTACGCCCCGGCCGAGGACCCGGTCGAGGCGATGAGCCTGCTCGCCGCCGCCGTGGTGACCTCCTCCGAGCTGACCATCCGCCGGGTGCCGATCGAGTTCCTGGAGATCGAGCTCGCGGTGCTGGAGGGCATGGGCCTGGACCACGACCGCACCCCCGAGTACCCGGCCCGCAACGGCCGGACCCGGCTGGTCGACCTGACGGTCCGTCCGTCCAAGCTGACCGCGCCGATCGACCGGATCCACCCGATGCCGTTCCCCGGCATCAACATCGACAACGTCCCGTTCTTCGCCGTGATCGCCGCCGCCGCGCACGGCACCACCCAGATCAACGACTGGGTCTACGACAACCGCGCCATCTACCTCACCGACCTCACCCGGCTAGGCGCCGACGTCACCCTGCTGGACCCGCACCGGGTCATGGTCCAGGGCCCGACCCGCTGGCGCGCCGCCGAGACCGTCTGTCCGCCGGCCCTGCGGCCCGCCGTGGTCATGCTGCTCGCCATGCTCGCCGCCGAGGGCACCTCGGTCCTCCGGAACGTCTACGTGATCAACCGCGGCTACGAGGACCTGGCCGAGCGCCTCAACTCGATCGGCGCGGCCATCGAGACCTTCCGGGACATCTGACCGACCGCCGGGACGTCGCCCGGTCCTCGTCCCCGCGCGCGCCGTTCTGTACCTTTGCCGAACGCCAGGGTGTGGCGGCCGCGCTCGGTGGACCGCTCCCCTGCAGAAGGCGGGGATGGGGCTCATGGATGCGGACCACGCGGGGCTGGTCATCGCGGCGCAGGCCGGTGACCGTCGGGCGCGCGAGGAACTGGTCGCCACGTACCTGCCGCTGCTCTACAACATCGTCGGACGGGCGCTGAGCGGACACGCCGACGTCGACGACGTCGTCCAGGAGACCCTGCTGCGGGTGGTGCGCGACCTGCCTGCGCTGCGCACTCCGGAGAGCTTCCGGTCCTGGCTGGTGTCGATCACGCTCCGTCAGATCAACACCCACTGGCAGCGGCAGCGCGCCTTCGCCGACCGCACCACGGTCATCGACGAGGCGCGCTGGATACCCGACACCGGCGCGGAGCCCGAGGACGTGACGATCCTGCGGCTGCACGTGTCGGACGAACGCCGTCAGGCCGTCGAAGCCGGGCGCTGGCTCGATCCGGACCAGCAGGTGCTGCTGTCGCTGTGGTGGCAGGAGTGTGCAGGCTCGCTGAGCCGTGACGACCTCGCCACCGCGACCGGGCTCACCGTCGCCCACGTCGGGGTGCGCCTGCAACGCATGCGCGAGCAGCTGGACCTGAGCCGGACGATCGTCGCCGCGCTGGGGGCCGAACCGCGCTGTCCGCAGCTGGACCGGACCGTCGCCGGCTGGGACGGTCTCCGAACGTCCGTGTGGCGCAAGCGGATCGCGCGGCACACCCGCGACTGCCCGGTCTGCACGGGGACGACGACCGAGCGGGTTCCGGCCGAGCGCCTGTTGCTCGGCCTCACGCCGCTGGCCGTCCCGGTCGGGCTGGTCGCCGCGCTGGCCGCCAAGGGCCTGCTGCCGAGTGCGGCCGCGGGCGCCGCCGGGCTGGCCTCGGCGCAGGTCGCCGCCGGCACGGCCACGGCTCAGGTCGCCGCCGGCACGGCCACGGCTCAGGGCGCCGCCGGCACGGCCACGGCTCAGGGCGCCGCCGGCATGGCGACGGGGGGAAGCGGTCTACACGGCGCGCTGGTCGGCAAACTCCACGCGGTGACCGCTCATCCGCTGGTGAGCCTCGCCACCGGCGCCGTGCTCATCGCCGGGACCGCCACCTACGTGACCTGGTCCGAGCCGGCGGATCGGGCGCCGGGCGCCACCGCCGCTCCGACGGTCGGCAGTCCCGTGGTCGGCAGCCCCACAGTCGGCACGCCGACGGTCGGCGGTCCCGCACCGAGTCCGGCCGCCGTCGCTGCCGCCGTTCCGCTGGGCGCACACTCGCTGGAGTCCGTGGACGGCCCCACCCAGTACCTCACGTACGGCGGCGACTTCGCGACGCTCGGCCCGGTCTCCGCGTCCAGCAGCGCGCAGATCCGGCAGCGGGTCACCTTCACCGTCGTCGGCGGGCTGGCCGACGCACGGTGCGTCACCTTCCGGGCGGCCGACGGCCGTTACCTGCGCCATCGGGACCTGCGGCTACGGCTGAGCACCGACGACGGCAGCGAACTGTTCCGCGAGGACGCCACCTTCTGTCCCACCCCGGGGGCGGTGGCCGAGTCGGTGACCCTGCACGCGCACAACTATCCCGGGTCGGTCATCCGGCACCGCGACGGCGGCATCTGGCTCGACGGCTCGGACGGCACTCCGGCCTTTTCCGGCCAGGCCTCCTTCGTCGTGCGCGGGCCCTGGACCTGAGGCCGGGGCCCGGCGTAACGCTTTTCGGACGCGAGATGCATCACGGACCAATCGTCCGGGCGGCGCCACTTTTCTGTTACGAGACCTCGAGTCCGGCGGCCTCCACTACTGGGTGCTCTGCTCGCCGCTCACCGGGATGTCCCGGTGTGGCGGGTTCCCGAGTGCCCCGTGACGTATTCCCTGGAAGAAAGCCGCTCCCATGACGCGACACACCCACGAACCCCGGGCGAAGGGCCTGCACCGGCTCGGCCGGCGTCGCCGGAACCTGACGATCGGCCTGTCGGCCGTGGCGCTGGTGGCCGGTGTTGTGACGCTCCTCCCCAACGCCGCCGGAGCCGCCGCCCTGAGTGCGCAGGCGGCTCCCTCCGGCAGGTACTTCGGCACCGCGGTGGCCGCCGGCCGGCTCGGCGACTCGGCGTACGCCGCCATCGCGGACCGGGAGTTCAACATGATCACCCCGGAGAACGAGATGAAGTGGGACGCCGTCGAGCCGTCCCGCGGCAACTTCAACTTCGGCCCTGCGGACCAGATCGTCAACCGTGCCCTGTCACACGGCCAGCGCATGCGCGGCCACACCACGGTCTGGCACTCGCAGCTCCCGTCCTGGGTCAGCTCCATCGGCGACGCGAACACGCTGCGCAGCGTGATGAACAACCACATCACCACCGAGATGACCCACTACAAGGGCAAGATCTACGCCTGGGACGTGGTGAACGAGGCGTTCGCCGACGGCGGCAGTGGCCAGCACCGCAGCTCGGTGTTCCAGAACGTGCTGGGCAACGGCTTCATCGAGGAGGCGTTCCGCACCGCACGGTCGGCCGACCCGGCGGCCAAGCTCTGTTACAACGACTACAACATCGAGAACTGGTCGGACGCCAAGACCCAGGGCGTCTACACCATGGTCAAGGACTTCAAGGCCCGCGGTGTGCCGATCGACTGTGTCGGGTTCCAGAGCCACTTCGGTAACGGCGGGGCGCCGTCCAGCTTCCAGACCACCCTGTCCAACTTCGCCGCCCTCGGCGTCGACGTCCAGCTCACCGAACTGGACATCGCCCAGGCCTCGGCCACCAACTACGCCAACGCGGTCAACTCCTGCCTGGCCGTGGCCCGGTGCACCGGCATCACGGTCTGGGGCGTCCGCGACAAGGACTCCTGGCGGAACGGCGAGAACCCCCTGCTGTTCGACAACAGCGGCAACCCCAAGGCCGCGTACACCGCCGTCATGAACGCCCTGAAGGCCGCCCCCGGGACCAACCCCGGTGGGACGACCGGGGGCGGTACCGGTACGGGTACCGGCGAGATCAAGGGTGTCGCCTCCGGTCGCTGCGTCGACATCAACGGCTTCACCACCGCCAACGGCACCCAGGCACAGCTGTGGGACTGCAACGGGCAGACCAACCAGCGCTGGACCTACACACCCACCAAGCAGCTGAAGATCTACGGCAAGAAGTGCCTGGAGGCCAAGGGCACCAGCAACAGCTCCGCCGTGGTCATCGGGGACTGCAACAACGGCGCGGGCCAGCAGTGGAACCTCAACGCCGACGGCACCATCGCCGGCGTCCAGTCCGGGCTGTGCCTCGACGCCGTCGGCGCGGGGACGGGCAACGGCACCAAGATCCAGCTGTACTCCTGCTGGACCGCCGGCAACCAGAAGTGGACCGGCCTGTCCGGGGCCCCGACCCCGACGCCCACGCCGGGCGGTAGCTGCGCCCTCCCCTCCACCTACCGGTGGTCGTCCACTGGCGCCTTGGCGCAGCCGGCCAACGGGTGGGGGTCACTGAAGGACTTCACCGACGTCGTCTACAACGGCAAGCACCTGGTCTACGCGTCGAACGTGTCCGGGTCCTCGTACGGTTCGATGGCGTTCAGCCCGTTCACCAACTGGTCGGACATGGGCTCGGCCGCTCAGATCGGGATGAACCAGGCCACGGTGGCGCCGACGCTGTTCTACTTCGCGCCCAAGAACATCTGGGTGCTCGCCTACCAGTGGGGTGCCTGGCCGTTCATCTACCGCACCTCCAGCGACCCGACCAACCCCAACGGCTGGTCCGCCCCCCAGCCGCTCTTCACCGGCGGCATCCCCGGCGCCGCCCCCATCGACCAGACCCTGATCGCCGACGACCAGAACATGTACCTGTTCTTCGCCGGTGACAACGGCAGCATCTACCGCGCGAGCATGCCGATCGGGAACTTCCCCGGCAACTTCGGCTCCTCCTACACCACCGTCATGACCGACACCGTCAAGAACCTCTTCGAAGCCCCCCAGGTCTACAAGGTCAAGGGCCAGAACCAGTACCTCATGATCGTCGAGGCACGGGGCGCCAACGAGCAGCGCTACTTCCGCTCCTTCACCGCCACCAGCCTCAACGGCTCCTGGACCCCCCAGGCCGCCACCGAAGCCAACCCCTTCGCCGGCAAGGCCAACAGCGGCGCCACCTGGACCAACGACATCAGCCACGGCGACCTCGTCCGCAACAACCCCGACCAGACCATGACCATCGACCCCTGCAACCTCCAGCTCCTCTACCAGGGCAAGTCCCCCACGGCGACGGGCCCCTACGACAAGCTGCCGTACCGACCGGGTGTCCTCACCCTGCAGCACTGACCCACTTCCGAGTAGGTACGAACGGCCATCGCGTGATCGACGGAGAGTGTGTGCACTCCCGAAGATCGCGCGGTGGCCGTTCCGTTGCTCGGTGACGGGCAGTCTGATCACCGGGATGTCGCGATACCGCCGGGGTCAGGGGCGCGCGTAGAAGTCCGGGCGGCCCATGATCCAGAGGCTGGCCTGCTTGATGGCCATCCCGGGGCGGGGGGCCTCGATCATCTGGTCGTCGCCGACGTAGAGGGCGACGTGGTGGATGTCGCGGGCGCGGCCGGTGTCGGTCCAGAAGACCAGGTCTCCGGGGCGGAGTTGGGCGTAGCTGACCGGGGTGGACTCGGCGTACTGGTCGGCGGCGAAGTGGGTCAGGTTCTTGCCGGCCCGGCGCCAGGCCATCATCGTCAGGCCGGAGCAGTCGTAGCCGGCCGGGCCCTCGCCGCCCCAGATGTACGGCAGGCCGATCTTTGAGCGGGCGAAGGCGATCGCGGCCTGGGCGCCGCCGGCCGACCAGGAGGATTCGGTGGCGGAGTCGGCGGACGGACGGGCTGCGGCGGCTGCCGCGGCTTCGGCTGCCGCGGCGGCTCGGGCGGCCTCCTCGGCCTGCCGGGCGGCGACCGCTTCGAGTGCCTCCCGGCGCTGGCGTTCCAGGTCCAGGGTGGTGTTGCGGGCGGCGGCCAGGGCGGCGAGCAGCTGCTCCCTGCGGGCGGCGATCTCGGTGACCTGGGTCTGCTGGGCGGCCAACCGGGCCTCCGCCCGCTCCTTGGCCAGCCGGACGGCGTCGGCCGCCCGGACCGCCTCGGCCTCGGCCGCTCCGGCGGCCTCGGCGGTGCGGGCCGCCTCGGCGGCGGTGGCGGTGGCGGTGTCCAGGATGCCCTTGGTGCGGGTGCCGACCATGCCCAGGGCGGCGGCCTGTGCGCTGATCGCCCGGGGCCCGTCGGCCCCCAGGAGGGCGTCGAGCGCCGAGAGTTGGGGGCTCACACCCTGCCGGTAGGTCTCGGCGGCCAGCTCGGCGGCCCGTTCGGCGGCTGCCACCCGGGCGGCTGCGGCAACTGCGGCCTCCGCACCCGTCCTGGCGGCCTCGGCCCGGGCCCGGGTCAGCCGGGCCTGGGCGCCGTTGTAGGCCTCGACGGCCTGTTCGGCTTCCCGTCCGGACCGTTCCAGATCGGCCTGGGCTGCGCTGAGCCGGGCCTCGATGGCGGCGGCGTCGGTGGCCCGGGCGGCCTCCTCGGCCTGGGCGGCGGCGATGTCGTCGGAGGTGGGGTACGGGTCGTCGGCCGGGGCGGCGATGCCGGGGGCGGCGGGGGCGGCACCGGCGACGGGCAGCAGGCCGAAGAGGCCGGAGAGGGTGAGCAGGAGGGTCGGGAGGATTCTGCGGGCCACGGGTTCTCCCTCTCGCGACGACTGACGACTGACGGCTGACGGCTGATGACGCGGGACTGACAGTGGGTCATATATCCCATCAAGTGACAAATCGTTCACTCATCGTCATAGTTTCAGACCTGACGGTGCCTCAGCGCCATACCCACGCCGCCAGGCGGGTGACAGGTGCGATTGTCTGCCCCGCCACGGCGGCGTGCGCCGGGGTGTGACCGCCCGTCAGTGCGGGCGCCGGGCCTGCGGATGCGGCAGCCGGGGGGCGGCGGCGGTCCGCAGGCGCCGGTACGGGGCGTGCGGCTCGGGGCCGGCCGGCGTGGTGGCCCGGACGGCGTACGTCCGGGCCCGCCCGGCCCGTACCGTCCGGCGGCGGGCCACCGCAGGCGAGCGCCGCTCGGGGGCGGATGCCGGGCCGGGGGTCAGCACGGTGGTCCGGCGGTCGGCCAGCCGGGCGGAGCGGCGGGCCAGTGCCCTGGCCGCGTGGGCGTCCAGGTGCGCGGTGGCCCGGGCGGCCATCCGTTCGGCGACCCGGTGGGTGGTGGTGTGGTGGGCGGGGACCTTGTCGGGTGCGCCCGCGATCAGGTCGAAGAGCCAGGTACGCGCGCGGTCCGCGCGGGCGTGCAGCCGCCGTTCGCGCCGGACGGCCCGGGCCCTGCGCCGGGGCCGGGTGGCGTACCGCCAGCGCGCCCAGGGGCTGGTCGGCCGGGCCAGCCGGATCGCGCCGATCCAGGACAGGCCGGGGACCATGATGCCCAGCAGCCCGGTCCACACCTTGCCCTTGAACAGGGCGACGATCGAGACCAGGGCGTTCACGCTGATCACCGCGACCAGACCCCACCGGGTGTCCTGCCCGGGCACCACCCCGAGCGGCACGTACCCGGTGAGCAGCAGCGCGGTGAACAGGATGCCGAAGATCACCGCGTCCACCGACTTCCGGCCCTGCTCGCTCCAGTACACGTCGTCCAGGTGCAGGATCAGGGCGAACTCGTCCAGCACCAGACCGCAGCCGATGCCGAAGCCGAAACCGAACCAGTCGACCCACGGGGCCGCGCCGTTGGTGGCGAACACCCCGATGCCGCCGAGCAGCAGGAAGCCCAGGCCGAACACCATGTGGTGGATGTGCAGGCCGCCGGGGGTGATGTTGCCCGGCCACCAGCGCACCTTGGCCCGGATCATCCGCACGCTGAACCGGATCATCACGAACGACAGGATGAAGCCCACCAGCAGCAGGAAGAGCGGCTGCTTGTGCGCGGCCACGATGTGCGTCCGGTAGCCGTCCAGCAGGGCTTCGATCATGGTTCGTACCCTCCTTCCTTCGTCGCGCTCCACCGGTCCTGACGCCTGGTCAGAAACCGCGGGTCCGCTTGGCCGCCCGGCGTGGCACCAGCAGGTAGGGGGCAAGGCGCTCCGCGGCCGCACCGGCACCCCGGCCCGGGAGGGCGCTGGGCATCCTCATGAAGAGACGCGCGATCTCCCCACCGAGGTTCACCCCGACCGCCAGCGCGAGTGCCAGCGCGGCGGCCCGGCCGACCTGGACCACGCCCCCGACCGGGTTGTTCTGGGTGAAGGCCAGCATGCCGAGGTAGATCGCCGAACCCGGCATCAGCGGCCCGAGGGCGGCGGTCATGTACGGCAGCGCGGAGGTCGCCTGGTAACGGGCGGTCAGCTGCCCGAACAGACCGACCAGACCGGCCGCGATGCCGGTGGCGACGATCGGGGACACCCCCGCGTTGTGCGTCAGCACCCCGTACGTGGACCAGCCGATGCCGCTGTTGAGGGTGACCAACGGAAGGATTCTGCGGTCGGTCTGCAGCAGCATCGCGAACGCCAGCGCGAGCACCATCGCCGCCACCAGCTGCACCGGCGGGTGGCTGATCCCGCTCAGGCTCTCGCTCGGGTTCAGGTTGGGATCGAGTTTGGAGCCCGCGTAGAGCACCAGCATCACGCCGATCACGATGCCCGCGACCAGGTACAGGACCTCCAGCAGCCGGGCGGCGGCGGTGATGTAGAAACCCGTCAGCCCGTCCTGCACGGCGGCCACCAGGGCCCGGCCCGGCAGCAGCGCGAAGAGTCCACCGGTGATCACCACCGAGCCGCGCAGGCCCAGGTGGTTGAGCGACAGGATGATGCCGGAGACCGCCGCGGGCATCGCCGCCAGCACGAACTGATAGAACTCCGGCAGCCCGCGCCGGGCGATCAGCGAGGCCAGCCGGTCACCCAGTATCGCGGCCACGAAGGCGTTCGCGAAGACCAGCCAGGCCTTGGCGTCGAGCCTGCCGCCGACCAGGAAGGTCGCCGCCCCGGCCAGCAGCCCGGTGGCCAGCGCCAGCAGCCAGGCCGGGTACGGGTGCCGGTTGCGGCGGATCTCGGCGAGCCGCCGGTACGCGTCGTTCACCGTCAACCGCTCGGCGGTGATGTCGGCGACCAGCCGGTAGACGGCGGCCAGCCGGGTGTAGTCGGAGGTCCGGCGGCGGACCACCCGGTCGGCGGTGACCGGGGGTTCGACCAGCGAGGGCTGGTAGGAGATGCCGATCAGGGTGAAGGTGACCTGCGGCTCGCAGTGGTCGAGGCGGAAGGCGTGCGCGATGCCGAGCATCGCCGCCTCGACATCCTCGGCGGCCTCGCCGCTGGCCAGCAGCAGTTCGCCGATCCGCAGGGTCAGGTCGAGCACGCGCGGCACGTTGCGCTTCACCACGGACTCGGGCTTCTGCCCCCGCGGGGTCCGCTCGTACGCGGGCCGCTCGGCCATCGGCGTGCGCAGGAGGGTACGCATCCGGTCCTGCCAGGGGGCCTCGCCGGGCGCGCCCTGACGGAGCATCGGGACGCCGATCCCGGTCGGCGGGCTGAAGCCGACCGCCTTCCAGACCTCGGGGGTCAGCGTGTCCTCAGGATTCCAGACCGGCTCGGTCGACTCCGCCGGGCTCAGCAGGCCCTCGGTCTGCTGCGGCGGCGGGGCGAGCGGGATGACGGTCTGCCGCTCGACCGGGGGCGCGGCCGAGCCGAGCAGGCCCTCGGTGGGCGGAGCCTCGCTCGGGGGCACCGGCTTCCTCGCGGCCGGCCGGGACGGCCTGCCGCCCCTGACCTTCTTGCCGCCACCGGGTCGGCCCCGGCCCCGCTTCGGCACTGCCGCTCCTCCGCCGCCCCGTTCCGCATGGTGATCGTCGGTCCCACCTTGCCCGATCGGAGGGCCGGATGCACAACCAGGTCGGCCCGCGCGCTGGGCGGCCCGACGGGACCTCAGCAGTCCGTCGGGGCCTCGGCGGTTCGACCGGCCGATCAGCGGACGGACAGAGCGGCGCGTAGAGCCATGATTCCCGCCAAGCCGGACATACTGTCAGACCATGGGCAGCAACGAAGCCGGGGAGAGCCTCGGCACCGTGATCGTGGCCGGGCTCTGCAACCTGGGGATCGCTCTCGCCAAGGCGGTCGCGGGCGTGGTGAGCGGCTCCGGCGCGATGCTCTCCGAGGCGGCGCACTCGTTCGCCGACACCGCCACCGAGCTGCTGCTGTACTTCTCGATCAAACGCGGCTCCCGGCCTGCCGACGACACCCACCCGTTCGGCCACGGCCGGGAGGGCTACCTCTGGGCCCTGCTCGCCTCGGTCGCCACCTTCGTCGGCGGCGCGGTCTTCTCGGTCAACGACGGCATCCACACCCTGCGGGACGGCGAGGACCTGGGCAGCCCGACCCTCTCCTACATCGTGCTCGCGGTCGCCTTCCTGCTGGAGGGCGTCTCGCTGCGCCGGGCCGTGCTCCAGGTCAGGGCCGAGTCGGCGCGGATCGGGGCCGAGACCGGCGAGTACCTGCGGCACACCCCCGACACCGCCGTGAAGGCGGTCTTCCTGGAGGACTCCGCCGCCCTGACCGGTCTGCTCCTCGCCTTCGGCGGACTGCTCGGCGCCCACCTCACCGGCTCCCCCGTCTGGGACGGTGTCGCCTCGCTGCTGATCGGCGCCCTGCTGGCCTGGGTGGCGTACGTCCTCGCCCGGGACAACTCCTCGCTGCTCATCGGCCGTTCACTCCCGCAGCCGATGGAGGACCGGATCGAGCGGACCATCCGGCGGCAGCCGCACGTGGACGCCGTCCTGGACCTGATCACCATCCTGCACGGCCCCAAGGAGGTCCTGGTCGCCGCCAAGGTCACCTTCTCCCAGCTCGCCACCGCCGCCGAGATCGAGCACGCCTGCGAAACGGCCGAACGGGCCGTCCGCGCCGCGTTCCCCTCGGTCACCCGCATCTACCTGGACCCGACCCCCGGTCAGGCACGTGCCGAGCCCGGCACCGCCGCGGGTCACCTCGAAGGGTCCTGAGCCCCATGGGTCGTGACACGTTCGGGCGAACCGGGTGGCCGGTCATTGAAGTGGGCCGACCGTCTGGTGAATGCTGAGCAGGCGACGTCAGGCATCGGCGCGTTACGGGGCGGCCACCCCAACGCGCGCCACATTCGCACCAGTTACAGGGAGACCACCGTGTCCCGAATTCGCGCAGCCGCCACCGTCACCGCCTTCGCCGCCTTCGTGCTCCTCGGAGCCGGCGCCGCCCACGCCGACAACGGCGCGGGGGCCGCCCACGGCTCCAACAGCAGCGTCGTGAGCAACATCGGCTCCAGCAACGTCGTCGGCAGCGTCAACGGCAACGGCAACGCGACCCAGCAGGCCGCCACCGGCTCCGGTGCGTCCAACCAGAACAACAGCTCGGCCGTGGCCGGGAACTCCGGCGGTGTCGGCGCGGTCCAGGGCAACGGCGCCTTCGCGCACAACGTGTACTACCCCTTCGTGCTCTACTAGGCCGATTCGCGCCGTGCGGGCGGGCCCTTCCCGGGACCGCTCGCACGGGCGTGTCAGGCGACCCCCAACACTGCCCTGGAGAAGGCTTCCAGACGCTCCGTCAGATCCGGGCGCTGGCAGCCGGGGCGGTTCCGGACCCCGTCGTTGACGAGCGAGAACATCGCGTGCACCCGGATCCTGGCCTCGGCCTTGTCGTAGTCGGGCCGCACCTGGCGGAGCAGGTCGACCCAGGTCCGCAGGAAGTCACGCCGGGCGTCGATCGCCGCCTTCCGGTCCGGCTCGGGCAACCGCTCCGTCTCGCTGACCGTCACCCCGAGGTAGTCCACGTGCCGCCGGGCGAAGTCCAGGTAGGCCCGCAGCCCGGAGTCGAGCGCGGCGGCCGGGGTGACGGCACCGGCCAGCGCACCGGAGATCTCGTGCCACAGCCGCTCCCGGCTCCGCACCAGGGTGGCGGCCAGCAGGTCCGCCTTGGTGTCGAAGTGCTTGTAGACGCTGGGCCCGGCGATGCCGACCGCCGCTCCGAGCTGGTCGGTGCTCACGTTGTCGAAGCCGCGCTGGTGGAACAACCTGGCGGCGGCCGCGAGCAGTTCCTCCCGGCGGGTACCGGCGACCAGCTGCTCCGCCGGCCCTGCGGACGCCCTGGCCGGGCCCGGCGGGCCGAACGGGACGTCGAACAGCGCCTCGCCGAGACCGGTCAGCAGCCGTTCGAACTGCCGCCGGGGCGGCGCGAAGGTGTGGTATGACAGGCCGCCGTACGCCGAGAGCAGTGACCAGCACAGCAACTCCGTTTCGGCCTGGCCAAGTTCGGGCCTGGCCGCGCCCAGCACCTCGGCCATCCGCCGGACCTCGGACCGCAACTCGCGGCGCAGCCCGGCACGTTGGGCTGCGGGCAGCAACCGGGCGTCCCGCTGCCAGAGCGTACCGAGGGCCCGGTGGTCGATCGCGGCGGCGGCGAGCCCGGCGCACAGCTCGGCCGGTCCGGCCCGGCCGGAGTCCACGGCCCTGCGCAGCGCGGCGAGTTCGGCCCGCACGGCCTGGCGGAGCAGCTCGGGCTTGTTCCTGAAGTGCCGGTAGAGCGCCGGCGCGGTGATCCCGACCCCGGCCGCCACCTCGGCCATCGACACCTGGTGGTACCCGGACCGGTGGAAGAGCTCGCTCGCGGCCACCAGGATCTGCGCCTTGCGCCCGGGCGGGCGGCGGACCACGCCGCGCTCCGTCGTCACCCTCTCGCCCCCTGCAAGCGATCACCCACGGCCGTCCGCCCAGGGTAGCAAGGATTCACTTGACTGCCCCGACAGGCGCCGGAGCGGCACTGGATCACCACTGGAACCGGACGAGGAACCGCCGTCAGGAACGCTGGACAGCGGAAGCTACCGGCGATTAACTTAATCTGCGATCAGGGGGCACCACGAAGGGAGCGCCGCGTGCGCCGCACCGTGTTCAACGAGGACCACGAGGCGTTCCGGGAGACCATCCGGGACTTCATCGCCAAGGAGGTCGCGCCGGTCTACGAGAGCTGGGAGAACGAGGGCCACCCGCCCCGGGACTTCTACCGCAAGCTCGGCGCGCTCGGCGTCTTCGGCATCGAGGTGCCGGAGGAGTACGGCGGTGCGAGCGAGAGCGGCTTCAAGTACCAGGCCGTGGTGACCGAGGAGTGCGCCCGGGCGGGCGTCACCTTCGGCTCCGCCGGCGTGCACACCGGGCTGGTGCTGCCGTACCTCCTGGAGTACGCCAACGAGGAGCAGAAGCAGCGCTGGCTGCCCGGCTTCGTCTCCGGCGACATCATGACCGCGATCGCGATGACCGAGCCCGGCGCGGGCTCCGACCTCGCGGGCATCACCACCACCGCGAAGCTGTCCGAGGACGGCAGCCACTACGTCCTGAACGGCGCCAAGACCTTCATCACCGGCGGCGTGCTGGCCGACCTGGTGCTGGTGGTCTGCCGCACCAGCCCGTACGACCCGGCCAACCGCCGGGCCGGGCTCTCCATCCTCTGCGTGGACACCACCTCCGAGGGCTACGCCGTCGGACGCAAGCTCAAGAAGATCGGCCTGCGCACCTCGGACACCGCCGAACTCTCCTTCACCGACGTCAAGGTGCCGGTGTCGGACCTGCTCGGCGAGGAGGGCAACGCCTTCGCCTACCTCACCCACAACCTGGTCCAGGAGCGGCTGGCGATCGCCGTCGGCGCGTACGCCTCCGCGGCCGCGGCCGTACGCTTCGCGGTGCAGTACGTGAAGGACCGCAAGGTGTTCGGCCAGCCGGTGGCCGAGTTCCAGAACACCAAGTTCACGCTGGCCGACTGCCAGGCCCAGGTGCTGGCCCAGCAGGCCATGGTCGACCAGGCCCTGGAGCTCTACCAGCAGGGCGAGCTGACCGTCGCGGACGCGGCCGCGGCCAAGCTGTTCTGCACCGAGTCGGCCTCCCAGGTGATCGACAAGTGCCTTCAGTTGCACGGCGGTTACGGCTACATCCTGGAGTACCCGATCGCCCGGCTCTACACCGACAACCGGGTGTTCCGGATCTACGGCGGTACCAGCGAGGTCATGAAGACCATCATCGCCAAGTCGCTCGGCCTGTAGGGCGCCCCCACACCAGCCCGGCGGGCACACCCCCACACCCCCACCCCGCCGGGCCCGGCAGCGGGCCGTTCCCCCATCGGCCCGCTGCCACCTCCGTCCGTCCGCTCCGGCCGCAGGGGTTCCGATGCCGCCTCGCCCCGCCGACTCCCTCGCCCTGGTCACCCGGGTGCAGGCCGCGCTGCGCGCCCCCGGCATGCCCTTCGAGGTCGAGCAGACCCCCGACGGCCCCCGCTACCTGCGCGCGCCCCGCACCCTGCGCGAGCTGCTGGACGCCACCCTCACCCACGGCGACCGCACCTTCCTGATCGCCGGCTCCGACCGGTACAGCTTCGCCGAACACCACGGTGCCGCCGCCTCTCTGGCCTCCCGGCTCCTGGGCACGTACGGGCTGCGCCCCGGTGACCGGGTGGCGATCGCGATGCGGAACCTGCCGGAGTGGCAGGTCGCGTTCTGGGCCTGCCAGGCAGCCGGCCTGGTCGCTGTGCCGCTGAACGCCTGGTGGACGGCCGAGGAGCTGGCGTACGCGCTGGACGACTGCACGCCCGGCCTGGTGATCGCCGACCAGGAGCGGGCCGGACGGCTGGTCCCCTGGGCCACCACGCACCGCGTCCCCGTACTGACCGACCTGACCGGTCTACCCCGGAACGGCGTCGCCCCCGAGGTCCGGATCGCGCCGGACGACCTGGCCACCCTGCTCTACACCTCGGGAACCACCGGGCGCCCCAAGGGAGTCGAGGCCACCCACGCGGCCTGGTGCGCGGCCGCCACCACACCCCGGTTCTTCGCGGCCACCTCGGTGCTCTGCGCGGGCGGCGACCCGGCGACGGCCCGGCCGCAGTCCGTCCTGATGACCTTCCCGTTCTTCCACGTCGCGGCGTTCACCACGATGTTCCCGCTGATGGCGAGCGGTGGCTGCGCCGTACTGATGCACCGCTGGAACGCCGACGAGGCCCGGCGGCTGATCGCCGAGCACCGGGTCACCACGTTCGCGGGCGTGCCGACCACCGCGCTCGGGCTGCTGGACGCGGCCGACGCCGCCGGGGACGAACTGGCCGGGCTCACCCTGATCGGCACCGGCGGCGCGGCCGCCCCGCCCGGACTGGCCGGCCGGATCGCCGGCCGCTTCGACGGCCGGATCGCGGCCCGCAACGGCTACGGCCTGACCGAGACCTGCGGCGGAGTGCTCGCCAACCTCGGCGCCCGCTACCTGGCCCACCCCGAGAGCATCGGCCGCCCCGCCCCCGCCCTGGAGCTACGGATCGCCGACCCGGCGGGCCGTCCCCTCCCGGAGGGTGCGATCGGCGAACTCCAACTGCGTGGCCAGTCGCTGTTCCGCGGCTACCGCCACAACCCGGAGGCGACGGAGGCGGCCTTCACCGACGGCTGGTTCCGCACCGGCGACCTGGCCCGGGTGGTGGACGGCGAGGTCTACGTCCTGGACCGGCTCAAGGACCTGGTTATCCGCGGTGGCGAGAACGTGCACTGCATCGAGGTGGAAGGCGTCCTGACGACCCATCCGGACGTCGCCGACGCCGCCGTGCTCGGCGTCCCGCACGCCACCCTCGGCGAGGAGGTCGCGGCCGTCGTGGTCCTCCGCCCCGACGCGACGGCCGGCCCGGACGAGCTCCGCGCCCACGTCGCCGCCCGGCTGGCCGCCTTCAAGGTGCCCAGCCACCTGGTCCTCCGGACGGAGGACCTGCCCCGCAACCCCACCGGCAAGGTCCTCAAGCGACAGCTCCGCGAGGAGCTGTGTTCGGGGACCCGTCGTCGTGGAGCTACGTAGCCCACCCTTGCGGGCAGGTGGCCGGACACGTCGAAGCCGCTGTCAGTTGTGACTGCCCGCGTTCGGGTGCTCGGCGCGCCACGCCTCGAGACCGGCCATCGAGGCGACCCGCGCCTGGTGGAGCGTACGGTGCGCCAGCTCGCTCGGCGGCGTCTCCAGGTGTCGCACCCACCCCCGCCCCGCCGACACCAATGCCGCCCCCACGATCGCGGTGCCGGCCAGCCCGACCAGCGCGCCGATCCCGGTGAGCACCACCCCGGCGCTCAGCATCCGTCGGTTTACCTCGAACCCGCCCATGAACTTCTGATACGTCGCCATGTGCCCACCCTGGGCCGGGCCGGGGCCCCCCGCACCCGGGCCGCACCCGTTCGGGTTTCGCCGCCGGGCCGCCCGGCCCCGGGCCGGTTAGGGTCGCGGCATGGGTACGGGAATCGACCTGAACGCCGCAGTCGAGGAGCACGCCGCCCGGGCGGCAGCCGCCCCGCACGGGCGCAGCGCACACCTGCTGCTGCACGACGGCGTCCTGCGCCAGACCGTCATCGCGCTGACCGCCGGCACCGCGCTGGACGAGCACAACGCGCCGCTCGCGGCCTCCGTCCAGGTGCTGCGCGGCCGGGTGTCGTTGACCATCGCGGGCCGCAGGGTGGAGCTGACGGCAGGTCAGCTCCACCCTGTCCCACAGGAGCGGCACGGGCTGCTCGCGCACACCGACGCCGTCGTCCTGCTGACCACGGTCACCGGCTAGGGCCCGTCCGGGCACAGGGCCTGGCTACGGGCTCAGCCCAGCACCCGGGCGCTGGTCAGTTCCAGGCCGCGCAGTACCTCGGCGCCGGTCATCGACTGGGCGGGGTCGACCAGCCACTGGCTCACCAGACCGGCCAGCAGGGCCTGGTGGAAGGCGCCGACCGCCACCTCGTCCTCGGTGTCGGGCACCTTGGTGAGTTCGGAGAACATCTCGGCCATGCCCAGCCGGGCCTCCCGCTGGACCGCCTTGAAGGCCTCCCGGATCTCGGGCATGTCGTCCAGCCTGGCCAGCGCCTCGAACTGCGCGGCCCAGAGCCCGTGGAACTCGATCAGGGTGCTCCGGACGCAGTCCCAGGTGGCCACGAAGCGCTCGCGCGGGCCCGCGCCCTCGGGCACCGCCTCGGCGACCGCCTTCTCGACCACCTCGCCCCAGCTGCCGATCGCCTCGATCATCGCGGTGTTGAGCAGCGCCTCCTTCGACCCGAAGTGGTAGCCGATGGCGGCCAGGCTCACTCCCGCAGCCGTGGCCACGTCCCGGGCGGTGGTCCGGCTGTAGCCCTTCTCGAACAGGCAGCGCTTGGCGCCGGCCAGCAGATCCTCTCGATTTCCCATGGCCGGAAGCCTACGCGTCCGAACAGACGATTGTCTTGCACGTTCGTACTAGACAACCGTCTGACACATACGTATGGTTGCACTCATGACCGCAACCCACGGCCTCGCCGGCCGCCGCGAATGGACCGGACTCGCCGTCCTCCTCCTGCCGACCCTCGTCCTCTCGATGGACATGGGCATCCTGTTCTTCGGTCTGCCGTTCATCAGCAAGGAACTCCAGCCGAGCGGCACCCAGCAGCTCTGGATCATGGACATGTACTCGTTCGTGCTGGCCGGCCTGCTGATCCCGATGGGCGCGCTGGGCGACCGGATCGGCCGCCGGAAGCTGCTGATGGCCGGGGCGGCGGGCTTCGCGGCCGCCTCGGTGCTGGCGGCCACGGCGGACGGTGCGGCGCAGCTGATCGCGGCCCGCGCACTGCTCGGGCTGACCGGGGCGACCCTGATGCCCTCGACCATGGCGCTGATCCGGAACATGTTCCACGACCCCAAGCAGCGGCAGGCCGCGATGGGCGCCTGGAGCGGCGTGCTGATGGCCGGTGCCACTCTCGGCCCGGTGGTCGGCGGACTGCTGCTGGAGCACTTCCACTGGGGCGCGGTCTTCCTCTGCGCCGTGCCGGTGATGCTCCTGGTGGTGCTCGCCGCCCCCGTGCTGTTGCCGGAGTACAAGGCCCCCCGGGCCGGACGTTTCGACCTGCTCGGCGCCGTGCTCTCGGTCTCCGCGGTGCTGCCGGTGGTCTACGGCATCAAGCAGCTGGCCGTCGAGGGCTGGGACCTGACGGCTGCCCTGGCGATCGTGGCCGGTCTGGTGCTGGTCGGACTGCTGATCCTGCGGCTGCGCACCGCCGCCACGCCGCTGCTCGACCTGGCACTGTTCCGCAACCCGGTCTTCACGGGGGCGGTCTCCGTCAACACCATCGCGATGCTGGCCATGATGGGCTTCTCCCTCTTCACCTCGCAGTACCTCCAGCTGGTCCGCGGCTACAGCCCGCTGACGGCCGCGCTCTGGGCGCTGCTGCCCAGCGTCGGGGTCGGCGCCGCGGTCGGGATCTCCGGGGCACTGGCCGGGAAGATCCGGCCCGGCGTGCAGATGGCCGGTGGCATGCTGGTCGGGGCGCTCGGCTTCGGCATCCTGACCCAGGTCCAGGTCGACTCGCCGCTGGCGCTGATCCTGGTCGGTGCCGGGGTGCTGGCCGCCGGCAGCGTCAGCACCGTGATGCAGACCGCCGAGCTGGTGGTCTCGGCCGCCCCTGCGGACCAGGCCGGTGCCGCCGCGGCCACCTCGGAGACCGCCAGCGAGCTGGGCGGATCGCTCGGTATCGCGGTGCTCGGCGCCGCCGGTGCGGCCGTCTACACCGCCCGACTGGACGGCGAACTGCCGGCCGGCCTGCCGCACGAGGCGATGACGGCCGCTCAGGACACCCTCGGCGGCGCGGTCACGGTCGCCGCCGACCTGCCCATCGACGTGGCCGAGCACCTGCTCGGTGCGGCCCGGATCGCCTTCACCGACGGCCTGCACCTGGCCGCCGCGGTCGGAGTGCTCTGCCTGGTGGCCGGCTCGGCGGTCGCCTACCGCCTGCTCCGCAGCCTCCCCGCCGACCGCGCCGAGGAGATCCCCGAGGAGCAGCTCACCGGGGCTCCGCAGCCGGCCGCGGTCGCCTGATCCACCGTGCAGCGGCCCGGCCGCGAGTCCTCGGGACTCGCGGCCGGGCCGCTTTCCCGTGGCGCCCGTCCCGTCTCCCCGCAGCGCCCCCATTGTGGTCCAGACCACCCTGGAGGGAACGCGCAGGTGAACACCTGGTTTTTGACCGGCGTTTCCCGACCGGTGTATACGTTCGCCGCATCCGCCAGGCATACTGGCCGAGGCCGGGCAGCTCGCGCGGCCCGTGAACAGCGAGATTTCCGAAGGGACCGGTGGTCAGGGATGCTGCGCAACGGTTTCGAACCCTGGCACCTCCTCGTGGTGCTGGCTGTCATCATCCTGCTTTTCGGATCGAAGAAGCTGCCCGACATGGCGCGCGGGCTCGGCAAGTCCATGCGCATCCTCAAGGCCGAGACCAAGGCCCTGCGCGAGGACGACGCTCCGCCCCCTGCGGCCCCGGCCGACGGCACGGCGCAGAGCACCGCCACCGAGCAGCCCCGGCCGGCGGTCACCCCGACCACCGTCACCACGGCGGCCGAGGCCACCAGGACGACTGACAAGGCCTGACCCGAGCGGTCGGTCCCTCCCGGGCCGCCGATCCGTCCACGTGACGGGTCGGCGGCCCGAGTCGTTCTCCGACCCGGGCGAACGGCGCGCCTGACTGGCCGTCCTGAATGACCTGGTATCTCCTGGTACGCACCGCCCCATGGGTACGCGCTGCCCGATGGTCCGGAGGTGCCGGATGACCGACAGCGCCGAGGTCTGACCGGTGGCCGACCGTTCGGGAGAGGACCGAGGAGTGCCGAAGACGACCGTTCGCGACCGTTTCGGGCTGCCGCTTCTGGTCGGCGGCCCCGTGGCGCTGCTGATGCTGTACTTCACCGCCCCGATCGACCGCTTCGGCCCGGAGCATCCGGTGTTCGGCTGGATCAGTTTCGGGGTCGCGCTGGCGGTGCTGGCCGTGCTGCTGCTGCGGGAGATCCGGCGGGAGCTGCTCGGCCTGCCGGGGCGGCCGACGCTGATGATCGTGCTGCTGATCTGTCTGACGCTGGTCGTCTTCGCCTCCACCTACTACGCCCTGGCCAGGTCACCGGGCCAGTTCAACGGGCTGCGGACCAGGATCGACGCCCTGTACTTCACGGTCATCACGATGTCGACGGTGGGCTACGGCGACATCGCCCCGGCCGGGCAGGAGGCCCGGCTGGTGGTGATGCTGCAGATCCTCTACACGCTGGTCTTCCTGACGGCCGGCGCAACCTCGATCACCCGGCGGCTCCGTGGCCGCTTCGTCGAGCGGAACACCGGCGGCGAACGCTGAACCCTAGTCGACGGCGGCGAGCAGGAGGCCGAGCTTGGCCTGCCAGGCCTGGCTGGTGGCGTTGTCGATGGCGTGCTTCTTGGCCAGGTCGCGGACCAGGCGTTGGGCGTTGCGGAGGGAGCTCTGGGCGCTCTCCGAATCCTGGTCGGTCACGGCCTGGGCGGCCTGGTCGAGTTCTTCGAGCAGGTCGCGGAAGCGCTCGCGTTCCTTGCCGGGGTCGGCCTGGGCGACGGCGGCTCGGAGGGCGGTCACGACGGCGGCCGGGCCCGGCTTGGCGCTGGGGGTGGGCTTGCCGGACGGGGACTGCTTCGGGGAGGGCGAGGGGCTCGGGGACGGCGAGGCCGACGGCGACGCGGGGGCGCTCGGGGGCGGGGCCGCCTTGGCGGAGTTGGCGTCGGGGCCGAGCGTGAGCAGGCCGATCACGACGGCGCCCGCGACGGCCACCACCCCCGCTCCCGCGTAGGCCAGCGGGCGCCGGCTGCGAGCGGGTTCAGGAGCGGTCGGGTATGGCACCGGGGGAAGGAAGGATGTGCGCTGCTGGTCCTGGTACGACGCGGTCACCGGCGGCATCGCCCGGGTCGCGGCGAGCAGCTCGCTGGTCCGGTCGGCGGGGGTGAACACCGGTACGGCGGCGAGCAGTTCGGCCCGGGCCTCAGCTGCGCCGGCCGGGCGGTCGGCCGGGTTCTTGGCGAGCAGCCGGAACACGGTGGCGTCCAGCGCGGGCGGGAGTCCGGGCCGCCGGTAGGACGGCGGTGCGGGCTGTTCGGTGACGTGCCGGAACGCGACGGCGACCGACGTGTCCGCGGTGAACGGCGGCTCCCCGGTGAGCATTTCGGTCAGCACGCAGCCGACGGCGTACAGGTCGGAACGGCCGTCCAGCGGGCTCGCGGTGGCCTGCTCGGGCGAGAGGTAGCCGGCCGTACCGAGCACGGCGGCGGTCTGGGTCAGCTGAGCCCCGGAGGAACTCGCCCTGGCGATGCCGAAGTCCACCACCTTCACGCCGCCGTCGTGGGTGATCATGATGTTGCCCGGCTTGATGTCCCGGTGCACCAGCCCGGCGGCGTGCGCGACTTCGAGCGCCTCGCAGACCGCGGCCGCGATCCCGACCGCCCGCTCGACCGGCAACCAGGTGGTGTCGGCGATGAGTTGGCTCAGCGGCCGACCGTCCACCAGCTCCATCACGATGTACGGCGAGCCCTGGTCCACGCCCGAGTCGAAGACGGTGACGATCCGCGGGTGGTGCAGCCGGGCGGCGTGCTGGGCCTCCTGGCCGAAGCGCTCGGCGAACCGGGGATCGTCCGCCAGACCGCCGTTCAGCACCTTGACCGCGACCGGGCGGCCCAACTGGCGGTCGTGGCCCCGGTAGACGGTGGCCATGCCGCCGACGCCGAGTATCTCCCCCAGCTCGTAACGCCCGTTCAGCGCACGTCCGATCACCGCCACCAGCTCCTTCCCCACTCGGTCGGAGGCCCTCGGGTCGCCTCGCGCTCTGAGCACGATAGCGGCTGCTCCCGGACGGCCGGGCTGCCCGGGCGGTGGCCCGGACGGCCGGTGGATCGGCGGGAGGTGGTCAGTCGCCGTCCGGCCGGAGCCCGGGTCAGCCCTCGCCGGCCCCGGACGAACCGGACCGGCTCGGGTGGCCGTCCGACGGCTCGGCCTTGGTGCTGCGGCTGGGCGAGGGCTTGCCGCCGGGGGTCACCGGGCCGACCAGCCGGACGCAGTACTCCTGGACCTTCCCGGGGTCGCCCGCCGCATCGACCAGCGGGGCGAAGACCGGTTCGCCGGCCAGTGCCTTGGCCCGGTCACCGGCCTGCAGCCGGTCGGTGAAGGTCCGGCAGAGCTCCTCCAGCCGGGGCTGGGGCACCGGGGTGCCGGGAACCGCGCCGGGCGCGGTGGCACTCGGTGACGCCGGCCCGGTCGGGCTGCTGCGGCTCGGCTCCGGCCGGGCGGACCTGGCCGTGGCCGAGGGGCTGCCGGAGGGTCGGTCGAAGGCCTGCCCGGACGGGGCCCCTGACCAGGGCGCGGTCGCGCTCGGCAGCGCGCTGACCTGCACTTCGGGTTCGGAACCGCCGAGAGCGCTCGGCAGGTGGACCAGGCCGCCGGTGGTCGCCGCGACCGCGACCCCGCCGAGGGCGGTGGCCACGCCAGCGGCGAGCAGTGCCTTGGCGCTGAAGGCCCGGGCCCGTACGGAGAGTGCGACCGCCACCGTGCTCCGGCGCCGGGGTGCCGCGGCCGGCTGATCCCGCGCCGCCCGGAACGCGGCCAGGGCCGCCTGCTCGCCGGGCAGGTCGCCGTCGCCGACTTCGGGGGCAGCGGCGGCGGCGATCAGCCCGGCGAGGGCCGCGTGGTCCGGGGAAACCGTACGGCCGGCGAGTCGATCCTGACCGGCCGACGGGTCGCCCGGGGCCCCGGCGAGCAGCTGCTCGGCGGTGGCCCGGTCGATCCGCCGGGATCGGTTGGTGCTCATCTCATGTCCTTCAGCGTCGCGGACCGGCCTGCTGTCACACCCTGCGGAGAATTCTTTCCTTCGCCCGCGGGCAGCTGCCGCGCGGGGATGCCGGCCGACCGGCCACCGCTCTGCTCCAGCAGCTTGGCCAGCCGCCGAAGCCCCCGGTGCGAGGCCATCCGGACCGATCCCGACCGCTTGCCGAGCACCTGGGCCGCCCCCTCGGCGTCCAACCCGACCACCACCCGGAGCAGCACCGCCTCGGCCTGGTCGGGCGGGAGCCGGGAGATCAGCGCGAGCGCGTCGGCGGTGGAGACCAGGGACACCGCGCTCCCCGCCGTGTCCTCGACCGCCGCCAGTTCGGCCAGGTACTCGACCGGCAGGTCGGCGACCGGACGGCGGCGGACCCGGCGGAGGTGGTCCATCGCCCGGTTCCGCGCGATGGTGGCGGCCCAGCCCCGGAAGCCGTCCGCGTCCCCCTGGAAGCCACCCAGGTCGCGGGCGATCTGCAGCCAGGCCTCGGAGGCTATGTCCTCGGCGTCCTCGGCGCCGCCGCCGAGCAGGACCCGCAGATAGCGCAGCAGACCGGGCTGGACGGTCCGGAAGAGCAGCCGGAAAGCGTCCTCGTCGCCGGACTGCGCCGCGCGGACGGCTTCGGCGAGGTCGGGGGCCGGGGGTTCGGGACTGTGCACCGCCACATCATGCGGCATCCGCGGGCAGGCCCAAAGACCCCCTCACTCCGGCCCTTCGTCCGCAGCGGGTAGCTCTGGCGCAGACATAACTTGGTGGTACACGAAGCGGAACGCCCTCCCGGCGACGTGCTCCGCCGCCACCCACCACGTGAGGACCCGCGATGACCGCTGCTCAGAAGCTCTTCGCCGAAGGGATGCGCGAGCACTTCGCTCCCGCCCTGCGGGCGCTGGGGCTGACCGACCAGCGGGGCTCGTTCAGCCTGCCCGCCCCGGACCACTGGGCCCTGCTGGGTGTCCAGCCGCTCAGCAGGGACGAGCACGCGCTGCGGTACACCATCACGCTCAGCCTGACCGCCAGGGCCGACTGGCCGGGCCCCGGCGAACGCCCCGATCCGAACGCGCCCACCGGCACCGAGCTCTGGCACGCCCGGATCGGCACCCTGATGCCGGTGGACGGCGAGATCTGCTGGGAGGTGTCCCCCGGCCCGCGCTGGCTGGTCGCGGTCGAGGACTCGGTCTCCGCCGTCCGGCGCTACGCGCTGCCCGAGCTCCGCCGCCGCCTGGCCGCGGCCGTTCCGGCCGACGGAGGGCCGCCGACCGAGACCTACCTCTCCTCCGGCGAGCTCGACGAGGTCAACGCCGTACTGCTGACCGCCGCCGTCGCGCGGATCCAGCGGGCCGAACTGGTCGACGGGACCCTACTGCTGACCGGCGCCTGGAGCCGGTCCGACCCGGTGGCGCGGGAGGTGCTGACCGGCGTCGCCCAGGGCTTCCTGGCCGCCGGGGACGACCGCTTCCGGCGGGTGAGCTGCGTGGACTCGCTCGGCCGCGGGCTCTGGCTGTTCGAGAGCGACTGACGGCCCGTCATCTGGGTGAGAGGGCATGATTTAACCGCTGGCGACCCGCCCGCCCGGCAGGAACACTGCTGACCATGGCGCACTTCGCAGACTTCGACTCCCGCGGCTATCCGATGGTGGACGTCCGGACGGGATACGGGCAGTGGGTAGGCAGCTACGAGCAGACCGTCGAGGACCTGATGGACCTCGCGGTGCTGGCCCGGCTGACGGTGCCGGACTGGGCGTCCGTCGGGCGGGCGGCCGACCTCGGCTGCGGCACGGGACGGACCGGCGAGTGGCTCCGCGCCCGGGGTGTCGCCGCGGTGGACGGCGTCGACCTCACCCCCGAGATGCTCGCCCTGGCGGCCGCCAAGGGCGCCCACGACACCCTGCTGGAAGCCGACCTGGCCGCCACCGGGCTGCCCGACGGCGGGTACGGGCTGGTGATCTCGTCCCTGGTGGACGAGCACCTGGCGGACCTCACCCCGTTCTACCGCGAGGCCTTCCGGCTGGCCGCCCCCGGCGGGCTGTGCGTACTGGTCGGGCTGCACCCGCAGTTCATCATGGCCGCCGGGATGCCCACCCACTTCACCACCGACGGCGGCGAGGACGTCGCCATCGACACCCACCTGCACCTGGTCAGCGACCACCTGACGGCCGCCCTGGCCGAGGGCTGGCAGCTCACCGAGATGCGGGAGGGCCTGGTCGGTGACGAGTGGATCGCGCTGAAGCCCAAGTGGTCCCGGTTCCGGGGCATCCCGGTCTCCGCCGCGTACGTCTGGCGCAAGAGCTGACTCAGAAACCCCCGGCGGGCGTGGTGAGCATCCTGGTCCGGCCGTCCGCCAGGGCGGCCAGGCCGGCCGCCAGCCGGGGCGACCGGGTCGGGCCGAGCAGGCCGTACGCCTCCTCGACGGTGACCCAGCGGTAGTGGTCGAGCTCGCCCGCCGGGAGTGTGATCGGGCTGTCGGCTGGGATGGTGCCGAAGTCGAAGAGGAAGTGCACGGCCGGGTGGTCCAGGCCCTCGGTCGGGTGGGTCCACGCCACCGCGAGCAGCGGTCCGGCCTGCCCGGTCAGGCCGGTCTCCTCGGTCAGCTCCCGGCTCGCGCACTGCGCGGCGTCCTCACCCCGGTCCACCGTGCCGCCGACGAACTGCCAGTCGGCCCGGTAACCCGCCTTCACGATCAGCACCCGGCCCGCCGGGTCGCGGATCAGGCACCCGGCCGCCGCGTACACCCGGGGCAGCGAGGCCAGCCACTGGTCACGGGGCTGCAGGGTGGTGCTCTCCTCGGACATGCGCTCTCCTCAGGCAGACGACGTGTCGCCCCACTCTCCCGCACCCGGGAACGGAGCGGGGCGGGCGCCCGGATCGTCCGGACGCCCGCCCCGCTCCGTTCCAACGGGACTCGACTCAGTGGGCGGAGTGCTTCTCCGCGCCCCGGTGCCGGTGACCCGGCAGCTCGGCGTGGTGGGCCGGGCCGCCCAGCATCGCCGGGACCGTGAACGAGCGGCGGCCGCCGTGGGCGAAGGTGGCGTCACCGCGCCGGGATCCGGAGTCGGCGCCCACCGCGCGGTGTCCGCCGACCACCGGCGGCTGCGGTCCTGGATCGGCCAGCATGCCGCGACGTTGCAGCAGCTCCTGGGTACCCCGACGGAGCTTGGTCATCTTGCCCGTGGATCGCGTGGTCATCATCGACCTCCGTTCGGCGACCGACCGCCCCACCGGTGTGCGCGGCGGTCCGAACGCCAGGCAGTTATGCCAGGATTCTAAGCTTTTATCCCGTCAGCGGTACTCGTCCTCGTCGAGCTCCACCACCCGGACCTGCTCGGCCGCATCCGCGTCGTCCGCCACGTCCGCACCGAGCGAACGCCGCTCCCTCAGCTGCTCGAGGTCGTCGCCCAGGTGCTCGGCGACCACCCGTTCATCGTCGTCCACCGCGTCCTGCCCGGCCGGCGCCGACTCCTCCTCGAAGTCGTCGAAGTCCTCGGGAAATTCGGGGTTCTCGGGGTTCTGGCCGTTGATGGAGTTCTGGGGATTCTGGGGCATGACGTCCCTCCCTGCCGATGCGGGGCCCCGGCTTGCCCCGGGGTCCTCTAGCAGTATCCGACGACGGCGGCGCGGGTGCGCACCCTCGCCGGTGGGTGGTGCCGCATCAGCCGATCGGTTGACACCGGGGTCGGCTGTCGCGTCGACGGGTTCGACGGTGCGGCCGGGTGAGGATCGAAGCAGAGCGGGAGCCGCAGGCTTCCGAAGGCGATCCGACGAGGAGCAACTCCCATGCAGAAGATGAGCGTTCGGACCCGGGTGCTGACCGGCGCGGTGGCCCTGGCGGCGGTCGGGGCGGGCACGTTCGGCGCGCTCTCGGCCTCGGCCGCCCCTAGGAGCGCGGTGGCCAGGCCGGCCGCCGAGGTGAAGAAGCCCGAGACCGTGACCAGCACCCACCTGAGCATCGCCGCCGCCACCAAGGCCGCCCAGGCCGCACTGGCCGCCGCCGAGCAGGAGAACCAGCGGGTCACCGTCGCGGTGGTGGACCGGAACGGGCACACCGTGGTCACCCTGCGCGGCGACGGCGCCGGGCCGCAGTCGTACGAGTCGGCGGAGCGGAAGGCGTTCACCGCCGTGTCCTGGAACGCGCCGACCTCCGAGCTGGTCAAGCGGCTCGCCCAGGCGCCGAACCTGAAGGACATCCCCGGCACGCTCTTCCTCGGCGGGGGCGCTCCGGTCGCCGTCCAGGGGGCGCCGATCGCGGGGATCGGGGTGGCGGGCGCACCGAGCGGTGACCTCGACGAGAAGTACGCCCAGGCGGGGGTCGCCGCGCTCGGCAAGTAGCCCGGCCCGCTACGCGCCGGTGCGGCCTTGACCAGCAGCACGAAGGGCACGGGCGGCCAGGTCGCCCAGGTGGGTGCGGAGTTCGGCGGGTTCGTGGACCTCGAACTCGCAGCCGAGGGCGGCGAGCCGGAGCGCCAACCACTCGAGGGAGTCGGCCCGGGTGCGGAGGCGGGTCCGGGCGGGGTCGAGGGCTTCGACCTCGTCGCCGGGGTGGCCCAGGCGGTCCTGGAGCCGGTGGAGCGGGGCGTGCAGGGTGGCCACGGCTGTGTAGCTGCGGGCCCGGTTGGTGAGCCGTGCGGCGACGTAGGCGCCGGCGTCCTCGGCCGGGAGCTCGCGGGGCACGGTGCGGATCCCGGTCGGCCGGGGTTCACGGACCCGGTCCACCCGGAAGATCCGCCAGTCGTCGCGTTCGTTGTCGAAGGCGACCAGGTACCAGCGGCGGCCGGTGGCCACCAGGCGGTGCGGTTCGACCAGGCGCCTGGTCTCGGCGCCGTCGCCGGCTCGGTACCGGAACCGGAGCTGCTCCCGTCCGGCGGCGGCCGAGGCCAGCGCGGTGAGCACCTCGGGGTCGACCCGGGGGCCGCCGCCGGCCAGCGGGACCGTGGCGGCGTTGAGCGAGCCGACCCGGTGACGCAGCCGGGCGGGCAGCACCTGGACCAGCTTGGCCAGCGCCCGCACCGAGGCCTCCTCGATCCCCTCGACCGCCTGACCGGCGGCGGCCCGCAGGCCGACCGCGATCGCCACCGCCTCCTCGTCGTCCAGCAGCAGCGGCGGCATCGCGGCACCGGCCACCAGCCGGTAGCCGCCGATCGCACCCTTGCTCGCCTCCACGGGGTAGCCGAGGTCGCGCAGCCGCTCGATGTCCCGGCGGATGGTGCGCGGGCTGACCCGCAGGCGGTCGGCCAGTTCGCTACCGGGCCACTCGCGGGGGGTCTGGAGGAGGGAGAGCAGGGTGAGCAGCCGCGCCGGGGTGTCGGTCATGCGGTTCAGCATGGCGTACCAAGCGGTCAGGATCTGACCTAGTTGCCCGCTACCTTCGGTCCGTTCCCAGCCGAAGGAGTACCCCGTATGTCATCCGCCACCGACCTCCCGGACCGCCGCCGCTGGCTGGCGCTCGCCGTGGTGATGACGGCCAGTCTGATGGACCTGGTCGACGTCACCATCGTCAACATCGCCATGCCGAGCATCCAGCAGGACCTGGGCGCGACGTACAGCACGCTGCAGTGGATCACCGCCGGGTACGCGCTGGCGTTCGCGATCGGTCTGATCACCGGCGGGCGGCTCGGTGACATCTACGGCCGCAAGCGGCTCTTCCTGATCGGGATCGCCGGATTCACGCTGGCATCCGCGCTCTGCGGGCTGGCCGGCAGCCCGGAGCTGCTGGTCGGTGCCCGGGTGCTGCAGGGGGCGACGGCCTCGCTGATGGTGCCCCAGGTGCTGTCGATCATCCATGTGACGTTCCCGGCGCACGAGCGCGGAAAGGTGTTCGGGATGTTCGGCGCCATGGTCGGGCTCGGGGCGGTGCTCGGGCCGCTGCTGGGCGCGCTGCTGACGGAGTGGGACCTGTTCGGCCTGGGCTGGCGGCCGATCTTCCTGGTCAACCTGCCGATCGGGATCGCCGGACTGCTGATGGGCGTCAAGTACGTCGGTGAGTCGCGGGCCCCGCAGGCGCTCCGGCTGGACCTGGTCGGGATGCTGCTGGCCGGCGCCGGCCTGCTGATGCTGCTCTACCCGCTCACCCAGGGCCGCGAGTCGGGCTGGCCGGCCTGGGGCTTCGTCTCGATGGGGCTCAGCCTGCCGGTGCTGGCGCTGTTCGTGGCGTACGAGAAGGCCAAGACCCGGCGGGACGGTTCGCCACTGGTGGAGCTGGCACTGTTCCGGGTGAAGAGCTTCGCGGCGGGCATCGGGGTGCAGCTGAGCTTCGGGATCGCCTCCGGCATCTTCTTCATGGTGTGGACCCTCTACATGCAGCTCGGCCTCGGCTGGAGCGCACTGCGGGCCGGGCTGACCGGGGTGCCGTTCTCGCTCGCGGTGGCGGTGGCGGCGGGGCTGTCGGTGCAGGTGCTGGTGCCCCGGTTCGGACGGCGGGTGCTGCAGGCGGGGGCGCTGGTGATGGCGGCCGGGACGCTGGTCTACCTGGCCGAGGCGGCCCGGTACGGAATGGGCATCGAGTCCTGGCAGATGGCGCTGCCGCTGGTGGTGATGGGCCTGGGGATGGGCCTGATCGTCGCCCCGCTGACCGACCTGGTGCTCTCCGAGGTGCCGCGCGAGCACTCCGGTTCGGCCTCCGGACTGATCAACACCACCCAGCAGCTGGGCGTCGCGCTGGGCCTCGGGCTCTCCTCAGTGGCGTTCTTCACCGTGGTCGACGCGGCCGACCCGACCGTCCAGGCGATGGGTCCGGTCTTCGTGAACGCCTTCCAGCACGCGCTGTGGTGGGTGAGCGGCGGGCTGCTGCTGGTCTTCGCGCTGGTCTTCGCCCTGCCCCGACGGGCCCCGCAGTCGGCCGTCGAGGCGGAGGTGCCTGAGCAGGAGCCGGAGCTGATCCCGGCCTGACGACCTGACGACCATGCAGCGGACCCGGTACGGATCGTCCGTACCGGGCCCGTCGTGCTGGTCAGGCCGCCGCCGCCAGCTCGGCGGCCACCGGCCTCGCGGCCGTCAGCCGTTCCAGCAGCAGGAGGGCGGGCACCGCGGCCAGACTGAGGCCGATCAGGAACAGCCACGGCCGGCTCGGGCCACCGGCGAGCATCAGGGTCAGCAGGCCGGGCGCCACCGTCTGGCCGAAGGTCCAGGAGAGCTGGTGGACCGCCAGGTAGCGGCCGCGCAGCTGCTCGGGAGCGAGCGAGACGCTGAGCTCCTCGGAGAACGGTGTCGCGGCGGTCTCCGCCAAGGTGTAGAGCAGCATGCCCAGGAAGAGCCCGGCCGGCACCGCCCAGCCCGGCGCGTGGGCCAGGACGGCGAAGAGACCGAAGGCGAGCGCGTTGATCCCGCAGGCGGCGGCGATCACCCGGGTCGGCCGGAACCGCTCCAGCCACCTGCTCACCACGGTCTGGGTGAGCGTGACCTGAACCGTTCAGCACCAGCAGCGCCCCCGCGATCCAGGCCTCCCGGTGCAGACCCTCGGTGATGTAGCCGGCCACCAGCAGGCTGAGGACCAGCGCGCCGAAGACGAAGCAGACGTTGATCGCCACCAGCAGCAGGTAGCGCCGGTCCCGCAGCACCGTCCGGTAGCCGCCTCCGGCCCTGGCGGCGGCCGGAACCGGCAGGCCCGTCGGCCGCCAGCGCCACAGCAGCAGGACGGCGACCAGATAGCTGACCGCGTTGGCCGCCACCACCCCGCGCAGCCCGGCGGTGCCGCCGAGGCCGACCAGGAAGGCGCCGAGGGCGCCGCCGAGCCCGAGGCCGACGTTGCGCAGCATGTGGATCATGGCGAACCAGCGAGGACGCTCCGCACCGCCCGCCGCCAGCACCACCAGACCGGTGCTCGACGTCCAGTACGTCACCGCCCCGACCTGGACCAGCCAGGCGGTCGCCACGATCTGCCAGACCTGATGACTGACCAGGAACCCCGCGTACCCGACCGCAGAGATCAGATTGCCCGTCAGCGCCAGCCTGCGGGCGCCCCAACGGTCGATCAGTGGACCGACCGTCACCGCCGTCGGCACCGCGAGCAACCGGGCCGGCGTGAGTGCTCCGCCGATCAGCGGCAGCGAGAGCTCGGTGGTGCGGGCGAAGTAGACCAGCACGAACGCGAGCACCAGCCCGCTGCCCAGGCTGTCGATCATGCTGGCCCCGACCAGCCCGCCGTTCCCCGCCACCCGGGGCAGGCCGAATCTCCGCAAGGTACGCATGGCCGACGGCCCCCTCATCCAGGACGCGGACCGGTCTGCTGGAATACGTGCCGGTCGCGGGACCGACCCTGCCAGCGCATCCCCGGGCCGCCCACAGATTTCATCCTGCTCGAATCGTCCGGAGGCGGACCGTGCTCACCCTGCGGTTCTCCGCCCAGCACCTGGCCAGAACCCGGTTCGGCCACTCCCCGCTCTGGGAGGTGGTCGCCAGCATCGAGGCCCTCAAGGACCCGGGCGGCAAACCTCTGCACCTCGGCTGGGCCCGGGACACCCGGGCCGCCCTCCCGGCGGTGGACCTCTCGCTGCTGTTCGCCCTGGTGCCGATCCCCACCCTGTACGTCCCGAGCTTCCTCACGCCCGTCCCGCAGACGGAGTCCCCTGTCCTGGAGGACGAGTTGGCCGCCCTCACGGCCACCTCGCCGGAGACCGTCCGGGCCGACCTGGAGCTGCTCACCGGCCCACTGGCCGCCCCCGTGGCCGAGCTGTACCAAGACCCCGCCGACGGGCTGGTCCGCCTCGCCGACCAGATCCGCGCCTACTGGCAGGTCGCCATCCAGCCGTACTGGACCCGGATCCAGCGCCTGGTCGAGGGCGAAGTCCTGTACCGGGCCCGGTCGATCGCCCGCGGCGGCGCCGCCGAGCTGTTCGAGGCGCTGCACCCCCAGGTCAGCTGGTCCGACGACACCCTCCGGGTCAGGCACCGGGACTACGAGGCCACCCGCACCCTGAACGGCGGCCGAGGGCTGGTCCTGGTCCCACCGTCTTCGTCTGGCCCGGGGTGTTCTCCCAGAGCACCCCGCCCCGGCAGCCCGGCCTGGTCTACCCGCCGCGGGGCATCGCCGCGCTCTGGGAGAGCCCCCGCGACCGGGCCCCCGACGCGCTGGCCGCCCTGCTCGGCCGCTCCCGGGCCGGCCTGCTCGCCGAGCTCGGCTACCCCGCCTCCACCACCGAACTCGCCGCCCGCACCGGCATGCCGGCCCCCACCGTCTCGCACCACCTCACCGCACTCCGGGCGGCCGGCCTCGCCGTCTCGCACCGGACCGGCCGCACCGTCGTCTACCTGCACACCCCGCTCGGTGAGGCGCTGCTCGGCGGAGGCTAGGGCCTTTCCTGGACACGCTGCCGCCCCGGGACGCGGAGCAGCGGCAGCGGGCGGCCGGTCTCGGTGATGAAGGCCTCCGCGCCGTTGACCGCGCCGAGCACCAGCACCACCAGCACCGCCGTGACCACCAGCGGCACGGCCGAGGCGGCCGACGCCACCGCCAGACAGGCCAGCACACCCGCCGTACGGGGGACCGCCGCCGCGCCGAACATCCGCCAGCGGGCGTAGCAGAAGCCGGCCAGGTAGAGCGCCGCCCCCGGAGCCAGCATGAACTGCGGCAACTCGTGCGGGCGTTGGAGCGGCGAGACGAGCAGTTCCTCAAGACCGACCGCCATCAGGATGATGGCCACCGCGTACGCCAGGTGCGCGTAGCTGAACACGTCCCGGACGATCCTGGCCTGCACCGGATCGATGTCCAGACTGTGCCGGGCCGCCGGGGCACTGTAGTGGAAGTAGGCCCACCAGAGCTGCACGATCAGGACGAACGCCAGGCCCAGCGTGACCAGTTGGACCGTACCGAGATGACCGTCCGAGACGTGTCCGCCGGAGGCGATCACCGTCTCGCCGAGCGCCATGATGACGAACAGGCCGAAGCGCTCCGGGAGATGGGAGGTCTCGAACCTGGCCCGGTCCAGCCGCTTGCCCAGCAGCGCCGTACCCAGCACCTCGATCACCGCGCCGGTCGCCCAGAGGACCTCACGCGGCCCGCTGTCCAGGAAGGCACCGGCCAGGAACAGCGGGCCGCTCACCAGCAGGCTCACCGAGAAGGGTTCGACCCGCAGGCCGCCGAAGGCCGGCCAGCGCCGCATCCGCTGCCACAGGATCAGCCGCATCAGCACGTAACAGACCCCGAACAGCACGCCCCGGCTCCCCAGCGCGTCCGGGACCGCCACGCTCATCCCCAGCCCGCAGGCGGCCAGCGCGAACACCAGCAGCCGGCCCTGCACGCCGTCGAGGCTCTCACCGGTCGCGTTGCCGAGCAGCGCCGCCCCGACCCAGCCCATCCAGAGCGGTAGGAACAGCATCACCGCGGTCGCCACGTCCAGCAGCGAGTGTGCGTGGGCCAGCGCCACCGAGATCTGGGTGATGGCGAAGACCCAGACCAGGTCGAAGAACAACTCCGCCCAGGTGACGCGCTGTTCGACCCGCTCGACTCTGCCGCTCTCGTCGTCCGACATCCCCGTCTCCCCCTCAGGACCACGGGCGTCTCGCCGCCCGCACCGGCCCCATCGTGCTCAGTCGCCCCACCGCAGGCAAGCGGAATCGTCCGGGGTGTGAGCGGAGCGGAGTGCGCTCAGCGCGAAGTGGTCTCGCCGAGCCAGCCGAGGGCGGCGACCTGGATGCCGGCCTGGAAGCGGCTGCGGGCATCCACCCGGACCATCAGGTCGGCCATCATCCGGCGGACGGTACGCAGCGAGACGCCGAGCCGCTGACCGGCCCGCTCGTCCGTGAGCCCCTCGGCGAGCAGCCGGAGCAGCTCCCGTTCCTGTGCGGTGAGGCCGTGCGGGTCGCGCTGGACCGTCTCGCCCAAGGTCCTTGCCTGGTCCCAGAGTTGCTCGAACAGGGCCCGCAGCGCGGCGATCACGCCGGGGCTGTGCAGCAGCACGGCGCCCTTGCGCGGGTCCTCGGGGTCGATCGGCACGATCGCGGTGGCGTTGTCCACCAGGATCATCCGCAGCGGCAGCGTGGGTGTCGTACGGACGGCTCCGCCGAGGCCATGCAGCCAACGGGCGTACTGCACGGTGGCGGGGTCGTTGCGGACGCTGTCCTGGTAGATGGTGCGCATCCGGACGCCGCGTTCCAGGGTCTCCTGGTCCAGCGCGCGGCTGGCCTCCATCACCGGGGCCGGCTGCGGGCCGCCGGGAGCGAGTGCCAGCACCTCCACGGCGGCGTCGGATGCGAGTTGGATCAGCCGGCCGCGGACCTCGCCGAGGTCCGCGATCAGTTCGACCCCCGACTGGGTGCTGGGCGCCCGGACGCTCGCGTACTCGGCGATCAGCCCTGCCATCGCGGCCCGGCTGCGCTCGATCTCCTGCTGGCGGCGGGCCGCCTCGGCCTCCTGCCGGGCGAGCAGGGTGGCCAGCCCGAGTTCGGGGTTGACGGCACGCCAGCGGTCCTCGGCACCGGTGGGCCTGGTGAGTGCCAGGTCCGCGAGGTGGTCGAGCGCCGCCCTGACCTCGGGCTCGCGGGCCTCCAGCCGGTCGGCGATGCCCTGGGTGTCCAGCTCGGGGTGGAGCAGCATCGTCCGGTACACCGCTTCGCCGAACGGGTCGAGACCCATCGGCTGGGACTCGGTCAACGCCCCGTCACCAGAAGTGCGGAACACATCACACCCTCCCCGTGGACCGGATATCGAACCGGTCGTCCTGCAGGCCGACACCTGACTGGCGGTCAGCGTACCGTCACGACCCGGAACATAGAACAGTCTTACGGACAATCGCGGTGGTCCGATGGACGAACCGTGAAGGAGTGGACACCGGACCGGGCGCCGACAACGGAATCCGCCGACCCGCGACCGGGACCCGCGACATGTTGCTGCCAGGCGAAGAGATGCCACCGCAAACTGCCGGTCGGTCAGCGATCGGTGCCTCACGCTTGCAGATGTGTATGCGATTCGCGCCCACCTGGAGACGCCCGGCGGCCGACCGGCCGGCCCTCCGGTGGCACCGGTCGTGCGGGACGGCCTGGAGCGCGGGCTCCGGGGGTCGGCCCGGCTCAGCCACGCGCGGATCCGGGTGACGCCGCAGGAGCTGGACGCGGTGGTGTTCGTGGCGGCGGGCAACCTGCTGGACGCCGAGGACAGGCTGCGCGACGCCTGGCACCAACTGACCAGCGCCGGCGGCGTACTCAGCGGGTGGCACCTTCTGCACTGCGAGGCCGACTCCCGGCTCGCACTGGGTCTGCACGAGCTGCCCAGCCATCCCTGACCGGCGTTCGAGCAGGTCAGCGCCGTTTCGGCCCCCTGGCACCAAGTGACCGGAGCTGGCCTCAGGGTGTCACGGCACTCTGGTGCCAGCTCCGAGTGCTGACACGGACCACCCCGAGCGGCCAATCTCATGGTGTCGGCAAGAACGACGGACCGGAACACCGGGACAGCAGCCCCTCAGGGGCCCGGTACGGACCGCCGGCCGCGCACCTTGATCTCCGGAAGCAGCCCGGGGTTCAGTCGAAACGCGAGAGGATCGGGCACCCCCATGACGCAGAAGGTCCGTTTTATCACGATTGTCGCCCTGGGTTTCAGCGTCCTGACCGGTACCGCCGTCACCGCCCAGCTGGCCGGCCCGGCCCCGACGTCCGTCGTCCTGACGGCCGACGGCGCCCCCGGCGACCTGACCACGGTCGACCACGTCACGGCCGGACTGCCCACCCCGCCGCCCGCTCCCGCCGCGACCACCCTGCCCACCCCGCTGCCCACCGGCCCGCAGGACACCTGGGGCTGGGGCTGAGCCCACCGGCCCACCCGGCCGTCCGCCTGACCGCACGCCTGTTCGGCTGTTCCCCTTGTTCGCCCGACACTTCAACGCCACCGAGGTAGCCGGATGATCACCCTCCTGGACCACCCCCCGTACCGTTCGACCCCGGCCACCGCCGGGACCCCCACCGTGAGCGTCCTGCTCGCCGACGGACACCACCTGTTCCGTTCGGGGCTCGGCGCCCTGCTCGACCGGGAGGCCGACCTCGCCGTCGTCGCCGAGTCGACCACCGCCGAGGAGGCCGCCGCCGAGGCCGCCAGGACCAGGCCGACCGTCGCCGTCCTCGACCCCGACCTGCCCGGCCCCGGCGGACCCGCCACCGCCGCCCTGATCCGCGACCACGCACCGGCCACCGCCGTGCTCCTGCTGATCGCGGTGCCGCGCTCCACCGACCTCCAGCGCGCGGTCGCCGACGGCGTCGCCGGGGTGCTGCTGAAGGACGTACCCCCGGGTGCGCTGATCTCGGCGGTCCGCGAACTCGCCCGGGGCGGAAGGGTGTACGACCCCCGGCTGGTGGCCGACGTGGTGCGGCCCGCCGCGATGCCGCTCACACCGCGCGAGCTCACCGTGCTCGGCCACGTGGCCGAGGGGGCCACCATCAACGAGGTGGCGGCCGCGCTCTCGCTCTCGCCCGGCACGGTGCGCAACTACGTCTCCGCCGCGATCGCCAAGACGCACGGACGCAACCGCTGCGACGCGATCCGGATCGCCCGCGAGCAGGGCTGGCTCTGAGCCGGCCACGGACATGCCGGTGCCCCGCCACTCCACGGCGGGGCACCGGCATGTCCGGGTAGGGCAGTCGGGATCGGGCTCTGCTGACGTGCGGCTCCGCCTTTCGGGCCACCCGACACAGCCTTGGCGACAAGGCTCAACTCGCGCGCGTGGACGCCACGATGTCGTTGAAGCCGTGCGCGGTGCGCGGCACGTCCGCCGGACGGCTGCCGATCAGGAACTCCCCGACCGAGGACTCCGCCGTCCAGTCCAGGCCCAGCGCCCGCGCCGCCGCGTCGGTGTCGCCCGAACCGAGCCCGCATGGCGCGAGACCCATCGCCGTCGCCACCAGGTACAGCGTCTGGTAGACGACGCCGACGTGCTTGAGCGTCAGCGCGTACGCGATCTGGCTGTACTTCCAGGACAGCCGCCCGAACCGTGAGGTGACGGTCAGCAGCACCTGCGGGTCGACCGCGCAGCCGGTGGCCCGCCAGGCCGCCGTCATCAGCTCGCGGAACGCCGCCTCGTCGGCGGCCCCGGCGAACGGGCGGGGCCGCAGCCGGTGGGCCGCCGCGTCGTAGCGGTAGACGCCCGGCACCAGGCCGTCGCAGCGCACCACCGAGAGGTAGACCTCGAGTTCGCCGGTCGCGCCACCGGCCGGGTAGGGCCGGTCCACGATGTCGTAGCCGTGCGGATCGGACGGGTCGCCCGGCACGATCCGGCGGACCCGGGCCACCCGGTACAGCAACTCCCCCAACTGCGCCAGGGTGACCGGGGTTTCGGCGTACGAGCGGACCGAGCGGCGGCCCTCGAGCACCTCGCTGAGGGCCGGATCCCTGGCCACCACCTCGTCCCAGTCGGGAACCGGCAGGTCGATCCCGGTGCCGTCCTCGCGGGCCCCCACCCCCGGGATCGCGGGCAGTTGGGCGATGTCGGTGTGGGCGAAGACGCCCCCGCTCGGGTAGTCGTGCCGACCCGGGCGGCTGCGGGCGTGGAACAGCAGGTCGTGGAAGTCCCAGAGCGGCGGCTCGCCGGTCGCGCCGTCGTCCAGGAACCCGGCCCCCGCCAGCAGTCCGGCCAGCGCCCGACCGGCCGACTGGCTGATCCCCGCCAGCAGGGCCGCCTCGGCCACCGACCGGGAGGCGGTCACCGCGGCGACGAACGCCCCCGCCGCCGGCTGGTGCAGCGTCAGCCGGAACGGTGCCATCGGGGACTCCAGCACGCACGCCCCGGCGTGCTCCTCCGGCAGCCGGCGCAGATAGGCGAACCGGGACAGCACCACGGACGCGGGCGAGCGGACCAGCCCCGGCATCCCGGCCGCCCGGGCGATCGGCACGGCGGTCGCCAGCGGCTCGCCGAGCGGGTCGGCGATGGTCGTGGTGACCAGGTAGGGGAACCGGCTCAGCAGGTGGAACAGCCTGCCACCGTCGGCGAGTTCGTCGACGTCGAGATGGGTCCTGGTCAGTGCGGCGAGCCGCTGGACGGTTTCGGCGCCGAGCGCGTGCACGCGCTGACGGCCCCACGGGTGGCTGAGCTCCAGATCGTCACCCTGCGCGGTGACCTCCACCTCCGGGCGCAGCCGCAGCAGCGTGCGCGGCGTCCCGCCCTCGGCGGTGAGGTCGGGGGGCAACTGTTCGGTCACGGTCATCGGGTACCTCTTTCCGGGCTGGGCCAGGCCGCCGCCGACGGGGCGGCGGCCCGACGCTTCGTCAGATGAAGATCGGGATCGGGTTGAGCTCCTCCTCCGGGGTGGGCGCGTCCAGCCAGCCCAGCGCCACCGGCACGTCGTACAGCCGGCCCGGCGCGAACCTGGCCCAGAAGTGCCGCATCCCGGGGACGATCACCTTGGCCACCGGCAGGCCGATGTCGGGCCGGGTCTGGTCGAGCACCAGGAACTCCATCCCCCGTTCCTCGACCAGGCGTTGGACCAGCGCCAAGTCGTCGGCGAGGTCGTCGCCGGCCAGCGTCGCCCAGCGGGACGGACCGGCGGCCGGTGCGGCCGGATCGGGCAGCAGGTAGGGCTGGTTGGCCACGGTCGCGGTGGTCCACCACTCCTTCTGCTCACGGTCGGCGCCCGCGTACGTCACGTTGCCCTCGGCGTCACCCGCGACCGGGCCGAGGAACTGGTTCATCTCGGTGAGCGCCCGGGTGAGCGCGATGTGCGGGTCCAGGTGCGCGCCGAAGGCGATCAGCACGTCCTCGGCCGGCTTGTCGGTCCGCCGGGAGAAAGCGCCGACCACCGGGATGCCGAAGTCCGAGGTCAGGTCGAGCGCCCAGATCTCGCGGTTCAGCCCCCGGTAGATCTCCCGGAGTTGAGCGATGTACGGATCCCCGAAGGCGTCCAGGTCGACCGCCGGCCGCTGGACCCGGTTGTACCACCAGAGCGCGACGGCATCCCGCTCGACCAGCTCCAGGAAGCCCTGGAGGGTGGCGTCCTCGAAGGAGGTGCCGGCCGCGCAACCGTTGGAGTCACCGGCCGCGAAGAACCCGTCGTGGTGCCGGTACCCGTAGTACAGCGCCATGGTGGGCAGCCAGCGGGTGCGCTGCTCGGTCAGCGACCAGGCCGGGGACCACTCGATCCGGTCGTCCTCGCGGAACCGCTCCGGGATGGTGTTGAACATCGACGGCTTGCCGTTCCAGCGGCCCCGCTCGGCGAACTGGCGCTCGCTGTAGAGCAGCGTGTCGGCCGGGTGGATCGCGGCGTCGCCCAGCTCGGTGAAGCTGGCGGTGCGCCGGGCCTCGTCGCCCTGGAAGACGCCGGAGTAGCGCTCCATCGCCTCACCGAGCGCGCTGGCCCTGGCCTGGACGTCGGTACGGCCCTTGCCGCAGCTGACCGAGCGCAACCCGGTCCTGAGCTGACGGAGGTCACCGCTGCGCCGGGAGAGGTTCTGCCCGGAGACGTACACCCGCAGCCCGGTGGGGGTCCGTCCGGCCGGCACCAGGGAGGTCACCACGCCGGTCACCGGGGAGAGTTGGGGCTTGTACCGGTCCAGCATGTCCTCCGGCGAGGCGGAGCGGTGGCCGCCGTCGGCGGTGTACGCCTTGGGGCGGCGCTCGAACCGCACCGGCGAGAGCTGACGCTCCGCCATGATCCGCTCGTCGCCGCAGGCGTGGCACTGCGGGCGGCGGATCAGGCGGTGCCGTTCGGTCTCGAGCAGCACGGTGTCCAGGGTGAGCACGACCGGCTCGGCCGGGCGCACCCCGGCCAGCCACTTGGCGGCCTCCAGGGCCGCGAGCTGGACGCCGGTGCCGAGCGACGGCGCCAGCTGGGCGCCGGCGGTGGAGATCGGGCCGTCCTGGCCCAGCCGGTGCTGGAGGTAGCTGAGCGACTGGCGGTTGGCGGACAGCCGGTGGGCCAGGCACTCCCAGCAGCCGGTGGTTCCGGCCTCGTCGGCCGCTCCCGGCACGAACACCGGGCCGACCCAGACGATCGAGCCGACCGGCCGGGCCAGCAGCCAGGGCCGCCCGCTCTCCCTCGCCTCCTGGTCGCGCTCGGCCAGACCGGGGTGCAGGTAGTCCTCGGTCAGGGCGACGGTGAACTCGGCCGTCGGGTCCGCCGTTACCCCGGCCGCGGCCAGGGCGGCCAGGAAGGGCTGCGGGTCCAGGTCGCCGTAGACCTCGACCCGGGCCCTGGCGGTGCGCAGCGCACTGCTCGCGGCGGCGCCGTCCAGTCCGGCCATCTCGAACCAGGCGGCTGCGGCCGGGTCCTCGGTCCCGCTTGTGCCGGCCAGGTAGCCCCGCTCGCGGAGCCGGTCGACGGCGGTGCGCACCTTGTCGGCGGGCACGGTGTCACGCAGCGCCTCGCCGATCTGCTCGGCCGTACGGGTACCGTCCAGCAGCGGTGCCAGGGCCTGGGCGAGGCCGCCGTCGACCACCGAGACCCCGCGCTCGGAGACCAGGTAGACGGCCTCGCCGGCCACGACGTACGGGGTGTAGTGGTGTTTGAAACCGATCGCGGTTGTGTCGGACATGGCGGTCCTTCGGGTCTCGGGCGGTGATCAGCGCAGGGTGGCGAGCGGGGCGGTGGCCGGGTCGAGCAGACGCAGCAGCAGCAGGCCGACGGCGGTCGAGCCGTCCAGCGCGCCGAGGTTGATCCGGTCGTCGGCGGCCCGGTCGGGGTACCAGCTCCCGGAGGCGCCGTGCCGCGCGATCAGCTCGCCGACCAGCAGGGCGGCGGCCTCCCGGCCGTCGTAGAACGGCCCGGGCAGCAGCGAGTCCTGCGGTTCGTGGACGGTGTGCAGCAGTCCCGCCTCGGCGGCGGCGAGGGCCTCGCCTGCGGTGGCGACCAGGTCGCGGGTGGACCGTCCAGCGATCTGCCGGGCGCTGACCGGCGGGGTCAGCGCAGCGAGTTCGGCCGGGTCGACGATGCCGGCGCCGAGCGCGACGGCGGTGTCCAGGCAGGCCAGCCGGCCGGCCCGGGTGGCGGTGGCGAAGCGGTGGCCGCGCAGCCGTTCCCGGACCGCCTCCGGGGCGGCGAGCAGGGCGGGCGCCTCGGCCACGGTCCGGGCCAGGGCGGCGGCGATCGAGTCCGGGCCCGAGAGCACCAGGTCGAGGAAGCCGTTGTCGGCCTCGCCCTCGGTGTCGGGCTCCGCCGCGAGCTGGTCGAGAGCGGCGGCGGCCAGCGCCCGGATGCCGTCGTCGGTCGGCGCGTGGCCGGGGCCGGTGGCCCGGCGCAGCCGCAACAGGTTGAGCAGCAGTCCCGCACTGCCCAGCGGCACGTCCGGGTTGGGCGTCCGGACCGGGCGGCCGGGACGGGCCGCCTCCGGGGTGGCGACCGCTACCGACCCGGCCACCAACGCCTGGGCCGAGGCAATCAGTTGGGGATCGTTGAGCAGGGCGCCGACCCGGGCCAGGGCGTGGATCAGCGCGCCGGGCCCGGCGAACCCGCCGGGTACGGGCGCGCCGCCCGCCAGCCGGCTGTCGGCGGCGAAGGCGAAGGCCCGGGGGGCGTCCGGGTCGATCAACCGAGCGGCGGCGGTCATGGTGTGGCGGGCGGCGCGGTGGAAGCGCGGTTCGCCGGTGGCGGCCCAGAGTTCGGCGAACAGGACGGCCGGACCGGCCGTTCCGCCGACCAGGTCGGGGCCGAGCACCTCCACCTGGCGCAGGCTGCTGCCGGGGTACCAGCTCTGGCCGAGCCAGCCGTTGCCGACCCGGTCCGCGAGCAGCTGGTCGCCGATCGCCACCGCGTGGTCCAGCAGTTCGCCGTTGCCGGGGATCCTGGCCCGGGCGGTACGCGCGGCGGCCGGGACGGGCTGCTCGGCGCCGGCCCTGGCGGAGTCCACGCAGCCGGTGAGCACGGCGAGGTGGGCGTCCAGGTCGAAGTCCGCCAGCTCGGCGACCCGGTCCTGGAGCCGCTGCCAGCCGCTGCTGCGGAAGTGACCCGGGATCTCCCGGCCGTCCGCGGTGAAGGCGGAGGAGGATGTGGTCAGCGAGCGGAAGAACGGGATGTCGAGCTGCCGGAAGGAGTCCAGCTCGGCGAGCACCACCTCCAGCAGGTCGCCGCGCCCGGGGTCACCGGCCAGCGCGGCGATGGCACCCTGCAGCGCACCGGCGATCACCGTCTCGCGGGTGGCGCCGCTGTCCAGGGCGAGCGGGCTGGTGGAGGTACGGATGATCTTGTACCCGTCCCAGGTATGCCGCCAGATATAGCGCACCCAGATGCCCCGGAAGGACGCCAACGGCCCCTCGGAATCAGCGAGTTCCGCGCGCAGCCGGTACAGCGTCCGGTGCATCTCGCGGTAGCCCTCGGTGAGCTCCTCGGTGTACTCCCACGGGTCGGCGGTGACCGTGGCACCGGCCTCGTCCACCCGGACCGGGCGGTACGGCGGCAGCGGCAGGGCGGGGACCCCCGGGGTGATCTCGAGGCTGCCGATCCGGGACAGGCAGCCGATGTCCAGGGTCGCGCCGTGCTTGGCCGGGGTCCAGGGCTGGAAAGCCATCGCGGTCCGCACCACGGTGGACTCCAGGGCGTCCAACAGCTGGTGGTGCTCACCGCTGATCGACGGCGGGGTCTGGACGCGCGGGTAGAGCAGGCACTCCAGGTCGATCAGCGCCGGGTACTCGCCGTCGGCGAGCAGGTTGTCGGCCCACAGGTCGCGGCCTTCCAGCAGCTGGACCAGACGCATCGTCATCCCGAGCCGCCGGTAGAACCGCGCGAAGCCGTCAGCGTCGGCGCAGGGGCGGTGCGGGACGAGCTGCTCCCAGCCGTAGTCGCTCTCGCAGTCCGCGGCCAGCGAGGCGGCATGGCCGTCGTCGCCCCGGTCGCTGCGGATCAGTACGGTGCGCAGCGGCAGGTCCAGCGAGAGTTCCTCGTTCAGCCGGCGTGACAGGTCCAGGTAGGCCGCCACGTGCCGCATGTCCTTGGGCTTGTAGACCACCGCCCGGCCGCTCGCGAAGTACAGCAGCGACACCGAGCGGCCGCCCGCGTGCCGGTCGCCCGCCTCGCCGCGCACCGACTCCAGCGGGCCCGGGTCCTCGCCCTCCCACATCTGCTCGACCAGCAGCGCGCGGTCCGCCGCCAGCCGGGCGAACAACTCGGTCTGCACGTGCTGCCACTGCCGGCAGACCGTGCCGACCAGGTACGCCAGCGCGGGCAGCCGCTCCAGCCGGGCCAGCCAGCCCTCCTGTGAGGTGTCCAGGCCGCCGGCCGCGTCCCAGTCGGTGGCGCGCGGGCGGCCGGTGGTGGCCTGCAGTTCGTGGCAGAGCGCCAGGTCGCAGGCCTCGACGAGGCGGGCGGCCAGGGTGCCGGCCAGATCGGCGCGGGCCCGGTCGGTGACCGGGACGCCGAGGATGCCGCCCGTCCCGTGCGGGAGCAACGCGTCCGCGGCGGCCGCGAAGGCGGCGCCGAGCGCGCCCGGAGCGCTGGTCCCGGTGCTCGGTGCGAGCGGCAGCGTCCGCAGGAAGACGGCCAGGGCGAGGGCCCAGTCGGGCAGGTTCACGGGGTCGGCCAGCACCACCGCGCGCAGCCCGTCGCCGAGCGGACGGCCGGTCTCGGCCAGATGGTCCAGCAGCGCCGCGGCGCCGCCGTGCTCACCGGCCGCCCGGCGCAGCCAGGTGTCCACGGCGGAGCTCCGGCCCCGGCGGTCCTCGTCCGGATCGGGTGCGAAGACCGTACTCCCGTCGGGGCGGGCCCCGGCCCGGTCGGCGAACGAGGCGGCGGCGGTCACCACGGCGCGCAGCCGCTCGTCGCCCCGGGCGAGGCCGGGGAGCAGCACCCCCTCGGCGTGGTCGGCGTGGTCCATGTGGTCGGCGTGGTCCGTGTGGTCGGCGTGGTCCGTGTGGTCGGCGTTCGAGGTGGAGGCACCGTCGACGGGGCGGAGCCAGGTCTGCAGGTCGAGCGGCATCTCACATCTCCTGGAGTCGGGCGAGTCGGGTGAACAGCGGGTCGTGGCCGAGTAGTTCGTCGTAGGTGCCGGAGGCCGTCAGTCGGCCGCCGGAGAGCACGTGGATCCGGTCAGCGGTGCGGATGGTGCTGAGGCGGTGGGCGATCACCACCCGGGTGCGGTCGAGGCCCGCGACGGCTCGGGCGACCCGCAGCTGGGTCGCGTTGTCGAGCGCGGAGGTGGCCTCGTCCAGCAGCAGGACGGCGGGCCGCCGGACCAGGGCGCGCGCCAGCAGCAGGCGCTGCACCTGGCCCCCGGAGAGCCCTTGGGCGTCCTCCCCGACCCGGGTGCCGAGGCCGAGCGGCAGAGCGCGCAATTCGTCGGCGATCCCGGCCAGTTCGGCGGCCTCCCAGATCTGCTCCTCGGTCACGTCCGGGTCGCTGCCGGCCAGGTTCTCCAGCAGCGAGCCGCGCAGCATGCGGCCGTGCTGGAGCACCACGCCGAGCCGGCGCCGGACCAGCCGGGCGTCCAGCCCCGCCAGGTCCTGTCCGTCGTAGCGGACGGTGCCGGTCTCGGGCGTCTCGAAGCCGAGCAGCAGTCGTACCAGGGTGGACTTGCCGGCCCCGGACGGGCCGACCACCGCCACCAGTTCGCCGGGCTCGGCGTGCAGCGAGACCCCGTCCAGCACGGGTGCGGCCGTCCCCGGGTAGCGGAACGTCACCCGGTCCAGCGAGACGCTGCCCCGCAGTTCCCCGGGATCGGTCAACTGATGGGAAGCATTGGATGATTGGACCTCGGCCAGGATCGGCCGGATCCGGTCGAGCACCGGCGCGATCCCGTACGCGCTGGCTGCGGCGTGGGTGACCTGGCCGAGCGCCGCCGCGACCTGGCCGGCCGCCACCCCGGCCGCCATCAGGTGCCCGGACGGCGTCCCGCCGTCGAGCATCGCTCCCGCCAACAGGACTGCCAGCAGCAGCGGTTGGAGACCTGCGGTGAGGGCAGCGGCCGCCGCGTCGGCCCGTTGGGCAGCCGCGTCGGCCCGCTTCTGGGCGGCGAACGGCACCGCCCAGCGGGCGAACGCCTGGATCTCCCGGCCGGCCGTCTGGATCTTGTCGATGCCGAGCAGTAGCCCGTACAGCACACCGTTCAGCTGCCCGTGCAGCTCGAAGACCGTACTCTCGTGGCGCTGGCGGCGGCGACCGAGCAACAGCAGCAGCCCGGTCACCACCAGCACGGCGAGCAGCAGCAGCCCGCCGAGCCAGGCGTCCACCAGCATCAGGACGGTGAGCCCCGAGGTGGCGAACACCGCCCCCAGCACCGCGCTGACCAGCACCTCGGACAGCGCGGCCCTGGCCTGGGCGACAGCGTTGGCGCGGTGCACCAGGTCACCCGTGGTGTAGTCGCGGAAGAACCGGGCGTCGTGACCGAGCAGACGGTCCCAGACAGCTGGTTCCAACGCGCTCTGCACCCGGCCGGTCAGCCGTACCGCCGCGGTGTTCCGGACGATCACCAGCAGCCAGGCCGCCAGCACCGCCGACCCCAGCAGCAGGGTCAGCCAGCGCACCGGGTGCCGATCGGCCGCCAGCAACTGCGGCATCAGCACACCGGCGCTCAGCGGCACCATCAGCCCGAGCAGGGCAGCCCCCAGGCCGGCTGCGGTCAGCCGCCCCAGGTCCCGCCGGGCACCCGGCACCCGCAGCACGAACCGGGCCAAATCCGCCGGACCCAACTCGCCCTCGGGCAGCGGCAGGTAGAGCAGCAGCGCTCCGGCCTGCAGGGCGACCTCGCCCCGGCCCCCGGGGTCGTACGTGCGGTGACCGCCCGCCGGACGCGGCACGAGCGCGACCGCCCGGCCGTCGTCCGCCGCGAACCCCACCATCGGCCCGGCCGTCCCACCAGGATCGCCCCGCCCGTCCGCCCCGGTCGGAAGTGTCACCGGCCGGTACCGCACCCCGACCGACCGCAGCAGCGCGGTCAGCGGGTCACGGGAGTCGCGTACGGCGGGCGGGAGTTCGGCCCCCTGCGGGACCGCACCCAGGGCGACCAGGACGGCGTGCGCCTGCTCGGCCGGGTGTCCGGGGGCCCGGTGGGCCGGTCGTCCGCCCCGGCCGGCGTGCAGCACGCCGACGGCGGCGGCGAGCGCGGTGCGGTTGGCCTGGACGGTGGCCGTGGCGGTCATGACGTCTCCTCCTTCGTGTTCTCGGCGGACGCCTTCTCGGCGAGCAAGGTCCGGTACGGTCCTGGGACGGCGGCGAGCTCGGCCGGTGCGCCCTGCTGCACGATCCGGCCGCCGACCAGCACGACCACCCGGTCGGCGGCCTGGATGGTGCTCAGGCGGTGGGCCAGTACCAGGCAGGTGGTCCCCCGGCGCCGCAGGTGTTCGTTGACCGCCGCCTCGGTGTGCGCGTCCAGCGCGGAGGTGGCCTCGTCCAGCACCAGCAGGGCCGGATCGAGGGCGAGCGCGCGGGCCAGCTCGAGGCGCTGGCGCTCGCCGCCGGAGAGGTTGCGGGCGTCCTCGTCGATCCGTCCGGCGTCCAGCCCGCCACGCCGGGCCACGAGTTCGGCGACCTCGGCGTCGTCCAGCGCGCGCCGCAGGGCGTCCTCGTCGGCGGCCGGGTTCCAGAGCGTCAGGTTCTCCCGGACGGTGCCCTCGAAGAGCCTCAACTGCTGCTCGACGTAGGCGACCTGGCCGGTCACGACGGCGCGGTGCCAGTCCTCGCGGGGACGACCGTCCAGCAGCACCTGGCCCGACCAGGGGCGCAGCACCCCGGCCGCGAGCCTGGCCACGGTGGACTTGCCGCTACCGCTGCCGCCGACCACGGCCACCCATTCGCCCGGGCGGATGTGCAGCGAGATCCCGGTCAGCGTGGCCGGACGGTTCGGGTCGTAGCCGAACTCGACGTCGCGCAGCTCCAGTTCACCGGTGAGCCGCGGAGCGGGCTCGGCGGGGGCGTCCAGGACCGGCGTCAGGTACGGATCGGGTTCGGTGCTCTCGACGTCCTCCAGCAGCGTGTTCTGCGCCCGGGCGACGGTGAGCTCCGAGACCGCGTTCACCAGTTGGCCGACCGGCGAGAGAAACCCGTTCAGCAGCAGCATGAAGGCGAGCAGCGTGCCGACCGAGAGCGAGCCGCCGAGCAGCATCGAGGTGCCGGCCACCACCACGGTGGCCGTGGCCGCCGAGTTGAGCGCGCCGGGCAGCGACAGCGGCACGATGACCGCCGTGGTGACCCGCTGGCCGGTCTCCATCGCGCGGGCCTGCCAGCCCGCCCAGGACCGGAAGAACGAGTCCTCCGCCCCCTCCGCCTTCAGCGTCTCGATCGCCGACACCCCGGAGAACGCGACCCCGTCCCGCTTGTACTGCTCCGCGTGCAGCCGGTGCACCAGGCCGCCGCGCCGCCGGTCGGCGACCCGCAGTGCCACGATGTCCAGGGCCGCCACCACCACCGGCACCACCGCCAGCCGCGGTTCCAGCCAGGTCAGTGCGGCCAGGTGCACGGCGGCAGCGGCAGCGGCCGCGGCGGCAGCGGACAGGCGGTACGACAGCAGCATCGCCAGGCCGTCGTTCATCTGGACCCGGGTCACCAGGCCGCCCAACTGGCGGCGGTGGAAGAACGAACCTGGCAGCCGCAGCAACCGCCAGAGGAACCCGGCCGAGGAACGGGCCGCCATCGCCTCCAAGACCCGATTGACCAGAGTCTGTTGGAGCCAGGTGCCGAGCAGTACGGTCCCGGCCACGGCGGCGGCCGCGAGCGTCAGCGGCACCCCCCAGGCTGCCGTCCCCTCGATCACCACGGACCGCAGGTACGCCCGCAGCAGGAATGCCGCCACCACCCCCGGCACCGCCAGCGTCACGGCCAGCAGCACCGCCAGCAGCAGCGGCCCGGCGAACGCGCGCATCCGGGCCGTCAACGCCCGCAGCAGCGGGAAGCGTCGGCCGCCGACCTCGAAGTCCGGTCCTGGTTCGAAACCGACCGCGATCCCGGAGAACGACTCCCAGAACTCGGCCGGGGTCACCGAACGCGTACCCAGCGACGGGTCGTTGAGGTGTACCCGGCCCCGCTTGATCCCCTCGTAGACCGCGAAGTGCGGTCCGGTGACCAGGACCATCGACGGGACCTGCAGGCCCTCCAAACCGAGCAGCCGCTGCTCCGTCCGCACCACCCGCCGCGCCCGGGCGAGCAGCCCGTACCGGCCGGCTGCCTTGGCGACCGCGGCCGCGCTGACGCCGTCCCGGCTCACCCCACAGGCCCGGGACGCCTCCTGGAGGGTCACCCGGCGGCCGAACGCGCCCAGCACCACGGCGAGGCAGGCCGCGCCGCAGTCCTGCTCCTCCATCTGCGGCACCACGGGCGTCCGCAGGTGGCGGCGCGGCCTGCGCCGGGCCGGCGGCTCCGGCCGTTCCTGCTCCACCCGGGGCGCCGCCGTCTCGCGTACATCGAGGCTCATCGACCGGCCCCCGATCCGAACACGGCCTCGTACGGGTGCCTGGCGCCCAGGTCGACGGAGACGGTCAGTGGCACCGGACCGCGCAACTGCGTCGCGGAGGCGGGGATCTGGGCGTAGGCCGTCCACACCGGAGCCGAACCGGTGGGCACACCGGGCAGTGGCACGGTGAACGTCCCGTCCAGCGCGTCGGCCCGGATCGGCAGTGCGTCCACCTCGGCGATCGTGGCCTCGACCGCGCCGGCTCCGGGCACCGGCACCAGCACCGTCCGTCCGGGTACGAGCTGCCGGGCGTCGCGCAGCGAGGTGGCGAATATCCGTACGGTCTCCGGCAGTTGGGCCGCGTCCAGCGCGACGATGCCCGCCCCGGGGGCGAGCGTCCCTCCCGGCGTGGCGAGCAGCGCGGTGACCGTACCGGCGTGCGGCGCCCGGACAACGAGCTCATCGCCCACCACCGTCCTGAGCGTCGCGATCGTCTGTCCCTGGGCCACCCGGGTTCCGGTGGCCACCTGGTACGAGTGCAGGGCCCCCGCCTGGTCGGCCCGGACGGTCTCCGGGGCCGTCCCGTGAGCGAGCACGGCGGGCAGCGCGAGGGTGTGCGGCAGGCTGCCGAACGCCACCCAGCCGCCTCCTGCTCCGACCGCGAGCAGCAGCGCGGCGGCGGCGGCCCGGAGCCGGGCGCCGACCAGTCCGACCGGACGGTCCAGCCCGGGTTCCAGGACTGCGGCGGCGCGGGCCGCCGCGACGGCGATGGCCCCCTTGGTCACCACGGCCGGCTGCTCGGTGTCCGGGCCGTCCGGCCTGGTCGCGACGGTCACGATCTCCCCACTCTCCGGTGTCCGCTTACTGGTGGTGACTGTGATGCTCATGGCCGGCCCGCCCCCACGAGGTCCTGCTCCGACCCGGCGGTCAGCGGGCAGCGCAACGGCAGCTCCTGCATCCCGCCGAAGACGAACTGCGTGCTCCACGGCACCGTCCGCTCGGTCAGCGGGGTGCTCAGCGCGCGCGTCCGGCCGGCCTCGGCCAGTCCGCGCAGTACGGCGGCGCCCGCCATCAGGGAGAGCGGCGCGCCCAGGCAGTGGTGCGGGCCGTGGCCGAAGGCGAGGTGTCGCGTCTCGGCCCGGCCCGGGTCGAAGGCGTCGGGGTCGGTGAACCGGCGCGGGTCCCGGTTGGCCGCGGCGTACAGCAGCAGTGCGACCCGGCCGGCCGGGATGACGGCGTCGCCGAGGGTGATCTCGTGGGTGAGGGCGCGGGCGCTGGCCCGCACCGGGCTGCCGAGCCGCTGGGCTTCGTCGAAGACCGCCTCGGCCCGGTCGGGCCGGTCTCGGATCAGTTCGGCGAGGTCCGGGGTGCGCAGCAACTGCCAGACGGCCAGGGCCAGTCCGGAGGTGAGCGTCTCCAGTCCGTTGGCGAGCAGCATGACGACGAAGGCAAGCAGGTCCTCGTCGTCCAGCCGCCCTTCGGCGCGGGCGACGGTGAGCCGGCTGATCAGGTCGTCTCCCGGATCGGCGGCGCGGGCGGCGCACAACTCCTCGACGTAGCTGCGGAACTCCTCGAACTCGGCGTCCAGTTCGGCGATCCGGTCACCGTCCGCCTGGTCCGCGAAGTCGTCGAGCAGCGAACGCGCCACCAGACCGGCCCAGCCGGTGACCCGCTCCTGTTCGGAGTCGGGGATGTCGAGGATCGCGCAGGAGACGGCGACCGGCAGCGGCACGGCGAGATCGGCGACCACGTCGAACTCCCCTGATGCGAGCAGCGGTTCGAGCATGCGGGCCGTCGTGCTCTCGATCCGGGTGCGCATCTGCTCCAGGCGGCGGGCGCTGAAGGCGGTGGTGGCGAGGCGCTTGAGCCTGGTGTGGTCGGCGCCGTCGCGCATCGGGAGCATCCGGTTGACGATCCTGGCCAGCCCGGTCGAACCGGCCCTGGGCAGGCCGACGGTGGTCGGGTCGACGGCCGTCCCCGGGTGCATCAGGACGGTGACGATCTCCTGGTAGCCGGAGACGACGTGGACCCGGCCGAGGTCCAGCACCGGCGCCTCGGCCAGCAGGCGGCGGTACAGCGCGGGCGGGTCCTGCTGGGCGGCGGGCTGCTGGATGAACCGCGTCAGCTCCTGCCGGAGGTTCTCCATGGCCCGGCTCTCCTTCACTGGCTGGCCTGATGGGGACTGAGGACTGGGGGAAGCAGGGTGCCGCGGTGACCCCACCCGGGGGCGGGCTCACCGCGGCACAGGACCCGAATTACTCGACCGTGGTCTCGGCGGCCGCGTTGGAGACCGAGCTGAAGCTCGAGACCGGGCAGGCGGCGCAGGCCAGCGAGCTGACGGAGATGCCGGCGTTGACGCTGTCCAGCTCCTCGATCTCGATGTCGAACTGGTCGTTCGCGGGGGTGTTGTTGTCAGCCATGGTGGGCTCCCTTCGGGGTGTGGCGCCTGCCCCGGCGGGGCTGGTCACCATCGGCGCCAATTCGCTTTCCGGCTTTTTCTCCGGCTCGTTTTCGGCGATGAGGAAACTATGCACCCGACGCCCGTCGGTGCGTCAGTACGGGATGTCAGAAACTTACCGCTGCAAAATGCCACACCTGTACCCATGACATTTTGAATACCCTCTGACCTGCACTGATGATGTGTACTTGCCTTATAGAGGCATCCCGGTTCACCCTGTATCCCATGAAACTCACCACTGGCTCGGGAATTCCCGCGAAACCAGCCGTAGAGGTAACCGACCTTCGTCGCAGCTACCAGGACTACGAAGCCGTCCGAGGGATTTCCTTCACGGTCGCGCGGGGCGAGCTGTTCGCCCTGCTGGGCACCAACGGCGCCGGCAAGACCACCACCCTGGAGGTCCTGGAGGGCTACTCGCCGCCGAGCTCCGGCACCGTCCGGGTGCTGGGCTTCGACCCGTACACCCAGGGCGCCCTGGTCCGGCAGCGGACCGGTGTGATGCTCCAGGAGGGCGGCTTCTTCAAGGAGTTGACCGTCCGGGAGACGGTGGACTCCTGGCGCTCCTTCATCTCCGGTGCCCAGCCCACCGCCACGGTCCTCGACCGGGTCGCGCTCACCGAACGGGCGGGCACCAGGGTGGCCCAGCTCTCCGGCGGCGAGCGACGCCGGCTGGACCTCGCGCTGGCCGTGCTGAACACCCCGGAGCTGCTCTTCCTGGACGAGCCCACCACCGGCATGGACCCGGAGGCCCGCCGGGCCACCTGGCGACTGGTCAGCGAGCTCCGGGCGGCCGGTACGACCGTCCTGCTGACCACCCACTACCTGGAGGAGGCACAGCAGTTGGCCGACCGGGTGGCCATCATGGACCGAGGGCAGCTGGCTGCCGTCGGGACGGTGGCGGAGGTGCTGTCCGGACAGGGCACCCGGATCACCTTCCCACTGCCCCCCGGTGTCTCCCCCACTCAACTCCCTTTCGTCCTGGGCGAGTCCCCCACCCTCACGGACGGCGCGGTGCGCTACACGGTGGCCCGGACCGCGCCCGCGCTGGCCGCCCTGCACAGCTGGGCGGCGGAGCTGGGCCTCGAACTGGACGGCATCGAGGCGCGCAACGCCTCCCTGGAGGACGTCTTCCTGCAACTGGCACACGACAAGGCGGAGACCCGATGAGCAGCGCGACCACCCTCCCGACCCGCCAGAACCTGGCCTGGCCCGCCTACGCCCGCGGCCAGTTCCTGCTCTCCTGGCGGGTGTTCTGGCGCAACCGGCGTTCGACCTTCATCGGCTTCCTGCTGCCGGTCCTGCTCAACCTGGTGATCGCGGCCCCTTTGCGCGACCAGCAGATCGCGGGGGTGAACGCGGCGGCCTACAGCACGATCGGCTTCATCGGCTTCGCCCTCGTCACCTCCTTCATCAACCTGCTGAACGGCGTGGTGGCACGGCGGGACGACCTCGTACTGAAGCGCCTGCGCGGCACCGAGGTGCCCCCGACCGCCATCTTCGCCGGGCAGTTCGGCGCGGCCGGCGCGGTGGTCCTGCTCCAGGTCGTGGTGCTGGGCGGCCTGGCCGTGATCTGGTTCGACGCCCCGCTGCCCGCCGACCCCCTGCTCTTCCTGCTCGCCCTGACCGCCGGCTTCCTGCTCTTCGCCGTCCTGGCCGTGGCCCTCTCAGGCCTCACGCCCAGCGCCGAGGCCGCACCGATGATCGCCACTCCCGTCCTGCTGATCTGCATGTTCGCCAGCGGCGTGGTGGCACCCCTCAGCTCCATGCCGCACTGGCTCCAGGCCCCCGCGCACAACCTCCCACTGGCCCCCGTGGTGGAGACCCTGCGCACCGCCTGGTTCGGCCGCCCCTTCGGCCCCGAATCCTGGAACGGCGGCCAACTGCCGTCCCTCGACTTGCTGCACGGCTGGCAGCACGCCGCCCCGGCCCTACTGATCATCGTTGCCTGGACCGCCGGCGCGGCCGTCCTTGGCCGCCGCCTCTTCCGCTGGGAACCCCGCCACGGCTGACGGTGGGTCAGCGCCGGTGCCCAGACATGGCAGAGGCCCCAGGTCACGGAGAACGTGTCCTGGGGCCTGCCTACGAACGGGGCCCTACCACCAGGGGACTACTCGTCGAGCCGCCAGCTGATCTCCGCGATGTCCAACTCCGCGGTCCCGGCCGTGTAGAGCATGAACGGCACCGCCACGTACCGCAGGTCCATGCCGATCGCCGCGAGCTCCCGTAGCGGCACCGACACCGTGGTCCAAGCATCCGGCCCGGCGCCCGCCAGCCAGGGGGCGAGGTCGAGGCCGGGCTGGGCCGGGTAGTCGTCGTGGCAGGCCAGGTAGAGCGGCGCCGACGGCGTCTGCCGCACCCGCACCGCGAACCGTACGCTTCCGCCGCCGTCCAGGTACCCGCGCAGGTCGGCCGGCTCACCGCTCGGCGCCTCCGCGTACACGAACGCCGGGTAGCCCTTGAACACCAGGTTCAGCGCGCCGTCCAGACCGGGCAGCGGCGCCGAACGGACGATCAGGCAGTCCATCGGCCGGTCCAGGTGCACGTCCTCCCGCGACCAGGTGTTGTGCCCGCCGACCCGCAGCCGGTACGGCGTCCCGCCCGCGTCCAGCACCCGCAGCGCGCCGCCGACCGCCGACGGCTCGGGCGGCGCCTCGGGGAGATGCGGCTCCAACTCGCCCACAGCGGCGAGAGAGTGGACCGACAGCCCGTGCCCGACCTCGAACAGCGGCGTGTGCCGACCGGTCGGTGCGGTCTCCTCGGCCGGCACCCGGTACTCCGGCAGGTGCGGAGGGATCCGGTTGACCGCGCTGGCGTCCCGGGTGCGCGGCCAGGACGACGGCAGCCGCCCCTGGAAGTCGTACCGGACGCCGCCCGCCTCGTCCGCGAACAGCACGTCGGTCACCCCCTGCGCGAACGGCCCTGGCAGCCACGCCACCACGAACGCGTCCGACAGGTTGATCTCCTCGGTGCAGTACAGCGGCCGGCCGGTGAAGAACACCGTGACCACCCGTACCCCGTCCGCCCGCAGCCGCCGCAGCAGCTCCAGGTCCCGCGCGTAGCTCTGCTTGAGGTCCGCATAGCCGATCGAGCGCCACGGCTTGATGGTGCCGCGCATCTCGGCGTACGCGTCCTCGCCGAGACACACCACCGCGACGTCGAAGTCGCCCGGCCGGGCCTGCTCCAGACCCGCGTCCACGGTGCAGTTCCCGTCGCCCACCACGGCCCGGACCGCGTCGGCCATCGTCGCGCCGCCCGGCAGGTCGGCCGGCTCGATGTCGTCGCCCTGCCAGGTGAGTGTCCAACCACCGCACTGCTTCTGCAGGTCGTCCGCCGCGCTGCCGCAGACCAGCACCCGGGCGCCGGGCGCGATCGGCAGCACCCCGGGCGTGCTCTTGAGCAACACCAGCGACTTGCGGGTCGCCTCCCGGGCCAGCTCCCGGTGCTCGGCCGAGCCGATCACCACCGGCGCGCCCGGCACGGTCAGCGAACGCTCGCGCGGCCGCGGTCGCTCCCACAGACCGGCCCGCATCTTCACCCGCAGCACCCGGCTCACCGCGTCGTCGATCCGCTCCTGCGTGATCGCCCCGGACCGCACCCCCTCGACGGCGTTGCGGTACACGCTCTGCCAGGCCTCCCGCCCGGCCACCATCAGTACGTCCAGCCCCGCGTTGATCGCGTAGTTGGCATCGCCCGCCGAGCAGCCGGCCACCTCCGCGTGCGCGTCCCAGTCGCTGATCACGATGCCGTCGAAGCCCAGCGCGTCCTTCAGCACATCCGTGATCAGGTAGCGGCTGCCGTGCACCTTGTCGTTGTACGACTCCGTCCGGCCGGGGGTGTGATCGTAGTTGGCCGGGTGCTCCCAGCTGCTGAACGAGACCATCACGCTCTGCGCACCCGCCCGGATCCCGCCCAGGAAGCCCTGCGCGTGGATGTCCCGCAGCACCTGCTCCTCGCAGTGGGCGGTCCCCCGGTCGCCGCCGTCCGCCGTCCCGCCGTCGGCGATCCAGTGCTTGAGCGTGGCGAGCACCCGTTGGTCGGTCCGGAGCGCCGCCACGTCGCCCTGGAGGCCCTCCACCATCGCCCGGCCGTACGCGTACCCCAGCGCCGGGTCCTCGCCGTAGCCCTCGTAGTAGCGGCCCCAGCGGCGATCGCGCGGGTTGGTGACGGTCGGCGCGAAGATCCAGTCCATGCCGGTGGCGGCGACCTCGCGGGCGGTCGCGGTGCCGATCCGGCGCATCAGCTCCGGGTCGCCGGCCGCGCCGAGGCCGATGTTGTGGGGGAAGACCGTCGCCCCGTACACGTTGTTGTGGCCGTGGACGGCGTCGGTGGCCCACATGAACGGGATCCGGAACGGGCGGCCCTGCCAGACGTCCTCGGCGGCGGACCAGAAGTGGTCCACCATGTCCACCCAGTCCTGAACGGCGGCGTGCCGCTTGCCGTCCGGCCAGATCCCGGCGCCGTTCAACGCCGACCCGATCTTGAATTCGCGGACGTCCTCGGCGGTCAGCTGCGCCAGCTCGGGCTGCACCAGCTGCCCGATCTTCTCCTCCAGGGTCAGCTGCGCGAGGATCTCCGCCACCCGGCCCTCGACCTCGGGGTCGGGCGCGACGGCGGACTCCAACCTGGGCCAGGCGGACAGCGGTTGGAGAGCAGGCAGGGACTGGTCGGACACGGTGGCTACTCCACTTCCAGCCGGACGGCCGCCGGCTCGGTGATCCAGAACTCCTCGACGGGGGTGGTGAACACGCGCTCCTGGAACGGCTCCGGCACCACCGGCCGGGTCTGCCCCGGGGCGAACAGCTCGACCTGCGTCCGGTGTGCTCGGAACGCGGCCTGCTTGCGCGGCAGTTGCTCGCTGATGTCCACGGCGATCCGCTGCTCGGCCGACTCGACGGCGCCGGACGGCGGGTTGCGGTTGACGAAGGCGAACTCCTGCTCGGTCCGCTCGTCCCACACCACGTACCGGTAGACCATCGGGTCCAGGTCGAGCTGCGCCAGGCAGGCCAGCACCGTCTCCCCGGTCAGCCGGTGGTCGGCATTCAACTCCCGCACCTCGTGCGGGAGATACACCTCGGTCACGCCGGGGTACACCCGCAACAGGTCAAGCACCTTGCCACGGAAGGCCGTCAGGTGCTCGGCGAGTGCGGTGTCCGGGAAGTCCAGGAAGTGCACCGCGTCCTCGGGCAGCCCCAGCGTCTTCGCCGCGGCCCGCGCCTCACCCCGACGGATCAGCCGCAGCTCGGCCGGTGTCGGGTCCTGGTGGATGCCGAGCACCGCCGAGTGCGACATCGCGCCGTCCGTCGCGAACACGATCCGCACCCGCACGCCCGCGTCCACCAGCCGCGCGATCGTGCCGCCACAGGCGATCACCTCGTCGTCCGGGTGCGGCGAGAACACCAGCACCGTCCCCGCCGAACGCTCGGTGCGCAGGTGCCACTCGGTCCAACTGCCCATCACCGGCGGCGTCACCGGGCCGCCCCCTCGGTCTGGGCGGCTCCGCCGCCGCGGAACACCGTGCCGAACAGCTCGGTGACCTCGCCCTCCGCCAGGCCGCGCGACCGCAGGATGTCCTCGATCTCCTCGAAGTGGTTGTCCGGCACCAGGTGCGCCACCGGCGTGTCGAACTTCTCGGCGAAGTACCGATAGTTGGCGGCGGCCGCGGCCATGTTCCCGGAGTAGCTCTTCTCGTGCGGCACGTGCAGCGAAGCGGCGTCCCGGCGCAGGACGAACCGGGCGCCCGCCGTGTGCAGCCGGTATCCGAGATCCACGTCCTCGGCACCCCACGCCCGGTACCACTCGTCGAAGCCGCCCACCTCGCGCAGCTGCGCGGTGTTCGCCGAGACGTTGCAGGTCCACCACATCAGCCAGGGCGCCGTGAGCACGCCGAGGTCCTCGCCGTAGCGCTCGTAGTACGTCTCGCGCAGGTCCAGCCAGTGCCGTTGGGCGGCGAATTCGGCGATCGAGGCGTCCGGGTCGGCGTGGTCGATGGCCTTGGTGATCAGCTCGCCGTCCTCGTTGCCCTCGTTGAAGCAGAAGACGTAGCCGGTCACCGCCACCGGACCGTCCGCTTCCCGGTGCGCCGCCAGGTGCGCGGCCAGCGCTCCCGAGTGCAGCACGACCCCGGAGTCCACCAGGACGCACACCTCGGCCCGGGCGTCGGCTATGCCCAGGTTGCGGGCGGCGGCCACCCGGTAGCCCTGGTCCTCCTGGTAGAGGTACCGCAGGTCCAGCCGGTCCCGGTAGGACTCGGCCAGCTCCGCCGTGGTGTCGGTCGAGCCGTCGTCCACCACGATCACCTCGAAGCCGTCGCCGGCCGAGAGGCGCTGGCGTACCAGCGAGTCCAGCGTGTGCCGGAGCAGGCCGACCCGGTTGTAGGTCGGGACGATCACCGTGCAGGCGGGCGGCGTGGTCACGCGGCGCTCCCTTGGTCGATGGCGGTGGGGACGGGAGTGGCACCCGTGGGTCGGGCCAGGTACACCAGAGCTCCGGCCGCGGCGGTGAGGCCCGCGCACACCCAGAACACCTGCCCGTACCCGGTCCAGGTGGCGACCGTGCCGACGGTGAGGCCACCGAGGAACATGCCGGTCTTGAACGCGCTCGCGTACAGCGAGGAGGCGGTGCCCGCCCGGCCCGGCAGGGCGTCCTGGAGCATCACCACGGGGATGTTCATCACGATGGCGGTCCAGAAGGCGTTGGGCACCTGAAGCAGCAGCAGCGCGGTGCGGCTCTCCGCCAGCGGCAGCACGGCGAAGAACAGGGTGGCGCAGACCGTCGCCGCAAGCAGCATCCGGGCCTTGCCGATCCGCTCCGCCCAGGTGCCGACCGCGATCATCAGCGGGATCTCCAGGCAGGCGCTCAGGCCCAGCAGCAGACCCGCGAACGCCGCACTGAGGTGCAGCTCCGAGGTGACCCGCAGCGACAGGTTGATCTGGTACATCATGTTGGCGCCCAGCAGCAGCACGATCGCCGCCAGCAGCAAGGCAGTTCGCCCGCCGAGGCCCGCGAACGCACCGCGCACCCCGGAGCCCCCCTCCGACGGGAGGGCGGCCTGCGGGCGGACGATCCGCGGCAGTCCCCAGGCGCAGATCACGGCCGCCACCAGAGAGAACCCCGCCGCCGTGGCGTACAGCACGGTGAACGACCACTGCGCCACCAGCCAGAACGCCACCGGCGGGCCGACCACCCAGGCCGCCGAGGTCACCGACCGCAGGAAGCCGTTGAAGAACGGCGCGTCCACCTCCCGGTCCTCGGCCAACTCCCGCGTGAAGGCAAAGAGTTGCCCGAAGCAGGCGCCGCCGAGGCCGAAGCAGACCATGCCGGTCAGCAGCAGCACCCAGTAGTCGCGCAGCACCGAGTAGCAGAGCGCACCGGCCGCGTTGAGCAGCGCGGTCACCACCAGCAGCTTGCGCCGGTCGCTCAGCCGGTCGGAGACCACGCCCATCACCAGGTCGGTACCGATCTCACCGACCGAACGAGCGGCGAAGAACAGCCCGATCATCAGCGGGGTCGCGCCCACCGCGTCCTTCAGGAACAGGCTGACGGTCGGGACCACGAACGCACCCGCCAGCCCCACCACACCGGTCGCGCCGATCAGGCTCTGCACCGCGCCGTCGGCCAGCAGCCGCCACCGGCTCACCGGTGCAGCCGTCGCCTTGACATCCTCCACGGTCATGCCGCCGCCCTCACCCAGTCGTCCTCGCGCTGCCGGTACGGCAGCCACGGCGCCAGCTCCCGGCCCGCCGGCACTGCCGCCGCGCCAGCCAGATCGGCCACATCCACTTCGCCGGCGGCCAGCAGCCGCTCCCGGACGTCGAGCGGCAGCGCCGCCAGGATCCGGTGCCGTACCCCGGCCAGGTCCAGCCGGTGGTCCAGCGCCGCCGGCACCGGCCGCGCCCGGCCCGGGTCCAGGTCGGCCGGCTCCAGGTCGGCCGAGTCGAGGTTGGCCGAGGTCAGGCTTTCCGGGCTCTGGTTGGCCGGGCTCAGGTTGGCCGGGTCGACCTGGCTGGCGACCAGCGTCCAGTACGCCCCGAAGTCCACCGCCGGGTCCGGCAGGGTGCCGCTCAACAGGCCCAGCCGGACGGTCTCCAGCCAGCAGTCCAGGTACCGCCGGTCCTCCAGTGCCCCCAGGTGCCGCGCACACCACTCGGCCCGCTCCCGCTCGTCCGGCAGCGCGGCCTTCCCGGTGTGCACCGCGAGCACCCACCCCGCGACCGCCTCGAAGTAGGGGCACGCGGTGCCGAACGCCTCGGTGTCCACCGGGGTGTTGACCACCGCCAGGGTCGGATCGTGCCGCCAGAAGTGGTGCTCGTACAGGTCCTCGCGGCGCAGCAGCTCGCCGGGCAGCGGCTCGATGAAGGAGTAGTCCGGCATCTCGTAACCCAGGCACAGCACCACCGCGTCGTACGTTCCGCCGCTGCCGTCCGCGAACTCCACCGATCCGTCCGCGGCGAACCCGCCGAACGCGGCAACCGGATGCACCTCGCCCGCGAACACCTTCGGCACGATCCGCTCGTTCACGTGCACCGCGCCGTGGAACCCGGACTCCGGCAGCAGCCCGGTCGCCCGGTACATCGCCAGGTAGTCGGGGTCCAACTCGCCCATCCACGCCAGATATTCGGCGTATGGCAGCTCCTCGACCGCCACCCGGCCGGCGTACGAGAACAGCGCGTCGTTGTACAGGCCGCCGATGCTGCGCGGCAGGAACAGCTGCCGCCGCCGCACCGACCAGTCCACCCGCGCCGCCGTACCGGCCAGGTCGGCCGCGATGTCCGCACCGCTCACGCCGCCGCCGACCACCAGCACCCGCTGCCCCGCGTACTCCGCGGCGCCCCGGTACTGCGGCGAGGCCAACACCTTTACCGGAGCACCGGGTTCGGGCAGCCGAGCGGGCAGCCGTGGCTGCCACAGCTCGCCGTTGGCGACCATCACCGCGTCCACCCGCTCGGTCCGCTCCCGGCCGTCGGCCGTCCGGGCGGTGACCGCCCAGCCGCCGTCCGCCCGCGCCACCCGGACCACCTCGCTGCCGAACTCGACCGCGTCCAGCAGTCCGTACCGCTCGGCGTACGAGCGCAGGTAGTCCTGCACCTCGGCCTGGGTCGGGAAGTCGGCGGCGAAGGTCGGCGGATGGTCCGAGAACGGCATGCTCATCCGCGAACTCTGCATCCGCACACCGGCGTACGCACCGCCACCGGCGGGGTTCCAGATCCCGCCCAGCTCCGCGGCCTTCTCGAAGCAGATGACGTCGAGTCCGGCGGCCCTGGCCTGCCGGACACAGGTCAGGCCAGCCGCACCGGCACCGATCACGGCTGTTCGCATGGCGGCTCCAAGCTCGTCGACAACGTGCGGCCCGAGGTCGGACGCACGCTCAGATGAAGGGGTCGAAGTCGTCGCACAGCTCCGCCTCGAGACGGGTCGGCAGCAGCGCGATCTCCTGGTTGGACGGGTGCCTGGCACAGACGAACTGGCAGTCCGTGCTCGGATCGATCACCGAGGTGTCCGCCGCCGCCCACAGCTCGGCGAACGAGGACTGCTGGATGTCGCCGATCCGGCCCTTCGGGTTGCCCCGGTGGTACGGACAGACGAACACGCCGGTCGGCGTGATGGTCGTACGCAACTCGGCGGTCGCGCACCGGTGGTAGTCCTTCGGCTGGACCGCCTCGGTGTGGTGGCGCACGGCCTGCCAGTTCGAGGAGTGCAGGATGTGGAAGTCGTCGTCCTCGAGCTCGCGCAGCCGGGCGATCTGCTCCTCGACCGCCGCGACGTCCTCGGCGCGCTGGTTGACCGTGTAGTGGTCCTCGTCCAGCATCGCCTTGACCTCGAAGTAGTCGCAGCCGATCTCCTTCGCCAGCACGCCCGCCTGGTACACCTCGTGGTAGTTGGACTCGGTGACCCGGCCCTCCGCGTCGTGCCGCTGCATCAGCAGGAACGAGTAGCCCAGCCGACCCGCCTTACGGGTCGCCAACAGCCGCATGTTCTCGATGACCTGGGGGAAGACACTGCGCTTGCCCCGGGCCGGTCGGAAGGCCGCGTACGTCTCGGGCGTACCGGCGTCGATCGACACCCGAACCCAGGACAGCATCTCGGCCAACTGGTCGACGTAGCGGTGGATCTGGGTGCCGTTGGTGACCAGTCCGATCTTGATCCCGGCGCCGTGCAGCACCTCGATGATCCGGCCCACCGAGCGGTGCATCAGCGGCTCACCACCACCGATCAGGATGACCGCCAGGACCTTGGAGTCGGCCAGCTCGTGGGCGAGCTGGACGATCCGGTCCTTCTCGATCTGACCGTGGTGCAGCACCTGCGAACTGATGCACTCGGGGCAGGCCAGGTCGCACACGGTGGTCGGATCGAGGTCGACCACCAGCGGCGAGGCGAGGCGTCCGCCCCGCGCGACGTCAAGGACCGCCGGGAAGACGGAACGCTGGTAGAGCTTGCCGACGAGATCGAGGTTGCGTTCGACGAACTGAGTGCCGACTGCGTCCCCCATCTGGGTGCGCGGCTCGTCCATGAGACCTGTCTCTCCTGGTTCTGGAAATGGGAGCGCTCCCATAGAGAGCGCTTCCAACGAAGCTAGTTGACGCAGTATTGGCCCGTCAACGGAGTAGGCCGCTTAAGGCCGGAACGACCGGTGAACAGTCGGCGAGACCATGGGAGCGCTTCCACTTCTGCCGCCTGTCGGCCGCAGAACACTCGCGTGTCGCCCTGTGGGCGGGAATGGCAAAGGCCCCAGGTCACGGCGAGTGAGTCCTGGGGCCTTCACAGAGCCGCCTTCGGGATTCGAACCCGAGACCTACGCATTACGAGTGCGTTGCTCTGGCCAACTGAGCTAAGGCGGCACCGCTGCACCCGGCGAGATGATCACGCCTTCGGCAACGCGAGCCAGTCTACACGGTGCACGCAGGTGCTCCGCACCCGGCTTTCAGGCCGAGGAGACGGCCAGCTTCGCGGCGAAGCCGGCGAACAGGACGGCGACGCCGCTGGTGAGGCCGGCCGAGAGGCGCTTGCGGCGGCGGAAGGCGGTGGAGAGGGTGGTGCCCGCGAAGATCAGCAGGGAGAGGTAGAGCAGGCTGAAGGTCTGCAGGATGCCGCCGAGCAGGGAGAAGGAGAGCACCGGCTGCCCGTACGCCGGGTCGACGAACTGGGTGAAGAAGGACAGCAGGAACAGGATGGCCTTCGGGTTGAGCAGACTGATCACCAGCGCCCGCCGGAACGGCCGCTCGGTGGCGGTCGGTGCCTCCTCGGCGTCGGCGACGGTGGCGTGCCGTTCGCGCCAGAGCTGGCGGGCCGCCCGGAGCATGCCGAAGCCGATCCAGAGCAGGTAGGCCGCGCCGCCGAACTTCACCACGGCGAACACCGCCGGATTGGCCTTCAGCAGCGAGGAGGCCCCGAGGGCGGTGAGGCTTATCAGGGTGAAGTCGCCGAGGAAGACACCGGCAGCGGCCGAGTAGCCGGTGCGGATGCCCTTGCGGGCGGCGACCGAGAGCACGTAGAGCGAGTTGGGGCCGGGCAGCAGGACGATGACCAGGGCGCCTAGGACGTACGTCGCCAGGTCGTTGACTCCGAGCACGAAGCATTCCTTGGGCAGGCGGCGGGCGAGGCCGGATGAGTTGGGGCGCACATCGTACCTACCGAGCCGAAGATCGTACTTCCATTACTTCGCGCAGCGGGTCCCCGCAGCCGGGGCGTCGCCGCCGAGCAGGTAGCGGTTGACCGCGCCGTCGACGCAGGTGTTGTGGCGGCCGTACGCGGTGTGGCCGTCGCCGTCGTAGCTGAGCAGCCGGCCGGACTCCAGCTGGCCCGCCAGCGACTGGGCCCAGGCGTACGGGGTGGCCGGGTCACGCGTGGTGCCGACCACCAGGATCGGGGCCGATCCGGCGGCACGGATGGTGTGCGCGGCCCCGGTCGGCTTGACCGGCCAGTAGCCGCAGGCGAGCGCCATCCAGGCCATGTCCCGGCCGAAGTGCCTGGACGCCTGCTCGAACTCCGGCACCGCCGCCGCGGCCTCCGCCGGGGTGGCGAACGGCGCGGGCAGGTCGAGGCAGTTGACCGCCATGTTGGCGTACATCAGGTTGGGGTAGCTGCCGTCCGCATCCCGTTCGTAGTACTGGTCGGAGAGCTTGAGCAGCGCCGTGCCGTCGCCCGCCTTGGCCGTGGTCAGCGCGGTGCGCAGCTGCGGCCAGAGGAACTCGGCGTACATCGCGTGGATCACGCCGGTGGTGGCCTGCGCCTCCGTCAGTTTCCGGCTCGACTCGGTGGGCAGTGCGGTGCCGTCGATCCGCTGGAAGAGGGCGTCGAGCTGCTGGCCGATCTGCTGCTCGTCCCGGCCCAGCGGGCAGTCCTCGCGCTTGGCGCAGTCCTTGGCGAAAGCGGTCCAGGCGACGTCGAAGCCGCCGGCCTGGGTCTTGTTGCCGGCCCGGGAGTCCAGGGACGGGTCCATCGCGCCGTCCAGCACCATCCGCCCGACCCGGGACGGGAACAGGCCCGCGTAGGTGGCGCCGAGGAAGGTGCCGTACGACTTGCCCAGATAGCTGAGCTTCTGGTCGCCGAGCAGGGCCCGCAACACGTCCAGGTCGCGGGCCGACTCGACGGTGCTGACATGGCCGAGGAAGGCGCCGGAGCGCTCCCGGCAGCCGGCCGCGAACTCCTGGTCCGCCGCCACCAGGGCGTCGATCTCCGACTGGTCGTCAGGGGTGATGTCGACGGCGGTGTAGGCGTCCATCCGGTCGCCGCTGAGGCAGGTCACCGGCGAACTCCGGCCGACCCCGCGCGGGTCGAGGCCGACCAGGTCGTACGCGCCTCTGACCTCCGGGTCGTACCCCTTCGCGACGCCCTCGACGTACTCCACGGCCGACCCGCCGGGGCCGCCCGGGTTGAGCAGCAGCGAACCGAGCCGGGCCTTGCCGCCGGTGGCCCGCTTGCGGGCCGCAGTCAGCACCAGGTCCCCGCCGGCCGGGGCCGCGTAGTCCAGCGGCACCTTGAAGGTGGTGCACTCGAACTCACCGTCGCAGGACTTCCAGGCGAGCTGCTGCGCGTAGTACGAGGCGAGCGTGGGCGGGATCTCGGCGGACAGCGGCTCCAGCGGGGTGACGCCGGCCGCCGTGGCGTGGTCCGCAGACGGTGCGGAGGAGACGGTCTGACCGGGCGTCGAACCGCCGGAGGTACAGGCCCCGAGCAACAGCGCGGCGGCCAGGACGGCGGGCACGAGGCGGGACGGCCGGACAGCTCGCATGGGTGCTTCTCTCTGCGCTCGCTCGATACCAGGTGGCATCGAGCGTAGCGGTCCCGGCCCCGACACAGCCGCTGCGGTCCGGTCACACCAAGCCCCTGCGGCCCCGGCCCGCCCATCCCGCCCGGGTCGGGCCACGCTCACCCCGTCCGGGTCAGGCTCTCCGCCAGGTACTGCGCCGCGACCCGGACCAGCCGCACCCGCTCCCGGTCCGGCGCGAAGTCCTGCACCACGTCGGAGATCCGGACGTTCGCCTTGGCGGCCCGGCCCCGGCCGTCGTGCAGGGCGGCCTGCAGCTTGCGGGCCGCGTCCAGCCCGGCCGTGTCGCTCTTCGCGGCAGCCAGCAGCAACTTGGCGGCGGTGCCCTCGGGGGCCTCGGCACCGGTGCCCGCCAGGGCGGTGGCGTCGTACCGGCCGGAGACGGCGGCGGCCGCCCCGTACAGGTCCGGCCTGGCCAGCCCGGCGGCAGCCGCGCAGGCCGCCCCGCCGTCGATGCCCAGCACGCCCCAACTGCCGGGCCCGGCAGGGAGGGTACGGAACGCGGCGGCCACCGCCGTCCGCAGCGCCTGGTCATCGGCGATCGCCTGCGGGGCGGCGGCGACCAGCTCGCAGGGGTGCTCGGTGCCGGTCGGCGCCTCGGGTGCGACCACCACGAACGGTCGGGCCCGGCCCAGCTTCACGGCCGAGGCGATGCCCTCGAAGACGTCGGGAACCTCGGCGTCGGCGGTCCTCCGGGCGGTGCCCCCGTGCATGACCACCACCGGGAACCTGGCCTGCTGGTCGGTCCGGTACTTCTCCGGCAGCCAGACCCGCACGGTGCGCGGCCGACCGTCGGGACCGGCCACCGCACCCTCCATGAGCTCGCCCCCGGCGGGCTTGCCGATCAGCTCGAACCGGGTGACCACCGGCGGCTGTTCCGGCACCACTGCGGCCGAAGGCATCGGCGGGGCCGCCGGGCGCTCCGCCGCCACGACGGCGGCGCGGGCCGGATCGGCGCTCCGGCCGTCCAGCGCGACCGCCACGGTGAGCGCGGTCACGCACATGCCGCACAGTACCGCGCCCCCCGCGCGGAGCAGCAACGGGCGCTGCTCGGCGACCAGTTCGTACGTCTGCGCGGACTTCAGGTCGCGCCAGCGGACCAGCGCGGCCCGGGTCAGCCAGAGCCCGACGGCCAGGGCCAGCACCAGCGGGACGACGAGGAGCGGACGGGGCATGGGCGCACCACCTCGGGGAACCGAACACGGACGGCCCGGCCCTCGGGGCCGCGGCGTACTCGGTCCACAGCGTGCGGGACGGAGCGGCGGACAGCCGCGCGGCTCCCGGAGGGGGTGCCGGATTCACTCGAAGGAAGGAGGTGACGCACCGTCAGGCAGCTCCGCGCGGCTCAGCCCACCGCACGACTCAGCCCACCGCACGACTCCGCCCGCCGCGCGGCTCAGCCCGCTCGGAGCGCCACCGTCATCGCCTCGACCGCCAGCAGCGGGTCGACGTTCCGGTCCAGCGCGCGGCGGCAGGCCAGCACCGCTTCGATCCGGCGCAGCGTGTTCTCCGCCGTGCTCTGCCCGGCGACCCGGCCGAGCGCCTGCCGCTGGTCCTCGTTGGCCAGCGCACCGCCCGCGCCGAACTGCAGCGCCAGCACGTCCCGGTAGAAACCGAGCAGGTCGAGCAGCGCGACGCCGAGCGTCTCGCGCCGCGTCCGGGTGGCCCGGCTCTTCTGCCGCTTCTCCAGGTCCTTGACCGCACCGGCCATCCCACGCGGCGCCCGGCTGCCCTCGGTCGCGCCGTACGCGGCCCGCAGATCGCCGGTCTCCTTGGCGTCCTGGGTCTCGGCGAGCGCCTCGGCATCGGCCTTCGCGGTGTCCACCAGCCGCTGGGCGGCGGCCAGGCAGCCCCCGATGTCGGCCACCTCCAGGGGGATCCGTAGCACGTCCAGCCGCCGGGCCCTGGCCTGGTCGTCCACGGCCAGCCGCCGGGCCCGGTCCACGTCGCCCTGCCCGGCCAGCGCGGCCAGCCGGGCGGTCTCCGGCTCCACCCCGTCCCGGCGCACAAGCATGTCCGCCACCGCCTCGGCGGCGGGCGTCCGGAGCACCAGCAGCCGGCATCGCGAACGGATGGTGGGCAGCACGTCCTGCACCGACGGGGCGCAGAGCAGCCAGACCGTACGCGGGGACGGCTCCTCCACACCCTTGAGCAGCGCGTTGGCCGCAGCCTCGGTCAGCCGGTGCGCGGCGTCCACCAGGATCACCGACCAGCGGCCGCCGGTCGGATAGCTGGCGGCGCGCATCACCAGCTCGCGCATGTCGGCCACCGCGATCGACAGCCCGTCGGTCCGGACGTACTTCACGTCGGCATGGCTGCCCGCGAGCACCGTGTGACAGCCGTCGCAGAAGCCGCAGCCGGGCACGCCGCCGAGGTCGAGATCGGGACTGGTGCACTGGAGTGCGGCGGCGAACGCCCGGGCGGCGGTGATCTGCCCCGCTCCAGGGGGACCGGTGAACAGCCAGGCGTGCGTCATCAGCGAAGCGTTACCCGCCGGAGCACCGGCCGTCCGCCCGGCCAGCACGGTCGCGCGGGCCGCCCGCGCGGCCGCCGTCAGCTGCTCGACCACCCGATCCTGGCCGACCAGGTCGTCCCACACACTCACGCCGCACTCCTACCGCTCGTCCCCGCCCGAGCCTAACCCCGCCGACGGACACCCTTCGCAGGGCACCCGACCACCGGCGACGAGCCGTGACCGGCGGGTCAGGAAGCGAAAGGGGCCCGTCCGCAGACGGGCCCCTTTCCAGCTACCGGCGCTTGCGCGGCTTCTCGTCCGGCCCCGGCTCGTCCGACTGCCACTGCGCCCACTCCTCGCGGGAGCCCAGCAGGGTGTCCGTCAGACTCGGGAGGTCGTCCATCGGCGTCTCCTCCGCCCAGGAGGGACGGGGTCGCGGCTCGACCACCGGCATCTCCCGGGTGCTCTCGACCGGGCTCTCAGGCGGCACCTCGCGGAACAGCCCAGGCGGCACCCGGTCCTCCGCGGCGTCGACCTTCGGCAGCACCGCCGTCTCGTCGACCACCGGCACCTTCGGCAGCACCGCCGTCTCGTCGGCGGCCGGCGCCTTCGGCAGCACCGCCGTCTCGTCCACCGGCGCCGGCTTCCGGATCTCCCGGGTGCTCTCGTCAGGCGCGACCTGCGGCAGCTCCACCGTCGTCGTGTTCTCCCCGCCTGCTGCCGCAGCCGCAGCCGCTGCGGCCACCCGCGCCGCCTCCGCCCGCTGCAACGCCTCCTCCGCCCGGCGCCGCTGCTCGGCCCGCTGCAGCTCGCGCTGCCGCTGGAGCTCCTCCTGCGCCGCCGCCTCGGCGGCCAGCCGCTCGCGCTCGGCCAGCTCGGCCTTGAGCCGCTCCGCCTCCTCGGCCGCCCGGACGGCCTCCTGCTCCGCCCGGCGCGCCGCCTCGGCCTCGGCCAGCACCCGGGCCTCCTCCGCCGCCTTGGCAGCCGCCTCGGCCGCGACCCGCTCGGCCTCCTCGCGGGCCAGCCTGTCCTTCTCGGCCTGCTCGGCGCGGAGCTGCTCCAGCAGTTCGAGCCGCTTCCGCTCGGCCTCCTCGGCCTCCGCCTTCAGCCGGGCCGCTTCGGCGGCACGCCGGGCGGCCTCCTCGCGGGCCAGCCGGTCCTGCTCGATCTGCGCGGCCTTCTCCTGCCCGGAGAGCGGCAGCTCGCGGTCGAGCCGGTGCCGGACCGCGGTGGTGACGGCGGCGGCGGTCTGGCTGCCGTCCACCACCAGGTAGCGCGCGGGGTCGGCCGCGGCCAGCGCGAGGAACCCGGCGCGCACCCGGGCGTGGAACTCGGTCGGCTCGGACTCCAGCCGGTCGAGCGCCTCGGTGAAGCGCTCACGCGCCGCCTCCGGCGCGACATCCAGCACCACGGTCAGGTCGGGTACGAGTCCACCGGTCGCCCAGCGCGAGATCCGGGCCACCTCGGTGGCGGCCAGGTCGCGGCCCGCGCCCTGGTACGCGATCGAGGAGTCCATGTACCGGTCGGTGATCACCACCGCGCCGCGCTCCAGCGCGGGACGGATCACGTTCTCGACGTGCTCGGCCCGGTCGGCGGCGTAGATCAGGGCCTCGGCGCGGTGCGAGAGCCCGGTGTTGCCGACGTCCAGCACCAGCGCGCGCAGCCGCTGCCCGATCGGGCTGCCGCCGGGCTCGCGGGTGACCACGACCTCGTGGCCCTTGCTGCGGATCCACTCGGCCAGCGCGGTCGCCTGGGTGGACTTGCCCGCGCCGTCGCCGCCCTCCAGGGCGATGAAGAAGCCAGTGCCGCTGACCCGGTGCGGCGCCACGGTGGCGGTGCCCCGGATCGAACGGATCAGCTCCCGGCCGAACGGGACGTCGCCCCGCTGGTCGTCGGTCTTCAGCAGCACCACGGCGGCCAGCACCAGGGTGAGCAGCCCGGCCGTACCCATCGCGAGCGCGGCACCGTCGTGGATGAAGGTGAAGCTACCCGTCGTGGCCTCGCCGAACGAGACCTCGCCGTACCCGGCGGCGAGCAGCGGCATCAGCACCAGCGCGGCGCCGACCACCACCCGCAGCACCGCGTTCAGGTGCTCGGTGACCTTGGCCAGCCGGAGCTCCTCGACCTCCTGGGCCAGCAGCGTCCGGCCGGTGCCGATCACCACGCCGGCGGCCAGACCGGCCAGGGTGACGAGCAGCAGTACCAGGACGAAGTCCAGCACCAGCCCGGCCAGGATCAGCGCCACACCCTCGGTGATCAGGGCGAGGGCCAGCAGTCGGCGGCGGGACAGCGAGGGCAGCAGCGGACGGGTGATCCGGACCCCGATCGCGGGGGCGCCGGTGGCCGCGAGCACCACCAGGCCGAAGCCGATCGGTCCGGCCCGGTGGTCGACGGCGGTCAGCAGGCCGAGGACGGCGACTCCGGCCATCGCCGCGTGGGCGGCGGCGACCGAGAAGGTGAAGAACGGGGCCGAGCCGGTCCGGCCCTTGCTCAGCGCCGGGCCGGGGGTGGCGTCGGTCGGGGCGCGCAGGCCCTGCAGCGGGGAGCGCGGCGCGGCGAAGGCGCCGGTCGGCAGCTCCTGAAGGAAGGTCAGCACCGCCGAGGCGGTGAGCAACAGGGCCGCGCCGACACCGGCGGTGGTGAACTGATGCGCCCTCAGCCAGTCCGAACCGAGCGCCGCGAAGACGTTGTTGAGCAGGGTCAGCCCGACCAGCAGCGCCCCGGCCAGCGGCACGGTGGCCCATCCGGTGCGCTGGTCGATGGTCCGCACGGTCTCCAGACCGGCGGCGGACGGCCGCTGCTCGGACTGCGGGGCGTACGGATCGGCGGCGGGCAGCAGGCCGGGTGCGGCCGCGTCCTTGGCCACCGACCAGATCCGCTCGGCCGCACCGGTCAGGAAGGCGGTGCCGAGCAGCACCCAGGTCGCCGAACCGGTCGACCAGCTGAGCCACCAGGGCGCCAGACCGATCAGAACCGCGCGGAAGGCGTCGGCACCGAGCATCGTCCAGCGCCGGTCCAGTCGCCCGCCGAACAGACTGTGCACCGGACCGAGCAGCGCCGCACCGAAGACCAGGGTGGCCAGCAGCCGGGCCGCCAGCACGGCGGCGACCGCCAGCGCCTGGCCCCGGTAACCGTGCCCGAACTGGCCGCCGACCAGCGCCGCGACCCAGGTCAGCCCGATCAGCACCAGCAGTCCGAGCCGGTCCCCCGCGCCACCGACCAGCTGGGTGATCCAGAGCCGCCGGTACGGGCGCAGCCGCAGCAGCGCCCTGGCCCGCTCGCCGGGTGTCCCGGCGGGACGCACCTCGATCAGGTCTGGGACGCTCGGCTGGGGTGGCTGCTCCTCGCTCGTCATACCGTCAGCGTAGCGGTCGGCGCCCACTGCCAAAGGGGGGAAGGCCCTCCGGATACCCGGTCATGACTGGGTTGTGACACACCGACGCAGAGCTAAGCGGTCCACCCGGAGACCTGCCGGAGGACGGACCGAGGGCCCGCGCCGTGGCACGGGCCCTCGGTTCCGACCGCGTCAGCTCTCGTCCGGAGCCGCCGTCTTCTTCGCCGCGACCTTCTTGGCGGTGGTCTTCTTCGCCGCCGTGGCCGTGGTCTTCTTCGCCGCGACCTTCTTGGCCGCCGCCTTCTTCGCCGGGGCGGCCTTCTTGGCGGTGGTGGTCTTCTTGGCGGGGGCCTTCTTCGCCACCGCCTTCTTCTTCACCGGTCCGCGGGCCCGCTTCTCGGCCAGCAGCTCGTAACCGCGCTCGGGCGTGATGGTCTCGACGTCGTCGTCCTTGCGGAGCGTCGCATTGGTCTCGCCATCGGTCACGTACGGTCCGAACCGACCATCCTTGACCACGACCGGTCGCTCGCTGACCGGGTCGTTACCGAGCTCCTTGAGCGGCGGCGCGGCCGCGGCCCGGCCACGCTGCTTGGGCTGCGCGTAGATGGCCAGGGCCTCCTCGATGGTGACCGTGAACATCTGCTCCTCGTCGGTGAGCGACCGCGAGTCGGTGCCCTTCTTGAGGTACGGGCCGTAGCGGCCGTTCTGCGCGGTGATCTCCACGCCCTCGGCGTCGGTGCCGACGACCCGGGGCAGCGAGAGCAGCCGCAGCGCGTCCGCCAGCGTGACGGTGTCCAGCGACATCGTCTTGAGCAGCGAGGCGGTGCGCGGCTTGACCGCGTTCTTGCCCGTCTTCGGGGTGCCCTCGGGCAGGATCTCGGTCACGTACGGCCCGTAGCGGCCGTCCTTGGCGACCAGCATGTTGCCGGACTCCGGGTCCTTGCCCAGCTCGAAGTCGCCGCTCGGCTTGGCCAGCAGCTCCTCGGCCAGCTCGACGGTCAGCTCGTCCGGCGGCAGCTCGTCCGGGATGTCGGCGCGCTGACCGGGCTCGCCCTCGACCTGGGACGCCTTCTCGACGTAGGGGCCGTACCGGCCGACCCGCAGGGTGATCTCGTCGTTGAGCGGGAAGGAGCTGATCTCCCGGGCGTCGATCGCGCCGAGGTCCGTGACCAGTTCCTTCAGGCCGCCGAGATGGTCGCCGTCGCCGTTGCCGGCCTCGGCCGCGCCGCCCTCGGCCGCGCCCTCGACACCGCCGAAGTAGAACCGCTTGAGCCACGGTACGGACTGCGCCTCACCGGCGGCGATCCGGTCGAGGTCGTCCTCCATCCGGGCGGTGAAGTCGTAGTCGACCAGCCGGCCGAAGTGCTTCTCCAGCAGGTTCACCACGGCGAAGGACAGGAAGGACGGGACGAGCGCCGTGCCCTTCTTGAAGACGTACTTCCGGTTGATGATCGTGTCGATGATCGACGCGTACGTCGAAGGCCGGCCGATCTCCCGGTCCTCCAGCTCCTTGACCAGCGAGGCCTCGGTGTAGCGGGCCGGCGGCTTGGTGGAGTGGCCCTCGGGGTTGAGCTGCTCGGCGGCCAGCGCGTCGCCCTCGGTGACCTGGGGCAGTCGGCGCTCGCGGTCGTCCAGCTCGGCGTTCGGGTCGTCGGCGCCCTCGACGTACGCCTTCAGGAAGCCGTGGAAGGTGATGATCTTGCCGGAGGCGGAGAACTCCACGTCCTGCCCGGTGGCGGCCCGGCCACCGACCTTGACCGTCACGGACTTGCCGACGGCGTCCTTCATCTGGGAGGCGACGGTGCGCATCCAGATCAGCTCGTAGAGCCGGAACTCGTCACTGCTCAGCCCGGTCTCGGCCGGGGTGCGGAAGCGGTCGCCGGAGGGGCGGATCGCCTCGTGCGCCTCCTGGGCGTTCTTGACCTTGGAGGCGTAGGTGCGCGGCGCGTCCGGCAGGTAGTCGGCACCGTAGAGCTGGGTGACCTGGGTCCGCGCGGCGGTGATCGCGGTCTCCGACAGCGTGGTGGAGTCGGTACGCATATAGGTGATGAAGCCGTTCTCGTACAGCTTCTGGGCCACCTGCATGGTCCGCTTGGCACCGAAGCCCAGCTTGCGGCTGGCCTCCTGCTGGAGCGTGGTGGTGCGGAACGGCGCGTACGGCGAGCGGCGGTACGGCTTGGACTCGACGCTGCGGACCGTGAAGGCGGTCTGCTCCAGCGCGGCGGCCAGCGCGCGGGCGGCCGTCTCGTCCAGGTGCAGGGTGTTGGCGCCCTTGATCCGGCCGTCCGACCCGAAGTCCCGGCCGCTGGCGATCCGCTTGCCGTCCACGGTGGACAGTCGGGCGCCGAAGCTCTCCGGGTTCGCCGCGTCGGCGGCCGTCCGGCCGGTGCCGAAGGTGCCGGTCAGGTCCCAGTACGAAGCGGTGCGGAAGGCGATCCGCTCACGCTCGCGCTCGACCACCAGGCGGGTCGCGACGGACTGGACACGGCCGGCCGAGAGCTTCGGCATGACCTTCTTCCACAGCACCGGCGAGACCTCGTAGCCGTACAGGCGGTCGAGGATGCGGCGGGTCTCCTGGGCGTCCACCAGGCGCTGGTTCAGCTCGCGCGGATTGGCGACGGCCTCCTGGATGGCGGCCTTGGTGATCTCGTGGAAGACCATCCGCTTGACCGGCACCTTGGGCTTGAGCACTTCCTGCAGGTGCCACGCGATGGCCTCGCCCTCGCGGTCCTCATCGGTGGCGAGGAAGAGCTCGTCGGACTCCTTGAGCAGCGCCTTGAGCTTGGAGACCTGGGACTTCTTGTCCGCGTTCACCACGTAGATCGGGGCGAAGTCGTGGTCGACGTCGACGCCGAGGCGGCGCACCTCGCCGGTGTACTGGTCAGGGACCTCGGCGGCCGTGCCGGGCAGGTCGCGGATGTGCCCGACGCTGGCCTCGACGATGTAGCCGGGGCCGAGGTAGCCCTTGATCGTCTTCGCCTTGGCCGGCGACTCGACGATGACGAGTCGCTTGCCGTGCGCGGTCTCACTGCTCGGGGACACCTTCGCTCTTCTCTCCCGGTCGTTATGTCTGCTGGCGGCGCGGCCGAGGACCGGTGGCGTTCGACCCGCCCCCGACCTCGTCTACTGCTCGTGGTCCTCATCCGAGGCTGCCACTGTGCGACGGCCCCACCAGCGGAGTGTGACCGTACCCTGGCCACTCTTGTCAAACGAACGGATCGCACTTTTTCACCGGCAAGGCCGACCGACGCCACTCGAACGGTAACCCGATGATGCGCGTTCCTGCCGCGCGGCGTGGGTTGCGGGGTGTCCCGGCGTCGGATTCAGGTCGTCCTGAAACGGACCGGCGCCCACGGCGGGCGGACCGGTGCCCAGGGCCCGGACCAGGTGCGGGGGCTGCCTAACCGGCCAGGACGCTGCCGAGCAGGCTCAGCCCGACGGCCAGCGAGCTGGTGCCGATCAGCGCCCAGAACACGTCGCCGGCCACCGCCGAGGCGATGCCCGGCGTGGCCAGCACCACGCGATCCGGCCGTTTCGCGTCGTATGCGACCGGTACGGTCACGCCCGGCCGCAGCCAGGACGGTCGGCGCAGCGGGGTGTGCCCGCGCGGCCTGGCCAGCGCCGAACCACCACCGTCGGTCGGGAAGCTCAGCAGCGGCGCACTGTCCAGTTCACCGGGGGCGTCCTCGTACGGCTCGCCGTACGGGTCCCGGTCGGCGATCACCCGCGCGGTCGCGGGAACCCCGTGGCGGCGCAGGTGGTGGCGTAGGCGCAGTTCGACGGCGCACCAGAGCAACAGGGCGCCACCGAAGCAGGTGAGCACCACCCCTGCGACCACCGCCGTCGGCGTCTCCATCGCTCCCCCGCCCGATCCCTGTCCACAGCCTGTGGACAGGGATCGTGGCAGGCGGCGGCCAACCGGCGGCTGCCGCCCGGCGTCCACCGGGCAACCGGCAGATGAACCGGACCGACCCCGGCTACCCGACCGGCTCGATGAAGCCCTGCTCGGTCAGCATCCGCAGCGACTCGGGAACCCGGTCCCGCAGCACCACCCGGTCCTCGCCGAGCAGTTGGGCAATGGCGTCGACGATCTCGCCGGCCGCCAGGGTGCCGTCGCAGACGCCGACGAAGCCGGCCCCGACGGTGTCCACCTTGGTGGCCCGCCGCATGCCCCGGTTGTGACGGAGGATCACGTGCTCGGGGTCCTCGGCGCCGGGCGCGCCGATCTGCTCCTGCACCACCTCGTCGGCCAGCTGGTAACGGGCCGCCAGCAGCGCCGCGTCGTCGTGCGTCCGGAGGAAGTCCTGCCGGGCGAACCAGCTCTCGATGTGCGGGCCGAGCGGCTGCTCCACGGTGTGCGGCCACTCCTCGATCCGGACCGTCGGCTCGGCCGAGCCGCCCGCGCGCAGGGTGATCCAGCCGAAGCCGACGCCCTCCACCTTGGCGGCCTCGAAGGCGTCCAGCCACTCGCCGTACCTGGCCTGGTAATCCGACCCGGGGCCGCGGTGGTCGCCGCCGTCGCGGAGCCACAACTCGGCGTACTGGGCCACGTCCTGGACCTCGCGCTGGACCACCCAGGCGTCCAGCCCGGTCCCGGCCACCCAGCCGGCCAGCCGGTCCTGCCAGTCCTCGCCCCTGACGTGCTGCCAGTTGGCGAGCAGGTGGCAGTACCCGCCCGGCTCCAGGTGCGCGGCAGCGCCCCGGACGATGCTGCGGCAGAGCTCGTCGCCGGCCATCCCGCCGTCCCGGTAGACGAAGCGGCTGCCGGGCGAGATGACGAACGGCGGGTTGGAGACGATCAGGTCGAAACGCTGCTCCCCGACCGGCTCGAAGAGACTGCCCTCGGCGGTCTCGAAGTCCGCGAAGCCGGACAGCGCCAGGGTCAGCGCGGTGAAGTGCAGCGCACGGGGGTTGAGGTCGGTCGCGGTGACGTGCCGACCGTGCCGCGCCGCGTGCAGCGCCTGCACGCCGGAGCCCGAGCCGAGGTCCAGCACCCGGCGCACCGGTCGCCGCACGGCCAGGTTGGCCAGGGTGGTGGAGGCGCCGCCGACGCCGAGCACCAGGTCCTTCCTCGCCACCCCGTGCGCGGCCTCCGCGGCCCCGATACCGCCTGCCCCGCCCACGGCGCAGCCGAGGTCCGACACCACCCAGGCATCCGCGCTGGGCAGCCCGGCCACCTCGTTGGCGTACGGGCGGACGTCCACGGTGGCCCGCACCGGTCCGTCACCCTCGCGGGTCAGCCAACGGTCCGCCAGACAGAGCTCGACCGGCAGGGCGGCCGCCGCGGCGGCGTACGGCACCGGCTGCTGGAGCAGGAACAGCCGCACCAACGTCTCCAGCGGACTGCCGCCGGTGGTCGCCCGCAGCGCGGGCACCACCTCACTCCGGGCCAGCGCGGCGTACCCGGTGGACCCGAGCAGGTCGAGGCAGCCGTCAGCGGTGTACGAGGCGGCGAGCAGCGCCTCGCGCAGCTCGGCGAGACGGGCGTGGTCGAGGACAGGGCGGTCAAGGACAGGGCTGTTGGTCACCCGCCCATTGTCGCGCGGCCACCGGCCCGGTTCAGCCGCCGGCGCTCGGCGTCGGAGAGGCGTTCCCTGCGCCGGCCGGTGTCGCGACGGGAGGTGTGGGAGCGGCCGACGAGGCGGCGGGAGGCGTCGCGGCAGGAGGCGTGCCGGGCGCGGCCGGGTCGGTGGCGGCACCGCCGCTCGCGCTCGGCGAGGTCTTCGGGGCGGCCTTGCAGCCCGGCTGCTTCGCGAGGGCGGTACCGAGCTCGCCGCTCTGCACCTTGGTGAGCGCCGCCGTGGACTGCTGCGCGAGGCGCTGGATCTGGTCGCCGATGCTGCGCAGGCCGTCCGCGAACTTCGCCTGCTCGGTGTTGGGCAGCGCGGTGAGCTTCTGCTGGACCTCCAGGTAGCCCTGGGACGCCTTCTTCAACTCGTCGACCGCGCCCTGCTGTACGGTTGCCCCGCCCTCGGTCTTCGGTGCACCGGCCTTCGAGATCGCGTCGGCGAGCTGCTGGTCGGTGGCCGCCAACACCCCCAGGTCGGTCGCCAGCCGCTGCTGCAGCTCGGGGGGTGCCTCGCCGGGCACCACCTTGGCGGTGTCGGCGAGCGCGGTCTGCGACTGCCCGATCGGAGCCTGCACGGAGTCGCAGACCTTCTTCGCCCAGGAGTCGAGCGCGGCGGTGTCGTTGCCGCCACCGCACCCGACAGCGGCCGCTGCCAGCAGCAGGCCGAGCGCGGGGGTGGCCCATCGCCGCCTTTCGAGCCTCGGGTTCTCGAGCTTCACGTCACGCTTCACGCTGCGAACCTACACGGCGGCCGTCAGCGCCCGGGGCGCAGGGCTCAGGCCCGCTCCACCCTGATCGGGTCGCCGGCCCGCACGGTGCGCAGCACCCCGGGATCGCCGTCCAGCGCACCGAGCAGGTTGCAGGGGCTGGCCAGCCGGCACTCGTCCGCCCGCGAGATCGGCGTCGGCCCGTACGGCAGCGCAAGACTGTCGCCGTCGGTCCAGAAGGCCACCGTGCCGGGCTCGACCACCTGTTGGGCATCGTCCTCGCGGGCCACCGCGACCGGGGTGCCGATGTAGACCTCCTCGCCCCAGGTGCTGGCGGTGGAGCTGACCGGAAGAGCGGCCCAGAGCGCCTCGGAGGTGGGCGTCGAACGCAGGGTGGCGGTGGCCTGACCGGGCGGCCACAGAATGCGGATCCGCATGGGAAAGGTGTCCTTCTCTCGAACCGAAACCGTCGCGCCCGAGAGCAGGGAACCCCCTACTTCAACAATCTGTCAATGTTTCGCCCTGGGTGGGGTCAGCGCTCCACCGAATCGGTGGGCACGGCCCAGCTCATCCGGATCAGGCCGCCGTTCGCACCGGAGGTCACCTCGACGTCCTCGACGAGTGCGGTGATCACCGCGAGCCCGAGCGCGTCCTCGGCGTCCTCACCCATCTCCTCGGCGGCGGAGCCGACCGGCGGGAGACCGGCAGCACCGGCCTCGTCCTCCACCTCGATGAGGAAACGCTTCTCCTGATCGGTCAGCGCGACTCGTACCGCGCCGTCCAGACCGCCCCGCTGGTGCAGGCCCACCGCACGCGAGCACGCCTCGCCAACCGCGAGCCGCACCTCGTCGAGCACCGACTCATCGACTCCGGCGCGCCTCGCCACCGCCACGGCCACCAGTCTGGCCGTCCGGACATGCTCAGGAAGTGCGCTGAACCGAAGTTCGACCGTTGCCATTGTCTTCCCCTCCGGGATCACGCCCCGGACTCGCGCGGGCAGGCAGAAGCCCCGCCGGGGCAGTGCCCACCACCCGCCACCGGCGGGGCCGAGGGCCCCGCCGGTGCACGGACGGATGAGCTCAAGTGAGAGCGCCAGGGGCCGAAACGGTCGCCCGGACCGACCCGCTGACAGCGGGTCAGTCGGTGGCGGCGACCGCGTCGTCCACCGAGGTGTGAATCGGGAAGACCTTGGTCAGACCCGTGATCCGGAAGATCTTCAGAATGCGCTCCTGGTTGCACACCAGGCGCAGCGAACCCTCATGCGCGCGAACTCGCTTGAGGCCGCCCACCAGGACACCCAGGCCGGTCGAGTCCAGGAAGTCCACGCCCTCCATGTCGACGACCAGGTGGTAGTTGCCCTCGTTGACGAGCTCGACCAGCTGCTCGCGCAGCTTGGGGGCGGTGTACACATCGATCTCGCCGCCAACCTCGACGACCGTACGGTCGCCGACAGTGCGGGTCGACAGGGACAGGTCCACGGAACCTCCAGCACCTTGCCTTGCTACGTCATTGCGATCCTCGGCCGGGTGGCCGTCACCGCTTTGGTCGCAGGCCGGGCACGGCACGGCCGTGGCAGTTGAGCCCCGGCGGTGCGACCCTCGGCCATGCGGCCGTCACGGCTTCATTCAACCACTTGCGACCATGCCCGCACGATGGCTTGGCGCGATTCTCCGCCACGCCGGTGACACACTGGGTCCCCATGCCGCCCCGTCACCACCAGCCCGAGGCCCTGCTCGCCGCCCTCTCCGCCAGTCGCGGGCGGGCGGACCGCCTCACCCATACGGAGCATCTGGCGGCCCGCGAGGCCCGCTGTGCGCCGTGGCCGGACGGGATTCGTCCCGAGATCGTGGCGTCCGCGCAGGCCCTGGGCATCGACGAGCCGTGGGCGCACCAGGCCGAGGCGATGCAATTGGCGAAATCCGGCCAAACTGTGGTGCTGGCCACAGGAACCGCCTCGGGCAAGTCGCTCGGCTACCTGGCGCCCGTGCTCAGCGAACTGCTGGAGGGCACCGAGGCCCGCAACGGCCGGGGCGCCACCGCGCTCTACCTGGCGCCGACCAAGGCACTCGCCGCCGACCAGCGCCGCCGGGCCGCCGAGTTGGCGCCCCAGCGGGTCCGGGCCGCCCTCTACGACGGGGACACCCCGCCCGAGGAACGCGAGTGGGTCCGCCAGTACGCCTCGTACGTGCTGACCAACCCGGACATGCTGCACCGCGGCATCCTGCCTGCCCACGCGCGCTGGGCCTCGTTCCTGAAGACGCTCAAGTACGTGGTGATCGACGAATGCCACAGCTACCGGGGCGTGTTCGGCTCGCACGTGGCCCAGGTGCTGCGGCGGCTGCGACGGGTGTGCGAACGGTACGGCTCCTCGCCCACCTTCCTGCTCGCCTCGGCCACCACCGCCGACCCGGCGGTCACCGCCCACCGGCTCACCGGGCTGCCCGCCGTCGCGGTGACCGAGGACGCCTCGCCGCGCGGGCCGCTGGTCTTCGCCCTCTGGGAGCCGCCGCTCACCGAGAACGTCGGCGAGCAGGGCGCGCCCGTCCGGCGGACCGCGACCGCCGAGGCCGGGTACCTGCTCACCGAGCTGGTCGAACGGGGCACCCGCACGGTGGTCTTCGTCCGCTCCCGCCGCTCGGCCGAACTGGTCGCCCTCCAGGCCCAGGACCAGCTCGGCACACCGCTGGCCGCCCGGGTCGCCGCCTACCGGGGCGGCTACCTCGCCGAGGAGCGCCGGGCGCTGGAACGCGACCTGCACTCCGGCCGGCTGCTCGGTCTGGCCTCCACCTCCGCGCTGGAACTCGGGGTCGACGTGTCCGGATTGGATGCCGTCCTGATGGCCGGCTACCCCGGCACCAGGGCCTCGCTCTGGCAACAGGCCGGACGGGCCGGACGGGAGGCCCAGGGCGCGCTGGCCGTGCTGATCGCCCGGGACGACCCTCTGGACACCTACCTGGTGCACCACCCGGAGGCGCTGTTCGCCACCCCGGTGGAGGCCACCGTGCTGGACCCGGACAACCCCCACATCCTGGCCCCGCACCTGTGCGCAGCCGCCGCCGAACTCCCGCTGACCGAGGCCGACCTGCCACTCTTCGGACCCTCCGCGCGGCAGCTGCTGACCGTGCTCGAACAGCGCGGCCTGCTCCGACAACGGACCAAGGGCTCCTGGTACTGGACCCGCCGCGAGCGCGCCGTCGACTCGGTGGACCTGCGGGGCAGCGGCGGCAGCCCGGTGCAGATCGTCGAGTCCTCGACCGGCCGGCTGCTCGGCACGGTGGACGCGGCCGCCGCCCACACCACCGTGCACACCGGCGCGGTCCACCTGCACCAGGGCCGCAGCTACCTGGTGCAGAACCTCGACCTGGAGAGCTCGGTGGCCCTGGTCGAACCCGCCGCACCGCCCTACACCACCGCCGCCAGGGACATCACCTCCATCTCGGTACTGGCCACCGACACCACGGTGGAGTGGGGCGAGGCCCGGCTGAGCTTCGGCTCGGTGGAAGTGGTCAACCAGGTGGTCGGGTATCTGCGCAAGCGGATCTCCACCGGCGAGATCCTGGGTGAGAGCAAGCTCGACCTACCGCCCAGGACGCTGCGCACCCGCGCGGTCTGGTGGTCCGTCACCGAGGACCAACTGCTCGAAGCCGACATCCCGTTCGACCGGCTGCCCGGCGCGGCACACGCAGCGGAACACGCCTCCATCGGCCTCCTCCCGCTGTTCGCCACCTGCGACCGCTGGGACATCGGCGGCGTCTCGGTGCCGCTGCACCCGGACACCCAGCTGCCGACCGTCTTCGTGTACGACGGCCACTCCGGCGGCGCGGGCTTCGCCGAACGGGGCTTCCACAACGCGGAGCAGTGGTTGACCGCGACCCGGGACGCGATCGCCGCCTGCGAGTGCGAGCGGGGCTGCCCGTCCTGCGTCCAGTCGCCCAAGTGCGGCAACGGGAACGACCCGCTGGACAAGGCGGCGGCGGTGCGGCTGCTGAACATCCTGCTGGCGGGTGCGCCGGGACGGTCGACGGAGAGCTCCTGACGACCAGCCATGTCCCTAGCGTGCAAAGGCAGATCTCGGCGGTGGTCGGCTGCCGCTGCCACCGGGTCGCCGTCGCCCCAGGCCCAGACCGGGCCCGCCCGGGAGCGCGCCCGGGCCGGGCCGACCGGCACCGGCAGGCCGGGGACCGGCACCTCGACCACCACGTCCACCGCATCGATGCCTTCCCGCACCGTGCAGCTGACCAACCGGGCCCGGTGCTCGTCGGCGATCCGGGCGGCCCGCCCGCAGCCGCCGTCCTGATCCACCATCAGGTGGCCGGCGGCAGCCAGCGCGGCGAGGTCGGCGGCCGACTCCGCCCGGTGCCGGGCCGACACCGCTGCGCCGAACGCCAGGCTGACCGCGAACACCACGCAGCCGAGCATCCCGAGCGAGACCAGCCAGATCGTCGCCGAGCCCCGGTCCGCCCGCGCACCGCAACTCCCATCGGGCCTCAGGCCGGCCATGGCGAACCTCCACCGAGCGAGCCGATCACGTCCTCCCTCTCGGCCACCGCCTCGGCGTGCAGCCGTACCGACAGCGCCCCGCCGAGACGGCCCGGTGCGGGACTCGGCGCCTCGACCGTGACGTGGACCGTTTCCCCGCCCGTCGCGACGCTCACCCTGGCCCCCGCCGGCGCGGCGGCCTGTGCCAGCGCCTCGGCGTTTCCGTCTCCCCTGGCGGCGGCCCTGGCACCCACCCGAGCCGCGTCCACGCAGCGGATCTGGGCAGCGGCGGTGACCACGCCCCAGATCAGCAGCGCGCACAGCAACACCAGCGCGGGGAGTGCCACCGCCGTCTCCGCCGTCACAAACCCGCGCTCCCGCCGGTGCCCCGGGCCCGCAGGCCGGTCAGACCGCATGGAGGGCTCGGTTGAGCAACTCGCTGAGCGCGCCGGAGACCACCCCGCTGGTCACCACCTTGTAGAGCACCGCGCCGAACGCGCAGGCTGCCACCGTCCCGACGGCATACTCCGCCGTCGTCATGCCCGCATCCGCCCGGCCTCCGCCCAGTCGGCGGGCCCGGACGGTCAGCCAACCGATCCGGCGACGCAACAACACCCGGATCCGGCGGACCGGACCGACCGACCGGCGGTCTCCGATCGGCACCACGTGAACAGTCATCAGAACTCCCTCGTCGAGATTCGAGATCGGAAAGAGCGCCCGGCCGGTCAGACCCGTTCGGCGAACAGCGCGGTCAGCCCCATCACCACCGGCACCACGCCGATCAGGACGAACGCCGGGAGGAAGCAGACCCCCAGCGGCGCGGTGGCCAGCACCCCCGCCCGCCGGACCCGGGCGTGAGCAGTACGGCCTGCGGCAGCCCGCTGGGCGTGCGCCAGGCCGACCAGCGGAGCCATCGGCGGCGAGCCGCTGACGCTCGTCCGGACCAGGCAGCGGGCCAGTGGGGCGAGCGGTGGGCACTCGGTACCGAGCCGGTCCCAGCAAAGCTCCGGCGGTGCGCCGAGCGCCAACTCCGCCGCCACTGCGGCCAACCGGCCGCTCATCGGCTGATCAACGCTGTCGGCCACTGCGGCGGCGGCCGCCGCAGGTGACGAACTGGCGCCCAGGCAGGCGGCCAGCAGCTCTGCGGCAAGCGGCAGTTGGCGGGTCAGCCGCTCCTGCTCCAGGGCCGCCCGGCGGGCGCTCGGCGACCGGACCCTCGGCAGCCAGCGCCGGGCCGCCAGACCGACCAGCAGCCCCAGCGCCAGCCCCGCCGGGCCACCGATCAGCACCGCCGCACCGGCACCCGCCGCCGCCGGAACCGCCCGGTCGAGCAGTACCACCCGGGTCACCCCGGGCGCTCCCAGCGCCGCCCCGAGCCGCCCGGACCGGCGTCGGCGCCACCGGGCGACCGGCCGCCCAGCCGGACCGCCCCACCGCCGGACCCGTCTCCTGACTCGCCGTCGGACGGACCGTCGCCGGACGGCTTCCAGCAGTTCGGCCGCGAGCCCGGCCGACACCGGCCCAGCCAGCAGACCGAACAGCAATGCCCGTCTCACCAGGCCACCTCCGCCCGGACCGCCGACAGGTCCGAGCGCATCCAGCGGTCCTGCGGAGGCGTCCCCCCACGCGTTCTGGAGAGCCCGCAGCCATCACCCGCTCTGCCACCATGCTCCGGCGCGTCCTCGGCCGCCCTGACGATCCGTGCCGTCCAGGCCAACCCGGCCGCCTCCAGCAGCGCCCCGGCCACCAGGCAGGCCAACCCGGCCGGGGTGTGCAGCAGGATCCGTACGGGCTCCGCCCCCAGCGCGGCGCCGAGCAGCAAGCCGAGCAGCGGCAACGCGGCCAGCACCGCGACCGTGGTCCTCGGGCCGGAGAGTTCACTCTCGATCTCTTCCGCCAGGGCCCGCTCCGCCCGTAGCGCGTCGGCGAGTTGGTCCAGGCCCGGAGCGAGACCGGTGCCGCTCTCGGCGGTGACCTGCCAGCAGGCCGCCACAGCGGCCGCGCCACGACCGCCGGGCAGTTCGGCGACCGACCGCAGGGCCGCCGGGACATCGCCCCCGTAACGGCCCGCCGCCAGCCGGGCCGAGGACTCGGCTCCGAGCCCCTGGGTCAGGGTCGACGCCCGGCCCAGCACCGAGTACAGGGCCTGCTGCGGCGTTGCTCCGCTGCGGAGTTCGGCGGCCAGTCCGGCACACAGCTCAACCACTGCGGCGGCCCGCCGCCGTGCCTCCGCCGCCCGACGGCGGCGGCTGCGCCAGCGCCGCACCGGCGGCACCGCGACAGCGGCCAGCACCAGCGGCACGGGTGAGCGGCTGAGCTGGCCGGCCAGCAACCCGGCTGGGAGCAGCAGGAGTTCCGGAACCAGCCAGAGCGGCCTGGCCCTCGCGAGCACCGACCACCGGCCCGTGCGCACGCTGCCCTGCGTCGGTCCGCCGAGTAGCACTCCGGCCCGGCGCACCGTCCGGGAGTGCCGCCACCGGCGGAACAAGAGCCCGCCCACAAGACCGCTGACCCCGGCCGCGACCACTAGCCACTGATCGATCGTCACTTCGTCTTCCCCGTCCAGTTCCTGAGCGCGTAGCGGGCGACGCCTGCCGCCCCGCAAAGCAGCAGTGCCCAGCCGAGCTGCCACACGCCGGGCGCCATCACCTCGGGCGTCAACACCGCGGGCGTCATCGCGCCACCGCCGTCAGCTCCGGAAGCGCGACGCCCCTCTCGCCACAGCGCCGGCGCAGCCGCTCCCACCCCGGTCCCGGCGTACAGCCGCCCTCGGCCGTGAAGGCCAGGGCCGGAACGGTCAGCGCCAGCCCACGGTCGTCGCCAGCCACCATGTGCAGCTCGGCCACCCGCCGTTGCCCGGTCCGCTGGTCGCGGACCAGGTGAATCACCACGTCCAGCGCGGCGCGCAGCTGGCTGTGCAGCGAGAGCCGGTCCAATCCGGCCAGCGAACCGAGCGCCTCCAGCCGGGCCGGGACGTCGGCAGCCGTGTTGGCGTGCACCGTCCCGCATCCGCCCTCGTGTCCGGTGTTGAGCGCGGAGAGCAGGTCCACCACCTCCTCGCCCCGGACCTCGCCGACCACCACCCGGTCCGGACGCATCCGCAGGGCCTGCCGGACCAGGTCCCGAAGGGTCAGTTCACCCAGGCCCTCCTGGTTCGGCGGACGGCTCTGCAGGCGTACGACGTGCGGGTGGTCGGGCCGGAGCTCGGCCGAGTCCTCGGCCAGGACGATTCGTTCGTCCGGCTCGACCAGACCGAGCAGCGCCGCGAGCAGCGTGGTCTTTCCCGTCCCGGTGCCCCCACTGACCAGCAGTGAGAGCCTGGCTCGGAGCACGGCGGTGAGCAGCTCCGCGCCGAACTGCGGGAGTGAGCCACCGGCCACCAACTCGTCCATGGTGAAGGGCCTGGTCCGGCAGATCCGCAGCGAGATGTGGGTACAGTCGGCCGCGATCGGCGGGAGCACGGCGTGCAGCCGGGTGCCATCGGGCAGCCGGGCGTCCACCCAGGGCCGGGCGTCGTCGAGGCGGCGGCCCGCCGCAGTGGCCAGCCGGTGAGCCAGCCGCCGGACCGACTCGACGTCCGGGAAGCGGATCTCCGGGACGCGGCGCAGCCCACCACCCCGGTCGACCCAGACCTGGTCGGGGCCGTTCACCAGCACGTCCGTCACATCGGGCTCGCCGAGCAGCGCGTCCAGCGGCCCGGCTCCGACCAGCTCGGAGCGGAGCACCCGGACGGCGTCGAGCACGTCGTCCCCGCCCAGCGGTGGGCGAGCGGCCCGCAGTGCGGCCGCCACCGAACCGGCGGTGGGTGCGGCCCCGGCTTCGGCCAGCCGGATCCGGACGGCGTCGACGAGTGCCGCCGCCCGCTCGTCCGCAGCAGGGGGAGTCCGTGGGCCAACGGCTCCGCGCCCCGGGGGCCGCCGGTGCGATCCCGCTCCCGCCCCGCCGGGCCAACCCGACCCGCGCTGGCGAATCGTCATGACGTCCCCCCTCCGGCCGCCTGGACCGGCGGCATGACCTCAGCCAGAAAGCCTCCGCAGAAGCGGGCCAGCGGCCCCTTCTCCCGGATGCCAGGCGGCGATCCGCGCTCGACGTCCACCACGAGCCCCGGCTCGGTGGGCAGTTCGCCTGCCAGGCGCAGCCGCAGCCCCCGGGCCACCTCCACCCCGGTCAGCCCGCCCGGCCCGGGCACCCGCACCACCGCCCGGAGATCGGTGAGCCGCATCCGGGCAGCGGCCGCGACCCGGTCGGCCGCCGCCATCGCGCGCAGCTCCGCGGGGACCACGAGGAGCCCGGTGTCAGCCTGTTCGAGGGCCTGCCCGGCCGCCGGATCGAGGTGTCTGGGCAGGTCGAGCACCACCAGGCCACCTCGGCGGCGGGCGGCGGCCAGTACGCTGCGCATCGCCTCGGGCGGCACGGCCAGGGTGTCGCCCCGGTCCCAGGACAGCGCGGTGAGCTGGTGCAGCGAGGGCAGCGCCTTGGCCAGTTCGGAGCCGCTCACCCGGCCACGGGAACCGGCCAGGTCGGGCCAGCGGAGACCGCCGGCCTCCTCACCGCCGAGCAGGATGTCCAGGCCGCCGCCGAGCGGGTCGGCGTCGATCAACATGGTGCGGTGACCCGCCCTGGCCGCCGTGACCGCCAGCGCGCAGGCCAGCGTCGAGGAGCCCGCGCCACCCCGGCCGCCCAGCACCGCGACGGTCAGGGCGGGTGCCCCGACGCCCTCGGCGGCGTCCGCGATCCGGTCCAGCAGCCAGGCTTGGGCGTCGGGCAGGAAGATGACGTGCTCGGCGCCGAGCTGGACCGCCCGGACCCAAACGTCGCAGTCGTCCAGATCCAGCCCGAGCAGCAGCACGCCCGCCCGGCGGGTCAGCCCCGCACAGCGCTCGGCCTGGTCGTCGCCGACCAGCACCAGCGGTGCGCTCTCCCAGAGCCCCCGGGGCGGCGGGGCGCCGGAGAGCAGTTGCGGGTCGGTGCCTGCTGCGGCGCACAGCCGCAGCAGATGCTCGGCGAGGCTCTCGTCCTCGGTGACGATCAATGGACCCCGAGCGGCCGGTCGGTCGGTGGGTCGGTGGGTGATCGGTGACGACATGGCTGTCTCCCCCGGTACGGCTGCTCCCTCTCGCGAGGTGCGGTCGGACGGTGCCCGACCGGACACCACGGTCGGGCACCACTCATCGTCCGTCAGCCGCGATCCGATTCCCTGGGGACAACTCGGGGCTGTGGATAACTTTGTTCACTCGCACGGGGGGCGATTGCCCGACGAATTGACCCGGACTTCGTCGCCGAGTAGATCCGGAAGACGCCGAAGGACACAAACGAAGATCAACCAAGCCGCGAAAGACGGCATCAGAGTCGATACACAGAGTGACGAACCAGCCTCGATGGGCGGCCCGCCGATCCGCCGTACCCGCTGCGGGGAACACCACACCGCAGACCCCTGCCCGACCCGGTAAACGGCCCCGGACGTGCGACGACCCCCGCCGGGGGGGAGAGCGGGGGTCGTCTATCCACGGTCCGACTCGGGGGGGAGGAGCCGGACCGGGTTAGCACGGTCGCGAACGATCCGTGACTTCCATGGTGTACCCGACGGCCCAGAAACACAAACCCACGTGGCCGCGAGTACGCCATATGGCGGGGTCTTTTGCCCAGCCCTCTATCCTCTGATCCCGTGGACACCACCGAGAACGCCGACACCGCCGACCACGGCGAGAACTCCGCCCCCGGTACGGTGCCGAACGGCGCCCCGCAGGGCCCGCCGCCGACCTCCGAGACGGCCGCAGTTCGCCCGTTCAGAGCAGCGCGGACCGCCGCGTTCTTCGACCTCGACAAGACGATCATCGCCAAATCGAGCGCCCTGGCGTTCAGCCGCCCGTTCTACCAGGGCGGCCTGATCAACCGTCGGGCCGTACTGAAGAGCGCCTACGCCCAGTTCGTCTTCCTGGTCGGCGGCGCGGACCACGACCAGATGGAGCGGATGCGTGAGTACCTGTCCGCCCTCACCAAGGGCTGGAACGTCCAGCAGGTCCGCGAGATCGTCGCGGAGACGCTGCACGGGCTGATTGACCCGATCATCTACGACGAGGCCGCCTCGCTGATCGAACAGCACCACCAGGCCGGCCGGGACGTGGTGATCGTCAGCAGCTCCGGCTCGGAGGTGGTGGAGCCGATCGGGCAGCTGCTCGGCGCGGACCACGTGATCGCCACCCGGCTCCAGGTCGAGGACGGCCGGTACACCGGGGCGATCGACTACTACGCCTACGCCGAGAACAAGGCGGCCGCGATCCGGGAGTTGGCCCTGAGCGAGGGCTACGACCTGACCAACTGCTTCGCCTACAGCGACTCCTCAACCGACCTGCCGCTGCTGGAGGCGGTCGGCCACCCGTCCGCCGTGAATCCGGACCGCGCCCTGCGCAAGGAGGCACAGAACCGGGACTGGCCGATCCTGGTCTTCGACCGGCCGGTCGAACTTCGCCGCCGGCTGCCGCAGTTCTCCGCCCCCAGCCGCTCCGTACTGCTCGCGGTCGCCGTAGGGGCGGCAGTGCTGACCGGCGGGCTGCTCTGGTACGCCGCGAAGCGTCGCCGACCGGTCGCCTGAACGGCGCCGCGCCCAGACGGCAGCCGGTCGGGCGAGGACGGCCGACCCCAGGCCCGCCCACGCCGCAGGAGCACGGAAAGACTTCTCGTTTCGGGTTCCCCTTTGTCCGCTTTCGCGGTAGAAAGGACTTACGGCCCGCGAGACCCGGTCAGGACCCAGAGAGGTCAAACCGACAACGCAGTTCAGGCCCCACGGACCGAGTACAGATAACTGAGCACCCACATGCAGCCGACCCGCTGTCGGGCCGCCGCACCAGGTGAACGGGCAGTAGATCCCCACCTGATGGGCAATTTCGGTGCATGCTTGGTAACCCGGTACCTGTACCAGCGGCGGCGCCCAGTTCCATCGGGCGTCGCCGCAACTCGTTGTCGCAGATGCACCTCGCGCCGTCGACCGTGAACTCTCGCCGGTCGCTCGGGCCCGCCCGTCAACCAGGCCGTGCCCGGGGAGCCGACCGCCCCCGTCGGGCCTCAGACCATCCCGCGCTGCATCGCCTCGCAGACCGCCGTACTCTCCCGGACGCCGAGCCGCAGCGCCCGCCCGCAATGCTCGATCCAGGCCGCCATGCCGTCCGCCGTGCCGCTCAGGTAGCCCTGCAGGGCGTGCCGGTAGGCCGCGGTGCCGAGTTCTGCCAGGCCCACCTCGGCGGGGCAGATCGCCTTCGGGTCCAGCCCCTCGGCGATCAGCACGATCCGCTGGGCGGCCCGGGCGATCACACCGTTGTGCGAGGCGAACGGCCGCAGCGCGAGCAGCTCGCCGTGCACCACCGAGGCCACCACGAGCGCCGGGGCGCCCACGCCAGGGGCGCGGTCGGCGCGGGCGGCCAGCAGCTGGGCCAGTTGGTCGAGCCGGGCGGCCGCCTCCTCGGCGGACGGCGCCGGGGGCAGCGGGCTTGCCGTCGGCGGCGGACCGTCGGGCCCAACCCCCTCGGCCATCGCCAGCTCCAGCGGGAACAGCTCCGGGGACTGCTCGTCAGCCCGCCTGGGCCGGCCCGCGTCGGCTTCGCTGTCGCCCACCGCGAGCAGGTGCAGCCGGGCCAGCACCTGCATGGGCGAGTGCCGCCAGACGCTGAGCAGCTGCCCGGCCTCGGCGGAGATCCGCAGCGCGCCGCCGACCGTGCGGGCCTGCGGGTCGGCGCTGAAGTCGGTCCGGCGACGGACCTCCTCCAGCGGCCAGTCGGCACCGTCCAGGGCGGCGGAGGCCCGGGCCCCGCGCAGGGCGGACTCGGAGGTCACCTCGGCGGCGCGGCGGCGCATCGCCCGGTGCCCGTACAGCCGGTCGACGGCCTTGCGCACCTCCGCGACGGCCTCGGGGACTCCGGGGAGCTCGGCCAGCGGGGCGAGGGGATCAGTTCCAGTGGTCACCTACCCGAGGGTAATGAACGCCTCCCCCAGGGCCGCACAGCAACCCCACCATCACCCGTTCGAGGCAATCCGACTTTCCCGCCCGCGCCGTCGACCAAACCCCCGATAGCATGAGCGCTATCGGTGACGATAACGATTACCAAGAGCCGAATTAGACCTGAACGCCACGAACTTCAGCCGCCCAGCGGCTGGTCCGAGAGCCGGAGTCTCAGATGAAGATCGCCTTCGTCGGCAAGGGCGGCAGCGGGAAGACCACGCTGTCCGCACTGTTCATCCGCCACCTCGCCGCAGCGGGCTGCCCGGTGATCGCCGTCGACGCCGACATCAACCAACACCTGGGTCCAGCCCTTGGGCTGACGGACGATCAGGCTGCCGCGCTGCCCTCCCTGGGTGCGCACCTGCCGGAGATCAAGGAGTACCTGCGCGGCAGCAATCCGCTGATCGGCTCCGCCGAGCAGATGATCAAGACCACGCCGCCCGGCCGGGGTTCGCGACTGCTGCGGATCGTCGAGGACAACCCCGTGTACGCCGCCTGCGCCCGGCCGGTCGCGCTGGACGAGGGCTCGGTCAGGCTGCTGGCCACCGGCGCCTTCACCGAGGAAGACCTGGGGGTGGCCTGCTACCACTCCAAGGTCGGCGCGGTCGAGCTGCTGCTGAATCACCTGGTCGACGGCCAGGACGAGTACTTCGTCACCGACATGACCGCGGGTTCGGACTCGTTCGCCTCGGGCCTCTTCACCCGCTTCGACCTGACCTTCCTGGTCGCCGAGCCGACCCGGAAGGGCGTCTCGGTCTACCGCCAGTACAAGGAGTACGCCCGGGACTTCGGCGTGGCCCTGAAGGTGGTGGGCAACAAGGTGAACGGCGCCGAGGACCTCGCCTTCCTCCGCCGGGAGGTCGGCGAGGACCTGCTCACCTGTTTCGGCCAGTCCGACTGGGTGCGCCGCCTGGAGCAGGGCGCGGAGCCGGAGCTGCGGACCCTGGAGCCCGCCAACCGGGCCGTGCTGGCGCGGCTCAGGGAGCAGGCGGAGCTGGCCTTCGCGGCCCGCGATCCTGAGCTCTGGACCAGCCAGGCCGTCCACTTCCACCTGCGCAACGCGGAGAGCTGGGGCAACGCCAAGACCGGCATCGACCTCGCCGACCAGGTGGACGCCGGCTTCGTGCTCGGCGCCGCGCAGCTGGACACAGCCGGCGTCTGAGTCGGCGGCGGCCATGGGCGAGCCATCGCCGTAGCGCACTGGGCGACCTCGGGAGACCGGGGTCGCCCAGTGCGTTCCTGCATACTCCCCGGCGGTTCGCCAACCCCCCGAAGGGGTGAATCCGGGCCTTCGCCCTATCGCTCGATTTCACGCTGTGCAAAGATCCCATTACTCTCAGTTTACCGAGTCTTGATGGTCCCAGGGGTGGACGAGCCGACCCCGCCGTGCCCGCACCCCACGACCATCCCCCGCCACACCGTCGCGACCCACGACAGCCGATCCGATCCCCCGAAGCACCGCCCGGACCTGACTGCGTTCGTTCCCCCGGAAAGACGGGACACCATGACCTTCGACGTCTCCGCCGCACCCATCGCCTCCGACACCACCGACCATGCCCCGCCGGGCCGCCGTGGGCGGCTGGCCCGGGATCTACCGGCCTCCCTGGTGGTCTTCCTGATCGCCGTCCCCTTCTCGCTCGGCATCGCGCTGGCCACCGGCGCCCCACTCACCTCCGGGCTGGTGGCTGCCGCCGTCGGCGGCGTGGTCGCCGGAGCGCTCGGCGGCACCCCGCTCCAGGTGACCGGCCCTTCCGCCGCACTCACGGTGGTCACCGCCGGGCTGATCGCCCAGTTCGGCTGGCAGGTGACCTGCGCGGTCACGGTGGCCGCCGGGCTGCTGCAACTGCTGCTCGGTACCTTCCGCGTGGCCAGGTCCGCACTGGCCGTCTCCCCCGCCGTCGTGCACGGGATGCTGGCCGGGGTCGGGCTCACCATCGCCATCGCCCAACTGCACGTGGTGCTCGGCGGATCGCCGCAGAGCGCCGCGCTGGCCAACCTGATCGCGCTGCCCGGCCAGCTCTCCGGACCGCACCTGCCCGCGCTCGCGGTCGGCGGCTTGGCGATGGCGCTGCTGTTCGGCTGGCCCCGGCTCGGGCTACTGCCCGGCAGGGCGGGCCGGATCGGCGCCGTCGCCGCCCGGATGCCCGCCGCCCTGGTCGCGGTGGCGGCCGCCACCGGGCTCTCGATCGGCCTCGGCCTCACGCTGGCCCGGGTCGAGCTGCCCAGCTGGGAGCAGCACGACTTCGCCGCCCTCCCCTCACTCGGCCAACTCAGCGCGCACTGGCCGGTGTTGCTGGCCGCCGTGCTGACCGTGACGGCGGTGGCGGGTGTGGAGTCACTGCTCTCCGCCGTCGCGGTAGGCCGGATGGCACCCGGCCCAATCGACCTGGACCGCGAGCTGCGCGGCCAGGGCTTCGCCAATCTGCTCACCGGTCTGCTCGGCGGTCTGCCGGTGGCCGGTGGCGCGGTCCGCAGCACCGCCAACATCCGGGCGGGGGCGGTCAGTCGGTGGTCCGCCGTGCTGCACGGCGTCTGGGTGCTGGTGGCCGCTCTCGCGCTCGGCGGCGGCCTCCGGCAGATCCCGCTGGCCGCACTGGCCGCCCTGGTGCTGGTGGTCGGCATCCAGATGGTCAGCTTCGCGCACATCCGGCGGGTGCACCGGCACCGGGAGTTCCCGGTCTACCTGGCCACCGTGCTCGGGGTGGTGCTGCTCGGCGTCCCGCTCGGGGTGCTGCTCGGCGGAGGGGTCGCCGCCCTGCTCGCGCTCTACCGGCTGACCCGGGCCCACGTCGACGTGCTGCCCGAGCCGGACGGCTCGTGGACGGTGCGCACACACGGCCCGCTCACCTTCGCCGTGGTGCCCCGGCTCAGCCGGGCCCTGGCCGCCATCCCGGCCGGCGCCCGGGTGACGGTCAGCCATGACGGTTCCTTCCTGGACCACGCCGCCTACGAGCAGGTGCACGCCTGGCGGGCCGACCACCAGGCGACCGGCGGGCAGGTCACGGTGCTGACCGAGCCCGACGAGCACGAACAGGTGCTGGACCCGGACGGCACCCTCAGGGTGGGCAGTTCGCCCGGCCCGCACCGCTGCCGGGCCTGGACGCCTTGGGGTGGCCACCACTGCATCGAGCCCGGTGCCGACGACCCGCACGGCCGCCTGCTGGACGGCGTCCGCGGCTTCCAACAGCACACCGCCCACCTGGTCAGGCCCGAGCTGGCCCGGCTGGCCCGGGAGGGCCAGACGCCCTCCCAACTCTTCCTCACCTGCGCCGACTCCCGGCTGGTGACCAGCATGATCACCAGCAGCGGGCCGGGCGACATGTTCACCGTCCGCAACGTCGGCAACCTCGTCCCGGCCCCGTACGAGCCCGGCGCCGCCGACGACTCGGTGGCGGCCGCCGTGCAGTACGCGGTCGAGGTGCTGGAGGTCCGCTCCATCACCATCTGCGGCCACTCGGGCTGCGGCGCGATGAAGGCACTGCTGGACGGCGTGCACCTGGCCCCCGGGCCGCCCACCGCGCTCAGCCGCTGGCTACGCAACGGCCGGGGCTCGCTGGACCGGCTGCGCCGGGCCCCCGCGATGTTCGCCGACCGGCCGGTGGTCAGTGAGGTGGAGCAGCTCTGCATCACCAACGTGGTACAGCAGTTGGACCAGCTCCTGGCCCACCCCGCGGTGGAGCGCAGGGTCGCGGCGGGCACCCTCCGGCTGGTCGGCATGTACTTCGACTTCGCCGACGCCCAGGCCTACGTGCTCGACCCGGTGCTGCGCAGCTTCGTCCCGGTGTCGGAGCGACGGCGGAGTCCGACCGCTCCTGGCCCCGGCGAGAGCACCGGCCTGGCGGCCTGACGAGCAGTCAGGCCGACGGGTCGCCGATCAGTGCGGCCAGGTCCGCCGGAGTGACGTAGCCGGGCCAGCGGCCGTCGTTGAAGAGGTGCACCCCGGCGTCCCAGTAGCACTGGTCGACCAGTTGGGAGCAGATCATGTGCCTGCTGTCGGCGACGTACCTCCTGAGCAGTGGTCCGCCCGGGAGGTGGAAGCGGAGCGCGGCCATCGCGAAGTAGTCGGCCACGCTGTACGGGGTGCCGATATAGCCCCGGGCGGCCGCGACCACCGCCCTGCGCTGCTCCCCGGTCAACGGGATCCGTCCTGTCGACCAGCGGATCGGGCGGTCGTCGTAGACGGAGAGCGGTCGGAGCTCGGCCCCGCCGGGCTGGGCTTCGACCAGCTCGCCGTTGCCGACGTGGACGAAGGCGTGCTCGAAGTCGGCGAAACCGTCGCCGTTGAGCCACTGGCCGATCCTGATCAGGTGGCCGCCGCGGCCGCCCATCCGGACCACGGCGAAGTCGCCGGGCTGCGGTTCGGAGCGGGGTGCGGAAAGGGAGTCGGTGCTCGCGGCAAGTCCGGACATGGCTGTCCCCCCACCGAGGCGGGCCGCGGTCGGCCCGGTGCCGGTCGGGGTCCCACCCGTACTGTCAGTGGAGTACCGCCCGGACGGTCCGTCAAGGTCCGCCGCACCGAGCGGGCGCCCGAAGCGGCCGCATCGCAAGCCGCCCAAACGGAACCGGCAGAGCGGCCGTACCGATCAAAGGTCTACACCAATTCTCCGACGCCTCTTGTCAACATGCCGGTTCGCCTGGTGAGCTGTGCGCTGGGACACACGGGACAATCCCTTCCGCACGGGATCCCCCGGCAGATTTGAGACTCGATGAGGAGTGCGCGTTGAGCAACGAGAGCCTGGCCAACCTGCTCAAGGAGGAGCGCCGCTTCGCTCCCCCGGCGGAGCTGGCGGCGAACGCCAACGTCACCGCGGCCGCGTACGCGCAGGCCTCCGAGGACCGGCTCGGCTTCTGGGCCGAGCAGGCCCGCCGTCTCAGCTGGGCGGTCGAGCCCACCGAGACGCTGGACTGGTCGAACCCGCCGTTCGCCAAGTGGTTCAACGACGGCAAGCTCAACGTGGCGTACAACTGCGTGGACCGCCACGTCGAGGCCGGCCACGGCGACCGGGTGGCGATCCACTTCGAGGGTGAGCCCGGCGACAGCCGTTCGATCACCTACACCCAGCTCAAGGACGAGGTCTCGCAGGCCGCCAACGCGCTGCTGGAGCTCGGTGTCCGGAAGGGCGACCGGGTCGCGGTCTACCTGCCGATGATCTCCGAGGCGGTCGTCGCGATCCTCGCCTGCGCCCGGATCGGTGCCACCCACTCGGTGGTCTTCGGCGGCTTCTCCGCCGACGCCGTGGCCTCCCGGATCCAGGACGCCGACGCCAAGCTGGTGATCACCGCCGACGGCGGCTACCGCCGTGGCAAGCCCTCCGCGCTCAAGCCCGCCATCGACGAGGCGCTGACCAAGGTCGACGGCGTCGAGAAGGTCCTGGTGATCCGGCGCACCGGCCAGGAGGTCTCCTGGACCGAGGGCCGGGACGTCTGGTGGCACGAGATCACCGAGCGCCAGTCCACCGAGCACACCCCTGAGGCGCACGAGGCGGAGCACCCGCTCTTCATCCTGTACACCTCCGGCACCACCGGTAAGCCCAAGGGCATCCTGCACACCTCCGGCGGCTACCTGACCCAGGCCGCCTACACGCACCACGCGGTCTTCGACCTCAAGCCGGAGACCGACGTCTACTGGTGCACCGCCGACATCGGCTGGGTCACCGGGCACTCGTACATCGTCTACGGGCCGCTCGCCAACGGCGCCACCCAGGTGATCTACGAGGGCACCCCGGACACGCCGCACCAGGGCCGGTTCTGGGAGATCGTGCAGAAGTACGGCGTCACCATCCTCTACACGGCGCCGACCGCGATCCGCACCTTCATGAAGTGGGGCGACGACATCCCGGCCAAGTTCGACCTCTCCAGCCTCCGGGTGCTGGGCAGCGTCGGCGAGCCGATCAACCCCGAGGCGTGGATCTGGTACCGCGAGCACATCGGCGCGAACCGGACCCCGATCGTCGACACCTGGTGGCAGACCGAGACCGGCGCGATGATGATCAGCCCGCTGCCCGGCGTCACCGAGACCAAGCCGGGCTCCGCCCAGCGCGCCCTTCCGGGCATCGCCGCCACGGTGGTGGACGACGAGGCCAACGAGGTGCCGAACGGCTCCGGCGGCTACCTGGTGCTGACCGAGCCGTGGCCCTCCATGCTGCGCACCATCTGGGGCGACGACCAGCGCTACGTCGACACCTACTGGTCCCGCTTTCCGGGCCGGTACTTCGCCGGTGACGGTGCCAAGAAGGACGAGGACGGTGACATCTGGCTGCTCGGCCGGGTGGACGACGTGATGCTGGTCTCCGGCCACAACATCTCCACCACCGAGGTCGAGTCCGCCCTGGTCGGCCACCCCGCCGTGGCCGAGTCGGCGGTGGTCGGCGCGACCGACGCCACCACCGGCCAGGCGATCGTCGCCTTCGTGATCCTGCGCGGCACCGCGACCGAGACCGAGGAGCTGGTCGCCGAGCTGCGCAACCACGTCGGCAGGACGCTGGGCCCGATCGCCAAGCCGAAGCAGATCAAGGTGGTCAGCGAGCTGCCGAAGACCCGCTCAGGCAAGATCATGCGCCGGCTGCTGCGCGACATCGCCGAGGGCCGCGAGGTCGGTGACACCACCACCCTGGCCGACTCCTCGGTGATGAACCTGATCCAGTCCCAGCTGCCGGGCGGCTCGGACCGCAGCTGACCCGTCGTCACCGTCGCTGCGGCGGGACCCTCACGGACCCCGCCGCAGCGCGCGGACGCCCGCGCCGCGCGCAGGTCAGGCTGCGAGCCGCCGCAACGTCGCGAACGCGGTCTGGTTGAACCGGCGGCGCAGCCCCGGCAGCGTGCTCGCCATCGCGACCAGCCCCACCTGGGCCCCCGGGTGGTAGCCGGCGAACACCGCCGAGGCCGGCCCGCTGTCCCGCCCTCCCGAAGCCTCGGCCCTCGCGCCGCGCACCCGCAGCGAGCCGGTCGTCCCCGTGTGGAAGAGCAACTCGCCCTCCTCCTCGGTCCGGTGATTCCAGGTCACGGCGATCCGCGCGCCGGACCTGCGCCGCTCGACCCGGGGCAGCCTGACCTCCCGGAGCGCCGCCTTCAGGGCGGCGGCGGCCGTCCCATTCCGGTCCTGGATCGGGACCGCGTCCACCGCCAGGTGCGCCTGGAGGTAGCGCAGCATGTCGTCCGCCGTCGAGCTGAGCGCGGCCGCACCCGGCAGGGCCGGCAGCCGGAAGGACGGCACCCGGCGGCCCCGCCGGTACCCGTGCGCCTGCTCGCGGTCGGGCCCGCACGACGTGTCGATCAGCCCGAGTGGCCCGCAGATCCGACTGGCCAGCAGCTCCTCGTAGCGGACCCCCGCCGCGCTCTCCAACGCCAACCCGAGCAGCCCGCAGCCGAGGCTGGAGTACCGGACCTGCGCCCCGGGCGCGCCGCGCACCGGCGTCCGCGGCAGTGCCCGGAACAGGTGCGGCCGACTGAAGGTGGCGTACGGCGCGGTGAACCAGCGCGGCAGGGCCGAGGGCAGCAGGCCGACCGGCAGCCGGGGCAGGCCCGAGGTGTGGGTGGCCAGGTGCAGCAGGGTGATCGGCCGGTCCTGCGGGTAGCCGGGCAGCACCTCGGCGGGCAGGTGGCGGTCGATCGGGTCCTCGTAGCCGACCTCGCCCCTGGCCACCATCTCGGCGAGCAGCAGCCCGGTGAAGGTCTTGGTGACCGAGCCGAGTGCGAAGCGGGTGTCGGCGCGGACCGGCCTGGCCCCGGAGCGGTCGACGTACCCACGGCAGACCACCGTCCGCTCGTTCCCCCGGATGACGGCGATCGCGACGCCACCGGTCGGCGAGACCCCGCTGAACAGCGGCCGGAGCAGGTGGGCCAGCTCCGGGGAGGGGACGGGCAGCAGTGTGGGAGGCCGGTCGCTTGTCTGGCTGGACATCAGGTGCTCCGGGGTCGAGAGAAGCGGCCCGGTCCGGGCCGCCTATGCCCGACGGTAGGAACGTCCCCGACCGGCCGCACCGCACGGCACCCTTCCGAGGGAGCGCACGGGACGGCGCGCGGCAGGGCGCGTGGCGGCGCGCGGAGCCGCCGTCGCGTTCCCGGGCGGAAGCCGGTTCGCTCCCTACAGTGGGCACACCGGACCCCGCCTCACGGCTCCAGGCCCGGGCCGCCCGCCGGCTGGGCCGGCCCGTTAGACTGTCAAAAACACAACAAGATTTCTGAGGCGCGCCGGGAAGACTGGTCGGCACCGCACCACCGGTGTATCCATCTGCCGCTCCCCGCCCTGGAGGTCTCCCGTCGTGGCCACGCCACCGCCCACCCCGACACGTCGTCAGCTCCTCGGCCGACTCCCGCTGCCCGAGCGGACGTACCTCGCCGACGCGCTGCGCACCGAGACCGTCGGCGGCATCCTGCTCCTGCTGGCCGCCGCCACGGCACTCGTCTGGGCGAACCTCTGGCCCGGCTCGTACGAAGCCGTCCTGGACTACACCGTCGGCCCGTCCGCGCCGCTGCACCTCGACCTCAGCCTGGACGCCTGGGCCAAGGACGGGCTGCTGGCAATCTTCTTCTTCGTGGCCGGGATCGAACTCAAGCGCGAGTTCGTCGCCGGTGAGCTGCGCAGCCCGAGCGCCGCGATGCTGCCGGTGGTGGCGGCGGTCTGCGGCGTCACCCTGCCCGCGATCGTCTACACGGTGGCCAACTCCGGCGCGGGCGGGCACCCGGCCGGCTGGGCCGTTCCGACCGCGACCGACATCGCCTTCGCGCTCGGCGTGCTGGCCGTGGTGGGCAGTCACCTGCCGTCGGCGCTGCGGGCGTTCCTGCTCACGCTGGCCGTGGTCGACGACCTGATCGCGATCCTGATCATCGCCGTGTTCTACAGCTCGGGCATCAAGTTCTGGGCGCTCGGGCTGTCGCTGGCCGGTCTGGTGCTGTTCTGGTTCCTGCACCGGCGCGGGGTGCACGGCTGGTACCTGTACCTGCCGCTGGCCTTCCTGATCTGGGCGCTGATGCACGAGAGCGGGGTGCACGCCACGGTCTCCGGCGTCGCGATGGGCCTGATCCTGCGCTGCCACCGGGTCGGCGACGAGAAGGTCTCCCCCGGCGAACACATCGAGCACCTGGTCCGGCCGCTGTCGGCGGGCTTCGCGGTGCCGGTCTTCGCGCTGTTCGCGGCCGGAGTAGCGATCACCGGCCCGGCGCTGGGCGAGGTGTTCACCCAGGCGGCGCCGCTCGGCATCGTGCTCGGCCTGCTGGTCGGCAAGACCGTCGGCATCTTCGGCGGCACCTGGCTGGCCGCCAGGTTCACCCGGGCCGAGCTGAACCCGCAACTCAAGTGGGCCGACCTGTTCGCGCTCTCGACCGTGGCCGGCATCGGCTTCACCGTCTCCCTGCTGATCAGCGAACTGGCCTTCCCCGACGACCCGGAGCTGGCCGACCGGGCCAAGGCCGCCGTCCTGGTCGGCTCGCTGCTCTGCGCACTGGTCGCCACCGTGCTGCTCAAGCTGCGCAACCGGCACTACCGGCAGCTGGTGGACGAGGAGAACCTCGACTCGGACGGCGACGGCATCCCTGATGTCTACCAGCAGCCCTCGCACTGACGCCGCATCAGCCGTGAGGTCCCGTCAGGTGACACGCCGTCGCCGAAGGGACGCCCCGGAGTGGTGCCGGACTGGCCGGTAGGGGCATGATTCAGAGCTGTCGGCACAAACCGCGCCACCGCAACTGCCCGGCCTCGTGAAGGAGAACCGCTGATGCCCGCAGGAACCGCAGAACCGACCAGCGACGGCCGGGCGCCCTACGAGGGTGAGCGTTCGGTGGGACAGCTGTTCGCGGCGGCCACCGCCGACCTGTCCGCCCTGGTACACGACGAGATCGCGCTCGCCAAGGCGGAGATCCGGCAGGACGTCAAGCGCGGGGTCTCCGGCGGCGTCTCGCTGGTCGTCGCCGGCGTGGTCGCGCTGGCCGCCGTGCCGATGCTGAGCTTCGCCGCCGCGTACGGACTGCAGGCGCTCGGGCTGACTCTCGGCTGGTCGTTCCTGATCGTGGCCGGTGCCTATCTGCTGCTGGCGGCGCTGCTCGGGCTGCTGGCGCTGCGCTCGTTCAAGAAGATCGAGAAGCCGCACCGCACCATCGAGGGCGCGCAGAAGACCGCCGACGTGCTGCGGAACGCCCGGCCCCGGCCGGCCACCCAGGAGGAGATCGACCGGGGTCTCGGCCGCCGTCCCTGACCGCCCGGCGGCCCCCGCGTCACCGGGCGTTCACCCGGTCCGGTGAGTGCCGGAGCCGCATCGCGGAACCGGGTGTGACAGGCTCTCGGTATGCCGCTGGACCAGATGCCCGTGCCCTCCCGGGCCAGTACCCCGAGGACCGAGATCACCGAGACCCCGTGGGAGCTCCGCTCGGCCGGACCGTGGACCCACCGCGACCTGGCGGCGAACGGCGCCCGGTTCCACATCGCCGAGGCCGGTGAGGGCCCCTTGGTGCTGCTGGTGCACGGCTGGCCCGAGTACTGGTGGGCCTGGCGGCACCAGTTGACCGCACTGGCCGAGGCCGGCTTCCGGGCCGTGGCGCTGGACCTGCGCGGGGTCGGCGGCAGCGACCGTACGCCCCGTGGCTACGACCCGAGCAACCTGGCGCTGGACATCACCGGCGTGATCCGCTCGCTCGGCGAACGGCAGGCGCACCTGGTGGGGCACGCGCTGGGCGGTTCGCTGGCCTGGGTGGCGGCCGTGATGCGGCCCTCGGTGATCCGCAGCCTGACCGTGGTCTCCGCCGCCCACCCGCGGCAGCTGCGCCGCTCCCTGCTGACGGACCGTCGGCAGATGGCCGCCTTCGACCACGTGCTGAACTTCCAGCGGCCCTGGGTGCCGGAGCGCCGCCTGGTCGCGGACGACGCGGCCCTGGTCGGCCGCTACCTGACGGAGTGGAGCGGACCGAACCAGCCGGACGCCGAGGCGCTGCACGCGTACCGGCAGGCGGTACAGGTCCCGAGCACCGCGCACTGCTCGATCGAGCCGTACCGCTGGCTGCTGCGCTCGATGGCGCGGCCGGACGGCATCCAGTTCGCGCGCCGGATGAAGAAGCCGATCACCGCGCCGACCCTGCACGTCCAGGGGGCGGCCGATCCGGTGCTGCTGGCGCACACCGCGCTGGGCGCGGGCGAGTTCGTCGAGGCGCCGTACCGCTGGCGGCTGCTGCCCGGGGTGGGTCACTTCCCGCACGAGGAGGCGCCGGCCGAGTTCTCGGCGGAGCTGATCGGGTGGGTCGAGGAGCACCAGGGCTGAGCGGGCAGGGTGCTCCCGGGCAGCAGACTTGACGCATGTTCATATGACAACTGCATAGGACAGTCGGGTCATCCGGCCACGGTTACTTCGCCCGAAGGGCGGGCATCCATCCGGTATGACCTGGATGCCCGACCGCGAAGCTGTCACGCGCCGACGCCGCCGCACCAGCAGCTCGCAGCACACCGACCCACAGCACGCCGAACCGCAGCTCACCGAACCGCTCGCCGAGCAGCGCCCCACGCCTGGTCGCTGGCCGCACGACTACGAGAACTACGGCCGGATCGGCCGACAGCGCGAGGGGGAGGCGCATCCCATGGGCATCCCGCGCATCCTCGGGCGGCGCGCCCGCTGGGTCGGGGCGCGCCTCCGTCGCGAGGAGTGAACTGCCGCTGGAAGCGCTGTCAGGTCAGGACGGTCGGCGAGACCGCCGTGAACCACAGCAGCACGAAGGTCGCCACCGACATGATCGGCACCAGCACCTTGGTCTCCACCGAGTTGCCGGTGCGCTTGATCAGGACGATCTCGTAGCGCTCCTTGTGCGGCCAGAGCAGCGGCGCGCCCTTCTTGGTCAGGCAGTCCCCCAACAGGTGCGCCAGGGTGCCCAGCGCGACCGCGTACGGCAGCCAGCCGGGCGCGTTGGGCATCCAGTTGTTCATCCCGGCGGTGCCGAGCACCGAGAGGCCGATGATGGTGATCCACATCGTCGGGCCGTCGCCCGGCGGGTGCAGGCGCAGCGCCCGGATCGCCAGCGCGATCAGGAAGAAGGTCATCGCCAGGGTGAAGTTGCGGCCCAGGAAGCTGACGCCCGCCCAGGTGCCGCCGCCCATCAGCGCGACGAACAGCAGCGAGTGGGTGGCCTTCCGGTGCCCGCCGGAGGCCCAGGCGACGAAGCGGCAGAGCACCTTGGAGATCGGGCCGAGGAAGTTGGCGATCGTCCCGTCGTGGTGGTCCAGGTCCGGCAGCAGGGCCGCCCCTGCCGCCAGGATGGTGCCCATCATCACGTCGGCGGGCGCCAGCTGGACGTGGAACAGCATCGGCGCCAGGAACGGCGCGGTCCCCGCGTACAGCATCGCTCCGCTGACCGCGTGCGAGTGACCCATCATGACCGGCCGTCCTCCAATGCCCCGTACCGCTTCTGACCTGCCGTCGGACCCGGTGCACCGCAGGCTGGTTGAGCCGAACGAGTGAGTCCGGGGCGACGCTACCAGCCGGGGGCCGCCCCGCGCGGCAGGCATGGGAACTGACGGCGGATCAGAGCGCGCAGCCCTCGGTGTCCACCCGCGTACTGGCGCTCGCGCCGGTCTGTGCCTCGCCGCGCACCTCGGCGGCGGTCAGCACGTAGCCGGTGTCCGAGCTGTCGAGGGACTTGGCGAAGACCACCCCGTACACCCGGCCGTCCGGGGAGAGCAGCGGGCCGCCGCTGTTGCCCTGGCGGACCAGCGAGCGCACCGAGTAGACGTCCCTGACCACCTGGCCGCGGTGGTAGATGTCCGCGCCGGTCGCCTGGATCCGGCCGCGGATGCGGGCGGGCTGGACATCGAACGCGCCGTTCTCCGGGAAGCCCGCGACGATGGCGCTGTCGTTGCTCTTCGCCTCCTCGGCGAAGGCCAGGGCGGGGGCGTTCAGCTTCGGCACGTCCAGCACCGCGATGTCGCGCTGCCAGTCGTAGCGGACCACGGTGGCGTCGTAGAGCGGGCCGGTGCCGCCGATCTGCACGGTCGGCTCGTCCACCCCGCCGACCACGTGGGCGTTGGTCATCACCCGGTGCGGGGCGAACACGAAACCGGTGCCCTCCAGCGTCTTGCCGCAGGCGGTGGCGGTGCCGACCACCTTGACCAGGCTCTGCCTGGCCTTCGCCACCACCGGGCTGGCGGCCAGCGCCGGGTCGGGCGGGCTGACCTCGGTGATCGGCTCCCGCTCGAAGGGGTTGAAGACCTGCGGGAAGCCGTTCCTGGCCAGCGCCTTGGTGAAGTCGGAGAACCAGGTCGGCGCGCCGTCCGGCAGGACGGCGGTCACCCCGCCGAGCACCTGGGAGTTGCGGACCTGCTTGGAGACCGTCGGCATCGAGGTGCCGGCCAGTGCGGAACCGATCATCCAGGCCACCAGCAGCATGGAGATCACGTTGACCACGGACCCGCCGATCCCGTCCAGCACCCGGGCCGGCCGGCGGCCGATGTGACCGCGCAGCTTCCAGCCGAAGTGGGTGGTCACCGCCTGGCCGATCGCCGCGAAGACGATCACCACCACGACCGCGACCACCGAGGCCACCGTGCCGGGGTCGAGGTGGCGCAGCAGCAACGGGAGCAGCTGAACGGCGATCAGGCCGCCGCTCAGGAACCCCAGCACCGACAGCACGCCGACCACGAAGCCCTGCCGGTAGCCGGTCACGGCAAAGCCCAGGGCGGCGACGATCAGCAACAGATCCAGGACATTCACCCGGCTACCCTCCCACGGGCCGACGCCCGAACGGCGGTACACCCGGCGACGTCATGGAACTCGCCGTCCCCGGCGCTACAGGCTCAGCGTCCGGGACGCGTCCCACTCCCGCTCCAGGCCGCTGTAGTGCAGCACCCGGTCGATCACCCCCGCCGTGAAGCCCCAGACCAGCCGCCCCGCGACCTCGAAGGCCGGGCCGACGTGGCCGGACGGGTGCCGCAGCCTGGCCCGGTTCGCCGGATCGGTCAGCTCGGTCAGCGGCACCCGGAACACCGCGCCGGTCTCGGCCGGATCGACCGGCGCGACCGGGGTCTCCCTGCGCCACCAGCCCAGCACCGGCGTCACCACGAAGTCGCTGATCGGGATGTACAGCGCGGGCAGGGTGGCGAACACCTGCACCCCGGACGGGTCGAGCCCGGTCTCCTCCTCCGCCTCGCGCAGCGCGGCGGCCACCGGGCCGACACCGGCCGGGTCGCCGTCCTCCGGGTCCAGCGCACCCCCCGGGAAGGACGGCTGGCCGCCGTGCGAGCGCAGCGCCCTGGCCCGCTCGATCAGCAGCAGGTCGGGCCCCGAAGGACCGTCACCGAACAGCACCAGTACGGCCGACGCCCGACCGCCCCTGGCCGGCGGCAGGAACCGGCTGAGCTGCTCGGGCCGTACGGTCTCGGCGGCCTCCCGTACCGGCAGCAGCCACTGCGGCAGCCCGTCCCGCTCGATCAGTTCCGCCGCCCCCGTCACTCGGACACCTCCACCGTCGCCGTCCCGGCCGGTCGCGCGGGCTCGCCCGGGTAGTCGGCCGGCGGCTTGAGCCGTTGGCCCGGCTGGCCACCCTTCTCGTACTTCAGCAGTTTTGCGGCCTTCTCGGGGTCGGTTTCGCCGACTCCGTACGAGGGGCAGAGGTCGGCGATCGGGCAGGCGCCGCAGGCCGGGCGGCGGGCGTGGCAGATCCGGCGGCCGTGGAACACCACCCGGTGCGACAGCATCGTCCAGTCGGACTTCGGGAAGATCTCCGCCACCGCCGCCTCGACCTTGACCGGATCCTCGTCCGCCGTCCACCCGAACCGCCGGGCCAGCCGCCCGAAGTGGGTGTCCACGGTGATCCCGGGCACGCCGAAGGCGTTGCCGAGCACCACGTTGGCGGTCTTCCGCCCCACGCCCGGGAGCGTCACCAGATCCTCGAGCCGCCCCGGCACCTCGCCGCCGAAGCGGTCCCGAAGCGCGATCGACAGCCCGATCAGCGACCGCGCCTTCGCCCGGAAGAAGCCGGTCGGCCGGATCACCTCCTCCAGCTCCTCCGGCACCGCCGCCGCCATGTCCTCCGGCGTGGGGTACTTCGCGAACAGTGCGGGGGTGGTCTGGTTCACCCGCAGGTCGGTGGTCTGCGCCGACAGTACGGTGGCCACCAGTAGCTCGAACGGGTTCTCGAAATCCAACTCCGGGTGCGCGTACGGATAGACGTCCGCCAACGCCCGGTCGATCTTCCGGGCCCGCCGCACCATGCCCAGGTGGGTCTCCGGCTTCCGCGGCTTCGCGGGCGACTTGACCTTGCTCTCTGCCATGCACGCAGGCTACGCCGGGCCGACCGTCGGCTGCGGCCGGATCCGTACGGACCAGTGGTCCCGGCCGTCGGATTACGCCGGCGCTTCCGACACCCGAGAGCCGCCCCGGCGCGGTGACCGGCTCACCGTGGCCTTGTCCCGCGGGGCTCCGGGCCGCTTGGTGATCCATCTGGCTTATCATGACCGGCTTCTGATGGAGCATCGGGTCGGGGGAGAGTCATGAGGTTCACGCATCGGGCATCGGGCATCGCGACGGCGCTCGCGGTGGCGCTGTTGGCGGGCTGCGGCGGCACGACGGGGACCGCCGGAACGGCCGGGACCGCCTCGCCGCCGAGCGGCGCTGCGGCGGGCGACAGCGCGTCCGGCGGGAGCACTGAGGGCTCGGCGTTCCGGGCCAAGGACCTGGTGATCAGCGCCGGCTGCACCGTTCCCGCCTCCCGGCCCGCCACGGTCTGGGTCCACGGCTACGACCCGGCCACCTGGAACAGGGTGGCCTCGGTGGAGTTCACCCTGCCCGCGCAGGCGGTGATCGACAAGCGGGACCACGAGGAGCTGAGCGCCCTCTACTCGCTCTGCGCGGAGAACCTCCCGCACCAGGAGCCGGACGACGGCACCGCCACCTCCGACGCGGCGTTCGGCCCCCGGGTCCGGCAGCTCTTCGACCGCGACTTCACCAAACTCGCGGTGGTCACCGCCGACGACCGGACGGGTGCGCGCCACGTCGGGTACGTCGACCGTGCCGGCAAGTTCACCGACCTCACCGGGGACGGCGACGGCTTCGCCAGCACCCCGAAGGAGCAGGACGCCCTGTTCGCCCCCGACGGCGAGAGCGTCTGGTTCACCCACCTCGACGCCGCCCGCCGGCAGCACATCGCCAGCCGCTCCCTCTCCGGCGCCCACCAGATCACCGAGCAGTGGGCCGGCGAGCCGCCCTCCACCCTGGACAACATCCTGCTGCTCGGCGGCTCACCGCTGCGCGGCCTGCTCGGGCCGACCCCGTACGTCAGCCCCGACGGCAAGCGGGTCGCCGGCTTCGTCTCCGGGCACGGCCCGAGCGTCACCCCCGTCACCGCGAGCGGCCCGCTGGGCACCAAGGGCCTCCTCCGCATCCCCGACTTCGCATGCGAGCCGGCCGGCTGGGTGGACGCCCACACGCTGCTCTGTACGCCCGACCGCACGATTCCGGGCACCGAGCACCTCAACAACATCTGGACCATCGACGTCGACCAGCTCCGCCCCGAGGAGTCCAGCAAGCCCACGGACGGCGCCGGCCCCGACCTGCTCCCGGTGACCGACCGGCGGAACCTGCCTCTGGCCGTCTCGGCGGACGGCAAGCGCCTGCTCTTCCGCTCCGTCCAGGGCAAGGTCGAGCAGCCGTACGTCACCGCCCTCACCCCAGGGGCCCAGCCCCAGCAGATCACCGCCCAGGAGGCTGCCACCGCACTCGGGTACGGCGACGTCGTCCTCGAATGGCGCTGACGCCGGACGGTCCGTCAGGCCCGGCACAAGCGGTCAGGATTCGAGAAGCGGCGGTCGTCGGGCCACGGCTAGCGTGAAGTCCATGGACATCACCATTCACACCACCGCCCTTCCGCACAGCGACGCCGACGCCTCGCTGGCCTTCTACCGGGACACCCTCGGTTTCGAGGTCCGCAGCGACGTCGGGCAGGGCAGGATGCGCTGGATCACCGTCGGTCCGGCCGGGCAGCCGGGGACGTCGATCCTGCTGGCGCCGCCGGCCGCCGACCCCGGCGTCACCGAGGAGGAGCGGCGGACCATCACCGAGATGATGGCGAAGGGCACGTACGGCTGGATCCTGCTGGCCACCCCGGACCTCGACGGCGTCTTCGAACAGCTGAAGGCCCGCGACGCCGAGGTGGTGCAGGAGCCGACCGAGCAGCCGTACGGCATTCGGGACTGCGCGGTCCGCGACCCCGCCGGGAACCTGGTCCGGTTCCAGGAGCTCCGGTAGCCCGGTCGGACGAGGGGGATCCTCCATGTGCCACCCCGCCTGGGCGCGTGCCCGCATCGCGGCGCAGCGCCTGACCGAGTTCGCCCGGCTGCGCCGCGTCCGTGACCGGATCGACCGCGAGTACGCGCAGCCGCTGGATGTCGAGGCGCTCGCCCGCAGCGCGGGCATGCCCGCCGGGCAGCTCAGCCGACAGTTCCGGCTGGCCTACGGCGCCTCACCGTACGGCTACCTGACGGCACGCCGCCTCGAACGGGCGCGGACCCTGCTGCACCACGGCGTCACCGAGCCCGCCGGGACGGTGGCGCGATCGGTCAGGAATCGAGAAGCCCCGGCCAACGCCCCGAAAGTAGCGTGAACGACATGACCTCCATCGAAACCCTCACCCTCGAGGTGGCCGACGTCGCGGCCGCCGAACGCTTCTACGCCGCCTTCGGTCTGGACGACCGGGTGCGCCTGCGCGCCTCGGAGACGCCGACCACCGGCTTCCGCGGCTTCACGCTCTCGCTCACCGTGTCGCAGCCCGCCGACGCCGACGCCTTCCTCGACGCCGCCCTCGCCGCCGGTGCCACCGCGCTGAAGCCCGCCGCGAAGTCGTTCTGGGGCTACGGCGGCGTCGTCCAGGCTCCGGACGGGACGGTCTGGAAGGTCGCCACCTCGACCAAGAAGAACACTCGCCCGGGCGCCCGGAAGTTCGACGAGATGGTGCTCCTGATCGGCGCCTCGGACGTGCTGGAGAGCAAGCGGTTCTACGTCGGGCACGGCTTCACCGTGGCGAAGAGCTTCGGCCGCAAGTACGTCGAGTTCGCCGCTCCGTCGAGCCCGGTCAAGCTCGCGCTGTACGGGTACCGCGCGCTCGCCAAGGACGCCGGCCTGCCCGCCGAGGGCACCGGATCGCACCGGCTCGTCATCGGCGGCGGCACCGCGCCGGCCACCGACCCGGACGGCTTCGCCTGGGAGGCCGCCGCCACAATGACGCCCGCCGCCTGAGCCGCCCACCCGTTCGGCGGGCAGCGGTAGCCCGGCCCGGCGCCTGCCGCAAAGGTGTTGTCAGGGCGTACCCGCAGGCGGCCCGCCGGGACGTCCGAGAGGAGCAGGCGGATGGGCGAGGCGATCGGTTCGATGCTGTTCTCGGCGGTCGCGATCGCGATCAGCCCGGTGGCACTGATCGCGATGATCCTGATGCTGGCGACCCCGCGCGGCCTGGCCAACGGGATCGCGTTCGCGGCCGGCTGGCTGGGCGCCCTGGCCACGGTGGTCGCGGCCGCGGTGGTGCTCGGCAGCGGACTGACCACCGAAGGGGAGAAGCCCACCTGGGCCGCCTGGCTCAGGTTCGCCCTCGGAGTGCTGTTCCTCCTGATGGCCGGCCGGCAGTGGCGTGGACGGCCGCGCGAGGGGCACGTGTCCGCCCCGCCGAAGTGGATGCAGGCCGCGGACCGCTTCACCCCGCCGAGGGCGGCCGGGCTTGCGGCGGTCCTGATGGCGGCCAACCCGAAGAACCTGATGCTGGCGGTGGGCGGCGGGGTGGCGATCGCCACCAGCCCCTCGGGTCCGGGCGGCAAGACCGTCGCCGCCGTGCTGATGGTGCTGCTCGGCTCGCTCTGCACGCTGCTCCCGCTCGGGGTCCACCTGTTCGGCGGCGAGGACTCGCCCCGGGTGCTGGCCGAGTGGAAGGCCTGGATGGCGGTCCACAACGGCGCGATCCTGGCGACCGCGCTCGCCGTCCTCGGCACCAAGTACGTCGGCGACGCGATCGCCGGCCTCTGGTGACACGCCCATTACGGCGTTCGGGGACCACTGATGAGTACAAATGGCCCCGTACCGTACTCCCGGCCCGTACCCCTCCTCATATGATCGGAGCGACATGCGTCATCCTTGGTGAGGCAAGTCATGACCGGAAGCACCACCCACCACCAGCAGGAGGAAGCACGTGGACGACGTTCTGCGGCGTGCCGCGCTGTTCGCGGCTCTCGATGACGAGCAGGCCGGCGAGCTGCGTGCCTCCATGACCGAGGTGACGCTGGCCCGTGGTGAGTCGCTCTTCCACGAGGGCGACCCGGGTGACCGGCTGTACGTGGTGGCCGAGGGCAAGGTCAAGCTGCACCGCGCCTCCCCGGACGGCCGGGAGAACATGCTCGCCGTGCTCGGCCCCAGCGAGATGATCGGCGAGCTCTCGCTCTTCGACCCGGGCCCGCGCACCGCCACCGCCAGCGCGCTGACCGAGGTCAAGCTGCTCGGCCTCGGCCACGGCGACCTGCAGCCCTGGCTGCACGCCCGACCCGAGGTCTCGATCGCCCTGCTCCGGGCGATCGCCCGACGGCTGCGGCGTACCAACGACGTGATGTCCGACCTGGTCTTCTCCGACGTGCCCGGCCGGGTGGCCAAGGCCCTGCTGGACCTGTCCCGCCGGTTCGGCGTGCAGTCCGACGAGGGTATCCACGTCGCGCACGACCTCACCCAGGAGGAGCTGGCCCAGCTGGTCGGCGCCTCCCGCGAGACCGTCAACAAGGCGCTGGCCGACTTCGCCGGCCGCGGCTGGCTGAAGCTGGAGGCCCGCGCGGTGGTCCTGATGGACGTCGAGCGGCTCTCCCGCCGCTCCCGCTGACGCCGTAACGGAGGGCCCGTGAGTTGCTGCTCACGGGCCCTCCGGCGTCTTTTGGCACGGCCCTCCGGCGCTTGCGGCTGCCTTACGGACGGTCAGATCAGGCCGTGGTCCTCCAGGTAGCGCAGCTGCGCGCGGACGGACAGCTCGGCGGCGGGCCAGAGCGCGCGGTCCACGTCCGCGTAGACCTTGGCGACCACCTGCTCGGCGGTCCGGTACCCCGCCTCCACGGCGGTCTCCACCTGGGCCAGCCGGTGCGCCCGGTGGGCCAGGTAGTAGTCCACGGCACCGAGCGCGTCGGTCAGCACCGGACCGTGGCCCGGCAGCACCGTACGGACGCCCTGCTCGGCGGCCATGGTGTGCAGGCGGCGCAGCGAGTCCAGGTAGTCGCCGATCGTCCCCTCGGGGTGGGCGACCATCGTGGTGCCCCGGCCGAGCACGGTGTCGCCGGTCAGGATCGCGCCGTCGGCGGGGAGGTGAAAGGTCAGGGAGTCGGCGGTGTGCCCGGGGGTGCCGACCACCCGGATCTCCAGGCCGCCAATCTCCAGCACCTGGCCGCCGCGCAGGCCCTCGGAGCCGAGGCGGTGGGCGGGGTCGAGCGCCCGGACCTCGGTCCCGGTCAGCTCGGCGAACCGCGCCGCGCCCTCGGCGTGGTCGTGGTGGCCGTGGGTCAGCAGGGTCAGCGCCACCCGCTTGCCCTGCTGCTCGGCGGTGTCGATCACCCGGCGCAGGTGGCCATCGTGCAGCGGGCCCGGGTCGATCACCACCGCGAGCTCGGAGCCGGGCTCGGACAGCAGCCAGGTGTTGGTGCCGTCGAGCGTCATCGGCGAGGGGTTCGGCGCCAGCACGCAGAACGCCCGGGGGGTGGCCCCGCCGCCGATCTCGGCGGCGGGGTCACCGGGAAGAGGACCGCTCACCGGCCGCCCTCGCAGATCCGGTGCAGGCTGCGGGGGTGCAGCGGCCGCTCCAACGAGCGCAGGTACGGCTCCGCCGGGACGGGGTCGAGCTGCCCCGCCAGCGAACGGAGGGTCAGCGGCCGGACCGACAGGGTGGGCTGGGGGTACGCCGCGCGGCGAACCACGTCGTTGTGGGTCATCGGGCGATCCTTCCTGGGTGGAACGGTCAGTTGAGAGGAAAAATACCGTCGATGGTCAGCTCTTCATACCCCGACCATCGCACCGAGATCCGATCGCCGGCCAGCTCCGCCGTACCGAGGATCGGCTCGATCTTCCGGTCCGCCGCCAGGGCGGCCGCGTGCGCCGCCGTACCGGCGGGCAACAGCTCCCGGAGCACCGTCACGGTCGGCGGCATCATGCCGTACCGGCCCACCGCGTGGCCCTCGACCGCCTCGGCGGGGGTCAGCCACGCGACCCGGTCCGCCTCGCCGACCGAGTCGGCGGCCCGCTGGCCCGCGGGCAGTGCGGCGACGAAGAACCAGGTGTCGTACCGGCGCTCCTCGAAGGCCGGGGTGATCCACCTGGCCCAGGCCGACAGCAGGTCGGAGCGGAGCAGCAGGCCGTGTGCCCGCAGGAAGTCGGCGAAGGAGAGCTCGTGCGCCTCCAGTGCGGCCCGCTCGGCGGACCAGTCCGCGGCGTCGGCCATGGTGGTGGGGTCCGGGCCCGCCAGCAGTACGCCGGCCTCCTCGAACGTCTCCCGGACGGCGGCGCAGACCACCGCCTGCGCGGTGGCGGCGTCCACCCCGAGCCGCTCGCCCCACTCGGCGGGGCTCGGCCCGGCCCAGCCGAGCTCGACCTCCGCGTCCCGCGGATCGACGCCCCCGCCCGGGTAGGCGTACATCCCGGCGGCGAACGGCATCGAGGTGCGGCGCCGCAGCAGGTACGTCTCCGGGCCTCCGGCCCCGTCCCGCAGCAGCACCACGGTGGCGGAGGGCTTCGCGACCGGCGGGGTCAGCTCGCCCGCCGCGAGCGCCCTGATCCGGGCGGGCCAGGACGGCGGCATCGGCATCATGCCCCGGATGCTAGGTCATGGTCCCCGGAACGTAAACGGACAACCCAGGGGCTCGGCGAACTGCGAGGAGATCTGGCGCCGGGGTCACCACGAAGGTTCCTGACCGTCTACGCGACGATCACCTTGCGAGGGCCGGCTTCGCAGTTCCCCGAGCCCCTGGACCGTGAACGGTTGATGCCCGGAGCGCCCGACCCGGCGTCAGGCGGAGACGCGGACCTGGAACTCGATCTCGACCGGTGCGTCCAGCGGCAGCACCGCCACGCCGACCGCGCTGCGCGCGTGCACGCCCGCCGCACCGAAGACCTCGCCGAGCAGCTCGCTGCACCCGTTGATCACGCCGGGCTGGCCGGTGAAGTCGGGGGCGGAGGCGACGAAGCCGACCACCTTGACGATCTGCTCGACCTTGTCCAGGTCACCGATCACGGACTTGATCGCGGCGAGGCCGTTGAGCGCGCAGACCTGCGCGAGCTGCTTGGCCTCCTCGGCGGTCACCTCGGCGCCGACCTTGCCGGTGCTCGGCAGCTTGCCGCCGACCATCGGCAGCTGACCGGCGGTCAGCACGTACTCGCCGCTGCGGATCGCCGGGACGTACGCGGCGACCGGCGGGACCACCTCGGGGAGGACCAGACCCAGTTCGGCCAGCTTCTCCTCAACCTTGCTCATCAGCTCTTCTCCCGCTTCAGGTAAGCGACCAGCTGCTCCGGGTTCGGGCCCGGAACGACCTGGACGAGCTCCCAGCCGTCCTGACCCCAGGAGTCCAGGATCTGCTTGGTGGCGTGAACGAGCAGCGGCACGGTGACGTATTCCCACTTGGTCATGGGGGTGACTCTAGTACGCGGCCGGGGTGTGATCCGGGCCACAGGCCGGGCATGAATCCGGACGGTTCCTCCCGGGCTCCCGGCATCGGGGGCGGCGGCTGGTTACGCTCGCGGGAGGAGGCACCCACCGGGGTGCGGTGCCGCTGAGACGGACGGAGACGGAGCGTGGACCAGGTGGACCGGCGCGATCCGGACTGGGAGGGTGTCCGGCTCCACGTGGTCAGTGGCAAGGGCGGCACCGGGAAGACCACCGTCGCCGCCGCACTGGCGATGGCGCTGGCCGCCGACGGGGGCCGGACGCTGCTGATCGAGGTGGAGGGCCGGCAGGGCATCGCGGAGATGTTCGGGATCGCGGCGCTGCCGTACGAGGAGCGCAGGATCGCCACCGTCTCGCGGTCCCGGCTCGGGCTGGACGGGCGGGCCCCGGCCGGTGAGCTGTACGCGCTGGCGATCGACACCGAGCAGGCGCTGCTCGAGTACCTGGACATGTTCTACAAGCTGGGCCGGGCCGGGAAGGCGCTGCAGAAGGTCGGCTTCGTCGACTTCGCCACCACTATCGCCCCCGGGGTGCGGGACGTGCTGCTGACCGGGAAGGCCTGCGAGGCGGCCCGGCGCAAGGGCCCGGACGGGCGACGGGCGTACGACGCGATCGTGATGGACGCGCCGCCGACCGGACGGATCACCAGGTTCCTGAACGTCAACTCCGAGGTGGCCGGGCTGGCCAGGTTCGGGCCGATCCACGGGCAGGCGCAGGCGGTGATGCGAGTGCTCAGGTCGCCGGAGACGGCGGTGCACCTGGTCACCCTGCTGGAGGAGATGCCGGTGCAGGAGACCGTGGACGGCGTCGCCGAGCTGACCGAATCCCAACTCCCGCTCGGTGGCGTGCTGGTGAACATGGTCCGGCCGCCGGTACTGGACGCCGCCGCGGTCGGCGCGGTGCACGGCGACCACCGGGAGGAGGTCGCGCTGGCCCTCGGCGAGGCCGGACTGGGCGGACGGTCCAAGTCCGCCACGACGGTCCGGGCGGCGGTGGAGCCACTGCTCGACCCGCTGCTCGACCAGGCCCGCGAGCACGCCGAGCGGGTCCAGCTGGAGCGCGAACAGCGCTCGGTGCTCCAGCAGTTGAAGCGGCCGACGTACGAACTCCCCTTGCTGGGCGGGGGCGTGGACCTGGGCGGGTTGTACCGCCTGGCGGGCGAGCTGAAGCGGCAGGGGGCGGCATGACCGAGCTCGACATCGACATCCTGATCGGGGACCCGGAGACCCGGATCGTGGTCTGCTGCGGCTCCGGCGGGGTGGGCAAGACCACCACGGCGGCGGCGATCGGCCTGCGGGCTGCGGAGCGCGGCCGGAAGGTGGTCGTGCTGACCATCGACCCGGCCAGGCGACTGGCCCAGTCGATGGGCCTGACCGAGCTGGACAACACCCCGCGGGTGGTCAAGGGCGTGACCGGCGACGGTGAACTCCAGGCCATGATGCTGGACATGAAGCGGACCTTCGACGAGGTCGTGCTCACCCACGCCGAGCCCGAGCGGGCCAAGGCGATCATGGAGAACCCGTTCTACCAGTCGCTCTCCGCCGGATTCGCCGGCACCCAGGAGTACATGGCGATGGAGAAGCTCGGCCAGCTGCGGGCGGCCGGCCAGTGGGACCTGATCGTGGTGGACACCCCGCCGTCCCGTTCCGCGCTGGACTTCCTGGACGCGCCGAACCGGCTGGGTTCGTTCCTGGACGGCAGGCTGATCCGGATCCTGACCGGCCCTGCCAAGGTCGGCGGGCGGAGCGCGATGAAGTTCCTGAACGTCGGCATGGGCCTGATCACCGGCACCCTGGGCAAGATCTTCGGCGCCCAGCTGCTGACCGACGTGCAGACCTTCGTCTCCGCGATGGACTCGATGTTCGGCGGCTTCCGCGAGCGCGCCGACCGTACCTACCAGCTGCTCAAGGCGCCGGGCACGGCCTTCCTGGTGGTGGCCGCGCCGGAACGGGACGCGCTGCGCGAGGCGGCTTACTTCATCGACCGGCTGGCCGCCGACGAGATGCCGCTGGCCGGCCTGGTGCTCAACCGGGTGCACCGCACCGGGGCGCCGCAGCTCACCGCCGAACGCGCGCTGGCCGCGGCCGAGGCGCTGGAGGAGAACGGCACGGGCAGCACCACGGTGGCGGCGGAGACGCTGGCCGCCGGGCTGCTCCGGCTGCACGCGGAGCGCATGCAGGTGATGGACCGCGAGCGGCTCACCCGGGACCGGTTCGTCTCGGTCTACCCGGACGTGCCGATCGTCGAGGTGCCCGCCCTGCCGGGCGACGTGCACGACCTGGACGGCCTGCGCGCCATCGGCGAGCGGCTGGGCGGCTGACCCTCCGTCAGCCGTCCTGTCCCGTACGGCGGCAGGGCGCAGTCGGCCCGTACCTACGGCGGCGCGCCTGCCCCGGAGCCGTACGGGCTAGCCCGCCTGTGCGTAGTCGGTCAGGATGACGCCCGTGGCGAGCGACTCCTCGTACTCGGTGCGGGCCGTCTCCAGCAGCCTGCGCCAGGACATCACCGTCGGCCTGCGGCGGAGCAGGGCCCGCCGCTCGCGCTCGGTCATCCCGCCCCAGACGCCGAACTCCACCCGGTTGTCGAGCGCGTCCGCGAGGCACTCGGTACGCACGGGGCACCCGCTGCAGACCGCCTTGGCGCGGTTCTGCGCGGCCCCCTGAACAAACAGCTCGTCCGGATCACTCGTGCGGCAGGCTGCCTGCGCACTCCAGTCGTCCACCCAGCCCATCACGGCGCCGTCCTCTCCCGAATCGGGGCTCCCCCACGGCGGCAACGGCATATTCACCGCTGCCAGTTGAGGACGTTACGGAAGAACGACAGGACGCAACAGCCCCTTCGGGCCCAATCTCAAATGACCCGATCGGACTATGGGTATCCGTCTTCTCACTCGTTGGAGTGACCGCAGGTCGGGGGCCTTGCCAGGGGCATTCGGGGCACTTTCGTCACCCTCTGCCACAGTGCGGCCGGCGGAGGTGGCGGCAAGTCACCCAACAACGGGTCATTTCGGGCAAAGCTCATCACTCACAAGAGTGACGATGATGAACAGAGCGAAGCTGTCGCAGTGTTGTGACAAGCCTAGGCGAACACCTGCCCCCATGTCCGGGAATCCGCGACGTAGTGTTCTCTCCATGGCACCTCAGCGACCCGCGGGATCCCCGCTTGACAAGGCCGGGCTCGGGCTCAAGTTCCTGGGCATCAGCGTGCTGGCCGGAGTTCTCGTCGCGGGCATGGCGCTGCCCGCCATCGGCGCACTCGGGCTGACCGCGAAGGACACCGCCGAGAGCTTCGACAACGTCCCGACCGACTTCAAGGCGCCGACCCTCTCGCAGGCCTCGTTCATCTACGACGCCAAGGGCGGTCTGATCGCCAAGGTCTTCGACCGTGACCGGACCATCCTGACCCAGGAGCAGATGGCCCCGATCATGCGGCAGGCCCAGGTCGACATCGAGGACGCCCGGTTCTACGAGCACGGCGCGATCGACCTCAAGGGCGTGCTCCGCGCGATCGGGAAGAACGCCGAGTCCGGCGAGGCGACCCAGGGTGCCTCCACGCTGACCCAGCAGTACGTGAAGAACGTCAACGTGGAGCTGGCCGGCGAGGACAAGGACGCCTTCCGCGAGGCCACCAAGAAGAGCCTGGGTCGCAAGATCCAGGAGCTGAAGATCGCCATCAAGCTGGAGGAGGACCTGACCAAGGATCAGATCCTCACCAACTACCTGAACATCACCTTCTACGGCCACCAGGCGTACGGCGTCGAGTCGGCGGCCAACCGCTACTTCAGCAAGAGCGCCAAGGACCTGACCATCGCCGAGGCCGCCACGCTGGCCGGGCTGGTGCAGAACCCGACGGCGTACGACCCGCTGCTGCACCCCAAGGCGACCCAGACCCGCCGCGACACGGTGATCGGCAAGCTGCTGGAGAACAAGCACATCACCGAGGCGCAGGCCAAGGAAGCGATCGCCACCCCGCTGAACCTCAAGTACAAGGAGCCGCTGAACGGCTGCATCACCGCCCAGGCGGGGATGGGCTTCTTCTGCGACTACGTCCGGCACGTGGTGAAGCAGGACCCGGCCTTCGGCAAGAGCGCCACCGACCGGCAGCGGCTCTGGTCCCAGGGCGGCCTGAAGATCTACACCACCATCGACCCGGAGAAGCAGGCCGCCGCGTACAAGGCGGTGACCACCAAGGTCTACCCGACCGACTCGGTCGCGGCCGCCGCCACCATGATCAAGCCCGGCACCGGCGAGATCCTGGCGATGGCGCAGAGCCGCCCGTACGGCATCGACTCCAAGCAGAACCAGACCGTGATCAACCTTAACGCCGACGCGGCGATGGGCGGCGGCAACGGCTTCTCCCCCGGCTCGACCTTCAAGCCGATCCTGGCGGCGGCGGCGCTGGAGAGCGGCATCCCGATCACGCAGGAGTACCCCTCCCAGTACGAGATCGACTACCCGAAGATGACCCAGTGCTCGGGCACCTGGAACGAGAAGGGCGTCAAGCTCAAGAACGAGAGCACGTCCGAGTCCGGCCCGTACGCACTAAAGGAGGCGATGGCCAGGTCGGTCAACACCTACTTCGTGCAGATGGAGGCCGACATGGGCCTCTGCGCGGTCAAGCAGATGGCCGACAAGCTCGGCATCAAGAACCTGGCCAGCGGAAAGCCGCTGATGGAGGTCCCCTCCATGGTGCTCGGCACCCAGGAGGTCTCCCCCATGGTGATGGCCAACGCCTACGCGACCTTCGCCGCGCGCGGCAAGTACTGCGCCCCGATCGCCGTCAAGTCGGTGGTCAACACGGCCGGCACCCAGCTGCCGGTACCGCAGGCGAACTGCAACCAGGTGATCAGCGAGACCACGGCGGACGGCATCAACACCCTGCTGCTCGGTGTGACCGAGAAGGGCACCGCCTCCTCCCTCACCCTGGACGACCGGCGCCAGATCGCCGGCAAGACCGGTACCACCGACGAGCGGTACGCGGCCTGGTTCACCGGCTACACCCCCGAGCTGTCCACCTCGGTCTGGCTGGGCGGCCCGACCGTGAACGTCTCGATGAAGAGCATCAAGATCGGCCCGACCTGGTTCAGCAGCGGCGTCTACGGCGCCACCGGCCCCGGGCCGATCTGGCAGATGGCGATGAGCCAGGCCCTGGAGGGGACGCCCAAGAGCACCTTCCAGACCGTCAACATCCCCGACCCGCAGCCCAAGCCCGACCCCAGCGCCACCGCGTCCCCGCCGTCCGGCGACGCCGCAGCGGCCAACGGCGGCCTGATCGGCGGCAACTTCTCCCTGCCGCCCGGCATCATCGGCGGCAACGGCAACGGTGCCGGCGGCAACGGCGGTAACGGCAACGGCGGCGGGCGGCACTGAGTCGGCCGTGACGCGCAGAGGGCCCGCCCCGGTTCGACCGGGGCGGGCCCTCTGCGCTGTCTCCCTACCGCCTCAGGGCTCTACCGCTCCACTACGTCAGCGCGGCCTTCACCGCGGCGGCCACCCGGCCGCCCTCAGCCAGGCCGTCCACCTTCGGCTTCACCAGCTTCATCACCGCGCCCATGCCCTGCGGACCGGTCGCCCCGCTGGCCGCCACCGCCTCGGCCACGATCGCGGCCAGTTCCTCGTCGCTGAGCTGCTTCGGCAGGTACCGCGCCAGGAACTCACCCTCGGCCCGCTCCTTCGCGGCCGAGTCGGTGCGGCCGGCCGCGTCGAAGGCCGTGGCCGCCTCCCGGCGCTTCTTCGCCTCCCGGGCGATCACCTTCCGCACGTCGTCGTCCGAGAGCGTCCGCTCCGTCTTACCGGCCTTCTCCTCGGCCGTGACGGCGGACAGAGTGAGCCGGAGGGTGGAGGAGCCGAGCTCGTCCCGGGACCTGATCGCGTCGGTGAGGTCCTCCTGCAGTTGCTGCTTGAGCGTAGTCATAGGCCATTCATATGCCGCCGACCGGCCACGGGCAACCGGATTGCCCACTGACGGGCCGTCAGTCCGGTAGCCGCCTTCTGCTCCTTGGCGGCTGCTCGGCGAGTGTCGGGCGGCTGTGTGCGCGTCCTCATGGAGCACCGGCCGTTCCCGTTCCGATCATGGGTCTGAGAGCATGGACCGATGCGACCGCTGTACTCCGTCCCACTCGGAATCGCCGCCACCGGCGCCGCCTGCCTCGCCTACTCCGCCGGGTTCGAGGTCCGCTCGTTCCGGCTGCGCCGGGTCGAGGTACCGATCCTGCCGAAGGGAGCGCGGCCGGTACGGGTACTCCAGGTCTCCGACATCCACATGGTCAACGGGCAGACCAAGAAGCAGCGCTGGCTGCAGAGCCTGGCCGGGCTCCGCCCCGACCTGGTGGTGAACACCGGCGACAACCTCTCCGACCCGCTCGGCGTACCCGCCACCCTCGACGCACTCGGCCCGCTGCTCGACTTCCCCGGCGTGTACGTCTTCGGCTCGAACGACTACTACGGCCCCAGCCCGAAGAGCCCCACCCGCTACCTCAAGGCCCTGAAGAGCGGCGTCCACGGCCTGAACAACCCCGACGGCTCCGGCCGCCGCGGCATCACCGGCGCCGTCCACAACCCGTGGGAGGGCCTCCGCGACGGCTTCGACGCGGCCGGCTGGCTCGACCTCACCAACACCCGCGGCCGCCTCAAGCTCGCCGGCCTCGACGTCGAGTTCACCGGGCTGGACGACCCGCACATCCGCCGCGACCGCTACAACGCCGTCGCCGGCGGCCCCTCGGCCGACGCCGACCTCTCGATCGCCGTCGTGCACGCCCCCTACCTCCGCGTCCTGGACGCCTTCACCGCCGACCGCTACCCCCTGATCCTGGCCGGCCACACCCACGGCGGCCAGCTCTGCATCCCCTTCTACGGCGCCCTGGTCACCAACTGCGACCTCGACACCCGCCGCGTCAAGGGTCTCTCCGCCCACCGGGCCGGCGGCCACCAGTCCTACCTCCACGTCTCGGCCGGCTGCGGCACCAACCGCTACACCCCCGTCCGCTTCGCCTGCCCCCCGGAAGCCACCCTGCTCACCCTCGTCCCCCGCCGCTGACCTGCAGCTGCGAACCCCCGGATACCGGATTTCGCCTCACGGCACCCGTCCGGTAGAGTTCTACTCGTTGCACCGGAGACGGAGAGCAACGAAGCAGGACCGGGGTGTGGCGCAGCTTGGTAGCGCGCTTCGTTCGGGACGAAGAGGCCGTGGGTTCAAATCCCGCCACCCCGACCCAGCAGGAAGGGCCCTACCGGAGAAATTCGGTAGGGCCCTTTCTCGTTGTGCGGGTCCGACTGAGTGACCGAACCTCAGAACAGGTCGCCCGTCACCACGGCGCCGGTCTGGATCACCGGCCGATCCGCATCCGGTAGACCAGCTCGGTGACGGCGGTGCTGAAGTGGCCGACGGGGCGTGAGATCTCCTCCGACAGTGCACCGTTGTCGACAACCAGCTGAGCCGGAGCTCACGTGGCGTTCGCACCCTCACCCCACCACCGCGTCCAAACCGACGTACGTCAGGCCATAGCACTCTCACAAGCCCCGGCACAGCCTCGCCCGCGGCAGCTGGGGCGTGGGTCAGTTCTGGTCGGACGCGTCGCCGTAGACGTTGCCCGGGCTGACCACCTGGGTGATGGCGCGGCCGAGGAGGGTGCTGGGGTTCTCGCCGTTGGAGCGGATGTCGGTGTTGAGGAGGATCACCATCGTGGCCTTCTGGGTGGGGAGGTAGACCGTCAGGCTCTGGTAGCCGGGCAGGGAGCCCGCGTGGCCGATCCAGCCGTGGTTGATGTCGATGCCCAGCCCGTAGGCGTCACCCGGTGCGCCGGTGGGGTGTGCGTCGAGGCGCTCCGCCTGGGTCTGCGGGCTCAGCAGTGCGCCTGTCGCGACGTTCTCCGCCCAGGAGTGCATGTCGTCGAGGTCCGAGATCATCGCGCCGGCTGCCCAGCCCCAGCTGGGGTTGAAGTCCGTGGCGTCCGCCACGGTGCCGTCCGGCGTCAGGTCGGTGTAGCCGTGGGCGTGCGGCTGCGGGAACTCCGCCGCCTCCGGCAGGAAGGTGTGGTCCAGGCCGCTCGGCCGCGTGATCAGGTGCCGGATCACGTCCCTCAAGGGACGGTGGGTGACCTTCTCGACGACCAGGCCGAGCAGCACGGTGTTGGTGTTGGAGTAGTCGAACTGCGTGCCGGGAGGGAACTGGTTGGGGTGCTCGAAGGCGATGCCGAGCAGCTCACTCGGCGACCACTGGCGGTGCGGCTCGGTCGCCAGCAGGTGCTGGAAGCCCGCGTCCTTGCTGTAGGCGAACAGGCCGCTGCGCATGTCCGCGAGCTGACGCAGCGTGATGTGCTCGCCGTCGGGCACTCCGTCAACGTACGCGGAGATCGGGTCATCCAGGCCGACCTCGCCACGGTCGACGAGCTGGAGCAGCGCGGTGACGGTGAAGGTCTTGGTCTCGCTGCCGATCCGCATGTTCAGGTCGGTTCGCATCGGGGCGCAGTCGCTGGTGTCCGCGACGCCGAAAGCTCGCACGTAGCGCGGCTGTCCGGGCTGCCAGACGCCCACGATCACTCCGGGGACACCGGCGTCGGTGGCCGTCTGCTGGATCACCCGGTCCAGTTCCGCCGCGTTCGCCTCCCAGGGCTGTGACGCGGCGGCCGGTTCCCTGGGGACCGGTGCGGCCGCTGCGGGAGCGGCAACGGCGGGCAGGGAGGCCGCCGCGCAGGTAGAGACGACCATGGCGATGCTGAGCAGGGCAGTTCGGCCCGTCCGGATCCACATGCCTCCTGGGTACGTCGCTCCGGGTCCTTGCCCGCAGCGCCACGCGGCCTCCCGGCGCGCATTCATCCGAACGCTTCGGGCTCGCTCCGCGGAGAACGAAGCCCTCGGACCCTGATGAGGGGCGTCCGCCAGGAGAGGAGCCGGTGGCCCCTGCTGACGCCCCGCCCGTCGCGGCTGGAGCGGCTTCGCCGACCTCCGGGGCGAGGCCGTCAACACAGCCAGCTGCCGGCAGGGCCGCCCAGGTGGGCGGCCCTGCCGGCAGCGAGGGAGTCAGCGCAGGGCGAGCGAGACGGAGGTAAGTTCGCCTCCCTGGTAGACCGGCGTGGCCGAGTCGTACCAGGTGCCCGCGTTGGTGTAGATCTCGTGCAGGGAGTTGTTCTCGACGGCCTCGATGACGCGGTCGCCGGTGGGCCGGATCTTGAGTGTCAGGTTCTTGATGTTCGCTCCGGCGCCCTGGACCGGGTTGTCGTGCCAGCCGTCCGGCGCCGAGTAGATCTCGTGCAGGACACCGTTCTCGACGGCCTCGATCACCCGGCGGCCGGAGGCATCGAACGCGAAGCTCATGGCCGTGACGTTCGGAGCGACACCCTCGATCGGGTTGTCGTGCCAACCGTCCGGCGCCGAGTAGATCTCGTGCAGAACGCCGTTCTCGATCGCCTCGATCACCCGGCGGCCGGAGGCATCGAACGCGAAGCTCATGGCCGTGACGTTCGGAGCGACACCCTCGATCGGGTTATCGTGCCAACCGTCCGGCGCCGAGTAGATCTCGTGCAGGACACCGTTCTCGATCGCCTCGATCACCCGCGCACCCGACGGGCTGAACGCGAAGCTCAGCGCGGTGATGTTCGCTCCGGCCCCCTGGACCGGGTTGTCGTGCCAGCCGTCCGGCGCCGAGTAGATCTCGTGCAGGACACCGTTCTCGACGGCCTCGATCACCCGCGCACCCGACGGTGCGTAGGTGAAGTCGAGCGTGCTCGCGGGGATCAGCGACGGGATGGTGAGGCCGCTGTCGTGCCAGACGTTCCCGTCGTTGTAGATCTCCGTCACCCGCCCGTACTTCACCGCCTCGATCGTGCGGTTCAGCGGCAGCAGCTTGCCTATCTCGACCTGCTGCGACCTGGTCCCCGTACGGCCGTGGTCGTCGGTCACGATCGCGGTCACCTGGTACGTCCCGGGGCCCGGGAAGGTGTGCACGAACGGGTCCGGCGAGTACGGCCCGGGACCCTCCACCGTCGGTGAGCCGTCACCGAAGTCCAGCGTGAACTTGGTGATGGGCCAAGGGCTTCCGGCGTACACGTTGAACGACGCGCGGGGCACGGACCAGTCCTGCTGCCACACCGAGAAGGCCGGCTCGATGGGGTTGAGCGGGGCAACGGTGACCGTGCTGCTGCTCGTGCGGGTGACCACGCCGTCGGTGACGGTGACCGACACGGTGTAGGTGCCGCCTGCCGGGTAGGTGTGCGTCGGGTGGGTCCAGCCGTCGGCCACCGGTACCTTCGGGCTGCCGTCACCGAAGTCGAGTTCGCCGACGACCGGTCCCCAGGCATTCGCGACGGTCACGCTGAGGTTCACGTCCAGCGGATGCCAGATCTCCTGACTCGGTACTCCGGACACCGAGACCAGGAGCGGGTCCTGGGTTTCGGTCGCCCCGCGGTCGGTGAAGCCGGCGCCGGTTCCGGTGTTGGCGACCTGCGGGTCGTCGACCCGCGGATTGCCGAGGATGTCGGTGGCCAGCTCACCGGGCGCGGTGGCGTCGGCCGAGTCGACGGCCTCCCGCGGGTAAGCGCTCGCAGCAAGCTGGGCACTGGTGACGTCGTGGGTGCCCTGTCCGGTCGCGGCGGAGAACCCGGCCGGCGACGTGTACGTGGCGTCGCCCCACTGGTAGTTGACCAGGTCGACCCGGGCGGGCACCACGTTGTAGTCCGCCTTGGTGCCACTGACCGAGGCGGCCGAGACGATCAGGTCGGGCTTCATGGCACACCCCGACGGGAAGCCGCTGGACGCGGCGACGTTGTTCTCGACCGTGGAGTTCGCCGAGTTCCCGGCGAGCGTGACCGGGACCGCGCAGTTCGATACGACAGTGTTGCTGGTCACCACGGTGCCGGGAGCATCGGTGACCGTGACGCCCGGACCTGCGAGCCTGATCTGGTTGGTGGTGACGACCGCTCCGGTGACCCCGGCGTCGATCGCGACGCCGGCCTTGCCCGTGCTGATCAGGTTACGGCTCACCGTCGAAGCCGTGGTCCTCCCGGTGACCCGGATGCCCGGTGCCGCTCCCGAGGCTCCGCTTCCCACCGTTCGAAGAGCGTTCCCGTCCACCGTGATCCGGTCGGAGTCGGAGACCAGGACCGCCTCCTGGAGGCCCTGGAGACCCAGGCCCGTCACCGTGACGTCATGAACGCCGGAGAGCACGAAGGCATGCGGCAGGGCCTGCGCGTCCGCGCCGGTGGGGGCGACGCCGACCAGGCTCCTGGCCTGCGCGTGGTTCGCACCGCCCCGGAAGGTGACGGGATGGCCCTGGGTGCCCGAGCGGGTGACGGTGACCTGCTCCGGGTAGTTACCGGGAGCGATCTGTACGGTCTGGCCGGGCTGCGCGGCGTCCGCTGCGGGCTGCACCTTGCAGAACGGCTGCGCCTCCGACCCCGTTCCGCTGTCCGAGCAGTTCGCGGCCGCGCTGTTGACGTAGAGCGTGTTCGAATCGGCGTGCGCGGCGAAGACCGGCAGCGCCGTTCCGAGCACGGTGGAGCTGACGAACGCCGCGGCAAGGCCGACATGACGACGTGTTGGCACGGTTGGATTCCCCCAGAGAACGAGCGAAAGCGCTGGGCGCACCTCCTCATCGGGAGGATGTCGATCACTCAGCGACGCGGACAGCAGTATTCACGAGCCGTGTCGCGCGGTGCGCCCGGGGTACCTGAAGAGCCTGGCGCAGTCGGCCCCGATTCGGCCGCGCACCGCCCGTGCGCACACCGTCGAATCCTGGACCGCACAGGGTCGAAGCGGCCACCGGTGTACGGCGGACCGGTGTGCCACTTTTTTGTGAGCAATCGTTCAACTAAATGGGAGGCCGACCGTGGGGCCCACCCAACTCTGGTATCGGGCAGAGGTGTTGGCCTCCGCGATGGGGCTCTTCCGTCGTCGGGGCTACCTGGGCGCCTCGCTGCGGGACATCGAAGAGGCGACCGGACTCCACCCGGGCAGCCCGTACCGGACGTTCAAGAACAAGGACGGCCTGTTCCACGCGGCCCTGGAGGCCTACAACGAGCAGGTGGTGCAGGGACGGGTCCGGGCGCACCTGCTGGAGCCGACCGATCCGGTGACGGGCATCCGGTCGTTCTTCACCTCGGCGTACGAGAGCGGGCTCGATCCCGATCCCGGCTGCCTGTTCACCAACACCGCGGTGGAGTGCTTCGCCGTTCCCCAGGCGGCCGCCGGGGTTCGTGAGGGCCTGGAGACCATCGAGTCCGGGCTCTCCGACGCGCTGACCCGGGCCCGAGCGCTGGGCCGCGTACCGGCGGAACTGGACGTCGAGATGGCGGCCGCTCAGCTGTTGCGCTCTACCAGGGCCCGTTGGTGCTCGTCCGGGCCGGCACGCCGATCACCAAACTTCACACCGTCACCGAGGGCGCGCTCACGTCGATCGGCCCACGAAACGAGAAACAGCGATGAACGACTCACAGCAGCTCTGGACGGACTACGCCGCCTGCTGGTCGGCCGGGCCGGACGTGCGGATCGCCGCGCTCGGGGCGGTCGCCCTGGACGAGGTGGGCTACCGGGATCCGGGCACGGGGTCAGCAGCCTGACCGAACTGGCCGCCTACATGGGCGGATTCGTGGAGGCCTTCCCCGGCCACCGCTTCCGCATCGACGAGGTGCTGGGCCACCACGACCGGTCGCTCGCCCGGTGGACCCAGCTCGACGAGCAGGGCAACCCCGCGATGACGGGCGTCAGCACCGCGGTGCACCGCGACGGCCGGCTCGCCGACGTGACCGGGTTCTTCATCCCCGCGTAAGCAGCTTCCGATTCCCCGCGTAAGCAGCTTCCGATTCCCCGCATAAGCAGCTCCCGATCCGGGCGTAAGCAGCTCGTGATCTCGACGTAAGCAGCTCCCGCAGGCGCCACGGGCCCAGCCCCGGCGACCGACGCGGCGAGCCCTCCCCAGGGCTGGTGTCCGTCAACGGCAGCAGCCCTGACGGAATTTCAGCAACGGATCACCCGGCCCGGTACGCCCACAGGCAGGCCGGCACCCCGGCCTCGGCCCAGCGGTCGCACCCTCCCTGACCAGCGGGAGCACACCGTGGTGTGAGCGCTGCACGATCGCGTGCGAGAGCAGCGCCATGACGTGGCCACTGACCACCACGGCGCCCCCGGGGCGACGGCTCCCACCACCACCTGCGGATCCCTGACCGCTTGAACCGGGCCTGCATACCGGGTATACATACTCGGTATGCAGGCATGCTGGGGTGGTCGACCGGCGGCCCGCCAGGACAGTGACCGGGGTGCCATTCCCCGGCGGAGCCGTCACCCGGCTCCGTCGGCGGGACGGCAGCTGTGCTGCGCCCGGTTCCTCGGGTGACGGCCGACGAGAAGGAGCCGACGAGTGACAGCCACAGAGTTCAGGGAAACCGAAGGGGCCGTTCTGCGCCTGCGGGGCGTGTCCCGCGTCCACGGCCAGGGAGCGACCCAGGTGCACGCCCTGCGCGGGGTGGACCTGACGGTCCGGCCGGGCGAGTTCGTCGCGGTGATGGGCCCCAGCGGCTCGGGCAAGTCCACCCTGCTCACCCTGGCCGGCGGGCTGGACACCGCCAGCTCGGGCCAGGTCCGGGTGGAGGGGCAGGACCTGGGCAAGCTGTCCAGGTCCGCACTGTCCGCCGTTCGCCGCCGGGCGATCGGCTACGTGTTCCAGGACTACAACCTGATCCCCGCACTGACCGCCGCCGAGAACGTGGCGCTGCCGCGCGAACTGGACGGCGTGACCAGCCGCCGGGCCAGGTCCGAGGCGCTGACCGCACTCGCCGAGACCGGCATGGCAGAGTACGCCGACCGCTTCCCCGACCAGCTGTCCGGCGGACAGCAGCAGCGGGTCGCGATCGCCCGGGCGCTGGTCGGCGAGCGGCGGCTGGTGCTCGCGGACGAGCCCACCGGCGCGCTCGACTCAGCCACCGGCGAGACCGTACTGGCCGTCCTGCGCGCACGCTGCGACGCCGGGGCGGCGGCCGTCATGGTGACGCACGAACCCGGCCACGCCCAGTGGGCGGACCGGGTGGTGCTGCTCACCGACGGTCAGGTGGTGGAAGAGCACCGGAAGGGTGCCGAAGCCGACGCCCCCCAGGGCCGCCACGCGCACGCCGCCACCGGGACGGACGAACGCCGATGAGCCTCTCCGCCTGGCGGGCCGCGCTCCGCATCGCCCGCCGTGACGCACTGCGGGCCAAGGGCCGCAGCGCACTGATCATCGCCATGATCGCGCTCCCGGTGGTGGGTGTCACCGGCGCGGACATCGTCGCCCGCAGCTCGCACGTCTCCCCGCAGGAGCAGGGCACCCGCCTGATGGGCACCGCCGACGCGTACGTCAGCACCAGCGCGCGGCCCGGCTGGCGGCTGGTGCAGGGCGCGGATCCCGCTTCGGGCCGCGTCTCCGTCCTGTCCCTGAACGGGCCGAAGCCGACGCCGACCCCCGAGGAGCAGGCCCGCAACGCCCAGCCGCTGGAACGGCTGCTGGAGCAGGCGCTGCCGGGCGACGCCAAACTGCTGCCCGTCGAGGCGCCCAAGCGTTCCCACCTGACCAGCACCACCTACGGCCTGGGCCAGGTGCAGACCTGGGGACTGGACCTGACGGACCCGCTGACGGCCGGCATCACCACACTCCGTCAGGGCAGCTGGCCCGCCGCGCCGTTCGAGGTGGCGGCGACCAGCGGCTTTCTGGCCGACTCCGGGCTGACGGTGGGGCAGAGCACCACGCTCAAGGGCACCACCCAGCCGCTGCGGATCACCGCCGCCGTCGAGTACCCGGGCGACCTGAGGGTGAGCCGGCTGATCGGCCGCCCCGGCGAGCTGAGCGGACTGCTCGCCGCCCTGCCGGAGGAGGCCCAGTCCGAGCCTGCGGCCGGCTCGCGGGACTACCTGGTCTCGCTCCCCAATCACGCCCCTTTCAGCTGGGAGGCGGTGCAGCAGGCCAACACCTTCGGCTTCACGGTGACGTCGCGGGCCGTGCTCGCCGACCCGCCGCCCGCTCTCGCCGTCAGCTCCAGTGCCGACCCCGAGGCCGCGCGGACCGCGCTCAGGACCGAGACCATCGCGGCCACCGCCGTCGGCCTGGCGCTGCTGGAGATCGTGCTGCTGGCCGGTCCGGCGTTCGCGGTCGGTGCCCGCCGGTCCCGGCGGCAGCTCGGACTGCTCGCGGCCTGTGGTGGCAACCGGGCGCACATCCGCCGGGTGGTGCTCGGCGGCGGCATCGTGCTCGGCGGCGTGGGCGCGCTGGCGGGTGTGGGGCTCGGCGCGCTCACCGTGCTGGCCGGCCGGTCCTGGCTGGAGGGCAGGTCAGGGGCACGCTTCGGACACTTCGCGCTGGACCCCACCGACCTGCTGGGCATCGTGGCGATCGGTGTGGTGACCGGGCTACTGGCCGCAGTCGTACCGGCGGTGCAGGCCGCCCGGCAGCCCGTGGTGGCAGCGCTCAGCGGCCGGGTCACCGCCCGGCCGCCGGCCAAGTGGCTCGCTGTGGCCGGCGGGCTCACGGCCCTGGCCGGCGCGGCCGTCGCCCTGAGCGGTGAGCTCTCCTCCTCCGGCTCGCACGCCGTCCTGGCGGGCTCGGTGCTCGCCGAACTCGGACTGATCGCCTGCACCCCGCTGCTGATCAGCCTGTTCGGCCGGCTCGGCCGCTTCCTCCCGCTCTCCCCCCGGCTCGCGCTCCGTGACTCGGCCCGCAACCGGGGACGTACCGCCCCGGCGGTCGCCGCCGTGATGGCAGCCGTCGCCGGCGCGGTCGCGGTGCTGACCTTCCAGACCAGCAGTGACTCGGCCGCCCGGGCCGCGTACGTGGCCTCGGCCCCGTCCGGCGCGGTGGTGCTGGACGTCTACCCCGTCAGGGGGACCGCCCCGGGCGCGGCCACCGAGCGGAACGGCGCCGCGCTGCGGACCGCCGTGGAGAGCGCCGTACCCGCGCTCGGGCAGCGCGCCGACCTGAGCACCCTCACGTACGGGGTCTGCGACGGTACGCCCGGCTCGTTCTGCGGCGGGGTCCGGGTGGTCCCGGCGCCCGGGAACGACTGCCTGGCCCCGCCCGGACCCGGCGGCCTGGACCTCCGCTGCGCGCGCGCCGCGCAGGACCCCGACGACATCAGGGAGGTCATCAGCGGCGACGGCACCGTGCTGCACAACCTGCTCGGAGTGGACTCCCCCGCCGCTGCCCAGGCCCTCACGGCCGGTCAGGTTGTGGTGGCGGACCCCGGCTACCTCCGGGACGGCAAGGTGACCCTGCAGCTGATCCGGTACGGCGCCACCGGCCCGCAGGACAACCAGGTCAGCACGGTCAGCCTGCCGGCCGTGGTCGCTCCCGGCACCGTCCGGGCCGCCCGCGCGGTGCTGTCCCCGGCGGCCGCCGCGGCGATCGGGCTGGTCCCGTCCGTCCAGCAGTCGGTCTGGCGGCCAGCGCACACCCTGGCCCCGGCCGAGGAGCAGCGCGCCACCGCCGCCGTGACGGAGGCCGGTTCCGGAAAGCTCGCGGTGGAGCGCGGCTACCAGTCCGGTTCCACCAACGCCATCGCGCTCGGGCTCGCCATCGCCGCCTCGGCGGTGGCCATCGCCGCCGCCGCCATCGCCACCGGCCTCGCGGCGACCGACAGCCGGGGTGACCTGGCGACCCTGGCGGCCGTGGGTGCCACCCCGGGCATCCGGCGGCGACTGTCCGCCTTCCAGTGCGCCGTGGTGGCCGCGATGGGCGCCGTGATCGGAGCACTGGCCGGGCTGGTGCCCGCCGCCGCCCTCCAACGGGTGCAGAACCTCGGTGTCGAGGCCCGGTTCGGCTCCGCCGGCTCGCTCCGGATCGGCAGCAACCCGCTGGTGGTCCCGTGGCCCGAGCTGGCCGCCCTGGTGATCGGGCTGCCGCTGCTGGCCTGGGTGCTGGCCGCCGTCTTCACCCGCTCCCGGGTGGCGCTGACCCGGCGGGCGCAGTAACACGGGGCGACATGGTGCGGCCCCGCCGGGAACCCCGGCGGGGCCGCACCATGTCGTCAGCCGCATCCGCGCCGGGCGGTGGCGGCCCGCACCGTTCCGCCGGGTCGGCGCGATCGGGTTTGATGGGGGGATGAGCAACGAGAAGAGTCCCGTACCGGAGTGGGAGCAGCGGTTCCGGGCGGCACGGGTCTCCCTGCCGGACTGGGCCGAGCAGGCCCCCGAACGCGCCCTGTACGTCTCCAACTCCACCGGCACGTACGAGATCTACGCCTGGCACCGGTCGGCCGACAGCCACCGCCAGGTCACCTCTCGCCCGAACGGGACCACCGACGCCGAGCTCAGCCCGGACGGCGAGTGGATCTGGTGGTTCGACGACACCGACGGCGACGAACTGGGCGTCTGGCGCCGCCAGCCGTTCACCGGCGGCCCCGACGAGTTGGCCGTCCCCGGCGTGCCCGCCGCGTACGACGCGGGGCTGGCGCTCGGCCTGGACGGCACCGTGGTGGTCGGCACCTCGGACGAGGAGCACGGCACCACCCTCTATCTGCGCCGACCGGGCGCCGCCGAGGTCGAGACGGTGTACCGGCACGAGGAGTACGGCGGGGTCGGCGACCTCAGCCACGACTCCTCCCTGCTCGCCGTCGACCACACCGAACACGGCGACGCGATGCACTCGGCGATCCGGGTGCTCCGGCTCTCGGACGGCGCCACGGTGGCCGAACTGGACGAGGTGACGGGACGTCGGAACCCCAGCGGGGTGGCCTGCCTGGGCTTCGCCCCGGCCGACGGCGACACCCGGCTGCTGATCGCCCACCAGCGCACCGGCCGCTGGGAGCCCGCCCTCTGGGACGTGACGACCGGCACCGAGACCGCGCTGCCGCTCCGCGACGACCAGGGCCGGGAGTTCCCCGGCGACCTGTCGGCGCAGTGGCGCCCCGACGCCCGCGCCCTGCTGGTCGAGCACGAGTACGAGGCGCGCAGCGAGCTGTTCTCGTACGAGCTGGCCACCGGCGAGCTGACCCGGCTGGACACGCCGCGCGGCACGGTCTCCGGCGCGACCGCCCGGCCGGACGGGACGGTGGAGTTCCTCTGGTCCTCGGCCGCGGAGCCCTCGGCGGTCCGCTCGACGGCGGGCGGCGTGGTGCTGCGGGCACCCGGACCGGTGCCGCCCGGCTCGGTGCCGGTCGAGGACGTCTGGGTGGAGGGACCGGGCGGGCGGGTGCACGCGCTGGTCCAACGCCCGTCCGGGGATGGTCCGTTCCCCACCCTGTTCGAGGTGCACGGCGGTCCGACCCACCACGACAGCGACTCCTTCGCGGCCGGGCCCGCCGCCTGGCTGGACCACGGCTTCGCGGTGGTCCGGGTCAACTACCGCGGTTCCACCGGCTACGGCCAGGCCTGGACCGACGCCCTGCACGGCCGGGTCGGCCTGATCGAGCTGGAGGACATCGGCGCCGTCCGGGACTGGGCGGTCGACTCCGGCCTGGCCGACCCGTCCCAACTCGTGCTCTCCGGCGGCTCCTGGGGTGGCTACCTCACCCTGCTCGGCCTCGGCACCCAGGCCGACAGCTGGTCGCTCGGCCTGGCCGCCGTACCGGTCGCCGACTACCTCGCCTCGTACGAGGACGAGATGGAGGCGCTGAAGTCGCTGGACCGCACCCTGTTCGGCGGCTCGCCCGAGGAGGTGCCCGAACTCTGGCACGCCTCCTCGCCGTTGACCTACGTCGAGCAGGTGAAGGTGCCCGTCTACCTCAGCGCAGGGGTGAACGACCCGCGCTGCCCGATCCGGCAGATCGACAACTACGTGGCCCGGCTGGAACAGCTCGGCAAGGAACACGAGGTCTACCGCTACGATGCCGGGCACGGCTCACTGGTGGTCGAGGAGCGGATCAAGCAGCTCCGCCTGGAGATCGACTTCACACTGCGACACCTGGGGAGAGCGCGTTGAGCATCAGACGTGGAGTGGTGGCCTCGGGCGCCGTACTGGCGCTCCTGCTGACCGCGGCGGGATGCTCGTCCCGCTCCGACGACGACTGCGACGACAACCGCTCGGCGGGCGGCGTGACCACGACGGTCGCGCCCGTCCAGGCCCAGCTGCTGGCCAAGTCCAGCAAGGGGTCGAAGAGTTCGAAGAGCTCCAAGAAGTCGAAGACCCACAAGAGCACCACGCACCGGAGTAGCAGCGACGACTGCGACGACTGACCGTCCGAGCCGTCACCGGGTCAGTTCGGGACCGGGTCCAGTCCGAGGGCCCGGTCCCTGGCGTTCTCCGCCTCGCGGCGCGCCAGCCGGAACCACATGAAGACCACGAACCCGCCGAAGACGAACCACTCCAGTGTGTAGCCGAGGTTCTGGAACGCCCGCAGGCTCAGGCCGTTCCCGCCCTGCGGCTGCACGGTCGGCACCACGGTGAGCCCGTCGGGCACCGCGTCGGCGGCCACCCAGCCGTCGTACGTACCGTACGGCAGCACGTTCACCAGCGCCGCGGGACTGATCGTGCCCAGCTGCCCCTCCGGCAGTCCGCCGGCCACCGCGCCGTTGCTGCCGCTGTTCTCCGGAGCCTGCAGCCGCCCGGTGACGGTCACCTGCTCGGGACCGACCTCCGGCGCCGTACGTCCCACGGCCTGGCCCGGCGCCCAGCCCCGGACCACCGCCACGCAGCGGCCGTCACCCGGGCAGAGCGGGGTGAGCACGTAGTAGCCCTGCTTCCCGGCCACCGTGCGGTTGGGGACGAGCAGTTGGTGAGCCGGGTCGTACCGCCCGGTCAGCGTGACCGCGCGGCCGACCGTCTCGGTGCTGACCCTGGCGCCCGCGTCCGGCAGCAGCTCGGCGAACGGGACCGCCTCTCCGCCGGTGGCCGCACCGGCGGAACGTACCGCGTCCCGGTGCCGGTTCACCTGGCCCTCGAACCGGCTGAGCTGCCACGAACCGAGGAACAGGCACACCACGACCGCCAGCAGGGCGACCACGGTGCCGCCGAGCCATCGCGAAGTCAGGAGAAACCGGTACACACGCACCACGGTAACCACCCCTACACCCACCCCCGACACCAGGGGCCTCGCACGGGAAGGCAGGTGATCGAGGCTGTCCTGATGTGCGACGCCGGCTCGGCGCCCCGCGAGGTTCAGCCCGTCGCCGACGGCGAGGCCGCCGGGATGCGTTCCGGCCCGTTCCGGTAGACCGTCCCGGCGCAGGCGGTGGTCAGCGTGGCGACCACCTGCGGCCCGCCCGGGTCCGCGGTGTGCGTGAGGGTGACGGTGGCCCGGGAGGCCGTCGGGCTCGAGGTCGGCTCGGGTGAGGTGACCGGCGACGGCGAGTTGCCGGAGCCCGGGGCCACCGTCGGTGCAGCCGCCCCGGACGCCACCGCCGGCGCCGCGGCCACCCGGCTGCCGGGCCCGTCACCGCTCGGACAGGCCCCGTCCGGCACCCAGCCGAACCGGACCTGGTACCCCGTTCGTGGCGGCAGCAGCACCGGCCCTTCCGGGACCGGCTCGGCCAGCCCGGTGGCCGGCCCTCCGGCGGTGTGCGGAGCCACCCGCACCATCGCGGAGTCGGCCGCCAACAGCCCGCCGCCGGCCACCTCGCAGGACCGCCCCGAGGTGTTGACGACCCGGAACCAGCCGTACACCCGGCCGTCCGCCTCGGCCGCCCCCAGGTGGGAGCTGCCCTGGCCGAGGTCGGCCGGACCGCACCCGGGCGCGGGCGCCGTACCCGCCGACGGCGAACCGGTGACGCCGGCCAGCGAACCGCTGGTGGTCACCTCGGGCACCGGACCGGGCGGGGAACCGGCAGGCGTGGCGGTGATCACCGGCATCGGCAGCGCGGTCGGCCGCCCGGCGCCGCCGCTCACCGACGGCCCCGGCGAAGCGGTCGAGCTGGCGGGCCCGGCGGCGAGCGGACCGTCCACCGGGCCGCCGGAGAGGTCGAGTCGCTGCGCGCCGTGGATGGTCGGCAGCACGGCGGCGGTGAGCAGTGCGGCCGCCGCCGCACCCGTCCACAGGTTGCGGTGCCTGGCCCGCCGCCGGGGCACCTGGTCGCGCAGCCGGGGCAGCGCCGTCGGGTCGGGCTGAACCTCGGCCACCGCCCGGTGCAACCGCGCGCGCAGCTCCCGCACCAACGGGTCCTCCCCCGGAGACCGTTGATCGTCAGTCATCACTGCTCTCCATCAGCACCCGCAGCGCGGCCAGCCCACGCGAGCCGTACGCCTTCACCGACCCCACCGAGATCCCCAGCGCGTCGGCCACCTGGGCCTCCGTCAGATCGGCGAAGTAGCGCAGCACCAGCACCTCCCGCTGACGGCGTTGCAAGCGTCGGAGCGCGACCTTCAACTGGTCCCGCTCCAGCGCATCGTAGGCGCCTTCTTCTGCACTGGCCATGTCAGGCATCGGCTTGGGCAGCAGACGCAGGCCCAGGATGCGGCGGCGCAGGGTGGAGCGGGACAGGTTGACCACGGTCTGCCGCAGGTAGGCGAGCGTCTTCTCGGGCTCCCGGACCCGGCGCCGGGCGGCGTGCACCCGGATGAACGCCTCCTGCACGACGTCCTCGCAGGAGGCGATGTCGTCCAGCAGCAGGGCCGCCAGCCGGAGCAGGGAGCGGTAGTGCGCCTGGTAGGTCGCGGTCAGGTGGTCGACGCTGGCTCCCGCCGCGTCCGCTGCGGCGGTTCCCATCCGGCTATCGACCGGTCGCGCCGCCACGCGCACCGTGCCCACCCGCACTGCCCCCACCATGTTCGCCACGCATGTCGGACACTTGATCCCCTGTCATGGTTGCCCCCGCCTGCCGGGCCATTCTCCCGCACCGGCCGGAGCGCCTCCAGTGCCCCTACGGGGGAATCTGACGGATCGTCTCCCGTTCACCACCACGCAACTTCACCCGGGCTCCACGTCACCGGGCCAGGCTTCACCGGGTCACCCCAGCAGGGAGAACTCCGCCGCCACGAGTTCGGCGATCTGCACCGCGTTCAGCGCGGCGCCCTTGCGCAGGTTGTCGCCGCAGACGAACAGGTCGAGCGCGGTGGGGTCGTCCAGCGCCACCCGCACCCGGCCGACCCAGACCGGATCCGTACCGACGGCGTCGTTCGGCGTGGGGAACTCCCCCGCCGCCGGGTCGTCGTAGAGCACCACGCCGGGGGCGTTCTCGAGGATCTCCCGGGCGGCGGCCTGGCTCACCTCGCGTTCGAAGACCGCGTGCACGGCCAGCGAGTGGGTGGTGATCACCGGGATCCGTACGCAGGTGGCGGAGACCTTCAGGCCGGGCAGGCCGAGGATCTTCCGCGACTCGTTGCGGACCTTGAGCTCCTCGGAGGACCAGCCGCCGTCCTCCAGCGTGCCGGACCACGGCACCGCGTTCAGCGCGAGCGGCGCGGCGAACGGGCCGTTGTCGCTGACCACGGCCCGCAGGTCACCGGTCTGCTCGCCGACGGAGCTGCCCGCCACCTCGGCGACCTGGGCGCGCAGCGCGTCCACCCCGCTCTGCCCGGCACCGGAGGCGGCCTGGTACGCGGCGACCACCAGCTCGCTCAGCCCGTACTCGGAGTGCAGCGCGGCCAGCCCGCCGATCATCGTGAGGACGGTGCAGTTGGGGTTGGCGATGATGCCGCGCGGCCGGATCTGCGCGGCCGGGGCGTTCACCTCGGGTACCACCAGCGGGACGTCCTGGTCCATCCGGAACGCGCCGGAGTTGTCGATCACCACCACGCCCTTGGCGGCGGCGATCGGGGCCCAGCGGGCGGCGACCTCGTCCGGTACGTCGAACACCGCCACGTCGATCCCGGCGAACGCCTCCTCGGTGAGCCCGACCACCTCGGTCTCCACCCCGCGGACCGTCAGCCGACGGCCCGCCGAGCGCGAGGAGGCGATCAGCCGGATCTCGCCCCAGACGTCCCGTCGGAGGGAGAGGAGGCCGAGCAGCACGGCTCCGACGGCGCCCGTGGCGCCGACCACCGCGAGGCTCGGCCTCCTCTCCGGCGTCATCGGCCGGTACCGCCGTAGACGACCGCCTCGTCCGTCTCGCTGTCCAACCCGAAGGCGCTGTGCACCGCCCGGACCGCCTCGTTGACGTCGTCCGCCCGGGTGACCACCGAGATCCGGATCTCCGAGGTGGAGATCAGCTCGATGTTCACGCCGGCCTCGGAGAGCGCCTCGAAGAAGGTCGCGGTGACGCCGGGGTTGGAGCGCATGCCCGCGCCGACCAGCGAGATCTTGCCGATCGCGTCGTCGTAGCGGAGCGACTCGAAGCCGATGCCCTCCTTGACCCGGCCCAGCGCGTCGATGGCCTTCTGGCCCTCGGTCTTCGGACAGGTGAAGGAGATGTCGGTGAGACCGGTGGCCGCCGCCGAGACGTTCTGCACCACCATGTCGATGTTGACCTCGGCGTCCGCGATCGCGCGGAAGATCCGGGCGGCCTCGCCCGGCTTGTCGGGCACGCCAACGACCGTGACCTTGGCCTCGGACGTGTCGTGGGCGACTCCGGAGATGATCGCCTGCTCCATCTCGCCCCCTTCGGGCTTGGTCGGGTTGATGCTGCTGACAATGGTCCCCGGCAGGCCGGAGAAGGACGAGCGTACGTGAATCGGGATGTTGTAGCGCCGCGCGTACTCCACACAGCGGTCCAGTAGGACCTTCGAGCCGGACGAGGCCAGCTCCAGCATGTCCTCGAAGCCGATCCAGTCGATCTTGCGGGCCTTCTTCACCACCCGCGGGTCGGCGGTGAACACGCCGTCCACGTCGGTGTAGATCTCGCAGACCTCGGCGCTCAGCGCGGCGGCCAGCGCCACCGCGGTGGTGTCCGAGCCGCCCCGGCCCAGCGTGGTGATGTCCTTGCTGACCTGGGAGACGCCCTGGAAACCGGCCACGATCGCGATGTTGCCCTCGTCCAGGGCGTTCCGGATCCGGCCCGGCGTCACGTCGATGATGCGCGCCTTGTTGTGGACCGAGTCGGTGATGACCCCGGCCTGGCTACCCGTGAAGGACTGGGCCTCGTGGCCCAGCGACCGGATCGCCATGGCCAGCAGGGCCATCGAGATCCGCTCTCCGGCGGTCAGCAGCATGTCGAACTCGCGCCCGGAGGGGATCGGGGAGACCTGCTCCGCGAGTTCGATGAGCTCGTCCGTCGTGTCGCCCATGGCGGACACCACGACGACGACCTCATGGCCGGCCTTCTTGGTGTCGACGATCCTGCGGGCTACGCGCTTGATGCCCTCGGCATCCGCAACGGATGAGCCGCCGTACTTCTGCACGACAAGGCCCACGAAAGCTCCTCGACTAGTGTCGTTTTTCGGGGGACTGGTGGCCCCCGCACCCCCGGCGGACGGGGGCTCTGCGGTCGGCGCCAGTCTAGCGAGCGCCCCGGGGCCGACCGGCGGTTTCCATATGCTGAGACGCGAATATCACGAGGTGGGCAGCGGTCCGACCGGCAGGACAGGCAGGTCTGCGGGCCGCCCCCGGCCTCCCCGGAGAATTGCCGGGGAGGGGGGCGCGACACCTCGAATTTCGCTCCGCCGCCCGCGCGGTGACTGTTTCGTCACACCGCGCTGGTTCAGAGGCCGAGCTCGGCCGCCATCAGGTCGCCCGCCTGCTGCTCCAGCTGCTCGTCCGTCAGCCCGTCGTCGTCGGTGTCCGCACCGTCCGCCGCCGCACCGATCGGGCTGTCCAGCCGGACGTGCGCGATCAGCGACTGCAGCGCCCGCAGCACCGCCGTACAGGTCGAACCCCAGCTGGACAGGTACGAGAACTGCCACCACCAGAGCGCCTCGCTGACCCGGCCCTCCTGGTAGTGCGTCAGCCCGTGCCGCAGCTCGGCGACCACACCCGCCAGATCGTCCGAGATCCGGAACGCACTCGGCTTCTCCGGCGGCCCGTACGGGTCGAAGACCTCGTGGAAGACGTCGATCGGGGCGAGCAGCCCGGCCAGCCGCTCGCGCAGCTCGACACCGTCCGGCTCCGGGCCCGCGTCCGGCTCGAACCGGTCCTCCGGTACGACGTCCTCGATCGCGCCCAGCCGGCCACCGGCCAGCAGGAGCTGCGAGACCTCCAGCAGGAGCATGGAGACCACGCTCCCCGGCTCGTCGCCCTTGGCGACCTCGGTCACCGCGAGCACGAAGCTCTCCACCGAGTCCGCGATCTGCACCGCGAAGTCGTCGGGCTCGTGCTTGTGCGGTGCGCCGCCGGCCGGGGTGCCGGTGGACGGGATGCCGGTGGTCGAGGTGGCGCCCGGCGGGGTGCTGGGCGGAATGCTGCTGGGATGGGTGCTGCTGGGCTGCTCAGACATCGAGAAGTCGTCTCCCTTCGAAGGCCCGTCCGAGGGTGACCTCGTCGGCGTACTCCAAATCCCCACCGACCGGCAGGCCGCTGGCCAGCCGGGTCACCTTCAGGCCCATCGGCTTGCACAGCCGGGCCAGGTAGGTGGCGGTCGCCTCCCCCTCCAGGTTGGGGTCGGTGGCCAGGATCAGCTCGGTCACCGTGCCGTCCGCGAGCCTGGTCATCAGCTCCCGGATCCGCAGGTCGTCCGGACCGATGCCCTCGATCGGGCTGATCGCGCCGCCCAGCACGTGGTACCGGCCGCGGAACTCACGGGTCCGCTCCACCGCCACCACGTCCTTGGGCTCCTCGACCACGCAGATCACCGCGCGGTCGCGCCGTTGGTCCAGGCAGACCCGGCACTGCTCGGCCTCCGCGACATTGCCGCAGACCACGCAGAACCGGACCTTCTCCTTGACCTCCAGCAGCGCATGCGCCAGTCGGCGGACGTCCACCGGGTCGGCCTGCAGCACGTGGAAGGCGATCCGCTGCGCGCTCTTGGGCCCGACGCCGGGCAGCCTGCCCAGTTCGTCGATCAGGTCCTGAACCACGCCCTCGTACAACTTCGCGCCTTCCCTCGGGCCCTGGCCGCCGGCGATGCCGTCGGCTCCGGTGCCATCATCCAACGAATCGGGCGCCGGACACACCGTCCGACGCCCGACTCACCATAAATCTCCACGGCCCTCGGAGAGCTCCGTCAGAACGGCAGACCGGGGATGCCGCCGCCGAGGCCCTGGGCCAGCGGGCCCATCCGCTCGGCCTGCATCTTCTGCGCCGTGGCGTTGGCGTCCCGGACCGCGGCCAGGATCAGGTCGGCCAGCGTCTCGGTGTCCTCCGGATCGACCGCAGCCGGCGCGATGGTCAGCGCCAGCAGCTCACCCGCACCGGTCACCGTCACCTCGACCAGACCCCCGCCCGCCGAACCGGAGACGTGCGCCTCGGCCAGCTCGCGCTGCGCCTTGGCGAGCTCTTCCTGCATCTTCTGCGCCTGCTTGAGCAGCTGCTGCATATTGGGCTGGCCACCACCAGGGAACACGGCTCACTCCTGTACCTGTGCGACTACTACTTGTACGACTGGCTGTACGACTACGGAAAGCTTCCGGTCCGAGCCTACGTCGCCCGGGCTCAGCGGTTGTGGTGAATCTCCTCCAGGACGGTGGCCCCCAGCTCACGCACGATCAGCTCCTGGCTGTTCACGCCCTGGTCGACCTGGGTGGGCGACGGGCCGGTGAAGCTGGCGTCGCCCTCCAGGTCGTAGTCGTCCGGCGGGTACTCGTCCGCCGGCGGCCCCTCGACCGGCGCGGGCGCGGGCGCGCGAACCGGCGCGGGCGCCCTGGGCGGAATGGACGGGGCTACCGCCTGCTGCGGGGGCGGGGTCGACTGCGCCTGCGGCGGCGCTGCCTGGGTGGGCGCCGGGCGGGGGGGCTGTGGCTGCTGCTGCGTTGGCTGCGGCTGCGGGGCTCCCCAGCCTCCGGCCGACGACGAGGGGGTGCTGCCGCCGGCCGCCACGCCGCCGCTGGTGCCGCCGGACGGGTCGACGATGCACTCGACCCGCCAGTCCACCCCGAGGGCGTCGGCCAGCGCCTGCTTGAGCACGTCGTCGCTGTTGCTGCTCACGAAGCTGTCGCGGGCGCCCGCGTTGATGAACGAGACCTGGAGGACACTGCCGTCGAAGCCCGCGACCTGGCCGTTCTGGCTGAGCAGGATCCAGGTGAAACGGCGACGGTTCTTCACCGCCTCCAGGATCTGCGGCCAGAGCTGCCGGACCTGGCCCGCACCCTGCTGGGCGGAGACCGAGGGCTGACCGGCCGTCGACTGCGGGGCCGGTGCCACCGGCGCGGCGACGGGTACGGGAGCGGGGGCGGCTGCCGGGGCGGGGGCCGCTGCTTCCTGCGCCGTCGGCGCGCCGGCGGCCGAGAAGCTGCGCGGGATGGGCCACGCGCCGGGCGCGGCTGCGGGCTGACTCGGCGTCACCTCCACGGGCGGGGCCGCCTGGGGCTGTACCGGCTGGGGCGCCGCCTGCACCGCCTGCACCGCCTGCATCGCCTGCATCGCCTGCATCGGCGGAGCCTGCTGTGCCTGCATGACCGGCTGGGCCTGCGCCGCGAACCCACCCGTCGTGGCCCTGCGCTCCAGCTTGTCCAGCCGCGCCTGCAAGGAGAGCTCGTCCCCGTACGCGCCGGGCAGCATCACCCGGGCGCAGATCAGCTCCAGCTGCAGCCTCGGCGCCGAGTTCCCCCGCATCTCGGTCAGCCCGGTGTTGACCAGGTCGGCCGCCCGGCTCAGGTCGGCCGGGCCGAACCGGTCCGCCTGGGCCTGCATGATCGCGACCCGGTCGGCCGGGGCGTCGATCAGCCCCTTCTCCCCCGCGTCCGGCACGGTGGCCAGGATCACCAGGTCACGCAGCCGCTCCAGCAGATCGGTGACGAACCGCCGCGGGTCGTGGCCCCCCTCGACCACCCGGTCGACCACCTGGAACACCGTCGCGCCGTCGTGCGCGGCGAACGCGTCCACCACCTCGTCCAGCAGCACCGAGTCGGTGTAGCCGAGCAGCGCAGTGGCCATCGGGTACGTGACGCCGCCCTCGCCCGCCCCGGCGAGCAGCTGGTCCATCACCGACATCGAGTCGCGGACCGAACCGCCACCGGCCCGGACCACCAGCGGGAACACCGAGTCCTCGACCGCGATCTGCTCCCGCTCGCACACCTGCGCCAGGTAGTCCCGCAGCGTGCCGGGCGGCACCAGCCGGAAGGGGTAGTGGTGTGTCCGGGACCGGATCGTCCCGATCACCTTCTCCGGCTCCGTCGTGGCGAAGATGAACTTGAGGTGCTCCGGCGGCTCCTCCACCACCTTCAGCAGCGCGTTGAAGCCGGCCGAGGTGACCATGTGCGCCTCGTCCAGGATGAAGATCTTGTACCTGCTGTGCACCGGCGCGAAGAAGGCCCGCTCCCGCAGCTCACGCGCGTCGTCCACACCACCGTGCGAGGCGGCGTCGATCTCGATCACGTCGATCGAACCCGGCCCCCCGGTCGCCAGGTCCGTACAGGACTGGCACTCACCGCAGGGAGTGGGCGTCGGCCCCTGCGCACAGTTCAGACAGCGGGCCAGGATGCGCGCACTGGTCGTCTTCCCGCACCCGCGCGGGCCACTGAACAGGTAGGCGTGGTTGACCCTGTTGTTGCGCAGGGCCTGCTGGAGCGGAGCGGTCACGTGCTCCTGCCCGATGACCTCGGCGAAAGTCTCGGGGCGATAGCGGCGGTACAGGGCTAGGGACACACCCCCGACGATATCGGGACGAGCCGACAAACGCGGTCCCCCGCAAACGCGAAGACCCCTCGTGCACCCGCCAGAGCCCTCCTACCCTTGCTGCCTTCCGGCCCTGGGGGAGTTCAGAGAGATAACGCCGCACGAGGGGCTGCCCCAAGAGTACCGGATCCCCGACCGAAGCCCCACCACCACCCCACCACCCCGATCCGCAGGCCACCACCCCCCGCTCACCTGCGGAAGGGTGGTCGCGAGCACCCCCGAACATGTACTAAGCTCTCCCACGGAGGATTCGCCTAGTGGCCTAGGGCGCACGCTTGGAAAGCGTGTTGGGGGCAACCCCTCACGAGTTCGAATCTCGTATCCTCCGCCATGGCTGAGCAGCCATAACGAAGGCCCCGACCGCCCAGCGGTCGGGGCCTTCGTCGTTCTCTGGTTGCAGTTTTGGTTGCAGTTACCGCAGCGACCGCAGGTCACGGCGCTGAAGCCACTCCGCAAAAGGTATTGGCGTGGTAAAGATGTCAGTGTGACTGACCTAGTTGGGGGCTCCGGCATGGACGAGCAGGCGTTCAATAAAGAAGTGGGTGCGCGAGTTCGCGCTGCTCGGGAGAAGGCGGAGCTGACCCAGAGTGCGCTGGCGCGCCTGACCGGGCTGACGCGGGGGTCGATCACGAACATCGAGTCCGGCACCCAGTCCACCTCTTTGTTCCGATTGGCCCGGATCGCGGCAGCAGTACGAGTACGGCCGGCAGATCTCATCCCGGACCTGGTCGAGGCCCCGGCTACGAGCGGCCTTCCCGATCACCTGGCGGACGCTGTTGCCGCTGTTACGCAAGCCGCCCAGCGACTGATGAAGGTGGGCCATGGCGAGGGCTGATGCGGCGGCCAAGGCACTGCTGGAGAAGTTCAGTGTCATCAGGCCCCCGATCGATCCATACCGGCTGGCCGAGCAGCTCGGGGCGACTGTCGTCCCACAGAAGCTGGCCCCCGACGTCTCCGGCATGCTGCTGCGCAACGACGGGCAGCAGGTGATCGGCGTGAACGGGACCCACGCAAAGAACCGTCGAAAGTTCACCGTGGCGCACGAGCTCGGCCATCTCCTGTTGCACCGCGGTCGGCCGCTGATCTTGGACACCGATCTGCGCATCAACTACCGCGATGCCATCTCGGGCATGGCGACCGACCGGGAGGAGATCGAGGCCAACCGCTTCGCCGCAGCGCTGCTCGCCCCGGAGGAGATGGTCCGGGCCAGCGCGGCGAAAGCTTCGGCACTCTCCGCCGACGAGCTCGTGGATGTACTGGCGGGCGAATTCGAGATCAGCGCACAGGCGATGAGCTTCCGCCTGATGAACCTCGGCTTCATCTCGGCGGGCCAGTAGGGCTCCGCGCGGACACTCCGCCTCGATCTTGGGGCGGCGGTTTGGCATTCAGTAGAAGGACAGTTTGGCTGACATTAGACAGATGCTTGCCAAACTGGTGGCGGGTGTGCATCCTGGGACTGGCGAAACCTGCCGAGGCGTGTACCGCACCACGGCAGCATCCGTCCGGAGCGCGCACCGACGCGTCGCTCCGCTCTGCCGCCTCCTGTAAGGAGCAACTCATGACCGAGCAGGTCAACACCCCCGACCACGCCGAGGCTGGCCCGCAGCATGGCCAGCTCACCGTCACCGTCTACGCCCCCCGCGACCCCGGCCCAAAGACCTTCCACTTCCCGCGCACGGAGACCGTCGGCGCTGCGGCCGCCCACGCAGCCCAGCAGTTCGGCTACGCCGGTGGCACGCCCTCGTTCCAGAACAGCGAGGGCGAGGTCCTCAACCGCGACCTCAGCCTGGTCGCCGCCCGCGTCCACAACGGCGACACCCTCGAGCTCGTCGACGTCGGCGGCGGGGTCTGACATGCTCCCGGAGCAGGTGACCCGCGCGGTGATGGCCAGCGAGATGCTGGCCATCACCGCCTGGGCCGAACGCCACCGGTGGACGGTCCACGTCGACCCCGACAGTCAGACCCTGACCGCGCAGACCAACCACCCGGCCATGGCCGAGGTGACACCGGTGATCTTCCACGCTGAGCTCACCGGCTACCCGGCCGTCCCTCCCGCGTGGACCTGCCGCGACGACCAGGGCGGCACACCCCGCAATGCCTTCCCCCTCGCTGGCACCGGCGCCGGGCTCCCCGGATCGGTCTTCCATCCGCTCCCGGTCATCTGCGCCCCCTGGAACCGGCTCGCGTACAAGGAGCACGACGGCCCGCACCAGGACTGGGGCGGCCCCACCCAGTGGAAGACGGCGGCCCCCGCCTCCACCCGCGCCCACACCCTCGCCGACATGCTCAACACGTTGCGCGCGCACCTGGCCGTCAGCCCCGGGATGACGACATGACCGTTCACCGCCTCACCCCGCTGCCCACCGGCCCGGCCCGCGGACAGCTCCTGGTCTCCGAGAACGTTCTCGCACCGACCCAGGCGGCACTACAGGCCAGTAGCGGAGCCGACGGGCGCCGCCACGAAGGGGCGGTCCTGTGGCTCGGCCGCGTCCTGGACACCGCAACCCTCGTCCTAGCAGCCGCCACACCACCCGCCGTCACCAGCCCCGGCCGCGTCCACCTCGACGAGCACACGGTGGGCGCCGTCGCCCGCACCGCCCGAGCACACGGTCTCGGTGTCGTCGCTCAGGTGCACTCCCACCCCGGGGCAGACACCCGGCACTCCGACGGCGACGACCAACTCGTCCTCATGCCCTTCGAAGGCATGTTCTCCCTCGTCGTCGCCTCCTACGGCACCGGCGCGCTCCGTCCCGACCGCGGAGCCGGACTCCACCAGTACCAAGACGGGCGCTGGGTCCGCATCACCGACCTCACCGCGATGATCATCGTCCCCTCCCACCTAAGCATCCAGGAGCCCCGGTGAACGAGATCGCCAGGCGCTTCTACGCCGAGCGCGATGTCCGCACCCTCCAGTACGGCGCGGACACGACCGTCTTGGAACGCCCCGTTGCTCTCCTCGTCGGTATCGACGCCACCGGCCGCGCGGCGCAGGTCGCGGCCCTCGCCCTGGTCAACATGCTCGCCCGGGTGCACCGACGCCTCCACCTCGTCGTGCCGCCGGCTGACCTGCAGGCTCGAGCACTGATCGACGCCCCGACCCTGGCGGACGCCCTGTTCGCTATGGCCACCGCCATCAACCCGGTCCTGGACCTCACCACCGCCCCGATGTCCGCGTCGATCCCGACCAACGCGATCACCATCGGCATCGGAACCGACCTGCCGGACGAACTCGACATCTATCTGGGCTGGAACGGCGGCCGCGGGGAAATCGCTGCAGTCCCCTGCCGGTGCCCCTCAACGGGGCCGGAGGAGCACATCCTCGGCGCCGCCACCGCGGCATGCCTCGCCGCAGCCATGGCCTTCCGCGCAGCCCACGGCAGCACTATCCGCCCCACGCGCCTGAACCTGCTCGAGCGCACCGCCGACGCGGACGCCGGCACCACCAGTCGGACCAGTCCCATCGACGTGGGCCGCGTCCTGGTCGTCGGTGCCGGAGCGGTCAGCCAAGCTCTGTTCTACTGGCTGCGCGAGATCGGCGTCGTCGGCACCTGGGACGTCGTCGACGCGGACCTCACCGAGCTGCACAACACCAACCGATGCCTGGGCACGACCGCCGCCGACGCAGGCTGGCCGGACGCACTCCCGAACGGAGAGCAGAGGCACAAGGCGAGCATCACGGCTGGGCTCACCGGTGCCCAGGAGCACCTCTATTGGCTCGACACGTGGCCCGACCTGGCCGACGCACCCCGCTACGACCTCGTCCTGCCCCTTGCCAACGAGCGCGGCGTCCGCGCCGAGGTCGCGGCTCTGGGACAGCCGGTCCTCCTCCACGCCACCACTTCGTCCAACTGGACCGCGGAGCTGCACCGCCACATCCCCGATCGCGACGACTGCCCGGCCTGTCGCATCCCCACGGCCCCGACCGGCAGCTTCCTCTGCGGTACCGGCCCCGCAATCCCCACCACTCTGGGGAGCCCCGACGCGGCTCTACCGTTCCTCTCTGCAGCCGCTGGCCTCCTTCTTGCGTCAGCTCTCCTCGAACTCCGTGAAGAGAGCCGACTCATCACGGGGCGCCAGAACCACTGGCGCCTCCACCTCGAACTCGGCCACCGTCTGTGGCAGTCGGCCATCCACCCGAACGACGGCTGCCCCCACACCCTGCCTCCTGAGGCACGCCAGATCCTGCACACTCCTACCCCAGGACGCTGGAGCACCATCGACCCAGCAATGTGACTCTCAGTGCGACGGTCTGCCCGACTCGGAACGACGGGAAGGGCGGGTCGGAGCCTTGAGGTATTCGACTGCCGACACGGTCCCGGGCCTGCGTTCCGCGTAATTCAGCGGCCTGGAGTCACGAATCTGGGGTCTGACCTGCGCGGACATGGGTGAGGGCGCCTGAGAAGCGTTTCTCTAGGCGCTGGTGTTCGTGCTGGTCAGCGGGGTGCGGGTTCGAGGGCGATGATCTGCTTCGGTGCGGGGATGCCGAGCTTGGCCAGGAGGTCGGTCTGGGGCTTGGTGAGGGTGGTGACCTGCCGGAACAGGCCGGTGGGGCCGGTGAACGTGCCGAGGTGGAGCCGGTCGAGCTCGCGGCGGACAGTCGTCCAGGTCTCGCCGGTGGTGGTCTCGATGATGCGGATCAGCAGCAGGGCGAGCCAGCAGAGGACGACGTGTGCGCGTATGCGTTCCTCGAGCCGGTGATAGACGGGCCGCAGGTCGATGATCTGTTTCATGTCCCGCCAGCCCCGCTCGACTTCGAGGAGTTGCTTGTAGCCCAGGGCGATGTCCTCGGCCGACAGGTGCGGGTCGGAGCATCGCAGCAGGTATTTGCCGTCGAGGTTCTCCTCGGTCTTGATCTTCGCGGTGTCGATGCGGAGCTTGCCGGCCGGGGTGGTGCGGAGGTAGCGGTTGAGGCCGGGCTTGTCGGCGAGCTTGCCGCGGAGCTCGCCGCGCTTGAAGTCGCTGAGCTTGTCGGTGCCTTCGATCAGGGTCGTGAGCTGGGCGACGAGCTGTTCGCGTATGTGCTGGTCACGGGTGGCGGCTTCGGGGTTGTGGCAGATCACGAACCGTTCGGTCTCCGAGATCCGCACCTCCTTGACCCGCATGTTCCCGGCGATCTCGCTGTAGCGGCCCTGGCGGGACAGGGCGGCCTTCACCTCCGGGCTGCCGGAGCGGAGTTTCTCGCCGACGATGTAGGCGTGGTCGCCCTGGCGGAGGTAGCGGCGGTTGCGTTCGCTGGAGAATCCCCGGTCGGTGACCCACACGATCTTGCTCAGGGTCCAGTCCCGCATGTCGTCCTTGACCTGCCGGATCAGCTTCTGGTCACCGGTGTTGCCGGGCCAGGACCAGACGCGGACCGGGATCCCGTCCCGCGTCACGGCCATCCCGATCACGATCTGCGGCAGGTCGTCGCGGGAGTCCTTCGACTTGCCGAAAGTGCGGAACCCGGCCTGCTCCGCGGGCTCGCCGTCCTCTTCGGCGGTTGGGCCATCGTCCGTCAGGAGACGGCCCCTGTCGTCCCGGGCGGCGGGTTCGTCGGCCTCCTCCAGCTCGAAGTAGGTGCTGGTGGTGTCGAAGAACAGCAGGTCGACCTCGAGGTTGAGGAGGTTCGCGACCTCGTCGAACACCCGCTTCTCCAGGTCGTCGGTCACCTCGTGGAGCCAGTCCATCGCCCGGTAGCAGGCGTCGTCGTCGGTGGCCGGCAGGCCCTCGATGTGCACGTCGTGCGTGACCCAGTCCGCGGCTGCCAGCTTCGACGACGGGGCCAGGGCCCGGTTCGCGACCAGCGAGAACAGCACCCGCTCGGTCACTGACATGTCCCGGCGCCGGCCCCGTTTGTGCTGCCCGACCTGCCCGACGATCCTGTCGATCCTCAGCTGCCGCCAGAGATGATCGAGGACGTAGGTGCCGCCGAAGGGGACCGATGAGACGAACTCCAGGTCACCCGCTGCCGTCGACGCCAGTGCCTCGCCCGGCTCCAGCAGCCTCGATAGAGACGCGACCAGGCGCTTCACCGCGTCCCGGTCGAGGTCGTCCTCACGGCCGAACGTGAACAGGACCTTCGGGACCGCCCGGCCCTTCACCGGATCCCACTCGTTGTGGGCCAGGTGCAGGTACCGGACCGTGCCGGACTTGTTCTCCCGCTTCGTCGTCTTCACGTACACGACTCCAGACCCTATGGACCAACTCCAGGTCAGCGCAGGCGAATCAGAAAAATCGCGTCTCTAGGCGAATCCGGCCGCGTCACCAGCCCCCAGCCCACTGACCTGCACCTTCAACCCGGCAGGGACTCCAGAACCCCCGAATTACGCGGAACGCAGGCCGGGCGGCGATGGCGATACTTTCTCCGTGACGAACCCCCAGAAGCCGAAGATCGAGCACTCGGCTCCCGTCGGATCCGTTGATCTGGCGGCCTTCGACGACGACGGCAGCCCTTACGAAATCTGACCCTGCCATGACTGCTACCCCTGGCATGCCGAGGTGGTTCGCGACGGCCCTGACGTCGTCATACGGGAGTGGCCCGCCATCGAGTGCCCGCACTTCCAGCAGCTGATCGCTGACGAGTAACGCAAGAGCTTCGGATTCGGAGCAACAGGTTGGTCCGAATCCGAAGCTCGGGTCTAGCCATAGCACCCGCCTACCAGTCGGCGCTGTCGCCGTACTTGCCGGGATTCTGGGCACGATCAACGGCTTGGGCTCGGGCCTCGGCAAACGCTGCAGCGACAGCGCTCTTGTCCGTACCGCGGACCTGGGCCTCCACCAGCCCCTCCGGGCCTGGGCGATGGGCCGTACGCCAGGACGCGGAGCGATCGGTATAGAGGTCAGCTTCGAAGTCCCAAGCGGAGACCGTCCACTGCTCCGGCATGGCCAGGTCCAGCCGACCGCCATCGGGGCGAAAGACTGCGTAGGCGTGGAACACGACCCGCTGTTCAAGAGGACGCTGCCGGACCGCCAGGAGGCCACCTGGTCCTGCCTGGTCCCACTTCTCGCGCTCCCACTGCTCGACCTGAGCGACACCGCCTGGCCGCTCGGCGGTCCAACGGCCGACCAACTCTTGGGCGTGCTCGGCGTGCAGGAAGGGGATCCGCTGCTGGCCGATGTAGGCGACGAACACCAGGGACTGGCCCACGGCGACAGCGGGGCTCGGGTCGGGCACGTCGGTCCCCGATGAGTCGGCAGCCTGCGGCGGCTCGGCCCGGGGACCGGTGGTGTCTGCGTCGGCAGCGGCTTCAGCGGGCCAGAGCAGGTCACCGATCTTCTCGGCGGTCTGCTGCAGGACTGGGTTGGTGAGGTGCTGGTAGCGCCGACGCATCCGAGCGGACTTGCCGGGCTCCCAGCCCATGATGGCGTCGACCACCGCGTCCGAGACGCCGAGAATCAGGAGCACGGTAGCCGCCGTGTGGCGGGCGTCGTGGAGACGTCCGTCGCGAACCTCCGCCGCCTTCAAGAGGTCCTTCCAGCGGTGGTAGTCGGTGTTCGGGTTGAGGGGCTCGCCGGTCGGCGAGGTGAACACGTAGTCCTTCTCCATCCAGAGGTCGCGGGCGAGGACGCGCTCGCGGTCCTGCTGCCGCTTGTGCTGGAGCAGGAGCCTCATCAGCTCGTCGGGGGCGCCGATCGGGCGCTTGCCCGCGCGCGTCTTGGTGCCCTTCGTCTCCCGCCGGATGTTGATCTTTTTCGGGCAGTAGCCGGGCTTGCGCCCGCAGCGGTCTCCGCAGCCGTGCTGGTAGCGGGGCCGCAGTCGGCCGCGCCGGACCCGGATCACGTTGGCCACGAAGTCGACGTCGGACCACTGCAGGCCCAGGACCTCGCCCTGCCGCAGGCCGAGCGCCAGGGCGATGACCCACCGGGCGGTGTTGCGGTGCGTGGCGGCCTCAGCGAGCAGTCGCTGCACCTCCTCGACCGAGTACGGCTCGACCTCCTCCTCGTCCGGGGTCGGGGCCTTCGCCACGGTCGCCGGGTTGTCGGTGAGGTGGCGCCGCCGCACTGCCTCGTTCAGAGCCGCGCGCACAGTGCGGTGGACCTGGTTCGCGGTGCCAGCCGCGCTGCCGTTGTCCTGCATCTTCTTGTAGAAGAGTTCCAGGTGCTCCGGCTCCAACTTCTGCAGCTGGTGGGCTCCCAGGCCGGGTATGAGGTGGTGGTACACGGCGACGCGGTAGCCGTCGATCGTGTTCTCGCCCACGTGCAGAGCGGCGATGTTCTCGACCCAGTGGGTGAGCCAGGACTTGAGCGTCCACCTCTGGCCGGCCTTCGGCACCCGGCCGGAGTCACGCTTCTTCTCCAGCTCGCGGACCGCCTTGGTGATCTCGGGGCGAGTCTTGCGGGTGACGTGCCGACGGTCGGGGCGACCGTCGTCCTTGATGCCGACAGTGACGTAGCCGTGCCAACGGCCTTCCTTGTCCTGGGAGATCGAAGAAGCGCCGTTGGGCTGACGGGAGGTTGCCATGTCCGCCCCCTCAGGCCGCAGCGACGAGGTCGACCGCGCGAAGGCGCTTGGCAAGGAACGCGCCCACTGCCTCGGCAGGTATCCGGCGTAGGCTGCCGATCTTCACGGAGGGGATCTCGCCGGAGACGACGAACTCGTACATCTTCGTGCGCCCGATACCGAGTCGGCGGGCAGCTTCCTCGACCGTGAGCGCGACCAGGGCGGGGTCGGCCGCAGAACCGTCCTGATCGGCGATCAGGCGAAGGAGCAAGCGCTCGGTGGTACCCAGGGCGTGGGCCACTCGGGAGAGCTCGAACGGCGTTTCGGACATGGGTGTCCTATCCCGACGGCGCTTTCGGCTATGCGCCGCCGTTGTCGATGTTCCAGGGATGGGCGATTGGGTTGAGCGGGTCCGCGTGGCGACCCCCGGCGTTCGTAGCGCCGGGGGGCTGCGGAGGGCATGACTGGTCAAGGGGTTCACGGGCTGGCGAAGCCTGTGGTCGGACCGGCGGGACGGGACGTTAGCCGGTGATTCCGGCCGCACCAAACCACCCGGGGCCCGGCATGATGCCGGCCATCATCGGATCGGCGATGGGACTGACGTGCGGAACCAGCGGAGTGCAACAGGTGCCCTCTGGCAGCCAGGGCATGCTCTCGGATGCTCTGGCTATGCCTCGGTTCCCGGGTCGCCGAGACCCTCCGCGGCGGGCGAGCCGGGCGGGAAGTTCGGCGAGCGGTAGTCGTCACCGGCCGCATCCGCCACGACCCGAGTGATCATCGCTCTGATGAGCTCTTCGAGGTTCGGGTGAGCACGGCCGTAGGAGTCGAGCGCCTCGCGGGCGCGGTCCATCTCCTTGCGAGCGGCGACTGACTTCTGCCAGCTCCCTGCGAACTCTGCCAGCAGCCGTTTCACGTGGGCATTCGCGGCGATCTCGGGTGGTCCGACCAGGTTGTCCAGGGAGATGTCGAAGACCTTGGCGAAGCCGATGGCCTCGTCCAGGTTGACCCTACGGCGCGGCTCGCCGCTCTCGATACGCCACACCGCCGACTGGTTGAGCGGGTAGCCAGCCTTGGTCAGGCGCTCAGCGAGCGTGGCAGTGCTCCACCCACGCGCCTCGCGCTCCATCTTGATGCGCCGGGCGACGTTCTCCTCCCCTTCCAGCCGTTGTCGCCGGTCCTCGTCAGCCACAGCCACAGCCAACCCTCCATGCATCGTAGTTAAACCCATTTGCAATGCGTCGAGCACGACGTTAACGTGATGCAAGATGAAACGCAACTGAGCCGAACCGCATCGGCCAGCCGGGCCAGTCACCCGGCACCACGACGAAAAAGGCCCCCAGTGCTACGAACACCGGGGGCCACAGCAGAAACCTCGAAACCGCCCATCCCTGGAACAGTCGACAACGGAGGACCCGGGTAGCCGCCCGAATCCTCCGAGTGAGGACACCGCTGTGGACAAGCCTACGGCCCCGCCGCCAGGCCCGTCATCCCACGACCGGCGAAGGGACCAACGCGCGTCGGACCCCTATCCCGCGCTCGTCGGCACCACCTCCGGGGAGCCGCCGCACAACATCGACGCCGAACAGGCGGTCCTCGGCGCGTGCATGCTGAAGCACCAAGTGGTGGACCAGGTCCGGGGCACGCTGGACGCGGGCGACTTCTACCGGCCCGCCCACGAGACCATCTGGCGCGCGATCCTCGCCCTGCGCGCCGAGGACGCCCCGACCGACCCCATCGCCCTCGCGGACCACCTGCAGAGCAAGGGAGATCTCTCCCGCGTCGGGGGCTCGTCCTACCTCCACACGCTGGTCACCGTCGCGCCGCCCTCGACGGACAACGCCGACTACTACGCGCAGATCGTGCGCCGCGACGCCCAACTGCGGACCCTGCACAGCACCGGCATCCGCACCGTCCACCACGCGCTGACCCCGGGTGCCGACCCGGACGAGATCCGCACGGCCATCGAGACGGAGATCCGTGCCGAGCGCGAGCGCGCCCTGGCCTCCGGCGGCAGCCGCCTGTCCCGCTACATCGTCAACGGCTGGGACTTCGTCACCAAGACCGGCGCGGACAAGGAACCCCTGTGGGGAACCCGCGAACAGACCGCCTGGGCCTCCGGCGAAAGCCTGATGATCGTCGGCGCACCCGGCGTCGGCAAGACCACCATCGCTCACCAGGTCGTCCTCGCCCGCCTCGGCCTGCAAGCCTCCGTGCTCGACCTGCCCGTCGCCGAGGGAGAACGCGTCCTCTACCTCGCCATGGACCGCCCCCAGCAGATCGCCCGCGCCATGGCCCGCCGCATCACCCCCGCCGACGAGGCCCACCTGCGCGACCGGCTCGCCGTGTGGCAAGGGCCTCTCCCCGCCACCCTCGACAAGGAACCCGACCTCCTCGCCGAACTCGCCGCCACCCACCGCGCCGACACCATCGTCATCGACAGCCTCAAGGACGCGGTCAGCACCCTCGTGGACGACTCCCTGGCCGTCGCCTTCAACAACGCCCGCATGCGCGCCCTGCGCGCTGGCGTCCAGATCATGGAGCTCCACCACCAGCGCAAGGCCGCAGCCGACGCCCCACGAGGAATGCGACCCACCCTGGACCGGGTGTACGGGTCGACGTGGCTGACCGCCGGAGCGGGCAGCGTCCTGTTCATCGCCGGAGAGGCCGGCGACCCGGCGGTCACCATCCACCACCTCAAGACCGTGACCGGCGAGATCGGCCCCCTGCCAGTCGTCCACGACCACCAGCGCGGCACCACCTACGTCGAGCCCACCCTCGACCCGGTCACCATCCTGCGCGCCGCCCCGGACGGCCTGACCACCCGTGACCTGGCCACTGCCCTGACCGGCGAAGCCAACCCCGACCGCGCCGACATCGAGAAGGCCCGCCGCCACCTCGACCGCCTGGTCAAGACCGGACTCGCGGTCAAGGCCGAAGGCACCTCCGGAGGCACCGGAGGCGGCCAGCAGGCCCGCTACCGCCCCTCCGCCCGGCACATCACCGCCGTCTCGTAACCGCCACCACGGTTACCGGACTGACCGGGGGCAACGCAGTGACTGCGCCCCCGGTCAGTCCGTCGTACTGACCGACCCCAGTGACCGAGGCTCCGGTCAGCCGGTTCCTCCGACCGACCGAACTGACCGGAGTGCCACGCAGGCCAGCAGCCCGTCGAACGACCAACGGACGGTACCCGCCAGGGCCACCGGGCGGCCGGTCAGTGAGCGGATCACCAGCCCAACCGGGCACCGACAACCAGGCGCGGATCGTTCACGGGACCGTACACGCACCCCTCCCGCGAAGGGCCCGGCGAAAACCGTTCACACCGTCCACGCGGAGCAGAGAAACCGCAGGTAAAGCGACCACGGAGACGTACACGCCGTCCACGCGACCCAGCGTTCACGCGCGAGCCCCCCTTTAGAAGGGGGCTCGCGTGTACGCCCCACCGTGAACGCCCCGCCTTCGAGCAGATCTCCGAACTTCCGCCGCCCGCTGTAGCCAGGTAGACCCACAACAAGAGATCACCGTGATCCGAATCCTGATCAGACCACCGGAAGCCGGAGCAAGTTGTGGGGTAAGGACTCCTTACCCGGCCTCGCTCCTGGCGGAGCAAGTTGTCGCATCGGACGGTCCTACGGCCCGCCGCACGCAGTTGCCCTCGCCCAGGGGTGCGAGAGCAAGCCTGGAACCAGCGGCAGCGGGGAGGCATGGAGCCACCGATGCTCACGATCGGACAGTCACGGTCCGCCGTCAGTCATTGGCCGTGGGCGCGAAGTAGTCGCGGAGCATGACAGTCGTCCATTCGGCCTGGCGTTGCTCTCCGCGAGGTCCCATCTCACCGAACCACGGCTTCACGTCCAGGACCGGAGTGCCGTCGACGGCGTCGAGGTCTTCGACGTGGAGGTCCAGGCCGTCGACCTTGATCAGGCGGCAGCGGGAGACCCCGAGCCAGTTCAGGCGTCGCATGTTGCGGTGCCCGAAGATACCGACCTCCGGCCACTCTGGGTTGTCCCGAGGCCGGCGGGCGCCGAGGTTCAGGTCGGTCGGGTCGGTGAGGTGGAATCGGAAGACGATCTCCAGGTGCGAGAAGTCCTCAAGGCCCTTGGTCGCGTCGGTGGTGAAGAGGGATCCGTCCAGCCGGATGATCGCCCGGGTGCCGCCCCAGAAGTCGTCTGTTGGTTCGATCCGCCCGCCGACCACGTGGCCGAGGGCCTCGACCTCGAACGTCTCACGGTCTGCCATCAGTGACTCCTCATCAGGCTGTTTCGGTCAGGTATGCGGCAGCGCGTGCGTCGATCTCGGTGATCGCCGCGGTACCGCGCCGCCGGTAAGGGGAGAGCAGAGTGCGCATGTCGGCGGCGGCCTGGCGGGTGCGGCCGGACCGTACGCCGTCCATGGCATCGAGCGCCTGCGACCAGGTGGCACAGGCCCGGTCGATGTTGTTCATCTGCGCGTACACGGAGCCGAGATATCCCAGCGTCACCGCGTGAGTGCGGGTGAACTTCGTCGCCTTGCGGGTGCGGACGCTGTGGTGGAACTCGCGCACCGAGCCGTCGAGATCGCCTATGTCGCGCAGGGCGCACGCGGTCTCGTGGGCGAGGCTCGCCTCGCCGAAGAAGAACACCCTGTCCGGCTCGGCGATGTCGTCGCTCGCGGCGGACAGGTCGTCCTCGGCCCGTAGCAGCGCCTTTGCGGCGGCGTTCTTACGTCCGGCGGCGGCCAGGCTCCGGGCGTGGACGACGCCGAGGAGAGCCCGCTCCCGTGGGGACGCGAGCGCGTACCGGTCGCCGTCGACGGATGCGGCAGCGAGGTTGAGAGCCTGCTGGTGGTGTCCGAGATCGATGGCCTGGTGCGCCATGGCCCGCAGCACGTGAGCGGCCATCGGCGGATCGCCGGCCTCAGCCGCAAGTTTCACCGCCTCGGCGAAGTACCGCTGCGCCGTCGCGTGCTGGCCGCCGTCGAACGCCATCCAACCCGCCAGGTAGGCGAGTTCACTGGCTGCGGAGAAGAGATCACGGCGAACACGCTCGTCCGTGAACTTCCCCCGCAGGTAGGCGGTGACGTCGGTCGCCAGGTACTGCACCACGGATGTCCAGGCGTGACCACCGCCCCGCCGCTGATCGACCTGCGAGAACAGGGTGGTCATGTCGCGGACGGCTGCCAGGTCGCCAGGGCCAACCCGCCGCGTTGCGGCAGAGCTGCGCGCACTGCCCCGCTCGGCCATGCGCTGCCACCAGTCTTCGCCGGGCAGGGAGAGCGCGGCCACCGAGTAGACCGTCACCCCCAGGGCCCGCCTGCGTTCCACGTCCACGTCGGTTCTCCCGAGTTCGGCCAGCGCGCTCAGCGTATCCGCGTCCCAGTCGGGTTTTCGGGGAGCAGGCGCGATCAGGCCGATCTCGTCTAGCGTCACGACCCGTCCGCCGAGCGCGCGGCCTAACGCCTCGGCCAGGAAGGCACCGACGTTCCCGGCCGGCTGACCGCCGTTCTTCCAGTGCGTGATGCTCGACTTGTTGGTCTCCAAAAGCTCGTCATGCTCGGCCGCCACCCGCCTGACCAGGCGCGCGATCGCATCGCCGGAAAGCTTCGTCTCCCTGATGACCGCCCGCAGCCGCTCGTTCGGTTCCCTCGTCGGCGCCAAAGCGCACCTCCCTGACGGGCCGTTAAACCGCTTAAACCGCATAGCGTGCCCAACACCGTACTCCCAGTAGCGTTTAGGCGGTTCACTAACTGCATGCCGCTCCGCACGGTGGAGCCGACTCGGGTCCTGGACCCCTGCGGAGCGGCGGCCTGCGGCGGCTCCAGCCATGCATCCGGCATCGAGAGCCGTCCCGCCAACTCGCGACCCCGGAGAGGCTGATGACGACTGCCGACGGCACACCGCACCCGTGGAGCCTCAACGTCGCTTCCACGCTTGTGGACCCCACCCGGCCGATCTCGGGCCGATCCACGAGTCCGACGCGGGAGGGCGCCGCAGCGACCAGCAATCGCATGCTGCTGGACGAGCACCGCAGCAAGGACGGGCTGTGCGTCCGGTGCGAGAGCCCATGGCCCTGCGACGTGACCAGGAGCATCCGCTTCGGGAGCGCCGGGTGAGCAGCGCCGAGATCCACACCCAGGCCGGCGACCGGACCGTCATCTTCGTCCCGAACCGGGAACGCGCCCGCCGACGTGCCCTGGTCCTGCGTCAGCTCGCTGCCGGTCGTCGCCGCCGCAGGCGCCACCGGGAGTCGGCGGCGTGAGCACCGAGAACTCCGCGGACTTCAAGCTCCCCGAGGAGCGCCACCAGGGCCTGTACATCCGCACGTTCAAGATCGCGAAGGACGGCACCCGGTACGACAACTCCGGCGTCATCACCGTGGAATCAGAACCCGGCGCCCACGCCTACCACCCATCGGCCAGCTGGCCCGCCTGTCGCTGCCCTCAGCACCGCGACAGCTGACCCGCGCGTCGCCGCAACACGCCCATCCCACGTGCGAGAGGAAGAGCCTCCCTTGTCCCTCGAACAGCTCTCAGGAAAGACCGTCCTGGTCACTGGTGCCGGTGGCCTCATCGGCAGCCGCATCACGGCCCAGCTCCGCCGACTGGGCGCCCGCCCCATCTCGGTATGCAAGCTCGACGCCTACCCGCACGAGGTGTACCGCGAGCGGTTCGGCATCGACGCCTCCGCCCCGGACTTCATCGTCGGCGACATCGCCGAGCCGGACCTGATGCGCAAGGTGATCTCCGGCTGCGACTACGTGATCCACGCCGCCGCCCTGGCCGACGTGGCGGCCTGCACACGTCGGCCGCTGGACGCCATCGACACCAACATCACGGGTACCCAGCGGGTCCTGGACGCTGTCGCGGCCTCGGACCGGGTGCGCAGGATGGTGTTCGTCTCCTCCGCCAGCGTCTACGGCAACGGCAGCCCGCAGTTCGTGGAGAACGCGGCGGTCCAGCCGGTGTCGGTGTACGGCAACAGCAAGGCGTGGGGCGAGTACCAGACCGCCGCAGTGCTCGACGGTGCCGGCATCTCGTATGCCGTCGTGCGGTACTTCTCGGTCTACGGCGAGCCGCAGGTCGTGAAGGAGCGGAGCCACTCCTGGGTGGTCGCCTGGTTCGCCATGCGGGCCGCACTCGGCCTGCCGCTGCACCTCAACGGCGGCGGTCACCAGATCCGCGACATGGTCCACGTGGACGACATCGCCACTGGCACGCTGCGGGCTCTGGTCGCGCCTCGCACACACAACGAGACCATCAACATCGGTACCGGAACCGGCACTTCGATCCGGCAGGTCGCTGAACTCGTCCGCAGCCACTACCCGGACATCCAGCTGATCGAGACGCCCATGCCGCCCGGCGACCCCGAGGGCGGATACGCCTCCGTCCAGCGGATGGAGGAGCTGCTGGGCTGGCGGCCGAACATCACGATGGCGGAAGGCATCGACCGCTACGTGTCCTGGCTGAAGGCCACCCCCGAGGCCATCCCCGACTGGATGCGCCAGGCGGCAGCGGCCTAGATGATCGGCGGCCGACCCAGTCGGGTCATGGCCCACACCGTGCGCCAGCGCATCGGCTGGCGTCGACCGCACGCTGTGCGCCAGCCCTCGGCGAAGCCCGCGCACCACGCCTTCAGCCCGGTCGTGTCCCGGGTCCGGGCGATGGTGAGTGCCACCCACACCCCGAGGTAGACCGGCACCAGCAGCGCGGGCAGGTGGCGGCGTGCCAGGTAGACCCGGTTGCGGGCGTTCACCCGGTAGAAGAAGGAGTGCCGGGTCGGGCTGGTGCGCGGGTGCTGGAGCAGCAGCTCGGGCACGTACAGCACCCTCCACCCGGCATCCAGCGCCCGCCAGGCCATGTCGGTCTCCTCGTGCGCGAAGAAGAAGGCGTCCGGCCAGCCCCCGACCTGCTCCAGCATCTTCGAGGACAGCGCGTGGCCACCGCCGAGGAAGCCGGTCACCTCACCGCCACGCATCGGATCACCCGCCCGCAGACGGGGGACATGACGCCGCTGGGTGACACCGGTCTCGTCCGCGATCCGGAAACCGACGATCCCCAGCCTGGGATCGCCTTCGTACAGGGCGGCGATCCGTGCGAGGACGTCGTCCGCGACCAGCAGACCGTCGTCGTCCAGGTCGATCACCACGTCCACGTCCCGCAGGTGCTCCAGGGCAACGTTCCGGCCGCCGGTCACCCCGAAGTTGTCCACGAGCTCCACGCCCTCCACCCCGGCGGGCAGTTCCGGCAGCGCGCACCCGTTGCCGACCACCACGACCTTCGCGGCCTTGACCGTCTGCATCTCCACCGAGGCCAGCAGCTCGGCCAGCTCCTTCGGCCGCGTGCCCATGGTCAGGATCGCCACACCCAGCTTGACGCCCACCGAACCTCTTCCCTTCGAGGAACCAGAGATGACCTCACGAACGCCGGAGCACAGCACCGCGTCGCTCAGAGAACTCGCCGAGAACCGGAGCCTTCCAGCTCACCAGGTCATGGACCAGGACACACTCGCCTGGATCGCCAGAAACCGGCCCGAACCCTCAGCAGCGCCGCCCACCCTGCCACATCCGCCGCTCATGCTGGTACCGGACATCACCTGGCTCGCGGAGTCCCGGCTCGTTGACTCCATCCATGGCGTCCGGCACAACGCCCGCGTCTCCCTGCTCGCCGGTCTGCTCGCCCAGGAGCACGGACTCGACCGCGATCACACCGCGGCCCTGTGCGCCGCGGCAGCCGTTCACGACTGCCGTCGACACGACGACCGCGAGGACCGTGGGCACGGCTGGCGGGCAGCCGGCTGGTTCACCGCGAACCAGACCGCCGTGGGCAGCCTGCTGGGCCGCACGCTGCCACCGGCTGTGGCGGCACTGGCCGCCGACGCCATCGGCCTCCACGACGTCCCGTACACGGCCTTCACCGCCGAGCAGAAGCGCGGCTACCAACAGGCCCCGCACTTGACCGACTTGCTCAAGGCAGCCGACTGCCTCGACCGCTACCGCCTTCCCCTAACCCGCTGGTGGCCCGACCCGTCCCAACTCCGCGTCATCATCCCCGCCTGGCTCCACCCCGTCGCCTTCGACCTGGTCGTCCTCAGCGAACAGGCCCGGCTCGACGGCGCCACCAACCACGGAGCGCTCATCCACGCGCGCCAGATCCTCAGCCGAGAGCAGTAGGAGGCCACCTATGCACAGCGAGTGGGACATCGCTCATACCGACCACACCAGCAGCACCGTCCGCCTCGGCCCCACCGGGCTCGCTGAGACCGAAGGCGACTGGCGCCACCAGCTCGAACGGGAGACGCCCAACGGCGGGCTGCTTCGCAGCAACGCGATGACGCAAACCCTGACCGCCGGACGACCCATCCACCTGATGCACACCACCGTCGCCCTCGACGCGATCCGCTCCAGCGGCCAGCTGTTCGCCTCCTCCGGGTGCCTGGTCGCGGCCCTCTACTGCGCGACCCTCTCCCCCGAGCCCGCCGGCCTTCGCCCCCACAACCTCGGCACCTACCTGCTGGAGACCAAGAAGCACACCCGCACCCTGGTCTTCGAGATCACCCCCGACGCCCCCGTACCGCCCAAGGGCATCGACTACCTCCGCCTCGGTGCCATCCACCTGCGGACCTACCTCACCCACCGCAGCTTCCTCACCGAGACCGAAGACGCCAAGCTCCGCCGAGCCGTGCTGGACCGGCTCCGTACAGCGGCCCCCTTCCTCGACGTCCTCCTCGCCAACGCCACTGGGAAGGTGACGCCGAAGGTCGAGTTCATCGACCAGCTCGCCGCCACCGTGCCGACCTTCCCGTTCCTCGGCTACCTGTACTTCGAGGTGCTGTCCGAGTACCTGATGCTCAACTCCGTGACGCCCGAGACCAAGGCGTACGCCCAGCTCGGCGAGATGAACAACCGCCTCTACAAGCGGCTGGCCTTCTCAGCCGTCCAGGGCATGGACCAGCTCTTCGACCTGTCCCGCTTCAACCCGGGACACGAACGCTTGCTGCAGCTCGTCGGGCAGATCGAGGCCGGCCTGGCCCCTGGGGTGGCCGACTTCACCAGGCGGCGCCTGTCACACCTGTTCGCCAGCGTGGCGCTCGCACCCGACCAGGACGCGGCGTCCTTCACCTTCCGCAGCGCGGACTTCGACCTTCTCGCCACAACCGCGCCGTACCTGCTGGGCCAGCTCGTCTTCCGCGAGATGCGTATCGTCGACCGCTACCCGGAGCTGTACCTCGCCTTCGAGCAGGCCAAGGCGCTGGAAGCGTGGAGCTACTGGAACGCCGAGGGCATCCCGACGCCGTTCAACGGCACCATCCCGAAGGGCGAGATCGGCATCAACCCGGCCTACCCGCGCGCCCGCTGCGCCGTTTGGACCGCAGAGACCTGTGAGCGCGGCCTGCTGCACCCGGTGGAACAACTCGAGGTGAGTTTCCTGCCCCGGCTCGCCGAGCTGGGGATGACCGCCATGCGGCGGGACGGGACGGGGAAGGCTGCAGGGCACCTCCAACGGATTGTGGCGGTCTGACTCAGTTTCGAGTCAGACGTTGTGATGCTGTGTGCTTTCAAGTAGCAGGAACGCTCTGCAGGCGATATTCAGACAACAAGGATGGGTCGGGCACTGCCCAAACCAGCAGATCGGCACTTGAACCGACTGGCGTTTCCCCGAGTACCTGAGTGTAGTCAGAAAGCTACCGCAGGTGAGGGCGGCCCGTTGCCCGCTGGATCCACCACGGCGATCATGGCTGGATCTATCTGCCAACAACTTGCGCCGTTTGCCTCGCGACTGGCTTCCGCACATCCTGGAAGGCTTTCCAAAAGCGACAGTTGGAGGGGTAAGCCTTGAAGCAGCCAGCGCTGCGCGCGGATGATCCGCAGGTTGTCAGGCACACACGTGACCTGGTCGAGTTCCTACGGGAGTTCGTGCGCAGTTCCTACAAGCCAGTGCGTGACTGTTCGAAATACAAGCAGGTGCTCTGGCTTGCCGAATGCCCCGACGATCTCGTTCCCTCGAAGCTGGCAACCAGCGGGGTGCTGTTCAAGGTCAAGCACTATCCCGTACGACCCGCACCGACGGTTCCCGACGTGCTGCAAGGTTGGATCGAGCCACAGGACGTGGCCTCCGCGACAACCGGGGACCCGCTTCTGGCTGAGGTCGGACCCGGCCGCGGCTATGTGGAGGACGAGGACGGCAACACCTACGAGACGGACGAGATCGCCAGGGCCGACGCCCTGGACGTGCTGAACGCTTACAGCCGCTGGCTTCCCGAGTGGAAGCGCTGGGCACAGCGCGAACAGGAAGAAGAGCCGTACCGACAGCTACACCGCCGCCTCTACCGCATGGCGACCCAGATCCAGCGGGAGGGAGAGGTCTTCGAGGCAGTCCTGAGCACCGGACTGTTGGCCTTGGACCGTGGGACCAAGAGAGAGCGGGTGCACAGGCACGTTCTGACGGTCCCCTTGGTACTGGCAGTGGACCAGGAGACGGTGCACATCACTGTCTCCCTGTCGGACGGTGACAGCCCGAGGCTGGAGGACGGGGACTTCCTGGACGAGACCCACGGCTACACCGCGCAGTTGCTGAACGCGCTGCGGTCCCGGGTCGAGGGGGACACCTTCCACCCTCTGTCCACGGATGCCATGGAAGTGTTGCGCGCCTGGTGCGAGCGGGCCTTCGGCATGGAGCACGTGGCCCGCTTCGACGATACCTGGAGCCGCCCGGACGAGACTTCCCCAGCCGAGCCCAGCGTCTCGTTCACGCCGGCGATCGTTCTGCGTGAGCGCGGCCAGGGGGCGCTGGTCACGTTCTACGACGGCATCGCCCGCCGCTTGGCTCAGCCGGGCGCTGTGAGCCCGCTCGGGCTCGCGCAGTTGCTGTTCCAGATCGAGCCTGAGGACCGTACAAGCTGGGCGGCCGAAGGGACGGGAGGTTTCGAGCCCGCGCTCGGACCAGATCCGTTGTTCCCCCTCCCGGTCAATCGAGCACAGCGCGAAGTGCTGAGCCGGCTGCAGAAGGACACCGGTGTCGTGGTCCAAGGACCGCCCGGAACCGGCAAGACCCACACCATCGCCAACCTGATCTCGGCGCTTCTGGCCGACGGCAAGCGGGTCCTGGTGACCAGCGAGAGAGCAATGCTCAGGACTTGTGGATCGGGTTCCGGGAGGGCATGCGGAGGGCGTACCTTCCCGAATGATCCGTAAGGTCTCCGAGTAGGCCCGCGTTGCAGCGCGGGTCGGGAAGGTACGCCCGTGCTCAGCGTAGTCACCGACGACGGCTCCACACAGTCCGGCTCCCTGATTGACGAGATCGTTCGGGAAGGCGCCCGCCGGATGCTGGCCGCCGCACTGGAAGCGGAAGTCAACCAGTACATAGCCGAGTTGTCGGCCGAGACCGACGAGTACGGTCGACGTCTCGTGGTCCGCAACGGCCACCACCGGCCTCGGACCGTGGTCACCGCGGCCGGACCGGTCGAGGTCATGGCACCGCGGGTGAACGACCGCCGTGTCGACGATGAGACCGGCGAGCGCAAGCGGTTCTCCTCGAAGATCCTTCCGCCGTGGTGCCGCAAGTCGCCGAAGATCTCCGAGGTGCTGCCGCTGCTCTATCTGCACGGCCTGTCCTCCGGCGACTTCGTCCCGGCGCTTGAGCAGTTCCTGGGCGGCACGGCTGGCCTGTCGTCGGCGACCGTGACCCGGCTGACCAGGCAGTGGAGCGACGACCACGCCGCCTTCCAGAACCGTGACCTGTCGGATCGCGACTTCGTCTATGTCTGGGCCGACGGGGTCCACCCGAAGGTCCGGCTCGGCCAGGCCCACTCGTGCGTCCTGGTCCTGCTCGGAGTCCGGCTGGACGGCACCAAGGAGCTGATCGCCCTGGCCGAAGGCCTGCGCGAGTCCACCGAGTCGTGGGCCGACCTGCTGCGCGACTGCCGCCGACGCGGCATGCGCGACCCCGAGCTGGTCATCGGCGACGGTGCCATGGGCCTTTGGCGGGCACTCGCCGAGGTGTTCCCGGCCGCCAGGCCGCAAAGGTGCTGGGTTCACAAAGCCCGCAACGTCAACAACTGCCTGCCCAAGTCCGCACAGCCCGGCGCGACGAAGGCGATGCAGGAGATCTACAACGCCGAGGACCGCGCCCACGCCGAGAAGGCGATCGAGGCGTTCGCGAAGACCTATGGGGCGAAGTTCCCCAAGGCCGTCGCGAAGATCACCGAGGACCGGGACGAACTCCTCGCGTTCTACGACTTCCCCGCCGAGCACTGGATTCATTTGCGGACCACCAACCCCATCGAGTCGACCTTCTCCACGGTCAAGCTCCGCACCAAGGTCACGCGAGGCGCAGGCAGCCCGGCGGCCGCGCTCGCGATGGTGTTCAAGCTGGTCGAGTCCGCTCAGGCGCGATGGCGCGCGATCACCGGCGCCCATCTGGTGTCCCTGGTCCGAGCGGGTGCCCGGTTCGAGAACGGCGTCCTGGTCGAGCGCGAGGAGCAGGCCGCATGAACGTCCACGAGATCCTGCAGAACCCGGACGAGCATGTCCGCTTCGCGGCCTACCTCGACAAGCTGAGGCACGTTGCCGACCCGGAGGAGCTCGACCTGGTCAGCCGCGTGCTCACCGATCCGGACCGGACGATGGCCCAGTCCGCCGTGCTGCGGCACCTGGACCGTCGAGCCGCCGGCCTCTACCCCGCTCCCGCCTACGAGGGGTGGGCGCAGGCGATGACCCGGGCCACGATCGACCACCCCTTCCTGGCCCAGCGCCTGCGGGAGTGGTCACTCTTCCGAGCCGTCACGCTCACGCTGCCCTGGCAGCCGGACGACCTGCTCGCGTCATCCAACTGGCTCCAGCTCAAGACCGCCACCGGGACGAACACCGAGGCCATCGAGATCCTCGCCGAGGCCGGCCGCACCAAGCGGATCCGCAACACTGCCAGGACCGCCCTCAACCACCGCAGCAAGAGCTGAAAATCAGCCCATCCACAACTCTTGACTATTGCTCCCAGCGAGAAGGCACAGGCGCTGAAGGTCCTACGCGACAAGATCCCACAGAAGTTGCGCCAACTCTGCGTTCTTCAGGGAGACTTCAGGTATGAGGGCGGGGATGAACTTGGGCGGTCCGTCCGCTCCCTGTCCCATCTCAGCGCCTCGGTGACAACCGATCAGCTCACTGAGCGCATCGAGGGGCACCAGCAGGACCGGTCGGACCTGGAGAAACTGCAGGCCGAACTGCGTGAGGACCTGCGTGATCTGCGGGAGGCCGAGTGGGTTGAGCACCCCGAGTCCGCAGTGGCGCCGGGATACTACGGACGGCTCGCAGAGATCGTCGAACTGGTCTCCGGGCGGGCGGCGTCCTACGAGTGGCTTCCCGAGCTGCCAGCAGATGCGTCTGTTCGTCCGCCGATCACGGCCGAAGAAGCCCAACGCCTCCTCGGACTTGTGGGGCGCCACGGGTTCGAGGTGCTCACTTCGCGCGCTTTCCTGTGTCCCGCCCCCGAATCCCTGCCTGCTCCAGCTCGGTTCGAGGAACTCGTGCGAAGCCTGCAGGCCGCTCTGGAGGTGTCAGGCAGCGCGCCCTCGGAAGCGGCGCTGACGATGGCGGATCGAGGAGAGGAACTGATCGACACCGTCATCGGACTCCTCGACACCGCTGAGCGGGCGCTCCAGCAGGAGGGTCTGCCGGCCGATCCGACGACGTGGTCACAGGACCATTGGCAAACCACCGCACTGGTCGACGGCATGACTGACAAGCGTCAGCAGCTTTGGGAAGGAGTGCGCCGCCACTCCGCCCGTGCCGTAGAGGTACGCAACCGACTGCTTGGTATGCCGCTGACGGAGGTCGTGCTGCCGCAGGTATCGCAGACCGAAGAGCCACACCAGCGGGCGGCTGCCCGCGAGTTCGCGCGGTATCTGAGGACGAACGGCCAGCCGAGCAGATGGGCGCTGAAGAAGCCCTTCCACAAGCAGGCTCGTCCTCTGCTGGAGAACTGCCGTGTTGACGGCCGTGTCCCGCGGACGTCCGAAGAGGTGGAGACCGTGGTCGTACACCTCGAACTGCGGGAGTGCGCGCGGCAGCTCCAAGAGCGGTGGCAGGCGTTCCGCACCCCCAAAGCCGAGGGTGACCCCGAGGCGGTGCTGTCCGAACTGCTGGACCGTTACACGCTGTTGCAGGCGGTGGATGCATTCACCTCAGCGGCGCGGGCGGTGCACGACGCTCTGGTAAAGGCCGGAGTGAAGGGGCTCATGGTGCGGTCGCCGGAGCAGTGGAACGAGGTGCGGCAGACGGCCGGACGCGCGCGGCTGGTGCTGTCTGCCAGACTGGCGGAGCGCGAACTGGCTTCTCTGATCGGGTCCCTTCCCAACCCGAGCGGCGCCGATGTTCCCGAGCTGGCCGAGGTCCATCGCGCGGCGTCGAACCGTGACGCGACCGCGTATACCAGGGCGATCGACGCCGTGGCGGCTGCCTACCTGCGGGAAGCCGACCGCAGGCAGGCGTACGAGCTGCTCGCGCAGTTGCAGAAGGGACTGCCCGAACTCGGGCGCGCATTCGCCGCTTCACCTGCGGACCCGCAATGGCAAGGGCGGTTCGCGGAGCTTGACCGGGCGTGGTCCTGGCAGTTGGCGAAGCGCTTCATGGATCGCATGCTGTCTCCGGGGCGAGAGCCGCAGCTCGAGAGCAAGCTCGCAGACGTCGAGGAACAGCTCAAGAGCGTCAAGGAACAGCTCGCCGCGGACCGAGCACTGTTGCACTGCCTCAAGCGGATGACAACCAGGCAGAAGCAGGCGCTGAGCGCCTACGCCACTGCGATGTCGCATGCCGGACGCGGCACGACGGCACAGGGAAAGCGGCATCTGGCCGCAGCCCGGTCCGCGATGCGCGACGCGCGGGGAGCGGTGCCCGCATGGGTCATGCCGCTGCGACAGGTGGTCGAGATGCTGGATCCGGAACCTGACGCCTTCGACGTCGTCATCGTCGATGAAGCCAGCCAAGTCGGCTTGTCTGGGCTGCTGTTGCTTTGGTTGGCGCCCCGTGTAATCGTCGTCGGCGATGACAAGCAGTGCGCACCGTTCTACACCGGCAACAAGCATGACAAGATCAACCAGAAGGTCGATGAACGGCTGGCTGGCTTCGCCGACTGGCAGCGGGACGGCTTCAACCCGAAATCGAACCTCTACGAGTTGCTGTCTGCTCGCTTCCCCGAGGTCATCCGGTTGACCGAACACTTCCGCTGCATGCCGGAGATCATCAAATGGTCCTCGCGGCAGTTCTACCCGGACAACGAGTTGGTCCCCCTTCGCCAGTACGGCGCCGACCGGCTGAGGCCCCTGGAAGTCGTCCATGTGCGCGAGGGCTACTGCGAGGGGATGCGTGAGCGTCTCGTCAACAGGCCCGAGGCGGAACGCCTGGTCGGCAAACTGCGGGAGCTGATCAGCGACCCGGCATACGCCGGCCGGGAGATCGGCGTCATCGTCCTGCGGTCCGGCGCACAGGCACGGTTGCTTGAGGACCTGATCGACACGGAGATCGGCCCTGAGGCCAGTGTGCGACACAACATCCGGGTCGGAACCGCCGAACAGTTCCAGGGGGACGAGCGGGACGTGATCCTGCTCTCCATGGTGGTGGACGCTGACCACGCCCGGGCGCTGACCGGCCTGAACGACGGCAGGCGCTTCAACGTCGCGGCGAGTCGGGCGCGTGATCAGATGTGGCTCTTCACCTCGGTGACCTCGGATCAGCTGAGCAGCAAGGATCTACGGCACTCCCTGCTCACTTACATGCAGAAGCCGCCGTCTCTGCACGTCGCACCACCGGCCCTATCGATGGTCACTCCCGATGAGAAGTGCGACCCGTTCGACTCTCTCTTCGAGCAGAAGGTCTTCCTGGAGATCAGGCGACGCGGATACCACGTCGTTCCGCAGTGGGAGGTCGCCGGAAAGGTCATCGACCTGGTCGTGGTCGGGGACAACGCGCGACTTGCCGTGGAGTGCGACGGCAGCCCCTACCACTTCACCAGCAGGCAGATCCGGGACGACTACGAGCGCGAGCGGGACCTGCGACGTGCAAAGTGGACGTTCTGGCGGGTCCGCAGCAGCGAGTTCACCCTTGCACCCGACGAGGCTCTCGCTCCCCTGTGGCGCAAGCTCACGGCGCTCGGTATCCACCCGGGCGCGGCCGAATTCGAACAGTTTGCCCCCAGTGAGGCGAGTGACTGGAAGCCGGTCGCTTTGCACGACGAGTCGCAAGACGCGGATGTCGATGACGAAACGACCGATGACGAGGATCTGACCGCTGATGACATCCGAGGAGACCTGACGTGAGCCAGTCGTTCGACGAGAGCGTCCTCATCGAGATCGCCTATTTGATCTGTGGCGACGATTCACCACTGCTGTACCGCAAGGGCTACGAGATCGCCGAGTTCCTGCGGCGCGCGAAGTGGGAGGACGTCCCCGACCCCGATGGCACATCGCGGCACCAGTGGACGCTCGAACTGCTTCGCGAACGCCAAGAGGAGGGCGAGGGCGATGCCCTGAAGGCAGTGCTGCGACTCGCCGACCAGCGTGAGTACGTTGGCCAGCCGCGCGAGTACAAGGCCACTGTCGCTCGACTCGACGAGGTTCTGGCCCTGGAAGGGTGGCGAATCAGCTACGCGGAGGGACAGCCAGTCCTCGTACCGGTCGAGGCCGACGCCGGCGAGTCGGTGCGGATGCCCAGGGTCGAACTGCAGGTCTCCGTCTCGCAGGTAATCAGCGACCCGGCGTTGGCAGCGGCGGTCCAGACCAGGCTCGACGAGGCGCACACGTGTTACGAGCACGGTGCATACACGGCAGCCGTGATCATGCTGGGCAGTCTCCTGGAGGGGGTTCTCGTGCACGTCGCCCAGGTGCGCGCAACTGCTCGGACACTGAGAAAGCGACCGGAGGACATGGGCCTGAAGGAGCTCGTCGATCTCGCACACGACAACGGCTGGATCGAGCACGACGCGAAGCTCGCTTCGGAACTCGTGCGGCATTACCGCAACCTGGTGCATCCAACGGCGGAACGACGAACCGGACACGGGCCCAACCGCGACACGGTCAACATGTGCTGGCCGGTAGTCAACGCGGCTCTCAACGACCTGGCCGCCACTGCGTCGGCCGCACCCGCCCGGCCGGCCCCCTCGGCTCCGGCCATCTCCGCCACGAACCGCCCAACCCCGGCAACCGTCGCCCGACCTCGACGTCCTTCCGGGCCGGCCAACGGACGGGCGAGCCGTTCGCGTAGTGGGGCAGGGCCCGCACAACCGACGACGAATCCTGGATAGCCCGCAGGCCCGAATCGGACGCGTCGGCAATCTCGGCATGCCACTTTGGTAGGTGGCCGCCGCAAGCGCGGTCGAGGGCTACGGCCTGGTTGCAGTTCTGGTTGCATTCACCCCCGTCCAGCGCCGTTCAGAGCCCAGTCACCAAGCCACTCCGCCGCAGGTCAGGACGTCTGCGACCGTCCTCGGACGGCCGGACGAACATTTGGAAAGCGTGTTGGGATAAAACCCTCACGAGTTCGAATCTCGTATCCTCCGCCTCCACGAAGGCCCGGACCGCACAGCGGCCCGGGCCTTCGTCGTTCACGGCTCATTTGCAGTCTCGGCGAGCACGACATCCCCCACGACTCAGGTCGATCCGCCCGGGCCTGCCGGCCGAGTTGTCCGGCAGCGCCTACAGATGGCGATAGACATCGCGCCGGTTGCCACCTGTCATGACCCAGATGATCAGTTGACCGTCCTCGACCGTGTACACCACGCGATAGCTCCCGACCCTCAGACGCCACCTCGCACCGTGCCCTTGGAGGGCCTTGATGTCGAAGGCTGAGGCGTCACCCTCGCCCAGAGCGTTCTGCAGTTCGGTGAGGCGGTAGAGGATCCGCAGAGCGTCGGGGCGGGGAATCTTGAGCATGTCCCGCTGGGCATGCGGCGCGAACCGCGTGACGTAGCCCATGGGTCAGGCGTGGTGAGCGCGAAGCATGGCGGCCATCTCTTCGAGCGATACCGACCCCTCAGAGCCTTCGGCCTCCGCTTCGTCCGCCAACCGGTTGAGCCACACCTCTTCGGCTTGTTCCGCCAGTCGGCAGATGCTGGTACTCGCGAATATCGAGTACTACGGCTTCCTGCTTGCCCCGCCGCGTGATGATCGTCGGGGTCTCGTCCCGACGCGCACGATCGAGGACGTCCGCAAGGTGGCCGCGAACCTCGGCCGTTGATTCGATCACGGGCTCACTCATGCAACAAATGCAGCAGATGTACATCTGTGCCAGTCCTCGACGGCTGCACGTTTCGGACAGGGCGGTTGACGCCAGACCCGACTGGTTCCCCGCCTGATCGAAGCCCCGGACCACCCGGTGCTCCGGCCTTTGCTGCTTTCTACCTCGCTGGTGCGCCATCCTGGTGTTCCCCGGACGGCTTCAGCAGGCATGTGGCGTCCTCTACGCGGTGAGGTGTCCCATCGGCAAGAAGAGCGAGTCAGCGCTGGCCTCATGGCTACGCGGTCTGGATGCTGCGGAGTTGGAGCGGATCCTGGCGGCGCGCCCCGACACCGTGTCGGCTCCGGAGCCGCAGTCGCTCGGTGAACTGGCGGACCGTCTTCAGCGCCCGGGGTCAGTGGCGCTGGTCCTCCCCCGGATCGCACTGCCATGCCTGCAGCTGGCGGAAGCCCTCGCCGCGCTGACGGTCGCATCGCTGGACGAACTGGCAGCCCTGCTGGGGGCCACGCACGGTGAACGCGCCCGCGAACTCGCCGCCACGCTGCAGGCGCTGACCGACCGCGCTCTGGTGTGGCCGGATGGCAACGGCCGGCTCCGTATGGCGGCAGCGCTGCGGAACACATGGGCCTCGCCGCTGGGGCTCGACGCACCACTCGGGCAACTGCTCGCAGGCTCGACCTCCGACGAAATTGGCCGGATGCTGGCGAAGCTCGGCGTCAAACCCGAGGCCAACAGGAAGGAGCAGCGGCTGGCGGCACTGCTCGATCACCATGGCAATCCTGCGCGGGTCGCCACGCTGGTGGCAAAGGCGCCGGCAGCCACCCGAGAACTCCTCGAGCGGCAAGCACGAAAGGCTCCGAAGCAACCGGACTTCGTCATGTTCGGGACGCCGCAAGCCGGCTCCAGGCCCGGCGAACAGTGGGCGGTGGAACGGGGACTGCTGATCCGGGACCGGTACCGCTATGGGCCGCCTCGGATGCCCGCAGAGGTGGCACTCGCCCTGCGCGGCTCCGACTGGCACGCTCCGTTCACACCTGCCCCGCCCGGCGTGCGCTCTGTTCCCGCCACCGGCTCGGATGTCGAACGGGAAGCCGCAGCCGCCTCCATGGCGTTCGCCGGCCATGCTGTGTCCGTCCTCGGGCTGTGCGCCGCTGCTCCACCGGCCCGGCTCAAGGCCGGCGGGATCGGCGCCCGCGAGCTGTCCCGGATCGGCAGAGCGGCACAGTGCGACGAGATCCCGGTACGCCTCGTGCTGGAGACGGCGAGCGCGGCAGGCCTGCTGGCCCGGGACGGCGACAGGGTCGCGGCGACCACCGCCTACGACACCTGGACCGAGCAGGAACCAGCCGACCAACTCGCCGCGCTGCTCCGGGCCTGGTGGGCGCTCCCTCTGACCCCTGGCGGAAGCCGCGACGAGGACGGGAAGGCGCTGCCTGCACTCGCCGGGGCACCACCCTGCGGAGGTTGCATCCAGGCCCGGCACGGGCTGCTCACAGCCGCGTCGCAGCTCCCCGCCGGCGAAGGCGCGGCAAAGTCGGCGGACCTCGGGGCACTGCTGAGGTGGCTCCGCCCACTCGCCGACGAACTCCCCCAGGACGCCACGCCGTTCGCCACTGTGGTCCGGGAGGCGGAATATCTCGGTGCGCTCGCTCTCGGGGCCGTGTCCCCGATCGGGACCGCCCTGCTCGCCGACGACACCGAAGCACTGACCGACGCCTGTCGGCGGCTGCTGCCCGCCGCCAGCGGGACCGCTCGCTTCGGCAGCGACCTCACGGCCGTAGTCGCCGGCACGCCCGCGGTGTCCCTCCTCTCGCTGCTGGACTCCGTCGCGGACCGGGAGACCGCCGGTGCCGCGTCCGTGTGGCGGTTCAGCCCGGGCAGCGTCCGCCGCGCCCTCGACGCGGGCTTGACCCCCGACTCCCTCACGGCCGACCTGGCCGCCGTCGCCGTCGAGCCGCTTCCCCAACCGCTCTCGTACCTGATCCACGACACTGCGCGCAGCCACGGCCGGGTGCGCGTCGTCTCCGCGGTCTGCGTGATCCATGGTCAGGAGCCGGCCCTCCTGGCCGAACTGGCCGCCCACCGCAAGCTCGCCCAGTGCGGCCTGCGACAGTTGGCGCCGACGGTGCTGATCAGCCGGACCCCGGCGGACAAGACCATCGCAGCACTGCGCGCTGCGGGCTACGCCCCGATCGCCGAGAAGCCCGACGGATCGGTCCGGATCGAGCGGGCCCAGCACCACCGCGCGGCGAACCCGGTCCCACGCCCGCGCCTGCCCGGTGGCAGGAGCCGCACACAGCGGCCGGACGCCCGCACCGCGGACGCAAGGACGGCCGTCGATCTGCACACCCTCGCAACCCGGCTCCGGAACGCCCCACAGGACCTCACAGAGCCCGACCCGTACGACGGCCACCCGTATACCAGCGACACAGAGGAGATCATCGCCGGGAACGCAGGCAACCTCTCCTTCACCGATGTCCGCCAACTGGCCCATGCCATCGACGAAGGGCAGTCGATCACCATCGAGTACGTCGCCACCTCGGGCAGCACGACCGTCCGCACCCTCAGTCGAGTCGAGCTCAACGCCCCCTATCTCCACGCTTGGTGTCATCTGCGGGACGACGAGCGCATGTTCACAATCTCCCGCATCCACGGCGTGATGCCCGCGTAGCCCGGGCCAGGAACCCACCGTCCGCAGCAGGACGGCTGGTCTCAGTTCTGGTCTCATTCACCCTCGTGCGGGCAGGTTCAGCCGCCGCCCAGCCGTGCGCTTCGCCGCAGGTCGGGACGGGCGTGAACCCCGGCGGACGGCGTTCGGGAGACTTGGAAAGCGTGTTGGGATAAAACCCTCACGAGTTCGAATCTCGTATCCTCCGCACCTGCCCGCCAGGGCAAACGCGAGGCCCCGACCGCACTGCGGTCGGGGCCTTCGTCGTCTCCCGGCCGATTCCCGCTTTCACGCCATGAGCCGACCGGCTGTGCTCCGCGGGACGACGGGGGATGAACGCTGGCCTTGTCGAAGGGGGGCCGACCGGCTGGGGGTGGCTACTTGAGCGGCGTGCCGCCCGAGTTGTGGTTGGCGATCGTCTTGTTGATCAGGTTCCCGCCGTCGGTCTCGGGCGTGGTCTGTTCCGACCAGCCGGCGCCGAACAGGAGGCCGCCGACGTGTGCGTTCGCCACCTGGTCCAGGTGCGAGAAGAACCAGTCGACCTTGTCGTCCTTGAAGTGGCCGGGGGTGTTGTTCTGCGCCATGTTGCCAAGGGGGACCTGCCACAGGACCACCGGCTTGCCCACCGACTCGGACATCGTCTTGTAGAACCCGAGCGCGGCGAAGCCCTTCTGGTCGTTCCAGTAGGTGTCACGGCTGCCGTGGGCGGGCAGCGCGTACCAGCCCGCGTCGCGGTCCGTCACGTCGCTGACCAGGAAGTCGGCGTTCTTCGCCCCGAGGTCCGCGTAGTCCTTGACGCACTGCGGGGTGTTCTGCTGCCAGTCGAAGCAGGTCAGGTGCAGTCCCACGCCGGCGTTCGGCGCGTACTTGTGCGCCATCGAGATCAGGCACTGGGCCAGGCCGGACGCGCTGTTCTCCTGCGCTCCGCAGTCGGTCGGGTTCGCGGCCTTCACCTGCGCGGGCACCTGGTGCAGGTTGCCGAGCGACCGGGCGAAGCCCCAGAAGTCGGGCTCGAGGTCGATCATGTCCTGGGAGTTGCCGATCTTCTGGAGGAAGAAGCGGTAGTCGTTCATGTAGCGGGTGAGCAGGTCGCTCCTGTTGATGGCGACAACCTCGCCCGGACCGTCCCCCTGGCCCGCCGCGTCTCCGAGGTCGCGCAGCGAGTACCAGGTGAAGAGATACTTCTGCGGGCGCGGCTTGCCCTGGTACGTCGCCTTGGACGCCCGGTCCTTGTACACGGTCACCTGGGTGCCGGGCGCCGTGGTGTCGCCGGTCCAGCAGCCCCACCAGCCCGACCACTCGGCCTTGCAGCGCGAGGCCGTGTAGGCCTCGGCCGAGGGCGCGGGCTGGCTGTGGATGTAGGCGTACCGCACGTCGAACGGCGCGGCGTTGGCCGTGGAGTCGTCCATCAGGCCGCCGAGGAGCATCGTGCTGCTGCCCATGAGACGCTTCGCCGAGCTGCCGCCGCCCGCGGGGGCCGGAGCCGCCGACGGCGACGACGCCGGGCGGGTGCTCGGCGCCTGGCTCGCCGGGACGCTGCCGCCGGGCGTGGCGGGCGTGGCGGGCGTGGCAGGCTTGGTGGGCGCAACGCTGCTGCCGGAGCTCCCCGTGTTCCCGGTGCCGCTGACGCTGCCGGCCGGGACGAGCTGCCACTGCTGGTTGGGGCCACCCCAGTCGTGATATTGGGCGATGCGGCCCCCGTCGGCCTTGGAATCGAGCGGGACCTCGACCGCCTTGCCGCTGTGGCGGTTGATCAGACGCACGTAGCCGTCCGACGACTTCTCCATGTGGAACTGCTGGTTGGCGCCGTTCAGGTCGCGCCACTGCACCAGCTCGGCGCCTTCGGCCTTCGACCAGTTGTAGTCGTCCAGCACCTTGCCGGAGTTCCGGTTCTGCAGCCGGTAGTTCCCGTCACCCGAGTCGATGAACTTCCACTGCTGGTTGGTCCCGCCGGTACGGCTCCACTGCCCCAGCGGAGCACCGTCGTACGTGGCGTAGCCGAGGCCGTCCAGCGCCTCGCCGGTGTTGTGGTTGACCAGCACGTACCAGGCGTCCGTGTCCACGGTTCCCGCTGAGGCCGTGTTGACCACGACCACGGAGCCGCCCACGACCGCCAGACCGACGGCTGCCCAGAAGCTCCGGCGCTGGTACAGCCGACGGGCACGATGCGTCTGCCGCGGCCCCGGAACGGCCGAGCGCAACGACGCGCGACCACGGCGGGCGCGACCACCGGGAGACGCCTCCGGCGACGTGGATGGGCGAGGGAACATGTCGATGCTCTCTTTCAGCCGTTGCCTCTGGCCGGACCGCCTGTCCGGACACCACCCAGTTGTCACCACCCCCGGAAAAGTTGCCCCGGACCGCGAAGATTTTTTTGGGGCGCCGCGCGCCGGCCGGCGCTCACGTCGTCGGGCGGGGCCGGGGGAGGCGGCCGGGGCGGGGGCGCGAGGCTGTGGCACCTGGCAGCACAGAGTCGGCTTGCTCTGGTTGCGGTTCTGGTTGCGTTCACCCCCGTCCAGAGCCGTTCAGAAGCCAGCCAATAGCCCGCTCCGCCGCAGGTCAGGACGCCTGCAGTCAGGCCTGGACGGCCAGACGAACAATTGGAAGGCGTATTGGGATGAATCCCTCACGAGTTCGAGTCTCGTATCCTCCGCAGGTCAGAGGGCCCGCACCGCTTCGGCGGTGCGGGCCCTCTGCGTTTCCGTCTCCTGCTTTCAGCTCAGTTGACCCGACGGGCCTCGCTACGGCGGGCCCGCGGAGCTACGGACGGGTGAAGGTCATATGGGTGATGCCGCTGGGCGTCGTCACCGACTCCACCTGGAACCGCTGTTCCAGCCCCTCCAGCCCGTCCCACAGCCGCTCACCGCGGCCCAGGATGATCGGTACGACGGCGATGTGGAGGTGGTCGACCAGGTCCTCCGCGAGGAACTGCTTGATCGTTGTCGGGCCTCCCCCGATCCGCACATCGAGGCCACCTGCCGCCTCGCGGGCCTGCCGCAGCACCTCCTGCGGCGAGGCATCCACGAAGTGGAAGACCGTGCCGCCTTCCATTTCCAAGGACGGGCGCGGGTGGTGCGTCAGCACGAATACCGGGGTGTGGAACGGCGGGTTGTCCCCCCACCAGCCCTTCCACTCCTCGTCGGTCCACGGGCCGCGCTGGGGGCCGAACTTGTTGCGGCCCATGATCTCCGCCCCGACGCCGGCACCCCAGGCCCAGGCAAGGGCATCGTCGACACCGCTGCTGCCGCCAGCCTCGCCGTGCATCTCATTGAACGCGCGGGTATGAAGAAACCAGTCGACCAGCCGAGTCCCGGCATGGCCGAACGGGGCCTCCAAGCTCTGTCCCTCCCCGGTGGAGAACCCGTCCAGTGACACGCTGAAGTTGTGCACCCGAACACGCGACATGACAATCACGTTCCTCACTCGGACTCCCTGGTCAAACGGAGCCTAAACGCGCCCACTGACATCAGCCGGACCACTCGCCGGAAGAGCGACTTTCTGGTGCAGCATCGGCTGCCCTCCTGGTCGGACAGCCGACGGACCTTGCCCGGAGGTCTCGACGGCCAGCCGCGCGGATCCCAGCTGTCCGCCTCGCATCTTCGGCGACCGGCACCCTGGGAGAGTCGTCAGCGCGCGGCAGCTCTGCCGTAGCGCGTGAGGACGAGGGCACCGACCTGCTCCGCAGACACGCACTCCAGATCCCTGTGCGGTCCGTCGGCCGGGAAGAGCCTCTGGCCGGCGCCGAGGATGGTGGGGAAGGTCATCAGCCGGTACTCGGCGACCAGGTCCTCGGTCATCAGCTGGCGCACGATGTCGAGACTGCCCATGACGACCACGTCGCGGGCCTCGCGCTTGACCGCGCTGGTGAGATCGCCGTCGAGGGGCCCGGAGTTCGGCCAGGGTGTGGAGCGGGACGACCCGCTGCCGCCGCACCCGTGGTACCCGCTCCAGCCGTCCCCGCACGCGTTCAGGTACACGCTCGCGCGGGTGCCCGAAGTCAGGGAACCGTGGTTGCGGGCGATCTACGACCGAGGATGCTCACCAGCCAGAGTTCGTGCAGGCAAGCCAGCCGACCGGTCACCCCATGCTCTTGGCTCCGTCCAGGGACTCGCGGAGGATGTCGGCGTGCCCGGCGTGCTGAGCGGTTTCGGCGATGACGTGCATCAGGACGCGCCGGGCGGACCATTCCGCGTCGGCCTCGAACCACGGCGCCTTCGGGAGCGGCTGGGTGGCGCTGAGGTCGGGCAGGGTGACGACCAGCTCGTCCGTGAGGCGGGCGACCTCTTCGTAGTCGGCCAGGACGCCGGCGAGCGTCTCCGCCGGCAGCAGCCGGAACTCGTCGGCGCGGCGGGCGAAGTCGGCCTCGGTCCAGGTGGTGAAGTCGGGCATCGCCGACGGGCCCTCCAGGATGAAGTTCGCCCAGAGCCGTTCGACCGAGGTCACGTGCTTGATCAGGCCGCCCAGACACAACTCGCTGGCGGTGGTCCGCAGTCCGGCCTGCTCGTCGGTGAGGTCACGGGTGGTGAAGCGCAGGAAGTGCCGCTGCTTGGCGAGCGCCACCAGCAGGTCGGCACGCTCTCCGGTGGCGGCCTGCGCGGGGACGGCCTCCGCAGAGGTGGTCGGCTTGTCGGCAGTCAGGGTCTCGTTCATGGTCTCCGCCTTCGGTCGCTTGTCGCTCTGTCGGACGAGTCCCACGCTAGGAGCCATAGCGGCCACTTCCTGTCCTGAATCCGGGAATGATCGGAGTCATGGCAAACACCAGCACCCGGACGCTGCGGCTGCTCTCCCTGCTCCAGACCCACCGGTACTGGCCGGGCGCCGAACTGGCCGATCGGCTGGGCACCTCGGTCCGTACTCTGCGCCGTGACATCGACCGGCTACGTGAGCTCGGCTATCCGGTCGAGGCGCAGCGCGGCGTCGACGGCGGCTACCAGCTCGCCGCGGGCGCGGCGCTGCCGCCGCTGGTGATCGACGACGAGGAGGCGGTCGCGCTCGCCGTGGGTCTCCAGGCTGCTGCCGAGAGCCCGCTCGAAGGCATCGCCGAGGCCTCGGTGCGGATGCTGGCCAAGGTGGCGCAGGTGATGCCGGCCCGGTTGCGGCACCGGGTCGAGGCGCTGCGCGCGATGACCGTACCCGGCGACTGGGGTGGCCCGGCCGGTTCGGGCATCGCCCCGGGCGAGCTCGTCGTGGTGGCGCTGGCCTGCCGCGACAGTGAGCAGCTCCGCTTCGCCTACACCGCCGCCGACGGCCGGCACGCCGAGCGGCACGTCGAACCGCATCGGTTGGTCTGCCTCGCCCGCCGCTGGTACCTGGTCGCATACGACCTCGCCCGGCACGACTGGCGCACCTTCCGGCTGGACCGGCTCACCGCACCGCAGGGCACCGAGGTCCGGTTCAGGCCCCGCGAGCTGCCCGCCCCCGACGCCGCCGAATTCGTCCGGGCCGGGCTCAAAAGCGCGCCCCGCCCCTACCGGGTCGAGGTCCTGGTGGACGCCCCGGCTGCGGTGGTTCGCGACCGGATCGGCCGGTGGAGCACGGTCGAGGAGGTCGATGCCGAGCACTGCCGGGTCCGTATGACCTCCGACTCCCTGGACTGGCCCACGACAGCACTCGGCACGCTCGGCGCGGACTTCCGCATCGTCGAGCCTCCCGAGCTGGTGGACCGGGTCGACGACTGGGGCAGGCGGTTCAACCGCGCGGCCCGCCAGGCGCAGGCGCCGTGCCGGGCACAGGCGGACATGCCGGGAGGGGAGGCGGGCAGCACGCCCGACCGGGGAGAAGCCTGACCATTGGCACGGGTCGGTCTCACATCTGGGCAGTGGTCAGCAGATGCCGCCGCCCCCAGGCGTCGGCCGGCCCAGCGCGACGACCGTCGGCGGGGCGGGCCAGGTTGATCGCCTGGCACACCCCGGCACCGACGTCAGCCGGCTGCGGGCGGCTCCTGGCCGAGGCGGGAACGGCGGAGCTCTTCGTTGATACGGAGGGCCTCTTCGAGCTGGTCCTCGAGGATGATGATGCGGCAGGCGGCGTCTATGGCCGTCCCCTGGTCGACCAGGTCGCGGGCGCGCATCGCGATGCGCAGCTGGTAACGGGAGAAGCGGCGGTGGCCGCCCTCGGAGCGCAGTGGGGTGATGAGGCCCTGTTCGCCGAGTGAGCGCAGGAAGCCGGGGGTTGTTCCGGTCATCTCGGCGGCGCGGCCCATGGTGTAGGCGGGGTAGTCGTCGTCGTCGAGGAAGCTGACGGCGTCATGTGTCTCGGGAGTGTGGGGCCGGTTGGTGGTCGTGGTCACTGCACCTCTTTCCTTTACCTGTGTGGGAACGCGTCGAGGGGCCCCGGCGCCGTTGCGGCTCCGGGGCCCCGAAGGGGAACATCACCATCTACCGGCCCTGGGCCGGATTCCTTGTGTCCGCGACTACCCCCGGAGAGGGGGTGTGCGGGGATCGCGTATGCGTGACCGGAAACCACCGTCCTTCGTGCTTTGGGGGGTCTGCGGTGTCCGCCCGGACGAAATTGCTACCTCACGGGCCGGGCGATCCTGATGGCGCTGTGCCCTCCGTTCTTCCTCTGCGTCACTGAGAACATCCTGCGAACTGCTGTGGTGGCGATACCGCTCCACCTGGTCGGCAACCAGCCCCGTCGCCCGTCCTGCACACCTGCTTCGGCTTGGAACCCCGCTGCCCGACCTCCCAGCACGCGCGCCCGCAACCCGGCGCCTTTGCTGAGATCCCGCGTACTACTGGGTACTGCTGGTGGTTGCGACTGCAACTAGCGACTGCAACTTGACTCGACTGAACTGCGGTACTGCTCGTGGCCGCCCCTGATCACTGCGGGCTGCCCGGCCCGGCCACCAGCCCTGTCGCCGTACTGCACCAACCCTGGCTTCAGGACTCCGCAACCGTGCCGACCTGCGAACTTCTGCACTGCAACCCGCCAGTTCGTGTCTGGCGGGTACCGCTGACTGCGTCTTACGAGAGAAACGCTAGCCCGCACCGAGGGCAATGTCTACTCCAGCCAGCACAGATTTTTCGGTGTTCGAAGCGGAGGTAGTCTCCGGGGCGCGGCGGGACGGGCCGCCTCAGGCGGCGACGGTCAGGTTGGCTCGGCCGAACAGGAACGCGTAACCGACGGGGAGTCGGGCGGTCAGCCGGTCGGTGAGCCGGTCGCCCGCGAGGTCGGCGAGGACCGCCAGGACCGATGAGGCGTCCCAGCGGGCGGACGCGAGGGTGGTGTCCAGGGCGGTGGCGACGGCCGCCACGAACGCGGGAGCGTCCACCGGCTGGGCGAGGGGGATCTGCGACACCAGGAGAGCGCGTGCGCGGTCGGGCAGGGTTGCGGCCAGGTCGCAGCGTTCGTCGCCGACGAGCTGGCGTCCCAGTGCGGTGAGGACCGCCTCCAGGACGCGTTCGGCCTCCTGGTCGGTGTCGTAGCGGCCGAAGTCACGTACCTGCTGGACGAGGTGGGGCCAGGTCATGTGGGAAGCCTTCCGGGTGCGGGCCGCCGAAGCCCGGGACAGTCAGGGGTGCCGACCTGCGGAGAGCCGGAGCAGGACACGCTGCGCCCGGCAGCGGGGTCGGGTCGCCGTCCCGCACGGCGCGGATCGGCGGTGCGGGACGGCGGTTCGGAGCGGCGGTTCGGAGCGGGGTCAGGCCTTGATCTGCCTGCGGTCACCGCTCTGCGTGACGACGATCTTCCGGGGCTTGGCCTTCTCGGCGACCGGGATGCGCAGGGTCAGTACACCGGCGTCGTAGTCGGCGCTGATCCCCTCGGGGTCAAGCGTGTCCGACAGCATGATCTGGCGGGAGAAGACGCCCAGGGGCCGCTCGGACAGCTCCAGGCGTACGCCTTCGGTCTCGGGGCGCGGGCGGCGCTCGGCCTTGACGGTCAGCATGTTCCGCTCGACGTCGATGTCGATCGCCTCCGGGTCGACGCCCGGGAGGTCGAAGCAGATCACGTAGTGGTCGCCGGTGCGGTAGGCGTCCAGTGGCATGGAGGCCGGGCGGGACCAGGTGCCGGTGGCGGCCAGGAACTGCTGGGAGAGCCGGTCCAGGTCACGGAAGGGGTCGGTGCGCATCAGCATGGGATACACCTCCAGGCGTTCGGGCTGTGGGAGCCAGTGCGCTTCACCTGGGACTGTTCTAGCATGTCATCCATCCGATGACAAACACTCACGTCGCCAGGAGAGTGACATGAAGCGCCAGACACCCGGACCACCCTTGGACGGTGGCGGCACACCCCCCGCCCCCGCCTCCTTCCTCGCGGTGGCCGCCGCCCTCTCCGCTATCAACGACGCCGTACGCTCCACCCAGGACCCGACGTCCGCCGGCCGTACGGCACCCCCTGATCCGTCCGGGCCGGAACAGGCCCTGGGTGCGTTGCTCCTGCTGCGCGAGCTGCGCTCACAGCTCGCGGGATGGGAGGCCGGGCTGGTCGAGACCGCCCGCGACGCCGGGGCCACCTGGGCCGACCTCGCCCGCCCGATGGGCGTCGCCAGTCGGCAGGCCGCCGAGAACCGCTACCTGCGGCTCCGGCCTGCGACGGCCGGGACGCCGGACGGGGCAGCCACGGGCGTCGAGCGCGTGAAGGCCGTTCGCGACCGCCGGGCGGCGGAGCGGAGCATCACCGCCTGGGCTCGCGACAACGCCGCCGACCTGCGGATCCTAGCCGCCCAGATCACCGCTCTCACCGACCTGGGCTCGTCCGCCGGACCCGAGCTCGCGGCCCTGCGCACCGCGCTCGCGGCCACCGATGCCGCCGAGCTCGTCCACCCGCTGGCCGCGATGCGCCCGCACCTGGGTTTTGACCACGGGGACCTGGGCACACGGCTCGACACGCTCGCCCGGCACACCGACCGCCTCCGACACGACAGCAACCACCGTCGCACGTGACGCGCCGTGCCCGGTCGCGGTCCGGTACACCCGGCGTAACACTGAGCACTGGAGCCGTTACGGTACGGCACCGCCGACACGAGAGGCACAGAGCGATGAGCACTCCGTCCGACAAGATGAAGCACAAGGGCCAGGAATTCGTCGGCAAGGCGAAGGAGACCACCGGCGACATGACCGGGGACGACCGGCTCAAGGGCGAGGGCCAGGGCGACCAGGCCGAGTCCAAGGTGAAGCAGGCCGGCGACAAGGCAAAGGACAAGGTCCAGGAGGGCATTGACAAGGCCAAGGGCCTGTTCGACCGCTGAGACGGGCCGCAGACACCTGCGGCAGGAAAGGTGCCCGGCTGGAGCTGCTCCGGCCAGGCACCTTCCTGCTTCTCCGGCCCACCTCGGTCGAGCGGGCTCTCAGCCTCCCCGGCGCGCCGGCACCGCTGACCCCAGCGCGCGTACGGCGGGCACGGCCACGGTGGCGGCTACGGCACCCAGTTGCCACAGTGCGCCGGCGGCCAGCACTGCGGAGGTGCCCAGGCGGTCTGCGATCGGTCCGGCTGCGGCCAGGCCGAGCGGGCCGAGGGCGAAAGCGCCCAGGGCGCCGAAGGAAGTGACGCGGGCCAGGACGTCGGGCGGTACGTGCTGCTGCGTGGCGGTGGCGTAGAGGGTTCCGCAGACGGCGGAGCCGGCGCCGGCGAACAGCGCGGCGAGGACCGTGAGGGGCAGCGGCGCATCCGCGGCGAGCGAAGCCGAGGGCAGCGCCCAGCCGAGGGCGGCGACGGTCGCGACGACGAGAGGGCGTCGAGGGCGGCGGCCCAGCATGGCCGTCCCGGCCAGGAGGGCACCGGCACCGTACACGGCCATGATCAGACCCCACGCCCGCGCCCCGCCGAGCCGCTGCTGCGCAGTGAGCGGGCCGAGGACCAGGAACGGTGCCCAGACCAGGAGATTGAACAGCCCCATCTGGAGCGTCGTGACCCACAGCCAGGTCAGTGATCGGAATGCGGACCAGCCCTGCCGGAGGTCTGCCAGGAGCGACCCTGCCTCGGCGTCTGCCGCCCGTGGGGGCAGTGACAGCCGGGCGAGAGCCGCGGCGCCGACGGCGTAGGTGGCGGCGTCGACCAGGAGCACGGTGGCGGGCCCGAGCGTCGCCGTGACGATCCCCGCGACGGCCGGGCCCGCGACGGTCGTGACAGATCTGGCCAGGCCCAGGAGGGCGTTGGCTTCGGACAGGAGCTGCTTCTGCCGCACGAGATCCGGCACGAGCGCTCCCTGCGCCGGGAGGAAGAACCCCTCCCCGACACCCCAGACCGTCACGAGCACGACCAGCACCCACAGCGGCGGACGCCCGCACATCAGGGCGACCGCGAACACTGCCTGCACACCGCCGCGGAGGAGTTCCGACATCAGCATCACGCTTCTGCTGCCCAGACGGTCGGCGAAGACTCCGCCGACGAGCAGAACGAGCACGATCGGCAGAATCCTGGCCGCCATCACCCAGCCCAGTTCGGTCCCGCTCCCGCCTCCGTCGAGCACCGCGAAGGCCACCGCCACCGGCGCCATCGACGAGCCGAAAAGCGAGGCCGTGTACCCGATGAAGAACCGGCGGAAGTCAGGCTCCGACAGGACAGCCAGACGATGCCTCAGCCCGGGCGCAGCCGGTTCTGATTCCCGTGAATCGATTGCCATGGGCGGCAAGTCTGCCTTCGGCGGGGAATCCTCCACAAGATGATTCCGGGAAAAACTTGAGCCGAATCGAAGCAGTGTGGGCGAGCATTTGTTTGCCGCAGTAAATAGGCCTGCAGATAGCTGCTTTACAGCGATAACCTTCCGGCGAGACTGGATTCCTGGTGTACTCGGAGCAGTGATTTACTGCGGCGGCAAGTGGAAGGGCCTCGCACCATGACAGCAACCGAGCGCGAGCCGGTGGAACCGGTGGAGTACACCGTCGCCGTCGAGCGCTACCTCGCCGCCGCCGGCGGCCTCGGTCCGGGCTCTCGCCGGATCTATCGGATCGCCCTGACCACCTGGGCGTGGCCGCTGGCGGACCGGCCCGTCCCCACCGGCCGTGAGCGGCGCCGCGCGCAGCCACCGGTCCTCCCGCTGGCGCTCCTCGACAGCTCGCGATGCGCCCCTCGCCTGGGGCAGGCGCTCACCCGGCGAGCGGCCGAGAGCGACGTACGAACCTTGAACCGCGAGCTGTCCATCCTGCGCAGCGCCGTCTCCTGGTGGCGGGCCCAGGGCTGGATCCGGACGGACCCGCTGGCAGGCGTCCGGCCGCAGGCCCTGCCCGCCAACGGGCCGACGCCGCTGACCGCGGCCGACCTCCAGAGCGTGTTCCGTCTGCGCGTGCCGCTGCGGGAGCAGGTCACCTGGCGGCTGCTGTACGAGACCGGCGCCACCGTCGAGCGGGTGCTCGCCCTGGATGTCGACCACCTCGACCTGCTTCACCGGCGGAGCCGGCATCCCGCTGACACGCCGTCCCTGCACTGGAGGGCCGGAGCCGCCCGGCTGCTGCCGCTCCTCGTGGTCGGCCGCGCGGACGGCCCCCTCTTCCTCACCGACCGGCGCGCGCCGGCCCGTACCCCCAGCGGCGACCTGTGCCCGTACAGCGGCCGCGGCCGCCTGTCCTACCGGCGCGCCGCAGAGCTGTTCACCGGCGCCACCCGCTCCCTCGACCCTGCGGGCCGGGGCTGGACGCTCAGGCAGCTGCGCACGGCGGCGGCACACGATCGGCTCGTCGCGCCGACGCTCCCGGACGGCACGAGCGACTGAGGGCGGACGCGTGTCCGGATGTGACGGAGAAGCGTCATTGCGGCCGTCGGCGGTCGCGACCACGATGGAGTCATGCCCACTCCCCACCGCGTCGTCATCGCGGTCTTCCCCGACGTCGATCTGCTCGACGTGACCGGTCCGGCCGAGGTGTTCGCGTTGGCCAACCGGGAGACGGCGGGGCGGGCCGGGTACTGGCCGGGTTCATGACCCACATGCGCGTCAGCTGCACCGCCCAGGGCGCCTTCAACCTCGGGTACCGGCCGACCGTCGTCGCCGAGGCCACCGCCACCCGGGCGCTGCCCGGCCCGGACGGCACCGTCCTGCCCGCGTCCGTGCTCCAGGCCGCCGCTCTGACCACCATCGCCGACCTGTTCGGCGTTGTCGTCGTCGGCGTGGACGACCTTCCCGCCTGAGCACCGCGAAGGCCCCGACCGCGCGACGGTCGGGGCCTTCGACGTGCGGAGCGGATCAGGCCGCCGCCTGCTCCTGGAGCAGGCCCGAGATCCGGGAGAGGTCGTTGACGACGTCGAGGAAGCCGCTGATGTCGGGCGTGGAGGCGCCCGTCACGGCCAGGTAGAAGGTGTGCAGCCGCCCGTTGCCCGCGTCCAGGTAGCCACCCAGGGTCTCGCCGCCGACGGCCAGGCGCTGGTTGACCGCGTCGTACCCGATGACGGAGCCGGGTTTGGCCCACACCTTGCCCTTGCCCGGACAGGTGGGACAGCCCGCGCACGCGGTGGCCAGCGAGCCGTCCACGCCCAGGATCGGCTGTGCCTCGCGGAACAGGTCGGCGTCCGGCGTGCCCTGCCAGTAGTGCAGGATCTCGTTCTCGACCCGGGGTGTGACCCGGTCGACGGGGTTTCCGCCGCGGCCGTCGAGCAGCTGCACCTGGGTCGGGTCGATCCCGGCCTGGCGGAGGAACCCGGTGAGCACCGGGAAACCGTCGGCGCACTGGTGGCTGCCCGCGCTGACGGCCATCAGGCAGACGGCCAGGTTGGCCCCCAGGTTGTGACTGACCTTCAGGATCAGCCTGGCGTACTGGGAGAAGACCGGGGAGACGTACGCGCCAACCCGCTGGGTGCCGTCGTACGAGGCGGGCAGGGCACCGACCGGGTTCGGTCCGGTCGGCGGCGCGGTGACGGTGACACCCGCGCGGGCCAGCGCCTCGATCAGCGCCGTCCGACCGAACGCCGAGGGGTCCTTGACGTGCGAGATCCGCAGGGCCGGCGGTGCGTCGGCCGCGATGGTGCCGGAGAGGGTGATGTGGGTGCCGTCCGGCGAGGCGGTGACCGCGATGTCAGTCGTCCCACCCGGAGCGACCGTCTGCACGGTCGACTCCACCTGGTACGGCGCGACCTGGGGCCGCCAGGTGAGCTGGGCGGGCTGCCCGGCGGCGGCCGGGGTGGTCAGCAGGTCGATGACGTTGTCGTTGATGATCAGCGGGTCCGGGCTCGGGTCGAGCTCGGGGTCGACGGCGAAGAGGCGCGCGTCGACGGCGACGTCCCCCCGGATCTCGGTGAGGCCGGACTCGCGTACCTGGCGGGCGATCCCGTCCAGGCCGGCGAGCGGGTCCTCAGGGGTGAGGGTGGCGCCGGGGACGTCGTTCGCGTAGGTGTGGTCGAGGGAGGTGAAGTCGACGGTGCCGTCCGGCTTGGTCCGGCCGCCCATCGTGAGGTCGCCCTGCGCGATCAGGACCAGCGAGCCGTTCAGGGCCGTGCCGTCGCGGTCGCCGACGGCCTGCACCGGCGTGGTGAACCGGTGGTCGCCCCCAAGGGTGTGCCAGGCGCCCGAGACGCTGACCAGCTTGGCCGTCGAGCCGGGGATGAAGAACTGGTCGGCGTACCGCGAGTGGACCACCCGCCCGGTGGCCTCGTCGATCTCCAGCAGGCCCCACTGGGCGTGCTGGTAGGCCGGTTTGCTCATGATCGCGGCGATCTCGGGTCCGAGTTCGTCGTACCACTCGGGTGGCGGGGCCGCCGCGCCGACCGTCATGGCCGTGGCCACCGCCGTGGTGAGGGCAGTGGCCACCGTGCGCCAACTTCGAAGGATCATGAACCCACCTGTTCCGGGGCGTGCGCCCGCTCCCTGACGGATACTCAGTGCGGGCAGACATACCGTGGAGAGGTCGGTGACCGAACGTCCCGACGAGCCGTTCACCCGCTTGCGCCGCTCGCTGCGGCCGACCGGGGGCGGGTCCGGTCAGCCGTTCAGCGCGGAGTCCGGAATCCAGGAACCGTGGATCATCGCGGGCACCCGGCGCGGCAGGTGGACGGTGGCCACCGGCGGCAGGGCGAGGTCGGAGGCGTCCAGCACCAGCAGGCGGGAGGCGTCCGCGTTCAGGTCGCTGACCACGGTGAGCAGGTAGCCCGCGTCCTCGTCGGTGGCCGCGGCGGCCGGGACGAACACCGCTTCGCTGGGCAGTTGACCCACCCCGAGCGGCCGCAGCTGCCGGGCGCCGGTCGCGCGGTCGTACTTGACCAGGGCGTGGTTGCCGATCCCCTGGTCGTCCGGGAAGGAGAGCGCGTACTGGTAGCGGTGCTCCCGGCCGAGGTACTCCTCGTTGATGGTCGGGAACTCCACCGTCAAATCGTCGGTGAACTCCTCGCGGACCGTACCGGCCGCCAGATCGACCGTCCAACGGCCGCTGCGGGAGCCTGAGTTGGGCTCGGCTCCGCGATCCGGCGCACCGACCCACCAGTTCCAGGAGCGCTGCCAGCCGGCCCGGCCCACGGACGGCCCCTCGATCACGATCCGGCCCTGCCGGTCCTCGTACGCGTTGGCGAGATGCATCGCGTAGCCCTGGCCGATCTCGAACCAACGGACCCTGGCCGCACCGCCGTTGGCGCGCGGCATAATGCCGATCCGGGACTGCTGGGCGTCGCTCCAGCCGTACGGGATGCCGGAATGCTCGCTGTGGTCGAAGGTGACCGAGCCCTCCAGGAAGACCACGTGGTGCTCGGTGATGGCGAAGTCGTGCTTCAACGCGGCGCTGGCGCCCGGGACCTCCTGGCTGTGCAGCAACTCGCCGCTCGCGGCGGCCACATGGTGGATCAGGTACGGCGGGAACGGCGAGGAGGAGAAGAAGTGCAGTTCGCCGGTGACCGGGTCCTCCTTGGGATGCGCGGTCATCGCCGAGGTGAGCTTGCCACCGAAGTCGTAGGCGCCGACCGTCTCCAGGTCGGCCGTAAGCTCGAACGGCAGGTTCGCCTCGCAGAGGGCCAGCAGACGCCCGCCGTGTTCGATCACGTGCGTCCCGGCCGTGCTGGCGGTCAGGTCCGGGCCCTGTTCGGTGAGGTACGGCGCCCCGTCCAGCGCCGGGGTGTGCACCCAACGGTTGCGGTACCACTCGGCCCGGCCGTCGCGGATCCGGATGCCGTGCACCATGCCGCTGCCCTTGAACCAGTGGGTCGGGGTGACACCGGGCTTCGGGTTGTGGCTGTTGCGGATCAGCCGGCCGGTCAACTCGGGCGGCAGGCTGCCCTCGACGGTCAGCCCGGTGGCGGAGAGCTCGTCGGCGACGGGAGTGTAGTGGCCGGTCAGGTAGGGCTTGTTCATGGTCGAATCCGCATCTCTGGTAGGTGAGTTGTTGCCTGCGGCAGTACGGTCAGCGGCCGGCTTCGGCCCGGATCTTGAGGCGCAGCAACCAGTGCTGCAGCGAGCTCTCGAGGGCTGCGCGCAGCTCGTCCGGCTGGGCCAGTACGGGCGCCCCGCTCCAGGACTCGTCGGTGCGTACGGTCACGACGCCGCCCTCCTCCCGGAAGGCCCAGGCGTGCACGCCGTCGATCCCGTGCGCGGGGCCGCCCCAGACGATCCGCCGCCCCGGGACGAGCTGGTGGACGGTCAAGTCGATGTCGAGCCCGTGGGTGAGCCAGTGGAACGTGGCTCCGGGGACGAGCGGGCCGTCCAGCTGCGCGCTCTCCACGTCCGGGTTCCAGCTGGGCCAGCCTGCGATGTCCGTGTGCAGGGCCCAGACCTCCGCGAGCGGGGCGTTGATGGTGATCGCGAGCCGGACGACGGCCGGGGCGTCGGAGTCGATGGCCTGGATCGGCTCCAGGGTGGCGGTGGGGGTCGAGTTCATGATCGGTTCTCCTGGATGGACGGGGTGAACTGCTGCGCGGTGGAGGCTGCTTGGTGTTCGCTGGACGGTCGGCGGGTCAGGAGCGGGGTCAGCGCGGCGGCGAGCACGGCGACTCCGGCGGAGGCCAGGAAGGCGGACCGGTAGCCCGCCGTGAGGGCCACGAGGTGCGGATGACCGAGGCCCGACGCCGCCGTCCGGGAGGCCGCGAGGCTGGCGAGCACGGCCAGTCCCACGGCGCCGCCGACCTGCCGGGTGGTGTTGACCAGGCCGCTGGCGAGCCCGGCGTCGGCTCCCGGCACTCGGGCGACTGCGGCTGCGGTGAGCTGGACGAAGGCGACTCCGAGAGCCAGCCCGATGACCAGGGTCGGCCCGAGCACATCGGTGGCGAAGCTGCCGGTCGCGGAGAGTCCGGACAGCCAGGCCAACCCGGCGGCCAGCAGCACCAGGGCCCCGGCGAGCGTCGGAACGGGACCGAACCGGCGGGCGAGCCGTGGGGCCAGCGACGAACCGACGATGTTGGCTGCCGCGAGCGGCAGTTGGGACAGCCCCGCCTGCAACGGGCCGTCACCGAGGACCTGCTGCTGATAGAGCGGCAGGAAGAAGAAGAGGCCGATCCAGACCGCGCCGAGCAGGCCCATGAGCAGATTTGCGGCGGCGACCGAGCCGGTGCGCAGCAGGCTCGGCGGCAGGAGCGGGGCGGGATGGCGGCGCTCCGTACGGACGAAGACTGCCAGCAGGACGGCCGTGACCGCACCGCTGGCGGCCACCCGGGGATCCGTCCATCCTGAGCGGCCGGCCAGGGTCAGTGCATTGACCAGTGCGACCAGTGCCACCGTGACCGTGACGGCGCCGACCGCATCGATCCTGCGCAGGCCGCGCCCGGCCGGTACGAAGGTGGGGACGGAGCGGACCGCCGCGACCAGCACCAGCGCGGCGCCCAGCGCACCGGCGTAGAACACCGACCGCCAGCCGAGGGCCGCTGTGAGGACTCCGCTCAGCAGCACCCCGGCAGCGCCACCGGCCCCGGAGACCGCGCCCCACACCCCGAGCGCCTTTCCGCGCCCCGGCCCCGGCGGGAACACCTGCATGACCAGCGAGAGCGCGGCCGGTGCGATGGCCGCCGCACCGACGCCCTGGACGGTACGGGCCGCGATCAACTGCCCCGGGCCGCCGGCTGACGCAGCGGCCAGCGAGGCGGCGGCGAAGAGGGCCAGCCCCGCGAGCAGTACCGGGCGCCGTCCCCGTAGGTCGGCGATCCGGCCGCCGAGCAGCAACAGGGCGCCGAAGGCCAGGCCGTACGCGTTGATCACCCAGGTCATGGCGCCGTCCGAGAGGCCGACGCCGTCGCGGATCGCCGGGAGGGCGACGTTGACGATGGAGGTGCTGAGCACGACGACGAACTGTGCGGCGGCCAGGACGGCGAGGATCGGCGTGGATCGGGGCTCGGGCACGGCAACTCCAGGTGTGGTCACTCACTCACTCGGTGGACGCGAAGGCTGCGCGCTCGCTCGGGCAAGTAGAGAGTGTGGTTGATTACTCACCCTGAGGCCCGGAAAAGCCGCACCCTCGGCGGCTTCTAGAAGTGCCTGATGCCGGCCTTGAGCGTGCGGGCCCACGGGGCGTCCAGCGCATCGGCGTCCATCGACACCAGCAGGTGGCACAGCATGCCGACCGCGAAGAACTCCTGCACCTGCCGGTCGTCGCCGCCCGAGGCCCCCCGGACGTACTCCACCAGCCGGGCGTACCCGGCGCGGACCGCTTCGCGGATGGCCGGCTCGGAGAGGGCGGCCGCCTGGGCGTGCATCTGGACAAGCATCAGGTCGTTGTCGCTGATCAGCCGGGCGTACGCCTCCCCCATCGCGGAGAGCACCACCTCGGGCGAAGCACTTTCGGCGTTGGCCGCACCGACCTCGAGGCTCCCCCGGACCCGGACGAAGCAGTGCTCGACGACGGCGACGAACAGGTCCTCCTTGTTGGGGAACAGCCGGTAGACGTACGCCTGCGAGATCCCGGCCGCCTTGGCCACCTCCATCGTGGTGGTGCCGAAGTACCCCCGGACGGCGAAGGCGCCGATCGCGGTGCGGAGCACCGTCTCGCGGCGCTCCTCGGCGGTGGACAGTTGACGTCGTTGCGTTGGCATGTGAGTACTCAACCACTCACACTTGGGTCAAGTCAACACCTGCCGCGAGTCACCTGCGGCTCAGCGGTTCCGCAGGGCGTCCTGGTCGGCGACGTACTTGAGTATCAGCCGCGCGAGCTCCAGCTGCTCCTCCGCCGACCAGTCGGCGGTCAGCGCCTCGACGGCGGCACGCTGGTGGCGGCGGAAGCGGGCCATCAACTCCCGTCCACCAGAGCTGAGATGAAGGACCGTCCGGCGGCCGTCCTGCCGGGAGGCGGCGCGGATCAGGTAGCCGGCCGAGATGCAGTCGGACATCATCCGGCCGGCCACCGACGGGTACACCCTCAGATGGGCGGCCACCGCGCCGACGGTGACCTCGCGACCCTCGTCCTGCTCGGCCTCCAGCAGGATGTTCAGCACCAGCGTGCGGCTGAGGTCCTTCTGGGAGATCGGGTTCTCCACCTCCAGCAGCGAGGAGCGCCGGAGCTTGCCGAACGCCGGGCCCACCGCGTTGAGCAGCTCCTCGGCGGCTCTCGGGTCGCGCTTCGTCATGCCGGCCACCGCATCCGGGTGCCACCTCGAAGGTCCGGTAGCGGGCCACCGAGAACGCCACGCCTTCACCCTCGGGATCTCCGCCGAGGAGTACCGCACCGCCGTCACCACCCTGGAGCGGATGACCCGTTAGCCGAGCTGAGCCAGCTTCACGTCAAATCCTTGCTCTGGCAAGGATGCTGATGTTGAGTCAGATCATGATTGTCGAATACGTCCGGTACCGGATCGCCGAACCCCAGCGCGCCGACTTCGAGCAGGCGTACCTCCGAGCCGCCGGCCCGCTCGGCGCGGCCGAGCAGTGTGTCGATTACGAGCTCGCTCGCTGTACCGAGGACCCGGCCGCGTACGTCCTGCGGATCCGCTGGACCTCCGCCGAGGACCACCTCGGCGGCTTCCGCAAGGGCGAGCATTTCGCCGCCTTCTTCGCCGAGATCAAGCCGTACGTCGAGTCGATCGAGGAGCTGCGTCACTACGAGGTGACCGCCGTCGAGGGGAAGGGCGGATCGACACCGACGCTGTACGAGTGGGCCGGTGGGGCCGCCGCCTTCGACCGGCTGTTCACCCGCTTCTACGAGCGGGTGGCCGAGGACGAGGTCCTCGCCCCGGTGTTCGCCGGGATGGACCCGCACCACGCCCAGCACGTCGCGGCCTGGCTCGGCGAGGTCTTCGGCGGACCGGCCCGCTACAGCACCGAGCTGGGCGGCCACCGGCACATGGCCTCCCGCCACCTCGGCCGGGGCGTCACCGAGCAGCAGCGCAGCCGCTGGGTCGCCCTGCTGCTGGACACCGCCGACCAGGTCGGGCTGCCGGCCGATCCGGAGTTCCGGGGCGTGCTGGCGTACTACCTGGAGTGGGGCACCCGGATGGCGCTGATCTACTCGGGCCCCAACCCGCCGCCGCTGCCCGAGACCCCGATGCCGCGCTGGGACTGGGGCATCACCCCGCCGTACCGGGGCTGACCGGTCCCGCGCGCCTGGGCAGCCCCGCCCGGCGGCCGACCGGGGCGGCTCAGGCGCGCCGCGCCCACTCCTTGCGGAGCAGCCCGAACAGCAGCCGGTCGTACCGCTCTCCGGCCACCAGTACGGCGTCCCGGCGGCGGCCCTCCTCCTGGAACCCGAGCCGGGTGAAGGCCCGGACCGCGCGCTCGTTGCCGCTCCAGGTGTCCAGCTCCAGGCGGTGCAGCCCGTACGCGCCGAACAGATGGTCGACCACCAGGGCCAGCGCCTCGGAGCCGTGGCCCCGGCCCCAGTACTCCCGCTCGCCGACGGTCACGCCCAGGGTGGCGGATCCGCCGCACGGGTCCAGGTCGCGGTAATCGGCCATGCCGATCACCCGACCGTCCGTCAGGTCCTCGACGGTGAACACCGCCGACTCGCGCGGTGACAGTCGCAGCATGGTGTCGAAGCCGAGTCCGACCGCCTGCGCCGTGACCGGCCCGAAGCACGGGTCCCCGGCGGCGGCCAGCCGGACCACCTCGGGGTCGTTGCGCCAGCGGACGTGGTACTCCGCGTCCTCGGCGCGCAGCGCCCGCAGCCTCACCAGCTTGCCTTCGAACATGCTCACTCCCCGGTGTACGGCTGACGGCGCCTCAACAGCCCTGACGGTACCGGTCGGTGCCACTCCTGCAGCCTGCCGCGTCGGGCCGGGCAGGTGGCTGCTGCGTGGAAATCGGTTCGCTGTCGCCGCAGGAGCAGGAGAGACTTCGGCGTCGACGTCGACCAGCCGCTCATCGTCTTAATGTGTTGAAGGATTCCGGATGACCACGCCTGCCCCGCCCGAGCACCCCCAGTCCGCCGAAAGCCCGCAGTCCACCGTGGACCCGGCCGGCACCGACCCGTGGGCCGCCCCGAACCCGGACGAGGCTCCGGTACAGGACCGGGCCGCCGTGACGGCGGGCGCGGGCCCGGGCGGGCCGTACTGGCAGCCGTACCCCGCACCGGTGCAGGGACCCCGCAACGGTCTGGGCATCGCCGCGATGGTGCTCGGGATCATCGGCGCGCTCTTCGGTCTGACCCTCATCCTGTTCTGGATGTCCTGGCTGCCGTCCCTGCTCGCGGTGATCTTCGGTGGCATCGGGCTCAGCAACGTACGCAAGGGCCGGGCGACCAACCGGGCGATGGCACTCGCGGGTGTGCTCCTGGGCGTGGCCGGTCTACTGGTCTCGACCGGCACCGGGGTGTTCGTCGCGGTCCGGGTGCACCAGGCCAACGAGGACCAGCGGGCGTACGAGAACGCCGCGCGCGTTCGCGCCGAAGCCGCGAACGCGCAGGCGGCGAAGGAGCGGCAGGAGTTCGAGGCCGCGCAGGCGAAGGAGCGGGAGCGGCTCGAGGCCGAGCAGGCGAAGAAGGCGGCGGACGAGAAGGCGCGGCACCTGTCGTTCGGCGAGTCCTACACGTACGAGGACGGGCTCAAGGTCACGATGGCCAAGCCGGAGCCGTACGTCCCGAGCGGCTACGTGGGGGACATACCCACGAACTCCAAGATCATCGAGGTGCGGATCACCGCCGTCAACACCGGATCCGAGGAGCTCTCGCTCTACGGATCGGGATCGCCGTTCGTCAAGAACACCAAGGGCGGTCTCATGTTCCAGGTGATCGACGGGAGCCGACGGATGCAGTTCCTCGCCAACTCCGTCGCGCCGGGCCAGGATTCCACCAGCCGGTCCGCGTACGCCCTTCCCAACGGCGGGGCCGACCCCTTCTACGTCGAGTTCCACTACGGCGGCGGGCTGAACCGCAAGACCGTCACCTGGTCCGGCTCGGCCGGCTGACCTGACGAGGACGGGCTCCCCGCTCAGGACGCCGCGACCGCCAGCGCCAGCACGGCCACCGAGACCAGCAGCAGCACCGCAGCCGGAGGCGTGCCCTTGAGGTCCGCCTTGCGCAGGTGCGCGCCGACTGCCCCGGCGAAGTACAGGACCAGGCCGACGGCGGCCGCCACGGCGAGCGCCCTGGCCCAGATGCCGGCCAGCAGGCCGAGGGCGCCGGCCGCCTCGCAGGCGGCGAGCGGCGGGAGCCAGGTGAGCGGCACCGCGATCTCGGTGAAGCTCGCCACCACCTTCTCGTCGCGCTTCACCTTGGCCGAGGCCGAAGCCAGCAGGACCAGGGAGAACAGGACTGCGGTGACGACGTAGGCGACGAACACGACGGGCCTCCGGGTGCGGTGGGCGGGCGAGTACCGCGGAGGCTATCAGATAGTTGATTACATTCAACCGTTGATGGAGTGCGACAATCTGCCCGCCGGTAGGGTTGACGACGTGATGGAGGAGCTTCCCGTACTGACCCTGGCCTTCCAAGGCCACTCCGTCGGCGTGCGGGTCAGGAAGGCCATGGCGGAGCACGGGCTGAAGCCCGGGCACGGGCATGTGCTGATGGTGCTTCAGGACGAGGGCGCGGTCGGCCAGCACTTCCTGACCGAGACCCTCGGCGTCGACAAGAGCGTGATCGTCGCCCTGCTCAACGACCTCGAACGCGACGGCCTCGCCGAACGCCGCCGCGACCCGGCCGACCGCCGCCGCCACATCGTCGAGATCTCCCCCCGTGGCACCACCCTGGTCACCGAACTCCACCGCACCGTCGAAGCCGTCCAGGCCGACCTCTTCCGCGACCTCACCCCGGCCGAGATCGCCACCCTCAAGTCCGTACTCGCCCGCCTGCGCACCACCCCGGACGACGGCACCAGCTGCGACGGCCAGGACTGACGGGCGGTCACCCCCGCGCGGCCCGATCGGCCTGCCCGGCCCGCTCGGCGATCAGGGCGGCGTCGACGTCCAGGTCAGGGAGACCCAGGCCGTCGAAGGCGCTCAGCTCGTGCTCGTACTTGGCGATCAACCCCGGCCCGAGCGGCAGTCGGGTGGCGGGCAGGGCGGCCACCCAGGGGTGGGCGAGGTACAGCACCCGGTTCGACTCGGCGACGGCGGTCACCCGCTCGCGCCACGGCGCCATCGGGTCCACCGATCGGGGCATCCCCAGGAAGAGCGGATCTTCCTGCGCCGCGGCCTGGAGGTGCTGCCGGAAGGCTTCCGGGACCAGCACGCAGCCGGCGTGATGCTGGCCTTCGTGGGTAGCGACCTCGCCACCGAGTACGCCCGCCTCCGCACCGAGGGCGAGCCATCACCATGGAGCTGCGCGAGGAACCGTGGGGCGAGCGCCTCCCGGTCACTCCCAATGTTTCGCGAAGCGTCTCGTCGAAGTCGTACCCGACCTTCCCCGGCGGAGAGTTCCCTTGGTGCGGCGGCTCAACAGCTCCCCGTGGCGTGGGAGGCGGCTCTGACGGTCCGTCGTGCCTAGGCTGGGCGCAGCGGACGGCACGAGGGAGCGTTCATGGTCACCGAAATCCACCTGGCACAGCAGGACGCGGCGGACGAACTGCTCGCGCGCAGCCCGTTGGCGGCGCTGATCGGCATGCTGCTGGATCAGCAGATCCCGATGGAGTGGGCGTTCACCGGGCCCCGGACGATTCTGGACCGGATCGGTGGGGACGATCTCGATGCGCATCGGATCGCCTCGTACGACCCCGAGGAGTTCGCCTCGTTGGTGTCGGAGAAGCCGGCCGTGCACCGGTATCCGGGGTCGATGGCGAAGCGGGTGCAGCAGTTGTGCCAGTTCCTGGTGGCGGAGTACGGCGGCGACGCGGCGGGGGTCTGGGCGGGGGTGGCGACGGGGGCGGAGCTGTTGAAGCGGCTGGAGGCGCTGCCGGGGTTCGGGAAGCAGAAGTCGCAGATCTTCCTGGCGCTGCTGGGCAAGCAGTACGGGGTGCGGCCGAAGGGCTGGCGGGAGGCTGCGGGGGCGTATGGGGAGGAGGGGAGCTTCCGGTCGGTGGCGGACATCACCGGGCCCGACTCGCTGGTGAAGGTTCGGGCGCACAAGCAGGAGATGAAGCAGGCGGCCAAGGCCGAGAAGGCCGCCAAGCTCAAGTGAGCCGCTCGTACGGGTAGTGGTCGCGGATGTGCTGGTGGAAGTAGCGGCCCAGGCTCGGCGCGGCGAGCAGTGAGTGGTGGATCTCCGGCGGAACGCCGCGGTAGCGGTAGACCGAGCCGCGGTGGAACTCCAGCTCCAGCGTCGTGCCCTGATGGCCGACGGAGCGTAGGCAGCGGGATTCGACCTGTTGACGGTTCATGGCGTCTCCGTACCTTCATGGTACGTGCGGAATACTGACGATATGTCACCGATTTCCGACCCAGGCCGCCGTCTGCTCGCCGATCTGCTCCTCGTGGGCCGGCCCTACCCGCTGGTGCTCGGCGGGGACTGTGCCGCTCTGGCGCACGGCCTGCTGGAGCGCCCGGTGCGCACCGTGGAGCTGGCCACCGAGAGCCCGGAGCCGCTGGCCGAGCTGACCGGGGTGGTGGCCGAGGGGCTGGCGCGGCGGGGCTGGTCGGTGCAGGTGCTGGTGGGTGATCCGCTGGTGTCGGCGCTGGCGGCGACCGAGCCGGGGACGGGCGAGGAGTACGGGGTGGAGCTCCGGAAGGAGACCTTCTGGCAGCGGCCGGTGCAGGGCCCGGACGGTCCCGTACTGGCCCTGGAGGACCTGGTCGGGACGGAGGTCCGGGCGCTCGCGGACCAGGGCCTGCCCCGGAACCTGGTGGATCTGCACGCCGTCTCGGACCGCTGGTCCTACCCGGAGCTGGAGACCCTCGGTCGGCACCACGCAGGCCCGGACGGTCTCGACCTGACCGAGCTCCAGGCCAGGCTGAGCGGCGCGGACTGGATCGACGACGGGGGCTTCACCGCGCTGGGCCTGCCCGCCGAGCGGGTGCCCGCCCTGCGCGGCTGGGCCCAGGGCTGGGTCGACGACCTCGCCGAGCGGCTGATGGAGGCGACGGAGCCGACCGATCCCGAGGACCGGCCGGCTCCGGAGGCGGCGGAGGACTACTTGTAGAACGGCGCGTCGTCGGGCCCGACGTACTCGGGCCGGTACCAGCGGGCCGGGCGGAGCGAGTCGCGAATCTCGTCGGCCACCCCGAGCACCGAGGCGAACAGCGCCATCCGGGTCGGGATGCCCGCGTCGGTCTGCCGGAAGATGGCCAGCCGGGGGTCGCGGTTGAGGTCGGGGCTGAGGTCGTTGGAGCCGGGGCGGCCGTCGCGGGGCAGCGGGTGCATGATCACCGCGTCACCCCGGAACACCCGGTCGGCCAGCGCCGCGTCCACCCGGAAGTCGTCGCTGTAGGGCAGCGGCCGGTCCTTGAAGCGCTCGGTCTGCAGGCGGGTGGTGTAGACGACGTCGGCGTCCTTGAGACCCACGCTCGGCCGGTCGCTCTCCTCCACCCGGTGACCCCGCTCGGCGGCCAGTTCCAGCAGGTGGGCGGGCATGTTCAGCTCGTCCGGGGCGACGCAGACGATGGTCAGGTTCTCGTACCGGGAGAGCAGCTTGACCAGCGAGTGCACGGTACGGCCGTGCCGCAGGTCGCCGACCAGGGCGATCCGGCTGCCGTCCAGGGTCTTGCCGAGGCGGTTGAACTCCCGGTGGATGGCGAACATGTCGAGCAGCGCCTGGGTCGGGTGCTCGCCCGCGCCGTTGCCCGCGTTGACCACCGGGACGTTGGTGGCGGCGGCGAACTCGTGGATCGAGCTGACCTCGGGGTGCCGCATCACCACCAGGTCGCAGTAGCCGCTGACCACCCGGCTGGTGTCGGCCAGCGTCTCGCCCTTGGCGATCGAGGTGACCTCCATCCCGGTGGTGGAGGTCACCCCGCCGCCGAGGCGCAGGAAGGCGGTCTCGCAGCTCAGCCTGGTCCTGGTGCTCGCCTCGAAGAACAGGCTGGCCATGACGGCCCCTTCGAGCACCCGGGTGACCTGCCGGCCCCGGGCCACCGGTACCAGCAGGTCGGCCAGTTCGAAGAGCCGCTCCAACTCGTCGCGGTCGAAGAGGTCGCTGGAGAGAATGTGCTTCCCGGTCAGTGACATGGCGGCTCGGTTCTCCCTGTGGCTGCGCGGTGGATGCCGCCAGTTTACTGGCCCGGCGATACCCGCCCGGCCTCGCCCACCCGCCCCTGCGACCCCGGCGGACCGGCTGCCACCAGGGCTTTCGTCCCCGTACGGAGGGTCCGGACGGCGCCCGGAGGATCGTCCCGGATCCATCAGGTCCGCCGCCGGACGGCCGGTCAGGGCCGGGCGTACTCCGCCGTGAGCAGCGCCCGGCCGAGGGTGTGGAAGGTGAGGTTGAACCCGACCACGGCGGCCGGGGTGTCCGGGCCCAGCTCCAGCACCGGGACGTCCAGGGCGTGCACCGCGAAGACGTACCGGTGGGCGGGCCCGGGCGGCGGGGCGGCACCGTCGTAGCGGTGGCCGGAGGAGTCGTTGCGGACGTGGAAGGCCGCGCCGGGCAGGCTCGCGTCGGAACCGCCCGCGCCGCGCGGCAGTTCGGTGGTGTCGGCGGGGAGGTTGACCGCCAGCCAGTGCCACCAGCCGCTGGCGGTGGGCGCGTCGGGGTCAAAGCAGGTCACCGCGAAGCCCCGGGTACCGGCCGGGAAGCCGGACCAGGAGAGCTGCGGGGACTCGTTCCCACCCGCGTGGACGAAGGTGTCCGGCAGCGTGTCGCCGTCCGTCAGGTCGGCACTGGTGAGCTCGAACGACGGTACGGGCGGCAGGAATTCGTACGGCAGCGGCGGGCGCTGGCTCATCGCGGGGCATCCTCACTCGTGGTGGACGGGCGTCTCCCGCAGTCTAGGAGGGGCCCGTAGAGTCGGGGTCATGGCAGCCGACAACACGCCCAGCACCTTGCCCGACCCGGCCCGGATGGTGGCCGACGCCCGGCGTGCCTTCTTCGTGATGTTCGGCGTGCTCTGCCTGATCTGGGCCGTGCAGCTGGCCAACTGGCTGAGCGACTACCGGCTCACCGTCGAGGGCGGCATCCTGGCCCGCCGCCCCGACCAGCTCGCCGACCTGCTGACGGCACCGCTCCTGCACGTCAACTGGCAGCACCTGGAGGGAAATTCGGGCCCGCTGTTCGTGTTCGGCTTCCTGGCGGCGTACCGGGGCGTCAAGCGCTTCCTCGGGCTGACCGCGCTGCTGGTGCTGACCAGCGGGGCGGCGGTCTGGCTGTTCTCGGACGACCGGTCGGTGACGGTCGGAGCGAGCGGCGTGATCTACGGGTACTTCGGCTACGTGGTGCTGCGCGGCCTGATCGACCGGAACCTGATCGACAGCCTGATCGGCGTCGTGATGGGCGCGTCCTTCGCGTACATCCTCACCACGGCGGTCCCCGGGACACCGGGCGTGAGCTGGCAGGGCCACCTCGGCGGCCTGGTCGGCGGCCTGGCGGGAGCCTGGATCTTCCGTGCCCGGAAGGGCGCCGCAGCGGCCCCCGTACCGGCGCCGGCCGAGGTCCCGCAGAGCGAGCGGGCACAGCTGCTCAAGGAGCTGGACGACCTCGGCCTGTGAAGCGCGCGCAGGTGTAGACCAATACGGGCATCCCGGGCTAGCGTGGGCTCCCTCGCACCGCGCGCCCGCGCACCACCTGCCCGCGCGCCTGCCCGCGCACCACCTGCTCCGGAGCCGCCCCGTGGAGTCGTCCGTCCTCGCCTTCGCCACCGACCTGCTCGACGAGGGCGCCGACACCTTCTTCGGCAACCTGACCGACCGGGCCGGCGTCGGCGGCGTGACCCTCGCCTCCGTCTACCACGAGGCGCGCGACGTCTTCCCGCACAACCCCCGCCGGGTGATCCGCTACCTGGAGCCCGGCGCCGCCTACTTCCGCCCCGACCCCGCCCGCTGGGCCGGGCGGCGGCTCACCCCGCTGCCGTCCACCGCGATCGGCGACCGCGACCCGTTCGCGGAGGCGGCCGAGGAGGCGCAGCGGCGCGGGCTGAAGCTGCACGCCTGGACGGTCTTCTGCCACAACGACCGGCTCGGCTTCCGGCACCCGGACGTGGCCCCCGAGAACGCCTTCGGCGACCGCCACCTGACCGAGCTCTGCCCGGCCAACCCCGAGGTCCGCGACTACGCCACCACCCTGGTCGGCGAGTTCTCCCGGTACGGGGTGGATGCCGTCCGGGCCGAGTCGCTGCACTTCCACGGCCTGCGGCACGGCTACCACCACGAGCGCTACTTCGAAGAGCTCGGACCGGTCGCCGAGGCCCTGCTCGGCCTCTGCTTCTGCCCCCACTGCCTGGCCAACGCGGGCCCCGACGCCGAGCGCGTCCGCACCACGGTCCGGAACGAGCTGCGCGCCCGGCTGGCCGACGAGCACCGCGCCGCCGAGCCGCTCCCCCTCGACGAACTGGCCGACGGCGCGGTGGCCGCCTACATCGACGCCTCCGCCCGCTCCGTCACCTCGCTGGCCGCCGAGGTGGCCGAGGCCGCGACCGCCGGCGGCATGCGGCTTACCTTCATGGACGGCGGCGGCCCCGGCACCGGCTGGCTCTCCGGCATCGACCTGCCCGCCCTTACCAAGGCCGCCCACCAGATCGAGACCCTCGGCTACGCCACCACCCCGGAGGCCGTCCGGGAGAAGGTCGCCGCCTTCGCGCTGCACGGCGTACGCCCCGAGCAGATGGCGGTCATCCTGCGCCCCATGGCCTCCGACTGCGACAGTCCGGAGAACCTCGCCGCCAAGATCGCCGTCCTCCGCGACCTGGGCGTCCCCGAGGTCGAGTTCTACAACTACGGCCTGATGCGCCTCTCCTCCCTGGACCGCATCGGCCACGCCCTCCGCTGAGGCGCGTGACCGCCGCGCGGACGGTCACGCCAGACGCCCCCCGGGGCGGTCACCTCCGCCGCCTCGATGTCCCGAACAGGCTCCGGGAGATCTCCCGCCCCAGTTGGGTCCCCGCCGACCGGGCGAACGACTTCAACACCGGGTTGCCGAGCAACGACCCGAGCAGCCCTCCGCTCTCCTCCGCAGGCACCGGCTTCGGCGCGGGCGCGGGCTCCGGCGCCGGCGCGGGCTCTGCGGTCGTGGGCGCCGGCCGGGCGCTCAGCTTCTCGTACGCGGACTCCCGGTCCACCGCGTCGCGGTAGCGCGCCGTCAGCGGGGAGGCGTCCACCGCCGCCCGCAACACCCCCTCCTCCACCGGCCCCATCAGCGACTGCGGCGCCCGCAGCCTGGTCGCCGCCACCGGCGTCGGCGCGCCCTTCTCCGACAGCACCGTCACCACCGCCTCGCCCGTCCCCAGCTGGGTGAGCACCTCGGTCAGGTCGTACGTGGACCTCGGGAAGGTGGAGACGGTCGCCTTCAGCGCCTTGGCGTCGTCCGGGGTGAAGGCCCGCAGCGCGTGCTGGACCCGGTTGCCGAGCTGCGCCAGCACGTCCGCCGGGACGTCCTTCGGGGTCTGGGTGACGAAGAAGATCCCGACCGCCTTGCTGCGGATCAGCCGGACGGTCTGGGTGATCGCCTCCAGGAAGCCTTTGGAGGCGCCCTTGAAGAGCAGGTGCGCCTCGTCGAAGAAGAACACCAGCTTCGGCCGGTCCAGGTCCCCCACCTCGGGCAGCTCCTGGTAGAGGTCGGCCAGCAGCCACATCAGGAAGGTCGAGAACAGCCGCGGCCGGTCCTGCACCGCGGGCAGCTCCAGCACCGAGACCACCCCACGCCCGTCCGGCGCGGTCCGCAGCAGCTCGGCCGTGTCGAACTCCGGCTCGCCGAAGAACGCCCCGGCCCCCTCGTTCTCCAGCACCGTCAGCGAACGCAGGATCACCCCGGCGGTCGCCGCCGACAGCCCGCCGATGCCCTTGAGCTGCTCCTTGCCCTCCGGGGAGGTGAGGAAGGAGATCACCGCCGAGAGGTCCTTGAGGTCGTACAGCTCCAGGCCGTTCCGGTCGGCGAAGTGGAAAATCAGGCCGAGCGAGGCCTCCTGGGTCTCGTTCAGCTCCAGCACCTTGGCGAGCAGCAGCGGGCCGAAGCTGGTCACGGTGGCCCGCAGCGGGATGCCGTTGCCGAGCCCGCCGAGGGCGTAGAACTCGGTCGGGAAGCCCTGCCCCCGCCACTCCTGCCCGACCTCGGCGGCCCGGGCCGTCACCCGGTCGTTGGCCGCGCCCGGGGCGGAGATGCCGGAGACGTCGCCCTTGATGTCGGCCAGGAAGACCGGCACGCCCTGGGCGGAGAGCTGTTCCGCCATCAGCTGCAGGGTCTTGGTCTTCCCGGTGCCGGTCGCGCCGGCCACCAGCCCGTGCCGGTTGAGCACGCCGAGCGGGATCCGGACCTGCGCTCCGGGGTACGCGGCGCCGTCCAGCAGCACCGCGCCGAGTTCCAGCGCGGGTCCGGTGAAGGCGTACCCGGCCGCGATGTCCCGGACGGCGGGGGGCAATTCCTGGGTGGTCATCTGGGCGGACTCCCGCTCGGTTCGGAGGCATCGTCAGAAACTCGCCCCTCACAAATAGGGACACTTCCTATGTAATCCCTATGAATCTCCGAACGCAGGCCGGGCCGTGCTTGCTGTGCCCCGGGGCGGCGTGACGGTAGGCTTTCCGTGTGATCTTCAAGCGCATCGGCAACGGACGGCCGTACCCGGATCACGGCCGGACCAGCACCCGCCAGTGGGCGGACGTAGCGCCACGCCCGGTGCGGCTGGACCAGCTGGTGACCACCAAGGGGCAGTTGGACCTCGAAACCCTGTTGGCCGAGGACTCCACCTTCTACGGGGACCTCTTCGCCCACGTGGTGAAGTGGCACGGCGACCTGTACCTGGAGGACGGCCTGCACCGCGCGGTGCGTGCCGCGCTCCAGCAGCGCCAGGTGCTGCACGCCCGGGTGCTGGAGATGGACTACCCACCGGTCTCCGAGCCGACCCCCTGACCCGCCGTCAGTCCTGACCTGCCGTCACCCGTCCGCGCAACCGTTCGGGGGCCGGTACATCCTTTCGAGTGCCCCCGTACTCCAGATGATGATCATTTAGTACCTTCACACCCGGAGTGGCACTAATCTGCTGAGTACGGCCGAAAAGTATCCGGCGCTCCGCCCTCCCGGCCGCACCCGTCACCGAGCCTTGCCCTGGCACGAGGGGGAGACCGACCCGTGAGCATGTTGACTCCCCAGGGACTGAAGGGGAAGCAGTACCGGATCACCGGTAACTCCTACCCCCGCCTTGGACGCCCGCCCCGCAGGAGCCGTAAGGTCCTCGCCCTGATCGGCTCGCTGCTCGCCCTCGCCCTGATCGGCCTCGGCGGAGTGCAGCTGGTGGACATCTTCTCCGGCAAGAACCGGAGCGGCTCCGCCCAGGCCTGCGCCTCGCAGAGCGCGGCCTCCGGTAAACCGCTGGCCGCGCCGGACGCCGCACCCGGTGTGCCGTCCGCGCCACCCAGCAGCACCGCCGTACCGCAGCCGGCCGCCGTCACGGTGAACATCTACAACGCCACGGCCAAGGCCGGCCTGGCCGCGCGGACCGCCGAGGAGTTCAAGAAACGCGGCTTCACCATCGGCAAGGTCGGCAACGCGCCGGCCACCGTCGAGAAGCTGCCGACCACCACCATCCAGGTGATCAGCGGCCCGGCCGGGCTCGGCGGCGCCACCCTGCTCGCCTCCGAGGTCACCGGCGCCACCAAGTCGGCCGACACCCGGGTCGACCCCTCGGTGGACGTCGTCGTCGGCGACGCCTTCACGGGGCTGCTCGACCCGGAACAGGCCGCCGCAGCGCTGGCCGTCGCCACCAAGCCGTCGCCGACGGCCTCGCCGGTGCCCGGCAGCTGCTGATCCGGCCCTGCGTTCCGCGTGCGGTCCCGCCGTACGACGAAGGGCCCCACCTCGGAGGTGGGGCCCTTCGTCGTGGATCCGTCCGCTCAGCCGGCCGTGCCGTACAGGCGGTCGCCCGCGTCACCGAGGCCCGGCACGATGTAGCCGTTCTCGTTCAGCCGCTCGTCCACGGCGGCGGTGACCACGGTGACCGGCAGCCCGTCGAGCTCGCGCTCCATCACCGCGACGCCCTCCGGCGCGGCCAGCAGCACCACGGCGGTGACGTCGGTGGCGCCGCGCTCGATCAGCATCCGGATCGCCGCGACCAGCGTGCCGCCGGTCGCCAGCATCGGGTCCAGCACGTACACCTGACGGCCGGAGAGGTCGTCCGGCATCCGAGTGGCGTAGGTGGACGCCTCCAGGGTCTCCTCGTTCCGCACCATGCCCAGGAAGCCGACCTCGGCGGTCGGCAGTAGCCGGGTCATGCCGTCCAGCATGCCGAGCCCGGCGCGCAGGATCGGGACCACCAGCGGACGCGGGTAGCTCAGCCGGGTGCCCGTGGTGACCGCGACCGGGGTGGTGATCTCCACCTGCTCGGTCCGGACGTCCCGGGTGGCCTCGTACGCGAGGAGGGTGACCAGCTCGTCGGTCAGCCGCCGGAAGGTCGGCGAGTCGGTGCGCTCGTCGCGCAGGGTGGAGAGCTTGTGGGCCACCAGCGGGTGGTCGACGACATGGAGACGCATGCTCCGACCATAACGGGCGACGAGACACATGTACGACCTCCCGGGGCCCGCGTCCCCCACTGCGGCGGGAGCGGGCAATCCCGATACCTCCGCATCCCCTGTGGTATTTACCGGACAGTTCTGGGAAAGTCGGACGGTATGAAGAGCACCCCGCACGCCGGGCCCGGCTCGACAGAGCAGCCCCAGGCCCCACCCGAGACCGAAGCGGAGCGCCGCCGACGGCGCGCCCGCTTCCTCCGCGAGCTGGCCGAGGCCAGGGAGTTGCGGGCCAGGGTGCAGCCCCGGCGCACCAAGGAGCGCCGGATGCGCGAGGCGCTCCGGATGCGAACCTTCCGAATCTGACGGCGCGTCGGCCCTCCCGCACGGTCTTCCGACACGACCTGCGAAGACGCGCTGCCGAACACTCCCCGCAGGGCCCGGCTTTCTGTCACGATGCCGGAGGGACGGTCCGAACAGCGGGCCGCCTCTGGCGCGGGGGCGGCCAGGCCGCGTTCGCCCGAGATCGCCTACAGCCGAGACCAATCTTGGGAGAGTCCCTGGTGGCGTACTTCGCTGCAGTGCTTGCTCGCACCGACGGCGCGTGGGATGTGAGCGAGACAGAGCTGGACAACGTCGAGACCATTGCCGACCTGGCCGACCTGGCCCGGGCGGCGGCCCAGGACGACGAGAGCGTCCTGGTCTTCATCGAGCAGGAGGACGCCTGGTTCGCCGTCCTCCGGGTGGACGGCGAGGACGATCCGCGGATCTTCGTCTCCGACGGAGCCGCGGCCGCGCGCAGCTCCTACGGTTCGATCCTCACCGACGAACTGATCGACCGGGTCGGCGACGCCGACTTCGACGACCTCGACAGCCTGGTCACCGTCCTCGACGAGGACGAGGACGGGGACGCCGCTACCGAGGACGACGAGGACGAGACGGCCGGAGCCACCGGTCCAGGCGGCGTCCCGGTCGGGCCGCTCGGCGATCCGGAGCTGCTGATCGAGTTCGGCCTGCCCGCCGAGGGGCTGCTCGACCTCAGCGGCGAAGGCGCGATGCCCGGCGACGCGCTCTCCGAGATCGCCGACGCGATCGGCTGCGGCGAGGTGTTGGAGGCGGTGCGGTAGCCGCTGAGCCGGTGCCCGACACTGGTTGCATGCAGATCGCTCCCCTCCCGGCCCCCGTACGCCCCGACCCGGTGCGTGACCGCTGGACGGATGCGATGCGCCTCGCCATCGACGAGGCCGCACTCGCCACCGCCACCGGTGACGTCCCGGTCGGGGCGCTCGTCCTCGGCCCCGACGGGACGGTCATCGGCCGCGGCCACAACGAGCGCGAGGCCGTCGGCGACCCCACCGCCCACGCCGAGGTGGTCGCCATCCGCCAGGCCGCCACCGCCCTCGGCGAGTGGCGCCTGTCCGGCTGCACCCTGGTCGTCACCCTCGAACCCTGCACCATGTGCGCGGGCGCCATCGTGCTCGCCCGGCTCGACCGGGTCGTCTACGGCGCCTACGACGACAAGGCCGGCGCGGCGGGATCCCTGCTCGACGTCCTCCGCGACCCCCGCCTCAACCACCGCCCCGAGGTCATCCACGGCGTCCTCGCCACCCCCTGCGCCGACCAGCTCCGCACCTTCTTCGACTCCCACCGCTGAACTGATTTCGTCCCCACCCACCCCGTCCGGTACAGTCTCGTCTCGGTAGCGTGTCCGAGCGGCCAAAGGAGCACGCCTCGAAAGCGTGTGTGGGGGCAACTTCACCGTGGGTTCGAATCCCACCGCTACCGCTCTGAGCGCGAAGGGCCCTCGCTGGGGACAGCGGGGGCCCTTCGTCGTACCGAAAGGACCCCCGAGGAGGCGCGTCGACCGCGCGGGCTACCCTCCAACGTGAAGATAATGCGATCGCTGTCGCGGCGGGAGCCTCGGAGAGGACGCCGTACCGGCTCAGCGCAGGTAGCCGGCAGCCGGTTCGGATGGCTGGACGCACTGCGCGGAATCGCCGCGCTCGCCGTGGCGGCCCACCATTTCGACCTCCTCTACCTCGTCCCGAACGGGGGTGAGATATGGCTGCACTTCGACCTTGGCCTGTACGGGGTCATGACCTTCTTCATCGTCAGCGGATACATCATCCCGGCCTCCCTCGAACGCCGAGGTGACGTCAGGGGTTTCTGGATCGGGCGCATCTTCCGGATCTATCCGGCGCTCGTCCTGACCCTCGTGGCGGCCGACCTGATCCTGCCTCAGGCGTACGCGGTGGTCACGATGCACGGCTTCCACCACGACAAGCTCTGGTTGGCCACCAACGGGCTGATGCTCCAGGACATGTTGGGCGTGGTCAACGGACTCGGCGTGATGTGGACGCTCACGTACGAGATGCTGTTCTACTTCTTCGTCAGCGGTCTGTACGTCGTCGGTTGGCACCGGCGCAGCGTCCCGATCGCGGTGGGGACAGCCGCGGTCGCGCTCGTGCTGGGGACGACGATCGCGACCGACACGCTGAACACCAGCCTGGACGCCATCGTCAACCTCGCGATCGCCGCTGTCGTGATCGTGGTGATGGGTGTTGCCTGCATGCTCAGCGGCAATGCGACGATGGCCCGCACCGGTGGACTGCTGCTGGCCGGGTTCGGTCTGGTCCTGGTGATCAACAACAGCCGGGCGCCCGCGTACGAGACCTGGATGATCTTCGCGACCATGTTCGCCGGCACCGTGGTGTACCGGGCGCAGCACGGGCAGATCGAGAAGACGCAGGCCTGGATGACCGTCGGCTTCGTCGTGCTGGCCGGCGCCCTGGTGGGTCCGATGTACAACGTGGGCCCCTGGGCGGGAGCCACCTGGACCTCCACCTGGATGGCCTGGACCAACTCCTACCTGGCCGCCTGGGCCTCGTTCGGCCTGTTCATGCTGCTCCGCAACCGCCGCTTCCCGCGCCTGCTGGTCTGGTTGGGTGCGGTCAGCTTCTCCGTCTACCTGCTCCACACGCCCGTGAAGCACTTCCTGGTGTGGAAACTCGGGATCGCCAACTACATCACGAAGCTGACCGCGATGCCGCCGCTGGAACGCACGGCATGGTGTCTCGGCTATCTGGCGGTGCTGCTCGTCGTCTGTGGGGTCGTCCACCGCCTGGTGGAACTGCCGTTCCAGAATCTGGGCCGCAAACTGAGCACGGCACTGAACCGCAGGTGGCCGCAGCAGCAGCTCCACGCACCCGGTCCGGTCGTGCCTCCGGCCCGCGAGCCGGAACCCGAACTGGTGGCGTCGAGTGGCGGCCCGGTCGAGAGCGGGGAGCGGGTCGGCCAGGGCTCGCTCTAGAAACTGTCGAACGGGTGGGCCGCGACGGGGCGCCACCGGTACGCAGCCGACGGAGGGGCAGCCGTCCCGGGGGACGGACGGCTGCCCCGGCGGAGTCCCACAACCGGGGTCGTTTCGGGGGGAGGTCACGACGCCCGGTCCCACAGCGGGGAGCTCCGGATCTGTGTACCAGGGGTCCTGCCGGGGCCCTCGGTACGGGTTCCATCCTGATGGACGGGGTGCGGGTGGGCATCCCGAGAAGGACCTGTTCTGCGGGGACCTTCGTCCTGAGGAGTGAACGCGGGCCTCACCTGATGGGCCGTCCGGTGGATAAGCTGCGGGGCAGGTGGTGCGGCGATCGGGAGGCGGGCGGTTCGGGTGGCACAGGCGAAGAGGATCGGCATGTGGATGCTGCTGATCTTCGTGATCTACACGGTCATCAATTCCCCGACCAGGGCTGCCGAGTTGGTCCAGTCCGGGTTCGTCGGGATCTCGGACGCGGCCAAGGCGGTCGGGACCTTCATGACCGGGCTGGTGAGTTGACCGGGGCCGTCCCCGGCTACGGTGGGCGGGTTCGAGCAGTACTCCCTCACTCCCCACTAGGAGCGGCAGCGTGATCCGGCACCTGGCCCTGTTCAGGCTCAACGACGGCGTGACGAAGGACGACCCACGGGCGCTCGCGGGCGCCAAGGCGTTCGAGGAGCTCGGCGGTCTGATCCCCGAACTGCGCGAGTGGGACTGCGGCTGGAACACCACCGAGCGGGACATCGCGTACGACTACGCGATCAACAGCAAGGTGGAGGACCGCGAGGCGCTGGCCGCCTACATCGGCCACCCGGCCCATCAGGCTGCCGCCGGACAGTGGCGTGAGTTCGCCACCTGGGTGATCGCCGACATCGAGGTCTGACCGACCGAGTTGAACGGTCGTACCCGTAGCACCGTTGGGCCCCCCGGCACGCACGACGCCGGGGGGCCCTTCCGCGCCCCGCGCGCTCCCGACGCGCCCCCAACACGCCATAACGCCGGTACTTGCCCGCGATGTGCGCGACTTGTGATGCTATGACCGGTTTTGCCGGAACCTGGCGAGGTGATGAGCGAGCGCGGACCACAGTCGGTGGATCTGATTCGCAGGGACTTGGGAGGGGTGACGTGTCCGTGCAGACACAGGGCAGCAGCGCGCCGAAGACCGGCGAGGAGGCCGCACCGGAGGAGCCCGCAGAGGCTCAGCAGGTGGATCCACTGGTGGAGTCGAGGGAGCGAGCGCCCGGCACCCGGAGCTCGGTGGACGTACGGACCCTGACCAGGGTGCTGTTCGAGCGGCTCGCCGAGCTGCCGCCGGGTGCGCCGGAGCGCGAGCGGGTACGGGCGGCGCTGATCGAGGCGAACATCCCGCTGGTGCGCTACGCCGCGACCCGGTTCCGCAGCCGGAACGAGCCGATGGAGGACGTCGTCCAGGTCGGCACGATCGGCCTGATCAACGCGATCGACCGGTTCGACCCGACCCGGGGCGTGCAGTTCCCGACCTACGCGCTGCCGACCATCCTCGGCGAGATCAAGCGGTACTTCCGCGACAACGTCCGCACCATGCACGTACCGCGCCGGCTCCAGGAGCTCTGGGTCCAGGTCAGCGGCGCCATGGAGGAGCTGACGATCACTCACGGCCGCTCTCCCAAGGTGCCGGAGATCGCGGCCAACCTGCGCATCCCGGAGGAGGACGTCCGGGCCTGCCTGGCGGCCGGCCGGGCGTACAACGCGGCCTCGCTGGAGGCCGCCCAGGAGCACGAGGGCGGCCTCGCCCTGCTGGACCGGCTCGGCTACGAGGACTCGGCGCTCGCCGACGTGGAGCACCGGGACATGGTCAGGCACCTGCTGGTGCAACTGCCCGAGCGGGAGCGGCGGATCATCATGCTGCGCTTCTTCGCGAACCTGACACAGTCCCAGATCAGCACCGAGCTGGGCATGTCGCAGATGCACGTGTCGCGGCTACTCTCCAGGATCCTGACCAGACTGCGGACCGGGAACCACTGGGAGGAGTAGGGTCCTCGCTGCGTGTTACCGCCGAGTGACATCTTGCGACGTTCGGGTTTGCCGGGGCGCGTGGTCCGGTATTGAGCTGGAGGGGTCGTTCGGCTCCGGGAACTGCCACTGGGTGATGCCCGTTGGACAGTCAGTCACGAGGGGGTGGGGAGCATGTCCGGAGAGCTGGGCAGTGCGGAGGGCCACGGTATGACGGCGGCTCTCGTGTCGGTGGCTGGACAGGTGGTCGGCGAGCTGACCGAGCAGGTGGCCGAGCCCGGGGCAGGGGCACAGCTGACGGGCCGTATCCCGGCGCAGCAGACGGCCTCGCCCTTCGTCACGGTGGACCGCACGCTGGACACCAGGACGCTGTCACGTTCGCTGTTCCAGCGGCTGGCCGTGCTGGAGCCGGGCAGCGTCGAGCACACGTACGTCCGCGACACCCTGATCGAGCTCAACCTGCCGCTGGTCCGGTACGCCTCCGCCCGCTTCCGCAGCCGGAACGAGCCGATGGAGGACATCGTCCAGGTCGGCACGATCGGCCTGATCAAGGCGATCGACCGGTTCGACCCGGAGCGCGGGGTGGAGTTCCCGACCTTCGCCATGCCCACCGTGGTCGGCGAGATCAAGCGCTTCTTCCGTGACACCAGCTGGTCGGTCCGGGTGCCCCGGCGGTTGCAGGAGCTGCGGCTGTCGCTGACCAAGGCCGGCGACGAGCTGTCCCAGAAGCTCGACCGCTCCCCCACCGTCGCCGAGCTGGCCGTCTTCCTCGGCGTCAGCGAGGAGGACGTGGTGGAGGGCCTCGCGGTCGGCAACGCGTACACCGCCAGCTCGCTGGACTCGACGCCCGGCGAGGAGGACGGCGACGGCCCGCTGGCCGAGCGGCTGGGCTACGAGGACCTGGCGCTGGAGGGCGTCGAGTACCGCGAGTCGCTGAAGCCGCTGCTGGCCAAGCTGCCGCCGCGCGAGCGGCGGATCATCATGCTCCGCTTCTTCGGGAATCTGACGCAGTCCCAGATCGGCGAGGAGATCGGCATCTCGCAGATGCACGTCTCCCGGCTGCTGACCAAGACGCTGACCCAGCTGCGGGCCGGGCTGATCAGCGAGTAGCCGATCGGTGAGTGGCTGACCGGCGAGTAGCTGATCGGCGACTCACCGACCGGCGGTCCTCACGCCAACAGGTTGGCGCGCAGGCCCGCCAGCACGGCGTCGTCCAGGCCGAGACCGGCCCGCCAGAAGTGTTCGAAGGAGGTCCAGCCGGTCGCGACCTCCTCGAAGGCCGCCTCCAGGTACGCCCGCTCGGCCCGGAAGACCGGCAGCAGCAGGGTCGGGTCCTTCATCAGGCCCCGGGTGCCGAAGCTCTCCACGATGTGCCCGATCAGCGCCGCCGAGCGGGTGTTGGTGAGCAGGTAGTCCTCGAACACGGTGTCCCGGTCGACGCCGAGCGCGGTCAGCGTGAGCGCGGCCACCCAGCCCGTCCGGTCCTTGCCCGCCGTGCAGTGGAACAGCACGGGCGGACCGTCCGGCGCGGCCAGCATGCGCACTACGGTGGCGAACCGCTCGCGGGCCACCCGGTCGGTGACGAACCAGCGGTAGAGGCCGGTCATCATCCCGGCTGCCTTGCCGTCGCCGAGCAGCGCGAACTGCTTGTCCGCGTCCCGGTCGGCCAGCCCGTCGCGCAGCGCGACGTAGATGTCGAAGTCGGCGGCGAACACCGGCAGGTGGTGCAGGATCGGACCGTCCGTACCGACCGGCTCGACGGTGACCGGCTCGGTGGACCGGGCGAGCTCGACCAGGTCGGCCGTGGGAAGGCCGGGTATCAGGTCGGGACCCGCCTCCTGGACCTCGACCGTGCTGCGCAGGTCGACCACCCGGCGGACGCCGGACGCGACCAGCAGCGCGCCGTCCTCGGCGGTGAGCCGGTTCAGCGCGTCGGCCCGCAGCGCGACACCGTGGCGCACCACCGCGCCGTCCGCGGTCCGGTAGCCGCCGAGGTCGCGGGCGTTCGCCGCACCCGACAGCCCGAGGCTGCGGGCGATCTCGGTGGACTGCTGGGTCACGGGGGCCTCCGGGGCACTGGAACAGGGATCGCTCGGGCCCGGCCAGTCTAGGTTCTGTCCGGTCGGGCCCGACGCGTCCGTACGCGGTGCCGGGCAGCCGGCCGCGCCCCGACCGGAATCGCCGGACGGGCCTCAGCCGGATGCCCCGGAAGTGGTTACTTGACGGCCAGCCAGATCACGGCGCCGAGCACCAGCAGGGCGACCACCGCGATGCCGACGTACAGGCCGGTGCGGTTGCTGCTGCCGGTGGCGGTGCCGTAGGTGGTGACCGAGCCGGGCGCCTGGGCGGCCGGGGTCTCTTCGACGAACGCCCGGAACATCTGGGTGTTGCCGGCGGGGTCGTAGTCGTTGTCAGCCATGGGCAGGACTCTAGCCAACCCACCTGGCCGGGGAACACCCCGGACCCCTCGGAGGAGTGATCGGCCACCGGCCTGCGACGGGCCTGCAACGGGCGTGCGACGGCCACGTGAAGAGCCGCCGGAGACGGAATGGCCGTCCGGGCGATCCGGTTGACTCCGGGCATGACCGACAACCTCAGTGACGCTCCCCCGAAGGTGACCCTCGGCGGTTCGGACCTCGCCGTGTCCACCCTCTCGCTCGGTGGCAACGTGTTCGGCTGGACCGCCGACCGGGCGGAGTCGTTCGCCGTACTGGACGCGTACGCGGCCGGCGGCGGCAACTTCGTCGACACCGCCGACGTCTACTCGGCCTGGGTGCCGGGGAACACCGGCGGCGAGTCCGAGACCATCATCGGCGACTGGCTGCGCAGCCGGGCCAACCGCACCGAGATCGTGGTGGCCACCAAGGTCGGTGCCCACCCGCAGGCCGGCGGGCTGTCCGCCGCGAACATCAAGTCCGCCGCCGAGGAGTCGCTGCGCCGGCTCGGGGTCGACCACATCGACCTGCTCTACACCCACCGGGACGACACCGGGACGCCGGTCGAGGAGTTCGTCCCCGCCCTGGACGAGTTGGTCCAGGAGGGCAAGGTCCGGGCGGTGGCTGCGTCGAACATCAGCGCGGAGCGGCTCACCGAGGCGCTGGAGTTCTCGGCCAAGGAGGGGCTGGCGGCGTACGTCGCGGTGCAGCCGCACTACAACCTGGTCTCCCGGGGGACGTACGAGGGCCCGCTCGCGGACGTGGTCGCGGCGTACGGGCTGTCCGCCGTGCCGTACTACGCGCTGGCCTCCGGCTTCCTGACCGGCAAGTACCGGCCGGGCGGCGCGGCCGTGGACAGCGCGCGGGCGCTCGGCGCGGCGCGCTACCTGGAGGACCCGCGCGGGCCGAAGGTGCTGGACGCCCTCGACCAGGTCGCCGCCGCGCACGGCGTGCCGCAGGCCACCGTCGCACTGGCCTGGCTGGCCGCGCAGCCGACCGTCGCCGCGCCGATCGCGAGCGCGCGGACGGTGGAGCAGCTGCCGCCCCTGCTGGCGGCGTCCCGGCTGCGGCTGCGGCCGGCGGAGCTGGCACTGCTGGACGCCGCCTCGGCCTGACGAGGGGCCGCTGACGGCGTGTCTGCTGACGGTGCGTCGGGCCGAGGGCGCATCGGAGCAAGGAGCCCGCGCGAGCTGCCGGGTGGGCGGCTCGCGCGGGCTCGCGCGCGGGGCTACGGCCGCGGGGCTTACGGGCGGCCGAAGTGGGTGGGGTAGTAGCCCCTGCTCAGGGTCGCGACGCGGATCGGGCTGCCCGGACGGGGGGCTTCCAGGTACCGGTTGTCGCCGAGGTAGAGGGCGACGTGGTGGATGCCGGAGGGCCGGTCGTTGCTGGACCAGAAGATCAGGTCGCCCCGGCGGAGCCGGCCCGGCTCGATGTGGGTGACGGCCGCGTACTGGTCGTCCGCCACCCGGGGCAGCTCGATCCCGGCCCTGCGGTACGCCTGCTGCACCAGACCGGAGCAGTCGAAGCCGGACGGGCCGTTGCCGCCCCAGAGGTACGGCTTGCCGAGCTGGGCCGAGGCGAAGGCGATCACCGATTCGACGCCACCGTCGGCGGGTGTGGCGGGAGGCGTGGCGGGGGTGCCGGAGGACTGCCCGGTGCGAGCCCGGTAGACCGCCAGGTGGCTGGTGTAGCGCCACTCACCGCCGCTGTTCTTGAACCAGTACCGGGAGCCGTCCCACCCCGGTCCGGCGGGCGCCGGCATGGCGTTCGCGGCGGTCGCCCCGAAGCCGAGTCCGACCGCTCCCGCGCCGGCCAGCACCGTGGTGGTGACGCAGCCGGCCCGGACCGCGCGGTGCAGGCGGCCCCGGTCGGCGACCCGGTGTCCGCCGGCCCGCCCGGCCGTGGGCGGCCGGCGGGCGACGGCCCGGCAGTGGGCGCAGGTGCAGGGTGCGGCGGTCGGGGAGATGTCGGAGAAGCCGATCAGGTCGGGGTCGGTGGCTATCCTCACGCGGGCCTTCCTTCCTTCCGGCCGGCCCGGACGGCCGGCGGGGGCACCGAGGCGGCCACCCCGGCGGGGGCGACGAACGCGACCAGCAGCTGTTCCATCAGCGCGCTGCGGGCGGCCTCGTCCAACTCGTGGGTGGTGGCCCGCTCCAGGCGGCGGACTGCGAGGGCGGCGGCCTCGACCGCGTCGTCCACCAGGACGGTCCGCAGGCTCGCGTCCAGTTCGGCGACCCGGCGGCGGCGCATGCTCTCGGCCACCTCGGGCGCGTAGTCGAGGGCGAGCGGCTGCACCGAGTAGACCTCGATCCCGGCCGGAGCCGCCTCGGCGGCCAGTGCCCTGGTCAGCTCGTCGGCGAACCACTGGCCGTCCCGAAGGGCCGGGCCGGGCGCGGAGTTGCTGTCGCAGGGCAGGGCGCTGGCGGTCCGGGTGAGCACGGCGTGCACCTGCTCGCGCAGGTAGTCCTCGTGCCCGGCGATGGCGAGCGTGGCCCTGGCCGTGTCCTTGACCCGCCAGACGATCAGCAGGCGGACCACGATCGGGGTGCCGGTACGGTCGGCGACCTGCACCGGCTCGCTGCGCCAGTGCCGCAGCCGGATGTCCACCCGACGACGGCGCAGCAGCGGGTTGACCCAGAGCAGGCCGGTCCGGCGTACGGTCCCCCGGTAGCGGCCCCAACGGGTCAGCACGCGGGTCTCGCCGCCGGCGTTGACCAGCAGTCCGGCCAGCGTCGCCAGGAACACCAGCCCGGCCGCCGAGGCGGCGGCGACCGAGGGGGCGGTGATCTCGGTCCCGCTGCTGCGGAGGTCGGGCAGCGCGTCCAACTGCGGGATCACCCCGGTCCTGACGAGCGGCAGGGCCACCCCGGCCAGCGCGGTCAGCAGGACCAGCAGCGCGAGCCAGCCCGGCAGCGAACGGGCCTGGTGCTCGCGGAGGGTGGGGTCGATCCGGGGCGGACGGCGGCTCGCCCGGGACTGGCTGCTCGACGCGCCGCCCGGCGGCTCGGTGGCCGGGCCCCCGTCGGCGTCGAGCTCGTCGTGGACGGGCACCGGCCTGGCCTTGATCAACGGCTTGGCGACCGCGTCGGCGACCGCCCTGCTCAGCTGGGTGGCGCCGCCGCGCTGAGGCGGTCCGGGGGGCGCGGCGGGCCAGGAGTCGGGTCTCGACGAAGCTTCACGGGTGACGTCCATGCACGGTTCCTCGGGGGTTCGGTGTGTCGCGCAACGGGCGGCCCGGACCTGACGGGCGGTGCCAGATTCAGGCTAGGTTGATAAGTCATCAAATGCGACATTTCGTATATTCGCGGTGTGTCGTGGCATGTCGAGCCGTATCTGACGGCGCGTCGGCCGACGCGCCGTCAGATCCGCTGCTCAGCGGCGGCGGCGCCGGCCACCCGGACCGCGGCCGAACACCCGACGGGTCAGCAGCCCGACGGCCGCCAGCATCAGCAGCACGCCGCAGGCCGCAGTACGCCACATCTCGGACGCCGGACGCTCGGCGCCCACCGGCGGCGCGGCGAGGTTGCGCGCCTCGGGGGCCATCGGATCGGCCGACGACTCGGAGGCGGACGGGGTGCCCGGGCGGGACGGCTTGGGCGCGACGGGCGCGGCGGCCTTCGTGGCGGCCTTCGTGGCTGCGGGGGTGCCGCTGACGGGCGGCGACGGTACGGCGCTGGTGGCGGGGGTGCCGCTGACGGGCGGCGACGGTACGGCGCTGGTGGCGGGCGTGGCGCTGGCGGGCGGCGACGGCGTGACGCTCGTGGCAGGCGTGGCGCCGACGGCCACTGAAGGTGCGGCGCTCGTCGCTGGCGTGGCGGGGGCCACCGCCGCCACGGACGGCAACGGGGACGGGGACACCACGACGGGCGGCGACGCCGACGGCGGTACGGCGGGCAGCTCGACCGGCACCGGCGGCACCAGGATCGGCAGGATCACCGCCACCTCCTCCGGCGTCAACACCGGCTCGACGGAAGGCGGTTGGACACCACCCACCGACACCGACGGGGAAGGAATCACCGAGGCCGAAGGCGACGGGAGGGTGACCCCGGGCGAGGGCAGCACCGGCGACGGCGGCAGCGAAGGTACGACCGATGGCACCGCAGGAGCGGAGGCCGCGACCGACGCCGAGGCCGAGGGCGAAGGAGAGGCCGAGGGCGAGGGAGAAGGCGAGGCGGACGGTGAAGGCACCGCCACCGGCCGCGCCGTGACCGTGACCGCGTCCGCCGAAGTGGCGTTGCCGGCCCGGTCGGTGGCGGTGACCACGAGCGTCTGCTCACCCGCCGTCAGGTCCCGGGCGGGGGTACAGCTCCAGGCCCCGTCCACGTCGGTGACGGCGGTGCACAGGACCACCCGCTCGCCGGCCGTGGCGCCCCGGGTGGTGACGGTGACGGTGGCGCCGGGCTCGGCCCGGCCGGTCAGGCGGGGGCGGGCGGAGGTGAGTTCGGTCCCCCCGGCGGGCGAACCGAGCACCGGCCGGGGCGGGGCGACGGTGTCGACGGTGAGCGGCACCGGCTTCCCCGCCGTCCGGTTGCCCGCGCCGTCGGTGGCCGTGGCGGTCAGCTGGTGCTTGCCGTCGGCGAGGTTCTCCACCGGCAGGCAGGACCAACTGCGGTCGGCCGCAACGGCGGTGCTGCACAGCTCACCGGCGATCCGTCCGGCGCCGGGCGCGTTGGCGGCGTCCACCACCGAGACGGTGCTGCCGGGATCGCCGGTGCCGGTGAGCAGCAGGCCCGGGTCGTTGGTGTACTCGGGCAGGGTGAGGACCGGTGCGGCCGGCGGGTCGGTCTTGACGGTGATCCGGATCTCCTCGCCGCGCAGCACCACGCCACCCTTGGTGGTCTCCACCGGGGTGAGGGTGTGGCTGCCGGACGGGAGCGCCGAGTCGGGCCGACAGCTCCACCGGCCGTCCTTGCCGACAGTGCCCCGGCAGAGCGTGGCGTCACCGGCCATGATCGCGACGGTGGCGCCCTGCACCCCGCCCTCGCCCCGGATCTCCGGACGGGCGTCGGCCACCACGGCGCCGGTGACCGGCCCGGTGATCTCCGGGTGGGCGGCGCCGACGGTGAGCTTGATCCGCTGGTCGGTCACCTCTCCGGAGTCGGCGAAGCCGCCGGGGGTGACGAGCTGGGCGGAGTTGCGGGCGATCCGCAGGCGGGCCCAGGTCTCCCCGGCGGCGGCGTTACCGGGGACGGTCCACTCCAGCTGGGCGCTCTTCGCGCCGACCACCACCTCGCTCTGCACCCGTTCGGTGGCGTCGAACTTCCCGTTGTGGTCGAAGTCGATCCAGCCGACCAGGGTGGCCGGGCCGGGGCCGGGGCTGACGGGCACGGTGACGTCGTAGTAGCGCCCGATGGCGGCCTCGGCGGGGAACTGGACGGTCGGGTCGGCACCCTGGTACTCGCCGCGGCCCGGCTGGAGTTCGGGCGGGGCCGGGTTGGCCCAGAGGCTGCGGCGGCTCGCGCCACCGTCCAGTTCGACCAGCGGCTGGTCCCGCTCGCGCAGTTCGACCGGCTCCTGCGGGACCGAGCCACCCGGCGGCACCAGCCGGCGCGCGGAGGCGGCGGCGACGGTCGGGCGCGCCCCGGCCGTACCGGTGGCGGTCCGCCCGAGGAAGACGTCGGAGACCAGGTGCGAGGCGTTGCCGTACCCCTGCGGGGCGGTGCCGACGCCTTCGTCGAGCGTCACGGTGTACGCCTGCGCCAGTGGTTCGGGGGCGGTGGTCGAGCCGTCCCTGGCGGTGCTGCGCTGTTCGACCCGGAAGGTCACCGTGCTGACGGTGCCGGAGAGTTCGAGCGTGCCGCTGCCGGGGGTGGTGCCGTCGGTGGTGCCCTCGCCGGTCGGGGTGAGGGCGTTGTCACCGACCGTCCAGCCGGACCAGTCGGTCCGGGCGACCAGGCTGGGCGCGCTCGGGGAGCCGCCGGTGACGGTCAGCCGGCTGGCGGTGCCGGTGGTGCCGCCCTTGCCGGTGGCCAGCGAGGCCAGGCCGCTGAGGTGCAGCCGAGGGTTGCGGACCGCCCGGCCGAAGGAGAGCTGGAGGGTGCCGAGGGTGCGCCAGGAACCGTCGGCCAGCGGGCGTTCGACGCCGAGCTCGAACCGGGTGGCGGGGTCGCCGCCGCGCAACCCGTCCGAGTAACCGGGGCCCCCGGCGGCGAGCTTTCCGGGCGCTGTCCTGACGGCGATTCCGGGGAGGGGGGCGAAGTCGAACTGGATGCCGAGGCCGGAGGGCAGCACGGCCCGGCGGTCGGCCGTCCAGGATTCCGGGGTCTGCTGCGCTTCGGCGGCCGGGCCGAGCAGGGTCGAGTTCCAGCCGATCAGGAGCCCGGCGGCCGTGATCGCGGCCGTCCTCCGGGTGATCCCGTTCCGTCTCGGCGCTCTCGTTGCCCACCGGCCCGAGCTGGTGGCTGACGACTCGGCGGCATGGGAGGACTGTCGGCTCATCCGGCTCTCCTTCGGTGTCGGCCGCCAACCGGCGCGGCAGGCATAAGTTCTGACAAAACGGAATCACGATCTGGAGTCCGTCCTACCGTGACACCGCGACGAACGCCCCAGTGCTACCCGATTGGCGGTCACTCGTCCGCAGCCTAGGAAGCTGACGGCCTATCCGTTTTCAGCCACTCGGGGTTGGTGGCCAACCGGCCGTTACTGTCCGGGCCTGACCGTTCGCCGCTGCTACCTGTTCGGATATGTCGCAGTCGGCACGGACCCCGGAAACGGCGAAGGCCCCGGGGGTTAACCCGGGGCCTTCGATCTGTGCGCTCAGCAGGATTCGAACCTGCAACCTCTTGATCCGTAGTCAAGTGCTCTATCCGTTGAGCTATGAGCGCTCGGGCGGACCGACGAGCGGGCCGCAGAGCGGTGGTGCGTGGTGCGCTCAGCAGGATTCGAACCTGCAACCTCTTGATCCGTAGTCAAGTGCTCTATCCGTTGAGCTATGAGCGCTCGCCCCGTGCGGCCTGGGCCTTGCGGGGCGGTGCGGGGACAACATTACATGACCCTCGACCTGGGGCGAAATCGATTGCCCGGGGCTACGACAGGAGCCCCGCCGGTCTCTGACCGGCGGGGCTCCAGTGGCGGAGGCTGAGGGATTTGAACCCTCGATGGGCTTGAAGGCCCAAACCGCATTAGCAGTGCGGCGCCATAGACCGGACTAGGCGAAGCCTCCTCCACGACGGACCGCACCGACCAGCGGTGCACTCCGTGCGACTGAGATGATGCCACAGCCCGGGGGCCCGACACCAACCACCGACAACGTTACCGGCCGGGTCGTCCACGGCGCAAAGAAGAATGAGATACTCCAGTCTCCCGAGGAGAGCGCGAGCCGCCGGTCGCACGCCGTGACGCAAGCCGTGAGGAGACCTGTCGACGTGAGCAGCAGGCCGATCCGAGGCGCTGCTCGCCTCGCCGCCATACTCGATGCCCTGCCCGACGCCCTGTTGCTGGTGAACAGCAACGGAACAGTCGTGGACGCGAACACCGCCGCCGTCCAGGCGCTGCAGACCCCCGGCACCTCGCTGGTCGGGATGGGCGTGCTGGACCTGCTGCCCGAGTTCGACCCGAGCCGGATCCCCGGCTCGATGCGCCCCGCGCCGCGTGAGGCCGAGGGGCTGGACCGCCCGGTCCGGATGACCGCCCGGCGCACGGACGGGTCGACCTTCCCGGTCGAGGTCTCCGGCAACGACTTCACGGACGACGGCGAGGAGCGCGGTGGCTCCGGCTACACCTCGCTCTACCCCCAGGACGGCGGCGGCTCCGTCGGTGAGCTGCTGCTCCTGCTGGTCCGCGACCTGAGCAGCAGGCTCGGCGTCGAGGCCGAGCTGCGCAGGCAGCACAAGCAGACCGAGATGATCCTGCGGGCCGCCGCCGAAGGCGTGCTCGGGGTGGACCTCGAAGGGCGCGTGGTGCTGGTCAACCCGGCCGCCGCGCACATCCTCGACTACCGGGCCAGCGAGTTGGGTGGCCGCGAGCTGCACCCGCTGATCCAGCACTCGCAGGCGGACGGCAGCCCGCTGGCCCTGGAGGGCTCGGCGCTGCTGGACACCCTGACCTCCGGGCGCAAGCACCGGGTCAGGGGCGCGGTGCTCTGGCGCAAGGACGGCAAGCCGGTGACGGTCGACCTGACCACCGCCCCGGTCCGGGACGGCGACCAACTGGTCGGCGCGGTGATGACGTTCACCGACCGGACCGGCGAGCTGGCGCTGGTCGCGCGGAACGAGCACCTGACGGCCGTTCTGGAGAGCGAGCTGGGCGGCGCGCTGGAAGCGCTGCACCGGCGGATCGACGCGCTGGCCGCCGACCCGGCCGGGCAGCTCTGGCCGGAGGCCAACTGGACCCTGCGGCGGCTGGCCGACGAGTGCCGTCGGTTCGGCACCCTGATCGACGGGGTGCTCACCCACCAGCGCTTCGAGAGCGCGGCCGAGGCCGGCCAGGAGGACCTGGACCGCCGCGTGGTCGGTCTGGACAAGGTGGTGCAGCGCGCCGTCGAGCAGGCGGGCGAACTGGTCGGCACCGGCCGGGTCAGGTACTCCGTGCACGCCGCAGGCGTCGAGGTGGTCGCCGACCGGGAGCGGCTCGCCCGGGCCCTGGCCCACCTGGTCGCGGACGTCAGCGGTGTGGCGCTCTCACTGGAGGCGGCCGACCCGGACGGCGCGGTCGAGGCGCCGATGGTGGTGCTGGCCGCCGCCCAGCGCGGCGAGGTCGCCCGGATCGAGGTCCGCGGACCCTCCCACACGGTCAACCCGGTCCACCTGCCGATCGCCCGCGCCACGGTCGAGCGGCACGGCGGGGTGCTCCAGCGGCACGAGCTGCCGTCCCGGGCCGGGACGACGTACGTGGTGGAACTGCCGCTCGACCCGGCCGCGGTGGCCAAGGCCGGAGCGACGGGGCAGCACCACGTGCCCAAGGAGACCGACACCGCGATGCTGCCGGACCTGCCCGAGGTCCCCCCGGCGGACGCCAAGGAGCCGGAGCAGAAGCCGGCCGCACCCGTGACCGAGGCCGCGGCGGACGGCGCCGCCGAGCGGCGGCGGCCCGAACCGACGGAGCGTCAGGCCGAACCCACCCGGGGCCCGATCGCACTCGGCACCGGACCGGAGACCACGCCGACGCCGACGGCCGCCGAACCGGCCGCGGCCGAGGAGGAGCCCGGACGCGGCGGACGCCGCCGCCGGGGGCAGCCGGAGTCGCTGTCGATCCCCGGGGTGCCCGACCCCGGTACGCCGGTCTACCCCGGCCTCGAACTCGCGCTGCCCGAAGCACCGCCCGCGCCCGCCGACCCGCCGGCCGTCCAGCCGACCGGGCGCCGACGTCGGCTGGCGCTGCCCGCCCAGCCCGAGGCCGCCCCCGCGCCCGAGCCGCGCAGGGCGCTCGAACTGCCCTCCGGGGAGAGCCGGCCGGAGCCGGCGGTCCAGCCCGCTGCCGAGCCGGCCGCGCCCGAGCAGCCGCGCCCCGTCGGCAGCGGGCTCGGTGAGCTGGCCCCGCCGCGTCCGTCCGGTGGCTTCGCCGGGGCCTTCCCGAACGCCTTCCCGCAGCAGGCCGGGCCGGCCGAGCGCCACGCCCTGCCCGCCCTGGCAGGACCGCCTGCGGAGCCGGTCCAGGAGCAGCCCGTCGAGCCGCGCACACCCCCTCGGCCGACCTCCGAACTCCCCATGACTGGTACGGAGTTGGCACCGACCGGCAGCGACGACCCGCCCACCATGGTGGTGCCTGCCGTCGACGGCGGCCCGCGTCGGCTGCTGGTCTGGCCCGAGCCTGACCCGTCCACCAAGCAGGCCCTCCAGGACCGCGGCTACCGGCCGGTGATCGTCCGCTCCCGCGAGGAGGTGGACGCCCAGGTGTCCGCCTACCCCGCCGCGCTCTTCGTGGACCCGCTGACCGGACCGATCACCCGCACCGCGCTGCAGTCGCTGCGCACCGCAGCGCTCAACAGCCGGGTGCCCGTCCTGGTCACCGCCGGCCTCGGGCAGGCCACCAGGGACGCCGCGTACGGGGCCGATCCCGCCATGCTGCTGCGGGCGTTGGCGCCCAAGGACAGCGAGAACCACGCCTCCCGGGTGCTGCTGGTCGAGTCCGACCCGGACATCGCGGCCGCGATGATCGCCAGCCTGGAGCGGCGCGGCATGCACGTCGAGCACGCCACCGACGAGAACGACGCGGTCTCCCGGGCCAGCAGCGTGCAGCCGAACCTGGTGGTCATGGACCTGCTGCAGATCCGGCGCCGCCGGGTCGGCCTGCTCGACTGGCTGCGCGCCAACGACCGCCTGCACCGCACCCCGCTGGTCGTCTACACCTCGGTCGACCTCGACCCGCAGGAGCTGCCCCGGCTGCGGACCGGCGAGACCGTGCTCTTCCTCGCCGAACGCTCCACCTCCGAGGACGTCCAGTCCCGCATCGTCGACCTCCTCGGCCGGATCGGCAGCCTGGCAGAGGTGAGTGGCGCCCGCAGCTGAGGCGCACGCCTCGGAAGGCTCGGGGCTCCGGTGATCTGCGGAGCCCCGAGCCTCCGGTGCTAGCTCTTGTCGAGGAGCGTCACGTCCAGGGTGTCGGCCGCGTACTGCGCCCGGATCACCTTCTTGTCGAACTTGCCGACCGAGGTCTTCGGGACGGAGTCGATGATCGACCAGCGCTCGGGCAGCTGCCAGGAGGGGACCCGCTCGGCGAGGAAGGCACGGAGGTCGGAGAGGCCGACGGTGGCACCGGGCCGCAGGACCACGGTGGCCAGCGGCCGCTCGCCCCAGCGGTCGTCCGGCACCGCCACCACCGCGGCCTCGGCCACCTCGGGGTGCGCCATCAGCTGGTTCTCCAGCTCGACCGAGGAGATCCACTCGCCGCCGGACTTGATCACGTCCTTGGCCCGGTCGGTCAGGGTGAGGTAGCCGTCGGGGGTGATGGTGCCCACGTCACCGGTGCGCAGCCAGCCGTCCGGGCTGAACTTGTCCTCCGGCCGCTCGGGCTCGTTGCCCGCACCGGCGAAGTAGGCGCCGGCGATCCACGGACCGCGTACCTCCAACTCGCCTGCCGCGAAGCCGTCGTGCGGCATCCGCTCACCGCCGGGCCCGACCAGCCGGGCCTCCACGGAGGCGGGGAAGAGGCCCTGGCTGACCCGGTAGGGCCACTCCTGTTCGGGCGTCAGACCGGCCGGGGGCTGGGCGAAGGTGCCGAGCGGGGAGGTCTCGGTCATGCCCCAGGCGTGCACCACCCGGATGCCGTGCCGCTCCTCGAAGCCGCGCATCAGGGCGGGCGGGCAGGCCGACCCGCCGATCACCACCATCCGGAGCGAGGAGGTGTCGTAGGAGCCGGCGTCCAACTCGTCCAGCAGGCCGTTCCAGATGGTCGGTACGGCGGCGCCGACCGTCGGCTTCACCCGGTCGATCATCTCGGCCAGCGGCCTGGGCTGGAGGAAACGGTCCGGCATCAGCAGCGCGGCGCCGGACATGAAGGCGGCGTACGGCACGCCCCAGGCGTTCACGTGGAACATCGGCACCACCGGGAGCGCGATGTCACGGGCCGTCAGGGCGAAGCTGTCGGCGGCGTTGACCTGCATGCAGTGCAGGTAGAGCGAGCGGTGGCTGTAAGCGACGCCCTTGGGGTCGCCGGTGGTGCCCGAGGTGTAGCAGAGCACGGCGGCCCGGCGCTCGTCGATCTCGGTCAGCCAGGGGTAGTCGGTGGGCCGGTCCGCGATCAGTGCCTCGTAGTCGTGCACCCGTCCGGTGAAGCCGTCCAGCAGCGAACGGTCGCCGGGACCGTTCACCACGATGTGCCTGAGCGTCGGGTTGAGCTGCGGCAGCACCGCGGCGAGCAGCGGCAGCACGCTGCCGTCGACCAGGATCACGTGGTCGGCGGCGTGGTTGATGATGAAGGCCAGCTGGTGCCCGGGCAGCCGCAGGTTGAGGGTGTGCAGCACCGCGCCCATGGACGGCACGGCGAGGTACGCCTCCAGGTGCTCGGCGTTGTTCCACATCAGGGTCGCCGCAGTGCTGCCCTCCGTCACCCCGAGCTCGTCCCGCAGTGCGTGCGCCAGCTGTCCGGCTCGCGCGCCGACCTCGGCGTACGTGCGGACCACCGGACCGGTGCCGTCCCAGGTGGTGACGGTGGAGCTGCCGTGCAGGGTCGAGCCATGCGTCAGAATCCTGGCGACGGTGAGCGGTACGTCCTGCATCGTGCTGAACACGCGGGTCCTCCTTGACCGGGCGGCAGGGCAGCGCGCCCCTACTACTGGCGAGTAGTGAGGATGCTGCTGGGCCCCGATTCTGTCGTCAAGGCGCCGGGCTGTCAGCGGCGAAAGTCACCACGGCGCGGGCCCGTGGCTCAGCTCGCGACCGGTCCGTCCACCTGGTTGCGGTCGATGCCGAGGGTGGCGCCGCCCCAGGTCTCCTGGACGTTGCCCTGGTACTGGTGGATGCGCTGGTGGTTCGCCCACTGGCCGGGGTCGAGGCTGCCCGCTCCCGTGGTGTCCGCCCGGCCGTCCCAGCGGGCGTACCAGACCGCGTCGGGCAGCGGGGCGCTGCCCGCGCGGGCGGCGGCGGCCAGGTCGGAGATGCCGGAGTCCGCGCTGGAGTAGAAGCCCGAGCGGAAGCCCTCGAGGTGCAGCTGCTGGGTCCAGCCGACGGTGAAGTCCACCACGCTCTGGGCGCAGGTCTGGTCGCCGCGCGGGTAGGACTCGATGTCCAGATAGACCGGGCTGCCCGGGCCGAGCCCCAGCGAGCGCAGCGCGGCGGCGGCCTCGGCCGCCTCGGCCTGGCCCTGCTGCACGGCGGTGGCCGGGTCGATTCGGTTCGGCTTGTTGCGGAGTGTGCTGCACGGGGCCTGGCGGCCGACATGCGTGGGCATCAGCTGCCAGCCCATCGCCACCACCTGCCGGACCCAGTCGGCGGTCAGCCGGGGCTGGGAGCAGCCGCGCTGGCTGCCGCTGACGTAGAGGCCGACCGCGCCGTACGGGGAACTCTGCTTCCAGGCCGTCATGGTCTCCAGCGGCGGGGCGGTGCAGGCGTCGAAGCCGGAGCCGGTGAACAGGCGCCGGGCCGTCTGCGGCCTGGGTGCCGGCCGGTCGGCGAGCACGGTGGCCCGCAGGACCACCGGGGCGGGAGCAGCGGCCTGCGCCGACGCGGCCCGGCCGGGTGCGGCCACCGCTCCCCGCTCGGCCGCCGATGCGGTGCTGCCGTCGGGCAGGCCGTCCGTGGCGAGCAGCAGAACGAGGGAGGCCGCGGTGAGGGCCGCGGGCCCGAGGTAGCGGATCACCTCTCGATACTGACTGATCGTCAGACGAATGCGGGGAACCGTCGGCCCGCGTGTCCGACCCTGACCTGGGGACCCCGGCCTGAGGACTCGGCCCGTCCGGACCTGCTCGCCGAGGTGGCCCGTCCGGACGCGCCCGTGGGCGGTGCCGTAGAACGGCACCGCCCACGGGGGTGTACTCGCTGTACCGGGAGACGAGTGACCCTCTCCACCCCGGACGGCTCGGTCGGTCGTGCGGCCGGGTGCTCAGCTCACCCGGGGACCGCTCAGTGGAAGACCGGCGCGAAGACGAAGTTGAAGTCCCGGTTGCCCTGGTCGCTGAAGACGAAGCCGGCGTTGTCCTTGACCTGGAAGTTGTTGTTCTGGTTCGACGCGCCGGAGCCGGTGGCCACCTGCTGGGTCTGGTTGTAGTTGCCGCTGACGGTGCCGAAGATGTTCCCGCTCCCGACGTTGGACACCACGCTGCTGTTGGAACCGTCTCCCGCCAGGGCTCCGTTGTCGGCCGAGGCGGCGTCGGCGCCCACGAGCAGCAGGGCGGCTGCGAGCGGGGCGGCGGCCAGCAGGCCGATCAGTCGGGTGGTGCGAGTGCGAGCCATGTACGTGCCTCCAGATAAGTGCTGCGGTACTTCCGGTACTGCGCTTGGTACTCGGTACTTCTCCTGGTGCTTGCAGGAGTTCGCGGCCAGACGAACCACTGCGGGGCTGCGACGCCGAGCAACAGGTTTCCGCAACAAATCGACAAAGCGCCAGCATCGGGCGGCCTTTTCGCCCGTTAGCGTGACGTGACCCGCGATCCGTGTAGTCCGGGAATAGCCCCGTTCGTGGGCAGACGCACCGGCGCCCAGCTGGGATGACACCGAAAGGCAGTAGCGCTCGGGGGTCATCGGCCCGGCGCGCGGGCAGATTTGTCGACCTGCCTCGCGCCACCCCGGCGCACTTACCTCTCGCACACGCCCCCAGGCGCACCATCCGGCCATTCCGGCCGGAGTGTTCGGCCATGGACTGAATGAATATGACAGTGATTTGAATGACAGCAATTCTGTCATTCCGAAAATAGCGGGCCGGACCCCAGGGGGCGTGGGGTCCAACCCGCTGGTTCAGTGGGCGACGAGCGCCTGACGGCCGATCAGCGGCGCCTCGGTGACCCTGCCCTCGCCGACCCGGGCGCCGTGCAGCCACTCGACCTTCCGGTGGAGCTCCTCCGGGGAGAGCGCGGCCAGCATCGCGTTGCGCGCCGTCGCCCGTTCTCCGCCGGGGTGGTAGAGCCGGCTGCCCAGCTCCCGGGCGAGCAGCTGGGTGGCGGCGGTGCGGCCGCGCCGTTCGGCGGCGAACTTCTCGAAGCGCTGCTCGAACTCCTCGGCCTCGGTGCCGATCAGCCCGCCGAGCACCACCGCGTCCTCCAGCGCCTGGCAGGCGCCCTGGGCCGCGTACTGCAGCATCGGGTGCGCGGCGTCGCCGACCAGCACCACCCTGCCGTCGGTCCACCGCTCCACCGGATCGCGGTCGCAGAGCACCCAGGAGCGCCACTCCTCGCCCAGCTCCAGCAGCCGGCGCGGCGTCTCGCCGAGCTCGGGGAAGGCGTCCAGCACGGCGTGCCGACCGGTCGGCACCGCGGTCACCGCCCGCCGGGCGCCGTCGTCCCGGGTGGCCGCCAGGTTGAGGTACTCGCCGCCGCCGATCGGGTAGTGCACGAAGTGCCACTTCGGGCCCGCCCACAGCGTGACCGTGTTCGAGCGCAGCTCGGCCGGCACCTTCGCCATCGGGATGACGGAACGGTAGATGGTGTGGCCCGAGACCAGCGGGGCGCCGTCGCCGACCAGCTGCCCCCGGACGGCGGAGTTGATGCCGTCGGCCCCGATCAACGCGTCGCCGCGCACCCGTCCGCCGTCGGCCAACGCGGCGATGACGCCGTCCCCGGTCCGCCGGTAGCCCCGCACCGCCGCGCCGGTACGGAGTTCGATGCCGGGCGCCAGCCGGGCCGCCGCCAGCAGCGGGGCGTACACGTCGATCCGGTGCACCACCGCGTACGGGTTGCCGAACCGCTCCCGGTACGCGCCGGTCAGCGGCATCCGCGCCACCGGCTCGCCGGTGGTGCCGTCCATGAAGCGCAGTCCGTCGATGTACACGGCGCGAGCGCGCACCTCGGCGCCGATCCCGAGGTGGTCGAGGGCGTGGAAGGCGTTCGGGCCGAGCTGGATGCCGGCGCCGAGCTCGGTGAAGGTGTCCCGGCTCTCCAGCACCACCACCCGGTGGCCCTGCCTGGCGACGGCGAGTGCGGTCGCCAGGCCGCCGATGCCGCCACCGGCCATCAGGATCTTCGCCATCGAAGCTCTCCTGCCTCTCGTCGGGTCTGCGCAATGCGAGCAATCGAGCTGGGCGATTCGGTTGAGCGATCGAGCTGAGCAGGCGGCGGTGCGCCCGCGGTGTGCGTCAGGCCGCGGTACCGAACTCGGCCAGCCGGGTCAGCACCCGCTCCAGCAGCTCCACCCTGGCCCGGCGCAGGCCCGCGAGGGCGTCGCACTCGGCGGCGGCCAGCAGCTTCGGCAGGTCGACGCCGAACCGGTCCAGGTAGCCGAGCACCTGCTCGGCGTCCGCGTAGCCGCCGGAGAAGCGGTCCGCCGAGGCGGGCCTGCCGTGGTCGGCGAGGGCCGTCAGGGTCTGCTCGGAGAGCAGAGTGACCGAGTTCGGTGCCACCAGCTCCTCGGCGTACCTGGTGTCCCGGTACCGACGGTCCATCACCTCGGTGACGTCCCAGAGCAGTCGCTGCGGCCTGGCGCCGAGGGCGGCCAGCCCACTCCAGCGGGTCGAGCCGAGCGCGCGCTCGTACCGCCGGTAGACCAGCCGGGCCAGCGCCATCCCGCCCTGGCCCCGGAACGCCCGGGCCTCCGGCGTGCCGATCAGATCCAGCTCGCGGTCCAGCACGGTGTCCAGCAGGCCGACCGGCAGCCCGGCCACCGAGTTGATCCGGGAGACGTCCACGCCGTTCGCGACGGCCAGTTCGAGACCGGCCAGGAAGGCTTCGAGTACCTGGCGGTAGCGCTCCTCGGTGAGCACCAGCGAGACGTGCACGCCGATGCCCTCACCCAGGCAGCGGGTGATCGCGGGCAGCGCCTCGGGCGTGGCCGGGATCTCCATCAGCAGGTTCGGCCGGTCCACCGCCAGGTGCAGCGACCGGGCCTCGGCCAGCGTGAGGCAGGTGCCCTCGACGAACGAGGGGTCGATCCGGGCCGAGACCAGCCCGTCCAGGCCGGCCGTCCGCAGGTACACCGGCTCCAGCGCCTCGCAGGCCCAGCGCAGGTCACTGACCGTCAGCTCACGCAGCGCCACCGCGGCGGAGGCACCGTCGGCGGCCAGCTCGGCCAGCTGTTCGCGGTACGCGTCACCATCACCGAGCGCACCCGTGGCGCCGACCACGCACCGCTCGCGCACCAGGCGGGTCAGGCCGCCGTCCGCCAGCCGGTCGCGACCGAGGCCGTCCAGCCACAGGGAGACGCCGTCCCCGGAGAGTTCGCGCAGGATCCCGACCATCAGGCGGTGGCCCCGCCGTCCAGCACCAGGTCGTGGCCGACCACGAAGCGGGCCTCCTGGCTTGCCAGCCAGAGCACCGTGTCGGCGATCTCCTCGGTCCTGGCGACCCGGCCGACCGGCACCCCGGCCCTGACCCGCTCGGCGCGCTGCTGCTCGCTCTCGTCGGAGCGGCGCTCCTGGTCGGTGTCGACCGTGCCGGGGCTGATCGCGTTGATCCGGATGCCGTCCTTGATGTACTCCCGGGCGGCGGTGCGGGTCAGGGTGGAGAGCGCGGCCTTGGAGGCGGCGAAGGCGCCGAAGCCGGGCACCCGGCCGTGGATGCTGATGTTGGCCGCGGTGTTGATGATGACGCCGCCGCCGTTCGCCTTCATGTGCGCTATCTCGTGCTTCATCAGCAGCCAGGCACCGGTCAGGTTGGTGGCCAGGATGTCGCCCCAGACCGCCTCGCAGACCTCGGCCAGCGGGCTGGCCTGCCCCATCACCCCGGCGTTGTTGAAGGCGACGTGCAGACCGCCGTGCCGCTCGACCGTGGAGCGCACCAGTTTGATGACGTCCATGCCGTGCGTGACGTCGGCCCGGGCGCAGTCGGCGGTGCCGCCCTCCTTCTCGATCAGCGCCACGGTCTCCCGCAGCTCGTGCGGCTCCCGGCCGGCCACCATGACGGTGGCACCCTCCCGGGCGAAGGCCAGCGCGGTGGCCCGGCCGATGCCGGAGCCGCCGCCGGTCACCAGGGCGACCTTGCCGTCGAATCGTGCGGTCATCACGTTCCTCCTGCGGAATGGGCGGGCCCGCCGGAGAACAGGATTCTCCGCTTTCGCCAGGCAATTGCCACCGGAAAACTCGGGGCGTCGAGCTCTTCGTACTCCGGAGTAGCACCGAAATTCACCGGTCCAGAGAATTCTGAATGAACCGGGCAGTGGCGGCAACAGTCGTTCGACTACTTCGTCAGCTGCCGTCACGCGGAACGGCGCAGGGGATTCCGGATTGCTTTCCGGAATCCCCTGCGCCGTTCTGCGTGACGGAGCGTCAGGCCGCTGCGGCCAGGCCGACCTTGAGCGCCGTGGCGATCTGCACCGCACGCCGGGTCTGGTACGCGATCGCCTCGAGGTTCTCGTCGTTCGGCGCGCCCACCAGGTTGTTGGAGACGTGGCTGGTGCCGTACGGGTTGCCGTTGCTCGGCGCGAACTGGATCCCGTCCGAGTAGCCGGGGGCCACGATGATGGCGCCCCAGTGGTAGAAGGTGTTGTTCAGCGCGAGCAGGGTGCTCTCCTGGCCACCGTGCAGGGTGGAGGTGGAGGTGAACGAGGAGACCACCTTGTTCACCAGCTTGCCCTGGAACCACAGGCCACCGGTGGTGTCGATGAACTGCTTGAGCTGCGCGGCCGGCAGGCCGAAGCGGGTCGGGGTGCCGAACAGGATGACGTCGGCCCACTCCAGGTCGTCGAGGGAGACCTCGGCGACGTGCTTGGTGGCCTCGACGTGGTCGGCCCACTCCTGCTTGCCGGCGACGACGTCCGCGGGGGCCAGCTCGGCGACCTTGCGCAGCCGGACCTCGGCGCCCGCCTTCTCGGCGGCCACCGCGGCCTCCTCCGCCAGCTTGTGCACGTGGCCGGTGGACGAGTAGTAGATGATGGCGACGTTGGTCACGGTCGCTGCTCCCCTTCGGAATTCGTCAGATCCGGGATCCCTGCGGTCACCCCGTCCCCTCGACTCTCCCCCAGTCACCGAAGCGACGGCAATCGTGGTTCGTGGACTACATCACCTTTGCACCGTCAACGAATTGACCATGGGCCCGAGCGCCGGTTCGGGCACCCCGCAGCGTGCGCGAAGCGGCCGAATTCTGCTGACCACCGGCGCGGATCATCCGGCCCGGAACCGGCGGTTGTGACGGAGTGGACCGACGACTCCGTCAGGTCGTCCGCGAACGTGACTCTGTGTCAACCGCGCCGACCGCTCCGGGTACCCAGTACCTATCGTGGGGGGGCAACGGGGACGGCAATCGGAACTCGATGGTCCGGGCAGGCGTTCCCCTGGCGGAAGGAGCACGACCGATGCGCACCGAACAGCCACCCGTGCTGGAGAAGAGCGTGCCGCCTCGCCAGGCGGTCCGTCGCGCGGCGGTACTCGGCCACCAGGTCGGCCAGTCGCTCACCCCGGTCATGCACCGCGCGGCGCTCGCCGCGATGGGGCTGGACTGGGGCTACCAGAGCATCGAGTGCGACGAGACCGGGCTGCCCGGGGTACTCGCCGAGCCGGCCGCGGGCCTGGCCGGGCTCTCCCTGGGCATGCCGTTGAAGCGCGCGGTGCTGCCGCTGGTGGACGAGGTCAGCGACCTCGCCCTGGACGTCGGCGGCGCGAACACCGTGATCTACCGGCGCGGCCGCAGCTACGGCGACAACACCGAGGTGTACGGGATGCTCACCGCGCTGCAGGAGGCCGGGGTCGGCTCACCCGGCTCGGCGGTGGTACTCGGCGGCGGCTCGACCGCCTGCTCGGCACTGGCCGCCCTGCGGGAACTCGGCGTGCTGGAGCCCACCGTGGTGGTCCGCGAACCCAGCCGCGCGGCCGAGGCCACGGCGGCGGCCGGTCGGCTCGGGATGGCGGTGGACGTGCACACCTTCGGCGAGCTGGACAGCCTGCTGCCCGGCACCGGGCTGGTGGTCTCCACCCTGCCGGCCGGGGCCGCCGACACCTTCGCCGCAGCCGTGATGCACTCCAGGGCGGCGGTCTTCGACGTGGTCGGTTCGGCCTGGCCGACCCGGCTGGTGAAGGCGGCCGGGTTCGTGGGTGTCACAGTGATCGACGGGCTCTCCTTCATGGCCCACCAGGCCGCCAGACAGCTGGAGTTGATGACCGGGCAGAGTGACATCCCGGTCCAGGTGATGCGTCGCGCCGCCCAGGCCGAGCTGGTCCGCCGCGCGGACTGACGGCGGCAGCCGGACCACACCGGCCGCCACCCCGCGTACCTGCCCCACCCGGTCACCATCAGGCCGAGAGCTCCTGGGACTTGTCGAAGCCCTGCCGACGCGCGGTGGAGAGCACCGAGATCGCGTGCGCCACCGAGCAGAGCGTGGCGTGCCGGTGCCAGCCGGCGTAGGAGCGGCCCTCGAAGTCCCGCATCCCGACCCGCCCGCTGACCTCGGCGAAGTCCTTGGCCACCCGCCGGGTGAGCCGGCCCAGCCGGAGCAGCGCCACCGGCGGTACGTCCACCAGGTTGGACAGCCAGAGCTCGGCGGGCTTGCCCTTCGCACCCGACCAGCCGCCGACCAGTGCCAGCGCCCGCTCAGGCGGGGCGACCGTACCGGGGCGCCGGACCGTCGGCATGGTCACCCTGGTCCCGCTCACGAGTATCGACCTGGTGATCGAGTACTCCGGGTCCACCCAGCCGACCGGGCGGGAGAAGCGTTTCGCCCACTCGATCAACTGCTGGGCCTGGAAAACCCGTTCACCCCGGCCCGGCAGGCTGCCGTCGAAGCCGACCAGCCTGGTCGAGCCGCTCACCCGCATCACGAACGGAACCCCCCGGCGGCAGAACTCCTCGACCAGGACGGTCGCGTCGAGCTCGCGTGCGTCCAGCACAGCGGGTCGGCGGCGCAGCTCCCAGTCCGGCCCGGCCAGTTCGATCACGCTGTTGACGGCGCACAACTCCGGTGTGGTGGCCGAGACTTCGTCCGGGATCTTGGCACGCTTGCGGCGCTCCTCGTTGGCCAGCCAGTCCGCCGGGAGCACCAGTCCCCAGTTCACCGGCGCGCTCATGTCCTCGCTCGCGAGCCAGACGCCGTACGCCTGCTGGCTGTTGACCACTCGGCCGAGCTCGGTCCGGAAGGACTCCTCGACGCCGACCGAGTGCTCACCCGCCTTCGGGATGGCCATCGAGTTGAGGACCCAGGCCTGCGGCAGCAGGACGCGGTCCAGGTGCTTGGCCAGCGCCTGCCGGACCGGTCCCCAGCGCCAGGAGGAGTCGCTGATGAAGTGGTGCAGGCTCTGCTCGGCGGCGCCGTACCCGGCCACCGCCGCCAGGGCCCGCATCGACTTGCGGCCCTGCACCGAGAGCAGTCCGGAGATGTACCACTCGCCTCGGGCGCGCTGGTCACGGCGCTTCAGCGAGGCCAGCATCCGGCGGGAGAACTCCGTGACGAAGTCGTCCGCCACGTCTCCCCAGATGTGCTCAGGAACGTTCTTGTCACTTAGACCTTCCACAGCCCCCGTCCCCTCTTCTGCGGTCGCGAACCTGGCGGGCTCGGTGCGCCGGTCGGCGACGATGAGCCAGTTGCTAGGTACTGGTGATGGATACGGTACAGAACCGACTGGTTGGTTTCATCTACTTCGTCATCTTGGCACCATGCGAGCTCAACCGCAACGTTCTGGCGGCCCTGACCTGATGCAGCATACTAGATACCGCACAGTTGGTTTGTTACGATGCGGATGCAAGCACTTGAAAGAGTCGACCCGGACCGCAGCTACAACGGTCCGTGGCCGACCTACTCCCGGAGGGAGACCAGATGCCCCGTCAGGAACGGGCGCAGCGCACCCGCCAACTGCTCATCGAGGCCGCCTCGGCCTCCTTCGACCAGGCGGGCTTCGCCATGACGGGGTTGAACGACGTCATCAGGCCCACCGGCATCTCCAAAGGCGCGCTGTACTTCCACTTCGGCTCCAAGGAACAGCTGGCCGAGGCCGTGATGGCCGAGTCCAGGGCCGGACTCCGCGAGGCGATCCGCTCCGCCCGGCACTCCAGCGACTGCCCCCTGCAGTACCTGATCGACCTGAGCCACGGGCTGGCCAGGAGGCTCGCCGAGGACGTGGTCTTCCGGGCCGGACTCCGACTCACCGACGACGGGGCGCTCGGCGAGGAGCTGCGGCCCAACCCGCACCCCCGCTGGGCCCTGATGATCGGCCGGCTGCTGGACCGGGCCGCCGCCCGCCAGGGCCTGCGGCCCGAGGTGGGTACGGACGAGTCCGCCGCCCTACTGGCAGCCGTCGGCGCCGGGGTGGAGTCGCTCGCCCGGCGTGATCCCGACTGGCTCAGCCCCCGGATGATCTCGCTGCTCTGGCAGGCCGTGCTGCCAGCCCTGATCACCCCCGAGGGGCTGGCCAGGCTGCGCACCACCCCGATCGAGCACGAGCGGGCCGCCGTGCCCGCGCCGGGCCGGGCGCACCCGACGGACGAGCTGCCGGCCGCCCGACGGGGCCCGACGGTGGGCGTCCGAGGTGCGGCGGCCGCCGCCGACACGCCGATCGGCCGGCCTCGGATCGAGGCCGGCCGGTCCGGCACGCCGGTTCAGCCGGTGGCCGCCGCCGACCCGGCGGGCACAACCTCCCGGTACCAGGGGACGTGACCGGGGAACCGGGCCGCCAGGCCCGGGCCCGGGTCGCACCCGGTACGCCGCCAGAGCCGGCTGCTCTCGTACCGGTGCTCGACCGTCAGCAGTGACAGCCGTCGCCCCCAGGAGCCGGGCCCGGCGCCCTCCAGCAGCCGCCGGGCCTCCTCCACCGAGACATCACCCTCCGGCAGCGGGCGGCCCAGGGCTTCGCACACCAGGCTCACCCATTCCCGCATGACGACGGGCTCCGGGTGGCTCGCGTGGTAGATCCGTCCTCCCGGCTCGGGCCCCCAGGGCTGCCGCGCCAGTGCCGCGATCGGCCGGGCCAGGTCCTCCACCGCGATCGCCGACATCCGGGCCCGCCCGCCGTCGATCCAGTGCGGCAGCCGGTCCAGCAGGTCCACCAGCGCGGGGACGACCCAGGTGTCGCCTGTCCCGTAGACCAGGTGCGGCCTGATCACCACACCTCCCGCCGCGAGCACCGCCCGTTCGGCTGCCAGCCTGGTCCTGCTGGTCTCCGATCCGGGCACGAGATCGGCCTGGTACTCCGTCAGGTTGCGGTGCACACCGTCCCGGTAGACCGCCGTGGTGCTGAGGTAGATGACTCGCCGGACCCCGGCCCTGGCGGCTTCGGCGAGCAGTGCCTCGGTGCCGAGTTCGTTCACCCGGCGCAGGGAATCGGGGTCACCCCCGATCTGTGAAGCGAGGTGAACAACCGTGTCGACATCTTCACAGGCGCCGTACAGGGAGGCGGCGTCGGCGAGATTCGCGTGGAACGGTTGCACGGCGCCCGATTCGACATACGGGAGCGACCGACGATTGGTGAGCACTTTGACCGGCGCGTCCGGTGTGGCTGCGGCCGCGATCAGGCCGAGCACCCGGCTTCCGATGAATCCGGTGCCGCCGGTCAGCAGCACACCTCTGTGGTGTTCCACAGTCAGCCGACTTTCTGAACCGAGAGGAATTCCATGCGCGACTCCTCCCGGACGATCTGCCGGGTCATCAACTGTCCGGTGGCAACGGAGACTCCGTCCTGTTCGACGGAGATCCGGATGCTCAGTTCACCGTTCGGACCGATGGGTCCGGGAAATGCCCGGACGAATACCGGCAGATGCAGTTCCGCGTAGCGGATGAAATTGGTCTCCATCTCGAACGGGGCCACCGCGGTCACTCCGGCGACGCTGTTCGCTGCCTGCCGCATCGCCTCGACGATCACCATTCCGGGCACGTGGTCGACCGGGTGGTCGAACAGCACCGGGTGCCGGCGGTCGGCCTGCAGCCGCCAGGTGTACCACTCGCCGGTCGGCACCAGCACCGAGTTGGCCTTGTCGTCCTGGTACTCGCCCTGCGGCGGCACCATGTCGGGCAGCCGCAGGGCCAACTGCGGTGCGCGGAGCCGGGCGTAGGTGTCGGGGGCCATGCAGTCCATCCGCAGGGTGCCGGTGCCGAGCCGGGTGGCACCACGGTGGATCACCGTCTCGTACTGCATTCCCGCCAGGATTCCCCGGCGGAACCTGAGGTCCTGGCAGCTCGCACTGATCGTCAGGTTGGCCGGGGTCTGGCCGACCACCATCGCGGTCGGCTCGGCCTGGTACGAGAGGCTCCAGAGCAGGAACGGGTAGTCCGTCGGAACTCCGTACCCGGCGTGGGAGATCAGCATCGCGGACTGCCTGATCGTCTCGGCCAGGAGCAGTGGGTCATAGCAGCCTGCGATGGGCCGGTAGAAGCTGTGTGTCCGCGGCCACTGGGCACCCAGAAGGAACCGGTCGGCGCCGGTCTGGCGCCATCCGGTGAGCATGACCTCGGATATCGAGGCCCTGTGCACCAAACGTCGCGGCACGGTCTGCTCGTGGAGCTCCGGATCTGTTTGGTCCGTGCCCACCGACTGCGGCGAGCATGCAATTTCCGACAGCACTGACCCCATTGCAATCTCCCCCAGGAATGGGTAATTGAGTCCGTCACCCAATGGCAGACGGACCCCTGACGGCGATCGGATGCTGTCCGAACCGCCAGGTAACCTCGGTGCGTGAGAACGTCGCGGATCCTACGGAGAGTACGAGGCCCGACAGGGCCTGCTCCGTAGTCATTCATCGTGCACGCTGCCGCGCCAGGATAGGCTTTGACAGCAGACGTCGACCGACCCAGTCGTAGGTTCAGACGCGGTCGGTCGGCAGTGGCCCTGAAACGGTCCACCCGAGCAAGTCGCATGCGAAGCACATGGTTCGACCAGACAAGTAGTCCCGCCCTCCTCGGCCACTCACCGCACCAAGCCCTGGTGCGGCGTCGCTCCAGGCAACGATAGAGTACCATCCGGTCGGTTTGTAGTGTGAGGGTGCGCACGAGAAAACAGGAGAACGATGGCTCAGCAGGCACGTGCAGTGCACACCCGGCAGCAGATCCTGAACGCTGCCGCTCAGGTTTTCGCCAAGCGCGGGTACGCGGCGGCCACGATGGCCGAGATCCTGACCGTCGCGGGTCTCACCAAGGGCGCGGTGTACTTCCACTTCGCCTCCAAGGAGGAGTTGGCGCTCGCGGTCACCGAAGCGCAGTCGCCCTGGTTGGAGGAGCTCGACCTCGGGGGCCCCAGCTTCCAGAGCGTGATCGACCTGACCGTCGCCTACGCGCGCGCGTTGCAGAACGACCCGATCATCCGCGCCACCGTACGCCTGGTCATCGAACACGGCGCTTTCGACAAGCCGCAGATCGAGGCATGGGAGGTGAACATCAACCTCGTCCGGGACCTGCTGCTCGCCGCGCAGGACGACCTGCTGCCCAGCGTGGACATCAACGCGGCCGCACCGACCATCACTTCGTCGTTCACCGGCATCCAGCTCACCTCCCAGGTGATGAGCGGCCGGGCCGACCTGCTGGAGCGGGTCGCCGACTGGTGGTCGATGCTCGTCCCTGGACTGGTGAAGCCGGAAGTGATCCCCGGGCTCGAGTACGGCGGCTCGGCCAAGACCACCGCCCACCTGACGCCCGAGCGGATCGCCCGGGCCTCGGTGCGTCGCCGCGCCTGACGGGGCGGCGCCGGGTGCTGCTTCAAGCGGTGGGCCGCGCGGGCCGGGTGAGCCGGCTCGGCGGTGGACCGCGAGGGCTGCTTCAGCGGCGGGCCCGGTGGCCGGTCCCGGCCAGTTCGGGGAGTCGGGCGCCCTCCCGGTCGGCCAGCAGACCGAGCAGTATCCCGGTGATGACCCGCAGCCCGTCCCGGCTGAGCACCGACTCCGGGTGGAACTGCATCGAGCGGAAGCCCGGACCGCGCAGCGCGTGGATCTCTCCGGTTGCCGGGTCGCGGCTCACCTCGACGGTGCCGACCGGGAGTTCGACCAGATCGTGGTCCGACCGCCCGGCGAAGGTGTTGTAGAAGCCGACCCGCTCGGCCCGGCCGAACAGGTCGATCGTCCGGGCCACGCCCTGGTTCGGCCGGTCCCGGCGGACCAGTTCGAAGCCGAGCACCGTACTGAGCACCTGATGGCTCAGGCAGACCGAGAGGAACGGGCGTCCGGAGGCCAGGAGTTGGCGGGTCGCCCGCCGCAGCGCGGCGATCTTGGGATCGACCGAGTCCCGCGGGTCGCCCGGGCCGGGGCCCAGCACCACCAGGTCGTACCCGTCGAAGGAGTGCTCCCGGTCGAACCGCCGTACCGTGACGGCGAGTCCGAGCGCCCGCAGCTGGTGGTCCCACATCGCGGTGAAGGTGTCCTCGGCGTCCAGCACCAGGACCCGACGGCCGATCAACTCGGGTACCGGGCGGCGGCGCTGTCCGGATTCGGCCAGCCAGAAGGGCGCGAGTCCGACGTTCCGCTGCGCCAAGGCGTCCAGTACGGCGGGGTGTTCGGCGAACTCGGGAGGCGCGGTGTCCTGCTTCGGGGACGATCGCCTGGCGCCCAGCGCGGCCAGCAGACCGGCCACCTTGGCCGATGTCTCGGCCACCTCGGCCTCCGGTCTGGAGTCCCGGACCAGGGTGGCACCCACCCCGATGGTCAACCGGCCGGTCGCGGAGATGTCGGCGGTCCGGATCAGGATCGAGGAGTCCATGGTGCGTCCTCCCTCGGCGTCCCGGCCGATCAGCGCGACCACCCCGCTGTAGTAGCCGCGGCCCTGCGGCTCGTACCGGCTGATCACCTTGGCCGCGCTCTCCAGCGGACTGCCGGTGACGGTCGGCGCGAACAGCGTCTCCCGCAGGATCTCGCGCGGGTCGCGTGAGGTCTCGCCCGCGACGAAGTACTGCGTGTGCGCGAGCCTGGCCATCTCCAGCAGGTGCGGTCCGGTCACCCGGCCGCCGGCCCCGGTGATCCGGGCCAGCATCTTGAGTTCCTCGTCCACCACCATGTAGAGCTCGTCGGCCTCCTTGGCATCGGCCAGGAAGGAGAGCACCCCGGTCAGCGTGGGGCCGGACTCGGGGTAGCGGTAGGTGCCGCTGATCGGGTTCATCACCGCGACACCGCCGGAGAGGCTGAGGTGCCGCTCGGGGGTGGCGCCGACGAAGGTTCGCAGACCGGTGCGGATGACGAAGGTCCAGTACGCGCCGCGCTCCCGCTCCAGCAGCCGGCGGAAGAAAGTCAGCGCGGCAGCGGGTGTGTAGTCGGAGATGTCCGCCACGAAGGCGCGGCGGATCACGAAGTTGGCACCCTCACCGTTCCCGATCTCGTTGGCCAGGATGCGGCGCACCACGTCGGCGTACGCCGGGTCGTCGATGTCGTACCGTCCGTCGACCAACTCGATGTCCAGCTCCGGCAGTTGTCCGATCAGCTCGGCCAGCGGCACCGAGTCCTGCTCGCGGACGCCCAGCGCGAGCAGCGGCATCCCGTCGTCGACGGCCGCGAAGCCGCGCTCGGCGATCTGCCGGTACGGGACCACCGCGAGCACCTCGTGCTCCTCCCGTCCGGTCGCCGCCCGGTCGGCCGTCAGCGGGAGGTCGGCCAGTGCGGCCAGCTCGGTCACCGTACCGCCGAGCACGTCCACCCGGTCCGGCGAGCCGGTCACCGGACGGTACAGCAGCGCGAACTCCGGCTGCCGTCCGGACAGGATCCGGCTCAGCAACGCCTCACCCACCGGACGCTCCGTCATCTACTTCTCCTCCTGGTCGAGTTGCCACTTACTCAGTCGAGATCGGCGAGCACGGCCTTGGTGGTGACCGCCATCCCGCACCGCTCGGCCACGTACGTCAGCGCCAGCCGGTGGTACTCCAGGGTGAAGTCGGCGACCGCGTCACCGACCAGGAACGGCTGGACGTCGTGGGTGTAGGCGTCGAGCGCGGTGGCCATCACTCCGACGTGCGCGTACACCCCGCAGACGATCAGCTGGTCCCGGCCCTGCTCGCACATGGACTCCAGCAGCGCGGTCCGGTGGAAGGCGCTGTAGCGCCACTTGGTCAGCACCAGATCGCCCTCGGTCGGCCGGATCGGGTCGACCACCTGGCGGTCCTCGGGCGAAGGGGTCATCCCCGGACCCCAGAAGTCGGCCAGAAGGCCGCGCTGTTCGGGTGTCATACCGCCCGGCTGTGCGGTGTAGACGACCGGGACCGCAAGCTCGGCGGCGCGCTGCCGGAGCAGCGTCACGTTGGCGACCAGCTCGGTGACCGGGGACTCGTCGGCCGGGAAGGGCTGGAGGAAGTAGCGCTGCATGTCGTGGATCAGCAGCACGGCCCGTTCGGGATCGACCGTCCAGCGGGCGGTGTTCTCGGGAAGATCGCCCTGTTGGGGCATCGGGTAGGGGCTGATGGTGGGGATGGCCATGCCTGGATTCCTCTCAAGTCGATTGGAAGTGAGCACGGTTGGCGGGAAGGCTCGGTTGGCAGCGGGGACGACGGGCTGGTGGGGCAGCCCGTCGCCGGGTTCAGTGCCCGAGGGCCGCGCCGCCGTCCACGGTGAGATCGTGCATGGTGATGTGGGCGGCCTGGTCCGAGAGCAGGAACAGCACGGCGTCCGCGATGTGCGAGGGCTGGGCGATCCGGCCGAGCGGGATGCCGACCCGGTAGGCCGAGGCCACTCCGTCGATGGACGCCTGCGCGGCGCTCTCGTCCTCCCAGAGGGCGGACAGCATCGGGGTGTCGGTCGAGCCCGGCGCCACCACGTTGCAGCGGATGCCGAATTTCGAGACCTCCAGGCCGAGGCACTTGGTGAACATGGTGGCCGCCGCCTTGGAGGCCGCGTATGCCGACATGTCGACCCGGGCGGTGCCCGCCGCGTTGGACGCCACCGTGACGATCGCGCCGCGCCGGCCGCCGGCCACCATCCGGTTGACCACCGCCCGGGAGATGAAGAAGACGCCGGTGGTGTTCACCGCGAAGGTGGCGGACCAGTCCTGGTCGGTCAGGTCCTTCGCCGCCCCGAGCCGGAGCACGCCGGCACCGTTGACCAGGTAGTCGATACCGCCGAGCTGCTGCTCGACCGCCTCCACCACGGCCTCGACCTCCGAGCTGTCCGTCACGTCGGCCGGGAACGCCTCCGCCCGGCCGCCCGCGTTGCGCAGTTCCTTGGCCAGCTCCTCCAAGCGGTCACCGTCACGGTCGACCAGGGCCACCGTGACGCCACGATCGGAGAGCGCGCGCACCACGGCCCCGCCGATACCGCCGGCCGCCCCGGTGACCAGCGCGACCCTGTTTTCCATTCCATGGACACTCATAGCGACCCCAAAGACCGAGGATGATCGACCGCTACCGGCCGGTGACTGACTGATCCGAGGGGCCGTTCAGCCCCGCCACGCAGCCGCGACCTCAAGGGCCTGGTCCGGGTTCAACCGGGGGTCGCAGAAGCTGGTGTACTTGTCGCCGATGTGCGCCAACTGCCCTTCGTCCGAGGCGCATTCGGTGACGTGGTCCGGGGTGGCCTCCAGGTGCAGACCACCGGGCACCGCGCCGACGCTCAGCAGCGCGAGCTGGAACCGGCGGACCTCCTGCACCACCGTCTCGACCAGCCGGGTCTTCAGACCGCCCGGCCCGTTCACGGTGTTGCCGTGCATCGGGTCGGTCAGCCAGACCACCGGGTGACCGGCGGCCTTGACCGCCGCCGCCAGCGCGGGCAGCCGGTCGGCGACCACGTCGACACCCATCCGGGCGATCAGGGTGAGACGGCCCGGCTCGCGGTTCGGGTCGAGCTTCGCGCAGAGCGTCAGCAGGTCCCCGACGCTCATGTCCGGACCGACCTTGCAGGCCACCGGGTTGGCCACCGTGGCGAGCAGCGCCACGTGGGCGCCGTCCACCTGGCGGGTCCGGTCGCCGATCCAGGGCAGGTGGGTGGAGGCCAGGTAGACCCGGCCCTGGTCGGTGCGGCGCAGCAGCGGCACCTCGTAGTCGAGCAGCAGTGCCTCGTGGCTGGTCCACACCGGGGCTCCGACCGGCGGCCGGCCGGCGGTCGACCGGGCCCGCAGGGCGGCGAACGCGGTCGCGGCCGCGTCGTAGCCGCTCAACAGTCGGTTCGGGTCCGGGCGGCGCAGCACCGGGTCGGGCTCCGGACTGTTCACCATGTGCCCCCGGTAGACCGGGAGTTCGAGCCCTTCGATGGTCTCGGTCGGGCGGGAGCGCGGCTTGCCGAACTGCCCGGCCATCCGGCCGATCCGGATCACCGGGCGCAGGGTGTTCATCGAGACCACCCCGGCCAGCGCGTCCAACAGGCCGACCTTGCGGGCCACATAGCCCGGCTCACACTCGGCCGGGTCCTCGGCGCAGTCCCCGGCCTGGACCACCTGCAGCCGGCCGGCGGCCACCTCCGCGAGCAGGCACCTCAGCTCGATGAGCTCCGCGAAGCGGACCAGCCCCGGCCGGTCGGCCAGCTCACCGGCCACCCGGGCGAGCAGCCCGGGATCGGGCCAGGACGGCTGCTGCTGGGCCGGGAGCGATTTCCAGTAGTCGAGTTCGCTCTCCGACAACGGCGGACCGGTCTCGGCCGATCGCGCCGCGATGACGTCGCTACTCACTCAGAACCTCCGTGGTCGTTAATTCCTCAGCTGCCCGGAACGTGCGGCTGCGAATACCGCCGCTGAAGTTCTGGTCCGGCGCGGAGGGCAACCTTTCATGAGTCTGGGCAGGGCAAACAACGAGGTCAACGGCGTGTCGGGAACTCCGTCAGGTGCCGGACACTGTGTCATTGGATACCATCCGGTTTGGTTGTTTCCAGAATGACCGCGCTCTGCCGAGAAATTGCCCGTCGCGCTGATTCCGACATGGTTCCGGGCATTTCTCGTCAGGTTGCCGAATGGGCCGACACGAGATTCCGTCACCCATTCCGGGACATGGCGAAGCGCCGCCCGGACCTGCCGGACGGCGCTGGTGGAAACGGCGCTGGTGGAACCGGGGGGCCGCCGGTCAGGCGGCCCGCTCGCGGGCTTTGGCCAGACTGCGGCGGGCCTGGGCGGCGACCCGCTCGGGCGTGAAGCCGAGCTGTTCGAACAGCGTCCGGTACGGCGCGGACAGGCCCGACCGGTCCAGGCCGACCGCCACCCCGGCCTCGTCGGCCAGCGCGTGCCAGCCGAGCGAGGAGCCCGCCCCGACCGAGACGCGGGCCCCGACTCCCCTCGGCAGCACGGCATCCCGGTAGTCGGCCGGCTGGCTCTCGAACCTCTCGGCGCAGGGCATCGCCACCACCCGGGTGGCGATCGCGTCGGCCTCCAGGATCTCCCGGGCCCGCAGCGCCACCGGCCCCTCGCCCCCGGTCGCCACCAGAATCACCTCCGGCACCCCGCCGACCGCCTCGGCCAGCACGTACCCGCCCCGGCTCTCTCCCCGAGTCTCCATCACGTGGGCGGTCCTCTCCGGGCGACAGCAACGGCGTACCAACCGACTCTCCGCGCGCGTCCCCTGACGGTCCATCAACTCCGCCCGACTCCGTCAGCTCTCGCCGGGAAACGCCGACGGCCCCCGGCCAGCGGTGCTGGTCGGGGGCCGTGCTCCGGCGGAGAGTGTGGGATTTGAACCCACGGTGAGGGGTTACCTCACGACAGTTTTCAAGAACATCGCGGATACCGCAGCTGCCCTGCGAAGTCATCTCTCCGATGGATGGATGTTCCACGCATGTTCCACGGGGCGCCCCTGAAGTCGTTTGACCTTGGGCCTGGCTCCCTATAACCGCCTCGGATGCCGAGCCGGGTCAACTACTCCTTCAAGACCGCATGGAGGGCAGCTAGCACGGCTGCTCCTGCCGCCACTCCGGCACCGACTTCGGGGCGGAGGATCGACAAAACGGTGAAGCAACCGGCGATCATCACGATCATGATCAGCCGAGGGCGCGATCCCATCGCAGTCGGCGGCTGGCTTTTAGCTGGCCCTTGGGACGCCCGGCGACGTACAGTCATGTCTGAGCTTTCTGTTTGCTGGTAGGCACGGAAAGACAAAGCGGCTCCCCGTTGCAGCGGGGAGCCGTTCGCCGTTGCAGCGACGAACGGTGCTCTCTGAACCATGTTCCTCAGACCACCGTCGTTCAGTGTCAAGGTAGCCTTGACACGTGGCAAACGGATGGCGCTGGCTCTCGATCACTCGCTCCTTCTGGCCCCGCTCCTGGCCCCGCTCCCGCGATCGCGGCATTCACGGTGCTCGGGTCGGGATCTTGGCAGCCATGGACGATGTCGAAGCTGTCCTAGGCAATGTCGACGATGGCAAGGACACGGCACTCACGGAGGCGATCCGCGCCGCCGTGCTCGTTCAGCACGCCCTCAACGATGAGTTGCAGCTCCTAGTAGCCGAGGCGCGCGACGCTGGGATGTCTTGGGCATCCATCGCCCGACCCCTGGGGTGCTCACGCCAATCAGCTCACCAACGCTTCGGTGCCGGGCTTAGCCCCGGCCTTCAGGCCCACCTCGATTCGCAGCTGGACCTGGCCATTAGTGACTGTCATTCGTACTTCCTCAAGTACGGCGACCATGAGGAGTTCGAGCAGGCACTCCAGTTCCTCGAGCAGCAGGAAGAACTGGACAAGAAACGCTCTTCTGCACCCGGGGTTGGGGCTTGAAGCGTGATCACATTGCTAGCCCGCTGCCCCTCCCCAAGAGTGGCGCCCTACCGGTGATCTTCGGCTAGCCGCCCTCCAGACGGCTGGCCAACTCAGAGCAGACCGTCCGCGATGGTCTGCATCGAGTCCACGACAAGCACCGCACCGGCCTCGGCCAACCGAGCGTCCTTGCCCGGCTTGTTGGCGTAGCCGATGGTGGAGATCCCTGCGGCGAATCCGGCCTCCACATCCCTGGTCGCGTCGCCGATGAAGATGCACTCTCCCGGCTTGCTGTCGCGTGCGTCCATCGCGTCAAGCAGCAGTCGCGGGCTCGGCTTCATGGACGCCGGATCGCCGACGACCCGCCCAAAGACGCCCACGACATACCGGTCGAGCTCCCGCTCAACGAGGTACGCCAGGATCGCCGCCCCAGCGTTGTTGCTAACCACGGACACGGACCGGCCCGACCGGGCGCAAGCGCGCAGGAGCGATTCACCACCCTCGTTCGGCCGGCCAACTCGGACCGCGTCCGTCTCCAGCCCAGTGAGAGCTTGGTCCGTCACTTCTGCCAGATCCGGGCGGGCGTCCGCGACCAGCCGAAGCAGGGCAAGCGGATCGGTCTCGGTCTCCCCACCAGGTGGGACCTGCTCACCCTTGGCGAGCAGACCCCCGCGAAGACGCTCGGCAACGTCCGGTGCGGGCAGGCCGGCGAACACGGAACACAGTGGGCCGTCGAAGTCGAGCAGCACGTGTCGTACAGGCCGGAGCAGATCCGCGATCGACGGGGCCGCCCCCATCACGACTCCCTCTCGTACGCGATGGTGGACCACACGCTCTCGAACCACATCTGCGCCTGCTGAACGTACTGCGATCCGAGCGACGCATCGTCCGGACCAGCGGCATGGTGGAACAGGGTCGTGTCCTTGCCCGTGACGTCGTAGAAGGTGTGGTCACTCCCGTCGATGGCCACCGTCCGTTCCCGGAGCGGGTAGAACCCGAAGAACGCCTCGGTGCGGTTCAGGATGTAGAGCTTGAACAGGCTGGACGCCCGGTGCACCTTGACCTGCACGGTGGCGGACTGGATCAGGCCCAACTCAGCGAGCATCTCGACTGAATGCGCAATGCCGCCTGCGCTGGTGAGCGCGATGTTTCGCGCGCGATCCCGCAGCGCCACTTCGTCCTTGAGGCCGTCCACCAGCACCGGCACCGCCATCGGCTCCGTCGTGTCCGGCAGCAGTAGCCGCACGGTGATGGACTCGGGGGCCAGCCGCCCGGAGCGTACCTTGTCGAGCGGTTCCTGCATGGCGCTGTGCAGCGTCTCACTGGAGAAGCCCGCAAAGTCGAGCGTCACCTGTTGCTGCTCGAAGGCCGCTTCCAGGTGCGGCCGGAGACCGACCGGACGCGACGTGCGCTCCCGGATGAAGCTGCCGCTTCCCTGCCGGGTCACGATCAGCCCTTCGCTTCGGAGGATCTCCAACGCTCGGTCGACCGTCCCTCGCGCCACGCCGAAGTGCTTGGCGAGCTGCGGGCCCGACGCCAGTTTGTCGCCCGGCTCAAAGCCCGGCTTCTTGGTGAGGATCGAGGCTCGCAGAGAGCTGCTGACCTGCTGATACGGCGGGCGGGAGTCATCCGGGTCAAGGCTCATGGACCCATGTTAGAGCAGGTGCTCAACATGAGCGAGAAACCCATCCCTCTTGACCTGCTTAAGCAGGTTGCCTATGTTGAGCACATCGCACCGAGCGAGACAGGGGCGAGACAGAGGGGGCCTTCTTTGGCCTGCTCTGAACTGCACAAACGCACAACCAGGAACCCCGGACAGAGGGGGTTGAGGTACCCGGCACCTTGTCAGCCGGAGGGCAGCGACCGAGAGGTCCGCGTCTGCCTAGAACGGGGGCTCGCTCCCGCAAAGACGCACTGTACGAGCACTTTTGGTCCCCGATCCGCCCCCTGCGGGTGCGGGTCGGGCCCATGACTGCTCGTCACCAACGAGTGGTTGGGCCCAGAGAGTACGAGACCGCCGCGCCTTCCTTGGCCGGTAGCGCGGCGGTCTCTAGGGCCCCCTCCCATCTAGGAAGAGGTAGACCCATGAGGTCGATTGTTGCAGGCCAGACGGCTTTCGGTACCGAGGAGTTCGCGGAGCTGGCGCTCGGTGTGGACGCCGAACTGTTCAGCGGTGTTCCGGGTGAGTCCGCTGAGGAGCGGGTGGTTCGGCTGGACGTGGCGTTCGCCGTGCTGGAGGACTTGCGCCGGGAGGACTTCGAGCTGGCCGCCTACGCGGAGCGGCTGATGAGGTCGGCGCCGGTTCCGCTGCAGCGGCCGGCCAAGCCGCTGTCCGTGCTGTCCGTCGCTGTCGCGGCCTGAGCGGGGGTGTCCGGTGAGGAATCGTCGGATGGACCTGCTGGCGTGGCTGGCGATGGGTGCGGCGGTGACGGTCTCCGCGCACGGTGAGTGGGCGTTGGCGGTCGAGTCGGGGTTTCACCCGCTCGTCGGGGCCGGCCTGCCGCTCGCACTCGACACCTACGCCCTCCGGGCGCTCCGGGCTGGGCGCGAGGTGTTCCCGCCGGTACTCGGGATGATCGCCACCAACGCCGCCGCGCACCTGCTGTCGGCCGGGGTGATCCACCCGGACTGGCGGCTGATCGTCGCGGTGTCAGCCATCGCGCCGCTCGTGCTGTGGCGAGTACACGTACTCCACACCGCCGAAGCCGCCGCCGAGTGGGCGCCGGAGCCGGAGTTGCCGCCCCTGTGGGCCGACCCCGTACCCGCCGTACCCGAGGTGAGCGAGCGGGAAGCGGCAGCCGTACCCGCCGTACCCGAGGTGTACCCGGAGCCCGTACCCGCCCCGGCCGAACCGCTGCCGGCGGTAGCCAGTGAAGCGGTTCGGGAACTGGCGTTCAGCCCGCTGCCGCCCTGGCCCGTACCCGCCCAGCAGGTATCGCCTACCCGCCCGCAGGCGGTGGACGAGTACGTACCCGAGCAGGACGAGTACACCGGATACACCACCCCTGACCAGGACGAACAGACCGGCGGGGCGGATGAGCTCACGCCGGTAGCGGCCGCGCGGTTCGCCGAGGTACTCGCCTCGGGCGGTCTGCCGTCGGTGCGTACCCTGCGCACCGAGTACGGCATCGGCCAGCCCCGCGCCCAGCGGGTACGCGACGCCCTCCGGCACCTCTCCGCACCCGGGCAGGTGGCCGCATGAGCCGCCCAAAGTTCTTCGACCCGGACGGCCACAGGTACGGGGGTATCCCCACGTACCCGTGGCGTCAGGCCCCGGAGGGATACCTGACCCGCCGCCAGCTCCGCGCCCGGGGGCTGCGGCCGAACGGGCAGGACGTGGCCGCCCAGATCCTCTGGCGCTCCCGCTTCGGTGGAACCGCCCTGGCCTGTCTCTACCGGCCCGAACTCGCAGCCCCAGTCCGGGAGATGACCCCCCGACGCCGGGCGGCGCTGGACGCCGCGAACCGAGCCCGCCGCATGTGCCCCGACTGCGGACGCGACGCCGGATACGTCCTGCCCCGCCACCTGGGCACCTGCATCCCCTGCGCCGACGGCATCCCGCACGCCGCCTAACCCGCGCAACTCTCCCCAACTTTCCTGCACAGCAGCCAACTTGGAGACATTCATGTCCCACGTTCGTGCCGCGCGGTTCGCCGCCGTCTACGCCCTGCTCCGTGCGTCCGCCGACCTGGCGGACCACTGGGTGCAGACCGACCACCAGGCCAGCAACAAGGGCCAGCACGACCACAACGGGCAGTCCAGCGCGGCCGGCCGCCGCGCCTGCGCCGCCCACGTCGCCACCTACACCGCCACCCAGACCGCAGCCCTGCTGCTCGGCTCCCGCGTGCTCGGTGTCCGCCTGCGGCCCGGCCCGGTCGCCGTGGCGCTGGCTCTGTCGGCCGTCACGCACTACGCCGCCGACCGGCGTGAGCCGCTCCGCCGGTTGGCCGAGGCCACCGGTTCCGGCCCGTTCTACCGCCTCACCGACTTCGGGATGAACGGCGCCTACGCCCTTGACCAGGCGTTCCACCACGCCGTCGAGACCGCCGCCGCCCTCATCGCTTCCGCCTGACGATCTCGAAGGAGGACCCGTCATGGGTTCGCGTATCCGCAAGTCCCGCATACCGCGCCAGCGTGGCCGCCGCTCGCCGGCCGCGCACGTGATCGACCTCGGCCGGGGCACTCAGCCCCTGGTCGTCGTCATGTCCCACCGCCGCCCGCTGGCGGGGGAGTTGGCGCTCGCCACGGCCGGCGCGCTGTGGCGTGGCCGCACCGACTGGGCCCCGACCTGGGCCGGAGCTGCCCTGTTCACCGCTACCGGGGTGCTGTCGGTGGCCGCTCCGGCCGCCGGTCTCGCGTTCGCCGTCCCGGCCCTGCTGGTCCCGGCCGGGTGGGCGGTCGTGCGGCGGTGGCACCCGCGCTCGGCCGTCCGCCGCCGGGCCCGGTCCCTGACCCGCCACGTCCTGGCCAGCTCGGCTGCCCTGGCGTGGACGGCCGCCGCTGTCCTGGTCGGTCCGGCGAACTGGCCGCTGGCCGGTCTGCTGCTGGCGGGCACTACCGCTGGCCAGGCCGCGTGGTGGCACCACCGCCGCAGCCACGCCATCACCCCGCTCCCCCCGGTGGCCGCCCCGGCCAGCGACTCCGTCCAGTCCTGAACTCGCAGAAGGAGAAGCAGACATGAGCACTCCTCCCAACTACGGGCAGTACGGCCCCGCCGGCCAGCAGCAGGACTGGCAGCCGCCCCAGGGCGGTGCCCGCCAGCAGACCCGCGCCCCGCGCGGCGGCAACGAGCGCTCCACCCAGTTTCACTTCCACGTCGGCGGACCCAACGCCGCCGGCCCCGGTGCGGGGATGGGTGGTGGTGCAGCGGGCGGGTTCGGCGCCCCGCGCGGTGGCGCCCAGGGTGGCGTCGGTGGGGGTCAGGGTGCGGCCGGCGGCCGGACCCACTCCCCGCTCGGTGACCCGGAGTTCTTCACCAACGCGGACGTGCGGGCGTTCTGCGAGAAGGGCCGCGCGGCGTTCCTGCAGCTCTCGTTCGAGCTGGCGATGGCCGCCGAGGTGCTGCAAGCGGTGTTGAAGGAGGTCCCCGACCCGGAGGGCCGCCCGTTCTCCGCGCAGTCCCGTGCCCGGCGGGTGGCCAAGCACCTGAAGAAGGCCGCCGACGACGCGAAGGACGCCGCCGCCAACGCCGCCCGGACCTACGCCGCGTTCCAGAAGGAGTTCGACCCGCAGATCTCCCGCGTCGCCCGGCCCCGCCAGCAGCGCCGCGCCTTCGACTTCGGCGGCTGACCCGCCACCACCGGGCCGGGGCGGAACCCACCGCCCCGGCACCAACTCTCCTTCGCCATAACTGAATCGGGAGGAAGATCCCATGTCCGGCACTGCCTCGGCCCAGCCCATGCAGCTCGACCCCAACTCCCACTCCGGCGGGGTGGGTGACTACCTGCTCCACCGCGCCAAGCCCTACCTGCCGCCGTGGCTGCTGGCGGGCGGTGTCGGCGTCCTGTCCCTGCCCGCCCACCTGATGTGGTCCGGGTCCGCCGCCGCGTCGGCCGCCCTCACCCTGGCCTCGGCCGGGCTGACGGCCGCCACGTGGTGGGCGGGCAAGCCCACCACCCAGCAGCGCCGCCTGCACTCGGCCATCACGGTCGCCGCCGGCACCGCGTGGTTCACGGCGGCGGCGCTGGCCGGGCCGACCGCCGGGCCGCTGCCGAGCCTGTACCTGATCGGGGCCCCGGCGCTGGCCGCCACCTGGAACATCCGCCAGCTCATGCGGGTCAACCCCGAGGCGGCGGCCGGGACTTCCGCCGACAAGGGCCTGCTGGAGAAGGTCGGTCTGGCCAAGACCCTGGTCACCTCGGCGAAGGTCGCGCCGAACAAGGCCACGTTCGAGCTGCAGCTCCCACCCGGGGAGCTGACCGCCGACGACGTGTCCAAGGCCCTGCCCGGCCTGGCCTCGGCGTTCCGGGTGTCGAAGAACGCGGTGCGGATGACCACCGACCCCGAAGACGCGTCCCGCGCCACCGTCACCGTGGTGCCCGCCGATCTGCTCAAGAACACGGTGCCGTTCCCCGGCCCGTCCTACCCGGGCGGGTCGATCGCCGACCCGGTTCACCTGGGGATCTACGAGGACGGGGAGCCGCTGGTGATGTGGTTCCCCGGCGACCCCCGGGCCAGCCGCAACGCCATGCACCTCCTGGTCATGGGGATGACCGGCTCGGGGAAGTCCGAGGGCGGCATCACCGCCCTGGCCGAGGTCATCACCCGCCGCGACGTGATCGTCTGGGCGTCCGACCCGGCCAAGGCCGAACAGACCCTCGGCCCGCTCCTGCCCGCGCTGGACTGGGCAGCGCTGGACATGAAGTCCACGAAGGCGATGATCGCGGCCATCAAGGCGGCCATCCCCGCCCGCACGTCCTGGCTGGCGAAGTACGGCTACAAGCAGTGGGAACCCGCCTGCGCCGAGGTCCAGGCCGACGGCTCCCCGGGCATGCCGTATCTGATCGGGTGGTTCGAGGAGGCCGCGAAGACGATCCGCGAGACGGACGACGACGTGTTCACCGCGATCGGCCAGGAGGCCCGCTCCGCCGGCATCTCCCTGGTCGTCTCCCTCCAGCGCGCCTCCGGCTCCCAGGTTTCCACCGACACCCGCGCCTCCCTGGGCTCCTCGTGGGTGTTCGGGGTCCGGGACGACCGGGACGCCGGATTCGCTCTCCCCGATGAGGCGCTGGACGCGGGCGCGGCGCCGCACGTGTGGAAGGACAAGAAGCCCGGCTACTCCTACCTGGTCGCCAACGGCGTCCCGGAGACGTTCTGGGCCAGCCCCGCCCGCTCCTACCTCACCCCCGCCGAGTACCTCACCTGGGTCACCGTCACGTTCGCCGGCACCCGGTCGGCGTGTGACCCGGTCACCGAGCAAGCCGCGTTGAAGGCGGCCGGGCCCGCGTACACCAAGCGCACCCGCTACCCCCTGCCGCAGCAGCCCGCACCCACCCACCCCGAGCAGTTCGAGGAGGAGGTGTTCCCGCTGTACTCCACCGACGACGAGGGGGACGAAACGGACACCTGGGAGGGTGAGACGGACGACCCGGACGGCTGGATCGACCCCGAGGCCGAACTCCCCGAGGTCACCACCGTCATCCAGCTCGCCGCCCCCGACAACCCGCCCCGGACCAAGGTCACCAAGGCGCACGCGCAGCAGATCATGGCCGAGCTGCTGGAGCAGTTCGAGGCCGAGGGCCGCACCGTCGTCGCGCCGGCCGACTTCATGGAGCACTGCGACCGGTTCAACCGCTCCCGCGCCTGGGTCTCCGCCGAGGTCGCCGCCATGGTCGTTGCCGGCCGTCTCCGGGAGACCGGCGAGACCGGCTGCTACGAGATCGTCCCGCCCGACTACCGGGCCGCCTGACGCATCTGACGCATCTGACGCGTCAGACGCTCCTGACGCCGAGCGGCCCATTTCCCCAGGTAACGCGCACCCGCGAGGGGCGTCAGACGCGTCTGACGCCCCTCCTGACGCTGCCATCTGACGCACCTGACACCCACCCCATCCTCCGGAAGGACCCGCCCACCGTGGCCGTCACCATCTCCGCCATCGCCCTGTTCGGCCTCATCACGATCATCCTCATCCGCACCCAACGCCTCACCACCCTGATCGCTCTGCCGGTGTTCCTCTTCGGCTTCACCGCCGCCTCCACCGGACTCGCCGGACCCGTCAACGACGCCATGAACGCCATCGCCCAGATGGTCACCAACCTCACCTGACCCCCCGCACCGCCGAACCGAGGAGAGCACCGTGGACCACAACCAGCCCTACGCCAGCCCCGTCGTCCCGGTGCACTTCACCCCGGACGGCCACCCCTACTACGCCGCGCCGCCCGCCGCCGCACCGCTCGCCGTCTACCAGCCGGGCCCGGTCGGACAGTTCGCCCCGGCCTACCCGCCCCAGGTGCTCCACACGGCCGTTCACCACCCCGTCCCGTACACCGCCGGAGCGGGCCGCGACCCGTGGCCCGCCCGACTGCTCTGCGGCGGGATCGGCATCGGGGCGGCCGGCGTCGGCACCGCCTTCCTGCTCCAAGCCATCGCCGCCGCCACCACCGGACTCGGCCTCATCACCGCCGCACTCGCCCTCGGCTGGCTCATCAAGAACCAGGGCGGCGGCGGCAGTTCGGCCCGGGGCGCGGTGAATGTCCACGTCACCACGCACAACCGCAACCGCTGACCACCCGCCCCCGCAACAGGGAGACGCCGTGACCACCAGCACCACCAGCACCCGACCCCTTCGCCTCCTGGACGCGTTCTGCTGCGCGGGCGGGGCCGGGACTGGCTACGCCAGGGCCGGGTTCGACGTGACCGGCATCGACATCAACCCGCAGCCCAACTACCCCCGCACGGACCGGATGCGATTCGTGAAGGGTGACGCGGTCGAGTACATCCGGGCCCACGGGGCGGAGTTCGACCTGATCCACGCGTCCCCGCCGTGCCAGTTCGACTGCACCCTGACCGCCGGCACCAACCAGCACCGCCGCCACCTGCACGCGGACCTGCTGGACGACACCCGGGCCGCGCTCGAATCGACGGGTCGCCCGTACGTGATCGAGCAGCCCCCGGGCCGGGCGACCAAGCGCATGCGCGCCGACCTGGTGCTCTGCGGGGAGATGTTCGGGCTCCGGGTGATCCGGCACCGCCTGTTCGAGCTGGACGGCTTGACCGCTCCGGCGCCCGAGCACGTGCCGCACCGGGGCCTGACCATCGGCTACCGCCACGGCACCTACGTCAGCCCCGAGCAAGGCCGGTACTTCCAGGTCTACGGCGCGGGCGGCGGCAAAGGCACCGTTCGGCAGTGGCAGGACGCCATGGGCATCCACTGGACCACCGACCGCCGGGAACTCGCCGAGGCCATCCCGCCCGCCTACACCGAACTGATCGGCCGCCAGGCCCTGGCCCAGCTCCAGCCCGCCCCGACGCTCGCGGCCTGACCGGCCGTGGGCCGCCTGCTCGACTGGCGCGACGGCGCCCACTTCGACAGCACCCGCAACCTGCCCTGCCGCTGGTGCGGCCGGAGAACCCCGCTCCGTGATGACGACCGGCGCCCCTCCCACAAGGTCTGCGCCGAGACGAACACCGCCACAACTCCACAGGGAGCAGCCCGTGTTGAACGCCCTGCTCAGCCGCTTTCGGCTGACGCTCAGCACCGACCAGGAACCCGGCCGCCTCGGCCTGTACCGCACGCCCAACCCGAACTGCTGGGACTGTGACGGCCAGCTCGGCTGGTACGACGGCAACAACGACACGGAAGAGGGCTGGTGGGAGCCCTGCCCCTGCATCCTGACCGCCCCGCTGGCCAGCGTCCCGTGGCCCGGCCGCAGTCGCACCGGCTACAGCGAGGAGCCCCCGTGGTGACCGGCGGACCGGTGCCGCTGGTCGCGCTGGCCCTCGACCTCGCCCGCACCGGGCTGCCGGTGATGCCGGTCCGCGAGGGTAAGGGGCCGGTCGGCAACTGCCGCACCTGTCATGGCAACGCGTGCGGTGGCCGGCCGAACATGCTGATCCCCGGTCCCTGCCGCTGCCCGCGTCCCTGCCATGCCTGGGCCGCCGCCACCACCAACCCGCGCGTCCTGACCAGCCCGGCGTGGGCCAGGGCGTGGCGGGACGCGGTGGCGGTGGCCTACCACCCGGGCGGCGCCGGGGTGACCGTCCTCGACCTCGACACGGCCGAAGCCGTCACCTGGGCCCATGCCACCCTGCCGGCCACGGTCACCGTGGCCAGTACCCGGGGTGAGCACTGGATCTACCGGGGCACGATGCGCTCCTCCAACGCCGTCCGGGACGGCGTGGACATCAAGTCCCTGATGCAGTACGCCCGTTGGCTCGGCCACGGGACCGGCACTTTGGCGGACCTGCCTGATGCCGTCCGCGCGCTGGCGGACAGGGAAGACACCAACCCCGCCCCCGATCGGGCGGGGGTGGTGTCTTTCACCCCCGGCGGTGGGTGGTCCCGTACGGCCGGCCCCGGATGCCGCCACACCGAGCGGTTCATCCGCACCGGCCTCGACCAGGGCCTGGCCCGCATCCGCTCCCATCGCGAGCACGGCGCCGGCACCGCCGCCCACAGTGCCGCCCGGTTCCTCGCCGCCCAGCACCGCACCTGCCCCGGCCCCTGCCACCTCGACGCCGCAGCAGCCGAACTGGTCGCCGCCGCCGAATCCGTCGGCGTCCCGCACGCCTACGCGCTCCGGTCCGTCACCCGGGGCCTGAACACCCCGTAGGCCGTCCCTGAGCCCGCAGAAAGGACCCTTGAATGTCTGGACCCGCCGCCATTTCTGACGGCCCGTACGAGAACGTCACCAGCCTGTTCGGCGAAGGCTGGGAGCACCTGGAAGCCCCGCCCGCCGAGGCGGACGTGTGGGACAGCCCGATCCCGCTCGGCCAGGCCCGAGCGCTGCCGCCGTTCCCCGTGGACGCCCTCCCCACCTGGATGGCGGAGATGGTCGCGGCCGTGGCGGAGGAGACGCAGACCCCCGCCGATCTGGGTGGTTCGGTCGGGCTGTCGGTGCTGTCCACAGCCTGTGGAGGGCGCGCCGTCGTCGCGGTGCGGGGCCGGTGGCGTGAGCCGGTGAACCTCTACACCGTCACCGCCCTGCCCCCGGGCAACCGCAAGTCTGCCGTGTTCGCCGAGCTGACCCGCCCGCTGCTGGCGGTGGAGAAGGTCCTGATCGAGCAGAGCGGCGCGGTGCGGGCCGAGGCGGAGACCACCGCCAAACTCGCCCGCTCCGCCGCCGAGAAGGCCGCAGCCAGGGCCGCGAACGCGGAGCCCGAGCAGCGCGAGCAGCTCACCCGGGAGGCGATCGAGCTGGCCGAGGCGGCCGAGGAGACCGCTGTTCCGGCCCGGCCGCAGCTTGTCGCCGACGACATCACGCCGGAGAACCTGGCGACGATGCTGGACGAGCAGGGCGGCCGGGCGGCCGTCCTGTCCGCCGAGGGCGGGATCTTCGACATCATCGCCGGCCGCTACTCCGGCACCCCCAACCTGGAGGTGTTCCTCAAGGGCCACGCCGGCGACATGCTCCGGGTGAACCGGCAGGGCCGGGACGCGCAGTTCCTCGAAGCCCCCGCCGTCACCATGGGCATCGCCATCCAGCCCAGCGTGTTCCGGGACATCGCCAAGGCCAAGGGCTTCGAGGGGCGCGGCCTGCTCGCCCGCTTCCTCTACTCCATGCCCCGGTCCCTGGTGGGCTTCCGCAACCTCACCCCCGAGCTCATCCCGGAGCAGGTCGCCGAGACCTACACCAAGACCCTCGGCACGCTCACCCTGGCGATGTCCGGGTGGACGGACCCCGCCGTACTGACCCTCACACCCGAGGCGGACGCCGTGCTGCTCGCCCACCAGCAGGCCACCGAGAGCCGGATGCGCCCCGGGGCGGCCCTGGCGCACATCGACACCTGGGCCAGCAAGCTGGACGGTGCTATCGCCCGCATCGCCGGTCTGCTGCACCTGGCCACCCACCCCGCCGACGGCTGGACGCTGCCGATCGCCGCCGACCTGATGACCGCCGCGTGCCGGATCGGCGATTACTACACCGCCCACGCCCTCGTGGTGTTCGACGCCATGGGCAACGACCCCGCACTGGGCAAGGCCCGGATCGTCATGGCCCACCTGGAGACCGTCGGCGCCACCGTCATCAGCAAGCGGGAGCTGTTCCGGGGTCTGCCCCGGGGTGAGTTCCGGGCCGTCGCCGACCTCGACCCCGTCCTGGCGCTGTTGGAGGAGCACGGCTGGATCCGGCAGGAAGCGCCCCCGGTCCGCACCGGCAAGGGCGGCCGGCCACCGTCCCCGCGCTTCCAGACCCACCCCACCCTCGCCCAGACCCCGCGACAGAACCTCCAGAACTGACACAACCCCCGCCCACCCGGTCTGACCAGCGCAAACGCGAAACCGCATCGCGTGACAGAACCGGTCGGAAACTCTGACACAACCTCCCGCCGCCCAAAGCGGCACCACCACCCGGGAGTTCTGTCGCAGTTTCCGACCGGTTCTGTCACAGCCCACCCCAACCACAAACCCCCAGCTCACAGCCCCTCCCGAGGGGTTCTGTCAGTTCTGGAGGTTCTGTCACGCCCTGAACGGCCCCACGCACTCCCTGAACGGAGACCAAGCCCATGCCCAAGCGTGAACTGCTCAAGCTCTCCGCCGTCCTGGAAGAGATCAACATGAGCCGCGCCGCCTTCTATCGGATGCGCGCCCGAGGCCAGGGGCCGCGCCTGATCAAGCTCCCCAACGCACAGATCCGCGTGGACCGCGCTGACCTCGACAGCTGGCTGACCGCCTGCCAGATCGCTGCCTGACAACCGACCACCGCCAGGGGCCCGGTAATCGCCGGGCCCCTCATCCGTACGGAGCTGAATTGCTGACCTTCGAGGTACACATCTATGCCATCCGTGATCTCAAGCGCGGACGTAAGCCGCACCAACTCCGTTGGCGCGTAGGCCAGAACCCGCACTCCCGGACGTTCGCCACGAAGACCCTGGCGGACGGCCGGCGGGCCCAGTTGATGACCGCAATCCAGAAGGGCGAGCAGTTCGACACGGACAGCGGTCTGCCGGTGTCCGAACTCAGGAAGCGCGACCAGGTCACGTGGTTCGAGCACGCGAAGGAGTACGCGGAGAAGAAGTGGGCCAGGGCATCCGCCAAAAGCCGATCCGCACGTGCGGATGCCCTGGCCACCATCACTCCCGCGCTGGTCACCGACCGCCGGGGCGCGCCTGATCACCGCGTTCTCCGTCAGGCCCTGTCGTGCTGGGCGTTCAACTTCTCGCCGCAGCAGCCGGAGCCGCCCGCAGAGGTCACCGCCGCGCTGGCATGGCTGGCCAGGAAGTCCATCGGGATCGGGGAGTTGGAGGATTCCGAGAGGGTGCGCACCGCCCTTGAAGCGCTGTCCCGTCTCCTGAACGGCAAGGTCGCGGCGGACAACACGATCACCCGCAAGCGGATGGTGTTCAACAACGCACTGCGGTACGCCGTTGAGCGCCGCAGACTGCCGGCCAACCCGCTCCAGTTCGTGGACTGGGAAGCGCCGGAGACCGACGATGAGATCGACTGGCGATGGGTGCCAGGGCCGGAGCAGGGCCACGCGCTGATCGAGGCCGCTGGCACCGTCTCGCCGCGCGGAAGCCACCTGCGGGCCTTCTACGGCTGCATGCTCTACGCAGCCACCCGGCCGGCCGAGGCGATGGACATTCGGCTTACGGACTGCACCTTGCCGGAGACCGGGTGGGGGCGCATCGTGCTGGCAGGCAGCTCCCCACGGGTCGGCTCACGGTGGACGGATGACGGCCAGTCACACGAGGAGCGCGGCCTCAAGCGCCGGGCCCGCAGCGCCACGCGCGACGTGCCCATTCCTCCGGTCCACGTGCAGCTCCTGCGCGAGCACATCGAGCGGTTCGGCGTCGCGTCCGACGGGCGGCTGTTCCGGGCGACGGAGGGCGGGCGTCTGCTCACGAAGGAGTACGCCGCGCTCTGGAAGGACGCCCGGACGGCGGTTCTCACGCCGGAGCAGGTGGAGACGCCGCTCGCGGACGTGCCGTACGAGCTGCGGCACACGGCCGTGTCCGGCTGGCTGGTGGCCGGCGTCGACCCCGTGGAGGTGGCACGGCGCGCCGGGCACAGCGTGGCGGTGCTGTACCGCTTCTACGCCAAGATCCTGAACAACCGTCAGGACCACTCCAACGCCCTGATCGAGCGCTTCCTGAACGGTCAGGACATGCAGGAGTAGGCCGTCAGCACGCCGGTACGGCGTTCCACAGATGTTCCACACGGGCTGGACCCGCGCGGGATATCGGCGGCGCGGGGTGAGACAACATGCGAAAGGGCGGGTATCGGCTGCTCGCCGATACCCGCCCTGAGCTGGGGATACCCCCACCAGCGGAGAGTGTGGGATTTGAACCCACGGTGACGGGTTACGCCACGACAGTTTTCAAGACTGGTCCCTTAGGCCGCTCGGGCAACTCTCCAGGCGGAGGTCAGCCTAACGGGTCCGGTGGGGTTCCGCGCACATCCTTTAGTTGTCGCCCTTGCGTTCGCCGAGGGTGACGGTGGTCTTGGCGGCCTTGCCGTCGCGGGTGTACTCGACCTCGACCTTGTCGCCGGGCTTGTACGTCCAGATCTCGCTGACCAGGGTCGGGCCGCTGTCGATGACGTGGCCGCCCAGCTTGGTGATCACGTCACCGGCCTTGAGACCGGCCTGGTCGGCCGGGCCGCCCGCGGTGACGGCCGGGGTGTCGCCGACGGCGGAGCCGCGGATCTGCGCGCCGTCGCCCTTGTAGTCGTCGTTGCGGAGCACCCCGAGGATCGCGTAGACCGGCGTGCCGGTCTTGATCAGGTCGCCCGCGACCCGCTGGGCCTGGTTGATCGGGATCGCGAAGCCCAGGCCGATCGAACCGGCCCGGCCGGAGCCGCCGCTGTTGGACTGGATCGCCGAGTTGATGCCGATCACGGCACCCGCGGCGTCCAGCAGCGGACCGCCGGAGTTGCCGGGGTTGATGGACGCGTCGGTCTGCAGGGCGTTCATGTACGAGGACTGGGCGCCGTTCTCGTCGCCGGAGGCCACCGGGCGGTCCTTGGCGCTGATGATGCCGGTGGTGACCGTGCCCTCCAGGCCGTACGGGGCGCCGATCGCGATGGTGGCGTCGCCGACCGCGACCTTGTCGGAGTCCCCGAGCGGGAGCGGGACGAGCTTGTCCTTGGGCGGGTTGTCGAGCTTGATCACGGCCACGTCGTAGCCCTGCGCCCGGCCGACCACGGAGGCCGGGTAGGACGAACCGTCGGAGAACTTGACGGTCAGCTTGCCGCCACTGGCCGCCGGGGCGACCACGTGGTTGTTGGTGAGAATGTGGCCCTCGGTGTCGAAGACGAACCCGGTGCCGGTGCCGGACTCCTGCGAACCCTGCGCCTTGATGGTGACCACGCTGGGCAGCGCCTTGCTGGCGATCCCCGCGACCGACTCGGGCGAGCGGTTGACCGCCTGCCTGTTCTCGCTGGCCTGGACGGTGGTGCTGGTGCCGCGGCCCGAGGAGGAGCTCGTCCCGCCGTCCCGGTCGGTCACCGAGACGCCGATCGCGCCACCGGCCAGACCGGCCACCAGGGCGACGGCGGCGACCAGCGCCACCAGCCCGCCGCGCTTGCGGCCGGGACCCGGGGCCGCGCCGGGGTGACCCGGGCCCCCCGGACCGTCGGTGCCGCCGGGCGGGGTGGCCCAGCTGCCCAGCGGCGTACCCGCGCCGAAGGGGTGGTGCGGCGGCTCGGCGGCGGACGGCGCGGGCTGGCTGCCGTGCACCGGCGGCAGCTCGGCGGTGTGCGGGGCGGCCTGGTCACCGTGCAGCGGCGGCAGCTCGGCGGCCGGAGCCGCGTACGGGTTGCCGGCCGGGGCGGGCGGGGCGGGCGGCGGCGCGTCCAGGTAGCTGGGGGTGGCCGGGGCGGGAGCGGGCGGCAGCACCGGCGGCGGCGCGTCGAGGTAGGACGGCGTGGCCGGCGGCGTCACCTTGCCGAACGACAGCGTCGGCTCGGCGACCGGCGGGACGGGCGGGGTGGCCGGGGTGGCCGGAGCAGCGGGGACATCGGCCGACACGGTGTCAGCCGGACCCACCCCCTGGCCTGCGGAGGTGCGCTCCTCCTCCGGCTGGTTGGTGCCACCTTGGTGCTCGGTGCTCACGGACGACCTCCATAGCTGACAGGACCTTGGCCCACAGTTTCCCGTATGCATGATTCGGTTGTCGTATAGGGCCCGGTGAAGAACTCTTAAGAATCTTTACCCGTTCCCGACACGGCCCCCGCTCGTGCCGCCGACGTCCGCCGATCGTCCCGCGATCCGGACGGTCACCCACTCGCCTTGGTGTTCGGCGGCCCGGCCGTTACCCTGGCGCTCCAAACTGACACGCGGGAGCTTGGACCGTCCAGGCTGAGAGTGCGCGGAACGACCGTACGCCATGCGGATGCTGGCCGACGGCGAGGGAGCGCAGACCGCTCGAACCTGTCCGGGTAATGCCGGCGTAGGGAGCTTCGGCCATGACGGCTGTTTCGCCTGCCCCTGTCCAGGAACCGACCGCGCGCGCCGAGGCGCCGCTCGTCCTGGACACCGCACCTCCTCGCACCCTCGACTTCCGGGCGCTCTTCTCGCTCTGGGCCAACCTCGGGGTCAGCCTGATCGGCTTCACCAGCGCGGCCACCGTGATCGGTGCCAAGGGCTCCGAGCTCTCGCTGGCCGCCGCGATCACCGCCACCGTCGTCGGTACCGTGATCGGCACCGCGATGCTCGGCGTGGCCGCGCTGATCGGCGCCCGGACCGGCGCGCCCGCGATGACCGTGCTGCGCGGCCTCTTCGGCACCAAGCTGTCGTACATCCCTTCGGTGCTGAACATCGCCCAGTGCATCGGCTGGGGCGTGTACGAGCTGCTGGTGATCGCCATGGGCGCCCAGGAGGTGACCGGCTCGCAGGGCTGGCACTGGCTGTTCGTGCTGCTGGCCGGTGTGCTGACCACGGTGCTGACCATCTGGCCGCTCGGTTCGATCGCGGTGCTCCGCAAGTACGTGACGATCGCCGTCGGTGTCGCGATGGTCTACTTCACCGTCCAGCTGGTCCGGCAGGGCGTGCCGAACCCGGGCGCGGGCAACTGGACCGGCTTCCTCTCCGCGACCGACGCGATCATCGCGATCTCGATCTCCTTCGTCCCGCTGGCCGCCGACTACACCCGGCACGCCCGGACGGCCGGTTCGGCGTTCTGGGCCACCTTCTCCGGCTACACGCTGGCCCAGGTCTGGTGCTACCTGCTGGGCGTGGTGGCGCTGCTGCAGTCGGACGGCGACGCGACCCGGATCTTCTCCTCCTTCACCGGGGTGGCCGCGGGCTGGGCCTTCCTGCTGGTGCTGGTGATCCGGGAGACCGACCAGTCCTTCGCCAACGTGTACTCCACCGCGATGTCGGTGCAGAACCTGCTGCCGAAGGTCGACCGCCGTCTGCTGACCGGCGGGATCGGCGCGCTGGTGACCGTACTGGCCCTGCTCATCGACCAGTTCACCGACTCGTACTACGCCTTCCTGGGCCTGATCGGCTCGGTCTTCGTGCCGATGTTCGCGGTGCTGGCGGCCGACTACTTCCTCGGCTCGGGCCGCCGGGGCTGGAACCTGAACGAGGACGCCCCGGCCCGCTGGCTGATGCTGCTGCCCTGGGCGCTCGGTTTCGCGACCTACCAGTTCATCGCCCCGACCGCGATCGACCACTGGAGCGGGTTCTGGCTGGACCTCCAGTCCAGGGTCGGGTTCGTGGCGCAGCCCTGGACCTCCGCCTCGCTGCTCAGCTTCCTGGTCGCGGCGCTGGCCACGCTGGCGGTGCAGCGCCGGAAGTAGGGCGCACCGGCCGCCGTCCCGGAACTTCACCCGGAGTTTCCCGTGGCGGCGGCCACCGGCCGTCCGGTGCCTCGTAGGGTTGCCGGTGTGGACACCCGGAACCAGCCGTTGACCAGCCAGGACGCCCCGGAGCGCGGGGCCGTCAAGGTGATCGCGCACCGCGGCTCCTCGGCCGCCCGCGCCGAACACACCCTGGCGGCGTACGCGCTCGCCGTGGCGGAGGGCGCCGACGGCCTGGAGGCCGACGTCCGGCTGACCGCCGACGGGCAGCTGGTCTGCGTGCACGACCGGACGGTCCGTCGGACCTCGGACGGCCGGGGGGCGGTCTCAGCCCTGACCCTGGCTCAGCTGAACGAGTTCGACTTCGGCTCCTGGAAGGACCCGGAGGCGCCCGAACCCAGCCCGGTGCTGACGCTGGCCCAGCTGCTCGAACTGGTCGCGGACGCCGGGCGGCGGGTGGAGCTGGCGATCGAGACCAAGCACCCGACCCGGTACGCGGGGCGCACCGAGGCCGAGCTGCTCCGACTGCTCTCGCGGTACGGACTGCTTCCGGACAGTCCGGAGGGGTCCGCGGTGCGCGTGATGAGCTTCTCGGAGCTCTCGCTGCACCGGATCCGCCGTGCCGCGCCGACCGTCCCGACGGTCTACCTGTTCGACCGCAGGCTGCCGCTGTTCGGCCGGACCAGGGCGCTGCCCGGCGGCGCCAGGATCGTCGGACCCGGCATTGACCTGGTCCGGACCAACCCCGGGCTGGTGCGAGCGCTCCGGCGGGCCGGGCACCCCGTGCACGTCTGGACCGTGGACGAGGCCGCCGATGTCGAACTCTGCCTGGAACTCGGCGTGGAGGCGATTATCACCAATCGGCCGCGCGCCGTGCTGGCACAACTCGGCCGATAAACGCCCCGCGTGCGGGCGTGAACTGGTGCGAACTCCGGCGCGAAGTACCGTGAGTGGCCAATTCCAGCCGTTCGGACAACGGTCCGTGAGCAGGTAATCACCATTTGCGTACCGTGAGTTGCGCTGCGCGTTAGTGTCACGCCGCGATCGCCCGGCGCCCGTTTCCGACCCATTCCCAAGGGGCATCCATCCCTCGGCGAATGCAGAAGGAGGTCCGGGGGTGGCGTTGATGATGGCACACGAGGTGCCGACTTCATCGACCATGGCGGTGCCGCACGGGCCCGTCGGGGTCGGAGCGGCACGACGCCGACTGCGCCGCGATCTGGGTGCCCAGGAGGTCGCCGAGGCGGTGATCGACGACGCGGTCCTGATCCTGTCCGAGCTGCTCAGCAACTCCTGCCGGTACGCCCGCCCGTTGGGCAGGCTGGCCGACCTGAAGGACGACGCACCGGCGCCGGTGCCGGCCCCCGTGCTGGTCGGCGTACGGTCCGACGAGGACGGCGAACCGGGCGGGGTGGCAGTGCGCTGGGAGTTGTCCCGGCACGGGCAGCTGACCCTGGAGGTGACCGACGGCGGCGCGATGACCAGGCCGGTGCCGGCCCGGCCCTCGGTCAGCTCGCGCGGCGGCCGGGGTCTGACCATCGTCAGCCGGCTGGCGGACGACTGGGGGGTCAGGGACGCACCCGGGCAGGTGACGGTCTGGGCCGAGCTCCCGCTGCGGCCCGAACACGGCGTCCGGAGCGCCTGACGGCCGCCCCTCCTGACGTCCGGACGACACCCGGAAGAGGGTCGGCCGGCCGGACCGGAGCGGTCCGCGGCGAAAGCTCAGTAGGCTTCCCGGGCAAGCACGTCGCCGTACCGGGAGAGCCGCACCATGGCCAAGAAGGCCGCGAAGAAGTCGCCGCAGAACCGTCCGTCCACCGCCGTGACCTCGGGCGAGATCCCCGTGGTCGGGGCCCGCGAGGACTGCCCGTGCGGTTCCGGCCGCCGGTACAAGGCGTGTCACGGGCGCGAGGCCGCGCACGCGGTCCAGGAGCTGGTCCACCGCCCGTTCGAGGGCCTGCCCGGCGAGGCCGACTGGGTCGCGCTGCGCGAGCTGGTCCCCGCCGCCACCGTCCCGCTCACCCTGGCCGGGGGTGTCGCCGAGGGCGCCACCGGGCCCGTCCCCTCGGTGACCCTGGCCACCGTGCTGCCGCTGGCCTGGCCCGCGCTGCGCCGCCCGGACGGCTCGATCCTGCTCGGCCTGCAGACCCAGTCCGCCTCCGGCGACCTGAGCCGTGACCTGGCGGACGCCCTGGAACTGGCCCTGACCACCGAGCCCGGCAGCCCCGTGCCCGCCCGCCGGACCGTCCCCGGCGGCCGCCGCCTGCAGGAACTGCTGGACCTGGAGACCGAGTTCGTCCCGGCCGTGCACAGCGGGTTCGAGTTCTGGCTGGAGGACGCGGAGACCGCCACCGGCGACGTGGCCGCCTCGCTGGAGCGGGCCAACGCCTCCGCCATCCCGACCGAGAAGCTCAGCAGCGTGCCGTCCTCGTACTGGTGCGCCGCGCCGGACAAGAACCACCTGCGCTGGGTCATGACCGTGCCGGAGGAGCAACTCCTGGACGCGCTGGCCAAGCTGACCGCCGCCGAGCAGTCCTCGCTCGGCGCGGACACCCGCCTGGTCGGCTCCTTCCGCGCGCACGGCCTGACCGTGCCGGTCTGGGACCTGCCGCAGAGCATGACCGCCGCCGACTGCGAGGCGCCCGCCGCCGAGTTCGCCGAGCGGCTGGCCGCCACACTGAAGGACGAGACCCCGCTCACCGCCGACGAGCGCCGGGCCCGGGCCCACCTGGTGAGCCGTCAGGTGACGCTCAACTGAGAATCGTTGCCCGGCCGTTCGCCCGGAAAGTGACTCGCGTCACATTTTCGGGCCGTAGGGAAAACGGCCAGGTGACACAGTGTGCGGACAAATTGGCGCGCACGCGGATCTTTGTTACCATTTAAACAGTCCGGTCGCTGGTGCATCCCCCGTCGCCAGCGGCCGGATCTTCCTTTTCCGGTACCGGAATTGAGCGCCGCCGGGATTCAGCCCGCCAGCCTGCTCCCGCCCGTCGCAGCCGTACTCGCCGCGATCAGCGCACCCAGCAGCCCGCCCACCTCGGGCAGCCACGGCCGCCCGCCGACCGGGGGCCTCACCCAGCGCACCCCGCCCTCCGCCGTGCGGCTGGGCGGCAACAGCAGGTAGCCGTCAGGACCGTGATAGCGCATCACCCCCGGCACCCACGGCTGTTCGGCCAGCAGCTCCCCCAACTCGTCCAGCGTGTACGGCGCCACCAGCAGCACGTAGCGGTCCTGGGCCAGCAGCACCGGGCCGACCGGCACGTCCAGCAGCTCGAAGTACTCCAGGGCCCTCGCGCCCGCCTCGGCCGGCAGGCTCACCGCGCTGACCGTACGGCCCGTGGCCACCAGCACCGACGCGTCCGGCGCTCGCTCTGCCCACCACCAGGCCACCATCCGGGCGTCGGTGGTGGCGGCCGGCAGCGGCGGCTCGTCCGGATGGGCGCCGGGCGCCGGGCAGTCCGGGTCCCCGCAGGAGCAGGGCCCGAGCACGCCGGGCACCGCGTACGCGCCCGGCAGCACCGGCCAGCCGTACCCGGCGGCGGTCCCGGCGGCCGTCAGCAGCGCCGCCCTGACCCGGCGCCGGCTGCCGGGCCAGCGCAGCCCGAGCGACCGGGGGGAGGGGCTGTTCCTCCGGGGTGCCTTGCTCCGGTTCAGACGGGGACGCGTCCATGGCATCTGCGCTCGTTCCTTTCCGCGACCGTGGGGCTCGGGCAGTCGGACCGTCGGCCGCGGCAGCGCCCTGGGTGCGTGGGCGGCACCGGTGTGCGGACGGTTCGGCGGGAGTGACCGGAACGACAGGAGGGCCGGGGGCCTGAGGCGGACGGCCCCCGGAACGAGAATCCCGCATGCGACCGGATGGACGCCTGTCGGAGGCGATTGGTTCCACCGTACGGGTGAGTGAATCCCGGCCCGGCCGGAGGGCGGCGTCCCGAACCATACGATCCGGGCGGCGGCCTGACGGATCGTCGGGTCCACGGCACACCGCCCGATCGGCGGACCGGCCCCACCACCTGGCCGACCGACCTCGTCCTGATTCTGGACATGCCCCGATCGGCCTGTGTACAAGTGGTGGATTAATGCCGAGTAGTGACTAAGGAATCGTTTTTGGGCGGTCCTGGTGGTTCTGCGTGACACATACCACTGTGTGGGGAGTTGGGACATGACCGACGCCAAGCCTCTGACGGCGACCGCCACCGTGCTGCCGGACCTCGGGTTCCTGGCCGTCAGCGAGACGGCCGGCCTCCAGGACCGGCTGGCCGGGCAGCTGTCCGACCTCACCGTCCTGCAGGAGCACACCGAACTGCTCGTCCAGGCCCGTGGTCTGCCCGAGACCCTGGCGGCCGTGCTGGCCTCCGGCGCGGCGCTGCTCGGTGCCCGCCGGGGGCTGATCACCACCACCGCCCGGGGCGCCGGCCGCCCGGTCGGTCTCAACCTGGACCGGTCCGAGCTCGGGGCACTGGAGACCGTCCCGGCCGAGCACGGTCCGTTCTCGGGGCTGCTCAGCCACCCCGCCGAGCCCGGCCCGCTGCTGATCACCGACCTGGCCACCGACCCGGCCGCCGGGCCGAGGTTCCGCGAGGTGGCCGAGCAGCTCGGCCTGGGTGCCTGCTACGCCGTACCGCTCGGCACCGACCGGGACGGGCCGCTCGGCGCCGCCGTCTGGTTCTACGACGAGCCCGCCGAGCCCGACCCGGGCCGTCGGCTGCTGGTGCACAGGTACTGCGAGTTCGCCGCCCCGCTGCTGGCCAAGCAGCTCGTCTCGGACCGGGCCGAACAGCAGGCCGAGGCGCTCCGCCGGGGCCTGCTGCCCGACCGGCTGCCGGTCTCCCCCGGCCTGCGGCTGGCCGCCCGCTGCGTCCCGGCCGCACTGGAGCGCTCGGCCGGCAGCGACTGGTACGACGCGATCGCGCTGCCCGACGGCACCTTCGGGCTGACTGTCGGCAGCGTCTCCGGCGACGGTCCGGGGGCAGGCCCGTCCTCCGCCCCCGGCGCGGCCGCCGCGATGGGCAGGGTGCGGGCCGCGCTGCGGGCGTACGCGGTGCTGGAGGGCGAGGACCCGGTCTCGGTGCTCGGCGACCTGGAGCTGCTGCTCAAGACCACCGAACCGAACCGCTCGGCCACCGCGCTCTACGCCTGGGTGCAGCCCGAGGAGCGCCGGATCACGCTGGCCGGCGCCGGGCACTGCCCGCCGATCCTGGTCACCCGGTACGGCGCCAATTTCGTCGAGACCTCGCTCTCCGCCCCGCTCGGCATGCTCAGCTGCTGGGAGGCACCGGGCGTGGAGCTCGACGCCGAGGCCGGCGACCTGCTGGTGCTCTACACCGAGGGCCTGGCCCGCCGCTGCGGCCCCACCCTGCACGCCGGGCAGAACACCCTGCGCCGGGCCGCCGCGGACGCCCCGCGCGAGCTCAGGCAGGACCCGGACCGGCTGCTCGGCCACCTGCTCGCCGCCGCCCCGGCCACCGCCGACGGCTCGGACGACCTGGTGCTGCTGGCGGCCCGGTTCGACTGAGTGCGCCCGAGCCGCTCGGGGCCGATCAACCGTTCGGGCGGAGGTCCGTACCATGGGTGCCACGGCCGCCCACGCGCGTCGCGATCCGATGCGTCCGGGGCGGTACCACTCGCAAGGAGGCGACGTACGTGACCGAGGACCGCAGCCCGGCGGCAGCCGAGAACCCCGAAGGCACCGCAGCCGGTGACCAGGCCGATGAGCAGCCCGTCAAGGGCCGCAAGAACGGCCTGTACGGAGAGGTCTCCGACGAGCTGGCCACCTCGATGAAGTCCGGCTGGGCCGACACCGAGCTGCGCGGACTGGCGCCGGTCGACCAGGCCCCGTACGCGGCCGAGCGGCGGGCCAGGCTCTCCGCCGCCTTCCCCGGCGAGCGCCTGGTGATCCCGGCGGGCAACCTGCGCACCCGGGCCAATGACACCGAGTACTCCTTCCGCGCCGCCAGCGAGTACGTCCACCTGACCGGTGACCAGACCGAGGACGCCGTACTGGTGGCCGAGCCGGTCGACGGCGGGCACGAGTTCAGCCTCTACCTGCTGCCGCGGTCCAACCGCGAGAACGGCGAGTTCTGGCTTGACGGCAACGGCGAGCTCTGGGTCGGCCGCCGGCACAGCCTGACCGAGGCCGAGCAGCTGCTCGGCCTCCCCTGCCGGGACGTCCGCAAGGCCGCCGACGAGCTGCGGGACGCGCCCGCCGCCCCGACCCGGATCGTGCGCAAGTACGACGCCGGCCTGGAGGCCGCGCTGGCCGAGGTGCTGGACGAGGAGAAGGACGAGGAGCTCAAGACCTTCCTCAGCGGCCTGCGCCTGGTCAAGGACGACTGGGAGATCACCCAACTGCGCGCGGCCTGCGACGCCACCGTCAACGGATTCACCGACGTGGTACGGGAGTTGGGCCAGGCCGTGGCCACCTCCGAGCGCTGGATCGAGGGCACCTTCTGGCGCCGCGCCCGGGTCGAGGGCAACGACATCGGCTACGGCTCGATCTGCGCCGCCGGCCCGCACGCCACCACCCTGCACTGGGTCCGCAACGACGGCGACGTCCGCCCGGGCGAGCTGCTGCTGCTGGACGCGGGCGTCGAGACGCACACCCTCTACACCGCCGACGTCACCCGCACCCTGCCGATCAACGGCCGCTTCAACGCGCTCCAGCGCAAGATCTACGAAGCCGTCTACGACGCCCAGGAGGCGGGCATCTCCGCCGTGAAGCCGGGCGGCAGGTTCCGCGACTTCCACGACGCCTCGCAGCGCGTGCTGGCCGAGCGCCTGCTCGCCTGGGGCCTGCTCGACGCCTCGGTCCACGACGTCGAGAAGGTGCTCGAACTCGGCCTGCAGCGCCGCTGGACCCTGCACGGCACCGGCCACATGCTCGGCCTCGACGTGCACGACTGTGCGCAGGCCCGCCGCGAGGACTACGTCGACGCGCTGCTGGAGCCCGGCATGTGCCTCACCGTCGAGCCCGGCCTGTACTTCCAGCAGGACGACCTCACCGTCCCCGAGGAGTACCGCGGCATCGGCGTCCGGATCGAGGACGACATCCTCGTCACCGCCGACGGCAACGAGAACCTCTCGGCCGCCCTCCCCCGCCAGGCCGACGAGGTCGAGGCCTGGATGGCCCGCCTGACCGGCTGACGAACCGGCAGCGCCGAAGGGCCGGGTCCCCGCTCTTGCGTTCTAGCTTCGGGCCCGGCCCTTCGGCGTCACTTCGTTCAGGTCGGGGCCTCTTCAGAGCAGGCCGAGGTCGGCCGGGGTGGCGCTCCTCGGGACGGACTGCGGGATCGCCGTCACGGGCGAGGTGGCGGCGCGAGTGGTCATGTCCGGTATCCGGTCGATCGGTTGTGCTCGCCGGTTGACGGCTCCGTCCTGTGATCCGGGCAGCGGCCGCCGGGAGTGGCGTCCACGGCTACACTCGCCAAGATCCCGCCGGTCCGTCCAGGAGCACCCGATGGCCGCCAAGCCGCCCGCCCAACCCGTCGCCGTGAGCATCGGGCCCCGCCCCGAGCCGGTGCACACCATCGCGGTGTACGCCTTCGACGGCATGGCGCCGTTCGAACTCGGTGTGGTGGTCGAGATGTTCGCGCTGGCCAGGCCCGAGCTGACCGGTCTGCTGGCCGCCCCGTGGTACGGCCTGAAGGTCTGCGCCGACCGGCCGGGCACCCCGCTGAACGCGGTCGGCGGCTTCTCGATCACCGCCCACCACGGCCTGGACGAACTGGCCGCGGCCGACACCGTGATCGTGGTCGCCGTCCCGAACACCTTCGGCGGCGAGGTCTCCCCCGACCTGGTCGCCGCGCTGCGGACCGCGCACGAGCGCGGCGCCCGGATCGTCTCCATCTGCTCCGGCGCGTTCGCCCTCGCCGCCGCCGGTCTGCTGGACGGCAAGGAGGCCACCACCCACTGGCGGTACGCCGAACTGCTCCAGCAGCGCTACCCGTTGGTCAAGGTCAACCCTGACGTGCTGTACGTCGACCAGGGCTCGGTGCTGACCAGCGCGGGCAGCGCGGCGGGCATCGACCTCTGCCTGCACCTGGTCCGCAGCGACCACGGCGCCAGGGTCGCCAACACGGTGGCCCGCCGCTTCGTCGTCCCGCCGCACCGGGCGGGCGGCCAGGCCCAGTTCATCGAGGCCGCCGTCCGCCCGGTCGAGGAGGGGAACGACGGCATCGGCCGCTCCATGCAGTGGGCGCTGGACCACCTGTCCGCACCGCTCACCCTCACCCAACTCGCCGCCGCGGCCCGGATGTCCGACCGCTCGTACCTGCGGCACTTCACCACCCGCACCGGCACCAGCCCGATGCGCTGGGTGATCACCCAGCGCATCGCCGCCAGCCTCCCGCTGCTGGAGTCCCCCGACGGCACCGTGGAGGAGATCGCGGCGGCGGTCGGCTTCGAGTCGGCCGCCACCTTCCGGCACCACTTCGGGCGCACCATGCGGACCTCCCCGACGGCGTACCGCCGGGCCTTCGGACGCGGGGTGGCCTGATCAACCGGCCTGGTGCGCCTCCGCGTTCGCCACGATGGCGTTGCGCAGCCACTGCGCCAGGCCCGGCGCGACCCGCTCGTACGTGGCGGTGAACCGCTCGTCGGCGAGGTACATGTCGCCCAGGCAGCGGTGCATCTCGTACCCGCAGTCGTAGTAGTTGTCGGTGATCTGCCGCCGGTGCTCCTCCGCCAGTGCCATGCCCTCGGCGCTCGCCGGGGCGACACCGGCGGCCAGGGCGGCGGCGCAGCGGGCGTTCAGGGCGTCGCCCTCGGCCTTGATCCGCTCCCAGTCGGACTTGCTGTAGCGGGCGGTCCTGCGACTGGACTGCTGCCAGGCGTCGGAGCCGCCGTACCGCTGCTCGGCCTCGGTCTCCCAGCGCTCCTGGTAGTCCGCACCGAAGACCTCGAACTTCTCTTCCGGGGTCAGCTGAATGCCCATCCTGCTCGCCTCCATGGCGTGTTCGACCGCCGCGGCCAGTTCCCGAAGACGGTCGATCCGCGCGTGCAGCAGGTCGCGCTGCCTGCGCAGGTGCTCGGTCGGGCTGACCGTGCCGTCGTCCAGGATGGCCGCGATCTCCTCGAGGGAGAAGCCGAGTTCGCGGTAGAACAGGATCTGCTGCAGCCGGTCCAGGTCGGTGTCCCGGTAGCGGCGGTAGCCCGCCGGGGTCCGGCCGCCGGGTGACAGCAGTCCGATCTCGTCGTAGTGGTGCAGGGTCCGTACCGTCACCTTGGCGATCGCGGCGACCTGACCCACCGAGAGGTCCTTGCTCATCGGGTTGCTCCCTCCTTGCTGACCCGACTCTGCCGCCTCACGTCGCGTGAGGGTCAAGCCCGCGCCGGGCGCACGCCGTACGAGTCTCCGAGCGGGAGGCCCGGCAGCGGCCCGACCTTGGGTGTACCGGCCAATTGTCCGGCCCCGGGAGCGCTGGCGACGATGGCGGCATGATGACCCCCTCCCTGCCCCGGCGGCTGGCCGCCGAGGCCGTCGGCACCGCCCTGCTGACCGCCGTGCTGATCGGCTCCGGCATCCGGTCCGCCGCGCTGAGCCCGGACGGCGGGATGCGGTTCCTGGCCAACGTGCTCGCCTCGGTGCTGGCACTGGCGGTGCTGATCGCGCTGCTCGCGCCGGTCTCCGGTGCGCACCTCAACCCGCTGGTCTCGGCCGCCGCCTGGTGGACGGAGCGTCGCGGCGGCGCCGGGCTGACGCTGCGTGAGCTGGGCGGTTACGTCACCGCCCAGCTGCTCGGCGCGGTGGCCGGGGCTGCGCTGGCCAACACCATGTTCGAGCGGCCGGTCCTCGAACTCTCCGGCCGGCAACGCTCGGCAGGGCATCTCTGGCTGGCCGAGGCGGTGGCCACCGGGGTGCTGGTCCTGCTGGTGTTCGGCCTGCTCAGGGCCGGTCACGGCGGCTGGGCGCCGGTCGCCGTGGCCGGCTGGATCGGCGCCGCCTGCTGGGGTACCTCCTCCGGCAGCTTCGCCAACCCGGCGCTCACCGTCGGCCGCGCCCTGAGCGACAGCTACACCGGCATCGCCCCGGGCTCGGTACCGGCCTTCGTGCTGGCCCAGTGCGTCGGTGCGGCGGCCGGACTGGCGCTGCTGGCCGGGCTGTTCGGCCGGAGCCGCGACCGCGACCGCGTCCCGGGCGACGCCCGGGAGTTGCTGGTGGCCGGCGCGCCGGACCGGTGAAGAAGGTCTCCGCCTCGGTCAGTGCCGGCCCGTCCCGGTGCACGTCCCCGGGGCGGGTGCCGTTGCCGAGCAGCACACCGCCTCAGCCCATGCCCGGGTAGTCGCCCGTGAGCCGGAGCGTACCGATCAGCGGGTGACGCCCCGTACCGACGGACCGGTCAGTCGGCCACCGCACCGACCGCGGTCACCTTCTGGATCCGGATCCGGACCAGCAGCTCGCCGGGCACCCCGTTGCGGGCGCCGTACTCCTCGGCCCGGTCCTCACCCATGTAGCGGGCCGCGATCCGGCCCGCCCAGTGCCGCACCTCGGCCAGGTCCTCGCTGAGCGTGGCCTTGCCCCGGACCAGCACGAAGTCGAACGGCGGCCGGTCGTCGTCCACGCAGAGCATCGCCCGGCCGTCCCGGGCCAGGTTGCGACCCTTGACCGTGTCGGCGCCGGTGTTGAGCACCAGATCGTCTCCGTCCAGCAGGAACCAGACCGGGGCCACGTGCGGGCTGCCGTCGGCCCGGGTGGTGGCGAGCTTGCCGGTGCGGGTCCCGGCCGACAGGAAGGCGCGCCACTGGGGTTCGGTCATCTGAGGCATGCCCCCATCGTGGCCGACGCCGGCCGGACGCCCGGGGCACGGCGCGCCGGGTCAGCCGATCGGTTGATGCAGCGGACGGCGGGCCGGGCGAGGATGGGTACGAAACGGACAGCGGACCCGGAGCCAGGAGGAGCGGCCGTGTCGGGCAGCAGCACGAGGGACCCGGGCACCGGCCGTCTCACCGTGGTGATGTACGCCGCGTTCCTGCTGCTGCTCGGCGCCTCACTGCTGCGGTACCTGCTGCGGCACGGCGAGAGCGACCGGGCGGGCTGGGTGATCGGACTGAGCCTGGCGCTGGCGCTGGCCCAACTACCCGAACTGCCCTGGCCGCGCGGCGGCTCCTGGTCCCGGCTGCGCGGCGGCTCGCGCCCGGTGGAGGTGGTCCGGCTGGCGGTGGTGGCCGCGCTCTGGGCGGTGCTGGTGCTGCTGGCGCCGAGCTTCGCCTGGTGCGCGGTGCCGCTGATCTACACCGCACTGCGCACCCTGCCGGCCCGGGCCGCGATCCCGCTGGTGGCCGGCCTGACCGCGCTGGTGGTGTACTCCGAGGAGAAGCTCACCGGCCTCGACCCGGTCGGGCTGATCGCCCCGCCCGCCGTGGCCGGACTCGCCACCGTGGTCTTCCTGCAGATGCAACGACAGGCCGAACGGCAGCGCGCCCTGATCGAGGACCTGGTCTCCACCCGGAGCGAACTGGCCGCCACCGAACGGCGCGAAGGCACCCTGGCGGAGCGTCAGCGGCTCGCCATCGAGATCCACGACACGCTGGCCCAGGGCCTCTCCAGTCAGCAGATGCTGCTCCAGGCGGCCGACCGCACCTGGGACGGCGACCCCGCCACCGCCAGGTCCCACGTGCACACCGCGGCCGCGATCGCCGCCCGCAACCTGGCCGAGGCCCGCCGCTTCGTCCGCGACCTCGCCCCGGCCGACCTGGCGGACGGGGCCGGGCTCGACCAGGCCCTCCGTACTCTGGCCGGACGGGAGACCGCCGAGAGCGGACTGACCGTCCGGTGCCATCTGGACGGCACCCCGGTGCCGCTGCCGGACGCCGTCCAGAGCGCGCTGCTGCGGATCGCCCAGGGCGCCCTGGCCAACGTCCGCGAGCACGCGGACGCCAGGACCGCCGCGCTCACCCTGTCCTACCTGGGTGACCAGGTGGTGCTGGACATCGGCGACGACGGACGGGGGTTCGGCAGCCTCGACGGCTCCGAGGGCCGGGGCCACGGGCTGCCCGCGATGCGGGCCAGGGTCCGGCAGTTGGGCGGCACGCTGACCGTCGAATCCACCCCCGGCGAGGGCACCGTGGTCACCGCCGCCATTCCGCTGGAGGCAGTGTGACCGCCCCGACCCCCGTCCGCCTGCTGGTCTGTGACGACCACGCCGTGGTCCGGGCCGGACTGCTGGCACTGCTCGGCAGCGCCGACGACATCGAGGTGGTCGGCGCCGCCGGCAGCGGCGAGGAGGCGGTCGCGCTGGCCGCCAAACTGCGGCCGCAGGTGGTCCTGATGGACCTCCAACTCGGCGACGGCATCGACGGCGTGGAGGCCACCCGCCGGATCGCAGGACGGCCCGGCGCACCGTACGTGCTGGTGCTCACCACCTACGACACCGACGCCGACATCAACCGGGCGATCGCCGCCGGTGCGACCGGCTACCTGCTCAAGGCCGAACGCCCGGAGGAGCTGTTCACCGCCATCCACGCGGCCGCCGAGGGCCGCACCACCCTCTCCCCACCGGTCGCCTCCCGGGTGATGGCCCAACTCCGCACCCCGGCGCCCCAACTCACCGACCGCGAACAGGAGATCCTCGCCCAGCTGGCCCAGGGGCTCGGCAACCGCGAGATCGCCCGGGCCCTCTTCATCAGCGAGGCCACCGTGAAGACCCACCTCGGCCGGATCTACGACAAGCTCGGCGTGGACACCCGCTCGGGCGCGGTCGCCGCCGCCAAGGAACGCCGCCTGCTGCGCTGAACCGGGCCGCCACCGCGGCTGTTCCGTTGCCCCACAGTTCAGGCCCCACAGTTCAGGCCCCGCTGTTCGGCCGCCCGGCCGAGCCGCAGTGCCTCCTCGCAGAGTGCGGGCCGCATCCAGTTCCTACCTCCACGTCGATCGTGGCGGGGCGTTCTCGACCGGACCACCGAAGAAGACTTGGATTGCGTATTTGTGCTCGCCAACGCTATAAATCAAGCACATTCGAGCATGAGGAGCTGCCGCGTGCCCAGTCGGACGATCCTGACCGTCACCCTCAACCTGGCCCTGGACGTCACCTACCACCTGGAGGAGATGCGGCGGTTCGGCAGCAACCGGGTCCGCGAAGTCAGCGCCCAGGCGGGCGGCAAGGGCGTGAACGTCGCCCGCACGCTGGCCGCCCTCGGGCACGACACTCTGGTCACCGGTCTGGTGGGCGGTACGACCGGCCAGGCCGTGACCGCCGAACTGGCCACCGCCGGACTGCCCGCCCGGCTGGTCACCGTGACCGGCGAGACCCGTCGCACGGTGGCCGTGGTGGAGCAGCGGGCCGGCGACGCCACCAGCTACCTCGAACCCGGCCCCACCGTCACCCCGACCGAGTGGCAGGCGTTCCTGGCCCACTACCGGTCACTGCTGCGTGGGACCGGCGTGGTGGTGCTCTCCGGCAGCCTCCCCGCCGGACTGCCGCCGGACGCCTACCGCACCCTCGGCGAACTGGCCCGCGCCCGGCAGATCCCGGTCCTGCTCGACGCCGAGGGCCCCGCCCTGCTGCACGGCCTGGCCGCCGGCCCCGCCCTGGTCAAGCCCAACCAGCACGAACTCGCGGCCGCCACCGGCACCGGGGATCCACTCGAAGGCGCCCACCGGCTGCGCACCCTCGGCGCCCTGGCCGTCGCCGCCTCCCTCGGTCCCGACGGCCTGATCTCCTGCACCCCCGAAGGCACTTGGCACGCCACCCCACCCGACCGGGTCCCCGGCAACCCCACCGGCGCCGGGGACGCGGCGGTCGCCGCCCTCGCCGTCGGCCTGCTCCACGACACCCCCTGGCCGGACCGGCTGCGCCAGGCCGTCGCCCTCTCCGCCGCCACCGTCCTCGAACCCCAGGCGGGCCGCTTCGACGCCGAGGCGTACGACCGCCTGGCCGACCTGGTCCAGATCTCGCGCCTTTCGTGAGGCCGTCCGCTCTCGGCAGCTCCGGTTCCGCCGCCGCGCCTGGGCTACGCCGCGAGCACACCCTCTCTCTCCAGCGCCCTGCGCAGGGCCCGCACGGCGTAGAAGGCGCGGCTCTTCACGGTGCCGGGCGGGACGCCGAGGTGCTCGGCCGCCTGGGCCACGCTGCACTCCAGGTAGTACATGAGATGGATGACGGCTCGCTGCTGCTCGTTCAGTTCCCGCAGGGCCTTCAGCACCGCATGGGTGGTGATCGTGGATTCCGTGCTGTCCCAGGACGTGTCCAGGTCCTCGACCGCCATGAGTTCCAGCGGCCGGTTCCGCCGGGCCCGGTGGTGGTCGATGACCAGGTTCCTCGTCACGGTGTACAGCCACGGCCGGAGGTGGTCGCCGCGGGTGTCCAGGAAGCGGCCGTGCTTCCAGGCGCGGGCCGCGGTCTCCTGGAGGATGTCCTCCGCCTTGTGCCAGTCGCCGTCGAGCAGCCGGGCGGCGTACCGGACGAGCAGCGGCCCGTACCGGTCGTAGACGTCTCGGACGAAGGCATCGCCGTCGGCGTCCGGTACGGCGTGCCGGGTGTGCGCCCGAGGCGGAGCGAGGGTGGTGGTGGCCGCTTCGATGGTCCCGATCATGGGTGGTGCCCGCCTGTTCAAGTGTTCCGTGGCCTGCTCTCCCGCCTGCGCGGTGGAGTGGCTCAACACTCGTGGGGGACCCTTGGCCGAACCTTGTCGTCTTCTTGTCGTGCGTCGGTGCGGGCCGGGGCGCCGTCGGCACGACGCGGGGTGAACCGCCGCCCTGTTCCGGACGTTCACAGCACAGGGACAGACCTTCGGAGGGCTAGTGCGCAGGACCACCACTGCGCGGAACGGGTAGGCGATGGCTTCCGGCAGCCCGCTCCGGGACGGTCGGCGTGGGGTCCGCATTCATGTCCAGGGCGGTGAGCCGGTCGCGGACCTGCTGGGCGCTGTGCCGCATGGCTCGCTCGTCGGCGTTCGCGAGGGCCGTGACCCAGTCTGCCCGTGCGCCCTCCCGGTCGCCCTGGGCCAGCCGGGTGTCCCCGAGTCGCATCAGTGTGCCGATGGCGTTCCGGTGGTCGCCCAGTTCCTCGAACGCCCGCGTCGCCCGCTGGTAGGTGGCCACCGACTCCTCGTAGCGGCCGAGCGCGCGGAGGGTGTGGCCCACGATGTCCCACCCCTGGGCGAGCTGCCACGGCGCGTCCAGGCGCTGGAACAGGGCGATGCCCTCCTCGCTGTACTGAAGGCTCTTCTCCAGCTGCCCCAGGTTCGCCTGGAACCAGGCCAGTTCGAGGAGGCACTCGGCCAGCCACAACTCCTCACCGGTCTCCCGGGACAGCTCCAGGCCCCGCTCGGAGAACGTCACGGCCTGCTGGATCCGGCCGGAGAGGAACAGCGCGCACGCCATGACGTAGTGGGCCCGCGCCTGTTCGCCGGTCGCACCGAGCTGCTCGAAGATCGTGGTGGCGCGTCGCAGGTGCTGCACGGCCTCTTCCTCGTGGCCGAGATAGCCGTGGATGCTGCCGAGGTGGCGCAGGCAACGGCCCTCTTCGAGCCGGTTGCCCTGGCGCCGGGCCACGTCGAGGGCGGGTGTCAGCGCGGTGATGGCTTCGGGCCAGAACTCCTGCCGCTGGAGGTGTTCCTTGAGCGACCAGGCCAGCCCGGTGGTGTGGTGGTCGAGCTCCTGGCTCACGGCGGCGTGGAGCAGGCCGGTCAGTACCCGGTGCTCGGCGGTGAACCACCGGGTCGCGTGCTTGGCGCCGGTGAACCTCTCCAGGGTGACGCCCGGGCGGGGCGCGCCGAGGTCGAGTTCGGCCGTCGTGTCCTGTTTGAGGAGTTGGTTGGCCTCGTAGGCGGTGAACATGTAGTGGTCCAGGACCCGCAGGGTGGCGAGGTGGCGTTCCTGGGCGGGGTCGTGGATCTGGGTGAGTTCGCCGGCGTAACTGCGGAGAAGGTCGTGCAGGCCGTAGCGGCCGGACAGTGGCTGTTCCACGAGGCAGGCGCCGGTCAGGGCGGCGAGTGCGCGGCGGGTCTGGGCCAGGGGGAGGCCGACGAGGCCGGCGGCGGCGGGGGCCGTGATGTGGGGGCCGGGGTGCAGGGCCAGCAAGCGGAAGAGCATGGCCGCGTGCTCGTCCAGGGACCGGTAGGACCAGGAGAAGACGGCGCGCACGTCGGTGCTGCTGTCGAAGCCGGCGAACGCGTCGAGGTCGCCGTGGCTCTGCTGCAGGTCGTCGACGATGGCCTGCAGGGGGAAGGACGGGTCGAGTTCGGCGCGGGCGGCGACCACGGCCATGGCCAGCGGGAGCCGTCCGCACAGGCGGATGATCTCGGCCGTGGCGGTGGGCTCGGCGGCCAGCCTCTCGCTACCCAGACGCCGTTCGAGGGCTTGGTGGGCCTCGGTCGGTGAGGGCAGCGAAAGCGTGAGGGGTTTGGCGCCGTCGCCGGCGATCAGGCCGGGGAGCTGGCTCCGGCTCGTGATCAGGGTGAGGCAGCCCGCTCCCGCCGGGAGCAGGGGGCGTACCTGCTGCTCGTCCCGGGCGTTGTCCAGGACCAGGAGGATCCGCCGGTCGGCGAGGAGGCTGCGGAAGAGCGTGCTGCGGGCCGGGGTGTCCTCCGGGATGCGCTGCGCGGGAACGCCGAGGGCGGTGAGGAAGCCGTGCAGAGCGGTGCCGGGGTCCACGGCGGGTGCGTGGGGATGGAATCCGCACAGGTTGACGAAGAGCTGTCCGTCGGGGAAGGACGAGGCGATGCGGTGCGCGTGGTGGACGGCGAAGGTGGTCTTGCCGACACCGGGGGTACCGCTGATGACGACGACGGAGGCAGTCGTCGGTCCGGGCCGGTCCGGTGCGCCGCTCACGGCCGACAGCCATGCGCCCTCGGCGGCCCGTCCCGCGAACACCGGGAGGCTGCCGGGCAGTTGAGCCGGTCGCACCAGGGGTGGCGGTGTGGCCTCCTCCTCGGTCGGGGTCGACCCGACCGGCTCGGTGCCCGTGTCGGGGATGGAGGCCGCCCCGGCTCCGTTCGGCGCAGCACCGGCCGGGTGAAGGGGCGGCAGGTCGTGCTGGAGGATGCCCTGGTGCAGGGCGCGCAGCGGCGGCCCGGGTTCGAGGCCGAGCTCCTCGGCGAGGAGTCGGCGCAGTTCGGCGTAGCGCTGGAGCGCTTCGGGGTGCCGGCCGGCGAGGTACAGCGCACGCAGCAACAGGGCCCAACCGGTTTCCCGCAGCGGATGCGTCGTGGTCAACTCCTGTGCCGCGTCCAGGGCTTCGGCGATCCGCCCTTGCATCAGCAGCGCGCTGGTGCGGATCTCGCGTGCGGTCTGCCGCAGTTCTTCCAGGCGCGCTGTCTCATGGGTGGCGAACAGGTGGTGCGCCGCGTCGGCGAACGCGGTGCCGCGCCACAACTCCAGCGCCTGGCCGGCCTGTTCGACAACGCGTTCGGGCCTGCCCTGGTCCATGAGCAGCCGCGCCTGGGCGAGGGACCGCTCGAAACGTACGGTGTCACGGCTCTCGGGTGGCACCCGCAGGGCGTAGCCCAATGGCTCGGTGACCAGCAGTTCGAAGGCGCCGTCCCGACGCAGGTGCTGAGGTTCCAGGACCGCGCGCAGCTTGCTGACGTGGGCGTGCAGGGAGTTGAGCGCTCCGCCCGGGGTCCGTCCGGGCTGCTCCGGCCACAGTTCCTCGCACAGCGTCTGGGGCGCGACCGCCCGGCCGCCGGCGAGCAGCAGGCGGATCAGCAGCAGCCGCTGCCTGCGCCGGCCCGGATCGAGTTCCGCGCCCGCTCTCCGCACCACCAGCGGACCCAGCAGCCCGAAGTCGAGGCCCTGCCCCACAGCTGTCATCGCATCCACCCGGAATCCCGCTCGACGGCGCCACCATCGGGGGCACACCCATGACCATGGCCTGCGGACATGTGCGCGACCGCTCCCGCAGTGACGGAGACCGGGCGCCGGCCCATCGGGACATCCGCGCGACCTTCGTCGCGGTGAGGTGTCCGCCGAGATGGGGGCGGCCGGTGCGGCTGACCGGAGCGGCGAGGACGCCGTCGTCCGCTACCCGCATACCGGTCTGGACATTATCAGGAGCCCTTCGGCGCGATGACCTCGCAGGCGGCGCCGGGTGGCTCCACGCCCGGTGCCGGGCCGTAGGGGCCGCTCACCGTCGCCACCCGACCGGGGTGAACCGTCGTGCCGTCCCTGCCGTGGTGTGACCGAACGGTCGTCGTCACGAGTGGGGAAAAAGTCATGGTCACCGTCGAAGGAACGAGCACCGCCCGGTTCGAACCGGTACGAGCGGCGCTGGCAGCGCACCTGGAGTCCGGCGAGGAGCTGGGGGCGTCGATCGCCGTCGACGTCGACGGCGTCATGGAGGTCGACCTGTGGGGTGGGCACACCGACGCGGCGCGGACCGTTCCGTGGCGGCAGGACACACTGGTCAACCTGTGGTCGACCAGCAAGACCCTCAGCAGTCTGGCGGCCCTCGTCCTCGTCGACCGGGGCGCACTCGACCTGCACCGGCCGGTCGCCCACTACTGGCCCGAATTCGCCGCCCGGGGCAAGCAGGACATCGAGGTGCGGCACGTCCTGGCCCACACCTCGGGACTCTCGGGCTGGCAGCAGCCCTTCACCGTGGACGACCTGTACGACTGGCAGACCGCGAGCGCCCGGCTGGCCGCGCAGGCGCCATGGTGGGAGCCGGGCAGCGCCTCGGGCTACCACGTGCAGACGCAGGGGCAGCTGGTAGGAGAGCTCGTCCGGCGGGTCAGCGGCCGGACCCTGACCGAGTTCGTCGCCACCGAGATCGCCGAGCCGTCAGGAGCCGACGTCCAGATCGGTGCGCGGCAGGCCGACTGGCCGCGCATCGCCGAACTGGTGGCCCCGTCGCAGCTCTCCGGGATACCCGTCGGGCTGGACCCCGAGGGGATCTTCCTCAAGACGCTGCTCGGCAGCCCCGCCCGGGACGAGCACGTCGACACCCCGCAGTGGCGCCGCGCCGAACTCGGAGCGGTCAACGGACACGGCACCGCGCGGGGCATGGCCCGGGCCCTCTCCGTGATCTCGCGACGCGGCCAGGGGGTGGACGGCCGCCGGCTGCTCTCCCCGGACACCGTGGACAAGGTCTTCGACGTGCAGTCCGACGGAGTCGACCTCTTCCTGGGTGTCCCCGTGCGCTGGGGCGTCGGCTTCGCGCTCGCCGACGCGCGGACGATGCCGCACCTGCCCGCCGGGAGGGCCTGCTTCTGGGTTGGCCGGGGCGGATCGATCGTCGTGATGGACCTCGACCGGCGCGTCACGTTCTCGTACACGATGAACCGGCTGGGCGACGGTCTTCTCGGCTCGGAGCGCACCCACGACTACCTGAGGAAGGTCTACGAGGTGCTGGACTCCACGGCCTGAGCGCGGACCGGTGCCGCCCGTGCGAAGCCCGAACGAACAGCACCGTTCTCGGGGTGAACCGAGCCGGTCCCGCCGTCGTGGAACAGGACGCAGGACACGCCACCCCGGCGGCCGGGGTCGGTGGTGCTCCAGGCCCGGGTGAGCCGTAGCCGGACAGCCGCTGCGGCGCGTCACCCACACACCCACTCAGTTGTCGACAGAGCGACTCGGTGCTCCGTCTCCCGAACGCACCACCCCGTTTCGCCGGCCCGGTCAGGGCCGACGGCCAAGAAAAAAGGACACTCACGCATGCGCACCACCCTTTTCAGCCGCCGATCCGCCCTGCTCGGTGTCACCGCGGCCGTCGGGCTGTCCGTGGCCGCCGTCACCCTGCCCGGTGCGGCCGGTGCGGCGCCGCTCCGCCCGGAACGGCCGACGATCGTGCTGGAGCACGGGGCGTTCGCCGACGCCGCGAGCTGGGACGGTGTCGTCACGCGGCTGCAGCGTGCGGGCTACCCCGTGGTCTCCGCCGCCAACCCGCTGCGTGGTCCGGCGACCGATGCCGCCTACCTGCGCAGCGTCCTCGACCACATCAACGGGCCCGTGGTCCTGGCCGGTCACTCGTACGGCGGAACCGTCATCAGCCAGGCCGCCGCGGGCCTGGAGGGCAAGGTGAAGGCGCTGGTCTACATCGCCGCGTTCCTGCCCGACACCGGCGAGAGCTCGCTCGGGCTGACGAACAAGTTCCCCGGCAGCACCCTCGGCCAGGCGATCGAGTCCGTCAACTACACGCTGCCCGACGGCAGTCAGGGCGCGGACGTGTACATCAAGGCGGACAAGTTCCGCGGCCAGTTCGCCGCGGACGTGCCGGCGGACAAGGCCAGGCTCATGGCAGCAGGACAGCGTCCGATCGCCGCCGCCGCGCTGGAGGAGAAGTCGACGAAGGCCGCCTGGAAGACCATCCCCTCCTGGTCCCTGGTGACCACCGAGGACCTCAACATCCCGGTGGCCGCCCAGCGTTACATGTCGGCCCGGGCCGGGGCGCAGACCACGGTCATCGACGCGTCGCACGCCGTGTCGGTGTCCCATCCCGACGCCGTCTCCCGCATCGTGGAGCGCGCGGCCCGCGCGGTCAGCTGAGCCACCGGGCCACCCATCACGGCCTCGGAGAACTCCGGAGCCCCAGCCGGGCCCTTCACCACCCACCGCATGTCTCATGAAAGGCAGTAACACCATGGCGTTCATCACCGTCGGCCAGGAGAACTCGACCGACATCGAGCTGTACTACGAGGACCACGGCACCGGGCAGCCGGTCGTACTGATCCACGGCTACCCGCTCGACGGCCACTCCTGGGAAAAGCAGTCCGCCGCTCTCCTGTCGGCCGGCTACCGCGTGATCACGTACGACCGGCGCGGTTTCGGCCGCTCCAGCCAGCCCACCATCGGCTACGACTACGACACCTTCGCCGCCGACCTGAACACGGTCCTGGAGACCCTCGACCTCAACGACGTCGTCCTGGTCGGCTTCTCCATGGGCACCGGCGAGGTCGGCCGCTACCTGGGCACCTACGGATCCGCCCGGATCGCCAAGGCCGCCTTCCTCGCCTCCCTCGAGCCCTTCCTCCTCCAGACCGACGACAACCCCGGCGGCGTCGACGGCGCCGTCTTCAAGAACATCGAAGCGGCCGTCACCGCCGATCGCTACGCCTACTTCACCGCGTTCTACGAGAACTTCTACAACCTCGACGAGAACCTCGGCACCCGCATCAGCGAGGAAGCCGTCCGCAACAGCTGGAACGTCGCCGCGGGAGCCTCCGCGTACGCCTCCCTGGCCTGCGTGGCGACCTGGTCGACCGACTTCCGGGCCGACGTGGCCAAGATCGACGTCCCGGCGCTGATCCTGCACGGCACCGCCGATCGCATCCTGCCCATCGAGTCCACCGGCGCCCTGTTCCACCAGGCACTGCCGGGGGCCGACTACGTCGTCATCGACGGCGCGCCCCACGGGCTGCTGTGGACCCACGCCCAGGAAGTCACCGAGGCGCTCCTGGCCTTCGTGGCCAAGTGACCGACGCCCGCGGGTCTTCCCACGGGGAGCGGATTGCGCAGGGAAGGCGAGGCTGAAACCACTCGTCCGTGCGCAGGCCGCTCGCCGGCAGGACGGCGAACCGTGCACCCCGCCGCCGCACCCACGGCGGCGGGGTGCCCCGTAGGACCGTCCACGTTCGTGCAGGTCAAGCGTGATCGCACCGCCCCCGCGCTGTCCCCGAACAGCTCCAACAGGCGTCCCGGACACTCCGTGGCGCCTTCCCGCCGTCCGGTCGACGCCCACGCTCACTGTCCGGTGGGCAGCCATCCGCGCGGCACGGCCCGTACGCCGTACTCGAAGCAGCTGCGGGCCCCCAGGCGTTCCATCAGGTCCGTGACCTGGCGGCGCGCGGTCCTCGGTGACACCGCGAGCCGCTTGGCGATCGCCTCGCGGTGCGTCCCTGCGCGAGGAGTCGAATGACCGTCGTCTCCTGAGCGCTGAGCCCGGCGGTGTTGTTCGTGGCGGTCTCGCCGAGCGGTTGGGCGGTGACCCACACGTTCTCAAGAGAGCGCAGAGTGCGGTCAGTGTTCCCTGTCCGGTGAGGACGACGGCGGCGGCAGCGGAGTCGTCGCTGCTGACGGGGACGAGTGCGGCGTCGCGATCAAGAGCGACGGCCACTGGAGCATCAACAACGGGAACGGCTTCTACGGCGGAGTGCAGTTCCCGCTGCAGACCTGGAACGCCTACGGCGGTCAGCGGTAAGCCAGTTAACCGCCGGACCCTGATCCGCGAGCACTGCCGAATGCCTCCTGGAGGGCGGGTGGCAGCTGAGGAACGGCGAGGCCCGCCAAGGCCAAGGGCCCGGGATGGCAGTGGCCGGTCTGACGCCGCGTGAGGGTGAGCAGGGAGACAACGTCGAAAGAGCCAGGTCAGTGGGTCTCTGACCTGGCTCTCGATGATGTGGGCCGCCAGGGGCTCGAACCCTGAACCTACGGATTAAAAGTCCGCAGCTCTGCCAATTGAGCTAGCGGCCCATCAGCCCGCGCCCCGTCACACCTGGGCGCTACCACCGTGATCCTACCCGGTGCCCCCTGCTGTCGGGCCACCAGATTGCCGTGCGCGCCGCGCCGCCGTCAGGCGCTGGTGGCGAGGTGCGCGGCCCGGACCCGGCGGAGCCAGGCTTCGGCTGGCGCCTCGTCCGGCGTAGCGGGCAGCACGCCGGGCCGACCGAAGCGGTGTTCCGCGTCGGCGAGCAGTCCGACCGCGAGGTCCGGGTGGTCGGCGATGCGTTCGCCGAGGGCTCGGACCTCGCCGGGATCAGCGAGCCGGATCTCCAGGTGGCCGGTCTCGTGCAGGGCGACGCCCTGCCGGACCAGGCGGACCAGGTGACGCGCGTGCTTGGCGGCCCGGGCGCGGGTGAGCGGGTCGGTGGTGTCCCGGGTGGTGAGCTTCCTGAACTGCTGGGTGGCGTAACCGAGATAGGAGTTCCTGACCGCGCGCTCGCTGAGGAAGCTGGTGCGGATGGCGATCAGCTCCTCACCGAGTGGCGTCCGTACTTCGTACAACTCCATCGGCAGCCAGACCAGTTCGGATGCGGTCGGGTTGCCGCCGAGGGCGAGACGGCACCACTTGGCCGCCTCGTGCAGGGTGCGGTCGGGCGAGGTGGTGACGTGCGACTCGGACGGCCGGTGCAAGCCGTGGAACTCCTCGGTGGGTGCCGCGAACAGGCCGAGCCGGTCGAGGTCGGAGCCCGCGTGCGCGAGCCCGTACGCGGTGGAGCCGACGATGCCGGAGAGCAGGACGTGCACGGTGTTCGCCTCCTCGGCGAGCTGCTGGTGGTCACCGCAGTCTCCGGCTCAACCGGCCGGAAGTCGAACACATTTTCCGGACGGCGGACCACCGCACCCCGACCCGCCGGACGGCGCTGCGCCTGCCCGGGGCCGGGCCCGCCGATACTGGCCCCATGGCGAACAGCGGGATCCCGACGGCGAAGCTCCGTGCCTGGTGGGCGCACCAACAGTGGTTGGACGGCGGCCACCGGAGCTCCTCGCCCGCCGAGGTGCTGGCGGCCACCGGCTGGGCCCGTTCGGTCGGCGGTGCGGCCCCGTACCTGGGCCTGTTCGCCCGGGCCGGACTCGACCGGGCAGCGGTCGATGCGGCGGTGGCCGCGCTGAAGGTGCACGAGCTGCCGTCCGCCCGGGGCTGCACGTACGTGCTCCCGGCAGCCGACTTCGCGCTCGGCCTGGCGGCCGGGGCCGGTACGCCCGAGAGTGACGTGGCGATGGCCGCGAAGCACCTCGGCGTGAGCCGGGACGAGATCGAGAAACTCTGCCTCGCCATCTCCCAAGTCCTCTCCGAGGCCAACCCGTTGGAGCCACCGGCGATCCGCGCGGCCGTCGGTGACGCGATCCGCGGGCTCGGCGAACAGGGACGCAGGCGCGGCCGGACCACCACCCTGCCGATCGCCCTCGGCCTGCTGCAGTCCCGGGGGCTGATCCGCCGGGTCCCCGTCAACGGCCGTCTGGACCAGCAGCGTTACGGCTACGTCAGCTGGGACCAGCCGGTCCACGGCTCGGCCACCGAGCTCGCCGAACGGTACTTCTCCTGGGCCGCCCCCGCCTCGATCAAGCACTTCCGCTGGTTCACCGGCTTCACCGCCGCCACCGCGAAGGCCGCCACCACCCCGCTCGACCTGGTCGAAGTGCCCGGCACCGACCTGCTGCTCCCGGCCGAACTCCAGGCGGAGTTCGATGAGTTCAACACCCCCACCACCCCGTCGTACGCGCTGGTCGCCGGGATCGACGGCCTGCACCTGCTGCACCGCGACCTGTCCCGCCTGCTCGACCCGGCCGACGCCGAGCGCCCCTCCCCTTCGGCCAAGGGCGGACGCAGCTTCGGCAGTGAGACCGACCCGCAGAGCCACCTGGTGGTCGACCGGGGCCGGATCGTCGGGATCTGGGAGTACGACACCGAGGAGGGCGAGATCGTCCACCAGCTCTTCGTACCGCCCGACGACGCCCTGCGCGAGACGGTGGCCCGGACCGAGACCTTCGTCCGGGACCAGCTCGGCGATGCCCGTGGCTTCAGCCTCGACTCACCGGTGAGCCGCGCCCCGAAGATCGCCGCCATCCGGGCCGCCTCGGCCTGACCCCGGCAGGCCCGCCGCCACCACCGCCGTCCGGGCCGAGCTCCCCGGTCCCAGGGGCAGCACCCAACCGTCCGCTCCGGCCCATCGGTTACGGTCGCCCCATGAGTGATGAAGTGATCCTGGTCACCGGAGGCGGCCGCGGCATCGGCGCCGCCACCGCCCTGCTCGCCGCCGAACGCGGCTACCGGGTGTGCGTCAACTACCGCACCGACGAGGCCGCGGCGGCCGGAGTGGTGGAGCGGATCGAGGCGGCGGGCGGCACCGCCCTCGCGGTCCGGGCCGACGTGAGCCGCAGCGCGGAGGTCGAGCGCCTGTTCCGCACCGTGGACGAGGAGTTCGGCCCGCTCACCGCCCTGGTCAACAACGCCGGGACGCTGGAGAAGCAGGGCCGCTTGGACGAGCTGGACGAGGACCGGCTGGCCCGGATCTGGGCCGCCAACATCACCGGCCCGTTCCTCTGCGCCGGCGCCGCCGTCCGCCGGATGTCCACCAGGTACGGCGGCCGGGGCGGGGCGATCGTCAACGTCTCCTCCGCCGCCTCGCGGCTCGGCTCGCCCAACGAGTACGTCGACTACGCCGCGTCCAAGGGCGCGTTGGACAGCATGACCACCGGCCTGGCCCTGGAGGTCGCCGCCGAGGGCATCCGGGTCAACGCCGTCCGGCCCGGCCTGATCCACACCGACATCCACGCGCTCGGCGGCGAACCCGCCCGGGTGGACCGGGTCGGACCGCTGCTCCCGATGGGCCGGGGTGGCCGCCCGGAGGAAGTCGCCGAGGGCATCCTCTACCTGCTTTCCCCCGGCGCCTCGTACGTGACCGGCGCCTTCCTGGACCTGGCCGGCGGCCGCTGACCAACTGCTCGCCCGGATGCCGGAATTCGACCTTCCCCCCGCGCCGCGCACGCTACCGTGACGGCCATGACGACCGACCGTGAGTTCGATGCCACGTCCACCCTCCTCGCCGTGCCCGACGTGCAGAACTTCCGCGACGCGGGGGTGGGCGGTCTCCGGACCGGCCTGCTGTACCGCTCCGGCTCGCTCAGCCGGCTGACCCCGGACGGCGCCCAGCGCCTCAAGGACCTCGGCCTTCGGACCGTCGTCGACCTGCGCACCGCCGCCGAGATCGCCGTATGGCCCGACGAACGCCACGGCCTCACCTACCGGCTTCACCACCTCCCGCTGGTCCCCGACAACGACGGCTCCAAGCCGACCTGGCCCGCCACCCAGGCGGAGGCCTACCCGTTCATGGCCGAGGTCGGCGGCCCCGCCCTGGCCGGCACCATCCGTCGCCTGGCCGAGCCGGACGCCTTCCCCGCCGTGATCCACTGCGCCGTCGGCAAGGACCGCACCGGCCTCACCATCGCGGTCATCCAGTCCCTGGCCGGCCTCTCCGAGGCCGAGATCATGACCGACTACCTGCGCTCCAACCGCCACCTCGGCCTCGACCAGGGCCCCCTGCCCTACACCGACGAGCACGGCCGCCCACAGTTCGCCCACCCGGTCCACCGCGACAACCTCGGCGCGGCCCTGGCCCGCATCCACGACCTGCACGGCTCCATCCCCGCGTACCTCCATGCCCACGGCGTCACCGCCACCGAGATCGCCACCGTCGGGGACGCCCTGCGCCCCTGATATGACCATCTGTTGGTCAGGCGCCCAAGCGGACCTCGGAGACGGACCGTTGCCAGAGGCCCTGTTAGCTTCCCCGGCGCTGACCATGGATCGCATAGTCTTGGCTGCAGATGACCGAGGGCAAGGAGCGAACACCCAATGGCCAGGCTTCGGTTGCAACACCTCGGCGATATCTGCGCCAACGACAGCTGCCCCTCCCCCGGGCGGATCCTCTGTGGTCCCGAGGATGACCACGAGATCCAAGCTGTCTTGCGGGAACTCGCCGGAACACCCTTGGCCTCAGGTTTTACCGAGGCTATCCGGTCATCCATTGACTACGTGCTGGATGGTGCCAGGACTGGCCGCTTCGACCTGCAGTCACCCAAGGTGCACCCCGGTGAGCGAGCCTCAGTCGGAGCCAAGCTGGAGTACGAGGCTCAACGCGTCTTTGGCTGGAAGAAGGCCAAGCCGCTGGATATCCGGATCGCGGGTGTCCCTCTTGACCTCAAGGCCACTATCGGATCCAACTGGGCCATCCCTGGTGAAGCCCACTGCCAGCTGTGCATTTGCACCCAGATCGGGTTGCGGAAGAACCAGCACCGCAGTTGGCTCGTCCGGACCCACAGCTCGTGGCTGTACCGGGGGAAGGGCAACAAGGACGGCAAGCGCGGCTTGGCCGTCCATGCGCGGGATCACTGGAGTGTCCCGCTCTACGACTGGACCACCCTGCCGGTAAATCCACTGTCCCTCCTTACCGTGGGACAGGCGGATGAAGTACTTGCTGAACGCCCTGGCCAGCAAGTCCGGTTGCTGGCGCTCTTCGGCTATCTCCCAAAAACGATCATCCCGCGCAGTGTCATCCAGACGGTGTGCGCTGGAAAGGACGACCCAATACGCCGGGTCCGGAACATCCGGGAGAGAGCTAAGGAGCAGGGACTGCTACTACTGTGCGGCAAGTGGCTGGACCAACGCACTACGGCTGCGCGGTACGGATTCGCACTTGGCCCCGGAGACTGGGTTGCGATCCCGTTCACCGACCTGAGGGCAGTCCCCAAGATCCAGCATGACCAGAGCTGGCCGCCTGAAGGAGCACTGACGCTGTGGGGGGACGCCAATGCCAAGCAGTGACTGGGTACCGCCTGAAGGCTCCTGGGCTTCGTCAGCAGCCAACCGGAACAACATGCAGGCCATCCGCAGCCGCGACACCAAACCAGAGCAGGCACTGCGTTCGCTGCTTCACTCCGCCGGTCTGCGATACCGGGTCTGCACGCCACCCTTGCCAGGACTGCGCCGAACAGCCGACGTTGTCTTCCGCCCAACGAAGGTCGCCGTCTTCGTGGACGGCTGTTACTGGCATGGCTGCCCAGAGCACTACGTCCCGCCGAAGACTAACCCTGGCTACTGGTCAGAGAAGGTCGCTCGAAACGTCGCCCGCGATCGCGACACCGACGCCCGGCTGAAGGCAGCTGGCTGGATGGTGCTGCGGTTCTGGGAGCATGAGTCACCCGACAGCTGTGCACTCGTTGTCAGAAACGCGGTCGCTGGCCGCCGCCAGAGCCTCCTGAGTGGGAAGCAGGCTAAGAGTCAGCAGTGAGCCATCGTCGGAGTCCGCGTCGGGGTCAGGCAGTAGCTCGCCTGTGCGGCGGAGTGCCTCAACGATGCTCTCACCGACGGCCTTCGCAACAGGCGGCGGGAAGGCGTTGCCCACCTGGCGGTAGCGGGCGGTCTTACCCCCGTAGAACTCCCAGTCCTCTGGGAAGCCCTGGATGATCGCGGCTTGGCCGACCGTGAGCTTAGGTCCGATGTTGTTCTTGGAGTAGAGATCCCGTGCAACATCGGCCTCGTGCTCATCGTTGGCGACTCCGAGGCCGTCGACACCAAGAGCCTTCCAGGCAGCCTTGGCCCGACTGGGGCCCAGGTCAGCACCGCCGTGCTTCTTGGAACCGCCGACCAGAGTGGGAGCGATCCCCCTCCCGGCTGCCTCGCGCCAGCGCTGGTAGGACGCCTCGTCGTCTCCGAACCGGCGGCGCATGCTCTTGTCCAACGCCTTGGCGACGGTGACTCGGTTGGCAGCCGGCTTGGGCCAGTCGAACCCTCGGTAGTAGTCCTTACGGATCGCCACGAGGATCGCTCGAGGGCGAAGCTGGGGCACTCCGAAGTCGCCAGCTTCCAGGATCTCCCACCCACAGATCACATACCCAGCGTCACGCAGTCGCTGCTTGATCTGCTCCCGGTAACCACGGAACTTGTGCTCGGGCTGCAGCAGACCACGCACGTTCTCGATCATCACGGCCTTCGGGCGCATCTCCTCGACCAGGTCGAGCATCTTGGGGAAGAGATCACGCTCGTCGTCCTGTCCTAGCTGCTTGCCCGCGATCGAGAAGGGCGGGCAAGGCACCCCTCCGGCCAGCAGGTCCAGCTCGCCACTTTCAAGATCAGGAAGCTCTGTGACGGCTTTGAACTCCTTGACGTCCATGTGCAGGACCTTGCAGTTCTTCTTCTCCCAGCCCCATCCCCGGCGCCCCCGCACGTTCAGCCGCAGCGTCTCCACCGCGTGCTGATCGATCTCGACTAGAGCCAGGTGCCGGAACCCGGCAGCATGGAGCCCGACTGCCTGTCCGCCAGCGCCAGCGCAGATCTCGATCGAGGTCAGCGGCTGCTTGTCGCTGAGGACCATCGGACTTCCTCCAGGAGTTTCATACACAGAAGGTCCAAGTGTCGCAGAAGGCGAAAGGACCCTCACGCAGCACCACACACCCCGCAGATTCGGAGACGGGAGCCGCAGTCTGCCAGGCAAGGCTGACATCAGCCAGGAGCCTCCCCGCTCAGCGTCGCAGCAGGTCGTAGAGATCCCGCTTCAGTTGCTCCCGCAGCTCGGCCGGCAGCTGCCTGTACATGCCCCAGACCCGCTCGGTCGGGGTTTGCTCCCGGGCATCGTGCATCATCCAGGCAAGCAGGTTCTTACGGTCCTTGCCCGGCAGTTGCTCGATCCGGTCCCATACTTGCTCACGGTCCATCTGGACACCGGTCAGGTGCCGCACCGTCTCGTTACACCGAGCGCACTCCGTCAGCAGATCCTCGGGACCTGCCGCACCACCGGACCGGTGCGGTCGGACATGGCCCAATGTGAGCCGAGCGTGCGAGCCAGGCTCATCGGGGTACTCCTCCGCAGCTGCCACTCCGCAGCGCCGACACATGTGCCCGTCCCGCTCGTACACCTGCCGCCTGGTCCTGGCACTGATCTGCCGAAGACCTGCGGCCCGGTGCTCCTTCTCCCAGACCGGGCGTCCGATCCGTTCGAGGAAGAGCTCATCGGGCCTGAGGCTGGGCTTGTCACGGTAGTTCCGGATCTCCCAGCCCGCTGGTCTCAGATCTCGCATCCGCCGGTCAACCTGCTCGGTGCCGGAGACAGCCGCGCGGACCTGCTGCTTGGTGAACGTCCCGCCGACGCCAACCTCGTCCCTGAGCCAGAGCGCGACGCGAATCCGCGCGCCGAGGCTTTCGTCCCGCCAGTCGAGGCCGTCAAGATCCCGCTCCAATGGAACTCCCAACTCGCGCATATATAGGAACCCTTCACTCGCCGGAGTGAGGTTTGCAGCTTGCCGCACGGCATTGCGGCAAGTACCGGCAAGCTGTCTGGAGCGGCCGCACAGAGCGTGCCGCGCCATCCAGAAGCCCACCGGGAGCAGCCGTGCCAAGCACGATCAGCCGTTTTCGTCCGCCTCCGACGCAATCCAGCATTCCCCACCCTGCCCTGTCATGCATCGAGATCTGTGCTGGCGCTGGCGGCCAATCGCTTGGGTTGGAGCGGGCCGGCTTCAGTCACGACGTCCTGGTGGAGATCGATGCGGATGCCTGCGCAACCCTTCGCGCAAACCGGCCCAACTGGACTGTCCTCCAGGCTGACTTGCGCACAGTGAACGCCGACGACATCTCCGGGATGTCGTCGACGGTCGGGCTCCTAGCTGGCGGCGTCCCCTGTCCGCCCTTCTCCCTGGCCGGCCGACAGCTCGGCGCAGCCGATGACCGGGACCTCTTCCCAGAGGTGCTCCGCCTCATGGCGCAGATCCGTCCACGGGTCCTGCTGATCGAGAACGTCAAGGGCCTACTACAGGCCAGGTTTGACGCCTACCGAACGGAGATCATTTCTGAACTCAGCGTTCTCGGCTACATGGCAGAGTGGCGGCTACTTCGCGCCTGTGACTTCGGGGTGCCGCAGCTCCGCCCACGGGCCGTCCTCATCGCCATGCCAGCCCCGCTGTTTGCTGCCTTCTCCTGGCCCACGGCCCAGACATCGGACGAAGCCTTCGCGACCGTCGGCCAGGTGCTCTACGAATCCATGGCCTCAGGCGGCTGGGAGCTGGCCGAGTCCTGGGCTGCCGGAGCTAACCAGATCGCCCCAACGCTCTGTGGTGGCTCCCGTAGGCACGGCGGCCCCGACCTCGGGCCGTCACGTGCCCGTCAGGCCTGGGCGCGCCTTGGGGTGCAGGGCTCCAGCATCGCGAACTCGCCACCTGGGCCGGGCGACCAGCTACCTGTGAGGCTCACGGTCGATCAGATGGCACTGCTACAGGGCTTCCCGGCAGCATGGCGGATCACCGGTACCAAGACGGCGCGGTACCGCCAGGTCGGCAATGCCTTCCCGCCACCAGTCGCCGCTGCCCTCGGCCGCAGCATCGCAGCCGTTCTTATCGCCGAAGACAGTGCAGCCAGCCGCCCTCTGCCGATTAGCCGTCAGAGGAGCAGCCAGCCCTCCCTACTGCACGGCGCTCCGGTCTAGATGGCCCAGGAGTGCGCGAATGTCAGCCATATCCATCCCCGCCGCTACCGACGGCTCCTCCTGAAGGTCCGCCAGCTGCTGGACGGCAGGGTCGTCCAAGATCCGGCCCATGAAGTCCAGCTTCTGCTCCAATCTGGCAGCAACGATCTCGTCTACCGTCCCTTCGGCCGCCAGCACCGTCACCCGGGTTTCGGTACCGGGGGCGAGGCCTAGCCGGTGAATGCGGTCAAGGCTCTGCAGAAAACGCCCTGCCTGGAAGTCCCGGTCGATGTACACCGCGTCATGGCAGACCTGGTGCAGGCTGATGCCCTCGCCGAGCGTGGCCGGGTTAGACAGCAGAACCATGCAGTCGGAGTCCTCACGGAAACGACGGATCTGCTCCCCACGGTCAAGAGTCCCGCCATGCACCACGGCGGGCCGAAACTCCGCAAACATCGACTCCAGTGTGGTCAGGCTCCGCACAAAGCTCGCCCATACCAGCGTCTTGCGGCCGACCGCAGCATTGGCGGCGACGATCCGCAGCGCTTCCGCGTACTTGGGAGACAGCTCATAGCTCGGCAGGTCACGCATTAGATCGTAGAGAGAATCGCCCTCCGGCACCTCAAGCGGTGGCACCTGGTAGGCCAACGGCTCGTATCGGCTGCTGCCCTGAGCAAGGAGCGCTGGGCTGGTGGCCGCCATCAACAGTCTGAGAACAGCTCTGCCAAGCACGTCGAAGGCTGCCCGCGACGCCTCGGCCCGCACCGAGCAACGACCAACCAGCGCGTCGTACACCTCACGGTGCAGCGGTGGCATCTTGACGTAGCGAATCTTCGGCACAGTCGGCGGCAGCCCGAGCTCATGCTTGGTGGTCCGGGTGTAGAGCGGTCGGAGGACACTACTGGCATAGCTGAGGTCGCCACCGCCCACCGCTTCGGTGACCACTCGCTTGCCTTGTCCGGGCCAGACAAACGAGAGCAGATTCTCCAGATCCCGGGCTCCGTTGGGAGCGGGTGTGCCGGTGAGGATGAGCCTCCGTCGGCTCAACGGGCCAAGCGTCATGCAGGCCGCACCGTACGTACCGTTCAACCCAAGCTTCATTCGGTGCGCTTCGTCCAGGATGAGCATGGATGGAGCCGCCTTCAACCAGGCGGCTAGCCCAGCCATAGACCGGCCAAGTCGTTCGTAGTTCACGATCAAGACCTCGGCACCAGGGTCGGCAACCCCGGCCATCACAACAGTGCGGAGCGGTGTATGGAAGCACTCCGAGCTCTCGAACTCCCAGGACTCATAAGCCGACTTGGGACTCACCACCAGCACTCTGCGAATTTCACCCTTCGCCCGCAGTGCGGCAAAGACCGCGAGCGCGACGCGGGTCTTCCCCGCCCCCGGCACGCTGAAGTTGGCGCCATGCCTGAGGGAGAGCAGCCTGGCGATATCGCGTAGCTGGAAGCTCGTCAGATCTCCGCGCCAATCTGCGTCGAGCATCTGCCGCACATCAGCAGCCAGAGCCTCGGTCTCGCCTGTCTCCGCTCCCGCCAGATGGCGCCCGACTGCCTCGCTATCGTCGAGGACACTGCTCGCCAGCTCAGCGAGAGCGTCCTCCCACTCCACCTCATGATTGACCGGCCATGCTCCCAAGTGCTCCAGGGAGCTGAAGAAGCCGTCGAGCGGAATCTCAGCGGACTGCGGGCCCCGGGTGCTGCCTCCGTCGAAGCGGACTACCAGGCGTGCAAGCTCCTCCTCTAGACCCGGGACTACACGCAGCACCGCATTGGTCCGGGTGACGTCCAGACCGATCCACAGAGAAGGTTCACTCAGGGCTTCCACTCAGCTCTCCCCACGGACAACGTCGAGTAGCCAAGCGACACCATCCCCCGGCTCGGCAACATTGCGGGCGGCTTCCTTCGCGAGCTTGCCAAGAGTATGACGTAGCTTCACAACTGCTTCGTCGAAGGCTTCTTCGTCTAGACTGCGGGACCCTCTTGCCAGCACAAGGTCGGTGATGCACTGCTCAATATCCTGAGCGGCATCCATCAGACGGTCCGGTGCAGCCTGCTTCCGCTTTCGGATACGAGCATCCTTACCCGCCGGCTCCAGGGCATCCTCCATGGCATCCCCTGCGGCCTTGAGCAGGCGGGCAGCCTCCGCAACCTGCGCGGCCGGCACCTTCTCGCCTGCGGATTCCACCGCCTTCGCCTTAAGGATTGAGTCCGTGAAAGCCCTCGCACTCAGCACCTTGGGCGCAGAGCCTCGGACCGAACGGTTCAGGCCGGGAATTGCGACAACGGTCGGCGCAGACTGAGCTGCCTTCAGTTCGGCGGGGAGACGATGTTCCAGATAACGGGACTGGAAGTCCTCTTCAATCAGTCGGACATCAGTTTTGGAAAAGCCCAGCATGATGGCCGCCATCCGCGATTCTCTAATCACTTCGGCACTGTCTCGGCTAGTAGCCGCCTCTTTGAAGTACCTGCGGTGCATCTCCCTAAGCTTTTCCTGGTCCGCCTCGAAATCGACCAGCCGGAGCTCGGCATCTGCCGATGAGCTGCGAGAGATCATCTCTCTGATGCACCCGAGGATCCATTGACCCTGCTCGCAGACCGCCGCTGTGGTTCGGAACTCCTTGGCGATTCTCACCAGCGGCACACCCAGAGCCACCTGCTCTTCAATTGCAAGCAGCTTGTTGATGTACGAATAATCACGCCGGTGGTCCTCGCGCAGCTGGAGGGAGAGTTCCACCGAGCTGACGTCGGCCCAGGTGCAGGATTCTGGAAGAACTCCCACCCTGATGGTCTGCTCGCCGAGCTTCAGCATCGCCGCCCGACGAGTGTTCCCGTTCACCAGTACGCCGTCGCGAGTAATCAGCCCGGGGTCGTTTTGACCGAAATCCCGGATGCTCTCCATGAGCGGCACAAAGGCCGGATCGTCCTCAGCCGGATTAGATGGCTTGGCCCGCAGCAGAAAGTCCAGATAGTCTTGACTCTCCGCACTCCACGGATCTTCGTCAAGCTTCCGGTTACGAGCCGGGTCATGACTGCGTTGAGCGCGAATCCGGTGAGTTGCAGGATTGTAGTAGATATCTCTCACCGGCATGTGAATGACCTGGACGGTCAGCGGCTGCTGGTGCCACTCAATTGTCAGCGATTCCCTTACACCAGCGGCCGAATCAGCCTCTTTGAGCCGCTGCTGCACCAGATCCTGATTCTGCGATGCCCGTGGGGGCCTGCCGAAATCCTTACTCATCTGCTTCTCCTCCGCCTGCTCTCCCGGCCAACACGCGGTCGGCCATCCCTTAGTCGGTTGACTGCGCTACGAGGGCCGCCGGGAGCTGGTCTGCGGCGTGACGTGGCGCGGCCGGCCAGGGCTACTCGGTTGCACGATCCAAGGCGGCACGGAACCTGAGCCGGGACTCCTCAGGCAGGGTGCGGTACTGCGCCCACAACAGTTCCACCGCCCCGAAGTCCCGCTGGTCCGCCGCCACCCAGGAGGCCAGTATCTTCTTCTCCATCACGCCGAGACGGCTGAGGGAAGCCAGTGTCTTGCCACCGTCGACCTCAAGGTCACGACCACCGACCCGGCAGCGCTTGCACTCGGTGACCAACTCGATCGCCGTTCCACCGCCAGGCTGCGCCACCGTCCGGCGAGCGATGTCCAGTTGAGCCTTTTCGTACGAGTCCGGGTATTCCTCGCCCGGAGTGATCCCGCAGCAACGACACAGGTTGCCGTCCCGTGAGATGACCTCGCGCCGGCGATTGGCTGAGATGGCCGGAGCCGACTTGACCCGGGCCATTCCCGGCTCCCAGACGGCGGCACCCCGCGTCACAAAGCGCTGCTCGTGGCTGTCGAGGCGGGCGTCCTCACGGTTGGTGTCTAGCCGCCAGCCGTGGTCGCGCAGATCCCGCATGCGCCGGTCGATCTGCGACGTCCCCGGGAAGGCATCCCGCAGGTCCGCCTTTGTGAAGACGTTGCCCTCGCCAACCACGCTGACCAGCCAGAGAGCAGCACGCTTCATCGTTCCCAGCTTGGCGTCCTCCCAGGACGGCAGCTCCATCACTTCACCTTCCGCAGCAGCATGAGAGGTCCACACGGGCTGCAACGCATCAGCTGCGGATCCGGCCGACGCAGGCGACGACCCATGTGGACAGGTGCCATCTCAATCGTTCAGGGACCGCCATGTCCAGCAAATCTGCGCACTGCTAGCACGTCGCGGACGAGCCGCGAACATAGCGCGAACACATCGCTACCGACCCAAATGGCCAGTCCCCTCACTGCTGTCGGCCCCCTAGTGCAGACTGAGTTGGGGCGAATTCATGCCAATGCCTGACGGGGGAGCGTGGAGTGGCAGCACAGGCAGCATCAGGTCCGGAGCAGCAGACGGGTGCGCCTACCGAAGCGCGCGATCGATTTGCCCGCCTGTTTGACGACCTGTGTGGCTCCGTTGATGTCAGCGCTGCACAAATCTGCCGCGAGATCCCGATCAGCAGCGCCACTCTCAGCGGTCACCGCCATGGCAGCCGGATCCCCTCTGCGGGGCTTGTGGCATCTATCCACAGCCGGGTCTCACACCATGCCGCCCTCAGTGGCCTTCAAGTTCCGGTCACGCTCAAAGACTTGCAGCTCAGACGTGCACAGGCCGTGGTGGAACAGAAGGCTGCTGGTCGTTCCACCAGAGCCGACAGGGCGGCTGCGAAGAAGGCGCGCGCCGTCATGGCAGCAAGCACCCAGGCTGTGAACTCAAAGCCGGCCGCTGACCAACAGTTGCCGCAGACGGATGTGGTGTACCCCGGCGACTGTGAGCCCCCGCGAAGTGTGTTGCCGGTCCCTCTGCCAGAGGTGGACCGGCAACATCGCTCCGGAGACCACACCGCCTGGATCGGGCTCGAGGAAGTAACCCAGCGACTGCTGAACGGCCAGGACCGTGACGCACATCTCCTCTTGTTCGAGGCCGGCACAACTCTGCCGCCTGGCAGCGTTGTTGACGTGATCTCGGATGTCCGGGGCGCGGGATTCGCGGCAGCTGCAGACGCAGTGCTGCACAGCGCGGGCCAGCGGGAGCCGCACGACACCCTTCGCATCGTCAAATTGCTCAATGCAGCCGGGCGCTATGACGACGCGAACCTCCTGCTGGACGCTTCGACTGGAAACTGAGCCCACTCGCTCGGCGATCCGCCGTGAGACGTGTGGTGCCGCCACTCACACGAGTGACGCAGGCACGAACCAGCCGAAGCATGCGCTACATTCCGTGACACATGATCAGCCCATAGTTGACCCCGGCGGCGCTCCAACGCCCCGGGGTCCGGCACCAGGAGAAGCACCTCCCCATGCACATTCATCGTAACGCGCACCGACGCTCGTTCACCGTCGTGTCGAACAGCGCCCTCCAGGACCGCACCCTCAGCTTCAACGCCCGAGGGCTCCTCGCCCACCTCCTCTCCCGCCGCGACGGAGACACCGTCAACTGCCGGACGCTGGCAGCCGACGGACCCACCGGGCGCGATGCGATCAAGTCCGGACTCCGCGAACTGGCGGCGCGCGGCTACTACCGCGTCACCAGAGTGCAAGACCCGGGGACCGGCCGAGTGCGCTCCACCTCCCACGTGTACGAGACCCCGTACGTGCCCGAGGCCCCGGAACCCGACACCCCGGAACCCGAGGTCCGAGAAGCCGTGTTCCCGACCACCGAGAAGCCGGTTCCCGGGAACACGGGAATCACCCGTACCGGGGAAAGCACTTCGGAAGAAGTACCAACCACCCTTCCGGGCGGCGCCTCCGAGCCCGAGCAGCGGCCGGAGCCGCGGAAGCCCTCGCCGGCCACACCAGAAGCGCTTGCCGCCCTGCACCTCATCGCCACCGCCGACCCCCGGCTCACCCTCGGTTCCCGCGACCGGGCCGCACTCGCACCCCTGGTCGAGGACTGGCTGGCCCGAGGCGCCACCGAGGCCCAGCTGATCGCCGCCGCCACCCAGGGGCTACCCGCAGCCGTACGGAACCCGGCGGCTCTGCTCACGTACCGTCTCCAGGACAAGCTGCCACCCCTCCCCCAGCAACTCCCACCCCGCGCTGTCCCTTTGGCTCAGCATCCAGAGTGCACCGACTGCGACCGGCCGCTCGCGGGCGCACACGCACCGGCCGACGGCCTCTGCGGTCAATGCCGCCACGAACAGAAGCAGTCCCACCTACTCGCCGACCACCGGGCCTTGTGCCCGGCCTGAACACCGCAGTGGCGGGCCGTGCTCGCCCGTGCTCCAGCCCGGTGGGACCTGCCGCACCCGCGCGTCAGTTTCGTTGGAACGTATGGACAACCGAGCCGAGCAGTACACGTCTTCGCGGTGACCTGGCTGGTGGCGCCCGCCTCACTGGTGGCAACCCGACGGTAGGTCAGCCGCCGAAGCGGGCCTCGAAGGCCGCCCGGTTCGCCGAGACCGGCGTGCGGTCCCAGACCGCGAACACCACCCGGTCGAAGCTCGCGCCGTACGAGGCCAGCGCCACCGCGAAGGCCGCGGCCACCTCGGCCGGATCGTTGCGGAACACCCCGCAGCCCCAGGCCCCGAGCACCAACTCCCGCACCCCGTGCGCCGCCGCGACCCCGAGCACCCGCCCCGCCCGCTCCGCCAACACCGCCCGCACATCCACCGGCCGGCTCTCCGAGCGGAGCGCCAGCTGCCCCGCGTTGGGCGCGGGTGAGGTCAGGAACGAGACGGTGTACGGCTCCGCGAGCAGCTCCCGCCGGTCGTCCCGGATCACCGGCACCGCCGGGGACCAGATCACCCGGTGGCTGTAGTGGAGGTCGCCGGAGGCCCGGTGCGCCTCGTAGTAGTCGGGCGCGGCCAGCAGGCAGTGGTAGAGCAGGGCGCTACGGCAGAGATCCTCCTCCTGCGCCTTCGCCCCGCGCAGATAGCCACCGCCCGGGTTGCGGGCCGAGGCGAAGTTGAGTACCGCTACGTGCGAGCCGCCCTCCTCGGTCAGCCGCCGGGCGGCCTGCATGCTGCCCTCCGCCGTCACCTCCGGCACCCCGTCGAACGGCCCCGCAGCGCCCGGCGCCGTCGGCCAACCTGACGGCCCGTACGACACCGTTCCAACCCGGGCGGCAGCCAGCAGGCCACCCACCTCGACCTCGACCCCGCCGGCCCGGTAACTCCCCCGCGCGGCGATCTCCTCGTTCACGGTGGCCACTTCGTGCAGTCTGCTGCTCATGGCGAGGACGCTAGCGACCCCCCGCGCCCCGGGCACGCCAATAAACCGAACGGGCCCGCCCCACCGAAGTGGAGCGGGCCCGAATCAGGAGCTAGTGAGCGTCAGTTCTTCCAGCGCGGCTTGTTGCGGTCGCCGCCGTTGAAGCTGCCGCCACGCGAGTCGCGGTCGCCACCGAAGGAACGGCCGCCACGGTCATCGCGGTTGAAACCGCCACCGGTGCCACCGGACTGCGGACGGCCGCCGGAGCGGTGGTCGTCACGGCGGGCGAACGGACGGCTGCCGCCACCACGGTTGTCGCGGTCACCGAAGGACGGACGGTCACCGAAGGAACGCGCCGGACGGTCGCCACCGAAGGAGCCACCGGAACGGTCGTCGCGGTTGAAGCCGCCGGTACGCGGGGCACGGTCGTCGCGGTTGAAGCCGCCGGTACGCGGCGCGCGGTCGTCGCGGTTGAAACCACCGGAACGCGGCGCGCGGTCATCGCGGTTGAAGCCACCCGAACGGCCACCACGGTCATCGCGGTTGAAGCCACCCGAACGGTCGTCGCGGTTGAAGCCACCGGTACGCGGCGCGCGGTCATCGCGGTTGAAACCACCGGAACGCGGCGCGCGGTCATCGCGGTTGAAGCCACCCGAACGGCCACCACGGTCATCGCGGTTGAAGCCACCCGAACGGTCGTCGCGGTTGAAGCCGCCGGTACGCGGGGCACGGTCGTCACGGTTGAAACCACCGGAACGCGGCGCGCGGTCATCGCGGTTGAAACCACCCGAACGGCCACCACGGTCATCGCGGTCACGGTCCCGGTTGAAACCGCCACGCTGCTCGCGGTCACCGTACGACGGGCGCTCGTTGCGCGCCTCGCGGTAGGCGGGGGTGCGCTCGGTCTCGACGGCGGCCGGCGCGGCCACGGTCTCGACGGTCTCCGACGCCTCGCCGTCCGCAGCGGCCGAAGCGGCGGCGGTCTCGATAACCGGCTCGTCCTCGATGCCCAGCTCGGCCCGCTCGCGAGCGGCCCGGGCGGCCAGGCGGTCGGCCTCCTCGCGCAGCTCGTTGGCGCGACGCTGCGCGCGCTCCAGCTGGCGCGCCATGTCGGCGACCTCACGCTCGGCGGCACCGGCGATCCCGGCGGCCGACTCGGCCTGCACCTCGATCAGCGAGCGGGCGCCGGTGATCCGGGCCACCTCGGGGTCGAAGGCGTGGTCGAGGATGTGACGCGAGGCGTCCACGCCCGCGTCCTCCATCAGGCGGAAGACGCCGCGGCGCTGGTGCGGCAGCACCAGGGTGACGACGGCACCGGAGCGGCCCGCGCGAGCGGTCCGGCCGGAGCGGTGCAGGTAGTCCTTGTGGTCACCGGCCGGGTCGACGTTCAGCACCAGGTCGATGTCGTCCACGTGGATGCCACGAGCGGCGACGTCGGTGGCGACGACCACGTTGAGGTAGCCGTCCTTGAAGTCGCCGAGCACCCGGGTACGGGCGCCCTGGGTCATCCCGCCGTGCAGCGCGTCGGCCTTCACGCCGGCCTCGATCAGCTGCTCGGCCACCCGGTCGGCACCCATCTGGGTACGGACGAAGATGATCGTGCGGCCCTTACGGGCGGCGATCGCGTTGGTGATCGGGGCCTTGTCCTTGGGCTTCACCACGAGGATGTGGTGGCTCATGGTGGTGACCGCACCCTGGGCCGCGTCGACCTCGTGGGTGACCGGGTTCTTCAGGTAGCGCTTGACCAGGCTGTCGATCTCGTTCTCGAGGGTGGCCGAGAACAGCAGGCTCTGGCCGCCGCTCGGGACCTTGTCGAGAATCTCGGTGACCTCGGGCAGGAAGCCCATGTCGGCCATCTGGTCGGCCTCGTCCAGGACGGTGACCATGACCTCGTCGAGCTTGGCGGTGTTGCGGTTGATCAGGTCACGCAGGCGGCCGGGGGTGGCGACCAGGACGTCGACACCGCGCTCCAGCGCGTAGATCTGGTTGGACATCGAGGTGCCACCGCAGACGACCTTGAGCTTGAGGCCGAGCACCGAGCCGAACGGCTCCAGCGCGTCGGCGACCTGCATGGCCAGCTCGCGGGTCGGGACCAGGATCAGGCCGCGCGGGTGCTTGGGCTTGGTGCGGCCCTCGGCGCCGGCGATCCGGGTCAGCATCGGGAGGCCGAAGCTCAGGGTCTTGCCGGAGCCCGTACGGCCACGGCCGAGGACGTCCTTGCCGGCCAGCGCGTCCGGGATGGTCGCGGCCTGGATCGGGAACGGCGTGGTGACGCCGCGCTTGTTCAGGGCCCGCACCACGTCGTCGTGCAGACCGAGGTCGCCGAAGGTGACGGTGGGCTCAGCGGCCTCTTCGGTGTCCTCGACCAGCTCGGCCGAGTCGTCGAGGAGGGAGTCGTCGAGGATCTCGACCTCGGGGGTCTCGACCAGGGTGTCGAGGGTGTCCGAACCGTTCGCGGGCATGGCGAAGCGGTCGTTGTCAACGAGGGACATGCAAAACCTTCCGGAAGTGGCACGCGCCAAAGTCCGGGGTTCTGTTTACAAACCGCCTCTATGCGGTCAGCCACCGAATCGCCGGAACGCGCCAAGGGCGCCAGGGGGATTTCAGGGCGCCAATCAAATGAATCAAAGTAACGATCTACCACCATACGGCAGCCTCTGGATCTAAGGCAAACCTGCTGGTCAGACCGTCGTTACCCGGCGGAACTGGGGCTCGGCGCCGCAGATCCGGGGTCAGTACCCGAGGGTACCGGAGAGCTCGGGGAAGGCGGGGTCGGGGCCGGGCTCGACGCCTCGCTGGGCGAGGGCTGCGGGTGGCCGCTAGGCCCGGGCTCCGTACCGCCGGAACCCGAATGGGGCCCGCTGGCCGAACCGCTGGGGGCGCTGGTCGGAGGCCCGCTCCGGCCCGGCTGGGCGGGTGCCCCGGCCGACGGGGTCATCCCCGGTGCGACCGCGCCCGGTGTGGGATCGGTCACCCCGGCGCCCGCCGACGGGCTCACGCCCCCCACGTGCTCAATCCGCTGCCCGCTGCTGCCCCGCCCTGGCACGTGCGCCCCGCTGCCGCTCCCGATTTTGCCCGGTGAGCCGCTCCGCCCGGCCGGGGGATTGCTCGGCAGGGTGTCCGCGGACCCGCCGCCGACCGACATGCAGCCGGTCAGCCCGGCTCCCGCCAGGGCCAGCACCAGCACCCCCGCCACCCGCTGCCCGCCCCGCCGCCCCGTCCGCATCCGTACCGCCGCCACCTGGGCACCTCCCCTGCTCACCAGCCGCGCCCGGCCGCCTGTGGTGACCAACGCGACACCGGCCCGCCAGGACACGGCCCCGCACTCGCGAGCCGCAACCGCGAGCCGGGAGCCGCAACCGGACTGACGTCCGGTCAGAACACCCCCGCCAGCCCGACTCCCGCCCAGGCCGCGCCGAGCCCGGCCACCAGCGTGCCCAGCAGATAGCCCGCCGCCCGCCCCCGCAGACCGCCCTCGGCCAGCCGCAGCAGGTCGTACGAGAAGGTCGAGTACGTGGTCAGGGCCCCGCACAGGCCGGTGCCGAGCAGCAGCTGTCCGCGCACCGAGCAGACCCCGGCCACCACGCCGAGCAGCAGCGACCCGGACACGTTGACCGCCAAGGTGCCCCAGGGGAACCCGGCGCCGTACCTGGCCCGCAGCGCCAGGTCCGTCAGGTACCGCAGCGGAGCCCCGACCGCAGCGCCGACTGCCACCAGCAGCCAGTTCACCGGCGCACCGCCAGCCACCGGGTGACCGCGCTCCCGGCCCAGACCGCCGCGAGCGCGCTGACCAGCGTCCCGCCGAGGTACGCCACCCCCCGGACCGGCTCACCGCCCGCCACCAGCCGGTGCACGTCGACGGCGTACGTCGAGAAGGTGGTGAACCCGCCCAGCACCCCCGTCCCGAGGAACGGCCGGACCAGCCGATGGGGCGTCAGCACCTCGGTGACCAACACCATCAGCACCCCCATGGCCGCACAGCCGGTCACGTTCACCAGCAGCGTGCCCCACGGGATGGCCAGCGGCCCCGTCGGCCGGAGCAGCCCGACCCCGTAGCGCGCGCAGGCGCCCACCACCCCACCCAGGGCGACCGCCGCCAGCACCGGCCCCTCGCCCCGCAGATTCACCCGATCGATCAGCACCGGTCCAGTGAATCACCGGTATTCGGGGCGCCGATCATCTGGCACGGCGTCACCCCGCGCCGGACAATGAGTCGGTGAACATGACACGGGACGAGTTCGAAACGCTGGTCTCCGATGCCCTGGACCAGATCCCGCCGCAGCTGGCGGCCATGATGGACAACGTCGCCATCTTCGTGGAGGACGAGCCGGACCCTGCCACCCCCGACCTGCTCGGTCTGTACGAGGGCACGCCGCTGACCGAGCGCGGCGAGTGGTACGCCGGCGTGCTGCCCGACCGGATCATCATCTACATGGGCCCGACCATCCGCTTCTGCGAGACCCAGGACGAGATGGTCGCGGAGGTCCGGACCACGGTGATCCACGAGGTGGCCCACCACTTCGGCTTCGACGACCACGAGCTGCACGAACTCGGCTGGTCCTGAGCCGGCCCCGGATCCGGGCGGCCGAAACCGTTTTGGCGTTCCCGCCCGGCATCCCATATGCTTCTCACGTCCCCGACCGCTGGAAGTCAGCCGGGCGGGCCGCAAGCCCTCATCGTCTAGTGGCCCAGGACGTCGCCCTTTCAAGGCGGTAGCACGGGTTCGAATCCCGTTGGGGGCACGGCAGTACAGTAGTGAAGTCGGCGTCGAAAGACTCCGAGGCGGATGCGCTCCGCACGAGGTCCTGTGGAGCAGTTGGTTAGCTCGCCACCCTGTCAAGGTGGAGGTCGCGGGTTCAAGTCCCGTCAGGATCGCTCGTCTCGCAAGAGGCGGTGCAGTACGGCCAGGTAGCTCAGTTGGTACGAGCGTCCGCCTGAAAAGCGGAAGGTCGCCGGTTCGACCCCGGCCCTGGCCACTTGCTGAAAATCCCCTGGTGAGGTCACTCACCAGGGGATTTTCCGTTCCCCGGCCCCGGCTTCATCGGCACGGTCAGAAGAACAAGGACCGGAAAACAGCGCGGCCCCCGAGTGAAGCACTCGGGGGCCGCGACATGCTGCCCCCGGCCGCCGGAGCGGCCGTACGGGCATAGGTCCTACTTAGAGCGGGCGAATGTTCTCCGCCTGCGGGCCCTTCTGGCCCTGGGTGACGTCGAACTCGACCTTCTGGCCCTCGAGCAGCTCACGGAAGCCGTTGGCGTTGATGTTCGAGTAGTGGGCGAACACGTCAGGACCGCCACCCTCCTGCTCGATGAAGCCGAAGCCCTTTTCCGAGTTGAACCACTTCACGGTGCCATTAGCCATTTAAAACTCCTTCAGGGGACTGTCCAAAGCTCACATTTCGCAAGCTTCGCGTCGCCGTGATGGACCCGCCCGGAGTAAAGAGCCGGGAAACAGAAAACGCGCCTGCGGTAGTAACCAGCAGGCGCACACAAGTTCATGGGAACCACAACTGCAACTACCACGACTGTAGCAGGGTTCGCGCCAGTGCGGGGGGATCCGACACGCCGAGCCTGCCGGGGCCGCCCCGGGTCACCGGCGCCCGGCCTGCTGCGGCACGGGGAAGTCCATGATCCAGAAAATCCGAAAATCCGTTACCCGGCGGCAGGTCCCTCCACCCGGATTTGGGCGCATACTGGCAAGGATGACGAATTCAGCGCCACGGCGCCATCTCCCCACCAGCCCCTTCCGCCCCGCGCCCGCGCCGCAGATCAAGCGGTTCGCGGTCGGCGATCGGGTCTCTCACGACGAGTACGGCCTGGGCAGGGCCATCGCCGTCGAGGGCGAGCTCGCGGTGCTCGTCGACTTCGGCTCCCGGCAGGTGCGCATCACGGCACCGTTCGCCAAGCTCTTCCTGCTCTGACTCCGGTCCCCGACGTCGGTGGGGTCACCGCCTCCGGGCGGTGACCCCACCGACGGCTCAGAGATCCTTGCGGCGGTAGAAGCCGTACTGGTTGTCCATCGTGGCCACCCGGGAGACCGTCCCGGCCTGGCTGGCGTTCTCGATGGCGATGTACTTGGTGTGCTCCGCGTTGGCCCATCCGCCGAACAGGATGGTGTGCCCGCTGTTGATCAGGGCGTCGCCCGGCTGGAGCTCGCTCTTGCTGATCTTCTCCGAGACGCTCGGGCTCATCAGCCCGCCGGTGTTCAGGCCGCCCACGGAGTTCGGCGGGATGCCCCAGGCTGCCGTGACGAAGCCCGAGCAGTCCACCCGGTAGCCGGCCGTGATCGCGCCCTGGCTGTAGCCGAGCTTCATGTCGACCCGCTTCATCGCGCGCTCGAGGATGTCCTTGCGCTCCTCCGGCAGCCCGTCCAGCTTCGGCCGGACCAGCGCGCCCTTGCCCTGGCCGTTCCTGGGGTGGGGGCGCCTGCTGGTGGGATCGCCCGCGTTCCAGTCCTCCCAGCTGTCGCCGTTGATGTACTTCACGCCGCGGTCGTTCGTGCTGTGGTCGCCGTACTTGCTGTGGTCGCCACCACCGCCACCACCGCCTCCACCACCGCCGTCACCGCCGCCGCCCGGGTGCTTGGTGTGGCCGCCGCCCCCGCCGCCGCCCCCACCCCCGGGCTTGTCCTTGCTGTTGATCCGGGTGGAGCCGCCGTCATCCTTCGGGCGGGACTTCTCCTTCTCCTTCATGTCCTCCTGGATCTTGCGATCGGCCTCGGTGTACTCCTTGATCACCGACTTGATCTTCGCGCTGTCCTCGGAGATCGCCTGGGCCAGCTTCGCCTTGGTCTCCATCAGGTGCCGGGCCCTGGACTCCACGTCCTTGGCGTCCCGGAGCACGTCGAAGGCGACCCCGAAGCCGACGATGCCGGCCAGCGGGCTGGCGGCCAGGTCGACCGCGACCGCCTTCGCCAGCGTCTCCTGGATCTTGCCGAGCCTCTTCTGCATCTCGGCCATCCGCTGACTGGCCTGCTGCCAGTCCTGCTGGATCCTGCCGAGTTCCTGCAGCTCGACGCCGAACTGTTCACCGGCCATGGTTCCCCGTTCCCCCTTGTGCTCGTGATGATCTTCCGCCGGGAAGGATCAGAAGCTGGCCAGGCGTTCGACCGCCTTGCTCAGCCCCTCCAGTTCGTCCGCGACCCCGGCCATCTCCCGGACCCGGCCCTGCGCGTGGCTGGTGAACGCGTCGGCGGCGGGGCCGTGCCAGGTGAGCTTGCCGAGCGCGGAGTTGACGTCCGTGCTGAGCTTGTCGAACTCCTTGCCGAGCTCGGCGAGCTCCTTGGCGATCTGGCGGATCTCGTCCTCGCCGCCGCCGAACATCTCACCAAGGGCCCAGCGGGCGATCTCGGCGGGTGCCATGACGATGTCCTTGACCACCCTGGCACCTGCTCCGACCAGGTCCTTGGCGTCGTCCCACGCTTCGCTGATGAAGTTCAAAGTGGCTCCCCCGGAACCTCGTACCTGCAAGATGACAATCCGTCAAAAGGCTATCCGAACACCGAAGGTCCGGGGAGGCCGCCCGCTGGTCGGACTCCGCCCGACGTACGGCACGCGCTTCCGAGGCGGGCCTCCCCGCCGCCGGTCCGGTCCTCGCACGTCCGGTCCCCCGGCCGCCGGCGTGCAGCCTACGGCGGGGTCCGTCGGGCGGTCTGTGACACTGGGGGTGCTCGAAAACCGAGGTGCGCGCGCCCGCCCCTCCTTGCGAACCTAGAGGGATGTCCGCAGTGAGTTCTCCCCAAGCCCAGCCCACCGTGGTACCCACCGTCGGGGAGCTGGCCGCTCGGCTGCCCGAGCTGACACTGCGTGACCAGCAGCGGATCGGCCGTCGGCTGGACGGGGCGCGCCGGGTCCGCCAGCCGGAGGCCCGCGACAAGATCGCGGCCGAGCTGGCGGTGGAGATCGACCGCGCCGAGCTCCGGGTCGAACAGCGCCGGAACGCGGTGCCGGAGATCACGTACCCGGCCGAGCTGCCGGTCAGCCAGAAGAAGGACGACATCCTGGCGGCGATCCGGGACCACCAGGTGGTGATCGTCGCGGGTGAGACCGGCTCCGGCAAGACCACCCAGATCCCGAAGATCTGTCTGGAGCTGGGCCGGGGCGTGAAGGGTCTGATCGCCCACACCCAGCCGCGCCGGATCGCGGCCCGTACGGTGGCAGAGCGGGTGGCCGAGGAGCTGCGCACGCCGCTCGGCGAGGCGGTCGGCTGGAAGGTCCGGTTCACCGACCAGGTCGGCCCGGACACCCTGGTGAAGCTGATGACGGACGGCATCCTGCTGGCCGAGATCCAGACCGACCGGGAGCTCCGCCAGTACGACACCCTGATCATCGACGAGGCGCACGAGCGTAGCCTCAACATCGACTTCATCCTGGGCTACGTCAAGCAGCTGCTGCCGCGCCGGCCGGACCTCAAGGTCATCATCACCTCGGCGACCATCGACCCGGAGCGGTTCGCCAACCACTTCGGTGACGCACCGATCATCGAGGTCTCGGGACGCACCTATCCGGTCGAGGTTCGCTACCGCCCGATCCTGGAGGAGGGCGAGGACGACTCCGACCTGGACCGCGACCGAGACCAGGTGCAGGCGATCTGCGAGGCGGCCCAGGAGCTCCAGGCCGAGGGGCCGGGCGACATCCTGGTCTTCCTCTCCGGCGAGCGGGAGATCCGCGACACCGCGGACGCGCTCAACAAGCTCAACCTGAAGTTCACCGAGGTGCTGCCGCTGTACGCCCGGCTCTCCTCGGCCGAGCAGCACCGGGTCTTCCAGCGCTCCAACAGCCGGCGGATCGTGCTGGCCACCAACGTGGCCGAGACCTCGCTGACCGTCCCCGGCATCAAGTACGTGATCGACCCGGGCACCGCCAGGATCTCCCGCTACAGCCACCGCACCAAGGTGCAGCGGCTGCCGATCGAGGCGGTCAGCCAGGCCAGCGCCAACCAGCGCAAGGGCCGCTGCGGCCGGACGTCCGACGGCATCTGCATCCGGCTGTACTCGGAGGAGGACTTCCTCTCCCGCCCCGAGTTCACCGACGCGGAGATCCTGCGCACCAACCTCGCCTCGGTGATCCTCCAGATGACCGCGGCCGGGCTCGGCGACATCGCCGCCTTCCCGTTCCTCGACCCGCCGGACTCGCGGAACATCAAGGACGGCGTCAACCTGCTGCACGAGCTGGGTGCACTCGATCCGGCCGAGAAGGACCACCGCAAGCGGCTCACCCCGCTCGGCCGCAAGCTGGCCCAGCTCCCGGTCGACCCCCGGATGGCCCGGATGGTGATCGAGGCCGACCGGCTCGGCGTGGTCAGGGACGTGATGGTGATCGCCGCCGCGCTCTCCATCCAGGACCCGCGCGAGCGCCCGGCCGAGAAGCGCCAGGCGGCCGACGAACGGCACCGCAGGTTCAACTCGGAGACCTCCGACTTCCTGGCTTTCCTGGCGATGTGGCGGTACGTCAAGGAGCAGCAGCGGGAGCTCTCCTCCTCGGCCTTCCGCCGGATGTGCAAGACCGAGTTCCTGAACTACCTGCGGATACGGGAGTGGCAGGACATCTACACCCAGCTGCGCACCGTCGCGAAGCAGTTGGGCGTCACGATCGAGGAGCCGCACGAGGACGCCGAGCCGGACGCCGACCGGATCCACCAGGCGCTGCTGGCCGGTCTGCTCTCCCACCTCGGCCTGTTCGACGTGGAGAAGCGCGAGTACGCCGGTGCCCGGGGCGCGCGGTTCGCGATCTTCCCCGGCTCGGGGCTGTTCAAGAAGCCGCCGCGCTGGGTGATGTCGGCCGAGCTGGTGGAGACCTCCCGGCTGTGGGCCCGGATCAACGCCAAGATCGAGCCCGAGTGGGTCGAGCCGCTGGCCGGTCACCTGATCAAGAAGAGCTACAGCGAGCCGCACTGGGAGAAGAAGGCCGGCGCGGTGCTGGCGTACGAGAAGGTCACCCTGTACGGGATGCCGATCGTCGCCCAGCGGAAGATCAACTACGGGAAGATCGACCAGGAGCTCTGCCGCGAGCTGTTCATCCGCAACGCGCTGGTCGAGGGCGACTGGGAGACCCACCACCGCTTCTGGGGCGAGAACCGCCAACTCCTCAGCGAGGTGGCGGAGTTGGAGAACCGGGCCCGCCGCCGGGACATCCTGGTGGACGACCAGACCCTGTTCGACTTCTACGACGCCCGGCTGCCCGAGGACATCGTCTCCACCCGGCACTTCGACGCCTGGTGGAAGAAGGCACGGCACGACCAGCCGGACCTGCTGAACTTCGAGAAGTCGATGCTGATCAACGACTCGGCGGACGGCGTCACCGAGGCGGACTACCCGGACTACTGGCAGCAGGGGAAGCTTCGTTTCAAGCTGACCTACCAGTTCGAGCCCGGCAGCGACGCGGACGGCGTCACCGTGCACATCCCGCTCCCGGTCCTCAACCAGGTCACCGCCGAGGGCTTCGACTGGCAGATTCCCGGCCTGCGGACGGAGCTGGTGACCGCGTACATCCGGGCCCTGCCCAAGGCGATCCGGCGCAACTTCGTGCCCGCCCCGGACTTCGCCGCTGCCGCACTGCGGCAGGTGAAGGACCGTCAGGAGCCCCTGCTGCCCACGCTGGAACACATCCTCAAGCGGATGTCGGCGATCACCATCCCGCCGGAGGCCTGGGACGACGAGCGCGTCCCCGACCACCTGCGGATCACCTTCCGGGTGGTGGACGGCAAGAAGAAGCTGGCGGAGTCCAAGGACCTGGAGGAGCTGCGGCTGCGGCTCAAGCCGAAGCTCAAGGAGACCCTCTCCTCGGCCGCCTCCGGCCAGGGCATCGAGCGGACCGGCCTGACCGCCTGGCCGGCCGACCTGCCGGTGCTCCAGCGCACCTTTGAGCAGCGCTCGCGCGGCCACTCGCTGCGGGCCTACCCGGCCCTGGTGGACGAGGGCGACTCGGTCGCGATCCGGCTCTTCGACACCCCGGAGGCCCAGCAGCAGGAGATGTGGGCGGGCACCCGGCGGCTGCTGATGCTGAGCATCAACTCCCCCGCCAAGTCCATCCAGCAGCGGCTCGGCAACCAGGCCAAGCTGGCACTGTCGTACAGCCCGCACGGGTCCATCCCCGCGCTGTTCGAGGACATCGTGGCGGCCGCCACCGACCGGCTGATGGCGCTGCACGGCGGGCCGGCCTGGGACGAGCCGTCCTTCACCAAGCTGTACGACAAGGTGCGGGCCGACCTGTACGAGCTGTCCGCCGACACCACGCTGCGGACGGCCACCGCGCTGATCGCCTTCCACAAGGCGTCGAACCGGCTGAAGGGGGTCTCCAGCCCGGTGCTGCTGACCGCCGTCAACGACGTCCGACTGCACCTGGCCTCGCTGGTGCACCCCGGTTTCGTCGCCTCCACCGGCTGGCAGCGGCTGCCGGACCTCAAGCGCTATCTGCTCGCGGTCGACCGGCGGCTCGAAGCGCTGCCCAACCACCCGCAGCGCGACCTGCTGCACCTGCGGAAGGTCCAGCAGGTGCAGGACGCCTACGGCGAGCTGCTGGCCAAGGTCCCGGCCGGCCGGGAGCCGTCGGCCGAGGTCAGGGCGGTCCGCTGGATGATCGAGGAGCTCCGGGTGAGCTTCTTCGCCCAGGGCCTCGGCACCCCGACGCCCATCTCGGAGAAGCGCATCCTCAAGGCGATGGAGGCGGCCGCGGCCGGGCTGTAGGCCCGGTTCGACCTGGGGGGCCGGAATGCAGTACGATCTGTCTTGTTCGCGAGCGAGAAGCAGACGAACGAGGCAGATCGCAGTAACACTCTGGTCCTGTGGAGCAGTTGGTTAGCTCGCCACCCTGTCAAGGTGGAGGTCGCGGGTTCAAGTCCCGTCAGGATCGCAGTTCGCAAGAGGCCCGGAGCCATCAGGCTCCGGGCCTCTTCGTGTTGCCGCTGACCGGACGTCAGCTCCTAGGCCACCCAGGTCTAGACCTCAAGATAACGTCGCTGTGATGGTCGTCACTTATCTTTTCTTGAGACCGGACACTGCGGGCTCCCATCCAGGGGCGGCTGATTTAATATGTAAAATTGCACATGTATTTTCCGCCTTTTCCCCCACCTCACACCAGCCCCAATAGGAACAGGGGATTCCGGGCAGCCGAAAGGGGCCGCATCCCGGACCCGGCGGAGTCAGGGATGCGGCCCCTTGCAGTGAGCTGCGAAAAGGCCCGGAGGGGCCTTCTCAGGCTTCGGTGCGCTGGGCCGGAATACCGGCCAGCAGTGCGCGCACCTCCGCCTCGCGGTACCGGCGGTGACCGCCGAGAGTGCGGATCGACGTGAGCTTGCCCGCCTTGGCCCAGCGGGTGACCGTCTTGGGGTCAACGCGGAACATGGTGGCGACCTCTGCCGGCGTCAGCAGGGGCTCGGCGTCAGGGGTACGAGCGGTCATGAGCGGCCTCCTCGGGAGAACCGAACCAGGGCGGTTCTATCCTTCAAATTCTGCACCTTGGCCCGCGATGCCCGAAATGGCATAGACGGGCCGAGTCGGTAATAGGACGAACGGCTTGTCCTGGTGTCTACAACTACACCATTCGTCCAGCGCCATCGGCCAAACCGCCAAAATTGACCCTGAGGGGTTCAAGAGCGACGGATGGCCATGGACCGTCCCATAGCGGACAGTCACCTACCGGTGACAAGCGGTTATGAGAGGACCAGACCCTTCGTTTCCCCGCAAAACAGGCACTACTCCCAGATCCTCCCAGAAGTGGACACATCTGAGTGAACTTGGGCTGGTTGTCCCATTTTTACACATAGGCGTAAGTAAGCGTCAACGGTGAGTAGTGTCACGTTCGAGGGGTATTGACCCGAACCGGGACCTTCGTCCCGGACCTCGGAACCAAAGGTCCCAACCATCATCGCCCGCCGCACCGACACTCGGCGCGGCCAGGACTGACGCCGCGTCAGCGCCCGCCGGGCGTCAGCTCGCGTAGCGGAGCGCGTGCACCCGCCGCCAGCGCTCGGTCACCGTCTCGTACATCCGCGCCGCCTCCCGACCGTCGCCGGCCCGCAGGGCCGCCACCCCCGCCTCGATCTCGCCCACCGAATCCTCCTCCGCGAGACCGGCGCCCAGCAGGTGCACCAGCCCGCCGTAGTCCAGCTCCACCAGCGAGCGCGGGTGGAACTCCTCCAGCCACCGCCCCAGCTCCTCCACCCCACTGGCCAGCGCCCCGCTCGGCACCCGCTCGCGCAGCGCCCGGTACCCGCGCGCCACCCGCCGCCTGGCCTGGGCCATCGGCGTCAGGTAGAACAGCGCGGCGGGCCGGTCCGGCTGGCCGGCCGGCAGGAAGCAGCGGTCCTCGGTGCCGAACGGCAGGAACCAGCGCACCGGCACCTGCCACCGGTTGGTCAGGATCCACGGCCGATCGTCCGGATGGGCCGCCCGCCAGCGCTCCCGGTCGGCCTGCGCCGCCGCCCGGACCACCGGCGGCAGCACGGTGTCCAGCAGCGCCGCCGGCAGCGTCCCGGCCAGCTCCTCCATCGCCTGCCAGCTGCGCAACCGGGTCGCCCACGGGCAGACGTACGTCACGTCGTCCAGCACCCGGACGAAGGCCCGCTCGCTCTCCCGCTCGGGCAGCGCCTTGGGCGTCAGGGCCAGCAGCTCGGCCAGCGCGCCCCGCTGCTCGGCCAGCACCGCCGGGGCCACCGCCTGGGCCGCCTCCACCGCGTCCGGGCCGTACCGGGTCGCGTACGCCTGCCAGCGGGCCCGTTCGGGGCCCGGATAGGCGGCCAGCGGCTCGTACACCCGCAGATGGGCCGCGTAGGGCGGGAACACCGAAGTGCGCACAGCGGTCACCCCGGAATCGTCGCACGGGCGGGGTGACCGGTGCCCAGGACCGGGCTGAATCGTTGTGCCAAGGGGCAGATCGGGCCACGGCCCCCGGACTAGGCTTTCTCCCAGGCGCCCACACCACAGCAGTGGGCCACAGATACTGGAGTCACCACAGTGACCGACGTACAGACCCTGACCGCTTCGCACCCCGCACCCGGCGTGCTGAGCAGGATCTTCCGTACCGAGCAGGACGGCGCGCCGAACGACGGCCACGAGCAGGTCGTGCTCTGCCACGACCGTGCCTCCGGCCTCAAGGCGATCATCGCCATCCACTCCACCGCGCTCGGTCCCGCCCTCGGCGGCACCCGGTTCTTCCCGTACGCCTCCGAGGAGGCGGCGCTGGAGGACGCGCTCAACCTGTCGCGCGGGATGAGCTACAAGAACGCGCTCGCCGGGCTCGACCTCGGCGGTGGCAAGGCCGTCATCATCGGCGACCCGGCCCCGACCTCTGAGGGTGGGGCGAAGAACGAGGCGATGCTGCGCGCCTACGGCCGCTTCGTGCAATCGCTGCGCGGCCGCTACGTCACGGCGTGCGACGTCGGCACCTACGTGCAGGACATGGATGTGGTGGCCCGGGAGTGCGACTACGTGACCGGCCGGTCGCCCGAGCAGGGCGGCGCCGGCGACTCCTCGGTGCTCACCGCCTACGGCGTGTTCCAGGGCATGCGCGCCTCCGCCCAGGCCAGCTGGGGCCAGCCCACCCTGCGTGGCCGCCGGGTCGGCATCGCGGGCGTCGGCAAGGTCGGCCACTACCTGGTCGGCCACCTGGTCGCGGACGGCGCCACCGTGGTGATCACGGACGTCTCCGAGGCCGCCGTGAATCGCGTCCGGGCCGCCTACCCGGACGTCGAGGTGGTCGCGGACACCGCCGCGCTGCTGCAGGCCCGGCTGGACGTCTACGCCCCCTGTGCGCTCGGCGGCGCGCTGGACGACCACACGGTCGGCGCGCTCGGCGCGGCCGGCACCGCGGTGGTCTGCGGCGCGGCCAACAACCAGCTGGCCCACCCGGGCGTGGAGAAGGACCTGGCGGGCCGCGGCATCCTCTACGCGCCCGACTACCTGGTGAACTCCGGCGGCGTGATCCAGGTGGCCGACGAGTTCGAGTCACAGCACAAGGGCGGCTACAACTTCGACCGGGCCAAGAACAAGGCCACGAAGATCTTCGACACCACCCTGGAGATCTTCACCCGGGCCGCCGCCGACGGCGTGCCCCCGGCCGTGGCCGCCGACCGGCTGGCCGAGAAGCGGATGCGGGAGATCAGCGCGCTCCGCTCGGTGCTGCTGCCCGGCGCCCGGCAGGCCTGACCCACCGGTGCGGGGGAGGGCCACCTCCCCCGCATCACGATGTGGAACCGGATTCTCGATCGGTAGCCCGAACGGGCGTCGTCGGACCCCCGGTCGGGGGATAATCGGTCCCGGAACTACCGGCCTGGGCAGGCTCTGATCGGCCTGCGGAAGCCCGAAAATCCCCTCGTGACCTGGAAGGACCTGGTTTCGGGGGGTGGCAGTGCGCGCCACGTCACACCGGCGACGTACCGTTCGGCGGCGGAAACAGGTACCGTTAATGCTCCAAGGGACGGTTCTCCCACTTCGGGCAGACCGCTCCTGATCATGAACACGTGTCAGACTCGGGGCCGTGAGCCCCATCGTTGAGGGGGTCGACCCATGGGGCGCGGCCGGGCCAAGGCCAAGCAGACGAAGGTCGCCCGCGAGCTGAAGTACAACGGCGGCGGCTTTGACGCCAACCGTCTGTCCAGCGAGCTGGGTGTATCGCCCTCCACCGCTTCGATCAAGCCAGAACCGATCGAAGAAGAGGAAGACGATCCCTACGCGGCGTATGCGGACCTCTACGCCGACGAGGATGACGACGCGGAGGCGGACGCCGGCAGTAGCCAGTCCCGCCGCCGTGCGTAAGGGTTGATGGGCGGCTCAGCCGCGCGAGCCTGACCTGACCGGCTCGGTACCCCAGGGTGCCGAGCCGGTCTTCGGCGTTCCCCGGGGCGCGCCCGGGTGTGGAAACGCCTGAGGGCCCCCGGAGGGGCCCTCAGGACGGTCGGCTCAGCTGAGCTGGAAGCCGTCGTACGCGTTGTAGAGCGTGGCCGCGTCACCGTGCTCGTCGGTGCGGTCCACGATGTCGCCCAGCAGCCAGGCCTCCACGTCGCGGTCCTCGAGGATCGCGAGCACCGTGTCGACGGACTCCGGCGGGACCACGGCGACCATGCCGACGCCCATGTTCAGGGTCTTCTCGATCTCCAGGGCGGCCATGTTGCCGACCTTGGCCACGGTCTGGAAGACCGGCAGCGGGGACCAGGTGCCGCGGTCCAGCCGGGCGTGCAGGCCGGCCGGGATGACCCGGGCCAGGTTGGCCGCCAGGCCGCCACCGGTGACGTGCGAGAAGGCGTGGACCTCGGTGGCCCGGGTGAGCGCCAGGCAGTCCAGCGAGTAGATCCGGGTCGGCTCGAGCAGCTCCTCGCCGAGGGTCCGGCCGAACTCCTCGACCTTGCGGTCCAGCTTCCAGCCCGCCTCGTTCAGCAGCACGTGCCGGACCAGCGAGTAGCCGTTCGAGTGCAGACCCGAGGCGGCCATCGCGATCACCACGTCACCTGCCCTGACCCGCTCGGCACCGAGCAGCGCGTCCGCCTCGACCACACCGGTGCCCGCGCCCGCGACGTCGTACTCGTCCGGGCCCAGCAGACCCGGGTGCTCGGCGGTCTCGCCCCCGACCAGCGCGCAGCCGGCCAGGACGCAGCCCTCGGCGATGCCCTTGACGATCGCCGCGACCCGCTCGGGGACGACCTTGCCGACGCAGATGTAGTCGGTCATGAAGAGCGGCTCGGCGCCGCACACGACCAGGTCGTCGACGACCATGCCGACCAGGTCGTGGCCGATCGTGTCGTGCTTGTCCATCGCCTGCGCGATGGCGACCTTCGTCCCGACCCCGTCGGTGGCGGAGGCCAGCAGCGGGCGCTCGTAGCGCTTGAAGGCCGAGGCGTCGAACAGCCCGGCGAAACCACCGAGTCCGCCGACCACCTCGGGGCGGTCGGCCTTCTTCACCCACTGCTTCATGAGCTCGACGGCGCGGTCGCCCGCCTCGATGTCGACACCTGCGGCGGCATAGGTGGCGCCGCTGCTCTGGTTGCTGGTCACTGCTGACGGCCCTCTCGGGTCGGGGGTTGGTGAACCGGGGTCTGCTGACCCCTTACGGGCGGCGCAGCGCGTCGGCCGCGCCGTGGCCGCCGAGCAGGGACTGGACACCGTCCAGGTCCGAGCCGGTCGGCTTGGTGCGCACCGCGGGCTGCTGCTTGCCACCGGCGATCTCGGCCTCGAGCAGCAGCTTGCCGAGGAGTGCCGGATCCGGCAGCTCCATCGGGTAGACGCCGTCGAAGCAGGCCCGGCAGAGGTTGTCCTTGGGCTGCGTGGTGGCCTCGATCATGCCTTCGAGCGAGATGTACGCGAGCGAGTCCGCGCCCAGCGTGCGGCCGATCTCCTCGACCGTCATGCCGTTGGCGATCAGCTCCGCACGGGTGGCGAAGTCGATGCCGAAGAAGCACGGCCACTTGACCGGCGGCGAGGAGATCCGGATGTGCACCTCGGCGGCGCCCGCCTCGCGGAGCATCCGGACCAGCGCGCGCTGGGTGTTGCCGCGGACGATCGAGTCGTCCACCACCACCAGGCGCTTGCCCTGGATGACCTCGCGCAGCGGGTTCAGCTTGAGCCGGATGCCGAGCTGACGGATCGTCTGGCTGGGCTGGATGAAGGTGCGGCCCACGTAGGCGTTCTTCACCAGGCCGGAGCCGTACGGGATTCCGCTGGCCTCGGCGTAACCGATCGCGGCGGGGGTGCCGGACTCCGGGGTCGCTATCACCAGGTCGGCCTCGACCGGGGCCTCCTTGGCCAGCCGGCGGCCCATCTCCACCCGGGAGAGGTGCACGTTGCGGCCGGCGATGGAGGTGTCGGGGCGGGCCAGGTAGACGTACTCGAAGACGCAGCCCTTGGGCTTGGCCTCGGCGAACCGCGAGGTGCGCATGCCGTTCTCGTCGATGGCGATCAGCTCGCCGGGCTCGACCTCGCGGATGAAGGAGGCGCCGCAGATGTCGAGGGCGGCGGTCTCGGAGGCCACCACCCAGCCGCGCTCCAGGCGGCCGAGCACCAGCGGGCGGATGCCCTGCGGGTCACGGGCCGCGTAGAGGGTGTGCTCGTCCATGAAGACCAGCGAGAACGCGCCCTTGACCTCGGGCAGGATCAGCTTGGCGGTCTCCTCGATGGAGAGCTCGGGGTGGCCCGCGAGCAGCGCCGTCACCAGGTCGGTGTCGTTGGTCGCGGCGGAGCGGCCGGAGCGCGAGACGTGCTCCTCGCCCGGCAGCGCGGCCACCATGGCGGCGAGCTCGGCGGTGTTGACCAGGTTTCCGTTGTGGCCGAGGGCCAGCGAACCGTGAACGGTCGCCCGGAAGGTCGGCTGGGCGTTCTCCCAGACCGAGGACCCGGTGGTCGAGTAGCGGGCATGTCCGACGGCGATATGACCGTGCAGCGAACCCAGGGATGCCTCGTCGAAGACCTGGGAGACGAGTCCCATGTCCTTGAAGACGAGAATCTGGGCTCCGTTGCTGACTGCGATGCCCGCGGATTCCTGTCCGCGGTGCTGCAGGGCATAGAGGCCGAAGTACGTGAGCTTTGCGACCTCCTCGCCGGGAGCCCAGACACCGAAGACGCCGCAAGCGTCCTGGGGGCCTTTCTCACCGGGAAGAAGATCGTGGTTGAGTCGTCCGTCTCCACGTGGCACGTCTTCGAGTCTAGGGCAGTTCCGTACGCCTTCCCGAACAGGAGCTCCGCCGGGAATTGGCCGATCCGACAGCGACGCGCGTAGACGAAACCCCTTACCCCGCCGGTGCTTTTCCGGGCAACATCCGTTGAATGCGCGTCGGGCCTTGTCGCAGCCGGAGCAGGGGCCGTTCCGGGAGCTGACGGCCCGTCGGATCGGGCCGCCGGACGTGACCCTGCTCACGCCCCGCTCAGACGACCGGCAGCAGCAGCTGCCAGACCCCCGGGCGGAGGGTCCAGACCCTGGCCCGGACCGGGCCGACCCGGCAGCCGTCCGCCTGGTAGCCGAAGCCGCGGCCGGTGACCGCCAGCCGGGTGGCCCGGACCGTGCGCGGGCCGCGGGCCAGCTGGAGCAGCAGCTCCATCTCGCCGGAACCGGCCGAGAGGGCGGCCTGCAGCCGGTGCACCGGCTCGTCCAGGTCGACCAGCAGCCTGCCGTCCGCCTCGACCCGGAGCCTGGGCTCGTCGGAACCGAGTACGGTCCCCTGCTCGGCCGCAGCCAGTTTCGCCCATAGCGAACGCAGTCCGGCCGGGCGGCCCGCGGCGTGGGCGTGGATGCTGACCCCGCCGAACACCACCCCGCCGCCGTCGTCCACCAGCAGGTCGAGCTTGCGGGCGGCGCCGTGCAGGACGGCCCTGGCGGCCGCCACCGGCTGGCCGGGCACACCCAGCGAGCGAGCGGTCGCCACCGCGCCCGGCCGGCCGACCGGGACCAGGCCGACCGGGTCGCCGCCCAGCTCACGCTGCCGGTGCAGCGCCTGGAGCACCCGTTGCAGCGCCAGATCGGAACCGATCACCACCGGTCGGCGGCGGCCCCGATGGGCCAGCACCCGGTCGAGTTCGGACGGACTCTCCGGCAGCGCGACCTTCACGTCCGCACCCCCACAGAGCACGTCCCGGGCGATCCGGACCGACTCGCCGTCGGCCTGCCGGGCCGCCGGGTCGAGCAGGACCAGCAGCTGACCAGGGGTGTCCGGATCGACGGCGCGGTCTTCGGGCGTGGACAGCGACGACACGACCGGTCCTTCCTCAGGTAATCTCTCGGTGCAAGAGCCCCTTGCGCTATTGCGCCAGGGGCTTCGTCTATCTCGGGGCAGACTGCGGCCTACGCAGGATGCCCCAACCGGAAGGGGTGTACGCCTGTGCCGGCACTCGTGCTCGTTGGTGCCCAGTGGGGAGACGAGGGCAAGGGGAAGGCGACGGACCTCCTCGGCGGCTCCGTCGACTACGTCGTTCGCTACCAGGGCGGCAACAACGCCGGTCACACGGTGGTCATCGGCGATCAGAAGTACGCCCTGCACCTGCTGCCTTCCGGCATTCTCAGCCCGAACGTGACGCCGGTGATCGGCAACGGCGTCGTGATCGACCCGGGCGTGCTGCTCTCCGAGCTGAGCGGCCTGAACGATCGCGGCATCGACACCTCGAAGCTGCTGATCTCGGGCAACGCCCACCTCATCACGCCGTACCACCGCACCCTGGACAAGGTCACCGAGCGCTTCCTCGGCAAGCGCCGGATCGGCACCACCGGACGCGGCATCGGCCCGACCTACGCGGACAAGATCAACCGCGTCGGCATCCGGGTCCAGGACCTGTTCGACGAGTCGATCCTGGTGCAGAAGGTCGAAGCGGCCCTGCACGACAAGAACCAGCTGCTGGTCAAGCTCTACAACCGCCGCGCCATTCCGGCCGACCTGGTGGTCCAGGAGTACCTCGGCTACGCCGAGAAGATCCGCCCCTTCCTGGCCGACACCACGCTCGTCCTGGACGAGGCGCTGAAGGCCAACAAGGTCGTCCTGCTGGAGGGCGGCCAGGGCACCCTGCTGGACGTCGACCACGGCACGTACCCCTTCGTCACCTCGTCGAACCCGACCGCCGGCGGTGCCTGCACCGGCGCCGGCATCGGCCCGACGAAGATCGACCGGGTCATCGGCATCCTGAAGGCGTACACCACCCGCGTCGGCTCGGGCCCGTTCCCGACCGAGCTGCTGGACGCCGACGGCGAGGCGCTGCGGCGGATCGGCGGCGAGCGCGGTGTCACCACCGGGCGGGACCGTCGCTGCGGCTGGTTCGACGCGGTGATCGCGCGGTACGCGACCCGGGTCAACGGCCTGACCGACTTCTTCCTCACCAAGCTGGACGTGCTGACCGGCTGGGAGGAGATCCCGGTCTGCGTGGCGTACGAGATCGACGGCAAGCGGGTCGAGGAGCTCCCGTACAACCAGTCGGACTTCCACCACGCCAAGCCGATCTACGAGAACCTCCCCGGCTGGACCGAGGACATCTCGAAGGCGCAGACCTTCGCCGACCTGCCGAAGAACGCGCAGGCCTACGTGAAGGCGCTGGAGGAGATGTCCGGCGCGCCGATCTCGGCGATCGGCGTCGGCCCCGGCCGGACCGAGACGATCCAGATCAACTCGTTCATCTGATCGGGTAGTAGAGCCCGAAGGGCCCCGCGCGGATCGCGCGGGGCCCTTCGTCGTCCCCGTCTCCGACAGATTGAACTAGTACAGATATGTCTTGCAGCTAGTTCAATGGCGGGATAGCGTGCCGATATGACCGCGAAGCTGCCTTCCCCCGTCGCCCTGACCGGCCGTCACGTCCGGCTGGAGCCGCTCTCCCCCGACCACGCGCCCGACCTCTTCGACGCCGCGGGCGGTGACGAGGAGGTGTTCCGCTGGGTCCCGGGAGCCGTCCCCACCACTCCGGCGGAGATGACCGCCAACCTGACCGACCGGATCGACGACCCGAGCTGCCACCCCTTCGCGGTGATCCGGCTGAGCACCGGCAGGGCGGTCGGCGTCACCTGCTACTTCGACGCGAGCGCCCGCGACGAGAGCCTGGAGATCGGCGGCACCTGGTACGGCCGCGAGTCCTGGCGGACCGAGGTCAACACCGAGTCCAAACTGCTGCTGCTCACCCACGCGTTCGAGGACCTCGGCATGGGCCGGGTCTGCTGGAAGACCGACCACCTCAACGAGCGCTCGCAGAACGCGATCAAGCGCCTCGGCGCGCAGTACGAGGGCACCTTCCGCCGCGCCCGCCAGCGCCGGGACGGCAGCTGGCGGGACAGCGTCTACTTCTCGATGCTCGCCGACGAGTGGCCCGCCGCGAAGGACCGCCTGACCACCCGTCTGGCAGCGGGCTGACCATCCCTCCCGGGCGGCTACTCCATACCGGCGAGCACCAGTGGCAGGCGGCTGGCGCCGGCCGGGGTGATGCGGACCGGGACACCCCAGTCCTGCTGGTGGACATGGCAGGCGGGGTACTCGATCTCGGGGTCGTCGTCGCAGGAGGCGGCCATGGCCGAGACGTGCAGGACGCCCTCGGTGAGCTGGTCGGAGAGGACCAGCTCACGGGTGAGGTCGGAGTCGGCGCCCGCCCCGGAGAGCAGCAGCTCGGGCGGGGTGGAGCTGACCAGCAGGCGGGTGGACGGGCCGTAGCGCTCGTCCAGCTTCTGGCCGCTGGGGGCCTGGAAGACCACGTCGAGGCGGAGTGTGCCCGGTGCCACCTCGGTCGCGGCCCGCTGGGTCCGGTGCGCGACCGCGTCCACCCGGACCGCCTCTTCGGGGAGCCGGAGCCTGGTCAGCCGGTGCCGGGCCGACTCGACCACCACGATGTCCTCGCCGACCAGCACCGCGCCGGACGGCTCCCGCAGGTCGGTGGCCAGGGTGCTGACCTGACCCGTCGCCGGGTCGAAGCGGCGCAGCGCGTGGTTGTAGGTGTCGGCGATCGCCACCGAGCCGTCGGGCAGCACGGTCACCCCCAGCGGGTGCTGGAGGAGCGCTTGGTCGGCCGCGCCGTCCCGGTGGCCGAAGTCGAACAGGCCGGTGCCGACCGCTGTGTGCACGTCCTTGGTTTCACGTGAAACCCAGCGCACCGCGGAGGTCTCCGAGTCCGCCACCCAGAGCTTCTCGCCGTCCGCCGAGACCGCGAGCCCGGACGGCTGGGCGAACCACGCCTCCGCCACCGGGCCGTCGACCAGACCCTCGTTGGTGGTCCCGGCCACCACCGCGACCGTCTCCGTCGCCGGGTCGTACGCCCAGAGCTGGTGCACCCCGGCCATCGCGATCCAGACCCGGCCGTCGAAGAACGCCACGTCCCACGGCGAGGACAGGTCCACTCCGGTCGCGGGCCCCTCGGTCGGGGAGCTCTGCCACCACTGCTTCCCGGTGCCGGCCAGCGTCGTGACCGAACCGTCCGAGAGCCGGACCGCCCGCAGCGCGTGGTTCACCGTGTCGGCCACCACCACGTCGTAGCCCAGCCCCTCGGGGGCCAGCGCGAGACCCTGCGGCTCGCTGAACCGGGGCGCCGTACCGTCCACGAACCCGCGCTCGCCGTCGCCGATCCGCCGCACCACCGTCTCGCCGTCCTCGGCCAGCTCCACCAGCGAGTGGTGCCCCGAGTCCGCCACCAGGTAGTGCCCGTCCGGCAGCCGGACCGCCTTTCCCGGGAACTTCAAATCCCCCGCCACCGGCTCCGGCGCCACGTACGGCCCGTCGCCGCGCCGCAGCGTCCCCTTGGCCGTGTGCTCCGCCTCCAGCTCCTCGACCAGCTTGGCGATCGCGTGCGCATGCCCCTCACCGGCATGCTGGGCGACCACGTACCCCTCGGGATCGATCACCACCAGCGTCGGCCAGGCCCGCACCGCGTACTGCTTCCAGGTCACCAACTCCGGGTCGTCCAGGACCGGGTGGTGCACCTCGTACCGGGCCACCGCGTCCACCACGGCCTGGTGGTCGGCCTCGTGCACGAACTTGGGCGAGTGGACGCCGACGATCACCACGGTGTCGCGGTGCTTCTCCTCCAGCTCCCGGAGCTCGTCCAGGACGTGGAGGCAGTTGATGCAGCAGAAGGTCCAGAAGTCTAGTACCAAAATGCGACCTCGGAGGTCGGCGAGGGTCAGATCTTTGCCACCGGTGTTGAGCCAGCCACCGGCGCCGACCAGTTCAGGGGCGCGTACGCGTGCACGAGAAGCCATGCCCCAATCAAACCCGACCGTGGGTGTCCGCATTCCGGGGGTGTCTGGCAGCCCGGCCGTTCCGTGGAGGACACACGGCGACCGGGCCGTCTGAGATCAGCCTCGGATGGGCACCGGGTTGTCCGGGTTGTCCAGCCATGGCACGGTGCCGTCCGGCCCGGCCGTGAGGCCGAACCGGGTCAGCGCGGGCCTGTCCTGGTCGTGCCACCAGTTGAGCGCCCGCTCTACGGCCTGCCAGAGCCTCCGGGGGCCTGCCTGGTACACGGTGATTTCGGGCTGGTCCTTACGCCACACCACGGCCGCCCATGACCGGTCGGACAGGCTGTAGAACCACGCCACGGTGGTGTCCTCGTCCTGGTGGTGGACCAGGTGCGTCACGTCCGGTACGGCCAGCCCGGCAACGAACCGTTGGACTGCCCAGCGCCCGCCGAGATCGTCCGCCGTGAGCGTCGTCCGATACTTCGTATCGGCGTTGCCGGGGAACTCCGGCACGTAGGCAGCGTGCTCGGGGAAGGCGAGGCGCTGGTTCCGCGACTTCATGAACTCCACCATCTCGGTGAAGTGGCCGGACGCCGTGTCGTCGGGGCCGACATGGAGCTTCACCACGGCGTCCAGCGGGCTGAAATCGGTTCCCCACGGGGCCAGGATGACGCCGCCGGTCTGAGACTGCCTGATCCACGCCTGGGGGATCTTGCGGACCCCGTACGTCGCGATGATCCGGTCGTACGGGCCGCCCTTGGGCCAGCCGAGCTGGCCGTCACCGGTGACCAGCTCGGGTGCGAGTCCAGCGCGCGTCATGTTCTCGGCGGCCATGGCTGAGACGTTCTGGTCGTACTCGATGCTGACGACCTGCCGTGAGCCGAGGCGGTGAGCGAGCAGCGCTGCGTTCCACCCGAACCCGGTGCCCGCGTCGAGCACCCGCATGCCCGGTTTCACGTCCAGGTCACGCAGCATCGACATGACGACGCTCGGCATGCTGAGACTGCTGGTCGGCACAGTGCCCGGATCGGGCCCGTCGTGCTCGCCGTCGTCGAATTGCGTGACCAACGGGACGTTGGCCTCTGTGGCGGTCTGCCAGGCGGCCGGGTCGGTGTCCCGGTCCACCAGCACGCTGCGGCCGGTGGCCATGTCGTGCGACCAGACGCGCGGGGGCGTGAACAGCGAGCGGGGCACGGCGTTGAACGTGCCGGCCCAGTCCGGGGACATGTGGCCGGTGGAGAGCAGGAACCGCCCCAGCTCGGAGCCGGGGCGGTCCGTACCCTCCTGGCGGAGGGCGTCAGTCACTTCCGGTGGCCCCCGTCTCCAGGCGGCGAACTACCGTCGGGGGACGGCGGCGGCGGGGGCGGCGGGGGCTGGATCGGGGCCGGGTCGCCCCCGTGCCCGCCATCGGCGTTGAGCATGAGAGTTACCTTCCTGCATCGGCGGAGCCGGCGGCCGAGTGATCGCCGGGTCGTGCGGCCCGCCCCTCACGGGGACGGGGGTCTGTGACGGCCCAGGAGGGCCGGTTCTGCGCCCACCAGGGCGCCGGGGCCGGTAGGCCGTCGCGCGCACGCCGCTGGCCCGCCCAGAGGCCTCCGAGGCCGAAGACGGGAACGGCGTACGGGTCAGGCATTGCTGCCGCGGGTGATCGGCCTTATGCGCCGGGCCTGCTGGTCGAGCTTTCGGCGGAGCTTCATTCGCCTGGCAAGATGCCTGCGATAGGGGCTGAACATCGTTACCGGCCATGCAAATTGGATGTAGGCGCCCCACATCCACGCAATCGAGTGACGGGGCTCCGTCGCCAGTGCACGAAGGACACGTCCCAGGGCGACGAGACGTGGGGTGCTCACCGCTCGGTCAGCTCCGGAGCGCAGCGTGGAGTACTCGGCCGCATGACGGCGATCAGCTCCGGGCCGGTCGGCAAGGCTTCAATCTCGCTCGGATAGGTCTCCCACTCCTGCCCGCCGCCTCTGGGGCGAAGGTAGACCATGCCGCCTTGGACGCCCATGTAAGTGCCTTCCGCGCCCTTGTGGGCACGGTCCCTGACGATTTCACCGATCTTGGGCTTGTAGATCGTCCGGGTTGCGTTGCGCGGTGCCACTGCCCCCGCTCCTCTCCGCCGACTTGCCACCAAGATCTGGCAGTTACCCGGGACGGTGGAACCTCGCGCAAGGGACACTTCCGAACGTCCCTCGTGGGGTAGAACGTCCCTGACAAAGGTCCGTGATGTGTGGGGAGACAAACGGGATGCCGAACGAGAGACTGAAAGACGTTATGACGTCGGGAGGTTGGACGTGCTCAGCCCTGGCTGAGAAAGCCGGCGTGGACACCAAGTCGGTTGAACGATGGGCCAACCAGAACCGCACGCCCCGGTTAGGCACAGCCCGATTGGCTGCCGAAGCCCTCGGAGAAGACATGTTCGCACTGTGGCCTAGCCTGCGGCAGCCGCGCGCCGCACGCGCGATAAGCCCCGAGCTGGTCGCCCTGTACGAGCAGCGAGCCGACCTTCCCGTCTCCGTCTTCGTGGACTTGCTTGGAAAGGCCACCGAGCGGATTGACGTGTTGGTCTACGCGGCCGTGTTCCTGCACGAGGCGTATCCCCGGCTGAATGAACTCCTTCGCGAGCGCGCCGCCGAGGGGTGCGCGGTCCGGATCGCCCTCGGCGACGCCGCCAGTGAGAACGTCAAGCAGCGAGGGGAGGAGGAGCGGTTCGGGCACGGCATCGAGTCCCGGTGCAGGCTCGCCCTCCTGCACTACCGTCCGCTGCTCGGCGCACCAGGCATCGAGATCCGAACCCACGGGACCACGCTCTACAACAGCCTCTACCGGGCCGATGACCAGTTGCTGGTGAACGCGCACGTCTGGGGAGTCAACGCTTTCGGAGCTCCCGTCTGGCACCTGCGGAGGACCGGCGCAGGGACGCTGTTCGACACCTATGCTGCGAGCTTCGATGCAGTGTGGAACACCGCCCTACCGGTGGAGGAGAGCTGATCACGTGGCACGCACCGAGTTCTACGACGACCCCAACGCGCCCAAGCCGAACCGGCTGGTGGTGGCAGCGTCCGCAGTGGTGACCGATGACCACGGGCGCATCCTGCTGCAACGACGTACCGACAACGGTCTGTATGCGCTGCCGGGCGGCACGATGGATCTTGGTGAGTCGCTCCCAGAAACGGCCGTACGGGAGGTGCGTGAGGAGACCGGCCTTGATGTGGAGATCACGGGACTCGTCGGCACCTACACCGATCCTCGGCACGTGATCGCTTACTCGGACGGCGAGGTACGGCAACAGTTCAACGTCTGCTTCACCGCGCGCATCACCGGCGGAGAACTCCGGATCTCCAACGAGTCGACCGATCTGCAGTTCGTGGCCCCGAGCGACATCGGAGAACTGCCCATGCATCACACGCAGCAACTGCGGCTCCGGCACTTCCTTGAACACCGGGCGACTCCGTACCTGGGGTAGGGCACAGACGACAAAGGGCCCCACCCCGGCCACCATAAAGGGCGGACAGGGTGGGGCCGTTGTGGTGCTTGGGAGGATCAGTCCCAGATGTCGGAGTCATCCTCGGATTCGGGCGGGGCGATAGCGACTCGTGCGCTGGGCGATAGCCCCAACTCTCTGATGTAACGGGAGAGCTGTGACCGGTACTGAGTGGCAATAGTGGCAGCGCCATTTTTCACGATGCCGCGCTCTGCGGTGACCATGAGCCCACGTTCGGACAGGTCCCGCTCGGCCTGGTCGATCCTGGCAACGCAGACGCACAGGTCCTTGACGGTCGTATGGTCGACTTCGCCGAGCCCTGCGGCAACTTCGAGGATGGGAACGATGCGCCGCCACTCCGCGGACGCGACTTTCCTGCACCGGATGTTCGCCTCCTGCGTCTGGGCGGTTGGCGAGTCTTTGAAAACGTCTCGCCAATCAGGTTCTGCGAGGATGGCGCGCGGGACTATCACACCCTCTTTCATTTCGGACTTGGACGGGTTTCCCTCTCGGGCCCGCGCTACTGCCGGCTTAGGTCGGTATCGGTCAGCCATAGTCTCCTTTCGTTTGGTGGTGGGCGCGCCGGACTGCCAAAAATGGCCTCAGCTCCGGCGAGAGTCTTTTCGCTCCCTGCCGCGCCTTATGGCACCGGGAGGGAGTCACCCCCCTGGGGTGTCACCACTGGTCAGGGCCTCGGACAGGCTTTACGCGCTCACTCGCCCAACCTCCGGGCTGATGAACGGCGGTCTCACGGCTGTGACACTGCGTACACAGCGGACGAAGACGCGACCACGCGTCCGGATCGGTGACACCTCGGGCGACCAACGACCGACGCGACTCCGGGAAGTGGTCGGCGGTGGTCGCCTGCCTCGCGCACAGCACGCACCACGGATGGGCGTAGAGGTAAGCCCGACGGATGCGAGGCCAGCGAGGGCCGTACGCGCTTCCGCCCGGTGTGCCTCGCTGTGCGTCCGCCTCGGCCTGGTGCTTGGGGCAGCGGCCACCACGGGCGGTCAGCTCGGGGCACCCGGGGACTGAGCACGGAGGACGGGGCTTACGGGGCACGGGGCACCTCGAAGTTTGAGGGGTGCAGCTAGGGATGATCAGGCGCATACTGGATGCCCCCGCCTCAAGCTCGCCCGGGATCTAGCAATGGTTGACACGGAACCAATCAAGATTTCGCCAAATATCATGCTTGCTGTTGCCGGTGGCGCGCTATTGGCGGCAGCCCTCGCAGGATTCTTTCTTTCTTTGAACAGCGTAGTTATAGGTGTCCTTCTGCCTCTCGGTGTGTTTCTATTACTGGCATCCGCATTCGCGCCTCGACTAGAGGGCGAGCAGCGGTTGCCGGGGGGCGGAAGCCTTAACCTATGTTCCGTGGCGAAGCCGATAGAGAATGCAGAGCGGCAGATCACGGCGGGCGACGTCGTAGAAATAGAGGAGCTGGCGGAATGAGTGACCCGAAGATCATGTTCACAAAAACCGCCGCGGGGAAAATTAAAAAGCTGTCGAAGTCGAAGAGGAAGTCCGTGGTGGAACTCCTCGCCAAGGAACTTTCGAACCTCGGGTCGGGCAGTGCAATCGTCGGCGAGCGCGCCGTTTCCGGGACAAATTACGTAGTCCTCGATATTGGCGATGACATCGCCCTAGTTCGCCCCATGGACCCTGCGGAGCGAACAAAGTTTGACGTTAGGTCGGCGTCCGGGGGGTATTTCGTAGCGGACATGCTGCCAGCCAAGAAACTTGTTTACTAAAGTGATGCAGTCCCAAATCCGAAGTCTTGGCGCGTTTTGCCCTGGTGGCAGGTGCTGCACAGCGGCCACACGTTGCTGTCCGTGTCCTCGCCGCCGAGGGCGAGCGGGGTCCGGCGATCCACGTCGACCAGCTCGGCGGGGAAGCCTCGCCGCACAGTCCACATACCGCGGAGCCGTCCCAGTCGACCTACTACGTCGTGAAGTAGCAGAATGCGCAGATCCCTCGGAGATGGGCGGGTGCGTCAGGGTGCTTGACCCCGTCCGCAACCAATTGCTCCCGGGTGCGCGGGAAGTGCCTTACTAGTTCGGTCCGCTCCTCTCCGCATGCCTGGCACAGAGGGTGGCTGACGAGGAACGCTCGGCGTATCGCAGCCCATCCGGGCCCGCCACCCACAACGTGAGCGGCGGGCGGGATGGTCGGCTGTGCGCCAGTCCAGCGGCTCATGCTGGAGAGGCCGGAGGGATGACCGGCGGGTTGATCGGTTCGCCGTCCGGGCGCCGGGGTGTCACGTCCACCGCTAGCAGCCGGCCGGGGTCGCAGGGGTCGCGCATCGGCTGGACACCACGCGGCATCGGCGCTCCGCCGTTGAGCACGGGCAGGCCAGTTGGGGCGTCTGACCACACGGGCCGCCCCTGCGCGTCTCGGGGGAAGTGCGGATAGGTCCCGTCCGGGCCGGGGTCGAGTGCGTCAACGGCCAAGTCAGTCTGTCGCCTCGATGTAGGCGTTCCGCTTGGCTTCCAGTTCCTCACCGTAGGTCGCACCGATGGCTTCGGCGGCGTCGTCCACAGCGCTGGTGATGTCCTCGATGATGCGCAGGGCGTACCAGCGCTGTTCGGGGACAGTCCGCGCCTCGCCGAGGTGGGCCTGTGCGTTCTGCGCGGCCGTCAGGATCTTCTCGCGCTTGTACCGCTCGGCACGGTGCGCCACGTACACCCGGAACCACGGCTCGGCAGACAGAAGCTCGATGAACTCGGCGTGCAGTTCGTTGCCTCGGTCGGACCTCTCGGCGGCCTGCGCCGTCCACGTGTTGAGGAACGCGCGATCGTACTCGGCGGCCCGCGCGGCACGGCGGGCCTGCTCAGCCTCCTCGGCGGCCACCAGGGCGGCCTCGGCGTCCGCCATCGGACCCGCGAGGCGGTCGGCCTGGGCGCGCAGCTTGGCGAGCTTGTCAGCGGCTCGGGAAACGTCGTTGCTCATGGTCAGACCTCACGATCGGTAGGGGTGGAAACGTTGCGGCCGAGCTGCACGGCGGCAGCCTTCGCGGCCTCGTAGTGGCCGAGCGACAGGTGAGCGACGGCGCCCATCTGGTCGTACTGCTCGGGGCGCTCGCGCTTCATCTCGGCAAGCCGCTCCATGGCGGCGCTGTACTGGAAAGCGTCTGCGCGAAGACGGAACCGCTTCGTCTCGCGGTCCTCGTTCGAGTAGTTGAAACTGCTGCGGGTGATCACGATGTTCCTCCGGTTGGCCGCCTCGGCGGCATGAAAAAGCCCCTGCCCGGAACCGGGAGGGGTCGGCTTATGGCGACTGCTCTCGCTACGCAGCGTCAGCCTTGCGGGCCCAGTACGCGGCCTGCTGGCACACCGTGCCGCAGTAGAGCCGGGGACGACCCGTGGCGCGCTGCATGACCGTGTTGGTGCAGCCCTTGCGCTGGCACGGGCCCGCCTCCGTGATGGGCTCCAGCAGTCGCGCGGCCTCAGCGGTCAGCCGGTGCGCTTCGCCGGCTGCCGTGCCCTCTCCGGACAGGGCCCCCAGTGTTGCCGCCTCAGCGCTGCGGATCAGCTCCAGCGCGCGGGCGTGGTCGGTGTTCATCTCGAAGCCTCCGTGGCTGTCGGTGTTTCGGTGGAACGTTCAGTCCCTCGTAGGTGGAGGGCGAGGGTTTCCCGCGTGGAGCGGAACGACTCCCCGTTCACCCTGTAGTGGACGGGGCGGGATTCCTTGGGCCCGAAGATGGAAGAGGGGGACGAATTCCCTCCCCGGACTTGTAGGGACGGACGATTTCCCCTCCTACCGTTGTGGAGAGCGGGCAGATGGCCCGCATATCGGGGCATTCAGGCAATCTCGGACATGTGATCTGCGTCTCACTCTGCGGCGTGACGATTGCCGTGTCCTGCCCCTCAGTTGTTAGGGAGAGCAAGCCTTGCCTCCACGCGCACCCACCACGGCGGCTGCGCCCGTGAGCGTCTCGACTAGCGCTGGTGACGGGGTGACGTTCAGCAGGGTGATTCTGGTTTCTCTTCTGTGCGCGGGATCTAAGAGAAACCAGAACTGGCCCTCCGAACGTCACCACGTCACCCCGGCGGTCCACCGCGCTGCCCCGGCGCGGTGAGGTGACGTAGTGACGGTTGAGAGCCTGATTTCAGTTCTCTCTAGACATGTCAGAGAGAACCAGAATCAGCCCCGGAACCGTCACCTCGTCACCCGGGTCCGCCGCCGATCGGAACGCTGGCGAACGCCCGTCTTCCTCCAGGTGCGACAGAGCCCCGGCGGGCAAACGTGCCTCGGCCGGGGCTGAAGGTGTCGTTGTGGGCCAGCTACGGGTTCTCACACATCATGGTCGGCCCATTCAATGACGCACCGCTCGTTGCCGGCGAAGCGCTTGCCGCGCTCACCCCGGCTGACGATCACACGGTCTATGGCCAGCCGTAGCCGGTCGCGCTGCCCTGTTACGTTGTCCCCCTCCCACGCCGCCCGCAGGATCTCACCATCCAGCAAGGGAGAGATATCGACGGCGGGGGTCGGCATGGCTGCCAGGTTGGCACGCAGGCCGTCGATTCGGGTGCGCAGGCGCCCAGCCAGCCGGTTGTACCGCTCGATCGCGTCGGCCCCAGAGAATTCGCCGCGAACGTAGCGAGCGTCTTCCAGGTCCGCCAGGCGTGCACTCTCCTCGCTGATCTCCGCCTCTATCGCATCCCGCTTGGCGAACACTTCCGGGTCCTTTCGCTGAACCCACCGCTCCGCAATGGCGAACAGCAGTGGGTCTCCCGGTTCGAGTGCTGGGAGGCGGCTCAGGAAGGCATCGGTCACATGCGTGTTGAGGCTCTCCACTCGTGCGGTGACACCCGAACAGCCGCGCCCCATGCGCTTGTTCGCGCAGACGTAGGAGGTTCCAGACTGGCTCATCGGTGACTCGCACAGAGCACAGCGGGCAAGACCGGTGAGAAGGGCTGTGCCCTGCTTGTGGCCGTGACGCTTGCCCGCATGCGGGAACGTGCGGGACTCCAGTTGCCGGATGATCAGCTCGCGCTCGCCGGGGGTGATGATGCTCTCGCCGATGCTGACCGTGTCCAGCGTCTCGGGGTCGCGGTACGGCACAACCCTGCTGCCGTACTTGCGCGTTCCGTCTGCCGCCTCGGTGTACTCAGTCTGAGGCATCAAGCCGGCGAAGGCCGGGGCACGGAGCAACTGCATGACGCTGGAAGAGCTCCACTTGCCGCCACGCGGGGACTCGATCTCGTGCTCGTTCAGGAAGCGGGCGATGTGTACCAGAGCCTTGCCGCTCAGCGCCTCGTCCGCGATCAGTCGGGCGTAGACGGCGGTCTCCTCGTCGTGCACCAACTTCTTGCTCTCCGGGTCCACGGAGAGCCCGTACGGCGGCTGCCCGCCGATCCACTGGCCCTTCTGGCGGAGGTACCGCTTTGCGCTGCTCACGCGGGTGCCGATGTTGCGTGATTCCGCGCGTGCAAGCTCGGCGAGAAGGGCGATCGTGACCCGGGCGCTGTCGTTGGCCGTGTCGAGACCGTCCATCACGGAGACGAGACGGCCGCCGACGCGCCCGATGGCGTCCAGTGCCGAGCCGACTTCGCCAATTCCCTTACGAGAGAGGCGATCCAGCTTCCAGACGAGCAGGACGCCGACCACGCCGGACGTGACAGCGGTGAGCGCGGCATCGAAGCCCTTGCGGCTCACTTCCTTGTACCCGCTGCGTCCCCGATCGATGTGGACCTTGCGGACGGTCAGCCCGTTGCGCTCGGCCCAAGCGCGGCAGTCGGCCTCTTGGCGGTCGATGGCGGTCTTGCCGTCCCGGTCTAGCGAGAGGCGAAGGTACAGGTCACAGATCGTGTGGTGATGCACGGGATCATTCTCCCCTGGAGTGCCTTCAATGGTTCAGGACATCCAGAAGTCGAGGACCAGGATCTTGCCCCGGAAGTCGGTCAGCGACAGATCCTTGCCGCCGGTGTTCAGCCAGCCGCCCTTCCCCACCAGTTCGGGGGCGCGGACACGTGCACGAGTAGCCATGCTCCCATCCAACCGCATGAACCTCCGGCAGTATTTCTCGCAGGGGAATCCGACACGACGTCAGGCGGTGCGGGATGAAGTACGTGGTCAGGGAGCGGCTGTTCTCGATCGGGGACGACTACTGGATCGAGGGTGAGGGTGGGGAGAAGGCGTTCCTGGTGGACGGGAAGGTGCTGCGGCTGCGGGACACCTTCGAGTTGAAGGATCCGCAGGGGCGGGTGGTGGCGGTGATCAAGGAGAAGGCGCTGACCGTCCGGGACGCCATGAAGATCGAGAACGGCGACGGGGACATGGTGGCCACCGTGCGGAAGAAGCTGTTCACGCCGTTCCGGGACAAGTTCCACGTGGAGCTGGCCGACGGGGGTGAGCTGGGGATCCACGGGGACCTGATCGGCAAGGAGTACCGGATCGAGGCGGACGGGGAGGCCGTCGCGGAGATCTCCCGGAAGTGGCTCCGGTTCCGGGACACCTACGGGGTGGAGGTGGCCGACGGGGCGGACGCCGGGCTGCTGCTCGCCGTGGCGGTGTGCGTCGACCACCTGGTGGAGGAGGACTGACTCAGCGGGGCGAGGTCATGGCGGGCGATGCTCCCGGAGAGGTCCGGAAACCGGTCCGATGGGATATCTTTTGGCCGGTCCCGGGCCGGGACACCGACTCGTTCCTCCCAGGGGGCTCACCGTGCACGACATCGTCAACGGGCTTGGCGTGGCTGCCGCATTCGGCGCGGTCGGGGTGGTCCTGCTGCTGCTCGGTGTCGGCCTGGTCGACGCGCTGACGCCTGGGAAGCTCGGCCACCAGATCTGGGTGGAGCGCAACCGGAACGCGGCCGTGGTGCTCAGCTCCGCGCTGATCGGGATCGGCGGGATCGTCTTCACCGCGATCATGTCCACCTACGACGACTTCGGTAAGGGCCTGATCGCGACGGCCACCTTCGGACTGCTCGGTCTGGTCCTGATGGCGGTGGCCTTCTGGCTGCTGGACGTCGTCACCCCGGGCAAGCTCGGCGCCGTCCTGGTCGACCCCGAGCCGCACCCGGCGGTCTGGGTCACCGCCAGCTGCAACGTCGCGGTGGCCGCGATCATCGCCGCCTCGATCGTCTGAGGCAGGTCGGCCCCCACCTACTTCGGCATCAGCTGACCGAACGTCACGGAGAGGGCGCCCACCGAGTGGTGGGCGCCCTCTCCGTCGTACGGTCAGCCCTCGAGGAACGCCTTGAGCGCCGCCGCCAGCAGATACGGGTCGTTCGCACCGCACAGCTCGCGCGCCGAGTGCATGGAGAGCGCCGCAATGCCGCAGTCGACCGTGGTGATGCCGAGCCGGGCGGCGGTGATCGGGCCGATCGTGGTGCCGCAGGGCATCGAGTTGTTGGAGACGAAGGTCTGCCACGGCACGCCGGCCTTCTCGCAGGCGGCGGCGAACACCGCCCGGCCGACCGCGTCGGTGGCGTAGCGGTTGTTGACGTTGACCTTGAGGATCGGGCCGCCGTTCGGCATCGGGTGGTGGCCGGGCTCGTGCCGCTCGCTGTAGTTCGGGTGGACCGCATGGCCCATGTCGGAGGAGAGGCAGATCGTCCCCGCCAGCGCGCGGGCGCGGTCCTCGGGGGTGCCACCCCGGGCGTAGACGCTGCGGTCCAGCACGTTGCCGAGCAGCGGGCCCTGGGCGCCGGTGTCGGACTCGCTGCCGGTCTCCTCGTGGTCGAACGCGGCCAGCACCGGGATGTACGGCAGCGCGCCGCCCGCCACGGCGGCCAGCGCGGCGGTGCCGGCGTGGACCGAGAGCAGGTTGTCCAGCCGGGGGGCGGCCAGCAGCTCGCGGTCGCGGCCCAGGTAGGACGGAGGCTGGACGTCGTGCGTCATCAAGTCCCAGCCGACCACGGCGTCGGCCGGCACCCCGGCCCGCTCGGCCACGTACTCGACCAGGGAGCCCTCGTTGACCGTGCCGATCCCCCAGATCGGCGTCAGATGACGCTGCTTGTCGAGCTTGAGGCCCTCGTTCACCTGGCGGTCCAGGTGGATCGCCAGCTGCGGCACCCGCAGCAGCGGCTCGTCGATCTGAACCAGCGTCACCGTGCCGTCGCGCAGCGCCAGTCGGCCGGAGAGGCCCAGGTCGCGGTCCAGCCAGGTGTTCAGCGGGACGCCGCCGTAGACCTCGACCGCGATCTGCCGCCAGCCCGCCGAGCCGGTGTCAGGGACCGGCTTGACCCGCAGGTTCGGCGAGTCGGTGTGCGTGCCGACCACCCGGAACGGGGTCTCGGGACCGGCCCCCTCAGGGACGTACCAGGCGATCAGCGCGCCGCCGCGGATGACGTACCGGCCGCCGGCGGCCGCGTCCCAGGCCTCGGTCTCGGCGACGCGACGGAAGCCGACCTTCTCCAGCCGCTCCGCGGCACTGGCCACCGCGTGGAACGGCGACGGCGAGGTGCCGAGGAAGGCGATCAGGTCGTCGGTGTGCGTTCGGTCGAAGGAGGCCGGGCGGACGGCGGTCGACATGCTGCTCCTGAGTTGAGGGAGGGCGGAAGCCGGATGGGGGACCGGTCTTCGACCCCGAGCATATGCCCGTACACGGACATGACGCTGTGAACTCAGCAACGGTGACACAACGGTGAAGCGCGGGTGCCTCGGCCGCCCGTCGCATCGGCCATCCGGGCTGCCGACGGCGAGCCCCGGGCGGCCCGCAGCCTCCCCGGGCGGCCCCGGCGGCAAGATAGGGCCGACGCGGTGTTCCTGGAGGTCGAGAACAGCTACCCGGAGCAGTGGGCTGGAGACATCGGATGGGGCGGTTGTTTCGGCATGGGAAGTTCGCGCAGGGCGGTCCGGCACCGGACCCCGGTCCCGGTCCGGTGACCCGGTCCACCGGCGGCCGGCGGCAGCGCGCGCTGGTCGCGGTGGCCACCGGAGCGGCCGTGGTCTCGCTGGGCGGCATGGCCGCCGCCACCCTGGTCACCTCCCCCGCCGAGCGCGCTGCGCGGACCGCCCCGCCGCCCCGGAGCCTGCTGACGGCCCCGGTGGTCAGCCGGGTGCTCAACCCGGCGGTGATCGCGCGGGCGGCCGTCCACCCGCTGACCCGGTACGACGTGGTCCCCGTCCCGGCCTCCGCGGAGGTCACCCAGCTCTTCCTGTCCGGGCTGTACGTGAAGACGGGCGATCCGGTCGGCAACGGGCAGCTGCTGGCCGAGGTCTCCGGGCAGCCGCTGTACGTGCTCAAGGGACCGGTGCCGGCCTACCGGGACCTCAAGCCGGGGTGCACCGGCCCGGACGTGGCCGAACTCCAGGACGCCCTGGCGGAGTTGGGATACCAGGCCGGATCGGACCAGAAGGGCTTCTTCGGACCGGGCACCGGACAGGCGGTGACCGCCTTCTACCAGGGCATCGGCCAGCCGGTACCGCTCACCGGCGCGGCCACCCAGCAGGCGGTGGACGCGGCCCAGCGGGCCGTGGACGCCGCCCAGCTGACCGTGGACACCCTGGCCGCGCAGCGCCAGAGCGACCGGTCCACCCCCGGCATTGATCAACAACTTGCTTCGGCCAGAAGGCAGTTGTCTACCGAGCGGGCCGCCCTGACCAAGGCCGTCGCGGCGAACGGGCCGATGGTCCCGGCAGCGCACGTGGTCTTCCTGCCGACCCTGCCGGCCTCGGTGACCGCGGTCGCCAGCTCGGTGGGCATGCCGGTGGCGGGCCCGCTGCTCTCCCTCACCAGCGGGGGCCTGGCCGTCACCGGGCAGCTTACTCCCGCGCAGGCAGCGGTAGTTGAGCCCGGCATGGCGGTGGAGATCATGTCCGAGGAGACCGGTGCCCGGCTCACCGGCACCGTGGCCGAGCTCGGCCCCCCGACCACCACCCCGCCCGCCGGGCGGGTGGTCACCCTCGGCGGGGCGGCCGCACCGGCCGCGAGCGGGGCGGCCGCTCCCCCGGTGCCCAACGCCGACGCCCCCCGGTACGTACCGGTCACCGTCACCCCGTCCGCCGACCCGCCCGGCGCGCTGAGCGGCAGCAACGTCCGGATCACCATCCTCAAGTACGGCTTCAGCCGGCCCGTCCCCGCCGTCCCGGTGGCCGCGATCTCCACCGATGCCGCCGGGCGGACCACGGTCACCACGGTGAACGCCGACGGCGACCGGCGCACCGTGGTGGTGACCACCGGCGTGACGGCGGACGGCATGGTCGCCGTGACCCCGGTCGACGAGGACGGCCTGCGGGTGGGCGACCAGGTGGTGGTCGGAAGGTGAGCACCGACGCCCGGACCCCCGTCATCCGGCTCACCGGCGTGAGCCGGAGCTTCGGTGGTGAGCCGCCCGTCACCGCCCTGCACCCCACCGACCTGAGCGTCCGTCAAGGCGAGTACCTGTCCGTCAGCGGCCCGTCCGGCTCCGGCAAGTCCGTCCTGCTGCACCTGCTCGGTCTGCTCGACGCCCCGAGCGGGGGCCGGTACGAGCTGGACGGCATCGATACCGGCCCGCTGACCGACCGGGACCGGTCGACGCTGCGCGGGCGGCGGATCGGGTTCGTCTTCCAGTCCTTCCACCTGTTGCCGCACCGCACCGCCGAGGAGAACGTCGCGCTCGCGCAGGTCTACCGGCAGGTGCCCCGGCCCCGGCGGGCCGAGGCAGCCCGGGAGGCACTGCGGCTGGTCGGCCTGGCCCACCGACTGGACGCCCTGCCGACCACGCTCTCCGGCGGCGAGCGGCAGCGGGTGGCGATCGCCCGGGCGCTGGTCAACCGGCCGGGCCTGCTGCTCTGCGACGAACCGACCGGCAACCTCGGATCCGACGACTCCGAGGCGGTGCTCGACCGGTTGGACGAGTTGCACGCGCAGGGCCGCACGCTGGTGGTGATCTCCCACGACCCGGCCGTCGCGGCCCGGGCCGGGCGTCGGGTGACGATCCGGGACGGCGTGCTGTCCGAACCGACGGAGGTGGCCCGCTGATGGCCCACGACACCCTGCCGGAGCCGGGTACGCGGCTCGGCGCTCGGGACCTGTGCGAGGAGGCGGTCGCCGGGATCCTCCAGCGGCCGGGCCGTTCGGCGCTCACCGTGCTGGGCACGGTGCTCGGCATCGGCGGCTTCGTCGCGGTCCTCGGGCTGACCGCGACCGCCGCCGGCCGGATCGGCGAACAGCTCGACCTGACCAGGGCCACCACCGTGACCGTCGCCGACCGCGCCGGGACCGACCAGGGCCGACCGGGGGCCGACCCACCGACGAGCTTCCCTGCGGACGCCGACGAGCGGCTGCGCCGGATCGACGGGGTCGAGGCGGCCGGGGTCTGGTGGCCTGTACCGGGAAACCCGGTGCTCTCCGACCGGCCCACCGGCGGGGAGCACCCGGCCACGACCGTCCTCGCCGCCACCCCCGGCGCGGTCGCGGCGATGGCACCGACCCTGCGGGCGGGCGTGACCATGGACGCCTTCGCCCAGCGCACCGGGCAGCGGGTGGTGCTGCTCGGTCAGGCCGCGGCCGAACAGCTCGGGGTGAGCCGGCTGGACGCCCAGCCCGCCGTCTACCTCGACGGACTGCCGTACACCGTGATCGGGATCTACTCGGACGTCCGGCGGCAGCCCGCCACGCCGCCGGGCGCGATCGTCCCGGCCCGTACGGCGCTGGAGCAGTTCGGCCCTCCCGGCGGCGGGGCCGACCGCCGTGCGCAGGGGCTGATCGCCACCCGGGCCGGCGCGGCCTCGGTGGTCGCCGAGCAGGCCGCCGTCGCGCTCCGGCCGGACTCCCCGGACTCGTTCACCGTCACCCCGCCGGCGGACCCGCACGGGCTGCAGGACGGGGTGGGCTCCGACCTGACCCGGCTCTTCCTGGCGCTGGCCACGGTCTGCCTGCTGGTCGGCGCGGCCGGCATCGCCAACGCCACCCTGGTGGCCGTCCTGGAACGGACCGAGGAGATCGGCCTGCGCCGTGCCCTGGGCGCCAGGACCCGGCACATCGCGGCCCAGTTCCTCACCGAGTCGACCGTGCTCGGCACCCTCGGCGGCCTGGTCGGCACCGGCCTGGGCGTACTGGCCGTCCTCGCGGTGGCCGCCGCCCACGACTGGACGGCGGTGATGCACCCCGCCGCCACCCTGGCCGCCCCGCTGATCGGCAGCGTGACCGGACTGCTCGCCGGCCTCTACCCGTCGCTGCGAGCGGCCCGCACCGACCCCCTGACCGCACTGCGGGGCGGCTGACGGACACACCGCGGGGCCCGGTCCTGGTGGACCGGGCCCCGCGGTGCTGAGGGTGTGTCAGGCGGTATTCGGGCGGCTTCCGAGGCTTAGAAAGCCTCCTCCGCGAGCTCCATGATCTCGTTGTCGACGCCCTCGGCGATCAGCCGCTGGGGGGTGACGGTCGGGAGCACGTTGCGGGCGAAGAAGCGGGCCGCGGCGACCTTGCCCTGGTAGAACGGGACGTCCTTCTCGGTGGCGCCCGCCTCCAGCTTGGCCAGCGCGACGGCGGCCTGACGGAGCAGCAGCCAGCCGACCACGACGTCGCCGGAGACCATCAGCAGGCGGGTGGTGTTGAGGCCCACCTTGTACATGTTCTTGACGTCCTGCTCGACCGAGGACAGGTCGGCCAGCAGCTTGCCGACGATCGCCTCCAGGTCACCGGCCGCCTTGCCGAGCAGCTCGCGCTCGGTGGCCAGGGCGTCGCCGCCCTCACCGGTGGCGAGGAACTTCTTGATCTGCTCGGAGACCACGGTGAGCGCCTGGCCACCGTCCTTGACGATCTTCCGGAAGAAGAAGTCCAGGCCCTGGATGGCGGTGGTGCCCTCGTACAGGGTGTCGATCTTGGCGTCCCGGATGTACTGCTCGACCGGGTACTCCTGGAGGAAGCCGGAGCCACCGAAGGTCTGCAGGGACTGGGCGAGCTGCTCGTAGGACTTCTCCGAGCCGTAGCCCTTGACGATCGGCAGCAGCAGGTCGTTCAGGCGCTCGGCGGCGTCGTCGTGCTCACCGCGCAGGCGGGCGGCCACCAGGTCGTCCTGGACCGAGGCGGTGTAGAGCACCAGGGCGCGCATGCCCTCGGCGTACGCCTTCTGGGTCATCAGCGAACGGCGGACGTCCGGGTGGTTGGTGATGGTGACGCGCGGGGCGGCCTTGTCCATGAAGTTGGAGATGTCGGCGCCCTGCACGCGCTCCTTGGCGTACTCCAGCGCGTTCAGGTAACCGGTGGAGAGGGTGGCGATGGCCTTCGTGCCGACCATCATCCGGGCGAACTCGATGATCTTGAACATCTGGCGGATGCCGTCGACGCTCTCGCCGACCAGCCAGCCCTTGGCCGGGTGCTTCGCGCCGAAGGTCATCTCACAGGTGTTGGACGCCTTGAGGCCCATCTTGTGCTCGACGTTGGTCGCGTAGACACCGTTGCGCTCGCCGAGCTCGCCGGTCTCCCAGTCGAAGTCGAACTTCGGCACGATGTACAGGCCCAGGCCCTTGGTGCCCGGCTTGCCGCCCTCGGGGCGGGCCAGCACCAGGTGGATGATGTTCTCGGACATGTCGTGCTCGCCCGAGGTGATGAAGCGCTTCACACCCTCGATGTGCCAGGAGCCGTCCTCCTGCTTGATCGCCTTGGTGCGGCCGGCGCCGACGTCCGAACCGGCGTCCGGCTCGGTCAGCACCATGGTGGCGCCCCACTGGCGGTCGACCATGTGCTGGGCGACCTTCTGCTGCTCCTCGGTGCCCTCGTCGTAGACGACGCCGGCGAACGCCGGACCGGAGGAGTACATCCAGATCGCCGGGTTGGAGCCGAGGATCTGCTCCGCGTAGGCCCAGATCAGCGAGGACGGGGTGACCTGGCCGCCGATCGCCTCCGGGATGCCCAGGCGCCACCACTCGGCGTCCATGTAGGTCTGGTAGCTCTTCTTGAAGGTCGCCGGGATCGGAGCCGTGTTGGTCTCCGGGTCGAAGACCGGCGGGTTGCGGTCGGCGTCGACGAAGGACGCGGCGAGGTCGTTCTCGGCGAGACGCGCGATCTCACCGAGGATGTTCTTCGCGGTCTCGACGTCCATGTCGGCGAACGGACCGGTGCCGTACACCTGGTCACGGCCGAACACCTCAAAGAGGTTGAACTCCACGTCACGCAGGTTGGACTTGTAGTGACCCATGACCGTTTCTCCGGTTCGTCGCTTCCGGGGTCCGCCGCCTTCGAGCGCCCCACTTACCCACCAGTAGGCACCATGATGCTACCCGTAAGTAACTTGTTCAAGCCCCTGGACGCGACGGGACTATGAACACGGTCACGTCCACCGATAGCCTTGCCCTGTGTACGGCTACGAGCAGACCGGGTATCAGGGCGACCCCTACCAGCAGCAGGCGCAGCAGCAGCACGCGCAGCAGCAGGGGATGAACGGCATGCCGGGCCCCGGCCAGTACGGCGAGCAGCCACCGCAGGCCGCCCCCCAGCAGTCTCTCTACCCCGAACCCTCTCCGCCATCCCTCGCGGACGCCGTCCGCGCCTTCACCACGGGCTCGATGCCGGTCGAGGACTTCCAGGCGATCTTCATCACCTCCAAGGTGCACTGCCCGCGCGGCGACCGCCCCGGCTTCCTCGCCCTGCACAACACCCCGACCCCGGTGATCCCGATGTTCAGCTCGCTCAAGGAGCTGCGCCGCTACGCGGGCAAGGACTCCAAGCACTTCAGCGTCACCGGCGCCGAGGTCCTCGACCTGCTCCCGACCGGGTACGGCTTCGCACTGGACATGGAGGGCGAGCACCGGATGGTGTTCGACGCCAAGGCCGTGGAGCAGATGGTCGACTTCACGATGCGCCGGATGTACGGCTGAGACGCGCGGTTCACCCCAGCGGCCGTGGTGGCACCATATGGTTCAACTTTCAACTTGCTTCTAGTTGATGATTGAACTACTCTTCTGGGCATAGGCCACAGACCCCTGAAGGAGGCCGACATGCCCGCCGTGACCGTCGAGAACCCGTTGACCCTTCCGCGCGTCGCCACCCCCGACCCCGCGACCAACGTGTCGCGGCCGGTCCTGACGGTGGTCACCGCCCCCGAGGGCTTCGAGGGCGAGGGTTTTCCGGTCCGCCGGGCCTTCGCGAAGATCAACACCAAGTACCTCGACCCGTTCATCATGATGGACCAGATGGGCGAGGTGGACTACGCCGCGGGCGAGCCGAAGGGCACGCCCTGGCACCCGCACCGCGGCTTCGAGACGGTGACCTACCTGATCGAGGGCGAGTTCATCCACAAGGACTCGCACGGCGGCGGCGGCCACATCGGCGGCGGCGACACCCAGTGGATGACGGCCGGCTCCGGCATCCTGCACATCGAGACGCCGCCCGAGTCGCTGGTCATGACGGGTGGCCTGTTCCACGGCATCCAGCTCTGGGTCAATCTCCCGGCCGCCGACAAGATGACGCAGCCCCGGTACCAGGACATCCACGGCGGCCACGTCAAGCTGCTGACCTCGCCCGACGGCGGCTCGATCCTCCGGCTGATCGCCGGTGAGCTGGACGGCAACGAGGGCCCGGGTGTCACCCACACGCCGATCACCCTGCTGCACGCCACCGTGACGCCGGGCGCCGAGATCACCATCCCCTGGCGCAAGGACTTCAACGCGCTGGCGTACGTGCTCAACGGTGACGGCACCGTCGGTGCGGAGCGCCGGCCGTTCCGGAGCGGGCAGGCGGCGGTCTTCGGCGAGGGCGACACCCTCACCATCTCGGCCGACGCCAAGCAGGACTCCCGGCACCCCAACCTGGACGTGATCATCCTGGGCGGGCAGCCGATCCGTGAGCCGGTGGCGCACTACGGGCCGTTCGTGATGAACAGCCACCGGGAGCTGGAGCAGGCCATGCGGGACTTCCAGTCCGGCGCCTTCGGCCACCCGACCGACTGACGCACGCAGGACGGCCGGGGCGCGGGCGACCTCCGACGACGGCGTCGCCCGCGCTGCAGATCAGATCCGCGCGTACAGGGCCGACGCGTCGTCGTGGGTCTTGCCGCGCGGCCAGCGTTCGCAGTGGGCGTCGGTGCGTTCGGTGGAGCGGACCTGGGCGATGAGTTCGGCGGGGCCTCGTTCGGCCAGCAGGTGGAGGGCGTCCGACCAGCTGCCGAGGCAGAAGCGTTCGGTGTAGCGGGCGGCCCCGTCGCTGAGGGCGGCCACCGCGTGCAGTGCGGCGAGCCGGACGAAGCCGGTCTCGGCGTGGGCGGCGGCCCGGGGCGAGGCGGCGGCGATCCACGGCCCGTGGCCGGAGTTGCGGGCAGCCCTGACCGCCAGGGCGTACCGCATGTGCAGGTCGCGGCGTTCGGCGGAGCCGGGGACGGTGGACCAGATCTGACGGCGGAGCAGCTCGCCGGCCGGGAAGCGCTGGTTGTCGCCGACCACCCGGGGCGGCCCATCCTTGAGCTGGAGCACGAGCAGCGAGTCGCCGAGCACCAGGTACTCCAGCGAGCTGCCGTGCAGCCGGGCGGCGACCACCATCGCGGCCGGGGTGTTGGGGTGGGACAGGTCGCAGCGGCCGCCGTGCAGGGCGGCGGTCTCGACGATGGCGTCGGCCAGGCACTCGGCGATCGAACGGTCGGGCCGGTCGGTGAGCCGGGCGAGCAGGTGCACGCCGAGCCGCCGGACGTACCAGGGGGTGCCGTGCCGGCAGCCGGATTCCAGGCCGTCCGGCGCACTCGAACCGTCCAGCAGCACCAGGGCCTCCGGCGAGGTCGCGGCGAAGTCCTCGCTCGGCCGCCCCGGTCCCTGCGCTTCACCCGCCAGCTCCACCTGCATCCCGTCAGTGTGGCGGCGGAGCGGACGGGCGGACAGGGTTCGGACGATGATCGCTCGGTGGGACGAGGGAAGTGGCAGGCGGCCGAATCTGGACATACCGTCAGATTTGTCTGCTCACCCCTCTCCTCGGGAGTCCGCTGTGATGGTGCTGGAGTTCTTCGTCTTGGTGATCGCAGCCATCGGCTTCCCGACCGCCCTGCTGCTGTTCCTGATCGGCGGGCCGCACTTCCCGGACGAGCACCACGGGGGGTGAAATGGTGGGAGCGAGCCCTCCCGGCATGACATGGTGAGGCTGGCAACACTGGTCTTCTGGAGGTCAACCCATGAGCAGCGGCACACCTGAATCCGCCGAACCGCAGAGCACGGAGCAGACTCCCGCCGCGCCCGACGACGTGAAGGCGAAGTTCCTGGCCGCCCTGGAGCGCAAGCAGGGTGTCCGGACGGACGGCGCCGGCGGTGGCCCGGGCAGCGAGTCCAAGGTCCACGGCACGCACGCGGCCGCAGGCGGCAAGCGCAACTTCCGCCGGAAGAGTGGCGGCTGACAGCCCCGGCCCACCGGGCGGCTCCCCTCACGGGGGGCCGCCCGTCGTCATTCGGCGCCGAGGAAGCCGAGCACGTTGTCCACGACGGCGGGCTCACCGAGGATCCGCCGGTGGCCGAGACCCCGGGTGGTGAGCAGCTGGAGCTGCTCCCCGTACGCGTCGCGGAGGCGGTGGGACTGGCTGAGCGGTGCGGTCGGGTCATCCTCGTCGTGCACCGCGAGGATCGGCAGGGTCAGGTCCGCGGGCCGGTAGGCGGCGTCCAGGGTGCCGAGCCCCTGTCCGGCGGGCAGCAGGCGGGCGATCCGGCGCTCCAGCTCGCGCCCGGCCCACCTGCCGAGGCCCAGCTGACGGCAGAACTCCATGGGCAGGAAGGCGAATTCACTCACTCCGGCGATCGCCACCAGTCGCCCGGCCTTCACCCCGTCGCGTAGCGCCGCGAAGGTGCAGGTCACCCCGAAGGAGTGGGCCACGATCGCCTCGAAGGGGCCGTACCGGTCGTGCAGTTGGCCGATCAGGTCGCGGACGTCGAGCAGCGTGGTGGCCCGACCGCCGGAGCCCCCGTGGCCGGGCGCGTCGAACGAGACCGGCGTCAGGCCGAGGGCCCGCAGGCCGGGTATCAGCGGGGCGAAGCGGGACGCTCTGGACTGCCAGCCGTGCACCAGCAGCACCGGACGTGCTCCGTCGCCCCAGCGGTAGGCGGTCACCGCCTTGCCACCGACAGTGAGCCGCTCGGTGACCGCGAGGTCGTGCAGCTCCCGTTCGGCCGATCTGACCCGGCTGCGCCGCAGCGGGCGGCAGAACACCTCGAAGGCGGCCCGGCCCGCCAGACGGGGCGAGACCGTGGCGGCGGCGTTCAGGGCGGTGCGGAGCAGGGCGGCGGACAGATCCATGGACACTCCCCCGGGAGGGCTGCGGCGCGCAGCCGGTTGAGATCGGGATATTAGCACGACCGTTCGTGCAGTTTCCCGGCTGACGCAGGCCGGGACTACCGTGGCCCGGTTGACCCTCGACCTGGTCGAGCCCCCAGAGTCCTCGGCGTGGAGAACGTGATGCGCAGCATCGGAGAGATGGCCCGGCACAGCGGCCTCAGCGTGAGCGCGCTGCGGTTCTACGACGGCGCGGGTGTGTTCGGCCCGGCCTGGGTTGACCCGCAGAGCGGCTACCGCTGGTACGCCGAGGAGCAGGTCGGGGACGCCCGGCTGATCGCCCGGCTGCGCCGGGTCGGCATGCCGTTGCCGGACATCTCCCGAGTGTTGTCGGCCGGCCCCGCCGCAGCCCGGCAGACCCTGGAGGCACACCTGCGCCGTCTGGAGGACGGCCTGGCCGACGCGCGACGCGAACTCTCCACGGTCCGCGCACTGATCGACCAGAGGGAGAACCCGATGAACCAGACTCGACTGACCACCCCCGCACACGAGTTGGCCGCTGCCCTGGACGCCGTCCGGTTCGCCGCGGGCAGCAACCCCGAGCAACCCGCCCTCTGCGGCGTCCTGCTGGAACTCGCGGCGGACGGCCTGCGCCTGGTCGCCACCGACCGCTACCGGATGGCCGTCTCGCTCGTGCCGGTGGCCGCCCTGGACGGTCCGCCGGTCAGTGCGATCGCCGGGACGGCCTTCGTGGACGAGGTCCGGACCCTGCTGGAGGGTGCTGACAATGCCCAACTGGTGTTCGAAGGAGATCAGTTGACCGTGGCCGTGTCGGGTGCGGGCCACCCCGAGCGGGTCGTCACCGGCCGGCGGGTCGACCAGGACTACCCCGACTACCGCCCGATGCTGCGGCTGGAGCCGACCCGTCGAGTGGCGGTCGACGCCGCCGAACTGCGGGCCGAGCTGTCGACCGGGGCGACCCGGCGCCTGACCCGGAGTCAGGACGGCGTGCAGCAGCAGGTCTCGGTCCTCACCGTCGGCGCCGACGGCACGCTGGGGGTCGCGGGCGCGGAGGCGGTCGCGGGCGGCAACGGGCACGATGGGGGGCTCAGGATCGGCGTGAACCGGGAGTTCCTGATGGAGGCGATCACCGCAGGGCGCCGCGACCAGCTGACGCTCGAACTCGGCGGCCCGGTGGCGCCGTTGGCGATCCGCTACCCGGACCGGGAGGGGACGTTCTCGCTGCTGATGCCGACCGTACTGAGCTGAGCCCTCAGGCGCTGACGGAGTCGATGGCGTGGGCGATCGCGGTGGCGGCGCGGCCGTAGCGGGTGGGGTCGTCCAGCAGCAGGGCGTGCGCGTTGGACGTCTCCATCAGCCCGACCAGGACGAAGGCCAGCTGCTCCGGGTCCACGTCCGCCGCCAGCTCGCCCTTGGCCCGGGCGATCCGGATCAGGTCTACCAGCAGGCCCTCCCAGTCCCGGGCGGCGACGGCCAGCGCATCCCGGATCGGCCCGGGCCGGGTGTTGAACTCGACCGAAACCGACTGGAAGAAGCAGCCCCCGGGGAAGACCTTGGCCTGGATGTACGCGATCCAGCTCTCGCAGAGCAGCCGGAGCCGGGGCAGCCCGGGAGCGGCCTGCTCGGCGGGGACGATCACCGCGTCGTAGAAGATCCGGCGGGCGGCGCGGACGGTCGCCAGCTGCAGCTCCTCCTTCGAGCCGAAGGCGGCGAACACCCCGCTCTTGCTCAGCCCGAGGTCGGTGGCGAGCCGGCCGATCGACAGACTGCCGAGACCCTCGATCGAGGCGACCTGGACCGCACGGCCGAGCACCGCCCGCCGGGTCTCGTTCCCCCGCTGGACCCGTCCGTCCGTCACCGCTCCGGTCACTGCGCACCTCCGGCTGCCCAGCATAGGCTTCGGCAGCTGCTCACCCTGGTGCCGGGCGCAGGACCGGAGCTGATCCCGCGGGTCACTCCCCGCCCGGGAGGATGCCCGCAGCCCAGCGGAGCAGTTGCTCGTCCGCACCGGCCGGGGCCACCAGCTGGAGGCCGACCGGCAGGCCGTCCACGGTGCCGGCCGGGAGGGTGAGGGCGGGCCAGCCGGCGTGGCTCCAGGGAAGGGACATCACGGCGTCACCGGTGCTCTCCAGACCGACCGGGGCCGGGCCGGTGGCGGCGGGGGTGGCCCAGAGGTCGATGCCCTCGGCCGCGGTGAGCGCGGCGAGACGCCGGCGGTAGCGGCTGCGGGCGTGCAGCGCGGCGGTGTACGCGGCGGGGTCGATCTCCTGCCCGTGCCGGATCGCCGAGGCCGTTTCGGGTCGGTAGAGGTTGGCGAAGCGGGGGTACAACTCACGGTGCACCTGGGCGAGTTCGTACCTGCTGATCACCCACATGTCCTCGGCCGATTCGGCCGGGCTCCACGGCAGCTTCATCCGTCGGGCCGTCAGCCGGAGGCGCTCGAAAGCGTCCCGGCCGGCCGGTGAGACCGCCTCCAGGTAGTCGACCGGGACACCCAGGACCGGGGGGCGCTCGGTCACGGCCGACGGCCGCCAGTCGTCGAAGAGGACCGCTGCCGCCCGTTCGACCCAGGGCAGGTCCGGAGCGAAGATCCCGACGGTGTCCAGGCTGGGGGCGTTGGCGATCAGCCCGTCCGCCGGGATCCGGCCGTAGCTGGGGCAGAAGCCGACCACCCCGCAGTACGCCGCCGGGCGGATCACCGAGCCGACCGTCTGGGTGCCGACCGCCAGCGGCACCAGGCCGGCCGCGACGGCGGCGGCCGAACCGCTGCTGGAGCCGCCCGGGGTGTGGGCCGGGTCGACCGGATTGCGGGTCGGGCCGGGGGCGTTCAGCGCGAACTCGGCGGTCACCGTCTTGCCCGCGACCAGCGCGCCGGCGGCCCGCAGCCGCCGCACCACGGTGGCCTCGGGACCGGCCAGCAGGCCCGGCGGGAGCGCCGAGCCGGCGTGCGTGGGCAGCCCGTCCACGTGGATCACGTCCTTGACGGCGACCGGCACGCCGTAGAGCGGCGGGCGCTCCCGGTCGCCGTACCGCCGCTCCAGCTCCCGGGCCTCGGCGGCCAGCCGCAGGTAGCGGCCGGGCTCCGGGGTGAAGGCGTACAGCAGCGGGTCGATCCGGTCGATCCGGGCGCACAGCTCCTCGACCAGCTCCGTCGGCTCCATGCCCGCCGGCTACGGCTGCTCGCGGTAGAGGTGTTCGCTCGGCAGGTAGGGCACCTCACGGAGGAAGAGCGCGCCACAGGTGTGGCAGTTGAGACCCGGCTCCTCGGCCCACCGGACCGGCTCCCTGACCTCCGCCTCCGTCTCCAGCTCGTGCCCGCACATCGCGGTGGTCGCGTTCCCCACCGTGATGTGCCAGCTCTTCACCCCGCCCGGCTTCCCGGCGGGACCGTACTCGGCTCGCATCTGGTGATCCATGCCCCCATGCTCCGGAGGCCACGGACCACCGGCAATTCCTGATCGCCCGTACGGGAGGCCGGCGTCAGCTGACGTACCACCAGACGCCACTCGTCGGGCCGGGGCGGCCGTCGCGGAAACCGTCCTGGCCGGTCTGACGGCGTCGGGCAGGTCGGTGGCCTCGGGCGGCCCGAGCTCCCCGCCCGGGTGGAGGTAGGCGGAGCCGGGTGGCGTTCAGGTCAGGAGGCCGCCCGGAGGAGGGCGTCGTCCTGCCACTTGAGGACCTTGTCGAAGCTCACGATGGCTCCGCGCAGCGGGTGGTTGCGGAGCTGGACGTGGTCGGTGAGGGCGTGGATCAGGAAGAGGCCGCGGCCGCTCTCGGCGGTGAGGTCGGGGAGGGTGTCCAGGTCGATCGGGCGGGCGGCGGTGGGGCGACCGGCCGGGAGGACGTGGGTGTCGTAGGGGGCCGGGTGGTCGCCGGGGCGGGGACGGTGGGGGGTGAGGGCGGGGGCCGGGAGGCTGGCCCGGCCGCGGCGGGTGCGGCAGCGGCCCGGGGGGCGGACGGCGGGACCGGCCTGGCGGCGCAGCGGGGGGAGGGTGAGCGGCCGGGAGGGTACGGCGGCCGGGGGGAGGCCGGGGCCGGTGTCGGTGACCTCGATCCGCAGGCGGTCGCCGGAGAGGGACGCGGTGATCTGGAAGCCCGCGTCCGGGCGGGCGGAGGTGGCGTGCTCGACGGCGTTGGCGCAGGCCTCGGTGAGGGCGATGCCGAGGTCGAAGGCCACCTGCGGGTCGACGCCGGCTGAGTCCATCGCGCCGAGCAGGATGCGCCGGGCGAGCGGAACGCTGGCCGGGTCGCGCTTGAGGTGCAGAGTCCACCAGATGTCCACGGGAGGTCCCTCCTGGCTGCGGCTCCACATACAACTAGGTATCTCCGACCTGTTCCCGGATGAACCGTGCAGGAGGGCCGGTCCCACCCGTTCGGCGGATGGACTGGTGCAGCAGGGTGTGCCCGTACGGCGCACGGCCCGCCACGCGCGCCGGGCTCGAACCGGCCGTTCCCGGGGATTTTCGGCCCCTCCCCCAGTGGTCCGTGTAGGCGGTGAGAAGATGTCCCAGCCATGACCGTCCACCGCCTCGCTCCGCCCCCGGGTGCTGCCGCAGCGGGCCTCCGTGCCCCGGCCGCCGCCTGGGACCTGCGGCTTGCCCGGGCGGTGCCGTTCGCGCTGGTGTGCACGCTGATCGCAGCGGCCGGGCACGCCCTGGTGGGCGAAGGCGAGGTCGGGGCGACCGCGCTGGCCGCCGGGTTCGCCGCGGTCTGCGCGCTGGCCGTGCTGCTCGGCGGGCGTGAGCGTTCGCTGCTCGCCATCGCCGGTGCGCTGGGTACCGGTCAGCTCGGGCTGCACCTGGTCTTCCACTTCCTGTGCGGTGCCTCGATGCCCGGCATGCACCACGGCGGCGGCCTGACGCTGCCTCAGGTGGCGAGTCGGCTGGTCTGCGACGAGAGCGGCACCGCCACCCTGATCGACAACCCCGGCGGGGTGGTCAGCGCGGCCGGGCTCGACCCGGACGCGTACCCGGCAGCCGCCGTGCCGGAGGCCGCCGGCTGGCTCGGGCTGACCGGACCGATGCTGCTCGGCCACCTGGCCGCCGCCGTACTGGCCGGCTGGTGGCTGCACCGTGGCGAGGCCGCCCTGTGGCGGCTGCTGCGGCTGACGGCGGAGGTGGCGCAGGAGTTCGCCGCCCCGCTGCGGACGGCGTTCGCGCTGCTGCTCACCGTGCTGGTCGGCCCGGCGGCCACCGACCGCGGCCGACCCCGCGCACCCCGGGCGGGTGACTGGCGGCTGCCCGGCGCGGCCACCCTGCGGCACAGCCTGCCGCGCCGCGGTCCGCCCGTGGCGGCGTACGCGCACTGACCGGAGCTGCAGGGGAGTGCGCGTACAGCTCTGTCTGTCCGTCACTTCCCGCGTACGCGCGCCGCCGTTGCGGCCCGCGCGCGTACCCGTCTCCCGTTGGAGCCCACCGCATGCGTATCTCTCCCGCCCGTCGTCTCGCCGCCGCCGCTACGGTCGCCGCCGCCTCCGTACTCGCGCTGGCCGGCCCCGCCTTCGCGCACGTCACCGTCCAGCCGGGCTCGACCCCGCAGGGCGGCTACAGCGCCGTCGCCTTCCGGGTGCCGAACGAGAGCGACACCGCCTCGACGGTGAAGCTGGAGGTCAACCTGCCGCTGGACCACCCGATGGCCTCGGTGCGCACCCAGCCGATCCCGGGCTGGACCGCCACCCTGGAGAAGTCCAAGCTCGACAAGCCGCTGAAGTCGCACGGCAAGGACATCACCGAGGCGGTCTCCAAGATCACCTGGACCGCCGACGCCGGCACCAAGATCGGCCCCGGCCAGTACCAGGACTTCTCGGTCTCGCTCGGCGCGATGCCGACCGACACCGAGAAGCTGACCTTCAAGGCACTGCAGACCTACGACAACGGTGATGTGGTGCGCTGGATCGACGAGACCAAGGACGGCCAGCCCGAGCCCGCCAAGCCCGCCCCGGTGCTGACCCTGACCAAGGCCGCCGCGGCCGGCGACCACCACGCGGGTTCCGCCGACGCCGCCAAGGACCAGGGCGCCGACCACACCGCGACGAGCTCCGACGACTCCACCGCCCGCACCCTCGGTGTGGTCGGCATCGTGGTCGGCGTCATCGGTGCCGGCCTCGGCGTCCTCGGCCTGCGCCGCAAGAGCAGCGCCTCCTGATTCCGGGTCGGTCCCGGCCGCCGCGAGCCACGCGGCGGCCGGGACCGGCTACCGCACGCTCCCCGATCGGACCTCCGCAATGGCACGTACCCCTTCCCCCCGACTGCTCGGCGCCGCCGCCCTCGCGCTGACCGCCGCCCTCTCCCTCAGCGCCTGCGGCTCCGGCGGCGGCAGCTCCGACGGCCCGGCCAAGGTCTCGAAGGAGAGCGGCAGCTCGCCCTACCAGGCCAGCGTGCTGGGCAAGCACTTCGAGAAGCCCGAACTGACCCTCACCGACACCTCGGGTCAGCCCTTCGACCTGCGCAAGCGGACCGCCGGGCGCCCCACCCTGCTGTTCTTCGGCTACACCAGCTGCCCGGACGTCTGCCCCACCACGATGGGCGACATCGGCGTGGCGATGTCGAAGCTCCCTGCGGAGGACCAGAAGAAGATCGACGTGGTCTTCGTCTCCACCGACCCCCAGCGGGACACCCCTCAGGTGCTGCGCACCTGGCTGGACGCGATGGGCAAGGACTTTGTCGGGCTGACCGGCGACCTGAACCAGGTGAAGGCCGCCGCCAGGTCGCTCGGCGTCCTGGTCGAGGACCCGATCGTGAACAAGGACGGCAGCGTCACCTCCTCGCACGGCGCCCAGGTGCTCACTTTCCTGCCGCAGGACGACAAGGCGCACCTGCTCTACATGAGCAGCACCTCGGTGCAGACCTTCACGCACGACCTGCCGCTGCTGGCCAAGGGGGTGCCGGCATGAGTCCGTTCGGCCGCCGGGCGCTGGTCGGCGCCGGGCTGGCGGCCGCGCTGACCGTCGGTACGGTGCTGGTCGGCTGCGGGTCCGACAGCCCGGCCGCGGTGGCCGGGCTGAGCGTGGTGGACTCCTACATCCCGGCGCCGGCGAGCCCGGGCGGGATGGCCGCCGGGTACCTGACGGTCCGTAACTCCGGGACGGCCGGCGACGAGCTGGTCGGGGTGCGCAGCCCCGGTGCCGGCTCGGTCACCATGCACCGCTCCACCGAGCGGACGATGGAGGACGTGACGTCCTTCCCGGTGCCCGCCCACGGCGAGCTGCAGCTGTCCCGGGGCGGGAACCACCTCATGATCATGGGCTGGACGAAGGCGCCCGTGGTCGGCGACCGGCTCGAACTCCAGCTCACCTTCGCCAAGGGCGGCACCATCGCCGTCCAGGTGCCGGTGGAACCCCTCACCTACCGACCCGGGAGCCAGTAGCACATGTGGAAGAGGCTTGGTGCCCTGCTGACGGTCGTGGTCACGGCCCTGCTGCTGCTGATCGGCGGTGCCGGGACGGCGTCCGCGCACGCGACTCTGGTCTCCACCGACCCGGCGGGCAACGCGGTGGTGCCCACCGCGCCCGCCGCCGTGACACTGACCTTCAGCGAGGGGGTCTCGCTCTCCACCGACTCGGTCCGGGTGCTCGGACCTGACGGCACGCCGGTGGACTCCGGCGAGTTGGGCCACGTGGACGGCAAGGCCGCCACCGCCCGGGTCGCGCTGCGGAGCGGCCTCGGAAATGGCACGTACACGGTGGCCTGGCGGGCCGTCTCGGAGGACTCGCACCCGATCGGCGGTGCCTTCACCTTCTCGATCGGCGCGCCCTCGGCGACCACTGTCTCGGCCGCCGCGCTCCAGAACCCCCAGGCGGACGGCGTGGTCGCCTTCGCCTACGGCACCGGCCGCACGATCGCGTACGCCGCCTTCGCGCTGCTGGCCGGGGCGGCCGCGTTCGTACTGCTCTGCTGGCCCGCCGGGGCGGCGGTCCGGTCGGTGCAGCGGCTGCTGATGACCGGCTGGGTCGCGCTGCTGGTGTCCACGGTGGCGGTGCTGCTGCTGCGGGGCCCGTACGAGCGGGGCACCGGGATCGGGCAGGCCCTCGACCTCTCGCTGGTGCGCAGCACGCTGGACGAGCGGATCGGGACAGCGCTGTCGGTCCGGCTGCTGCTGCTGGCGGCGGCGGGGGTCTTCCTGTCGTTGCTGGTCGGGCAGTTGGGGCAGACCGGTCCCGAGGCGCCACAGGCGCCGGGGACCGAGGACGACGAGCTGCGGCAGCTGGAGCGGCGGGCCGCCGAACGACCGCTCAGGGATGCCCGGTTGGGCCTCGGGGTGGCCGGTCTGGTGCTGGCCGTGGCACTCGCCGCCACCTGGGCGGGGGCGGACCACGCCTCGGTCGGCGAGCAGGTCTGGCTGGCGTTGCCCGCCGCGATGGTGCACCTGCTGGCGATGGCGCTCTGGCTGGGCGGCCTGGCCACGCTGCTGCTCGCGCTCCGCGGCGGAGTCGGCCTGCGGGCGGTCGAGCTGTTCTCCAGGCTGGCCTTCGGCGCGGTCGGGGTGCTGGTGCTGACCGGGGTCTACCAGGCCTGGCGCGGGCTGGGCAGCTGGGGCGCGCTGGTGGACACCGAGTACGGGAGGCTGCTGCTGCTCAAGACCGGCGCCGTGGTCGCCATGGTGGGCGTCGCCTGGTTCTCCCGGGGCTGGGTGGGCCGACTGCGCTCGGCACCGGACCGGGCGGAGCCGGTGGCCAGCGTGGCGCCCGAGGCGGTGGTCGCGGGTACGGACCCGGTGCGGGCCGCGCAGCTGGCCAGGCAGCAGGCCGCCCGGGCCGAGGCGACGGTGCGTCAGGAACGTGACGGCACGCCCGCGCGGGCGGGGCTGCGCCGGTCGGTGCTGGTCGAGGCGGCGGTCGCGGTGGCCGTGCTGGTGATCACCACGATGCTGACCAACACCCCGCCCGGCAAGGTCGCCGAGGCGGTCGCCGCCGCTCCGGGGAGCGGCACGGCCGGTGCGCCGGCCGCGAGCGCGGTGCCCGGGAGGACGGTGGAGCTCAAGCTCCCGTACGACACCGGTGGCCGCACCCCGAACGCCAAGGGCACCGCCGTCGTCTCCCTCAACCCGGCGGGGGTCGGGCCGAACAGCGTGCGGCTCGCCCTGAACGACACGGCCGGCCAGCCGGTCGAGGTGCCCGAGGTGCAGCTCGCCCTCACCCTGCCGGACCGGGATCTCGGCCCGCTCCCGGTGACCCTCAAGTCCGAGGGGCCCGGCCGCTGGTCCGGCACCGGCCAACTCCCCGTGGCGGGCAACTGGGTGGTGTCGGTGACCGTACGGTCCTCGGACATCGACCAGGTCACCGCAGTACAACCGCTCAAGATCGGCTGACCCCGGATGACCTCCTCCTCCCTCTCCCGCCGGGCCCTGCTGGGCAGCGCCGGGGCCGGACTGGCCGTCGGGGTGGCCGGCGGCGCGCTGGGGCGGCAGGCCCTGGCCGCCACGGCGCCCTCCGACGGCGACGCGCTCGGCCGGGCCGCGATCCCGTTCCACGGCCCCCGGCAGGCGGGCATCCTCCAACCCGCTCAGGCGCGCGTACAGTTGGCCGCCTTCGACCTGACCGAGGGCGCCGGGCGGGACGGGCTGCGGAAGCTGCTGCAGCAGTGGTCGGCCACGGCAGCACGGCTGGCCCGGGGGGAGGACGCGCCGTCGGCGGAGAACCAGATCGCGCTGGACGCCGGCCCGTGCTCGCTGACCGTCACCTTCGGATTCGGCGCCTCGCTGTTCGACAAGGCCGGTCTGACGGACCGTCGGCCGGCCGCTCTCGCCCCGCTGCCGGAGTTCCCCGGGGACGCCATCGACCGGGCCCGCAGCGACGGCGACCTCTGGGTGCAGATCGGCGCCGACGACGCACTGGTCGTCTTCCACGCGCTGCGGGTGCTTCAGCGGCAGGCGGCGGGCACCGCCACCCTGCGCTGGCAGATGGCCGGCTTCGGCCGGACCCCGGGCGCCACCCCGCATCCGATGACCGGGCGCAACCTGATGGGCCAGGTGGACGGCACCAACAACCCGAAGCCGGACCAGGACGGCTTCGACCAGAAGATCTTCACCGCCGGCGGCGACGGATGGCCGGTCGGCGGCACGTACGCGGTGGTCCGGCGGATCAGGATGCTGCTCGACAACTGGGAGAGCCTGCCGACGGACCGTCAGGAGCGGGTGATCGGGCGACGGAAGTCGGACGGCGCCCCGCTCTCCGGCGGGACGGAGACCACCGCGGTGGACCTGGCGGCGCGGGATGCGGACGGCGCGCTCGCGGTCGCCCCCGACGCCCACGTCCGGGTGGCGGCACCGGCCTCGAACGGCGGGGCCACCATGCTGCGGCGCGGGTTCTCGTACGCGGACGGGACGCTCGCGGACGGGTCGCCGGATGCGGGGCTGCTGTTCGTGGCGTTCCAGGCCGATCCGTCGAAGGGGTTCGTGCCGGTGCAGCGGAAGCTGGCGCGCGGGGACGGGCTGTCGCGATTCCTGCGGCACGAGGCGAGCGGGCTCTACGCGGTGCCGCCGGGGGCGGCGGAGGGCGGGTACGTCGGGGAGTTCCTCTTCGGGTGAGGCGCCTCCCGGAGCGGAACCGCCGGTGCCGGACGGCGTGGCACCGCCGGTGCCGGACCTCCCGCCGAATGTTCAGGGGGCGGACGGCCGGGGTGGGGACACCGGCGAGTGACTAAGGTGGGTTGGTCGGGCAGCACCAGATGCATTTCGTACGGAGGCGGCATGTCGGCCACCCGCTACACCTACCTCGGCCCCGCCGGAACGTTCACGGAGGCGGCGCTGCGTACGCTGCCGGAGGCCGCGACCCGGGAGCTGGTGCCGATGGCCTCGGTGCCGGCCGTGCTGGACGCGGTGCGGGCGGGCGATGCGAGCGGTGCGTTCGTACCGGTCGAGAACTCCGTCGAGGGTGCCGTCACCGCGACCAGTGACGAACTGGCCACCGGCACGGCGCTGATGATCTACCGCGAGGTGCTGCTGCCGATCTCGTTCGCACTGCTGGTGCGGCCGGGGACGGCGCTGGACGACATCAAGACCGTCACCAGCCACCCGGTGGCCCAGCCCCAGGTCCGCCGTTGGCTGGCGGCCAACCTGCCGGAGGCCCGCTGGGAGTCGGCCGCCTCCAACGCGGACGGCGCGCGGCTGGTGCAGGAGGGACGGTTCGACGGGGCGTTCGCCGGGGAATTCGCGGCGCCGATCTACGGCCTCGAACCGCTGGTCACCGACATCCACGACGCGGCCAACGCCACCACCAGGTTCGTCCTGGTGGGCCGGCCGGGACGGGTGTCCTCGCCGACCGGGGCGGACAAGACCTCGATGGTGGTCTGGCTGCCGGACGACCACCCGGGTGCGCTGCTGGAGCTGCTCCAGGAGTTCGCGGTGCGCGGGATCAACCTGATGCGGATCGAGTCCCGGCCGACCGGCGGGGGGCTCGGCAACTACTGCTTCCTGATCGACTGCGAGGGGCACCTGAGCGAGCGCCGGGTGAGCGAGGCGCTGATGGGGCTGCGGCGGATCTGCCCGCAGGTGCGGTTCCTCGGTTCCTATCCCCGGGCGGACGAGGGCCGGCCGACCCCGCTGCGGCCCGGCACCTCCGACCAGGATTTCAGCCTGGCCGCGGACTGGCTCTCCCGTGCGCTGGACGGGCGCGGCGAGAGCTGAGTGCCGCCCTGGCCGGAAGTGATCTGAATCGATCATTCGGCGCGGGGAAATGCCACTTTCCGACACGCCGACAGCTTCACCCGGCCGGTCGACCGGCCATTCCGTACGTCCGCCCGCCGCACTCCTCGCCGGGCGGACGGCTTCGTCCACAGTCACCGGATCCATCCACAGGCGGGCTGGGGCCGCGTTGTCCACAGTTATCCACAGGCTTGGGGACGAGTCGACAAACCGGCATATCCACTGGCCTGGCCGGTCAGATCATCCGCTTCTCCTCCAGAGCCGACTAATCGGACCAGAGTCATCCTTCTTCCAGCAAATCACCCGTCCGAGTGCGCGGATTCCCTCACCTGAGAGGAGGAATCGAGGTTTGAAACCCCAATTCCTTCGCGGGTCAGCGGCCCGGCCTGCACATGTCGTTCATCCACAGGCCCGGAGTCGCACCTGTGGAAATCTCGCTCCCGGCGGGCTCTGCACAGCAGTTATCCACAGGCGCGCGGCAGTTATCCCCAGGGCCCACGAGGCCTCTGCAGCGCGCTGACCTGCGCAGGGGCGGACGGCAGGGGGCAGGATGCCAGAGAAACGGGCAGAAAGCGACATATCCGGCGAGGAGTCGACACTCCGGCCACTCCGGCCCCAACAGCCCGGAGAACCACACCGAAACTGGTTCCGGTCCAGCAGTCCTGCCCCGGTAGGCTTGGCCCCGTGATTGACCTTCGCCTGCTCCGTGAGGACCCCGACCGAGTGCGCGCCTCGCAGCGTGCCCGTGGTGAGGACGTCGACCTGGTCGACGCCCTTCTCTCCGCCGACGAACGGCGCCGCTCCTCGGGCAGTCGCTTCGACGACCTGCGCAACGAGCAGAAGACGCTCGGCAAGCAGATCCCCAAGGCCCAGGGCGACGAGAAGGCCGCGCTGCTCAAGCGCACCGGCGAACTCGCCGCCGAGGTCAAGGTCGCCGAGGCCGCGCAGCGCGAGGCCAACGAGGAGGCCGACCGCCTGCTCCGCCAGCTGGCCAACCTGATCGACCCCGCCGCCCCCGTCGGTGGCGAGGAGGACTTCGTCACGCTGGAGGAGATCGGCACCCCGCGCGACTTCGCGGCCGAGGGCTTCGAGCCCAGGGACCACGTCGAGCTGGGCAAGGTCCTCGGCGCGATCGACACCGAGCGCGGCGCCAAGGTGGCCGGCTCGCGCTCGTACTACCTGACCGGCGTCGGCGCACTGCTGGAGCTCGCCCTGGTCAACATGGCGGTCGCGCAGGCCGTCGAGGCCGGCTTCATCCCGATGATCACCCCGGCTCTGGTCCGCCCGGCGGCCATGGACGGCACCGGCTTCCTCGGTCAGGCGGCGGAGAACGTCTACTTCCTGGAGGAAGAGGACCGCTACCTCGTCGGCACCAGCGAGGTCCCGCTCGCCGCGTACCACATGGACGAGATCATCGACGCGGACAAGCTGCCGCTGCGGTACGCCGGTTACTCGTCCTGCTTCCGCCGCGAGGCCGGCACCTACGGCAAGGACACCCGGGGGATCATCCGGGTGCACCAGTTCGAGAAGGTGGAGATGTTCGTCTTCACCACGCCCGAGGACGCCGAGGCCGAGCACCGCCGCCTGCTCCAGTGGGAGAAGGACTTCCTCAACGCGCTCGAACTCCCCTACCGGGTGATCGACGTCGCCTCCGGCGACCTCGGCTCCTCGGCGGTGCGGAAGTTCGACATCGAGGCGTGGATCCCGACCCAGGGCAAGTACCGCGAGGTCACCTCGACCTCGAACTGCACCGAGTTCCAGTCCCGCCGGCTCTCCGTCCGAATGCGCGAGGAGGGCGGCAAGGTCCGCCCGCTGGCCACCCTGAATGGCACCCTGGTCGCCGTCCCGCGCATGATCGTGGCGATCCTGGAGAACCACCAGCTGGCCGACGGTTCGGTCGCCGTACCAGAGGCGCTGCGGCCCTTCCTGGGCGGGCGGACCGTCCTGGAACCGGTCAAGTGACCGATCTGCCCTACCGGTTGGTCGCGACCGACCTGGACGGCACGCTGCTGAACTCGGCGGAGACCGTCACCCCGCGCACCCGTGCCGCGCTGGCCACGGCCGTCGCGGCCGGGGCGCTGCACATCATCGTCACCGGCCGGTCCGCGGTCTGGGCCAGGCCGGTGTTCGACGAGATCGGGTACACCGGGCTCGCGGTCTGCGGGCAGGGCGCCCAGGTCTACGACGCCGGCGAGCACCGGCTGCTCACCTCGCTCACCCTGGACCGCCGGGTGGCGGCCGAGGCGATCGCCAAGATCGAGGCCGAGATCGGCACGCTGGCGATCGCCGCCAACCAGGACGGGCTCGACGGCGAGGTGCTCACCGGTCCCGGCTACCAGCTGGAGATCGGCACCGGGCTGCCGATCCGTCAGGTCGGCGTCCAGGAGCTGCTGGTGGCTCCGGTCAGCAAGCTCTACGTCCAGCACGTCGGACACGACGACGACGCCCTGGCGGAGGTGGCCCAGCGGGTCGCCGGTGACCTGGTCGGCGTCACGATGGCCGGCCCCGGGATCGTGGAGCTGCTCCCGCTCGGCCTGACAAAGGCCACCGGCCTGGCGGTCGCGGCACACCGACTCGGTGTGAAGGGCTCCCAGACCATCGCCTTCGGCGACATGCCCAACGACGTACCGATGTTCGGCTGGGCCGCGTACGGCGTGGCGATGGCCAACGGCCACGAGCGGCTGCTCGCGGTGGCGGACGAGGTGACGGTCGGCCACGACGAGGACGGCGTGGCGGTCGTGCTGGAGCGGCTCTACTCCTAGGCAACGGTGAGGGCCCGGGGCTTCGCCGATCGGCGGAGCCCCGGGCCCTCACACCGTTGCCTAGCCGGCGGCGCCGTAGGAGACGTCGTCGCAGGCGGCCGCATCGGCGGGGCGGACGGCCTCGGCGATGCTGCTCGGGATGGCGGTCGGGGTGGTGGCGGGAGTGCTTCCCCCGTTGGCGGCGGCGTAGTCCTTGCCGAGGACCAGGTTGATGCCCGCCTTGGTGGAGGACTCCAGGGCGGCGCCGGGGAAGAGCTCGGCGACGGTCTGGGCGGAGACCTTCTGGCCGGGGCCGTACTGGACCACGGTGCCGGCGTGGGCCTGGTTGGGCGCGTTGCCGACCGTGCCGACGGTGAACTTGGAGGCCTTGAGGGCGTTCACCGCACTGGTGGTGAGCCCGGCGGTGGTGGTGCCGTTGTAGACCGAGACCTTGATGCCCGCGCCCTTGACGGAGGCCGGCGGGGCCGCCGGGGCCGGACTGGCGGGCGCGGGCGGGGCCGGACTCGCTGCGCCACCGGCGGCGTTGGCATCCTGACCGTCCAGTGTCTTGCCGGACTTGAGGGCCTGCCAGAGCACGTCGGCCTCCGGCGTCAGGGCGACCCGGGCGCCGTCGAAGCGCCAGGGGGTGGTGATGAACTGGATGTTGTGCAGGTCGATGTTCTTCATCTTCAGCGCGAAGGAGAGCAGCTTGTCGGCCGAGCCGAGGCCCTCGTCCACGATCAGCGACTTGGTGGCCGCGTCGGCCAGCGGGAGCAGGGTGGTGGCGTCCATGCCCTTGCTCTTGATGTCCTTGATCAGGGCGGACAGGAAGGCCTGCTGACGCTTCATCCGCCCGATGTCGGAGCCGTCGCCGACGCCGTGCCGCAGCCGGACGTAGTCGAGCGCCTTCTGCCCGGACACCGACTGCTCGCCCTTGGGGAAGATCTGCTTGCCCTTGCGGCCGAGCTTGGGGTTGAGGTCGCCCTCGTAGATGGCGTTCGGGAGACAGACATCGACGCCGCCGACCGCGCTGGTCATCGAGGCGAAACCCTGGAAGTTGACCACGATGGTGTGGTCCACCCGGAGGCCGGTGATCTTCTCCACGGTGTTCTGGGTGCAGGCCGGGTTGCCGGCTTCGCTCTCGCCGACCGAGAAGGCGGAGTTGAACTGGATGCTCGTCTCCTCCTTGGTCCACTTCCCGTTCGGCAGCTTGCACTTGGGACGGGCCACCATCGCGTCGCGGGGGAAGGAGACACCCACCGCGTGCTTCCGGTCGGCGTAGACGTGCAGCAGGATCGTGGTGTCGGAGCGGGCTCCGCCGTCCTCGCCGCCGCCCAGGTCGGCGTTGGCGCCGGCCCGGGAGTCGGAGCCGATCAGCAGCACGTTGATCGGGGTGTTGCCGTTCGCGTCCGGAGCGGCGGCGTCGGGGCGGTCGCTGCTCAGGCCGTCCTTGTCGAAGGTGTTGATGTTGCCGTTCAGCTTCAGGTAGATCGCGCCGCCGGTGACCACCACCAGGCCGAGCGCCCCGGCGGCCACCCAGGCCACGAACTTCTTCCGGTTCCGCTTGCCCTTCCCGCCCGGCCCCGCCGGACCCCCCTTGCCCCTGCCCTGGGCGGCCCGCGCGGCCGCACGGCCGCCGGGGGCCGCCTGGGGCGGTACCTCGGCCCGGGACTGCTGCTGCGCGCGCCGCGCCTCCGCCCGGCCGCCCGGCTGGGCCGGTACGGCCTGACGGGGCGTCGGCTGCGGCCCATAGCCCTGGTACTGGTGGGCGGGCTGCTGCTCCTGGTACGGATCGCGGTAGGGCGCGTCGTGGGAGGCGTCGTCACGCCACCACTCGGCGTCGTGGTCCGAGGACCCGGGCCTCTGGCCAGACATACGCACACCTTCCACCAGCAGGCAGGAACAGCTCGGTCAGGATCGCTCGCGCGCGGCCTGTTGTCGGAAAGAACCGCATACAGCCCTTCAGAGCTTCTGCGGAGCATATAAAGGCAACATTGCGGAGTCACGGGCCGGGCTACCGGTTGGACCGGCAGCCCCTGGATCAGTCCCGAGGAACGGCGAACGGAGAAACGCAGGTTTCGGCCCGCCGGTTCCCGACGCGGGTTCAGCCCGGGATCAGCCCAGGCGGCGGACCGGTGTCCCGGCCAGGTACGCCTCGATGTCCTCCACGGCCTGTCCGTAGTACGTGCGGTAGTTGCTCCGCGAGACGTAGCCGAGGTGCGGAGTGGCCAGCAGCCGCGGCGCGGTGCGCATCGGGTGGTCGGCGGGCAGCGGTTCGAGGTCGAACACGTCGACACCGGCTCCCGCGATCCGGCCCTCCCGCAGGACGGTGAGCAGGGCGTCCTGGTCCACGATGGCCGCCCGGGAGGTGTTCACCAGGTACGCGGTCGGCTTGAGCAGGGCCAGTTCGGACGCGCCGAGCAGCCCCCGGGTACGGTCGCCCAGCGCCAGGTGGATCGAGACGAAGTCACTGCTCGCCAGCAACTCCTCCTTGGAGGGGGCCAGTTGAACGCCGACCTGATCCGCGCGCGCCTGGTCGAGGTTCTGGCTCCAGGCCGTCACCTCCATGCCGAACGCCAGGCCGACCCGCGCCACCAGGCTGCCGATCTTCCCCAGGCCGAGCAGGCCCAGGCGCTGCCCGGACAGGTCGGCCCCGACCGTGGACTGCCAGGGGCCACCCTGACGCAGCGCGTCCTGCTCCGGAACGATGCCCCTGGCCAGCGCCAGCAGGAGCGCCCAGGTCAGCTCCACCGGCGGCGTGGAGAGGCTCGCCGTACCGCACACCGTCACGCCGTTGCGTTCCGCGGCAGCGAAGTCGATCACCGAGTTGCGCATCCCGGAGGCGACCAGCAGTTCGAGCCGGGGCAGCCGGTCCAGCAGTGAGGCCGGGAACGCCACCCGCTCGCGCAGGGTCACGATGATCTCGAAGTCCGCCACCGCGGCCACGAGTTCGTCCTCGTCGGCGAAGTGCTCGGTGAAGCTGGTGACCGCTACCCGGTCCGCCACGGGGTGCCAGTCGGCCAACGTGGTGGCGACGTTCTGATAGTCGTCCAGTACGGCACAGCGCAGCTGCATGTCGCTCTCTCCGTGGTGGGGTGCGGGCTCAGGGTGACCCTAAGTCGATCACTGCTCCGGAGAACAGTTGTAGGATGACCGGACAAGAGGTTGTAGGATGACTGCCGTCCACCGCGAGAGGAGCCCCGTATGAGCAGCGACGGACTGCAGGCCGCCGGGCGCCGTTCCCTGGTGGACGAGACGATCGAGCAGCTGCGGGAGCAGCTGAGCGCCGGCAGCTGGCCGGTCGGGGGGAAGATCCCGACCGAGCACGAGTTGGCCGAGCGGCTCGGGGTGGGGCGGAACACCGTGCGGGAGGCGATCCGGGTGCTGGCGCACGCGGGGATGCTGGTCTCCCGGCAGGGCGAGGGTACCTTCGTCCGGAGCACCAGCGACCCGGCCTCGGTGCTGCGCGGCGTGCAGCGGTCCGGCGTCCGGGACGTGCTGGAGGTCCGGGCCGCGCTGGAGACCGAGGCGGCCCGGCTGGCCGCGCTCCGGCACACCCCGGAGGACATCGCCCGGATGCGGGCCGCCCTGGCCCGGGAGGCCGAGATCATCGCCGCCGAGCCGGAGCGGACCGGGCGGGAGGCGACGGTCGAGCACGACCTGGAGTTCCACACGGCCGTGGTGGAGGCCGCACACAACCCGGCGCTGACCGAGGTGTACCGCTACTTCGGCGCCTCGGTGCGCGAGTCGATGCGGGCCTCGTTCGGTGACCAGGAGATGCCCGAGGTGGTGGTGGCGACCCATCAGGCGCTGGTCGACGCGATCGAGAGCGGCGACCCGGAGCGGGCGGAGGCGGCCTGTCGGGCCCTGCTGGCCGAGCCGATCGGTGCGGTCGAGCAGTTGCTCGCCGCGATCGCCGCGCGGAAATGACGACCGGTCAGGCCCCGACGTCCTTCTCGTAGTCCACCCCTGCCCGGAGAGAAAACAGCACCATGTCGGTCACCCAGGTCCAGCCGGTCGTCGCACCCAAGGTCCGTACCCGCACCAAGCTCGCGCACCCAGCACTGCTGCTGTTCGGCATCGTGCTGGTCGCCCTCAACATGCGGGCCTCGCTGGCCGCCGTCTCCCCGCTGATCACCGAGGTCCAGCGCAGCTTCGGCCTGTCCGCCACCGCGAGCGGCCTGATCACCACCGTGCCTGTGCTGTTCCAGGGCCTCGGCGCCCCGCTGACGCCCCGGCTGACCCGGCGGTTCGGAGCGGAGAAGGTGGTGCTGGGAGCGGTGCTCACGCTCGGTGCGGGCATCGTGCTCCGGGTGCTACCCGACTCCTTCGCGCTGTACGCCGGTTGCATGGTGATCGGGGTCGCCATCGCGGTGCTGAACGTCTCGATGCCGGGTCTGGTCAAGCGCCAGTTCCCCGGACGGGCGGCCGCCATGACCGGGGTCTACTCCACCTCGATGCTGATCGGCGCGACCCTCGCGGCGGCCGTCTCGGTGCCGCTGGAGAAGGTGTTCGGGGGCGGCTGGGAGGGTTCGCTCGGTGCCTGGTCGCTGCTCGCCCTGGTTGCGGCGGTGGCCTGGCTGCCGCAGGTGCTGAGGTCCCGTCAGGAGCGGGCCGCCGCCGCGGCGGCTCCGGCCGGGAAGCCGATCGAGGGGGTCTGGAAGTCCGGGCTGGCCTGGCAGGTGAGCGCCTTCATGGGCATCTCCTCGCTGATGGTCTACACCCTGATCGCCTGGCTGCCCACCATCCTGGTCGACCACGGCATGGCCCGGGGCGAGGCCGGTCTGGTCTTCGCGTTCAGCAACCTGGTGCAGGTGGCGGGTGCCTTCCTGGTCCCGCTGGTCGCCGGTCGGATGACCCGGCAGCGCGGCCTCGCCGTCTCGATGGCCGCCCTGAACGCCACCGGCGTGGTCGTCCTGCTGCTGGCGCCGGTCTCCGGTGCCTGGGTCTCCGCCACCGTGCTCGGCCTGGCCCAGGGCGGCTCGCTCGGGCTGGCACTGGCGTTCCTGGTGCTGCGGACCGACAGCGCACTTGGCGCCGCCCAGCTCGGCGGCATGTCCCAGGCGGTCGGCTACCTGGTCGCGGCAGTGGGGCCGGTCGGCGCGGGGGCGTTGCACCAGCTCACCGGCGGATGGGGGCTGCCGCTGGGGCTGCTGCTGGTGATGGCCGCGCTGGCCGCGGGCGCGGGCTGGGGCGCCGGGCGGAATCACGTCCTGCGCTAGCCGGCACCAGACGCCCACGCGGCAGCGCCCCGCGCCCCTGCCGGGACCTACTCGTCGGAGGACAGCGTCAACCCCGCCAGCTTCACCGTGGCGAGGGCCGTGGCGGCGAGGGCGACGACGACCAGGAGTGGGACGGCGATCGCAAGGGAGACCGGGGCGGTGATGGCCCCCTCGGCTGCGACCGTCTCGGCGAGGCTCAGGCCCCACTGCTGGACGCTCAGGGTGCGGGCGCCCTCGACGAAGTTGCCGATCAGGCTCTCCCAGACCAGGGCGTAGGCGAGACCGACCACCACCGCGTTGCGGGTGACCACGCCGAGCAGCAGGAAGACCGCGCTGTACGCCGCACCCGCGACCAGGGTGCCGACCGCGTACGCGACCGCCAGGTTGTCCTGGGTGCCGACCAGGACGAAGCCGGCCAGCAGGGTGGGGACGGCGGCGAAGAGCGAGGTGGTGCCGATCGCGACGGCCAGCTTGGTGGTGATGATCTTCCAGCGGGGCAGTGGCTTGGCCAGCAGGTAGACGATCGAGCCGTCGTCGATCTCGGTCGCGATCACGCCGGTCCCGATCACCAGGCCGAGGATCGGCACCAGGGTGCCGAGCGACAGCCGCCCGAGGATCTCGGGGGCCGCGGACTGCTTGTCGAGGTACCGGGCGATCAGTGAGACGACCAGCAGCAGGACCGGGGCGACCAGCAGCAGGAGGCCGCGGCGGCGGCCCAGCAGGCCGCGTACGGTCAGCCTGGCGACGGTCAGGTTCACGGGGGTCAGCCTTTCGGAGCGACGGGCGTCAGGAGGAGACGAGGTAGGAGAAGACGCTCTCCAGCGACTCGTCGGCCGGCGAGACGGTGTAGAGCCGGATGCCGGCTTCCTTGGCGACCTTCGGCAGCAGCGCGGTGAACTGCGGGAAGTTGATCGCCTGGACCCGCAACGCCCCCGCGGCGGAGCCACCATCGGGCAGAGCGTGCCAGTCGAGTTCGATACCGGCGGTGGAGCTGTCCGCGATCAGCGCCGCGGCCAGCCTGCGGTCGTCACTGGAGCGGACCAGGTAGCGGTGCGGCCGGTCGGTCATCAGCCGCCGGATCCGGCGGAAGTCACCGGAGGCCGCGTGCCGTCCGGCCACCACCACCTCGATGTGCCTGGCCAGTTGCTCGACCTCCTCCAGGATGTGCGAGGAGAACAGCACGGTACGGCCGTCGGCACCGAACTGCCGGAGCAGCTCCATCAGTTGGAGCCGCTGGCGCGGGTCCATTCCGTTGAACGGCTCGTCCAGCAGCAGCACGGCAGGGTCGTGGACCAGCGCGGAGGCCATCTTGACCCGCTGCTTCATGCCCTTGGAGTACGTCCCGGTCCTCCGATCCTGCGCGTACTCCATCTCGACCAGGCCGAGGGCTCGCTCCGCGGCGGCGCCCGGGTCGGCCAGGCCGTGCAGCTCGGCGTTGGCCAGCACGAACTCCCAGCCCGTCAGGTAGTCGTACATCGACTCCCGCTCGGGCACCAGGCCGATCTGCCGGTACACCTGCTGGTTGCGCCAGATCGGCGCGCCGTCCAGGGTGACCGACCCGGAGGACGGGGCCAGGAAGCCGCTCATCATGTGGATCAGGGTGGACTTGCCCGCGCCGTTGGGGCCGAGCAGCCCGGTGACGCCCGGGCCGATCTCCATCGTGACGTCGTTGACGGCGACCACGTTCCCGAACCAGCGGGAGACCTTGTCGATGGTGATGACTGCCATGACGACCTCTCAGATGTTCCGGTAGCGGCGCAGCAGCAGCCGGTACGAGCCGCCGATCAGGACGGCGGTCTCCAGCGCGAAGACGGCGAGGCCGAGCCCGCCGGGCGCGTGCATCGAGCCGCCGGAGGTGATCGAGAAGAGCTCGTTCACCAGGCCCTGGACGAGGGTGGTCGGCGAGAGCACCGCGACCCAGTTGGCCGACTCCGGAGCCGGGCCGACCCCACCGCCGAAGCCGTAGAGGATGCCGGCCAGCAGGTTGCTGACGAACATCACGCCCATGATCGCCGCGACGCCGAAGCCCCGGCGCGGGGTGGCGGCGGCGATCAGCAGGCCGACCGCGGAGTAGAGCAGCGAGTAGAGCAGTGCGGCGAACAGGCCCTGAGCGAAGTGGCCGGTGTTGCTGCCGAACGGCAGACCGGTCAGCAGCGCGCCCAGGTACAGCACCACCAGCGGCACCGTCATCAGCAGCATCATCGCGGCCGCCATCGCGAGGAACCGCGCCCGGACGTAGTCGCCGCGGGTGATCGGCCGGGAGAAGTAGAGCGGCACCGTGTGGTGGCGGAGGTCGCGGGACATCAGCACCGGGGCCTGCGAGGCCAGGAAGATCAGCGGGAAGATGCCCAGGACCTCCAGGTACTCCGGGTACCCGAGCGCCAGCCTGTCCGCCTTGGTGATGATCCCGACCGCGACGATGACCACCGCGGGCAGCGCCAGCACGGCGGCCACCAGCATCGGCAGCACCTTGGACTTGCCGGAGCGGCCCAGGCCGTACGCGGCGCGCAGGCCCTGCACCAGGAGCGAGCGGGTGGCGTAGCCGCGACCGAGGCGGGGGCCCTGGTAGCCGCGGTAGCCGATGTTGTGGATGACCCCGCTGTCGGGCGTCCTGCTCTCAGGAGGCAGCGGCATCGGAGGACCCTCCCGTCTCGGTGGTGAAGATCTCGGCAACCCGGTGGCGGCGCTGCTCGAGCCGGACCAGGCCGAGGCCGAGGTCGGCCACGGTGTCCCGGATGGTGTCGTAGGTGTCGTCGTCCGCGAGCTGCACCAGCATGACCCTGCTGCCGTCGGTACGGACCGCCAGCCCGGCGGCGGTGAGCCGCGCCAGGACGGCCGCGTCGGCGTCGAAGCCGGGGTCGTCCGGACGGTCCGTCACCTCGACCGCGAGCACCTGGGTCGCCTCGGTGAAGGAGGCGGTGGAGGAGGACCGCAGCAGCCGGCCGCCGTCGATCACCACCAGGTGGTCGCAGGTGCGCTCCAGCTCGCCGAGCAGGTGGGTGGTGACCAGCACCGAGATGCCGAAGTCGCTGTACACCCGGCGGATCAGCGCCAGCATGTCGTCCCGGCCGGCCGGATCGAGGCCGTTGGTCGGCTCGTCCAGCAGCACCAGCTTCGGGTCGTGCACCAGGGCCTGGGCCAGCTTCACCCGCTGCTTCATACCGGTCGAGTAGCCGCCCATCGGGCGGTACCGCTCCTCGTAGAGGCCGACGTGGCGCAGCGTGTCGGCGGTGCGCTCACGGGCGGCGGCGGCCGGCAGGCCGGACATCCGCGCCATGTGCACCACGAACTCGGTCGCCGAGACGTCGGGCGGCAGGCAGTCGTGCTCGGGCATGTAGCCGACCTGCTCGCGGATGGCCGAGCCCTCGGTGGCGATGTCCAGGCCGAGCACCCGGCCCGTCCCCGACGTCGCCGGGGCCAGCCCGAGCAGGATCTTGATGAGTGTGGACTTGCCCGCCCCGTTCGCGCCCACGAGACCGACCACACCGGGCTCCACCTCTACGGTGAGCCGGTCCAGTGCGGTGACCCGGGGAAACTTCTTGGTGAGGCCGTCCGTCTTGATGACAGTGGACACGGGCCCAACCTAGTGCGCGGTGCCGCCCGGCGGCATGAACTGGGATGACGAGGCCGGGGTGGCCCTCCAGGATGACGCGCGACGGTCCGACCCCTAGGGGGTGTGGTGGCCCCCCTAGGGGTCGGGCCGGTGAGTCGGCGTCAGTTCAGCAGCTGGTTCTGCAGGATCGCCACCTGACGGAACGCCTGGGTCGGGACGCCCTTCGGGTTGGTCAGCACCACCAGCGCGACCACGTCGCCGTTCTGTACGTACGCGGCCCGGCCGACCGGCTCCTTGGCCGCCCCGGCCGTCGTCTTGGTGAACTCCACCGAGGACTTGCGCACCATCGAAGGGTCGAGCGTCAGCGGGGCGTACGCCAGATCGGCCGGCTCCTTGAGGTCACCGTCGTTCATGGTCAGGTGGAACGCGCCCGCCTCGGTCTCCGAGCCGAACTGGAGCAGCCAGGTCTCCGCGCGGGTGCCGTCCGCCCCGGTCCAGGCCCGGTGGACTGCGCCTCGGCAGGCGTTCTCGTCCAGCAGCGCCTTGAGCTTCACCGGGTCCTTGTCGAGCTGGGCGTAGTCGTCGCAGGACTTCCACTCCGCCGGGGCGGCGGCCCCGCCCGGTGCCGGAGCGGGCGAGACGGTCGCGCCGACCGGGGCCGGGAGCACCAGCATCCGCAGATCGGCGTGGTGACGGTGCTTCGCCTCGGCCGCGCCCGGCGAGGGCGCGCCGGACGGCAGCGGCGGGAGCGTCAGGGCCTGGAAGACGTACCGGCCGTCGTTCGGGGTCTCCAGCCCCGGCAGGTCGGTCCGCTCCACCGAGGTCACCGCGAACGCGGCGGCGGTGCCGGTGAGCAGCACCACCAGCGCGGCGGCCGCCCAACGGACCTTGATCCGGCGGCGCGGGCGGCGGGCCCGCTCCTCGGCAGCCACCTCGGGCGACAGCGCCCAGGCGTCGAGCTCGACCGCCTCGGGGACGGGCTCGGTTGCGGCGGCGGGCTCCGGCGCGGGGAGGGGCTCGGGCGCGGCCACGGGCTCCGGCGCGGGGAGGGGCTCGGGCGCAGCGGTGGGCTGCGGTGGGACCGGGTTGGTGGTCTCGGGCTGATCGGTCATACGGACGCTCCCGGGAGGGCCAGCCGGTCGAGCTGACGGCTGAAGAGGTTCACGGCCTTGTCCTTGGGCAGCGGGGCGATCCCCTGCACCTCCATCTCGACCCGGAGGTCACCCTCGGCCGCCGAGCAGACCAGGCGGTCGATCCGGTCGCCCGGATCGGCGTACGGGAGGTAGCAGCTCGCCTGCTCGTGCCCCGGCACCTTCGGCCCGAGCCGGAACAGCCCGGAGTCCGAGGCCAGCACGCTGTTCCAGGCCGCGTCGGCCTTGACCGCGTCCTGGTGGTACTGGAGCAGCCAGACCGTCACGGTGTAGTCGCCGGACGGCGCGACGTACGTGCGGACGCCGCCGCCCTTGAGCGGGGTGCTCTCCCACTCCTTGCGCAGCGCGTCCTGGAGCTTCTTCGGCATGCCGCGCACCTGGTCCTCGACCCAGCTCTTGCGCTGGTCCTCGGTCAGCTCGGTGTCGTTGCCGTACATGCCCGCGTCGGGCCCCAGGCGGTACTGGTCCGGCATCGGGAGCAGCAGTTCGCGCATCGAACCGAAGTGCGTGCCATTGGACTTGGCGCCGAACGACGGCGAGGCACTCGCACTCGGCGTCGCCGTGGGGGTGGCCGCGGCGACCGGCGCGGTGGACTCGTCCGCGTACCGGGTGCGCAGGATGCCGACGCCGATGCCGACCCCGAGCACGGCGGCCGCCAGCACGGCGGCACCCGCCCGCAGGGCCGGGCTCACCGTGCGCCGGGCGGCCGGCGGCCGGCCATCCGGCTGCGGCTCCGACGGGGCCCCCGTCGGAAGGTCCGCCGGGGTCTCCGCTCGGGTGGGCATCGGCGGTTCGGGCTGCTGCCCGTCGGCCGGTGGTGTGTCGGTGATGCTCATACCAGTCGCTCCCACTGCCGCTTGGCGACGTCCTTGAGCTCGTCCGCGTTGACCTGGGCGGGCGCGTACACGCTGATCCGCATCACCAGGTCACCCCGCCTCGCCAACGCCAGACCGTAGTAGTACTTCTCGGTGCTCTCCGCGTAGGTGCGCGCCGCCGTCGGCGTCATGTAGACGCCACTGGCCGTACCCGGCAACGGAGTTGGAGTTCCATCGCTCTCGCGTTCGAGCGCCTCCTGCTGAGCCGAACCCGCCGTGTCGGACTGGAACTGGATCAGCTCCACCCGCCATTTGACGTCGCCCTTGCGCCAGGTGACGATCGCGTCCCGGCGGAAGCCGTCCCGGATCAGCCGCCGGAAGACGTTGTCGGCGCGGCCGTACGACATCGCCTTCTCACCGGCGCTGATCCAACCGCTGTCGTCGCCCCGACCGTTGTTGTCCCAGGCCTCGGCGCCGTCCGGCTTGGTGACCAGCAGCTTGCGCAGGTCACCGTCGATCTCCAGCGGCTTCAGCGTGCCATCCGCCACCGCCTTCGCGTCCGCCGGAGCGGTCGGGTACTGCGGCGCGGCGACCGACAGTCCGGGCAGCGGGGTGGCCGGCCGAGCGGCCTGGACGGCGTAACCGACCGACCCGCCCAGCAGCGGACCGACCAACAGTGCGGCCAGGAGCAGCTTCCCGGTGCCCAGCGGACGACGGGGGGCGGCCGGCGGCGGCTCCTCGGTGCCCGCCGCGAGCAGTTCGGGGCTGCCGAACCCGACTGCCCCGACCGGAGCTTGAGCGACGTCCGACGTCGGCGACGGCGCGGGTGCGGGCTCGGTGCCAGGTGCAGCTTCCGGAGCCGCTTCGGGCTCGGGGTTAATGTTCGACTCAGCCACCGGAGTTCAGCCTTTCCCGCTGACGCTTCATCGCATCCTGGAGCGGCGCCTTGTCGGGCGTGCCCTTCACCAGGACGGTGATCTCGTACTCGACGTCACCCACCGCCGAAACACCGACCAGCATTCCCGTCCACGCTTCCTGCTTGGGCTTCATCATGAAACCCTTCGCCTTGGCGTCGCCGTCGATGTCGATCTCCTGGGCATCCTTGTAGCTGCTGCCGTCCGCGAACTTGCGGGAGTCCGCGGCCGACTTGAACCGCAGCATCCGCACCTCGACCTCCTGCTGCCCGTCGGCGGAACGGTAGCGACGGGTCGCACCCTCCTTGTAGCCGAGGTAGTCGAGGGTCTCCTCGGCGGCGGAGTCGCTCTCGAAGTCCTTCTTCACCGCATCCCGCTCGACCTTGACCCCGTCGGCCGAGCCGTACGACTCCGCGCCCGCGGGCATCGGTAGCAGGAAGAACCGCAGGTCGCCGCCGTGCGTGCTGCCGTTCACCGTGCCGTGCAGGGTGCTGACCGGGGACGGGACCTCGGTGGGCGTCGGGGCCGGAGCCGGGGTCGGCGTCGCACTCGGGCTCGGACTCGGACTCGGGCTGCCGCTCGCCGTGGGTGCGGCGGCGACGGTGCGCGGCTTACGGTCCGGCTTGCCGATCGCGACCGTGACGGTGGCGCTGGCGGCGGTCACCGCGAGCAGTCCGGCGACCGTCAGCGCGACGACCGCCGCACGCGGTAGCTTTCGGTCACCCGGCTCCGGCGTGACCTCGGCCGGCGGCTCAACCGTCGAGTCGGCCGGCGGCTCAACCGTCGGCTCAGCCTCGGCCGTCGGCTCGGGCGCGGACGATTCCGGCACCGATTCGGGCGCGCTTATCGGCGCGCTCTCAGGCGCGTTCTCAGGCGCAGACAAGGGGCTCCCCCAGAAAGAACGGAACGCGCGCCGCTCCCCCGCCAGGGCGCTCGATTCCGCCCCCGCCAAAGCCGACCGCCACGTGTGTCAGCAGAATTATGAGAGCCCATTGCCCCCACCACCAACACACTTCTGACCGACACTCCACCGCAATGCCCAATCAATCGGACATGTCGTGATCGAACCGCAACGAGCCGCCCTCGCCCGGCCGTTCGGCCCGGTCACGGGTGGCTCGTCACCACGTTCGGCCCGCCCTGTTCCCGTCCGGCCCGGCGAGGCGAAGTGCCCTGGAAACGCCGGAGCGCCTCCCGCCGGCTCGCGCACGAGCTGACGGGAGACGCTCTTCAGGGGTCCTGCGCGGCGTCCTAGCGGAGCGCCAGCGACAGAGCCGTCGAACCGGCGCTGGGAACGGGAACCGCGTTGTCGTACCAGGCACCGTTGGCGCTGTGCACCTCGTGCAGTTCACCGTCCTCGACGGCCTCGATCACGCGGTCACCGGTCGGGGCGATCTTGCCCGCCAGAGCGGTGATGTTGCCGCTCACCCCGGGGATCACGCCGTCGTGCCAACCGTCGGAGGCGCTGTACACCTCGTGCAGCTGGTTGTCCTTGATGGCCTCGATGACCCGCACGCCGGAGGCGTTGAAGCTGAAGCTCAGCGCGCTGATGCCGGACAGACCCGGAATCACACCGTCGTGCCAACCGTCGGCAGCGCTGTACACCTCGTGCAGCTCACCACCCTTGATGGCCTCGATCACCCGAGCACCCGAGGAGCTGTAGCTGAAGCTCAGCGCCGTGATCCCGGACAGACCCGGAATCACACCGTCGTGCCAACCGTCGGCAGCGCTGTACACCTCGTGCAGCTCACCACCCTTGATGGCCTCGATCACCCGAGCACCCGAGGGGCTGTAGCTGAAGCTCAGCGCCGTGATCCCGGACAGACCCGGAATCACACCGTCGTGCCAGCCGGAGGCGTCGGTGTAGATCTCGTGCAGCTCACCGTTCTCGATCGCCTCGATCACCCGCGCCCCGGAGGAGTTGTAGGTGAAACTCAACGCGCTGACGCCGGTGACGCCGGGAACGATGCCGTCGTGCCAGCCCGAGCCATCGGTGTAGACCTCGTGCAGCTGGCCGTTCTCGACGACCTCGACGGTCCGGTTGCTGCCGGCGGCCGGCGCGCAGAGCGTGCCCATCACCTTGCCGGCGTTCGGGGTTCCCAGGCCGGTGGCCAGGTCGTACCCCTGCGCGGCGGCGTACAGGCCGCCCTGGATGCCGATGTCGTTGTTGCCGGAGGTGACGTCGCGCAGCGGGCTGCCGCCGCTCCGCGCGGCCTGGTAGAGCGCCGGGGAGACGAAGCCGACCCGGCTGGAGCAACTGCCCGGGCCGTTCTGGTGTGCCACCATCGCGGCCCAGAGCGGAGCCGCGCCGCTGGTGCCACCGATGATCATCCAGCTGTTGGCGCCGGTGGCGACCATGTAACCGGTGGTCGGGTCGGCGTTGGCGGCCACGTCCGGGACCTGGCGGCAGGCCGAACCGGCCGGGGCCTGGCAGTTGGTGCTGGTGTAGCCCGGACCGGCGAAGCCGGACTGGTAGGAGTTGCCGTTGAGGGACCAGCGGGAGACACCGCCGCCGCTCGCGCCGCCGTTGCTGTTCCACACCGTCTCGGAGACCACGCCGGTGGTGTTGCGCAGCGTGGTGCCGCCGACGCCGGTGACGAACGGCTGGCTGGCCGGGTCGGAGGTGCTCAGCAGGTTGGCTATGTCCGCCGGCGCGCCGGCGTTCTTCAGGTAGTTGCAGCCGCTGGAGCCGTCGTCACCGGAGGCCGCCACCACGGTCTGGCCCTGCAGCGCGGCCTGGAGGAAGATGTCGGACTCGGCCTGCAGGTCGCTGGCGGCCATCACCTGGTCGCAGATGCCCCAGCTGGTGGTGACCACCTGGGCGCGGTTGTCCGTGACGATCCGGCGGTAGGTGTTCTGGACATCGGTCGAGGTGGCCTTCGAGGCGTCCGGGCCCTGGTAGACCAGCACGTTCGCGCGGGGCGCGAGACCGATGACGGTGTCGATGTCCAGCGCCGTCTCGATACCGATGTCGGTGTTGTTCGGCGCGGCCTGGACCCCGGCGTTGACCTTGACCCGCTGCACCGAGGCGCTCGTGCCGTAGCAGGACTGGAAGCTGGCCAGCCCGGCGTCCGAGTAGTCCTCCAGCGCGAAGACGGCGACCGTCGTGCCGGCGCCTCCGTCGGCCATCTTGCTCAGCCCGTAGGCGGAGGCGAGCTCGGCCGGGCTGAAGTAGTCGTGGGCGTCGGTCTTGCCCGGGAACTGCGCGGCCACGCCGGCGCACAGCTTCGGATAGTTCGAGGCCATCGCCGCGTGCGGCACCGGGGTCGTGACCGAGGCGGCCTGGCCGGCGGTGCCGACCACGTGGTTGCCGTGAGCCTGGGCCAGCGTGTTCAGGCCGACGATGCCGGTGATCGCCCCGGCCACGTCGGAACGCACTGCGGGGGCAGTGGTGTTCAGGAAGCCGGTCCGGCCGTCGGACGTCTTGTAGCCGGCCAGGTCCACGTCGAAGGCGCGCTCGGCCTGGGCGACGGTGGTGGCGACCGGGATGGTGAGGCCGTCGGCGACGAGCTCGCCGGGCTTCAGGCCCTGCGCGACGAGGGCCTGCTTGACCTTGGCGACGGTGGCCTGGTCCGCGCCGAAGCGCTGGGCGAACTCACCGGTCTTCAGGAAGTGGTGGTAGAGCGGCGACGACTGGTCGGTCACCGCTGCGGCGAGCGCCTTGGCGCCGGCCTCGTCACGGGGCTTCAGGTGCACGCTCAGCTGCACCGGGGTGTCGTCCGCCGGAGCGGCGGTCCTGGCCGCGTCGCCGGGCGCGGTCGGTACGGTGCCGACGCGCTGGGTCGTCGGCTCGTCAGCCCGGGCAGTCGGCAGGCCGGCGTAGGTGACCAGGGCTGCGGTGGCCAGAGCCAGAACGGCCGCACGTGACAGAGGTCTCATGACCGTCAGCGACCGGGTATGCGGCGTCGGATGAGGCATCCGCGCTCCCCCCAATGTGGTGTTTCAGTACGACTCTCGAACGAGAGTCCGACCGAAGTTCTATCAGTCCGTACGGACACGTCCGCAACGGGCTGCCCGGCCACCAGCCGACCCCGCCAGGCTGCTGACCTCGGTCACGCTTCGTTGACCCATCGCGGCCCGTGCCGCGGGCAGGCAGACCCGTCGGCTCCCGGAGGAGTCACTGGCGCCGGGGCGGTGTCGGCAGCCGGGGGCCGGGAAGACGGCGGCCATGGGAGACATTTTCGTCGGCGCGTGTTCATGGACGGACCGGGAGCTGTTGTCCAGCGGCTGGTACCCGCAGGGCCACCGCGGCGCGGAGGCCGGACTGCGGCACTACACCACGAGGTTCCCCCTGGTCGAAGTGGACGCCACCTACTACGCGTTGCCCAGTACGCGCAACAGCACCCTGTGGGTCGAGCGGTCGCCGGCCGGCTTCCGGTTCGACGTGAAGGCGTTCTCGCTGCTGACCGGGCACCCGACGCGCTCCGGCGCGCTGCCGGCCGAGCTGCGGCAGGCCGCAGCCGTACGGCACGGTCGAACGGGGGCGGATCACGGGCTGCTCGACGAGGTGTGGCGCCGATTCAGTGGAGCTCTTGAGCCGCTGCGCCGGGCGGAGCGGCTGGGAACGGTGCTCTTCCAGTTCCCCCCGTGGCTGGCGCCGGGTCCGTCGGCGACAGCGACGCTGCGCCGGTGCCGGGAGCGCACCGAGGGCTGGCCGGTGGCGGTGGAGTTCCGGCATCCCAACTGGTGGCGGCCGGAGCATTTCGCCTCGACCTCCGGTCTCTTGGCGGAGCTGGACTTTGCCGCCGTGGCCGTGGACATGGTGCAGTCCCTCCCCACGTCCATCCCGCCGGTCACACCGGTCACCTCCGCCCGGCTCGCGGTGGTGCGCTTCCACGGCCGCAACGGCGCCTGGGGGACGGGTTCGAAGGAGGATCGGTTCCGCCACCGGTACACGCCCGAGGAGCTCTCGTCCTGGGTACCGGCTGTCCGCGCCACGGCCGACCGGGCCCACGAGGTCCACGTCCTGTTCAACAACTGCTGCGGCGATGTGGCCGTCCGTGCCGCCGAGACGATGGACCACCTGCTCGGCACCCCCTCCGCTGCTGCTCGGGCGGCCGCCCCGCGCGTTGCGGCGTTTCCGTCGCGGACGGCTGCGGCCGGACAGGAAGGGCTGTGGTGCGAGTAACGCCACTGCGGGCGACGGTCGGGGCGACGCCCGCTCGTGCCCGGGCCGGCCGGCCCGCGTGATCCGGGGCGCCCCTCGGCTGTTCCCGTAAGGTCGCCGGTATGCGCTTGAGTACCGTGATCCTCCCCATTCACCGGTGGAGCGAGGGCAGAAGACCTGGCGGCGGGCCGAGGACCTCGGCTTCCACTCCGCGTACACCTATGACCACCTGAGCTGGCGGTCGTTCCGGGACGAGCCGTGGTTCGGGGCGGTGCCGACGCTGACGGCGACGGCGACGGCGACCGAGCGGATCCGGTTGGGTACGTCGGTGACCTCGGGCAATCCTCTTTCACCTATCGGAGCCTGACCTGCGAGAACGCACCACGGAGCCGGAACGAGCCTGCCGAGCAGGTCAGATCGGCTCGACCGCGATGCGGTGGTGACACAGGCGACGCAGATCATCGATATCGCCGGTCACAACAGTCACGTCGCCGTGCTCCCCGTGCGCGGTGGCCGCGAGCATCGCGTCGATGGCGTACTTGTGGCCGTGAACCTCCTCGGCTGCCAGGAGCTTGCTCGCCGCGCGTGCGATCTCCTCTGTTACGGGACGCACCTTGGCCAGGGAGACGGCGTGGTCGAACGCCGCCTGCGGCACCTTTGGGTCACGCGCCTCCACCAGTGTGGCCGCGCTCGTCACCACCAGAAGATCCAGCGTGCGAGCGACGTCAAGCCATGTGGTCATGTCGCGATGCCGCCGGGAGAGCTTCGAGAGCGCTTCACTGTCGAGAACAAGGGTGCCGCTCACGCGGCGTCCACCGGGGCGGCGTCTGCGCGGTGAGCGAGATGGTGTGCGCGGATGCGCTCGGCCTTGGCCGCTACATCGGCCGGATCCACCGGCCCGTGTTCGGCTTCGGCAATCTCGATGTACTCGTCGATGGCTTCGCGTTGGAGCTGTCGCTGCACAGCCTCCTCGACGTAGGAGGAGATGCCCTGCCTGCCGGCCCGTGCTCGAATCGCTTCCAGGGTCTCGGCCCGCAGGGAGACGCTGGTGACTCTGGTCTTGCCGGGGCGAGGTGTAGTCATGGCAAAACTGTAGTACATGATGTGTGAGGCTGTCGCGGATCAACTCTGGATCGATCGCGCCCCTGATCTCCCTGCACATAGGCTCGGCCCCATGCGTCTGAGCACAGTGATCCTCCCCATCCACCGGTGGAGCGAGGGACAGAAGATCTGGCGGCGGGCCGAGAACCTCGGGTTCCACGCGGCCTACACGTACGACCACTTGAGCTGGCGGAGCTTCCGTGAGGAGCCGTGGTTCGGCTCGGTGCCGACACTGACGGCAGCAGCGACGGCGACCGAGCGGATCCGGCTGGGGACCTTGGTGACCTCGCCGAACTTCCGGCATCCGGTCACGCTGGCCAAGGAGCTGGTGTCGTTGGACGACATCTCCGGTGGCCGGGTGACGGTCGGGATCGGGGCCGGGGGGATCGGGTTCGACGCGACCGCGATGGGGCAGGAGGCGTGGTCGGCGAAGGAGCGGGCGGACCGGTTCGGGGAGTTCCTGCCGCTGTTGGACCGGTTGCTGACGCAGGACGCGACCACCGAGAGCGGGACGTACTACTCGGCGGTGGAGGCGCGGAACATCCCCGGCTGTACGCAGCGGCCCCGGGTGCCGTTCTACGTCGCGGCGGCCGGGCCGCGCGGCATGCGGCTGGCGGCCGAGTTCGGGCAGGGCTGGGTGACCTACGGCGACCCGAAGGGGCCGGCCGAGGTGCCGGTGGAGCAGGCACCGGCCGTGATCGCGCAGCAGATCGAGAAGCTGACCGCGGCCTGCGAGGCGACCGGCCGGGACGTGGCGACGCTGGAGAAGGTGCTGCTGCAGGGCTCGACGGCGGAGAAGCCGTTGGCCTCCCTGGACGCCTTCGTCGACTGGGCGGGCACCTACCGGGAGCTCGGCGTCACCGAGCTGGTGATCCACTGGCCGGTACCCGACTCGATCTTCGCCAACGACTTCGAGGTCTTCGAGCGGATCGCCACCGAGGGGTTGGCACAGCTGAGTTGAGTCCAGCCGGTGCACCCCCGCTGAGCTGCGAAGTCGGCGGGGGAGTCGGGGGCAGGCCACCTGCCGTCGGGCCGGGTGGGTAGCCTGTCGGGTCGTCAGTGACGAGCCGGTCACGCCGACGTCCATCGATCATGGGGGAACCAGCGATATGTCAGCTCGTAGGCTGCTCACGGGTGTTGCGGTGGTCTCGGCCGTCGTCATCGGCCTGACGGGGTGCCAGAAGCACTCGACCCGCGGCAGCAGCAACAACCACGTCCAGGCGCCGGCGGCCGGCAGCACGCCGCCGGAGTCCCCGGTCGCGAAGACCACCAGCGACCCGACGCCGTCGGCGAGCAGCTCCTCCGACGACTCGGACGGGACCGTCAGCTGCACGACGCCCGCCCCGAAGACCGGCCGGAAGTACGTCCAGGCGGTGAAGCCGCCGAAGCAGGACACCCTGTACGTGAAGGACGCCAAGTTCGTCTGCGACCCCAACGACGGCCACTACGCCGGTGCGGGCGCGGAGAAGACGTACGGGTTCGCGACGAAGGTGACGGCGCAGATCGCCAACGGTCCTGGCAAGTTCAGGACGGTGCCGCTGGGTGAGCTGTTCACGCACGTCGGTGACTGCCTGCTCGGCGAGCCGGTGCAGGATCCGGCCAGCTGCTCCGGTGGGATCTACGAGGTCGCGCTGGACGGGACCGGGAAGATCACCGACATCAAGGAGGTCTGGCACTCCTGAGCCGGACTCGGTCGGCCGGGCTCGGGAGGGGATCCGGCCGGGCTCGGGAGAGGGCTCGGTTGACCGGCTCTGGTCACGAGGTGCCGTCCCGGTCGGCGGCGGATCCGGCGAGGTGAGCGAAGATGGACCGGTGACTTCCACCGCCGCCCGGCCACTCCCCCGCCTGATCGCCACCGACCTGGACGGCACCCTGCTCTGCCCCGGCGGCGGCGTCTCGCCGCGTACGGCGGCCGCACTCACCGCCGCCGAGCGGGCCGGGGTGCAGGTGGTCTTCGTCACGGGCCGGCCACCCCGGTGGATGGAACAGGTCAGCGCGCACATCGGCGGGCACGGAGTGGCGATCTGTTCCAACGGCGGAGCGGTGATGGACGTCCGGCGGGGCCGGCTGCTGCGTACCTTCCCGCTGACGGCGGCCGACGCGTTGCGGGTGGTGGGGCTGCTCAGGGCCGAGCTGCCCGGGTCGGCGTTCGCCTTCGAGTTCCCCGGCGGCTTCGCGCGGGAGGCCGAGTACCAGCTGCGGATGTGGGGTTCGGACGAGCCGCACGCGGTGGCCTCGGCCGAGCTGCTGCTCGCCGACAGCCGGGTCCAGGGCCTGTTCAAACTGCTGGTCAAGCACCCGGAGTTGGACCCGGACGCCTTCCTGGGCATGGCCCGTGAGGTGGCAGGTCGGTACGTCGAGATCACCCGGTCGGCGCCGGTCGCACTGCTGGAGATCAGCGCGCTCGGGGTCACCAAGGCGTCCACGCTGGCCGAGTGGTGCCACGACCAGGGCATCGACCGGAGCGAGGTGGTGGCCTTCGGCGACATGCCCAACGACCTGGAGATGCTGGCCTGGGCGGGCTCCGCGTACGCCGTCGCCAACGCGCACCCGGAGGTGCTGGCCGCCGTGGCGCAGCACACCGTCAGCAACGAGCAGGACGGCGTGGCGGCGGTGCTGGAGCGCCTGTTGGGGATCGAGCAGCCGGGACACGTCGGTCGCTGAGGTCCAGCGCGGCGGGAGGCTGAGGGCAAGCGCGGCGCGGCGGGAGGCTGAGGTCAGAGCCGCGCCGACCAGCGGACCCGGGTGCCCTTGCCGTCCGGCCCCGCCTCGTTCCAGGCGGCACCTCCGAGCGCCTCGGCGCGCCGGGTGAGGTTGCGCAGACCGCTGCGGCGGCCGCCGTCCGGGATGCCGACGCCGTCGTCGGTGACGGTGAGCAGCACGCCCGGCCAGCCCGGGCGGTCGTCCACGTCCGGATCGCCGGCGATCGGGTGCCCCTCGGCGTCCAGATGGACGGTGGCGTCGATCTCCACGCCGACCTGGGAGGCCCTGGCATGGCGGGCCGCGTTGGAGAGGATCTCCCGCAGCGCGGCGAGGAGTTGACGGCCACTCTGCTCGCCGACCAGGCTCTCGAACGGTCCGGTGAACGTCATCGACGGCTTGAAGCCGAGTGCGGCGGCGGCCTGGCTGCCCTCGCGGAGCACCCTGGTCCGCAGGGTGTCGGGCTCGTCGTCGTGATCGCCGTGCTGGAGCGCGTAGATGGTGGTGCGGACCTCCTGGATGGTCGCGTCGAGTTCGTCGACCGCCTTGCCGATGCCGGTCCTGACCTCGGGGACCACGGCGCGGCGGGCCGCCCCTTCGAGCATCATGCCGGTGGCGAACAGCCGTTGGATGACCAGGTCGTGCAGGTCCCGGGCGATCCGGTCGCGGTCCTGGAAGACCGCCAGGCGTTGCTGGTCGCGCTGCCCCTCGGCGAGCCGGAGGGCGAGCGCGGACTGTGAGGCGAACGCCTCGGCGAGCTGCTTCTCGGAGTCCGTGAACGGCGGTGCCCCCTGGCTGCGCCAGACGCAGAGGCCGCCGAGCACCCGGCCGGCCGCGATCATCGGGACGGCCATCGAGGCACCGAACAGCTTGGCCAACCGGACCACCACGGAGGGGTCGCCGGCCATGTCGTCGATGTGGACGCTCTCGCCCCGGAGCAGTTGGGCCGCGAAGCTGGTGGGCGGCAGCAGCTCGCCCTGGACGAACTCGGCCTTCTCGCCGGAGGCGTGGGCCACCCGCATCTGGCCGTCGCCGGTGGGCAGCAGGATCATGCCGAGGGCGGCGTCCGCGAGTTCGCGCACCTGCTCGGCGGCGACGGTCAGCGCGGCCTGGGCCCGGTCGGCGGAGAGCAGCGCGGTGGTGACGGCGGAGGCGCCGGCGATCCAGCGCTCGCGGCGGCGGCCCTCCTCGTACAGGCGGGAGTTCTCGATCGCGACCCCGGCAGCGGCCGCCAGCGCGTGCACCACCTGGGCGTCCTCGGGGGTGAAGGCGCCGGAGGTGGTCCGCTTCTCGGTGAGGTAGAGGTTGCCGAACACCTCGCCGCGGACCCGGATCGGCTCGCCGATGAAGGACTTCATGGGCGGGTGGGTGGCTGGGAAGCCGGTGGACCGGGGGTCGGCGGAGAGGTCGGTCAGGCGCAGGGACTCCGGATGGTCGATCAGTACGCCCAGGATGCCGCGCCCGGCGGGGAGTTCGCCGATCCGGGTGGCGGTCTCGTCGTCGATACCGACGTGGATGAAGTCGGAGAGCCCGTCCCCGTGCGGGGAGATCACGCCGAGGGCGGCGTACTTGGCGTCGACGAGCTCGGCGGCGGCGGTGGCGATCCGTTGGAGGGTGGCGTGCAGGTCGAGACCGGCGCCGACCGAGACCACGGCTTCGAGCAGCCGCTGCATCCGGTCGGTGACGGCGGCGGCGGACTGGAGGCGTTCGGAGACCTCGGTGACCAGGGTGTCCAGGCCGAGGGACGCGATCTCGGGGACGCGGTGGGGAGGGGGATCGCCGGCATTGTCCGGGTCGGGCTGGGTCTCCATGGGACGAGCCTAGTTTGTGGCGGTTTGGAGGGGTGGTTGCGGCCGTTCGGTGGTGTGGCGGGAGGCGGGGAGGTGGCGGGAGGGGAGGTGGCGGGCGCCGAGGTCCGCGAGCTGTTCGCGGTGCCAGGTGGCGGCGAAGGCGGTGGTGGGGTCGGCGGTGAGTTCGGACCAGGTGCCGCGTTCGACGACCCGGCCCTGGTCGAGGACGAGGATCTCGTCCACCGCGTCGAGGCCGGTCAGGCGGTGGGTGATGAGGAGCGTGGTCCGGCCGGTGGTGGCGGCCAGCAGGTCGGCGGTGAGGGCGTCGGCGGTGGGGAGGTCGAGGTGCTCGGCGGGCTCGTCCAGGATCAGGATCGGGAAGTCGGCGAGCAGGGCCCGGGCCAGGGCGAGGCGTTGGCGCTGGCCGCCCGAGAGGCGGGCGCCGTGCTCACCGACCATGGTGTCCAGGCCCTCGGGGAGGCTCTGCACCCAGGGGAGCAGGCGGGCCGAGGAGAGCGCGGCGGACAGCTGGTGGTCGGTGGCGGTCGGTGCGGCCAGGCGGAGGTTCTCGCGGAGCGAGCTGTCGAAGATGTGCGCGTCCTGGGCGCAGAGGCCGACCGAGCGGCGGACCTGGTCGGACGGGATCGTTCGGGTGTCCACAGGCTGTGGACAGTTGAGCGTGACGCTTCCCTCGCTGGGGTCGAGGAAGCGGAGCAGGGTGTGGGCGAGGGTGGTCTTGCCGGAGCCTGACGGGCCGACGACCGCGATCCGGCGGCCCGGGGTGAGGTCGAGGTCGATGGCGTGGATCGCGTGGGTGGTGCGGCCGGGCCAGCGGGCGGAGAGGTGGTGGGTGGTCAGGTGGGACGTGGTGGGGGTGGGGGCTCCGGTGGGGGTGGGGGGCTCGACGGTGGCGGGCGTGGTGAGGAGGAGCTCGTCGAGTCGGGTGGAGGCTGCTCTGCTGCGGGCCCGGGCCTGGACGGCGGTGGGCATGCCGGTGACGGCCTCGAAGGCGGCGAGCGGGAGCAGGATGACGAGGGCGAGGCAGACACCGGGCAGGACGCCGGTGCTGACGGCGTGTACGCCGACGGCCGCGGCGGCGGCGACGGTCAGTCCGGTCAGCGCGGTGGTGAGTCCGGTGGAGGCGGCCAGGGTGGCGGCCGAGCGGGCGGCGAGGGTGGTGAGGCGGCCGTCGGCGGCGTGGGCCGCGCGGAGGCGGGTGGGGAGGGCTCCGGCGACGGTGAGTTCGGCGGTGCCGGTGAGGGTGTCGACCACGGCGGTGGACAAGTCGCCTCGGGCCGGGGCCTGTTGGCGTTCGGTGCGGGCCGAGAGGTGGGTGGCGAGGGCTGGTACGGCTGCGCCCGCGAGGAGTAGTCCGAGGGCGAGGACGGCGCCGGCGGCGGGGAGGAAGGCGGCGAGGGCGAGGGAGGAGAGGACGGAGACGGTGACGGCGATCGCTGCGGGGAGCTTCCAGCGGAGGTAGTGGTCCTGGATCGCGTCCACGTCGGAGACCAGGCGGGAGAGCAGGTCGCCCCGGCGGAAGGCAGGGAGGGCGGTGGGCGCGAGCAGTTCGAGGCGGCGGTAGACGGTGACGCGGATCCCGCCGAGGGCGCGGAGCACCGCGTCGTGGGAGACCAGGCGTTCGGCGTAGCGGAAGACGCTGCGGCCGATGCCGAAGGCGCGGACGGAGGTGACGGCCATCATCAGGTAGAGGACCGGGGGCATCTCGGAGGCGTACGAGATGAGCCAGCCGGAGGTGGCCATCAGGGCTACTGCGCAGGTGAGGGCGAGGGTGCCGAGGGTTGTTGCGAGGGTGAGGCGGGGGCGAGGGGTGGTTGGGGTTACGGCGGGGCTCTCGGGCGTGTGGGGACCGGGGGCGCCGGACGGGACGGTCCGCTCCGGGGGGCTGCACGATTTTCCTACCGCCGACCCGGTGGGTGGGGCTGAGTCGCCGTTGGCGGTACGAAAATCGCGCACCACGCCCCCCTCCGGGACCGTCCCGTCCGGCGCCCCCTCCCGCAGCAGGCCCTCTCGCCCTTCAGGGGTGGTGGAGGTGGTGGGAGGAGCGGTTGGGGTGGGTCCTTGGAGGTGGTGGTGGTGGGTTGCGGTGGTGAGGAGGGCGGGGCGGTGGGCGATGAAGAGGGTGGTGCGGTTTTTGAGGGTTGCGATGGTCGAGGTGATGGCCTGTTCACTGGCGCTGTCGAGGTTGGCGGTGGGCTCGTCCATCAGGAGGAGGGGGCGGTCGGTAAGGAGGGCGCGGGCGAGGGCGAGGCGTTGGCGTTGGCCGGCGGAGAGGCCGGCGCCGTGTTCGCCGAGGGTCATGGTGAGGTCGGCGAAGTCGGTGGCGTGGGCCTGGGTGAGGGCGGTGCGGAGGTCTTCGTCGGTGGCGTCGGGGCGGGCCAGGCGGATGTTGTCGGCGACGGTGCCGGCGAAGAGGTGGGGGTGTTGCGGGACCCAGGCGATCTGACGGTGCCAGCTGGTCGGGTCGAGGGTGGTGAGGTCGTGGCCGTTGACGTGGATCGTGCCGGCGGTGGGGGTGGTGAAGCCGAGCAGGGTGGTGAGGAGGGTGGTCTTACCGGAGCCGGAGGGGCCGGTGAGGGCAGTGGTGGAGCAGGGTTCCAGGGTGAGGGTGGCGGGCTGGAGGCGGTCGGCGACGGTGAGGTCGGTGAGGGTGATGGTGGCGGTGCGGAGGTCGGGGGCTGGGGTGGTGCCCGGGGTGGGGAGGGGGGTTTCGAGGACCTCGAAGATCTCGTTGGCGGCGGAGAGGCCCTCGACGCTGGAGTGGTAGAGGGCGCCGACCTGACGGATCGGGAAGTAGACCTCAGGGGCCAGGATCAGGATGAGGAGGCCGGTCTCCAGCGTCAGGGTGCCGTTGACCAGGCGGAAGCCGATGGAGACGGCCACCAGGGCCACCGAGAGGGTGGCGAGGAGCTCCAGGGCGAAGGAGCTGACGAAGGCGATCCGGAGGGTGCGGAGGGTCGCTCTCCGGTAGTCGTCGGTGATCCGGGCGATCGTGGCTGCCTGGTGCTTGGCGCGGTTGAAGACCTTGAGGGTGGGGAGGCCGGCGACCACGTCGAGGAAGTGGTGACTCAGGCGGGAGAGGGTGCTCCACTGACGGTCCATCTGACTCTGGGTGGCCAGGCCGATGAGGACCATGAAGAGGGGGATCAGGGGGAGCGTGCCGGCGATGATCGCGGCGGAGGTGAGGTCGGCGCCGAGGATGCGGAGCAGGACGATGGCGGGTACGACGACGGCGAGCGCGAGTTGGGGGAGGTAGCGCGCGAAGTAGTCGTCGAGGGCGTCGACCCCGCGGGTGGCCAGGGTGGTGAGTTCGCCGGTGCGGCGGGTGGAGAGGTAGCCGGGGCCGAGGGCGGTGGCGTGGGCCAGCAGGCGGCGGCGGAGGGTGGACTTCACCTTGGCGACGGAGCGGTGGGCCGTCAGTTCGGTGAGCCAGGCGACGGCGGCGCGGCCGAGGGCGACGGCGGCGAGGAGGGCGAGGGGGGTGGTGAGGGTGTAGGTGTTCTGCTGGAAGGCACTGACGACGATGTGGGTGATCAGCGTTGCCTGGAGGACGGTGAGGACCGCGCCGACCCCGCCGAGGAGGACGGATCCGGCGAGGAAGGCGCGGGTGGTCCGGGCCTGGCGGAGGAGGCGAGGGTCGACGGGGCGCATGGTCAGTGGGCTGCCGGGATGTGCTGGGTTCCGATCCGCTTGCGGAACACCCAGTAGGTCCAGGACTGGTACAGCAGGACCAGGGGCGTGAAGATCGCCGCCACCACGGTCATCAGCTTGAGGGTGTAGGCGGAGGACGCGGCGTTGCTGACGGTGAGCGACCACGCGGGGTCGAGGGTGGAGGGCATCACGTCGGGGAAGAGGGCGAGGAAGAGCATCCCCACGGCGGAGGTGATGGTGATGCCGGAGAGGATGAACGCCCAGCCCTCTCGGGCCAGTTGGTTGGTGATGAGTGATGCGGCGAGGGCCACGACCGCGATGATCAGGGCGATCAGGCTCCAGGTGTTGCCGCTGTCGGACTGGGTCCAGAGAAGGAAGACCAGGGCCAGGACCGCGGTGAGCACGCCGAGTTGGAGCGCGGTGGCGCGGGCGCGGGCGCGGATGTCGCCGACGGTCTTGAGGGCGGCGAAGAGGGCGCCGTGGAAGGTGAAGAGGCTGAGGGTTACCAGGCCGCCGAGGATGGCGTACGGGTTGAGCAGGTCCCAGAAGGTGCCGACGTAGTTCTTGTGCTCGTCGATGTCCACGCCGTGGACGATGTTGGCGAAGGCCACGCCCCAGAGGAAGGCGGGGAGCAGGGAGGTCCAGAAGATGGCCTGTTCCCAGTTGCGCTGCCAGCGCTCCTCGGTGCGCTTGGCGCGGTACTCGAAGGCGACTCCCCGGATGATCAAGCAGACCAGGATGAGCAGGAGGGGGAGGTAGAAGCCGGAGAAGAGGGTGGCGTACCAGTCGGGGAAGGCGGCGAAGGTGGCGCCGCCCGCGGTGAGCAGCCAGACCTCGTTGCCGTCCCAGACCGGCCCGATGGTGTTGATCAGGACGCGGCGTTCGGCGGTGTCGCGGGCGAGCAGCTTGGTCAGCACGCCGATGCCGAAGTCGAAGCCCTCGAGGAAGAAGTAGCCGATCCAGAGGACGGCGATCAGGATGAACCAGACGTCGTGGAGTTGCATCGGGAGTCCTCAGTAGGCGAAGGCGAGGGGCTTGTCGGCGTCGTCGGGCCCGCCCCGGAGGGTGGGGTCCTGGGTCGGGGGTTGCTCGGTGGTGACCGGGCCCGCCTTGGCGTACTTGACGAGGAGTCTGACCTCGATCACGGCGAGGACCGCGTAGAGCAGGGTGAAGGTGGTGAGGGCGATCACCTGGGTGGTGACGCTGACGTTCGGGGAGACCGCGGCGGAGGTCTTCATCAGGCCGAAGACGGCCCAGGGCTGGCGGCCCATCTCGGTGAAGATCCAGCCGAAGCTGTTGGCGATCAACGGAAAGCCCATGCTGAGGATGCCGATCCGCCAGCTCCACCTGGTGAGGAAGCCGTTCAGCTCGGTGTTCCTGGTGAGCATGAGCTTGGGGACTTCGTCGGGGGCGGTGCGGTGTTCTGGTGCCAGCCAGAACCTGCGGCGGGTGGTCCAGAGCCCGATCAGGCCGACCACGAAGGAGGTCATCCCGAAACCGATCATGAGGCGGAAGCCCCAGTAGGTGACGAAGATGTTCGGGATGTAGTCCTTGGGGTCGCCGCCGTAGCGAGCGGACTCCGCGGCGGCGGTCTCGTTGATGCCGGGGACGGCGGAGGTGAAGTCGCTGTTGGCGAGGAAGGACAGTATCGCGGGGACTTCGAGGGCGACGGAGTTGTGGCCCTCGTTGACGTTGCCGACCGCGAAGATGGAGAACGGAGCCGGGGCCTCGGTGTCCCACAGGGCTTCGGCGGAGGCCATCTTCATCGGCTGCTGACGGAACATCACCTTGGCCAGGCTGTCGCCGCTGAACGCGGTGCCGAGGCCGGCGATGACCGCCACCACCAGGGCGAGCCGGAGGGAGGTCCGCATCGCGGCGGTCTTCTTGGGGTCCGGAGTGCCACCGCGCTTGGTCTTCCAGAGGTGGAAGGAGCTGATGCCGACCATGAAGGCGGCGCCGGTCAGGAAGGCCGCAGTGAGGGTGTGCAGGACCACCACCACGGTGGTGTCCTGGAACAGCACCCGGGCGATGTCGGTGAGTTGGGCCTTTCCGGTGACCGGGTCGATGGCGTAGCCGGTCGGGTGCTGCATCCAGGAGTTGGCCGCCAGGATGAAGTAGCCGGAGAGCAGGGTGCCGATCGCGACCATCCACATGCAGGCGCAGTGGATCTTCTTGGGCAGCTTGTCCCAGCCGAAGATCCACAGGCCGATGAAGGTGGACTCGAAGAAGAAGGCGATCAGCGCCTCCATCGCGAGCGGGGCGCCGAAGACGTCGCCGACGAAGCGGGAGTAGTCGGACCAGTTCATCCCGAACTGGAACTCCTGGACGATGCCGGTGACCACTCCCATGGCGATGTTGATCAGGAAGAGCTTGCCCCAGAACTTGGTGGCGTGGAAGTACTTCTCCTTGCCGGTGCGGACCCAGGCCGTCTCCAGCCCCGCCACCAGCGCCGCCAGGCTGATCGTCAGCGGCACGAAGAGGAAGTGGTAGACGGTGGTGATCCCGAACTGCCATCGCGCGATGGTCTCGTGAGCGACTGCTAGGTCCACTTCGCCCTCTCTCTGGCCAGTGATCTTTACTCACATAACAGACAAATCTCTAACAGATGCGCACTCGCGCGCCGCAGAAGCTTGTCCGCTTGTGAACGTGAACACGTTCACAAGCACGAGTATCTCTGATGCTTAGGTTCCTTCGAACACTGGGGGTGGGCATAGGGCCGCCGGCCGGGATTCTCGGGCCTTAGGTCCCTGGCGGGACGTGCCCGAAGGTCACGCCGGAGGCAGCCGAAGCTGGAAGACGGTGCCCTGAGCAGGGATGGAGTCCACTGTGAGGGAGCCGTGGTGCGCGCTGGTGAGGGCGTGGGCGATGGCCAGGCCGAGGCCGGCGCCGCCGCCGTCCTGGCGGCTGCGGGAGAGGTCGACGCGGTAGAAGCGGTCGAATATCTGGGCTGACTGATCAGGCGTCAGACCGGGGCCCGAGTCAGCGACTTCGAGCAGGCAGTGCGTGGCGGTGCGGCCGACGCCGATCCGGACCGGAGTGCCCGGCGGTGTGTGCTTGGCGGCGTTTCCGACCAGGTTGGTGACCACCTGCCGGAGCCTGGCCTCGTCGCCGAGCACCGGGGCGGCCTGGGGGCTGCCGGTGCCGGCCGGGCCGGTGAGCGAGACCGGGCGGCCCGGGTCCAGCGCGGTCAGGTCGTGCAGGGCGTCGGCGGCCAAGGTGCGCAGGTCCATCGGGGCCAGGTCGAGCGGGCGCTCCTCGTCCAGCCGGGCGAGCGTCAGCAGGTCCTCGACCAGGGTGCCCAGCCGGATCGCCTCGGACTCGATCCGGTCCATCGCGCGGTCCACGTCCTGGAGGGCGCCCATCCGGTGCAGTTCGGCGAAGCCGCGGATGCCCGCGAGCGGAGTGCGCAGCTCGTGCGAGGCGTCCGCGACGAAGCGGCGCATCCGGGCCTCCGAGCGGGCCCGGGCGGCGAAGGCCGCCTCGAGCTGGCCGAGCATGCTGTTCAGCGCTGCCGAGAGCCGGCCGACCTCGGTGGTGGTCGGGGGCTGGGTGATCCGGTGCGAGAGCCCGCCGGTGGCGATCAGCTCGGCGTCCTGCTCGATCCGGGAGAGCGGACGCAGCCCGGCCCGGACGGCGACGGTGCCGAGCGCGGTGATCAGCAGCAGCACCACCCCGCCGATGACGAGGAAGGAGGTCTCCAGGCGGGAGACGGTGGAGTCGACGTCGTCGAGCGAGATCGCGGTCAGCACGTACTGCGGGGTGGACGGCGTGCTCTTGGTGAGCGGGAGTACCAGCACCCGCCAGCGGTGGCCCGGGTTTTCGCCAGGGGCGTCGAAGGGTTCCCTGAGCGGCCCCAGGCCGGTGAGGCGGGGGCCCGGGTCGGCGTCGCCCATCGGTTCGCGGAGCAGCTGTTGGACGCTGCCGTCCGCGCCCAGGAACTGCACCAGGTACTGGCTGGGCAGCGCCGGGGCGGTCCGCCGGCCGGCCGCCTGGTTGAACGGGCGGACATCGGTGACGCGGACCGGATCGCGCTGCGAGAGCGGTTCGCCGAAGCGCTGGAGCTGCTCGTCGGCGCGGTCCACCAGACTGCCCCGGACGGTGCCGAGCACGAACACGTCGCTGCCCGCGAGGCCGGTGGCGACCAGCAGCAGCGTGAGCAGCAGGAGCCGGGTGCGGAGCGAGAGCCGGGACATCTAGAGCGGGCGACGGAGGGCGTAGCCGATGCCGCGGACGGTGTGGATCAGCTTGGGGCCGTGGGCCGGGCCGGAGTCGAGCTTGCGGCGCAGGTACGAGACGTACGACTCGACGATGGAGAGGTCGCCGCCGAAGTCGTAGGCCCAGACGTGGTCCAGGATCTGCGCCTTGGAGACCACCCGGTTCACGTTGGCCATCAGGTAGTGCAGCAGCTTGAACTCGGTCGGCGAGAGGCCGATCGGCTGGTCCCCCCTGGTCACCTCGTGCGCGGTCGGATCGAGGGTCAGGTCACCGACCGTCAGCCGGCCGTCCTCGACCGGGCCGCCGGCTCGGCGCAGGATCGCCCTGATCCGGGCGATCAGCTCCTCCAGACTGAACGGCTTGGTGACGTAGTCGTCCGCACCGGCCGCCAGACCGTGCACCTTGTCGGTGGTGCCGTCCTTCGCGGTGAGGAAGAGCACCGGCACGTGGTCGGCCGGCTGCGGCCACTGGGCCTGCTCGCGGAGCCGCTCGACGACGGTGAAGCCGTCCAGGTCGGGCAGCATCACGTCGAGCACCACCAGGTCGGGCCGCTCGGCCGCGATCGAGCGGAGCGCCTCCTCGCCGGTGGCGGCCGAGGCCACCCGGAACCCGGAGAACCGGAGGGAGGCGGAGAGCAGTTCGCGGATGTTCGGCTCGTCGTCCACCACCAGCAGGTACGCCTCGCCGGTGGCGGCGCTGGTCGGGCTCATCGCCGTGGTCGCTGTCCGTTGCACTGCTGATCCGCCTCCCGGTCGGGCTGGGTCCTCCAAGGACGATAGCCCGGGGAGCGTACGTCCGGTTGATGAGGACCTGATGAGATGACCGGTCAGTGGCTGGGCGACGGTGCGGCGCCGGGCCGGACGCCGCCGAAGCCGCCACCACCGAAGCCGCCGACCGCCGCGCCCTCGGTCAGCTGGCTGGCCGCGTAGCCGCCGGAGGCGTCCGGCGTGCCGACCACGGTGACCGTCTGACCGGGCTGCAGGTCGGCGGCCGTGCCCTCCTTGGCGAGCTGCACCTTGGTCGCGTCGGTGGTGGTGACCTTGACGGTGTTCCCGTTGGCGTCGGTCAGGTAGACGGTCGAACCGTCCACCGCCTTGACCGTGCCCCGGGTGAAGCCGGGCTGGTTGCCGCCGGTCCCGTTCTGGCCGCTGCGGCGGCTGCCGTTGCCGTAGCCGTTCTGGCCCGGCTGCTGCTGCCTGGGCGCGGACGCCCGCTGGTCGGTCCGGGGGTTGTTGCTCTTCTGGTACTGGACGCCCCCCGCGAAGCCGAGGGTGCCGAGCACCGCACCGGCGAGCACCAGGGTCAGCCAGGGCAGCCGGCGCCGGGGCGCGGCGGACAGCTCGGCGGTGACGTCGCGGGCGTCGGGCGGGGTGGCGAGCGGATCTTCCATGGTGGCTCCTTATTCGTGGCGGAGGGCGTCGATGGGGCGCAGCGCGGCGGCGCGGTTGGCGGGGTAGCTGCCGAAGAACAGGCCGATGACGACGGCGATCGCGAAGGCCCCCACCACGGACTCGGGGATCACCACCGGGGTGATGCCGACGATGGTGAACCGGGCCCCGAACAGACCCACCGCCACCCCGAGCCCGGCGCCGATCACCGAGAGCAGGGTCGACTCGGTGAGGAACTGGCCGAGGATGGCGGCCCGGGGAGCGCCGAGCGCCTTGCGGATGCCGATCTCCCTGGTCCGCTCGGTCACCGTGACCAGCATGATGTTGGTGATCCCGATCCCGCCGACCAGCAGCGAGATCGCGGCCACCGCGCCGAGCAGCACGGTGAAGGTCTTGGTGGTGGACTCCCTGGCGGTCAGCAGCGAGGTCTGGTTGCTGATCCGGAAGTCGGCCTTGGTCGGGTCGCCGATGGCGTGCGTGCCGAGGAGGACCCGGCTGATCTCGGCCTGCGCCTCGGTGGTCGACTCGGCGCTGCTCGCCTGGACCAGGATCTGGTTGACCGAGCCGAAGCCGGTGAACGCGTTCTGCACGGTGGGCAGCGGTGCGATCACCACGTCGTCCGGGTCGTTGAAGCCGCTGCTGCCCTTGGTCTGCAGCACGCCGGTCACGGTGAACGGGGTGCCGCCGATCACGATCCGCTTCCCGACCGGGTCCTCGGAGGCGAACAGCTGGGTCGCGGTGGTGGAGCCGATCACCGCCACCTTGCGGGAGTTGAGCACGTCGTCGTTGGAGAAGTAGTCGCCCTTGGCGATCTTCTGGTTGGCGGTCTCGAAGTACGCCGGGTAGGTGCCGACGATCGAGCCCGGCGCGTGCGAGATGTCCCCGTACAGCGCGGTGCCCGAGGTGGTGACCACCGGGGCGACCGATTTGACGGCCGGGGCCTGCGCCTCGGCCAGCGCCTTGGCGTCGTTGACCGTGAGCGGCTTGGCGGCGGTGGCCGAGCCCCGCAGGTTGCTGGAGCTGACGGTCAGTGAGTTGGTGCCCAGTGCGGTGATGGAGTTCTTCACCGCTACCGAGGAGCCGTTGCCGACCGCGAGCAGCAGGATCACGGCGGCCACGCCGATCAGTACACCGAGCATGGTCAGCGCGGACCTGACCTTGTTGGCGGCCAGGCCGCCGAACGCGAAGCGGACCATCTGCCAGGCGATCACACCGACACCCCCTGCCGGACGTCCGAGGCGATGGCACCGTCGACCAGGCGGATCACGCGCTTGGCGCGTGCGGCGACCTCGTCCTCGTGGGTGATCAGGACGACCGTGCGGCCGGTCCGGTTGAGTCCTTCGATGATGGTGAGCACCTCGTCGGTGGATCGGCTGTCCAGGTTTCCGGTCGGCTCGTCCGCCAGCAGCATGGCCGGTGCGGTCACCAGGGCCCGTGCCACCGCGACACGTTGCTGCTGGCCGCCGGAGAGCTCGTTCGGCTTGTGACCGGCCCGGCCGGACAGTCCGACCCGGTCCAGCGCGGCCAGCGCCCGGCGGCGGCGTTCGGCCGCCTTCACCCCGGCGTAGGCGAGCGGGAGCTCCACCTGGGCCAGCGCGGTGGTCCGGGGCACCAGGTTGAAGGACTGGAAGATGAAGCCGATCTTGCGGTTGCGGACCAGCGAGAGCTGGTGCTCGTCCAGGTGCCCCACGTCGGTACCGTCCAGCAGGTAGCGGCCGGAGGTCGGGACGTCCAGGCAGCCCAGGATGTTCATCAGGGTGGACTTGCCGGAGCCCGAACTGCCCATCACCGCCACGAAGTCGCCCTCCTCGATGTCGAGGCTGACCCCGAGCGGGCTGCCGTCGGGACCGTCGGGACCACGCAGCGCGTGCACGGTGGCGTCACCGTGGCCGTAGCGCTTGGCGACCCCGCGGAGCTGGATGACCGGGGGCTTGCTCGCCATCAACGCCTGCCGCCCGTACCGCCGTTGACCGTGCCACCGGTGCGCGCACCGCCGCCGGTCTGGGCACCGCCGCCGGCCACCCCGAGGCCGGGGAAGGTACCGCTCGGGAAGCCGTTGCCGCCGCTGACCGTGGTGCTGATCAGCTGGACCTGGTCGCCCTCGTTCAGCCCCTCCAGCACCTGGACGGTGCTGTCGCCCTCGACACCGACGGTCACGCTCACCCGCTCGGTGCTGCCGTCCGGCTTGACCAGCGTCGCGGTCCGGGAGCTGCCGGTGCCCGAGAGCGCGGCGGTCGGTACGGAGAGCGCGTTGTCGGCCTGCCCCGTGATCACCGAGATGGTCGCGCTCAGTCCGGTACGGAGCTTGCTGGTGTCGCCGGTGATCTGCAGGACCGCGCTGTACTGCACGGCGCTGCTGCCCGCGCCGTTGCCGCTGCTGCTGTTCGGGAGTGAACTCACCGAGAGCACCGTCGCGTTGAGCTTGGTGTCGGACTGCGCGTTCAGGGTGACGGTGGCCGAGGCGCCCTTCTTCACCTTGAGCGAGTCCAGCTCGGAGAAGCTCGCGGTGACCCGCATGCCGGTGGGGTTGGTCAGCACGATGAAGCCGCTCGGCGCCGAGCTGCTGGTGGTCGTCGTCGTGCCGCCGGTGCTCTTGGTGCCGCTGCCGGACACCGTGTCACCGACCTTGCCCGAGACCGAGGCCACCGTGCCGTCCACCGAGGCGGTCAGCGTGGTGCCCGCCAGCGCGGTCTGGGCGTTCGTCAGGTTGATCTGCGCCGTCTCCACCTGCTGCTCGGCCTGGGCCACCTGGGCGTCGTCCACCTCGGTGGTGGTCGTGCTGGTGGCCGGGGCCTGCTGGCCGGTCCTGGCGTCCGCCTTGCCCGGCGTGGTGGTGGTGACCTTCTGGCCTGCCTCGGCCTTGGTCAGGTTCGCCTGGGCCGTGGCCAGCGCCTTCTTCGCGGTGTCGACCTGCTGCTGCGCCTCGGTCGTCGCCACCGTCGCCAGGACGTCGCCCTTCTTCACCACGTCCCCGACCGAGACCTTCACGGAGGTCAGCTTCCCGCCGGTGACGAAGTCCTGACCGGCGTCGCTCGGCGACGACAGGGCGCCCGATCCGGACACCGTGGCCAGGACCGTACCCTTCGAGACGGTGACCGACCGGACCTGCGACTTGCCGACCGCCGTGCTGGTGCCGCTGTCGAGCGTGGTGTACGCGACCGCCGCCCCGGCCAGCAGGGCCACCACGAGCGCGGAGTTGACGAGGACGGCAGCACGCCGTCGAGGGAGCGCCTTCATGTCGCACAGCCTGCCGCTGAGCCCTTGCCAATCCCTGGGCCCCACCTGGGAGTTCCCTGACCGTCGGCACCGGACAAATCATCCGTCAGCGGGCGCCGGGCCTCGGACCGCCCGAGGGCGGGGGCCCGCTCCCAGCTTCCTCCCAGCCGGAGCGGCCAACCTTCACCCAGCGGTCCTCGGGTCCAGCACGTCGACCGAGGACGGCCGCTCGACCTCGACCGGGGCCCCGAACCGGCGGTACCGGACGGTGCCGGCCACGTCGGTGACGGTCGGGTTGCCGGACTCGGTCTTCTGCACCAGCTGGTCGGCGCGGTTCAGCCAGAGGTCGACGGTGGCGGTGGTCGGGCCGCCGGTACGGAACGCCTCGGCCAGGCTGCGGCGGCGCTCGTCGTTCAGGCCCCGCCCGTCGGCGAAGTACTCCGCCCCGTCCAGCACCGCCCGGTAGTGCACGGCGGGCTCCCCGCCGACGCTCTCCCGGCCCACCTCGGTGACCGCACCCCGGGCGGCCTGCTCCAACGCCCCTGCGGGATCGAGCCGTTGGCTGAACGCCAGCGCGGGACCGAGCTCGAGCGCCGCCGCCCGTCCCCCGCCCTCGAACGGACCGTCCAGCACCTCCCACGCCCGGCCACCGGTCCGTGCCGCCGTGTCGGCCGCCGCGACGTAGAACACCTCCCCGAGGGCCAACAGCCGGGTGTCCCCCGCCCCCGACAGCGCCAGCCGTACGCCGGGCGCCCACGACGCCCGGCCCGACCAGCCGCCGTCGAGCGTGACCTCGGCACTACCGACCTGCGCCATCACGGCGACCGCCGCCTCGAGCGCGTCCTTGGGGGTCCGCTCGGGAGCCGTCCCGGACGTGCCGCAGGCGGTCAGCGTGGCGGCCAGAGGGAGCAGCAGAGCGGCGGCCGTGAGGCGGATGGTGTGCACGGTGGCGGTCTCTCTCGACGGGCAGGGAGCGGGCCGCAGCCCGGCCCCTGCCCATCCTCGGTCATCGCTCCGTACACATCCGACCGGATTCGCGGATCGTGATGGAATCGTGCAGCCCAGGTGAAGGGACCCCGGAGTGCCCCTGCACCGTCAGAGCGACTTGCGGAAGGCCTCGGCGGTGGCCAGGAAGATGTCGTTGCCGGCCGCCTCGCCGATGGTGACGCGGACGCCCTCGCCGGGGAAGGGGCGGACCACGACGCCGGCCGCGGCGCAGGCGGCGGCGAAGTCGAGGGTGCGGTCGCCGAGCCGGATCCAGACGAAGTTGGCCTGGGTGTCGGCGAGTTCCCAGCCCTGGGCGGCGAGGGCGGCGGTGACCCGGTCGCGTTCGGCGACCAGCGCCTCGACCCGGACCAGCAGGGCGTCCTCGGCCCGCAGCGAGGCGACCGCGGCGTCCTGGGCGAGCTGGCTGACGCCGAACGGGATGGCGGTCTTGCGCAGCGCGGTGGCCACCGGCTCGTGCGCGACGGCGAAGCCGACCCGCAGGCCCGCCAGGCCGTACGCCTTGGAGAAGGTGCGCAGGACGCAGACGTTGGGGCGGTCGCGGTAGAGGTCGAGGCCGTTCGGCACCCGCTCGTCCCGGATGAACTCGATGTACGCCTCGTCGACCACGACCAGGACGTCGCCGGGGACGGCATCCAGGAAGCGCTCCAGCTCGGCGCGGTGGATGACCGTGCCGGTGGGGTTGTTCGGGTTGCAGACGAAGATCAGCCTGGTCCGGGGCGTGATCGCGGCGAGCATCGCGTCCAGGTCGTGCTCCTCACCGGCGGTGAGCGGGACCGGGACGGGGGTGGCACCGGCGACCTGGGTGATGATCGGGTACGCCTCGAAGGAGCGCCAGGCGAAGATCACCTCGTCGCCGGGACCGGCGGTGGAGAGCACCAGGGACTGCGCGACGCTGACCGAGCCGGTACCGAGCGCGACGTGCTCCAGCGGCACCTCGAAGCGGGCCGCGAGCTCGGCCACCAGCGCACTGGCCGCCATGTCGGGGTAGCGGTTGAACGAGCCGGCCGCCGCGAGGGCGGCGTCGAGCACACCGGGAAGCGGCTCGTACGGGTTCTCGTTCGAGGAGAGCTTGTACGAGTCGGCGCTGGCCGGCTTGCCGGGCTTGTAGGTCGGGATGCCGTCCAGGGTCGGCCTCAGCCGGGGACCCTGCGCTGCCGTACCGGTCACGGTGCTCTCCTTAGCGTTCAGTACTGCCCTGCGCGGCCGGGATCGCCGTACGCGCTCGGCCCTTGGCCGGCTCCGTGCCACCCCGGTCGGGTGCCCCGAACGATACCGAGGCGACTCACCCGTAGGGGTGAGTTGCTCGTTCGGGGTACGGACACCGATCAGCCATTCTGCCGCGTTCCTATGGCACATGTCAGAGGTAAGAGGCCAGGAACGGGGCGGGTATCCAAGGGCCGACACCCGGATGGCTCATGGAGAAACGGTTCTTCTGCCTCTTGGTCGGCCCTGATCACAACAGGGCGTCATGAGCCATACGATCGGTGCGCCATGACAGCAGCAGCCAATCAGAGCGGTCGGCGACCCACCACCTCACGGCGACTGGAACGGGCCGGCATCCGGGATGTGGCAGCAGCCGCCGGAGTGTCGATCACCACGGTCTCGGACGCCCTGAACGGGAAGGGCCGCCTGCCCGACGAGACCAGAAGCCGAGTCCGCGAGGTGGCCGAGCGCCTCGGCTACCGCCCCTCCGCCGCCGCCCGCACCCTGCGCACGGGCCGGTCCGGCCTGATCGGACTGACCGTCACCACCTACGGCGAGGAGCCGTTCACCTTCACCGAGTTCGCCTACTTCGCCGAGATGGCGCGGGCCGCGACCAGCGCGGCCCTCAGCCGCGGGTACGCCCTGGTCGTCCTCCCCGCCTCCTCCCGGCACGACGTCTGGGGCAACATCGCCCTGGACGGCACCGTGGTCATCGACCCGCCCGACCAGGACCCCCTGGTCTGCGAGCTCTACCGGTCCGGCGTCCCGGTGGTCAGCGACGGCAAACCGGGCAACTGCCCGGTCACCGCGTGGGTGGACAACGACCACGAGGCCGCCGTGCTCGGCATCCTCGACCACCTGAGCGAGGCCGGCGCGCGCCGGATCGGCCTGCTCACCGGCACCTCCACCGACACCTACACCCGGCTCTCCACCGAGGCCTACCTCGACTGGTGCCGCCGCGTCGGCCAGGAGCCGGTCTACGAGACCTACCCCGCCCACGACCCGGCCGCCGGAGCGGTGGCCGCCGACCGACTGCTGGCCCGGCCCGACCGACCGGACGCGGTCTACGGCCTGTTCGACCCGAACGGCACCGACCTGCTGGCCGCCGCCCGGCGGTACGGGATGCGGGTGCCGGACGACCTGCTGCTGGTCTGCTGCAGCGAGAGCGACGTGTACGCCGGCACCGAGCCGCCGATCACCACGCTGTCGCTGAAACCCCGTCGGATCGGCACCACGGTGGTCAACCTGCTCATCGACGCGATCGAGGGAGTCGACTCCGGCACCGGGGTGGACGTCGGGCGGCTCTTCCCGCCCCGCTTCCGAACCGCCTCGGCAGGCCCGCCGCCGGGCACCCTGATGCCGACCGAGCTGATCGTCCGGGCCTCCTCGCAGCGCCGCAGCCCCCGCACCACCGTCAGCCCGCCCCGTCCACCGGGGGAGGTCTGACGCTCGCTCCGACCGCTACCGGGGCCGGAGCCGCTCCCCGACGGGACCGGCTCCGGTGCCCCGCGGACCCCTACCGGGCGGTACCGCGCGCAATTGGTGGGCACCGGGTGAGGACGACGGGAGAGGCGTCTTCCTATGATGGGCGAATGACACCCGAGGACCGCCTCCCCGGACCTGAGCTGCCCGAGTCAGGCCACCGCCAGCAGCAGGACCTCGACGTGCTCCCGTACGGCTCCTACTTCGAGCCGCCCGAGCCGGTGGGCGGCTACGGCTACGACGCCACCTACAGCGGCTACGGCGGCGCCCGGTTCCTCGAACAGCACTGGCCGACGGCCAGTCAGACCGCCCCCGCCTTCCGGGAGACGGCCCCCTCCGACGACCCGCCGACCATCGAGCTCGGCCCCCCGGTGCCCGCCGAGGAGCTGCACTACCCCTACCCGCAGCCCGAGCCCGGCGAGGCACCCGGACCGCTGTACGTGGTGGGCGACGTGCACGGCTACCTCGACGAGCTGCTGGCCGCGCTGCACCAGCAGGGTCTGATCGACGCGGAGGGCCACTGGTCGGCCGGGCGGTCCCGGCTCTGGTTCCTCGGCGACTTCACCGACCGCGGCCCCGACGGCATCGGCGTGATCGACCTGGTGATGCAGCTGGCCGCCGAGGCCGCCGCCGCCGGCGGGTACTGCCGCGCCCTGATGGGCAATCACGAGCTGCTCTTCCTCGGCGCCGCCCGGTACGGCGACGAGCCGGTGCAGTCGACGGCGGGCACCGCCTCCTTCCTGGCCGCCTGGCGGCTGAACGGTGGTCAGCAGACCGACCTGGAACGCCTGGAGACCCACCACATCAGCTGGCTCTCCCGGCTGCCCGCCATCGCGCTGGAGGACGGCCACCTGCTGCTGCACTCCGACACCACCGCGTACCTGGAGTACGGCGCCACCATCGAGGACGTCAACGAGTCGGTGCACCGGCTGCTGGCCGGCGAGGGCGCGGACGAGTGGTGGGACTGCTTCCGGCGCTTCACCAAGCGGTTCGCCTTCCGTGGCGAGGCCGGGGCGCAGGCGGTGCACGAGCTGCTCGGCGCGTACGGCGGCCACCGGGTGGTGCACGGGCACAGCCCGATCCCGTACCTGACCGGCACCGTGCACGCCGAGGACGGCGCGCCGCCGCACATCCCGGGGCCGTACATCTACGCGGACGAGCTGGCGATCGCGATGGACGGCGGGGTCACCATGGACGGGCGGCTGCTGGTTGCTCGGCTGCCGCTGAACTGAACTGTCACCGAACGGTGTTGACCGCGTCCCGAACAAGCTGAAATTCCGGAAACCGACTGTGTCGCGGTCGGTTTCCGCCCCTACCATCAAGTCACCGGCAACCCGCATCCCCGCACCTCACCTTCCTGCACCTCATCGCACCTCCGCGACGACGGAACGGGGTACCCCGTGGTCAACACCACCCCGCACCTGCTGGCCGAAGACCGTCCGGACTTCGACCGGGCCCTGGACGAGGCGCTCCGCGACGCCCGCCTCACCGAGGCGCTCCGCGCTCCCGGCCCGCATCTCAACGCGGCCCAACTGCGCACCAAGGCAGCCTCGCTGGCCGACACCATCGCGGCCGCCGCCGAACCGGAGTACCAGCGGTACACCGCCCTCCGTGACGCCGGTCCGCCCGCGCCCCTCGGCCTCACCGACCGGCTCCGCTCCGAGGAGGGCGCAGGGCTGCTCCCGGTGCTCACCGTGCTGACCCCGATCCTGGCCGGTTCGGGCGGCGTCCTGCTGCTCCTGATCGGTTACGCGGTACGTGGTGCCGCCCCCGAACTCCCGCTCGCGCACGCGGTGGTGACGGCCGGTTGGATCTCGCTGGCGGTCGGTGGGGCCGCCCTGCTGGTCGGAATCGTCGGGCTGCTGCTCACCGCCCTCCGGGACGGCGCCGCCGGCACCGGCGGTCAGGAGGGCGACCTGGCCGAGGCCCACCGGCTCTGGCAGATCGCCCTCCGCGAGCGCGCCCTGCTGCCCTGGCTGCTCGCCAACCTCCACACCGAGCCCGCCCCGCTGCCCGCCCCGCGCGCCACCACCCGTCCGGGGCCACCCGGTTACAGCAGCCCCGGCTTCACCAGCCCCGGCACGGAGGGCGTCACCGGGGCGGACGGCCACACCCCGAGACCGGCCGAGTTCACCGGTCCCGGGTACACCTCACCGGACTTCACCGGGCCCGACGAGGTCTGACCGACTCCCGGAAGGTCTCGTTTTCCCAACGGGTGAGGGATCCGTGCCGGAACGGTGAACAGCGGGCCGATCCTCTGGTTGACTCCCGGTCTGCCCACCTGAGACGGATCGGAGTGGTTCACACTCATGCCCTCATCCATACGCTTCGGCCACCGACGACTGGCTGCCGCCGCGGGCTTCGCGCTCACGGTCGGCTTCACCCTGACCGGCTGCGGTCCGGTGGCCTCGGGCGGCGGGTCACCGGCCGGTGCCGTGGTCTCCAGCCCCGCCGCGCCGAGCAGCTCCGCACCGGCCACCGTCACTCCGACGCCCACCCCGACGCCGACCGTCGCCGTGATCGCGCCGCCGCCCGCACCGGTGGAGACCACCCCGCCACCGGCCGAGCCCACGGCCACCGCGAAGGCCGCCGTCACCACCAAGGCCGCCGAGCCGCGCCGCACCACGGCCGCCCCCACCACCGCCGCTCCCCCGGCCGGTGGTTGCGAGATCGTCTCGAACGCGGGCAACTGCTACCAGGCGGGCCAGTTCTGCCGGAACGCCGACCTCGGCCGGACCACCCACGACGCCGCCGGCCGGCTGCTCTACTGCCGCATGGTCAGCGGGAAACCGCACTGGCAGACCTGACCCGTCAGGGTCTACAGCCCCGCGAGGTTGTCGACCAGGTCGTCCAGCCCGAAGGAGCCCTGGGAGAGCGCCTTCATGTGCCACTCCTTGAGGTCGAAGGCTGCGCCCCGGCGCAGCTTGGCGGCCTCGCGGCCCTGGAGCCAGGCGCGTTCGCCGAGCTTGTAGCCGATGGCCTGTCCGGGCCAGCCGAGGTAGCGGTCGATCTCGCTGTCCCGGCGGGCGACCGGGCTGCCGTTGTAGGTGGCCAGGAACTCCGCGGCGAGCTCCGGGGTCCAGCGCTCGCCCGGGTGGAAGCCCGAGTCGGCGGGGATGGCGAGTTCGAGGTGCAGGCCGATGTCGAGGATCACCCGCATGGTGCGCAGCAGTTGCCCGTCCAGGTAGCCGAGCCGGTGCTCGGGAACGGCGTAGTGGCCCAGATCGTCCATCAGGCGTTCGGCGTACATCGCCCAGCCCTCGATGTTCGCACTGACGATGCCGTCGGTGACCTGATAGCGGCTGAGCCGGTCCGCGACCGCGACCCACTGGGCGAGCTGGAGGTGGTGGCCCGGGACGCCCTCGTGGTACCAGATGCTGACGAGCTGCCAGGTCGAGAAGGTCTCGCGGCCGAGGGTGGGCAGGTACGTGCGGCCGGGGCGGCTGAAGTCCAGGCTCGGGCCCTGGTAGTAGGGCCCACCGCTGCTGCCGACGGGAGCGAGCTGGGACTCGACCGCGCGGATCGGTCCCGAGAAGTCGAACTGACGGCCGTCGAGCGCGCTGATCGCGTCGTCCATGAGCTGCTGCAGCCAGTCACGGGCGGCCTCCGCGCCCTTCACCGCGTGGCCGTGGTCCTCGGCGTGCTGCATGGCCGCCAGGAGAGGGGCGCCCGGGAGGACCTGCTCGGCCTCGGCCCGCAGTTCGCCGAGGGTCCGGTGGAACTCGCTCCAGGCCCAGGCGTACGCCTCGTCCAGATCGAGGTCGGCGCCGGTGTTGAAGCGGGCCGCGCGCAGGTAACGCTCGCGGCCGACGGCGTCCCTGGTGTCCGCCGTGGCAGGGGCGTAGCTGTCGCGCAGCCAGTCGCGGAACCCGGCCACCGCGGCGGTGGCCTGCCGGGCGGCTTCGCCCAGTTCGGGGCGCAGCCGGTCGGTGCCGCCCGCCACGAACTCGGTGAACCAGCCCGCGCTTCCGGTGCCCTCCCCGGTCCAGCCGGTGAGCTGATCGATCACCCTGGCGGCCTGGCGGGGAGCAGCGAGCAGACCGCGCGAGACGCCTTCGCCGAGCGTCGCCCGGTAACCGTCCAGCGCGGCGGGCAGATTGCGCAGCCGCCCGGCCACCGCCGCCCAGTCCTCGTCGGTGGCGGTCGGCATCAGCGTGAAGATGTCCCGCACCTGGTGGACGTGCCCGCCTATGGTGCGCAGCCGGCGGAAGTCCTCCCCGCTGTCGTGCATCGCGAGCTCCGCGGTGAGGCGTTCCCGCAGCAGCCGACCGCAGTCCCGCTCCGCGGGGTCGTCCGTCGCCGGAGCGGCCCCGAGCACGGCCAGGGTCCGGCGGGCGAGCTCGGCATGCGCCTCGAACCCCTCCGGCGAGAGATCCGGCTGCCGGTCGTCCCCCGGGTGCAGGCCGAGCCAGGCCGAGGTCATCGGGTCGTGCGCGGCCAGCTGGTCGAGGTGGTGGTCGGCGATGCCGCGCGGAGTGGTCAAGTCGTCTGTCATGAACCAATCTTGACGCACCGTCCACAACGCCCGGAGCGCTGCCCGGGGGATCCCCTCCGCCCCCCGGAGCAGCGCGGTCAGTGGCGCCGGCTCAGTCGGCCAGCGGGAGGTAGACCCGGTTGCCCTGGGCTGCGAACTCCTCGGACTTGGCCTGCATGCCGGCCAGGGCGTCGGCGTCGAACTCGGTCCGGACGGCGCTGGAGCCGTCGCCGTGTTCGTCACGGATCTTCTGGCTGATCTTCATCGAGCAGAACTTCGGACCGCACATCGAGCAGAAGTGCGCGGTCTTGGCGGGTTCGGCGGGGAGGGTCTCGTCGTGGAAGGCGCGGGCCGTCTCCGGGTCGAGGGCCAGGTTGAACTGGTCCTCCCAGCGGAACTCGAAGCGGGCGTCGGAGAGGGCGTCGTCCCAGTCCGAGGCACCGGGGTGGCCCTTGGCAAGGTCGGCGGCGTGGGCGGCGATCTTGTAGGTGATCACGCCGGTCTTGACGTCGTCCCGGTTGGGGAGGCCCAGGTGTTCCTTGGGGGTGACGTAGCAGAGCATCGCGGTGCCCCACCAGGCGATCATCGCGGCGCCGATGCCCGAGGTGATGTGGTCGTAGCCGGGCGCGACGTCGGTGGTGAGCGGGCCGAGGGTGTAGAACGGCGCCTCGTCGCAGATCTCCTTCTGGAGATCCATGTTCTCCTTGATCTTGTTCATCGCGACGTGGCCGGGGCCCTCGATCATCACCTGGACGTCCCGGGCCCGGGCGATCCGGCCGAGCTCGCCGAGGGTCTGCAGCTCGGCGAACTGCGCCTCGTCGTTGGCGTCCGCGGTCGAACCCGGCCGCAGGCCGTCACCCAGCGAGAAGGTGACGTCGTACGCGGCGAGGATGTCGCAGAGCTCCTCGAAGTTCGTGTAGAGGAAGTTCTCCCGGTGGTGCGCCAGGCACCAGGCCGCCATGATCGAGCCGCCGCGCGAGACGATGCCGGTCTTCCGGCGGGCGGTCATCGGGACGTACCGCAGCAGCACGCCGGCGTGCACGGTCATGTAGTCCACGCCCTGCTCGCACTGCTCGATGATGGTGTCGCGGTAGACCTCCCAGCTCAGCTCCTCGGCCTTGCCGTCCACCTTCTCCAGCGCCTGGTAGAGCGGCACGGTGCCGATCGGCACGGGGGAGTTGCGCAGGATCCACTCGCGGGTGGTGTGGATGTTGCGGCCGGTGGAGAGGTCCATCACGGTGTCGGCGCCCCAGCGGGTCGCCCAGGTCATCTTCTCCACCTCCTCCTCGATCGAGGAGGTGACTGCGGAGTTGCCGATGTTGGCGTTGATCTTCACCAGGAAGTTGGTGCCGATGATGGCCGGCTCGACCTCGGGGTGGTTCACGTTCAGCGGGATCACGGCCCGGCCGATCGCCACCTCGTTGCGGACGAACTCGGCGTCCAGGCCCTCCCGGAGCGCGATGAACTCCATCTCCGGCGTGACGATCCCGCGCTTCGCGTAGGCGAGTTGGGTCACCGCGACGCCGTCCCGGCCGCGCAGCGGGCGGCGCGGCCGGCCGGGGAAGACCGCGTCCAGGTTGCGCAGGTTCCCGCCGCGCGGCGAGGTGTGCTTGATCCCGTCGTCCTCGGGCCGGGTCTCCCGCCCGTCGTACTCCTCGACGTCCCCGCGCTGGCGGATCCACGGGTCACGCAGCGCGGGCAGTCCGCGCCGGACGTCGGGCTGGTAGGCCGGGTCGGTGTACGGGCCCGAAGTGTCGTACAGCGGAACGGACTTGCCGTTGGTCAGCAGCACCTCGCGGTACGGCACCCGCAGGTCGGGCCGGGAGCCCTCGCGGTACGCCTTGCGCCAGGCGGGGGTCGGGTAGCCGGTGGTCGCGCTCGTGACGCTGCTCGGGGCAGACTTCTGCTGTGCGTCGAACGTGGTCATGAGACCTCTATCTCCCTACGCCGGCATTACCCGGTCAGGTTCCTGCGGTCGACGCAGCGGTTGGTACGTGTGGTGGCGTACCGTTCAGCGCCCTCTCAGCCCGGTGCTCCGAGCTCCCGTGTCCACAGGCGGAATTGCCTGCAACAAACGTCCAACACCGTAGCGGTCCGCTCCGGACTGGTCCAGAGCACCCCCGCCGATGACCGGAATGCGGACGGGCCCGGCGCCCCGCGAGGGGTGCCGGGCCCGTCGGTTCGGACGCCGGGTCAGCTCTTGGCCGCCTTCTTCACCAGGATCACCACACCGGCCGCGACGGCGACCAGGACCAGGGCCTTGACCAGGAAGGCGATCAGTGAGGTGACCGCGCCGATCACGAACCAGATCAGGTTCCAGGCGAGGATCAGCACCACGATCGGGACGACGATGTTGCGCACCCACGAGGGCAGCGACTTCCAGAGCTCAGCCATGTCCGTTCCTTCTCTCCCCTCGGGCCGGTGACGGCTGTTCCGTCGCGTCCCGCTTGCTTTCGATGTCTCGACCGTACAGGCCGCCGACCTGGCTTCCGAGGGGTAACGGCCCGGAGAGAACCCGGAGATCACCCCGAGACCAGGGGGAGGGTCACCCTCAGGGGCCGGCTCAGACCGGCCAGGCCTCGCGGCGCCAGGCGGCGTCCCAGAACATCCACTCGTAGCGCGAGGTAGTGGTGAAGTGCTCGATCACCCGGCGGCGTTCGGTGGCGGAGAGCTCGGCGCCGAGCCGGTCGGTGAGCGCGAGCACCCGGCGGACCACGGCCTGGAAGGTCTCGTCGCCGTAGGTGGCGATCCACTGGGCGTACAGCGGGTCGGGCGAGGAGTGGGTGAGCAGCTGCTCGCCGACCCGGGCGTAGATCCAGTAGCAGGGCAGCACCGCGCCGACCGCCTCGGCGAAGGAGCCCCCGTAGACGGTGGCCAGCAGGTAGCTGGTGTAGGCCCGGGTGGTGGGCAACACCGGTTCGGCGGCGGCCCGTTCGGCGGTCTCGCCGAAGGCGCCGAGGAACTCGGCGTGCATCCCCTGCTCGGCGGCCAGCGCGCCGACCGCGTCGTCGGCGAAGGCCCGGACGTCCTGCTCGTCGGGCGCCTTGGCGGCGCAGACGGCGAGCGCCCGGGCGTAGTCGCGCAGGTAGTGCGAGTCCTGGATCACGAAGTGCCGGAAGGCGTCCCGCGGCAGCGTGCCGTCGGTCAGCCCGCCGATGAACGGGTGCGCCAGGATCTCGGCGTAGATCGGCTCGATGGCCGACCAGAGCTCGTCGGTGAAGGTCACGGGTGCTGTTCTCCTCGGTCGGTCGGGCCAGCGAACCCTAACCCCGACGTCGGCTCAGTCCTCCGGCGGGGAGAACACCACGAGGACGCGGAGCTCCTCGGTGACGTGGTGGAACCGGTGCGGGACACCGGCCGGTACGTAGACCACGCTGCCCCGGCCGACCGTGGTGGTCTCGGCGCCGACGGTCAGTTCGGCCCGGCCGCTGATCACCTGGTAGAGCTCGTCCTGCGGGTGGCTGGACTGGGTGTCGGTGTCACCGGGCGAGAGTGCGTAGAGCCCGGCGGACATGTTCCGCTCCTTCAGGAAGCGCAGGTACGCGCCCTCCTCGGCGGCCCGTTCGGCGTCCAGCTGGTCCAGTCGGAAGACCTTCATCGGGGCGCACCCTCCTCGTCGCGATGGGCACATTGAACAACATGCGGGCCGAGAGCTTCCCCTGGGCCCGGGCTGCCTGCCAGGCTCTGGCCCATGAAGAGCATTGTCCTCAGGACCCTGATCAACGCGGCCGCCATCTGGGTGGCCGCCTGGATCGTGGACGGCATCACGCTGTCCGGCGACGACTGGCAGAGCAAGACCGTCACGGTGATCGCGGTCGCGCTGATCTTCGGCGTGGTGAACTTCCTGATCAAGCCGTTGGTGAAGCTGTTCTCCCTGCCCCTGTTCATCCTCACCCTGGGCCTGATCACCTTCGTGATCAACGCGCTGATGCTCTGGCTGACCTCCTGGGCCTCGGACAAGCTCGACCTGGACTTCCACGTGGAGGGCTTCTGGGCGGCCCTGCTCGGCGCGCTGATCATCAGCCTGGTGTCCTGGGGCCTCAACCTGGCCCTCGGGGACGACGACTGAGCCCGGCCGTACGGCGGAGACGGGCCCATCGCGCGGAGCGGTGGGCCCGTCTCCGTTCCCGGGCGCCTGACCGGGTGTCAGCCCCGTTTTTCGCAGCCCCGGGTGAGGATGTCGGCGAGCTGGTCGTCCAGTTCGCGCCCGGTGAGCTCCTGGCCCATCGGAACCAGGCGGTCGGTACGGGCCAGGAAGGCGATCAGGGGCGGGGCCGCGGCGCGCAGCCGGGCGTCCCCGTCCGGCGAGTGCAGCACGACGCAGACCTCGGACAGCTCCTCGCCGACCGGGTGGATGTGCACGTCCCCCTCACCGGTCGGCCGGCTGATGCCGTCCAGCAGCAGTTCGCGGGCGAAGACCCAGACCACCGGCTCGTCACCGGGGAGGTGGAAGGTGCACCGGACCGCGAACGGGTCCACGGGGTCGTAGTCGAGGTCGACCACGATGCGGAAGGAGAGTTCTTGCGAGACCAGGAGGTTCATCACCACGTGGCCCTGGACCGTGCTGTGCATGCGCCAGTACCTCTCGTTCTGCCCGGCCCCCGGCGCGCCGAAGGGTTCCGCCGCTGTGGGGCCGGACACAGGAGTTGTCCCCCCTGCACCACCTGGTGCTGATCCGGGGACGAAGTGGACAGGATGCGCTTTTTCAGATGCCGAGCGGACCCGAACCGGAAGTCAGCGGGCGGGCTGCGTGGTCTCGTCGACTGCCATACCCAGCCCCCTTGCCCGAGTCGGTGCAGATGTGGGCATCCGGACCGGAGCGTCCCGGTCTGCCCGATTGGCGCTCATTGCAGCACAGGGCGGGCGGTCCTGCAATCATTCCCGCCAGCAATGCCGCCCAAAAGGCTTGGAATCGAAGGTCGTGATCCGGACCCTTGACCCACCGGAGTGATCCGCCTCTGGCATATGCCTTGGGATCGAAGATCCATTACCGCCAACCACCCGCAGGGGAGTTGACACGCTCGGACACGCCGATTCAGCCGTTCGGCGGAACCGAAACGTCCAGTTCGTGCGCCTGTACGAGTTTCGGCCGTCCCGCGAAGCGGCAGACTCCCGCACAACACTGCTGCCCCGGAGGTGGTCATGGCCGGCCCCGTCCGCCCTGTCGTCAAGCGCACCGCGCGGGCGATCCTGCTGGACCTGGACCCGGACGACCCGCACGCGCCCGCCACCCTCCTGCTGATCAAACGGACCAGGCCCGGATCCAAGCCGTACTGGATCACCCCCGGCGGGGGCGTCGAACCGACCGACCGGACGGTGGTCGAGGCCCTGCACCGGGAGGTGGACGAGGAGCTCGGCGGCAAGGTCGAGGACGTGGTCCCCGCCTTCGTCGACACCGTCGCGCACTCCCACCACGAGGACGGCACCCTGGCCCACCCGCACGGCGTCAAGGTCCAGCACTTCTTCGCCTGCCGGCTCAGCTCGATGGACCCGGCGCGGCGGCACGGCCCCGAGGTGGACGACCCGCACGGCGAGTACGAGATCGTCCGCCTGCCGTTCACCCGCGAGGGAGTCACCTCGGTCAACGTGGTCCCGCCGAGCCTCCGGGCCTACCTGGCGGCGAACATCGAGGGGGTCAGGGCGCTGCTGGCCGCCGATCTCGGGTGACGTCCCGTCAGAGCGCCTCCAGGTCGTGGTGGACGCGGTCGGCGGTGACTCCCGCCCTGGTCAGGGCCTGCTTGGCCCGGCGGACCATCGCGGGCGGGCCGCTCAGGAAGGCGTCCCGGCCGGCCCAACTGCCGTACCGCGAGACCGCGTCCGGGAGTTCGCCGGCCTGGAGGCCGACCGCCTGCTGCTCGGAGACCACCGGGTGGACGGTCAGCCAGGGGTTGCGTCCGGCCACCCGGCGCAGGGCCTCCAGTTCGTACAGCTCCTCCTGGCGGCGTGCGCCGTAGAAGACGTCCACCGAGCGGCCGGCCGCGCCGTGTTCGGCCACCTCCTCGACCAGCGCGGCGATCGGGGCGATCCCGGTGCCCCCGCCGACGCAGACCAGGTCGGCGCCCCGGTCGTGGTCCACCCGCATGGTGCCGGCCGCCGGACCGAGCCGGAGCACGTCGCCCGGCGCCGCCCGGTTCACCAGCGCGTTGCTGACCCAGCCCGCCTGCACGGCCTTGACGTGCAGGGTGAGCAGCCCGTCCGGCCGGGGCGCGGTGGCGAACGAGAAGTGCCGCCAGACCCGGGGCCACCACGGCGTCTCCAGCGTGGTGTACTGCCCGGCCCGGTACGGGTACGCCTGATCGGGGCGGAGCGTGAGCACCGCGATCTCCGGGGTACGGAGCCGGTGCTCCACCACCTCCGCCTGCCACCACGGCGGGGAGGACTTGGCGGCCGCCTCGGCGGCGTCGGTCATCACCGTGGCGATCAGCCGGTAGACCCGGCGCCAGGCCAGCTCGGTGTCGGCGTCCCAGCGACTGCCACAGTACTTCGCCAGCGCGGCCACCAGGCACTCGCCCACCGGGGCGTAATGACCCGTCAGCGTCCCGTACTTGCGGTGCCCCTGCCCCAGCCGGGTCAGGTACTCGGTCAGCCCGGCCGGGTCGTCCGCGCTGCGAGCGGCCATCAGCAGCGAGCGGAACAGCCGGTCGCGCTGGACGTCCATGGCGGCCGGGAAGAGCGCCCTGACCTCGGGGTGGTGCACGAAGATCAGCGCGTAGAAGTGCGCGGTGGCCCGGTCGGCGAGCGGCTCCACGACGGCCAGGGTGGCCCGGATCAGCTCGATGTCCCGCTCCGTGGGCGGCTGGTCGACAGCCACACCCGGATCGGCGGCGGGGGCGGCCTGGACGGCCGGGGCCTCGCCCAGGGTGTCCATCGCCCATGCCCGGCTCCAATGGTCCCCGGGACCGGCCCAGTTGAGGCCCGGGGCTCGGGCGAACAGCGGCTCGATCACCGGCGCGGGCGGCGGCACGGCCGGGGGATGGTCCGGTTTGGCCGGGATGACCAGGGTGGCTGCGGGGGGTTCCGGCGCCTCCGGCGGGGGCGCGGCCGCAGCCGCCGTCACGGGGCCGAGGGCCAGGGGCTTCGGCTCGGCGGACGCCACCCGCACGGGTGGCTCCGGATCGATCGGCGGGAGGCCGGGTACGGCGGCCACCGCGACCGAGCCGCGCCCCGCCCGGACCCTCAACGAGGCTGTCTTCACCGCGATTTGACGAGTGCCCAAGAGAATCGTTTCGCTTCCGGTCGCACCAGTTTCCAGGGCTCAGCAGCCTGGCACGGCCGTACAGCTCATCGGACAAATCCGTGGAAGCCCGGACACCCGGGCTTCCACGGCGCTACGCTTCCGCGCTCACAGTTGCCGGAGGAGCACTCCGGGCTGTTCCACACAGTCCGCGACGAACCTCAGGAAGCCGCCCGCCGTACCGCCGTCGCACACCCGGTGGTCGAAGGTGAAGGACAGCTGGGTCACCTGACGGACGGCCAACTGGCCCTCGTACACCCACGGCTTGGGCGTGATCCGGCCGACACCGAGCATCGCCGCCTCGGGGTGGTTGAGGATCGGAGTGGACCCGTCCACGCCGAAGACGCCGTAGTTGTTCAGCGTGAACGTGCCGCCGGTCAGCTCGGCCGGGGTGAGCCTCCCGGCCCGGGCTGACTCGGTCAACCGGGCCAGCTCGGAGCCGAGTTGCTCGGTGCCGAGCAGCTGGGCCTCCCGGATCACCGGGACCACCAGACCGCGTTCGCTCTGGGCGGCGAAGCCGAGGTGGACGGCGGAGTGCCGGACGATCGCCGAACCGTCCTCGGACACGCTGGAGTTGAGCTCGGGGAAGCGGGCCAGCGCGGCGGTGGAGATCCGGGCCAGCAGGGCCAGCACACTGACCTTCGGGCCGGCCGAGCGGTTCAGCTGGGCGCGCAGCTCCATCAGCGCGGTCGCGTCCGCGTCCACCCAGCAGGTGGCGGCCGGGATCTCCCGGTGACTGCGGGTCAGCTTCTCGGCGACGGCGCGGCGCAGTCCGCGCAGCGGGACCAGGTGCTGGTCCTCCGGCGCGGGCGCCGGGGCGGCCGCCGGGGTGAGCGCCTGCTCGACGTCCCGCCGCATGATCAGCCCGTCCGGGCCGCTGCCGGTCACCCGCGCCAGGTCGACGCCGTGCTCCCGGGCCATCCGACGCACCAACGGCGAGATCACCGGCGGCACCACGGGGGCCTCGACCACCGGGGCCTCGACCACGACGACCGGGGCCGGGGGCGCCACAGCTACCGGGGCCGGCGTCGCGGCGGCCTTCGCGCCGACCCTGGCCCGACGGGCGCCGGGCTTCCGCTCGGCGACGCCGTAGCCGACCAACGGCCGCTCCACCGGCTCATCCGACCCCTCGACGGGCGCCACCGCGACCGTCACCAGCGGCGCGCCGACCGGGACTTCCTCGCCCTCGGCGCCGTACCGCGCGGTAACCACACCGCCGTAAGGGCAGGGCACCTCGACCACCGCCTTGGCGGTCTCCACCTCCACGACAGGCTGGTCCACGGCGATCACCTCGCCCACCTCGACCAGCCAGCGCACCACCTCGGCCCCGGTGAGACCCTCACCGAGGTCCGGCAGCGTGAACTCGCGTACCACCGGCATCATCGTCAGTCCTCCCACTGCAGCCGGGCCACGGCGTCGAGAATCCGGTCCACCCCGGGCAGGTGGTGGTGCTCCAGCATCGGAGCCGGGTACGGGATGTCGAAGCCGGTCACCCGGAGCACCGGGGCGGCCAGGTGGTGGAAGCACTTCTCGGTCAGCCGGGCGGCGATCTCCGCGCCCGCGCCGCCGAAGCCGGTCGACTCGTGCACGACCACCGCGCGGCCCAGCGAGCGGACCAGCTCGACGGCGGTCTCCTCGTCGAACGGCACCAGCGAGCGCAGGTCCAGCACCGCCAGGTCCCAGCCCTCGGCCCTCGCCGCCTCGGCCGCCTCCAGGCAGACCGGCAGCGAGGGACCGTACGTGATCAGCACCGCCGAGCGGCCCGGCCGACGCAGCACCGCGCGCCCGATCGGCTCCACCGGCGCGGTCGCGTCCAGCACGTCCTTGCCCCAGTACAGCCGCTTCGGCTCCAGGAAGACCACCGGGTCGTCGGAGGCGATCGAGGCCCGCAGCAGCCCGTAGGCGTCGGCCACGGTGGCCGGGGTGACCACGTGCAGGCCGGGGGTGTGGGCGTAGTACGCCTCGGAGGAGTCGCTGTGGTGCTCCACCCCGCCGATGCCGCCGCCGTACGGGATCCGGATGGTGATCGGCAGCGGCATCTTCCCGGCCGTGCGGTTGCGCATCTTGGCGACGTGCGAGACGAGTTGCTCCATCGCCGGGTAGGCGAAGGCGTCGAACTGCATCTCCACCACCGGGCGCAGCCCGTACATCGCCATGCCGACCGCGGTGCCGAGGATGCCGGCCTCGGCCAGCGGGGTGTCCAGGCAGCGCTGGGTGCCGAACTCGGCGGTCAGGCCGTCGGTGATCCGGAAGACCCCGCCGAGGGCGCCGACGTCCTCGCCCAGCACGTGCACCGACTCATCCGCGCGCATCGCGTCCCTGAGGGCCGAGTTGAGCGCCTGGGCCATCGTGCGGGTCTCGACCGTGGTGCTCATCGGGCGTGCTCCTCCGCGTCCAGCTCGGCGGTCAACTGGGCAGCCTGCTCGCGGAGTTGCTGCGTGGGCTCGGCGTAGACGTGCGCGAAGAGCGACATCGGGTCCAGTTCGGGGTCGGTGTGGAACTCGGCGCGCATCCGGGAGGCCAGCTCCTCCGCCTCGTCCACGGCGGCCTGGGCCAGCCGGTCGTCCAGCTGACCGGCGCTGCGGAGGTGACGCTCCATCAGCAGGATCGGATCGTGCTCCCGCCAGGCGGCGATCTCCTCGTCCTGCCGGTAGCGGGTCGCGTCGTCGGCGTTGGTGTGCGCCTCGATCCGGTAGGTGAGCGCCTCGACCAGGGTCGGACCGCCGCCGGAGCGGGCCCGCTCGACCGCCTCGGTGAGCACCGCGTGCACGGCCACCGCGTCGTTGCCGTCCACCAGCCGGCCCGGCATGCCGTAGCCGACCGCCTTGTGGGCGAGCGTCGGGGCGACGGACTGCCGGGTGAGCGGAACGGAGATCGCGTAGCCGTTGTTCTGCACCAGGAAGACCACCGGGGCGTTCAGCACGGCCGCGCAGTTCAGCGCCTCGTGGAAGTCGCCCTCGCTGGTGCCGCCGTCGCCGAGCAGCGCCAGCGCGACGGTCGGCTCGCCGCGCAGCTGGGCGGCGTACGCCAGGCCGACCGCGTGCGGGGCCTGGGTGGCCAGCGGGGTGCAGAGCGGGGCGGTCCTGGTCGCCTTCGGGTCGTACCCGGTGTGCGCGTTGCCGCGCAGCAGGGTCAGCGCCTCCAGCGGGTCGACGCCCCGGGAGACCACCGCGAGGGTGTCGCGGTAGCTCGGGAAGAGCCAGTCGTCCTGGCCGAGCGCCAGTGCGGCCGCCACCTGACAGGCCTCCTGGCCGGTCGACGCGGGGTAGACGGCGAGCCGCCCCTGCTTGGTCAGCGTGGTGGCCTGCTGGTTGTACCGGCGGCCGACCACCAGCCGGCGGTAGAGCTCTGCGAGCAGCTCCGGGTCCGCCTTCTCGGCGGCAGGCGTGCCGAGCACCCGGTAGGGGGACTCGTCGGGGAGCAGCGGGGCGGGATCGGTCCGCGGACCGGTGGCGTCGGGACGCCAGCCGGGTACGGGGGCGGCCAGGTGTCGATGATCGAGAACGGTCATCTCGGGCACCTCCAGAGGGTGGGGGAGGGTGCGACAGGGGCAGGTGATGCCGTGGTGCACGAGGGGTGACAGGGCTGGTCGCCGGAGCCGTTCCTCCCTACCGATTGTTCGGTTGTCTGTTCAATCTGGCCACAGCTGCGCCAAGGTGGTGGACAATCGGCCCGAACGGCGGTCTATTGAAGACAGCATGTCCATTTCGGGAGGGTCGGGGGCCGTGTCCACTGAACAGACGTCCAGCCTGGACCGGGTCGACCGGTCGATCCTCCGGTTGCTCCAGCAGGACGGCCGGGCCTCGATCCGCTCGGTCGCCGAGCGCGTGCACGTCTCCCGGGCCAACGCCTACGCCCGGATCTCCCGGATGGTCGAGGACGGCATCATCCGTGGCTTCACCGCACGGATAGACCACGAGCGGGCCGGGCAGGGGGCCTCGGCGTACATCACCCTCAAGATCGTGCAGAACTCCTGGCGGACGGTCCGCGAGCAGCTGCTCGCCCTGCCGGGAGTGGCTCACATCGCCCTGGTCGGCGGGGAGTTCGACGTGCTGCTGCTGGTGCACACGGCGGACAACCACGCCCTGCGCGAACTGGTCCTGGGCCAGATCCAGGGCATCCCCCAGGTCCTCGCGACCCAGACGCTGCTGGTCTTCGAGGAGACCGACCAGGTCCCTCCGGTGTAGCGGGAAGACGCCGGCGGCTCGGTGCCCTGAGGCGTTCGCCGAGCCACCGGCGGGGCTCTCAGTAGCCCGTCGTGCCGTCGAGGCGCTCGCGCAGCAGGTCCGCGTGGCCGTTGTGCCGGGCGTACTCCGCGAGCATGTGGATCAGGATCCGGCGGAGCGAGATCGGGTCACCGGTGGCGCGGTGGGTGCCGGTGGCCTCCAGGTCCGCGGTGGCCGCGACGATGCGCCGGGAGTGGTCGCACTCGCCGCGCCAGGCGGCGAGCGCTTCGGCGACGCTCCCGTCCAGCCGCTCGAAGTCCTGGTCGGGGTCGTCGTCGGAGTAGTGCAGCATCGGCACGTCCTCCCCCGCGAACTGCGTCCGGAACCACCAGCGCTCCGCCCCGGCCAGGTGCCGGAGCAGGCCGTGCAGGCTGAGCGCGGAGGGCGGCACGGGCCGGGAGGACAGCTCGGCGTCGGACAGACCGGCGCACTTGAGGGCGAGGGTCTCGCGGTGCCAGTCGAGGAACGCGGTGAGCAGCTCGCGTTCGGTGCCGGTGAGCGGGAGCGGCTCGCGGTCGTCCTCGGCCATCGGCTGGGCGAGGTGCGCAGGGATCTCGGTCATGCCGGGAGTCTGTCAGCCGGCACCGTCAGGCGGGCGGGTCAGGCGCGCAAGCCGTCGAAGGCCAGGTGCACCACGGCCTCGGCGACGCCGTCGGTGTGCTTGCCGTCGGGCCGGTACCACTCCACGATCGAATTGATCATCCCGAACAGCAGCCGGGTGGCCAGCCGGGGTTCGACGTCCGCCCGCAGCTCCCCCGCCGCGACGGCGGCCCCGAGCAGTTCGGCCACCTGGTGGTCGAAGTCCCGGCGCCGCTCCAGCGCCCACTGCTCGGTCGCGGTGTTGCCGCGCACCCGGAGCAGCAGGGTGACGTACGGCAGCTCGGCGAGCAGCACCTCGGCGGTGCGGCGGACCACGTGCTCCAGCCGGTCCACCGAACGGCCCGTCAGGGCCTCGGGCTCGGCCAGGATGCCGAACAGCGCGTCCAGCGCCCGGCCGACCGCCAGCTCGAGCAGCTCCTCCTTGCCCCGCACGTGGTGGTAGATCGAGGACTTGGAGATCCCGGCAGCCCGCGAGAGGTCCTCCATCGAGGTGCCGTCGTATCCGCGCTCGTTGAAGACCCCGACCGTGACGGCGAGCAGCGAGTCGACGGTGTAGGCGGTACGGGTGGAGTTCTCGGCCATGTGAACGAGTATGGCCGCCGCGCCGGACCCGCACGTCACCGGTCCGGCAAACTGCCCCATTGACCCGACCGATCGTTCGGTTACGCTGAGGGGTGACCAGTCCGCCCCAAAAGGAGCGCGTCATGACCGCAGCGGCCAGCCACCCCGTCGTCGCCGAGCTGATCGAGCGTCACCAGCCCACCCTGACCCGTGCGGTCGAGGCCACCACGGCACGGGACTACTGGTCGCCGTACCCGGAGTTCCCGAAGGCGTACGGCGAGACCGGCCAGGCCGACGGACAGGCCGCCTTCGACGCGCTGCTCGGCAGCGTCTTCGCGCTGGACGGCCAACCGGCCGACGGCGAGCTGGTCAGCGGCGAGTCCTCGCCGTACGGCATCGAGCTCGGCGTCAGCTACCCGCACGCGGACGTTGACGCGCTGATCGGCGCGCTGGAACTCGCCCGCCCCGGCTGGGCGGCGGCCGGCCCGACCGCCCGCGCGGCGGTCTGCCTGGAGATCCTGGCCCGGATCAACGCCCGTTCGCACGAGTTCGCGCACGCGGTGATGCACACCACCGGCCAGGCGTACGGGATGGCCTTCCAGGCCGGCGGCCCGCACGCGCAGGACCGGGGCCTCGAGGCGGTCGCCTATGCCTTCATCGAGCAGACCCGGCTGCCCGAGCGGGCGTCCTGGACCAAGCCGCAGGGCAAGCGCGACCCGCTGACCATGACCAAGGAGTTCGTGCCGGTGCCGGTCGGCCTGGCGCTGCTGATCGGCTGCAACACCTTCCCGACCTGGAACGGCTACCCCGGCCTGTTCGCCTCGCTGGCCACCGGCAACCCGGTGCTGGTCAAGCCGCACCCGCGCGCCACCCTCCCGCTGGCACTCACCGTCCGGGTGGCCCGCGAGGTGCTGGCCGAGGCCGGCTTCGACCCCAACCTGGTCTGCCTGGCCGCCGAGCACGAGGGCTCGACCATCGCGCAGACGCTGGCCGTGCGGCCCGAGGTGAAGCTGATCGACTACACCGGCTCGACCCAGTTCGGCGACTGGCTGGAGGCCCACGCCAAGCAGGCGCAGGTCTACACCGAGAAGGCCGGGGTCAACTCGGTGGTCATCGACTCCACCGACAACTACCGGGGCATGCTCGCCAACCTGGCCTTCTCGCTCTCGCTCTACAGCGGCCAGATGTGCACCACCCCGCAGAACCTGCTGATCCCCCGCACCGGCGTCCGCACCGAGGAGGGCGGCAAGTCCTACGACGAGGTGGTCGCCGACCTGGCCGCCGCGATCGAGGGCCTGCTCTCGGACGACGCCCGGGCTGCGGCCATCCTCGGCGCCGTGGTCAACCCCGGCGTGCTGGGCCGCACCGTCCGGGCTGCTGGCGGCGAGTACGGCGAACTCGCCCTGGCCCCCCGGGTGGTCACCTCGCCCGAGTTCCCGGCGGCGACCGTGCGGACGCCCGCACTGGTCAAGGTGGACGCGGACAAGCCGGACGACCGGGCGGCGTTCCTCGGCGAGTGCTTCGGCCCCGTCTCGTTCGTGGTCGCGGTCGAATCCGCCGAGGCGGCCGTGGAGTTGCTCGGACGGACGGTCCGTGAGCAGGGCGCCATGACGGCCGCCGGGTACACCGTGGACGAGGCGGTGGAGGCCGCCCTGGTGGCCACCTGCCTGGACGCCGGCGTCTCGCTCTCCCTCAACCTCACCGGCGGCGTGTACGCCAACCAGACGGCGGCCTTCTCCGACCTGCACGGTACGGGCGCCAATCCGGCGGCCAACGCGGCGTACTGCGACGGAGCGTTCGTCGCCAGCCGCTTCCGCACCGTCGAGGTCCGCAGGCACAGCTAGGCCCTGTCCGGGCGACACCGACGAGGTTGGGCCGGTCAAACCGACCGGCCCAACCCGTCGGGCTCCTCAACTGTGCTCGTACAGCGCACAGAGGGTGGCCCGTCCGATGGCGAAGAAGCCGAGCGTGCCGCTGATGGCCGCGGCCGAGGTGTCGGCATCCGGTCCGAGTTTCTCGACGCCGAGGGCGTGCACGGTGAAGACGTACCGGTGCGGGCCGTGGCCGGGCGGCGGGGCGGCACCCCCGAAGTCCCTGGTCCCGTAGTCGTTGCGGCCGTGTATCGCGCCGGTCGGCAGCCCCGGGAAGGTGCCGCTGCCGGCTCCTTCGGGAAGCTCGGTGACACCGGCCGGGAGGTCGAAGAGCACCCAGTGCCACCATCCGCTGCCGGTAGGGGCATCCGGGTCGAAACAGGTCACCGCGAAGCTCTTGGTGTCAGTGGGAAAGTCCGACCAGCGCAGCTGCGGCGAGAGGTTGCCGCCTTCGAGGGTGTGCGACGCCGGCAGCGTGCCGCCGTCGGTCACGGAGTGGCTGGTGACGGTGAAAGCGGGCACGGGGCGCTGGAAGTCGTGCGGCAGCGGTGGCCTGGTCATGGCGGGTGGTCTCCCGGGTCGAGGTCGGTACCGGGCGGACAGTAGTGCAGCCGTTGAGGGGCACGCCCACGTCCGCTGAATACCCGTCTTGCACCGGGCGCAGCAGTAGACTTGAGATGCGAAACGGTGCCGCATCTCAGCGTTCTTCGCTCCGGCTCCCACTCCGGCCGTGCGAACAGCCGAACCGACGACCGGGCGCCCTTTCAGCCCGAGTGACGGCGCTTCGGGTTGAACACCCAGACCCGTAGCAGCAGGAAGCGGACCAGCGTGGCCACGGCGTTCGCCGCCACCAGCGTGGTGAGTTCGGCGGTGTGGGAGGCACCCAGGGGGAGCAGGGCGATGGCCCCGCTGCTCAGGGCCAGCCCGATCAGGAAGGCGGCGCCGCCCTCGATCTGGTGTCGGAGGGCATCCCGAGCGCCGGTGACGCCGAAGGTGAAGCGGCGGTTGGCGGCGGTGTTGGCCACTGCGGTGAGAGCCAGCGCGAAGGCGTTCGCCCAGAACGCGGGCACCAGTTGACGTGCCGCCAGGAACAGCAGCACGAAGGCCAGCGTGCTCAGGGTGCCGACCACGGCGAAGCTGGCGAGCTGCCAGCCGAGGCCTGGCGGGAGTTGGGCCTGCCGGACCCGGGTCGGCAGGTGGTCGACCCGGTCGGCGCCGGTGAGGGTGCGGCGGGCGACCCGGCCCATGCCCTTGAGGTCGTCCAGGACGGTACGGACGATGTCGACCCGGCTGTCGGGGTCGTCCACCCAGTCCACCGGGACTTCGTGGATCCGGAGGCCGGTGCGTTCGGCCAGCAGCAGCAGTTCGGTGTCGAAGAACCAGGCGTTGTCCTCGACCGAACCGAGCAGTTGCTGCACCACCTCGGTCCTGGCGGCCTTGAAACCGCACTGGGCGTCCGAGAACTTGGCCGCCATGGTGGCCCGCAGCAGCACGTTGTAGCCGCGCGAGATGAACTCCCGCTTCGGGCCCCGAACCACCGCCGAACCCCGGTGCAGGCGGCTCCCGATGGCGAGGTCGCTGTGGCCGGAGAGCAGCGGGGCGACCAACGGCAGGAAGGCCTCCAGGCCGGTCGAGAGGTCGACGTCCATGTACGCCACCACGTCGGCGTCACTGTCACCCCAGACCTGACGCAGCGCCCGGCCCCGGCCCTTGAGGTCCAGGTGGACCGCCTCGACCTGCGGGATCTCGGCGGCCAGCGCGGTGGCCGCCGCCCAGGTGCCGTCGATACTCGCGTTGTCCGCGATGGTGATCCGGTACGGATAGGGGAAGGTCTCTCCCAGGTAGGCATGCAGTCGGCGGACGCACCGCTCGACCGTGTGCTCCTCGTTGTAGACCGGGACGACCACCTCGACGAGTTTCGTCCGGGTCGGACGTTCGTTGGCGGGGGGCGGGCCGACCACGGTCGTGCCCCGGGGTGCGAGCTCTGTCATGCCAGTGAGATTCACAGCGTCTGATGGGGCCGCCATGATGGAAGGCTGAGAGGGAGCTTAGAAGGCTCAGGTGCTGAGCCGAACGCTGGTCCGATCAACGGGAGATGGCATGTCCGACAATCAGCTGGCCTCCGATGTGGTGATCGTCGGCGCGGGCCCCACCGGGCTCCTGCTGGCCGGTGACCTGGCCACGGCCGGGCTGCGGGTGACCGTGCTGGAGAAGCGCGGCGCCGAGTCCAACCTGACCCGGGCCTTCGCCGTGCACGCCCGCACCCTGGAGCAGCTGGACGCCCGGGGGCTGGCCGACGAGCTGATCGCCACCGGGACGCCGCTGGCCGACCTGCGGCTGTTCGGGAGCCTCAAGGTGGAGCTGGGCACGCTGCCCAGCCGGTTCCCCTTCGTGCTGATCACGCCCCAGTACAACGTCGAACGGCTGCTCCAGGAACGGGCCGTGAAGGCCGGTGCGGTGCTGGTCCGGGGTGCGGAGGTGACCGGGCTGCGACAGGATCCGCAGGGTGTGGAGCTGGAGACCAGGAGCGGGGAGAGCTACCGGGCCGGCTACGTGGTCGGCACGGACGGCGTGCGCAGTTCGGTGCGCGACCTGCTGGGGATCCCGTACCCCGGGGAGTCGGTGGTGAGTTCGGTGCTGCTGGCCGACGTCCGGCTGGAGCGGCCGCCCACCGACACGCTGGCGGTCGCCGCCGGGGAGAACGGCTTCGCCTTCCTGGTCCCGTTCGGCGACGGCTGGTACCGGGTGATCGCCTGGGACCGGAACCGCCAACTCCCGGACGGTGCACCGGTGGAGCTCGCCGAGATCAGCGCGATCACCCGGGACGCCTTCGGGGTCGACCACGGGCTGCACGACGCCCGCTGGGTGTCCCGGTTCCACAGCGACGAACGCCAGGTGCCCAACTACCGTTCCGGACGGGTCCTCCTGGCCGGGGACGCCGCGCACTGCCACTCCCCGGCGGGCGGCCAGGGCATGAACACCGGCCTCCAGGACGCCGCCAACCTGAGCTGGAAGCTGGTCGGCGCGGTGCGGGGCTGGGCCCCCGACGCCCTGCTGGACACGTACCAGACGGAGCGTCACCCGGTGGGCCGGGCCGCCGTCCGCAGCTCCGGCGCGCTGGTCCGGCTTGCGCTGGCCAACTCGGTGCCGACCAGGCTGCTGCGTTCCACTCTGGTGTCGGCGGCCAGCCTGCTCGGCCCGCTCGGCGAGTTGGGCGCCCGCCAGGTCTCCGGCATCGCCATCCGCTACCCCGCCCCGAAGGACGCCCACCATCTGGTCGGCCGCCGGATCCCCGACCTGCGGCTCGCGGTGGACGAGCCCGGCGCACCGTCCCGGCTGTACGAAGCCCTCCGGGCGGGAAAGGCGGTGCTGGTCTCCAACGACGACCACCAGCCGGTGGCCGAACCCTGGGCCGACCGGCTGGTCACCGTCGCACCCGCCTCCCCGCACGGGAAGCTCCGCGACACGGTCCTCCTGGTCCGCCCCGACGGCCACGCCGCCTGGGCCGGCGTCGACCCCAGCCGAGCGGAGATCCGGGCGGCGCTGACCCGGCTCCTCGGACCCGAATCCCCCTGAGCGCACGTGGGCTCGGGGCTCTGCACAAGCCGGGAGGCCGACGTCGCCCGCGCGGCGGAGCCGTACGTCAGCAGAGCACCGAGCCCCTGCCCTGGCCTGACCTGCCTGTGAACGTCAGTGAGACGTCTTCTCGTAGTGCCGGGCCGCCTTGGCGCGGTTGCCGCAGACGGCCATGGAGCACCAGCGGCGGCGACCGTTCTGCGAGGTGTCGAAGAAGTGCAGGATGCAGCTCTCGTGGGCGCAGGCCTTGATCCGGTGGGCGCCCTGCCGGAGTAGCGACAGGTAGTCCTCGGCGGCGAGCCAGGCGGCCAGCCACTCGGGGGAGTCGACCTCGACGGCTTCGGCGGGGCCGGCCGCCGTGAGGGTGTGGCGGAGCCGCCCGTGGGCCAGGACGTGGTTCAGGGCGTTCAGGTCGGGTTCGCGCTGCTCCTCGGCGGCCCGGACCAGCCCGGCCACGGCGTCCCGGGCGGTCAGTACGGCGGCCAGCCCGGCGTCGTCGGCGGCGCAGCGGTCGGCCAGGCCGGCGGTGGAGAGCCAGATCCCGTAGCCGTCCGGCGTGGTCAGCAGGTCCTGGACGCCGCCGCTGTTCCAGCGCGTGTTGAGCAGGTCGAGCGCGAGCGGCTCGCCGAGCAGCGGGCGCGGGTCACGGGGGTCTGCCATGACCCCGAGTCTACTTCTAACCGGTTCAAAAGCCTGTATTGGTTGACGCCCGGATTACCTAACCCCTACAGTCGGTACCACAGGTTAGAAACTTCACTTCGGGAGCTGTCATGCAGACTGGCCACGTCGGGCTCAACGTCACCGATCTCACCCGTTCCATCGCCTTCTACCGGGAGGTGATCGGTCTGGAACTGACCGGTGAGGGCACCGAGGCGGACCGCCGTTTCGCCTTCCTCTCCCTGGACGGCAAGCTGTTGGTGACGCTCTGGCAGCAGAGCAAGGAGCGCTTCGACACCGGCACCGCCGGCCTGCACCACCTCTCCTTCCAGGTCGATTCGCTGGACGAGGTGCGCGCCGCCGAGACGCGGCTGCGCGAGCTGGGCGCCGAGTTCGCGTACGACGGCGTGGTCCCGCACGGCGAGGGGGCGGGCTCCGGTGGGATCTTCTTCACCGACCCCGACGGCATCCGGCTGGAGATCTACGCCCCGGCCGGCCTCGAAGGCACGCCCGCTCCCGTCGCGGCGGCTCCGACCTGCGGCTTCTTCTAGAGAGGCGGACGACCATGGCTGGCGAGACCTTCCACCCGGGCGAGCGGGCGGTCCAGGACCGGGCCGGGGTACGGGACCGCGCGGAGCACGTCGGCCGGGGCATCGGCTCGGTCATCCCGGCGGTGGCCGCCCGGTTCCTGAGTGACCGTCGGACGATCGTGGTCGGTGCCGCCGACCACGAGGGCCGGGTCTGGGCGAGCATGCTCAGCGGGCCCGCCGGCTTCCTGGCCACCGAGGGCGCCAGCACGCTCGCGGTGGCCGCCCGGCCGGTGCCCGGCGACCCGCTGGCGGCGGTACTGGGGGGCCCGGCCGAGGTCGGCACCATCGCGCTGGACCCGGCCGGCCGGCGTCGGATGCGGCTGAACGGCCGTTCCGTCCCGGACGGCCGGGGCGGGCTGCTGATCACCGCCGAGCAGGTGTACGCCAACTGCCCGAAGTACATCCAGCGTCGGCACCCGCTGGACACTCCGTCCGCCCCCGAGCTGCTCGACTCGGGGACCCGGCTGAGTACCCGTCAACAGCTCGCGGTGACCACCACCGACACCTTCTTCGTCGCCACCGCGGGGCCGGACGGGCGGGTGGACGCCTCGCACCGGGGCGGCCACCCGGGTTTCCTCTCCGCCCACGGCCCCGACCTGCTGAGCTGGCCGGACTACCCGGGCAACAACATGTTCATGACCCTGGGCAACCTGGAGCTGAACCCCGCCGCCGGGCTGCTGCTGCCCGACTGGGAGACCGGCGGCGCCCTGCTGCTCTCCGGCCGGGCCGAGCCGGACGCCGACCGCACGGTGTGGTTCACCGTGGAGCAGGTGGTCGAACTGGCCCACGCCTCGCCGCTGAGCTGGAGCGCGCCCGAGTACTCGCCCGCCAATCCGCCGGTCGCCTGGACATAAGTCCTATTTGTTACCTTTCTCCTGATACACCGGGAGCTCACGGTGGAACAGATCCCTTCCGGTACACCCGAGGAGAGGAAGGATCAGACCGTGCTGATCGAGTTCACCGAGATAGAACCGGGCCAGAGCTGCACCTGCGCGGGCTGCTCGGCCCGGCGGCTGGCCCGGATGCACGGGGCCGGCCCGGCCGACGGCGGCCACCGTTCGGCCCGGGGGGCCCGCCGGGCGGCGGTCCTGGTCGCGGCGGTCGGCACCGTCCTCGGCGGCGGAGCGGCCGCCGGGGCCGTCGGCTCGGCGACCACCCCGCACCCCAGTGGCAGCACCACCGGCTCCACCCCGCAGGGCGCGGTCGGCCCGCTGTTCGGACGCCAGTCCGCCCAGACGTCCCGGCTGCGCTCGGTCGGCACCGCCACCCGCACCACCACCCGCACCGAGGTCATGGCCCGCGCCCAGCGCTGGGTGGACCAGCAGGTGCCGTACAGCATGAGCAGCTACTGGTCCGACGGCTACCGGCAGGACTGCTCCGGCTTCGTCTCGATGGCCTGGGGCCTGGGCAGTAGTCAGACCACCTGGACCCTGCCGGACTTCGCCACCCGAGTGGACCGCAGCGAACTCCAGCCCGGCGACGCCCTGATCTACAACAACCCGGCCAACCCCGGGGCGGGCTCGCACGCCGTCCTCTTCGGCGGCTGGACCAACGCGACGCAGACCCAGTACGTGGCGTACGAGCAGACCAGGCCCGGCACCCGGAAGCGGGCCACGCCGTACGCGTACTGGAGCAACGCCGGCTCGTACGTCGCCTACCGCTACCGGGGGCTGGACGGCGCCGTGGCGGACGACTACCCCGGCGCGGACAAGTTCGGGCCCGGCCGGTCCAACCCGTACGTGCAGCAGCTCGGCGAGATGCTGGTGCAGCGCGGGGCGGCGCGGTTCTACGGCGAGGGTCCCGACCCGACCTGGGGCGAGCCGGACCGGCGGGCGACCGAGGCGTTCCAGCTGGCCCAGGGGTGGCGCGGGGCCGAGGCCGACGGCCTGCCGGGCAAGGACACCTGGGACTACCTGGTCAACGGCAAGGGGCAGGACATCCCGGCCGCGGCGACCGCTCCTCCCCCGCCACCCGCCACCGGCGTGCCGCCGTACCCCGGGGCCGACGCCTTCGGGCCGGGGCGGTCCAACGAGTCGATCAGGCTGCTGGGCGAGCAGTTGGTGAAGAAGGGCTTCGCCCGCCACTACACCGAGGGGCCGGGACCGACCTGGTCCGAGAGCGACCGCCTGAACGTCGCCGACTTCCAGAACGCCCAGGGCTGGACCGGCGCCGAAGCCGACGGCCTGCCCGGCCCGCACACCTGGCGGCTGCTGTTCAGCTGAGCCCCGAGGCCCCGGGAGCGCCGGGCTGGAGCGCCGCGTGCGCACGGATCCAGCTGTGCATCGCGATGGCGGCGGCCGCCCCCGCGTTGATCGAGCGGGTTGAGCCGTACTGGGCGATCGAGCAGACGGCCGTGGCGTGGGCCCAGGCTTCCTCGGTGAGGCCCGGTCCCTCCTGGCCGAAGAGGAGGATGCAGCGGGCGGGCAGGGCGTAGGTCTCGATCGGGACGGCGCCGGGGAGGTTGTCGATGCCGATGATCGGGAGGTCGTGGGCGGCGGCGAAGGCGGCCAGGGTGGCGACCGAGTCGTGGTGGCGGACGTGCTGGTACCGGTCGGTGACCATGGCGCCGCGCCGGTTCCAGCGGCGGCGCCCGACGATGTGCACCTCGGCGGTGAGGAAGGCGTTGGCGGTGCGGACCACCGAGCCGATGTTGAAGTCGTGCTGCCAGTTCTCCACCGCGACGTGGAAGCCGTGCCGCCGGGTGTCCAGGTCGGCGACGACCGCCTCCCGGGTCCAGTAGCGGTACCGGTCGGTGACGTTGCGTCGGTCGCCGTGGGCGAGCAGCTCCGGGTCGTACTGCGGACCGACCGGCCAGGGTTCGGGGTGCGGGCCGACGCCGATCTCGCGGTCGTCGGTGCCGGAGGGGGCGAAGGCGTCGTCGTACTGTTCGCCCGCGTGCGGGGTACCGATGCTGCTGCTCACGCCCCCGAGGGTACGGGGCGCTTGGCGCGGGTGGCCTTCTCGAGGTCGGTCAGGGCGGAGAGCAGCAGCCGGGAGCCCGCCCGGGCCACCTCGACCCGGTCGGTGGCGGGCAGACCGGCCAGCCGCTCGTCCCACTCCCGGTGGGCGGCCCGCAGCCCGGCGAGGTCGACCTGGTCGCCGACCAGCAGGGCGGCGGCGGCGATCGCGGTGGCGTCCCGCACCTCCTCGGCGAACTCGGTCGCACCGGGCACCGGGTCCGCGTCGCCGGCGGGCAGGTGAGCCTCCATCAGGACGGCGCTGCGGCCGAGCAGTCCGATCGCGGCGCGGGCCCGGTCGATCTGCTTGCGGGACAGCTCGGGCAGATGCGAGTCGTGCCGGACCGGCTCCGCGTCAGCCCGTTCGATCGCCTGGAGCAGCTCGGAGCGGGCCTCCCTGGAGTCCAGCAGAGCGGTCCGGACGTCCCGGTGCTCCGCGCCCGCCGGATCGCCGAAGACCGTCAGCACCGCGGCGGCGTACCGTCCGGCGGCGGCCAGCCACTCGGCCAGCCGCTCCGCCAGCCGAGCGGTCTGCCAGGTTGGGAAGAGGGCGTAGGCGAGCAGGGCGATGGAGCCCCCGAGCAGGGTCAGGGTGATCCGCTCGGCGGCGGTCTGCAGCGGGTTGCCGGGCTGCAGGCCGAGCAGGAACACCACGTAGCTGGAGACGCACGCGGTCATCACCGCGTAGCCCGTACGGAGCGTCAGGTAGGCGCCGCCGATGAAGGCCACCGCCAGCGCGGCGGAGAGCCACTGCCCGGGGTGGAACAGCTGGACCACGGCGGTGCTGACCGCGACGCCGACCACGGTGCCGGCCAGCCGGGCCACGCCCCGGCTGTAGGTCTGGGCGAAGTCGGGGCGCATCACCATCGCGGCGGTGAGCGGGGCCCAGTAGCCGTGGTGCAGGTGGAGCAGGGTGGCGGCCAGGTAGGCGGCCGTGACCACGCAGGAGACCCGGACGGCGTGCTGGAAGACCGCCGAGTGCGGCTGGAACTGGCGGCGGACGGCCAGCACGACGACCGGCAGCAGCCGGAAGAGCGGGGGCCGGTGCAGGCCGGGGCCGATCACCGGACTGCTGACGGTGTCCTGGTCGTGCTTGTCCAGGGTGTCGACGGCCTTGCGGAGCAGGCTGGTGAGCCGACGGGCCGAGCGGCGGGCGGCGCCGGTGAGCACGCTGCGGCCCTCCTCGGCCTCCCTGGACTCACGGCCGACCATGGTGAGCGCGGGGGTGGACTTGGGCAGCCGGAGCGGATCGCCGGTACGGATCGCCCGGGCCAGGGCGTCCATCGCCTCGGCGGCGGCGGCCAGGATCTCCCTGGCCCGGTCCCGTTCGGGGCCTTCGGCGGGGGCGCCGACCTTGGGGTCGGCCAGCGCCGACAGGGTGGGGCGGACGCGTTCGGCGATGCCGCGCAGGCCCTGGAGTTCGGCCGGGCGGTGCCTGGCCTGCCAGGGGGTCAGCGCGGCGGCCTGCCTGGCCAGGATGAACGGGGCCGGGTCGACGTGCGCGACCGGGTCCTGGCGCAGCCGGCGGGCGTGGTCGGCGAGTTCGGCGTAGGTGTCGGCGAGGGCGTCCCGCTGGGCCCGCCAGCTCTCGATCGGCCAGAGCATGACGACCAGCGCCTGGGTGCCGCCGCCGAGCGCGCAGAGCAGTCCGTGGCCGAGGGCGGTGGGCACGCTGACGGGCAGTTGGACCACCACCAGCATCACCGAGACGGTGGTGCTGGCGACCACACCGCCGCTCGGGCCGATCGACCAGGCGAGCCCGGCGGCGAAGGCCCAGACCGCGAGCAGCACCGGGAAGGCGCCGGGGATGCCGACGGCGAGGTAGCCGCAGAAGGTGCTGACGCCCAGTCCGATCCCGGCCGCGACGGCCAGCGAGGCCCGCGGGCGGAAACTTCGCTGGAAGGTCGCGGTCCCCGCGATGAAGGCGCCCATCGCGGCGGAGGTGGCCGGTCCGGGACCGGCCAGCGCCAGGGTGGGGAAGACCACCAACGCGGCGGCCAAGGCCCCGCGCAGCGCGCGCTTGGGGTTGGAGAGCGTCCGGTCCACCTTCAACCCGGCGCGCACGCTGTCACGCAGGGCCGCGAACCAGGACATACGGCACAGCTTAGACCGACCGGTCTCCGATGCTCGACCGCCGGGAACCTCGTACTCGACGCTCGATCCACAGCAGGGCGGCCGTCGGCAGGAAGACCGCGTCGGCCGCGATCATCGCCAGCGAGAAGAACGGTAGGCCGAGCAGGACCGCGATCGCCAGGTGCTCACCGATCATCAGCGCCAGCAGCACGTTCTTCAGCCGGCGGTTGAACAGCGTGAACGGGAAGGCCACCTGGAGGATCACCGTGCCGTAGCTGAACAGGAAGACCAGCAGCAGGCTCGAACCCACCAGACCGGAGAGCCAGGGCCAGGGCGTGAAGTAGTCCAGATGCAGCGGGTAGTGCAGCGCGGTGCCGTCCTGCCAGCGCGAACCCTGCACCTTGTACCAGCCGGCCGTGGCGTAGATCAGCACCACCTGGACCGCGATCACCAGCATCGCGCAGTTGTGCAGCATGGTGGCCAGCGCGTCCAGCACCGCGCGCGCCTCGCCGTCCGGCCGCCACCGGTTGACGGACCACCAGAGCGCGGCCACCAGCCAGAGCAGCCACGGCCAGGACGGCGGCCCGGCCGCCAGCAGCGCGCCGAGCAGCAGCCAGAGCCAGACCGCGCCGCTGTCCCGGCCGCGCCTGGCGTCCAGCGACCAGACCCTGGCGCACCGGGTCAGCGCCAGGTAGACCGCCATCAGGTGGACCACGTTGTCGCCGCCGTCGCCGACGAAGACGTTCCGGTTCTGCAGCGAGAGCACCGTGACCAGGAAGACCGCGCCGCTGGCCCTGGTCCGCCAACCGAGCGTGAACAGGACGGCGGCCAGGATCGCCAGGTGGTAGACCAGCTCGAACCAGAACCGCCCCTGGAACCAGGGCAGCACGGTGAAGGCGTGGTTCTCCGCCAGCAGCCGGTCGGCCAGCTCCGCCGACCACGGCGATCGGTCGCCGTACAGCACCCGGCGGTTGGGCCACTCCCGGACCAGGTAGGCCGCCCAGGCCAGGCCGAAGCCGATCCGGGCCACCGCCACCTGGTACGGGGCGAGCGGGCGGCCGGTGAAGGTCTCGAAGGCCCCCCGGAGCCGACCGCGTCCCCGGCCCGCGCGGCGGTCGCTCTGCCGCGGGATGATGTCGAGCAGCTGACGGTCCGTCTGCTGAGGGGTGCTCACCACAGACCCCGCAGGTCGCTCTCGCCCACCGGCCACCAGGGCAGCTCGCGGTACTTCGGGGCGGTGTCCACCTGCTCCCGACTCCACCTGGGCGGTGCCAGCTCGGCCGTCCCGACCCGCAGTTGGACCTGGAACAGCCGGTCGCCCCCCTCGGCCGGCCCGATCCGCTGGAGCGCGATCCGCTTGAGGTACTCCTCCGCGAGCCCGCCCCGGGGGGCCGGCGCCTGCTGGTCGGGGTGGGTGGCGTCGTAGAAGTCCCAGGCCCGGCGCAGCAGGTTCTGGTCCACGTGGCTGGGCGCCGGGTTGCCCCGGACCGCCGCGATGTCACTCGCCGTCAGCCCGGCCCACTCCCGGGTGGTGACCGTGCCGTCGGCGGCGATGGTCTGCACCCGGGCGTCCACCGTCACGTTCTGCTGCAGCGGGTTGGGCGCGAACAGCCGCCAGTTCTGCTCGAACTCCGGGTAGACCACCGCGTCCAGCTCGGAGCGGTACTCCTGGGAGAGCGCGTTGGACGGCGCCGAGTGCAGGAACAGCGCGGCCAGGAACAGGGCGGTGCCGCCGAGCAGCACCGCCCCGGCGGCACAGAGCACCACCAGCGCCGGGGTGGACCAGGTACGCATGGGCCTGCTCCTCCCCTCGGGCCGCGGTGTGCCCGGTCATCCTGCCCGAGCGGGCTACAGGACGAAAGCGTCCCGGCCGTCGCTGCTGACCATCGGGCGGCCTGCCGCCTCCCAGGCGAACATCCCGCCGTCCACGTTGACCGCCTCGCGGCCCTGGGCGACCAGGTACTGCACCACCTGGGCGGACCGGCCACCGACCCGGCAGAGCACGTAGAGCTTCTCGTCCGGCAGCTCCTCGATCCGGGCGACCACCTCGCCGATCGGGATGTGCAATGCGCCGTCCACGTGCCCGGCGTCCCACTCGTCCTGCTCGCGGACGTCGAGCAGCGGGGCGTCGGCGGGCACCGAGGCGGCGTCGGTGGTGGGGAGCTGCTGGGCGAACATCGTCTGGGTCTCCTGTGTCCGTTGGTGGTCAACGCCATTGTCGCCCGACCCGGTCAGCAGCCGCTCCAACTCCGCCTGCTTGGCCACGGCCTGCCCGAGCAGCTGGTCGGCCAGCTCCTCCAGCAGCCGGTCGGGCTCCTGCGGGGCGAGCCGCAGCAGCTCGCCCATCGGGGTGTTCTCCAGCCTGACCTGCTCGGTGGCCAGCCGGGCGATCCGCCCGGTCAGCCACTCCAGCCGCTGCCGCAGCCAGTACAGCCGGTCCGGCGCCTCCGGAGCCGGCGCGGCCTCCGGCGCGGTGGACCACTCCTCGGTCAGCTCGGCCAGCGCCTCGGCGTCCCCCTGCGCGTACGCCTCGTTGACCCGGGCGATGAAGGCCACCCGACGCTCCTGCTCGGCCGGATCCGTGGTCAGGTCCGGATGCGCCCGCCGGGCCAGCTCGCGGTATAGCCGCTGCGCCTCCTTCGCGGGCCGGACCCGGCGCGGCGGCTCGGGCTCGGCCGCCGGCTCGCAGGGCAGGCTGTCGAAGAGCGCGTCCAGATCGGGGAGCTCGTCCACCCGCTGCCTGGCCTCGGCCGCCCGCCGCAGGTCCTCGGCCGTCCCGGTCCGGGCCGCGACGGTCTCCGCGACCAGCGCGTCCAGCTCGTCCAACCGCGCGTACAGCGGCCCGAGCAGCTGATGGTGGATCAACGCGAAGTTGTCGATCTCCACCCGCAGCGTCTCGACGTCCACCTCCAGCGTCAGCCAGGCCAGCTCAGCCGCAGCCACCCGCTCCTCGAGCTCCCACCGCTCCTGCTCGGCCCACTGGACGGGGCTGCTGCTCTCCGCGCTCACCTGCTGTGCCTCCGTCCGGGGGATACGGCTCGTCACCCTACCGGGGCGCCGCCGGGTGCACGGGAGGTGGAGCGGGGCGCACGGAGGGTGACACGCAACTGATACTTACGAATCTCCCCGTTTCGCTATCAGTGCCGCCCCCCGCCGTGCTTCGCTGGAGGGTGCAGCGGGACCGGACAGACAGGAAGCGGCGGCCAGGCGGGAGCAGACCCAATTCATGGTGGACCAGCCAGATTCCCCAGCGGCGGCTGATCAGCCGTCAGTCGTCGCCCTGGTGCGACTGGCCGTCGTGCTGATCGATCCGGACGGCCGGATCACGTACTGGAGCCGAGCCGCCGAGGAGCTGTTCGGGCACCGCGCCGAGGTGGCTTTCGGGCGGACGGCCTCCGGGCTGCTGCCCGCCGTCGAGCCCCGTCCCGAGGCCAGGGCCGGGGGCTCGGGCCGCCGCTGCGACGCGCTGGACACCCTGGACGACCTGACCCAGGCCGGGGGCGCCCCATGGGCCGGGGCGATGACGGTGGTCGACCGGGAGGAGCGGCTCCGGGACGTGTTCTGGTGGGCGTACCCGCTGACCGAGCCGACCGGGCGCGGGCTGCTGGCGCTGGCCACCGACGCCCGCCCGCTGCGGGCCGGCGGGCCCCGGATCGCGCTCGGCGACCGACAGCTCCCGTTCAGCCCCTCGCCCGGCCCGGTCGGGGGTCTGCACCGGCTGCGTCCCGACCTCGCCCCGGCCGGCCGGGGCGACACCGGTCCGCTGGCCGTCCTGCTGGCCAGCTGCTCCGAGGAACGGCGGCACCGCCTGCTCGGTCAGCTCCGCACCGCCGGCCTGCCCGCCCTCCGGGTGGACGCCAGCACCCGGCTCCCGGTGCAGCCGTACGAGCCGGCCGGCACCGCCCGGGCCGCCGCGACCGGCCTGGGCCGCAGGTACCCGACCGCACAGCAGCGGGCCGCCCAGCCGCGCGCCGGGCGGCGCCCGGCCGAGCCGCAGCGTCCCACCGCCAACGGCGCCCTCCAGGTGCTGGCGGCCGACGCCGGATCGGTCCCCGCCCCGCGTGACCCGAGCCCGAGCACCTTCACCGGACCTACACCGGGAGGCCCCGCCATCGAGTCAGCAGCCGATCGCACCGGAATCAACGGCACCGGAGGGTGGGTCCACCGGCCCGTCCCGCCGCGGCCCACCGCCACGCCGCCCACCGTCCGGCCCGCCGTCGAGGTGCTGACCAGCAGTCCGGCCGGCGAGCAGCTCGCCCTGCTGAGCGAGGTCGGCAACCGGGTCGGCACCACGCTGGACCTGGACACCACCGCGCGCGAGCTGTGCGAGGTGCTGGTGCCGAGCATCGCCGACTTCGCCTGCGTCGACCTGCGGGACGCGCTGATCTCCGACTCGGTGCTGCCGACCGGCCGACCCTCCGACACCACGATGCTGCGCCGGGTGGCCAGGTCCTTCAACGCCACCGTGGGCGAGTGGGAGCACGTGCTGGAAGAGGGCGCGCTGCTGGCGATGCCGCGCTCCACCCCGCCCGGCCTGGCCCTCCAGGAGAACCAGCCGGTGCTGGTCCCGGTGATCAACCCGGACGTGGCGGTGGACTACGCCATCTCGCTGGGCGGGCCGGAGCTGGTGCCGGTGGTGACGGGCCGTTCGATGCTGGTGCTGCCGCTGTCCGCGCGGGGCACCGTGCTCGGCATCCTCAAGCTGCTCCGGCTCCCGGACCGGGCACCGTTCGACCACGCCGACGCCGCCACCCTGCGCGAGCTGGCCGCCCGGGCCGCGCTCTCGCTGGACAACGCCCGGCTGCACCGGATGGAGGCGAAGACCGCCACCGTCCTGCAGCGCTCGATGATCCCGACCCGCCCGCCGAAGATCCCCGGCGTCCAGATCGCCCACCGCTACCTGCCCGGTGACCAGAAGGCCGAGGTCGGCGGCGACTGGTTCGACGCGATCCAGCTCCCCGGCAGCCGGGTCGCCCTGGTGGTAGGCGACGTGATGGGCCACGGCCTGCTCTCGGCGGCCGCGATGGGCCGCTTCCGCACCGCGATGCAGACCCTGGCCGCCCTGGACCTGCCGCCGGGTCAGCTGCTGCGCCACCTGGACAACCTGGCCCACAAGCTCGGCGATGACCACCTGGCCACCTGCCTGTACGCGGTCTACGACCCGATCAACCGGACCTGTGAGCTGGCCAGCGCCGGTCACGTGCCGCCGGTGCTGGTGCACCCGGACGGCACCGGCGAGCTGCTGGAGATCCCGTCCGGCGCGCCGATCGGGGTCGGCGGCGTCCCGTTCGTCTCGAAGAAGATCGACGTCTCGGACGGCTCGATGCTGGTCCTCTGCACCGACGGCCTCGTGGAGGTCAGGGGCAGCGACATAGGAGCGGGCCTGGCCGCCCTCTGCGGCAACCTGATCGATCCGAAGCAGAGCCCGGAGGAGGCCTGCGACGTCGTGCTGGAGCGGCTGCACTCGGAGGACCGGCAGGACGACATCGCCCTGCTGGTGGCCCGCTTCGACGGGGTCGCCCCGACCGAGGTGGCCACCTGGGAGCTGGCGGTGGACGAGACCGAGGTCCGCCATGCCAGGCGGCTGGTCCGCGAACAGCTCGCCGCCTGGCAGCTGACCGGGCTCACCGACACCGTCGAGCTGCTGGTCAGCGAGCTGGTGACGAACGCCGTCCGGGTGGCCAGGGACCACGTCCAGCTACAGCTGATCCGGGTGGACAAGCTGCTGGTCGAGGTCAGCGACGACAACCACAACCTGCCCTCGCTGGAACCGTCCGAGGAGCTGGACGAGAACGGCCGAGGCCTGAACCTGGTGAGCAAGCTGGCCGAGAAGTGGGGCACCGCCAGGAAGGCGGTCGGCAAGGTCGTCTGGTTCGAGCTGGCACTGCCCAGGAGCTGACCCAGGGGTCAGGGAGCCACCACGTCAGGAAGCCACCACGCCGGCGGCGGCCGCCGCCCGGCGCCCGGCCTCGGTGGCGACCGAGGTGGCCGCGCCGACCCCCGCCAGCACCCGGGGCCAGAAGTCGCCGAAAACCTCGACCGCTGCCGCGAGCAGCACCGCCGCGAGCAGCGCCACCACGTGCTCCAGCCCCGCCAGGTTCGGCAGCACGACCGCCTCACCGACCATCACGGCGCCCACCAGGCCGGCCGTCCACCAGGCCCGGCAGCGGATCGCCACCACGATGGCCAGCGCGACCACGGCGGCGGAAGGGCCGGTGTCCCGGATGTGGGCCACTGCGGCGGGGAAGCCGAACAGGTGGTCAGGACCGATCGCCACGCCGATCCGGGCGAACAGCGTGCCGGCCAGCGTGCAGACGTAGGCCACCACCAGGGTCAGCCGCCGCCCGAGCACCAGCTCGGCGAGGCCGAAGACCAGGAAGACCTGCACCAGCGCGCCCCAGACCGGCAGGTCGAGCGCGGGGACGTACAGCGAGAGCGGCGTGCGCAGCAGCGAGACGTCCAGCGGGAGGCCCGCCTTGACCACCCCGACGTGGGTGACGAAGCGCTCCCCGCCCGGCAGGTGCTGGACGACGCTGAACAGCAGCACCAGCAGCGTGGCGGTGGTGGCCAGCGGGACGGCGGCGAACCGTTTGCGGGCGACCTCCGACCTGACGGTCGAGAACAGCGCGCCCCACTCGGCCACGACGGCCCGTCCGAGCAACCCCTGCTGGTCCACTACTTTCCCCGTTCTCACTCCTACATTTCCCGCACACCCATTAATGCGTGGTGTCCTACATCAACAGTAGGTATCCGATAAACGGGCCGCATCAGCTCCTGAGGCGAAGTCAGGTCATCCTCCAGGGGGACAGAAACCCCAATTTCTCCCCCGGTCGGCTGGTAGCGACCGGAAGTCCTCCGCCCCCCGGCGGAGGACTATCCCTCCCCGCCGCGTTCCGGAACCGGCAGACCGGCCGTGGCCGCCGATTCGGCGGTGGGCCGGGCGTGTCGGCGGCGGAACAGGGCGGGAAGACTGGGGGCGGTGATGAAACCCTCGGCACGGGCGCTGGCGATGCCGATGCGGGGGATCTCGCTGCTCTTCTGGAAGAGGAGATAGCGCGGTTCCCAGATGGGCCGGTACTTGGCGTTCGCCCGGTAGAGGGACTCGATCTGCCACCAGCGGGAGAAGAAGCCGAGGACCGAACGCCAGAGCCGGAGCACAGGACCGGCACCGAGCTTGGAACCGCGCTCGAACACCGAGCGGAACATCGCGAAGTTCAGTGAGACGCGTTCCAGCTCGACGTCCTTGGCGCGCTGGAGCAGTTCGATCACCATGAACTCCATCAGGCCGTTCTCGGTGTCCCGCGCACGGCGCATCAGGTCCAGCGAGAGCCCGTTGGTGCCCCAGGGCACGAAGCTCAGCAGGGCCTGCAGCTCGCCCTCGGCGTCGTGGCACTCCAGCATCACGCAGCGGCCGTCGTCCGGGTCGCCGAGGCGGCCGAGCGCCATCGAGAAGCCGCGCTCGGTGGCACCGTCACGCCAGTGGTCGGCCTTCTCCACCAGTGCGGCCATCTCCGACTCGGGGATCTCCTCGTGCCGGCGGACCCGGACGGTGTAGCCCGCCCGCTTGACCCGGTTGTACGCCTGCCGGACCACCCGCATCGCGCGCCCGTCCAGCGAGAACTCGTCGAGCTCGACGATCGCCTCGTCACCCAGCTCCAGCGCGTCCAGCCCGTGCCGGGCGTAGATCACGCCGGCCTCCTCGGAGGCGCCCATCACCGCGGGGACCCAGGCGTGCTCCCGGGCCTCGGCCAGCCAGCAGTCGATCGCCCCCGGCCAGGCCTCCGGGTCGCCGATCGGATCGCCCGAGGCCAGCGACACCCCTCCGAGCACCCGGTACGCCACCGCGGCCTTGCCGCTGGGGGAGAAGATCACGGCCTTGTCCCGGCGCAGCGCGAAGTAGCCCAGCGAGTCACGCCCGCCCTGCTTCTCCAGCAGCTCCCGCAGCTTGGCCTCGTCCTCCGGCGTCAGCAGCTCCTGCCCGCGCGGCGAGCGGAACGCCACGTACATCACCAGCAGGAACAGCACCGCACTCATCAGGTTGATCGCGCCGTTCACCCAGGTGGGGACGGAGATGACGCTGGAGGCGTGCGCGGTCGGCTGGAAGGTGATCATCCGGGCGAGGGAGTAACCGAAGCGGTCACCGAAGTCGGCCCCGGCGACCGTGTTGGTGATCCCGACCAGCAGCGCGCCGATCCCGCCACCGAGCAGCAGCCCGCCCGCGAAGGCCGCCACCGCCGCCTTCGGGTTGGAGCGGTCGCCCTTGGATGTGAACTCCTTGCGCCCCACCAGCAGGGCCAGGAAGAAGAGCCCGGTGAGCACGGTGGAGAAGTAGTTGAACGGGTGGTGGTTGAACCGGACCCCGTCCTCCGTCCACACCATCGCGATCAGGTAGAGCACGAAGAACAGCCCGGAGACCACCGTGTTGAAGATCCACGCGGCCCGCTTCCGGCGCCGCATCGCCACCGCGAGCAGCAGCGACAGGACCGCCGAGGTCAGGCCGGCGGTCATCAGGTACGGGGTGAAGTACTCGCCCTCGTTGTGCGTCTGCACCTGGTCCCGGAACGGGACGGCGAGCACCGCCAGCACGTTCAGCAGGACCAGCAGGCGCAGGTACCAGACGGTCGCCCGGGCGGCCCTCGGCCGCCAGCGGGCCAGCACCCGGGCGGCGGCGCCGGGGCGCTCACCATCGGTGGTGGTCGGATGCTCCGGCTTCACGGTGGAGGACACAGCTCAATTCCAAACGATCAGTTGTGGGGGCGCATCCGCACGAGATCGCCTACGGGCGGTTACACCGCATTCCATGGTTGCTCACCGCAGATGAGAATTACGTGAACCCGGTAGCGGATTCCGCACCCCGCCGAACGGCGGGGGTGCTCTCCCACCGGCCGCCGTCACACCCGTTCCGACCTGCCCCTAGGCTCGGACCAACCAGCAGCCCGACCATCCGAGGGAGAGACCATGACGGCGATCCGCGTCCTGATCGTGGACGACGAGATCCTGGTCCGCTCCGGCCTGGGCCTGATCGTCGGCTCGGCGCCCGACCTGGAGGTGGTGGGCGACTGTTCGGGGGGGCAGGCGGAGGAGAAGGTCATTCAGCTGCGTCCGCACGTGGTGCTGCTCGACATCCGGATGCCGGACCTGGACGGCATCTCGGTGCTGCGCCGGCTGCGCGCCCTGCCGCACCCCCCGGCGGTGGCCATGCTGACCACCTTCGACACCGACGAGTACATCGGCACCGCGCTGCGGGCCGGGGCGGCCGGCTTCATGCTCAAGGACACCGCCCCCGAGCAGCTGGTGCACGCCGTCCGGGTGCTCGCGGCCGGCGGCAGCATGCTCTCGCCGACCGTGGCCCGCACCGTGATCAGCGGCTACGTCGAGGGCGGAGGCCCGGACGCCGAGGCGGCGGCGCTGACCCGCGGCCTGACCGGGCGTGAGCTGGACGTGCTCGCGCTGCTCGGCGAGGGCCTGTCGAACGCCGAGATCGCCGACCGGCTGTTCCTCGGCACCGGCACCGTCAAGGACCACATCAGCGCCATCCTCGGGAAGCTCGGCGCCGCCAACCGGGTGCAGGCCGCCGTACTCGCCAACCGCGCCGGGCTGGTCCGCACCCCGCCCGAGCCGGGCGCATGAGAGCCGACGTCAGGGCCCGGCTGACCGCGCCCTGGCTGATGCTGCTGCTGCCGGTGCTGCTGGCCGCCCTGGACGCCGTCCTGGTGGCCAAGGACTCGCCCTGGTGGGAACTGGCCCTCTCCGGGCTGGCCACCGTGGCGCTGCTGCTCCGCCGCCGCCTGCCGCTGCTGACCCTGCTGCTGGTGCTGCCAGGCACCTTCGTGAACTTCATCTGGATCGCCCCGATCAGCGCGGTCTACTCGGTCGCCGCCTACCGGCCCGGGCTGCGCACCACCACGCTCTGCGCCAGCGTCTTCGCGCTGGTCGAGTTCTTCCACTGGCCGCTGGAGGACCACCCGCTGGCCTTCGACCGGGACAACGCGCTCTACGCCATCCAGTGCGTGATGCTCGGCGCCGCACCGGCGGCGATCGGCCTGCTGGCCCGCACCAGGACCGAACTGGCCGCCCGGCTGGACGAACTGACCGAGGGCCGGCACCGGGAGAACCGGCTGCTCGCCGACCGGGTGCTGAGCACCGAGCGCGCCCGGCTGGCCCGGGAGATGCACGACGTGGTCTCGCACCAGGTCAGCCTGATCAGCATCCAGGCCGGAGCCCTCCAGGTCAGCACCGCCGACCCGGCGGCGCAGGCCACCGCGCGGACCATCAGGGAGCTCTCGGTCCGCACCCTGGAGGAGCTGCGGCAGATGGTCGGCGTGCTCCGCGCGGCCGGCGTGCGGGGCACGGAGCCGCTCGCCCCGCAGCCCCGGCTGGCCGACCTGCCCCGGCTGATCGACCGCAGCGGACTGGCCGTCAGCTGCAGCCTGGCGACCGAGGACCGCCCCTGGCCCGAGGCGGTCGAGCGGGCCGCCTTCCGGACCGTCCAGGAGGCGCTCACCAACATCACCAAGCACGCCCCCGGCGCGGCCGTCGAAGTCCGCCTCAGCACCCGCGGCACCCGGCTCCAGGTCGAGGTCAGGAACGGCCCGCCGACCTGGGCCGCCGACACCACCCAGGCCCTCCCGGGCGGCGGCCACGGTCTGGTCGGCCTCCGCGAACGGGCCGTCCTGCTGGGCGGCAGCCTCTTCACGGGCCCCACCCCGGAGGGCGGCTTCGTGGTCCGTGCCGAGCTGCCCGCCGCGGGGGAGTAGGCACTCTCCCCTCCCTGACAGCGGGCGGGCGGCCCGGGGAACGCTCGAGAAAACAAGAAAGGGTGCCCCTCTTTCGAGGGGCACCCTTTGCTGGTGCGCGAGGGGGGAGTTGAACCCCCACGCCCTTTCGGGCACTGGAACCTGAATCCAGCGCGTCTGCCTATTCCGCCACCCGCGCATGGGTGTCGCCGTAAGTTCTTCCGACTGGCTCGACCTGAGTCTCGCTGGCCTTCCGTCCGGCTGCCTTGCGGCTGCCCCTTCCGACGTGGAAAACATTAGCACGCCCTGCGGGTGCACTACGAATCCCTTCCCGCGGCGGCCCGCAACCGGAGCGCGGCAGTCGGCGGAGCACCCCCGGGAGGCCGGTCGGGTGCAGGCGAACGGGTGAGCGAGGGATGAGCCGGGGCCGCTCCGGGTAGCCCTGGCTTGCGGCCCGCCGTGCCCTGGGAACCGTACGGATGGCCCGGGCGTGGATACGATCAGCACGGAAGTACCGCTGCCGGACCCCTGCAGCGCCGGACCGAACCCCTAGGAAGGGGGTGCCCCAGTGGGAGTACTGAAGAAGTTCGAGCAGCGACTCGAAGGTCTCGTGAACGGCACCTTCGCCAAGGTGTTCAAGTCCGAGGTCCAGCCGGTGGAGATCGCCGGCGCGCTCCAGCGCGAGTGCGACAACAACGCCACCATCTGGAACCGCGACCGCACCGTGGTGCCGAACGACTTCATCGTCGAGCTCAGCCCGCACGACCACGAGCGGCTCAGCCCCTACTCGGGCCAGCTCGGCACCGAGCTGGCCGGGATGGTGCGCGAGTACGCCGAGGCGCAGCGCTACAGCTTCATGGGGCCGCTCCAGGTCAGCCTGGAGAAGGCCGACGACCTGGACACCGGGCTCTACCGGGTGCGCAGCCGCACGCTGGCCGCCGAGCAACCGCCCGCGCCGCAGGCCCCGGCCGCCCCCGGCCCCGGTGCCGCGCCCGGGTACGGGCGTCCGCCGACCCCGCCGGCCCCCGGCGCACCGTGGCAGCAGCAGGGCGCGGCTCCGTACGGCGCGCCGCCACCACCGGTCGCACCTCCCTCGATGCCCCCGACACCCCCTCAGCCGGGCGGCAACGTCCGGCCGTTCCCCGGGGCGGGCCACACCGGCGCCGCCACCCGGCGCTGGATCGAGGTCAACGGGCAGCGCCACCAGATCACCGGGAACGCCTGCGTGCTGGGCCGCTCCACCGAGGCCGACGTACGGATCGACGACCCCGGGGTCTCCCGCAAGCACGCCGAGATCCGCCCCGGAACTCCGGCGATGGTGTTGGACCTGGGCTCGACCAACGGCATCGTGGTGGACGGACAGCACACCCAGCGCGCTACGCTCCGCGACGGCTCACGGATCGTCCTGGGCAGTACGACCATCGTCTACCGACAGGTCGAAGGGTAGAGCGGGCGGTTATGTCAGAACTGACCTTGACGGTCATGCGGCTCGGTTTCCTCGCCGTGCTGTGGCTCTTCGTCATCGTGGCGGTGCAGGTGATCCGCAGTGACCTGTTCGGCACCAAGGTGAACCAGCGCACCGCCCGCCGCTCGGCCGCCCCGGCGCCCGCGACGGCCGGGCCCGGTGGGCCTGCCAGGCCGCCGCAGCAGGCCTCGGGGCCGCCCACCCAGGGCGGCCGCCGCCGCGGCGGGCCGACCCAACTCGTCGTCGTCCAGGGCTCCTTGGCCGGCACCACGGTCGCCCTGCAGGGGCAGACCATCACGCTGGGCCGGGCCCACGACTCCACGATCGTCCTGGACGACGACTACGCGTCCTCCCGTCATGCCAGGATCTATCCGGATCAGACTGGGCAGTGGACGGTCGAGGATCTAGGCTCCACCAACGGCACCTATCTGGACCGGCAGCGGCTCACCACGCCGACACCGCTCCAACCGGGCATGCCGATCCGAATCGGCAGGACCGTCATCGAACTGCGGAAGTAGCGGCGCATGAGGGACAGCACACCGTCCACCCGAAGGAGGGCCCGGACCGCATGAGTCTCGTGCTGCGCTTCGCCGCCGGATCCCACAAGGGGCTGATCCGGGAGGGGAACGAGGACTCCGGCTACGCCGGCCCGCGGCTGTTGGCGGTCGCCGACGGCATGGGCGGGGCGGCGGCCGGCGAGGTCGCCTCCTCCGAGGTGCTCGGTTCGATCGTCCGGCTGGACGAGGACGTACCCGGCGCCGACCTGCTCACCCTGCTGAACGACGCGGTGCACGGCGCCAACGAGCGGCTGCGCCAGATGGTCGAGGAGGACCCGCAGCTCGAGGGCATGGGCTGCACCCTGACCGCGATGCTCTGGACCGGCCAGCGGATGGGCCTGGTGCACATCGGCGACTCCCGCGCGTACCTGCTGCGGGACGGTTCGCTCAGCCAGATCACCCAGGACCACACCTGGGTGCAGCGGCTGGTGGACGAGGGGCGGATCACCCCGGAGGAGGCCGAGACCCACCCGCAGCGCTCCCTGCTGATGCGCGCGCTGGACGGCCGCGGTCAGGTCGAGCCCGACCTGTCGATCCGTGAGGTCCGGGCCGGTGACCGCTACCTGATCTGCTCGGACGGCCTGTCGGGCCCGGTCAGCCACCAGACCCTGGAGGAGACGCTCGGGAGTTTCTACTCCCCCGAGCAGACCGTCCAGGAGCTGATCCAGCTGGCGCTGCGCGGCGGCGGTCCCGACAACATCACCTGCGTGGTGGCGGATGTCCTCGACGTCGGCGCCACCGACCTGCTCAGCGGCGGCCTGGCCGACGTGCCCGTGGTGGTGGGGGCGGTGGCCGACACCCCGCCGGGCGCCGCTGACCAGGCGGTCCTGAACACCCCGGCCGGCCGCGCCGCCGGCCTGGGCCGGCCGGCCGCCCCGCAGGGCGCCTTCGGCCCGGCGGACGGCTACCAGCCCGGCTTCGGCCCGGCCGAGGGGTACTCCGCCCAGCCCGGCTACGAGGAGTACGAGGAGGACCGGCCGCGCCGCAAGCGCCGCTGGCTCAAGCTCTCGGTCGCCCTGCTGGTGCTGGCCGGACTGCTCGGCGGCGCCGGGTACTTCGGCTGGCGCTGGACCCAGGGCCAGTACTACGTCGGCGCGGACGGCGACTCGGTCGCGGTCTACCGCGGCATCAACCAGAACCTCGCCGGCCTCGACCTGTCCTCGGTCTACCGGCAGCACCGCGACGTCGAGCTGAAGTTCCTGCCCGCCTACCAGCGGACCCAGGTGACCAAGACCATCCAGGCCACCAGCCTGACCGACGCCGAGGACCAGGTGAAGCAGCTGAGCGAGCAGGTGGCCGTCTGCAGGAAGGTGGCCGCCACGCCGCCCGGCACCGCACCGACCCTGAACGAGCAGGAACAGAAGCTGGCCTCCTCCTGCCCGACCCAGTAGCGACACCGACCTCCAGCTGGTCCCACCGCCGTCGGGGAGCGGCCGTCACGTGAGCACCTTTGACCTGAGCAGTAGTCAGACCGGTGGTGAGAACCCCCGCGCCAGACGCAGGGAGAACACCACCATCACCCCCCAGGGCGCGCCCAACCGCCGCAACACCGAGCTGGCCCTGCTGGCCTTCGCGGTCGCGGTGCCGATGCTGGCGTACGCCAACGTCGGCCTGGCGATGGACGACAAGCTGCCCTCCGGGATGCTGGGCTACGGCCTCGGCCTCGGAGCCCTCGCAGCCGTCGCGCACCTGGTGATGCGGCGCTTCGCGCCGTACGCCGACCCACTGCTGCTGCCGCTGGCGACCCTGCTGAACGGGCTCGGGCTGGTGATGATCTGGCGGCTCGACAAGGCCGGATCGCTGCTCCGGAAGAACTTCGCGGCCGCACCCAACCAGTTGATGTGGTCCGGCCTCGGAGTGGCGCTCTTCATCGGGGTGGTCATCCTGCTCAAGGACCACCGGATCCTCCAGCGCTACACCTACATCTCGATGGTGGTGGCGCTGGTCCTGCTGGCCGCCCCGGCCTTCTTCCCCACCCGGGACGAGGACTTCGGCGCCAAGATCTGGATCCGATTCGGCAGCTTCTCCATCCAGCCCGGCGAGTTCGCCAAGATCATCCTGACCGTGTTCTTCGCCGGGTACCTCATGGTCAAGCGGGACGCGCTGGCGCTCGCCAGCCGCCGGTTCATGGGCCTGTACCTGCCGCGCGGGCGCGACCTCGGGCCGATCATCGTGGTCTGGCTGATCTCGATCCTGATCCTGGTGTTCGAGACCGACCTGGGTACCTCCTTCCTGTTCTTCGGCCTCTTCGTGGTGATGCTCTACGTCGCCACCGAACGGACCAGCTGGATCGTCTTCGGCCTGCTGATGTCGGTCAGCGGGGCCGCCCTGGTGGCCACCTCCGAGCCGCACGTGAAGACCCGGATCGACGCCTGGCTGGACCCGATGGCCGCGTTCGGCCCCAACCCGCCGAAGGGCGCGACCGAGCAGATCGGCCAGACCCTGATGGCCTTCGGCTCCGGGGGCACCACCGGCACCGGGCTCGGCCAGGGGCGGTCCTGGCTGATCCAGTTCGCCGCCAAGAGCGACTTCATCCTGGGCTCGTTCGGCGAGGAGCTCGGGCTGACCGGCATGATGGCGGTCTTCCTGCTCTACGGCCTGATCGTGCAGCGCGGTCTGCGGACGGCGGTCGCCACCCGCGACCCGTTCGGCAAGCTGCTCGCGGTCGGGCTCTCCTCGGCCTTCGCCCTCCAGGTCTTCGTGGTCGCCGGCGGAGTCACCGGCCTGATCCCGCTGACCGGTATGACCATGCCCTTCCTGGCCCAGGGCGGATCCTCGCTGGTGGCCAACTGGGCGCTGATCGCCATCCTGCTGAAGATCAGCGACAGCGCCCGCCGCCCCGCCGCCGAGCCGGCTCCGGCCGGTGCCGCCGAGGGCGTGACCGAACAGAACCGGGGAGCCCTCACGTGAACAAGCCGATCCGCCGGGTCTCGATCTTCTGCCTGGTGCTCGTCCTGGCGCTGATGGTCCGGGTCAACTGGGTCCAGGGCGTGCAGGCCGAGGCGTGGGCGGGCAACTCGCACAACGACCGGAACAAGTACGACCGGTACGCCCACCCGCGCGGCAACATCATCGTCGCCGGCGGCCAGCCGATCACCCGGTCCGACTTCGTCAACGGCTACCGCTACAAGTACAAGCGCGCCTGGATCGACGGCCCGCTCTGGGCGCCGGTCACCGGCTACTCCTCGCAGGCCTTCCGGGAGAGCCAGCTGGAGTCGCTCTCCGACGGCATCCTCTCCGGTTCGGACTCCCGGCTGTTCTTCCGGAACACCCTGGACATGCTGACCGGCAAGGAGAAGCAGGGCGGCGACGTGGTCACCACCCTGAACGCCAAGGCGCAGAAGGCCGCGTACGACGCGCTCGGCGGCAAGAAGGGCGCGGCGGTCGCGCTCGACCCGCGCACCGGGGCGATCCTGGCGCTGGTCTCCACCCCGTCCTACGACCCGGGCCGCTTCGCGGGCACCGGCGACGAGGACGCCAAGGCCTGGAACGAGCTCAACGCCGACCCGGACAAGCCGATGCTCAACCGGGCACTGCGCGAGACGTACCCGCCCGGCTCGACCTTCAAGCTGATCACCGCGGCGGCCGCGTTCGAGAACGGCAAGTTCCAGAACATCGAGGACGTCACCGACACCCCGCAGCACTACCTGCTGCCGAACACAAACACCGAGCTGAAGAACGCCTCGGACGACGAGCCGTGCGCCAACGCCACCCTCAAGACGGCGATGGACTTCTCCTGCAACACCGTGTTCGGCAAGATCGGCGCCGACCTGGGCGGGGCCAAGATGCTCACCCAGGCCGAGCGCTTCGGCTTCAACAACCCGGGCATCAACGTGCCGATCCGCGCCTCCGAGTCGTACTTCCCCTCGAAGTCCAGCCCCGATGGCACCGCGATGGACTCGATCGGCCAGCACGACACCCGGGCCACCCCGCTGCAGATGGCGATGGTCGCCGCGGCGATCGCCAACGACGGCCGGCTGATGACGCCGTACATGGTGGACGAGGAGCGTGCGTCGAACCTCACCACCATCTCCAAGCACTCCGAGCACCAGCTCAGCCAGGCGGTCAGCCCGGCCACCGCGCAGAAGCTCCAGCAGCTGATGGAGAGCGTGGTGCAGAACGGCACCGGCAAGAAGGCCCAGATCGACGGCCTGAAGGTGGGCGGCAAGACCGGCACCGCGCAGCACGGCGAGAACAACGCCGGGCTGCCGTTCGCCTGGTTCATGTCCTACGCCAAGGCGCCGGACAACCGCCAGGTCGCGGTCGCGGTGGTGGTCGAGGACGGCTCCAGCGAGCGCGACCAGATCAGCGGGGGCGGCCTGGCCGCCCCGATCGCCAAGGCCGTGATGAAGGCGGCGCTGGACCGCTAGGGGCTGACCGGGCGATCTACGAGAGCCGGATTCCGTACCGGGCCGGTCGGTCCTTTGTCACAATGGGACCCGCCCGGTCGGTACCGGTCCGGTCTCAGCCTGCGGGCTGTTCCGGCCCCCTCAGGTTGGGCGGGTAGCGTATCCGCAAGCAGCGGGTCCGCCCACCGCCGCCCACGGCTCCGGCCGTGGGGCCGACGTCACAGAACCGGGGGTGACGGCGGCGACGTCCAACACAGCGTGCGGGGACCACCTACGTCACATCCTCACCAGCCGGTGGGGGAGAGGGTCGGAACTATGGAAGAGCCTCGTCGCCTCGGCGGCAGGTACGAGCTCGGCGGCGTCCTCGGACGCGGCGGCATGGCCGAGGTGTACCTCGCCCATGACACCCGGCTCGGCCGCTCCGTCGCCGTGAAGACGCTCCGCGCCGACATGGCCCGCGACCCGTCGTTCCAGGCCAGGTTCCGCCGCGAGGCCCAGTCCGCGGCCTCGCTGAACCACCCCGCGATCGTCGCCGTGTACGACACCGGCGAGGACTACATCGACGGGATCTCCATCCCCTACATCGTGATGGAGTACGTCGAGGGGTCCACCCTGCGCGAGCTGCTGCACTCCGGGCGGCGGCTGCTGCCCGAGCGCGCGCTCGAGATGACCATCGGCATCCTCCAGGCGCTGGAGTACTCGCACCGCGCCAACATCGTGCACCGCGACATCAAGCCCGCCAACGTGATGCTGACCCGGCAGGGCAACGTCAAGGTGATGGACTTCGGCATCGCCCGGGCGATGGGCGACTCCGGCATGACGATGACGCAGACCTCGGCCGTCATCGGCACCGCCCAGTACCTCTCCCCGGAGCAGGCCAAGGGCGAGACCGTGGACGCCCGCTCCGACCTCTACTCGACCGGCTGCCTGCTGTACGAGCTGCTGACGGTCCGGCCGCCGTTCATCGGCGACTCCCCCGTCGCGGTCGCGTACCAGCACGTCCGGGAGGAGGCCCAGCCGCCGTCCTCGTACGACCCCGAGGTCCGCCCCGAGGTGGACGCGATCGTGCTCAAGGCGCTGGCGAAGGACCGGGACTACCGGTACCAGAGCGCCGACGAGATGCGCGACGACATCGAACGCTTCCTCGACGGCCTCCCGGTCGCCGCCGCCCAGCAGGCCGCCGCCTACGGCGCCGCCGGGTACGGCTACGACCAGCAGGGCTACCCGAACGCCCAGCACGACCCGTACGGGCAGACCAACCTGCTGCCGCAGCAGGGCGCGGCGGGCCCGACCACCATGCTGCCGCCGGTCGGCTCCCAGCAGCCGGGCTACGGCTACCAGGACGACGGCTACGGCAACGGCGGGAACGGGAACAGCGGCTACGACGAGTACGGCAACGGCCGCCGCGGCGGCCAGCCGAAGAAGAACAACAACACCTCCTGGGTGATCCTGGCGATCGCGGCGGTGCTGGTCCTGGTCGGCGCCTACTTCGTGGTCGACGCGATGACCAAGGGCGGCGGCGGCAACGCCGGCAAGGTGGCCGCCCCCCAGCTGGTCGGGCTGACCATGGACGAGGCCAAGGTCAAGGCCAGGAACGTCAACGAGAAGCTCCAGGTGGTCGCCGGTGCGGAGATCGCCTGCCCGGACGTGGCGGTGAAGAAGGGTCAGATCTGCACCCAGGACATCCCCGCCACCACCCAGATCGCGGCGGACAGTCCGATCAAGGTCCAGGTCTCCACCGGCCCGGCCCAGGCCGACCTGCCCGACGTGTCCGGCAGCTCCCTCGCCGACGCGAAGGACAAGCTGAGCAAGCTCGGCTTCACCGTCAAGACCAGCTACGAGGCGAGCGACACCGTCGCGCAGGACAAGGTGATCTCGCAGAACCCGGCCGCCGGCAAGGCCGAGCCCAACTCGACCGTCACCCTGGTCGTCTCGCAGGGCCAGAGCAAGGTCAACGTGCCCGGCGTGGTCAACCAGAGCGAGGACGCCGCCCGGCAGGCCCTGGAGGGCGCTGGCTTCCAGGTCGAGGTCAAGAACACCCCGACCGCGGACCAGTCCAAGGTCGGCCAGGTCTCCGCCCAGGACCCGAAGGCCAACTCCAAGGTCGCCCCCGGCTCCAAGGTGACGCTGACCGTCTACAAGATGCAGGACAAGGTCACCGTGCCGCCGCTGCAGAACCAGACGGTCAAGGACGCCATCAAGCAGCTGGATGCCCTCGGCCTCCGGTACGGCTTCGTCTACGGCCCGCAGGACCTCACCGCCATCGTGCAGAACACCCTGCCCGGCGCTGGCACCCAGGTCGACCCCGGCACCCAGATCGGCCTCACCACCCGGCCCGCCGACAAGACCAGCTCGCCACCGCCCGGCGGTCACTGACCCCGGTCACCGTGAGGGGCCGCCCACCCGGGCGGCCCCTCACGTCTTTTCAGCGCAGCTCCGCCGGCGGCGTCCGCGCGGCGTCGACCTGGTCCACCCGGCTCAGCGAGGCCCAGACCGCCATCCGGTAGCGGGAGGTGTAGACGGGCGTGCAGGTGGTCAGGGTGAGGTAGCGCCCGGGGCCGGTGTACGGGGAGCCCTTGGGGACGGGGGCGATGATGCCGGTGTCGTACTTGGAGGTCTGCGGGAGGGTGCCGTCCACCCGGTAGACGTACCAGCGGTCCCGGGTCTCGACGACGACGGCGTCGCCCGGCGCGACCCGGTCCAGGTCGTGGAAGCGCGCGCCGTGGCCGTCACGGTGGGCAGCCAGGGTGAAGTTGCCCTGGGCGTCCCAGGGCATCGCGGCCCGGTAGGGGCCGTCGTAGACGCCGGCCACGCCCTCGTTGAGCACCGCCGGCTCGGTACCCATCCGGATCAGCGTCTGGTTGCCCCTACCGAGGGCGGGGACGTGCAGGAAGCCGATGCCGTCGCCGACCGCGTACACCGGCGGGGCGGCGGCCGGTTGGGTGCCCGGCACGGCCGGGGCGGCGGACCAGGTGTTCCGCAGCCGGCCGGCGGCGGTGTCCGCCCGACGGTCCGCCAGCACCCCGGTCCACCAGAGCGAGTAGCCGACGAACAGGGCGAGCACCAGCCCGGCGGTGATCATCAGTTCACCGACCACCCCGAGGGCGGCGGCGGCCCGGCGGCGCGGCCGGGGCGCGACGGTGGACCCGGTCGGCTGGATCTCCACTGCGCGCCCCTCTGTCGGCCCGTCAGCCGGTCAGCGCGGCGGGCTGTCCCTGGCTCCTCGGTCGTTCCTCGACCATCTTGCCAAAGACGATCAGCCTTCCCCTGGCACTGAACTCCGGCGTGCATGTCGTGAGGGTGATGTAGCGGCCCGCCTCCTTGAACGGCGACCCCTTCGGCACCGGCTGGATCACCGTGACGTTGGTCGGCGGGGTCTCCGGGATGCCGCCCGCCACCTGGTAGGTGTAGTACGAGGTCGCGGTCTCCACCACGATCTGGTCACCGGGCACCAACTGGCCGATCTTGCGGAACGGCTGACCATGCGTCGTACGGTGCGCGGCGATCGCGAAGTTGCCGGTCTTGTCGGCGGGCATCGCGGTGCCCGTGTAGTGGCCCACCAGCCCCTTGTCGAGCACCTTCTCCTTCACCGTGCCCTCGGCGATCGGGTACTTCAGGCCGAGCTTGGGGATGTAAACGATCGCGAAGCCCTGCCCCGGCTCGAAGGCCGTCACCGGAGGCGGGCTCGCCCCGGGAGCCGGCGCGGCGGGCAGCGTCCCGGCCGGCTGGTTCCACTGCTCCTCCAGCTGGCTGCGGGTGCCGTCGGCGGCCGCGTCGGCCTGCACGTTGGTCCACCACAGCTGGTACGAGACGAACAGCAGCATCACCAGGCCGAGCGTGATGAACAGCTCGCCGACCACCCGGGCCACCACCACCCGGCGCCGCTCCTTGGGACGGACGACGGTCGCCGCCGCCCGCCCGGCGGCCCGCCGACGGCCGCTGCCGGACCCGAGCGCGGTACGCCGCCGGTCGGCCCGCCGCCCCGGCGGGGGCAGCACCTGGGAGGGCACCACCCGCAGCTGCATGGTCCGGTCGTCCGGCCAGGACTGCTCCCCGGCCGTCTCGTAGACCCCCCAGTCCCCCGCTCCGCCCGCCGCGTCACCCTGCTGCGCGCGCCCCTCCGGGCGTACCGCCGTCACGGGCTCAGCCCCGGCCGATCACCGGGGCGAGCCCGGCCGAGCGGCCGACCGCCTCCGGGTAGCCGCACTCGCCGAGCCAGTTGGCCAGCATCCGGTGGCCGCCCTCCGTGAGCACCGACTCCGGGTGGAACTGCACGCCCTCGACCGGGAGTTCACGGTGCCTCAGGCCCATGATGACGCCGCTGCCGGTCTCCGCGGTGACCTCCAGCTCGGCCGGCACGGTGCCGGGCTCGACCGCGAGCGAGTGGTAGCGGGTGGCGGTCAGCGGCGAGGGCAGCCCGGCGAACACCCCGCCGTCCCGGTGGGTGACCGGCGAGACCTTGCCGTGCAGCAGCTCGGGCGCCCGGCCGACCACCGCGCCGTACGCGACCGCGATCGACTGCAGGCCGAGGCAGACGCCGAACAGCGGCAGCCCGATCCGGGCGCAGTGGTGCACCATCTCGATGCAGACCCCGGCCTCCTCGGGCGCCCCGGGGCCGGGGGAGAGCAGCACGCCGTCGAAGCCCAGCGCGCCGTCCCGGCGGACGGCGTGATCCACCGTCACCTCGTCGTTGCGGACCACCTCGCAGGTCGCGCCGAGCTGGTAGAGGTACTGGACCAGGTTGAAGACGAAGCTGTCGTAGTTGTCGACCACGAGAATCCGGGGCGGGTTGCCTGCGGCGGTCATCGGTGCGCTACTCCTGGGCTGGTGCTGGTGGGGCCGGTGGAGGGAGGACGCGGCTCAGCCGACGCCGCTGCCCTCGTCCACCGTGACGTCGCCGAAGGGGAGCAGTGGTTCCGCCCACGGGAAGACGAACTGGAACAGGACGTAGACCACTCCGAGCACCAGCAGCAGCGCGAGCACCGCGCGGACGAGAGCGTTCCCCGGCAGGTGCCGCCAGATCCAGCCGTACATGGTGCTCCTCGGAGTTCGGTTCGGGGTCAAGAGTAGACGGCGGCCCGTGCCGGAGAGGGGCGCTGTGCCGTTACTGACCGGAAGCCGTGCGCAGGTCGACCGTCCCGGTGTATCCCGGGACCGCGAGCTCGTTGCTCTCCTGCACCTTCCAGCCGAGGCCGTACGCCTCGACGTACTGGAGGTAGTTGGCGATGGTTGGGTCGGCGTTCACCGCGGCCCGCATCCGGTCGGTCCTGCCGACCGCCTTGATCACGTACGGCGGGGAGTAGACCCGGCCCTGCAGCAGCAGGGTGTTGCCGACGCAGCGGACCGCGCTGGTGGAGATCAGCCGCTGGTCCATCACCTGGATGCCCTCGGCACCGCCCCGCCAGAGCGCGTTCACCACGGCCTGGATGTCCTGCTGGTGGATCACCAGGTCGTTGACGCCGGGGGCCGGGATGCCGGGGATCCTGGCGGTGGCGTTGGGGGGTGCGTCGTTGAGCGTGACGGTCATCCCGGGACCCTGCAGGGCCGCCAGGCCCGCCTCCTGCTGGAGCACGGTCAGCCGGTCGGTCTCGGCCGGGCTCTGCCCCCGGCCCTTGGCGAGCGCGTCCACCTGCCCCTGCAGATCGCTGAGCTCGCTCTGGGCCTGCTGGTTCTGGGTGCTCCGCTGGCGTATCACGTCGGTCAGCCTGAGCAGCGAGTTGTCGGTGCGCAGATCGGTGCCGCGGGCGGTGTCGGCGCTGATGTAGAAGAGCAGACCTGCCATGGCGAACACGGTGCAGGTCAGGGCACGTCCGACAATTCGGGTGCGCGGAGACCGCTCCGGCCCGGAACGGGAAGGAATCGTGGAATTCGGCACCGTACCCTTATCTCCTTACGACCCGGCGAGCCACTACGCTAACGGACGCCGGTGGCATGTGCGGAGCACCGGTCCGGTCCATGCTGCGGGTTTTCGGCCCGTGGACGTCCGGACCGACCGTTCCCGTACTGCCCGGTCCCCACAGCCGCCCGCCCCCGCTGCACCCTGCGCGGTCACAGCGCATCGACAGGAGAACCCCTCGTGCCGAAGTCTCGACTCCGCAAGAAGTCCGACTACACCCCGCCGCCGTCGGGCACGACAGCGGTGAAGATCAGTTCAGGTCGCGGCTGGGTGGCTCCCCTGATGCTCGCGCTGTTCCTGATCGGTCTGGTCTGGATCGTCACGTACTACGTTACGAGCGGCAGCTGGCCGGTCCAGGACTGGGGCAACTGGAACATCCTGGCGGGCTTCGGCTTCATCGCCGCCGGCTTCGGCGTCTCCACGCAGTGGAAGTAACGCTCCCCCGCTGACACTCCACCGAAGCACCGCTCCGCCCGCCGGAGCGGTGCTTCGCCATGCCGCCGAAGGGCTACCGGAGCGGTCGTACCATCCGGTTGTCCACACGGTTATCCACACTGGGGAAAAGTCGACCCGCCCTGTGGATAACTTTTTCGTTCGACATCCGCAGGCTTCTCCGAATTCCCGCCGAATTCCCAGCAGGACACGCGTAGACCCATCGGCTGGCAGGCACCACTGACACCCGCCGTGCACGCCCCTGGGGAAACTGTGGACAACGCCGGGGATCAACCGTTCAGACGCGCCGTCTCCAGCGCCACGATCAGCACCGCCGCCGCCAGCACCCCGGCCACCGTGAGGCCCTGCACCAGCCCGCGCCGCGACTGCGGGGCGTACATCAGCCCCACCCCCGTGACCACTCCCGCGACCAGCCCGCCGAGGTGCGCGCGCCAGTCGATCGCCTTCACCGAGAACGTGATCACCACGTTGAAGACCAGCAGGGCCAGCAGCGGACCGAGCGGGGTCCTGGTCACCCGGAACAGCACCCCGGTCGCCCCGAGCAGACCGAAGATCGCCCCCGAGGCCCCCACCGAATTCAGGTGCCCCCCGGAGACCAGGTAGGAGAGAGCTCCGCCCATCAGCCCGGAGACCAGGTAGAGCCCGAGGAACCGCACCCACCCGAGCACCCGCTCCAACTGGGGCCCGAGTACCCAGAGCGACACCATGTTCATCACCAGGTGGACCACGCCGCTGTGCACGAACATGGCCGTCACCAGCCGGTACCACTCGTCCGGCCCGGCGGCCACCCCGTACGTGGTGTACCAGGACGGCGGCGCCAGGCTCTGCAGCGCGAGGGTGTCCCACCACTCCGGCCGGACGTACTCGGTCAGCACGAAGACCAGCAGGTTGAGCCCGATCAGCGTCTTGGTGGCCAGTGCCCCGTCCGCCACCGGCAGCCCGCCGAACCTGGTCCTGGCCCGCCGCACGTCCCGGTGGCCGTCCTGGACGCACTCCGGGCACTGGAAGCCCACCGAGGCGCTCACCATGCACTCGGGGCAGATCGGCCGCCCGCAACGCACGCAGGAGATCCCGGTCTCCCGCTCCGGGTGCCGGTAGCAGCCGGGCAGCGGTCGGCCGCCCTCGGCTCCCGCTCGGGCCGGCTCGTCCGGAAGCATCCGCGGTTCCCTCCCTCGTACGACCGGTCCCGGTGGCATCACCGCAGAGCGGGCGCCACCGGGACCGTAAGGCTACTGCGGGCAGGTCGTCAGCCGCGGGTGATCGTGACCGACTCGATCACGATGTCCTCGACCGGGCGGTCGCCGCGGCCGGTCGGGCCCTCGGAGATCGCCTGCACGATCTTCTGGCTGGCCGGGTCGGTGACCTCGCCGAAGATGGTGTGCTTGTTGGTCAGCCAGGTGGTCGGCGCGACCGTGATGAAGAACTGCGAACCGTTGGTGCCCGGGCCGGCGTTGGCCATCGCCAGCAGGTACGGCTTGGTGAAGGCCAGGTCGGGGTGGAACTCGTCGGCGAACTTGTAGCCCGGGCCACCGGTGCCGGTGCCCAGCGGGTCCCCGCCCTGGAGCATGAAGTCCTTGATTACGCGGTGGAACACGGTGCCGTTGTACAGCGGCGCGTTCGACGCCTGACCGGTGCGCGGGTCAGTCCACTGACGGGTGCCCTCGGCGAGCTCCACGAAGTTGGCGACCGTCTTCGGCGCGTGGTTCGGGAAGAGCTCGACCACGATGTCGCCGCGGTTCGTCTTCAGGGTCGCGATCAGCTCGGCCACGGGTGTGCCTCTCTCGTCTTTCGGTCATCTGACCTTCGAATCATCCCATGACCTGTCGGCCATTCGGGGCGGAGCACCCCGTTCGGCACCCTCCGGGCACCCGCTTGGCACCCGCGTCCGGAGCAACTCGGCGCGCCGTCGGACAAACAGACATGCATGATCTCGAATCAGGTGGAAATGTGCATACAGGACGCCACCGAGGAGGAGAAGCCCGTGACCCGCTTGGACTCAGCCCGCGACACCGCCGACAGGACCAAGGACACCCTCGCGCCCTATGCCGCCACCGCCAAGGAGACCGCCCAGCACTACGTGGCCGTCATGGACGAGGCCAGGCACCGCCTCGCCCCCAAGGTCCAGGCGGCCGGAACCCAGGCCATGACAGGCGCGGGGCAGGCGGCCCACGCCGCCAGGGTCCAGTACGCCAAGCACGTCGCCCCGCAGCTGGAGCACGCCTTCGGGTCGCTGCCGCCGCAGACCCAGAAGAGCACCCTCAAGGCCGTGCACCGGGCCCAGGAGGCCGCCCTGGCGGCCAAGCTCTCCGCCACCCGGGCGGCCGACCAGGCCCGGGTGACGGTCCTGCCCCGGGTCACCGACGCCGTCGAGCAGGCCAGGGCGAGCATCACGCCCGTCGCCCAGGAGGCCCAGCTCCGCAGCGCCGCGGCGTTCACCGCCCTGCACGGCCACGTCAGCGCGGCCGAGATCAGCGAGCTGGCCGCCAAGAACGCCAAGAAGGAGAGGCGGCACGGCTGGAGCACCGGCCTGGCCGTCACCGGCGCCCTGGCGATCGCCTCCGGGCTGGTCGCCTGGCAGTGGTGGCGCAGCCGCAGCAACCCGGAGTGGCTGGTCGAGCCGCCCACCGAGCCGGCCCCCGTACCGGCCGCCGACGCCCAGCTCAACGGCTCGGGGCGGGTGGGCACGGGCGCCACCGCCACCTCCACGCCCTCGGTCTCCCCCGACGCTGCCACGGGCTCTGCCACCGGCCCTGTCACAGCCTCGGACGCAGCCGAGGACGACTCCGACCACGGGGACCAACCGAAGCCGCACGACCCGCGCAAGCCGCACTGACCCCCGCCGGAACGCAGTAGGGCCGCTGACCTGATCCCAGGTCAGCGGCCCTACTGTCACCACGCTGTGGAGCTTAGGAGACTCGAACTCCTGACATCTGCCTTGCAAAGGCAGCGCTCTACCAACTGAGCTAAAGCCCCGTGGTCGCCGTGCTGCGCACCAGCGTACCCGTTCCCCCCGGCAATCCCGCAAAATACCCCGGCCGGAACGGACTTCGGGTCGGCCCGAACCGAGGTGGTCCGGGCCGACCCGCGAAAGATCGTCCGTCGCGTCAGCGGCCGGCCGGGACCGGGTCGGTGGCCTCGGTCCACAGGTCCTGCTCGGCGCGGTCGGCCTGGACCTGACGGTAGACAAAGAAGCCGCCGAGGGCGACCAGGGCGACCAGGAGAAGCTTCTTCACCGCGGGGACCTCGTCCTTCTTGCTGTGGATGGGCCCAGAAACCGCGGACCCTCGGTATGTACCAGCACGAACCGGCGGCCGGACTGCAGACCGCCCTGCGGCCGATGATACACATCGGTAACCGGTTCCCGAGAGGCCAGCGCGACTCGCCAACCGCCCGGCCGAAGGCCGGGATTGACGCGGTCCCTCCGGTCGTACGACTAGCTGCCGGGCAGCCGCAGCACCACGCGGCCCCGTCCAGATCCACCGACCCGAGCGGCGGGGCGGCGTCGCCCTCCTCGTCCTGCAGCCTCAACGTGGTCTTGCGTTGCTCCAGTTCGTGCTGCTTCCCGGCCGCGAACTGCGCGTGCAGCTGCTCGAAGCCGGTCGCCGAGATCTGGCCCTCCCGGCCGGTCCCCCGCCACGGCACCCACTCGGCCCGCCCGGCACGCAGCGCCAGCTGGACCTGCGGTGCCATGACGTCACGTCAGTCGCACAGGGCGGCCGTCTGCGCCTTCACCAGCCCCGTGCTCCGCGGCACGGGCGGCTCACCCTTCAGGTCCGCGCCCAGGTCGTAGACGTTGAGGGCGAGGACCAGCTGTCGCTCACCGTCGGCGGTGGTGAGGGACACGCTCGTGAAACCGGGGCCGCCGCCGTCGGTCGCCCAGGTGCCGACCCGCCTGGCGTCCGGCTCGGAGCCGCACGGCACGTCCTGGCGCTGCACACCGAGTCCGTACGCCGGCTTGCCGGGGAACCGCACCGTGGTCAGCAGTTCACGCTGCTGGGCGGGGCGCAGCAGCGCGCCGGTGAACAGGGCCCGGTGGAAGCGGGCCAGGTCGTTGACCGTGGAGATCATGGCGCCGGCGGTCCAGTCGTAGGAGGGGCTGAACCGGGTCACGTCCTGGCCCTTGAGGTCGTAGCCGTGCAGGTGGGGGCCGTGGATGGTCGGGTCGGTGACCGGGAAGGAGGTGTCCTTGAGGCCGAGCGGGGCGAGGATCCGCCGGTGGATCTCGGCGGGCGCGCTGTGGTGGGTGACCGCCTCGATCACCAGACCGGCGAGCAGGTAGTTGGTGTTGGAGTACGACCAGCCGCCGCCGGGAGCGAAGAGCGGCTGGTGCCGGACGGCGAGCGCGACCACCTCCTGCGGGGTGTAGAGGTGGTCCCGGTCGTGGTGCTCCAGGTACGGGGCGAAGAACTCCGGCTCGGTGGTGGGGTCGTAGATGCCCGAGGTGTGGTTGAGCAGTTGCCGGATGGTGACGGCCCGGCCGTCGTTGCCGTGTCCCCGGACCGTGCCGGGCAGCCACTTCTCCACGCTGTCGTCGAGCGAGAGGCGTCCCTCGCCCTCCAACTGCAGGAGCACCGTGGAGACGAACGACTTGGTGTTGCTGGCGATCCGGAACCGCTGGTCGGGCCGGGCCCGCTCACCGGTCGCCGTGTCCGCGACCCCTGCCGCCACTTGTGACTCCCGCGCCCCGTGCCTGACGTAGGCCACGGCGGCCGGGAAGCCGTCCGCGACCGTCTGCCCGAGGGCCTCCTCGAAGCCTGCGGGCGGCACTGCCGACCCCCACTGCGCGACGGCGGCCGCCGGAAGGACCCCCGACAGCGTCGCCACGCAGACCGCCGCGCACAGTGCTGCGGTCCCCACACGTACCCTCATCAACTTCTCCCTGCGTCTTCTGGCGTGCGTCCCCGTTGATGCCCCAGCGTGCCGGGCCGCCGCACCGGCCGCCCACCGTGCTGGCACCCGGATCGCCACGGGGGTTGTCCCCACCCCGCAACCGCCTCATGGCTGCCAGCTGTGCACCCGACGAGAGACTCTTCTTCCCGCCTCGCGCCGACCGCCGCAGGCGTTGGCGTAATCACTGGCGCAGAGGGCAAACAAAACGCCCCCGATGGATATCCATCGGGGGCGTTTCCGCAGGTGGGCCTAACAGGACTTGAACCTGTGGCCTCTTCCTTATCAGTTCGGCTAGCCGCATGGACCGACAGAGGTCCGACGCCTGCGCGTTGGGCGGCGGCTCCGTCGATGGGTGCCGAGGTCCGGCGTCGTCCTCAGCTGTTGTTGTCAGCCGATGTTGTCAGCTGAGCTCAGCCCTTGGCTTCACGGCGCGGCGTGGTCCGCTCGTAGATCACTAGGAAGGGAGCGATGTAGCCAGATGCCTCGGTGACCGTGGCTCGGCCACTGAAGATGAGCACCACGCCAGCCATGAGCGCCAGCGCGTAGATCATCCCGGAAACCGACGATGGCGGAGTCGTCTGGACCCGCCGCTTGGGACCCTTCATAATGGGTCTGTTCCTCTCTGTAGCAGGGCAGTGAACGTCAAGGTCATCCGCCTCGTTTCCTAGGCGCGCGGATGGCCTTTCGACGTCTCTGATGCGGTCGCCCGCAGGACTCAAGCATGGGGCACTTGGGCCGAGGATTTCAACTTTCGAAGGGGTTGCTCTTCAGGCAACCCCAAAATCGAAGGTCAAGTGCCTCAGATCGAGGGGCCAAGCCATGGAATCGAAGGTTCACTGGTTGTGGATGGCGACGGTCCGGACCAGATGGGCACGGTGCCCCGGAGGCGACGCTCCCGCGCACCGGCATCACGGGCGGCGGAGCGGTTTTGGCCGGTGTCCTGCCTGGTCTGGGGCCGAGCATGATCGGGGGGCCGTAAGCTGTTGCGACTCGGTCAGGGCTTCTGGGCCTGACCGCAATTTGGCCGAGTGGCCCCCCGGTCTTGCTCGGCTCGGGGCCCGGTCCTGGCAGGTGGGTAAAACCGTGGAGCCGCCCGCCCCCGGCCACGGCGGGTCTAGTACCTCTGCCACTTCTGGCCGCCAGCTCTGGCGCCGCCGGCCGCCGCCGGGAGCGGGGCGAAGACAGGAGCGACGGCGAGCGGTGCGGCGAGCGCCGCGAGCGAAGCGAGCCTTGATTCAGTAGCGAAAGTCGTAACAACCCCCACCCCACCCCATGACTAGACCTGGGCGAGGTGGCCGAACACTGCTGTCACGTCATCGTGGCGCTTGCCCCGGAACGTTCCCGGCTCCGTCGCCAGCTCCGCTTCCCGGATGGCTTGGACCGCGTGGTCAGGCCCTTGCTTCTCCAGGGTATCGAGCAGCTGTCCCCAGCCCCAGCCGTAGCGCTCGATCAGGCGGGAGATGCCATCCGTGACCATGGCGAAGCGGCGGACCTCGGCAGCGTTGAAGCTCTGGGTCACCGCCCGGTCGGCTGCCTCGGGCCTGGTGCTGGCGACCCAGAAGCCTTCGTCGGTGTTGCGAAGTCGGCTCAGCGAATCGCGGTCGTAGGCAGGAAGGCGGCTCGTGCGGTCATCGATGACGGGCGTCAGCTGGCCGTCGTGGGTCTCCACGATCACGGGAGAGTCGGCAAGGGTGAGGCAGTCGAGCTGGCCGCCGTGCTCGCGGACGATGGCGACCGTGCTGGAAGGGCTGTTCACGTTCGAGAGGTCGCACTGCGCGTGAAGGCCCCGGGTACGCGTGATCCCCTCCCGCAGCACCTCCTTGAGCGGAAGCGCCGGATCTTCGATCAGCACACAGGCGAGCTGTCCACCGAGCCGCCGGGCCAGCCACTGAACATCGTGCTCGCAGCCTGAAGGCAGACCACTGGCCGTGGCGCCGTCCAGGACGATGACGAACTGCTCGGCCGCAAGGATGAAGTCCTCGTTGGCCTGCACGTCAGGACTGGCCTGGCAGGTGTAGGTGATCTGCACGGTGCTCCTACTCGGGGGCGGGGAACTCGTAGGCGAAGACGTGACGGTCGGCTGCCATCACAGAGCGGAAGACCTCGACGGGATCATCCCCGACGAAAGCGATTCGGTGAAGCTCGGCGACCGGCGTGCCAGGGACGAGCCGAAGGGCGCTGCTCTCGTCGGGCGTCGGCATCCGGGCCTCGATCTCCTCCCGGAACTTGGTCAGCCGGTAGCCCTTCTCCTCCAGCCGCTTGTAGCTGCCGCCCGGTCCGGTGTTCTCCTCCCGGATCGCGGTGCCCTCGACAGTGTGCAGCTGGAAGTAGCTGTCTGCCAGCTGCGTCGGGTAGTTCTCGATCCAGGTCCGCCGGCGCCTGACGAACACCGTCGCACCGGCCTCGATCCCGAACCACTCGGCGACCCACGCCGGGGCTGGCACGTCGGCCATCTCCAGCATCTCTTGGCGCCACTGGAGCCCTGCGGCTTCCACCTCAGCCTGGAAGGCGGCCTTTCCGGAGTCCCGGTGGTGCCGAGCGACACGATCCGAGCCGACCCGGATGATCGGGGGCTTCTCCCGGACGAACACGCCCTTGCCGCGCACACCAACGACCAGGCCCTCCGCCTTCAGCAGAGCGACTGCCTGGCGTGCCGTCTGCGGCGCCGTACCGAACTCGGCAACGAGCTCTCGCTCGGACGGCAGAGCCGCGCCCGGGGCCAGCTCGTTCCGGCTGATGCGCTCGCGCAGGGAGTCTGCGATCTGGCGGGACGGGGACCGGGGGTCGTTGGGATTGATGGTCATACAGCCAGAGTAGCAAAGCCTCACTAGTGAGGTATTGACGCTTCCGGTGGGTGGCGCTAACTTGTAATCACTACCTCACTAGTGAGGCAGGGAAGAGAACACCTCAGTCGGGGCCGCACACCTACCGCCAAGCAGAGCCGCTGCCCCTCACTTTCGAAGGGACCAGACATGTTCAAGAAGATCCGCGAAGAGGCCAAGTCCGAGGCGGACCGCATCCAGCACGACGCACGTCAGGTCTCCCACTTCGCGCAGGGCGGGGTGATCGAGCACTACAAGCCCGGCACCGCCACGGTCACCCACGTGCAGACCAAGACCGAGTTCACGTCGCGCCTGGGCAAGTTGATCAGCGGCCAGAAGAAGAAGTGACCCAGTCCTGATCGACCCTGCCCCGGGGCGGCGCACCTACCGCCAAGCAGAGCCGCCGCCCCGGGCTCCCTCGAAGGGGAAGTTCCATCATGCCTGCTGCCGTTGCCCTCGTCGCCCCCGTGATCTCGCTCCGCCCCGTCCGGCCGGAGCCCGTCCGCCTGGTGCGCTCCGGCCGTGAGTGCCCGGTCTGCTCCGAGCACCACCCCAAGTCGTCGGCTGACTGCTCGGCCGAGTTCGCCGCCCGGAGCTGGGCGGACTGCCAGGACTGTGCTGGTACCGGTTGGGACTCCACCGGCTTCGGCATCTGGTGCCTGGTCTGCGGTGGCGCCAAGGTTCTGGAGGTCACGGCATGAGCCTCCGCGCTACTGCCTCCCCGGAGGCTGACCGGCTGGCTGTCGCCGACTTGGCCCGCCTCGCCGCCCGGGGAGACCTCCCCGAGCTTGAACACCAGATCCGCCGCACGGGTGGCTGCTCGAATCCGGTGCACCTGAAGGGCTTCCGCACCCTCGTGCACGCCCCGACCGGCGCGGTCTGGCACCGCTACTCGACCGAGCACGAGCCCGGCAACCGACTCAAGGTCGCCTGCGGCAACCGCCGTGCCTCGCGCTGCCCGTCGTGTGCCCGGACGTACTCGGCGGACACCTTCCACCTGATCCGCGCCGGACTCGCCGGGGACCAGGACAAGGGCGTCCCGGCCACCGTGCGGACCCATCCCCGCGTGTTCGCGACGCTCACCGCGCCGTCGTTCGGCCCGATCCACAACCGGCCCGACTCCGGTCCCTGCCGCTGCGGCCTGGTGCACGTTGCCGGTTCCGCCGTGCTGGGTACGCCGCTGGACCCGGAGCGGTACGACTACGCGCACGCCGTGCTGTGGAACAACCACGCGCCCGATCTGTGGCGGCGCTTCACGATCTACCTATTCCGGGTGATGGCCAAGATGGCTGGGCTCTACCAGCGGGAGCTCAAGGAACAGGCCCGGATCTCCTTCGGCAAGGTCGCCGAGTTCCAGCGCCGTGGCGCGGTCCACTTCCACGCCGTGATCCGCATCGACGGCCCCGGCGGACCCGACTCCCCACCCCCGACCTGGGCAACCGTCAGCCTCCTGGACGCGGCGATCCGCGCTGCCGCCCGCCGCGCCGGCATCCCCGTGGCCGCCGCCGGACCGCACCCCGCCCGGGTCCTGGAGTGGGGCAAGCAGGTGGACGTCCGACCCATCGGCGCGTTCGGTACCGGACCGATCTCCGAACAGGCCGTCGCCTCGTACGTCGCGAAGTACGCGACCAAGTCGGCGGAGACCACCGAGACCGTGGACCGCCGCATCCTGGAACGCCACGAACTGGACCGGCACGACCTGCCCCCGCACACCCGGCGCCTGATCGAAGCCTGCTGGGACCTCGACACCCTCTACCCGGACCGGCTCCTCGCGCACTGGTCGCACATGCTCGGCTTCCGGGGCCACTTCTCCAGCAAAAGCCCGGCCTACTCGACCACCCTCGGCGCACTCCGCCAGGTCCGAGCCGACTACCGCGCAGAACAGGCCCACCAAGACCTCAGGGACCGACTCCTCGCCGCCGGTCTCCCGGATCTGGACGACCTACCCGAGGCGGAAACCCTCGTCGTCGCCCACTGGACCTTCGCCGGAGCAGGCAACTCGCCCGGTGAGTCGATGCTCGCCGCCAGCATCGCCCGCGAAGTGCACGAGAACCGCACCACCGGCAGGCAAGAGCTGATCGCGCTGGAGGAGGAAGAACGGGCATGGCTGACGAACTGCTGACCGTCCCTGAGGTCATGGCGCGGCTCAAGCTCGGCCGCTCTGCCGTCTACGACCTGATCCGGACGCGCCAGCTCGTGTCCATCACCATCGGCAGGGCTCGCCGCGTGCCCTCCGACGCCGTACGGGCCTTCGTGGCCATCCGACTTGAGGAGGCAGCCTGATGGCCAAGAAGAACCCGAACGGTGCCGGAACGATCGTCAAGCGGTCGGACGGCCGGTACATGGGCGCGGTCTACGTGACCGACACGCTTGGTCGGCGGGTTCGAAAGACCGTGTACGGCAAGACGTATGACGAAGCGGCTGAGAAGGTCGCGCAGTTGCAGGCACAGGAGCGCAAGGGCGTCCCGGTGCCGGACAAGGCATGGACCGTTGCCGGGTACCTCAAGCACTGGCTGGCCGACATCGTCGAGCCCAACCAGCGCCCGACCACGTACAGCAAGTACGAGACGATGGTCCGCCTTTACCTTGTCCCCAGGCTGGGGACAAAGAAGCTGACCAAGCTGAGCATCGATGACGTACGGCGGTTCCTCCGCCAGCTCAAGACCGACCACGTCGGCGGAGCCACCCAACAGGAGTGCCTGAAGACCCTGCGGAACGCTCTCAACCGGGCCATGCGGGAGGAACTGCTCCTCCGGAACGTCGCCCAGCTGGTCGACATGCCGAAGGCGGAATCCAAGGAGGTCATCCCCTGGAAGGCACAGGAGGCGATCGGCTTCCTGCGGTCGACCCGCTCCCACCGGCTGTACGCCGCGTTCGTGTTCGCCATCGTGCTGGGCCTACGACGTGGTGAGCTGCTGGGCCTGCGCTGGATCGACCTGGACTTCGCCGAAGGGGTTGCTCACCCTCGCAAGCAGGTGCAGCGCCGGAAGGGGGCTGGGCTGGTCCTGACGGACCTGAAGACCGAGCACTCGAAGGGCGCACTGCCGCTGCCTCGGCTCTGCCTCGAAGCGCTGGGGGAACGGCGCCAGCTTCAGCGGCTGGAGAAGGCAAAGGCCGGCGGAACCTGGACCGAGACGGACCTCGTCTTCACCAGCGATTCCGGCGGCATGATCGACCCTGACGGTTTCTCGGGGAGCTTCGAGCGGCGCGTCCTGCGGTCCGGCATCCGGCGCATTCCGCTGCACCACACTCGGCACACGACCGGCAGTCTGCTGGCCTTCCTCGGGGTCCACCCGAACGACGCGCAGAAGATCCTCCGACACAGCCGGATCACGACCACCCTGGAGATCTACACCCATGTGACGTCCGCCTCACAGCGGGCCGCAGCCGCCAAGCTGAGCGACAAACTGCGGGACGGAATGAACGGCCTCTGATCCACAGCCGTTGTTGTCAGACCGTAGATGTCAGAAGGCCCCCACTCGATCGAGTGGGGGCCTTCTTTGCAGGTGGGCCTAACAGGACTTGAACCTGTGGCCTCTTCCTTATCAGGGAAGCGCTCTAACCGTCTGAGCTATAGGCCCTTGCCGCACTGAAAGATTAGCGGACCGACGGCCGATCTCCCAAATCCGTATCGGCGGGGCCCAGCTCAGGGGCTGCGGCGAGCCACTGGGCACGGGTCGCGGGCAGGTTGCTGGCGCCCGTGGCGGTGGGGCGGACGGCCAGGATCTGGTTGATGCCGATCCGGTTCTGCTCGAAGGCCAGGGCGCAGGCCGCCATGTACAGGCGCCAGACCCGGGCCCGGCCGTGGCCGACCAGGCGGGTGGCCTGCGACCAGTGGGCCTCCAGGTTGGCGACCCACTCGCGGAGGGTCAGGCCGTAGTGCTCCCGGAGCGACTCCAGGTCGCGGACCTCGAAGCCCGCCTCCTCCAGGGCGCCGACGGTGGAGCCGACGGGGGAGAGCTCCCCGTCGGGGAAGACGTAGTGGTTGATGAACGGGCTCGGGCTGTACGGGATGCCGGGCAGGTCGGGGCGGCGGGCGATCTGGTGGTTCAGCAGCCGGCCGCCGGGAGCCAGCAGCCCGTACAGACCGCTCGCGTAGACCTGGTACTGGACGGCGCCGACGTGCTCGGCCATCCCGACGCTGGAGATGGCGTCGAACGGGCCGTCGGAGATCTCCCGGTAGTCCTGCAGCCGGACCTCGATCCGGTCACCGAGCCCGGCCTCCTCGACCCGCTGCCTGGCGAGCGCGACCTGCTCGGCCGAGATCGAGACGCCGACCGCCCGGACGCCGTAGTGCTCGGCCGCGTGCAGCAGCAGCGATCCCCAACCGCAGCCGACGTCCAGCAGGCGCATGCCGGGCCGCAGGCCGAGCTTGCGGCAGATCAGGTCGAGCTTGGCCGCCTGGGCGTCCTCCAGGCTCTTCGCCGCAGGCTCCCAGTAGGCGCAGGAGTAGACCATCGAGGAGCCGAGCACCAGGCCGTAGAACTCGTTGCCGACGTCGTAGTGGTGGCTGATCGCCGCCCGGTCCCGGCCCCGGCTGTGGGCGCGGCCGCCACCGAGCCTGGCCTCCTCCGGCGGGGGAGTGGGCCGGGGGCCGATCGCACCGGCCCGCAGCAGGAGACCGAGCACCCGGCGGCCGGCCGGGCCGACCACGTCCCGGGGGCCGAGATCGAGCCGGAGGACCTCCGGCCGTTCGGCGAACTCGGCGGCCGCCGAGAGGACTTCGTACAGATCCGCGCCGGGCGCCAGGTCGAGGTCGCCGGAGACGTACGCCCTGGCCAGGCCGAGCTCGCCGGGCTGCCAGAGCAGATGCCGCAGGGCCCTGCGGTTGCGCAGCACCACCAGCGGGCCGTCGGACGGGCCGGCCTCGCTGCCGTCCCAGAGCCGGACCCGGAGCGGGATCCGAGACCCGAACAGTTCCTCCACCGCACCGAGCAGTTGTCCTGCGAGCTGAGCCATGCCACGCCTCCGACCGCCGAATCGCCTCTGTCGGCCCCCCTCCGCACGGACAGCCAACACAGCCCGGCCCGCCGCCTCACCCGCGGCACGCCGAGACCGGAAAGCTGTCACCCGAATGCGGCGGGCCCCCACGGCTGGAACAGCCGTGGGGGCCCGCCGCATTCCGCTCTCCGCACAGGAGGACGAAGCTGGCTCAAAACAACCGACGGAGCGTCAGTCCTCCTCCGCCAGAGTGAGCTCGATGCCGCCGGTGAAGCCGGCCGCGGTGTTGTAGATGAAGGCGGAGAGGGTCGCCAGTGCGGTCATCAGCACGACGTCGACCACCGCGATCAGCACGGTGAACGTCATCACCTTGCCGAAGCCGACGTAGTCCATCAGGTCGACCGCCCCGGCGGACTCGTTGCCCGTCATCTCCTTCAATGTGCTGCCGAGGGAGTCGAAGACCCCGAGCCCGTCCAGCGTCATCCAGAGCACGGCGGTGGCCACGATGATGACCACCCCGACGGCCAGCGAGAGCAGGAAGCTGACCTTCATCACCGACCAGGGGTCGGCCTTGGTGACCCGCAGCCTGGCCTTGCGGACCCGGCCGACCGGCGCGGCGGGGCCAGGACGGCGCGCGGCGCCGCTCGCCGGGGCGGCGGGCCCGGGCGGGCCGGTGCGGGTGCCCCGGGGCGGCGTGGGCTGCCCCTTGGTGTAGGTGGTCGGCTGCGAGAAACCGGCTGCGGCCGGTTGCTGCGCGGGCGGCTGCGTAGTCGAGCCGTACCCCCCGCCGCCGGCCACCGGCGGCATCAGCGAGGTCGAGGCGCCGGACTCACCCGCACCCGGAGGCGCCCCGGCCGGGCGCGGCGGCACCCCGGGCAGTCCACCGGTCGCGCCGCCGGCTCCACCGTACGAACCGCCGCCCGGCAGTCCGCCCCCGGTACCGCCCGCAGCACCCGTGGCTCCACTCACCCTGGTCCTCCCGCAACTCACCCAGCAGGTCGGGTGGTCACCGCCCTGCTCGTCTCAACTGCTCCAGCGCCCGGCCGGATTGCCCGGTACTGGTCAGTGGCCGGTGCCCGTCCACGAGGGTCGGGCACCGGCCACCAGGGCTCGCGATCAGGCCTGTTCGGCCACGTCGTCAGCCGTGGTCACATCTTCGGCGGCCGCAGAGGTGTCGGGGGCGATGCCCTCGTCCTCCAGGACCTCCTCGTCGTCCGCCTCCGCGTTGCGGGCCATGCCCACCACCGCGTCGCGCTTTCCGAGGTTGATCAGTTGGACGCCCATCGTGTCACGTCCGGTTTCACGAACTCCGGAAACCCTGGTCCTGATGACGCCGCCCGAGAGGGTGATCGCCATGATCTCGTCGGTCTCCTCGACCACCAGCGCGCCGACCAGCGAGCCCCGGCCCTCGACGATCTTCGCCGCCTTGGTGCCGAAACCGCCGCGACCCTGGACACGGTACTCGTCCACCGACGTCCGCTTCGCGTACCCACCATCGGTGGCGGTGAACACGAAGGTGCTGGGCCGGACCACGTTCATCGAGAGCAGTTCGTCGTCCTCGCGGAACGCCATGCCCTTCACCCCGGAGGTGGCCCGGCTCATCGGCCGGAGCGCCTCGTCGGTCGCGGTGAACCGGATCGACTGGGCCTTCTTCGAGACCAGCAGCAGGTCGTCCTCGGCGGAGACCAGCTCGGCACCGATCAGCTCGTCGTCCCGGCCGTCCTCGATCTCCCGGAGGTTGATCGCGATCAGACCGCCGGAGCGCGGGGAGTCGTAGTCCTTGAGCGGGGTCTTCTTCACCAGACCCCCCCGGGTAGCCAGCACCAGGTACGGCTTGTCCTCGTACGTCCGGACCGCCATCACCTGGGTGATGTGCTCCTCCGGCTGGAAGGCCAGCAGGTTGGCCACGTGCTGGCCGCGGGCGTCCCGGCCGGCGTCCGGCAGTTCGTAGCCCTTGGCCCGGTAGACCCGGCCCTTGTTGGTGAAGAACAGGATCCAGTTGTGCGTGGTGGTCACGAAGAAGTGGTCGACGATGTCGTCCTGCTTCAGCTGCGCACCCCGGACGCCCTTGCCGCCGCGCTTCTGCGAGCGGTAGAGGTCCGAGCGGGTGCGCTTGACGTAGCCGCCCCGGGTGATCGTGACGACGATGTCCTCTTCGGCGATCAGGTCCTCGACCGACATGTCGCCGTCGAAGGGGATCAGCGTGGAGCGCCGCTCGTCGCCGTACTTCTCGACGATCGCGGTGAGCTCCTCGGAGATGATCCCGCGCTGACGGCTCGGCGAGGCCAGGATCGCGTTGTACTCGTTGATCTTGGCCTGGAGCTCGTCGTGCTCGCTCAGGATGCGCGCGCTCTCCAGCGCGGCCAGCCTGCGCAGCTGCATCTCGAGGATCGCGTTGGCCTGCAGCTCGTCGATCTGGAGCAGGCCCATCAGGCCGGTGCGGGCCGCGTCGGCGCTCTCGGACGCCCGGATCAGCGCGATCACCGCGTCGATCTGGTCCAGCGCCTTGAGCAGCGCGCGCAGGATGTGCGCACGCTCCTCGGCCTTGCGCAGCCGGAACGTGGTCCGGCGGACGATGACCTCGACCTGGTGGTTGACCCAGTGCCGGATGAAGGCGTCCAGCGACAGCGTGCGCGGCACCCCGTCGACCAGGGCCAGCATGTTGGCGCCGAAGTTGGTCTGCAGGTCGGTGTGCTTGTAGAGGTTGTTCAGCACCACCTTGGCGACCGCGTCGCGCTTGAGCACGACCACCAGGCGCTGGCCCGTCCGGCTGGAGGACTCGTCCCGGACGTCGGCGATGCCGGCCACCCGGCCGTCCTTCACCAGGTCGGCGATCTTCAGCGCCAGGTTGTCCGGGTTCACCTGGTACGGCAGCTCGGTGATCACCAGGCACTGCCGGCCCTGGATCTCCTCGACCTCGACCACCGCGCGCATGGTGATCGAGCCGCGCCCGGTCCGGTACGCGTCCTCGATGCCGCGGCGGCCGACGATCAGCGCACCGGTCGGGAAGTCCGGCGCCTTGATCCGCTCGATCAGCGCCTCCAGCAGCTCCTCGTTGGAGGCCTCGGGGTGCTCCAGCGCCCAGAGCGCGCCGGAGGCGACCTCGCGGAGGTTGTGCGGCGGGATGTTGGTGGCCATGCCGACCGCGATGCCGGTGGCACCGTTGATCAGCAGGTTGGGGATGCGGGCCGGCAGGACGGTCGGCTCCTGCGAGCGGCCGTCGTAGTTGGCGGCGAAGTCGACGGTCTCCTCGTCGATGTCCCGCATCATCTCCATGGCCAGCGGCATCATCTTGCACTCGGTGTACCGCATCGCGGCGGCCGGGTCGTTGCCCGGGGAACCGAAGTTGCCGTTGCCGTCGACCAGGGGCATCCGCAGCGACCAGGGCTGCGCGAGCCGGACCACGGTGTCGTAGATCGAGGTGTCGCCGTGCGGGTGGTAGTTGCCCATCACGTCGCCGACCACGCGGGCGCACTTGTAGTAGCCCTTCTCGGGCCGGTACCCACCGTCGTACATCGCGTACAGCACCCGGCGGTGCACCGGCTTGAGGCCGTCGCGCACCTCGGGCAGCGCCCGGCTGACGATCACGCTCATCGCGTAGTCGAGGTACGAGCGCTGCATCTCGGTCTCGAGCTCGATCGGCTCGACCCGGGACACGAAGGTGTCGGTGGAGGTGTCGTCCGGCTGCTCGCCGTCAGGACGGTTGTCGTCGACCACTGCTGGTCAGTTTCCTTTCACGCGGACTGGAGTGTGCTGAGGGTGCGTCACACGTCCAGGAAGCGGACGTCCTTGGCGTTGCGCTGGATGAAGGAACGGCGGGCCTCGACGTCCTCGCCCATCAGGACCGAGAAGAGGTCGTCGGCCCGGGCCGCGTCCTCCAGGGTGATCTGCTGGAGCAGCCGGTGCGCCTGGTCCATGGTGGTGATCCGGAGCTCCTCGGCGTTCATCTCACCGAGACCCTTGAAGCGCTGGATGGCGTCGTCCTTGGGCAGCCGGCGCCCGGCGGCCACGCCGGCCGAGATCACCGCGTCGCGCTCGCGGTCGGAGTAGACGTACTCGAAGTCGTCCTTGCCCCACTTGATCTTGTACAGCGGCGGCATCGCCAGGTAGACGTACCCGCCCTCGACCAGCGGCCGCATGAAGCGGAACAGCAGGGTGAGCAGCAGGGTGCGGATGTGCTGCCCGTCGACGTCGGCGTCCGCCATCAGGACGATCTTGTGATAGCGGAGCTTGGACTCGTCGTAGTCCTCCTGGATGCCGCAGCCGAAGGCCGAGATCAGCGCCTGGACCTCGGTGTTCTGCAGCACCTTGTCGATCCGGGCCTTCTCGACGTTCAGGATCTTGCCGCGGATCGGCAGGATGGCCTGCACCCGGGGGTCACGGCCCTGCTTGGCCGAGCCGCCGGCCGAGTCGCCCTCGACGATGAAGATCTCGCACTCGGACGGGTCCTTGGACTGGCAGTCGCTCAGCTTGCCCGGCAGCGAGGCCGACTCCAGCAGGCCCTTGCGGCGGGTCAGGTCGCGCGCCTTGCGGGCGGCGACCCGGGCGGTGGCCGCCTGGATCGACTTGCGGATGATGTCCGAGGCCTCGTTGGGGTTGCGGTCCAGCCAGTCGTTCAGCTGCTCGTGCACCACCCGCTGGACGAAGGTCTTGACCTCGGTGTTGCCCAGCTTGTCCTTGGTCTGGCCCTCGAACTGCGGCTCGCCGAGCTTGACCGAGATGATCGCGGTCAGACCCTCGCGGATGTCCTCGCCGGAGAGGTTGTCGTCCTTCTCCCGGAGCAGCTTCTTGTCCCGCGCGTAGCGGTTGACCAGGCCGGTCAGCGCGGCGCGGAAGCCCTCCTCGTGGGTACCGCCGCCGTGCGTGTGGATGGTGTTCGCGAAGGAGTAGACGCTCTCCGTGTAGGAGGTGTTCCACTGCATCGCGATCTCCACCGAGATCGTCTTGTCCTTGTCCTCCGCCTCGAAGTCGATCACCGAGGGGTGGATGACGTCGCCCTTGCGGGAGTTCAGGTGGGTGACGAAGTCGGCGATGCCGCCGTCGTAGCGGTAGGTGATCGTGAGCGGGTTGCCCTCGTCGTCCGCGTGCTCGGGGCGCTCGTCGGTCAGCGAGATCGACAGGCCCTTGTTGAGGAAGGCCATCTCCTGGAACCGGCGGGAGAGCGTCTCGAACGAGTAGACCGTGGTCTCGAAGATGTCCGGGTCGGCCCAGAAGGTCACCGTGGTGCCGGTGCGGTCCACGTCCTCGTGCTTGGCCAGCGGCGCGGTCGGGACACCCGACTTGTACTCCTGCGTCCAGCGGGCGCCCTCGGTGAGGATCTCCACCGCCAGGCGGGTGGAGAGCGCGTTCACCACCGAGACGCCGACGCCGTGCAGACCACCGGAGACGGCGTAGCCGCCACCGCCGAACTTGCCGCCCGCGTGCAGGACGGTCAGCACGACCTCGACGGCTGGCTTGTCCTGGCCCGGCATGATGCCGACCGGGATGCCGCGGCCGTTGTCGGTGACCCGGACGCCGCCGTCGGCCAGGATCGTCACGTCGATGGTGTCGGCGTGCCCCGCCAGCGCCTCGTCGACGGAGTTGTCCACGATCTCCTGCACCAGGTGGTGCAGGCCGCGCTCACCGGTCGAACCGATGTACATGCCCGGGCGCTTGCGGACGGCGTCGAGGCCCTCCAGCACCTGGATCGCGGTGGCGTCGTACGCCCCGCGACTGTCCACGGGCGCTGCCTGGTCGGTGGGGTCTGGGGTCTGGCTGGAGTTGCCGGAATCGGCCACGAAGCGCCCTCTCTGGCACAGCGCGGGCCGCAGACCTGCCCATCGGACGGGCGAGCCTGCGACCACGGCGTTTCGACTCGGTTGCTACGAGCAACAGTGTTTGGCTTCCAGTCTACCGGTACGACTGACATAGATGGCCGTTTGGCAGCCTCAGAAGGCAGATGAGGCGCCCTGAATACCCTCGGGACATGTCCCGATACTCGCCAGGGGGGCTGAGAGCGCTCAAAAGGGCCGTCAGCGGTTCCGGAAGATCGGCTTCCCTTCGGCACCCGAGCTACCCCCAGGTGTCGCCCGGCCCCTTGCTCCCGGGGGCACGCAGCCGGCCGTACCCGCGCTGCGGCGCGTCCGGCCCGAGAACCTTGATCACCCTGACCGTGCCGTGCCCCAGCTCGTGGTTCAACCGGGCCACCAACTGGCGTGCCAGCAAACGGAGTTGAGTGGCCCAGGCGGTCGAGTCGCACTGTACGGTGAGCACCGCCTCGGCCTCCGCGTACTGCTTCGGCACACAGTGCGCCGCGATGTCGGGACCGACGATCTGCGGCCAGCGGCCCATCACCCCGCCCACCGCGGCCGGCGCCTCCCAGCCCCGCTCGGTGATCAGCCGGGTCAGCGCGGCCCCCAGCGGAACCGGGTCGCGACCGTCCGCGCGCGCCCCGCTGCGCAGTCCGTGCCGCCTCGCCTCACGCTTCTCGCGGACCTGCTCGCCCCGCTGCCTGGCCTGCTCCTTCGCCGCCCGCAGCGCGACCCGGGCCAGGTCCACGCCCGAGAGCTCCGGCGTCTCGCCCATGGCGGCTCCTTGTCCCCAGGCTGTGGATGAAGTTTCCAGAGTACGACTTCGGGGCTCCGCCGGTCGCGGGCCGGGTGAAGGAGCGGCGTCCGGACCGAGTCTGGGCGGTGCCGACGCGGGGCCCCTCCCGGCCGAAGGCTGGGGGCGAATCCAGGCGGAGCATCGGCGACCGAGGAGAAGCCGTCCGAGGGGGCACCTCCCGCCCGAAGGGTGGGGCGAAAGTCCGGGGACGCGACGCCGGCCCGCTACCGGCGGAGCCCCTCAGTCCAGGCGGGTCACTGTTCCGTCCGCCACGGCGTAGCGGACACCGCTCAGTGCCTTCGGCACGTCCTCCGGGACGGCGGCGGTGACCAGGACCTGCTCGGCGCCGGCCACCAGTTCGGCCAGCCGGTCCCGGCGGCGGGCGTCCAGCTCGGCGAAGACGTCGTCCAGGATCAGCACCGGCTCGCCGCCGTCGGCCTTCAGCAGCTCGTACGAGGCCAGCCGGAGCGCGAGGGCGTAGGACCAGGACTCACCGTGGCTGGCGTACCCCTTGGCCGGCAGCGGGCCCAGCTTCAGGCCCAGCTCGTCGCGGTGCGGGCCGACCAGGGTCAGGCCGCGGGCCACCTCCTGCGGACGGACCGTCAGCAGGGCCTCCAACAGCTGCTGCTCGGCCTCCTCCCGGCTGGTCGGCAGCGCACCCTCGAAGGAGCTGCGGTACTCCAGCACGGTCTCCCCGCCGCCGGGCGCCAGCTGCTCGTACGCCTGCGCCACCAGCGGTTGCAGGGCGGCCACCAGTTGCAGCCGGAACGCCGTCAACTCGGCACCGGCCCGCGCCAGATGACCGTCCCAGATCTCCAGCGTGGAGAGGTCGGCACCCTTGCCGCCACCGCCCCGGCGGGCGGCCGCGGCGGTCTTGAGCAGGGCGTTGCGCTGCTTGAGTACCCGCTCGTAGTCGGAGCGGACCCCGGCCAGCCGGGGCGCGCGGGCGGTCAGCAGCTCGTCCAGGAAGCGGCGGCGCTCACCCGGGTCGCCCTTCACCAGGGCCAGGTCCTCGGGGGCGAACAGCACGGTGCGGAGCAGACCGAGCACGTCCCTGGGGCGGACGTTGTCGGAGCGGTTGATCCGCGCCCGGTTGGCCTTGCCCGCGGTGATCTCCAGCTCGACCAGGGTCGACCGCCCGTCCCGCAGGATGCTGGTGCGGACCACCGCCCGCTCGGCACCGAGCCGAATCAGCGGGGCGTCGGTGGCCACCCGGTGGCTGCCCAGGGTGGCCACGTAGCCGATCGCCTCGACCAGGTTGGTCTTGCCCTGGCCGTTCGGCCCCACGAAAGCCGTCACGCCGGGGTCGAGGGGCACCTCGACCCCGGCGTACGAACGGAAGTCGGCGAGCGACAGGTGCGCGACATGCATGGCTGTGAACTGCGCTCGCCTTCTGGGGAGTTACTTGGACTCGACCGCGTGGCCGCCGAACTGGTTGCGCAGCGCGGCGATCATCTTCATCTGCGGGGAGTCGTCCTGCCGGGAGGCGAACCGGGCGAACAGCGAGGCGGTGATCGCGGGCAGCGGCACCGCGTGGTCGATCGCGGCCTCGACCGTCCAGCGGCCCTCACCCGAGTCGGCGGCCCAGCCCTTGAGCTTGGCCAGGTGCTCGTCGTCGTCCAGCGCCCGGACGGCCAGGTCGAGCAGCCAGGAGCGGATCACGGTGCCCTCCTGCCAGCTGCGGAAGACCTCGCGCACGTCGGTGACCTCGGGGGCCGCCTCCAGCAGCTCCCAGCCCTCGGCGAACGCCTGCATCATCGCGTACTCGATGCCGTTGTGGACCATCTTGGCGAAGTGTCCGGCGCCGACCTTGCCCGCGTGCACGCCACCGAACTCGCCCTCGGGCTTCAGCGCGTCGAAGACCGGCTGCACCTTGGCGACGTCGGCCGCCTCGCCGCCGTACATCAGCGCGTAGCCGTTCTCCAGGCCCCAGACGCCGCCGGAGACGCCGCAGTCGACGAAGCCGATGCCCTTGGCGGCCAGCGCCTCGGCGTGCTTGACGTCGTCCGTCCAGCGCGAGTTGCCGCCGTCGACCACCACATCGCCGGGGGAGAGCAGCTCGGCCAGCTGGTCCACCGTGTCCTGGGTCGGGCCGCCGGCCGGGACCATGACCCAGACCACGCGGGGGGCCTCGAGCTTGCTGACGAGCTCCTCGAGGCTGTCCACGTCGGCGAGTTCCGGGTTGCGGTCGAAACCGATGACGGTGTGCCCTGCGCGGCGGATGCGCTCGCGCATGTTGCCGCCCATCTTGCCGAGACCGATGAGGCCGAGCTCCATGACAAGTCCTTACCTGTGGTGACGTGCCTGACGGCGGCGCCGTTGCCGCACAGGCTGAGCCTACGCCGCCGGGAACCAGGCCTCCCCCGGCCAGAGCTGACCGGGGGAGGGGTTGTCCACAGCTGTGGAGACGAACTGCCGGAGTCTCAGCCGGAGAGGCGGACCGGCATGATCAGGTACTGGTACGCCTCGTCCGCCTCGGCATCCACCGCCGGGCGGCCGCTCAGCAGGGCCGGCTTGGTGGCGGTGGTGAAGCTCAGCTGGGCGTACGCGGAGTCGATGGCCTTGAGGCCCTCCTCCAGGTAGCCCGGGTTGAAGGCGATCGAGATGTCGTCGCCCTCGAGGTCGGCCTCGACCCGCTCGGTGGCCTGGGCGTCGTCGCCCGAGCCGGCCTCCAGGGTGAGCACGCCCTGCTCGAAGCTCAGCCGGACCGGCGTGTTCCGCTCGGCCACCAGCGAGACGCGCTTGAGCGCCTCCAGGAACGGCTGGGTCTGGATCGCGGCGACCGCGCTGAACTCGGTCGGGAAGAGGCTGCGGAACTTCGGGAACTCACCCTCCAGCAGGCGAGTGGTGGTCCGGCGGCCGGCGCCCTCGAAGCCGATCAGGCCCTCACCGGCACCGCCGGAGGCGAGCGCGATCGAGACCGTGTCGCCGCTGCCGAGCGACTTGGCGATGTCCTGGAGCGTCTTGGCGGGCACCAGGGCGACCGCCGAGATGTCGGCCTGCTCCGGCTTCCACATGAGCTCGCGGACCGCGAAGCGGTAGCGGTCGGTGGCGGCCAAGGTGATCTTGTCGCCCTCGATCTCCACCCGGACGCCCGTCAGCACCGGCAGGGTGTCGTCCCGGCCGGCCGCGACGGCGGCCTGGCTGACGGCCGAGGCGAAGACCTCGCCGGAGACCGTGCCGGTCGCGGTGGGCATCTGCGGCAGCGACGGGTACTCGTCCACAGGGAGCGTGGGGAGTGTGAACCGCGAGGAGCCGCAGACCACGCTGACCCGCATGCCGTCGGTGGAGATCTCCACCGGCCGGTTCGGCAGGTTGCGGGAGATGTCGTTCAGCAGCCGGCCGGAGACCAGCACCGTGCCCGCCTCCTCGACGTCCGCCGCCAGCTCGACCCGGGCCGAGACCTCGTAGTCGAAGCCGGAGAGGGCCAGACTGCCGTCCTGCGCCGTCAGCAGCAGGCCGGCCAGCACCGGCACCGGCGGCCGCGCCGGGAGGCTGCGGGCAGCCCAGGCCACCGCCTCCGCGAGGACGTCACGCTCCACCCGGAACTTCACCGGTAACCGCCTCCTGGGTCCTGCTGTTGTCAGCGTCTTGATCGTCTGGCCGGACCGGACCCACTGGGCTGAGCCCCTCGGCTCCGGCTGCCGGAGAACAGTCTCTCCTACTCCACCGACAGCCGGGGCACACGGGCGGAAGCAACCCGAACAGATGTCGCGGTCCGGTTGTCCACAGATTTCGGCCCACCCCACGATTAAGCATGTTCAGGGGTCTATAGGTGTAGTGGTAGTAGTAGGGCCTGTGGATACCGTGGATAACCCCGTTTCCGCAGGTCAGACCCGGTTTTCTGTCCACAGCGCCTGTGGACCCGGAGTGTGGACAACCAGGCCCTGCTGTGGACGACCGAGCGTTACCCACAGGGCACTCTGAGTATCCACAGGTTATCCCCAGGGCCGTCCCCAGATCATGGCCCGGTTATCCACGGGGCTCGGTCAACATCACGTGACGGCTTTCACACCGGCTGGTGAACGGCCCGCCAATGTTGTCGAACTGTGGACGCCGCTGTGGAGAACCTGGGGATAACCGCCCTGGTCCTGGGGACAAGCGGTGGACAACCCATTTGGCCCCCTGGCGGTCCGTCAACTGTCCACATCCTGTGGATAACTGTTGTGCACAAGTACACAGGGGGCTGACCTGCGTCGAAGAGCGTAGCGGCGCCCGGCCTGTGGAGGAATTCTGGATAACTCCGAGCTCCTCAGCCTGTGGACGGGGGAAAACCACCCGATCCTGTGGATTGCGGCCCTGCGGCCCTGACCTGTTCGAATAGCTGGTCAGATGTTCGTCGCGGCAGTCGGCCTGGCGGAGCGTCAGTCGGTGGATTACTGCCCAGGCCGCCCCCGCTCCACACCTGCTTTCCCCGCCACGCCCCCGTACGGACGCTCCGGCCTGGGGCACGCGAAAGGGGAGCCAGCACGGCTGACTCCCCTTCAGCTACCCCCAGGGGGCTCAGCTCTTGATGCGGTTGGTGAGCTCGGTGACCTGGTTGTAGATCGAGCGCCGCTCGGCCATCAGCGAGCGGATCTTCCGGTCGGCGTGCATCACGGTGGTGTGGTCCCGACCGCCGAACTGGGCCCCGATCTTCGGCAGTGAGAGGTCGGTGAGCTCCCGGCACAGGTACATCGCGATCTGGCGGGCCGTCACCAGCACCCGGCTGCGCGAGGAGCCGCAGAGGTCCTCCACGCCCAGACCGAAGTACGCGGCGGTCTGCTGCATGATCACCTGCGCGGTGATCTCGGGCCCGGCGTCCTCGTCGCCGCCCGGGATCAGGTCCTTGAGGACGATCCCGGCCAGCTCCAGGTCGACCGGCGCCCGGTTCAGGTTGGCGAAGGCGGTGACCCGGATCAGCGCGCCCTCCAGCTCCCGGATGTTCCGGGTGATCCTGGACGCGATGAACTCCAGCACGTCGGCGGGAGCGTTCAGCTGCTCCTGGATCGCCTTCTTCCGCAGGATCGCGATCCGGGTCTCCAGCTCCGGCGGGGTGACGTCGGTGATCAGCCCCCACTCGAAGCGGTTCCGGAGCCGGTCCTCCAGCGTGATCAGCTGCTTGGGCGGCCGGTCCGAGGAGAGCACGATCTGCTTGTTGGCGTTGTGCAGGGTGTTGAAGGTGTGGAAGAACTCCTCCTGGGTCGACTCCTTGGACGCCAGGAACTGCACGTCGTCGACCAGCAGGATGTCCATGTCCCGGTACCGCTTCCGGAAGGCGTCCGCCTTCCCGTCCCGGATCGAGTTGATGAACTCGTTGGTGAACTCCTCCGAGCTCACGTACCGGACCCGGGTGCCCGGGAACAGGCTGCGCGAGTAGTGCCCGATCGCGTGCAGCAGGTGGGTCTTGCCCAGGCCGGACTCGCCGTAGATGAAGAGCGGGTTGTACGCCTTGGCAGGCGCCTCGGCCACCGCCACCGCGGCGGCGTGCGCGAAGCGGTTGGAGGCGCCGATCACGAAGGTGTCGAAGAGGTACTTGGGGTTCAGCCTGGCGGCCGGCTCGTCCTTGCGCGAGCTGCCGCCGGCCGGCGGTGCGCCGGGCGGCGCGGGTACCCCGGGGCTGGGCGTGCGCTCCGCCATCCCACCGCGCCCGGGCGGCCCCGACTGCGGCCGCACGTCCGGGAGTTGGGAACCCTGCTCGGGCTGCCCGAGCTGCGGCCTGGACGGCACCCGGCGGGTCGGGGCACCCTGCGCCTGGGCGCTGTAGGCGCCACCGAACAGGTCGTCCTGGCCGGTCTCCCGGCCCGGGTAGCCGGACTCCCAGCCGCGGTTCTCGGGCCCGTTCTCGGCGGCGGACCAGGACTGCTGCTGCTCGCCACCGCCGTACGGCGCGGGGCGCTGCTGGTAGCCGGCGGTGTCGTACCGGCCGCGCTCGTAGCCCTGGTCGGATGGCGCCTCGTACGGCCGGGAGTAGTCCTCCTGTGCCTGGTAACCGTCCTGCGACTGGTAGCCGTCCTGGTTCTGGGACGGCCAACGACCGGTCTCCGTCTGCCGGTTGTCGTACCCGGCGGGTTCCTCCCGGTACTGCTGACGGGGGGGCCACTCCTCGGCCTGGCCCTGCTCGGCGGGCTGCTCGGCCGGGGTCTGCGGCGCGGGCGGCGGCACGGCGTTGGCGTCCACCATCACGGCGATCCGGACCGGTCGGCCGAAGCCCCGGCTCAGCTCCTCGGTCAGCGGCGGCAGCAGCCGGCCCTCCAGCACCTGCTTGGCCCGCTCGTTCGGGGCCGCCAGCAGGGCGGTGTCGTGCATCATCCACATCGGCTGGGTACGCCGCAGCCACATCTTGTCGCTGTCCCCGACATCCGGGTCGTTGACCAGCCGCTCGACGACCCTCGCCCAGACCGCGACGAGATCGCTGTTGACATCAGCCACTGGTGCACGCTTTCTCGTTCCCCGGAGCGGGGTTTCAAAGGACTCGGGTACCGGTCCGATCCAGACGAACAAACCCGACAAGTCCTGCAACGGTAGTCAGCCGACTGGACTGATTCAAGTTGTTGTCCACAGGCTGTGGGCAGGGCGGCCGGGGGACCGGGTTCGATCGGGTGGTGTCGGTGCGGGCCTTGCGGCGCCTGGCCCCTATCATGATCGGACAGCCGCCGTGGGTGATCCGGCGGACCGGTGCCGACGACCCGGTTTGACCCCCCGCACCCGTCCCGCGTACCGTGACCAGGTCGAGTTGTCGATGGCCGCTGCCGCATGTCCGCGGGTCCTCCCGCTTCCATAAGGCGCGCAGCACGGGCGCCGTGGATCGTCTCAACCCCCAGCCGACCTGGGATGTTGAGGCCGGATTTCCCATCCAGGGGAGATCACGCGGACGCACGGTGACGGCCAAGCGATTCCCCGTCATCCTACGATTCACCCCAGGAGCCCCCGAGTGAGCAAGCGCACCTTCCAGCCGAACAACCGTCGTCGCGCGAAGACCCACGGCTTCCGGCTGCGGATGCGTACCCGCGCCGGCCGCGCCATCCTGGCGACCCGCCGCGCCAAGGGCCGTACCAACATCTCCGCCTGATTCGCATCTAAGGGACTGCAGTGCTGCCCTCCGAGAATCGGCTGCGGCGGCGCCAGGACTTCGCGACCGCGGTCAAACGTGGTCGTCGGGCCGGTCGGCCCCTGCTGGTGGTCCATCTCAACAGAGACGGACAGCCAGCGGGGCGGACCGGTCCGAACAGCGACTTCAGCCCGCACGCCGCCGAGGGGCTTCCTTCGGCGCGTGCGGGTTTCGTCGTGAGCAAGGCCGTCGGTCCGGCGGTCGTGCGCAATCTGGTGAAGCGCCGCCTACGTCATCTGGTCCGTGACCGCCTCTCCGGGCTGCCCCCGGGTAGCCTGATCGTGGTGCGTGCACTGCCTCAGGCCGGGGCGGCCACGTATCACGATCTCGAACAGGACCTGGACGCGGCGCTGCGGCGGTTGCTCCGGGTGGAGCCGACCGGCGGCGCGCCGACGGGAGCAGGGCGATGAAGTACCTGCTGATGGGCCTGATCAGGCTCTACCAGTGGACCATCAGTCCGCTGCTCGGCCCGGTCTGCCGTTACTACCCGTCATGTTCGCACTACGGGTACGAGGCGGTGCGGTCGCACGGCGCGATCAAGGGCAGCGGGCTGACCGCCTGGCGCATCCTCCGCTGCAACCCCTGGTCCCCCGGTGGGGTCGACCACGTACCGCCGCGCAGGCACCCGGTGTGGCACCGCCGGCTGCGCGATCTGCTGAGCCCCACGAGCGGGACCGCCGAGCCGGAGCCGGTGGCGAAGCCCGATGTCCAAGGAGTCTGACCGGTGACCTTCGGTTTTCTGAGTCCCCTCTACACAGCGGTGTCCTGGATCATCGTCCAGTTCCACTCGCTGTACAGCCACGTCTTCGACCCGAACGGTGGCTGGGCCTGGGGTCTCGCCATCGCCTCGATGGTCATCGTCATCCGGATCTTCCTGATCCCGCTGTTCGTGAAGCAGATCAAGGCGACGCGGGCCATGCAGGCGATCCAGCCGAAGATGAAGGCCATCCAGGAGCGCTACAAGAACGACAAGCAGCGCCAGTCCGAAGAGATGATGAAGCTGTACAAGGAGGCGGGTACCAACCCGTTCTCCAGCTGCCTTCCCATCCTCGTGCAGGCGCCGTTCTTCACGGCCCTCTACGGCGTGCTAGCGTCCGTCGCCAACGACAAGACGATCGGCGTGATCACCCCCACGCTACTGGCCAGCGCCAAGCAGGCGCACATCTTCGGCGCCCCGCTCTCCGCGACCTTCCTCGGCAGTGACGAGGTCAGCGTCAAGATCGTCACCGCCGTGATGATCATCCTGATGTCGCTGTCCCAGTTCATCACCCAGCGCCAGCTGATGACCAAGAACATGGACCTCACGGTCAAGACGCCGTTCATGCAGCAGCAGAAGATGCTCATGTACGTCTTCCCGATCATGTTCGCTGTGATGGGCATCAACTTCCCGGTCGGTGTGCTGGTCTACTGGCTGACCACCAACGTCTGGTCGATGGGCCAGCAGCTGATCGTCATCCGCAACAACCCGACGCCGGGCAGCATGGCCTGGGACGAGCGGCAGGCCCGCCTGAAGAAGGCCGGTCGGCTGAACCCGGACGGCTCGGTCAAGAAGGTCGGCCTGCTGGCGATGGTCTCCGGTGGCGGCGGCAAGAGTACGGGCGGGACCACCGCGGAGGACGCCGTTCAGGAGGCCGTGCAGGCCCGTCGGCAGCAGCCGAAGAAGCTCACCAAGGCGCAGCGCCAGCAGGGCGCGGGCAGCGGGGCGGCCGTCGAGGCGGAGAGCGTGGCGCAGGACACCAAGCCGACGACCGCGAAGCCGGCGGCGCCCGACGCGGCTGCGAAGCCCACGGCGGCCAAGGGCGGTCAGCGCCAGCAGCCGAAGCGCACCGGGCAGCCGGGCGGCCAGCGGCCGAAGAAGAAGCCCTGACGGCTCCGGCCCGGCCGTAACGGCCCACTGATCTTCGTACGCGGCCCGATCCGAGGGCCCATTCCAGAAGGAGTCCACCAGTGACGGAAGGCACCACCGCCACCGAGTCGTCCGCCGACAACCTCGTTGCCCGCCTCGAGCAGGAGGGTGACATCGCGGCCGACTACCTGGAGGGTCTGCTCGACATCGCGGACCTGGACGGTGACATCGACATGGACGTCGAGGGCGACCGCGCCCTGGTCTCCATCGTCGGCGAGGGCAACGACCGGTCGCTGCAGCGGCTGGTCGGCCAGGACGGTGAGGTGCTCGAGGCGCTCCAGGAGCTGACCCGGCTGGCCGTGCACCGGGAGACCGGTGAGCGCAGCCGCCTCATGCTGGACATCGCGGGGTTCCGGGCGCGCAAGCGGGCCGAGCTGGCGCAGCTGGGTGCCGAGGCGGCCGAGCAGGCCAAGTCCTCCGGTGAGCAGGTCAAGCTGCGCCCGATGACGCCGTTCGAGCGCAAGGTGGTCCACGACGCGGTGGCGGCGGCGGGTCTGAGCAGCGAGTCGGAGGGCGAGGAGCCCCAGCGTTGCGTGGTCGTGCTGCCGCGCTGACGCGCCGCAGCCAGTCGGTCCGACGACCCCGTCCGCCTCGTGCGGGCGGGGTCGTCGTCCGCTCGGGCCCGCTTGACGGCCGGTCTGAGTGGGCGTCATGAGGGCGCTGTTTCACGTGAAACGGCTGCTGCGTGACACAGTGGTTGCCAGCGTGCGTGGCGTGGAGACGGTGAGCGGAGAGGCAGAGATGGAGACGGACGGCGTGGAGACCGACGGCACCCCGGAGGAGGGCGGACCCGAGGGTCTGCCGGAGGCTCCGGCGGTGGCCCGGGAGATCTTCGGGGACCGGTACCCGGTGGCCGTGCGCTACACCGAGCTGCTGGCCACGGCCGGCGTGCAGCGTGGCCTGATCGGTCCCCGGGAGGTGCCTCGGCTCTGGGACCGGCACGTGCTGAACTGCGCGGTCCTGGCCGAGCTGCTGCCGCCGAACGCCTCGCTCTGCGACGTCGGTTCGGGCGCCGGGCTGCCGGGCATCCCGGTTGCGATGGCCCGTCCGGACGTCTCGGTCACCCTGTTGGAGCCGCTGTTGCGCCGGACCACCTTCCTGGAGGAGGTGGTCCGGGAGCTTGGCCTCGACAACGTCACGGTGCTGCGCGGCCGGGCCGAGGAGATGGTCGGCAAGCTCGCGGTGGACATCGTGACCGCCCGCGCGGTCGCCCCGCTGGACCGGCTGGCGGGCTGGGGCCTGCCGCTGCTCCGGCCGTACGGGCAGATGCTGGCGCTCAAGGGCGACACCGCCGAGCAGGAGCTGGCGGACTCCCGGTCGGCGCTGACCAAGCTGGGCGCGGTGAAGTGGTCGGTGCTGGCGGTCGGTGAAGGCAGCCTGGAGACCTCGACCCGGGTGATCCGGGTGGAGGCGGGGGAGAGCCCCGGCGGGGTGAAGGCGGCGAACCGGCGGGCCAAGGCGGCGCGGGCCGGGCGGGGTGGCCGACCGGCCGAGACCGGGCGGGGCGGCGGCGGGCGGCGTCGGCGCTGAGGCCACGGGTCCCGGTAAGTGGACTCACGGAGCGGGTACCCGGACGGGTGCCCGCTCCGGTGCGTCCCGGGCCGTGCGTGGTTGCGGTCGGGGTTGGGCTGCCGGGCGCGGTCGGAGTGGTCTGCCGACCACGCGGGCAGGGGCGTACGGCGCGGTCAGGTGGTGCGTCGGGTGCGGTCGGAGTGTCGCACCGTCAGATTTCCGACATTGTGGGCATGGTGTTTCACGTGAAACGTCGCTCCCTGCTTTCCGGAATCCTCGGCCGCAGCCGGATGGTGACTGTTGCCGCTCCGGTTTCACGTGAAACACTGACCCCCATGCAGGACTCGGAGACCATCGACCAGGTCGATGACACGCCCATCGCACGGGCCGCCATGGCCGCGGTGGCGGCCGCCGGACGGGCCGGTGAGGGGCTTCCCAGGCCCGCCTCGACCCGGGTGATCGTGGTGGCCAACCAGAAGGGCGGGGTGGGGAAGACCACAACCACCGTCAACCTCGCGGCCGCCCTGGCCATGCACGGGCTGCGCGTCCTGGTGGTCGACCTCGACCCGCAGGGGAACGCCTCCACCGCGCTCGGCATCGACCACCACGCCGACGTGCCGTCGATCTACGACGTGCTGGTCGAGGGCAAGCCGCTGGCCGACGTGGTGCAGCCGGTCCGGGACGTGGAGGGGCTGTTCTGCGTCCCCGCCACCATCGACCTGGCCGGCGCCGAGATCGAGCTGGTCTCGCTGGTGGCCCGGGAGAGCAGGCTGCAGCGCGCGATCACCGCGTACGAGCAGCCGCTCGACTACATCCTGATCGACTGTCCGCCCTCGCTGGGCCTGCTGACGGTCAACGCCCTGGTGGCGGGCCAGGAGGTGCTGATCCCGATCCAGTGCGAGTACTACGCCCTGGAGGGTCTGGGTCAGCTGCTGCGGAACGTCGAGCTGGTCCGGGCGCACCTGAACCCGACGCTGCACGTCTCCACCATCCTGCTCACCATGTACGACGCCCGGACCAGGCTGGCCGCCCAGGTGGCCGAGGAGGTCCGGACCCACTTTGCCGAGCAGGTGCTGAACACGGCGATCCCGCGTTCGGTCCGGATCTCGGAGGCACCCAGCTACGGGCAGACCGTGCTGACCTACGACCCCGGTTCCGCCGGGGCGCTCTCCTACCTGGAGGCCGGGCGGGAGCTCGCCCTCCGGGCGGCCGGGGCGGCGACCGACGGATCCGCGGCACCCGCGGTGGGGCAGCAGCGCAGCGGCGCGGCCGCTCCGATGGCAGAGCACGGCAGCACGATGGAGGACAACCGGTGAGTGGTGGGCGCAGGGGCCTGGGACGTGGACTCGGGGCACTGATTCCGGCGGCGACACCCGCGACCGGGGCCGCCACGGCCCCGGCCCGGCCGGGGACGGCGGAGGCGGACCGGTCGGCCGCTGTGGTCTCCCCGGCCGCGGTGCCGGTGCTGCCGACGGACCGTGGGACGGTGGCCGCCAAGGTGGCGGCCGAGCTCGCCCGGGACCAGTCCGGCCTGCCGCGGCGGAGCGTGCTGGAGGAGGCGCTGTCCCCGGTGGAGGGGGCCCGGTTCGCCGAGCTGCCGCTGGACTCCATCACGCCCAACCCCCGCCAGCCCCGGGAGGTGTTCGACCAGGACAAGCTGGCCGAGCTGGTCGCCTCCATCAAGGAGGTGGGTCTGCTCCAGCCGGTGGTGGTCCGGCAGACCGGTGCGGACCGCTATGAGCTGATCATGGGCGAGCGGCGCTGGCGGGCCTCCCGGGAGGCGGGTCTCGACCTCATCCCGTCGATCATCCGGGCCACCGACGACGACAAGCTGCTGCTGGACGCGCTGCTGGAGAACCTGCACCGGGCCGAGCTCAACCCGCTGGAGGAGGCGGCCGCCTACGACCAGCTGCTGCAGGACTTCTCCTGCACCCACGACGAGCTGGCCGACCGGATCGGCCGCTCACGCTCGCACGTCTCCAACACCCTGCGACTGCTGAAGCTCTCGCCGACCGTCCAGCGCCGGGTGGCCGCCGGCGTGCTGACGGCCGGTCACGCCCGGGCCCTGCTCGGGGTGCCGGACGCGGAGCGGCAGGACCAGCTGGCCCGGCGGATCATCGCGGAGGGGCTCTCGGTGCGGACCACCGAGGAGATCGTCGCGGTGATGGACCGGGACGAGAAGCCGCAGCGCCCGGCCGGACCGAAGGCGGGCCGGCTGCTCTCGCCGGCCTTCAACGACCTCTCGGAGCGGCTCTCGGACCGCTTCGAGACCCGGGTCAAGGTCGAGGTCTCGCAGCGCAACGGCAGGCTCGGCAAGGGCAAGGTGGTGCTGGAGTTCGCCTCGGTGGAGGATCTGAACCGGATCCTCGACAGCCTGGCGCCGGGTGACGAGGGGCTCCGGCTGTCCGGCAGCTGAGGCTGCGGCCCGGGTTGCCGCGCGGTTCCGATGGGTGCATGTTTCACGTGAAACATGCACCCATCGTCGTTCGTCGTACGGGGAGAAGCCGTCGGTGGTGACGGTCCGTCGGGGGACCGTGGAGGAGGGATGAGTCATGGGGCGCAGGATCGCTCCGCTGACGTTGGACAACCTGGGGGATCTCCCGCTGCCCTGCCGCGCCTGTGTGTTCTGGGAGCTGGACCCGGTCAGTGCCAGGGTGGCCGAGGAGAGCGGGAAGCCGGAGCTGGAGAAGGAGGGGTGGATCTCTGCGGTCCTGCTGGAGTGGGGCTCCTGCGGGCGGGTCGTCTACGTGGACGAGCTGCCGGTGGGCTACGTGCTCTACGCCCCACCCGCCTACGTACCGCGTTCTTCGGCCTTCCCGACCAGTCCGGTCTCGCCGGACGCGGTCCAGCTGATGGTGAGTCGGCTGCTGCCCGGCTATCAGGGGCAGGGGATCGGCCGGGTGCTGGTGCAGACCGTGGTCAAGGACGTGGTCGGCCGGGGGTTCAAGGCGATCGAGGCGTTCGGCGCGGCCGGTCGGGAGACCCCCAGCTGTCTCCTCCCGGCGGACCACCTGAGGGCGGTCGGGTTCAAGACCGTCCGGCCGCACCATCGCTACCCGCGGCTCCGGCTGGAGGCACGCACCACGCTGTCCTGGAAGGGCGATGTGGAGGTGGCCCTGGAGCGCCTGCTCGGCGGGGCCAGGGGCGGGCCCCGGAAGGAACCGGCCCTGCGGCCGTTCTGACGGCGCTTCCGACGCCGTGGGGACACGGAAGAGGGGCCCCTCAACGAGGGGCCCCTCTTCCGTGCCGTGTGCGCCGAGGACTAGATGTACTCGGCCAGCTCGCGGAGCAGCGCGGCCTTCGGGCGGGCGCCGGTGATGCTCTTCACCAGCTCGCCGTTCTGGTACACGTTCAGCGTCGGGATCGAGATCACGCCGTACGCGGCGGCGGTGCCCTGGTTGGCGTCGACGTCGAGCTTGGCGATCGTCAGCTTGTCGCTGTGCTCGGTCGCGATCTCCTCCAGGATCGGGGCGACCTGACGGCACGGGCCGCACCAGGTGGCCCAGAAGTCGACCAGAACGGGCTTGTCGCTCTTGAGAACCTCGGCGTCGAAGGTCGCGTCGGTCACGGTGATGGTGGCGCCGGCCACGGGAGCTCCTAAGGGTCAGAACGAGGTGTTGCTGAGAAGAACAACGGCGGGGGCCGTTCTGTTTCGTGCGGCACTCCCCGATTCGGTGCAGCGGTCCGGGAGGACCGTTTCACGTGGAACGGGGAGCGGCGACGTCAGACCGCGACGGCTGCGGCCTGGCTCTCCAGGTCGTCCAGCGCGGCCAGGTAGCGCTCGGCGTCCAGGGCGGCGGAGCAGCCGGTGCCGGCGGCGGTGATCGCCTGGCGGTAGGTGTGGTCGACCACGTCACCGGCGCCGAAGACACCGGGGATGTTGGTCCGGGTCGAGGGAGCCTCGACCTTGAGGTAGCCCTCGGCGTCCAGGTCCAGCTGGCCGGTGAACAGGTCGGTGCGCGGGTCGTGGCCGATCGCGATGAACAGGCCGGTGACCGGCAGCTCGCGCGTCTCGCCGGTGGTGGTGTCCCGCAGGGTGACGCCGGTCAGCTTCGGGTCGCCGTGGATCGCCTCGACCGCGCTGTCCCAGGCGAAGCTGATCTTCGGGTCGGCGAAGGCCCGCTCCTGCATCGCCTTGGAGGCCCGCAGGGTGTCCCGGCGGTGGACGATCGTGACCGACTTGGCGAACCGGGAGAGGAAGGTCGCCTCCTCCAGCGCGGTGTCGCCGCCGCCGACCACGGCGATGTCCTGGTCACGGAAGAAGAAGCCGTCGCAGGTCGCGCACCAGGAGACGCCGCGACCGGAGAGCCTGTCCTCGTTCGGGAGGTCGAGCTTGCGGTGCTGGGAGCCGGTGGTGACGATCACCGCGCGGGCCCGGTGGACGGTGCCCTCGGAGTCGGTGACGGTCTTGATGTCACCGGTGAGGTCGACCGAGACGATGTCGTCCGGCACCAGCTCGGCGCCGAAGCGCTCGGCCTGGCCGCGCATGTTGTCCATCAGCTCGGGGCCCATGATGCCGTCCCGGAAGCCGGGGAAGTTCTCGACCTCGGTGGTGTTCATCAGCGCGCCACCGGCGGTGACGGCACCCTCGAAGACCAGGGGCTTGAGGGAGGCTCGGGCGGTGTAGAGGGCAGCGGTGTAGCCGGCCGGCCCTGAGCCAATGATGATCACGTTACGGACGTCGCTCACTGCATCTCCTGGTTCGCATCGCGACCCGCGCTATTGCGGGGAGGGCGGTCCTGCTCCGCCGCCCGGGACAACGATCCACCAGTGTCGCTCATTCCCCGGGGCGGTTGCAGCAGGCGCCCGCAGAGTGGTCGTCCGATTGGGACGACACGCCGGGGACGGACTCACCCGGCGGGGACGGTGCGGTGCAGCCGGACTCGGCAGTCGGCGGTCACCAGGTAGACCTCCACCTGGTCGGCGGTGAGGGGGTAGACCAGGGCCGTGACGGGCTCCGCGCCGAACCGGCCGGGAGCGGCGAGCAGCGGTACGCCGGGAGCGGTAGCCGGGCAGGGAGCCGCCGACGCCGACTCCGGGCCGAACTCCGGAGCGGCCCCCGCGCCGAGCGACGGCGCCTTGAGGGCGGAGCCCGCAGTTCCCCGGACGTCCGGCCTGGCGGCCTTGTCCTGGACCAACTGGCGGATCTGACCGGTCAGATCCGCCTCGGTGAAGACCTGTGGCCCGGCGGACGCGTCCTGCTGCCGGGAAGCGACACCCGCCACCGTGCTGTCGGCGCCGGAGGTGTCCCGCTGTTGGGCGAGCAGGGTGCTGCCCAGGCCCAGGACGGCGAGACAGGCGACCGCGGCCAGCAGCACCCGGCCCCGACGGCGGAGCCGACGGGTGGGGCCGGCGGGGCCCCGGGTGAGCGGTGCGTCCGGGTCGGCGGCCGGGGTGACGGGGGCGGCCGCCTCGACCGCGAGGGCGGCGTCGATCCGGTCGCCCAACTCGGCCGGCAGCGCCGGGAAGTCCTCCACCGCGCCGAGCAGTTCGCGGACCTCGGCCAGCGCGGCGTAGGTGTCGGCGCACTCGGCGCAGCCGTCCAGGTGGGCCCGCAGCAGCGGCACCTCGGCGGGCGCGGTGAGATCCTCGGCCAGGTCGGCCAGCAGCTCGACGTCGGGGTGGTCGGGCTCGGTCCAGGAGGGGGTCATCGTGGCGTCACGTCTCCTCTCAGCGCCTGGCCGGGGCGGGGCGGTGATGGGACGGACGGCGAGACGTCCTGGTTCCCCGCCGGGGTCGGGGCCGCGCCGGTTTCACGTGAAACACCGTTGGCCGGCGCGGCCTCCGACGGTGTTTCACGTGAAACGGTGCGCAGGTGCCGGACCAACGGCAGGAGCTTGGCCCGTCCCCGGGCGCAGCGGCTCTTCACCGTGCCCACCGGTACGCCGAGCAGCTCGGCGGCCTCGGCGACGCCGTACCCCTGCATGTCCACCAGCACCAGGGCGGCCCGCTGCTCGACCGGGAGCGCAGCCAGGGCGGCGGTCACCTCGCGCTGGAGCTCGGCCCGGACCACCAGGGTCTCGGTCGCCTCGGCGCTGCCGAGCAGGGTGTCCAGCCGGTACTGCTCCTGGTCCAGCGAGCCGGCCGGACGGCTGGCGGCCCGGCGGGCCCGGTCCAGGCAGGCGTTGACGACGATCCGGTGCAGCCAGGTGGTGACGGCCGAGCGGCCCTGGAAGGTGTGGGCGGCCCGGAAGGCGGAGACCAACGCGTCCTGCAGGGCGTCGGCGGCCTCCTCGCGGTCACCCAGGGTCCGCAGCGCGACCGCCCAGAGGCGGTCCCGGTGACGGTGCACCAGGATGCCGAACGCGTCCGGGTCGCCGCCGGTGTGCCGGGCCAGCAGGGTGGCGTCCGGGATCTGCTCGGTCATGGTCGCCCCCCTTCCCGTCAGCCGGTGACCTTCACCTCGGCGATCTTGCCGCGGTACTTCCCGTCGGAGCCATCCTTGGGGACGCTGGTCAGCCAGATCAAGAGGTAGCGGGTGGTGAGTGGCTGACCGGGCTTCAGTTCCACGGTTCCGCCGCTGCCCTGCGCCGCCGGTGCACCCAGGCCGTCCAGGCCCGCCTTGGTGGCGGCGGGAGTGGTCGGGGCGTCCTTGGGCGCCGCCAGGAGCTGAACGGTGCCGGAGCCACCCAGCTGGACCTCGACCGAGCTGACCCGCTGGACCGAGCCGAGATCGACGAGCAGCCCGGTACCGGCCTTGTACGCGCCGCCCAGGTCCTCGTTGTAGCCCGAGGTCTGCCAGCTGGTGGCGGGGTCACCGTCGTGCGCGAGGGAGGTCTCGCTCGCGTGCTCGGGTCCGTCGCCCAGCGGGTTGAAGGAGAGCACGTCGGCGATCGTGACGGGCTTGCCGACGACACTGCCGGGGGAGGCGGGAGCGCTCTGGGTGGGCGGCGGCTGCTGCCCGTCCACGCTGTTGCCCTCGTGCTTGTTGAGGTGGCTGACGAGCTGCCAGGAGGCCATCCCGATGGCGGCCAGGGCGACCACCGAGGCGGTCAGCCGGACCAGTCGGCGCAGCCGGGGGCGGCTCGGCCGGGAGGTGTTTGCGGGGGCGCGCGTCCCCGCCGTTTCGAGTCGGAGCTGCTGCTGGGGGTGGGCCGGCCGGTGCGGCTGCGGCCGGGGCGGCGGGGTGTAGGCCGGAGGTGGCGGCGGCTCGGGCTGCCGGATCTTCGGCATCAGCGCGATGGCCTTGACCAGTTCCTCCGGCGTGGTGATCGGGTCCTGGTGGTGCGGCGGGTGCTCGCAGAGGGCCCGGGCGGCGATCTCGGCCAGGCCCTTGTGCACGCCCGCCCTGACCTGGTCCGGCGGCACGCAGCCGAGGCTCTTGGGCAGGCCCTGGAGGTCGTACCGGTCCTCCGGGTACGGCCAGCGGTGGGTCAGCGCCGCGTACAGCAGTGCGCCGATGGCGCGGGTGTCGGTGAGTGCGGCGTCCTCGTCGGGCAGCCCGCGGAGCGCGGCGTCCACCGCGATGCCGTTGATCCGGTACTGGCCGCCCTCGGTGCGCAGCACGCACCTCGGGGTGAGCCGCAGATGGGCCTGGCCGCGCCGGTGGGCGGCCGCGATCGCCTCGGAGACCTGACGGACCATCTGGTACGCGTCGTACGGCTCCAGTGGTCCGTCGGCGAGCAGCTGGGCGAGGTCCGAGGCGCCGGGCAGCCACTCCCGGATGACGTAGACGTGGTCGCCCTCCTGGACCGCGTCGAGCACCTGGACGAAGCGCGGGTCGCCGAGCAGGGCGGCGGACTTGGCGGCGGCCAGCACGCCGCGGGCACGCTGGTGACCGGCCGCGAGCAGGTGGACGCCGACCGCGCGGCGGAGCTTTTCGTCGACCGCGCGCCAGCTGCTGAAGAACTCGGACTGGGTGGTGCACTCCTCCAGCCGGTAGCGGTCGGCGATCCGATCGCCGCTGTGCCGGTCGGGCGCGGGGCGGAGCAGCGGGAGCTCACCGGTGGGCTGGTCGAGGGTGGCGGCCGCGTCGAACTCCGGCTCCTCCTCAGCACCGTCGTCCGCGGCAGCTTCGTCGTCGGCCTCCGACTCGGTCTCCCGTTCGGCCTCCGAGTCCTCGTCGACCGGCGCGGACTTCGACGTCCGACCGGTGAGTTCGGCGGCGATCTCCGCGGCCGACAGCGGGGTGGTGGCCTCGGCGGCGCTCTCCGCCGTCGGTTCGTCGGCCGGGGTCTCCCCGGCCGCGGTGGCCGGTGTCGTCTCGTCGTCCGCCACGGACGTGCCGACAACCGCCTTGGTGCCATCAGCCACCGTTGTCCTGCCTCCCCTTGTGTCGCCCCGGGTCCCGGAAAACCGGCCGTCCGTCCGGCCCCTGGGGGCGGAAGCGTGCCAGGACAATTGTGCCCACTCTTCCTCCCCTGCTACGACCGTTGGGTGGGCCGGGTGGTTGCGTTCCGGTTGCGACCGTCCGCCAAACCCGCTGACGGGCAGGCTGCCTGAGTGAGCGGAAGGTCCGGCTGACGCCAGGTCAGCGCCCGAGGCGGCTGCGCACCATACCGATCATCGCGTTCAGTTCCTCGATCCGCATCCGGCGGGCGATCAGGGCGAACACGGTGAGTTGCAGTCCGCCCGCCAGCAGGACGGTCAGCACCGCGCCCACCCAGTCACCGAGCAGCCCGGTGAGCAGGTCGTTCAGCAGCAGGCTGGCCGCCAGGCCGAGGACGGCGGAGGGCAGTGAGGCGATCGCCAGCCGGGTGTACGTCCTGGCGATCCGCCCGGTGTCCAGGCCGCCGGTCCTCGCCTTGAGCTTGGGCACCGCGACCGCGACACCGACCGCGTAGGAGAGACCGTAGCCCAGCGCCATCCCGGTGACCGCCCACTGGGCGGGCAGCACGAACCAGCAGAGCACCGCCGAGGCGGCTTGGCAGACGGCCACCCAGAGGGTGTTGGAGAACGGCGTCCTGGTGTCCTCGTAGGCGTAGAAGCCGCGCAGCAGCACGTACTGCACCGAGTACGGGATCAGGCCCAGCGCGAAGGCGGAGAGCATGTAGCCGACCGCCGTGGTGCTGTGCGCGACCGCGCCGCCGTTGCCCAGGCCGTAGATCGCGCTGCCGATCACCGGGCCGAGGGCGAGGAAGAGGAAGGCGGCGGGCACGATCGCCACCGCCGACGTGCGCAGCCCGTACGAGAGGTCGTCCCGCACCGCTCCGGCGTCGCCGTCGGCGGCCGAGCGGGACAGCCGGGGGAGCACCGCGCTCATCACCGAGACGGTGATCACGGCCATCGGGAGCTGCCAGATCAGCAGGGCGTTGGAGTAGGCGGCCAGACCGACGCCGAGGTGGCCGGTCTTCTCCGCCTCCGCACCGGCCGCGGTCGCGAGCTGGGTGACCACCAGGAAGCCGGCCTGGTTGGCCAGCACGAACAGGAAGGTCCACTTGGCCAGCCGGGCGGCCTTGCCGAGACCGTGGCCGCGCCAGTCGAAGCGCGGCCTGAACCGGAAGTCGGCGGCCCGCAGGTACGGGATCATCGAGAGCGCCTGCACCGCGAGGCCCAGCAGGGTGCCCAGGCCGAGCAGCCGGACGCCCTCGGGGGAGATGGTGGCGGGGGTGACCTCGGTCCGCTGGAAGGTGCCGAAGACCCAGATGTACATCCCGAAGGTGAAGATCACCACGATGTTGTTCAGCACCGGGGTCCACATCATCGCGCCGAACCGGCCGCGGGCGTTCAGGACCTGACCCATCACCACGTGGATGCCCATGAAGAAGATGGTCGGCAGGCAGTACCTGGCCAGCGCCACCGTGGTGTCGGCGCTCGCCTGGTCCCGCATCAGCGAGTGCGAGATCAGTTGGACCAGCAGCGGGGCGCCCAGCACGGCGAGGAAGGTGACCCCGGCCAGACCGGCCATCACCAGGGTGAGCAGCCGGTTGGCGTAGGCGGTGCCGCCGTCCTCGTCCTGCTTCATCGCGCGGACCAGCTGGGGGACGAAGACGGCGTTCAGGGCGCCGCCGCCGATCAGGATGTAGAGCAGGGTGGGCAGAGTGTTGGCGGCGTTGTATGAGTCACCCATGGTGCCAACGCCGATCGCGGCGGCGATCACCATGGTGCGCAGGAAGCCGGTGCCCCGGGAGACCAGGGTGCCGGCGGCCATGATCGCGCTGGAGTTCACCAGGCTGCCGACCTTCCCCCCGGAGGTCGGTTCGGGACGCTGCTCGGCCACCGGCTCGGCCGACTGCCCGGAGCCGGCCATCTCCTCCACGGAGAGCGGCGGGTCGAACTCGATCGGGGGCACGAACGGGCGCGGCTCCTCGGCCTTCGCCAGCAGCGAGTCCACGCCGACGTACTCGGCGGCCACGGCGTCAGGGGTCGGCTCGGGCTCTTCCGACGGCGCGTCGGTACCGGCCACGCCGGGCCAGCGCGGGGTGGGCGCGGTCAGCCCGGCCACCGGCTCGCCCTGCGGCGGCTGGAGCAGCTGGAGGGTCTGCGGGTCGTCCTGGGTGGCCTGCTGCTGCGGCAGCGCCGGGCTCCGCAGGCCGTACGGGTCGCCCCCGGCCCCGGTCGGGAACGGGTCGGCGGCGTACGGGTCCTCGGCGTAGGTGTCCGCCAGGTACCAGTCCGCGGGCTGCTCGGCCGCGCCGTCCTGGCCCGTGGCGGCGCGACCCTGCTCACGACCCTGTGCTCGCTCCTCGCGCGGCCCGCTCATGCCACCTCATCGATGCTCGGGTACGGCCGCCCTGGAGGGGCCGCCTCAGTGCCCCACCTTCTCATCACCGGGGGCGTGTTCCCCGGCAGCTGCGCCGGACTCCTCCGCCGCATCCGCTTCCTCTCCGACCGGCTCCGCCTCCGGCTCCTCGGCCGGCTCGGCGGCCCGCTTGCGCCGCTGCAGGGTGAACCGGACCGCGGCGAGCAGGATCAGCAGCACGCCGCCGCCGATCACGTACAGCACACCGGAGGTGACCGAGGTGACGTCCACCGTGAAGACCACCGGCTTGCCGTACGGCTGCGGGTTGGGCCCGGTCGTCACGAGCTGGGCGGTCATCTGGACCCCGCCGTTGTTCCTGGCCCTGGCCTGGAACCGCAGCGTCTGGCTGGTGGTGGCCTCCAGCAGCACGTTCTGCTGAAGGCTCACGTTGACCCGGTTCGGCTGACTGGAGACCAGCTTCACCTGGAGGTTGCCCACCGCCTGGTTGAGGTCGTTCTTGATGCTGACCAGAACCACGCCGGTGTCACCTGCGAGGGTGACCATGCTCTTGGGGGTGAGCTTGACCGCGCCGGTCAGGCTGTCCAGGTAGTTCTGCACGCCGGCCCGGTAGGAGCTGCCCTCCGCGGCCTGGTCACGCCAGGCGGTGGACATCGAGCGGACCATCGCGGCGCTGAACGGGCCGCGCACCCGCTGCGGCTGGGTGAGGATGGACAGCAGCAGGTCCAGCCTGCCCTGGATGTCCATCACCTGGCCGAGCGTCGCGGCGGACAGCTCGCCCGCGCGCAGCCGCTGCGGGTAGTCGGCGGGAACGGCGGTGTTGGCCTCCGGATCGGCCGGGGCGGCGGCCACCGTCTGGAGGTTCACCAGCCTGGCCCAGCCGCCCTGTTGGGCCTTGCCGACCGCTTCGGCCAGCGCACCGGCGGAGCCTGCGGTCAGGGTGCGGGGCGGCAGCACCAGCAGGGTGCGGGGGGACTCGGGGAGCTGCCGGTTGATCACCATCGTCTCCGCCAGGAAGCGCTGGACGGCCGTGGTGGCGGCCTGCGGCGAGGACAGGTCCGGCTGGAACAGGTCGGAGACGGTCGAGTCGGCGACCACGGCGGTCTGGCCGTTGCCGATCGGACGGGCCGCGTTCGGGGTGTAGTTCATCGAGGTGTCCGGGAGGCTCGCGCCGCTGGTCAGCACCACGTTCTCCCCGACGGCCCGGGCGGTGCCGGCGATCTGCTGGTCGAGCTGGCCCTGGTAGGGCCAGGCGACGTCGGAGCGCGCGTCGATCGAGAGCCGCCCCTCGGCGGTCACCTCACCGGCCGTACCGGCCTTGCGGAGCGCGCTAGCCATCCCGTTCAACCCGGCGCCGTTGTGCGCGATCGAGGCCAGATCGGGGTCGGCGTACGGCAGGGAGACGACCTGGCTGCCCGCTCCCGCGACCGCGGTGCGGAGCTGCTTGAGCCACTCCGTCGCGGCGTCCCTACCGGTCCCGGCGACGGTGTTGCTGTCCTTGGCGGGCTCCCCGGCGGTGTTCGGCTTCTGCACCCGGTACGGCTTGGTCATCGCGAACACGGTGTCCAGCAGGTCGGGATCGATCACCCAGGTCAGCCCGGGCAGCTGACCGCCGGTCTGCACCAGCTGGTACAGCCGGCCGCCCTGCGCCAGGTCGGTGGCCAGGCTGTCGTCCCGGAGCACCGGCACCGGGTCGTTGTCCTGCATGGTCTGGGCGACCAGCTCCGGCGAGTGGGTGATCGGCCAGACCACCGCGAGCTGGGTCGGGTGCGGGACCGCCTCGTTCTTGTACGGCAGGAAGGTCCGGGCGATGCCGATGGTGTGCGGGGCGTCGTCGTCCGGGGTGACCCCGGCCACGTCCACCGCCAGCTCGTACACCCCGCCCTTGCCGACCTTGAGCTCGGCGACCGGCACCTGGACGCTGAACGCGTGGCTCTGCCCCGAGGTCAGCACACCGAGGCTCTCGCGGCCGGTGGTGAGCGGGGTACCGTCCGAAGCCGTCGGCTCACCGCGCCGGACGACCTGGTCGAGGCCGCTGCGGTTGCGCACCGGCGAGCCACTGGCCGACGGCTGCCGGAATCCCACCGTGACGTCCTTCAGCGCGGCGGAACCGGAGTTGGCGACCGTGCCGGTCACCGTCACGGTGTCGCCCGGCGCCGCCACCCTGGGGGTGACCGAGTCCACGGCGACGGAGGCCGGGAACTCCGGGGAGGCGGCGACGAAGCCGACCGGTGCGGCCACGGCGGGCAGCACACCGGGGACCAGGACGGCGCCGACTGCCAGCAGGCCGGAGAGCCGTCTGGCCACCCGGCCCGATCGGGTGCGGACCAGCGTGCGCGGACCCGACTGCCGTACCGGCTCAACCACGCGCTTCGACCTCGTCGTTCTGGATCGGGTTGGAACTGCTTCAGTCCTGGCAGGGGACCCCGGGGCGACGGCCGACGGGCCCGGGCCGGGATCTCTCCACCGGCATGGTAACGAGGCCGGTGGCGCGGTGGTGTTGCGGGCCGGTGGCTGACGGCACGGAGGAGCCGGGAGCGACGGAGGAGGGAGGCCCGGTGCGACGGGCGAAAAGGTGGCGACGACAGGGCAGGGTGGCCACGTACCCTTGTGAGCCGTGTCCACTGTCAATGAGTCCAGCGCCAGTCCGTCCAGCACCGACGCCCGTGCCGCCGCCCCCGGGCTGAGCGAGGCGCAGGCCCTCGGCCTGCAAGAACTGCTCCGGGTGTCCCCGGTCGCGGACGAGATCGCCGAGCGGTTCCGGGCCGCCGGGCACCGGCTGGCCCTGGTCGGCGGATCGGTCCGGGACGCGCTGCTCGGCCGGCTCGGCAACGACCTCGACTTCACCACCGACGCCCGCCCCGAGCAGGTGCTCAAGCTGGTGAAGGGGTGGGCGGACGCGGTCTGGGACGTCGGCATCGCCTTCGGCACCGTCGGCGCCCGCAAGGACACCGCGGACGGCTCGTTCCTGATCGAGATCACCACCTACCGGAGCGAGGCGTACGACCGCAGCTCGCGCAAGCCCGAGGTGACCTACGGCGAGACCATCGAACAGGACCTGGTCCGGCGGGACTTCACGGTCAACGCGATGGCCGTCGACCTGCCGGGGCGCGGCTTCGTCGACCCGCACCACGGGCTGGATGACCTGGAGGCCCGGGTGCTGCGCACCCCCGCCACGCCCGAGGAGTCCTTCTCCGACGACCCGCTGCGAATGATGCGGGCCGCCAGGTTCGCGGCCCAGCTGGACTTCGAGCCCGCCCCCGAGGTGGTCGCCGCGATGACCGCGATGGCCGAGCGGATCACCATCGTCTCCGCCGAGCGGGTGCAGGCCGAGCTCAACAAGCTGCTGCTCGCCGACCACCCCGTGAAGGGCCTGCGGCTGCTGGTGGACACCGGCCTGGCCGACCACGTGCTGCCCGAACTCCCGGCGCTCCGGCTGGAGAGCGACGAGCACCACCGGCACAAGGACGTCTACGAGCACTCGCTGACGGTGCTGGAGCAGGCCATCGCGCTGGAGCAGGACGGTCCTGACCTGGTGCTGCGGCTGGCCGCCCTGCTGCACGACATCGGCAAGCCGCGGACCCGGCGGTTCGAGTCCGACGGCCGGGTGTCCTTCCACCACCACGAGGTGGTCGGCGCCAAGATGACCCGCAAGCGGATGCGGGACCTGAAGTACTCCAACGACCTGACCGACGAGGTCTCGCGGCTGGTCGAGCTGCACCTGCGCTTCCACGGCTACGGCGGCGGCGAGTGGACCGACTCGGCCGTGCGCCGCTACGTCACCGACGCGGGCCCGCTGCTGGAGCGGCTGCACAAGCTGACCCGCTCCGACTGCACCACCCGGAACCGGAAGAAGGCCGCCGCACTCTCCCGGACGTACGACTCGCTGGAGATCCGGATCAGCGAGCTCCAGGAGCAGGAGCAACTGGACGCCATCCGCCCCGCGCTGGACGGCAACCAGATCATGCAGCTGCTCGACCTCAAGCCGGGCCCGCAGGTCGGCAAGGCCTACAAGCACCTGCTCGAACTCCGGCTGGAGCACGGGCCGATGGAGCTCGAGGCGGCGGAGGCGGCACTGCGCGAGTGGTGGGCGGAGCAGCAGTAGGCACTGCGGTGGGAACGAACTGAGGGGGGCGTCCGGATCGGACGCCCCCCTCAGTTCGTCGAGCGCCTACTTGAGGAAGTGCAGGCAGAGCGTGAACTTGTTGCTGCCCTGCTGCTCGGTGTAGAGGCCGTCGGAGTCCTCGAACTTGTCGCAGACCGACTCGTCGACCGTGTTCTCCACCTTGCCGACGATCTTCGCCTCGGCCTTCGGGTCGGAGCAGTCGAGCACCACCACGTCGGGGTGGTTGTCCTCGGCGCCCACGGCGACGGTGGTGTTCCGGTTCCGCACGCAGTCGCCGACCGCGGCGTACCCCGGGTCGCCCTTGATCGAGAAGCCGATGGCCAGCACCACGATCACGGGGACCAGCACACCGAGGATGACCGGCCGCTGGAACACCGGCTTGCCCGGGTTCATCGGCTGACCGGGGGCGCCGGGGATCGGCTCGGCCAGCTTGTTGATCTTCGCCCGCTGCGGGAGGTTGATCAGCATGGTGACCGGGTTGATGATCATCGACGCGATGCCCCACCAGCCCTGCCAGAGGCTCTTCGCCGTCATGTCCCGGTGCGCGGCGATGCCGCAGGTTCGACAGAACGGGCCCTGGAGCTTGAGAAACTTCATGATCACCAGGAAGCCCTGGTGCCCGCGGATGGTGGCCTCCACCGCCGGAGCCGACCCACAGAACCGGCAGAACGGGCCGGCCGGCAGGCCCTGCTGGAACTGGTGCGACTGTTCGAACGGCTGGGTCGGGACGGCGGGTGCCGCAGCGGCGGGGTCGACGGGCGGAGCGCCGTACGGGACCTGCTGGGGAGGCGGAGTGGACAAGGGATTCCCCCGAGTGTGACGGATGTGCCTGAAGTGAACGGTGCAAGGTATCGGCAGGTCAGGCGCGTAAGAAAGCCAGTTCGCCCCCGGTGGGGGGAATGGACACCCAACCGTGATCGCGCCGCCCGATTTGTCGGATCACAAGATCGCGTGAACATGTGTCGCTTTAGCGAATCCGCTCGATTGAGTGGTCGCAGTCGCTGAGTGGGCCTGCTGATTGGGCGTCATGCTGAGCTGTCCGCGGGGAGGGCGTTCCTCCCCCGGAGAGAGAACGCAGCCATGGCTGTGGACGAGGTCCTGTTGGAGTCCCCGACGATGCGGGCGACGGTGGCCGAGCGGGTCGAGGTGCTGGACCGGGTGAAGGCGCTGGCCTTCCTGCCGGACGGGGTGCACGTGACCACCGATGCGGTGGCGCGGTACTTCGGCGTCGGGGAGAAGGCGGTCTACTCGGTGGTCGCCGACCACCGGGCCGAGCTGGTGGCCAACGGCTACACCGTGCTGAGCGGTTCGCGACTGACCTCCTTCAAGGAGGTCAGTGGGATCCAGTCGCGGGCGAGGTCGCTCGCGCTGTTCAGCCGGCGGACGGTGCTGAACGTGGCGATGCTGCTGCGGGACAGCGAAACCGCACGTCAGGTGCGGTGCTACCTGCTCGACGCGAGCAGCAGGCCAGGCGCGAGGCTGTGGACAACCCCGTGGACGGGGGTGTGGACAACCGGTTCCGGTACCCCGAGGGGTCGGTGGACGCGGCGGTCGCCACGGTGGCCGAGCGGGCGGTCCGCTCGGTGATCAGCACCAGTGTGGTGCCCCTGCTGAACGCGCTGTCGGTGGAGGTCGGCCGGAACAGCCGGAAGATCGACGCGATGGCGGACTGGGTCGACCGGCTGGAGCGGGTGGTGCTGGACGACGGGGAGAAGGCGATCGCGCGGCGGCGGCTGAGGCTGCTCAGGGCGATCGACGAGGGCGCCACGCCGGAGGAGCTGGACGAGTTGGTCCAGCGGTCCGCCGCTGAGAGCCGGGGGCGGATAGTAGAAGTACCCACCCCCGGCTCGTTCGAGGGCCGGTCAGGCCGGGACGGGGGACCGGCGGGCCGCGCGGGCGTACAGCACGGCAGTCAGAGCGTAGAGCACGGCGACGCCGAGCATCAGCGGAACGGAGCGGCCGTCGAGGGGGAGGACGAGGGCGGCGACGAAGGCCGCAGCGACGAAGGCGAGGTTGAACAGGACGTCGTAGATGGCGAAGACGCGGCCGCGGTAGGCGTCCTCGACGGACTCCTGGACCACGGTGTCGGCGCAGATCTTGATGCCCTGGGTGACCACGCCGAGGAGCAGGGCGGCGGCCATGACGGGGCCGAAGGAGAAGGTCAGGCCGAGAGGGGGGACGAAGACGGCGGCGGAGGCGGCGCAGGTGGTGAGCCAGCCGGAGAGACCGAGGCGGCGGGTGCACCAGGGGCTGATGACGGCGGCGACGAAGAAGCCGACCGCGGAGACGGCGAGGGCCTTGCCGAGGGTGGCCATCCCGGCGGCGCTGTCGGCGGGATCGTTGAAGGTGTAGCGGGACAGCATCAGCAGGACCACCACCAGGATGCCGTAGCAGAACCGGGCGGCAGTGACGGCGGCCAGCGCGTGGGCGGCCGGTCGGCAGTCCCGGACCAGGTGGCGTACGCCTTCGGCGAGCTCGCGGGCGGCCAGGCCGAGCGCCCGGCGGAGCGGTGGCCGGTCGGGGTGGTGGTCGGGGCCGAGCAGGTCGGGGTCCATTCGGAGCGCGGTCAGGCCGGCGCTGAGGTAGAGCAGGGCGGCGACGGTGACCAGCAGGGCGTCGGCCCGGGGACCCGGCGGCAGGACCAGGTGGACCACGAAGCCGAGGCCGCCGCCGCAGAAGGCGGCGACGGTGCCGAGGGTGGGGGAGAGCGCGTTGGCGGTGACCAGCTGCTCGGGGTGGGCGACCACCCGGGGGAGGGCGGCGGAGAGTCCGGCCAGGATGAACCGGTTGAGGGCGGTGACCAGCAGCGCCGCGCAGAGGAAGAGCCAGTCCGGCACCCGAGCCAGCAGCAGGGCACCGGTCACCAGACCGAGCCCGCAGCGGGCCAGGTTGCCGAGGTACAGCACCTGTCGGCGGCGCCAGCGGTCGAGCAGCACGCCGGCGAACGGGCCGATCAGTGAGAACGGCAGCAGCAGCACCAGGAGCACCGAGGCGATGTCGGCCGGACTGGACTGCCGTTCGGGCGAGAAGATCACGTACGAGGCCAGCGAGACCTGGAAGACGCCGTCGGAGAGCTGGGAGAGCACTCGTGCGGTGAGCAGCCGCCGGAAATCGGCAGTACGGAACAGGCCGATGAGCGGATTGCCGCCGTTCCCCGTCTGAGCCACCCGCCAAGGGTGCCACGGTCGGCGCCGTTGTTTCACGTGAAACATGGCCGGATGTCCGCCGGCTCCTGGCCGGGGCGCCCGACCCGTCGTCACCAGCGGAAAGCCCGGGGGGCCCTGACCAGTGGTCAGGGCCCCCCGGGCCGTCAGCTCAGGCGCTTCAGCGCTCGACCTCGCCGCGGATGAACTTCTCCACGTTGTCGCGGGCCTCGTCGTCGAAGTACTGCACCGGCGGGGACTTCATGAAGTACGAGGACGCCGACAGGATCGGGCCACCGATGCCCCGGTCCAGGGCGATCTTCGCGGCGCGGACGGCGTCGATGATGACACCGGCCGAGTTCGGGGAGTCCCAGACCTCGAGCTTGTACTCGAGGTTCAGCGGAACGTCGCCGAAGGCGCGACCCTCGAGGCGGACGTAGGCCCACTTGCGGTCGTCGAGCCACGCCACGTAGTCGGACGGGCCGATGTGGACGTTCTTCGCTCCCAGGTCGCGGTCCCGGACCTGGGAGGTGACGGCGTTGGTCTTCGAGATCTTCTTGGACTCGAGGCGCTCACGCTCGAGCATGTTCTTGAAGTCCATGTTGCCGCCGACGTTCAGCTGCATGGTGCGCTCCAGCAGGACACCGCGGTCCTCGAAGAGCTTCGCCATCACGCGGTGCGTGATGGTCGCGCCGACCTGCGACTTGATGTCGTCACCGACGATCGGCACGCCGGCCTCGGTGAACTTGTCCGCCCACTCCTTGGTGCCGGCGATGAAGACCGGGAGGGCGTTGACGAACGCGACCTTGGCGTCGATGGCGCACTGGGCGTAGAACTTGGCGGCGTCCTCGGAACCCACCGGCAGGTAGCAGACCAGGACGTCGACCTGGCGGTCCTTCAGGACCTGCACGACGTCGACCGGGGCCTCGTCGGACTGCTCGATGGTCTCGAGGTAGTACTTGCCGAGACCATCGAGGGTGTGACCACGCTGCACGGTGACGCCGGTCGGCGGCACGTCGCAGATCTTGATGGTGTTGTTCTCGCTGGCGCCGATGGCCTCCGAGAGGTCGAAGCCGACCTTCTTGGCGTCGACGTCGAACGCGGCGACGAACTCCACGTCACGGACGTGGTAGTCGCCGAACTGCACGTGCATCAGCCCGGGGACCTTGCCGGCGGGGTCGGCGTCCTTGTAGTACTCGACACCCTGAACCAGCGACGCGGCACAGTTGCCGACGCCCACGATGGCTACGCGAACCGAACCCATTCCGGTTGCTCCCTTTGAATCATGAGTCCCGCCCGACCGGGCGGCCTCGCTCAACTTCTCTTCTCTGGTGGGCGCGACGCGCCCAGTCCCACCGCACGCACCCGAGGGCGGCGGCGAGTTCAGCGCTCCGTCAGGAACGCCCCGGGCGGTCGTGCGGTGGCCTCGGCGGGTCAGGAGACCCGGCCTCCTGGCCACGGCCGTCCGAAGTACTGGTGTCACCGGAGGCGGCGCCGGGGCGCCCGGTCCGGTTGGCCCGCTCGGTCTCGATCAGCTCGTTGAGCCAGCGGACCTCGCGCTCCACCGATTCCAGACCGTGCCGCTGCAGTTCGAGCGTGTAGTCGTCGAACCGCTCCCTGGTGCGCGCGATCGAGCTGCGCATCCGCTCCAGCCGCTCCTCGAGCCGGCTCCGGCGCCCTTCCAGGACGCGCATCCGCACCGCCCGGTCGGTCTGACCGAAGAAGGCGAAGTGCACCCCGAAGTGCTCGTCCTCCCAGGCGTCAGGACCGGAGTCGGCGAGCAGCTCCTCGAAGCGCTGCTTGCCCTCGGCGGACAGCCGGTAGACGATCTTCGATCGCTTGCCGTTGAGCGCGGTGGCGGGGACGTACTCGGTGTCCGGGTTGTCCTCGACCAGGAAACCCTGGGCCACCAGGCTCTTCAGGCAGGGGTAGAGCGTGCCGTAGGAGAACGCGCGGAACGAGCCGAGCAGGACGTTGAGCCGCTTGCGGAGCTCGTAGCCGTGCATCGGGGCGTCGTGCAACAGGCCGAGGACGGCGAACTCCAGGACTCCCGAGCGCCTGCTCACTGCCGTTCCGCCTCCCTCCGCCGGTATGCCCGTGCGTTATGTCGCTCCGATGTATCGGCTCGATATATCGAGAACAGTAAACCTGGGTCACGGAACGGGCAAGAGCGACTCGGGTGAATGTGATCACAGGATGTCCCAGGTGCGGAGCTGAGCCCCCGTCAAGGGCTGACCGGGGGCAGGTTGGCAACGGGCATGTAATGATCTGGTGCCGTTATGCGGCTATTGATACCTGATGACCGATTAGTAGTGATTTATAGCTGCGTACTCTGTCGCGTGTGCACGGGCTGTCGGCCGTGCGCGAGGACCGAGGAGTGGCTGGAAGATGAGCGAACACCGCCGGAGGTCGTCCACCCCGGACGGCGAGGACCCGTCGGGCCACCAGGCCGACGACGGACGCCCGTACGCCTACGGCAGCCCGCCGGAGGGCGCGCCCTCGTACGCCGCTGGCGGCGGACGCCCCTCGGGAGGCCGGCCCACCGGCCAGCAGCCCCGGCTGACCCGGGCCGAGATGCGCAGGCAGCAGGCCAACCGCAGCGGCGGCGGCAACGCCCGCCGGGGTGCGGCCGCTCCCGGCGCGCCCCCGGTGGGACGGAACGGGAAGCCGGCCAAGAAGCGGTTCATCGACTACCCGCGCTTCGGCAAGACCGGCTTCCGGCGCTGGATCCCGTCCTGGAAGCTGCAGTTGAGCGTCTTCCTGCTGTTCTTCGGCGCCGGTGTGGGTGCGGTCGGCATCGCCTACGCGATGACGCCGATCCCCGACGTGAACAAGGTCGTGGAGAGCCAGAACAACATCTACTACTGGGCCGACGGCAGTGAGATGACCCGTCAGGGCGACACCAACCGACAGGTGGTCCAGCTCGGCGACATCAGCAAGGACCTCCAGGACGCCGCCATCTCGACCGAGAACGCGTCGTTCTGGGACGACAGTGGCATCGACCCCAAGGGCATCGCCCGGGCCGTCTACAACATGGCCACCGGCGGCGAGACCCAGGGCGGCTCGACCATCACCCAGCAGTACGTCAAGAACGCCTACCTGAGTCAGGACCAGACCCTCAGCCGGAAGGTCCGGGAGCTCTTCATCACCCTCAAGGTGAACCAGGAGGAGGGCAAGCCCGCGATCCTCACCGGCTACCTGAACACCAGCTGGTTCGGCCGCGGCGCCACCGGCGCCCAGGCCGCCGCCCAGGCGTACTACGGGGTGAACGCCAAGGACCTCAACCTCTGCCAGAGCGCGTTGCTGGCCGGTCTGCTCAAGGGCGCCGCGCTGTACGACCCGGCCACCAGCCCGGCCAACCACGAGCGGGCGGTCAAGCGCTGGAACGAGGTGCTGGACCGGATGGTCACCACCGGCGCCATCACCAAGGAGAAGCGGGCCGGCTGTGCCACCTTCCCCGAGCCGATCACCAAGAAGCCCCCGGCCAGCATGAACGGCCAGGTCAGCTACATGGTCGAGCTGGCCAACAAGTACGTGATGAGCAAGGACAAGACCATCACCGAGGCCGCCCTCGCCAAGGGCGGCTACCAGATCCACACCACCTTCCAGAAGGACAAGGTGGACGCGCTGAAGAAGGCGGTCGACGACTTCCAGGCCGACACGCTGAAGCCGGACAAGCGCAAGGAGGACACCTTCGTCCAGATCGGTGCGGCCTCGGTGCTGCCGAACGACGGTGCGATCGTGGCGATCTACGGCGGCCCCGGCGTCGAGCTGGGCCACCACACCAACAACGCCGACACCCTCGGTATCCCGGTCGGCTCGACCTTCAAGCCCTTCGTGCTGGCCGCCGCGATGCAGTACGGCGTGCAGACCGAGACCGGCAATGACGGCAAGCCGAAGCGGATCAACGCGGACAGCCGCTACCTGGCCGACGACAAGTCCGAGATCCACAAGCCGGACGGGTCCCCGGTGATCGGCGACGACGGCAAGCCGTACCACCAGAAGAACAGCGGGAAGGCGATGCCGGGCTACGTCTCGCTCAGGGAAGCGATGCGCAACTCGTACAACGTTCCCTTCGTGCAGCTCGGCCAGGACGTCGGCACCAAGGTGGTGGGCACCCTGGCGGAGCAGATGGGCCTGCGCCACGACAGCCTGGCCGACTCCTCGACCACCACCTTCCCGCTCGGCACCTCCACCCCCAGTGCGATCCGGATGGCGTCGGCCTACTCGGTGTTCGCGGCCCGGGGCCAGCAGACCGACCCGTACTCGGTCAGCAAGGTGGTCCGCGAGGGCGTCGAGCTGAAGGCCTTCGCCAAGCCGACCCCCAAGCCGGTGCTGGAGGAGGCGGTCGCGGACAACGTCACCGACGTGCTGACGACCGTGGCCAAGAGCGGTACCGGTGAGAAGACCAACGCGCTCGGCCGGCCGATCGCGGGCAAGACCGGCACCACCGACAAGGGCCTGTCGGCCTGGTGGGTCGGCTACACCCCCTCGCTGGTCACCTCGGTCGGCATGTGGCGGGAGGAGCCGGGCAAGCCCGGTCTGATCTCGCTGGACGGCACCGCCGGCAAGGACGAGGTGCACGGTGGTGACTTCCCGACCGACGTCTTCGTCCGCTACATGAAGATCATCATGAACGGTCAGCCGAAGGAACCCTTCCCGAAGCCGGCCGAGATCGGCGAGCAGGTCGACTCCTCGGGCGCCCCGGCCACTGCCTCGGCCTCCGCCTCGGCGACCGCGACCACGCCGGTGCCCGACCCGACCACCATCGCGCCGCCGACCCCGACGCTCAGCCCGAGCGCGCCGGCCACGCCGACCGCCACCCCGAGCGCCACCGAGTCCTGCCTGATCCCGGCGTTCTGCCCGAGCGGCTCGCCGTCGCCGACCAGGACCAAGCCGACCAAGCCGAGCGGTTCGGCGTCTGCGAGTCCCTCACCCGATCCGGCGGCCAACACCACTCCCTGACCGGCCCGGCCCCGGCAGCACCAGGTGGCGGTCCTCCTCCGGGAGGGCCGCCACCGGCGCGTTCCGATTCGGTGGGCGGGGGCAGCTCCTCCCGGGCGGACCGGTGCGGCATCATGTCCGCCATGACGTCGAGCGCTCGGGACGAGAACGGCAGCACGGCCACGGTGCCGGTGGACGAAGAGGCGGCCCCGCTGCCGAACACGGTGGTCGTCCCCGCGGACGAGGACCCGGTCTCCGCGGCGGGCAGTGAACTGTTCGGCGGCCCGCCGGGACGCCGGGCCCTGCTCGGCGTCAACTGGTGGATCCCGGCCCGCTTCCTGGCCGTCGCGGTGATCGTGGTCTGCGTGCTCGGCATGATCCAGAAGCTGCCCTGCTACGACGGCGGCTGGTTCCGCGGCGCCACCACCCAGTACACCCACGCCTGTTACAGCGACATCCCGCACCTGTACACCTGGCGCGGCTTCGCCAGCGGGCTGACCCCGTACATCGACATGCTGCCGCAGCCGAGCCCGGACATGCAGTACCTCGAATACCCCGTGCTGACCGGCCTGTTCATGCAGGTGGCCGCCTGGCTGACCCCCGGCGGGGGTTCGACCGAGACCCGCGAGCAGCTGTTCTGGCTGGTCAACGCCGGGATGCTGACGGTCTGCGCGGTGGTCACCGTGGTCGCGCTCACCCGGACTCACCGCCGCCGCCCCTGGGACGCGCTGCTGTTCGCGCTGGCACCCGCGCTGGCCCTCAACTTCACCATCAACTGGGACCTGTTGGCGGTCGCCTTCTGCGCCGTCGCGATGGCCTACTGGTCCGGCCGTCGCCCGGTCTGGGCCGGTGTCTTCATCGGCCTGGCCACTGCGGCCAAGCTCTACCCGCTGCTCCTGCTCGGCCCGCTGCTGGTGCTCTGCTGGCGGGCCGGCCGCTGGCGGGCCTTCTGGGCGGCCACCGGCGGTGCGGTCGGCGCCTGGCTGCTGGTCAACCTGCCGGTGATGGCGGCCAACTGGAAGGGCTGGGCCACCTTCTACACCTTCAGCCAGACCCGCAAGGAGGACTTCGGCTCGTTCTGGCTGATCCTCATGCAGGACCGCGGCAAGCAGCTGGAGACCCTGAACACCTGGATCGCCGGCCTGCTGATCCTGAGCTGCCTGGGGATCTGCTGGCTCGCGCTCTCCGCGCCGCGCCGCCCGCGCTTCGCCCAGCTGGCCTTCCTGGTGGTGGCGGCGTTCATCCTGACCAACAAGGTCTACTCACCGCAGTACGTGCTCTGGCTGATCCCGCTCGCCGCGCTGGCCCGGCCGCGCTGGCGGGACTTCCTTATCTGGCAGGCCTGCGAGGTGCTGTACTTCCTCGGCGTCTGGTCCTACCTGGCCTTCACCGGTGACTCCAAGCAGCACGGCATCGGCCAGGACTGGTACCACCTGGCGATCGTGCTCCACCTGCTCGGCACGCTGTACCTGTGCTACCTGGTGGTCCGCGACATCCTCCGCCCGGAGCTGGACCCGGTGCGCTGGGACGGCAGTGACGACCCGTCGGGCGGCGTGCTGGACCACGCGCCGGACGTCTTCGTGCTCGGCGGGGCCCGTCGGCTGCGCGAGGAGCGCAGCTACGAGGAGTACCGGCTCGCCGAGGACGCCGAGTGGCTGCCCGAGCAGAGCCAGATCCGGAACGACTAGGTCCTGTCCGGGCGATCTTGTCGGATCAGCGTGCGGCGTCGGGCGCCCGGCTGGGCGTGCGGCCGGAACGGCCTCGTACTGGGTCGTACTTGGGCGTTCCGGCCGTGCGTCCAGCCGGGATGATCCGGCGTTGCACGTCCGGCAAGATCGCCCGGACAGGGCCTAGCCGTCCGGCTGAGCTCAGCCGTCCACCACCCGGTCGAAGTGCGTCGTGGTGTGCCGGGTGTTCAGCGCCAGCTCGTCGCCGATCACCGGCGGCTTGCCGCCGACGGGCAGGAACAGGATGCTCACCTGCATGTGCGGCGGCTCGGCGAACCAGAGCTGTCTGCCGGTCCAGGCGTACGGCGAGAGCGTGCGGTTGACGGTCGCAAGCCCCGCTCTGGCCAGGCCCTTGGCCCGGGGCACCATTCCGTGCACGTACTTGGGGGCCTCCAGGCCCACCCCGTGCGCGGTGCCGCCGGAGACCACCAGCAGGTGACCGTCCGAGGGCGCCCGGTGCTGGCGGTAGCCGTACCGGTCGCCCCTGCCGACCGGTGTGACGTCCATGACGGTGGCCCTGGCCTGGAGCGCGGCCGGGTCGCCGAGCCAGAGCCGAGTGCCGATCCGGGAGCGGAAGACGGTGGCCGGGTACCGCCGCGCCAGCCGGGCCAGGTCGGCCGAGCCCAGATGGCTCAGGTAGACCGTGCCGGTCGGCAGCCCGGCCGCCGCGATCGCGTCCACCCACTCCGCCACCTCGGCCACCGGGTCGGAACGGTCCGGACGGTCCAGCGGGAGGTGCAGTGCGAAGCCCTCCACACCGAGCCCCTCGGTGGGCAGGTGCGCCAGGTCACCGGGCGCGATGCCGTGCCGCCGCATCGAGGTCATGCATTCCACCACCACCCGGGAGCCGGCCGGCAGCGCGCGGGCCGCCTCCAGGTGCGCCACCGTGCGGATCACCCCGAGCGGCAGCGGCTCCTCACCGGTCCGGTACGGGGTGAGCACCAGCAGCTCGCCGTCGAAGACCCCGGCCGCCGCCCGGGCCTCGTCGGCGGTGCCGACCGCCAGCAACCCGGTGCCGAGCCGGTTCGCCTCCTCGGCCAGCCGGGCGTTGCCGACCCCGTAGCCGTTGCCCTTGGCCACCGGCACCAGGCCGGGGAACTCGGCCAGCACGGACTGCTGATGGGCCCGCCACCGGGCGGTGTCCAGGTACAGCGACAGGGTCATCGGCTTCTCTCCCCGGGGAGTGACGGTCGGTCAGCGGCGGGACATGTAGATGTCCAGGGCCTTGTGCAGCAGCTTGTTGAGCGGGAAGTCCCACTCGCCGACGTACTCGGCGGCCTGGCCGCCGGTGCCGACCTTGAACTGGATCAGCCCGAACAGGTGGTCGTCCTCGTCCAGCGTGTCGCTGATCCCGCGCAGGTCGTAGATGCTCCCGCCGAGCGCGTACGAGTCCCGGATCATCCGCCACTGGATCGCGTTCGACGGCTTGACCTCGCGCTTGTGGTTGGCCGAGGCGCCGTAGGAGTACCAGACGTGCTCACCGACCGTCAGCATCGTGGTGGCCGCCAGCGGCTCGCCCTCGTGGTACGCCAGGTAGAGCCGCATCCGGTTCGGGTCCTCGGCGGTCAGCGCCGTCCACATCCGCTGGAAGTACGAGAGCGGACGGGGCGTGAAGTGGTCCCGCTCGGCGGTCACCACGTACAACCTGTGGAAGACCGCGAGGTCCTCGTAGCCGCCCTGGACCACCTCGACGCCGCTCTTCTCGGCCTTCTTGATGTTCCGACGCCAGAGCTGGTTGAAGCCCTTCTGGACGTCGTCCAGCGAGCGGTCGGCCAGCGGGACCTGGAACACGTACCTCGGCTGTACGTCACCGAAGCCCGCGCCGCCGTCCTCGCCCTGCAGCCATCCGGACTTGCGCAGCCGCTCGGCCAGTTCGAAGGCGCGCGGCTCGTACCAGTCGGGCTCCAGGTCGCGGAGGCGCTTGGCGTGCTTCTCGGCGATCGCGTCCTTGATGGTGGGCGCGTTCCACCGGCGGATCACGACCGGGGGGCCCATCTTCACCGAGAAGGCGCCCTGCGACCTGAGGTGCGCCAGCATCGGGTCGAGCCACCGGCCGAGATCCGGGTCGAACCAGTCGATCACCGGGCCTTCGGGCAGGTAGGCCAGGTAGCGCTTCAGCTTGGGCAGCTGGCGGTAGAGCACCAGCCCGGCCCCGACCAGCTGGTCGCTCGCGTCGAGCCAGCCGATGCTCTCGGTGCGCCACTCGGACTTGACGTCGCCCCAGGACGGCACCTGCATGTGGCTGGCCGACGGGCGCGTCCTGATGAACGCCAGGTGTTCGTCGCGGGTGATCGTCCTCAGGCGCAGGCTCATGCTGGGGTGCTCCTTCTGGGTCGGCCGGTCCAGGGTGACCCTATCGCCCGAATGGTCCGTTTCTGGCCCGGCTGCCCGGGGTCGCCGGAGGGCATGGTGGCGCCCCCGTCGCAGCTGTGTACAGGTATGTACGGGACGGGGGCGCCGGAGGTTACGCCTGGCGCGGGCTCGTCTTCGACGAGTCAGCGCGCGGGGTCGGTCACGCGCCCCCGAGGAGACCCCCATGGGCCATCCCCAGGTAGAACCCGACCGCGGCCATGCCCAGGGACACCATCAGCACGAACCGCTCCGCCGTGGTGACCGAGATGAACTGGCCCCAGAGGGCGGCGATGATGCCGACCAGCCCGGCCCAGGCACTGATGACGTGCAGGTTGTGGAAGAACGCCGTGGTGAAGGCCAGCAGGCCGAACACGGCGGCGACGCCGACCAGCGTGTTCTCGCGCGGATGCCGGTGGCCGTCGGTGTTGAGGGTGAACGGCGGAGTACGGCGGACGGTCTGAGCCATGGAGCCCACCTCCTGGTGGAAGAGCCGTTCTGTCCAGATTGCGGCGATTGGGTGATGGATCACAACCCGTGCGCATTTTGTTGGTCCGTACGGGTGCGGGTAGGCTGTGCGGTCTGCACTGGTGTAGTTGTGCCCCCGTCTGCCCTTCACCGGGCTGGGAGCCGGTTGTCAGTGCCGAGGGCTACGTTCTCGGTACGGCGCCACGCACCGGTGCCGACGCTGCACAACCCTCCTGCCACGGAGAGACCGTGGCCGCTGAGTCCAAAGGAGGTGGGTTACCCATGCGTCACTACGAGCTGATGCTCATCCTCGACCCTTCGGTCGAGGAGCGCGCTGTCGCCCCGCTGATCGAGAACTTCCTCAACGTTGTCCGCACCGGTGGCGGCAAGGTCGAGAAGATCGACACCTGGGGTCGTCGTCGCCTGGCGTACGAGATCAACAAGCAGTCCGAGGGCATCTACTCGGTCATCGACCTCAAGGCCACGCCTGAGGTCGTCAAGGAGCTCGACCGCCAGCTCAGCCTGAGCGAGTCGGTTCTGCGGACCAAGGTCCTGCGCCCGGACACCCACTGAGCCACTTCCTGACGCCCTAGGCGTCAGGTGGGCTCACGTCCGTTGTTTCACGTGAAACAGCGGACGAGCACCGCAGAACTTCTTTCCGAGAGGTCACCATCCATGGCAGGCGAGACCGTCATCACCCTCGTCGGCAATCTCGTCGACGACCCCGAGCTGCGCTTCACCCCGTCGGGTGCGGCGGTCGCGAAGTTCCGTATCGCGTCCACCCCGCGCACCTTCGACCGTCAGACCAACGAGTGGAAGGACGGCGAGAGCCTCTTCCTCACGTGCAACGTCTGGCGTCAGCCGGCGGAGAACGTGGCCGAGTCGCTGCAGCGCGGCATGCGCGTGATCGTGCAGGGCCGACTGCGCCAGCGGTCTTACGAGACCAAGGAAGGCGAGAAGCGGACGGTCTTCGAGGTCGAGGTCGACGAGGTCGGTCCCAGCCTGCGTTCGGCGACCGCCAAGGTCACCCGCGCCAACCGCTCCGGCGGTCCTGGCGGCGGTGGTGGCTTCGGCGGCGGCGGCCAGCAGGCTGGCGGCGGCCAGGGCGGTTCCTGGGGCGGCTCCGGCGGCAACCAGGGCGGCGGCAACTGGGGTGGAAGCTCCAGTGGCGGCCAGTCCGCTCCGTCCGACGACCCGTGGGCTTCCAGCGCTCCGGCCCCTGGTGGTAACCAGGGTGGCGGCGGCGGTTGGGGTGCCCCGGCCGGTGGCGGCTTCTCGGAAGAGCCCCCGTTCTAAAGCGGTGCGTACCGGGCTGTCAGAAGCCCGGTCATGCTGACAGATTTCGTAATCACAGGAGCACATGATGGCGAAGCCGCCTGCTCGCAAGCCTAAGAAGAAGGTTTGCGTCTTCTGCAAGGACAAGGTCAACTACGTTGACTACAAGGACACGAACTTGCTCCGCAAGTTCATCTCCGACCGCGGGAAGATCCGCGCCCGCCGGGTCACCGGCAACTGCACCCAGCACCAGCGTGACGTCGCCACGGCCGTGAAGAACAGCCGTGAGATGGCGCTGCTGCCCTACACCTCCACCACGCGCTAAGAGAGGGTGACCGAAGAATGAAGATCATCCTCACTCACGAGGTCCCCGGCCTCGGCAGTGCCGGTGAGGTCGTCGAGGTCAAGGACGGCTACGCCCGCAACTTCCTGGTCCCGCGTGGCTTCGCCATCCGCTGGACCAAGGGCGGCCAGAAGGACGTGGACGCGATCCGTCGCGCCCGCAAGATCCACTCGATCCAGACCCTCGAGGCCGCCACTGCGGTCAAGGGGCAGCTCGAGGGCCTTCAGGTCCAGCTGGCCGTTCGCTCCGGCGACGCCGGCCGCCTCTTCGGCTCGGTGACCCAGGCCGACGTCGTGGCTGCCGTCAAGGCTGCCGGCGGCCCGGCCGTGGACAAGCGCGCTGTCGCGATCGGCTCGCCGATCAAGACCGTGGGCACCCACAAGGTCTCGGTCAAGCTGCACGCCGACGTCCAGGCCAACCTCGACGTCGCCGTCGTCGCTGCCTGAGCCACGCTGTAGTACGAACGGCCCGGTACCCCCTTGGGGGAGCCGGGCCGTTCGGCGTTCCCGTCCGGTGTTCCCCGTCTTCGCGTCCCGGGTCAGCTGCGGACCGCGCCGGTGACCAGCCAGGCCCCGGTCCTGACCCGGAGGCAGAGGAACGCGGCGCGGCACAGCATGAACAGGTTCATCGCCCACCAGAGCGCCGCCAGACCGCCGCCCAGCGCCGGGACCAGCAGGGCCACCGGGGTGAACACCACGAAGGTGGCGAGGCCCGCCCAAGCCAGGTACCGGCCGTCCCCTGCGCCCATCAGCACTCCGTCCAGCACGAACACCACCCCGGCCACCGGCTCGGTCAGCGCCACCAGCAGCAGGACATCCGAGAGCTGCTGCCGGACCACCGAATCGGCGCTGAACAGCGGTACGTACAGCGGTCGGGTCAGCACCAGAAGCAGTCCGAGCAGCACGCCCACCAGCAGGCCCCACTCGATCATCCGGCGGGTGGCCGCTCGGGTGCCGGGCACGTCGGCGGCGCCCAGGTAGCGGCCGATGATGGCCTGCCCGGCGATCGCGATCGCGTCCAGGACGAAGGCCAGGAACACCCAGATGGTCATGGCGATCTGATGGGCCGCCACCTCCACGTCGCCGAGCGTCGCGGCCACCGCCGTGGCCACCATCAGCACCCCGCGCAGGCTGAGCGTACGGACCAGCAGCGGACCGCCGGCCCTGGCACAGGCCCGGATGCCGCGCGGATCGGGCCGCAGCCCGGCCCCCTCTCTGCGGGCACCCCGGACCACCACCAGCACGTACACCGCGGCCATCCCGGTCTGCGCCAGCACGGTGCCCCAGGCCGAACCGGCCACGCCGAGACCGGCGCCGTACACCAGGCCGAGGTTCAGCAGCAGGTTGGCCGCGAAGCCGGCCACCGCGACCCGGAGCGGGGTCCGGGTGTCCTGCAGTCCGCGCAGCACGCCGGTGGCGGCCAGCACCAGCAGCACCGCCGGTATGCCGAGGGCGCTGATCCGCAGGTACGTGACGGCGTACGGGGCGGCGGTCGCCGAGGCGCCGAGCGCGTCCACCGCCTGCGGGGCGAACGGGACGGTGAGCGCCACGACGCCGACCGACAGCAGCAGCGCCAGCCAGATGCCGTCGATGCCCTGCTGCACCGCGGCCCGGCGGTCACCCGCGCCGATCCGGCGGGCCACTGCGGCGGTGGTGGCGTACGCCAGGAAGACGAACACGCCGGTCACGGTGGAGAGGACCGCGCTGGCGATGCCGAGACCGGCCAGCTGGGCGGTGCCGAGGTGGCCGACGATGGCGGAGTCGGCCATCAGGAAGAGCGGTTCGGCGACCAGGGCGCCGAACGCGGGGACCGCCAGGGCGAGGATCTCCCGGTCGTGTCGGCGGCGGGTGACGGCGGCGGGTTTCATTCGGTAAGGCTACTCATCCACAGGTAATGACTGCAAGAGGCATTGATCTCTTACTCGAAGCAGCGAGCGACTGGTCGGGGGAAGCCGTCGGGCCGCCGTCCGGGCGGTGGTGTGAAGTATTTCTCATGCACAGCCGAGGGGTGGCGTCGTCGCAGGTCACGGCTGGTGTGATGAACACCTGTGCGGGTTGTCCACAGCGGGGTCCACAGGGTTGTGCACAGGATTGCGGGAGTTCTCCACAGGTATGGGCCCGTCGTCCACATGCCCTGTGGATAACCATCTTGGCCGATCGGCACCCGGCACCTTAGCGTTGGTCGCTCTCGGGCGATTTGTCGGTGCGGTGGCGTAAGAAGGAGGACCACCCCACTCCCTCCGCCTGGCAACAACTCGCACCACTCGCTGATCGGGGAAGACGTGTGACCGGCCCCCAGTACGACGACCACGACGCCCCGCCACCAGAGGACGACTGGCAGCCGTCCGACGACGCCTTCCCGCCGGGTCCGGCGGACTTCCCGGACGGCCCCGGTGACCGGCTCCCGGTGAGTCGCAAGAGCGAGGGCGGCGGCCGTGGGGGCGGCAACTTCGGCAAGGGTAACTTCCAGCGCGGCGACAAGCGCAAGGACTCCGGCGGCTCCGACTCGGCCGAGGACCGGGCCGGCTCCGACGCCTTCGAGCGGGTGCCGCCGCAGGACCTCCCGGCCGAACAGTCCGTGCTCGGCGGCATGCTGCTCTCCAAGGACGCCATCGCCGACGTGGTCGAGGTGCTCAAGCCGCACGACTACTACCGCCCGGCCCACGAGCTCATCCACAGCGCCATCCTCGACCTCTACGCCCGCGGCGAGCCGGCCGACCCGATCACCGTCGCCAGCGAGCTCACCAAGCGCGGCGAACTCACCCGGGTCGGCGGCCCGGGCTACCTGCACACCCTGGTCAACTCCGTCCCGACCGCGGCCAACGCCGAGTACTACGCCGAGATCGTCCACGAGCGCGCCGTCCTCCGCCGCCTGGTCGAGGCCGGCACCCGGATCGCGGGCATGGGCTACGCCGCCGAGGGCGACGTCGACGAGATCGTCAACGCGGCCCAGGCCGAGATCTACGCCGTCACCGAGCAGCGCACCAGCGAGGACTACGCCCCGCTCGCCGACATCATGGAGGGCGCCCTCGACGAGATCGAGGCGATCGGCTCCCGCCAGGGCCAGATGTCCGGCGTCCCCACCGGCTTCGCCGACCTGGACGCGCTCACCAACGGTCTGCACCCGGGCCAGATGATCGTCATCGCGGCCCGACCCGCGATGGGCAAGTCGACCCTGGCGCTGGACTTCTCCCGGGCCTGTTCGATCACCAACGGTCTGCCCAGCGTGATCTTCTCGCTCGAAATGGGGCGCAACGAGATCGCCATGCGCCTGCTCTCGGCCGAGGCGCGGGTCGCGCTGCACCACATGCGCTCCGGCAACATGACCGACGACGACTGGACCCGGGTGGCCCGCCGGATGCCGGACGTCACCGCCGCACCGCTCTACATCGACGACTCGCCCAACCTGTCGATGATGGAGATCCGCGCCAAGTGCCGTCGGCTGAAACAGCGTCAGGACCTCAAGCTGGTGGTCATCGACTACCTCCAGCTGATGCAGTCCGGCGGCTCCCGCCGCGCCGAGAGCCGGCAGCAGGAGGTCTCCGACATGTCCCGAAACCTCAAACTGCTGGCCAAGGAGCTCGAAGTCCCGGTCATCGCGCTCTCCCAGCTGAACCGTGGCCCGGAGCAGCGCACCGACAAGAAGCCGATGGTCTCCGACCTCCGCGAGTCGGGATCGATCGAGCAGGACGCCGACATGGTGATCCTGCTGCACCGCGAGGACGCCTACGAGAAGGAGTCCCCCCGCGCGGGCGAGGCCGACCTGATCGTCGCCAAGCACCGTAACGGCCCCACGGCCACCATCACGGTCGCCTTCCAGGGCCACTACTCCCGCTTCGTCGACATGACTCGGGACGTGACGTGACCCGACCCGGTAGCGTCTCGGACGGCGGGTCGGAATCGAACGCGCGCTGTCGACTGCGCCGACGGACTTGATCGAGTCGGCGGCGTGACGGGTGCTCAGCGTCTCGTCTCGTACCTGGCCAGGATCACGCCGCAGGGAAGTGTCCGTGTCTCCACCAGGTTCAGGTTCACCCAGCTGTCCAGGGCGGTGAAGAACGGTGTGCCGCCGCCGACCAGGACCGGGACGGTGGCCAGCAGGTACTCGTCGATCAGGCCGGCTCGCATGGCCGCGCCGGCGAGGGTTGCGCCGCCGATGGCCATCGGGCCGCCGTCCTCGGTCTTGAGGCGGGTGATCTCGGCGACGGCGTCGCCGGTGACCAGGCGGGTGTTCCAGTCGACGTGGTCGATCGTCGAGGAGAAGACCACCTTCGACATGTTCCGCCAGCGGCGCGCGAACTCGATCTGCTCCGGGGTGGCGTCGGGCTGCTGGTCGGCGGTCGGCCAGTAGGAGCTCATCGTCTGCCACAGCTTGCGCCCGTACAGCGAGAGGTCGGTCGCCTGCACCTGGTCGGACCAGAACTGGAACAGCTCGTCGCTGGGCACGCTCCAGCCGATGTCGTCGCCGGGTGTGGCGATGTAGCCGTCCAGGGTCAGGTTCATGCCGTAGATCAGCCTCCGCATGGCGCCATCCTTCCGTGGGTCGGTCGCATCCGCACGGATCGACGCGGCGCTCACCTGGCGTCCCGTTGTTCGTCGACGGCGAGTCCCTTCTCCTCAACTGAGAGGGTGGTCCCATGGATGCGACGGGGCGGTTCCGGTTGGCGGTGGGGGAGTGGGCGGCCGGCGGGGTGGGCGCTGCGGCGTCCGCTGACGTGGCGCGTGGGCTGGCGGGCCAGGCCGTGCGCACGGCGGTGCTGGTGGAGGGGGTCAGTGACCAGGTGGCGCTCGAAGCGCTGGCTGGGCGGCACGGGAGGGATCTCGGGGCGGAGGGCATAGCCGTCGTTCCGCTCGGGGGAGTGACGAACATCGGCAGGTTCCTGGCTCTGCTGGGGCCCGAGGGGCTCGATGTCGGTCTGGCCGGGCTGTGTGACGCGGGCGAGGAGGGGTACTTCCTGCGGGCGCTGGAGCGAGCCGGGCTCGGCCGGGAGTTGGCTCGTGCCGACATGGAGCCGCTGGGCTTCCATGTGTGCGTGGCCGACCTGGAGGAGGAGCTGATCCGTTCGCTCGGGGCCGAGCGCGTGCAAGCGGTCTTCGAGGCCCAGGGCGACCTGCGGGCTTTCCGGGTGTTCCAGAAGCAGCCGGCCCAGCGGGAGCGCGACGTCGAGCGGCAACTGCGGCGCTTCATGGGGACGATCAGCGGGCGGAAGAGCCAGTACGCGCGAGCGCTCGTGGACGAGCTGGACCTCGATGGTGTGCCCAGGCCGCTGGATCGCCTGCTCGCGCAGCTCTAGCCGGTGAGCCAGGTTGGCACCGTGTGGCGCCATTCGGCGCCACAGAGCGCTTAGAAAAGGGCATGGTGCCATGGTGGCTCAGGGGAATCTGAGTGCGTTTCCGCAGGTGGGGGGCGTATGGGTGATTTCGTGGCGCCTGGAGCGCAAGTGAGGCTTGCATGTGGTGCCACAGTGGTGCCATGATGACGTCATGGACCTCACCCCGTATGTCGACACCCTCCGCCGCGAACTCGCGGTGGCCGCCGAGGCAGGCGGCGACGAAGCCCGCGAGCTGGCGGAGCGTCTCACCGCCCCCCTGGAGTCGGCGACCCGGCTCACCATGCTCAACGTGCTGTCCGCTGCGATGGACGAGGTCACCCGTGAACTCGCCCCCGGCTCGGTCGACGTACGGCTGCGCGGGTTGGACCCGGACTTCGTGGTGACGCTGCCGCCCACCGAGGGTGGCGCCACTGCGGAGCCGGCCGCCCCGGTCGAAGCGTTCCAGGCCCCGGCCGAGGGCGACGAGGGTGGCACCGCCCGCGTCAACCTCCGGCTGCCGGCCCACCTCAAGGCCCGCGCCGAGGAGGCCGCGGCCCGCGAGGGCCTGTCGGTCAACGCCTGGTTGGTCCGCGCCGTGTCGGCCGCTGTCGACGGTGGTGCCCGGCCGCGGACGACCGAGAGGACCACGACCGTCGGACAGAGCATCACGGGCTGGGTCCGCTAGCCCGCCCGCACCGCTCCAACCGGCACCGCCCTCAACAAGCAGCCCCAACCAGCACCGCTCCGATCCGCACCACTTCACCCACACCACGTCCCACCAGCGGGGACGCCCAGAAGACCCAAGAGGACGGGACAGCCATGCCTTCTTTCGACACTCCCGAACCGATCTCGGCCACGGCGCACGTGGAGGCCGGTTCCATTCAGTTCACCGCAGGCGACCGGCTCGACACCGTGGTCGAGGTGCGGCCCCGCGACCCGAAGAAGGACCGGGACGTGCGGACGGCCGACCAGACCGAGGTCACCTACGCGAGTGGCGTACTGACCGTCAGGACGCCCAAGGGCAACCTGCTCGGCCTCGGCCGCACCGGCGTCGTGGACGTGACGGTCGAACTGCCGACGGGCTCGCGCATCGACATGACCGGCGCCTGGACCCAGGTGTTCGGGGAGGGCCGGCTCGGCGAGGTGCGCGTGAAGACCTCGTCCGGTGATGTCCGGCTCGACACCACGGGGCCGCTGAAGCTGACGGCCTCGCACGGCTCCATCACGGTGGACCGGGTCGAGGGCGCGGCCGAGATCACCACCAGCTCGGGCAGCCTGCGGGTCGGCCTGGTCGACGGTCCGGCCGTCCTGAAGAACTCGCACGGCACCACCACCGTCGGCGCCGCGAACGGCGAACTGCGGGTGAGCGGCGCCAACGGTGACATCGAGATCCGGCGGGCCGAGGATTCGGTCACCGCCACCACCGCGCACGGCACCCTGCGGGTGGGTGAAGTGGCGCGCGGCACCGTCCAGTTGGACACCTCGTACGGCGCCATCGAGGTCGGCGTCCGGGAGGGGACGGCCGCCTGGCTCGACGTCAGCTCCGGTGCCGGCCAGGTGCGCAACACGCTCACCGCGTCGGAGGCCCCGGAGGGCACCGAGGACACCGTCAAGGTCCGCGCCCGTACCCGGTACGGCAACATCGACGTCCGCCGCGCCCACGCCTGAGCTCGAAGCTTCCGCAAGCCCACTCACCGAAACGCTCGAAGGGGAGGACCCCATGGGTTCATCTGTCATGCCCACGCCAAGGAATGGCCGGTCGGCCGCCGTCTCCGCCGTCGGCCTGCGTAAGTCGTACGGCGACAAGACCGTTCTCGACGGCATCGATCTGCGGATCCCGGCCGGGTCGGTGTTCGCTCTGCTGGGGCCGAACGGGGCCGGCAAGACCACCGTCGTGAAGATCCTCTCCACCCTCATCACCGCCGACGGCGGCCAGGCCCAGGTCGCGGGCCACGACGTCACCACGGCACCGGACGGGGTGCGCGCGGCGATCGGGGTCACGGGTCAGTTCTCCGCCGTGGACGGGCTGATCACCGGTGAGGAGAACATGCTCCTGATGGCCGACCTGCACCACCTCTCCAGGAGCGAGGGCCGGAGGGTGGCGGCGGAGCTGCTGGAGCGGTTCGACCTGGTGGAGGCCGCGAAGAAGCCCGCCTCCACCTACTCCGGCGGTATGAAGCGCCGGCTCGACATCGCGATGACGCTGGTCGGCAGCCCCCGGATCATCTTCCTGGACGAGCCCACCACCGGCCTCGACCCGCGCTCGCGGCACGGCATGTGGCAGATCATCCGCGAACTGGTCTCGGGTGGCGTCACCGTCTTCCTGACCACTCAGTACCTGGACGAGGCCGACGAACTCGCCGATCGCATCGCCGTGCTCAACAACGGCAGGATCGCGGCGGAGGGCACCGCCGAGGAGCTCAAGCGGCTCATCCCCGGCGGCCACGTCCGCCTCCGCTTCGCCGACCCCGCCGCCTACCGCAGCGCCGTCGGCGCACTGCGCGACGCCACCCGGGACGACGAGGCGCTGACCCTGCAGATCCTCAGCGACGGCAGCCAGCGCGACCTGCGCACCGTCCTCGACCGCCTGGACACGGCCGGCATCGAGGCGGACGAGCTCACCGTGCACACCCCCGACCTCGACGACGTCTTCTTCGCCCTCACCGGTACCGACCAGCCCAAGGAGACCCTCCGATGAGCACCCTGGCCCTCGCCGTCCGCGACTCCTCCACCATGCTGCGCCGCAACCTGCTGCACGCGCGCCGGTACCCGTCGCTCACCCTCAACCTGCTGCTCACTCCGGTCATGCTGCTGCTGCTCTTCGTCTACGTCTTCGGCGACACGATGAGCGCGGGCATCGGCGGCGCCGCCGACCGCTCCGCCTACGTCGCCTACCTGGTGCCCGGTCTGCTGCTGATGACCATCGGCAGCACCACCATCGGCACCGCGGTGTCCGTCTCCAACGACATGACCGAAGGCATCATCGCCCGCTTCCGGACCATGGCCATCCACCGCGGCTCCGTCCTGATCGGACACGTCGTCGGGAGCGTCCTGCAGTCCGTCGCCAGCGTCGTCCTGGTCGGCGCGGTCGGGGTGGCGATCGGTTTCCGCTCCACCGACGCGACCGTCCTGGAGTGGGTGACGGCCTTCGGGCTGCTGGTCCTGTTCGCCACCGCGCTCACCTGGATCGCGGTCGGGATGGGCATGGTGAGCCCGAACGCCGAGGCGGCCAGCAACAACGCGATCCCGCTGATCTTCCTGCCGCTGATCTCCAGCGCCTTCGTCCCGGTCCACGCGATGCCGGGCTGGTTCCAGCCGATCGCCCAGTACCAGCCGTTCACTCCCGCCATCGAGACCCTGCGCGGCCTGCTCCTGGGCACCGAAATCGGCAACAACGGGTGGCTCGCGGTCGCCTGGTCGCTCGGTCTCACCGTCCTCGGTTACCGCTGGTCCAAGGCCGCCTTCAACCGGGACCCCAAGTAGCCGGTTCGGCCCGGGAGATGGCGGTGGATCTACACCGACCGGCCCGAGGCGATCCACTCGTCCCAGGAGGGGGCGATCAGCTCGGCGATGGCGTCGTACCCCGCTTCGGCGGGGTGGGCGCCATCGCCGACGCGTACTTCGTGGATCCAGGTGGGATCGGCGGCGAGCGGTTGGTGGGCGGGGACGTACGGGACCTCGGCGGTGCGGCAGATCCGGGCGAACTCCCGGTCCAGACCGGCGGTGCGGGCCTGGTGGCCGAGGTCGGCGACCGGCGGCGGGGCGACCACCAGGACGGACCAGCCGTTGGCGGTGGCCAGGTCGAGCAGGCGGGTCAGGTTGGCCGCGGACTCGTCTGCGGGGACCCGGGGCCGCCCGTTCTCGTGGGTGGCGTCGTTGACGCCGACGGAGAGCACGACCCGGGGGTCGGTGGCGGCGGCCAGCCGCGGGCCGCACTCGCCCTCGAAACGCTTGAGCACATCGGCTGAAGTCTGGCGCCGGACCCCGAGGTTGTAGCCGGTGAGGGGCTGCCCGGCGGCGAGGGTACGGGCGGCCAGCCGGCCGGCCCAGCCGAGGAACCGTGGGTCGCCGACGCCGGCCACGTAGGAGTCGCCGACGAAGCAGATGCGCAGGTCGCGGGTCATGCCCGCGATCCTGGCAGCCGGGCGGCGCGGGGTGTCCGGGATTCCGCCCCTTGGACACAGTGGTCGGTGAACTGCCCGTTCCGTGCAGGGCGGTGGCCCGGCTGTGGTCAGAGGGTGACGGTGGCCCGGAAGACGGTCGTGCCGGAGCCGGACAGGGTGGTCTCCGTGCCCGTTCCGGGCAGGAAGGCGGACTGGCCGCGGTCCAGGGTGAGCACGGTGCCGTCGGCGGCGGTGAGTTCGGCGCTGCCCTCGGTGCAGAGCAGGATCTGCGGGGCCCGGCCGTCGAGCACCCGGGCCGTCCCGGTGAGGACGAACCGGGACAGCCGGAACTCGTCGATCGGTACGGGGTAGAGCTCTTCGCCGTTGGCATCGGCGGCCGGCCGCAGCACCTCCGGGCGGCCGGCCCGGAAGTCGACCACCCGGAGCAGCTCGGCCACGTCCACGTGCTTGGGCGTCAGCCCGCAGCGCAGCACGTTGTCGGAGTTGGCCATGATCTCGGTGCCGGTCCCCCGCAGGTAGCCGTGCGGGAGCCCGGCCCCGAGATAGAGCGCTTCGCCCGGCTGGAGGACGAAGTGGTTCAGCAGCAGGCCGATGAGCAGCCCGGTGTCGCCGGGGAACTCCCGGGCGGCGAAGGCGTATCCGGCGAACTGTCCGGTCGGGTCGTCGGAGGCGGCGGCCCGCTCGATCGCGGCGGCGGTGGCCGCCACGACGGCGGTGGCGCTCTCCCCGGTCATCGAGAGGATGTCGGCGACCGCCTGGCTCAGGGCCTCCGACTCCGGCTTGTTGCGGAGCAGTTCGACCAGCGGCAGCAGCTCGGGCACGTCCAGAGAGGCCAGCAGATCGGCCGCCTCGGCCGGTCGGCGGAATCCGCACAGACCCTCGAACTCGTCCAGCGCGCAGATGAGTTCGGGCTTGTGGTTGGCGTCCCGGTAGTTCCGCTCCGGGGCGTCCAGCGGGATGCCCCTGGCCTCCTCGGCGGCGAAGCCCGCCTCGGCCTGGGCCAGCGTGGGATGCGCCTGAATGGAGAGCGGCACCCCCGCCGCCAGCACCTTGAACAGGAACGGCAGGGTCGGCCCGAACCTGGCCACCGTCTCGGCCCCCAGCTCGCCCTCCGGGTCGGCCTCGATCAGCTCGTCCAGGGCGCGCGGACCACCGCCCCGGTCGACCCGGGACGGGGCGCTCGGGTGGGCGCCCATCCAGAGTTCGGCCTGCGGTTCGCCGGTCGCCTCGACGCCCAGCAACTCGGGGATGGTGGTGACCGACCCCCAGGCATAGGGGCGGACGGTGTTGGCGAGCCGGTTCATGGGCACGTCCTGTTCGCTCTCGTACGGGAGTGGACCGACCCTAACCCGCTTCGGTGCGAGTGCGGGGACGGGCCGGTGTGGTGGTGGGGGGTGTCAGGTGCGGATGAGGGTCAGGACGGTGTCGCGGATGGTGGCCATGATGGCGGGGGTGTCGGCTTCGACGTTGAGCCGCAGGAGGGGCTCGGTGTTGGAGGCGCGGAGGTTGAGCCACCACGTGGGCGTGGTGATGGTGAGCCCGTCGAGGGTGTCGGTACCGGCGTCGGGACAGCCGGCGTAGTGGGCGGCGACCCTGGCGGTGGCGGCCTCCTGGTCGGTGACCGTGGAGTTGATCTCCCCCGACGCGCTGTAGCGGTCGTAGGCGGCCGTCAGCGCCGACAACGGCCGCTCCTGGTGCCCCAGCGCCGCCAGCACGTGCAACGCCGCCAGCATCCCGGTGTCGGCGCGCCAGAAGTCCCGGAAGTAGTAGTGCGCGGAATGCTCCCCGCCGAACACCGCACCCGTGACGGCCATCTCCTGCTTGATGAACGAATGCCCCACCCGGGTCCGCACGGGAGTGGCACCCAGCTCACGGACCACCTCGGGCACCGTGTGCGAGGTGATCAGGTTGTGGATGACGGTCGGGTTGCTCTCACCGGCGGCCTGCACCCGGGCGATCTCCCGCGCCGCCACCAACGCCGTGATCGCCGACGGCGACACCGCCTCACCACGCTCGTCGATCACGAAACAGCGGTCCGCGTCCCCGTCGAACGCCAGCCCCAGATCCGCCCCGCACTCCACGACCTTCGCCTGGAGGTCGACCAGGTTCGCCGGATCCAACGGGTTCGCCTCGTGGTTGGGGAACGTCCCGTCCAACTCGAAGTACAGCGGCACCAGATCCACCGGCAGACCCGCGAACACCGTGGGCACCGTGTGGCCGCCCATCCCGTTCCCCGCGTCCACCACCACCTTCAACCGCCGCATCCCCGCCAGGTCCACCAGACCCAGCAGATGACCCGCATACCCACCCAACGTGTCCTTCACCGACAACGACCCCGCAGCCACCTCCAACGGCGGCACCGTCACCACGCCATCCGGACCCGTCCACGACTCCACCAACTCACGGATCTCCGTCAGCCCCGTGTCCTGCCCCACCGGCGACGCACCCGCACGACACAACTTGATCCCGTTGTACCGCGCCGGATTGTGCGACGCCGTGAACATCGCCCCCGCCAGATCCAACGACCCCGACGCGTAATACAACTGATCGGTCGAACACAACCCGATCTCCACCACATCCGCCCCCGACCCCACCGCCCCCAACGCGAACGCCCGCGACAACGACGGCGACGACGGCCGCATGTCATGCCCCACCACCACCGCCGACGCACCCACCACCCGCACAAACGCAGCACCCAACGCGAACGACAGACCCTCGTCCCACTGATCCGGCACCACACCACGCACGTCGTACGCCTTCACCAACTGCATCAAGTCCCGCACTGTCCGGCACTCCACCCTGCTCGGTGCGGCCGTGCCGCACGTTCTCGGTCGACACCGGCGCGGGTCCGACCTTCCCGGTGCTCCCACCGGCGCTGGGGCGCGGCGATGGGCGGGCGAGGCGGACGCGAGCGACGGTTGCTTCGCGACCCACGGGTGTGCAAGTTGAACAGGAAGACTATCTGGTGAGCGGAGCGCGGCACCGCCCTGGCGACCGCCGGGCAGCCGGTTCGTCGTAGCATGCGCTATTCCTGCACTTCTTCGTATCCGAGGAGACCGGGCACCGCGAGGTGCGCCTCATCCACCCGGACAGCGGCCACCAGGGCTCGCTGCTCACCCGCTGTACCCGAAAGGCATCAGAGACGTGACCACGGCTGACCAGGAGAGTTCCTTCGCCGATCTCGGTGGGGTGCTGGTGATCATTCCGACGTACAACGAGGCGGAGAACGTCGAGTTGATCACCGCGCGGGTGCGGGCGGCGGTTCCGGAGGCGCACGTTCTGGTGGCGGACGACAACAGTCCGGACGGTACGGGTGATCTGGCCGACAAGTTGGCGGCGGCGGATGATCACGTGCACGTGTTGCACCGCAGGGGCAAGGAGGGGCTGGGGGCGGCCTATCTGGCGGGTTTCCGTTGGGGTCTGGACCAGGGGTACCAGGTGCTGGTGGAGATGGATGCGGACGGTTCGCACCGCCCGGAGGAGCTGCCGAGGTTGTTGACGGCGTTGCGGACGGCGGATCTGGTGCTGGGTTCGCGGTGGGTGCCGGGTGGTGAGGTGGTGAACTGGCCGCGTTCGCGGCTGTTGCTGTCGCGGGGTGGTTCGTTGTACTCGCGGTTGATGCTGGATGTGCCGATCTGGGATGTGACGGGTGGGTACCGGGCGTTCCGGCGGGAGACGTTGGAGGGGCTGGGTATGGACCAGGTCGCTTCGGCGGGGTACTGCTTCCAGGTGGATCTGGCGTGGCGGACGGTCAAGGCGGGTTTCAAGGTGGCGGAGGTGCCGATCACCTTCGTGGAGCGGGAGCTCGGTGCCTCGAAGATGAGCCGGAGCATCGTGGTCGAGGCGCTGTGGCGGGTCACCGCCTGGGGCCTCACCGCCCGCCTCGACAAGCTCACCGGGAAGAAGAAGTAGCAGCAGCGGCGGCGCCCGGGAGAGGTGCTTGATCACTCACCTGGGCGCGCCTGTCCGGCGATTCCGGCGGTTTCCTCCCAAGCTGGAGCCCTACGGGTCCCGGCACGGGCCCACCGTGCGGACCAGGGAGCCGATGTGACGCCGTCCCAGCCCGAAGGGACCGCCGGAGCCGGACCGGCCGGTCCGGGGCACCCGGGTCCGGCCCCGGCCCCCCTGCGGATCGAGGTCTTCACCGGCCCCGAGACGGCCTTCTTCGCCACCTCCAGCCTGATCATGGGTGAGCGCACCGCGATCCTGGTCGACGCCCAGCTGACCCGGAGCGCCGGCCGGGAGCTCGCCGAGTGGGTGGCGGGCAAGGGTCGCCAGCTGCTCGCCATCGTGATCACCCACCAGCACCCGGACCACTACTTCGGTGCCGAGGAGGTGCTCCGGCTCTTCCCCAAGGCGCAGCTGCTCGCCGCCCCCCTGGTGGTGGAGGGCATCATGGCCACGCTGGCCGCCAAGGTGGCCCAGTGGAAGCCCGTGTACGGGGACGACATCCCGGACCATCCGCTGGTCCCCGCCACGCTGCTGCCGCAGCCGCTGATGATCGACCGGCAGCTGATCCGGGTGCTCAGCCTCGGACAGGGCGACAGTGCGGGATCCACCGTGGTCCACATCCCGGGCAGCCGCACGGTGGTCGCCGGGGACTTCGTCTACAACGGCACCCACGTCTGGACGGCGGACACCGACCCGGCCGAGCGCGAGCAGTGGGCGCACAACCTGGCCAGGCTGGCCGACCTCGGCGCCGACCGGGTGATCGCCGGCCACCGGGCCCCCGGCGCCGACGACGACGCGATGCGGGTGCTCACCTTCACCAGCGAGTACCTCCAGGACTTCGACCGGGCCCTGTCCGTCCACCCCGACGACGCCGAAGCCCTGGTGGCGATGGTCAACGAACGCTACGGCGGACTGACCCTCCCGGCGATCCTCGAACTCAGTGCGGCGGCCAACGTCCTCACGCCCGAGGACCTCTCCCACGGCGACAACGGGATCGTGGACGCGGAGATCGTCGAGGACCCCTGAGCGGAATACTGGCCACATGACGGCCTACGACGCACTCGTCCTCGCCGGGGGCGCCGCCCGGCGGCTCGGCGGCGTGGACAAGCCGGGTCTGGCGGTCGGCGGACGCACCCTGCTCGATCGGGTGCTCGCCGCCTGCCCGGACGCCCGCACGGCGGTGGTGGTCGGCCCCGGACGGCCGACCGAACGCCGTGACCTGCTCTGGACCCGGGAGGACCCACCCGGCGGCGGCCCGGTCGCGGCGGTGGCGGCCGGACTCGCCCTGATCACCGCGGACCGGGTGTTGCTGCTCGCGGCGGACCTGCCGTTCCTGGACGGGCGGACCGTCGGGCGGCTGGTGGACGCGCTCGCGGAGGAGTACGACGGTGCCCTGCTGGTGGACGCCGACGGCCGGGACCAGCCGCTGGCCGGCGCCTACCGCACCGCCGCCCTCCGGGCCGCCCTGGCCGGTCTCGGTGAACCGGCCGGGCTGCCGATCCGGCGGCTGCTCGCTCCGCTCCGGCTCGGGCGCCTGGCCGACCCGGACGGTGTCTCCTGCGACTGCGACACCTGGGAAGACCTGGAGGCCGCCCGCCGCCGGGACCTCTGAGCCCCTGGAATGCGGTCCTGCTCACCGGTGGCCGTGCGGCTCGGTGAGCGAAACGACGCGCGATGCTCACGCCCCGGAGCGTGGCAGCCGACGACGGATCAGGGAGCATGGGCCCATGGAACGCACGCTGGATGACTGGATCGCCGACGTCGCCACCGAGCTGGGCATCGACCTGGAGGTGGACGTGTCCGGCCTGCTGGACCTCGCCCGGGTGGTGGCGCACGGGGTGGCCAGGCCCGCCGCACCGCTGACGGCGTTCCTGGTCGGCTACGCGGCGGCCCAGCAGGGCGGCGGCGCGGAAGAGGTGGCCCGGGCGCGGGTCAGGACCGAGGCGCTGGCCGAACGCTGGGCCCGGGAGCAGGAGTGACGACGGTGGCGGCGGCCGCCCCCGTACAGGCGCTGCGGCACTGCCCGTGGCCGCAGGCCCGCCGGGCGGCGCGCCTGGCCGGCCGTCAGCCGCTGCCCGCCGTCGGGCTCGCGCTGGGGGCCGCGCTCGGGCAGACCCTGGCGGGGCCCTTGGAGGCGCTCACGGACCTGCCGGCCTTCGACACCTCCGCGATGGACGGCTGGGCGGTCGCCGGTCCGGGGCCGTGGCGGCTGGCGGGCCGGGTGCTGGCCGGTGAGCCGTGCGGGCCGCTGGCGGACGGCGCCGCGGTGCAGATCGCCACAGGCGCGCAGCTGCCGCCGGGTGCCACCGGCGTGCTGCGCCGGGAGCACGGCCGGACCGACGGGGTGGTGCTGCACCCGACGGGCGAGGTGCCGCCGGGGCAGGACGTCCGGCCACGCGGCCAGGAGTGCCGCCGGGGCGAGTCGCTGCTCCCGGCCGGGACGGTGGTGACCCCGGCGGTGCTCGGTCTGGCCGCGGCCTGCGGGTACGACCGGCTCACCGTGCACCGCCGTCCGACGGTCGAACTGCTGCTGGTCGGTGACGAACTGCTGGAGTCCGGCCTCCCGGGCGCGGGCCTGGTCCGCGACGCGCTCGGGCCGCTGCTGCCGCCGTGGCTGGCCGCCGCCGGTGCGGAGCTGGTCGGACAGCGCCGGGTAGGGGATGACTTCGGGCTGCTCAGGGACGCGATCCGGCACTCGCCCGCCGACGTGGTGGTCACTACCGGAGGGACGGCTGCCGGGCCGGTGGACTTCCTGCACGAGGCGCTCGCCGCCACGGGCGCCCGGCTGTTGGTGGACGGTGTCGCGGTCCGCCCCGGACACCCGATGCTGCTGGCCGAACTCCCGGACGGGCGCCACCTGGTGGGCCTGCCGGGCAACCCGCTGGCGGCCGTCGCCGGCACCGTCACGCTGGCCCTGCCGCTGCTGGGCCGGCAGGCCGGCCGTCCGGGACCGGAGCTCAGGACCGAGCCGGTGGCCGCCGCACTGCCGGGCCATCCGACCGACACCCGGCTGGTCCCGGTGGTCAGGACCGAGCGTGGCCTGGTGCCGCTGGCCTTCGACGGCCCGGCGATGCTGCGGGGCCTGGCCCTGGCCGAGGCGCTCGCTGTCGTCCCGCCCGGCGGGGTGCCGGCCGACGGCCGGGCCGAGACCCTGGCCACGCCGTGACCGGTCCGGTCAGGTCGTGTCAGGCGGGTCTGATGGTGATGACGCGGTCGGTCAACTGGAGGACGGCGGCTTCGGGTTCGGTGTAGTTGAGCACCCGCCGTCCCCGCACCACCGCCACCACCAGATCCGCGCACTCACGCGGACCGTGACCCGCCTCCGCCCTGGTGACGGGACGCTCCACCACGTCCAGCCCGTTCCCGTACGTCAGCAGGTCCTCCATCACCGCCCCCGCGTGCGGACTCAGCATCGACATCCCCAGCAGACGCCCCGCCGAACTCGAACTCGTCACCACCACATCCGCACCGCTCTGCCGCAACAACGGCGCGTTCTCGTCCTCCCGCACCGCCGCCACCACCGTCGCACCCCTGTTCAACTGACGAACCGTCAACGTCACCAACACCGCAGTGTCATCACGGCCCAAAGCGACGACCACCCGGGCGGCTCGATCCAGTTCCGCGCTGCGCAGGGTGTCCGTCCTGGTCCCGTCACCCTGGACGCCGACCAGTCCGTCCAGGGCCACCTGCTCGATCACCTTGGCCTGGGGGTCCACGACGACGATCTCGCGGCGCTCCACACCCTGACCGAGCAGCGTGGCCACCGCATGGCGCCCCTTGGTCCCGTACCCCACGACGACGGTGTGCTCCCGCACAGTGTCCTTCCACCGTCCGATCCGCCACTGCCGGCGAGTCCGCTCGGTCAGGACCTCCAGGGTGGTGCCGACCAGGATGATCAGGAAGACCACGCGCAACGGTGTGATCACCAGGATGTTGGTGAGCCGGGCCCCGTCGCCGACCGGGGTGATGTCGCCGTACCCGGTGGTGGAGAGCGTGACGGTGGCGTAGTAGCCGGCGTCCAGCAGGTCCACCGAACCGTCGGAGTTGTCGTTGTAGCCGGTGCGGTCCAGCCAGACGATCAGCGTGGTGGCGACCAGCACCGCCAGCGCGAGCACCAGCCTGCGGGAGACCTGGAGCAGCGGCGGCTTCGGCGGCTGGGTGGGCAGGCTGATCCGGCTGCCGGACTCGGTATCCGAGTCCGGGCGTCGGCTGCGGCGGTAATTCGATCGCCGCAGCCGCGAGGGCGGGCGGTCGGCTCGCGAGGACTGATCGTTCTTCGTCACGTGGACCAGAATGACGGCAGCGTCCGCCCGGTGGCCGTTCCGGCCGGGCGAGTCGTGGCATCACCGGAGCCGCACCCGGACTCGGTATCGTCACCAGCACTCGTATCCGTCAACCCGCTGGAGGCCCACCGTGCGGGAGCACACCGTCGTCGTGGGGTACGGGACCAAGGGGCGCCACGCGGTGGCCACGCTGCTCGGTCAGGGCGTCGACCGTCGCGAGATCGTCGTCGTGGACCCCCAGCGCAGGGTGATCGACCAGGCCACCCGGGACGGACTGACCGGTGTGATCGGCGACGCGACGCGGACCGAGACCCTGCTCCGGGCCGAACTGCCCACCGCCGGCAAGGTCGTGGTGGCACCCGAGCGTGATGACACTGCGGTGTTGGTGACGTTGACGGTTCGTCAGTTGAACAGGGGTGCGACGGTGGTGGCGGCGGTGCGGGAGGACGAGAACGCGCCGTTGTTGCGGCAGAGCGGTGCGGATGTGGTGGTGACGAGTTCGAGTTCGGCGGGGCGTCTGCTGGGGATGTCGATGCTGAGTCCGCACGCGGGGGCGGTGATGGAGGACCTGCTGACGTACGGGAACGGGCTGGACGTGGTGGAGCGTCCCGTCACCAGGGCGGAGGCGGGTCACGGTCCGCGTGAGTGCGCGGATCTGGTGGTGGCGGTGGTGCGGGGACGGCGGGTGCTCAACTACACCGAACCCGAAGCCGCCGTCCTCCAGTTGACCGACCGCGTCATCACCATCAGACCCGCCTGACCACCGTCCGCGATCGCCCCGGGCCGGGGCAGTACCGTCGGACGTATGCATGCGATGACGATTCCTCAGCCCGGCGGTCCCGAAGCCCTGGTGTGGGCGGAGGTGCCGGATCCGGTGCCCGCCGCCGGGGAGGTGCTGGTCGAGGTCACGGCCAGTGCGGTGAACCGGGCCGACCTGTTGCAGCGGCAGGGCCGCTACGCCCCGCCGCCCGGCACCTTGCCCTACCCCGGCTTGGAGTGCGCGGGGCGGATCGTCGCCCTCGGGGCCGGGGTGGCCGGCTGGGCCGTCGGCGACGAGGTCTGCGCCCTGCTGGCGGGCGGCGGGTACGCCGAGCTGGTGGCCGTCCCGGTCGGCCAACTGCTTCCGGTACCGTCGGGGTTGAGCGTGACCGAGGCGGCCGCGCTGCCCGAGGTGGCCTGCACGGTCTGGTCGAACCTCTTCATGGTGGCCCACCTGCGTCCGACCGAGACGGTCCTGCTGCACGGTGGCGCCAGCGGTATCGGCACGATGGCGATCCAGCTGGCCAAGGCGGTCGGCGCCAAGGTGCTGGTCACCGCGGGGAGCGCGGACAAGCTGGCCCGCTGCGCCGAACTGGGTGCCGACATCGGCATCGACTACCGGAAGCAGGACTTCGTCGAGGAGGTCGCTGCCGCCACCAAGGGGGCCGGGGCGGACGTGATCCTGGACATCATGGGCGCCAAGTACCTGGACCGGAACATCGACGCCCTGGCGACCAACGGCCGACTGGTCGTGATCGGTCTGCAGGGCGGGGTCAAGGGCGAACTGGACCTCTCCAAGCTGCTCGCCAAGCGGGCCGCCGTGGCCGCCACCGCGCTCCGCAGCCGCCCGCTCGGCGAGAAGGCCGCGATCGTGGCGGCCGTCCGGGAGCACGTCTGGCCGCTGATCGAGGCGGGTGTGGTGAAGCCCGTGGTCGACCGGGTGCTGCCGCTGACGGAGGCGGCCGAGGCACACCGGGTGGTGGAGGCCGGGGAACAGGTCGGCAAGGTGCTGCTGGCGCGCTGAGCGCGGGGTCGGCCGCAGCTCCGGAGGGGGCTGCGGCGCGACTCCTGATGGGTCCGAAATGCCTGGATTATCGGAATATGTGAGGCTGGTGCGGAGCTGTCCCGCCGCCGTCCGCGTCGCAGCGCGTTCGGCCGTCGGAAGGACCTCCCGCCGTGGCCGCACTTCCGTTCGCGTTCTCAGCACGTTCTGTTCCGGTGATGGTGCTGTGGCGTACCGCAGTGCTGGCCGGGGCGACGGTGCCGCTGCTGCTGGCCGGGTCGATCGCGCTGGCGGAGGAGCGGGAGCCGGGGGGGTCGCCGCAGGCGGGGGTGGTGCTGCCCACGGTCCCGTCGGTGCTGATACCCCAGCTGCCCGCGCTGCCAGTACTCCCGACCTTGCCGACGCTGCCGGTGCTGCCCACCGTTCAGCTGCCGGTGGTGCCGGGGTCGAGCCCGGGGCGGACCGTCCCGGCGACGCCCGGGAACCCCGAGCCGTCCGGGGAGCCGGTCGAGCCCTCGCCCTCCGCGACGCCCACGCCGGTCCAGACGCCCACTCCGGCTCCGACACCGACCGCACCGGCCGCTGTCCAGCCGAGCCCGACGCCGACGCCCGTCCGTCCGTCCGTGCAGCCCACCCCGACCCCGCTCCCGGGCCCGGCGAGGGTATCGGCCCGACCGGCCGCGCCTGTGGTGCCGGTGGCTCCCGTCGTGCAGTACGTCGTGCGGTACCAGGAGCCCTCGCAGCCGCCGCCCGCTCCGGCGGCCCCCGCCGCCGAGCCGGTGGTCCAGCAGCCCGAGGCCGCACCGGCCGCCCCGGCCGAACCGGTCGAGCAGGACGGACCGCCCGACGTGGTCGAGACGGCCGACCGGCCCCCGGCGGCCGTCCGGGTGGCGGCCGACTTCACCGCCCCGCTGCGTTGGACCGACGCCTCCACCCTGCAGTTGCCGCTCGGCGCCGGGCTGGCGATGATCGGCGCCGGGCTGGCGCTGGTCGGCCTGCGGCTGCGCCGTCGCTGACGCCTGGTCAGGGCGGATCAGCGGCGCGGAGGGCCTCGTACCGGCATGATGGTCGGTGAGTTGACCCTCTCCCCGCGCGAAGCATATGAAGGAGCTATGACGAAGCCGATGAACGAACGGTCGCAGTCGGAGGACGCCCCGAAGGTGCTGATCGTGGGCCCGGACGGGATGCCCGTCGGTGCGGTCCCCGGATCGGGCTTCGGCCGGGGCGGGGAGGGCGAGGCGGTGGAACCCCGGGAGCTGCCTGTGACCGAGATGGTCGAGCAGCCCGCCAAGGTCATGCGGATCGGCAGCATGATCAAGCAGCTGCTGGAGGAGGTCCGGATGGCGCCTCTCGACGAGGCCAGCCGGGCGCGCCTGAAGGACATCCACGCCAGCTCGATCAAGGAGCTGGAGCTCGGCCTGGCACCCGAGCTGGTGGAGGAGCTGGAGCGGCTCTCGCTGCCGTTCACCGAGGACACCATCCCGACCGAGGCGGAGCTGCGGATCGCGCAGGCCCAGCTGGTGGGCTGGCTGGAGGGCCTGTTCCACGGCATCCAGACCGCGCTGTTCGCCCAGCAGATGGCCGCCCGAGCGCAGTTGGAGCAGATGCGGCGCGCACTGCCGCCCGGCAGCCACGGCGCCGAGGCGGAGTTCGACGAGCCGGTCGAGGGCCGCGGCATCCGCTCGGGCCCGTACCTGTAGAGCTGCTGCGCACACTTCGTTCCAGCTCGGACACGGCCCCGCCCCGCCACCCGGGGACGGCGGCCCGAGCCGATACCCTGACCCCTGTCGTCGGCCCCCTGCGGGTCGTCGGCCGGGGTCGGTCCGGTTCTGCACCCGGACGGCTGTGCAGCCGGGACACCTCCGCAGCCGGAGGGGGAAGCAGGGGACATGAGCGGCGAGGACGGCAGCACGGTCGAGGGCCACTCGCTGGCAGGCGGCCGGTACGTGCTGCGGCACCTGCTCGGCCAGGGTGGGATGGCCTCCGTCCACCTGGCGCACGACACCGTGCTGGACCGCAAGGTCGCGGTGAAGACCCTGCACACCGAGCTGGGCCGGGAGCAGGCGTTCCGGGAGCGGTTCCGCCGGGAGGCGCAGGCGGTCGCCAGGCTCCAGCACACCAACATCGTCTCGGTCTTCGACAGCGGCGAGGACGTCGGCCCGGACGGCGCGACCACCCCGTACATCGTGATGGAGTACGTCGAGGGCCAGTCCCTGCGCGACGTGCTGAACGAGGCGATCGCCCGGGGCGGCGCGATGCCCGCCGACCAGGCGCTGACGATCACCGGGGCGGTGCTGTCCGCGCTGGAGGCTTCGCACGACCAGGGCTTGGTGCACCGGGACATCAAGCCGGGCAACGTGATGGTCAGTGCCAAGGGCACCGTGAAGGTGATGGACTTCGGCATCGCGCGCGCCCTGCAGTCCGGGGTGACCTCGATGACCCAGACCGGCATGGTGGTCGGCACCCCGCAGTACCTCTCGCCCGAGCAGGCGCTCGGCAAGAGCGTGGACGCCCGCTCGGACCTCTACTCGGTCGGCTGCATGCTGTTCGAGCTGCTCACCGGGGAGCTGCCGTTCGACGGTGACTCCCCCTTCTCGATCGCGTACAAGCACGTGCAGGAGGAGGCGCCCGCGCCCTCCGGCCTCAACCCGGCGGTCCGGCCGGGGGTGGACGCGCTGGTGGCCCGGGCGCTGCGGAAGGATCCGGCGCACCGGTTCCCGACCGCCGAGGCGATGCGCGCCGAGGTGGAGCGGATCGCGGCCGGGGTGCCGGACGGCGGGGTGCCGCTGCGTGCGGCCACGCCGCTGGTGATCGGCGAGGGGCCGCGTTCGGTGTCGGCCGGCGGCCCGGCGGCGGTCGGGAGTTCGCTGACCGGCTTCCCGCAGGTCGGCGGCGACCTGCGCGGACCCACGCCGCAGGTGCACCAGCCGTACCAGCCCGCCACCCCGCCGCCGTACGGCCCGCAGACCCCGCCGCCGGTCTTCGCCCAGCCGTACCCGGGGCCGTTCCCGCAGCAGCAGCCCTCGCCCTACCCGCCGGGGCAGCCGTACCCCCAGCAGTCTTACGCCGCACCGCAGTTCGCCCCGCAGGCGGCGAAGGGGAACGGCTGCTCGACCGCGCTGGTGGTGATCGGGGTGATCATCGGGGTGCTGGTGCTGGCCTCGGTGATCGTCGCCATCGTGGCGGCCAAGCAGGAGCAGAACCGGCAGAGCGACACGTACGACAGCGGCGCGTCGGCGGCTTCGAGCCAGTACCTCCCGGACCGGCCGATCTGATTGGCGCACCGGCTGTGCCACGGCACGGCGGGTCCGCCGAAGCGGTAGCGTTCCAAGGACGCAACTGACAGGGCGACCGCCCGGGGCGAGGAGTGATGGCACAGACACAGCAGCCGGGCGACGGCGCGGACGAGACCCCCGAGACGCCCGAGGTGCCGGCGGCCAACCCCACATCCGGCACCGCCGAGACGGCCGAGACGGCCTTGCTGCCCGCGACCGCCGGCCCGGGTCCCTCCACTCCAGGACGGGGCACCGCCGCACCGCTCGGCACCGTGGGTGACGGCCGCTACCGGCTCACCCACCGGCTCGGCCGGGGCGGGATGGCCGAGGTGTTCGCGGCCCAGGACGTCCGGCTGGCCAGGACCGTCGCGGTCAAGCTGCTCCGTACCGAACTCGCCCAGGACGAGACCGCCCGGCTCCGGTTCACCCGCGAGGCGCACTCGGTGGCCTCGCTCAACCACCACTCGATCGTCGCCGTCTACGACACCGGCGAGGAGGTCGAGGACGGCGAGTCCACGCCGTACATCGTGATGGAGCTGGTCGAGGGCCGGACCGTCCGCGAGCTGCTGGTGGACGAGGAGGCGCCACCGGTCGACCAGGCGCTGATCATCATCGCCGGGGTGCTGGAGGCGCTCGCCTACAGCCACCGGCACGGCATCGTGCACCGCGACATCAAGCCCGCCAACGTGATCATCACCACCGGCGGCGCGGTCAAGGTGATGGACTTCGGCATCGCGCGCGCCCTCACCGGCGCGGCCAGCACGATGACCCAGACCGGCATGGTGATGGGTACCCCGCAGTACCTCTCGCCCGAGCAGGCGCTCGGCAAGGCGGTGGACCACCGCTCCGACCTGTACGCGGCCGGCTGCATGCTCTACGAACTGCTCGCGCTGCGCCCGCCGTTCACCGGTGACACCCCGCTCTCGGTGGTCTACCAGCACGTCCAGGACGCGCCGGTGCCGCCCTCGCAGGCCAACCCGCGGGTGCCCGCCGTGCTGGACGCGATGGTGCTGCGCTCGCTGGCGAAGAACCCGGACGACCGGTTCCAGAGCGCGGACGAGTTCCGGGCCCACCTGCAGCACGCGCTGCGCGAGATGCACGGTGCGGCGGGGGCCGGGTACGCGGCAGGGGCTGCCGCCGCGGCGGCAGCGGCGGCCGGGCTGGCGGCCGCCGGTTCCGGTCACACCGGCGGCTACCCCGGCTACGAGGGGAGCCCGAGCGGCGGCACCGCGATCACCGAGCCGCTCGGGGGCGTCGCGGCGGGCAGCGATCCGACGGCGGTCCTCGGGTATCCGGTGGGTTCGCCGTTCCGGACCCCCTCGGCGCCGTACCCGGCCGTGGACCCGGCCGGGGGGCCGGACGAGCCGGAGCCGAGGCGGCGACGGAACCCCTGGCCGGCGGTGGCCGGGGTGCTGCTGGTGCTCGGCGCCGCGGGCGTCGGCATCGGGCTGGCGCTCGACGGCGACAAGGGCACCGGGACGCCGGTCGTCCCGGTGACGTCGAGCACCCCCTCGGCCTCGCCGTCCCCGTCGGTGGACACCCCGTCCCCGTCGGCCGTCAAGACCACTCCCCGGACCCCGTCGGCGACCCCGTCGGCCAGCGCGTCGGCCACGCCTTCGCCGTCGCCCAGCCCGTCGCCGTCGCCGAGCGCGTCCAAGTCGCCGTCGGCCACGCCCTCGCCGTCGCCCAGTGCATCGGCGACGCCGAGCTCGTCGCCGTCGCCCGTCACCTCCTCGTCGAACCCGGCCCCGCCCAGCTCACCGGCGGCGAACCCGAACGAGACGAACCAGTAGGCGGGGGCCCGGGGCTCCGCTGGTCTGCGGCTCCGCCGCGGGACCTGACGTGCGGATGACCCCGGGCCCCTGGCGGGTGCCGACCGGGTGCCCTGTGCGACGGGTCAGGTCAGTTGGTCAGGGCGTCGAGGACCTGTTCGTACTCCTGGCACCACCAGGTGAGCTGGGCGGCCGAGGCGGGGAAGAGCGGGTCGGCGCGGTGGTCGGCACGCTGGTAGTGCCACTGGAGCATCCAGAGGTCGTTGAGGCGCTCCCACCAGACCCGGTGGGCTGCGGCGGCGAGGTCGGCGGCGGTGGCGGCACCGGTCGCGCGGTAGGCGCGGGACCAGCGGCGGACCCGACTGAGGTCCAGGACGCCGGTGGTGCGGTCGTTGAAGAGCAGGGTGGCGGCGCGGACCGCCTCCTCGGCCAGCGGGCCGGGGCCGAGCTTGTCCCAGTCCAGGACGGCGGTCACCCGGCCGTGGCGGTGGAGCAGGTTGAGGCCGTGGAAGTCGCCGTGGGTCCAGCCGGTGGGCGGGGCGGCCTGCGGGGCCGGGCGGCGGTGGCGGTGGGTGTCGAGCAGGTCGAGGCGTTCGGTGAGCCGTCGTTCGGCGAGGCTGTCGAAGGGGCTCGGCCCGGCGGTACGGGCCTGTTCGCGGAGGCGGCCGACCAGGAGGGCGGTCTCGTCCGGGTCGGCGGAGCGGTGGCCGGTCGGCTGGCGAACGGGGGCACACACCTCGGCGAGTGCGCCGTGCAGGCGGCCGAGCAGCGCACCGAGTTCGCCGCTCTCCGGGAGGTCCAGCTCGGTGCCGTGCCGGTGCTCGCCCTCGATCCAGGGGAAGAGGGCGAACAGACGTCCGCCCCGGCTGGTGCAGGTACGGCCGTCCCGGGCGCGGACCGGGGGCGTGACCGGCAGGCCGAGCGCCGCCAGGGCGGTGGTCGCGCGGTGCTGGGCGGCGACCACCGGGCGGGGGGCGGTGGCCTGGTCGACGTAGCACTTGAGGAAGTACCGGCCGGTCTCGGTCTGCACCCGGTAGCCCCGGTTGAGCAGCCCCTCGGCGACCGGTATGGCGCTGAACCGGGTCAGCCGGTAGGAGCGCAGCACCCCCGTCAGGACGTGGTCGGGGACCGGAGGACTGAGGGTGCCGATGGGGGGTGCGCTGGTGTCCGGGCGGGCCGGTGCGCACGCGAAGGAGGTGCTGTGGTTCACGTGCCCTGAGAGTAGTGGTTACGCAGAGGGGCGCTTGACGTACCGTCAGTGATGTGCTCTCAGGGCCGCTGGTCCGTCTGGTGCCTGGCCACGTACGCGGCGGCCTGGGTCCGGCGCTCCATGCCCATCTTGGCGAGCAGGCTGGAGACGTAGTTCTTGACGGTCTTCTCGGCGAGGTGGAGCTCGTTGCCGATCTGACGGTTGGTCATCCCCTCGCCGATCAGGTCCAGGATCCGGCGCTCCTGCTTCGTCAACTGGGCGAGCCGTTCGTCCTCCTTCGCGCCGCCGTCACGGAGCCGGGCGAGCACCCGGCCGGTGGCGACCGGGTCGAGCAGGGACTTGCCCGCCGCCACGTCGCGGACCGCGGAGAGCAGGTCGGTGCCGCGGATCGCCTTCAGTACGTACCCGGAGGCCCCGGCCATGATGGCGTCGAAGAGCGCCTCGTCGTCCGAGAAGGAGGTGAGCATCAGGCACTTGATCCCGGGGTTCAGGGAGCGCACCTCGCGGCAGACCTCGACCCCGTTGCCGTCCGGCAGCCGGATGTCGAGCACGGCCACGTCCGGCTGGACTGCCGGGATCCGGGCGAGCGCCTCGGCTGCGGTGCCGGCCTCGCCGACCACCTCGATGTCGTCCTCGATGGAGAGCAGTTCGTGTACGCCACGGCGGACGACCTCGTGATCATCGAGCAGGAATACCCTGATTTGTCCGTTTCCAGTCACGGCCGAATGCTCCCATGTGCACGCAGGAAGACCCGTGTCCCGTGCCGACCGCCATCGGGAAATTGATGCCCGTTACCCCCTTACGCGGAGACTGCTGCCCGGATAGCGTGCGCAGGTGTCCTGACGGCCACGAAATGAGAGCCGCGCCACACCCGCGGCGCTCAACACCCGAACAACTAGGACGTCCTAGCGCAGAAGCGCCAAGGGGCTGCGCTGGGTAACGTTCTCGTGTGGGACGCCGTCGGAAAAGGAACACCACCTGCTGAGCAGATCGGTGCGCATACCCACGCGCTCCTGCGAGGCGGTGACCGGACCGGTCACCGGCGACCCCGGGCGGCCGGACAGACCGAGGAGTGAACGTGACCGTCAAAAGCACGACGAGGGCGCGCAAGAAGGCAGCCCCCGCCGTCCCTGACACCCTCCCGCCAGTTCCTTCGGAGGCCCAGCCCTCCGAGGCCGGGTCGGACGCCCAGCCCCAGCTGGTCCAGCTGCTCACGCCGGAAGGCGTCCGGGTCGAGCACCCGGACTTCCCGCTGACCACCACGCCGGAGGAGCTCCGCTCGCTCTACCGGGACCTGGTGCTGGTCCGGCGCTTCGACGCCGAGGCCACCTCGCTGCAGCGCCAGGGCGAGCTGGGCCTGTGGGCCTCGCTGCTCGGCCAGGAGGCCGCCCAGGTCGGTTCCGGACGGGCGATGCGCACCGGCGACTACGCCTTCCCGACGTACCGGGAGCACGGCGTGGCCTGGTGCCGTGACGTCGACCCGCTGAACCTGCTCGGCATGTTCCGCGGCGTCAACCACGGCGGCTGGGACCCGAACGAGAAGAACTTCCACCTCTACACCATCGTGATCGGCGCGCAGACCCTGCACGCCACCGGATACGCGATGGGCGTCACCAAGGACGGCGCCGACGACGCGGTGATCGCGTACTTCGGTGACGGCGCCTCCAGCCAGGGCGACGTGAGCGAGGCGTTCACCTTCGCCTCGGTCTACAACGCGCCGGTGGTCTTCTTCTGCCAGAACAACCAGTGGGCGATCTCCGAGCCCACCACCAACCAGACCCGGATCCCGCTCTACCGTCGCGCCTCGGGCTTCGGCTTCCCGGGTGTCAGGGTGGACGGCAACGACGTGCTGGCCTGCCTCGCGGTGACCCGCTGGGCGCTCGACCACGCCCGCAGCGGCAACGGCCCGGTGCTGGTCGAGGCGTTCACCTACCGGATGGGTGCCCACACCACCTCGGACGACCCGACCCGCTACCGGGCCACCGAGGAGACCGAGGCCTGGAAGGCCAAGGACCCGATCTCCCGTCTGAAGGCGTACCTGGACGCGGAGGGCCTGGCCGACGAGGCGTTCTTCGCCTCGGTCGAGGCGGAGAGCGAGCAGCTCGGCCTGCGGGTCCGTGAGGGCGTCCGGAGCATGCCCGACCCGGACCCGACGCTGATCTTCGACCACGTCTACGCGGAGCCGCACGCTCTGGTGGACGAGGAGCGGGCCGAGTACGAGGCGTATGCCGCCTCCTTCGAGGGCGGGGAGAACCACTGATGGCAGGGCAGCTCAGCATCGCCAAGGCGCTCAACGAGGCGCTGCGCAAGTCGCTGGAGAACGACCCGAAGACCCTGCTGATGGGCGAGGACATCGGGAAGCTCGGCGGCGTCTTCCGGATCACCGACGGGCTGCAGAAGGACTTCGGCGAGGACCGGGTGATCGACACCCCGCTGGCCGAGTCCGGCATCGTCGGGACCGCGATCGGCCTGGCGCTGCGCGGCTACCGCCCGGTGGTGGAGATCCAGTTCGACGGCTTCGTCTACCCGGCCTTCGACCAGATCGTCTCCCAGCTGGCCAAGATGCACGCCCGGGCCCTCGGGCACGTGAAGATGCCGGTCACCGTGCGCATCCCGTTCGCGGGCGGCATCGGCGCGGTCGAGCACCACAGCGAGTCGCACGAGGCGTACTTCGCCCACACGGCCGGCCTGCGGGTGGTCACCCCCTCCAACGCGCACGACGCGCACTGGATGCTCCGGCAGGCGATCGCCTCGGACGACCCGGTGATCTTCCTGGAGCCGAAGCGCCGCTACTGGGACAAGGGCGACGTCGGCGACTCGGCGGACCTCGGGCTGCACGCCGCCCGGGTGGTCAGGCCGGGCACCGACGCCACGCTGATCGCGTACGGCCCGATGGTGAAGGTCTGTCAGGAGGCTGCTGCCGCCGCCGAGGAGGACGGCCGCCGCCTGGAGGTGGTCGACCTGCGGTCGATCTCGCCGATCGACTTCGCCACCGTCGAGGAGTCGGTGAAGCGCACCGGCCGGGCGATCGTGGTGCACGAGGCGCCGGTCTTCATGGGCCTGGGCGCCGAGCTCGCCGCCCGGATCACCGAGCGCTGCTTCTACCACCTGGAGGCCCCGGTGCTCCGGGTCGGCGGCTACCACGCGCCGTACCCGCCGTCCCGGGTGGAGGAGTCCTACCTGCCCGACCTGGACCGTGTGCTCGACGCCGTCGACCGCGCGCTGGCGTTCTGAGAAGAGGGGCGAAATGACCACTGAGGTGCGCTCGCTCCGCGAGTTCAAGATGCCGGATGTCGGCGAGGGTCTGACCGAGGCCGAGATCCTGACCTGGTACGTCAAGCCCGGCGACGTGGTGACGGACGGTCAGGTGGTCTGCGAGGTGGAGACCGCCAAGGCGGCGGTCGAGCTGCCGATCCCGTTCAACGGGGTCGTCGAGACGCTGTTCTTCCCGGCCGGTTCGACGGTGGACGTCGGTACCGCGATCATCTCGGTCGCGGTGGGGGACGGGGCTGCCGAGCCGGCGCCCGCTCCTACGCCGGTCGCCGTCTCCCCGGTCGCCCCGGTCGCCCCGGCCGCGGCTCCTGCTGCGGCCGAGCCCGAGCGCCGCGAGGTGCTGGTCGGGTACGGGCCGCGTACGGGCGGTGCCCAGCGGCGGGCCCGGAAGGCTCCGGCCGTGCCAGTGGCCGCGCCGGTGGCCGCCCCGGCCGTGGTGGTGCCGGCCCAGGCCCAACCCGTCTCCGAGGAGCGGCCGTTGGCCAAGCCGCCGGTGCGCAAGCTGGCCAAGGACCTGGGCATCGACCTGCGGACGGTCACCCCGACCGGCCCCGACGGTGTGATCACCCGGGACGACGTGCACGCCGCCGCCGCACCGGCGTCGGCGGTCGAGACGCCGGTGGCCGCCGTCGCCCCGCTGCCGGTCGGCGCGGGCGACGTCCGGGTGCCCGTCAAGGGTGTCCGGAAGGCCATCGCCCAGGCGATGGTCGCGTCGGCGTTCACCGCGCCGCACGTCACCGAGTTCGTCCAGGTCGACGTGACCCGGACGATGAAGCTGGTGCGCGAGCTCAAGGCCAGCGGCGAACTGGGCGAGGGCGTCCGGGTCAGCCCGCTGCTGCTGGTCGCCCGGGCCTTGCTCACCGCCATCAAGCGGCACCCCGAGATCAACGCCGCCTGGGACGAGGCGAACCAGGAGATCGTGCTCAAGGGCCAGGTCAACCTGGGGATCGCGGCGGCCACCCCGCGCGGCCTCCTGGTGCCCAACATCAAGGACGCCGGCGCCAAGACCCTGCCGCAACTGGCCATGGCACTCGGTGAGTTGACCGACGTCGCCCGCCAGGGCAAGACCTCGCCGGCCGACCTGTCCGGCGGCACCGTCACGATCACCAACGTCGGCGTCTTCGGCGTCGACACCGGCACCCCGATCCTGAACCCCGGCGAGGCCGCCATCCTGGCCTTCGGCGCGGTCCGGGAGCTGCCCTGGGTCCACAAGGGCAAGGTGGTGCCCCGCCAGGTCACCACCCTGGCCCTCTCCTTCGACCACCGCCTGGTCGACGGCGAACTGGGCTCCAAGGTACTAGCCGACACGGCGGCGGTGCTCGAACGCCCGAAGCGCCTGATCACCTGGGGCTGAGCCCCGACAGCACGGAAGAACGGGCCCTGCTCCTCCTGGGAGCGGGGCCCGTTCGGCGTCCGTGCGTTGGTGCAGGGGGCGCCGCCCGCCCGGCTCCTGCCGGGCCCTGCTCTCCGTGCCTTCAATCGTTAGGACGCGCATCCCGCTCAGAGGTTGCAGGTGGGTTGGGAAAACTATTTCGACACTCTCGGGGGACCCTCCGCGATACTGCCGGGGTGACAGGACTACGGGTGACGGCAGCGGCACCGCAGGGAACCACCGGGCACCGTGCTTCGCTGCGCGGGGACGTGTCGGGGCCCGCGCTGCTGGCCGGGCTGGTGTGTGTGGCGGTGTCGTTCTCGGGGCCGCTGGTGGTGGTGCTGGCGGCGGCGAAGGCCGGGCAGCTCGATCCTGGGCAGACCGCGTCGTGGATCTGGGCGGTGTCGATCGGCAGCGGGCTGAGCTGTCTGCTGCTGAGCTGGTGGACCAGGACCCCGGTGATCGCGGCCTGGTCGACGCCGGGGGCGGCGCTGCTGGTGACCAGCCTGGGGGAGTACCCGTACCGGGAGGCGGTGGGGGCGTTCCTGGTGAGCAGTGTGGCGGTGACGCTGTTCGGGGTGACCGGCCTGTTCGGACGGTTGATCCGGGCGATTCCGGTCGGGATCGTGAACGCGATGCTGGCGGGCATCCTGTTCTCGTTCGGCGCCGGGATCTTCACCTCGTTGAAGGCCGCGCCGGTGCTGGTACTGGGCAGCTTCGCGGCTTTCCTGGCGGCCCGCAGGTTCGTGCCCAGGTACGCCGTACCGGTGGCGCTGGTGGCGGGCGGCCTGCTCGCCGCCACCACCGTCGGACTGTCGCTGCACCTCGGCCACGGCGGCCCGGTCCGGCCGGAGCTGACGGTGCCGCAGTTCAGCTGGGCCGCGATGGTCGGTCTCGCGCTGCCGCTCACCATCGTCGCGCTGGCCTCGCAGAACGCACCCGGCCTCGGCGTGATGCGGGCCTCCGGCTACGAGCCGGACGACCGGCTGCTGATCGGCGCGACCGGGGGCCTCTCGGTGCTGCTCGCCCCGTTCGGCTCGCCCGGCGTCAACCTGGCCGCGATCACCGCCGCGATCTGCACCAGCCAGGAGAGCCACCCCGACCCCCGGCGCCGCTACATCGCCGGGATGTCCACCGGCGTGCTGTACATCCTGATCGGCAGCTTCGCCGGGGTGCTGGTCAGCCTCTTCACGGGCCTGCCCGCCGCGCTGATCGCGGTGGTCGCCGGCACCGCCCTGTTGGCCTCCTTCCAGAGCAGCCTGGCCGGGGCGACGGCCGACGAGCACGGCCGGGACGGCGCGGTGGTGACCTTCCTGGCCACCGCCTCGGGGATGACCCTGTACGGGATCGGCTCGGCCTTCTGGGGCCTGCTGTTCGGCGTCTCGGCGCACCTGGTGCTCCAGGCCGGGCGGACCCGGCGCAGCTGATCCGCGCCACCGGAGCCGATCCGCGCCACCGGAGCCGATCCGCGCAACCGGGGCTGAGCCGGACGGCCGACCCGCTGCACCGGTCCGGGGAACTTGGCGCGCCGGGGGACTGCGGGGGCGTACGGGACGGGTACGTCTTCGCGACCCCCCACCCGAGCCCCCGCCGGGTGACCGGAGCAGCGAGGACGAACCCATATGCCTTCTGGCAATCCTGGCCGTCGTCTGCTCCGCGGTCTGGGAGCGGCCGTACTCCTGGCGGCTGCCGTGCTCCCCGCCGCGCTGGAGGTGGCCGCCCCGCCGCCGTACGACGTGATCGGCGCCCCGTCGCCCGTCACCGAATTGGCCGTCCCGCCGCACACCGTCCATCCGGCCGCGCTGCGGGTCGACGGGGCCGCCCCGACCGTCGACATACGCCGCACCGGGCCGCCGGCCGGGCGGATCACCCTGGTGCTGCTCGGCGACGGCTACACGGCCGAGCAGCAGGAGCTGTTCCGGCAGCAGGCCGATCTGGCCTGGCAGTCGCTGATGGACATCGAACCGTTCCGCAGCTACCAGGGCTTCTTCAACATAAGGCGGGTCGACGTGGTCTCCCCGGCGTCCGGCATCGCCGAGGGTGACCAGGCGGGACGCCGCCCCGGGACGCCGCTCGGCATGCACTTCTGGTGCGAGGGCACCGCCCGGCTGCTCTGCGCCGACGAGACCGCCACCGCCAGGTACGCAGGGGAGGGCGAGGGCCCGCAGTACCTGATCGCGCTGGCCAACTCCAAGGAGTACGGCGGTGCGGGCGGCACCGGGGTGACCACGCTGGCGGGCGGCAATCCGGACGCCGGTCGGATCATCCAGCACGAGATAGGGCACACCGTCGGCGACCTCGGCGACGAGTACGACAGCGCACCGGCCGACGCGGAGTACCCCAACCTGTCCGCCGTGGACGCCGAGGAGATGCGCCGGGGACAGCAGAAGTGGTGGCGCTGGCTGGGCGTCCAGTCGCCCGACGGCGGCGGCGTGATCGGCGCGTACCGCAGCGCCAACGGGGTCTACCGGCCGACCGCCGACTCGGTGATGCGCACCCTCGGGGGCAGCTACAACCTGCCTTCCCGGGAGGCGATCATCAAGCAGATCTACCAGCGGGTCGGCCCGACCGATCCGCCCGTCCCGGCGGCCGGCGAGGTGACCGGGCGGCCCCGGTTGGACGCCCGGCCGCTGCGGCTGACCGGGGCGCGCCGGCTCACCGTGGAGTGGCGGGTGGACGGCAGGGTGGTGGAGAGCCCGGCCGATGACCGGAGCTGGCTGGACACCACGGGGCTGACCGTCCCGCCCGGGCGGACCGTCACGGTCACCGCGACCGTCCGGGACGACACCGACTGGGTCCGCGACGAGGCGTTCCGGCAGCAGCGGATGACCCGCACGGTGAGCTGGCGGCTCAGGGCCTGAGACGTCCCTTCGTGCCCGGATCGTTGCCCGGGCCCGCGCATTCGCGGTTGACGGGCTGCATAGTCTGGTCGACGTGACCGTGGACCCCGAGACCGCCAGCCCCGCCACCAGCGCCACCGTCCCCGGCCAGCGGGTACCCCTGCCGACCGCCTTGCTGCCGGTGGGGCCCCCCGGCGGCCGGGCCGCCTGGTTCGCCTGGTCGATCGGGGTCAGCGTCTACGTACTCGCGGTGATCCACCGCACCAGCCTCGGCGTGGCCGGGATCGACGCCGCCGAACGGTTCGGGATCGGGGCCTCCGCGCTCTCCACCTTCGCGGTGCTCCAGGTGCTGGTGTACGCCGCGATGCAGATACCCGTCGGCCTGCTGGTGGACCGGTTCGGACCGCGCCGGGTGCTGCTCACCGGCATCCTGCTGCTGAGCCTCGGTCAGCTCGCCTTCGCCTTCTCCACGTCCTTCGGCCCGGCGCTGGTCTCCCGGGCCGTGCTCGGCTGCGGCGACGCGATGACCTTCATCAGCGTGCTGCGGATCTCCGCGCGCTGGTTCCCCGCCGCGAAGAACCCGCTGGTCGCCCAGCTCACCGGCCTCGTCGGGATGGGCGGCAACCTGATCACCACCGTGGTGCTCGCCCAGGCCCTGCACCGCGAGGGCTGGACGGCCAGCTTCGCCTTCGTCGCCCTGCTCGGGGTGGGGGTCTTCGTGCCGGTCGCGCTGCTGCTCCGGGAGGCCCCGGCGGGCGTGGTGGTCGTCCCGGTGGCAGGGCGGCGGCTCTCGGTACGCTCCCAGATCCGCGACGCCTGGGGCGAACCCGGCACCCGGCTCGGCATGTGGGTGCACTTCACCACCGCGTTCCCCGGGGCGGCCTTCGGACTGCTCTGGGGCATGCCCTACCTGGTGGAGGCCCAGGGCATGACCCGGGGCGAGGCGGGCGGCCTGCTCACGGTCCTGGTCGGCAGCAACATGGTCTCCGCGCTGCTGCTCGGGCGGCTGCTCTCGCGGTCGGCCCGGGCCCGGATGCCGATCACCCTGACGGTCATCGCCGCCACGGCGGCGAGCTGGGCCGTCGTCCTGGCCTGGCCGGGGGCCCACCCGCCGCTCTGGCTGCTCCTCGCCCTGCTGGTGGTGATGGGCACCAACGGCCCCGCCTCCCTGGTCGGCCTCGACTACGCCCGCTCCCACAACCCCCCGGAACGCCTGGGCACGGCCTCCGGCATCGCCAACATGGGCGGCTTCATCGGCACGGTGATCACTCTCTTCGGAGTCGGCCTGCTGCTCGACACCCTGGCGGGCCCGGGCGGCGTGCACTCGCCGGAGGCGTACCGGTGGGCGCTGTGCTGGCTCTTCGTGCCGCTGGCGGTCGGGACGGGGATGATCCTGCGGCTGCGACGGCTGGTCGGCTAGCGTTTCTGACCTGCGAAGGCGTGGATACTCTCGGTGGAGGCGAGGGTATCCACGACTGATGGCTACGGCAGCAGGTGTGCCCCGCAGCAGCTCGTTGAACTCGGCCACCCCGGTCCGGAACCTGAACGGCCCGACCTCCCCGTGCACCGTGGCCCGGAAGCCGGGAGTGCCGGCTCCGACCACCGGGACCGATGCGGGTGGACGGGCCATCAGCCGGCGGATCAGGTCCACCAGCTTGAGCTTCTCGCAGCACGGGATCGTCGTTCCGCCCCGGATTCCCACCCGTTCCACGGCCAGGCACTCCAGGTACGGTCCGAACGGCGGCCTGCTGTCCTCCTGACGGCTCGGCACCCGGAACTCCATCTCGCCGTGCCGGCAGTGCACCGTCCCGTCCCGACGGAGGCTGATGCGGCGGCCGTCCTCCTGGTGGAGCTGGGCGAGGATCTGCACCTGCTGGCCGATCGCCTCGCTGAGCGTCTCGGTCATCCGCTGCTGCTGCTCGGGGACGTCGGTGTCACCGCGCCGGATCGACGGCAGCAACTCGGCGATGACCCAGCGCTGGAACGGCCTGGCTGCATCCTTGTCCGATCGCATGAGCAAGGCGTAGAGCCCGGCCTCGCTGACCACGACGTGTTCGGGTGCATGGGCTGCCCGCGACAACGAGGCCGTACTGGTGACGTACCGGTACGAGTCGAACTGGTGGGAGTGCGTGGTGCACCACCCGCGTGCCGAGCCGGCACGCTCCGGGCGGGGTGGCGCGCTGTCAGGGGGTGACGGCGAAGTGGGTGAGGAGCCGGGTGGCGAGTTCCTGGTCGCCGTCGATCTTGACGGGGCCGGGGCGGCCTCGGCCGGCGGCCAGGCGGAGGTAGGTCTCCCAGTCGAGGGTGAGGCGGACGTCGGGGGCGAGGCTGACGGTCTCGTCGATGGTGGCGCGGCCGTCGTCGCCGACCCGGACGGTGCGGAGGAACTCGACGGGGCCCGAGACATCCAGGGCGAGGGTGGTGCCGGGCGGGGCTCCGACGGACTTGGCGAGCACCTTGGGGAGGCCGGCCAGCAGGATGTCGCGGGAGATCAGGGCGGCGGGCGAGTCGAGGTTGCCAGGGGTGCCGAGGGCCCGGCGGAGGTCCTGCTCGTGCACCCAGACGTCGAAGGCGCGCATCCGGAGCAGGTCGGTGTACGTCACGTCGCGGGAGAGCGGCCCGGCGGGCCAGCGGACCAGGTCGTCCGGCTGGTGCTTGGCATTGCGCAGGGCGCGCGAGCGGCGGATGACGGTGTACTCCAGCTCGCCGGTCATCTCGGGTGCGGTGTGGCAGCGCCGCTTGTCGACCGGGAGCTCCATGTAGCGGGCGAACTCGCCGGTGACGTGCCGGAGGTCACCGGGCAGGGAGTGGATGGGCCGGGGGTCGCCGAGGAGCTCGGACTCCAGCGCGATGATGTGCGAGACGACGTCGCGGACCGACCAACCGGGGCATTCGGTGGGTCGGTTCCAGGCGTCGGTGGGCAGCGGGGCCAGCAGCTCGGCTATCGCCTCGATGGACTGCGTCCACGCGTCGATGCAAGCCTGCACGGTCTGGTTCTCCGTCACGGGATTCTCCGGCCCTCCGTCAGCTTCCGTACTGTGCCGCCCTGGAGCGTGAACCCGGGTGTTCCGGCTTCCGGGCGGCGGCGCTAACCGCACGTTACGCTGCCGGGTGACAGCCGGGCAGTGCTTTCGGGTGACGATCGTAGGACTGGTCCCATGGACGGTGGTAGTGTGCGCGCTTCATTGATCCAAATCGACGTCTCGGACGCCGAACCGCCCGCCGAACGGCGGGCCAGGGTGGCCGCTTTGGTACGCGCCCAGGAGGGCGCCGACCTGGTGGTGCTGCCCGAGCTGTGGCCGCTCGGCGGCTTCGCCTACGACGCGTGGTCGGAGGGGGCCGAGCCGCTGGACGGGCCGACCGTCGAGGCGATGTCGGCCGCCGCCAGGGCCGCCGGGATCTGGCTGCACGCCGGTTCGATCGTCGAACGCGATCCGGACGGCCCGATCTACAACACCTCGCTGCTGTTCGCCCCCGACGGCGAGCTGACCACCACCTACCGCAAGATCCACCGCTTCGGTTTCGACAGCGGCGAGGCGATCGCGATGGGTGCCGGGCAGGAGATCGTGGCCACCACCACCGAGTTGGGCACCATCGGTCTCGCGACCTGTTACGACCTGCGCTTCCCCGAGCTGTTCCGGGCCCTGCTGGACGCCGGGGCCGAACTGCTGCTGATCCCGGCCGCCTGGCCGGAGCGGCGGCGCGAGCACTGGACCCTGCTGGCCCGGGCCAGGGCGGTGGAGGAGCAGGCGTACGTTCTGGCCTGCAACACCGCGGGGACGCACGGCGGCGTCGAGCAGGCCGGGCACAGCATCGTGGTCGACCCGTGGGGCAAGGTGCTGGCCGAGGCCGGGGCGGGCGAGCAGGTGCTGACCGTCGACTTCGACCCGGCGGGGGCGGCCAAGGCCCGTTCCGAGTTCCCGGTGCACCGCGACCGGCTGCTCGGCATCCCGGCACCCGTACAGCGCTGACCCACGGCCGGAGACGCAACGGCCGGCGCATGTCCGGGTATGGCCACGGTTAGGGCTCTTGCGCACCACGTGGGCGCATTTGAGAAGATGAGCCCTGGTCGTGTTCCTTCCGGACCGGCCGCCGAGCAGTGCCGAACCCGGAGAGGAGGCCGCCGCCCGGATGTCCAGCCCCACGGCTCCCCCCGGCGACGGCCGCCCGGCTATCCAGCGCAACAGCCTGCGCGAGCAGATCGCCGCGGCGCTCCGCGAGGAGATGATGGCCGGCCGCCTGGCGGCCGGCCGCAACTTCACCGTGAAGGAGATCGCCGAGCTGTACGGCGTCTCCGCCACCCCGGCCAGGGAGGCGCTGGTCGACCTGGCGGCGCAGGGTCTGCTCCGGACCGAGCACCACCGAGGCTTCACCGTCCCGGAGTTCGACTGGTCGGACTTCCTGGAGATCTTCGAGGCCCGCACCATGCTGACGGACAGCGCCTTCCGCCAGCTCGGCGCCCGGGTCGGCGGGTACGACTGGCGGCGGCTGCCGTCGCTGCGCCGCCGCGCGGAGGCGGCCCAGCGGGCGTCCAGGTCCGGCCAGCTGGACCTGCTGGTCGGCTGCGACCTGCGGTTCTGGCACGAGGCCGGGGCGCTGCTCGGCAACGCCCGGATCTCCGGGTATCTGGGCTGGCTGCGGGTGCAGTCCTGGATGTTCGCGGCGCCTCACCTGCGGACCGCCGGGGAGCTCGACGGCGTCTGTTGGGACCGGCACCCGGAACTGGTGGACCGGATCGAGGCCCGGGACGTGGCCGGGGCGCACCGGTTGATGAACGACTACAACCTCTTCACGATCGAGCTCCTGGCCAGGCTGACCGGGCACCCGCTGGAGTCGGTGGCGGTGCTGCCGCTGCTCCGCAGTCCGGTGGCGGAGCCGGAGCAGCCGGCCCCGGCCGCCGCGACGGACGAGCCCGGGCTCGGTCTGGTGCCGCTGCCGAGGGCCGTCCCGCCCGGCCGCTTCGGACGCCCGCGGCACCCGGGGACCGGGGCCGGTACCGAGGAGCCGGTGGCGCAGTAGGGTGGGCTCTTCCCGTGTCCGCCCTCTGAGAGGAAGAGCCGGCCCATGGCCTGCGACCTCTGGCTCGTCCCGCTGGTGGACGTCCTGACGCACAGCCCGGAGAACCCGTTCCGGGACGACCTCGTTCGGTACAACGCGGCGCTGGTCGCGCACGGTCTGCCGGAGGTCCCGGTCTACCGGTACTCGCCGGGGCTGACCGGTTCGGTCGAGCCGATCGCCGCCTTCGACTACGACTCGCTGCACTTCCTGCGGCGGGCCTACCTGCTCGGGCTGACCGGCTTCGCGATCGAGCCGGTGGACGCGCTCGGCGGCGACTACGAGCAGCTGTTGGAGATGTTCGAGTCGACCGCCGAACAGTCGCACCTGGTCTGGCACTTCGACCATGCCGGGGCGTACGTGCCGATCGACTTCCAGCTCCCGCTGGTCGCCGACGAGCTGCTGGCCGCAGGCGGGCCGCTCGGTTCCTCGTACGGGCTGCTGCGGGAACTCCAGGCCGTGGCACCGGTGTTGGGTCTCGACCCGCTGAACCCGCCGAATCCGACCCGGCCGTTGACGCCGACCGATCTGGAGCAGAGCTTCGAGCCGCCGATCGACGACCAGCACCCGTTCGCCCGGGAGCGGCACGCCTGGGCGGGGCTGTACGCGGCGGCCACCCGGAGCGTCACCCAGGGCTCGATGATCGTGTTCGCCTGAGGCGCTGCCTGAGGCATCGTTTCTGCGCGGACGCCCCGGTGGGCGTCCGCGCAGAGCGGACCGGTTAGCGCAGCGGACCCTCCGGCGGCCGCTGCCGCGGCATGGTCGGCCGGGTGCCCGGCGGCGGCAGGATCCGGACCTGGGCACCGGCACCGCCCTCGGTGCGGCCGCCCCACGGTCCCGGGGACTGGGTGGGCAACTGGGTCATGGTGGCGCGGAACTCGAGCATCCACTCCGAGGTCTCGCCCCTGACCACGTCCGAGACGTCCTCGCAGAACCGGCGCAGCACGCCGAGGCAGCGCTCGGCCGCCTCGCCGGCCGTCCCCTCGGTGGGGCCGAGCACCTCGCGCACGCACTCCGAGGCCCAGTCGAACTGGAACGCCTCGAGCCGGCGCTGCAGTGCCTGGGCGGTGCTGACGTCCCGCATCCAGCCGGAGGTTTGGCCGAACGCCCGGTCCAGCCCGAGGCAGGCGGCGGAGAGCGCCAGGCCGACGTACCCCCAACTCGGCGAGGACCAGGAGACCCCGCTGAGCGAGAGCAGCGGCGCGGACATCCCGGCCACTGCGAACCCGGCCGCGCCGAACCGCAGCAGCCTGGCCCAGCGCCGCTTCCAGACCCGGTCCTTGCGGTACCAGTCGATCGCCTCGACGGCCCGCTCCTCGGACCAGCGGTAGAGCTCCTCCAGCCGCTCGGCCGGCTCACCCCAGTCCCCGAGCGGGAACTGGCGGGCACTCAGGTCCGTGCGGCGGCGGGTGGGGGTCCGTGCGGCGGAGGGCGCGACGGGCTGGTCCTCCTCGCCGACCTCCTTGCCCCAGGGGCTCTCCTCGGGCTGCATTTCCGGCTGGCTCACCTGTGGGGCTCCCTGTGGCGGGCGGACTGCTGAGGCCCTGGCGGGTACCGGGCCTGACGGTGCGTCGAGCGGCCAGTGTTCCGGACACCGGCCAGGCGTGACACTTCGTCGGACGGGCGGCACCGCGAGCGGTGTCGGGCCGCCATGGTGTCGTGCCACGGTGACGGCCGGTGCTCGTCCAACAGCACTTCTTACCGCCAAATGGCTGACCATGTGGCCGCTTCGGCAGCGATCGTTATCGGATTTCACCCCATCAAGCCGAGGTGGGAGAGTTGCGGCGGCCGGAGAGATTTCACCCGTCCGAGCGAGTCCGTCCCGTTCCGTCGCCCTGACCCCGGGTCGCTCCGCCCGGTCGGGTCCGGAGCGCGGGTTGGAGCATCCTCCAATCAGACTGGCCCGCGGGCCGTACCCGGTGGGAGGTTCCGACGGGCCCAGCGACCGAGCCGATCCGGCCACCGACTACCCTTCGAGGCGTGAAGGTCCTCGTCATCGGCGGCGGCGCCCGCGAACACGCCCTGTGCCGCTCCCTGTCCCAAGATCCCGCCGTCACCGAACTGCACTGTGCCCCGGGTAACGCCGGGATCGCGCAGGTGGCGACGGTCCACCCGGTCGACCAGCTGGACGGTGCGGCCGTGGCCGCGCTGGCCCGGCGGCTCGGCTCCGAGCTGGTCGTGGTCGGCCCGGAGGCCCCGCTGGTCGCGGGCGTCTCGGACGCCGTCCGCGCGGCCGGCATCCCGGTCTTCGGCCCGTCCGGGGAGGCCGCCCAGCTGGAGGGCTCCAAGGCCTTCGCCAAGGACGTGATGGCCGGCGCCGGCGTACCGACGGCCCGCTCCTACGTCTGCGTCACCGAGGCCGAGGCGGTCGAGGCGCTGGACGCCTTCGGTGCCCCGTACGTGGTGAAGGACGACGGCCTGGCGGCCGGCAAGGGCGTGGTGGTCACCGACGACCGCGCCGAGGCGCTGGCCCACGCGCTCTCCTGCGACCGGGTGGTGATCGAGGAGTACCTGGACGGTCCCGAGGTCTCGCTGTTCGCGATCACCGACGGCGTCACCGTGCTGCCGCTGGTGCCCGCGCAGGACTTCAAGCGCGCGCTGGACGACGACCAGGGCCCGAACACCGGCGGCATGGGCGCGTACTCGCCGCTGCCGTGGGCCCCCGAGGGTCTGGTGCAGGAGGTGCTGGAGACCGTCCTGCAGCCGACCGTGGACGAGCTGCGGCACCGGGGCACCCCCTTCTCCGGCCTGCTGTACGCCGGTCTGGCGCTCACCTCGCGCGGCACCCGGGTGATCGAGTTCAACGCGCGGTTCGGCGACCCGGAGACCCAGGTCGTGCTGGCCCGGCTGCGCACCCCGCTGGCCGGCGTGCTGCTGGCCGCCGCCGACGGCACCCTGGACACCCTGGAGCCGCTGCGCTGGGACGAGGGCGCCGCCGTCACCGTGGTGGTCGCCTCCGAGGGCTACCCGGCCGCCCCGCGCACCGGTGACCCGATCGGCGGCCTGGACGAGGTGGAGGCCGAGGGCGCGTACGTGCTGCACGCCGGCACCGCGACCGGCCCGGACGGCGAGGTGCTCAGCTCCGGCGGCCGGGTGCTCTCGGTCACCGCGACCGGTGCCGACCTGGCCGCGGCGCGCGAGCTGGCCTACCGGGGAGTCGCCCGCATCTCGCTCAAGGGCTGCCAGTACCGCTCCGACATCGCGCTGCGGGCCGCTCGCTAGCCGACGGCCCCCGAGGGCGCTGCGACCGGGTCATCCCACCGGACGCAGCGCCCTTCGGCGTTCTCCGGCGCCAGTCGCCACACCGGTCGGCGGCAGGATTCCAGCCCTTCGGGTGATCCGGTCGCCATCCGGCTGACGTGACGGCGCCCCGGGTCGTAGGGTGCGCTGGATCGCGTCGGCGGGCTGCCCGCCGGTGCGGCCGCCGCCGGGTGTTCGGGCGCGGCCGGGGGGATGCTGTCGGTGGTGCTCGGTCCGGCCGTCGTGTCATCAGGACGGGTGGAAACGGTGGCGATCCGGAACGCCCGCCCACGGGCAGGCGTCAGAACTGTCAGAAGTGCCAAGCACGATGCACAAGCGGGGCCGACGTCCGTCGTTCCCCGTTCGGAACACTGATCAATTCGAGTCGGCTCGGGTGTCCGGGTCGTGGCCGGCCTCCCCGTACCGGAGGGCGCCGCGAGCCGTGGACGCCGGCTCCGAAGGGGGTGCCGCGCCGTATGGCCGCTGTCGATGCAGCCCGCGCACGTGCCCGGGCCGTGCTCCGGGTCCGCGGGCGGGCACTGGGTGTCGCCGCGCTGCCCGCCGCAGTCGCGGTGGTGCTGTTCGCGGGCCGGTTCACCGGCCGGATAGGCGCCCCCGGCTCCGCCGACGCCACCGCCTGGGACGCGGCCCGCTGGGTGGTCGCGGGTCTCGCCGTCCTGGTGCTGCTGGCCACCTGGCTGGCGGTCAGGACGTACGCCCGGGCGGTGCCGCCGCGCACGCCCGCGGTGCCGGTCGCGCGGTCCGCCGCCCCGGAGCTCTACCGGCAGATCGGTGAGCTGGCCGAAAGGCTCGGGGTGCCGGTCCCGTCGGGCATCGCGCTCACCCCGGACTGCGACAGCTGGTTGGAGGAGGTGCACCGGCCCGGCGGGCGCCCGGCCGGCCGGCCGGTGGCCCCGGTGCTGGTGATCGGCTCGCCGTTCCTCTGGTGGATGCGGGCCGGCGAGCTGCGCGCCCTGCTGGCCCCGGTGGTGGCCGGTACGGCCGCCGCGGCCGATCCGGAGATCGCCGCCGCCCGGCGCTTCCTGCGCGGCCTGGACGCCTCGCTCGGCGAGCCCCGGCGCGGTCCCGCCGCCCTGCTGGACCGGCTCACCAAGCTGCTGCTCGGCGCCTGCCGGGAGCACTCGGCCGAGCTGGAGCGGGCGGTCGCGGCGGCCGCCTCCGAGCAGGCCAAGTCGGTCGACTACGGGCTGCGGATCGCCGCACAGGAGCAGGTCGGCCTGGCGTACGCGGGGTGGGACAGGCTGCTCACCCGGGTCGCGCTGCCGGCCTGGCGGCTCGGCCGTCACCCGGCCCACCTGAACGCGGGGGTGGTCTCCGCCCTCACCGAGCTGTCCCGCCGGGACCGGCTGGCCGACGGGTACGGGACCCGGCTCGGCGACCGGCCGGCCTGCGACCTGCTGGAGGAGCCGGGATCGGTGGACGCGGCGGTGTCGCTGCTGGCGGCCGAGGTGCTGTTCGGGGAGCCGTTCGGCACCGAGGGCACCGGCTGGCGTGAGCTGGACTGGGCCGACTACCCGGCCGAGGTGGTCGAGCTCGGCTGGCGCGGCCAGGCCGCCGCACTGCGGGCGGTGCTCGGCGAGGGGGCGCCCGAGGAGGCCGCGCCCGCCCTGCAACTGGTGCTCACCCGGCTCGCGGACGGTGGCGGCGAGCCCCTGGCCGCAGCACTCGCCGCTCACCTGGCGCGCACCGCCCAGATCGCGCCCCCTCTCCAGGTGGTCCGCAGCGGGCGGGACCTGCTGGTCGACCACGTCACCGCGCTGGTCTGCCTGGTGGCGCTGGACAGCGGCCGGGGCAGGCCCGGCATGGACTGGCTGGACGGCCCGGTGCTGCTGCTCGGCGGCATCCGGCGCCCCGAGCTGGCGGCCCTGGTGGCCGATGTGGTGGAGCAGGGCAAGGACACCCCGCTACGGTCCTGGCTGGAGGCGGCCGGTCTGCGGCTGGCCGGTCCGGTTCGACTCTGACGGCCCGTCGGCCGGCTCCGGGAACGGACCAGATTTCAACAATACTTGTTGCTACGGTGGGGTGACGCAGCGCCAGCACTGTGGTGTGCTGGATCGCACGCACATCCGCCTGGCACATGCCACCGGGGGGCCGAGTCCGGCCGGTGCGAGTGTGGGAGGGGCGCGTGGGGACGGAACTCAACCGCCGCTGGGAGTCGGGCACGTTGAAGCACGGTGTCTCCGACCCCTTCGGCCAGGGCCCACTGCCGTGGCTGCGGAGCCCGGACCAGTACGTGGCCGGCGTCGAGGGCGCGGTCCCGTGGTACGTCAGCCTGGACGCGCCCGGTCAGCTGCCGGCGGGTGTGCCCCGGCCCCGGCCGCCGGTCGGCACCCCGGCCAACTCGGACGACGTGCAGCAGCAGATCAAGGGCTTCGCCTCGGCCGGCGTGATCCACCCCGGCGGCTCGATCGACCTGCGGGTCACGGTGAACCCGCCGCGCGAGTTCACCGTGGACGTCTACCGGATCGGCCACTACGGCGGCGACGGCGCCCACCACATGACGTCCAGCCCGCTGATCGCCGGGCTGGCCCAGCCCGCCCCGCTGGTGGTCGGCCGCACCGTCTCCTGCCACCACTGGTGGCAGTCCTGGCGACTGCACGTGCCGACGCACTGGCGCCCGGGCGCGTACGTCGCGGTGCTGACCACCGCCGACAACCTGCACCGCAGTCACATCCCTTTCACCGTGCGGGACTTCGACGAGCAGTCGCACCACGCCGAACTGCTGCTGGTGATCCCGGACGTCACCTGGCAGGCGTACAACCTGTTTCCCGAGGACGGCGTGCAGGGCGCCAGCCTCTACCACGCCTGGGACGGCGCGGGCGTCCTGCTCGGCGAGGAGGAGGCGGCGGTGACGGTCTCCTTCGACCGCCCGCACGCGGGGGCGGGCCTGCCGCTGCACGTCGGCCACGCGTACGACTTCATCCGCTGGGCCGAGCGGTACGGCTACGACCTCGCCTACGCCACCGCGACCGACCTGCACGCCGGGCTGATCGACCCGGCCAGGCACCGGGCGCTGGTCTTCCCCGGACACGACGAGTACTGGTCCGAGCCGATGCGGCGGGCCGCCGAGCGGGCCAGGGACGGCGGCACCTCGCTGGTCTTCCTGTCCGCCAACACCATGTACTGGCGGGTGGACCTCACCCCCAGCCCGGCCGGTGAGCCGCACCGGCTGCTCAACTGCCGCAAGCGCCAGCGCCTCCACCCCGGCCACCCGGCGGCCGGGGCGGCGGGCAGCCAGAGCGCGCTCTGGCGGGACGCGGGCGAGCCGGAACAGCACCTGCTCGGCGTCCAGTACGCCGGCCGGGTGCCCACCCCGGTGCCGATGGTGGCCCGGAACACCGGCCACTGGCTCTGGGAGGGCACCGGCCTTCAGGAGGGCGAGGAGCTGGCCGGTCTGGTGGCCGGCGAGGCCGACCGCTACTACCCGAAGGTCGCGCTGCCCGACCACACCGAGCGCGCCCTGCTCGCGCACTCCCCCTACCGGGACACGGCCGGCCGGGTGCGGTACCAGGAGACCTCTCTCTACCGCGCACCCAGCGGCGCGTACGTGTTCGCGGCGGGCACCTTCGCCTGGTCGCCCGCGCTGGACCGGCCGGGGCACACCGACGAGCGGATCCAGCGGGCCACCGCCAACCTGCTCGACCACCTGTGCAAGGAGGGCGCGGGCCGCTCATGAAAGACTCGGTGCCCGGAGCCCCCCTTACTCTGAGGACTGAGACGACCTTGAGCGGATTTGTCACCAAGCCCGAGCCGGTCCAGGTACCTGGTCTGGAACACCTGCACACCGGCAAGGTGCGCGACCTCTACCGGGCCGCCAACGGCGACCTGGTGATGGTCGCCAGCGACCGGACCTCCGCCTTCGACTGGGTGCTGCCGAACGAGATCCCGGACAAGGGCCGGATCCTCACCCAGCTCTCGCTCTGGTGGTTCGAGCGGATCGCCGATATCGTCCCCAACCACGTGATCTCCACCGAGGTCCCGGCGGGGGCGCCCGCCGACTGGAAGGGGCGCACGCTGATCTGCCGCGCCCTGGAGATGGCGCCGGTAGAGTGCGTGGCCCGCGGCTACCTGACCGGCTCCGGCCTGGAGGAGTACCGCAGGGACCGCACGGTCTGCGGCATCGCCCTCCCCGAGGGCCTGGAGGACGGCTCCGAGCTGCCCGCCCCGATCTACACCCCGGCCCTCAAGGCCGAGGTCGGCGAGCACGACGAGAACGTCCCGTACGAGGAGACCGCTCGCCGAATCGGCGCCGAGCTGGCCACCACCCTCCGGCAGACCACCCTCGCGGTGTACAGCCGGGCCCGGGACATCGCGCGGGAGCGCGGCATCATCCTGGCCGACACCAAGTTCGAGTTCGGGCTGCTCAACGGCGAGCTGGTGATCGGCGACGAGGTGCTGACGCCGGATTCCTCGCGCTTCTGGCCCGCCGACCAGTGGGAGCCGGGCCACGCCCAGCCCTCCTACGACAAGCAGTTCATCCGCGACTGGCTGGCCTCCCCGGCCTCCGGCTGGGACCGCAAGGGCGAACTCCCGCCGCCGGCGCTGCCGCCCGAGATCGTCGCGGCCTCGCGCGCCAAGTACGTCGAGGCGTACGAGCGGCTGACCGGCACCTCCTGGCAGTAGCTCCACCACGGTCCAGGGGCTCGGCGCCGCACCTCGGCAGCGCGCCGAGCCCCTGGACCGTAACCGGCGGAGACCTCCGTGGGGAGCGCGGTGCGGATACGACGAAGGGCCCCCTCGACGAGGGGGCCCTTCAACTGAGCGGACGACGAGATTCGAACTCGCGACCCTCACCTTGGCAAGGTGATGCTCTACCAACTGAGCCACGTCCGCACGATCTTCGGTTGTTTTCACTGCGAGCGGACGACGAGATTCGAACTCGCGACCCTCACCTTGGCAAGGTGATGCTCTACCAACTGAGCCACGTCCGCACGGTGCTTCTTGAAGCACCGGCCGCCTTCCGGTCTCCCGGTTGGCGACAGAAAGAACTCTACCCCATCGGAACGAGTGGTCGCCCCACCCTTTCCGCCGGGGCGGTCGGGGTGGGGCGACGAGCCGGTCGGCCAGGTCAGTTGGCCTCGGCGAAGGACTCGTAGACGTGCTTGGGAATGCGGCCCCGGGCGGGCAGCTCCATGCCCCGGGACTGGGCCCAGGCACGTACGGCGGCCGGGTCCGGGGTGAGCGCCGTGCGGCGGAAGGACTTTCCGGCGCGGCTCTGCCGACGGCCGGCCGCGACGAACGGGGCGAGAGCCTCCCGCAGCTTCTCCGCGTTGTCCAGGGACAGGTCGATCTCGTACGACTTTCCGTCCACGCCGAAGTGGACGGTCTCGGCGGCGGCGCCGCCGTCCAGGTCGTCGGAGAGCGTGACAACTACACGCTGAGCCATGGGTGTCGATCCTCTCGGGCAATTCGGCCGCCGGGTGCGGGATGCGCCCGTGCGGCCCGATGTGCACCAGTCACGCGGGCGCTTACGGGCAGGCTGGAAGCCGCGCTGGATACGCAGCACTCGCCGTCACCGGTGGCCCTATTCTGCACCCAAAGCGGGCCGAAATCGAAGAGTCCTGCTTTCTTTTCCGGATATTCACGTGTGTTCGCCGGGGCGGGATAGCGGGTGATCTGGATGGTCGTTCTGTCCCGTAGTGCCGGTATTCGGGCGTTCCAGAAGCGGCTGCGGAATCCGTTGTAAAGCGGGGTGGGCGAGGGCCGCGGGCGGGGTGGATCCCATGGGGCGTAAGGGTCATTGGTCTACGCGCGTCGCCTTCTGTCGCCCAGGACCGGGCCGCAAAGTCGCCCGAATGCCCCGGTAGTCTGGAGGTCCCCCGCCTCACGCACCACACCACTTGGAGTGCCAGTGGCTCGCGTCGTAGTCGACGTCATGCTCAAGCCCGAGATCCTCGACCCCCAGGGCCAGGCGGTGCAGCGTGCACTGCCGCGTCTTGGATTCGCCGGGATCGCCGATGTCCGCCAGGGCAAGCGATTCGAACTGGAGCTGGAGGGTCCGGTCGACGACGCCGCGCTCGCCCGGATCCGGGAAGCCGCCGAGACCTTCCTCGCCAACACGGTGATCGAGGACTTCACCGTCCGGGTCGAGGAGACGGCCAAGTGACCACCCGCGTCGGCGTCGTCACTTTTCCCGGTTCGCTGGACGACCGCGACGCCCAGCGCGCGGTCCGGCTGGCCGGCGCGGAGCCGGTCGCCCTGTGGCACCGTGACAAGGATCTCCATCAGGTCGACGCGGTCGTCCTGCCGGGTGGATTCAGTTACGGCGACTATCTGCGCTGCGGTGCGATCTCCCGCTTCTCGCCGGTGATGGAGACCATCATCGAGCAGGCGAAGCTGGGAATGCCGGTCCTCGGTATCTGCAACGGGTTCCAGGTTCTCTGCGAATCGCACCTGCTGCCCGGCGCGCTCACCCGCAACGACTCGCTGCACTTCGTCTGCCGCGACCAGAAGCTGCGGATCGAGAACGCCGAGACCGCCTGGACCCGGGATTACTCCGTCGGCCAGGAAATCGTCGTCCCGCTGAAGAACGGCGAGGGCCGGTTCGTCGCCGACGAGCACGTGCTGGACCAGCTCGAGGCGGAGGGCCGGATCGTGGCCCGCTACGTCGACCTGAACCCGAACGGTTCGTACCGCGACATCGCCGGCATCACCAACGCCGCCGGCAACGTCGTCGGCCTGATGCCGCACCCGGAGCACGCCGTCGAGCCGCTCACCGGTCCGACCACCGAGGGCCTCGGCTTCTTCACTTCCGTCCTCAAGCAGTTGGTGAACGCCTGATGAGTCTCGACACGGTCAAGAACGCCGAGCAGACCCCGGACGCCCAGCAGCCCTGGTCCGAACTCGGCCTGAAGGAAGACGAGTACGCCCGGATCCGGGAGATCCTCGGCCGCCGCCCCACGGGCGCCGAGCTGGCGATGTACTCGGTCATGTGGTCCGAGCACTGCTCGTACAAGAGCTCCAAGGTGCACCTCAAGCAGTTCGGTGAGAAGAAGCCGGACAGCGACGCGATGCTGGTGGGCATCGGCGAGAACGCCGGTGTGGTGGACGTCGGTCAGGGTTACGCGGTGACCTTCAAGGTCGAGTCGCACAACCACCCGTCGTACATCGAGCCCTACCAGGGCGCGGCCACCGGCATCGGCGGCATCGTCCGCGACATCCTGGCGATGGGCGCCCGCCCGGTCGCCGTGATGGACCCGCTGCGGTTCGGTGCGGCCGACCACCCCGACACCCGGCGCGTGCTGCCCGGGATCGTCGCGGGCATCGGCGGCTACGGCAACTGCCTGGGCCTGCCGAACATCGGCGGCGAGGTCGTCTTCGACTCCTGCTACCAGGGCAACCCGCTGGTCAACGCGCTCTGCGTGGGCGTCATGAAGCACGAGGACATCCACCTCGCGCAGGCGTCCGGTGCGGGCAACAAGGTCATCCTGTACGGAGCCCGCACCGGTGGCGACGGCATCGGCGGTGTCTCGGTGCTGGCCTCCGAGACCTTCGACGCGACCGGCCCGGCCAAGCGCCCGGCCGTCCAGGTCGGTGACCCGTTCCAGGAGAAGCTCCTGATCGAGTCCACCCTGGAGATCTTCGCCGAGAAGCTGGTGCTCGGCATCCAGGACCTCGGCGGCGCCGGACTCTCCTGCGCCACCTCGGAGTTGGCCTCGGCCGGCTCCGGCGGCATGCGGATCGACCTGGACACCGTGCCGCTGCGCGACAACACGCTCTCTCCTGAGGAGATCCTCATGAGCGAGTCGCAGGAGCGCATGTGCGCGATCGTCGAGCCCGGCAAGGTCGACCGCTTCCTGGAGATCTGCGAGAAGTGGGACGTCATCGCCACCGTCATCGGTGAGGTGACCGAGGGCGAGCGGCTGGAGATCTTCTGGCACGGCGAGCTGGTCGTGGACGTCCCGCCGCGTTCGGTCGCGCACGACGGCCCGACCTACAACCGCCCGTACGCGCGGCCGAGTTGGCAGGACGCCCTGCAGGCGGACGCGCCGACCGCCGAGCGGCTGCTCCGCCCGTCCACGGGCGAGGAGCTGAAGGCCGCGCTGCTCGCGGTCGCCGGCTCGCCGAACCAGGCCTCCAAGTCGTGGATCACCGACCAGTACGACCGCTACGTGATCGGCAACACCGTGCTGGCCACGCCCGAGGACTCGGGCATGATCCGGATCGACGAGGAGACCAACCTCGGCGTCTCGGTGGCCACCGACGGCAACGGCCGCTTCACCAAGCTGGACCCGTACACCGGTGCCCAGTTGGCGCTGGCCGAGGCGTACCGCAACGTCGCGGCCGGTGGCGCCAAGCCGCTCGCCGTCTCCGACTGCCTCAACTTCGGTTCCCCCGAGGACCCGGACGTGATGTGGCAGTTCGCCGAGGCGACCCGTGGTCTGGCCGACGCCTGCCTGGTCCTCGGCACCCCGGTGACCGGCGGCAACGTCTCGCTGTACAACCAGACCGGTGACACCGCCATCCACCCGACCCCGGTGGTCGCGGTGCTCGGCGTGATCGACGACGTCACCCGGCGGACCCCGATCGGCTTCGCCGAGGAGGGCCAGCTGGTCTACCTGCTCGGTGACACCGCCGACGAACTGGGCGGCTCCGCCTGGTCGCAGGTCGTCCACGGCCACCTCGGCGGCCTGCCGCCCAAGGTGGACCTGGAGCGCGAGCGGCTGCTCGGCGACATCCTGATCGCCGCCTCGCGCGACGGCATGATCGACGCCGCGCACGACCTCTCCGACGGTGGCCTGGCCCAGGCCCTGGTGGAGAGCTGCCTCAAGGGCGGCAACGGCGCGCGCCTGATCGTGCCCGCCGGTCTGGACCCGTTCGTGTTCCTGTTCTCCGAGTCCGCGGGGCGCGCCATCGTGTCGATCCCGCGCAGCGAGGAGCTCCGGTTCAACGACATGTGCGGTGCTCGGGGCCTGCCGGCCACCCGGATCGGCGTGGTGGACGGTGACGTCCTGGAGGTCCAGGGCCAGTTCACCGTCTCGCTGGCGGAGCTGACGGACGCGCACACCGGTGTGATCGAGGCGCTGCTCGCCTGACGGCGTCTCACCAGCTGAGGGGCGGCCGCTCGGGCCGCCCCTTCGCTGTACGCTCGGCGAATGGCGAACTCCGCGAACCGTGCCCGTAGTTACGACCCCGCGAAGGTGCGGGCCGCCCTGGCAGGGCAGACCGAGGCGCTGCGCGGCGTGGTGCACGAGCTGTGCGCCCGTCCGGACGCCGCCTCGCTGCTGGAGCGGCCCACCCGGCTCGGCGACTGGAACCTCCGGCAGCTGATCGCCCACCTCGGCTTCTGCCTGGACTGGCTGCCCCGGCACCTGGAGCAGCCGGTGCCGGACGGCGCGCCGCTCTCGCTGGTGCAGTGGGTCGGGGTGACGCGGACCGCCGCCGCCGCGATCGACGCCGCCGTGCAGGAGCACGCGGAGGGCGCCTTCGCGGGCTCCCCGGCCGAGGTGGCCGAGGAGTTCGACCGCGCCTGCGACCTGCTGCTGGCGACCCTGGAGCGGCCCGAAGTCGTCGACCCCGCCCGGCGGTTCGTGATCCGGTTCGGGCCGATCCTGCTGACCGACTTCCTGGTCACCCGGCTGGTCGAGACGGTGGTGCACGCCGACGATCTGGCGGCCGCGCTCGACCTGGCCGACTTCCCGCACGACCGCCAGGCCCTGGCCGCCGTCACCCGCCTGCTGGCGGACGCTTTCGCGGACCAGGTCCCGGGCGGTGCGGTGGAGCTGCGCGTCCCGCCGTACGCGGTGGTCCAGGCCGTCCCAGGCCCCCGCCACACCCGCGGCACCCCGCCCAACGTGGTGGAGACCGACCCGCTCACCTGGATCCGCCTCGCCACCGGCCGCACCAGCTGGGCCGACGTGGTAGACACGGCGGTGCACGCCAGCGGCGAACGCAGCGAGCTGGGGGAGTACCTCCCGATCATGGGCTAGGGAGCTTGTGCCGCCTGCCCCGGGCTACGGCCGGGCGGGACCGCTGAGGTACTTGCCGGTGTCGGTGTAGGGCCAGGCGTTGGAGACGCAGCCCTCCAGGCCGTATATCTGCTGCATCATCGCGGGCGCCGGCTTCCCCGGCCCGGGGCAGCCCTCGTGGTTGTGGCCGATCCGGTGTCCGACCTCGTGGTTGATGATCAGGGCCCGGTACTCCTCGATCGGACCGCTGAACTTCGGTGAACCGGTGTTCCAACGCTTGATGTTGACCATCACTTGGCGGTCCACGTTGCAGTTCACCTCGCCGCCGGTGTCCAGCCCGGCCGTGGCGCAGATCTTGTCCACCGTCTCTGGCGACGCGATCCGCACCGTGAAGTCGTAGCTGCCGGAGGTCACCAGCTGGAAGGAGTTCTTCCCGTCGGTGGTCCAACTCCGGGGGTCCGCGAGGATGGCCTGGACCTGCTTGGCGGCGGTCACGGCGTCGATCCCGATCCCGTCCTCGACCTCCACCTTGAACTTGCGCAGGGTCTTGCCCTTGCCCATCACCGGCCCGTTCGCCTGGACGGTGCTGAAGGTGCCGAGCCCCTTGCCCTCGACCACCGGGGCGGGGGAGGGCGGCGGCGTCTCGACGGGCGGCGGGGCACTGGCGGCGGGGGATTCGGCGGCCGGCACCGCCCTGGCCTGTGTGGTGGGTGCGCCGCCCGGGGTCGAGCCTGAGTCACCGGTCAGCTCGTACGCGGCGCCGCCGACCACGGCCAGCACCGTCACCACCCCGACCCCCAGCACCAGCCGGTTACGCCGTACCCGCTGCTTCCGCCGCCGCGCGCTGGCGGCGCGCCGTCGGCTCGGGGCGGGGGAGCTGCTGGTGTTGGCTCGCACTACGGAAGCTCTCTGGTCGGCCGGCAGAACTGACGCGCTGTCCAGCAGGACGATACCTGTTGCCTGTTCGGTTCTCGGTGGCGCCCGGGGCGAGCGGCCGGGGACCGGGGCGCCGACCGTGGTTGACCCGGTCGTCCCGGCTGGCAGACTGCAGGTATGAGTATTCACCAGAACCTGCTCGGCGGCCCCGAGCCGACCCGGCTGCCGGAGGACGAGCAGCCCTACCGGATGCTGGGCGAGGAGTCGGCTTCGCCGACCCAGGTCGCCGCGGCGTTCCCGACCTTCTCGCTGGCCTGGGCGATGCTGGCCGACGACGCGTTCGACGCCGGGCGGGTGGTCGAGTCCTACGCGTATGCCAGGACCGGCTACCACCGCGGTCTCGACTCGCTGCGGCGGGCCGGCTGGAAGGGCCACGGGCCGGTGCCGTGGGAGCACCGGGGCAACCGGGGCTTCCTGCGCTGCCTGGCCGGTCTGGCCCGGGCGGCCGAGGCGATCCACGAGACCGAGGAGGCCGAGCGCTGCTGGACCTTCCTCAAGGACAGCAGCGCCGAGGCGTACGCGGAGCTGAAGCAGTAGCACCCCGGACGTGCCGGAGCCCCCTCGACCGGAAGGGTCGAGGGGGCTCCGTCGTACCGGCTGCTCGCTGCGCCGACTACTTGATCCGGGTGCCCGCGGAACGCAGCGCCTGGGTCGCCTCGACCACGCGGGCGGCCATGCCGGCCTCGGCCAGCTTGCCCCAGGTGCGCGGGTCGTAGGTGTTCTTCTTGCCGACCTCGCCGTCGACCTTCAGCACGCCGTCGTAGTTGCGGAACATGTGGTCCGCGATCGGGCGGGTGAAGGCGTACTGGGTATCGGTGTCGAGGTTCATCTTCACGACGCCGTTCTCCAGCGCGGTGGCGATCTCCTCGGCGGTGGAGCCCGAGCCGCCGTGGAAGACGAAGTCGAACGGGTCCTTCTTGCCGTACTGCTTGCCGATCTCGTCCTGCAGCTCGCGGAGCAGCTCCGGCTTCAGCACGACGTTGCCCGGCTTGTACACGCCGTGCACGTTGCCGAAGGAGGCGGCCAGCAGGTAGCGGCCCTGCTCGCCCAGGCCGAGCGCCTCGGCGGTGCGGACGGCGTCGTTCACCGTGGTGTAGAGCTCGTCGTTGATCTCGTGCGAGACACCGTCCTCCTCGCCACCGGTCGGGGTGATCTCGACCTCGAGGATGATGTTGGCGGCCTTGGCCTGGGCGAGCAGCTCGCGGCCGATCGCCAGGTTGTCGGCCAGGGTCTCGGCCGAGCCGTCCCACATGTGCGACTGGAAGAGCGGGTTCTGACCGTTCTTCACGCGCTCGGCTGAGATGGCGAGCAGCGGGCGGACGTAGCCGTCCAGCTTGTCCTTGGGGCAGTGGTCGGTGTGCAGCGCGACGGTGATGTCGTACTTGGCGGCCACGATGTGGGCGAACTCGGCGAGCGCGACGGCGCCGGTCACCATGTCCTTGTTGTGCTGGCCACCCAGGAACTCCGCACCACCGGTGGAGATCTGGATGATGCCGTCGCTCTCGGCCTCGGCGAAGCCGCGCAGCGCGGCGTGCAGGGTCTGGGTCGAGGTGACGTTGATGGCCGGGTAGGCGAACTTGCCCGCCTTGGCCCGGTCCAGCATCTCGTTGTAGACCTCGGGAGTTGCGATGGGCATGCGAATCCGCTCCTGTCGGTGCTTCGGCGTACGGACGACCTGTCCGACGCTCGGTACGCCTTCGGTACGACGCGCGGTACCGGGAACGCCGACGCGGCTCTGCGGTGCGGCTGGTGGTACCTCGGTTCGACGGAGTCCGTCGCGGGTGCACTGAGGGTGGTGCGCTACCGCGGGACGGACACCTGTGCCATCCTCCCAGACTCCCGCCCCGGCATCACCCAGCGGCCCGCTGGTTGGGACGGGACGGTGTACGGAGAGGTGTACGGGAGGGACGGGTTCAGCCCTCGGTAAGGCGGGGACGCTATCCTGCGCCCGTGGACTACAACCAGCTAGCCGTCAATCTGCTTGACGCCAAGGCCCTTGTCGCATCGGTGGGTGCGATCGGCATCCTGGCGATCATCTTCGCCGAGACCGGCCTGCTGGTCGGGTTCTTCTTCCCAGGTGACTCGCTGCTGATCCTGGCCGGGGTGGCCGCCTCGTCGGCTGCCTCCTCGGTGCTGGGCGAGGGCGCCCAGATGTCGATCGCCCTGCTGCTGATCGGGGCGCCGGTCTGCGCCGTGGCGGGGGCCCAGCTCGGGCACTTCTTCGGGGCCAAGGTCGGCCCGCGGATGTTCGACAAGCCGAACTCGAAGATCTTCCGCCGCGAGTACGTGGTGAAGGCGGAGGAGTACTTCGAGAAGTTCGGCCCGGCCAAGGCCGTAGTGCTGGCCCGCTTCATCCCGATCGTCCGCACCTTCCTCAACCCGGTCGCGGGGACCCTGGAGATGCCGGCCAGGACCTTCTTCGTCTGGAACGTGGTCGGCGGTGTGCTGTGGACCGAGTCGATGCTGCTGATCGGCTACTTCACCGGTGACCAGCTCGCGCCGGTGATCGACAAGTACCTGATCCCGGCGATGGCGCTGATCATCCTGGTGTCCGTCTCGCCGATCATCTTCGAGGTGCTGCGCGAGCGGAAGAAGAAGAAGGCCGAGGCCGTCGAGACCGGCGAGCCGGTCGGCGGTCGGCACCGCAAGGGCTGAGCCGGTACGACGAACGCTGCCCGCTGTTTCACGTGAAACAGCGGGCAGCGTCATGTCCGGGGGACCGGCAGGACCGTTCAGAGGCCCAGGTCGTCCAGGGTGTAGGCGGTGATGTACGGCAGGCCCGTCTTCTCGATCGCCGGGGCCGCGCCGCGCTCCACGATCACCGCGACGCCGACCACCTCGGCGCCCGCCTCGCGGAGCGCCTCGACCGCGGTGAGCACCGAACCGCCGGTGGTGGAGGTGTCCTCGACCGCCAGCACCCGGCGGCCCTTCACGTCCGGGCCCTCGATCCGGCGCTGCAGGCCGTGCGCCTTGCCCGCCTTGCGGACCACGAAGGCGTCCAGCTTGCGGCCGCGCGCGGCGGCGGCGTGCAGCATCGCGGCGGCCACCGGGTCGGCGCCCAGGGTCAGCCCGCCGACCGCGTCGAAGTCCAGCGCGGCGGCCGCGTCCAGCATGACCCGGCCGACCAGCGGCGCCGCCTCGGCGTCCAGCGTGATGCGGCGGAGGTCGACGTAGTAGTCGGCCTCCAGCCCGGAGGAGAGGGTGACCTTGCCGTGCACGACGGCCTTGTCCTTGATCTGCGCCAGCAGGGCGTCGCGGTCGTTGCTCATGGGCGTTGAGTCTACGGGGGGAGGGGTTCAGCGCTTCCGCAGGGCGCGGACCAGCACCACCGCGCCGCCGATCAGTGCGACCCCGCCGCCGATCATCCAGGGCAGCGCGGCGCGGTCGTGCTGCGGCAGCTGCTCGGGGCCGCTCCAGCGGGTGGCGGCCCTGGCCCGGGCACTGCGGGCGGGCAGCGCGGGGGCGTACCTGCCGCGCGGCGGCGCGTGGTCCACCTCCTCGGCGGAGCGGCCGACGATGCTGCGCCGGACCGGGCCGCTGCCGTGGTCGGCGGTCAGGTACTCCAGCGTCGGGTCCTCGGTGCCCGGCGACCGGCCCGGCCCGGTGGGCTCGTCGTCGAACGGGAGCAGGTCGGCGAGGTCGTCGTCCAGCCCGCTGGAGAAGCCCCCCGTGCGGTCCTCCAGGTAGAGCACGGTGGCGGCCTCCGGTTCGGCGCCGCTCACCGCGGCCGCCAGGTCGTTGGCGAACCGGTCAAGCAGGCGGCGGCCCGCCGTGCCCCGCACGGCCGCGTCGAACTCGGCCAGCCGCCCGGTGGCGGTCAGGTCGGCGGTGAAGTGCAGCGCGCTGCTGCCGTCGTCCGCGCCGGGCTGCACCGAGAGCCGCACGGTCGCGGTCACCTCCCCGCTGCCCCGGGACTCCTGGCCCTCGGCCCGTACGGTCAGCACGCCCTCGTGGCCCTCGACCAGCGAGAGCGCACCCTTGTACGTGATGGTCGAGCCGCCGATCCGCAGCCGCAGCCGCCCGGCCGGTCCGTCGCCGGGGGCCCCGGTCTCGACGCTCAGGCCGGGCACACAGCGCACCAGCAGTTCCCGGTCCCGCAGCGCCTGCCGGACGGTGGCGGCCGGCAGCTGGACGACAACCTCATGCTCCATGCCAGCGAGCCTACCGACCCGGCCCCCGGACGGAGAGCATCCGGTCAGGTCGATCTGCACCTCGTGACGCTCAGTCCAGCAGGCCGCGCGGTTCCGGCACCCGTTCGGGGCGGCGGGCGGCGAGCCGGGCGGCGGCGGCCCGCAGGGTTTCGGTGGTGAGCGAGCGGGTCGGAGCGTCCAGGGTCAGTTCCGGCGGGGTACGGCCGGCCAGCACGAAGGTCTCCGGCGCGCCGGGCCCGGCCGGGCAGCTCCGCGGGCCGTCGGCGGCGGCGTACGGGACGGTCTGCAGGCCGACCGCCCGTACGGTGGCCTCGGTGGACCAGACGTCGTCGGTGCGCACCGCCAGCCGGCCGCCGGGCGCCAGCGCCCGGGCCGCCAGACCGTAGAACTCCAGCGAGTCGTACGGCAGTCCGCGCAGGCTGGAGAGCACCACGTCGTACGGGCCCGCACCGCGCAGCCAGTGCAGCGGCTCGGCGGTCACCAGCCGGACCCTGGCGTCCTCCAGCGAGCGTCGGCTGAGTGCCGACAGGGCCGCGTCCCGGCGGACCAACTCCGGTACCGCCGAATCGAGTTCGACCACCGTCACGTCCCGGACCCCGGCCCGGGTGAGCACCTCGCGGAGCGCCATGCCGTCCCCGCCGCCGAGCAGCAGCACCCGGCCGACAGGTCCGCTGCCGAGTGCGGGGTGCACCAGGGCCTCGTGCTCCCGGTACTCGTCCGGGCCGCACACGACCAGTCGGCCGTTCAGGAACAGCTCCAGCGGGGCGCGCTGCGGGGGGACCCTGGCCTCCAGGGCCGGGCCGGCCAGCACGATCTCCTGGTACCTGCTCTGGATCGCCAGCCGGACCTGGGCGCCGTACAGCGCGTTGCGGGCGGCCCGCTCGATCACGCCGGTGAAGGCGGCGGCCACCGCGAGCACCACAAGCACCAGCCCGCAGCCGGTCCAGAGCAGCAGCCTGGTCCGGGGTGACGGCTCGTCGCGGAACAGCCAGAGCACCACCGCCGCGCCCGCCACCGCGTTCACCGCGCCGGTCAGCAGCGCCCCGGTGGTCTGGCCGAGCAGCGGCAGCAGCAGGAACGGGAAGGCCAGGCCGCCGACCAGCGCTCCGACGTAGTCGGCGGCGAACAGGTCGGCGGCGGCCCGGCCCGCGTCCTCCCGGCGGATCCGCTGGATCAGGGTCATCAGCAGCGGGATCTCGGCGCCGATCAGCACCCCGATCAGGAAGGTGGTGCCGACCACCCCGGCCGTCGTGGCGCCGTACCGGTCCAGCCAGGCCCAGGCCGAATAGAGCAGCAGTACGGAGAGCCCGCCGGCCAGCGCGAGCGCGCACTCGACCAGCGCGAAGGAGGTGGCGGGGCGGCGGGTGAGCCGCTTGGCGGAGAGCGAGCCGACCCCCATCGCGAACACCATCACGGACAGCACGACCGAGGTCTGGGTCATCGGATCGCCGATCAGCTGTCCGCCGAGGGCCACCAGTTCGAGTTCGTACACCAGGCCGCAGGCCGCGCAGACGAAGGCCGCGAGCAGCACCAGCAGCCGGGCCGGGCGGGGCCGGCCACCCCGGCGGCCACCGCCGCCCGGCCGACGGCGGGCGCGGCCGCCGTCGGCGGCCCGGGCCCGGACCGCGCGGGCTCCGATCCCGGCCAGTCCGGCCGGGGCCTCGGTGCTCGGCTGGACGGGTGGGCCCGCCGGACGGTTGATCACGAACAAACGCTAGGCGAGGTGGGTGGCCGACCGCTGCACCCATTCGACGGACAGAGACCCGTACTGAATTGACGTTTCATCAGGATGGGCTAGCGACTGCGGGCCCGGTCTCGGACTGACTTCCGAAGACCGTGAGTGAGGACCGGGTACAGACCAGTCGGCCCTCCTGCGGATAGGCGTGCCAGGTCCGCCAGTGCACCCGGCGTTCGTCGCCGTTGGCGACCAGCGCGGTGAAGGCGCTCGGGTCCCCCGGGAAGACCCCGGCCAGCGCGCTCGGGTGGCCCTCGACCAGGGCCAGCAGCTCCTGCGCGCGGGCGGCGAAGACGTGCGGGGGCAGCTCCTCGATCCGGGCGGCGAACTCGTACTCCCAGCCGCCGACCTGTTCGGCCACCCGGGCGGGCAGGGGGGTGCGGCGGCCGGGCAGGCAGGCCACCGTCTCCAGGCACTCGCCCGGACCGGCCGCCAGGATCACCTGATGGGAGGCGCCGAGCAGTCGCAGTTGCAGTGTCCCGCCGGAGAGCCGGCCGGTGCCGAGGCGGTCGAGTCTCAGGTCGCGCACCGCGAGCGCGGGCAGCGGACTGCCGCCCAGGCACCAGGCCAGGTCACCGGCCCGGGTGTCCGTGTAGGAGGTCTGCAGTGTGGTGAGCATGCTGGGCTCCGCGTTTCAGCTCCGTGCGCGCCCGCCGTCAGCATCCGGCCCGGCACGGTGGCGGGGCTGTTCGGGGCTGTGCGGTCCTTGGCGCGGCCGACCGTGGAAGGAAGGATTCCGGCTGGAGATTCAGCAGCAGAGAAGCACGAATTCTCCGGGTCCGTCAGGGATTTACCCAGCTTTGCCCGGCATTCACCGATTCGATGGCAGTCTCCGTCTGGGTGTGATCACACCGGTGCATGAGTCTGTCCGGCGTGCGCCCCCACCACCGGGGCGTGCGCCGTGCACCACCGTTGTGCGCCGGGGTGCGTACGCCCCCTCAGTCGGCCGCCCGCCGCCCAGGGTCCGCACGCGGCGGGCTGACGCCCCGGTCAGAGCCGCCCGAGCCGGGCCACCGCCTCGGCCAGCACGTCGTCCCGCTTGCAGAACGCCCAGCGGACCTGGCTGCGCCCGGCCTCGGTGTTGTCGTAGAACACCACGTTCGGGATCGCCACCACCCCGCAGCGCTCTGGCAGCTTGCGGCAGAACTCCAGGCCGTCGGTCTCGCCGAGCGGGGTGATGTCGGTGGTGATGAAGTACGTGCCATCCGGCCGGTACACGTCGAAGCCGGCCGCCGCCAGGCCCTCGGCCAGCAGGTCCCGTTTGCGCAGGTGGTCGGCCCGCAGCGTGTCGAAGTAGCCGTCGGGCAGCCGCAGCGCGTCGGCGACGGCGTACTGGAACGGCCCCGCGCTGACGAAGGTCAGGTACTGCTTGGCGGTCCGCACGGCGGCCACCAGCTCGGGGGTGCCGGTCACCCAGCCGACCTTCCAGCCGGTGAAGGAGAAGGTCTTCCCGGCCGAGGAGATCGAGACGGTCCGCTCGCGCATGCCGGGGAGGGCGGCCAGCGGGCGGTGCGCTCCGGCGAACACCAGGTGCTCGTACACCTCATCGGTGATCACCAACAGGTCGTGCTCACAGGCGAGTTCGGCGATGCCGCGGAGCTCGTCCGGGGTGAGGACGGTGCCGGTGGGGTTGTGCGGGGTGTTGATCAGCAGCAGCCTGGTGCGCGGGGTGATCAGGGTGCGCAGCTCGTCCAGGTCGGGGCGGAAGCCCGGGGCCCGCAGGGTGAGCGGCACCCGGGCCGCGCCGGCCATCGCGATGCAGGCCGCGTAGGAGTCGTAGAACGGCTCCAGCGCGATCACCTCGTCGCCCGGCTCCAGCAGCGCCAGCAGGGCGGCGGCGATCGCCTCGGTCGCCCCGGCGGTGATCAGCACCTCGCGGTCCGGGTCGTACGACAGCCCGTACCAGCGCTGTTGATGCTCCGTCACCGCGGCCCGCAGTTCCGGGATGCCGGGGCCGGGCGGGTACTGGTTGCCCCGGCCGTCCAGCACGGCCCGGGCGGCCGCCTCGGCGATCTCGCGCGGCCCGTCGGTGTCGGGGAAGCCCTGCCCCAGGTTGATCGAACCGGTGGCGACGGCCAGCGCGGACATCTCCGCGAAGATCGTCGAACCCATGCCTTCGAGCCGGCGGTTCAGCAGCGGCCTCGTACCCATCCCGGCTCCTCCAGGTCGATCGTCGGACGCGGAACGGCCCGCCCCCTCGGTGGGAGCGGGCCGTGCCGTGCGGGTCAGTTCTCGTCGGTGGCGGCGGTGCCGTCGTCGCCGTCCTCGCCCTCGATCTCCTTCTGGAGGCCCAGGCGCTCGACGATCCACTGCTCGAAACCGACCGCGGCCTGGGTCCAGTTGGCGGTGGTGGTGACGAAGTACTCCAGGTTCACGCCGGTGCCGACGATCATCTGGGACTCACCGATGAGGCGGACCACGCCGTCCTCGTGGGTGTGGGTGTAGACCTTCGGCCAGAGGGTCTCGCGGTTCCACTCGTCGATCAGGTCAAGGATCTCGGCCTTGTCCTCGAGCGGGTAGGACCGGTCGTAGAAGGCACGGACCGCGAAGAGCTCCTTCTGCTCGCCACGGAACATGTAGTAGACGCGGAAACCGTCCCACGGCGCGGTGAGGTCGCCCTCGTCGTCCACGACGTGCTTCAGCTGCATCTGGTCCAGCAGCTGGGTGACCAGCGCCTGGTCCGGCACCACGATCGGCGGCGGGCCTGCCGGGCCCGGCTGACCTCCCGGCTGGCCGCCCTGGGGGGCGCCGAACGAGGGGATGGACGACGGGTCGATGCTCATCAGGGGGTCCTCTTCTCAGTGCACAAGGGTGGCTGGCAATGAGGGGCCGCCCTTCCATGCACCATCCTGCCTCATTCGCGGCCCGGGACACAGGGGGCACCCGGGCCGCGTGGCAAGGTCAGTGCTTGGTGAGCGAGGCGATCGGCTGCTCGGCCCGGACGGTCAGCCCGTCGGCGTCCCCGTCCCGCTCCACCAGCACCGTGTCACCGTCGTGGACCTGCCCGGACAGGATCGCCCGGGCGAGCTGGTCCCCGATCGCGGACTGCACCAGCCGACGCAGCGGCCGGGCGCCGTACGCCGGGTCGTACCCGGTCAGGGCGAGCCAGTCGCGGGCCGCCGGCGTGACGTCCAGGGTGAGCCTGCGGTCCCGCAGCCGGTCGGCCAGCAGGCCGACCTGGAGGTCGACGATCCGGCTCAGCTCGGCGGTGCCGAGCGGCTCGAAGACCACGATGTCGTCCAGCCGGTTCAGGAACTCGGGCTTGAAGGCGGACCGGACGGTGTCCAGCACCAGCTGCTTCTTGGTCTCCTCCGGGGTGGTCGGGTCCACCAGGTACTGCGAGCCGAGGTTGGAGGTGAGGATCAGGATCGCGTTCCTGAAGTCCACCGTGCGGCCCTGGCCGTCCGTGAGGCGGCCGTCGTCGAGCACCTGGAGCAGCACGTCGAAGACCTCGGGGTGGGCCTTCTCCACCTCGTCCAGCAGCACCACGCTGTACGGGCGGCGGCGGACCGCCTCGGTGAGCTGGCCGCCCTCCTCGTAGCCGACGTAGCCGGGCGGGGCACCGACCAGCCGGGAGACCGAGTGCTTCTCGCCGTACTCGCTCATGTCGATCCGGACCATGGCGCGCTCGTCGTCGAAGAGGAAGTCGGCCAGCGCCTTGGCGAGTTCGGTCTTGCCGACGCCGGTCGGGCCGAGGAAGAGGAACGAGCCGGTCGGCCGGTCCGGGTCGGCGATGCCGGAGCGGGTCCGCCGGACGGCGTCCGAGACCGCCGCCACCGCCTCCTGCTGGCCGATCAGGCGGCGGCCCAACTCCTCCTCCATCCGCAGGAGTTTGGCGCTCTCACCCTCCAGCAGGCGGCCGGCCGGGATGCCCGTCCAGGAGGCGACCACGTCGGCCACGTCGTCCGGGCCGACCTCCTCCTTGACCATCGACTCGCTGGCGCCCCCAGTGGAATCGACCGGAGTCTGGGCGCGCTCCTGGGCCTCGGCGAGCTCCCGCTCGGCGGCCGGGACCTCGGCGTACATCAGCTTGGACGCGCGCTCGAAGTCGCCGTCCCGCTGGGCGCGTTCGAGCGCGCCGTGCAGGTCGTCCAGGCGCTCCTTGAGCTCGCCGACCCGGTTGAGCGACTTCTTCTCCTGCTCCCAGCGGGCGTTGAGCGAGCTCAACTGCTCCTGTCGGTCGGCCAGATCGCGGCGCAGCCGCTCCAGCCGGTCCACCGAGGCCGGGTCGGACTCCTTCTCCAACGCCAGCTCCTCCATCCGCAACCGGTCTACGGCGCGCTGGAGTTCGTCGATCTCGACCGGGGAGGAGTCGATCTCCATCCGGAGCCGGGAAGCCGCCTCGTCCACCAGGTCGATCGCCTTGTCGGGCAGGAACCGGGCAGTGATGTAGCGGTTGGACAGGGTGGCGGCGGCGACCAGGGCGGCGTCCGAGATCTGCACCTTGTGGTGCGCCTCGTACCGGCCCTTGAGGCCGCGCAGGATGGCGATGGTGTCCTCGACGCTCGGCTCGCCGACCAGTACCTGCTGGAAGCGGCGCTCCAGCGCCGGGTCCTTCTCGATCCGCTCGCGGTACTCGTCCAGCGTGGTGGCGCCGACCATCCGCAGCTCGCCGCGGGCCAGCATCGGCTTGAGCATGTTGCCCGCGTCCATCGAGGAGTCGCCGCCGGCGCCCGCGCCGACCATGGTGTGCAGCTCGTCGATGAAGGTGATCACCTGGCCGTCACTGGACTTGATGTCGTTCAGCACGGCCTTCAACCGCTCCTCGAACTCACCGCGGTACTTGGCCCCGGCGACCATCGCGGAGAGGTCCAGCGAGACCAGCCGCTTGCCGCGCAGCGACACCGGCACGTCGCCCGCCACGATCCGCTGGGCCAGGCCCTCGACCACGGCGGTCTTGCCGACGCCGGGCTCGCCGATCAGCACCGGGTTGTTCTTTGTCCGGCGGGAGAGCACCTGGATCACCCGGCGGATCTCCTGGTCGCGGCCGATCACCGGGTCGAGCTTGCCGTCCCGGGCGGCCTGGGTGAGGTCGGTGCCGTACTTCTCCAGCGCCTTGTAGGTGCCCTCGGGATCGGCCGAGGTGACCTTGGCGCTGCCCCGGACGTCCTTGAAGGCGGCCAGCAGGGTCTTGGGGGTGGCGCCGTGCTGCTTGAGCAGGTCGGCCACCTGCCCGCCCTCGGCGGCCAGGCCGACCAGCAGGTGCTCCGTGGAGAGGTACTGGTCGTCCAGGTCATCGGCGCGCTTGCCGGCCTCGGTCAGCACGGCCATGGTGTCCCGGGCCAGCTGCGGGGCCGAGACGGTGGAGCCCTGCGCGCTGGGCAGGGTGGCGAGCTGTCGCCGGGCGGCGGCGAGCACGGCGGACACGTCCGCGCCGACCGCTTCGAGCAGCGGACGGGCGATGCCCTCGGGCTGCTCCAGCAGGGCCAGCAGGATGTGCACCGGCTTGACGTCCGGGTTGCCTGCGGCGCTGGCCTGTCGGATCGCGGCGGACAAGGCGTCCTGGGTCTTGCTGGTGAACTTGCTGGCGTCCACGGCGGGCGGTCTCCTCTGTGACAGACGGACTGTTCGACAAGTTGAGTCTACCGCGCTCAACTTTGAAACGAGCGGTCTTTTCAGCGTTTCCGGGTCAGGCCGAGCAGTTCCCTGGCCGGGCCGGCCGGACGGTGGCCGATCGGCCAGACCGCGCGCAGCGGCCTGGCCAGGTCCACCCCCTCCAGCGGGACGGCGACCAGGCGACGGGTGGCCAGCTCCTCGGTGACCGCCAGCTCGCTCAGGCAGACCGGCCCGGCGCCGGTCATCGCGGCCGCCTTCAACGCGGTCGAGGAGGCGAGCTCCAGCCGGGGCGTCGCCGCTCCGCCGTACGGGGCGAGCGCCTGCTCCAGCACCTCACGGGTGCCGGACCCCGGCTCGCGCAGCACCAGCGGGATGGCGGCCAGCTCGACGCCGGTCAGCGGCGTACGGCGGCGGGCCCAGGGGTGGTTCGGCGCGACCACCACCACCAGCCGGTCGGCCGCCACCACCGCGCCGCCGAGCCCGGGCGGGGTGGTCGGGCCCTCCACGAAGCCGAGGTCCGCGTCGCCGGCCAGGACGTGGGCGGCGACGTCCGAGGAATTGGCGGTCCGCAGGGTGACCGAGGTGTCGGGGCTGACCTGGTGGAGCGCCAGCAGCCAGCCAGGCATCAGGTACTCGGCCACGGTCAGGCTGGCCACCACGGTCAGCCGGGCGTCCCTGCGCTCGCGCAGGGCGTCGATCCCGGCGTCCAGCGCCTGCGCCGCCTCCACCACGTTGCGGGCCCACTCCACCACCACCCGGCCGGTCTCGGTCGGCCGCGAGCCGCGCGGCGAGCGCTCCAGCAGCGGTACCCCGATCTGCCGCTCCATGCCCTTGATCCGGGCGCTGGCGGCGGGCTGGCTGACGCCCAGTTCGGCCGCCGCCCGGCCGACGCTGCCCAGTCTGGCCACCGCGAGCAGCAGTTCCAGGGCGCCGAGCTCGGGGACACGCGAAGAGAGGGGCATAGGGCCAGGCTATGTGCTCATAGGGCGGCCCGCGCTACCGGATGATCGTTCCGGGCGGCACCGTGGAGGCATGGCCACCCTCACCGCAACCCGTACCGCCGCTTACAGCCTCGACCTGGGCCGGCTCGGCCCGAACTGGTACGCCGCCGTGATGGGCACCGCGATCGTGGCGAACGGCGCCGCCGCCCTCCCGGTCCGGGTACCCGGGCTGATCGGGTTCGGCGAGGCGGTCTGGGGACTGTCCCTCCTCGCGCTGGCGGCGCTGGTGGCCGGCCGTGCCGTGCACCTCACCCGGCACCGCGCCACCGCCCGCGAGCAGCTGCTCGACGAGCCCGCCACCGCGGTCTTCTACGGCTGCCCGCCGATGGCCATGATCGCGGTCGGCTACGGCACCCTGGTGCTCGGCTCCCGGCTGATCGGCACCCCGGCCGCGGTCGCGATCGACCTGGTGCTGTGGACCGTCGGCACCCTGTACGCCCTGCTGGTGGCCGCCGGCATCCCGTACCTGATGATCACCCGGCACCGGGTCTCCGCCCTCAAGGCCAACCCCACCTGGCTGCTGCCGGTGGTCGCCCCGATGGTCGCCTCCGCGCTCGGCCCCGCCCTGATCCCGCACCTGCCCGCCGCCCTCGGGAGCAGCATGCTGTACGGCTGCTACGCGCTGTTCGGCGCCAGCCTGCTCGGCACCCTGCTGGTGCTGCCGGTGGTGTTCGCCGGCCTGGTGCACAGCAAGCTGCCCGCGCTGGTGCTGACCCCCTCGCTGTTCCTGGTGCTCGGCCCGCTCGGCCAGTCCACCACCGCCGTCAACCAGCTGGCCGACGCCGCCAGGTCGGTGGCCCCCGCGCTGGCCGGGGCCGCCCTCGGGTTCGCCGTCCTGTTCGGCGTCGCCATGACCGGCTTCGGGGTGCTCTGGCTCGCCGTCGCGGTCACCGCCAACCTGCGGGCGTTGCGGGCCGAGATGCCGTTCGCGATGACATGGTGGGCCTTCACCTTCCCGGTCGGCACCATGGTCACCGGCACCGCCGGGCTGGCCAGGCACACCGGCTTCGACGGCTTCACCGGCCTGGCCGCCGCGCTCTACCTGCTGCTGGTCGCCGCCTGGGGGGTCGCCCTGACCCGGACCGTGAGCGGTCTGCTGGACGGCAGGCTGCTCGGCCGGGTGAGCCCCGCCTGACGGCCCGTCCGCCGGGCCCGGCTGCAGGTTCCTGCACTTGCGGGAACCTGCAGCCGGGCGCCCCTTGTCCACCGGCTGCCCCGCTGTGAGGGTGGAACCACGCCGAGGTCGTCCGGGCAACCGCAGCCCGCGAACGGCGACTTGCTCCGCTACGGGGGCGTCCCGGCACGTCCGCGTGCCGGTGCGACGAAGTGGAGCGCCGGACGGACCGCCATGTGTGGTGATGGCCCCGGTCCGGAGCCGGCGAGGCGTTGCTGCTCCGCCTCGCTGGAAGCGCCTCGACCCGGCGTGAGATCGACGGGTTCCCCGGGCCTCAGGGCTCCGGGGGACGCGTCGGGTCACCCCTGGGATCATGGGCGGGACGGACCATGGGTGAGCGACGGCAGGGAGGTGCACCGCACGTGGCCTCCACCGAGGAACTCCCCGACGAGACCGCCCGCGCGCTCTACCTGTCGATCCTGTCCGGTGGCGGCCGGCTGCCGTTCGCCGCCCTGCCCGACAGCGACCGTGCCGCCCTCGACCAGCTGGTCCGCTCCGGGCTGGTGCAGCCCGATGCCCTCGACCGGAGCTACCTGGCCGTCAGCCCGCGTTCGGTCGGCGAGCGGCTCTGCACCGAGCTGCGCTCGACCGCGACCAGGCTGCTGCTCCGGGCGGAGGAACTGCCCGGCGAACTCAGTGGACTCACCCGGGCGTACGAGTCCACCCCGCGCGGCGCCCTGGAGCCCACCCCGCCCAGCTACGTCGACGGCCGGCCCGAGATCCGGCAGCGGATCGCCGAACTGCTCTCGGAGTGCCGGACCGAACTGCTCGCCGCCCACCCGGGCCCCCGGCACCCGGAGGCCCTCGCGGCGGCCCGGCCGCAGGACCTGGCCCTGCGCCGGCGCGGCATCCGGCTGTGCACCCTCTACCAGCCCGGCGCGTTGGCCGAGCCCGCCACGGTCGAGTACGCCGTCGCGCTCTCCGGGCCGGGCTCGGAGCTGCGGATCCTGGACGAGTGCTTTCAGCGGATGCTGATCATCGACCGCGCGGTGGCCGTCGTGCCCGCCTCCCCTGACGACCCCGGCCGGGCCGCCTTCATCTCCGACCCCTCGGCGGTCGCCTTCCTGGTCGCCGTCCATCAGCGGGACTGGAACCGGGCCGAGACCGTCGACTGGACCCGCCTCGGCGACGAGTCGCCGCTCCAGGCCGCCGCTCACCGGGTCGGCCGGATGCTCGCGGGCGGCCTGACCCAGCGCGCGGTCGCCACCCGGCTCGGTCTGAGCGAGCGCACGGTGGCCGGACACATCGCCCGGCTGCGCGGGCAGTATCGCGCGCAGACCCTGTTCCAACTCGGCTGGCGGATGCGCGGAGTGCGACGTGACTGAGGTACGGCTGCCGGAGGAGGCAGAACGCGCGCTCTACCTGGAGGTCCTCGCGCAAGGCGGCCGGATCACGCTCGAGACGGCGGCCGGGGCCGACCAGGACGCGCTGGCCGGGCTGCTCGCCAACGGCCTGCTGGTCAGCAGCGCGCGGGGCCTCGGCTACACCGCCGTCAACCCGCGCGCCGTCGGCGCCCGGATCAGCGCCGACCTGCGCTCGGCCGGCACCAGAATGCTGGTCGAGGCCGAGGAGCTCCCCAGTCTGCTCGATGAGTTGACAGCGGTGTACGAGAGCACGCCGCGCCGCTCGGTCCGCTCCAGCGTGGTCCGGCACGTGCACGAGACCGCCGACATCGTCCAGCGGATGCGGGAGTTGGAGGCCGACGCCCGGGAGGAGATTCTGTTGGCCCAGCCCGGCGGCCCGCTGCCGCCCGCCCAGCTCGACCGCGGGGTGGCCAGGGCGCACACCTTCGCCGCCCGGGGCGGTACCGTCCGGGCACTCTACGAACCCTGCGTCCGGACCGACCAGCCGACCGTGCGCTACGCCATCGCTATCGGCGAACTCGGCATGCGGGTAAGGGTGTTGGGGGAGCCATTCAAACGTGCGATGATCTTCGACCGGACCGTCGCGGTGGTCCCGGCCGCCGCCGACCACAGCAGTGCCGCGTTCGTGGAGGACCCGGCCGTGGTCGCCTTCCTGGTCGGCGGCTTCGAGCGCGACTGGGCCCGCGCCGAACGCGTCAGGTGGAGCGACGCCGACGCCTGCGCGGACGAACGCCCGGTGGACGAGCAGATCGGCCGCCTGCTCGCGGCCGGCCTGACCCAGCGCACCATCGCCTCCCGGCTCGGCCTCAGCGAACGCACCGTCGCCGGGCACATCTCCCGGCTCCGTGAACTCCACGAGGCCGAGACGCTGTTCCAGCTCGGCTGGCTGCTCCGCGGCGGCCGCGATGCCTGACCTGCCGCTGCCCGGCGCGGTCGAACGCGCCCTCTACGCCGAGGTGTTGGCCCAGGGCGGCCGGGTCCTGTTCCGTGACGTCGCTGCCCAGGACGCCGGGACGGTGCTGCGACTGCTCGAACTCGGCCTGCTGGTTCACCACACGCGGGACGCCATGCTGACCGCCGTCAACCCGCGCACCGTTGCCGAGCAGCGCGGTGCCGAACTCCGTTCGGCGGGCGTCCGAGCGCTCCGGCAGGCCGATGAAGTGCCGGACGTGCTGGGTGAGTTGACCCGCGCCTACGACGCGGTGCCGCGCCGGATCGAGAGCACCAGCACGGTGCTGCACATCGCGGACATGGAGCAGATTCGGTCCAGGATCGTCCAGCTCGACGTGGACCGCAGGGACGAACTGCTGGCCGCGCACCCCGGCGGGGCCAGGCCGATGGACCAGGTCAGGGTGGGGATGGACCGGACCCGCCGCTTCGTGCAGGGCGGCGGGGTGCTGCACGTGCTGTACCAGGGGGCCGCCAGGGCGGACGGTCCGACGGCGGAGTACGCGGCGACGGTGAGCGAGTGGGGTGCGCGGGTACGCGTCCTGGACGAGCCGTTCAGCCGCATCCTGATCTACGACCGGACGACGGCCGTCATCTCGGCGTCCGCCGACCACACGCGGGCCGCCATCGTGGAGGACCCGGCCGTGGTGTCGTTCCTGGTCAGCGGCTTCGAGCGGGACTGGGAGCGGGCCGAACGAGTGCCGTGGCAGGCAGTCGGCGACCAGGTGCACGAGCAGGTCGGCCGGATGCTCACCCAGGGGCTGACCCAGCGGATGATCGCCAGCCGGCTCGGCCTGAGCGAGCGCACCGTGGCCGGGCACATCGCCCGGCTGCGCGAACTCCACGACGCCGAGACGCTGTTCCAGCTCGGCTGGCAGATGCGTGGGGCGGAGGACGTCCCGGCGGGCTGACCGCCCCACCATCCGCTCAGCCGGTGGCGACGCCGGGCGCCCAGTAGCCGAAACCGGAGACCGGCGGCTCCTGGCGCGGGTTCGGGAAGGCCTCGGTCGGTGCGGTCCAGAAGCCCTCGCGGAGCGAGAGGGCCATGCCGGCCCAGTCCAGCGCGGTCTCCACGGTGTGCCGCAGGGCGTCCTGCGACCAGGTGTCGTCGAAGACCAGCGGCAGCACCGGAGCGACCTGCTCGATGGTGGCGATCAGCGGGTTGTGGGTGATCGCCTCGTCCACCAGGAGCACCACCGGCTTGCGCAGCGAGGAGGCCCAGCCGAGCTCGAGCGCGACGCCGGCGGAGAGCGGCGCACCGACGTAGGCGAAGACCAGGTCCGCGGTCTGCAGCGCCCGGAAGTCGGAGGGCACCCGCGGCTCCGGCGCGCGGCCGGCCACCGTCCAGGCGTCGCTGTGGTGCGCGCTGTAGACGGCGGCGCCGCTCTTCAGCAGCGTGGAGCGCAGGGTGGTCAGCCTGGTCCGGCTGGCCAGTGTCACCACACTGTCGGCCGGCCCGGTCAGCCGCATGAGCGGCGCGGCCAGGAAGACCCGAGCGCGCCGACCCTCGGGGGTCGGAACGGCGCGGTTGCGCAGGTAGGGCTCACTCATGACGACTCCGCAAGAAAGGCTGACCGGGGACTGCCGAATCCCAGCGGGCAGTGTGTGTGGTTATCGAGAATGCTGCTGTGCATTCGTTCAGGACAGAACAATATGACCGTGTTCATGCCAGTTTGTGGCGCCCCCGCTGCCATCCCTCGCCGATGAGGTTGAGGGTGCACTGATCGTCGCCGGAACGGCCGACTGTCGTCCACTGCCACGCGGTGGCATCTCTGTGCCTGGCAGAGAGATGACGCACTTGGCCACCACCCCTCCGGTGACAGCTCGCGGACTATCCGGCATTATGTGGGGCGATGTTCGAATTGGTGGAACGTGCTGCTGGAGCAGTTCCGTCGACAAGGAGAGCCTGATGTCCTCTGTACGCCGAATTGTTGGCTTCGTTCTGGTCCCGCTGGCAGTTGGCGTGGCGGTGTTGGCCGGGACGGGTACGGCGTCCGCGGACACCATCTGGAACACCTCGCGGGCGGCTGCCATGTCCCCGGACGCGCCGGTCGCGACCGTCTCGCTGACCAAGGCCTCGCTGCTTGACGACACGATCTGGAACTGATCCGGCTGCCGCTTCCACCGGGAAGCGGCGGGCCGGCTCGGCCGGCAGCCGGTCAGTCGATCACGGTCGGCTCGTCGGCCGCGCCGTGCGTCGAGCGGGCCAGCACGAAGCCGAGTTGGAACAGCGACTCCACGTGGTAGTCCTCCCGCATCTCGGCGAGATGCCGGGCAAGAGTGCGCTCGCTGATTCCGAGTCGGCGGGCGATCACTCGGTGATTCACGCCTTCGAGCAGTAGGTCGATGATCGTCTGCCGCATCCGGGAGACCACCTGCGGCGGAACCGCGCGCGCACCGTCGAAGTCCAGCCCTCGGCTCCAGTTGCGCTCGAATACCTCTTCCAGCACGTAACTGATGACGGCCTGGTCGTGAATGAACGCGGCCAGGTTCAGATCATCGGCCACCGGGATGATCGCGGTGCGCCGATCGATGATGATCAATCGGGTGTACGGCTCGTCCAGGGTCCGCACCATTCCGCCGGCCTGGGTGATGGCCGCGACGTAGTCCCTGGTCGGTGCGTGATACCGGGTGCTGGGGTGATAGATCGTACGGAGCACAACGCCCCGGCGGAGCCTTTCCAGATCCCGGTCGATGATTCCGGCCAGCGCCTCCGAAGGGCGCGGTCCGCCCGGCTGCGCGGCGAGGATCTCCTCCGCGGCGGCGGACACCAGCTGCTGGACCCGCTGGTTGATGAGCACCTTGCCGCGGATGTACTCGATCGTCCCGCCCTCCTGCTCGGGGGCGGTGTGGTAAGCCTCTGCCAGGTCGTGCAGGTCGCCCGGCAGGGCGGCGGCCCGTATCAGCAGGTCCAGCGCCTTCCGCTGCCAGCTCGCGGTCAGGCCCTCGGAGAGCTGTCGCGGATCGACGGCCACCAGAACGCCCGGCTCGTCGGTGTCGGGGACCAGCAGCCCGATCCTGAGCAGTTCGTCCAGCGGAGCCCCGTCGGCGGGCCCCCGGTCGCCGTCCGCGAGGCGCCCGTCTGCGTCCAGGACCGAGCGGTAGAGTGCGCGCGCCTCCGGGGACAGCATGCCCGGTCCACCTGAGGTGATACCGGGTTCAGCCGTCTCACTCATCTTGTGGCTCCTTGGTCGGCTCAGGCATTCTGCGTCAGGGCCGGAACCCTTGGACGGGATCTTAGGCGGCATATGTCCCGGACGGCCCCGCCTTTCGCCGCTGCTGTGGAACTCGCCGCGATTTCGAACTCTCCCACCAACAGCAAGCCGCCGGCTCCCCCCTGACGACGGGAAAGCCGGCGGCTTGTTTTCGGGCGGGCGTCAGCGCTTCGGCCGCCAGACCACCAGCGCGCTGGACTGCTGCACCTGCTGGTACGGCACCAGGTCGCGCCGGTAGGAGGCGTGCACCGCCGCCTCCCGCTGCTGGAGGGCCGAGGCGGCGCCCTCCAGGGAGTCGGCGAGCTCGCCGATCCGGGACTGCAGGGCGAGGACCTGGTTCTCCAGCTCGATGATCCGCTTGATGCCGGCCAGGTTGATGCCCTCGTCCTGGGACAGCCGCTGGACCTCGCGGAGCTGCTGGATGTCGCGGGCGGAGTACCGGCGGCCGCGGCCCGCCGTGCGGTCGGGACAGACCAGGCCGAGCCGGTCGTACTGGCGGAGCGTCTGCGGGTGCAGGCCGGAGAGCTCGGCGGCGACCGAGATCACGTAGACCGGGGTGTCCTCGGTCAGGACGTAGTGGGTCGCGGCCTGGCGCGGGCGGCCCAGCCGTGGGCCGCCGGGGAGGCCCTCGCCCAGGCCGGGACCCGGGCCGATCGGGTTGTCGGGGGTCATCGGGTCATCACGCTCCCTCTGCCGCCTTGAAGAGGGCGGCTCGCGGGTCGTCCGAGGCGGTGGCCTCGCGGTACTGCTCCAGGGCCTCCAGGGCTTCGCCCTCGAGGTGCTTGGGGACCACGACCTCCACGGTGACCAGCAGGTCGCCGCGGGTGCCGTCGGTGCGGGTGGCGCCCTTGCCGCGGGCCCGCATGGTCAGCCCGTTGGCGCTCCCGGCCGGGAGCTTGAGCTTGACCGGTGGTCCGTTCAGCGTCGGCACCTCGATGGTGCCGCCCAGCGCGGCTTCCGGGAAGGTGATCGGCACGGTGACGGTCAGGTTGTCGGCCTTCCGGCCGAACACCGGGTGGGCGTCGACGTGCACGGTGACGTAGAGGTCACCGGGATGGCCGCCGCGCTCGCCCTGGGCGCCCTTGCCCTTGAGCCTGATCCGCTGCCCGTCCTGCACCCCGGCCGGGATCCGGACCTGCATGGTGCGGGCGGAGGAGGCCCGGCCGCTGCCGTGGCAGACCGTGCAGGGGTCGTCGACCAGCATGCCGCGGCCCTTGCAGTCGCGGCAGGGCTCGGACAGCGCGAAGGCGCCCTGGCCCCGGCTGACCGTGCCGGCCCCGACGCAGGTCGGACAGACCCGGGGGGTGGTGCCGGCCTTGGCCCCGGTGCCCGCGCAGACCCGGCAGGGGGCCTGGCTGGTCATCCGGAGCGGGACGGTGGCACCGTCCACCGCCTCCTCGAAGGCGAGCGTCACCTCGGTCTCGACGTCGGCGCCCCGGCGCGGCTGCGGCTGCCGCCCGCCCCGGTTGAACAGGCCGCCGAAGATGTCGCCGACCCCGCCACCGCCCTGCGGGCTGTTGCCGAACAGGTCGCCGAAGTCGAAGCTGCCGCCCTGCGGGCCGCCGGCCCGGTAGCCGCCGTTGCCGAACAGCGTGCGGGCCTCGTCGTACTCCTTGCGGCGCTTGTCGTCCGACAGGACGTCGTACGCCTCGGAGATGTCCTTGAACCGGTCCTCCGCCTTGACGTCACCCTTGTTGGCGTCGGGGTGGAACTCGCGGGCGAGCTTCCGGTAGGTCTTCTTGATCTCGGCGGTGGTGGCGTCCTTGGGCACACCGAGGACTTTGTAGTAGTCCTTCTCCACGTAGTCCTTCGCGCTCATGGCTGCTGCCACCTCCCGGCGTCGTTCGCTGTTGCTCGTACGGAGACGGCGCTGCGGAGCCGTCCGCCGTCCAGGACGACGGACGGCTCCGCAGCGCTCGTTCGGTCAGCTCTCCGGGGCACCGTCGGCCTTGTCGGAGTCCGACGAGTCGGCATCCGGCGCGGCAGTGCTCTGGGTCCCCGGCTGGGGCTCCGCGACGGCGACCATGGCCGGACGGATGATCCGCTCACCGATCCGGTAACCCGGCTGGAGGATCTGCACGCAGGTGTCCTCGGTGACGTCCGAGGAGTAGCTGTGCATCAGCGCCTCGTGCAGCGTCGGGTCGAAGGGCTCGCCCTCCTTGCCGAACTGCTGAAGGCCCAGCTTGGCGACCACGGTCTCCAGGTTGTCGGAGACCGACTTGAAGCCACCGGTGACCTCGCCGTGCTCGCGGGCCCGGCCGATGTCGTCCAGCACCGGGATCAGGGCCTCCAGGATGTTGGAGACCGCGATCTCACGAACCGTCAGACGATCCCGCTCGACCCGCTTGCGGTAGTTCTGGTACTCGGCCTGGAGACGCTGGAGGTCACCGGTGCGCTCGGCCAACTCCCGCTTGGCAGCGGAGAGTTCGTCGGCACCCGCACCCGCGACGGCCTCCTCGGCGGCCTTCAGCACGGCTTCCTCGGCGGCGGAGTCGTCGCCGGGCTCGCCGCCCTGCGGCTTCTCCGTCATGCCGCACCACCCTTGGGCTTCTCGTCGTCGACGATCTCGGCGTCGACCACGTCGTCGTCCTTGGCGGCACCGGCGGCGTCACCGGCCGGGGCGGCACCCGCGGCGTCGTTCTGCGCGTACAGCGCGGCGCCGAGCTTCTGGGCGGTGGTGGACACCTTCTCGGTGGCCTCGCGGATGGCCGCGATGTCCTCGCCCTTCAGGGCCTCCTTGAGCTCGCCGATCGCGGTCTCGACCTCGGTCCTGACGTCCTCGGGGAGCTTCTCGGTGTTGTCCGCGATGAACTTCTCGGTCGAGTAGACCAGCTGCTCGCCCTGGTTGCGGGTCTCCACGGCCTCGCGGCGCTTGTGGTCCTCCTCCGCGTACTGCTCGGCCTCGCGCATCATCCGCTCGATGTCGTCCTTCGGCAGCGCGGAGCCGCCGGTGACGGTCATCCGCTGCTCCTTGCCGGTGCCCAGGTCCTTGGCACCGACGTGCATGATGCCGTTGGCGTCGATGTCGAAGGTGACCTCGATCTGGGGCAGGCCACGCGGGGCCGGCGGCAGGCCGGTCAGCTCGAACATGCCGAGCTTCTTGTTGTACGCCGCGATCTCGCGCTCGCCCTGGTAGACCTGGATCTGCACGGACGGCTGGTTGTCCTCGGCCGTGGTGAAGATCTCGGAGCGCTTGGTCGGGATCGTGGTGTTGCGCTCGATCAGCTTGGTCATGATGCCGCCCTTGGTCTCGATGCCCAGGGACAGCGGGGTGACGTCGAGCAGCAGGACGTCCTTGACCTCGCCCTTCAGGACACCGGCCTGCAGCGCGGCGCCGATGGCGACGACCTCGTCCGGGTTGACGCCCTTGTTGGCGTCCTGACCGCCGGTCAGCTCCTTGACGAGCTCCGCGACGGCGGGCATCCGGGTGGAGCCACCGACCAGGACCACGTGGTCGATCTCGGACAGCGCGATGCCGGCGTCCTTGATGACGTTGTGGAACGGGGTCTTGCAGCGCTCCAGCAGGTCGGCGGTCAGCTGCTGGAACTGCGCCCGGGTGAGCTTCTCGTCCAGGTGCAGCGGGCCCTCGGCCGACGCGGTGATGTAGGGCAGGTTGATCGAGGTCTCGGAGGACGAGGACAGCTCGATCTTCGCCTTCTCGGCGGCCTCGCGCAGGCGCTGGAGCGCCATCTTGTCCTTGGAGAGGTCCACGCCGTGACCGGACTGGAAGACCTTGACCAGGTGGTCGACGACCTTCTGGTCCCAGTCGTCACCACCGAGGTGGTTGTCACCGTTGGTGGCCTTCACCTCGACGACCCCGTCGCCGATCTCCAGCAGCGAGACGTCGAAGGTGCCGCCGCCGAGGTCGAAGACCAGGATGGTCTGGTCGTCCTTGTCGAGGCCGTAGGCCAGCGCGGCGGCGGTCGGCTCGTTGACGATGCGCAGGACGTTGAGGCCCGCGATCTCACCGGCCTCCTTGGTCGCCTGGCGCTCGGAGTCGGAGAAGTACGCCGGGACGGTGATGACCGCGTCGGTCACCGTCTCGCCCAGGTACGCCTCGGCGTCGCGCTTCAGCTTCTGCAGGATGAAGGCGCTGATCTGCTGGGGGTTGAAGTCCTTGCCGTCCAGGTTGATCTTCCACCCGGTGCCCATGTGGCGCTTGACCGAGCGGATGGTGCGGTCCACGTTGGTGACCGCCTGGCGCTTGGCGACCTCGCCGACCAGGATCTCGCCGTTCTTGGCGAAGGCGACGACGGACGGCGTGGTCCGGGCGCCCTCGGCGTTGGTGATGACGGTGGGCTCACCGCCTTCGAGAACGCTGACGACCGAGTTCGTCGTGCCGAGGTCGATGCCGACCGCGCGTGCCATCGTTGGTACCTCCATGAAGAAGTTGAGCTTTACAGGCTCAAGGATGCACGACCCGATCGTGTGCGTCAACAGCCCTGAGCCAGGGGCGCTCAACTTTGCTGCGCACGCGTCGGCAGGACTGCGCCGTAAGGGTGAGTCTGTCCTTAGTGACTGCCGCCATACCTTGAGCGTCTTCTGAACGGGTGTTGGCGCGCGGTAGTCTCCGGCGCGTCACCCCTGAAAGTTACTGATGAGTACACTCAAGGGAGCCCGCTACACCCAGCCGCTGGAGACGGAGAGCCGATGCAGCTAGCAGCGATCGTCATCTCGCTGGTCACCACTGTGATCGGCACCGCGCTCGCCGCCCGCGCGGCCGCGTACATCTACCGGGTGGTGAAGACCGGTGCGCCGGACTCCACCCGTAGTGCCAACCCCGTGCAGAGGACGAAGACGGTCGCCGCCGAGTTCCTCGGCCACACCAGGATGAACAAGTGGGGCGTCGTCGGCGTCGCGCACTGGTTCGTCGCGGTCGGCTTCTTCACCCTGGTCTCCACCCTGGTGACCGCTTTCGGCCAGCTCTTCGACGCCGAGTGGGTCATTCCGGTGATCGGCCACTGGCTGCCGTTCGAGATCTTCACCGAGCTGGTCGGCACGCTGACCACGCTGGGCATCGCCACCCTGATGGTGATCCGGCTGCTCAGCCTGCCGGGCCGGGCCGGGCGGAAGTCGCGGTTCGCCGGGTCGATCGCCTGGCAGGCCTTCTACGTCGAGTACACGATCCTCGGCATCGGCCTCTGCATCATGATCCTGCGCGGCCTGGAGGGCGCCCTCGCGGGCGCCGACCACTACGAGGCGGCGTACCTCGTCTCCTACCCGCTGGTGCTGGCCTTCAAGGGCCTGTCGCGCGGCACCCTGGAGAACCTGATCTACCTGTTCGCGATGCTGAAGATCTGCATCTCGTTCGCGTGGGCGACCACCATCGGCATCAACCCCTCGATGGGTGTGGCCTGGCACCGCTTCCTGGCGTTCTTCAACATCTACTTCAAGCGCGAGGAGGACGGCGGCGTCGCGCTCGGCGCACTCCGCCCGATGACCAGCGGCGGGCAGCCGATCGACTTCGAGGACCCGGCCGACGATGCCGTCTTCGGCGTCTCCCAGGTCGAGCACTTCGCCTGGAAGGGCATCCTCGACTTCTCCACCTGCACCGAGTGCGGCCGCTGCCAGTCGCAGTGCCCGGCCTGGAACACCGGCAAGCCGCTCTCCCCGAAGCTGCTGATCATGAGCCTCAGGGAGCACGCCTTCGCCAAGGCGCCGTACCTGCTGGCCGGGGGCGGCAAGGACGCCGAGGGCAACGAGACCGGCACCCCCGAGCAGCTGGCGAACGTGCCGGCCGCCGCACTCGCCGAGGCCGAGCGCCCGCTGATCGGCACCGCCGAGGAGAACGGCGTCATCGACCCGGACGTGCTGTGGTCGTGCACCACCTGCGGCGCCTGCGTCGAGCAGTGCCCGGTGGACATCGAGCACATCGACCACATCGTCGACATGCGCCGGTACCAGGTGATGATCGAGAGCTCCTTCCCGACCGAGGCCGGGACGATGCTCAAGAACCTGGAGAACAAGGGCAACCCGTGGGGCATGGCCACCAAGGCCAGGCTCGACTGGGTCAAGGAGCTCAAGAAGGAGACCGGCATCGAGGTGCCGGTGATCGGTGAGGACATCGACCCGGCCGAGGTCGAGTACCTCTACTGGGTCGGCTGCGCCGGCGCCCTGGAGGACCGGGCGAAGAAGACCACCAAGGCCTTCGCCGAGCTGCTGCACACCGCGGGCGTGAAGTTCGCCATCCTCGGCAAGGAGGAGACCTGTTCCGGCGACTCCCCGCGCCGCCTGGGCAACGAGTTCCTGTTCCAGATGCTCGGCGCGCAGAACGTCGAGACCCTGAACGCCGCGCTGGAGGACGCCCCGACCAAGCGGATCGTGGCCACCTGCCCGCACTGCTTCAACACCATCGCCAACGAGTACCCGCAGCTCGGCGGGCACTTCGAGGTGATCCACCACACCCAGCTGCTGCAGCACCTGATCGACGAGGGCAGGCTCCTCCCGGTCAACCCGGTCGAGGGTCTGATCACCTACCACGACCCCTGCTACCTGGGCCGTCACAACAAGGTCTACAGCCCGCCGCGCGAGATCATGGACAAGGTCCCCGGTCTGCGCCAGCAGGAGATGCACCGGCACAAGGAGCGCGGCTTCTGCTGCGGCGCCGGTGGTGCGCGGATGTGGATGGAGGAGCGGATCGGCAAGCGGATCAACACCGAGCGGGTGGACGAGGCGCTGTCGCTCAACCCCGACATCGTCTCCACCGCCTGCCCGTTCTGCCTGGTCATGCTCTCCGACTCGGTGAACGGCAAGAAGAACGACGGCGCCGCCAAGCAACACCTCAAGGTGGTCGACGTGGCCCAGCTGCTGCTGGACTCGGTGAAGGCCCTGCCGGCCGAACCGGAGCCGGTCGAGGCCTGACCGCACGTCAGCACCGGCCCCGGCGCCCCTCGGTGGGGCAGCCGGGGCCGGTGCCGTTCAGGCAACTGAGCGGTGCGTCGGTACGTGTCGCAACCCCGCCGGAACGGGGCGGCTTTGGAAGGAAATACAGTGGGGCGCGGGACCCGTGTCGTACGGGTCCCCGTACAGGACAGGTAGGTCGCCCCGGAACAGCCGGTGACGGCTACGGGGCAAGGGGAGAGGCGCGGACCGTGACCGAGGCGATCATGCTGGTCGGTGGTAAGGGCACGAGGCTGCGCCCGTTGACCACCCACACCCCCAAGCCGATGCTGCCGGTGGCGGGGGTCCCGTTCATCGCGCACCAGCTCGCCAGGGCCGCCGCGGCCGGGGTGACCCGGGTGGTGCTGGCCACCTCGTACCTGGCCGAGATCTTCGAGGACCACTTCCAGGACGGCAGCCCGTACGGCATCGAACTGGTCTACCTGACCGAGGAGGTGCCGCTCGGCACCGGCGGCGCGATCCGCAACGCCGCCTCCGGGCTCACCTGCGGCCCCGACGAGCCGGTGCTGGTCTTCAACGGCGACATCCTCTCCGGCCTGGACATCGCCTCGCTCCGGGACGGCCACGTGGCCGCCGGGGCCGACGTCACGCTGCACCTGACCCGGGTCGAGGACCCGCGCGCCTTCGGCCTGGTGCCGACCGACGCGCACGGGCGGGTGCTGGAGTTCCTGGAGAAGCCGGAGACGCCCGAGCAGATCGTCACCGACCAGATCAACGCCGGCTGCTACGTCTTCACCCGCTCGGTGATCGACCGCATCCCGGCCGGCCGGGAGGTCTCGGTCGAGCGCGAGACCTTCCCCGAGCTGCTGGAGACCGGCGCGCTGGTCCGTGGCGTGGTGGACACCTCGTACTGGCTCGACCTGGGCACCCCCGGCGCCTTCGTGCGCGGTTCGGCCGACCTGGTGCTCGGCCTGGTCGACTCCCCGGCGGTGCCGGGCCCGACCGGCGAGGCGCTGCTGCTGCCGGGTGCCGAGGTGGATCCGGCCGCCGTGCTCAGCTCCGGCACCGTGGTCTCCGAGGACGCGGTGGTCGAGGCCGGCGCGATCGTCGAGGGCAGCGTGATCCTGCCCGGCGCCGTGATCGGCCCGGACGCGTTCGTGAAGGACTCCATCGTCGGCGCGTACGCCACCGTGGGGGCGCGCAGCTCGCTGGACGGCGCCGTGATCGGTGACGGTGCCACCGTCGAGTCCGACAACGAACTGCCGGCCGGCATCCGGATCGCCTGCGGCGTGCTGCTCCCGGTCGGTGCCGTCCGTACCACCGCGGGGCCGGGTGGCTGCCCCGCCGGGGAGACCGCGGCGGCCGTCGTGCACGCCCGCTCGGTCGCCGCGCGCTGACGGCTCCACCCGGCCCGGCAGTGACGTGGTCACAGCACTGCTGCAATCCCGCGCCGAAGCCATGATCAACCGACGGCCGGTCAGCTCGAACGGGTACCTTCGACTCGTGGCTGGCAACGGATACGACAACGGTGAGGGCGCCGCCGACCCCCGACGGGGGTGGGCAGCGGCGCCCGGTGGGCAGAACGCGCAGCAGTACCCCGGGGCTGGCCCGGTGGGGGAGCCGGAGTACTTCACCGCACCCCATCCGGGCTACGACCCCGGGCCGTTCGGGGCACCGGCGGCTCCCGGCGCCTACGACCCGGACCAGCCCGGCCACACCCGGGCCTTCACGGTCGAGGACGAGCAGTACTACGCCGCCGCGCCGGACTACCCCGGCGCCGCCCCGGACCACCCCGGCGGCCAGGACAACGTCGCGGTGTACCGGGCCGGCGGTGCGCCGCACCAGAGCGGCCCCAGGCTGCCCTGGAAGGCCCTGCTGACCGGTATCTACCGGGCACCGTCCGCCACCTTCGACCGGATGCGCGACCACCAGGTCTGGCTGCCCGCCCTCACCGTCTCGCTGGCCTACGGCGTGCTCGCGGTGCTCGGCATCGGCCTGACCAGGGACGAGGTGGTCAACTCCACCTTCACCGTCGCGCTGACCGCGATCGCCGGTGCGGCGGTCGGCTTCACGCTGGCCGGGGTGATGCTCGGAGCGGTCACCTACGGCCTGGCCCGGCAGCTCGGCGGCGACGGCCCCTGGCAGTCCACCGTCGGCCTGGCCGTCATCATCGGCTGGACCAGCGACGTGCCCCGGCTGCTGCTGGCCCTCTTCCTGCCCACCGACAACCTGGTGGTCCAGGTGCTCGGCTGGGCCACCTGGCTGGTCTGCGCCGCGCTGCTGACCACCATGGTGCGCCGGGTGCACGACCTGCCCTGGGGCAAGGCCGCCGGCGCCGCCGCCCTGCAACTGCTCGCCCTGCTGGTGCTGATCAAGCTCCCCACGCTCGGCTGAACCATCTCTTCGTACGGAGCTCCCGCATGACCACCCTCCCCACCACTCACGTCAGCTTCCCCGCCGGGGCGGTGACCGGCGAGAGCCCCGTGCTCGCCGTCCACGCGCTCGCCGACGGCCGGTACGCGGTGGTCACCGAGGCGACCCCGTTCCACCCGCTCGACCACACCTGGCCCGACCAGCCCGCCGACCTCGGCACCCTCACCGTCAGCGGCACCGCGTACCCCGTGGTGGACTGCCTGACCGGCGCGCACGGGCCGGCCGGGGAGTTCCTGGTCGGCGCCGACATCCCGGTCCGGCGCGGCGACGAGGAGTGGTCCTGGCTGGTGCTGCACGTGCTCGCGGCCGACCCGGGCGTGGTCACGGGCCAGGTCGCCCAGCTCTCCGTCGACGCCGAGCGGCGGGCGCTGCTCTCCGCCGCGCACAGCGGCTGCCACCTGCTGGCCCTCGCCCTCAACGCCGCGCTCGCGCCGCGCTGGCGCAAGGACCCGGGGCGTTCCGATGCCTTCGGCAACCCCGACTTCGACAGCCTGGCGATGGCCTCCTCGGTGATGGACACCGAGGCCAGCACCGACACCTACCGGCTCGGCAAGTCGCTCCGCAAGAAGGGCTTCACCGCCGAGGCCACCGAGGAGTTCCCGGCCCTGGCCGACGCCCTCCCCGCCGTCACCGAGGCGGTCAACGCCCAGCTCGCCGCCTGGGTCGCCGCCGACGCCCCGGTCCGGATCGAGGTGCCGGGCCCCGAACTCACCGCCCGCCGCCAGTGGCACTGCGAGCTCCCGGTCGGCTCCGCCGCCATCGCCTGCGGCGGCACCCACCTGCATCACCTCGGCGAACTGGCGGAGCTCCGTACGGAGTTGACCCTGTCCGAGGACGGCAGCGAACTCGTCGCGGTGACCCGCCCCAAGCGGGCCTGAACGCACGGAAGGGGCCGGTCCAGTGGACCGGCCCCTTCTTCCGCTTCGCCTGCTACACGTCCGAGCGGTGGAAGTTCAGGTGCGAGCGGGAGGCGGTCGGGCCGCGCTGGCCCATGTACCGCGAGCCGTACCGCTCCGAGCCGTACGGGAACTCGGCGGGGGAGGAGAGCCGGAACAGGCAGAGCTGCCCGATCTTCATCCCCGGGTACAGCTTGATCGGCAGCGTCGCCACGTTCGACAGCTCCAGCGTCACGTGCCCGCTGAAACCGGGGTCGATGAAGCCCGCAGTCGAGTGCGTCAGCAGCCCGAGCCGGCCCAGGCTCGACTTGCCCTCCAACCGCGAGGCGATGTCGTCCGGCAGCGTGACCGTCTCGTAGGTCGACGCCAGCACGAACTCGCCCGGGTGCAGGATGAACGCCTCGTCCCCGTCCGGCTCGACCAGCCGGGTCAGGTCGGACTGCTCCTGCGAAGGGTCGATGAACGGGTAACGGTGGTTCTCGAACACCCGGAAGAAGCGGTCCAGCCGGACGTCGATGCTCGACGGCTGAACCATCGCAGGGTCGAACGGGTCGATCACGACCCGGCCCTTGTCGATCTCGGTACGGATGTCCTTGTCAGAGAGCAGCACGTCCCCGAGGGTACGTGCATGACCATGCCCTGGACGAATCCCGCCCAGGGCGTGGTCGATGTGCGTTTCCTGCTCAGGCCAGGAACTGTCTCAGGCGAGGAACCGGCTCAGTCCGGGAACCGGCTCAGGCGAGGAACTCCGCCGCCTCCAGTCGCAGCGCCCGCGCCAACTGGACTCCCGACAACTCACTCATGTCCGCCGGCACCGAACTCCGCAACCGCCCGCACTGCGGACACCGGATCAACCGCCCCGGCCCCAGCCGCCCCGCCCCGAGAGTCTGCATCGGAAACGTCGAAGTACTGAACACGTGCCCGTCGGCACAGCGGACGACAGTACGCTGCTCCATCGCGATCCCCTTCCCAAACCTGACGACGCCACCACGCCCCGGGGGACCCACAAACACCCCGAGCCAGCGTCACATTAGGGGATCTACCGGACACCAAGCGCGCCAACTCGCCGCCCCTCACCAGGCCGACCGAGGTGGGTCAGCGGATGGGGTAGAGTGTTGGACGATCGAGCAGTCACTGACGGCTCGTCAGTGCGGGCGTAGTTTAATGGTAGAACATGAGCTTCCCAAGCTTATAGCGCGAGTTCGATTCTCGTCGCCCGCTCCAGCGCAAAGCCGCAGGCCACAGGCCTGCGGCTTGTTTGTTGTCTGGACCAATCTGGGATGGGCGTGCCAGATCCGTGCCAGATGGACGCAGCAGCTGTCAGGTTCGAACGTTCGCTGGGTTCCCCCGGTACAGCGCATGGTCTCCGCTTCTGGCCTGCAGGCTTGCTGTCTCGGTTGCGGCAGTCGACGATGGTCGGCATGTCTGAGACCTCCCGCGCCGCTAATGCAGGCACTGGCCTGACCGGTGAGAAGTTCAGCCGTCGCAATCAGCCGGACCCTACGCGTGATGAAGCCGATTCGGGCCGGTGGCTCGCGATTGATGAATCTGGTCAGGATGGTGATCAGCTTCATGGGCGTGGTAGGTACTTCGTCCTGGGCGCCGTAGCCATCGATGATGCTGAGGCAGCCGAGATCATTGGCGAGCTGAGGGCCCAGGCCAGGATTCAGGCGACTGCCCCGGAGTTGAAGTTTCAGCGTAACTTCGGCGGGGCCGGCGACAGCGGCCGCCGCGAGCTACTTGCCGCCCTGCTTGGCCCGTCCGGCCCTCTGGCCGGCCGGTCGATCGTCTACCTGGTCGATAAGCATTACATGATCTCGGCCAAGCTGGTCGATCTCCTCATCGAAGAGCAGTTTCACGCCGTGGGCGTCGATATTGTCGGCAATGGTGTCGCGCGGGAGATGGCACGTGTCATCGCTAATGACGGGCCTCGTGGCGTTGGTTCCGAGTACTTCGATGTCTTCCTGGCCACCGCGTCGATGTTCTTCTCCAAGAAGAACCGCAACGGTGACCGGGTAACCGCCGATGAGCTCTACTCTGTTCTGCGCACCGCAGCCACGTATGCCAGGCGGAAGAAGAACCCACGCCTACGTCCGCTCGCCGACTTGCTGAAGCTGCTTGCCAGCACTCGGGAACACGCGGAGGCGTTTGTCGCGGATCGGGGCCAGGTCGTGTCCAGCTCGGCTCTTCCTGACATCGTCCTTCACGAAGACGATATGGAGCCGCTGATTCCTTCACTTGTGGCTCTGGTGACCGAGGCGACCGAGCGCTTTGGCCGTCTCCATGTCCTGGCTGATGACCAGAAGCTGTTTACCGACAGCAACCTGGACTACGTTGACGCAGGTATCAAGGCGATGACCACCCTCCAAGGGCTCAACGCCGATACCCTGCGCGGGGAACTACGGCGCGGTAGGTCTATCGATCACCCGTCTCTGCAGTTGGCTGATCTGGTATCGGGAGCCGGGCTAGCTGTTGCTCGGCGCTACGCCGGTGAGTCCTCACCGGCGGGAGACGATTTGGTGTCCGAGGTGAGCCCACTCATCTTGAAGACCAGCCTTGTTCCTTACGACGAACCGTTGCCGTAGCAGCGGGAGGCGGCATCTGACAGAGCTATCCGGCCAGCACGCACCTGGTCGGATAGCTTTGCCATTGGCGCTCTTACGCCTTGCGAGCCTCCCCATCAAGGACAGACGGCAGCCGACGGTGGGCGCGGATGTCGACGACGGCAGCGCTGATGCCGTTGGAGATCTTGGTCTGTTGTTCGGCGGTGGCGTGCTGGTAGATCAGCGCGGCGCGGACGGAGGAGTGGCCCATGTGGGCCATGAGGTCCTTGAGGCTGGCGCCGGTGCCGGCGGCGAGGACGTTGCCGGTGTGGCGAAGGTCGTAGAAGCGGAAGCCGTCCATGCCGAGCTTCGCGCGGGCCTTGCGCCACTTGCGGCCGAAGGTCGAGCGGCGGAACGGGGCGCCGCGCTCGCCGATGAACAGCAGACCGTCGTCCTCCTTCGCGGCGTACCAGCGCCGGTGCAGCTCGAAGTCCGGGACGATCTCGGGTGGGATGCCGACCGGCCGCTTGCCGGCCTTGGACTTCGGGTCGCCCAAGACGCGCTTGCCGGTGGTCAGTTCGGGGGCCGCGCGGCGGATCCACACGACCTGCTTGACCAGGTCGACGTCGGATCGGCGGACTTCGGCCAGCTCTTCGGGGCGGAGGGCCATGAAGGAGCCCATGAACACTATGAGTTGCCAGCGCGGGCCCATGAGGTCGGCGAGCTGGAGGACCTGCTCGACGGTCGCAACGGGACGCTCCTCGGCTTCCTCCTTGCCACCGCCCCTGATGCGGCAGGGGTTTCGGCGGATGAGTTCGTCGTCGACGGCGGTCTCCAGCACCGCCTTCAGGAGGCGGTAGGCCTTGGCGGCGGTGGTCTTCTTGCCCTCCTTGACCAGCGCGGCGCGCCAGGCCCGGACCTGGGGAGCGGTGATCTCCTTCAGCTCGGACTCGCCGAACGTCGGTTCCAGGTGCAGGCGGAGGAGGCGGCGGTAGAGCTCGTCGGTGAGGGGTGCGAGGTCGCGTTCGTCGATCCAGGCGGTGGCGTAGAGGAGGAAGTTGACGGCTCCGGCGTTGGGGTCGCGCCACTCTTCGCGGCGTATGTCGGTCTCGGTCTCGACTAGCCAGGCTTCGGCGTCGCCCTTGGTTGCGAAGGTCTCGTCGGCGTTGCGCAGGAGGCCGTCGGGGCCGGGGTAGCGGGCCTGGAAGCGGCCCGAGGGCAGTTTGCGGACGGAGCCCCAGCGGCGCCGTCGGCCGGAGTTGTTCGCCATCAGGCGGCCCGCCCGAAGCGGCGGCGGCCGGAGCGGACCGGGGCGACGGTGTTGGCCTCGATGTAGGCGGCGAGCACGCTCTCGGAGATGCGGACGTGGCTGCCGATCTTGATGAAGGCGATGCGCCGCTCGGCGATGAGCCGTCGGGGGAATCGTTCGGTGGTGCCCAGGCGTTCGGCGACCTGGCCGACGGTCAGGTACTGCTCGGAGGCGTTGGTCGAGCGGCGGTTGCTGTTCTCGGGCATGGGTTCTCTCCTCGCGGCGCGCGTGGCTGTGACGTGCCGTCGCCGCGGTTGATCGCTGTGGTAGGTGGTCGGTTTTGGATCGACGCTGCGATTCCGGTGCGCCAACACCGGAACGAGCGGGGGTGATACGGGCCCGGGAGGTGGCCGGGCTGGGGATCCTGGGTCAGTCGCGGGTGATCGCGGCCTTCAGGTTGTCGAGGAGCTGGACGATTTCAGCCCGGGTGAACTGGCTGAACGGGCCAGCCTCGGCTGCCTGTTCGGCAGCCGGGGGGAGTGGCAGGTGCCGGGTGCGTCTGCCCTCCGGCCGCGCGCGCAGGGCGTGCGTGAGCGGGCCGTCCTCGCCGGCCCGGTCGGGCACGTCGACGGGGAAGGGCAGAAGGGGGCTGATGCCGTCAGCCCAGTCCCAGGCCGCCTCGGTGGTGACCGGGCCGGCGCCGGTGACGTTGGTCCGGCTCGCGTCGGCGACGGGCGGCAGGAGGAGCGTGGTGGGGGAGACCCCGAGCGCGATGGCGATGGCGGCGAGGTCGTCCACGTCCACGCGCCGTTCGCCACGCTCGATCTTGCTGAGCGCGGTCGTGGGCGTGGGGCGGCCCAGGTCGGTGAGGATCTCGGCGAGTCGGCGCTGGCTCATGCCGAGCTCGGTCCGCAGCCGCTCGATGTTCTTCGCGGTCTGCAGTCCGGTCGGGCCGATCTCGACGGGTCGTGTTGCCATGACGGGATATAAGCATGGATCTCCGGCCGCACCAAGTAGTCCGGGAGAGCCGTGCGAATCGTGCTGCGCCGTCCGCGTGACTGTCGGTTTGTCCACCGCTTTATGGTCCTTGACATGCTGTTTGGTGCGGCCGGACTTTGCTGGTAGTCCTTGGGTACGCGACTCGGCGGAGGGCGGCGCCCATGCCGCCTCGCCGACGGGGCGCTCCAAGATGGAATGTTGCTACCGGTGCGGACGTCGAGTCCGCCGAGGCGGCGAGATCGGCGGAGAGCCGGTCGACCGGAGACGCAGGAGGGGATGAACGGGGCGGCGCGGAGAGGAACGCGCGACCGCCCGAAAACGGGAGCGGCCCCCGGTGTTGGCGCACCGAGGGCCGAAGGAACTCCCTGAACCGACCACCTACCACAGCGATCAACCGAGGCACCGGACCGTCACAGTCACAGGTGCCTCGGGGAGGAAGCCATGCCCAAGAGTACGACCCCGGCGGCGCAGACCACACCCGCCTGCGGCGGCCTGCCCCCGAAGGCGGGGCGGTAGCCGTGGCGCGCATCCGCACCATCAAGCCCGAGATCACCCAGTCGCTTAGCCTCGCCGAGGTGTCGCTGACCGCTGAGCGGACCTTCGTCTGCCTGCTCACCCAGGTCGACGACGAGGGCCGCCACATCGACCACGCCGCGATCATCAACGGCGTCCTGTGGGCGCTGCGGCCCGAGCACACCCCGGTCCACTGCGCGGACGACCTCCAGCAGCTCGCGTCCGTCGGGCTGCTCTGCCGGTACACCGGCTGCGACGGCCGCCAGTACCTGCACGTCGCCAAGTGGCACGAGCACCAGAAGATCTCTCACCCGAGCGCCTCCCGACTGCCCTCGTGCCCGGTGCACGAGCATGGGCGGCGGTGCGGCAAATGCAAGGGGGAGCGGTGTGCCCACCCGGCTCCGGAGGACCTCGGGAAGGCTCCGGAGTCCCTCTCCGGCCCGTTTTCGGCACCGGTCGGCGACACCACGCTTCCCGAGGCCGCTCCACAGACCCTCGGCAGGCCCGAGTCGGGCAACCAGGCGGCGGATGCCGGTGAAACAGCAGGTCAGGGCACGTCTCCGGAACTGCTCCGGAGGGCTCCAGAGGGGCTCGTGCCTGGATCTAGGATCTTGGATCCTGGATCTACCCCTAAAGGGGGCGGCTCCGCCGCGCCCACCCCGGCTCCCTCGCGCATCCCTCACCGGGACGAGCCGCACCTCGTCGCGGCGCAGGCAACCGAGCACGGCATGATCGCCCACGAGTTGGTCGCCGAGTACGTGCGGGCTGCCGCAAGAGCCCGCCCGCCAAGGTGCGCGGCCACCTCGCCAAGGTCATCTCCAGCCTGCTGGCCGAGAACTTCACCGAAGACGAGATCCGGGCCGGCCTGGCGCGGTACCAGGCCAGGCCGCTGAGCCCCAGCCTGCTCCCGGACATGGTCCACGAAGCCATCAACGCCCAGCCCGCAGCGGCCCGGCAGAGCGCCGCCCGTGCACAGCACCAGCCCTTCACCAACCCCGGGGACGCCCTGGCCTACTACGGGGGCGAGCTGTGACCTCCACCCCGACGGCGGCCCGTACCGCCGACCGCGATCCCAAGCTCATCGGCGGAGGTTGGCGCGAACGCTTCGCCCGCATCCAGGCCGTCCCGACCACCGCGGCGGAACGCGAGGCAGACCAGCCGTCCACCGTGCTGGAGCTGGCCGACCGGCGCATCCCGCCGCGCTACCGGCTCGCCGTCGCCGACCACCCCGAGGTCACCACCTGGGTCCAGCAGGTCACCCTGGCGAGCCGCCGAGGACCTGGCGGCGCTCCGGGCATCGCCCAGGGCCCGTCGCTGCTGATCACCGGCTCGACCGGGTCGGGCAAGACGCACCAGGCGTACGGAGCGATCCGCAGCCTGCTCGCGGGCGGCGTGCGCCTGCGGTGGATCAAGACGACCGCCGAGGAGCTGTACGCCGCGCAGAGGCCACGTCAGGGCGTTGACGGCGAGCAGGAGATGCGCGCGCTGATGGCCTGCCCGCTGCTGATCGTCGACGACCTCGGTGCCGCGAAGGCGACTGAGTGGACCGAGGCGCTCACGCTGCGGCTGGTCAACCACCGCTACGAGTACATGCTTCCGACGATCTTCACCACCAACCTGCCGCTCGGCGACATCCGCGCCGCCCTCGGTGACCGCACCGCGTCCCGGCTGGCGGAGATGTGCGAGCGCGTCATCCTCACGGGCCCCGACCGCCGACGACGCACCGCTTGAGCCGCACCGGCTCCGCTCTGCCGCCGTGCACCTGACGCCGCCCCGCCCGGCATCCCACCTCACACGTCCACCCCACCACCGCCTCGCCGCTCGGCCCTGCCCTCGCAGCGACGAGGCCACCTGGAGCACCTCACGTGACCAACACCGCACTGCCCCCTGCTCACATACCTGCCGCCCGGGTCTCCCTCTGGGACCGTCTCACGGTCGTACTGCTCGGCGCGCTCGGCTTCGCCCTGTCCTACGACGCCCTGCGGCAGATGGCCGCCGCGATCCACGTGCGCGGCCCGCTCACCTACGTGTTCCCGCTGATCATCGACGGGTTCATCGCCTACGGCGTGCGCGCCCTGCTCGTCCTGCGCGAAGCCCCCAGGCCCGCCCGCGCCTACGCCTGGGCACTCTTCACCGGAGCGACCGCCGCCAGCGTGTGGGCGAACGCCGTGCACGCCGTCCGCCTCAACGACCTGACCAGCACCGACAGTAGGCTCCGGCTCAGCGACACCGTCGTCGGCTTCCTGTCGATCCTCGCCCCGCTCGCCCTCGGCGGCGCCGTCCACCTGTACATCCTCATCGCCCGCCACGGCGCGAACACCGCGATCCGCCAGGGTGAGCAGAGCGACGATCCGCACAGTGGAGCTTCTGCCGACCCCGTCGCCGCCGACCACGACGAGGAAGTCCCGCCGCAGCGGATAGGGGACCGAAACGACGAGACCGCACTGCTGGCGTTGCTGTCCGCCGCCGGCCTGCTGCCCTCCGAGTGGAGCGACGCGCTGCCCGGTCACCAGGCGGCGGAAGGCGATGACCAGCCGTCCGGTACTGCGAACACCCCAGTCGGCGACCCGGCAGAAGCCGCTGACGAGTGCCAGGTCGGCGGCAGCGACAGCACCGCCGAGGGCAAGCCGATCGGCCGTCCGCCGGGTGCGTCGATGGAGCAGCTGCTGGAGGTCAGCCGCGCGGCGGTCGCCGCCCACCGTCGACTCACCCGCGCCGTCGTCGAGCAGGCCGTCCGAGAAGCTGGCCTTCCACTCGGCAGTACCCGCCTAACGGAGCTGATGAAGAGGCTCCGCCGAGAGGGGGGCGGCGACGAGGGCCGTCCACAGGCCGAGGCCAACTGACCGCGGTCGTGGCCAGCTGACCGACCCGTCTCGGTCAGCTGGCCACGACTTCTGCCGACTCACAGCGGCATAGGCAGAAGGCCCATCGCAGCCAGGTCCCCACACTCTGCGGAACTCACCTTCACCTCGGACTGCCCCCTCCTGCGCGGCAGGCCACGCCCGGAAAGCTCTGTCTGATGGCCGCTCATACCCGCGAAGTCCGGCGCGACCAAACCGGCACCCATCCGGAAACTGCCCACCAAGACCGCCATGCCCCGCACCGACCGCCCACTCCTGTGGAGCACACCCGTGACCACCGTCCGCCAGCCCATGAACGACCAGCCCGAGAGCTCTGTAATTCCCCTACACCGCAACGGAGGTGACCACCACTCTGCCCCAGACGGAGCAAGCAAGGGCGTCCGACCCTCTTATCGAGGGTCGGACGCGGACGCCCTCGCCCAGGAGGGCGAGGGCGAGCCGGTGATGCCGAGCGCGGGGGCGCACTCGGCATCACCGGACGTGCGGCACCAGGGGGCGCCGCACGAGGAGAAGCCCAGCACCGAGCCGTCCGCGAACCCGCCCGCCGATGCACAGCCCCGCCCTGTCAGCACCACCGCCCTCGCCGACGTGCCGTCCGCCGATCGCCACCCCGACATCTCGCCCGTGCGCGAACACGCCACCGCGCGACGTCCCGCGCGAGCCACCGCACACCGCACCCCCAAGCGCCGCAAGCGCAACGACGCGAACCCTCTCGACGACCAACTCACCTTCCGCTGCCACAGCGAGGACAAAGTCGAGATCAAGCGGCGCGCCAAGGCTGCAGAGCTGGCCACCGCCGTCTACGTCGTCCGCAAGGCCCTCGCCGACGACCACGCCGACATCGCCACCCGTGACGAGCGCCTGGACGCGGCGATCGACGAGGTCGCCGCCCTGCGAACCCAGGTCGCCATGCTCGGCAACAACGTCAACCAGCTCACCGCGACTACCACTCCGACGTCGCCCTTCCGCCTGGCCGGGTCCTGGACGCCTTCACCCAGGGCCGGGCCCTGCTCGCTGACGCCCGCACGGTCCTGACGCACCTGGACGAGGCGGCGATGCGCCTCGCGAAGGGCCGGAACCGGTGATCGCCAGCATCGGCGGCGGCAGCAGCACCAAGGGCCTGCTCAAATACCTCTTCGGACCCGGCGAGCACAACGAGCACGACAACCCGCACATCGTCGGCTCCTGGGACGGCTTCGCTCCCGACCCCGGCCGCGAGCCGGGTGTCACCTTCACCCAGCTCCGCGACGCGCTGGACCTGCGCGTCGTCCAGGCCGGCGAGCGGGCACCCAAGGAACACGTGTGGCACTGCTCGGTGCGCACCGCCTCGACCGATCGACTCCTCGCTGACGAGGAGTGGGACCACATCGCCCAGCGGATCGTCGCAGCCGCCGGAGTCGCCCCCGAGGGTGACCCTGACGGCTGCCGGTGGATCGCTGTGCGCCATGCCGACGACCACATCCACATCCTCGCCACCCTTGTGCGCGGCAACCTCACCCAGCCTCGCATCCGAGGCGACTGGGGCCGTGTCGAGAACGAACTCACCCTCATCGAGAACGAACTGGGCCTGTTCAGCCTCGCCCACACCCGCACCAAGGACCGCCACAGCGCGCCCAAGCGCCCCACCCGCGCCGAACTGCGCAAGGCCGAACGCCGCAAACTCCCCCAGACCCCGCGCGAGACCCTGCGCACCGCTGTCCGCCAGTCCCTCGCTGGAGCCGCCACCGAAGAGGAGTTCCTGCGCCGCCTCGCCGAGCACGGCATCAGGACCAGCACCCGACGCGCGCCCTCCGGCGACGCCATCGGCTACAAGTTCGCACTCCCCGGCGACCGCAACGCCAAGAACGAGCCCGTCTGGTTCTCCGGCAGCAAGCTCGACCCCGACCTGTCCCTCCCCAAGATCCGCGCCCGCCTCGCCGCCGGCGCGGCCGAACCCGTCTATCCCGACCTCAACGAGTACACCTGGCCCGCCTCCGGCCGGTACCAAGCCAGCACCAGCATCGACCACGCCCTGGTCACCCTGGCCGACGACCAGAGCGACGGCCGGACCGCCGCGACCATCAGCGGCAGCATCGAGATCCTTGACGCCCTCGCCACCACGAGCCCCGTGCTCAGCAGGAAGGAGATCACCCAGGCCGCCCGCGACCTCGACCGCGCCGGCCTCACCCACACCCGAGCCGCCAAGACGGACCTGCGGGCCATGTGCTCGGCCGCCCGCGCCGTCCTCAACGCGGGGCCCGCCATTGGCCGAGCTGAGGACGGCGCCGCAGCCGCCACCATCCTCTCCAGCCTCGTCCTGCTCGCCATCGTCATCGCGAAGTGGCACGCCGCCCGGGGCCACGAGTACCAGGCCCAGGCCGCCAACGCCGCCTCCGATCACCTGCGCGCTGCGTACGCGCGGCACGCGGCCAAACCGATGGCCGTCCTCGACCTCCACGGCGGGCACCTGCCCCAGCCCGCCCAGGACCGGCAGGCCGCAGCCATCCGCCAGGCCCTGCCCGCCGACCAGGCCACCAGGGTGCTGAATGAGAACGGCTGGACCGCGCTCGCCGCCACCCTCGCCGAGGCCGAAGCCGCAGGCCACGACCCGGCGGTCCTGCTCGCCCAGGCCGCCGGTCGACGCGAACTCGCCAGCGCCGACTCCGCGACCGCCGTCCTCACCTGGCGCATTCGACGCGATGCTGGTCTCCCGACAACACCGGCAGCGGCGAAGCCGAGCACACGGACCGGCGCGGCGCGGACCAGGACGACCGTCACCGGCCGCACAGTCGCGACGCCGGTGAACCCCGCCGCCCAGCCTCAGCCGCTGGCACCGCCAGCCCCACGACCCCGACGCCGATAGCCCGTCACCCGCCGATGCTAAATTCCCCTGCGCTGGGTCACGGCTGTGGCCCTATGGCTCCAGACGGTGCGGGCCCCGGAAGAGGAAGGTCGCTTCGCGGATCGTCGGGAGCCCGAGGGCGAGCATGAGCAGGCGGCCAAGGCCGAGGCCGAGACCGCCGTGCGGCGGGGTGCCGAAGCGGAAGCAGTCGAGGTAGCTGGCGAGCGGGGCGGTGTCCATGCCCTTCTCATGGGCCTGGGCGACGAGGCGGTCGTACCGGTGCTCGCGCTGGGCGCCGGTGGTGATCTCGACGCCCTTCCAGAGCAGGTCGAAGGACTCGGTGACGGTCGGGTCGTCGTCGGGCCGCAGGTGATAGAAGGGTCGGACCGAGGCGGGGAAGCGGGTGACGAAGACGAACTCGTGCCCTGTCTCCTCGGCGATGAGCGCACACAGCGTGCGTTCGCCTTCCGGGTCGAGGTCGTCCTTGCTGCCGTCCGGGTCCCAGCCGGTGGCACGCAGCTTGGCCAGTGCGTCGGCCATGGTGATCTGGGGGAAGGGCAGGGTGGGGACAACGACCTGCGTCCCGAGGTGCTCTGCGATGGCGTCGCCGTGGCGTTCCGCCACGGAGGCGAGGACGCGCTGGAGAAGCCGTTCCTCGAAGGCCATGACGTCCTCGACGCCGTCGATCCAGGCGATCTCGGCGTCGACGCCGGTGAATTCGGTGGCGTGCCGGGAGGTGAAGGAGGGTTCGGCTCGGAATACCGGGCCGATCTCGAAGACCTTGTCGATGCCGCCGGCGATGGCCATCTGCTTGTAGAACTGCGGGGATTGGGCGAGATAGGCGGTGCGGTCGAAGTAGCCGACCTTGAAGACCTCGGATCCGGACTCGGAGGCGGTGCCCATGAGCTTGGGTGTGTGGAGCTCGGTGAAGCCCTCCTCGGCGGTGACCTCGCGCATGGCCTGCTCGACGGTGGTCTGGACGTCGAAGAGCAGGTGCTGGGAGGGGCGTCGGATGTCGAGGAAGCGCCAGTCCAGGCGCTGGTCGAGTCCGGTGTTCTCGTCGATCGGCAGCTTGGGTTCGGCGGCTGAGACGATCTCCACCCGTTCCGGAACGATCTCCAGTCCGGCGAGCTTGACCTGCGGGTTGTCGACGACCTTGCCGGTGATCTTCACGGCGGACTCGATGGTCACGTGCTCGAAGGCTTCCTCGATGAGGTCGCCCTCACCGCCACGCAGGTGGGTCACCTGGACGAGGCCGGTGTGATCGCGGACCAGTACGAACTGGATGCGCCGTTGCAGTCGGAGCGTGTTCACCCACCCGTAGACGGTGACCGTCTCGTCGAGGTGTGAGCGGAGGTCTGCGACGAGGGTACGCGTCATTACTGGCAACTCCCTGGTTGCGGGCGCGTTGGTCACGCCATAGCGACGAGCGGTAGACGGCCGCCCGGGGGGACCCGTTCACCATAGCGGAACAGGTCCCCCCGGGACGTTCGGATTACTCCGTACGTGATCAAGCCAGGCTGAAGACGCCGGAGAAGACCGGCAGTTGGTGGCGCTCGATGATCCGGTTGAAGGCGACGTGGACGTCGATCAGACCGTCGAGGTCGTACTGGAAGGTGATGTCGTGCTGCTTGACCACGAACGGGGTGAGCACGGTGGGAGAGGGGACGACACCGAGGTCCGCGATGGTCTCCAGGCCACGCAGGGTGTCCTCGGCGGGTTCGATGCCCGCGAGGAGGCAGCTGCCGACCTCGTGGTGGCCGAAGACCTGTACCGCGTCGGCGAAGACGTCTGTGTAGTCCTGGAAGGTCAGGGTGCTCTTGTAGCCGTGGATGTAGCGCTTGCGGTACTCCTCACCCACGATCTCGACGCCGCTGTTGAAGCGGCTGACTCCGGCCTCGCGCAGCGCTTCGAGGTAGGCGCGGCGTCGGGTGGGCTCGTTGCGTAGTCCGGTCGGGATGACCTGCGAGACGTAGATGCCCTCGGCGTAGCCGACCCGCCGCAGGGCGGTGGCGATGCGGCGATGGCGATCCAGTTCGAGTGCTTCGTTGGTGATGCTGCCGGTGCACAGCCAGACGATGTCGTACTTGGTGCGGAAGTCCTCGGCGTTGTCCTCCACGTACGTGAGGCAAGTGTCGAAGTTCGCACGGTAGTTGCCCGAGGCGCTGCCCTGGACTGCGAGAACCTCCCACTCGGACTCCTTGAAGCAGAAGTCGCAGGAGTAGGCGCAGTAGGTGTGGTAGTCGAAGACGAAGGACCGCACGCCGTTCTCCCGCAGGAGGCCGAAGTTGTACATCCCGGTCGGTGCTCGGTCTCCGTCGACGAACTGCGCGCAGGCGACGGCGTACGGCTGCTTGTTGATGACGGCGGTGAGCTGGTCGCCGTCGAAGATGAACGGTGATTCCTGGTTCGCCCGGACGGTCACCTTCTTGAGGAAGTCCGGGCCACTGATCTGGATCTCGATGCGGGGGACAACCTGGCCGAGGATCGGGAACCTGATGTCGGTGGTGGTGAGTTGGATACCGTCGCGCAGCACGCCGAGACGGAAGACCTCCTCGATGCGGACCTTGTCCAGGCCGGTGAGGTTGAGGTTGAACCGGGCTGCGCGGTCAGTGCGTGAGGACACTGCGGCTCTCCTTCCGGGTCGCGGGTGCGGACATGCGGGCCGCGTTGGTGCCGAGCAGTCCGTCGGCCAGCGCGCTGGGCAGGGTGGGTAGTACTTCGGCCCAGGCGGCGGCGGGGTCTTTCGGAGTTCCGGGGTGGGGATAGTCGGTGGCCAGCATCAGGCAGGGGGCCAGCCAGTCGGGGACACGGGTCAGGTCTTCGCCCAGGCCCACGGAGAAGAACAGGGTGTCGCGCTCGGTCAGGTAGTCCCGGGGCGGGAGAGCGGGCAGGTTGGGGACGTTGTTGTCGCGCAGCGTCTGCCAGGACTCCTCTGCACGGTCCAGCCAGGCCGGCAGCCAGCCAGCGTTGCACTCGTGGAAGGCGAAACGCAGGCGCGGGTGCCGGTCCAGGACTCCGGCGCCCATGAGTGCGGCGAGGTGGAGCTGTCCGGGGAGCGTCTCGTTGACGTGGTTGTAGAGGGTGCTCATGTGCGGAGCGCGCAGGCTGGTGGAGCTCGTGCTGACCGGCAGGAAGTGCGGGATGGCGATCTTGTGGAGGTGGAGCGTGACGTCGTACTCCTGCGCGGCCGCGAAGACCGCCTCGCCGGCCGAGAGGTCCACCCCGAAGCCGCCGGGGATCATCGCGTGGGCGAATCCGGTCTCCGCGAGGCGGCGAAGCCGCTGAGGCGCGTCGTCGGTGAGCGGTACCTGTGCAACCGGCAGCAGCCGGGCCGGGTCGGCGCTGGCCATGTCGGCGATCCAGCGGTTGTAGGCATCGAAGTGCGCGAGGGCCCAGGGCCCCGTCGGGTCGGTCTCCCGGGGCCAGATCAGGCCGAGTGAGGGAAAGAGCAGGGTGGCGTCGATGCCGGTGACGTCGAGCCAGGCGAGCCGTGCCGGGCCGTCCCAGGAGGCGTGAGTGCACGACTCGCGGTAGGACGCGTACCGTCCCTGGTCGGGCAGAGTGTTCCAGTCGCGAATCTCTCCGTCGTCGGAGGCGGGCACACCGCCCAGGCGGCGGATGAGCTCGGAGGGGCGGCCCTCGACGAGCAGCTTGTCGCCGTCCGAGACGTCTCGGACGACGCGCAGCCGCTCAGCGCGGTAGGCGGGGTCGAGGTACTGCTCCCAGTCCCACAGCGGTTCCATGACGTGGCCGTCGGTGTCGACCACGGTCTGTCCGTTCCACATGGCGATCAGTCCTTACGCATCGGTGGTCCGGTGTCGATCAGGCAGGTAGGGCAAGGGCCTTGAGGTAGTCGGTGGGGTAGTGCGCGAGCCGGGTGTCCGGCACGACCCGCCCGCCGGCGGGCAACTGACGTAGCATCAGGACGCGCTGTATCCAGCGGTCGGCGCCGTCGTAGGCCGGGCGGAACGCGGTGCGGCCGTGGACGGCGTGACGGTTGTCCACCAGCAGCAGGTCTCCGGCATTGAGGGTGACCGAGACGGCGCACCGGTTCAGGGCTTCCTCCAGCGCCGCCAGGGCGGAGGCGCCGTCGGCGCTGATTGCGGTGAGCAGGGTCGAGTACTCCAGCACGGGGCCTCGCCCGCCGTCGTGCAGGATCGCCACCGGCGCCGTGGTGTGGCGGCCTTCGTGGACGTGAGGGCCTCGGTCGGTCGGGAACACGAACAGCGGCTCCCGCAGGGTCCTTCTGCCGGTCGGTGTGAGGAGCGTCAGGGCTTGGGGGATGTCGGCGACCAGGGTGCGGGCCTGGCCGGTCGGGTCGGGGCGCAGACCGAGCAGGGCGAGGTAGTCGGGCGGGTAGGCGGTGAAGCACGCCTCGGTGTGCAGGACCAGGTCGGTCGCCCCGGAGGCGGTCTGCACGTTGTGGTGGGAGGCGACGGGGTAGCGGCTCTGCACCAGGTGCGCGCCGTCCCACTCGCGGTAGGCGAAGATCTCGCCGAGCCTCGCTCCCACTGCCGCGAGTACGGGCTCGGTCCCGGTCGGCTGCGGATCGGGGAGCCGATGGAAGCCCGCCGCCGGAGTGCGCGGCAGGCGGCTCGGCATCGGCAAGCCGGTGAGCAGCAGCGCTGACGCGCCCTGGCGGTTGGCGAAGCGGTCCAGCACGGAGGCGAGGCCGTGGTCGAGGAGCCCGGCGGCAGTGCGGGCCTGCTCGGCGAAAACATCACCCTCCCTGTACGGGTCTGCGGTGATCTGCCTTGCTGCCATTACGAGTTGGGCAGCGGTGTGCGGGGACAACTGGAGCGTGGTGATCGAAGTGCGCATGGGCATGGCTCTGCCCTTCCAGGCGTCGGTTGGGGAGCCCCGCGCTGGTGGGCCGATTCAGTGTCAGCCCTGCGGGGTGCCTCCAGCTTCGCGTCCCGCACTGCGCGCGAGTTGCACACCAGTGCCACTCGCGAGCGCGAAAGGTAAAGCTCTGGAAGGTGTCTGGCTCGCCGTCAGACAGCGATGCCCAGCCATGTCGCCAGCCCCCGGGCGGCGTCCGACGGGCGGCGGGACCGGTGGATGATCGCCGTTGCCGCCTCCCGGGCCCCGGGATGGCTGCGTGTGTGCTGCGGGGCTCGGCGCCGGGCTTCCAGGAGCGATGCCAGCGCACCCTTGTAGTCGCCCTGCCAGGTCTGGGCGCGCGCCAGGTCGATGAAGTGGTGGCTCGCACGCTCGGCGGTCAGACTCGCGGGCGGCTGCCAGCCGTGGGCGCGACGTACGGCCTCGTCCGCGTCGCCCAATTCCACTGCGATGGCGACCTCGTGCACCTTCACGCTGGCGGGCCCGAAGCTGGTGTGGAAGTAGGCGACATCGGCACCCACCATGTCCGCCATCAGCGTGGCGATCTCCAGGTGGGACCAGGCGTCGTCGGCCTGTCCTCCGAAGGCGGCGAGGACGGCCGCGCGGGCGTGGAGCGCCCCGTACACGCTGGCGGCTTGCGGATCGGTGGAGGCGAGCCGGGCGATGTTCTCCCCTGCGCGGTCGAGAATGCGCAGCCCGGAGGTGACCGGGCCGGCAACGAAGAAGGACTCGGCGCGTACGTAGGCGGCGGTCGCGATCATCAACTCGTCACCGGAGTGCTCGGCGGCCCAGCGAACCCGGTCGATCAGGACCGTGGACAGGTCCTGGTGACCCAGTTTGTGCACGATGGCGTCCGCACACCGGTAGGCCGACGAGAGCAGCCAGTACGCCAACTCCCGATCGCGGCCGACCAGGGACTGCGCCGCGACACCCAGCTCTTCCAACAGCGGCACCAGCATCTCGCCCAACGCGCGGTACTGCGCCTGCAGACGCAACTGCCCTGCTCGCGCCACCTCCTGTGCCAGCTCCGGCAGGGGGCGTAACGGCCGGTCCAGCTCGGGTGGGCAGTCGTACACCGCGACCAGGCGCCGCAGCTCGGGCAGGACAGCTCCTGCCCACCCGGCCGCCGAAGGCGCCTCCTCTTCACTGCCCAGCAGCACGGGCAGCTCGATCTGAAGCGCACGCCCAACCGCCATGGCCAGGTTGAGACTTCCTGGCCGCTGGCCACCTTCGACTTTGCTGACCAGCGACTTGGACACTCCAGCGAGGTCGGCCAGCTCCTGCTGCGTCAGCTCGTGCAGGCTCCGTAACTCCCGTAACCGCTGTCCAAGGTGTTCAGGGGATGCCATCACGTCGCCTCCCGGCCTCCCGATGCCTCACGATCCCCCGTATTCTCGCCTACGAACTGCGCGCGCCCGTAAGGGTTTGCGTGATCCACGCCTCACCCGGAGCGGTATATGACGATTCGTTCGGTTGTCTTCGATGTCGGCGAGACGCTCATGGACGACAGCACGTTCTGGGGCTCCTGGGCGGACTGGCTCGGCGTCCCAAGGCACACTCTCGCCACCCTCGTCGGCTCGGTCACTGCCATGGGGCAGGACAACGCGGAGGCTCTTCGCCTGATCCGCCCCGGCTTCGACCTCGTCGCGGAACGCCAGGCCCGGGAGGAAGCCGGGCAGGGCGAGTGCATCTCCGAGGCGGACCTCTACCCTGACGTCCGCCCGGCCCTCACCGCTCTTCGGAACGCCGGCCTCTGGGTCGGCATCGCAGGAAACCAGACCAGCCGGGCCGCCGAGCTCCTCGCAGCCCTCGATCTCCCTGTCGACGGCATCGCCACCTCCGGCCAGTGGGGCGTCGCCAAGCCTGACCCCGCGTTCTTCAGCCGAGTCGTCGACTGGGCGCCAGGCGAGCCAGACGAGATCGTCTACGTCGGCGACCACCGCGACAACGACATCGTCCCCGCCAAGGCCAACGGCCTGCGCGCGCTCCACATCCGTCGCGGGCCCTGGGGGTATCTCTGGGCCGAGGACCCGGACCTGAAGCGTAGTTGCGACTGGCAGGTCGATTCCCTGACTGAGATCGTAGAGCTGGTGCGGTAGCCGACCGGCTTCTACCAGGTGAGAGTGTTCTTCAGCCGCTATCGCGAGATATCTGCAAAGCCGTTGTCGGACCGAGAAGTTCGCCTGCCGGCCGAACGTTCATTCCCCAGTGTCGTCCCGCTCGGGCGATCTCCCGGCTGTCCAGGCATGAGGGCAGGGCCTCCTGCACAGCTCGTGGGCGCGAAGGGTCGTGGGCGAGCGTTCCTCCGCGAAGAACTCCAGCGAGCTTGAGGCCGGACCCGCTATCTTGGCTGTGCGGCCACAGCACATCGTTCTGTCAGTGCTGGCTGCACCATCTGTGAGCGACGGATCTGGAGTCATGGTCTACACCGTGGGGGCGCGAGCTATCTGCGTCGAGCTGGAGAACTGAGAACCCCTCAGTCCCTGTTCTCGGCCCGGCTCGGCGTGTGATCACCCCCCCACCTCTCCACGACTCTCCGTGAGGCCATACCGCCATGCGCTCGACGCAGATCCGCTCCACCTTCCTGGACTACTTCACCTCCCGCGGCCACCGCCAGGTGCCGTCCAGTCCACTCATCCCCTCCGACCCGACCCTGCTGCTGGCCAACGCCGGCATGAATCAGTTCAAGCCCTACTTCCTGGGCGAGGTCACCCCGGAGTTCACCCGCGCCACCAGCATCCAGAAGTGCGCCCGCACCTCCGACATCGACAACGTCGGCCGCACCAACCGGCACGCCACCTTTTTCGAGATGCTCGGCAACTTCTCCTTCGGCGACTACTTCAAGGCCGACGCCATCGCCTACGCCTGGGAACTCCTCACCCAGGGCTACAACTTGGAGAAGGACCGGCTCTGGGTCACGGCCTACGAGGACGACGATGAGGCCGAGCAGCTCTGGCGCAAGATCGGCGTCCCAGCCGAGCGCATCCAACGCCTGGGCATGGAAGACAACTTCTGGTCCATGCAGGTGCCCGGTCCCTGCGGACCCTCCTCCGAGCTCCACTACGACCGAGGCCCAGCCTTCGGCCCCGAAGGCGGCCCCGCCGTCGACGGCGAGCGCTTCATGGAGATCTGGAACCTCGTCTTCATGCAGTCCCAGCGCGGCGAGGGCGACAAGAAGGGCCTTCCCGATCCTCGGCGACCTCGCCCAGCAGAGCATCGACACTGGCCTCGGCCTCGACCGCCTCGCCGCGATCCTCCAGGGCGTCGAAAACGTCTGCACCACCGACCTGCTCCTGCCGACCCTGAAGACCGTTCAGGAACTCGCAGGCCGCGAATACCCGGGCACCGGAGAGGAGAAGGTCTCCTTCCAGGTCGTCACCGAGCACGCCCGCTCCGTCGCCTTCCTCATCGCCGACGGCGTCCTGCCCGCCAAGGACGGACGCGGCTACATCCTGCGGCGCCTCATGCGCCGCGCGATCCGCCACGCCCGCCTGCTCGGCATCGACCAGGACGTCCTCGCGCCGACCACCAGCAGCGTGATCACCAACCTCAGCGACGTCTGGACCGAACTCACCGACCAAGCCGCCCTCATCGAGCAGGTCGTCACCGCCGAGGAGGAGTCGTTCACCCGTACCCTCGCGCAGGGCACCCGGCTGCTGGACGCCGCGATCACCCGAACCCGCGAGAGCCGCTCCACCGCGCTGCCCGGCGAGACCGCCTTCGAACTGGCCGACACCTTCGGGTTCCCCCTGGAACTGACCGTCGAGGCAGCCCACGACGCCGGGCTAACCGTCGACGAAAACCGCTTCGCCACCCTGCTGGACGAGCAGAAGAAGCGCGCCACGGCCGACGGCAAGGCCAAGACGACCGAAACCCTGCGCAAGCAGGACACCTACCGCGAGCTGTCCACCCACCTGCCCCGCACCGACTTCCTCGGCTACGACCATCTCGCGGCAGAGGCCACCGTCCTGGGCCTGATCTTCGATGGCGCCGTGACCACCAGCGCCCCCGAAGGCGCCGACGTCGAACTCGTCCTCGACCGCTCCCCGTTCTACGCTGAGGCCGGCGGCCAGATCGGCGACACCGGCACCCTGTGCACCACCGACGGCACCTTGCTTCGGATCACCGACACCCGATACGGCCTGGAAGGCTTCCGCGTCCACAGCGCCCGCGTGATCGAAGGCGCGATCCGCACCGGAGCGAGCGGCGAAGCCACCGTCGACGCCGACCGACGCAAGGGCCTCATGCGCTCCCACTCGGCCACCCACATCCTGCACGCCGTCGTCCGCGCCACCCTTGGCGACCACGCCCGCCAGCAGGGTTCCCTCGTCGAACCCGACCGGCTCCGCTTCGACTTCGCCCACTTCTCCGCCGTCACCCCCGAGCAGCTCGCCGAGATCGAAGCCGCCGTCAACGGCCACGTCCTCGACGACCCAGCCGTCCGGGCCTGGTACGCCGACCGCGTCGAAGCCGAGGCTGCCGGCGCCATCGCCCTGTTCGGCGAGAAGTACGGTGACACCGTGCGCATCGTCGACATCGGCGACTTCTCCCGCGAGCGGTGCGGCGGAACCCACGTTGGCCACGGCTCCCAGGTCGTCGCCTTCCGCCTGCTCAGCGAGTCCTCGGTCGGCTCCAACCTGCGCCGCATCGAAGCCTTCACCGGCCACGGCAGCCTCCGGCACCACGACAACGAGCGCCGACTGCTCGAAGAGGTCTCCACACTCCTCGGCACACGCCCGAAGGATGCCCCCGAGGCCCTGCACAAGCGCCTCGACGCCCTGGCCACCACGCAGCGGGAACTCGTCCGCCTGCGCGAGGCCGAAATACGCACCCAGGCAGGGCAGTTCGCCTCGGGATCCCGCCAGGTGCCCGGGGGGCGGATCGTCTCGCAGCGGGTCGCGGGGCTGGGGGCGGATGACCTCCGCGTCCTCGCCGCTGGCACAGCCGACCGCCTCCGCAACGACCGCGCCGTGGTCGTCCTCGGGACCGAACACGACGGCAAGGCCCTGCTAGTCGCCGCCATCACGCCCAGTCTCCTCAGCGACGGAGTCGAGGCCAGCCAGATCCTCGCCGCTGCTGCCCGCGCCGTAGGCGGCGGAACAGGCGGCAAGGGACCAGTCGCCAACGCCGGAGGCCGCCGCGTCGAAGCCCTCGACGAAGCCCTCAGCATCGCTGTCCAGGAAGCGACCCGCGCCCTCAACCAGTAGACGCCCCCACGTGCATGAGCATGCTGTGGGCGGCGGTCCCGCGAGGAGACCGCCGCCCGCAGCATGCCTCCCGCCACCACGATCAGCGCGCCGACAAGTCTTTCACCAGGACGACGCTGTCGTAGTTGGTGACATCCCACCGCCACGTGCCCGTCGGCACGTAGCCACGCCGGCGGTACCAGCCGACTAGCTCGCTCGCCTGGGACGACGTGTCGATCACTACCTGTCCGGAACCCAACGCGGCAATCCGTTCCTCTGCGAGCGTCAGCAGCCGCTGCCCCAGCCCGGTGCCCCGCTGCGACGGTTCCACCGCCAGCTGCCAGAACGACCCCGCGCCCGCCGGAGCCGGGTCCCCCTCCGGGGCCGCGAAAGGAGCCACCACCGTCACCGTTGCCACCATCGCCTTCCCCTGGAACGCCACCCAGCACTCGCCCTTGCCCAGGCGGTAGGCCGTGTCCTGCGCGGACTGGTACGAGGCGAAGAACACCCGCCCGGCGGCGGCGTGATCGGCGTATGCGCGATGCAGCAAGCGGATCAGCTGCTCCACCGAGTCTCCCTCGGCGAAGCGCCGCACCGTGCCGAGGCCCAAGGGACAGTCTCGGGCCGCCGGATCAGTTGATCGAAGAGTCACAGCAACAGTGTTGGCCGAACGCTGACCTACGGCCTGCTGGTGATCGATGCTTCGGGCAGAACCTAGGTGGTAACCCAGCGTGGACCACTACAGTCGTTGCCATGAGCGACTTTGACGCGCCTGAGGGCGTTGCCCAGCCGCGCACCGCCGCCGGCGTGCTGTTCTTCGACGAAGCTGACTGTGTGCTCCTGGTGAAGCCCACGTACAAGCCGGGATGGGAGATCCCGGGAGGCTACCTCCACCCCGGCGAGACCCCCGGCGAAGGCGCGGCCAGGGAGGTCAAGGAGGAGCTCGGCATCACCCCGCCCATCAGCCGCCTCCTCGTCGCGGACTGGGCACCCCACCCGACCGAGGGCGACAAGCTGCTCTTCGTCTTCGACGGGGGCATCCTCCCGGTGGACGAGCGAGCTCAGATCAACCCGGATGGGGTGGAGATCGGCGAGTACGCCTTCCACGCCGCCGACCAGATCGACACGCTCCTCATCCCTCGCCTGGCCCGGCGAGTCCACGCCGCTATCGATGCCCGATCTCGCTCGGCAACCGTCTACCTGGAGCACGGGACAACTCACCCCTGACCGCCGCGGCCGACCCGCCGCGCTTCTGTCCGCGCCAGCAACCTGCCCATAGTCGACGACAGCGGCGCCATCCTGCTCCAGCGTCGCCGCGACACCGGCCAGTGGGCCCTGCCCAGCGGTGGCCCAGAAGGACATCGGCGAGACCGCCACCCAGTGCGCGGTGCGCGTATGCCCGTAAGAGACCGACCGGTGCGGGGAGGAGTCGGGCATCCTCCTCCCCGCACCGGTCGGTCAGGTCGAAGACGGAACGCTATGCCAGCTGTCGCTCTGAGCGAAGATCACACCCGTCTTGAGTGCCTTGAAGTGTTCGTGACCGCAGCGGATCTTGCCTGCTTCCTCCGGCCGGAGCAGGCCCTCCTGCAGAGTGCTCTTGGTCTCTATCACCAGGTAGAGATGCTGCTGACCATCGGGCGTCTCGCGGACGATAGCCCAGTCGGGGTTATACGAACCGAGCGGCGTCGAGATCTTGAACCAGCTGGGGAGCTTGGCGTAGACCTTGACGTCGTCGGCCTTCTCCAAGTCCTCGACGAACTTCCTCTCCGTCTCGGAGTCGTATCGGACTTCCTCGTACACGCTGCGCTTGGCGTCGATGAGGTTCTTACCGAAATAGCCGTGCAGTTCCTCCTCCGCGAAGAGTTCCTGAGCGTAGAACGCGCTGTCGCCGAGTTTCACGTACTTAACGCCGTTGACGAGGGCTTCACGCTTGCGAGTCGTGATGACCTCGGCGGCGACGTCGATGAACTCCTGAGGGTTCTTGTGGAAGCTGTCGAGCCGACCGCTGTCGACGAGGATGCGCTGAATGCTGCGACGAGTCAGCTGCGTCCGGTCGGCGAGTTCGCTCAGGATGTCGGGCAATGGGATCTCACCCTGGTCTACGGTCTCAGGGGACGACGTGGACTCATCGGTCGTTTCGAGGCCGCCCTCCCCTATCACGACCTTCGCCTTGCTGAAGCGCATCCGCGCCGGTGGAACCTGTCGGGCCTCGCGAAGGCCACTCACGCAGTCCTTGATGAGCTTATCGACATCGAAGTCGACGCGGTACGTGGTCTGGTGTTTGATGCGCTCCCAGAGTTCCCGGAACTCGTCACTCTCGAAGACCTGCTTGCGGACCTTGACCGTGTGCCTCTGGTCCCGATCGTTGATCTTCATGCCCTTGGCGCGCTTCTCCAGCACCGCTGCGATCCGCGCGGCAAGCGGCTCGAACTCGGCGGGTAGCTCGAAGGCTTCACCTTCGATGGCCTGGGTCAGTCTCTCGCCATCAATCTGGCCATTGGCATCCAGATAGCCTTCGACCCGAAGGTGCTTGTAGAGGCGCTGAGATGCTTCAAAGCCGATAGGCTCCCCACTGCCGTCAGCTGAGGGCAGATTGGCGAATTGATGAGATTCAACTCGGCCAAATGTGATCTTGCTGTCGGATTCGATCTCCGTCTGGAGCTCCGTAGCGAACTGCTCGTAGCTCTCCGTCGCAACGACGGTGAGGGTGTTCACGTCGAAGCCTTGAACGCGCTCACCATCCTGGTTGACGGCGAGCCGCAGGCCGCGGCCGATGGTCTGCCGCCGCTGCCTCTCGGTCCCCATCTCACGCAAGCTGCAGATCTGGAAGACGTTGGGGTTGTCCCAGCCCTCGCGGAGGGCGGAGTGCGAGAAGATGAACTTCAGAGGGGTCTCCAGGCTGAGGAGCTTCTCCTTCTCTTTCATGATCAGGTCGTACGCACGCTCAGCATCCGCCCCGTCCTGTCCCGCGCCCTCCGATACGTCCTTCCAGGTTCCCTTCTTGTCCTGGGCGAAATAGCCGTTGTGGACGTCCTGGGCCTCCGAGTCGAGATCAACCTCGCTAAGCAGGGTGGCGTACTTCGGGTGATTCTTAAGTTCCCGGTACTCCTTCTCGAAGATCCGGGCATAGTCACCCTTGACCGGCTCTCCGTTCGATCCGTACGTGCGGTAGCGGTCGACCCGTTCAATGAAGAACAGGCTGAGTACCTTGATGCCCTTAGGGCGAAGTTTCAACTCCTTGTCCAGGTGCTCGCGGACCGTCTTGCGGATGAGATGGCGAGCCTTCTCTAGCTGGGGAATGTCGCCGTACGCTTCGCCGATTTGAAGGTACTTATCGACGCCGCCGCCAAACAGCTGCAGGAACTCCGAGCCCTTGGCCTTGCTGATCTCGCCGACTTGAAGGCTTCCGTAGATGCCGCGCCGGGTGACTTGCTCCAGGAGGTCACCATGCTGGACCGTCTTTACCACCCGGCGGATACCACCGCCGGGAGCAGCCTCGTCGACCTCGACCCTGGCGGAGAAGTCGTTCCTCTTCTTGCTGATCGCTTCCAGGCGGACGTAGGGGCGGCTGTGCGCATTCTCAACAGAACCGCCAGCAACCTCGATCTGCTTGACCAATCCCTCTTGGTACGCGTCGACGGCATCCAGCTTGTACACCATGTCGTACTTGTCGACGTGAGTGGCGGAGTAGCGCAGGGTGAACAGTGGATGCATTGCTCCCAGTGCCTGCTTACCCCGGCCTTGAGGGCCGCCGTCCACGCTCTGCGGTTCGTCGACGATGAGGATCGGTCTGGTCTGCCTGATCAGATCGATCGGGGCCTCGCCGCCAGTCTGCTCGCTGTCCTGGTAGATGCGGGCGGTCGCCTGCTTGTTGATGGCCGCTGCGGTGACGATCATCACCTCGATGCCGGAGCTGTACGCGAAGTTGCGCACCTGGCCGAGCTGCGACGAGTCATACGTGAAGTAATGGAGCGGTGTGCCGTCGTAGAGGGCTTTGAAGTGCTCCTCCATGATCTGGAGGGACTTGTGGACGCCTTCCTTGATCGCGATGGAAGGGACGACGATGACGAACTTTGTGAACCCGTAACGTCTGTTGAGTTCATAGATCGTGCGAAGGTAGACGTACGTCTTACCCGTACCGGTCTCCATCTCGATGGTGACGTTGAGGTCGTCAAGGTCGGGGTTCCGCGACGGCGCCAGGCCGTTGCGGAGCTGGACAGCACGCAGGTTCTCGCCGACTTGGTCGGGGAAGAGCGTGAGCCGATTTCCGACCCCGGCCGCCGGCGTGAACAGGTCAGCTGCCGGGTCACTAACTGTGAACAGGCCGTGCCCAGTCTCCTGCCCGTGAAAGACATCGCAGACAGCCTCGATGGCCTTCTGCTGGTGCGGAAGCTCGGCACTGAAATGCAGCTTGGGCGTCTTCATGTCGTACGACCTCCCCTTACAGGCTCTTCACGATGGGGAAGCTGTGCTGCGCGAGGATCGCGGTCATGTTGGCCTTGGCCACATCGTCTCGGAACGCCGTGTCCTTGAAGTAAACGGACACCTCGCCAGTCGGGTCGAGTTCCTTGCGCCAGTCGACGATTCCGTGCGCGACGGCCTCAACGTTGTCTTTGGTGATCGCGTCGGCCGGAGGGAGACAGGTGAACAGGAGGCCGTAACCGGTGCTGAACACGTCGATGCCATCAAAGGTGCGAGTGTCGATGGGCAGGGACAGGTCCAGGCCGAGGTTGAGGAGGAGCTCGAAGAGGAGGTCCTGATTGGTACGGCCATCGATGATGTTGTCGACGACTTCGAGGGTCTGCTGCTCGGGGTCTTGGCGGGTGGTGTCCCAGCGGTTGATGTTCGAGGTGTCCAGGCGGAACACTCGGAACCCCGCGCGGCCCGAAACCTTGGCCGCCCGACGGATCCGTTCCTTGGTGAGCTCGGCAAGATTTGCCGGGATGTTGGACCTCTCGCAGAAATCGAGTGCGTCCTTTTGCTCGCGTGCGCCGCGAATGAGCGGTTCGGGAAGTTGTACGAGGATGAATCGCCGGCTGGCTCCGTCGTTGCGGTTGGTTTCGATTACGGCATGAGCTGTCGTGCCGCTGCCGGCGAAGAAGTCCAGAACGATTCCACCGTCTGGAGCGCCGAGAGAGCAGATGGTGCTCAGTAGGCGCACCGGTTTCGGAGTCTGAAAGACAGCTTCACCGTCAAAGAGGTCCTTGAGCTCCAGACTGGCTTCCTTATTGCTTCCAAAATCTTCGTGCTTCCACCAGCTGCTTGGGGTGAGCTCATCGTCCATTTCGGCAAGGAACTTCTTCAGCATGGGGCGCCCAGTGCCGGACTGTCCGAAGGTGATTCGGCCATCCGCCAGCCATCCGTTGTAGCGCGCTTCGTCGCATCGCCAGTAGCGGCCGGGAGGGGGAAGGAACTTTTCTCCGGTGGGTCCGGTGATCTCAAATTGTCCTGCAGAATAGAACTTTCCGGCCGAAAGGTTCTCCGCCTTCCATGGTCCCCTGGGGTCGCTATCAGGATTTTTAAACTTGGCCTTTTGCTCCTCTGAGCGTCCCAGGCGACCAAGCGTGGCATGCTCTATGTCTTTGGCGTAAATGAGGATATGGTCGTGAGTGTCAGAAATGAACTTGGCGGTCATGTTTGCTGTGTAGGACTTTTGCCACACCGCATTGCAGATGAAGTTTTCAGGGCCAAAGATCTCATCCATAACCTGGCGAAGATTGTGGACTTCATGGTCGTCGATCGAGACGAAAATGACGCCGTCATCCTTCAGCAGGTTGCGGGCCAGCCAGAGGCGCGGATAGATCATGTCGAGCCATGTGCTGTGATAGCGGCCGGATGCTTCCGTGTTGCTGCTCTGCCGAGCGCCGCCGTCCAACTGGCCGGTAATCTCGAGGTACGATCGCACGCCGTCTCGAAAACTATCCGGATAGATAAAGTCCTGTCCGGTGTTGTACGGAGGATCGATGTAGATCAGCTTGACCTGGTTCGCGAAGCCCTTCTGCAGCAGCTTGAGGACTTCAAGGTTGTCGCCCTCGATCATCAGGTTCTGCGTGGTGTCCCAGTCCACGCTGTCTTCCGGGCGAGGCAGCAGCGTGCCCGTGCTGGGCGTCAGGGCGATTCGGCGCGCCTGGCGCTTACCGTGCCAGCTGAGGCCGTATTTCTCCTTGCCCTCGTCGATGCTGCCACCCAACAACTGCTTGAGGACCTCGAAGTCGATCTTTCCCTCGGTGAAGGCATCAGGAAAGAGCATCTTCAGCTGACCGAGGTTGTCGGCCACCAGGTCCTTCGACTGGGTCTCAGGGTCTCCTGGTTGCACCTGCTGCATCGTCACTTTGCTGTCTGCCATCTCTTCCGTCTGCCTACAACTTCGCCTGCGCGTCGCGCAGTTCCGCCCGTACGGTCCTGATCTCGGCATTCAGCCGGACCTGCCGTGCCATCTGTCGTTCCTTCTGCGCCTGGGACCGCAAGTGTTCGAGTTCGCTCTCAAGGCGGCTGGTCTCAGCCAGCGCGTTCAGCCGCTCCCTCACCACTTCCAGTGATCCCGCTACGCGGAAGGTTCCGGTCACCCGCGCCACCCGCAGGGCAACCGTACAGTCCACCCATCCCTGGTACACGGCGAAGAGGTCAGTGTGCGGTTGCCTATCGAGGGAGAGCGCCTGCAGGAACTGCTGCTCTAAATCGGAGTCCCCTACGCCGGTGCTCAGCATCTCGCCGTCAATCACTGTCGTATCGGCCTGTGTCTGGGACATCCGCTTCATGGCCAGCGATACCGTAACCTCGTCACCCTGCTCTGTAACCAACAGAACTGGATAGGGGAAGACCCGGTGGATCAGCTCGTTGACCCTCCCCTCCTGCACTCCCGGACGCAGCTCCAGTGTCATGACCTGAAGCTCGGGGACGCGTCGCGTACCGTCTGGGGCATCGAACGCCGGGATGCCGACCGCCGTGGGTTTGATGGCCGCCGCCCACCGCAGCGACTCAACCCCGTCCTGGATGCGCCGGCGGTCCGCGGCAGCGAAGTCTCCGTGCTCGACGAGTTGGGTCTTCGGGACACGCATGTTTACCCGGCACTCGTCCGGTAGTCCTAGCGCCGTTAATACGCTCTTCGCGCTCATGCGGCAGCCTGTCGTCCGTCGGCAGGCAGGATTACGAGGAACGCCATGACCTCGAAGTCGTCGACACCCGCGAACTCGCCGGCAGTGGCCTGGGTGCCGTCCAGGCTGAACAGGCTTGCCACCGCGCGCTCCTCCTCCCTACCGGTGATGGACCGCACTGCTGCCGCGAGGGCCTTGCGGGCCGTCCGCATGTCGGCGCCTTTGCGGGTGGCAGCGTCGTAGCGAGCGCAGGACGTCGGATCGGCGGTGTTCTGTCCCGCGCCAGCCCGACGCAGTCGGTCCAGGACGCGCTTGGCTTGGGTGTGCTTCAGCAGTAGTGCGCCGTCATTGCCCACGTGGACCACGTAGTAGGGGGCCAGCGGGTCGCCGGACTGTTCGGCGCGCTCGGCGGCCCTCCCCTCCGCGCGCAGGCAGAAGATCAGGCCCGGAGGTACGTCGCCGCTCAGGTCGGCCTCGGTGACAGCATGGACGCCAAGTGGTTCCTCCTCCAGCACGCCGGGGTGGCTCTTGGCGTAGTCAGCGAGCTCGATCCTGAGGTCGGTGAGTGTCAGGTCTGCGATGGAAACACCGGTGGAGAGATCCTCCAGATCGAGGACGGAGTCCTGAAGCTTGAGGAGTTGGGTGCGGCGGTACTCGAGATCGTTCATCGGATCGCCGGACTCCGAGCGGATGACGTTCTCCTCGCCAGTGGCGGAGATGTCAAGGAGGACCATGCGTCCGCTGACTCGTTGTTCCAGGTTGATGTACTCTTCAAGGTCCATCTGGGGCCAGAAGTTGACCAGTTGGATGGTGTCGTTGGTGGAGCCGAGCCGGTCGATACGTCCGAAGCGCTGGATGATGCGGACCGGGTTCCAGTGAATGTCGAAGTTGACGAGCCAGTCGCAGTCTTGGAGGTTCTGGCCTTCGGAGATGCAGTCGGTCGCGATGAGCAGATCCAGCTCGCCCTCCCCTGCTAGCTCGTCCGGGCGCTGCTTGGAGCGCGGGGAGAATGTGGAGAGGATGGAGGAGAGGTCCCGGCGTAGCTTCGGCAGGGTCGTGCGGTTGCTGCCGGAGCCGGTGACGAGGCCGCTCTCGATGCCGAGTTCGCTCCGAGCCCAGTCGGCGAGCTGCTCGTACAGGTACTTGGCGGTGTCCGCGAATGCGGTGAAGACGATGATCTTCCGGTTGCCCGTGTTGATGGGGCCGCGGACCTTGCCAGTGATCATTTCCCTCAGCTGAGCGAGCTTGGCGTCACGTTCCACGCTTACCTTGTCGGCCGCGTCCAGCATGCCGGCCAGCCGATCGCGGTCCTGAGTGAGGTCTTGCCGCCACTTGATCAGGTCCATATCGGTGATGAGAACCTTGACCTTGGCACCGATGAGGAGGTCCTCATACCGCGTGTCGTCGATCTCGATGTCCGCGATGCTCAGATCCGAGACGGCTGAGTCATTCCGCTCAATTGCAGCCAGTCGGCGCTCCACGTCTGCGAGCTGCCGGGACACCGTGAGGCGGAAGGATTCGACCGAGCTCTCCAGTCTCTTGAGGATGTTGACACGAAGCAGGTTGACGAGACTGAGCTCACGGTCTGCCTGTTGGAAAGAACCCTTTCCGCTGCTGAGGCGGGTGCTGTACCTCTCGTCATACTCGGCGCGCTTGTGCGGGAGGACGTACTGCATCGGCGAGTAGGCAGCCAGGTTGAGCCGTCGGATCTCGTCATTGAGGTCCTTGATGGAGCGGAAGTCGCCGTGCGTGTCGATGTCCGCCTTGATATTGATCGGCGTACGGCGCTCTGGAAAGCGGCCTGTCTCGCTGGTGCCGTAGTACTTCTCGACGTGCTTGCGGGAACGGGCGATGGTCAGCATGTCGAGCAAAGCGAAGTAGTCGAAGCCAAGCATGTCGACCAGACGGGCAGGGGTTCGGTCTACTGGGGCCAGGTCCTGCCACTTGTTGAACTGCCTCTGCGCTTTCCGGGTTGTCTCGCTGATGCTAGAGATACCGAAGGGAGACAGGCCGGTGTCCTCGTTCTCCGTGGCAAAGGCGATCTGGTTGCGTAGGTCCGCCAGACGGTTGTTGACCGGAGTCGCCGAGAGCATAAGGACGCGGGTCTTCACACCTTCCTTCACGATCTGCCGCATCAGCCGGTCGTAGCGCGTCTCGCCACCCTTCTTCGGGGACTTGGCGTTGCGAAAGTTGTGTGACTCGTCGATGACGACCAGGTCGTAATTGCCCCAGTTGACATACGAGAGGTCAATATCGCCGGACATGCCCTGTTCACGGGACAGGTCGGTGTGGTTGAGGACGTCGTAGTTGAACCGGTCTGCCGCGAGCACGTTGCGCTTGTCGTTGGCGGCGTACATCGTCCAGTTGTCCCGTAGCCGCTTCGGGCAGAGGACCAGAACACGGTCGTTGCGCAGCTCGTGGTACTTGATGACGGCTAGTGCCTCGAAGGTCTTACCGAGGCCTACGCTGTCGGCGATGATGCAGCCGCCATAACGGTTCAGCTTGTCGATCGCGCCGATGACACCGTCGCGCTGGAACCTGTAGAGCTTGTTCCACACCACGGTGTCGCGGATGCCGGTCGCGGCGTCTACGACATCGTCTTCGTCAAGTTCCCCGCCCGAAGCGCTGAAGAGGTGATGCAGCATCAGGTGGTAGATGCGGGCTGGATCCCGGTAAGCGCCGAGCGCGCGGAGGCGGTCGACGAGTGTGAACTCGTAGTCTCCCGGCTCAGAGGTCCGTGCCCACATAGTCTCGAACCAGGTGGCGAGCGCCTCGCTCTCGAGTGAGGTGTCCGCGGTTTGGACGATGTTCAGCGGATTGCCAGGGCTCATCCCCAGCCCTGCCGTTGTGAAGTCGAGCGAGCCCAATGCGGCATGTCTCGCTCTGCCCGCCGCGTCGCGCAAGATCAGCGTGCCTTGTGGAATCGAGCCCCCAGCGTGGCGGATATGGCCACGCCGGGCGAGCCAATCGGCGCAGGATGCGGCAAGCCGGCGCGTCTCGAGACGATTGCGGCCCGCCCTGTCGGTGACCCCACCAAGCAGGTCCAGATCCGCGTCAGCGCTCGGCAAGAGAACGCGCGCGACGTCCAGCTTGGAGAGCTCTTCGCGTAGTTCGCCATACGCGAAGACAGAGAACTCCGAGGTGGCCACGTCGAGTCGGCCCTCCGGTTCCAGCCCCAGTCGCACCAGATCGACCAGCCGGTCACTGCCCCGGTTGCTGACAAGCCTCACTGCTGCTCCTCGCTCGTGATCCCTTGCATCCCTCACGTGCTGTTCGTTGTCGCGTGGGACACCTGGCAAGGAAGCTTGATGACGACCGCCCTGAAGTGCTGGTGCGGGGCAAGCCGACGTCGCCGGAGCAGGGGCTCGCCCTGCCAGGATTCGCGCGCGAATCTCAAAAAACTAGCATCGCTCGGCCGATCGGTCAGGGGAACGAAGCTCCCAGTTGCTGCCAGGGGGCGACCAGACCGCCCGTGAGCCGGGCCCGCTGGACAACTGGGGTGACGCGACGGGGCATCGCTCCTGCGAGGAACGGCGCCTTCAGAGACCACTGTCCCCCAACCCCTACTGCTCGGGGGTAGACCCAGCATGCGCCGTGGCCCCTGTTTGGGAGCTGACTGTCGCTGCCTGACGGTTGGCGCGGTGAAGCTCCGCTTGCGGCAAGCCGTATGTCATGATCACTTGTCGATCTTGAAGTGGAGTGAGACCTCCTCGATGGTGTGGCGTGAGCGGAGTTTGCACGCGGTGTTCTGGTTCGCGAACAGGTCCTTCTTCCAGAACGCCTGGTCGCGTGGGACTGCCGCCTCCCAGCTGACCGGGACGATCCACTCGCGGCGGTCCTCGGGGTCGTCCTGCGGGAAGTCGTGCTGGTAGGTGCCTCGCAGCTCAAGGCTGCTCAGCGGGCGCAACTCGCCATCTACGGTGAGCTCGGCCTCGTCAAATGGCTCTGCCTTGCCCATGACGATGCCTACGCCCACGTATCCGGCCGTCGGTATGTGCGTGAAGATCCGGGCGCCAGGCTGAAGGTTCTGCAGGTTGCGGGAGTACTGCTTGCCGCCGCCGGCCGAGACGAATCCGTGGTGGCGGGCGTCGTCCCAGTTACGGACGGTGTCCTCTCCGAAGGCGACGTACCAGTCCTGGCCGTTCCAGGGTTCTTGCTTGCCGCGGCTCTTGGCACCGCCGGAGGGTGGGGCGGCAATGACCTCGTCGATCAACCACGTGCGAGCCAGGTAGTGGTGGTCGCCGTCCTCGAAGTACCGGAAGAACAACACGTTGAGCGGGACGCCGTACCCGGCGGACAAGTAGGTGACGATCCGTTCGGTCGCCGGATCCATCTCGCTGGCCACCACGGTAAGCGTGTGTGCGGTGTTGAGCTCCTCCGGCGGGCTCACGCCGAAGCGATCGGCGAAGGCCCCGTCGAAGGCTTCACCCGTGCCGCGCTTGCGCACGTATTCGGCATGGATCTCGCGGACCTCGTCGTTCGTCAGCCCCTGGACCCAGGAACCGTAGTCGAGGATTTGTGCCACCACGTCGCGCGGTGTGCGGTCGCGCTTGAGTTCCAGAACGTGCAGCGTGCCTTCACCGTCGACACCCAGAAGATCGACGACCTTGCCGAACGGGGTCTGCACCTGTCGGCCGATCACCAGCAGTGGGCGGCCAAGGATTGTCGGGTCCGCCTCGATCAGCCTCTCCAGCCGGTCCTCCAGAGGCATCCGCTGGGTCGCCACCCGTACCGGCTCAGCCCCATCAACCCGCCACAGCCCGACTTCCAGCGGCACGCGCCACCCCAGTATTCGATCCTGCGAAGGGTCTCAGTGAAGCACAGCTGTCTGCGCCGGCACTTCCAGGAAGACCTTGTCGAGTCCGCCCAACCGGGGCCGTCCGACCGTCGGCCGACGTGCGCTGTCGGGCCCAGCGGACTGTGCCAGGTGTGGCACCATCGAGTTATGGCGCGAGGCTCGGATCGCGTCCTCCGAGCCACCGATCCGACCGTGTGCCAGATCCGTGCCAGATGCACCGGCGGACAACGGTCGACAGGGGCCTGCGGGGCATCCCCTTCCGGTGGTGGCGGCCTGTATCGCCGCAGGTCAGAGGACCTTTTCGGCCCGAAGGTCCAAAGATTCCCAAGCTTATAGCGCGAGTTCGATTCTCGTCGCCCGCTCCACGGTAAAGCCCCAGGTCAACGGCCTGGGGCTTGCTTGTTGTCTGGGCCAATTCGGGCGCCGTATTACTGGCGCACCGGCGGCTGTAGCCAATGGCGTTCCAGGAATACCGGCTGTCGCTTGGTCGCCATCACTCCTCCGCCAACTGGGCTGGGTTATGAGCCTCTTGGGTCCTGGCCAGGCCCTGGCCTCGGAGTCTCCCTCTGAGGCCGGCGTGCGAGCGGCTCGCGGGCTCTGTGGTCAGTCAAGACCTGATGGGAGCGCGCTTCGCCCCGCTGCCGGGGTCGTACCGGCTCCCGAGCGCGGTCGATCGGGTTGCGGCGGGCGTGGCGGTCAGAGAAACGTGCTCCAGAGCAAGTACGTGACGTACTTGACGTACGTAGGCGGATGCGTGACTCCCTCGCCGCGTCTACGGCACTAGCCTCTGCGGTAGGCGCATCGAGCAGGGACGCGGAAGGACCGGCGGTGGCTGAGCAGGAGCACGGGTTACGGAGTCGGGACGTCGGCCATGTGGGCGACACCGCTGCGTCAGGGGCCGATTCGGACGGCGTGCCGTTTGCGCTTCACCTGCACGAACGTGGGTCGGAGATCCGTTCGGCGGCGGAAGCCCTCCAGTCCCTCGGTCGGGCGGTCGGGGCCGAGGGTGCGGAGATCGGGGAACTGCTGCTCTATGTCGGACCGGCGGGCCTTGGCAAGACCGCCGTGCTCACCGAGGTGCGCCGGCTGGCGAAGCGGGAGGTCTGCACGGTGCTCTTCGCCCGTGGCGGCGAGCAGCAGCGCAACGAGCCCTTCCACGTGGTGCGTCAACTGCTCCAGCCGGTAGTTGCGGCACTGGCCGACGGAGAGCAGCAGCAGGTCTTCGGCCATTGGTACGACATCGTCGGGCCCGCCGTGGGACTACTCCCGCCGACGGGACAGCTCGACCCGCAGGGTGTCCGGGACGGCCTCGACTTCGTGCTCACCCAACTCGTCCAGCGCCGGGCACCGCTGGCCGTGATCGTCGACGACCTGCACTGGGCCGACCTTGAGTCGCTTCGCTGGATCGCGGCCTTCGCGGTCCGCGCGCGGGAGTTGCCGGTACTGCTGGTCTTCGCCTGCCGTGACGAATTCCCCGACGACGCCTTGGCGTTCCATCAGAGCATCGTCGGCCGAGCCGACCGACGGCATGAGCTGCGCCCGCTTCAGCCTGCCTCGGTCGCGAGTCTGGTCCGTGCCTCGCTGGGAGACGCGGCCGAGGACGCCTTCTGCCGCCACGTGTGGGCGGTGACCGCGGGCAACCCGTACGAGACCACCGCCCTGCTGCGGGAGATCCGCGATCAGCGGCTGGACCCGGTCGAGGAGAACTCCGGGCAACTGCGTGAACTCGCGGCCGAGGCAATGGGGATGACGCTTCGGCAGTGGCTGGACAAGCTGGGTCCGAGCACTCTGCGGTTCGCTTGGGCAGCATCGATGCTCGGCACCGACATCCATTCCGAACTCGCCGCCGCCATCTGTGCGCAGGGCCCGGGCGCGGCGGCTGAGTCAATCAGAGAATTGCGCAAGCACCGGGTGCTGACCAGCAGCTCGGACAGTCGGCTGGAGTTCGTCCACCCGTTGGTCGCAACCTCGGTCTACCACTCGATGCCCGTCGGCACCCGCACCGCCATGCACGGCGTCGCCGCTGCCGAGATCGAGAACGCCGGGCTGGGCCTGCTGGCCGCCTCCCGGCACCTGCTGGAGACGCATCCGGACGGCGATCCCGCAATCGTGCGCAAGCTGCGGGCGGCGGCCACCGAGCATCTGGCCATCGGCGCGCCCGAAGCGGCGCAACGTTGCCTGCGACGCGCGCTGAGTGAGCCACCGGACGAGGAGGACAGGGCCCAGGTGCTCTACGAACTCGGCTGCTCGGCGCTGCTCACCAATCCGGCCACCACGGTGAACCAGTTGCGCCTCGCCCTGGACGAGAAGGACGGACTGAGCCCGGAACTCCGGGTGGACGCCACCTTCAGGCTCGCCCAGGCGCTGGCCCACAGCAACCAGTTGGGCGAGGCCGCAAGGGTGTGTGCCGAGGAGGCCGCCCGCACCGCGCCGGGACTCGGTCAACTGCGTCTGGAGGTCGCGCACTTCATGTTCGCGGTCTTCCAGGCGGAGGACGCCGACGGCCCGGCCCGCTCCCGCCGACTGGAGGAGTTCAGCAGGGGGCTCACCAGGGGCAGCAGTCTGAGCAGCGCCGTTTCGGTCCTGCGCTGCTGGGACCTCACGCTGCGAGGCACGGACTTCGCCGAGGCGATCGCGTTGGCGGAGTCCGCACTTGAGGACGGCAGGCTCCCGCGGGACCTCGGCTGGACGAATACCACGTGGGGTTTCGAGCTGCCGGGCGTCCTCGGTATCTCCTATCTGTACGCCGACCGGATCGGCCGTGCGGAGGCGCTGTTCAGTGAGGCGATGTGGGCATACGAGCTGGCTGGGTGGAGTGGCGGCCACCTGGGGTTCGCGTTTTGCCTGATGGGCCTTCTCCGCTTCCGGTGCGGCAACCTCGGTGAGGCGGAGGACTATCTGCGCCGCGCCCTGCGGACAGCGGAGCGGATCGCCCCGGGCATCCCGTTGCAATGGTTCGCGGTGGGGGTACTGTCTGACACCCTGCTCGCGCGAGGTAAGGCCGACGAGGCTTGGGAACTCGCGAAGGAGTACTCGTTCGGTCCGCCGTACCCCACAGTGATGGTGCTGCCGGATGCCCCAACCCTCTACGGCAGGCTGCTGCTGGCACAGGGTGACACGGCGGGCGCGGCCGCAGCCCTGGCCGCGGCCGGAGCCACACTGGATGCGCGGGGCTGGCGTAACACGGTGTGGGCGTCCTGGGCCGGACACCTGGCGCTCGCGGTGGCGGGCGAGGAACCGGACCGGGCTCGGCAACTGGCAGCGGAAGCCGTGCGCCGCGCGGAGGAGTACGGCCCGGACTCGGCGGTCGGCAGTGCCCTGCGGTTGTGCGCGGCGGTCCATGACGGGCCGCGCGCCGTGACGCTGCTTGAGGAAGCCGTACGGCGTCTGGAATGTTCCCCGGCGCGCTATGAGCACGCCCTCGCCTTGGTCGACCTCGGGGTGGCGCTCGCCGAGGCCGACCGGACTGTTGACGCGGGCAAGTCCCTCAACCATGGACTGGAGCTGGCCGAAGGCTGCGGAGCCGATGGCTTGGCGGCCCGGGCCCGCACTGCCCTCTCCGTGCTCCGACCACCCGAAACTCTTGAGTAGGCGGTGACCTCGAGCATCCACAACGGCACCCCGGCCGCGACGGCTGGTGCGGGGAGAACCGGTACGGCGGGCCCGTGTCAGATCCGTGCCGGAACGGGCGGCGGGCGAAGGTCAGCGGTGGTCGGAACCGACCGCCCGGCGGGGCTGCTCGGTCAGGTATTGCCGCAGGCCAGAGGCCCTCTCAGGTCCAAAGGCCCAAAGATTCCCAAGCTTGTGGCGCGAGTTCGATTCTCGTCGCCCGCTTCAGCAGTAAATTCCCGGCTCAGAGGTGATTGCCCCGAGCCGGGCCTGTCGTGTCTCCGGGGTCATTTTCGACTACGTGCCCCCTGCGTGCCCTGAGCCTTTTCCGTGCCCTTGCCGGGGCCCGGTTGACTGAGGCCGCCACTGGCCCGTGCCTTCGACGAGGGGTCTTACGAAAACCGACCGCAGTTCCGGTGCGGCGTCCGGCAGTTCGGGCTTCGTCGGTGTGGCCGGTGTCCCCAGTGTCATGATCGGTGGCTGGGCCTTCGTGGCGGTCCTGGAGTGCCGATTTCGGTGCGGACCCCAGCAGGGACAGGGATGCGGCGGGTTGTCCTCCGCCCGGTACCGGGGGAAAGCCCCCCTCAACGGCCGGGGGAGCGTCGGATGTTGGCGGGAACCGGTGGTCCGTAGCGTTCTCTGCATGACGACGAACCGGAACCTTCAGTGGATGCAGCAGGGTGGCGCGGCGATGGTCCTGGCGACCGGGCTGCCGGCGAACCTGGCGGAGATGCTCGCCTCGGAGCGGGTGGAGAACGAGGGCGACCCGCGTCTGCGGTGGTTGCAGCAGGGCGGTGCGGCGATGGTCCTGGCGACGGGTGTGCCTGCGGAGCTGGAGAAGATGCTGGCGCCGACGGCGAGTGGGGCAACCCTGGTGTGAGGTGTTCAAGGCGGCCCCGGGAGTCTCCTGTGGCGGGACGACCGAAACGCGATCGACGGCGACCCTGCCCGGGCGGCGGCGGGCGCGATAAGCTGTGATCCGTCTGGTCTAGACCACAGTGCGACTCAGAACGGTGGAGCCATGGAAATCGTCATCGTCCCCGATGCCGCAGCCGGCGGCGAGCTCATCGCCTCGGCGATGGCCGAGCTGGTGACGCGCAAGCCCGACGCACTGCTCGGGGTGGCCACCGGCTCGACGCCGCTGCCGATCTACCAGGCGCTGGCGGCCAAGGTGCGCGGCGGGGCGCTCGACGTGTCGCGGGCCCGGGTGTGCCAGCTGGACGAGTACGTCGGCCTGCCGACCGGGCACCCGGAGTCGTACCGGTCGGTGGTGCTGCGTGAGGTGATCGAGCCGCTCGGGCTGACCGAGGCGTCCTTCTTCGGTCCGGACGGTGCCGCCGAGGACGTCGCCGCCGAGGCGATCGCGTACGACCAGGCGCTGGCGGCGGCCGGCGGGGTGGACCTGCAGCTGCTCGGGATCGGTACCGACGGGCACATCGGCTTCAACGAGCCGTGCTCCTCGCTCGCCTCGCGGACCCGGATCAAGACGCTGACCCAGCAGACCCGGCTCGACAACGCGCGCTTCTTCGACAGCCTGGATGAGGTCCCGCACCACGTCATCACCCAGGGCATCGGCACCATCCTGGAGGCCCGCCACCTGGTGCTGCTGGCCACCGGTGAGGCCAAGGCGGACGCCGTCGCGGCTACCGTCGAGGGCCCGCTCTCCGCGCTGGTCCCGGCCTCGGCCCTGCAGCTGCACCCGCACGCCACCGTGGTGGTGGACGAGGCGGCCGCGTCCGGTCTGAAGCTGGCCGACTACTTCCGCGCCACCTACGCGGCCAAGCCGGACTGGCAGTCGATCTGACCGACGCGTCACGGACCGAGCCGCCGACGCGTCACCGAGCGAGCCGCAGACCCCCGGGGCCTGCGGCTCGCTCCGTTGGCAGCACCGCCGTCGCGACAGCTCAGCGGGTGATCGTCCGGCCGTCGCGTACCACGACCTCGCGGTCGGCGTACGCGGCGACCCGTGCCTCGTGGGTGACCAGCACCACCGCCGCGCCGGACTCCCGGGCGGCGGTCCGGAGCAGCCGGAGGACCCGTTCGCTGTTCAGCGAGTCCAGCGCGCCGGTCGGCTCGTCCGCGAAGACCACCCGGGGTCCGGTGACCAGGGCCCGCGCCATCGCCACCCGTTGGCCCTCGCCGCCGGAGACGGCGGAGGGCCGCTGGGAGGCCGTGCCGGTCACCTCCAACCGTTCGAGCCACTCGCGGGCCAGCTTCTCCGCGGGCCGACGGCGCAGTCCGTTCAGCCGGAGCGGCAGCGCCACGTTCTCCAGGCAGGTCAACTCCGGTACCAGCTGGCCGAACTGGAACAAGAAGCCGAAGTCGGTGCGGCGCAGCGCACTGCGCCCGGCGTCGGTGAGCTCCTCCAGCCGGGTGCCCCGGTAGCGCACGGCGCCCGCGTCGGGCCGGACGATCCCGGCCAGGCAGTGCAGCAGGGTGGACTTGCCCGAGCCGGACGGGCCCATCACGGCGACCAGCTCGCCGGCCTCGACGGTCAGTGCGGCGTCGTGCAGCGCGGTGGTCGGGCCGAACGCCTTGGCCAGACCGGTGCCGCTGAGCAGCGCCGCCGCCGTCGGGCCCGGCCGGGTGCCGGGGGCCTCGGTCGGGAGGGTCATCGGGTGACCTGCCCACGCAGTTCGTCCAGCCGGGCCGCCGTCAGCTCCAGCCAGCGCAGGTCCGCCTCCAGGTGGAACAGCGCGTGGTCGCAGATCAGCTGGTCCGCCAGGTCACCGTCCTCCTTGCGCCGGGTCAGCACGCGCATCTGCCGCAGATGCTCGGTCCGCTGCAGGTCCAACACCTCCGCTGCCGGACGTCCGGTCAGCAGTGCCAGCACTACCTTGGAGTACAGCGTGTTCTGTAGGTACGGCTCCGGGCTCTCGGCCCGGGCCAGCCACTCGCCGACGTCGGTCACCCCGGCCTCGGTGATCGCGTACCGCTTCCGCTCGGGGCCGTCCCCCGGCTCGACGCCCTCGACCACGACCAGTCCGCTCTTCAGCAGCCGGGACAGCGTCGAGTACACCTGCCCGTAGTGCAGCGACCGGGTGCGGCCGAACTGCTCGTCGTAGGCGCGCTTCAGGTCGTAGCCGTGGCGCGGCTGGGATTCCAGGAGGCCGAGGAGGATCTGACCGAGTGACATGGACGTCACTCTACCGAGGGTGTATAGCGCGCGTTCATAGCGAGCCGGGCCGCGGCCGCCGGATCCGGGAACGGACCCCACCCGGCGACGGTGGCAGGCTACGGTGGGGCCGAGAAGCCGGTCGGACCAGGGGGAGTGGCGTGCTCGATCCGCTGTCGATGTCGGCGGTCACCGTGGTGCTGGGCGCCGTCGGTGCGTCGATGGCCAACGAGGCAGGCAGGTGGGCCTGGGAGTCCGTCGGCTGACTGACCAGGAGGGCTTTCGGCCGGGAGGTGCCGGCGCCGACCGGGGCGGCCGAGCGCGAGCTGCCGGAACCAGGTCAGCGCGAGCTCCAACTGCGCGGCCACGCCGACCTGCCCCGGGCCCGGGCGCTGCTCCGGCGGCACCGGGGGCGGGCGCTCCCGGATCAACCGGAGCGCGCGGTCGAGCAGTTGGAGCGCGCGCTGACCTGGTTCCGGCAGCACGGCGACCACTACAACACCGCCCGGACGCTGACCAATCTGGCCGAGGCCCGGTTGGCCCAGGGCCGCCCGGCGGAGGCGGCGGTGGCGATCGACGAGGCGCTGGTGCTGCTCGGGCGCGAGAACGCCGTACTGCACCTGCCGTTCCTGCACGCGCTCCGCGAACGCACTACCTGAGGTCGGTGACCCGGACCCGGTGGGTGCTGCTGCCCGTCCGGACGGTCAGCGGACCGACGGTCGGCCGGGCCAGCAGGGCGGACGCCCAGGCGGCCGGGTCGGCGCCGCCGCCGTCGGTGGTCAGCTCGACCAGCAGGCCGTTGCGGTGCCGGGCCACGCAGCTGTGCGGGCCGGTCACGTAGGCGGCCAGCGAGCAGCCGGGGAAGTGGTCGAGGATCTCGGCGGCCCAGTCGGCGGGCGGGCCCAGCCGGGGATCGTCCGGAGCGCCGTACCGGTAGATCAGGTCGGCCAGATCGAGCACCTCGCGGTCCAAGGTGTCCTCGTGCACCGCGAGGTGGCCCTCGCCCGGGCCGTCCGGCTCGTACTCCGGGGAGACCGTCCGGTGCAGCTCGACCACGCCGTGCCGGAGCGCCCGGGTGCAGACCCGCAACGGGGTGGTGCGCAGCGGCGGTTGGTACGGCGGCAGGGAGAGCCGGTCCAGCCGGGCCGGCCCGCTCGGCTCGGGCAGCTCCATCAGGCGGTAGCAGAGCGCGCGGAGCAGTTCCGCCGAGCGACCGGGGTCGGAACTGGTCAGCGTGGCCGGTCCGGGCAGCGGGCGGTGCTCGGTCCGGAGCCGGTCGAGCTGCGGCAGCAGGGCGGCGTACGGGTCCAACTGCGGTGCCTTGCGCACGAAATCGGCCACCGGGCTGTCGGGGCCCAGGGCGTCGAGCGAGGCCGCACCGAGCAGGACGGGGGTGCCGAGGGCGGCGGCGTAGTAGCTGACCGAACCGAAGTCGCCGATCACCGTGTCGGCGGCGAGCAGGGCCTGCCGCCAGTCGTGCACCGGATCGATCAGGGTCAGGCCGGCCCGCTGCGCCGCGTCCAGCCAGAGCCGGATCTGCCCGGGGCCGTGGCCGTGCCAGATGTTCGGGTGCAGGACGGCGGCCACTCGGTACTCGTCGGCCGGGAGTTCGGAGCGCAGCCGGGGCAGCAGCAGCGGGAGCAGGTCCACCGGGCCGTCGTCGCCGAACAGGGAGTCCGGGTTCCAGGTGGAGTTGAGCAGCAGCAGGTGCTGGTCGGGGTGGACGCCGAGGGTGCGGCGGAAGCGCTCGCGGAGTGGGCGTTCGCTCAGCAGCCGGTCGTAGCAGGGATCACCCGCGAGCACCGCCGTCGGGGCGGCCGGTGGGCAGGCGGCCCGGAGGCGTTCGGCCTGCTCGGGGTGGGAGAGCACCATCGCGTCCACGAACGGGACGCCGTCGGCGTCCAGCAGCAGCGCCGGGTCGAAGCCGAACACGCACGCACGGCTGGCTGGCTGGCTGGCTGGCTGGCTGGCTGGCTGGCTGGCTGGCTGGCTGGCTGGCTGGCTGGCTGGCTGGCGCGAGTATCTTATTGTACCCGACACCGTGCGACAGGACCGCCAACTTGCTCTGAAAGCTGTCGAGTTGACCCCCGAGGCTGGCCGAGACGGCCAGTGCCACCGGTGTGCTGACGGCCTGCTCCCAGGGCAGTACCGGGACGCCGACCGCTTCGAACAGCTCCGTCACGCCGGCCTGGAACGGCGAGGAGCCGGTGCAGGTGGCCAGCAGCTGCACCCGCAGGTCGTCGCGGAACAGCGGCACCACGTCGAGCAGCCTGGTCGCGGACGTGACGTTGTGCACGACCAGCAGGACCTTCGTGCTGCCGCCCCGGGTCGCCCACCGTGCGGCCTCGTCCCCGACCGGGACCCGCACCCACTCACCCCACCGCTCGCCCACCCGGTCAACCTACCTTCGCAAGGGTGGGCGTGACAGGCGATCATGCAGGTACGGTCGGCCGCAGAGCCTGATCCGAGGGAGAGCGATGACCGTCACGCTGGACAGCAGGGAGCTCAACCGGGCCACGCTGGCCCGCCAGTTGCTGTTGGAGCGCGCGGACCTGACGGTGCCGCAGGCGCTGGAGCGGATGGTCGGCCTCCAGGCGCAGACGCCGCAGACCTGGTACGTCGGGCTGTGGGCCAGGCTGGCCGGGTACGCACCCGAGGAGACCTCCCGCCTGCTGGCCGAGGGCGAGGTGCTGCGGATGGCGCTGATGCGCGGCACCATCCACTTGGTCACGGCGGAGGACGTGCTCTGGCTGCGGCCGCTGGTGGAGCCGGTGATCGAGCGCGGCACCCGGGCGGCGTTCGGACGGAAGCTCGTGGGCCTCGACCTGGCCGAGCTGGCGGTGGTCGGACGGGCCGCGTTCGCCGAACGGCCGCTGACCTTTGCCGAGTTGGGGAAGCTGCTGGCGGAGCACTTTCCGGGCTACGACGGGGCTTCCATGGCCCAGACGGTCCGGGCCTCGGTGGCCCTGGTGCAGGTGCCGCCGCGCGGGCTGTGGGGGCGGAGCGGCCCGGTCGCGCACCTCCCGGTCGAGCAGTGGCCCGGCCGGGAGCTCGAACGGGATCCGAGCGTCGAGCAGTTGGTGCTGCGCCAGCTGGCCGGATTCGGTCCCTGCACCGTGAAGGACATCCAGCAGTGGAGCGGCCTCACCAGGCTGGCCGAGGTGGTGGACCGGCTCCGCCCGCAGCTGGTGGTGTTCCGGGACGGGCAGGGCCGGGAGCTGTTCGACCTGCCGGACGCGCCCCGGCCACCCGCCGACACCCCGGCCCCGGTGCGCTACCTGTACGAGTTCGACAACCTGCTGCTCTCGCACGCCGACCGCAGCCGGGTGCTGACCGTCGACTTCGCCGACCAGGGCTTCGCCGGTGTCAACGAGATGCCGCGCTCCGTGCTGCTGGACGGCTTCGTCGGTGCCACCTGGCGCTTCGCGGTGGCCAAGGGCGAGGCGGTGGTGACGGTCCGCCCGTTCCGGAAGCTCACCGGGGCCGAGCGGGCCGGGCTGGAGACCGAGGGTGAGCTGCTGGCCCGCTTCCTCGCCCGGGACGCCGCCCGCCACGAGGTACGGATCACCGCACCCGAGCCGGGCTGACACCAGGCTGAGCCGACCCGAGTCGGTCCGGCCCTGAGCCCGGAGCCGCCGTCCGTTCCGGTGGCGGGACGCGGTCCTGCCGGTGAGGGTGGTCGGCGGGGGTCGGTTCGATGGGAGATGACGCATGGTCGAGGTGACTGAACGGTACGCGGTGGGGACGCCGTGCTGGGTGGATCTGAACGCGCGCGACCAGCAGGCCGCGCTGGACTTCTACCGGGACCTGTTCGGCTGGCAGGGCGAGATCGGGCCCGAGGAGTTCGGCGGGTACTCGGTCTGCGAGAAGAACGGCAAGGCGGTGGCCGGGATCATGGGGCCGACGCCGGTGGAGGAGGGTCAGCCGGCGATGCCGTCCAACTGGACCACCTATCTGAGCACCGATGACGCGGAGGCCACGCTGACCGCGATCGGCGACAACGGCGGCACCGTGCTGCTGCCCGTGATGACGGTGGGTACCACCGGCAAGATGCTGGTGGCGGCCGACCCGAGCGGGGCCGTGTTCGGGGTCTGGCAGCCGCTGGACTTCCTCGGCGCCCAGGTGGTGAACGAGGCGGGCGCGGTGGTCTGGAGCGAGCTGCACACCAGTGCTCCCGGCGAGGTGGGTGTGTTCTACGACGCCGTGTTCGGGGCCAGGGTCGCCCCGATGGAGCAGATGCCGGAGTACCTTTCCTTCAACGTGGCGGGCCGCAGCGTCGGTGGCGTGGTGAATCTGGCCGACGACCCGCCGGGCACCCCGCCGCACTGGCGGACGTACTTCGCCGTGGACGACGTCGACAGCACGGTGGACGCGCTGGTCAAGGCGGGTGGCAACCTGCTGGACCCGCCGACCGACCAGCCCTGGGGCCGGGTCGCCCTGGTGCAGGACCGGGACGGCGCCACCTTCTCGTTGATCAAGCCTCCGCCGGTGTGACGACCGCTGTTCGACCGTGACCGCCCGTTCGCGACGCGCCAATGGTGTGGCAAATGGGCGGTTTCGGCCGTCCGGAGTACCAGACTGACAGTCATGCTGGGGCTCCCGGACCACATCGAAGCGTTCCTGTTCGACCTCGACGGCGTACTGACGCGGACCGCCAAGGTGCACGCGGCAGCGTGGAAGGACATGTTCGACACCTTCCTCAGAGCCGAGGCCCTGCGGACCGGCACGGAGTTCGCTCCGTTCGAGCCGGCCGACTACGACCAGTACGTGGACGGCCGTCCACGCCTGGACGGCACCCGGACCTTCCTGGCCTCGCGCGGTGTCACGCTGCCCGAGGGCCACCCGGACGACCGGCCTGGGGCCCGGACGGTCCAGGGGCTGAGCAACGCCAAGAACGACACCGTGCTGCGGATGATCAAGGAGCAGGGCGTCGAGCCCTACGCCGGGTCGGTGGCCTACCTGCACCGGCTGCGGGAGCTCGGGCTGCCCCGGGCGGTGGTGTCCTCCAGCGCCAACTGCCGGGACGTGCTGCGCGCGGCCGGGATCGACGACATGTTCGACGTGGTGATCGACGGTCTGGTGGCGAGCCGGGAGCACCTCCCCGGCAAGCCCGCCCCCGACACCTTCCTGGCCGCCGCCAGGGCGCTGGGCACCGAGCCCGCGCACGCCGCCGTGTTCGAGGACGCGTTGGCGGGCGTCGCCGCCGGCCGGGCCGGCGGCTTCGGCACGGTGGTCGGGGTGAACCGGACCGGGCAGGCCCATGCGCTCCGCGAGCACGGCGCCGACCTGGTGGTGGACGACCTCGCCGATCTGATCGACGGTCAGTACGAGGCCGGCCGATGAGCCCGCAGACCACCTTCACCGTCGACCCCTGGGGCATCGCCGAGCACGGCCTCGACCTCGGTGGCCAGGCGAGGGCCGAGTCGGTCTTCGCGCTCTCCAACGGTCACATCGGCCTGCGCGGCAACCTGGACGAGGGAGAGCCGCACGGCCTGCCCGGCACGTACCTGAACGGGGTCTTCGAGCTCCGTCCGCTGCCGTACGCGGAGGGCGGCTACGGCTATCCCGAGTCCGGCCAGAGCGTCATCAACGTCACCAACGGCAAGATCATCCGACTGCTGGTGGATGACGAGCCCTTCGACCTCAGGTACGGCGAACTACGGCACCACCAGCGGCGGTTGGACTTCCGGGAGGGTCTGCTCCGGCGGGACGCGGAGTGGACCTCGCCGGCCGGCAAGACCATCAAGGTGTCGTCTACCCGGCTGGTCTCGCTCACCCAGCGGGCGATCGCGTCGGTGGACTACCGGGTCACCGCCGTGGACGGCCCGATCCGGATCGTGCTCCAGTCCGAGCTGGTGGCCAACGAGCAGCTGCCCGGCGGGGTGGAGGCCGACCCCAGGGCCGCCGCGGTGTTGGAGGCCCCGCTGGTGGCGGAGGCCGGGCAGGCGTCCGGCACCAAGGCGGTGCTGGTGCACCGGACCAAGTACAGCGGCCAACGGGTGGCGGTCGGGATGGACCACCTGATCGAGGGCCCGGACGGCTTCCACGTCACCGCCGAGTGCGCCGAGGACCAGGGCCGGATCAGCGTCACCACGGTGCTGCATCCCGGCGAGGAGCTGCGGCTGACCAAGTTCACCGCGTACGGCTGGTCGGCGACCCGCTCGCTACCCGCCGTCCGGGACCAGGTGGAGGCCGCGCTGACCGCGGCCAGGTACACCGGCTGGAACGGTCTGGTGGCCGAACAGCGGGAGTACCTCAAGGAGTTCTGGGAGACCAGCGACGTCCAGATCGACGGGGACGTGGAACTCCAGCAGGCGGTCAGGTTCGCGCTCTTCCACGTGCTGCAGGCCGGTGCCAGGAGCGAGGAACGGGCGATCCCCGCCAAGGGGTTGACCGGTCCCGGCTACGACGGGCACAGCTTCTGGGACACCGAGGCGTTCGTGCTCCCGGTGCTCACCTACTGCCTGCCGGACGCGGTGAAGCAGGCGCTCCGCTGGCGGCACACCACGCTGCCGCTGGCCCGCGAGCGGGCGACCCAACTCGGGCTCGCCGGTGCGGTGTTCCCCTGGCGGACGATCAGGGGCGAGGAGTGTTCGGGCTACTGGCCGGCCGGAACGGCCGCGTTCCACATCGGCGCCGACATCGCGGTGGCGACGGCCCGGTACGTCCGGGCCACCGGTGACGTGGAGTTCGAGAAGGAGTACGGGCTGGAACTCCTGGTGGAGACCGCCCGGATGTGGCGTTCGCTCGGTCACCACGACGCGGCCGGGCGGTTCCGGATCGAGGGCGTCACCGGTCCCGACGAGTACAGCGCGGTGGCCGACAACAACGTCTTCACCAACCTGATGGCGCAGACCAACCTGCGGGCCGCCGCTGAGGCCGCCGCCCGGCACCGGGCGGTGGCGGCCGGGTTCGGCGTGGACACCGAGGAGACCGCCGCGTGGCGGGACGCGGCCCGGGCGATGTACATCCCGTACGACGAGAAGCTGGGCGTGCATCCGCAGGCCGACGGCTTCACCGACCACCAGTTCTGGGACTTCGAGGCCACCCCGCCGGAGAAGTACCCGCTGCTGCTGCACTACCCGTACTTCGACCTCTACCGGAAGCAGGTGGTCAAGCAGGCGGACCTGGTGCTGGCCATGCAGGTGCGCGGCGATGCCTTCACCGACGAGCAGAAGGCCCGCAACTTCGCATACTACGAACGCCTGACGGTCCGGGACTCCTCGCTCTCCGCCTGCACGCAGGCGGTGATCGCGGCCGAGGTGGGCCAGCTCGACCTGGCGTACGACTACACCGCCGAAGCCGCCCTGATGGACCTGCACGACCTCGGCGGCAACACCAGCGACGGTCTGCACATGGCCTCGCTGGCCGGGGCCTGCCTGGCCCTGGTGGCCGGGTTCGGCGGCCTTCGGGACCACGGTGACCACCTGTCGTTCCGGCCCCGGCTGCCCGCCGGACTGAGCCGGCTCGCCTTCGCCATGAAGATCCGGGACAACCTGCTGCACGTCGAGATCACCCACTCCCGGACCACGTACACACTCCGCCGGGGCACCTCGCTGAGCCTGCTGCACGAGGGCGAACCGCTCCGGATCGAGCCCGGCCGGCCGGCCTCCCGCCCGATGCCGGTGCAGGCGGCACCCGAGCGCTGCGTCCAGCCGCCCGGCCGGGAGCCCGCCCGGCGCCAGCAGCAGTCCGGCCCGGCGGTCGGCAGCGGAGCCGAAGCGCCGCCGCACCTGGCGGCCGAGTAGCGCTCTTCGAGAAGAAACGAGAGAGGGGTCAACCGTGGGCAGCGTGGCCGAGCAGATGGTCGAGGTACTCCGGCAGGCCGGCGTTGAGCGGGTCTACGGCGTGGTGGGGGACAGCCTCAACCCCGTGGTGGACGCCATCCGCCGGGCCGACGGGATCGACTGGGTGCACGTCAGGAACGAGGAGGCGGGCGCCTTCGCGGCGGCGGCCGACGCCGAGCTGACGGGCCGGCTGGCGGTCTGTGCCGGTTCCTGCGGGCCCGGCAACACGCACCTCGTCCAGGGCCTGTACGACGCCCAGCGCAGCGGGCTGCCCGTGCTCGCGCTGGCCTCGCACATCCCGAGCGCCCAGATCGGCACCGGGTTCTTCCAGGAGACCCACCCCGAGCGGGTGTTCGTGGACTGCAGCGCCTGGTGCGAGATGGTCTCCACTCCGGCCCAGCTGCCCCGCCTGCTCCGGGTCGCGGTGCAGCACGCGCTCGGCGCCCGGGGCGTCTCGACTCTCGTCTTCCCCGGTGACGTGGCCGCGCTGCCCGCCGCCAACCCGACCGGGACCGGCAGTTTCCTCACCGAGCAGGCGGTGGCCGCTCCGCCGTGGTCCCAGGTGCAGGCGCTGGCCGAGCGGCTGAACGCGGCCGAGCGGGTCACGCTGTTCTGCGGGGCGGGGGTGCGCGAGGCGCACACCGGGGTGATGGAGCTGGCCGGCCGGGTGCTGGCCCCCGTCGGGCACTCCCTGCGCGGCAAGGAGTGGATCCAGTTCGACAATCCGTATGACGTCGGGATGAGCGGCCTGCTGGGCTACGGGTCCTGCCACCAGGCGCTGCACGAGGCCGATCTGGTGGTGCTGCTCGGCACCGACTTCCCGTACGACGCCTTCCTGCCCGGGGCCAACACCGTCCAGGTCGACCACGACGCCACCCGGCTGGGCCGCCGTACGCCGCTGGAGCTCGCGGTGCACGGCGATGTGGCGGCCACCCTGCGGGCCGTGCTGCCGCTGGTGGAGCAGAAGACCGACCGGGGCCACCTGGACGGGCTGCTGAGCAGGCACTACAAGGCGCTCGAGGGGGTGGTCGGCGCCTACACGCGGAAGATCGAGAAGCACGTGCCGATCCATCCCGAGTACGTCGCCTCGGTGCTGGACGAACTCGCCGCCGACGACGCGGTGTTCACCGTCGACACCGGGATGAACAACGTCTGGGCGGCCCGCTACCTGACGCCCAACGGGCGGCGGCGGGTGATCGGTTCGTTCCTGCACGGCTCGATGGCGAACGCCCTGCCGCACGCGATCGGGGCCCAACTGGCCGAGCCGGGACGGCAGGTGATCTCGATGTCCGGGGACGGCGGCCTCGGCATGCTGCTGGGTGAGCTGCTGACGGTGGCGAAGTACGGACTGCCGGTCAAGGTCGTGGTGTTCAACAACGGCGCGCTCGGCATGATCAAGCTGGAGATGCTGGTCAGCGGGTACCCCGAGGCCGAGATCGACAACGGCGACGTGGACTACGCGGCGCTGGCCAGGGCGATCGGCATCGAGGCCACCCGGGTCACCGACCCGACGAAGGTGCGTGAGGTGCTGGCCGAGGCTCTGGAGCGGCCGGGGCCGGTGCTGGTGGACGTGGTGACGGACCCGAACGCCCTCTCCATCCCGCCGCACATCACCGCCGCCCAGCTGAAGGGCTTCGCGCTGGCGGCCGGGCGGACGGTGCTCTCGGGCGGGGTGGGACGGATGATCGACCTGGCCCGCAGCAACCTGCGGAACATCCCCCGGCCGTAGCTTTTGCCTCACGGGCAAATTTCTTGCCACCCAGGCAGGGTGGGTGTCCACTGGAGCCATGAACGTGGACCAGGAGGTCGAGGGCCTCGGTGCCCGACTCCGTGAACACCGCTCGGCCAGCCGTCTCACCCTGGAGGCGGCGGCCGGCCGGGTCGGGCTCTCCCCAGCGTATCTCTCCCGGCTGGAGACCGGTCTGCGGCAGCCCTCGCTGCCGGTCCTGCTCGGCCTGGCCCGGGCGTACGGCACCACCGTCTCCGACCTGCTCGGCGAGCAGCCCGGCGAGCCGGAGCCGGTGATCCGGGGCGGCGCCATCGAGCCGGACCGGGCCGGCGGCTGGGGCTACCGCCGGGCGGGCGCGCCGGGGCGGGCGCTCCAGGCGCTGCACGTCCAGGTGCCGCCCGGTCTGCAGGACGCCGTGGTGCGCGTCCATCCCGGTGAGGAGTGGCTGTACGTGACCCGGGGGCGGCTCCGGCTCACCCTCGGCGAGCAGGACCACCTGCTCGACCCGGGCGACTCGGCCCACTTCGACTCGCTCACCCCGCACTGCATCGCCGCCGACTCCCCGGACGGCGTCGAGCTGCTCTTCCTGCACACCCTGCTCCAGAGCCCCGGCAGCAACCTCTGCCTGGGCAACCCGCACTGAAAGGGGTCCACCGCCATGGCCAAGCCCACCACCACCGACGCAGGGAGCCGCACCGACCGCCGGGTGCTCAAGCGGGTCCTGATCTACATGGTCGCCACCCACGTCTTCCTCGGATTCCTCGCGCTGCTCTTCGAGATCGGCGGCCGGGGCTGACGCCTGGTCAGAGCGTGGCCAGCGTGCAGAGCGCCTCCAGCGCCCCGGGCCAGGCCCGTTCGGGCGGGGTGCCGTAGCCGATCACCAGGGCGGACGGGGCGTCCGGAACGGGCTCCGCCGAGTCGGCGCGGCAGCCCGACATGGTGTTCAGTGACAGGCCCAACCAGCCCGCGTGCCGCAGGAGTTCGCCATCCGTGAGCGAACCCGGAGGCAGTTCCAGGACGGCGTGCAGCCCGGCCGCGATGCCGGTCACCCGGACCTCCGGAGCCCGTTCGGCCAGGGTGCCGATCAGCTGGTCGCGGCGGCGCCGGTAGTGCAGGCGGCAGCGCCGGACATGCCGGTCGAAGCCGCCCGAGGTGATCAGCTCGGCCAGGGTGAGCTGGTCCATCGCGCCGGACTGCCCGTCGGCCAGCTCCTTCTGCCGCATCACCGGTTCGACCAGCGCGGCGGGCAGGGCCAGCCAGCCGAGCCGCAGGCCGGGGGCCAGGCTCTTGCTGGCGGTGCCCGCGTAGACCACCCGCTCCGGATCCAGCGCCTGCATCGCCCCGACCGGTTGCCGGTCGTACCTGAACTCGCCGTCGTAGTCGTCCTCGATCACGATGCCGCCGGTCTCCCGAGCCCAGTCCACCGCCGCAGCCCGGCGGTTGGCGCGCAGCGGCACCCCGGTCGGGAACTGGTGGGCCGAGGTGAGCACCACCGCGCCGACGTCGAGCCCGCCGAGCAGGTCGGTCCTGGCCCCGTGCCCGTCCAGCGGCAGCGGCACGGTGGCCAGCCCGGCGGCGGTGATCACCGCCTGCTGCGGCGGCAGCCCGTACTCCTCCACCGCGACCGCGCCGACCCCCCGTTCGCGTAGCGCCCCGCAGAGCAGCGCGAGCCCCTGGGTGTACCCGGCGCAGATCAGGATCCGTTCGGGATCGGTGCGCACCCCGCGCACCCGAGCGAGGTAGTCCGCGAGCGCCCGGCGCAGTTCGATCCGTCCGCGCGGGTCCGAGTATCCGAGCGCCTCGTGCGGTGCCACCGCGAGCGCCCGGCGCGCGGCGGCCAGCCAGGCCGAGCGCGGGAACAGCGTCAGATCCGGCCGCCCCGGCATCAGGTCGAACCGGACGGCCGGGGTTCGCTGCGGCGTACGCGGCGCGGCGGACACCGAAGCCGCCCCGCGCTCCGCCACCACGGTGCCCGAGCCCTGACGTGCCGTCATCCAGCCCTCGGCGGTCAGCAGCGCGTACGCCTCCGCCACGGTGTTCCGCGCGATGCCCAGGTCCGCCGCCAGCACCCGGGACGACGGCAGCCTGGTCCCGGCCGCGAGCCGCCCGTCCCGGGCCGCCGTCCGGAGCGCGTCCTCCAGTGCGGCGCGCAGGCCGAGCCCGCGTGCCCGTCCGGCGGAGAGGTCCAGGTGTAGGTCGCCGCCGAAAGTGGCCCAGGATTCCATCGGCCCAATGAACCATACGAGTGGGCCGCAGTGCACCTAGGGTGAAGATCATGACGAACGCACCGAAGGACTACGTGGACGCCCCCGAGCAGCGCTTCTCGATGCCCGACCTCTCGCCCGAGTGGTACCGGGCGATGATCCGCCTGGACGCCGCCTCGCGGCCGCTGGTCGACCCGGTGATCGGCGAGCTGGTGCGCACGCTGGCCTCCTCGATCAACGGCTGCGCGTACTGCCTGGACATGCACACTGCCGACGCCCGGAAGGCGGGGGAGCAGGAGCACCGGCTGTACGCCCTGCCGGCCTGGCGGGAGACCCCGTACTTCACCGCGAAGGAGCGGGCGGCACTCGCGCTGACCGAGTCGGTCACCCGGCTGAGCGAGGGGCACGTGCCGGACGACGTGTACGAGGAGGCGGCCAAGCAGTTCGCGCCGAACGAGCTCTCCCAGCTGCTCGCGGTGATCATCTCGATCAACTCCTGGAACCGGATCGGCGTCACCTGCCGTCTCAGCCCCGCCCCCAAGCAGAGCTGAATCGTCCAGATCCGAAAACCGCCGGTCCGACCCGGGACGAACTGACAAGGTAGGCAGCATGACGACCACTCAGCAGGCCAAGGCCGAGCTCCTGCACGAACTGCACGTCCCGGGTGCGCCGTTGGTGCTCGCCAACGTCTGGGACGGGGCCACCGCCCGGCTGGTGGCCGCCACCGGCGCCCCGGCCTTGGCCACCGCCAGCGCCAGCGTCTCCTGGACCAGGGGCGTGCGGGACGGCGGCGGCCTCGACCTGGCCGGTTCGCTGGCCCAGACCGCACTGGTGGTCCGGGCGGTGGACGTCCCGGTCACCGCCGACCTGGAGGACGGCCTGGCCGAGGACGCCGCCGGAGTCGGCCGGACCGTCACCGAACTGCTCGCCCTCGGCGCGGTCGGGATGAACCTGGAGGACGGCACCGCCACCGGCCTGCGTCCGGTCGCCGAGGCGGCCGAGCGGGTCGCGGCGGCCCGGGAGGCGGCCGAGGCGGCGGGCGTCCGGCTCTACCTGAACGCGCGCACCGACGTCTTCCTGTCCGGCGGGGGCGACGTCGAGGACGCGGTCGAGCGGGCCCGGGCCTACCTGGCGGCGGGCGCCAGCGGCATCTTCGTCCCCGGCCCGACCGACCCCGCCCTGATCACCGAACTGCTCGCCGCGCTGCCGGGCGTCCTGCTGAACGTCGGAGGTGGCCCCGGCACGCCCACCGTCGCCGAGACGGCCGCCCTCGGCGTCGCCCGGATCAGCCTCGGCCCCGGCCTGGCCAGGGTCGCGTACGCGGCGGTCCGCCGCGCCGCGGAGGAGGTCTACGGGTCCGGCAGCTACGGGTCCCTGACGGGCGGTCTGGAGTACGGCGAGCTGAACGCGCTGTTCGACAGGCCCTAACCCCGTGGTACCACCGCGTACGCCCCGCACACCGGGGTGGCGGCGGACGCCTGCTTGCCGAGCAGCGGGATGCTCCCGATCTGCTCGACGCAGGTGCCCGCCGCACCGACGGGGTGGTCGGAGTTGAGCTTGCCGCCCATGTTGTTGTCCGCCTGGGCGGCCGGCGCGGCGATGGCCAGACCGGCCATGGTGAGGGCGGCGAGCGCCGCGATCTTACGCATGGCCGGTCCAACGAGACGGACCCCCGGCCGTTACGGTCCGGAGGGCCGGGGGCCGCCGATTCAGCTCGTTCGGACGCTGAGCGTGCGCACGCTGTTGCTGACGAAGGACGCGATCGGCTCCGGTGCCTCCCCGTCCGCGAGCCGGAGGCCCGGGAAGCGGGTGAAGAGCAGCCGCAGCGCCGTCTCGGCCTCCAGTCGGGCGAGTCCGGCGCCGAGGCAGAAGTGCGGGCCGTGGCCGAGCGAGAGGTGCTTGGCGGGCCGCCGGCCGAGGTCGAAGCGGTCCGCGTCCGCGAAGTGCTGCTCGTCGCGGCCGGCCGAGGCGTACGAGGCGATCAGTGCCTCCCCCTGACGGATCACCACCTCGCCGACCCGGATGTCCTCGGTCGCGTAGCGGAGCGGGAACTGCCCGACCGGCGAGTCGTAGCGGAGCGTCTCCTCGACCACCGCCGCCCAGCTGTACGTTCCGTCCAGCACCGCCGCCAGCTGCGCCGGATGCGCCAGCAGGGCCCGTACCGCGTTGGTGATCAGGTTGAGCGTGGTCTCGTGCCCGGCGACCAGCATCAGCAGCAGGGTGCCGACCAGCTCCTGTTCGGTGAGCCGGTCGTCGTCGGCCCGCGCGGCGATCAGGTCGGTGGTGAGGTCGTCGCCGGGTTCGGCGCGCTTGGCCGCCACCACCGAGGCGAGCAGCGCGAACAGGCCCTGCTGCGCGGCGACAGCCGCAGCGGGGGTGGCCGAGCTGGAGACCAGGGTGTTGGAGAGCTCGTGCAGCTCGTCCTGCTGCTTGGGCGGCAGGCCGAGGAGCTCGCCGATCACCTGCATCGGGAGCGGGTACGCGAAGTACTCGCGCAGGTCGAAGTCCCCCTCCAACGAAGCGACTTCGTCCAGCAGCCGGGCGGCCCTGGCCTCGATCGCGGGCGCCAGCTCGGCGATCCGGCGCGGGGTGAAGGCCTGGGTGACCAGTCCGCGCAACCGTCGGTGGTCCTCGCCGTCGGCGGTCACCATGCCGGGCACGGTGACGAAGTTGAGCAGCGGCCAGCCCTCCGGCAGCCGGCCCTCCCTGAAGGTGGTCCAGAGCTGCGCGTTCTTGCCGACCCTGGGGTCGTTCAGCAGCGACTGGAGGGTGTCGTGCCGGGTTATCGCCCAGACCACCACCCCGCCAGGGAGTTCCACCAGGACCGCGGGCCCTGCCGCTCGGAGCCGGGCGTTCTCGGCGTGCTGGTCGCCGCCGAAGGGGTCGAGACGGAGGGGAGCGGCGGTGGCGTCCATGCGGGCCTTTCGGAGGGGGGAGTGCGGGGCGGCGTGAAGGCGCTGTAGAGCACCGGCAGGGAGACCAGGGCTCGCGACCAGGGGGACGGACGCCAGGCCAGTTCATGGCCGGGGACGGCGAGTTGGAGATCGGGCAGGCGGTGCAGCAGGGTCTCCACCGCAGTCTCCACGATCAGCCGGGCGGGCTGCTGGGCCGGGCAGACGTGCTTGCCCGCGCCCCAGGCGAGGTGGGCCCGGTTGCCGCCGATGCCCTCCGGGGTGAGCACCGAGGGGTCGGCGTTGGCAGCGGCCAGGCCGAGCACCAGCATGTCGCCCGCGCTGATGTACTGGCCGCCGAGCACGGTGTCGCCGGTGGCCCAGCGCCCGGGGAAGTTCTGGGTCGGCGGGTCCCGCCAGAGCACCTCGTCCAGGGCGTCCGAGACGGTCAGCCGACCGCCCGTCAGAGTGGCCCGGAACCGGCGGTCGGTGAGCAGCAGCCGAAGCGTGTTACCGGTCCAGTTGATGGTGGTCTCGTTGCCCGCGACCATGATCACCACCAGGTGGTGCACCGCCTCCTCGTCGGTGATCGCGGCCGGGTGGGCCAGCAGCCAGGAGGTCAGATCGGCGGCGGGCCGCTCGCGGCGCTTGCGGACCAGGTCGAGCAGGATCGCCTGGAACTCCGCGTTGGCCCGCACCGACTTGTCGCTGCTGTCCACGAAGTGGCTGATCAGCTGGACGATGTGCGGCCCGGCCTCGGCGGGCAGGCCGATCAGCTGGGTGAACACCATCAGCGGCAGCTGCCGGGCGTACTGGGCGATCAGGTCGGCGGTGCCGTCAGGACCCCAGCCGTCGATCAGGGTGTCGGCCGCGGCCTCGGTGGCCTGCCGGAGCTGCCGGTGGTCGATCCTGGCCAGCGTCTCGGAGACCGCCGCCCGCAGCCGGTGGTGCTCGGCACCGTCCAGGTTGAGCAGGGTCGGCCGCCAGGCGGTCATCGGCAGCAGCCGGGAGTCCGACTTCAAGCGGCCCTCGGCGGGCACCCGCCAGCGGCGCGAGTCCTTGGAGAACAGCTGCTCGTTCCGGGTGAGTTCGAGCAGCTCCGGATAGCCAAGCACGAGCCAGGCCTCCACCCCGGGCTCCAGCTCGATCGGCGCGACCGGGCCGTGCTGCTCGCGCAGCCTGGCGTAGAGGCCGTGCGGGTCCTCGGCCACCGCGGCGCCGAACAACGCGGTGGCGGCCGGACCGGCCGGTCGGTGGGCCGGGCAGCCGGGCGGGGGCACCGTGGCGGCCGTCTCCGGCAGGGGGGTCGTCATGGCTGGAGCTCCAGTACCGCGGTCGAGTGCAGGTGGTCGACGAAGTCGATCAGGACGTCGTACGAGGCCCGGCGGTCCCGGGCGTCGCAGCTGAGGATCGGTACCCCGGGCAGCAGGTCGAGCGCCGCCCTGAGGTCCTCCTCGGGGTGGTCCGGGCTGTCCGGGAAGGTGTTGACGGCCACCGCGAACGGGATCCGCTGCTCCTCCAACTGCCCCAGCACGTCGAAGCTCTCCTCGATCCGCCGGGTGTCCACCAGGGCGATCGCGCCCAGCGCCCCGCGCGAGAGGTCCTCCCAGAGCGGCCAGAACCGCTGCTGGCCCGGCGTGCCGAAGAGGTAGAGCGCCAGCCGGGAGTTGAGGGTGATCCGGCCGAAGTCCAGGGCCACCGTGGTGGTGGTCTTGTCAGGTCGTCCGGTCAGGTCGTCCACGCCCACCCCGGCGGTGGTCATGGTCTCCTCGGTGCGCAGTGGGGCGATCTCGCTGAGCGAGCCGACCAGGGTGGTCTTGCCGACCCCGAAGGGTCCGGTGACCAGGATCTTCACGGCGCTCTGCACGGTGTCGGGCAGATAGGCGGGCCGGAGCTCAGCGGAGCTGGCGGAGGCCAAGGAGCACCTCCTCCAGGAGGGTCGCGGGCAGGCGCTCGGCCTGCTGCACGGGGGGACGGACCAGGACGGCGCCGAGGTCCCAGAGGTCACCGATCAGCACCCTGACCACGCCGAGCGAGAGCCGCAGGTGGGCGGCGATCTCGGCGACCGAGAGCAGCTCCTGGCAGATCGTCAGGATCCGCTGCTGCTCCCGGTTCAGGGCCGCGGGTTCCGGGACGGTGCCTGGCACGGTGGAGACCAGGCTCTCCAGGGCCAGCACGTTCCGGCTCGGACGGCTCCGCCCGCCGGTGATCACGTACGGCCGGACCGGGCCGCTCATGCGACCACCCCGCCGCGCTCGTCAGCCGCGCCGCGGACCACGAACCCTCCGGCGGCCCGCTCGCCGCGCCCGCTCACCGGGTGCTCCCGGTCGCGTGCTCCGCCCTGGGCGGGCTGGTCAGGTGGGTGCCGATCCGGTCGACCAGCACCTGCATCTGGTACGCCACCAGACCCGCGTCCACCGCCTCGCCGGTCACCACGGCGAGGTGCGCCCCTGCGCCGGCCGCCACCACGAACAGGTAGCCGCCGCCGTACTCGACGATGATCTGCCGGGTGCTGCTCTGCGGGCCGCCGAAGCCCTGTGCCACGCCCCGGGCCAGCGACTGCAGGCCGGAGCAGGCGGCGGCCAGCCGCTCGGCGTCGTCCCGGTCGATCCGCTCGCTGCGACCGATCTCGAGACCGTCGTTGGACACCACGAGGGCGTGCTGCACCTCGGGGACGGTGACGATGTCGGCGAGCAGCCAGCCGAGGTCAGGATTCGGGGTCATGGGAGTCTCCGGAGCGCTGGGGTCGGGGGGAGTCGGGGTGCTGGTCCTGCTGGTGCCGGGCGGCCGAACGGCCGCTGGCGGTGCCGGCCTGGAAGAGCGACATGAAGTTCTGCGCCTCCCCGGCCGAGCGCGGCGGTACGGGGGTACCGCCGGAGTTGGTGCCGGAGGTGGTGGCCGGGGAGTCGGTGCCGCGCCGGTTGGCCCGGCGGGGCAGTCCGCCGGGGCCGGGACGGGCGGAGGGCGGCCGCTCGGGGAGTTCGGCGCGCCGCTCGGCGGAGGGCGCGGTCGGGGCCGGCAGCGGGTCGGTGAGCAGCGCGGTCGGCAGCAGCACCACCACCCGGACCCCGCCGTACGGCGAGGGCGCCGAGCTGAGGGTGACCCGGAAGCCGTACTGCTCGGCCAGCCGGCCGACCGCAGCCAGGCCCAGCTGCGGGACCTCGCCGAGCCGGGAGACCTCCAGGGACGCGCCGCCGGCCAGGGCGGCGGCGGCCTTCTCGATCGCGTGCTCGGGCATGCCGACGCCGCCGTCGTCGATCTCGATCACGACGCCGTTGTGCACCGGCATCAGGGTGACGAAGACCTGGGTGCTGGGCGGGGAGTAGCGGGTGGCGTTGTCCAGCAGTTCGGCCACCGCGTGGATCAGCGCCTCGGCGGCCGCGCCGACCACGGCTGTCTCGGTCCGGCTGCGGACCACCACCCGCTGGAACGGCAGGATGCGGGACTGCGCGCCGCGCACCACGTCCTCCAGTGCGACCGGCTCGGGCCAGTGCCTGCCCGCCCGGGCGCCGCAGAGCACGGCCAGGGTCTGGGCCAGCCTGGCCTGTTGGGCGGCCGCGTGGTCGGCCCGGAGCAGGCCCTCCAACAGCTCCGGGTCGTCGTGGGTGCGTTCCATCTCGTCCAGCCCGGCCTGCTGGTCATGCGCCATCACCAGGATCCGGCGGGCCACGCTGAGGAAGGCCCGCTGGGTGGAGGCGTTCAGCTCCTGCTCCTGCTGGACGGCGGCGCTCTCGGTGCTCCGGCGCTCGGCCTCCGCCCTGACCTGCTCGCGGAGTTCGGCGTTCGCCCGCTCGCTCTCGGCCAGCCCGGACCGCAGGGTGCGGCTGACCGCGCGGTAGCGGGCGGCGGCCAGGAGGGCGAGAACGGCGATGGCGGCGAGCGCCGCGCCGAACCACTGAGTCATCGTCACGCGGCGAATTCTAAGGCGGTGATCCTACGTAAGTATGAACGGATCTGACGTTCAGTGATCTGATCCGTCCGAAATGCGCCTGGTCGCGGCTGGGGGATGGTCAGAAACCGCAGGTGGGCGGCCGTGTACCGTCAACTCTCGCTACCAGCAAGTAATTTCAGTCCATCGTCGTCCGGTGCAGGAGGAGAAGCGCGACATCGTCCGGCCGCGAGTGCCGTTCGGTCACGTTCAGCGTGAGCAGGTCGGCCAGCCGCTCCAGCGCACCGCCGGCACCCGGCCGGTCCGGCGCGCCGGTCCGCCGGCTCCACAGCTCCAGGCCGCCGATCATCCGCTGCACCGAGTCGTCGTAGTCCTCGCCCCGGTCCTCGACCAGACCGTCCGTGTACACCAGCAGGGTCTCGCCCACCGCCAGCCGACCCTCCGTCAGCGGGTAGGCGCCATGCGGGTCCACGCCCAGCGGCGGGCCGCCCGGCAGCTCCAGCTCGACCGCCCGGTGCCCGGCGATCCGGACCGGCGGCGGGTGCCCGGCCCGGGCGCCGTCCAGCCGCCCGGTCAGCGGGTCCAGGGTCAGGTAGAGGCAGGTCGCGAACAGGTCGGTGTCCAGCTCGGACAGCAGCCGGCTGGTCCTGGTCAGGGTCGCCGCCGGGTCGTGCCCGTCGGTGGCGTACGCCCTGAGCCCGCTGCGCAGCTGCCCCATCACGGCGGTGGCCTCGGCGTTGTGGCCCTGCACGTCACCGATCACCAGCCCGATCCGTCCGTCCGGCAGCGGTATCAGGTCGTACCAGTCGCCGCCGATCTGCATCCCCTCGGTGCTCGGCAGGTAGCGCGCGGCGGCCGACACCCCGGGCAGCTTCGGCAGGCTGCGCGGCAGCATCGCCCGCTGCAGCTCGGTGGCCCGGTGGTGGTGCGTGTCGTACAGCCGGGCCCGCTCCAGCGACTGGGCCAGGATGCCCGCGAACGCCGAGTACATGGTGCGGTCCTCCCGGCTGAAGGTCCGCTCGGTGGCGAAGGTGATCAGGCACGACCCCACCTGCCGTCCGGACGCCACCAGCGGCAGCACCGCCCAGGCCGCGGGCGCCAGCGGATTGCCGGTGACCCGCTGCCCCGGCTCGCTGAACAGCGGCACGGCCCGGGCCAGCGCGCTCTGCATCACCCCGGCCGAGAGGTCGTGCAGCCGGCTCAGCTCGGTCCGGTACGGGCCGCCGAACAGCGTGTGCGAGACCGGCAGCAGCCGGCCGTCGTCCACCAGGTCCAGCACCAGGCTGGCGGCGCCCAGCGCGGGCCTGGCTATGTCGGTCATCGCGCTGGTGACGTCCCGGACGCTGACCGCCCGGGACAGCGTCCTGGTCAGTGCCAGCAGCAGGGCGGACCTCGCTCCCGGCGCGGGTCCTTCGCCCGGTCCTGAGTCGGGACCGGTGCCTCCGCCGGCCCGCTGAGGGTCGGTCAGCAGGCCCGCCACCCGGACCGGGCGGCCGTGGATGTCGAGCATCACCTCGCCGTCCTCCTGGACCTGCATGCTGCTCCCGTCGTCCCGTCGGACCCGGTAGTGCAGCCGGTACGGGCCGCCGGAGGCGAGCGCCTCGGCCATGCCCGCCTGGAGGTCGGGCAGGTCCTCGGGGTGCACCAGCTTGGCCAGGTCGGGCGCGGGCGCCGTCTCCGCCTCCGGTGGCGGCGTCAGCCCGAACAGCCGGTAGGTCCGGGCGTCCCAGGTGGTCTCGCCGGTCACCAGGTCCCGGTCGAACGCCCCCGCTCCGGCCGCCAGCGCCGCCAGCGCGAGTACCGGCTGCCGGGACTGCGACCCACCGGCCCTGACCCCGGGCGGCAGCTGCTGGTCGGCGGCCTGGACGTGGTCGATCAGATGGGACATCCGGTGCGCGACGGCCTCTGCGAGCGTCTCCAGCACGTCCAGGTCACGGCGCGGCACGGTGCCCCGGTGGGCCAGCGCCAGGGCCAGCACACCGATCGCGACACCGTCCACGATCAGCGGCATGAGCGCCAGCGTGACCAGGCCGGTGCCCCGGCCCGCCAGCGTCTGCGGATAGTCGGCGCTGGTCTGCTCCGGGCTGAGCAGCACGGTCCCGCGGCGCCGCAGCGCGAGCGCCGCAGGCAGGTCGGAGGCGGGGTCGACCAGGCTGTAGAGCTCGTGCGCCCACTCCGGCAGGCCGTGCGAGGCCGCCAGCCTCAGCATCCCCTCGGCGTCGACCAGGTACAGCGCCGAGCCCTCACCGGTGATCCAGGCCGGGCCCTCCGCCAGGATGGTCCCGAGCATCTCGGTGGCACTGCCACTGCGCAGCAGCAGCCGTACGCATCGCATCGACGTCCTGGAACCCTGTACCCGGCTCTCGTCCTCGGGCGGCAGCCACGGTGAGGAAAGGTCCATCGGAAGCCCGGCCCTTCCGCTCGCTCAACGGCCCTGGGTCATGCTGAACATCTTATTTGCAGGCCCCTGCTCCAGCATCTACGGAAGGTCCTGGCCGACAGCTCAGCCGCCCGCGCCGAGGCGTCGGAGCACGACCAGGGTGCGGTCGTCGGCGACGTCGCGGGCCACCGTCGCCTTCTGTCAGCGGCCGAACGGCCTCACTGGCCGTCGCACTCGCCGTACGACTGCTGCGGCCCGGCGGGGACCGGACGCAGCCGACGCGCGCCGAGGAGGATCGCCAGCAGCCGGCGGGCGGGGCCCGGCGTCGGTGCGGCGACCGTGGCCGGGGCGGCGGACGGGCTGCGCTGCTCCGGGATGCGCCGGTCGGAGACCTGGGCGGGACGGGCCGTCCGTGCGGTCTGCGTCATCTGCCCACATCCTTCGTACCGGTGACAGGCGAGCTGCCTGCACCCTGTCAGTGTCGGACCGGAACGGCGACGGAATGGTCTCGAAAACCACCCGAACGGATACCGTTCCGACGAACCGTGGTTTATCCCGTCCCGGGCCAGGCCCGCAAGCCCTCCACCACGACCCGGATCAGCCGCTCCCGGGTCACCGTCAGGTTCGCCGCGAGCTGGAAGGCCCCGCCCGCCGACAGCGAGGCGAAACCGTGCGCCGTCGAACGGACCGTCCTGGCGGCGTGCACCGACTCGTCGCCGGTCAGGCCGTAGCCGTTCAGCACCGCGATGATCACCCCGACCAGCTGGTCGGCGGCCCGGGTCCGCTCGGGGTCCTGGTCGGGGGCCTGCGGCAGGGCCGCGTACCGGCGCGGGTGCTGCTCGGCGTAGTCCAGGTAGGCGTTCAGCAGGGCGGTCATCGCCTCGTCCCGGCTAGGGCCCTGCGGCGATCCGAGCCCGACCACCGAGGCGGCCAGGCGCTCGGCCAGTTCCTCGGTGACCCGGACGGCGATCAGCCGACGCAGCTCGGGCAGGCCGCCGGGGACGTGCTTGTACAGCGAGGGGGTGGCGACGCCCGCCCGGGCGGCCACGGCGGCCAGGGTGAGGCTCTCGGGGCCGTGGGCATCGATCAGTTCGAGCGCGTGGTCCACCACGGCGGCGGGGGTGAGTCCGGCCCTCGGCATCAGGCGACCTCGTCCAGGAAGGGGAGCAGGGCGTCGGCGGTGGCCTGCGGGAACTCCGCCATCGGGTAGTGCCCGGCACCGTCGATCATCACCTTACGGGCCTTCAGTGCGGCCGCCTGACGGTCGGCCACCACGGCCGGGTCGGGGAAGTCCGGGTCCTGGCTGCCCATCAGGACGAGCGCGGGGCGGCGCACCTCGGCGCTCCAGCCGGTCGGCGCGGAGTCGCCGGTGGCGTACGCCCGGGTGACGGGCTTCCGGCCGGGGGTGCGCAGGGCGGTCACGGCGGCGGAGCGGTACTCCGCGAAGTCGGCGGGCCTGGCGGTCGGGTAGGCCTTGTCGAGGTAGCTGCCCCAGGCGGCGGGGACGTGCGTCACGGTGAAGGCGAGTGCCTTGAGCACGGCGCGCTGGACGGCGCTCGGCGGCAGGTTCTCGATGAAGGCGTCGATCAGGGCGATCCCGGCCACCCGCTCGGGGGCCAGGGCGGCGGCCCGCACCACGGTGGCGCCGGTGTAGGAGTTGCCGACCAGGGCGGCCCGCTCGATGCCCAGGTGGTCGAGCAGGGCCAGGGTGTCCTCGGCGATCGAGGCGGGGGAGTAGTCGCTCCAGGTCATCGAGGACTCGCCGAGCCCACGCAGGTCCAGGGTGACGACCCGGTGGCCGGCGGCGGTGAGCAGCGGGCGCAGGTGGCGGTACACGCTGCGCGAGTCGAGCATGCCGGGGAGCAGGACGACCGGCAGGCCGGTCTCGGTGGCGGTGTCGTCGTAGGCCAGTCGGCCGCCGGGAACGGTCAGGAACTGGGTGGTCAGCGTCTGCGTCATGCCCATAAAGCTAAGGCTAATAGCCTTAGCTGTCAAGGGGTGCCGAGAAGCGATGGGATACCGTGCGGAGCGATCGAGTCGCACCGGACCTGAGGGGTCGTCATGCCGTTCATCAATGTCAAGCAGCTGGCCGGCCGGACCGCGGAGCAGCGGGCCGAGATCGCCCGCGAGCTCACCGAGACCTACGTCCGGATCACCGGCGTGAGCCCGGAGGTGGTGAACGTGGTGATCGAGGAGATCCCGCTGGAGAACTGGATGGCGGGCGGCGAGACCTACGCGGCCAAGCGGGCCAGGGGCTGACCCCCGCTCAGATCCCCTCCACCCGGAACGGGTCGTGCTCGGCGAGCAGCTTGTCCAGCCGTGCCTGGTCGACCCGGCTGGTGATCGCGCCGACCTCCTGGCGGTCGCGGACCACCTTGGCGAGCGTGAACGCCGCGGTGATCTCGTAGAGCAGGCCGACTGCCAGGAAGCCGCGCATCCAGGGGTCGACGGGCAGGTAGGCGATCCCGATCGCCAGGGCCGCACTGGCCAGGGCGAAGGACAGGACGGCCTGGAGGTAGTAGGCACTGGTGGTCCGGGGCTGCATCGAAGCGCTCATGTTCCGAGGGTCCCGAACTCCCTTGTCCGGCACCTGAGTACGGATACTCAACCCGTCGTCGCGCACCGTCACCGAGTAGTAGATCAAAAGCCGCATTCCGGTCACGGGTCGTCAGAAGAGGTGGACTGCATCTCTCAAGCCGCTTGGAATCATGGGCTCCTAGGATTAACGTTTGATAACGCAGCGCGGTCGGCAACGCCGTACCAGAACGGCACCGTGCGCCGTCGCCTAATCCTCAGGACCCGCTTTCACCGGTGGGTCCGGGAGCCGGGGAACCACCGTTCCTTGGGGTGAATCGGCCGGGTCCACAACCCGGTCGTAGGAGACCTTCCTGCTCCGAACCCGTCAGCTAACCCGGTAGGCGAGAAGGAAGGAAAGGAGCGCGCCTCCGTGGCGTCGACGCACTCCCAGGCACACCCTCGTACCGACTCCGGCAACCAGCTGCTGCTGGACCACCCGGAGGCCGCCAGGCACCGGATACCCCGTCAGCCCCGCTCCGGCGGCCCGCTGATCGGTGTCACCGCGATGACCGCTGCGCTCGGCGCCACCGCCTTCGCCGCCGGCTCCGCCGCGGCGGAGCCGGCCGCCGCCGCCCCGCCGCCGCCCGCCGTCGCTGCCGCCGACTCCTCCGGGGCCGAGCAGCACGGGCTCGCCGCCGACCCCGGCCTCGCCCTCGCCGCCCGGATCCAGCTCCAGGCCGACGGGCAGCGCACCGCCGCCGACGAGTCCGCCCGGCTGGCCGCGGCCCAGGAGGCGGAGGCCAAGCGGTCCGCCCAGGAGGCCGAGGCGAAGCGCGCCGAGCAGCGCACCGCGTTCGCCGCGCCCACCAGCAACTACGAGCTGACCGCGCACTACGGGCAGTCCGGCTCGTACTGGTCGCACCTGCACACCGGCCTGGACTTCGCGGCCGCCACCGGCACCCCGGTCACCGCCGTCGGCGCGGGCACCGTCACCTCGGCCGGCTGGTCCGGGGCGTACGGCTACCGGGTGATCGAGACCCTGAGCGACGGCACCGAGATCTGGTACTGCCACCTCTCCGCCATCGTCACCGCCTCGGGCGAGGTCGCCCCCGGCACCGTGCTCGGCAGGGTCGGGGCCACCGGCAACGTCACCGAGCCGCACCTGCACCTGGAGGTCCGGCCGGACGGCGCGGCCCCGGTCGACCCGCTGGACTGGCTGCGCGAGCGCGGCATCAACCCCTGACGGGACCGGGCCGTTCCGGTCAGCCGGTCTGCTCGGGCTGTTCCGCCTGCTCGGCGAGGTACGCCTCGATCTCCTCGGTGCCCGGCTCCGGGGCCAGGTCCGGGTACTCGTGCACCAGCAGCGCGGGCAGACCGGGCACGGTCCACTCGCCCAGCAGCCGGAGCGCCTCCTCGGCCACCGCGGCCTCGAAGCCCTCGAAGTCGCCGGAGAGCTCGTCCGGCATCGGCAGGCCGAGTGCGTTCAGCCCGGCCAGGTTGCGGTAGCTGCGCTGCATCAGCCGGTTCTCCAGCAGCAGCCGGGCGCCGTCGGTGGCCATCCCGATCGAGATCAGCCGCTGCCGGCCCCAGCCGCCGTCGGCCTCGATCTCGTCCAGTTCGGTCAGGGCGCCGAACGCCTCGGCCCGCTGCTCCGCCGTCAGCTCCCGGAAGCCGTCCAACCAGGCCCGGATTGCCGCCGGATCGGTGGTGTCCACCCCGTCCGCCCGGAGCAGCAGCGCGTACAGCCGCGGCCAGGTGACCAGGTGCGGCTGCCGGAGCAGCCCGCAGAGCAGCTCGCCCTGCCACTCCACCTCGGCGTGCAGCCGCTCCTGCCGCTTGGCGTTCAGCCGCCTGGCGGCCCGCTGATGGTCGATCAGCAGCCCCACGGCCCGCCCGTACGCGCCGGGGTCGGAATCCGGTTGCACGTACATGTAGATCCGCTCGTACAGCAGCTGCTCGACCACCGGCGAGCTCAGCTCCGGGTAGCCGTCGTGCATCCGGCCGTCGCCCAGCTCCAGCAGGGCCAGCACCGTCCGGACCGCCTCCACCGGGACGGGCTCGAGACCCTCGTCGGCCGCCCACCTGAGCAGGTCGTCGGCACGGGTACGGGGGCTGAGCCGGAGGTCGTCGTCGTTCACCCTCGTACGGTATCCGGTGCCGGGAGCCCAGGCCGTCCGTCCAGGGCGGGGGTGGGGTTCTCCCTACCCCAGGTCCGCCGGGGGACCTCATGTCGCGGACGGCGCCGGTCGGGCACCTTGGAGGGGTGGGCACGGAGCAGGACAACCAGACCGAGGAGCCGGTGATGACCAGTCAGACCTTCCCGTACGCCGAGCGCAGCACCAGCGGCGGCCGGGCGCACCCGGAGTTCTGGCGGGCACCGTTCGCCGCCGCCACCTACCGGCAGGTCGGCTTCGTGCTCGGCTCGCTGCCGATCGCCGTGCTGGGCTTCGCCTCCGTGGTGGCCTCCTTCTCGCTCGGGCTCGGCCTGCTGGTCACCGCGCTGGGGATGCCGGTGCTCGCCCTGCTCACCTCCGGCTCGCGTGGCTTCGCCGCGCTGGAGCGGCACCGGGCCCGCACCCTGCTCGGCACCGAGGTCGCCGCACCCGGCCCGGTCGCGCAGTCCCGGCCCGGCTTCTGGGGGGCCGTCACCGCCCGACTGGCCGACCGGGCCGGCTGGAAGGCGGCGCTGTACCAGGTGCTGATGCTGCCCTGGAGCATCCTGAGCTTCACCCTCACGGTGGTCTTCCTGGTGGCCGGCTGGGTGGTCGCGCTCTACCCGGCCTACCACTGGGTGTTCGCCCGCTACACCGACTGGCCGGGCTACCGGGTGTACGACTTCACCACCGACGCCGGGGCGCACCACGAGTACTACCTCACCTCGGGCCGGGACATCGCGGGCGTCTCGCTGCTCGGCCTGGTGCTGGTTTTCCTCACCCCGGTGCTGGTCCGGGGCCTGACCGCCGTCTCCCGGACCGCGATCCGGGGGCTGTGCGGCGGCCGCTGAGCGCGGATGCGGCCCCGCCGCTCCCGTGCTGCGATGAACGGGCCCGGTACCGCTCCCCGGTACCGGGCCCGTCGCATCCCCGGAGGCCCGGTGCACACCCCCAGCACGCTGATCACCTCCCGTCCGCTGGACGAGTACTGCGGTCTGTTCGGCCTGACCAGGGCCGCGCTGGCCGCCGTGCCGGGACCGGTCCTGGACTGCCCCGGCGGCGCGGCCGGACTGACCGCCGAGGCGCGTGAACTCGGCGTCACCGTGATCGCCACCGACCCCGCGTACGCCGCCCCGCTGCCGGAACTCACCGCCCTGGCCCTGGCCGGACGGGACAGCGTGGCCGCCCGGCTCGCCGTGGACCCCGACCGGCACCTGCCCGCCGGGCGGCTGCGACCCGAGCGCTACCTGCGCAGCTGGGACCGGGCCCGCCGGCTGTTCGCCGCCGACACCGCCGCCCGGCCCGAGCGGTACGTGGCCGCCGCACTGCCCAGGCTGCCGTTCGCGGCCGGCTCCTTCGCACTCACCCTGAGCGCGTACCTGCTGTTCGCCTACCCGGAGCTGTTCCCGCCCGAGCGCCAGCTCGCCGGGCTGCTCGAACTGGTGCGGGTGACCGCGCCAGGCGGCGAGGTCAGGGTCTACCCGCTGCACGACGGTGCCGCCCGCCCCTGCCCGCACCTGCCGCAGCTGCGCTCCGCCCTGGGGGAGCGTCAGGTCTCCAGCGAGATCACCCGCTTCGCCCGCCCGGGCGACGGCCGGACGCGCCGGGTGCTGGTCCTTCGGCGGGCCCGGCCCGGGGTTAGGGCGTGATCGGGGCCGGGCTCGGAGCGGGTACCGGGGCGGGGAGCTTCTTGAGGATCTCCTCACCGACCACCCGGCGGCGGGAGTCCTTGGGCGCCGTCCGGTAGTTGCGCAGCTTGTCCTCGACCGCGAAGCGGAGGCTGCGCTTCTCCTCGGCGGTCAGCGGGAGTTGCAGGACCGCCTCCCGGGCGGCCAGCAGCGCCTGCAGCAGCTCGAACGCGGACAGGTCGCTGCGGATCGCCCCGATCACCAGCGGCAGGTTCTCGTGGTCGGGCCGCCCCTGGAACAGCGCCAGCGCCTGCACCCGGAGACCCTCGGTCTCGGCCTCGAACAGCTTCCTGATCTCGGCCGGGCTGAAATTGAGCTCCCTGGCCCGGCGGACGGTCTGGCCGACCGAGTCGGCCAGCGTCTGCCGGTCGGCGGTGGACAGCGCGCGGGCCAGCCGCAGGCGGGTCAGCAGCCAGCCGGAGAGGAAGCCGAGCACCGTGAAGTACACCGCGAGCGCGGCGGCGAACGCCGACGCCCCGCTGCCGCCGCCGACCACCGGGGCCAGCGCGTCGCCGAGCTGCGCCAGCCGGCGCGGCACGGTACCGATCTGGGTCAGACCGGCGCCCAGCAGGATCTTGGTCAGCCAGTCGGAGACCTGCTCCAGATTGGTGTTCGGCGCGTAGCTCGCGGTCGAGGTGGTGCTCAGGTCGGCCGGCTGCGCCGCCGCCCCGCTGGTCAGCAGGCGGGGGATACCGAACAGGAACCCGGCCCCGCCGCCGACCATCATCGAACTGGCCGCCACCACCAGACCGCCGCCCAGCGCGGCCGGCCAGTTCCCGCTGGCCGAGGCGTACAGGCCGAGCCCCAGCACTCCGGCCCCGACCACCGCCCCGAGCCCCGCCCGCGCCGCCGGTGCCAACTCCCCGTCACGTTCCAGCTCCACCGCACACCCCTCCCACCGCCCGAACCGCGCTGCCACCGTAGCGGACCCGTCACGCCCCAGGCAGGCCGCCGGTGCCACCGTTCCCCAACTGAGCTCAGAACATGCCAAGTTGACTCTGATCGCTGGTCAGCATTCGCCCGGTCAGCTCAGCGTCCAGCCGCCGGGCCTCGGTCCAGTCGGCGACCGCCTCCCGGTGCTGCCCGAGCAGCTCGTTGGTCTGACCCCGGCGGACCAGGGCCCAGGCGTACTCAGGGCTGAGCTCGATCGCCCGGGAGAAGTCGGCCAGCGCCCGGGAGTGACGACCCATCACCCGATGGGTCTCGCCGCGTTCGGCCACCACCCACTGCCAACCGGGGGAGAAGCTGACGGCCAGATCCAGATCAGCCAGCGCGGCGTCGAACCGGCCTGCCCTGCGGTGGAGTTCGGCCCGGCGGGTGAGCGCCCAGGGCTGCTCGGGGTTCACCTGCAGCGAGCGGTCCAGGTCGACCAGAGCCTCGGCATCCCGGCCGAGGTGGTGCAGCACCCAGCCCCGGCTGGCCAGCGGCCAGCCCTCGGCGCCGTTCAGCTCGGTGGCCCGGGTGAGCTCGGCCAGGGCCTCGTCCAGGCGGCCGGCGATGCGGTAGGTCTCTCCGCGCTCGGCCCGGCGGAGCCACTCCGACGGGTCCAGTGCGACGGCCCGGTCCAGATCGGCCAGGGCGTCCCCGAAGCGACCCATGGCCCGCAGCAGCCGGCCACGCTGGACCAGCAACCCGGCCCGTTCGGCGTTCAGTTCGAGCGCCAGGTCGAGGTCGGCCAGCGCCGAGGGCAGCTGCTTCAGCGCCTGCCTGCTCCGGGCCCGGGTCGCGAGCGCCCGGACGGATTCCGGGTCGAGCGCGAGCGCGGCCGTGCAGTCCGCGACCGCCGCCGGGTGGTCACCGCCGAGCTGGTACCGGTCGGCCCGGGTCAGGAAGCAGACCGCCCGGTGCTCGACGGGCAGCCCTGGCCGGTCCAACAGCAGCGTGAGCAGCGAGAGTTCCGGACTGTCGTCGAGGCCGGACAGCTGCTCGGCCCAGCGGGCCAGCGGCTCCGCCTCGGTGTCCAGAGCGGCTCGGACGACCGTCTGGGCGGCCCGGCGGCAGGCCGAATCACCGCTCGCACAGGCGTCGAGCAGCTCCAGCAGGGCGCCGGGCAGCGCCTGGTGCGGATTGGCGCAGAGCCGGTGGTAAGTCTCGCCCAGCCGGTACTCCAGCCAGGTCCCGTCCTCCCAGCGCCCGTCTGCCGGGAGGTGCTCCTCCAGCACCGTCCGCCAGCGGGCGAACGCCTCGGCCAGCGCGGCGTGCTGCGCCCGCCAGTCCAGCGGCGAGCTGGTGCGCTGCAGCCGGAGCATCGCCGTCCGCACCACGTCGTGGTACCGGACGCGCCCCGCCTGCTCGTTGACGAAGGGCAGCCCGCGCAGCCAGGCGTAGTGGTCGCCCCCGGCCAGCACCCGGTAGACGTCCTGGTCCAGCTGGAGCGGGAGCGCGCAGGCCAGCGCGGCCGCCCGCCGCTGCGGATCGCCCTCCCAGCGCAGGAAGCGCTCCACCGCCGTGCCCGACGGGTCGTGCACCGCCTCCGGGTCCGAAGGCCGCGCCTGCGCCAGGGTGTCCAGCAGCACCGGCAGCCCGCCGGCCAGCCGGAGCACCGTCCCGGTCACCCGCTCGTCGGTGATCCCCCGGGCCGACAGCAGTTGGCGCGCCTCGGTCTCGGTGAACACCTCCAACGGCAGCTCGGCGACCAGGTCCATCGCACCGGCCCAGACCCCCGGGTCCAGCCGCCGCTGTCCGGCCAGCACCACCAGGACGTTCAGCGGCAGTTCGCCGTACCCGCCGTCCACCAGCAGCTCCCGCAGCCAGCCGTCCAGCACCGACCCGGTCCGCTCGTACGTGTCGAAGAACAGCGCCACCCGGGGCCGCTGCCGGGCCAGCTCGGTCAGATCGGCGAGGAACACCGGCGTCAGCACCGGCACCGGAGTGAGCACCAGCTGGACGTCGTCGTGGCTGCGCAGCCGCGCGTTCAGCAGCCCGCGCAGCCGGTCCGCGCCGAGCGCCACCTGCTGCGGATCGACCACGCCGGCCAGCGCCCCCACCACCGGCACCGCCCCGAGCCCGGCCAGGCCGACCTGGGCCGCCAGCGTGCCGGCCACCGAGGGCTCACCGTCGGACTGGCCGAGCGGAGCACTCTCCGCCTCGTGCCGCCGCTGCCGGTAGGTGGCCAGCAGCCGGTCGAACCGCTTCAGCGGCCGCCCCTGCCGCTCGCACTGGGCACTGATCGCCGCCATCGCCTCGACCGCGCTGTGCACGTCGTCGTCCAGGTACGCGGTCACCGACCCACGCTCCCGGGCGACCGCCTCCAGCTGCCACAGCAGTGAGGTCTTGCCGACGCCCGCGTTGCCCCGGACGTGGAACAGGAACTGGTACGCCTCGTCGGCCGGATCACGGTCGAGGTTCGCCCCGAACGCGGCCAGCTCGGCCCGCCGCCCGACGAACCCGCCCCGCCGCCTGCGCCGGATCAACTCCTGCCGGGACACCTGCTGTTCCGCCATCACCCACCCCCGGCCGACCATCATGGCCCATCGGCGCCCGGGCATGCAGACGGCCCGTGGGTTGCTCCTCGCGGCCCGCCCCCGGAAGGGGCGGCCGTCGAGGCACCGGGGATGTTTCCGGTGAACCCACGGGCCGGGTGACTGCTGGGAATTAGCCTGCCGCCGGAGGCTGGTACCGGCCTCACTACTGCACAGGCAGGGGCGGCTCTAGCGAGCAGCCACCTCACGCATCCTGAAGGAACTCAACTCAGGATCACCTCCTTTCAGTGTGCTGCCACTGTAGGCAGGCTCCCCGACGCACACAACGGATTTTCGCCCGGGACGGCAGAAGGCCCGGCAGACGATGTCTGCCGGGCCTTCTGCGCTACTGAGTAGCGGGGACAGGATTTGAACCTGCGACCTCTGGGTTATGAGCCCAGCGAGCTACCGAGCTGCTCCACCCCGCGTCGGTAAACACGACAGTACGTGAGTGCCGGGCGAAAGGGAAATCGGTTTCCGTACCGCCCGCCGTGGAGCCCCCGGGGAGGTGCCGGGGAGGTGCCGGGGACGGCAGAAGGCCCGGCAGACGATGTCTGCCGGGCCTTCTGTGCTACTGAGTAGCGGGGACAGGATTTGAACCTGCGACCTCTGGGTTATGAGCCCAGCGAGCTACCGAGCTGCTCCACCCCGCGTCGGTAAACACGACAGTACGTGAGTGCCGGGCGAAAGGGAAATCGGTTCCAGTTCAGGCCGTGGCGGGGCGGTGCCGGGCCGCTCTGGCCCGGGTCCTGGCCCAGAACGCGAAGCAGACCAGGGCGGCGAAGCAGGGCACCATCAGCACCGCGTAGAAGAGCAGGAAGCCGTTGGTGCCCAGACCGGCTGCGGCGTTCCAGCCACCGTGCACCGCCATCGCGAGCAGCAGGCCGACCGGGGCGGCCAGCCGGGCCAGCCAGAGCCGGCCGGTGGTCAGGCTGATCGCGATGCCGAGCCCGGCGAGTGCGGTGAAGAGCGGGTGCGCGAAGGGCGAGAGCAGGCCGCGCAGGACGAAGGTGTGCACGGTGGAGTCGAAGTCCCGCAGGCTCGGGGCGGCGCCCAGGCCGATGCTGTCCAGCCGGCTCTGCTGGTCGTCGGTGAAGGCCCGGCCGAGGTAGAGCGCGTTCTCGGTGAAGGCGAAGCCGCAGGCGGTGACCCCGCCGAGGACCACCCCGGCGGAGAGCGTGCGGGGGCTGGAACGGGCCCGGGTGTGCGTACGGGCCCGGGGCGGGCGGCGGAAGTAGGGGAGCTGGCGCAGTCGTGGCCGTACCGGCGGCCGCCGGTACGGACGGCCGTCGGACGGCCGTCGGCCGGACGCCGACCGGTGCCGGAGCGGCACCGCGCAGATCCGCTGCACGTGGCAGCGGAGCCGGCGGCGGACCGGCAGCAGCAGCATCAGCAGCGCCGCGCCCTTCGCGCTCTCCTCGATCAGCGGGGTGGCGAAGTCGGCGAGCAGCGTCTCGCCCCGGGCACTGCCCTGGTGGGCGATCAGGAAGTCGCTGGCCCAGCCGTTGGCCAGGATCGCGACCGTGGTCGCCGCGCAGGCGCCCCAGGCCAGGCAGAACAGGGTGTGGCGGAGCGGCACCCGGGCGGTCTGGTTCAGCCAGGCGAGGGCGCCCAGCACGAACGGGAGCGGGAACAGGGCGAGGCCGAGGCCGACCAGCAGCCCGGTGGTTCCGGTCTGCCGGTGCACCAGCTGGAGGATCAGTACACCGCAGCCCGCCAGCGCGAGGGCGGCCAGGGCGGAGGAGAGCGCCGGGTAGCGCAGCGACCGGGCCCGGCGGAGCAGGTACTCGGCGCGGACGTACGGGTGCCAGGACAGCAGCGGGCCCGCCCGCCGCACCCGGGGCCCCGGGATGGTCCGGGTGCCGGTGGTGCCGGTGGGCGGGTCGATGGCGGCGGCGCGCTCCCCGGCCGGGGCCGGGGTCCGGGGGTACGGGCCGCCACTCGGCGGACTGCTCACGCGGACAGGGTAGGGGAACGATTCGCCTCGACGGGAGGTGTCGGAACGATCCGTACCGAATGGATCACCCCGTGTGATAGGGCGTCAGCCGAGCCGGGAGCAGGGTGTCAGCGGCGCCGGAACAGCAGGTCGTGCACGACGTGGCCCTTGGCGATCCCGGCCCGTTCGAACTTGGTGACCGGCCGCCAGTCCGGGCGGGGCGCGTAGCCGGGGACGCTGCCGGCCGGGTGGTCGGCGGGCTCCAGCCAGCCGGAGCCGTCGCCCTCGGGGTGCAGGTTGGTCATCTCGGGCGAGGCGGAGAGCACGGCCAGCATCTGCTCTGCGTACGGCTCCCAGTCGGTGGCGCAGTGCACCAGGGCGCCGGGGGCCAGCCGGGGCAGCACCAGGTCGAGGAAGGACTCCTGGACCAGGCGGCGCTTGTGGTGCTTCGGCTTCGGCCACGGGTCGGCGAAGTAGACCCGGAGTCCGGCCAGGGAGGCGTCCGGCAGCATGTCGCGGAGCAGGATCACCGCGTCCCCGGCGGCCGGGCGGACGTTACGCGAGTCGGTGCGCTCCAGCAGCTGGAGCAGGTTTCCGTGGCCGGGGGTGTGCACATCGGCCGCCAGGATGCCCATGGACGGGTCGGCGGCGGCCATCGCGGCCGTCGTCTCACCCATCCCGAAGCCGATCTCCAGCGTCACCGGCAGGCCGCCGAACAGCTCAGCCAGGTCCAGCGGGCTGCCGTCGATCGCCAGGCCGTACCGCTCCCAGCCCCGGTCCAGCGCGCCCGCCTGGGCGGGGGTCATCCGGCCCCGGCGTGGCTGGAAGCTGCGGATCCGGTGCTCGCGGTGCTGGGCCTCGGTGGCCCGGTGCGGGTACATCGGCGCGGGGTATCCGGCGGGTGCGGCGGACAGGCGCGCGGACGGGGACGGCTGGGGGCTGGGGGCGGTGGCAGTCACAATCGGCCAAGTCTACGGGAGGCGGTCCGGAGCCCGGGTGGGCCCTCGGTCGCCCGCGTCCCGTCTCAGCCGCCCGCTTCCAGCGCCGCCAGCCCGCGCCGGGCCACCTCCCGGCCGATCGCCAGGGAGGCGGTGGCCGCCGGGGAGGGGGCGTTCAGCACGTGCACCATCCGCCGGGTCGATCCGGCGTCGGCCGGGTCGAAGCCCGCGAAGGCGAAGTCGTCCAGCAGCGTGCCGTCCGCCGCCACCGCCTGGGCCCGTACCCCGGCGGTGGCCGGCACCAGGTCGGCGGCCGTCACTGCGGGCAGCAGCCGCCGGACCGCCGTGGTGAAGGCGCGCTTGGACAGCGAGCGGTGCAGCTCGCCCAGCTCGTACCGCCAGTGCCGCCGGGCGATCCGCCAGCTGCCGGGGAAGCGGACCGTCTCGGCCAGGTCGCCCAGTCTGACGGTGCGCCAGTCGTACCCCTCGCGGGCCAGGGCGGGGACGGCGTTCGGCCCGACGTGGATGTCGCCGTGGATGCCTCGGGTCAGGTGGACGCCCAGGAAGGGGAAGGCCGGGTCGGGCACCGGGTACACCAGGCCGCGCACCAACGGCCGCTTCTGGTCGGTGAGTTCGTAGTACTCGCCACGGAAAGGAAGGATCCGCACCCCGGGGTCGTCCCCGGCCAGCCGGGCGATCCGGTCGCTGTGCAGGCCCGCGCAGTTCACCAGCACGCCGGTACGGAGTTCGCGCTCCCCGGCACGCAGCGTCAGGCCGTCCGGGCGGCGGTGGACTTCGCGCAGCGCGGTGCCGGTGAGCAGCACGGCCCCGGCCTGCTCGGCGAGCCGGGCGTACCGGCGGGCCACGGCGGAGTAGTCGCAGATGCCGGTGGTCCCGATGTGCAGGCCGGCCAGGCCGGTCACCTCGGGCTCGTACTCGGCGATCCCGGCCGGCCCGAGCTCGGTGACCGGGATGCCGTTCTCCCGGCCGCGCTCCGCCAGGGCGCGCAGGCGCGGGAGTTCACCCTCCGCGGTGGCCACGATCAGCTTGCCGGTCACCTCGTACGGGAGGCCCTGCGCGCGGCAGAACTCCACCATCTCGGCGGCCCCCGCCGTGGCGTACCTGGCCTTGAGCGATCCCGGGCGGTAGTACACCCCGCTGTGGATGACGCCGCTGTTGCGGCCCGTCTGGTGCACGGCGAAGTCCGGCTCCTTCTCCAGCACCGCCACCCGCACCCCGGGCCGCGCCGCCGTCACCGCGTACGCCGTGGACAGCCCGACGATCCCTCCGCCGACCACCACGACGTCGAACTCCTCGACCACGTCCGCCCCTTCGCCGACCCCGACTCGTCCCAAGGCGATGCTAGGCCCTGTCCGGGCGATCCTGCCGGGCGTGCGACGCCGGACCCGCCGCGCCAGCAGCTGATGTCACAGCCCGGCTGGACGCACGGCCGAAACGCCCAAGTACGACCCAGCACGAGGCGGTTGTGGCCGCACGCCCCGCGGCGCTATCCGCACATGTCGGAGCCGACAAGATCGCCAGGACCGGGCCTAGGCGCACCCGTCGGCCGGTGAGGGTGCTTCCCACGGCCAGGTCGTGTCCGCGCCCGCCTCCAGCAGTGGGATCAGGCGGAACGCGGCGTCGCTCAGGCCGCCGAAGGTGTACCGGTTCGGACCGGCCGGGGCGTGGCCGGCCTGGTAGCCCGCGAGGTTCCAGGTGTAGACGGGTACCTCCTCCGGGACGGGGCCGAAGACCGGGGAGCCCGGCCTAGCCTGTTCGTCGGTGATCACCACCACCCGATCGTGGTCCCGGTAGTGCTTCCGGATCGCTCCCGCGGTGTCGGTGCCGCCGAGCGAGCCGAACCGGCCGACCACCCGGAGCACCGGTTCGCCCGCCTGAACGGGCATCAACCGGCTGCCTGAGCCGAACTGGACCAGGTCGGCGTCGGCGGCCCGGAGCTTGAGCGCCGTCCCGAAGATCGCCGCGGAGTCGGCCCGGTTGAGCTGGGTCCGCCCGCTCGCGGTGTCGAACATCGATCCCGAACGGTCCACCAGGACCAGGGTCCGGCCGGGAAGTTCGGGCACGTTGGCGAGCGAGTGCTGGAGCGCGAGCTCCAGCGCCGGTCCCCATCGGCTCGAAGGCGCGTTGCGGTACGCGGCCAGGTAGCGGAACGGGAACTGCCCTGACCTTGCCACCTCGGCCGGATCGCTGATCCGTCGCGCGACCTCGGCGGCCACCTCGTGGTCGAGGCCCGCCCGGTCGAAGTTCCGCAGGTTGCGGACCAGGGCCATCGGGCCCATCGACGGGATGGCGGCCGCCCAGACGGCGGCGTCCAGCGGGCCCTGCAGCCAGCCGGACAGTGCCTCCCAGGTCATCCCGGCCGCCGCCAGGCGCTCCGCTCCGTCGGGGCCGGTGACCAGCGCGCGACGGTCGGCGACCGGAACGGCGGTCAACTCGTTCCGAGCGACCAGTACTTGGTCGTCGGCTGGGGGAGCGGCGCGGTCCGCACGGTGCCGGCGGTCCAGGGCGTACCGGAACAGCCCGGCCTGCCAGGGCTTCCCGGGGTGCGGCGCCGGGTGGGTGAGCTCCAGGACGTCGCCGAAGCGGTAGGGCTTCGAGTCGGTGTCGTACTTGAGCAGGGCCCGGCCGGTGTAGAGCCGGCGGACGGCGTCGGCGATCCCGCGCTTCACCGGCGACGGCAGCGTACGGCCGTACCTGGTGGTCCAGTAGGCGAGCAACTCACCCGGCTCGTCCGGGCGTTGCAGAACGGCGTCGATCGCCTGACGGGAGTGCCCCGGGGCGCCTGCCGCCAGCCGGGCCCGCGTGAACTCGGCGGCGCCCACCAGGGACGCGGTGCGCAGCCGGGCGTCCTGGCGCAGCCAGCGGAGCAGGCCGAGGGCCCATTCGGGATCGCTGACCGCGAGCCGGCGGACCAACGCGGAGTACCGGTCGTCGCGCGCCTCGGCGCTCTCGTAGAACGAGCGCTGCGCGACGAAGTTGGCGGCGGCCAGCACGAACAACTCGGTCTTCGGCTCCCGGACGTAGCCGGTGCCGCACTCGTGGTTGGCCAGCGGGGTGCCCGGGGCCAGGACGACGGGTCGGACGGGCTGGGGTGGCGCGGGAAGGGCCTTCGGCCAACCCGGGTGGGAGGAGTCCGCCGGGCGGAGTTCCAGCCGGAACCGCTCCGGGAGGTCGGTGCTGATCTCGGTCCTGATGTCGGTCTTGGCCTGTTGGCGGTTGAACCGCAAGGCAGATGTCCCCCTGCTGGGCTGGACGATGGAGAGAGGGCCCGGAGCGGTCGCAGCAGGTGTCGTGGCACCAGGAGGCCGTTCCACCACAGGAGCCGAAGCCGCGCATCGGGCGGGCTGACTGCGCGTCCCCGAGATCAGAGGTGACCGACCGGTGTATTTGGGTGGTGCGTTCTCAGGGAAGTAACCGGCGGTCGAGCGCATCGGGGACGCGAGTCGTGACAGTAGCCGGTCCGCTCCGGCGGGGCATCCGATTAAACCGGCGCGACCAGCACCAACCGGGCCCGTTCGGTCAACTCCTGGACGCGGCGCTCCTCCTGGAACGGTTCCAGACGGCGGAGCAGCTCGCGGACGTACTCCCGGCTGCGCTGGGAGGAGATCCGGCCGGCCACCGCGACCGCCCGTTCGCCGGCGGCGACGGCTGCGTCCAGGTCGCCCGCCTCGGCCTCGGCCATGGCGGAGACGAACAGCCGCAAGCCGTGCGAGCGGACGTAACCCTCGGTGGGGCGGGCCAGTGCCTCCCGGGTGAACTGCCGGACCTTGCTGGGTTCGCCGAGGTCGCGGAAGCACTCGGCGGCGTCGGCGGCGAGCCGGTCGTAGGCGTAGAAGTCGATCCAGGGTGGGTCGGAGTCACCGGCGCGGGCACGTTCGAGTGCGCTCTCCGCGGCGGACAGCGCCGTCGCGCACGCCGGGGCGTTGCCGTTCCTGGCGTGGGCGCGGGCCTCCACCAGGTGGAAGAAGCTCATCGTCCGGGCGGTGGCCAGGCCCCGGTTCCGTTCGAGGGCGGCCTGGGCCAGGTCGACCGCCTCCTCGGCGAAGCCCCGGTAGCAGGCCTGGAGGCTCATCGAGGCGAGCACGTAGCCGCCGAGCGGCACGTCGGCGGCGGCCCTGGCCAGCCGGAGGGCCTGGATGTAGTACCGCTGGGCGGCCTCGTGCTGGCCGGTGTCGAACGCCATCCACCCGGCCAGCCTGGTCAGTTCGGCCGTCGCGCCGAAGAGCGCGCGGCCCACCGCGTCGCTGTACGAGCCGAGCAGCAGCGGCGCCGCCTCCACCCGCAGGCACTCCGGCACCATCGACGAACGCCAGTCCCCACCGCCGTACTTGGAGTCCCAGCGACGGGCCTCCTGGGCCGCCTCGCGGAGCTTGGCGGCGTCCGAGTGGCCGACCCGGTAGCCGCTCAGGTCGGGGGCGGGTTCGCCGCGGGCCACCGAACCGTCGGCCGGGGTGATCAGCCAGCGGGAGACCGGCGTCGCGTACGCCGCGACCGAGAAGGTGCCCGCCAGGCTGTCGCTCCAGCGGCCGCCGCCGGGGCCCCGGCGCAGCTCCAGGTCGACCCGCCAGAGGTCGGTGGCCGAACGGACCGCGGCCGGAACCTCGCGCGGGAAGGCCAGGCCGAGTTCGGGCGCCGGGTCGGTGTCGCCGAGCCCGATCTCGTCCAACGGCACCGGGCGGCCCAGCTTGCTGCCGATCGCGGTGGCGATCAGGTGCGGCACGGGCCCCTGCGGGATCATGCCCTTGCCCACCCAGCGGGCCACCGAGGTTTTGTCATAACGGAGCGTCAGCCCGCGCTGGGCGCCCAGGTCGTTGACCCGTCTGGCCAGGCCCGCGTTGCTGATCTGGGCCAGGCCGAGAAGCGTGCCGAGCCGTTCGTTCGGCCCTCGTGAGCTGACGGTCATGGTGGCTGCGGCACCCCCTGGCGGTGTCCGGCGGTTCTCGGTGTGCGCGGGCAGTTGGCTTGATCGGGATCGGCACGGCTGTCGGCCGAGGGTGGCGCACGGGGTGGCGGGCCCGTCGCCGAGCCTTGGCGCGAGCCACTGCTGCACCTAGCGTAGTCGTCCGGGTTCCGAGGGTTAAGAGTCCGGATTCCGGATGGCGGGATCGCGTGCCGCTCAACGGCTCCCGGACGCGGCGGCGCGCGGGCGGGCCCGAGCCGGTGGGGGCGCGGCGGACCGGCGTGCTCCGGTCCGGTGCGGTTGTGCGCCCGGCCGTGCTCCCTGGCCCGATCGCCAGGTCGGCGATTCGCTGGACGCTGTGGGTCGGCCCGTCGTCGAGGACCCGGCGGGCCGGGGGACACCACTGCCTACATCCCCGCGGGCGGTGGTGGGGTCCGGGAGGGCATGCGGATGCCCTCCCGGGCAAGGCGACGCCTTTCGGCCATCCGCTGATGTCCATGCCAGACCGGGGCGGCCCGGGCCCCGGAGGGGAAGGCCCGGCCCGCCCCACGCCGCGAACGGGCGACGCCGACGTCAGTAGCGGGAACGGCCACCCACTTTCGCGTGAACCCCTACGTCGGGCAGAACCTCAGCCGCGCCCCTGATGGTGCGGCGGGTGCCCGGAGTTCTGCCCAACTGCGCGCCGGGGGTGGCACGATGGCCTCCGTACGGCAGGTGCTGCGGCGGAGCGGAGGCACGATGCGGTGGCTCACGGGCTGGTGCCCCGGTACGGCCCTGCCGGTGGTCGGGGCGGTGCGTCCGCTGGCGGCCGTCACGCTCTGGACGGGGCCGAGTCCGCTGTGGGCGGTGGGTGACTGGCGGCCGGACGAGATCCGGCTGGTGACGCTGCGGCCCGGGGCGTCGGCAACGGTGACCACCGGCCCGCCCGGAGCGGAGGCAGCTGACGAGGCGTCGGACCAGCCGGGCACCGTACGACTGGCCGTGCTCGGCCGCTGCGGCGCGTCCGACCAGGAGCTCGCGGCGGGCCTGGCCACCGCCAGGGGTGGTGCGGTGCGCCACCTCACCACCTGGCCGGGCAGCTATACCGTGGTGATCCGCACCGGCCCGCGCAGCACGGTGCTGCTCACCGACCTGGCCGGGGTGCTGCCGGTCTTCCACACCCCGTGGGCGGGCGGTACGGCGTACGCGACGGCCGCGCTCCCGCTCGCCGACCTGGTGGGGGCCCCGCTGGACACCGGGCACCTGGCCGCCCGGCTGGCCTGCCCGGAGTCGCCCGAGGCGATCGGCTCGGGCTCGCCGTACCTGGGTGTGCAGCGGGTGGCCCCCGGCCACCTGCTCGGGGTGCGAAACGGACGCGCCCACGTCTCCGCGTACGAGCCGGAGCCCGGCGGTGCACCCTTCGAGCGCGAGGAAGCACCCGCGGTGCGCGAACTGACGCGCGCGCTACTCGAGTCGGTCCGCTGCCGGGTGCGCGCCCCCGGCAGCGGCACGGACCGGCCACGGCTCGGGGTGGACCTCTCGTACGGCACCGCGTCCGCCACCGTGGCACTGCTGGCCGCGGCCGTACCGATCGCGCCGGGACCGCGCGTCGCCCGGGACGAGCCGCCCGAGCTGCCTGCCCGGACCGGTGCCGTGAAGGGCTCCTGGGCCCGCCCCGACCACCGGCAGCCGACCGGACCCGAGACGCTCACCGCCGTGACCGTCCGGGAGTCGGCCGAGAGCCCGGCCGCCACCGTGGCCGAACTGCCCAGGTTGCGGCACCTGGTGCTGCCGACCACCCTCCCGTACGCCGAGTTGGCCGACCCGGGGGCGGAACCGCCCGCAGGGCCGCTCACCGACGAGCCGGGGACGGCGCTGGTGGCGGCGGCCCGGATCGGCGGCCGGCTGAGCGCGGGCGGCGCCGACCACCTGACCGGCTACGGCGCCCGGCAGGTGCTGGACGGTCATCCGGCGCGGCTGGCCGACCTGGTCCGGGCCGGCCGGGCCCGGCGGTTGGCCGCCCCGGTGGCGGCGCTGACCGGGGCCGAACGGGCGGCGGCGACCGGCGTGCTCGGCACCCTGCGCACCCCCCTGACGGTCTGGCGCGCCGCCCACCGGCTGGCCCGCGCCCGGTACGCGGAGGCCCTGGACGACGCGGCCGTCCGGCTGACGGTCCGTCACGGACCGGCCGGGCGGAGCCTCGGTGAGGTGTCGGCGGCCGAACTCGCCTGGTGCGTGCCCGGCCCCGCCGCCCGCTGGCTGTCGGACGACGCGCTCTCCGCCGTCGCGCTCCGGCTCCGGCTGGCGGCCAGGAGCCCCGCCCCGGCCGAACCGCCCGGCGCCCGCCGGGCCAGGCACGCGCTGCACCGGCACGCGGCCGAGTACCGCACCCTGCTGCACGCCGCCGAGCAGCGCGGCCAGCGGCTGCACGCGCCGTTCCTGGACAACCAGGTGGTCCGCGCGGCCAGGATGCTCCCGGTCGAGACCCGGCTCCAGCCCGGCGCCCGGCACGCGCTGCTGCGGGCCGTGCTGACCGGGGCCTCCCGAACCGACCTGCCGCCCGACTGGGGTCTGGCCGCCCGTCCGGACCGCCAGGGACCGGACCGGGACGGCCTGCGGCTGGCTGCCGATGGCCTGGCCGAACTGTTCCGTGCCCCCCTGCTGGCCGAGGCCGGGCTGATCGACCTGCCCGCCGTCCGGGCCGCCCTCGCCGAGGCCACCGGCCCGTCGGCCGAGCCGTCACCGGGGACGGTGGCGGGCCTGGCCGAACTGGTCTCCACCGAACTCTGGCTCCGCCGCATCCTGGCCCGCCGGCACGGTTCCTGCTGGACCGGCCTGCCCGCCCCCGACCGCCCGGCCCTGGCCCGCCCGGCCTGAGGCCGCGGCGGCACCGGTCGCGGCCGCGCGCGTCATCGCAGGTCGCCGGGCAGCTGACGGGCCATCATGGGGAGGTGCACAGCTCAGAGAAGGTTGCCGCGCCCGAGGCGCTACCGGTGTTCGGCGCGTTGCCGGCCGCTGATCCGCCCGGGGTGCTGGCGGCGTGCGACGGTTCGGACGGGTCGCTCTGGGCGCTCGACCGGGCGATGGCCGAGGCCGAACTGTTCGGCCTGCCGCTGTACGTCCTGGCGGTGGTCAACCCCTCCCCGACCGGCTACCCGCCGGGCGTGATCGAGCTGGTGCAGGAGAGCATCGAACGGCTGTCGGCCAGCATGGCGGACGGCCTGCGCCGGGCGGTCGCCACCGTCCAGCACGCCAGGGGCAGGCCGTACCAGGGCGAGCTGGCCCTGCACGTAGTGCTCGGCAACGTGATCGACGTCCTGCTGCGCTGCACCCGTGACCAGCACACCCTGGTGGTGGGCACCCGGGGCAACGGCGGTTTCAGCCGCCTGCTGCTCGGCTCGGTCAGCACCGCTGCCGTGCACCACGCCGCCTGCCCGGTCCTCGTGGTCCCGGCACCCCCGGCCCACTGACCTGGGTGTTCACGGTCACAGCCGACCGGGAACCGGGAATCAGGGCAGATTGTTGAGCGTTCACCAGTCAGTCCCCGAGGCCCGAGAGCAGGAGAGTCACCGTCATGAAGGTCGAGATCTGGTCGGACGTCGCATGCCCGTGGTGCTTCGTCGGTAAGCGCCGCTTCGAGCAGGCCCTCGACCGTTTCGCGGGCAAGGACGGCGTCGAGGTGGTCTACCGCCCGTACCAGTTGGTGCCGGATGCGCCCGAGACCGCGACCCCGCACCGGGCCTGGCTGGCCGAGCGGTACGGGCCGCAGTCGGTGGCGATGGACGCCCGGGTGACCGAGCTGGGCAGGGGCGAGGGCATCGAGTTCGACTTCGACACCGCGCTGCACGCCAACACCTTCCTCGGCCACCGCCTGCTGCACCTGGCCGAGAGCGAGTACGGCGCGGCGGTCCAGGGCGTGCTGAAGGAGGCGCTGCTGACCGCGCACTTCAGCCGGGGCGTGGACGTCGGCGACCGCACGCAGCTCACCGAGATCGCGGTGGGTGCCGGCCTCGACCGGGACCGGGTGACCGCCTACCTGGCCGGTGACGAGGGTTCGGACGCCGTCCGGGCGCAGCTCGCCGAGGGCCGGGAGATCGGCATCACGGCCGTCCCCACCTTTGTCTTCGAGGGCAAGTGGGCCGTCCAGGGCGGTCAGGAGGCGGACACCTTCCTCCGGGTGCTGGAGCAGGTGGCGGCCGAGACCGCTGCCGAGCCGGAGGCCCCGCACGGGGACAGCTGCGCGGACGGCGCCTGCGCCGTCTGACGGGTCATCGGGTGCCCTGGGCCGCTGACCGGCCCGGGGCACCCGTCCGTTCAGACGCAGCTGATCCGGGCGTCCGCCCAGTCGGCCAGGCTGATCAGACCCCACCCGCGGGAGTCCGGGGTGACGACCAGCCGGATCGAACGCTGACCGGTCAGGTCCGCCTGGACGGGGACCGCGCGATCGCCGGCGCCGACCCGGCCCGAACTCCAGAGCACCTCGCCGTCCCCGCCCTCGACGCGGAACCTGACGGTGCCGAGGCTGATCCCGAAGTCGTCCAGCCCGGCCTTCGCCCGGAAGGTCGTGCAGGCCCGGTTCAGGTCGATGGTCACGGTGGTCGGGCTGTTGACGCTCAGCCCGTGCCGGTAGCTGCTGCCGCCGATCGACAGGTCGGAGCGCTGCCGGAGACTGCCCCCGCCGCGCCGGATGGTGGGGCCCGACGGCGGATCACGGTGTACGCCGTTCGGGGTGAACGGCAGTACGTCGGCCCAGAAGTCGGTCGGCATCATCGGGGGCACCGGCGGCATGGGCGGCGGTGGCGGGGTCGGCACCGGCGGGGGTGTCGGGACCGGGGGCAGCTTGATCACCGGCGGCGTCGGGACGGGCGTCGGAGTCGGAGTCGGAGTTGGTGCCGCCGAGGGCGTAGGGGTCGGCGACGGGGTGGGCTTCGGCTTCGGTTTCGGCGAGGGAGGGGGCGTCGGCGTGGGGGACGGCTCGGGTTCCGGGGTGGGTTCCGGGGTGGGCGAAGGCGACGGGACGGGCGTCGGCGGAGCCGGGGCGGGCTTGGGCGGCGCCACCGGGGCGGCGACCACCGGAGCCGCCGTCGGCTGCTTCGGCTCGGGCGCACCGGTGAGCGCGTACGCGGCCACCGCTGCGGCGGCCACCGCGATGCCCGCCGCGATCCCGGCCTTCGCAGCGGTGCCCAGACCCTCCCCGGCCACCGCTGCGGCACCGCCGGAGGAGGAACCGGACGACGCGGCGCCGGCACCGGCCAGCGCACCAGCGCCGACCGCACCCGCACCGACGGCCGCGGCGGCCACGGTGAAGTACCCGGCACCGACCCAGAGGAGCACTCCGCCGGGCAGGATCGCCCGCAGCCCGGTGTTGATTTCGGTCAGCTCCAGGTAGGCCGCCGCGCAGCGGTCGCACTCCTGGACGTGCCGCCCGACCTCTGCCGAGGCCCGCTTGCGCAGCGAGCCACGGGCGTAGGCGCCGAGCCGGTTGGCGTACGCCTCGCAGTCCCGCGCCTGGCTGCCCGACACATGGGCCTGCAGGAAGGCGGCGGCCAGCCGGTCGCGGGCCCGGTGCGCCTGCACCGCCGTCGCGTTGGCGGTCTTGCCGAGCATCACCGCCACCGTCTTCGGCGACTCTCGCTCGACCTCGGTGTGCCAGAGCACCACCCGGTCGTCCTCGGGGAGTTCGGCGTACGCCTGCATGACCATCCGCTGGTCGGCCATCGCCATCGCCCACGCGTCCGCACCGGGATCGGCCAGGTCGAGGTCGATGGTGGCGGCCGAGGTCTGCGCGAACGTGCTGAAGTCGTCCACGAGTTGCTCGCGCCGCTCACTCCTGGCCCAGGCGGCGGCGACGTTCCGCACGGCGGTCAGCAGGTATGCGCGGACCGCGAACTCCGGCCCCTTGCCCGCCCGCAGCGCCTGGAGGGTACGGGCGAACACCTCGCCCGCCAGGTCCTCGGCGGTGAAGCTGTCACGGCAGCAGGTCCGCGCGTACCGGCGGACCGAGTCCGCGTGCCGCCGGTAGATCTCCTCGTACGCGCTGTCGTCCCCGGCCCGCACCCTGGCCGTCAACTCCGCGTCGGAGGGCGGCCGTTCACCATCCACCGGATCAGCGGGCGCCGGCACCACCGGCCGGGCGGACGGCTCGGCCTCGGCACCGACGAAGGCCGCCGGGGTCACCCCGCCGTGCCCGGCCGCGGCCTGCCCCGGCACCCGGCCGGTCAACGACTCACGGCTCGGCGCAGCCGCCTGGTCCGGCACCTGGCCGGGCGCACCGAGACCGTAGCCGTGCTCGTTCTGCTCCTCGGCGCTCAACCTGCCCTCCCGGACACCTGGATACGCCGGACCGCAAGGGGCACGGACCTGGCCGGACGAACGGCGCGCAACGGGACAATGGCTCCAACCACGGCCAAAGCTTGGCATAGTGCGGCCCGCACGTGAAGCCGCTCCACCTTCGCCCCACCCGATCGGGGACCGCCCCACGACGCCTGGCCGTTCGCGGTCCACCGCCGTGTGAAACGTCGGCCGCGCCCGGGGACGCACCGTCCGGCTGGTGCCACGCCCGGGGACGCACCGTCCGACTAGGCGCGGAGGCCGTTCAGGAGTATCTGCAACAACCGCTCGCCCGGGGCGTCCTGAGGTTGACTCTCGTCCTCCTCGGCCCGCGCCGGCCGCGCGTGCACCGGCACCGCCGCCGTCAACACGAGCACCACGTCCGACACCGTCACCCCAGGCCGCAGCTCGCCCGCCGCGGCCGCTCGGGCGACCAAGGCGGCCAACAGGTGCAGTAACTGCCGCGGATCCGAGTCCCAGACCGTCTCCGCGCCGCGCTGCACCGGCACCAGCGGTACGTCCGCCGCGTCCCGGAAGGTGGCCAGCTCGTCCGCGTACCGGAACGCGGAGGGCGGCAGCAGCCGTCCCGCGCCCGAACCGACCGCCCGGGACAGGTAGCCGGCCAGCGACTCCCACGGCCCGGCGCCGCCGTACAGCGACTCCTTGGCCTGGTCGGTCAGCCAGGCGACCTCCTCGGCGGCGATCCGCTGGACCAGGACCTCCTTGCTCGGGAAGCGCCGGTACACCGTGCCGACCCCGACCCCGGCGCGCCGGGCGACCTCCTCCATGGGGGCGCCGTAGCCGAGTTCGCCGAACACCTGCCGGGCGGCCCGCAGCACGCTCTCCAGGTTCCGCCGGGCGTCCACCCGCAGGCGGGCGGTACCGCCGGGCTCGTCCGCCGGGGCCACGGTCGGGGCGACCGCCCCGGGAGCGCCGTACGACTGGACCGGGCCGCGCTGTTCCGGCACCATGCCGTGGCCGGCCTGGACCGCGCCCTCACCCGCCGACGATGGCGCGGGCAGTCCCAGTAGTTGATCCTGATCCGTCATTCCAACCTCCCCCACGGGTGCCCGGCATCGGGCGCCCCAGTCCGGCCGTGGCAGCACCCCCAGGCGCGCCACTACGCCCGATCACACGGGCCTCCCCCGGTCGGGCGGCCGCTGTGGACCACCCTTCCCCGGTCGGCCGTGCCGCAGTCAGATACCACTCAGGCCGGACAATGGCCCGGCCCGACGCACAATCCGACCATAGTTCAAGGAAGTTCGCGGCAGAAGTGGACCGAAACCCCGCCCTCGCGGCAAAACCGACACTCCGACGGAGTAGTGGCGGGGGACGGCCGGCGAACTCACGGCCGAATCGAACCACCCGATCCGGTACGGCCTGTGGACAAGAAGCCGTCCGGCAGGGCGTCATGGAGGCGTGAACCAGCTCACAACGGAAGGAGGCGCCGCCATCAGGATCCTGATCGTCGGCGGCGGCTGTGCCGGAACCGCCACCGCACTCCGCCTCCAGCAGCTGCTCAAGGCCCAACTCCGGGACGGCCGGGTACAGATCACCCTGGTCGAACCGCAGCCCTACCTGACCTACCAGCCCCTGCTGGCCGAGGTCGCGGCCGGTTCGATCGATCCCCGGCACGTGGTCGTCCCGCTCCGCCGGGTGCTGCCGCACTGCCGGGTGCTGACCGCCCGGGTCACCGGCATCGAACACGCCGCCCGCCTGGTCCGGGTGGACGGCGCGAGCCGGGGCGAGCAGCCGGAGCCGGGCGAACTCCCGTACGACATCCTGGTGGTGGCGCCCGGCTCGGTCTCCCGGACCGCACCGGTGCCCGGCCTGGCCGAACACGGCCTCGGCTTCGCCACCGTCGGCGAGGCGGTCAGCCTCCGCAACCACGTGCTGGAACAGCTCGACCTGGCCTCCACCACCCGGGACCCGGAGCTCCGGCAGGCCGCGCTGACCTTCGTCTTCGTCGGCGCGGGGTACGCGGGCGTCGGCGCGCTGGCCGAACTCGAGGACATGGCCAGGTACGCCACCAAGGGCTACCACAACGTGACCGCCGAGGACCTGCGGTGGGTGCTGGTCGAGGCCACCGCGCGGATCCTCCCCGAGGAGCCGGCCGAACTCGCCGCGCACACCCTGGCCGAGCTCCGCGACCGCAGCATCGACGTCCGGCTCTCCACCACCCTGGAGTCCGCCACCGACCGGCGGATGTGCCTCTCCGACGGCAGCCGGTTCGCCGCCCGCACCCTGGTCTGGACGGCCGGCGTCCGTCCCGCGCCGCTGCTCCGCGCCACCGACCTGCCGCTCGACCGCACCGGCCGGGTCCGCTGCCTGCCCACGCTGCAGGCGGCCGGTCCGGACGGCGCCGCACTGCCGGACGTCTGGGCCGCCGGGGACTGCGCCGCGGTCCCCGACCCCGCCGGGGAGGCCGGGGCGTACTGCGCACCGAACGCCCAGCACGCCCTGGCTCAGGCCACCCTGCTGGCGGAGAACCTGGTCGCCGTACTCGGCGCCCGGGCGCCCGTCCCGTACCAGCCGGAGCGGCTGAGCTGCTCCACCTCGCTGGGCCTCCGCCGAGGCGTCGCCCACACCCGGCGCGGCCAGCTCACCGGCCGCCGGGCCTGGTGGCTGCACCGGGCCCGCCACCTGCGGCGGCTGCCCAGCACCGACCGGCGGATCAGGGTGCTGACCGGCTGGCTGCTGGGCGGACTGTTCAGCCGGGAGGTGGTCTCGCTCGGGACGGTGGAGCACCCGCGCTCCGAGTTCGAGGCCGGGTTCCGCCAGTGACCACGGCCCGACGACCGGGGGAGGACGCACCGCAATCGTCGTACGACTTTCGGAATCGAGGCCCGGCCTGACAGGATCACCCCGTCCGGGCCATCACACCGAGTGCTTTGCCAAGCACAAGATGTGATGATCCATCAGATGATCTTCGTCTTCCGCAAGCTTGCTGTCCCAAAGAAACGGCCGTCGTTTGAACCTCATGCGCTGGAGCGCGCGGCTCGCCGGAGCCTCGTGGCGCGCCGCCCCGTCCACCGCGCCCGGCGACCCGTTCACCGTCCCCGGCCCGCGCGAGCCGGGCCGGCCGGGACCGCTACTCGACCTGCGTGAGATCCACGAGCTGTACGACCTGCGCAACGTCCTCGGCCGGCTGCCCGCCCCCGTGGCGGTCACCTACGGGCCGCAGCACCAGCTCGGCTACGCCAACCGCGCGTACCGCGAACTCTTCGGCGAACGCACCAACGGACTGCCCGCTTCCGAGGCCCTCCCCGAGCTGGCCGCGATGGGTGTGCTCCCGCTGATGGACCAGGCCCTGCGCAGCGGACGGTCCCGGAGCGTCAAGTCCCGCTGCATCCTCGGCGTCGGCGGCAACCGCTACTACAACGTCTCCTGCGTCCCGCTCGGAAGCGAAGCCGACCCGGTCCCCGGGACGGAGCCCGGCCGCCCGATCGGTGTGCTGATCTTCGCCGCCGAGGTCACCGACCAGGTTCAGGCCGCCGCCCGGCTCCGCGAGTCCGAGGGCCGCCAGCGCGCCGCCGCCGTCACCCTCCAGCGCAGCCTGCTCCCGCAGAAGCTGGAACAGCCCGACGGCCTGACCGTCGCCGCCACCTACCAACCCGGCGGAGCCGAGGCCGCGGTCGGCGGCGACTGGTACGACGTCATCGGTCTCGGCGGCGGCCGGACCGCCCTGGTGATCGGGGATGTGATGGGCCGCGGCCTGCGCGCCGCCGCCGTCATGGGCCAGCTCCGCACGGCGGTCCGGGCGTACGCGCGCCTCGACCTGCCGCCGCACGAGGTGATGACCCTGCTCGACGGTCTGGCCATGGAGATCGATGCCAACCAGATCGCCACCTGCACCTACGCCGTCTGGGACCCGACCCCCAGCACCCTGGTGTACGCCTCGGCCGGCCACCTCCCCCTCCTGCTCCGCTGCCCCGACGGCACCGTCCTGCGCGGCGAGGAACAGAACGGCCCACCGCTCGGCACCGGTGACGGCACCCACCTCTCCCACACCCTCCGCCTGCTCCCCGGCACCACCGGCGTCCTCTACACGGACGGCCTGGTCGAACGCCGGGACGAGGACATCGACCAGGGCATCGACCAGCTCGCCCAGACCCTGTCCGGCGCCGTCGGCACGCCCGACGTGGTCTGCTCGCGCCTGTTGCGCGCCATGGGCGTCACCACCGAGCACGACGACGACGTCGCGGTGTTGACCTTCCAGCTGGCGGCCGATCCGGGCGGGGTTGACGTGGGTCCCGCAGAGGTCTAGAGTTCTTCGAGCTGCCTGACAGGGAGAAACGGACGCGCGCTCTGCACGGACGTTCCCGAGGTAGCCGATCCCCTGAAACACCACTTCTCCACTTTCCGTGGCTGGTTCGTGCCTCGTCGCGACCCAGTGCGAATTGGCGTGTGCGCATTTCGGGGATTGCAGCCGGATTCGCTTTGTGAAGCGGGGATCGGCTAAGGTTTGAAACGTCGGACAGGCCGTCAGGTCGGTTACGGCACAAGCTTCTTGAGGATCCGGAAGCGCGGAACGGCCGGCCAGGAAAACCTGGTAGAGTCGGAAGCGCCGAAAGGCCGAAGGAAAGAGCGAGTCGGAAACGCCGAACGGCGGACATGATAAGCTCGGAACACGAAAGAACGAACGAAGCGCCCGGAGGGTCCGCCTGATAAGCGGCTCGAAGGAAGTGTCCGTTCCTTGAGAACTCAACAGCGTGCCAAAAGTCAACGCCAGATATGTTGACATCCCCGGCCTCACTTTGTGGGGTTGGAGATTCCTTTATGAAGTAAAACACTAGCGAGGACGCAGTGCGCGGGGCCGCCTATTCCGGTGGTTGCCGTGCCGCTCAACGCGAGTGGCTCGCGAGATTACTCGCAGACATTCACGGAGAGTTTGATCCTGGCTCAGGACGAACGCTGGCGGCGTGCTTAACACATGCAAGTCGAACGATGAAGCTCTTCGGAGTGGATTAGTGGCGAACGGGTGAGTAACACGTGGGAAATCTGCCCTGCACTCTGGGACAAGCCTTGGAAACGAGGTCTAATACCGGATATGACCTTCCTCTGCATGGGGGTTGGTGGAAAGCTCCGGCGGTGCAGGATGATCCCGCGGCCTATCAGCTTGTTGGTGGGGTAATGGCCTACCAAGGCGACGACGGGTAGCCGGCCTGAGAGGGCGACCGGCCACACTGGGACTGAGACACGGCCCAGACTCCTACGGGAGGCAGCAGTGGGGAATATTGCACAATGGGCGAAAGCCTGATGCAGCGACGCCGCGTGAGGGATGACGGCCTTCGGGTTGTAAACCTCTTTCAGCAGGGAAGAAGCGCAAGTGACGGTACCTGCAGAAGAAGCACCGGCTAACTACGTGCCAGCAGCCGCGGTAATACGTAGGGTGCGAGCGTTGTCCGGAATTATTGGGCGTAAAGAGCTCGTAGGCGGCTTGTCGCGTCGGTTGTGAAAGCCCGGGGCTTAACCCCGGGTCTGCATTCGATACGGGCAGGCTTGAGTGTGGTAGGGGAGATCGGAATTCCTGGTGTAGCGGTGAAATGCGCAGATATCAGGAGGAACACCGGTGGCGAAGGCGGATCTCTGGGCCATTACTGACGCTGAGGAGCGAAAGCGTGGGGAGCGAACAGGATTAGATACCCTGGTAGTCCACGCCGTAAACGTTGGGAACTAGGTGTTGGCGACATTCCACGTCGTCGGTGCCGCAGCTAACGCATTAAGTTCCCCGCCTGGGGAGTACGGCCGCAAGGCTAAAACTCAAAGGAATTGACGGGGGCCCGCACAAGCAGCGGAGCATGTGGCTTAATTCGACGCAACGCGAAGAACCTTACCAAGGCTTGACATATACCGGAAACGGCTAGAGATAGTCGCCCCCTTGTGGTCGGTATACAGGTGGTGCATGGTTGTCGTCAGCTCGTGTCGTGAGATGTTGGGTTAAGTCCCGCAACGAGCGCAACCCTTGTTCTGTGTTGCCAGCATGCCTTTCGGGGTGATGGGGACTCACAGGAGACTGCCGGGGTCAACTCGGAGGAAGGTGGGGACGACGTCAAATCATCATGCCCCTTATGTCTTGGGCTGCACACGTGCTACAATGGTCGGTACAAAGGGCTGCGATGCCGCGAGGCGGAGCGAATCCCAAAAAGCCGGCCTCAGTTCGGATTGGGGTCTGCAACTCGACCCCATGAAGTTGGAGTTGCTAGTAATCGCAGATCAGCATGCTGCGGTGAATACGTTCCCGGGCCTTGTACACACCGCCCGTCACGTCACGAAAGTCGGTAACACCCGAAGCCGGTGGCCTAACCCGTAAGGGGAGGAGCCGTCGAAGGTGGGACCAGCGATTGGGACGAAGTCGTAACAAGGTAGCCGTACCGGAAGGTGCGGCTGGATCACCTCCTTTCTAAGGAGCACATAGCCAGACCGAGACGAATGCTCTCGGTTGGTTGCTCATGGGTGGAACGTTGACTATTCGGCACACACGGTCTGTTGGCCTCACAAGTACTGCTTCGGCGTGGAAAGTGGGTCGGTAAGGGCGGGTGTGTCGGGCACGTTGTTGGGTCCTGAGGGAACGGCCGTGAGGCTGTTGCTTCAGTGCCGGTCCTACTTGAGGACATCCTGTCAGGGGTGCCGAGGGTGGGTGTCTGGTCGTTGTTTGAGAACTGCACAGTGGACGCGAGCATCTGTGGCCAAGTTTTTAAGGGCGCACGGTGGATGCCTTGGCACTAGGAACCGATGAAGGACGTGGGAGGCCACGATAGTCCCCGGGGAGCCGTCAACCAGGCTTTGATCCGGGGGTTTCCGAATGGGGAAACCCGGCAGTCGTCATGGGCTGTCACCCGCACCTGAACACATAGGGTGTGTGGAGGGAACGAGGGGAAGTGAAACATCTCAGTACCCTCAGGAAGAGAAAACAACCGTGATTCCGGGAGTAGTGGCGAGCGAAACCGGATGAGGCTAAACCGTTTTGGTGTGAGACCCGGCAGGGGTTGCCAGAGCGGGGTCGTGGGAAAGTTCTTGATTGGTCTGCCGGCCGGTCGGTGAGTCAGAAACCGTATGGATAGTCGAAGGACATGCGAAAGGTCCGGCGTAGAGGGTAAGACCCCCGTAGACGAAATCTGTGCGGCTCACTTGAGCTTCTCCCAAGTAGCACGGAGCCCGAGAAATTCCGTGTGAATCTGGCGGGACCACCCGCTAAGCCTAAATATTCCCTAGTGACCGATAGCGGATAGTACCGTGAGGGAATGGTGAAAAGTACCGCGGGAGCGGAGTGAAATAGTACCTGAAACCGTGTGCCTACAAGCCGTGGGAGCGTCGGACATGCAGCTTGCTGTGTGTCTCGTGACTGCGTGCCTTTTGAAGAATGAGCCTGCGAGTTTGCGGTGTGTAGCGAGGTTAACCCGTGTGGGGTAGCCGTAGCGAAAGCGAGTCCGAATAGGGCGGTACAGTTGCATGCCCAAGACCCGAAGCGGAGTGATCTAGCCATGGGCAGGTTGAAGCGGAGGTAAGACTTCGTGGAGGACCGAACCCACCAGGGTTGAAAACCTGGGGGATGACCTGTGGTTAGGGGTGAAAGGCCAATCAAACTCCGTGATAGCTGGTTCTCCCCGAAATGCATTTAGGTGCAGCGTCACGTGTTTCTTGCCGGAGGTAGAGCACTGGATAGGCGATGGGCCTCACCGGGTTACTGACCTTAGCCAAACTCCGAATGCCGGTAAGTGAGAGCGTGGCAGTGAGACTGTGGGGGATAAGCTCCATGGTCGAGAGGGAAACAGCCCAGAACACCGACTAAGGTCCCTAAGCGTGTGCTAAGTGGGAAAGGATGTGGAGTCGCAGAGACAACCAGGAGGTTGGCTTAGAAGCAGCCACCCTTGAAAGAGTGCGTAATAGCTCACTGGTCAAGTGATTCCGCGCCGACAATGTAGCGGGGCTCAAGTACACCACCGAAGTCGTGTCATTGCAGCAATACCCCCAACGGGGGCTGTGATGGGTAGGGGAGCGTCGTGTGCCGGGTGAAGCAGCGGAGGAATCCAGTTGTGGACGGTTCACGAGTGAGAATGCAGGCATGAGTAGCGATACAAGAGTGGGAAACTCTTGCGCCGATTGACCAAGGGTTCCTGGGTCAAGCTGATCTGCCCAGGGTAAGTCGGGACCTAAGGCGAGGCCGACAGGCGTAGTCGATGGACAACGGGTTGATATTCCCGTACCCGCTTTGAAGCGCCAACGTCGAACCTCTGAATGCTAAGCCCGTGAAGCCGGCCCGGAGTCTTCGGACAAAGGGACGTGGTGGAGCCGGTGACCCAACAGGGTAGTAGGTGAGCGATGGGGTGACGCAGGAAGGTAGTCCAGCCCGGGCGGTGGTTGTCCCGGGGTAAGGGTGTAGGCCGAGTGATAGGCAAATCCGTCACTCATTAAGGCTGAGACCTGATGCCGAGCCGATTGTGGTGAAGTGGATGATCCTATGCTGTCGAGAAAAGCCTCTAGCGAGTTTCATGGCGGCCCGTACCCCAAACCGACTCAGGTGGTCAGGTAGAGAATACCGAGGCGTTCGGGTGAACTATGGTTAAGGAACTCGGCAAAATGCCCCCGTAACTTCGGGAGAAGGGGGGCCGGAACTGGTGATGAGTCTTGCACTCTGAGCTGGGGCCGGCCGCAGAGACCAGCGAGAAGCGACTGTTTACTAAAAACACAGGTCCGTGCGAAGCCGTAAGGCGATGTATACGGACTGACGCCTGCCCGGTGCTGGAACGTTAAGGGGACCGGTTAGTCAATCTTCGGGTTGGCGAAGCTGAGAACTTAAGCGCCAGTAAACGGCGGTGGTAACTATAACCATCCTAAGGTAGCGAAATTCCTTGTCGGGTAAGTTCCGACCTGCACGAATGGCGTAACGACTTCTCGACTGTCTCAACCATAGGCCCGGTGAAATTGCATTACGAGTAAAGATGCTCGTTTCGCGCAGCAGGACGGAAAGACCCCGGGACCTTTACTATAGCTTGATATTGGTGTTCGGTTCGGCTTGTGTAGGATAGGTGGGAGACTTTGAAGCGGCAACGCCAGTTGTCGTGGAGTCGTCGTTGAAATACCACTCTGGTCGTGCTGGATGTCTAACCTGGGTCCGTGATCCGGATCAGGGACAGTGTCTGGTGGGTAGTTTAACTGGGGCGGTTGCCTCCTAAAGAGTAACGGAGGCGCCCAAAGGTTCCCTCAGCCTGGTTGGCAATCAGGTGTTGAGTGTAAGTGCACAAGGGAGCTTGACTGTGAGACCGACGGGTCGAGCAGGGACGAAAGTCGGGACTAGTGATCCGGCGGTGGCTTGTGGAAGCGCCGTCGCTCAACGGATAAAAGGTACCCCGGGGATAACAGGCTGATCTTCCCCAAGAGTCCATATCGACGGGATGGTTTGGCACCTCGATGTCGGCTCGTCGCATCCTGGGGCTGGAGTAGGTCCCAAGGGTTGGGCTGTTCGCCCATTAAAGCGGTACGCGAGCTGGGTTTAGAACGTCGTGAGACAGTTCGGTCCCTATCCGCTGTGCGCGTAGGAATATTGAGAAGGGCTGTCCCTAGTACGAGAGGACCGGGACGGACGAACCTCTGGTGTGCCAGTTGTTCTGCCAAGGGCATGGCTGGTTGGCTACGTTCGGGAGGGATAACCGCTGAAAGCATCTAAGCGGGAAGCCTGCTTCGAGATGAATATTCCCACCTCCTTGAGAGGGTAAGGCTCCCAGTAGACGACTGGGTTGATAGGCCGGATGTGGAAGCCCTGTAAGGGGTGGAGCTGACCGGTACTAATAGGCCGAGGGCTTGTCCTCAGTTGCTCGCGTCCACTGTGTTGTTCTGAAACAACGACCCCCTGCCATGGTCACGGTGGGGTGCGGTTGACAGTTTCATAGTGTTTCGGTGGTCATAGCGTGAGGGAAACGCCCGGTTACATTCCGAACCCGGAAGCTAAGCCTCGTAGCGCCGATGGTACTGCAGGGGGGACCCTGTGGGAGAGTAGGACGCCGCCGAACAATCATTCACAGAAAGCCCCCCGGCTGATAGCCGGGGGGCTTTCTGCATTTCCCGGACGTCCCGACACCCGACGCCGCGTATGGTCGGCACCATGGAGACGACGAACCCGAGTCAGGACGGTATCCGCAGCACCGAGACCCTCAGCACGGAGGATCTCGCGGCGGTCAGGGCGGTGCTCGCGGCGGCGAGTGCGGTGGACGGTCGCGAAGCGGTGTCCGAGGCCGGGCGGCTGCGGCTGCGGGCGGACAGTGTCCGGCCGGGGGTGACCCATCTGGTGCAGCGTCGGGAGGCAGTCCCGGCCGGGTATGCGCAACTGGAGGCGGCGGAGGGACGGACCACGGTGGAGCTGACGGTCCACCCGGACCATCGGCGGCGCGGGCTCGGGCGGCAGTTGCTGGACGCGACGCTGGCGGAGGCGGACGCGGGCACCGTGGACTTCTGGGCGCACGGCGGCCACCCGGGAGCGGCGAGGCTCGCCGCTGAGTACGGGGCCGAGCTGGTCCGGGAGCTGCGGCAGATGCGCAGGCCGGCCGAGCCGGTGCCGGCCGAGCCGGAGCTCCCGGCGGGGGTGACGGTGCGGACCTTCCGTCCGGGCCAGGACCAAGCGGCCTGGCTGCGGCTGAACGCGCTGGCCTTCGCCCACCACCCCGAGCAGGGCAGCTGGACGGAGCAGGACCTGGCCGAGCGGCTGGCCGAGCCGTGGTTCGACCCGGCGGGGCTGTTCCTGGCCTGGCGGGACGAGGTCCTGGTCGGCTTCCACTGGACCAAGGTGCATCCGGACGGTCTGGGTGAGGTGTACGTGGTGGCGGTGGATCCGGCGGAGCAGGGCAGTGGGCTGGGCCGGGCACTGACCGCCACCGGACTGCGGCACCTGGCGGAGGACCGAAAGGTGCCGGCCGTACTCCTCTATGTGGACGCTGACAATCCGGCCGCGGTGCGGGTATATGAACGACTGGGGTTCACCGTGCACGAGGTGGACCTGATGTACCGCATCGACACGGCGGCTGGGCGATGACCGGTCCCCGGACACGGGGTGACGGACTCAGCTTTCCTCCTGGCCATGCGGTGTTTACCGTGGATTAAGTTGTCGCGGCAAAGATCACAGGATGACGTCAGCAGTACCAAGCTCCCGGTCGGCCGGGAACCCGGAGTACGTCCTGCTGGAGGAGCTGGAGCCCATGAGCATCCCCCGTCCCGCCCCCGTCCCGGCGAGCTCGAAGTCCCCGGGTCCCGCAACCACCCTGCCGCCGTCGCTGGCGCTGGCCGAGGCCGATCTGGAGGTCGACGGCCAGGAGCTGGAGGAGCTGCCGCAGGGCCGGTTCCTGGATCGTGAGCGCAGCTGGCTTGCGTTCAACGAGCGGGTGCTGGAGCTGGCTGAGGACCCGCAGATCCCCCTGTTGGAGCGGGCCAAGTTCCTGGCGATCTTCGCCAGCAACCTGGACGAGTTCTTCATGGTCAGGGTCGCCGGTCTGAAGCGCCGGATCGCCACGGGGGTGGCCCAGCGGTCGGCGTCCGGGCTGCAGCCGCGCGAGGTGCTGGACCAGATATGGAACCGGGCCCGTGAGTTGATGGCCCGCCATGCCGCGACCTTCCAGCACGAGGTGCTGACGGACCTGGCGGCGGAGGGCATCGAGCTGGTCCGCTGGGCCGAGCTGGCGGAGAAGGAGCAGGCCAGGCTGCACTCGCTGTTCCGGCAGAAGATCTTCCCGGTGCTGACCCCGCTGGCGGTCGACCCGGCGCACCCGTTCCCGTACATATCGGGGCTGAGCCTGAACCTGGCCGTGGTGGTGCGCAACCCGGTCTCCGGCCACAAGCACTTCGCGCGGGTGAAGGTCCCGCAGTCGCTGTCGCGGTTCCTGGAGGCGAGCCCGCAGCGGTACGTCCCGCTGGAGGACGTGATGGGGGCGCACCTGGAGGAGCTCTTCCCGGGGATGGAGGTGTTGGACCACCACGCGTTCCGGGTGACCAGGAACGAGGACCTGGAGGTCGAGGAGGACGACACCGAGAACATCCTCAAGGCGCTGGAGAAGGAGCTGATGCGGCGTCGGTTCGGCCCGCCGGTGCGGCTGGAGGTGGAGGAGTCGATCGACCCCTACATCCTCGACCTGCTGGTGCGGGAGCTGAACATCACCGACGCCGAGGTCTTCCCGCTGCCGGGGCCGCTGGACCTGACCGGTCTGTTCGGCATCGCCGACCTGGACCGGCCCGAGCTGCGGTACCCGAAGTTCGTGGCGGGGACGGCCCGTGGGCTGATCGAGGTGGAGTCGGCCACCCAGCCGGACATCTTCGCCGCGATGCGGGAGCGGGACGTGCTGCTGCACCACCCGTACGACAGCTTCTCGACCTCGGTGCTGGCGTTCCTGGAGCAGGCGGCGAACGACCCGGACGTGCTGGCGATCAAGCAGACGCTGTACCGCACCTCGGGTGACTCGCCGATCGTGGACGCGCTGATCGACGCGGCCGAGTCCGGCAAGCAGGTGCTGGTGCTGGTCGAGATCAAGGCGCGCTTCGACGAGCAGGCCAACATCAAGTGGGCCCGCAAGCTGGAGGAGGCGGGCTGCCACGTGGTGTACGGGCTGGTCGGCCTGAAGACGCACTGCAAGCTCTCGCTGGTGGTCCGCGAGGAGGGCGACACGCTGCGGCGGTACGCCCACGTGGGGACGGGCAACTACCACCCGAAGACCGCCAGGGTGTACGAGGACCTGGGGCTGCTGACGGCGGACCCGCAGGTCGGTGCGGACCTGTCGGACCTGTTCAACCGGCTCTCCGGCTACTCGCGCCGGGAGTCCTACCGTCGGCTGCTGACCGCGCCGCGCGGGCTGCGGGACGGGCTGGTGGCGCGGATCCAGCAGGAGATCGCGCACCACAGGGCGGGGCGTCCGGCGTTCGTGAAGCTCAAGGTCAACTCGATCGTGGACGAGACCGTGATCGACGCGCTGTACCGGGCCTCGCAGGCCGGCGTGCCGGTGGACGTCTGGGTGCGCGGAATCTGCGCGATTCGGCCCGGCGTGGCGGGGTTGAGCGAGAACGTCAGGGTGCGCAGCATCCTGGGCCGGTTCCTGGAGCACTCGCGGATCTTCGTGTTCGGCAACGGCGGCGAGCCTGAGGTGTGGTTCGGCAGCGCGGACATGATGCACCGCAACCTGGACCGCCGGATCGAGGCGCTGGTGAGGGTGACGGATCCGGGGGCCAGGGCCGAGCTGTCCGGGCTGATCGACCTCGGCATGTCGGACGCGACCGAGTCCTGGCACCTGGGGTCGGACGGCCGCTGGACCAGACACTCGCAGGACGCCGAAGGCCGACAGCTGCGGCACGTGCAGGACCTGCTGATCGACTCGAGGCAGCGCCGCCGCAAGCTCCCGTAGCAGGAGCTGAGAGACAGTCACCATCCCCGGGGCATCCGCCACCACAGCGGGGACAGCCCTCGGGGGGACGAGGAACCATGACCGAGCTGCCGACGACGGAGTGCACCGACCATCCGGCCCCGGCCGAGGAGGTGCTGGCGGAGTACCTGCACGCCCGGGCGGGCGCCTTCCTGCGGGCGCTGCCCCTGGCGGTGGGGGAGGCCGGGTCCAGGACCGGGTCGCTGCCGAGCGGTGGGGGGAGCCAGGCCGTCGCCGGTGGGACCGGGGAGCTGCTGCGCTGTGTGCGGCGGATCGGCGGGGCGCTGCACACCTTCGCGCCGGTCTTCGAGCCGGTCTGGGCGGAGGAGACCAGGACGGAGCTGCGCTGGCTGTCGGGACTGCTGGCGCAGGAGCCGGGGTACGTCCGGCGGTCGGCCCGGCTGCTGGCGGCGGTGGACTCGCTGAGCGAGACCGATCCGGGCCGCGCCGGGATGCTGGCCGGTCACGCCGGTGCGCCGAAGGCGAGGGCCCTGATGGAGCGCCAGCTGACGCTGGCGAGGACCAGGGCGCACACCACGCTGCTGCAGGAGCTGCGGTCGGCCCGGCTGCACGCGCTGGCTGACCGGATGACGTTGTTGGCCGGCGAGGTGCCGATGCTGCCGGAGGCGGCCGGTGCACTGCGGCCGCAGGTGGCGACGGCGCTGGGGCTGCTGGCTGAGGGTGCGGCGGCGCTGCCGCCCGTGCGGACGCCGTACGGGGGTGAGGGGCTGCACCGGCTGGGGGCGGTGCCGGTCCAGTCCGCCACGCGGGTGGACGCGGACCTGGTGCTGGCGGCGGACGACGCGCCGTGGCACCGGGTGCGAATCCTGGTGAAGCGGGCCAGGTACGCGCTGGAGGTGTGCGGGGCGTCGCTGGCGGAGCTGGACGGGATCGACCGGGTGCTGGACCGGCACCAGGAGGCGGCGGACGCGGCGGTGACTGTCTCCTCGGCGGCGCGAACGCCGCGGATCACCCCGGCGACGGCGTACGTGCTCGGCGTGGTGCATGCTGATCAGCGGCTGGAGGTGGAGGCGGCGCGCTACGCCTTCGGCCACCAGTGGCCGACTCTCCAGCATCACGGATGGCACGCATGGGCAAGCTGCTGACCACACCGGTCCGGGGGACGCGAGGGCGGCCGGCCGGGCGCGGGCAGACGGTGCTGGCGGCCGGGGCGGTGCTCTGGGTGCCGGGGCCGCCGAAGAAGGACGGGGTGGGCCGGAAGAAGCCGCGGATCGCGCTGATCCACCGGCCGAAGTACGACGACTGGTCGCTGCCGAAGGGGAAGCTCGAGCCCGGGGAGGGCTGGCGGTCGGCCGCGCTGCGGGAGGTCCTGGAGGAGACCGGGCTGCGCTGCGTGCTGGGTGTGGAGCTGCCCGCCCAGCACTACCTGGCCCAGGGGCGGCCGAAGGAGGTCAGGTACTGGGCGGCGGTGCCGACCGGTGGCTCGTTCACGCCCAACCGGGAGGTGGACCGTTTGAAGTGGCTGGCACCGCGGAAGGCGAAAGCCCGGCTGACCCATGAGCGGGACCGGGAGCTGGTGGACGCGCTGCTGGCCGCTCTGGCTGACGGAGCGTCATGAGAGACCTGCCCGCGCCCTGCCCGTGACGCAACCGTTACTACCGATCGGTGTTTCCCGCCATCCGCTACAGGTTCACTCTCCGTTCATTTGCGTCCGCCTGACGCGTCACCTACCCGGCCTAACTTCGGTAGCACCGGAGGGCCGCACGGACCCCGGACCACAGCAGAACCCGTACCGCCGTCCCGTGCCGGGACGTGACAGAGGTCGGGTGGTGCCACAGAAAGGGAACCCCTGTGAAGCTCCAGCGGAACGGCCGCTCCAAGGCCCTCGCGATCGGTGCCATGGCGCTCGTTGGCTCGCTGTCGCTCGCGGCCTGCGGCTCGGACGACAACGCCGACCCGAAGACGTCCGGCTCCGGCGCCCCCTCGGCCGCCGCCATCGCCTGTGGCAAGGCCGGCCAGCTGCTCGGCGCCGGTTCCACCGCGCAGCAGAGCGCGATCGACGTGTGGAAGGTCGCCTACGGCAACGCCTGCGCCGGTTCGACGATCACCTACTCCGGTGGCGGCTCCGGTGCCGGTATCCAGCAGTTCAACCAGGGCAAGGTCACCTTCGCGGGCTCCGACTCGGCGCTGAAGCCGGCCGAGGCCGACGCGTCCAAGGAGGTCTGCAAGACCGGCCAGGGCATCAACCTGCCGATGGTGGCCGGCCTGATCGCGATCGTCTACAACGTGGACGGCGTGGACAACCTGGTCCTGGACGGTCCGACCACGGCGAAGATCTTCGACTCGCAGATCACCAAGTGGAACGACCCGGCGATCGTCGCGCTGAACCCGGGCGCCAAGCTGCCCGACGCCGACATCCAGACGGTCCACCGCTCGGACGACTCCGGCACCACGGAGAACCTGACCAAGTACCTGGAGAAGACCTCGGGCGGCGCCTGGGCGTACAAGCCCGCCAAGGCATGGGCGGGCAAGGGCGGCCAGTCGGCGGCCCAGAACGCCGGTGTCTCGGCCCAGGTGAAGCAGGTCAAGAACTCGATCAGCTACGCCGAGCTGGCCTACGCCCAGACCAACAACCTCAAGTCGGCCGCGATCGCGACCGGCGCCGCCAAGCCGGTCGAGGCCACCGCCGCCAACGCCGCGAACACCTTCGCCAAGGCGAAGATCGCGGGCACCGGCAGCGACCTGGCGCTGAGCCTGGACTACGCGACCAAGGAGGAGGGTTCCTACCCGCTCGTCCTGGTCACGTACGAGATCGTCTGCGACAAGGGCAACAAGGCCGAGACCCTCGAGACCCTGAAGTCCTTCCTGACCTACACCATCAGCGACGCGGGCCAGCAGGCCATCTCCGCCAAGGGTTACGTGCCGCTCCCCAAGGAGCTCAGCGACAAGGTCAAGGCCGCGGTCACCGCGCTCGCCTGACCTGACCGACCACCGGCCGGGCGGCCCTCGAAGAGGGGGGCGGGGCTGCCCGGCCGGCACAGTTGAGCACCACACGTCCGGGGCACCGCCGCCATGGTGCCGCCCTCCGCGGGGCAGCACCACCAGACCGGAGTAGAGACCATGACGACATCACCCCCTGCCGCCGTCGGCAGCAGGGCCCGCCGGGGCCGATCGGACAGCCGGCGCGGCGACAGCATCTTCTTCAACCTCTCCCGTGGTTCGGGCATCCTGCTGCTGGTCATCATGGCCGCGATCGCCGGGTTCCTGACGTACCGTTCGTTCCTCGCGCTCGGTCACAACGAGGGCAACTTCTTCACCACCTTCGAGTGGCTGCCGGACGCGCCCAAGCCGGTCTTCGGCATCGCGGTGCTGGTCTTCGGCACCGTCGCCAGCGCGCTCATCGCGATGGTCATCGCGGTGCCGGTGGCGATCGGGGTGGCGCTGTTCATCTCGCACTACGCGCCGAGGAAGATCGCCCAGCCGTTCGCCTACCTGGTGGACCTGCTGGCGGCCGTGCCGTCCATCGTCTACGGCCTGTGGGGCGCGCTCTTCCTGGTGCCGCACATGAGCGGCCTGACCAGCTGGCTGGACACGTACCTGGGCTGGACGTACCTCTTCGACTCCACCAAGACCGGTGCCGCCCCGCGGTCGCTGTTCACGGTCGGGATCGTGCTGGCGATCATGATCCTGCCGATCATCACCGCCGTCTCCCGCGAGGTCTTCAAGCAGACGCCGCGGATGCACGAGGAGGCGGCGCTCGCCCTGGGGGCGACCCGCTGGGAGATGATCCGCACCGCGGTGCTGCCGTTCGGCCGCCCGGGCGTGATCTCGGCCTCGATGCTCGGCCTCGGCCGGGCGCTCGGTGAGACCATCGCCGTCGCCACCGTGCTCTCCTCCAGCTCGCTGCTCTCGCTGCACCTGATGGACCCGGGTGGCGGCACCTTCGCGCAGAACATCGCCCTGCGCTTCGGTGAGGCCGGTGAGAACGGCCGGAACGCGCTGATGGCCTCCGGCCTCGTCCTGTTCGTGATCACCCTGCTGGTGAACGGTGCCGCGCGGATGATCATCGCGCGCCGCAAGGAATACTCGGGGGCCAACTGATGTCCACCACCGTTACCGACTCGGTGGCCGTCGCGCCCCAGCTGCGCCGCGGTCTGACCACCGACCGGCTGCCGAACTGGGCCCCCGCCGGGATCGCCGCGGTCTCGATCGCGATCGGTGTCGCGATCGGCCTGGGCGCCGGCCTGACGAGCAGGATCCAGTGGGGTCTGCTCGCCGGTCTGGCCTTCGTCGGCCTCACCTACGTCCTCTCGGCCAAGGTCGAGGGCCGTCGGCAGGCCAAGGACCGGCTCGCCACCTCGGTGGTCTGGCTGGCCTTCGTGCTGGCGGTCATCCCGCTGGTCGCGCTGATCTTCTACACCGTCCAGCAGGGCGCCGGTGTGGTGAACGGCTACTTCCTCAACCACTCCATGAAGGGCGTGATCAGCACCGAGGCGGGTGGTGGTGTCTATCACGCGCTGATCGGCACCCTGGAGCAGGTCGGTCTGGCCACCCTGCTGGCCGCCCCGGTCGGTCTGCTGACCGCCGTCTACCTGGTCGAGTACGGCCGGGGCCGACTGGCCAAGGCGGTCACCTTCTTCGTCGACGTCATGACGGGTGTCCCGTCGATCGTCGCCGGTCTGTTCATCCTCTCGCTGTGGATCCTGCTCTTCGACTTCGAGTACTCCGGCTTCGCGGGCAGCCTCGCGCTGGCGATCCTGATGATGCCGGTGGTGGTCCGCTCCACCGAGGAGATGCTCAAGCTCGTGCCGAACGAGCTGCGCGAAGCCTCGTACGCCCTGGGCGTGCCGAAGTGGAAGACCATCCTGCGGATCGTCCTGCCGACCGCGATCGGCGGTATCACCACCGGTGTGATGCTGGCGGTCGCCCGCATCACCGGTGAGACCGCGCCTGTGATGATGCTGGTCTTCGGGACCGAGATCATCAACTCGAACCCGTTCGAGGGTCCGCAGCAGTCGTTGCCGCTCTACATCTGGCAGCAGTACCAGAGCAACAACGACTTCGGGTACGCCCGGGCCTGGGGCGCCGCACTGGTGCTGATCGCCTTCGTGATGGCGCTCAACCTGGTCGCCAGGGCCATCGCCCGCTGGCGCTCGCCCAAGTCCGGTCACTGACACTCCGACTGACGCCCGAGAAGACACGAGAGAAGAACGATCATGGCCAAGCGCATCGACGTCAGCGGACTGTCCGCCTTCTACGGCACCACCAAGGCCATCGAGGACATCTCGATGACCGTCGAGCCCCGCTCGGTGACGGCCTTCATCGGCCCGTCCGGCTGCGGCAAGTCCACCTTCCTGCGCACCCTGAACCGGATGCACGAGGTGATCCCCGGCGCCCGGGTCGAGGGCAAGGTGCTGCTCGACGACGAGAACCTGTACGCCTCCGCGGTCGACCCGGTGGCCGTCCGCCGTACCGTCGGCATGGTCTTCCAGCGGCCGAACCCGTTCCCCACCATGTCGATCTACGACAACGTGGCGGCCGGGCTCAAGCTGGCCGGCGTGAAGAAGAAGTCCGTGCTGGACGGCGTGGTGGAGAAGTCGCTGCAGGGCGCCAACCTCTGGAACGAGGTCAAGGACCGCCTGAACAAGCCCGGCGCCGGTCTGTCGGGTGGTCAGCAGCAGCGGCTCTGCATCGCCCGTGCGATCGCGGTCGAGCCGCAGGTGCTGCTGATGGACGAGCCCTGCTCGGCCCTCGACCCGATCTCCACCCTCGCCATCGAGGATCTGATCGGCGAGCTGAAGTCGCAGTTCACCATCGTGATCGTGACTCACAACATGCAGCAGGCGGCCCGGGTCTCCGACCGCACCGCCTTCTTCAACCTGGCCGGGGTCGGCCAGCCGGGCAAGCTCGTCGAGCTCGACGACACCCAGCGGATCTTCTCCAACCCCTCGGTCCAGGCCACCGAGGACTACATCTCCGGCCGCTTCGGCTAGACCAAGGACTGCTCCGCGGCGCTGCATGGCGGTGCCGCCGCGGAGCCGGAAAAAGGGCCCGCCCCCGTGATGTGGGGGCGGGCCCTTGCCGTGTGTCGGGGCCGGTCAGCCGAAGACCAGGTGGATGGCCCAGTACATCAGCGCCGCGACGATCGCGGCGGCCGGCATGGTGATGAACCAGCCGAGCACGATGTTCTTGGCCACGCCCCAGCGCACCGCGCGGATCCGCTTGGTGGCACCCACGCCCATGATCGCCGAAGTGATCACGTGGGTGGTGGAGATCGGCGCCTTGAAGACGAACGACGTGATGTACATGATCGTCGCGGCGGTGGTCTCAGCCGCGAAACCCTGCGGCGGGTCCAGCTCGATGATCTTGCGGCCGAGGGTCCGCATGATCCGCCAGCCACCGGCGTAGGTGCCCAGCGAGAGCGCCGTGGCGCAGGAGATCTTCACCCAGACCGGGATGTCGCTGCCGCTCTGGTGTCCCGAGATGGTGAGCGCCATCACCACGATGCCCATCGTCTTCTGGGCGTCCTGCAGACCGTGCGCGAGCGCCATCGCGGCGGCCGAAGCCGTCTGCGCGACCCGGAAGTTGCGCTTGGCCCGGTGCGGGTTGGCCCGCCGGAAGATCCACAGGATGGCCAGCATCACCAGGAAGCCGGCCACCAGGCCGATGACCGGCGAGACGAACATCGGGATGACGATCTTGTCGAGCACGCCGGACCAGATCACCTCGGTGCCACCGGCCAGGGCCGCGCCCACCATTCCGCCGAACAGGGCGTGCGAGGAGGAGGACGGCAGACCGAAGTACCAGGTGGTCAGGTTCCAGGCGATCGCGCCGACCAGGGCGGCGAACAGGATGCCCATGCCCTGGTTGCCGGTCGGGGTCTCGATGATCCCCTTGGAGACGGTCTTCGCCACGCCGCTGCCGAGGAAGGCACCGGCCAGGTTCATCACCGCGGCCATCGCCAGGGCCACCTTGGGGGTGAGCGCCCGGGTGGAGACCGAGGTGGCGATGGCGTTCGCCGAGTCGTGGAAGCCGTTGGTGTACGTGAAGAAGAACGCCACCCCGAGGACGGCGATGAGTGCTGCCGTATCCACGCTGGTCAGGACTCCTTGACGGCGATGGTCTCCACCGTGTTGGCCACGTGCTCGAACGCGTCGGCCGCCTCTTCGAGGACGTCCACGACCTGCTTGAGCTTCAGCACCTCGATCGCCTCGTACTGACCGCTGAACAGGTGGGCGAGCAGCTTGCGGTGGATCTGGTCCGCCTGGTTCTCCAGCCGGTTGATCTCGATCCAGTACTCCGTCAGCTTCGTCATGGTGCGCAGCTTCGGCATCGCCTCGGCGGTCAGCTCGGCGGCCCGGGCGAGCACCTCGATCTGCTGCTCGACACCCTTCGGCAGGGTCTGGATGTCGTAGAGGACGACCAGGTCGACCGCCTCCTCCATGAAGTCCATGATGTCGTCCAGCGAGGACGCGAGGCTGTAGATGTCCTCGCGGTCGAAGGGCGTGATGAAGGAGGAGTTGAGCTGGTGGAACACCGCATGGGTGGTGTCGTCGCCGGCGTGCTCGGCGGCGCGCATGCGCTCGACGATCTCCGCGCGGGCCGACACGTCTGAACCCAGCAGTTCCAGCAGGAGCTTCGATCCCACGACCAGGTTCTCCGCGGCTGCGGCGAACATGTCGTAGAAGCTCGTCTCCTTCGGGGTCAGGCTAAAACGCACGGAAATCTCCGATGTGCGGGGTAGGGACTGAACGATGCTAGGCGCAAGGCGTCAGAAGTACGCAAACGGGGTGACGTTCGAGGAGCCGGAGCGTCCGGTTCCGCACTTCGGCCCGCAGCGGTTCGGTCGGGTCCGCACACCGGCGTGCGGACGTGAGCCATCAGTCTGACGGAACACCGCCCCGATTGCGCCCCTGCTGCGCTCGGAGATCGGTCGCGCCGCTCGTACGGAGGAACAGACCGGAGGTCCGTGGTGTTGGACACTTGAGCCCTACGGACAGGTGAGCACCGAGACATAGGCGGACGGGATGACCAGCGTCGGGACACAGGATGCCGAGCACCAGCAGGAGACCGGGCACGGGCCGCACGGGTACAGCTCGCAGAAGGCGGAGCACCTCAAGCGGCTGCGCCGGATCGAGGGTCAGGTGCGCGGCCTGCAGCGGATGGTCGACGAGGACGTCTACTGCATCGACATCCTGACCCAGGTCTCGGCCAACACCAAGGCGCTGCAGGCCTTCGCGCTCTCGCTGCTCGAGGAGCACCTGCGGCACTGCGTGGCGGCCGCCGCCGAGGCGGGCGAGGGGGAGCTGGACGCCAAGGTGGCCGAGGCCACCGCCGCCATCTCCCGCCTGCTGCGGACCTGAGAGTCAGTCAGCCGACTCCTCGTCACCCGCCAGCAGCACCTCGTCGATCCGCTCGGGGGCGAGCCGCTCGCACTCGCTGTCGGAGGCGGCGATCATCAGCTCACCGGTCAGCTCGATCTCGTCCAGGGCGGTCTGGTCGTGACCGCCGCCACGGGGCCCCGAGGACGCCATCACCCGTTCCACCCCCATGGACCCGTCCGACCGGTGGCGTGCCGCCCCCGACTCCAGCGTAGGGAGCCCGGGCACACGACCGCATGGCACGGACGGGCCATCTCTGCCCACCATCCGGGCGGTTACTTCGGTGGCGCGGACGGCTTCATCGAGTAGATCTCGTCCGGCGTGGGCTCCGCCGCCTGCACCGGCTTGCCGAAGTCGGACAGCGACAGCACCGAGACCACCCGCACCTGGTCCTTCGGCAGCTTCGAACCAGCCACCCCCGAGAACCCGAAGGTCTGCACCACCTTACGCAGCCGGCCCTGCCCGTCCAGCCAGGCCTCGTACGGGATCTCCTTCACCGTGAACGTCTGGGCGGCCATCCGCAGACCGTCCCCGCCGCGCCCACCGGTGGCCTCGGCGGCCTTGGCCAGGTCGAGCAGGCCCTTGTAGTGCTTGAGCTCCACCCCGCCGGCCGACTCGGTGCCGACCAGCTCGGCCTGCTGCGCCCCCCGCAGCGCCCCCGCCGCACTGGCCGGATCGGTCGCACCGCTGCTGACCAGGTTGCCGTCCGGGAGCTGACGGATGTCGAGCTTCACCCACTTGCCCTCGGGGATCTTCGCCCCGCTGTTCTGCAGGTAGACCGTGCCGGGCAGCACCACCTCGACGATCTTCCCGGTGGTGGCGGCGCCCGGCGGGACGGTGATCTCCAGCCGGCCGACCCGCTTCACGTAGTCGTAGCCGCCGGCGCCGTGGAACACCGCCTTCTTGTCGGCGGACTCGGTGGTCAGCTCGGTGACCGCCTGGGCGGAGCCGGTACGTCCGGTGATGTCGGCCGAGCTGCGGACGGCGGTCAGCGGATCGGCCGAGAGCTGGTCGGCGGAGCCACCGGCCGGGTGGCCCGAGCCGCCTCCGCAGGCGGTCAGGGCGGCGGCGAGCACCGCCGTGGCGGTAGCGGTACGAGCGGACTTCTTCACGACAGCGACAACCCCCTCGGGCCGGGGCCCGGCAAGCAGCCACCCCGGATGGGCAGAGCTCTTGCGTGGCAAACGAGTTGGCGGTTCGGGGGTTACGGGTGGACCGGCGCGCAGTGTTCATTTCGCGCCGGTCGGGGGAGCGGCTACCGTGGCAGGGTGTCCAGCGAGCATGAGGTGGCGGTCGTCGAACGCGGCTCCTTCGCCATCGCCCACTGCACCTGCGGCTGGTCCGCCCCGGCCCGCCGGTCCCGCGACCTCTCCCGCCGCGACGCGGAGGCACACGGGTCGGAGGACGGCGGACCGGAGACCCCGGACGCCGGGAACAGGGCCTAGACCCCGGGGCACCTCACGCGGCGAGGTCACGCTCGGCGTGGTTGCGGCTGCGGCGGCGGGGCTGAGGGGCGATCAGGAGCGGGCGCAGCGCGGTCCGTCCGAGCGCGTGGCAGAGCGGGACCAGCACGGCCATCGCGAGCGGGGCCAGCAGCAGCACCACGGCGGCGGCGAGCGCGTACCCGCCGAGCACGTCGGTCGGGTAGTGGACCCCGACGTACAGCCGGGCGAAGCCCTGGAACAGTGCGAGCACACCGGCGACCAGGCCCAGCCTGCGGTTGACCAGGAACAGGGCGATCGCGATGCCCATCGACATCGCCGAGTGGTCGCTGACGAAGGAGAGGGTGCCCTCCTTGCCCGCCACCAGGACGTCGAGGTCGGGGTGGTCGACGAACGGCCGGGGCCGATTCACCAGCGCGGAGATCGGCAGGTTGGCCAGCTCGCAGAGGGCGACGGCGAGCGGTGCCCAGAGCAGGCCCGCGATGGCGACCGGGGCGTCGGGGCGGCGGCGGGCCTGAAGCCAGGCGACCACGCCGATCATGGCCAGGCCGAGCAGGATGCCGTACTCGCCCAGCCAGGCGACGGCGCCGTCGATCCAATTAGGGGCGGATCTGGCCAGACCGTTCACCGCGCGCAGCAGCTCCAGGTCGGGCCCGGTCGTGTCGCCGAGCAGCGTCGACACGCCACACCTCCGTTGGGATCCGATTGTTCGCCACCGGACACAACGTCAGAACCGGGGTGCCGGGTTCCGGGGCCCGGGCGGAGTTATGAAAAATTGACTGACTGTCCACTTCACGGCCACAGACCTCTGAACCTGATCAGCTCCGCACGGTGCCCTGGCCGCTGCCGGTGATGGTGCCGTCCGCGTTCCGGACAGGGAGGGCGACCGCGCCGTCCGGGGTGACCCGGGTGGCGCCGAAGTACTTGGCGCGGTCGATGCTGTCGTAGCGGATCACCGCGCCGGTGTGCGGCGCGTTGATCATGTAGCCGCCGCCGACGTAGATGCCGACGTGGTCGATGGAGCGCGGGTCGCTCTGGTCGGTGGCGAAGAAGACCAGGTCGCCCGGGCGGAGTTGGTCCCGGCTGGGGTGCGGGCCCGAGTTCCACTGGTCGTTGGCGACCCGGGGTAGCTCGATGCCGACGCTGGCGAAGGCGGCCTGGGTGAGGCCCGAGCAGTCGAACCGGCCGTCCTGGGAGGCCCAGCCGTTGCCGCCCCAGAGGTACGGCGTGCCGAGCGTCTGCTGGGCGTAGTAGATCGCCCCGGCGGACTGGGCGGACATCGCGAGCGAGCTGCCGACCGCGGGCGCGGTGAAGCTCACCGCCAGCGACCTGATGCTGCGGACGTAGCCCTGGGTCTCCTTGTAGGGCGGGACGCCGTTGTACTGGATCACCGCGTACGGGCCGGCGTTGTAGGCGGCCAGCAGGTTGCTCTGGTGGTCGCCGGGAACCTTGGCGACCTCCTTGGCCAGCGCGCAGTCGTAGGTGGCGGCGGAGGCGATGGCGTCCGCCGCGTTCCAGATGTCGGCCTTGCCGTCGCCGTTGCCGTCCCGGCCGTAGGAGGCCCAGGTGCCCTCCAGGAACTGGGCCATGCCGTACGCCTTGGCGGGGCTGCGGGCCGCCGGGTCGAAGCCGCTCTCCTGGTAGAGCTGGGCGGCCAGCATCGGCGGCGAGATCTCCGGGCAGAGCGTGCCCCACTGCTCGATCAGCGGCTGGAACGCGGCCGGCACCGAACGGCTGGAGAGCGAGAGGTTGTTCGTGGCGGCGGAGGGGGCTCCGCTGGCGGCGTACGTGCCGAGCACGATCACGCCGACGAGGCCCGCGGCGAGTGCGCCGGTGGCGGCTGCGGCGGCCTTGGCCTTCCCGAGTAGCATCAGCACCGTCCCGACGAGGCGTCAGTTTCCTGTGTCCGAGAAGGCATTGCTCAGCGCAATCATCGCAGATACAAAGAGTGAGCGGTATCATTCGTACGGTGGACATCCTGGCGTACGTGTCCCATCCCCCACGACCAATCCGCGAGAAGCAGCCAAGTCGGCATCAGATCTGGCCAAGAATGGGTAGCGGCCCTTCGCGCAACCCTGGTCCGGGGCCTTGAATTTGCCTGATCGGGCGGTGAGATGGAATGAACCTGAGCAGCGTGCAGAGTGACCGGATCGGCTTCCTGGCCGATGACCCCAAGAAGGCCGGCATCGACACCATCATCGGCGGCATCGCCCCGGACTGGGGGCCGTTCGCCAGCCTCGGAGCCGAGGCCAGGACGATGGTCCAGGTGGTGATGGCGGTCGCCATCCTGTCCTGCCTGGGCATCGCCGTCTGGGGTGCGGCCAAGCAGCGGATCGGCGCGACCGCGATGCGGGACACCTTCGGGGCCGAACAGGGCAAGGGGCTGATCGTCGCGGGGCTGACCGGCGTGTTCATCATCGGATCACTCGGCACTCTGTTCACCATTGTGTACGGCATGGCCATCTGACGATCAGTAAGTCCTACCCCGGTGGTGCGGCCAGGTGGCCGTCGACCACCGGGCTGTCGCGCATCCGAACCCGTCCAGGGTCTCAGTCCACGCTCGGGCGCCCCCTCGGGCTCCCCGTACCAGGAGGGCCGCCGTGCCGGTGTCCGACGACCAGCCGCACACCCGTACGCGGTTGCCGGTCGGCGAGCAGTCCGTCTACCAGCCGACGGGCCGTCAGCCCCGGCCGCTGCGCACCCTCCTGACCGTGCTGCTGGTGGTGGCCCTGCTGGTGGTGGCGATCTCCATCGCCAACCGGGACAAGCCCGACCCGACCGGGACCACCTCGGCCGACCAGGCGGCCACCCCGCAGGCCGCCGCCACCGCGCCGACCGGCCAGCTGCCGGTCTCCACCGCCTCGAACGGCATCGGCGTCGGCCACCCGCACACCGACCAGGGCGCGCAGTCCGCCGCCGCCAACTACGCGGTGGCGCTGGGCTCGGCGGAGATGCTCCGCGCCGAGGGCCGTCGCACCGTGCTGGCCACCATCGCCGACAGCACCAGCCAGGCCGCGCTGGCCGCCCGGCTGGACGCGGCGTTCAGCAAGGAGACGCTGACCAAGCTCGGCCTGGACGACAAGGGCAAGGCCCCGAAGGGGCTGACCTTCGTCAGCCGGACGGTCCCGGTCGGCACGAAGACCACCAACTCCGCCGACACCGCCACCGTGGTCGAGGTCTGGTGCACCGGCCTGCTGGGGCTGGCCGGGCCCGGCTCGGTGCTGCCGGTCACCGAGAACTGGTACACGCTCACCGTCACCATGCGCTGGACGGGGGCCGACTGGAAGTTGACCGACTTCGCCCGGCGCACCGGTCCGGCCCCGCTGCCCGGCGACCAACAGGCCGCCACCGCCGAGGAGATCACCGGCGCCGTCCAGGACTTCGGAGGCTTCCGCTATGCCCGTTGACGGTCACCGACTCCGCCGGGCGGCCACGCTGCTCGGCACCCTCCCAACCCTGTTGCTGCTGACCGCCCAGCAGGCCTGGGCCGATCCGGTGGTGCCCTCGCCGACGCCCAAGTGCGACGTGCCGCTGCCAGGGGCGAGCAACGTCTGCACGCCGCCCTCCGGCGTCGCGGTGGTCCCTTCCGTCAACGGCGGCACCATCGGCGGCGGCATCACCGACCCGCTCGGCTCGCTGGCCAAGGGCTGCGCCCAGGCCGCCGCGTACGTGGTGCGGGCGCTGTCCGGTGCAATCGACGGCACCACCCAGGTGGACTTCACCAACGCCGCCTTCCTCCAGCAGTACGCGGTGGTGTTCGCGGCCTCCACGGTGATCACCCTGGTGCTCTGGCTGCTCGCGGTGACCAAGCGCGCGGTCCGCGGCGCCTCGCTGGCCGGCGCCATCTCGGAGGCGATCGGCTTCCTCTGGCTGACCGTCATCGCCTCCGCCTTCACCCCGCTGATCCTGTACACCCTGGTCTCCGCCACCGACGGCCTGACCGACGCAATCTCGGCCGGCACCAAGTCCGACACCGGCACCTACCTGGGCGGGTTCGCAGACACCCTGGAGAAGGGGTCGATCGGGGGCGGGCCGCTGATCCTGATCATCATCTCGCTGGTCGCGGTGCTGGCCGCGGCGGTGCTCTGGATCGAGCTGCTGATCCGGGCCGCGATGCTCTACGTCGGAGCGCTGCTCGGCACCGCCGTGTACGCCGGGCTGGTGGACAAGCAGCTCTGGAAGCACGTCCGGCGCTGGGCCGGGGTGATGCTCGCGGTCGACCTGGCCAAGCCGATCATCGTGATCATCCTCGGCCTGGCCGGTGCGGTGGCCACCGGCGCCGGGGCCACCGACGACTTCTCCAAGGTGATCTCGGGCCTCGCCATCCTGTTCCTGTCGATCTTCGCGAGCGCTGCCGTCTACCGCTTCGTCCCCGGCTTCGGCGACGAGATGATGCAGCTGCGGAACGCCCGGGCGAGCGCCGTCTCGGCCGGCTCGGCGATGATCAACGGGCCGGCCAACCTGGTCAAGCAGGGCATCTCCACCCACGGCTCGCGCGGCGGCCCGCAGACCGCCAACGCCTCCACCGGAGCCGGCGGCGGTTCGGTCGCCCCCGGTATCGCCGCGCACGCCTCCCGTACCCCGGCTCCGCCGGCCCAGGCCCCCGCCCCGACCACCAACCCCGTGAAGGGAGCGTGACCGGCCCGTGAGCAGCGAACAGTACGGCGGAGGTTCCTACGCCCAGCCGTACGTGCACCAGCGCCGCACCTATCTGATCGGCAAGTCCCGCCCGAACGCGCCGATCGGGCGCAACCGGGAGTCCGGGGAGATCGTGCTGATCATCTTCGGCGCCTTCCTCGGCATGGTGTGGGGCCTGGCGATGCCGGTCCTGCCGCTGCGGATCGCGGGCCTGATCGGCCTGCCGCTGCTCGCCGTGATGGCGGTCTACGTGCCCTACCGGCGCCGGACGTTCTACAAGTGGGTGGAGATCAACCGCACCTACCGCCGCACTGTGCGCAGCGGCCGGGGGCTCTGGCGGTCGGACGTGGTGGACGCGGGGACGCGGCTGGACGGCCGGGAGATCGAGGTCGGTCCGCCGCCCGGTGTCGGGCGGCTGCGCTGGCTGTCCGCGCCGTTCGGTCCTGACGAGGTCGGGGTGCTGATGCACCTGGAGCGCCGTACGGTGACGGCCGCGATCGAGATCGAGGGGCCGGGCGTCGGGCTGCGCGACTCGGAGGACCAGGAGGCGCTGGTCGACCGGTTCGGCACGCTGCTCAAGCACGTCGCCAACGGGGACGGCTTCGTGACGCGGCTCCAGATCCTGGCCCGCACCCTGCCCGCCGACCCGGACGCGCACGCCAAGGACGTCGAGCGGCGCGGCGATCCGGCCGCCCCCGGCTGGCTGCAGGACAGCTACGACCAGCTCCAGTCGATGGTCTCCACCTCCTCCGAGCAGCACCGGGCCTACCTGGTGGCCTGCATGCACTACACCCGCGACCTGGCGGCCGAGGCGCACGCGATGGGCCGTACCTCCGGTGCCCGGCGGGCCAGGGACGACGAGGGGCTGGCGGCGGTGATGGCCCGTGAGCTGACCGACATCTGCGCCCGGCTGGCCGAGGCCGACATCCGGGTCAGGCAGCCGCTCGGTCACGCCAGGCTGTCCTCGCTGCTGCACTCGATGTACGACCCGGACCACCCGATCGACCACATCCAGGCGATGAGCCAGCGCAACGCCTGGCCGGCCGAACTCGACGCCACCCACCCGCAGTTCCTCCAGGCCAAGACCCGGGAGTCGGCCACCAGGGAGCCGTGGTGCCACGCCACCGCCTGGGTCAAGGAGTGGCCGCTCACCCCGGTCGGCGTCAACTTCCTGGCTCCGCTGCTGGTGCACACGCCGGACGTGATCCGGACCGTCGCGGTCACCATGGACCTGGAGCCGACCGACGTCGCGATCGAGCGGATGCTCACCGAGAAGACCAACGACGAGGCGGAGGCCAGCCGGGCCGCCAAGATGAACCGCACCGTGGACCCGCGCGACCTGGCGCACACCGGCCGGGTGGACCAGCGCGGCGACGACCTGGCCTCCGGCGCGGCCGGGGTCAACCTGGTCGGGTACATCACGGTCTCCTCGCGCAGCCCCGAGGCGCTGGCCCGCGACAAGCGCACCATCCGCGCCTCGGCGGGCAAGAGCTACCTCAAGCTGGAGTGGTGCGACCGCGAGCACCACCGGGCCTTCGTCAACACCCTCCCGTTCGCCACGGGCATCCGCCGCTGACCTGCACCAGGGAGGACCACCGATGGCCATCGGAAGCCTGACCGACGCCTTCACCAGTCTGATGTTCGGCAAGGTGGAGACCGCCCGGCTGCCCGTGCGCACCTCCACCGGCCAGGCCCAGGCGGTGTACCTGCCCACCGCCGCCCCGGGGTTGGGCGACTCCGGCGTGATCATCGGCCGCGAGGTGTACAGCGGCAAGGGCTACGTCTACGACCCCTTCCAGCTGTACGGGCAGCAGCTGCCCGCGCCGCACTGGCTGGTGCTCGGCGAGTCCGGCAACGGCAAGTCGGCGCTGGAGAAGACCTACGTGCTGCGTCAGCTCCGCTTCAAGGACCGCCAGGTGGTGGTGCTGGACGCGCAGGGCGAGGACGGGGTCGGCGAGTGGAACCTGATCGCGAACGCGCTGGGGATAAAGTCCATCCGGCTCGACCCGATGGCCGCCAGGGACGGTGGCGTCAAGCTCAACCCGCTCGACCCGGCGATCACCACCACCGGCCAGCTCTCGCTGCTGCGTACCATCATCGAGGTGGCGATGGGGCGCGGCCTGGAGGAGCGGGCGGGCTTCGCGCTGAAGGCCGCGCACGCCCATGTGCTGGCGACCGTGACGGACCGTCAGCCGGTGCTGGACGACATCATCACCACCCTCCGCAGCCCCGAGCTGGGCTCCATCGCCTCGCTCGGGGTCGAGGTGCAGGACGTCCAGTCCTGGGGGCTGGACGTCGCGCTGGTGCTGGACCGGCTGGTCGACGGTGACCTGCGCGGCATGTTCGACGGCTCCACCACTGACGGCATCGACCTGGACGCGCCGTTGATCGTCTTCGACCTCTCGCACATCGACCGGAACTCGATCGCGATGCCGATCCTGATGGCGATCGTCGGGGTCTGGCTGGAGCACACCTGGATCCGTCCCGACCGGAAGAAGCGGATCTTCCTGGTCGAGGAGGCCTGGCACATCATCAACAGCCCCTTCGTGGCCCAGCTGTTCCAGCGGCTGCTGAAGTTCGGCCGCCGGCTCGGGCTGTCCTTCGTCGCGGTGGTCCACCACCTCTCCGACGTGGTGGATGGGGCGGCCGCCAAGGAGGCCTCGGCGATCCTCAAGATGGCCTCCACCAGGACCATCTACATGCAGAAGGCCGACGAGGCCAGAGCGACCGGCCGGGTGCTGGGCCTGCCGCGCTGGGCGGTGGAGATCATCCCGACCCTCTCGCCCGGCATCGCGGTCTGGGACGTGAACGGCAACGTCCAGGTGGTCAAGCACATCATCACCGACGCCGAGCGCCCGCTGGTGTACACCGACCGCGCGATGACCGAGGACGCGGTGGCGGAGCGGGACCGGGCCGAGCGACACCTGGAGGCCGAGCCACGGCGCTGATGCCGTGTCAGGCCCTCTCCCGGCCGTCTTCACGAAACCCTCTCGTTACCTCAGGGGTCCTGACAGCTACGCGCGTTGACTCTAGGCTGCATCGGGTCACACCACCCTCGGCTCCCCCACAGCGGAGCCCCAAACGGTGCAGGGGAAACCTCATGCCCAATGTCGGTCAGCTCGGCCGCTTCCGTCGGCCCGCGTACGCCGCGGCCGTCGCCGTCGGCCTCTTCGGGACGTTGCTGGTGCCGAGCGCAGCCCAGGCTCATGGCTGGGACTGGGACTGGAACTGGCACCAGCCGAAGACCGAGGACCTCCAGATCCTCGCCATCAACGACCTCCACGGGAACCTGGAGCCGCCGGCCGGCTCCTCGGGGAACATCAAGGAGGTCGACCCGGCGACCGGCAAGGTGGTGGACACCCCCGCCGGCGGCATGGAGTACCTGGCCACCGCACTGCGCCAGGCCCGCGAGGGCCACCGCAACACCGTCACCGTCGCGGCCGGCGACCTGGTCGGCGCCAGCCCGCTGGTCTCGGCGCTGTTCCACGACGAGCCCACCATCGAGGCGATGAACAAGATCGGCCTCGACGTCACCAGCGTGGGCAACCACGAGTTCGACGAGGGCTCCAAGGAGCTGCTCCGCCTCCAGAACGGTGGCTGCCACCCGACCGACGGCTGCTACGAGAAGGGCCGCAAGTTCCGCGGCGCCGACTTCGAGTACCTGGCCGCCAACGTCACCGACGAGAAGACCGGCCGCCCGATCCTCAAGCCGTACTGGGTGAAGAACGTCCACGGCGTCCGGGTCGGCTTCATCGGCGCGACCCTGGAGGGCACGCCGAACATCGTCACCGCCGAGGGCGTCAAGGGCCTCAAGTTCGGCGACGAGGTCGAGACCATCAACAAGTACGCCAAGGAGCTCAAGCGCCAGGGCGTGGACTCGATCGTGGCGCTGATCCACGAGGGCGGCTACCCGGCCTCCAGCACCTACAACTACGACTGCGGCGCGGCCGGCCAGGGCATCTCGGGCCCGATCGTGGACATCGCCAAGGGCCTCGACCCGGCGATCGGCGCCATCGTCACCGGCCACACCCACAACGCGTACGCCTGCGCCATCCCGGACCCGAACGGTGTGCCGCGCTCGGTCACCAGCGCCGCGTCGTTCGGCCGCCTGTACACCGAGATCGACCTGAAGCTGGACAAGCGGACCGGCGCCATCGTCCGCCCGTCGGTCACCGCCGCCAACCACGTGGTGCGCCGCACCGTCGAGAAGGCGCCGGACATGACCGCGCTGATCAGCCGGTACAGCAAGCTGGCGGCCCCGATCGCCAACCGCTCGCTCGGCTTCATCGGTGCCGACATCAACGGCCGCGGCTCCAGCGCCTTCGAGAAGCCGCTCGGTGACGTGATCGCCGACGCCCAGCTCGCGGGGCTCGCCCCTGCCGACAAGGGCGGCGCGCAGATCGCCTTCATGAACCCCGGCGGCATCCGGTCGGACCTGGTCTACAAGGCCAGCGGGACCGAGGGCGACGGCGTGGTGACCTACGGCGAGGCGTTCACCGTCCAGCCGTTCACCAACATGATGCAGGTCAAGACCCTGACGGGTGCTCAGGTCGTGCAGCTGCTCAAGGAGCAGGTCAGCGGCGGAAACACCGCCGCCCCGAAGATCCTGCAGAACTCCAAGGGCCTGACCTACACCCTGGACCTCAACAAGGCCGGTGCCGACCGGGTGCTCGCCGACTCGGTCAAGCTGAACGGCGCCCCGATCAACCTGACCGCCAACTACCGGGTCGCGGCCAACGAGTTCCTGGCCGGCGGCGGTGACGGCTTCCCGACCTTCGCGGCGGGCACCGACAAGCTGGTCGGCGTCTCCGACCTCGACCTGTTCGCCGCCTACCTCGGCGCGAACTCCTCCGCGACCGCCCCGCTGGCGGTCCCGGTGCAGGACCGGATCAAGATCATCGGCGTCGGCGAGGACCTCGACTAGTCGCCGTCCGATCGACGCCGAAGGGCAGGGCTCCCACCGGGGGTCCCGCCCTTCGGCGTGCTCAGGGTCGGTCCGACTGACCGGGGAGGCGGACGGTGGCCAGCGTGCCGAGCCCGTCCGGGGGTGCGCCGAGGGCCACTTCGCCACCGGCGTCGCGGACGGTCTGGGCGACGATCGACAGCCCGAGCCCGGAGCCGGGCAGCTGGCGGGAGGACGGGGAGCGCCAGAACCGGTCGAAGACGTACTGGAGTTCGTCCTGCGGGATGCCCGGGCCGTGGTCGCGGACGGTCAACCTGCCTTGCTGGAGGGCGACTTCGACGGTGCCGCCGGGTGGCGAGTACTTGACCGCGTTGTCCAGCAGGTTGATCACGGCACGTTCCAGCGCGGGGGCGTCACCGTGGACGTACCAGGGGTCGATCGCGAGCTCGAAGTGCAGCCCCGGCCCGCGGAGCCGGGCCCGTTCGACCGCCCGGTCGGCGATCTCGTGCAGCGCCACCACGGTGGGGTTCTGCCCGGGGCGGGGCGAATCCGGGCGGGAGAGCTGGAGCAGGTCGCCGATCAGCAGGGTCAGTTCCTGCATCTGCGCCTTCATGTTGCCGAGCAGCTTGGTCCGGGTCGCCTCGGGGAGGGGGCGGCCGGTGTCGTTGGACCGGATCAGCAGGTCGACGTTGGTCCGGAGGGAAGTGAGGGGAGTACGGAGCTCGTGCCCGGCGTCGGCGATCAACCGGGTCTGCCGGTCCCGGGAGTTGGCGAGGGCGGTCGACATCGAGTTGAACGAGGAGGAGAGCCGGGCGATCTCGTCGTCCCCGTGCACGGGGATGGTGGTGCCGACCTCCTCGGTACGGGCGATGTGCTCCACCACGTCCGTGAGCCGGTCGACGGGCTTCAGCGCCGAACGCGCCACCAGGCGACCGGTGACGCCGGCGCCGACCACGCCGAGGGCGGCGACGCCGAGCAGCAGCAGGGCCAGCTGCTGTAGCGACTCCTCCACGTTGTCGACCGACACGGCGGTCAGCAGGGTGACGGTGTGCCGCCTGCCGTCGACGTTGACCGTTCGCAGGTCGAGACGCACCATGGCGGGTTCGCCGTCGGAGTAGCTGCCGTCGCGGTAGGTGGTGTCGGTGATGGTGAAGTCGGACGGACGGGTCTTGATGACGCGGTCGGCGCCACTCGGGAAGCAGACGAGACCGTCGGCGTTGGCCAGTTGTACGTCCCACTTGTTGCCGGGGAACCGGCCGGCGTTCGGGGCTGCCTGCGCCTGGGAGAGTGCCCCCGTCACGGAGGAATCGCAGTAGACGAGGGGATTCGGTGGGAGGTTGGCTCCGACCAGGGTGTCGTGGACTTGCTGGTACAGCCGGTCCTTGACGACGAACCAGCACGCCAGTGCCGACAGCGCGATCGCGACAGCCACCGCGGCGGCGGTGAGCATGGCGAGCCGGCTCCGGAGGGAGCGGCTGCGGAACCAGCTCGTGAGTCGCTTCACGCTGCGGTGCCGGTCGGGGACCGGAGTGCGTAGCCGACGCCGCGGACGGTCTGGATCAGGCGGGGCATGCCGCCTTGTTCGGTCTTGCGTCGCAGGTACATCACGTACACGTCCAGCGAGTTGGAGGAGGGCTCGAAGTCGAAGCCCCAGACCGCCTTGAGGATCTGCTCCCGCGTCAGCACCTGGCGCGGGTGGGAGAGGAACATCTCCAGCAGCATGAACTCGGTGCGGGTCAGCTCGATCGGCTTGCCCTCGCGGGTGACCTCGCGGGTGGCGGTGTTCATCCGCAGGTCGGCGAAGGCGAGCACCTCGGTGTCCTCGGCCTCGACCGCCGCGCGGGCTGCGGCCTCGGAGGCGAGGGCGCTGCGGCGGAGCAGGGCCCGTACCCGGGCCAGCAGTTCGTCGAGTTCGAACGGCTTGGCCAGGTAGTCGTCGGCGCCGACGTCCAGGCCGGTGACCCGGTCGCCGACCGCGTCGCGGGCGGTGAGCATCAGGACCGGGGCGGTGTCGCCCCTGGCCCGCATCCGGCGGACGGCGGTGAGGCCGTCCATCCGGGGCATCATGATGTCGAGCAGGACCAGGTCGGGGTGATCGCGTTCGACGGCGTCCAGCGCCTCGAAGCCGTCGGTGGCGGTGGTGACCTCGTAGCCCTCGAAGGCCAGGCTGCTCTCCAGGGCGTCCCGCAGGGCGGGCTCGTCGTCGACCACGAGGAGCCGGGCCGTGCCGGCCGGGGTCTCGGCAGAGGTACGGTCGTCGGCGGGGGGTGTCATCGGGGCGGGACCTTTCCTAGTCCGGTCGTACGGTCATTGTCCGGCTCAGAGCCGCTGGCCGGCCTGCAACTTCGGCAGCACGTTCTTGATGTCGTCGATCGGGATGGCGAAGCCGAGGCCGACGCTGCCCGCCGTGCCGGAGCCCGCAGTGGAGCTGGAGCCGCTCGCCGAGTACATCGCGGAGTTGAGGCCGATCACCTGGCCGGCGGCGTTGATCAGCGGGCCGCCGGAGTTGCCGGGGTTGAGCGCGGCGTCGGTCTGCAGGGCGTGGTAGCTGGCTGTGTCGCCGGACGGCGCGGAGCTGCGCCCGCCGGGCAGGTTGGGGAAGCCGAAGCCGCCGTTGCCGCTGGTGGTGGGCTCGTCGACCTGGACGGTGACCGGGCGGTCCTTGGCGCTGATGATGCCGGAGGTGACGGTGCCGGTCAGGCCCTCGGGGTTGCCGATGGCGACCACCGAGTCGCCGACCTGGACGCCCGCCGAGTCACCGAGGGTGGCGGTGGGCAGCCCGCTGACCCCGGACGCGGTGATCACGGCGACGTCCAGCTTGGCGTCGGTGCCGGTCACGGTGGCGCTCTTGGTGGAGCCGTCCTTGAAGGTGACGGTGAGCTGGCCGCCGCTCACGGCACCCGCGATGACGTGGTAGTTCGTCAGGATCTGGCCGTTCGCGGTGAGCACCACGCCGGTGCCGGTCGCGGTGCCCGAGCCGGACGTGACGGTGATCTGGACGACGCTCGGCGAGACCGCCGAGTTGATCGACGCGACGTTCGCGGTGCCGTCGGAGTTCGAGGAGACCGGGCTGACCAGGGTGCTCGAACCGCTGGAGCGCTCACCGGCGGCGACCACCCCGCCGGTGACGCCGCCGAGCAGCGCGGCCACCGTGGCCACCGCCGTGACCAGGGCGAGCCGGCCCTTGAGGAAGCTCCTGCGGGCCTGGCTCGCCGGCGGCGCGGGCACACCGGGCGGCGCGGTGAAGTCCTCGCGGTACGGGCCGTGCGGGAGCACGGTGCCCTCGATCGCGTGGGCGGTCGGCGGTTCGGTCGGCTGCGGCGGGGTCCAGCCCCGGGAGCCGTACGGACCCTGGTCTTCGGAGGTGCGGTGCTGGTCGCTCATGGATCCAACGTCCGCCCGGCCGATGAGAGCCGGATGAGAGCGCGGTCAGAGCCACCCGAGAAGCCCGTTGACTTCTCATAAAGCCTGGTCAGCCCTCGGAGGGCGCTCCGCAGCCGCAGGAACGGCGGATGACCAGCCGGGACGGGAACTTCCGCACCCGCTCGGTGTCCGAACCGGGGACCATCAGCGAGTCGTCCAGTACCAGGTCGACGGCGGCCCTGGCCATCGCGTCCCGGTCCGAGGCGACGGTGGTCAGCGGCGGGTCGGCCAGCGCGGCCTCGGGGATGTCGTCGAAGCCGGCCACCGCCAGGTCCTCCGGCACCCGCAGGCCGACCTCGCGGGCGGCCCGGAGCACGCCGATCGCCTGGTCGTCGGTGGAGCAGAAGATGGCCGGGGGGCGCTGCGGGGAGCGCAGCAGCGCGACCGCGACCTCGTAAGCGCCGTAGCGGTGGAACGGGGCGTCCACCAGGTTGGGTTCGACCGGCAGGCCGTGCGCGTCCATCGCACGCTGCCAGCCCTCGACGTGGTCGATCACCGGGTCGCCGGGAGCGGGCTGCTCGACCGGGCCGCCGAAGCAGACCACGTACGGGTGCCCGTGCACCTCCAGCAGGTGGCGGACGGCGGTCTCGGCACCGCCCACGTCGTCGGTGACCACCGCGACGTCGTCGATCGCCTCGGGACGGCGGTGCAGCAGCACCACCTTGGCCCCCTCCATCGCGGCGAACTCCTCGGCGGCCCGCTGCGAGGGACCCTGGCTGACCAGGATCAGCCCGGATACCCGCATGCCGAGGAAGGCGCGGACGTAGTGCACCTCGCGGTCGTCCACGTAGTCGGAGTTGCCGATCAGCACCAGCTTGCCGCGCTCGGAGGCGGCCCGTTCGACCGCGTGCGCCATCTCGGCGAAGAACGGCTGCCGGGCGTCGGGCAGGACCATGCCGACCAGGTTGGTGCGCCGGGAGGCCATCGCCTGGGCGACGCTGTTCGGCCGGTAGCCGAGCTGCTCGATCGCCGCGAGCACTTTCTCCTTGGTCGCGGGCGCGACCGGGCGCGGCCCGTTGTTGATGACGTAGCTGACGACCGCGGTCGAGGTCCCAGCCAGTCGGGCTACATCGTCACGCGTCACCTTGGCCACGGGGGGAGTCTACGCGGGTGGCGCAAGGGGGGTGCGGGGCATACCCGCACGGTGCCCGACCCGCCCCGGACAGGCCGGGGCGTAGTCGGACAAGCCGGACCGGAGGTCAGAGCTCCTGGGTGGCGGCGGACCGCTGCTCCAGGCCGGGCCGCTCGCCCTTGTCCGGCTTCTCCGGGATCACGAAGCGGTAGCCGACGTTGCGGACGGTGCCGATCAGCTGCTCGTTCTCGACGCCGAGCTTGGCCCGCAGTCGCCGGACGTGCACGTCCACCGTCCGGGTGCCGCCGAAGTAGTCGTAGCCCCAGACCTCCTGGAGCAGCTGGGCCCGGGTGAACACCCGGCCCGGGTGCTGGGCCAGGTACTTCAGGAGCTCGAACTCCTTGAAGGTCAGGTCGAGCACCCGCCCCTTGAGTTTGGCCGAGTAGGTGGCCTCGTCGACGGTGAGGTCGCCGTTGCGGATCTCCAGCGGGCTGTCGTCCGAGGTCACCTGGAGCCGGCCCGTCGCCAGCCGCAGCCGGGCCTCGACCTCGGCCGGGCCTGCGGTGTCCAGCAGGACGTCGTCGATGCCCCATTCGGCGGTGACGGCGGCCAGGCCGCCCTCGGTGACCACCAGGATCAGCGGGCAGCCGATGCCGGTGGAGCGGAGCAGCTGGCAGAGGCTGCGGATCTGCGGCAGGTCCCGTCGGCCGTCCACCAGGATGACGTCGGCGCTCGGGGTGTCGACCAGGGCGGAGCCCTCGGCCGGGGCCACCCTGACGGTGTGCAGCAGCAGGCCGAGGGCCGGCAGCACCTCGGCGGAAGGCTGCAGTGCGTTGGTGAGCAGGAGGAGAGAACTCATACCCGGTAGTCCCCTTTCCGGGTCGTCGCGGTCGCAGCCGGCCGGCCGGAAGGCCGGTGGGTGGCTGCGGAGAAGGTGGGGGAGCGGACGTCCGAAGCGTGAGATCCGACCGGTTCGTGAGCGCGCAGCACGGGCCGGGGCGTATGGCCGGGGTCCCGCAACCCCTCACGCTCCGTCTCAGTCCTGCTCATCCGCGAACCTTCCGGTCTGCTCCCGCTGTACTGCCGCCCGGCCGGGCTCCCGCACACCGTTGTGCGGCTCCGGTCGAACGGTCCTCGCCGAGGGCGGTGCGGGTGGCGCACCGTTCGGGGAGGCCGTCGTACGTGGCGTCCTGAAAGCACAAAAGGACCCGGGGGCGACTCTGCCCAGGTCCCTCACGCCACGAGAATAGCCGACCACTCCCCGCACGGGGAGGCCCTCGTAGCGGGGGTTGGCCACATCGGGCCACTCCGGGCGTGACTCCCGCCACGTCCGGAGCGTTCACCCAGGGGCAGGACCACCAGGGTCGTTGCGGCATCCGGGGCCGTCCGGTCCATCATGGGAGCCGCACCGGCCGCACACCGTACGTGTACACCTTTGGCGTGGGTGCCCCGGCAGCAGAGCCGGCGCACCGCACCGGGCGAGGACGACGAGGAGGGCTGCCATGGCAGCGAACACTTCCACCGCACGAGCGACGGCAGCGGACGGCATCCGGGTGACCGGCACCATCCGGTACTGGGCCGCGGCGAAGGCCGCCGCCGGCGTCGCGGAGGAGCCGTACGAGGCCGCGACGCTCGGCGAGGCGCTCGCCGAGGTGCGGGCGCGACACGCGGACAATCCGAAGCTGCTCCAGGTGCTGGCGCACTGCTCCTACCTGGTCGACGCGCAGCAGGTGGGCTCCCGTGACCACGCCACCGTTCCCCTCACCGAGGGGGGCACCATCGAGGCCCTCCCGCCCTTCGCCGGTGGCTGAACCAGTCGGCATCCGGTGCACCAGGGGCCGGCCGAGCGCCTGCCAGCAGCACTGCCCAGATTGGAACCCCCGATGGTTTTGACCGCCGCCCCCGCGAAGAGCGGCTCGCCGATCGTTGCGCCGGGTTTGCGGCCGGCGCTGCTCACGGCCGGGCTGTGCGCCCTGCTCGCGGTGGCCACCCGCCACGGCCTGACGCCCGCGCTGATGGTGGCTCAGGCGCTGACGGCGGTGGGCTGGTTCAGACTGCACGGGATGTGGCCGGCCCGGCAGGGGATCGCGGGGGTGGCGGTGGCGGGCTTCGCCGCCGACGCCGGTGCCCTGGCGGGCGGCACCGCCGGGCTCGCCGCAGCGCTGGGCGCGGGTCTCGTGGTGGTGCTGGTCTGGCAGACGTTCCGGCCGGCCGATCGTTCGGAGCGGTTCTACGCGCTGACCGTGCTCGGTTCGGGCGTGCTGCTGACCGGGCTGATGGCGTCGCTGCTGCTCGCGTCGCACGTACCGGCCGCCGTGCTGGTGGTCGCGGTCACCGCGCTGCTCGCGGCGGCCCCGGTCCCCGGGGTGGTCGGGCCGGCCGCCGCGCTGCTGCTGGGGGCGGCCGCCGGAGTGCTCGCGGGTGCTCCGCCGGCCTTGGCGGGGCTGGTGGCGGTCGGTGCGCTGACCGGGCGCCGGGTGGCCTCGTACGACTTCCCGTCCCGGTTCGTGCACTTCACGGCGGGGGTGGCGCTGCCGCTGGCGGTGGCCGCGCCGCTGGCCTGGATCGGGTCCCGGCTGATCGGCTGATGTCCGCTCCGCGAGACGCACTGTCCAGCAGGGCCACCTGATGGCCGGGGCGCCAGGGCCCCCGCACGGGGGCGGAGCAGGCGCCGACCCGGCGGGAAACCGGTAAATCTCAGCATTCGATCTGAACCGTCTCAGTATCCGACACGCTGATGACAGCAGCCCGTCCGAGTCCCTAGCATCGTCGGCATGAAGCGACAGGCGGACCTCACGAAGCGGCGGGCGGTAGACCTGTGCCGCGTGGCCGCCTGCCTGTGTCGAATGCGCTGAACGGGCGGTTCTGACCGGTACTTCCGGCCCTGCCCACTCCCTGCCGATGGCTCTGACCAGGCAGCTTTATGCCTTGGACCGCCTCGGCGCCCCTGACTCCAGCTCGATCCCGGCCACCCCGCGCCGTCTCGGTATTCGGACAGAATTCCGAAACGACCGGTGCCGGGCACCTCGCACCCCCTTCCGCAGTACCGCCCCCGGATGGAGACAACCACCATGAGCCGCAGTGACGTCCTGGTCGACGCCGACTGGGTCCAGGAGAACCTGGACAACCCGAAGGTCGTCGTCGTCGAGGTTGACGAGGACACCGCCGCGTACGAGCTGAACCACATCCGCAACGCCGTCCGGATCGACTGGAAGCAGGACCTCCAGGACCCGGTCCGCCGCGACTTCGTGGACCAGGCCGGCTTCGAGGCGCTGCTCTCGAAGAAGGGCATCGCCAACGACGACACCGTGGTGCTGTACGGCGGCAACAACAACTGGTTCGCCTCGTACGCCTACTGGTACTTCAAGCTCTACGGCCACGGTGACGTCCGCCTGCTCGATGGCGGCCGCAAGAAGTGGGAGCTGGACGCCCGCGAGCTGGTAACCGAGGTGCCCGAGCGCGACACGACCGACTACAAGGCGCAGGAGCAGGACAAGTCGATCCGCGCCTTCCGCGACGACGTGGTGAACGCGATCGGCACCCTCAACCTGGTCGACGTCCGGTCGCCCGACGAGTTCGCCGGCCGCCTGCTCGCCCCGGCCCACCTCCCGCAGGAGCAGTCGCAGCGTCCGGGCCACGTCCCGTCCGCCCGCAACATCCCGTGGGCGAAGAACGCCAACGACGACGGCACCTTCAAGTCGGACGAGGCGCTCAAGGAGCTCTACTCCGCCGAGGGCGTCGACCTGGCGAAGGACACCATCGCGTACTGCCGGATCGGCGAGCGCTCCGCGCTCACCTGGTTCGTGCTGCACGAGCTGCTCGGCCAGGAGAACGTCAAGAACTACGACGGGTCCTGGACCGAGTACGGCAGCCTGGTCGGCGTGCCGATCGCCCTCGGCGACAACTGAGCCGCGAACCGTAGGAAGAGGGAAGACATCATGTGCGGTGCGAAGGCCGGTGGCCCCGATCTGGCAGGAGTTGACGTGGCCAAGGAGACGATCATCCAGGGTTCGGTGACCCGCGACGGCGAGCCCGTCAACGGTTACGTCCGGCTGCTGGACGAGGGCGGCGAGTTCACGGCCGAGGTGCCCACCTCGGCGACCGGGCAGTTCCGCTTCTTCGCCCGTCCGGGCAAGTGGACGCTGCGCGCGCTGGTCCCGGGCGCGACCGTGGACCGGGTCGTGGTCGCCTCCCAGGGCGCCCAGACCGAGGTCGCGATCGCGGTCTGACGACCCGACAGCTCCCCGACGTACGACCGAGGGCCCCCTGCCGCGCAGGGGGCCCTCGGTCGTACCGTGGAAGAGTGCAGCAGCGGCGGAGGCATCTCTACTACTTCGTCATGATGGGCGTCTGCCTGACGATGTTCGTCCTGGCGTGGGGAGTGGTGCGGTTCTTCTCGGTGGGCGCCGCGATCGGGATGTGCGTGGTCGCCATGGTGATCCCGCCGACCGCCGCGATCTTCGCCAACAAGCGCGACCCCGAGGACGACTGGTGGCGGGACCCGCGCTGGGACGACCCGGAGTGGGACGAACCCGGCCACGACCGGGACCGCCCGGATCAGTAGACCAGCGCCTGCACGTCCTCGGCCATGATCTCCTGGACGAAGAGCTGCGCCCCGGCGATCCTGGCGCCCTCGATCAGGTCCTGCTCGACGATGCCCCGGCGCACCGCGCACTGGGTGCATACGGTGACCTGCCCGGACGCGAGCACCGCCGCCAGCAGGTCCGGCAGCGGCGCGGCGTGCGGCAGCTCGAAGTCCGCCGCCCGGCCCGGCAGCGCGAACCAGGTGGACTCGCCGGTGAGCCAGAGTGAGACCTCCACCCCGCTGGCGACCGCGACGGCGGCCACCGTGAAGGCCTGCGAGCAGCGCTCCGGCGCGTCGGCTCCGGCGGTGACCTTGACGACCAGCTTCTTCGGCATGGTGACACCTTATAGACGACGTGGCGGGGCTCACCGAGACCGGCCCATACCGGGCCGATAGACTCAGCCCGTCCTGCTCTGTACCGCAATGCCGCAATGGGAGCGCCCCGTGTCTCTGGAATACTTCTTCGACGGTCTGCTCATCCTGATGGCCGTGTTGATCACCTGGTTCGCCATCTTCGCCGTGATGAAGCTCTACCAGGGCCAGCGCTGACCCCGACTGCCGTACGGTTGACGCAGTCCCCCACCGACGACAGCGACCAGGAACATGATCGAGATCCCTTCTGACCTCCACAAGGACGTCGTCCCGTTGGCCTTCCTCCTCGGCACCTGGGAGGGCGCGGGCGTCTACGACTTCCCCGGTACCGAGAAGTGCAACTTCGGCCAGGAGATCGTGTTCCGGCACGACAGCCGGCCGTTCCTGGAGTTCCGTTCCCGTAGCTGGGTGCTGGACAACGAGGGCGAGAAGGTGCGCCCGCTGGAGACCGAGCACGGGTTCTGGCGGATCACCAGCAACCAGCACGGCACCAGCGGCGAGCGCGAGATCGAGGTCTCCTCGGTCCGCGACGACGGCACCGTGGAGATCTGGTACGGCAAGCTGCACGACGGCAAGCCGCAGATCGACCTGGCCACCGACGCGGTCGCCCGGATCGAGGGCGCGGCCCCGTACACCGGGGGCAAGCGGCTGTACGGCATGGTCGCCGAGGAGCTGCTCTGGGTCGGAGAGAAGGCCGCCCCCGAGGTCCCGCTGCGGCCCTACATGTCGGCGCAGCTGAAGAAGGTGCTGAACCCGGCGAAGCTGATCCAGGACATCGCGGACCTGCCGGACGACGGCATCGCCTTCTTCCGCTGAGCCAGTGGTGCAACGTAGGGGCCGGCCCGGGGGTCGGTCCCTACACTTGTCGCACGACCTAGACCCGGGCAGGCATCGTGGCGAACACCGAGACCCCCTCCGACTGGAAGGCCGACCTGCGCGAGCGCGGGTACCGGCTCACTCCGCAGCGCCAGCTGGTGCTGGAGGCCGTGGACGCGCTGGACCACGCCACCCCGGACGAGCTGCTGCACGAGGTCAGGAAGACCGCCAGCGGCGTCAACATCTCCACCGTGTACCGGACCCTGGAGCTGCTGGAGGAGCTCGGACTGGTCTCGCACGCCCACCTGGGCCACGGCGCCCCGACCTACCACCTGGCCGGGCGGCACACCCACCTGCACCTGGTCTGCCGGGACTGCGAGAGCGTCACCGAGACCGACACCGCGATCGCGGCGCCGCTGGTCGACAGCCTGCGCGCGGAGCACGGCTTCGACACCGATCTCAAGCACTTCGCCATCTTCGGCCGCTGCGCCGACTGCACCGCGAAGCTCCAGGAGGAGCAGTCGTAAGCTTGCTGTCATGAAGAGTCCGCTGCTTGCCCTGCCCGGTGCCGTCCCCGCCGAAGGAGCCGACGAAGGGGTGGCCGCGCACTACGGCGGCCTCTTCCCTGAGCAGCGTGAACTGGCCGCGGGCCGGGGCTTCGTGGACCTGTCGCACCGGGGCGTGCTCACCGTCACCGGTCCGGACCGGCTGTCCTGGCTGCACCTGCTGATCACCCAGCACGTCAGCGCACTGCCGCCGCAGCAGGCCACCGACGCGCTGGTGCTCTCACCGAACGGGCACGTCGAGCACGCGCTCTACCTGGTGGACGACGGCGAGACCACCTGGGCGCACGTCGAGCCGGGCACCCAGCAGCCGCTGATCGCCTACCTGGAGAGCATGAAGTTCTTCTACCAGGTGGAGGTCGCCGACGCGACCGGGGACTACGCCGTGGTGTTCCTCCCGGCCGGCTCCGAGGTCTCCGCCGAGGGCGCCGCCGCCGTCCGTGAACTCCCGTACGGGCGGGACCTGTTCGTGCCGCGTGCGGAGCTGGCCGTGCTGACCGCGGGGTACGGGCCGGCGGCCGGGGTGTGGGCGTACGAGGCGCTCCGGATCGAGGGTCACCGGCCCCGGCTGGGCTTCGAGACCGACCACCGGACGATCCCGCACGAGGTGGACTGGCTGTCCACGGCGGTGCACCTGCAGAAGGGCTGCTACCGGGGCCAGGAGACGGTCGCCCGGGTGCACAACCTGGGGAAGCCGCCGCGCCGGCTGGTGCTGCTCAACCTGGACGGCACCGAGGAGAAGCTCCCGGCGCACGGGGCCGAGGTCCTGCGGCCCGGCCAGGACCGCCCGGTGGGCTTCGTGACCTCCTCGGCCAGGCACCACGAGCTGGGCCCGATCGCGCTGGCCCTGGTGAAGCGGAACACCCCGGTGGACGAGGTGCTGCTGGCGGACGGCGTGCCGGGCAGCCAGGACGTGATCGTTCCGGCGTAGCACCCCGCCGGGCGCGGTACTAGATCTCCAGCAGGACGGTGAACGGGCCGTCGTTGACCAGGGACACCTTCATGTCGGCGCCGAACCGGCCGGTCTCCACCGTGGCGCCGAGCGCCCGGAGTTCGGTCACCACGGTGTCCACCAGCGGCTCGGCCAGCGGGCCCGGGGCGGCCGCGTTCCAGGTGGGGCGGCGGCCCTTGCGGGCGTCGCCGTAGAGGGTGAACTGACTGATCACCAGCAGCGGGGCGTTCAGGTCGGAGCAGGACAGTTCCGTCTCCCCGTTGTCGAAGAGCCGCACCGACCAGAGCTTGCGGGCGAGTTGGGCCGCGTTCTCGGGGGTGTCCTCGTGGGTCACCCCGACCAGGACGCAGAGCCCGGGGCCTTCGATCGCGCCGACCGTCTCGCCGTCCACCGTCACGGCCGCCTCGGCGACCCGCTGCACCACTGCTCGCATGGCCTCATTCTGCCGGAGGGCCGGGGCCGTTCCGGCGGCGCGTTCCTGGCACCGTTCCAGGGGCGCGCGGCAGGGGCGTACGCGCCGGGGGTGCGTTGTGTGCGCCGTCGGCCGGGTGGTGCGGCCTGCGGATTGTTCCCGTCGTATCAGCCACCCCCCTTCGCCAGGGGGCCGTTCGGGTGCACGGGCGGTGCGCCCGCCGGTCCCGGATGGCACGCTGTGGGCGACGCGTGGACGAGCACCCATGCGGGGGTTCGGAATTCCGGGGTCGCTCGCACGGGTGGAGTCGCTGCCCGGTGGGAACCCCCGGCGCCGGGCGGGCGTGCACCAGACGGGGCGTCCGGCGGCGGAGAGCCAGCGGGGGATTCAGTGACCGGTACAGCGGCAGGTGGTTGGTTGATGGACGCGAGCAGCACGGCCCACGAGCGGGAGTACGGCCTCACCGGCCTCGGGTTGGACCAGCTCCGGCTGCTCCGCCGGGACGCACAGGACCAGGAGGCCGACCTCTCGTACCTGCGCCGGCTGCTGCACGGACGGCTGGACATCCTGCGGGCCGAGCTGGCCCGCAGGATGTCCAACGAGCCCGGGGCCGACGGACTGTCGGACGCCCTGCTCGACCAGCTCCCGGCGATCCTGGCGGACACCCCGTCACCGGTCCGCCGCCCGGCTCGCCACCTGCGGCTCGGGCCGCCGCGCGGGGAGCGCTACCAGCGGGAGGCGGACGCCCTCATGGGTGACGTCCAACTGGCCGATCTGGAGGCCCACCAGACCGTCGAACTGGTGGCCGCCGTCGAGCGCCTGACGGTGCATGAGCGGGAGGTCTCCGGGCGGCGGCAGGCGCTCCAGCGGCGGGCGGACGATTGCAGCGCGGAGATCACCCGGCGCTACCGCGAGGGCGAGGCCAGGGTGGACGACCTGCTCACCGGCGGGTGAGCGTGCGGGAGCCGGCCGGCTGGGGCACGGTGGACCGGGGACGCATCGATGGGAGACAGCCATGAGCGAACACGTGTACCGGGTCACCGAGATCGTCGGCTCCTCGACCGAGGGGGTCGACGCGGCGATCCGCAACGGGGTCGGCCGCGCCTCACGGACGCTGCGCAACCTCGACTGGTTCGAGGTGACCCAGATCCGCGGGCACATCGAGGAGGGCGGGATCGCGCACTTCCAGGTGGGGCTGAAGGTCGGGTTCCGGCTCGACGACGAGGACTGAGCAGGGCCCGGGCCGGGGGAGCGGAGTACGGAACCGGCCGGGGCGGGCATCTCTGCCCGCCCCGGCCGGGGTGGCCCACAGGGCCGTTCGCGGTGCCGGGCTCAGTGGCCGGCGTCCGCGAGGCGCTTGATCGAAGCGGTGATCTCGGCCTCGGCCTCGGCGCGGCCGACCCAGTCGGCGCCCTCGACGGACTTGCCGGGCTCAAGGTCCTTGTAGACCTCGAAGAAGTGCTGGATCTCCAGGCGGTCGAACTCCGACACGTGCTGGATGTCCTGCAGGTGCTCCCAGCGCGGGTCCGTCGCCGGGACGCAGAGCAGCTTGTCGTCGCCGCCGGCCTCGTCCGTCATCTTGAACATACCGATGGCGCGGCACTTGATCAGGCAGCCGGGGAAGGTCGGCTCCTCCAGGATGACCAGCGCGTCCAGCGGGTCGCCGTCGTCCGCGAGGGTGCCCTCGACGTAGCCGTAGTCGGCCGGGTAGCGGGTCGAGGTGAAGAGCATCCGGTCCAGACGGAGGCGACCGGTCTCATGGTCGACCTCGTACTTGTTCCGCGAGCCCTTCGGAATCTCGATCAGGACGTCGAACTCCAACGGTTCCTCCAAGGTAGGGACTGACAGAATCCAAGTGTCTCCTACGGGAGGGTGTGCTCAGGAAAGGGGCCGGTCGGTGCAGCGAGGTGCAGGGGTGGGGCGGGGCCGCAGGGTGGCGGTCGCCGGGATGCTCGGGGTGGCGCTGACGGCGGGCGGGCTGAGCCCCGCGTGGGCCGAACCCAGTCCGGGCCGGACCGGCAGCGGTGCGCCGCAGCCGCCGACTGCCCTGGGGCACAAGGCGATCGCCACCGGTGGGGCCGTCCTCGGGGCCGGCACGACCGGGGCGGAGGGCCTGCCGACGACCGCCGGGCTCCAGCGTGACCTGGCCGCACTGCTCCAGGACAAGGCGCTCGGCACCCTCAACTTCGCCGTCACCGACGGCGCCACCGGGCAACTGCTGTACGGCGCGGGCGAGAACACCCCGGCCACCCCCGCCTCCACCACCAAGCTGCTCACCGCACTGGCCGCACTCGAACTGATCCCCGGCGATGCCCGGCTCACCACCAAGGTGGTCAAGGGCGCTGCGGCGGACGAGATCGTGCTGGTCGGGGGCGGTGACCCGACTCTGTCCACGCTCCCGGCCGACCAGGTCAGGGTCGGCGGCCTGCCGGTCGACACCGAGACCGCCCCCGCCACCGTGGCCGACCTGGCCAGGCGCACCGCCGCCGCCCTCAAGGCCGCCGGGGTGGCCTCGGTCAAGCTCGCCTTCGACACCTCGATGTACACCGGCCCGCTGAACCATCCACAGCACGACGCGATGAACATCGCCACCGTCGTCCCGCTGATGGTCAACGAGGGCCGGGTCGACCCGAAGTCCACCGACGAGGGCCCGGCGCGGGTCTTCGACCCGGCCGGCCAGGCCGCCGACGCCTTCGCCGCGGCGCTGGGCGCCGAGGGTGTGACCGTGCAGGGCAAGCCGAAGCCGGGCGCGGCCGCCGCCGGGGCCCAGCAGCTCGCCGCCGTCGAGTCACCCACCGTCGCCCGCCTGATCGAACGTCTGCTCACCACCTCGGACAACACCCTGAGCGAGGCGATGGCCCGTCAGGTCGCGATCGCCGCCCAGCAGCCGGCCAGCTTCGACGGTGCCTCCGCCGCCACCCGGCAGACCCTGGAGAAGCTCGGGGTGCCGATGGCGGGCGTGGTCCTGCACGACGGCAGCGGCCTGCACACCGGCAACCAGCTCTCCCCGCTGGTGCTCTCCAAGGTGCTCGCGCTCGCCGCCTCGCCCGAACACCCCCGGCTGCGGCCGGTGCTCACCGGCCTGCCGATCGCCGGCTTCACCGGGACGCTGCTCAGCCGGTTCGGCGCCGCGACCCGCGCCCAGAACGGCATCGGCATCGTCCGGGCCAAGACCGGCACCCTGGGCAGCAGCGGCATCCACACGCTGGCCGGCACCGTGCTCGACGCGGAGGGCCGGGACCTCACCTTCGCCCTGATGACCCACACCACCGCCACCCCGGACGCGGCCCGCGCGGCGGTCGACCGCATCGTCGGGCAGCTGGCCACCTGCGGCTGCCACTAGGTCCTGTCGACCGAGTACACCTAGGGCCTGCCTTTTGAATCCCGCCGGGCGGGCGGCGCCCGGCCACGTGCCCTCCTGCCCGGTATCGGGCAGGAGGGCACGTGGCCGGGCTGTCGTCGGTCGCCGATGCGCTGCATCAGGCTTCCTCCTCCGCACCGCGGATGCACGCACCCGAACACCGCCCGCTGATCCGACGGGATTTCAAGAGGCAGGCCCTGGGCGGGTGCCTTCGCGGTACTGCGGGGCAGTTCCCCGAGCCCCTGACCGGTGACCGCTCACGCAGTACGGTGAGGGCATGACGAGCGCGAGCGGCGGGGCTGGGATGGTCGACTGGGATCTCGCGGTCGCGACGGCGACCCGGTTGGCCCGGTCGGGTCCCGAGGTGACCCGGGGCGAGGCGCGGGAGGTGGTCTCGGAGCTGCGCCGGCACGCGCTGGAGGCGGAGGAGCACGTCCGCGCCTTCACCCGGATGGGATCCACCAGCCTGCTGACGGCGGACGCCACCCCGGTGCTGGTGGTGAACCGGCCGGGCTGGATCAGGGCCAACGTGGCGGGCTTCCGCACCATCGTCCGGCCGCTGATGGAGAAGTTGCAGGCGCGCCGCTCGGAGCTGCCCGGTTCGGCCGCGTTCGGCTCGCTCGGCGAGAAGGCCACCGGCGTTGAGGTGGGCGCGGTGCTGGCGTTCCTGTCGGGGAAGGTCCTGGGTCAGTACGAGACCTTCGCCGCGGCCGAGTTCCCCGGTGCGCTGCCGGAGGCGCCGGACACGCCGGCGGGCATCCTGGACACGCCGCGCCGGGCCCTCCGGCCGCCGACGCCGGGGCGGCTGCTGCTGGTGGCGCCCAACATCGTCCAGGTCGAGCGCGAGCTCGACGTGCACCCGCACGACTTCCGGCTCTGGGTCTGCCTGCACGAGGAGACCCACCGGACCCAGTTCACCGCCGTGCCGTGGCTGCGCGACCACCTCCAGTCCGAGGTGCAGTCGTTCCTCGGGCAGATCGACGTCGATCCGGCGGCGCTGCTGGAGCGGGCCAGGGACTTGCTGTCCGGACGGGGTGAGGAGCGCCGGGGCTCGCTGCTGGAGGCCGTCCAGTCGCCGCGGCAGCGGGAGACGCTGCACCGGCTGACCGCGGTGATGTCCCTGCTGGAGGGGCATGCCGATGTGGTGATGGACGGGGTGGGACCGGCCGTGGTGCCGAGCGTGGCGGAGATCCGGGAGAAGTTCCAGCGGCGGCGGGCCGGGGGTGCGGGCCGGCTGGACCTGGTGGTCCGGCGGCTGCTCGGGATGGACGCCAAGCTGCGCCAGTACCAGGACGGCGCGGTCTTCGTCCGGAGCGTGGTGGACCGGGTCGGGATGGACGGCTTCAACCGGGTCTGGACCTCGCCGAACACGCTGCCCACCCCTGAGGAGATCCACGACCCGGCCGCGTGGGTGGCCCGGATGACGTCCTGAGGCCGTCCTGCGCCGACCCTGAGCCCGTCCCGGGCCGGTCCTGAGCGAACCGCCTCGTCCGCGCGTTCGCACTGGTTGCGCCGTTGGCTGCGGATGAACGTTTCTTCATTCACTCGTACGTGGGACGGTGGTCGTACCGGTGGCGCGGGTGGCGTAGCCGGTGCCCGGATTCTGCGACCATCTGTGAGCACCCGGTGACCGTGAGCTGACGCCGCGTCACCATCTGCTCCGCCTCTCCGCCAAGGAGTGCATACCCGTGGGACCACACCCCGCTGTCGCGGCGATACGCCTCGCCGTCCGCCGTACCCTCGCCGAGCTCGCCGCCGATCTGGGCGAGACCACCCCGGCCGCCCGGGCGCCCCGCGGCCGCCCGTCCGAACTCGCCCTGAGCGGCGCCGCCGGCGCCACCACCCTGATCGGCAACGCCCGCCGACACCCCTCGGGACTGCCCCGTACGCCCGCAGCTCCCGGCTCCCCACTGGTGCTGGTCGCGGTCAGCGGCGGTGCCGACTCGATGGCGCTGGCCATCGCGACCGCCTTCGAGGCGCCCAAGCTCGGCCTCCGGGTCGGTGCGGTGACGGTGGATCACGGCCTGCAGGCCGGTTCCGCCGAGCGGGCCCAGCAGGTGGCCGAGCGGCTGCGCGAGCTGGGCCTCGACCCGGTCGAGGCGGTCCAGGTGCTGGTGGGCCGCCAGGGCGGCCCGGAGAATGCCGCCCGGGAGGCCAGGTACGCCGCGCTGGACGAGGCCGCCGACCGGCTCGGCGCCGAGGCCGTCCTGCTCGGCCACACCCGGGACGACCAGGCGGAGACCGTGCTGCTCGGCCTGGCCCGCGGTTCCGGCTCCCGTTCGCTGGCCGGGATGCCAGCGCAGAAGGGCCGCTACCGCCGCCCGCTGCTGGAGCTCGACCGGGCCGCCACCCGGCAGGCCTGCTCCGCCCAGTCCATCCCGGTCTGGGACGACCCGCACAACAGTGATCCCGCGTACACCCGCTCCCGGGTCAGGCACGAGGTGCTGCCGGTGCTGGAGAAGCACCTCGGCGCCGGCGTGGTCGAGGCGCTGGCCAGGACGGCCCGGCTGTTCCGGGACGACGCCGACGCGCTGGACCAGTGGGCCGCGCTGGCCGAGCGCGACCTGCGGACCGCCGACGGGGCGCTGGACGTCGCGAAGCTGGCCGAACTGCCCTGTGCCGTCCGCCGTCGGCTGCTCCGCCGGGCCGCGCTCCGGGCGGGCTGCCCGGCCGGGGATCTGTTCGCCCGCCACCTGGAAACGGTGGACCTGCTGGTGACCGGCTGGCGCGGCCAGGGGCCGTTGCACCTACCCGGTGGCGTGGAGGTCACCCGTAGGTGTGGCACGCTGGTGTTTCGGCGACAGAGCGACTGACGAGTGAACACCAGGTCGCAGGGCCGCCGCCGACACAGGACCCCGAACGTTTGAGGACGTATCCCCGGTGGATCACAACGACATGGGCGCCGACCTGGCGAAGGTGCTCATCAGCAAGGACGAGATCGACGCCAAGCTGCTTGAGCTGGCCGAGCGGATCGACCGGGACTACGCCGGGCGGGATCTGCTGATCGTCGGCGTGCTCAAGGGCGCCGTGATGGTGATGGCCGACCTGGCCCGCGCGCTGCACTCGCAGGTGACGATGGACTGGATGGCGGTCTCCTCCTACGGGATGGGCACCAAGTCCTCCGGCGTGGTCCGCATCCTGAAGGACCTCGACACCGACATCGCCGGCCGCGACGTGCTGATCGTCGAGGACATCATCGACTCCGGCCTGACGCTCTCCTGGCTGCTGGGCAACCTGGGCTCGCGCGGCCCGGCCTCGCTGGAGGTCTGCACGCTGCTCCGCAAGCCCGACGCGGCCAAGGTCGAGATCGACGTCAAGTACGTCGGGTTCGACATCCCGAACGAGTTCGTGGTCGGCTACGGCCTGGACTACGCCGAGAAGCTCCGCAACCTGCCGTTCATCGGCACGCTGGCCCCGCACGTCTACGGGGGCTGACGGACCGTCGGAAGACAGCTGCCCCAATCGGGCGACGGGCGGGAACAGTGCGATGTTCCCGCCCGTTGTGCCGGGGTAGGAAAATACGTCGTAGTCGTGGTGCTCCCGCCTCGGGCGGAGAGGACTGCGGTACGGTCCCATTAACCGCTCTTCTGATGAGCACATACCCGGAATGCGCCGACGGCCCCCAGCCGTGCAGCGCCGTTGAGTGGCAGGAGGGACGGGGCGGCAACGCCCCGCATGGATGGACGTCAAGCGATACTTCCGTGCGCCGATCATGTGGATCGTGCTGGCCGTCCTAGCCGTCATTGTGCTGATGCAGGTCGTCTCCGACTCGAGCGGCTCCAAGACGGTGGACACCAGCCAGATCGTGGCTGCGATCAACAACAATCAGGCGAAGTCGGTGCAGATCACCACCGGCGACTCGAATCTGATCAAGGTCGAGCTGAGGGACGGTCAGAAGCTGCCCGTGGGCAGCAATGGCAAGGTTCCCTCCGGCTCCAAGTTCCAGGCCTCGTACATCGGAGACCAGGGCGCCGCTGTCGCGGCCGACCTGAGCAAGAACACCGGCCTGGTTCCCAACGGTTACACCGTCGTCCCCGAGAAGCAGTCCACCTTCGTCAGCGTGCTGCTGTCGATGTTGCCGATCGTCATCATCGTGCTGGTCTTCCTCTTCCTGATGAACCAGATGCAGGGTGGCGGCTCGCGGGTCATGCAGTTCGGCAAGTCCAAGGCCAAGCTTCTGACCAAGGACACCCCGAAGACCACCTTCGCCGATGTGGCGGGTGCCGACGAGGCGGTCGAGGAACTCCACGAGATCAAGGAGTTCCTGCAGGAGCCGGCCAAGTTCCAGGCGGTCGGTGCCAAGATCCCGAAGGGCGTGCTGCTGTACGGCCCGCCCGGGACGGGCAAGACCCTGCTGGCGCGTGCCGTGGCCGGCGAGGCGGGCGTCCCGTTCTACTCGATCTCCGGCTCGGACTTCGTCGAGATGTTCGTCGGTGTCGGTGCCTCCCGGGTCCGTGACCTGTTCGAGCAGGCCAAGGCGAACGCCCCGGCGATCGTCTTCGTCGACGAGATCGACGCGGTCGGCCGCCACCGCGGGGCCGGCCTCGGCGGCGGTCACGACGAGCGCGAGCAGACCCTCAACCAGCTGCTGGTCGAGATGGACGGCTTCGACGTGAAGGGCGGCGTCATCCTGATCGCCGCCACCAACCGCCCGGACATCCTGGACCCGGCGCTGCTGCGCCCCGGCCGCTTCGACCGCCAGATCGCGGTCGACCGTCCGGACCTGATGGGCCGCCTGGAGATCCTCAAGGTGCACCAGAAGGGCAAGCCGGTCGCGCCGGACGTCGACCTCAAGGCCGTCGCCAAGCGCACCCCCGGCTTCACCGGTGCCGATCTCTCCAACGTCCTCAACGAAGCCGCCCTGCTGACGGCCCGTTCGGACAAGAAGCTGATCGACAACAACATCCTGGACGAGGCCATCGACCGGGTGGTCGCCGGACCGCAGAAGCGTACCCGGATCATGTCCGACAAGGAGAAGAAGATCACCGCGTACCACGAGGGCGGTCACGCCCTGGTCGCGGCGGCTTCCCCCAACGCGGACCCGGTGCACAAGATCACCATCCTGTCCCGCGGCCGGGCCCTGGGTTACACCATGGTGCTCCCGGACGAGGACAAGTACTCGACCACCCGTAACGAGATGCTCGACCAGCTGGCGTACATGCTGGGCGGGCGCGCGGCGGAGGAGCTGGTCTTCCACGACCCGACCACCGGCGCCTCGAACGACATCGAGAAGGCCACCGCCACGGCCCGCGCCATGGTCACCCAGTACGGGATGACCGAGCGGCTCGGGGCGATCAAGTTCGGCACGAGTGACTCCGAGCCGTTCCTGGGCCGCGAGATGGGCCACCAGCGCGACTACTCGGAAGAGGTCGCCGGGCTGGTGGACGAGGAGGTCAAGAAGCTGATCGAGAACGCGCACAACGAGGCCTGGGAGATCCTGGTCGAGAACCGCGACGTGCTCGACAACCTGGTGCTGGAGCTCCTCGAGAAGGAGACCCTGAACAAGGAGCAGATCGCCGAGATCTTCCGCTCCATCGTCAAGCGCCCGGCCCGGCCGGCCTGGACGGGCTCGTCCCGTCGTACGCCGTCCACCCGCCCGCCGGTGCAGTCCCCGAAGGAGCTGGCGCTCACCAACGCCGCTCAGCCGGAGATCGCGACCCCGGTGGTCGACACGGTCAAGCACCCGGAGTCCCCGGCCGAGAGCTGACCGACCGGTACGGAATGGATGCCGCGCCGCCAGGGTTTGTACCCTGGAGGCGCGGCATCCGTGCTGCTCGGCCCTTCACCCTTGAACCAAGCGAGGCACGCATGATCGACCCGGTGACCCTGGAGCAGGACGCCACCGCCATCGGGACGTTCGACCAGAAGCGTGCCGAGAACGCGGTCCGCGAGCTGCTCATCGCCATCGGCGAGGACCCGGACCGCGAGGGCCTGCTGGAGACCCCGGCCAGGGTCGCCCGCGCGTACCAGGAGATATTCGCCGGGCTCTGGCAGGAGCCGGAGGACGTCCTCACCACCACCTTCGACCTCGGCCACGACGAGATGGTGCTGGTCAAGGACATCGAGGTGTTCTCCACCTGCGAGCACCACCTGGTGCCGTTCCGCGGCGTCGCGCACGTCGGGTACATCCCGTCCGCCAGCGGCAAGATCACCGGCCTCTCCAAGCTGGCCCGCCTGGTCGACGTCTACGCCCGCCGCCCCCAGGTGCAGGAGCGGCTGACCAGCCAGGTCGCCGACTCGCTGATGCGGATCCTGGAGCCGCGCGGGGCCATCGTGGTCATCGAGTGCGAGCACATGTGCATGTCGATGCGCGGCATCCGCAAGGCCGGCGCCAAGACCATCACCTCCGCGGTCCGCGGGCAGCTTCGCGACCCGGCCACCCGCGCCGAGGCGATGAGCCTGATCATCGGGCGGTAACTGCTCCGCTGGTGCTCAGCCGTCTACGGCCAGGGGCTCGGGCCCTGCCGATGTGCGGCTCCGCCGCGTGGGCGAAGCCGACCCTTGCAAGGTGATCATCGCGTAGGTGGTCAGGCACTTCTGCCCGTGACCCCGGCGCCAGATCTCCTCGCAGTTCCCCGGGCCCCTGGCATGTGCCACTCGGGCATGTGCCTAGCCCAGGGCGTTGCGTTTGGCGGGCATGGTGAGGGAGACCATCCGGCGCCAGCCGACGGCGCGTTCGTAGAGGTAGAGCACGTGCAGGCCGGCCGCCAGCAGGAGGCGCTGGTAGCGGGGCCAGCCGAGGATGCGGCCCATCGCGGCCATCACGGCCAGCCCGACGTCGCGGTGGGTGCGGATCTCGGCCCGGGCGATGGACTCCAGGGTCCGGCGGATGTACGGCCCGTGGCCGGCCGCCGCGAGCCGGAGCAGCTCCTCGTGGCAGTAGGCGAGGTGGTTGTCCTCGTCGGCAGAGATCATCCGCAGGGCCTTGTCGAGCTCGGGGTTGGCCTCGTACGCCTTCACCAGCTGCCGCATCTGCTCCGAGGCGCGCTGCTCGGTAACCCGGCTGTGGGCCAGGTACGTGATGATCTCCCGGTCGTCGAGCGGGGCGGTGGACCTGAGGCGGCTGTGGGAGAGGCCGATGCCCTGGCGTTCGAGCAGCATGCAGTAGTCGGTGTCGAGCGGGATCGAGACCTTGCTCAGGCCGCGCTTGCTGAGCAGCTGGGTGAAGATCCGACCGTGCTTGCGCTCGTCCGCGCCGTGCCGGGCGATCTTGGGGGCCAGCACCGGGTCGGTGGTGAGTTCGGTGATCCGCTCGTTCTCCCAGCCGCCCTGGTCCTCGCCGCCCGCCGCGACGCTGCAGAAGAGCTGGTACGCCTCGTCGTGGTCGTAGATCTGCTGGAACAGTGCGCGGGTACTGAGCATGGTGCTCTCCTACTGAACGTCCGTCAGCGCGGCGGGGGTCACCGACCATCGTGCTGCGGGCGGCCGGGGCCGAGCCACCGGGCCTGCGCCGGACGGGTAGCCGCCGAGGGTGCTCCTGGGCCGCAACCGAGGGCCTAGAATGCGGCGTCCACCGTGTGCGGCGCCGACCCGCGCCCCGCGTGCTCCACCCAGCCGTACCCGCCGTTCGGCGGGTGCGGCACACCCGTCCCCAGGGCTGTGCCGTCGCCGGGCGCTCCGCCAACTTCGGTTGCGGGGCTCCAACTTGACGGTCCGATTGCCAGATCAAGGATTTGTCATGAAGGTTCACCACGACTCCTCCTCCGGAGTGACAGAACGGACCGCAACAGCATCTACGCTGACTCTCCATGAGCGTTCCCGTGCCCGTTGAGCCGTCCGCCGAGGCGCCCCAGGAACAGCCGCGCCGTCGGTTCCAGAACCTGCGCAACCAAGCCGCTGCGGTGCCCCGCGCCTGGCTCCCCGGTGCGGTGGGGTACGCCGCCCTGCTGATCGGCCTGGTCGACATCGCCTGCGCGGTGTTCCCCAAGCTGCGCAACACCCGGATGCACTGGCTGGCCGGGCAGCTCCCGGGCGGCACCACCACGCTGGCCGCGGCGGGCACCCTGATGGTCGGCCTGCTGCTGGTGATACTGGCGCACGCGCTGCGCCGCCGGAAGCGCCGGGCCTGGCGGGCGGTCTGCGTGCTGCTCCCGATCGGCGCCGGCCTGCACCTGCTGCGCTGGCACCAGGTGGGCCCGGCGGTGATCTCGCTGGTGCTGTTCGCCGTGCTGCTGGTGCACCACCGCGAGTTCTACGCCAAGGCCGACCCGCGCACCCGCTGGCGCGCGGTGGTCGCGTTCGTCCTGCTGACCCTGGTCAGCGTCGGGCTCGGACTGCTGATCGTCGGGGTCAGGCAGGGCGCCGAGCTCGGCGACCCGAGCCTGTTCGAGCGGCTGCAGCACGTGGCGTACGGCCTGTTCGGCTTCGAGGGACCGATCGACTACCGCTCGGAGAAGGTCGCCTGGTACGTCGGCTACTCGCTCGGCGCGCTCGGGCTGCTCACCGCGGGCACCACGGCGTACCTGGCCCTGCGGCCGGAGAAGCCCCAGCCCGAGCTGACCGCCGAGGACGAGGTCAGGGTCAGGGCTCTGCTCGCGAAGCACGGCGAGCGGGACTCGCTGGGCTACTTCGCGCTGCGCCGGGACAAGAGCGTGCTCTTCTCGCCGACCGGGAAGGCGGCGATCTCCTACCGGGTGGTCTCCGGCGTGATGCTCGCCTCCGGTGACCCGGTCGGCGACTACGAGGCCTGGCCCGGGGCGATCAAGCTCTTCATGGCCGAGGCCCGCGAGCGGGCCTGGGTGCCGGCCGTGATGGGCTGCAGCGAGCTGGGCGGTGAGATCTGGACCCGCGAGGCGGGCCTGGACGCGATCGAGCTCGGCGACGAGGCGATCGTGGACGCCACCACCTTCTCGCTCTCGGGACGGGCGATGCGCAACGTCCGCCAGATGGTGAAGCGGATCGAGCGCAACGGCTACTCCTGCCAGGTCCGCCGGGTCGGTGACCTGACGCTGGAGGAGAAGCGCCGGATCGGCGACGCCGCGGCCCGCTGGCGCGGCACCGACACCGAGCGCGGTTTCTCGATGGCACTCGGCCGCTTCGGCGACCCGGGCGACGACGACTGCGTGGTGGTCACCGCCCACAAGGCACCCGAGGAGGGCGAGAGCGGTGACGACCTCAAGGCCTTACTGCACTTCGTGCCTTGGGGGTCCGACGGGATCTCGCTGGAGCTGATGCGACGGGACCGGGCGGCCGATCCGGGGCTGAACGAGCTGCTGATCGTGGCGGCGCTGCAGGCCGTGCCGGCGCTCGGGGTGCGGCGGGTCTCGCTCAACTTCGCGATGTTCCGCTCGGCACTGGCGCGTGGTGAGCGGATCGGGGCCGGGCCGGTGCTGCGGGCCTGGCGGGGGCTGCTGGTGTTCTCCTCGCGGTGGTTCCAGATCGAGTCGCTGTACAAGTTCAACGCGAAGTTCCAGCCGGAGTGGGAGCCGCGGTTCCTGGTGTACCCGCAGACCAGGGACCTGCCGCGGATCGGCTTCGCCGCGATGCAGGCGGAGGCGTTCATCACGCTGGGGATGCCCAGGTTCGGGCGCAAGCGGCAGCGGCAGGGGCTGATGCAGGAGCCTGCGGCGCTCACGCAGGCCGCTTAGGCAGCAGGGCAAGCTGCGATATCCAGGGGCTCGGGGAACTGCGAGGAGGTCTGGCGTTCGGGTCACTGCGAAAGTTCCTGACCAGCTACGCGACGATCGCGTTGCAAGGGTCGGCTTCGCAGTTCCCCGAGCCCCTGGTGGCTGATGCGTGCGTCGATAATGGCGGCATGAACAACCTGCCCGGCCTCCCCGACCTTGACCGCTGCGCCGTGATGGGGGTGGTCAACGTGACCCCCGACTCGTTCTCGGACGGGGGGCTGTGGCTGGACCCGGCGGCGGCCGTGGCGCACGGGTTGGCGCTGACCGCACGGGGGGCCGACCTGGTCGACGTCGGGGGCGAGTCGACTCGGCCGGGGGCGCGGCGGGTGACCGAGCAGGAGGAGCTGCGGCGGGTGATCCCGGTGGTCCGGGAGCTGGCGGCGGCGGGGGTGGTGGTGTCGGTGGACACCATGCGGGCGGCGGTGGCCGAGCAGGCGGTGGCGGCCGGGGCCCGGTTGGTGAACGACGTCTCGGGCGGCCTGGCCGATCCGGAGATGGCGGGGGTGGTGGCGGCCACCGGGGCGCCGTTCGTGGTGATGCACTGGCGCGGGCAGTCCGAGGACATGGACCGGCTCGCCGTCTACCAGGACGTGGTGGACGACGTGGTGGCCGAACTGACCGTCCGGGTGGCGGCGTTGACCGCGGCGGGGGTGAAGGAGGAGCAGCTGGTGCTCGATCCGGGCCTCGGCTTCGCGAAGACTCCGGAGCACAACTGGGCCCTGCTCGGGCGGCTGGACGAGCTGACCGCGCTCGGGCGCCCGGTGCTGGTGGCCGCTTCGCGCAAGCGGTTCCTGGGTACGCTGCTGGCCGACCCGGAAACCGGGGAGCCGCGCCCGGCCAGGCAGCGGGACGACGCCACCGCGGCGGTCTCGGTGCTGTCGGCCCAGGCGGGCGCTTGGGCGGTCCGGGTGCACGACGTGTCCGGCACCGCGGACGCCGTACGCGTGGTCGCGGCCTGGGAACGGGCCGCGCGGAGGGGGCGCTGAGACGGGCCCCGGAGAGGACGCTGGTTTGGCATTCCGGAGGAAGCATGGCGGGTGACGGCAGGTCGACCGATGACCGGGCGACGGCGGCGGCGTTGGACCGCGAAGCCGTGCTGGCGGCCAATCAGGCGCTCTACGAGGCACTGGAGAACGGGGACCTGGAGGGCGTCGAGGCGGCCTGGCTGGGCCCCGGTGAGGCGGACGACAAGACCGGGGCGGTCTGCGTGCACCCTGGCTGGCCGGTCCTGCGCGGTCGGGCCCAGGTGACCCGTTCGTACATGTTGATCATGATGAACACGGAGTACATCCAGTTCTTCCTGACCGACGTGGAGTGCGAGGTGCAGGGCGATGTGGCCCTCGTCACCTGTACCGAGAACATCCTCTCCGGCGGGGAGGCCGAGGAGGAGGGCGAGCTCGGTCCGCTGGTCGGCGGGAAGGTGGTCTCGACGAACCTGTTCCGCCGGACGCCGGCCGGCTGGAAGCTCTGGTCGCACCACGGATCACCGGTGCTGACCAGCGGTGACGACGAGGACGAGGACTGACAGCGGGTCAGGGCGGCCGGGAATCCGGCCGGGGTCGGGAGTGTTGCCGCGACGTGCACCTGATGTTCACGTCAATGGCCGTTCCGGCGTGCGTGGCGCCGCGCGGTGCCGGGTAGGACGGTCGGGGTTCGTCGCCGCCCGCAGGTAGATTCGAAGGTCGCGGGCGACGAGGCCCGGTGCCCCGCCCTGTGCGGGGCCTGTTCACATGGGAGAAGTGACTTGCTGGACCGCGTCACACTGCGGGGCCTCCGCGCCCGGGGCCACCACGGCGTCTTCGAGCGTGAGCGGATCGAGGGCCAGACCTTCGTGGTCGACCTGGTGCTCTACCTGGACACCCGCCCGGCGGCCTCCGGCGACGACCTGACCCGTACCGCGCACTACGGCGTGGTGGCCGAGGAGGTCACCGCGATCATCTCCGGCGAGCCGGTCGACCTGATCGAGACGCTGGCCCAGCGGATCGCCGACCAGTGCCTCGCGCACGACGCCGTCGAGGAGGTCGAGGTGACGGTGCACAAGCCGGACGCCCCGATCACCGTCCCGTTCGACGACGTCACCATCACCATCCACCGGGGCCGCGCGTGACGTCCGTGGCCCGTCCCGCCCCCGAAGCCGCAGAGGGATCTCGATGAGCACCAGCGACCCGACCGCCTCGCCGACCACGTTCGACCTGGAACGCCGGGTCGACTCCGCCGACTCGACCCTGCACGACCCGCGCCGCGCCGTGGTCGCCCTCGGCAGCAACTTGGGCAACCGCCTGGAGACGCTGCAGGGGGCGGTGGACGCACTGGAGGACACTCCCGGGATCCGGATCACCGCCGTCTCCGCGGTGTTCGAGACGGAGGCGCTGGGCGGCCCGGACGAGCAGCCCAGCTACTTCAACGCCGTCGTGGTGCTGCGCACCACCCTGCCGCCGAGCTCGCTGTTGGAGCGGGCCAACGCCGTCGAGGACGCCTTCGGCCGGGTCCGCACCGTCCGCTGGGGCCCGCGCACCCTGGACGTCGACATCCTGGCGTACGAGGGCGTCACCAGCGACGAACCCGAGCTGCTGCTGCCGCACCCCCGTGCGCACGAGCGGGCCTTCGTGCTCGCCCCCTGGCAGGATGCCGACCCGGATGGCGAGCTGCCCGGTCGGGGCCGGGTGGAGGACCTGCTCAAGGAGATCGCCGACCAGCCGGGCCAGGGCGTCCGCCGCCGGGACGACATCCAGCTCCGGCTGCCGGAGTAGGAACTTCCCGATCCCGTCGGCCGTCCGACCGGGTGGGCGCCGGTACGGTGGGCTGACCGGCCGTCAGGATCCCGTGCCGCCCGCCCACCCACCCGGGGAAGGACCTCAGTGAAGCCGCTCCGCCTCCGCCTGCTGCTCGCCATCGCCGCCGTGGCGACGGCGCTCGCCTGGGCCGGTGCCCGGCTGTGGGACTCGCTGGGCCATCTGCCCGGCGTGCCCACCGCCGCTCCGATCGTGCTCGCGGCCGTCGCGGTCGTCCTGTTCGCCACCGCGTTCTCGCTCCGCTCCCGGCTCAAGGCGGTCCGCGAGCGGCAGCCGGGCGCCAAGGGCGTGGACCCGCTGGGTGCCGCCAGGGCGGTGGTGCTGGCGCAGGCCAGTGCCCTGGTGGCGGCCCTGATGACCGGTGTGTACGCGGGCACCGGCATCCACCTGCTGAGCCTGCTGGACAACCCGGCGCGTTCCTCGCAGGCGATCACGGCGGGTTTCGCCGTGCTGGCGGGCGTGGCGGTGGTCGCGGCCGCGCTCTGGCTGCAGCACGTCTGCCGGCTCCCGGAGGACCACGAGGGTCCGACCGGGCCGACGCCCTCGCCGCGCTGACGGGGTGTCGGCCGGTGGTCACCAGCGGTGGCCGTGACCAACTGTCAAGAGCCGAAACCCGACCCAGGCTGACAGCGCCCCGATTCGCACGCTAGTTTCTTTGGCATGTCTCGCGGACGCCACCGGCACTCCTCCGTCCTCGGCCGCTCTGTGCCGCCGATCGCCATCGGCGTACTCGTCGTCGCCGCCCTCGGCGCACTCGCGGCCAGTCCGGACACCCTCGTGGTGCGTTCGGTCGGGATCGCGGCGGTGCTCGTCGCGGTCGGCATCGGCGTCGTGCTGCGCCAGCGCGACCGCACCGCCCGGGTGGCCGCCGAACTGGCCGCCACCCGCCGGATGCGGTCCGAGGAGCGCTTCGAGGAGCAGCTCGCCGAGGCCGAGTACGCCGCCGAGGTGGCCGAGGAGCGGGCCACCCGCTTCGGCCGCCGGCTGACCGCGGAGAAGTCCCGGCTCGCCAAGGCCGAGACCGAGATCGCCCGGCTGCTCCGCGAACGGGCCGTGAGCGTCGCGGAACAGGCCCTCAAGGAGGCGGAGGCGCACCAGCGGGCCCTGGCCGCCGCCCGCCCCAAGTACCCCGCCTCACCGGCCGCGTACGTCCGCGCCGCGTCCGTCCTGCGGCAGCTGGAGCGGGAGGCCGAGCGGGCCGAGGCCCGTCGCGAGAGCAACGAACGGGCCGCCGTCGCGCTCCGCCCGGCGGCGCTGCCGGAGACCGTCCCGACGGTCCGTCAGCTCGGCGCCGCGCCGGAGCGTCCGGTGCTGTCCGCGCCCGGTGCGGCGGCCGACTCGGTGGTGGCGATCCGGCAGCGGGCCAGGCCCGCCTCGCGGGTGCCGAACTTCAGCTTCTTCGGCCGCAGCGGTGCGGCCGGCGCCGCCGTACGGGCTGCCGCCCCGGCGCCCGCGGTCGGCAGCGTGACCGAGCTCGGCGCCCAGGGCGACCTGGCGGACGTGCTCGGCGACGAGGCGCTCGCCGAGAGCGCCCGGTACGCCGCCCGGCAGCAGCCGGTCGAGCAGCCGGTGGCCGCCCCTGAGCCCGAGGAGCAGCACGCACGGCCCGAGGTGGTCGACCTGACGCCGCACGACGACACCGAGATCATCCACGTCGCACAGCTGCGGGCCGAGCTGAGCTGACGTCAGGCAGCTGACGTCGGAGGGCTGACGTCGGACACGAGTGAGGGGCGCGGGGATCGATCCCCGCGCCCCTCACTCATGGTCGGACCGTCAGATGCTGACGCCGAAGTCCTGGGCGATGCCCGCCAGGCCCGAGGCGTAGCCCTGGCCGATGGCGCGGAACTTCCACTCGGCGCCGTTGCGGTACAGCTCGCCGAAGATCATGGCGGTCTCGGTGGCCGCGTCCTCGCTCAGGTCGTAGCGGGCGATCTCCGCCTCGCCGGCCTGGTTCAGCACCCGGATGTAGGCGTTCCGGACCTGGCCGAAGCTCTGGCCCCGGGTGGTGGCGTCGTAGATCGAGACCGGGAAGGTGATCCGGGCCGCCTCGGCCGGCAGGGCCGCCAGGTTGACCTTGATGACCTCGTCGTCGCCGGCGCCCTCACCGGAGCGGTTGTCGCCGGTGTGCACGACGGTGCCGTCGGGCGCGCTGGTGTTGTTGAAGAACACGAAGTGCCCGTTGGACAGCACCTTGCCCTCCGCGTTCAGCACGATGGCGCTGGCGTCCAGGTCGAACTCGGCACCCGTGGTGGTGCGTACGTCCCACCCGAGGCCCACGTTGACCGCGGTGAGGCCGGGGGCCTCCTTGGTGAGCGAGACGTTGCCGCCCTTGGAGAGGCTCACTGGCATGGTGTGGTGTCCCTTCGTTGCTTCTGTCGGAAGAACGCGAGCGGCGGGGCCGGTGGTTCCAGCCGCGGCCGCCAATTTCTCATGCCAGGAGGCTGACGAGCGCTCAGACCCGGGGAAACTTCCCCTGAACCGTCCAGATGTTCGGGTTGTCGGCCAGCCCTTCGTGCAGGTCGAACAGGTCGGCCAGGACGTCCTGGAGGAAGTCCCGGGCCTCCCGCCGGAGGTCGGCGTGGCGGACCACCGCGATGGGTTCGTCCGGCAGCCAGGTCGCGCTGATCTCCACCAGGCCGAACCGGCGGGCGAAGCGGAGCAGCTCGGTGTTCTGGGTGAAGTCCAGATCGAAGGTCTGCACGGCGGCGGAGCGGCTGCCGCGCGGGTCCTGGTCGAGCTGTTCGACGGTGTCGCAGAGCGCCCAGGCGAAGTCCAGCACCGGCACCCATCCCCAGGCTGTGGACAACTCCGCGCCGTCCGCGTCCAGGTAGACGTCGCCGCAGAACAGGTCGTGCCGCAGGCTGCGGACCGGCGCGGTCCGGTAGTCCGTCTGCGGAGGGTCGGGGAAGCGGTTGGAGAGGGCGTAGCCGAGCTCGATCACACGCTCATTCTCCCAGGCGTAAACCTGGTGACCGCGCCGCACCGGCGCGAGATGATGGGCTCATGCCCGAGCCCATCCGCGTCCGGGGATCGGTCGTCGTCCCCGACGCCGAGCTCGTCTGGCGCTTCTCCCGTTCCTCCGGCCCCGGTGGCCAGCACGTCAACACCTCCGACACCCAGGTCGAGCTCCGCTACGACCTGGCGGCCTCGGACGCCCTGCCGCAGGTCTGGAAGGACCGCGCCCTCGAACGGCTCGCCACCCGCCTGGTGGACGGCCGCATCCTGGTGGTCCGGGCCTCCGAACACCGCTCGCAGTGGCGCAACCGCGAGGTCGCCGCGGCGCGGCTGGCCGCCCTCCTCGGCGAAGCCACCGCCCCGCCGCCCAAGACCCGCCGCAAGACCAAGCCCACCCGCGGCATGATCGAACGCCGCCTCTCGAACAAGCGTCACCGCTCCGACCTCAAGGCGGGCCGCAGCAGGCCAGCGGCGGACTAGCTGTGGTCCGGGCGCTGCTGTGGGCAGGCGGCTCAGTGGCACGACCCAGGGGCTCGGGGCTCTGCTGATGTGCGGCTCCGCCGCGGGGGCGAGGAGATCTGGCGTTCGGGTCACTGCGAAAGTGCCTGGCCGTGTGCGCACGGGTGATCTTCTCCGAGGTCGGCTTCGCAGTTCCCCGAGCCCCTGGGTCGTGCCACTGTGCCGCGTGCCTCGGGTGCGGCCCCGAGCCCCGGGGGCGGTGGTTCAGGCGAGGTGGTGGTAGCTGCCGCGGTGGTAGAGCAGGGGCCGGGCACCGGGGGCGGTGACCTCGGCGGCGAGGACGTGGCCGAGGAGGAGGACGTGGTCGCCGGCCGGGATGCGTTGGACGGTGCGGCACTCGACCGTGGCCAGTGCTCCGTCGATCAGGGGTGCCCCGGTGTGTGGTCCCGGGTGGTGGGCGGTGTCGGCGAACAGCAGACGGTCGCTCAGCCGGCCCTTCATGGCGAACCGCGAGGCGATCGTCCGGTGGGCCTCGCCCAGGAGTGAGACGGCCCACAGGTCGGTGCGGGTCAGCAGTTCGTCCATCCGGGAGTCCTCGCGGACCGAGACCAGCACCAGGGGCGGCTCCAGCGAGACCGACAGGAAGGAGGTCGCCGTCATGCCGGCGTCCTCCTCGTCCTCGGGGTCGTGGACGGTGACCAGGGCGACGCCGGAGGCGAGCTGGCCGAGGGCCGCGCGGAACTCCTCGGGAGTCGCGGCCGGGCTGGTGGTTGGGGACTGCGGGGACGTCTGCACGTACCGCACGGTAGTCGGCCCGGCGGGTGGGCGGCATCGGGCCGTGGTCGTAGGTCCCGCTGGGCCGAAGGGCTGAGCCGGTCCCACCCGGCCGGGCGTCGCCCTCACCCGTGGGGGTGACGGTGCGCGGCCTCCCGGCTCTCGGCGGCCTTCAGCTCCGGCCGTGGACGACCGAACACCCATTGGTCGCGATTGTCCGGAGATGTCATCGCCAGGGGGCATGAGCTGCGGTTTCGGTCATGTGCATTGTGTGATTTGGGTCACAAGTGGTGACCTATTGTTGACCGAGCGTGCCGAACGTTGTGCTCCCTGTGATTCAGTTCTTCTGGCAATCGGACGATAACCATCAAGAACTATCCGAAGCAGCCGGGGAGCCCCCGCATGGAAGCCGAGTCGGAGCCCTACGTCCGCCTCGCGACCCTCCGCACCTTGCACCGGGTCGTGGCGGACCTCAACGCTGCCCGCAGCCTGGCCGGGACCCTCCAGGCCGTGGTCGAGGGTGCCGTGCACGGGCTCGGCTTCGACGCGGCGGCGGTCAGCCTGGTGCGGCCGGACGGCGACCTGGTGGTGGCGGCGGTCTGGGAGCTGGAGGAGAGCGCCTTCGGCGGCCCCGCCGTCCTGCTCGGCCAGGTCGGCTCGCGGGAGTCCTGGGAGCGGATGCTGAGCGTCAGCGACCACTGGGGCACGCTGCGCTTCCTCCCGTACGACCGGGGCTGGGCTATCGGCAGCGACATCCCGACCTGGACCGGGGACGGCCCGCTGCCGGTGTACACCAACGACTGGCACCCGCAGGACATCCTGCTCGCGCCGATGTACAGCGCCGGGGGAGACCTGCTCGGCGTCCTGTCGGTGGACCGGCCGCGCAGCGGCAAGCGGCCCGGCGCGTGGACCAGGGAGGCGCTGGAGATGTTCTCGCTCCAGGCGTCGATCGCGATCGGCAACGCCCGGCTGCGGGCCGAGATGCAGCGGGCACTGGCCCGGTTGGAGAAGGAGCAGCAGGCGCTCAGGGCCAGCGAGGAGAGCTTCCGGCAGGCGTTCGAGTACGCGCCGAGCGGGATGGCCATCACCGAGCTGCACGGGGCCGGGACCGGCCACCTGACCAGGGTGAACGACGCGCTCTGCCGACTGCTCGGCCGCCCGCGGGCCACCCTGCGGCAGCAGCGGTTCGCCGACCTGGTGCACCCCGACGACCTGGAACTGCTGAGACGGACCAGCGCCGAGGGCGGCCGGGCCGAGCTGCGGCTGTCCCGGCGGGACGGCGGCTACCAGTGGGTCTGCCTGCGCAACTCGGTGGTCGCGGACGCGGCGGAGGGCCCGAGCTTCCTGCTCACCCACGTCGAGGACATCGAGGAGCGCAAGCGGCACGAGTTCCAGCTTGCCCACCGGGCCAGCCACGACGCCCTCACCGGCCTGCCGAACAGTGCCGAGCTGCGCACCCGGCTGGGTCGCCGGCTCTGTTCCCAGGCGCCGGGCACGCCCGCCGCGCACCCGGAGCGGGAGCGGCACGACACAGAGCCCGCGTACGCCGGTCAGGCGGCCTCGTACGGAGCGCACAGCGCGTTCGAGGGTCAGGGGAGTCAGGTCGCGCTGCCGCACGGCTATGGGACGCCTGACGGCTTCGGGCTCGAGCCGGGCCCGGATCCGGAGCAGCTCGGCCGGCCGCGGGAGTGCTCCGAGGTGCCGGCCGACCACGTGCACGCGCTGATCCCGGCCGAGCTGCCGGGTGGGGGCGAGCTGTGGGGCGGCTCCGCCAGGCCCGGGGCGGCGGAGAAGGGACTCGCGGTGATCTTCTGCGACCTGGACGGTTTCAAGTCGATCAATGACCGGTTCGGTCACAAGGCCGGCGACGGGGTGCTGATCGAGGTGGCCAGACGGCTCCAGCAGGTGGTCCGTGAGGGTGACACGGTGGCCCGGCTCGGCGGTGACGAGTTCGTGGTGCTGGCCGACGGGATCGGCCGCGAGGAGGCCAAGGACCTGGCAGGACGGCTGCGCAACGCGATCATCCCGCCGATGCGGATCGACAACAGGACCGCCCGGGTCGGGGTCAGCCTCGGCATCGGCTGGGCCGGCTGCGGGATGAGCATCGAGGAGGTGCTGCACGTGGCCGACGAGCGGATGTACGACGAGAAGCGGGCGCGCGGCGGCCCCGCCAGGGGCGCCCGGGGAGAGCGTTCGCACCGGCGCGCGGGGTGAACCGGCCGGTATGGTTCCGCCGTCGGTACCACTGACCGTCCGGGCTCCGAACCGTCTTTCCACCGGGTCCTCCCCGGCAGGTAGGGTTCCCCCGGTACGAGCGTTCACTTGCCCGTACGGCGTTCGGTCGCCGTACGGTGTGCTGCTGCGATGGGGAGTTGACCACCGGTGACAACGGCCGGCAGTAACGGAGCGCCCGAGGACGCGGCGCAGGACGACCCGTTCGCGTACCTCTACCGACCTGCGGAGGGCGAGCAGGCGGCCAGCCAGCCCCGCGACTCGTACTCCCGCCCGGTCGAGGTCGGCCGCGCCCAGTACGGCCAGCAGGCCGCGCGGCCGCCCCGGGCGCCGCTGCCGCCGATGGAGCCCACCGCGCAGCTGCCGCAGCAGCACACCAGGTACGCCGAGCACTCCCGCCCCCAGCCGGGCGAGCAGCAGCCGGCCGGGCGCAGCAAGGGCGTGGTGATCGGCGCCGTCGCGGTGGTCGCCGCGATCGCGATCGGCGCGGGGGTGGCCCTCTCGATGGGTGACCCGAACAAGCCCGCCGACAAGGCCGCCGGCAGCACCGCCGCCCCGGTCGTCAGCCCGAGCGCGTCCCCCTCGCCCTCCGCCTCGGCCACTCCGACGGCGAGCACCGACCCGATCGCCGACGCGAGCAAGCTCCAGGGCCAGAACGCCCCCTCGGGCAACAGCGTGAAGGGCGCCAAGTCGGCGGACGGCGGCTACCTGACGCTGACCAACGGCTCCTCGGTGTCCTGGACGGTCTCGGTGCCGACGGCGGGCACGTACAAGTTCTGGCTGCACTTCAACAACACCGGCCAGAACCTCAAGGGCAGCGTCACGGTGAACGGCAAGCCCCGGGACGGCGGCATCTCGCTCAACAACTACTCGGGCACCGGGGTGGACCCGGCCAGTGCCTGGTACAGCACCAACATATGGCCGGAGCTGCAGGCCGGAGCCAACACCATCACGGTGTCGGTCCCGGCCGGGGGCAGCGACTCGATCCTGGTCGACCAGGTCGCGCTCACGCCGATGAGCGTGAACTCCTACCCGGGGAGCTGACCACCGCCGCCAGGCGGGCTACGGCCCCGGTCATCGCCGTGCGGGCCGGGGCGAGGTACTTGCGCGGGTCGGTGACGGCCGGGGCCTCGGCGAGGTGCTGGCGGACCGCCGGGGTGAAGGCGGTGTTCAGTGCGGTGCCGATGTTGACCTTGACCAGGCCGGCCGCGAGGCCGGCCGACAGTTCGTCGTCGGCCACGCCCGAGCTGCCGTGCAGCACCAGCGGGACGGGGACGGCCTCGGCCAGACGGCGGATCAGGTCGTGGTCCAGCAGGGCCGTCCGCGTGGTCATCGCGTGTGAACTTCCGACCGCCACCGCGAGCGCGTCCACCCCGGTCTCGGCGACGTAGCGGGCCGCCTCGGCGGGGTCGGTGCGGGCGCCGGGCGCGTGCGGGGAGAGCGGCGGTTCGCCGTCCTTGCCGCCGACCCGGCCCAGTTCGGCCTCCAGGTGCAGGCCGTGCCGGTGTGCCCACTCGGCGGCCTCGGCGGTGCGCTTGACGTTCTCGGCGTGCGGGAGCGCGGAGGCGTCGTACATCGCGGAGCTGAACCCGGCGGCGGCACTGGCCCGCAGCAGGTCGAAGTCCTCGACGTGGTCGAGGTGCAGCGAGACCGGGACCTTCGCGGCGGCGGCGATCTCGGCGCAGGCCCGGGCCAGCGGGAGCAGCCGCCCGCCGTGGTAGGCGACGGCGTTCTGACTGATCTGCAGCACGACCGGGGAGCCGGAGAGTTCGGCCCCGGCGGCGATCGCCTCGGCGTGCTCCAGGGTGATCACGTTGAAGGCGGGCAGGCCCCGGCCTTCGGCGACGGCGGCGGCGAGCAGGTCGGCGGTACGGGCAGCGGGCATGGGTGTCCCCCAGGGGTAAGTGGGCAGCGGGGACGCGGAACCGCTGCTCACCTACCCGGTGGGTGACCGGGGGTCAGGCCGCGTGGGCCTTGGCGAGACGGTCCGCGCCGACGATCCACTCGCCGCGGCGCATCACCGCGACGAGATCGTGGGTTTCGGAGTCGAGTACGACGAGGTCGGCGTTCTTGCCGGTCTCCAGGGAGCCGATCGAGTCGGCCAGGCCGAGTAGCCGGGCCGGGACGGTGGACAGCGAGGTGACGGCCTGGTTGAGCGAGAGGCCGTTGACGGTGACGGAGCGCTTGAAGGCGACGTCCAGGGTCAGGGTGGAGCCCGCGATGGAGCCGCCCTCGACCAGCCGGGCGACGCCGTCATCGACCCGGACCTGGAGCGGGCCGAGCGGGTAGAGCCCGTCGCCCATGCCGGCCGCGCCCATCGCGTCGGTGATCAGCGCGACCCGCTCCGCACCGGCGGTGCGGTAGGCGAGGTCGAGCACCGAGGGGTGCAGGTGCACGCCGTCGTTGATCAGCTCGACGGTGACCCGCTCGTCCTCCAGCAGCGCGACGATCGGGCCCGGGGCGCGGTGCTGGATGCCCGGCATCGCGTTGAACAGGTGGGTCGCCACGGTGGCACCCGCCTCGACGGCCTCCAGGGTCTTGGCGTAGTCGGAGTCGGTGTGCCCGACGGCCGCGATCACGCCGAGGTCGGCCAGCATCCGGACCGACTCCAGACCACCCGTCAGCTCCGGTGCCAGGGTGACCATCCTGGCGGCGCCGCGGGCGGCGTCCACCAGCTTGCGCACCAGCGCCGGGTCCGGGTCGCGGAGCAGGTCGGGGCGGTGCGCGCCGCAGCGGTGGTGCGAGATGAACGGTCCCTCGAAGTGGATGCCCGCCAGCACGCCGTCCTCGACCAACTCCGAGAGCACGGAGGCCTGGTGGCAGAGCTCGTCGATCTCGCCCGTGACGGTGGAGGCGACCGTGGTGGTGGTGCCGTGCGCCAGGTGGGTCCGGGCGACGGTGAGCGCCTCCTCCGCGATGCCGGAGGCGTATGAGGCGCCGCCACCGCCGTGCACGTGGAGGTCCACGAAACCGGGGACGACCGTGTAGCCGGTCAGGTCGACGTCACCGGGCCTGGCCTCACCGCCGAGTCCCGCGATCCGCGAACCCTCGACCGCCAGCCGGCCGTTCTCGACGACGCCGCCCGGCAGGACCAGCCGGGCGCCGGCCAGTGCAGTACCCCGCGGCGCAGCCGCCGATCCTTCGCGTGCGGTCACGCGGTCACCTCCATGGAGAGCAGATCCCAGGCGAGCAGGCCTGCGCCCAGGGATGCGGCGGTGTCTCTGAGCATGGCCGGTACGACCTTCGGGGGCATCTGGAAGGTCAGCCGCTCGGAGACCGCTGCGCGCAATGGTGTGAAGAGCGTGTCACCGGCTTCGGCCAGGCCGCCGCCGACGATCACCGTCGAGGGGTCGAGCAGGCTCTGGGCCAGCACGATCCCGTCGGCGAGTGCCTCGACGGCGTTCCGCCAGACCGCGATCGCGCGTTCGTCCCCGGCGTCGACGGCGGTGGCGCAGGCCGCCGCGTCGGCGTCCGGGTCACCGCTCGCCTCGGCCCAGGCCCGGGAGACCGCGGAGGCCGAGGCCAGCGTCTCCAGGCAGCCCCGGGCGCCGCAGCCGCACCGCGGTCCGCCGGGGCGGACCACCACGTGGCCGATCTCGCCGCCGTAGCCGTGCGCGCCCGCCTCGATTCCCCCACCGATGCCGATGGCCCCGGCGATGCCGGTGCCGAGCGCGATGAAGAGGAAGCGGTCCACGCCCTGCCCGGCGCCGATCCGCCCCTCGGCCAGGCCACCGGAGCGGACGTCGTGGCCGAGGGCGACCGGGATGCCGCCGAGGCGCTCGCCGAGCAGCTTGCGCATCGGGAGGTCCCGCCAGCCGAGGTTGGCGGAGAAGACCGCGATCCCGTTCTGCTCGTCGATCGTCCCCGGTACGGCGACGCCGGCGGCGAGGGGAGCGCTGCCGAGGCGGGCGCGTCCCTCGTCCGCCAGTTCGGCGGCGAAGTCGAGGATGGTGGCGACGACGGCATCGGTGCCGTGCTCCCGCCCGGTCGGTCGGCGTGCCTCGAACAGCACGGAGCCGTCCTGGGCGAGCAGCGCGGCCTTCATGCCGGTGCCGCCTACATCGAGTGCGATGACGTGCTTCACGGGGGACAGTTTCCCTTGACGATGTCGGAGAGGTCTAGTCCAGTTGCGTGATTGGTCTGGTCCAGGGTGGTGAGGTTATCGCGTTGAGGGTGGTTTGCGGGTGTTTGGTCGGCGCCTTCCTTTCCTCGGGTCGGGACCCTCCCTCAGGCCAGGATGATCGAGCGGGTCAGCGCGCGCGGCCGGTCCGGGTCCAGGCCGCGGGCCTCGGCGGTGGCGACGGCGAGCTTCTGGGCCCGGATCAGGTCGGCCAGCGGGTCCGAGCCCGGTTCGTGCACCAGTGCCGCGCCGGTCGCCGCGACCTGCTCGGCCAGTCCGTCGGGGAGCTCGCCGAAGGCCCAGACCGCCCGGCCGGGGGCCGCGATCGCGATCGGGCCGTGCCGGTACTCCATCGCCGGGTAGGACTCGGTCCAGGCGCCGGCCGCCTCGCGCATCTTCAGCCCGGCCTCCTGGGCCAGGCCGTACGTCCAGCCCCGGCCGAGGAAGGTCACCTGCTCGGCCGCGACCAGCTCGCCCGGAACCTCCCAGGCGACCGCCGCCTCGGCGTCCTCGGCCGCTTCGGCGATCCGCTTGGTGCCGGCCGGCAGCGCCCCCGCCAGCTCAAGGTGGGCCCGCAGCAGCGCGAGCGCGGTGGTGGCGAACCGGGTCTGCACCACCGAGCGCTCGTCGGCGAAGTCCAGCAGTACGGTCTGCTCGGCCGCCTCGAACACCGGGCTGCCCGCGGTGCCGGTGAGCACCGTGGCCGGCGTCTTGAGCCGCTCCAGCAGTTCGAGCACCTCGGTGGTGGTGCCCGAGCGGGTGATCGCCACCACCCGGTCGTACCGGCGGCCTGCCGGGAACTCCGAGGCGGCCAGCGCGTCCGTCTCGCCGTGCCCGCCGCTCTCGCGCAGCGCGGCGTAGGACTGCGCCATGAACCAGGAGGTGCCGCAGCCGATCACCGCGACCCGCTCGCCGCGCTGCGGCAGGACGGGTGCCGCGGCAGGCGCGAGGGCGGCGGCCTGCCGCCAGTTCTCGGGCTGGGTGGCGAGTTCCTCGGCGGTCAGTGAGGAGGAGGGCATGCGGGCTCCTTCGGAAGTGCTCCGGAGTAGAATGCGTGAAGCTGTTTGATTTATAGAGGTTTCGAGCACGATTGCGCAAGACCGGTTCGCTCGGTGGAACCTGTGGGAAGCTGACCCCGCCGTCGCACGGCGGCTCCGGACTGGAAGGGACGGCCTCTGCGTGTCCAGGTACGAGCGGTGGAACGCGCTGCTGGAACTGCTCACCGAGCACGGCAAGTTGGAGGTCGAGGAGGCCGCCGAGGCGCTGGAGGTGTCGGCCGCGACCATCCGGCGCGACCTCGACCAGCTGGCCCGCCAGCAGATGGTCACCCGGACCAGGGGCGGGGCGGTGGCCCACAACGTCAGCTACGACCTGCCGCTGCGCTACAAGACCGCGCGCAACGCCGACGCCAAGCAGCGGATCGGCGCGGCGGTGGCCGAACTGGTCGCCCCCGGTGAGGTGGTGGGCCTGAACGGCGGCACCACCACCACCGAGGTGGCCCGCGCGCTGGCGGTCAGGCCTGAGCCCGAGGGTGCCGGACAGGGTGTCACCATCGTCACCAACGCGGTCAACATCGCCAACGAGCTGACGGTCCGCCCGCACGTGAAGATCGTGCTCACCGGCGGGGTGGCCCGGCCGCAGTCGTACGAGCTGATTGGCCCGCTGGCCTGTCTGGTGCTCAACGAACTGGCCCTGGACATCACGGTGTTGGGAGTGGATGCGCTCGACGCCGAGCACGGCGCGACCGCCCACAATGAGGGCGAGGCGAGTGTCAACCGGCTGCTCGCCGACCGGGCCCGCCGGGTGGTGGTGGCGGCCGACTCGTCCAAGCTCGGGCGCCGTGCGTTCGCCCGGATCTGCGGGCTCGACGAGGTCTCGGTGCTGGTCACCGACACCGGCATCGGGCCCGAACTGGCTGCCGCCTTCACGGAGTCCGGAGTCCGGGTGATCGCGGTCTGAACAGCGGCCGCTGTTGCACGGGGCGCAACGGCGGCGGAGATTGGGTAACTCCTCCGGTTACAGGTCTGGACCACTGGCGGTCCGTGCTGAGAGGGTGGCCGACGCTCCTCCTCCCCCCGAAGGTGGTCCCCCGTTGTTCAGCGCCGTCCGGAAGCCCGTCCTACCCCTGACGGCGCTCGCCGTCTCCACCGCGCTGCTGGCCGGCGGCTGCGGGTCGAGCGTGCTCGGCTCCGGCGGCGATGTGACGCTGCGCCTGGTGGTGGCCGACTACGGCGACAGCCCGGCGAACAGCTCAACCCTGTACTGGAACGACCTGGTCAAGCGCTTCGAGCAGGCCAACCAGGGCATCGAGGTCGAGCTCGAAGTGGTGAGCTGGGACGACATCGACAAGCGCGTCGCCGAGCTGATCCGCAGCGGCCGGATCCCCGACATGCTGCAGACCGGCGGCTACGCCGACCACGTGGCGGCCGGGCGGCTCTACCCGGTGAGCGACGTGCTCACCATCGACGCCCAGGTCAACACGATCGACGCCTTCGCCAAGGCCGGCCAGGTGCTGGGCAGCCAGTACGGCATCCCGTTCATCGCCTCCTCGCGCGCGTTCTTCTACAACAAGGCCATCTTCGAGAAGGCGGGCATCTCTCAACCCCCGACCAGCTGGGACGAGTTGCGCAAGGACGCCAAGCTGATCAAGCAGAAGGTCCCCGGCGTGGTGCCGTACGGGCTGCCGCTCGGCCCGGAGGAGGCGCAGGCCGAGTCGCTGATGTGGACGACCAGCGGCGGTGGCGGACTGGCCGACGACGCGGGCAACTACAGCATCGACAGCGCGCCCAACCGGGCCACTTTCGAGTGGCTGCGCACCAACCTGGTGAAGGACGGTCTCACCTACGGCGAACCGGGGACGGTGAACCGCAAGACCGCGTTCGCGGACTTCGCGGCGGGCAAGGTCGCGATGCTCAACGGCCACCCCGCGCTGGTCCAGAAGGCGGTCGCCGCGAAGATCGACTACGGCCTCGCCCAGATCCCGCGCAAGGACCCGGGGAGCAAGGCGGCCGGGTTCGCGGTGGCCGACTGGATGATGGCGTTCAAGGCCAACGGGCACCGCGCCGAGATCAAGAAGTTCCTCTCCTTCGCGTACCGGAAGGAGAACACCCTGAAGTTCTACGAGACCTACAACATGCTGCCGGTCACCCAGGACGCCCGCCTCCAGATGACCACCGACAGCGCCCACGCCGACCTCAAGCCGTTCCTGGACGCGCTCCCGGACGCGCGCTTCTACCCGTACGGCGAACCGTCCTGGGCGAAGGTCAGCGAGCAGCTCAAGAAGGAGATCGGCGGCGCGGTGAAGGACGGCGGCGCCGAGACGCTGGCGCGGCTGCAGACCGCCGCCGCCGAGGCGGCGGCGGAGGCCCGCAAGCAGGGCTAGGGCCAGTCCACCGGACGGGCCCTAGCCGGTGGGGCCGAGGTCGATCGCGTACGCCTTGCGGAGGGTCTCGTGGACCGTCCAGGTGGTGCGGTCGCCCTCGTTCAGCACGGCGAGGTCGCCGGGGCCGACCTCCAGCACGGTGCCGTTCTCGAACGCGATGGTGGCCCGGCCGCTGATCACCACGAAGATCTCGTCGGCCTCGGTGTCGGTCACCACGCCCGGGGTGATCTGCCAGACGCCACGGATCCGGCGGCCGTCCGGCGACTCCCAGACCACCTTCCCGGAGACCTCGGGGGTGCCGGAGACGATCTGCGCCGGGTCCAGCGGGTCGGGTTCGAGGTCGGCGTCGGGGATGTGCAGCGCGAAACTGTTGGTCATGGCACCCGACGCTAACGCCCCCGTCCGGGTGCCGGGGGCGGCACACTGTGTCGGCCCGAACGGGCAGAATGACACCCCGTAAGACCGGTCGGTCCGAGTGGAGGTGAACCCGACCATGTCCGAGCTGACCGAACGCGAGCTGGCGGTGCTGGCCCTGGAGAGCCGCACCTGGCGCACCACTGGCGCCAAGGAACGCGCCGTCCGGGAGGAGCTCGACCTCTCCGCCACCCGGTACTACCAGATCCTGAACCGGCTGCTGGACCGTCAGGAGGCGCTCGCCCAAGCCCCGGTCCTGGTCAACCGGCTCCGCCGGGTCCGCGAGACGAAGCGCGCCGAACGCTGAGTTCCCCGAGCCCCCGGCGTCACCTATGGTCGAAGCATGGGTATTCCTGAGCCGAGTACGTCCGCCGGTCGAGCCGGGTTGGCCGCGTTGCTGGCCGAGCCGGCGTCTGCGGTGGTGGCGCTGGACTTCGACGGAACGTTGGCGCCGATCGTGGGGGACCCCGATCAGGCGCGGGCGGATCCGGCCGCGGTGGCCGCCCTGGCGGCGCTGGCGCCCCGGGTCGGTGCCGTGGTCGTGGTGACGGGCCGTCCGGCGGCGGTCGCGGTGGAGTACGGCGGCTTCGCCGGACTGGAGCGCTTCACGGTGCTCGGGCAGTACGGCGCCGAGCGCTGGGAGGCGGGCGTGCTCACCTCCCCGGCGCCACCGCCGGGGGTCGCCGCCGTACGGGCCGAACTCCCGAAGCTGCTGGCCGAGGCGGGCGCCCCCGAGGGCACCTGGACCGAGGACAAGGGCCGGGCCCTGGCCGTGCACACCCGCCGGACCACCGACCCGCAGGGCGTACTGGAGCAACTCCGCTCCCCGCTGGAGCAGTTGGCCGCCGCGCACGGGCTGATGGTGGAGCCGGGCCGGTACGTGCTGGAGCTCCGGCCGCCCGGGGTCGACAAGGGTGGCGCCCTGACCGCCTTCCTGTCCGAGCGGGCGCCGGGGCCGGTGCTCTACGCCGGTGACGACCTCGGCGACCTCCCGGCCTACGACGCGCTGGAGCGGCGCCGCACCGAGGGGCATCCCGCCCTGCTGGTGTGCAGCTCGGTCACCACCGGCGAGGCGCAGGTGGCCGAACTGGCCGACCGGGCCGACCTGTTGGTCCCGGGCCCGGCCGGCGTGGCGGAGCTGCTCGGTCTGCTGGCCGCCCGGCTCTAGCCGGGTGGCGGCGCGGTGGTGGAGCGGATCACCAGCTCGGGGTCGAACAGCAGCTCGCCCACCGGCACGGGCCGGTTGGCGACCAGGGCGAGGACGCTGCGGCCGACCTCAAGGGCCAGCCGGTCGGCCGGCTGGCGGACCGTGGTCAGCGGGGGGTCGGTGAACTCGGTGATCATCGTGCCGTCGTAGCCGACCACCGAGACGTCCTCGGGCACCGCGCGGCCCTGCCGCCGGACGCCGCGGATGGCGCCGAGCGCCATGAAGTCGCTGGCCGCCACGATCGCGGTGGCCCCCCGCTGGACCAGGGCGGCGGCCGCCGCCTGGCCGCCCTCGACGGTGTAGGACTGCCGGATCACCCACTGCTCGGCGTCGGCCAGGCCGCGCCGGGTCATCGCGGTCAGGAAGCCCGCCACCCGCCGGTCCGCCGGGTGGTTCCCGGCCGGGCCCGAGGCCATCCCGATCCTGCGGTGGCCGAGCCGGTGGAGGTGGTCCACCGCCAGCTCGGCCGCCAGCGCGTCGTCGGTGGAGAAGACCGGTGCCGGATGGCCGTCCTCGAACTGGCCGTTGACGCCGACATACGGGATGCGGCGGTCCCGCAGCAGCTCGTACGTCTCGGTGTCGGCGCCCTCCAGGGTGTTGCTGGCGGAGAGGAAGACCACCGCCGCGACGCCCCGGTCGGCCAGTGCGGTGACGAAGTCGCGCTCCTGCACACCGCCGGGGAAGGCCGGGCAGAGCACCATCTTGAGCCCGTGCGGGGCGAGCGCGGACTCGATCCGCTCGGCCACGTCCGCGAAGAACGGGTTGGAGATGTGCTCGGTCAGCACGGCCACCAACTGCCCCGGTGTGGACCGCTCGTAGCCGAGCTCGGCCATCGCCTGCTCGACCGCGTCCCGGGTCTTCTTGGCGACCCCCTGCCGTCGGTTGATCACCCGGCTGACGGTCGCCTCGCTGACTCCCGCGCGCGCCGCGAGTTCGGTGATCCCGACCTTCATGCCGTCCCTTCCAAGCTGGTGAGAGTGGCCAGGCCCGAGCGTGGCACCGGCAGGCTGTGCAGGCCGGGCGACAGCGTGAGCCGACTCCGCTCGATGATACGGCCGGTGGGGCCGTGAACCGTGAGCTCGGCCGAACCGCCCGGACCGGCCACCTCCAGGACCAGCCGGTCGGCCGCCGACCCGTTCACCAGGACCAGCTCCTCGAACCGGCCCAGCGCGACCGGCACCACCTGCTCGGCGTGCACGCTGACCAGCAGCCGCCGGTCGTCGGCCGCCCGCACCACCGGGTACAGCTCGTCCGGGCGGCCCGGTTCGGTCTCGCCGTCCAGCAGGGTGCCGCTCAGCCGTCGCCACTGCCCGAGCCAGAACGCCACCGCGGCGAGGTGCTCCTCCGGCAGCCGGGTGAGCCGGACGGAGACCTGCGGTACGGAGTGCAGGGCGCCGGCCAACTGCCGGGCCGCGCTGTGCGCCGGCGCCTCCGGGGGCCAGAGCAGCATGTCGGAGTGGACCGCGCCGCCGACCGCCAGGAAGGCGGTGTCGATGGTGCGCACCCGGTTGGCGGTGGAGTCGGCCGGGCAGTCGAAGGAGCGCAGCATGTTCCCGTAGGGCGCCATGCCGGGTCCGACGTACGGCTGGCGCAGCTCCAGCAGCAGCCCGGGGCGGATCGGCTCCAGCTCGGCCCGCAGCTCGGCGAGCAGCACGGTCATCGCCCGGCCGACGTCCGGGCCGCCGTCGCCGGCGTGCACCATGGCCTCGTCGAGGAAGTCCAGCTTGAGCCCGTCGAGCCCGAACTCCCGCACCAGGGAAACGCAGAGCCCGACCACGTGCCGCCTGATCTCGGGCAGGCGCGGGTCCAGCACGTAGGCCCCCGGCACGGTGGCGGGGACGGTGGGAGCCCACCGGCGGTACGCCTCGGACTGCGGGCCGACCAGCAGGGGGGCGGTCCAGAGCAGGTAGCGCAGGCCGCCCTCGCGAACCCGGCCGACGTGGGCGGCGAGATCGGGGAACTTGGCGGGGTCGGGCCGCCAGTCGCCGCAGCCCGCGTAGCCCCGGCCGTGGCCGCCGAGCTGCCAGCCGTCGTCCAGGATCAGCGCGCCGAAGCCGAGACCGGCCGCCACGGCGGCCTCCTGTTCGACCGATTCGGCGTCCACCCGCTGGTTGAAGGCGTACCAGGTCGAGTAGACCGGGGTGCGGGCGCCCTCGGGGACCGGCATCGCGTCGGTGCCGGCGGCGTACCAGCCGCGCAGCGCCCGCATGGCCGTGGCCACGGTGGGCGAGCGGGGCACGAAGAGCAGCCGGTGCGGCTCGGCGGACGGCGGCAGCAGGATCTGGACGACGTAGCTGTCGGTCTCCTCCGAGACGCCGAACCGGAGGTGGGCCTCGGGCACCGGGTCGGCCGCCGCGAAGGTCAGCAGGGTGGCGCCCGCGTGGTCGAACAGGCAGCCGGTGGCCAGCGCGTCCACCAGCGAGACCTTCGCCCTGCCCTCCCAGTCGGCGGGCAGCGTGCGCCGCCAGCCGCCCTGCGGGTGCCAGTACCCGGCGGCGTCGCCGAGCGGGACGGTCAGCCGGACCTCGACCGGTCCGCCCCCCGCCTCGACGGCCACCAGGCGGATGCCGGAAGGGAGTTCGGTGCTGGACCAGTGGCCGCCCGGGACGGCGATCGAGACCTGGTCGAGCAGCGGCTCGTACGCGGCCGGGGCCAATTCGGCCGTGGTGACGGCGTCGTGGAGGGAGGTCACTCCTTCACCGCCCCGGCGAGCAGCCCGGACACGAAGTGTCGCTGGAGGGCGAGGAACAGCGCGGACATCGGCAGTGCGGCGATCGCCGTGCCGGCCAGGATCGCGCCGTAGTCGGTGTCGTCCACGCCCTGCAACGAGGCGAGCGCGACCGGGATGGTGAGGGAGGCGTCGTCCCGGAGCACGATCAGCGGCCAGATGAACTCGTTCCACTGGAACAGGAAGAGGAAGATGGCGAGCGCGGCCAGCGCCGGCCGCATCGGCGGCAGCGCGACCCGGAGGAACAGCCGCAGTTCGCCGCAGCCGTCCACCCGCCCCGAGTCGAGCAGTTCGTCCGGCAGCGCGGCCATCGACTGGCGCATCAGGAAGATCCCGAACGGCAGTGCCAGGTTGGGCAGCAGCACCGCCTGATAGGTGTCCAGCCAGCGCAGCTCGGCCATCAGGCGGAACAGCGGCACCAGGGTCACCTGTGCCGGAATCACCAGGCCGAGCATCAGCAGGCCGAACAGCGGCTCGCGGCCCCGGAACCGGAACTTGGCGAAGCCGTACCCGGCCAGCGTGCAGACCGTACCGGCCAGCAGCGTGTAGACGGTGGCGATGCCGAGCGAGTTGAGCACCACCCGGCCGAAGCCGGCCTTCTCCTGGAGGCTCTCCAGGTTGTCCAGCAGGTGCCCGCCGGGGACCAGCGGCGGCGGGGTGCGGAAGATCTCCTGGGTGCTGTGGGTGGCCGCGACGACCAGCCAGTAGAACGGGACCAGCACGGCGGCCAGCGTGATCGCCAGCGACCAGGTCAGGGTGAGACTGCGGAGCTTCACGACTTCCCTCCGAGCACCTTGAACTGGAGCAGGCCGAGCGCCCCGATCAGCAGGGCCAGCGCGTAGGCGATGGCCGAGGCGTAGCCGAAGTCGAAGTACTTGAAGGCGTTCTGGTAGAGGTACATGCCGATCGTCAGGGTCGCGTTGTCGGGCCCGCCGCCGGTCAGCACATAGGGCTCGTCGAAGAGTTGCAGGGTGCCGATGGTGGAGAGCACGGTGGTCAGCAGCAGCGCGGGCCGCAGCCCGGGCAGGGTGACGTGTCGGAAGGCGCCCCAGGCCCCGGCACCGTCCACCGCCGCCGCGTCGTACAGCTCGGTGGGGACGGTCTGCAGCCGGGCCAGCAGGATCACCGCGTTGTAGCCGGTGTAGTGCCAGGTGAGCGCCAGGCCGAGGGAGACCTTGGCGAGCAGTGGGTCGGTCAGCCACGGAATGTCGCTGCCTAGCAGCCAGTTGAGCAGTCCGTACTGCTGGTTGAGCAGCACCGAGAAGACGATCCCGTACGCCACCAGGCCGGTGACCATCGGCAGGAAGAAGCCGAGTCGGAACACCGAACGGGCCTTGAGGAGACGAGAGTTGAAGGCGACCGCGAGGCCGGTCGCGAGCGCCAGCATCAGCGGGACCTGGACGACCAGGATCACCGCGCTGTTGCCGAGCGCGGTCCAGAACAGCGAATCGCCCACCAGCCGGGCGTAGTTGTCTAGACCGGCGAAGGTCTCCGCCCCGCCCGACTGCTTGAAGAGGCTGAGGCGGAACGAGGCGAGGATCGGGTACAGCTTGAAGGCGGCGAACAGCAGCACTGCCGGTAGCACGAACAGGTAGGGCATGGTGCGACGGGTCATCGCACGACCTTGCGCCCGGTCTGCTGGCCCAGTTGGTCGGCCGCCTGCTTCAGCACCTCGGCCGGGTCGGCGCCCTTGAGCAGCACCTTGGTCTGGGCGTCGGTGACCACCTTGAGCGCGCGGGCGTAGTCGGCGGAGTAGTTGAAGGCGGGGGAGGGGGCCTTCAGCGCGCCGAGGAAGATCTCGCCCTTCTTCTGCCCGCTGAAGAACGCCGAGGGCTCGTGGAAGATCGCGTCCTCGTACGCGGCCATCAGGGCCGGGGCTATGCCCTTGCCACGGTAGATCGCCACCTGCGAGGACGGCTTGGTGAGCACGTACTCGACGAAGGTCCACGCGGCGGCCTGCTGCTTGCTGGACCCGGCGATCGCCAGGTGGGTGGAGTTGACGGTGGCGGCGGTGGCGCCACCCCGGCGGACGGCCGGGGGCAGCCGGACCTTCCACTTGCCGGCCTCCTGCGGGACCAGGCCCTCGATGATGCCGCCGAACCAGGTCGGCCAGGGCAGCACGGCGGCGGTGCCCTGCTTGATCGAGTTCTCCAGCGCGCTCCAGCCGCCGGACAGGTCGCTGACCAGGCCGGCGTCGTTCATCTTCTTGATCAGGGTGAGGGCGGTGACCGCCTCGGGGGAGTCCAGCGTGATCGCGCCGTCCAGGTCGAAGTAGAACTTCCCCTGGAGCTGTAGCAGCAGTTGGAAGAAGTTGGCCGCGTCGGCCTGCGAGGCGGGCTTGTCGATGCCGAGCAGGTGGGCACCGGTGGCGGCCTTGAGCTTCTTGCCCGCCTCGATCACCTCGTCCCAGGTCGCCAGCGACTCGACGTCCACCCCGGCCCGCTCGAAGAGGTCGGCGCGGTAGTAGAAGCCGCCGGAGTTCGCCTCCCACGGCAGCGCGTTGACCCGGCCCTTGGGGGCGACGGTCTGCCACAGGCCCTGGGCGAAGGCGTCCTTGTGCCGGTCGGCGCCGAGCGGGCCGAGGTCGGCCAGGCCGGTGGGGAACTTCTCCACGTAGCCGGGCAGGTAGTCCACCCCGATGTGCAGCACGTCGGCCAGGCCGCTGCCGCCGGCCGCCAGGCCGGTGGTGATCTTGTCCCAGATCGCCGGGTTGCCGATGTCCTGAACGGTGACCTTGATGTCCGGATACGTCTTGTTGAACTCCGGCAGCAGCGCCTTGAGCTGGGCGGCCGGGCCCTGCCAGCTCCAGACCGTGATCTCGCCCTTGCGGGGGTCGCCGGCGCCACCGCCACCGCCGTCGGTGCCGGTCCCGGAGCCCGAGCAGGCGGCGAGCCCGGCGCCCAGGGTCAGGGCGCCGCCGAGTCTGAGGAGTCCGCGTCGGTTGAGGGTGGTCATCGTGGTGCCTTTCGAGGGTGGGGTGTGACGGCCTGGACGTTAGCAACGAGCCGCGCAGGCTTGCAATGGATCGATGAAAACTTTCTTCGGAATCGTGCAGGCTAGAAAGAATTCTTGCTCCTCCTCATTGAAAGTCGGCCCTGCTCGCTGTTAGCGTCGCGGCACCCTCGACGGAGAGACCTGGAGACCTGATGCGACGCGCCAGACTGCCGCTGCTCACCGCTCTCGCACTGCTGATACCGCTCGTGCTACAGACCCTGGCGGTGGCCGCCGAAGCCCCCGCCACCGCGAAGGTGCCGACGGTGGTCAATCCCGGGTTCGAACTGGGCACCAGGGGATGGGAGTTCACCTCGGGTGCGGGTGTTGCCGGCAACTACCCGCACGGCGGTGCCAAGTTGGCGTACCTGGACGCCGGCCGCGGCTTCCGGGTCGGCCAGACCCTGACCGCCCCGACCGCCGGCCGGTACGACATCTCGGCCTGGATCGCCACCGGCGGCCCGAACGGCCGGTTCGTGGTGCGGGTGAACGGCGTCGAGTCCGGTGCGGTCACCGTGCCGACGCGGTACGAGTACTCCCGGCACACCGTCAGCCGGGTCCGGGTGGCCAAGGGTGACCGGCTGGAGATCGCCTTCGAGTCCGGCGACGGCTGGCTCAACGTGGACGACGTGATGATCTCGCCGGCGGCCCCGGCCGACCCCCGGATCAGCTCCTCCGACCCGAAGATCGTCGAGATGTTCGACTGGGCCAAGCGGAAGGCCAACAGCTGGGTGCAGCTGCCCGGTTCGACCGGCCCGGTGAACGTCGACGAGAACAACCGCTCCGGTACCGGCACCGCCACCTACGGCCCGTCCTACTGGGCGGGGTACGCCAACCGCAGCGGCTACTACTCCCGGGACATGGCGCACCAGGTGGTCGGTGCCCAGGTGCTCGGTCTGACCGCCGAGAACCGCAGCATGCTGCACTCCTTCGCGGCCTCGGCCACCGAGGCGCACCGGTACTACCCGGTCTGGGCGCAGAACTTCGACACCCGTACCTACCTGAGCATCGACTACCGCAACCCCGCCTCCTTCGTCCGCGAGGTGCCCGCCCCGTTCGAGCTGGTGGAGAAGGCCGCCCAGGCGTACCGCTGGAGCGGTGACGCGGCGTACGTCGAGGACCCGGTGTTCTGGGACTTCTACCGGCACACCACCAAGGAGTTCGTCGCCCTGCACGACGGGGCCAAGGCGAACGGCCCGGTGCAGGTCGCCGAGGGCACCGGCCAGGGCATCTTCTCCGGCACCGCCAGCTACAACGAGCAGGGCAACGAGCGGCTCGCCGAGGCGGGGGACGGCATCGCGGCCCAGTACCAGGCCTACCTGGCGGTGGCCTCACTGGCCAGGGCCAAGGGCGACACCGCGCTGGCCGCCGAGGCGGAGCGGCAGGCGGTGGCGCTGAAGCAGTACTTCAACTCCGAGTGGAGCGGTGCCGGTTCAGGCGCCGACATGGTCCGGGCGTACTCCCTCGACGGCACCGCGTTCAAAGGCTGGGGCCTGGAGAACAGCTGGTTCATGCCGATGAAGAGGATCATCGACGCCGGCCCGCGCAACGACGCCTACCTGGACTACGTCGACGCCCAGGCCGCCGGCGCCGACGGGCCGTCCAACATCGAGGCGTTCACCTACCTGCCCGACACCTTCTTCAACAACAACCGCAACGACACCGCCTGGAAGTGGATGCGGCACGTGTACGACCAGCGCGACGTCCAGCACGTGAACGCCTCGCAGGGCCCGAACGGCGACTACCCCGAGGTCTCCTTCACCCTGGTCGGCCAGACCGTCTCCGGTCTGCTCGGCCTCGACCCGGACGCGCCCGCGCGCCGGCTGACCTCCCAGTCCCGGCTGCCCACCGGGATGGACTGGCTCCAGGTCGACGACATCCCGGTCGGCAAGGACACCGTCAGCCTCCGGCACGACGGCGCCACCAGCTCCACCCTGACCAACCACTCCGCCTCCCGCGGCTACACCTGGGAGGCTCGCTTCGTCGGCAGCCACCCGACGCTGACCGTGAACGGCACCACCAGGTCCGCGCTGACCAAGGTCGAGCACGGCGTCACCTACAGCTACGCCGAGGTGAAGGTGGCGCCGGGCCAGACCGCCGTGGTCGCGGTGGTCGGCTGAACGGCGTTCCGGGGTGCGGAGGTTGTGGTGACACCGCACCCCGGAACGCGAGGTCCGAATCCCGCCGGACCGGGCCGCCCGGCTCGACCATGCTCGTCCACATGAACCGAATCGAAGGACAGGTGGCCCTGGTGACCGGCGGCAGCAGGGGGATCGGCGCGGCCGTGGCGCTCCGGCTCGCCGAGGAGGGCGCCGACCTGGCGCTGACGTACGAGCAGAACGCGGAACGGGCCGGGCAGGTGGTCGAGCAGGTGAAGGCGCTCGGCCGCCGGGCCCTGGCGATCCGGGCGGACAGCGCGGACCCGGAGGCGGTCCGGGCCGCCGTGGACGGGGCGGCCGCCGAGTTCGGGCGGCTGGACATCCTGGTGAACAACGCGGCGGTGTTCCCGATGGGCTTGCTGGAGGAGCTCGAACTCGCCCAGCTGGACCGGACCTTGGCGGTGAACGTTCGTGCGCCGCTGCTGGCCGCCCAGGCGGCCGTCCGGCACATGACCGGCGGCGGCCGGATCATCGGCATCGGCAGCAACGTGGCCGAGCGGGTGGTCTTCCCCGGCCTCGCCCTGTACGCGGCGACCAAGACCGCCCAGATCGGCCTGGTCAAGGGCCTGGCCAGGGAGCTCGGCCCCCGGGGCATCACCGTCAACCTGGTCCACCCGGGGCCGACCGACACCGACGCCAATCCGGCCGAGGGCCCGTTCGCGGAGACCGTGAACGGCTTCACCGCGCTGGGGCGTTACGCGCAGCCGGACGAGATCGCGGCCACCGTGGCGTTCCTGGCCGGTCCTGACGGCCGGTACGTCACGGGTGCCGCGATCAGTGTGGACGGCGGGTTCGCCGCCTGACGGTCAGTCGCGCAGCGCCGTGAGCTGGTCGAGGAACCACTGCTGCGGCGGCAGTGCGGTGGAGGCGGCGGCCAACCGCTTGGTGCGATCGGCCCGTTCGGCCGCCGGCATGGTGAGGGCCCGGTGCAGTGCCTCGGCGGTCTCGATGACGTCGTACGGGTTCACCGTGATGGCGTCCTCGGCGAGTTCGGCGTACGCGCCCGCCTCCCGGGAGAGCACCAGGGCGCAGCCGGCGTCGGAGACCACCGGCACCTCCTTGGCGACCAGGTTCATCCCGTCCCGGATCGGGTTGACCAGCGCCACGTCGGCGAGCCGGTACGCGGCCAGCGAGCGGGGGAAGTCGTCGTTCACGTGCAGGATCAGCGGCTGCCAGTCGGGCGTGCCGAACTCGTCGTTGATCTCGTGGGCGATCCGCTGCACGGCGGCCGTGTACTCCCGGTACTCGGGCAGGTCGTGCCGGGACGGGTAGGCGAAGGCGATGTGCACCACCCGGTCCAGCCACTCCGGGCGGGAGCGCAGCAGGTGCCGGTAGGCGAGCAGGCCGCGGACGATGTTCTTGCTCAGCTCGGTCCGGTCCACCCGGACGATCGTGCTGCGCTGCCCGACGGCCTCCTTGAGGGTGGCCAGCCGGGTGTCCACGTCCGGCCGGTGGGAGCGCTCGCGGAGGAAGTCGGCGTCCGCGCCCAGGGCGTGCACGCCCAGCCGGGTGGTCCGGCCGGCGTGCGTCACGGTGAGCGCGGCCCGATCCACGGTGGCGCCGAGCACCGCCTCGCAGCAGTCCGCGAAGGCCAGCGCCCAGCGGCGGGTCAGGAACGCCGCGCGGTCCGCGCCGAGGATGCCGGTGAGTACGTCGGCGGCCACGTCGTCCGGCAGCAGCCGGTAGTACTCGGGCGGGGCCCACGGGGTGTGCGAGAAGTGCCCGATCCGCAGGTCGGGCCGCAGCTGCCGGAGCAGCTCCGGGGCGAGGGAGAGGTGGTAGTCCTGGATCAGCACCGCCGCACCCGGCGCCGCCTCGGCGGCCAGGGCCTCGGCGAAGGCCGTGTTGTACGTCCGGTAGGAATCCCACTCGCGGCGGAACCGGTCGTCGAAGACCGGGGCCACCGGGGTCCCGTACAGCAGGTGGTGGACGAACCAGAGGGTCGAGTTGGCCACGCCGTTGTAGGCCCGGGCGAAGGTGCCGGGATCGATGTCCAGCATCCGGACGGCCTGTCCGCCGACCTCGAACCCGCCGAGGTCGAGCCGGCCGTCGGGGGAGCGGCGGGCCGCCGTCCGGTCGGCCTCCGAGAGGGCGGCGCAGACCCAGACGGCGGACGGGTCGTCGATCGCGGACAGGCCGGAGACCAGCCCGCCGCCTCCTCTGCGCAGCGTCAGCGAGCCGTCGTCCTCGGCGGTGAAGGACACCGGCCCCCGGTTGGAGGCCACCAGGATGGGGGCGGCCCCGGTCAGATTCGAACGTTCGGTCGCGAGATCGGCCATGACACCAACCTTGCCTTGCACCCGGGGACCCAAACCACCCGAGCGGTGTCGCAGGGGCTCGGAACGTCCGGTTCAGGGGCTCGGGGCGAGCTCCCTGACGGGCACCTTCGCAGTGCCCGAGCCCCTGGTCAGCCCCGGCTGAGGTATTCGGGGACGGTGATCATCGGGGGACGTTCCAGGGCGGTGACCGGGTGGGTGTGGGCGGTGAACTCCCGGGTGGCCGGATCACGGGTGAACTGGGTGAGCAGGGGGTGGACCAGGTCGGGGGTGGTCTTGAGGCGGTGGGTGCGGTCGAGGCGGTCCAGTGCGGTGCGGTAGATGGTGGCCGCCATCCGGCCCAGGGCCTGGCCGTCCTGGTGCCGGTGGTGCCGGACGCCCACGTCCACCTGGGCCAGGGCGTCCAGGCCGACCAGGTCGAGCGCGTCCACCAGCAGACCCAGCTCGACGCCGTACCCGGTCGGGAACGGCAGCCGCTCCAGCAGTGACCGCCGAGCCGCGTACTCCCCGCCCAGGGGCTGGACGAAGCCGGCCAGTTGTGGCCAGTGCAGGTTGAGCAGCGGCCGCGCCACCAGTTCGGTCACCCGTCCGCCCCCGGTCGGCATCACCGCGCGGCCGGTCTCGAGCGGCCGGTCGTACATCGCCTTGACCAGCTGGATCGCCGGATCGGTCAGCAGCGGGCCGACGATGCCGGAGACGAAGGCCGGGTCGAACTCCCGCAGGTCCGCGTCGATGAAGCAGACGATCTCGCCCGAGGTCACCAGCAGTGAGCGCCAGAGCACCTCGCCCTTGCCCGGGGCGGCGGTCAGCCGGGCCAGGACGTCGTCCCGGTGCACCACCCGGGCGCCGGCCGCCGCCGCGGCCGTGGCGGTGCCGTCCACCGAGCCGGAGTCGACCACCACGATCTCGTCCACCAGCGGCAGCCGTTCCATCAGCTCCCGCCGGATCACCCGGACGATCTCGCCGACCGTCGGCTCCTCGTCGAGCGCGGGCAGCACCACGCTGACCGTCCCGGCCGGGCCGGCGGCGCGTTTGGCGGTGAGCAGGTCGGCCGGAGGCCGGTCGGCCGCCGTCCAGGAGCGTCGGCGCAGCCAGTCGGCCACCTCCGGCAGCAGCTCCTCGGGCGGGTCGGCCGGGGTCGGCTGGTCGGGCACGTCTGGTCTCCTCGGTTCGAACGCTCGGGACGGGGCTCCCGGGACGGGGCATCTCGCGACTCGGACGCACGGTTCCCCGCCGGGCGCCTTCGGATACAGTCTTCGTACTGCGGTCAGACCTTCGCACGTCGGGGTCGGCCGGAGAGCAGGACCACAACTTCACAGAGCTCATCCAGAGGGACTGAGGGAACGGCCCGTCGAAGTCCCGGCAACCTTCTCGTACGGCCGACCCCAGGGGTCATCCGGCGGGACAGGTGCCAATTCCGTCCTGTGGCGCGACCGCGTCACGGGGAAGATGAGGAGAGAGGCCTCCGCCATCATGGCTACCGCTGTTTCTGCCGCCCCGACCGTCGACCTCGGCCCCGCTGCCGCCCTGTCCTGTCGTGAGTGTGGCACCCGATTCCCGCTCGGTCCGAGCTTCGCCTGCGTCGAGTGCTTCGGCCCGCTGGAGATCGCGTACGAGTTCGGCTCCGAGTCCGCCGAGGAGCTGCGCAAGCGGATCGAGGCCGGTCCCGCGTCGATCTGGCGCTACGCGCCGCTGCTGCCGGTCCCGGCCGACGTGGCGGGCAAGCCCAACCTGAACCCGGGCTGGACGCCGCTGGTGAAGGCCGACAACCTGGGCCGCGAGCTCGGGTTCACCGCCCAGCTGCACGTCAAGGACGACTCGGGCAACCCGACCCACTCCTTCAAGGACCGGGTGGTCGCCTGCGCCATCGAGGCGGCGCGCGCCTTCAACTTCACCACCCTCTCGTGCTCCTCCACGGGCAACCTGGCCGGCGCCGTCGGTGCCGCCGCGGCCCGGGCCGGTTTCAAGTCCTGCGTCTTCATCCCGCACGACCTGGAGCAGGGCAAGGTCGTGATGGCCGGTGTGTACGGCGGCGAGCTGGTCGGCATCGAGGGCAACTACGACGACGTGAACCGGTTCTGCTCCGAACTGATCGGCGACCCGGCCGGCGAGGGCTGGGGCTTCGTCAACGTCAACCTCCGGCCGTACTACGGCGAGGGCTCGAAGACGCTGGCGTACGAGATCTGCGAGCAGCTCGGCTGGCGGCTGCCGGAGCAGCTGGTGATCCCGATCGCCTCGGGCTCCCAGCTCACCAAGATCGACAAGGGTCTGCAGGAGCTGATCAAGCTCGGCCTGGTCGAGGACCGGCCCTACAAGATCTTCGGGGCCCAGGCCGAGGGCTGCTCCCCGGTCTCCGCCGCCTTCAAGGCGGGCCACGACGTGATCCGCCCGGTCAAGCCGGACACCATCGCCAAGTCGCTGGCGATCGGCAACCCGGCCGACGGCCCGTACGTGCTGGACATCGCCCGCCGCACCGGCGGGGCGGTGGAGGACGTGACGGACGCCCAGGTGGTCGACGCGATCAAGCTGCTGGCCAGGACCGAGGGCATCTTCGCCGAGACCGCCGGCGGGGTGACCATCGGCGTGCTGAAGAAGCTGGTCGAGACCGGTCAGCTCGACCCGTCCAAGGAGACCGTCGCGATCAACACCGGTGACGGTCTGAAGACCCTGGACGCCGTCGCCGAGGCGGGCCTGACCGCCACCATCCGCCCGACGCTGGACTCCCTCCGCGCCAGCGGAATCCTCGACCAGCACAGCCGCGCCGCCGGTCTCGCCGCCTCCGCCTGATCCCCCCTCACCTCCCCGCTAGGAGCCCGCGCATGAGCGCCACCGTCCGCATCCCGACCATCCTGCGCACCTACACCGGCGGCGCCGCCGAGGTCACCGCCGAGGGCGCCACCCTGGGCGCCGTCATCGCCGACCTGGACGCCAACCACCCCGGCATCGCCGCCCGGGTGCTGGACGACGCGGGCAAGCTGCGCCGCTTCGTCAACGTGTACGTGAACGACGACGACGTGCGATTCGCCGAGGGTCTGGAGACCGAGATCAAGGACGGCGCGGGCATCTCGATCATTCCCGCGGTGGCCGGCGGCTGCTGAACTCCGGCACTCCGCGGAATGCCGTCGAGCCGCCGCCGGTACCGGAATCGCTATTTCCGGTACCGGCGGCGGCTCGCCGTCGTCGAGTGGAAAGTCGGGTGGAAATCCGGGTGGGCGCGAGGGAGTAGAGTGCGACTCGAGTCGGCGAATCCGCTCCAGCCGCCGCCAGTTCCACGCACCGTCAGCCGATCGCGTACGCAAGGCCCGTCCGGCCGTTGAGACATCCGCCGGACCGCGTGAGACAGAAGATGTCAGGCAAGCGTCAGAAATCTGGCCGCATTTTGCGGTGATGAGTCCGCTATGCCCGGAGTGAATTGCCGCATTCTGCCGCTTTCCTCCCTCGATATCCCATTCGACCGCTCCTGAATTCAGCAAGGTGGGCCCTGTTGCAGAGGGCGTCTGTCCGGATACATTCAGCCGCGATCGACGCATTCACCCGTCGGCCGGACCGCCTCGCGGTGGCCCGGTGGGGCGTTTGCGGCGTGCACGGCTGCGCCCAGGGGGGGTTCCCTCGGGCGTGCCTGTTCAGACCTGGGCCCGCATCCTGCGGGTCCGCGAAGGGCCAGCACAGCACAAGGGGAGTTCGGAATGGCTCAGGGCACCGTCAAGTGGTTCAACGCGGAGAAGGGGTACGGCTTCATCGCGGTCGACGGTGGTGCGGACGTGTTCGTCCACTACAGCGCGATCCAGATGGACGGCTACCGCACCCTCGAGGAGGGCCAGCGGGTCGAGTTCGAGATCTCCCAGGGACAGAAGGGCCCGCAGGCGGACATGGTCCGTACGCCGGCGGTCTGATCCTTTCCGAACCTCGGAGTCTCGGCTCGGCCAACGAGCTGGCGTCACCTGCTCGGTCCGCAGGCCCGTACGACACCCGTCGTACGGGCCTGCGGCGTTCCCGTCCGGAGGACGCCACTACCACGGTGGGGCTTGCACTCGATACCCGAGAGTGCTAATCATTGGCGTTAGCACTCACAGCATGAGAGTGACAACGGACCGGGTCGGTGAGGCCCCCGGGAGCGGTAGGGGACAAGACCCCCGCACACCAGGGCCGTCCGTCGCGGGCGCCCCTCGGTCCGGTGCAGTCGACCGTGTCCTGGAGGACCACTTCCGATGGCCAAGATCATCGCTTTTGACGAGGAAGCTCGCCGCGGACTCGAGCGTGGCATGAACCAGCTTGCCGACGCCGTCAAGGTGACGCTGGGCCCCAAGGGCCGCAACGTCGTCCTTGAGAAGAAGTGGGGCGCCCCCACGATCACCAACGACGGTGTCTCCATCGCCAAGGAGATCGAGCTCGAGGACCCGTACGAGAAGATCGGTGCCGAGCTCGTCAAGGAGGTCGCCAAGAAGACCGACGACGTCGCGGGCGACGGCACCACCACCGCCACCGTGCTGGCCCAGGCGCTCGTGCGCGAGGGTCTGCGCAACGTCGCGGCCGGCGCCAACCCGATGGCCCTCAAGCGCGGCATCGAGAAGGCCGTCAAGGCCGTCTCGGACCAGCTGCTGGCCCAGGCCAAGGATGTCGAGACCAAGGAGCAGATCGCTTCGACGGCCTCCATCTCGGCCGCCGACACCCAGATCGGCGAGCTCATCGCCGAGGCCATGGACAAGGTCGGCAAGGAAGGCGTCATCACCGTCGAGGAGAGCAACACCTTCGGTCTCGAGCTCGAGCTCACCGAGGGCATGCGCTTCGACAAGGGCTACATCTCCGCGTACTTCGCCACCGACCTGGAGCGGATGGAGACCTCGTTCGAGGACCCCTACATCCTGATCGCCAACTCCAAGATCGGCTCGGTCAAGGACCTGCTCCCGCTGCTTGAGAAGGTCATGCAGAGCGGCAAGCCGCTCGTCATCATCGCCGAGGACGTCGAGGGCGAGGCCCTGTCGACCCTGGTCGTGAACAAGATCCGTGGCACCTTCAAGTCCGTCGCCGTCAAGGCCCCGGGCTTCGGTGACCGTCGCAAGGCCATGCTCGGCGACATCGCCATCCTCACCGGTGGCACCGTGATCTCCGAGGAGGTCGGCCTCAAGCTCGAGAACGCCGGCGTCGACCTGCTGGGCACCGCCCGCAAGGTGGTCATCACCAAGGACGAGACCACCATCGTCGACGGTGGCGGCGAGAGCGACCAGGTCGCCGGCCGGGTCAACCAGATCCGTGCCGAGATCGAGAACTCCGATTCGGACTACGACCGCGAGAAGCTCCAGGAGCGCCTGGCGAAGCTCGCGGGCGGCGTGGCCGTCATCAAGGCCGGTGCCGCGACCGAGGTCGAGCTCAAGGAGCGCAAGCACCGCATCGAGGACGCCGTCCGCAACGCGAAGGCCGCCGTCGAGGAGGGCATCGTCGCCGGTGGTGGCGTCGCGCTGCTGCAGGCCGGTGTCGTGTTCGACAAGCTGGAGCTCGAGGGCGACGAGGCCACCGGTGCCAACATCGTCCGCGTCGCGCTGGAGGCCCCGATCAAGCAGATCGCGGTCAACGCCGGCCTCGAGGGTGGCGTCGTCGTGGAGAAGGTCCGCAACCTGCAGGCCGGTTGGGGTCTGAACGCCGCGACCAACGAGTACGTCGACCTCATCGCCGCGGGCATCATCGACCCGGCCAAGGTCACGCGCTCGGCGCTGCAGAACGCCGCCTCCATCGCGGCGCTCTTCCTCACCACCGAGGCCGTCATCGCCGACAAGCCCGAGAAGGCCGGTGCCCCTGCGGGCGGCGGCATGCCGGGTGGCGACATGGACTTCTGATCCTCCTGAGGATCAGTCGGTTCCGAACGTCCGTCAGGGCGGTCTCCCCTTCACCGGGGAGGCCGCCCTGCGGCGTTTCACCCTCGTGGATGATGACGCCGCCCAACGGCCCAGGACCTGGCCCGCTTTCCGCGGGCCGTCTCCGGCTCTTGAGCAGCTGCGGGACAATGGTGGGATGAGTGCCACCGACATCGAAGCCGCGCTGCACGCCGCGCGGGCGCTGATCCTTGCCGACCTGACCGCTCGGGACGTGGCCGACCCGCAGGTGGTGTCGCTGGTGGAGGACGCCGTGACCCACCGGCGGTGGTGGTTGGAGCAGTGGCCGGACGGGACGGACTACGTGCTCGGGCTGGTGGCGCAGGACGTGCAGGACAAGCTGCTGGAGGCGTACGGGCGCTGGCCGCTGTGCGAGGCGTGTGCGGCCGAGGGGGACCCGCACGCGCTGAGCGTGGAGCCGGAGCTCGGGCCCGAGCCGCACTGGATGTGCGGCAAGGAGGCGACCGTGGTGGCGCCGGTGGGTGCGCTGTCGTGATCCTGATCGACCTGCCCTCCCTGCCCGGCATCGGGCAGGAGACGCCCTGTCCTGGCCGGGGCACGGGAAGCACTGGTCGGTGAGCGACGCCTCGTACGAGGAGCCGCACGCCTTCGCCGAACGGTTGGGCGCCCCCGCGCGCGGTTTCGAACGTGACCTCCCCCAGCCTTCGGCCGGGGGCCCCTTGGACATCCCGGCCGCCTGGTACGAGAAGGCGGTCGGGCCCGGCGCGCAGCCGGTGGGTAGCAAGGAGCTGGTGGCCCGGCTGACCGCGGCCGGACTGCGGCGGCGGAAGGCCGGTCGCGGGGTCAGCGCTCCAGGAGCATGAGTTCGGCTGCCAGGTTGCGGCGGGCGGGCTCGTCGTAGCGCTCCCGGGCGTCGGTCGTCCGGTAGAGCGCGGGCAGGGTGAGGAGCTGGCGCAGGATGGCGGCCCGGCCCTCGCGGAAGGCGTCCTCGGGGACGAAGGCGTACTCCGCGCGGACGGCGGCTGCGTAGGCGGCGTACTGCTCGGGGGTGCCGCCGAGGACGGCGAGGTCGGCGTCGCAGAGCACCTCGCCGTTGCGGTCGCCGGGAGCGGGGTGGTGGCCGACGGTGAGCCGGACCAGGCGGGCGACCTCCTCGGTCAGCGGCTCGGCGAGGCCGGCCTCGCGCAGGGCGCGGACGGCCAGTTGGGCGCTGCGCTCCTCGTTCTCCGACCGGTCGGGCTTGTAGACGGCGTCGTGGAACCAGGCGGCCAGCCGGATGGCGTCCGGGTCGTCGGCGTGTCCGGCGAGCGCGTCGATCTGGTCGAGGACGGCCGCCAGGTGCTCGGTGCGGTGGTAGTGCCGCTGCGGTTCGGCCCAGCGGGCCAGCAGGTCGCGGCCGTACGGCTCCGGGTCGACGGTGGCTCCGGCGCGGAGCAGCAGGGCGGTCCAACGGTCGAGCAGCTCGGTCGTCATGACGGGCATTCTTCCCGACGGCGCACCGGCGGTCGCTGCCGCCGTCCGCCGTATGTTCGGGCACGGCGCCGGAGCGGTTCTGCCGGGCGCTCGCCGCGCCGGGAGGCGCAGGGCGGACTGATCCGTTCCACTGCGCAGGGGGCTCGCCGACGGGCCTCCTGATGTGGCAGGGTAAGCAATATGTCTAGACCAATGTTCGAAGTGATCGCGTTGACGGCGGAGGACGCCCGGGCTGCTCAGGCGGGCGGTGCCGACCGACTCGAACTGGTCACCGACATGGCCGCGGACGGGCTGACGCCCTCGTCGGCGGACTTCGCCGCGATCCGGAACGCGGTCGACCTGCCGCTCCGGGTGATGCTCCGGATCCGGGACGGCTTCACCCCCGGCAGCCTGGACGAGCTGCGCGCGCGGGCCGCCGCGCTGCGCTCCGAGGGGGCCGAGGAGTTCGTCTTCGGGTTCCTGGACGCCGACGGTGCGGTGGACCTGGCCGCGACCGAGGCCGTCGCAGAGGCCGTGGCGGGCTGCCGCTGGACCTTCCACCGGGCGATCGACCACAGCCTGGACCGGGCCGCCGTCCGGGCCGCCGTGGGCGATCTGCCGGGCCTGGACACCTTCCTCACCTCCGGCTCCGCAGCGGGGGTGAGCGCGGGCGGGGAGGTGCTGGCGGGCGAACTCGCCAAGTCCGGTGACCCCGGCTACCGGCAGGAGATCCTGATCGGCGGTGGTCTCCGGGCCGAACACGTCCCCGGTCTCCGGGCGGCCGGCTTCGACGGCTTCCACGTCGGCGGGCCCGTGCGCCGCAACGGCTGGGCGACTCCGGTCGACCCCGCCAAGGTCGCCGCCTGGCGGGCGCTGATCGACGCGTGAACGCGGGGGCTCCCTGCCGGTGTGCGGCGCCGCCCGCGACGGAGCCGCACACCGGCAGCGGCTAGCGCAGCTGCTCCGGAAGTGGCTGGGCGTGCAGCACCGCCAGCCCGGAGACCGCCCGGGTGAGGGCGACGTAGAGGCGGCGCAGGCCGGTCCGTTCGTCGGGTTCGCCGGCGACGACGGCGGCCGGTTCGTCGAGGACCACGTAGTCGTACTCGAGGCCCTTGGCGAGGGAGGCGGGGACCAGGGTGAGGCGGGCGTCGGCGCTGGTCTCGGTGCCGGGGTCGAGGAAGGGCAGTCCGGCGGCCGTGAGTGCTTCGGCCAGCGCGGGGATGCGGGCGTCGGCGGCGATCAGACCGGTGGAACCCTCGCGCTCCAGCGCACTGCGGCAGGCCGCGACCAGGGCCGCGTCCAGCGCGTCGGCCTCGACCTGACGGAGGCTCAGCGAGCCGGGCGCGTCACGGACCGAGGTGGCCGGTGCGAGGCCGGGGGCGATCGCGGGCAGCAGCCGGGAGGCGTACGCGATCACCTCCTCGGGCACCCGGAAGCCCTTGGTCAGCTCCTCGACGTGGGCGGTCGGCTTGCCGAGGTGGTGCAGGGCCTCGGCCCAACTGCCGGTCGCCCAGGGGGTGGTGCCCTGGGCCAGGTCGCCCAGCACGGTGGCGGAGCCGGTGCTGCACCGGCGGCCGACGGCGCGGTACTGCATCGGTGAGAGGTCCTGCGCCTCGTCCAGGACGACGTGACCGAGTGAGGCGGTGCGCTGGACCAGGTCGGCGGTCTCGTCGACCAGCACCGCGTCGGCGGCGGTCCAGGGGGCAGTCCGCACCGAACGGGTGGGCCTGGTCCAGCGGATGGTGGCCTGCTCCTCCTCGGTCAGGACCCCGTCGGCGCAGCTCGCCAGGAACGCGGCGTCGGTGAGCAGCCGGTGCACCAGCTTGGCCGGGTCGACCGGCGGCCAGCACTGCTTGACCATGGCCTTGACCTGCGGATTACGGGCCACCGCGTCCTGCACCCGGTCGTCGGGGGCCTCGCCGTCCTGTTCCATCTTGAGCAGGATCGCGTGCGCCAGCCGCTGCGGCAGCGCCTCGCCCGCCGCGCCGTAGCGGATCTCCCGTCCGCGCAACTCCTCGATGATCTCGACGAGTTCGTACACCGGCAGGCGCCAGCGGCGGGAGCCGCGGACCACCACGAGCGGTTCCGTCGGCAGGCTGATGCCGGACCGGACGGCACGCCGCAGCACCTCGGCCATCCGGGCGTCGCCCTTGAGGCGGGCGGCCTCGGACGGGTCCTCGGCGCGGATCTCGACGTGCTTGACCAGCTCCTGCACGGTCGCCTGGGCGACGTCCAACTCGCCCAGTGCGGGCAGGACCTGCTCGATGTAGTGCAGGAACGAGCGGTTCGGTCCGACCACCAGGGTGCCGGACTTGGCGAGCCGGTCGCGGTGCGCGTACAGCAGGTACGCGACCCGGTGCAGGCCGACGGCGGTCTTGCCGGTGCCGGGGGCGCCCTGGACGCAGATGGTGCCGCCGATCTCGGCCCGGACGATCTCGTCCTGCTCGGGCTGGATGGTGGCGACGATGTCCCGCATCGGGCCGACGCGGGGCTTCTCGATCTCGGCGGCCAGCAGGGCGGAGGTGCCGTCGGTCTCCGCCGGATCGGTCAGGTGTTCGTCCTCGTACGCGGTCAACTCGCCGCCGGTGTAACCGAACCGGCGCCGCCGGTCGACATCCAGCGGGTCGGTCCTGCTGGCCCGGTAGAACGGCTGGGAGACCGGGGCCCGCCAGTCGATCACCATCGGGTCGCCGGTGGCGTCGTGCACGTGCCGCCGCCCGATGTAGAACCGCTCGCCGCTGCCGCCCTCGGCGGCCTCCTCGCTGATCGCGTGCCGGTAGTCCAGCCGGCCGAAGAACAGCGGGGTGTGCGCCAGGTCGGCGAGTGCGGCGATCCGGTTCTCGATCTGGTTCTGCAGGACGGCGGCGGAGACCCAGGTGCCGGTCACGTCGCGCAGGTCGAGCGACTCGACGTCCGCGCGCATCGCGCGCAGCGCGGCCCGGGAGGCGGCCAGGTGGTCCCGTTCGCGCTGGAGCAGCGGGTCGATGGGCGGCGGGTCAACGGTGGGGGAGTGCACAGCGAACCTTCCCGGCCACCCGGCGCGGGGTGGCGGTCTCGTCGTTAGCTCACGGTGAAGAAACCGCCCGGTTGCCGACCGGACGGGCTCCCACGGCTGCCGTGACGGCACCACGCTTCGGGAGGGGGCAAGATCGGAGATCCTAGACCTGCCCCCGCCCGGGGCGCGAATCGTTTTCGCGCCCTGACGCCCCGCTAACTGGACCCCTACAGGACCTCGTCCGCGTCGATGATCCGGTAGGCGTAGCCCTGCTCGGCCAGGAAGCGCTGCCGGTGGGCGGCGAAGTCCTGGTCGACGGTGTCCCGGGCCACCACCGAGTAGAAGTGCGCGGAGTGTCCGTCCGCCTTCGGGCGCAGCACCCGGCCGAGGCGCTGGGCCTCCTCCTGCCGGGAGCCGAAGGTGCCGGAGACCTGGATCGCCACCGTCGCCTCGGGCAGGTCGATGGAGAAGTTGGCCACCTTGGAGACCACCAGCACGCTGATCTCCTTGGTGCGGAACGCCTCGAACAGCTTCTCGCGCTGTGCGTTGCTGGTCTCGCCCTTGATCACCGGCGCGTTCAGCACCTCGCCCAGCTCGTCCAGCTGGTCGATGTACTGACCGATGATCAGGGTCTGGTCCTTCTCGTGCTTCTTGACCAGGGCCTCCACCACGCGCCGCTTGGTCGCGGTGGTGGCGCAGTACCGGTAGCGCTCCTCCGGCTCGGCGGTGGCGTAGGTCAGCCGCTCCGAGTCGGTGAGGGTGACCCGGACCTCGCAGCAGTCGGCGGGCGCGATGTAGCCCTGCGCCTCGATCTCCTTCCACGGCGCGTCGAACCGCTTGGGCCCGATCAGCGAGAAGACGTCGCCCTCCCGGCCGTCCTCGCGGACCAGCGTGGCGGTCAGGCCGAGCCGCCGCCTGGCCTGGAGGTCGGCGGTGAACTTGAAGACCGGCGCGGGCAGCAGGTGCACCTCGTCGTAGACCACCAGGCCCCAGTTCCGCGCGTCGAACAGCTCCAGGTGCGCGTAGGTGCCCTTCCGCTTGGTCGTCATCACCTGGTAGGTGGCGATGGTGACCGGGCGGATCTCCTTCCGCGTCCCGCTGTACTCGCCGATCTCGTCCTCGGTCAGCGAGGTCCGCTTCACCAGCTCGTGCTTCCACTGCCGGGCCGAGACGGTGTTGGTCACCAGGATCAGCGTGGTCGACTTGGCCTCCGCCATCGCGGCCGCGCCGACCAGCGTCTTGCCCGCGCCACAGGGCAGCACCACGACACCGCTGCCGCCGTGCCAGAAGCCCTCCACCGCCTGCTGCTGGTACGGGCGCAGCGTCCAGCCGTCCTGCTCCAGCTCGATCGGGTGCGCCTCGCCGTCCACGTACCCGGCGTGGTCCTCGGCCGGCCAACCCAGCTTGAGCAGAACCTGCTTGATCTGGCCGCGCTCCGAGGGGTGCACGACCACGGTGTCCGGGTCGAGCCTGGCGCCCACCAGCGGGGCGATCTTCTTCGACTTCAGCACCTCCTCCAGCACCGGCCGGTCGGTGGTGCTCAGCACCAGCCCGTGCACCGGGTGCTTGGACAGCTGCAGCCGCCCGTACCGGCCCATGGTGTCGGCCACGTCCACCAGCAGCGCGTGCGGCACGGGGTAGCGCGAGTACGTCACCAGAGCGTCCACCACCTGCTCGGCGTCGTGCCCGGCGGCCCGGGCGTTCCACAGCCCGAGCGGGGTGACCCGGTAGGTGTGGACGTGCTCGGGCGCCCGCTCCAGCTCCGCGAACGGCGCGATCGCACGGCGGCAGTCGGCTGCCTTGGGGTGGTCGATCTCCAGCAGCAGGGTCTTGTCGCTCTGGACGATCAGCGGTCCGTCGTTCACACGCGTCCCTTTCGGGCAGGGGTGGCCCGACCCGGGTGCGGGTGGCCAAACGTCCAGTCTGCCGCATCAGCGCCGGCGGCGGAGGAGCTCAGCGCCTCAGCCAGTGCTGCGGGCGCCAAGGGCGTCTGCGCGGAGTCTGGTTCCGGAGCCGCATGACCTTGGCGAGGTTCTCCTCGTCGCCGGTTTCCTGGAAGGCGGCGGCTGACTCGCCGAACGCCTGGTCGGCCGCCCGCAGGTCGCCGGTGCGCCGGTACGCCAGGCCGAGGTTGAGCAGGGCCTGTGCCTCGTAGTGGCGTCCACCCAGCTGCCGGTAGAGGGTGACGGCCGCTGTCTGGGCCTGGACGGCCTCGCCGTACGAGCCGGAGAGCTCCAGGGCCGAGCCGAGGTTGGTCAGTGCCATCGCCTCGGTGTGGCGGTCTCCGGTCCGGCGGCTCAGTTCGAGCACCGACGTGAGGGGCTCGATCGCCTGCTGCGGGGAACCGACCTGCATCAGGACGTTGCCGAGGTGGTTCCGCGCCTGGGCCGCCATGTGGTCGTCGCCCAGCGAGTCCAGGATTTCCACGGCCGTCAGGAGCCTGCCGAGGGCCTCGCGCGGCCCCTCTCCCTCACGGCCCATGGCGAGGGCCAGCCCGAGGTTCGCCTGGGCCAGGCCCTCGCTGTGCCGGTCCTTGGTCTCCCGGGCGGCCGCGAGGGCGCGCCGGTGGGCGTCGACTGCGGCCGGGAACTGCCCCAGGTCCCGCAGGACCATCCCCAGGTTGTTGAGCGCGACGCCCTCACCCCTGAGGTCACCGGCCTCCTGGCAGATGACGATGTCCTCGCCGAAGGCTTCGGCGGCCTCCTGGAGTCGGCGCACGCTGTGCAGGGCCTTGCCGAGGTTGTTGTGGGTCATGCCCCGGAAACGGGGGTCGGTCTCCGGCGGATAGAGCGCCAGGGCCTGCCGGAGGACCTCCACGGCCAGCTCGGGACGGTTCATCTGCTGGTAGGTCAGACCGAGGTTGTTGAGCGTGCCGGCCACCGACTCGGCGTCCCCGCTGAGCCGGTGCAGGCTCTCGGCCTCCTGGTACGAGGCCACCGCGTCGTCGAACCGGCGCAGCTCGCGCTGGGCCGTGGCGAGGTTGTTCAGGACGCTGGCCTCGACCTCCCTCGGCATCGGGTGATCCGGCGATCGGACCGCTTCGAGTGTCGCGAGGGCCAGTTCGGCGGACTCGTCGAGGTTCCGGCGGAGGGACTGGAACTCGATCAGCGAGTAGTGCAGGTCGAGCAGCACCCCGGGCCGTCCCAGCCGCGGTGCGACGAGGGCGGCGGCGAGCAGGTTGTGCCGCTCGGTGTCCAGCCAGGTCAGGGCGGTGTCCAGGTCGGGGAAGAGGGAATCGGGCTGCGCTCCCGGGACCAGCCGGGAGTCCGCGGCGTGTGTGGTGACGACGTAGTACTGGAACAACCGGTCTGCGGCCGCCTCCCGTTCGTCCGGGGTCTCCTGCGCGCGGCAGAGTTCCTCCGCGAACAGGCGCATGAGGTCGTGCATGCGCCAGCGCCCGTACGACGATCCGGACTCGACCAGATGCCCGCGGACGAGCGGCAGCAGCAACCGCTCCGCGTCACCGGGCGCCAGGTCGGCCAGCCGGGCCGCCGCCTCGGTGGACAGGTCGGGCCCCGGGTTGAGCGGCAGCAGTCGGAAGAGCCTGGCCTGGTCGGGGCACAGGTGCCGGTACGAGAGGTCGAAGGCGGCGCGGACGGCGAGATCCTCCCGGCTGAGCTCCTCCAGCCGGTGGCGTGCGTCGCCCAGGGCGGTCGCCATCGAGCGCAGCGGCCGGGCCGGGACGTCCGCCAGCAGGGCGCTGACGACCGAGAGCGCGAGGGGCAGTCGGCCGCAGAGGGACGCCACCGCGTCGGCCGCCTCCGGCTCGTCCCGCACCCGGGTGTCGGCGGGGCCGACCACCTCGTGCAGGCTCCGCCCGATGAAGTCCACCGCTGCCTGCTGCTCCAGGACGGACAGGTCGAGCAGGCGGGCCCCGAGGTCGCTCAGGGAGTGCCGGGAGGTGATCAGCACGGGGATCCGAGGGTCACCGGGGAGCAGCGGACGGACCTGGGCGCTGTCCATCGCGTTGTCGAGGAGCACCAGGATCCGCCGTCCGCCCGCCGCGTAGGTGGCGAGGGCCGAGCGGTACTGCCGCTCCCGGTCCGCCGGGTCCTCCGGGATGCACTCGTCGGGCACGGCCAGCGAGCGGAGCAACGAGCCGAGGGCCCGGTGGGGGCCCACCCGGCGCTGGTCGTCGTAGCCGAACAGGTCGATGAAGAGAACGCCGCCCGGTAGGAAACCCGGCTCCCTCAGCGCGTGGTGAGCCACCTGGAGAGCCAGCTCGGTCTTCCCCACTCCGGGCAGCCCGACGATCACGTGGCCCGCTCCGGCCGGGGCCGAGCCTGGCCGGAGCGCTTCGAGCAGGGTGTCCCGCGCGGCGTCCCGGCCGGTGAAGGCCGGGGAGGGGGAAGGCAGACCGGAGAGTGCGGGTGGGACGGTGGCGGGGAGTTGGAGCGTCACGTCGGCGCCCTGCACCACGGTGCCGAGGTACAGCCCGCCGCTGATCTCGTTGCGGACGCTGTGCCTGTCCTCCGAAGCGGTCACACGGTCCTCGCCCTCGCCCGATGCCGGCGCCCCCACCGTAGGAGAACTCCGGGGTCCCTGTCAGCCGGAATCGGTCCGATGCGAAGCCGGTCCTGGCCGGTCGTCAGAACGGCACGGCGCGCAGCCCGTTCGGCGCACTCGGGTGGTTGTGGGTGACCTGCGTGGAAACGGCTCGTTGGGCAGGGCATGAAGATGCCGAATCGTCTGCTCGCCGCAGTCGCGCTGTCCGGTGCCGCGCTGGCCGCCGCCGCCGTGCCCGCCCATGCGGCCAAGACCCCCGGGATGCCCGACATCAAGAACGCCGGTGGGGTGTTCGGGTTGGTCGCGTTCACCGGGGCGGAACTGCTCACCGGGGTGGACCCGACGCCGCCGGACCCGGAGGTGCTGATGGAGCAGGCCAAGCAGCAGCAGGCCGAGCAGGCCGCCAAGGAGAAGAAGTAGCCGTCAGGCGGTGAGCCAGACGTAGGCGGCGAACCGGCCGGTGACCTGCTCCCTGCGGTGCGAGAAGAAGTTCTCGTCCTCGATGGTGCAGCGGTCGTCGTGCCGAATCTCGCCGACCCCGGCCCTGGTGAGCTGGGCGGTGATGCCGGCCCGGACGTCCAGGGACGGGGTGCCCCGGCGGGTGGTGGCCCAGAGCTCGGGGAGCTGCTCGCAGGCTTCGGCTCGCATCTGCTCGGGCACCTCGTAGCAGCGGCCGCAGGCCAGCGGGCCGACCAGGGCGACCAGGTCGGCCGGGTCGCTGCCGCGCGCGGTCAGCGCCGCGACCAGGGCCGTCGCCATCCCGGCGACCGTGCCGGCCCGGCCGGAGTGGGCTGCGCCGACCAGCCGCCGGACCGGGTCGCCGATCAGCACGGGGGCGCAGTCGGCGGCCAGCGCGACCAGCCCGAGGCCGGGGCGGTCGGTGACGATGCCGTCCAACGGTGGTGCGGTGTGCGGTTCGTACGGCTCGGTGACGTAGGCGACCTCGGTGCCGTGCACCTGACGCATCATCACCACCCGGGCCGGGTCCAGGCCCAGTTCCAGCGCGGTGAGTTCGCGGTTGCGGCGGACGTTCGAGGGGTCGTCGTCGGTCCGCCCGCCGAGGTTGCGCGAGTCGTACGGGGCCTGGCTGACCCCGCCGTGGCGGTCCATGACGGCGTACCGGATTCCGGGTGCGAGCTCCATGATCCGAAGGTTACTGCGCGCTGTCCGCCAGTTCGGCGACTCCGGTGATCCGGTGCAGGGCGAAGGTGCGGACCTCGTCGCTGAGGTGGTCGTACGCGGTGACGTAGCCACCCTCGACCTTCACCGGGTCGATCACCCGCTGCGAGGAGAGACCCTCGGCGTTCACGTAGCCGATCCACATCCGGTCGCCGAGCAGCACCGCGGTCTGGAGCGCGGCCAGCGTGTCCGCCGCGGCGGTGCGCGGGAGTTGGCGCAGGTCGCTGCGGGCCGGGCCGCTCTGCGGGTGGTGGGCGGCCGGGCCCGTGACGGTCTCCCTGCGGACGGCGGTGGCGGCCCGGTCGCCCGCCCGGACGGCCTTGACGGCGGCGGTCAGCAGGACCTGGTCCGGCTCCGGCGGCCCCTCCGGGACCGGGGTGGGGGCGGTGCGCGGCGGGGTGCGGCGGCTGTCGGGGTGGGTCAGCAGCACGTCGCCCTCGGCGGACTCGGCGGCGGGGGCGTATCCCATCGACCTGAGCACCGAGAGCAGCGTCTCGGGCCCGGCCTGGGCGGCCAGCACGGTCGGGGCGAGCAGGCGCAGCCGCAGCTCGGCCGCGCGCCGGTCGGCCAGCACCTCGGCCAGCAGCCCGGGGTCGTCGCAGCGCAGGTACGAGGAGGCCGCGCCGACCCGGAGCACGCCGTGCCGCCGCGCCACGTCGTCGATCAGGTAGCTGAGCGGTTGCGGGACGGGGGTGCGGGAGTGCTGGGCCAGGAAGGAGTGCAGGTCGGAGGCGGACCGCCCGGCGTCCAGCGCGCGCCGGATCGAGGCGGTGGTGAACCGGTAGACCGTCGCACCGCCCTTGGACTCGATGTCCGCGCTGAGCGCCAGTGCCTGGGCCAGCGGGGTGAGCAGCGGGCCGGGGGCGATCGCGGTCAGGTCCGGCTGGAGGATCACGTGGTCCAGGGGCTGCGGGAGCAGCGGGTCCAGGACGCCGGCGGGGTCGGCGTGGTCGAGCAGCGCCCGGGCCGGTGTGCCGAGGGCGCCCCGGCCGGTGATGCCGAGCAGTTCGGCCTCGTGCAGCGTCCAGTCGACCAGGTGGTCCCGGAAGTCCCGGCCGTCCGGGCCCACCGGGCCGCCGCGGAGCGGGCGTTGCCAGCGGAGCAGCGGCAGCAGCGTCGCGGCGTCCGCCACGCCTCCGGCCGGCAGACCGGCAAGGGCCTCCAGGACGGCGCGGCGTACGGACGGTGCGAGGGTGCGGTCCAGCTCGGGGCCGAGCGGGGCGCGGGTCCTGCCCTTGCCGTCCGGCGTGCCGGTCAGGCCGGCCACCCGGGTGGCGGTCAGCCAGTTGCGGGCCAGCAGCGACCAGCGGTCGGCGGTCGACTGCTGCAGCCAGTGGTCGTACGCCGGGGTGGGCGCCCAATGCTCGTCGGTCTCCCCGTCCGGCGCCAACAGGCCGGAGACGTAGGCGAGTTCGAGCCAGAAGGCGGCGGTCTGCTCGCTGCACTCCAGGATCAGCGCGGCCCGCTTGAGGTCCCGTACGCCGAGGCCGCCGGCCCGCAGAGTGGGCGGCGCCTGGAGACCCCAGGCCTCCAGCACCTCCTCGACGGTGCGGACGGCGGTGTAGGCCTGCCCGGCCGCCGCTCCGTCCACAGCCTGTGGATCACGCTCGACGGTCGGCGTGATCACGGGCGGGACCGGCTCGACCGTACGGTGACTGCGGCCGCCGCGCAGGTGCAGTGCCAACTCCCGTGGGATCACCACCGATCCGGCGCTGGAGGGGAGCAGCAGGCCGCGGGCGAGCAGCCATTCGACCGGGCTGCGGGCCTCGTCCGCGGTGACCGGCCTGGCCGCGTCCGGGACGGTGCCGGTCGGTGGCCCCCAGACCAGCTTCTCGAGCAGGGCGAGCGCCGGGGCCGGGGCTCCGGCCAGCAGGGCGGCACAGCGCTTGCGGTCCTGGAGCAGGCCGCCGAGCGCGGCGACGGCGGTCACCGGGTCGGCGGTGGGCGGCAGTCCGGCGCCGGCGATCAGTTGCTGGAGCCTGGCCGGCGACATGCCGACGGTCGCCTCGGCCAGGGTCGGGCCGAGTCCGGTCCGGCCGGGGTTGGCGGCGGTCGGGGCGAGCGCCTCGCGGACCGCGATCACCAGCCGGAGCGCCGAGTCCGGGCCCCAGAGCAGCACCTGCGAGCGGAGCGTGGCGATCGCGCCGGGCAGGGCGGCGGTGACGGCGGCGCGGTCCACCTGGGTCGCGTCCGGGTGCGGCTTCACCCGGGCGGGGCCGGCCAGCAGGTTGCGCACCACGGTGTCGGGGCAGCCGTCCGGCGCGGCGGCGAGCGCCTCGGCGGTCTGGAGGGTGAAACGGTCCAGCCGCTCCAGGGCCCGGAGGGTGGACGCGCGGCTGGAGAGCCGGGCGGCCAGCTGGGTGAGGTCGCTCGGCACCGGGTTGAGCAGGTCGGGGCGGGCCCGCAGCAGGTCGGCGAGCGCACGGTCGTCGCGCGCGCGGAGCTCCTCGGCGAGGGTCCGGGGTGCAGCGGCCCTGGCCGGGCGGGGCTCGCTCTGCTGACTGGTCATCCGACCCAGATTACGGCACGGGAGCGGACAGGCCAGGGGTCCGGGCGGACGGTCTCCCGGCAGAGCCCCGAGCCGTGATGGGCGAACCGGGTGACCGCGCCCCGGCGCGTGGGTAGCGTCGGGGGTATGGCGGACGGTGAGTGGTGGCGGGTGTCGGGGCGGAAGGTCGAGGTGGGGGAGTCGGTGTACGCGCCGGAGGTGCCGGTGGAGCCGGTCGAGGCGCCGGTGGCGGAGGTGGTGCCGAGCCGTACGGTGAGCGCCGCCGACTTCCCGGGGTGGGACAGCATCACCTTCGACTTCCCGGTGGCCGAGCCGGAGCCCGCCGTCGAGCAGGTGGTGGAGGCGGCGGCGGAGCACGAGCCGGAGGGGCAGGAGACCGCGCCCGGCCGGTCGTTCCTGACGGGCCGTCGGCCGTCGCCGGTGGTGCTGCTGGCGGTCGTGGTGCTGCTGGCGGGTGCGGTCACCGGCCAGCTGCTCGCGCTGCTGGCGGGCTGGGCGGTGGCGTACGTGTCCCGGCTGGGTGATCTGACCAGGAAGTTCGCGGTGCTGGGGGTGCCGTTGGGCACGATGACCGGGTCGGCGGTCTGGCAGTGGGGGCGCGCGCAGGGCCGGTGGGGCTCCCCGGCGGGCCCGGCCGACCAGTTGGGGCGCCAGGTGTGGGACGGCGCGCCGGATGCGCTGCGGGTGGCGGCGGTGCTGTCGGCGCTGTTCCTGCTGCTGGTGACGTTGCGTCGGCGCAAGGCCGTGGCGGAGGGCTGAGCTCAGGCGCCGAGGAAGTGCTGCAGTTCGGCGAGGATCAGGTTCGCGCCGGTGTAGCCGATGCCCTCGAACCACAGCTGGTCCTCCACCGCGAAGGCGCGGTGCGCCCTGACGGCGCCGAGCGCCTGCCAGCCGGCGCCGGCCAGCACGGCGTCGGTGCCGGCCTTGGCGGGGTCACCGTACGTCGAGTAGAAGAGGACGTCCCCGTCGGCCTGGCCGATCCGGTCGGGCGGCACCTCGACGGCGAACCGGTCGACGTTCTGCGGGTCGGGGCGGCCGAGCTGGAGGTCGGTCAGCAGGGTGCCGACGAAGCTCTGCTTCCCGTACAGCCGGACGGTCGGTGACCCCTCGACGAACCGGACCACGCTGATCCGCCGGCCGCCCGAGCCGGCGTTGCCGATCGCCTGGACGACCCGGCCGACGTGCCGGCCGTACTCGGCGGAGACGACGGCACCCTGCGCCTGGCGGCCGAGGGCCTGGGCGTGCAGCTGGAAGTTCTCCTTCCAGGGGAAGCCGGTGGTCCGGCTCAGCACGGTGGGGGCGACCGCCCGCAGGGCGTCGTAGCGCGCGCCGTCCCGGGTCTGGTTCCCGAGCAGCAGTTCGGGGGCGAGGGCGCTGATCCGGGCGCTGTCCGGGCTGCCGATGTCGCCGACGATGCCGATCCGGTCCAGCCAGGCGGCCGGCCAGTAGTCGGGGAGCTCCCGGTCTGCGGCGGCTCTGGCGGCGCCGACCGGGGGGATGCCGAGGGTGAAGGCGGAGTCCAGTTCGGCGGTGTCCAGCACCACCACCCGCCGGGGTGCGCCGGGCACCACGACCTCGCCGGTGGCGGCGGTCACGGTGACGTTCGGCACCGGCGCGGGGCTGGGTGTCTCCGTTCCGGACGGCAGGTCGGGGAAGGCCGGGGGAGCGGGTGAGGCGGTGCAGCCGGTCACCAGGGCCGCCCCCAGTCCGGCCAGTGCGGTACGGCGGGAGAGTTGACGCGGCATCGGCACCTCGGACGGCTCGACGGTACGAGTGCTGTCGATTATGTCCGAGTTGTCTGCTGGTGGGCGCCGTCGGTGCGGTGAGTTCCCCCTTCTAGGGTGGGGGCCATGTCTCTCACCGTGGGCTTCGACCTCGACATGACCCTGCTCGACACCAGGCCCGGCATCCGGGCGACCTATGACGCCCTGTCGGCCGCCACCGGCGTGCCGATCGACAGCGCGCTGGCGGTCACCCGGCTCGGGCCGCCGCTGGCCCACGAGATCGCGAACTGGTTCCCGGCCGAGGAGGTGGCGGAGATGGCCGACCTGTACCGGACGCTCTACCGCGAGCACGCGCTGCCCGGCACGCTGCTCCTGCCCGGTGTGGTCGAGTCGCTGGCCGCCGTCCGGGCCCACGGCGGGAGGGTCGCGGTGATCACCGGCAAGTACGAGTCCAACGCCCGGCTCCAGCTCGACCACGTCGGCCTGGCCGTCGACATCCTGGTCGGCGACACCTGGGCCGAGTCGAAGGGCGACGCCCTCCGCGAGCACGACGCCACCGTCTACGTCGGCGACCACCTCGGGGACATCATCGGGGCGCGGGCCGCGAGCGTGGTCGCGATCGGGGTCGCGACGGGGCCGTACACCGCGGCGGAACTCCGTGCGGCGGGGGCGGACGTGGTGTTCGCGGACCTCACGGAGTTCCCGGGCTGGCTGGACACGTACGTGGCGTGAGGGCCCGAGCCCCTGCCGCCCGGAGCCCCTGCCGCCCGGAGCGCCTGCCTCAGTGCTGCCTGCGCGCGGACCGGAGCAGGCCGGTCAGGGCGACCAGGAAGCCGAGGGGCATGAGCATCGAGATCCAGTAGGCGACCGACGGCAGCCGGGCCAGGTCGAAGAAGAGCGGGACGAAGGTCGCCAGGGTGGCCACCGCCCCGATCAGGAAGACGATGGCACCGGCTCGGACAAGGCCGTCGCCGCGGTCGGTGGTGGGGGTGCTCACGGGGGCTCCTCGACGTCGTGACCCGGGACGGTTCCAGTGTCGCAGTTCGCCGCCCCCGTCGATCGGCGGGGGCGGGCTCAGCCCAGACGCTCAGACCGGGGCCCCGGCGCTCGGGCACCCTTGAGGTGTCGGGTGGAACGAGTGGGCAGAGCAGGGGCGTACGAACACATGGGTCTGACGAGTCACAAGGTGCTCGCGCTGTCCGCACTGGTCTCGGTGCTGACGGTGGCCGCGACGGTCTGGCTCTGGCCCCGGCTGGCCAGGCGGAGCTGGGCGACGGTGTTCGGCCGGATCGGGACCATCCTGGCCACCCAGCTCGCCGTGATGTGCACCGTCGGTCTGGTGGCCAACAACTACTTCGCGTTCTACAGCAGCTGGGACGACCTGATCGGCAGCAACCAGGACGGCCCGGTGGTGATCCAGAGTCAGCTCGCCGACGGCCGCAAGGGGGCTGTGGTCCAGACGATCTCGAGCGAGAACGTCCGGGGTTCCAACACGGTCGGCCGGGAGGCCGCGGCGGTCGGGAAGCTGGAGAAGATCCGGATCCCCGGCGCCTCCACCGGTCTGAGCACCGAGGGGTACGTCTACCTGCCGCCGCAGTACTTCCAGCCGGAGTTCAAGGACCGGAAGTTCCCGGCCGTGATCGCCATCACGGGCTTCCCCGGTGACGCGAAGAACCTGATCACCAAGCTGAACTACCCCTCCACCGAGCTGTCGCTGATCAACGAGGGGAAGACCAAGCCGTACGTCCTGGTGCTGATGCGCCCGTCGCCCGCCATGCCCCGGGACACCGAGTGCGAGGACGTCCCGGGCGGCCCGCAGTCGGAGACGTACTTCGCGCAGGACGTGCCGCAGACCGTCCGGGACTCCTACCGGGTCGCCTCGGGGCCGGGCAGCTGGGGGATCATCGGCAACTCCACCGGCGGGTACTGCGCGCTCAAGCTCGCCATGAAGCACCCGGACGTGTTCGCCGCCGGGGTCTCGCTGTCCGGCTACTACCGGGCGGCCGAGGACCCGACCACCGGTGACCTGTTCGGCGGCAGCCACGACCGCCGCGACCAGGCGGACCTGGACTGGCGGCTGGCCAACCTGCCGAAGCCGGCCGTCTCGCTGCTGGTCGGCGGGAGCAAGGAGGGCGACGGGGACTACTACCCCGCGACCCGGAAGTTCGTCGACGCCGCCAAGGGCAGCGCCACCAAGGTCTCCTCGATCACCCTGGAGACCGGCGGCCACAACTTCAACACCTGGAGCCGGATGCTCCCCGCCTCGCTCGGCTGGCTCGGCGACCGGCTCAACGCGCCCGCCTGAGCCCACGCCGCCGACCTGCGCGGATCCGACGGTCCGTCACGGACCGCAGTTCCTCGGGGACGGAAAGTTTCGGGCTGCGGGTGGTCAGGGTATGCAGCTCTCGCGCGGGGCCGTTCGGGTGCCCCGCCGTCCTGATCGGGGGTGTCGCCAGTGCAGAGCGCTCAGCCGCTCCCCGGCCGCGCCAGGCCCCGGTCGGGCAGTGCCGGGCACGTCAGGTCGCCGTACGAGAAACCGGCTGCGTGCCGGTGAGGCACTGACGGATCATTAGGCTGCTCACCCCGACACCGATCCGGCGCCCCGGCGCGGTCGGCGCGCCATCCACCCCGGTGATCCCCGGCCCACGGCCGGGGTCTCCCCGCACCCACACGAGGACTTTTCGAGATGCCCACCGGCCAGGTCAAGTGGTTCAACGAGACGAAGGGCTTCGGCTTCCTGTCGCGCGACGACGGCGGTGACGTCTTCGTGCACACCAAGGCGCTGCCCGCCGGGGTGACGGCGCTGCGGCCTGGACAGCGGGTCGAGTTCGGCGTGGTGGCCGGTCACCGGGGCGACCAGGCGATGTCGGTCACGCTGCTGGAGGCGCTGCCCTCGGTGGCCGCCGCCCAGCGCAAGAGCGCGGACGACATGGCCCCGATCGTGCAGGACCTGATCACCACGCTGGACGCGGTGCTCCCCGGCCTCCAGCACGGCCGCTACCCGGCCAAGCCGACCGGCGAGAAGCTGGCCGCCCTGCTGCGCGGGGTGGCGGACCAGTTCGACGTCTGACGGGCCTTCAGAACTCCAGCGCACCCGGGTCGATCGCGGGCACCAGCCCCTCGGCGGCGGCCCGGGTGAGCAGGCCGCGCACGGCGGCGTAGCCGGCCTCGCCCAGGTCGGCGGTGAACTCGTTGACGTACAGTCCGATGTGCTGGTCCGCCACCGCCGGGTCCATCTCCTGCGCGTGCGCCAGCACGTAGTCGCGGGACGCCTCGGGGTCCTCCCAGGCCATCCGGACCGAGCTGCGGATGGCGGCCGCCAGCTCGTCCAGCCGCTCGCGGCCGAGCGACCTGCGGGCCACGATGGCGCCGAGCGGGATCGGCAGGCCGGTCTCCAGCTCCCAGGCCTCGCCCATGTCGGCGAGCCGGTGCAGGCCGTACTGCTGGTACGTGAAGCGGGCCTCGTGGATCACCAGCCCGGCGTCCACCCTGCCGTCCCGGACGGCGGGCATGATCTCGTGGAACGGCAGTACCACGATCTCGCCGAAGCCGCCGGGCACCGCATTCGCCGCCCAGAGCCGGAACAGCAGGTAGGCGGTGGAGCGCTGGCTCGGCACCGCCACCGTACGGCCCGTCAGATCCGTCGGCGCGCCCGCCTCCCGGGTCAGCACCAGCGGGCCGCAGCCCCGGCCCAGCGCGCCGCCGCAGGGCAGCAGGGCGTACTCGTCCAGCACCCAGGGCAGCTGGCCGTAGCTGATCTTCAGCAGGTCCAGCTCCCCGCGCTCGGCGAGGCCGTTGGTGACGTCGATGTCCGCGAAGGTCACCTCGGGCGCCTCGGCGCCGGGCACCAGCCCGTGCGACCAGGCATGGAAGACGAAGGTGTCGTTCGGGCAGGGGGAGTACGCGACCTGCAGGGTCATCGGGCGACCTCCTGGATCAGCTCTCGGTACGGCAGGTGGACGAACGCCCGCTCCAGTGCCCCCAGCGCCTCACCGATCCGCCAGGCCGCCCGGTCCCGGGGGCCGACCGGGTTGGAGACGGTGCGCAGCTCCAGCATCGGTACGCGGTACCGCTCCGCCGCCTGCGCCACCCCGTAGCCCTCCATCGCCTCCGCCACCGCGTGCGGGTGACGGGCCGCCAGCTCGGCCGCCCGCTCGGCGCTGCCGGTCACGGTGGACACGGTCAGCACGGTGCCGGTCGCGGCGTCGAGCGCGTCGGCGGCCAGCCGGACGGCTCCCGGGGGCGGGGTGTACCTGATCCGGCCGAAGCCGAGCTCGGTCACGTCCTGGAACCCCTCGGGGGTGCGGGCGCCCAGGTCCGCCACCGCGACCTCCTCTGCCAGCACGATCGACCCGATCGGTGCCCGGGGGACGAAGCCGCCGGCGATCCCGGCGGAGATCACCAGGTCGTACGGGTGCGCCGCCAGCACGGCGGCCACCGAGACGGCGGCGGCCGTCGGGCCGACGCCGGCCACCAGGACGTCCACCTCGGTGCCCGAGGCGTGCTCGCTGCGCCGCAGCTCGCCGATGTCCAGCGGCACCGGCCGGGCGCCGTCCCGGAGGCCGCGCAGCACCGCCTCGGCCTCCGCCTGAACGGCGACGGCGACGAGCAGCCGGGGGGTTCCCGGCCGTTCGTCGCCGTACTGAGCTGGTGTCACCGTCACTGGGACTGCTGGGTCGCAGGCTGCTGCTGCTCGCCGACGGCGTCCTCGTTGTTCAGCTGGAAGTACCAGACGCCGATGATGTCGCCGGTCTTCTCGTTCGCCTCGACCACGGTCACCTGGGTCTTCTTGGTGGAGGCCAGCAGGCCCGAGGCCGGCAACAGACCGGAGAAGGTGGAACCCGTCCGGGTCGACGCCAGGGTGGCGCGCTGCTGCTGGCCGCCGTCGGTGAAGGCGAACCAGCCCTTCTCGGCCACCTCGGGGGCGACGCCGACGCCGATCCGGTCACCGATCTTCACGTCGGAGGACGGCAGGGTGCCCTCCTGGAGCGCCTTCTGGGCGTCCTTCTGGCACTTCGCCTGGGCCGCCTCGTCGAGCGGCTTGCCGTCGTTGTAGCAGGCCGGACCGGCGGCCATGGAGGAACGGCCGACCACCAGGGTGGCCTTCGGCTCGTTGGGCTTGCCCTCGCTGCTGGCATGCGCGATGGAGAGGCCGACCGTGCCGGCGCCGATCACGACAACGGCGCCGAGGGCGGCGATGACACGGGTGCTGAGGCTCATGGGCCACAGGCTACCGGCCGGGTCCGATCACCGGACTCCCGGGTCGCCCGTCCGGTCCCGCGCCGGAGGGTCTTCACCCGAACGGGCAGTTCCCTGGAGGCTCAGACCGCTCGGGGCGCCCGGTGCGGGCCGAGGCGGAGCAGGGCCCAGACCGTCCAGACCATCGGGACGGTGAGCAGCCCCGCCGCCACGCCAAGGCCGAGCGAGCCGTCCAGCGGCAGGGTGATGCCCAGTGCGCCGCCGGCCACCCAGCAGAGCTGGAGCAGCGTCTCGGACCGGGCGAAGGCGGAGGTCCTGACCGCCTCGGGCACGTCCCGCTGGATCAGCGCGTCCAGTGCCAGCTTGCCCAGCGAGGCCGCCGCCCCGGCGGTGGCCGCGACCAGACCGACCGTCAGCAGCCCGTACCAGATCGCCGCGGCGGCGGCCGCGACCGTGGCGAACAGCAGGCAGGTGGTGGCGATCAGCTCGGAACTCCGGGTCCGCAGCCAGGAACCGAGCACCGAACCGAGCGCGTTGCCACCGCCCGCGCAGGCCGCCACCACCCCGATCGTCACGGTCGGCTGCAGCCCGCCGACCGGGTCGTCCCTGAGCAGGAAGGCCAGGAACATCACCTGGAAGCCCACCAGCGCCCGCAGCGAGGCCACCGCCCGCAGGGCGAGGATCACCGAAGGGCCGACCGTCCGCAGCCTGGCGCGGTCGGGCTTGCGGCGGTGCTCCTCGCCGGTCAGGTGCTCCTCGGAGTGCAGCACCGCGCGCTGCTCGCCCTTGGCCGAGTCGACCTGGTGCGGCAGGTGAAACGCCATCAGGGTGCCCGCCACGAAGACCAGGAAAGCCCCGCGCAGCGGCCAGGCGGGGCCGATCAGATGCAGCAGGCCGCCCACCCCGGCGGCCACCATGCCTGCCACCAGCCCCGCCAGGGTGACCCGGGAGTTGGCCTTCACCAGGGAGAGCCGGGGCGGCAACAGCCGGGGCACCACGACGCTGCGCACCACCCCGTACGCCTTCGAGGCGACCAGCACCCCGAGCGCGGCCGGGTAGAGCGTGAGGCCGCCGTCCACCACCGGGCCCGCCATCGTCCAGGCCAGCATCGCGCGGGCCAGCATGGAGATCGCCACCGCGGACCGGCGGCCGTGCGGCAGCCGGTCCAGCAGCGGGCCGATCACCGGGGCGAGCAGCGCGAACGGGGCCATCGTGATCAGCAGGTAGAGCGCCACCCGGCCGCGGGCCTCGCCGGTCGGGACCGAGAAGAAGACGGTGGAGGCCAGCGCGATCGTGATCAACATGTCGCCGAACGAGTTCAGCGCGTGCAGTTCGATCAGCTTGGCGAGTCCCGACTCACCGGCGCCCTCGGCGGCGGTGGCGCGGCGGATCCGGCGACCGGTGCCGTGCACCACCCGGCCGGTGCGCAGCCCGGCGGAGGAGGCACCGCGTACCAACAGGTTCCGGCGGGGCGTCGTCGTCCCACCCTCCGGCGGCGGTCCGCTCTCGCTCGCCGGGGGGACGGGGTTGGGCAGTCGCGGCACCGGTGGCTGCGGGCCTGGTTGGTTCCGGCCGTCCGCCTCGGGCCGCGACGGGATCTCGTCCGCCACGTAGCCCATCCTGCCCGAGAATCAGCCGGACAACGCAGGGGAACACCATGATCACCACGGCTCGACCCGACCCGCGGCCAAGCCGGACTGTCCTGGGTGGCCGACCGGCGGGTAGCCTGCACTACGCGCGTGCACTGCCCAGCGGGCGGCGCGGCCGGTCAGCGGACAGGCGCGGGTCGCGCAGAATGAGTACGAGAGACGGTGCCCACCGGACCGGAGCTCCTGGCAGGACCGCGCGGGTCCAGCAGCTGACGGACCGTGGGCAAATGGGCCGCAGGCTACAGAACTTGGGAGAGAATCGACGCCGTGAGTGCTGCGATGCGAAGCCGTACCCCCGACCGGCTCTGTGCCGAGGCCGTCGAGATCGCCCGTCAGGCCGCCGTCGAGGCGGTCGGCCCGGACGCCGTAGGGGCGCACCTCGGTGTCCGCGCCGACGGCGAACGGGTTGTGACCCACACCTTCGAGTGCCTGGACGCGGCCTACCGCGGCTGGCACTGGGCGGTGACGGTGGCCCGAGCGCCCCGGGCGAAGAACGTCACGCTGGACGAGACGGTGCTGCTGCCGGGCCCCGACGCGGTGCTCGCGCCGCAGTGGGTGCCGTGGAGCGAGCGCCTGCGTCCCGGTGACATGGGTCCCGGCGACCTGCTCCCCACCGACGCGGACGACCTCCGACTGGAGCCCGGCTGGACCGGCGAGGACGAGCCGGCCCCGAACTCGGTGGCTGTCCTCGACGACACCGAGGACCTGGTGGTCGCCGACGTTCAGCCCACCCCGGTCAGGGCGCAGATCGGTGCGATCGCCGAGGAGCTCGGCTTCGGCCGGCCCCGGGTGCTCTCCCGGCTCGGCCTGCACCTGGCCGCCGACCGCTGGGAGAACGCCCACGGCCCGCACACGCCGATGGCCCAGGCGGCCCCGGCCAACTGCGACAGCTGCGGCTTCCTGATCCCGATCGGCGGCTCGCTCGGGCAGGCCTTCGGCATCTGCGGCAACGAGTTCAGCCCGGCCGACGGCCAGGTCGTCTCCTTCGCCTACGGCTGCGGCGGCCACTCCGAGGCGGCCGTCATCCCGGCCCCGCCGGCGCCGTCCGAGCTGATCCTCGACGAGCTCCAGCTCGAGCCCATGCAGCTCCACCCCGACCGCACCAGCGGCTCCGTCGAGCCCGACGCACCGGCCGAGGAGCTCGGCCACTCGTAGGTGGGTGCGCCGTGGGCAGGCGGCACAGTTGCACCACCCAGGGGCTCGGGGCTCCGCTGACGTACGGCTCCGCCGCGGGGCGAAGCCGACCTCGGAAGAGGTCACCCGTGCGTACATGGGCAGGCACTTTCGCAGTGACCCGAACGGCAGATCTCCTCGCAGTTCCCCGAGCCCCTGGGGGAGTGCCACTGAGCCGCCTGCCCACAGTGCGGAGCCCAGCGCCTGAGCCCCTGCGGAAATCCGCTGCCCCGGCAGGGGAGAATGCCCCGTACGGCAAGGGTGGCGGCGGAAGGCGGCAGTGCAGTGGAGCCTCGGATCATCGGCGGCAGCAGCGACGAGCAGGTGGCCGATCCCTTCGACACGGCCGGCCTGCGGCGACGGGTCCTGGAGGCGTGGACGGCGGCTCCGGCGCGGTTCCGGGAGGACGCCAACGCCGAGGAGGAGTTGGCGCTCGGCGGCTACCGCGACCGCCTGATCGTCGAGTTGGCCCAGAACGCGGCCGACGCGGCGGCCCGCTCGGGCGGTGGCCCTGGCCGGCTCCGGCTGACGCTCCGTGACGGCGTGCTGGCCGCCGCCAACACCGGCGCCCCGCTGGACGCGGCGGCCGTCGAGTCGCTGGCCACCCTGCGGGCCTCCTCCAAGCGCACCGACGAGGCCCGCACCGTCGGCCGGTTCGGCGTCGGCTTCGCGGCGGTGCTCGCGGTCACCGACGAACCCGCCGTGCTCTCGGCCCACGGCGGCGTCCGCTGGTCGCTGGCGGAGGCCCAGGCGCTCACCGAGGAGCGGCCGCAGCTGGCCGAGGAGCTGCGCCGCCGGGAGGGCCATGTCCCGCTGCTGCGGCTGCCGTTCCCGGCCGAGGGGGCTGCGCCGACCGGGTACGACACCGTGGTGGTGCTCCCGCTCCGGGACGCGGCCGCGCAGGACCTGACCCGTCGTCTGCTGGCCGGGATCGACGACGCGCTGCTGCTCACCCTGCCGGGCCTGGCCGAGGTCACCGTCGAGACGCCCGACGGCGTCCGGACCCTGACCCGTTCGGCGGACGGTGAGCCCACCGAGGGCATCACCACCGTCACCCTCACCGACGGCGAGCGCAGCACCAGTTGGCAGACGGTCACGCAGAGCGGCAGCACCGCGCCCGAGCTGCTGGCCGACCGGCCCACCGAGGAACGGGCCCGCCCGTACTGGTCGGTGACCTGGGCGGTGCCGATCTCCGCGGACGGTGCCCCGCAGCCGCTGCGCACCGATCCGGTGGTGCACGCGCCGACGCCGAGCGACGAACCGCTCGGCGTACCTGCGCTGTTGATCGCCGGGTACCCGTTGGACTCGACGCGCCGTCATGTCGCCCCCGGCCCGCTGACCGACTTCCTGACCGAGCGGGCGGCGGACGCGTACGCCGACCTGCTGCGGGCCCGGGGTGGCGACCTCGGGTCGCTCCGGCTGGTGCCGGGGCCGCTCGGGGAGGGCGCGTTGGACAACGCGCTGCGCTCGGCGATCCTGCGCCGGCTGCCCGGCACGCCGTTCCTGCCGCACCCGGCTCCGGTGGAGGAGGGCACCCCGGCGCTCCGGCCCCGGGACGCCACGCTGCTCGAAGGCGCCGACCGGGACGTGGTCGAGGCGCTGGCGCCGATCTTCCCCGGTCTGCTGCCGGCCGGTCTGGAGCGCCGCACGGAGCTGCGGGTGCTCGCGGTCCGCCGGGTGCCGCTGGCCGAGGTGGTCGACCAGCTCGGCGGCCTGGACCGGGAGCCGGCCTGGTGGCGGAACCTGTACGCGGCGCTGGCCGGCGCCGATCCCGAGGCGCTCGGCGCGCTGCCGGTGCCGCTGGCCGACGGCCGTACGGTGACCGGCCCGCGCCGGGTGCTGCTGCCCTCGGACGCGGCCGACTGGGTCGGTTTCGAGGGCTACCCCGAGTCGCTGGCCGACGCGCTCGGCCTGCTCGACCTGCGGCTGGCCCACCCGGAGGCGGCGCACCCGCTGCTGGCCAAGCTCGGCGCCGGGACCGCCACGCCCGCCGGGGTGCTGGACACGCCGGAGGTGCGCGCGGCGGTGGCCCGTTCGCTGGAGCTCGGCGAGGACGACTTCGACGCCGCCGTGGATCTGGCCGACGCGGTCCTGGCGCTGGTCAGGGCCGCCGGGGCGACCCCCGGCGAGCACCCCTGGCTGGCCCGGCTGGCGCTGCCGGACGACGAGGGCGAGCTGTCCCGCGCGGGTGAGCTGATCCTGCCCGACTCACCGCTGGCCGTGCTGGCCCGGGAGGACGACGCCGGGTACGTGGACGAGGACCTGTTGGAGCGCTGGGGCCCCGAAGTCCTGGCGGCGGTAGGGGCGTTGAGCACCTTCGTGCTGGTCCGCGCCGAGGACGTGGTGCTCGACCCGGACGACCTGGAGCGGCTGGACCCGACCGCGCCCGCCGACCGGGCCGCCGGCGGCCGTCCGACCGGCCTGCTGGACGAGGCGCCGGACGGGCTGGCCGACTGGTGCGAGGACGCGCTGGAGGCCCTGCACGCTGACGACAACGGGGAGTTGGGCGTCCCGCCGGTGGCCGCCGAACTGCTCGCGGTCCGCGACCTGGACCTGGTGGACGAGGACGCCTGGCCCGAGGCACTGGCCCTGCTCTCCCGCCCGCCGTACCGGGAGGCGGTGGTCAACCCGGTCCGCACCCTGCTGCCGAACGGCAGTTACGTCGACCTGCCGCCGTACACCGCCTGGTGGCTGCGCGACCACCCCGTGCTGGACGGCCGCGAGCCCGCGGGTCTGCGCGCCGCCGGGGCCGACCCGCTGCTGCGCGGCCTCTACGACGAGGCCAGGACCACCCTGGACGAGACCTTCCTGCACGCCCTAGGCGTACGCACCACCCTGGCCACCCTGCTCGCCGAGCCGCATGGCCCGGACGAGCTGCTGGACCGGCTGACCGACCCGGCCTCCACCGTCTCGCACCGCCAGCTGCACGGCATCCACAGCGCGTTGGCCGGCGTACCGGCCGACCGGGTGGAGGCCCTGGACGTGGTCAGGGCGGTGCCGCCGATGGACCCGGAGACCGGCCGGCGCCCCGACACCACCGTGCTGGTGGACGCCTCCGAGGCGGTGGTCGCCGACGCCCCCGACCTGGTCGAGCTGCTGCACCCGTACCCGCTGCTGCCGGTCGCCCCCGAGCTGGCCCCCGAGCTGGCCGAGCGCCTGCACGTCTCGCTGGCCAGCGAGGTGGCGGGCGGCCGGGTGCTCTCCGAGGGCACCCTGCACCGCACCCCGCCGATGGTAAGGGAGTTGCTGCCCGGCTGCCCCGCCGTCTACGAGGAGCACGACGAGCTCCTGGTGGTCGGCCCCGACGGCAACGAGGCAGCGGTCGGCTGGCGTTGGGACACCTCGGCGGCCGCACCCGAGCTGCCGTACGACCCCGAGGACGCCGAAGCCGCCGACGAGGACGACGAGTTCGACGTCCCGCCGGTCCCCGGCCTGCTGCATGCCGCCACCCCCGAGGGCCTGGCGGCCGGACTGGCCTGGTCGGTCGGCCAGTGGCACCGCCGCTTCGAGATCCTGGCCGCCCTCACCGAACCCGACCGGGCCTACGAACTGCTGGCCGCCCGGGACTTCGAGTAGCCGACGGTGGCCCGCTCCCGCTACGGAGGGGGAGCGGGCCTCAGGCGTCGCCGTTGCGGCGGACGATGACCCGCCAGACCACTTCGAGCAGCAGCCCCGCGACGGTCGCGATGCCCACCCCGACCCAGGGGTCCCTGGTGCCGGCCAGCGAGAGCTGGAAGAAGTCCGACAGCCAGGGCACCAGCAGCACCAGGGCGAACGCCCCGCCCATGGTGGCGATCAGCGCGATCCGGAGCCAGTTGTACGGCCGGGCCACGATCGCCAGCACCCACATCGCGACGAGGAACAGGGTCAGCGTCGCGACGCTGGTGTCCGCCTTCAGGTCGGTCGAGTGGTCGGACCTGGCCAGCATGTACGCCGTGAAGGTGGCGGTGCCCGCGATCGCGCCGCCCGGCACGGCAAGCCGGAGCACCCGGCGGACGAAGCCGGTCCTGGCCCGTTCGAGGTTCGGCGCCAGGGCCAGGAAGAAGGCCGGGATGCCGATGGTCAGCGAGCTGAGCAGGGTGGAGTGCCGGGGCAGGAACGGGTACGGCACGTGCGTGATCACCACCAGCAGGGCCAGCAGCACCGAGTAGACCGTCTTCACCAGGAAGAGGTTGGCCACCCGTTCGATGTTGCCGATCACCCGGCGGCCCTCGGCCACCACCGAGGGCAGGGTGGCGAAGCTGTCGTTCAGCAGCACGATCTGGGCCACCGCCCGGGTCGCCTCGCTGCCGGAGCCCATCGCGACGCCGATGTCGGCGTCCTTGAGCGCGAGCACGTCGTTGACGCCGTCGCCGGTCATCGCCACGGTGTGACCCCGGGACTGCATGGCGCCGACCAGCTCGCGCTTCTGCTGCGGTGTCACCCGCCCGAAGACGCTGGTCCGTTCGGCGACCTCGGCCAGCTCCTCGAGGTCGGTGGGCAGGGTGCGGGCGTCCAACGGCCGCTCCGCTCCCGGCAGCCCGAGGTGTGCGGCGACCGCGCCGACCGAGACGGCGCTGTCGCCGGAGATCACCTTGGCCTCGACCTGCTGGTCCTCGAAGTACCGCAGAGTCTCCGACGCGTCCCCGCGCAGCCGCTGCTGCAGCACCAGCAGGGCGAGCGGCTGGAGCTCGGCGGCCAGGTCGGAGGAGTCGAGCGGCTGCGTGGTCCGGCCGAGCAGCAGGACGCGGAGGCCGCGTGAGCCGAGCTCGTCCACCTCGGCCAGCGCCGGGTGGCCGGAGGGCAGCAGGACGTCCGGGGCGCCGAGCAGCCAGCCGGCCTCGGCGCCGGCCGGCTCCCGCAGCCGCACCCCGCTCCACTTCCGGGCGGAGGAGAACGGCACCGCCTCCAGCACCTGCCAGCGCTCCCCGTCCCGGTGCCCGTCGCCGTAGGCGTCGATCACCGCCCGCATGCTGGGGTTGGGCCGGGAGTCGGCGCCGCCCATCGCGCCGAGCGCCTGCTGCAGCAGCTGCCGGTCGGCGGGCCCGTGGTCGGCCGACCCGGTGCGGTCGTCGGCTTCGGTCAGCGGGCGCAGGTCGACCACGTCCATACCGCCCTCGGTGAGAGTGCCGGTCTTGTCCAGGCAGACCGTGTCGACCCGGGCCAGGCCCTCGATCGCGGGCAGCTCCTGCACCAGGCACTGCTTGCGGCCGAGCCGGACCACGCCGATCGCGAAGGCCACCGAGGTGAGCAGCACCAGGCCCTCGGGCACCATCGGCACGATGCCGGCCACCATCCGGCGGACCGCTTCGCGCCAGTCGTTCCGCTCCACCGCGAGCTGACTGATGATCAGCCCGATCGCGGTGGGGATCAGCAGGTACGTGATGAACTTCAGGATCGCGTCGATCCCGCTCCGCAGCTCCGACCTGACCAGGGTGAACCGGCTGGCCTCCTCGGCCAGCTGCGCGGCGTACGCGGCCCGGCCGACCTTGGTGGCGGTGAACGCGCCGCCCCCCGCGACCACGAAGCTGCCGGACATCACCTGGTCGCCGGGCTGCTTGAGCACCGGGTCGGGTTCGCCGGTGAGCAGCGACTCGTCGATCTCCAGACCGTCCGCCTCGGTGACCCGGCCGTCCACGATCACCTTGTCGCCGCTGCCGAGCAGCACGGTGTCGTCGAGCACCACGTCGGCCACCGTGACCTGCTGCACGGTGCCGTCCCGGCGGACCTGCGGCTTGGCCTCGCCGATCAGCGCGAGCCCGTCCAGGGTCTTCTTGGCGCGCAGCTCCTGGATGATGCCGATCGCCGTGTTGGCGACGATGACCAGGCCGAACAGTCCGTCCTGGATGGGTCCGACCACCAGGATGATGCCGAACATGACGCCGATGATCGCGTTGAACCGGGTGAACACGTTGGCCCGGACGATCTCGCGGGTCGAGCGGCTGGACCGGACGGGTACGTCGTTCACCTCGCCGCGGGTCACCCGTTCGGCGACCTCGGCGGCGGTCAGGCCACCCGGGCGCTCCTTGTCCTCCTGGCGGGAACTGCGGGCGGGCGCGTCGTCGCCGGGCTCGGTCGCCGTGTTCTCCGCAGGGTGAGTCATGAGACCGACTCTAGGTGGGCGATTTGCGTGATGCGCCCTACCTTGGTCCGATTCAGTCCAACCGAGTGGCGGGGCTCTCGGCCGCCGTCTCCCTGCTCCGGCGGATCGCGTCCCGGCGGGCCCGGCAGTACCAGAGGCCGATCAGGCCGAGGGCGGCGCCGGCCAGGCAGATCCATGGCCAGCTGCCGTGACCGCTGCGCTCCAGGCTGCCCTTGAACGGGAGCAGCACCAGGAAGCCGACGAACCAGAGCACCGTGCCGCCGCCGACGATCGCGACGTCGTTCGCTTCCAGCGGCGGGGGAGAGGGGCGCAGTGCGGTCTTGGCCATGGGGCCCAGCCTACGGGGCGGGGTGTGCCGGACCGTAGTGCCGATCGGTGTCAGCTGATCGAGTCCGACCGTAATGGGCTCTTTCTACGCGCGAAGATGGCGCGTGCACGACCGGGAATCCATACTGATAACCCGCTACGGCCCTGGCGCGTTCCCCCGACTGCCCGGCCGTCGCCCGGTGGCCCCGGCCAGTGACGTTCCGGGTCTCCGCCCTCCTCACCTCCCCCACCCGACGAGGACGCGCATGTCTCCGCTGGCCCCGCCGACCGAAAAGTCGCCCGAGCCCTCCCAGGCCCCCACGCAGCCGTCCAGCCCGCTGGACCGGTACTTCCGGATCTCCGAGCGCGGCTCCACGCTCGCCCGCGAGGTCCGCGGTGGTGTCGCCACGTTCTTCACGATGGCGTACATCCTGGTGCTCAACCCGATCATCCTGGCCAGTGCCGTCGACATGAACGGCACCCACCTGAGCAGCGCCCAGCTGGTCACCGCGACCGCCCTGACGGCGGGTCTGACCACGCTGCTGATGGGCGTGATCGGCAACGTGCCGATCGGTCTGGCCGCCGGCCTGGGCGTCAACACCATCGTCGCGCTCCAGCTCGCCCCCCGGATGACCTGGCCGGACGCCATGGGCATGGTGGTGCTGGCCGGCTTCGCGATCATGATCCTGGTGGCCACCGGGCTCCGCGAGCGGGTGATGAACGCGGTGCCACTCGGCCTGCGCAAGGCGATCGCGATCGGCATCGGCCTCTTCATCTGCCTGGTCGGCCTGGTCGACGCGGGCTTCGTCAGCCGGATCCCGGACGTCGCGCACACCACCGTCCCGCTCCAGCTCGGCGCCACCGGCCACCTGAACGGCTGGCCGGTGCTGATCTTCATCCTGGGTCTGCTGCTCACCCTGGTCCTGATGATCCGCAAGGTCCCGGGCGCGATCCTGATCAGCATCGCCACCATGACCGCCGTCGCGGTCCTGGTCGACCAGGCAGCCAGTGTCCCGGCGACCTCCTGGGGCCTGACCGTTCCGCAGTGGCCGGGCAACCCGGTGGCCGCCCCCGACTTCGGTCTGGTCGGTCAGGTCAGCCTGTTCGGCGGCTTCGGCAAGGTCGGCGTCCTGACCGGCAGCCTCTTCGTCTTCACCGTGCTGATGTCCTGCTTCTTCGACGCGATGGGCACCATCCTCGGCGTCGCCGACGAGGCCCACCTGCTGGACGAGAAGGGCGACCTGCCCGGCATCAACAAGATCCTGATGGTCGACGGCATCGCCACCGCGGCGGGCGGGGCGACCTCCTCGTCCGCCAACACCTGCTTCGTAGAGTCCACCGCCGGCGTCGGCGAGGGTGCCAGGACCGGTTTCGCCTCGATCGTCACCGGTGCGCTCTTCCTGGTCGCGCTCTTCCTGACCCCACTCGCCACCATGGTTCCGGCCCAGGCCGCCACCCCGGCGCTGGTCACCGTCGGTTTCCTGATCCTCGCCAACTCGATCCGGGACATCGACTGGTCCGACTACACGATCGCCGTGCCGGCCTTCCTGACCATGGTGCTGATGCCGTTCAGCTACAGCATCACCAACGGCATCGGCGTCGGCTTCATCACCTTCTGCGTGCTGCGCCTCGCCGTCGGCCGGGGCCGCACGGTGCCGGTCGCGCTCTACGCGGTCGCGGCGGTCTTCGCCTTCTACTACCTGATGCCGGCGCTCGGCCTCGGCTGACCCGACGGCGTCACACGGAGCCCTTCCACGCCCGGCGTGGGAGGGCTCCGTGCGTTCCAGGCGGGCGTTTCGGAGGGGAGTTGTAGAGGTCCGGAGCGGGCCCGTTCGATTGGGCATGAACATGTTTGGATGAGCTCGCCCGGGGCTCGGGGGCGGGGCTGAGCAGGGCGTGAACGGGGGGAGTTCGCGGTACTGCTGACCTGCCGTCGGAGGGCAAATGCGCATTCTGCTGATCGCCAGCGCTTTCAACAGCCTGACCCAGCGCGTCCATGTGGAGCTACGGGAGCGGGGACACACGCTCGGGGTCGAACTCGCCCTCGGCGACGAGGCGGTACGGGCCGGAGTGGACCGGTTCCGGCCCGACCTGATCCTGGCGCCGATGCTGACCCGGGCGGTCCCGGAGGACGTCTGGCGGCGGTACCCGGTGCTGATCGTGCACCCCGGGCCGAAGGGCGACCGGGGGCCCTCGTCGCTGGACTGGGCGATCCACCAGGGCGCGGCCGAGTGGGGCGTGACGGTGCTGCAGGCGGTGGCGGAGATGGACGCCGGGCCGATCTGGGCCTCGGTGCCCTTCACCGTCCGAGCGGGCGGGAAGAGCGAGCTGTACCGGAACGAGGTCGCGGACGCGGCGGTCGAGGCGGTGCTGCTGGCGGTGGAGCGGTTCGAGAGCGGCTGGTACGCGCCCGAGCCGCTGGACTACTCGCAGTGGGACGTCACCGGGCAGCTGCGCCCGTACCACGCCCAGGAGTTCCGGCGGATCGACTGGGCGGTGGACGACACCGCGACGGTGCTGCGCAAGCTGCGGGCGGCGGACAGCCAGCCCGGTGTGGTCGACGTGCTGTTCGGCCGTGAGTACTTCCTGCACGGCGGCTGTGCCGAGGACGAACTGCGGGGCCGCCCGGGAGAGCTGGTCGCCAGCCGGGACGGTGCGGTGTGCCGGGCCACGGTGGACGGGGCGGTCTGGATCCCGCAGCTGCGGCCGCGCCGCGAGGCGGGCGGACCGCCGACCTTCAAGCTGCCCGCCGCGCGGGTGCTCGGTCCTGCGCTGGTGCTGGCGGGAGTCCCCGAGGTGCCGGTCACACCCTCGGCGGCGGCCGGGCGGCAGACCTGGTCGGAGATCCGGTACCGGGAGGCGGGGGAGGTCGGCTACCTGGAGTTCGCCTTCCCGGGCGGGGCGATGAGCACGGCGCAGTGCCGCCGGCTGCTGGCCGCGTACCGGGTGGCGGCGGCCCGGCCGACCTCGGTGCTGGTGCTCGGCCCGGCGCGGGACTTCTTCTCCAACGGCATCCACCTGAACGTGATCGAGGCGGCGGCCGACCCGGCCGAGGAGTCCTGGCTGAACATCAACGCCATGGACGACCTGGTCGAGGCGATCCTGACCAGCACCGACAAGTACGTGGTGTCGGCCCTGGCCGGGAACGCGGCGGCCGGGGGCCTGATGCTCTCGCTGGCCGCCGACGAGGTCTGGTGCCGATCCTCGGCGGTGCTCAACCCGCACTACCGGCTGATGGGGTTGTACGGCTCCGAGTACTGGACCTACACGCTGCCCCGCCGGGTCGGTGCCGAGCAGGCCGGGCGGCTGACCGAGGCAGCCCTGCCGGTCGGGGCCACGGAGGCGCTGGCGCTCGGGCTGGTGGACCGGGTCTCCGGCGGCGACTCGACGGCGTTCCGGGGCTGGGTCCAGGAGCAGGCCGAACTGGTCGTCAGGTCGGGTGAGCTGGCGGCGCGGCTGCTGGCGAAGAAGCAGCGGCGGGCCGACGACGAGGCGGTCAAGCCGCTGGCGGCGTACCGAGACGAGGAGTTGGCCCGGATGCGGCACAACTTCCTCGATCCGGGCGAGAGCTACCACCAGCTGCGGCGGGCCTTCGTGCACAAGAACTGCCCGTCCGAGACACCGGCGCACCTGCGCGGGTAGCGGACACGGGAGAAGGGGCCCCCGCCGGGCAGCGGCGGGGGCCCCTTCGTGTCCGGGCTAGCGGGTCCGGACGGTGAGGGGGGCGGCCGGGCCGAGGAAGACCGAGGAGCGGCCCGACTCCTTGCTCGGGGCGACGGCGAACGCCAGTGCGCTGGAGAACACGTAGGTGCCGAGGCCGACGGCGAGCGGGAAGACGAACTGCAGGCCGATCACCCCGGGCGGCGTGGTGCGGGCCGCCGAGAGCTGGACGCTGATCGCGGCCATGCCGGTGTAGTGCATCGCGCAGACCGCGACCCCCATCACCGGTGCGGCGGCCAGCACGGCCGCGGTGCCCTGGATGTTCAGCGCGGCCCAGAGCGCGGCGGTCGCCGCGAGGACCGCGATGGCGACCGAGGCGGCCACCGTGGTGGTGTCGTACTTGATGGTGCCGGAGACCCGCATCGCGGCCATCCCCAGGTAGTGCATGGCGGCCACGCCGATCCCGGTGGCCACGCCGCCGGCCAGCAGCGAGCCGACCGGGCGGCTGCTGTAGCCGACCGTGAAGATGCCCGCGCCGACCACCAGGATGGCGACCACCAGGCTGAGTACGGTGAGCGGGACGTTGTAGCGGATCTCGGCGCCGCGGACCGCGAAGCCGAGCATCGCGACGAAGTGCATGCTCCAGATGCCGAGGCCGAGCGAGACGGAGGCGAAGGCGAGCCAGTTGCGCCTGGTCCGGCCCTCGGTGAGCAGGGCCCAGCGAGTGCTGCGGAGGGCGAGCAGAGCACCGAGGCAGGCGGCCAAGTAGGAGATCGCCGGGGTGATCCAGCCGTGGACAGCGTGATCGATGTGACCCAAGAAGACTCCCTGGACGGGGGCGGGGAGCACTGTGCCGGCGTGCTGTGTTCCTGACAACGGTGAGGCTAACGGCAGGTCAGAAACCGAGCAACCCTGGGGTTTTCGGTGAACTCGCAGGTCAGGGCGGGTCCTTCACGAGAGGGGCAAAGGGTGCGCACCAAGTCCTGACGGGATGTCCAGGCTTCCTGGCGACCGGCGGGTAAGCATTTTTATTAGCGAGAGTAATGAGATAGGCTAATGACTATGCCCGAGATGTCCGAGGAGGACCTCGCAGCGGTCAGCCAGCTGCGTTCCTCCGCCATGCGCCTCTCCCGCCGGTTGCGACACCAGCGGGTCGAGGAGTCGTTGAGCCCCACCGAGATCGGGGTGCTCGGCACCCTCGGCAGGTGCGGCCGAGCCACCCCTGGCGAGCTCGCCAGGAAGGAGCACGTCCAGCCGCCGTCGATGACCCGGATCATCGCGATGCTGGAGGAGAAGGGCCTGGTCCGGCGCGAGCCGCACCCGGAGGACCGCCGGCAGGTGGTGGTCAGTGCCACCGAGCAGGCGGAGGCGATCCTCGCGGAGAGCCGCCGCAAGCGGAACGCCTGGCTGGCCGAACTGGCCCAGGGGCTGACCGAGGAGGAGTGGGCGGTACTCAAGGAGGCCGCACCCGTCCTCTACAAGCTGGCCCACTTCTAGAGCTGGACAGGCCTCGGACGAAGACGAGTCGGGACCGGAAGAAGGAGTACCGCATCACCGCACGACACCACCGCACATTCAGCAGCGTGACCGCAGCCACCACCGTGGTCGCGCTTCGAGGGGAGAGCACCGTGACACCGCCGGCCGCCGCCAGCGCCATCCGTACCGACGACTCCAGCACCGAATCCGCAGCGACCACCGCTGCCGCCGACAGCCTGGCGCCGACCCCCGTGGGTCTGCCCGGCAGCGGCGACGACGACCCCGACGAACGCACCGCGGCGGCAGCGACCGCCGCGTCCGCCCCGCCCCGGAAGGCACCGGGAGGGGACGGTCCCACGGGGGCCAGCTTCACCCGGCCCGGCGGGATGTTCTCCTCCCTGCGGGTCCGCAACTACCGCTACTACTTCGCCGGCCAGGTGGTCTCCAACACCGGCACCTGGATGCAGCGGATCGCCCAGGACTGGCTGGTGCTCAGCCTGACCGGCAGCCCGCTCGCCGTCGGCATCACCACCGCGATGCAGTTCCTCCCGATGCTGCTGCTCGGCCTCTGGGGCGGCGTACTGGCCGACCGGCTGCCCAAGCGGCGGCTGCTGATCGCCACCCAGGGCGCGATGGGCCTGCTGGCCGTCGGCCTCGCGGTGCTCACCATCTCCGGTGCGGTCACCGCCGGGTACGTCTACGTCTTCGCACTGCTGCTCGGCCTGGTCACGGTGGTGGACAACCCCACCCGGCAGGCGTTCGTCAGCGAGATGGTGCCCGCGAAGGACCTGGCCAACGCGGTCAGCCTGAACGCCGCCAACTTCCAGACCGCCCGGCTGATCGGTCCGGCGGTGGCCGGTCTGCTGATCGCCGCCGTGGGCAGCGGCTGGGCCTTCGCGGTCAACGCGCTGTCCTTCGCCGCCGTGATCGGCGGCCTGCTGGCGATGCGGACGAGCGAGCTGCGCCCGACCGAGCGGGTGGCCCGGCAGGGCGGCCAGCTCCGGGAGGGGCTCCGGTACGTCAAGGAGCGTCCCGAGCTGCTCTGGCCGATGGTGCTGGCCGGTTTCATCGGCACCTTCGGGTTCAACTTCCCGACCCTGCTCTCGGGCTTCGCCTACGGCACCTTCCACGTGGGTGCCGGGCAGTACGGCCTGCTGAACACCGCGATGGCGGTCGGTTCGCTGGCCGGGGCCCTGCTCGCCGCCCGGCGCGGGGTGCCCAGGCTGCGCCGGCTGGTCGGCGCCGCGCTGATCTTCGGTGCGTTGGAGATGCTGGCCGCCTTCGCCCCCGGGTACTGGTCGTTCGCGCTGCTGCTGACCGTGATCGGGGTCTTCGGGCTGACCTTCAACACCGCGGTCAACTCGATGATCCAGCTCTCCACCGACCCCGAGATGCGCGGCCGGGTGAGCGGGCTGCTGGTGCTGGTCTTCACCGGTGGCACGCCGATCGGCGCCCCGGTGGTCGGCTGGGTGACCGACGTCTACGGTCCCCGGCTCGGCCTGCTGGCCTGCGGCGCGGTCTCCGCGCTGGCCGCCCTGACGGTCGGCCTGGTGCTGGCCAGGGCCGCCGACCTCAAGGTCAGGCTCGACCTGCACCGCGGCTCCCGCGTGGTGGCCTTCGTCCCGCGCACCCCGGTCCGCACCCGGGAGCTGGCCACAGCCTGCTGACGCAGGCCGGACGGCCCGGTCTCAGATCCTGATCTCCAGGACCTGACCGGGCCACCGGCGGCCGTCGTCCAGGGTGACCTCGAAGGGCTCGGTCGGCGTGAAGCCGAGCCGCTGGTACTGCGCCACCAGCCGCCGGTCGTCGCCCGCGTAGCAGTCCACCCGCAGCGCCGACACCTCGCGGCGGCGGGCCTCGGCGAGCGCGTCCTCGACCAGCGCCGCGCCCACGCCGGTGCCGCGGGCGGCGCGGTCGGTGACCAGCCAGCGGATGTACAGCTCGGGTCCGTCGGCCGGGGCGGCGTACTCCGGGGCGCGCTCGGCCAGCAGGCAGCTGCCGAGCACCCGGCCGTCCGGGTCCACCACGAGGCGGACCAGCAGTTCGGCGGTGGCCTGTTCGAGCCTGGCCACCGCGGTCGGGCGGCTGCTCCACGGCTGCTCGCCCCACTGGCCGGTCCGGCCCTCGGCGGCCAGCCAGGCCACGGCACCGTCGAGCAGCGCCAGGATCGCGGGGGTGTCGGCGCGGCCGCCGGTGCGGATCTCCATGGAAATGTTCTACCAGGCCGCCACCGGTGGCCGATCATGGAGGCATGAGGCTCTTCGTGGCGGTGAATCCGCCGGTGGCGGCGGTGCAGGAACTGGCTGATGCGGTGGCGCCGTTGCGCGAGCTTCCGGGCGCGGAGCGGTTGCGGTGGACCGGCGTGGAGGGGTGGCACCTGACGCTGGCGTTCCTGGGGGAGCTGCCGGTGACCGAGCTGCCGGCGCTGACCGGGCTGCTGAGCCGGGTGGCCGGGGAACACGGTGCGCACCGGCTGCTGCTGGCCGGCGGTGGCTGCTTCGGGGACCGGGCGCTCTGGGCCGGGGTGGACGGTGAGGTCTGGGCTCTGCGCCGGCTGGCCGAGGCGGTCCGCGAGGGGGTGACCGAACTCGGCGTCGAGTCCGACCAGTTCGGCTTCCACCCGCATCTGACGCTGGCCCGCGCGGGCTCCGCGCACGGCCGCCGCCGGGCCGCCCGGCGGACCGACGCGGGCGACCTCCAGGGGCTGGCCGGGGCGCTGGACGGGTTCCGCGGCGGTGAGTGGCGGGCCGGTGAGCTCTGTCTGATGCGTAGTGACCAGGACCTCGGCGCGTCCCGCTACACGGTGCTGGAGCGCTTTCCGTTGGCGGACTGGAGCGCCTGACCCGCCCGGCGGGCACCTGGCGGGCGCCTACCGGGCTGGGGGGTCAGACCGGCTGCGGCTCCAGGTCGCGGTTGATCCGGCGCCAGCCCCGGGTGGAGACGGTGTTGGGGTGCTCCTCCCCGAACAGCCGGAGCAGTTCGGTCAGCGCGTGCTCGCGGAGTTCGGCGGCCTGGGCGGGGTTGGACTTGCGCAGGGTGACCGCGAGGTTGGACTCGCAGGCGATGGCGTCCGGGTGGGCGGGGCCGTAGCGGTTGCACAGGCCCGCGTACGCGGCCCGCTCCAACTCCTCGGCCTTGGCCAACAGTCCGCCGTCCCCGTAGGCGTTGGCCAGGTTGATCATCGCGTTCAGGGTGAACGGGTGGTCCGGGCCGAGCACCGCCCTGAGGTTGTGCACGGTGTGCGTGCCGCGCCGGATCGCCGCGTCCACGTCGCCGCTGCCGCGCAGGTAGATGCCGAGGTTGTTCTCGCAGGCCAGGGTGAACGGGTGCTCGTCGCCGAACAGCCGCTGGTGCCCCTCGTAGACGGCGGTGGCCAGGTCCCGGGCCGCCTCCTTGTCGCCGGACGCGCTGTGGTCGGCTGCCAGGTTGAGCGCGCAGGCCAGCGTCTCCGCCGCCTCCGCCCCGACCCGGTCCAGGTAGCGTTCGTACGTCTGCATGGTGAGCTGCCTGGCCTCCCGCAGGTGGCCGTCCCGACGCAGGGACACCGCAAGGGACTTGGCGTTGCGCAGGTTCTCCGGAAGGTCGGCCTGGAGCACGTCGGCGAGCTCCTCGGTGACCTCCCTGAGCAGCTCGATCGACCCCTTGTAGTCGCCGATCTCGCGCAGGTCGCGGGCCAGGTTGGACTTGCTGGAGAGGGTGTACGGGTGCTTCGGGCCGAGCACCGCGAGCCGCCGGTCGTAGGTGTCCTGGTCCAGGTCGCGGGCGGCCTCGCTGTCGCCGACCAGGCGGTAGTCGATCGCCAGGTTGTTGGCGATCGACAGGGTGCGGGCGTTCTCCTCGCCGAACAGTTCGCGGAACTGGCCGTACGTCTCCAGGTCCAGCTCCAGGGCTTCCTGGAACCGGCCGAGCGCCCGCAGGTCGGCGCCGAGCGATCCGGCCGTCATCAGGGTGTACGGGTTGTGCTCGCCCAGCAGCGCCTTCTGCCCGGCCAGGGTGCGCTCGTCCAGCGCCCGGGCCTCGGAGTAACTTCCTTGCGAGCGCAGCACGTTGCCGCGCTGGAAGTTGAGGCTGAGGACCTGGCGGCGCAGGTGCCTGGCTTCGCCGTCGTCCCGCTCGCCGGCCAGCCGGGCGGTCCAGGTGGCGTCCAGCTGCTCGGCCAGCAGCCGGGCCCGGTCGAGGTCGGTGCGCTTCCACAGGTAGCGGACCCGGTCGATCAGCAGTTCGCGGGTCTCCCGCTCGTCGCAGTCCTGAGCCCTGGAGGGTGCCAGGTGCGGCCAGATCCGTTCGAACCGGGGCCAGTTGGCCGGGTTGTCGGTGTCGCCGAGGGTCGGCCTGGCGCCGACCAGGATGCGGTGCACCTCGTGCATCGCGGCCTCCCGGGCGTCGTCGTCCATCTCGGAGCGGACCACCGCCTGGACCAGCCGGTGCACCTGGAAGCTGTTGCTGCCCGCGTCCACCTTGGCCAGCGCGTACCGGCCGACCGCCTGGATCACCTTGCCCAGCATGAAAGTGTCGCTGAGGTCCTCGTCGTACCTGACCAGCGACCTGATCATCTGGTCGCTGTAGAACAGGTCCATCGAGATCGGCTCGGGCGCGAAGAACGCGCAGAGTTGCAGCAGCCGTACGGCGGCCGGGGACTGCTCGCGGAGCCGGGCGATCGAGACGTTCCAGGTCGCGCCCACCGGCGTCGGGTAGTCGGCCGGGCGGCCGACCGCGAGCGCCCGGGTGGCCTCCTGCTGGAGCTGCTGGACGTAGGTGTCCACCGGCGTCCTGGTGGTGTCCAGCCAGGCGGCCGCCACCTCGACCGCGAGCGGCAGGTCGCCGACGGCCTCGGCCACCCGGTCGGCGTCGGCGCGGGACAGGCCCCTGGTCCGGCGGCACAGGTGCTCGACGCTCTCGCCGCGGGTGAAGACGTCCACCCCGAGCACACCGGCCTGACCCGACCAGGCCTGGTTCCGCGAGGTGACCAGGATGTGGCCCGAGCCGCCGGGGAAGAACCGGCGGATCTCGGCCGGCTCGTCGGCGTTGTCGAAGATCAGCAGCCAGCGCGAGGTCGGGTTGCCCCGGCGGAGCGCCTCCCTGGCCGCCTCGGCGGACTCGTTGACGCTGTCGCCGACCCGCAGCCCGAGCCGGCCGGCGAGCTCGGCCAGCGCGGTCGGGATCAGCTCGGTCTGCTCGGCGTCGATCCACCAGACCAGGTCGTAGTGCGACATGTAGCGGTGCGCGTACTCCAGCGCCACCTGGGTCTTGCCGACGCCCCCGAGCCCGTACAGCGTCTGCGGGGTCGGCAGCACCACCATCGGGCCGCCGACCAGCTGTTCGCGCAGCTCCTCCAGCACCTTGGCCCGGCCGGTGAAGGAGGGGTTGCGCTGCGGCACCGACCAGTACGAGGGCTTGGTGCCGGGGAAGCGCGGGATCTGCACCTCGGCGTCGATCTCGGCCTCGGCCCGGCCGAGCGCGCGGAGCAGGATGGCGGCGGCCTGGGTTTCGTCCCGGCCGACCAGGTCGACCGGGTTGCGGCTGACGAACGGCGCGTTCAGCCGGACGTCGCTGACCCGGACCGGGACGATCTGCCGACGGCTGCCCGAGGGGTCGAAGCCGCCCATCGAGTCCCAGAGCGCCCGGGCCTGAGGGGCCCTCAGATAGGCGCCGGAGAGCACCGCGACGGTCCGGTAGGCGGCGTCGATGCCGCGCTCGGTCTCGGTGCGGGTGTCCGCCCCGGCGCCGATGTCCCGGGGCACCACCCGGAACCCGGCGCTCTCCAGCACGGCGGCGATCCAGTCGGCCCAGATCCGGTCCTCCGGTACGAAGGAGAGGTAGAGGTCGGCGGGCACGGTCGGCCGCCGCCGGGTGTACGCCTCCACCCAGTGCAGCCGGACGTCCTCGTCCAGCGGCGGCAGCGCGGTGACCCGGCCCTTGGTCAGCACCGAGGTGAGCCGCTCGCAGGCGGCCAGCATCGAGGTCGGGGTGCCGGTCTGGTCGCCGAAGGTGGCGAGGATCTCCTCGTAGGCGTAGAACGGCCGGTACGGGATCTCCACCGAGCCCCAGTACTGGGCGAGTTCCTCCTCGACCAGCCCCTCGGGCAGGCCGGAGAACCGCAGCCGGGCCAGCGCCCGGCCGGCGTCGGCCTTCTCCTTCTCGCCCTCGTCGATCCGCATCGGCACCGGCAGGATGCGGATGGCCCGCTCCCGGTACCGGTCGTTGATGTGCTGGGCGATCTTCGAGGCGCCCTCGATGCTCTGGTCGCTCAGGGTGAAGCAGACCACCAGGTCGTCCGGCATCTGCACGGTGCAGATCTCGGCGATGTCGGAGAGGCCGGTCCGGCTGTCGATCAGGATGTAGTCGTAGCGGCGGCTCATGTCCCGCTTGAGGGCGTCGAAGAACTGCCCGCCGTCGAACCGGTCGTAGAAGAGGTCCCAGTCGAGCCGCCCGACCACCTCGGAGTAGTCCCGGTTCAGCTGCCCGGCGGAGAGGAAGTCCAGGCTGCCGCCGGGCGGGAACCCGGGCCAGGAGAGCGAGAGCGCGTGCGGGTGGACCCGGGCGAAGTTGCGGTGCCAGCCCTCCGGGTGCTCGACCTCGCGGAGCGCCTCCTCCCGGTAGTCGGTGATCAGGTCCATCATCCCGGTGGTGCCGGCCAGGGCGCCCTGGTCGAGGAAGGGCCGGAAGAACTTGGCCAGGCCCGGGGCCTCCAGGTCCCAGTCCACGGTGAGCACCCGGAAGCCGTTGGCGGCCAGGATCCAGGCGGTGTTGGCCAGCGCCATGGTGCGGCCGGTGCCGCCCTTGTAGGAGTAGAAGGTCACCACGCGGCCCTGGCGGTCCTCGTTGGCCTGCGGCTCGGCGTCCTCCACCGGGTCGGCCATCCGGAGCCTCCTGGTCGGCTTGTCGGTCATAGCTCTCCTCCCCCGAAGGCGATCCCCGGGGGAGAATCGTCCTCCTCGTGATAGCGCGGCTGGTCGCTGTCCCGTTCGTCCCGGCTCCAGGGCCGTCCGGCGCGCAGCTCGTCACCGGTGCCCGGCGGACTCTCGAAGGCCCGGCGCAGGCTGGGCCTGGCACTGCCCGTCCCGCTGGGTTGGTTGCTCTGTCCGTTCGGCGGCCTGGAACTCTCCTCGTAGGCGTACTTGGCCCGCATCACCGCTCGTGGCAGCGCGGCCTCGAACTCCTCCAGGCTGCCCAGCTCGGTCGGGGTCCCGTGGAAGCTCGGCCTGCTGTCGCGGTGCTGGGCGCGCAGCGTGCGGGCGCTCAGCTCGGTCAGGTCCGCGCCGTCGGCCAGGCAGTCCGGGTCGGTGCTGTTCCACGGCTCCAGCACGCTCACCCAGGCCGGGTTGCGGCGGTCGAAGTCCACCACCGCCTCCCGCCGGGTCTCGTCCCGCAGCGCCCAGCGGTCCAGCAGCAGCAGTCCGGGGGCGGTCGGCGGCCCGTCGGCGAGGATCGCCTCGGCCTCGTCCTCGTACGCGTGCACGCTCGGCTCGAACCCCAACTGCCGGGCGACCCGCGCCGCGTGGTCGGCCAGCGGCCGGGAGGAGGTGGGCTGGTACGGGCGCCAGTCGGTCGGCTTGGGTCCGTAGTAGTCCGGGTTGCGCCCCTCCGGCAGCTCGGTCTGCGGGTAGGAGAGCACCGAGATCCGCAACTGCCGGGTGCGCGGCGTCGGGAAGGCGCTCGGCTGGGACTGGAAGTCCAGCGGCCGGCCCGGCGGGATCACCGTGCTGGCCGCCACGTCCACGATCCGCTCGGCCAGCCGGTGCACGGCCAGCTCGTACGCCTGGCGGAAGTAGCCGAGCCGCATCAGCGCGTACAGGCCCTCCGCCTCGTAGTCGGGGCCGAAGCCCCGGTGGTTGAACTGGAGTTGCCGGGCGACCTCGGGAAGCTGATGGTCACTCATCGGGATCCACAGCACCGGCACGATGCCGGTCGGCCGCTCGGTGCTCTGCCGCTCGGGGAAGACCGGCCGCTGGACGAACGAGTGCCACTCCTGGCCGCAGGCCACGCTGGTGAAGTAGCGCGGTGAGTAGAGCGGGACGAAGACCCGGCAGCTGGCCAGCTCCTGGGACAGCCGCTCGGCCCACAGCTGGCCCTGGTGCATGGACTGGTCCATGAAACCGACCGGGGCTCCGCCGCGCAGGTCGGTCAGGTGCAGCACCTCGTCGCAGAGGTCGTGGAAGAGGCGGTTCACCCACTGGTTGGGATCGCCGGCCCCGCCGGTGCGGGATCGCGGTACGTGCGCGTAACTGAGAAAGAAGTACGGACGCTCCGCGCTCTCGTCCCACCCGCCAGGGTCGTCGTCGCCGTACACACGCGCCTCCCCCGAGACCATCCGGTGTGTTGCTGGTGCACCGTCTCAGACGTAGCCGGGGTGTGCTCAGTTCCCAACGGCGTCTTTCCCCCACAGTGGGCCTTCAGTGTAGGAAGGTCAGGTTCGCGAATGGAATAGGGCGTTGTCCCGGAGGAACTTGTCGGCCACGTCGACCCCGTCCGCAATGTCCATCACGAAGCAGTCCGCCGCACCCAGCCGGCCCCGGCGGAGGCTCGCCATCCCGCTCAGCACGCCGGTCATCGGCTCGAAGTGTTCGTCCCGCAGGTGCACCGCGTCGAACGACTGCCAGCGACCGTTCGGCATCACGCAGCTGTAGGTCTGGATCGGCGGATCGGGCTGCCGGTACTCCGCGAGGTGCAGCGCCGTGCAGCACCAGACCGGTACGCCGATCAGCAGGGCCCGGGCCCGGGAGGCGTAGAGGCGGCCGATCGGGGAGTTCTCGCCCAGGTGGGAGTCGAGCGGGTGATCGACCGTCAGTTCCTCCGCACGGCTCCCGATCGCGGCGAACGAGGTCTGCGGGTGGTGGCTGCGGTGGGCGCCCGGGGTCTTCCGAAGCACTTCGGAGAAGTGGCCGAGAATGCGCGAGGTCGGGGTGGCGTATGGGTCGAAGGGGGGGCGTGAATCCCAGTACGCCTGCTTCTGTTGGTCCGTCATTCCGTCGGTGGGGGCGAGGGAGAGACGGGAGGTGTTGGAGTTCTCGGGGGTCGCGGTGTAGACGACGACGGTGCCCTGCGGGCCGAGGACGCGGCGCAGTGCCGTCAGCAGGGTGGCGGGGCCGCCCTCGATCGGGCCGACGGCGCGGAGCGAGGACTGCACCAGCAGGGTCTCGGCGGGCCGGATGCCGAGGGCGCGCAGGTCCTGCTCCAGGTCGTCGACACCGGTCACGGGCGCCGTCACCGTACGGGGGTCGGCGTCGCGGTGCCCGGGGCCCGCAGGCTGTCGATGGTGGAGCGCATGATCTCGGTGAAGCGGGTGCCCGGCGCGGTCAGGGAACCGGAGGCGAGGAGGGTCTCGACGGCGGTGGCCGTGTGGGTGCGCCAGGTGTCGTGCTGGGCGCGGGCGTGGCCGGCGGCGGGGCTGTCGAGGCCCGCGTAGGCGTGGACCCGGGTGGCCCAGAACTCGGTGACGGCGAGGTGGGCGTAGGTGCCCTGGAGGAGGCCCTCCAGGGGGCGGGGGTCGGGGCGCCAGGGGGCGTGGAAGAGGCGGTCGTCGGCGGGGTCGTAGAGGTCGTGGAAGTCCAGGACGGCGCCGAGTTTGACGTGGTTGAACTCGTGCGCGAGCAGCAGTGCGAGGATCGGCGCGGTGCCCGGCCGGGCGATGCCGACCGCGCCGAACGCCTGCCGGGCCGCCGCGCTGACGTCCCGTCCGGCGGGGCCAGGGCGGAGCGGGGTCACGGTGGAGAGGCCGGCCCGCAGGCCGGCCGCGTGGTCCGGCAGGTCGCGGCCGAGCAGTTCCCAGGCCTCCCGCAGGCCGCCGGTCCAGCAGAGTAGTTCCTCATCGGTGAGCCGGTCGGTGACCGGCCACTGGTGGCTGTCGCGCTGCGGGTCGGTGTCCTCCAGGGCGAGCGTCCAGCCGCCCGGGAGCGCGATCCGCCGGACCGGCTGCCAGGCACCGCCGCCCGGATCGTCCCAGCCGACCTTCACGTCCCGGACGGTGAAGCCGTCCGGGGTGCCGCGCAGCACCGCCTCGCCGGCTCCGCCGACCTCGACCCGGCCCAGCGTCGGCAGGTGCACCGCGCCGCCGCGGACCGGGACCGGCAGCTCGAACTCCCGCCCGGCCCGGAGCGCGGCGGCGGCGGCCAGCTCGGCGAAGCCGCCCAGGTCGGCGCCCGGGTCCCGGTCCAGGCAGCGCACGGCCCAGGCCCGGACGTACGGGTGGCCGAGGGCGGCGTCCAGGGCGTCCGGCGCGGTGGTGTCCAACTCGGTCAGCAGGGCCCAGGGCTCGGGCGCGGCGGCCGACAGGGCGGCCAGCATCCTCCTGGTCAGCCCGAGTTGGGCCGAGACCAGGGCCCGGACGGTGGAGTCGCTGCCGTGTCCGGTCGCCAGCTCGGCCAACTGGGCCTCGGTGAGCGTTCCTTCGGCCGGTCCCGGCTGGGCCGGGACGGTGGTCGCGGGGGCGACCCGGTCGCGGATGGTAGTGATCAGCTTCATCAGATCCCCGCAGAAGACGGAGGGGTTGTCGAATCCACGGCCGCTCCGGTACCGGTGCGCGTACAGACCGCCGCCGCAGGAGCGGACCACCGGGCAGGACCGGCAGTCCGCGCTCAGCCCGGCGAGGCCGGACTGACGTTCCATCATGCCCGGGTGTCCCGCCACCTGGTCCAGGCTGTGCGCGAAGACGTCGAAGCCGGTCGCGGGCGCGCCGTCGTACGCCGTCTTGAGGCTGTCCGCCTGCTCCAGCGTGCCGTCGGTCTCGATCACCACCAGGTCGGCCGGGTCGAGCCCGAGCGACTCGGTCAGGCTGGAGCGGCCGCGCAGGGTGCGGTGCACCGAGTCGAAGATCCGGACCGGTACCGGGCGGCCCTGCGCCGTCCAGCGCCGGTGGACGGTCAGCAGCCAGTCGGCGTACGGGGCGGGCCCCGCACCGGAGGGACGTTTCGGCGGATCGTCCCAGGTGGCGTGCGGGAGCAGGAAGTCGATCCGGGGCGGGGCGAGTTCGACCAGCGCGTCGTAGACGGCGACCGGGTCGTTCGCCACGTCGACGGTGCAGAGCAGCCCGGCGTACAGGTGGCGGTAGGCGGGGCGGCGGAGCAGCTCGACGGCGGCCAGCACCTTGGCGTGGCTGCTGCGGCCGTCCGCGTACCTGCGGTGTCGGTCGTTGGCCGCGCGGTCGCCGTCCAGGGAGACGCCGACCTTGATGTCCAGCTCGGCGAACAGGTCGCAGAACCGCTCGGACAGCTGGACGCCGTTGGTGTGGATGCGCAGGTCGAGCGCGCAGCCGGGGGGGAGGGCGGCGCGCAGCAGCTCGGCGGCCCGGCGCAGCACGGCGGGGCCCGCGAGCAGCGGCTCCCCGCCGTGCAGCACCACGTGGACGGCCGTCAGCCGGTGGGCCAGGGCATGCTCCGCGATGCGGTCGGCAGTGGCCGCCAGGACGCGCTCCGAGACGGTGCGCGGCTTGCCACGCCAACTGGTGTCGGCGTGCTCGTACACGTAGCAGTGATCGCAGGACAGGTCACAGCGGCTGTGCACCTTGAGGACGAACTGGGAGAACGGCGCGGGGGGACGGGACATGACGAGGTGTCGGCTGCGCGGCGACCGTCAGATGGAGGAGTTGAAGGCCGCCACGGCGACCTGGCCGCTCTCCTGGCCGGGCAGCGCCCGGTGCAGCTCCGCGGTGAGGTGATCGGTGCCCAGAGCGGCGAGGGCGGCGAGCGAGGCCCGTGGGGCGGGCTGCTCGACGGAGTCGCGGTCAGCAGGCCGGATGGCGAGTGCGGTGACCATTGCAGTCTCGTTTCTGCGGTTGAAGCGCGGGGAAACGGGGTAACCCAGAGTCGCTGGAACCGGCTCCGGGCCCGCCCGACTACCGCCGAGTGTCCCAAACGCGCCTGAGTGCCGCCCGCCAAATGGCCATAAATCCATCAGATCGTGCGAGCGGCCACTACTGCGATTGACGTAGGGTCAGCTGCGCCTGCCCGTGGCGCCCGTTACGGGCAGAGCCGCTCGACCCGCCAGCCCTCGCCCTCGGCGACGTAGCGCAGCCGGTCGTGCAGCCGGTTCTCCCGGCCCTGCCAGAACTCCACGGTCTCGGGGATCACCCGGTAGCCGCCCCAGAACGGCGGCACCGGCACGCCCTCGCCCTCCGGGTAGCGCCGCTCCAGCTCCGCGTACCGCTGCTCCAGCACCTCCCGGCTGCTCACCGGGCTGGACTGCTCGCTGGCCCAGGCGCCCAGCTGGGAGCCGTGCGGGCGGGTGCGGAAGTAGGCGGCGGTCTCGTCCCGGCCGACCTTCTCGACCCGACCGTTGACCACCACCTGGCGGGAGATCGAGATCCACGGGAAGAGCAGCGAGGCCCACGGGTTGACGGCCAGTTCGCTGCCCTTGCGGGAGCCGTAGTTGGTGAAGAAGACGAAGCCGCGCCGGTTGTAGCCCTTCAGCAGCACCGTCCGCGAGCTGGGCCGGCCCTGCGCGTCGGCGGTGCTCAGCACCATCGCGTTGGGCTCGGTCACCCCGGCGTCCACCGCCTGGTGGAACCACTCGGTGAACTGGGCGACCGGCTCGGCCGTGAGCTGCTTCTCGGCCAGGCCCTCGTGCTGGTAATGCTTGCGCATCACGCTCGGGTCCGGGACGGGCCGGGCCTCGGTGGGCGTGGTCGGAGGGGTCGGGTGACGATCCGCGGTAGGCACGGCAACATCATCCCGTACGACAAGCGTCGGATACCGCTACGTCCGGGCAAACCCGGGTGGGAGATAAGGTGTCTCGCCACCGCTCCACCCATCGCCAGGTAACGGAACGCCCCGGTTCGTCCGGTACGTCCCGCCACGGTCCGCCGACGCCGCCGGCCCGTGACCGGCCGGATCGGGGCGGCCTCAGGGAAACATCACCATGGTGGTGTCTGGCGCAATGCACTCGGTGCCTGTCAGGCTGACACCGAGTGCCAACACACCATCGGTCACCGGCAGCGTCCGCCCCACCAGCGGCGGCCCGCCGGAATCGGATCACTGAAGGAGCCGTCATGTCCGACTTCGTACCCGGGCTCGAGGGAGTCGTCGCGTTCGAGAGCGAGATCGCCGAACCCGACCGGGAGGGCGGCGCGCTCCGCTACCGCGGCGTGGACATCGACGACCTGGTCGGGCACGTCTCGTTCGGGCACGTCTGGGGCCTGCTCGTGGACGGCAAGTTCAACCCGGGCCTGCCCGCCGCCGAGCCGTTCCCGATCCCGGTGCACTCCGGTGACATCCGGGTGGACGTGCAGTCCGCGCTCGCCATGCTCGCGCCCGTCTGGGGCCTCAAGCCGCTGCTCGACATCTCCGCCGAGGAGGCCCGCGACAACCTCGCCAGGGCCGCCGTCATGGCGCTCTCGTACGTGGCGCAGTCCGCCCGTGGCCAGGGCCGCCCGATGGTCCCGCAGAGCGAGATCGACAAGGCCGAGACCGTGGTCGAGCGGTTCATGATCCGCTGGCGCGGCGAGCCGGACCCGAAGCACGTCAAGGCGATCGACGCGTACTGGACCTCCGCCGCCGAGCACGGCATGAACGCCTCCACCTTCACCGCCCGCGTCATCGCCTCCACCGGCGCCGACGTGGCGGCCGCGCTCTCCGGCGCGGTCGGCGCGATGTCGGGCCCGCTGCACGGCGGTGCCCCGTCCCGGGTGCTCGGCATGATCGAGGAGATCGAGCGGACCGGCGACGCCGCCGCGTACGTCCGCAAGGCCCTCGACAACGGCGAGCGCCTGATGGGCTTCGGCCACCGGGTCTACCGGGCCGAGGACCCGCGTGCCCGCGTGCTGCGCCGTACCGCCAAGGAGCTCGGCGCGCCGCGCTTCGAGATCGCCGAGGCGCTGGAGAAGGCCGCGCTGGAGGAGCTGCACAACCGCCGCCCCGACCGCGTGCTCGCCACCAACGTGGAGTTCTGGGCCGCGATCATGCTGGACTTCGCCGAGGTCCCGGCGCACATGTTCACCTCGATGTTCACCTGCGCCCGGACGGCCGGCTGGTCCGCCCACATCCTGGAGCAGAAGCGCACCGGCCGGCTGGTCCGCCCGGCCGCCCGCTACATCGGCCCCGGCCCGCGCAGCCCGCAGGACATCGAGGGCTTCGAGTCGATCGCGCACTGATCCCGCGTCACTCTTTCGAGCGGGTCCGGGACGTCCGTCCCGGACCCGCTCGACACCCGGTGGAGCCCTGCCGGGAGGCCCGCTCGAACCCGGCTCGAACCTACTCTGAGCGGGGAAGATCACATCTCAGCGGGCGGACGGGCGCTGCGAGTTCGGCCCCCCGCGCAGTAGGCTGCCGCCGTGGCTAAGATCCAGATCCCCGCTGACATCAAGCCCGCAGACGGCCGTTTCGGCTGCGGTCCGTCCAAGGTGCGCCCCGAGGCCCTGAGTGCCCTCGCCGCCACCGGTACCTCGCTGCTGGGCACCTCGCACCGGCAGGCCCCGGTGAAGAACGTGGTCAAGCGCGTCCGTGAGGGCGTCGCCGACCTGTTCTCGCTGCCGGAGGGCTACCAGGTGGTGCTCGGCAACGGCGGCTCCACCGCGTTCTGGGACATCGCCGCCTTCGGGCTGGTGCGCGAGAAGTCCCAGCACCTCAACTTCGGTGAGTTCTCCTCCAAGTTCGCGTCGTCGGTCAAGGCCGCGCCGTGGCTGGGCGAGCCCTCGGTGATCAAGTCGGAGCCGGGCACCCATCCGCTCCCGGTCGCCGAGGCGGGCGTGGACGTCTACGCCCTCACCCACAACGAGACCTCCACCGGTGTCGCTATGCCGATCCGCCGCCCGGCGGGCGGCGACGAGGGTTCGCTGGTGCTGGTCGACGCCACCTCGGGCGCCGGCGGCCTGCCGGTCGACATCACCGAGACGGACGTCTACTACTTCGCGCCGCAGAAGTCCTTCGCCTCCGAGGGCGGCCTCTGGCTCGCGACCTTCTCGCCCGCCGCGCTGGAGCGCGCCGCCGAGATCGCCGCCTCGGGCCGGTACATCCCGCCGTTCTTCGACCTGCCGACCGCGATCGACAACTCCTCGAAGGACCAGACCTACAACACGCCGTCGATCTCGACGCTCTTCCTGCTGGCCGAGCAGCTGGACTGGCTGAACGGTCAGGGCGGCCTGGACTGGGCCGTCGCGCGGACCGCCGACTCGGCCGCCCGGCTGTACGGCTGGGCCGAGAAGTCCTCCTACGCCCGGCCGTTCGTGGCCAAGGCCGAGGAGCGCTCGCAGGTAGTCGGCACGATCGACTTCGACGACTCGATCGACGCGGCGGAGATCGCCAAGGCGCTGCGGGCCAACGGGATCGTGGACACCGAGCCGTACCGCAAGCTCGGCCGCAACCAGCTGCGGGTGGCGATGTTCCCGGCGATCGAGCCGGCGGACGTCGAGGCGCTCACGGCGTGCATCGACTACGTGGTCGAGGCGCTCTAGGCACCTGCTCGACCCGGGCTGACCAGGGGCTCGGGGAACGGTGACGTGGCGAGGCCGGCGTCGCGGTTCCCCGAGCCCCTGTGTGCTCCGGCCGAGCGCAGTTCTCCGAGCCCCCGGGTGGCGCTAGCGTCGCAGGAGGGCGCTCACGATCACCACGGCCAGCAGCAGCGCGAGTGCGCCGCTCACGATTCGCATTCGGGTCTTGGGGTCCACGGTGAACGAGGTTACCCGGTGGCGCGGTCGGCCTCGGTGGTGGCCCGTTCCGGGCCGTAGAGGGTGGTCAGTTCCTCGGCCAGTTCGTCGTGCGGGACGGCGCGGAGCCGGCCGTCGCCCCGGTACTGCTGGGCGCGGAAGGCGGACGGCGCCAGGCCGACCCGGCGGGTGAAGATGCGGGTGAAGTAGGCGGGGTCCTCGTAGCCGACCCGGCGGGCCACCGAGGCGACCGGGAGTTCGCTGGCGGCCAGCAGGGCCTTGGCCTCGTTGAGGCGGACGGTCAGCAGGTACTCCTTCGGGCCGACCGCCCCGACCGAGCGGACCGCCCGGCGCAGTTCGGCGACCGTCAGGCCGGCCCGGCGGGCGTGCTGGGCGACCGAGAGCGGGAGGCAGGCGTCCCGGCGGAGGACTTCGAGGACGGGCTCGCCGTTGAGGTCGAGGTCGGCGCGGTGGCGGCGGAGTTCGACCAGCAGCTCGTGCACCCCGGCCGAGGCCTCCAGATCCACCAACGGGCCGCCGCGGCGGCAGGCAGCGGCGATCCGGGCCACCACCCGCTGGGCGGAGTCGGTCGTGGTGAGCGGGGTCACGTCCACGTCGGGCAGCAGACCGAGCTCGGTGTACCCGGCGACGCCCGGGCCGGTGAAGTCGACGAAGGACTCCGCCCAGCCGCCCCCGTCCGGCGCGTAGTGGTGCGGCTCGCCGGGGCGCAGCCAGAGCACGGCGGGCGCGGTCACGGGCTGGCGAGCGCCGTTCGCGCCGGTGAACCAGCCGCGTCCGGTGGTGACCACCACGGCGACCCAGTGGTCCAGTGTCCGCGGCCCCACGGTGGGCAGCCTGCCGCGCTGCATCCCGACGCCGAGGCAGGCCAGGCCGGTCGCGAGCTGTGCCGGACCGGGCGTCAGGTACTGCCACCAGCGCTCCACGACCCACCTCCTTCCCGCCGACAATCCAACACCCGCCGGGGCTTTGTCCATGGCTCCGGCCCTCCGGTTGCCGCAGGCTGGGGGCATGCTCACCTACGACTCCACCGGTTTCCGGCTCGACGGCGGCCCGCTCCGCATCCTCTCCGGGGCCGTGCACTACTTCCGCACCCGCCCCGAGCAGTGGCCCGCCCGGCTGGCCGCGCTGCGCGCGATGGGCCTGAACACGGTCGAAACGTACGTCCCGTGGAACCTGCACGAACCCCGGCCCGGCGAGTTCCGGCGGCTGGACGAACTGGCCGGCTTCCTGGACGAGGCCGCCCGGCAGGGCCTGTGGGCGATCGTCCGCCCGGGCCCGTACATCTGCGCCGAGTGGGACAACGGCGGGCTGCCGGGCTGGCTGACCGCGCGGGTCGGCCGCCGGGCCAGGACCTCGGACCCGGAGTACCTGGCCGCCGTGGACGCCTTCTTCGACCGGCTGCTGCCCCCGGTGGTGGAGCGTCAGACCACCCGGGGCGGCAACGTGCTGATGGTCCAGGTGGAGAACGAGTACGGCTCCTACGGCAGCGACCGGGCGTACCTTCGGCACCTGGCGGACGGGCTGCTGCGGCGGGGCGTGGACGTCCCGCTGTTCACCTCGGACGGTCCGGAGGACCACATGCTCACCGGTGGCTCCCTGCCCGGGGTGCTGGCCACGGTGAACTTCGGCTCGGAGCCGGAGGCCGCCTTCGAGACGCTCCGGCGGCACCGGCCGGAGGACCCGCCGTTCTGCATGGAGTACTGGAACGGCTGGTTCGACCACTGGGGCAGGCCGCACCACACCCGGGACGCGGCCGACGCCGCCGACACGCTGCGCCGGATGCTGGCGGCCGGCGGCTCGGTCAACCTGTACATGGCGCACGGCGGCAGCAACTTCGGCACCGGCGCGGGAGCCAACTTCGCCGACCCGCCGTACAACTCGACCGACTGGACCGAGTCCCCGTACCAGCCGGTGACCACCTCCTACGACTACGACGCCCCGCTGGACGAGCGGGGTGCGGTGACCGCCAAGTACGAGCTGTTCCGTTCGGTGCTGGCCGAGTTCGCGGCGGACCACCCGGAGCAGGTCCGCTACCTGGACGACCGGACGCCCGCGCTGCCGGAGCTGCCGCCGGTGCTGGCCGGGCGGTCGGTGGAGCTGACCGGCTCGGCGCCGATCCCGTTCGGTCCCGAGTCGGTACACCCGGTGCCGCCCACCTTCGAGGAGCTGGGGATCGAGCACGGGGTGGTCAGGTACCTCATCGAGGTCCCGCAGGACCGGCCCGAACTGCCGCTGACCGTCGAGGGGGTGCACGACAGGGCGGTGCTGCTGGTGGACGGCAAGCGGAGGGCGGAGCTGGCCCGGGGGGCGGCCGGGGAGGCCGTCACGGTGCCCGGCGGGGTGATCCTGGAGCTGCTGGTGGACTCGCTCGGCCGGGTCAACTACGGCCCCGGCACCGACCGGAAGGGCATCACGGGCGGGGTCAGGCACGAGCGGCAGTACCTGCACGGCTGCCGGACGGCCGTCCTCGACCTGGGGGCGGAGCTGCCGCCGCTCGACTTCGAGGCCGGGGCCGAAGGACCGGTGTTCCGGGGCGAGTTCACCCTGGAGACCACCGGGGACACCTTCCTGGCCGTGCCCGGCGGGCGACGCGGCCGGCTCTGGGTGAACGGCTTCCTGCTCGGCGCCTACGACCAGCGCGGCCCGCAGGTCACCCTGTTCTGCCCGCAGCCGCTGCTCAGGGCCGGGGTGAACGAGCTGGTGGTGCTCGAACTCGGCGACGCCCGCCCGCGCTCGGTGGAGCTGCGGGAGTCGCCCGAGCTGGGCTGAGCCCGGAGGGGGTGAGTAGGGTCGGGGCATGGACTCGGTACTGGTGACCCGGCGGCTCGCGCCCGGTGTGGTGGAACGGCTGGCCCCGCACGTCGAGGTGACCTCGCACGACGAGGTGCGGCCGATGACGCGGGCCGAACTGCTCGCGGCCGTACACGGCAAGGCCGGGGTGATCACCACGCTGGACGACGTGGTGGACGCCGAGTTCCTGGCGGCCGCCGGGCCCGGGCTGCGGATCGTGGCCAACCACGCGGTCGGCACCCACAACATCGACCGCGCCGCCTGTGCGGCCCGGGGCGTGCTGGTCAGCAACACGCCCGGTGTGCTGACCGCCGCCACCGCCGACTTCACCTGGGCGTTGCTGCTCGCCGCCACCCGCCGGCTGGGGGAGGGCGAGCGGCTGCTCAGGTCCGGCGAAGCCTGGGCCTGGGCACCGACCCTGCTGCTCGGCATGGAGCTGACCGGGACGCGGCTGGGCATCCTCGGCATGGGCCGGATCGGCCAGGCGGTGGCCCGGCGGGCGGTCGGCTTCGAGATGCCGGTGGCCTACCACAACCGCAGCCGCCTCCCGGCGGCGGACGAGGCCGGGGCCGAGTGGCTGCCGCTGGACGAACTGTTCGCCCGGTCCCAGGTGTTGGTGGTGACCTGCCCGCTCAGTGCCGCCACCCGCCATCTGGTGGACCGGCACCGGCTGGCCCAACTCCCCACTGGTGCCGTGGTGGTGAGCGTGGTGGCCGGAGTCGTGAACGAGGAGGATCTGGCCGAATCCCTCGCCTCCGGCCACCTCGCGGCGGCCGCGGTGGACAATTTCGAACGTGAACCCGCCGTCCCGGCGGCGCTGCTGGCCCAGCCGAACGCGGTACTCGCCCCGCACCTGGGCAGTGCCACCGTGCAGACCCGGCAGGCGATGGGCAATCTGGCGGTGGACAACCTGCTGGCAGTGCTGACGGGTGGTCAGCCCCCGACGCTGGTCAGCCCCTAGTGCCTTGCCGGGCACGGCCCTAGGACGTGGCCGCACCGGCCCAGCGCATCGCCTCGGCCATCACCTGGAGGGCGCCGAAGTGCGCGGCGCCCGGCTCCAGGTAGAGCTCGGCGCCGGGGATGTGGTCGGCCAGCCAGCGCGAGTGGCCGACCGGGGAGAACTGGTCGTCCGCGCCGTGCCAGAGCCGGGTCGGCACGGTGATGTCCTCGACCTTGAAACCCCAGTCGGCGAGGAAGGCCAGCACGTCGTCGATCCAGCCGTCGGCGCTGTTCCGGAACGCCTGCCGGTAGGTCGAGATCAGCCGTTGCCGGATGCCCGAGTCGGTCACCAGGGCCCGGTCGGTGGGCGGTAGTTCGGGGACCAGGCCTCTGATCACACTGGCCGGGTCGGCCCTGATCCGGCGGGACCTGGCCTGGAACGAGGCGGCGAACGGGGACCCGCGCTCCGCCTCCTGGTAGGCGTGCACGTTGGACGGCGTCATCCCGGCGTACCAGTCCAGGCCCTCGGCGGTCCGCGGCGCCAGGCTGACCAGCGCGGCCACCCGGCTGACCCGGTCCGGCAGCAGGGCGGCGCATGCCAGCGCGTGCGGGCCGCCGCCGGAGCGGCCGAGGATGGCGATCTCGTCCAGCCCCAGGGCGTCCGCGATCGCCTCCACGTCCGCCGCCGCCGAGGCCACCCGGCGGCCGGGCAGCCGGGTGGAATCCCCGTAGCCGGGCCGGTCGAAGGCGATCAGATGGACCCCGAGGCGGTAGAGCACGGAGGTTCTGGGGTAGGGGCCGACCCGGCTGCCGGGGGTACCGTGCAGGACGAACACCGGCCGCCCGTGCGGATCCCCGAAGGTCTCGACCGCGAGCGAGCGGGAGTCACCGACCTCGACCAGTTGCAACACCACGTGGCTACCTCCTGAGAGTGGTCCCGGCCTCAGGGCCCGAGCGCCCGAGATGGCTCGGGCGGGCCCTAGAGCGGTGCGTCGGTGGTGCGCACCTCGCGTCGGGCCTGCCAGGTGGTGTGCTCCCGGGAGATGGCGTCCTCGGCGTCCCTGGCCAGCCGGGCCCAGTTCTCCTCGGCGTCGGGGGCGTCGACCGCGAGCTGGGTCAACTGGGTTTCGATCACCGCGAGTTCGGAGGCGGCGATGGTGTACGCGGCGGCCTGCGGGCGGTACTGGCGGAGCTGCGCCCAGGCGGACACCGAGGCGGCCACCGCGGAGACCGCGCCCAGTGCGTCGAAGCTGAACTCGCCGAGGGCCCGCAGGACGGCCAGCACCAGGCCGGTGAGCGGGAGCACCACGCCGAGCAGGTCGGCCCACCGGATCGCGTTGGTGCAGTACCTGGCCTTGTTCCGGTACCACTCCCGCTGCGTCCTGACCCGTTCGCGCAGGTACACCTCGCGCCGGACGGTCAGCGGCTGGTCGCGCAACTGCCGCATGGTGTCGGTGATCTGCGGGTGGCTCGGCGGCCGGCCGGCCAGCGGGCCGCGCCAGGACTGCAGCTCCGCCTGCACCCGCCCGAGCTGGGGGATCGCCCGGCTGGTGCCGAACTGGTTGATCACCCCGCCGAGTTGGACGTCGTAGAGCCGCTCGGCGTCCGGCAGGGTCTTCGGCGGCGGCTGGTAGGCGTCCGCCCGGACCGCGTACTTCCAGGACAGCGTCTTGACCGACTCGGCGGCGGCCCGGCCCTCGTACCAGAGGCCCTGGGGGTTCTGCCGGCCGGTCACGGTGGCCAGGCCGACCGTGAGCAGGTACGCGAGGGCGGCCGCCCAGGCCCACAGGCTGCCGTCGGCCGAACCGGCGAAGGCGGCCACCACCAGCAGCAGCAGCTCCCAGCGGGAGAGCGCGACCGCGCGCCGCTGGCCCTGGAGCGAGGAGGAGTCCGCCGTCCAGAACAGCTCGGGCAGCAACTCGTCCTCGCGCACCCACCCCATCGAACGCCCGGCACCAGCCGCCACCATCTGGACCCCCGCCCCTCGCCGTCCGTGTCAGCAGGTACCTACTGCCCCCGACGGAGCGGCGGTACGCTCGGTGTCCGGTCAGTATGTGTGTCAACTGGCCATGATCACAGGGGAACTGACGATCGATCGGGCAAGCTGATCAGAACGTGTAGTAGATCCGTTCGGCGTTCTCCGTCATCACCTTGACGTTCCACTCGGTGCCGCCGTCCACGTTCCCGGAACGGAACAGCGGGGGAGTGATGCCCCGGTCGGCCAGTCGGCCGACGGCCGAGGCGACCACGGCCTGCATCAGCGCGCTGGTGACGATGGTGGAGACCGAACCGAAGGTGGTCCCGGCGGCCGGATGGCTCAGCTCGCCGTCCCCGACCGCGATCTTGCTGTCCAGCACCACGTCGCAGTGGTCCTTGAGGTACGTCCCCGAGGAGTGCTGGGAACTCACCCGGCCCGGGTACGCCAGAGAGCTGACGCCGATGACCGTCAGGCCCCGGGCCCGGGCGTGCTGGGCCAGCTCGACCGGCATGGTCTGGCGGCCGGAGAGCGAGATCACGAAGAGCAGGTCGCCCGCCCGGGCCGGGGTGAGGTCGAGGGTGGTGGTGGCCAGCCCGGAGACCCGCTCCAGCGCACTGCCGAGCGGCGCCGGCATCACGTTCACCCCGGTCATGCCGGGGACGTTCAGCAGATTGATCACCACCAGGCCGCCGGCCCGGTAGACCACGTCCTGGGCGGCCAGTGAGGAGTGCCCGGCGCCGAAGGTGAAGATCCGGCGGCCGTTCGCGACCGCCTCGGCGAGCAGTTCCGCTGCCCGGTCGATCGAGCCGGCCTCCTCCGTCCTGATCCGGTGCAGGTGCTCCACCGCGGCGTCGAAGTACTGCCCGACCAGGTCGTTCATCAGATCTCCGTACCCTGAGGCGGCCCGGTGGTCCAGACCGCAGCTGTGGGAGAAAGCTACGGCCAGCACCGTGCGGCCTGCGGGGTGCCGCTGTCAACAGTGACGAAAAAGCTCCTGAGCTGACGGAAAGCCCAGGGAACAAGGGGTCGCGCGCCGTCGGTTGCTTGCGGCGTACGTCAGAATTGGCGGTGAGGATACCGAGGAACGGAGCCAGCGGCGATGTCTGGGCTGATCGACACCACAGAGATGTACCTCCGCACCATCCTGGAACTGGAGGAGGAGGGCATCGTCCCGATGCGCGCCCGGATCGCGGAGCGGCTGGAACAGAGCGGCCCGACGGTCAGCCAGACGGTCGGTCGGATGGAGCGGGACGGCCTGCTCCGGGTGGCCGGTGACCGGCACCTGGAGCTGACCGAGGAGGGCCGACGGCTCGCCGTCCGGGTGATGCGCAAGCACCGGATCGCGGAGTGCCTGCTGGTGGACGTGATCGGCCTGGAGTGGGAGCAGGTGCACGAGGAGGCCTGTCGCTGGGAGCACGTGATGAGCGAGACGGTCGAGCGCAAGGTGCTCGCCATGCTCGGCCACCCCACCCAGTCCCCGTACGGGAACCCGATCCCCGGCCTGGAGGAGCTCGGGGACACCCGGGCCGAGGGTGAGGGCTTCGACGCCGCGCTGGCCACCCTGGACTCGGTGCGGCCGGGCGACGCCGGGGTCAACGTGGTGGTACGCCGGATCGGCGAGCCGATCCAGACCGACGAGGGCCTGATGCTCACGCTGCGCCGGGCCGGTATTCGCCCGGGCCACACCGTCCGGGTCGGCGCGGGTGCCGACGGCGGCGTGCTGGTCGGCTCCGGAGACAGTGCGGCGGAGCTCCCCAAGGACATCGCCGCCCACCTGTTCGTCGCCGAGGTCCAGTAGTCCACGGACCGTCCACCGAGTGGTGTGGCCGAGCCCGGTGCCTCCCCTGGCACCGGGCTCCGCCGTCCCCCACCGTTCCCCCGCCGTCCCCCGAGAGCCCCCCGATCCGCCTCGCTCGGCTTCCCCGTCCGAGCGCCCTCCTGCGGTACCTCTCGGAGCAATTCCTCCCCTCGGCAGATCTTGGCAATCCTTGAGCGCTGTCACTCGTACGAGCGGCTTCCGCCCCGGTCGGCGGGGTACACCGGTGTCTTATCCGGGCAGACGTGTGACGGGCCCCGACTCCGGTGGGAGGCAGGGCCCGTCAGTCGCGCGCGTGGTCCCGCGCGGTGCACACCCTCACCCGATAGGCGTAGGGCGGCGGTTCGGTGGGGTGGCTGATCCGCCGTCAACCGGGCTGATCCGCCGTCAACCGGTCAGCGCACGGCGGCCGGCTGGCTCGGTTGCGGCCGCAGCGGCGCCGCCTCCCGGCCGCAGGCGTACGCGAGCGGGCTGATCAGGTCCTCGGCGTCCGGCAGCCAGCGGTTCAGCTCGGACGGCGGCCTGGCCCACCGGGTCGGACCGAACTGGCCGACCCGGGAGGGCGGGGCCACGATCCAGTCGCCCTCGCCGCGCGCCACCAGGTCCAGCCGGCCGGTGCCCCAGCCGAGCCGGCGGAGCATCTCGGGCAGCTTGGCCACCACCCCGGGCAGCACCAGGAAGAGCAGCCGCCGCCCGGGCAGACCGGCCGAGGCGGGCGCCGCCACCACCGGGCCGAGCTGGAGGTTCAGCCGCTCCATCCGGGCCAGTGCCAGGCAGCCCGCCACCTCCGGCACGTCCAGCACCTCGAAGAACCGGCCGGTGGGCAGCAGGACCGACGCCCCCGGCTGCTCCGACCACCAGCGGCGGATCACGCCGGGCCCGGCGCTGGCCTCGGCTCGCCACTCCGCGTGGGTGGGGTGCGCGCCGGGCAGCGGGCAGCGCAGGTCGCCGCAGGAGCAGCGGGCCGGGCCGTCGTCGTCGAGCAGCCACGTCCCGGCCGCGACCTCCCAGTGCCGATCCTCGACGTAACTGAGGGCCGCGCCGAGCGGCTTGGTCAGGCCCGACTCGGGGGCTTTCGGGGTCTCTTCCACGTGCTGCTCAACTACCGTCCGTGAGTGGGGTTACGGCCCGTGACCCGGTCGGTTCCGGGCGGGCGGCATTGTCACCCGTACCGGTGACGGCGCCGCGCGGAGGTGACCAACTGCCGGACGGGTTCCGGGGCGTCGGGGGCGGGTAGAACGCGGAGGAGCCCTGACGGCGTAACAGGGGGCGCACAGGGGCATTTGGCAGGGCGCGTGGGGGGTGGGGCCGTCACCGTGGGTATCCCGCTGGTGTTGCTGATCGCTAACCTCAAGTCAGATGTCCCAACCGGTCGGCACGTCGGCAGTTCGAGCAGCAAATCGTCGCCCGCCGGTCAGGGCCGGGGGCGTGGGGAGGCGAAGCCCATGGCCGCAAGAGCACTCGTCGCACGGCAGCCCAACGAGCGTCTGCAGCAGCTGATCCAGGAGGCGAGCTGCTCCAACGCGGGCCTCGCCCGCCGGGTGAACCTCTGCGGCGCCGAGCACGGCCTCGACCTGCGCTACGACAAGACCTCGGTGGCCCGCTGGCTACGCGGCCAACAGCCGCGCGGCCAGGCCCCGGCGGTGATCGCCGAGGCGCTCGGCCGGAAACTCGGCCGTGGTGTCACGGTGGACGAGATCGGCATGGCGGACGGCAAGAACCTCAGCTCCGGCGTCGGCCTCCAGTTCGCCGCCACCCTCAGCGGCGCGCTGGACCAGGTCTGCGAGCTGTGGCGCAGCGACGTCGGCCGCCGGGAGTTCCTCTCCGGTGCCACGGTGGCGGCCTCCGCCCTGGTCGAGCCCAGCCGGGACTGGCTGATCACCCCACCGGATCCGGTGGTGGCCCGCTCCGGCGGTCCCCGGGTCGGTCCCGCCGACGTGGCGGCGATCCGGGCCACCACCCAGATGCTGGTCGACCTGGACCACCGGTTCGGCAGCGGCCACGTCCGCCCGGTGGTGGTGCACTACCTGAACAGCGTCGTGTCAGGACTGCTCAGTGGTGCGTACCGGGAGGAGACGGGCCGTCAACTCTTCGGCGCGGTCGCCCGGCTGACCGAACTGGCCGGGTACATGGCGGTGGACACCGGCCAGCCCGGCCTGGCCCAGCGCTACTACATCCAGGCGCTCCGGCTGGCCCAGGCCGCCGACGACCGGGGCTACGGCGGCTACGTGCTGGCCGCCTCGATGAGCCACCTGGCGGCCGCGCTGGGCAATCCGCGCGAGATCGCCCAACTCGCCCGCGCCGCCCAGGAGGGCGCCCGCTCGGTGGCCACCCCGACCGCGATGGCGATGTTCTACGCGGCCGAGGCCCGGGGCCACGCCCTGCTCGGTGACGCCAGGTCCTGCGAGGCGGTGGCCGCCAAGGCGCTGGCCGCGATGGAGCAGCGCAACCCCGAGGACGACCCGGACTGGATCGTGCACTTCGACGAGGCCTACCTGGCGGACGAGTTGGCGCACTGCCACCGCGACCTTGAGCAGGCCGTGCAGGCCGAGAAGTACGCCCGCACCGCCCTCGAACTCCACCCGCCGACCAGGGTCCGCCGCCGTGCGGTGGACTTGGTGCTGCTGGCCACCGCCCAGCTCCAGCAGCGCGATCTGGAGCGCGCCTGCGAGACCGGCACCCAGGCGGTCCGCCTGCTCAGCGGGCTGCGCTCGAACCGGGGGGTGGAGTACCTGGACGAGTTCCGCCGCCGGCTGGAGCCGTACCGGAGCCACCGCGCGGTGCGGGAGTTCCAGGCCAGGATGGAGCTGGAGGCCGCGTGACGGAGTTCCGGGGCGCGTAGTCACCTGCGGGAGTGACGGGGTAGGTTGGGCGTGATAGTCGGGCGTCCCCTGCGTGGTAGAGGCAGCGAGCGCGCGGACGAACCGAGGAAGCCCCTCCGCAGTGCGGTCGTGGGCCGTGCACAGGTGAGGAATCGCGTTGAGCCAGCGCCGCTCGTACTCCCACTCCAACTCAGGTGACTTCAACCTGGACGACCTCTTCAGACCGGAGCCGGACGCGGCGGCGCCGCCACCACCGGTCCAGCAGGGCGTGCCGACGGAGCAGTTCCAGGGCGGCGGTCCCGAGTACCTGGGCGGGCAGACGTACCCCGGTGCCCCCGGCGTGCCGCAGCAGGCGGCCGCCGAGCCCGCGCCGGCCACCCAGTTCCTGCCGCCGTACCCGAGCGGTGATCCGACGGGCGGTCAGCAGCAGCCGGGCTTCGGGCCTCCGCCGCAGCCCATGGGTGGTCAGCAGTCTTACGGCGGGCAGCCGTTCGGTGACCAGTCGTACGGTGGCGGTCAGAGCTTCGGGGGCCAGCAGCCCTCGTACGGGGGGCAGCAGCAGTACCCGCCCGCGCCCCCGGCGTACCCCGCTCCGATGCCCGCGCCTGAGCCCCGGCGGGCGAACAACCGGCTGATCATCGGCGGCGTGGTGGCGGGCTTCGCGGCGGCCGGCATCCTGGTCGCGGTGCTGCTCAGCGGCGGCGACGACAAGGTCGACAAGGGCGCCGCCCCGGTCGCCAAGACCTCGGCGAACGGCTCGGCCACCACCGGCGGCAGCGGCACGGCGGTCAGCCCGGAGACGAAGGCCCAGGCGCAGGCGCTCGCCACCGTGCTCGGCACCGCCAACGCGACCCGGCAGAGCGTCGGCAGCGCGGTCACCTCGGTGGGCAAGTGCGAGAAGCTGCCGGAGTCGCAGCAGGCCCTCAACGACGCGGCGGGCCAGCGGGACCAGCTGGTCAGCAGCCTGGCCGCGCTGAAGACCGACCAGCTGCCCGGCGGTCCCCAGCTCGCCGACCAGCTCAAGAAGGCGTGGGAGGCCTCGGCCAAGGCCGACCGGGAGTACGCGCTCTGGGCGGCCGACTCGCTCGCGGCCTGTGACCCCGCGAAGAAGGACAATCCGCACTACAAGCTCGGCAACACCGCCAGCGGCGACGCCACCACGGCCAAGCGGCAGGCCAGCACCCTGTGGAACGCGATCGCCGCCCAGGCCGGTCTGCCGACCAAGGCCGACACGGACCTCTGAGCAGCAGTCAGGCCCGGTTCCCGCGAGGGGGGCCGGGCCTGTGCCGTTCCCGGGCCTCAGCCCGCCAGGATCCCGCGGACGTCGACGAAGCCCGCACGCTGCTCGACCAGGCGGCCGCCCTGCACCCGCTGGAAGGTCACCGAGGTGTTCACCAGCCGGGGCGAGTCGGCGCTGGGCAGCATGTTGGTGAGACCCCAGGTGAGCGGCGGGGTGGCCCCCGCGGTCTCGATCGGCTCGCCGCCGTCCAGCACCGCGCGGACCGCCTTGGTGGTGATCTGCCGCCCGTTCCCGGCCCGCTCCACCACCTGCCGGAACACCTCGTACGCGACCCAGGTGGTCTGCACGCCGGGGTCCGAGACGTCGATCGGGGCGCTGCCGCCGCCGTGCAGGCGCACGGTGGAGCGCAGCGCGTCCCAGACCCGGGAACTCTCCGGCGGGTACCAGCCGGTGGCCAGCGCACCGCCGAGCGGGCCGCCGTCGCCGCCGGTGGAGTCGACCACCGACTGCTGGAAGCTGCCGATCACCGAGGCGAGCTGGGTCCGCCGGGGCTCCAGCCGCCGGTACGGGTCCAGCAGGTTGGCGGTGGGCTCCGAGCCGAGCGCGAGGGTGACGCAGTTGCCGGCCCGGTCGTCGCCGATCGCCTTCCTTGCGATCCCCGTGTAGTCGTTCGAGCGCTCCGGGGCCTTGACGTCCTTGAGGGTGATCCCGGCGGGCTTCAGCGCCCCGGCCAGGAAGCCGAGCAGGGTGTCGCCGGCCCGGGTGTCCGGGCGGATCACCGCGACGCTCTTGCAGCCGGCCTCGACCAGCTGCCGGCCGCTGCCCGCGATCAGCGCCGGGGTGCCGCCGGAGACCGGGTAGGAGAACGGGCTGCTGAACTCGGGCGTGGAGAGGCCGTAGCCGCCGACGTACGGGATACCGGCCGCCTCCAGGACGGGCATGAAGGTCTCGCCGTACTGGCTGTACGAGCCGACCACGGCCAGCGCGTGCGCGGACACCGCCTGCCGGGCGCACTCGGTGACGCCCTCGGTGGTGTCGTGCTCGTTGCAGGTCAGCACCCGGACCCGGTGCCCGGCCAGGCCGCCGCCGGCGTTCAGTTCACGGCCGACCGCCTCGGCCAGCGCGGTCATCCCGGGCCGGTCGGCGGAGCCGGTGCCGGAGGGGGCCCAGGTCATCACGGTGATCTCGTCCGGCGGGGAGGCGTCGGCGGGGCCGCCGCAGGCGGAGAGCAGGGCGGGCAGCAGCAGCGCGGCGGTCACCGCTCCGGCGGTGCGGCGGCATCGGCCCCCGCTCCCGCTGCCGGTAGGCCGTGCGTGCTCGGGCGATCCGCTGCGCCTCATGATGGGGTGCCCCTCCCGGGTTCAGACGACTGCCGGCCAGGTCGGCCGCATCAAGCCTTGACCCGGCGGAGTGCGCCGAGAGGGCCGAAAAGCGAACGACGGGCCAACGCGGACGGAACACCGGGTGGGAAGGTCGGAGTGACGCGAGTAGAACCTGTGAAGTCGGGACACGTAGCATCGAGCTCCATGTCCGCGAGTACAGATTCTTCGTATCGGTCCGCCCGAACCCCTTCTCGTAGCGGGCACCGCTCAAGCACGATGGGCGGCATGCCGCTCAACGACCTGCCCTGGTGGCGCTGGCGAGCCCGACTCCGCTCGGCGCTCCACATGCTCTCCGACCCCGCGTTCCAGCAGCAGACCTGGCTGACCGGCCAGGACGGCTTCGGCGACGTCACGGACGCCGTCTACCGGCTGGTCGAGGACACCTGGCTGGACCGCTGGCCGGCCGAGAAGTACGTCGGCACGATCCTGCGGGACGCCGAGGAGGCGGCTCTGGTGGACGCCGCGGTGCTGCGGGTACTCCGGGTGCTGCACGAGATCGGCGCGGACGCCCCCGCCCACGCGTACCTGGGCCACCCCGGCTGGCCGGAGGCGGTCGGGGCGGCCCGGGCCGCCCACGTCCGGCTCAGCCTGGCGGACGGCGAGGACCCGGACGGGCCGCCGCGCTCGCTGGACGTGCTGCGGATCCTGACCCGGGTCGGCTGACCCGCCGTCCGCACTGCACCGTCCGCACTGCGGGCGGGCGGGCGGGCGGCGTCCGGTATGTGACACCCTGGGCGGTCCGCCACCAGCGACCCGCAGAACGGAACGACACCCGTGGACCAGCCGACGGCCAGCGCCCAGTACGTCCTCACGCTGTCCTGCCCGGACAAGCAGGGGATCGTGCACGCGGTCTCCAGCTACCTCTTCATGACCGGCTGCAACATCATCGACAGCCAGCAGTTCGGGGACTCGGACAGCGGGCTGTTCTTCATGCGAGTGCACTTCTCGGCCGACCAGCCGGTCAGCACCGAGAAGCTCCGGGCCAGCTTCGCCGCCATCGGCGCCTCCTTCCGGATGGACTGGCGGATCACGCCGAGCGCGGAGCGGATGCGGGTGATCCTGATGGTCAGCAAGTTCGGGCACTGCCTGAACGACCTGCTGTTCCGCACCCGGATCGGCGCCCTGCCGGTCGAGATCGCCGCAGTGGTCTCCAACCACACCGACTTCCGGGAACTGACCGAGTCCTACGGCATCCCGTTCCACCACCTCCCGGTGGACCGGGAGAACAAGGCCGAGGCGGAACAGCAGCTGCTCGACCTGGTCGCGGCCGAGCACGTCGACCTGGTGGTGCTGGCCCGCTACATGCAGGTGCTCTCGGACGACCTGTGCAAGGCGCTGACCGGACGCATCATCAACATCCACCACTCCTTCCTGCCGAGCTTCAAGGGCGCGAAGCCGTACCACCAGGCGCACACCCGGGGCGTGAAGCTGATCGGTGCCACCGCCCACTACGTCACCGCCGACCTCGACGAGGGCCCGATCATCGAACAGGAAGTCGCCCGGGTCACCCATGACGTGACGCCCGACCAGCTGGTGGCGGTGGGCCGGGACGTCGAGTGCCAGGCGCTGGCCCGCGCGGTCAAGTGGCACAGCGAGCACCGCGTTCTGCTGAACGGCACCCGGACGGTCGTCTTCGCCTGACGACTGCGGCGGTCAGGGTCGCGACAGCAGGGGCGCGGCCCGGAGCACCTCCCGGATGGCGCCGCGGTCGCCGTGCTCGCCCGCCGGGATGCGGTCGGGGTCGCGGTGGGCGGCCACCAGGTTGCAGAACTCGATTCCGTCCAGCACCAGTTCGGCCACCGGCGGCCCCGCGGTGCCGGCGCCGTCAAGCGGGATCAGCCACTCGCCGGACGCCGGGCCCTCGATGACGAGCCTGAGCACCCGTCCGGGGCCGGCCGCCGGGGAGCGGGCGGCGGCCAGGGCCACCGGGAGCATCCGGACCGCCAGGTCGACCATCAGCCGCAGGTGCCGGGGCAGCGGTGGCGGGTAGGGGTAGTCCACCGCGCGGGCGATGTCGTCGCCGTGCACCCAGCACTCGAAGGCGCGGTCCACGAAGGCGTCCCTGAGCGGCAGTCGGGCGAAGCCGAAGTCCACGGCGGCCCCGCCGCGCGGGCGGAGCGCGGCGCTGCGCACCAGGGCGTGGCCCTGTCGTCGCCACTGCGCCCGGACGGTGCCCGGGTCCTGGCCGGTCTGGGCGGCGAGCAGCCGGATGGTGCGCTCCAGGACGCCGGCGGCGGGGCTGCCCTCGACCGGGACCCCGTGCTGCGCGGGCACCCGGGCCGGTGCCGTCGTGGCGGTGCCGGGGACCGGGTCGGGGAGTCCGAGGCCGGGGGCCAGGTAGCCGTCCACGGCGGTCAGGTGGCCGAGCACCTCGGCCGGGCGCCACCGCTGCACCCCGCCGTACCAGGGCAGTTCGGCCACCTCCTGCCACTCCTCGTGGCCGAGGTCGCGGAGCAGCGCGTCCAGCTTCGCGGTCTCGGTCGCGTACGGTGCGGCCCAGTCCGGGACCGGGAGTTGTGCCGGGCGGCGGGCCAGGCACCAGTCCAGCACCTGCCGGCGGAGCGAGCTCGACGGGTCGAGCGGCTCGTCCGGGGAGAGCCGGCCCGCCGCGTTCCGCAGCCGGGTGGCCTCCTCGGCGCAGTCCGGGCAGCCGGCCAGGTGCTGGGCCAGCTCGGCCGCCTCGCGGCGCGGGCAGGCGTCCAGCGCCCAGGCGCCGAGCAGGGAACGGTACGCCTCGTGCCGGAGTTCGGCCGCCGGGTCGTACGGAGGCGTCACGACTCGCGCTTTTCGTCGGCCAGTTCGGTGGCGAGCAGTTGGAGGGCGAGCCGGAGCCGCTGCTTGGCGGCCTGCTCGGTGATGCCCAACTGCCGGGCGGTCTCCTGGTAGCTGCGGCCGTCGAACCAGGCCAGCGCGATGGTCTCGCGCAGCGGATCAGGCAGCGAGTCGACCACGTACTGGGCCCGGGCGGCACCGGCGCGCTCGCGCAGCTGCCGGTCGTCGGCGTGGTCCAGCCGGAGCCGGTCCAGGGCGCGCCGCCTGGTCAGCGAGCCGAGCCAGGCGCGCAGCGAGCCCTGCCGGGGGTCGAAGGACTCGGGGTGCTCCCAGAGTTGGCCGAAGACCTCGCGGGTGAGCTGTTCGGCGGCGTCCTGGTCGGTGAGTATTCGTCCGGCCAGCCCGTGCACCAGCGGTGCCAGCCGGTCGTAGAGCTCGGCGAGCGCGGTCTCCTCGCCCCGGGACAGCCGCCAGTGGATCTGCTCGTCCCAGCTCGGCACCGGTCCGGCGGTCTCCATCGGCCCTCCCCTGCTCGCTCCCACCGTAACCGTCCCGGAATCGGTGGCGCGGGGAATCGTGTGAAGAAGGTGCGGACCGTCAGTTGACGCCAGTGGTAAGGACGTTCGTCGTTCGATCCGCGCTGGACAGATGTAGCAAGGGTGGTTCGCTCGTGGCGGCGGTCGGATCGGCGCCGTGGCGCGGTACGTTTCGTTACGTTCGCGCCGAACCGTCGGAAGGCCAGGTCGGAGCGGGTGGCCGGACGATCGCCGGTGCGACGCTCGCCGGAGTGAGCGGGACAGTATGCACTGCGCTGTCCCCCGAACGCTGGAATATGCCCGAAGCGCTTGCTGCGATCGTCCTGCCGGATCATTCTGAGGCGTATTCGTGACGGAGTCATGGCCGGTCCGACCGGGCCTCGAACTGCGAGTGCGGGTGGTGGAGCGGTGCAGGTACTTCAGGTCCAGTTGGCCGTCCAGGCGGATCCGGCCGAGGTCGGCCGGGCGCGCCGGTGGGTGCGCTCGCGGCTGCAGGGCCACGGGTTCGACCCGGACGCGGCGATCGCCGAGACCCTGGTCCTGGTGGTCTCCGAACTGGTCACCAACGCGGTGGTGCACACCGGTTTGCCGGCCGTGCTGCGACTCTCGGTACCGCTGCCCGTGGGTGACGGCGCGTCGGCTCCGACCATGGTCCGGGTCGAGGTGGCGGACGGCAGCTGTATCGCGCCCGCCCCCCGGTGCGCGGCGGGTGACGCAACCAACGGGCGGGGCCTGGAGCTGGTGGAGCTGCTGTGCGAGCGCTGGGGCTGGTACCCGGACGGCTCCGGCAAGCGGGTCTGGTGCGAGATCGGCGCGGGCGCGATGATGGTGCCGGCCCTGGAGCGGACCAGCGGCGCAGGGGGCGCACTGATCGCCTGAGCGTCCGCCGTACGCTCCCGAGTGTCGGTAAATGCGCCGCAACCATTCCGAATTTCCGACAACCCATTGACGTGACGTATCCAACTGATCACTCTTGGGTGCAGTTCTCCGTTGTGAGGGGACGTCGAGGGAGCACCGGCGCGGCCAGCATGGGGGTCGCAGGCTGCCGGACGCGCTGATGGATTCCTTCCTCGACGAGTACGGAGCGCTCGGTGCGCGGGTGCAGGGGCCCCGGGCACGCCGATCGGACGGCGGCCGTCGTGCCGTGCTCGGGGCGCGCATGCCGCGCCGCCGTTCGATCGTGACCGTAAACCACTGGAAATCCGAGTGGTCTACACCAAAACTGCTGGGGTGACGCTTCCCCAACTCCAGGACCAGCCCGTCGAGATCCGGTCGACCACGACCCGGCCGGCCGAGCCCCCGGCGATCTGGTCCCGCAACTTCCGGTACTACTTCACCGCCCGCAGCGCGGGGTTGCTGGGTGACGCGATGCTTCCGGTCGCCGTCACCGCCGGACTGGTCGGCGCCCACCACGGCGCCGGCACCGTGGGCTTCGCCCTGGCCTTCCTGTTCGGCCCGTTCGCCGGCCTGGTGCTGTTCGGCGGCGTCCTCGCCGACCGGTTCACCGCCCGCCGGATGATGATCGGCGCGGACCTGCTCAACCTGACCACCCGGGTGCTGCTCGCGGTGCTCTTCTTCCGGGGCGTCGACCAGCTCTGGCAGCTCTACCTGCTGCTCGCCCTGGCCGGGACCGCCGCCGCGATGTTCCAGCCCGGGGCGGCCTCCACCGTCCCGCTGGTGGCCCGCGACGTGCAGGGGGCCAACGGCGTACTGCGCACCTCCGAGGCCTTCGCCGCCCTGCTCGGTCCGGCGCTGGCCGGGGCGCTGGCCGCCGTCGCCACCGGCTGGGTGATGGTGATCGCGGCCCTCAGCTTCGGGATCAGCGCGATCTGCCTGTTCGCGCTCCGGCTCGGCGCCGTCCCGGCTCCGCCGCCGGGCGACAGCCTCTGGCGCAACCTGGTGGTCGGCTGGCGGGAGTTCCGGTCCCGCAGCTGGCTGTGGGGCGTGATCCTGATCTGGCTCTTCTTCACCGTGCTCGGCTGGGGGCCGTTGCTGCCGGTCACCTCCGGGGTGGTCATCCCCCGGTACGGCGACTCCGCCTACTTCCTGCTCAACTGCGCCTTCGGCGCGGGCACCGTGGTCGGCGGCCTGCTCGCGGTCCGCTTCAAGCCCCAACGCCCGCTCGCCGCCGGAGCGGTGGCCATGCTCGCCTTCCCGCTCTACCCGATCGGCATCGTGCTGGGACAGCCCGTCTGGCTGCTCGCCGCCGCCCAGGTGGTGGTCGGCATCGGCCTCACCTTCTGGAGCGTCATGTGGGCCACCAGCGTGCAGACCCAGGTCCCGGGCGAGGTGCTCAACCGGATCCACGCCTACGAGGTGGCCGGATCGGTCTGCATGTTCCCGATCGGCAGCGCGCTCTCCGGGCCTGCGGTCGAGGCCTTCGGCGCCACCCGGGTGCTCCAAGTCGGCATCGTGGTCTCCTTCCTGGTGGTCGCCGCCCTCCTCCTCACCCGGCCCGTCAGGACCCTCCGACGCGTCCCCGACCGGGCCTGAGGCGCATGGGAGGCCCTGGCAGCCCGTCACCCGGGCGACTGCGGAAGGATCAGCACGTGAACGAAACCCTCGCCGTGGTCACGTCCCGTCGCCCGCACTACGCCTGGGTGGTGGCCGGCGTCACCCTGCTGGTGCTGCTCGGTTCGGCCGGCTTCCGGTCGACGCCCGGGCTGATGATGGACGCCCTGCACACCGAGTTCGGCTGGTCGCACGGCACCATCTCCGCCGCCGTCTCGGTCAACCTCACCCTCTACGGCCTGACCGCACCCTTCGCCGCCGCCCTGATGGACCGCTTCGGCGTCCGGCTGATCGTGGTGAGCGCCCTGCTGACGATATCCACCGGCGCCGGTCTGACCATGCTGATGACCCAGAGCTGGCAACTGGTGCTCTGCTGGGGCGTCCTGGTCGGCCTCGGTTCGGGCTCGATGGCGGGGGCGTTCGCCACCACGGTCTCGGGCCGCTGGTTCGCGGCCCGCCAAGGACTGGTCACCGGGGTGCTCACCGCCGCCGGGGCGGCGGGCAATCTGGTGTTCATGCCGCTGCTCGCCTGGCTGGTCGAGGAGCAGGGCTGGCGGACCGCCGTGGTGGTGGTCTCGGTCTCCGCCACCGTGGTCGCCCTCCCGGTGCTGCTGCTGATGCGCGAACGTCCGGCCGATCTCGGCCTGCTCCCGTACGGAGCCACCGAGGAACCGCCCGCGCCGAAGACCGACGGCAGTGCGATCCTGCGCAGCCTGCGGATCCTCCGTGAGGTGAGCCGCAGCCGCGCCTTCTGGCTGCTGGCGGGCTCGTTCGCGATCTGCGGTGCCACCACGGCGGGCCTGGTCGGCACCCACTTCATCCCGGCCGCCCACGACCACGGCATGCCGGTCACCACGGCCGCGAGCCTGCTCGCCCTGGTCGGCGTCTTCGACGTGGTCGGCACCATCGCCAGCGGCTGGTTCACCGACCGCTTCGACTCCCGCTCGCTGCTGATCACCTACTACGCGCTGCGCGGCCTCTCGCTGCTCTTCCTGCCGCAGCTGTTCGCCGGTTCGCTGGAGCCGCCCATCCTGGCGTTCGTGATCTTCTACGGTCTGGACTGGGTGGCCACAGTGCCGCCGACCATCGCCCTCTGCCGCCGCCACTTCGGTGCCGACGCACCCGTGGTGTTCGGCTGGGTGCTGGCCTGCCACCAGCTCGGCGCCGCCGCGGTGGCCGGCTTGGCCGGCCTGAGCCGCGACCGGTTCGGCGACTACGACCTGGCCTGGTACGGCGCCGGGGCGCTCTGTGCGGTGGCCGTCCTGCTCTGCCTCGGCCTCGGCCGGACCACCGCCGCCCGGCCCGTCACAGCCGCCGCTTAGGCTTGGTGACCATGACGCTGACCTTCGTCCTGGCCCCCGAGCTGACCCCTGAGCTGCGGGCCTCGATCATCACCCTCTGGACCGACGCGACCAACGCGGGCGGCGCCGTCGGGTTCGTCCCGCCGGTGACGGAGGACCAGGTCTGGGTGACGGCGGAGAAGCAGTTCGCGGGCCTCGGCCCCGGCCAGCCGGACATGCTGCTGGTGGGTTTCGAGCCGGGCGGCCGGTTGGCGGCGGCACTCTTCTTCGAGGACATGCGGTTCGGCCTGATGGACCACTGGCGGCTGCTCAAGCGGGTCATGGTGCACCCGGACTTCCAGGGCAGCGGCTACGGCGTGCAGCTGATGGCGGAGGCCGCCCGGGTCGGCCGCGAGGCCGGCTGGGTGGGCCTCAAGCTCACCCTCCGGGGCGGCCTCGGCCTGGAGAAGTTCTACGGCCGCTGCGGCTACACCGAGGTCGGCCGGGTCCCCGGAGCCATCCGGGTGGCACCGGGCGACGACCGCGACGACGTCACCATGTGGCTCGACCTCCGGTAGCGGCACGGCCGTGCCTCAGCAGCGTCCCCTGCCCTGCACAGGGCGCAGTCGTGAGGTCGTGCTTCACTGGATAGCCGCGTCAGCCGTACCCCCGCAGTGAAGGACGTCCCCGTGAGCAGCAAGAAGCACGCCACGCTCCGCTACACCTCGATGCGCCTGAGCATCTTCCTGTCGTGCCTGCTGATCGCCATGCTGCTCGGACACTTTGGGGTCATCCCGGTCACCGGCAGCACCGGTGTGGTCTTCCTGGTGCTGCTCGCGGGGCTGGTCTCCGCGCCGCTCAGCTACGTACTGCTCAGCAGGCAGCGCGACGAGATGTCCGCGCAGCTGGCCGAGAAGGTGGCGAACCGCCGGTCCCGTTCGGCCCAGGTCGCCGCCGAGGAGGACGCCGCCGACGACGCCGCCCGCGCGGCGGCCGCCGCGCAGGGCCAGGGCTGAGCCGTCCGCCGGTGATGACCGAGCCCTCCGCACCGACTCCGTCCCGGCGCCCGACCGGGCGGGACGTGGCGCGGCTGGCCGGGGTCTCGCAGGCGACCGTCTCGCTGGTGTTCTCGGGGGCGGAGGCGGGGCAGCGGGTCTCCGGGGCGACCAGGGAGCGGGTCCGCGAGGCGGCCAGGACGCTGGGCTACCGGCCGCAGGCGGCCGGTCGGCAGCTGCGGCTGGGCCGGAGCGGGATGATCCTCCTCGCGGTGCCGAACATCCTCGGGCCCTTCTTCGGCCGGGTGCTGGTGGGGGTGCACGAGGAGGCGGGCCGGCACGGGCTGGCCGTGGTGGTCAGTTCCGGCTGGGGGAGTGCGACGCTCGCCGAGGCGGCGACCACCAGCCGGTTCGACGGGTTGCTGCTCTGCTCGCCGGACGACAGCCAGCTCGGCGTGCTGCCCGCCGACACCCCCGCGGTCTTCCTGGACGCCGACCCGGCGTTTGGCGACCCCGGCACCGGCGGTGCCCGTCCGACCGTCGAGCTGGACGTAGCGGGCGGCATGCGGGCCGCCGTGGAACACCTGACCGGGCTCGGCCACCGGCGGATCGGCCATCTGCGCTCCACCCACTCCGCCTACACCTTCCGAGTCCGGCAGGCCGCCTTCGAGGCGGCCACCGAGGGACTCGAAGTGCTCGAAGTGGGCGTCAGCCTGAACGAGGGTCAGCGCGCCGCCAGGACCGCCGCCCACCAGCTGCTCAGCCGGCAGGACCGCCCGCACGCGGTGGTCTGCGACGACGACGTGGTCGCCTCCGGGCTGTACCAGGCCGCCGCCGAACTCGGCCTGCGGATCCCGGACGACGTCTCGGTGGTCGGCATCGACAACATCCCGGTGGCCGACCTGCTGGCACCGCCGCTCACCACCGTCGACCTGCCGGGCGAGGAGCTCGGCCGCACGGGCGTCGCCGCCCTGGCCGCCCTGCTGCGCGGCGAACCGGTGCCCCCGGTCGCCCCGCTCGCCACCGGACTGGTGCTGCGGAGCTCCACCCGCCCCGCCCGGTAGGCCATCTGACGAGCTGTTGGTCCTACCGGCTGACAACTCCGTCGTGGCGCACCGACTGTCTGGGACGGTACGCGTCAAATGGCGAAATGTGGAAGAAATCCAGGGTCCCCCGGTTGCTGACAGCCTGTGGGCTGCTGTCCGTCAGCCTGCTCGCCGGCACCGTGGCCGGCACCCCGAACGCGCTGGCGGCGATCACCTTCACCAAGACGGTGGACAGGGCGAACCCGGCCCCCGGGCAGAACGTCACCTACACCCTGAGCTACACCTGCTCCGAGAACGACTGTACGAACGGGAAGATCGCCGACACCCTGCCGGCCGGCATGGAGTTCGTCGGCTGGACACCGGACGCCACCACCGTGGACGTCGCCCACTCCACGGTGCCCGCCGCCGGGGCGACAGGCGGCACGATGAACATCGCGCTCAACCCGCTCACCCCCGGCACCACGGCGACCGTCAAGGTCACCCTCAAGTACCCCAACTTCAGCACCGCCAACGGCACCCGGGCCGTCAACTCGGCGACCTTCACCGCGGACGGCGAGAGCCCGCAGACCGGTACCGCCACCACCACGGCGGTGGTGCAGCCGCAGTACAAGGTCACCAAGGGCGTGCAGACCAGCAGCCAGGACGGCCGCACGGTGACGTACCAGTTCAACTCCTGCTCGACCGACGGCGTGCCCAACGTCGACCTGGACCTCAGCAAGCTGGTCGACCGGCTGCCGGCCGGCGCGGTGGTGGACACCTCGCGCTCGCCCGGGTGGGCCGACGACGGGAGCGGCACCAACACCTGGCAGTTCGACGGTGGACCGTTCGTGTCCGGCAACAGCCAGGCAGGCTGCCGCAACTACGGCGTCCTGGTGGTCAACTACCCGGCCCCGACCTTCCCGACCGGCAGCAACGTCACCAACTCGGTCACGCTGAACGGCGACCCGCTCGGCCCCGACGGCGCCCGGGACCTGGACACCGCGAGCACCACCAGCCCGACCTTCCAGGACCCAAGCACCGGGGTACAGGTGGCCTCCTCCAAGACCTGGGGCAGCAGCTACGTCTCCGGTGACATCGGATCGTTCAGCCTGCACCCGGGCAACGTCTCGATCCCGGTCACCAGCCTGGTGATGACCGACCCGGGCACCGGCACCACCGACGACCTCTACAACTGGCTGCTGCCGCAGAGCATCCAACTTGAAGCCTGGAACCCGAACAGCATCGGGATGACCCTCGAGTACCGCCTGAACGGTGACCCCGCCTGGCACACCTTCACCCCGGGCACCACCTTCAACGGCGCGGCCGCCCGCCGGATCACCTTCGCCGTCGGCGCGGGCGATCCCGCCAACGACGTGCTCGGCATCCCGGCCGGCCGGTGGCTGCACGGGCTGCGGTTCGGCTGGGCCGGTCCGATCCCGACCGGCTGGAGCCCGGGCAACGCCGTCCAGGTGCTGGCCCAGGTGGTCGCGACCGGTCAGGACGGCCGCCCCGCGCCGAAGCCGCTGCACAACTGCGTGGACGTGGTCGGTACCGACGGCCGCACCACCGACACCGCGACCGCCTGCGCGGACGCCACCGTCACCGCCGCGACCAACCTCGGCGCCGCCAAGACCACGGTGGCCGGAGCGGTGCTCGCCCCCGGCGCCAACGCCACCTTCCAGGTCGTCCCGTACAACCGGACCGGCTACACCCTCGACAAGCCGCTGGTGCTCTACGACCTGCTGCCGCCCGGCATGGTGTACGTGGACGGCTCGGTCCGGCCCGACCCGGCCTGGACGGACGCCAAGGGACCGCAGGAGGTGGTCGTGCTGCCCGGCAGGAACGGCCGGCAGCTGATCCGGATGACCTGGCCCGCGGGCAGCCCCGACATGACGTACCTGCACGACAACCTGGCCTACCGGGTGCTGTTCGAGGCCCAGGCGGCAGGCAGCGCCCGGCCGGGCATGCTCACCAACGACGTCTACGTCACGGCTGACGGCGCGTCACCCCCGGTGACCTGCCTGTTCTACGGCACGGACAGTTCGGTGCCGGACGCCGACGACCTCAACGAGAACGGCAACACCACCGAGAAGCTCTGCCACGCATCCTCCCGGGTGGAGATCCAGGTGCCCGCCGTGCTGCGGGCCTTCAAGGAGGTCAAGGGCGACGAGGACGCCGACTACGGCAGCTCCGCCACCACCTCGCCCGGCGGCCGGATCTCGTACCGGATGACCGTCCGCAACGACTCGCCGGACCCGGTGACCGACTTCGTCGCGTACGACCGGCTGCCGACCCCCGGTGACGGGTACGTGCTGCGGCCCGGCACCCCGCGCGGCAGCGCCTGGACGCCCTCGCTGACCGAGCCCATCACCAGCAGCGACCCGACTGTGGTGGTCGAGTACTCCACCGCACCGGACCCGTGCCGGCCGGTCGAGCTCGGCGGACCGGCCGGGTGCGAGCTCGCCGCACAGTGGAGCACCACGTTCCCCGGCCCTGGGCAGGCCACCTGGTTCCGGATCTCCCGGCCCGGCTCGATGCCCTCGGGCGGACTGTTCACCCTGACCTGGCCGATGGTCGCCTCGTACGACGCTCCCGAATCCGCCTTCGCCTGGAACAGCTTCGCCTACACCGCCACCGACAGCGGCGGGCAGCAGCTGCTGCCCGCCGAGCCCGCCAAGGTCGGCGTCGGCGTGCACCAGAAGGCCGAGCCGAAGAACTCGATCGGTGACTTCGTCTGGAACGACCTCGACCGGAACGGTCTCCAGGACCCGGGCGAGCCCGGCATCGGCGGGGTCACCGTGTACCTGCTGGACGGGTCGGGCCGGAAGGTCCGCGACCTGAGCGGCAAGCCGGTCACCTCGACCAGCAACGGCCGGGGCTACTACGTCTTCCTGCGGCTGCCGGACGGCACCTACGCGGTCCAGTTCGACCTGACCACCGTCCCGACCGGGGCCACCGTCACCGCCAGGGACGCGGTCCGCCGCACGGCGGCCAGTGCGGAGGACTCCGACGCCGATCCCGTCACCGGCATCACCGAGAACGTCACCCTGGCCGGCGGCGAAGCCCAGCTCGACCTGGATCTCGGCCTGGTCCTCCCGCCGGAACCGACGCCGGACCCGAGCCCGACGCCGAACCCGACGCCGCCGCCGAGCCCGGCCCCGACGCCCGCTCCGCCGACGCCGAGCGTGGTGCCGACTCCGCAGCCGACCGCTTCACCGACCGGCGGCCTGCCGAACACCGGCTCGGACTTCCCGGCGGCGCTCTTCGCGGTGCTGGCCCTGGCCCTGGCCGCAGCCGGTGGCGTCATCGGCCTGACGACCCGTCGGCGAGGCCGTCACGACTGGTGAGTGACGAGGGCTCGGGGAACCGTCGGCGTACGGGGTCGGAGTGGACGTGCCTGGCCAGCTAGGCAGGTGCGACGCTTCCGAGGCCGGTGTCGCGGTTCCCCGAGCTCCTGATGGCCGACCGGGTGCCGAAGAGGAGGGTGCCACCCAGGCCGATGCCGCCGACCGCGCAGAGGGCGACCGCCGTCAGGGAGTGCGAGACGAGTGCTCCCGAGACGGCGTAGCCCGCTGCGTTGCCGGTCGCGAAGAGCGTGATCAGCCAGGCGAAGGCCTCGGTGACCGTTCCGGTGGGGGCCAGTTCGGCGATCAGGACGAAGGCGGCGGCCAGCAGGGGGGCCAGGCCGATCCCGGAGAGCAGCGCCAGGACGGCCATCGGCACCGGGCCGGGGAGCAGCAGCAGCGGCAGGTACGAGGCGGCCATCGACAGCGCGATCACCCAGGTGCGGGTGGCGGTGGTGCTGCGCCACTTCACCGCGCCGTAGCCGAGGGCGCCGAGCAGTCCGCCGAGTGCGGCCAGCGCGAGCAGCAGTCCGGCGCCGCCGGGGAGGCCGTCGCGGTGGGTCTCGGCGTAGGCGATGAAGAGCACGTTCTGGGCACCGACGGTCCAGCCGGCACCGGCCAGGCCGACCAGCAGCAGGACCAGGCCGGGTGACCGCAGCGGGCCGAGCAGCCCGGAGGAGGCGTGCCGGGCGGGGGCCCGCCAGGCACGGGCGGGGGCGGCGGTGGCGACCACCAGGGCGCCCGCCAGGCCGAGCCCGGCGGCCGTCCAGAGCGCGGTGACCGGCGAGAACGCGGCGGCGATTCCGGCGACCGCCAACGGCCCGGCCACGTAGAGGAGTTGCTGGGCGGCGGAGTCGAAGGCGTACGCGGTGTCGAGCTGCTCCTCGGCCACCACGGCGGGCCAGAGTGCGCGCAGGCAGGGCTCCAGCGGCGGCATCGCGAGCCCGGCGACCGCCGCGCCGAGGGGTGCGGCCCAGACCGAGCCGGGGGCGAGGGCCAGCAGCGCGTACCCGACCCCGGCGACCACGGCCGAGGCGAGCAGCACGCGCGGCTGGCCGGTCCGGTCGACGATCCGGCCGAGCACCGGGCCGCCGATCGCGGCCGCGATCGCGTACGCGGCGGTGGCCAGCCCGATCCTGCTGTACGGGGTGCCGGCCTCGCGCAGGGCGAGGGCGATCACCAGGGCGGTCATCCCGGCGGGGAGGCGGCCGAGCAGGGTGCCGAGCAGGAGACGGGTGACGTGCGGGGCGCGGAGCAGGGCGACATAGCCCATGGGGTTCGGTCTCCTGAGGGCAGGGGAGGGCGGCGGTGGGTCCAAGTTATACGTATAACCAGACCGGGTCAATCCATCCCATCCCAAACAAGTACTTTGAACATCTCAAAGGTTTGTTGCTAATCTGTCGCCCATGACCACCACAGGCACGCTTCGGCAGCACGACATGGGCCCCGCGCCCATGCGCTGCGCGTGCCTGCCCGGCGCCGTGGACAGCGGCTGTCGCCCCGTCAGCTGTATCCAGGCGGCACGTCGCCCCTGAGGCCCCCGGCGCGTTCCCGCCGTGGTCGGCCCCGTCGTGCCGCCGTCCCTCGCTCCACCCTCCCCCTCCACCTGCCTCGGAGCCGCACCACCATGTCCACAGCGCCCGCGCCCACCTTCCTCACGAAGGTCCGCAACACTCCCTTCTGGGCCCAGATCGTCGGCGGCCTGGTCCTCGGCCTCGCCTTCGGCTACCTGGCCCGGGTCCAGGACATCTCCTGGCTCGCCACCACCCTGGACACCATCGGCAAGACCTTCGTCCAGCTGCTCAAGCTGGCCGTCCCGCCGCTGGTCTTCACCGCGATCGTGATCTCGGTCGCCAACCTGCGGAACGTCACCAACGCCGCCCGGCTGGCCGGCCGCACCCTGCTCTGGTTCCTGATCACCTCGCTGATCGCGGTCGGCGTCGGCCTGGGCCTCGGCCTGCTGACCGACCCGGGCGAGGGCGCCAACCTCTCCACCCAGGGCCTCAAGGCCCCGGAGAAGCCCGGCACCTGGATCGACTTCCTGACCGGCATCATTCCGACCAACATCGCGGACGCCTTCCTCAAGGTCAACGTCCTGCAGATCGTCTTCCTCGGCATCGTGGTCGGCGCCGCGATCCTCAAGCTGGGCGCGAAGGCCGAACCGGTCCGCAAGCTCAGCGAGTCGGTCCTCGACCTCACCCAGACCGCCCTGTGGTGGGTCATCCGGCTCGCCCCGCTCGGCACCCTCGGCCTGATCGGCAAGTCCGTCGCGGTCTACGGCTGGGACCTGCTCAAGCCCTTCGCGACCCTGACCATCGACGTGTACGTCGGCTGCGCGATCGTGCTGTTCGGCGTCTACTCGCTGCTGCTGCGCTTCGTCGGCGGCCTCAACCCGGTGAACTTCTTCAAGGGCGCCTGGCCCGCGATCCAGCTCGCCTTCGTCTCCCGCTCCTCGGTCGGCACCCTCCCGGTCACCCGCCGGGTCACCGAACGCCTCGGCGTCCCGAGCGAGTACGCCTCGTTCGCCGTCCCGTTCGGCGCCACCACCAAGATGGACGGCTGCGCCGCGATCTACCCCTCGCTGGCCGCGATCTTCGTCGCCCAGGTCTACGGCATCCACCTCGGCATCGGCGACTACTTGCTGATCGCCTTCGTCTCGGTGATCGGCTCCGCCGCCACGGCCGGCCTCACCGGCGCCATCGTGATGCTCACCCTGACCCTCTCCACCCTCGGCCTGCCGCTGGAGGGCGTCGGCCTCCTGCTCGCCATCGACCCGATCCTCGACATGGTCCGCACCGCCACCAACGTGGCCGGTCAGTCGGTCGTCCCGATCCTGGTCGCGGCCCGCGAGAAGACCCTCGACCTCACCGCCTACAACAACCCCACCGGCGACCTCCTCGCCGAGGACAAGGTGCTGGCCGCCTGACCCGCCCTCACCTGATGGCCCGTTCCCCACCCGGGGAGCGGGCCATCACCCGTTGGAGTGCACCTCACCCACCGGGTCCGGCCGCGGCGGTAGCGTGGACGAGGATGAAGGAGGAGCTGATGAGCGCCGCCCCACAGGAGTACCCGTACCAGCAGGCGGATCCGGAGCTCGCGCTGAAGTACGCCATTCACCACATGAAGGGCGATCGCGCCGAGATCATCGAAGGGGTCATCGAGCAGGTGGTACCTACCTGGGGGCACGAGCGCGCGATCACCAGCATTCGGCGCCAGCTCGACCCGCGACTGATCGAGCTGGACTGCGAACCGGGCTCGGGGAACCTCGATCTCCCGGGCTCGGCGAACTGGTACATCCCTGACCTGGCGGTGGTGCCGAGCCGGCTGGTCGACGCCGGGGGTGTCCTGGTGCCGGATCAGACCCTCCTCGTGGTCGAGGTGACCTCCGAGTCCAACGGCGAGACCGACCGGGTCGTCAAGCGCCGCCGCTACGCCGAGTACGGTGCGCCGCTCTACCTGCTGGTGGACCGTCAGGAGCGGGCCTGCACCCTGTTCTGCACCCCCGGTCCGCTCGGCTACACCCTGGTCGACGGGCCGCATCCGTTCGGGACGCCCGTCCGCCTGCCGCAGCCGTTCGGTGTCGAGCTGGCCACCGACCGGTTCTAGTCGGTCCGGCGGGCCCAGCGCTGGGCGAGGACCGTGCAGACCATCAGCTGGAGCTGGTGGAAGAGCATCAGGGGGAGGACGGCCATCCCGACCGCCGAGGCGGGGAAGAGGATGGTCGCCAGCGGCAGGCCGTTGGCGAGGCTCTTCTTGGAGCCGCAGAACTGTGCGGTGATCCGGTCGGCCCGGGGGAGGCCGAGACGGCGGGCGGCGGTGCCGGTGAAGAGTAGGACGAAGGCCAGCATGGCCAGGCAGATCGCGGCCAGCCAGAGCAGCTGAGGGACCGTCACCCGGCTCCAGATGCCGTCCCGCACCCCTTCGCTGAAGGCGGTGTAGACGATCAGCAGGATCGAGCCGCGGTCGACCACGAGGGTGAGCCGGCGGTGCCGCCCGAGCCAGGGTGCGACCCGGCGGCGGAGCAGCTGGCCGAGGGCGAACGGGACGAGCAGCTGGAGCACGATGTCGAGGATCTGCGCTCCGCTGATGTGCACGCCGGCGCTGCCGGCCAGCAGCCAGGCGGCCAGCAGCGGGGTGAGCACGATGCCGACCAGGCTGGAGAAGGTGGCCGCGCAGATCGCGGCGGCGACGTTGCCCCGGGCCATCGAGGTGAAGGCGATCGAGGACTGCACGGTGGAGGAGAGCAGGGTGAGGAAGAGCACCCCGGTCGCCAACTGCGGGGCCAGCACGGCGGCGGGGAGCAGCCGGGTGGCCTCGCCGAGCAGCGGGAACAGCACGAAGGTGCTCGCCAGGATGAGCAGGTGCAGCCGCCAGTGCCGGGCACCGGCCAGCGCCTCCTGCGGGGAGAGCCGGGCGCCGTACAGGAAGAAGAGCAGGCCGACCGCGACGCTCACCGAGTCGCTCGCCACGGTGGCGGCGGTGCCCCGGGCCGGGAGCAGGGTGGCCAGGCCGACGGTGCCGAGCAGCAGGAGCAGGTAGCCGTCGATCCCGATCCGGTGCAGGCGGCGGTCGAGGGCCCGTAGCAGGTGCATGGGCCCGATCATGCCTGGCGGGAGCCGGGGACGAGGCAGGGGGCCCGCCGCGTCCGAAGACGTGGCGGGCCCCCTTGGTGTTACTCGTCGTGCTCTACCGGCGGCCGTGCGGGCCGCCGCCGGACCCGAAAGGGGTCCAGAGCGATCAGATCATCGAGGAGATGAATCAGATAGCGGTGACGTTCTCCGCCTGCGGGCCCTTCGGACCCTGGGTGACGTCGAACGAGACCGCCTGGTTCTCCTCCAGCGAGCGGAAACCGTTCGCGTTGATGGCGGAGTAGTGGACGAAGACGTCGGGGCCGCCGCCCTCCTGGGCGATGAAGCCGAAGCCCTTCTCAGCGTTGAACCACTTGACGGTTCCCTGAGCCATGCCGTTCTCCTTGCGAGGGACGTTTCGGTAACCACACCGTGTGGAACCGGTCCGCTGCGCTGATCGCCCCGCCTCCGGAAGGGTCCGGAGTTTTTCGATAACGCTGAAAAACTACGAAAAGCCCGCGGTTACATGCTCCGCAGGCTTCAAGTACTGCAAGGGGAATCAAACTGCAACTGGATGGAACGGTAGCACGCAGCGGCAGCCCCGACCAGGGGTGACCAAGGCCACTCCGCTCGTGTCCCGCGCGCGCGTGACACGGATCGTCAGGGGCCCCTGACCACCCCGGCGGTGTGAACGGGCATACGCTGCGGAGAGCGCACGAAACGGGCAGGTAGGAAGGACGCACGGTGACCGGTCAGGACGCGAGTGGCTCGGCGGCGGTAAGGCCGAGGGTGGGACACATCCAGTTCCTCAACTGTCTGCCGCTCTACTGGGGGTTGGCCAGGACCGGCAACCTGCTCGACCTCGACCTGACCAAGGACACCCCGGAGAAGCTCAGCGACCAACTGGTGGCCGGGGCCCTCGACATCGGCCCGATCACCTGCGTGGAGTACCTGCGCAACGCGGACAAACTGGTGGTGCTCCCGGACATCGCGGTCGGCAGCGACGGCCCGGTGATGTCCTGTGTGATCGTCAGCAGACTGCCGCTGGCCGAGCTGGACGGCCGTCGGGTCGCCCTCGGTTCCACCTCCCGCACCTCGGTCCGGCTGGCCCGGCTGCTGCTGGAGGAGCGGGAGGGCGTCCAGCCCGAGTACTTCACCGCCCCGCCGGACCTGGACGCGATGCTCGCCGAGGCCGACGCCGCCGTACTGATCGGCGACCCGGCCCTGCGCGCCTCGCTGGAGCAGGCCCCGGAGCAGGGCCTCGCGGTGCACGACCTCGGCGCGATGTGGAAGGAGTGGACCGGCCTCCCGTTCGTCTTCGCGGTCTGGGCGGCCCGCCGGGACTACGCCGAGCGCAGCCCCGAGACGGTGGCCGCCGTCCACCGGGCCTTCCTGGAGTCCCGCGACCTCTCGCTGGCCGAGGCCGGCCAGGTGGCCACCCAGGCCGCCCGCTGGGAGTCCTTCGACGCGCCGGTGCTGGAGCGGTACTTCAGCGAGGCGCTGGACTTCTCGCTCGGCGACCGGCAGCTCGCCGGGATCGCCGAGTTCGCCCGCCGGACCGGCCACGACAGTGGTTTCGCGCCTGACGTGACCGTCACCCTCCTCCAGCCGGCCTGAGCATCCGACACCCCCACGGAGGCGTACGGGCCCTGGCGTACGCTGGTTCGCGTCCGACGTCGGAAGAGAGAGAAGGCCAGCAAGGTGTCCGAGCAGAACCTGTCCGCCAGTGACCTGCAGGCCGTCCTCGACCGTGCGGCCGCCGGCGGCCGGATCACCCCGGAGGAGGCGCTGGAGCTCTACCGCTCCGCGCCGCTGCACGCGCTCGGCTCCGCCGCGGACGCCGTACGCCGCCGCCGCTACGCGGGCACCGAGCACATCGCGACGTACATCATCGAACGGAACATCAACTACACCAACGTCTGTGTGACGGCCTGCAAGTTCTGCGCCTTCTACGTGGCGCCGAAGAGCGACAAGGGCTGGTCGCGCGACCTGGACGAGATCCTCCGGCGTTGTGCCGAGACGGTCGAACTGGGCGGCACCCAGGTGATGTTCCAGGGCGGTCACCACCCGGACTACGGCGTCGAGTACTACGAGACCGCGTTCGCCGCGATCAAGGGCTCGTTCCCCGAGCTGGTGATCCACTCGCTCGGTGCCTCCGAGGTCGAGCACATGGCCAGGCTCTCCAAGGTCTCCGTCGAGGAGGCCATCACCCGCATCCACCGGGCGGGCCTGGACTCCTTCGCGGGCGCCGGTGCCGAGCTGCTGCCGGAGCGGCCGCGCAAGGCGATCGCGCCGCTCAAGGAGTCCGGCGAGCGCTGGCTGGAGATCATGGAGACGGCGCACGGCCTGGGCGTCGAGTCGACCTCCACCATGCTGATGGGCACCGGCGAGACCAACGCGGAGCGGATCGAGCACCTGCGGATGATCCGCGAGGTGCAGGACCGTACGGGCGGCTTCCGGGCCTTCATCCCGTACACCTACCAGCCGCAGAACAACCACCTGAAGGGCTCGACCCAGGCCACGGTCTTCGAGTACCTGCGGATGATCGCGATCGCCCGGCTGTTCCTCGACAACATCGCGCACATCCAGGGTTCCTGGCTCACCACAGGCAAGGAGGCGGGCCAGCTCTCGCTGCACTACGGGGCGGACGACCTCGGCTCGGTGATGCTGGAGGAGAACGTGGTCTCGATGGCCGGTGCCAAGCACCGCTCCAACCTGACCGAGCTGATCCACCTGATCCGGGCAGCCGACCGCACCCCGGCCCAGCGCTCCACCACCTACCAGCACCTGCGGGTGCTGGACGACCCGGCCAACGACCCGGTCGACCCCCGGGTGGCCTCGCACATCGCCTCGACCGCGCTCGAGGGCGGCACCGCGCACCCCGAGCTGAAGATCCTCTCCACCACCTGAGACCCGCCGATGCTCACGCTGCACCGGGCCATCGCCCTGGTCGCCGACCCCACCGCCCCGTCGATCCCCGACGGGGCGGTGCTGGTGGACGGCGCGGTGGTGGCGGCGATCGGCCCGTACGCCGCGCTGGCGGACCGTGGGGCCCGGGTCCGGGAGTGGGACGGGCTGCTGACGCCGGGTCTGCTCAACCCGTACGGGCAGTGGCTGCTGGAGAGCGCCTACCACCCGGACCCCCGGGAGGAGCTCGGCACCGAGCCGCTGTCGACCGCCGTCCCCGAGGAACGCCGCGGCGGCAGCGCCCGGCTCGGCCTGCAACGCCTGCTCGGCCACGGGGTGACCGCGGTGGCGGGCCCCTTCACCCTGCCCGCCGTACGTACGGCGGTGACCCGCTCCGGCCTGACCGCCGTGCCCGGCACCGGCGCCGCCGGCGGCCTCGACCCGCTCGCGGGCGCCACGCTGGCCTCGGTCGTGCACCGACCGCTGACCGTCGGCGGGCCGGCCGACTTCGCGGTGTTCGCCGCCACGTCGGTGGCCGAGCTGGAACGGACCGGCGCGGGCCGCTGCCTGGCCACCGTGCTGGGCGGTCGGCTGCTGTACCGCCGTCGCTGACCGGCGCCGTCTGGTGACCCGTCAGGACCGGCCCGGTCCGGCCCGCTCCGTACGAACTGATTGATGGTCGCCGTGACCTGAGGGGTCGCCAGCGGTTACGATCCCGGTCAGCCCTCCGTACTGCGGACGGGTGCTCTCCCACCCGGGTCCTCCCCAGCCCGGTCCGGCAAGCCGACAGGAACCATGCGATCCGCGACCGCTCCCCGCCCGCGCAACGCGCGCCTCGGTCGAGGCTGGTACCTCGCGGCCGTGCTCAGCGCGGTGCTCGCGCTCGGCATGTGCCTGCTCGGCTGGCGCCAGGCAGACCAGGCCGACCGGATCGGCGCCGACCCCGTCCGGGTCCAGGGCACCATCACCCAACTTCCGGCGGGCAGCGCGACCTACAGCTCCATCAGCTACCGGGCCGAAGGCCGCCCGCTCACCGCCACCGACCTCTGGCTGCCCGAGAACGCCAGGACCGGTGACCCGATCTGCCTGGAGTACGCCGCCGCCGACCCCGGCGCGGTCCGGGTCTGCGGCAACCGCTACCCGCAGCCCGCGGGCGTCGGCCTGGCCCGTACCAGCGTCCCCATCGCCCTGATCCTGTTCGCCCTCTGCGCCGCCCGGATCTGGCGCCACCACCGCGCCCGCACTCCTGTCGCCCGGGCCCGCACCACCGTCGTCTTCGCCACCGAGGCCCTCGGCAACGACATGCCCGCCATCACCCACGGCAAGCGCTCCCGCCGTCGCAAGCCCGGCCGCCGGGCCCGCCGCTAGGTCCGGTCCGGGTGGTGGGCGCTCGGCGCCTGCCCGCGGCTCCGGAGGCTCGTTTCCCCCGAGCGTCTGCCGGAAGTCCCCGTGGTGGAGAATGAGCCCGTGACCCGAGCCTCCCTGGACAAGCAGCCGCACGAAGTCGCCGCGATGTTCGACGACGTCGCCGCCAAGTACGACCGTACGAACGACGTGCTCTCCCTCGGACAGGCGCGCGCCTGGCGCCGTGCGGTGGCCGAGGCGGTGGCCGCCCAGCCGGGCCAGACCGTGCTCGACCTGGGCGCCGGTACCGGCACGTCCTCGCTGCCGTTCGTGGAGGCGGGCGCCGACGTCGTCCCGTGCGACTTCTCGCTCGGCATGCTGAGCGAGGGCAAGCTCCGCCACCCCGAACTGGCCCTGACGGCGGGCGACGCGACCAAGCTGCCGTTCGCGGACGACAGTTTCGACGCCGTGACCATCTCCTTCGCGCTGCGCAACGTGCAGGACACCGACGCCGCGCTGCGCGAGCTGTACCGGGTCACCAAGCCCGGCGGCCGGGTGGTCATCTGTGAGTTCTCCACCCCGACCTGGACGCCGTTCCGCACGGTCTACACCGAGTACCTGATGCGCGCGCTGCCCCCGGTCGCCACCGCCGTCAGCAGCAACCCGGACGCCTACGTCTACCTCGCCGAGTCCATCCGCTCCTGGCCCGACCAGCCCGCGCTGGCCGCCCGGCTCCAGCAGGCCGCCTGGTCCAAGGTCGCCTGGCGCAACCTCACCGGCGGCATCGTCGCGCTGCACCGGGGCTTCAAGGCCTAGGGCCGCGCCCTGGTTAGACTCGTCCAAGCCAGCCGACTGACGTAGTAGGAGTGTGCCCAGCCGTGTCCGAGCCCGCAGTTGACCTGAGCAGCGAGACCGTGGAGAGCACCGCCGACGTCATCGTGGTCGGTGCCGGACCGGCCGGTTCCACCACCGCGTACTACCTGGCCCAGGCAGGTCTGGACGTCATCCTGCTGGAGAAGACCGAGTTCCCGCGCGAGAAGGTCTGCGGCGACGGCCTGACCCCGCGTGCCACCAAGCAGTTGGTGGACATGGGCATCGACGTGTCCACCTCGAACGGCTGGCTGCACAACAAGGGTCTGCGGATCATCGGCGGCGGCGTCCGGCTGGAGCTGGACTGGCCCGAGCTGTCCGCGTTCCCGGACTACGGACTGGTCCGCAAGCGCGCGGACTTCGACGAACTACTGGCCCGTCAGGCGCAGAAGGCCGGCGCCCGGCTGTACGAGCGCGCCAACGTCACCGGCCCGGTGCTGGACGACCGGACCGGCCGGATCGTCGGGGTCACCGCCAAGTTGGGCGAGGAGAAGCGTCCGGTCACCTTCCGCGCCCCCTTGGTGGTCGCCGCCGACGGCAACTCCACCCGGCTCTCGCTCGCGATGGGCCTGCACCGCCGCGAGGACCGCCCGATGGGCGTCGCGTACCGGACGTACTTCAACTCCCCGCGCCACGACGACGACTACCTCGAGTCCTGGCTGGAGCTCTGGGACACCCGGGGCGGCGACCGCAAGTTGCTGCCCGGCTACGGCTGGATCTTCGGAATGGGCGACGGCACCTCCAATGTCGGTCTCGGCATCCTCAACTCCTCGCCCGCGTTCGGTGAGTTGGACTGGCGCGAGGTGCTCAAGGCCTGGTGCGCCTCGATGCCCGCCGAGTGGGGCTACACGCCCGAGAACATGACCGACCCGATCCGGGGCGCCGCGCTGCCGATGGCGTTCAACCGGCAGCCGCACTACACCCGGGGCCTGCTGCTGGTCGGCGACGCGGCCGGCATGGTCAACCCGTTCAACGGCGAGGGCATCGCCTACGCGATGGAATCCGGACAGCTGGCGGCGGGCGTCATCGTCCAGGCCCACGCCCGGATCACCGACGCGGGCCGCGAGCGCGCCCTGGCGGCGTACCCGCGCGTCCTCAAGGACGTCTACGGCGGCTACTACACGCTCGGCCGCGGCTTCGTGAAGCTGATCGGCAACCCCAAGGTGATGCAGCTCGCCACCCAGCGCGGCCTGACCCACCCGGTGCTGATGAAGTTCGTCCTCAAGATGCTCGCCAACCTCACCGACCCGCAGGGCGGCGACGCGATGGACCGCATCATCAACGGTCTGTCCAAGGTGGCGCCGAACGCCTGACCTGTCCGTACGGGCCCGTTCCGGTGTACCGGGGCGGGCCCGACGCGTTTCCCGGGGCGGCTCCGCCGCGTACCCGGGGTGAGCCGCGTCACACGCCCGGCCTCCGGTGTCACACTCCGACCGTCGTTCCGCTCAAAGGATGTGACGCGAAGGAGAGACCCGATGCCCGAACCCACACCGGCCGAGGACGTCACCACCGAGGTGTTCGTCGCCCACCGCGAGCTGCTGTTCTCGGTGGTCTACGGGATGCTCGGCCTGGTCGCCGAGGACGTCCTGCAGGAGACCTGGTCGGCCTGGGCCGCCCGGGCCGGGGCGGTGGACGGGGAGGCGATCGAGAGCCCGCGGGCGTACCTGGTGCGGATCGCGGTGAACAAGGCGCTGGCCCGGCAGGACGCGGTCCGGCGGCGGCGGGAGACGTACGTCGGGCCGTGGCTGCCGGAGCCCTTGGCTCGCCCACCTCAGCTGACACCCCCTCGGAAGGAGCCCGCGATGAAGCTCACCATCCTGGCCCCGACCGGTGCCACCGGCCGCCACCTGCTCACCCAGGCCCTGGCGGCGGGCCACCAGGTCACCGCCGTGGTCCGCAACCCCGCCAAGCTGGCGGATCCGTCCGTCCGGACCGTCACCGCCGACCTCTCGCACCCCGACCCGGAGGCGCTCGCCGCCGCGGTCGAGGAGGCCGACGCGGTGCTCTCCGCCCTGGGCGCCACCTCCAGTTCCGAGCCCGGAGTGGCCTGGCGCGGCACCGAGGCGATCGTCGCCGCGATGCGCGACACGGCGTCCGCCGGATGGTCGCCCTCAGTGCCGCCCCGATCGGCGCCGTCGCCTCACCGGCCCGCCCCAACCCGCCGAAGCACGACCCGGGCGACACCTTCCTGATGCGTCACGTCGGCGCCCCGCTGACCCGGTTCTTCCTCCGCGAGCACTACGCCGACCTGGCCCGGATGGAGGACGTCCTCCGCGCCGCCACCGCCCTCGACCGCAACCCCCCGGCGGCAACAGCGCCTCCCGCGCGGACGTGGCCCACTGCATGCTCACCACCCTGACCCGCCCGGACACCATCGGCCACACCCTGGGCGTGGCGTGCTAGATAGATCAGGGCCGCTGCTGGGAGCGCTGGTCGACGTGAGCCATGCGTTCGGTGAACACGGTCCGGGCGTCCGGGGTGAGGGTACGGAGGGCGACCAGGGCGGCGAAGACCACGTCACAGAGTTCGTGTTGGACGTCGGTCCAGGTGTGGGTGGTGCCCTTGCGGGGGTTCTGGCCGGTGGCGCCGATGACGGCCTGGGCGACCTCGCCCGCTTCTTCGGTGACCTTGAGGATGCGGAGCAACTTCTCCTCGCCTGCCGGGAGTTGACTCGCCGTGTCGAGCCAGTCGACCAGGCGGTCGAGGGTGTCCCAGGTGGTGGCGTCCATGGCGGTGCTCCCGTGCGGTGGTGGGTGGTCGGCCGGCACCACCGTACGGGAGCGGAGGTGTGGCGGTCAGCGCTTGCTGATCTTGACGTCCTTGAAGGTGGGGACGAGGTTCGGGTAGCCGTCGCCGGGGTTGTTCTGGGAGTCCGAGCCGGCTGCGGCGATCTTCTGTAGCACGTCCAGACCGGCGGTGACCTGGCCGAACGGGGTGTAGGCGGGGGAGAGCTTGGTGTCCTTCCAGACGAAGAAGAACTGGCTGCCGTTGGTGTTCGGCCCGGCGTTGGCCATCGCCACGGTCCCGGCCGGGTAGGTGGCGCCGGTCAGGTTCTCGTCCGGGAAGGAGTAGCCGGGGCCGCCGCTGCCGGTGCCGGTCGGGTCGCCGCACTGGAGCACGAAGATCCGCTCGGTGGTGAGCCGGTGGCAGTGGCTCCTGTCGAAGTAGTCGTGCTCGGCCAGGAAGCGGAACGAGAAGGTGGTGCACGGAGCTTGGCTGGTCAGCGCCTTGAAGGTGATGGCCCCCTGGGTCGTCTTCAGCGTGGCGCTGTACGGCTGCGCGGCCTTCTTGGCGTCGAAGACCGGGATGCCCTTGAAGTTGTCGGCCGGCACCGCGGGCGTGTAGGTGCAGGTCACCGTCGCCACGGGGGCGGCGTCGGCGACACCCACCGAGGTGGTCAGCAGGAGCGGCACAGTGGTGGCGGCGGTCAGTAACGCCCAGTGTTTGCGCAGCACTTGGGGTGCCTCCGAAGGATAGATTGACATGGACCAATCATCCATGCCCAGCCGTCCGGTCGCCATACACGATGTCAGGTCGCAGGTCGCAGGTCGCAGCTCGCAGCTCGCAGCTCGCGGATCTCCGGCCGCGGCAGGCGGAGACCACCGTCCGTAGGCCGGAAAGGTGTTGATCAGGAGGGCGCCGGTGGGCGACGATGGCGCGCCACCATCTCCGTCCGAAGACGTGCGGGTCAGGTACCCCGTCCGGAGGAGATTCCCAGATGCGCGCTGCCCGAGCTCAGACCATCCGTGACCTGCCGGTGCTCGGGGTCGCCGTGGTGTGGGGTTCTAGCTTTCTGGCGGTCAAGAACGTGGCCACGCCGGACAGTGTGGTGGCCATGCTGGTGCTCCGGTTCGGGCTGGTGCTGCCGCTGTTGGCGCTCTTCACCTGGCGGGCGCTGGCCCGGCTCAGGCCCAGGGAATGGCTCGGCGGCGTGGCACTCGGAGGTGTGCTCGGCGGGATCTTCCTGCTGGAGACGTACGGTGCGGTGCTCACCAAGGTGACCAACGCCGGACTGATCATCAGCCTGACCATGGTCTTCACGCCGCTCGCCGAGAGTACGCTGCGCCGCACCGCGTTGCCCCGGGCGGTGCTGGCCGCTGCAGGCCTCTCGGTGCTCGGGGTCGCCCTGCTCGGGCTCAAGGCCCCGACCGGCGGTGATCTGCTGATGCTCGGCGCGGCGGTGGTCCGGACGTTGCACGTACTGACCATGGCCCGCCTCAAGGCGATCGAGGGGACCGACTCCGGCGCCCTGACCTGGGTCCAACTCGCCACCGCCACTGCCGTCTTCGCTGTCGTGGCGTCGTTCACCGGCTCGTCCCCGCTCGCCCTCGCGGCCTCGTACGGTCCGGCCGACTGGGCGCTGCTGCTGCACCTCTCGCTGCTCTGCACGCTGTTCGCCTTCCTGGTGCAGATGTGGGCCGTCCGGGCCACCTCCCCGTCCCGGGTCTCCCTGCTGCTCGGCACCGAACCGCTCTGGGCCGCCGTCTTCGGCATCACCCTGGCCGGTGATCACCTCGGCCCGCTCGCCCTGCTCGGCGCCCTCCTGGTGCTGGCCGGCACCGAGTGGGGCCGCCGCACGGCCGCCCCGGCTCCGGAGTCGGCCCTTGGATGACGACGGGTCAGCGCGAACCGGCCCTGGAGCGGCGGTAGTAGTCCACGGGGCATGGTGAAGACCCACCTGGCCAACCTTTGGCGGAAGCTCGGCGTCCGGAACCGGGTCGGCATCGCCGCCCGGGTGTGGGGCGAGCGGCGCTGACGAGCCGCGTTCGTGCGCTTGTGAACGAAAGGTCAAGCGCGCGTTCGGAGGCCGCCACCCGGTCGGGTGAGATCCACTATCACGTCGAACCGGCTCCTCGAAATTTGCCCGGGGGCGTTCCCATTGATATGGGCAGAACGCTCTGACCAGTCGGTTCACAGCAGAATGCGACGGTTCGTGAGCACTTGCCTGCACTGTGTTGATTGAAGGTGACTCCGGCGCCTTGATGGTGCTTTGTGAGGTGGCGTAGATCACAAAGATCATCCAGAACTGCGTGTCGCAGATCACAAGCAGACGGGCATAGGATGCGCTCGTTCCAGCCCTTGTGAACTGCCTCACATGAGGTCGATCTCACGGACTGGATCACGGGTCAACCACAGCGTGACCCGTCAGTTCCGATCTGCAGTCAAGGACGACTGGACGGAGGGAGCGGGGGCTCATGAATGCCTACGCGCCGATCCTCGTACTCGGTGCCATCGCGGCGGCGTTCGCGGTCGGCTCCGTCGTGATGGCCTCACTGACCGGCCCGAAGCGGTACAACCGGGCCAAGTTGGAGGCGTACGAGTGCGGTATCGAACCGACCCCGCAGCCCGTGGGCGGCGGCCGGTTCCCGATCAAGTACTACCTCACGGCGATGCTCTTCATCGTCTTCGACATCGAGATCGTCTTCCTCTACCCCTGGGCGGTCAGTTTCGACTCCCTGGGGATCTTCGGGTTGGTCGAGATGCTGCTGTTCATGGTCACCGTCTTCGTCGCCTACGCCTACGTCTGGCGTCGCGGCGGTCTGGAGTGGGACTGAGCAGTGCGCAGCCCCTTGTGAACGCAAGGGCGAACCACCGGACTTGGAGAAGGCAGAGAGGGATCTGATGGGAATCGAGGAGAAGCTGCCGAGCGGCTTTCTGCTCACCAGCGTCGAGACCGCGGCGGGGTGGGTGCGCAAGGCGTCGCTGTTCCCCGCCACGTTCGGGCTGGCCTGCTGCGCGATCGAGATGATGACCACCGGAGCGGGCCGCTACGACCTGGCCCGGTTCGGCATGGAGGTCTTCCGGGGGTCGCCCCGGCAGGCCGACCTGATGATCGTGGCCGGCCGGGTGAGCCAGAAGATGGCTCCGGTGCTGCGCCAGGTGTACGACCAGATGGCCAACCCGAAGTGGGTCATCTCGATGGGCGTCTGCGCCTCGTCGGGCGGGATGTTCAACAACTACGCGATCGTGCAGGGAGTGGACCACATCGTCCCGGTCGACATCTACCTCCCGGGCTGTCCGCCGCGGCCGGAGATGCTGATGGACGCGATCCTCAAGCTGCACGAGAAGATCCAGCACGAGCCGCTGGGCGTGAACCGGCGCCGCGCCGAGGAGTTGGCCGAGGAACTGGCCCTGGAGGCCACCCCGACCAGCGAGATGCGGGGGCTGCTGCGATGACCGAGCAGACACCCGTCCCCGGCACCCGCCGGGAGTTGGCGGTCGAGGTGGTCGGCAAGCGCCAGGGCATGTTCGGCGCCCAGGGCACCGGCGACACCTCCGGCTTCGGCGGCCTGGCCACCCCGATCGCGCTGCCGCCCGCCAGCAGCCGCCCGTACGGCCACGGCTTCGACGAGGTCGCGGACGAGTTCGAGGGCGCGCTGGAGGAGCAGGGGATCGACCCGGCCGAGGTGATCGAGAAGACCGTGGTGGACCGCGGCGAGCTCACCTTCCACATCGCCCGCGAGCACCTGCTCAGGGCGGTTCGGACCCTCCGCGACGACCCGGCCCTGCGCTACGAACTCTGCCTCGGCGTCAACGGGGTGCACTACCCCGGCGACACCGGGCGCGAGCTGCACGCGGTCTACCCGCTGCGCTCGATCACCCACAACCGGCTGCTCCGGGTGGAGGTCACCGCGCCGGACGCCGACCCGCGGATCCCGTCCGTGGTCAGCGTCTACCCGACCAACGACTGGCACGAGCGCGAGACCTTCGACTTCTTCGGCCTGGTCTTCGAGGGCCACCCGGCGCTCACCCGGATCATGATGCCGGACGACTGGACCGGCCACCCGCAGCGCAAGGACTACCCGCTCGGTGGCATCCCCGTCGAGTACAAGGGCGCCCAGATCCCGGCGCCCGACCAGCGGAGGTCGTACAGCTGATATGGCTACTCAAAGCGAACCACGGGCTCAGTACGAAGAAGCCAGGGACACGACCGAGGGCCGCGTCTTCACCGTCACCGGTGGCGACTGGGGCGAGGTCGTGGAGGCCGTCGGCCGGGCCGACGACGAGCGGATCATCGTCAACATGGGTCCGCAACACCCGTCCACCCACGGTGTGTTGCGGCTGATCCTGGAGATCGACGGCGAGACCGTGACCGAAGCCAGGTGCGGAATCGGTTATCTGCACACCGGCATCGAGAAGAACATGGAGTACCGCAACTGGGTCCAGGGCACCACGTTCGTCACGCGGATGGACTACCTGACCCCGATGTTCAACGAGACCGCGTACTGCCTCGCGGTCGAGAAGCTGCTCGGGATCACCGACCAGATCCCGGACCGGGCCAGCGTGATCCGGGTGCTGATGATGGAGCTCAACCGGATCTCCTCGCACCTGGTCTGCCTGGCCACCGGCGGGATGGAGATCGGCTCCACGACGCTGATGATCTACGGCTTCCGGGACCGCGAACTGATCCTGGACGTCTTCGAGTTGGTCACCGGCCTGCGGATGAACCACGCATACGTCCGCCCCGGCGGGCTGGCCCAGGACCTGCCGCCCGGCGCGGTGGACCAGATCCGCGAGGCCGTGAAGACGCTCCGCTCGCGGATGCACGAGTACGACAAGCTGGCCACCGGCAACCCGATCTTCAAGGCCCGGCTGGTCGACGTCGGCTTCCTGGACCTGGCGGGCTGCCTGGCGCTCGGCGCCACCGGGCCGATCCTGCGGGCCACCGGTCTGCCGCACGACCTGCGCAAGAGCGACCCGTACTGCGGGTACGAGAACTACGAGTTCGAGGTGGCGACCGCCGACAGCGCGGACTCCTACGGGCGGTTCCTGATCCGCCTTGAGGAGATGCACCAGTCGCTGCGGATCGTCGAGCAGTGCCTGGACCGGCTGAAGCCGGGCCCGGTGATGGTTGCGGACAAGAAGATCGCCTGGCCTGCCCAGCTCTCCGTCGGCCCCGACGGGATGGGCAACTCGCTGGACCACATCCGGAAGATCATGGGCACCTCCATGGAGGCCCTGATCCACCACTTCAAGCTGGTCACCGAGGGCTTCCGGGTCCCGGTCGGCCAGGCGTACACGGCGGTCGAGTCGCCCAAGGGCGAGCTCGGGGTGCACGTGGTGAGCGACGGCGGTACCCGGCCCTACCGGGTGCACTTCCGCGACCCCTCGTTCACCAACCTGCAGTCGATGGCGGCGATGTGCGAGGGCGGCCAGGTCGCCGACGTGATCGTCGCGGTGGCCGGGATCGACCCGGTGATGGGAGGGGTGGACCGGTGAGTGACGTCCAACTGGGGATGCCGGCGCTGCCGGCGAAGCCGTACCCGGCCGAGGTGCACGCCCGACTGGCCGAGGACGCCAAGGAGTTGATCGGCCGCTACCCGGTGGCCCGGTCCGCTCTGCTGCCGCTGCTGCACCTGGTGCAGGCCGAGGAGGGCTGCGTCACGCCGACCGGCATCCGGTTCTGCGCGGAGCAGTTGGAGCTGACCACGGCCGAGGTGACGGCGGTCGCGACCTTCTACACCATGTACCGCAGGAAGCCCGCCGGGAAGTACCACGTAGGCGTCTGCACCAACACGCTCTGCGCGGTGCTCGGCGGCGACCAGATCCTCGACGAGCTCAAGCGGCACCTGGGCATCGAGAACAACGAGACCACCGCCGACGGCGAGATCTCGATCGAGCACATCGAGTGCAACGCGGCCTGCGACTACGCCCCCGTGGTGATGGTCAACTGGGAGTTCTTCGACAACCAGACCCCGGACAGCGCCCGGCAGTTGGTGGACGACCTGCGGGCCGGTCACGACCCGAGGCCGACCCGGGGTGCCCGGCTCTGCTCCTTCAAGGAGACGTCCCGGATCCTGGCCGGCTTCCCGGACGAGCGCCCCGGCGCGGTGGACGCCTCCGGAGCGGGCGGCGCGCCGTCGCTGGCCGGGCTCCGGCTGGCCAGGGGCGAGGCACTGCCCGGCACCCCGGGCGCCAAGGTCGTGGCCCCCCGGCACGAAGGGACGGAAGCGTGATGACCTCCGCAGAGCCGGCCGAGAAGCTGCTCTCGCCCGTGCTGTCCGCCTCCTGGGACGACGACCGTCCCTGGACGCTGGAGACCTACCTCCGCCACGACGGCTACCGAGGCCTGCGCAACGCGCTCGCGATGGCGCCGGACGACCTGATCGCGCTGGTCAAGGACTCCGGTCTGCGCGGCCGTGGCGGGGCCGGCTTCCCGACCGGCATGAAGTGGCAGTTCATCCCCCAGAACGACGGCAAGCCGCACTACCTGGTGGTGAACGCCGACGAGTCCGAGCCGGGCACCTGCAAGGACATCCCGCTGCTGTTCGCCAACCCGCACTCGCTGATCGAGGGCATGATCATCGCCTCGTACGCGATCCGCTGCGACCACGCCTTCATCTACCTGCGCGGTGAGGTTGTCCCGGTGCTGCGGCGCCTGCACGCGGCGGTGGCCGAGGCGTACGAGGCCGGGTACCTCGGCAAGAACATCCTCGGCTCCGGGATCGACCTGGACATCACCGTGCACGCGGGCGCCGGGGCGTACATCTGCGGCGAGGAGACCGCGCTGCTGGACTCGCTGGAGGGCCGTCGCGGCCAACCGCGACTGCGGCCGCCGTTCCCGGCCATCGCCGGTCTGTACGCCTGCCCGACGGTGGTCAACAACGTCGAGTCGATCGCCTCCGTGCCGCCGATCCTGGCCAGGGGCAACGAGTGGTTCAAGTCGCTGGGCACCGAGAAGTCGCCCGGCTTCACGCTCTACTCGCTCTCCGGACACGTCACCAACCCTGGCCAGTACGAGGCCCCGCTCGGCATCACGCTCCGTCAGCTGCTGGACGTCACCGGGGGAGTGCGGGCCGGGCACCGGCTGAAGTTCTGGACCCCGGGCGGCTCCTCGACCCCGATGTTCACGGACGAGCACCTGGACGTGCCGCTGGACTACGAGGGCGTCGGCGCGGCCGGGTCGATGCTGGGCACCAAGGCGCTGCAGATCTTCGACGAGACCACCTGCGTGGTCCGCGCGGTCACCCGGTGGACCGAGTTCTACGCCCACGAGTCCTGCGGCAAGTGCACCCCGTGCCGCGAAGGCACGTACTGGCTGGTGCAGTTGCTCAAGCGGATCGAGGCCGGTCAGGGCGTCCCGGGCGACCTGGAGAAGCTGCTCGACATCGCCGACAACATCAACGGCAAGTCGTTCTGCGCGCTCGGCGACGGTGCGGCCAGCCCGATCGTCTCCTCGCTCCAGCACTTCAGGGCCGAGTACGAGCAGCACCTGAGCGAGCGGCGCTGCCCGTTCGACCCGGCGGCCTCCACCGTCTGGGCCGACCGCCGCGCCCACGAGTCCACCACCGAGAGGGAGGTGCACGCATGACCGTGACCGAGCCGCAGACCAGCACCGACCTGGTCACGCTCACCATCGACGGGGTCGAGGTCAGTGTGCCCAAGGGCACCCTGGTGATCCGCGCCGCCGAGCAGATCGGCACCCAGATCCCCCGGTTCTGCGACCACCCGCTGCTCGCCCCGGCCGGGGCCTGCCGCCAGTGCATCGTGGAGGTGGAGGGTCAGCGCAAGCCGGTCGCCTCCTGCACCATCCCGGTCACCGAGGGCATGGTGGTCCGTACGCAGCTCAGCTCGCCGGTGGCCGAGAAGGCCCAGCGCGGCGTGATGGAGCTGCTGCTGATCAACCACCCGCTGGACTGCCCGGTCTGCGACAAGGGCGGCGAGTGCCCGCTGCAGAACCAGGCGATGTCCACCGGGGACACCGACTCCCGCTTCGACGGCATGAAGCGGACCTACGCCAAGCCCGTCCCGATCAGCAGTCAGGTACTGCTCGACCGCGAGCGGTGCGTGCTCTGTGCCCGCTGCACCCGCTTCTCCCAGGAGATCGCAGGTGACCCGTTCATCGAGCTGCTGGAGCGCGGTGCGTTGCAGCAGGTCGGCACCGGTGAGGGCGACGACTTCGAGTCGTACTTCTCCGGCAACACCATCCAGATCTGCCCGGTCGGCGCGCTCACCTCGGCCGCGTACCGGTTCCGCGCCCGGCCGTTCGACCTGGTCTCCTCACCGAGCGTCTGCGAGCACTGCTCCGCGGGCTGCGCCCAGCGCACCGACCACCGGCGCGGCAAGGTGCTCCGCCGACTGGCCGGCGAGGACCCGGCGGTGAACGAGGAGTGGAACTGCGACAAGGGCCGGTTCGCCTTCCGCTACGGCCAGCAGCGCGACCGGCTGACGAGCCCCATGGTGCGCAAGGACGGTGAGCTGGTCGCCGTCTCCTGGCAGGAGGCGCTGGCCACCGCCGCGGCCGGTCTGACCGGCGCCAGGGCGGCCGTGCTGGCCGGAGGCCGGGTGACGGTCGAGGACGCGTACGGTTACGGCAAGTTCGCCCGGGTCGCGCTCCGCACCAACGACGTGGACTTCCGGGCCCGCCCGCTGAGCGGCGAGGAGGCCGACTTCCTGGCCGCCGCGGTCGCCGGTCGCGGCGTCGACCTGGACGGTACCGGCCTCTCCTACCAGGCACTCGAGGCCGCACCGGCCGCGCTGCTGGTCGGCTTCGAGCCCGAGGAGGAGTCGCCGATCGTCTTCCTGCGGCTGCGCAAGGCCAACCGGGCCGCCGGGCTCCAGGTCTTCTCGGTGGCGAGCCACCGCAGCCGGGGCCTGGCCAAGCTGCGCGGCGCGCTGCTGCCCGCCGCGCCCGGCACCGAGGCCGAGTGGCTGACCGCCCTCGCGGACGACACGGCGCTCGGCGACGACGCCGGGCGCGCGGGTCAACTGCTGCGGCAGGCAGGTGCGGTGATCCTGGTCGGCGAACGGCTGGCCACCGTCCCCGGTGGGCTGACCGCCGCGCTGCGGCTGGCCGCCGCGACCGGGGCCGAGCTGGCCTGGGTGCCGCGCCGGGCCGGTGAGCGCGGCGCCGTCGAGGCGGGCGCGCTGCCCGGTCTGCTGCCCGGCGGCCGTCCGGTCTCCGCCGCCGAGGCGCGCGGCGAGGCCGGCGCGATCTGGGGCGGCGCCGAACTCCCGTCCCGGAGCGGACGGGACACCGACCAGATCCTGGCCGCCGCCGCCCACGGCGACCTGGACGCGCTGGTGATCGGCGGCCTGGGTCTGGACGACCTGGCCGACCCGGCGCTGGCCGACGAGGCGCTGGCCCGGATCCGGTTCGTGGTCTCGCTGGAGATCCGCCCGTCCGCGGTGACCGAACGCGCCGACGTGGTGCTGCCGGTGGCCGCCGTGGCGGAGAAGACCGGCACCTTCCTGGACTGGGAGGGCCGGGTCCGGATGTTCGAGACCGCGATCAAGCCCGACCAGCAGATGGGCCGTCACCTGCACTCGGACGTTCGGGTGCTGAGCATGCTGGCGGACGCGCTGGACCGGCCGATCGACCTGCCCGACGTCCGGGCCGCCCGGCTGGAGCTGGACCGGTTCGCCCCCTGGACGGGGGACCGTCCGGCGGCGCCGAGTGCCACCACCGTCCCGCTGCCCCGCCCGGCCGCCGGCCAGGCGGTGCTCGGCGGCCACCGGCTGCTGCTGGACCAGGGCACGCTGCAGATCGGCGACGAGCACCTGGCCGGCACCCGGCACCCGGCGGTGGCCCGGATCTCGCCCGCAACCGCCGCCGAGATCGGCGCGACCACGGCGCTCCGGGTCACCGGACCGGCCGGCTCGCTCGTCCTGCCGCTGGAGCTGAACTCCGAGCAGCCCGACCGCACCGTCTGGCTGCCGCTCAACTCCACGCCGGGCGGCGCCCACCGCGCCCTCGGCACCACCACCGGCCACCTGGTGACCATCGCCCCGGCGGAGGAGTCATGACACTCGCTGCTTCCGACACCCTGAGCTTCTTCGGGCACGACCCGTGGTGGCTGGTGCTGATCAAGGCGGTCTTCGTCTTCGCCTTCCTGGTCGGCACGGTGCTGATCGCGATCGTCTGGGAGCGCAAGGTCGTCGCCTGGATGCAGCTGCGGATCGGCCCGAACCGGCACGGACCCTGGGGCATGCTGCAGTCGCTGGCCGACGGCATCAAGCTGGCGCTGAAGGAAGACCTGGTGGTCACCGGGGCCGACAAGGTGGTCTACGTGCTGGCCCCGATCGTCGCCGCGATCCCGGCCTTCATGGCCTTCGCGGTGATCCCGCTCGGCCCGGCGGGCAACGAGATCTCGATCTTCGGCACCCGGACCCCGATGCAGCTCACCGACCTGCCGATCGCCCTGCTGTACATCCTGGCGGTGGCCTCGGTCGGCATCTACGGGATCGTGCTGGCGGGCTGGTCCTCCGGCTCGACCTACCCGCTGCTCGGCGGGCTGCGCTCCTCGGCGCAGATGATCAGCTACGAGATCGCGATGGGCCTGTCCTTCGCGGCGGTCTTCATCTACTCGGGCTCGATGTCCACCTCGGAGATCGTCGCCTCCCAGCAGCCGACCTGGTTCGCGGTGCTGCTGCCGGTCTCGTTCATCATCTACGTCATCGCGATGGTGGGTGAGACCAACCGGGCGCCGTTCGACCTCCCGGAGGCCGAGGGCGAGCTGGTCGGCGGCTTCAACACCGAGTACTCCTCGCTGAAGTTCGCGATGTTCATGCTGGCCGAGTACGTCAACATGGTCACCGTCTCGGCGGTGGCGTCGACCCTCTTCCTGGGCGGCTGGCGGGCCCCGTACCCGATCTCCACCTTCTGGGCGGGCGCCAACCACGGCTGGTGGCCGCTGCTCTGGATCACCATCAAGATCCAGCTGCTGCTGTTCTTCTTCATCTGGCTGCGCGGCACCCTGCCCCGGCTCAGGTACGACCAGTTCATGAAGCTGGGCTGGAAGGTGCTGCTCCCGGTCTCGCTGGTCTGGCTGGTGATGGTGGCCACCGTCCGCGCGCTGCGGAACGAGGGCTACCAGTTCGGCCAGGTGGTGCTGTACGTCGGGGCGCCGATCGTGGTGATCCTGCTGGCCTTCCTGATCCGGGATCTGGTCAAGCCCAAGGAGAAGGACGAACTCCCCGCCGAACAGGCCGAGTTCGACCCGACGGCGGACGGCTACCCGGTGCCTCCGCTGCCCGGCCAGAGCCTCCCGCCGGTCCCGCGCCGGCCCAGCCGGGCCCCGAAACTCCAGGACGCCCTGAACGGCGCCCACCACTCCTCGTCGGAAGGGAGCTGACCATGCCCGACGAGACCGACAAGGCGTCGATCCTCGGCCCGGCCGCAGGCTTCGGCGTGACCTTCAAGGCCATGTTCAAGAAGCGGCTGACCGAGCAGTACCCGGAGCAGAAGAAGCCCACCGCTCCCCGCTTCCACGGCCGCCACCAGCTGAACCGGCATCCGGACGGCCTGGAGAAGTGCGTCGGCTGCGAGCTCTGTGCCTGGGCCTGTCCGGCCGACGCGATCTACGTCGAAGGTGCCGACAACACCGACGAGGAGCGCTACTCGCCGGGCGAGCGGTACGGCGCGGTGTACCAGATCAACTACGCCCGCTGCATCCTCTGCGGCCTCTGCATCGAGGCCTGCCCGACCCGGGCGCTCACCATGACCAACGAGTACGAGCTGGCCGACTCCTCCAGGGCCGACCTGATCTTCACCAAGGAGCAGCTTCTGGTGGGGCTCACCGAAGGCATGGTTGACAGCCCGCACGCCTACTACCCGGGCGCCGACGAGAGCGCCTACTACCTGGGCGAGATCACCCAGGCGGCGCCGGGCACCGTGCAGCAGCAGCGGACCGACCGGGAGCGGGAGGTGCAGGGATGACCTCCACCGGAGAGGCGGTCCAGTTCTGGATCCTCGCCGTGATCGCGGTCGGCGGCGCGCTCGGCATGCTGCTGATGAAGAAGGCGGTGCACAGCGCACTCTGCCTGGCCGCCACCATGATGGCGCTGGCGGTCTGTTACTTCGCCCAGGGCGCGGTCTTCCTGGGCGTGGTGCAGATCGTGGTCTACACGGGCGCGATCATGATGCTCTTCCTGTTCGTGCTGATGCTGGTCGGTGTGACGAGCGCCGACTCGCTCAAGGAGCAGCTGAAGGGCCAGCGGATCGCCGCCGTGCTCTGCGGCCTCGGCTTCGGCGTGCTGCTGACCGCCGGGATCGCCAACGCCAAGCTCACCACCTTCACCGGCCTGACCGAGGCGAACGCCGAGGGCAACGTGCAGGGCCTGGCCCGGCTGCTGTTCACCGACTACGTCTGGGCCTTCGAGCTGACCGGTGCGCTGCTGATCACCGCGGCGATCGGCGCGATGGTGCTGACCCACCGTGAGCACGTCCGGGCCCCGCTGACCCAGCGTCAGCTGGCCGCCCAGCGGGTCAAGGACAACATCCAGCTGCCGCCGCTGCCCGCCCCCGGCGTGTACGCCCGGCACAACGCGGTGGACGTCCCGGCCCTGCTGCCGGACGGCACCGTCAGCGAGGACTCGGTGATGAGCACGCTGCGCGAGCGCGGCCAGATCCGCGACGTCAGCCGGGACATGCTGGATCGGATGGCCGAGCTGGAGGCGAGCACCGCCGACTGGCTGGGCCGCCCGCGGTCGGCCCGTCCGCCGGTGAGCGGCCCGCGCAAGGCGCTGGAGACCGTCCCGCAGAAGTCCCCGGAGCAGGAGGACGAGGCGTGAACCCCGTCAACTACCTCTACCTGGCAGCCCTGTTGTTCACCATCGGTGCCTCCGGCGTGCTGATCCGGCGGAACGCGATCGTGCTCTTCATGTGCGTCGAGCTGATGCTCAACGCCTCGAACCTGGCGCTGGTCACCTTCTCCAGGATGCACGGCAACCTGGACGGTCAGATCATCGCCTTCTTCACCATGGTGGTCGCCGCGGCCGAGGTCGTGGTCGGCCTCGCCATCATCGTGTCCATCTTCCGGTCCAGGCACTCGGCTTCGGTCGATGACAGCAACCTGATGAAGCTGTAGGCGGAGGGCCCACGGTGAACTCACTCATTCCGCTGCTCGTGGCGGCCCCGCTGCTCGGCGCCACCCTGCTGCTGCTCGGCGGTCGGCTGTTCGACCGCTACGGGCACTGGCTCGGCACCGCGCTGGCCGCCACCTCGTTCGGGCTCGGCCTGGCACTGTTCTCGGACATGCTGGGCCGGGACGCCGAGCACCGCTCGGTCTCCCAGCGCCTGTTCAGCTGGATCGAGGTCGGCGGATTCAAGGCCGACGTCGCCTTCCAGCTGGACCAACTGTCCGTCACCTTCGTCCTGTTGATCACCGGTGTCGGCACGCTGATCCACATCTACTCGATGGGCTACATGGCGCACGACCCGCGCCGCCGTCGTTTCTTCGCCTACCTGAACCTCTTCCTGGCTGCCATGCTGCTGCTGGTGCTGGCGGACAACTACCTCCTGCTGTACGCGGGCTGGGAGGGCGTCGGGCTGGCCTCGTACCTGCTGATCGGGTTCTGGCAGCACAAGCCGAGCGCGGCGGTGGCCGCCAAGAAGGCCTTCCTGGTCAACCGGGTCGGTGACCTCGGGCTCTCGATCGGCATCATGCTGATGTTCGTCGAGTTCGGCGACATCACCTTCGCCGGGGTGTTCGGCACCGCCGACCAGGCGAGCGAGGGCAAGCTCACCGCGATCGCGCTGATGCTGCTGCTGGCCGCCTGCGGCAAGTCCGCCCAGGTGCCGCTGCAGTCCTGGCTCGGGGACGCGATGGAGGGCCCGACCCCGGTCTCGGCCCTGATCCACGCGGCCACCATGGTGACCGCCGGGGTCTACCTGATCACCCGGTCCAGCGTGATCTTCAACCTGGCCCCCGACGCCCAGACCGTGGTGGTGGCGGTCGGTGCGGTGACGCTGCTGTTCGGTGCGATCGTCGGTTGCGCCAAGGACGACATCAAGAAGGCGCTGGCCGGCTCGACCATGTCGCAGATCGGCTACATGGTGCTGGCCGCGGGTCTCGGCCCGATCGGCTACGCCTTCGCCATCATGCACCTGGTGACGCACGGCTTCTTCAAGGCCGGGCTGTTCCTCGGCGCCGGGTCGGTCATGCACGGCATGGACGACGAGGTGAACATGCGGCACTACGGCGGCCTGCGGAAGTACATGCCGGTCACCTTCGTCACCTTCGGCCTCGGGTATCTGGCGATCATCGGCTTCCCCGGCCTGTCCGGCTTCTTCTCCAAGGACCTGATCATCGAGGCGGCCTTCTCCAAGGGCGGCACCGAGGGCTGGATCCTCGGGATCTGCACCCTGGTCGGCGCGGCGGTCACCGCGTTCTACATGACCCGCGTGATGATCATGACCTTCTTCGGCGAGAAGCGCTGGCAGACGGATGACGAGGGCCACGAGCCGCACCCGCACGAGTCCCCGGCCAGCATGACGCTGCCGATGGTCGTGCTGGCCTTCGGCTCGGTCTTCGCCGGCGGACTGTTCGCGTTCAACGAGTCCTTCGTCGGCTGGCTGGAGCCGGTCACCGGGCTGGTCCACGGCCACTCGCCGCTGAACGCGGCCACGGTCACCGTGCTCACCTCGGTCTGCGTGGCCGCCGGTGTGCTGCTGTCCTGGCTGATGTACGGCCGCTCCCCGGTGCCGGTCACCCCGCCGGTGGGCTCGGCGCTCACCCGGGCGGCCCGCCGCGACCTGCTCCAGGACGACTTCAACCACGCCGTGCTGGTCCGTCCCGGCTCCGCCCTGGCAGCCTCGCTGGTCTTCCTGGACAGCAAGGCCGTGGACGGCTTCGTGAACGGCCTCGCCGCCGCGATCGGCGGCATCTCCGGCCGGCTGCGCCGGGTCCAGACCGGCTACGTCCGGACGTACGCGCTCTCGATGTTCGGCGGCACCCTGGTGCTGGTCGCCACCACTCTCCTGATGAGGTCGGTCTGATGTCTCGTCACTTCGCAAGGGAGGTACGGCGATGAGCTACCTGCTGACCGCCACCTGTGCCGTCCCGGCCGCCGGGGCGGTGCTCACCGCGGCGCTGCCGGGCGGCACCACCGAGGCCCGCCGCCGGACGGCGAAGCTCACCGCGATGGCCGTCTCGACGGCCACCCTGGCGCTGGCCGCACTGGTCGCCGTCCGCTACGAACCCGGCGGCGCGCGCTACCAGTTGGCCGAGTCCTACAGCTGGATCAGGTCCTTCGGGATCAGCTTCTCGCTCGGTGTGGACGGGATCGGCGCGGTCCTGGTGCTGCTCACCGCCGTGCTGGTGCCGATCGTCATGCTGGCCTCCTGGCACGACGCGGAGCCGATCCAGAACCCGGACGGCACCTTCGAGAACCTCCGCCGGACGCAGGGCTTCTTCGCCCTGGTGCTGGCGGTCGAGGCGATGGTGGTGGTCTCCTTCCTGGCCACCGACGTCTTCGTGTTCTACGTCTTCTTCGAAGCCATGCTGATCCCGATGTACTTCCTGATCGGCGGCTTCGGCGACCGGGCCGGCGGTCCGGACGCGAGCGCCCAACGCTCTTACGCCGCCGTCAAGTTCCTGCTCTACAACCTGCTCGGCGGACTGGTCATGCTGGCCGCCGTGATCGGGCTGTACGTGATCGCGTCCGGGCAGGGCCTGGCCACCTTCGACCTGCCGACGCTGACCGACGCGATCGCCGACGGCAAGCTGGTGATCGACCCGACCGCCGAGAAGGCGCTCTTCCTGGGCTTCTTCTTCGCCTTCGCGGTCAAGGCGCCGCTCTGGCCGCTGCACACCTGGCTGCCGAACGCGATGGGCGAGGCCACCGCCGGAACGGCCGTCCTCATCACGGCCGTCGTCGACAAGGTCGGCACCTTCGCGATGCTGCGGTTCTGCCTGGGGCTGTTCCCGGAGGCGTCCACCACCTTCGGTCCGGTGATCCTGGTGCTGGCCCTGATCGGCATCGTCTACGGCGCGCTGCTGGCGGTCGGTCAGAAGGACATCAAGCGCCTGGTCGCGTATGCCTCGATCTCGCACTTCGGCTTCATCATCATGGGCATCTTCGCCTTCACCACCCAGGCGCAGAGCGGTGCCACCCTCTACATGGTGAACCACGGCATCTCCACCGCCGCCTGGATGCTGGTCGCCGGCTTCCTGATCTCCCGGCGCGGCTCGCGCCTGATCTCCGACTTCGGCGGGGTGCAGAAGGTTGCGCCGGTGCTCGCCGGAACCTTCCTGATCGGTGGCCTGGCCACCCTCTCGCTGCCGGGTCTCGCACCCTTCGTCAGCGAGTTCCTGGTACTGGTCGGCACCTTCACCAAGTACCCGGTGATCGGAATCATCGCCACCCTGGGCATCGTGCTGGCCGCGCTGTACGCGCTGCTGCTCTACCAACGCACCATGACCGGCCCGGTCAAGCCGCAGATCGAGGGCATGCCTGATCTGAAGGTCCGTGAACTGGCCGTGGTGGCACCGCTGGTGGCGCTGACCATCCTGCTGGGCGTCTACCCGAAGCCGCTCACCGACCTGGTCAACCCGACCGTGGACGCCACCCAGTCCCAGGTCCACCAGCACGACCCGGCACCGGCCCACCCGGTCGCCGCCACCACCGGAGGTGAGCACAAGTGAGCGGTTGGCTCGCCGCCGCGGGCGGCAACAGCCCCAGCATCCCGGCCCCGCACATCGAGTACGGGCAGCTCTCGCCGATGCTGATCGTCTTCGGCGCCGCCCTGCTCGGCATCCTGGCCGAGGCGTTCCTGCCCCGCCGGGCCCGGTACGGCACCCAGCTGACCATCGCCCTGCTCGGCCTGGTGGCCTCGTTCGGCGCGGTGGTGGTGCTGGCCGCCCAGGGCCACGCCACCACCGAGTCCGGGCTGCTGGCGATGGGCGCGGTGGCCATCGACGGTCCCGCACTGTTCCTCCAGGGCGTCATCCTGCTCTCCGCCGCGGTGGCCGTGCTCACCTACGCCGAGCGCCGGCTCGAGCCCAGGCTGAACGGCAACGCGGTGGACGCCTTCACCGCCCAGGGTGCGTCCGTCCCCGGCAGCGAGCAGGAGCGGGAGGCCACCAGGGCCGGGTTCGCCTCCACCGAGGTCTTCCCGCTCACCCTGTTCGCGGTCGGCGGCATGCTGCTTTTCCCCGCAGCCAACGACCTGCTGACCATGTTCGTGGCGCTGGAGGTCTTCTCCCTCCCGCTCTACCTGCTCTGTGCCCTGGCCCGGCGGCGCCGACTGCTCTCCCAGGAGGCGGCGGTCAAGTACTTCCTGCTCGGCGCCTTCGCCTCGGCCTTCTTCCTGTTCGGCACCGCGCTGCTGTACGGCTACGCGGGCACCGTCCGACTGGGCGAGATCGCCGACGTGGTGTCCGGGGTCGCCCAGGTCACCCCCGCGCTGGCGAGCTCCACCCAGAACGACGCGCTGCTGCTGATCGGTCTGGCGATGATCTCGGTCGGCCTGCTGTTCAAGGTCGGCGCGGTCCCGTTCCACGCCTGGACCCCGGACGTGTACCAGGGCGCGCCGACCCCGGTCACCGGCTTCATGGCGGCGGCCACCAAGACGGCCGCCTTCGGCGCCTTCCTCCGGCTGTTCTACGTGGCCTTCCCCGGCCTGCGCTGGGACTGGCGGCCGGTCATGTGGGGCGTGGCGATCCTGACCATGGTGGTCGGCGCGGTGCTGGCCGTCACCCAGCAGGACGTCAAGCGGCTGCTGGCGTACTCCTCGATCGCGCACGCCGGCTTCATCCTGACCGGGGTGATCGCCTCCAACAAGCAGGGCATCGGGGCGGTCCTCTTCTACCTGGCCGCGTACTCCTTCGTCACCCTCGGTGCGTTCGCGGTGGTGACCCTGGTGCGGGACTCCAAGGGCGAGGCCACCCACCTCTCCAGCTGGGCCGGTCTTGGCCGGCGCTCGCCGCTGCTGGCGGCGGTCTTCGCGCTCTTCCTGCTGGCCTTCGCCGGTATCCCGCTGACCTCGGGCTTCACCGGCAAGTTCGCGGTGTTCCAGGCGGCGGCGGCCGGTGGTGCCACCCCGCTGGTGATCGTCGGTGTGCTCAGCTCTGCCGTCGCGGCCTTCTTCTACATCCGCGTGATCGTGCTGATGTTCTTCTCCGACCCCCGCCCGGGCGGCCCCGCCGTGGCCGTGCCGAGCGTGCTCACCAGCACCGCCATCGCGATCGGCGTCCTGGTCACCCTGGTGCTCGGTCTGGCCCCGCAGTACTTCCTGGACCTGGCCACCTCGGCCTCGGTCTTTGCACGCTGAGCCCGGCCGTAGGGCCCGCAGCCGCAGGCTGCGGGCCCTACGTCGTTCTCACCCGCACGCCCGTGCAGTGATCCACTCGTGACCGGATACCCTCCTAGTAGGCCAGCGGCGGCACTCAGGGACCGGGCCGCGAATCGACCAGGGACAGGAGTGGTCTGCGTGACCGTCGTGGGGCCCTTCGGGCTGAGCGTGCAGGACCGCGATCTGACCAGTGACGTCCAGGCCGGCATGGACGCCGTCGAAGCGTCCCTGACCGAGACGGTCAAGAGTGACGTCCCGTTCATCACCGTCACCGCGAGCCACCTGATCGAGGCCGGCGGCAAGCGCTTCCGCCCGCTGCTGGTCATGCTGGCCGCCCAGTTCGGCGACCCGTACGCGCCCGGTGTGGTCCCCGCCGCCGTGGTGGTCGAGCTGACCCACCTGGCCACCCTGTACCACGACGACGTGATGGACGAGGCCCCCGTCCGGCGGGGTGCCCCGAGCGCCAACTCCCGCTGGGACAACTCGGTCGCCATCCTGACTGGTGACTTCCTCTTCTCCCGCGCCTCCCAGGTGCTGGCCGACCTCGGCCCGGCGGCGGTCCGTCTCCAGGCCGACGCCTTCGAGCGGCTGGTGACCGGCCAGATCCTGGAGACCGCGGGTCCGCGCCCCGGCGACGACCCGCTCCAGCACTACCTGGACGTGGTCGCGGGCAAGACCGGGTCCCTGGTGGCGGTCGCCTGCCACCTCGGCGCGCTGATGTCCGGCGCCGACCCGGAGGCGGTCGAGATCCTCCGCCAGTACGGCGAGCGGATGGGCACCGCGTTCCAGCTCGCCGACGACGTGCTCGACATCGCCAGCGACGGCCACGAGTCCGGCAAGACCCCCGGCACCGACCTCCGCGAGGGCGTGCCGACGCTGCCGATCCTGCTGCTGCACCAGATGCCGGTGGACGAGGACGACGCCGAGGACCTCCGGCTGCGAGAGCTGCTCACCCTGGACCTGGCGTCCGACGACGAGCTGCACGCCGAGGCGCTCAAGCTGCTGCGCCGGCACCCCGCGCTGGAGCGCGCCCGCCGGGACACCCTGCGCTACGCCGAGGAGGCCCGCGCGCTGCTCGCCCCGCTGCCGGACTGTCCGGCGAAGGCGGCCCTGCAGGGCCTCTGCGACGCGGTGGCCATCCGCACGATGTGACGGACCGTCTGCTCAGAGGGTCCGTCAGTGGGGCCGGCGTCGCGACGCCCGAGCTCTCTCCCCCACCCTTCGGGCGGGAGGTGCCCCCTTGAACGGTTTCTCCTCAGTCGCCGATGCTCCGCATGGACTCCATCGTCGGCGCCGCCCAGACTCGGCTCGGACGCCGCTTCTTGATCCGGCCCCACTGACGGACCCTCTGGGGGAGACTGGACGCCGTCCGGTCACCCTGCCCGAAAGGCCGCCATGCTCCGTGTCGTCATCGCCGAGGACTCCGTACTGCTGCGCGAGGGTCTGACCAGGCTGCTCACCGACCGGGGCCTGGACGTGGTCGCGGGTGTCGGGGACGGCGAGTCGCTGGTCCGTACCGTGCAGGAGCTCGCCGCCACGGACGCGTTGCCCGACGTGGTGGTGGCCGATGTCCGGATGCCGCCGACCCACACCGACGAGGGGGTCAGGGCCTGCGTCACGCTGCGCGGGTTGTACCCGGCCCTGGGGGTGCTGGTGCTCTCCCAGTACGTCGAGGAGAAGTACGCGGGCGAGTTGCTGGCCGGCTCCACCCGGGGAGTCGGCTACCTGCTCAAGGACCGGGTGGCCGAGGTCAGGGAGTTCGTCGACGCGGTGGTCCGGGTCGCCGACGGCGGCACCGCGCTGGACCCGGAGGTGGTGCAGCAGCTGCTCAGCCGCAGCCGCAAGGGCGACGTCCTGGCCGGGCTGACCCCGCGCGAGCGCGAGGTGCTCGGACTGATGGCCGAGGGGCGGACCAACGCCGCCGTGGCCCGGCAGCTGGTGGTCTCGGACGGCGCGGTGGAGAAGCACGTCAGCAACATCTTCCTCAAGCTCGGCCTGACCCAGAGCCCCGAGGACCACCGCCGGGTGCTCGCAGTGCTCACCTACCTCCAGTCCTGACCGCGCCACCCCTGTGCGGGGGCATGAAGACCCCTAGTGCCGACGTTGTGTACCGGTGGAGGCCCCGCCGTTCGGTCCGAAGTTCCGGCCCGTGCGGGGTCGGGCCGCCTAGGATGCGAAGCAGTGCACCAGGCGGACGGGGCACACGGCTCACGCCCGCGGCTGGCGCCCACGAGGAGGTCCGCGGCAGTGACCAGTCAGGTGGATCAGGCAGAGGCAGTGGACGGCTCGGACGGTGGCGAGAGCCGCTCGGGGCCGGTCGCGCCACCAGGTGTGCGGCAGCGCCCCGCGAAGCCGATCCGGCGGGTGGACCGGGTGATCATCCGGTTCGCCGGGGACTCCGGTGACGGCATGCAGCTCACCGGTGACCGCTTCACCTCCGAGACGGCCTCGTTCGGCAACGACCTCTCGACCCTGCCGAACTTCCCGGCCGAGATCCGGGCCCCCGCCGGGACGCTGCCGGGCGTGTCGTCGTTCCAGCTGCACTTCGCCGATCACGACATCCTCACCCCGGGTGACGCGCCGAACGTGCTGGTCGCGATGAACCCGGCGGCGCTCAAGGCCAACCTCGGCGACCTGCCGCGCGGCGCCGAGATCATCGCCAACACGGACGAGTTCACCAAGCGCGCGCTGGCGAAGGTCGGGTACGCCGCCGATCCGCTCGGCGACGGCTCGCTGGAGGCGTACCACGTGCACCGGGTGCCGCTGACGGCGCTCACCCTGGAGGCGCTCAAGGACTCCGGTCTGGCCCGCAAGGACGCCGAGCGGGCGAAGAACATGTTCGCGCTCGGGCTGCTGTCCTGGATGTACCACCGGCCCACCCACGGCACGGAGGCCTTCCTGCGGCAGAAGTTCGCCAAGAAGCCCGACATCGCCGAGGCCAACATCGTGGCCTTCCAAGCGGGTTGGAACTTCGGCGAGACCACCGAGGACTTCGCGGTCTCCTACGAGGTGGCCCCGGCCAGGCTGCCGCTAGGCACCTACCGGAACATCTCGGGCAACCTCGCGCTCTCCTACGGGCTGGTCGCGGCAGGGCAGCGCTCCGGTCTGCCGGTCTTCCTCGGCTCGTACCCGATCACCCCGGCCTCGGACATCCTGCACGAGCTGTCCAGGCACAAGAACTTCGGGATCCGGACCTTCCAGGCCGAGGACGAGATCGCCGGGATCGGCGCCGCGCTCGGTGCGGCCTTCGGCGGGGCGCTGGGCGTCACCACCACCTCGGGGCCCGGCGTGGCGCTCAAGTCGGAGACCATCGGTCTGGCCGTCTCGCTCGAACTCCCGCTGCTCGTCATCGACATCCAGCGCGGCGGCCCGTCCACCGGCCTGCCGACCAAGACCGAGCAGGCCGACCTGCTGCAGGCGATGTTCGGCCGCAACGGCGAGGCGCCGGTCCCGATCGTGGCCCCCGCCACGCCGGCCGACTGCTTCGACGCGGCGCTGGAGGCGGCCCGGATCGCGGTCACCTACCGCACCCCGGTCTTCCTGCTGAGCGACGGCTACCTGGCCAACGGCTCTGAGCCGTGGCGGATCCCGATGGTGGATGAACTCCCGTCCATCGACCCGGACTTCGCCACCGGCCCGAACCACGACGGCGAGTTCTGGCCGTACCAGCGCGACCCGGCCACGCTGGCCCGCCCGTGGGCGGTACCGGGCACGGCGGGCCTGGAGCACCGGATCGGCGGGATCGAGAAGCAGGACGGCACCGGGAACATCTCCTACGACCCGGCCAACCACGACTTCATGGTCCGCACCCGGCAGGCCAAGATCGACGGTATCGACGTCCCCGACCTGGCGGTTGACGACCCGTCGGGCCGAGCCAGGGTCCTGGTGCTCGGCTGGGGCTCCACCTACGGCCCGATCACCGCCGCCGTCCGCCGGGTCAGGGCCGACGGCGGCGAGGTGGCGCAGACCCACCTGCGGCACCTCAACCCCTTCCCGGCCAACCTGGGGTCGATCCTCAAGGCGTACGACAAGGTGATCGTGCCGGAGATGAACCTCGGCCAGCTCGCCCTGCTGCTGCGGGCCAAGTACCTGGTGGACGCCGAGTCCTACAACCAGGTGCGCGGCCTGCCCTTCAAGGCGGCCCAGCTGGCCGACGTGCTGTCCGCCGCCATCGGCACTCTGGAGGAGAAGTGATGGAGAGCCTTCGACTGGTCCCCAAGGCCGAGGCGCTGCAGACCGCCAAGGAGTTCAAGACCGACCAGGAGGTGCGCTGGTGCCCCGGCTGCGGGGACTACGCGATCCTGGCCGCCGTCCAGGCCTTCATGCCCGAGCTGGGCATCCGGCGGGAGAACACCGTCTTCGTCTCCGGCATCGGCTGCTCCTCGCGCTTCCCGTACTACATGAACACGTACGGGATGCACTCGATCCACGGCCGCGCGCCGGCGATCGCCACCGGACTGGCCGCCTCCCGGCGGGACCTGTCGGTCTGGGTGGTGACGGGTGACGGCGACGCGCTGTCGATCGGCGGCAACCACCTGATCCACGCGCTGCGGCGGAACGTCAACCTGAAGATCCTGCTGTTCAACAACCGGATCTACGGGCTGACCAAGGGCCAGTACTCGCCCACCAGCGAGGTCGGCAAGATCACCAAGTCCACGCCGATGGGCTCGCTGGACCACCCGTTCAACCCGCTCTCGCTGGCGATCGGCGCCGAGGCCACCTTCGTGGCCCGGACCATCGACTCGGACCGCCAGCACCTGCAGTCGGTGCTCCGGGCGGCCGCCGAGCACCAGGGCACCGCGCTGGTGGAGATCTACCAGAACTGCAACATCTTCAACGACAACGCCTTCGAGGTGCTCAAGGACCCGGGCACCAGGGACGAGGCGCTGATCCGGCTGGAGCACGGCGCCCCGGTCACCTTCGCCGACCGGGGCGTCTTCCGGGACGCGCTGGGCGGGCTGCACGTGGCCCCGCTCACCGAGGAGAACCGGTCCGACGTCCTGGTGCACGACGCCCACCACCCCAACCCGGCACTGGCCTTCGCGCTGTCCCGAATCGCCGACGCGGACACCCTGCACCACACGCCGATCGGCGTGCTCCGCGCGGTCCAACGGCCGGTCTACGACGACCTGATGGGCGATCAGCTGGACCAGGCCGTCGAGCAGCACGGCCCCGGAGACCTCGGCGCCCTGCTGACCGGCAAGGACACCTGGACGGTGGCCTGACCCGCTCCCGCCGCCCGCTGGCCCCCACCATGGGGTCAGCGGGCGCTGTCGTACTCCTGACGGGCCGCCAGCACCGTCGGGGTGTGCCGCTCCACCCAGTGCGCCAGGCCGCCGACCAGCTGGGCCGCCTCGGTGCCGAGCGGGGTGAGCCGGTAGTCGACCCGGGGCGGGATCACCGGGTGCGCCTCGCGGTGCACGAAGCCGTCCCGCTCCAGGTTCTGCAGGGTCTGGGCGAGCATCTTCTCGCTGACCCCGGCGACCCGGCGGCGCAGCTCGCTGAACCGGTAGTCGCGCTCGGCCAGTGCGATCAGCACCAGGACGCCCCAACGGCTGGTGACGTGCTCCAGCACGCCCCGGGACGGGCACATCCGGTCGTTGACGTCCGGCGGGTGCTGGAGCTGCTCGACACTTACCTTCATGTCAGTACCCTACTTCAAGGTGCGTACTTCCGATTGGTAAGTCCAGTACATACGGTGAGTGCTGTCAGCACAAGAGCTCACCGCAGGGAGAACGTCATGATCGTCGTCGCCGGAGCCACCGGACAGCTCGGCCGCCTGGTCGTCGAGGGCCTGCTCGCCAAGGTCCCCGCGACCGAGATCGTCGTCGCCGTCCGCTCCGCCGAGAAGGCCGCCGACTGGGCCGCCCAGGGCGTCGACGTCCGGGTGGTCGACTACGACCGGCCAGAGACGCTGGCGGCCGCCTTCGGCGCGGGCGACAAGGTACTGCTGATCTCCGGCACCGCGATCGGCGCCCGGATCCCGCAGCACACCGCGGTGGTGGAGGCGGCGGCGGCGGCGGGGGTCGCGCTGTTCGCCTACACCGGCGTGCTGGGCGGCGACGACGCCAACTTCGCGCTGGCCGACGACCACAAGGGCACCGAGGCGGCGATCCGCGCCTCCGGCCTGCCGTACGTCTTCCTGCGCAACGGCTGGTACACCGAGAACTACACCGCCAACGCCGCCGTCGCCCTGGAGCACGGCGCGGTGGTCGGCAGCAACGGTGACGCCCGGATCGCCACCGCCGCCCGGCGCGACTTCGCCGACGCGGCCGTCGAGGTGCTCACCGGCGAGGGCCATGCCAACCAGGTGTACGAGCTCAGCGGCGACGTGGCCTGGAGCTTCTCCGAGTACGCGGCCGCGCTGGCCGCCGCCTCGGGCAGGCCGGTGGAGTACCGCGACCTGCCGGCCGAGCAGCACCACGCCGTCCTGGTCGGTGCGGGCCTGCCGGAGGGCTTCGCCTCGATCCTGGTCGACGTGGACGCCGCCATAGCCCGGGGCGAACTGGCCCGGCACCAGGGCGGGCTGAGCAAGCTGATCGGCCGCCCGACCACCCCGCTGGCCGAGACGGTCGCCGCAGCCGTCTGACCTGTCATGAGTCAAACCCTGATACGGAGATGACAGTCCGCCCTCCGTGCCGCTACCTTCGACCGAGGATCAGCGCGCGCGGAGGGCAGGCCGGTCGATGGCGGTACAGCAGCAGGCCGGTGGTGGGAACGGGATCGGCTACGGCGTGGCCGCGTACGGGATCTGGGGGCTCTTCCCGCTGTTCTGGCCGCTCCTGGAGCCCAGCGGCGCGGCCGACATCCTGGCCAACCGGATGACCTGGTCCCTGGTGGCGGTCGCCCTGATGCTGCTGGTGCAGCGTCGCTGGGCGTGGATCCGTCCGCTGCTCGCCCAGCCCCGCAGGCTGGCGCTCTCGGTGCTGGCCGCGCTGGCGATCTCGCTCAACTGGGGTGTCTACATCTGGGGCGTGAACTCCGGCCACGTGGTCGAGAGCAGCCTCGGGTACTTCATCAACCCGCTGGTCACCATCGCCTTCGGGGTCCTGTTGCTGCACGAGCGGCTGCGCACCGCGCAGTGGGTGGCGGTCGGCATCGGCACGGCCGCGGTGGTGGTGCTCACCTTCGGGTACGGGCGGCCGCCCTGGATCGCGCTGACCCTGGCGTTCTCGTTCGGGATCTACGGCCTGCTCAAGAAGAAGGTCGCGCTGGGCGGGCTGGAGAGCTTCGCGCTGGAGAGCGCGGTGATGTTCCCGTTCGCGGTCGGCTTCCTGATCTGGCTGGCGGTCCGCGGCCAGGGCAGCTTCCTGGTGGCCGGGTGGGGGCACACCGGGCTGCTGATGCTCAGCGGGGTGATCACCGCGGTCCCGCTGCTCTGCTTCGGCGCGGCGGCGATCCGGGTGCCGCTCAGCACCCTCGGGCTGCTCCAGTACCTGGCGCCGGTGTTCCAGTTCCTGATCGGCGTCACCGTCTTCCACGAGCAGATGCCGCCCGCACGGTGGGCCGGCTTCGCGCTGGTCTGGCTCGCACTCGCGCTGCTCACCTGGGACGCCCTGCGCCGCCTCCGGCGGACCCACGGCCCGGAGGCGGCGCCGGCCGTGCAGGCGGGCGCCCTGCCGGAGGCTCAGGCCGTGATGTCGCGCGACGTGAACCTCGCCCACGCGGCCGAGCCGAAGACGGCCACGTAGACCGCCTGGAGCCCGAGGTTCTGCAGCACGTTGTCCCAGTAGACCGGCTGCCTGAGCAGGTCGCCGAAGCTGAGCCACTGGTGGGTGAAGAGGAACGGTTGGATGGCGTGCAGCTGGGGGAAGGTGTCCAGGATCTGCACGGTGATCACCAGCACCACCGTGGTGGCCATGGCGGCGATCCCACTGCCCGTCAGGGTGGAGACGAACAGGCCGATCGCGACCAGCCCGCCCAGCGAGGCGGCGACCACCAGGGCGATCAGGACCGCCCGCAGCAGCGCCGTGCCGGGGCCGACGGTGTCACCGGAGAGCAGGGTGACCTCGCCGAGCGGGAACAGCGCCGCGCCGGTGGCCAGGGCGGAGAGCGCCACGGCCAGGGTGGCGGCCAGGCAGAAGGTCATGCCCGCCGCGAACTTGACGGCCAGCAGCCTGGTCCGCCCGGCCGGGGCGACCAGCAGGTAGCGCAGGGTGCCGGAGGCGGCCTCCCCGGCGATCGAGTCACCGGCCACCACGCCCACCGTCATCGGCAGGAAGATCGGCAGGGTGACGGCCAGTGAGGTGAAGACCAGGAACAGGCCGTTCTGCGTCACCTGGGCGATGAAGGCGGGACCGCCGCCGCCCCCGGAGCCGTCCGTCTGGGACTTGATCACCACCCCGATCAGCACCGGCAGCGCGGCCAGGATGCCCAGCAGGGTGATCGTCCTGGCCCGGCGGAAGGTCAGCCCGAGCTCGCTGCGGAACAGCGAGAGCGAACCCCGTGCGGCCGCCACAGCGGCAGGCCGCGTCTCAACCAGCGACATCGAAGCCCTCCCCGGTCAGTGCCACGAAGGCGTCCTCCAGTGTGCCGCGCTCCACGCCGAAGCCGTGCACGCGGACCCCGGCCCCGACCAGGGCGGCGCAGAGCTCGGGGAGCTCCTGGTCGCCCAGCGGGGTGCCGGAGACCCGGTCGTCGTCGCCGGTCAGGTCAGCGACCTGACGGGCGGTCAGCACCTCGGCCGCCAGCGCGACGTCCGGCGTACGGACCACCAGGCGGCCCTGGGCGCGGGCGGCCAGCTCGGCCACCGTGCCCTGGACCAGCAGGCGGCCCTTGGCCATCACGGCCGCGTGGGTGCAGACGTGCTCGATCTCGTCCAGCAGGTGGGAGGAGAGGAAGACGGTGGTTCCGTCGGCCGCGACCTCCCGGATCAGGGCGCGGATCTCCCGCATGCCCTGCGGGTCCAGGCCGTTGGTCGGCTCGTCCAGCACCAGCAGGTCGCGCGGCCTGAGCAGGGCCGAGGCCAGGCCGAGCCGCTGTTTCATGCCGAGGGAGTAGGCGCGGGCCTTCTTGCCCGCCGCGGCGGTCAGGCCGACCCGGTCCAGCGCCTCGTCCACCCGGCGGGCCCGGGTGCGCGAGTCGGTGGTGGGGTCGGCGGCGTCGATCCGGGCCAGGTTGTCCCGGCCGGTCAGGAAGCCGTACAGGGCCGGGCCCTCGATCAGGGCGCCGACCCGGGGCAGCACCGAGGACACCGCGCCGGGCATCGGCTCACCGAGTACGGTGGCCACCCCGGCGGTGGGGGCGATCAGGCCCATCAGCATCCGGATGGTGGTGGTCTTGCCGGAGCCGTTCGGGCCGAGGAAGCCGAAGACCGACCCCCGGGGCACCGTCAGGTCCAGGTTGTCCACCGCCAGCTGCCCGCCCCGGAACCGCTTGGTCAGGCCGCTGGTGCGGATCACGTCCGCCGGAGCGGCCGGGCGGCTGGTGGCCGCCCGGCCGTCCGACTGTTCCAGAAGAGCCACTCACTTCCCCCCGGCCGCGCTCTGCAGCACCTGCGGGGTGACCGCGCCGGCGAACACCCGGCCGTCGTCGGTGATCAGGACGTTCAGCACCTTGGTGCCGATCAGGGTGCCGCCGCCGACCGGCTTGCCGAGCGCCTTGGCGAAGGATGCGCCCTCGCCCACGGGCAGCTTGGCGGTGAGCACGGTGGCCCAACCCTGGCCGACCAGGTCGAGGCCGTCCGTGGTGTGACCACCGGCGTTGTGGCCGCCCGCGTCGTGGCCGTCCGTCTTCTGCCCGTCCGTGGTCAGACCGGGCACAGTCGGTACGGCCGGGGCCTCGGCCCGACGCTCCGTCACCTTGGCGCCCTTCGGCGCGGTGAAGGCGAATGTCGAGGCGCTCGGCTTGGCGAAGGAGACCTGGCTGAAGTGCACGTCCAGCACCTTGGAGCCGTCGGTCGCGCGGACCAGCACCGCCAGCGGCACGCCGTTGTCGGCGGCCACCGCGATCCGCACCTCGGCGATGGTCGACCCGCTCTGCTTGGGCTTCACGCTCAGCTGGTACGCCTTCTGCCCGGCCACCTCGGCCGTGCCGTCCACCACCACGGAGGTGGTGTCGGCGCCCAGCGCGAGGAACCGGCGGGCCGCGTCCTGCGGGGTGACCGGCAGCGGCGTCTTCGGCCGCTGGCCGACGGCGGCCGCCGGCCCCGTCAGGTGGACCGCGTCGTTGCTTCGGCTGTCCCAGGCCCACAGCTCGCCGCCGTTGTGCACCAACTCGTAGCCGGACAGACCGCCGATCAGCCCGATCCGCTGGCGGTCCGGACCGTCCACCGCGACCTGGAGGGTGTGCTCGCCGCCGAGCAGTTCGAGCAGCTTGCTCTCGGGCGCGGCCTGCGACGAGCCCTGGTCACCGCCGCCGCGGCCACCGGCGGCGCCCGGCAGCCCGCCGAGCAGCTGGGCCGGGACCCCGAGATCGGCCTTGACCTTCACGGTGCCCGAGAGCGACTCGGTGTCGGAGCCGAGCGCCTTGGCCACCACCTGCTCCGCCGTCAGGGCCGGCAGCGAGGGCCCGGAGTCGCCCGCCATCGCGGGCACCAGGCCGATCCCGGCCGCGGTCAGCGCCACCACACCGACCGGGACCAGGACCCGGGCGGTGGTACGTCGTCCGGAGCGGTACGGCCGCACTTGGTCCACCATGACTTCTACCCCTGTCGTCGTCAGATGTCCTGCTCTGCACAACCCATTAGAGCCCGGCGCGGGTTCCCCGGCATCGCCCCACAGGGCGGGACGGCCCTACACCCAGCGGCGCAGCCGACCCTGAGACCACGTCAGGGTTCCGTCATCCCGACGGACCAACCCGTGGGTATCGTCACCCCATGAACGCAACGGAGGACCAGCCGCCCGCACCGACCGCCACCTCGATGCGGCGCGCGCTCCGCCGGGCCAGGGACGGGGTGGCGCTGGACGTGGCCGAGGCCGCGGTGCTGCTCCGGGCCAGGGGCGAGGACTTGGCGGACCTGTGCGCCACGGCGTCCCGGATCCGGGACGCCGGGCTGGCCGAGGCCGGGCGTCCGGGGGTCATCACGTACTCGAAGAAGGTGTTCATCCCGCTCACCCGCCTCTGCCGGGACCGCTGCCACTACTGCACCTTCGTCACCGTGCCCGGCAAGCTCCGCAAGGACGGTCACGGCCTCTACCTGTCGCCCGACGAGGTGCTGGAGATCGCCCGCCAGGGCGCGGCGCTGGGCTGCAAGGAGGCGCTGTTCACGCTCGGCGACCGGCCGGAGGACCGCTGGCCGGAGGCGCGCGAGTGGCTGGACGCGCACGGCTACGACGACACCCTCTCCTACCTCAGGGCGATGTCGATCCGGGTGCTGGAGGAGACCGGGCTGCTGCCCCACCTCAACCCCGGTGTGCTGAGCTGGACCGACTTCCAGCGGCTCAAGCCGGTCGCGCCCTCGATGGGCATGATGCTGGAGACCACCGCGACCCGGCTCTGGTCCGAGCCCGGCGGCCCGCACCACGGCTCGCCGGACAAGGAGCCGGCCGTCCGGCTCCGGGTGCTGGAGGACGCCGGCCGCAGCGCGGTGCCGTTCACCACCGGGGTGCTGATCGGCATCGGGGAGACGTACGAGGAGCGCGCCGACGCGCTGTTCGCGATCCGCCGGACCGCCCGCCGCTACCACGGCGTGCAGGAGGTGATCGTGCAGAACTTCCGGGCCAAGCCGGACACCGCGATGCGGGGCATGCCGGACGCCGAACTGGAGGAGCTGGCCGCCGCGATCGCGGTCACCCGGCTGGTGCTCGGCCCGTCCGCCCGGATCCAGGCGCCGCCGAACCTGGTCGACGAGCAGTACCCGCTGATCATCGGCGCGGGCATCGACGACTGGGGCGGCGTCTCCCCGCTCACCCCCGACCACGTGAACCCCGAGCGCCCCTGGCCGCAGATCGAGGAGCTGGCCGCCCGGACGGCCGCCCAGGGCTTCGCGCTGCGCGAGCGGCTGACGGTGTATCCGGAGTACCTGCTGCGCGGCGAACCGTGGCTGGACCCGCGCGTCCTGCCGCACGTCCGGGCGCTGGCCGACCCGGAGACCGGGCTGGCCCGGGCGGACGCGATGCCGGTCGGCCTGCCCTGGCAGGAGCCGGAGGACCTGCCCGCCGCCTCGGGCCGGACCGAGCTGCACGCCGAGATCGACACCGAGGGGCGGACCGGCGACCGGCGGGCCGACTTCGAGGAGGTCTACGGCGACTGGGAGGAGCTCCGGGCCCAGGTGGGTTCCACCGCGCCGGAGCGGCTCGGCGGCGACCTGCGGGAGGCCCTGTCCGTCGCGGCCGAGGACCCGACCCGGCTGACGGACGCTCAGGCGCTCGCCCTGTTCCAGGCCGACGGCGCCGTGCTGGACGCGCTCTGCGGCATCGCCGACGCGGTCCGCCGGGACACTGTGGGCGAGGAGGTCACGTACTGCGTCACCCGGAACATCAATTTCACCAACGTCTGCTACACCGGCTGCCGGTTCTGCGCCTTCGCCCAGCGGCGGACCGACGCCGACGCGTACAGCCTCTCGCTGGACCAGGTCGCCGACCGGGCCGAACAGGCCTGGGAGGTCGGGGCCACCGAGGTCTGCATGCAGGGCGGTATCCACCCCGACCTGCCGGGCACGGCGTACTTCGACATCGCGCGCGCCGTGAAGGCCCGGGTGCCCGGGATGCACGTGCACGCCTTCTCGCCGATGGAGGTGGTCAACGGAGCCACCAGGACCGGCCTCTCGATCCGCGACTGGCTGACCGAGGCCAGGGCCGCCGGACTCGACACCATCCCCGGCACGGCGGCGGAGATCCTCGACGACGAGGTCCGCTGGGTGCTGACCAAGGGCAAGCTCCCGGCCGCGACCTGGGTCGAAGTGGTCAGCACGGCACACGAGTTGGGCATCCGCTCGTCGTCCACCATGATGTACGGGCACGTGGACGGGCCGCAGCACTGGCTGGGCCACCTGCGGCTGCTGGCGCAGATCCAGCAACGGACCGGCGGCTTCACCGAGTTCGTCACGCTGCCGTTCATCCACACCAACGCCCCGGTATACCTGGCCGGGATCGCTCGGCCGGGACCCACCATGCGGGACAACCGCGCGGTGATGGCGATGGCCCGGCTGCTGCTGCACCCGCACATCCCCAACATCCAGACCAGCTGGGTGAAGCTCGGCGCCGAGGGCGCGGCCGAGATGCTCCGCTCCGGCGCCAACGACCTGGGCGGCACCCTGATGGAGGAGACCATCTCCCGGATGGCCGGCTCCGCCTACGGCAGCTACAAGTCCGTCCGCGACCTCGAGGCCATCGCCGAGGCCGCCGGCCGTCCGCACCGCCAGCGCACCACCACCTACGGCGAGGTCACGCCCGAACGCCGGGCGGCGGCGCTCGCCTCGGACGGGCACCTGCCGCAGCTGCTTCCCGTCCTGGACTGAGCCGCACGGCCCGGGGGCGTCGGGGCGGGGTTCACCGGCGGAGGTCCAAATCGGAGCGGTATTCGAATACAGTGCGGATGCGCTCCAGCCCGGCCCGTTCGGGTGGTGCGGTTCCCGTACCCGACGAAAGGTGCCGTCCGTTGATGCCACTGTGGTCACGCACGCAGCAGCAGGACTTCCGCAGCAGGGTGCGGGGCTGTCTGCTCGGCGGGGCGATCGGTGACGCGCTCGGCGCCGGCATCGAGTTCGAGTCGCTGGAGAGCATCCGCGCCGCGCACGGTCCGGCCGGGGTGACCGGGTACGTCCCCGCGTACGGCAGGCCGGGCCGGGTCACCGATGACACCCAGATGACGCTGTTCACGATGGACGGGCTGATCCGGGCGCACGTCCAACGGGACGGCGGGAGTTGGCACCCGCCGACCGACGTGCACCACGCCTACCTGCGGTGGGCAGCGACCCAGTACGACTGGGGTCCGGACGAGCGCAAGGATGACCTCGGCTGGCTCGGGCGGCAGGAGTGGCTGTACGCGCAGCGGGCCCCGGGGCAGGCCTGCCTCTCCGGGCTGACCGGTCCGGACGCGGAGCGCCCGGGGACGAGGGAGGCGCCGCGCAACCCGGAGTCGAAGGGGTGCGGCACGGTGATGCGGGCGGCGCCGTTCGGGCTGCTGACCGCCTGGGAGCCGGGCCTGGTCTTCCAACTGGCGGTCGAGTGCTCGGTGTTGACCCACGGCCATCCGACCGGCTACCTGTCGGCCGGCGCCTTCGCGGTGATCGTGCACACGGTGGCCAGGGGCGGCACCCTGGAGGAGGGCGTCCACCTGGCGCTGGCCACCCTCTCCGACCAGCCCGGCCACGAGGAGACCACCACGGCGCTGCGCAAGGCGCTGGACGCGGTACGGGCGGGGGAGCCCTCGGCCGAGCGGGTCGAGGAGCTGGGTCAGGGCTGGGTCGCCGAGGAGGCGCTGGCGATCGGGGTCTACTGCGCGCTGGTCGCGCACGACGTGAAGTCCGGTCTGCTGCTGGCGGTCAACCACTCCGGAGACAGCGACTCGACCGGCCTGGTCTGCGGGAGCCTGCTCGGCGCCCTGCACGGCGAGACGGCGCTCCCGCCCGACCTGCTGCCCGAGCTGGAGGGCCGGGGGACCATGCTGGAGCTCGCCGACGACTTCGTGCTCGAGCTGTTGCACGGTCCCGAACTGCGCGGCCCCGCCTGGTCGGAGCGCTACCCGCTCAAGTAGCCCAGGAACGGCAGAGCGGGCCGCAGGCTGCTCGCCTGCGGCCCGCCCTCCGTCGTGGCGGAGTCTCAGATCTCGCCGAAGGCGCCGGTGGCCGTGGCGGTGGCGAAGGCGGCCCAGGCCTCCTTGGTGAAGTGCAGCTGGGGGCCCTCGGGGTCCTTGGAGTCACGGACGGCGATGGTGGCGCTGCTCGGGACGGCGATCTCGACACAGGCGCCGTTGCCGCCGCTGTGGCTGCTCTTGCGCCAGGTCAGGTTGCTGGTCGACTTCGTGCTCATCTCTTGAACCCCTCTGCATAGGTGTGAATCAATGACCGGCTCTCCGCGACGCTGAGCGCTGCGGCCCGCAGGTGGTCGTACAGATTGGTATAGCGGCGGACGTCGGCCTCCTTCTCCAGGTAGAGGTCGCTCGTCACTCCTTCGAAGTAGACGACGGTCGAATCCGCCGACTCCGGAAACTCCATCAGGGAGAATGTCCCGGTCATGCCGGGGTGGGCGCCGTGCCGGAACGGGATCACCTGGAGGTTGATGTTCGGCCGCTCGCTCAACTCCAGCAGCTGGAGCAGCTGATCGGCCATCACCCGCGGGCCGCCGACCACCCGGATCAGCACGGCCTCGTCTATCACCACCCAGAGGCTGCCGAGCTGGTCCTCGCCGTATATCCGGCTCTGCCGCTTCAGCCGGACGTCCACCCGCCGCTTGATGGCGCTCACGTCGGTGTCCGGCTGGGTGCCCTCGACCACCGCCTCCGCGTACTCCCTGGTCTGCAGCAGGCCGGGGACGAAGGAGGACTCGTACGCCCGGATCGAGCTCGCCTCGGCCTCCAGGCCGATGTAGACGCTGTACGGGATGTCACCGAACTCGTGCCACCATCCGCGTTGGCGGGACTCCCTGGCCATCTCCATCAGCCCGGCCCTGATCCGCTCGTCGGCGACCTCGTAGACGTCGCAGAGGTCCCGGACGTCGCGTTGGCTGATCGAGCGGCGGCCGTTCTCCAGCCGGCTGATCTTCGACTGGGAGACCATCAGGCGGCCCGCCACCTCCTCGGCGGTCATCCCCTTCAGTTCGCGCAGACGCCGCAGTTCGGCGCCGAGCCTGCGTCGCCGAACTGTCGGATTGATGTTGGCGGACACATCGACCTCCGGCCGGACCTGTGGCGCACCGGAGAGCAGCGCGCCTCGGAAGACTGTGGAAATGGGTACCAACCCCCCTGACTTGGAGCAGCATGCCATCTTGGCTCGGTACGGCGCCGGGAATCACGGGAGCGCACTGGAACAGACCATCGGAAAACCACTCAATCGGGATCTCCGCCCTTGCGCGCCGGCGCCGGAACCGATAAGGGGGACCTCCGGGGCCCGGGAACGCCAATGGGGCGGTCGGGCCCGGCAGTTGTCTGCCGGGCCCGACCGCCCCGAAAGGGTCTTTCCGATCACCGGCGCGCACGGTCCGCCGCGCGCTCCGTTCAGCGGGCTACCGCCCGACCGGCCATCCCGTGGCCGTTGCCGCCCGCGGTCGGCCGGCTCGGCGCCGGACGCCCGGCCGGAGCCGGCCTGCTCGGTCCGGCGGTCGTCGCCGGACCACGGACCTGGTTGGGCAGCCCGTTCTGAACGTCCATCACCGCGTGCGCCACCATGCCGCCCAGCGGGTCGTACCTGATCAGGTCGCGCAGCCGGGACCGCGAGGACCTGCCCTCGTTGCCCGGATAGAGGTGCTTGCCCAGGCCGACGGCATGCGCCAGCGCGGCCAGTGCGGCCGTTCTGGGGTCCGGCGGGACACCCGTGCGGATCGCGGTGTCCAGCCGCTGCTTGATCGCGGCATTGGTGCAGTCGTCGGACGCCTGGTACCGCGTCGTCGGAAGCACACCGCACACCTGGCCCGGCACGGCGGTCACCATGCCGCACCGTTCCAGGTGCGCCAGGTAGGTCTGCCGGAGCCCCAGGCGGGGCCCGCCGATCCAGTGCGCGGCCCGCACCGGGCTGCCGCGACGGCGCAGCAGTTCCAGCGCGTGGTCCAGCGTCGGGTCACCGGTCGGTCGTGGCATCACCACGGCGATCCGGTCCCCGTCCGGGACGATCCTTCCGGCCAAGGACAGCTCGACGAGCTGTGCCCCGGCGAGTCCGAGGTCGAGGGTCTGCGGCTGCGCCGTGGTGCCCGTGGTCGGGTCCAAGGCGAGCAGCAGGAGCTCCTCGGGAATAGTTCTGCGGCTCTTGCCCATCCAAGCCTCCCCGCGTGGATGAATGACAGAGTGACGCCTCTCACAGCGGCTTGTCGAGTACGCCTCCGAATCGTGACCTAGCTGTACTCGGCCGACACGTTGATGACAGGTGGCGTCGGTACTTGATCATGGAGGGACCTCCGGGCGTAGTGGAGTTTGCCGTCTTCACTCACCTCGGAGGTCCTGGTGGCCCACGCTAATGCCCGGCTGACCTTTCACGGCAGATGCCTGCTGGTCCGCCGTGTCGTACTCGACGAACGTCCGGTCGCGCACGTCGCGAAGGAGCTCGGTGTCTCACGCCAGTGCGCCCACCGTTGGGTCAACCGGTACCGGGCGGAGGGCTGGAACGGTCTGCACGACCGGACCAGCCGCCCGCACCACTGTCCCGCACGCACCTCGCCCGCGGTCGAAAGACGCGTACTGAAGGCCCGCCACCAGTTGCGGGTGGGCCCGGGCTTCCTGGCCGAGCAGACCGGTGTCCCGGCCCGGACGGTCAGCAGGATCCTGCGCCGCCACAACGTGCCGCCACTGTCCGCCTGCGACCCGCTGACCGGTGAAGTCATCCGTGCCACCCGGGCAGGCGGGCGGCGTTACGAGCACGCCGGCCCCGGCGACATGATCCACATCGACGTCAAGAAGCTCGGGAAGATCCCGGACGGCGGCGGCCACCGCGCCCACGGCCGCGGCGAACGCCCCCGCGCCCTGCGCGGCCTGGGCTACGACTACGTCCACGCCGCCGTCGACGACCACTCCCGCCTCGCCTACGCCGAGGTCCTGCCCGACGAGAAGGGCGCCACCTGCGCCGGCTTCCTCACCCGCGCCGCCACGTTCTTCCAGGCACACGGCATCACCCGGATCGAACGCGTGATGACCGACAACGCCAAGAACTACCGGATCTCGCACGACTTCCAAGCCGCGTGCCGGGAACTCGGCGCACGCCAGAAGTTCACCCGCCCGCACTGCCCATGGACCAACGGCAAGGTCGAGCGCTTCAACCGCACCCTGCAGACCGAATGGGCCTACCGGCAGGTCTTCACCAGCAACACCCAACGCACCCGCGCACTCGCACCCTGGCTCGACTTCTACAACACTCGACGTCGACACACCGCGCTCGGCGGCCAGCCACCGATCAGCCGACTGTCACCAACCTCATGACCGAGTACACCTAGCGCCGGGGCCCTGGAACCGCCCCCCGGGGGGCCCGCGTCTGAGGCTGGGAGAGCCCCGGAAGAGGCCGGTTCGGCCGAATAGTGGCCGGTCGGGCGGGGTGTGACGGCCGTTACGGCCTTTGGTGCCGGAGACTGGACAGCTAACCGGCGAACGGAAATCGAGTTCGGCCGGTACGGCGGACGAGGAGGTTGGATCACGTGGGCGAGTCCCCCGACAAGGTGCGGCGCGACGGGGAAGGCGAGGAGGAGGTGCCGACCGACCCGGCCGGGACCGGTTCGAGCGGCTCCACCGTCCAGCTGAGGGTCCGCGATGTGGACAACCGGACCACCATGCTGAGGCTGCCGGTGGACAACGCGACCACCATGCTCCGGCTGCCCGAGGAGACCGATTCCGAGGCTGTGACCAGCCCGGACGGTCCGGACGCGGACGCGGCTGAGCCGGCCGCGAAGCCCGGGGCGGTCGATCCCCGTCTCGCGGTTCGGGACGCCAGGGACGAGGCGGACGTGGCCGAGGAGACCCCCGCCGACGCCGAGCGCGAGCCTGCGGAGGCCGCTGCGGTGGCCGAGCCCGAGGTGGCCCGCGCGAAGGCGGCGCCCGCGGCGGCCCCTGCAGAGGCCGACGCCGAGCCCGAGGAGCCCGTGGTGGCCGAGGAGCCCCCGAAGCCGCCCACGCCGGTCCGTACGGCTCCCGAGCCCGTCGCCCCGCCGGTCGCGGAGCCGCCGTCCCCGCCGACGCCGCCCGCCCCACCTGCCCCACCCGCTCAGCCCGCTCCGCCGTCGCTGCCCGAGACCACCGACGAGGCCATGGAGGTGCTGGCCGCCCTCTCCGCCCGTCCGGTCTCGCCGTTCCGACGGGCCGTCAAGCGGGCCACCGTCTGGAGCCTGTTCCTCGCGCTGCTGGTCGGTGCGGTGGTGGTCGCCCAGCTGCTCCGCCCGCTGCCCGACCCCAAGACCAAGCTCTCGCTGGCCGGTTCGTTCACCTTCACCGGAAACCCGCTCGGCATGCCCTGGCCGGCCAAGGGCCAGGCCGCCGCCGAGGTGGTCGGGGTCGGCAGCCTCGGCAGCTCGGGCCCGGAGACCCCGGCGCCGATCGCCAGCGTCACCAAGGTGATGAACGCTCACCTGATCCTCCGCGCCCACCCGCTGAAGAAGGGCGAGCCGGGCCCGGTCATCACGGTGGACCGGCAGGCTGCCGCCGAGTCCACCAACGGGGACGAGTCCCGCGCCCAGCTCACCGAAGGTCAGAAGCTCTCCGAGTTCGAGGCGCTCGAACTGCTGATGCTGCCCTCCGCCAACAACGTCGCCCGGCTGCTGGCCCGCTGGGACTCCGGCACCGAGGCGGAGTTCGTCAAGAAGATGAACGACGAGGCCAAGGCGCTCGGCATGACCAACACCACGTACGCGGACCCGGCCGGGTACAACAACGACACCAAGAGCACCGCCAAGGACCAGCTCAAGCTGGCCGGCGAGGTGATGAAGGACGACGTGTTCCGCCAGGTGGTCGCCACCCCGGACATGACCTCCAACGGCCAGCGGATCTACAACACCAACGGGCTGCTCTCCGCCAGGAACGGCGTGATCGGCGTCAAGACCGGCTCCAGCAGCCCCGCCGGGTCCTGCCTGATGTGGGCGGCGGTCAAGGAGATCGGCGGCACCAAGCGGCTGATCCTCGGCGTCACGCTGGGGCAGCCCGCGACCACGACCGACAACTTGCTGAAGGCCGCCCAGACGGTCAGTCAGAAGATCATCACCGCCGCACAGGACGGCCTGACCGGCCAGACCCTGGCCAAGCAGGGCCAGGTCGTCGGGTACGTGGACGACGGACTCGGCGGCCGGGTGCCGCTGGTCGCCACCAAGGACCTGACGGTTGCGGGCTGGTCCGGGGTCACCGCCAAGCTCACCCTGGGGGCCGACCGGCTCGGACACACCGTCAAGGCAGGCACCCAGGTCGGGACCATCACGGCCGGTGAGGGCGAAGGCAAGGTCGAGGTGCCGGTGGCCCTCCAGTCGGACCTGGCCCCGCCGTCGATCATGTCGCGCCTCCTGCGCATCGCCTAGCCAGGCACACACCAGGGGCTCGGGGCACTGTTGACGGACCGTCGCAGAGCCCCGAGCCCCTGGTGTGCTCCGACCGGGCGAGGTCAGCCCCGGCGCGCGATCAGTGGCTCCTCGGCCAGGACGCGGCCCAGCGCGATGGCCAGCGTCACCGCGGTGAAGGTCACGATCAGCCAGGACAGTGAGGTGAACACCACGCCGTACGGGCCGAACTTGGTGATGCTGCGGCTGACCGCGCCCGGCAGGTAGACCTGGGCCGCGACGCCGAGGCCGGTGCTGGCGGCGCCGGCGAGCAGGGCACCTGGGAACAGCGGGTACCAGCCGACCCGGTTGCCGAGCAGGAGGTGCTGGGTCCACCACCAGAGGGCGGTGGCGAGCAGCAGGAAGAGCGGCAGCCCCAGCCAGGCCCCGACGCCGAAGCCCTTGCGGACCGGCGACTGGAAGACCAGCACGACCAGCCAGACCACCAGCCAGACGAGCCAGCGCCAGGCGGCCACCCGGGTGCCCGACCTGGGCAGCTCCCAGCAGCGTTCGCAGACCCGCTGCATGGCCCGGCTGAGCGCGGTCGCGGAGAGCAGGGTGATTAGGGCGCCGACCAGCCCGAAGCTCTCGGCCACCTCGTCGTGGCCGGCCGACAGCAGCCCCCGGACCTCCTGCTGGGCCGCGCCCTCGATGCCGAGCTGGTCCCGGAGCGAGCTGACCACGTTGTCCCGGATGGCGGCGGGCGCGAACACGGCGACCACGAAGAGGGCGGGCAGGGCACTCAGGAAGGCCTGGGCAGCCAGCCGGGTCGCGCTGTCCAGCAGGTTGACCCGGACGAGCTGCCCGACCGCCCGGCCGAGGATCGGCACCTGGTCGGGCAGGCCCTTGGCGGTCGCGGCCAGGGCGGCGATCCTGCTCCTCACGCGAACCTCCGGGGTGGGCTGGACAGGCCCTCATCCTCGCGCCGAAGCAGCGGCCCCGCACGCGGGGCCTGAGCTGCCGTCACTTGCCCCGCAGTTTGTCGAGGCGGGCGGTGAGGCCCCAGGCGGTGACCCGCCACAGCGCCTCGACCACGATGCTCCGGCTCATCTTCGAGGCACCGAGCTCCCGCTCCACGAAGGTGATCGGCACCTCCGCCACCTTGAAACCCGCCTTGACCGTCCGCCACGCCAGATCCACCTGGAAGCAGTACCCCGCCGAAGCGACCTGGTCCATACCCAGCCCCTCCAACGTCTCCCGCCGGAACGCCCGGTACCCACCCGTCACATCCCGGATCGGCACATCCAGCATCAACCGCGAGTACAACGAACCACCCCGCGACAGCAACAGCCGCGAACGCGGCCAGTTCACCACCTCACCACCCGGCACCCACCGCGAACCCAGCACCAGATCCGCCGTCCGCAACGCCGTCAACAACCTCGGCAGCTCCTCCGGGCGGTGCGAACCGTCCGCATCCATCTCCACCAGCACCTGGTACCCCTGGTCCAGACCCCAACGGAAACCCGCCAGATAGGCCGCCCCCAGCCCCTCCTTGCCCCTGCGGTGCAACACGTGCACGTGATCATCCGCCGCCGCCAACTTGTCGGCCAGATCACCCGTACCGTCCGGACTGTTGTCGTCCGCCACCAGAACGTGCGCCTCCGGAACCGCCGCCCGCACCCGCGCGGTGATCAACTCGACGTTCTCCGCCTCGTTGTACGTCGGAATGATCACCAGCACCCCACCGAGATCGGCGAAGGAACTCTCCTGGTCAGCCGTGGTCACGTCTAAGCCTTTCTCACCAGCAGTGACACCGTCATACCCGGCAGGCGCCGGGTATCGGTGAGGACGAACGCGTACCGCAGGGCCTCGGTCTGGCCGTCCGGCAGGCCCTCGTAGGGGTCATCGCCCGTGCCGATGGTAACGAGCCAGGTCCGGGGCGCGTCACCGACGCAGCGCTGGGCCACCGGGCAGGGCACGGCGTACAGGTCCTGGGCCCGGGTGGCGTCCCGCTCCACGAACATCGGGACCGGGCGGACCGACGCCGGAAGGTAGAAGGTGACGCCCGGCTCGACCATCGCCCAGGCCTGGTCCCCGGCGGCCGTGACCAGCCCGTCGCCCGGTTGGTAGCCGGCCGCGATCACGGCGGCCGCGCCCGCGAAGTCCCGGTCGGCGTGGGCGAGCAGGGCGCGTTGCTGCTGCTGCCGGGGGGCGCCGAGCACCAGTGGGACCGCGATCAGGGACAGCGCCGCGGTGACGGCGAGCGGACGGGCCGTCAGGTGGCCCAGCAGCCCGGCCACGGCGGCGACGCCCCCGCCGGCCGCCATGGCCAGGGCGGGCACGGTGAAGAGCAGGTACCGGTTGGTGAAGTACGAGCCGCTACCCTGCGAGGCCAGCCAGACCAGCAGCACCGGCAGTGTGCCCAGCAGCAGCGCCTGCACCGCGCCCCGGGTGAACCGGGGGTGCAGCAGCGCAAGCAGGGCGAGCGCCGCGAAGACCTGCATCTCCCGAGGTGAGCCCAGCAGGTCGTGCCAGAAGTACTGCAGGTCGTGCACCGAGGGTCGGGGCACCCAGCCGAGCTGCCGGCCGACCTGCCGACCGCCGTAGACGGCCACCGGCGCGGCGGCCAGCAGCACGGCCAGTACGGCCAGCGGGAACTGCCAGAGCACCCGGGCCGCCCCGGGCTCCCGGCGGCGGCCCCACCAGTGCGCGAGCACCAGGACCAGCTGACCGGCCAGGCTGCTCAGCGAGATCAGGTGGCAGCAGCCGGCCAGCGCCATCGCCAGCGCGTACAGGGACCAGCGGCCCGCCCCGGGCCGCTCCAGCGCGCGGAGCAGCAGGCAGCAGGCCGCCGCCACCGCGCAGGTCACCAGGGCGTAGGTGCGGACCTCCTGGGCGAACCGGGAGACCAACGGGACGGTGGCGGGCAGCAGTCCGGCGGCCAGCCCGGCCGTCCGGCTGTCGAAGAGCCGTCGCGCGGTGAGCGCGGTGAAGGCGGCCGCCCCGGCCATGGCCAGGGCGGACGGCATCCGCAGGCTGAGCACCGAATCGCCGAACAGCGTGGTCCAGAAGTGCAGCAGGACGTAGTAGACGCCGTTGCTGGCGTCGACGTTCTCCAGCATCCCGACCAGGGCGCCGAGGTCGCGTGTGGCGGCGCTCCAGCTGGAGATCTCGTCCCGCCACAGCTCGGGGTGGGCGGTCCGGAGCAGACCGACCAGCAGCATGACCAGGGCGGGCCCCAACCAGACGCTGCGGAGGAGTGCGCGTACGTGACTCAAGATCTGATCTGATCATCCGGGTAAAAAGGGACAAATCAGGATTCAGACTAGCGCCCGGACGAGGCGGTCCAGAAATCGTGCCTCCGCCCTCCCGGCTGCTCAGCCGCCGCCCAGCTGCCGGTTCCGCCGCCGCCGTTCGGCGGCCCGCCGTTCGGTCGGACGGGCCGTCAGCTCTCCCAGTGCGGAGGCGATCGCCTCGGCCACCCGGTCGGCGAAGGCGAGCGGCTCCTCGGCGGCGTCCGGCCGCTCGGGGATGATCCGGTCGACCAGGCCGGCCGTCCGCAGGTCGGCGGCGCCGATGCCCTGGGACCGAGCGAGTTCGGCTGCGTGGGCGCCGTCCCGGTGCATGATCGCCGAGGCACCCTCGGGCGGTAGCGGCGCCAGCCAGCCGTGTTCGGCCGCGAGCACCCGGTCGGCGGGCAGCAGGGCCAGCGCGCCCCCGCCCGAGCCCTGTCCGAGCAGCACCGAGAGGACGGGGGTGCGTAGGGCCACCAGTGTGCTGAGGCAGCGGGCGATCTCGACTGCCAGGCCCTCGAGTTCGGCCTGAGCGGAGAGTTCGGCCCCGGTGGTGTCCACGAGGGTGACCAGCGGCAGTCCGAGCTGTTCGGCGATCCGCGCCGTCCGCCGGACGGCGCGCAGGTCGGCGGCGGTGAACGGGCGTTCGGCGCCCGGCCGTTGGCCGACCAGGACGGCGGGCTGGCCGCCGAACCTGACCAGCGCCCGGACCAACGCCACGTCCGGGGAGGCGAGTTCCACCCGGCCGGGATCCGCCGCGGCCAGCACCGCGTCCGTCCCCGGGCGCCCGGGCAGGCGGCTGCGGCCGACCGACTCCCAGGCGTCGGTGGGTGGCGGGGTGTGGGCGGGTGCCGGGGCGGGGGCCGGTCCGGCCGGGTCCGCCAGCACCGCGAGTGCCCGGTCGACCGTCCCGGCCAGCCGCTCGGGCGGGACCACGGCGTCGATCAGGCCGCGCTCGGCCAGGGTCTCGGCGCGCTGGACCTCGGCGGGCAGCTCGACGCCGCGCAGCTCCTGGTGGGCCCGGGGGCCGAGGAAGCCCAGCCGGGCCCCCGGCTCCGCCAGCACCAGGTGGCCGAGAGTGCCCCAGGAGGCGAACACGCCGCCCATGGTGGGGTTCCGCAGATAGGTCAGGTACGGCAGCCCGGCCTCCTGGTGGGCCAGCACGGCGGCGGAGATCCGCACCATGCAGAGGAAGGCCGCGGTGCCCTCCTGCATCCGGGTACCGCCGGAGACCGGCAGGGCCACCAGCGGCAGCCGCTCGGCGGTGGCCCGCTCCACCGCCCTGGTGATCCGTTCGGCCGTGGCCACCCCGATCGAGCCGCCCAGGAAGCCGAACTCCGAGACCACCACCGCCACCGGCCGCCCGGCCAGCAGGCCCCGACCGGTGGTCACCGCCTCGTCCAGGCCGGTCCGTACCCTGGCCCGCTCCAGTGCCGCGGCGTACGACGGGTCGGCCCCGTCGTACCGGACCGGCTGGTCCCAGCACGTGAAGCTCCCCGCGTCGAGCAGGAGCTCGATCATCCGATCCGCCGTCAACTCACCCTCCCCGAAAGATCCGTCACGGGCTAACCCTGCCCGATGCGGCCGCCGCCGTAGCCGGGGAGGGACGTGTTCACGATCACGGCCCGGTGGACGTCCGCCTCTCGAAGGGCACCAGGTGGACGACGGCCGGCGCGGCCCGGTCTACGCGAGGGTGATCCGGACGGCCGTGGCGGCTGCCACGCCGAGAAGTCCGCCGGCCATCACGTCGCCCGGGTAGTGGACACCCGTGTGCACCCGGGAGTACGCCACGGTGGCCGCCAGCAGGCTCAACGGCACCGCCGTCCGGGGCAGTTCGGCCCCCACCGCGACGGCGAAGGCGAACGCCGAGGCCGAGTGCCCGGACGGGAAGGAGGCCGAGGTGGGCATCCGTACGTGCCGGGCCTCCGGCACCAGCGCGCCCAGCCGGTCCGGCCGCTCCCGCCGCACCAGGTTCTTGCCCAGCAGATTGGCGGCGGCCGAGGCGACCCCGATCGCGGCCACCCCGAGCAGCGCCGCCCGCCGGGTGCGGCCGCCGCGCAGGGCCAGCAGCCCGGCCAGCGCGAAGGAGATCTTCGAATGGTTCGCGGCGTGCGAGAGCCGCCGCATCGCGCCGTCCAGCGAAGGCGTCGGGGTGATCGCGATCGCCCCGTACACCGCCCGGTCCAGGGCGGCCAGGTCCAGCACGATCGGTTCGGTCATCGGGCTACGCATCGATCGCCACTTCCCTCTTCCGTTCCAGTTCGGTCATCCTTGCGCACCGCCGCCCGAGTCAACGGCCCAGGGCGAGCCTGCCGACCCGCCGCCAGTCCCGCAGCGGGGCGACGGCCGTCGCCCCGGGGCGGTCGCGCGGCACCAGCACCCGCAGCGCCCCCGGCCGGATCTCGCACCGCACCGGCGTCGGCAGGGTGAGCGCCTCGCCGTCCACGGCCACCGGGATGGTGCCGTTGTCGGAGGTCACGGTCACCTGCCGGGCCGTCAGTACGGTCAGGCCCTGCGCCTGTTCGCCGCGCAGGGCCAGTTCGGCGGCCTGTGCCGCGCCGTCCACCCGCAGGCTCAGCACGCCCAGCGTGCCACCGTCCAGTCGGGGACGGCTGCCCGCGCCCAGCAGGTCGCCGGTCTCGTACGGGTTGTTGCTGACCAGCAGCGCCTGAGGGTCCGCCAGCCGGGTCTCGTCCGCCTGCGCGGTCAGCCGGGCGCCGGCCCGGTTGGCCAGCAGGTCGGGCAGCGCATCGAGGGCGGTGGCGGCCTTGGCGTCCCGGTACTCGGGGCTCTGCACGATCTCCGCGTACGCGCCGAAGGAGACCGTGTTGACGAACGGCCGGTCGGCCACCGACCCGAGGTCGACGCTCAGTTCGACGCCGTCGGTGAGGGCGTCCAGGCAGCGGGCCGGGTCGGACCGGTCCAGGCCGAGGTCCATCGCGAAGTGGTTTCGGGTGCCGGCCGAGATCACCAGGAAGGGCAGCCGGTGCTCGGCGGCGACCGCCGCCACCAGCGCCTGGGTGCCGTCGCCGCCCGCGACGCCGAGCAGGTCGGCGCCGTCCCTGACGGCCTGTTGGGCCAGCTCGGTGACGTCCTGGTCGGCCAGCAGCACCACCTTGGCGCCGAGCGCCTCGGCCTTCGCCACCAGGTCGAACTTCTCGACCTTGCCGCCGCCGGACTTCGGGTTCATGATCAGCACCGGCCGGGCGGGCCGCGCGGCCTGGGTCTCCGGTACGGTCCGCTCCTTGCGGTCCTGCCGCAGGGCACCCGCCGCCGTGGTCATCGCCCCCGCCCAGAGCGCCACCGCCAGCAGCGAGGCCACGCCCATCCCGCTGTCCACCAGTAAGCCCAGTACCCAGACCGGCGCGGCCACCGCGAGCACCAGCCCGAACAGCCGCGTCGCCCCGCGGTACGCCAGCCCCCACCAGACCCCGGCGGCGGCCACGCCGAGCCCGACCAGCCCGGCCACCATCACGCCGATCCCGCGCAGTCCGACCAGCGTCACCAGCACCAGCACCGCAGCCGCGGCACACCCGACCGCCAACCGTGCCAACCGCTGTGCCCGCATCGCGCCCTCCGCGTCCTCCGCGTCCTCCACCGATCGATCCATCTTCCCGGCTCCCTCCCGATCCTGCCGCAACCCCACCAGCCCCACCCACCCGCCACGACGCCGGGGTGGCACCTCGTCGGTTCCCGCCTACCCCGGATCCGGCGCGGCCTGTGGCATCGTCAGGGCTGCCGTGCCCAGGATGACCTGATGGCCCGAAACCGCCCCGACCGATCGGAACGCGATGACCGACCAGCACAACATCGTCCTGCTCGCCTTCGCCGACCCCGCCGCCTGCCGCTCCGCCCTGGCGCAGGCCGAACACCTGCCCGGCCTGCGCCAGGCCGCCGTGCTGGAACGCTCCGCGGACGGCCTGCTGGAGATGGGCGACAGCTTCGCCCGGGGCGCCGGCCTGCCGACGGTCGGCTCCGGCGTGGTCGGCGGCCTGCTCGGCCTGCTCGGCGGCCCGGTCGGCGCCTTCCTCGGCTTCGCCGCCGGGGCCGCACTCGGCAACGCCGCCGAACAGGAGCGGGGCGCCACCGGCGGCGCCGGCCTGATCGTGCTCGGCCCGAGGGTCGCGGACGGCACCGGCCTGCTCGTCCTCGACATCAAGGAGGAGTCCGCCGAGCCCGTGAACACCTTCGCCGCCGACCACGGCTCCACCGTGGAACGCCTCCCGGCCGACGACTTCGCCGAACAGGTCAGGGCCGCCGAGGAGGCCGCCGACTCCTGACCGGGGGAGGCGCCGCCGGAGCTCACACCGAGGTGCGGTCGAACAGAGGAGATCCGCGACAGTACGATCCGCTAGTCTGTCATCGGTCAGACGGTCGTCCCCACCGGGGAACGGTCGGCGGCAGCCTCTCGGCGGCCGAGCCTCATTAGCTCAGGGGATAGAGCACGGCTCTCCTAAAGCCGGTGTCGCAGGTTCGAATCCTGCATGGGGCACACCTGGCCGAAGGGCCCCGAACCACCACGGTTCGGGGCCCTTCGCAGTTGCGGGGCCGTAGCCGCCTGTCCGGGCCCGTGCCCGGCCCGGTCGCCATGACCGGCCCGCGTTCGTGACGAAGGATGGCAGCCGTATGAAGCTCCCGACTCCCCTGCACGTGATCAACGAGGGACTGGCCTTCGTCCTGGAGGTGGCGGCCCTCGCCGTGCTCGCCGGATGGGGGTGGCAGAGTGCGGAGAACACCGTGCTCCGGCTGCTGGTGGCGGTGGCCGCCCCAGGGGCGGCGGCCGTGCTGTGGGGGCTGTTCGCCGCCCCGAAGGCCCGGATTCGGGTGCCCCTGGCGGGCGTTCTGGCGGTGAAGGCGCTGGTGTTCGGCGCTGCGGCCGTTGCCCTCTACGGTATGGACCGACCTGGCTGGGGCCTGGCCTTCGCCGGCGTGGCCGTCGCCAACACCGTCCTGGCGACGCTGGACCGACAGGCCTGGATGCACCGGCAGGAAGAGGCGTTGCCCGAGGGTGGGTGAGCGGGGCGCCTCTGCAGGACGGGCCCTAGCGGCGGTGCTTGCCGCCGCCGACGGGCTGCTCCGGGTAAGGGATGCGGAGCTTGCGGGCCAGCGGCGCGACTGCCGCGCCCGCACCGAGCGGACGGGCCAGCAGGAGCACCGAGACCAGTACCGCGAGCGGGCCGACCGCCAGGGCCGCCAGCGAGGCCGGCACACCGCTGCCGAGCGCCGAGTGGAGGCGTCCGGTCAGCCAGTACGCGGCCAGTGCGCCCGGCGCGCAGGCCAGCGCCAGCGCCAGGTGCAGGGCGACCAGTCGGCCGCCGTCCAGGCCGCTGCGAATTCGGGGGCGGCGTCCGGTGCCGAGCTCCAGAGTGGCGTCGGGGGGCAGCGGGGCGGCGACGGCGGCAGCCTCACGGCGCAGCCGGCGGCCGAGCGCGCGCCCGGTGATGGCCGCGCTGATCAGCACCGCGACGGTGTGGGCGCACGCCATCCCGACGATGATCCAGCGGCTGGGCAGCACCAGGTAGGCGACCCAGGAGAGCAGCACGTTGCTGCCCGAGGTGATGGTGGTGAGCCAGAACGGGGTCCGGGCATCGCTCATCGCGTAGAAGCCGCGGGCCAGCGCGTACTGGGCGCAGAACGCGGGGAGGCCGAGCGCGAAGGCCATCAGGACCTGGGTGACCACCTCGATGTCCGCGTCCGTTACGTTCCCGTGCCCGTAGGCCAGGGCCGCGATCGGGCCGGCCAGTGACAGGAAGATCGCCGAGGCCGGGACGATCATCCCGGCCGAGCTCCGCAGGGTCTGCGCCAGCTCCCGGCCGACGTCCTCGAACCGGCCCGAGCCGACCGAGCGGGACATGCTCGGCAGGATCGCGGTGACCAGGGAGACCGTGATGATGCCCTGCGGGACGATGAAGAGCAGGTAGGCGTTGTTGTACGGGGTGTAGCCCAGGCCCTGTGTCAGCCCGTCGTGCTTGGCCAGCGAGGCGGCGCCGGTGGCCAGGTTGGTGATGGCGAGGAAGGCCAGCTGGGTGACCACCACCAGCAGCAGCGCCCAGCCGGCCGCCCGCAGCGGGGTGGTCAGACCGGAGCCGCGCCAGTCGAAGCGCGGGCGGTAGCGGAAGCCGGAGGCCCGCAGCGAGGGCACCAGGGCCAGCGCCTGCACCAGGATGCCGAAGGCGCTGCCGAGCCCGAGCAGCATGGTCGCGCCGGCGGAGAAGTCCTTGGCGTCGGTGGCGTGCACGAAGACCGCCAGGTAGAGGCTGAACACCGCGATCACGACGACGTTGTTGAGCACCGGGGCCCACATCATCGCGCCGAACCTGTCGCGGGAGTTGAGCACCTGGCCGAGCAGGCCGAAGAAGCCGTAGAACAGGATGGCCGGAAGGCAGTACCTGGCCAGCGCGATGGTCAGATCACGCTGGGCGGTGTCGCCGGGGCCGTACGGGGTGTAGCTGTCGACGATCAGCGGGGCACAGAAGAACGCCACCGCGGTGATCGCGATCAGGACGACCCCGCAGACCGTCAGGAGGCGGTTGGTGTAGGCCACACCCTTGTCCGCGTGGTGCTGCGCGGCGCGCACCAGCTCGGGGACGAACACGGAGTTGAGCACGCCGCCGATCAGCATGATGAAGATCGTGTTCGGCAGCATGGTGGCCACCGCGTAGCCGTCGGCCAGGAAGCCGGTGCCGAGCGCGGCGGTGATCACGCCGGCCCGGACGAAGCCGAGGGCGCGGGAGGTCAGTGAACCGAGCGCCATGATCATGCCGTTGCGGGCGGTCGAGCTCGGCTTGGCCGCCTCGGTGGGCGCCGCTGCCGGAGGCGCGGCCGGAGCCGGCGGGACCTCCGCGTACGGCGGCCGGGGACTCGGTACCTGCTGGCTGAGGTGCATGGTCGGTTGACCGCCGGGACCGTCGATCAGCTCGTCGTCCGTTATCTGCCGCAGCGGCATGGTGGGCGGATCGCCGTACGGGCCGGCGGGCCCGTCCGTCGTGTGCATGGTCATTCGCCCCCCGTCGCTCGGTGCCTGGGCAGTGGACGTGCGGTTGCTGTGCTGCGACTGCCCGGCCCGGTCGGGTGCAGGCACACCCGGCCGCAGCAGTCTGCCTCACCTCGGCACTCGATGGGGAGATCCGTGCCCTGTGCCCGACATCTCCCGACCTGGGAGGAGGTGCGCCGAATCCGGTCCTGGCCTGCCGCGAACGGGGTGGTTGGTCCCGATTTTTCCAGTGCGCACAGGGACTGTTCGCGTTGACGGATCCCTGTCCCTTCCCTTCGGACGCGCCGCCCGAACGGAGATGTGATGCTTCTCACTGACCGTCAGCTCGGCGGCCGGGCGCCCGGAGTGGCCCGGTGGCGGGGCCGGAGTCCGGCTCGAAGCCCGGCTCGAGCGGCTCGAACGGCCCGGATGGATCGAACGGGTCCAACGGGTCCACCCCCGGAGTGTCGGTCGCCAGTACGCGCTGGATCCGTGGCCTGGTCCGCCAGTCCACCCGGCGGACGTCCCGGGACAGCGCGCCGGGCTGCCAGAGCTCGACCGCGAGCGTGACGGTGCTGACGATCAGGGCAGCGGCCAGCCAGCCGGCCAGCACGTCGCTCGGCCAGTGCGTGGCGAGCGCGATCCTGGTCCAGCCGATCGCGAGCACCGTGAGTGCGGCGAAGGTGCAGGAGACCACGCGGCCGGCCCGGTTGGCCCGGGGCCAGACCAGGATCACCAGGGCGGCGCAGGTGATGGCGGAGGCGAGGGCATGGCCGGACGGGAACGAGAACCCGTTGGTCTGCGCGACCGAGTCGGGGAAGCGCGGGCGCTCCCGGCCCACGATGTTCTTGCCGGACCAGCCGGCCAGCCAGCCGGTCAGTATCAGGGTGGCCGCCCAGCCGCCGAGAGTGCGGGCGCCGATCGCCCAGAGCCAGACCGCCGCCAGCCCGAGGAGGGCCCGCATGGTGGTGGTGCCGCCGATGTCGGCGAGCGTCTGCATGGCCGCCGTCCAGACGTTGTGCCGGACCGCGTAGCCGTGCAGGGAGCTCACCCAGCCGTGGTCCAGCCGGGCCAGCGGGCCCCAGTGAGACGTCACCAGGGCCAGCAGGACCCCGAGCAGCGCGGCGGAGCCGAATGCCACGGCCGAGCAGATCAGCAGCTGCTGGCGGCGTCGGGCGGCCCTGGAGGCGGAGGCGGCCGGCCCGGGATCGGCGGGAGCGCCGTCGTTGGGCGGGTACATGACTGACACCTTCCCAGGGTCGGTGGTTGATTCCGCCCCGGAGTGATCGCGATTTGGCATCGTTTGTGGGGAGAAGCTGCGGATGGGAGCCGTCGTTCGTTGACCAAGTACCGGGAGGTGCAACCGGCACCGGCCGTGGTCGCCCCGTCGCAGCCCGTTCATGATCGCGGGGAAAAGTCGCAGGATACTGCATCGAGGGAAGAAACTGGGCGAGTTGGGAATGTTGTCCGGATTCTGTGCGTTGGATCGTTACGTGTGAGCCTCCGTGAGGCCCGCATCTCTTTGCCCCGGCCCAGGCTCGCCTGGCGGGGCGGGATCCGATGACCGGCACCAGCAGCAAGGGAGCAAGCATGGCCACTCGTGCCGTCGTTCGCGACAGGGCCGACCGGACTCGCGCCGCCCGCCCGAACAACCTTGAGGCCGACCGTGACCTCGTCGGCATGTACCTCGACGAGATCGCCCGGACACCGCTGCTCGACGCTGCGGAGGAGGTCGAGCTCTCGCTGCGGATCGAGGCCGGTGTCTACGCCCAGCACCTGCTGGACCAGGCGACGCTTCCCAAGGGTGCGAAGCGGGAGGAGCTGGAGGCGATAGCCGAGGACGCCGAGCGGGCCAAGGACGTCTTCATCAGGTCGAACCTCCGGCTGGTGGTGGCGGTGGCCCGGCGCTACCCGCGCAGCGGTCTCCCGCTGCTCGACCTGATCCAGGAGGGCAACGCCGGTCTGGTCCGGGCGGTCGAGAAGTTCGACTACGCGAAGGGGTTCAAGTTCTCCACGTACGCGACCTGGTGGATCCGGCAGGCGATCACCCGGTCGATCGCCGACCAGTCGCGCACCATCCGGCTCCCCGTCCACCTGGTGGAGGAGCTGGGGCGGATCCGGCGGGTGCAGCGGGAGAAGGCGAAGGAGCTCGGGCGCGAGCCCGACCCGGCGGAGGTGGCCGCCGAGCTGGACACCACCGAGCAGCGCGTCAAGGACGTGCTGGACTGGGCCCGGGACCCGGTCAGTCTGAACATGGCGGTGGACGACGAGGGCGAGACCCAGTTCGGTGACCTGGTCGAGGACACCGGCGCCGTCTCGCCGGAGGACGCCGTGATGGTGATGCTCCGTCGGGAGGAGCTGGACGATCTGATCGGCCGGCTGGACGACCGCACCGCCTCGATCATCCGGTCCCGGTACGGGATGGAGGACGGCCGCGAGCGGACGCTCACCGAGGTGGGCAAGCAGCACGGGCTGACCCGGGAGCGGATCCGGCAGATCGAGAAGCACGCCCTGGCGGAGCTCAAGAAGATCGCCGACCACGCGGGCTTCGAGGCGGCCTGAGCCGGCTCGGCGTCTGAACGGACCCTGCGGGGGCTTCGGCCCCGGCGGGGTCCGTCGCCGTTGCGGCCTAGGCTTGGGGAATCGGTCGGCGGATCGGTCGGGGAAGTGAGAGGGACGAGAGGGAGTGGACGCGGTGCCGGAGCAGCAGCCCGAGCAGCAGGCGAAGGAGCCGAAGCGGAAGCCGAAGCTGGTCTTCGAGGACCCCTTCGACCGGCAGACCAGTGACGACACGGACCAGGGCTGGGGCGGCGCGGGGGAGAGCTCGGGGCGCGGGATCGACTGGTACCGGAGTCAGCGGCCGCCGCACCACGGGGAGTAGCGGGACGGCGGCCGGTGCGGGCGGGCCCGGGTGGGTCAGCGCTGGCGGACCAGGGCGTCGCGGATCTCGGTGAGCAGTTCGACCTCCCTTGCCTCCGCCTCGGCGGCCTCCTCGACGGGACTCTTGCGCTTGGCCATCATGTGCTTCATCGGGACGATCAGCACGAAGTAGACCACCGCTGCGGTGATCACGAAGGTGAGCAGGGCGCTGAGCACCGAGCCCCACAGGATGAAGATGCCGGAGGTGACCTTCCCGTCGGCGTCCACCTCGCAGGGGCCCTTCAGGCAGGACGAGTAGGACGCCAGGTCCTTGGTGCCGAACACCCCGACCAATGGGTTGATGACCCCTTCGACGAAGGCATTGATGACCTTGGTGAAGGCCGCGCCGACGACGAAGGCGACGGCGAGCTCGATGACATTGCCGCGGAGGAGGAATTCCTTGAAGCCCTTCATGCCGCACTGAACGATGCCGAGTGGGATCGGTCACGGGTGAACTTCATCGCACGGAGTTGACGCCTCGCCGGTTACGAGGGCGGCGACGTGCCCGGGCAGCGGGGTGCGCTGACGGCCTCGGCGGCCATGGTGGGGGACGAGGCCGGAGGCGGTGAGCCCGGCCGGAGCGGGCCTGCGGCGAGGGCGGTGGCCGCGGCCAGCAGGCTGGTGGTGAGCAGGCCGGGGCGATGGCGGACGGCTCGCTGGAGGCGGTGCCGGCCGCCGGAGCCGCGGCGGATCGGTGGGAAGACCGGCACCACCTGGCGGGGCGGGACCGAGGAGGTCGCCTCGGGCACCGTGGTGCGGGTGTGCAGGGTCGTCATGGGGGCACCGCCTCCGATCGGGACGCGACATCGCAGGAACGAGCGTCGCGGTGATCAGCGTGCGTCCGGACCGCGGCCGACGGCGGGACGAGGCGCAACCCTGTGGACAACCCGGGCCTGTGGACAGCGCGGGTCACCCGCCTGGCTGTGGAAAAGCACCTCCACCTGGCGGTGGAGAATCACCTGGCGGCGGAAATGCCGGACGGCCCGGCCGCGCACCGAAGTGCACGACCGGGCCGTCCGGGAAGAACGCGGGTCAGCCCGTCGAAGCCGGGGCGGAGCTCGACGTCGAGGACGACGAGCTCGTGGAAGCCGCCGGAGCGGGCGCCGAGGCGGCGGGAGCCGAAGAGGACGACGACGCGGACGACGTAGAGGAGCTCACCGTGCTGCTGGACGACGAGCGGCTGTCGGTGCGGTAGAAGCCCGAGCCCTTGAAGACCACACCCACGGCGGAGAAGACCTTGCGGAGCCGCCCCTGGCACTCGGGGCACGTGGTGAGCGCGTCGTCGGTGAACTTCTGCACCGCCTCCAGGCCGGTCCCGCACTCGGTGCACTGGTACTGGTACGTGGGCACTTGTCTTCCTCCTGCACTTCCCCCTGGCACTCTCGCCTGATGAGTGCTAACGATCCTCAATGATGCGGCATTCCGTGGAATCAGTCCAGCGCCGCAGGTGTGAGAACGGACGCCTGCCCACTGCCGACTGTTCCGCACCGGGCCACGGTACGGCTGGCCGTGCTCGGCGGGACCAGCAGCCGACGCAGCGTCAGCAGGGCGACCAGGCCGAGCCCGGAGCCCACCACGGGCACCAGGAACCCGCCCGAGGCGCCGTGGCTGTCGATCAGCACGCCCGCCACCGTGGAGCCCGCCGCCAGGCCGAGGCCGATGGCGCCGGTGAGCCAGGTGAAGGCCTCGGTCTTGGCGCCGTCCGCGACCAGCGTCTCGACCAGCGTGTAGCCGGTGATCAGGGTGGGTGCGATGGCCAGACCGCAGAACAGTCCGGCGACCGCCAGCGCGGTCAGGTTGGGCATTGCCCACAGGGTGGAGCAGCCGAGCACCAGAAGCGCGTAGCAGCCGAGCATCCGCTGCCGGGCCGGCTGCCGCCAGGCGATCAGCCCGTACAGCACGCCGGCCAGCATCGAGCCGCCGGCGAAGATGCCGTAGACGGTGCCGTTCAGCCCCTCCTGGCCCGCGCTCCGGGCGAAGGCGGTGACCGAGACCTGCATGGCGCCGAAGACGGTGCCGACCCCGAGGAAGGAGCCCGCCAGCAGGCGGACGCCGGGGGAGGCGAGGGCCGAGACGCGCTTGACCCCGGCGGTGCGTGGGTGCCGGGTGGGAGCGGTGGAGCGCTGGGCGGCGAAGGCCAGGCCGCCGACCACGGTGAGGACGGCCTCGGCGATCAGTCCGGCCGAGGGGTTGATCCCGGTCGCGATCGCGCTGGCCAGGACCGGGCCGATCACGAAGGTGAACTCGTCGGTGACCGACTCGAAGGCGAAGGCCGTGTTCAGCGTGGCCGGGGAGTCGGAGAGCCGGGAGACCCAGCGGGACCGGACCATCGCGCCGATCTGCGGGACGCTGGCCCCGGCCAGGGCGGCGGCCGGGAAGAGCGTCCAGACCGGTGCCCCGCCGACGGCCAGCGCGATCAGCGCGCCGACCGAGAGGGCGTGCACCAGGACGCTCGGCACCAGGACGGCGGACTGCCCGTACCGGTCGGCCAGTCGGCCGGTCTGCGGGCCGATCAGGGCCTGGGCGACGGCGGAGACCGCCGCGACCAGACCGGCGGTGCCGTAGGAGCCATGGGTGTCGAGCACCAGCAGCACGATGCCCAGGCTGAGCATGGCGTACGGGAGTCGGGCCGCGAAGGCGGGTGCGAGGAAGGTCCAGGCACCGGGGGTGCGGAGCAGCGCTCCGTACCCGACGCGGGTGGGGTTGTCGACCGTTCGGCGGGCCGCCACGGTGGGTTCTTTCCGCTGCCTGGTAGCGCGGAAGGGGTTGGGTGGACCCCGACGGCGCCGAGAGTCGTCCTCTCGCGCGTCGACCGGGGTGATACCGGGTCCGGCTGGCCGTCGTGGAAGCGGGGGCCAGGAGGCAGGAACTGCTGCGGACCGCGGCCGCCGAGCGGTCGCGCCAACTCTGCATCAGGCAGATGTTGCGGGTGTGTCTGTTGATACCAAAGCTTTACCCGTCATCCTACGGGTTGGACGGCGTCGAGCCCAGCGAACCGAAGGTGAACGTTGCGTAGAACACAGCGTTGCGCTGAATCGCGGACTACCGCCCGCGTAGCCATCCGGCCAGCTTCCCGCCCTTGTCGACCGCGCGCAGCCGGTGCTCGGCGGCCTCGCTGACCTCCTCGGTGGTGACCACCAGGAGTTCGTCGAGCGGCCGGAGCACGGTGGTGCGGTCGGGGACGAAGCTGCTGCCGTCGCGGACCACCAGGGTGACGGCGGCCCCGGCGGGCAGCCTGAGCTCGCCGATCTCGACGCCGGCCATCCGGGAGCCGGCCGAGAGCGAGACCGAGAGCAGCCGGCCGTGCAGTCGCTCCAGCGGGGCGGACTCGATCCCGAGGTCATGGCCGAGCGCGCCCTCGGAGATCCGCAGCCACCTGGCGACCAGCGGCAGGGTGGGACCCTGGAGCAGCGTGAAGACCACCACCAGGATGAAGACGATGTTGAACACCTCGCGCGCCAGCGGCGCCTGCGCGACCAGCGGGATGGTGGCCAGCACGATCGGCACCGCCCCGCGCAGCCCGGCCCAGCTGAGCAGCGCCTGCTCGCGCCAGGGCAGCCGGAACGGCGTCATGGTCAGCAGCACCGAGGCGGGCCGGGCCAGGAAGACCAGCACGGTGCCGATCACCAGCGCCGGGATGATCGCGCTGCCCATGCTGACGGGCGTGCAGAGCAGGCCGAGCACCACGAACATGCCGATCTGCCCGATCCAGGCCAGCCCGTCCGCGAAGCCGCGGACCGCGGGGCCGTGCGGGAGCTTGGAGTTGCCGAGCACCAGCGAGGCGACGTAGACGGCGAGGAAGCCGGAGCCGTGCAGCAGCGCGCCGCCCGCGTACGCGCCGACCGCCAGTGACATCACGGCGATCGGGTACAGGCCGGAGGAGGGCAGCGCCATGTGCCGGACGGCGTACGCGCCGAGCCTGCCGACAGCCAGGCCGACCGCCGCGCCGATCGCCAGCTCGGCGATGATCGTGCCGACCAGCACGTACCAGGAGTCCAGCGGGCCGCTGGTGGCGAACGCCAGCACCAGGATCACCACGGGGGCGTCGTTGAAGCCGGACTCGGCCTCCAGCAGACCGGTCAGCCGGGACGGCAGCGGGACGGTGCGCAGCACCGAGAAGACCGCGGCGGCGTCGGTGGAGGAGACGATCGCGCCCAGCAGCAGCGAGGTGCGCCAGTCGAAGTCGGCCAGGTAGTGCGCGCCGGCGGCGGTGACCGCGACGCTGACCGCGACGCCCACGGTGGCCAGGGCGGTGGCGGCCGGGGTCACGGGCCTGATGGACCGCCAATTGGTCTTCAGGCCGCCCTCGGCGAGGATCACCACGAGCGCCGTGTAGCCGAGCACCTGGGTCAGCCCGGCGTTGTCGAACCGGATACCCAGGCCGTTCTGGCCGAGTGCCACGCCGAGGCCGAGGTAGATCAGCAGGCTGGGGAGGCCGGAGCGGGTCGAGATGCGCACCGCCACCACCGCCACCAGCAGGACCACGGCGGCTTCGAGCAGAAAGCGGTTCAGGTCGTCGACAGTCACGCAGTGGCACCTCGGCGCAGGGAGGGGGCGGGCTGATGGAGCGTCTGGAGGCAGCGTCCACCAGGGCAGCTGACGGTCCGTCCGGTGGGATCGTTACCCAGTCTAACATTTTACCTGTTCTTTTACATCTTCCCGCCCAGGTTCCGCCAAGGTCGGCCCGGTAGGGTCCACCTGACCCGACGTGGGCGCCCCCGAGTGCGACCCCCTCGGTCCGTGCGCCCTAATGTGGTGGTCTGTCACGGCCGCCCGTCTCCCAGCCAAGGACTCAACCAGATGCCCCGCTCGAAGAGGTTCCGGCGCGCTCGTCTGTTCGTGCTCGTGCTGGTGGTGCTGTTGGTCGCCGGGACGGCGGGCGCCGGGTTCTTCGCCGTGCAGACCGTCCGGTCGTCCTTCCCGGTGGTCGAGGGCAGCGTCAAGGTGGCCGGGATGACCGCGCCGGTGGACGTGAAGCGGGACGGCAACGGGATCCCGCAGCTCTACGCCGACAGCTCGGAGGACCTGTTCCGGGCCCAGGGCTACGTACAGGCGCAGGACCGCTTCTGGGAGATGGACGTCCGCCGGCACATCACCGCCGGGCGGCTGTCCGAGATGTTCGGCTCCGGCCAGGTCGAGACCGACTCCTTCCTGCGCACCATGGGCTGGCGCCAGGTGGCCCAGCAGGAGTACGACCAGCTGCTCGCCCCGGACACCAAGAAGTACCTGCAGGCGTACAGCGACGGCGTGAACGCCTGGCTGGCCGAGCACCCCGGCGACAGCTCGGCCTCGCTCGAGTACACGCTGCTCGGCGCGGTGAACGGCGACTACAAGCCCGAGAAGTGGGACCCGGTGGACTCGGTCTCCTGGCTCAAGGCGATGGCCTGGAACCTCTCCGGCAACCTGCAGGAGGAGATCGACCGCTCGCTGCTGGCCCAGGACTTCAGCCCGGAGAAGATCGACCAGCTCTACCCGGCCTACCCGTACGACCGCAACGGCACCATCGTGAAGACCGGCAAGGTCGGCCCCGGTGGCAACTACCTGCCGGGCGACGGGACCACCACGCCGCTGCCCGCCGCCCCCGCCGCCACCACCCAGGGCCGGGCCGGCAGTGAGGCGCTGCTCAAGGACGTGGCGGACCGGATGGGCGCGCTGCCGCAGCTGCTGGGGCGGCCCGGCCAGGGCATCGGCTCCAACTCCTGGGTGGTCGGCGGGCAGTTCACCACCACCCACAAGCCGCTGATGGCCAACGACCCGCACCTGGGCCCGGCCCTGCCGTCGGTCTGGTACCAGATGGGTCTGCACTGCCGCAGCGTCGGCCCGGCCTGCCGGTTCGACGCCGCCGGCTACACCTTCGCCGGGATGCCGGGCGTGGTGATCGGGCACAACCAGAACATCTCCTGGGGTTTCACCAACCTGGGCGCCGACGTGACCGACCTCTACCTGGAGAAGGTCACCAGCCCGGAGACCTACCTGGTGGACAACCAGCAGAAGACCTTCACCACCCGCAAGGAGACCATCAAGGTGGCCGGCGGCGAGGACCGCACCATCGTGGTGCGCACCACCGACCGGGGTCCGCTGATCTCCGACAAGAGCACCGAGCAGCAGAACGTCGGCAAGTACGCCCCGGCCGGCAACGCCCCCGACCGGGCCGCCGGGTACGGCGTCGCCCTGCAGTGGACCGCGCTGATCCCCGGAAAGACCATGGACGCGGTCTTCAAGCTGGACCAGGCGGCCGACTGGGACGCGTTCCGCGCCGCCGCCGCCGACTTCGCCGTCCCCGCGCAGAACCTGATCTACGCGGACACCAAGAACAACATCGGCTACCAGGCCCCGGGCCGGATCCCGCAGCGCACCAAGGGCGACGGCCGCTACCCCGCACCGGGCTGGGACTCCTCGTACGGCTGGAAGGCCGAGCCCGTCCCGTTCCAGTCGCTGCCGTACAGCTTCAACCCGCCGGCCGGTTACATCGTCACCGCCAACCAGGCCGTGGTGGACCAGAGTTACAACTACCTGCTGACCAAGGACTGGGAGTACGGCACCCGGGCCAAGGAGATCAGCACCCAGATCACCGACCGGTTGAAGAACGACGGCAAGATCTCGCCGGACGACATGCGGATGATGCAGCTGGACAACACCAGCGTGATGGCCAAGACCCTGGTGCCGCTGCTGCTCAAGGTCCGGATCGACGACCCGTACGTGCGCGAGGCCCAGGACCTGCTGAAGGACTGGAACTTCCACCAGGACGCCGACTCGGCCGCCGCCGCCTACTACAACGCGGTCTGGCGCCAGCTGCTGACGCTGGCCTTCGGTCAGAAGTTCCCGGCCGGGCTGCGGGCCGAGGGCGACTGCCTGCTGGTCCGCCAGAAGCGCGACTCCACGTTGCCGGACGACGACCTCAACCCCGCGCCGCCGGTCACCGTCTGCGGCACCCGCGACCCCGACCAGGCCCAGCCGGACGGCGGGGACCGTTGGACCGAGGTGGTGCGCTCCCTGCTCGACCAGCCGGACAGCCCGTGGTGGGAGTTCAAGGACGCCAACCACCAGTCGCAGCAGGGGCTCGGCAAGCTGCTCGCCGAGTCGCTCAAGAACGCCCGGCAGGAGCTGACCGCCAAGCTCACCAAGGACATCTCCACCTGGAGCTGGGGCCGGCTGCACACCCTGACGCTCACCGAGCAGACCCTGGGCAAGGACGACTCCTCGGTCGCCTCCGGGCTGGTGCACAAGCTGCTGAACCGCGGCCCGTACGAGCTCTCCGGCGGCACGGCGGCGGTCAACGCGGCGGGCTGGAACGCGGCGGCGGGCTACCAGGTGGACTGGGTGCCGTCGATGCGGATGGTGGTCGACCTGAGCAACTTCGACGGCTCGCGCTGGATCAACGTCGGCGGCGCCTCGGGGCACGCCTTCAACGACAACTACAACGACCAGACCGCGCTCTGGGCCAAGGGCGAACTGCTGCCCTGGGCCTGGTCGCCCGAGGCGGTCGACCAGGCCACCAGGCACCGGCTGGTGCTGACCAACGGCTGAGGCCCGTCGCTCAGCGGTTCAGCCAGTGCACGCCGGACGGGGTCACCGCGGCGTGCACCGGCAGGTCGTGCGGCTCGGCCGGGACGGTGTCGAGCAGTTCGGCGTCGTAGAGCAGGGTGGCCAGCACCGGTTCGGCCCGACGGCGGGTCAGCCGGGCCAGCACCCGGTCGTAGGAACCGCCGCCCCGGCCCAGCCGGATGCCGCGCCGGTCCACCGCCAGGCCGGGCAGCAGCACCAGGGCGGCGGCGCAGACCGCGTCCGGGCCGAGCCGGGGGCCGGTCGGCTCCAGCAGGCCGCGGCCGGCCGGGGTGAGGGTCTCCGGGCCGCCGTACTCGGCCCAGTCCAGGTCGTTGTCGGGCAGCAGGACGGGCAGCAGCACCCGGACCCCGGCCGCCCGCAGCGCGTCCAGCAGCGGCCGGGTGCCGGGCTCACCGCCGACCGAGACGTACGCCGCCACGGTCTGGCCCGCCCGCGCGAGCGACCCGGCGTGCGTGGCGAGCCGTGCGGCAGCGAGCTCCCGCCGTTCGGGGGAGAGTTCACGCCGTTCTGCGAGCAGGCGTGACCTCAGACCGGCCTTGTCGTTGTGCACTGGATACTCCTTGGTCCCGCTCCGGCCGGGTGACCCGCCCGCGCTCTCCTCGGCGAGCGGCGGCCACCCGGTGCACAGAGCCTGACACGCGGAAGGCACCGGATGTCCACCCCGTTCCTGGTCCAGGCGCTGGCCGTGCTCAGCGCCCCGGCGCTGGGCGCCGTCGCCCTGACGGGCCTTCGGCTGCGCCGACGGGTCACCGACGCCGAGAGCCGGGAGGCCGCGCTCCGGCTCCGGGTCGAGGAGCTGACCGCCGAGCGGGACGTGCTCCAGCGCACCGCCTCCTGCGACCCGCTCACCGGCGTGTGGAACTACCGGCACCTCCAGCTCACCCTGGACCGCGAGGTGGAGCGGGCCCGCCGGGTCGACCCGGGCGCGGCGCCCCGGCCGTTGGCCCTGCTGATGCTGGAGATCGCCGGTTTCGAGTCGGTGGTCGCCGAGCACGGCCGGGCCCGGGGCAACGCGATACTGCGCGACCTCGCGCAGCGGCTCAGCGTGGAGATCCGCCGCTCGGACACCCTCGGCCGGTACGGCGGCGAGGAGTTCCTCGTGGTGCTGCCCGACACGGGCCTGGACGGCGCGGTGCAGGTGGCCGAGCGGCTCTGCTGGACGGTCCGCAGGCACCAGCTGCTCGACTGGTCCCCGGCGGGTGCGGAGCCGGGTCGGGTGTCGGGGCGCAACGGCCTGACGGCGGCGGTCGGGATCGCGGTGCTCCCGGAGGACGGGGCGCACGCCGCGCTGCTGCTGCGCGCCGCCGACCGCGCGCTCGGTGCGGCGCGCGCCGGGGGTGGTGACGGCTGGCGCGGGGCCGCGGAGCTGACCGGGGAAGGGCCGGAGGGCCCGGCAGGGGCGGCGGAAGCGGTCGAAATCACCGGTAACCTGTCGCCCGGTGCCGATGAGGTCTCCCTGACCCCCGCCGGCACCGCCCACTCGACGGCCGCTGTGGCTGCTGGACACGACGCGGGCCCCTGACCGGCCGTTGGTTCATGGCTGGTTAACCCCGCACTCAGCCCGGTGGAAACCCGCCTTAGTAAGGTCTCACGCATGACGACGACGAACGCCCGCCGCCTCCCTGTCACCAAGGCCGTGGTGCCTGCCGCCGGGTTGGGTACCCGGTTCCTCCCCGCGACCAAGGCCACCCCGAAGGAGATGCTGCCGGTCGTCGACAAGCCCGCGATCCAGTACGTCGTGGAGGAGGCCGCCGCAGCCGGCCTCTCCGACATACTGATGGTCACCGGCCGCAACAAGCGCGCCCTGGAGGACCACTTCGACCGGGCCTACGAGCTCGAGGAGCTGCTCGCCCGCAAGGGTGACAAGGACAAGCTCCGCCGGGTCCAGGAGTCGGTGCAGCTGGCCAACATGCACTACGTCCGGCAGGGCGACCCGAAGGGCCTCGGCCACGCGGTCTCGGTCGCCGAACAGCACGTGGCGGGCCAGCCGTTCGCCGTCCTGCTCGGTGATGACCTGATCGACCCGCGCGACCCGCTGCTGTCCCGGATGATCGAGGTCCAGCAGGAGCTGGGCGGCTCGGTGGTGGCGCTGATGGAGGTCGAGCCGGAGCAGATCCACCTGTACGGCTGCGCCGCCGTGAAGCCCAACGGCTTCGGCGACGACGTCTTCCGGATCACCGACCTGGTGGAGAAGCCCGACACGGCCGACGCGCCGTCCAACTACGCGGTGATCGGCCGCTACATCCTCGATCCGGCCATCTTCGACGTGCTGCGCGCGACCGAGCCGGGCCGGGGCGGCGAGATCCAGCTGACCGACGCGCTGCGGGAGTTGGCAACCCGGGACGAGACCGTCGGCGGCCCGGTGCACGGCGTGCTGTTCAAGGGCCGTCGCTACGACACCGGCGACCGTTCCGACTACCTTCGCGCTATCGTCCGTCTGGCGTGCGAACGTGATGACCTGGGACCGGACTTCCGGTCCTGGCTCAAGGAGTTCGTCGCCACGGAGATGCAGGGCTGACCAGAAGGCGAGTGTGCGATGACCGGGACGACTTCGGACTCCTGCTGCGAAGAGACCCCGGCGCCGCCGCGCACGTGGAGCGTGGACGAGCATCTGGCGGACGTGCTGTCAGATGTCGTCCCGCTCCCGGCGATCGAGCTCCAGCTTCTTGACGCCCAGGGCTGCCGGCTGGCGGAGGACGTCAGCTCCGAGGTCGACCTGCCGCCCTTCGACAACAGCTCGATGGACGGCTACGCGGTCCGCACCGCCGACACCGCCGGGGCCACCGGGCAGTACCCCTCGGTGCTCACCGTGGTCGGCGACATCGCGGCCGGTGCGGGTGAACTGCCCAAGGTGGGCCCGGGGCAGACCGCCCGGATCATGACCGGCGCGCCCGTGCCGCCCGGCGCCGAGGCGGTCGCCCCGGTCGAGTGGACCGACGGCGGCAGCGGCAGCGGAGAAGCCGCCGACACGATGACCGCTCAGGGCGCGGAGAGCTCGGTCACCGCCGGCTCGGACGAGGTCAGGGTGTTCCGCCCGGTCAGCCAGGGCGCGCACATCCGCCGCCGGGGTAGCGACCTCTCGGCGGGGGAGCGGGTGCTGGAGGCGGGCGCCCTGCTCGGCCCCACCCAGCTCGGCCTGCTGGCCGCGATCGGCCGCGGCACCGTCCGGGTCCGGCCCCGGCCGCGCGTGGTGGTGCTCTCCACCGGCAGCGAACTGGTCCAGCCCGGCGAACCGGTGGGCCCCGGCCAGATCTCCGACTCCAACAGCTTCACCCTGACCGCCGCCGCCCAGGACGCCGGGGCGATCGCGTACCGGGTCGGCGGCGTGCCCGACGACGCGGCGGTGCTGCGCGCGGTGCTGGAGGACCAGCTCGGCCGGGCCGACCTGATCGTCACCAGCGGCGGGGTCAGCGTGGGCGCGTACGACGTGGTCAAGGAGGTCTTCGCCGAGTACGGCGAGGTGGACTTCCGGCGGCTGCGGATGCAGCCCGGCAAGCCGCAGGGCTTCGGCCGGATCCAGGGCACCCCGCTGCTCGCCCTGCCGGGCAATCCGGTGAGCTCGTACATCTCGTTCGAACTGTTCGTCCGCCCGCTGATCCGCACCATGATGGGCGCCCCGGACATCCACCGGCCGGTGGTCCGCGCGGTCTGCACCGCGGAGCTGCGCTCGCCGGCCGGGCGGCGGCAGTACCTGCGCGGCTGGTACGCGGACGGCGAGGTGGCGCCGGTCGGCGGCGAGGGTTCGCACCTGGTCGGCGCGCTGGCCCGGGCGAACTGTCTGATCGTGGTGGCCGAGGACGAGACCTCGGTGGCCGCCGGACGCACCGTCGATGTGGTCCTTCTCACGGGCTGACCGGGGCGGGGCTGTACGGTAGCGCGGTACTCGACCCGTGCCACCGTGGAGTCCCCTTGTCCGAAACACCGCGCCTCACCCACGTCGACGAGACCGGCGCCGCCCGGATGGTCGACGTCTCCGAGAAGGCCACCACCGTCCGGACGGCCGTCGCCGCCGGACGGGTCCGGGTGGCCGCCCGGGTGATCGAGCTGCTGCGCGGCGAGGGCGTCCCCAAGGGCGACGCCCTCGCGGTGGCCCGGATCGCCGGGATCATGGGCGCCAAGAAGACCCCCGACCTGATCCCGCTCTGCCACCCGATCGCGATCTCCGGCGTCACCGTCGACCTCACGGTGGCCGACGACGCCGTCGAGATCACCGCCACCGTGCGGACCGCCGACCGGACCGGCGTCGAGATGGAGGCGCTGACCGCCGTCGCGGTGGCCGGGCTGACCGTGATCGACATGGTCAAGGCCGTGGACAAGGGCGCCACCATCGAACACGTCCGGGTGCTCAGCAAGACCGGCGGCAAGAGCGGCGACTGGGCGGTCGGGTCCTCGGCGGCCTCGTCATGAAGGCGCTCGCCCTCACCGTCTCCAACCGCGCCTCGGCCGGGGTGTACGAGGACAGGGGCGGCCCGCTCGTCGCGGCCGGACTGCGGGCGATGGGTTTCACCGTGGACGGGCCGCAGGTCGTCCCGGACGGCGAACCGGTGGAGGCTGCGCTGCGGGCCGCCGTGGCCGCCGGGTACGACGCGGTGGTCACCACCGGCGGCACCGGCATCTCACCGATGGACCTCACGCCGGAGATGACCGCCCGGGTGATTGACCGTCAGATCCCCGGCATCGCGGAGGCCATCCGGGCGTACGGCCGGGAGAAGGTGCCCACCTCGGCGCTGTCGCGGGGCCTGGCCGGCCTGGCCGGACGTACCCTGATCGTCAACCTGCCGGGCTCCACCGGAGGGGTCAAGGACGGCCTGGCCGTGCTGACGCCGCTGCTCCCGCACGCCGTGGACCAGCTCGGAGGTGGCGACCACCCGCGGTCGGCGGGCGGCCCTCCGGGAGCTTCCGACGCGGCCGGAGCGTCCCACGGAGCCGCAGCTTCCGACGTGGCCGGGGCGTCCGACGAGGCCGGGGCGTCCGATGAGGGGAGTACGCCCTGAACGCATCCTGGCAGGTCGAGCTCTTGGAGGGGGACGTCGCGCTGCGTCCGATCCGGGTTCGCGACCAGCGTTCCTGGCAGGAGGTCAGCCAGCGCAACCGGGACTGGCTGCGCCGCTGGGAGGCCACCGTGCCGCCCGCCGGACCGGGCCGCGCCGGGATGTCCCGGCCGACGTTCCGGCAGATGGCCCGCTACCTGCGGCACGAGGCGGCGGCGGGCCGGATGGTGCCGTTCGTGGTGCTGCACCGGGGCCGCCTGGTCGGGCAGCTGACGGTCGGTGGGATGACCTGGGGCTCGATGTGCTCGGCCAACATCGGCTACTGGGTGGACGAGTCGGTGGCCGGCCGGGGCATCATGCCGACGGCCGTGGCACTGGCCGTGGACCACTGCTTCGGCACCCTCGGCCTGCACCGGATCGAGGTCTGCATTCGGCCGGAGAACTGGCCGAGCCGCCGGGTGGCCGAAAAGCTCGGCTTCCGCGAGGAGGGAATTCGGCCACGGTATCTCCACATCGACGGCGACTGGCGCGACCACCTGGTCTACGCGCTGACCGCCGAGGAGGTGCCGGAGGGCATGCTGAACCGCTGGCGGTCGGTCAGGAGCCGGGACCGCAGCGATAATTGAATAAATGTTCGAAAGAGATATCGATATGGCATCGCAGGTAGGCCGAGTGGTCACAAATACCGGCAAAATAGTCGGAGAATCAGCTTGATCACACGACACGCCGCGCCAAATTGCTGCCGGGCCTTCCCCCGCGCCCGTACCGTGTGAAACATGCGCAGTAGCGGCCTTATCTACGCGGTCATCGTAGGGGCCTGGGCTGCCTATCTGGTGCCGATGTGGCTCCGCAGGCAGGACGAACTCAACGAGGCCCGTCCGACGGAACGCTTCAGTACCGCGATCCGCCTGCTGGCCGGACGGTCGGCCATGGAGCGGCGGGCGACCCGGGTATTCGGCGACGACGAGACCATCCTTGAATCGGAACCCTCCCCGGCGGCGGACACCGATCCCTCAGCCATGGCCCCGGACGAGCCGGCTGCTCCCTCGGCCACGGTCCCGGCCTCGGCGTCGGCGTCTGCCCCGGCGTCGGCCTCGGCCTCGCGTGGGTCGGTCGAGCGGCGGGCCCGACTGCTGGCCCGACGTCGGCGGATGGTCACCACGCTCTTCCTCGCCTTCGCCGCCGGTGCGGTGGTCGCGGCGGTGTTCGGCGTCGCCTTCCTCTGGGTGCCCGCTCTGCCCGGCCTGCTGCTCACCCTCTACATCGGCCACCTGCGCCGCCTGGAGCGCCAGCGGTACGAGGTCAAGCTCGACCGCACCCGGGCCGCCCGGGACGCCGAGCGACTGCGCGACCGCGAACGCACCCGGGCCGCCGCCCCGCGTCCGCTCCCCGAGCGCCCGCGCTCGACCGACGGTCAGCGGGTCGCCGCCTCGGCCTCGGTTCCCGCGCCCGGTCCGGCCCCCGCTCTAGGTGAGGGCCGGCCGCACCTGCGGCTCGCCACCACCGAGTCGGCCCTCGTCGAGGCCACCGACCACGAGGAGTGGGTCGACGGCATGCGCGAACGCGCCGCCGCCGGTCCCGACTCCTGGGAGCCCGTCCCCGTCCCCCTCCCCACCTACGTCACCGCCCCGGTGGCCCCCCGCTCCACCCGCGCCCTCGACCCCCGCTCCACCTGGGACGCCGGCCGCACCACCGAGGCCCGCAACACTCCCCTCTTCGACCAGTACGCCGAACCCACCCCCGCCGACCCCGAGGCGGAGTACCCCTCCCGGCCCCGCGCCGCGAACGAGTAGCCAGGTGAGGGGTGGTCACGAGCCCCCGCGAAGAGATGCTAGAGTTTCTTCTCGTTGGGGCTGTGGCGCAGTCCGGTAGCGCACCTCGTTCGCATCGAGGGGGTCAGGGGTTCGAATCCCCTCAGCTCCACCAACGGCTGTTCACGAGTTCTGCTCGTGAAGGGTCATGAGATCCCGTCCGATCCATGTGATCGGGCGGGATTTCTGCTTTCCGGGGGCTTGTTCGAGGTGCTGTGCGATCTCGGTGGGCCTTCGGGAGCGTGGTCCAGGGGTCTGCGGCGGTGGTTCGGGGGTGGTCCAGGTGCGGGAGGCATGCCGAGGCCGCCGCTGGGATGGGGGCCAACGGCGACCGGGGGTCGTGTTCTTCGGGAGGCGGGCGGACTGCTCGTCAGCCGGGTGGCGGGGGAAGTCCGTTGGCGGTGGGCGGCATCGGGACGAGCCCGTCGTAGCCTTGACCGTCGTCGGCCTTGATGGGTTCAGGGCTGCTGGTGCGGGTCCAGTCGTGCAGGATCTGCAGGTTGATCATGAGGATCATCAGGGCGAGCAGGACGGTCTGGGCGACGCGGCCGTGGGCGAGGCGCTTCCTGGGATCGGCGATGTCGATGTGGTGGCCCTTGGCGCGGCCGTTGAGGCCTTCGTTGTGCGACCGGATGGGCTTGTAGGCGTCGTGCCAGGTCGGGCTGAGGTAAGGGCGGTCCTGGCGGAACTTGTCGATCATGCCCAGGTCGCCGGGGCGGACGGTGATCGTCGGCTTGCGGCAGATCCGCGGCAGTTTGTCCTCGTTGGGTGGCCGCAGGCGCTCGGCGGGGCTGATCTGGATGCTCGGCTTCGCGGAGCGGTGGGCTGCGGTGGCGCGCGCATTGGTGAGGTCTACGACGACAGGGGCGCTGGCCTGGGGCCGGTGCAGACGATTGAAGCGAGCACAGGTCACCGAGGGAGACGGGCCGGCGGCGGGGCACTGCAGGCGGATGGTCCCGTCTGGGGCCGGGCCCTGCTTGAGCTTGAGGAAGTACGGCTCCCGCTTGGCGAGGCGTTGTTCGAGCGTCTCATCGAGGTCGCGGACGGCCTTGTCGTCCAGGCCGGTGGTCGCGTTGGCCAGCACGTCGGGCATACATGAGCACGCGAGAGTGCCGTCGACGAGTATCGCGCCCAAGTGGGTGCCCTGGACGCCGCGTTGGTCCCTCTTGTAGTCGAGGGCGAGTTGGTAGCCCATGCGGCGGGCGTGGAGTTGGAAATGCTCGGTCTTCTGGTCGGTGTAGGCGCGGTCGGCGGCCAGTAGCCCGACGGGCAGACCGAGGGGGACCAGGGTGGTGAGCGAGTGGATGGCGTTGGGGCCGACGCGTTTGCCAGGGGTGTCCAGGACCGCCCCGAGGGCGAGCTGGGGATGCTTGCTGATCCGCCTACCGGCATTCGGATGGCCGACGGAGTGCCGTCGGCTGGCCGCGACCAGCAGCGTCGCGCTGTGGCCGAAGACTCCTTTGTTACTGCCGCCGCTGAAGTGCCAGCCAGCGGTGACTTCGACGGAGGCCAGGTCGCGCTGGTCGCTGGGCTCGTGATGCCAGGCGGGGACGGCGGTGGTGTCGGCGCCGATGTCACCGCGCCAGCCCTTGAAGAGCCCGCGACGCTGGGCGAGGCGGACGGTGACCAGCACCAGACGGTCGCTGATGTCCTGCAGCAGGGCCCGGCGTCGCAGGCGCTCGGTGTCGTTGTCCTCCCAGGCGGCGGTGTGGGCGGCGGCCTCGGCGAGCGGGAGCCGGCGTCTGCGGTCGATGCGCAGGGGGTCCAGGGCCGTGGTCAGGCGGTCGAACGAGCGGTAGACGCGGCGGCTGAACGCGTGCCGCGCCCACTGGTCGTCCCTGTCGATGTCGGGGATGGCGAGCCAGCTCCGGGCCGGTGGCTGGAGTTGGTCGAGGAGGATCCGGCAGGCGTCCGCCAGGCTTGCGCTCTGGTTGTAGTGCAGGGACAACAGCAGGCCGATCAGCACGGTGCGGACCGGCAGGCCGTCCGGCCCGGGGCGGCCTGCCAGTTCGGCGTCGATGAGGTCGAGGGTCCCGGAGCGGTGCAGCAGGAAGTCGAGCTGGCCGACCTTGGAGTCCGGGATCTGTGCGGGGGCGTCGGTGACCGGCCGGGGCCGGCAGTGCCTGATCTTTTCCGGGTTCCGCCAGGCGCGCGGGACGGTCATGCCGGGCGGCCTCGCAGGAGCCTGATCGTGGTGGCGTCGTCGAGCGGGGGGACGAGGTGCTGGTAGCGGGCCAGGGAGGCGGCGGAGGCCAGACCCGCCGCCTTGGCGATCAGGCTGTGGTCGATGCGCTCGCGCATCAGCTCGACGATCCAGCCCGCCCGCAGCCGACCGACCGAAAGCGGCGGCAGTCCGCTGGATGGCTGGTGCAGGAGCGACCAGGAGCCGATGAGGTTTTTGGCGTAGGCGGTGGTGCGATGTGGCCGGAACAGGTAGCCGCGGCCTGCCAGAGCGGCGAGTTCAGCCAGGACGTCCTCCCACGGGGTGCGGGCGACCACCGGGCGTTCGATGCCGGCGTGGACCAGCGCCTCGTCGGGCCGCCCCCTCCGCAGGTCGGCCCCTCGGGTCGCGGCGACTTCCCTGGGCATGAGCCCGCATCCGGCGCCGAGCCCCATCAGGGCGAGCGCGTCGTTGCGCTGCTGTCCGCGCAGATGGTGGGCCCAGTGCCGAAGTCCCGACAACTCCGTTGCACTGTAGGGCTTGTGAGGGCGGGCAGGTGCGTGCAGCTTCGCGGGGATCGGCTCTCCGCGCTCGGTCCAGGCCAGGGCGTCGCGTACCCGCCGCAGCCAGGTCCGGTAGGTGACGACCGAACTCGCCTCGATGGTTGCGGCCCGGGACAGGACGAACGCGTCGATGACCTCCCCTCGCAGCCAGGTGTCCGGATCGCGGGCGAGCCCGTTCGCCTCTGCCCAGAGCGCGAGGGCGGCGGTGATGTGCAGCAGCCGCTCGACGTCGTAGGGGACAGCTGTCACCGCCGCCGCGACCACGCTCCGCACCAGCGGCGCGAGGTCGTCCCAGACGGGTGGTGCCTCGCGGGGGCGATAGCGGGTGATCTTCGCGGACGTGTCTGGATCAAGGGCCACGGTCCACGAATACCGGCTGGTCAAGCAGCCGTCAGGGGATTGATCAACTTCAACGGACAGGATGGTGCGAGCATGGTCGGCGGAAGCGCCCGCGTGCGCCCCCCTCGGGATCTGACCGACGATCCGGAAGCCTGGCCCCGCCTGGCCAGCGCCGACACCGGGGCGGAGGCCGTGCGGGAGATCTCCCGCCGCCTCGCCGAAGCCCTCACCGGCCGGGGTCTGAGCCTTCGTCAGGCTGCCGCCGGATCGGGGGTGAACCGGCAGGCGATCGCCGACCTGCTGGCGGGCCGGTCCTGGCCGGACGTGGCGACCGTCGCCCGTCTCGGAGCGTTCACTGGCGCCGCTCTGTGGCCGGACGGTGCCGTCGTTGAACGGAGTGCGGGGCATTGAGCCTCGATTCCGCCCGGCCACGCAATTTCGTGACCGGGCATGGCGAATTCGCGGCTCCCGCCTCCGAGCGCGTATGACCTCTACTACGCTCGAAGACGCGGAAGCCGCCTCTTGCAGGGAGCTCACGCAAACTGGGTGCCGTCGAGCTGAACCCTCGACGGCACCCGCTTATGACGCCGACCGCACAAAGCTGTCGGCGAACTGGGGGTCACCTCATCCCGGCTGCCTCCCCGTTCACGTGGCCGGTGGTGCCGACCGTTGGTGCGATGCGGAACCAGCCCGGGTGGCCCTCGGTGACCAGTCCTTGCTTCGCCAGGCTCTTCAGCCGTGAGCGGGTGGTCTCGATCCGCCGGTCCGATGCTTTCTCGCCGATCGCCACGGCGATGTCCCGCACCTTCATCTCCCGGCCTGCCGAGGTGAGGAGCACGAGGATCTTCTCGATCGCCTCGTCCAGGCCGACGCCGACCGAGGGCACCCTCGCCGCGCGAGGCGGCCGAGGCTGTGCCGGAGCAGGTCCGGCGGTGGGGGGCTGCCAGGACGCGGACTGCCGGGGCAGGGGCGGGGTTTCGTCGTCCGCGGACACGTCCGTCAGGAGCGACCGGGCTGTCTCCCGGGTGATCGTCAGCCGGGCCAGACGCTCCTCGGCCGCTGCCATCTTCTCCCGCAGCGCGTCCAACTCCCCGCGCACGACGGCCTCTTCCTCATCCAGCCGCTCGAACAGTGTCGCCATCGCCAGCCCCTGATCCTCACCGGTGGCCTCTGAGGTTCTGGCATCCCAGAGCCAGAACCTCGCCCCAGCGTAGGGCCCGCTGCCAGGACTTCGTGGCGGCCTTCCCGGCATTGCCATATATGAACAACACTGGTCCAGATCAGGCGTGTTGGTGATTCATCACCGAACGCCATGAGTGCAGAAGCGGACCGCTATCGCTGCGTGGTGACCTGAGCGGATCTCACCACGCCGCAACGTCGGGACGGACCTTGGGGAGGGCCCAAGGTTCCACCTCACCCGTGACCAGGCCGGCCAGGAACTGAACGGCTCCGCCGGTGTAGTGCCACCAGGCGGAACTCCGTGAGGCGACCGTGACAGTCCACTCCTGGGGCCCGGCTGAACTGGTGGTCCACAGGAAGAAGTCGCCCTGGTTCGAGCTCGCCTACGGAAGCAGACCGCCCGGGGCGGGGTAGGGGTGGAGCGGAACGGTCAGGTCGGCTTCCGCGCACCACTCCTCGATGATCTCCAACGTCTCGCGCAGGCCCTGCACCCAGGAGCGCTCACGGTCGGCCTCCGGGCCACCGAGGCCAAGAAAGTCCCCGAGAGCGAAGGCCGGGTAACGCTCACAGAGGAGCTTGAAGTCCTCTGGCAGGGTGGCGCCCAGTTCGGCTTCCACGACCTGCCAGTTGACGTTCCTAACCTCCGGGAGACGCAACGATGCCAGGTTCGGGACCGCGTTCTCCAGCTCCGCGATCGCCTCCGCAGGGTCGGTCAGCCGGCGAACCGGAACTTGCGTACCAGCGAAATCATCCATGCGATCAGGGTGTCAGAGTGGCACCCCAACGCTGGCTCAGGCCCCTACCTCGAACCAAAGGACACGCCCAGTTAGAGCGGACAGGGATCACGATGGAACGAGTTCAGCAGATCGCCGAAGCAGTGCTGCATCCCAAGCACTGACTCGCGCGAGACAATCGACCGGTGACTCGAACCGTAGACCGTGCCCGCTCCCTGGAAGAGCTTGAGCGCGACTGCTGGCCTGCCCCTCCGGTCGGCGCCACCCGCCTCGTCGTCACCGTTCATGCTCGTCGGGGTAAGCCGATCGGTGAGCTGACCGTCGAGGACATGCGCCTGCTGATCAGGCAGGACGTGGGATTGCCGTATCTCCTGCCGCTGGCGCTGGAGGTCCTGCGGGACAACCCGTTGGCCGAGGGCGACATGTACGAAGGTGACCTGCTGTCCGCCGTCGTCACACGCAGCCCATCGGCCTGGAGCGGGGCGGCCGGGCTCAGGCGGGAGCTTCACGTGATCGTCTCGGAGCTGGCAGCCCTACCGGACGTCCTCTGGCTCGATGTTGAGCGGTTCCTGGCCGCAGGACGCTGAGTCGTGTGGCCGGTCCCCGCCCACCGTGAAGTAACGGGACTGCCGCTGGAGGGAGGGCTCATTTTCGACCCCGCCGCCAGCTTGCCAGCGAGCCCCGCCGTGCTTGGCTGGCTGCCCTCGTCAGCCAGTCCAAGTACCAGTCGCGGAAGCCGACACGGTTCGGTCCCGCCGTGAGCGGTTCGAGGGTGCCGTCGGCGGCTCGAAGGTCAATGAACAGAGTGCCGCGCTCCGGCCCGGTGACGACGAGCCAGGTGAAATACCCGCATCCCTGATGGCTGAGGCAGATCGCCCCGGCGGTCATCGAGGCGTGCAGTTGCTCCCACTCGTCGTCCCAGGCACCGAAAGCAGCGAGGTATGACTGATTGTCAGGATAGTCCGGCTCGACAGGCTCGCGAGCGTTCAGCTCCTCCTCCCAGCGGGCCCGCTCCGCCGCCGACGGGAACGCCTCTCCCAGAAGGGCGTTGTCGCTGCGAACGTTCCGGCCCTCGGCCCAGTGCCATCCCTGCTCGTCGTGCCGAAGGGGAAAGATCCCGTAGTGCGGTCCGGCCCCACCCGCACCCACCTCCAACAGGAAGGTGCGATAGGCGGAGGGGAAGGAGACGCCGAGCTCTTCCTCGGCTGCCGTCACCTCGGCCTCACTGAGCGGCGGCTCCAACTGGAACTCATGTCCGAACCCTTGCCGGGCACCGAAGACCTCCTCCAGGAACGGTGCCTCCCGTAGGGCCAGGACTTGCTCACGCACTCCCGGCCAGCCCACCTCTGACTCCATCAACTACCGTCTCCGCGCACTGGTCATCACCGCTCTGTTGTGGCTGGGCGAGCTTCTTGTCTGCCGAACGACGTGCACGCCACCAGCGAACTGCCGTCAACGCTTCGCGTGATGCCGCCGTTCCTGCGACGACATCACGCGGGCGACCGTTTGCCGGGCGGCATCACGGCCGTCGGGGCGTGCTGCCGGCACCCGAGGGCCTGCCAGATCCCGGCCAGTGAGCGACTTGGCGCCGACAGAGATCCAGTTGGCGCGGCTCACCACGGCAACGTGGCCTTCCACGTGGGCCTTCTGATCCTTCCAGTCATCGGGAGGCGCCATCAGGACCCGAAGGTCCCGGTCGTGCGGCCATTCCAGCCCCAGGACCTGTCGGCCGAAGTCGTGCTCAATCAGCGACAGCACAGTGCCGGTCTCCAGATGGACGAGAAGGAGCTCCCCCTCGAAGAAATAACCGCCGTCGTACTCGCCGGACCCCACCGCGAGCAGGGGAAGAGTCGGATGGAAAGCCATCGTGTGCACGGGGTAATCGGAGCGCAGGAGCCAGCGGCGGCGAGCGCGGTCGGTGACGTCGAAGACGCCGATCGTCTTCGCTTCGTCGTACTCATGCGCGCCGGCCACCGCAAGCAGGCCAAGCCGCTTGTCGGCGACGGCCAAGACGGGATCGCCGATCTCGGAGAAGGGATGGTCACCGCTATCGCGGTCAACGGGAGGCTGGGCCACACCGAGGATCTTCGCAAAGACCCGGAAGAAGTGGGAAGCGCGTTATGCCCACCCGAGCCTCGCGCCCTGCAGCCCACCGCGCTCGGCGCGCCGATTCGACGGCTCACTCGCCAACTGAAGAGCGGTGAGGTCAGGAACGTAAAGAGTCGCGCTCCCGTCGGCGAGGAATCGGCCGAGCAGCTCGAAGAATCACGACAAGGACGTCCTCTTCCTCTTCCAGAGTGAGCTCCCACCCGCCCTCCCAATCGGGAGGGGCGATCAGGGTGTCAGTGCGGCGGAGACGCGGGCCAGGCGGTGGGCTGGCAGCGCGAAGTCGTTGGCCGGATTGCGGAAGGACAGCCCACCGCCGCTGACCCGGACGCCACGGTCTATGGTGCTCCAGGACACCGGACCGCATTGCCCCTGGCCCTCCAGGAGCGCAGTGGCGAGGGCGTCGGGGTCTTCGACCCGGGTGCGGGCACGTAGTGCGGACGCCAGTCGGCCCACAGCGTCAGGGGGCAGGGCGTCGTCACCGAGGGCGGGCAGTAGGAGCAGCAGGCGGGCGTGGGGATCGCTGGTTGCGTCGCCGCCGGGGGTGTGGTCTGCGGCGGCGGCGAGTTCGGGCCAGGACAGGCCGGGGCCCATGAAGTGGCCATCGTCGACGGCGAGGAGTTCAGCCCGTTCCCAGGTGGGGTGGTGCAGGAGGTAGTCGGTGCCGCTGTCGTCGGCGAGGTTTCGGTGGACGATGTGGAGCTGATGGTCGCGGGCCAGGGTGAGGGTGATGAGCGGCCAGCCGTCCTGGGCCATGGTCCGGCGGTAGAACTGGTCGGCCGCGTCGAGATCAGCGCCGAAGAGCAGCTCATCGGCTTGCTCGCTGTGCGAGCAGGAGTAGAGATGGGTGAGCCAGTACAGAGGGTCGTCCAGGTCTGGGCGCTGGGTGAAGGGGCCACCGTCGTAGCCAGGTATCCGGAAGTCTGCACTGTTCGTCACCAGGCAATCATCGCGGTCACCACCGGCAGTGCCAGAAGCCGGGACACGGGGCGGCTAGCCTCATGGTCATGTCGGCCAAGAACGGTTTCATCTGCACGTGCTGCGGTGAGCATCATGCAGAGGTCCCCCTCAACTTCTCCAGCCCCGCTCCCGCGTACTGGCTGCCGGAGATGGGCGGTGACGCTAAGAGCGTGCTGACTGCGGATCAGTGCGTGATCCAGGGCGAGTCGTTCTTCGTCCAGGGACTCATCGAGATACCGGTCATCGGTACGGACGACGTCTTCTCGTGGGGCGTGTGGGTGTCACTGAGCAGGCCGAACTTCGACCGGGCGAGCGAGCTGTGGGAGACGGCCGGCCGTGAGAGCGAGCCGCCGTACTTCGGCTGGCTGTCGACGGAGCTGTTCCTGTACTCACCCTCGACGATCAACCTCAAGACGAGGCTCCACACCCGCCCGGTGGGAACGCGGCCGTTCATCGAACTCGAACCGACCGACCACCCCTTGGCGGTTGAACAGCGCACCGGCATCACCCGGGAACGAGTGCAGCAGATCGCGGAGGCAGTCCTGCACCCAAAGAGCTGACGGGCCGCCAGGACCTGTCCAGGAAGCTGTCTGTAGAACCGGTAATTCGGCGCCGTAGGCTGGCCGCATGCCGTTCGATGATGCGTCACAGAGTGCCCCAGTGCACTGGCGGGAGTGCAGGAGCGTGTACGACTTCCTGGAGCAAGTTCGCCTCCGCCCCGGGATGTGGCTGCCCGGTGGCGACTTGAAGCATCTGCAGTCGATGTTGATCGGCTACCAGGTGGCTCTCGGCGTGCACTCCATCGACGAACCCTTTGACTTCTGGAACGACGGCCCGTTCAGCACGTGGCTCTGGCAACACATCGGCGAGTCCAGCTCCCTCGGCTGGGCCACCGAGATCGAGCGGCTGACGGCGGACGGTTCCACACCGATTGAAGAGTTCTTCCGGCTGCTGGACGCGTACCTCCACGAGACCGCCGCCTGATCGGGGCAACCAAGCCGCACCTGTTGCATGCCATGATCGACGCGTGAGTGAGTACTCGTGGCCTGACGACGGCGCCGACGCCGCAGCAAGGGCCCAGGCAGAGTGGACCGCGACGTGCCGGGCCCTGCCCGTCGGGACTCAGATCGCCGGCGAGGTCATCGGTCGGCAGCGCTTCGGCGTCTTCCTCAGTATCAACGGCTACCCCGACGCGATCGGACTGGCCGAGATCACTGCCATGCCCAGAAACGCGGACCTCCCACGCGTCGGCGAACAGGTGTCCGGCGAGGTCATCTCGCATGCCGATCACAACTGCCAGGTGAAGGTGAAGCTTGCCGACTGGTCGCTGCATGAAGATTCGCTTCGAGGACGGCCGTGAGCTGGGCCGGAGGTTGCCCCGCCTGACGGAGCTCTACTCGGTCGCCGCGTAACGGGCACCGCGGCGAAGGAACTGCTGCCCTTCCCCGAACCCCGGCGACGAGCGCTGTCGGCCTTTGCCACTACGGTGCGATGCATGCGACCGCTGATCACCACCATCCGCGAAAAGGACGAGGTTGCCGGTTTCCTGGCATGGCCGGGCGATTTCGACCTGGACCGAGGCGACCACATCGAGGAGGTCCACCTGGCTTCCGGCGCGGTGCTGGAAGGCTTCGCGGGCGACGGTGCCGGGGGCACCTACTTCTTCTGCGGTGACGGCGGCGAGGAACGTCCGGTCCTGTACGCAGACTCCGAAGGCGGTGCCGCTCTCGTTGCGCTCGGCCTGCCGGAGCTCCTACGGCTCCTGCTGGTCGCGCCCTGGTGGCGCGACTGTCGCGCGTTCACGGCTGAGGAGAGCGCCGAGTCGGCTGCCGGGTACCTGGAGGACATGCCCGACTTGGCCGTTCGGCGGGACCGCGCGGCAGCCGCTCTCGGCCTCGATCTCCCCACTGAGGCCGAGGTCCTTGCCCGCCTACGCAAGGTCGCCACCGAGGTAGGCAAAGGCTTCGTCCTGGTCTTCACGCCTGAGAATGAGCCGTACGACCTGCTGATCAAGGGCTGAGCGCTCCCGGTCCGGGAAACGAGCCCCAATCGGTCGGGCTTCCGCCGGAGTTGATCCCTGACGTCCTGGCGACCAGATGCATGACAGTCAGATCCCGGATCAGCCCAAGACGCTGTAGCCCAGCCTGCGGGCCTGCTCGGAAATGTCCTCGTAGCCTGCGGAGGGGGAGAGCGAGGCGACCGTTCCCCGGGTCAACGGAGCACCTGCCAGGACCGCCGCCACCGCGTCCCGGTGAACAGAACGTTCGAAGTAGTCCTCGGCATAGCTCACGTAGGCATCCGGGCTTCCGTCCGCGACGAGATCGAACAGCCAGTCGGCGCCGTCCGACTCGTCAGGGGCGAACTCCACTGGCCCGCACCGCCACCTGGTGTCGCCAGCCTCACGCCAGGCGCACACCGTAGCGTCGAAGAACCCGTCGAACTGAAACTCCGGCGCCTCCGAGTAGCGCACAAGCGAGGCAGGCAGGCCATCGAGCAGGCCGGGCCAGTGTGCTCGGTCCTCCTCCCGCCACGGAGTGGCATTGCTCTCGTGGTCGAACCCGTAGAGGAACACCCCGGCCGGGTCGAACACGATCGCGTACTGGTCGCCCGAGCCGTTGTCCATGCACGCCAGATCCACACCGTCCCGCCAGCCTGAGCTGTCCCGAGTTTCGTGGAGTCCGTGATTGTGTGTTCAGGCGGACTGCGGGGTGGCGGCCTGGGTCCGCCAGTAGTCGCGTTCGTACTCGGCCGGCGGCAGGTAGTCGAGGGCGGAGTGGAGCCGTTCCTCGTTGTACCACGTGACCCACTGGAAGATCGCCCGCTCGACCTGCTCGAACCCGGTCCACGGCCCCTGCATCTCGATCAACTCGGCCTTGAAGGTGCCGTTCAGGGCCTCGGCCATCGCGTTGTCGTACGAGTCCGCGACGGAACCGACCGACGCGGCGGCGCCGATCTCCGAAAGCCGTTCGGTGTAGCGAATGGACACGTATTGGGCGAGTTCAACCAGTCGTTGCAACACTGGGCTGTTGCAGGGAGCGTAGCTGCTCCTCGAAGACCTCAGCCGGCGTCCGCCAACCGAGGACCTTGCGGGGCCGGTTGTTGATCGCCATGGCGACGGCTTCCAGGTCCGTGGACGACCACCGCGAGAGATCAGTGCCCTTCGGGAAGTACTGACGCAGCAGCCCGTTCGTGTTCTCGTTTGTAGGTCGTTGCCAGGGCGAGTGCGGATCGGCGAAGAACACCTTCGTCCCGGTATCGAGAGCGAACTGGGCATGACCGGAGAGTTCCTTCCCGCGGTCCCAGGTGAGGGTCTTACGTAGCTGCTCGGGCAGCCGGATCATCGACGTCGTGAGCGCCGCGTTCATCGCGATCGCACCATAGCCCCCGAGCGAGGGGCCGTTCTTCACGGGCGGACTCTCGCCCCAGCCCTCGAGCCGAGGCAGGTGCACCAGGAGCGTGGAGCGGCTGCTGCGCTCGACAAGCGTGCCGATCGCGGAGCGGCCCGTCCCGATGATCAAATCGCCTTCCCAGTGTCCGGGGACCGCGCGGTCCCCGGCATCGGCGGGGCGTTCACTGAGGATGACGTCCGCGGTGACATGCCCCTGCGGCTTGTTCTGCGACCGTGCACGGGGAACCCGCAGCGCCCGGCCGGTGCGCAGACACATGACCAGTTCCCGCTTGAGCGCGCCACGGCCTTCGATGAACAGCGCCTGGTAGATCGCTTCGTGGCTGATGCGCATGGACTCATCATCGGGGAAGTCGACATGGAGCCGGTGCGAGATCTGCTCCGGGCTCCATGCCGTCGCCCAACGCCTGTCCTGCCGATGCGGCTTGTTCAGCCCTTTCCATCCAGGCGTCTCAGGCCCGGTGACGATCATGCCGTCGGGGCGACGGACGCTGCCGGCGAGCCGCTCCTGCACGTACTCACGCAACCTGTCGTCGCCCGCGAGCTTCGCGGTCTTCGGACGCTTCGCAGCCTGCTGCGCTTTCCACTGCGCCACCAGAGCCCGGTAGACCGGTTTGCCGCCCCGGGTCGCCGCGTTGCGGCGCAGCTCGCGTGAGATCGTGCCCGCGTCGCGGCCGATCCTGCGCGCGATCTCCCGCACGCCGAACTCCTGGGCGCGCAGTAGCGCGATCTCCTCACGCTCAGCGAACGACAGATAGCGGCCGGTGGGCTCGTCCAGGCTGATCGGCGGCATCCCGCCAGCGTGACGGAACCACCGGGTTCCAACCGGCCATGAAACGCCAACAGCCACCGCGGCCTCTGCCGTCGTCACTCCCGACGCGATCCGCCGCCAGAAGTGGCGCTGCACTGCACGAGACGGCTCCGGCCGACCCGGTGAACGCATCGGCGGTCGCATCGCCCGATCCGCCGCCCACTGCCGTCGCGCACCCGCAGGCACCTGCGGCACCCTCTGCTTCTGGTCGCGTCCCATCGCACACCTCCGTGATCAAGGTGTTGCGACGACCAGTTGAATCCGCCTTGCGACCCCCTGTCGCTGTGGTGAATCAGCCCGGAGCCCTTCTTAATTCTCCGGCGCCACAGGGCCATCTCCAGCGCGTCCAAAGGGAGTTCGGTCCGCATGTGGTCAGCGACCTGCCAGCCGACGATCGTCCGGGAGAACACGTCCAGGACGAACGCGACGTAGACCCAGCCGGACCAGGTCCGCACGTAGGTCATGTCCGCGAGCCACAGCTGGTCGGGCCGCTCGGCGGTGAAGTCGCGGTCGACAAGGTCCGGTGGCCTGGGCGCGGTCGGCTCCGGGATCGTCGTGCGGCGCCGCCGGCCGCGGATGACGCCTTCGATGCCCAGCTCGGCCATCAGCCGCTCGACCGTGCACCGGGCGGCCTCTACGCCCTTGCGCCTGAGCGCGCGTGTGATCCTCCGGGCACCGTAGGTGGCTCCGGACTCGTCGTGGACCTGGGCGATCAGTGGCATGAGCTGTTCGTCGCGGAGCCGTCGGGCGGACTTCGGCCGCTGCTTGCGGGCGAAGTAGGTGGACGGTGACAGGTCCAGAACCCGGCATACGGGATCGACCCCGAAGCCGTCGCGCAGGTGGTCGATCACCTGCTCGGCCTCGTCCGGGGACGGTCGATCTCCTGGGCAAAAAACACGCTGGCGGCCTTGAGGATCTCGTTCGCCCGCCGCAACTCCGCATTTTCTCGGCGTAGTTGCTTGAGTTCCTCGAGTTCGTCGCTGGTCGGCCGGTCGTCGCGCTCTCCGGCGTCGGCCTCGGCCTGGCGGACCCAGTTTCGTAGGGCTTCCTTGTGGATGCCGAGGTCCCGCGCGACGTGCGCGATCGGGCGGCCCGTGGTGCGGACCTCGCGGATCGCGCGCTCACGGAGCTCGTCGGGGTACTTACGTGGTGCTGGCACAGCAGGCGGTTCTCCTTACGCCAGGATCGTAACCCTGGCTTCAGGGACTCCACCAAACTCAGAGCAGCTCAGCCGGACACGAACGTGTGAGTGGGGGCGTACGCGTCGAGAATGGTGTCGAGCAGCGCGATCGCCCGGCAGCGAGCGAGCAGAGCAGCGGGTTCGGGCAACAAGGACACCAGTTCACGAACGGTCATGGCGCACATTCAACAGCGCGCCACCGACACCATCGACCGCAGGTCGAGGCATCCGAGCTGAGCCCGTTCCCCGGCCAGCCGCGGGTGACGGAACCCTGTCACCACGGAGGGACTGCGGGGCCGTCAGAGATCACCTGATCGGTGTCCAGCCAAGGCAGCCGACCGGGTCCGGACCCACCATGGGGACACATCAATGTCTCCGGGAAAGGCCCTGCCACCATGGGAAGAACCCGCTTCGCCACCCTCGCCTTCGTCAGCGCAGTCGCCATGACAGCCTCGACCGGAACGGTCGGCGCGCACGCCGCCCAACAAGACCAGCCCGCCCACACCCGCGCCACGGAGGTCTGCACCGGGGAATTCGCCGAGATCCAGCTCCACAACAACGGCACCAAGGACTACATCCACTACGGCGGCATCCAGCAGTGCACGCCCAACCCCGCCCAGCAGACGCTGACCATCATGCTGTTCCGGGTCACCGGCGGTCAGCCCGCCCTGGTCGCTCAAAGGAGCGGCAGCAAGGTCGACTGGACGCTCCCGGTGTGGGGTGAGCCGTTCTGTGACAGCAGCCGCACGGCGACTTACCAGATGAGTGCCCAGGGCAGCGCGGACGGAGTGCCTTCCAATCCCTGGCCGGTGGCCTGGAGCCAGCAGTTCACCCTGAACTGCTGGATCGACGAACCCGCCACCCCGGCGACCGCCCTGTCATGACCGGTGTCGACGCCGGTGGCGCCTATCGTGGCATCGTGGACAACCAGCACGCGTACGCCGTCTACGGCCAAGCCGGGCCCTTCCCCGAGATCGCCGGCCGCACCGCCTGGCACACCGCCGTCAGCGTCGGGCAGAACATGGCACTGCTGGCCATCGTGCGCACCCACCCACCAGACCCGGACCTCGTCAACCGTACCTACCGACCCACCCGCGTGCGCTGGCACGACGAAGACCTGGACCGGCGTTCCGCCGGCGGCGGCTCCAACGGCAGGGTCAGCGAGAGCCTGGAGATCTTCGCCGTGCCCGACGGTCCACTGCCCGACGAGATCGAACTCACCTTGCACGCCACCGACGGGACTCCGCACACCGTGCGTCTGCCGCGGCTCTGAAGCGTTGGGGAACGATTACCCGCGCACGGGAAGCGATCTTCAACGGGCTGGAACGCCGCTGGCCAGGCCCCGGAGATATGGCGACTCGTTTTTTCGGGAAGCGATCACTCCCCGCGCGGGAAGCGATCTTCGGCCGCCCTCGTCGGCTCCTGGTCAGCCCCACTCGTGAACACCCCACCAACAAGGTCCCGTCCGATCCAAGTGATCGGGCGGGACCTTTGCGTTGCACGGGAGTGCGGCAGCTCGCGGAGGCAGTCCTGCACCCCGACAGCTGGCCGCTCACCGTCGAAGGTCCCGATGAGCCGGTCAGCTGGGCCGATCCCGAGCGGTACCGCCGGATGATCGACACGGGGGCTACCGGCCCGCCCACACCTGGATCGCCCAGGGCGAGGACGGGCGGCTGCTGGCCCGCGCCGTCTGGTGGGCCTTCCCCGAGAGTGACCGGCCGCTGGCGCTGGACTGTGTCTGGGTGGCCCCGAGGTGTCCGACCGGGTCGGGCTCGCGGCCCGGCTGCTGGGCACCGCCCACGACGCCTTCCGAGCGGCAGGCTGGGACGGACCGCCCGAGTGGCACCTCTTCCTGGACGCGGGCCGGCGGGACGATCCGGCGGTCGCTGCGGCCCTGGAGCGGCGGAAGGCCGCCGCCGAACGCAGCGGCCTGACCCACAGGTTGGAGCGGCTGCGGTACGAGTGGACCCCCGAGCTGCCGGTGCCGGGAGGCGAGCGGCCGGCTGGTCTTCCGTACCGAGCCGGACGACGAGGTCTTCGTCGACGTGTTCCGGCAGGCGGCCGAAGGCAGCCTGGGCGACGACACCCGGCGGGGCCTGGCGCGGCTCGGCGCGGACGGGCAGGCCAGGGAGACGCTGGACGGTTACCTCCGCATGCCGGGTGAGCGGTCCTGGTGGCTGCTGGCGCACACGCCCGAGGGGCAGTTGGCCGGCTTCGCCCTGCCGTCCGCCAACCAGGGCGGCCCGGTGGTCGGGTACCTGGGGGGTGCCCGCCCTGCGCGGCCGGAGCTACGCGGACGAGCTGCTCGGCGAGATCACCCGGTTCCACGCGGCCCGGGGTGCGCGGCGGATCGGCGCCGACACCGATCTGGGCAACGCGCCGATGGCGGCCTGCTTCGAGCGGGCGGGGTACCGAAACTTCGGCGTACGCCTGGTGCTGACGCCGTAAGCGGGCGGCGCTCCGGGTACCAGGAGCGGGGAACTGCGACGCCCGCCTTCGAAGAGGTGATCGTCACGTGCGTGGGCAGGCGCTCTGCACTCTGACCCGAACGCGCAGTTCCCCGCGGCCTGGCTCAGCGCGCGCCTACAGCGCGGCGCCCGGACCGCCAGGCGCCCGGCGCGGGTGGCGGGGGTGCCGGGTGAGGCAGTAGCCGAGGACACCGGCCAGGGCGGCCAGGATGCCGCCGCCGAGGGTCCAGAACCAGCGGGTGTTGCGGCCCTGGAAGGGGGCGGAGTACCAGTGCGTCTCCTCCTCCACGGGGGCCACCGCACGGTCGGACGGCGCCGCCGTGGCGGTCGCGGCCGGAGCCGCCGCCGCTGCGGGGGAGCCGGCGTTGACCGGCGGGACCAGCGGGGCCCGCAGCTCGCCGTCCTCGGGCTGGGCGTTGCCCGCCCCGCCCTTGCTGGTCAGGCGCAGCTGGACCCGGGCCGCCAGGCCGAGGTCGTTCTGCGGGACCTGACCTGCCGTCAGGCGGACGTAGTACGTGCCCGGCAGCGGGTCGCCGGACCAGGGTTCGGCCCAGGAGCGGATCTGCCGCAGGCTGCAGCGCAGCGCCAGGGTGCCGGCCGCGGTCTCGGCGGTGGCGTCCTGCGGTCCCGAGGTGCAGGACTGGCGGCGCCGCAGGCCGTCGAAGAGCTCGACCGACCAGCTCTGCGGCCCGTGCCGGTCGGCGCTGGGGGGCAGCGTGACGGTCACGTCCACGGTGGTGGTCTGGCCCTCGGCGGCTCCGAAGGCCCAGTACAGGTAGTCACCGGTGGAGGCGGCCACGTCGGCGCTCTGACCGGAGCCGAGCGCGATCGCGGTGAGGAAGCTGGTGCCCGCGTCGGTCACCGGCTTGGCGGTGCCCGCGACGGACGGGCCGCTCGAGACGGACGGGCTGGGGGACGGGGACGGGGACGGGGACGGCGAGGCCGCGATCAGCAGTGGCAGCCCGGCGGCGAGCAGTGCGGCCCGCTGTGCAGTGGTACGCATCGTCAGTTCTCCCGCCAGACAGCGATTCGCCAGCGTGCCAGCCAGCCGAAGATCAGCCCGGTCAGCAGTCCGGCCAGGGTGAGGACGAGCAGCAGGACCCAGCCCCGGCCGAGCCCGGCGGACCAGCCGTCGGGGGCGGGGGAGGCGGCGGCCACGTCCAGGGTCAGTTCCAGCGGCAGGCCGGGTTCGGCGGCGACGCCGGGGGCCGGCGCGAAGGAGTTGCTGACCACCAGGCAGACGGTGTCCTCGGGCCTGACGGAGGCCGAGCCGCTCGAAGCGGAGGGCGACGCCGTGCGGCCCGAGGACCAGCGGACGCCGGTGGAGGCCACGTCCGTCCGGCCGCTGCCCGCGTCGGTGCCGCGGACCAGTTCCTGGCCGCCCGGGTCGGTGGCCTTCAGCAGGACGCCGTAGTCCCGGGCGAGGGCCCGGTCGAGCGAGATGCTGACCGAGGCCCGCAGCTCCTGGCCGGGCCGGACGTTCACCCGGTAGACCCGGTGTTCGGCGAACTTCTCCCGGTCGCTGTAGACGCCGGGGGTCAGCACCGGTGCGGTGGCGCACTGTTCGGTACCGGTCGCCCGGGTCGGCGCGACGCGGTTGGTGGCGCCCGCCCGGTTGACCAGCTGCTTGACCTTGTCGGTCAGTTGCTGCTGGCTCTGGACGTCCGTGAAGGTGCCGCCGGTGGCGTTGGCGATGCAGAGCAGTTGCTGCCGGGTCTTGTCGTCGTGCGAGAGCCCGAGCGTGTCGACCACCAGGTGAGTGCCGAGGGCCGCCAGTTCACGGGCCACCTCGCAGGGGTCCGGCGGGGCGCAGGAGTCCTCCCCGTCGGTGATCAGCACGATCCGGCGGGTGGTCGAGCCGGTGCCCAGGTCCTGGGCGGCACCGCGCAGCGCGAGGCCGATCGGGGTCCAGCCGGTCGGCCGCAGGGTGGCCACGGCGGTCTTCGCCTCGGTCTTGTCGGTCTTGCCGACCGGGTAGAGCTGCTTGGTGTCCTTGCAACCCTCGGCCTTGTTGTTGCCGGGGTACGTGGCACCGAGGGTCCGGATGCCGAAGTAGGTCTCGGCCGGCAGCGCGTCGATCACCTCGTTCAGCGACTGCTGGGCCACCGCCATCCGGCTCTTTCCCTGGATGTCGGTGGCCTGCATCGAGCCGCTCACGTCCAGGACCAGGTCGACCCGGGGCGGCTCGGTGGCCGCCGCCCCGGCGGTGGTCTCGTCGGCGTACGCGGGTATCCCGTGCAGGATGGCCCCGGCGGAGATCGCCAGGGCGGCCAGTAGCCCGAGTGGGCGGGCCGGCAGTCGTCGTCGTGTCGTCACGGGCCGCATCTTATGGATCATCAGTTCGGATGACCAAAGCCGCCCCGACCCGAACTCGCCCACCGGACAAGCTTCCAGACCCTGCCGGTCGGACGCCCGGCCGACCGGACCGACGCCACGCGCCGAGCCGGCCGGACCGGCCGGACAAGCTACCGGGTGAGCTGGCCCGGGCCGGCGGGGACCACCGGGCCGCCTTCGCCGCGTACGAGGGCCGGCTGCGGGAGTACGCCCAGGGCTGTCAGAAGGGCGGTGACCGGACCGGGAAGTTCCTCGCCCCCGGCCGCCGGATCGGGGGTCGGCTGCGGGACGCGGTGCTGAACCGGCCCGCGCTGCTCCGCTGGATGCTCGCGGAGGGCAGGAAGGTCAGCACGGTCGACCTGCCGGACTACCCGGCGGAGCTGGGCCCTTTCCGGGCACCCGACGCCGCCCGCTGATCCGCCACGATCGGCCGGTTCGGGAGCAGTGCGAGGGTCGGGCCAATATGTGACACACCGACATCAAGCCCCATAAATATGGCTAATCCTCGTTAGGGTGCTGTGGAGCTGAGCCCGTCGAGTTGGAAGGACCCATCCCGTGAGCAACCTGTTCGCGATCGCCTACCCCGACCTCGCCACCGCGGAGCAGGTCCGCAGCACCGTCTTCGGACTGCAGAAGCAGAAGCTGATCGAGCTCGAGGACGCCGTCGTCGTCGAACGCAGGCAGGACGGCCGGATCAAGCTGCACCAAGCCGTCTCCACCGCCGGTGCCGGTGCCGCCTCGGGTGCGCTCTGGGGCGGCGTGATCGGGCTGCTGTTCTTCATGCCGTTCCTCGGTGCGGCCGTCGGCGGTGCGACCGGTGCGGCCGTCGGGGCCACCACCGATGTGGGGGTGGACGACAACTTCATGCGCCAGGTCGGCGAGCACCTGACCCCCGGCAGTGCCGCCGTCTTCCTGCTGGTCCGCAAGGCGACCGCCGACAAGGTGATCCCGGCGGTCGCCCAGTACGGCGGCCAGATCATCCAGACCTCGCTGAGCACGGAGGCCGAGACCGAGCTGCGGGCCACCGTCGAGGCCGCCCGGAGCCAGGCGCCCGCCGGCGTCTGACCACCGAACCGCTGTGGGTGGACCGGGCCTGACGGCCCGTCCGCCCCCGCCGTGCTACCTCCGACAGGACGCCCGTGGCCTCTCCCTCCGCCGTGGCCAAGGCCGGTGTGCCGCCCCGGCGCCCGGTCAAGAGCCGCCGCAACACCGAACTGGTGCTGGTGGTCGGGGCGGTGCTCATCGCCGTCCTCGGGTACGTCGAGGTCGGCCTCGACCTCGACGACGAGGTCCCGTCCGACGCCGCCGGGTACGGCGCGGCGCTCGGAGTGCTGGCCCTGCTCGCGCACGGGGTGATCCGCTGGAAGGCGGCGTACGCCGACCCGCTGCTGCTGCCGATCGCGATCCTGCTGAACGGGATCGGACTGGTCGTCATCTACCGCCTGGACCGGGCCACTCCGGGCAGTGAGGCGGCGCCCACCCAGCTGCTCTGGTCCACCCTCGGGGTGGCGCTCTTCATCGGCGTGCTGGTGCTGGTGCGCGACCACCGGGTGCTCCGGCGGTACGCCTACGTCGGTGCGCTGGCGGCGCTGGTGCTGCTGATCCTGCCGATCTTCTTCCCACCGGTCTACGGCTCCCGGATCTGGATCGTGATCGGCCCGATCTCGTTCCAGCCGGGCGAGTTCGCCAAGATCCTGCTGGCGATCTTCTTCGCCGCCTACCTGGCCGTGCATCGGGACGCGCTGGCGCTGACCGGCAAGCGGGTGTGGAAGTTCCAGTTCCCGCGCGGCCGTGACCTCGGCCCGGTGCTGCTGATCTGGGCCGCCTTCGTCGGGGTGCTGGTGCTGGAGACCGACCTCGGCACCTCGCTGCTCTTCTTCGGCCTGTTCGTGGTGATGTTGTACGTGGCCACCGCGCGCAGCGGCTGGATCGCTATCGGCCTGTTCCTGGCGGCGGTCGGCGCGGTCGCGGTCGGCTGGCTCTCCCCGCACGTGCACAGCCGGGTCACCGACTGGCTGGACCCGCTGGGCTCGATCGCGGCCGGGCAGGGCGCCAACCAGATCGCCCAGTCGCTGTTCGCGTTCGCCTGGGGCGGGGTGCTCGGCACGGGCCTGGGGCTCGGCCACTCGATCCTGATCGGTTTCGCCGCGAAGTCGGACTTCATCCTGGCCACCATCGGTGAGGAGCTCGGTCTGGTCGGGCTGATCGCGCTCTTCCTGCTCTACGCCCTGCTGATTTCCCGCGGTTTCAGGACCGGGATCGCGCTCAGGGACCCGTTCGGCCGGCTGCTGGCGATCGGCCTGGCCGCGATCGTCGGCATCCAGCTGTTCGTGGTCGCGGGCGGCGTCCTCGCCCTGATCCCGCTGACCGGGATGACGCTGCCCTTCATCGCCCAGGGCGGCTCCTCGGTGGTGACCAACTGGATCATCGTGGCGCTGCTGGTCCGGATGAGCGACCAGGCCCGCCGACCCGCCCCCGAGCCCGCAGCCGACCTGGTGAAGCAGCCGTGAAGTCGAGACGAGGACCGGGGGCCCGCTCCACCGGCGGCCCGCAGGGGCTGCCCGGCATCTCCACCACCGGGCGCCGGGCCGGGACCTTCTGCCTGGTCCTGGTGCTCGCGCTGATGGGCCAGGCCACCTATGTCCAGGTGTTCCGGGCCGGGTCGCTGAACGACAACCCGGCCAACCAGCGGCAGACCGTCCAGCGCTACGCCCAGCCGCGCGGCAACATCCTGGTCGGGGCCGACCCGGTCACCGGCTCGGCCCCGACCGGCGGGCGGTACGCCTACAAGCGCACCTACACCGACGGGCCGACCTGGGCGGCGGTCACCGGCTACTCCTCGCAGACGTACGGGAACACCCAGCTCGAAGGGGTCGAGGACGACCTGCTCTCCGGCACCGACTCCCGGCTGGCGGGCTGGGCGCTCTGGGACGCGATCGCCCGAAAGCAGAACCCGGGCGGCGATGTCCACACCACGCTGAACCGGGCCGCCCAGCAGGCGGCGGTGAAGGGCCTCGGCAGGCAGACCGGTGCGGTCGCCGCGATCGAGCCGGCCACCGGCCGGATCCTCGCGCTGGCCTCCACCCCGAGCTACGACCCGGGCAGCTTCGCCGGCTCCTCGGCCGCCGACCAGGACGCCTGGAACAGGCTGCAGGCCGACAAGGACCAGCCGATGCTGAACCGGGCGCTCCGTCAGATCTACCCGCCCGGGTCCACCTTCAAGGTGGTCACCGCCGCCGCCGCGCTGGCCGACGGCGTGGTCACCGACATCAACGCGCCCACCGCCGCGCCGTACCCCTTCGTGATGCCGGGCACCACCACCGAGCTGGTCAACGACACCAGCGCCTGCGACAGCCCGGGACAGTCGCTGGACGAGGCGATGGTCAGGTCCTGCAACAGCGTGATGGGCTACCTCGGCACCCGGGTCGGCCTGGAGAAGATGGTCGCGATGGCGCAGAACTTCGGCTTCAACGACGCGAAGCTGGACATTCCGGTCCGGGCCGCCCGGTCGAACTTCGACACGCAGATGAACGCCTCGCAGGTCGCGCTCTCCTCGATCGGCCAGTTCGACACCGCCGCCACCCCGCTGGTGATGGCGATGGTCGCGGCGGGTGTCGCCAACAACGGCACCGTGATGTATCCACAGCTTGTGGACAAGCTGACGAAGAGCGACGGCAGCTCGGTCCAGGTGATGCGGCCCGCCACCTACCGGCAGGCGATGAGCCCCACCGTGGCCGGCCAGGTGCAGAAGCTGATGACCGACGTGGTCGAGACCGGCACCGGCCGGAGCGCCCGGATCACCGGCGCCACCGTCGGCGGCAAGACCGGTACCGCGCAGCAGGGCGTCGACAACTCCGGCATCCCGTACGCCTGGTTCATCTCCTGGGCCAGACCGAGCGGCTCCAACCAGGTGCCCCCGGTGGCCGTCGCCGTGGTGATCGCCGACAGCAACGCCACCGACGTCACCGGCGGCGGGCTGGCCGCCCCGATCGCCAGGTCGGTCATGCAGGCCGTCCTGAGCGGCGGCTGACGATCCGGAGCCGCACTGTGACAGAGGATGTGGCGGCAGTCACGGCCCGGTCGGCCGGGCTCGGCTAGCGTGGACGACTTCGTGCCGCGCCATAGGGGGAACTGTCATGCCGTCACACCGTCGAACCCGGTCCCTGCGCTCGACGGCGAGCCGTCATGCCTGACCGGCTCAGGGCGCTGATGCGGACCAGTACGGCCAGTACGGCGCTGGTCGCGCTGGCGCTGCTCTCGGTCTTCGCGGTGGTGCGGCACTTCCACGGCTTCAACATGGTGGACATGCTGGTCTACCGGGCCGAGGGCTCGGCGGTCGCCAACCACCAGGACCTGTACGCGATGCGCCTCCCCGGCTGGGACCTGGCCGCCACCTACCCGCCGTTCGCCGCGATGCTCTTCGTGCCGGGCACCTGGTTCGACGTCTCGCTGCTGCGGGTGCTGGTGACGCTGGGGAACGTGGCCCTGCTGGCCCTGCTGGCGCACCTCTCGTTCCGCCTGGTCGGCTGGCCCGGGCGCGGGAACACCGGGCCGGCGATCCTGCTCGCCACCGGCCTCGGGGTCTTTCTGGAGCCCGTCTACACCACCTTCCAGTACGGCCAGATCAACCTGCTGATCGCCTGTCTGGTGCTCTGGGACCTCACCCGCTCGGACGCCAACCGCCTCAAGGGCGTGGGCATCGGCCTGGCCATCGGCATCAAGCTCACCCCCGGCGTGTTCACCGTCTACCTGCTGCTGACCGGCCGGATCCGGGCCGCCGGGGTGTCGGTGGCCGTCTTCCTGACCACCGTGCTGCTCGGCACCGTCGTGGTGCCGGGCGACTCGTACGGCTTCTGGACCGAGTACCTCTGGGACCCCCGCCGGGTCGGCGTCATCGAACTGGTGGACAACCAGTCACTCCGGGGGATGGTGGCGCGGCTGCTCTCCACCAACGACCCGGGGCTGCTCGCCGGCGCGGTGACCGGCATCACCGGCCTGTTCGGCTTCGCGGTCGCGGCGCTCGCCGCACGCTCGCGGCTGCGCCGGGCCGAGGCCTGGGCCGTGGTCACGGTGGCGCTCACCGGGGTGCTGATCTCGCCGATCAGCTGGAGCCACCACTGGGTCTGGTGCGTGCCGCTGCTGATCCTGCTCTGCGCCGAGGCGGCCCAGGAGGCACGGGTCAGGGGCCGGTTCGGCCGCTCCTGGCGGGACCGTCGCTGGCGTGTCCTGCTGACGGTCACCACCCTGGTCTTCGGCAGCCATCTACTCTGGACCGTGCCCAAGCGTCCCGGCCTCGGCATCGAGCCGTACTGGCAGCCCGTCAGTTCGCTCTACCCCCTGGCCGGCCTTGCGGTGCTCGCACTGACCGCCGTACGGCTCCGGCGCAGCGCCCGCCGGGTGATCCCGGTCCGGGCGGTGCCGATCGAATCCGTGCTGTTCAAGTAGATATGACGTGATGTGACGCTCCAGCCTGTCGACCGGCCGCGCCTCCGGGCTGCCCGGCTGCTGCCCGTGCCCGGCCCGGGAGCCGGGCTCTCCGCGACCCGCCGAGGCCTGCTGTCGGCGTTGCTCTGCCTGGCGGTCTGCCTGGCGATCGGGTTCCAGCAGTGGTCGGCCCTCCAGCTGGGGGGCTTCGACGTCGGGATCTTCGACCAGGGGGTGCGCGGGTACGCGCACTTCGGGCTGCCGGTCTCCTCACTGAAGTCCTTCCACCACGAGTTCCCGCCGGGCTTCTCGCTGCTGGGGGACCACTTCTCCCCGGTGCTGGCGCTGATCGCTCCGCTGTACTGGGTCTGGGACGACCCGCGTTCGCTGATCATCGGTCAGGCCGTGCTGTTCGCCGCCGGCGTCCCGCTGGCCCGGCGGATCGCGGCCCGCTGCTTCGCCCAGGCCGACCCGGGCACCGCCCGGTGGGCGGTCGACCTGGCCGGACTCGCGTACGGCCTCGGCTGGCCGCTGCTGGTCGCCTCGCGCGGCGGCTTCCACGAGGTGGCGTTCGCCGCGCCCCTGACGCTGCTGATGTTCGAGCGCGGCCAGGCCCGCCGGTACGGCGGAGTAGTGCTGGCGGCGCTGCTGCTCTGCGGCACCAAGGAGGACCTCGGCCTGCTGGTCGGCGCGTACGGTCTGGTGCTCATCCTGCGGGCCCGTCCCACCCGGGACCGGCGGCAGCTCCGCTACGGTCTCGCCCTGCTGGTCGGAGGCCCGCTGGCCGCCATGGTGGCGATCACCTGGCTGATCCCGGCGATGGGCGGCCAGCCGGGCTACTACTGGAACTACACCGCGCTCGGCACCGACGGCGGCGACGCCCTGCGCAACGTGCTGGACAACCCGCTGCTGCTGGTGCGGGCGGCCTTCGACGCCCCGCTCAAGCCGCTGCTGCTGCTCTGGCTGCTCGGCACCACGCTGGCGCTGCCGCTCCGCTCGGCCACCGCGCTGTGCGCACTCCCGCTGCTGGCCGAGCGGATCCTCTCCAGCAACCCCAACCACTGGTCGATCGCCCGGCACTACGACGTCTTCCTCTGGCCGGTGCTGGTGACCGCCACCCTGGAGGTGCTCGGTCGGCTCTGCGCGGACGGCCGCCCCCAGGCCCTGGCCCGCCGGGCCGGGCTCGCGGTGGTCGGCGTGACCCTGGTCGCCGCCGTGCCGATCGGTCTGGCCGGGCTGGCCATACCGTCTCACTGGACGCCGAACAGCAGCCTGGCCGCCCTGCTCAGGGGCGCCGCGCTGATCCCCGACGGAGCATCGGTGGAGGCGGACAACCAGGTGGCGGTACGGCTCACCGCGCGCGCCGACGTGGTGCTGGTGGACGGTACGCCGCGCGGCCGCGAGTACGTGCTGATGAGGTCGGACAAGCGGTCGTTCCCGTTCGCCACCGACACCGAGCAGGCCGCCCGGATCAGCCTGCTGCTCGCGCACGGCTACACCCGGGTCTGGTCCGAGGACGGCGCGGTGCTGCTGAAGCGCACCTCCGACCAGCCGATCCCGGGCGAGGCCGTCCCCGGCCCCGGCAGCACGCCGGTGCAGGACGTGGTCCCGTCCGACGTCGGCCGGAACCTGTTCCGGGGCTGATCCTGCGGGCCACCGTCCGACGATCCGTACAAGGCCGTCTCCGGTGTGCTCCGTTTGCGTGACTTGTGGCGTCCCGGGCTGCTGTCCCATCTTTGTCCGGTTGATTCAGGTTTTCCCCCGCCCAGAAGGAACCACCCCTTGAGCACCCAGAGCACCCCCGGCTCGCGCCTGCTCCGGAAGAAGCCGGTCGCCACCCTGATCGCCGAGAGCGGGGCGGCCGACGCGCCGCCCGCCGGAGCACCCGAGGAGGGCGGCCGGTCCGGCATCCACCTGCGCCGCTCGATCGGCCTCTGGCAGCTGTCCTCGATCGGCATCGGCGCCACCGTCGGCACCGGCATCTTCTTCGTGCTCAGCAGCGCGGTGCCCGAGGCCGGGCCCGCCGTGGTGCTCTCCTTCCTGCTCGCCGCGGTGACCGCCGGACTCACGGCGCTCTGCTACGCCGAGATGGCCTCGGCGATCCCGGTCTCCGGCTCGTCCTACTCCTACGCGTACGCGACCCTCGGCGAGATCGTCGCCTTCGGGGTCGGGGTCTGCCTGCTGCTGGAGTACGGGGTCTCGGCCTCGGCGATCGCGGTCAGCTGGGGGCAGTACCTGAACAAGTTCTTCGACCTGGCCTTCGGCTTCACGCTGCCGGAGTGGATGGCCAACCCGCCCGGCGCCGGCGGAGTGTTCAACCTGCCCGCGGTGATCCTGGTGGCGATGGTGGTCACGCTGCTGATCCGCGGTGCGAGCGAGTCCGCCAAGGTGAACGCGACCATGGTGGCCATCAAGATCGTCATCCTGCTGCTGTTCGTCGCGATCGGCCTGACGGGCTTTCACTCCGGCAACCTGACCCCGTTCATGCCGCTCGGCGTCGGTGGTGTCGGGGTGGCCGCGTCCAGCATCTTCTTCTCCTTCATCGGTCTGGACGCGGTGTCCACGGCGGGTGAGGAGGTCAAGAACCCGCGTCGGACCCTGCCGGCCGCGATCATCATCTCGCTGGTGGTGGTCACCCTGCTCTACATCGGCGTGGCGATCACCGCGATCGGTGCCCAGCCCTGGCAGCAGTTCGACGGCCAGGAGGCCGGGCTCGCGCAGATCCTCCAGGACGTCACCGGACAGACCTGGCCCGCCGCCGTGTTCGCGGTCGGTGCGATCGTCTCGATCTTCAGCATCACCCTGGTGGTGATCTACGGTCAGACCCGCATCCTGTACTCGATGGGCCGGGACGGCATGCTGCCGAAGAAGTTCGCCGAGCTCTCACCGAGGACCGGCACCCCGGTCTGGAACACCCTGGTGGTCGGCGTCGGTGTCGCGGCGCTCGCCGCCTTCGTGCCGTTGGACATCCTCACCGACCTGACCAGCCTGGGCACCCTGGTGGCGTTCTCGGTGGTGTCGGTCGGCGTCATCATCCTGCGCCGGACCCAGCCCGACCTGCCGCGCGGCTTCAAGGTCCCCGGCTACCCGGTGGTGCCGGTGCTCAGCGTCGGCTTCTGCGTGTACCTCATCCTCAAGCTGCACCCGCTCACGTACGTGTTCTTCGGGGCGGCCCTGGCCGTCGCCGCCGCCGTCTACTTCGGCTACAGCGTCAAGCACTCGAAGCTCGACCAGCCCGATTCGGAACTCACCCGGACGGGTTGACCTGCGGTGGACCCGGCGTCCCGGTGCCGGGTCCGCCCAACAGCTCCACATAACAGTTGCCTCCCCTGCGGCGGAACAGCCGAACCCAGCCCCTACCCTTCCAGCATGGCGACCACCCGAACCCCCGGCGTACCCGAGCAGGCGGTCTGCACCCTGCACGAGGCACCCAGGTCAGGGGTGGTCGCCGCCCGGATACCGGACCAGCGCACGGCCGGACGGTCCGCAGACCGGCTCCGGCCGACCCAGCGGCGGACCGTCCAGGTGCTGGGCTGCGCGGTCGCGGCCGGCTGGGCGACCGCCTTCCCACTGGTCTCCGACCTGCGGAACCAGATCTTCTGGGGCACGGTCGCGGCGCCCGCCTACGGCCTGGCGGCCCTGCTCTGCCTCGCCCTGCCGCGCAGGTACTCGGCGCGGGCGGCGGCGGGGGTCGCCGTGCTCGGCGCGGTGCTGCTGCCGCTGGTGCTGCTGGTCCTCCAGGGCCGGTACCAATCCGAGGTGATGGTGGTCGAACGCTCGGCCCACCTGTTGCTGCACACCGGCAGCCCGTACCTGCCGAACCCGGCCCTGGTCACCGACTACGACCCCTACCTGCCGACGATGGCGCTGTTCGGACTGCCCAGGGCGCTGCTCGGCAGCGGCAACCCGGTGGCCACCGTGCTCGGGGACGCCCGGATCTGGTTCGCCGTCACCTTCCTGGCCTGCCTGCTCGCCTGCTGGCGGCTGCTCAGACCACGGGGCTCGGCCTCCCCGCTCCTGCCGCTGGCCACCCTGACGGCCTCCCCGCTGATCGCCCTCGCGCTGGTCGTCGGCGGGGTCGACCTGCCGCTGATCGGGGTCTGCTGCCTGGCGCTGTCGCTGGCCGCCCGGGGGCGGGCGGTCGCCGCCGGGCTGGTGCTGGTGCTGGCCTGCACCCTCAAGTGGACCGCCTGGCCCGCGTTGCCGGTGGCGGCGCTGCTGCTCTGGCAGTTGTACGGCCGCCGCCCGGCCGCCCGCGCCACCCTGACCGCGGTGGCCGGCAGCACCGCGGTGGTGCTGCCGTACCTGCTGACCCAGGGCGCGGTCCTGCGCGAACAGGTGGTGCGGTTCCCGCTCGGGCTGACCGCCGTACACACCCCGGCCGGCAGCCCGCTGCCGGGCAAGGTGCTGGCCGGGTTCGGCCCGACCGGGCACACCATCTCGCTCACCCTGCTCTGCCTCGGCGCGCTCGGGGTGGCGATCTGGCTGCTGGCCTACCCGCCGACCTCCGCCGTCGCCGCCTGCGACGTGCTGGCGGTCGGCCTGACCGTCGCCTTCACCCTCGCCCCGGCCGGCCGGTTCGGCTACCTGGCCCTCCCGGCGGTCCTGGTGATCTGGCCCCGGCTGGCCGCCAACCCCCGCCCGCTGGACCGACTCACCACGATCCTGACGGGGGTTCAGCTCTGACCCGGACCGACCCGTGGGACGATTCGGGCATGGTGCAACATAGAGGACGGCGGCAGTTCCTCGGACTCGCCGTGGCGGCAGCCGGTCTGACGGCCTGTGGGAGCGCCGCGACCCCCGAGCCGCAGCGGGCGGAGAGCGCGCCGCCGGCGCCAGGACCCTCGCCGGTCCGGGCCGAGAACGACCGGCCGGGCGACACCGACTGGAAGGTCACCGCACCGGGACCGCAGGACGCGATCGAGGGCTTCACCGACCGGGTCAGCGTGCTCCCCGGCGAACCGCTCGGACTGCACGTGTCCACCACCGCCCCCGGCTTCACCGTCTCCGCGTACCGGATGGGCTGGTACGGCGGCGCCCGGGCCCGGCTGGTCTGGAAGTCCGACCGGCTGCCCGGAGCGGCCCGCCCCGGGCCCACCGTGGCCGCCGTGACCAGGACCGTCAGGGCCGGCTGGCCGAAGAGCACCACGATCGACACCACCGGCTGGCCCGAGGGCAGCTACCTGCTCCGGCTGGACGCGGTCGGCGCTCCCGGCCAGCGCTACACGCCGGTCACCGTCCGGTCGAAGGAGGCCGCGGGGCGGACCGTGCTGGTGAACGCCGTGGCCACCTGGCAGGCGTACAACGAGTGGGGCGGCCACAGCCTCTACAACGGCCCGACCGGCGGCTACGCCACCCGGTCGATGGAGGTCAGCTTCGACCGGCCGTACCGCTACGACGACGGCGCCGGATTGTTCCTGGTGTACGAGGCCCCGCTGATCGCCCTGGCCGAACGGCTCGGACTGCCGCTGGGCTACACCACCGGCGTGGACCTGGCCCGCGAACCCGAACTCCTGCGCGGAGCACGAGCGGTGGTCTCCCTGGGCCACGACGAGTACTGGTCCGACGAGCAGCGGCGGCACGTCACCGCCGCCCGCGACGCGGGCACCAACCTGGCCGTCCTGGGCGCCAACTGCTGCTACCGCAGGGTCCGTTACGAACCCTCGGAGCTCGGCCCGGACCGGACGGTGGTGTGCTGGAAGTCCGACTACCGCGACGACCCCGGCTTCCGGGCCGGCCGCCCCGCCACCACCGACTTCCGGGCGGGACCGGGCGCCGATCCGGAGAGCGGCCTGCTCGGCGTCAGCTACGACGGCTACCCGGTGGACGCGCCGTACGTGGTCAGCAACCCCGGCCACTGGCTGCTCGCCGGGACGGGCGCCAAGGAGGGCGACAGCTTCCCGCACCTGGTCGGGGTCGAGTACGACCTGGTCCCCACGGACCGCCCGGCGGCGTTCCCGACCGAGATCGTCTCCCGCTCACCGGTGGTCTGCGAGGGCCGCCGCAGCCGGGCCGAGTCGGCGTACGGCACGGTGCCGAGCGGGGCCGGGGTGTTCGCCACCGGCACCATGCGCTGGGTGGAGGCGCTGGACGCCAACGGGCCCGGCGGCACCCGGGCCGACCACGGGATGGACCACCGGGCCGGGACGTTCACCCGGCAGGTCACCGAGAACCTGCTGCGGGCCTTCGCCACCGGCCCGGCGGGCCGTCAGCACCCCGTGGGCAGCTGACCGTCGGGCCGTTGCCGCCCGCGGGTACCTGACCGTCAGCCGTTGCCGACCTTGAGCACCAGCGCGGAGGCCGGCCCCGCAGCCGCGGCGCCGTGGCCGCCCCCGCCGACCTCGGCGGCCACCGCGAGGTTGCCCCGGTAAGCGGTGAACCAGCTGTTGTCGTCGGCCTGGCCGTTGACCTGGGCGGTACCGGTCTTGGCGCCCGCCCCGGCGGTGATGCCGCTCATCGCCCCGGCGGCGGTGCCGCTGGTGGCGGTCAGGTTCATCATCGCGCGCAGGCCCTGGAGCGTGGTCGGGGAGAGCGTCCGCTCGGCCTTCAGCTGCTCGGCCCCCGGCACCAGGATCGGCTGCCGGAAGACGCCGCTCTGCACGGTCGCGGAGATCGAGGCCATGGTGAGGGCGTTCATGGTGATGCTGCCCTGGCCGATCAGCTGGGCGGCGCGCTGGTTGTCCCCGGACGGCGCCGGGGCCTTGGCGGGGGCCAGCAGCATGCCGGTCTTCCAGGTCGGGCCGATGCCGAAGGCGTCCTTGGCGAGGGATTCCATGTCCCCGCTCTTGAGCACCTCCAGACCCTTCTTGATCATGGCGGTGTTGCAGGACTGGGCGAGATCCTGGGAGAACTTCCAGTCCTCGTGCGGCTCGGTGAAGTCGTTCTTGAAGGTCTGTCCCGCCACGCTCAGGGTGGCGGGGCAGGGCAGGACGTCGTCCGGCTTGACCCCGGCCTCCAGCAGGGCGGCGGCCGTGATCACCTTCATGGTGGAGCCGGGGGCGATCGCGGCCAGGAAGGCCCGGTTCTGCCCGCCGGCCGGGGCGTTGGCGAAGGCCAGCACGTTGCCGGTGCTGGGCTCGATCGCCACCAGCGAGGCCGGCAGGGTGCCGCCCTTGGAGGCGGCCGCGACCGCCTTCTCGGCCTCCGCCTGGAGCCTGCCGTCGAGGGTGAGCTTCAGCGAGGGCGCGGGCTTCGGGTCGGTGATCGTGAACAGCTTGTCAGGGGTGCCGCTGCCGTCGTCCTTGGTGATCACCACGCCGGTCCCGGCGTCCTCCGGGGCCCCGGAGGCGTTCTGCTTGAACTTGGCCATCAGGGCGGGGGTCAGCGAGGGGTAGTTGAGCGGCTTCCCGTTCCGGTCCAGCACCATCGGGGGCTCGGCGAAGACCGGCTTCACCGCGATGCTCTCGCCGGTGTCCAGCTTCGGGTGGACCACGTTCGCGGTCCAGTGCACGGCGGCCTTGCCGTCGCTCATCTTGACCAGGCCGAGCCGGCCGTCGTAGTTCCACACGTTGGTGGTCCCGGCGAACTCCACCCGGGCCTTGAAGCTCAGCGGCACCTCCGTACCGGCCGGAGCGCTCGCACTCGCGGCGGGGCTGGCCTTCGCCGAGGCGGAGGGGCCGGCGGACGGGCTCGCGGACGCGGTCGGCGCACCACCGGGGGTCAGGGTGAGGGCGCTCGGCTTCACCTTGTCCTGGAAGGCCTTCAGGGTGGCGATGGCGGTGTCCGGGCTGTCGGTCAGCGCCCCGGCCGCCTCCAGGTCACCCTTGGCCCACGCCTCCAGGAACGCCTTGGCCCCGGCTGCGGCCAGGTCGGCGCTGGGCGCCTCGGCCACCACGGTCCGTACCTTCGGCGTCTTGGACTCGTTCCCGGTGACCGCGTCGTACACGTTGTACGCGCCGAATCCGGCCGCACCGACCAGTGCCGTGCAGACGGTGGCGATGCCTATCTTGGCGCCTCTGTTCATAATGCTGAATTCCCCCGATGGTCATGGCAGGTCCAGTCCACAGTAGGTGGGGGAACTCCGTGCACCGGCATTCACCCCGACGGTTGTGACCCACCTGGTACACGGGGCGGGTGGTACCTCAGATCCAGCTGTTGAACCACATCCGGGCGCGCCAGTCCTCCATCGGGATGGTCTGGCCCGTGTAGATCGGGAGGAAGTAGAGGAAGTTCCACATCACCAGCAGGACCAACAGCCCGGCCGCCGTCCCGCCGACCACCCGCCGGTCCCTGGAGGCCGTTGCCGGACCGATCAGCGCCCCGAGCATCAGGGTCACCGCCAGGACCAGGAACGGCACGAAGACCACGGCGTAGAACAGGAAGATCGTGCGCTCCTGGTACAGGAACCACGGCAGGTACCCGGCGCCCAGCCCGCACAGGATCGCGCCCGCCCGCCAGTCCCGCCGCAGCACCCAGCGGTACAGGCAGAACAGCACCGCGACCAGGCCCGTCCACCAGAGCAGCGGCGTGCCGATCCCGAGCACCTCGGCCGCGCACTCGGCCACCTTGCAGCCGGACTGGCCCAGCTTGGGTGACTCGTAGGAGAACGAGACCGGACGGCCGACCAGCAGCCAGCTCCACGGGTTGGACTGGTAGGTGTGCGGGCTGGTCAGGCCGACGTGGAAGTCCCACATCGTCGCGTGGTAGTGCCAGAGGCTGCGCAGCGCGTCCGGAACCCAGGTCAGGTCGACCTGGAACGGCATCTTGACGCCCCTGACGGACTCGGGCGAGAGCCCGCCCCGGTGCAGGGCCCAGTCGCGGCCGTACCCGCCCTTGCCCGGCTCGGTGCTGGACATGAACCAGCCGGTCCAGGAGGCCACGTACACCGAGACCGCGATCGCCGGCAGCAGCAGCCCCACGAACACGGCGTCCCAGAGCGCGTACGCCAGCGGGAACCTCACCCCGGCCAGCTTCCGTGCCCCGTAGTCCCAGCAGAGGCCGAGCGCGATGAACGCGAGCAGGATGTACGCCCCGCTCCACTTGGTCGCCAGGGTGAGCCCGATGCACACCGCCGCCGCCAGCCGGTACGGCCGCCAACCGAGAAAGAGCAGCCAGGTGTCGCCGATCGGGCCCTGTTCCAGGCGACGGGCGATCAGCGCCCTGGTCCGGTCCCGGTCGAGCAGCAGGAAGCCGAACGCGGCCAGGCACCAGAACATCACCACCATGTCGAGCAGCGCCGACCGGCTCATCACGAAGTGCAGCCCGTCCACCGCCAGCAGCAGCCCGGCCACCGAGCCCAGCAGGGTGGAGCGGAACAGCCGCCGCCCGATCCGGGCGATCATCAGCACCGACAGCGTGCCGAGCACCGCCACCGCGAACCGCCAGCCGAACGGGTTCATCCCGAACCAGTGCTCGCCCAGGCCGATCAGCCACTTCCCGACCGGCGGATGGACGATGTAGGACGGGTCGGCCCGGAACGGGATGGACGGCTGGGGCGAGAGGATCTTGCCGTTGGCGTCGTCCGGCCAGCTGGTCTCGTAGCCGACCTGCCAGAGCGAGTAGGCGTCCTTGGCGTAGTACGTCTCATCGAAGATCATCGCGTGCGGGGAGCCCAGGCCGCTGAACCGCAGCACCCCGGCGAACACAGCCACCGCGAGCGGTCCGAGCCAGCCCGCCCAGCGGCACAGCCAGGACCACAGCGCGTCCGGCAGCCGCACTCCGAGGCGGAGCAGTACCGGCGACGGCGGCACCCGACGGGGCGTCACCCCGGGGCCGTCCGGCATCGGCGGCACCAGCCGCTCGGCCGTCCCGGCCCGCTCGGGCGCCCGGTAGCCGAACCGTTCCAGCCCCTGTCGCCAGCCCGGCCGCTCGGTCTCACCGGCCCGGGGCCCCGGAACCTGGGCAGCGTCTTCCAGCAGGACCGCTCCGCCAACCGGCCCCTCAGGGCCCTTTTCGCCGCTCACCCGCCACATCGTAGGGGCGGCTCCTGAGCAGGCAACGGCTCGCCGTGATCCTGCCCCTTTCCTCACCATTTCTGCTGCGCCCGCACGCGGCGCTCAGACGCTTGGGACCAGGTGGCGACGGCGGCCTTTGAAAGGTGATCGTCGGGCAGGTGGTCAGCGACATTCGTCTGACCCGAACGCCAGATCTCCTCCCAGGTGCCCGAGCCCTTCGACCGCGCGGGCGGGCGCCCTGCGCAGGCGCAGCCCGGAGCGCCCGCGAAAAGCTGGGAGGATGGGTGCGTGACAGGCGTACTCGTGCTCGCAGGAACCCCCATCGGTGACGTCTCGGACGCGCCGCCCCGGCTGCTCACCGAGCTGGCCACCGCAGACGTGATCGCGGCGGAGGACACCCGCCGCCTCCGCCGGCTGACCCAGGCGCTCGGGGTGACCCCGACCGGGCGGGTGCTGTCGTACTTCGAGGGCAACGAGGTGGGCCGGACCCCGGAGCTGGTCGAGGCGTTGCAGAGCGGCGCCCGGGTGCTGCTGGTGACCGACGCCGGGATGCCGTCCGTCTCGGACCCGGGGTACCGGCTGGTGGACGCTGCCGTGGCCGTCGGGATCAAGGTCACCGCCGTACCTGGACCGTCCGCCGTGCTCACCGCGCTGGCGCTGTCCGGCCTGCCGGTGGACCGGTTCACCTTCGAGGGGTTCCTGCCCCGGAAGAACGGTGACCGGGCCCGGACGCTGGCCGAGCTCAAGGCCGAACCCCGCACGATGGTGTTCTTCGAGGCCCCGCACCGGATCGCCGAATCGCTCGCCGCGATGGCGGACGCCTTCGGGGCCGACCGCCCCGCCGCCGTCTGCCGCGAGCTGACCAAGACGTACGAGGAGATCAAGCGCGGCGGCCTGGCCGAGCTTGCCGCCTGGGCCGCCGACGGGGTCCGGGGCGAGATCACCGTGGTGGTGGCGGGGGCCCCGCCGGCCGCGCCGCAGGAGCACACGCCGGCCGAGCTGGCCCGGCTGGTCACCCTGCGGGAGCAGGAGGCGGGCGAGCGCCGCAAGGAGGCGATCGCCTCGGTCGCCGCCGAGCTCGGGCTGCCCAAGCGGGCGGTCTTCGACGCGGTGGTGGCGGCCAAACACGGCGGCTGACGCCGGACCCCTGACGCGCGTACCGTGGAGGAAGCACTCCGTAAAGCCATGGCTTGTTGAAGTTTTGGCCCCGTTGTCGTACAGGCATTTCCAATTCGGTGCCAAGCTTCGGAAACCCGGTTGGCGAAGTGCGGGCCCCGGGCATTCCCTGGGATGGAAAGACCCGTGCCGGGCGAACGCCCGGCGGGCGCAGGGAGACCGCCATGAGCGACACGATCGGCAGTCCGACGAACTCGAGCGACACGCTGGGCATGACCAGGCCGCACACGCCGGTGGAGACCGTCCGTGAGGCGTACTCCTTCGCCTGCCTGAGCTGCGGCTACGGGTGGGAGCAGGACTACCGGATCGAGCACCACGTGGCCCGGGACGGGCACGCCGTGATCGAGTACCACGCCAACGGCGTCCGGGTTCCCTCCCCGCTGCTCAAGCCGACCTGCCCGGGCTGCGGCGGCCACACCGTGCGGATCATGCGGGAGGGCCGGGTCGCCTCGGCCCAACACTCCTGGCACCACGCCCCCGGCTACGCCGGCCGGGCCGAGCCGGAGCACCCGGAGCAGCCGCACACCCGGCTGCCGCACCGCTCGTTCGGGGCCTGGCTGCGCTCGCTCTTCGGCCGCGCGGCCTGACACCCGCAGCGGAGGAACCACCCCGCGGTAATCGAGTCGAGGGTGGTTCCTTCGCGCGGCTAAGATTTCCGACCATGGCGGCCACTGCAGACCACAGCACCACCGAGGCATCGAACTCGGCCTACTACGTCACCACCCCGATCTACTACGTGAACGATCGCCCGCACCTGGGCCATGCGTACACCACCGTCGCCGGGGACGTCCTCACCCGCTGGCACCGCCAGCGCGGGGAGAAGGTGTGGTACCTGACCGGTACCGACGAACACGGCCAGAAGATCATGCGCACGGCGGAGGCCAACGGCGTCACGCCGCAGGAGTGGTGCGACAAGCTGGTCGAGGAGGAGTGGAAGCCGCTCTGGCAGCACCTCAACGTTGCCAACGACGACTTCATCCGCACCACCCAGCAGCGGCACACCGACCGGGTCCAGGAGTTCGTCCAGGACCTGTTCGACAAGGGCGAGATCTACAAGGGCGGCTACGAGGGCCCGTACTGCGTCGGCTGCGAGGAGTACAAGCTCCCCGGCGAGTTGCTGCCGGGCGCCACCGAGGGCGAGAAGCTCTGCCCGGTGCACAAGAAGCCGGTCGAGTGGCTGGAGGAGGAGAACTACTTCTTCCGGCTCTCCGCGTACGGCCCGAAGCTGCTGGAGTTCTACGCCCAGAACCCCGACTTCATCGCCCCGGCCTCGGCCCGCAACGAGGTGCTCCGCTTCGTCGAGCAGGACCTCAAGGACCTGTCGATCTCCCGCTCCACCTTCAACTGGGGCGTCCCACTGCCCTGGGACGAGAAGCACGTGCTGTACGTCTGGGTGGACGCGCTGCAGAACTACATCACCGCCGCCGGGTACGGCGCCGACCCGGAGCGGTTCGCCGAGCTGTGGCCGGCCTCGGTGCACCTGGTGGGCAAGGACATCCTGCGGTTCCACGCGGTGATCTGGCCCGCGATGCTGATGGCGGCCGGCCTGCCGCTGCCCAAGCGGGTGGTGGCCAACGGCTGGCTGATGGTCGGCGGCGAGAAGATGAGCAAGTCCAACCTGACCGGCATCTCGCCGCAGGACCTCACCTCGCACTTCGGGGTGGACGCGTACCGCTACTACTTCCTGCGGGCGATCCCGTTCGGCACCGACGGCTCGTTCTCCTGGGAGGACTTCTCCGCCCGGTACACCTCGGAGCTGGCCAACGACTTCGGCAACCTGGCCTCCCGGGTGGCGGCCATGGTCGGCAAGTACTTCGAGGGCTCGCTGCCCGCCGCCACGGCGGCCGGTGCGGCCGAGCAGGCGATCGCCGAGGGGCTGGTGACGGCCACCGGGCTGGCCGACCGCAAGATCGGCGAGGAGCTGGACTTCGCGGGCGGCATCGCGGCCGTCTTCGACTTCATCAAGCAGGTCAACGGCTACCTCACCGAGCAGGAGCCGTGGAAGGTCGCCAAGGACACCTCCGAGGAGGGTCAGGCGCGGCTCGCCACCATCCTGTACACCGCCGCCGAGGCGCTGCGGGCCACCGCCGTGCTGCTCAACCCGCTCATGCCGGCCACCGCCGAGAAGCTGTGGGAGTCGCTCGGCGCGGAGCCGGAGCTCGGCCCGCTGGCCGCGCAGACCATCGCCACCGTCGCCGACTGGGGTCGCCTGCCGGTGGGTGCCACGGTGACCAAGGGCGACATCCTGTTCCCCCGCCTGGAAGAGAAGCCCGCCGTCTGATGGCCGACGACCGCTCGACCCCGCCGCCGCTGCCCGTCCCCCTCGGGGTGGCGGTCGCCGACTCGCACACCCACCTGGACATGCAGTCCGGCACCCCCGCCGAGAGCCTGGCCAAGGCCGCCTCGGTGGGGGTGACCACCGTGGTCCAGGTGGGCTGCGACGTGGCCGGCTCCCGCTGGGCGGCCGAGCTGGCGGCGGAGTTCGAGCAGGTCCACGCGGCCGTCGCGCTGCACCCCAACGAGGCGCCCCGGCTGGTGCTCGGCGACCCGGACGGCTGGTCGGGGCAGCGCCGGGAGCCGGGCGGCTCGCCCGCGCTGGAGGCCGCGCTGGCCGAGATCGACCGGCTGGCCGCGCTGCCGCAGGTGCTCGCGGTCGGCGAGACCGGCCTGGACTACTTCAGGACCGGGCCCGAGGGCGTGGACATCCAGAAGGAGTCGTTCCGCCGGCACATCGAGATCGCCAAGCGGCACGGCAAGGCCCTGGTGATCCACGACCGGGACGCCCACCAGGACGTGATCGACGTCCTGCTGGCCGAGGGCGCGCCCGAGCGGACGGTCTTCCACTGCTACTCCGGCGACGCCGAGATGGCCAAGGTCTGCGCCGAGCACGGCTGGTACCTGTCCTTCGCCGGACCCGTCACCTTCAAGGCCAACCAGCCGCTCCGCGACGCGCTGCTGGCCACCCCGCTGGACCGGGTGCTGATCGAGACCGACGCGCCATTCCTCACCCCGCACCCGTACCGGGGCCGACCCAACGCGCCGTACCTGATCCCGGTGACGCTGCGCTCGATGGCGGCCACCCTGGGCCTGTCCGACGACGGCCTCGCCACCGCGATCGCCGCCAACACGGCCCGCGCCTTCGGGTACTGAGGCCCTCCGGCCGGTGGTGGGCGGCGTCGCGGCGCGGGCCCGGGCGGCTCGTATCCTTGCAGGGTGAACAGCGACCCCACCCCCACGACCGACAGCTTCCTGCTCGGCGCCTCCGACATCCGTGAGCTGGCTGCCACGCTCGGGGTGAAGCCCACCAAGCAGCGCGGGCAGAACTTCGTGATCGACGGCAACACCGTGCGCCGGATCGTCCGCGCGGGCGGGGTGACGGCCGAGGACGTGGTGGTCGAGGTCGGGCCCGGGCTCGGGTCGCTGACGCTGGCCCTGCTGGAGGTCGCGCGGCACGTCACGGCGGTGGAGATCGACCCGCTGCTGGCGAAGCACCTGCCCACCACGGTGGCCGCCCGGCTGCCCGAGCGGGTCGCGGACTTCGACCTGGTGCTCAGCGACGCGATGGAGGTCACCGAGCTGCCGGGCCCGCCGCCCACCGCGCTGGTCGCCAACCTGCCGTACAACGTGGCGGTGCCGGTGCTGCTGCACATGCTGGCCACCTTCCCGACCATCGAACGCACCCTGGTGATGGTGCAGAGCGAGGTCGCCGACCGACTGGCCGCCAAGCCGGGCAACAAGGTGTACGGGGTGCCCTCGGTCAAGGCCAACTGGTACGCCGAGGTGAAGCGGGCCGGGGCGATCGGCCGGAACGTGTTCTGGCCCGCGCCGAACGTCGACTCCGGTCTGGTCTCGCTGATCCGCCGTCAGCCGCCGCAGACCACCGCCTCCCGCAAGGAGGTGTTCGCCGTGGTGGACGCCGCCTTCGCGCAGCGCCGCAAGACCCTGCGCGCCGCTCTGGCCGGCTGGGCCGGCTCCCCGGCCGGGGCCGAGCAGGCTCTCGCCGCCGCCGGGATCGACCACAGGCTGCGCGGCGAGATGCTGACGGTCGAGCAGTTCGCCGCGATCGCCGAGCACAAGCCGAAGCCCGAGGACGTCGCCTGATGATCACGGTACGGGTGCCCGCCAAGGTCAACGTGCAGCTCGGCGTCGGCGGCCTGCGGGCCGACGGCTTCCACGACCTGGCCAACGTGTTCTTCGCGGTCGCCCTCGGCGACGAGGTGACGGCCCGTCACGGCGAGGGCGTCACGCTGACCTGCACCGGGCCGGACGCCGCGTCCGTCCCGCTGGACGACAGCAATCTGGCCGCCCGCGCGGCCCGGCTGCTCGCCGCCCACCACGGCATCGAGGCGAACGTCGCGCTGCACATCGCCAAGGCCATCCCGGTCGCGGGCGGCATGGCGGGCGGCAGCGCCGACGGGGCGGCCGCGCTGGTGGCCTGCGATGCGCTGTGGGGGCTGGACACCCCGGCCGAGGTGCTGCACGCGCTGGCCGCCGAGCTGGGCTCGGACGTGCCGTTCGCGCTGCTCGGCGGGGTCGCACTGGGGCGCGGGCGGGGCGAGATCCTGTCGCCGCTGCCGGTCGCGGGCACCTTCCACTGGGTCTTCGCGGTGGCCGACGGCGGGCTCTCCACCCCGGCCGTGTTCCGCGAGTGCGACCGGCTGCGGGTCGAGGCGGGCACCGGCTGCACCGAGGCCGAGGTGGCCACGCCGGACGCCGATCCGGCGCTGCTGGCCGGGCTGGCCGCCGGTGACCCGGTCGCGGTGGCCGGGGCGCTGAGCAACGACCTGCAGTCCGCCGCCGTCTCGCTCCGCCCCGCGCTGGCCGACACCCTGGCGGTCGGCACCGAGGCGGGTGCGCTGGCCGCGCTGGTCTCGGGTTCGGGGCCGACCACCGCCTTCCTGGTCAAGGACGCCGAGTCGGCCGAGGCGGTGGCCAGGGCGCTGCGGGAGTCCGGCACCTGCCGGGCGGCGCACGCCACGTACGGCCCCGTGCCGGGAGCAGCCGTCCGGACCGGTTGACCTGGAGTGCGCTCCAGAATCCAGACTCCTGACCACCGCCCGCAGCTGACGGGCCGTGAGAAGGGGACATCTGGCATGCAGTACCGCACGATCGGCACCGACCCGAGGACCCGACGCGAGGTCAGCGTGCTCAGCCTGGGCGCGATGCTGATGGGCACGCTGACCGACGAGGCCACCTCGTTCGCCGTGCTGGACCGCTACGCCGAGGCGGGCGGCACCTTCATCGACACCTCCAACAACTACGCCTACTGGATCGACGGCAGCCGGGGCGGTGCCAGCGAGGAACTGCTCGGCCGCTGGCGCCGCAGCCGGGGCATCACCGACCAGTTGGTGATCGCCACCAAGCTCGGCGCCCGTCCGAAGGCGGCCGGCACCGGGTACGTGGAGAACCGCGAGGGCCTGTCCGCGCAGGCGATCCGGGCCGAGGCCGAGGGCAGCAGGCGGCGGCTCGGGGTGGAGAAGCTGGACCTGCTGTACGCGCACGTCGAGGACCCGACCGTGCCGCTGGCTGAGACCGTCGAGGGCTTCGGCGCCCTGGTGAACGAGGGCACGGTGGGCCTGCTGGGCGTCAGCAACCACTGGTCCTGGCGGGTCGAGCGGGCCCGCAACCTGGCCGGGCTGCCGGGGTACGAGGTGCTCCAGTACAGCCACAGCTACTTCCGCCGCCGGGCCGACCTGCCGGGCGGGCTCACCGCCGACGGCGACCAGGGCGTGGTCAACGGCGACCTGCTCAGCTATGTACGGGAGGACCCGGCGCTCACCCTGGTCGCGTACTCTCCGCTGCTCGGCGGCGGCTACACCCGCCCGGACAAGCCGCTCGGCGCGGCCTTCGACCACGCGGGCACCCGAGCCCGCAAAGCCGTACTCGACCAGGTCGCCGCCGAGACCGGGGCCACCGTCAACCAGGTGGTGCTGGCCTGGCTGATCGGCGGCGAGATCCCGGTGATCCCGCTGGTCGGCGCCTCCTCGGTGGCCCAGCTGGACGAGAGCCTGGCCGCCCTGGACCTGGAGCTGTCGGCCGAGCAGCGCGGCCGGCTGGACAGCGCCGGCTGAGCACCCCATTAGGCTGGAGGTTCCGGGACGTCTCCCGGTCTCCCTAGTTCCAGGAGCGCAGCTGCAGTGGCCGTCAACCTCGCCACCATCGAGTCCGTCAGCAAGGTCTACGGCACCCGGGCCCTGCTCGACGGGGTCACCCTCGGCGTCAGCGAGGGGGACCGGATCGGTGTGGTCGGGCGGAACGGTGACGGCAAGACCACGCTGATCCGGATGCTGGCCAAGCTGGAGGAGCCGGACAGCGGCCGGATCACCCACTCCGGCGGCCTCCAGCTCGCCGTCCTCACCCAGCACGACTCGCTGGACCCCAAGGCGACCATCCGCCAGGAGGTCATCGCCGGCCGGGCCGACCACGAGTGGCTCGGCGACTCCCGGATCCGCGACATCATCCAGGGCCTGTTCGGCGGCCTCGACCTGCCCGGTTTCCCCGAGGGCCTGGACACCGTGATCGGCCCGCTCTCCGGTGGTGAGCGCCGCCGGATCGCGCTGGCCCAGCTGCTGCTCGGCGAGCACGACCTGATCGTGCTCGACGAGCCCACCAACCACCTCGACGTCGAGGGCATCGCCTGGCTGGCCGGGCACCTACAGAACCGCCGCTCGGGACTGGTCTGCGTGACCCACGACCGGTGGTTCCTGGACCAGGTCTGCACCCGGATGTGGGACGTCCAGCGCGGCGAGGTCCGCGAGTACGAGGGCGGTTACTCCGACTACGTCTTCGCCCGCGCCGAGCGGACCAGGGCCGAGGCCACCGAGGAGCAGAAGCGGCAGAACCTGGCCCGCAAGGAGCTGGCCTGGCTCCGTCGGGGCGCCCCGGCCCGGACCTCCAAGCCGCGCTACCGGATCGAGGCGGCCAACGCCCTGATCGCCGACGTGCCGGAGCCCCGGGACAAGAGCGAGCTGATGAAGTTCGCCAACGCCCGGCTCGGCCGGACGGTCTTCGAGCTGGAGAACGTCACCATCAAGGCCGGTCCCAAGCTGCTGCTGGAGAACCTGACCTGGAACCTCGGCCCCGGTGAGCGGATCGGCCTGCTCGGCGTCAACGGCGCGGGCAAGACCTCGCTGCTGCGCGCCATGCAGGCCGCCCACGCCACCCAGGGCGACGTGCAGCCCGCGTCCGGCGTGATCAAGGTCGGCAAGACCGTCCGGCTGGCCTACCTCTCCCAGGAGATCGCCGAGCTGGACCCGGCCACCCGGGTGCTCCAGGCGGTCGAGCAGGTCCGCGGCCGGGTCGACCTCGGTAAGGGCCGCGAGATGAGCGCCGGTCAGCTCTGCGAGCAGTTCGGCTTCGGCAAGGACAAGCAGTGGACCCCGGTCGGCGACCTCTCCGGCGGTGAGCGGCGCCGGCTCCAGCTGCTCCGGCTGCTGATGGACGAGCCCAACGTGCTCTTCCTCGACGAGCCCACCAACGACCTCGACATCGAGACCCTCAACCAGCTGGAGGACCTCCTCGACGGCTGGCCTGGCTCGATGGTGGTGATCAGCCACGACCGGTTCTTCATCGAGCGGACCACAGACACCGTGCACGCGCTGCTCGGTGACCAGCGCCTGCGGATGCTCCCGAACGGCGTCGACGAGTACCTGGAGCGCCGGGCCCGGATGGCCGAGCAGGCCGTCCCCGCAGCCCTCGCGACCCCTGCCGCCAAGCCCGCCGGGGACAGCCGGGCGGTCAAGAAGGAGATGCAGAAGCTGGAGCGCCAGATCGCCAAGCTGGACACCCAGGAAGCCAAGCTCCACACCCAACTCGCCGAGCACGCCGCCGACTTCGCCAAGATCTCGGAGCTGGACGGCCAGCTCCGCAAGGTCCGCGAGGAGAAGGAGGAGCTGGAGCTCGCCTGGATGGAACTCGCCGAGCAGGAGTAACCGGCCCGGAACCGGTCAGCGGAAGCTTCGTACCGTCAGGGCGAGCGAACACGCGGCGACCACCGCGCCGGGTATCGGCCAGCCGATCGAGCCGCCCTCATGACGGAGCGTCAATCCCAGGTCCAGCAGGAAGAATCCGAGTGCCAGGCCGAGCACCGGAAGGACTCTGGCGAGAACGCCACGATTGCTGAACAGCTCCGGCATGTCCGCGTCCTTTCCCGCCCAGGAGCGCACACCATACCGCCAGGAACCGGGACATGCACCCCCCCGGCGGATGCCCGGGCCCGCACTCCCGGTTCACCCGGACGGTCACCGGCCCGGGCCCCGCCCCGGCCGGTGACCGTCCGGGCGGGGTCAGGGGCGGCTCGGTGGACGGATTTCACGTACCGGGCGATCACCGTGTAATGTCTTCCTCGTTCGACCGGTTCGCCCCTATAGCTCAGTCGGTAGAGCGTCTCCATGGTAAGGAGAAGGTCTGCGGTTCGATTCCGCATGGGGGCTCCAGTCACAGAAGGCTCCCGCCACTACGGCGGGGGCCTTCGGTGTTTTCCCAGGACGCCGGCCGGCCCGTCCGGCGCTCTGGCGGGCCGTGGCCGAATGCGCTGTGATGGTGCGTCACGGCGGCCCGCCGGGTACGGACGGGGTGCGGGGGTGGCCGGACGGGGAGTGGAGGGCGCCATGGGCGTTCGGCTCGTGGTGGTCGACGACCACCGACTGCTCGCGGAGGCGCTCGCCGCCGCGCTCGTCCTGCGCGGGCACCGGGTGCTGGGCATCGGCTCACCGGCCCGGGCAGTGGCCGAGTCGGTGGCCGGCCGGCGGCCCGAGGTCTGCCTGCTGGGGGTGGCGGCCGGGCCCGGGGCACCGGACGCCTTCGACTCACTGCGGCGGCTGCGCCGGGAGCGGCCGGAGATCGCCGTGGTGGTGCTCGGTCCGGTCGGCGAGCCGGTGCGGGTCGCGGCGGCGTTCGCGGCCGGAGCGGCGGGCTACGTGCGCAGCGACGAGCGGATCGAGGTGGTCGAGCGCGCGATCGCGCGGGTCAGAGCCGGTGAGGCGGCGGTCGCGGTCGAGGTGCTGCAGGGGGCGTTCGAGCGCGTGCTCCGCCCGGTGGCCGAACCGGACGACGACGCGCTGCGGCTGCTCAGGGCGCTGACCCGCCGGGAGGTCCAGGTGCTGATCCGGATCACCGAGGGCCAGGACACCACCGCGATCGCCGCCGGCATGGGCATCGCCTCCAGCACCGCCCGCACCCACGTCCAGCGCGTCCTGATGAAGCTCGGCGCCCGCACCCGCCTCGAAGCCACCGCCCTCGCCGCCCGCACCGGCCTGCTGGAACGCATCACCCGTACCTGACCTCCCGCGCCGTCGGGCGCCCGCAGAAGCCCTCTGTTGACTCGTGTGCTGTTCTGTTTGATTATGTGACGGCAGAGCACATCGGAAGGCGGAGCCGTGCAGAAGACCACGACCAAGCTGGCGGACGGCCGCGAGCTCATCTACTTCGACGCGGAGGAGTCCGCCGACCGGGCCTACACCGACCTGCGTCCGTTGGAGGCCACCACCGCCCTGTCGGAGGTCCGCCGCGACCCGGTCACCGGCGACCACGTCACGGTCGCGGCGCACCGCCAGGGCCGGATCTACCACCCCCCGGCCGACGAGTGCCCGCTCTGCCCGTCCCGGGACGACCGCCTCAGCGAGATCCCGGCGCCGGACTACGAGGTGGTGGTCTTCGAGAACCGGTTCCCCTCGCTGGCCCTCGGCGCCGCCGCCGAGGTGGAGGCCGACCTCACCCCGCTGCGCGAGCTGAAGCCCGGCGTGGGCCGCTGCGAGGTGGTCTGCTTCACCGCCGACCACGAGGCCTCGTTCGCCGACCTGAGCGAGTCCAGGGCCCGCCTGGTGCTGGACGCCTGGACGGACCGGACGGCCGAACTCTCCGCGCTGCCGGGCGTCGAGCAGGTCTACTGCTTCGAGAACCGGGGCGCCGAGATCGGCGTGACGCTGGCCCACTCACACGGCCAGATCTACGCCTTCCCGTTCGTCACCCCGCGCACCGTCCGGATGCTCGCCCGGGCCGAGGAGCACCGCGCCGCCACCGGCCGGAACCTCTTCGAGGACGTGCTCGCGGCCGAACTCGCCGATCCCGTACGAGTGGTGCTCCGGGGCGAGCACTGGACGGCGTTCGTCCCGTTCGCCGCCCGCTGGCCGTACGAGGTGCACCTGTACCCGAACCGGCGGGTGGCCGACCTGACCGAGCTGACCGAGCCGGAGCGGGCCGAGTTCCCGGGGATCTACCTCGAACTGCTGCGCCGCTTCGACCGGTTGTTCGACGGCAGTGCACCGACCCCGTACATCGCGGCCTGGCACCAGGCGCCCGCCCGGCACCGCACCGAGGCGGCACTGCATCTGGAGCTGTTCACGATCCGTCGTACGGTAGGCAAGCTCAAGTTCCTGGCCGGCGTCGAATCCGGCATGGACGCATTCATCAACGATGTGTCGCCCGAGTCGGCGGCGCACCGCCTGCGGGAGGTCGCAACATGAGTAAGTACCTGGTCACCGGTGGCGCCGGCTACGTCGGCAGCGTGGTCACCGCGCACCTGCTGGAGGCGGGCCACCAGGTCACCGTGCTCGACGACCTCTCCACCGGTTTCCGCGACGGCGTCCCGGCCGGGGCCGAGTTCGTCCGGGGCCGGATCCAGGACGCGGCCGAGGTGCTCGACTCCTCCTTCGACGGCGTGCTGCACTTCGCCGCCTGCTCGCAGGTCGGCGAGTCGGTCGCCGACCCGGAGAAGTACTGGCGCAACAACGTGGCCGGCTCACTGGAGCTGATCAGCGCGATGCGCAAGGCCGGCGTGAGCAAGCTGGTCTTCTCCTCCACCGCCGCCGTCTACGGCGAGCCGGAGGAGGTGCCGATCGCCGAGACCGCCCGCACCTCGCCGACCAACACCTACGGCGCCACCAAGCTCGCGGTGGACCACCTGATCACCAGCGAGGCGGTCGCGCACGGGCTGGCCGCGGTCTCCCTGCGCTACTTCAACGTGGCCGGGGCGTACGGCGCCTACGGCGAGCGGCACGACCCCGAGTCGCACCTGATCCCCCTGGTCTTCCAGGCCGCCCTGGGCGAGCGCCCGCACATCGCGGTCTACGGCGAGGACTACCCGACCCCGGACGGCACCTGCATCCGCGACTACATCCACGTCGCCGACCTCGCCGACGCCCACCTGCTGGCCCTGGACGCCGCCACGGCGGGCGAGCACCTGATCTGCAACCTCGGCAACGGCAGCGGCTTCTCGGTCCGCGAGGTGATCGAGTCGGTGAAGCGCGTGACGGGCCGTGAGATCCCGGTGGTGGTCGCCGACCGCCGCCCCGGCGACCCGGCCGTCCTGGTCGCCTCCGCCGCCCGCGCCCACCAGGCGCTGGGCTGGACCCCCCGTCGTGCCGACCTGGACGAGATCGTCAAGGACGCCTGGCAGTTCACCCTGGAGAAGAAGCACGCATGACCGATTTCCAGTCCGTCCACGGCGCCGCCCCGGCCGGGGTCTGGGCAGCGCCCGGCCGCGTCAACCTGATCGGCGAGCACACCGACTACAACGACGGGTTCGTGCTCCCGATCGCCCTGCCTCACAGCACCAGGGCAGCCGTCCGACTGCGCACCGACGGCCTGCTCAGGCTGTGGAGCGAGCAGGGTGACGGCCGTGTGACCGAACTGGACGTCGCCGGGCTGGCCCCCGGCGCCGTGGACGGCTGGGCCAAGTACCCCGCCGCGGTGGTCTGGGCCCTCCGCGAGGCCGGGCACCAGGTGGGCGGCGCGGATTTCTGGTTCGACAGCGACGTGCCGACCGGGGCGGGCCTCTCCTCCTCCGCCTCGCTGGAGTGCGTGGTCGCCACCGCCTACCGCGACCTGTACGAACTGGACCTGGGCGCGGCCGACCTGGCGCTGATCGCGCAGCGGGCCGAGAACGCCTTCGTCGGCGTCCCGTGCGGCGTGATGGACCAGATGGCCTCGATGTGCTGCGCCGAGGGCGGCGCGCTCTTCCTGGACACCCGGGACCTGGCGCAGCGTCAGGTCCCGCTCGACCTGGCGGGCCGGGGGCTACGGCTGTTGGTGATCGACACCCGGGTCAAGCACGACCTGGCCGACGGCGCCTACGCCGCCCTGCGGGCCGGCTGCGAGCGCGCCGCCGCGCTGCTCGGGCTGCCCGCCCTGCGCGACCTCGACCTGGCGGGCCTGCCCGCCGCACTGGACCGGCTGCCCGCCGAACTCCAGCCGCTGGTACGGCACGTGGTGACCGAGGACGCCAGGGTCGAGCAGGCGATCGCCCTGCTGGACGCCGGTGACCTGACCGGTCTCGGCCCGGTGCTGACCGCCGGGCACGCCTCGCTCCGGGACGACTACGGGGTCTCCTGCCCGGAGACCGACCTCGCGGTCGCCGCGGCGGTCGAGGCCGGTGCGCTCGGCGCCCGGATGACCGGCGGCGGCTTCGGTGGTTCGGTGATCGCCCTGGTCGACGCCGACCGGCTGGACGGCATCGCGGCCGCCGTGACCGGTGCCTTCAAGGCCGCCGGGTACGCCGGCCCGCGCACCTTCACGGCCACCCCGGCCGCCGGAGCCCGCCGACTGGGCTGAGCCTCCCGCACTCCCGCCCCGGACCGACCCCGCGTCGGTCCGGGGCGGTGTCATGTCCGGACAACTGCGGGGCGGATGACGAAACTTCACCAAATCCCCACCGATCCGCTGCGCGCTTCCGTACGCTGAGTCCCGCAGGGAACCGGGGGGCAGATGTGGGCGAGCCCGTCGCAGTGGGCCCGGCAGCCGGTGGGGGTCGGCACCTGAGCAGGGGGGAACGACGATGGGACGGGTTCGCGTCCTGGTGGTCGACGACCACCGCATCTTTGCCGAGGCGCTGGCGGCGACCCTGGCCGCCGAGGCGGACGTCGAGGTCGGTGTGGCCGGGAGCCCGGCCGGCGCCGAACGCGCCCTGGAGCGGGCCGCCGCCGAGGGGCGGCCCTTCGACGTGATCCTGATCGACGCCGACCTGGGCCCCGCGAACACCACCGCTCTCCGGCGGCCCCGCCAACCGGCTGAACCGGAGGGGCAGTTGGGTCGCCCACCGGCTCCCACCCGGCCACCAGGGCCGCAGCTCGCCGTACCGCAGCCCGCCGGGCCGCCCAGACCGGCGCCCGACGGACTGCCCCTGCTGGCCAGGGCCTGCCGCAGCCACCCCGAACTGCGCGCCGTGGTGCTGGCCCGCGAGGACGACCCGCGCCGGGCCGTCCGGGCCCTCCAGGCCGGCGCCTGCGGCTGGGTGGCCAAGGACAGCTCGCTGCCGCGTCTGATGGCCGTCATCCGCGGCGTCCTGCGCGACGAGACCCACCTGCCACCCGCCCTGCTCACCGGCGTGGTACGGGAGTTGACCGCCGCGCGGCGCGACCGGACGGAGAGCGAGCGGCTGGTGGAGAGCCTCACCCCCCGGGAGGAGGAGGTGCTCCGCTGCATGGTCGCCGGGCTCGGCCGGCAGGCGGTGGCCGAGCGCCTCTACCTCTCCCCGCACACCGTCCGCACCCATATGCAGAACGTGCTCGGCAAGTTGGGGGTGCACTCCACCCTCGCCGCCGTCGCGGTGGCCCGGCGGGCGGGCGTCAGCCCGTCCGAACCGGCCGCCCCACCCACCCCGCGCACCAACCCAACCGTCGCCACGGGCCCCGGCGCCGGCTGACCAGCCCCCCCAAGCCCAGGTACCGACATCGTCAGGTCAGGGAATTCGGAGGACACATGTCGCCGTACAGCAATGCCGCACGCCTGAACACGTCCAACCATCCACTCCAGGAGGGCGGTTCAGGTCTGCGTACGATCGTGGTCGGCGCCGGTTCGGCCGGCACCGCACTGGTCCGCGACCTCGGCCGGACGCCCGACTTCGGGCTGCTTCCGGTCGGACTGCTGGACGACGACCCGCTGAAGGCCGGTCAGTCGGTCGGCGGTGCACCGGTGCTCGGCACGCTCGCCGAGCTGACCGAACTCGCCGTGCGGCACCGGGCCCAGGTGGTGGTGCTGGCCATCCCGGGGCTGGCCCACCAGCGGGTCCGTCGGCTGGCCACCGCCGCTGCGGCGGCCGGCGCCTCGGTCCGCTACCTGCCGTCCTTCCTGGCCGCCCTCCGCCGCGAGGTGGTCGGCTCCGACCTGCGCAGCCTGGACGTCAACCGGCTGATCGGCCGGCACGAGGTGCACGTGGTCTCCTCGGACGTCCGGGCCGTGATCGAGGGCCGCCGGGTCCTGGTCACCGGCGCAGGCGGCTCGATCGGCAGCGAGCTCTGCCGCCAGCTGCACGCCTTCGGCCCGGCCGAGCTGTACATGCTCGACCACGACGAGTCCAACCTGCACCGGCTCCAACTGGACATCTGGGGCGAGGCGTTGCTCACCGACGACGCCCTGGTGATCGCGGACATCCGGGACCGGCCGAGGATCCAGCAGATCTTCCGCGACCTCAAGCCCGAGGTGGTCTTCCACGCCGCCGCCCACAAGCACCTACCGCTGCTGGAGCGTCATCCGTCGGAGGCGGTCAAGTCCAACGTGCTGGGCACCGACAACCTGGTCGAGGCCGCCCTCGCGACCGGCGTCGAGCGGTTCGTGCTGATCTCCACCGACAAGGCGGCCGACCCCACCTCGGTGCTCGGCGCCAGCAAGCGGCTGGCTGAGCTGATCGTGCAGGCGAACGCCCGGGACGCGCGCAACCTCGGGACGGGGGTGTTCTCGGCGGTCCGCTTCGGCAACGTGCTGGGCTCGCGCGGCTCGCTGCTGTCGGTCCTGGCCGAACAGCTGCGCAGCGGCAGTCCCGTGACGGTCACCCACCCCGACGTCACCCGGTTCTTCATGACCATCGAGGAGGCCGTCGGGCTGGTGCTCGAAGCCGGCCGGATGGCGCACGGCGGGGAGGTGTTCGTGCTGGACATGGGGGAGCCGGTGCGGATCGTCGACCTGGTGCACAACTTCGCCCGGCAGGTGCAGCTGGAGGCGGACGAGGTAGAGATCCGGTACACCGGCCTGCGGGCGGGGGAGAAGCTCAACGAGGCCCTGTTCTCCGAGGGTGAGGTACGCGTCCCCACCGCGCACGCCCGGATCTACGCCACCGTCGCCGACTCCTCGGCCGGCCCCGAGGACCTGGCCGGCGGCCTGACCGGTCTCTACCAGGCCGCGGCGGGCAACTCCGACGCGGAGGTCCGCCGCCGCCTCGCCGAACTCCTCCCGGGCTACCGCACCCCTGAGGCCCAACCCGTGCCGGCCCTCAGCTCCCCGTACCCGGACGGCTTCTAGGGCACGCGTTCAGCCACCAGGGGCCCGGGGCTCTGCTCACGTGCGGCTCCGCCGCGTGGGCGGAGCCAACCCCAGGAGCGTTCAACGTCCGTGCAGGGTCGGGTACTTCGCCTTTCGACCCGAGCGCCGGACAGCCTCGCCCCGGCGGCGGAGCCGCCCGTCAGCAGAGCCCGAGCCCCTGGACGGTGCAGCTCAGCCGGCGTCGAAGGGTGCGACCAGCTGCCGCAGCAGGCCCGCTAGCTCCGTCTGCTGGGCGCCGGTCAGCTCGGAGAGCAGGGCGCGTTCGTGGCTGAGCAGCCCGGCGAGGGCCTCGTCGGCCCGGTCGCGGCCGTCCTCGGTCAGCCGTACCAGCACGCCCCGTCGGTCGTCGGGGTCGGGCAGCCGCTTGACCAGGCCCTTGCCGGTGAGCCGGTCGATCCGGTTGGTCATGGTGCCGGAGGTGACCAGGGTCTGGGTGAGGAGCTGGCCGGGGGAGAGCTGGTACGGGGAGCCGGCCCGCCGGAGGGCGGTCAGCACGTCGAACTCCCAGGGCTCCAGCCCGTGCTCCGCGAAGGCGGTGCGGCGGGCGCGGTCCAGGTGCCGGGCGAGCCGGCTGACCCGGCTGAGTACCTCGAGCGGCCGCACGTCGAGGTCGGGGCGCTCACGGCGCCATGCAGCGACCAGCCGGTCGACCTCGTCCTCCATGTGGATCAGTGTAGCCACGGGTGTGTCGATATGAAGCCTCTTGACGTCAAGACTTCCGCGGTGAACACCGTGGGCACACCAGCCACCCGTCAGAGCTGGCGGTCGCCGACCAGCTTGGGGTGCCGCTCCATGCCCTCCAGCCCGTGCCAGGCCAGGTTCACCAGGTGGGCGGCCACTTCGGCCTTGCCCGGCCGGCGGACCTCCAGCCACCACTGGCCGGTGAGCGCGACCATGCCGACCAGCATCTGCGAGTACATCGGTGCCAGCCGGGCGTCGAAGCCGCGGGACTTGAACTCCAGGCCGAGGATGTCCTCGACCTGGGTGGCGATGTCACTGATCAGCGAGGCGAAGCTGCCGGTGGCCTGGGCCACCGGCGAGTCCCGGACCAGGATCTTGAAGCCGTCGGTGGAGGTGTCGATGTAGTCCATCAGCGCGAAGGCGGCCTGCTCCAGCAGCTCGCGGGAGTGGCCGCCGGTGAGTGCGCCGGTAACCATGTCGAGGAGGAGCTGCATCTCCCGGTCGACCACGACCGCGTACAGCCCCTCCTTGCCCCCGAAGTGCTCGTATACCACCGGCTTGGAGACGCCCGCCCGCTCGGCGATCTCCTCCACGGAGGTGCCGTCGTAGCCGCGTTCTGCGAAGACCGTCCGGCCGATGTCCAGCAGCTGCTCGCGGCGCTGCTTGCCGGTCATCCTGACCCGGACGGCCTTGGCGGTGCGGGCGGGAGCGGCCGACCGGGTACGGGCGGACTCCGCTCGTGTGGTCCGACCGTCCGTGGTGTCTCCGTTGCTCCCGTTCACCCTTACATCATGCTGCAGGCGTCGGGTCATGCGGTGCGGCGGGCGGCGATCCGCTCCGCGTCGGGCCACCGCACATCCGTCGCCCAGCCGGCCTGTTCGAACCAGCGGATCAGCCGTGCCGAGGAGTCGATCTGGCCGCGCAGGACACCGTGCCTGGCCGAGGTGGGGTCGGCGTGGTGCAGGTTGTGCCAGGACTCGCCGCAGGACAGCACCGCCAACCACCAGACGTTGCCGGACCTGTCCCGGGACTTGAACGGCCGCGAGCCGATCGCGTGGCAGATCGAGTTGATCGACCAGGTGACGTGGTGCAGCAGCGCCACCCGGACCAGCGAGCCCCAGAAGAAGGCGGTCAGCGCGCCCTGCCAGGACATCGAGACCAGACCGCCGACCAGCGGCGGGATCAGCATCGAGACCAGGGTCCAGACCCAGAACAGCCGGGAGATGGTTCGCAGCGCCGGGTCCTTCACCAGGTCGGGCGCGTACTTGACCTGGGAGGTCTGCTCCTCGTCGAACAGCCAGCCCATGTGGGCCCACCAGAGGCCCTTCATCAGCGCGGGCACCGACTCGCCGTAGCGCCACGGCGAGTGCGGGTCGCCCTCCTTGTCGCTGAACCGGTGGTGCTTGCGGTGGTCGGCCACCCAGCGCACCAGCGGTCCCTCGATCGCCAGGCTGCCGGCGATCGCCATCGCGATCACCAGCGGGCGCTTGGCCTTGAACGAACCGTGCGTGAAGTAGCGGTGGAAGCCGACCGTGATGCCGTGACAGGCGACGAAGTACATCACCGTGGCGATCGCCAGGTCGGTCCAGCCGAGGCCCCAACCCCAGGCCACCGGCACGGTGGCCAGCAGAGCGAGGAACGGCACCCCGATGAAGAGGCCGAGCGTGATCCGCTCGGCGAGTCCCTGCTTCTCGCCACCTCGGGTGGCGGAGAGCTGGGTGGCGGCTAGGGCTTCGGCCTCAGGGGGCGCTTCGCTGGCCTGGATCGTCATGGGGGTCCTTGAGGGAAGGGGCTACCTACGTAGCCGTAACTTACGGCATCGTAAGTTCTGTCGACCCGGTTGGGAAGACGTGTCGTACCCCCTCTGGGGCCCCTATTGGTGGTGGATGTGGGGGCCGCTACCCCGTAGGCTGTGGACCGCGTGCCAGGCGACCGGCACGCGGCAGCTCCTTCCCGGATCGTCTAAGGGCAGGACAGCTGGTTTTGGTCCAGCTTATGGGGGTTCGAATCCTCCTCCGGGAGCGTCCACGACGGCCCCCGGACCGCCACGGCGGTCCGGGGGCCGATCGCTGTCCGGGCTAAGCTCTGGGCAGCCCGGGCGCGGCCGTGCGGAGTGCCGCCCTTCGGGCCACCACCCCCTCTTCCTGCGCCGAACCGAGGAGCCTCCCGCGTGAGTGCCAACACCCCTGCTGCCGTGATCGTGCTTGCCGCCGGCGGCGGGACTCGGATGAAGTCCAAGAGCCTGCCCAAGGTCCTGCACCCGATCTGTGGCCGTACCCTGGTCGGGCACGCAGTGGCCGCCGCCCAGGAGTTGACGCCGGATCGGCTGCTGGTGGTGGTCGGCCACCAGCGCGAGCTGGTGGAGGCGCACCTGGCGGAGTACTACCCCGGCGTGCGGACGGCCGTGCAGCTGGAGCAGAACGGCACCGGCCACGCCGTACGCACCGCGCTGGCGGCACTGGCCGCCGAGGGCGGGGAGCCGGCCGGCACCGTGGTGATCACCACCGGCGACGCGCCGCTGCTGACCGGCGGCACGCTGGCCGCGCTGGTCGCCTCGCACGCCGCGCAGGGCAACGGCGTCACCGTGCTGACCGCCGTGGTGCCGGACTCCACCGGCTACGGCCGGATCCTGCGGGACGGTGCGGACGCGGTCGCGGCGATCGTCGAGGAGAAGGACGCCACCGACGCGCAGCGCGCGATTGCCGAGATCAACTCCGGCGTCTTCGCCTTCGCCGCCAAGCTGCTGGCCGAGGCGCTGGCCCAGGTCACCACCGACAACTCGCAGGGCGAGGAGTACCTCACCGACACGCTCGGCATCCTTCGGGCGGCGGGCCACCGGGTGGGGGCCGTGGTGGCCGCCGACCACCGGGACATCCTGGGCATCAACGACCGGGTCCAGCTGGCCGAGGCCCGCCGGATCATGAACGCCCGGCTGACCGAGCGGGCCATGCGCGCGGGCGTCACCGTGGTCGACCCGGCCACCACCTGGATCGACGTCCAGGTCACGTACGAGCCGGACGCGGTGGTGCTGCCCAACACCCAGCTGCACGGCACCACCCACTTGGGCGAAGGCTGCCAGGTCGGTCCGAACTCGACCCTGACCGACACCGCCGTCGGCGCGGGCGCCACTGTGAGCAACACCACGGCAATCGGTGCCGAGATCGGCGAGCAGGCCGGCGTCGGCCCGTACGCCTACCTGCGGCCGGGCGCCAGGCTGGGCCGCAAGGCCAAGGCCGGCACGTACGTGGAGATCAAGAACTCCGAGCTCGGCGAGGGCGCCAAGGTGCCCCACCTGTCGTACATCGGGGACGCCACCATCGGCGAGCACACCAACATCGGCGCGGCCTCCGTGACGGTCAACTACGACGGTGTGAACAAGCACAGGACCACCATCGGGGCCCACTGCCGCACGGGTTCGGACAACATGTTCATCGCACCGGTGACGGTCGGGGACGGCGCCTACACCGCGGCCGGTTCGGTGATCATCAGCAATGTGCCGGCCGGTGCGCTCGGGGTCTCCCGGGCCCAGCAGCGCAACGTCCCGGGCTGGGTCGAGCGCAAGCGCCCCGGCACCGACTCGGCACGCGCGGCGGCAGAGGCCAACGGGGCCTGAGCAGCCGGTGGGGATCTTGAGGAGTGGGCCCGGGGCGGACGGTTCCCGGCCCAGCGCGTAACCTGGTGTACATACGTGCGCCACTGGGCTCCCTGGCCCGTGTCAGGGCGTACTCCCATCCCCGTTGACCACCGATCCCCGCTGCGCCGGGGTACGGCGCGGCGGGTTCATGTGCGTCAGCAACACGAGGAGACGGTGCAGTGAGCGGGATCACGACGTCGGGTGAGAAGAAGCTCAAGCTCTTCTCCGGCCGTGCCCACCCCCAGCTGGCGAAGGAGGTGGCCGAGGCGCTCGGGACGGACCTGGTGCCGACCAAGGCGCTGGACTTCGCCAACGGTGAGATCTACGTCCGTTTCCTGGACTCCGCCCGCGGGGCGGACTGCTTCGTGATGCAGAGCCACACGGCCCCGATCAACCAGTGGATCATGGAACAGCTCATCATGATCGACGCGTTGAAGCGGGCCTCGGCCCGCAGCATCACGGCGATCCTGCCGTTCTACGGGTACGCCCGTCAGGACAAGAAGCACCTCGGGCGCGAGCCCATCTCGGCCCGTCTGGTGGCCGACCTGCTGGCCGCGGCCGGTGCCGACCGGATCATGGCGGTGGACCTGCACACCGCGCAGATCCAGGGCTTCTTCTCCGGCCCGGTGGACCACCTGTTCGCGCTGCCGCTACTGGCGGACTACGTGGGCAAGAAGGTCGACCGGTCGAAGCTGACCATCGTCTCGCCGGACGCCGGCCGGGTGAAGGTCGCCGACCAGTGGTCGGACCGCCTCGGTGCGCCGCTGGCGATCATCCACAAGCGCCGGGACATGACCCAGGCCAACACCATCCTCTCCGCCGAGGTGGTCGGTGACGTCAAGGGCCGGGTCTGCGTCCTGGTCGACGACATGATCGACACGGCCGGCACCATCTGCGCCGCCGCCGACGCGCTGTTCGAGAACGGCGCCGCCGACGTCATCGTGGCCGCCACCCACGGCGTGCTGTCCGGCCCGGCCGCCGACCGGCTGAAGAACTCCCGGGTCAGCGAGTTCGTGTTCACCAACACCCTGCCCACCCCGGACGAGCTCCAGATGGACAAGGTGACCACGCTCTCGATCGCCCCGTCTATCGCCGCCGCGATCCGCGAGGTCTTCGAGGACGGCTCGGTCACCAGCCTCTTCGAGGGTGTGCACTGACCTCCCGTCAGGCCTGAATCGGCCCCGGTGCTCAGCTGAGCACCGGGGCCGATTTCGTGGTTGACGAGGCTGCGGTTAGACTTGTGAGACTGCTCGGCGAGGGATGCTGTGCGCCCATTCGGTGCCGTCTCCGTGATCGACGCGCTGCTGAGAAACATTCAGCCGTCGTCTGCCGTCGAGCGAAACCCCCAGGTATTTGAGGGTGTGGCTTCGGCGGTTTTCGCTTGTCTGCACCCGTTTTCGCTATGAGGAGCAGACGTGTCCGAGATCCGCCTTGCCGCCGAGACCCGCACCGAGTTCGGCAAGGGTGCCGCCCGTCGCGCCCGTCGCGCCGGCTTCGTCCCCGGTGTCGTCTACGGTCACGGTCACACCCCGGTTCACCTGAACCTGCCGAGCCACGACCTGATGATGGCGCTCAAGACCCCGAACGCCCTGCTGGTTGTCCCGATCGAGGGCAAGGACGAGTTCGTCCTGCCGAAGGCCGTGCAGCGCGAGGCCATCAAGCGCACCATCGAGCACGTCGACCTCCTCCTGGTGAAGCGCGGCGAGACCGTCACCGTCGAGATCCCGGTCCTCACCGAGGGCGAGCTGGCCCCCGGTGGCAACCTGCTCGAGCACGTGCTGAACAACCTCCCGGTCGAGGCCGAGGCCACCCACCTGCCCGAGTCGGTCACCGTCTCGGTCGAGGGCCTGGAGGCCGGCGCCTCGGTCCTGGCCGGCGACATCACCCTGCCGAAGGGCACCAAGCTGGCCGTCGAGGCCGACACCGTCGTGCTGCAGGTCATCGGCGCCCAGGCCTCGCAGGCCGACGCCGACGCCGAGGCCGCCGCGGCCGAGGCCTGAGCCTCACCCGTTGCCTGACCGCTGCCCCGGTCGCTCCGTACGGAGCGACCGGGGCAGCGGTGTGTCCGGGATGATGGCGGTATCCGAAGAAGGAGCGGTACATGAACGACTACGACGGTCCGTGGCTGGTCGTCGGCCTCGGCAACCCGGGTGACGAGTACGCCCGGAACCGGCACAACATCGGCTTCATGGTGGTCGACCTGCTGGCCCAGCGGATCGGCGCCAGGTTCAAGACCCACAAGAGCCGGGCGCAGATCGCCGAGGGCCGGATCGGCGGGAAGCGGGTCGTGCTGGCCAAGCCGATGACCTTCATGAACCTCTCCGGCGGCCCGACCACCGCGCTGCGCGACTTCTACAAGGCGCCCACCTCGGCGATCGTGGCCGTCCACGACGAGCTCGACCTCGACTACGCCACCCTGCGGCTCAAGCTCGGCGGCGGCGACAACGGCCACAACGGCCTGAAGTCCATCACCAAGTCGCTCGGCCCGGACTACCACCGGTTGCGCTGCGGGATCGGCCGGCCGCCGGGCCGGATGGACGTCGCGGACTTCGTGCTCAAGGACTTCTCCTCGGCGGAGCGCAAGGAACTCGACTGGTTCGTGGACCGCTCCGCCGACGCCGTGGAGGCCCTGTTGACGGAGGGCCTGGAACGCGCACAGGGCACGTACAACTCCTGACGGTCCGTCAAGACACCGCGCGGGGTTTGCACAACGGTCGTGCAACGCTTGCTCGATCGTTTCCGGAACTGTGTGGGAACGACCGGTCCGATCCGATAGCGTCAGCCCCGTACGCAGGGTTGAGGGGTTGGACTTGGGGGTAGGGACCGTGATTCGGTCACAGCGCGTCCGTGTCGGACGTGTGGTCGGTGGTACGACGTTGGTGCTCGCCGTCTCGGCGTTCGGGGTGACGGCCGCTCAGGCGGCCGACCCGTCCGCGCGGCCCGGTGGGACGCCGGAGCCGGCGGCCGCGCAGTTCCCCGCGCCGACCGGTGAGCTGGGCACCTCGTCCGGGCTGTACGCGGTGGGCACCGGCCTGGTGGTGGTCGCGGGCGGGGCGGCGATGTGGCTACGCCGCCGGAAGTCCGGCCGGTTGACGGTGCACTGAGCGTGTGTCAGCAGACGTGAGAGGAGGGGCGGTCCGTGCGGACCGCCCCTCCTTCGCTCACCCGATCAGCCGGTGTTGCGCAGACCCGCCGCGATGCCGTTGACGGTCAGCAGCAGCGCCCGGGCCCGCAGCGGGTCCTCCTCCCGGCCCTGGGCGACCTGCTCGCGCTGGTGGCGGAGCAGGGCGACCTGGAGGTACGAGATCGGGTCGAGGTAGGCGTCGCGGACCGTGAAGGTCTGCTTCAACACCTCGTTGTGCTCCAGCAGTTCGCTCTCACCGGTGAGCCGGAGCACCTCCTGCAGGGTCAGCTCGTGCTCGGCCACGATCTGGTCGAAGACGTGGTGCAGCTCGGCCGGGACCAGCTGCTCGACGTAGTGCCTGGCGATCCGCAGGTCGGTCTTGGCCAGCGTCATCGCCACGTTGGACAGGAAGTTCTGGAAGAAGTGCCACTGGCCGTGCATCTCGGCCAGCACGTCGCCCAGACCGGCCTTGCGGGCCGCCGCCAGGCCGGAGCCGACGCCGTACCAGCCGGGCACGATCTGCCGGGACTGGGTCCAGCCGAACACCCACGGGATGGCCCGCAGTCCGTCCAGGCCAGCACCGGAGTCCGGGCGGCGGGACGGGCGGGAGCCCAGGTGCAGCGAGGCCAGCTGGTCCACCGGGGTGGCCGCGAAGAAGTACTTCGGCAGGTCCTCCTGCTCGACCAGCCCGCGGTAGGCGGTGTGCGCGGCCTCGGAGACCTGGTCCATCACCTGGTCCCAGCGGGCCAGCTCCTCGGGCGCCTGGCGCGGTGCGGTGTGCAGCGCGGAGGCGGCCAGCGTGGCCGAGATGGTCAGCTCCAGGTTCTCCCTGGCCAGCGAGGGGAGCAGGTACTTGTCCGAGATCACCTCGCCCTGCTCGGTCACCTTGATCTCGCCCTCCAGGGTGCCCCACGGCTGGGCCAGGATCGCCTCGTGCGAGGGACCGCCGCCGCGGCCGACGGTGCCGCCGCGGCCGTGGAAGAGGCGCAGCCGGATGCCGTACCGGTGCGCGACGTCGCGCAGCCGGCGCTGGGCTCGGTGAATCTCCCACTGCGAGGTGGTGATGCCGCCGAACTTGGACGAGTCCGAGTAGCCGAGCATGACCTCCTGGATGTCGCCGCGGAGCGAGACCAGCAGGCGGTAGGACGGGTCGGAGAGCATTTCGTCCAGGATCCGGTCGGCCTCCTGGAGTTCGTCCGTGGTCTCCAGCAGCGGGACGATGCCGATCTTGGCGATCCCGGCATGCAGGTCGATCAGACCGGCCTCGCGGGCCAGCACGGTGGCCGCGAAGACGTCGTCCGCGCCCTGGCACATCGAGATGATGTAGCTCTCGACGATCTCGTCGCCGAACCGCTCGAAGCCCTCGCGGATGGTGTTGAAGACGCCCAGCGTCTTGGTGCCCGCCGCGTCCAGCGGGGCCGGGGTGGGCGCCAGCGGGCGGCGCGAGCGCAGCTCCTTGGCGAGCAGCTTCTGCCGGTACTCGCGCGGCATGTCCGCGTAGCGCCAGGCCTCCTCGCCGAGCCGGTCGAAGAGCTGGCCGAGCGCGTGGTGGTGCGCCTCGGCGTGCTCGCGGACGTCCATGGTGGCGAGCTGGAGGCCGAACGCCTCCACCGTGCGGATCGCCCGGGCCAGCCGGCCGTCGGCGATCAGCTCGCCGCGGTGGGCGCGCAGCGAGTCCTGAATGAGCTTCAGGTCCGCCACCAGCTCCCGGGTGCCCAGGTAGTCCCGGCCCGGGGTGTGCGGGGTGCCGGTGGCGAGCCGCTCGCGGGTGTTCTCCAGCTTGAGCCGGACGCAGGTGGCCTTGAGCCGGTACGGCTCCTCGGCGTTCATCCGCTTGTACCGGGGGCTCAGTTCGGGCAGCAGCCTGAGGTCGGCGTCCAGCGATGCGAGCAGCTCCTCCGAGGCACCGGCCAGCCGGACCGAGGTGGAGAGCGAGTTGCGCAGGTCGTCGACGGCGGCCAGGGCGTCCTTGATGCCGTACTCGTGCTGCAGGTTGAGCACGTCCCAGGTGACCTGCGGGGTGACGTTCGGGTTGCCGTCCCGGTCGCCGCCGATCCAGGTGCCGAAGGTCAGCGGGCGGACGCCCTCGGGCAGGCTCAGCCCGACCCGGGCCAGCTCCTCGTGCAGCTCCTCCAGCACCTCGGGGACGGCGTCGCGGTACAGCTCGTCCAGGTAGTAGACGGCGTTCCGGGCCTCGTCGGCGGGCTCCGGGCGGGCGATCCTGAGCTCGTCGGTCTGCCAGAGCAGGTCGATCACCTCGGCGAGGCGGCGGTCGGCCTGGCGCTTGGCGGAGCTGTGCCGGGCCGGGTCGGTCGTGGAGAGGCCGGAGGCGGCGTGCTCGCGGTGGATGCGCTCCAGCAGCTCACCGATCCGGCGCAGCTTGTTCAGCACGCTGCGGCGGGCGGCCTCGGTCGGGTGCGCGGTGAAGACCGGACGGACCGCCAGGTTCGCCAGCGTGTCGGCCAGGTGCTTCGGATCGGCGTCGGCCAGCTGGTCGGCGGTCTGCGCCAGCAGCGACCCCTCCCGAGCCCTGCGGGTGGCGAACTCGCGACCGCGGTGCACCTGCTCGGTGACGTTCGCCAGGTGGAAGTAGGTGGAGAAGGCCCGGACCAGCTTGGCCGCCGTCTCCAGGTCGATTCCGGCGAGCAGCTCGGCGGTCGCCTCGCCGTCGGTGCGGCTGAGCAGACGGACCTGCTCGACCAGGCCGAGCAACTCGGCGCCCTCCTGGCGGACCAGGGTCTCGCCGAGCAGGTCGCCGAGACGGCGGATGTCCGCGCGGAGCGCGGCGTTGTCGGCGATCGGCGTGGGGCTCTCCGCCGGAGTGGGGACCGGAGCGGTCACGGCTGGCTCCCTTGGTGGTGGGGTTCGGCAACGGCTCTCGCCGCCTGGGTCCAGGCGGTGTGTGCGGACCGCGCTGTCCGACGCGACCAGCATAGGTGGCACCCGGTGCCGTCCCGGCGAGGTAACCGCATCGCGGACACGGTGGAATCGCATGAATCGGCGGACGGCGGCCGAGCGAGTTATCCGGTTGCCCGCTCGCATAGGCTGACGTCCATGACCAACTCGCCGGGGGACGGGGGCGGGCCGGGCCGATCACTGTGGTGGTGGGGGCGGCGCCGCAGCGTGGTGCTGGATGTCGGACTGGCCGGGCTGGCCGGGCTGGAGTGTGCCCTGGGGGCGTACTCGATGGTGGCCAAGCAGCTCCACTGGGGGTTCCCGGCGGCCCTGGCCGTGGCCGTGCTGGGTGCGCTGTCGGGCGCGACGCTGGTGGTGCGGCGCAGGTGGCCCGCCGTACCGGTGGTGGCGGCGCTGGTCCTCGTACCGGGGTCGTTCGGCGTGGTGCTGCTGATGGTGTCGCTCTACACGCTGGCGACCACCTGGGAGTGGCCCACCAGGCGCTGGCGGGTGGTGGCGTTCTCGGCGCTGGCGTTCGTGGAGACGCTGGCCGTGGTGCTCTTCACCATGCTGGCGACCAGCCCGGACCAGGGCGAACAGGCGCCGCCCACCTGGGTGTTCGTGGTGATGGCGGTGCTGATCTCGATCGGGGCGACGGTCCCGCCGGTGGTGACCGGGCTGTATTTGGGGGCGCGCCGTCGGCTGGTGGAGAGCCTGAAGGACCGGGCGCACGGCCTGGAGACCGAGCTCGACCTGCTGGCCGAGCAGGCGCAGGAGCGGGCCCGTCGGGCCCGGCTGGAGGAGCGGACCCGGATCGCCCGGGAGATGCACGACGTGGTGGCGCACCGGGTGAGCCTGATGGTGGTGCACGCTGGGGCGCTGGAGCGGGTGATCCCGAAGGACCCGGCGAAGGCGCAGGAGAGCGCCAAGCTGATGGGCGAGGTGGGCCGGCAGGCGCTGAACGAGCTGCGCGAGATCCTCGGTGTGCTGCGGATGTCCGAGGAGGCGGTGGCCGCTCCGGCCGGGCTGGCCGAGCTGTCCCGACTGGTGCAGCAGTCCGAGGCGGCCGGGATGCTGGTCACCCTGACGGTCAGTGGGGCGCGGCGGCAGTTCGTGCCGGAGGCGGAGCAGACCGCGTACCGGGTGGTGCAGGAGGGGCTGACGAACGCTCACAAGCACGCCGGCGGGGCCAGGGTGTCGGTGCTGCTGGCCTTCGTGCCGAACGGTGTGCGGGTCGCGGTGCTGAACGACTGCCCGGGCGGCGGCGAGCGTGCGGCGGGCCTGCCGAGCGGGGGCAACGGGCTGGTCGGGATGCGCGAGCGGGTGCTCGCGCTGGGCGGCAGCTTCAGTGCCGGGCCGGAGCCGGACGGGGGGTTCCGGGTGGAGGCGGTCCTGCCGTCCCGGCTCGCGGTGCAGGACGCTCGGCTCGCGTAGGCGTAGGTGCGGACGCGGGGGCTTCGGCAGGGTCGGGCGACGTGGGCACGGGCGGTGCGGGACGACGCAGCAGCCACCCGATCGGCGGCTGCACCAGCGGGCCGAACAGCCGGACGCTGACCGGCAGGGCGAGCAGCACCGCCAGCGTCAGGGCGAAGCCGCCGTAGACCGGCAGCGCCGTCCAGGCGTGCTGCAGCGAACGGGCGTGGTAGACGCCGCTGGCCTGCAGCACCTTGAGCGGCAGGCCGTGCAGCAGGTAGACGTACAGCGAGGCGGCGCCGAGCGAGGTCCAGCGCAGTCGGCGGGCCGGGAGCAGGGCGAGGAAGGAGGCGGTGGCGACCAGCGAGAGCAGGCCCAGGGCGGCTTTGACGGCCAGCCAGACCGGGTAGCCGACGCCGAGCTGGGCGGCGGTCTCGGTGTACTCGACCCAGGCGGGGTTCAGCAGCTTGGGGTAGGCCAGCCAGACCGCGGCGAACGCGGACAGCAGGCCGAGCGGGGCCAGGGCGCGGACCGTCCGGCGGTGCAGCAGCTCGAAGTGGTGCGGCCGGAGCACCAGGCCGAGCACGAACCAGGGCAGGAAGCCGATGGTGCGGCCGAAGGCCAGTTCGGCCGGGTAGGCGTGCAGCGCGCCGGAACCGGCCGCGACCAGCACGGCCACCGGGAGCGGGTGCCGCAGCGCGGTCCAGAGCGGCACGCTGAGCCGCCAGATCAGCAGTGACAGCAGGAACCAGGTGAGCCATCGCGGCTCCAGCAGCCGGATCGGCTGGAGTCTCTGCTCCAGGGCCATCCCGACCAGGTTGTACAGGAGCTGGAAGACCAGGTACGGGACCGCGACCTGGGCGAGCAGCCGGCCGCCGTCCACCTGCGGGCGGCCCGGGCGGCCAGAGGGTTGACGCGAAGCCTCTCCGGCAAGGGTGGTGGTGGGCGACGGGTGGGCGAAGTAGCCGCAGAGCACGATGAAGACCGGCATCGAGAAGGCCGCGATGGTCAGCACCACCGCGCCGACGGTGCGGTCCTTCTCCAGCAGCGGCATCCAGGTGTGGGCGCAGGCCACCAGCGCCACCGCGGCGAACTTGGCGTTGTCGAAGAGCGGTTGGCGTTCCAACGCGAATCCTCCTGCTGTCCCCCGCGAAAGCTCCACAGTCGGGCTGGGGGTCAGTGTGGACTCAACGGGTCGTCAGCGGCAGCGGATTGGCGAAAGTGTCACGCGCTGACCGGACCTGTCATACCGTCAGCGCGCTCAGCCGTTCGGGCTGGAAGCCGAGCACCAGGGTGGCCACCGCCTGGTCGACCGAACAGCCCAGGTACCACTCGCCGGTGTGGTCCAGGCTGTACACCCGGCCCTCCTCGTCGATGGCCAGCAGCGCCTGGCCGTACGCCTCCTCGCCGAGCGGTGCGACCCGGCTGCCCAGCGCCCGGCCCAGGTCGGCCAGGGTGCGCGGCTGGTGCAGCCCGCAGCGCGGGTCGAGCAGGAACGGCGTCCGGGCGATGTCCCGGCCGGCCCCGGTCAGTTCGACGGCCAGACCGCCGAACTCGGCCCAGGCCTCGATCGCGGCCGGGAAGACGGCGTGCTGGGCCTGGTCGGGGGAGCCGTGCGCAACCAGCGCGTCGGCCCACTCCTCGGCCTGCCGGATCTGCCAGCGGCCCGGGTGCCAGCCGGCCTGCTTGAGCGCTGCGGCGACGTCGGCGGGGAAGCGCGGTTGGGTGCGGAGGGCGGAGTTCAGTGCGGGCTCCAGTCGTACGGGGCGGGTCGGGGCGTTGCGGGTCAGGACGTGGCGGGGCCGACCGCGACGCTTGCCACCTGGAGGTGGCCGAGCAGCGGCTCGCAGGAGCGGCAGGGCGGCGCGTGCGTGCCGTGCGCCGGGTCGCCCTCCTCCCGGATCCGGACGGTGGTCAGCCGGGAGCCCTTGAGCGCCTTGCGGGCGTCGTGCAGGGTGAGCGGCTTGCGGGCGGACCGCTTCGAGCGGGTGGTGTCCACTTCGGTCAGGAACCGGGAGAGCAGCTCTGTCTCCGGGCAGCGGCCGAGGAACCGCTCGCGCCGTTCGGCCGGCAGCCCGGCCAGGAACTCGGCGACCAACGGGTGCAGCTCGGGCAGCCGGTCGGGCTTGTGCCCGGCCAGCGTGTGCACGGTGCCGTTCTTCAACGAGAGCGCGGCGGCCACTGCGGGGAGCAGGCTGTCCCGGAGGTGGCGCAGCGCCGGGGCGTGCGAAGGCTCGGTCGGTTCCACGGGCGGCTGCTCCTCACGGGGGTCTCGGCGGTCGGTGGACAGGGTGCTGTCCGACGGTAGGGCTCAAGACTGCCAAACGCCGCCGACAACGCCGACGTCGGGGCCGGAAAGGGTGCCTGACCCGCCGTCCGCTGACCGGGCTTCACCATTCCCCCACGTTTTCCGGATTCGGGCCCCGCGCGCCGACGCCAGCCGATAGCGTTCCGGCAGCAGGGCCGGGGCGACCGCGGGGGAGCGGGCGGGCCGGGCCGACTGCAGGGCAGCCGGGGGCGAAGGGGCCCACCGGTACCGAGCAAGGGGGGTCTTGCGATGACGTCGTCCGGTGGGGTGTCTTCGGCGGAGCAGGCGCACGAGGCGCCCGGTGAGCACGTACCGACGCCCGGGGTGCCCGAGCCCAGGCCGGCCGAGCGAATCGGCATGGCGGTGGTCGGCGCCGGGTACTGGGGGCCGAACCTGGTCCGGAACGCGCAGCAGACGGCCGCACTGCGGCTGCACTGGCTGTGCGACCTGGACGAGGCCAGGTCCCGGCGGGTGCTGGGCGAGTACAGCACGGTCGGCTGCACCACCTCCTTCGAGGAGGTGCTCGCGGACCAGCGCGTCAGGGCGGTGGCGATCGCTACCCCGGCGGCCGCGCACTACCGGCTGGTGCGGGCCGCGCTGGAGGCTGGCAAGCACGTGCTGGTGGAGAAGCCGATCACCACCTCCGCCGAGGAGGCCGCCGAGCTCTGTGAGCTGGCCGAGGCGCGCGGGCTGGTGCTGATGTGCGACCACACCTTCTGCTACACGCCGGTGGTGCGCCGGATCAGGGAGCTGGTGCACGGCGGGGAGCTGGGCGACATCCAGTTCTTCGACTCGGTGCGGATCAACCTCGGCCTGGTCCAGCCCGACGTGGACGTGCTCTGGGACCTCGCCCCGCACGACCTGTCGATCCTGGACTTCGTGCTGCCGCCGGGCGTCGAGCCGGTCGGAGTGAGCGCCCAGGGGGCCGACCCGATCGGCGCCGGGCGGGCCTGCGTGGCGTACCTGACCGTGCGGCTGAGCAACGGCGCGCTGGCGCACTGCCACGTGAACTGGCTCTCCCCGACCAAGGTCCGCACCACCATGATCGGCGGCTCCCGGCGCACCCTGGTCTGGGACGACCTCAACCCGCAGGCCCGGCTCGCCGTCCACGACCGTGGGGTGGACCTCACCCCACCGGACGAGCTGACCGACGCGATCAGGCACCAGGCGCTGATCTCCTACCGGGTCGGCGAGATGGTCGCCCCGGCGCTGGTCGAGCAGGAGGCGCTGCGCAACGTGATGGCGGAGTTCGCCGCCGCGATCACCGAGGGCCGGGCGCCGCTCACCGACGGCCGGTCCGGGCTGCGGGTGCTGCGGCTGCTGCACGCCGCCTCGCGCAGCCTCGAACTCGGCGGTGCCACCGTGCCGGTGGAGACCACCGGCGACGTAGAACTGATCACTGCTCAGGAGAGGGCCACCGCCCGATGAACGCTGTCCCGATCGAGGGTTCCCGCTGTCTGGTCACCGGCGGGGCCGGGACCATCGGCTCGACCGTGGTCGACCAACTGCTCGTGGCGGGGGTCCGCGAGGTGATCGTGCTCGACAACTTCGTCCGGGGCCGGATGGCCAACCTGGCGCACGCCGAATCGATCGCCGCCCCCGGTCAACTGCGGGTGGTGGACGGTGACATCAGGGATCGCGTGCTGCTCCGCGAGCTGCTGGGCAACGACACCGACCTGCTGTTCCACCTGGCCGCGATCCGGATCACCCAGTGCGCGGCCGAGCCCAGGCTTGCCCTGGAGATCATGGTGGACGGCACTTTCGACATCGTCGAGGCGGCCGCCGAGTGCGGGGTGAAGAAGGTGATCGCCTCCTCCACCGCCTCGGTCTACGGCCTGGCCGACACCTTCCCGACGCCGGAGACCCAGCACCCTTACAACAACGACACGCTGTACGGGGCGGCCAAGGTCTTCAACGAGGGCCTGCTGCGCAGCTTCCACGCGATGTACGGGCTGGACTACGTGGCGCTGCGCTACTTCAACGTCTACGGCCCCCGGATGGACGTGCACGGCCGCTACACCGAGGTCTTCATCCGCTGGATGGAGCGGATCAACGGAGGGGAGCCGCCGCTGATCTTCGGCGACGGCGCACAGACCATGGACTTCGTGCACACCGAGGACATCGCGCGGGCCAACCTGCTGGCCGCCGCCGCCCCGGTCACCGACCGGGTCTACAACATCGCCAGCTCCACCGAGGTCTCGCTGCGCGGTCTGGCCGACGCGCTGCTGCGCGCGATGGACTCCGAGCTGGACGTCGAGCACGGCCCGGCCCGGGGCACCGCCGGCGGGGTGGTCCGTCGGCTGGCCGACATCTCCGCCGCCGAGCGGGAGCTCGGCTGGAAGCCGGAGCTCGGCCTGGACGAGGGCCTGCGCCAGCTGGTCGCCTGGTGGCGCGAGCAGTAACCGCCCTTCCCTGCAACGCACTTCGGAGCAGCCCTGTGTCCACCATCCCCTCCACGCCCCCCATTCCCGTGATGCTGCCCTGGCTCGGCGAGGAGGAGGCTCAGGCCGCCGCCGAGGCCGTCCGCTCCGGCTGGGTGGCCCAGGGCCCCCGGGTCGCCGAGTTCGAGCGGGCCATCGCCGCGTACCTCGGCGTACCGCACGCCGTCGCGGTCTCCTCCTGCACCACCGCGCTGCAGCTGGCGCTGATCGGTGCCGGGGTGGGGCCGGGTGACGAGGTGGTGGTGCCCTCGCTCTCCTTCATCGCCACGGCCAACGCGGTCACCTACGTGGGCGCCGTCCCGGTCTTCGCGGACGTCGAGCTCGCGAGTGGCAACCTGACCGCCGAGACGGTCGCGCCGCTGCTCACCGAGCGCACCAGGGCGGTGATCGCGGTGGACCAGGGCGGCGTACCGGTCGACCTGACCGCGATCGAGGCGCTGGCAGGACCGCGCGGCATCACGGTGATCGAGGACGCCGCCTGCGGGGCGGGCTCGCTGCTGCGCGGCCGCCCGGTGGGCAGCGGCGCCGCGATCGCCGCGTACTCGTTCCACCCGCGCAAGCTGCTGACCACCGGCGAGGGCGGCATGGTGACCTGTCAGGACGGTGAACTCGCGGCCCGGTTGCGGAGGTTGCGCGAGCACGGGATGAGCGTCTCGGCCGCCGACCGGCACGCCGCGAGCGGCGGGGCCGGGGTGGTCGAGACCTACGACGAGATCGGCTACAACTTCCGGATGACCGACATCCAGGCCGCGATCGGCCTGGTGCAGCTCGGCAAGCTGCCCGCGATGGTCGCGCGTCGGCGCGAACTCGCTTCTCGTTACCGCTCGTTGCTCGGCCCGTTGGGCGAGCGGCTGGTGGCTGACCCGGCGCACGGCACTGGCAACTTCCAGGCCTGCTGGCTGTTGCTGCCCGAGGACGCGCCGGACCGCACCGAGGTGCTGACCCGGCTGGCCGGGGCCGGGGTCTCCGCCCGGCGCGGCATCATGGCGGCCCACCTGGAGGCTCCGTACAAGACTGGTCGACCTCAGGGTGGCGCCCGGGTGCCGCTGCCCAACACCGAGCTGCTGACCGGGCGTTCGCTGATCCTGCCGCTCTTCCACACGCTCACCGAACAGCAGCAGGACACCGTGGTCGGCGCGCTCCGGGTGATCCTCGGTTGACCGAGATCAGGCACCTCGGCCACGCGGGATTCGTGGTCGGGCACGCCGGTCTGCGGATCCTGATCGACCCCTGGTTCCACCCCGCCTTCCTGGACGCCTGGTTCCCCTACCCCGACAACCGGGAGCTGCTGCCCGAGGTGGTGGCGGGCCGGTACGACTACCTGTACGTCTCGCACACCCACGAGGACCACTTCGACGAGCGGCTGCTCGGGCAGCTGGACCGGGACGTCACGGTGCTGGTGCCGAGGTTCCGCTCGCACGGGCTGCGCAAGCGGCTGAGCCGGCTCGGCTTCGGCCGGCAGGTGCTGCTCGGCCACCGGGAGACGTACCGGCTCGGGCCGGACGCCACCGCCACCATGCTGTTGGACACCAGTCACAAGGAGGACAGCGCCCTGCTGCTCGACCTGGGCGGCTACCGGTTCCTGGACCTGAACGACTGCAACACCCCGATGTCCGAACTCCCGGACGACGTCGACCTGCTGGCCGCCCAGTACTCCGGCGCGATGTGGTACCCGAACGCCTACGACTACCCGCCGGAGGCGATGGCCGCCAAGACCGCCGCCGTCCGGGCCGACCTGCTGGACACCCTGGTCCGCAAGGTGAAGCTGACCGGCGCCCGGGCCTACCTGCCCTCGGCCGGGCCGGCCTGCTTCCTCGACCCGGAGCTGGACCGGTTCAACGACCGGGCGGCCACCATCTTCCCGCACTGGGAGGACGTCGCCGCGACCTTCGCGGCGGCCTGTCCGGAGACCGAGGTGCTCCGCACCGGCCCCGGTGACCTGGTCGACTCCCCGTCCGAGCCCGGCCGTTGGGCCACCGACCCGGCCGGCTACCTGGCCGCGTACCGGGAGCGCCGCCGGGACGAGTGGGAGGGCTACCACCGGGGCCCGGTCACGGCCGTGGACGCCGCCGAGGTGGCCGGGTACTTCGCCCGGCTCCAGCGGCTCAACCGCCCGCTGCTCGCCGACTACCGGCGCGACCTGCGGCTGGAGACCGACGGCACGGTCTGCGCCCTGCCGCTCGGCGAACTGGCGCTGCGGGTGGAGCTGGAGGACGAACCGGTCGACCCCGCCTACACCATCCGGGTCCCGGCCCGGGCGCTGCGCGCCGTCCTGGACGGCCGGGCCGGCTGGGAGGAGGCGCTGCTCTCCATGCGGCTCAGCCTGCACCGCGACCCGGACGTCTTCGACCTCACCCTGCTCAGCCTGCTCCGGTACGGCCACCAGCCCGCCCAGACTCGGCAGTTGGTCCGCGAGCGGGCCGCCGCCGCCGAGCAGCTGGTGGAGCGGGACGGGCTGCGGTTCCAGCGCTACTGCCCGCACGCGGGTGAGGACCTGGGCCACGCCCTGATCGCGGACGGCGTCATCGAGTGCCCGCGGCACCACTGGAAGTGGGACGCCCGGACCGGCCGCTGCCTGGCCGGCGGCTCCCTGCCCCTGCTCGTCGAACACCTCTCCCTGGAAGGGCCCGTCGGATGAACCCGATCCCGCTCGTCGACCTGCACGCCGCCCACGCCGAGGTCGCCGAGGAGGTCAGGGCCGGTTTCGACCGGGTGCTCACCTCCGGCGCCTACATCAAAGGCCCGGACGTGACCGCCTTCGAAGCCGAGTACGCGGCCTTCTCCGGTGTCGCCCACGCGATCGGCACCGCCAACGGCACCGACGCGATCGAGATGGCGCTGCGGGCGCTCGAACTCCCGCCGGGGGCCCGGGTGGTGCTCCCGGCCAACACCTTCGTCGCCACCGCCGAGGCGGTGGTCAGGGCCGGACTGTACCCGGTGCTGGTGGACGTCGACCCGTACGCCCTGCTGATGGACCCGGCCCGGGCCGCCGAGGCCGCCGCCGACGCGTACCTGCCGGTGCACCTGAACGGCCAGCTCGCGCCGATGGAGCACATCCTGGAGCTGGCCGAGGGCCGTCCGGTGATCGAGGACGGCGCCCAGTCGCAGGGCGCCACCCGGCACGGCCGCCCGTCCGGCTCCTGGGGCCTGCTGGCCGCCACCAGCTTCTACCCCGGCAAGAACCTCGGCGCCTACGGCGACGCGGGTGCCGTGGTCACCGACTCGGCCGAACTCGAGTCGCTGGTCCGGGAGATCGGCGACCACGGTTCGAGCCGGAAGTACGTCCACGAGCGCTTCGGCTTCAACTCCCGGCTGGACACCCTGCAGGCCGTGGTGCTGCGGGCCAAGCTCCGCCACCTGCCGGGCTGGAACGTCGCCCGCCGGGCCGCCGCCGCCCGCTACCACTACCTGCTGGCCGGCCTGCCCGGCCTCACCCTCCCGGTCACGCTGCCCGGCAACGAACACGTCTGGCACCTCTACGCGGTCCGGGTGCCGCGCGGCCGGGACGAGGTGCTCGCCGCGCTGCACGCGGCGGGCATCGGCGCGGGCGTGCACTACCCCGTGCCGGTCCACCTCCAGCCGGCCTTCCAGTACCTCGGCCACCCCGAGGGCAGCTTCCCGGTCACCGAGCGCGCCGCCCGCGAGATCCTCACCCTTCCGCTGCATCCGCACCTGACCGAGGACCAGCAGATCTTCATCGCCGAAACCCTCGCCAAGGCGCTGAGCAGGATCTGACGGCGCAGCAGTGGCCCGGGTGGTCCGCGTCCGGACAACCCGGGCTGGCGCCACCCGGGCCACCCGGCACCCCCTAGGCTGTCTGCAGCAATCGTCGCAGCAGCCAGTGGGGGCACCCAGATGACGACAGGTCGGCCCGGTACTGCCGCCGCGCCCAACGGGGCGTACGCGGGGCAGGTGGTGCAGTTTCCCGATCCGGTGCGGGCGGGGAAGTACCCGGCCGGTGTGCGGGTGGACGAGGCAGGGCTGCCGGACTTCGGCCCGTACGCCGTGGCGGTGGCCGAGGTGGCCGATCCGCCGGACGGCTTCGGGGTGGACGAGCTCCGGCTGACCGACTACGTGTCGGCGAACGCCGCGCTCTACACCCAGGGGCACGAGCTCTGGGCCGACCAGGACACCGCCGTGGCCACCCCGCCCGGCTGGACCTGGCACCACGTCAGCGGCCGGGCCGAGCCCGGCTGGCGACGGATGGAGCTGGTCCCGGTCGAGGTCAAGGCCCTGCTGCGGCACCACGGCGGACTGGCCCGCTCCGGTGCCGACCACGGCCGCCGGGGCACCAGGCCGCTACAGGACCACCGCCCCGCACACTTCCCGCTCGCGCTGGACGGCGGCGACCCGCTGGCCGTCACCGAGGACCTGGTGCAGCGCGCCGAACAGCGGCTCGGCCACCCCCTGCCGCCCGCCTACCGGGACTTCCTCAAACTCGCGGGCGGCCGGGCCCCGGTCGGCGTGGCGCTGGACACCGAGCTCGGGCTGCTGCTGGACCAGCCGTTCCTGACGCTCAGTGAGGAGTACGGCGTCCACGACCTGGTGTACGCCAACAAGTGCCTGCGCGACCACCTCACCAAGGACTACCTGGGCATCGCGTACGTGCAGGGCGGTCTGCTGGCGGTCAAGGTGCGCGGGGAGGACACCGGTTCGGTCTGGTTCTGCCTGTACGACGACGCCCGGGACGCGGGCGACCCGGCGGAGACCCCCGAGCAGCGGGCGGCCAGGCTGCTGCTGCCGTGCGGGGCGGACTTCGACCAGTTCCTGCTCCGACTGGCGGGCAGCCCACAGGAGTTGGAGACGGTGGCGGCGATGATGGTGGACGGCGGCTTCGTCCGCGCCGTCCCGGTGAGTGTCCCGGTGAACGGGGAAGGGGTGCAGCGGGCGTGGTGACGTACGCGCAGGCGCAGGAGCTGGCCGAGGACTGGATCAACGCCGGGGTGCCGCGCTCGCAGCAACGCGAGGTCCGGGTCCGGGAGTTCGACCTGGGTTTCGTCTGCTGGGCGGAGCCGCGGACGGACGCCCCGTCGGCCGACCCCGGTTCGGCGCCCGGACCCCGGCTGGTGATCGCCCGGGACAGCGGGGCCAGCACCCTCTGGCCCGCGTTGCCGGTCAACGAGGTGGTCAGCCGCTACGAGGCCGCCTACGGCAGCCCGACCGAGCCCAACCCCGCCGGGGCCGCCAAGCCCGTGCAGGGCGCGGTGGAGGCCACCTCCTTCCTGCTCAGCCCGCCGCAGTGGCTGAAGGACGCGGGCGAGGCGGCGATCGCGGCCGAGCACGCCCGGCTCGGCGAGCCGGGGGCGTCGGACGGACCGACCCTGACCAAGGGCGTCCTGCCGGAGCCCGACGCGTCCGGTAGCTCGGCCACGGTCCAGACCCCGGTCCCGAATCCGAACCCGGCCCCGGCCCCGGCCCCGGCCGATGGTCCGTCGGTTCCGCCCGCCGTGTTCACCACGCCCCCGGCCTCCGGCCGTCCGGCGGGTGACGCTCCGACCATGCTGGCTCCGCCGCCGGGGATGCAGCCGCCCGGGACACCGCCACCGTACGGGGCCGCGCCGACGCCGCCCGCCCCGCCCGGTGCCCCGTACGCGCCCACCCTGCTGGCGGCCGACGGCCTGCCCGGCGCGCCGTTCCCGCCGCCGGTCGGCCCGCCGCGCGGGGTGGCCGTGCCGCCGCCGGGGCACCCGGCCGCGCCGCCGCCCCCGCCGCCCGTGGAGCTGCGCGGCCCGGCGACCCCGCCGCCCACCCCGCCCGGCGCAGGCCGCGCCCCGAGCGCTCCGCCGCCGCCCCCGCCCGCCGAGCTGCGCTCCCCGGGCGCGACGCCCGTACCCGGCTCCGTGCCGGTCCCCGGGGCGCCGCCGGTCGGTTACGGCTACCCGGACGCCGCCTCGCTGGGCGCCCCCGCCCCGGCCTCGCCCCCGGCGCCGATGCCCCCGCCGGTCGTGCTGCCGGTGAACCCCGGCGTACCGTCGATCGGCCCGGGCAGCAGCGCGGTGGTCCGCTACCGGGGCCCGGACGGCTCCGAGCAGACCCTGATCCAGCGCAGCGAGCCCGGCACCCCGCACCCGGAGTGGAAGGCGCTCCAGGAGCTGCGCCGGCTCAACGTCCCGCCGGACCAGGTGCTCGAATTGCACACCGACCTGGAGTGCTGCGACCTGCCCGGCGGCTACTGCCTGCGGATGGTCCGGGCCGCCTGGCCGAACGTCCGGCTCAGCCACACCGCCCCGTACGGCCGGGACCAGCAGGCCAGGCAGGCCGGGATGGCGGTGCTGCTCGACCACGTGGACCAGCTGCACCAGCTCGCGGCCGCGCCGCGGCGCCCCCGGCCGGTCCGTGCGCCGCTGCCGCAGCCCGGTGCGCCGGCCGGTGCGGCGGTACCGCTGCCACCGGCCGCGCCGCAGCAGCTGGCCGCCGAGCTGGGCCAGGTCTTCGGGCCGGCCGTGTTCCGCTTCGAGCAGCGCGCGGTCTCCCGGCAGGGGGTGCCCGAGCCGGTCGCGCAGACCCTGATGTGGGCCGGCCTGCCGCGTGACTTCGCGCCGTTCTTCTGGGCCCAGGCCCAGGAGGGCCGCCCGATCCCGACGCTGGCCGAGCTGGCCGCCGAGCGCGGCCTGCCGGCCGGTCCCGACTTCGGTGGCTACCTGGTGCTGGGCAATGACTACGGCCGCCAGCTCTGCGTCCAGTACGGCACGGCCGCCGTGGTGGCGGTCGACCTGGAGAACGGCGGCGAGGGCCCGCGCTTCGTCAACACCGGCGTCCCGGAGTTCGTCCGCTCGCTCGCCCTGCTCGGCCGGATGTGGCGTCTGCGCTACGGGCTCACGCCTGATCAGGCGGGCCGGTGGACCACCGACTTCCAGGCCCAGCTGCTGGCCGTCGACCCGGCCGCGCTGCAGTCGCCGGAGACCTGGTGGTCGGTGCTGCTGGAGCAGTTCTGGGACGGGCTGTTCTGACCGTCGGCGTGAGCTCGGTCACGCGGACCCGGAGTGAAGCCGAGTCCGTTGGCCGCACTCCGGCTCTGCCTTGTTTGGGTTTCGATGACGTCTGCGCAAAATAGGTCAAGAGGAACGTCGTACCGGCGGTCCTCCGTCACGTCCGTCACCGGGGCTCCGCAGCCCGCGAGCACGAGGGAAGAGCCCATGAGCGACGCAGTCTCCCCGCACGGCTTCACCGCTGCCCGGCGGGGCTACGCGCCCGAGCAGGTCGATCAGACCCTGGCCGCACTCACCGCCGAGCGGGACCGCGCGTGGGAGCAGCTCGGCATCCTCGGTTCGGGTGTCCGCGAGATGGAGAAGCGGCTCGCCGAGGTCACCCAGGCCGCGGCCGACGCGCCCGCTCCGGACTACGGGGTGCTCAGCGAACAGGCCGCCAAGCTGATGGGCATCGCCCAGGCCGAGGCACAGGCCGTCCGAGAGCTCGCCCAGCGGGCTGCCGAGGACGCCAGGGACGACGCGTACGAGGCCGGGCAGGCCGCCGCCGCAGCAGCGGAGAAGTACGCCGCCACCACCCGCAACGACGCCGACCAGGCCGCCCGCCGGACTGAGGAGCGGACCAGGGCCGAGGCGGCGCAGCTGCGCGCGGACGCCGACCGGGAGGCCAGGGCGATCCGGGACACCGCCACCGCCGAAGCGGCCAAGACCAGGGTCGCGGCGGCCGAGGCGGAGGAACTGGCCGAGGACAAGCTGGCCGAGCTGCGCCGCCGGGCCGACGAGACCTTCGCCGCCGCCGAGGCCAAGGCCGACGCGGAGGACGCCAAGATCTCCGCGACCGCCGAGCGCCGCCTCAAGGAGGCCGAGCAGTACCGCGACTCGGTGCTCGCCCAGGTCAAGCAGTCCGACGCGAAGGCGAACGCCGAGGCCGAGAAGCTGATCGCGGCGGCCCGGCGCGAGGCGGAGAAGATCCACTCGACGATCGAGCGCGAGCAGACCGAGTTCGCCGCCGAGCTGGAGCAGGTGCAGCAGCACCTCGACCACATCAAGCAGACCCTGGCCGCCCTGACCGGTGCGGCGGTCGGTCAGATCGAGAAGTCGGTGCCCGCCGCGGCTCCGGCCGAGGCAGCGGCCAAGGCCGAGGTCGAGGACGCAGCCCCCAAGGACGAACCCAAGGACGAACCCAAGGACGAACCCAAGGACGCAGCCCCCAAGGAAGCACCCCAGGACACGCCCACCACGGTCCTGCCGGTGGTCCCGGCCGTCCCGGCGAAGCCCCCGGCCCCGCCGGCCGCCCCCGCTGCTGCCCCTGCCGCTCCTGGCGACGCGGCGACCCGGGTGATCCCCAAGATCGTGATCGTGGACGACGGCAACGAGTACCCGAGCGAAGTGATCCGCCGGGGCTGACGGCCGTTCACCGGCGCCCGCTCAGAGCACCTCGACCGAGGCGCCGGTGAGTCGGCGGCGGCAGTCCAGGACGTAGCGGGCGTGCGCGGTGACGGCCTCGTAGTCGAAGTCGTCGTGGTCGGCGAGCAGCACCACGGCGTCGGCGGCGGCCAGCTCCTCGGGGGTGGCCTCGACCCGGCGGACGGCGGCGAACGGGTCGCCGTGGCTGTCCGGTTCGGCGGCTCGCTGGCCGGGAACCACCGGGTCGGGCACGTGCACGCCGACGACCACGTGCGGGTCGGCGGCACACACCTGGGCGCCCATCCGGACCAGCAGCTCGGCCACCCGGGCCGCCGGGGTCTCCCGGGCGTCGCCGGTGTTCTTCTTGTACGCCAGGCCGAGCAGCAGCACCCGCGAGCCGTTGACCGACCGCTGACGGTCGTTCAGCGCCTCGGCCAGCCGGCGCACCACGTAGTCGGGCATGTGGCTGTTCACGTCGTTGGCCAGCTCGACGAACCGGAACGACTGCCCGAGCGCCCGCTCGACCCGCCAGGACAGGTAGGAGGGGTCGATCGGCAGGCAGTGCCCGCCCACGCCCGGGCCCGGGGTGAAGCGCAGGTAGCCGAAGGGTTTGGTGGAGGCGGCGTCGATCGCCTCCCAGACGTCGATGCCGAGGTCGTGCGCGAACATCGCCAGCTCGTTCACCAGGGCGATGTTGACGTGCCGGAAGGTGTTCTCCAGCAGCTTGGTCAGCTCGGCCTCCTTGCAGGAGGAGACCGGCACGGTGCGCTCGACCAGCTGGGCGTAGAAGCCGTCCACGGCCGCCAGCCCGGCCGGCGAGGTGCCGGAGACCACCTTGGGGGTGTTCTCCAGCTTCCAGATCGGGTTGCCCGGGTCGATCCGCTCCGGGCTGTAGCCGAGGTGGAAGTCCTGTCCGGCCGTCAGGCCGGAGCCCTGCTCCAGCAGCGGAGCGAGCAGCTCCTCGGTGGTGCCCGGGTAGGTGGTGGACTCCAGGACCACGGTGGCCCCCGGGCGGAGGTGCCGGGCGAGCAGCCGGGCCGAGGACTCGATGTACGAGAGGTCCGGCACCCCGTCCCGCAGCGGCGTCGGCACGGTGATCACCGCGACGTCGAAGCCCGCCACCTCGGCCGGATCGGCGGTCGGCTGGTAGCTGCCGTTCTCCAGCAGCGGCCGCAGCCGCTCCGCCGGGATGTCCTCGACGTACGACTCGCCGAGGGCCAGCCGCTTGATCCGCCGCTCGTCCACGTCGTACCCGACCACCTGGTGCCCGACCTCGGCGGCCCGGACCGCCAGTGGCAGCCCCACGTACCCCTGGCCTGCGATGACGACGCGCATGACGAAGTACCCCCTCCATCGCGATTCACGGTGTCCCCACACCGCCTTCACACGAGAGAGTACGGAGCCCGGCCGGGCCGCGTGGGCCTTCGGGCAAAGTGGCGGGAACGGTGCAGTCCCCGGAAAAGCCGAGGGCCGTGGCGCCCTCGACAGAGGACACCACGGCTCCCGCGAATGGGCGCGGGCGCCCCCACCCAGGGCCGCCCGGCCACGCACTCCGACCCCCATCGGGGTGCGTCCGCGCCACCACAGCCATCCCCCACGGTTGGGTGCGGCGGGCACGCACACCATCCTGCGCGACCACCATGGACGGGCAGTGACGGCCATATGTCGAGCTCGTGATCTGTCGGGCACGCGGTGAGCTCCGGCGGCGGCTCCGAGCCCCCTGGTGTCAGATGCCCGGAGCGCATCCCGCGGCGTAGGCTGGAGACCCCCGGGGCGCTCCGCGTTCCGGGCCGTTCGCGTTGCCCGGCCGGTCGCTCCGGCGCCTGGGCACTCCAGCCGTGGAGCCGAGAAGTATGAGCCTGTCCGGACTGCTCGATGTCGTCGTACGGGACGCCGCCCTCGCCGAGGCGATCGAGGCCGCGGCCGCCGGGCAGCGGCAGCACCTCGACCTGGTGGGGCCGCCCGCCGCCCGCCCGTTCGCGATCGCCGCGCTGGCCCGTTCGCTGGCCGGGAAGGCGGGGGAGCGGGGCCGCCCGGTGCTCGCGGTGACCGCCACCGGCCGGGAGGCCGAGGACCTGGCGGCGAGCCTGCGCTCGCTGCTGCCGCCGGACGCGGTGGCGGAGTTCCCGGCGTGGGAGACGCTGCCGCACGAGCGGCTGTCGCCGCGCTCGGACACCGTCGGCCGCCGACTCGCGGTGCTGCGGCGAATCGTTCACCCCCGGGCCGACGATCCGGCGGCGGGCCCGGTCCAGGTGATCGTGGCGCCGGTCCGCTCGGTGCTGCAGCCGCAGGTGAAGGGGCTGGCCGAGCTGGAGCCGGTGGCCCTGCAGCGGGGCGAGCAGCACGACCTGGAGCAGGTGGCCCGCAGGCTCGCGGCCGCCGCGTACTCCCGGGTCGAACTGGTCGAGAAGCGCGGCGAGTTCGCCGTCCGCGGCGGCATCCTGGACGTCTTCCCGCCGACCGAGGAGCACCCGCTGCGGGTGGAGTTCTGGGGCGACGACGTCGAGGAGATCCGGTTCTTCAAGATCGCCGACCAGCGCTCGCTGGAGATCGCCGAGCACGGCCTCTGGGCGCCCCCCTGCCGGGAGCTGCTGCTCACCGACGACGTACGGGCCCGGGCCGCCGAGCTGGCGCAGCGTCACCCCGAACTGGCCGAGATCCTGGACAAGATCGCCCAGGGCATCGCCGTCGAGGGCATGGAGTCACTGGCGCCCGTGCTGGTGGACGAGATGGAGCTGCTGCTCGACGTGCTGCCGACCGGCTCGGTCGCGGTGGTCTGCGACCCCGAGCGGGTCCGCACCCGGGCGGCCGATCTGGTGGCGACCAGCCAGGAGTTCCTGCACGCCTCCTGGGTCGCGGCCGCGAGCGGTGGCGACCGGCCGATCGACATCGAGATGATCGACGTCTCGGCGGCGTCGCTCTGGTCGCTCGCCGACGTCCGGGAGCACGCGGCCGAGGTCGGACTGCCCTGGTGGTCGGTCAGCCCGTTCGCCACCAGTGACTCGACCGTCACGGAGATCCTCGAGTTCGACGCCAACACCCTCACCCTGGGCATGCACGCCGTCGAGGCGTACCGGGGCGACACCGCCCGCGCCATCGCGGACGCCAAGGAGCGGCTGAACGCCGACTGGCGGGTCGTCATGGTGACCGAGGGCCACGGCCCGGCCTCCCGGCTCGCCGAGGTGCTGAGCGGCGAGGGCATCCCGGCCCGGCTGGTCGCCGACCTGGCCGAGGCCCCGACCCGGGACGTCGTGTACGTCTCCTGCGGCTCGATCGAGCACGGCTTCGTGGACGAGCAGCTCAAGCTGACCGTGATCACCGAGACCGACCTGTCGGGCCAGAAGTCCTCCACCAAGGACATGCGCCGGATGCCGTCCAGGCGCCGGAACGCGATCGACCCGCTGGCCCTGGCGGCCGGCGACTACGTCGTCCACGAGGCGCACGGCGTCGGCCGGTACGTGGAGATGGTGCAGCGCACCGTGCAGGGCGCCACCCGCGAGTACCTGGTGCTGGAGTACGCGCCCGCGAAGCGCGGCCACCCCGGCGACCGGCTGTTCGTGCCGACCGACCAGCTCGACCAGGTGACCAAGTACGTCGGCGGCGAGGCCCCGACCCTGCACCGGCTCGGCGGGGCGGACTGGGCGAAGACCAAGCAGCGGGCCAAGAAGGCGGTCAAGGAGATCGCCGCCGACCTCATCAGGCTCTACTCGGCCCGGATGGCCGCGCCCGGCCACACCTTCGGCCCGGACACCCCCTGGCAGCGCGAGCTGGAGGACGCCTTCCCGTACGCGGAGACGCCCGACCAGCTGACCACCATCGCCGAGGTCAAGTCCGACATGGAGAAGTCGGTCCCGATGGACCGGCTGATCTGCGGCGACGTCGGTTACGGCAAGACCGAGATCGCGGTCCGGGCGGCGTTCAAGGCGGTGCAGGACGGCAAGCAGGTGGCCGTCCTGGTGCCGACCACGCTGCTGGTGCAGCAGCACTTCTCGACCTTCGCCGAGCGGTACGCCAACTTCCCGGTGAACGTGAAGGCGCTGTCCCGGTTCCAGAGCGACTCCGAGGCCAAGGCCGTGCTCGAAGGGCTCTTCGAGGGCTCGGTGGACGTCGTGATCGGCACCCACCGGCTGTTCTCCAGCGAGACGAGGTTCAAGGATCTCGGGCTGGTGATCGTGGACGAGGAGCAGCGGTTCGGTGTCGAGCACAAGGAGCAGCTGAAGAAGCTCCGCGCCAACGTGGACGTGCTGACCATGTCCGCCACCCCGATCCCGCGCACCCTGGAGATGGCGGTCACCGGCATCCGGGAGATGTCCACCATCACCACCCCGCCGGAGGAGCGGCACCCGGTGCTGACCTTCGTCGGCCCGTACGACGAGAAGCAGATCTCGGCCGCGATCCGGCGTGAACTCCTGCGCGAGGGCCAGGTTTTCTACATCCACAACCGGGTCGAGTCGATCGACAAGGCGGCCGCCCGGCTGAAGGAACTGGTGCCGGAGGCCCGGATCGCCACCGCGCACGGGCAGATGGGCGAGAACCAGCTCGAGAAGGTGGTGGTCGACTTCTGGGAGAAGGAGTTCGACGTGCTGGTCTCCACCACCATCGTGGAGTCGGGCATCGACATCTCGAACGCCAACACCCTGATCGTGGAGCGCGGCGACACCTTCGGACTCTCCCAACTGCACCAGCTGCGAGGCCGGGTGGGCCGTGGTCGGGAGCGCGGCTACGCCTACATGCTGTACCCGCCGGAGAAGCCGCTCACCGAGACCGCGCACGAGCGGCTGGCCACCATCGCCCAGCACACCGAGATGGGCGCGGGCATGTACGTGGCGATGAAGGACCTGGAGATCCGCGGCGCGGGCAACCTGCTCGGCGGCGAGCAGTCCGGGCACATCGCGGGCGTCGGCTTCGACCTCTACATGCGGATGGTCGGTGAGGCGGTGGCGGAGTTCCGCGACTCGTTGGCCGGCGGCGGTGCGGAGCCGGAGGAGGAGCCGCTGGAGGTGAAGATCGAGCTGCCGGTGGACGCCCACGTGCCGCACGACTACGCCCCTGGCGAGCGGCTGCGCCTCCAGGCGTACCGCTCGATCGCGGCGGTCAACTCCGAGGACGACATCGTCCAGGTCCGGGACGAGCTGACGGACCGTTACGGCAAGCTGCCCGAGGCGGTGGAGAACCTGCTGCTGGTCGCGGCCCTGCGGCTGTACGCGCGGCGCTGCGGGATCGGCGACATCACGCTGGCCGGGGCCAACGTCCGGTTCGGGCCGGTGGAGCTGCGCGAGTCGCAGCAGCTGCGGCTGAACCGGCTCTACCCGCGCAGCCAGGTCAAGGCCACCGCCCAGCAGCTGCTGGTGCCCCGGCCGTCCACCGGACGGATCGGGGGCAAGCCGCTGGTCGGGCGTGAACTGCTGGACTGGTGCCGGGAGTTCCTGACCACGATGTTCGACGATCTGGCGGGTGCGAAGAGGTAACCGGCGCACTGCCGGACGACGGAGGGGCGGGCCGGTCGGCCCGCCCCTCCGTCGTCCGTGATCAGACCTCGGTGCCCGAGCGGCGGCGCGAGGCCACCAGCAGGGCCGCGCCGAGGCCGACGGCGGCCGCGCCGCCGCCGATCTGCCACGGGAGGTCGGTGCCGCCACCGGTCGCGGCCAGCTCGGTCGCGGTGGTCGAAGCCGTGGTGGTGGACGTGGTGGTGGTCGACGTGATGCTGGTCAGACCGGCCTGGGTGACGGTGCCGTTCGCCTTGTCCCTGGCCGTCTGCTCGGCAGCGGCCTTGTCCTTCGCGGCCTGCTCGGCAACGGCCTTGTCCTTGGCCGCCTGCTCCTCGACCGCCTTCTCCGCAGCGGCCTTGGCGTCCGCCTTGTCCTTGGCCTCGGCCTCGGCCCAGCCGGTGTTCAGGAACGCGGCGACATCCGCGTAGGTGCCGTCGAGCGCCGCGAGAGCGGCCGCCCTGACGGCCGGGCCGCCGGTCTCGGCGAGCTGGCTGGTGTGCACCCGGTCGGCGCTCTTGGCCTTGGCCCAGCCGGTGTTCAGGAACGCGGCGACATCCGCGTAGGTGCCGTCGAGCGCCGCGAGAGCGGCCGCCCTGACGGCCGGGCCGCCGGTCTCGGCGAGCTGGCTGGTGTGCACCCGGTCGGCGCTCTTGGCCTTCTCCCAACCGGAGTTGAGGAAGACGGCGATGTCGTCGTAGGTGCCGTTGAAGGCCGCGTTGGCGGCATCCCTGACGGCGGGGCCGCCGACGCTCATCAGCTGGGCGGCGTGCACCCGGTCGTCGTCCTGGGCGATCTTCAGGCCGACGGTGAGGAACGCCCGGACATCCTCGATCGTGCCGCTCATCGCGGTGTTGGCGGCCTCCCGCACCGCAGGGCCGCCCTTGGACAGGATCTGCATGAGGCGGACGCGGTCGTCGTCCTCCCGTGCCTTGAACTGCCCGACCTTCAGGAACTGGACCCGATCCTCCGGGGTGCCGTTCATGGCCGTCTGGGCGGCCTCCATCAGGCCCCGGCCGGTGTTCTTGTCGGCGATGATCCGCAGGATCGCGACCCGGTTGTCTTCGTCAGCCTGGTCGGGCGCGGAGATCCCGGCCGGTCCGGCGGTGTCGGTCGAGGTGTCGGTGGCGGAGGCGCTGGCCGGGAACAGGATCGCCGGGGCGAGAGCCACCGCCGTCAGGACGGCCGAAACACGGGACAACTTCTTCACTGGACGAACCCCCACCTGCACAAAACGATCAGAGGATCGAATGATAGTTCGCCAACGGTTCGGGCCGACAACGGGTTACCGATGTCCGGAAAGCCAGGGAAAGAAGCCTTTTGGCCCGCGTCGACACCCTTGGCCAAACGCCCCCGAGCTTGGAGACTGAGCACCGTCAGGAGAACCACGCGCACCCCACAACTCCCGGGAGCCCCACGTGATCCGCACCCGCACCGCGCTCCGCCACGGCCGCACCACCGTCGGCGTCCTGCTCGCCGGGGCCGCCCTGGCCGCCTGTGGCAGTGGGGCACCCCATCAGGGGTCGGCGGCCGTGGTCGGCGGTGAGCAGATCTCCATCGCGGCCGTGGAGTCCCGGGTGACCGGCCTTCGGGACGCCGTCGCCGCCGAGTCGGGCGGCGAGCGGACCACCGAGCGGGCCGGGCTGGTCCGGCGCACGGTCGCCGAGCTGGTGCTCAACCAGGTGGTGGCCAAGGCCCTGGCGGACCGCCAACTGACGGTCACCGACGGGGAGATCGACGAGGCCAGGGAGAGCGAGGCCAAGCTGCTCGGCGGCACCGCCGAGCTCCAGCGCGAGCTGCTGTTCAAGCAGAGCGTCCCGGCCGCTGACGTCGCCGCCTTCTACCGCCAGCAGTTGGGCATCCAGAAGCTCGCCGCCGCCCAGGGCAAGGACGCCCGCACCGCCGAGGGCGACGCCGTGGTCCGGGCCGCGCTCACCGACGCCGGGGCCAAGCTGCGGATCGAGGTCAACCCGCGCTACGGCCGCTGGGACGTCAAGCAGATCGGCCTCACCAACACGGTCTCCGACTGGCTCCGGCAGCCCACGGCCACCGCCTGACCCCGGCCGGGCCGGGTAAGTTCGGTGGTGTGGACACTCCGAAGCTGATCCTGCTCACCACCACCCACCGGGTCGCCCCCGGCCTGCTCTCCTGGCCCGCCTGGCAGGCCCTGCACGGGGCGGCCCGGGTCCTCGCCGGGGACCCGGACCACCCCCAGCTGGCCGCCGTGCGGCAGGCCGGGGTCGAGGTGGAACTCGTCGAGCGCGGCACCGCCCCCGCGCTGGCCCGGCTGCTCACCGGCACCGAGGGCACCGTGCTCTGGCTCGGCAGCACCGACGGCGACCCCGGGCTGACCGACGCGCTGGCCCGGATCGCCGTCGAGGAGGCAGGCCAGGTCCCCGAGATCGAGGTGCTGCCCGGCTCGTACGACCTGCCCGGCGCCCGGCTGCTTGACCTGGCTTCGGTGATGGACCGGCTCCGCTCGCCCGGTGGCTGCCCCTGGGACGCCGAGCAGACCCACGAGTCGCTGGTGAAGTACCTGGTCGAGGAGACCTTCGAGCTGGTCGAGGCGATCGAGGACGGCGACCGCGAGACCTTCCGCGAGGAGCTCGGCGACGTGCTGCTCCAGGTCTTCTTCCACTCCCGGATCGCCGAGGAGGACGCCGAGGACCCGTTCTCCATCGACGACGTCGCCGGCGACATCGTGGAGAAGCTGATGTACCGCCACCCGCACGTCTTCGGCGACGTCGAGGCCACCGAGTCCGCGCAGGTCGAGGCCAACTGGGAGGAGCTCAAGGCCGCCGAGAAGCAGCGCGACTCGGTGCTGGACGGCGTCCCGGCCGGTCTCCCCGCCCTGGCCTACGCGGCCAAGCTGGTCTCCCGCGTCCGCCGGGCCGGCTTCACCGCCGTCCCCGACGCCCCGTACGCCCTCCCGGCCGAGCTCACGCCGGAGTCGGTGGGCCGGCTGCTGCTCGCCGTCGCCCAGCGCGCCCATGACGCCGACGTGGACATCGACGCGGCCCTCCGGGCGGCGGCTCGCGCCTACCGCGCCGACGTTCGGGCAGCCGAATCGCAGAGCTCGGCCAGGTGAGGACCAAAGGCTCGGGGCTCTGCTCAGGTACGGCTCCGGGTCCCTGACCGTGGATCGGGTGCCGTGGCGCGGCCTTACGCGGGCTGCTCGGCGCCGTTGCGCTGGCGGGGGACGACGACCTCGCTGATGGCCTCGCCGATCTGGGCGAGGAGTTCGGCCAGCGGGTCGAGGTGGTTGGGGAGGTCGGCGAGGGGGACGATGCGTTCGCCGTCGGGGCCGGCCACGCAGAAGAGGTCGATCGGGCCGAGGTGCTTCGCGGCGGTGGCCACCAGCGCCGCGACGTCGCTGGGCTGCCGGGCGTCGCCGCTGACGCCGACCACGGGGCAGCCGGGCCGGTCGAGTTCGGCGGCGAGGTCCTCGGCCACTCCGGGGTGTTGGTCGGCGATGAGCATGCCGGCGGCGCCGGCCGCCGAGAACCGGCGGGCCAGACCGATCCCTGAACCGCCTTCGAGCACCGCGATGACCACCACTGCCCCGGCTACCCGCATGGCCTGCTCCTCCCTGAGAGCTACGCCCGGTGGAGCACGCCGCACCGGCGTCCACCGAGACCGTATCGGAGGATCGTAAGCACGCCAGGATCCTCCGCAAGAGCAATTACCCGTCAGGTGACCCAGCTCACTCCTGTCCTGGCAGGTTACGGTGCACGACATGCCGGACACGTACCGAACCGCTCAGCCCGAACTCTTCACCTGGGAGTTCGCCGCCGACCCCTACCCCGCGTACGCGTGGCTGCGCGAGCACTCGCCGGTGCACCGCACCACGCTACCGAGCGGGGTGGAGGCGTGGCTGGTCACCCGGTACGCGGACGCTCGGCAGGCATTGGCGGACGGGCGGCTGTCGAAGAACCCGGCGCACCACAGCGGGCAGGCGCACACGAGCGGCCGGGTGGGCATCCCGGGCGAGCGGCAGGCGGATCTGATGACGCACCTGCTCAACATCGACCCGCCGGACCACACCCGGCTGCGGCGGCTGGTGTCGAAGGCGTTCACGCCCCGCCGGGTAGCCGAGTTCGAGCCCCGGGTGCAGCAGTTGACGGACCGGTTGATCGACGACTTCGCGGCCCGCGGCTCGGCGGACCTGATCCACGAGTTCGCCTTCCCGCTCCCCATCTACGCCATCTGCGACCTGCTCGGCGTACCGCCGGAGGACCAGGACGACCTGCGGGACTGGGCGGGCGCCATGATCCGCCACCACGGCGGCCAGCGCGGCGGGGTGGGCCGGGCGGTGAAGCGGATCAGGACGTACCTGCTGGAGCTGATCCACCGCAAGCGGGCGGACCTGGGGGACGACCTGATCTCCGGGCTGATCCGGGCGAGTGACCACGGTGAGCACCTGACCGAGAACGAGGCCGCGGCGATGGCCTTCATTCTGCTGTTCGCCGGCTTCGAGACCACCATCAACCTGATCGGGAACGGCACGTTCGCGCTGCTCCGCAACCCGGCGCAGCGCGCCCTGCTGCAGGAGTCGGTGCAGCGCGGCGAGACGGCGCTGCTGGCCACGGCGGTGGAGGAACTACTGCGCTACGACGGTCCGGTGGAGCTGGCCACCTGGCGGTTCGCCACCCAGCCGCTGACCATCGGCGGCGTGGACATCCCGGTCGGGGACCCGGTGCTGGTGGTGCTGGCGGCGGCCGACCGGGACCCGGCCAGGTTCGCCGAGGAGAACACCCTCGACCTGGCCCGCAAGGACAACCCGCACCTGGGGTTCGGCCACGGCATCCACTACTGCATCGGCGCCCCGCTGGCCCGGCTGGAGGGCCAATTCGCCCTGGCCACCCTGCTGACCCGGCTGCCCGACCTCCAACTCGCCGCCGACCCGGCAGACCTGCGGTGGCGGGGCGGTCTGATCATGCGTGGACTGCGGGAGTTGCCGGTGTCCTTCACGCCGGAGGGAGCGGTTTCCCGCTGACGGCGTGTCGGTCACATCTGATCGGGTGTGATCTGAGTGCGCATCAATCCGGACATCACAGTACGGTTTGTGGACGATCCACCGCGCAGCGTGATTTCGATGTGATGTGCTCGACATAAGCTTGTGATCTGTCTGGTCATCTGCTTACCCTCCCTGGTGTTCGCAGCTGCGAACCCCGTGCGCGGAACGCCGAATCCTGCCCGCCGCGCTGCCGGGGACACCGACCAGACCCTTGGGCAGGGGCGGGGGACCCAGGTAAGTCGCCGTCCCCCACGGCTTGGGGTGAAGCCGCCAGCAGTGGCGGCCGGGCCACCTCCCGGTCCGAACCCGACAGCTCACCTCGCAGGCGTGCGGAGAGGAAATTCTTCATGCTCTTCACCGGATCGGGCCGTCACCGTCGTCGTACCCAGGCCGAGAAGGCCATCGCCGTCGCGGGTGTCGCGGGCGTCGGCCTCGCACTCCCGCTGCTGACCGCCACCGGCGCGCACGCCGCCCCGGTCGACACCTGGGAGAAGGTCGCCCAGTGCGAGAGCGGCGGCAACTGGAGCATCAACACCGGCAACGGCTTCTACGGCGGACTCCAGTTCACCCCGAGCACCTGGAAGGCGTTCGGCGGCCAGTCCTACGCCGCGCAGGCCCACCAGGCCAGCAAGGGCCAGCAGATCGCCGTCGCCGAGCGGGTGCTCGCCTCGCAGGGCCCCGGCGCCTGGCCGGTCTGCTCCGTCAAGGCCGGTCTGACCAAGGGCGGTTCGGCCGCAGCCGTGGACACCTCGGCCGACCGGGCCTCCCGCTCGGAGACCCGCACCCCGGCGCCCAAGGCCGCCCCGGCGCCCAAGGCCGCCCCGGCCCCCAAGGCCGCGCCGAAGCAGCAGGCCGCGCCGAAGCCCGCCACCCCGAAGGTGGACGCGCCGGCGGTCAGCACGCCGAAGCACGCCGCCCCGGCGAAGCCCGTCACCGGCGGATACACCGTCAAGTCCGGTGACACGCTCTCGGGCATCGCCGCCGCGCACGGACAGGACTGGCAGCAGGTGTACCAGGCCAACCGCTCCGTCATCGGCGGTGACCCGGACCTGATCCTGCCGGGCCAGGTGCTCGGGCTCGGCTGACGCGACATCCCGCCAGAGGGGGTCGTACCGCTTACCGGTGGTACGGCCCCTTTCGTGGTCATTCAGGTGAACTACCGGCGAGTAGCCGAACCACACGGTGAGACGGGGCCGAGGTCGGCGTGGTGCCGGGGCCAGGTGCGGTTAGGCTCTGGTCGTATCGACAACAGATCCCGCTTCCGTCAAGGAGATGCCTCGTGCCGTCCATTGATGTCGTCGTAGCCCGTGAGATTCTCGACTCCCGTGGCAACCCCACGGTCGAGGTCGAGGTCGGTCTGGACGACGGCAGCACCGGCCGTGCCGCCGTCCCGTCGGGTGCCTCCACCGGTGCCTTCGAGGCTCTCGAGCTGCGTGACGGCGACAAGAACCGCTACTTCGGCAAGGGCGTCGAGAAGGCCGTGCTGGCCGTCATCGAGCAGATCGGCCCGGAGCTGGTCGGCTACGACGCCACCGAGCAGCGCCTGATCGACCAGGCCATGCTCGACCTGGACGCCACCCCGGACAAGTCCTCGCTCGGCGCCAACGCGATCCTCGGCGTCTCGCTCGCCGTGGCGCACGCCGCCTCCGAGGCCAGCGACCTGCCGCTGTTCCGCTACCTCGGTGGCCCGAACGCGCACGTGCTGCCCGTCCCGATGATGAACATCCTCAACGGTGGGTCGCACGCCGACTCCAACGTCGACATCCAGGAGTTCATGATCGCGCCGATCGGCGCGGAGTCCTTCTCCGAGGCCGTCCGCTGGGGCGTCGAGGTCTACCACACGCTCAAGGGCGTGCTGAAGGAGCGCGGTCTCTCCACCGGTCTGGGCGACGAGGGCGGCTTCGCGCCGAACCTCGACTCCAACCGCGAGGCGCTGGACCTCATCGTCGAGGCCATCAAGAAGGCCGGCTACGTGCCCGGCAAGGACGTCGCGCTGGCGCTGGACGTCGCCGCCTCCGAGTTCTTCAAGGACGGCGCCTACCAGTTCGAGGGCAAGGGCCTCACCTCGGCCGAGCTCATCGACTACTACGCCGAGCTGGTCGCCTCGTACCCGCTGGTCTCCATCGAGGACCCGCTGGACGAGCAGGACTGGGACGGCTGGAAGGCCATGACCGACAAGCTGGGCGACAAGGTGCAGCTGGTCGGTGACGACCTGTTCGTCACCAACCCGACCCGCCTGGCCCGTGGCATCGAGACCGGCACCGCCAACGCGCTGCTGGTGAAGGTCAACCAGATCGGTTCGCTGACCGAGACCCTGGACGCCGTCGAGCTGGCCCAGCGCAACGGTTACCGCTGCATGATGTCGCACCGCTCCGGCGAGACCGAGGACGTCACCATCGCCGACCTCGCCGTCGCCACCAACTGCGGCCAGATCAAGACCGGCGCCCCGGCCCGCTCCGAGCGCGTCGCCAAGTACAACCAGCTGCTGCGCATCGAGGAGATCCTCGACGACGCCGCCGAGTACGCCGGCCGTGGCGCGTTCCCGCGCTTCCGCTTTGCGGAGTAGTCGGCACGGCAAGTCGTACGCCTGAGACACCCGGGGCTGAAACCCCAGGCGTCTGCACCGGTGCCCCGGCTCCCACCCCGTAGGGTGGAGGGCCGGGGCACCGGCATGTGATCAGGAGGGGTACCAGCGATGTGGAAGATTCCGGGTTTGGCGGCGCGTCCGCGCTTCACCAGCCGGGCCACCGTCCTGGTGCTCGTGCTCTGCTCGCTGGTGGCGATCCTCGCCTACCCGACCCGGCAGTTCATCGCGCAGCGCTCGGAGATCTCCGCCCAGCGGGCCAAGGCCGAGCACGCAAGGCAGCAGGTCGAACAGCTCCGCCGGGAGCGCGCCCGCTGGCAGGACCCGGAGTTCGTGAAGGCGCAGGGCCGCGAGCGGCTGCACTACGCGATGCCCGGCGAGACCCCCTTCATCTCGGTGGACCCGCACCCGCCGACCACCAAGTCCTCCTCGGCCGACGCGGGGTCAGCTCCGCAGGCCAAGGCCGCCCAGCCCTGGTATGCCAGTGTCTGGGACTCGGTCGACCAGGCCGACTCCACCCCCGCACCCCGCTAGATACCGCCAGAGGCAGCACATCCCCATGACTGAGAACCCGACCGTCCCGGACCAGGACGTCGCCGCGATCGCGGCCCAGCTCGGCCGCGTCCCGCGCGGCCTGCGCGGCGTGGCGCACCGCTGCCCGTGCGGCAACCCCGACGTGGTGGAGACCGCGCCCCGGCTGCCGGACGGCACGCCGTTCCCCACCCTGTACTACCTGACCTGCCCCAAGGCCGCCTCGCTGATCGGTACCCTGGAGGCGGACGGCGTGATGAAGGATCAGACCGCCCGGCTGGCGGAGGACCCGGAGCTGGCGGCGGCGTACCAGAAGGCGCACGAGGACTACATCGCCCGCCGGGACGCCATCGAGGTGCTGGAGGGCTTCCCGAGCGCCGGCGGCATGCCGGACCGGGTGAAGTGCCTGCACGTGCTGGTCGGCCACTCGCTGGCGGCGGGCCCGGGGGTCAACCCGCTCGGTGACGAGGCGATCGGGATGCTGGAGGACTGGTGGGCCAAGGGCCCCTGCGTCTCACCGGAGGAGGTCGAGGCGGCCGGTGGCCGGGTGGCCAGGAACCGGGCGAAGGACCAGGACCACGCGGCCGTGATCGCCGCCAAGGAGCAGCTGGCCGCCGAGCGCGCCGCCAAGAAGGCGGCCGCCGAGGCCGAGCAGGGGGAGTCCGAGTGACCGTCACCCGGGTCGGCGCGATCGACTGCGGCACCAACTCGATCCGGCTGCTGGTCGCCGACCTCACGGTGACACCCGATGGGTCGACCGGCGAAATCACCGACCTGGACCGTCGGATGGTGATCAACCGGCTCGGCCAGGGCGTCGACCGGACCGGCCGGCTGGCGCCCGAGGCGCTGGAGCGCACCTTCGCGGCCTGCCGCGAGTACGCCGCCGTGCTGGCCGAGCACGAGGTCGGCCCGGACCGCCTGCGGTTCGTCGCCACCAGTGCCTCCCGGGACGCGGAGAACAGCGCCGAGTACACCGCAGGGGTGCGCGAGATCCTCGGCGTCGAGCCGACCGTGGTGAGCGGCGACGAGGAGGCCCGGCTGTCCTTCACCGGCGCCACCAAGGAGCTGACCGGAGGCCAGTTCCCCGCGCCCTACCTGGTCTTCGACCTCGGCGGCGGCTCGACAGAGTTCGTGCTCGGCGGTCGGGACGTCGAGGCGGCCCGCTCGGTGGACATCGGCTGCGTCCGGTTGACGGAGCGCCACTTCGCCGGCTCCGAGCTGCCCACGCCCGACCAGGTCTCCCGCGCCACGGCCGACATCCGGGCCGCGCTGGACGTGGCGGCCGAAGCCGTCCCGCTGACCGCCGCCACCACCCTGGTCGGCCTGGCGGGCACCGTCACCACCGTGGCGGGCATCGTGCTGGGACTGCCCTCGTACGACTCCGAGGCCATCCACCACGCCCGTCTGACGGTGAACCAGGTCCGCGAGGTGGCCGGCCGGCTGCTGACCATGACGCACGAGCAGCGCGCCGCGATCCCGGTGATGCACCCGGGCCGGGTGGACGTGATCGGGGCGGGCGCCCTGGTGCTGCGGGAGATCATGGAGCGGACCGGTGCCACCGAGCTGGTGGTGAGCGAGCACGACATCCTGGACGGGATCGCCTGGAGCCTGGTCTCCTGAGCCCTCGCCGGAACCCCGCCGGACGGCCCCGGGACGCCGCTGTGGCACCCGGGGCCGCGTGCTGCACGGCGTGCCGCGAGAAAGTTCGTGAATTTCTTCACATGGCGATCCAGTCATTCGACGCAGTCCGGGGCCCGGTCCGTCCGGAATGCGGGACCCAAGGTCGTTTCCGGCGGGTGTCCACTGGATCGCAGGCAGGCTTCGCGGCGGGTAATGGAATCGAAACACCGTGCGGGAACCCGGCCGCAGTGGGGATCGTTGCTGCTCAGGGCCACCCCGTCGGCCGACGGCCGCACAGGGGCCGTTCCGGCCGCGTGAGGTGAGGGTCGCGCCGGGAAAGTGTGGCCGGGCAGTGTAGCAGGTGGTGTCCAGGGGCTTGTGACGGGCCTCACGAAGGAGCCCCCGATCGGGGGTGGATACTTTCGGATATGAGCACCACGGAGCGTCCTCGCATCCTGATCGTCGGCGGTGGTTACGTCGGCCTGTATGCCGCGATGCGCATCCTCAAGAAGATGCGCTACGGCGAAGCGACCGTCACGGTCGTCGACCCGCGGTCGTACATGACGTACCTGCCCTTCCTCCCCGAGGCGGCCGGCGGCAACGTCGCGCCTCGCAACCTCGTTGCCCCGCTGCGCAGCGCCCTCAAGAAGGCGGAGGTGCTCACCGGTCACGTGACCGGCGTGGACCACGCCCGCAAGGTCGCCACCATCCACCCCGCGGCCGGCGACGCCTACGAGCTGCCCTTCGACTACCTCGTCGTGGCCACCGGCTCGGTCTCCCGCACCTTCCCGATCCCCGGCCTGGCCGAGCACGGCATCGGCATGAAGACGGTCGAAGAGGCGATCAGCCTCCGCAACCACGTCATGGCGCAGCTGGACAAGGCCGAGTCCACCACGGACGAGGCGATCCGCCGCAAGGCCCTGACCTTCGTGGTGATCGGCGGCGGCTTCGCCGGCGTCGAGACCATCGCCGAGGTCGAGGACATGGCCCGGGACGCGGCGAAGATCTACAAGACCGTCAGCCGCGACGACATGCGCTTCATCCTGGTGGAGGCGGCCAACCGCATCCTCCCGGAGATGGGCCCGGACCTCGGTCTGTGGACCAAGGAGAAGCTCGAAGAGCGCAACATCGAGATCTACATCGAGACCTCGATGGACTCCTGCGTCGACCAGCACGTGGTGCTGAAGAACGGCGTCGAGGCGGACGCCTCCACCATCGTGTGGACGGCGGGCGTCAAGCCCAACCCGGTGCTGAACCACTTCGGTCTGCCGCTCGGCCCGCGCGGTCACGTGGACACCGCCCCGACCCTCCAGGTCCAGGGCTTCGACTACGTCTGGGCGGCCGGCGACAACGCCCAGGTGCCCGACCTTGCGGTCGGCGACGGCGCCTGGTGCCCGCCGAACGCGCAGCACGCGGTCCGTCAGGCCCTGGTGCTCGCCGACAACGTGATCTCGGGCATGCGGGGCTTCCCGCAGTCCGAGTACAAGCACAAGAACCTGGGTGCGGTGGCCGGTCTCGGCCTGCACAAGGGCGTGGCGATCCTCTTCGGCAAGTACAAGCTGAAGGGGCGTCCGGCCTGGTGGTTCCACCGCCTGTACCACGGCAGCCGGGTGCCGACCATGAACCGCAAGGTCCGGGTCTTCACCGACTGGACGCTGGCGATGTTCCTCAAGCGCGAGACCGTGGGTCTGGCCGAGATGGAGAACCCGTTCGTGGCGTTCCAGGAGGCCGCGGCCCCCGCGCCGAAGCCGGTGGCCGCCGCCACCGCCGAGCCTGCGAAGGAGCTCGCGAGCAGCAAGTAGGACGACTGGCCCCGGGAGGACCCGGGGTATGAGTCGGAGGCTCTCCGCCCGGCAGCGTCGCCGGACCACGACCTCCGTGGTGCTCAGCCGGCCGTGCGACCGGGCGGAGTACAGCAAGTCCAGATCGAAGCGAGTACCAGAAGGCCCCTGCCGGATACCCTCCCGGCAGGGGCCTCTCGCGTGTCCGGACGGACCGTCAGTCGGTCTTGATGCTCTCCAGGATGTCCAGCTTGGACGCCCGGCGGGCGGGCCAGAGCGCGGCCACCAGGCCGACCAGGCCGGCCAGCAGCAGGAAGAGCAGCAGCTGACCGTACGGCAGCTCGGTGACCAGGCCCGGGATGCTGGAGCCCAGGGTGTCGTTGAGCGCCCAGGCCAGGAAGACCCCGAGCAGGACGCCGATGGTCGCGCCGAACAGCGAGATCACCACCGACTCCAGCCGGACCATCCGCTTGATACCGCTCCGGTCCAGACCGATCGCCCGCAGCATCCCGATCTCCCTCTTCCGCTCGAAGACCGACATGGCCAGGGTGTTGATCACGCCGAGCACGGCGACCAGGACCGACATGGCCAGCAGGCCGTACATCATGTTCAGCGCGAAGGAGATGATCTTGCTGTACTCCTCCTTCATGTCCGCCTGGCTCTTTACCTCGATCACCGGGTTCCGGCCGGTGGCGTCCTTGATGGACTGCTGGAGGGCTGCGGTGGCGCCGTCGGCGCCGCGGACCAGGACGTCCCGGATGTCGACGTCCTCGGGGCTGTGCTTGGTGATCTCCGCGTTGGACATCACCGTGCCGGAGAGCAGGTCGATCGGCTGGAAGACGCCGCCGACGGTGACCGTGCCGGTCGAGCCGTCGCCGTAGTTCACCTTTACGGCACTGCCGACCGCGAGGTTGGCGCTCTTCGCCCGCTCGCTGCTGACCAGGATCTGACCCCGGCTCAGGGCGTTCGCCGAGCCGCTGTCCATGGTGAGGTCGAGCAGCTTGTCCAGGCTCGTGGCGTCCACGCCGCTGATCGCGCTCATCCGGTCGTCCAGCGTCCAGTAGACGTTGGTCAGCGGGCTGGAGGCGGCCACGCCGGGGGCCTTGGCCACGTCGGCGGCGAGCTCGGGCGACATGCCCATCCGGTTGGCGGTGGTGACGTTGTAGTCCGCGACCATGCCCTTGGTGACGATCCGGTCGACCGCGCCGCCGACCGAGGCGCCGAGCACGGTCATCGCGGAAACCAGGGTCAGCCCGATGGTGAGCGCGGCGGCGGTGGTGGCCGTCCGGCGCGGGTTGCGGACGGCGTTGCGGCGGGCCAGCTTGCCGGGCGTGCCGAACAGCCGGGCCAGCAGCGGGCCGACCAGGGCGATCACCGGGCGGGACAGCAGCGGCAGCAGGACGAAGATGCCGATCAGCGCGAACGGGGCACCGCCGCCGATCAGGTACCGGCCGTTCTCCCCGCCGGTCGCCGCGCCGCCGAGGATCAGCGCGAAGCCGCCGGCCGCGACCACCGAACCGATGATGTTCCGAATCAGCAGGCTCTTCTGGGTGCTGGGCTGGTCACCGCTGCTCATCGCCGCGACCGGGGCGACCCGGGAGGCGCGGACGGCGGGCAGCACGGCGGAGAGCACCGTCACCAGCACGCCGACCACGAGGGCCACCGCGACGGTCACCGGGGCGACCACCAGCGAACCGGTGGGCATGCCGGAGGACAGCGCCTTGATCAGCGATTGCATGCCGGCGCCGATCCCGATACCGGCCAGCAGACCGGCCACCGAGGCGGTCGCACCGATCACCAGCGCCTCGACCAGCACCGACCTGGTGACCTGCCAGCGCCCGGCGCCGACCGCCCGGAGCAGCGCCAGCTCCTTGGTGCGCTGGGCGACCAGCATGGTGAAGGTGTTGGCGATGATGAAGATGCCGACGAACAGCGAGATCCCGGCGAAGGCCAGCAGCATGGTCTTCATGCCGGACATGCCTGCGGAGATCATCTTGGTCTGGTCGGCGGTCAGCTGCTCGCCGGTCTCGACGGTGAACCGGGCGTCCTGCGGCAGTGCGGCCCGCACCTCGGTGAGCAGCGCGCCCTGCGCCACGCCGGGCTTGGCCTGCACGGTGATGCTGCTGAACTGACCCGGCGTCAGCAGGAACCGCTGCGCGCTCGCGGTGTCCATCAGGGTGAGCGTGCCGCCGGAGGTGACCTGGGGGTCGTCGGTGGTGAAGACGCCGGTCAGCTTGGCGTCCACGGCCGGGCCGTTGCCGGCGATCCGGACGGTGTCGCCGACCTTGAAGCCGCCGCTGCTCGCGGTCTCCTGGTCCAGCGCGATCTCGCCGGACTTCTGCGGGCCCCGGCCTTCGGCCATCGGGTAGCGGCCGTCCTGGCCGGTGGCGTCCGGGGTGAAGTTCGAGCCGCGGGCCTGGAACGCCTCGCCGATCAGCGCGCCCTTGCGGTCGGCCACCCCGGTGAAGCCGCCCACCACGCCCTGGACCCTGGCGGCGCCGGGCAGGGCGGCGATCCGGTCGACCGTCTCCTTGGTCAGCTCGGACTTGGTGGCCTCGCTCCGGTCCCTCGCCGAGGCGCCGGAACCGGCGGAGTCGTCGGTGACCAGGACGGAGACGTCGGAGTAGCTCTTGGAATAGCTGTTCTTCATGGCCTGGCCGAGCGTGTCGGAGAAGACCATGGTGCCGGCCACGAAGGCCGTGCCGAGCATGACGGCCAGCGCCGTCATGAGGAGTCGGCCCTTGTGGGCCAGCACATTGCGCAGTGCGGTGCGGAACATGGGGTGTCCTGGGGGAAGTTGGGTGCGGGCCGGAGGCTGGCGGAGCGTCAGCTCGTACGGCCCTTGGCGTCGAAGCGGCGCATCCGGTCCAGGACGCTGTCGGCGGTCGGGTCGGTCAGCTCGTCGACCACGCGGCCGTCGGCGAGGAAGATCACGCGGTCCGCGTAGGAGGCGGCGACCGGGTCGTGGGTGACCATCACGACGGTCTGGCCGAGCTCGCGGACCGAGTTGCGCAGGAAGGAGAGGATCTCGGCGCCGGAGCGGGAGTCGAGGTTGCCGGTGGGCTCGTCGGCGAAGACGATGTCCGGCTTGGAGGCCAGTGCGCGGGCGCAGGCGACGCGCTGCTGCTGGCCGCCGGAGAGCTGCGAGGGGCGGTGCGTGAGCCGGCCGGAGAGGCCGACCGTCTCCACCACCCGGTCGAGCCAGGCCTTGTCGACCTTGCGGCCCGCGATGTCCATCGGGAGCGTGATGTTCTCCAGGGCGGTCAGCGTGGGCAGCAGGTTGAAGGCCTGGAAGACGAAGCCGATGTGATCGCGGCGGAGCTTGGTGAGCTGCTTGTCGCGCAGCCCGACCAGCTCGGTGTCGCCGATCATCGAGGAGCCGGAGGAGACCGTGTCGAGGCCCGCCATGCAGTGCATCAGCGTCGACTTGCCCGAGCCGGACGGCCCCATGATGGCGGTGAACTGGCCCTGCGGGAACGTCACGCTGACGTTGTCCAGCGCGACCACCCGGGTCTCGCCCTCTCCGTAGACCTTGTTCAGGCCGGTGGCTCGGGCGGCCGCCTGGCCGGTCTGGACGGCGGATGCGGTCGTGGTGGTCACGGAGGGCTCCTTGCGGACGGGTCGTGCGGAAAGGGTGTGGGCGGTCGGTGCGCAGAACACCGACCGCTACCCCATCCTCCGCTGGACGATCATGGAATTCGTCGCTCCCGGGGACGGTTGGCGTCACCGCCGCTGGACGTACGGGCGGGTCGGCTGCCTCCTCCTCCGGTATGACACAACCCCTGAGAACCGGCTTGTGGCCGATTCCGAATCAGGGGGTGGCCGAATCACCGACGATTCGTCAGATGGCAAGGAAACATGACAAATTAGCTGGCGGAGAGTGTGCGAAAGGGCGCGCCGGGCGACTAGTCTCGGGGGTAGCCCGCACAGGGGCGGATGGGGTACCCGCCCGGGTGGTGGAACGCAGACACGGGCAGCTTAAAACTGCTTGGCCGCGAGGCCGTGCCGGTTCGAGTCCGGCCCCGGGCACCACTCCGCGCTGTTTCGTCCGACCGCGAGATCCGGGCCGTTCCGGCCGGAGAGATCATCCTCGCGGCGTAGATCCATCCCTTTGCCAAGGCATTACCCTGGAGCGGTGCGGGTGGCACCACGCCGCCCCGGAGGGAATGACATGAGAAGCAGCAACCCGGTCTTCTCGCGGGAGGGGTCCTTCACCCGCGACAACGGCACCGGCTACGCGGGGTTCTCCACGGGCCAACCGCAGGCCGGGGCCCCGACCGCGGGCAACCCGTACGGAAACAACCCCTACGGCAACAGCCCCTACGGACAGCCGCAGGGCGGCCAGCTGACGGACGAGCAGCTGACCGAGATGTACCAGGCGCCGTCGGCCGGCCCGCTGCAGACCGGCCGGATGACCATGGACGACGTGGTCGCCCGGACGGCGCTCACCCTGCTCACGCTGGTGGCGACCGGCTCGATCGCCTGGTTCGCGCTGCCGGCCACCAACTTCGGCCCCGCCATCGGGGCCGCCCTGGCGGCCTTCGTGGTCGGCATGGTGATCAGCTTCAAGCGGAGCGTCAGCGCCCCCCTGATCATCACCTACGCGGCGCTGGAGGGTTTCTTCCTCGGCGCCGTCAGCCACGCCTTCAACATGATCTGGGAGGGCATCGCGATCCAGGCGGTGCTCGGCACGGCGGCGGTCTTCGCGGCGATGCTGATCGCCTACAAGTCCGGCCGGATCCGGGTCACCCCGCGCTACACCAGGATCGGCCTCGCCATCGCGATGGGCTTCGTCCTGCTGATGCTGGTCAACCTGGTGGCCGCGCTGCTCGGCGCCGACATGGGCCTGCGCTCGGGCCCGCTCGGCATCCTGGTGGGCATCGTCGGCATCGCGCTCGGCGCCTTCTTCCTCTCGCTGGACTTCGCCGAGATCGAGGCGGGCATCCAGGGCGGCGCCCCGCAGCAGGAGTCCTGGCGGGCGGCCTTCGGGTTGACCCTCTCGCTGGTCTGGATCTACCTGGAGATGCTCCGGCTGATCGCGATCCTGCGCGGCGACGACTAGGCCCTGGTGACACTCCCGGAGGCGCGGCGGACCACCCGGTCCGCCGCGCCTCCGGCGTTCTCGCCGGCGGATAGGCTCCTGGCATGGCAGATGCGCAGACCTTGCTGGCCGCCGTGGACCGGCTGGCCGACCGCTTCCGTTCGATGCCGCAGAGCCGGCTGCTCGGGCCCGTCGACGGTCACCCGAGCCGGGCGGCGGCCGTGCACGCGCTGGCGGCCCGGCTGGCGGTGGGGGCGCTGGAGTCGGCCGGTGAGCCGGCCAGGGAGTTCCCGGACGCCGGCCCCTTCGCGGTGGGCGACCAACTCGCGGTGGCCGGCCGGGAACTCGCGGCGGTGGCCGGCCCGGCCGAGCTGGACGCGGCGGTGGCGGAGGTCCGGACGGTCGACCGACTGACCGCCTGAGCACGCACGAAGGCCGGTCGAGTCGGTAACCCCGGGGACTCGACCGGCCTTCGGTACGTCAGGTCAGATGCTGGCGACCACCCGGTCGGCCAGTACGTAGACGGCCTCCTCGTCGGTGGAGAAGGTCAGCGAGTACGACCCGGAGAACCGCGAGCCGCCGAGCAGCCGGACGTCCTCCCCGGCCCGGACGGCGTCGATCAGGCGGTAGGCCGCCTCCCGGTCGCCGGGGGCGACGCAGAGCGTGGTGCCGTCGGCGAAGGCGTACACGTCCAGGGTCCCGAGCGGGCCGGGACGGACGTCGGTGAGCGCGACGGCCTCCTCGGCCAGCGCGGCCAGCCGGGTGTCGGTCCACTCGCGGGACGGGGCCTGGTTCGGCACGAAGTCGGGGTGCGAGGGGTGGCGGCGCGGGTCGGGCGCGGCCACCGGCTCGGCCTGCTGGGCGGTCCCGGCGTCGAGCAGCCCGGCCTCCAGGCCGGTGGCCAGCAGGTCGGCCTCGCGGCGGGCGCGGGCCTCCCCGGCGGTCTCGCCGCCGCCCGCGGGGTGTCCGCCTGCGGGGTGGCCGCCGGAGGGGTGCCCCGCAGCCGGACGGGCCGGGGTGCCACCGTCCTCGTTGACCAGGTCCTCCAGCGCGGAGCGCAGCGCCTCGCCGAACTCCGGGTCCATCGTGCCGGAGTGGTCGGCCGCGTCCTGCGGGCCGGTCGGCCGCGGGAAGAACAGCGGCCACTCCTCACCGGAGTTGAGCCCGGCGCTGGTGAACGGGGAGTCGAAGAGCGGGGCGTCCTCGGTCGCCCTGGCCTCCTGCTCGGCCCAGAAGGCGCGGGCCTCGGCTATCTCCCGCTCACGGTCGGCGGCCAGCGCCTCGTTGACCGCGCGGCGGATCACGGCTTCGTCAACCGGCGCGGGGGCGGCGGCTGTTGACGCTTCGGACGGGACGGCGAGTCGGCGGGCGAGGCTGCGCAGCTGGCAGAGCACAGCGGTGCAGAGGGCGATCAGGACCAGCAGCAGGGAGATGTACACGGCGCTCACGGAACGTACTCCTAGCGAGGAGCGGAACGGGGTTACCTCTCCACACTGCCGCATGGGGGCGAGTTACTGCAGTGGCAGATGTCCGATTTGGTGGGGACTTTCTGCCTTGTCCTCAAATTGTTAGGTAGTCCCGTTCTACGCAGCGGAGTTGACCGACTCCGGGCCGTCGACAAAAGGGCCTCGAAGCGGCGTGCGGAGAGCCGGATCACGATCGCGATGTGATCCGGCTCTCAATTACGCACGGTCACTCCGAATGGGTGGTGCAGACCAGTTCGGTGACTCAGCTGAGTCGCTCGATCACCATCGCCATGCCCTGGCCGCCGCCGACGCACATGGTCTCCAGGCCGAACTGCTTGTCGTGCCACTGCAGCGAGTTGATCAGGGTGGTGGTCAGCCGGGCGCCGGTCATGCCGAAGGGATGGCCGACCGCGATCGCGCCGCCGTTGACGTTCAGCTTCTCCAGCGGGATGCCCAGGTCCCGGTATGAGGGGATGACCTGGGCCGCGAAGGCCTCGTTGATCTCCACCAGGTCGATGTCGTCGATGGTCAGCCCGGCCCGCTTGAGCGCCCGGCGGCTGGCCTCGACCGGGCCGTAGCCCATGATCTCGGGGGAGAGGCCGCTGACCCCGGTGGAGACCACCCGGGCGAGCGGGGTGAGGCCGAGCTCGCGCGCCTTGGTGTCGGACATGACCACCAGGGCGGCGGCGCCGTCGTTCAGCGGGCAGCAGTTACCGGCGGTAACGGTGCCGTCGGGGCGGAACACCGGCTTCAGGCCCGACACCGCGTCCAGGGTCACCCCGGCGCGCGGGCCGTCGTCGGCGCTCACCACGGTCCCGTCGGGCAGCGTGACGGGGGTGATCTCACGGGCCCAGAAGCCGGACTTGATGGCGGCCTCGGCCAGGTTCTGCGAGCGGACGCCGAACTCGTCCTGCTCGGCCCGGGTGATGCCCTTGAGCGCGGCCAGGTTCTCGGCGGTCTGGCCCATCGCGATGTACGCGTCCGGCAGCAGCCCGTCCTCGCGCGGGTCGTGCCACTCGCCGCCGCCCTCCTCGGCGCGCTTGGCGGTGCGCGCCATCGCCTCGTCGAACAGCGGGTTCACGGTGCCGGGCATGCCGTCCGAGGTCCCGTTGACGCTGCGGGAGACGGTCTCGACGCCGGCCGAGATGAAGATGTCGCCCTCGCCCGCCTTGATCGCGTGCAGTGCCATCCGGGTCGTCTGCAGCGAGGAGGAGCAGTACCGGGTGATGGTGGCGCCGGGCAGGTAGTCCATGCCCATCTGGACCGCGATGATCCGGGCCAGGTTGTGGCCCTGCTCGCCGCCGGGCAGGCCGCAGCCGAGCATCAGGTCCTCGATGCTGCGCGGGTCCAGCTCGGGGATCTTGGCCAGGGCGGCGCCGATGATCTGCGCGGTTAGGTCGTCCGGACGGATGTCCTTGAGGGAGCCCTTGAAGGCCCGGCCGATCGGCGAACGGGCGGCGCTGACGATGACGGCTTCGGGCATGACGGGCTCCTCGCTGAGTGTCCGGGCTGGTGGGCCTCCACTCATGACCGTACTCCGGGTCAAGCGGGCAGCCCGGGAGGAAAGTTACCGTTAAGTAGCTCGGGCGTCATCCGTTCCCGGGTGTGAGTTCGCCGACGCCGACCCGGGCTCGGGGACGCTCTCCGAGCTGTCCGGCAGGCCCAGTCGGAGTCGCAGTTTGACCTGCGCCCAGCGGCGGCCGAGATCGCCGAGCCGCTCGGCGGCGGCCACCTCGGTGCCGGAGCGTCCGGCTGCTGCGGCGGCGGCCACCGCCATCGGCAGCACCTGCTCGGCCTCGATCCGTGGGCCGAACTCCTCCGGCCAGAGGTCCAGCGCGGCGCAGAGCGAGGGCAGCAGAGCCATCGCGGCGGTGGCGTACCCCTGCGCTGACGGGTGGTAGCGGTCGGCCGCGAACATCTCCGGGCGGGCCGCGAACTCCGGGCCGAGCAGCGAGCCGAGCGAGACCGTCCGGCCGCCCTGCTCCACCACCGTGATGGTCTGGGCGGCGGCCAGCTGGCGGCTGAGCCGCCTGGCCACCCAGCGCAGCGGCGGCTGGACCGGCTTGATGGTGCCGAGGTCCGGGCAGGTGCCGACCACTACCTGGCAGCCGGCGGCGCGCAAGTCCCTTACGGCCTCGCCGAGGTGACGGACCGCCAGGGCGGCGGGGGAGTGCCTGGTCACATCGTTGGCCCCGACCATGATCACGGCCAGGTCCGGGAGGTGCGGAAGGGCCCGCTCCACCTGCTCGGCCAGCTCGGCGGACTGTGCGCCGGACCGGGCCACGTTCACCAGTCGGACCCGGCGCTCGGCCACCGAGGCCAGTCCGGTCGCCAGCAACGCACCCGGGGTCTCCTCGCCCCTGGTCACCCCGAGTCCGGCGGCCGTCGAGTCACCCAGGAAGGCGAGCACCAGCGGCGGCTCGTCACTCCCCGGGTCGGCGAAGGCCGCCCCGTACACCCCGTCCGCCGGCGGCGGATCGCCCTCCAGCAGCCCGACCGCGCGGATCGCCAGCCTGCTCTCGGTCACCAGCAGCCCGACCAGCCCGACGCCGAGCAGCCCGAGACCGCCGCCCCCGTACGCGGCCGCCGTGGCGATCTTGCGGGCCACCCGGGCCCGTGACGCCTGTGACACCTGTGACGCTGCCACCCCGGCCCCCCTTCACCTGGCCCCTCCTGGGGCGCCGCCTGTGTTCTGTCTCTGTTAGGTACCCAGGGATCCGGGGGCCTATCGGGGCGGATCGCCCATCCGGTGGGTGAACGCCCGGGAAGCGAACCGGTGAAATCGGACCTCCGATGCGTGCGCGTCCAATCCTTGAGACGCCCTAGGCTTTGAAGTACCCATAACTGTCGTAGCGTCCCAGACCGGGAGGACCCCCGTGCGGTACCACAATTCGATCATCGACCTGGTCGGCAACACGCCTTTGGTGAAGCTCAACAAGGTCACCGAGGGCATCAGCGCCACCGTGCTGGCGAAGGTCGAGTACTTCAACCCCGGGGGGTCGATCAAGGACCGCATCGCGATGCGCATGATCGAGGCCGCCGAGGCGTCAGGCGCCCTCAAGCCGGGCGGCACGATCGTCGAGCCCACCTCGGGCAACACCGGGGTCGGCCTGGCGATCGTGGCCCAGCAGAAGGGCTACCACTGCATCTTCGTCTGCCCGGACAAGGTCTCCACCGACAAGATCAACACCCTCCGGGCCTACGGCGCCGAGGTGGTGGTCTGCCCGACCGCGGTCGCCCCCGAGCACCCGGACTCCTACTACAACGTCTCCGACCGCCTGGTCAGGGAGACCCCGAACGCCTGGAAGCCGGACCAGTACTCCAACCCGGAGAACCCGGCCTCGCACTACCACTCGACCGGCCCCGAGCTCTGGGAGCAGACCGAGGGGAAGATCACCCACCTGGTCGCGGGTGTCGGCACCGGCGGCACCATCTCCGGTACCGGCCGCTACCTCAAGGAGGCGTCCGGCGGCGCGGTCAAGGTGATCGGTGCCGACCCGGAGGGCTCGGTCTACTCCGGCGGCACCGGCCGCCCGTACCTGGTCGAGGGTGTCGGTGAGGACTTCTGGCCGACCGCCTACGACCGGGACGTGGCCGACGAGATCGTCGCGGTCTCCGACAAGGACTCGTTCCAGATGACCCGCCGCCTCGCCAAGGAGGAGGGCCTGCTGGTCGGCGGCTCCTGCGGGATGGCCGTGGTGGCCGCGCTCGAGGTGGCCAAGCGGCTCGGCCCGGACGACGTGGTCGTGGTGATCCTGCCCGACGGCGGCCGCGGCTACCTGTCGAAGATCTTCAACGACGACTGGATGGCCGACTACGGCTTCCTGCCGTCGGGCACCGACGAGGCGCACATCGGCGAGGTGCTGGCCCGCAAGGACGCGATCGAGCACGAGGGCATCCCGCAGTTCGTCCACATGCACCCGAGCGAGACGGTCGCCGAGGCCGTCCGGGTGCTGCGGGACTTCGGTGTCTCGCAGATGCCGGTGGTCTCCGCGGGTGCCGGACACCCCGACATCATGGCGGGCGAGGTGATCGGCTCGGTGGTCGAGCGGGAGTTGCTGGAGGGCCTGTTCGCCCAGCGGATCGCGCTCACCGACACGCTGGAGAGCGTGATGTCCAAGCCGCTGCCGGTGGTCGGCTCCGGCGAGACGGTGACCAGTCTGATGACCGTACTGGAGAAGGCCGACGCCGCCGTGGTGCTGGTCGAGGGCAAGCCGCAGGGCATCGTGACCAGCCAGGACCTGCTGGCCTTCCTGGCCAACCGGGCCGGTCACTGACCTGTCGTCAGTACCCCTGGGCCGCCGATCGGGTGAGGATTCGTCTCCTCACGAAGTGGTACACCGGCGTCACCTCCGCGCATCACGCGGTTAACACGGCTCGGGCACTGTATGTCTCACGGCAAGACGCCGAGCATGGTGACAGCAGCAGTCGGGAGCGGCTCCCCGGCACCGCGGTCACCACGGACACGTCGGTCGGCCCTGACCCGGCCCTCCGTGTCCGCCCGCAGGGGTTGCCGTCGTCCCGCCCCTGGCAGCGGCTTCGGCCGAGGCCAGGGTGCGGCGGCTCCTGCGGCACCTAACCGCGCTGCGAGGCGCGTCTCCGTGGCTCCCGGGTGGGGGAGTCCGACGGAGAACGGTAGGGCCGGTCCCCGGTATCCGGGGGCCGGCCCTCCCTGTTTCCCGGGAGGGGTGCGACTCGCCTACGCTCGCACACATGACCAGCACTGACCTGCCCGAGCAGGACGCCCCGCGTTACGTACGCCTCAGCATCGAGATCATCGCCGAGATCACCGACGAGCAGGCCCTGAAGGCCGCGGCCCTCGCCCAGGTCCAGAACGACGAGTACCTGGACGACGAGGAGCGCACCCAGTCGGTGGAGGCGATCGAGGTGGACCCGTCCGGTTCGCTCGCGCACTTCATCGACCCGGTGGCGCTGCTCGGCGAGGTGCCCGGCATCGAGCTGACCTCCGCCACCTGGGAGTCCGCCCAGACCGAGTTCGACCCGACGGACGAGAACTGGGACGAGTACTCCGTCGAGTCGGCCGAGTAGTCCGCCCCCCGTACCACCGATCGCCCGTCCGGACTGCTCCGGGCGGGCGATTCGTCCGTTATGGCAGCATCTTCAGTAGTCTCATACGATCTCAACCGTTTGGTGATGGAACCGCTTCGTCCTGAATTGCGTGGTTCGTAGCCGTAACGCCCGAAGGTGAAGAGCAGGGAGACCCACCGTGACGTCAGCCGATGAGCAGCGCCCCACCTCCGGTGGCAGCTGGACCCGACGCGGAGTGCTGGGCGGCCTGCTGGGAGCCCCGGTCCTCCTGCTGGCGGCCTGCAGCGGCGACTCCGACAAGGGTGACAAGGGCGGCGGCAGTACCGGCGGGAGCGGCGGCGCGAGCAGCTCGCCGAAGACCTCGGTCGCCAGGATCACGGTGACCCCGGCCGACGGTGTGACGGACGCCTCCTTCACCGATCCGGTCACGGTCGCCGTCGCCGACGGCAGCCTCACCTCGGTCAAGGTCACCGGCGAGGACGGCGCGGAGATAGCCGGCCGGCTCGCCGCCGACGGGACGGGCTGGACCTCCACCGGGCCGCTCGCCAGCGGCACCAAGTACCGGGTGGCCGCCGTCGCGAGCGACGCGGACCGGCTGGAGGCGGACGCCAACACCGTGTTCGGCACCGCCTCCCCGGCCAACACCTTCATCGGCTACTTCACCCCGGAGAACGGCTCGACCGTCGGGGTGGGCATGCCGGTCTCGATCAACTTCAACAAGCCGGTCACCAACCGGAAGGCCGTCGAGCAGGCGATCACGGTGACCGCGCGGCCGGACGTCGAGATCGTCGGCCACTGGTTCTCCAGCACCCGGCTGGACTTCCGGCCGCAGCAGTACTGGGCGAAGGGCACCCAGGTCACCCTGCGGCTCCGGCTGAAGGACGTGGAGGGCGCCAAGGGGGTCTACGGCACCCAGTCCAAGGATGTGAGCTTCACCGTCGGCCGTAGCCAGACCAGCGTGGCCGACCTCTCCGCCCACACCCTCACCGTCACCACCGACGGTCAGGTCACCGCGACCTACCCGATCATCGGCGGCGCCCCGGACCACCGGACCTGGGGCGGGAAGCTGGTCATCGCCGAGCAGTACCAGCAGACCAAGATGGACTCCACCACGGTCGGCCTGGGCGACGAGTACAACATCCCCGACGTGCCGCACGCGCAGCGGCTGACCACCTCCGGCACCTTCATCCACGGCAACTACTGGTCGCCCGCCGAGCAGTTCGGCAGCGCCAACACCAGTCACGGCTGCATCGCGCTCAGGGACGCCAAGGGTGCTTCGGATCCGAACACCAACGGCGCGAAGTTCTACCGGAGTTCGATCGTGGGCGATGTGGTCGAGGTGGTCAACTCCGGTGACCGGACGGTCGATCCGGCGAACGGGCTGAACGGCTGGAACATGGACTGGGCGACCTGGAAGGCCGGCAGCGCGCTCTGACCCCCCGTGATCGGACTGTCGTAAGAACCGGATAAGTTGTGGGCCACGTCCCGATTCCGCCACGACCGGTGAAATCGGGGTGCCCCGGCAGGCGAAAGCTGCTTGTCTGAGCACCGTGTCCAGCAGTAGTCCGAACTTGTCGCCCGGTCGCACACACCGCCAGGGCGCAGCCTCACGGGGGAGAAGTCCCATCAACACCACCATGCGCCGCACGGTCCGGGGGGCCGTCGCCGCGACCGCCTGCACCGTCGTCCTCGCCACCGGCCTGGCCGCCTGTGGCACCGTCAAGCAGCTGTCCGCCGCCGACAAGGTCTCCGACGCGTTCGGCCGGATCACGGACGGCAAGAACCTCAAGGCCGAGCTCTCCTTCGGGGCGACGGCCGACGAGATCATGGCGTTCGACAAGGTCGCCAGCTCCAAGGGCGAGCCGATGGACCGCAAGACCGCCGAGCTGATGGCCGAGCTCAAGGTCTCGGTCGCGGTGAGCGCCGACAAGCCGCTCAAGGACCTCGACTCCTTCAAGAACGCGCAGACCAGCGCCGACCCGTTCAACACGCTCGGCCAGGACCCCGGCTTCGACGTCGCGTACGCGCTGGCCGGCAAGAGCGGCAAGAGCTACGCCGAGCTGCGCTGGGTCGACGGCAACTTCTACCTGAAGGCCGATGTCGACGGCATCGCCCAGATGGCCGGCAAGGACGCCGGTGAGCTCAAGGACGCCGCCGGGGCCTTCCCGAAGGTGATCCAGGACGCCGTCGCCGGCAAGTGGGTCTCGGTCGAGGGCAAGACCCTCAAGGACCTCGCCGAGCAGGCGGGCAAGGCGGCCGGCAGCAAGCCCGGCGGCGCCTCGGCCGCCCCGTCGGTCGACCCGAAGGTCGCCTCCGGCCTGGTGAACACCGTCAAGGACGTCCTCTCCCGCAACGTCACCTTCGAGGACAAGGGCAAGCAGGACGGCGCCGACCACATCTACGTCTCCGCCCCGGCCAAGGCCCTCGCGGACGACCTGCTGAAGAGCGTCAAGCCCGTGCTCAAGGACGTCCCGGGCATGGAGAAGCTGCCCGGCGCCGCCCCGACCGACGTCCCGGACAAGAAGGTCGGCCTCGACGTCTTCATCAAGGACGGCTCGGTCTCGGCGATCTCCTTCGACCTGGCCCAGATCGACTCCAAGCTGCCGTCCGACGCGCACCTGCCCGTCAAGGTGACCTTCAGCAAGGATGCGGCGGAGGCCCCGAAGGCGCCGGACGGCGCCACCAAGTTCGCCATGTCCGACTTCGAGGAGATCGTCACCTCGATGATGGGCTCGGTCGGCGGCAACGCCAAGACCGGCGGCAAGACCGCGGCGGCCCCGCTCACCGCCGCCCAGATCAAGGAGCTCACGGCCCTCGGCATCCCCGAGGCCCAGATCAAGCTCATGAACAGCAGTGGCATGACCTACGAGCAGATCAAGATGCTGCTCGACACCACCAGCTGACACCCTCGTAGCTGACGAAGGCCCCGCCGGATCCGGCGGGGCCTTCGTGCGTGCGGAGCTCCGTACGTGCGGGGCTTCGCGGGCGGCGTCAGCCGCTGGTGCGGGCGACGCCGATCGGGCAGCTGGCTCCGGTGCCGCCGAGGCCGCAGTAGCCGTTCGGGTTCTTGGCGTCGGAGAGGTACTGCTGGTGGTACGGCTCGGCCGGGTAGAACGGGCCCGCCGGGCCGGTCTCGGTGGTGATCGGCCCGAGACCGATCGCGGTCAGCTCGGGCTGGAAGGCCGTCTGCGAGGCAGCCAGGGCGGCCGCCTGCGCGGGGGTGTGGGTGTACGCGGCGGAGCGGTACTGGGTGCCCTGGTCGTTCCCCTGCCGGAAGCCCTGGGTCGGGTCGTGCGCCTCCCAGAAGGTCTTCAGCAGCGTCTCGTACGAGACCAGCGCCGGGTCGTAGACCACCCGGACCGCCTCGGTGTGCCCGGTCCGACCGCTGCACACCTCCTCGTACGTCGGGTTCTCGGTGTGGCCGCCCTGGTAGCCGACCAGGGTGGTCCAGACGCCGTCCAGCTCCCAGAACTTCCGCTCCGCGCCCCAGAAACAGCCCATCGCGAAGTCGGCCGTCTCGAGACCGGCCGGGTACGGGCCGGCGAGCGGGGTGCCGAGCACGGTGTGCGGCTCGGTCAGCGTGAACAGCGGAGCCGCCCGCCCGGGCAGGGCCTGCTCGGCGGTGACCAGCTCGCTCTTGTGACGGTTGAACAGCACGGCTGCTCCCAGAGATCGGGGGGACGGTGTCCTGTTCAACGCCCGGCGGCCGCCCGGGATTCCGCCGGGCGGCCGGGCGCGGTCTAGCGGGAGAGGGCGACCACGGTGCGGGCCCGGAGCTCGACGAACTCGTCCGGCTCGCCGAGGAACGGGGCCGGGATGATCGGGCCGAGCGCCTGGAACTGGGCCAGGGCCTCGGCGTGCCGGCCCTGGCCGGCCAGGAAGCCGATCATCCGGCCGCGGGCGCCGGCCAGCTCGGGGTGGTCCGGGCGGGCGGCCGCGATGTCGGCCAGTACGGCGTCCACGGCGGCGCGCAGCTCGGGGGTGTCCAGCGTCTCGGCCTTGTCGTACTGCTCGCCGTAGGCGTCCAGCTTGAGGGTGCTGAGCAGGCTGCCGGCCGGGGCGGTGGCGATCGCCTCGTCCACGAAGGCGTGCATCAGCTTGTTGCTGCCGTGCCACTTGCGGCACCAGTACTGCATCGCCTGCCAGTGCGCGTCCCGGTTCAGCGGCGTGCGCTTGACCACCTCGGCCCAGAACGCCTGGAACCTCTCGTTCGACCAGTTGTCACCCCGGGCCAGCGCGAGCTGCGCCAGGTACGGGCCGGGGTCGGCGGCCGGGGCCAGCCGGACGGCCTCGGCGGCGGCCTCGGTGGCCTGCTGGAGCTTCCGCCTGAAGCCGTCCCGCATCTCGTCGGTGACGGTGTCGGCGTAGCCCGAGCCACGGATCGCCCAGCCCGCGTGCACCAGGGCGACCACGTGGAGTGCGGCGGCGTCGGAGCTCTCCGGCTGCTCCATCCGCCAGGCGTTCAGCCAACTGTCGTCCTGGCAAGCCGGGTTGACGAAGAGTTCGGTGCGCTCCCAGCGCTCGTCCCAGTCGGTGCCGGCCGCCTCGACGTACGCGGCGGCCTCCCGCCAGCTGCCGTCCCGGACGGCGGAGAGGGCGATCCGCGCGTCGTCGTCGACCGTGGTGCGGCCGAGCACCAGCCCCTGGTTGGGCACCAGCCCGAACTGGGAGGCGCGGGCCGGGTCCGACAGCACCTCGGCATGGCTCACGGCCTTGGCCCGCTTGGCCTTCAGCGATTTGAACAGGGTGTACAGCAGCGCGCAGACGGCGATGGTGAGGAACAGCATGCGGGGGACTCCGGTGGTTCAGTGGGCGGCCGGGGTGAGCCCGGCGGTGGTGAGCAGGGTGCGCAGCGGGGCGGTGTCGGGACGGTCCGCGACCGCGGCGTCCAGGGCGGGGGTGAAGGTCTCCTCCCAGCCGTCCGGCAGACGCAGGACGGCGGCGGTGGACCAGGAGAACTCCCAGTGCGCCAGGCCGGATTCGGCCAGCGCCAGCACGGTGAGCCCGGCCAGGCTGCCGCGGAAGACCGGACGGGCGGCCTCGCGGGCGGCCAGGCCGGTCGCGGCGGTGGACCGCTCGTCGCGCGGCAGCCGGCCGGCCAGCTCCCAGGTGCGGCCGGCGTCGATCGCGTCCAGCAGCGCCTCGACCGTGCCGGGCAGCCCGACGGAGGTGAGCGCGGTCAGGATCGGCTGGCTGTCCTCGCGGCAGTCGGCCAGGCAGGCGGTCTGCACCAGCTCGGGCCACTCCACCCGGCGCTTGGTCGCGGCCTCGGGCACCAGCGAGACCGACTCCAGCGCCGCCAGCGTCCGCTCCGCCTCGCGCAGCAGCCCGAGCGCGGGACCGGACGCCTCGGCACCCCGGCCGTCGTCGGGCAGTGCCTCGACCGCGGCCACCCGTTGGGCGATCGGCGGGTGCGAGTCGTACGGGTCGGCCTCCGTCTCCGTCGGCTCCAGCGCCAGCTCGGCCAGCTCCTGGCGGCGCTTGGGGTCGGCGAGCAGCTCGGCCAGACCGCCGTACACCTGACCGGGCATCGGCAGCAGCCCGGCGGACCAGCCGATGGTGGCGTACCGGTGCAGGTAGAAGTCCTCGGCGGCGGCCAGCAGCGGCAGCCGGCGCAGCGCGGCGGCGGTGGCGTCCCGCCCGGCGATGGCGGCGGCGGACCGGTCGGCGGCGTACTCCTGACGGCGGCTCACCGACTCGGAGACCCGGAAGTACAGCTTGGCGTACTGCGTGAACAGCTTGGCCAGCACCCGGTCGATCCCGCCGCCGGCCTCCTCGCCGGAGACCTTCTTGCCCTTGGCCAGCCGCTTCGCGGCCTTGGCCCTTAGCTCGGCCTGCTGCTGGGCCTGGTGGCCGTCGGCGCGCGCGTGCAGGCCGTGGATGGCGTGCAGGATCGCGGTCCGCCCGGCCACCGTGACCCCGGCCAGCCGGACGTCGCGGTTGCTGTAGTGGCCGAACTCGTGGGCCAGCACCGAGTCGAGCTCGGCCTCGGTCAGGCCGATCAGCAGCGGCGCACCGATCACCAGGTGCCGCTTGCCCGGAACGAGCCCGAGCAGCTTGGTCTCCTCCCTGACACCCGCGTTGACCTCGGGGATCAGCCGGATCTCGGCCGGTCCGCGGACGCCGGTCCGCTCGGCGATCCGGTCCACCCTGGCCCACAGCTCGGGCTGCTGCTCCCGGGTCACCAGCAGGCCGTCCGGCTCGCCCTGCTCGCGCGGGCGGCGGGTCAGGAAGACCACCCGGAGCACGGGGTAGGCGACGGCCAGGCTGAGCAGGATCAGCTTGTCGATCGCCGGGTTCAGCCGCCCGGTCCCCACCACCAGCGCGACGTCGAGGCCCAGCACGCCGAGCACCAGGCCGGCCGCGAGCAGGTAGAAGCCGACCAGCATGCCGACCGCCAGGGCGGCCCGCCCCGCGGTGCTCATGCCGGTGGGTCTCGCGGACGTGCCCATGCGTTTCTTCCCCTTGACGGTGGGTTCGGTGATCGTCCGCAGACTGAACATGTGTGCGGGAAGTGCAGATCGTAGCGGCCCGGCGGGTCGGATTTGACGGGTGGTCGGCAACGCGGGCGCTCTGTCCGCCCTTGGCCCGGTTCGCCCACTAGGCTCAGCAGCATGACCGAGCACCAGCTTCCCCAGGGCTTCGAGACACTCGCCATCCACGCGGGTCAGGAAGCAGACCCCCAGACCGGGGCCGTCGTCACGCCGATCTACCAGGTGTCCACCTACAAGCAGGACGGCGTCGGCGGCCTCCGGAACGGCTACGAGTACAGCCGTTCCGCGAACCCCACCCGTACCGCGCTCGAGGAGTGCCTCGCCGCGATCGAGGGCGGCGCCCGCGGCCTCGCCTTCGCCTCCGGACTGGCCGCCGAGGACACCCTGCTGCGCACCGTGCTGAAGCCGGGCGACCACATCGTCATTCCGAACGACGCCTACGGCGGCACCTTCCGGCTGTTCGCCAAGGTGCTCACCCGGTGGGGCGTCGAGTTCTCCGTCGCCGACACCCAGAACCTGGCCGCCGTACGGGACGCGCTGCGCCCCAACACCCGCGCGCTCTGGGTGGAGACCCCCTCCAACCCGCTGCTCGGGATCTCCGACATCGCCGGGCTCGCGGAGGTGGCCCACGGGGCCGGTGCGCTGCTGGTCGTGGACAACACCTTCGCCAGCCCGTACCTGCAGCAGCCGATCTCGTTCGGCGCCGACGTGGTGGTGCACTCGACCACCAAGTACATGGGCGGCCACTCCGACGTGGTCGGCGGCGCCCTGGTCGCGGCCGAGGCCGGCCTCGGCGAGGAGCTGGCGTACCACCAGAACGCGATGGGCGCGGTCGCCGGGCCGTTCGACTCCTGGCTGGTGCTGCGCGGCATCAAGACCCTCGGCGTCCGGATGGACCGGCACAGCTCCAACGCCGAGAAGGTCGCCGAGCTGCTCTCCCGCCACCCCAAGGTCAGCCAGGTGATCTACCCCGGGCTGGCCTCGCACCCCGGGCACGACATCGCGGCCAAGCAGATGAAGGCGTTCGGCGGGATGGTCTCGTTCCGGGTCAACGGTGGCGAGCAGGCCGCGGTGGACGTCTGCAACCGGGCCGAGCTGTTCACCCTCGGTGAGTCGCTGGGTGGGGTCGAGTCGCTGATCGAGCACCCGGGACGGATGACCCACGCCTCGGTGGCGGGCTCCGCCCTGGAGGTCCCGGCCGACCTGGTCCGGGTCTCGGTCGGCATCGAGTCGATCGACGACCTGCTCGCGGACCTCACGCAGGCGCTTTCGTAGGTTGCACCGTCCGGGGGCTCGGGGCCCTGCTGATGTGCGGCTCCGCCGCGTGGGCGGCTTCGACCACGCGGCGGAGCCACACATCAGCAGGGCCCCGAGCCCCGCGCGTGCCGAGTGAGGAATCGATGGACAGCTGGCCGATCACCCTGGACGACGTCCGGGGTGCGCAGAAGATGCTCGCCGGGGTCGCCCGGGTCACGCCGATGGAGAGCAGCCGGTACCTGGCGGGGCTGATCGGTGCGCCCGTGCACCTCAAGTGCGAGAACCTGCAGCGCACCGGTTCCTTCAAGCTGCGCGGCGCGTACGTCCGGATCGCCGGGCTCTCGCCGGTGGAGCGGGCCGCCGGGGTGGTGGCGGCCAGTGCGGGCAACCACGCGCAGGGGGTGGCGTTGGCCGCCTCGCTGCTGGGGGTGCGCTCCACCGTCTTCATGCCGCTGGCGGCGCCGCTCCCCAAGGTGGCGGCGACCCGCGACTACGGCGCCGAGGTCCGGCTGCACGGCAGCACCGTGGACGAGGCGCTGCGGGCCGCGCAGCAGTACGCGGACGCGACCGGCGCGGTGTTCATCCACCCGTTCGACCACTGGGACATCGTCACCGGCCAGGCCACCGTCGGGCTGGAGATCCTGGAGCAGTGCCCGGAGGTCCGCACCATCCTGGTCGGGGTGGGCGGCGGCGGGCTGCTGGCCGGGATCGCGGCGGCGGTGAAGCCGCTCCGGCCGGACGTCCAGGTGATCGGGGTGCAGGCGGCCAACGCGGCGGCGTACCCGCCCTCGCTGGCGGCGGGCCGGCCGGTCTCGCTGGAGCGGTTCGCCACCATGGCGGACGGGATCATGGTGGGCCGTCCGGGCGACATCCCGTTCGAGGTGGTGAACACCCTCGCGGACGGTGTCAGGACGGTCTCCGAGGAGGGACTGTCCCGGGCTCTGCTGCTCGGCCTGGAGCGCCTGAAGCTGGTGGTGGAGCCGGCCGGGGTGAGCCCGGTGGCGGCGTTGCTGGAACACCCCGAGAGCTTCCAGGGCCCGGTGGTGGCGGTGCTCTCGGGGGGAAACATCGACCCGCAGCTGATGCAGCGGGTGCTGCGGCACGGGTTGGTGGCAGCGGGCCGGTACCTGTCGATCCGGGTCCGGCTGACCGACAAGCCGGGGGCGCTGGCCGATCTGCTGGCGGTGCTCACCCGCGCGGACGCCAACGTGCTGGACGTCGCGCACGTACGGATCGACCCCCGGCTCGGCCTGACCGAGGTCGAGGTGGACCTGCACCTGGAGACCAAGGGCCCGGAGCACTGCGCCGTTGTGCTGGGCGATCTCCGGGACGCGGACTACGTGGTGACCCAGTAGCCGGAAAACCAGGGGCGGTTGTCAGTCCCAGCTGAGAGGGTGTCAGGGCGGATCGGCTCCGCGCTGTCCTCGCTGCGCCATGTGCCCGATCCTTGACGCGATATATCGCGAACTGTCATTCTCGCGATGCATCGCGTTTCTCCGATGTCCCTCCCCGGCACGGATCCCGGTTCGCCCGGGTACTGCCCTCGGGTCAGAGTGGGCATATCAGTCATATCGTCAGAGGAGATGAGGCAGGCTCATGGCGCCAGCCATCCAAGCCGAGAACCTGGTCAAGACCTTCGGTGACGTACGTGCCCTCGACGGCGTCAGCCTCGACGTACCGGAGGGCACGGTCCTCGGACTGCTCGGCCCGAACGGCGCCGGCAAGACCACCACGGTCCGCGTGCTCACCACCCTGCTCCGCCCGGACTCCGGCCACGCCGTGGTCGCCGGCGTGGACGTGCTCAAGCACCCGAACAAGGTGCGCAGCCTGATCGGCCTCTCCGGCCAGTACGCCGCCGTGGACGAGTACCTGACGGGCCGTGAGAACCTCCAGATGGTCGGCGAGCTCTACCAGATGACCGTCCGGGACGCGAAGGCCCGCGCCCGCGAGCTGCTGGAGTGGTTCAACCTCACCGAGGCCGCCGACCGCACCGCCAAGACGTACTCCGGTGGTATGCGCCGCCGGCTCGACCTGGCGGCCGCGCTGGTGGTCCGGCCCCCCGTGATGTTCCTGGACGAGCCGACCACGGGCCTGGACCCGCGCAACCGGCTCGCCCTCTGGGAGGTCATCGAGACCCTGGTCGAGCAGGGCACCACCCTGCTGCTGACCACCCAGTACCTGGAGGAGGCCGACCGCCTCGCCCACGACATCGCGGTGGTCGACCACGGCAAGGTGATCGCCCGCGGCAGCGCCGACGAGCTCAAGGCCCAGATCGGTGGCGAGCGGGTCGAGGTGGTGGTGCACCGGCGGGACGACGTGACCGAGGCGCTGGCCGCGCTGACCCCGTACGCCAAGGGTGACCCGTCGCTGGAGAAGAACACCCGCAGGATCACCGTCCCGGTCAGCGGTGGCGCCAAGGTGCTCGCCGACGTGATCCGCGAGCTGGACGCCCGCTCGATCGAGATCGACGACATCGGACTGCGCCGCCCGACCCTGGACGACGTGTTCCTCTCGCTGACCGGCCACGCCACGGCGGCGGAGGCCGAGAACGAGGACGAGCAGCTGCCCGCCAAGGGCCGCAAGAGCCACGGGAAGGACGCCTGATGACCACTGCCACCGAACACGCGATCGGCGGCGCCGTCCCCCAGCAGCGGCACGGCATCAGCGCGATGCTGCACGACTCCTGGGTGATCGCCAAGCGCAACCTGCGCCGGATGACCCGGATCCCCGAGATCGTGGTCTTCGGGCTGATGCAGCCGGTGATGTTCGTGCTGCTGTTCTCGTACGTGATGGGCGGGGCGATCCAGATCCCCGGCACCAACGCGAGCGCCAGCACGTACACCCAGTTCCTGATGGCGGGCATCTTCGCCCAGACCGTCACCTTCGCGGTGGCCGGCGCCTCGGCCGGTATCGCGGAGGACATGACCAAGGGGCTGGTGGACCGGTTCCGCTCGCTCCCGATGACCCGTTCCGCCGTGCTGGTCGGCCGTACGCTGGCCGACCTGGTGCAGACCGCCTTCACCCTGCTGGTGCTGATGATCGTCGCGGTGCTGGTCGGCTGGCGGATCCACGAGGGCTTCCTGAAGGCGCTCGGCGCGTTCGGGCTGCTGCTCCTGCTGGGCTACGCCTTCTCCTGGATCGGCGCGCTGATCGGCCTGTCGGTGCGCAGCCCGGAGGCGGCCACCTCGGCCGGTCTGATCTGGCTGTTCCCGCTGACCTTCATCTCGAACGCCTTCGTGCCGGTCAGCTCGATGCCGGGCTGGCTCCAGCCGATCGCCTACTGGAACCCGTTCAGCGCGACCGTGCAGGCCTGCCGCGACCTCTTCGGCAACCAGGTCGGCCCGGTCTCCGGCGGCTGGCCGATGGAGAACGCGGTGCTGCTCTCGGTGCTGTGGTCGCTGGCCATCACGGCCTTCTTCTCCTGGCTGTCGGTCCGCAAGTACCGCTCCGCGGTCGGTTGAGCCGGGTCCGCTCCGCCGTCGGCTGAACGCACGCGAGCGGCGGCGCCCCCATCGATGGGGGCGCCGCCGCTCGCGTGCGTCAGGGGATCAGGCGTGCGGCTTGGCCGCGATCACCTTGACCATCGCCTGCTTGCCGTTCGGCAGCTCGTAGTGCGCCTCGTCGCCGATCTTCTTGCCGTCGATGGCAGAGCCGAGCGGGGACTGCGGGGAGTACACGTCCACCTCGGAGGCGCCGGCCATCTCGCGGGAGCCGAGCAGGAAGACCATGGTGTCGTCCTCGTCGCCGTCGAAGGCGATCGTCACGACCATGCCGGGGGCCACCACACCGGAGTCCGCGGGGGCCTCGCCGACCTTGGCCCGTTCCAGCAGCTGGGTGAGCTGGCGGATCCGCAGCTCGCCCTTGCCCTGGTCGTCGCGGGCCGCGTGGTAGCCGGCGTTCTCCTTGAGGTCACCCTCTTCGCGGGCCGCCTCGATCTTCTTGACGATCTCGGCGCGCCAGGGGCCGGTCATGTAGTCCAGCTCGGCCTTGAGCTGGTCGTAGCCGGACTGAGTGAGCCAGGTCACGTTCTCGCTGGTCTGGGTCACAGGTGCTCCTCGTAGGTGCTGGGCTGCGCTGAGGGTTGGTATCAGCCGGGAACGGTCGTACTACAAAGCATCGCCCGCTCCCGTGCCGTCCGGCCGGAGAGGGGCGAAACCACGAGCCTAACAATTTCCGGACCGGAGCGGGAGGGGCCACGACCGGCTCCCACCGGCCGATTCCCGGTACGGATGCCCGGTCACGGCGTCGAGTATGCGCTCGAACGGATTACTTGGCGGGGGCGCAGCCGAGCAGTTCGGCGGCGGTGGCCCGGGCCGTGGTGCGCAGCGTGACCACCTCGTCGTAGTGCGATCCGGCGGCCGGGATCGGGAAGTCGTGCAGCCCCACCACACCGCCGTCCTCGGACTGCGCGCGGACGGTGCAGACGCCCGCCGTGCCGTCCTCCTTGACCACCGAGAGCTGCACCTGCATCGCCTCGGCGGAGACCACCTGGAAGCCGGGCATCAGACCGTTCATCACCGAGCCCTTGGCGACGTAGCTGACGCCCAGCCAGCCGACCAGCGCCAGGCCGAGCACGCCGCAGACCAGACCGGCGATCCGCAGCCGGCGGTCCGCCTCACGGTCGCCGCGCTTGCCGTAGCGGGCGGGGGCGACGGTCGTACGTCCGGAGTCCATGGTCGGCTCAGTCCTTTCGACGAGGGGCTGACGGTCCAGCGGGGGAATGGACGGGCCCTCCGGTCAGTCACTATAGGAGGGCAGTATCCGCGCCGGACGAGGCGGGGGACCGGCCCGAGGATGATTCCCGGAAGGAACCAGGCGTTGACTGAGCAGTTGCGACTGATGGCGGTACACGCGCACCCGGACGACGAGTCCAGCAAGGGCGCCGCCACCATGGCCATGTACGTCTCACAGGGGGTGGACGTGCTGGTCGCCACCTGCACCGGCGGTGAGCGTGGCTCGATTCTCAACCCCAAGCTCCAGGGCGACCCCTGGGTCGAGGAGAACATCCACGAGGTCCGCCGGAAGGAGATGGACGCAGCCCGCGAGATCCTGGGCGTCAAGCAGGCCTGGCTCGGCTTCGTCGACTCCGGTCTGCCGGAGGGCGACCCGCTGCCGCCGCTGCCCGAGGGCTGTTTCGCGCTCAAGGAGGTGGCCGAGGCGGCCGCCCCGCTGGTGAAGCTGATCCGCGAGTTCCGGCCGCACGTGATCACCACGTACGACGAGAACGGCGGCTACCCGCACCCCGACCACATCATGACCCACAAGATCACCATGGCCGCCTTCGACGCCGCCGGTGACCCGGACGCGTACCCCGAGGCCGGTGCGCCCTGGCAGCCGTCCAAGGTCTACTACAACCACGGCTTCCCGATGGGCCGGATCCGGGCCATGCACGCGTACCTGCTGGAGAACGAGCTCGAGTCGCCCTACGGCGAGTGGATCGAGGGGTGGGAGAAGAGCGGCCGCGAGGAGCGCGAGATCACCACCCGGGTGGTCTGCGACGACTGGTTCGAGACCCGGGACCGCGCGCTGATCGCGCACGCCACCCAGATCGACCCGGACGGCCCGTGGTTCCGGATCCCGCTGGAGGTCCAGCGGAAGGTCTGGCCGACCGAGGACTACGAACTGGTCCGCTCGCTGGTCGACACCGACCTCCCCGAGAACGACCTGTTCGCGGGCCTGCGCGCCCCCGTCGCCGCCGCCTGACCCCCCGACACGCCCCACCCCGGTGACCCGGCCTGCGGAGGGCCGGGTCACCATGGGAGACATGAGCACCCCGATGCACCTCACCACTCTCGCCGCCGAGACCTACGACAAGGCCAAGGTGACCCCCGGCCTGCTCGGCTTCGTGGTCTTCGCCGCCCTCGGCGTTGCCACCTGGTTCCTGGTCAAGTCGATGAACAAGCAGTTCGGCCGGGTGAACTTCACCGAGGAGCCGGAACAGCCCAAGGACTGACACCGTCCCGGCGCACCCATGCGCAAGGATGGGGTCATGCCGAACCGTCTCGCGGACGCGACCTCGCCGTACCTGCAGCAGCACGCCGACAACCCGGTGGACTGGTGGCCCTGGGGGCCGGCGGCCTTCGAGGAGGCGGCGCGGCGCGGGGTGCCGGTGCTGCTGAGTGTTGGCTATGCGGCGTGTCACTGGTGTCACGTGATGGCGCACGAGTCCTTCGAGGACGAGGCGATCGCCGCGTACGCCAATGAGCACTTCGTCGCGGTGAAGGTGGACCGCGAGGAGCGGCCCGACGTCGACGCGGTGTACATGGAGGCGGTGCAGGCGGCGACCGGGCAGGGCGGGTGGCCGATGACGGTGTTCCTGACGCCCGAGAAGGACCCGTTCTACTTCGGGACGTACTTCCCGCCCGTGCCCCGGCACGGCATGCCCGGGTTCCGGCAGGTGCTGGAGGGGGTCAGTGCCGCGTGGCGGGACCGCCGGGACGAGGTGGGGGAGGTGGCCGAGCGGATCAGGGTCGATCTGGCCGAGCGGGCCTCGGTGTACGGGGTCGGCGGTGGGACCCATCAGGTGCCCGGTACCGAGGAGCTGGCCAAGGCTGCGGCGGAGCTCGGCCGGAGTTACGACGCCGAGCGGGGCGGCTTCGGCGGGGCGCCGAAGTTCCCGCCGTCGATGGCGGTGGAGTTCCTGCTCAGGCACCACGCGCGCACCGGTTCGGCCGAGGCGCTGGAGATGGCCAGGCACACCTGTGAGGCGATGGCCAGGGGCGGGATCTACGACCAGCTGGGCGGCGGCTTCGCCCGGTACGCGGTGGACGCCGACTGGGTGGTGCCGCACTTCGAGAAGATGCTCTACGACAACGCCCTGCTGCTCCGGGTCTACCTGCACCTGTGGCGGGCCACCGGCGAGGAGCTGCCGCGCCGGATCGCGCTGGAGACCGCCGACTTCCTGCTCGCCGAACTCCGCACCCCCGAGGGCGGGTTCGCCTCCGCGCTGGACGCGGACAGCCTCGACCCGGCGACCGGGAAGTCCGCCGAGGGCGCGTACTACGCCTGGACCCCGGCGCAGCTGGCCGAGGTGCTGGGTGCCGAGGACGGCGTGCTGGCCACCGGGCTGTTCGAGGTGACCGGCACCTTCGAGCACGGCTCCTCGGTCCTCCAGCTGCTCGACGACCCGGAGGACCAGGAGGCGTACCGGCGGATCAGGGCCCGGCTGCTGACGGCACGCGCGACCCGGCCCGCCCCGGCCAGGGACGACAAGGTGGTGGCCGCCTGGAACGGTCTGGCGATCGCCGCGCTGGCCGAGACCGGCGCGCTGCTGGAGCGGCCCGACCTGGTGGAGGCCGCCGTCCGGGCCGCCGACCTGCTGCTCGCGGTCCACCTGACCGAGGACGGCCGCCTGCTGCGCACCTCCCGCGACGGCCGGGCCGGGGGCAACGCCGGTGTGCTGGAGGACTACGCGGACACCGCCGAGGGCTTCCTCGCGCTGTACGCCGTCACCGGCGACGCCGAGTGGCTCGGACTGGCCGGCGGTCTGCTCGACACCGTGCTGAGTCACTTTGTCGACACCGCGTCAGGTGCCCTGTACGACACGGCGGACGACGCCGAGCAGCTGATCCGCCGCCCGCAGGACCCGACCGACAACGCCACCCCCTCGGGTTGGACCGCCGCCGCGCAGGCCCTGCTCACGTACGCCGCCTACACCGGCTCCGAGCGCCACCGCACCGCCGCCGAACGGGCGTTGGGGATCGTCGGCGCCCTGGGCAGCCGGGCGCCCCGGTTCATCGGTTGGGGGCTGGCCGCCGCCGAGGCGCTGGCCGACGGGCCGCGCGAGGTCGCCGTGATCGGCCGGGCCGGGGCCCCCGGGACCGCGCTGCTGCACCGGACCGCTCTGCTCGGCACCGCGCCGGGGGCCGTGGTGGCGGTCGGCGAGCCGGGCTCGGCGGAGGTTCCGCTGCTGGTGGACCGGCCGTTGCTGGACGGTGAGCCGGCCGCGTACGTCTGCCACCACTTCAGCTGCGACGCCCCGACGGCGGACCCGACGGAGCTGGCCGGGAAGCTCGGTGGGCGGGTCGGAAATCTCGGTGCGTGACCGTCCGGTGGTCGGAGACAATGCGCCATGACCTGGACCCTCAGCTCCTCCCTGGACGACTTCCGCGCACAGGCCGGTGACTTCCTCGCCGCCCACCCGGCCGAGAACACCGTGCTGCTCACCCTGGTGCACAACCTCACCGTCGGCGGCCCGCACACCTTCGGCCCGGACGATCCGCAGTACGGCTGGTGGCGCCCCGCGCCGGACGCCCCGGTCGTCGGTGCGTTCGTGCGGACGCCGCCGTACCCGCTCAGGCTCAGCCTGATGCCGGAGCGGGCGGCCACCGAGCTGGCGCTCGCGCTGGCCGGGGTGGAGCTGACGGCGGTGGCCGGCGGGGTGGCCCCGGCGCACGCCTTCGTGGCGGCGCGGGAGGGGGAGTGGACGGTCACCTCCAACGAACGGCTTTACCGGCTGGGCGAGTTGACTGATCCGTCGCCGCTGCCCGACGGGAAGGTCCGGCCCGCCACGGCGGAGGACGTGGACCTGCTGGTGGAGTGGTTCGGGGCCTTCGTCGCCGAAGCGGAGCTGGCCGTCCCCGGCGAGAACCACCGGCCCACGGTCGAACGCCGGACCGCCGACGGGCACCTGCACCTCTGGGAGCACGAGGGCAGGCCGGTCTCGTTCGCGGGCGTCAGCCCCGTGATCGCCGGGATGTCGCGGATCGGGCCGGTCTACACGCCGCCCGAGCACCGGGGGCGGGGGTACGCGAGCGGAGTGGTGGCGGCGGGGTCGGCCCACGCACTGGCGGCCGGCGCGGCGGAGGTGCTGCTCTACACGGACCTCGCCAACCCGACCAGCAACTCGATCTACCAGAAGCTGGGCTACCGGGCCGTCGAGGACTGCGTCAGCCTGAGCTCCGGGAGCTGAAACCCGGATGATCGCCGGAAGCGGTCAGCGCTAGGATCCGGGGCCATGACAAGACGCGGCCTGACCCTGACTTTCGCGATATCCCTGGCCGTGCTGCCGGGTGTCGGTACGGCCCGCGCGGAGGTCTGCACGTCGATGCCGTCCGGTACCTACCGGACCGACGGCGTGTACGGCCAGATCCCCCAGGTGAAGCTGGGTGGCTCGCGCACGATCGACAACGTGCTGCAGCTCGACGCCCCCGACCAGGCCTCCGCCGTGTTCCAACTGCAGATCGTCTCCGTGCAGCAGCAGACCCCCGGGCCGTCGCCGTCTGCGCGGCTGAGCGTGGACGGCGGCCCGGCGCACGGCTTCTCGTTCACCTGGCAGCCGCCCCGGATGGCGGGGACGCTCGGCAGCTGGATCTCCAACGAGGTCCAGTTCGGCGGGCTGTCGCAGGGAAGGCACGTGCTGCACGAGACCCTGTCGATGCCCGTCGGCAGCCCGAACGGCGTGTACGAGCTCGGCGCGATGGTCGCCCTGGGCCCGTGCTCCAGGATCACGCCGACCAAGCTGGGCGGGGTGAGCTTCTCGTTCACCGGCGGGGCTCCGGCCACGGCGCCCGGTCCGGCCACCGGTGGTACGACCTCCAAGCCCACCGCTCGGGCCACGGCGACCGCGACGCCGGCACCGAGCCGGAAGCCGACGGCGAGCCCGACCCCTGAGCCGAGCCCGAGCACTGACGCGCCGTCACCCTCGCCCACGCCGAGTGCCGACCCGACCCCGACCGCTGAGCCCAGCCCCACGCCGAGCCCGACTCCGACCTCCAGCCCGAGCCCGAGCGCTGTTGCCCTGGCGGTCACCCCCGTGTCCCACAGCAGCTCCGGCCTGCCGTGGGCGCTGGGGGCGCTGGGGGCACTGGTCGCGGGGGTCGGCCTGGCGGTCGGTGCTGTGGTCGTACGCAGCCGTCGGCGCACCCCGGACAGCGTCTAGTCCCAGTCCCAGCGGATGCCCAGCAGACACGGCGTCAGGGCGCTGGCCACCAGGTGCACGCAGTGGTGCCCGTCGAGGGTCAACTCCTCGGTCTCGTACGGGTCGCCGCCCGGGCTGCGGGAGGTGAAGCGGTGACAGCGGACCGGGAGGGCGTCCGGGTGGAAGGTGACCTGGAGGACGTACTGCCCGGCGCCCGCGTTGAACCCGCGCACGTACTCGCAGCTGGGCCCGGCGGCGGGGGCGTCGTCGAAGCCGTAGCCGAGCAGGTGGGTGTCGCCGGTGCGTAGGCGGCGGTCCAACAGGAGCTCGGCGACCAGCAGTTCGGCATCGGGGTCGCGGCGGATCCGGCCGGGGCGGCAGTTCTCCTCGGCGCGGACCGTGACCCGGGAGATGTCGCAGCCGGGGTCGCCCTGGTAGAGCGCCAGGTACCGGTCGATGCCGTCCCGGTGGGCGCGGAGGGCGTGTTGGGAGTCGCGGCGGACCATCTGCCGGTCGGCGTCGATCCGGATCCGTTCGATGTGGGTGACGGTGTGCAGGCCGGTGTCCGGTGGGCCGGCGATGGTGGCGAGCAGGCCGTCCACCGCGGCGGCGGGGCCGATCAGGTCGCGGTACGGCCGGGTGGCCGGTGAGGCCGGGCCCGCGGGGGCCTGCCGGGGGCCGAGCAGCCGGGTGAGGGAGTGCTCGGGGAGCTCGAGCACCTCTTCCAACACCCGTACCGCACGCAGGGATTCGGCCCGCTCGGGGCGGCGGCGCCCCTGCTGCCAGTAGCTCAGACTGGTGACGCCGACCTGGACGCCGCGTTGGGCGAGGTGCTGCCGGAGCCGGTTCAGGGCGAGTCCGCGCGCGCTGATGGCGGCGCGCAGCGCGAGGTGGAACGGCCCGGTCCGGAGGACCGCCGCCAGCTCGGGCTGGACGGTCTGCTGCATGGCCGGCTCCCGTCTGCCTGGTTGACCGTGAATATTCACATGTACGCGGCGAGTTGTCACCCGTCGGGACGGATTCCCGGCCTCCGAAAGGGAGTTCCGTTCACACCCCGGGCGGTCCCGTTCACACCCGGCCAGGGCGGCCGATCAGGTGCGTTGACCGGATCACGCCACGGCTCGATGCTCTGTCCACCGCGTCCGGACGCGTCCCCCACATCCCCTCTCCTGCGGACTCGCAAGGAGGAGAAGCCCATGCCAACTTCCCGGATACGCCTGCGTCGGGCGGTCGCCGCACTCGCGCTCGGCGTCCTCGCTCCGGCTCTCACGGTGGCCACCGCCGCCCCTGCACCCGCCGCCACCATCCCCCACGCGCAGCCGACCCCGGTCACCCCGGGCGCCGTCTCGACCCTGGCGGCGCGCAAGCTCAACATCACGATGCAGTCGCAGCAGCAGACCAACTGGTGCTGGGCGGCGAGCGGCAACACCATCGCCACCTGGTTCGGCTACAGCTACAGCCAGAACCAGTTCTGCAACGTGGCCTTCAACCGCTCGGTGAACTCGACCTGCCCCAACAACCAGGCCACGCTGGGCAACGTGCAGACCGCGCTGAACTGGATCGGCATCAACTCCGGTTCTTACGTCACCGGTTACCTGCGCAACAGCACCGTGCAGACCGAGATCGACGCCAACCGGCCGATCGAGACCCGGATCCAGTGGAGCTCCGGCGGCGGCCACATGCACGTGATCTACGGCTACGACACCGGCAACAACTGGGTGTACTGGGGCGACCCGTGGCCCTCGAACAACCGCTACAACTGGGCCGACTACTCGTACTACGTGAGCAACAGCTCGTTCTCCTGGACCCACTCCCTCTACCGGATCGGTGCGTGAGGAGATGACCGACATGCGTAGGCACACCCACCGCCTCGCGGCCGTCACCGCGCTGGCCGCCACCCTCGGCCTGGCCCTCGCTCTCCCCGCCCAGGCAGCGGAGGGCGGCGCCCCGGCCGCGCCGGCTCCGGTCGCCCCGGCCGAGCTGAGCGCGGCCCGCAGCGCGGCCGGATCCCCGGCGGTGCTGGAGCAGTTGGGCCGGTTCTTCGCCCGGAAGGGCGTGCCGCCGACGAAGTCGCTCAACCTCGCCCCGGCCGACGAGGCCCGGGCCGCCGCACAGGCCGCACCCCGGCTGACCGGTGACACCGTGCCGGTCTACACCCTGGACGCGGCGTTCGTGGCGGGCACGGCCGGAGCGGCCGTGGCCAAGGCGGAGTTCGTGGCCAGCAAGGTGGTCGCGGCCGACGGGCAGACCGCCTCGGTCTGGACCGTCCGGCAGGACGGCGGCTGGCGGGTGGTCAACATCGCCACCGGCGGCGACGAGACCGACTACGCGGCGCAGGCCGCAGGCACCGGCGGCGGCACGGTCTTCCGGGAGCCGCAGCTGAACGCCTGGTACGTGCTGCGGGACGGCAGGGTGCTGCCGCTGGACGAGGACGCGGTCGGGTCCGTGGGCTCGGCCGGGGTCAGCCTGGCCGGGTACCAGCAGCTGGTGCACCAGCGGTACGGCGACAAGCTGCCCGGTTCGGCGTACGACCGGGCGGGCAAGGGCGGTGGTTACGAGGTGGCCGCCCCGGCTGCGGAGGCGGACGGGCTGCCGCCGCTGACGGCGGGGGTGGCGGGTGCGGCCCTGCTGGCCACCGCCATGACCGGGGTCGGCCTGGCAGTCCGCCGCCGTAGGCAGGACGGCTGACCGAGCGGGACCGGGAGGGCGGCGCGGGCAATCCCCGGGCCGCCCTTCCGTGTACCTCCGGTGCGCACCGACCCTGTGATTTGACGAACCGTTGCCCCTTCGTTTGCCCGGTCGCCAGGCCGGTATGTCACCGTGTGTGCTGTTGAGTACCCGGCGGGTGGCTGGAGGGGGAGCGATGGCGGCGCGGGAAGTGCGGGTGGAGAGCGCGCTGGTGGCCGTGGCCGCCGCGCTCGCGGTGGTGGTGGCGTACGTGGCCGGTGGCCCGCGGACGGTCTGGATCGTCTCGGCGGCCGAGGTCGCGCTGGTCATGATGGACGTGGCCCGCCGGTTCCGGGTGCGTACCCAGGACCGGCCCGGGCCACCGGAGCCGGAGGCCGCGCACTGCGAACGGTGCCGGCGTGCCAGGGAGCGGCTCGACGCCGGCTCAGCCGGTAACGCTGTAGGCCACCAGTGAGATGCCGACGTACTGGGCGATGAACGCCCCCAGGGTGAAGGCGTGGAAGACCTCGTGGAAGCCGAACCAGTCCGGTGACGGGTTCGGCTTCTTCAGCCCGTAGACCACTCCGCCCGCGCTGTAGAGCAGACCGCCGACGATCAGCAGGGTGACCACCGCCGCGCCGCCGGCCCGCAGGAACTCGGGCAGGAAGAACACCGCCGCCCAGCCGAGCGCCAGGTAGCAGGGCGTGTAGAGCCAGCGCGGCGCCCCGACCCAGAACACCCGGAACGCGATCCCGGCCAGCGCTCCGCCCCAGACCAGCCAGAGCAGCAGCTCCCGCTGGGTGCCCTCCAGCAACAGGATGGTGAACGGGGTGTACGAGCCCGCGATGATCAGGAAGATGTTCGCGTGGTCGAGCCGGCGCAGGATCGCGTCGCCGCGCGGCCCCCAGGTGAAGCGGTGGTACACCGCGCTGACCCCGAACAGCAGCCAGGCGCTGACCGAGTAGACCGCGCAGGCGATCCGGGCCTCGGTGGAGCCGGCCAGGCAGATCAGCACTATCCCGGCGGCGAGCGACGCGGGGAACATTCCCGCGTGCAGCCACCCGCGCCACTTGGGCTTGAGCTCGACCAATGCGTCCGTCATGGCCGACATGTTACCTACGGTCCCGTAGGTTACTGAAACGTAGGTAGTGACGATCGCCACTCTTGGACGTTATGGAGTATTGGATCGACGCCATCGGGGGGTCCGAGTCGGACTCCGGAGCCTTGTTACCGGCTGGTACTTCGCCAAGAAGGCGCAAAACTTCAGCCGAAATCGCCATCTTGCCGTGTTCGAGGCTTGAGGCCGGAGCTACGGTGTAACCACCCTCAACCCCCCGCGACGCCGTCTCCTAGCCGAGATGGCGTGAAACGGAGCGATCGTGTCGTACGAGAACTCTGCTCTCAGCGCATCCGCGCCCACCCGCCACAAGCGTCTGCTGGCCTGGGTGAGCGAGATCGCGGAGCTGACCCAGCCGGACCGCATCGAGTGGTGTGACGGTTCGGAGGAGGAGTACCAGCGCCTCGCCGATCTGCTGGTCGCCCAGGGCACCTTCAAGAAGCTCAACCCTTCGAAGCGGCCGAACTCCTACTACGCCGCCTCCGACCCGTCCGACGTGGCGCGGGTCGAGGACCGGACCTTCATCTGCTCCGAGCAGGAGAAGGACGCGGGCCCGACCAACCACTGGAAGGCCCCCGCCGAGATGCGGGAGATCTTCACCGGCACGGACGGCCTGTTCAAGGGCGCGATGAAGGGCCGCACGATGTACGTCGTGCCGTTCTCGATGGGCCCGGTCGGCTCGCCGCTGGCGGCGTACGGCGTGGAGATCACCGACTCCGCCTACGTCGCGGTCTCGATGCGCGTGATGACCCGGATGGGTCAGGCCGTGCTCGACCAGCTCGGTGAGGACGGCGAGTTCGTCAAGGCCGTGCACACCGTCGGCGCGCCGCTGGCGGAGGGTCAGGCGGACGTGCCGTGGCCCTGCAACACCACCAAGTACATCTCGCACTACCCGGAGACCCGGGAGATCTGGTCCTTCGGCTCGGGCTACGGCGGCAACGCCCTGCTCGGCAAGAAGTGCTACGCGCTCCGGATCGCCTCCACGATGGCCCGGGACGAGGGCTGGCTGGCCGAGCACATGCTCGTCCTCAAGCTCACCCCGCCCAGCGGTGCCGAGCCCAAGTACATCGCCGCCGCCTTCCCGTCCGCCTGTGGCAAGACCAACCTGGCGATGCTCCAGCCGACCATCCCGGGCTGGAAGGTCGAGACCATCGGCGACGACATCGCCTGGATGCGGTTCGGCGCCGACGGGCAGCTCCGCGCGATCAACCCGGAGGCCGGCTTCTTCGGCGTCGCCCCCGGCACCGGTGTGGACACCAACGCCAACGCGATCGACACCCTCTGGGGCAACACGGTCTTCACCAACGTCGCGCTGACCGACGACGGTGACGTCTGGTGGGAGGGCCTCACCGAGGAGCCCCCGGCGCACCTGACCGACTGGCGCGGCAACGACTGGACCCCCGAGTCCGGCACCCCCGCCGCCCACCCCAACGCGCGGTTCGCCGTCCCGGCCGCGCAGTGCCCGACCATCGCGCCCGAGTGGGAGGACCCGGCGGGCGTGCCGATCTCGGCCATCCTGTTCGGCGGCCGCCGGGCCACCGCCGTCCCGCTGGTGACCGAGTCCTTCGACTGGCAGCACGGTGTGTTCCTGGGCGCCAACATCGCCTCCGAGAAGACCGCCGCCGCCGAGGGCACCGTGGGCGAGCTGCGCCGCGACCCGTTCGCGATGCTGCCGTTCTGCGGCTACAACATGGGCGACTACTTCGGCCACTGGCTGAAGCTCGGCGCGCAGGCCGACCAGGCCAAGCTGCCGAAGATCTACTACGTCAACTGGTTCCGCAAGAACGCGGCCGGCGACTTCGTCTGGCCGGGCTACGGCGAGAACAGCCGGGTGCTGAAGTGGATCGTCGAGCGCCTGGAGGGCATCGGCGCCGGCGTCGAGACCCCGATCGGCGTGCTGCCGACCGTCGAGGGCTTCGACCTCAAGGGCCTGGACATCCCGCAGCAGGACCTCGACCTGCTCTTCACGGTGGATGCCGACATCTGGCGCCAGGAGGCCGCCCTGGTGCCGGCCCACCTGGAGCTGTTCGGCGAGCACACCCCCAAGGCACTCTGGGACGAGTACGAGGCGCTGGTGCAGCGCCTCGGCTGACGCGGCAGAGACGGCTACGGCCGGAGCCTCGGCCGGACGATCCTCCCCCGACCAAGAGGGGATCGTCCGGATCGGGACTCCGGCCGTAGCCGTCCGCCGACCAGGGCCGGCCGTAGCCGTACGGGATCAGGGCTGGACGTAGCCGGACAGGAAGTCGCCGATCCGGGTGACCGCGTCCGTGATCTCCTCCGCCCGGGGCAGCGTGACCAGCCGGAAGTGGTCCGGCTCGGGCCAGTTGAAGCCGGTGCCCTGGACGATCAGGATGCGCTGGGACCGCAGCAGGTCCAGCACCATCTGCGCGTCGTCCTTGATCTTGTAGACCTGCGGGTCCAGCCTCGGGAAGGCGTACAGCGCGCCCTTCGGCTTCACACAGCTCACGCCAGGGATCTCGTTCAGCAGCTTGTAGGCCGCGTCCCGCGACTCCAGCAGCCGGCCGCCCGGCAGGATCAGCTCCTTGATCGACTGCCGGCCGCCGAGCGCCGCCGCCACCGCGTGCTGGGCGGGCATGTTGGCGCACAGCCGCATGCTGGCCAGCACGGTCAGGCCCTCGATGTAGCTGCGGGCCCGCGTCCGGTCGCCGGAGAGCACCATCCAGCCGGAGCGGAAGCCCGCCACCCGGTACGACTTGGACATGCCGTTGAAGGTGACGCAGAACAGGTCGGGCGCCAGGGTGGCGAGCGGGACGTGCACCGCGTCGTCGTAGAGGATCTTGTCGTAGATCTCGTCCGCGTAGATCACCAGCTTGTGGCGGCGGGCGATCTCGACGATGCCCTCCAGAACCTCCAGCGGGTAGACCGCGCCGGTCGGGTTGTTCGGGTTGATCACCACGATCGCCCTGGTCCGGTCGGTGACCTTGGCCTCGATGTCCGCCAGGTCCGGGTACCACTCCGACTGCTCGTCGCAGCGGTAGTGCACCGCGGTACCGCCGGACAGGCTGACCGAGGCAGTCCACAGCGGGTAGTCCGGCGCAGGGACGAGCACCTCGTCGCCGTCGTCCAGCAGCGCGGTCATCGCCAGCTGGATCAACTCGGACACCCCGTTGCCGAGGAACACGTCCTCGACCGTGAGGCCGTGCAGGCCGCGCTCCTCGTAGTGCATCACCACCGCCCGGCGGGCGGAGAGCAGACCCTTGGAGTCGCCGTAGCCGTGCGCGGCGGAGAGGTTCTTCAGGATGTCCTGGAGGATCTCCGGAGGCGCGTCGAAGCCGAAGACGGCGGGGTTGCCGGTGTTCAGCTTGAGGATGCGATGCCCCTGGTCCTCCAGTCGCATCGCCTCATCGAGCACCGGGCCGCGGATGTCGTAACAGACATTGGCAAGCTTGCTGGACTGGATGACCTGCATGCCTCGTAATGCTACGGGGGGTCGTCTCCGATCATCGCGTGCTCTTGGACACAACATCAGGTCGGTCTGGCAGGCTGATTCCGTGATCGCGATTCTGGGTGGGGCTGCGGTGGGGTTCGCGCTGGCACCGGGGGTGCGCCGGGTGGTCGGCCGCTACGCGGTTCCGTACGAGGGGGAGCCCGCCGCCCGCGCGCTGCCGCTGCCGGTGGCGGCGCTGGTCTCGGTGGCGACCGGCGCGGCGGTCGGTGCGGGGTACGGCTCGGCCGGGTGGGTGGTGCTGGTCTGGGTGGCCCTGCTCGGTCTGGTGCTCGGCCTGGTCGACGCCTCGGTGCACCGGCTGCCCGACCCGCTCACCGCCACCCTGGCGGCGGGCACGGCCGTCCTGCTGCTGGTGACGGAGCGGCAGTCGCTGCTCCGCTGCCTGCTGGCCGCGCTCGCCCTCGGCCTCGGGTTCGCCCTGCTGGCGCTGCTCGCCCCGATCGGCCTCGGCGACGCCAAGCTGGCCCCGAGCCTTGGCGCGCTGCTCGCGGTCACCGGCTGGGGCACGGTCCTGGCCGGCCTGGTGTACGCCTTCCTGCTGGCCGGGCTGTGGGCCGTCGCCCTGCTGCTGACCCGCCGGGCCGGGCGGCAGGACGCACTGGCCTTCGGCCCGTTCCTGCTGCTCGGCACCCTGCTCGCGGCGCTGGCCGCCTGACGTGTAGGTTCCAGTTTCTGATGTCCCTTTCCGGATAGATATGTCCCCTGTCTGGCCCTGGGGACACTGAAGCTGGACCTGACATTGCCTACGGGCCCGACTCGTGAAGTTGACGGCTGCTCAGAATAGTTGCGCTCTGTCACAGCGGTTGGGTCTGCGGGAGTGCGCGTGCGTCCGGTGGTCGGTTCGTTCTCGGTGAGTCTGCGTCGGGACGACGGTGCCGTACGCGAGGGGTCTTGGGCGGCCGGGGCGAGTGATCCGGGGTTTGCGTCTGCGGTGCCGTGGCGCACGTTTCGCTGGCGGCACGGACAGCAGCACTACTCGGGGACGTACTGGTCGTCGACCATGAGCGACCACGTGATCTACGAGTCCAGGCTTGAACTGACACGACTGCTGTACGCGGACTTCGACCAGGATACGGAGTCGGTGTTCGCCCAGCCGTTCCTGCTGACGGCACAGGTGGGCCGGAGGACGTGTCGGCACGTCCCGGACTTTCTGATGCTGCGCAGGGGCCGCGTCCCGCTGGTGGTGGATGTGAAACCGCGGCATCTGCTGACCCGCCCGAAGGTGTCGTCGGCTCTGGGCTGGGCGCGTGAGGTGGTGGAGTCGCGCGGCTGGGAGTTCGAGGTGTGGTCCGAGCCGCCGGACGCGGAGCTGGCGAACCTGCGATTCCTGGCCGGCTACCGGCGCCCGTGGCTGTTCGACGCGGACCTGCTGGCGGAGGTGCGCCGAGCCGATCTGGACGGCGTGACGCTCGGCCAGGCATTCCGGGCGTTCGCTGACCGGCCGCGTGAGCTGGTGCGCGCGGCCGTCCTGCATCTGATGTGGTCGCAGCACCTGGTGACCGACTTGGCGACGCCACTGACGGCGAGGCACCGGCTGCGCGTGGGCGGTGACGCATTGGTGGCGGGGGCCGGCTCGCGTGACCTTCCGCGGCCGGTCGACGAGGACCGGGGTGGCGCATCGGTGGACGTGCTGAGGGAGCGCTTGTTGGCAAGGGGTGGCGGAGGACGGATGGGTGGGGCGGCGGTTCGTGTCGGGGTGGGTACCCGCTTCGTCTACGACGGCGAGGTCGTGGTGGTGGAGGAGATGTTCGGCTCCGCCCACGGCAACGAGGTACTCGTACGTGATCGGCGGGAGCGGCGGCTGCGGTTGTCACTGCGGGAGGTGCTGTCGTCGGGCCGGGCGTGGGTGGTCCCGGATGGCCTTGGCCCGGCGTCGGACGAGCCGCGGGAGACCGCGTCGGTGATCCTCGCCCAGCTGAGCGACGCGGCACTGGAGGAGGTTCGGGAGCGGGCGGCCGACGTGAACGAGATCTTGACCGGGTACCGGTCCGGATCCGAGGAGTTGGCTGGACCGGGTGAGCCGAGGCCCGAGTACACCGAGGGTGTCGGGTTGATGCGCCGGTACGAGGCGAAGGCGGCCGAGCGCCAGGTCAGCGTACGGACGGTCAAGCGCTGGGTCGCGGCTGCTCACCGGGAGCGCGAGGCGGCACTGGCCGGTGAACCGGCGATGGGTGATGCGGGGTCCGGTGGGCTGGGGCGGGCGGATGCGCGCTGGGTGGAGATGGCCCTGGAGATCATGAAGGAGCACGAGGAGGAGTCGACCCCGACCAAGGCCAAGGTCCTGGAGAGCATCGGTCCCCGGCTCGCGGCCCGTTATCCCGGCGAGGAGTTCAAGCTGCCGAAGCGGTCGACGGCTTACGGGTGGCTGGCGGAGCTGGAGCGGCGGGCGCCGACGTTCGAGGTCAGTGCCAAGCGGCGGCGGGACATCGCCACGCGGCCGGTCGCCGCATACGGGAAGCTGCGGCCGACGCGGCCGGGCGAGTACCTGCTGATGGACACCACCCGTCTGGACGTGTTCGCGCTGGACCCGTTGACGTTCCAGTGGGTCCAGCCGGAGCTGACGGTGGCGATGGACTGGTACTCGCGGTGCGTCACCGGACTGCGGCTGACCCCGGTGTCGACGAAGTCCGTCGATGTCGCCGCGACGCTGTTCCAGGCATACCGGCCCCGGACCGCGGGCAAGGACTGGCCCGCGCACGCCGTCTGGCCCGACCACGGTATCCCGCGCGGGATCGTGCTGGACCGCGACGCCATCGAGGGCCCGATGGCCGATGCGGCCAAGCCGGTCGGTGCCGCGAGTCCGGCGCTGGTCCCGGAGACGCTGGTGGTCGACCACGGCAAGGTCTACGTCTCGGAGCACATCACCAGCGTCTGCCGGCGCATGGGCATCTCGATCCAGCCGGCCCGGCTGCGAACGGGCCGGGACAAGGGCCCGATAGAAAGGTTCTTCCGGACCCTGCGTGAGGGGTTGCTGCAGTGGCTGCCCGCCTACAAGGGCCCGGACGTCCACTCACGGGGCCTGAACCCGGAAGGGGAGGCGTTCTTCTTCCTGAACGAACTGGAGGAGATCATCCGGGAGTGGGTCGCGGTCGTCTACCACCACAGGCCGCACGACGGCCTGGTGGACCCGCAGGTGCCGGGCCTGGAGCTGTCACCCGCGGCGATGTTCGACCACGGTGTCGCCCGGGCCGGGTACATCGAGGTGCCGCGCGACGCGGATCTGGCATTCGAGTTCCTGAAGACCGAATGGGTGCCGGTCCACCACTACGGGGTGGAGATCCGCCGCTGCCGCTACCGGGGAGACGCACTGGTCGGCCTGGCTGGCCGGACCAGCCCCTACACCGGGCCGAAGGCCAAGGGCCGCTGGCCGGTCCAGGTCGACCCGGACGACATCAACCACATCTACTTCCGGCACCCGAAGACCCGCCGCTGGTCAACGCTGACCTGGGAACACGCCCCGTCGGTGAGGTTCCCGATCAGCGAGGAAGCCCTGGAACTCGCCCGGAAGATGGAAGCGGTGAAGTACCGCTACCCGGACGACAAGCAGGCCGTCGCGTCCTTGCTGGAGCGGTGGAACCTGGGCCTGGGCATGACCGCGGTCGAACGCCGGATGGCGCTTCGCCTCGCCCGCGACCAGAAAGCCCTGACCCTGCCCCCGGCCGAGGACACCGATCCGCTGGCCGCGCTGCCGTCCCTGGCCCGGGCCCTGGGCCGTCCCACGCCTGGTACTGGGCCCGCCACAGACGAGGACGACGAGGCGGCGCCGGGGATCTACCCGGGCTTGGCGACCGGTGATGACGACGACGAGGAAGAACTCGACGACACCGCGGGACCGGACGGCGAGGACTTCTACGCGGATGCTCTGGAGGACGTGTGAGCGCGACGGCGGTGCCGCCTCGGTCGCGGTTGGACAATCTGACGCTGGCGCACAAGGAGGGCTGGCGGCAGTTGGTTCTCGCCCCGGACCGGGTGATGCCCGAGCTGCTGCCGCTGGCCGGCCTGCGGGCCCTGAGCCTTCCCGCGCGCGCGGCCTATGACCGTGCGCGCCGCGTCTGGCACGCCAACCTGGGACCGATCAAGACGCCTCAACTGGCGGCGCTGCACGAGGACTTGTGGGACATCGTCGACAGCAACCTGCAGGACGGCGACAAGGCCAAGGGTGCCGTCGCCGTTGACGCCTTCCCCGGGCTCGGGAAGACGACAGCGGTGCTGTCCTTCGCCAAGCAGTTCCACCTGCGTGAGATCGCGGAAGCGGGCCCGTTCACCGAGGACGGGCACGAACGCTGGCCTGTGTGCCGGGTCGGCTTGACCGGCAACACCGGTATGAAGGACTTCAACCGGGCGATGCTCGACTTCTTCGGCCACCCCGGGGAAGCCCGCGGCACCACCACCCAGATCGGCGAGCGGGCGCTGGACTGTTTCCTGTCCTGTGAGGTACGGCTGCTGGTCGTCGACGATCTGCACTTCCTGCGCTGGAGGAACCGCAGCGCCACCGAGATCAGCAACCATTTCAAGTACATCGCGAACGAGTTCCCTGTCACGCTGCTGTTCGTGGGGGTGGGCCTGGCCGAGCGCGGCCTGTTCGGCGAGGTCGACAGCGACGGCGACGAGTCCCTGGCCCAGACTGGCCGCCGCACTACCGCGCTGACCGTGGAGCCGTTCATGATCCGCCGCGAGGAGCAACGGCGTGACTGGCGCAACCTGCTGCTGGCGATCGAGCAGCGGCTCGTCCTGGCCAACTCCTACCCGGGGATGCTCGCCGACGACCTGTCCGACTACCTCTTCGCCCGCTCCACCGGCCACATCGGCTCCCTGATGACCCTGGTCAACCGAGGCTGCCAGCGGGCGATCCGCACCGGCGCCGAACGCCTGGACACCAAGCTGCTGGACCAGGTGAAGAACGACGCCGCGGCGGAGGCGGCCCGCACCCACGTGGAAGCGTCCCTTGCGGCGAAGCGGCTGACCAGCCGCCCCAAGCGGTCCGGCCGCGGGACAGCGCGGAAGGAGGGAACGTGAAGCCGGGCCGGACCCTCCCGCTGCGGCTGGCACCGCACCCGGGAGAAGCACTCGATTCGTACCTGGACGCACTCGCACACCGCCTCAACGTCCCGCTGATCGACCTCGGCTGGTCGTTCGGCCTCAAAGGTGGCCCTCACAGCGTCCTCCAGCGCCACGACATACCCGCCAACCGAGTCGTACTCCTGCGCGACCACGAAGCACAGGCGATCAACACCGCCACCGGCATCCCAATACCCGCGCTCCACGCGATGACCCTGGCCCGCTACGACCGGCGGGCCGTCATGATCGACCACACCAGCCGCCAGATCAACACCCGCACCCTGTGGGCCAGGGGTCGCGGATCACGCTACTGCCCCGACTGCCTCGCGGAATCCGGCGGACGGTGGCAAATCCGCTGGCGACTCGTCTGGAGCTTCGCCTGCACCACCCACCAGCGGATGCTGGCCGACACCTGTCCGGTCTGCGAGAGCATTCCCGGTTTCAGGGGCAGCGGTACCCATCAGCCGCCATCCCCTGGACACTGCCCAGCCCCCATCTCCCTGCCGGGCGACACCAGAGAACAGAGTCGCGGCCGTCACCGACGGTGCGGCGCCAACCTCGCCCAGACCTCCACACTGCTCCTACCGCCTGGACATCAGACCCTGGCCGCCCAGGACATCCTCGACCAGCTCATCGACATCGACACCGCGGCATTCGGCCTCTACACGGCCGCACCGGTACCGACGGCCACTGCGCTGGCCGACCTACGCGCGATCGCCGGCCGCGTCCTCGCCCACACCCTCCACCATGGCCTTCTCGACGCCATGGCCACCGACCCGGTCACTGTCGAACTGCACCGACTTGCCCGGCACCAACACGCCACCCAGCGCACAGCCCAACAACGCGTCGGCACCGCGCCGCCCCTGGCCGCCGGGGCCGCCCTCGGTCTGACCCACGCAGTTGGCGTCATGGCCGCCGACAACGCCGACACAGCCGCCAAGCGGCTGCGCTGGCTCACCTCCGCGCCGGGGCCGGACCGCCGGCCGACCCACGCCTCCACCCTCGACGACTGGGGCCGCAGCACCAGCGACACCTTCCGCCGTATCCAACTCGCCGCGCTCGGCCCCGCCCTGCGCCCCAACGACCAACTGCGCTACCGTGTTGGCGCTGTCGCACCCACCGTCCGCCTGGAGATGTCCGGCGCTCTCGCCCGCGCCCGACGCCGCAGTCTCCCCTCTACCTTCTGGCCCGCTTGGACCGCACGGCTCCTGCCGAGGCGGAACGGACACTCCGCAGTACGAGGATCGGCACTGGCCGCCTCTATCCTCCTGGTCGGCACGCGGCTCAACCACACGGAGGCGGCCGAACTCCTCGGTGGCGTGGTCAGGCACTGGCCGGTCACCACCACGCTGCAACGCATGCACGCCTCACCGCACTGGGACGACATCCGCACGGCGCTGACCGCACTCGCCGACCGCCTCGATGCCCAGCCCTCCGCCATCGACTACGAACGCCGACGGCACCTGGACTACACCGACCTGCTCCCGGACCCGCTGTGGGAGTCCATCCGCCAGCGCATTGCGGAAACCCAGCACACCCGGATGTTGAGCCTTCATGCGTCGTACGCCCGGCATCTGCTGTTCACCCGTCTCAGCGGCCTCCCCCCGACCTGCGCTCCGTTCCCACACCCCGGGACGGACGATGTCTTCAAGTTCCGACTGGCCAAGTTCGCCGGCCACCTGACACCCAGGCTCACCGCCGAGCTCGACCAGGCAGCCCAGGACTTCCTGGCGCTCCATCAGATCCGGAACGAGCCGATCGTCTGGCAGCCACCGGCCGAACTACTCGACGGCCTGACCCTGCCCGGCCCCGACCCGGCCGGCCTCGACCTGGCGGAGATCCACCGTCTCGTCCGCACCGACGGCGCCTCCCCCGCGATGATCGCCCGCCACTTCGAGACCACCAGCGAGGCGATACAGGCACTCCTGATCGACCACCCGGCTCCACAGCCCGAAGCCCGCCGCCAACATGTCCGTCACACCATCTCCCGCGAGCAACTCGTGGACCTCCACCACGAACAGCGCCTGTCACTCGGCGAGATCGGGAAGCTGACCGGCTACGGCAGGACCACCATCAGCGACCTCGCCCGCACCTACGAGATCCCCATCACCCCATACCGGGCAGGCAGATCGCTGAGCCGACCGAGTCCCCAGGCCGCCGAGCAGCCGTGACGCCCAGCGGCCAGGACGGTAGCGCAGCCACCACATGGGTGTCCCGAGGAAGTCGTGCCTGGCACTTCCCTGGGCCTGGTAGAGACGCCTTGAGGCTCAGCCCAGCGCCCGTCTGCAGGCACTGGTAGGCGAGTCAGAAGTCCGGTCCGTGTCCCAGCACAGAGTTGGCGACCCGGTGGCCCCGGCTACAGCTGTATTGACCGACAAGGACCACGAAGTTCTGCGGAGAAGCGGGATTCCTCCGATGGTGTCCTTTTCGTTCAGGGTTGGAGGTCCCCTGCGCTAGCCTGATACATCGTCACCCCTGACGCTGCGTCAGGCCGTTCAGTGAGCCATATCAACAATTGATCTTAAGGGGATTGAAGTGGCCGCGGCAGACAGTACGGAGCTCTCCGTCAAGGGCGAGAGCCTTCAGCAGCTCTATAGCGAGTACGGGAAGAATCGATTCCTGATTAATCGCCGGTACCAGCGGAAACTTGTTTGGACTGTCGAAGAGAAGGAAAGGCTAATCGATTCCGTTCTCAAGAAACTTCCCATTCCGCTAATCCTGCTGGCCGAAAGTCAGCATGAGGACGTGGCGCGCCTGGAAGTCATCGATGGACTTCAGCGTCTGAATGCTCTGTTTGCATTCATTGAGAACGAGTTCCCTGTTGATGGCAAATTCTTCGATATTGAGACACTGGCGGATACTAAGTTTCTCAAGGATGAAGGGAGGCTTGCGCAGCGAGAGCCCATCTTGGATCGCGCGACCTGTCGAGATTTCACCAACTATCAGCTACCCGTATCGACCTATCGATCGGCCAGTGAGTCATCAGTTGATGAAGTATTCCGTAGGATCAACTCATCCGGACGATATCTGAGCCCTCAGGAGATCCGTCAGGCCGGGTCGACAATGGAGATCTCTGGCCTGGTGCGGCGGATAAGTGCAGCCATCCGTGGCGACTCCTCGCTGACCGATTATGTCAATCTGAACGATATGCCGAAGATCAGTATCACCAATAGAAATCTCTCTTACGGTATCTTTGACGAAGGGATCTTCTGGATCAAGCAGGGGATTCTCTCGAACGATTCTGTGCGTGAGTCTCGTGATGAAGAGCTTGTTCTCGACCTCCTTCTTGATCTAATTTTGCGACCTCTAGCATCCAGTGGACTGGACTACAGAAATGCCGCCTATGCCGAGGATCGGTCATCTTCCTCCACCTCGGCGGGGCTTATTCGTTCGAGATTGCTGACCTTGGGGGCAGGTGAAGTCGAACGTCGCTTCATGGATACTCTCGACCTGATTCGGGAGACCCTTGATATTGCAGGCGCTCCGTATTCCACCTGGACCGTCACGCAGCAGAATCCGCGTGGAATTCCCCGCCACTTCCATGCGCTGTTCGTAGCTGTGGATCAGCTTCTCCATGAGGAGGATCTGGTTCCAAAGAGCAAGAAGGAATTCTCTGCTGCACTCAAGGGATTTTGGGATAAGGATCTGAGCATCCCAGGAGGAGGGAACTGGGGAGGGGAGCGGAAGACAACCTTGATCAACGCGGTCAAGGGACACTTGCGGCCCCACTTTGAGGCAACCAAGGATGAGCACAAGCTGAAGCTTCAAGAGCAGGCCTTCAGATTCGAGTCGACCCTACGCATGGCTCTGACTGAAGAGGCACTTTTCGAGCTGAAGCAAGGATTCTGCCAGCTGAATAAGCCCTCGGCTTTTGATGAGGGTAGCTTCAATAAGATTCTGAAGATTGCTAGCGCCATGGCTAACACTAGGGCCCAAGCCAAGGGTGTGATCTTCATTGGGGTCGCCGACGATGCCAGTGACGCGGCGGCCATCAAGAGGTTTACAGGTGTCAACAGTCAGCAGATCGACCGGTTTCATGTCACAGGCACGCAGCATGAGCTCGACGCGCTTGGCAAGTCCGTTGACGAGTTCTTTCGGTGGCTAATCGATAAGATCAAGAACTCTAAGCTTGAGCCTCGCTTTGCGGAAGCGCTCGCTAGTACGCTGAAACCTTTCCGATATGGAGACTATTTGCTTTGGACTTTGGAGCCTGCCGCGATGTCGGCTCCAGTTATGTATGATGGAAAATTCTTCGTAAGGAACGGCCCAAATACGGATGAGGTATTGGCGAGTGGCATGATTGAGCTCGTCAGGCGCTTTCCGGCATCGTGAGCATCGCTGACGATCCACGCTCTTGGTAGCAAAGGTTTTCAGGCCGTTGCAGACAGGTCCGGCAGACAGAGGGTGGGGATATGACGCTCCGACGAGGGCGAAAAGGCAATCTGGGGCTCGAAGTCCTGCCGTTGCTCGACCTTGCGCTGCCAGAACCTGGGCAGGAACTGCTTCGTGATCGGCATGCGGAGACGGTTACGGCGATCAGTGATGCTCTGCTCTCGTCGCTGGACAATCCGTCCAGGCTGCAGGGCTGGCAGGTACAGTACGCGTTTGAGGCTGTGGTTGTGGCTCTCGGCTCTGTTCGGCTGATCAAGACCGAGGACTCGGGGCTCTTCTACTTTGACGACGCGCAGGGTCAGATTCAGCCGCCGGACTTCCGCATCGTCCTGAACGATGGCGCGCAACTGCTGGTTGAGGTCAAGAACATCGCCCCTATCGGGAACGGTCTGGAGGCGAAGATACGCGCCGCAGACGTGACCGCAGCTCAGGCATACGCTCAGGCTACGGGCGGACGGTTGCTGTACGCCCTCTTCTGGAGCCGAATGAGGATGTGGACACTGGTCGATCCTTCCACCTTCCGCCTCGTCGGGAAGTACCAGAGGCTATCCGCCACCGATGCCGCCATGGCAAACGAGATGCACCTCCTTGGGGACGGGCATCTCGCGACCGAGCCGCCCCTCACCTTCTCGGTCGTCATGAACCGAGATCAAGAAAGGGTAGTTGAACGGCTTGGGGAGGGGGAGGAGACACGGGCGCTGACCATCGGAGGGGTGGAACTGCTAGCTGCTGGCCGCATCATCACCGCCCCCGACGAACGCAGGTTGGCCTGGTTCCTGATGCTGCACGGTGGCTGGTCGGAGACCCAGACATCGCACTTCGACGACGAGGGAAGGCTGGAGAGGCTGGACTATGTCTTCGCGCCAGATCTTCCGGATGACGTAGCGGTTCGCCAGATGGCAGAGCAAGGATTTGCATTCCTCGACACACTAAGCACGCTCTACACCCGTCAATTCTTGGAGGCCGTCACCACCGAAGATGGGGAGATTCGGGCGCTACGTGAAGAGCCAGAGCCGGCGGTACTCGCCCAGCTGATTCCCGACAGCTACTGGGAGCGGAAGCACCGGGTGCTGCGGATCTGGCGGTTCCAGATGCAGCCAGCTATCGACACCGCGCCTCCTGTGGATTGAAGGCTCGCCAACCGCCGCCCAAGGGCTGAAGGCAACTCGGCACTCGTTGTTCAGCGCGGCCACTTAGCTGGAGCTGAACGGCGAGGTGGCTGGCAGGGTCTTGGGTCGGGGAGGGACGCGGGACCTGGACGGCGCCGTGGGCCAATCCGCTGGACGTTGGAATCATGCCCAGGTCACGCCGACCTCAGGGGCCATAGGTTCCTGGAACCTACATGACGGCACGTCAACGCCGGCGCCCGCCGCACCTGGTGGGTACGGCGGGCCCGGTGGTACGCGGCCTCACCCTCATGGGCGGCGCACCGGGGAGGTGTTACGGCATGGCGTGGACGAACGGGCCCACCGTGTTGGAGAAGGCGTTGCCGTTGTTGGCGTCCCAGTTGGTCGACCAGGTCATCGCGCCGCGGATGGTCGGCCACTTGGCCGGCGGGACGAAGCTGCCGCAGTTGGTGCCGGTCGCCAGGCAGCTCAGCGCGTTGTTGACCACGCTCGGGGCCACGTAGCCGCCGCCCGCCGCCTTGCTGGAGGCCGGGACACCGATGCCGACCTGGTCCGGACGCAGGCCGCCCTGGATCTGGGTGCAGACCTGGGCGGTGATGAAGTCGATGGTGCCCTGGTTGTAGACCTTGCCGTCGCAGCCGTTCATGCCGCCCGAGTTGTAGAACTGGGTGTTCATGACGGTCAGGACGGACTTGGTCTTCAGCGCCAGCTGGAAGTACGCGCCGGCGGTGCTGTAGACGCCGATGGTCTCGGGCGCCATGGTCAGGACGAACGCCGAACCGACCTTGGCCTGGAGGTTGAGCAGTGCGTTGCCCAGGTGCTCCGGGTTGACGCCGTTCTCCAGGTCGACGTCGATGCCGTCGAAGCCGTAGTCCTTCAGCACCGCGTAGGCGCTGTCGGTGAAGGCGGCCGCGGCGGTGGCGTCGCCCACCGAGATGGCGCCGTTCTGGCCGCCGATGGAGAGGACGACCTTCTTGCCGGCCGCCTGCTTTGCCTTCACGTCGGCCCGGAACTGGGCGTCGGTGTAGCCGCCGAGCTTGCTGGACAGACCCGGGTCCAGCTGGAAGGTGATCGCCCCGGTCCTGGTCGGGACGGCGTCCGCGAAGGAGACCGCGATGATGTCGTACGCGCTCTGCACCTCGCCCAGCTTCTGGACGGTCGCGCCGTTGTCGAAGTTGTGCCAGTAACCGGTGACCACGTGCTTGGGCAGGCCGGTGGCGGGGGTGGTGGGTGTGACGGTCGGGCTCGGGCTGGCGGTCGGACTGCTGCTCGGGCTGGTGCTGGGACTCGTGCTGGGGCTCGCGCTCGGGCTGGCCGAGGCGGAGGCGCTCGCGCTGGGGGAGGGCGAGGCCGACGGGGAGGCGGTGCCGCCCGGGCCGGTCAGGGTGATGTCGTCCGCCTGGTAGGCGCCCTGGCCGTACCAGCCGTGCACGTACACGGTGATGCTGCTGACGCCTGCGCCCGTGGTGAAGGACGAGGAGAGCTGGTTCCAGCTGGACTGGCTCGACCAGGTGGACGGGTCGGTGCCGCCGGTGCCGCGTACGCCGAGGTAGGTGTACGGGCCCTGCACCCAGCCGGCCAGCGAGTAGCTGGTGTTGGGGAGCACGCTGACGGTCTGCCGGCACTCGGCGGTGTCCGAGGCGCTCGGGGCCGCGTTCAGCGCGTACGCGCCGGAGCGGGCGGGCGAGCCGACGACGCTCGCGCCGCCGGTACAGGTCCAGCCGGTGAGGTCGCCACCCTCGAAGCCGCCGTTGCTCACGAGGTTGCCCACGGCGGCGTTGGCGCCACCGGCGAACAGGGCGAGGCCGGTGGCGGCCAGCGCGAGCGCGGTGGTCCCGGCCGCGAGGGCGGCGGGGAGGGGGTTGCGTCGGCGCCGGTGGGACTGCTGTGGCAGCGATCGTGCCATGGAGACGCTCCTGTGGGGAGGGAGGAGCCGCCGCGGTGGGGGGCGCGGCGGCTCCGCGTGGGGGAGGGGAGGTCCGCAGTGGTACTCGGAGGGCGGCGACCGGTGGGGTGGGCTGCCGCTCTCGGTCACAAGCTGGACTAGACCATTGGGGGGCGTCAAGAACTCGGCGTCGGCTTACGGGACATTTAAGGAAGCGGAGACCGTTCCGTGTCCCGCGTCACGCCGCCGATCTGAGGCTGTGACACCTTCGGTACCTGCGGCTTTACCGTGCGGACCGGTCCGGGAGTAGGCTGCGCGAGGGTATTCGACGTACCCGAGGAGGACCGAGCACGGAGGGGTCGAACACCATGGGTCTGCGCGACGTCGTCGAGCGCACGCCGGGTCTCCGAACCCTGCTGGACAACGCCTACCGGCTCTACGGGCGCCGGGTCGAGGTCCACCTCGCGAACACCCCGCACCACATCGGCGTGATCCTGGACGGCAACCGCCGCTGGGCCCGCGCCACCGGCGGCACCACGGCCGACGGGCACCAGCGCGGCGCGGACAAGATCAGCGAGTTCCTGGGCTGGTGCGACGAGACGCACGTCCAGGTGGTCACGCTCTGGATGCTCTCCACCGACAACCTCTCCCGGCCGGCCGACGAACTGGTGCCGCTGCTCGGGATCATCGAGGACACCGTCCGGCGGCTCGCCGCGGACGGCCGCTGGCGGGTCCACCCGGTCGGCGCGCTCGACCTGCTGCCCTCGCGCACCTCCGATGTGCTCAAGGAGGCCGCCGAGGCCACCGCCGGCATCGACGGCATCACCGTCAACGTCGCGGTCGGGTACGGCGGACGGCACGAGATCGCGGACGCCGTCCGCTCCCTGCTCCAGGAGCACGCGGGCCGCGGCACCTCGATCGAGGAACTGGCCGAGATCCTCGACGTCGAGCACATCGCCGAACACCTCTACACCAAGGGCCAGCCGGACCCTGACCTGGTCATCCGCACCTCGGGCGAACAGCGGCTGTCCGGCTTCCTGCTCTGGCAGAGCGCGCACAGCGAGTTCTACTTCTGTGAGGCGTACTGGCCGGCGTTCCGGAAGGTCGACTTCCTGCGGGCGCTGCGGGACTACCAGCTGAGGAACCGTCGTCTCGGGCTGTGAAGCGGCGGGTCGCGGCGGGGCTGGGGGTGTGGGGGTCGTCCCCCACGGTGACGCAGCCTACTTCTGTGAGGCGTACTGGCCGGCGTTCCGGAAGGTCGACTTCCTGCGGGCGCTGCGGGACTACCAGCTGAGGAACCGTCGTCTCGGGCTGTGAGGTCCCGGCGGGAGCTGACGCACCGAAAGTTAACCAACGATGATCCGTCGTCGGGTTCGTGGTGCCGTTCGCCTGGGAATACCCCTGTCAGACCGGTACTCCGGCCAACCGGGGGCGCGGGGACCGGCATGCCGCGGGTGACGCAGGGTCATCCGCTCTGGAGGCCTAGTGGTCAGTACAAAGAGCCGCCGGACGCCAGACCGGCGCACGTACGTTCTCGACACCAGCGTGCTCCTGGCGGATCCACTCGCCATGACCCGTTTCGAGGAGCACGAGGTCGTCCTCCCCGTGGTGGTGGTCACGGAGTTGGAGGCCAAGCGGCACCATCCGGAGCTGGGCTACTTCGCCCGCCAGGCACTGAGGCTGCTGGACGACTTCCGGGTCCGGCACGGGCGGCTCGATGAGCCGATCCCGGTGGGCGAGCTCGGTGGCAGCATCCGGGTGGAGCTCAACCACTCGGACACCTCGGTGCTCCCGGCCGGCTACCGCCTCGGCGGTGGCGAGGCGGACACCCGGATCCTCGCCGTCGCGCGGAACCTCCAGGCCGAGGGGTACGACGTCACCGTCGTCTCCAAGGACCTGCCGCTCCGGATCAAGGCCAGTTCGGTCGGTCTGCTCGCCGAGGAGTACCGGGCGGAGCTGGCGATCACCTCCGGCTGGACCGGAATGTCCGAACTGCACGTCTCCGGCGACCAGGTGGACGCGCTGTTCGGCGCCGGCCACGACGTCGCGCTGGACGTGGACGGTGCGGCGGAGCTCCCGGTGCACACCGGGCTGGTGCTCACCTCGGAGCGCGGCCGGGCCCTTGGCCGGGTCACCCAGGACGGCCGGGTCCGGCTGGTCAGGGGCGACCGCGAGGTGTTCGGGCTGCGCGGCCGGAGTGCCGAGCAGCGGGTCGCCCTCGACCTGCTGCTCGACCAGGAGGTCGGGATCGTGTCGATGGGCGGCCGGGCGGGGACGGGCAAGTCCGCGCTGGCGCTGTGCGCGGGCCTGGAGGCGGTGCTGGAGCGGCAGCAGCACCGGAAGGTGATGGTCTTCCGGCCGCTCTACGCGGTCGGCGGGCAGGAGTTGGGCTACCTGCCCGGTTCCGAGTCGGAGAAGATGAGCCCCTGGGCGCAGGCGGTCTTCGACACCCTCTCGGCCGTCACCACCCCGGCCGTGATCGAGGAGGTGATCTCCCGCGGGATGCTGGAGGTCCTCCCGCTCACCCACATCCGGGGCCGGTCGCTCCACGACGCGTTCGTGATCGTGGACGAGGCGCAGTCGCTGGAGCGGAACGTGCTGCTCACCGTGCTGTCCCGGATCGGCCAGGGGTCGCGGGTGGTGCTCACCCACGACGTCGCCCAGCGCGACAACCTCCGGGTCGGCCGGTACGACGGGGTGGTGGCGGTGGTGGAGAAGCTGAAGGGGCACCCGTTGTTCGCCCACATCACGCTGACCCGCTCGGAGCGTTCGCCGATCGCGGCGCTGGTCACGGAGCTCCTGGAGGACGTGCAGCCCTAGGTCGACCCCGGTCATAACGGGGCAGAACCGGACAGCGGGACCTGGTACGAAGTATCAGGTCCCGCTGTCGTGACCACATCTGACGGACCCTCGTCGGCGTCTCGGGCAAACGTGCTGGTCGTGAAGTCTGTGAGATCCGCCACGCAAGAGGGAATTGCGTTGACCGGTCCCCGTGCGGCATGGTGAGGGTTCTGTCAGGCCCCGCGTACGGCACATATCACCCGACAACTACGGTTATCGGGCGCACAACTGAACAAGGATGAGCCGTACGCCGCCCGAACGAAACGCCGATCCGGTCACCGCCGGCCCGGTGCCGGGCCCGCGTCTCCCGTGACCAGCAGCACCATGGAGACCAGTGACCAGGGGCATGTTGCGCCCCAGTGGTCACGCGTACGGGGCGACGCCGGAAGGAAACCATGTGACTCGGATCTCGGTCCGGGGAGTTGCTGTCGCCTCAGCCACCGCCGTCACCGCTGTCGGTGCCGTCGTGGGTGTGGCCTCGGGCAGCGAGGGCGCGCAGACCCAGACGGTCGATGTCGCGGGAGCCACCCTGCTCCAGGACGTTCCGATCGGTGCGCAGGCGCAGGCCGTCAGCGACCACTTCACCGCGCAGGCCAACGCCCAGCAGGCGTCCGCCGACGCCGCGGCCAAGAAGGCTGCCGAGGAGGCCGCGCGCCAGAAGGCCGCCGCCGACGCGCAGGCCAAGGCCGACGCCGAGAAGGCCGCGAAGGCCGCCGAGGCGAAGCGCAAGGCCGACGAGGAGGCCGCGAACCGCGCCAAGGCGCGCTCCGTGATGGCCGCCGTCAGCCCGGGCTCGGTCCAGGACATGGCGCTCCAGATCATCGGCGACCAGTCCCAGTTCCAGTGCTTCAGCCAGATCGTGAAGCGCGAGAGCGGCTGGGACTACACCGCCAGCAACGCCAGCTCCGGTGCCTACGGTCTGGTCCAGGCGCTCCCGGGCAACAAGATGGCCTCCGTCGGCGCCGACTGGCGGACCAACCCCGCGACCCAGATCAAGTGGGGCCTGAACTACATGAACGACCGCTACGGCTCGCCCTGCGGCGCCTGGTCGTTCTGGCAGTCGCACCACTGGTACTAGACACACCGTCGGGCCACACGAAGGCCCCGATCCCGCTGGGATCGGGGCCTTCGCCGTTCTCCGTCCGGGAACGGGCCGCGCCGCCCGGAGCCGGCTGACCAGCGTGCCTCGGGCGGTGCGGTCCTGGATGCGGTACGCGACGCTCCGGAGTGGGTCCTGGTAGCTCCGGAGGTGCCGGTCCGCGGACGGTTGGTCCGTGTAACGGGGCAGTTCCCGTATTCAGGGGCATCGAAACATGATGATCTGTGACGGTTTGTCGGTTTCCCGTGGCCGAACTCGCGGGTGCTGGGCCGCCTCCGCCGGGTACGGTCGTCCCGGACGACCGTGGCGGACCCACGGCGCGAACGGGGAACGGTGGTCTAGGTGGCACAGGGCTGGTGGATGTCCCGGGTGGCGGTCCGGCTGGGCAGCGCGCTGCAACAGCGGGCGGCCATCGCGGCCGCCATGGTGGAGCAGCACGAACAGCTTCCGACGCCCCGGGACCCCGAGCCGGTGGTGGTCGAGGTCAGGCCCGAGCCGGTCCGCGAGTTCCACGCACCCCGCCCGGCCACCCCGGCCGACGCGGTGCCCTGGGGCCTGCGGGTGGCGGCCGAGTCGACCTGGCGGCTGCTGCTGCTGGCCGGCGCGCTCTACCTGCTGTTCCGGGTGGTCGACATGCTCCGGCTGGTCGCCTTCGCGGTGCTGGCCGCCCTGCTGATCTCCGCGCTGCTGGAGCCGACGGTCTCCTGGCTGCGCCGCCTCGGCGTGCCGCGTTCGCTGGCGGCGGCAGGAACGTTCCTGAGCGGGGTGGCGGGCATCGGGCTGGTCGGCTGGTTCGTGGTCTGGCAGGTGACCACCAACCTGCACTCGGTCACCGACCAGGTCCAGGTCGGCGTCGAACGGATCCGGGACTGGCTGGTCACCGGGCCGCTGCACCTGACGCAGCAGCAGATCACCGACTTCGCCAAGCAGATCTCCACCGCGATCGGCACCAACTCCGAGCAGATCACCTCCGCCGGGTTCACCGGCGTGACGATCGCGGTCGAGGTGCTGACCGGCGTGGTGCTGACCGCCTTCACCACGTTCTTCCTGCTCTACGACGGCGCCCGGATCTGGGGCTGGGCCCTCGGCATGCTGCCCCGGCAGTCCCGTTACGCGATGGCGGGCGCCGGGCCGAAGGCCTGGGCCACCCTGACCGCGTACGTGCGCGGGACCGTCTGCGTGGCCTTCATCGACGCGCTCTGCATCGGGATCGGCATCCAGCTGCTCGGCGTCCAACTGGCGCTGCCGCTGGCCGTGATCGTCTTCCTGGGGGCCTTCGTGCCGCTGGTCGGCGCGCTCGTCACCGGGACCATCGCTGTGCTGATCGCGCTGGTGACCCAGGGGCCGTTCACCGCGCTGATGGTGATGGTCGTGCTGGTCGCGGTCCAGCAGATCGAGGGGCACCTGCTGCAACCGCTGATCCTCGGCCGGGCGGTCCGGGTCCACCCGCTCGCCGTGGTCCTCGGGGTCGCGGCGGGCACCATCGTCGGCGGCATCGGCGGTGCGATCGTCTCCGTCCCGCTGATCGCCGTCACCAACACCGTGGTGGTCCACCTCCGCCGCCGCGCCGCGGCCGGCCAGCAGGTCTTCGAGGCCCTGGAAGCCGCGCGCGTCAACGGAGGTTGAGCGGGCATGCGCCAGGGGCCCGGAGAACGGTGTCGTTGTTCTCCGGGCCCCTGGCTGAAAAACCTCGTGCCTACAGTGCGGCGAGCACGGCCTCGGAGTCGAGGGTGGCCGCCACGGCCTGCAGCACTGCCGCGATCTTGATCGACGCCTGGATGACCTCGCGGTCGACGCCCGCCTTGCGGAGCACGCCCTCGTGCGAGTCGAGGCACTGACCGCAGCCGTTGATCGCCGAGACGGCGAAGCACCACAGCTCGAAGTCGGCCTTCTCCACGCCCGGCGTGCCGATGATGTTCATCCGCAGCCCGGCCCGCATCCCGCTGTACTCCTTGTCGGAGAGCAGGTGGGTGGTCCGGTAGTAGACGTTGTTCATCCCCATGACGGCGGCCGCGCCCTTGGCGGCGTTGTACGCCGCCGGGCTCAGCTCGGCCTTGGCGACGGGCTCCAGCTCACGCAGCACTGCCGGCGAGCGAGTCGCCATGGCGCAGGAGAGCACGGTGCCCCAGAGCTGCTGGGCGGGCAGCTCCGAGTTGCCTATGACCGCGCTCAGGTTGAGCTTGAGGTCCTTGGCGTAGTCCGGCAGAGCGGCCTTGAGCTCGTCCAGTGCCACGGGTCAGCCCGCCAGCAGGGTCTGGGCGTCGAGGGTGTCCTCGCCCTTGGTCCAGTTGCACGGGCACAGCTCGTCGGTCTGCAGGGCGTCGAGGACCCGCAGGACCTCCTTGGGGTTACGGCCGACGGAACCGGCGGTCACCATGACGAACTGGATCTCGTTGTTCGGGTCCACGATGAACACGGCGCGCTGGGCGGTGCCGTCCGCGCCCTCGACGCCGCAGGCCCGCATCAGGTCGTGCTTGACGTCGGCCATCATCGGGAAGGGCAGGTCGCGGAGGTCCTTGTGGTCCTTGCGCCAGGCGTGGTGCACGAACTCGGAGTCGCCGGAGACGCCGAGAATCTGGGCGTCGCGGTCGGCGAACTCCTCGTTCAGCTTGCCGAACGCGGCGATCTCGGTCGGGCAGACGAACGTGAAGTCCATCGGCCAGAAGAAGACGATCTTCCACTTGCCCTCGTAGGACTTGTGGTTGATCTCGGCGAAGGCGTTCGCGGCGTCGAGGTCGACACAGGCGTTGAGTTCGAACTCCGGGAACTTGTCACCGATCGTAAGCACGTTCGCTTCTCCAGGCTTGGAAACTGAGGGAAAGTGTCCGCATTGCGGACAGCATCCACAGTCGCATACGCCAACTGATAGCGGAAATCGTTAGACTTGATCCGATTGATCGGAGTCAGCTATCAGTACCGTGAACCCCAAGCCCCGCACCCCCACCCTCGCCCAGCTGAGGGCCTACCTGGCGGTCGCCGAGCACCGGCACTTCCGCGAGGCCGCCGCAGCGGGCGGCACCAGCCAGCCCGCGCTCTCCGGAGCGGTCGCCGCGTTGGAGGAGGCGCTCGGCGCGCAGCTGATCGAGCGTACGACGCGGCGGGTCATCATCACTCCCCTGGGGGAGCGGGTCGCCGATCACGCGCGCCGGGTGCTGTCGGCCCTGCACGCCCTCACCGAGGAGGTCGAGGCGGCCCGCCGCCCCTTCACCGGGCCGCTGCACCTCGGGGTGATCCCGACCGTGGCTCCGTACCTGCTGCCGACCGTGCTCCGGCTGGTCCGGGACGGCTACCCCGAGCTCGAACTGCACGTGCACGAGGAGCGCACCCCCGCCCTGCTGGACGGCCTGGCCGCCGGGCGGCTCGACGTGCTGCTGCTGGCGCTGCCCTCCGGCGGTTCCTCGCCGACCCGGGACATCCCGCTGTTCGACGAGGACTTCGTGCTGGTCACCCCGCCCGACCACGAGCTGGCCGGGCGGACCGACGTGCCCCGGGACGTCCTGCTCGACCTGGACGTGCTGCTCCTGGAGGAGGGGCACTGCCTGCGCGACCAGGCCCTCGACCTGTGCCGCGAGGTCGGTGCCGACGGCACGGGCGGCTCGACCCGGGCCGCCGGGCTCTCGACCCTGGTCCAGCTGGTGGCGGGCGGGCTCGGGGTCACCCTGCTGCCGGCCACCGCCCTGGACGTCGAGGCGGGCCGGACCGACCGGCTGGCCGCCGTCCGGTTCGCCCATCCGGCGCCGGGCCGCCGGATCGGTCTGGCTACCCGTCCCGGCTCGGCGCGGACGCCGGAGTACGAACGGTTCGCCGACTCGCTGCGCGAGGTTCTCGCCGAGTTGCCGGTCAGGATCGTGTCGTGACGGGTAATCACTCCTTGGGCTCGGTCCGAGGCTGACCGCGCGAACGGGGAGGGGTGGGCGGATGTACGTCTCCAGGCTCGAAGTGGAGAACCTGCGCGGTTTCCGGGGCGCCAGGAACGTCGATCTCGACCTGACCAGGCCGGACGGCTCGCACGCAGGCTGGACGGTGCTGGCCGGACCGAACGGCGCGGGCAAGAGCACCCTGCTGGCGGCCCTCGCGGCGGCGCTGGGCGAGGAGACCGATCCGGCGGGTTGGCTGGCGCCGGGTGCGGACGAGGGCGGCATCCGGCTGGACGGTGCGCACTGGCGGGTCACCCGTACCGACGATGGCTTGAGCGCGCGCCGCAACGGCGCGCACGGTTTCTGGGCCTGCTACCCCGCCCGGCGTGAACTCACCGACGGTGTCGGCTGGTTGGTCGGCCAGCAGCTGCAGGCCCTGGAGTACCGGCCCGGCGCGGTCGAACTGGTCGCCGGGGTCAGGGGGCTGCTCGACGACGGGCTGCTGCCGGCCGGCCACCGGATCGGCCGGATCGACAGCGACGGAGTCCAGATCGACGTCGGCGGCACCGAGTACGGTCTCTCCGGCGGCTTCGCCGCCGTGGTCGGCCTGGTGCTCGGTCTGCTGGCCCGGACCCACCACGCCTATCCGGAACAGGAGTTGGTGATCGAGGGCACGCCGCCCAGCGTGCCGGTGCCCGGGGTGGTGTTGATCGACGAGGTCGAGGCGCACCTCCACCCGGAATGGCAGCAGCGCCTGGGCGAGTGGCTGGTCGGGCACTTCCCCCGGCTCCAGTTCGTCGTCAGCACCCACAGCCCGTACGTCTGTCAGGCGGCCGACCCGGGCGGTCTGGTCCGACTCCCGGGCCCCGGCGAGGAGTCGGCGCCGTACGTGCTGGACGAGGACCTGTACCAGCGGATCGTCTACGGCAGCGGGGACGATGCCGCGCTGACCGAGCTGTTCGGGCTGCCGAGCGTCTACTCGCCGCAGGCGGAGGCCGAGCGGCGGCTGCTGATCGCGCTGGAGCGCAAGCTGTACGCAGGCCACGCCTCCAGCGCCGAGGTGGCCGAGTACCGCGAGCTGGGTGCCCGGCTGAACGCCTCGCTGTCGGCCAGGGTGGACGAGGCGAGGGACAGGCTGGGCGGTGCCCGATGATCCCGCTGCAACGTCCGCCGCTGACCGACCAGTTGGCGGCCGACCTGGCCCGCCGCACCGAGGCGATCCGAAAGGCAGGACCGACCACGGCGACCGGCCGGGCGGCCTGGCGGACCGCACGTGACCCCAAGGCCAAACTGCGCACGCTGCTGCACCGGATGACGCCCGGACTGCTGCGCTGCATGTACTGCGGCGACAACCTGGGCACCGACATCGACCACTTCGAGCCGATCGCCCGCGCGCCGCTCCGCACCTTCGACTGGCACAACCACTTGCTGGCCTGCGCCTACTGCAACTCCAACCAGAAGCGCGACCGCTTCCCCTGCGACCCGGCCAGCGGAATGCCGCTCCTGATAGACCCGGCCACCGAGGACCCGGCCGACCACCTGCGGCTCTACCTGGAGTCCGGCGCTTACCAGGGCCTGACCGCCAAGGGCCACGCCACCATCGACGTCTTCGCCCTCAACTCCCGCGCGGAGCTGGTCCGTGGCCGCCGACTGGCCTTCACCGTGGTCAAGGCGCTGCTCCGTGACTGGCACACCCGTACGGCGGCCGGCGACCACGCCACCGCGGCCGAGATCGCCGACGCGATCGACCTGCTCTGGCAGGCCGACGTGGTCCGTGCCGTGTACCGGCTGGCCGGCAACCGCCCGCTGGCCGAAGTGGTGCTGGGCCCGGAGGCGTTGGAGGCACTGACCGCCCTGGCCTGACCGCCCTGGCCTGACCGCCCTGGCCTGACCGCCCTGGCCTGGGCGTCAGGCGCCTCCGTCCTTCGGCAGCCGTTGCTCGAACCACACCACCTTCCCCGCTCCCAACCGCGTCGCCCCCCACCGCTCGGCGCAGCGCGCAACTATCTGCAACCCCCGCCCCCGCTCCTCCTCCGGCCCGGCCCGCCGGGCCCGGGGCAGCAGCGCACTGTCGTCGCCCACCTCGCACCGCAGCACCGATGTCCGCACCAGCCGCAGCGTCACCGGCCGGGTCGCGTGCTGGATCGCGTTGGTGACCAGCTCGCTCACCATCAGCTCGGTGTTCTCCGCCAGCGTCTCCAGTCCCCACCGGCGCAGCGCGTGCCCGGCCAACCGCCGTGCCCGGCCCGGGGTTTCGTGCCGGGGCTGGAGGTACCAGTACGCCACATCCCCGGCCGGGATGCCGTCGAAGGCGGCGGACAGCAGGGCGACGTCGTCGGCCCGGTCGCCGGGCGGCAGGATGCGGAGCGCCTCCTGGCAGAGGTGCTCGGGGGAGTGCCGGTGCGCGCCCTCCAGCCGGGCCCGGAGCAGTTCCAGACCGGTGGTCAGCGACCGCCGCCTGGACTCCACCAGGCCGTCGGTGAACAGGACCAGCGCCGAACCGGGCGGCGCGGGCAGCTCGACCGAGGTGAAGTCCACCCCGCCGACGCCGATCGGCGCCCCGGGCGGCAACTCCAGCAGCTCGGCCCGCCCGTCGGGACCGACCAGCACCGGCGGTACGTGACCCGCGTTGGCGAGCACCACCCGGTTCGCGATCGGGTCGTAGACCGCGTACACGCAGGTCGCCAAGTGCTGCTCCCGGCCCAGGCGTTGGGCCTGCTCGTCGAGGTGGTAGAGCACCTCGTGCGGGGGCAGGTCGAGGGCGGCGAGGGTCTGCGCGCTGGTGCGCAGCTGGCCCATGATGGCGGCTGAGGTGAGCGAGTGGCCCATCACGTCGCCGACGATCAGGGCGACCCGGTTGCCGGGCAGCGGGACGGAGTCGTACCAGTCCCCGCCGACCTGGGTGCCGCGCTCGCAGGGCAGGTAGCGGTGCGCCAGCCGGACGCCGGTCCGCTGCGGCAGGTGGGTGGGCAGCATGCTGCGCTGCAACTCGTCGGCGATCTCCCACTCCCGCGAGTAGCGCAGCGCGGTGTCCACCGCCAGGCCGCCCTGGGTGGCCAGATGGGCGGCGGTCGCGGTGTCGGTGGCGTCGAAGGCCATCGCGGAGTCGTACGCGGAGGTCAGCTCGAAGGCGTCCGAGGCCCGGGGGTTGCCGCCGAACGGCGTCGGCCCGGGTGCGGCCGGGGTGGTCTTGCCGGGCCGCCGGATCAGCAGCAGCAGACCGAGCACCGTCTTGCGGCCGCGCAACGGTAGGGCAAGCAGCGCGGTGCCGCTGGCGAGCCGGCCCAGCGTGCGGGCGCCGTAGAGCTCCTCAAGCAGCGGCCGGAGCCGGGCGGCTGAGGGGGTGCCGAGCACCACGGGACCGGTCGGGAACTGCTGGTCGAGCGCCCTGGCCACCGGCCCGCCGGGCCGCAGCCGACGCGTCCCGGCCCGGCGGCCGAGCCGGGTGCCGTGCCGGCGGTGGATGGTCAGCGCGACCGGGCTGCCCGGGTCGCGCTCCAGGTCGGGCAGCGGCTCGCGCAGGTGCACCACGGCCGCGTCGGCGAGCGCCGGGACCAGCACCTTGCCGAGGTTGCGAAGCGTCGCGGCGAGGTCGAGCGAGGTGTTGATCCGCCGGGTAGCGCTGTCCAGGTACGCCAGCCGCTCGGCCGTGCGGGCCCGCCCGCCCGGCAGCGGCGGCGGCCGGCGCTGGGACGGTACGGCGGGAGGCTGCCCGGTGAGGGGCTCGGTGAGGTCGCGCACGGGCTGCCGTTCTGCGAGAGGAGAGCTGGGGACCAACAGTCGATCAGCCGACCCGTCGACAGCGGAGGAACAGTTGCTCCTCCGGCGGCAGGGTGGTGCTGGCGGGGGCGTACGGGTGGCCGGAGTGCGCCTCGACCGCGAACCCGGCCCGGCGCAGCGTCTGCTCCAGCTCCTCCCGCAGGTAGCCGCTGATCCGTATCTCGTGGCCGAGGAACGGCAGCGGGGCGTGGTCGAGATCCGCCTCGACCATGCCGAGCGCGAGCAGGCCGCCGGGCCGGAGCAGCGTCCGGATCCGCCCGAGCACCTCGGGGATCTCCGCCTGCGGCAGCATGATGAGCGAGAAGAACGCGGTGGCCGCGGCGTACCGGCCCGCCGCCCCGGGCCCCAACCCGGCCGCGCCCCACGCCCGGACGGCCCGCTCGGTGGCGAGGTCGTACATGTCGATCCGGTGGTACCCGGCGGCCGGCACGCCCCGCCTGGCCAGCCGCAGCATGCCGTCCGAGAGGTCGACCCCGGTCACTCGCAGGCCGCCCTCGCTCAGCTGGCGGACCGTCGGATCACCGGTGCCGCAGCCGACGTCCAGCACCTCGGCACCCGGCTCCAGCGTGTGGAGCAGCCACTCACCGCAGGCCAACTGGCCTGCCTTGTCCGGAAACGCCTCGGCGTAGCGGGCGCCGATGGTGTCGAAGGCCACGGCCTGGAGTGCGCGTTCGGTGCGGCGGCGGTCCTGGTGGGCGGCGGAAGGCCCGTGGCCCCGGGCGGGATCGGATATCTGTCCGGTCGTCACGATTGAGAGGCACCTTTCCACCCTGGCCGCCACCCGCCGGTGCCCGGGCTGCCTCCTGGCGGCGCCGTCCACCCTGGCGTGACGGTCCGTCACGCTCCCGCGTCACTCTGCGTTGCGTCGCCGCGCTGCCTGTCGCTCCGCTCCCCTTGCCCGGCCCCGCCCGTCACTACGTCGCTGGCCTCCGAGAATAGGCGCGATCAACCGACCATAGGGTTCATTTCCGGCCAACTCGTGGTTGTCGGGATGAATATGGCCGGGATGACCGGAGCGCTCCGGAGCGGTCCGGGGTGGTGCGCGATCCCGCCTCACGCCGAGTGGCGCGAGGGGGTGGCCCGCGCTCATCCGAGACCGCCCGGGCGTTTATCGGATGTCAATCGGGCGGTGCCAGAGTAGGGACCAGCGCCGGGGAAGCGTCAAGGTGCTGCCGCAGCCGGGGGGCTGCGGGAGCACCGACGCGCGAGGGGGACCTGTCGGGGGACAGGAGATCACGGCGCGGGGGGTGCGGCGGGCTCGGTGTGCTGTTGCTGCTCGATGAGGTCCTGCACGGGGAGGACCTCGGGCACACCGAGCCGCGTGAACACGGCGAGCGCCTCCTGAAGACAGGCCAGCCCACGGGCGGGCTGACCCAGTTTCAGGAGCGCCTCGCCGAGCGCCGCGTTGGCCAGGCCCTGGCAGTACGCGGCATCCAGCTCCTGGGCGATGGCGAGCGACTCGTCCGCGGCTTCGGCCGCCTCGGCGTACTGGCCGTCGGCGAGCAGACAGGCGGCGAGTCGGGCGAGCGAGTAGCCTTCCCAGATCCGGCGCTGCTCGGCCTGGTAGAGCTGGTGCGCCTCGCGCAGGTGCGGCGCGGCCTCGCCGGGGGAACCGGTGGAGCGGAGCACTACACCGAGTTGGTAGAGCGTGTCCGCGAGGCAGGGGATGTTCCCGGAGGCCCGTGCGGCGGTGACCGCCGCCCGGGCGGACCGGGCGGCGTCCGTCGGCTGCCCGACGCCGAGGTAGGCGCGCGCGATGTTGCCGAGCAGCCTGGCCTCGCTGACCGTGGCGCCGAGACTGCCGCTGATGGCTCGGGCCTGCTCGAAGAACGGCAGGGCCTCGGCCGGCCGGTCGGCCAGGAAGATCACGACGGCGAGCAGGTTGGCGGCGGCGATCCGCAGGTGGGTCCGGTCACCCGGCCCCTGCAGCTCCAGGCTCCGCCGGAACGACAGCTCGGCATCGCTGTACTCCCCGGCGACGTGTTGGAGGAACCCGAGGGCGAGACTGATCCGGGCCAGCGCGGCCCGGTCGCCGTGCGGCCGGGCGTTGGCCTCGGCCGTGGCCAACGCGACCCGGATGCGCTGACCGTGGGTCGGGTCCTCGACCAGGCTGTTCAGCACGGTGAGCAGGTCCACCGCGGGGCGCAGCAGTTCGAGCGGCTCCTGGACCGCCGCCTCTATGGTGCTGAGCACCAGCGCGAGTTCGGTGCGCATCCAGGCCTGGGCGGCCGGTCTGTCGGCGATCCGCGTGCCGGCGGAGACCGGACGGTGCAGGGTCTCCGGGAGCACGTCGTCGGGTTCCAGGGCACGGGCCGCGTTCCGCATCGTGGCGAGCAGCGTGTCCAGGAGCCGAAGCAGGGACTGCTGTTGCTCGCCGGTGTCCTTCAGCTTCTCGTTCTGCCGCTGCGCGAACAGTCGGAGCAGGTCGTGGTAGCGGTACCGGCCCGGCGTGAAGCACTCCAGCATGTTGGCCTCGACCAGGGCCTCGGCCAGCGACTCGGCCTCCTCCTCGTCGGTGCCGAGCAGCGCCGCGACCGCCTCCAGCGGGAGGTCGGGGGAGTCCACCAGGGAGAGCAGCCGGAAGGCCCGGGCCTCCGCGGGCTGGAGCTGGCCGTACCCGAGGCCGATGGTGGTCTCCACCGCCAGGTTCCCGAGCTGGAGCTCGTGCAGCCGCCGCCGCTGGTCCGCTAAGCGCCGGGCGAGGTCCGAGACGCTCCAGCGCGGGCGGCTGGCCAGCCGGGCGGCCGCGATCCGGACCGCCAGCGGCAGGAAGCCACAGGCCGTCACCACTGCGAGCGCGGCCTCCGGTTCGGCCTCGACCCGCTGGCTGCCGACGATGGCCGAGAAGAGTGCCAGCGCCTCGTCGGGCGTCAGCTCCTCGACGTCGACCAGGTGCGCGCCGGCCAGGTCGGCCAGCCGGGAGCGACTGGTCACCAGCACCGCGCTGCCGGACACCCCGGGGATCAGGGGGGACAGCTGCCGGGCGTCCTTGGCGTTGTCCAGCAGGATGAGCATCCGGCGGTCGGCGAGCAGGGAGCGGTAGAGCGCCGCGCGCTGCTCCAGAGTGTCCGGGGTCTCGGTCGAGCCGAGCGCGTAGAGGAAGTCGCCCAGGACGACCGCGGGGTCGGCGGGGGAGGCGCTGGGCCCCCGCAGGTCGACGTAGAGCTGCCCGTCCGGGAACTCGGAACGGATGCTGTGCGCGAGGTGGACGGCCAGGGTGGTCTTCCCGACGCCGCCGATGCCCGCCAGCGAGGTGACCACCACGGCCTGGCCGGAGCCGCTGCGGAGCACGTCCCGGAGCTCCTCCACCAGTTCGGTACGCCCACTGAAGTCCGACACGTCGGCCGGGAGTTGGGCGGGCGGCACGAAGGCCGCGGCCTCCTCCTGGTCGACGCTCCTGGAGTCGGCCGGAGCCGGCATCAGGGTCGGGTCGGCGGCGAGGATCCGGGAGTGCATGGAGGCCAGGCCCGCCCCGGGCTCGACCCCGAGCTCCTCGATCAGGAGCTTCCGGGTGTCGGCGTAGACGCCCAGAGCCTCGGCCTGGCGGCCGCAGCGGTAGAGGGCGAGCATCAGCAGCTCGCGCAGTCCCTCGCGCAGCGGGTGCTCTGCGGCGAGCGAGCTGAGCTCGGTCACCGTCTCCGCGTGCAGGCCGATCTCCAGGGCCGCCGCGCAGCGCTCCTCGCCGGCTGAGATCTGACGCTCCGCCAGCCGGCTGCGGTGCGCATCGGCGTGAGGGCCGGGGATGCCGGCCAGCGGACGGCCGGTCCAGAGCGAGAGCGCGGAGGCCAGCAGCCGGTGTGCCCTGCGGTAGTCGCCCTCGGTCTTGGCCACTGCGGCGTTGGCGAGTTCATGTTCGAAGACCGAGAGGTCGAGCGACTCCGGCGCGATGCGCAGCGCGTACCCGTCACTCACCGAGACCAGCAGCTCGGCGGGCGCGCGCACCTCGCGGTCCGGCTCGATCAGCGCGCGCAGCCGGGAGACGTAGGTCCGCAACGCGGCCACCGCCTGCGGCGGAGGCCGGTCGCCCCACAGGCCGTCGACCAGGTCCTGGGTGGTGACCGGGCGGCCGTGGTTGAGCAGTAGTGCGACCAGGACGGCCTGCTGTTGCGGTGAGCCGAGTGCGAGCTGCTGCTCGCCGCGCCACGCCTGCACGGGGCCGAGCACCTGGAAGCGCAGTGGGTGCGGTTGCCCCTGTAGCTCCATTGAGAGATCCCCCGATGATGGCCAAGTGAGGCGCCAGCTTATGAGGAAGCCGGCAAACGCTGGAGAAGCAGACGGACCTCGTGGTGTTTATAAGACATTTAGCGGGATCCACGATACTGGGCCTCGGCCCTGACCCGTCCGTCCGGGCTGACACACAATCTCATTACCGGAAAGGCGGCGTCATGGCCGACACCGAGACCACCACCACGACTCCGGCCGAGACCCAGCCGGTGGCCGAGGTCGTACCTGTCGAGCAGACCCTCACCGCCGCGGACCCGGAGGCCCAGCTCCTCAAGGTCCTTGAGGTCCTGGACACCGATGTGCCGGAGACCGAGGTAGCGCCGGAGGCCGAGGCTCCGAAGAAGGACGGCGGCTTCGAGCCGCTCGGAACGGTGATCAACCTCCCGTAGCGCAGTCGAGTGCCCCGCCCCACCGCCCAGGTGGTGCGGGGCACTCGCCGTTACTCCGCCGACCGCACTCGCAGGCTGGTGATCAGCGGGCCTTCGGTGACCTCCGCGAAGAAGTCGTTGCCCTTGTCGTCGACCACGATGAAGGCCGGGAAGTCCTCGACCTCGATCCGCCAGACCGCCTCCATACCCAGCTCGGCGTACTCCAGCACCTCGACCTTGCGGATGCAGTCCTGCGCCAGCCGCGCCGCCGGGCCGCCGATCGAGCCGAGGTAGAAGCCGCCGTGCTCGGCGCACGCCTTGGTGACCTGCTTCGAGCGGTTGCCCTTGGCCAGCATCACCATCGAGCCGCCCGCAGCCTGGAACTGGTCGACGTAACTGTCCATCCGCCCGGCCGTGGTGGGGCCGAACGAGCCCGAGGCGAAGCCCTCGGGGGTCTTGGCCGGGCCGGCGTAGTAGACCGGGTGGTCCTTGAGGTACTGGGGCATGCCCTCGCCCGCGTCCAGCCGCTCCTTGATCTTCGCGTGCGCGATGTCGCGCGCGACCACCAGCGTGCCGGTGAGCGAAAGCCGGGTCTTCACCGGGTACTTGGCGAGCTCGGCGCGGATCTCGGACATCGGCTGGTTCAGGTCGATCCGGACCACCGCGTCGTCCAGGTGCTCGTCCGTGGTGTCCGGCAGGTACTTGGCCGGGTCGGTCTCCAGCTGCTCCAGGAAGATGCCGTCGGCGGTGATCTTGCCCAGCGCCTGGCGGTCGGCCGAGCAGGAGACGGCCATCGCGACCGGCAGCGAGGCGCCGTGCCTGGGCAGCCGGATCACCCGGACGTCGTGGCAGAAGTACTTGCCGCCGAACTGTGCGCCGATGCCGATCTTCTGGGTCAGCTCGGTGACCTTGGCCTCCAGCTCCAGGTCGCGGAAGCCGTGCCCGGTGGCCGCGTCGCCGCTGGTGGGCAGCTCGTCCAGGTAGTGCGCGGAGGCGTACTTGGCGGTCTTCAGCGCGAACTCGGCACTCGTACCGCCGACCACGATCGCCAGGTGGTACGGCGGGCAGGCCGCCGTGCCGAGCGAACGGATCTTCTGCTCAAGGAAGTTGAGCATCGAGTCCTCGTTCAGGATGGCCTTGGTCTCCTGGTAGAGGTACGACTTGTTGGCGCTGCCACCCCCCTTGGCCATGAACAGGAACTTGTACGCGTCGCCGTCCGTCGCGTACAGCTCGATCTGGGCCGGCAGGTTGTTGCCGGTGTTCTTCTCGTCCCACATGGTCACGGGGGCCATCTGCGAGTAACGCAGGTTGAGCTTGGTGTACGCGTCGTAGACGCCGCGCGCGATGGCGGCCTCGTCGCGGCCCTCGGTCAGCACGTTCTGGCCGCGCTTGCCCATCACGATCGCGGTGCCGGTGTCCTGGCACATCGGCAGGATGCCGCCGGCCGAGATGTTGACGTTCTTCAGCAGGTCCAGCGCGACGAAGCGGTCGTTCGGGCTGGCCTCCGGGTCGTCCAGGATCCGGCGGAGCTGGGCCAGGTGTGCCGGGCGCAGGTAGTGCGAGATGTCGTGCATCGCCTCGGCGGTGAGCAGCCGCAGGGCCTCGGGCTCGACCTGGAGGAAGCGCCGGCCACCGGCCTCGATGACGCTGACGCCCTCGGAGGTCAGCTTGCGGTACGGGGTGGGATCCGCACCGAGGGGGAGGAGGTCGGAGTAGGCGAACTCTGGCGTGGGAGCCATGCGTGGAGGTCCTTAACTGATCCGGCTGCGTCGACGAAGCACCCTCAAGACTAGGTCCCGGCCGAGCGACCGGTGCGCGCAGGGGAACCTGCGTGACCGGGGTCACTCCGACTGTCGGCGAACTCCCGTTCGGGAGGCGGTCCGGTGACTAGGCTTGCCCCGTGGACAACTCGTCGTCGCAGCAGGACCAGCCGGGCCCGTCGCCCCTTCCCATGACCACGTCCGAGGCCAAGCCGGACCTGACCAAGAAGCCGTTCGACGCGGCCCCGGTGCCGGAGGCCGAGCTGCGCGCCTCGGACGCCGACCGGGAGCGGATCGCCGAGCTGCTGCGGGACGCGTACGCCGAGGGCCGGCTGACCGTCGAGGAGCACTCCGAGCGGATCGAGGCGGCCTACGGCGCCCGAACGCTGGGCGACCTCGCGCCGCTCACCAGGGATCTGCCCGCGCACCGGCCGGTCTCCACCGAGAAGCCGCAGGGCGTCGCCCACCGGGCGGCTCCGGCGCAGGCGCAGCTGCCGGCCAGGAGCGAGTCCCCGACCATCCTGGCGATCTTCGGCGGGAGCAGCCGCAAGGGCCGCTGGCGGGTCGGCTCGCACCTGCGCGCGGTGGCGGTCTTCGGAGGGGTGGAGATCGACCTCACCGACGCTGTCTTCGAGTCGCCCGAGGTGGAGATCGAGGCCTGGGCGGTCTTCGGCGGCGTCGACATCAAGGTGCCGGAGAACGTCTCGCTGCACGGCAGCGGGGTCGGCGTCTTCGGCGGCTTCGAGGTCCGGGAGCAGACCGCGGCCGACCCGTATGCCCCGGTGGTCCGGGTGAAGGGCGCGGCCGTCTTCGGCGGCTGCGAGGCCAGGCCGCGGCGTGGTAAGAAGCTCCGCGAGTGGGTGCGCAAGCAGCTCGACGGCTGACGGTCCGCCGTCGCGCGGACGGTCCGCGCCTCACGGGGCGTCAACTTCCGGGCGGGCACTCGATCCTGGGTCGAGTGCAGTCCGTAGTCGACCGCATGCGGTGTGCATGAACCTGCCGGGGGCGGGGTAGTTCCTGACGCATATCGTTTCTTGTACGGCTGTGACCCCGGGGGCGGTTGAAACCTACGGATGCCGCGAGGTGGGGTCGGTTACGGGGCAGCCGGGCAGGGAGCCTTCCCCCCGAGTTCTCTTGAGCCCGTCAGGAGTAGCCGTGCTGCATCCCATCGAGTCCAGCGCCCGTGCCGCCACCCAGCCGGCGGCCCGCAGTACCACCGCTCCGGCGGCGGTGGCGGCGCAGCGGCTCGAGCACCAGGAGGACAGTCCCTGGCACACCGGGGCGGCCTGCCGAAGGGACGAGGCCGGGCTGTTCTTCGCCCCGTCGAAGGAGCCCACGGCGGCCCGGCTGTCCCGGGAGGAGCAGGCCAAGCAGGTCTGCGCCCGCTGCCCGGTCCTGCTGGAGTGCCGGGAGCACGCCCTCGCCCAACCCGAACCGTACGGCGTCTGGGGCGGCCTCACGGCGGCCGAACGCCGGGTGGTGCTGGCCCGGCGCCGCCGCCGGGAGGCCGAGCTCCGGATCCCGACCGCCCGCCGGATAGCGGGCTGAGCCTCCGGTCCTCCGCAGGGCGCCCGGTTGCAGTGTCCAGAGCTCGAAGTCCCTGGACAGTGCAACCGGGCGCCCTGCCCACGGAGCGGGAGGCTCAGTTGGCGCGGTCGAAGTCGATGGCGCTGTAGGCCCGCAGCTTGGAGAGCTTGTGGGTGGAGTCGATCTGGCGGATCGTCCCGCTCTTCGAGCGCATCACCAGCGAGCTGGTGGTGGCGGTGGCCTGGCGGTAGTGGACGCCGCGGAGCAGTTCGCCGTCGGTGATGCCGGTGGCGACGAAGAAGACGTTCTCGCCGCTGACCAGGTCGTCGGTGGTGAGCACCCGGTCGAGGTCGTGGCCGGCATCCAGCGCCTTCTGCCGCTCGGCGTCGTCCTTCGGCCACAGCTTGCCCTGGATCACGCCGCCCATGCACTTCATGGCACAGGCCGCGATGATGCCCTCGGGGGTGCCGCCGATGCCCATCAGCAGGTCGACGCCGGTGCCCGCGCGGGCGGTCATGATGGCGCCCGCGACGTCGCCGTCCGAGATGAACTTGATCCGGGCACCCGCCTCGCGGATCTCCTTGACCAGGCCGTCGTGGCGGGGCCGGTCCAGCACCATCACGGTGACGTCCTCGACCGAGCTGCCCTTGGCCTTGGCGACCCGCCGGATGTTCACGGCGGCCGGGGCGGTGATGTCGACGTAGTCGGCGGCCTCGGGGCCGCAGACCAGCTTGTCCATGTAGAACACCGCGCTGGGGTCGAACATGGTGCCGCGGTCGGCGACGGCCAGTACGGCGACGGCGTTGGCCATGCCCTTGGCGGTCAGCGTGGTGCCGTCCACCGGGTCCACCGCGACGTCGCACTCGGCGCCGGTGCCGTCGCCGACCCGCTCGCCGTTGTAGAGCATCGGGGCTTCGTCCTTCTCGCCCTCACCGATGACGACGACGCCGTTCATCGACACGGTGGAGACGAGGGTGCGCATGGCCTTCACGGCCGCGCCGTCGGCGCCGTTCTTGTCACCCCGGCCAACCCACCGGCCGGCCGCCATGGCGGCGGCCTCGGTGACCCGGACGAGTTCGAGCGCGAGGTTGCGGTCGGGGGCCTCCGGGGCCACCACCAGGGAGCTGGGGAAGTTGCTGTGCTGGGCGGTCATCGTCGATACCTCTCTGTACGCGACGGCCAGAGCGCCCGACAAATGCCTGGTCGAACGCCGTGATGAGGGTCCTGCGATCGTATCCGCCCACCGGAAGGCTGTCTGTGGCGCACCCCCGGCTGACCCCGCGTCCCGTCTGCGGCCACCGGATTCACCCCTCCGGGAGGACCCCGGTGGTCGGGTCGGGGGAGGGGATGGTTCACGATGAGGGGGTGGCAGGGAACAGCAGCATGAGAGGCCGGCAGACCGTACGGGACATGATCCTGTCGATGCTGGCGATCGGTGGCGTGGTCTTCGTCGGGTACCTCTTCATCCCGCACTCCGAGGGCTCGGGGCTGAAGGCGGTCGACTACCGCTCCTCGGCCGCGTCGGCCAAGCGCGCGGCGCCGTACCCGGTGCTGGCGCCGGAAGGGCTGACCGACCGGTGGAAGGCGACCTCGGTCGAGTACAACCGGGACAAGAAGCGGCCCGATGCCTGGCACCTGGGCTTCCTGACGCCCGCCGGCCAGTACGCGGCGGTCGAACAGAGCCTGGAGCCCCGCGAGAAGGCGATCACCGACGCGGCGGCGGGCGCGAAGGCCGAGGGCGGCACGACGACGATCGGCGGCCAGGAGTGGCAGCGCTACCAGGGCACGTCGTACCGGGCCCTGGTGGTCCAGAGCGGCAGCGCCACCACCGTCGTCACCGGCACCGCCGGCTGGGACGAGCTCACCGAGTTCGCCCGGTCGCTCCGGTAGGCCCCGGAACGGACCGAAGCCCCCGGCCGTGGCCGGGGGCTTCGTCGTACCTACGGGGTCACCGTCAGACGGTGGTGACGACCTCGTCGTACGCCAGGCGCGGGGAGCGCGGGTACCAGGCGTCGGCGCCCGGCTTGCCGATGTTGACGACGGCGAGCACCGAGTGGTTGCCGTCGGCGAAGAACTCCTTGTTGATGCCCTCGGCGTTGTAGCCGGTCATCGGGCCCGCAGCGAGGCCGGCGGCGCGGATGCCGACGATGAAGTACGCGGCCTGCAGGGCGCCGTTGAAGTGGGCGGACGCCTCGCGGACCGGGCGCTCGGTGAAGAACAGCTCGGCGGCCTGCGGGAAGGACGGGAGCTGGGCGGGCAGCTCCTCGTGGAACTCGTTGTCGGCCGCGAGAATGGCGACCAGCGGGGCGCTGGAGGTCTTCGCCTTGTTGCCGTCGGCCATGTGCTGCACCAGGCGCTCGCGGCCCTCGGTGGAGCGGACCAGCACCACGCGCAGCGGCTGCTGGTTGAACGCGGTCGGGGCGTACTTGACCAGGTCGTAGATCGCCTGGACCTGCTCGTCGCTGACCGGCTCGTCGGTGAAGGTGTTGGCGGTGCGGGCCTCACGGAAGAGCAGGTCCTGGGCGGCGGCGTCGAGAGCCAGGGTCATTGCGGGTCCACCTCTACGGGAAACGTATATGCGTCACGGAGCAGCGGTTTGCGCGCCGTTCGGTACGGTCCAACGTTAGGTGAAACTTAAACCATTCCGCAACTGGCGTGTGAGTCACGTCACATGGCGGGCGAACGCTACTCCCCGCCGGTCTCACCGCCCTCGGCGGCCAGCGCCGCGTCCAGCCGGGCCCGGGCGCCGTCCAGCCAGCGCTGGCAGACCTTGGCCAGCTGCTCGCCGCGCTCCCAGAGGGCCAGCGACTCCTCCAGTGGCACGCCACCGGCCTCCAGCTGCCGGACCACGTCGAGCAGCGCGTCCCGCGCCTGCTCGTAACCGAGGCTGTCGTCCGCGCTATTCCCCTGCTGCTCTGTCATTCCGTCAGCGTAGGCGCTGCGGCGGACAATTCGGGTGTGCTTCGGGCCGCCGCTGGCTACCCTCGGCGCCATGACGCCCCAGGTGAGACCCGCCGTGCCCGAGGACGCCGTCGAGCTGGTCCGGCTTCGCGGACTGATGTTCGAGGCGATGTCGGGCAGGCCGGACCCGGGCGGCTGGCAGCCCGTCGCCGAGCAGGTGCTCCGTGAACGGCTGGACGGCCCGGACGAGCTGCGCACCATGGCCGCCTTCGTGGTGGACGACCCCGACCGACCCGGGCGGCTGGCCGCCTGCGCGGTCGGCACCCTGGAGCGACGGCTCCCCGCGCCGGGGCACCCCGACGGCCTGTTCGGCTTCGTCTTCAACATCAGCACCGACCCCGCCCACCGCCGCCGGGGCCACGGCCGGGCCTGTACCGAGGCCCTGGTCGCCTGGTTCGACGCCCGCCGGGTCACCCGGATCGACCTGCACGCAACCGAGAGCGGCGAGGCGCTGTACCGCGCCCTAGGCTTCCACGAGCACTCCGTCCCGCTCTCCCGCGAGCGGCTGCTCTACTCCTGAGGAGCCGTCACCTCGAAGGCGCCCTTGGCGACCCGGGTGTGCAGCTGTTCACCGGGCGTCAGGTCGGCCGGGTCGGAGACCACCCGGCCGTCGGCGTGCTGGAGCACCGCGTAGCCGCGCTCCAGGGTGGCCAGCGGGGAGAGCGCGACCACCCGGGCCAGGGTGTGGCCGAGGTCGGACTCGGCGGCGTCCAGCCGGTGCCCGAGGACTCGCCGGGAGCGCTCCAGCAGCGCCGCGACCTGCTCGGCCGGGCCGTCCACCAGCCGGTGCGGGACGGCCAGCACCGGGCGGCTGAGCAGACCGGCCAGGCCCGCCTGCTCGCGTTCGACCCTGTGGGTGATGTGCCGCCTGGCTCGGTCCCTGAGCTGGTGCACCCGGGTCAGTTCCTCGTTCACGTCCGGCACCACCCGCTTGGCGGCGTCGGTGGGGGTGGAGGCCCGCAGGTCGGCGACGAAGTCCAGCAGTGGCTGGTCCGGCTCGTGCCCGATCGCACTGACCACCGGCGTCCGGGCGGCCGCCACCGTCCGGATCAGCCCTTCGTCCGAGAACGGCAGCAGGTCCTCCACGCTGCCGCCGCCCCGGGCCACGATGATCACGTCCACCTCGGGGTGCTCGTCCAACTGCCGTACCGCAGCGGTCACCTGGGCCACCGCCGCGGTGCCCTGCACCGGTACGTTCCGGATCTCGAAGCGGACGGCCGGCCAGCGGCGCCTGGCGTTCTCCAGCACGTCCCGCTCGGCGGCCGAACCCCGGCCGGTGACCAGGCCGACGCAGTGCGGCAGGAACGGCAGCCGCTGCTTGCGCTCGGCGGCGAACAGGCCCTCGGTGGCCAGCCTGCGCTTGAGGTGCTCCAGCCGGGCGAGCAGCTCGCCGAGGCCGACCAGCCGGATCTCGGTGGCCCGCAGCGAGAGGGTGCCCCGGGCGACGTACCACTCGGGCTTGGCGAGGACCAGCACCCGGGAACCCTCCTGGACGTCCTCGGCCACCTGCTCGAAGACCTGTCGGAAGCAGGTGACGGTCAGTGAGACGTCCCGGTCCGGGTCACGCAGCGTCAGGAACACCACGCCGGCCCCCGGCCGCCGGCTGAGCTGGGTGATCTGCCCCTCCACCCAGACCGCCCCGAGCCGGTCCACCCAGCTGCCGATGAGCGCGGAAACCTTGCCGACCGGGATCGGCGCTTCGGGAGAGCTGGTGTTGGCCATACCCGAGGCTAACCCCGCACGCCGACGCCGCACCGGTTCCGGCTCCCGGACAGGCCCTAGGGTGGGACGGGCGAGCAGGCGTCAACTTCGGGGAGCGACGGGCTGATGGTGATTTCCAAGGGTGCGAACGTACCGGTGGCGGCGGGCGAGGTGCTGGTCGAGCTGGGCTGGTCGACCGGCCCCGGCGTACCGGACGCGGATGCCTCCGCCCTGCTGCTCGCGGGCGGCCGGGTCAGGTCCGACGCGGACTTCGTCTTCTACAACCAGCCGCAGGACGTCACCGGCGCCGTACGGCACACCGGGAAGCGGGCGGCCCCCGGCTCGGTGGTGGACACCCTGACCGTCCGGCTGGCCGGGCTCGACGCGGCCGTGGAGACCGTCGTGCTGGCCGCCTCCAGCGACGGCGGCCGGTTCGGCGCGCTGCCGGGGCTGTACCTGCGGGTGCTGGACGCGGCCTCCGGCGCGGAGCTGGTCCGGTTCGAGGACCACGGGGCGACCACCGAGACGGCCTTCGTGCTCGGCGAGCTCTACCGGCGCGGCGACGGGTGGAAGTTCCGCGCGGTGGGCCAGGGGTACGACTCCGGTCTGGCCGGGCTGGCCACCGACTACGGCATCCAGGTCGACTCCGAGCCCGCTCCGGCCGCCGCCCCTGTCCCGCCCGCTCCGCCTGCGGCCCCGATGCCTCCCGTCCCGCCCATGCCCGCGCCGATGCCTGCCGCCCCGCCGGTGCCCGCTGCGATGCCCGCGCCGGCCCAGATGACCGCGCCGGCCGCCGCACCGCTCAGCTTCAGCAAGATCACCCTGACCAAGGAGGCCCCGCGCCTCTCGCTCCGCAAGCACGGCACGGTCGGCGGCCTGCTCCGGGTCAACCTCAACTGGGCCCCCGTCGGCGCGCCGCAGAAGCAGCAGTCGGGTGCGGCCGGCTGGCTGGCCAAGCGGATGAAGGCGGCCGGCCCGTCCGCGATGGCCGGCCGGGACCTCGACCTGGCCTGCCTCTGGCAGCTGCGGGACGGCAGCAGCGGGATCGTGCAGGCGATCGGGCAGCGGTTCGGCGCGCTGCACCAGCCGCCGTTCGTCCAACTGGCCAACGACGACCGGACCGGCTCGTTGGCCACCGGTGAGGACCTCTGGATCAACCTGGACCACGCCGACCTGATCCAGCGTCTGGTGGTCTTCGCGTTCGCCTTCGACAACCGGCCGCTGACCGGGCTGAACGGTCTGGCCACCCTCTACCCCGCCACCGGTGCGCCGGTCGAACTGCCGCTGGACGGCTGCGACTTCCCGGCCACCAGCTGCGTGGTCGCCCTGCTGGAGAACGACGGCGGTGGCCTGGTGGTGAACCGCGAGGGCCGGTACTTCCAGGCGGTCGAGGGCCGGTCGAACCACCAGCAGATCGACGAGGCGTACGGCTGGGGCCTGAACTGGAGCACCGGCCGCAAGTGACGACGGGTCAGCGCCCGCGCCGGCCGGCCGGGCTCTGCACCACCAGGACCAGCAGCCCGACGGCCAGCCAGACCGCGCCGACCCACTGCGCGGTGGGGGAGGCCTCGACCAGCACCCAGGCGATCACCGCCATGCCCAGCAGCGGGATGAGCAGGTGCCGCAGCCAGTCGTGGGAGTCGCCCCGGACGGTGTACCAGCCGATCACCGAGGCGTGCAGCAGCCCGAACGCGGACAGTGCGCCGACGTTCACCACCGAGGTCAGCCGGTCGAGCCCGTCGTCCCGGCTCGCCGCCCAGACCGCCGCCGCCAGGGTGACCACGGCGGCGGTCAGAAGCGCCCGCCGGGGCACCGCCGTCCGGGCGTCCACCGCGGACAGCGCCCGGGGCAGCTGTCCCTCCCGGGCCATCGCGAAGAGCAGTCGTCCGGCCGCCGCCTGCCCGGCGAGCGCGGCGAAGGCGGCGCCGATCGCCTTGCTGACCGCCACCAGCGTCTGTAGCCAGTGCCCGATCGAGGCGTTCACGGTGTCGTAGAAGGCCGAGCCCTGCCTGACCGGCTCGGCCGCCAGCTGCTGCGGCGTCACCGGCGTGAGCAGCGCGGCCAGATAGGTCTGGGTCACGAACAGCACCCCGGCCAGTGCGAGGCACCAGAGCACCGCCCTGGCCACCGCCGCCGAGGCACCGACCGCCTCCTCGACGAACGAGGCGATCGCGTCGAAGCCGAGGTAGGACAGCACCGCCACCGAGACCGCGGAGATCACGGCGGTCAGCGAGAAGCCGCCGACGCCGGTCAGCGGTGAGAGCCAGTCACGCTCGGCGCCGTCCCGGACCAGCACCACCACGGCCGAGACCACGAAGACCGTCAGCGCCACGATCTCCAGCACCAGCACGGCGAAGCCGACCGCCGCCGCCGTCCGGACCCCGGACAGATTGAGCGCGGTGGTCACCAGGACCGCAAGCACTGTCCAGACCCAGCGGGAGACGTCCGGCACCAGCGAGTGGAGCGCGATCCCGGAGAACAGGTACGCCACCGCCGGGATCAGCAGGTAGTCGAGCATCGCCATCCAGCCCGCCACGAACCCCCAGTTCTCGCCGAGCCCGGCTCGGGCGTACGCGAAGACGGACCCGGTCTGCGGCACCGCGCGCACCATCTGGGCGTAGCTGTAGGCGGTGAACCCCATCGCCACGGTGGCGGCCAGGTAGACGGCGGCCACCGCGCCGTGACTCTTGGCGTCCAACACGCCGAACACGCCGACCGGTGCCATCGGGGCGATGAACAGCAGCCCGTAGACCATCAGATCGCGTACGCCCAGGCTGCGGCGCAGCGCGCCCCGGGTCCCACTCTGCTCAGCCATGCTCAGATTTGAGCACTTCTGTCCCAATCTCTCCGGGAGCCGGTGCCCGTCGGCGCGGCCCGGGGGTCCGCCCGTACCATGGGAGCCATGTCCAACTCTGCGCAGCGCCGTGTCCTGCTCGCCGCCCCCCGGGGCTACTGCGCGGGCGTCGACCGCGCCGTCATCGCCGTGGAGAAGGCCCTGGAGCAGTACGGGGCCCCGATCTACGTCCGCAAGGAGATCGTCCACAACAAGTTCGTGGTGCAGACCCTGGAGAAGCAGGGCGCGATCTTCGTCGACGAGACGGAGGAGGTTCCGGAGGGCTCGATCGTGGTCTTCTCCGCGCACGGCGTCGCCCCCTCGGTGCACGACGAGGCCAAGATCGGCAAGCTCGCCACCATCGACGCCACCTGCCCCCTGGTCACCAAGGTGCACAAGGAGGCCGTCCGGTTCGCGGACGAGGACTACGACATCCTGCTGGTCGGCCACGAGGGCCACGAGGAGGTCGTCGGCACGATGGGCGAGGCGCCCGACCGGATCCACCTGGTGGACGGTGCCGAGGACGTCGCCAACGTGCAGGTGCGGGACGAGTCCAAGGTGGTCTGGCTGTCCCAGACCACGCTGTCGGTGGACGAGACGATGGCCACCGTCGGCGAGCTGAAGAAGCGCTTCCCACTGCTGGTCAGCCCGCCCAGCGACGACATCTGCTACGCCACCCAGAACCGCCAGGTGGTGGTCAAGCAGATCGCCCCCGAGACCGACCTGTTGATCGTGGTCGGCTCCAGGAACTCCTCCAACTCGGTGCGCCTGGTCGAGGTCGGCCTGGAGTACGGTGCCAAGGCCGCCCACCTGGTGGACTTCGCCGACGAGATCGACGAGAGCTGGCTGGAGGGCGTCACCACGGTCGGTCTGACCAGCGGCGCCTCCGTCCCGGAGATCCTGGTCGAGGGGGTGCTCGCCTATCTGGCCGAGCGCGGCTACGGCGACGTCCAGACCGTCAAGACCGCCGAGGAGCACCTGATCTTCTCGCTGCCCAAGGAGCTCCGCCGCGACCTGCGCGCGGAGGCGGCCGGCAAGCTGTAGCGCGCGGCGGGCCCCCGGCCCGTACGTTTGTCCACAGGTCTGTGGATTTCCTGGACGGAGACGCGTGGTGACGGCTGTGTTCGGTGTGGACATCGGTGGTTCGGGCATCAAGGGTGCCCCGGTCGATCTCGAACGGGGCACGCCGGCGGAGGAGCGCTACAAGGTCCTGACGCCGCGTCCGGCCTCGCCCTCGGCGGTGGTCGAGGCGGTCCGCGAGGTGGTCGAGCACTTCGACCACCAGGGCCCGGTCGGTCTGACCTTCCCGGGCGTGGTGGTCGGCGGCCGCATCCTGACCGCCGCCAACGTGGACGAGGACTGGATCGGGCTGGACGCCGCCGGCCTGTTCCGGGAGACCCTGGACCGGCCCGCCACGGTGCTCAACGACGCCGACGCGGCCGGTCTCGCCGAGGTCAGGTACGGCGCGGGCCGGGACCGGGGCGGCGTGGTGCTGATGCTCACCTTCGGCACCGGCATCGGCAGCGCCCTCTTCACCGACGGCGCCCTGGTGCCCAACACCGAGCTCGGCCACCTCGAACTGCGCGGCAAGGACGCCGAACGCCGGGCCTCCTCGGCCGCCCGCGAGCGGCACGAACTGAGCTGGCCCGAGTGGGCGGTGCGGGTGGACGAGTACCTGGACCTGGTGGAGCGGCTGTTCTCGCCGCAGCTGATCATCGTCGGCGGCGGCGTGAGCCGGAAGCACGACAAGTTCCTGCCGCTGCTCAAGGAGCGCACGGCCGAGGTGGTCCCGGCGGTGCTGCGCAACGACGCGGGGATCGTCGGCGCCGCGATGGCCGCGGCGAGCGACTGAGCCGCCGTCACCTCCGGAGGCCCGGGCTGCGCCGACGTGCCGTCAGCGCGGGGGATCAGGATGCCCGGCTGCGCCGGATGTGTCGCTGTGCCAGGAACCGGGCGGCCACGATCACCACGGCCAGACCGGTACCGGTGAACAGCCAGCCGGCCCGCAGCGCCAGCCCGCTGGCCAGTGCCACCACCTGACCGGTCACCCCGGAGGCGGAGCCCGGTGCGAAGCAGACCAGCGCCAGCGCGAACGCGATCGGCCCGCTGATCGGGGCGGCCGGCAGGTCCGCCAGCCGTACCCGGACGGCCAGTTGGAAGCAGACCACCAGGAACCCGAGCCCGAACAGCACCCCGAGGTCGTCGAAGAGCAGCCGGTCCACCGCCGCCGCCGCGAGGGTCGCGACCAGCGCCAGGACGCCCGTACCGATCGCCGTCAGCCGGGCGGGCGGCCCACTGCGCGCCTTCGACCTGGAGCGCCACTGCTGCGGCAACCGCAGGGGCAGCCGCAGCTTCGGAGCCGCGGTCCGGGCGTCGGGGGGCGAGGCAGGCCCCGGTACGGCGGCCCGACCGGCGCCGGCTGGCGGCCGGCGTCGGGGCCCTGGCGGCTGGGTACGGGTGCTCTGCTCCACCCGTCCAACGTACGGTCCGATCATCGCCACACGGTGTAATGGCGCATCCGTCTCATTCCGTGTCCCGGCCGGCGTAACGGTCCGGCTCCGCCGCTGGTACCCCGGTCGGCCCCCGCTCTCGTCTCCGGCTCCTCCCCACGGCCCGACGGCGTGGCGTGACCGGGGCCGTAGACTTGGCGATCGGCTCGGGGCACCCGCGCCGCTCCACGCCCTCCAAGCCCACGGGACTGCGCCACATGTCGCTCACGATCGGAATCGTCGGCCTGCCGAACGTCGGCAAGTCGACCCTGTTCAACGCCCTGACCAAGAACGACGTGCTGGCGGCCAACTACCCGTTCGCCACCATCGAGCCCAACGTGGGCGTCGTCGGCGTGCCGGACGCCCGGCTGGCCGTCCTGGCCGAGATCTTCGGCTCGCAGCGGATCCTCCCGGCGACGGTCGACTTCGTCGACATCGCGGGCATCGTCCGCGGCGCCTCGGTCGGCGAGGGCCTGGGCAACAAGTTCCTGGCGAACATCCGCGAGTCCGACGCGATCTGCCAGGTCATCCGCGCCTTCGTCGACCCCGACGTGGTGCACGTGGACGGCAAGGTCTCGCCCAAGGACGACATCGAGACCATCAACACCGAGCTGATCCTCGCCGACCTCCAGTCGATCGAGAAGGTCCTGCCGCGGCTCCAGAAGGAGTCCCGGCTGAAGAAGGAGTCCGCGGCCACCCTGGCCGCCGCCGAGGCCGCCCAGAAGATCCTGGAGTCCGGCAAGACCCTCTTCGAGGTCGGCTTCGACGCCTCCTCGGTCCGCGAGCTGCACCTGCTCACCACCAAGCCCTTCCTCTACGTCTTCAACGTGGACGAGGAGGAGCTCACCAACGAGGAGTTCAAGGCCGAGCAGCGGGCCCTGGTCGCCCCCGCCGAGGCCATCTTCCTCAACGCCAAGATCGAGTCCGAGCTGATCGGCATGGACGAGGACGAGGCCCTCGAACTCCTCCAGTCCATGGGCCAGGAGGAGACCGGCATGTCCACTCTCGGCCGCGTCGGCTTCGAGACCCTCGGCCTGCAGACCTACCTCACGGCCGGCCCGAAGGAGGTCCGCGCCTGGACCATCAAGAAGGGCGCGACCGCCCCCGAGGCGGCCGGTGTGATCCACACCGACTTCCAGAAGGGCTTCATCAAGGCCGAGATCGTCTCCTTCGACGACCTGGTCGAGTGCGGCTCCATCCCCGAGGCCCGCGCCAAGGGCAAGGCCCGCATCGAGGGCAAGGAGTACGTCATGCAGGACGGCGACGTGGTGGAGTTCCGCTTCAACGTGTAGTCCTGCGGCGAACGTGCAGGTCGGAAGGGGTCGGACTCGGTCGGGTCCGGCCCCTTCCGCATGTCCGTGCCGGAGTCCGTCAGGCGTTGGGGACCGTCGTGGCCACGAGTACCTCGAACTCCTCGAGGCTGCTGGTGCTGAGGCGGGCCTTCGCGGTGGCCTCGCCGCGGACCGCCGCGACGGCGCTGCGGGATGCCGTGAGTGCGGCGCGGTCGGTGTAGAGGGAGCCGACGGCGGCTCGGCCGCGGTCGCGGTCGACGATGAGGGAGAAGCCGGCCAGGCCGGGGATCTTCTGGAGCGTGGGCAACGAGGTGTTGCGGAACGTGTCCACCAGGAGGTCGATGCCGGCGGGCTCGACGTCCATGCGGACCAGCCGGAAGCCTGCGCCGGGCCCGAGGGTGTCCGCGCGGCGGACGACCGCCGCCTCCCAGTTGTCGACCGTCATGGTCTGCGCGAAGGGCGCCATCATCCCGGCCCGCTGCTTGCCCAGGTTCTCGTAGCTGGCCTGCCGGGTGGCCTCGTCCTCCCACCACGACCCGATCAGGATCTTGCCGAGCTCGCGGTCGACGTACAGCCCCATCCCGCGGTAGCCCGGCTGCGCCGCCAGCAGCTCCTGGCCCTCGGTCCGGAGCGCTTCGGCGACCCCGTCGAGCTTGGCCGGATCACCCGTCATGTAGATGCTGCGAACGTACATTGCGCCCTTCCCTGGCTTCCGGTGGCCCGTGCGGGCCCGTGTTTCCCTGCTCCATGCGATGGCCGGGGCGGGTGGCGGGCAACGCGGCAGCGGCGTTCGGGTGAGGAGCCGGGGCATCGGTCCGCCATGTGCAGGGCGGGGCCAGCGAAGTGGTCAGCCGATCAGGCCGAGGCGGGGGCCGCCGCGGGAGTGGAGGCGGCGGAGGAAGGCGAGGACGCCCGCTGAGCCGCCGGCCCAGGTGGGGGAGGGGGTGGTCAGGTCTGTGTTGGGGAAGAGGGGGCGGGACCAGGTGCCGCCGCTGCGGGCGAGGATGAGGGCCGCGATCGTGCGGGCGGCGTCCCAGAACTCCTCGGAGTCGGAGGGGATGGAGGAGCCGGAGGCCACCGCGACGTCCACCATCAGGTCGCCGACGCCGGCCAGGCCGCAGCACTGCGTGACCAGCGGCATGCGCGGCGCCAGCGCGGCGCAGGTGCGGGCGGTCTGCTGGGCGAGGGTGAGGTACTCCGGCTGGTCGAGGCGGTCGGCCGCTCGGACCAGTAGGGAGCCGAGGCCGGCCAGGCCCCGGCACCAGGAGCCGTAGCGGCGGGTCGCTCCCGGCGTGGTGGCCGCCGTGATGATGCCCGGGGTGAGGGCGGCGAGGCGGGCGCAGGCCGTCCGGGCGTGGTCGACGGCGGTTGCGTTCCGGGTGGCGGCGGCGTATTCGAGCAGGAAGTAAGCGGTGCCGGCCTCGCCGTGGGCGAAGCCTTCGCGGAGGGCGGCGCTTCCGACCGTGTCGGCGCCCGTGGGGGTCAGCCGGGCGGTGCCGGACGTGAGCATCCGGTGGCACTCGGCGGCGACGGCGAGGTGGTCGGTGGGGGAGGGGGCGAGCCGGGCGAGGAGCAGTCGGCCGAGGCCGATGCCCGCGACGCCCTCGATCTGGTCCGCTTCCGGTGGTCCGCCGGCCGGTCCTTCGGTCGGCAGGGCGGGGAGCTCGGTGCGACTGGTCGATCCCGCTGCGGTCAGGAAGAGTTGGACGCCGGTGTGCCCCGAGTAGAAGCCGGGTGACAGGGCCCTGGACTGGGTGGCGGTCCACTGCGCCAGTGCGTCGACGGTCTCCCGTACCCCGTCCCGGTGCGTGTGGTGCAGCAGTTCCAGGCCCAGCCCGGAGCTGCCGCCGTAGATGTCGACGGGAAACGGAAGAGCGCTGGTGGCCGCCGGGTCCACGATCCTGCGCGCCTCGCTGACGCAGTAGGAAGCGGTGTGCTCGACGATCTCCCCGAGCAGGTCGTCGTCGACCCGAGGCCGCCGGGCAGTCCGGGGCCGATCCACTCCGGACTGCCCCGCCCCGGACCGCCCCGCCGTCCCGGTGCGCAGCCGACCGGCGCCGACGGACCGTACGGAAGGGTCGAAGCTCATCAACTCGGCGATCGCCGAACGGATTTCGCGATGGTCCCGCCCGGGTAGCGCCCAGGCCAGGCCCAGCAGGGTGCGGTCCCGGTTGACCACGGCGTCGGAATCGACGATCACCGGGTCCATGCCGGTGGCGGCGAAGAACAGGGTCGCGCCCAGGGCGTAGTAGTCGTCGGCGGCCCGGGCCGGTCCGTCCGGGTGCTCAACCGGCTGGCTGTAGCCGGGAGTTGCACCGCTCGGTCCGGTGCCGTCCAGGGTGCTGACGCCGAAGTCGATCACCTGGCACCGGCCGGTGCGGTCGAGCACCACGTTGTTGGGCTTTAGGTCGCGGACGACCACGCCCTGGTCGTGGATGTCGTCCAGTACGCGCAGGAGTTGGATGGCGAGGCCGGAGAGGGTGCGGTCCTGCCGGGTGTCGTCGTCGCGGTAGGGGCCGTGTTCCTGGACCTCCCGGCGGAGGTCGCGGTCGCCGCAACTGCTCATCACCAGGTACTCGTCCGACCGGTGCCGGAAGTAGTCCACCACCCGGGGCACGCCCGCGACGGTACCGAGCACGGTGAGAACGGCGCGCTCGTTGCGCAGCCGGTCACGGGTGTCGGCGCCGGATTCGTCCTCGGCCACGAAGGCCCTCGCCTGTTTGACCACCACCGGATGCCCCGACTTCAGGTCGGTCGCGCGGTAGACGTTGCCCTGTGGTTTGCGCACGATGCCGGCGGTGACCCGGTAGCGTCCGCCGCCGAAGCCGGACGGTCTCCTGGTGCGCCGGGGTTCGCCGGCGAACGGATCCTCGGCCCACGGGGGACAGCGGTAGGAACCGGTGGCGAGTCCGTCGAAGACCTGCCCGTCCGGTCCGGTCATGACCGATTCCAGCCGCCCGCTGCGACCGGTCCGGTAGTCGCCGGTGAAAGGGCCGTACCGGTAGTAGACGGGGGCTCCGGGATCGACCCGCCGGTCGCTGACGATCTGCGGGCCCTCCCGGCCGCGCAGCACCGCGACGAGCTCCTCGGCGATCCCGGCGATGGTGCCCGGCGGCGGGTAGACCGTGATCGCCTTGCCGACCGAACCCGAGCTCCGCGCACCGGAGTTGATGGCTCGCAGGACCTCCTGGTCCTTGGCGAACTTCGCGTGGCAGACATGCCGCAGTAGTACCGGCAGCACGAGACCGGTCACGGTCTCCAGGTCACCGGGCCGGGCCGAGACGTGCAGTTTCCATCCGTGCTCCATCGCCGGCATCCGTGGATCGGTCAGGTACGACCAGACGTCGTCCGACCATCCGCTGCGGCCGGCGATGGGCCCGGTCACCTCAGGAGTTCTTCTCGCAGGCGAAGCGGGTGGTGGCGGTGACCCACGGGTCGGCGAGGCACGCCGTGTGCTCCAGGTCCTTGCGGTCGTCGTCCTCGAACACGATCACCTCGTCGTCGAGGTCGAGCGGTCCCGCGTCGCGGAAGTCGGTCTTCAGGAGTTCCAGCACGGCAGTGGGCATGTGACGCCTCCGGGTCTTGTCGCGCGTTCGATGATGGCGAAGGTCGCGGCCGGTGGGGACCGGTGGGTCCGTCGGGCCGGGGTCCTGGTCCACGAAGGTAGATAGCGCAGATCGACCTGACAAGGGGTCAGAAACCGTTAACTTAGCGGCCGTTCGTGCGCCATTCGGGCTCCGGAGCGGCTGGACTTCGTGCTCGGATCGTTCGCGAGTCCCCCACTGGTTCTCCATCGTTTGCACGCTGAAAGCTTCCATCGAACACACGGTCGTGGTTGCATGGGACCGCAGGGCGAGTGATCCATCGCGGGGGCGGACATCCGGGCGGGGGCTCGAAACCATGGCGCGCACCGGGCAGTTCCCGCCCGTACCCGGGGAGCGATTAGCCGACCTCCTCGGCGTCTGCGCCCTGACCTCGGCCCTGCCGGAGGCCCTGGTGGACCGGGCCGTCGCGGCCGCCGGCCGGACCGAGCGGCGCAGCCGGGCCCTGCCGGCCCGCACCGTCCTGTACTTCACCCTGGCGATGTGGCTCTACCCGTCCAGCGGGTACGGCGAGGTCATGCGGCTGCTCCTGGCCGGGCTGGCCCGCAAGCACCGGTGGGCACGGCCGGTGCCTGTGCCGTCGACGGCGGCGATCACCAAGGCCCGGCAGCGGTTGGGCCCGGGGCCGCTGCGCTCGCTGTTCGAGCAGGTCGCCGAGGTGTCCGACCCCGGTGTGGCGAGCGGGCGCCACCGCCGCCGGCGCCTGATGTCGCTGGACACGGCCCTGCTGGACCTCCCCGACTCGCCCGGCAACCGCAAGGAGTACGGCGGCTCCGCCGTCGCGGCTGACGCCCGGGCGCTGCCGCAGGTGCAGGTCGTGGCGCTCGCCGAGAGTGCGACCCACGCCGTCCGCGCGGCAGTGTTCGGCCCCCGCGGTGCCGATCTGGCCCGCGAGATCCTCCCGGCGCTGGGGCCCGGCCAGCTCGTCCTGGCGTCGTGCGGCGCCCTGTCGTACGACCTGTGGACCAGGGCCCGTGGGCGCGGCGCGGATCTGCTCTGGCAGGCGAAGCCCTCCCTGGACCTGCCGCCGCTGCGAGTCCTCGACGACGGCTCCTACCTCTCCCGGCTGGCCGGTCCCACGGCCGCCGACCGCCTCGTCCCGGTGCGCGTGGTCGACTGCGCCCTGCCCGTCCTGGACCGCTCGGGCCGGTGTACGGGCATCCGGGCCGGACGCCTGGTCTGCTCGATCCTGGAACCGGCCGGGGCCGCCGCCGCGGACCTGACCCGGCTGTACGGCGAGCGCTGGCGCCTCGACACCCTGCTGGACGAGCTCGACGCCCGCCGGGGCGGTGCCCGCCCGGTGCTCCGCTCGAAGACCCCGGCCATGGTCGAACAGGAGGTCTGGGCGATGCTCCTCGCCCACCACGCGATCCGGGCCCTCGTGGTGGGCGACGCGGAGGGCTGGTGAGCGCGGTCCCGCCCGGCTCGAAGGCGCGGTGGTCCGGCTCTCACCAGCGAGTCGGCGCCAGCGGAGGCCGTCGCCGACTCCGTAGCCGCTGACGCGCTGTCGTACGGTGGCGGCAGACCCCTAGAGAACGGACCGGTCCCGTGGCTCCTCGCCCGTACGTCCTGCTGAGCGCCGCGATGTCGATCGACGGGTACCTGGACGACGCCTCGGTGGAACGGCTGCTGCTCTCCGGGCCGGACGACTTCGACCGGGTGGACGAGCTGCGGGCGGCCAGCGACGCGATCCTGGTGGGGGGCAACACGCTGCGCCGGGACAATCCCCGACTGCTCGTCAACTCGCCTGCCCGGCGGGCCGAACGGCGCCGGGCCGGGCGGCCCGAGTACCCCGTCAAGGTGACCCTCAGCGGCAGTGGCGACCTGCCGAGGGAGCTCAACTTCTGGCACACCGGCGGCGAGCGGATCGCGTACACCGGGACCGCCGCGAGCGACCGGCTGACCGCCGAGCTGGCCGGGCTGGCCGAGGTGGTGGCGCTCGGCGAGCGGGTGGAACTGGGAGCGGTGCTGGACGACCTGGGCGCGCGGGGGGTGGGCCGCCTGATGGTCGAGGGCGGCAGCAGCGTGCACACCCAGTTCCTGGCCCAGGGGCTGGCGGACGAACTCCAGCTGGTGGTGGCGCCGCTGCTGGTCGGGCAGCCGACGGCGCCGAGGTTCGTCGGCCCGGCGGCCTTCCCGGGCGGACCGACCCGGCGGATGCGGCTGCTGGAGGCCCGTACGGTGGGTGACGTCGTGCTGCTCCGCTACGCACTCAAGGAGAACGCCTCGTGAAGACCGACGCCGACTGGCTGGCCCGGGCGGTCGAACTGTCCCGGCACTGCCCGTTCTCGGAGACCGCCTTCTCGGTCGGGGCGGTGATCGTCGGGGCGGACGGTGAGCTGCTCAGCGAGGGGTACAGCCGGGAGACCGACGAGAAGGTGCACGCGGAGGAGTCAGCGCTCGCCAAGCTGCCCGACGGTGACCCGAGGCTGCGGACCGCGACCGTGTACAGCTCGCTGGAGCCGTGCGGGGAGCGGGCCTCCCGGCCGCGCACCTGCGCGCAGCTGATCATCGCCGCTGGGGTGCCCCGGGTGGTGCTGGCCTGGCGTGAGCCGGACCTGTTCGTGACCGGCTGCCAGGGGACGGCGCTGCTCACCGCCGCGGGCGTCGAGGTGGTCGAGCTGCCGGAGCTGGCCGAGAAAGCTCGGGCGGTCAACGCGCACCTGCTCCGCTGACCCCTCGGTCACCGGCGGGCCCGAGCTTTGTAGCCTGGTATGACAAACCCGCTCGGAGGAGTCTGCCCATGCCTGTCACCCTGTCCGCCCGCGCCCTGCTGCTCGACATGGACGGCACCCTGGTGAACTCCGAGGCTTCGGTGGAGCGTTGCTGGCGACGCTGGGCCGCCGAGCACGGGATCGACGGCGACGAGGCGATGCGGGTCGTGCACGGCCGGCAGGGCCACCTGAGCATGGCGATCCTGCTGCCGGACCGCCCGATGGAGCAGAACCTGGCGGACAACCGGCGGATGCTGGCCGAGGAGAGCGCCGACCTGGACGGTGTGGTCGAGGTGCCGGGCGCGGCGGTCTTCCTGGCGGCGCTGGAGCGGCTGCCGCACGCGCTGGTCACCTCGGCGGACGAGACGCTGGCCAGGGCCCGGATGACGGCGGCCGGGCTGCGGCTCCCCGACCTGCGGGTGACCGCCGAGTCGGTGGGTGCCAGCAAGCCGGACCCGGAGGGCTTCCTGAAGGGCGCGGCGGGCCTGGGCGTGGACCCGGCGGACTGCGTGGTCTTCGAGGACTCCGAGGCGGGCATCACGGCGGGCCTGGCGGCCGGCATGCGGGTGGTCGGCGTCGGCCCGCGCGCGGCCGCGTTCGGCCCGACCGTGCAGGTGGACACCCTGGAGCAGGTCCGGATCGTCCCGGCCGCCGACGGCGGCCTGCTGCTGGAGATCGGCTGAGCACCCGTCGGACCAGGCCCGTCGCTCCTCCCGGACGCGGCGGGCCGTCCGACCTCAGGGTCGGGGCGGCAGCGGCAGCGGCAGTGCGGGCAGGCCGTCCAGGCTGACCGGGACGTGCGGCTTGCCCTCGCAGTAGGTGGCGAACTCCTCGTCGGTCTTGCGGTCGAAGTACTCCGCGTGCAGCGAGCGGTCCCCCTGGTAGTCCATCAGCGGCACGGCGAAGCCGCAGGAGTCGCTGACCCGGGTGGCGTGCACCAGCACGATGCAGCGTAGGGCGCTGCCGTCGGCGCTCGGGTCGAAGCGGCCGAGCAGCTCGGCGAACCGCGGATCGTCCCGGAACACCGGCTCACCCCGGCCGTGCACCCGGACCACCGTGGGCGGCCCGGTGAAGGCGCACCACATCAGCGTGATCCGGCGGTTCTCCCGCAGATGGGCCAGGGTCTCGGCGGTGCTGCCGCCGAAGTCCAGGTAGGCCAGCGTCAGTTCGTCCAGCACCACCAGCGTGCCGGCCCGGCCCTTGGGCGAGACGTTGACGTGGCCGTCCTCGGACAGCGGGGCGGTGGCGGTGAAGAAGACCGGCTGGCTCTCGATGAACTTCCGCAGCCGACCGTCGATGCGCTCGTATGTCTTTCCCATGGGCTGATTGTGGCGAACCGGGTTCGCACGGGCGATCGGTGTCTTGTCATGCGAGACGGATATTCTCAAGGTGCGAGACGGGACGTACGCTCGAGGCAGCGGCGAACGGGCCGTCAGGACGAGGGGAATTCACCGTGAACGACCGTCAGGCCGTCTACACCCATGGCCATCAGGACTCCGTACTGCGCTCGCACCGGTCCCGCACGGCTGCCAACTCGGCGGCCTACCTGCTGCCCGAACTGCGGGCCGGTCAGGCCCTGTTGGATGTCGGCTGCGGCCCGGGAACGATCACCGTGGACCTGGCCGAACTGGTCGGTCCGACCGGACGGGTGGTCGCGGTGGACCGCTCGGCCGAGGTCCTGGCCCAGGCGGCCGGGTACGCGGCCGGGCGTGGGATCGGCAACGTGACCTTCGAGTGCGCCGACGCCTACCGACTGCCGTACGCGGACGGCGAGTTCGACGTGGTGCACGCGCACCAGGTGCTGCAGCACGTGGCCGAACCGGTGGCGGTGCTGCGCGAGCTGCGCCGGGTGACCGCGCCCGGCGGGGTGGTCGCTTTCCGGGACGCCGACTACGCGGCGATGGCCTGGTACCCCGAACTTCCGGAGCTGGCCGACTGGATGGCGCTGTACCAGCGGGTCGCGCGGGCCAACGGTGGGGAGCCGAACGCCGGGCGAAGGCTGGCCGCCTGGGCCAGGGCGGCCGGGTTCGACGCGGTCGAGTGCTCCTCGTCCACCTGGACGTACGCCACGGCCGAGCAGCGCGCCTGGTGGGGGGAGAGTTGGGCGGACCGGGTGGTCGGCTCGGACTTCGCCCACGGGGCGAGCGCCTTCGTCGGCGCCGGGGAGCTGGCCGGGATCGCCGCGGGCTGGCGGCGCTGGGCCGCTGACCCGGACGGCTGGTTCGCCGTACTGAGCGGCGAAGTGCTGGCCCGGGTCCGGTAGTTCGCCCCCGGCCCGCCGCTTACCTGCCGTTAACCGCAGCCGTACCCGCCGGTAGCAGAGCGGCCGTAGCTTTCGGGGTGCACCTGGCCCGGCCCGCCCCCCACCGGGCCGGGCCGCTTCGGCTCGTAGGGTGTCGCCATGGGCACGTACCGGGTGGAGCGGCAGGACGACGACGGCAACCGGATCGTGGTGGGCGGCGCGCTCATCCACCGGGGCCGGGTGCTGGCCGCCCGGCGCAGTGCCCCGCCCGAGGTGGCGGGCGGCTGGGAGTTCCCGGGCGGCAAGGCCGAGCCGGGGGAGACCGAACAGCAGGCCCTGGAGCGGGAGCTCCGGGAGGAGCTCGGGGTACGGGCCCGTGCGCTGCACCGCCTGCCCGGCAGCTGGCTGGTCCGCCCCGGTCTGGAACTCCGGATCTGGGCCGCCGAACTGCTCACCGGCGAGCCGCAGCCGCTCCAGGACCATGACGAACTCCGCTGGCTCGGCCCCACCGACCTCACCACGGTCGACTGGCTGGCCCACGACCGCGAGGTGCTTCCGCACGTGGCAGCCCTGCTGCACTGAGGGGCGGCTCGGCCGCTGTCGCCCTTGGCCCCGCCGCCGAGGCCCCTGCCGAGAGTGGAGCGTCCTCCCGTAGCGGGGTTGGGCCAGGTAGGCCAATCGGAAAAGCCGACGCGTCCGCCGGGGTAGCCTGGCGTTCGGTTGGGTATGTCACTTTTCGGCAGTATTCGTCACCATAGGTGAGGCGGTCGGTGTCGAGCACGGGTAACGAGGGCGGAGAGCAGCCGTCCAGGGACGGAGCCTCCCGGCGGGGGCCGCAGCGGGCGGCAGCCGGTGCGGGGGCGAGCCCACGGCCCAGGACGGTCGGCAGTGCTTCGGCCCGCGCCCGCCTCCGCCGTCTGACCCCGAAGCCGGCCGCCTCCAGGGCCGGCACCACCCAGGCTCCGCGCCCGTCCGCCGAACCCCGGACATCGAGCGCCCGGGGCGGCCCGACCGTCCCGTACCCGGGGCTGGACAGGGCACCCGTGGAGGCGCTGGGTGAGCGTGCCGAGGGCAGCCTGTTCGACGTGGTGAAGGTCGCCATCGCGATCCTGGACACCTCCGGCCGGGTGGTGCTCTGGAGTCCGGCCGCCGAGCAGCTGCTCGGGTGGCCGAGCGAGCTGCTGGTCGGCCGCCGGATCGACGAGCTGATCGCGGATCAGGGCCTGGTGGGGCGGGTCAAGGCGGCGATCCAGGAGACCCTGCGCAACGGCCACTGGCAGGGCTTCACCTCCTTGCAGCACCGGGACGACGGTGAGGTCGGGGTGGAGGCCAGGATCTCGCTGCTGGTGGATGGTGACGGCACCCCGTTCCTCCAGGTAGCGCTGGCGGAGGCCGGTGCGCTGCGGGCGGTCGAGCGCGACCTCGCGGTGCGGGACGCGCTCTTCGAGCAGTCCCCGCTGGGCATCGCGATCCTGGACACCGACCTGCGGTACACCGCTGTCAACCACACGCTGGCCGAGATGAACGGTGTCCCGGCGGAGGAGCACGTCGGCCGGACCACCGGGGAGACGCTGCCCGAGCGGGCCGCCGACGAGATCACCGCGATCCAGCGGCAGGTGCTGGCCACGGGCGAGCCGGTCATCGACGTCACGCTGGCCTCGCCGGTGACCGCGCGGGGCGGCTTCCGGTCGATCTCGTACAGCCGGATGACCGACCGGGCGGGCCGGGTGCTCGGGATCTCCGGGACCGTCATGGACGTGACCGAGCGCTACCGGGCGGTGGCCAAGGTCGAGCACGCCCGGCGCAGGCTGTCGCTGCTCAACGAGTTCGGGTCCCGGGTCGGGGACCTGCTGGACGCCGCCCGGATCGCCCAGGAGCTGGCCGGCGCGGTGGTGCCCAGGCTGGCCGACTACGCGGCGGTGATCCTGCTGCAGGCGGTCGCGCACGGCGACGACCTGCCCCGGCACGGCCACGACCGCAGGACCTCGCTGCTCCAGCTCGGCACCGCCTCGGTGCAGGACGCCCCCGAGGTCGAGGTGATGCTCCGCCGGGGAGCCAGGATCACCTTCGCCGACGACTCCGCCTTCGGCCGCGCGCTCCGTACCGGTATCCCCGAACTCCTTTCGGGTCCTGACGAGTTGAGCGAACTGACCTACCCCGGCGACCCCAAGGTGCAGGCCGCGCACGACCTCGGCGTGCACTCCAGGCTGGTGGTCCCGTTGCGGGCCAGGGGCATCGTGATCGGCCTGCTGGTGATCAGCCGGGCCGGGTACCGGGAGGGCTTCGACCGGGACGACCTGGCGTTCAGCGTCGAGCTCGCCGACCGTGCGGGCAGCTCGCTGGACAACGCCCGGCTCTACGCCCGGGAGCGGACCGCCGCGCTCACCCTGCAGCGCACCCTGCTGCCGCAGCAGGTCCCGCAGCCCGCCGGGGTCGAGGTCGCCTACCGGTACGTGCCCGGCAGCAGCGGCACCGAGGTCGGCGGCGACTGGTTCGACGTGATCCCGCTGCCGGACGGCCGCACCGCGCTGGTGGTCGGAGACGTGATGGGCCACGGCCTGCGGGCCGCCGCCACGATGGGACGGCTGCGCACCGCCGTACGCACCCTGGCCGGGCTCGACCTGGCGCCCGAGGTGCTGCTACGGCACGTCCACGAGCTCACCGACGACCTGGCCCACGGGCCGGACGAGGCGCTGCTCGCCACCTGCGTGTACGCCGTCTTCGACCCGTCCACCCAGCGGCTGACCGCGACCAAGGCGGGCCACATCCCGCCGATCCTGATCGTGCCCAAGGAGACGGCGAACGAGCCTTCCCGGGTTGGCAGCGCGCTGCCCGGCGGGGTCGGTCAGATCCTCGACCTGCCGTCGGGGGCCCCGCTCGGCGTCGGCGGGGTGCCGTTCGAGTCGATCGAACTGGAGATTCCCGAGGGCAGCCTGCTGGTGCTCTGCACCGACGGCCTGGTGGAGTCGAGGGACAAGGACCTGGACGTCGGCCTCGGCCGGCTGCTGAGCGTCCTCGAACAGCCGTACGCTTCCATCCAACAGGCGTGCGAAGCCGTCCTCGACACCATGGAGCAGGGTCGCGAACCCGACGACGTGGCGCTGCTGCTGGCCCGGCTCGGCCGGGGCCGGGCGGGCATCCCGACCGCAGGCTGGACGCTGCCCGCCGAGCCGACCGCGGTCTCCCGGGCCCGGCGGCTGGTCCGCAGCACGCTGGCCGAGTGGGAGGTCGAACACCTCACCGACACGGCCGAGTTGCTGGTCAGCGAGCTGGTCACCAACTCCGTCAGGTACGCCAGCGCCCCGATCGGTGTCCGGCTGACCCTCGGCGACACCCTGCTGGTGGAGATCACCGACCCGCTGCCCGACCCGCCCCGGGAACGCCACGCCGCCGAGGCGGACGAGGGCGGCCGCGGCCTGGAGCTGGTCGGTCGGCTGGCGCTGCGCTGGGGAGCCCGGGCCGAGGGTATGGGAAAGGTGGTCTGGTTCGAACTCGACCCGGCGGACGACCATCTGGAGTAGCAGGGCCGCCGACCTGTGATCTTGTGGATCGCCGGAGGTTCGAACAGCCCCCTCCGGGTAAGGAGGAGCAGGGGCAGTGGAGTCCTGAGTCGATTTGTGATGTTGGGGGCGTGTGCGCCTGCCCTCCGATGATGAATACTCGGTGTTCTCGACATCCGGATGGGCGCGGGTTGGAGGGGATCGGACCGTTGAACAGCATCCCGGCGTGGAAAGCGTCGAGCGACAGCGGCCACGTCGTCGTGCCCGGGCAGCCAAGCGGTCCGAGTCTCCGGGCGGCCACGGCCACCGCCGACTGGGGTGACTACGACAAGTCCGGCACGATCTACGACTACATCCGGGTCGCCACCTTCGCGATCGGCCCGGACGGCCGGATCACCCAGTGGAGCGCCCGCGCGGCCGAGTTCTTCGGCGTCCCCGCCGCGGAGGCGGTCGGTACCGACCCGGTGACCACCTTCGTCCCGCGCGAGCTCTGGCAGCGCGGCCGGGCCCGGCTGGAGAGCATCCTCGCGGGCGAGGAGTGGGTGGGCACCGCCCCGTACCGGGACGCCACCGGCACCGAGGGCCTGGCCGAGCTGTACGTGATGCCGGACAGCGGCACCCCGGGCGCCACCTGCCTGGCCGTCGACCTCGGCCGGCTGCGCCGGATCGAGACCGACCTGGCCGCCTCCGAGGCGGTCTTCGGGCAGACCCCGACCGGCTTCTTCCTCTTCGACCCCGAACTGCGCCTGCAACGGGTGAACCAGGCGTTCGCCTCCGCCGTCGGCCTGCCCACCCACGAACTGCCCGGGCTGAACCCGTACGACCTGTTCCTCCCCGGCGAGGCGGACCGGCTGCTGGTCGCGCTGCGCAAGGTGCTCGCGGGCGGCGGTCCGGTGCTCGACCTGCGGTTCACCGGCGCGGTCCCGCGTACCGCCACCGTGCCGGCCAGGGACGGCGGCCGCCGCTGGGCGATCTCGCTGTACCGGCTGAACAGCGCGAACGGCCGCCCGATGGGCGTGGCCGGCCAGGTGCTCGACGTGACGAGCCGTCATGTCGCCGAGCGCGAGGCGGCCGGGGTCCGGCGCAGCCTCGCCCTGCTCAACGAGGCCAGCACCCACATCGGCTCCACCCTGGACCTGGAGACCACGGCCAAGGAGCTGCTGGACGTGATCGTCCCGCAGTTCTGCGACCTGGCCAGCGTCGACCTCTACACCGCCCTGCTGTCCGGCGAGTCGGGGCCGGTCTCCGGCCAGAGCGGCGCTGCCGACGGCAGCGGCGAGCTGCGCCGGGTGGCCGTCTCCAGCGTGGTCGGCGGCGCCTCCAGCGTGCTCGGCGCCGAGGGTGCCGTCCCGGTCGCCGAGGCCGGCGGCTCGCTCTGTTACCCCCGCCGCTCCCCGCACGCCCGCGCGCTGCGCACCGGCCGCAGCGTGGTCCCCCAGCCGGGGCCCGACCCGCTGCTGCGTTCCACCCTCGTGGTCCCGCTGGTCGCCCGCGACCAGGTGCTCGGCCTGGTCCAGCTCTCCCGTGCGATCGGCAGCGAACCTTTCGACGCCCGGGACGTGGCGATCGCCGAGGAACTGGTGGCCCGCGCCGCCGTCTGCGTCGACAACGCCCGGCTCTACCGCCGCGAGCACGAGCGCGCGCTGATCCTCCAGCGCAGCCTGCTCCCCCCGGGCAACCCGGCCGCCACCGGCCTGGAGATCGCCCGCCGCTACCTGCCCAGCAACAACAACACCGAGGTCGGCGGCGACTGGTTCGACGTGATCCCGCTGCCCGGCAGCCGCACCGCGCTGGTGATCGGCGACGTGATGGGCCGCGGTCTGCGTGCCGCCGTCGCGATGGGGCAACTCCGCACGGCCGTACGCACCCTGGCCCTGCTCGAACTCGACCCGGCCGAGGTGCTCACCGCCCTCGACGAGATCGCCCGCGGCCTCGGCGGCGACACCACGGCCCCCGGCGAGGAGGCCGAGGTCTACCTCGCCACCTGCGTCTACGCCGTCTACGACGCGGTCAAGCAGCGCTGCGTCTTCGCCAACGCGGGCCACCTGCCACCCGTCCTGCTCAGCCCGGGCGAACCGGCCCGGATGCTCGAAGTCCCGCCCGGCCTCCCGCTCGGCGTCGGCGGCGAGCCCTTCGAGGAGGTCACCGTCACTCTGCCGGACGGCGCGGTGCTCGGCCTCTACACCGACGGCCTGGTGGAGTCCCGCAAGCACCAGCTGGACGAAGGCCTGCGCGCCTTCCGCACCGCCCTCAACGGCGGCTCCCGCGAGCTGGAGAGCCTCTGCGACGAGGTCCTGCACGAGCTGATCCCGCACCACGGCGAGGACGACATCGCCCTCCTGATGGCCAAGGTCCAGCCCCTCCCCGAGGACGCCGTCGGCGACTGGAAGCTCCCCTCCGAACCCACCTCGGTCAGCAAGGCCCGCGACCTCGCCTGCTCCTGGCTGCTGGTCCGCGGCCTGGACGAGCTGGTCGACACCACCGAGCTGCTGGTCAGCGAACTGGTCACGAACGCCCTCCGGCACGGCCGCGGCGACATCCGGCTACGACTGCTCAGGGACCGGACGGTGGTCTGCGAGGTCTGGGACGACGGCTACGCCCAGCCCCGCCAACGCCGCGCCCAGGAGACCGACGAAGGCGGCCGCGGCCTCCAGCTGGTCAGCCTCCTCGCCGAACGCTGGGGCAGCCGCCGCACCCCCAACGGCAAGATCGTCTGGTTCGAGCTCACCCTCTGAGGGCTGTCCGACAGCGCCGAACGGGTGCTTCCGGGAACGCTCACGCCGTGTCAGCCCCGAGCAGGTGTCGGTTGCCGCTTCACTCGGTGGATGCGTGCCCGCAAGCTTCTCGCCGTCGCCGTCCTGACCGTGCTGCTGGCCGGATGTTCCGAGGACCCGGCGTCCCGGCCGGCCGCGTCGGACGTCACCACCGTGGCCCGTGACCAGGTGCGGGACGGTGGGACGCTGCGGTGGGCGGTGGAGACCGTCCCGGCGACCCTGAACGTGTTCCAGCCCGAGGCCACCGCCGACTCGGAGCTGCTCGCCGAGGCCCTGCTGCCGCACCTGTTCCGGCTGGACGACCACGCCCGGGCCACCGCCGACCCGGACTACCTGGCCGCCGCCGAGTCCACCCCGGCCGGGCAGACCCCGCAGACCGTCACCTACCGCCTCAACCCGAAGGCGGTCTGGTCCGACGGCACCCCGATCACCGCCGCCGACTTCACCGCCCAGTGGCACGCCCTCGGCGAGGGCGCCGACCCGGCCTACCGCAGCGACCACCCGGCGGGGTACGCCGCGATCTCCGCCGTCACCCAGGGCGCGGACGCCCACGAGGTCAAGGTCACCTTCAAGCAGCCGTACGCCGGGTGGCGGACGCTGTTCAGCCCGCTCTACCCGGCCGCCGCCACCGCGACCCCGGCCGCGTTCAACCAGCCGCTGACCAACGCCCCCTCGGCCGGCCCGTTCACCGTGAAGACGTACGACCGGGACGGCGGCAAGGCGACCGTGGTCCGCAACCCGCTCTGGTGGGGCGACCCGGCCAAGGCGGAGGCCATCGACTTCGTGGCGACCCCGGCCGCCAAGCGGCTGGACGCCCTGGACCAAGGCGCGCTGGACATCGCCGCACTCACCGACAGCGTCGACCACGCCACCCCGGCCGATCCGAAGACCAGCGCCGCCCCGCCGGACGCGGCCGCCCTCGCCGAGGCGTCGGCCCAGGCGCTGCGCCGGGCGGAGGCGCTGCCGGGCCTGAAGCTCTACCGGGCCGCCGCCCCGTCCTTCGCGCAGCTCACCCTGAACGGCACCCGCGGTCCGCTGGCCGACCCCGCCGTCCGCCGGGCGGTGGCCCGCGCGGTCGACCGACAGCGGATCGCCGACGCCGCCGTCACCCCGCTCGGACTGGCCGCCGTGCCGCTCGGGCACCACCTGCTGATGGCGGGTCAGGACGGCTACCAGGACAACAGCAGCGCCATCGGCACCACCTCCGCCGCCGAACTGCTCGACCGGGCCGGCTGGCACACCGGCGGCGCCGCCAGGACGAAGGACGGCAAGGAGCTGGCGCTCGGCCTGCTGATCCCGGAGGGCTCCGCCTCCGCCCGCCGGGTGGCCGACGCACTGACCGCCGAACTGGCCGCAGCGGGCATCACGCTGCGCCCGCAGGCCGTACCGGCGGAGAGCTTCCTGCGCGACCACCTGGCCACCGGTGAGTACGACCTGGCCCTGTTCTCCTGGCCGGCCACCTCGGACCCGGCCGGGGCGAGCGCCCGCTACAGCAAGCCCCGTCCCGGGCCGGACGGTCTGCCGGTGGTGGGCCGGAACTACGCCAGGACCGGTAGCGAGGAGATCGACCAGCTGCTCGCCGCGGCGGGGGCCGAGCTCGACCCGGCGGCGCGGCAGGCCGTGCTGCAGAAGGCCGACGCGCGGATCTGGCAGCTGGCCCACTCCGTCCCGCTCTACCAGCGCCCCGACCTGGTGGCGGTCCGTACCGGGGTGGTGAACGTGGGCGCCTTCGGCTTCGCCACGCCGCGCTTCCAGGACCTCGGTCTGCGCCGGAGCTGACGGCCCGGTAGGGGGCGCTGACCCGTCCGGCCTGCCCGTTTCGGTGCCGCTGGGTGGTTCCACGTACCATAGGAGGAAGCCGTGGCATGTCGTGCCCGGCGGGTGGACCGGTAGTAGCAGGCGGAACGGGCGGCAGCGATCAACAGGATCGCCAGTCACCCGCGGCGAAGACGCTGATCAACGCTGAACGCAGCCGGGCGCCGTAACCCACGATCCGGGAGATTCCGCTCAGCATGCCCACGCGCAGTGACATCCGTAACGTTGCCATCGTCGCCCACGTCGACCACGGCAAGACGACCCTGGTCGACGCCATGCTGAAGCAGGCCGGCGCCTTCGCCGCCCACCAGCACCTCGATGACCGGATGATGGACTCCAACGACCTGGAGCGTGAGAAGGGCATCACCATTCTCGCGAAGAACACGGCAGTGAAGTACCACCCCAAGGAGGGTGGCGCGCCGATCACCATCAACATCATCGACACTCCCGGCCACGCCGACTTCGGTGGCGAGGTGGAGCGCGGTCTCTCCATGGTCGACGCCGTCGTGCTGCTGGTCGACGCCTCCGAGGGTCCGCTGCCGCAGACCCGCTTCGTGCTCCGCAAGGCGCTGACCGCCAAGCTTCCGGTCATCCTCTGCATCAACAAGACGGACCGCCCGGACTCCCGGATCGACGAGGTCATCAACGAGACCTACGACCTCTTCCTGGACCTGGACGCGACCGAGGACCAGATCGAGTTCCCGATCGTCTACGCCTGTGCGCGTGACGGCGTGGCTTCGATGACCAAGCCGGAGAACGGCACCGTCCCGGCCGACAGCGACTCGCTCGAGCCGTTCTTCTCCACCATCCTGGAGCACGTCCCGGCGCCGGTCTACGACGACGCCGCCCCGCTCCAGGCCCACGTCACCAACCTGGACGCCGACAACTTCCTCGGCCGCATCGCGCTCTGCCGCGTCGAGCAGGGCGAGCTGCGCAAGGGCCAGCAGGTCGCGTGGATCAAGCGTGACGGCAGCATCCAGAACGTCAAGATCACCGAGCTGCTGATGACCGAGGCGCTCACCCGCAAGCCGGCCGAGGTGGCCGGTCCCGGCGACATCTGCGCCGTCGCGGGCATCCCGGACATCATGATCGGCGAGACCCTGGCCGACCCGGAGAACCCGATCGCGCTGCCGCTGATCACGGTCGACGAGCCGGCCATCTCGATGGTCATCGGCACCAACACCTCGCCGCTGGTCGGCAAGGGCGGCAAGGGCCACAAGGTCACCGCCCGCATGGTGAAGGACCGCCTGGACCGCGAGCTGATCGGTAACGTCTCGCTCCGCGTGCTGCCGACCGAGCGTCCGGACGCCTGGGAGGTCCAGGGCCGTGGTGAGCTCGCGCTCGCCATCCTGGTCGAGACCATGCGCCGGGAGCTGTTCGAGCTCACCGTCGGCAAGCCGCAGGTGGTCACCAAGGTCATCAACGGCAAGGTGCACGAGCCGGTCGAGCGGATGACCATCGACAGCCCCGAGGAGTACCTCGGCGCCATCACCCAGCTGATGGCGACCCGCAAGGGCCGCATGGAGACCATGACGAACCACGGCTCCGGCTGGGTCCGCATGGAGTTCATCGTCCCGTCGCGCGGCCTGATCGGCTTCCGGACCCAGTTCCTCACGGACACCCGTGGCACCGGTATCGCGCACTCCATCTTCGAGGGCCACGAGCCGTGGTTCGGCGAGCTCCGGATGCGCAACAACGGTTCGCTGGTGGCCGACCGCGCGGGCGTCGTGACGCCGTTCGCGATGATGGGCATCCAGGAGCGCGGCACGCTCTTCGTGGAGCCCACCACCGAGGTGTACGAGGGCATGATCGTCGGCGAGAACTCGCGCCAGGACGACATGGACATCAACATCACCAAGGAAAAGAAGCTCACCAACATGCGTGCGGCTTCCTCCGACACCACCGAGAACCTGGTGCCGCCGCGCAAGCTCTCACTGGAGCAGAGCCTCGAGTTCTGCCGCGAGGACGAGTGCATCGAGGTGACCCCGGAGACCGTGCGCATCCGCAAGGTCGTCCTGGACGCCAAGGAGCGTGGCCGTACGGCCTCGCGCGCCAAGAAGAACTGACCCACCCGCTCCACCGGCCCGGCCGGGCACTCCTCCTCGGAGTGCCCGGCCGGGCTTTTTCGTGACGCTGTGCTGTCAACGCGCGTAGCGGGGGTGAATTGACGGTGTTCGGTAATCGGACGTGACGAGCTGTCATTCATGACAACTGTCCGTTTAGTACCTGTCTGGGTATGTCTGCTATGTCCGATTTCTAAAACCAAGTGACCTTTCATGTGACCAAAATGAGATCAGTAATGGCCTGGTTCGTATCCGAGCGTGACGGATAGTGGGTTCAGTCGAGCTCGGGTCAAAGGTCTGCGCAGGGGTGCGCGCCGAACCTGAGCGAGGAAAGCACCGTCTGACCCACGGCGATGACGCCGGTCAGCCCCCGCGGTGCACTCCACGTTCGCAACAGGAAATTCAGGAGGCACACCCATGCGCGGTGCCAGCCAGGCCAAGTGGGTCGTCGCAGCAGTCGCGGTCGCCCTTGCGGCCACCGCCTGCGGTAGCGGTTCGTCGTCCAGCTCGGGCGGAGCGGCCAACGCGGCCGGGACGTTCAGCTACCAGAGCACCGAGCCGCAGAACCCGCTGCAGCCGGCCAACGCCATGGAGGTCGGTGGCGGTCGCATCATCAAGACCCTGTTCAAGGGTCTGGTGGACTACGACCCCGCCAACGGCCAGCTGCGCAACCAGGTCGCCGACAAGATCGAGACCACCGACGCGCAGAACTACACCGTCACCCTGAAGTCGGGCTGGACCTTCCACGACGGCACCCCGGTGACCGCCGCGTCCTTCGTGGACGCGTGGAACTGGGCCGCCAACGTCAAGAACAACCAGATCAACTCCGACTGGTTCTCCGACATCGCGGGCTACGACGCGGTCCACCCGGACAAGGGCGAGCCGACCGCGGACAAGATGTCCGGCCTGAAGGTCGTTGACGACACCCACTTCACCATCGGCCTGACCGGCCCGGTCTCGTACTTCCAGTACAAGCTCGGCTACACGGCCTTCTCGCCGCTGCCGAAGGCGTTCTTCACCGACCCGGCGGCCTACGGCCAGAAGCCGGTCGGCAACGGCCCCTACAAGTTCGTCTCGTGGGAGCACAACCAGGCCATCACCGTGGCCTCCTACGACAAGTACGCGGGGACGGACAAGCCGAAGAACGGCGGCATCGTCTTCAAGAACTACGCGCAGGCCGACGCCGCCTACAAGGACCTGGTCTCCGACAACCTGGACGTGCTCGACCAGGTCGACCCGAGCGACCTGGCCTCGTACAAGAACGACCTCGGTGACCGTGCGGTCGACCAGGCCCAGGGCGCCATCCAGAACATCTCGTTCGCGATGTACCAGGACGGCTGGAAGGGCGTCGACAAGGCGAAGGTCCGTCAGGGCCTCTCCATGGCGATCGACCGCGACACCATCACCAAGACGGTGCTGAACGGCTCGCGCCAGGCCGCCGACAGCTGGGTCGCCCCGGGCGCCATGGGCTACAAGGCCGGCACCTGCGGCGACGCCTGCAAGTACGACCCGGCCAAGGCCAAGCAGCTGGTGACCGAGGGCGGCGGCGTCCCGAACAACAAGCTGACCATCACGTACAACGCCGACGGCGGCCACAAGGAGTGGGTGGACGCGGTCTGCAACTCCATCCGCCAGGCCACCGGCGTGGAGTGCGTCGGTGACGCGAAGCCGGACTTCAAGACCGCGCGCGACATCATCAAGAAGAAGCAGGTCCCGAGCATGATGCGGACCGGCTGGGTGCAGGACTACCCCCTGAACGCCAACTTCCTGCGTGACGTCTACGGCACCGGTGCCGCGGCCAACGACGCCGGCTACTCCAGCGCCGAGTTCGACAAGTTCGCCGCCGAGGCGGACAAGGCGACCACGGTCGAGAAGACCGCCGAGCTGTACCAGCAGGCCGAGGCCCAGCTGGCCAAGGACATGCCGGCCATCCCGCTCTGGTACTACAAGACCACCGCGGGCTACTCGAAGAACGTCCAGAACGTGAAGTACGACTCCTTCGGCGACCCGGTCTTCACCCAGGTCGAGGTCAAGCAGAAGTAACCAGGCCAGCACCGCGCGGCTTGAAGCGACACGGCCGGTGCCCACTCCGCCTCACGAAGGCGGTCCGGCACCGGCCGTTGTCATGAGAACCCTCTGAATCGGGATGACGGCCCGTCAGAGCATCAATTGGAGGCATGATGGGGCGCTTTGTCGCGAGGCGACTGCTCCAAATGATCCCGGTCTTCTTCGGAACCACCGCGCTGATCTTCTTCATGGTCCGCGTACTCCCGGGAGACCCGGTCGCCGCGATGTGGGGCGACAAGGCGCCGGACCCGGCCCAGCTCGCTGCGCTGACGCACCAGATGGGTCTCGACAAGCCGCTGCTCCAGCAGTACCTGCAGTACATGGGTGACCTGTTCACCGGCGACTTCGGCCGGACCATGGCGGGTCGTCAGGTCATCGACGTGATCGGCGAGGCCCTCCCCGTCACCGTCCGGCTGGCGCTGATGGCCTTCGCCATCGAGATCGTCTTTGGCGTCGGGATCGGCCTGCTGGCCGGCCTCAAGCGCGGGAAGTTCGCCGACAAGGGGACCCTGGTCTTCACCCTGATCCTGATCTCGATCCCGGTGCCGGTGCTCGGCTACCTGTTCCAGACGCTCTTCGCGGACCAGCTCAAGTGGGTCACGCCGACCGTCCAGGACTCGATGAACCTGGGTCAGCTGCTGCTCCCCGCCGTGGTGCTGGGCTCGCTCTCGCTGGCGTATGTGGCCCGGCTGAGCCGCACCTCGATCGTGGAGAACATCCGCGCCGACTACATCCGCACCGCGGTGGCCAAGGGCCTGCCGCGCCGCCGGATCATCGGCACCCACCTGCTGCGCAACTCGATGATCCCGGTCGTGACCTTCCTCGGCACCGACCTCGGTGCCCTGATGGGCGGCGCGATCGTCACCGAGGGCATCTTCAACGTCAAGGGCGTCGGCAACGCGCTGTTCCGCGCGATCGGCCAGAAGGAGGGCTCCACGGTCGTCGGCTTCGTGGTCGTCCTGGTCATCGTCTACCTCGTCGCCAGCCTGATCGTCGACCTGCTCTACGCGGTCCTGGACCCGAGGATTCGGTATGCCTGACCTGATCGAGAAGAAGACCACCGCCAAGATCCCGGGGCAGAGCGGCAGTCCGGCCCCGGCGCCGAAGCCGGAGAAGGCCCGTAGCCTCGGCTCGGACGCCTGGGAGGAGCTGCGCCGCCGCCCGATCTTCCTGATCTCGGCCGGGCTCATCCTGGTGCTGATCGTGATGACCGTGGCTCCCGGCCTGTTCACCTCGGTGGACCCGCGCGCCGGTGACCTGCGCAACCACTTCCTGACGCCGCCGAACTACGGCCACCTGTTCCAGGCGGACTGGTTCGGCTACGACGGCCAGGGCCGGTCGATCTACTCCCGCGTGGTGCACGGCGCCCGGGCCTCGATCATCGTCGGCATCTGCGTGACCGCTGCGGTGACGCTGACCGGTGGCTTCGTCGGCATGCTGGCCGGGTACTTCGGCGGGTGGATCGACACCGTGCTGTCCCGGCTGACCGACATCTTCTTCGGCATCCCGCTGCTGCTCGGCTGCCTGGTGGTGCTGAACGCCTTCACCGAGCGCACCGTCTGGTCGGTGGTCTTCGCACTCACCGCGCTCGGCTGGACCCAGATGGCCCGCGTGATGCGCGGATCGGTGATCACCGTCAAGCAGGCCGACTACGTGACCGCCGCCAAGGCGCTCGGCGCCGGTACCGGCCGGATCATGCTCAAGCACATCCTGCCGAACGCGATCGCCCCGGTGATCGTGGTGGCCACCATCGCGTTGGGCGGCTACATCGCCACCGAGGCGACCCTGAGCTTCCTCGGCATCGGTCTCCAGGACCCGACCATCTCCTGGGGCATCGACATCAACTCGGCCCAGAAGTCGATCCGTACCGCCCCGTTCGTGCTGTTCTTCCCGGCCGGAATGCTCAGCCTCACGGTGCTGGCCTTCATCATGATGGGCGACGCCGTGCGTGACGCCCTCGACCCGAAGCTGCGCTGAGAGGCGGTAGGCACCATGACCACTGTGATCGAGAAGGCTCAGGCGGCCGACCGCCTGACCCCGGGCACTCCGCTCCTCGAAGTCCGGGACCTGCACGTCGAGTTCAAGACCAAGGACGGCATCGCCAAGGCCGTCAACGGCGTCAACTACAGCGTCAGCGCGGGCGAGACCCTGGCCGTGCTCGGCGAGTCGGGCTCCGGCAAGTCCGTCACCGCCCAGACCATCATGGGCATCCTGGACATGCCGCCGGGCCGGATCACCTCCGGGGAGATCCTGTTCCGCGGCCAGGACATGCTCAAGATGACCGACGAGCAGCGCCGGCAGATCCGCGGCCGCAAGATCGCGATGATCTTCCAGGACGCGCTGTCCTCGCTCAACCCGGTGCTGAGCGTGGGCTACCAGCTCGGCGAGATGTTCCGGGTGCACGAGGGCGCCTCCCGCAAGGAGGCCAAGGCGAAGGCCATCGAGCTGATGGACCGGGTCCGGATCCCGGCCGCCAAGCAGCGAGTCGGCGACTACCCGCACCAGTTCTCCGGCGGTATGCGTCAGCGGATCATGATCGCGATGGCGCTGGCCCTGGAGCCGGACCTGATCATCGCGGACGAGCCCACCACCGCCCTGGACGTCACCGTCCAGGCCCAGGTGATGGACCTGCTGGCGGAGCTCCAGGCCGAGTACCACATGGGCCTGATCCTGATCACCCACGACCTCGGCGTGGTCGCCGACGTCGCGGACAAGATCGCGGTGATGTACGCCGGCCGGATCGTCGAGACCGCCCCGGTGCACGAGCTGTACGCCAACCCGGCGCACCCGTACACCGAAGGCCTGCTCCGGTCGATCCCGCGCCTGGACCAGAAGGGCCAGGAGCTCTACGCGATCCAGGGCCTGCCGCCCAACCTGCTGAAGGTGCCCGCCGGTTGCGCCTTCAACCCGCGCTGCGACCGGGCCACCGACCTGTGCCGCAGTGAGATCCCCGCGCTGCACCAGGTGCTCGACCGGGACGGCGCCGAGCTCGCCGGCCGGAAGAGCGCCTGCCACCTCTGGAAGGAGACCCTCCATGGCTGAGCCCATCCTGGAGGTCAAGGACCTGGTCAAGCACTACCCGCTCAGCCAGGGCGTCCTCTTCAAGAAGCAGGTCGGCGCGGTCAAGGCGGTCGACGGCATCTCCTTCGAACTGATGCAGGGTGAGACCCTCGGCATCGTCGGCGAGTCGGGCTGTGGCAAGTCCACCCTGGCGAAGGTGCTGATGAACCTGGAGCGGGCGACCGCCGGCCAGGTGCTCTACAAGGGCGAGGACATCTCCAAGCTCTCGGGCGCCGCGCTGAAGGCCGTCCGTCGCAACATCCAGATGGTCTTCCAGGACCCGTACACCTCGTTGAACCCCCGGATGACGGTGGGCGACATCATCGGCGAGCCGTACGAGATCCACCCCGAGGTGGCGCCGAAGGGCGACCGCCGGAAGGCCGTGCAGGACCTGCTGGACGTGGTCGGGCTCAACCCGGAGTACATCAACCGGTACCCGCACCAGTTCTCCGGTGGTCAGCGTCAGCGGATCGGCATCGCGCGGGGTCTGGCCCTCAAGCCGGAGATCATCATCTGCGACGAGCCGGTCTCCGCGCTGGACGTCTCGGTGCAGGCGCAGGTGATCAACCTGCTGGAGCAGCTGCAGGGGGAGTTCAACCTCTCCTACATGTTCATCGCGCACGACCTCTCGATCGTCCGGCACATCTCCGACCGGGTCGGCGTCATGTACCTCGGCAAGATGGTCGAGATCGGCACGGACGAGGAGATCTACGAGCACGCCACGCACCCGTACACGCAGGCGCTGCTCTCCGCCGTGCCGGTGCCCGACCCGACCGCGCGGGCGAACCGGGACCGGATCGTGCTGGTGGGTGACATCCCGTCACCGGCCAACCCGCCGAGCGGCTGCCGCTTCCGCACCCGGTGCTGGAAGGCGGAGGAGCGCTGCTCGACCGAGCTGCCGCTGCTCGCGGTGCCGTCGCTGGACGGCCCGGCGGCGCACGAGTCGGCCTGCCACTTCGCGGCGGAGCGTGTCCTCAGCACGGTCTGACGCCTGCTCAGTCTGACGGCCCCACAGCTTCGGCTGTGGGGCCGTCGGCGTTGTGGCCTCCACCCATCCGGCGGTACCACGGTCGCGTCGTCGGTTCCGAGCGCTTCGAATGGGGTGTGATGCGTCACAGACCTTCTGAGGAGGAGCCCTCCATGCCCGCAGCCACCCGAACCCGCTGGGCCGTTATCGGTGCGACATCCGTGGCCCTGGTGGCCACCGGATGCGGAAGCAGCGGGAACAGCGGCGGTTCGTCCGACGCCGGCAAGTCCTTCAGTTACCAGAGCAGCGAGCCGCAGAACCCGTTGCAGCCGGCGAACGCCAACGAGACCGGCGGCGGCCGGATCGTACAGAACCTGTTCAAGGGGCTGGCCGACTACGACCCGAGCAGTGGCAAGCTCCGGATGCAGGTGGCCGAGAAGATCGACACCACCGACTCGCAGACCTTCAACGTGACGCTGAAGTCCGGCTGGACCTTCCACGACGGCACCCCGGTCAAGGCGAAGAACTTCGTGGACGCCTGGAACTGGGGCGCGAGTACCGCGAACAGCCAGATCAACAGCTCCTGGTTCTCCGACATCCAGGGCTACGCCGACGTGCACCCGAAGAGCGGCACGGCGGCCCAGAAGACCATGTCGGGCCTGACCGTGGTGGACGACACCCACTTCACCATCAAGCTCACCGGCAAGGTGTCGTACTTCCCGTACAAGCTCGGGTACATCGCCTTCTCGCCACTGCCGGACGGGTTCTACGCGGACCCGACCGGGTACGGCCAGAAGCCGGTCGGCAACGGCCCGTACCAGTTCGTCAGCTGGGACCACAACTCACAGGTCGTCACCAAGGCCTACCCGAACTACCAGGGCGTGGACAAGCCGAAGAACGGCGGTGTGGTGTTCAAGATGTACACCACCGCCGAGGCCGCCTACGCGGACCTCCAGTCCAACAACCTGGACGTGATGGACCAGGTGCCGCCGTCGGCGCTGGCCAACTACAAGAACGACCTGGGTGACCGGGCGATCGACTCCCCGCAGGGTGCCATCCAGAACATCGGCTTCACGCTCTACCAGGGCGACTGGGCCGGGGCGAACAAGGCCAAGGTCCGGCAGGGCCTGTCGATGGCGATCGACCGCGACACCATCACCAAGACGGTGCTCCAGGGCTCCCGCAAGCCCGCCAGCGCGTGGGTGGCCGAGGGTGTCGAGGGCTACAAGGCCGGCACCTGCGGCGACTTCTGCACCTTCAACGCCGACAAGGCCAAGCAGCTGATCACCGAGGGCGGCGGCGTCCCGAACAACAAGCTGACCATCACGTACAACGCCGACGGCGGCCACAAGGAGTGGGTGGACGCGGTCTGCAACTCGATCCGCCAGGCGACCGGTGTGGAGTGCGTCGGTGACCCGAAGACCGACTTCAAGACCGCCCGGGCGGCGATCACCGGCCACACCATCAACGGCGCGTTCCGCACCGGCTGGGTGCAGGACTACCCGCTGAACGCCAACTTCCTGTCGGACGTCTACAAGACCGGTGCGGCCTCGAACGACTTCGGTTACAGCAGCCCGCAGTTCGACCAGCTGGCCAACACGGCCGACCAGGCCGACTCGATCCAGGCCTCGGCCACCGGCTACCAGTCGGCGGAGGCGGTGCTCGCGCAGGACTTCCCGGCGATCCCGCTCTGGTACTACCGGACCAACTCCGGCTACTCCACCAAGGTGCAGAACGTGAAGTTCGACTCCTTCGGCAACCCGGCCTGGACCCAGGTCGAGGTCAAGGGCTGACCCTGATCCGCGTCGGCCCCGCCCTCCCATGCGGAGGGCGGGGCCCGGCCACCAAGTCATCCCCTCGGAAGGAGGTTCAATGGGCCACTACGTCATGCGGCGCGTGCTGCAGATGATCCCGGTCTTCTTCGGCGCCACGTTCCTGATCTTCGTGATGGTGTACGGCCTGCCGGGCGACCCGATCGCGGCGATGTTCGGGGACAAGGCCGCCGACCCGGCGACCGTCGCGAACCTGCGGCACCAGTACCACCTCGACGAGCCCTGGTGGAAGCAGTACCTGATCTACATGGGCAACGTCTTCCAGCTGGACTTCGGCACCAGCTTCACCGGCCGTCCGGTCTCGGAGATCATGGCGGACGCCTTCCCCGTGACCATCCGGCTCGCCCTGGTCGCCTTCTTCTTCGAGATCGTGATCGGCCTGCCGCTCGGCCTGCTGGCCGGCCTCAAGCGGGGCTCCTTCGGCGACACGAGCGTGCTGATCATCACCCTGATCGTGATCTCCATCCCGGTCTTCGTGCTCGGCTACATCGCCCAGACCGTCTTCGCGATCGATCTCGGCTGGGTCACCGCCACGGTTCAGGACTCCACCGACATCCTCCAACTGCTCCTGCCAGGGCTGGTGCTGGCCTCGCTCTCCCTCGCGTACGTGGCCCGGCTCACCCGGACCTCGATCGGCGAGAACCTCCGGGCCGACTACCTGCGCACCGCGGTGGCCAAGGGGCTGCCCCGGCGCACCATCATCGGCCGGCACCTGCTGCGCAACTCGCTCATCCCGGTGGTCACCTTCCTGGGCACCGACCTGGGCGCGCTGATGGGCGGGGCGATCGTCACGGAGGGCATCTTCAACATCGCGGGCGTCGGCAACATCCTCTACAAGGCGATCCGGACCAAGGAGGGTCCGACCGTGGTCGGCATCGTCACCGTCCTGGTGATCGTCTACCTGGTCGCCAGCCTCGTCGTGGACCTGCTGTACGCCGTCCTGGACCCGAGGATCCGCTATGCCTAGCACCGACCTCCCCGACGACCACGACCCGCTGCGGCGGATCCCGCCGACGGACAGCGACCACCTGGACTACGTGGGCCAGCAGGGCCTGGCGGTTGAGCAGGACACCTTAATCGAACCGGACCCCGCCAAGCGTGAAGCGGCCCGCAGCCTCTGGGGCGACGCCTGGCGGGACCTGCGGCGGCGGCCGATCTTCATCATCTCGGCGCTGCTGATCGTGCTGCTGCTGCTGATGGCCATCTGGCCCGGCCTGTTCACCGACACGAACCCGCGCCAGGCCGACCTGGCGAAGAACTACCTCAGGGAGCCGGACTGGGCCGACGTGTTCGGGGCCGGCTGGTTCGGCTACGACGGCCAGGGCCGGTCGATCTACGCCCGGGTGATCTACGGTGCCCGGGCCTCGATCACCGTCGGCATCTGCGTCACCCTCGCGGTCACCCTGCTCGGTGGTCTGACCGGCATGGTCGCCGGGTACTTCGGCGGCTGGACGGACGCGGTGATCTCCCGGATCATCGATATCTTCTTCGGCATCCCGCTGCTGCTCGGCGCTCTGGTGCTGCTGAACGCCTTCGCCACCCGCACGGTCTGGTCCGTGGTGATCGCGCTGGCCGTGCTCGGCTGGACCCAGCTGGCCCGCGTGATGCGTGGCTCGGTGCTGACGGTCAAACAGGCCGACTACGTGGTGGCCGGCCGCGCCCTCGGCGCCGGAACGGGGCGACTGATGCTCCGTCACATCCTGCCCAACGCGGTCGCCCCGGTGATCGTGGTCGCCACCATCGCGCTCGGCGGCTACATCACGGCCGAGGCGACGCTGAGCTTCCTCGGCATCGGCCTGCAGGACCCGACCATCTCCTGGGGCGTGGACATCTCCTCGGCCCAGAAGGTGATCCGCACGGCTCCGTTCGCGCTCTTCTTCCCGGCCGCCGCGCTCTCCCTGACCGTGCTGGCCTTCATCATGATGGGCGACGCCGTGCGTGACGCCCTCGACCCGAAGCTGCGCTGAGAGGAAGGGCTGTGATGAGTAGTACAGCGGTCGACACCGGCAAGCCCGCCCGCCAGGCGCCCTACGAGGGTCCGCTGCTCGACGTCCGGGACCTGCACGTCGAGTTCAAGACCCGGGACGGCCTGGTCAAGGCGGTCAACGGGGTCAACTACAGCGTCAGCGCGGGCGAGACGCTGGCCGTGCTCGGCGAGTCGGGCTCAGGCAAGTCCGTCACCGCGCAGGCCATCATGGGCATCCTCGACATGCCGCCGGCCCAGATCCCGCACGGCGAGATCCGCTACCGGGGTCAGGACATGCTGACCATGGACAAGGAGAGCAGGCGGCAGATCCGCGGCCAGAAGATCGCGATGATCTTCCAGGACGCGCTCTCCTCGCTCAATCCGGTGCTGACCGTCGGGTACCAGCTCGGCGAGATGTTCCGCGCTCACCACGGCACCTCACGCAAGGACGCCAAGGCGAAGGCGATCGAGCTGATGGACCGGGTGCGGATCCCGGCCGCCAAGGACCGCGTCGGGGACTACCCGCACCAGTTCTCGGGCGGTATGCGTCAGCGGATCATGATCGCGATGGCACTGGCCCTGGAGCCGGACCTGATCATCGCGGACGAGCCGACCACGGCGCTCGACGTGACGGTGCAGGCGCAGGTGATGGACCTGCTGGCGGAGCTCCAGGCCGAGTACCACATGGGCCTGATCCTGATCACCCACGACCTCGGCGTGGTGGCCGACGTGGCCGACAAGATCGCGGTGATGTACGCCGGCCGGATCGTCGAGACCGCCCCGGTGCACGAGCTCTACGCGCGCCCCGCGCACCCGTACACGCGGGGGCTGCTGGACTCCATCCCGCGCCTGGACCAGAAGGGCCAGGAGCTCTACGCGATCCAGGGCCTGCCGCCCAACCTGCTGCGGATCCCGCCGGGCTGCGCGTTCAACCCGCGCTGCCCCCGGGCCCAGGACATCTGCCGCCAGGAGGTGCCGCAGCTGTTCCAGGTCACCGACCGGGACCAGGTGGAGCTGCCGGGCCGGCGGAGTGCCTGCTTCTTCTGGAAGGAGACCCTCGATGACGCCTAACGGCGCGAGCGCGCTCGGCAGCACGGAGCCCGAGGAGGTGGTCTTCCGGCACAAGGTGTCGAAGGGCGAACCGATCCTGGAGGTGCGCGACCTGGTCAAGCACTTCCCGCTGACCAAGGGCGTCGTGTTCCGGAAGCACGTCGGAGCGGTCAAGGCGGTCGACGGGGTCTCCTTCGACCTGATGCAGGGTGAGACGCTCGGCATCGTCGGCGAGTCGGGCTGTGGCAAGTCCACCCTGGCCAAGGTGCTGATGAACCTGGAGCCCGCCACGGGCGGGTCGGTCCGCTACAAGGGCGAGGAGATCTCCCGACTGAGCGGGGCCGGTCTCAAGGCCGTGCGACGCAACATCCAGATGGTCTTCCAGGACCCGTACACCTCGTTGAACCCCCGGATGACGGTGGGCGACATCATCGGCGAGCCGTACGAGATCCACCCCGAGGTGGCGCCGAAGGGCGACCGCCGGAAGGCCGTGCAGGACCTGCTGGACGTGGTCGGGCTCAACCCGGAGTACATCAACCGGTACCCGCACCAGTTCTCCGGTGGTCAGCGTCAGCGGATCGGCATCGCGCGGGGTCTGGCCCTCAAGCCGGAGATCATCATCTGCGACGAGCCGGTCTCCGCGCTGGACGTCTCGGTGCAGGCGCAGGTGATCAACCTGCTGGAGCAGCTGCAGGGGGAGTTCAACCTCTCCTACATGTTCATCGCCCACGACCTCTCGATCGTCCGGCACATCTCCGACCGGGTCGGCGTCATGTACCTCGGCAAGATCGTGGAGATCGGGACCGATCTGGAGATCTACGACCACGCGACCCACCCCTACACGCAGGCGCTGCTCTCGGCGGTGCCGGTGCCCGACCCCGCGGCCCGGGTCGACCGGGACCGGATCGTGCTGGTGGGTGACGTGCCGTCACCGGCCAACCCGCCCTCCGGCTGCCGGTTCCGCACCCGGTGCTGGAAGGCGCAGCCGAAGTGCGCGGAGGAGGTGCCGGCGCTGATGGCGCGGGAGTGGCTCACGGAGCTGGCGGCGCACGACTCGGCGTGCCACTTCGCGGCGGAGCGAGAAGTGGACCTGCGGAAATGACGGAGGGCCGCCCCACCGGGGCGGCCCTTTCGCCTGACAGCTCCTCTTACAGCTCCTTGGCGTCCCGGGGCTCCGGGACCGCGGCGGTGCTGCCGTCCTCCGGGAAGTGGCAGGCCGTCAGGTGGCCGACCTCGCTGCCGGAGAGCTGCACCAGCGGCGGCTCCTCGGTGGCGCACTTGTCCTGGGCCTTCCAGCACCGGGTGCGGAAGCGGCAGCCGGAGGGCGGGTTGATCGGCGACGGGACGTCACCGACCAGCCGGATCCGCTCGCGGACGTCGTCCGGGTCGGCCTCGGGCACGGCGGAGAGCAGCGCGTGGGTGTACGGGTGCCGGGGGCTCTCGTACAGCGACTTGCGGTCCGCGATCTCGACGATCTTGCCCAGGTACATCACCGCGACGCGCTGCGAGAAGTGCCGGACGATCGAGAGGTCGTGCGCGATGAACAGGAAGGCGATGCCGAGGTCCTTCTGCAGCTGCTGCAGGAGGTTGACGACCTGGGCCTGGATCGAGACGTCGAGCGCGGAGACCGGCTCGTCGGCCACGATCAGCTTCGGGCTCAGCGAGAGCGCGCGGGCCACGCCGATGCGCTGGCGCTGGCCGCCGGAGAACTCGTGCGGGAAGCGGTTGTAGTGCTCCGGGTTGAGACCGACGGTCTCCAGGAGCTCCTGCACCTTCTTCTGGATGCCGCCGGGCGGGTTGATGCCGTTGATCTCCATCGGCGCGCCGATGATCGCACCGACGGTCTGCCGGGGGTTCAGCGAGGAGTACGGGTCCTGGAAGATCATCTGGATCTCGGACCGGATCGGCGCCAGCTGCTTGCGCGAGGCGTGCGTGATGTCCTGCCCGGCGTACGTCAGCTTGCCGTCGGTCGGCTCCAGCAGCCGGGTGACCAGGCGGCCGAGGGTCGACTTGCCGCAGCCCGACTCGCCGACCAGGCCGACGGACTCGTTCGGGTACACGGAGAGGTCGATGCCGTCGACCGCGTGCACGGCGCCGACCTGGCGCTTGAACAGGAAGCCGTCCATCACGGGGAAGTGCTTCTTCAGACCGTGCAGCTCGAGCAGCGGTTCGCCGGCGGCCGGTACGAGGCCTTCGGACTTGTCGAGGGTCAGTTCGTTGCTCATGGTGTGTAACCGGTCCCTCTCAGCCGAGCCGCGGCTGGATCTGGTCGATGAAGATGTCCTGCTTCTGCCCGGCGGACAGGTGGCAGGCGGTGGCGTGCCCAGCGGCGGGGGCGAGCGGCGGGCGCTCGGTGGTGCACTTCCCGCCGATGACCTTCTCACGGTGGTCGCAGCGCGGGTTGAACGGGCAGCCGGTCGGCAGGTTGATCAGGCTCGGCGGGGTGCCGCGCACCGGCCGCAGCGGCACGTCGACCGGGCCGGTCAGGTTCGGCATCGAGGAGAGCAGGCCCCAGGTGTAGGGGTGCTGAGGGGTCTTCAGCACCTCGCGCACGGTGCCGCGCTCGACCGCCCGGCCCGCGTACATCACCATGATGTCCTGCGCCGTCTTGGCCACCACGCCGAGGTCGTGGGTGATCAGGATGATCGCGGTGCCCATCTCCTGCTGGAGGTCCTTGAGCAGGTCGAGGATCTGGGCCTGGACGGTGACGTCCAGCGCGGTGGTCGGCTCGTCCGCGATGACCAGCTTCGGGTTGCAGACCAACGACATGGCGATCATCGCCCGCTGGCGCATACCGCCGGAGAACTGGTGCGGGTAGTCGTCCACCCGGGTGGTCGGCTGCGGGATGCCGACCTTGGTCAGCATCTCGATCGAGCGGTCCCGGGCTTCCTTCTTGCTCGCACCGGTGTGCTTGCGGTAGGTCTCGCCGATCTGCTTGCCGATGGTGTGGAACGGCGACAGCGCGGTCAGCGGGTCCTGGAAGATCATCGACATGGTGTTGCCGCGGAGCTTCTCCAGCTCCCTGGTCTCCAGGCCCACCAGCTCCCGGCCGGACAGCCTGATCGAGCCGGTGATCTCGGTCTTCGCCGGGTTGTGCAGCCCGAGGATCGCCAGGTTGGTCACGGACTTGCCGGAACCGGACTCACCGACGATGCCGAGGGTGGTGCCCGCCTCGACCTCGAAGGAGAGCGAGTCCACGGCCCGGACCACGCCGTCCTCGGTGCTGAAGCGGACCGAGAGGTCGCGGACGGAGAGGAAGGGCGAGCTGCCGCCGCCGTGGCTGGCGGCCGCCTCCTCGGGCTTGGCCTGGGTGGTCATGGACGGGGCTCCTCGGTGCGGTACGTGAGGTCGGAACGGCTGGGACGGCCAGGGGTGTCGGCCGGGGTCAGGCCAGGCGGATGCGCGGGTCGATCAGGGCGTACATGGCGTCCACGATGATGTTGAAGATCACGATCAGGGTGGCGGCCACCATGGTGACACCGACCAGCATCGACAGGTCCGAGTCGTTGTAGGCGCCGATCGCGAGCTGGCCGAGACCGTGCAGACCGAAGGTGGTCTCGGTGATGATCGCGCCGCCGAGCAGGACGCCGAGGTCGATGCCGAAGACGGTGACGATGGTGCCCATCGCGCCGCGCCAGGCGAACCGGAGGAAGACGGAACGGCCCGACATGCCCTTGGCGCGTGCGGTCCGGACGTAGTCCTCGGAGAGCTGCTCGACCATCGAGGAGCGGGTCATACGGGTGTAGTTTGCGGTCCAGATGAGCGACAGCACGATCCACGGGACGAGCAGGCCGCTGGCCCAGCCGATCGGGTCCTCGGTGAACGGTACGTACGTGGGCTGCTTCAGCCAGTCGGTGCTGTAGACGAACACGACCAGGGCGAGCGGGCCGGCGACGTAGATCTGCATCGAGGTGGCGATCAGCGAAGCGGCGCTGGCGATCTTGTCGGCGGCCTTGCCCTGCTTGTGGGCGGCGAGCATGCCGGTGCCGATACCGAAGATCAGGAAGACGACGGCCGAGCCCACGGTGAGGGACACCGTGGTCGGGAACCGGTCCAGCAGGACGTCGGTGATCATCTCCTGCTTGACGTAGGAGTAACCGAAGCAGGGGGCGTCGCAGTGGCCGGCGGAGAAGTCACGGCCGGTGAAGATCCCGCTGAACCAGTGCCAGAACTGCATGATGACCGACTCGTCGAGTCCCATGCTGTGCCTGATCAGGGTCAGGTTCTCGGGGGTGCAGACCTTGCCGCAGGAGAGGCGCGCCGGGTCCGCCGGAATGGCGAAGAACAGCGCGAAGGTGACCATGCTGACGATCAGCAGGATGACGAGTGCGCCGAGTGAACGGCGGACGAGGAAACGGAGCATGGGTCGGGCTCTCCTGGTCGGGGCGCCGGCTGCGAAGTGCGGTGGGCGGAGCAGGGCGGGGAATGGACCCCGTCAGGGGGCCCCGGCCACTTGGATTGCAAGCGGGCGGGGCCCCCTGACGGTCAAGGACTACTTGACGTAGATGTTCAGCGGGTACTGCAGGCCGAAGATCGAGTCGTACTTCACGCCGCCGAGGCCCGAACCGTAGAGGCTCAGCGAGCGCTGGTAGACGTCCGGGATGGACGCGGCAGCGTCCTGCAGCTTCCGGTCGATCGCGGCCCACGCCTTGCCCTGCGCGACCGGGTCCGCGATCTTCGCGGCCTCGTCCATCGCCTTGTTCAGCTCGGGGTCGTTGTAGTGCGCGTAGTTCGACGCACCGTCAGCGATGGTGCGACCGTCCCACGGCTGGAGCGAGGTGTAACCGGTCGGCCAGTCGGCGCCCCAGCCACCCCAGTAGAGGTCGTACTCGTTGTTGATCAGGCCGATGGCGTCGTAGTACGTCTTCGGGTCCAGCGGCTTCGGGACGAACTTGAAGCCGGCCTTCTCCAGGGCGACGCGGATCGACTCGGTGAGCTGCTGCTGCACCGGGGTGTTGTTGAACGCGTAGACGATCGTCTGACCGGTGGCGCCGGCCTCGGCGAGCAGCTTCTTGGCCGCCTCCGGGTCGCCCTCCGGGTGCTTGAGGATGTCGTACTTGTCGTTCGCCTCGTAGCCGAGGACGGTCGGGCTCATGTAGTTGGTGGCGTAGTCACCGTAGCTGGTGCCACCGGAGAGCTGACGCGTCTGCTGGTGCGGGAACGCGCGGATCAGCGCCTCGCGGACCTTCTGGTCCTTGATGCGGCTGTTGTTGATGTAGTAGTAGTCGACGTACGGCGTCAGACCCTGGAGCGTCCGGGCCTTGAGCTTCTCGTCGCCGTTCTTCACCTGGTCGATGTAGGTGCGGTAGACCGTGTTGTGGAAGCTGAAGGCGGTCTTGTCCGGGCCGTTGTCGGCGAGGAAGCGCTCGGTCGACGGCTGCTGCTGGACGCCGAACTCCATGTGCCACTTGTCCGGGTACGCGTTCCGGATCGGGTCGGTGGCCGGGTCCCAGTTGGGGTTGCGGACCAGGTCGAGCGACTTGTCGGTGACGTGCTCGGCGATCTGGTACGGGCCCGAGGAGAAGGGCTTCTTGTCGTACGCCTCCTTGGTGTCCTGAGCCTTCGGCACCACGCCGTAGCCGGTCATGGCCAGGGTGAAGTTGGCGTCCGGGTGGACGTCCGCGAAGGTGATCACGACGGTCTTCGGGTCCGGGGTCTGGACGAGGTCCAGCTCCTTGCCCTCGTACGGGCCCGGGTAGAACTCGCGGTACTTGTCGACGCTGCCGGACAGCCACTGCTGGATGTACGTCGGGCCCGACTTCACGAACGGCGCGAAGGTGCGCTCGATCGAGTACTTGATGTCGGCGGAGGTGATCGCGGTGCCGTCCTGCCACTTCACCCCGTCCTTGAGGGTGAACTTCCAGGTCTTGCCGCCGTCGGTGGTGGTGCCGGTGTCGGTGGCGAGGTCACCGACCAGCTTCTGGGTGCCGTCCGGCAGGTACTTGTAACCCGTCAGCTGACGGGTGAACAGGAGGGAGACCTCACTGTTGGTGTTGACGTAGACCTGCGCCGGGTCCAGGTGGCTGAAGTCGTCACGGTCAATCATGTTGACCGTGCCGCCCTTCTTCGCGTTCGGCTCCGCAATGGCCGGGCCGGTCGAGTCGGCGGCGGTGCCGACCGCGACGGAGGCCGCAGCGATCTTGCTCTTCGAGGCCTCGGGCTTGGCGCCGTCGCTCGAGTTGCCGCTGGAGCAGGCGGTGGTGACGGTCAGTGCCCCGACAACCATGACGGCTGCGGCGAGCCGCCGTGACTTGCGTGCGTTCATTTTCGTCCTGCCTAGTGAAAGTGCCGGAATATTCGGTGGGTTGCCCGGGGCGGGCGTGCCGATCCCCCCGGAGTCTGTGAGTGACGCTCAGAGTGGCGTCAGCGGTTGGCCTTCGGGTCGAAGGCGTCGCGGACGGAGTCCCCGAGGAGGTTGAAGGCGAGCACGAACAGCACCATCGCCAGACCGGGGAAGAGCAGGAAGGTGACGTCGGACCGGAGGTACTCGGCGGCCATCGCGATCATGCGGCCCCAGTCGGGGGTCGGCTCGCTGACGCCCACGCCGAGGTAGGAGAGACCGGCCTCGGCGGTCACGAAGGCGGGGAGCGCGAGGGTGGACTGCACCAGGATCGGGGTCCACAGGTTGGGCAGCAGCTCCTTGAAGATGATCCGGCCCGGGGAGGCGCCCGTCACCTTGGCCGCCTCGATGAACTCCCGCTCGCGGAGGGAGAGCGTCACACCGCGAAGGATGCGGGACAGCGACATCCAGCCGAGCAGCGAGAGCACCAGGGTCACCGCCACGAACGGCAGCCAGGTCGGCGTGGCCTCGTCCTTGGCGACCAGCAGGCCGGTGACCACCGGCATGGTGGCGACCAGGAAGATCTGCGACGGGAACGACATCAGGATGTCGATGGCGCGGCCGATGAAGTAGTCGGTCTTGCCGCCGAGGTAGCCGGCCGCGATGCCGAGGGCCACACCGATCACCGTGGTGAGCAGCGTGGTGGCGAAGGCGATGATCAGCGAGGTGCGGATGCCGTAGATCAGCTGCGTGAGCACGTCGCGGCCCAGGCCCGGCTCGATGCCGAACCAGAAGTCGCCGCTCATGCCCCCGTTGGGGCCGACCGGCAGGGCGCTGTCGGTCAGCAGGGTCGGGTCGTTCTGCCCGTACGTGGTGTTCGGGTCCTTGCCGTACAGCATCGAGATCAGCGGAGCGGCGATCGCGATCAGGATGAAGAACAGCACGATCACCGCACTGACCACGCCGGTCCGGTCGCGCATGAAGCGGCGACGCATCAGCTGGCCGGGAGAGAGCCCCCGGAAGACCGCGGCGGACGAGGCTTCGGTCTGGCTGAGGGTATCGGCCGTCCCGAGAGTGTCGGCCTCGGTCGGGGCCTGAGTGGGGTTAGTCATGGTGCTGGAGCTCCCGCCCGGGGTGTAGCGGCTGCAAAAAGGTGATCGCACGGACTCTTGCAAGTCGTTTATCGAACGTCAAGAGTTCCTCAGTTGCTGGCCGTGCATTTCTTGGTTCGTGTTGGAATGTCAACCACTTCGTAGTTCCAGACACCTTGACAAGCGTTCGGCGATACCGTCAAAAGCGGACATAACATTGCAAAGAGAGTTCACGCGTCCGTAACCCGCACTTGGTCGCTCCGGTATCTGAACAGACCGTGTGCGCGTTCGATGATGTGATGCGCGTAGACCATGTGTCCGTTATGGCGGCTATCACGGAGAATGTCCCGTGCAATTGCATGTCCGATAATCGGACACTACCGCTTTGTTGGGCTCGGCAGGGAATTTGGGGGTCATCGACCCAATTCACCCGGGGCCGTTGTCACGCACCGTTGCTGGCAATTTCACGCCACTGGCGAGTATTCGCCGCCCGATGGACCCGAAAAGCGCGGGTCGGGACCGTGTCGGTCCCGACCCGCGCTGGAGCTGACGTGGGTCAGCTGAACTTGTACGCCCGGGTGCCGGTCTTCTCCAGCATCGAGGCGATGCCGTCCGCGACGTCCTGGGTGGTGATCGGGACCAGGGCGTTGCCCTTCTTGGTCTTGCTCTTGGCGAAGGCACCGTCCAGCTCGGCGGTGAGCTTGTCCAGGTCCCAGGTGAGCACGATCTTCCCGGAGGCGTCCGGGGCCAGCGTGAGCACCTTGGCGGCGACCGCCTTGGTGAAGTCCCAGCGCTTGGTGCCCGCCGTGACCGAGACGGGGCCGCTGGTGACCTGCTTGCCGAGCGACTCGGCGGCGGCCTTGAGGGCGTCCTCGGAGACCTTCGGCTGAGCGGCCGTCACCGGCACGGTCAGCACCGCGTCCGGCTGCCCGGCGCTCCGCGCCCGGTAGGCCTGCTCGACCGTGTCCATCGCGGCGGCGGCGTCCACCTGCTGGCCGGCCCGGCCGGGGACCACTTCGGTCTTGCCGTCCGGGGTGAACCGGACAAAGCCCTCCTGGAGGCCCAGGCTGGACTTGGCGCTCAGACCCTCCAGCGCGGCCTTCAGCTTGGCCCGGTCCACCCGTACCTCGGGAGCCACCGCCTTGCTGCCGCCGGCCAGTGAACCGATCACCTCGACCGGGTTGTAGCTGTGCCGGGTCAGCCCGTCCACCGTCGCGGTGGTGTCGAAGCCGAGCCCGGCGGCGGTCGGGTCGAGGTCCACGGTCTGCTCGCCGAGCTTGAGCTTGAGCGGCTGCAGCCCCGTCTTGGCGACCGTGCCGTCCAGCACGCTGACCGCCTGGTCCCGGGTGTCACCGCCGATGTCGGTGCCGAGCACCGTGGTGCCCTTGGGGATGTCGGCCTGATTGAGCATCAGCCCGGTGCCGTACGCGGCCGCGCCGGCGAACAGCACCAGGACCACGCCGTACGTGGCCAGCTTGCGGCCCTTGCCGCCCGACGGGCGGGCCGCCGCCGGTGCCTTGGCGGCGGGCTTCGGCGCGGGCTCCTCAGCCTCGACGGCCGGCTCGGGCACCGCGGTACCGAACGGGTCGGCGGATGCGGGCGGCCCGGCCGTCGCGAACGGGTCGGTGGTGGCGAAGGGGTCCGACGCTCCGAACGGGTCGGCAGCGGGCAGTCGGCCGCCGGTCGGGCGAGTGCCGGGGAACGGCTCGGCGGGCTCGTACGAGACGTCGGCGAACCGCCCGGGCGCGGGCGACTGCCCGGTGCCGAACGGGTCCTTCGGAGGCTGCGGGGAGGCCGGGGGAGCGGAGCCGAACATCGCGGCACCGCCAGGTATGGCGCCGGGCCGGGGGGCCGGGGTCTCGAACTCGTTCTGGATCGGGTCGAAACCGCCGATCTGGGTGTCCTCCGGCTCGCCGGCGTATCTGGGCGCGAACGGGTCCGCTCCCTGCGGCGCCTGACGGACCGGCTCCTCGCGGAACGGGTCCGCCGCGTACGGGTCCGCCGCGTACGGGTCGTTGGAGTACGGCCCGGCGGGCGGTCGGCGGTCGGCGTACGGGTCGTCCGCCCGGCCGGTCGGCGCCGGCGGCCCGGACGGGGCGAACGGCGAGGCCGGGGCGCCGGAGGGCCTCGGCGCGGGCTGCTGGGCGGCGGCCTCGGCCCGCGGCGCACCTGCGGTCACCGGGGCCGGCGCGCCCTTCTGCCGGGGGCGGAACCACTCGCCGGTGGACTCGCCGTCGGGCGGCCCGGCGGGAGCCTCCTGCTGCCACTCCGGCGGCAGGTTGGCCGGCGTGCTGCTCGGTGCGGCCGCGTCGACCACGCCCAGCACCGGGGAGGACGGGGCCGAGCGGTGCCTGGGCCCGGCCGGTTCAGCCGGTTCGCCGTTCTTCACCGTGCTGCGCACGACCACCGGCGGGATCGGCCGGGAGCCGGGGATGTTGATCCTGACCCGGGTGGTCAGCGTGGTCTCGGTCTTCGGGACGTCCTCGGCCTCGGCCGGCCGGGCGGCCGCCTGCTGACCGCCCGTCGGGCCGAACGGGTCGGCGCCGTTCGGGATGCCCGTGCCGTACGGCGGGGTGCCCGACGGGTAGGCATCCGGCCCGGTACGTCGGGGCGACGGATGCGCGCTGTCAGATTCGCGGCTGCTCAATGCTGCTCTGCTCCGGGTTCGCGGCCGCGCCGTGGGAACGGCGGTCGCGGGTTGTGGGACGACGGTCTTCCGGCGGCGGCTGCTGCACCGGCCGATGGGACCGAACACCCCTCCGACACCAGCTCTTCACATAGCTTCGGCAGGCCGGCAGGCCTGTCGCGGCACCACCTTACTGGGCAAACGTACGTGGTGAACTGGTTCGGATAGAACCCGTTACGTCCCCTTTTTCCGGGAAAGGTGGGGCAGTCTCCGGGAAAGGTGGGGTCACCGCTCCCGGACCGTCAGCGCGTCAGAGTCCCGTAGCCGAAGCCCGACCTGGTCGGCAGGGTCGCGCAGACCACCCCGCCGACGGCGCCCAGGAACAGGTAGGCGTACGAGGTGAACCCGGCCGCCAGGACGAAGTCACCCTCCGGGCGCGGGGCCATCAGGACCAGCAGCAGCAGGAACCAGCCCGCCAGCGGCACCCCTGCCCCGAGCTTGGTTCCGGTCACCCGCACACCGCCGTAGAACACCGCGACGGTCGCCGTCAGGGACAGCAGCAGCCCGGCCGGCGGCCAGAGCGACTGCACGAAACAGCCGCAGAGCGAGACCAGGGCGCCCAGCACGAACAGGACGGGATAGGCCACCAGGCGCCCGGTGCGCGACGGCTGACGCTCGGCCAACCGCTCCTCGCGGCTGCCGAGTACCCGGGCGGGCAGGGTGCGGATCATCGGTGCGCCTCCAGCCCGAGACCGGCGAAAAGGTCGGTCTCCGGCAGCTCGGGTCCGGGCTCGCCCCGGACCAGCTGGTAGTACTCGGTGGCCACCAGCGGCTGTCCGAGGTCGTTGCTCAGCGCGAAGTGGGCGCCGGACACGGTGATCTGGGTGGCGTGCGCCGCCATCGCGGCCGCCTTCGCCCCGGCGTACGCCGTGCCGTCCAGCACCGTGGTGACCAGCTCGTCAGGCACCACGCCCGGCACGTCGGCCGGGACGGCGACCCCGGGGAACGGTGCGGCGGCGGCGGTCGCGGCCAACCCGGCCTCGATCACCGAGCGCGGCATCCGGTTCCAGTACACCTTGGCGATCCGCCAGGCCGGCCCGAGCTCCGGCCGCCAGGCCGGGTCGGCGGCCAGCTCGTACGCCCGCATGGCGACCTGATGGGCCTTCACGTGGTCGGGGTGCCCGTAGCCGCCCTGCTCGTCGTACGTGACCAGCACCTGCGGCCGCAGTTCCCTGACCACCGCCACCAGGTGACCGGCGGCCTCATCCAGCGGGGCGCGCCAGAAGCAGTCGGGGCGGTCGTTCTCCGGCAGGCCCATCATCCCGGAGTCCCGGTAGCGGCCCGGGCCGCCCAGGAAGCGGACGTCGGTGACCCCCAGCGCGTCCATCGCGGCGGTGAGTTCGCCGATCCGGTACGTGCCGAGGGTGTCGCTCCGGTCCGCGGTCAGCTCCGCCAGTTCCGGCGGGATCACCTCACCGCCCTCGCCGAGCGTGCAGGTCACCAGGGTGACGGCGGCGCCCTCGGCGGCGTACCTGGCCATGGTCGCGCCGTTGCCGATCGACTCGTCGTCGGGGTGGGCGTGCACCAGCAGCAGCCGGCGCGCGGGCCGGTCGGAGGCAGCGGTCATACCGGGCAGCCTACCGACCGGCCCGTCCGGGCCGGCTCAGAGCTTGATGCCGTTGATCATGCCGGCCACGTTGCTGGTCACCTGCTGGATCGAGGGGGCGATCGAGCTGGACGCCAGGTAGAAGCCGAGCAGCGAACAGATGATCGCGTGCGCCAGCTTGAGCCCGGAGCGGCGGATCAGTACCACCACGATGACCAGCATCAGGACTGCTGCGGAGATGGAGAGAGCCATCAGGCTCACACCCTTCTTTCTCGGGTGCACCGCCCTGGGCGGGGCGGCGGGGACATGTGGCTCAAGGAATACCCGATGAGTGAGCGACGCATTACGTTCGGTGAGACGTCCGGCCCGTTCGGAGCAGCCCGTCACCCGGCCCCCGGGCCGGTGGGAAGGGGCGCGGAGGCCCGGTGACGCGGGTTACGGGTCCTGCTCCGAACGAGTGATCACCGTCTAGGGTCGGTGCCATGACCACCGACACATTTCCCCGGCAGTACGCGCGCACCCAGCGCTTCACCGTCGGCGCCCCCCGGTCCTTCGCCGTCGCACCCGACGGGTCCCGGGTCGTCTTCCTCCGTGCCAGGGGCGGCGAGGAGCGCGCCAACCTGCTCTGGACCCTGGACCCGGCCACCGGTCTGGAGCGGATCGCCGCCGACCCGGTGGCCCTGCTCGGCGGCGGCGAGGAGAGCCTGTCGGCCGCCGAGCGGGCCCGCCGGGAGCGGAGCCGGGAGGGCTCGGCCGGCATCGTCGGCTACACCCTGGACGGGACCGGGGCGCTGACCGCCTTCGCGCTCTCCGGCCGCCTGTTCGTCGCTGACCTGACGGGGGAGCGGCCGACCCGCGAACTGCCCGCCGCCGGGCCGCTGGTCGACCCCAGGCTGTCGCCGGACGGGAGTCACGTGGCGTACGCGACCGTCGAGGGCGAGCTGCGGGTGACCCGTACCGACGGCTCCGGGGACCGGGCGCTGGCGACCCCGGAGCGGGCCGGGGTGACGTGGGGTCAGGCGGAGTTCATCGCGCAGGAGGAGATGGACCGGGACCGCGGCCACTGGTGGGCCCCGGCCGGTGACCGGCTGCTGGCCGCCAGGGCCGACGACGCCCCGGTGCAGCGCTGGTGGATCGCCGACCCGGCCAACCCCGGCAGCGTGCCCGCCGAGGTGGCCTACCCGGCGGCCGGCACCGCCAACGCCGAGGTCGGCCTCTGGCTGCTCGGCCTGGACGGCTCCCGCACCGAGCTGAGCTGGGACCGTGCGGCCTTCCCCTACCTGGCCCGGGTGCACTGGTCCGAGCAGGAGCTCACCTTGCTGGTGCAGGCCCGCGACCAGCGCAGCCAGCGGTATCTGACGGTCGACCAGGCCACCGGCGCCACCAGTACGGTGCTGGAGGAGAGCGACCCGGTCTGGCTGGACCTGTTCTCCGGGGTCCCGGCCAGGACCGCCGAAGGACAGCTGGTCCGGATCGCCGACCAGGACGGCGCCCGGGCCCTGGTGGTCGGCGAGCGGCAGCTGACCGACCGTCGGCTGCACGTCAGGTCGGTGCTCTCGGTGGGCGCCTCGACCGTGCTGTTCACCGCGAGCGGCGGCAGCGATGAGAGCGACCCGGTGCCCGGCTGGATCGGCACCTTCGAGATCGGCCTCGACGGCACCGGCCTGACCAGGCTCGGCGCCGCCGGTGCGGTCTCCGCCGTCCGGGGCGGCGACGTCACGGTGCTGGTCAGCGCGGACCCGGCCTGGTCCGGCGGCCGGGTCGAGGTGCTGGTGGACGGCGAGCCGCTGGCCACCGTCGTCTCGTACGCCGAGACGCCGCTGATCACCGCCCGCCCGGAGTTCGTCTTCGCGGGCGAGCGCAGGATCCCGACCGCCGTCCTGCTGCCGACCGGCTACGACCGGGAGCGGGACGGGTTGCTGCCGGTCCTGATGGACCCGTACGGCGGCCCGCACGGGCAGCGGGTGGTGCGGTCGCAGAACCCGCACCTGACCTCGCAGTGGTTCGCCGACCAGGGCTTCGCGGTGATCGTGGCCGACGGCCGGGGCACCCCGGGCCGCAGCCCGGAGTGGGAGAAGGCGATCGCCTTCGACTTCGCCGGGGCCACCCTGGAGGACCAGGTGGACGCGCTCCGGGCGCTGGCCGACCGGTACCCGCTGGACCTGGAGAAGGTCGCCATCCGGGGCTGGTCGTACGGCGGGTACCTCGCCGCGCTCGCGGTGCTGCGCCGCCCCGACGTGTTCCACGCGGCCGTCTCCGGCGCACCGGTCACCGACTGGCGGCTCTACGACACCCACTACACCGAGCGCTACCTCGGCCACCCGGACCAGCATCCCGAGGTCTACGACACCAACTCGCTGACCGCCGACGCCGCAAAGCTGGAGCGCCCGCTGATGCTTGTGCACGGTCTCGCCGACGACAACGTGGTGGCCGCGCACACCCTGCGGCTGTCCTCCGCGCTGCTCGCCGCCGGGCGCCCGCACACCGTGCTGCCGCTCTCCGGGGTTACCCACATGACCCCGCAGGAGCAGGTCGCGGAGAACCTGCTGCTGCTTCAGGTCGACTTCCTGAAGCGGGAGTTGGGGCTCTCGATCAACAGCTGACGGTCGGTCACGGCCCCGGCGTCACGCCGGGGCCGTGACATCCGTCATGCGGAGCACACGACGGTGCACACTGACGGCGCACCCCCTGTTCCCGGGATTCTTGAGTGGTCGGGCCGAGAGGCGGACCGAACGGGGAGAGGACAGGACATGGGCACGGTGACAGCGGCGGAGACCGAGGTGGCCGCCTTCCGTCAGGTGAGCAAGAGCTACGGCTCGGTGCAGGCGGTCAACGGTCTGGACCTGGTGCTGCGGCCCGGTGAGACGGTCGCGCTGCTCGGCCCGAACGGGGCCGGCAAGTCCAGCAGCCTGGACCTGCTGCTCGGTCTGCGGGAGCCCGACCAGGGCACCGTCTCGCTCTTCGGCGGCAGCCCGCGGGCAGCCATCGAGGCCGGCCGGGTCGGCGCGATGCTGCAGAGCGGCGGCCTGCTCGGCGAGGTCAAGGTCCGCGAACTGGTCGGGTTCGCCTGTGACGTCCACCCCCGGGGGCACAACCCGACGACGGTGATGGAGCGCGCCGGGATCACCGAGCTGGCCGAGCGCAAGGTCGACAAGCTCTCCGGCGGCCAGGAGCAGCGGGTCCGGTTCGCCCTCGCGATCGCCGGGGCCAACGACCTGATCGTGCTGGACGAGCCGACCACCGGCATGGACGTCTCGGTCCGCCAGCAGTTCTGGGCCGCGATGCGGGCCGAGGCGGACGCGGGTCGCACGGTGCTGTTCGCCACCCACTACCTGGAGGAGGCGGACTCCATCGCGGACCGGGTCCTGGTGCTGCACCGGGGCCGGTTGATCGCCGACGGCACCTCCGCCGAGATCAAGGCCAAGGCCGGCGCCCGCCGGATCTCCTTCGAGCTGCACCCCGCCGACGGGACCGCCGAGGAGAGCGTGCTGCGCGCCCTGCCCGGCACCGTGGGCCTGGACCTGACGACCCGTCCGGACGGCGTGCGCGGTGTCCGGATCCGCAGCACCGACGCCGACGCCGGGGTGGCCGGCCTGTACCGGGCCGGGCTCTACCCGCGGGCCCTGGAAGTCACCAGCCTGGGCCTCGAGCAGGCCTTCCTGACCATCACCGGCGAGGCCGACGAGGAGAACGCGCGATGAAGACCCTGGTGCAGCTCGAGATCATGCGGACCTTCCGCAACAAGCGCTACCTGATGTTCACGGTGCTCTACCCGGCCCTGCTCTACGTCTTCTTCATCAACGCCTACGACGGCGGGACGGTGGCCGGCGGGGTGTCGGTGAAGGCGTACTTCATGGTCTCGATGGCCACCTTCGGCGCGGTCGGCGCGGTGCTCACCGGAAGCGCGCAGCGGATCTCGCTGGAGCGGAAGAGCGGCTGGGTGCGGCAGTTGAGGCTGACCGCCCTGCCCGGCCGGGCGTACACCGTCGCCAAGATCGCCTCCTGCGCGGTCACCACGCTGCCCGCGATCCTGGTGATCTTCGTGATCGGCGCCTTCGAGGGCGTCGAGCTCTCGGCCGCCGAGTGGCTCGGCCTCGGCGTGGCGCTCTGGCTCGGCAGCTTCGTCTTCGCGGCGCTCGGGGTGGCGCTGGGCTACGCGGCCCAGCCGGACGCGGTGCAGCCGATCGTGATGATCGTCTACATGCTGATGGCGCTGTTCGGCGGCACCTGGTTCCCGGTCGGGGACTCGCTCAAGACGGTGGCGCGGTTCAACCCGGTGTACCTGTACAACCAGTTGGCCAGCTTCGTGCAGCCGGGCAAGTCGCTCGACCTCGGCGCGGTGGCCGGACTGGCCGGCTTCCTGGTGGTCTTCGTCGCCGGGGCGGCCTTCCTCTACCGCAAGGACACCAAGCAGGCATGATGACCGGCATGTCGAAGTTCCTCCCCGCCCGCTTCCGTCCCACCGGGACGGCGGCGGGCGGTGCCGCTGACTCGTTCGCCGTCGTGCCGGGCGCCCGGGTCGAGAACGTCCGCCAACTGGTGGTCAAGCTCGCCTGGATGCTGCTCTGGATGGTCTACCTCTACTACCCCGTGGAGGACCTGCTCGGCGACGAGCACACCCTGGCGGGCAAGATCGCCGGCTGGGCCGCGCTGTCCGCCTTCCTGGCCGCGTACCTGGGCGTGGTCGCGGTCCGTTCGATGGCCTCCCCGCACTGGCACGGCGGGCTGGCGGTGGCCGGCGTGATGCTGGTGCTGGCGCTGGCCACCTCGCTCACCTTCGGGGTGCCCTGGCTGGTGCTGTTCACCTACACCTCGGTCTGCGTCGGAGCCGTACTGCCGCCCAGGCTCGGCCTGATCGGGGTGGCCTCGATCACCGCGATCGCCGTGCTGGTCGCGCTGGTCATCAACACCGAGCGGGACACCATGGCGGCAATCGTGCTGCCCTGCTTCCTCAGCGGGCTGGCCATGAACGGCCTGCAGCGGCTGATCAGCACCATGCGCGAACTCCGCGAGGCCCGGGCCACGGTGGCCCACCTGGCGGCCTCGGAGGAGCGGCTGCGGCTCGCCCGCGACCTGCACGACCTGCTCGGCCACTCGCTCTCGCTGATCACCATCAAGGCCCAGCTGGCCGGCCGGCTGCTCGACCAGGACAAGGGCGAGGCGGGCCGGTCCCAGGTGGACGACATCGAGCAGGTCGCCCGGCAGGCGCTGACCGACGTCCGGGAGGCGATCGGCGGCTTCCGCCGTCCCACCCTGGCGGTCGAACTCGCGGCCGCCCGCAGCGCCTTGACGGCGGCCCAGATCACCGTCGAGGCCGACCCGGCGATCGCCGACCCGCAGCCCGACCTGGACGCCCCGGAGGCCGCCGCGCTGGCCTGGGCGCTCCGGGAGGCGGTCACCAACGTGGTCAGGCACGGCCAGGGCGCCACCAGGTGCGGCATCGGGCTCGACCGGACCTGGGAGGAGGACGGCAGCCGGTTCGCCGTCCTGGAGGTCAGCGACAACGGCCGAGGGCCGGGCAAGTCCCCGGCCGGGAACGGGCTTTCGGGCCTCCAGGAGCGGCTCGCCCTGGTCGGCGGCCGGCTCGACACCGGTCCCGGGACCCGCGGCAAGGGATTCCGGCTGCGGGCGCTGGTCCCGGTCCGGGTGGTGGCCGATAGTGTGCCCGAATGATCAGGGTGCTGCTGGCCGAAGACCAGGGAATGGTGCGGGAGGCGCTGGCCGCGCTGCTCTCGCTCGAGGGTGACATCGAGGTGGTCGCCCAGGTGGCGCGTGGCGACGAGGTGGTGGCCGCCGTGCTCGACCACCAGGTGCAGGTCGCCGTACTGGACATCGAGATGCCCGGGATGACCGGCATCGAGGCGGCGGCCGAACTCCGCAGGGCCGCACCGGACACCAGGGTGGTGATCGCCACGACCTTCGGACGGCCCGGCTACCTGCGCCGCGCGATGGAGGCGGGGGCCGACGCCTTCCTGGTCAAGGACGCCCCCGCGGCGGAACTCGCCGAGGCGGTCCGGCGGGTGCTCCGGGGCGAGCGGGTGATCGACCCGACGCTGGCCGCCGCGGCACTGGCGGAAGGTGCCAACCCGTTGACCGCCCGCGAGCGCGACGTCCTCGGCGCGGCGGCGGACGGTGCGGTGAACGCCGAGATCGCGGCGCGGCTGCACCTTTCCGAGGGGACGGTACGGAACTACCTGTCGATGGCCATCCAGAAGACCTCGGCCCGCAACCGGGCCGAGGCGGTACGGCTCGCCCGCGAAAAGGGCTGGCTATAGGCGCTGCGGCGGCCCGAACCGAGAGTCCGGCAGGCGACTTCAGTTGAGCCGGTGTCGCGCGGCGCGGGCTTCGTGGCGGGTGCGGGAGGCGCCGTCGGGGTCGAAGGCGTCGAGGATCTCCGCGTAGGCGTCCATTTCGGCTGCTCCCGCGATGAAGTCGCCGGTGCGGACCAGGAGTTGGGCGCGTTCCAGGCGCAGCTGCGCCGGGTGGCGGGGGAGCAGCAGGGAGAGTTCGGTGGCCCAGAGCTGGGTGCGGGCGTGTTCGGGGCGGTCGGCGGCCCAGCTCCGGATGTTGCCGAGCACCCGGAGGACCACGTCCAACGGCTGGGCGGGGGAGAGCATTTCGGGTGAGAAGTGGTGTCCGGCGGCGGTGGCCAGCCGGGCCACGTCGGGCAGGTCGAGCAGTCGGCCGCCGTGGTACGGATCGGCGAGGACGTACTCCTCGCCGCCGGCCGGGTCGCCCACCGCGACGATGAAGTGGCCGGGCAGGGCCACGCCGCGGACGGTCAGCCCGGCCCGGCGGGCCACCGTCTGCCAGACCAGCGCCAGCATGATCGGCAGGCCGCGCCGCCGCCGCAGCACGTCCGGCAGCAGCGAGGACTCCAGCCGCCGGTAGTCGGCCGGCCGCCCGTGGAACCGTTCCCGGCCGCCGAGCACGGCCGCCAGCAGGGCGGCCACCTCGTCGGCGCCGGCCGGTGCCCGCTCACGGACCGCCAGCCGGACGGCGGCGGCGTGCCGGTCCAGGGCGGCCTGGCAGGCCGCCACCAGCTCGTCCAGGGTCGGCGGTTCGGAGCCGTCGGCGGGCGGCTCGGCCAGCGTGTGCTCGGCGGCGGCGAGCACACAGAGCAGCACCGGGTCGGGGTCGTCGGCCCTGGCCTCGGCGCGGAAACGTGCACGGCTCTGCTCGGTCACTGTCCACACTCTCCGGTGACGCTACCGCCGGGGCAGGCCGGCGTAGTGGTAAGTGTGACTGGTGGTGAAGCCCAGGTGGTCGTAGAGGGCGATCGCGCCGGTGTTCACCGCCTCGACCTGGAGGTAGGCGCCGGTGGCGCCCTCCTCGGCGGCGCGGGCCGCCAGCACGGCCATCACGGTGGAGGCCAGCCCGGTGCGGCGGGCGTGCGGGGCGACCTCGATCGCGCCGAAGCATGCCCAGGGGCCGTCGATGACGCACCGTCCGATCGCGATCGGCGGCTGTCCCGGCACACCGGGCACCGTGGCGAACCAGACCGAGGGGCCGCCGTGCAGCACCTGGTGGGCGGCCCGTTCCACCTCGGGGTCGTCGGTGACCCGCCGGTAGCGGGAGAGCCAGGCGGCGTCCGCGGTCCGGGCGAGCCGTACGCGGTCGTGCCCGGAGCCGAGCCTCACCAGACCGGCCAGCGGTGCGACGCGGACCGTGGTGGGGGCCTCCTCGGCGCCGAGCCGGGCCAGTTCGGCGGCCAGATCGGGCGGCGAGCCCGGGGTGGTCACCTCGACGACTGCGGGCAGGCCGCGCGCGGCGTACCAGTCCTGGACCGCGTCCAGCGCCTCGGGCAGCGGGAGGCCCGGATCGCCGAGGGTCTGGACGGAGTTGGCCCGCCGGGTGAAACCGGCGGAGGCGCGCAGTGTCCAGTCACCGAGCTGCTCCTGCTCGACGGCCGGCCAGCCGCGGGAGGCGATCCGCTGCAGCTCCACCGGGGAACTGGCGGGCAGTGGGGCGCGCCGGCCCGGGAAGAGCGGGACCGCCTTGCCTGCCACCAGCAGATCCTCCGGGAAGGTGACCTCCGGGCCGGTCCTGGGCACCACGGTGAGGCCGTGATCGTCCCAACGGGCGAGCACCCCGATCACATCGCGGAACACCGGCCGGTCGTTCACCAGCTCCGAAATGCGCCGTACCGAGACCCGTCGCCCCACGTCAGAGCGGTCGAGCCGGACCTCGGGACGGCCTCCGGCGACGGTTCCATCCATCATCAAGGGCACCTCCTGTGCAATTGCGGTCTCTGACCCGCGATACTAGGGGCGGGCATCGACGACGCCGCGCGTATCCGCGCACGCAAGCAACTAGTTTGGGCTGCCACGCCCAACCGAGGAGGAACGACAGCGTGACCTACGTCATCGCGCAGCCTTGTGTCGACGTCAAGGACAAGGCGTGCATCGAAGAGTGCCCTGTTGACTGCATCTACGAGGGTCAGCGTTCGCTCTACATCCACCCGGACGAGTGTGTCGACTGCGGTGCCTGCGAGCCGGTCTGCCCGGTCGAGGCGATCTTCTACGAGGACGACACCCCGGAGGAGTGGAAGGACTACTACAAGGCCAACGTCGAGTTCTTCGACGACCTGGGTTCCCCGGGCGGCGCCTCCAAGCTCGGCCTGATCGACTCGGACCACCCGTTCATCGCGGCCCTCCCGCCGCAGAACGCCGACAGCGGCCACTGAGCGAGTGAGCACCGAAGACACCACGCGCGCGCCGCTCCCGGGTCACCCGGGGGCGGCGCGCCGCGTCTCAGACCTGTTGCCCACCTTCCCCTGGGACAAGCTGGAGCCGTACAAGCGGACGGCGCTGGCCCACCCGGACGGACTCTGCGACTTCTCCGTCGGCACGCCGGTGGACCCGGTCCCCGACGTGATCCAGAAGGCGCTGGCGGCCGCCACCGACACGCCCGGCTACCCGACCGTCTGGGGCCCGGCGGAGCTCCGCGAGGCGATCGCGGGCTGGCTGCGCCGCCGGCTCGGGGCCGAGATCGGCCCGGAGGCGATCCTGCCGACCATCGGCTCCAAGGAGCTGGTGGCCTGGCTGCCCGGCCAGTTGGGGCTCGGCCCCGGCGACCAGGTGGCCTACCCCACGCTGGCCTACCCGACCTACGAGGTCGGCGCCCGGCTGTGCGGCGCCGAGCCGGTCGCGTACGACTCGGTGGACGAACTCGACCCGGCCCGGGTCCGGCTGCTCTGGCTCAACTCCCCGTCCAACCCGACCGGTCGGGTGCTGACGGCGGACCAGCTCCGGCACGCCGTGGCCTGGGCCAGGGAGCACCGCGTGCTGCTGGTCAGCGACGAGTGCTACCTGGAGCTCGGCTGGGAGGCCGACCCGGTCTCGGTGCTGAACCAGGACGTCTGCGGCGGCGACCACGAGGGCCTGCTCGTCGTGCACTCGCTCTCGAAGCGGTCCAACCTGGCCGGCTACCGCGCCTCGTTCGTGGCGGGCGACCCGGTGGTGGTCCGGGAGTTGCTGGAGATCCGCAAGCACGGCGGGATGATCGTGCCCGCGCCGGTGCAGGCCGCGACGGTCGCGGCGCTGGCCGACGACCGGCACGTGGCCGAGCAGCGCGAGCGGTACGCGGCTCGCCGGTCCGCACTGCGGGCGGCCCTGGAGGCGTACGGCTTCCGGATCGAGCACTCCGAGGCCAGCCTGTACCTGTGGGCCACCCAGGACCGCCCCTGCTGGGAGACGGTCGCCGAACTCGCCGAACTGGGCATCCTGGTGGCGCCCGGCGACTTCTACGGCCCCGCGGGTGACCGGTTCGTCCGGGTGGCCTTCACCGCCACCGACGAACGGGTCGCGGCGGCGGTGGCGCGCCTCAAGCGCTAGAAGCTGCCGGCGGTGCGACTGAGCGCCCTGCGCAAGGCGAAGGCCCCTGCCCGATCCGGGCAGGGGCCGATTTTTTGACGGAGGATCAGCCGCCGAGCGGCAGGCCACCGGGCAGGCCGCCACCGAGCAGGCCGGTCACCGGGCCGAGCGCACCGCCGCCGAGGCCGCCGCCGCCCAGGCCGGGAGCGCCGCCCAGGCGGTTGCTGCCGTCGGTCGGGTCCTGGGTGTCGATCGGGAGCTTGCCGGTGTCGGGCAGGGCATTGCCCAGGCCGGCCGGGAGGGCGCCGGTGAGCTGGTGGGTGTCGGGCATGCCGCCGGTCGGGAGGGCGCTGGAGGCGAGGCCGGTGAGCGAGCCCGAGGTGAGCTGGCCGAGCGGCAGGCCGGGGACGGCGGCGCTGCGGGTGCCGGCCGCGGGGGAGCCGGGCAGGTGCGGCACCTTGTCGGTGACGGCGGGGGCGAGCCGGTCGACCAGGGCGGGGGCGGCCTTGCCGGCGACGGCGGCGAGCACGCCCGCGGTCTCGGTGGTCTTGGCGGCCGGGGCGGCCACCTTGCCGAGGGTCTGGTCGGCGTCCGGGAGGGCGCCCGCGACGGCCTTGCCCGCGACGTCGGCGGTGGCCGGGACGCCGGTCTGCACGGTGGCCGCAGTGGTGTCGGCGGCGGCGTGGCCGGCGTCGTGGGTGGCCCCCTGGAGCGTCGCGTTCGGCTGGTCGAGCTGGCTCAACCCGGCCCCCAGGTCGGTCGGCGGCACCAGGTCGGCGGCGGACGCCGCGCCTGCTGCGGCCATCGGGGTCGCGGCGGCGGCAACGAGCAGCGCGGCCTGGGCGATCCGGCGCGTGAGGGGGAGAGACATGGTGCTCCTAAGAGGTGAGGTCCCCCCGGCTGTGCACGTACTCGGGCCAGGGGTGTCCGTCGGGCGGACGACGTTATTACCGCTGGAGGAGCCAGAAGGTTTCGCCGCTCGAAGGTCAAGAACCGGCAAAGGAGCAGCGATCCATTCTTGGACACTCGCGACATTTCGCCCCGCTCGCCACGGGCTGACGAAACGTCACACCTCTTGGTGCACAAGGAGAGTACGGAGACTCCTGCCCGGCCCGCCCGGGAGCCTGGAGCCGTCCACCAGGATTGACCGGAATCACCCGGTCGGCCGGTGGTAGCTCATCAGTGCGTCAACCGGTCTTCGGGGCACCCAGCGTGACCAGCACCCGGTCCGCGCCGACGCCCTCGGCCCCCTTCGACTGCCAGCCGTCGGTGGGCCTGTCGACCTTCCAGACCTTGCCGTCGTACGAGACCTGACCGATTCCCAGGTCCCCGGCCTGGGCCACCGCCCACTGGGCCACCGCCCAGCCGGTCTGCCGCTGGGTGGCCCCGGCCTGCGGGGTCAGCGCCATGCCGGTCCGGGTCTCCTTGCCGGCCGGCGGGACCGGCGTGGCGGTGACCAGCCTGCCGAACTCGCGGCGGGCCCGGTCGGCGAGGCCCGGCTGTGGCACGTCCTGGTTGGCCGCTGCGGCGGTGGCCGCGAGGTCGTGCACCACGCAGCTCAGGGCGGCGGGCTCGCGGCCGGTCAGGGCCGAGGCGAGCAGGGTCGCGTTGGTCTCGTGCTTGGCGTACGCCTGCGGAAAGCCGCTGCGCTGCACCTCCTGGGCCGCGTCGGTGAGCGGCAGCCGGGCATAGCCGGGCACCTTGACCAGGCTGTCCAGGAACTTGTTGGTGGCGTACACCGGGTCCCTGATCTGCTCGACGGTGCCCCAGCCCTGCGACGGGCGCTGCTGGAACAGGCCGACCGAGTCGCGGTCGCCGCCGTACAGGTTGTGGATCTTCGACTCCTGCATCGCGGTGGCCAGTGCGATGGTGACGGCCCGCTCGGGCAGGCCGCGGGAGAGGGCCACCGCGGCGATGGTGGCCGCGTTGGCTGCCTGGGCGAGTTCGAGGTCGCCCTTGCCCGTACCGGTGGCCACGGTGCAGCCCTCGGGCGGCGGGACCAGCTTGTCCCGGTTGAGGTAGAGCACGGTGCCCGCGAGCACCGCGAGGGCGGTGAGCCCGACCAGTACCCGGGCCACCGGCCGACGCCGACGGCCCGTCGTCTCCTCTGCCGCAGTCTCGGCCACCACAACCCCTCTCGCCTCGCGTTCTCGCCCGCACACCGTACCCACTCGGACGGCTGTGCGGTGGCGGTGGTTGCAACGGCGGCTACTACGCTGGCGGCCATGACCAGCCCTGAGATCTCCCTGCACCAGAGCCTCGACCTCGGCCTCGACGGCGGCACGCTGACCGCCAGGCTGGTCGACTTCCCCTCCGTCAGTGGGAGCGAGGGCCCGCTGGCCGACGCGGTGGAGGCGGCGCTGCGGGCGTACCCGCACCTGACCGTCGACCGGTACGGCAACAACGTGGTGGCCCGCACCGACCTCGGCCGGGCCGAGCGGGTACTGCTGGCCGGGCACCTGGACACCGTGCCGATCGCCGACAACGTGCCCTCGCACGTCGAGGGCGACCTGCTCTACGGCTGCGGCACCTCCGACATGAAGTCCGGTGTCGCCGTGCAGCTCCGGCTGGCCGCCACCCTGCCGGAGCCGAACCGGGACCTCACCTTCGTCTTCTACGACTGCGAGGAGATCGAGGCGTCCCGGAACGGCCTCGGCCACCTGGTGGACCGCCACCCCGACTGGCTGACGGCCGACTTCGCGGTCCTGATGGAGCCGAGCGGTGCGGTGGTCGAGGGCGGCTGCCAGGGCACCCTGCGGGTCGACGTCCGGCTGACCGGCACCCGGGCCCACTCGGCCCGCAGCTGGCTCGGCGACAACGCCATCCACAAGGCGGGCGAGGTGCTGCGGCGGCTCTCCGAGTACCAGCCGCGCCGGGTCGAGATCGACGGCCTGGAGTACCGCGAGGGCCTGAACGCCAACCTGATCAGCGGCGGGGTGGCCGCCAACGTGATCCCGGACGAGTGCGTGGTGCACGTCAACTTCCGCTTCGCGCCCGACCGGAGCATCGCCGAGGCCGAGGCACACGTCCGCGAGGTGCTGGCCGGCTTCGAGGTGGTGGTCACCGACGCCGCCCCCGGCGCCCTGCCCGGGCTCGACCAGCCCGCCGCCCGGGACTTCCTGGCCGCGGTCGGCGGTCAGGCCAGGGCCAAGTACGGCTGGACCGACGTGGCCCGGTTCAGCGCCCTCGGCGTCCCCGCAGTCAACTACGGCCCCGGCGACCCGAACCTGGCGCACAAGCGCGACGAGCACTGCTCGCTCAGCGCCATCACCGAGGTGGAGAACCGGTTGCGGGCCTGGCTGACGGCCAACTGACCGTCATCCGACGTACCTTCCGTTGTTCCCCTGATTCGGCGAACAACGGGCGTAGGGTTTCGTCATGACAGCCACTGGAGACGAAAAGCACTACGCGGACAGCCCTGACCAGGGCCAGGACCCCGACCGGAAGAACGTTCCGGAGAAGCGGAAGGGCCCGGTCCTGCTCCGTCGCGACCAGGTCGGCACCAGCACCACCGACCAGCGGCTGCTGGACACCACAGGCCCGACCGACTGGCTGCACACCGACCCCTGGCGGGTCTGGCGGATCACCTCCGAGTTCGTCGAGGGCTTCGGCGCCCTGGCCGAACTCCCGCCCGCCATCAGCGTGTTCGGCTCGGCCCGGACGCCGGTCGACTCACCCGAGTACGCGGCCGGGGTGGCCATCGGCCGGGCCCTGGTGGACGCGGGCTACGCCGTCATCACCGGCGGCGGCCCGGGCGCCATGGAGGCGGCCAACCGGGGCGCCTCCGAGGCCGGCGGCCTGTCGGTCGGGCTCGGCATCGAGCTGCCCTTCGAGCAGGGGCTGAACGAGTTCGTCGACCTCGGGCTGAACTTCCGGTACTTCTTCGTCCGCAAGACGATGTTCGTGAAGTACGCGCAGGGGTTCGTGGTGCTGCCCGGCGGTCTCGGCACGCTGGACGAGCTGTTCGAGGCGCTCACCCTGGTGCAGACGAAGAAGGTCACCCGGTTCCCGGTGATCCTGTTCGGCTCGGCGTACTGGGGCGGGCTGGTCGACTGGCTGCGGAACACCCTGGTCGCGCAGGGGAAGGCGAGCCCGAAGGACCTGGAACTCTTCCACGTCACCGACGAGATCGACGACGTCCTCAAGATCATCGACGAGAGCCGTCAGCCGGCCGCCGAGATCTGATCAGTCCGCAGGGCGCCCGGTTGCGGCGGACCGGGGGTTCTGCCGGTGGCGTCGCCCACGCGGCGGAGCCGCACACCGGCACAGCCCCGGGCCCCTGTCGGCCGAGTACACCTAGGCCAGACCCCGGCGGGCGACGGCCGGGGGGCGGCTGCCCTGGATGGAGGCGACCATGTCGAGGACCTGGCGGGTCTCCGCGACCTGGTGGGCGCGGTAGATCCGGGCGCCGAGCCAGGCGGAGACCGCGGTGGTGGCCAGGGTGCCGAGCAGGCGCTCGTCGACCGGGCGGTCCAGGGTCTCGCCGACGAAATCCTTGTTGGAGAGCGAGACCAGCACCGGGAAACCGGTCGCGGTCATCTCCGGCAGGCGGCGGGTCGCCTCCAGCGAGTGCCGGGTGTTCTTGCCGAAGTCGTGGCCGGGGTCGATGATCAGCGCGTCCCGGCGCACCCCGAGCCCGGCGGCCCGCTCGGCCAGCCCGACGGTGACCCGCAGGATGTCGGCCATCACGTCCTGGTAGCCGACCCGGTGCGGCCGGGTCCGGGGCTCCGCCCCGCCGGCGTGGGTGCAGACCAGACCGACGTCGTACCGGGCCGCGACCTCGGCCAGCTTCGGGTCGACCCCGCCCCAGGCGTCGTTCAGCAGGTCGGCGCCGACCTCGCAAACCGCCTCGCCGACCTCGTGCCGCCAGGTGTCCACGCTGATCACGGCCTCGGGGTGGCGCTTCCTCAGCTCGGCCACGAACGGGACGGTCCGGCGCAGCTCCTCCTCGACCGTCACCTCCTCGCCCGGCCCGGCCTTCACCCCGCCGATGTCCAGGATCGCCGCGCCCTCGGCCACCGCCCGGTCCGCGGCGGCGAACGCCGCCTCGTCGGCGAAGGTCGCGCCACGGTCGAAGAACGAGTCGGGAGTGCGGTTGACGATGGCCATGATCACCAGCTCGTCGTCGCCGAATTCACGTGGGCCCAGACGGAGTGCCACCGGTGTCTCCTCCACAGCTCGCCCGGGTGCAATGATGGGCCCCGGTCTGGTTGGGGACCATGATCCCATCTCCGGGTCCACCGGAAAGTACTGGAGGACGGCTCGTGTTCTGGTTGGTCGTGGTGGCGATGGCCGTGGTGATCGGCGGAACCGCACTGGTGGCGTTGGGCGGCGGCGGGACCCTCCCCGAGGCGGTGCATGACCGGATCGCGGCGCGGCTCCCCCAGGACCGGCCGCTGAGCCGGACCGACGTGGACGAGATCCGGCTGCCGATGGCCGTCCGCGGCTACCGGATGGACGAGGTCGACGACGTGCTCGACCGGCTCGGTGCCGAACTCGCGCTGCGCGACACCCGGATCGCCGAGCTGGAGGCCGCCGCGGTGCTGGTCGGCGCGGTGGCGGCGAACACGCCCGAGGGCGAGGAGCCGTTGCCGGGTCTTGAGGAGTTCGCCAAGGTGACCAGCCGGCAGGCGACCGACCGGCAGGTGGCCGACCGGCAGGTGGCCGACCGGCAGGTGGCCGACCAGCAGGTGGCCGACCAGCAGGACGGCGAGGCCGGGCGGTGACCGGGGCGGTGCCGGGTACGGACGGCCTGCTGCGCTGCGGCTGGGGCGACTCGACGGACGACTACCGGGTCTACCACGACACGGAGTGGGGCCGTCCGGTGCACGGTGACGACGCGCTGTTCGAACGGGTCGCCCTGGAGGCGTTCCAGTCGGGGCTGTCCTGGATCACCATCCTGCGCCGCCGGGAGGGTTTCCGGGCCGCGTTCGCGGGCTTCGAGATCGCCCGGGTGGCGGAGTTCGACGAGGCGGACGCCGAGCGCCTGCTCCAGGACCCCGGCATCATCCGGAACCGCGCCAAGATCGCCGCCACCATCGCCAACGCCCGGGTCGCACGCGAGCTGGACGGTGGACTGGACGCCCTGATCTGGCAGTTCGCGGTCGAGCCGGGCTCCCGGCCGGCGCCGCGCACCCTGGCGGACGTACCGGCGGTGACGCCGGAGTCCACGGCGCTGGCCAAGGAGCTCAAGAAGCGGGGCTTCCGCTTCGTCGGACCGACCACGGCGTACGCCCTGATGCAGGCCTGCGGCCTGGTCAACGACCACCTGATCGACTGTCACGCCCGCTGATCCTCCGGCCGGTGGCCCGCCACGGCGCAGCCGGGCCCCAACCGCGGACGCCCGGACAGGGCCTAGCGGCCCAGGTAGACCGGCTGCTCCTTGGCGATGAAGGCGTTGACCGCGATGCGGTGGTCCTCGCTGGCGCCGGCCAGGGTCTGGAGCTCGTCCTCCTTGTCCAGGAGTTCGCTCAGGGTGTGGGTGGCCCCGTACGCCAGCGCGGTCTTGATCGCGCCGAGGGCGACCGTCGGCCCCTGGGCCAGTCGCTGGGCGAACTCCCGGGCGGTGGCGGCCAGTTCGGCGGAGGGTACGACCTTGGTGGCCAGCCCGAGTTCGGCCGCCTCGGCCGCCTTCACGGTGCGCGGGAACATCAGCAGTTCGGTGGCCCTGGCGTGCCCGACCAGCCGGGGCAGGGTCCAGGAGGCACCCGAGTCGGCGGTCAGCGCGACCCCGGCGAAGGAGGTGTTGAAGCCCGCGGTGTCGGCCACGATCCGGAAGTCGCAGGCGAAGGCCAGCGAGGCCCCGGCGCCGGCGGCGACCCCGCCGACCGCCGCGACGGTCGGCTTGTTCATCCCGGCCAGCGCCCGGACCAGCGGGTTGTAGTGCTCCGAGACGGTCTTCAGCGGTGCGTCGCTGGTGCCCAGCAGTCCGAGGTGCTCCTTGAGGTCCTGGCCGACGCAGAACGCCTTCTCACCCGCACCGGTGAGCAGCACGGCCCGGACGGCGCTGTCCTCGGCCGCCGCGATCACGGCGTCCCGGAGGGCCACCTTGGTGGCGATGTCCAGGGCGTTCATCGCCTCGGGCCGGTTGATGGTGATGACGGCCAGGCCGCCGTCGAGTTCGAAGAGCACGGAGTCGGACATGGGCGAGGGCTCCCTGAGGTGTCGAGGGTGGGACGGAGCCAGCATGCCCGAGTGGTACGGGTGCCGGGGAGTGTGAGGTCGGGCACCTTTTGGCGGCGTCACCGGAGCGGTGCCGCCGGGCCTTCTGGCGGGTAATGCGGTGCTCTGGGCGGGTGTGGCCGGTGGTGCGGAGAGAGTGACGTTGGTCATCGAGCCGTCCGATGCGGGATAATGGCTTCCGATCAATGCGTTCGATACCGGCGGTGGACGGACTGCCGGGACGTAGCTGAGCGGTTGCAGGAAGGGGAACGAGCATGGCGGCCATGAAGCCGCGGACGGGTGACGGCCCGCTCGAGGTCACCAAGGAGGGGCGGGGCATCATCATGCGAGTGCCGCTCGAAGGCGGCGGACGCCTCGTGGTGGAGCTCACGCCGGATGAGGCGAGCGCCCTGGGTGACGCCCTGAAGGCAGCCACCGGCTGACTTAGCGGGTGCCCCGCGTTCTCCCCGGAGACACGCGCACAGCACTGGGCCCGGCCCCGGATCTCCGGGGCCGGGCCCAGTGCTGTCACCGTTTCACGGCGCAGAGCAGCCCGTCGCTGACCGGCAGCAGGGCGGGGAGCAGCAGGTCGCTCTCCCGGACGTCCCGGACCAGCTCGCGGACGGCGCGGGTCTGCGGGTCGTGGTGGTCGGGTTCGGCCAGCCGGCCCTCCTGGAACACCCCTTCGAAGCAGACCACGCCGCCGGGGCGGAGCAGGCGCAACGATTCTGCAAGGTACGCCTGCGATTCGGCCGGGTCGCCGTCGCAGAAGACCAGGTCGTACTGACCGTCCGCCAGTCGCGGCAGCACGTCCAGCGCCCGGCCGGGGATGAAGCGGGCCCGGTTCGGGGCGAAGCCGGCCGCGTGGTACGCCTCCCGGGCGTACTGCTGGCGCACCGGTTCGAGGTCGACGGTGGTCAGCACGCCGTCCGGGCGCATGCCGCGCAGCAGGTAGACCCCGGAGACGCCGGTGCCGGTGCCCACCTCGGCGACCGCCTTGGCGTCCACGGCGGCGGCCAGCAGTCGCAGCGCGGCACCGCCGCTGGGCCCGATCGCCCGGATGCCGGTCCGCGCGGACTGGGCCCTGGCGTAGGTCAGCACCGCGTCCTCGCCGACGTAGGTGTCGGCGAGAGCCGCGTGCGCGGGCCCGAACTCGGTGATGGCTGCCTCTTCCGGAGCGCCTGATGTCGATATTTCCAGCCACAGATTACTGGCCGGGCGGGAACCGCGTTCGAAGACCGGCCGTTGACCCGGAAGGGAAGTGGTGATCGGCCCACGGAGCAGGTGCTCCCCGGGCGGGAATCGGTGCTTTATCCGGATCTGACGGGTGAGGTGGATATGGTGGTGGCCCTGCTGGGCAGAAGAGCCGACCGAGGAGGTGTGGCTGAGGACGACGTCCTGACGCCGTGGCACCTGAGCGGCTCTACGTCGGCCCGTACGCCAAAGCCCGTGATGAACCAGCCTGCGCACTCCCCCCTGGACAAGTCGACCGCAGCCGACACCGTGGTGGCCGACGCCCCCGCCCCGCTCGCGACCTTCGCCGAGGGCCCCGACGCGCAGACCTGGACGCCGCCGAGTTGGGCGGAGATCGTCGAGGCGCACAGCGCTCGGGTGTACCGGCTGGCCTACCGCCTGACGGGCAATCAGCACGACGCCGAGGACCTGACCCAGGAGGTCTTCGTCCGGGTCTTCCGTTCGCTCTCCACCTACACCCCCGGCACCTTCGAGGGCTGGCTGCACCGCATCACCACCAACCTGTTCCTGGACATGGTGCGCCGCCGTCAGCGGATCCGTTTCGACGCGCTCGGCGACGACGCCGCCGAGCGGCTGCCGAGCCGTGAGCCGAGCCCGGCCCAGCACTTCAGCGACACCCACTTCGACGCCGACGTCCAGCAGGCGCTGGACACGCTGGCGCCCGAGTTCCGCGCCGCCGTGGTGCTCTGCGACATCGAGGGCCTCTCGTACGAGGAGATCGCCGCGACCCTGGGCGTCAAGCTCGGGACGGTCCGCAGCCGGATCCACCGCGGCCGTTCGCACCTGCGTGCCGCGCTCAAGCACCGTGCCCCGGGGTCCGCTCCGGGCCGGGTGCGCCGGGGCGGGGCCGAGCCGGTGGCGGTGGGTGCCGAGCCCGCCGGGGTCGATCGGGGGTCGGCGTGACCTCCGCCGAACCTACCGGCCGGGCCGGACGAGTCGCCGGCTGGGCCCAACTCGGCCGTCGCGCTGAGCCGGTGACGGAGCTTCGGTCCGTCCCGCTGCGGGCCGCCGCCGATCCGGTCGCCGAGCAGCACCACCTCGGCGACCGGCTCTCCGCCTTCGTCGACGGCGAGTTGGACCACGACGCCCGTGAGCGGGTCCAGGCCCACCTGGCCACCTGCCCCGACTGCCTCGCCGAGGCGGACGAGAGCCGGGCCGCCAAGCAGCTGCTGACCAGTAGTGCCGCGCCCGACCCGTCCGCGCTGCTGATGTCGCGGCTGCTCGCGGTCGCCGCGCTGCCCGAGGAGGACGAGCACCCCGGGGGCGGCGGCCCCGCCGTGCCCGGCGTCGGCACCTTCGGCGGCAGTCGGCTCACCGGCGGTTCGTTCGGCCGTGGTGCCGGGGCCTCCTTCGGGTCCGGTGCGCTCGGCGCGGGCGCCCCGCTGCCGGGGGTGGACCCGAGGGCCCGCCGCACGTTCCGTCCGCTGGCGGCAGCGGCCGAGCCGCCGGTGGCCAGGTCCGCTCCGCTCGGGCGGCGGTTCGTCTTCGCGGCGGCCGGGGCCTTCTCGGTCGCGGCGGTCACCCTGGGCGGCGTCTCGGCGGTCTCGGGCGAGGAGCAGCACGGCTCGGTCACCCCGGTGAGCGGCCCCGGCGGCGGCTCCGTGGTGGTCCCGGTGGACTTCCCCGCGGCGTACCCGGTGCGGACGCCCGGTGGCCTGATGGCGGCGCTGCCCAGCTGGAGGCCGAGCGCGGACGGGGACCGCTACTCCGTCGCGCCGCAGCACTACCCCCGCTGAGCCACCCGCTTCTTTGCCACAGCTTCATCAGACCGGGACCTCGGGGCGCGCCGGTGGCCATTACTCTGTACTGACGCTGTCCAGATTTCATCAGGTGCCGGGAGCTCGGGTGTTCACAGACGTAGGCCCACTTGAGGTCGTGACGCTGGTCATCCTCGCCATCGTGATCTTCGGCCCGGACAAACTGCCGAAGCTGATCCAGGACGTGATGGGCTTCGTCCGCAAGGTGCGCAGCTTCGCGGACAGTGCCAAGGAGGACATCCGCTCCGAGCTCGGCCCGGATTTCAAGGACTTCGACTTCGAGGACCTGAACCCGAAGACCTTCGTCCGCAAGCAGCTGCTCGGCAACAACGAGGACCCGCTGGGCTTCAAGGAGATCCGGGACGGGCTCGACATCAAGTCCGTGCTCAACGACGCGGCGCCGGGCCGGGCGGTCACCGACCTGACCAAGTCCGCGTCTCCCGTCGCCCCGCCGGCCGCCGCTGAGCCGCTGGCGAAGGACGAGCGGCCGCCGTTCGACCCGGACGCCACCTGACCTTCCGTCCTCCCGACGCCCCGCCCGGCCGCCGTGCTGAGCGGGGCGTCGGCGCGTCCGCCGCTATTGTGCTGAGTGCTATCGATCAGTGCTGTACGAGGAGGCCCGGGATGGACGCGACGAGTCGTGCGGTGGGGACGGCCACGGTGGGTGTCACGGTGGGACCCCAGGCCCGGGTGCCGGCCGACCCGCTGGCGCCGTACCTGGCGGCCGACTTCCCCTGGTACGGCCTGGACGACGGCTGGACCGGGCGGCGCTGGCTGATGCAGGCCGGGGCGACGCCCGGTCGGCCGGACCAGCCGATCGACTACGGCACCCTCGGCCACGGCGAGGAGCCCGCCAGACACTACGAGGCCCGGGACGTCCGCAAGTTCGCCGTGGTGGTCACGGTGGCCTGCCGGGACAGCCGCCGCAGCGCCGACAACACCGGCATGCTCGAGGCCACCTCCGCCTCCTCCGCCGCCTGGCTGGCCGGCTCCGGCCTGCTGTCCGCCACCTGGCCCGGCCAGCTCGACCGCGCCCGCCGCCAGGACTGGCTCGACCAGCAGAGCACCCTCGCCTGGGACCTCGCCGACGACCTCGACGGCCCCGGCTGGTCCCCCCTCACCCTCCCCGTCAACGGCCTCCCGCAGCCATTCCGCTACCGCGAGTCCGAATACGGCTGGGTCCTGGCCGGCGAGGCCCCCGGCGTCCTCCTCGGCGCCTACGGCCGTGGCATCAGCGCCTACGGCGCCGGCTTCGCCACCGTCCCCGACCTGACGGCCTACACCGGCCGCTGAAGGCCCCGGAGACGCGGCCGGCCCCGGAAGCAGCAGCTCCCGGGGCCGTGCGCCTGACGTGCGGTCAGAACTTGTTCTTCGGGGTGAGCCCCAGGGAGAGGCCGGAGAGGCCGCGCTGGCGGCCGCCGAGCTTGCCCGCGATGGTGCGGAGGGCGGTGGCGGCGGGGGAGTCGGGGGCGGCCAGGACGACGGGGCGGCCGTCGTCGCCGCCCTCGCGGAGGCGGACGTCGATCGGGATGGAGCCGAGGACGGGGACGGTGGCGCCGACGGAGCGGGTGAGGGCGTCGGCGACGGTCTGGCCGCCGCCGGTGCCGAAGACGTCGATCATCTCGTCGCAGTGCGGGCAGGGCATGCCCGACATGTTCTCGATCACGCCGACGATCTTCTGGTGGGTCTGCAGCGCGATGGTGCCGGCCCGCTCGGCCACCTCTGCGGCGGCCATCTGCGGGGTGGTGACGATCAGGATCTCGGCGTTCGGGACCAGCTGGGCGACCGAGATGGCGATGTCGCCGGTGCCCGGCGGGAGGTCGAGCAGCAGGACGTCGAGGTCGCCCCAGTAGACGTCGGCCAGGAACTGCTGGAGCGCGCGGTGCAGCATCGGCCCGCGCCAGACCACCGGAGCGTTGCCCGGGGTGAACATGCCGATTGAGATGACCTTCACGCCGTTCGCCGACGGCGGCATGATCATGTCCTCGACCTGCGTCGGGCGGCCCTCGACGCCGAGCATCCGGGGGATGCTGTGGCCGTAGATGTCGGCGTCCACCACGGCTACCTTGAGGCCGTCGGCGGCCATCGCGGCGGCCAGGTTGACGGTGACCGAGGACTTGCCGACGCCGCCCTTGCCGGAGGCGACGGCGTAGACCCGGGTCAGGGTGCCCGGCTTGGCGAACGGGATCTCCCGCTCGGGCGCACCGCCGCGAAGCAGCTGGGAGAGCTCCTTGCGCTGCTCCTCGCTCATCACGTCGAGCTCGACCTGAACCTCCGTCACCCCGGCGACGCCGGAGACGGCGGTGGTCACCCGTTCGGTGATGGTCTCGCGCATCGGACAGCCCGAGACGGTCAGGTAGATCGCGACCCGGACGGCGCCGCCGTCACCGATCTCGACCGATTTCACCATGCCGATCTCGGTGATCGGGCGGTTGATCTCCGGGTCGTTGACGGTCGCCAGCGCCTCGCGTACGGACTCCTCCGTGACGCCTGCCGCAACCTCTGTCTCGTTGGCCATGCCTTGATGGTACGGCGCGCCGAAACGTCGCCGACCCGGCGGTAACGTGCCGCCGGTCACAGCCGGTCGGCGACGTCCCGGCGTTCGTCCAGTTCCTTGAGCAGGGCCTGCAGTTCGGAGCGGACGAAGTCGCGGGTGGCGACCTCGCCGAGCCCGTGCCGCAGGGCGGCGACCTCGCGGGTCAGGTACTCGGTGTCGGCGATGTTGCGGTCGCTGCGGGCCCGGTCCTGTTCCATGTTGACCCGGTCCCGGTCGTCCTGGCGGTTCTGCGCGAGCAGGATCAGCGGGGCCGCGTAGGAGGCCTGCAGCGAGAGCATCAGAGTGAGGAAGATGAAGGGGTAGTTGTCCCAGCGCAGCCCGGCCGGGCCGACGGTGTTCCAGAGCACCCAGGCGATGATCACCACCGTCATCCAGACGATGAACCGGCCGGTGCCGAGGAAGCGGGCGATCCGCTCGGAGAGTTTGCCGAACGCCTCCGGGTCGTACGAGGGCAGGCTGATCAGCCCGGGCCTGGCGGTACGCGGCTGGTCCAGCCGGCTGCGGGCCGGAGCGCTGGGCTCGGGGCGGGCCGTACGGCGCTGGGAGCCCTCGCGGGCGCGCAGCTCACGGAGTTCGCGCAGTTCCCGCAGCTCGCCCTGGAGGCGCTGGCGCGGGGTCTCGTCCCGGCGGCTCTTCCGGTCAGCGTCCACCACTCGCCTCGCTCTCGTGTGTTTCGCTCCCGTGCAGGGCGGCCTCGCGCCAGTCGTCGGGCAGCAGGTGGTCGAGCACGTCGTCGACGGTGACCGCGCCGAGCAGGTGGTCGCCCTCGTCCACCACCGGGGCCGCCACCATGTTGTAGGCGGCCAGGTAGCTGGTGACCAGCTGCAGCGGGGTGTCCGGGGGCAGCGGGTCGAGGTCGTCGTCGACCAGCGAGCCGACCAGGGTGTACGGCGGCTCGCGGAGCAGCCGCTGGAAGTGGACGGTGCCGAGGTACTTGCCGGTCGGGGTCTCGTTCGGCGGCCGGCAGACGTAGACCTGGGCGGCCAGCGCGGGCTTGTTGTCGGAGACCCGGACCCTGGCCAGCGCCTCGGCCACGGTGGCGTCCGGCTCCAGCACGATCGGCTCGGTGGTCATCAGACCGCCGGCGGTGTTCTCCTCGTAGCTCAGCAGGCGGCGGACGGAGGCGGCGTCCTCGGGCTCCATCAGGCGCAGCAGCCGCTCGGCCGCCTCCTCCGGGAGGTCGGAGAGCAGGTCGGCGGCGTCGTCCGGGTCCATCGCCTCCAGGACGTCGGCGGCGCGTTCGTCCTTGAGCTTGCCGATGATCTCGACCTGGTCGTCCTCCGGCAGCTCCTCCAGGACGTCGGCCAGCCGGTCGTCGTCCAGCGCGGCGGCCACCTCGGCGCGGCGCTTGGGGGAGAGGTGGTGCATCACGTTGGCCAGGTCGGCGGGCCGGAGCTGGTCGAAGGTGGCCAGCAGGTTGGCCGCGCCCTGACCCTCCTCGACCAGGGCGAAGCCGCTGACGGCGGACCAGTCCAGGGTGAGCGTCTCGCCCTTGGCCTTGCGCAGCCGGGAGACCTTGCCGACCTGGACGAAGACCTTGCTGATCTCCCACTCGCGGACCCGGGTCTGCACCATCGCCACGTCCAGCACGGTGACCTCGGCGCCGGTCTTGGTCCAGGTGACGGTGCGGTCCAGCAGTTCGGCCAGGACCAGGGTCTCGGACGGGCGCTGCTCGAACCGCCGCATGTTGATCACGCCGGTGGTGAGCACCTGGCCGGACTCCAGGCTGGTCACCCGGGTCATCGGCAGGAAGATCCGGCGTCGGCCGACCACCTCGACCACCAGGCCGAGCACCCGGGGCGGGCGTCCGCCGATCCGCAGCGAGACCACCACGTCGCGGATCCGGCCGACCTGGTCGCCGTTCGGGTCGAAGACCGCGATCCCGGAGAGATGGGAGATGAAGACCCGGCTGCCTGGCCCTGCCATGGACTTCCTCTCTACGCGACGCTCGGGGCCCAGGCTACCTGGCCGCGGACCCCGTAGCCCGCCGACGGGCGCGTGCTGCGGTGGGGCCCAGGACCGAGAGGGGAGGATCGTGGACGGGTCGTCACGTACCGGGACGCGTGGGGCGTGACGGTGGAGGACCCGGACGGCCACCGGTTGGTGCTCTCCACCGGGGGGTGGTCCAACGGCTGACTGCCGTCCGGGTCCTGAGCCGGGGTCAGGCCGTGGCGACCGGCTCCTGGAGCTCGGTCACCCAGGTGGACGGGTCGCCCTCGCACTGGAGGTACAGCTCGCGGGTGTAGCCGAGCGAGCGGTGGCCGGTGGAGTCGATCCAGCGGGCCAGGGTCTGCGAGGTCGGCAGGATGTCGTCCATCGCCCCCCGGTGCACGATGGTGGCCGCCACCGGCAGGGCGGGCAGGTCGGCGACCTCGAAGCCGTACGCCGGGTCGGGCTCGGCGCCGACCGGGATCGCCACGAAGGCGCGGACCTGCTCGGTGTCGGGACCGACCTGTTCGTAGTACGCCAGGCTCGGGCCGGTCGCGGTCAGTCCCGCCTCGGCGAGCAGGTCGCAGAGCCGCCCGAACAGCGGGCCGACCACCGGGCCGATGTGCTCCGGCTCGAAGCCGTCCGCCACGGCGGACAGCCGGGCCACCCGGACCGCAGGGATGCTCTTGACCACAACGTCGTCGGAAGGCATGTGCCCCTCACTCTCGATCGTGCGGAGCCTCGACTCGACCCGGGCCAGCCGGACGGCTGCCTCCTGCACCGCCGCCGCCAGTTCCGCCTGCCGCAGGCGGAGCATCCCGCGCAGCTCCTCCGCGCTCACCTGCTCGTCGACGATGCCGGCCACCTGCTGGAGGGTGAAGCCGAGGTCCTTGAGCGCGATGATCCGGTTGAGCCGGGCGAGTTGGGCCGCCTCGTAGCCCCGGTACCCGGTGAACGGGTCCACCCGGGCGGGGAGCAGCAGGCCGATGGCGTCGTAGTGGCGGAGCATCCGGACCGATACCCGGCCGTGCTTCGCGAAGTCTCCGATGGTGAACATGATGGGGCTACTCCACGGCCTGACACGGTGTGAGGGTCAACTCCCGGACAGGCGCTCGGGGAACGGTGTCGGTTCGTGGCTGGTGGGTATCCCGGCGAAAGCGCCCCGCAGGTGGCTGGGCGTCGAGGGCACGTGCCTAGCGGGAGCGCTTGAAGAGGAGCTTCGGCAGACCCGCCGGGATCGGCTTGCGGGTGGTGGCCGGGGTGGGCATCGGGGTGGCGGCGTGGGAGGCGTCGGGCATGCTGCCCGGCTGCTCGGTGAGGGGGCCGGCCGGTGCGAGGCGGAGGACGCGGCAGTCGCGGGCCCAGCGCTCCGCGATGGTGTCGGTGTCGGGGGCGTTCAGACGCTTGCCCTTGAGCTCCTCGACGGCGCCGAGCCAGGCGTCACTGCCGGGGGCGAGTTCGGTGACGGTGGCCGGCCAGCTGGTGAGGCGGCCCCACTTGTCCTTGCTGCGGACGGTGACCTCGGCGGGCTGACCGGCCGTCAGCCCGTGCAGGGGCTGTTCGATGCCGTCGCCGACCACCACCACCGCGCCGTCGTGCCAGGCGTGCCAGAGGGCCCGGCTCCGGGACTCTCCCTCGGCCCGGACCCAGAGCAGGCCGGACTTCTTCGCGGCCTCCTCCAGCAGGGCCCGATCCAGCGTGGCCCGGTCGGGTCCGGTGGCGGCGTCGGTCGTCGTAGGCTCCATGGCCGACAGCGTAAGGCTTCACCGGCGGACGCCGCCCCGGCGGTGTCTCACGGCTCAGGACGACAGTGCCATGGCTCCGTTACAGCCCTTACCGTGGTGTCCACCGAATTCGTCCTCCCGAGGAGTGCTGTGCCCGCCGCCCGGCCCGACACCGCCACACCCGCCCCGGTGGCGGCACCCGCGCCCACCACGCAGCCGGTCAAGCTGCCCAGGACCGACCTGCTGCTGCTGGCGGTCTCGATCGCCGGCATCTCGCTTTCCGCCCCCCTGATCAGCGCCACCGCCGCACCGGCGCTGGCGATCGCGTTCTGGCGGAACGTCATGTCGGTCGGGGTGCTAGGCCCGTACGCGCTGCTGCGGCACCGGGTCGAGCTGCGCGGGATCGGCCGCCGGGCCCTGCTGCTGGCGGTGGCGGCCGGAGTGCTGCTGGCGCTGCACTTCGCGCTCTGGATGCCGAGCCTGCGGATGACCTCCGTGGCGTCGGCGACCGCGCTGGTCACCACCACGCCGCTGTGGACCATCCTGCTGATGCGGCTGTTCGGCCACCGGCCGCCCCGGCTGGTGTGGATCGGGACGTGCGTGGCGTTCGCCGGGGTACTGGTGCTGACCGGTGTCGACATGTCGCTCTCGCCGGACGCGCTGCTCGGTGACGCGCTGGCCCTCGGTGCCGGACTGGCCGCCGCCGGGTACATGCTGCTCGGCGCGGAGGTCCGACGGACCGTCAGCACCACCGCGTACACGCTGGTCTGCTACGCCACCACGGCGGCGGTGCTGCTGGCGGTCTGCCTGGTCGGCGGGGTGCCGATGAGCGGCTGGCCGGCCGGGGTCTGGTGGCAGATCGCGCTGCTGATGGTGGCCGCCCAGCTGCTCGGCCACTCGCTCAGCAACCGGGTGGTACGGACCCTGGGCCCGTCGGTCACCTCGACCGCGATCCTGTTGGAGACCCCCGGCGCCGCGCTGATCGCGGCCCTCTGGCTCGGCCAGCTGCCCCCGGTCGCCGCGTACCCGGCGCTGGTGGTCATCCTGCTCGGTCTGGTCCTGGTCGCCCGGGGCGGCCGCAACAGCAGCAGCTAGAGCCAGCCGTTGCGGCGGAAGCCCCGGTACATGCCGATACAGAGGACCGCGATGGCGGCCATCACGACCGGGTAGCCGTACCGGGAGTGCAGCTCCGGCATGTAGTCGAAGTTCATCCCGTAGACGCCGGTGACCATGGTGGAGACGGCGAAGATGGCCGCCCAGGAGGTGATCTTGCGCATGTCCTCGTTCTGCGCGACCGAGACCTGGGCCAGGTTGGCCTGGAGCAGCGAGTTGAGCAGTTCGTCGAAGCCGTGCACCTGCTCGACCACCCGGGTCAGGTGGTCCGCGACGTCGCGGAAGTACTTGCGGATGTCCGGGTCGACCAGCCGCTGGCCGGGCTCGGAGAGCTGCTGCATCGGGCGGAGCAGCGGCGACACCGCGCGCTTGAACTCCAGCACCTCGCGCTTGAGCTGGTACACCCGTCCGACGTCCGCGCCCCGGCCGCCCTTGTTGGCGAAGACGTCGAACTCGATGTCGTCCACATCGGTCTGCAGCCGGTCGGCCACCAGCAGGTAGTTGTCGACCACCTGGTCGGCGATGGCGTGCAGGACGGCGGACGGCCCCTTGGCCAGCAGGCCGGGGACGTCGCCGGTCTCGCCCGCGCTCTCCAGCCGGCGACGCAGTTCGTGCAACGAGCTGTGGCCGCCGTGGCGCACGGTGATCACGAAGTCGGGGCCGACGAAGACCATGAGCTCGCCGGTCTCGACCACCTCGCTGGTGGGGGTGAGCTGGTCGTGCTCCACGTAGCGGATGGTCTTGAAGACCGCGAACAGCACGTCGTCGTAGCGCTCGACCTTGGGGCGCTGGTGCGCGTGCACCGCGTCCTCGACCGCCAGCGGGTGCAGCCCGAAGCGCTGGGCGATGCCCTCGAACTCGGCCTCGGTGGGCTCGTGCAGGCCGATCCAGCTGAACGATCCGGCCGCCGTCTCCCGGGCCGCCCGGACCCGGCGGGCCGCCTCCCGGGGGCTGCACCGCTCGCCGTTGCGCTTGCCGTCCTGGTAGACCGCGCAGTCCACCACGGCGGACGGGGTCTGGCTCTCGTGCGCCGGGTCGAAGCCGTTCAGCCCGCCCCGGCGGGGGCGAGGACGGACGGCGGCGCGCAGGTTGTTGATCATCGACATGACGGACTCCTCGGGCAGGAGGCGTCGCACGGGCGGCGCGTGACTGACGGACCGTGGGTGCGACGGCGGGGCGGCACGTTCATGGCCGGCCTTGGCCGGTGTTCCGGAGCCGTGGAAGTCCAGGTGCCTTGCTGGGGCGCGGTTTGGACCGTACGACTCCGGGGAATGAGCCCTCCCGGCCGGACGTGACGCTGCCTCAGGAACTCCGTCGAGGAGTGGTGCCGCCGCTCAGACGAGGGCGGGGTGAAGGCGACGCGGCCGGGCAGAGCTGCCGGTACTGCATGGTCGGCTGGTATCCACCGCGAACCACCTCCTTCACTCGCGGCCCTGTGGGTGAAGATTTCCCAGTGGCCGACTACATACCCTAACAGTTGACACCGCGCCAGCGCTGGGGTCTGCACCGGTCGGGCACCGCCGGGACGTTAGGGTCTGGCCATGGCGCACGACTTCCACGACCCCGCCGAGCTCTCCCGCGCGTCCGTGCTGGCCGCGGTCGAGGCCCGTCTGCTGGCAACTTTCGGCGAACCGAGCGGCCGGGCCGCCGTCACCTTCCTGGGCGCGGACCGGATCGAGGTGCTGCGGTTCGGTCCGGACGCCGAGGGTCTGGTGAGGTATGTCACGCTCGGGATGTCCGCCGCGCCGATGGCCGACCCCACCTCGGTGGTCGCCGACCCGGTCCGCGGCCCGCGAGCGGAACTGGTGCTGACGGTCCGTGGGAGCCACGACGACGTGCTCCGTACGCTCGCCACCTTCGCCGCCACCCCGCAGGTCGAGGGTCTGGTGCTGGCACCCGGCGGTTCGCTCGACCTCGGTGCGCCGCTCTGGAAGGGCGCGCCCTTCACCTCGGTGCTGGCCGCCGAACCCGGCGGCCTGGTGCCCGACCTGGCGCTGGCCGAACCCGCCGAGCCGGTGCGCTTCCTGCCGCTGCTGCCGATGACGCCGAACGAGGCCGGCTACAAGCGGGTGCACGGCGCGGCCGTGCTGGAGGAGCGCTGGCTGCGGTACGGCACCGACCTGCGGGACCCGCTGCGCCGGGGCGTACCGCTGGACTGACCAAGGGTCAGTGGTAGTCCTTGACGAAGCCGTAGACGCCGCTGGCCACCAGCTGGACCGCGATCGCCGAGAGCAGCAGCCCGGAGAGCCGGGTGATCAGGACCACGCCGCCCTCCTTGATCAGCCGGATGATCACCAGTGAGAACCGCATGGTCAGCCACAGCACCACGTGCATCGCCAGGATCGCGGTCCACACCGCCACGTCCTGGGCCGCCCCGTGCGAGCCCTGGACGGCCAGGATCACCGCGACGATCGCGCCGGGGCCGGCCAGCAGCGGGGTGCCGAGCGGTACCAGGGCGACGTTCACGTCCTTGGTCTGGGTCGGTTCCTCGATCTTGCCGGTGAGCAGGTCCAGGGCGATGAGCAGCAGCAGGATGCCGCCGGAGACCTGGAGCGCGGGGATCGAGACGTGCAGGTAGTCGAGGATCTGACGGCCGAACAGGCCGAAGCAGGTGATCACCCCGAGCGCGACGGCGGCGGCCTGCCAGGCCATCTTCCGCTGCACCTTGGCCGCCCGACCCGAGGTGAGCGCCAGGAAGATCGGGATGGTGCCCGGCGGATCCATGATCACGAAGAGGGTGACGAAGAGCGACCCGAAGGTCGTGACGTCGAAGAGGGTCATCGGCGGGCGCTGCTCTCAGGGTGAAACGCGGCCTGTGTGACGAATCGTCCGATTCTGACACGGGCGGCGCTCCTGAGCCCTCCGGCTCACCCGGTGATCGGCTTCGCGCCCGTCGCTTGGGCCACCAGAGCCTGGTACACCGCCGGGTCGGTGGTGTACTCACCGAGCCGGACGGTCTTGCGGTGGCCGTGGTAGTCGCTCGACCCGGTGGTCAGCAGCCCCAACTCACCCGCCAGCCCGCGCAGTCGGGCCCGGGTCTCCTCGTCGTGGTCCAGGTGGTCCACCTCCAGGCCGCCCAGCCCGGCCGCCGCCAGATCGGCGATCACCTGGTCGGAGACGGTCCGGCCGCGCTTCACCGCGCCCGGATGGGCGAACACCGGCACTCCGCCCGCCGCCCGGACCAGCCGGACGGCCGTGACGGGATCGGTCTCGTGCTTGGGTACGTCGGCCCGGCCGCCGTTGGCCAGCCAGTCGTGGGTGAAGGCGTCCGAGACGGTCGCCACCACGCCCGCCTCGACCAGCGCGCTGGCGATGTGCGGACGGCCGACCGAACCGGACCCGGCGATCCGCTCCACCTGCTCCCAGCTGATCGGCGCGCCCAGCTCCCGGCAGCGCTCCACCACCGCCCGCCCCCGGCGGAACCGGTCCGTGCGGACCAGCTCCCGCTCGGCGGCGAACGCGGGCTCGGCCGGGTCGAAGAGGTACGCCAGCAGGTGCAGGCTGATGCCGCCCACCCGGCAGGAGAGCTCCGCGCCCGGCACCAGGGTCAGCCCGGTGCCGAGGACCGCCTCGGCCGCCTCCGGGTGGCCCGCCACCGTGTCGTGGTCGGTCAGGGCGACCACGTCGAGGCCGGCCGCCACGGCGTTGGCGACCAGCTCGGCGGGGGAGTCGGTGCCGTCCGAGGCGTTGCTGTGGGCGTGCAGGTCGATGCGCACGGGTGACGGCTCCTCGGGGTCGGCTGACCCCCAATCTACGCGGCGGCGGCCGGTCCTCCGACGAGGTCGGCCGGACCGGTCTACCCGAGCAGCCTCGGCGACAGCGCCCCGCAGGGCAGCAGGCCGAGCTCGGCCCCCGCGTCCCGCAGATCGGTGAGCACCAGCTCGTCGTACATCATCAGCGCCGACTGCTCTGGCCAGGCGATCGCCCAGAGCCAGAGCCCGCGCGCCTCGCCGACGTAGACCGCCCGGTCGTCCGGCGCCTCCGGAACGTGGAACATCGGGGTGGGCCGCCCGGCGGCCGTCACCTTGGCATCGGCCGGCTTGTAGAGCGAGACGCTGGGGCCGGGATCCGGGCCCGGTAGGCCCGCGTACCTGGCGCCCAGGCCGACGCCGAGCTCCTCGGCGACCAGCACCAGCTCGCCGAAACCGCCCAGCGGAGCGGGGCCCGAGCAGGCCACGGCGGTGGCGCGGGCACCGGAGACGTCGTCCCCCGCGTGCGCGATGCCGGTGAACAGCCAGCCGACCGGCAGCGGCCACGGCAGCCAGACCGGCACCTGGGACCGCGTCACGGCGACACCCAGCGCCTCCACACTCGGTGGCAGCACCGGCTGCATCGGGTGCACGGCGCCGTGCTGGTCGCACTGCCAGGTGTCGGAGAAAAGACCGGGCGCGCGAACCCGGCCGGCGCACCTCGGGCAGCTTGGCTCGCCCCTCATAACGGACAACGCTCCTCCCTCCGGAGCGCCGCGTCAAGGACGATCACCCGGATGGAGTGCGGTTCCGCCCGGGCCGGTGGCAGCCCCGTTGGGGGATGTCCCGTGGCGGGCGACGGCAAACGTACGCCAGCTCGGAGCCGGTGGTGCGGCGGACGCACTGACGCCCCGTCACCGGTGCTGCTGGTGACGGGGCGTCAGTCGGGTATCGGGATCTCGGGACCGGCCGAAGCCGACCCGGTCCCCGTCACACTGTCTTGAACGGGCGGATGTACAGGCGCTCGCCGGTGCGGGCGGCCCGCTCCACGAACTCGCGGACGGTGTCCGCGTCGGCGATCAGGGTGTCGGTGGCGGTGCCCTGGACGTCGTCCAGGCGGAGGATCTCGAAACGCATGGGTCTCTCCCTTCCCTGCCTCACTGCATGGCTGAGGCTTCAAATGACAGCTCGGTCTTCGTCGTCCGGGGTGTGCTGTCCCACTTCGTGAACGGGCACCGGGGTGGAGACCGATCCAGCCTCATCGACCACGGTGCCGTACTGCTGCTTCGGGGCGGTTGCCCACCCGTAAAGTCCCGGTTTCGGCGCACTGGGCGCCGTTCTCATCAACAGGGCGCGGAGCGCGATGATTCCCGGACAGAATCAAATATTACCTGAACTAACGAATCTCCGGCAGTGTGAGCCTGACGGAGCGCGCTGACCAGGGGTTATTCGGCCACGTTCCAGAAGTCGGCGAGCACGGCGGCGGTCGCGGCCGGCTGCTCCGCGTTCGGCGAGTGCAGGGCGCCGGGCACCGTGGTGTGCCGGGCATCCAGCCGGTCGGCCATCGCGATCTGCTCCGGCACCGGCCAGGCGTAGTCCTGCTCGCCCGAGACCACCTGCTTGGGCAGCTCGACGGCGGCCAGCTCGGCGACCAGATCCGGCGCGGAGACCAGGTGCCCGCCCATCACGGTCAGCGCCTCTGGACGGTTGGCGACCCAGCGGCGGTGCAGGAACTCGCCGATCTCGGCGGCGGGCCGGGGCTTGCCCTCGTCCAGCTGCTGCATCAGCTGCCAGATCTCCTCCAGGCCCAGCCCGCCCAGCGCGTCGATCAGCAGCTTGGTACGGGCCGCCTCGTTCGGGTCGATCGCGCCCGGCCCGGTGGAGAGCAGTGTGAGCGAACGCCACGGCAGCGCGCCGCCACGCCGGTCCGCCGTCAGCACCGCCTGTCGGCACACCTGACCGCCGAAGGAGTGCCCCAGCAGATGCAGCGGCGTACCGGTGCCGAGCGCCGCGCTCAACGCCAGCAGATCGAGCCCGAGCTCCTCGATCGCGTACGCAGCGGGTTCGCCCGGGCCGCCGGTCTCGTACTGGCCGCGCTGGTCGACCGCCACCGTGCGGTAGCCCCGCTCGGCGAGCGGCTCCAGGAGGGCGATGAAGTCCTCCTTGCTCCCGGTGAACCCGGGCACGAGCAGCGCGGTCCCCCGCACCGGCCCGGCAGGCTCGGCGACCAGCGACGCGAAACTCCCCCGCGCGGTCGCCAGCCGGACGGCACTGGCACAGACGGGCAGCTTCAGAAACGGCGGAGTACTCACACCGCGAGCCTAGTGGGCACGGGCCGAGGGCTCCGGGAACCGCGACGCCGACCCGGTGAAAGGTCGGCGTCGCAGGTCCCCGGGTGGTGCAGTAATCAGCTCTCGTCGGTGGCGGTGGTGGTGCGCCGGGTGCGCGTCCGCCGACGCGGGGCGTCGCCCTCGGCGGCGGTCTCGACCGCCGGAGCCGTCTCGGTGCCGGCGGCGGCCGAGCGCGGGCGCCGACGACGCCGACGCGGCGCGTCGCCCTCGGTGGCGGCCTCGACCGGCGCGGCCTCGACCGGCGCGGCCTCGACCGACGTCGCCTCGACCGTCTCGGCCACGACGACCGCACCGTCGGCGGCGGAGCCGCCCCGGGTCCGGCGCCGCTCACGCGGTACGCGGGCCGGGCGCTCGGCGGCCGGGGCCTCGGCGGCCTCGGTGCGGCGGCCACGGCCACCACCCGCGGTGCTGCGCGCACCACGCCCGCCGGTCTCGCCCAGGTCCTCGATCTCCTCGGCCTTCAGGCCGGCCCTGGTCCGCTCGGAGCGCGGCAGGACACCGGTGGTGCCGGGCGCGATCTTGAGCAGCTCGTACAGGTGCGGTGAGGTGGAGTAGGTCTCCTCCGGGTCCGGGAACTTCAGGTCCAGCGCCTTGTTGATCAGCTGCCAGCGCGGAATGTCGTCCCAGTCGACCAGGGTGACGGCGGTGCCGAAGGCGCCGGCCCGGCCGGTGCGGCCGATCCGGTGCAGGTAGGTCTTCTCGTCCTCGGTGCACTGGTAGTTGATGACGTGCGTGACGCCCTCGACGTCGATGCCACGGGCGGCGACGTCGGTGCAGACCAGGACGTCCACCTTGCCGGCCCGGAAGGCCCGCAGCGCCTGCTCGCGGGCGCCCTGGCCGAGGTCACCGTGCACGGCGCCGGCCGCGAAGCCGCGCTGGGTCAGCTGGTCGGCGACGTCGGCGGCGGTGCGCTTGGTCCGGCAGAAGATCATCGCCAGTCCGCGGCCCTCGGCCTGGAGGATCCGGGCGACCATCTCGACCTTGTCGAGCGAGTGCGCGCGGAAGATGTGCTGGGTGGTGTTGGCCACGGTGTGACCGGTGTCGTCCGGAGCGGCGGCCCGGATGTGGGTCGGCTGGCTCATGTAGCGGCGCGCCAGCGAGATGACCTGGCCCGGCATGGTGGCCGAGAAGAGCAGGGTCTGCCGCTTGGCGGGCAGCATGGTGATGATCTTCTCGACGTCCGGCAGGAAACCCAGGTCGAGCATCTCGTCGGCCTCGTCGAGCACCAGCGCCTTGACCTTGGAGAGGTCCAGCTTGCGCTGTCCGGCCAGGTCGAGCAGGCGGCCCGGGGTGCCGACGATGATGTCGACGCCCTTCTTGAGCGCCTCGACCTGCGGCTCGTACGCCCGGCCGCCGTAGATCGCGAGAACGCGGACGTTGCGGACCTTGCCCGCGGTCTGCAGGTCGTTGGTGACCTGGGTGCAGAGCTCGCGGGTGGGCACCACGATGAGCGCCTGCGGGCCGTCGGAGAGCTGCTCCTCGGTGGCCCGGCCGGCGTCCACGTCGGCGCGGACCACGACGCGCTCGATCAGCGGGAGGCCGAAGCCGAGCGTCTTGCCGGTGCCGGTCTTGGCCTGCCCGATCACGTCGTGGCCGGTCAGGGCCACCGGGAGGGTCATCTCCTGGATCGGGAACGGGTGCAGGATGCCGACGGCCTCCAGGGCCTCGGCGGTCTCCGGGAGGATCCCGAGCTCCCGGAAGGTGGTCTTGGTGGGTTCAGCGGTGGTGGACAGGGTGCTGCCTCTTCCATGTGGTGGGGCCGAGAGCGAGAGGGCGGGCGGGCAGCCCCGTGTCGGCAGCGGGCCGCAGAACAGCCTGACCCGTCGGATACGAGGTCGCACAACCGCGCCGGCCCCCGCCGCTCGCCGACCCGGACAGCCCGCTGACGGGCGCTTCGGTCGACGGCGTAAGGGAGGATTCCCGTGAGGGGCCAGGCGCGGGACCTGCGCCGGAGCGGCGTGGTCCGCGGCGGCCCTCGCTCGGCCACTGATGCGGTGCCAGGGCCCGAGGTCCGGGCCATGGTCGGAGCCGATCGGGTCTCCGACCGGGCATCCGCGTACGTGAACGCCCGGTGTCCGTACGCGGCACTTGCACGTGCCGCCGGGATACATCGAGCTTCCCTACCACCATACAGTCAGGCGACGACTCGAACACGTGACGTGCCCTACTCCGCGCCGGGCGGGCCGCGGTACGGGCGATAGGGTGACCCCAATGGAGACTCAGGCAGCCGACGACGGCACCCCGCTGGACGCATCCGTCACTCCCGTCGCTTCCGACCCGCCCGCCTCGATCGGCGGCTGGGCCGTCCGCGCGGCCGACCCGGACTATCGGGCCGCCGTGCTGGACCTGCTCGGCGCCCTGGCGTACGGCGAACTGAGCGCCTTCGAGCGGCTCGCCGAGGACGCCAAGTTCGCGCCCGCGCTGGTCGACAAGGCGGCGCTGGCCAAGATGGCCTCCAACGAGTACCAGCACTACCAGCTGTTGCACGACCGGCTGGTCGAGGTGGGCGCGGACCCGACCGGCGTGATGACCCCGTTCGTCGAGCCGCTGGAGAACTTCCACCGGATGACCGCGCCCTCGGACTGGCTGGAGGGCCTGGTCAAGGCGTACGTCGGCGACGCGATCGCGACCGACTTCTACCGCGAGGTGGCCGTCCGGCTGGACGACGACACCCGGGACCTGGTGCTCCGGGTCTCCGGCGACACCGGGCACGCGCAGTTCGCGGTGGACCGGATCCGGCAGGCGATCGAGGACGACCCCCGGGTCGGTGGCCGGCTGGCGCTCTGGGGCCGGCGGCTGATGGGCGAGGCGCTCAGCCAGTCCCAGCGCGTGGTGGCCGAGCGGGACGCGCTCTCCAACCTGCTGGTCGGCGGCGCCGAGGTGCAGGGCTTCGACCTGGTCGAGGTCGGCAAGATGTTCAACCGGATCACCGAGGCGCACACCCGCCGGATGGCCGCGCTCGGCCTCGCGTCCTAGGCAGGACGGCCCTGGGCCCGGACAGGCCCTAGGCGTGCCGGTGTCGGTGCCGTCCCGTCCCGGTCACTTGGTCGGGGCGGGCGAGGACCGAGACCAGGAGTACCGAGCCGACCGCCGAGAAGAGCAGCGCCAGCCCCGGCAGGTGGTCGTCCAGCGCGTAGCGGGAGATGCCGCCGCCGAGCAGGGCGGCGATCACCGCGGTCGCCACGGTCAGCGATCGGGCGGCGGGGAAGTACGCGGGCAGTGTCACCAGCGCGCCGAATCCGACGGCCAGGCCGATGAGCGCGAAGGCGATCGTTTCGAGGACCACGGGCTGCCTCCCTGGGGGTTCCCTTCCGGCCATACCCCGCAGCCCCGGTCGGTACGCGCACAGACGCCGAACGGCCGCCCCCTGATCGGGGACGGCCGTCCGGTCCTGCTCCGAACGCGTCAGATGGTGCCGAAGCCCACCTTGCGCACGTTCGGCTCGCCGATCTCGACGTACGCCAGGCGCTCGGCCGGGACGATGACCCGGCGGCCGTGCTCGTCGGTCAGCGTGAAGAGCTTCGAGGTGCCCTCCAGCGCCTTGGCGACCGCGCTCTCGACCTCATCGGCAGTCTGCGTGCTCTCGAGAACGATCTCTCGAGGCGCGTTCTGCACGCCGATCTTGACCTCCACGGCTTCCGTCCCTCCGGGTTGCAGCCATCCACACGCTCGAACCGCTGTTCGCGGGCGTCGCGCCGTACGGCTTCACCATAGAGCAACCACCACCGGGAACGGCGAAGGTCCGTTGATCGCCTATTCGGCGGAAGGGTCCGAGGGCTCCTGGGTGGGGTGCATCGGGAAGCCCTTGAGGCCGCGCCAGGCGAGGCTGGCGACCAGCTTCACCGCCGCGTCGCGGGGGATCTCCAGGTCCTGGGAGAGCCAGTACCTGGCGGTGATCTGGGCCAGGCCGCAGACGCCGACGGCGAGCAGCTTGGACTCCGCCTCCGGCAGGTCGGTGTCCTCCGCGATGACCTGGCTGACCAGGGTCGCGCTGGCGTCGGCGGCCCGCTCGACCCGGTCGCGCACGGCGGGCTCGTTGGTCAGGTCCGACTCGAAGACCAGCCGGAAGGCACCGGACTCGCTGGAGACGTAGTTGAAGTACGCCTCCATGGTCGCGGCGACCCGCTGCTTGTTGTCGGTGGTGGTGGTGAGTGCCTCGCGGGTGGACTCCACCAGGGCGTCGCAGTGCTTGTCGAGCAGTGCGAGGTAGAGCTCGAGCTTGCCGGGGAAGTGTTGGTAGAGCACCGGCTTGCTGACCCCGGCGCGGTCGGCGATGTCGTCCATGGCCGCGGCGTGGTAGCCCTGGGCGACGAACACCTCCTGCGCGGCACCGAGCAATTGTTCACGGCGGGCGCTGCGCGGCAGGCGGGCACCACGCGGGCGCTCCTGCGCCTCCTGGACGGCCGTCACGGGCGCTCCTCACTTCACGGTCTGCGGCAGCGCCCCCTGGGGCGGGTGTGCCGGGCATTGCTGGCAAGGTGACTGATTCTACTTTTGGGTAACCCGATCCGCGCCGGGCGAGCGCGAGAAAAGCACCCGGACCCCCTTGTCGGAAGCACACAATACGGGGCTCACCTGCGCTGTCCAGAGCCTGAGACGCCGTGGATGCCGGGCCGGGGACGTTCACGCTCACTACGATCGTGCCTCATGAGCACTGAACAGCGGGTGGCGGCCGACGAGCCGGGACCGGAGCGGATCGTGACGGTCCCCGGGGCGGTACTGGCGGTGCGGGGCCCCGCCGCGGGCGCCGAGGGGCTGCCCCCGGCGCTGTTCGTGCACGGGCTCGGCGGCTCCGGGGACAACTGGACCGAGCTGATCGCCGAGCTCGACGGGGAGCTCGCGGCGGAGACGGTGGACCTGCCCGGCTTCGGGTGGTCCGAGCTGCCGCAGGACGGGAACCTGTCCCTCACCGGCCACGTCCGGGCGGTGATCGGCTACCTGGAGGCGGTGAACCGGGGCCCGGTGCACCTGTTCGGCAACTCGCTCGGCGGCGCGGTGGCGGTCCGGCTGGCCGCGCTCAGGCCCGATCTGGTGCGCAGCCTCACGCTGATCTCGCCCGCGCTGCCCGAGCTGCCGCCGCAGCGCACCGCCTGGCCCACCGGTCTGCTCGCGCTGCCCGGCGTCGCGGCGCTGCTGGCCCGGACCCGGAGCGCCGACGGCGACGTCGAGCGGGCCACCCGGGAGCTGCTCGCGCTGGTCTACGGCGATCCGGCGGCCGTGCCGTCCGCGCAGTGGGACCGGGCGGTGGCCGAGTACCGCCGCCGGGCCGGACTGCCGTACGCGCTGGCGGCGCTGGCCGGGTCGGCGCGCGGGATCGTCTCGGCGTACACCGAGCGCGGGGAGCAGGCGCTCTGGCGGCAGGCGGCCCAGGTGAAGGCGCCGGTGCTGCTGGTGTACGGGCTGCGCGACAAGCTGGTCTCGTACCGCTCCGCCCGGCGGGCCTGCGAGGCGTTCGCGGACGCCCGGCTGCTGGTGCTGCCCGAGTCGGGGCACGTGGCGATGCTGGAGCACCCGGAGCTGGTGGCGCGCTCGGTGCGGGAGCTGCTGGCCGAGAGCTGACGGCGGGTCGGACGGCCGGAGAACGGCGGACTCCGGCCGAGGACACGCGGTTTCACTCGTTCAGGTGGCAGCCCGGTCGGTGACCGATGGGTCGTCAGCGTTTCGTTCTACCTTCGTGGTGTCGGACCGAACAGGTGTGGGGGAGCAGCAGGCGTCAGCGGCTGCGCAGGGTCGAACGGTGCGGTGTCGCCCGTCGGGAGCCCGTTCTGAGGACCGGTACGTCGGCCGAGGCCGTCGCGTCACCGCACCCGGTCAAAGGGAACCGCTCTGCTCTGGAGGTCGTCGTGCGCATTGCTCTGCTCACCGAGGGTGCCAGCTCGTACGCACAGCGTGCCGACAGCTGGTGCGGGCGGCTGATCGAGGGGTTGCCGGAGCACGAGTTCCGGCTCTACCTGCTGGGCGGGAGCGGCCGTCCCGCCGAGGGAGGGCCGGTGCCGGTCGCCGAGCTGCCGCTCTGGGGGCGGCGGCCGAAGGGGCACGCGCCCGCGCTGCACCGGCGGCGGTCCTACCAGCAGGCGTACCGGGCACTGATCCGCTCGCTGGTGATACCCGGCGAGCGGGAGTCCTTCGGCCCCGCGCTGCACCGGCTGGCGGCACTCGGGCGGGAGGACGGCGCACTGCCGGCCTTCCTGGCCTCGGGACCGGCCCAGCGGGTGCTGGAACAGGTCTGGCGTTCGCCCGCCGCCGATACGGCGGCGGGCCAGCCGCAGGTCAGGGACGTCCTGGTGGCGGCGGACCTGCTGGAGCAGTGCCTCCGGCCGCTCTCCGCGCCCTGGTACGGCACCGGTCCTGACGGGTTGGGCTCGGCCGATCTGTGCCACGTGGTGGGCGGCGGTCCGGCCGTGCTGCCCGCGCTGGTCGCCAAGCAGCTGCACGGCGTCCCGTTCGTGATCACCGAGCACGGGCTGCACCTGCGTGAGCAGTACCGCAGCTACCGCACCGCGCCGTACCGCTGGCCGGTCCGCGCGCTGCTGATCGGCTTCTTCCGGCTGCTCACCGAGGAGACCTACCGGCAGGCCGCCGTGCTCACCCCGGGCAGCGACTACGACCGGCACTGGCAGGAGCGCTGCGGCGCCGACCCGGCCCGGATCAGGGTGGTGCACGAGGGCACCCCGGCGGTGGCCAGGGCCGCGGCCGGGCCCGAGCCCGAGGGCCCGGTGCTGGTCTGGGCGGGAGCGCTGGAGCCAGGGCGCGATCCGGCGCTGATGCTGCACGCCTTCGCCCGGATCAGGGCCGAGCTGCCCGAGGCCCGGCTGCGGATGTACGGCGAGGAGGGTGCGCCCGGGTACCTGGCGCACTGCCGGGAGATGGCCGAGCGGCTCGGCGTGGACCGGGCCGTCGACTTCGAGGGCAGGCCCGAGGGCGGCCCGGCCGGGATCTGGGCGGCCGGCAGCCTGGTGGTGTTCTCGGCGCTCGCCCAGCGCAGCCCGCGCCTGCTGGCGGATGCGATGCTGAGCGGCCGCGCGGTGGTAACGACCGAGGTCGGGGTGGCCCGCGAGGTGGTCGGGCCGACCGGCCTGCTGGTCCCGCCGCGCGATCCCGCCGCCCTGGCCGCCGCCTGCCTGGCGCTGCTCGGTGACGAGGAGCGGCGGGCCAGGCTCGGTCTGGCCGGACGGCTGCGCGCGCAGGAGCGTTTCGCGGTGGAGCCGGTGGTGACGGCCTTCCGGGAGGTCTACCTGGAACTGGTCTCCCGCTGGCCCGCCTTCCCGGCCGTGGCGAAGGCGGCGGCCCGGCCGTTCGCCCGGCCCGCCGAGTACTGGGTGGCCGGGCCCGCCGCCGGGTCCGTGGCCGAGGCCGTCTGATGACCGGGCGGGAGGTGGATCCGGTACGGGAGCTGATGCAGCGTCACCGCACCGTGTGCGAGCAGGCCGTGGACGCACTGGAGATCGCCGCCGCCCTGGAGGACGCCGGTCTGGGCCCCGCCGAGGTGGCCCGCTGCCGGCACGCCGACGTGTTCTCGCTGGCCGAGGAGCTGTACGCCCGGGTCCCGCGCCGACCGCCGACCGCGCCGGCGCCCGGACGCCCGACCCGCTGGCGGCAGCGGTCCTGGCAGGCGCTGCGCAGTGCCGTCCGGCACGGTCTGCCCGCGGCGGCGATGGCCGGCGGTGTCGCGGTGCTGCCCCCGGCGGCCCGCGGGCCGGTCGCGGTGCTCTGCGGCGGCTGGCTGGCCTGGGCCGCCGCCCGTCCGGCCCCGCTCCCTGACGAGGCGTCACCAGGCGGAACGGTCCTGCAGCGGGTCGGTTACGGCACCGGAGTGGCCCTGCTGGTGGCGTTGCCGGTGACGGCGGGCGGCCCGGCCGGGGCGGTGCTCGGCGTGGCGGCCGCGACCGCCGTCGGGGCGGCGGAGTGGGCCACCGGCCGGCTGCGGCAGGTGGGCTGGGAGCAGCTCGGCGCGGCCCGCACCATGGCCGACTTCCGGTCCCGGATGTGGCCGGCCCTGCCGGTGGCGTCCGGGCTGCACCTACTGGTGGCGGCCGGGCTCGGCCTGGCCGGCCTGCTGCTGCTCACCGGCGTCGGCCCCGGACCGGCCGACGGTCTGCTGTTCCGGGCCGTGCACCGGGCGACCGGCCCGCAGTGGGCCGGTCAGGCCGCGCTCGGGCTGCTGCTGCTCCCGGCGGCCGTCCTGCTGCGCTCCGGCCGGGCGGCCCCGGCGGTGGCCGGCCTGCTGGTGGCGGGACCGGCCGGTCTGCTGCTCACCACGGTGGCCCGGTACCGCCCGGAGACCGCCCAACTGCTCGCCTGCGGCTCGGTGGCAGCGCTGCTGCTGCCGTACGCCTGGCTGGTGCTCGGCCGGCCCGGCGCGCACCGCCGCCTCCAGACCCCCGTACGAATCTCGTGGAAGGACACCCCCTGATGAGGGTGCTGCTGCTGGGCGCCGACGGCTTCATCGGCCGTCGGGTCGCCGAACGCCTGCTGGTCGAACCGGACCTCCAGGTCACCGTGCTCGGCCGACGCGACTCGGCCGACATCCGCTTCGACCTGACGGCGGGCAGTCCCGGCGCGCTGGCCAGGTTCCTGGACGCGGTGGCCCCGCAGGCGGTGATCAACTGCGCCGGGGCGACGTACGGCAGCTCGCGGGCCCTGATCCGGTCCAACACGCTGGCGGTCGCCACCGTCTGCGAGGCGATCCGGCGCAGTCGGGAGCCGGCCAGGCTGGTGCACGTCGGCTCGGCCGCCGAGTACGGGCCGATGCCCTCCGGCGTGCCGGTCCCGGAGAGCGCGGAGCCCCGGCCGGCCGGTCCGTACGGAGTGTCCAAACTGGCCGGGACGGAGCTGGTGCTCGCCTCCGGTCTGGACGCGGCGGTGCTCCGGGTCTTCGACGTGGTCGGTCCCGGATCGCCCGCCGCCTCGCTGTTCGGACGGCTGGCGGAGGGGCTGCGCCGGGCGCTGGAGCAGGACGAGCGCCAGGTCCGGATGCCGGACCTGTCCGGATACCGGGATTTCGTCGATGTCAGGGACGTCGCCCGGGCGATCCAGTCGGCCGCCGTGTCGGCCGCCACCGGCGTGATCAACATCGGCAGCGGCCATGCCGTCCGGGCCAGGGACGCGGCGCAGCTGCTGGTGCGGGCCGCCGGGTTCGAGGGCTCGATCAGCGAGGACGCCCGGGTGGCGGCGCTCCCGGTGCAGCCCGGGGCGGGACAGGAGCACCCCCCGCACTACCCGCCGCACCGCCCGTCCGGGGAGCCGGTGCAGTGGCGGCAGGCGGACGTCCGGACGGCCCGCGACCGTCTCGGCTGGCGGACACAGGTGCCGCTGGAGGAGTCGCTCGGTGACATCTGGTTGGAGACCGCCTGCCGGGTCTGACCGCTGCCACCAGGGAAGTTGGGGCGTCGGCGGTGGTCCCAGCATCCGGCGCCGACCGTCTCACCCATCGGACCTGCTGTCTCGGAATACCTCGACCGAGTGACACTGTTGGCGTATCAGAGTCACCGATGGTGGCTCACGCCAAGCCCCGAACTGACGACCATCGGAGTCCCCGTGTCGCTGCCACCCCTGGTCGAACCGGCCGCCGAGCTCACCGTTGACGAGGTCCGCCGGTACTCCCGCCACCTGATCATCCCGGATGTCGGGATGGCCGGGCAGAAGCGGCTGAAGAACGCCAAGGTGCTCTGTGTCGGCGCCGGCGGCCTCGGCTCGCCCGCCCTGATGTACCTGGCGGCGGCGGGTGTCGGCACGCTCGGCATCGTCGAGTTCGACGTCGTCGACGAGTCGAACCTGCAGCGGCAGATCATCCACGGCCAGTCCGACATCGGCCGCTCCAAGGGCGAGTCGGCGCGGGAGTCGGTCAAGGAGATCAACCCCTACGTCAACGTGATCCTGCACGAGGAGCGCCTCGACAACGACAACGTGATGGAGATCTTCTCCGGCTACGACCTGATCGTCGACGGCACCGACAACTTCGCCACCCGGTACCTGGTGAACGACGCCGCGGTGCTGCTCGGCAAGCCGTACGTGTGGGGCTCGATCTACCGCTTCGACGGCCAGGCCAGCGTGTTCTGGGCCGAGCACGGCCCGTGCTACCGGTGCCTCTACCCCGAGGCCCCGCCGGCCGGCATGGTGCCGTCCTGTGCCGAGGGCGGCGTGCTGGGCGTGCTCTGCGCCTCGATCGGTTCGATCCAGGTCACCGAGGCGATCAAGCTGCTGGCCGGGGTCGGCGAGCCGCTGGTGGGCCGCCTGATGATCTACGACGCCCTGGAGATGAACTACCGCCAGGTCAAGATCCGCAAGGACCCGGACTGCGCGCTCTGCGGTGAGAACCCGACGGTCACCGGGCTGATCGACTACGAGGCCTTCTGCGGCGTCGTGTCGGAGGAGGCCCAGGCCGCGGCCGCGGGCTCGACCATCACCTCCAAGCAGCTCAAGGAGTGGCAGGACGACAAGGAGGACATCCTCCTCATCGACGTCCGCGAGCCCGGCGAGTACGAGATCGTCAACATCCCGGGTGCCGTGCTGATCCCGAAGAACGAGTTCCTGATGGGGAACGCGCTGGAGACGCTGCCGCAGGACAAGAAGATCGTGCTGCACTGCAAGTCGGGCGTCCGCTCGGCCGAGGTGCTGGCCGTCCTCAAGTCGGCGGGCTTCTCGGACGCGGTGCACCTCGGCGGCGGCGTGCTCGGCTGGGTGAACCAGATCGAGCCGCACAAGCCGGTCTACTAGGACTACCCGGAAGGGGCGCGGGGCCAGTGGCCCCGCGCCCCTTCCGGCGTTACAGCGCGTCCCTGCGTTGCAGGACGTTGTAGCAGAGCCAGCCGGGGATGACAGGGAGCCAGAAGGTCAGCGCCCGGTACAGGAAGACCGCCGAGGTGGCGATCGGCGCGGGCACACCGCTCAGGGTCAGCGCACCGATGGTGGCGAACTCGACCGCGCCGATGCCGCCCGGGGTCGGGATCGCCGAGCCGGCTGCGTTGGCGGTCAGGAAGACCACCGCGACGGCGGAGAAGCTCATCGAGTACCCGAAGGCCCGGATCGAGGCGTCCAGGCAGGCGGTGAAGCTCAGGGTGAGCAGCAGGATGCCGCCGAAGCCGGTGAGCAGCTTGGTCGGGGTCTGCATCAGGTCGAGCATCCGGGGCACCACGCCGAAGAACAGCGAGCGCACCCGGGTCACCACGAAGCGCCGCAGCGGTGCCACCGCCGCGACCACCAAGGCCAGCACCGCCGCGGTCAGGATCGCGATGATCACCGCCTTGTCGGTGCCCTCGCCACCCTTCTTCTGAGTGCCCGTCACCAGACCGAAGACGAACAGCAGCAGCAGGTGCCCACCCAGCCCGGCGAGCTGGGAGGCGCCGACGCTGGCCACCGCCGGGCCGGAACGGATGCCCGACTTCTGCAGGTACCGGGTGTTCAGCGCGATGCCGCCGATCGCGGCCGGCGCCACCAGCTTCACGAACGAACCGGCCACCTGCGCCGCCACCGTCCGCTTGAACGGCAGCCGCTCCGGCACGAAGCCGGTCAGGCTCATCGAGGCCGCGACGTAGGTGAAGGCGGCGGCCGTCAGTGCGGCCGAGGCCCACCCCCAGTTCATCCGGTCCAGGTTGAACTGTTCGGGCTTGATGGTGGTGAGCGCGAAGTACGCGGCGAAGGCCAGGGCCACCACGGTGATCACGGTCTTCGGCTTGAGCCGTTCGAGCTTCTCCGGAGCCAGCGGGGCCTCCGGCACGACCTGGAGGATCTGGCCGCGGATCCGGCTGAGCAGGTCCTCGCTGGCGACCGCGATGTCCTCCTCGGCCTGCTGCTGGGTCCGCTCGCCGGAGGCCACCTGTTCCACCGCCGTCGCCTGGGCGGCGGCCCTGCGCTCCTTGTTCAGCTTGGCCAGGTCGACCCGGGTGGACCGGCTCAGCCCGACCGGCTGGAGCAGCGGCAGCGCGGCGGCCACCCGGTCGGCGCCGAGCACCGCGTTGGCGACCGCCACCGCGCGCTCCGGGCCGATCCGCAGCGCGAAGGTGGTGAGCAGCTGGGCGACGTCGATCCGCAGCGTCAGGTCGCCCGCCGCGATGTCACCCCCGGACAGGTTGACCAGGTAGCCGGTCCTGTCGTCGACCACCAGCAGGGATTCGCCGGTCAGCCGCCGGTGCGCGATCCGGCGTTCGTGCAGGGCGTCGACGGCCTCCCAGAACGAGGCCATCACCTGGTCGGTGATCTCCTGGTCGCCCAGCTCGTCCAGCGGCCGGCCGGTCAGCTTCTCGTACACCAGGATGGCGGCGTCGGGACCGAGCTCGGAGGTGGCCACCAGCTGGGGCGCCCGGGCCCCGGAGGCGGTGGCCGCGTACGCGATCAGGGCCTCCTGCTCCAGGGCCTGGCGCAGTGACTGAGGGCTGCGGCGGACCGCGACCGAGCGCAGCCGCAGGCGCCGCCAGGCCCGGTAGAAGAAGCCGGAGGCCTGCTGCTCGCGGTCGATGATGTGCACGTCCAGCGGCGGGCCGGAGTGCTGTTCGACGTAGTACCTGCGGGTGCCGCCCGGGGCGTCCGGGGCTCGGTGCGCCCTGGCCGGGGCGAAGCCGACCTTGCGCAGGCCGATCATCAGGTGCTGCCCGGTCGGGCGGATGTTGGGCGAGCCGATCGCGTACAGCGTGGCGTACGCCACCGACCAGCCGATCAGCACGGTCAGCAGCAGCGCGAGCACCGTGGTGTACCCGCTGATCAGCTCGGTCAGGCCGCTGACCAGCACCACCGACCAGAGCGTCACCCGCCAGCGCGGGCGGCTCGACATGCCGACCGCCGTCATGTAGGCGATCACCGGCGCCAGGTAACCGTGCACCGGATCGGTGATCACCTGCGTACCGCTCAGGGTCAGCTGGGTCAGCGACTCCTGGACGGTGACGGGGGCGCCGGCCGCGACCCACCAGTCCACCCCGAGCGAGGTCCCGTACGCCAGCACCGCCGCCAGCACGCCGTCGGCGACCCGCAGGCCGTCCCGTTTGATCAGACGCTCGACCGCGAAGGAGAGTGGAACGGCCAGCACCGCGAAGCTGGACACCAGGCCCGCGACCGTGGTCAGCCAGCCCGGGATGCGGCCCGCGTTCACCGTGATGTCGGCTTCGAGCCCGGAGGTCGTGGAGACCGCGAAGCGGGCCACCAGGAAGAGCGCCACTATGCCGGAGAGTCCGGCCAGGAAGCGCAGCAGATCGGACGGGCGGTGCGCCCGGGCGGCGAGCAGCGGTTCGTCGACGGCGAGGTTGTCGCCGTCCGGTGGCTCCTCGGCCACTCCTTCTTCCCCCTCGGTACCCTTGGCCAACGACAGTGGCGGTGGTACGGGAGATGCGGTGGCGGACCCGCACGGGCCCTCGTCCACGTCCACTTCTACCGTCCTGGTCATCTGGTCTTGTCCTCGTATCACCACTCACCGCCCCGAAGATGGTGGCACGCCGGGTGGTCCCATGAGGGACAGGGGCCACAAAGGGCGCGCCGAATCCCTCCCTGGGAGTGCCCGGATCGACCGGATGGTGCCGGGGCCGGTCCGGTTTTGGCAGGATGCCGGGGGTGACGAACCTTCAGCCGCCGGAGCTGCCGCCGTACGCCGAGTCGGTGCTCGACCTCACCGAACGCATCCCGCCCGGCCGGGTGATGACGTACGGGGACGTCGCCGAGTACCTCGGCCGGGGCGGCCCCCGGCAGGTCGGCCGGGTGATGGCGCTGTACGGGGCCGGGGTGCCCTGGTGGCGGGTGGTCCGGGCGGACGGCCGCCCGCTGCCCGACCACGAGCACCGGGCGCTGCCCGAGTACCGGGCCGAGGGTACCCCGCTCAGGCTGGTCGGCGGCGAGCCCCGGGTGGACCTCCGGCTGGCCCGCTGGGACGGCAGCTGACGCGGGTAGGCTCGTCCGGGTGTCCTCCCCGTTCCGTCTGGTCCGCAGTCCGCTCGCGCAGCCGGCCCCGCCCGTGCTGGACGAGTACCAGCGGGCCGTGGCCGAGCACGGCGACGGGCCGCTGCTGGTGCTCGCCGGGCCGGGTACGGGCAAGACCACCACGCTGGTGGAGTCCGTGGTGCGCCGGATACGGCGCGGCACCGATCCCGAACGCATCCTGGTGCTCACATTCAGCCGCAAGGCCGCGATGGAGCTGCGGGACCGGATGACCACCCGGCTCGGCAACGGCTCGGCCACCCCGCAGGCCACCACCTTCCACTCGTTCTGCTACGCCCTGCTCCGGGCCGAGCAGGAGCCCGCCGCCTACGCCGAACCGCTCCGGCTGCTCTCCGGACCCGAGCAGGACGTGATGGTCCGTGAGCTGCTGGCCGGTCACGCCGAGGACGTCAGGACCGGCGCGGGCGGCATCTCCTGGCCGCTCGACCTGCGGGCCTGCCTGACCACCCGCGGCTTCGCCGACGAGGTCCGCGCGGTGCTCGCCCGCAGCCGGGAGCTGGGCCTGGGCGAGGCCGAGCTGAGCCGGTTCGCCGCCGGGGTGCAGCGCCCCGACTGGGCCGCCGCCGCGCACTTCCTGGCCGACTACCTGGACGTGCTCGACCTGCGCGGGGTGCTCGACTACGCCGAGCTGGTGCACCGGGCCGTGCTGCTGGCGGAGCGTCCCGAGGTGGGCGACCGGCTGCGGGACCGCTACGACGTGGTCTTCGTGGACGAGTACCAGGACACCGACCCGTCCCAGGTCCGGCTGCTGCGCCAACTCGCGGGCGGCGGAAGGGATCTGGTCGCGGTCGGCGACCCGGACCAGTCGATCTACGCCTTCCGGGGCGCCGACATCAACGGCATCCTCGACTTCCCCGCCGCCTTCCCGAAGGCCGACGGCAGCCCGGGCGAGGTCAGGGTGCTCCGGGTCTCCCGCCGCTCCGGCGCCGTCCTGCTGGCCGCCACCCGGGAGCTCGCCCGGCGGATGCCGATGGGCAGACTGCCCGCCGACAAGCTGGCGGCGCACCGCGCCTTGCTGCCCTCCCGCGAGGGCGGCCGGGTCGAGGTGTACACCTACCCCACCCCCGGCGCCGAACTGGACTCCGTCGCCGACCTGCTGCGCCGGGCCCATCTGGAGGACGGCGTGCCGTGGGGTGAGATGGCGGTGCTGGTCCGGGCCGGCGGCCGGTCCATCCCCGGCGTACGGCGGGCGCTCGGCGCGGCCGGGGTGCCGTTGGAGATCGACGGCGATGACCTGCCGCTCCGCGAGGAACCTGCCGTCACCCCGCTGCTGACTGCCCTCCGGGTCTGCGCCCACCCCGCCGAGGAGTGCACCGCCGAGCAGGCGCACACCCTGCTGACCGGCCCGCTCGGCGGACTGGACGGCTCCGACCTGCGCAGGCTCGGCCGGGCCCTGCGCGAGGAGGAACGGCAGGCGCTGCGCGGCGCGGAGGAGCCGGTGGTGGTCCGTCCGGCCGAGGAGCTGATCCGGGAGGCGCTGGCCGAGCCGGACCGCCTGGTCGCGATGGAGCCCGGCTACGCCCGCCGGGCCCGCGAGCTCGGCGTGCTGCTGCGCAAGGTCCGCGAACAGCTCGCGGGCGGCGGGGGAGCCGAGGCCGCGCTCTGGGAGCTCTGGGACGGCAGCCGTCGCTGGCGCGAACGGCTGGAGCGGGCCGCCCTGCGCGGCGGTGCCGCAGGCCGTAACGCAGACCGGGACCTGGACGCGCTCTGCGCCCTCTTCGAGACCGCCGCCCGCTCCGAGGAGCAGGTGGCAGGGCACCGGGGGGCGCTGGAGCTGCTGGCCGAGCTGGAGGCCCAGGACATCGCGGCCGACACCCTGGCCGTACGGACCGTGCGGCCGGAGGCCGTCCGGCTGATGACCGCGCACCGGTCCAAGGGTTTGGAGTGGCGGGTGGTCGTGGTGGCAGGCGTACAGGACGGCCTCTGGCCCGACCTGCGCCGCCGCGGCTCGCTGCTGGAGGCCGACCGGATCGGCCGGGACGGCCTGGCCGAACCGCTCTCCCCGGCCGCGCTGCTGGGTGAGGAGCGACGCCTCTTCTACACCGCCGTCACCCGGGCCAAGGACCGGCTGATCGTCACGGCGGTGAAGGCCCCGGCCGAGGACGGCGACGAGCCGTCCCGCTTCCTGCGCGAGCTGTACCGGGAGGAGCTCGACCCCCGGACCGGCCGGGTGCTGCGCCGGACCCCGCAGGTGACGGTCGAGGAGGTGACGCATCGTCCGAAACGGCCGCTGGCGGTCTCCGCGCTGGTCGCCGAGCTGCGGGCGGTGACGGTGGACCCCGCGCGCCCGGCGGAACTGCGGCGGGCCGCCGCCGAACGGCTGGCCGTGCTGGCGGCGGCCACCGACGAGGACGGCGCCCCGATGGTCCCCGCCGCCCACCCCGACCGCTGGTGGGGCCTGGTGGACCGGACCGAATCGGCCGAACCGCTCCGGGACGCCGAACTGCCCGTACGGCTGTCCGGGAGCGGCCTCGAGCAGCTGGAGAACTGCTCGCTGCAGTGGTTCCTGGAGAAGGACGTCAAGGCCGGCAGCACCACCACCGCGGCCCAGGGCTTCGGCAACGTGGTGCACGCCCTCGCCGACGAGGTCGGCTCCGGGCGGACCCCGGCCGACCTGGCAGTGCTGATGGAGCGGCTGGACACGGTCTGGGACGCGCTGGCCTTCGACGCGCCGTGGAAGTCGCAGCAGGAGAAGGAGCAGGCCCGCGCGGCACTGGAACGCTTCCTGCACTGGCACGTCCTGGAGCGGGGCCGGAGCACGGTCGCCACCGAGCACGACTTCGACCTCACCCTGCCGGTCGGGGACGTCAGCGTCCGGATCCGGGGCTCGATGGACCGGGTCGAACGGGACGAGGCGGGCCGGGCGTACGTGGTCGACTTCAAGACCGGCAAGCAGCTGCCGACCGACAGGTCACTTCCGCAGCACAAGCAGCTGGCGGTCTACCAGCTCGCCGCCCGCGCGGGGGCGCTGGACGAGCTGTTCGAGCAGCGCCCCGAGGTCGGCGGCGCGGAGCTGGTCCACCTCAGGGCGGAGGCCTCCAAGGCGGAGCCGGACGCCCCGAAGGTCCAGCACCAGGGGCCGCCGGAGGAACCGTGGGTCGAGAACCTGCTCGCGGACACGGCGGGCCGGGTCCTGGCGGAGCGGTTCAGCCCCAGGGCCGGTGAGTCCTGTGCCCGGTGCAGCTTCCGCGGCAGCTGCACGGCCCAGCGGGACGGGCGGCAGCTGCTCGACTGACCGGGAGCACCGGCCCCTCGGGCCGGAGCGTCCGGTGGTTACCCTTGGCGGAATGCGATCCCTGCTCAGTGACCCGGTCCAGCTCAAGGAGCTGCTGGGGGTCCCGTTCAACCGGGAGCAGATGGCGGCGATCGGGGCGCCGCTGGAGCCCGCGGTGATCGTGGCGGGGGCCGGTTCGGGGAAGACCACGGTGATGGCGGCCCGGGTGGTCTGGCTGGTCGGGTCGGGGGCGGTGCGGCCGGAGCAGGTGCTCGGGCTGACGTTCACCAACAAGGCGGCGGGAGAGCTGGCCGAGCGGGTCAGGACGGCGCTGCTGCGGGCCGGGGTGCTGGAGGACGACGAGGACTCGCTCGGCGAACCGGAGATCTCCACCTACCACGCGTTCGCCGGCCGCCTGCTGAAGGAGCACGGCCTGCGGCTGGGCATCGAACCGGACGTCCGGCTGCTCGCCGACGCCACCCGGTTCCAGCTGGCCGCCCGCGTGCTGCGGCACTCGCGAGGCCCGTACCCGGCTCTGACCGGCGCGTTCTCCGGTCTGGTCGCCGAGCTGATCGCGCTGGACTCGGAGCTGGCCGAGCACCTGGTGGAGCCCGCCCGACTGCGGGACTTCGACCGGGAGCTGCTGGACCACGCGGCCACGGTGAAGCTGAGCAACGACGACCTGCGGGCGATCCCGGTGACGGCCGGGGCCCGGCTGGAGCTGCTGGAGCTGGTGGAGGAGTACCGCCGCCGCAAGCAGACCGCCAATCTGATGGACTTCGGCGACCAGATCGCCGCCTCGGCCCGGCTGGCCCAGCAGCGGCCCGAGGTCGGGGCGCTGCTCAGGGAGCAGTTCCGGGTGGTGCTGCTGGACGAGTACCAGGACACCTCGGTGGCCCAACGCCTCATGCTGGCTGGCCTGTTCGGGTCGGGTACCGGTCATCCGGTGACGGCCGTCGGGGACCCGTGCCAGGCGATCTACGGCTGGCGCGGTGCCTCGGTCGCCAACCTGGACGACTTCCCGCACCACTTCGCCCGCCGGGCCGGCACCCCCGCGCACCGCTACTCGCTCAGCGAGAACCGCCGCAGCGGCGGCCGGCTGCTCGCCTTCGCCAACCAACTGGCCGCGCCGCTGCGGGAGATGCACGCGGGCGTCGAGGCGCTCCGGCCCGCCCCGGGCGCTGAGTCGGACGGTTTCGTACGCTGCGCGCTGCTCCCCACCCACGTCGAGGAGGTGGAGTGGCTGGCCGACCGGATCGCCCACCTGACCGCCACCGGCACCGCGCCCGGCCGGATCGCGGTGCTCTGCCGCAGCGGTTCCGCCTTCCCGGACATCCACGCCGCGCTGGTCGCCCGGGAGGTGCCGGTCGAGGTGGTCGGGCTCGGGGGGCTGCTCCAACTCCCCGAGGTGGCGGACCTGGTGGCGGTCTGCGAGGTGCTGCAGGACCCGACCGCGAACGCCTCGCTGGTCCGGCTGCTGATCGGTCCGCGCTGGCGGATCGGCCCGCGTGACCTGGCGCTGCTCGGCCGACGGGCCGCAGCGCTGGTACGGACCGGGCAGGCCGGCGCCGGCGACGCGCTGGCGGCGGCGGTGGCGGAGACCGATCCGACCGAAGTGGTGTCGCTGGCCGACGCGTTGGAGAGCTTCCTGGACAGCGACCAGCCGGACGAGCTGCCGTTCTCGCCGGAGGCCAGGGTCCGGTTCGCCCGCCTGGCCCGGGAGACCAGGGAGTTGCGCCGCTCGCTGGCCGAGCCGCTGATGGACGTGCTGCACCGGGTGCTGGCGGTGACCGGCCTGGAGGTCGAACTCTCGGCCTCGCCGACGGCGTTGGCCGCCCGCCGCCGGGAGACCCTGCACTCCTTCCTGGACGTGGCCGCCGGTTTCGCCGATCTGGACGGAGACCCCGGCCTGTCCGCCTTCCTGGCCTTCCTGCGCGCGGCGCAGGAGTACGAACGCGGCCTGGACAGCAGCCTGCCGGGCGGCGAGGACACCGTGAAGGTGCTCACCGCGCACAAGTCCAAGGGCCTGGAGTGGGACGTGGTGGCCGTCCCCGGGCTGGTCAAGGAGGCGTTCCCGAGCGCCAAGGGCCGGGAGCGCTGGACCAGTACCAAGAAGGTGCTGCCGCACGCCCTGCGCGGAGACGCCGCCACCCTGCCGGTGCTCGGCGACCTGACGCCCAAGGAGATGAAGCTCTTCAAGGCCGAGATGGCCGGGCACTCCGCCACCGAGGAGCTCCGCCTCGGCTACGTGGCCTTCACCCGCCCCCGGGAGCTGCTGCTCGCCTCCGGCCACTGGTGGGGCCCGAGCCAGAAGCGCCGCCGGGGGCCCTCCGACTTCCTCACGAAGCTGCACGAGCACGCCGCGCGGCCCGGCAACGGCGAGGTCGAGATCTGGGCCGAGCCGCCGCTGCCGGACGCAGAGAACCCGGCCCTCGACACCTCGGTGGAGACGCCCTGGCCGCTGCCGCTCGACCCCGACGCGCAGCTGGCCCGCCGCCGGGTCGCCGAGGTGGTGCACCGCCGGCTGGCCGGCGAGCCCGCACCCGCTCCGGAGCGGATGGCCCCGGAGGCGGAGCGGCAGGTCGCCTCCTGGGACCGCGACCTGACGGCCCTGCTGGGCGAGCTGGAACGTTCCCGCCGGGCGGTTCGGGAGGTCCCGCTGCCCGCCTCGCTCTCCGCCACCCAACTGCTGCGGCTCTCCGCCGACCCGGACGGCTTCGCGCGGGAGCTGGCCCGTCCGATGCCGCGCCCGCCGCAGCCCGCCGCGCGCCGGGGCACCCGCTTCCACGCCTGGGTGCAGGCCAGGATCGAACCGCTGCTGCTGGTGGAGCCGGACGCGCTACCCGGGGTGGACGACGACGGCATCGAGGACGAGCACGACCTGGACCGGCTCAAGGAGGCGTTCCTGCGCAGCCCGTACGCGAGCCGCCGGCCGTACCGGGTGGAGGCGCCGTTCCAGCTGGTGCTGGGCGGGCGGGTGGTGCGCGGCCGGATCGACGCGGTCTACCAGGAGAGTGACGGTGGCTCAGGGTCACCAGCAGCCCCCCGCTGGGAGGTGGTGGACTGGAAGACCCACCGCGAGGAGACCGCCGACCCGCTCCAGCTGGCGGTCTACCGGCTGGCCTGGGCCGAGCTGGTGGGGGTCGAGCCGGAGCAGGTCACCGCTTCGTTCCTGTACGTCCGCAGCGGGCGGATCGAAAGACCGGCCGAACTTCCTGGCCGAAAAGAGTTGACTCGGCTTCTGATCGGGAATGACACAAGTTGAGTCACGCAGAGCATCCAATTCGTCACAGCATCGCGCGAAACCTGTGCGCTGTGCACTATTCGCGCCTATTGTGGGGTCGGTAACCGGTCACCCCCGAACTCCGGCCACCTGTCAGGGCTCCACGACCTGACCCTCCGTCATCACCGCAGGTGTCCCAGGCACCGGCCACCTTCTGCTGGAGAGACCGACGTTGAGCGCGACCGGATGGATCAGAGACCGGCTCGCGGGGCCGACCCCGGGGGCTGTCCCAGGCACGGTCACGGGGACGTGGCCGAAGACCTCGTTGGCGCTGCCGTTCATCGGCATGGTGCTGGTGCTCGCCCTCGACTTCCTCAGCAACTCGGCGGTCACCGTCGAACCGGCGCTGACCGCCGTCCCCGCGCTGGCCGCGGTGGTGAGCCGGCGCACCTGGTACCCGCTGCTGATCGGCCTGTTCACCGAGATCGCCGCCTTCGCGCTGGCCGGCTACCACGACCTGCTCGGCCAGTCCGTGCACAGCGCCACCGTCTTCGCGATCGCCCTGGTCGCCGGGATCGGCTGGGTCAGCGCCACCCTGAGGGTCCGCCAGGAACAGGCCCTCGCCGACGCCCAGCTGGTGGCCGAGATCGCCCGCCGGGTCCTGCTGCGCTCCGTCCCCGACCGGGTCGGCAGCGTACGGGCCGCCGTGCACTACGCCGCCGCCGCCGAGCACGCCTCGATCGGTGGCGACCTGTACGAGGTGGTGAACACCCGGCACGGCGTCCGTGCGGTGATCGGCGACGTCCGGGGCAAGGGACTGGCCGCCGTGGAGACCGCCGCCGCCGTGCTCGGCGCCTTCCGCGAGGCCGCCCACCAGGAGCCGGCCCTCGACCGGGTGGCGGCCTGGCTGGCCGTCAGCCTCGACCGGGCCCTGCACGAGAACGACCATCCCGGGGTGGAGGAGGAGTTCGTCACCCTGCTGCTGATCGGCGTCCGCCCGGACGGCACCGCCGAGATCGTCAACTGCGGCCACCCGGCCCCGCTGCTGCTCCGCCCCGACCAGGCCCCGCAGCCGCTCGAACTGCCCGAGACCGTGCCGCCGCTCGGCGTCCTCGACCCGGCCGACGTCCGGCCGCCGGTGCAGCGGGTCCGGATCGAGCCCGGCGACCGGGTGCTGCTCTTCACCGACGGCGTGATCGAGGCCCGCGACCACCGCGGCGTCTTCTACCCCCTCGCCGAGCGCCTTCCCTACTGCGCCGTCGGCTGCCCGGTCGAGGTGCTCCGCCGCCTGCACGACGACGTGGTCCGCCACGTCGGCCGCAAGCTCGGCGACGACGCCGCGATGCTCCTGCTCCAGTACGAGCCGGTCCTGCCCCAACTCCCGCACCAAGCCGCCCCCGCCAAGCAGCTGCTCCAGGCGCACGGCCCGGAGGACGGGGCCCCGGGGCTCCGCTGAGGTGCGACGCCGGCCCCGGGGAGGCGGCAGCAGGCTAGAGGTCGACCTCGACCAGCAGGGGCCGGTGGTCGGAGATGCCCGTCTGCGGTGCGCGGGAGGAGCCGACCGCGGTGCGCGGTACCCCGGTGGCGAGGACGTGGTCGAACTGGACGGCCGGTCGGTGCGCGGGGTAGGTGGGCGTCTTCGCGAGGTCGTGCCAGCCCTGGAGGCGGGGCCGGGGTTCGCGGCTGCGCCGCCGCCGGTGCAGTTGCTGCGGCCGGCGGCCGAGCGCGGTGGCACTGCCGAGGACCGTGCGCGGCACCGCCCCGACCAGGTTGAAGTCACCGAGCACCAGGTGCGGCTTCGGCAGGTCGGCGATCCACCGCCGGATCGCCGCGAGCTGGGCCATGTTCCACCCGGGCACGAAGGAGAGGTGGGTGGCGACCACGGTGAACTCGCCGCGCTCGCCCTGGAGCACGGCGGCCAGGGCGGCCCGTGGCTCGTCCGGCACCGGGATCAGCCCCCGCCGCCCGGCGACCCGGAGCGGCAGGCCGAACGGCGCGGGGGCGAAGCGGCGGGCCCGCCAGTGGCTGACGGGCAGTCGGGTGAGCAGGGCGGTGCCGTACGAGGGGACCTCCGGGGAGTCGCCGACCTCGTCCGGGCCGTACACCTGGAGCCCCGGAACGGCGGGGTCGACGATCCAGCCGGTGGGGGCCGCCGGGCGGCCGTGCAGCGCGGCGGCGAAGCGCCAGTCGGCCGCGCCCATGGCCTTGGCGGCCACCGCGGTCTGGTCGGCGAAGCCGGAGCGTTCCTGGTAACGGTCCACCTCCTGGAGCGCGAGCACGTCCGGGGCCAGCCCCGCCACCGCGTCGGCCAGTGGGTCACCCGGCTCGGCGGGGTAGGGCAGCGGGCTGCCGTCGGCGGCCAGCGGCTGGCCGTGCAGCAGGTTGAAGGTGGCGATGCGCAGCGGGCTCACAGCAAGTGACGGTACCGGCTGGGCTTGAGGCTGTGGAGCATACCGGGTATACATACTGGGTATGTCCATCCGTCACGGTCTGCTCGCCCTGCTCGACCAGGGCCCGCGCTACGGCTACCAGCTGAGAACCGAGTTCGAAGCCCGCACCGGTGCCACCTGGCCGCTCAATGTCGGTCAGGTCTACACCACGCTCGGCCGGCTGGAGCGGGACGGCCTGGTCGCCCCGCACGGTGAGGACGACGAGGGGCACGTCTACTACGCCGCCACCGATCAGGGACGCGTGGAACTGCGCCACTGGTTCGACACCCCGGTGCCCCGGACCAATCCGCCCCGGGACGAGTTGGCGATCAAGCTGGCGATGGCGGTCACCGTGCCGGGGGTGGACGTCGAGGCGGTGGTCCAGGGCCAGCGCAGGCACAGCATGAAGGCGCTGCAGGACTACACCCGGCTCAAGGGCCAGGCGCTGACGGCCGAGGGGGAGGGCCGCTCCGACCTGGCCTGGCTGCTGGTGCTGGAGCAGCTGATCTTCCAGACCGAGGCGGAGATCCGCTGGCTGGACCACTGCGAGGTCCGGATCGCGCAGTACGGGCCCGTCGCCGACCCGGCGCCGCCACCCCCGCCCGCTCCGCCCGCTCCGCCCGCCCAGGCCAAGGCGGCTCCGCGCGGCCTCCGGCGCGTGCGTTTCTGACCCACCGTCATCCGATCGAACCTCACAGCAGGGGGAGAGTTGACCACTCAGCAAGCCCGGTCCGGTACCGACGCGGTGCTGCACCTGGAGAACATCACCCGGGTCCACGGCCACGGCGCGGCCGAGGTGCACGCCCTGCGCGGGGTCGACCTGAAGGTGCACCCCGGTGAGCTGGTCGCGGTGATGGGCCCGTCCGGCTCCGGCAAGTCCACCCTGCTGACCCTGGCCGGCGGGCTGGACAGCCCGACCTCGGGCCGGGTGCTGGTCGAGGGGCACAGCCTCGGCGACCTCTCCCGCAAGCAGCAGGCGCAGATCCGCCGCCGGGCGATCGGCTACGTCTTCCAGGACTACAACCTGATCCCCGCCCTGACCGCCGCCGAGAACATCGCGCTGCCCCGCGAGCTGGACGGTGTCTCGACCCGGGCCGCGCGCCGGGAGGCGTACGCCGCGCTCACCGAGCTCGGCATCGAGGAGCTCGCCGACCGCTGCCCCGACGACATGTCGGGTGGGCAGCAGCAGCGGGTGGCGATCGCCCGGGCCCTGATCGGCGAACGCCGCCTGGTGCTCGCCGACGAACCGACCGGCGCGCTGGACTCCACCACCGGCGAGGCCGTGCTCTCCGTCCTGCGGGCCCGCTGCGACGCCGGCGCGGCGGCCATGCTGGTCACCCACGAGGCCAGGCACGCCGCCTGGGCGGACCGGGTGGTGTTCATCAGGGACGGCAGGGTGGTGGACGAGAGCGTCAGCCGCGACGCCGCCAGCCTGCTGGTCTCGGCCGCCACCAACAGCACCGGCCCGGTCGCGGAGTGAGGCTCAGCGCGTGGCGGGTGGCACTGCGGATCGCCCGCAGGGACGCGCTGCGGGCCAAGGGCCGCAGTGCCCTGGTGATCGCGATGATCGCCCTGCCGGTGCTCGGCGTGGCCGGGGTCGACGTGATCTTCCGCAGCGCCCAGCTGGAGCCGGCCCAGCGGATCGCCCGGACCATGGGCGAGGCCGACGCGACGGTCTCAGGGCAGGGGCCCGGCCTCAACGTCTCCCAGGCACCGGACCCTGACCAGGGCTCGACGAGCAGCCCGGCGAAGAAGGGGAGCCGACCCACTCCGGAGCAGATCCGCAGTCAGGCCACCCCCCAGGACGAACTGATCACCCAGCTGCTGCCCGCCGGTGCCAGCCTGGTCCGGCTCGGCAGCGTCGAGGGCACCGCGGCCACCACCGCGAGCGGCCTGCTCAAGGTGGGAGCCCTGGAGGCCGACCTGACCGACCCGGTCTGGCGCGGCCGGATCAACCTGACCGGCGGGCGCGCGCCGGCCGCTCCGCAGGAGCTGGCCGCCACCGACGCGTTCCTGCGGACGGCCGGCCTCCGGATCGGTGACACCACCACCCTGCGCGGACTGGAGGGCAAGCCCTTCACCATCACCGCCTCGGTGGAGTACCCCGAGCAGCTGAAGGAGAGTCAGCTGGTGGTCCGGCCCGGCGCGCTGCCGGCACCGGCCGAGCAGGGCCGGCCGCTGGGCAGCGGCCGCCTCGGCAACGCCAACTGGCTGGTGAAGCTGCCCGCCGGGGCCGTGCTGGACTGGCCGAAGGTGCTGGAACTCAACAAGTACGGCTTCACCGTGGCCTCGCGTGCGGTGCTGCTCGATCCGCCGCCGCGCTCCGAGGTGCCGTACTACCGCGACCAGGAGCGGTCCGGCGGCAGGGGCCTGACGCCGGACGTGACCGCCCTGGCGGTCGTGGCCACGGTGGCGGGCATGGCGTTGCTGGAGATCGTGCTGCTGGCCGGACCGGCCTTCGCGGTCGGCGCCCGCCGTTCGCGGCGCCAGCTCGGACTGCTGGCCGCCGGCGGTGGTGACCGTTCGCACGTCCGCTCGGTGGTGCTGGGCGGTGGTGTGGTCCTCGGCCTGGCCGGGGCGGTCACCGGCGTGGTGCTCGCGGTGCTCGCCGTCGCGGTTGCCAGGCCCTGGCTGGAGGAGCTGGCGGGCAGCCGGTTCGGCAGCTTCGACCTGGCCCCGCTGGACCTGGCCGGGGTGGCCGCGATCGGCTTGGTCACCGGCCTGCTGGCGGCGGTCGTACCGGCGTTCCAGGCGTCCCGGCAGGACGTGGTCAGCGCCCTGACCGGCCGCGGTTCGGTCAAGCCGCCGAGCCGGAAGCTCGCCCTGGTCGGCCTGCTGATGCTCGGTGGCGGCGCTGCGGTCGCGCTGCTCGGCCCGACCGTCGGCGGGCAGCTCGGCCGGCGCGGGGCGCTGGCCGTGCTCGGTGGCTCGGTGATCGCCGAGCTCGGCATGGTCGCCTGCACGCCGATGCTGGTCGGTCTGTTCGGCCGGATCGGCCGCTGGCTGCCGCTCAGCCCCCGGCTCGCGCTGCGGGACTCGATCCGGCACCGGGGGCGTACCGCTCCGGCGGTGGCCGCCGTGATGGCGGCGGTGGCCGGATCGGTCGCGGTCGGCATCTACTCCGCCAGTGCCAACCTGGAGCACCGTCAGAACTACCAGGCCTCGCTGCGCAGCGGAACGGTGCTGCTCGACCGGGGCCACGACGAGGGCGACGCCGCGCAGTTCCCGGCCCGCCGGGACGCGTTGGAGCGGATCATGCCCAACCTCGGGCCGCGCGGCGACGTCTCCGAGGCCAGGTACGCCACCTCCGAGCGGAACGTCCGGGGCGGGTACGTGGACCTGCAACTGCCGATGGACCTCCGCTGCCCGCTGTACGCCGGGGAGCGGAGCGACGGGCCCACCGAGGCGGAGCGCGAGCGCTACCGGAACGACCCGCGCTGCCTCCGTCCGGCGGGCAGCTACCAGTCCGCGTTCAGCGGGCCGCTGCTGGCGGGTGACCCCACCGCGCTGGGCAACCTCACGGGGGTCCGCGACCCGGCCGCCGCGGCGGCGCTGGCCCAGGGCAAGGTGATCGTCTTCGATCCGGCCTACCTGCGGAACGGCAAGGTCACCTTCACGCTGGTCGAGCCCATGTCCGAGGAGCCGTCGGCCGGTCCGCCGGAGCCGGCGGGCGGGATGTCGGAGCCGTCGAGCGGGATGTCGGAGACCAGGGCGGCCCCGGCCAGGCCGGCGCACCACGACATCTCGGTGGAGGCCGTGCTGTTCGAGCCCGAGGTGCGCAACGCCGGTGCCTTCGCCGCTCCGGAGACCGTGAAGCGGCTCGGCCTGACGGTGGTCGAGGCCGGTACGGTCTGGACGCCCGCGGCGGTGCCGGGCAGCGGTGACGAGCAGAAGGTCGAGGCCGCGCTCGCCAAGCTCGGCGGGGACGGCCGGTTCACCGTCGAGCGCGGCTACCGGGACGAGAGCAGCCTGGTCACTCTCGGCCTGGCGGCCTTCGCCGCGATCGTGGCCCTGGGCGCGGCGGGCATCGCCACCGGTCTGGCCGCGGCCGACTCGCAGCAGGACCTCGGCACGCTCGCGGCGGTCGGGGCGACCCCCGGGATCCGGCGCCGGCTGTCCGGGTTCCAGTGCGGGGTGATCGCCGCGATGGGTGCGGTGCTCGGGACCATCAGCGGGGTGGTGCCCTCGGTCGCGCTGCGGATCATCGAGAGCATGCCGCAGTACCCCGGGGACGTGGCCAAGGACGCGGTGATCGCGGTCCCGTGGCCGACGCTCGCGCTGACCCTGCTGGTGCTGCCCACCGTGGCGGTGCTGCTGGCGATGCTGTTCACCCGCTCCAGGCCGGGCCTGGTGCGGCGCTCGGCCTGAGCCTCCGTCACCCGCGTCGCCCTTCCTCCCCGGGCGACGCGGGTGACGCGGGTGACGAGTGGGGTGACGCAGGTAACGGGTCCGCTCCTCGGGAGCACGGCGCATCCGGTCCTGGTGGCGAACTAAAGTCGTCCGTATGACGAAAACCCCGGACAGCGTCGTCCGCTCCTTCATCGACCAGCACCAGGACGAGTTCCTGCGCGATCTCGCCGACTGGCTGCGCATCCCCTCCGTCTCCGCCGACCCGGCCAGGGCAGGCGAGGTCCGCCGCTCCGCGGAGTGGCTGGCGGAGCGGCTGCGGGCCACCGGCTTCCCGGTGGTCGAGGTCTGGGAGACGGACGGGTTGCCCGCGGTGTTCGCCGAGTGGCCGTCCGGGGACCCGGCCGCGCCCACCGCGCTGGTCTACGGGCACCACGACGTACAGCCGGCCGCGAAGGAGGACGGCTGGGCGACCGAGCCGTTCGAGCCCACCGTGGTCGGCCGTCGGCTGTACGCCCGGGGCGCGGCCGACGACAAAGGCCAGGTCTTCTTCCACACCCTGGGTCTGCGGGCCCACCTGGCCGCCACCGGCCGGACGGCGCCCGCGGTCAACCTCAAGCTGCTGGTCGAGGGCGAGGAGGAGTCGGGCTCGCCGAACTTCGAGGCGCTGGTCCGCCGCGAGGCCGGCCGGCTGGCCGCCGACGTGGTCTTCGTCTCCGACACCGGGATGTGGTCCGAGACCACCCCGACCGTCTGCACCGGCATGCGCGGCCTGGCCGACGCCCAGCTCGACCTGTACGGCCCGGACACCGACATCCACTCGGGCTCCTTCGGCGGCGCGGTGCCCAACCCTGCCGAGGTGGCCGCCGAGCTGGTCGCCGCCCTGCACGACGAGGACCGCCGGGTCGCCGTCCCGGGCTTCTACGACGGCGTGGTGGAGCTGACGGACCGTGAGCGGGAGCTGTTCGCGGCGCTGCCCTTCGACGAGGAGCAGTGGCTGCGGGTCGCCAAGTCGTACGGCACCCGGGGCGAGGCCGGCTACTCCACCCTGGAGCGGGTCTGGGCCCGTCCGACCGCCGAGGTGAACGGCATCTGGGGCGGCTACACCGGCCCGGGAGGCAAGACCATCGTGCCGTCCGAGGCGCACCTCAAGCTGTCCTTCCGGCTGGTCGCGGGGCAGGAGGTGGAGAAGGTCAGGGAGGCCGTCCGCGACTGGGTGGCCGAGCGGGTGCCCGAGGGCATCCGGTACGAGCTGACCTTCCCCGGCGCCACCCGGCCGTGCCTGACCCCGCTGGACCACCCGGCGCTGCAGGCCACCGTCCGGGCGATGGGCCGGGCCTTCGAGCAGGAGATCCTGTTCACCCGGGAGGGCGGCTCGGGCCCCGCCGCCGACCTACAGGACGTGCTCGGCGCACCGGTGCTCTTCCTCGGCATCTCGGTGCCCTCGGACGGCTGGCACTCGGTGAACGAGAAGGTCGAGCTGGACCTGCTCGCCAAGGGCGTGGAGACCGCCGCCCACCTGTGGGGCGAGCTGGCCGAGAGCTGGCCGCAGGCATGAGTCTTCCGCAGCCACCGATCGAACGGGGATGGACCGAGTTGAGCACCGCGCCTGACACCAAGCAGCTCGCGCTGGCCAGGGCCGGCGTGGACCGGGCCGCGCACCACCGCTTCGACGAGCCGTGGCTCGCCGCGGCCTGGAGCCACCCGACCACCAAGGTGCTGCCGATCGCCGGCGGCGAGGTCTTCGTGGTCGACACCGAGCTGGGCACCGAGCTGGTGCTGCTGCCCTCGTTCGAGGCGCCGCAGACCGGCGACCGGTACTTCCTCGGCACCGACGAGGAGGGCACCTCCTACTTCGCGATGGCGGGCTCCAGCCTGCCGGGGCGGCTGGACGGCGACGCCCGGCCGGCCGGTCTGCGCGAGGTCGGGGCGCTGCTCTCGGACCGGGACGCCGGGCTGCTGGTGCACGCCGTCGCCCTGGAGCACTGGCACCGCCTGCACAGCTTCTGCTCGCGCTGCGGCCAGCCGACCGAGAAGGCCGGGGCCGGGCACGTCCGACGCTGCACCTCCTGCGCGGCCGAGCACTACCCGCGGACCGACCCGGCGGTGATCATGCTGATCACCGACGAGCAGGACCGCTGCCTGCTGGGCCGTCAGGCGATCTGGCCGGAAGGCCGCTGGTCCACCCTGGCCGGGTTCGTCGAGCCGGGCGAGTCGATCGAGCAGGCGGTGGCCCGCGAGGTGCTGGAGGAGGCCGGGGTCAAGGTCGCCGAGGTCAGCTACGTGGCCAGCCAGCCGTGGCCGTTCCCATCCAGCCTGATGCTCGGCTTCCTGGGCCGGGCCGACCCGGCCGGCACCACGATCACGGTGGACGGCGAGGAGCTGGCGGAGGCGCGCTGGATCTCCCGGGACGAGCTGCGGGCCGGGATGGGGGCCGGTGAGATCCTGCCGCCGTCCGGTATTTCGATCGCCCGTCATCTGGTCGAACTCTGGTACGGGGAACCGCTGCCGAGTGCGGCTCGCTGGTAGTCCGGCAACTGGAGTGAAAAGGGGCGTGCGGCTTATTGCCGTACGCCCCTTTCTTCTCTCATGATTCCGCTGTCCGGCTATTTTCGACCGAATTCGAAAATATCCGCTCAGTCGTTCTTCGGGCCGACTTCCAGCCAACAGCTGACGGTCTTTCCGGTCAGCCGGGTGGTGACCGACCAGTCGGTGCAGAGGGCGCCGACGATGGCCAGGCCGCGGCCGTGGCTGTCCTCGTCGGCCGCCTCCCTGGCCTCCGGCAGGCTGCGCCCGAAGTCCGCCACCGAGATCTGCAGCGTGCGGTCGGTCAGCGCCAACGTGATCGACACCGCGCCCCGGCCGTGCCGCAGCGCGTTGGTGACCAGCTCGGACATCAGCAGCTCGGCGCTGTCGGTGAGCTCGGTGGCACCCCAGGCGGCCAGGGCCGTACGGGTCAGCTGCCGGGCCCTGGCCACGTTGTGCGGCTGCGGCGGGAAGCTCGCGGTGGCGGACCAGGCGCCCCGGTCGGCCGCCTCCAGGGCCCGTCCAGGGCGATGGTCGGCACCGGCGGCCCCGGTGTGTGGAAGATTGATCGGCCGCGCCTTGAAGTGGCGCGCGGTACTGGTCACGGGCATGGCTCCGCCCCCGGGTGTACGTGGCTGGATGCGACTCGCCGGTCAGGGCTTTGCCAAGACCGGAGAGCCGCCGGGCGACTGCGAACGACCTGGTCGGGGTCAATACCGAGTTCCCCGATCTCGGCCAATATTGGCCGGTTTCGCTGAAATGGCGCAAGCCGGATCGCTACATTCACTCGGGTGACAATTCCTCGGGGCAGTACCCAATCACCGAAGTACCAACGACTCGCCGCCGATCTGCGCCGCCGGATCGCCGCCGGGGAGTGGCGGGGCGACTCGCCACTGCCGGTCGAGACCGAGCTGGAGCAGCAGTACGGCGTCGCCAGGAACACCGTCCGGCTCGCGGTCGACGTGCTCGTCAACGAAGGCCGCCTGGTCCGGCTGCAGGGCAAGGGCACGTACCTCAAGGAGCACCCGGTGCTGGACCACCGGGTGTACGGCCCGGCCCTGCTGCCGGGTCAGCTGCCCGGGCAGCGGGACTGCCTGGCGGCGCCGACCGAGGTGTACGCCAGGGAGGCCAGGGCGGCCGGGCGACGGCTCACGGTCGACTTCGAGATGCTGATCGTCCGGGCCAGGGAGGACATCGCCGAGCGGCTCGGCCTGCGGCCCGGCGAGGCGGTGGTGGTGCGCCGTCAGCTCCGGCTGCTGGACCGCGAGCCGTACTCGATCGAGGAGAGCCACTACCGGGCCGGGCTGGCGGCCGGCACCCCGCTGATGGAGCCCGACCCGGTGCCGGGCGGGGACGAGGAGGTGCTCGCCGCGCTCGGCCGGACCGAGATCGGCGCGGTGGACCACCTGGTCTCGCGGATGCCGGGCCCGGAGGAGGCGGCCTGGTTCCAGGGCGGCCCCGGCGCCCCGCTGCTGGTGCAGACCCGGGTCGGTTACGACGCGCGCGGGCCGGTCCGGGTGATCGAGACCCGGTACTCGGCGGACCGCTGCCGACTGGTCTACGGGCTCGGCGAGCTGGGGGCCAGGCCGATGCCGGAGACGCCGGTGGCCCCGCCCCGGGAGGAGCGGAGCCACGGGTTCTGACGCCCGGTCAGAAGGCTTCGGCGGCGGGTTCCGTCAGCCGGCCAGCGCGGCCTGCACCTGACGGAGGCTCGGGTTCGTCATGACGACCTGCTCGCCGCCGTTGACCGGCTTGACGATCACGGTCGGCACCACCTGGTTGCCGTTGTTGACCGACTCGACGTAGGAGGCCGAGGCCGGGTCCTCCTCGATGTTGATCACGTCGTAGCCGATGCCCTCGCGATCCAGCTGGCTCTTCAGCCGGTTGCAGTACCCGCACCAGGTCGTGCTGTACATCGTGACGCTGCCGGACATGGCGGTGGACTCCTTCGGGAGGGGGCGTACGGTCTGAGCCGACAACGTCGCGGCGGCAGCGGAACATTCCGCGCGCGCCGGTCGGCGGGCCGATTATCCGTTGAGCGGGCGGGGCCTGTGGACAACCCGGACCGGATCGTCCGTCCGTCCTGCGAGGATGGACGGCATGCAGGAAGAGCTCTCGGGTCTCCCCGACCGGTACGACACCCCCTACGGCGCCGCCTACGGCGATCCGGCGCCCAGCGGCGCCGACGCGGTGCTCGCCGGGCTCGATCCTGAGCAGCGCGCCGTCGCCACGGCCCTGCACGGCCCGGTCTGCGTCCTCGCGGGCGCGGGCACCGGCAAGACCAGGGCGATCACCCACCGGATCGCCTACGGCGTGCGCAGCGGCGTCTACCAACCGCAGCAGGTGCTCGCGGTCACCTTCACCGCCCGCGCCGCCGGGGAGATGCGCGGGCGGCTGCGCCAGCTCGGCGCCGAGGGCGTGCAGGCGCGGACGTTCCACTCCGCCGCGCTCCGCCAGCTCCAGTACTTCTGGCCGCGCGCGATCGGCGGCGAGGTGCCCCGGCTGCTGGAGCGCAAGGTGCAGCTGGTCGCCGAGGCGGCAGGGCGCAGCGGCCTCCGGGTCCAGCGCACCGAGCTGCGCGACCTGACCAGTGAGATCGAGTGGGCCAAGGTCACCCAGATCGTTCCGGACGACTACCCCGCCGCCGTGCTCAAGGCCGGCCGCGAGGCCCCGCGCGACCCGGCCGAGATCGCCCGGGTCTACGCCACCTACGAGCAGTCCAAGCGCGACCGCGGCGTGATTGACTTCGAGGACGTGCTGCTGCTCACCGCCGCGATCCTGGAGGACCGACCGGAGATCGCCGGCCAGGTCAGGGCCCAGTACCGGCACTTCACGGTGGACGAGTACCAGGACGTCTCGCCGCTCCAGCAGCGCCTGCTGGACCAGTGGACGGGCGGCGGCGCCAGCCTCTGCGTGGTCGGTGACGCCAGCCAGACGATCTACTCGTTCACCGGCGCCACCCCCGACTACCTGCTCAACTTCCGGGCCCGGCACCCCGAGGCCACCGTGGTCAAGCTGGTCAGGGACTACCGCTCCACCCCCCAGGTGGTGCACCTGGCCAACGGCCTGCTGGCCAAGGCGAGCGGGCAGGCCGCCCAGCACCGGCTGGAGCTCATCTCGCAGCGCGAGGCCGGTCCCGAGCCGGTCTACGCCGAGTACGTCGACGAGCCGACCGAGGCCGAGACCACCGCCCGGGAGATCAAGGGGCTGCTCGCCAGGGGCGTCCGGGCCAGCGAGATCGCGGTGCTGTTCCGGATCAACAGCCAGTCCGAGGTCTACGAGCAGGCGCTCGCCGACCTGGGCATCTCGTACCAGCTCAAGGGTGCCGAGCGGTTCTTCGAGCGCCCCGAGGTCCGCGACGCGGTGATGCTGCTGCGCGGCGCGGCCCGGGCCGGCTCCGACCCGCTCACCGCCGACGCGCCCGATCTGGCCGGTCAGGTCCGTGCGGTGCTGGCCAGCCGCGGCTTCACCCCCGCACCGCCCGCCGGTTCGGGCACGGTGCGCGAACGCTGGGAGTCGCTGGCCGCCCTGGTCCGGCTCGCCGAGGAGTTCGAGGCGGCCCGGCTGACGGCCGGTCAGGCCACCGACCTGGGGGCGTACGTGGGTGAACTGGACGCGCGCGCGGCGGCCCAGCACGCCCCCGCCGTCGAGGGCGTCACGCTCGCCTCGCTGCACGCCGCGAAGGGGCTGGAGTGGGACGCGGTCTTCCTGGTCGGCCTGACCGAGGGCACGCTGCCGATCATCTACGCCAAGACCGACGAACAGATCGAGGAGGAGCGCCGGCTGCTCTACGTCGGCGTCACCCGCGCCCGGCTGCACCTGTCGCTCTCCTGGGCGCTCTCCCGCTCCCCGGGCGGCCGGCCGAGCCGAAAGCCCACCCGCTTCCTGGACGGCCTGCGGCCCGGCTCCAGCGCCTCGGGCGCCCGCACCAAGGGCGGTCGCGGCGGCGTCGAGTTCGGCGCCGAGCGGTCCGCCGCCCGCAAGGTGCGCGGCCCGGTCAAGTGCCGGGTCTGCGACCGCACCCTGACCGACGCGGTCGAGCGCAAGCTCCGCCGCTGCGAGAGCTGCCCGTCCAACATGGACGAGGCGCTGTACGAGCGCCTGCGCGAGTGGCGGTCGGTGCAGGCCAAGAAGCAGGGTGCGCCCGCCTACGTGGTCTTCACCGACGCGACCCTGATGGCGATCGCCGAGGACGTGCCGGCCAGCGAGCGCGAGTTGGCCGTGATCTCCGGTGTGGGCGCGATGAAGCTGGACAAATACGGGGCCGCCGTGTTGTCGTTGTGTGCCGGGGAGGAGCCCGTGGACGAGTCCACGGACGAACCCCTCGACGAGACTCAGGGGGAGTCGGAGGAGTCGGCCTGAGCCGCTCCCGAGAGCCGCCCAGGGCGCTCTTCGAAACTCGCCGTAAAAATAGTTTGCGCGCCGTACACACCGCGCAATAGCCTGCCGGAGCGGTCAAGGGGACGAGATCGCAAGGCCGCGAGGGTCTCACTTTCGCGCGCCTGCCCGGCGTCACGCGCAGTTCCCAGCAGTTCTGCACCCAGCGCCACCGCACCACCTGCACCACCGACCAACATCCGAACATCGGGGCCCGGGAGACCAGGCACCGCGAGCGCCGAGAGGAGGCGAAGACAGTGGAAACCAAGATGATCACCAACCTGACTGGCCGGACCGTCATCGCCATGCCCTCGTGCGTTCCCTCGCAGGTCGGCAGCCTGAACGGTCCGGGTCTCAACGGCACCGGTGTCTCCGGCGTTGTCAGTGGCCTGCCCGTTAATGGGCTGGGCAACGGCATCTTCGGCACCTCCGTCGAGACGGGTCTGTCCCTCACCGGGACGACGTTCGGCGGCGGCCGCGAGATTCGCAGCGACCGACCGCTCCAGGCATCGAAGGCAGCAGTAGCGGCCGCCAAGCATGGCGACTACGCGCAGCTGGTCGGCGATGCCGGAGCCGCCGAGCAGCAGGATGAGAAGCAGATGAAGGCCATGGCCGCCCTGGGGGCTGCCAAGGCCGTCCGGATGTGGGCCTTCCGCGGCCCTGAACCCTGGAGAGATCAAACCTGAGTCGCCTCAGGTCGAGCCTCCAGGGCCGCGGAACCCGTCTACACCGGGATTCGCGGCCCTCTTGTTTTGTCCGGTACGTCAGACCCACCCAGGTCCTCCGGGACCTCCGGCCCGCCCCACCAGCCAGCTGGCCGGATCCACAGCAGAAGACGAGGAAGACGCCAGTGTCCACGGTCATCACACCGCCACTCCCGTCCGTACCGACAGACATCACCAAGGCCGACCAGGCCGACCCACCGGAGGTATCTCTCATGCAGCTCACCGCGATCGACGGGGCCGAGGTCAACGGCCAGCCCATCCCGTGCCGCGCCTTCGACCCGGAGGTCTTCTTCGCCGAGACCCCGGCGGACGTCGAGTACGCGAAGTCGCTGTGCGGCACCTGCCCGGTCAAGGACGCGTGCCTGACGGGCGCGCTGGAGCGGCGCGAGCCGTGGGGCGTGTGGGGTGGCGAGCTCTTCGTGCAGGGTGTCGTGGTTGCCCGGAAGCGGCCGCGGGGCCGTCCGCGCAAGACCGAGGTCGCGGCGTGAACGCCGTGTCCGGTGCGGTGACCGTCCGTCGGGGTGAGCAGCCCCCGCTGGGCAGCGCACTGCGCAACTCGGTCCGCATCGCGGCCGCCAAGGCCGATGCAGCCAACTCCCGTCCGTTTCCGAGCACGCACCACGAGCAGGACCACCTCATGACCGCCGCCGCCAAGCAGACCGTCCGCCTCGAGCAGACCAAAGAACTTCTGATCCAGAACAGGACCCGCGAGATGCAACTCATGCAAGAAACCCTGGCCCGCGCCCATATGCAGGAACGCCTCCAGGAGGCCGAGCACCAACGGGTGGGCGAGCGAGTCGCTCGGGCCGCCAAGCTGGTGCGGCGGGCCGAACGCGCTTCGCTGCGAGCCCGCAAGGCGCTCGCCGTCGCCCTGATGTGAGACCTGACGGAGTGACAGCACCACCCCCGTGACGACGATGGCCGCCCCACAGCAGTGGGGCGGCCATCGTCGCGTGCGGCGTCTCCTGACCGGTCGTCAGCTTCCGGTCGGCTCGTCCACCGGCTCGGCGAAGCCGGGCAGCCAGTCCAGCATCTCGGCCCGGAACGGCGCGTTGGCGCCGAGTTGGCAGAGCACGCCGATAGTGCTCAGGGTGACCCGGTGGATCAGCAGGTACGCGGGCGGCAGATTGAGCTGCTTCCCGAGGTTGTACGCGGGCGAGCGCGGGTCGGCGATCCGGGCCGCCTGGGCCCGCATCCAGGGCCGGGTGAAGTGGAAGGTCTCCACCGTGACCGGCTCGATGATCGGGAGCAGGTAGTCGAGCACCGCCGTGGGGTCCAGCTCGATCGAGGGCCTGACGAAGCCCTCCTCGCGGAGCATGTCCAGCACGCCGTCGGCGTCGCCGGCCAGCGCCATCCGGAGCGCGTTGCCGATCGGGGCGGGCAGGCCCTCCGGGAGCCGGTCGACGGTGCCGAAGTCCAGCACGCCGAGCCGCCAGCCCTCGACCGGGCCCTCGTCCTTGATCAGCCGGAAGTTACCGGGGTGCGGGTCGGCGTGCAGCAGCCCCGTCCGGGACGGGCCGGCGAACAGGAAGCGGGCCAGCAGTTGCCCCGCCCGGTCGCGCTCCTGCTGGGTGCCGTTGGTGATCACCTCGGACAGTGGGGTGCCGTCCAGCCACTCGCTGACCAGGATCTGGTCGGCTTGGGCCACCACGTCGGGCACCGTGATGTCCGGGTCGTCGGCGAACTCCTCGGCGTGCCGCCGCTGGGCCGCCGCCTCCAGCTCGTAGTCCAGCTCCTCCGTGACCCGTGAGCGCAGCTCGGTGATCAGCGGCTTGATGTCGAGCCCGGGGATCAGCGGGCCGAGCAGCCAGGCCACCCGGCTGAGCTGGGCCAGGTCCGAGAGCAGCGCGTCACCCGCTCCCGGGTACTGGATCTTGACGGCCACCACCCGGCCGTCGTGCCAGACCGCGCGGTGCACCTGGCCGATCGAGGCGGCGGCCGCCGGGCGGTCGTCGAAGGAGCGGAACCTCTTCCGCCAGTCCGGCCCGAGCCGCTCGGTCAGCACGGCGTGCACCTTGGCGGCGGGCATCGGCGGCGCCGCGTCCTGGAGCTTGGTCAGGGCGGCCCGGTAGGGCCCGGCCACCTCCTCGGGCAGCGCGGCCTCGAAGACGGACAGCACCTGTCCGAACTTCATCGCCCCGCCCTTGAGTTTGCCCAGGGTGGCGAAGAGCTGGTCGGCGGTCTGCTGCTGCAGCTCCGCCGTGACCTCGTCCGCGGGACGGCCGCCGAGACGCTTGCCCAGCCCGAGAGTCGCCCGGCCGGCGAAGCTCAGGGGCAGAGCGGCGAGCCGGGCGGTGCGGGAGACGGCCTTGCGCGGGATCTCAGACATGAGCTGCCCCCCGAGCGGTGCGGCCGGCGTTGCCGCAGCCCGTAGCCCGTGTCGTGCTGCGGACCGCGGTGACCCGGCGTCGCCGTCGGCGCCCCACCGCGGGCCGTACCGTCCGCGCCACCGCCTTGTGCGGAAGATCGCTCACCCCAGGCCTCCCAGCTCCGAATCCCACCCGCAGGTCGTGTCACTGGCCATTGTGCCCGCTCCCCGATCCGGCCCGGCCGGGGTTGCCCGCACCTTCGCAACTCGGGGCCTGGCCGGCCGACAGGATCCGCCGGACCGGCCCTACATCCCCTGCCGCTGCTCGGGCGGCCCCGAGGGCCAGGTGCAGCCGCAGGAGGGGTGGGTGGGGAGGCGGAGGCGGCGGGTCATTCCGTCTGCGGCGGAGACCTCGCACCAGCCGTCCACGCTGGGTGGCCGGACGCCGTCCAGGTAGAGCTCGACGTGCAGGGCGGCCAGGCCGGCGACGGTGGTGGCGAGGGCGCTGTCGCAGGCCGGAGCGCGGGGACGGCCTGGTCCTTCGGCGCCGAGTTGGGCGAGCAGCCGGGGCCAGGCCTCGTCCTCGTCGCGGCGGGTGAGGGTGGCGCAGGAGCCGCAGGCCGAGGCGCCGGGCAGTACCAGGGGGCCGACGATGCCCAGGTGCTCCAGCACCCCGACGTACAGATGAGGCACCCCGGCCCGCATCAGGCGGTGAGCCTCGGCGGCGACGCCGGTGAAGGCGCCGGCGCCGTCCCGGGGCGCCAGCACCACCAGGGCGGGCGGTGGCTGCTCCTCGGCCCGTGGGGTGCGCTGCCGCTCGCCGGTGGCGGCACCGGAGGCCCGGTGCACCACCTCCCGGGCGGCGGTGGCCCGGAGTCGTCCGATGTCGGTCGGCGGGTAGCCGGCGGGTGAGCAGTCCCGTCCGGTGACCCGGCCCTGGTCGGTCAGCGTGACGCCGCCGACGCCCCCGGCGGCGAGCACCGCCCCGACGGCGGCGCCGACCCGCCCGGCCCCGTGGATCTCCACCCGGGCGGCGGCCCGGCCCCGGAGCACGGCGGGGGCCTCGCCGGGATCCGGGTGGACCAGGGAGAGCGAGGCCAGGTCGGGCGCGAGCAGCTCCTGACGGGCCTTCGGATAGCTGTCGAACACGGCCAGGCCGGCCTCGGCGTCGTCCAGCAGGCCGCCCTGCTCGAGTGAGCCGAGCAGCTGCTCGGTGACCTCCCGGCCGAGCCCGAGCCGCTCGCCCGCCTCCAACAGGGCGGGCCGCTCCCGGCTGCCGTCGAGGAGTTCCAGGAAGGCGGCGACGGGTTGGCTGACCTGCTCCACCACCCGGGCGTGCTGCCGGACGGTGCCGAACTGCAGGGTGTCGTTGTCGCGCCACAGACGCGAGAGTGCGGGCTTCACCATCGGGCGCACGGCGGCCTCCGGTCGGAGCGGGTACGGCGGGCTAGTGGAAGCATGCCTGATCCCGAGCCCACCGCGCTGAGCGCTGTCCACAGGTTCCGGGCGCTTGTCCGACGATCGTTCTGCACAGCCTGTGGATAACTCTGGCCGTCGTCGGCAGCGGCCGCCCGGGCTTGTCTGTCAGGGGCAGCGGGTAGCCTCGCGGGCATGGCGGTCGAACGGGATGTCCCTGCTCAGGCGTCGCCCCGTCGTGCCCGGGCCACGTCCGGGTCGGGAGCCGCGACGCCCGTCACGCGCGCCCCGGCGCGCGAGCCAGGTGAGCCGGTGGCGCTGCCGCCTCAGGACCGGAGCGCGGTCGAGGTCCGGCGCAGCGCCCGCCGCAGCCGTACGGTCTCCGCATACCGCGAGGGCGACCGGACGGTGGTGCTGATCCCGGCCCGGATGTCGCAGGCCGAGGAGCGCCGCTGGGTGGACCGGATGCTCGACAGGCTGGCCGCCCAGGAGAGCCGCAAGGTGCTCGGGGACGACGCGCTGATCCGCCGGGCCGCCCGGCTGTCGGCCGAGTACCTCGGCGGGCGGGCCCGGCCCGCCGTGGTCCGCTGGGTGACCAACCAGAATTCGCGCTGGGGATCCTGCACCCCGGCCGAGGGGAGCATCCGGCTCTCGCACCGGCTGCAGGGGATGCCCGAGTACGTGGTCGACTACGTGCTGCTGCACGAGCTGGCGCACCTGCTGGAGCCGAGCCACGGCCCGGATTTCTGGGCGCTGCTGGCGTCCTACCCGCGGACCGAGAGGGCCCGCGGGTACCTGGAGGGTGTGGCCGCCGCGGCACACCTGCCGCATGCCCGAAGCTGCGACTGACCGCTACGGCGGCACGGCCAAGAGAACTATCGACCCTCGGTCAGATTCCGGGCCAGCGAGACCAGTTCGCGCACAGACCCGTCGGTCAGCTCCGGCAGGTGGTCGTAGTCGAACCAGCGCAGGTCCAGCGACTCCTCGCTGATCAGTGCCTCCGCTCCGGCCGGCGCCAGCGCGACGTACTGGACGTCCAGGTGGGTGTTCTCCGGCCGGTCCTTGCCGGTGCAGCGGACCTGGTGCCGGTCCAGCTTGACCGGGACGGGTGCGCCGTCGACGGTGAGCAGTTCGAGGTCCGGGATGCCGGACTCCTCGGTGGCCTCGCGCAGCGCGGCGGCGGCCAGCGTCCCGTCACCGGGCTCGCAGTGCCCGCCCATCTGCAGCCAGCGGCCGACCTTCGGATGCAGCGTCAGCAGCACCCGCCCGGCCGAGGGGTCCACCACCACCGCGCTGGCGGTGATGTGAGCGGGCAGGCAGGACCGCCACATGCCGTCGGGGCGGTCGGCCAGGTGGCCGAGGTAGTCGAGCCTGAGCCGGTCCTGACCGGGGTCGGCCACCGACCAGGTGCTCAGCGTGCGGATCGCGTCGGCGTGCAGCACGGTCACTTGCCGGGCTCCCCGTCCTCGTCGTCGGTCTTGCCCTTGGCGGCCTCGCCGAGCAGCTTGTCGAGCTCGGTGAAGTCGATGCCGCCCTCGGCGCCGTCGCCCGAGCCGCGGTGCACGAAGCCGTCCGGGTCGTCCAGGTCTGCGGCGGTGGGCAGCATGTCGGGGTGCTCCCAGAGCGCGTCCCGGCCGTCGACGCCCCGGGCGTCGGCGAGCGAGGCCCAGAGCCGGGAGGCGTCCCGGAGGCGGCGCGGGCGGAGCTCCAGGCCGACCAGGGTGGCGAAGGTCTGCTCGGCCGGGCCGCCGGCCGCGCGGCGGCGGCGGACGGTCTCGCGGAGCGCCCCGGCCTGCGGCAGGTGCGGTTCGGCGGCGGCGTGGACGACCGCGTCGACCCAGCCCTCGACCAGGGCGAGCGCGGTCTCCAGACGGGCCAGCGCGGCCTTCTGCTCCGGGGTGTCCTCGGGCTGCAGCAGGCCGTTGGCCAGCGCATCCTGGAGCGCCTCGGGGTTGGACGGGTCGAGCTGGCCGACCAGCTCCTCCATCCGCGAGGTGTCCACCTTGATGCCGCGCGCGTACGCCTCGACCGCGCCGAACAGGTGGGCCCGCAGCCACGGCACGTGGGCGAACAGCCGCTGGTGGGCGGCCTCGCGCAGGGCCAGGTAGAGCCGGACCTCCTCGGCGGGCACGCTCAGGCCCTCGCCGAACTCGGCGACGTTCTGCGGCAGCAGGGCGGCCTTGCCGGCCGGGGCGAGCGGCAGGCCGACGTCGGTGGAGCCGACCACCTCGGCGGCCAGCGCCCCGAGCGCCTGGCCGATCTGGGTGCCGAACATCGCGCCGCCCATCGAGCGCATCATGCCCATCAGCGGCCCGGCCATCGCCTGCATCTCCTCGGGCAGCACACCGCCCATGGCGTTGCCGACCCGCTCGGCGACCGGGTCGACCAGGTCCTTCCAGACCGGCAGGGTGGCCTCGATCCACTCGGCCCGGCTCCACGCCACGGCGGTGCCCGCACCGGACGGGAACTCGGTGACGGAGTCCAGCCAGAGGTCGGCCAGCCGGACCGCCTCGGCGACGGCCGACCGCTCGGTGGCGCTCACCGAGCGGTCCTTGGTCTTCCCCTCGGCCTGCTCGGCGACCACGGTCTGCCGGGCGATGTCCCGGGCCAGGTCCCAGTTGACCGGGCCGCCGTCGAAGGAGAGCATCTGGCCGAGTTGCTGGAACGCCGCGCCGAGGTCGTTGGGATTGAGACCGCCCAGCATCGCCCCGAACGGATTGTCGCCCGCAGCCCCGCCGGGAGTGCCGGGACCGCCCATGCCGAACAGCGCACCGAACGGGTTGGCCCCGCCGAAACCGAACGGCTGCGGCGGCGTGGGCTCGGCGCTCTCGTCCTTGTTCTCCTTGTCGCGCTTGGCCTTGCCGTCCTCGGGCTCCTCGGGAGGAACGCCGAATCCGAAGGGAAGGTCGCTCACGGGGTCCTCGATCTGATCGGCCGTCACGCGCGTGGTGTGGCGGGGGTCTGCGTGCCCGGAACGGGCGTCGGCAGCGCGGCCCGATCGCGCCGGGTGCACCGCCGGGGCCGCGCCTCGGGCAGGATGGTCGGTACGTGACACTCGTACGTACGCACATAAGCTAACCGTGGAGGATGGCCGGTGAGTTCCCCGCCTTCGGACGTTCGCTCTGGGCTGACCGGAGGTGAGGACGCCCCAGCTGCCGCGGGTTCGCCGTCTCCAGCCTACGGCGGCAAGCCGCTGACCGTGGCCGTCACCGGCGCCGCGGGGGTGCTCGGCGAACGGGTCGCCGCCCGCCTGGTCGGCTCCCCAGGAGTGCGCAAGGTGCTCGCGCTGGACGACCGGCGCGGGGAGGTCCCCGGCGTGCAGTGGCGGGTGCTGGACGTCCGCGACCCGGCGGTGGCCGAGCGGCTGACCGGAGTGGACGTGGTGGTGCACCTGGCGATGGACCTGGGCATGGAGACCGACCCACGGGCCCGCAGCGCGTACAACGTGCGGGGCGCGCAGACCGTCCTGACCGCCGCCGCGGCGGCCGGGGTGAGCCGGGTGGTGCTCTGCACCTCGGCGATGGTCTACGGCGCGCTGCCGGACAACGAGGTGCCGCTCGCCGAGTCGGCCGAGCTGCGGGCGACCGAGGAGGCGTCGCTGGTCGGTGACCTGCTGGAGATCGAGCGGCTGGCCCGTCGCGCGCCCCGGGCGCACCCGGGGTTGCAGGTCACCGTGCTGCGTCCGGCCGTGGTGGTGGGCCCGGGCGTGGACACCGTGCTGACCAGGCACTTCGAGGCACCCCGGCTGCTGGTGGTGGCCGGGTCCCGGCCGTGCTGGCAGTTCTGTCACGTGGACGACCTGGCGGTGGCGCTGGAGTACGCGACGCTCGGCCTGGTCGAGGGTGAGGTGACGGTCGGCTGCGACGGCTGGCTGGAGCAGGAGGACGTGGAGCAGCTGTCCGGCATCCGCCGGATGGAGCTGCCGGCCGCGCTCGCGCTGGGCACGGCGGCCCGGCTGCACCGACTGGGCCTGACCCCGGCCCCGGCGGGGGACCTGGCCTACACGATGTACCCCTGGGTGGTTTCCGGGAGCCGGCTGTACGAGGCGGGCTGGCGGCCCGCGCACACCAATGAGCAGGTTCTCGGCGAGTTGCTGGCGCAGGTCGCGGGCAAGCACGCGGTGGCCGGGCGGCGGCTGGGCGGCAAGGAGGCCGCGACCAGCCTGGGTGCGGCGGGTGCCACGGTGGCGCTGATCGGCACGGCGGCCCTGGTCCGGCGGGCCCGGAAGAGCCGCCGGATCTGACGGAGGGTCCGGTACGAGGGCGCGCGGCAGCAATCGTGCGCCTGTTGGTCCGCGCTTGCTGCGCCCGGAGTGAGGCCGCGCCTTTTCCGCTTCGCGGAATGGCCCAATCGTGATGCGGAAAGCTCTTGTCGCGGACCCCGGGGGATGAGGAATCATGGTGAGCATGTCCGAGAACCACGACCCCATCCGCCTGCTGGCCATCCGCGAGACCCCGCTCTCGCTGGACGAGGTGTACGAGGCGGTCGGCGACGACGCGGCCGGCGGCACCACGGTCTTCGTCGGCACGGTGCGCGACCACGACGGCGGCAAGTCGGTGACCGCGCTGGAGTACAGCGCCCACCCGAGCGCCGAGCAGGAGATGCGGCGGATCGCCGAGAAGATCGTCGCCGAGTTCCCGGTCCGGGCGCTCGCGGCGGTGCACCGGATCGGTCGGCTGGACATCACCGACAAGGCCGTGATCGTCGCGGTCTCCTGCCCGCACCGGGGCGAGGCCTTCGCGGCGGCCCGTCGGCTGATCGACGACCTCAAGCACGAGGTGCCGATCTGGAAGCACCAGATCTTCTCCGATGGCGAGGAGGAGTGGGTCGGCGCGGGCTCCTGCTGATCCTCCGTCGGACCCGTTCGGTGGCATCCGGTCATACGAATACTTCTCAGTGGTGAGCGAATTCGCCGCGCCGTAACCCGTACGGCGGTGCGCCCGTTGGGCTGCCGAGTGGTTAATCTGCTCATACGAACGACGAGCTGGGAGTACGGACATGGCTGCGCTCGCCTGGTTGATCATTCCTGTGGTGGCGGCACTGGCCGCCATGCTCTGGGCCGGCTGGGCCGCCCGTACCCCGAGGGCCACCGGCGACCCGGCCTCGCTGGCCGAGCACCAGCGGTTCAGGGCCGCGATGGAGCGCAGCACGAGCGCTCCGGGGGAGCCGGGGAAGCGGTAGCCCGGGCGGCGCGGTGACGGCCCCGTCCCGTACTGTCGGTCCCATGCCACGCCGCTCCGCGACGATGCTCGCCGCCACCCTGCTGCTCATAGCACTGCTCTGTGCGTCGGTCCTGATGAAGGTGCCGTACACGGAGATGAGCCCGGGCCCGACGTACAACACGCTCGGGACGCAGGAGGACGACGGGAGGCCGGTGATCCAGATCACCGGGCACGAGACGTACCCGACCAGTGGCCACCTCAACATGACGACCGTTCAGGTGACCGGGGCCAAGTACGAGCCCAGCCTGGTGTCGGCGGTGATCGGCTGGCTGCGCGGCGACGTGCTGGTGGTGCCGCGCGAGAACGTTTACCCGGAGGGTCAGACCGATCAGGAGGCGCAGCAGCAGAACGCGGAGGAGTTCGCGTCCTCCGAGGACAGTGCCAAGACCGCCGCGCTCAACCAGCTCGGCATCCCGGTCGGCACCCAGGTGGTGGTCAAGTCCGTGGTGGCCGGCGGCCCGTCCGAGGGCAAGCTGCACGCGGGGGACCGGATCGTCGCGGTGGACGGCACCAAGGTGACCACGGCCGAGCAGGTGGCCGAGTCGGTGACCAAGCACCAGCCGGGCGATACGGCGGTCTTCACCGTCGTACCGAAGGACCGCGCCGGGGCCGCCGCGACGGCGGCCGACGAGGTGCAGGTGCCGGTGGTGACCGGAAAGGCGGCGGAGGGGAACCGCGCCGTGGTCGGCATCAGGCCGGACGTCGAGCACACCTACCCGTTCAAGATCGACATCGGGCTGCAGGACGTCGGCGGCCCGAGCGCCGGTCTGATGTTCTCGCTCGGCATCGTGGACAAGCTGACCCCGACCGACCTCACGGCCGGCAAGTTCGTCGCGGGCACGGGTACGATCAGCGACGACGGCAAGGTCGGCCCGATCGGTGGCATCTCGATGAAGCTGATCGCGGCCAGGGACAAGGGCGCCGAGTACTTCTTCACCCCGGCCGACAACTGCGCCGAGGCGGCCAAGGCCACGCCGGAGGGCCTCCGCCTGGTGAAGACGGAGACCCTGGACGGTGCGCTCAAGTCGCTGGAGCTGATCCGCGCCGGTCAGGGCGCGGCGCTGCCGGCCTGCACCACCGGCTGACGGTCGCTCAGGAGAAGGTGGCGAGCAGCGCCTCGGTCAGGCCGGGCACCAGGTCGGGGCCGGTCAGCACCTCGCGGGCGACGTCCTTGGAGCGCAGCCGCAGCGCGATCTCCTTCTTGCCGTCGCGCAGCACGGCCGCGGTGATCCGGACCTCCTCGCGGGCCGGGTGGTTGGCCGCCCAGTCGGCGAGCTGCGCCTCGGTGGCGTTCTTCGGGCGGCTGTGCTCGGCGCCCGGCGGGAGCATCTGACGCTCCACCACCAGCGCGCAGCCGACCACCTGGTCCGGCCAGGCGATGGTGCCGAGGAACTTGTCCAGCTCCATCCCGGCGGGCAGCTCGTCCTGCTCGATCACGGTGAGGTCGCCGGGCTTCTCGTCGGTCAGGCCCAGCTGCTTGGCCAGCTTCGGGTCCTGCTTGCGCAGCGCGGCGCTGTCCACCAGGGCGAACAGCCGGGTCGGCAGGTCCCAGCCGAGGGTGGCGGCGTACTCGTCGATCTCCAGCGCGGCGCGGGTGAGCGGGGAGGCGGCGGGCGGCTTGCCGCCGGCCAGGGCATCAAGTGCATCGGACATGCCCCAATCCTCACATGCGCGGCGTCCCGGCCGGTTCAGCCGGGGCGGAGGGCGAACTCGTGGTGAACCGTGGGAACTCAGGTAAAGACCGATTAAGTTGCACAGGAGACCGGACCAGACCGACCCACACGACACAGCAGAGGTGCCACCTTGGTATTCCAGATGCCGGACCGCCCGGGAGGCCCGGGCTTCCGTGCCAGAGTCGGCCCGCCTTCCCGGCGCACCCGAGTGCTCCTGCTGACCGCAGGCGTGCTGGCGGTGCTCTTCCTGCTGTTCGTGATGTTCGCGGGGCTGTGGACCGACTGGCTCTGGTTCAAATCGGTCCGCTACTCCTCCGTCTTCTCCGCCCAGCTCTGGACCAAGGTCGGCCTGTTCGCCGTCTTCGGCCTGGTGATGGCACTGGTGGTCGGCCTCAACGTCTGGCTGGCGTACCGGTTGCGGCCGCCGCTGGCCGCGATGTCGGTCGAGCAGCAGAGCCTGGACCGCTACCGGATGGGCATCGCCCCGTACAAGAAGTGGCTGCTGCTCGCGGTCGCGCTGCTGGTCGGCCTGGTGGCCGGGGCGGCGGCGGCCGGGCAGTGGCGGACGTGGATGCTCTGGACCAACGAGACGCCGTTCGGGGTGAAGGACAGTCAGTTCCACCTGGACGTCTCGTTCTACGCCTTCGAGCTGCCCTGGTACGAGTTCCTGCTCGGCTTCGCGTTCAGCGCGGTGATCGTCTCGCTGCTGGCCTCGGTGGTCGTGCACTACCTGTACGGCGGCCTGCGGCTGCAGGGCCCGGGGCGGAAGGCGAGCTCCGGCGCCCAGGGTCATCTGGCCGTGCTGCTGGGCCTGTTCGTGCTGCTGAAGGCGGCCGCGTACTGGCTGGACCGGTACGCGCTGGCGGTCAAGTCCGGTGCGTACAAGGGCGTGGACGGCTGGACCGGCCTGCGGTACGTGGACGCCAACGCGTTCCTGCCGGCCAAGACCATCCTGTTCTTCGTCGCGATCATCTGCGCGGCGCTGTTCTTCCTCACCCCGATCCGGAAGACCTGGGCCCCGGCCCTGATCGGCTTCGGGCTGATGGCGCTCTCGGCGGTGCTGATCGGCGGGCTGTACCCGGCGATCGTGCAGCAGTTCCAGGTCAAGCCGAACGAGCAGGCCAAGGAGACGCCGTACATCCAGAAGAACATCGACGCCACCAGGCAGGCGTACGGCATCGCGGACAGCCAGACCCAGCAGTACGCACCGAAGGCGACCACCAACGGCGACGCGCTGAAGGCGGACGCGCAGACCATCGCGGACATCCGCCTGCTGGACCCCAATGTGGTCTCGCCGACCTTCCAGCAGATCGAGCAGCAGCGCTCGTACTACAAGTTCCCGAAGACGCTGGACGTGGACCGGTACAACAACGGCCAGGTCGGCGGCCAGGACACCGTGATCGGTCTGCGCGAGCTGAACCTCACCGGGGTGCAGCAGCGGAACTGGATCAACGACCACTTCAAGTACACCCACGGCTACGGCGTCGTCTCGGCCAAGGGCAACCAGGTCAACGACAAGGGCCAGCCGGTCTTCACCGAGTCGGGTCTGCCGTCCACCGGCGCGCTGGGCGACTACCAGCAGCGGATCTACTACGGCGAGGAGACCAAGACCTACTCCATCGTCGGCGGCACCAACCAGGAGATCGACTACTCCACCGACGCCGGTGACAAGCAGTACAAGTACACCGGCGACAGCGGCGTCTCGCTGAACAACGCGTTCACCCGGGCCGCGTACGCGGTGCGCTTCGCCGAGCCGCAGATCCTGTACGCGGGTGCCATCACCGACGGCGCCAAGGTGATCTACGACCGGACGCCCAAGGAGCGGGTGGAGAAGGTCGCGCCCTGGCTCTCGATCGACGCCGACCCGTACCCGGTGGTGCAGGACGGCAAGCTGGTCTGGGTGCTGGACGGCTACACCACCTCGGACGGTTACCCGTTCGCCTCCAAGACCACCCTGGGCGACGTCACCAAGGACTCGCTGACCGACCAGCGCGGGCGCACGCTCACCTCGGTCAACAAGGTCAACTACATCCGGAACTCGGTGAAGGCGACCGTGGACGCCTACACCGGCGAGGTGACGCTCTACCAGTGGGACGACGCCGACCCGGTGCTGAAGACCTGGATGAAGGCGTTCCCCGGCACGGTCAAGGCCAAGGCCGACATCCCGACCACCCTGGTGCCGCACCTGCGCTACCCGCAGGACATGTTCAAGGTGCAGCGCGACCTGCTCGGCCAGTACCACATGACGGACGCCAACTCCTTCTTCAACGGCACCGACATCTGGCAGGTCCCGGTGGACCCGACCACCAACTCCGGTGCGGTACAGCCGCCGTACTACATGACGGTCCGGATGCCCGACCCGGCGGTGACCCAGGCGAGCTTCTCGCTGACCACCACCTTCGTGCCCAGCAGGCGGGACAACCTGGCGGCCTTCATGGCGGTCAGCGCGGACCCGGGGCCCGAGTACGGGAAGATCCGCATCCTCAAGGTGCCCGGTGACTCCAACACCCTCGGCCCCAAGCTGGTGCAGTCGCAGTTCAACTCGAACACCGACGTGGCCAACAAGCTCAACACGTTGAAGATCGGTGGCGACTCCGACATCGAGTACGGCAACCTGCTGACCCTCCCGGTCGGCGGCGGTCTGCTCAACGTGGAGCCGGTCTACGTGCGCGGGCGCGGCGCCGACTACCCGGTGTTGCAGAAGGTGCTCGCGGTGTACGGCAACGACAACGTGGCCTTCGAGAACACCCTGGAGGAGGCGCTCAAGAAGGTGCTCGGCAACGCCACCACGGTGACTCCGACCACGCCGACGGTGCCCACCACCCCGGGCACCACGCCGACCACGCCCACCACCCCGACCACGCCGGGGACGGTCAACGCCGACCAGGCCAAGGCCATCGCGGACGCCCAGAAGGCGTTCAACGACGGCGAGGCGGCCCAGAAGGCGGGCGACTGGGCCAAGTACGGCGAGGCGCAGAAGGCGCTCAAGGCCGCGCTGGAGGCCGCTGCGGCGGCCGGCCAGCAGAAGACCGGCTGACGGTCGGACGACGGCCGGCCGAGGCACGGCTGAGGTACGGCCGACGTCCGGCGGTTAACGAGCTGCTCCACCCCCGTGTTATGGTTGGGACACAACGACGCGGGGTGGAGCAGCTCGGTAGCTCGCTGGGCTCATAACCCAGAGGTCGCAGGTTCAAATCCTGTCCCCGCTACTCTGAACCGAAGGCCCGGAGATTCTTCTCCGGGCCTTCGGTGCTTCCTTATTCAGGGCGCTCACCATGGTCCACTCCGGTACGATGCGTGCCCGGGGTTTGTGGGGGTCAAGTGTCGGGAAATCGACAAAGCGCTGAAGCAATCTCGCCGGGCTTCGGCCCGCCCCGCCAAAACCTGGCCGGGGCAGGTGTACGCGGGTTGCGGGTGATGCGACGATGGACCACATGGGGGACGCCGTACGGCAGTTGACTCCCTTGGCCAAGGGGAGTCGTCGTCAGCGCCGAATCCGACACGTCCCCGGCGGGTGCAGCAGCACTCGGGGGGAGCGGGAGTCGGCATGAAGCTGATCGGCAGGAACGATCCGGGCAGTGGGGGCAAGGCGGGCGCGGGGGCGGCCGACACCGAGGCATGGGCGCAGAGCGAGGAGACCGCCGCGGCGCTGCCCGCCCAGCGGACCAGCGGACTGACCGTCAGCCGGACCGACGCCGGGTACGGCCCCGACAGCCTGGTCCGGGTGTCCGCGCGTCAGTTCGCGCCCGCGGCCGGCAGCTACGGCCCGCAGTCCGCCGTCGAGCCCACGCCCGAGCAGGACAGCTTCGAGACCGCGCTGGCCGCCCGCGAGCAGGCCGCCCTGGAGTCGAGGCACCGTCAGGCGGCCGACCAGGGCGACCCGAACGCCGCCAGCCAGCTCGGTGCGCTGCTGCTCCGCCGGGGTGACCTGGCGGACGCCGAACCGTACCTGCGCACCGGCGCGGCCGCCGGGCTGCGGGCCGCCGCCAACAACCTGGGCGTCCTGCTGCACACGCGCGGCCACCGGGCCGAGGCCGCCCAGTGGTGGCGCCAGGCCGCGGTGGCGGGCTCCGCCCCGGCCGCGCACGCGCTCGGGCTGCAACTGCGCGACCAGGGCGAGGAGGAGGCCGCCGAGTACTGGCTGCACTTCGCCGCCGAGCACGGTCACCCCCTCGGGGCGTACGCGCTGGGCGATCTGATGGAGCACCGGCGCGACGTGCGGGCCGAGCGCTGGTTCAAGGTGGCCGCCGACGCGGGCCACCGGGAGGCCGCGTACCGGCTGGCCCGGATGCGTGAGGCGGCGGGCGACAAGGACACCGCCGAGACCTGGTACCGGACCGCCGCCGCGCGCAGCCACGCCCGCGCGGGGCTGCGGCTCGGGGTGCTGCTGGAGGACCGTGGCGACCTGGACGACGCCGCGCGCTGGTACCGGCAGGCGGCGCAGAACGGCGAGCCGCGCGCGGCGTGCGCGCTGGGCTTTCTGCACCGCGATGCGGGTGACCTGACGGCTGCCGCCGAGTGGTGGCAGGAGGCCGCCGAGGCGGGCGACGGCAACGCCGCCAATGCGCTCGGCGCGCTGCACGCCGGGCGCGGGGAGGCCGCGGACGCCGAGCGGTGGTACCGGGCGGCGCTGGAGGCGGGCGACCAGAACGGCGCCTTCAACCTGGGCCTGCTCTGTGCGAGCGCCGGGCGCGAGGCGCAGGCCGAGCAGTGGTACCGGCGCGCGGCGTACGCCGGACACCGGGAGGCGTGCAACGCGCTGGCCGTCGTGCTGCTCCAGCGCGGCGATGAGTCGGGGGCGGAACCGTGGTTCTCGAAGGCCGCCGAAGCGGGGAGCGTTGACGGGGCGTTCAACCTGGGGGTTCTGCACGCCGGGCGCGGGGAGCTGCAGCAGGCGCACGAGTGGTACGCGCGCGCTGCGGCCGAGGGGCACGGCGAGGCCGCGTTGCAGCTGGCCGTGGCGCTGGAGCAGCGCGGGCAGCTGACCGGCGCGCTGGAGCGCTACCGGCAGGCGGCGGCGGGCGCCTCGGCGGAGGGCGCCTTCCGGCTGGCCTCGCTGCTGGACCGGCGCGGTGACGCGGACGACGAGGCCGAGCACTGGTACGCGGTCGCGGCCGACGCCGGGCACCGGCGCGCGCAGGTCCGGATGGGGGTCAGGGCCGCGGAGCGCGGTGCGCTGGAGATCGCCGAGAGCTGGTACCGGCGGGCGGCGGAGGCGGGGAGCCGTAGCGCCGCGTTCAACCTCGGGCTGCTGTTGGCCCGTCAGGACGAGGAGGCGGAGGCGATGGTCTGGTACACCCGGGCCGCCGACGCCGGGCACGGGCGGGCCGCGCTCCGGCTCGCGCTGCTCGCCCTCCGACGGGGGGAGCCGGTGCAGGCGGAGAACTGGTGCCGCCGGGCCGCCGACGCCGGCCCCGCCGAGGTGACGGAACGGGCTTCGCGACTGCTCGGTGCGCTGCACGCGGAGCTCAGCGCATAACCGGGGGCCCGGGGCTCTGCTGATGTGCGGCTCCGCCGCGCGGGCGGCGCCGCACATCAGGAGCGCTCGACGTGCGTACGAGGTCGAGCACTTTCGCAGTGAACCGAACGCCGGCTCTCCTCGTATCTAGGAGCAGGTAGGGCAGAGGCCGCGGTAGGTGATCTCCGCGCCCGAGATGACAAAGCCGAAGCGTTCCGCTGCCGGCAGCGCGGCGATCAGGTCACCCTGGGGGTGGACGTCGCGGATCGAGCCGCAGCCGGAGCAGATGAGGTGCTGGTGGGCGTGGCGGGCGTTGGGGTCGTAGCGCTTGGCGCGGCCGTCGGTGGCGACCTCCATGACCTCGCCGAGGGAGACCATCTCGCCGAGCGTGTTGTAGACCGTGGCACGGCTGATCTCGGGGAGAACGGAGACCGCGCGGGCGTGCACCTCGTCGGCGGTGAGGTGGACGTGGTCGCCGTCGAGGACCTCGGCCACGACACGCCGCTGCGAGGTCAGACGCCAGCCGCGTCCGCGAAGTCGTTCCAGCAGGTCACTCATGGGATCAGGGTAAGCCACGTTCTCGACTTGGTTCCAGTGTTGACTTAGACAAAGTCCAAGCTAGGATCAAGCCAATACTTAGGCACGGTACGACCGGATACGCGGAGGCATCCCGACATGACCACCCAGGACGAGCTGCGGCCCACGCTGACGACGGAGGCCGGCGCCCCGGTCGCCGACAATCAGAACACCGAGACCGCGGGTATAGGCGGCCCGGCTCTGATCCAGGACCAGCTGCTGTTCGAGAAGCTCGCCCACTTCAACCGGGAGCGCATCCCGGAGCGCGTGGTGCACGCCCGTGGTGCCGCCGCGTACGGCACCTTCACGGTGACCGGTGACGTCACCGCGTACACCCGGGCCGCGTTCCTCTCCGAGGTCGGCAAGGAGACCGAGACCTTCCTGCGGTTCTCCACCGTGGCGGGCAACCTGGGCTCGGCCGACGCCGTCCGCGACCCGCGCGGCTTCGCGCTGAAGTTCTACACCGAGGAGGGGAACTACGACCTCGTCGGCAACAACACCCCGGTGTTCTTCATCAAGGACGCCATCAAGTTCCCGGACTTCATCCACACCCAGAAGCGTGACCCGTACACCGGCTCGCAGGAGGCGGACAACGTCTGGGACTTCTGGGGCCTCTCGCCCGAGTCGACCCACCAGGTGACCTGGCTGTTCGGCGACCGCGGCATCCCGGCCTCGTACCGGCACCTGGACGGCTTCGGCTCGCACACCTACCAGTGGCAGAACGAGGCCGGCGAGTACTTCTGGGTGAAGTACCACTTCAAGACCGACCAGGGCATCAAGAACCTCACCGCCGAAGAGGCCGCCAAGCTGGCCGGCGAGGACCCGGACAGCCACCAGCGCGACCTGCGCGAGTCGATCGAGCGCGGTGACTTCCCGAGCTGGACGGTCAGCGTGCAGATCATGCCCGCGGCCGACGCGGCGAACTACCGGTTCAACCCGTTCGACCTGACCAAGGTCTGGCCGCACGCGGACTACCCGCTGGTCGAGTTCGGCAAGCTGGAGCTCAACCGCAACCCCGACAACGTCTTCGCCGAGGTCGAGCAGTCGATCTTCTCCCCGGGCCACTTCGTGCCGGGCATCGGCCCGTCGCCGGACAAGATGCTCCAGGGCCGCCTGTTCGCCTACGCGGACGCGCACCGCTACCGGGTCGGCATCAACGCCGACCACCTGCCGGTGAACCGCCCGCACGCCACCGAGGCGCGCACCAACGCCCGGGATGGTCACCTCTACGACGGCCGCCACGGCCGCTCGAAGAACTACGAGCCGAACAGCTTCGGCGGTGCCGTCGAGACCGGCCGCCCGCTCTGGGCCGCCGTGCCGGTGACCGGCACCACCGGCACCACCGAGGCGCCCTCGCACAGCGAGGACAACGACTTCGTCCAGGCCGGCAACCTCTACCGCCTGATGACGGAGGAGGAGAAGCAGCGCCTGATCGCCAACCTCTCCGGCTTCATCGCCAAGGTCTCGGCCGACCGCGACGACATCGTCGAGCGCGCGATCAACAACTTCCGCCAGGCCGACGCCGACTACGGTCAGCGCCTGGAGGACGCCGTCCGCGAGCTGCGCAAGCAGAAGTAACGGCACCTCTGACTGCGGGGCCCCGGAGACGTTCGGTCGTCATCGGGGCCCCGCACCCGTTGGGTCCGCAGACGTACGGCGATACGGGGCGTCAGACGCTGAGCTTGCGCAGCGTCTCGTCGTGCAGCAGGCCGTTCGAGGCCACCGCGTCGGCGCCGTTCGGTCCTTCGATCCCGTCCAGGCCGGTGAAGCGGCCGCCGGCCTCCTGCACCACGATGCACGGCGCGGCCATGTCCCAGAGGCTCAGCTCGGGCTCGGCGGCGATGTCCACCGCGCCCTCGGCGACCATCATGTACGACCAGAAGTCGCCGTACGCGCGGGTGCGCCAGCAGGAGCGGGAGAGGTCGAGGAAGGCGTCCAGCCTGGCCCGCTCCTCCCAGCCGGTGAGCGAGGAGTAGGAGAGCGAGGCGTCGTCGAGCCGGGAGACCGAGGAGACGTGGATCCGGCTCGCCTTGGCCAGGCTGCGGCCGGCGTACGCGCCCAGGCCCTTGGCGGCCCACCAACGGCGTTGCAGGGCCGGGGCCGAGACGATGCCGACCACCGGGTGCTGCTCACCGTCCGGGCCGACCTCGAGCAGCGAGATCAGCGTGGCCCAGACCGGGACGCCCCGGACGTAGTTCTTGGTGCCGTCGATCGGGTCGATCACCCAGCGGCGCGGCCCCGAACCCTTGAGGCCGAACTCCTCGCCGAGCACCGCGTCGCGCGGCCGGGCGCGCTGCAGCACGCTGCGCACCAGCTCCTCGGCGGCCTTGTCCGCGTCGCTCACCGGGGTCAGGTCGGGCTTGGTCTCGACCTTGAGGTCCAGCGCCTTGAAGCGCTCCATGGTGATCGAGTCGGCCGAGTCGGCGAGGACGTGGGCGAGTCGGAGATCGTCGTGGTAATCGGCCATGCCCGAACACTAGGCGAGCGTCCACGGATCTGGACACTCCGGCTCGCGCACTGGACGCTCCGTCAGTGTCCGGAGCCGCTCAGCTGGAGTCCGATCACCCCGGCGATCACGAGGGAGATCGAGACCAGCTTGAGGGTGGAGGTGGTCTCGTCCATGAAGAGCATCCCGTAGATGGCCGTCCCGGCGGCGCCGAGACCGGTCCACACCGCGTAGGCCGGGCCGACCGGCAGGGTCTTGAGGGAGAGGGTGAGCAGGCCGAAGCTGCCCAGGGCGAAGACGCAGAAGCTGATGGTGGGCCAGAGCTTGGTGAAGCCCTCGCTGAGTTTCAGGTTGATCGCGAAGCCGGTCTCCAACAGTCCGGCGATGACCACCAGGGCCCATGCCATCGAGCCGACTCCCCTCGAAAGGCCGGACCGATCGGTCCGACCTTCCTATGATCACCGCGCGAGGGGATTCCAACACTTCTGACGGGCCGAAAGACTTCGGTCAGTCACCTTCGCGGGTCTCCTTGGAGGAGAGCAGCCGACGGAGCGAGTACAGCCGGGCCTGCTCGGCGTGGCCGTCGGCGACCCAGGCGTCCAGCGCGCAGTCCGGTTCGTCGTGGCTGCACGCGCGGGGGCAGCCCTCGGTGCCCGGCTCCAGGTCGGGGAAGGCCAGGATGACCCGGGACGGGTCGATGTGGGAGAGGCCGAACGAGCGGAAGCCGGGGGTGTCGATCACCCAGCCGGGATCGAGCGCCTTCTTGGAACCCGGCTTCGCCCCGGGCGGCGGGGGCAGCCGCAGCGCCAGGGCCGAGACGGTGGTGTGCCGTCCCCGGCCGGTGACCGCGTTGACCACGCCGGTGGTCCGCTGGTGCAGCGGCACCAGCGCGTTCACCAGGGTGGTCTTGCCGACGCCGGAGTGCCCGATGAAGACGGTCGAACGCCCGCGCAGGTGGTCGCGGACCGCCTCCGCCCCGGCGGTCTCCAGCTCGTCCCGCCGGGTCACCACGTAGTCGATGCCGAGCGGCGCGTACGCCTCCAGCAGCGGTTCGGCCGAGGCCAGGTCCGCCTTGGTGAGCACCAGCAGCGGCCGCATCCCGGCGTCGTACGCCGCCACCAGGCAGCGGTCGATCAGCCGGGGCCGGGGCTCCGGGTCGGCCAGCGCGGTGACGATCGCCAGCTGCTGGGCGTTGGCCACCACGATCCGCTCGTACGGGTCGTCGTCGTCGGCCGTGCGGCGCAGCACCGAGCGGCGCTCCTCGACCCGGACGATCCGGGCCAGCGTGTCCGCCTCACCCGACAGGTCGCCCACCACGTGCACCACGTCGCCGACCACCACGCCCTTGCGGCCCAGCTCGCGCGACTTCATCGCGATCACCTGACGCTCCTGCTTGGTGCCCGCCTCCACCAGGCAGGTCAGCCGGCCGCGGTCGACGGTGAGGATCATCGCCTCGGCGGCGTCCTCGTGCTTGGGCCTGATCCTGGTCCGCGGCTTGGAGCCTTTGCGGCCCGGGCGGTTGCGGATGTCGTCTTCGTCGGCGTCCTTGCCGTAACGGCGCATCTGTCCCGACTCCCCGTCAGCCCTGGCCGAGCAGGTCGGCCCACATCTGCGGGAAGTCCGGCAGGGTCTTCGCGGTGGTCGCGACGTTCTCCACCTCGACGCCGGGGACGGCCAGGCCGATCACCGCGGCGGCGGTGGCCAGCCGGTGGTCCTCGTACGTGTGGAAGACGCCGCCGTGCAGCGGTCGCGGCTTGATCCGGAGACCGTCCTCGGTCTCGGAGGCGTCGCCGCCCAGGTCGTTGATCTCCTTGACCAGCGCGGCCAGCCGGTCGGTCTCGTGCAGCCGCAGGTGTGCGATGCCGTAGAGGTGCGACTCGGAGTCGGCGAGCGCCGCCACCGCCGCGATCACCGGGGTCAGCTCGCCCACGTCGTGCAGGTCGGCGTCGATCCCGTGGATCTTGCCGGTGCCGGTGAACTCCAGCCCCTCGTCGGTCAGTTCGCAGCTGCCGCCCATCCGGGTGTACAGCTCGCGGAGCTGGTCGCCCGGCTGGTACGTGTGCTTGGGCCAGTCCCGGACGGTGACCCGGCCGCCGGTGACCAGCGCGGCGGCGAAGAACGGCGCGGCGTTGGAGAGGTCCGGCTCGACCACCAGGTCACGGCCGATCAGGGCGCCGGGGGTGACCCGCCAGACGTCCTTCTCGCCGCCGTCCTCCGGCGCGTCCACCTGGACGCCGGCCTTGCGGAGCATGTCCACCGTCATCCGGATGTGCGGGAGGGAGGGGACGGGGCCGCCGATGTTCCGGATCTCCACGCCGTTGTTGTAGCGGGCGCCCGAGAGCAGCAGTGCGCTGACGAACTGTGAGGAGGCGGAGGCGTCCAGCTCGACCGGGCCGCCGTCCAGCGCGCCGGTGCCGTGCACGGTGAGCGGGAAGCCGCCACGGCCGCCGTCGTCGATCCGGGCGCCGAGGGCGCGCAGCGCGTCGATCACGCCGTGCTGGGGGCGCTCGTAGCTGCGCGGGTCGCCGTCGAAGTGCACGGCGCCGTCGGCGAGGACGGCCAGCGGGGGCAGGAAGCGCATCACGGTGCCCGCGTTGCCGACGTCCACCTGCGCCGGGCCACGGAGCTGGCCGGCCGGGATGACCCGCCACGCCTCGCCGCCGCCGGTACCGCCGCTGGCGTTGTTGACCGTCTCCTCGATGCCGACGCCCAGCGCGCGCAGGCCGTCGGCCATCAGCTGGGAGTCCCGGCTGCGGAGCGGCCGACGGATCCAGCCCGGTCCGTCCGCCAGCGCGGCCAGCACCAACGCACGGTTGGTCGCCGACTTCGATCCGGGGATGGTGACGACGGCATCGACGGCGCCGGTCGCAACGGGGGCGGGCCACAGGGCTTCGGTCATGGGGCCCAGTCTAGGGGCCCTCGCTGCACACACCGCTGGGCCGGACCGTCGGTAGGGCGCCCGGTCGACGGGGTCGCGTCGCCCACCCGACGGACCCGCGCACCGGCGGAGCCCCCGCGCCCCTGCCGTCCGAAGCGGGCTACGCGAGCAGCCAGGTGCCGCCCACGGCGAGGGAGGCGAGCGCGACGAGGAGGAAGAGGGTGACCCAGAAGAGGGGACCGATGTGGGTGAGATGGGCGAGCTGGTCGGCGTCGGTGCCGCGGGCGCCCTCGTGGCGGCGCTTGCCCTGGAGCTCGAACACCGGGCGGACGCCGGCGAGCAGCAGGAACCAGACGCCCGCGTAGGCGAAGGCGGCCTGGAGCTGGCTGCTGCCGTACCAGGAGATGAGGAAGAAGGCGGCTCCGGTGATCACCACGGAGAACAGTCCGAAGGCGTTCCGGACCATGACGAGCAGCCCGGCGAGCAGCACGATGGCGATCCAGAGCAGCTGGGTGACGTGCTGCCCGGCCAGCAGGGCGGCCCCGCCGAGGCCGAGCAGTGGGGGAGCGGTGTACCCGGCCGCCGCGGTGAGGATCACGCCGGGGCCGGTCGGCGCCCCGGAGGAGATGGTGAGGCCGGAGGTGTCGGAGTGCAGCCGGATGCCGCCCAGCTTGCGGCGGGTCAGCAGGGCGGCCAGGCCGTGGCCGCCCTCGTGGGCGATGGTCACCACGTTGCGGCTGAGCCGCCAGACCGGGTGGGGCAGGATCGCGAGCAGGGCGACGGCCGCGCTGCCGAGGACCAGCCAGTGGGGTGGGGCCGGCTGGGTGGCGGTGAGCGTCTCCCACAGTCCCGCGAAGTCCATTCCGTACCTCCTCGCCGCGTTCGGACCAGCACCCTCCCATGCCAGGACGGCGGGAGGGAACCGCCCGGTTCTGCCGATCGGGCCGCGGGCCCGTGGCAAGCTGATCACCATGTGCGGACGTTTCGCCTCCACCACCGCGCCCCAGGACCTGGTCGAGGTCTTCGGGGTCGAGCACTGGGACCCGACCGAGACCCTCGCGCCGAGCTGGAACGTGGCGCCCACCGACCCGGCCTTCGTGGTGCTGGACCGGCCGCCGAAGGGCGGCGGGAAGCCCGTCCGGCAGCTGCGGGTGCTGCGCTGGGGACTGGTCCCGGCCTGGTCGAAGTCGCCAGAGACGGCGGTGAAGATGATCAACGCCAGAGCGGACACCGTGCACGAGAAGCCCGCCTACCGGCAGGCGTTCGCCTCCCGGCGCTGCCTGCTGCCGGTGGACGGCTACTACGAGTGGGAGACCATACCCGGCGAGAAGGGCAAGCCGCGCAAGCAGCCCTTCTTCGTGCACCGGGCCGACGGCACCGCGCTGGCACTGGCCGGGCTGTACGAGTTCTGGCGGGACCGCCGGTACCCGGGCGACCACCCCGAGGCATGGCTGGTCACCTGCACCGTGGTCACCACCGACGCCGAACCCGAGCTGGCCCCGATCCACCACCGGATGCCGCTCTTCCTCGACCCGGCGGCCTACGACGCCTGGCTCGACCCGGCGGTGGACGACCCGGACGAGCTGCGCGGTCTGCTGACCCCGCCACCGCCCGGTGCCCTGCTGGCCCGGCCGATCGGTCCTGCGGTCGGCAACATCCGTAACAACGGCCCCGAGCTGCTCCGCCCGCTCAGCGAGATCGAGCCGGACGGCAGCACCCTCTTCTGACGGAGCGCCATGCTTGTCACCACCCCGGTCGGCGACGCCCGGATCACCCTGCACCCCGCCGAGGGCAGGGCGCGAGCCCTGCTGGCGCTCGGCCACGGAGCGGGCGGCGGGGTGGAGGCCCGCGACCTCCAGGCGCTGGCCGCCGTGCTGCCCGCGCGCGGGATCACCGTGGCACTGGTCGAGCAGCCCTGGCGGGTGGCCGGGAAGAAGATCGGCCCGGCCCCGAAGACCCTGGACGCGGCCTGGCTGCCTGCGATGGCCGAACTGGCCGGGCAGCGCCTCCCGCTGGTGGTCGGCGGCCGCAGCGCCGGTGCCCGGGTGGCCTGCCGGACGGCCGGGCAGGTCGGCGCCGTCGGCGTGCTCGCGCTGGCCTTCCCGCTGCACCCGCCGGGCCGGCCGGAGCGCAGCCGGATCGAGGAACTGCTCGGCACCGGCCGCCCGACCCTGGTGGTCCAGGCCGGCCAGGACACCTTCGGCACGCCCGGGGAGTTCCCCCAACTCCCGGCCGGCCACAGGCTGGTGGCGATCCCGTATGGCAGCCACGGCTTCGCGGTGCCCAAGCGGGCCCCGCTCGGGCAGGACGAGGCGCTGGAGCTGATCACCACGGCGGTCGGCGACTGGATCCTGGAGCTCTGAACCGTCACTGCGGGGCTCCGGACCGCCCGGCGGGAATTCCCTGACACCCGTCCCGGTTGACACCTGACGTCAGCAAGGTGTCCCGGTAGGAAAGCAGGGCAGGATGGGTTCGATCGCATGCCCCGAACGGCCGGACGAGCGGGCGGCGACCGGTGTCGCAGTGCCCGACTGGTCCGAGTGGCTGGTCGCGGGCGAGAAGCCCGTCAGCCCGATATCCTCGCTGTCGGGTCGGCCCACTCCGGTGCCGACTCGTGAAGCCGAGGAGGTGGGTCCGGTCGTCGGAGCGGAGCACGAGGCCGAGCCGGTCGAGACCGAGCCGGGCAGCGAGATGCTGACCGGTGACGAACTGGCCGAGGCGATCGGTGAGGACACCTTCCGGGTGTCGGTCGACGAGACCGAGGACGCCAGACGCGACCGCTTCGAGCGGGACGCCCTGGGCTACCTGGACCAGATGTACTCCGCCGCGCTGCGGATGACCCGGAACCCGGCGGACGCCGAGGACCTGCTCCAGGAGGCGTTCGCCAAGGCGTACGCGTCGTTCCACCAGTTCCGTGAGGGCACCAACCTCAAGGCCTGGCTGTACCGGATCCTCACCAACACCTTCATCAACTCGTACCGGAAGAAGCAGCGGGAGCCCCAGCGCACCGCCGCCGAGGAGATCGAGGACTGGCAGCTGGCCCGCGCCGAGTCGCACATGTCGACCGGTCTGCGGTCGGCCGAGACCCAGGCGCTCGACCACCTGCCGGACAGCGACGTGAAGGACGCCCTGCAGGCGATCCCGGAGGAGTTCCGCATCGCGGTCTACCTCGCGGACGTCGAGGGCTTTGCGTACAAGGAGATCGCGGACATCATGGGTACCCCCATCGGCACGGTGATGTCCCGACTGCACCGTGGCCGCCGTCAGCTGCGCGGCATGCTGGAGGACTACGCCCGTGAGCGCGGGCTCGTCCCGGCCGGCAGCGGGGCAGGGCAGGAAGCGAAGGGCTCGGGCTCATGAGCTGCGGCGATCCGCACGACACCGACTGTGGAGAGGTGCTCGACCACCTCTACGAGCTGCTCGACAACGAGATGGCCGAGGGCGACTGCGCCAAGCTGAAGGTGCACTTCGAGGAGTGCTCCCCATGCCTGGCGGAGTACGGCCTCGAACAGGCCATCAAGGCGCTGGTGAAGCGCTCGTGCAGCAGCGAGCACTCCCCGGCCGACCTGCGTGGCAAGGTGCTGGCCCGGATCGACTCGATCCGGGCGGGGCAGCGGGCCGGCGAGTCGTTGACGGTGGCCGAGGCCACCGAGTAGTCCCCGTACCGGTTCGCGGTCCGGTCGGTCATCACTCGTTCGAGTGAGTTGGCACTGCGCCGACCGGGGCATTCCGCGATCGGGCGTCCGCTCCGCCGGGCCGGGCCCTATTCTCCTGACGAGCACTCAGCCCTTGGGTGCCCGAGGGGAACTGCGGCCGTGGCGGGGAGGCGGAGATCGCTGGCGAGGACGCGGGCCCGGCCCTGCCGGGAGCGGCGCGACGGTACGGCGCCGTGGTGGTGCTCGGCGCCGTCGGCGCCCTGCTGCCGCTGGTGCTGCCGGGGCCCGGCTGGCTGACCGGTCCGGTGGACTGGCCCCGGGTCGGGCTGCTGGCGGTCCTGAACGTCTGTTGGGGTGCGCTCGCCCAGGGTGGGCCGACCCCGTGCCTGCGCCTGCTCAGGGCCGCGCTGTTCGGTCGCCGTCGGCCCGCCGCGCCTCCCTCGGCGCCGGAGCGGGCCGGGCCCGCCTTTCTCCCGGTGCTGTTCGCCGGAGTACTGATGCTGCCGCCGGCCGCCGCCGCGCTGGTCGCGCTGCCCGCCGCCCTGACCGCCGCGGTGCCCCCGCCACGGGCCGGCCGCCGGGTCTGGAACGCCTCGCAGCTGGCGCTGTCCGCGTTCGCCGCCGCCGTGCTGTTCCGGCTGCTGCCCGGGCCCGAGCTGCTGCTCGGCTCCCGGTTCCCGGTCGCCGTGCTGCCCGCGCTGGCGGCGGTGCTGCTGTTCTGCCTGGTCAACTGCGCGCTGGTGAGCGGGATGCGGCGGCTGGTGAGACCCGGGCTGCCCTGTACTCCGCCGCCCGGTGCGGTGCTGCTGCCCGCGCTGCTGCACGGGGCCGGCGGGCTGATGGTCGCGGTGCTCTGGCAGGGCCCGTACGGCGCCTTCGCGGCGGTGCTCGCGCTGCTGCCGTTCTCGATCTCGGCCTGGGTCTCGGCCCAGGGGCACCGGGAGCGGACGGCCCATCAGGCCACCGTCCAGGCGCTGGTCCAGGCGGTGGAGATCAAGGACGCGTACACCCGGGGCCACAGCGAGCGGGTCGGCCGGGCCGCCGTGCTGATCGCCCGCCAGCTCGGGATGGCCGAGGATCGGCTGCGCACGCTGCACTTCGCGGGCACCCTGCACGACGTGGGCAAGCTCGGGGTGGCCACCGAGCTGCTGCGGCGGAACGGTCCGCTGACCGAGGCCGAGCGGCGGGCGGTCGAGGTGCACCCGGTGTTCGGCTTCGAGCTGGTCCGGGGGATCGACTTCCTCGGCGAGGCCAGGGACGGCATCCTGCACCACCACGAGCGGCTGGACGGGCGCGGGTACCCGAACGGTCTGGCGGGGGAGCGGATCCCCGAGTTCGCCCGGATCATCTCGGTCGCGGACGCGTTCGACTCGATGACCACGACCCGCTCCTACCGGCGCGGCCGTCCGGTGGCCGAGGCGGTGACCGAGCTCCAGCGCTGCGCGGGCAGCCAGTTCGACCCGGCGATGGTGTGGGCGCTGGTCGAGGCGGTCCGGTTGCACGGTTGGGAGCCCGCGCTGCCGCCGCCCGGCGGCTGGGACGGGGAGGTGCCGGACATCCCGCTCGGCGTCCCCGAACCGGCCCGCCGCCCGGCCGGTGACCTGCTGCCGGGTGCACCGTGACCACGGCACTCCGCGCCGCCGCCGCCCTGCTCCTGCTGCTGACCTGCGCCGACGCGTTCCACCACGGCATCTCCGCGCCCCAGGTGGCGGCCGCCTTCGCGGCGGTGATCGCGGTCGGCGAGCGGGTCAGGGTCACCCTCCCGGGCGATCGCGAGCAGGCACCGATCGGCACCGCCGTCGCGCTGGCGTACGCGCTGCTCGGGCCGCTGCACGGGCTGCCCACCACGCACGGCGTCTCGCAGGTCGTCGTGGTGGCCGGTCTCGGCACCCTGGCCGGACTCGCGCCGCTGCGCGGCCGGCGCCGCCACCGGAGCTGCCGGCCGGAGCCGGGGCGGGTGGACGGGGCGGTCCGGCGGCTGCTGACGGTGGGCTTCGCGGCGCTGCTGTTCCAGCCGCTCTACAACAGCGGTGCGCTGGACCAGCTGCCGCTGGGCGGCCCCGCGTACGGGGTGTTCCTGACCGGGGTGGCGGCGCTGGCCGCGCTCTGCGACGCCACCCTGGGAGCGGTCCAGCGGCGGGCCAGGACCGGGCTGCGGTTCGGGGCCGCGCTGGAGGACGAGCTGCGCTCGCTGCTCGGGATCGGTTCGGCGATCGTCGCCACCGGGATGCTGATCAGCCTGCTGGCGGGGGAGGTGGGGCTGTGGGCGCTGCCGCTGTTCTGCGCCCCGCTGCTGCTGGCCCAGGCCGCGTTCCGGCGGGCGGCCGCCGTCCGGGCCACCACAGGACAGACCATCGAGACGCTGGCCAGGGCCACCGAGGTGGCCGGGTACACCCCGCCGGGCCACGCCCGCCGGGTGGCGGACACCGCCTGCGCGCTCGGCCGCGAGCTGGGCCTCGGCAGCCGGGACCTCGCCCTGCTGGAGTACGCCGCCCTGATGCACGACATCGGCCAGCTCTCCCTGGTGGAGCCGGTCCCGGACGGGGCCACCGCCCTGTTGCCCCAGCCGGAGCAGCAGCGGATCGCCCGGCTCGGCAGCGAGGTGATCAGCCGGACCGGGGTGCCGAGGCAGGTGGCGGGCCAGGTGGCCAGGCTCGCCGATCCCTGCCACGGGCCGGACGGCGGCGCCGACCGCACGCTGCCCCTGGCGGCCCGGATCATCCGGGTGGCGAACGCCTTTGACGACCTGTCAGCGGCCGCCCGCCGCCGCGGCCTGACCGAACAGGCCGGGCGGCAGGAGGTGTTCGAACTGCTCCGCTCGGACCGCGGCCGGCTCTACGACCCCAGGGTGCTCGACGCACTGGCCCGATCCGCCGCGGTCGTCGCCCGACCTGACTGAACGCCCGTGCGAGGAGCGCGGCCGACGGGCGGCGTGGTTGGATGCGGTCATAGCGTGGAAAGCCGGGGAAGAATCCCCCGACGGACCGGGGTACGGCACACCGGCGGACGACTACGGCAGGGACGGAACGTGAGGATCTTCCACCGCGCACGACACCGCCCGTCGGCGACCTGGCGGCAGACCACCGACCGCGCCTTCACCCTCATCGGTGACGGCCGCTACGAGGACGCCGGGCCGCTGCTGGTGATGGCCGCCGACCTGGAGCCCTGGCTCTCCGACTCCTGGTTCAACCTCGCCCTGCTGCACAAGTTCCGCCGGGACTGGGACCAGGCGAGATCCGCCGGCCTGCGCGCGGTGGCCCTGCTGGACCGCGAGCAGGGCGCCCCTGACTGGTGGAACCTCGGCATCACCGCCACCGCTCTCCAGGACTGGCCGCTGGCCCGGCGCGCCTGGCAGGCGTACGGCCTGCGGCTGCCCGGCGGCGCCCAGGACGGCACCGTCCAGCTCGACCTGGGCACCACGCCGGTCCGGCTCTCCCCGGAGGGCGAGGCCGAGGTGGTGTGGGGGCGGCGGCTCGACCCGGCCAGGATCGAGGTGCTCTCCATCCCGCTGCCTTCCTCGGGTCGCCGCTGGGGCGAGGTGGTGCTGCACGACGGCGCCCCGCACGGCGAGCGGGTCGCGGACGGGGTGGCGTACCCGGTGTTCGACGAGATCGAGCTCTGGGCGCCCTCGCCGGTGCCGACCTACGTGGTGCTGCTCCAGGCCGCCACCGCAGCCGACCGGGACGCGCTGGAGCGGCTGGTCGCCGACGCGGGGTACGCGGCCGAGGACTGGACCTCCTCGGTCCGGCTGCTCTGCCGGGCCTGCTCGGAGAGCCGGATGGCGGCCGACGACGGCCGCACCGCGCACCACGACCCGCACGACGACGGCGACGCCGCCCACCCCGGCCACCTCAGCCACCTCAGCCAGGCGGGCTCCGGCCTGTCCTGGCTGACCGAACGGGAGTGCGGGATCGCCGCCCCGGCCAAGTTGGTCGGCGCCCTGCTGGACGGCTGGGTGGCCGCCTCCCCTGCCGCCCGGGCCTACCGGGACCTCGAAGAAGTCTGCTGAGTAAGGGCCGGTGCCCCGTCCGGCGCCGTACTCTTTACCCGGTAGATCTCCGGCAGACCCAGAAAGCGGAAGCAACGATGGCGGACCAGCACGACCACGCGCACGACCACGACCACCCGCACGACCACGATCACGCGCACGGGGAGACCCCCGAGCCCAAGGTGGTCGGCGAGCTGCCCGACCTCTCCAAGGGCACCGCCCGGCCGATCACCGTGGTGGGCAACCCCGTGCTGCACCGCGAGGTCAAGACGGTCACCGAGTTCGACGCGGAGCTGGCCACGCTGATCGACGACATGTTCGTCTCGATGTACGCGGCCGAGGGCGTCGGCCTGGCGGCCAACCAGATCGGCGTGGACGCCAAGGTGTTCGTCTACGACTGCCCGGACGACGACGGCGTCCGGCACGTCGGCCACGTGATCAACCCGGTGCTGGAGGAGCTCCCGGCCGGCCGCCGACAGCTGGACGACTCCGCGGAGGGCTGCCTCTCGGTGCCCACCGCCTACATGGAGCTGGCCCGCCCGGACTACGCCGCGGTCACCGGGCAGGACAAGCACGGCAACCCGATCCGGGTCGAGGGCACCGGCTTCTACGCCCGCTGCCTCCAGCACGAGACCGACCACCTGTACGGGTACCTGTACATCGACCGGCTCTCCAAGCGGGACCGCAAGGACGCGCTGCGGCAGATGGCCGAGGGCACACCGCGCTACGCCACCGTCGCCAACGACTGACGGCCGCTCAGGGGCCGGTCCGGGGCAGCAGCCCCGGGCCGGCCCTTCGTGCTGTCCGGCCTCCGGCGGATCGTCCCGGCTCCCGGGGCGGCGATCAGTTCGAGAGCGCCACCACACCGCCACCACACCGGGGTCGACCACCATCGGAGAGGCCCTGTCAGCTGACTGGAAGGAGACGACATGCCGTCCCAGACCGTGGAACTGCCGAACATCCGGGTGACCGCCGAGTCGGCACCGAGCATCACCACCGACGCCCAGTACGAGCGCGAGTGGCTCCCGTCCGACATCGCGCCGATGAAGTAGCGCCGGACGGCGGGCCGGTCACCGGGAAGCCCCGGTGTCCGGCCCGCCGCGGTCTCCGACCCGTCGATCCACCCTGGGGAGAACGCTGTGCCGCCGTCCTGTCAGCAGATCGACCGACTCCTCGGCAGTGACCCGCAGTTCGGGGACTCCGGGGCCATCGAGGCCCGGAACCTCGCCCGCTACCGGCTGGGTCTCACGGTGCTGGCCCGGCACTTCCCGGCGGCGGCCGAGCGGTTCGGGCGGCTGGGCGGAACGGCGGACGCGGACCTCCGCCCGTTCCTCTACGACCCGGTGCTGCGGAACGCCTTCGAGAACGACCTGGTCGCGCTGGAGCAGCACCGGCGGGCCCCGAGCGAGCTTGCCCGGCAGCTGGCAGGTGTCGATCCGGATGCCGGTGACGGGCTCGGCCCGACCGAGCGGCTGATGGCCCGGCGGTGCCGTCCCTGGGCCGGTCGCGGGATCGGCTGGGCGTGGACCGAGGTGTCTCCCGAGGCGGCCGAACTGCCGCTCGCCGTCCGGCTGGAGGAGCTCAAGCAGGGGAGCTTCGACGGTCTGAGCGGCGCCCGCCGGGTCACCCCGGACGAGGCCCAGCTGGCCGGTCTGACCCGGGGCGCCGACCTGCTGGCGGCCCTGCTGCCGTACGCGGGGGCCGGCGTCTTCCCGCACATCTCGCTGGTGGGGCTGGCCCAAGGTGCCGCCGAGGACGGCGAGTTGCACTCGTTCTCCGGCGGTGACCCGCTGCCCTCGGCGCTGTTCGTCGCGCCGGAGCACCTGGACGACCCGTGGATGACCGCCGAGATCCTGCTGCACGAGGGGCTGCACCTCAAGCAGTTCGACGTGCTGCGGACCGGCGCGCTGGTCGCCGATCCCGGCCACCAGGTGGAGATCCCCTGGCGGTTGACCCCCTGGTCGCTGACCCGGGTGCTGGCCGCGCTGCACGTCTACAGCCACCTGGTGCTGTTCTTCGCGGCCGCCGCCGAGGCCCCGGCCGAGCTGCGCGAGCGCTTCGGCGCACCGCCGGTCACCGAGGGCGTGGGTGTGCCGACGCCGGGCAGCCGGGCCGCCGTCGAGGGCGGGTACGGTACCAGCGCCGAACGGGCCGGCTACCTCGGGCGGCAGGCGCTGGAGGTGCACGGCGAGGCGCTCACCCCGGCCGGCCGACGGTTCGTCCGGTGGCTGCTGGACGCGGTGGCACCGCTCGCGCCGGGCCTCGGGGCTGCCGCCGAACCGGTCGTCACCGCCGAACCGGTCGTCACCGCGCCGCCCGTGCTCGACCCGCGCGGCTACCGCAAGGCCGAGCCGGTGGCGGTCTGCCCGCTGCCCGAGCAGCACCAACTGCTGGCGCACGCACCGGAGTCGGCGCGGTTCCACTGGCTCAACGAACACGCCTGGCTGATCTACGCGCTGTGCGACGGTCGTACGTCGGCGGAGATCGAGGCGGCCTACGTAGGGCAGGGCGGCGGAGAGGCGGACGCCCGGTTCGCGGCCGGGATCGCCGGGCTGGCCGCGGCCGGACTGGTGGTGCCGGTCGGCGGTTGAGCCGGTGCCCGGAGGTGACACACCGAGTTCGAGCGGGCCGTACGCGGGTAGTGCTGAGCGGAGCGTGCCCGGGAGACCCACCCCTCCCGGCCCGGCATCGCCGTCTTCCGGTGGAGGTTCGCTGCATGACCGTCATATCCCCGCCGTTGCCCCGCGCCGCCGTCCCGGTCCGGTCGGGCGCCGAGCCGTCCGGCCGTGCCACCATCGGTCTGCTCGGGCCGCTCCGACTGCACTGCGGCGGCGCCGAGATCGCCCTGCCGGCCGCCAAGCACCGGGCGTTGCTCGCCCTGCTGGCGATCAACGCCAACCGGCCGGTCCAGGTGGACCGGATCATCGCCGAGCTCTGGCAGGGGCACGAGCCCGAGTCGGCCCGCAAGACCCTGCAGGGGTACGTCTGGCGGCTGCGCGGCCTGCTCGGCAGGCAGGCGGTGCGGACCGTCGGCAGCGGGTACGAGCTGCTGACCGAGGCCGGTGCGGTGGACGCGACCCGGTTCGAGGCGCTGGCGGCGGCCGGACGGGCGGCGCTGCGCACCGGTGAAGCCGGGGAGGCGGCCCGGCTGCTGCGGGGCGCACTGGAGCTCTGGCGCGGCCCGGCGCTGGCCGATGTGGCGCTCGGGCCCTGCGTGTTCGCGTATGTGAGCCGGCTGGAGGAGGCCCGGATGATGGCCGCCGAGGGTCTGGTCGACGCGGAGCTGGCGCTGGGCCGGCACGCGGAGGTGCTGCCCGGGCTGCGCGAGCTGGTGGCGGAGCACCCGCTGCGGGAGCGGCTGCGGGCCCAGCTGATGCTGGCGCTGCTGCGCGGCGGTCGGCAGACCGAGGCGCTGGCGGCCTACGGCGAGCTGCGGGAACGGCTGATCCAGGATCAGGGGCTCGATCCGGGCCTGGCGGTCACCGAGCTGCACCGGCGGATCCTGGCGGGGGACGCCGCGCTGCACCTGGGCTGAGACGGCGGCGGGGGCACGGGATGAACTCCCGCGCCCCCGCCGACCGTTGCCGCGGCCTAGAAGTCGTCGTCGAAGGCGACCGAGCCCTCGACGGCGGTCTGGTACGCGCTGACCCGGCGCTCGAAGAAGTTGGTCAGCTCCTGCACGTTCTGCAGCTCCATGAAGCCGAACGGGTTGCTGGAGCCGTACCGGACCGGCAGGCCGAGGCGGGCGAGCCGCTGGTCGGCGACCGCCTGGAGGTACTCCCGCATCGAGGCGGTGTTCATCCCCGGCAGGCCCTCACCGCAGAGGTCCTCGGCGAACTGGAGCTCGGCCTCGACGGCCTCCTCCAGCATCGCGGTGACCTGCTTGGCCATCTCGTCGTCGAAGAGGTCGGGCTCCTCCTCGCGGACGGTGTCCACCACCGAGAAGGCGAAGTCCATGTGCATGGACTCGTCCCGGAACACCCAGTTGGTGCCGGTGGCCAGGCCGTGCAGCAGGCCCCGGGACCGGAACCAGTACACGTACGCGAAGGCGCCGTAGAAGAACAGTCCCTCGACGCAGGCCGCGAAGCAGATCAGGTTGAGCAGGAAGGCCCGGCGGTCGTCCTTGGACTGCAGTGAGTCCAGGTGGTCGACCGCGTTCATGTACTTGAAGCAGAACTGCGCCTTCTGGTGGATGGAGGGGATGTTCTCCACCGCGTCGAAGGCCGCCGCCCGGTCCTCGGGATCGGGCAGGTAGGTGTCGAGCAGCGTCAGGTAGAACTGGACATGCACGGCCTCCTCGAACAGCTGCCGGGACAGGTAGAGCCGCGCCTCGGGCGAGTTGATGTGCTTGTAGAGGCTCAGCACCACGTTGTTGGAGACGATCGAGTCACCGGTGGCGAAGAAGGCGACCAGGCGGCCGATCATGTGCCGCTCGCCCTCGCTGAGCTTGGCGAGGTCGGCGACGTCGGAGTGCAGGTCCACCTCCTCCACGGTCCAGGTGTTCTTGATCGCGTCGCGGTACTTGTCGTAGAACGACGGGTAGCGCATCGGACGGAGCGTCAGCTCGAAGCCCGGGTCGAGCAGCATCTTCTGGCCCTCGGGCTGATTAGGAGCAGTGGACATTACTGGCAGGCCTCGCAGGACTCGGGGTTCTCCAGGGAGCAGGCGAGCGCCGCCTCCTCCTCCGGAGTGAGGGTGGTCGGTGCGGCCACGGCGACCGGGGCCGGCGCGGCGGCCCGGGCGGCGCCGGAGGCGGCCTGGGCGATCCGGGTGGCCGGGCGCGAGCGCAGGTAGTAGGTGGTCTTCAGACCGACCTTCCAGGCGTACGCGTACATCGAGCTCAGCTTGCCGATGGTCGGCGCGGCCATGAAGAGGTTCAGGGACTGGCTCTGGTCGATGTACGGCTGCCGGGCGGCGGCCAGGTCGATCAGCGCGCGCTGCGGCAGCTCCCAGGCGGTCCGGTAGAGCGAACGGACCTCGGCGGGCAGCCAGTTGAGGTCCTGGACCGAGCCGTTCGACTCGCGCAGCGCGTCCCGGGTCTGCGCGTCCCAGACGCCCAGCTCCTTGAGCTCGCGGACCAGGTACGGGTTGACCTGGAGGAACTCGCCGGAGAGGGTCTCGCGCTTGAACAGGTTGGACACCTGCGGCTCGATGCACTCGTACACGCCGGCGATCGAGGCGATGGTCGCGGTCGGCGCGATCGCCAGCAGCAGCGAGTTTCGCAGACCGGTCTCGGCGATGGTGGCGCGCAGCGCGTCCCAGCGGTCGGCCCACTGCGGCGCGGTCTCGAAGTGGTCGATGTGCAGCTGGCCCCGGGCGGCGCGGGTCTCCGCGTACGCCTCGTGCCGGCCGAGCTGGACGGCCAGCTCGCTGGAGCGCTCGTAAGCGACCAGCATGATGCGCTCGGCGATCAGGGTGGAGAGCTGCTTGGCCTCGGCGGAGTCGAAGTCCAGCCGGAGCTGGAAGAAGACGTCCTGGAGGCCCATCACGCCGAGGCCGACCGGGCGCCAGCGGGAGTTGGAGGTGCCGGCCTCGGGGGTCGGGTAGAAGTTGATGTCGATGACCCGGTCCAGGAAGGTCACGGCGGTCCGCACGGTGGCGTCCAGCCGGTCCCAGTCCATCGCGTTGACCAGGTCGGCCGCCGAGGCGCCGATCGCGACGTGGGCACCGAGGTTGACCGAACCGAGGTTGCAGACCGCGGTCTCGGAGTCGTCGGTGACCTCCAGGATCTCGGTGCAGAGGTTCGAGGAGTGCACGGTGCGGCCGGGCACGGCGGTCTGGTTGGCGGCGCGGTTGGCGGCGTCCTTGAAGGTCATCCAGCCGTTGCCGGTGGTCGCCAGGGTGCGCATCATCCGGGCGTACAGGGTCTGCGCCGGGATGGTGCGGACGGCCTTGCCCTCGGCCTCGGCCTTCAGGTACGCGGCGTCGAAGTCGGCGCCCCAGAGGTCGACCAGCTCGGGCACGTCGGCCGGGGAGAACAGCGACCAGTCGGCGTCGGCGTTCACCCGGCGCATGAACTCGTCCGGGATCCAGTGGGCCAGGTTCAGGTTGTGGGTGCGCCTGGCCTCCTCGCCGGTGTTGTCGCGGAGCTCCAGGAACTCCTCGATGTCGGCGTGCCAGGTCTCCAGGTACACGCAGGCCGCGCCCTTGCGGCGGCCGCCCTGGTTCACCGCGGCGACCGAGGAGTCCAGGGTGCGCAGGAACGGGACGATGCCGTTGGACTTGCCGTTGGTGCCGCGGATCAGGCTGCCGCGCGAGCGGATCCGGGAGTAGGAGAGGCCGATGCCGCCGGCGTGCTTGGAGAGCCGGGCGATCTGCGCGTAGCGGCTGTAGATCGAGTCCAGGTTGTCCAGCGGCGAGTCCAGCAGGTAGCAGGAGGACATCTGCGGGTGCTTGGTGCCGGAGTTGAAGAGGGTCGGCGAGGAGGTCAGGTACTCCAGCCGGCTCATCAGGGTGTAGAGCTCGGCCACCTCGGCCACCGACTGCTCGGTGTCGCCGACCGCGAGACCGGCCGCGACCCGCAGCAGGAAGTGCTGGGGGGTCTCGATCACCTTGCGGGTGATCGGGTGGCGCAGCAGGTACCTGGACTGCACGGTGCGCAGGCCGAAGTACTCGAAGCGGTCGTCGCCCTGCTGGTCGATCAGGGCGTCGAAGGCGTCGGCGTGCTTGGCCACGAAGGCGGCGGTGACGTCGCCGATCAGGCCCTCGGTGTGGCCGACCACGATCGAGGCGGAGAAAGAGACGGCGCCCTGGCCGATCGCCTCGTCCTGGATCTCCAGCGCGAGCAGGCGGGCGGCCAGCTTCGAGTACTGCGGGTCCTCGGCGATCATCGAGGCGGCAGCCTCCACGGCCAGTCCGCGCAGCTCGGCGAAGTCCGAGTTGGCGTTCCGGCCGCGCAGCGCAGCGGCCGCGACGTGGCCGGGGTCCACCTGGGGCAGGTCGGTGCTGCGGTCGGTGAGCAGCCGGAGCAGCGCGGTACCGGGGTCGGTCCGGTCTTCGGCAACGCCCTGGGCGGGCAGGGCAACTGAGGCAGCGATGGTCAAGGCGCTTCTCTCCTGGCGGCGGCGGTCGGCGAGGGTCTACCGAGCCGTATGGGCGCAGGGGAGCGCGCGCAGCGCCGGACGGCGCGCGCTGTTCAACCCCCCTGGCCCACCCGCGAGGCCCGGACGTTACTGCTGTGCTGCATGGCGTCTGCGGGGAAGCCGTGTCGCACGCCGTCGGCAGGTCATCGGACTCACGGGCGCTCGCTGGGCCGCCCGCTCACCGCTGCGGGGCAGTCCCGGACTCGCACCGGGTTCCCCTGCTTCGACAGCGAGAGCGAGCATACATGTTGTGGCGGCAGACTTTCGCAGCCCCATATGTAGTGGCGATGGCGTGTTGCCCACAGGCGCCGGGTCACTGCGCTCAGTGCAGGAGATAGACCTTGTAGGTGCTGGCGTCGACCGTTGTGGCGGTGAACTGGGCGATCAGCCTGTACCGCCCGTTGGCCCTCACAGCCTCGCTGAGGGCTCGGTCGGTGGCGGCCGGAGCGGTGCTGTCGAGCACCACCAGGTTGAACCAGCCGTCCTTGATGGCGGCGGTGCTGCCCTCCAGGCCCCGGTGCTTCACGCCGGCCTGATCCTGGTAGTCCGTGCCGGCCCGGGCCGAGACCCACTGATCGGGCTTGGTGACGCCGCCGAGGTAGTACTCGGGCAGACCCTCGATCTCGGTGAGGAAGCGTCCCTCCGCCGTCACGTTGGCCCGCAGCACGCCCATCAGACGGCCGGAGTCGGGACCGTTCTGGAAGCGAAGCGCCGCCTGGTCGAGGCCGAGGGCGAGCAGGGCGACCCAGACCAGGATGCCCAGCTGGGGGTGGCGGAAGTGCGCGCCGACCAGTCGTGTGATGCCGACCCCGGCCAGCGGGGCGGCCAGCAGCATGCCGTAGCCGAGCTGACGGAACATCACCCCGGAGCTGTGCAGGTAGAGGTAGCCGGCCGGGATCAGCAGCGCGGCCGCGCACAGCGTGATGCCGAGGACGATCCGGCGGCGGCGCCTGGCGGCGGTGCCGGGGGATGTGTCGGGCGCCTCGTTCATCCGCTCGCGGCGTGCGTAGGCGATCGCACCCGCGCAGGCGAGGACCGTGAACAGGCCGCTCCACTGGGCGGTGGCGGTGAGGATCGGACCGAGCTCCTGGGTGCCCCGCTCGGGTGACAGCCAGTCCGTGACACCGGAGAGCGAGCCGAGCACCGCCAGCAGGCCGCCGGTGCCCGCGGCGAGCAGCAGGACCCGGAGCACCGAGGGCGGGACGCCCCGGTGCGGCCAGGCGGTGATCAGCGCCAGCCCGAGCAGCGCGGGCAGGGTGACGACCGCGGCGTACGAGGCTGTGACCGCGAGGGCGGTGACCGGTACGGCCAGCAGCACGGTGGCCACCGGCAGACGGTGGGTGGCCACCACGATCCAGGCCGCCAGGGCGACCAGCATGACGGCCAGGGCGTCGGGGGCGGCGTAGAAGCCGACCACCACGGTGGACTGCAGCACGGCGTAGGCCGCGGCGGCGCAGATCGCCGTGCGCTCGTTGAACAGCCGACGGGTCAGCGCGTAGAGCAGGGCGGTGGCGATCAGGGCGAAGACCAGGCTCAGCACCCGGGGGCCGAACACGCCGGATGCGTCGGTCGCCGCGCCGGCCATCGGTGGGTAGAGCCAGACCGCACCGGGGAAGTGGTCGAGCAGGTGGGTGGTCACCGGGGTGTCGTGGAGCAGGTGCTGCCACTGCTGCCGGCCACCGATCATGACGGCGGCCTCGTCCGGGTGCGCGGCACTGTTGAGGCGCAGCGAGAGCGCCGTCTGGACGGCCAGCACGCCGAACAGCAGGCCCCGGCCGATCCAGCGCCGACGGGGGCTGGGCATCGGGTCCCAACCGGAGTCGGGGACCTGCGGGATCCGGTACGGGGCGAGCACGACCTCGGAGGTCTCGTCCCCGACAGCCGCCCGGTCCGGCTGGACGGGGACGACCGGCTGGACCGGCTCGGCCGCGCGGGCGTCCTCGGCGCGGTGGTGGGCGCCCCGGCGGTCCGGTTCCGGCGTGTGGTCGGCCGCGAAGCGGCCGGTGCCGTACCGGTCGTTGTCGGGTTGCTCCGCGGTGGTGATCGGGTTCACCGGCTGGGAGGCGAACCAGCCGGGGCCCGAGCCGCCGGACTGCTGCCGGCCGGCGTGCGGAAGGTCGTGCTGCGGGCCCTGGCTCGGCGACTGCGGCGTGAACCAGGAATCGGTCTCTGAGGGCATCATGGTTTCCGGATGTCGAAGCCGTAGCGCGGGTCGGAGACACGCTTCTTGTAGTCCGAGAGCGACTGGGGGGAGGTCTCCACCCGCCAGTCGGCGCGCTTGACGATGTTGAACCAGACGAAGCCGATGACGTCGTCGTGCGCGGCCAGGCCGTTGAAGAGGGCGTCGATATCCGCTCGGCGGCGCTTGTCACCCTCGGAGGCGGTCTCGCTGATGAAGAACGGCTTCTTGGTGAAGGTCCGGATCTCGGCCATGGTCGACCCGTACAGGGTGTCGAAGGTCTTCGGTCCACTGAGGGTGAAGTAGCCGGTCATGCCCGCCCAGTCGACGTAGCTGTCACCGGGGTAGTACGGCGCGAGCCGGGTGTTGGGGGCGGGGATGATGATGTTGGGACTCCACACCCAGATCACGTTGGTCGCGCCGGCCTCGGTGAAGAGGTCGTGGACGTGCTGCCAGCCCGCGACGAAGTCGGCGGGGCCGTTGGCCTGGCGTCCCCAGGGGTACCAGTCGCCGTTCATCTCGTGAGCGATGCTGATGGCGACCGGCAGGTTGAACTTGGCCACGGACTTGGCGACGCTTCTGACGTACCCGTCCGTGGTACCGGCCGCGATCGACGCCATCGTGACGTCGTGCGGCTCCCAGGCCATGTACGGCAGGGCGCCGGAGTCGTAGATCCGGTGGGCGCCCACGGTGTCGAAGCCGTCGCCCCAGGCGGCGTAGTACTCGATGACGTTGGGCTGCTTGCCGATCTTGGCGGCGTACTCGTTCACCGGATCGATCGACTGGGGCACGTTCTCCAGCGCGACCCCGACGTACTTGCGGGACGGCGCGAGCAACGGGGTGACGTTGTACGGGAGCGAGGCGTCCCGGACCGGCTCGACGGCGGGCGCGGAGTCGGTGGCGGCGGGTGTCGCCGTCGCGGTGGCCGCCGCAGCCGCAGCGTCGGCGGCCCGCACCGCGGCGAAGCCGGGGTCCTCCGGGCCGCAGCCGGTCGCCAGCAGCAGACCGGCCGTCAGGAGCGTGAGCAGCGCGGACGACCGGCGGGCGGTGGAACGTGGACGGTGGGCGGGCAAGGCGATCACACAGCTTCCGTGGGACGCGGTTGGACGAGGACGCGGCCCACCACGACGGCGTAGAAGAGACCGGACGCGAGCACCAGGGTGTAGTCCAGCGGCGCCATGCTGAGCATCCGCCAGATCGCGGCGCCCACCCAGACCAGGGCGGTCCCGCCGCTCCAGATGATCGTGCCCAGCCAGAACCGCCGGGTCTTGTTCTTCTTGGCACCGCTGGAGCCGGTGGCCTGCCACGCCATCCGGTTGCGGCGCAGGATGTCGTAGATCGCGAAGACGTGGGCCCAGCCGTACATCAGCCGGGCGGACCAGGCCTCCAGGCGGTAGGGGTTCCGGTGCCAGAGCGGGAAGATCAGGGTGGCGTACACCAGCCCGGGGATCACCAGCGCGGTGTTCTCCCAGCGGATCAGGTCCGGGCGGACCAGCAGCAGCACGATCGGCAGCAGCGGGGAGACCAGGGTGAAGAGTGCCGTGTGGATGTAGTAGAAGAATCCGGACATGTAGCACATCCGGGTCACCACACGCAGTGGCGTCCCCCAGAACTTCCGGCTGCCCAGCAGGCTCATCGAGCCCGAGCACCAGCGGTACTGCTGGTTGAAGAACCCGCCGACGTTGTCAGGGCAGACGCCGGCGGCCAGGGCGACCGGCACGTAGCGCAGGTCCCAGCCGAGGCGCCGTAGGTCGAACCCGGTGTGTACGTCCTCGGAGTGCTCGATCAGGGTGGTCCCGCCGTTCTCCACCAGGGCGGCCCGGCGGTAGACGGCGCAGCTGCCGACGCAGATCGCGCCGTCGTTTCGCTGCCGAGAGACCTGGACGGTGCGGTAGAAGAGCTCCTGTACGGCACCGGCGCCGCGCTCGATCCAGTTCTGCGAGTCGAGGATGCGGAAGAACTGCGGGGACTGGACGATCCCGATCCGGGGGTCGTCCGCCATGTAGGGCAGCAACTCCTCCAGCAGGTCGGCCCGGGGTGCGAAGTCGGCGTCCAGGATGAGGATGAAGTCGCCGTCGGAGTTGCGGAAACCGAACTGCAGGTTGCCGGCCTTCTTGAACCAGCCGCGGTTGTTCCTGGTCCCGTAGACGAAGCCGAAGTCCACCGCCATCTGGGCGAGTTCGGGGCTGTCGCTGTCGTCCAGCACGTACGGGGTGACATCGCCGGGGTACTGGTCGCGGAGCCGGGCCACGTGGGTCCAGGTGTTGTGCAGCACCTCGATCGGCTCGCCGGCCACCGGCAGGAAGACGTCCACGTTGGGGTAGTGCTCGGGCCGCCAGTTCCGGACCAGCGCCCGGTGGCGCTTGAGGTCGAAGCTCTCGTTGAAGCCGTGCACCCAACGGGATATCAGGTAGTAGACGATCGTGAACCCGAGGAAGGGGATCGCGAACCAGAACCAGCGGCTGGTCCGCAGCAGCCCAACCTGACTCGCCACCATGCAGCAGAAGCTGAGCAGCGAGAACACCGTCAGCACCCAGAGGTGGGTTTTGGCGTAGGAGTACTTCTCGGTGTTGTCCGGCGGCTGCGGGAGCAGTCCGAGCTGTGCCCGGCTGGACGGCTCGGGGCGGCCCCGGCGACGCGAGGTGGCCGTCCGCCGGCTGCCCGAGACCTGGGTACCCTCGGTGACGGTCACTCGGCCTGCCCCCCAGAAGCGTTTTAATCGGACGAAATCCCCATGGGCACACCGGACATGATGGCGTAACTGGGGACCCCAGGATCGTACGTGAAGTCCCAGGGGAAAGCGGGGCCGCAGCGGAGCGGGCGGCCCGGGAACCAGGATCGAGTTCCGATCGTGATGTGATTGAAGTTTCACGGATACCGTTAGCCCTGGTCACCGCCAGAGGGGGCGGTCGTAGACGGAGAGAGGGAGGGACAACGTGAACGGCACTGCCACGCGGTCGGTGTGGAGGATGCGGGCGGTGGCGGCATCCGCGACGGCCGCAGCTCTGCTGGCGGGCTGTTCGAGTCAGGCGATCCCGGGCGCCGTGCCGCCGGCCGCCACCAGCGCCGCCCCCGTCCAGACCGGGGCCACTCTCTGCTCGACCGCGAAGGAGCCTTTTCCCAAGCGGTTGGTGGACAAGGGGACGAAGGTGCTGGAGCCGAATCCGTGGAACGCCACCGGATCGGTCTGCCTGCAGCCGCACGGTGCCACCGGATTCACCGTCACCTCGCTGAGCGACTTCGTGCCGAAGGCGCCGCTGTCGCCCGGCGCGTACCCGAACATATCCACCGCCCCGGGAGCCAGCGGCCTGCCCGTGCCCGTCAGCGCGCTGGGTGACGCGACCAGCGACTGGGACGCCTCCGCCGCCAAGGTGCCCGGCTCGTACAACCTCTCCTACGACCTCTGGTTCGGCCCCACGCCGGACAACTGCGTGCCCGGGGAGAGCGCGGAGGTGATGATCTGGCTGGACGCCACCGACAGCGTGCAGCCCGCCGGCAAGAAGGTGACGGACGCCCAGACCGTCGGCGACTCGACCTTCGACGTCTACGAGGCGCCGATCAAGGGCCCGCACAGCGTCATCAGTTACGTGCGGACGGCGCCGACCCACAGCGCCCACGGCCTCAACCTCCGCCTGTTCACCGCCGACGCCCTGATGCGCGGCTACGTGCCGGCAGGTTCCTACCTGTGCCGGGTCCAGGCGGGCTTCGAGGTGTGGAGCGGCGGCCAGGGTCTGACCAGCTCCTCGTTCGTCTTCCAGAATCGGGTCGGCCTGCCGGTCGGCGAGGTGACGGCCGGTGCCCCCGGAATCTGCCTTCGGCACGGCGGCGGTGGCCTCACCGGGACGCCTGTGACAGTGGGCGCCTGCGGCGACCCGACCGTCTCGACCAACTGGGCGGTGGGGAACGACGGTTCGCTGCGCGGCGGGGCGGCCTGCCTGGCCCCCGCCGAGGACGGTCGTACGGCGGTACTGGCGGCGTGCACCGGTGCGGCAGCCCAGCGTTGGTGGTCGGGGGCGGGTCAGAGCCTGCAGCACCGGGCCTCCAGCCTCTGCCTGGACACGACGGGCGGGGTGCTCGCGGCGGGGACGGCGGCGGTGCTGCGGCCGTGCCGTGCCGGGACCTCGCAGCAGTGGAAGCTCCCGTACAACGGCCTTCCGTAGGCCCGGCTTCATACCATCTTGGTCACCGGCGATGGGGCTCGAGGTAGTGATGCCTTACCATTCCGACACATGAGCGATCGACCGGTACCGGCTGATGAGCCGGGGCAGACCCCGGGGTGGCCCCCACAGCAACCGCCGGCCGGACCGGCCGGAGCCGAGCCGGTCATGCCGCCGCCGACCTGGCAGGCAGGGATGATCCCCCCTCAGTCACCGCCGGAGCCCGACTGGGCAGCGCTGGCCGCGAACAACGAGCGGCTGGAGAAGCGCCGCCGCACACTCAGGATCGTCGGAGTGCTGGTCGCCGTCGTGCTGATCGGTGCCATCGTCGCGGCCGCGGTGCTGGTGACCCGTAAGGGCTCGACGGACCAGCCGGTGGTGGACGGCTCCAAGAGCCCGACCGCGGGTGGTTCCAAGAGCCCGACCGCCGGCGGTGCGAGCGGTTCGCCGCGCGGCATCCAGGGCCCGGCGACCGTCGGTTCGCTTCCCGCGACCAAGGGCGGCTCCCCGCTCGCCCTCGGCTCGGACGCCAAGACGGGGACGATGACCGGTATCCCCGGCCAGGTCCTCAAGCTGCCCAGCGGACAGAACTCCTTCGCCCAGAGCGCCAAGCAGATCGTCGACTCGGCGAAGAGCTTCACGGTCTCGACCCGGGTCCTGGTCGACTCCCCGACCGGCAACCGCAGCGCGGTCAGCCAGGGCGACGGCCAGTACTACTCCTACTCGCTCGGGCGCGGCAGCTCCAACGGCCGCAACCTCTGGTACTTCAAGGTCCAGCTGCCCGGCGGCGGTTCGGCGGTGGTCTATTCGAAGGGCGACGCCACGGTCAACCAGTGGGCCCTGCTGACCGGCGTCTTCGACGAGACGACCAAGCAGATCACGCTCTACGTCAACGGCGCCTCGCAGGGCTCCGCACAGGCGGAGGGCGTGCAGGCGAGCGGCACCAACGCACTCCAGATCGGGCGGCTCAGCTCGAACGGGCAGTGGAGCGACCCCTGGCGCGGAGCGGTGGCCGACATCCAGCTCTGGGACCAGGTGCTGCCGGAGGCCGACATCGTCAAGATCGTCGCAGGTGCCAGCTCACCGCCGGCCACACCGCCCACGGCGGCCTGGCTGACCGGCTGAGCCGACCCCCGCACCGACCGGGCTGACCACCCCTCAGAGCGTGACCACGGCGCCGGGACGGACCATCCGCCCCGGCGCCCGGCTTCGAGTCCCGACGCGTGCCGTCCGGGACGCGAGAACAGAGTGAGGAACACCTGATGAGCGCGGACGGCCGCTGGATCCGGCCCGAGTCAACGAGGCGGCCGGTCCTGACGCCGACCGCACCCGTGACCCCCGGCGGCACCGTTCCCGGGCCTCGGGCCGGTGGCCCGTCGGCCCGGTCGGAGCAGCAGCCGGGAGGGCGCCAACGCCGCGCGGAGCAGATCACCGCCCCGGCCCGGCCCGCGCTGCGGACGGATCTGCTGCCGCTGCTCGCCGTCCTGCTGCTGCAGGGTGCACTGTCGTTCCGCCTAGTGCTCAACAACACCGCGTTCGTCGACGAGGGCACCTACATCTACGCCGGCTACCAGGAGTTCGCGCACCTGGTGAACGACACCCCGGTGGCGACGTACGAGACCTTCTTCTCCGGCTCGCCGGTGATCTACCCGATCGTGGTGGCGCTGGTCGACATGTTCGGCGGGCTGACCGGGGCCAGGACGCTGAGCATGCTCTTCATGCTCTCCGCCACGGTGGCCGTCCACCTGTCCACCCGGCGGCTGTACGGCTCGCTCCCGGCGTTCTTCGCCGCCGCCGCCTTCGCCGCGCTCGGCCCGACCCAGTTCCTGGGCGGGCTGGCCACCTACGACTCGATGGCACTCGCGGTGCTCGCCTGGGCCGGCTACCTCGCCGTCCGGCTGACCACCGGCGGCGGCTACCCCAGCATGCTGCTCTCAGCCGTGCTGCTGGCGCTGGCCGGCACCACCAAGTACGCGGCGCTGCTCTGGGCCCCGGTGGTGCTGGGCATCGCCGTCCTGGCCGGGCCCGGTGGATCGCCGCGCGAGTGGTTCCGGTGGAAGCGCGGCCTCACCATGTTGGTCGCGTTCCTGGCGGCACTGGGGGTGGCGGCCGGGGTGGCCGGCGAGAGCTACATCGACGGTTTCAAGCACACCACCCTGCAGCGGAAGCCGGGCCACGACGCGTACTCCTACGTGGCCGAGGAGGCCGCGAAATGGGTGGGCGCCCTGCTGGTCCTGGCGCTTGTCGCCGTGGTGGTCCAACTGTTCGTCAGCCGCAAGCGGGCGGACGGGGCCGGCTGGTCCGAGTTCTGGCTCGCGGCTCTGCTGCTGGTGGCCGGTCTGCTGGCTCCGGTGAACCAGATCCGCATCCACACCTGGCTGTCGCTGCAGAAACACGTGGACTTCGGCGCCTGGTTCGCCTGCATCGCGGTGGGTGTGCTGCTGGCCAGGACGGTGCTCCTGCTGAAGAACCGGGTCCAGGTCACTGCGGGCATCGTCGTCGCCGCGCTGGTACTCGGCCCGCTCACCTTCGCGGGTGCGAGCCACGCGGAGGAGATGCACACCGAGTGGTCGAACGCCCAGGGCTTCGTGACGGCTCTCAAGCCGTACATCAAGAAGGGCAGCGACCGGTACCTGGTCGAGAACTACAACGTCCCCGCCTACTACCTGCGGGAGCAGAGCAACTGGCAGCAGTGGAAGGACCTGGTCGGCGTCTACCGCAAGGACCCGGTCACCGGGAAGGCGGAGACCGGGGTACCCGCCATTCAGGCCGGCCTCGAGGCGTACGAGTGGAAGGTCGTGGTGCTGGACTTCACCCAGACCGGCGACATCGACCGGGCGATCCAGCCGACCCTCAAGAAGGCGGGCTACCGGGTGGTCACCGTGGTGGAGAGCGGCGAGCACGGCCGGTACACCATCTACGTCGCGCCGGGCTACGACAAGGACAAGTGACCTCGGCCCGGCGGCCCCTGGCGGGCCGTCAGAACGTCATCGTGTAGGCCAGCAGCAGGACCCCCGGGCGGACCTCCCAGTCGCGCTCGGGGGCCCTGCGGAAGCCGAGCCGCTCGTACAGCCGGTGGGCGGAGGTCATCGACGGGCGGGTGGAGAACGCCATCCCGGTCAGCCCCAGTTCACGGCTGCGGGCCATCGAGGCGCGGACCAGTGCCTCGCCCGCGCCCCGGCCGCGGGCCGCACCACTGACCGCCAGCATCCGGATCTCGCCCTCGTGCGGCTCGGCGATGTCGGCGAAGCCGGTGCCGCCCACCGCGAAGGTCACGCAGCCGAGCAGCCGTCCGTCGTCCGGATCGACCGCGACGAGGAGTTCCGCCTGCTCGAACCGGGGCCGGGCGTCGCGGAGTTGTGCAGCGTACGGGCCGTCGGCCGGGCTGTGGCCGTCACCGACGAAGGCTTCGAGGGTGACGGCTCCGACTGCATCGAGATCGGCTTCGGTCGCGCGGCGGATGACGAGGTCCATGCCTCCAGTCTGCCCGGGACCGGGTCGGAGGCGGCAGGCAGGGTGCCGCGTAGCCGGTCGCCGGGAACGGGTTCCCGGGGATAGCCGCCGGGGCGGTGCCAGTTGTCCCGGCCGTGCCGGGAGTTGCGGTCGACATCCCGCCCGACCAGCAGGCCGAGCAGGGCGAAGGAGGCGAGGATGCCGACCAGGGCCAGGGCGCTTGCGAAGGTGGAGGAGTTCATGTCTCCACTCTCCCGGCGGGCGGACGGCCCGACGAGTGGCAGAAATGCCCTATTGCATCGATATCCTGCCATCGGGCATCCTGAGGGCATGCTGCAGAACGTCGTGACCGTGGTACTGGAAGAGGTTCACCCCTTCGAACTCGGCCTGGCCTGCGAGGTGTTCGGGCTCGACCGGAGTGACAACGGCCTGCCGGTCTACGACTTCGCGGTGGCCTCCGACCGGCCGGGCCGGCTCCGTACCCACGCCGGGTACAGCATCGACGTCGAGCACGGTGCCGAGCGGCTGGCCCAGGCGGACCTGGTGATCGCCGCCGCGACCTCAATCCGGGACGAGTACCCGGCGCCGTTGATCGAGGCGCTGCGGGCGGCGGCCGGGCGGGGCGCCCGGGTGCTCTCGATCTGCAGCGGCGCCTTCCTGCTGGGCGCCGCCGGGCTGCTGGACGGCCGCCGGTCCACCACCCACTGGCGGCACACCGACCGGCTGGCCGCCCGCTTCCCGCTCACCCGGGTCGAGCCGGACGTGCTCTACGTGGACGAGGACCCGGTGATCACCTCGGCCGGCACCGCCGCCGGGATCGACGCCTGTCTGCACCTGGTCCGCAAGCTCCAGGGCGCCGAGGTGGCCCGGGGGATCGCCCGGCGCATGGTGGTCGCCCCGCACCGGGACGGCGGTCAGGCCCAGTTCGTCGCCCGACCGCTGCCGGAGAGCGACGGGGACTCGCTCGGCGGCCTGCTCGACTGGCTGCGCCGGCACCTGGAGCAGGAGCTGACGGTGGAGCAGCTGGCCGCCCGGGCCCACATGTCGCCCCGTACCTTCGCCCGCCGGTTCCAGCAGGAGACCGGCACCACCCCGCACCGCTGGCTCACCAACCAGCGGCTGTTGCAGGCCCAGCGCCTGCTGGAGGGGACCAACGAGCCGGTGGAGGTGGTCGCGGCCAGCTGCGGCTTCGGCAACGCGGCCACCCTGCGCCACCACTTCACCCGCTGGCTCGGCACCACCCCGCAGGCGTACCGCCGTACCTTCGCCTGACGCCCTAGAGGTGATCCGTCCGGTTCCAGCCCTCGGGGGCCAGCCGTCCGCCCCGGTCGCGCCAGAGGCTGGTGGAGCAGTTGGCGACCGGGTCGAGGGCGAGCAGCTGCTGCTCGGTCAGCCGGTCGAGGACGTAACGGAGCATCAGCACCGGGCAGTCGTGCGCGACCACCAGCACCGGCCGCCCCGCCTCCTCCTCGCGGAGGTCACGGAGCAGGCTCCGCACCCGCAGGGCGACGTCCAGAAACGATTCGCCCCCCGGCGGCCGGTAGTACAACTCGCCCATCTTCCGCCGCCGGGCCGCCTCGGCAGGGTGCTCCTTCTCGATGGCGGCGCGGGTGAGCATCTCCAGCACGCCCAGCTCGCGGTCCCGCAGCCGGTCGTCGTAACGGACCGTCAGGCCGACCGGCACCGCGCCGAGCCCGCTCGCCTGGGCCAGGGCGATCCGGGCCGTCTCGGTGGTCCGTACGTAGGGGGAGCACCAGACCGAGCGCGGCCGGTCGGCCGGGGGGAGGGCAGCCCACCAGCGGCCGAGTGCCTGGGCCTGGGCCTGGCCGTGCAGTGAGAGCGGGATGTCGGCGTCCCTGGAGGTGATCGGGACGGTCAGTGCGCCGGTCTCGGTGGCGAGCTGGAACTCGACGTTGGCGACGCTCTCGCCGTGTCTGGTGGCGATCAGCACCGAGGGCTGGGCCGCCGTGGTGCCGACGCTGCTCCGGTGGCCGTTCAGGACGCTGCTGCTGGATTCCGCCATGTTCTTCTCCCCGTGGTCCGGCCGGTGGTCCGGTGATACGAATGATCGCGCCGTCCATCCAGTGTTGACCGGGAGGACGGCGCGATCACAGGGCGCACGCGGTGCGGGCCGGTGCGCCCGGGTGAATCAGTGCGCCGCGACGGGCTCCGGAGCCTCCGGGGCGTCGGTCACCTTCGGCTGCGGCGGCGCCTCGGCGGTGTAGTCGGACGGGCTGGTCTCGTCGGCGCTGTCGGCGACCTTGCCCGCCCGCAGCACCAGCGTGAGCACCACGGTGACCAGGATGTTGAGCACGAACGCGGTGAGACCGATGTAGCCGATCTCGCCGATCCCGGGGATCTCGGCCGAGCTGCCGCCGAAGTGCTTGGTGGCGGGCGTGGCGATCCCGTAGGCCTTCCAGGTGCCGTAGACCATGCCGGCCGCCCAGCCGGCCAGCAGCGCCCAGCGGTGGAACCAGCGGGTGAACAGGCCGCCGACGATCGAGACGAAGGTCTGCAGGATCCAGATCCCGCCGAGCAGCTGGAGGTTGATCGCGAACTGCTTGTCCATCAGCAGCACGAAGGCCAGCGCGCCGACCTTGACCAGCAGCGAGGCGAGCTTGGCGACCTTGGTCTCGTCCGCCGGGGTGGCGGTCGGCTTCAGGTACTCCTTGTAGATGTTGCGGGTGAACAGGTTGGCCGCGGCGATCGACATGATCGCGGCGGGCACCAGGGCGCCGATCCCGATCGCGGCGAAGGCCACCCCGGTGAACCAGTCCGGGAACATGTTCTCGAACAGCTGGGGCACCGAGAGCTGCGGGTTGAAGCCCTTCACGCCGGTGCCGACGCCGGCCGCGATGGCCATGAAGCCGAGCAGCGCGAGCAGCCCGAGCATCAGCGAGTACGCAGGCATGATGGCCATGTTCCGGCGCACCGTGTTGCGGGACTTGGAGGCCAGCACACCGGTCACCGAGTGCGGGTACATGAAGAGCGCCAGCGCCGAGCCGAACGCCAGGGTGGCGTACCCCCACTGCGCCTTCGGGCCGGTGATCAGCGCGCCCTTGGAGCCGGGAGCGCTGAACTTCTGCGCGGCCGAGTCGAAGATCGCGCCGTAGCCGCCGAGCCGCATCGGGATGTAGATCACCGCGACGATGATCACCAGGTACACCAGGGTGTCCTTGACGAAGGCGATCAGCGCCGGGGCGCGCAGGCCCGAGGAGTAGGTGTAGGCGGCCAGGACGGCGAAGGCCAGGAACAGCGGCAGGTCCTTGACGAACCAGTTGCTGTCCGCGCCGCCGCCGACCCCGAGCACGTCCAGCACCGCCTGGATGCCGACCAGCTGGAGCGCGATGTACGGCATGGTGGCCAGGATGCCGGTGAGCGCGACCACCAGCGAGAGCGGCTTGGAGCCGTACCGCCCGCGGACGAAGTCGGCCGGGGTGACGTACCCGTGCACCCGGGAGACCGACCACAGGCGCGGCAGGAAGAGGAAGACCAGCGGGTACGCGATGATCGTGTACGGCACCGCGAAGAAGCCCGCCGCGCCCGCCCCGTAGACCAGCGCCGGGACGGCGACGAAGGTGTACGCCGTGTAGAGGTCGCCGCCGAGCAGGAACCAGGTGACCCAGGTGCCGAAGCTCCGGCCGCCGAGGCCCCACTCGTCCAGGTGCAGGGCGTTGTCGGCCTTGCGCCAGCGCGAGGCCAGGAAGCCCATCACGGTGACCAGCACGAAGAACAGCAGGAAGACCGTCAGCGCGGTCCAGTTGACGCCGGAGTGGCTCATGCGGACGCACCGCCCGCCGCGGCCTTGCGGGCCTGCTCGTCCCGGCGCAGCAGCAGGTACGCGGCCACGGTGAAGATCGCCGAGGCCGGCACCCAGGCCAGCTGGTACCAGTAGAAGAAGGGCACTCCGCCCAGCTCGGGGGTCTTCTTGGTGTACGAGGACACCCAGAGCATCGCGACGACCGGGAGCAGCAGGCTCAGCCCGGCGAGCACCCGCGCGGGGGTGACCACCGGGAGCTGCGCTCCGGCCGGGGTTTCTGACGACATGTGAACGGCTCCGCTGGTGAGGGCTCACCTCAACGCGCCGCAACGCACAGGACCGTGCGTCCGCCGAGCAGCACCCGTGGTGATCGACTTGTCACTACGGCGCGAAATCTAGGTCACCGGGTGACCCGTGTCACTACTCCGTGCAGAACATCCCGGATATCGGAACGCCGGACCCCCGTCAGGAGGCCGGTCGCTGCAGGCGGGTGATGAACTTGTAGCGGTCGCCCCGGTAGATCGAACGGACCCACTCGACCGGCGCGCCGTCGGCGTCGAAGGAGTGCCGGGAGAGCTGGAGCATCGGCAGCCCGAGGTCGGAGCCGAGCAGACCGGCCTCGCGCGGGTTGGCGAGCGTGGTCTCGATGGTCTCCTCGGCCTCCGCCACGGTCACCCCGTACACCTCGCGCAGCGCGGTGTAGAGGGAGTTGTGCTTGACCAGGTTGCGGCGCAGGGCCGGGAAGCGCTTGGCGGAGAGGTGCGCGACCTCGATCGCCATCGGGTCGCCGTTGGCGAGCCGCAGCCGCTCGATCCTGAGCACCCGGCCGCCGGGCTTGATGTCGAGCAGCGGGGCCAGCCGGTCGTCGGCGGTGATGTAGCCGACCTCGATCAGGCGGGAGGTGGGTTCCAGGCCCTGCGCCCGCATGTCCTCGGTGTAAGAGGTGAGTTGGAGCGCCTGGGCGACCTTGGGCTTGGCCACGAAGGTGCCCTTGCCCTGGATCCGCTCCAGCCTGCCCTCGACCACCAGCTCCTGGAGGGCCTGTCGGACGGTGGTCCTGGAGGTGTCGAACTGGGCGGCCAGTGCGCGCTCCGGCGGCACCGGGGTGCCGGCCGGCTGGGTCTCGGTGAGCTGGAGCAGATGGCGCTTCAGTCCGTAGTACTTCGGGACGCGAGCGGTCGGGTCGGCCGCGCTCTGCGTCGGCAGGCTCCTGCCCTGGGGTTGGTTCACCTGGGCAGTGGTGCCCCCGTCGCTGCTCATCGGCCGCATCTCCCGCTGCTCGCGGAGCCTTCCCCGGCCCCGCTTCCTCGTTAACGGCACACATCGTTGCACGTATGGGCCGTGAACGGGGCCCTCATCACGCGATGAACGATGAGCGGTGTCGGCTTGATAACGGGTGGTCCTGATTGGTTATGGAGCCGTTGACACGCCCATTGGTCTAGGCCAAGCTCCAGGCATCTGGTCTACACCACTGCAGACCAAACATGAATTTCCCAACCCCGTCCCGAGGGTTCGCGACTGACTTTCCGCCGATATGTATCGGTACGTCGCCGCCCAGGTGGGGGCAACCCGGGCATCCCTCAGGAGGATGGCGTGAAGCGTCAGCTCATCGCGGCGGTCGGCGTCGCAGCAATGGTCGTCGGTCTTGCCGCTTGTGGTTCGGACGCGAAGAAGTCCGACGAGGCGGCCAAGCCCAAGGACTACAACGGCAAGACCCTGACCGCCTGGGTGATGGATGGTTCGGCGCCGCAGGCGTGGCAGGACGGCGTCAAGGCGGACTTCGAGAAGGAGTTCCCGGGCGCCAAGCTGAAGCTCGAGGTCCAGAAGTGGAACGGCATCGGCGAGAAGGTCACCACCGCGCTCTCCGAGGGTTCGGTCGACGTCCTGGAGATCGGCAACACCCAGACCGCGGGTTACGCGGCCTCGGGCGGTCTGCTCGACCTCAGCAAGGACAAGGCCGCCCTCGGCGGTAACGACTGGGCCGCCAACCTGAACGCCGCCGCGGTGTTCGAGGGCAAGCAGTACGCCGCCCCGTGGTACTTCAGCAACCGCGTGGTGATCTACAACAAGGAGCTCTTCGCCAAGGCCGGCATCGCCGCCCCGCCGAAGACCCTGGACGAGCTCTACGCCGACCTGGACAAGCTGAAGGCCGTCCCGGGCGTCACCAACCCGATCTACCTGCCCGGCCAGGAGTGGTACACCTACTTCGGCCTGGTCGTCAGCAACAAGGGCCAGATCGTCAAGAAGGACGGCGACAAGTACGTCGGCAACCTGTCCTCCCCCGAGGCCAAGGCCGCCTTCGAGACGTACAAGAAGCTGCAGAGCTACTCCAACGCCCCGAAGGACAAGGACGAGGCCACCCCGGCCCAGACCGGCATCTTCGCCAAGGGTGACGTCGGCGCCATGATCGGCCTGGGCTGGGAGGCCCCGGCGGCCAAGGACATGCCCGCGGACAAGGTCGGCTACTTCGCGATCCCCGGTGTCAGCGCCGACAAGCCGTCCGGCGTCTTCCTCGGTGGCTCGAACCTGGCCGTCGCCCAGGCGAGCAAGAACCAGGAGCTCGCCAAGGGCTTCCTGAAGATCGCCCTCTCGGACAAGTTCGAGGGCCAGATGGCCTCCACCGGCCTGGTCCCCAACAAGACCTCGCTGAACAGCCTGGCCGTCACCGACTTCGCGAAGGCGGCCATCCCGGCCTCCGCCAGCGGTGACACCACGCCGAACATCGCGGCCTGGGCCAACGTCGAGAACACCCCGAACCCGATCAAGGACTTCCTGACCGCCGCCCTCACCGGTGACTACGAGACCGCGGCCAAGAAGTACGACGACGAGATCACCAAGCGTCTCGCGCAGAAGCAGTAACGCAGTACGGCGTCGCACGTCAGGCTCCCGGGGAGCGTGGCGTGCGGCGCCGTCACCCTGTGTTGGCCAGGTTTGGGTAGGAAGAGAGAACGATGGCTGTGCATTCGGAGCGGGTGCAGACACGGTCCCCCATGGTCGGAAAGGGCACCGTGAACGACACCGAGCCGGCCGCCGTCAGGGACGGCGCCCCGAAGAACACCGGACCGACGAGCGGCAGAGGCCTCCTCGCCAGGAGCGCCCCGTACCTGCTGATCCTGCCCGCCGTCCTGGCCACGCTGGCCCTGCTCGGATGGCCGCTGGTCAAGACCGTCCTGCTCTCCTTCCAGAACCTGAACAAGCGTCAGCTGATTCAGCACCTGACCGAGTGGAACGGCTTCGACAACTACGCCGAGCAGCTCAAGAGTGCGGACTTCTGGCACACCGCCGGCCGCTCGGTGGCGTTCACACTGGCAAACGTGGCGCTGATCATGATCGGCGGCTCCCTGGTCGGCCTGCTGCTCAACCGGCTCGGCAAGGGGATGCGGCTGCTGCTGTCGTTCGGCCTGATCATGGCCTGGGCGATGCCGATCGTGGCCAGCACCACCGTGTACACCTGGCTCTTCGACACCCAGTTCGGCGTGGTGAACTGGCTGTTGGACCAGCTCGGCTGGCACGGCATGGCCAACTACAACTGGTACAGCGGCCAGCTGTCGACGTTCTTCGTGATCACGCTGCTGGTGGTCTGGGGCTCGATCCCGTTCGTGGCCTTCAACATGTACGCCGGCCTGACCACCATCCCGGCCGAGCTCTACGAGGCGGCCCGGATGGACGGCGCCGGTTCGAGGAAGATCTTCACCTCGGTGATCTTCCCCAGCCTCCGGCCCTTCTTCCTGGCCACGACCTTCCTCGAGATCATCTGGGTCTTCAAGTGCTTCACCCAGGTCTTCACGATCAACGGCGGTGGCCCGCAGCGCCTCACCGAGACCCTTCCGGTGTACGCGTACGTGGAGGGTGTCGGGAACCAGCACTACGGCATCGGGTCCTCGATCGCGGTGCTGACCATCCTGATGCTCGGTGCGCTCATGGCGTACTACTTCCGGATCATTCTGAAGCAGGAGGACGAGCTGTGAAGCGCTCGATCATCGGACGTGGCTGGCCGAACCTGATCGCGGTCGTCCTCTTCGTCTTCTTCATCTTCCCGGTCTACTGGATGGTCTCGACCGCCTTCAAGCCGGACCGGGACATCATCAGCAGGACGCCGGTCTTCGTCCCGCTGGACGCCACCCTCGACCACTTCGACCGGGCCGTGCACGCGGACCAGTTCTGGACCATGGTCGGCAACAGCCTCACCGTCACGGTGAGCGCGGTGGCGGCCTCGCTGGTGATCGCCACGCTGGCCTCGTTCGCGATCGCCCGGATGAAGTTCCGGGGCCGGAAGGCGTTCGTCCTGGTCGTCATGGCGGCGCAGATGGCCCCCTGGGAGGTCATGGTGATCTCCGTCTACCTGATCACCCGCGACAGCGACATGCTGAACAGCCTGGTGCCGCTGACGATCTTCTACATGATGATGGTGCTGCCCTTCACGATCTGGACGCTGCGCGGATTCATCGCCGCGGTGCCCAAGGAGCTGGAGGAGTCCGCGATGGTCGACGGCTGCACCCGGGCCCAGGCGTTCGTCAAGGTGGTCTTCCCGCTGCTGGCGCCCGGTCTGATGTCCACCTCGCTGTTCGGCTTCATCACGGCGTGGAACGAGTTCCCGCTGGTGCTGATCCTCAACAAGCAGACCGGTGAAGGCACCGCCCAGACCCTGCCGCTCTGGCTGACGTCGTTCCAGACCACCTTCGGTGACGACTGGGGCGCGACCATGGCCGCCTCGACGCTGTTCGCGGTGCCGATCCTGATCCTCTTCCTGTTCCTCCAGCGCAAGGCCGTCGGTGGTATGACCGACGGCGCCGTGAAGGGATGACCCGTCCATGAGCATCCTCACCCCCGCCGTGACCGACAGCGACCAACTGCACCGCGACGCGCTGACGGTCCTCCAGCCCGGCTTCGTCGGCACCACCGTGCCGGAGTGGGTCCGCCGGCACCTGGCCGCCGGGCTCGGATCCGTGGCCCTGTTCGCCCGGAACGTGGTGGACCCGGTGCAGCTCGCGGCGCTCACCGCCGAACTGCGGTCGGAGAACCCGGACCTGCTGATCGCGATCGACGAGGAGGGCGGTGACGTCACCCGCCTGGAGGTCGGCTCCGGCTCCTCCTGGCCGGGCAACCTCGCGCTCGGAGCGGTGGACGACACCGGGCTGACCAGGGACGTGGCCCGCGAGCTCGGCCGGGCGCTGGCCACCTGCGGCATCAACTACAACTGGGCACCCGCGGCGGACGTCAACTCCAACCCGCGCAACCCGGTGATCGGCGTCCGCTCGTTCGGCGCCGACCCGGAGCTGTGCGCGCGGCACACCGCCGCCTGGGTGGAGGGCCTCCAGCAGGTCGGCGTGGCCGCCTGCGCCAAGCACTTCCCCGGCCACGGCGACACCGCGGTCGACTCGCACCTCGGCCTGCCGATGGTGGACGTGGACGCGGACCTGCTCCGCTCGCGCGACCTGGTGCCGTTCCTGGCCGCGATCGAGGCCGGCGCCAAGGCCGTGATGACCGCTCACATCATGGTCCCGGCCCTGGACCCGGAGTTGCCCGCGACGCTCAGCCGCGCGGTGCTCACCGACCTCCTCCGGGGCCAGCTGGGCTACCAGGGCCTGATCGTCACCGACGGCATCGAGATGGGCGCCATCGCGGACACCTACGGGATGGGCCCCGGCACCGTGATGGCGCTGGCCGCCGGGGCCGACGCGATCTGTGTCGGCGGTGGCTCCACCGAGGAGGAGACCGTCCTGGAGCTCCGGGACGCCATCGTCGAGGGCGTCCGCTCCGGCGCGCTCCCGGCGGAGCGGCTGGCCGACGCGGCCCAGCGGGTCCGCAACCTCGGCAGCTGGGCCAGGATCGAGGCGCAGGGCCAGTTGGGCGAGCCGGACCTGGCGATCGGCCTGCGCGCCGCCCGCCGCGCCCTGCGGGTGGTCCGGGCCCCGGGCCGCGCCTTCCAGCCGGTGACGGAGCGTCCGTACGTGGTCTCGCTCTCCGACCAGCCCAACTTCGCGGTCGGGGACGACACCCCCTGGGGCCTGGCCGGACTGCTGACGGACCGTTTCCCCGGCACCCGGACGGCCAAGGTCGACTCGGCGGACGCCGCGCCCGAGGTGCTGGACGCCACGGTGGCCCGGCTGCTGGCCGACGCCGAGGGCCGCAGCCTGGTCCTGGTGGTCCGGGACGCGCACCGCTACGAGTGGATGGCAGCGGTGCTGGAGCGGGTCCTGACGGCCCGTCCGGACGGCGCCGTGGTCGAGATGGGCGTCCCGCAGGCCGCGCCGACCGGAGCCCTGTACATCGCCACCCACGGGGCTGCCCGGGTGCTCGGCCTCGCCGCCGTCGAGGTGCTCACCGGCCAGTAGGCCGACCGGGCCGAGCCGTACCCCGACGGCCGCCTCCCGAAAACCGACCCGCACCTGAGAACCGACCCGCCCCGAGAGCCGCCCGGGAGCCCGCCTACGCCGGTAGGTGGGCTCCCGGGTTTTCCACACTCCGCAGCCGCACGAGAGCCGTAAACGGAACCCTTGGTACCGGGATGGACACACCGTGCACACAACGCACAACAGGTCTGCAACGTCCGGCACTTGGCCCACGCAAATCGTTGACACCGGCTTTGGTCTAGGCCAGTCTCCAGCAATCCGGTCTAAACCACTTTTCGGCCGGGTCAAGCAACCGGGAGGATGGCGTGAACCGTCGGTTCATGGCGACGTTCGGCGTCGCGGCACTGCTCGCCGGCACGGCGGCCTGCGGGGGCGGCGCCGGTTCCGGTGCCACCGGCAACGGTCCGAGCAGCACCGACCCGAAGGCGGTCACCGGCTCGGTCACCATCTGGTTGATGAACGACGCGCAGGCGAACTGGCCCGAACTGGTCCAGCAGGTCAACGACGAGTTCGCCGCGAAGTACCCGAAGGTCGACCTCAAGCTCAGCTACCAGACCTGGGCCGACAAGATCGCCAAGCTGGACGCGGCGCTGGACGGCGGCACCGCTCCCGACGTGATCGAGCTCGGCAACACCGAGACCATGAAGTACATCCTGAACGGTTCGCTGGCACCGGTCGACAAGGCCGGCTTCGAGAACTCGGACACCTGGATCCCTGGCCTGGTCAACACCTGCAAGTACCAGGAGAAGCTCTACTGCGTGCCGTACTACGCGGGTGCCCGGGTCGCCATCTACAACGCCCCGGCCTTCCAGGAGGCCACCGGAAGCGCCGAGTTCCCGAAGACCGAGGACGAGCTGCGGGCCGCGCTCGACAAGGTGGCGGCCAGGCACAAGGGCGACAAGAGCTACTCCGCGCTCTACCTCCCCGGCCCGTACTGGTACGCCGCGATGTCGTACGTGACGGCTTACGGCGGTGCGATCGCCCGCTTCGACAGCACCGGCAAGTGGCACGGCACCCTGCACGACGCCAAGTCCCAGCAGGGCGTCCAGCACTTCGTCGAGCTGGTGAAGACGTACAACAAGGGCGACCTGGCGGTGAACGAGCTCAACCAGGCTGCCGTGCTGGGCCGTTCGAGGACCGCGATGCTCTACGGCAACGGCTGGGAGATCGGCACCGCGACCGCGCCGGTCGGTGGCGACCCCAAGCTCAAGGAGGCCCTGAAGGTGGTCGGCATGCCGGGTCCGAACGGCAAGCCGCTGCCCTCCTTCATCGGCGGCTCCGACCTCGCGGTGACCGCGAAGTCGCAGGCCCCGGAGGCGGCCAAGGACTGGATCAGGATGTTCACCAGCGCCAAGTCGCAGCAGGTGCTGGTCGACAAGGACACCCTGCCGAACAACCTCACCCAGCTCGACCCGCTGAAGTCCAAGCCCGCCACCGCCGCGGCCGCGAACGCCGTGCCGGACGCCTGGTTCACCCCGATCGCCCCCGGCTGGGGTGCGATCGAGAAGCAGAACGTGCTGGTGAACATGCTGAACGATGTCCTCAAGGGCAAGCCGGTCGACCAGGCCACCCAGGAGGCCGACGCGAGGATCGACGAACTGATCAACAACCCGTCCTGACGCCCTGTCGGCCGGTGCGCCGTCGGTCCTACCCGGACGGCGCACCGGAGGTGCCCGGCGGCGCACGTTGATCCGACGGGATCGCCCGGTCAGGGCCTAGCATCACGAATGGAGAGCGACCGTCCCGAGCGGAGGCACCGCCAGATGACCGACCCGCAGAACCCGCCGGCTCCCGGCCGGATCATGGCGGCGGAGATGGCCGAGCAGCCCGCCGTGCTGCGGCGCATCCTCGACCAGGGCGGCCCGAAGATCCGTGAGGTCGCCGCCGCCATCGCCGCCCGCAGGCCCCGTTTTGTGCTGCTGACCGCGCGCGGCACCTCGGACAACGCGGCGCTCTACGCCAAGTACCTGGTCGAGATCCTGCTCGGCAAGCCGGCCGGGCTCGCCTCGATGTCGACCACCACCGCGTACGGGGCGAGGCCCGACCTCACCGACGTGCTGGTGGTCACGGTCAGCCAGTCCGGCGGTTCGCCCGACCTGGTGGCCTCGACCAAGGCCGCCCGGGAGGCCGGCGCGGTCACCCTGGCGGTCACCAACAATGCCGACTCGCCGCTGGCCGAGGTCTCCGAGTTCCACATCGACCTGCTGGCCGGCCCGGAGAAGGCGCTGCCCGCCACCAAGACGTACACCGCCGAGTTGCTCGCGCTCTACCTGCTGGTCGAGGGGCTGCGCGGCGGGGACGGCGCGGCGGCGGAGGTGCTGCCCGACCTGGCCGCGCAGGTGCTCGGGCGGCGGGGCGAGGTCAGGACGCTGGCGGAGCGGTACCGGTTCGCCCAGCGGCTGGTGCTCACCTCGCGCGGCTACGGCTACCCGACCGCGCGGGAGGCCGCGCTCAAGCTGATGGAGACCACCTACATCCCGGCTTCGCCGTTCTCCGGCGCGGACCTGCTGCACGGGCCGCTGGCGATGGTCGACAACGTCTCGCCGGTGATCGCGGTGGTGCCCGACGGCAAGGGCGGGGAGGCGCTGCAGCCGGTGCTCGACCGCCTGCGGGGCCGCGGGGCCGACCTGATGGTGATCGGGCAGCAGGAGCAGGTGGACGCGGCCTCCGCGGGCTTCGCGCTGCCGCCCGGGGTCCCCGAGGAGGTCCAGCCGGTCCTGGAGATCCTGCCGCTCCAGCAACTCGCGTACGAGGTCGCCATCGCCCGCGGCCAGGACCCCGACGCCCCCCGCGCCCTCGCCAAGGTCACCGAGACGCACTGACCCTTTTGGCAGGCGCCAAGGCATCTACGGTCAGGGGCCCGGGGAACTGCGGAGCCGACCTCAGGAGCGTTCAACGCGCGTGCAGGGTCAGGCGCCTTGCATTGTGCCCGAGTGCCGGACAGCCGCACCGCCAAGGGCTGGACGCAGTCCGGAAAGCACTACGGGCCACGGCGCCGACACGGGACCCTCAACCCGTGCGGCACCGCAGCCCGGAGCTGTCGTCGGGCGCCGCTGCCGGCCGTCTGCTGTGCGGGGCAGGCGGGGTGTTGGGCGTCCCGACCGAGGAGCTGCCTCGCGCGGTCAGGGCAGGTGCGCGGGGACGGTTCCTTGGTGCTCCTTCATTGTGGACTAGACCAATCCGGCTTGTCCAGAGAGCTCCAGGGATTGGTCCGCGCCACAGCGGAGGAGCCGTCCCGGGCCCGCTGCGGATACGCTCGCCCTGTGCCCTCGCTGAACGAACTCGTCCGCCGCCACACCACCCTGACCGGTGCCGATGTGGAGTGGCTGCACATGCTGGTCTCGGAGTGGCAGCTGCTCTCCGACCTGTCCTTCGCCGACCTGGTGCTGTGGATCCCCACCTGGGACGGCATCAGGTACGTCTCGGTGGCGCAGATGCGGCCCAACACGGGCCCCACCTCGTACCAGGACGACATGGTCGGCCACCTGGTGCCGCGCGGCCGCCGGCCGCTGCTGGACGCGGCCTACGACGAGGGGCGGATCGTCCGGGAGGGCGATCCGGAGTGGCGGGAGGAGGTGCCGGTCCGGGTCGAGTCGATCCCGGTCCGGCGCGAGGGCAAGGTGCTCGGGGTGATCGCCCGGAACACCAACCTGCTCACCGTGCGGACCCCGAGCCGGCTGGAGCTCACGTACCTGCAGAGCGCCTCCGACCTGGCCCAGATGATCGCCGCGGGCACGTTCCCGTACCACGGGGTCGAGCAGACCGACATGGACGCCGCCCCCCGGGTCGGCGACGGTCTGATCAGGCTGGACGCGGACGGGGTGGTCACCTACGCCAGCCCGAACGCGCTGTCCGCCTACCACCGGATCGGTCTGACCACGGACCTGGTGGGCAGTCACCTCGGGCGCACCACAGCCGAGTTGGCGCCGCCGGCGCGGGCCGCGGTGCACGAGGCACTGGTCAAGCTGGCCAGCGGCTGGGCACCCCGGCAGACCGAGGTGGAGGCGCAGGGCGGGGTGGTGACGCTGCGGGCGATCCCGCTGAAGCCGAAGGGCACCCTGACGGGTTCGCTGGTGCTGGCCCGGGACGTCACCGAACTGCGCCGTCGTGACCGTGAGTTGATGACCAAGGACGCGACCATCCGGGAGATCCACCACCGGGTGAAGAACAACCTGCAGACGGTGGCCGCGCTGCTGAGGCTGCAGGCCCGCCGGATGGACTCGGTGGCCGGCCGGGCGGCGCTCGACGAGGCGGTCCGCCGGGTCGGTTCGATCGCCATCGTGCACGAGACGCTCTCGCAGACCCTGGACGAGCAGGTCGCCTTCGACGAGATCGCCGACCGGGTGCTGGCGATGGTGATGGAGCTGTCCCAGGACGGCAAGGTCGCCACCCGTCGGACCGGCAGCTTCGGCATCCTGTCGGCCGAGGTGGCCACCCCGCTGGCGATGGTGCTGACCGAGGTGCTGCAGAACGCGCTGGAACACGCCTTCGACCCGAAGGACGGCGGAAGCGTCGAGGTCAGCGCCCTGCGCGGGCGCGCTCCCGCGACCGGTACGGGCTGGTCGGAGAGCTGGAACGGCGGTGCCAAGCCGGAGGAGTACCTGCTGATCACGGTGCAGGACGACGGCAGGGGCGTGCCGGAGGGGTTCGACCCGCAGAGCTCGGGCAACCTCGGCCTGCAGATCGTCCGGACCCTGGCCACCAACGAGCTCGGCGGCAGCTTCGACATGGTGGCCAACCCGGAGGGCGGCACCAAGGTGGTCCTGGAGATCCCGGTGCCGTAGGCGTCCGGAGAGGCAACGAGGCCCTGTCGACCGGGGGGGTGGGTCGACAGGGCCTCTCAACCCGTTCCGGCCGTCGGGGGGAGTCGGCCGGAACGGGGGCTCTGTGGTGTCGCTCGACGCTCGCCTCACGTGTTGCACACGGTGAGCGTCACAGCTCCACGGTATTGCTCTCAGTGAACACTATCAAGTGTCCGTGCCGTGGAAGGCTCGGCCGAAAGTGCGGCCAAGCCTTTGATCATGTGTTGATCAGGCGTTGCTGACGGAATGTCAGGCGGTGCGGGCCCGGTTGCGGGCGGCGCGGCGCTTCATCGCACGACGCTCGTCCTCGCTCATGCCGCCCCAGACGCCGGCGTCCTGGCCGGTCTCCAGCGCCCACTGCAGGCACTGTTCCATGACGGGGCAGCGGCGGCACACGGCCTTGGCTTCCTCGATCTGCAGCAGAGCAGGACCGGTGTTCCCGATCGGGAAGAACAGCTCCGGGTCCTCTTCGCGACAGACAGCGCGGTGGCGCCAGTCCATGTTCGTCCAACTCCTCCGGTCGGCGGACTGTGGCCCGGCCGACGCAATCGTGGTGGCTTGTGAATGTGAACGCTTTCACGAATCCCGCAACAGCAAAAGGGACCAAAGGCCCATGAGGCCCGGGTGGTCTGTGCAGAAGTGGGGTTCGGGCGGATCAAGGGAACTGTCGCGGTATGTCCCGCTGCGACGTGTCCCGATCGCCATGTAGAGGTTCGCAAACCTCAGGCTCGGATACAACCCCCTTCGGCGAGGAATTTTTGATTCTTCGGTGTCGCCTAGCTCACAGCCCGTACTTCTATGGGGTGAAGGGGGCTTGTGCGTTCGAGAAGAAGGGTCATGGCCCCTTCTGGTCACACAATCACACGCAGTGCCCGCCGAACGCCTGTGAAACTGACGCGACTCCTGTCTCCAAGGTGGTCCCCGTCGACCTGAAACGGGGCAGGTTCCTGTGAAACCAAGGTGAAGTGCCGGACGTCGTGATAGGAGACGAGGTGCTTCCCGGTAGGGCCGACCGGCCCTGCGGCGCCGTCCGGAGGTGTGTGCGAACGCAGGATCTGACGGACCGTTCGAGCCGTGCCGAACGCGGTCATTCGAGTGATGCCGAAGATGTCGAGGTCGCTGTCGAAGGACGCCGCGGGCGACGGGAAGACCGGCCGGTTGCCCAGAAAGGTCCACGGCGAGGTGTTGGAGACTATGGCCAGCACCAGTCCTGGCACGGAATCCCGGCCGTTCAGCTCCAGCGTGATGGGGCCGTTCCTGCGGTGCTCACGCTCCGTCACGTAGTGTCTGAGCGCCTGGCTGACGTAAAGCCCGTGGGTGGACCTCCGTCCGGCCCTGCGCTGGGCCTCCACCCGCCCGACCACGCCCGCGTCGAAGCCCAGGCCGGCCGTGAAGGTGAACCAGCGGTCCGGCAGGCCCTCGGTCATCGCCTTGCCCAGGCTGACCGCCCGCTCGCGCCGGTGCTCCAGGGCGTCCAGGAGCGCGCCGGTCGCCTCCACCGGGTCGTTGGGCAGGCCCAGGGTGCGGGCGAACACGTTGGTCGAGCCGCCCGGGACGACGGCCAGCCGGGGCACCCGGTCCGACGGTCCGTGGGTGAGCAGCCCGTTGACGATCTCGTTCACCGTGCCGTCCCCGCCGAGCGAGACCACCAGGTCGAGCCCGCGTTCGGCGGCGTCCCTGGCCAGGTCACCGGCGTGGCCGCGGTACTCCGTGTGCACGACCTCCAGGGCCAGGTCACTGCGCAGCGCGTGGGTCAGCACGTCGCGGGTGCGTCCACTCGTGGTGGTCGCTTTCGGGTTCACGACCAGGAGAGCGCGCATGGCGTCAGCCTACGGGTCGGTGATCGGGAGACGGCGGCTACCCTGCTGGAGTGACCGCAGAATCCATCACCCCAAGCCCTGCCCGGCCCACCGCGCTGCTCGTCGGCGCCGCGATCACCGCGCTGCAGGGCGCGGCGCTGGCCGGCTGGGGTCTCTACGACATCGTGGCCGGCTTCCTCTGGGACGCCCCGGCGCAGGGCCGCAGCGAGCTCGGCGGGGTGATCCTGTTGCTGATGGGGGCGCTTCCGCTCCTGGCGGGGCGCGCGCTGCTCAAGGCGCGCCGGTGGGGGCGCAGCCCGGCGGTGCTGACCAACTCGATCTGCCTGCCGATCGCCTACTACATGTGGCAGAACGGCGGCGCGATGCAGGCCGCAGGGGTGGCCGTCGGCGTGCTGGGCCTGGTCGGGATCGGCTCGCTGCTCAACCCGAAGGTGACCGAGGCGCTCTACGGGACCACCGCCGAGTAGGCCCTGCCCGGGCGGTCTCGCCGGGCGGCTGACGCCGGACCATCCGGGCCGGACACGCGGGCCGGAACGCCCGACCAGGGCCCGGTACGAGGCCGTCGCGGGCGCAGGCCCGGCCGGACGCCCGACGCCCCGAGCCGACCAGGCCGGCCCGACACGCCCTGACAGCACAGCACAGCACGGCCCGGTCCGGGCACCCCGTCGAACGGGGGCCGGACCGGGCCGTGGGCGTTTCTACTCCTCGACCAGCAGCTTCTCCCGGAGCTGGGCCAGCGTCCGGGCCAGCAGCCGGGAGACGTGCATCTGGGAGATGCCGACCTCGGCCGCGATCTGCGACTGGGTCATGTTCCTGAAGAACCTGAGCACCAGGATCTTCTGCTCCCGGGGCGGGAGTTGGGCCAGCAGCGGCTTCAGCGACTCCCGGTACTCCACGCCCTCCAGCGCCTCGTCGGTGGCGCCCAGGGTGTCCGCGACGGCCGGCGACTCGTCGTCGCTGTCCGGGACGTCCAGCGAGAGCGTGGAGTAGGCGTTGGCCGACTCCAGGCCCTCCAGCACGTCCTCCTCCGAGATGCCCAGGTGCTCGGCCAGCTCGTGCACGGTGGGGGAGCGGCCGTGCCGCTGGGAGAGCTCGCTGGTCGCGGTGGTGAGCGAGAGCCGCAGCTCCTGGAGACGGCGCGGTACCCGGACCGCCCAGCCCTTGTCCCGGAAGTGCCGCTTGATCTCGCCGACGATGGTCGGGGTCGCGTACGTGGAGAACTCGACCCCGCGCTCGTGGTCGAAGCGGTCCACCGACTTGATCAGGCCGATGGTGGCGACCTGGGTCAGGTCGTCCAGCGGCTCACCGCGGTTGCGGAACCGCCGGGCCAGGTGCTCGACCAGTGGGATGTGCATCCGGACCAGCTGGTTGCGCAGCTCGACCCGCTCCGGCGAACCCTCGGGCAGCCCCGCCAGTTTGACGAACAGCGCCCGCGCGGCCTCCCGGTCCGGCGCGCCGGAGCGGTGCACCTGGACGGGAACCACCGGGCGCACCTCCTCGGCGCCGGCCGAGGCCGGCTGTTCCGGCGTCGGCGACGGATCGGTCGGCGGATCGGTCGGCTGGCTCATCCGATGGGTGTCCTTCGGGTGCACGTCGGCTGTGTCGGTTCGGGCAGGCTGCGGGGGGACGCCACCCACCTGGGGCGGCAGCGTCACGTCGGCGGTGGCGGCCGGGCTTCCGGCAACGCCTGTGCGGTCGAGATCACTCACGGCGGTCACCCGTTCCGTTCCGGGAGCACTTCACATGGGGTGTACCGCGGTGCGGTACGGGGGAGCCGTACGCGCGGCACCTGGAGTGCCGGGCGTACGGCTGCGCGGGTGGGCCTCACAGCGGCGGCTGTCACACCGGTGCCGGTGCTCCGCCGCGCTTCTTGTGCAGGCTGATGCTCACCGTCTTGTCGGCGCCGACCGAGGACTCCACCTCGCCGGCCAGCGCGGAGAGCACCGTCCAGGCGAAGGTGTCCCGTTCGGGGGCCCGGCCGTCCGTGGTCGGGGCCGCCACGGTGACCCGCAGCGAGTCGCCCACCAGGCGGAACTCGCAGCACAGCACGGAGCCCGGGACCGCCTGCTGGAGCAGGATGGCGCAGGCCTCGTCCACCGCGATCCGCAGGTCCTCGATCTCGTCCAGGGTGAAGTCCAAGCGGGCCGCGAGACCGGCGGTCGCCGTTCGCAGCACCGAGAGGTACGCGCCTGCCGCGGGCAGCCGGACTTCGACGAAGTCCTTCACTCCGGGATCGCCGTCGATCTGGGACACCCCCACCTCCTGGGTGACGCACGGTGCTTGCGGCTCGCGAGCCGCGGCACTTCCTGTTGCTCGGTTCAACTGCTTCGCCCCAACTGTCCAGAGGGGTGGTGCGGTACGTACCGGTCATACCCATACCGGAGAGGTCGGAACGCCACGCATCCGCCCGTGACGTTACCGCTATCGACCGACGCTTGTCGCGATCCGGGACCGTCATCACGGGAACGAGCTAACCTGTTCGAACTCCGGTGGGCCGTGCGCTACTCGGCGCCGAGCGTGGTGAGGGCCCCGTCGGTCAGCCGGAAGACCGACCAGCCGTCCATCGGGACCGCGCCGAGCGACCGGTAGAAGCCGATCGAGGGCTCGTTCCAGTCCAGCACGGACCACTCCAGCCGGGAGTATCCGTTGCGCACGCAGATCCTGGCCAGCTCGGTCAGCAGGGCCTTGCCGTGGCCGCCGCCGCGCGCGTCCGGCCGGACGTAGAGGTCCTCCAGGTAAACGCCGTGGGTGCCGCGCCAGGTGGAGAAGTTCCGGAACCAGAGCGCGAAGCCGACCGCCTCGCCGCTCGCGTCGTCCTCGGCGATCAGGCCGAAGACGGCGGGGTTCGCCCCGAACAGCGCCTCGTTCAACTGTTCCGCGGTGGCGACGGCCTCCTGCGGTTCCTTCTCGTACTCGGCCAGCTCGCGGATCAGGTCGAGGATCAGGGGGACGTCGGTGGCTACGGCGGTGCGGATCATACGGCGAGCGTACTCGGCGGACCGGCCGGTCGGGCAAGGAGTTCCGAAGCACGCGTGCCCGGCCGCTCGGAAGAGCGGCCGGGCACAGGAGCGTGGGCTCCGGGATCAGGCGGCGGCCTTCTTGGTCTCCCAGAAGATGCTGTCGATCTCGGCGATCAGGTCCAGCAGCGCCTGGCCGGAGGCCGGGTCGGTGGACGCCTTGGCGGCCGAGGCCGCCTTGCCCGCGTTGTTGAACAGCTCGTGCAGCTGCGGGTACTTCTCGAAGTGCGGGGCCTTGAAGTAGTCGGTGTGCAGCACCGAGAGGTGGTGCTTGACCAGCTCGGCCCGCTCCTCCTTGATGACGATGGCCCGGGCCCGGAAGACCGGGTCCTCGTTGGCCTGGTACTTCTCCTGAGTGGCCTTCACCGACTCGGCCTCGATGCGGGCCTGGGCCGGGTCGTACACGCCGCAGGGCAGGTCGCAGTGGGCGTGCGCGGTGACGCGCGAAGCAAACAGACGCATTGGGAGTCCTTCCTTAGATCGTCTTCCCGCGCCTGAGATTACCCTCAGGGAGTTGGTTTGGGTGTGCGGAGGGGGGAGTCGGGGTGACGGGGCGACAGCAGGGCGGCGGGCTGGTGCCGTTCGGGCTGGCCAGGGTGGCCGGGCCGTCGATGCGGCCCCGGCTGTGCGACGGCGATCTGGTGCTGGTCCGGTACGGGGCGCGGGTGCGGCCGGAGGCGGTGGTGCTGTTCCGGCACCCCCGGCGGCCGGAGCTGCTGGTGCTCAAGCGGGCCGCCGAGCGGCGCTCTGAGGGCTGGTGGATGCTCTCCGACAACCAGGGCGTGCGCAGCGACAGTCGCGAGTACGGGCCGGTGGCCGAGGCGTCGGTGCTCGGCCGGGTGGTCTGCCGGCTGTGGCCCCGGCCGGGGCGGCTCGGCCCGTACCGGCCGATCGACCTGGAGCTCTGACGCTCCCTCAGGCCGCCGGGGCGGCCCGGCGGGCCTCCTCGCGCTTGCGGGCTCGGTAGGCGGCGACGTTGGCGCGGGTGGCGCAGCGGTCGGAGCAGTACCGGCGGGAGCGGTTGGTGGAGGTGTCCAGGTACGCGTTCCGGCAGGGGGTGGCCTGGCAGATGCCGAGCCGGTCGGCGCCCAGCTCGGTGAGGTGGATGGCCAGGCCCATGCAGGCCACCGCGGTGAAGTTGGCGGCGGCGGTGGGCGCGTTGTCGGCCAGGTGGAGGTGCCAGCGCGGCCGCCCGGCGTCGTCCAGGTAATCGTGGCCGGAGACCAGCGGGCTGACCGGGTACTCGATCATCAGGCTGTTCAGCAGGTCGACGCCGCGGATCTCGTCGCCCTCGGCGGCCGCCTCGAACACCCCGCGCAGCCTGGTCCTGACCGCCCGCAGCCGGGGCAGGTCCGCCTCGTCCGCCAGCCTGGCGGCCTGCGACGAGGGCCCGAACAGCGTCCGGACCGCCTCGACCGAGGTGAGCGAGTCGGTGCCCCGCTCGGGCTCCTCGCTGTTCACCAGCCGAACGGCGAAGTTGGCGTACGCGGCGAGCTCCACGGGGGGTCCTTCCAGGGCCAGTAACGGGTGAGCTGCTCCCAGGGTATTACCTCCGGCGGAAACGCGGCAGGCGCCCGTGCGATCCGGGGGATCGTACGGGCGCCTGCGCGCCGGATCAGAGCACCTTGGAGAGGAAGGCTTTGGTCCGTTCGTGCTGCGGGTTGGTGAGCACCTCGCGCGGGTGGCCGGACTCGACCACCACGCCGCCGTCCATGAAGACCAGCGCGTCGCCGACCTCGCGGGCGAAGCCCATCTCGTGGGTGACCACGATCATCGTCATGCCCTCCCTGGCCAGGTCGCGCATGACGTCGAGGACGTCACCGACCAGCTCGGGGTCGAGCGCCGAGGTGGGCTCGTCGAAGAGCATCAGCTTGGGCTTCATGGCGAGCGCCCGGGCGATCGCCACCCGCTGCTGCTGGCCGCCGGAGAGCTGCGAGGGGTAGTTGTCGGCCTTGTCGGCCAGACCCACCCGCTCCAGCAGGGCCATCGCCCGCTCCTTGGCCTCGGTCCGGCTCTCGCCCTTGACCTGGACCGGCGCCTCGATGATGTTCTGCAGCGCGGTCATGTGCGGGAAGAGGTTGAAGCGCTGGAACACCATGCCGATGTCCCGCCGCTTGAGCGCGACCTCACGGTCCTTCAGCTCGTACAGCCGGTCACCCTTCTGCCGGTAGCCGACCAGTTCGCCGTCGACCGACAGGAAACCACCGTTGATCTTCTCCAGGTGGTTGATGCAGCGCAGGAAGGTGGACTTGCCCGATCCTGACGGACCGATCAGGCAGAACACCTCGCCCTGCTTCACCTCCAGGTCGATGCCCTTGAGCACCTCGACCTGGCCGTAGGACTTCCGGACACCCTCGGCCTTGACCATCGGGTGGCCGGGACGGTCCTGCTTGCTCAGCTCGGTCATGAGAGGTTCCCTCCGCCGTGCACCCCGGAGTTGGTCACCGGCGGAACCGGCGGGGGAGTGGGTCGGCCCTGGAACAGTGCCCTTATCCGCTGGATCGGGGTAGGCGGCAGGGCCCGGTTGCTGCCCCGGGCGTAGTGCCGCTCGATGTAGTACTGACCGACCGTCAGCAGCGAGGTGAGCAGCAGGTACCAGACGCTGACCACGATCAACAGGGGGATGGTCTGGAAGGTCCGGGAGTAGATGTTCTGCCCGGCCCGGAAGAGCTCCTCCAGCGCGATCACCGAGACCAGCGAGGTGGTCTTGAGCATCGAGATGGTCTCGTTGCCGGTCGGCGGGATGATCACCCGCATCGCCTGCGGCAGCACGATCCGCCGCATGGTGACGAACCGGCTCATGCCGAGCGCGTGGGAGGCCTCGGCCTGGCCCTCGTCCACCGACTGGATGCCGCCGCGGACGATCTCCGCCATGTAGGCGGCCTCGTTCAGGCCGAGGCCGAGCAGGGCGGCGACGAACACCGGGATCAGGGTGTTGGTGTTCTCGGACCAGAACGCGGGGCCGAACGGGACACCGAGCGACAGCGACGGCCAGAGGGCGCCGAGGTTGAACCAGATGACCAGCTGCACCAGCACCGGAGTGCCGCGGAAGAACCAGATGTAGATCCAGGCGGTGCCGGAGAGCAGCGGATTCGGCGAGAGCCGCATGACGGCCAGCAGGATGCCGCCGACCACGCCCATCAGCATGGCGAGCGCGGTCAGCTCCAGGGTCACGGTCAGGCCGTGCAGGATGCTGGAGTCGAAGAAGTACTTGGCGAAGACATCCCACTGGAATGCCTTGTTCTGGAAGAGGGCGTGGAGCAGCATCGCCAGAAGAACCAGGATGACGACTGCTCCGGCCCAGCGTCCGGGGTGGCGGACCGGCACGGCCTTGATGTTCTCGGGCCGTGCCGGCTGCTTCACCACCCCTTGGTCGGGAGAATTCACAGGGGACCTTCGGTGGGGTGTGGTCTGACGACGGGTCAGCTGGTGGCGCCGTTGATCACGGACTTGTCGATCGCACCGGCCTCGACGCCCCACTTCGACAGGATCGACTTGTAGGTGCCGTCCGCCATCAGCGCCTGGAGCGCACCCTGCACGGCCTTGGTGAGGTCGGAGCCCTTGGACACCACGACGCCGTACGGCGCGCTGTCGGTGGTGCCGCCGAGCTTCTCCAGCTGGCCGTTGGTCTGCTTGAGCGCGTAGTCGATGACCGGCGAGTCGGCCATCATGACCTGGTCGCGGCCGGAGACCAGCGCGGTGGTCACGTCGGTCTGCAGGTCGAACTTGTCGCCGTCGTTCGGGATGGTGGGCTTGCCCGCCTTGACGCAGGCCGGGTTGATGATGTCCTTGATCGCGTCGGCCTGGGTGGTGCCGGTCTGCACGGCGATCTTCTTGCCGCACAGGTCGTCGGCGCTGACCTTGTCCGGGTTGCCCTTCTTCACTGCGGACGAGGTGCCCGCGGTGAAGTAGGTGACCATGTCGACGGTCTGCTCGCGCTCCTTGGTGTCCGTGAAGGAGCTCATGCCGAGTTGGAACTTCTTCGCGGCGATGCCCGGGATGATCGCGGTGAACGGCGAGTTCTCGACGGTCGCGCTCAGGCCGAGCTTCTGCGCGATGGCGTTGGCCAGGTCGACGTCCATGCCGACGATGTTGCCCTTGTCGTCCTTGAACTCGTTCGGCGCGTAGGACGCGTCGACCGCGACGACCAGCTTGCCGGAGGACTTCACGTCGGCCGGGACCAGCGCGGCCAGCGAGGGGTCGGCGGTGACGGCCTGGACGGATCCACTCGGGCTCGCGGCACCGCTCGGCGACGAGCTGCCGCTGCTACCGCAGGCGGTGAGCAGCAGCGAGCCGGTGGCCAGGACGGCACCGGCGGCGAAGAGGCGGGTGCGCGGGTTACGGACGGTCATGGGGGGAGTCTCCTCCTGTGGGAGAGGCTGGGCGGAGCGCGCCGCGGGGGCGGCGTACGGGTGCCGGGGCTTGTCGCCACCCTCCGCCGAGGTGGGCTGAAGCGATCCGAGTTGGTGGGAATCCTGCCATCAGGGGTCAGGGATCGGGTCACTATTCAGATCAAAATCGGATAACGAGGGGTCAGAGTGTCCGCTATCCGGACCAATCCCGAGCCCCTGTCACTCCGCGTATAAGTATGCAGACCGTAGGGCCGAAGCCGGTCAGAACCCGCCGTTGGCCACGGCGTTCTGCACCGCACCGTCCGTGACGTTCCACTTGGCGAGGATCTTGTCGTACTCGCCGCTGCGGATCACCCGGTTCAGCGCCTTCAGCAGGGCGTCCCGCAGCCCGGTGCTCTCCTTGGTCAGCGCGATCCCGTACGGGCCCGGCTGCAACTGGGCGCCGGCGATCTGGAAGGTCCTGCCGTCGTCCCGCTGCTGCGCCACGTACGCGGCCACCGGGTAGTCGTTCAGGTCGGCGTCCGCCCGGCCGGCGGCCAGCTCGGCCAGGGCGAGGTCGTCGTTCTCGAAGAGCTTCACCTTGAGCGGCTTCCCGACCTTGGTGCAGGCGGCGGTCTGCCGGTCGATCACGGTCGCCTGGGTGGTGCCGCGCTGGAGCGCGACGGTGTGCCCGCAGAGGTCGTCCAGGCTGCCGATCGCCTTCGGGTTGCCCTTGCGGACCAGGATCGAGGATCCGGCGATGAAGTAGTCGGCGAAGTCGAGACCGGGTCCGGACGGGCCGCCCGAGTCGTCGGTGCCCTCGCGGCGCTGGCGGTTGTCGCTCAGCGCGGACATCACCACGTCGTACTGCTTCGCGTGCAGACCGGGGATCAGCTTCTCGAACGAGGTGTCGACGAACTCGACCCGTAGGCCGAGCTCCCTGCCGACCGCCTCGGCGATCTCCGGGTCGAGGCCGACCGCCTGCTGGTCGGGGCCCTTGAACTCGACCGGCGCGTAGTTCAGGTCGGAGCCGATCCGGAGCACGCCGGCGGCCTTCACGCCGGCCGGGAGCAGCGCGCGCGGGTCGTCGCCGTTCTGCTTCTCCTGCTCGGTGCCGCACGCGGTGAGCAGGAGTGCCCCCGCCGCCACGGCCGCTCCGCAACGGCCGATCTGACGAGGTATGAGGGTGGTTCGCTGCATGGGTGACGCTCCTCCTGTGGGAGAGGGGGTGCACGGGCCACCGAGCCGGGCGCGGGTCTGCGACGGACCGGAGGGACCGCGCTCACATGTGCGCGGACGGTCCTGGTCGGTGGTCGGAACAGGGATCCTGCCATCCCGCCCTGCCGGAACGGGTCTCGGATGTGTCAGAATCGGGTATCGGGTGACCCCCGAGCAGAACTCAGACCGCCAGGTCGCGACAGGCCTGGGGCGCGCAGAACCGGAAGTCGAAGACGCCGACTCCGGATTCGAGGCGCCACCTCCCCTCCGTGTCTGGTGTTCACTCCTGCGGGTGTGCGTGCATGCTCGCCGTTGTCGGTGCAGGACCCCCGGAACTTCCGAATTCAGGGGTCGTCAAGTGCCCCTACCGGCGAATGACATGCGCGTTAAAAGGACAAGAAGGCATAGGTGCGATGCCTGAGTCCGACCTAGGCTCATGATCCGGTACCGACCGGACGACGCCTCGGCAGACCGGAAGCACAGCGCAGAGACACCCAAAAACCCTCAATCGAGGGCGTTGCCCGACGGCAGTGCCCCGACCCCGTTCCGGGTCCGCTTCAGCGGGTCCCGGGACTTTCGGTATCTCCGAACGGGTCGGACGTCCGCCGGTGCGCGCTCTCGCTGATCATGACGAAGAGGTCATCGTGGCAGCGGAGATCATCCACACCAGCACACAAGACACCGACGACCCGGTCGACGCCGTGTTCGCGCTCCACCGCGGCGGCAAGATGGAGATCCGGGCCACGGTGCCGGTGCGCGATGCGGACGACCTGTCCCTCGCCTACACCCCCGGTGTCGCCAAGGTCTGCACGGCCATCGCCGAGCAGCCCGAGCTGGTCAACGACTACACCTGGAAGTCCAATGTGGTCGCGGTCGTCACCGACGGCACCGCGGTGCTCGGACTCGGCGACATCGGCCCGGAGGCCTCGCTGCCCGTCATGGAGGGCAAGGCGATCCTGTTCAAGCAGTTCGGCGGCGTGGACGCGGTGCCGATCGCGCTGGCCTGCACCGGCGTCGACGAGATCGTCGAGACCGTGGTGCGCCTCGCCCCGTCCTTCGGCGGCGTCAACCTGGAGGACATCTCCGCCCCGCGCTGCTTCGAGATCGAGCGGCGGCTCCAGGAGGCCCTGGACATCCCGATCTTCCACGACGACCAGCACGGCACCGCGATCGTCTCCACCGCCGCGCTGTGGAACGCCGCCAAGGTGACCGGCCGGGAGATCGGCTCGCTCCGCGCGGTCATCTCCGGCGCCGGTGCGGCCGGCATCGCGATCGCCAAGATGCTGGTCGCGGCCGGCATCGGCGACGTGGCCGTCTGCGACCGCCGCGGTGTCGTGTACGAGGGCCGGGGCGACCTGACGGACGTCAAGGCCGAGATCGCCGCCGCCACCAACCGGACCGGGCTCAAGGGCTCGCTGGCCGACGCCCTGGCCGGGGCGGACGTCTTCATCGGCGTCTCCGGCGGCACCGTCCCGGAGGACGTCGTCGCCACCATGGCCGAGGGCTGCTTCATCTTCGCGATGGCCAACCCCAACCCGGAGATCCACCCCGAGGTCGCGCACCGCTACGCGGCGGTGGTGGCCACCGGGCGCTCCGACTTCCCGAACCAGATCAACAACGTGCTCGCCTTCCCGGGAATCTTCGCGGGTGCGCTCCAGGTGCGGGCGACCCGGATCACGGAGGGCATGAAGCTGGCCGCCGCGAAGGCGCTGGCCGCCGTGGTCGCCGACGAACTGACGCCGCAGAAGGTGATCCCGTCGCCGTTCGACGAGCGGGTCGCGCCTGCGGTGACCAAGGCCGTCGCGGAGGCTGCGCGGCGTGAGGGTGTCGCACGGCTCTAGGCACAGGCTGGTGAACACAGGGGCCCGGGGAACGGCGACGCTCCCCGGGCCCCTGTCCGCCGGTGCGAGTGCCAGTAGTGGGCGTCACACCGTTGGACGGTTCCGGTTAGTGCGCGTTCACCGCTATCGTCCGGGGCATGTTCGCCGCCTATGCAGCCCGTATCGACGCCGATGACCCGCTCAGCGCACTGGAGTTGGGCGAGCTGCCCGAGCCCGGGGCCAGACCCGGGTGGAGCGTGGTGACGGTGCAGGCCGCCACGCTCAACCACCACGACCTGTGGTCGTTGCGCGGAGTCGGACTGCCGGCCGAGCGGCTCCCGATGATCCTCGGCTGCGACGCGGCCGGCATCGACGAGCACGGCAACGAGGTGGTCATCCACTCGGTGATCGGCCAGAGCGGACACGGCGTCGGCCCGGACGAGCCGCGGTCCATCCTGACCGAGCGGTACCAGGGGACCTTCGCGGAGCGGGTCGCCGTGCCGACCTGGAACCTGCTGCCGAAGCCCGCCGAACTCTCCTTCGCCGAGGCGGCCTGCCTGCCCACCGCGTGGCTGACGGCCTACCGGATGCTCTTCACCAAGGCGGCCGCCCGGCCCGGCCAGACCGTGCTGGTCCAGGGTGCGGGCGGCGGCGTGGCGACCGCGCTGATCGTCCTCGGCAAGGCCGCGGGTCTGCGGGTCTGGGTCACCGGCCGGGACGAGGCCAAGCGGGACCGGGCGCTCGGGCTCGGTGCCGACGCCGCCTTCGAGAGCGGTGCCCGGCTGCCCGAGCGGGTCGACGCCGTGATGGAGACGGTCGGCGCCGCCACCTGGTCGCACTCGGTGAAGGCGCTCAAGCCCGGCGGCACCATCGTGATCTCCGGCGCCACCTCGGGCCCGAGCCCGAAGGCCGCCGAGCTGAACCGGATCTTCTTCCTCGAACTCACCGTCCGGGGCTCCACCATGGGCACCAAGGACGAGCTCGCCGCTCTGCTCGCCCTCTGCGCCAACTCCGGCATCCGCCCGGTGGTCGACACCGTCCAGCCGCTCACCGAGGCCCGGGACGCCTTCGCCCGGCTCGCCAAGGGCGAGGTCTTCGGCAAGCTGGTTCTGACACCGTGACACGCGGAAGGGGGCGGTACCGGTGACCCGGTACCGCCCCCTTCGTCCGTCGTGACCCTCCCAGGCAGCACGCCCGGCAAGATCCGCCGGACAGGCCCTAGCGGCTCAGCGCGCGGCGGAGCTGGTCGGCGGCCGCCGCCAGGACGTGCTGGGCGGAAGCGAGTTGAGCGGGCGTCACGCCGGTGTCCCGGGCGGTGTCGCGCGCCTGGTCGCGGAGGCGGTCGAGGAGGCGCTCCAGCTCGCGGGCCGGGTCGGCGGTGGGGTCGACGGCGGCCCAGGCGGGGAGGTCGGCCGGGGGGCGGTCGGGGTCGAGCCGGTCCAGGTCGATCTTGTCGAGGTCGATCCGGTCGAGCCTGACCTCCTCCTCGGCCGGGGCGTCGGCGCCGTGGCCCCACTTGGCGGCGTCGGCCAGACCGGCCAGTGAGCGGGTGAGCTCGGAGAGGCCCTCGGCGATCCCGGCGGACCAGTCGCCGCCGGCCGCGGCGTCCCTGACCTGCTGCTCGATCCGGCGCTTGATCCGCAGCGCCTCCTGCTGGGCGGCCGTCCGGGAGGCCTTGGCCTCGGCGCGCAGCCGACGGGCCTCGTCCTCGGCGGCCTTGGCCTTCTGCTTGGCCGCCCGTTCCTGCTCCTTGGCCCGCTTCGCCTGCTCCTTGGCCTGCGCCTTGAACTGGACGAACTCCTCCTTGGCGCGCTGCCAGGACTCCTTGTCGCCCCACGGCCCGGCCCACGGGTCGCCGCCGTCCCCGGACTTGGGGCGCGGAGCGTCCTTGGCGGCCCCCCAGAGCTCGTCCCGCAGCTCCTTGGCGCTGTCCCTGACGTCCTCCCGGATCGCCCCGGCGAGCTGGGCGACCGACTCCCGGATCTCCACCTCGAGTTCTGCCAACTCGCTCTGCCGGGCCGCCACTTCGGCGTGACCGGCGTCGGTGAGCCGGTAGACCTTGCGCCCGCCCTCGGTGCTGTGCGCGACCAGCCCCTCCTGCTCCAGCTTGGCCAGCCGGGGGTACACGGTGCCGGCGGAGGGCGCGTACAGGCCCTGGAAGCGCTCCTCCAGCAGGCGGATCACCTCGTAGCCGTGCCGGGGCGACTCGTCCAGCAGCTTGAGCAGGTACAGGCGGAGTCGGCCGTGGCCGAAGACGGGGGTCATGTCAGCTCTCCTGGGAGGTGGTGTCGGTGGGGGCGGCCGGGAGTTCCTTGACCAGGTCGATGTGGTCCGGCTCGGCGTCCGGGCGGCGGAGCACCGTGACCGCGCCGGAGACGGTGGTGACCTGGAGCCGACCGGTGCCGGAGCCGAGCTGGCCGCTGAGCTTCTTGGTGCCCCAGCTGCCGCCGACCTTCAACTCCTCGAAGGTGCTGGAGAGTTCGCCGCCGGTGCTGCCCGCCTCGACCTTGGTGTCGGCCTGCGAGGGCAGCCGCACGGCGACCGAGCCGCTGACCGTGGTGACGTGCAGGTCGGTCGGCGTGGCGGTGTCCACGTCCAGGGTGACCGAGCCGCTGACCGACTTGGCCAGCAGGCGGTCCGCCGTACCGGCGACCACGGTGAGGTGGCCGGAGACGGTGTTGACCCGGAGCTCGCCGGCCACCGCCTCGGCGTTCACGTCACCGGTCACGGTGTTGACGTCGGTGCGGCCCGCCAGGCCGGCCAGCGTGGTCTCGCCGCTGGCGCCGTGCACCGTGACCCGGCCGGAGGTCCCCGAGACGGTGGCGTCGGCCGAGACCGAACCCACCTTGACCTCGGCGCCCGCCGGGACGGAGAGCGAGACCACGGCGCGGCGCTTGCGGCGCAGACCGCCGAAGAATGCCTTCACGGTCTCCACGGACTTGACCGAGTCGGCCAGCTCGCTCCAGGCGAGGTCCTGGTAGGTGACCGTCAGGATGCCGTTCTCCAGGGTGACCTGGAGCGGCTCGCCGTCCAGCTCGGTGACCTCCAGGCGGGCGGGCCCGTCGGTGGCGACCACGTTCACCGCACCCGCGACCACCCGTACGTGCAAGGTCTCGACCGGCTCGTCCAGGATGATCCGGTCCGGCTTGTCGATCGTCCACTTGCCCATGATTGTGTCCGCCTCCCGTTGTCGGATCGCGATGTATCGCGTCTCCCTGAACAACACGATATATCGCGTAACGGCGAAGTCAAGGCGCTCCCGGGGGAACCTCAGGGTCGACTCAGGGTCGCCTCGGGGAAAGCCGAGGGCCCGACGGCGGTCGCCGTCGGGCCCTCGTTCGGGAGCTGGATCAGTCCTCGTCCTCGTCGTCGAGCCTGGCCAGCCAGGTGGCCAGCCGCTCGACCGGGATCTCGAAGTCCGGGTTCAGGTCGACGAACTCGCGCAGGCGCTCGGCCAGCCACTCGAAGGTGACCTCCTCGTCGCCGCGCCGGCTCGCCAGCTCCTCGATGCCGCGGTCGGTGAAGTACACGGTGTGCTCCGGTCGGTTGGGGTGTGACCGGCCCAGGATAGTCGGGGCCGCTGGTCCGTGGCCTTGGCGTCGTCCGCGGCGAAGTCGCAGCGGCAGGCCACTGGGGACCCGGGACGACCACGGGCCCCGCCCGCCGCCGGAGCGGAGGACGGGGCCCGTGGCCACCGGACGGAGCGTCAGATCGCGAAGATCTCGTCGAGCAGCGCCTGCTGCTCGGCACCGTGCCGCTTGGCCGAACCGACCGCCGGGGCGGACGAGGCGGTGCGGGCGACCCGGCGCAGGCGGGCGGCGCCGGCGCTGCGGCCCACGACGACCTGGAGGTGGTCCACCAGGTTCATCGCGATGAACGGCCAGGCACCCTGGTTGGCCGGCTCCTCCTGCGCCCAGACGAACTGGACGTTGTCGCCGTACTTGGCCAGCTCCTCCTGGAGCTCGGCCACCGGCAGCGGGTAGAGCCTCTCGACCCGGACGATCGCGGTGTCGGTGACCCCGCGCTCGGTACGGGCCGCCTCGACGTCGTAGTAGAACTTGCCGGCCGTGATGACCACCTTGCGGACGTTCGCCGGGTCGACGGTGGTGTCACCGATGACCGGACGGAACGAGCCCGAGGTGAACTCCGAGGTGGCCGAGGCCGCCGCCTTCAGACGCAGCATCGACTTCGGGGTGAAGACGATCAGCGGCTTGTGGTGCGGGTTGTGCGCCTGCCAGCGCAGCAGGTGGAAGTAGTTCGACGGCAGGGTCGGCATCGCGACCGTCATGTTGTCCTGCGCGCACATCTGCAGGAAACGCTCCGGACGCGCGGACGAGTGGTCCGGGCCCTGGCCCTCGTAGCCGTGCGGAAGCAGCAGGGTGACGCCCGAGTGCTGGCCCCACTTCTGCTCGGCGGAGGCGATGTACTCGTCGACCATGGTCTGCGCGCCGTTGACGAAGTCGCCGAACTGCGCCTCCCACATGACCAGCGCGTTCGGCCGGGTCAGCGAGTAGCCGTACTCGAAGCCCATCGCCGCGTACTCGCTGAGCAGCGAGTCGTAGACGGTGTAGCGGGCCTGGTCCTCCGTCAGGTACAGCAGCGGGGTGTAGTCCTCGCCGGTGACCCGGTCGATCAGCACCGCGTGGCGCTGGCCGAAGGTGCCGCGGCGGCTGTCCTGGCCGGCCAGCCGGACCGGGTGACCCTCCATCAGCAGCGAGCCGATGGCGAGCGTCTCGCCCATGGCCCAGTCGATGGTGTTGTCCTCGACCGAGGCGGTGCGGCGCTGCAGCTGCGGCAGCAGGCGCGGGTGCACCGTCAGCCACTCCGGCAGGTTGCTCTGCGAGGCGGCGATCCGCTTGACCATCTCCTCGGAGATGCCGGTCTGGATGTTGACCGGGAAGTCCGCCTGCGGCTTGCCGTTGGCGGCCGGGGCCTGCGCCGAGGCCGCGTCGCGGACCTCGGAGAAGACCTTCTCCAGCTGGCCCTGGAAGTCCTGGAGCGCCTGCTCCGCCTCTTCCATGGTGATGTCGCCGCGACCGATCAGGCCCTCGGTGTAGAGCTTGCGCACCGAGCGCTTCTTGTCGATCAGGTCGTACATCAGCGGCTGGGTGAACGACGGGTTGTCAGCCTCGTTGTGACCGCGACGGCGGTAGCAGATGAGGTCGATCACGACGTCCTTGTGGAACTCCTGACGGAACTCGAAGGCCAGCCGCGCGACGCGGACCACGGCCTCCGGGTCGTCGCCGTTCACGTGGAAGATCGGCGCCTCGATCATCCGCGCCACGTCGGTGCAGTACATCGACGAGCGGCTGCTGGCCGGGGCGGCGGTGAAGCCGACCTGGTTGTTGACCACCAGGTGGATGGTGCCACCGGTGCGGTAGCCGCGCAGCTGCGACATGTTCAGGGTCTCCGCGACGACGCCCTGGCCGGCGAAGGCCGCGTCACCGTGGATCTGGATCGGCAGCACCGGGAAGGTGGTGCCGCCCTGGTCCAGCACGTCCTGCTTGGCGCGGACGATGCCCTCGACCACCGGGTCGACGGCCTCCAGGTGCGAGGGGTTGGCGGCCAGCGAGACCTTGATGGTCTCCCCGTCCAGACCGGTGAAGGTCCCCTCGGAGCCCAGGTGGTACTTGACGTCGCCGGAGCCGTGCATCGACTTGGGGTCGAGGTTGCCCTCGAACTCGCCGAAGATCTTGCCGTACGGCTTGCCGACGATGTTCGCCAGCACGTTCAGCCGGCCGCGGTGGGCCATGCCGATCACGGCCTCGTCGAGACGGTGCTCGGCCGCCGCGTCGATGGTCGCGTCCAGCAGCGGGATGAGCGACTCGCCGCCCTCCAGCGAGAAGCGCTTCTGGCCGACGTACTTCGTCTGCAGGAAGGTCTCGAAGGCCTCGGCCGAGTTCAGTCGGCGCAGGATACGCAGCTGCTCCTCGCGCTCCGGCTTGGTGTACGGCTTCTCCAGGCGCTCCTGCAGCCACTTGCGCTGCTTCGGGTCCTGGATGTGCATGTACTCGATGCCGACGGTGCGGCAGTACGTGTTGCGCAGCAGGCCGAGGATGTCGCGGAGCTTCATCATCTTCTGGCCGCCGAAGCCGCCGACCGCGAACTCGCGCTCCAGGTCCCACAGCGTCAGCCCGTGCTGGACCACGTCCAGGTCGGGGTGCTTGCGCTGCTTGTACTCCAGCGGGTCGGTGTCGGCCATCAGGTGACCGCGGACCCGGTAGGAGTGGATCAGCTCCATGACGCGCGCGGTCTTGTTGACCTCGTCGTCGTGGGTGGTGGCGACGTCGGTGGCCCAGCGGACCGGCTCGTACGGGATCCGCAGCGACTCGAAGACATCGTCGTAGAAGTTGTGCTCGCCGAGCAGCAGCTGGTGGATCGTGCGCAGGAACTCGCCCGAGGCCGCGCCCTGGATGACCCGGTGGTCGTAGGTCGAGGTCAGGGTCATGATCTTGGAGATGCCCAGCTTGGCCAGGGTGTCCGGGGACGAACCCTGGAACTCGGCCGGGTACTCCATCGCGCCGACGCCGACGATGGTGCCCTGGTTCTGCATCAGGCGCGGCACGGAGTGCACGGTGCCGATGCCGCCCGGGTTGGTCAGTGAGACGGTGACACCGGTGAAGTCGTCCATCGTCAGCTTGTTGGCGCGGGCCCGGCGGACGATGTCCTCGTACGCCTGCCAGAAGCCGAGGAAGTCGAGCGTCTCGGCCTTCTTGATGGCCGCGACGACGAGTTGGCGGTCGCCGTTCGGCTTCACCAGGTCGATGGCGAGGCCGAGGTTCACGTGCTCGGGCTTGACCAGGTAGGACTTGCCGTCCTCCACCTTGTAGCTGTGGTTCATCCCGGGGCTGGCCTTGATGGCCTGCACCAGGGCGTACCCGATCAGGTGGGTGAAGGAGACCTTGCCGCCACGGGCGCGCTGCAGGTGGTTGTTGATGACGATGCGGTTGTCGATCAACAGCTTGGCCGGCACGGCGCGCACCGACGTCGCCGTCGGGACCTCCAGGGAGGCGTCCATGTTGGTGGCCACGGCCTTGGAGGGGCCGCGCAGCGGGATCAGCTCGGGGCCCGACCCCGCGACCGGCGCGGCAGCGGCCGCAGGGGCCGCCTTCGGCGCGGGCGGCGCGGCCGGAGCGGCTGCCAGTGGCGCGGGCGCCGACTGGACCGGCGCGGCCACGGGGGCGGCGGCCGGTGCAGCGGGGGCGGGCGCCGCCTGAACAGCAGCAGGGGCAGGGGCGGCAACGGCGGTCGGCGTGGGGCCGACCTGGGTCGCGGCCTGGGTCACTGGAGTCACCTCGGTACCGGGCTTGTAGTCGGCGAAAAAGTCCCACCAGGCTCGGTCTACCGAGTTCGGATCCTGGAGGTACTGCTGGTAGATCTCGTCGACGAGCCACTCGTTGGGGCCGAAGCCAGTGGAGCTTGCCGAGCTGACGGGGGTTTCAGGGTGTGGCGACACGGGGCAACCGCCCTCTTCCGCTTCCTTTTGGGATGGTGGACAGCGGGGATTAAGGCTACGCCTACGATCACTGATCGCGCAGTCCTCCTGGGCCAGGCGTCACCCAGATCACAGTGCCGGCCGGTGGTTTGGCTGAAACTGTGCGTTAGAAAGTTCCAACGACGGGGAAGCGATCGCTTCCCTGAACGGTGGAAATCCCCTCATACAAGGACATTATTGCAGGTCAGTGCAGGCGCGCTGGACCAGCTGCAGTCCCCGCTGCGGGAATGTCCCAGTTCGGTGACAACTCCTGGTCGGACGGTACCCCGCCGGGCAGCGTGACCACGATCCGGCAGCCCCTGGCGGTCTCGGCCACGCCGATCCGCCCGCCGTGCAGATCCACCGCCCAGCGGGCGATCGCCAGCCCCAGGCCGGTGCCGCCGTCGCTGCCGGGGCCGAGCGCGGTGGCCGTGCCGCTGCGGCCGAACCGCTCGAAGACCCGCCCGCGGTCCTGCTCGGGGATGCCGGGCCCCTCGTCCTCGACCTCCAACTGCAGGGCGCCCGGGCCCTCGCCCGCCATCGCACGCACCGTCACGGTGCCGCCGATGGGGGAGTGCTTGCAGGCGTTGTCGACCAGGTTGGCCACCACCTGGTGCAGTCGTTCGGGATCGGCCACCGCGGCCAGCGCGGGCGGGCGGACCTCCAGCGCCAACCGGACGTCCTCGCGCCGCCCGTACGCGCCGCCGGCGGTCGCGCCGTCCACGGTGAGCCCGCGCAGCACGCCGTCCAGGAACGGGCGGACCTCGAAGCTGCGGGCGTCCAGCGGCACCACGCCGTCGTCCAGCTTGGACAGGTCGAGCAGGTGGCTGACCAGGCGTCCGAGCCGCTCGGTCTGCTCCAGCGCGGCACCGAGGGTCTTCGGATTGGGCTGGACCACGCCGTCCACCACGTTCTCCAGGACGGCGCGCAGCGCGGCGATCGGTGTGCGCAGCTCGTGCGAGACGTTGGCGATCAGCTCGCGGCGGTGCCGGTCGGCGGCCTCCAGGTCACCGGCCATCCGGTTGAAGGTGGTGGCCAGCTCGCCGATCTCGTCCCGGGAGGTCACCACCACCCGGCTGCTGTAGTCGCCCTCGGCCATGGCCCGGGCGGCGGCGGTCATGTCGCGCAGGGGCGCGGTCAGACCGTGGGCCAGGAGCTGCATGAAGAGCAAGGAGGCGATCATCGAGAAGATCATGATGATCCGGATCTGGGTCTCGGACCGGATCGCGACCACCACCATCAGGCTGGCCAGGAAGACCGAGACGATCACCAGCAGGGTCAGCTTGCCCTTGATCGAACGGACCGGGTCCAGTGGTCTGATGTCGGCCCAGAGCCGAGTCGCGGCCCGGCTGGCCAGGCCGCGGCGGGCCGGATCGTTCGCACTGCGCGGTGCGCCGTTGCGTTGCTGTGGAAAGGTCATGTCGCCTCTGCGTCGTCCCCCGCGAGACTCGCCGGTCGTGCTGACGAAGCGTGGGCCCCCCGGTGGCCCTGCTCCGTGCGCGACTAGGAGAGCGGTGCTTCCAGGGCGTACCCGACGCCGTGGACGGTTCTGATCCAGCTGGCACCGATCTTCCGGCGCAGCGCCTTGACGTGGCTGTCCACCGTGCGGGTGCCCGAGGCGTCGGTCCAGTCCCAGACCTCGGCGAGCAGCTGCTCCCGGGTCAGCACCGCTCGCGGCTGGGCGGCCAGGCAGGCCAGCAGGTCGAACTCGGTCGGCGTCAGGTGGACGTCGCCACTGCCGATCCTGACCCGGCGCTGCACGTGGTCGATCTCCAGCTCACCGAACCGGAGGCTGCCCAGGGCCGGTGTGCGGGCGGCCTGCTGGGCCCGCTCGACCCGGCGCAGCAGCACGTTCACCCGCGCCGCGAGCTCGCGCATCGAGAACGGCTTGGTCATGTAGTCGTCGGCACCGACCCCGAGGCCGACCAGCAGGTCGGTCTCGTCGTCGCGGGCCGTCAGCATCAGCACCGGCACCGGGCGCTGGGCCTGGATCCGACGGCAGACCTCCAGGCCGTCGAAGCCGGGAAGCATCACGTCCAGCACCACCAGGTCGGGCTGCCAGGTGTGGAAGCCGTCGACCGCGCCGGGGCCGTCGTGCGCCACCGCGACCTTGAACCCCTCGGCACCGAGCCGGGCCGCGATGGACTCCGCGATGGTGGGCTCGTCCTCGACGACGAGTACTCGTCGCTGAGTGCTCACCGCAGTGCTGCTGTTGATGGTCTCTTGCTGAATTTCAGTCACGGTCACGCCACCGCCCCCAGGGCTGCGGCCCGGCTGCCTGTGGGGACAGCGGGGTCCGCTCGTAGTCGTCTTGTCTCCGTCGTGACGGACCTGTGTCAGGCCCGCCCGGGTCACCCGGACCGTCCGCCGAGGTCTCGGGTTCCGAAGGGATGCACGGGTGTGGTCCGTGCACCGCTCGGCACTGTTCGCAGCGTACGGACACCGCGAGCATCCCGGCAGGTGAACCGGGTGGAACCGGCCTGTGGGCCGGTGCCGGTCCTGCCGGGGGTGAGGCACGGGGCGATACCTTACCCGGCGAAAATATCGCCCGTAACGGTGCGTATGCCGTCGAAGGGATGGCAGACTCCTCAGGACAACGGCTGCTTGTCCGTAAACAAAGGGATGGTCCGGACCAAGGGGTGTGCTGGTTCGAACCATGTTCACAGCGGATTCACAGCGCGCTCCCAGGACTGCGAAGTACCGTGAGCACGACAAGTCACATGGTGACACGAGTCGGGTGGTGGGTGGAATGGCGGATCTGCGGTCACGGTTGCGCAGTTTCGTGCCCACGCCCCGCCGCAACCCCTTCGCACTCGGGTACCTCGCCGTGCTGCTGGCCACCACGCTGTACGCCCGGGTCGGCGATCCGGAGCTGGTGCACCGGCTCCAGGCGTTCTCCAGTTCCGATGCCCACAACCTGCTCGACCACCCGGTCCGGGCGCTGCTCCTGAGCGGGCTCTGGGTGGCCGGGCCGGTCTGGATGCCGTACTTCTGGGCCTTCGCCCTCACCGTCGCGCCGCTGGAGCGCCGGATCGGCGCCGCGCGCACGGTCGGCGTGCTGGCCGCCGGGCACGTGCTGGCCACCCTGCTCTCGCAGGCGGCGGTCGGGCTCGCGGTCTCCACCGGCCGGCTCGCCCCCGGGGCGCTGGACAGTGTCGACATCGGTGTCAGTTACGGCGTACTGGCCAGTTTGGGCGCGCTGGCGTCGCTGCTGCCGGGGCGTGCCCGCCCGCTGGTGCTGGCCGGGGCGGCCACCATGACGGGCTACCAGTTCCTCTCCGAGACCGAGCTCGTCAGCCGGGTCGGCCACCCGTCCGCGCTGCTGATCGGCGTGGCCGTCGGGCACTTGCTGCGCGGGGGCGGGGGGCGGCTCCCGGTCCGTCGCCTGGTCCGCCGGCTGGCGCCCTCGCGGGCCTGAGTCCGGCTCGGCCCCCGCTGATCGCTCAGGGCGAACAGTGGCGGGGGAACAATCGACCGGTGCCAAACCTTAGTCAGGTCAACTCAACTTCACTGACTGGGGAGAGATCATGGCATCGACGTCCACACCGCTCGCTCTGCCCGTGCTGCCGCTCGACGACGAGGTGGTCCTGCCCGGCATGGTGGTCCCGTTGGACCTGTCGGACACCGAGGTGCGGGCCGCTGTCGACGCAGCCAGGGCCGGTGTCGGCGGCGGGGCCAAGCCCCAGGTGCTGCTGGTGCCGAGGCTGGACGGCTCGTACGGGGCGGTCGGCACGCTGGCCACCGTCGAACAGGTCGGCCGGCTGGCCGACGGCGACCCGGCGGCCCTGGTCCGGGCCGTCCGCCGGGTCCGGATCGGCGCCGGGACGACCGGTCCGGGGGCGGCGCTCTGGGTGGAGACCGGGCCGTTCCGCGAGTCCGACCCCGGGCTGCCGGTTGCCGGGCGGGCCGCAGAGCTGGTGAAGGAGTACAAGGCGCTCTCCACCCAGTGGCTGCGCAAGCGCGGCGCCTGGCAGATCGTCGACCGGGTGGCCCAGATCGAGGACGTCGGTGAGCTGGCCGACAACATCGGCTACGCCCCCTTCGCCACCACCGAGCAGAAGCTCAAGGTGCTGCTGGAGGCCGACCAGCTGACCCGGCTCGAGTACGCGCTCACCCTGCTCCGCGACCACCTCGCCGAGGAAGAGGTCAACGACACCATCCGCAAGGACGTCGAGGAGGGCGTGGCCAAGCAGCAGAAGGAGTTCCTGCTCCGCCGTCAGCTGGACGCCGTCCGCAAGGAGCTGGCCGAGCTGAACGGCGACCCGGCCGACGAGGAGGACGACTACCGGGCCAGGGTCGAGGCGGCCGGGCTCCCTACGAGGGTCCGCGAGGCGGCCCTCAAGGAGGTCGACAAGCTGGAGCGCTCCTCCGACCAGTCGCCCGAGGGCTCCTGGATCCGCACCTGGCTGGACACCGTGCTCGAACTGCCGTGGAACACGCGGACCGACGATGCGTACGACATCGCGGGTGCCCGCGCGGTGCTGGACGCCGACCACGCCGGGCTGGGCGACGTGAAGGACCGGATCGTCGAGTACCTGGCGGTCCGCAAGCGGCGGGCCGACCAGGGCCTCGGCTCGGTGGGCGGGCGCCGTGCGGGTGCGGTGCTGGCGCTGGTCGGGCCGCCCGGGGTGGGCAAGACCTCGCTCGGCGAGTCCGTGGCGCGGGCGATGGGGCGCGAGTTCGTCCGGGTGGCGCTCGGCGGTGTACGGGACGAGGCGGAGATCCGCGGGCACCGGCGCACGTACGTCGGCGCGCTCCCCGGGCGCATCGTGCGGGCGATCAAGGAAGCCGGTTCGATGAACCCGGTGGTGCTGCTGGACGAGATCGACAAGGTCGGCTCGGACTACCGGGGCGACCCGGCGGCCGCCCTGCTCGAGGTGCTCGACCCGGCGCAGAACCACACCTTCCGGGACCACTACCTGGAGGTCGAGCTCGACCTCTCCGACGTGGTGTTCCTCGCCACCGCCAACGTGCTGGAGTCCATCCCCGAGCCGCTGCTCGACCGGATGGAGCTGGTCAGGCTGGACGGGTACACCGAGGACGAGAAGGTCGTCATCGCCCGCGACCACCTGCTGCCGCGCCAGCTGGAGCGGGCCGGGCTGACGGCGGGTGAGGTGACGGTCGACGAGAGCGCGCTGCGGAAGCTGGCCGGGGAGTACACCCGGGAGGCCGGCGTCCGGAACCTGGAGCGGTCGATCGCCCGGGTGCTGCGGAAGATCGCGGCACAGAGCGAACTCGGCGAGCGCGAACTGCCCGCCGCGATCGGTCCGGACGAGCTGCGCGCGCTGATCGGGCGCCCGCACCACACCCCCGAGGCGGCCCAGGAGCCGGAAGAGCGGCGCACCGCCGTGCCCGGTGTGGCGACCGGCCTGGCCGTGACCGGCGCCGGAGGCGACGTGCTCTACATCGAAGCCTCGCTGGCGGACGCGGAGACCGGTTCCACCGGCCTGACGCTGACCGGGCAGCTGGGCGACGTGATGAAGGAGTCGGCGCACATCGCCCTCTCCTACCTGCGGTCGCGCGGCGCCGAGCTGGAGCTGCCGGTGACCGGGCTGCGCGAGCGCGGCATCCACCTGCACGTCCCGGCCGGGGCCGTCCCCAAGGACGGGCCGAGCGCGGGCATCACCATGACCACCGCCCTGGCCTCGCTGCTCTCCGGCCGGAAGGTGCGGACGGACGTCGCGATGACCGGCGAGGTGTCGTTGACCGGGCGGGTGCTGCCGATCGGCGGCGTGAAGCAGAAGCTGCTCGCGGCCGACCGGGCCGGGGTCACCACGGTGATCATCCCCAAGCGCAACGAACCCGACCTGGACGACGTCCCGGCGGAGGTGCTCGCGCGGCTCACGGTGCACCCGGTGGCGGACGTGCGGGAGGTGCTGCGGTTGGCCCTGGAGCCGGCTGAGGTGCTGGTGGCCGCCGCGTAGGGCTGGTGCGGCCGCACGGGCCGTAGGGAACCGGCCGGCTACGGCCCGGGGGCCCGGACTCGCACGAGTCCGGGCCCCCGGCGTGTGCCGGGCCGGGGTGACGGGACAGATGCGTGCGAAACTGCCGAAATGCCGTCACCTACCCAACGGGTGCTGTCCCGGGTCCCGCTCCGGTTCCGGCCGTTCCTGGTCCGGTACCGCAGGCCGGTGAAGTTCCTGCTGGTGGGCGGGACGTGCTTCCTGCTCACGATGGGTCTCAACTACGGGCTGCGGCAGACCGTGTTCGCGGGGAAGCCGGTGGTCGCGCTGACCGTCGCGACCGTGGTCGCGACGGTCGTGTCGTACGTGCTGAACCGTCAGTGGTCGTTCCGGGCGTACGGGCGGCAGCGCGAGGCGGCGCTGTACCTGCTGGTCAGCGGGCTGGCGGTGCTGGTGAACGATGCGCCACTGGTGGTCTCCCGGTACCTGTTGGAGCTGCGGGAGCCGCACGTCACCGCGTCCGTCGAGGAGACCGCCGACTTCGTCAGCGGGATGATCGTCGGGACGTTCCTGGCGATGCTCTTCCGGTACTGGGCGATGAAGCGGTGGGTCTTCACCCGTCGGGCCGATCTGCTGCCCGCCGACCGGCCCCGGTCGGGGGCCGGTCGGTGACGGGTGGTCAGAGGCCGAGCAGGTGGTCCAGGGCGAGCTGGTCGAGCTGCTCGAAGGCCATGCCGCGCTTCGCGGCCGCCTCGACGTCGAAGTCCTCGAACGCGGAGCGGTCGGCGCGCAGGGCGGCGAGGCCGTCCTCGGCGGTCGGCCGGGCCAGCTGGTCCAGACGGGAGGCGGTCAGCGCGGCCCGGACGGCGGGGTCGCTCCGGAACGCGGCGGCCTTCTGCTTGAGGGCCAGGTAGTTGCGCATGCAGCCGGCCGCCGAGGCCCAGACGCCGTCGAGGTCCTCGGTGCGCGGCGGCTTGAAGTCGAAGTGCTTGGGGCCGTCGTAGCCCGCGCTCTCCAGCAGGTCCACCAGCCAGAACGCCTGGCGCAGGTCGCCCGCGCCGAAGCGCAGGTCCTGGTCGTACTTGATGCCGGACTGGCCGTTCAGGTCGATGTGGAAGAGCTTGCCGTGCCACAGCGCCTGCGCGATGCCGTGCGGGAAGTTCAGACCGGCCATCTGCTCGTGGCCGACCTCCGGGTTGAGGCCGACCCGGTCCGCGTACTCCAGCTCGTTGATGAAGGCCAGCGCGTGGCCGATGGTGGGCAGCAGGATGTCGCCGCGCGGCTCGTTCGGCTTGGGCTCGATCGCGAACCGGATGTCGTACCCCTGCTCGGTGACGTACTCGCCGAGCAGGTCGAACGCCTCCTTCAGCCGGTCCAGCGCGACCCGGACGTCCTTGGCGGCGCCGTGCTCGGAGCCCTCGCGGCCGCCCCAGGCGACGTAGGTGGTGGCGCCGAGCTCGGCCGCCAGGTCGATGTTGCGGATGGTCTTGCGCAGCGCGTACCGGCGCACGTCGCGGTCGTTGGCGGTGAACGCGCCGTCCTTGAAGACCGGGTGCGTGAACAGGTTCGTGGTGGCCATCGGCACCTTGAGGCCGGTGGTCTCCAGGGCCTGCCGGAACCGCTTCACGGCCTGGTCGCGGTCGGCCTCGCCGGAGCCGAACGGGATCAGGTCGTCGTCGTGGAAGGTCACGCCGTACGCGCCCAGCTCCGCCAGCCGGTGGACGGTCTCCACCGGGTCCAGGGCCGGACGGGTGGCGTCTCCGAACGGGTCGCGGCCCTGCCAGCCGACGGTCCACAGTCCGAAGGTGAACTTGTCCGCAGGGGTGGGGGTCAGAGTGCTCACGGTGGCCTCTCCTCTATTCGTCATGGCAGAAAACAAACTAGTATCCGGGCGCGCCACCGGGAAGAGGTGGCGGACGACTAACAAGGGCGGGCGGCATGGCGGCACGGCAGATCGCGATCGGGATCGACAGCTCCACCCAGGCGACCAAGGCCCTGGCCGTGGACGTCGCCACCGGTGAGCTCCTGGGCGAGGGACGGGCCCCGCACACCGTCCGGGGTACCGGCGGCGCACGGGAGAGCGACCCGGAGCAGTGGTGGCAGGCGCTGTGCACCGCCGTGGCCGCAACCGGTCACGCCGACCGGGCCGACGCCGTCTCGGTGGCGGGCCAGCAGCACGGCCTGGTGACCCTGGACGCGGCGGGCTCCCCGGTGCACCCGGCGATGCTCTGGAACGACACCCGTTCGGCGCCCGAAGCGGCCGCACTGGTCCAGGAGCTGGGACGGGACGAGTGGGCCCGCCGGGTCGGCAGCGTGCCCGGCGCCTCGTTCACGGTCACCAAGTGGGCCTGGTTGCGGGCCCAGGGGCTGACCTCGGGGGTCGCGGCGGTGCGGCTGCCGCACGAGTACCTCACCGAACGGCTCACCGGGAAGGCGGTGGCGGAGCCCTCGGACGCCTCGGGCACGGGGTGGTGGGGCCCTTCGGGGTACGACGCCGACATCCTGGAACTGGTCGGCCTGCCGTTCGGTCTGCTCCCCGAGGCCGCGGACCGGAACCCGAAGTCCCTGGCCGCGCACGCGGGCGCGGCGCACTCCACCGGGCCGCTGGCCTCCGGACGTGCCCTGGTGGCGGTCGGGGCCGGGGACAACGCGGCGGCCGCGCTCGGGCTCGGGCTGACGCCCGGTCAGGCGGTGGTCTCGCTCGGGACGTCCGGGACGGCCTACGCGCTCACCCGGGGACGCCCCACCGACCCGAGCGGCGTGGTGGCGGGGTTCGCGGCGGCTGACGGTACGCACTGGCTGCCGCTGGCCTGCACGCTCAACTGCACCCTCGCGGTGGACCGGCTGGCCGCCCTGCTCGGCCGGGACCGGGAGGCCGTCGAAGCGGGTGGCAGCGCCGTCGTGCTCCCGTTCCTGGACGGCGAGCGGACCCCCGACCTCCCGTACGCCTCGGGCCTGCTGCACGGCCTGCGCCACGACACCACCGGCGGCCAGCTGCTCCAGGCGGCGTACGACGGAGCCGCGTACGCCCTGCTGACCGCGCTCGACCAGGTGCTGGAGGCCGGTTCCGAGCCGCCGTCCGACGCGCCCCTGCTGCTGATCGGTGGCGGGGCCAGGGGCCGGGCCTGGCTGGAGACGGTCCGCCGGCTCTCCGGCCGCCCGGTCCAGCTGCCCGCCGCCACCGAGCTGGTGGCGCTCGGCGCCGCCGCCCAGGCCGCCGCCCTGCTGACCGGCGAGGAGCCGGCCGCCGTCGCCCGCCGCTGGCAGACCTCGGCGGGACCGGTGTTCGACCCCGTCCCCCGCGACCAGGAGACGCTGGACCGGATCGGTGTCACCCTGGCGGCCGCCGGGGGGTTGCTCGGGGCCTGAACGCCCGGGCCGTTACGCTGACGGATCGTCGCGCCGCGAGGACCGGCGCGCGGACGGTACGGACATCGGGGGTGGCGGGTGCGGGCCGGACCGGCGAGTCAGCAGGGGATGCGGTGGGCCAACCTGGCCCTGGTGCTGGGCGAGATCGCGGCCGGGCCGTGCTCCCGCGCGGCCGTGGCCGGGGCGACCGGCCTGACCCGGGCGGCGGTCTCCTCACTGGTCGAGGAGCTGCTGACGGCCGGGTTGCTGACCGAGGCCGGCCCGACCGCACCGAACGGCCGGGTCGGCCGACCGGGCAGTGAACTGACGCTCAATCCGGACGGGCCGGCCGGGATCGGCGGCGAGATCGGGGTCGAGCACCTGGCCGCCTGCGTGGTCGACCTCCGGGGCGAGGTGCGCAGCTGGCACCGGCTGGAGACCGGCAACCGGGGCCGCAGTCCCGCCGCCGTCCTGGCGGACCTGGCCCAGCTGCTCCACCGGGCCGCCGCCGAGGCGGGGCTCAGGCCCGCCGGGCTGACCCTGGCCGTGCCCGGACTGGTCGGCGCGGCGACCGGGGTGATCGCGGGCGCGGCCAACCTGGGGTGGACCGACGTGCCCGCCACCGCCGAACTGCGCTCCGCCCTCCGGGCCGTGGGCGCCGCCGAGCTGGCCGCACTGCCGATCGAGGTCGCCAACGAGGCCAACCTCGGTGGCCTGGCCGAACTCTGGCTGGCCGGCCGCCCCGACGACTTCTGCCACCTCTCGGCCGAGGCCGGGATCGGCTCGGCCATCGTGATCGACGGTCAACTGCTGCGCGGCGCCCGGGGCTTCGCGGGTGAACTGGGCCACGTGACGGTCTGGCCGGACGGCCCGCCCTGCGCCTGCGGCGCCCGGGGGTGCCTGGAGCAGTACGCCGGCGAGACCGCCGTCCTGCGGGCGGCGGGCCTGGAGGGCGTCGGGGGCGACTGGGTCGCCCTGCTGGCAGAACGGGCCGCCGCGGGGGACCCGGCGGTGCTGGCCGCACTGGCGGGCGCCGGGTCCGCCCTTGGCATCGCGGCGGCGGGGGCGGTGAACCTGCTCGACCCGCAGGCCGTCGTGCTCGGTGGCGGCTACGCCGAGCTGAGCGACTGGCTGCTCCCCACCATGCGGGCCGAGCTCACCGCCCGGGTCACCGTCCGCCCCTGGAACGAGGCCTGGCTCTCCGTCTCCCCCCTCGGCCGCAGGGGCCCCCTCCTGGGCGCCGCGGTGGGCGTCGTCCGCCGCATCATCGCCAACCCGGGCGCGTACGCGGGCGCCTGACCGCTCAGACGGTCACGTGCTCCCGCCCGTACCGGGGGCGCCGGATCACCGCTGCCATGGTGACCCCGACCCCCACCACGGCCCAGGCGGCGAGGACGAGCAGGGGTACGAGAACGTTGGTGCCGCCGAAGTACGCGATCGAGCGGGCCACGTCGGTGCCGGCGCCGTTCGGGATCCAGGCTCCGATCGCGCGCCAGAAGGCGGGCATCATCGGCGGCGGGAACACCCCGCCCGCACTCGGATTGCCGAGCACGACGAAGATCAGCACCGCCAGCCCGATCCCGATCACGTCGAAGAGGCACTCGAACGCCATGGTGATCGCTCCGACCGCGAACACCACCAGGCTGCCCAGGCCGATCAGTCCCCAGCTGGAGCCGGGCAGTGCGCCGAGCACGGGCCCGATGATGACCGCGCCGCCGATCCCGGCCGCGACGGAGTACAGGGCGAGCGTGCCGAGCCGGATCACGGCGCGGCTCGGGTTGGCGGGGCGGGAGCCCGCACTGATGCCGAGGATCGAGGCGACCAGGTAGCCGCCGACGCACCAGCCGACCACCAGGTAGAACGAGGACAGGCCCTCGGCGTCGCCCTTGGCGAGCGGGACGACGTCCTCGACCACGACCGTCCGGCCCTGGCTCTTGTCCACGGCGCTGACGACGGTCTCGGCGGCCCTCGCGGCGGCCGGGCCACGGGCGTCGGCGACCAGCAGAGTGTCCTGGGTGCCCGACGGGTCGAAGAGCCAGGCGGCGTAGATCTTCTGGTCCTTCATCCTGGCGACGGCGTCGTCCCGGTCGGTCGCGGTGCTGGCGCGGACGGCGTCGTCCGGTACGCCCTCCAGCGCGCCGACCAGCTTCGGGCTCACCTGCGGGGGCGCGACCACCGCGATCGACAGCTCGTGCGGGGTCGGGTGGTGCAGGGCCCCGACGTACGAGGTGATGAACCCGAGCTGCAGCAGCAGCACCGCGATCACCAGTATTGCGGCGCGGGGGGTGACCGCGTCCTTGAGTTCCGCGACGAATCCCTGGCGGCCTGGGTCGGCCATGAAGCTCTCCTTAGAACGCAAACGGGTGCGAAACGGATACTTCATATCATGAAACAGTTGTGGATCACCGGAGGCTCGACTGCGGGATACTGGCGCCATGACCGATCGGGCAGCTGACCACCGGACCGCCGAGCAGGCGTTGATCGCCGTGGAGCGCGAGGTCGCGGTGCTGTTCCGGCGGGGCCGGGCGCGGGCGGCGGAGATGTCCCGGGAGGTGCATCCGGCGCTGGAGGGTGTGGCGTACAGCATGCTCGGCTTCATCCAGGAGCGCGGGCAGGTCCGGCTGACCGACATCGGGCTGCACTTCGGTGTGGGCAAGGCCACCATCAGTCGGCAGGTCAAGGTGCTGGAGGAGCTGGAGCTGGTCACCCGGGAGACCGACCCGCTGGACCGGCGCTCCTCGCTGGTCTCGCTCACCCCGGACGGCGAGGCCCGCTACGTGGCCGCTCGGAGCGGTCGGCTGGGCCGGTTCCGGGACATGCTGGACAGCTGGGAGAGTGCCGACGTGGCCCAACTCGCCGATCTCCTCAAGCGGTTCAACGACGCGATCGGCGAGCCCAAGCTCGGCTGACCCCGAGGCCAATTGTTGCCTATGTCAACCATCTCGTCCTATGGTTGCTCAAGGCAACGAAAATCCAGGCCGAAGGACCCGCATGACCACACCGTCAGAACCCGCGCCCATGACCCACCGTCAGGTCCTCGAAGCCCTCTCCGGGCTGCTGCTCGGCCTCTTCGTGGCGGTGCTCTCCTCCACCGTCGTCGCCAACGCGCTGCCGCACATCCTGACCGACCTGCACGGCGGCCAGACCGCGTACACCTGGGTGGTCACCGCCGCGCTGCTCTCGCTCACCGCGGCCACCCCGATCTGGGGCAAGCTCTCCGACCTGGTCAGCCGCAAGCTGTTGGTGCAGATCGCCCTGGTGATCTACATCGTCTCCTCCGCGCTGGCCGGGCTCTCCCAGAACACCGGCCAGCTGATCGCCTGCCGGGTGCTCCAGGGCATCGGGGCGGGCGGCGTCACCGCGCTGGCCCAGATCTGCCTGGCCGCCATGGTCCCGCCGCGCGAACGCGGCCGGTACAGCGGCTACTTCGGCGCGGTCTTCGCGCTGGCCACCATCGGCGGCCCGCTGATCGGCGGCGTGGTGGTGGACACCAGCTGGCTGGGTTGGCGGTGGTGCTTCTACCTGGGCATCCCGTTCTCGCTGATCGCCATCGTGGTGCTGCAGCGGACCCTGCGGCTGCCGGTGGTCCGCCGCAAGGCGAAGATCGACTACCTCGGGGCGACGCTGATCACCGCCTCGGTCAGCCTGCTGATGATCTGGATCTCGCTGGCCGGTGACAGCTACCCGTGGCTCTCCTGGCAGACCCTGGCGATGGTCGGCGGTGGGTTCGCACTGGCCGTGCTGTTCGTGCTGGCCGAGCGCCGGGCGGCCGAGCCGATCATCCCGCTGGACCTGTTCCGGCACCGCACGGTCACGCTGTCCGCGATCGCCAGCGTGCTGATCGGGGTCGGGATGTACGGCGCGACCACCTTCCTCAGCCAGTACTTCCAGCTGGCCCGGCGGGAGTCGCCTACCATGGCCGGCCTGCTGACCCTGCCGATGATCCTCGGCCTGGCGGTCTCCTCCACCGTCGCGGGCCGGCTGATCACCCGGTACGGCCGCTGGAAGGCGTACCTGGTGGCCGGTACCGGCATGCTCGCGGTCGGCTTCGCCCTGCTCGGCACGGTCAGGGACGACACCCCGTACGCGATGCTGGCGGTGGCGATGGCGATCACCGGTATCGGCCTCGGGCTGACCATGCAGAACCTGGTGCTGGCCGTGCAGAACACCGTGCCCCGGCACGAACTCGGCACCGCCAGCTCCACGGTCACCTTCTTCCGGACCATGGGCGGGGCGATGGGCGTCTCCGCTCTCGGCGCGCTGCTCTCGCACCAGGTCACCCGGCACCTGACGGACAGTCTGGCCGCCGCCCACCTGCCGACCGGGGCCGTCGGCGGCGGCATCCCGGACCTCCGGACCCTGCCCGCCCCCGTGGTCCCGCTGGTCACCGACGCCTTCGGCCACGGCGTCGCCACGGTCTTCCTCCTCGCCGCGCCGCTCGCTCTGCTGGCCTTCCTGGTGGTGCTGCTGATCCGCGAGGTGCCGCTGCGCACCACGCAGGACGACGCCCCGGCCGAGCGGCCGCGCGAGCTCGCCCGCGACTGAGTACCGACACGCCGCTGCCCTCCCCGTTGGCGGACGGGGAGGGCAGCGGCGTATCCGTACTTGCTAGCCCGCGATCAGGTAGAGGCCGTAGCCCACCACCGAGGCGCAGGCGGCGAAGCAGACCGAGGCACCGGCCAGCGCCAGGTTGGCGCGGCCAGATCCGCCGGCGCCGGCCCCGGCGGCCTCCTGGGCGGCCTCGCGGCGGGACAGCGCCAGGATGCCGAGGGCGAAGACGGCGACGGTGGCGACGGTGATGACGAAGCTGGCGCCGGCGGTCTGGGCCAGGGCGGCCCACTTGATGCTCATGGTCATGAGGGGAAGCCTTCCGGGCTCAGGCCGCGACGGTGGTCGTGGCGGGGGTGGGGAGCGGGGCCTGCGGGACCTCGACCGGGGTGACGTCGGTGTCGTTGACGTTGTCGGCATGCACCGGCTGGCGGCGGGAGAGCATCCACATCGCGCCGGAACCGGCCACCAGCGCGGCGCCGACCAGTACGACGCCCCAGGTGCCCTGGTCCGCGACGAAGGCGGCCAGACCGGCCACGGTGGCGGCGGCGGGCAGCGTCAGCCCCCAGGTGTAGACCATCCGGCGGGCCATGCTCCAGCGCACCTCGCCCTTCGGGCCGCCGAGACCGGCGCCCATGATGCCGCCCGAGCAGACCTGGGTGGTCGACAGGCCGTAGCCCATGTGCGAGGAGGTGAGGATCACGGTGGCGGCCGCAGCCTCGGAGGAGAAGCCCTGCGGGGGCTGGATGTCGGTGAGGCCCTTGCCCATCGAGCGGATGATCCGCCAGCCGCCCATGTAGGTGCCGATCGCGATCGCCGCACCGGCGCTGACGATGACCCAGGTGGGGGGCAGCGCGCCCTTCGGCAGGGCGCCGACCGAGACCAGGGTCAGGGTGATGATGCCCATCGTCTTCTGGGCGTCGTTGGTGCCGTGGGCGAGCGAGATCAGCGAGGCGGAGAAGATCTGCCCGGTCCTGAAGCCCTTGTTGGTGGCCTTCTCGCGGCCGCCGCGGGTGATCCGGTAGGCCAGCTTGGTGGCGCCCCAGGCAGCCAGGCCGGCCACGATCGGCGAGGCGACCGCCGGGATCAGGATCTTGGAGAGGACGACGCCGAAGTTCACGCCGTTCAGCCCGACGCCGACGACGGTGGCGCCGATCAGGCCGCCGTACAGCGCGTGCGAGGAGCTGGAGGGCAGGCCCCTCAGCCAGGTCAGCAGGTTCCAGAGGATCGCGCCGACCAGGGCGGCGAAGATGATCGAGGGCTGGAGGCCTGCCTTCTCGTTGACGATGCCGCCGGAGATGGTGGTGGCGACCTTCACCGAGAGGAAGGCCCCGGCGAAGTTGAGGACCGCAGCGATGGTGACCGCGACCTTCGGGCGGAGGGCTCCCGTGGCGATGGAGGTGGCCATCGCGTTAGCGGTGTCGTGGAAGCCGTTGGTGAAGTCGAAGGCGAGCGCCGTGATGATCACAACGGCCACCAGGAACGTGATGTGTTCCATAACCCAAACAATCGTCGTAGTTGTCGGACTGACGCTGGTGTCACGGGTGACGGTAGGGAGGGTTGGTGAACGGAAGGTGAACTCAGACGGGAGCTGTGGTTCCGAGAGTGTCGCCGAGGTGTCCGGAGCGCTTCCGTTGTGTGGCGGCGGGGCCGTGGGGCAGGCGATTTGGGGGACAAGCTCCGGCTTGGTGATGGTTTGTTGAGAGCTGTCTCACATCCAAGCTGAACTTGCCCTGAGAATTCTTCCGACTGCCCGGTAGCCCCCTGTCTGGATCCGGGGGGCGCGTGGCAGGATCGGGAGCGAATTGCCGGGTGGGACGCGGCAAGGTCAAGGTCGGGGACTACGGGGAGGGGCGAGCTGATGCGCGCTGGGGTTCGGACGACGGAGAACGGCGTGCGGCCCTGGGTGCGAGCCGCGCTGCGTTGCGGGGCGGTGCTGGCCCTGGCCTCGCTCGCGTTCGGCACGGCGGGTACGGCGTTCGCCGCGCCCTCGCCGCCTGTCCCGGTCGCCTCCGGAGCGGACCCACTGGCCCAGGCCAAGGCCACCCTCGGTCCGATGCTGGACCGGCTGCACGAGCTGTACCGGGAGGCCGAGGCGGCCACCGAGCAGTACAACGGGACGGTCGCCAAACTCGCCACCCAGCAGGCCACCGTCGCCGACCTCAAGGTCCGGCTGGAGCACCAGCAGGCCGCCGTGGACGCCGGTAGCGACCTGGCCTCCCAGCTGGCCGCGGCCCAGTACCGGAACGGCAACGCGTCCGACCTCGCCGAGCTGCTGCTCAGCGACTCCCCGTACGAGGCGGCGGTGGTGGTCGAGCTGATGAACGCGGCCGGCCGGTCGCAGAGCGAGTTCCTGGACCGGTTGAAGGGCGACCGGGCCACCCTGACGGTGCTTCAGCAGCTCGCCGAGGCGACCCTCGCCCAGGCCCAGGCGCTGGCCACCCAGCAGGAGGCCGGCAAGGCCGACGTGGCGCGACGGCTGGCCGAGGTCGAGCAGATGGTCAGCTCGCTCACCGGGGCCCAGCGCAGCGAACTGGAGCAGCTGGAGAAGAACCAGGCGGACGAGGCGCAGCTGGCCTTCCTCGCCTCGGGCGCGCTGGGCAAGGGGGAGCGCACGCCCTCGCAGGCCGGGCGCAAGGCGGTCGCCTTCGCGCTGGCCCAGCTCGGCAAGGACTACCTCTGGGGCGGCACCGGGCCGGACAAGTTCGACTGCTCCGGGCTCACCTCGCAGGCCTGGCTCGCCGCCGGGGTGACCATCCCCCGGGTCAGCCAGGACCAGTGGTCCGAGCTGACCAAGGTGCCGCTGAACCAGCTCCGCCCCGGCGACCTGGTGGTCTACTTCGCCGGTGCGTCGCACATCGCGATGTACATCGGCGGTGGTCTGGTGGTGGTGGCGCCCCGTACCGGTGCGGTGATCAAGGTCGCGCCGATCGGCGCGCTGCCGATCCTCGGCGCGGTCCGGCCCGACCCGCAGTCGGCCTCGGACGACCCGGGCGGCAGCTGGAAGGTGCCCGAGCTGCCCAAGGAGGCGGACGCGGTGACGCCCATTCAGCCGTCCAAGCCGGAGAACCTGCCGAAGCCGCCGGTCACCACCTCGCCGACCACCCCGACCGTGCCGCCGGTCACCACCTCGCCGACCACCCCGACCGTGCCGCCGGTCACCACCTCGCCCACCGGCACGCCGTCGGACAGCTCCTCCCCGAGCACCGGGACGGGCTCGCCCTCGCCCTCGGGCTCCACCTCGCCGACCGGTACGCCCACCGGCTCGGCGTCGGCCTCGGCATCCGCCGCCGCCTCGGTGTCCGCCTCCAGGAAGGACGCGCTCAGCTCGCCGAGCACCACCGGCTGACGGCGGCCCCGCAGGGGTCAGGCCGCCGCAGGCTCGGGCCGGACCACCATCTCCGGACGGCCGGTGACGATCAGCCAGGCCGGCAGCGCCGCGACGCAGAGCAGCGGAAGCAGCTCCAGGTCGGGCACGATGACCCCGGCCGTGAACAGGCTGAGCCGGTGTCGCCCATGGCGCAGGGTACCTCCGGCAGTGGGGTGAGCCGGTGTCGGATCAGGTGCAAATCGGACATGTCGGTCACTCGCGGGCGGAGTGTCGGCCAAGGAACCTGACGGTCAGCCGGTGCTGTCGGGCTCGAACCGGATCAGTACCGCCTTGGAGGTCGGCGTGTTGCTGATCTCGGCGGTCGAGTCCAGCGGCACCAGCACGTTGGTCTCCGGGTAGTACGCCGCCGCCCCGCCCCGGGCCATCGGGTAGTGCACCACCTGGAAGTGCGGGGCCCGGCGTTCGCTGCCGTCCACCCACTCGCTGACCAGATCGACGTACCCGCCCTCGACCAGACCGAGTTCGGCCGCGTCGGCCGGGTTGACCATGACCACCCGGCGGCCGCCGCTGATGCCCCGGTAGCGGTCGTCCAGGCCGTAGATCGTGGTGTTGTACTGGTCGTGCGAGCGGAGCGTCTGGAGCAGCAGCCGTCCGGCGGGCACCTCCGGGGCGGTCAGCGGGTTGACGGTGAAGTTGGCCTTCCCGGTGGCGGTCGGGAAGGTGCGGCTGTCGCGCGGACCGTGCGGCAGGGCGAAGCCGCCGGGGCGGTGGACCTTGGCGTTGAAGTCGTCGAATCCGGGCACCACCCGGGAGATCCGGTCCCGGATGGTGTCGTACGACTCGGCGAACCGCTCCCACGGCACGTCGTTCTCCTCGCCGAGGGCGGCCCTGGCCAGCCGGCAGACGATGGCCACCTCGGAGAGCAGCTGCTCGGACGGGGGCTGGAGGCCGCCGCGCGAGGAGTGCACCATGCCCATCGAGTCCTCGACGCTGACGAACTGGGCGCCGTCGGCGGTCCGGTCGCGGTCGGTCCGGCCGAGCGTGGGCAGGATCAGCGCCCGGGCGCCGGTGACCACGTGCGAGCGGTTCAGCTTGGTGGAGACGTGCACGGTCAGCGCGCAGCGGCGCATCGCGGCCTCGGTCACCTCGGTGTCCGGGGTGGCCGCGACGAAGTTGCCGCCCATCGCGAAGAACACCTTCACCCTGCCGTCGCGCATCGCCCGGATGGTGTCGACCGAGTCCAGCCCGTGGTGGCGCGGCGGCTCGAAGCCGAACTCCTTGCCCAGCGCGTCCAGGAAGGCCGGGGCCGGGCGTTCGAAGATGCCCATCGTGCGGTCGCCCTGCACGTTGCTGTGCCCGCGCACCGGGCAGACGCCCGCGCCCGGGCGGCCGACGTTGCCGCGCAGCAGCAGGAAGTTGACCACCTCGCGGATGGTCGGCACCGAGTGCCTGTGCTGGGTCAGGCCCATCGCCCAGCAGACGATGACCTTCTGCGCGTTCAGGGTCAGCTCGGCCAGCTGCTCGATCTGCTCCCACGGGAGGCCGGTGGCGGCGAGCACCTCGTCCCGGCCGGTGGCGGCCGCCTCGGCGGCGAACTCCTCGAAGCCCAGGCAGTGTTCGGCGACGAAGTCGTGGTCGACGCCGTCGTCGGCGGCCAGGATCAGCTGGTTCAGCGCCCGGAACAGCGCGAGGTCGCCGCCGAGCCTGATCTGCAGGAACAGGTCGGTCAGCTTGGTGCCCGCGCCGGCCAGGCCACGCGCGTTCTGCGGGTTCTTGAAGCGTTCGAGACCGGCCTCGGGCAGCGGGTTGACGCTGACGATCTTGGCGCCCGCCCGCTTGGCCCGCTCCAGTGCGGAGAGCATCCGGGGGTGGTTGGTGCCCGGGTTCTGCCCGGCCACGATGATCAGATCGGCCTGGTACAGGTCCTTCAGGCTGACGCTGCCCTTGCCCACCCCGAGGGTCTCCACCAGCGCCGAACCGGAGGACTCGTGGCACATGTTGGAGCAGTCCGGCAGGTTGTTGGTGCCGAGCTGACGGGCGAACAGCTGGTACGCGAAGGCCGCCTCGTTGCTGGTCCGGCCCGAGGTGTAGAAGGCGGCGGCGTCGGGGGTCGGCAGCTGCTTCAGCTCCTCGGCCACGATCGCGAAGGCACGCTCCCAGGAGACCGGGGTGTAGTGCTTCGCGCCCGCCTCCAACAGCATCGGCTCGGTCAGGCGGCCCTGCTGGCCCAGCCAGTAGCCGGACCGCTCGGCCAGTTCGGCGACCGGGTGCTCGGCGAAGAACGCGGCGGTGATCCGGCGTTCGGTGGCCTCCTCGGCGACGGCCTTGGCGCCGTTCTCGCAGAACTCGGCGGTGTGGGTCCTGCCCGGTTCGGGCCAGGCGCAGCCGGGGCAGTCGAAGCCGTCGGGCTGGTTCACCTTCCGCAGGGTGGCCAGGGTCCGCCCGGGGCTCATCTGCTCGTGCGCCATCCGCAGACTGTGGGCCACCGCCGGGAGGCCGGCCGCCGCGTGCTGCGGGTCGGTGACCTTGGCCCGGTCCTGCGCCGGGTCGCTCTGCGGCGCCTGCTTCGCCATGACAGCCCTACTTCCTCGTACGGATCCGGCCCCAACCTTACGCAGGGCCGCACGGCGGGACGGGCGCCCGGGCATCCACCGCTACCTGCGCCGACGCAACACCAGCGACAGAAGGACGACTCAGGAGGCGGACGGCTCGATCTCCCCCGCGAAGACGATGAACTGGTCGATGAGGCTCCGTCGCAGATGTACGACGTCCGTTCCCGCCAGCCGGGGGCCGCCGTCAGGCGTGGTGAAGACCCACTGGTACCTGGCCCATTCGTCCGGCATGTCCACCGCTGAGCAGCGCACCATCGTGCCGGGCCCCGCCGGGTGACGCCGGATGTCCAGTACGAACCGCTCGACCGCCGCGATTCCCTCGCTGCGGCCCAACGGTCCCCAGAAGACCACGTCCGAGGTCAGGGCCTGGGAGAGCAGGGCAGTCACGTAGCTGTCGTCCGAGGCGTTGAACGCGGAGATGAACGTGTCGATCGCGGAGCGTGCGGTCTCTTCCTGCATGCCCCAGTAATACCAGCCGTTCCGCGCGCGCTCGTCCCCACGAGCCGCTTTCCGCCGTCGCCGAACCGACTGCCGAAAGGTTGGTCACTGTTCCCCTCCAGGCCACCGCCGTGTGGTGAACTCTCCTCGACGGGGCGGTAGTCGGGGGGAGCAGGGCTGATGCGGGCCGGGGACGTACTGGACGGCAAGTACGAGTTGATCGCGGAGATCGGCCGGGGCGGCTTCGGGGTGGTGTGGCGGGCCGTCGACACCCGGCTCGGCCGGGAGATCGCGGTCAAGGTGATCTCGGACTCGGCCGAGCTGGGCGCCGGTGACCTCGCCCGGTTCCGCCACGAGGCGCGCGCGGTGGCCAAATTGAACCACCCGCACATCGTCACCCTGCACGACCTCGGCGAGACCGTGACCGGCAGTCCGTACCTGGTAATGGAGCTGGTGCAGGGCCGCTCGCTGGCGGCGGTGGTCAAGCGGTCCAGACCCGGACTGCCGCAGGTGCTGGACTGGCTGGGCCAGGTCTGCGTGGCGCTGGCCGCCGCGCACCGGGCCGAGGTGGTGCACCGGGACATCAAGCCCGAGAACATCATGATCACCGACTCCGGCAGCGCCAAGGTGCTGGACTTCGGCATCGCCCGGCTGGACGGCCGCCCGGGCGGCCTGACCACCGTCGGGACGGTGATCGGCAGCCCGGTCTACCTGGCGCCGGAGCGCTGGGCGGACGGGCCGGTGGACGGCCGGGTGGACCTGTACGCGGTCGGCTGCATGCTGTACGAACTGTGCGTCGGGCAGCGGCCGTTCAACGCCGGGACGGTGGTCGGCCTGATGCGCCAGCACGTCGACCTGGACCCGCCGAGACCCCGGCAGCTCGCCCCGGAGCTGCCGCTTCCGCTGGAGCGGTTGATCCTCGACCTGATGGCCAAGAACCCGGCCGACCGCCCGGCCGACGGCCTTGAGGTGGCCCGGCGGCTGGCCGAGATCCGGCCCGGCAGGGTCGCCGAACTGCGGGCGCGGGCCGACGCCGTCTGGGCCCTCGGGGCGGCCGGCTCGCCCGCCGAGGCGGCCCGTCGACTCCCGCCGCTGATCGGCGCGTTCGCCCGCGAGTGCGGCCCGGACGACCCGCGCACCCTGCGGACCTGTCACGACCTGGCGCTCTGGCTCGCCGCCGACGGGCGGGTGCCCGAGGCGGTGGGCCTGCTCGGTGAACTGCTCGCCACCGGCCTCGACGGTCAGCAGGCCGAGGACGCCGCCCGCGACCTCGCCCGGCTGACCGTGCGGCTGCCGCCGAGGGCCGCCCCGGTCACCGGTCAGTTGGCGCCGCTGGTCGGCTGAGCCCGTACGGGATGCGCTCCAGCACCCCTTCGGTGAACAGCTCGTACAGCGGCAGCGTCTCCAGGTGCACGTACCCGATGTGACAGTCGCAGACCGGCAGGGGACAGGGTCGCTCGGCCAGTCCGGCGAGGTAGGAGCCGTCGTGGATGTTGCCGAGCGGGGTCCGGACGAAGTGGCAGCGCTGGACCGAGCCGTCGCCGAAGACCGAGATCACCGAGGAGCCCGTCCGGCAGCGGCGGCCCTCGCTCGGATGCGGCTCGCGGCTCCAGCCGAACAGCGGGTCCAGCGCCGTCCAGTCGGCGGCCTCGGCGTCGGTGTAGCTGCGGCCCTCGGCGGCGTTGATCCAGAGGTAGACCTCGGGGCGCAGCGCAGCCCTGAACTCCCGGGCCGCCACCAGGTGTTCCGGCTGCCCGACCACGCCGACGCTGTACCGGACGCCGAGCGCGTCCAGCTCCCGGCACTTGGTCAGCAGCCGGTCCTGCGCGACCTGCCCCGGGTGGTACGTCACCCAGAGCGCGAGGCTCGCCGGGTCGCCCTCGGCCAGCCAGTCGGTGCGGCAGCTCAGGTTGGTCTGGATCGCCACCCGGCGGACGTTCGGCAGCAGGCTCAGCCGCACCATCGCCCGGCGGTACCAGGACCGCACCAGCCCTTCGCCCCAGGGGGTGAACAGCACCGAGACGGCAGGCTGTTCGGCCACCCAGTCGCAGAACCGCTCCAGCGCGGCGCGGTCCTCCCGCAGGGTGTCGGGGCTGTCCCGGCGCTTGGCGAACGGGCAGTACGGGCAGTCGTAGTCGCAGGAGGCCAGCGGGCCCCGATACAGGACGGTCAACTCCGGCTGAGTGCCCGGGAGTCCGAGGTAGGTGCTCACCGGGCGATGTGCCCGTCCATCCGTCCCCGCACGGCGGGGGAGAACAGCGCAGGGCCGACCGCGTCCGAGTACGCCAGCCCCTCGGCCGTCAGCGCCAGCCGGTCGGGGCCGTCCGCCAGCCAGCCGCGCTCGGCGAAGCGGGCCAGCTCGACCGGGAAGTCCTCGGCCGGGGTGGAGCCGAACCGGCTCCGGTAGTCGGCGAGTTCGAGTCCGTCGGCCTGCAGCAGCGACTGCAGCAGGTGCCGTCGGCGGGCCTCGTCCCGGTCCATCGGCCAGCCCCGTTCGGCGTGCGCGAAGTCGGTGGTGGTCACGTAGTCGTCGATGATGCCGCGCACCTCGGTGGCGTTCACCGCGTAGTCGAAGGAGTAGTGCAGCCCGGCGGTGTACGAGCGGGCGCCGCAGCCCAGGCCCACCATGCCGTCGGTCTGGCAGCTGTACTCGCCCGTCACCTCGGCCGCCGCGCCGGCCCGGCGGAACATCCGCATCGACACCTGCCGGTACCCGTGCGCCAGCAGGTGATCCCGGCCCGAGCGGTAGAGCGCCAGCCGCTGGTCGTCCCAGTCCTGCGGCGTGGACCGGCGGGCCAGTCCGGTCAACGGCCGCACGTAGAGCGGGTAGAGGTAGAGCTCCTCCGGTCGCCAGGCCAGTGCCGCGTCGATCGAGCGCAGCCAACTCGCCCCGGTCTGGCCGTCGATGCCGTAGATCAGGTCGATGTTCAGCACCGGGAAGCCGGCCGCCCTGATCCGGCCGAGCGCCGCCTCGACCGCCGCCCGCTTCTGCGGACGGACGGCGGATCTGGCCTCCTCGTCCAGGAAAGACTGCACCCCGAGGCTGAGCCGGGTGGTGCCCCGGTCCGCCAGCACCTCCAGCCGGTCGGTGGTGGCGGTGTCCGGAGAAGCCTCGACCGACAGCGGGACGGCCCGCAGGTCCACCCCCATCCGCTGCTCCGTCAGATCGCAGAGCCGCTCCAGCTCCCGCGCCGTCAGGTAGGTGGGCGTGCCGCCGCCGAAGGCCGCCACCGCGAACCGGGCATCCTCGTCCAGCGCGGCCCGGACGGCGACCGCCTGGCGCTCCAGCGCGTCCAGGTAGGCGGTGGTCAGCCCGTCAGGGCTGCCGATCCGGGTGAACAGGTTGCAGAACCCGCAGCGTACCTCGCAGAACGGGATGTGCAGGTAGAGGGAGAGCGCGTCCTGTGGCTCGCCCGCCCAGAGCTCGCGCAGGGCCGGCCGGGGTGCCAGCGGCCGGTACGCGGTTTTGTGCGGGTAGGCGTAGACGTAGGACTCGTACGGCCTCATGAGTCGATCCCCTGGCTTCCGGCGGGCAGGACGAAGTGCGCGTACGGGACGGTCCAGACCACCTCGTGGCCGATCCGGTGCCCGGTCCAGCCGTCCTCGCCGTAGGCGGTGCCGTGGTCGGAGCAGACGATGGCGAAGCACGGGCGGCGGCGGCTCATCGCCGCGAACAGCCGCCCGATGTGCGCGTCCACGTACTCCAGCGCGGCGGCGTGGCTGGCCCGGGTGTCGCCGTCCTCCTTGGTGGCGCCGGGCAGGTGGAACCAGTTCGGCTGGTGCAGTGCCGAGACGTTCAGCAGCAGGAACAGCGGTTGCCCGGGCGGTCGTTCGGCCGCCACCTGCTCGACCCTGGTCACCTGCGCCTCGAAGGAGGTCGGCGAGGGGACGCCGAACTCGGGCTCCCAGTGGCTCTCCTGGAACATCCCGGGCAGGACCGAACCGAGCGGGCCCTGCCTGTTGAAGAACCCCACCCCGCCGACGCAGACCGTCCGGTACCCGGCGGCGGCCAGCGCGGAGGGCAGATCGGGGGTGTCGAAGACCCAGGTCCGCTCCGCGGTGGTCTCCGAGCCGCCGAACCGGGCCGCGAACAGCCTCGGATGCGGCCCGGTCGGCGTGGCCGGGGTGGGCAGGAACCCGGCCAGGATGGCCTGGTGGGCGGCGTACGTGAAGCTGCCGGGGGAGTGCCTCCGCTCCCACCGGCCGCCCGGCAGTACGGCGGCGAGGTTGGGCAGCCGTCCGGCGGCCGTCAGTTCCTCGGCCACGTCGAAGCGGAGGGTGTCCAGGGTGACCAGCAGCAGGTCGTGGCTGCCGATCACCTCGTTCATGTCGGGGATCGTGGTCATCGTTCCGCTCCGGGTTCGGTGCCGAGTCGCGTGCCGGGTTCCGCGCCGAGCAGCGCTCGGACCTGTGCGCCGTAGGTGTCCAGTCCGGCGGCCGGACCTTCGGGCAGGCCGGGGAGGTTGGGGAGTAGGTCACCGAAGGCGTTCACCTCGCCCACGTACCAGCGGCGCCAGCCGGCGCCGGGGAGCACGTCGATGCCCACCATCGGGGAGCCGGGGAAGCAGCCGGCGACCCGTTCGCCCAGCTCCAGCAGCCCGGCCCAGTGCGGTCCTGCCGCTGCCCGGACCATGGCCAAGTCCCCCCGGGAGCCGCCCAGGTGAAGATTGGTCAGAGGACCGGGGCTGGTGCGGACCACCACGTGCGTGACCCTGCCGTGCACCGCGACCACCCGCAGGTCGGCCGACCGGCCGTGCTGGGACGCCTTCGGTATCCACCGCTCCACGTGCAGCCCGTCGGGGGCCAGCGCGTCCACGACGGCGGCGATCTCCGGCTCGGTGGTGTAGCTCCGGACCCGGAGCGAGTTGTGCAGGCCGGTGGGGGTCAGCTCGACCGAGGTGGTCGCCCGGAGCCGGCCGCCGGGGCCGAACTCCAGCGCCAGGACGCCGGCGGCGGAGGACGAGTGCGCGGGCTTCACGAACACCCGCCGGAGCCCGGCCCCGGCCAGCAGCGCCCGGAGCTCGGCCCAGCTCCCGGCCGTCCGGTCGAGCGCCTCGGGGACGGGGAGACCCGCGGCGGCGAGGCGCGCGTGGGTGCGGCGCTTGTCGAACATCACCGCGGTCTCGGCCGGATCGGCCAGCAGCCGGGCGCCGGGCGCCCGGTCGACCGCGGCCGTCAGGGTGGCGAGCCCGCCGAGCAGCCCCGCGTACCAGGCGGCCGAGCCCTCCACCCGGGTCGGCTGGTAGCCGGGGCCGCGCAGCAGCGCGTCCACGGCCGGGTCCTCGCCGGGAGAGTCCACCCTGACCAGGGCCCCGGCGGGGACGGCGACCTCGCCGCGCAGCACGTCCACCCAGGGCAGCACGGTCGGCGACGGCAGGCCGAAGGACCGGACCGCCGCCGCGAACAGCTCCACCCGGCGGTGGCCCGGGTGGCCGACGACGGCGATCACTCGCCGTTCGCCACGTAACGCCAGTCGTCGTCGGGCTGCTCCGGGTCCGAGAGGTCCAGCTCGACCCCGGCCGCGCCGAGGGTGTCGCGCAGGCGCTGCTGCATCCCCTCGGTGAGGTAGTGGTGGTGCAGGTCGAGGCGGCGCAGACGGGTCAGCCCGAGCAGTGCCTCCGCCCCGGCGTCGGTGAGGGTGCCGAGGGCCAGGCTGAGGCTCTCCAGCCGCTCGACCACGGCCGAGCCGGCCACTGCGGCGGCCAGCTCGTCCTGCATCTCGCTGTTCTCCAGGCCGAGCCGGCGCAGCGCGGGCAGCCGCTCGCCGCTCAGCACGGGAGCGAGGTCGGCCACCCCGGCGTCGCCGCCGTACTCGTCCACCCCGAGCCAGAGCTCCAGGCTCTCCAGGGCCGGGAAGTCGGACTCGCCGACCGCCCGGACCACCGAGGCCGGCAGACCGCCGGCCTCGAAGCGCAGCGCGCGCAGGCTCTCGTGACGCAGGGCCCGCAGGGCCAGCCCGCCCTTGCCGTCGTAGTCGGCGGAGGCGCCGCGCACCACCAGCTCCTCCAGCGCGGGGAAGGACTCCAGCAGCGGCGTCACGTCGGCGAGCTGGAGCCAGGAGATCTCGCACTCCTCGAAGGTGACCTCACCGAGGAACAGCGCCCGCAGCCCAACGAGCCGGCCGGCACTGCCGGTCAGCGCGGTGATCACCGGCTCGACCAGCTCGTACTCCTCCTCCCACCACGGCCCGATCACCAGCGCCCGGACCCGCTCCACCGGCACCGCCGCCAGGAACGCCGCCCAGACCGCGGCGAAGTCGCGGCCGCCCTCGTACTCGACCTGCACGCGCCAGGCCACCGACTCCGGGGCCGGCAGCTCGGTGCCCTCGGTGCCCGGGAAGTCGAAGACGGGCAGGCCGTGGAATTCGCCGATGTGTTCGCTGATCGCCATACCGGACTGTCTATCAGTTCGGCCGGACAACACCGGGCGGCCGGGGTGTCAACCGTGCGGGACGCCGATTCCGGGCCCCGGTGGCTTGGATGAATTGATAGGAACTGGCCGAGCGGTCCCCCCTGGTTCGCAGGACAAGCCCTTGATATACCTCGGATGTATAGGGCGGGAGAGGTGTGCGGCCTCCCTCGATGGCATGCGACGAACCAGGTGGTGATGGGCAGTGAAGCTCCTCCGTGTCGGCCCCCAGGGTGCTGAACGCCCTGTGGTGCTGAGCCAGGACGGCACCGCTTTCGACCTCTCCGGCCGGACCGGGGACATCGACGGGGCCTTCCTGGCCGGGCTCGACCCGGCCGAGCTGGCCCGGGCGGTGGCGGCCGGTGAGCTCCCGGCGACCGACATCACCGGCGAGCGCATCGGTGCACCGGTGGTGCGCCCGGGCAAGGTGATCGGCATCGGGCTCAACTACCGGGACCACGCGGCGGAGGCGGGTGCCGCGATCCCGGCCGAGCCGGTGGTCTTCCTGAAGCCGAGCAACACCGTGGTCGGCCCGTACGACGAGGTGCTGATCCCGCGCGGCGGCGAGAAGACCGACTACGAGGTCGAGCTGGCCATCGTGATCGGGCGGACCGCGCGCTACCTGGACAGCGAGGCCGAGGCGGCGACCGTGATCGCCGGGTACGCGGCGGTCAACGACGTGACCGAGCGGGCGTTCCAGTTCGAGCGCGGCGGCCAGTGGGACAAGGGCAAGTCCGCCGAGACCTTCACGCCGCTCGGCCCCTGGCTGGTGACCCCGGACGAGGTGGGCGACCCGCAGCGGCTGGAGCTCCGGCTCTGGGTCAACGGCGAACTCCGGCAGGACGGCCGCACGGCGGAGATGATCTTCCCGGTGTACGAGGTAGTGCGCTACCTCAGCCAGTTCATGGTCCTCGAACCGGGCGACGTCATCGTCACCGGCACCCCCGCCGGCGTCACCCTCGGCCGTCCGGGCACCCCCTTCCTCCAGCCCGAGGACGTGGTCGAACTGGAGGTCACCGGCCTCGGCCGGCAGCGGCAGGTGCTCGGCAAGGCCTGAGGATTTGGCCCTGGTCGACCTCTCTGCTCAGGGCGTCAGCAGCTGACCCAGTCGCGCCGTCAGGCCGGCCGCGCGCCCGCCGGGGCCCTCCTGGCCGAGCAGGCGAGTGAGGACTTCGGCGGTCTGGGGGTCGTGCAGGGCGGTGGCGGCGGTCATCACCACGAACTGGTCGAGCAGCCAGTCCCGGAGCGAGGCGGGCGGGATCTGCCGGCCCTCGTCCAGCCAGCTGAGCGCGGAGGCCTCGACCACCGAGATCCAGGAGCGGACCAGCAGGGTCAGCCGGGGCCCGGCGGCCTCCCGGACGCCGAGGTGACGGACCGTCCGGCGGAGGGCGGCCCGCCTGACCTCGTCCACGATGGCGCCGGTCCTGGCGGTCTCGACCACCGAGCCGCCGCGGAGCAGCGCGCCGTACCCGGTGTGGTGCTCGGCGACGAAGTCGAAGTAGCGGTCCAGGACGGCCGAGAGCTGCTCGGTCGGGGTGCCCTCGGGCGGGACGGTGAACCGGCTCGCCAGCTCCTCGGCGGCGCTGCGCAGGGCGGCCTCGTACAGCTGCTGCTTGCCGGCGAAGTAACGGTAGACCAGCGGGCGGGAGGCCCCGGCCGCCTCGGCGACGTCGTCCAGGCTCACCTCTTCCGGCGGCCGGGAGGCGAAGAGCTCCAGGGCGACGCCGATCAGCTGTTCGCGTCGCTGCTGCACCGGAAGCCGCCGGTAGCCGGGGCGCCGGGCCGCCGGATCGGACGAGGTCGTTGCGCTGACTGCCATGGCGGCCAGGGTAGCCGCCCGGTCGCCGTTTGCCGTCGTGCCCGGCGGGTCCGGTCGTCGAACCGCGCATATCCCAGCATCATGTGACCAGATGTCAGCGGCGTCCGGGAGCGTAGATGCAGGAGACCGTGGGGGAGCCGGTGGTGACGAGCCGTCCGGTCAGGGCGCTGCGGGCGGTCGGGAGGTACGTCAGGGCGGCGCCGGGCACGTACTGCTGGCTGGCCCTGCTGGCCCTCACCAGCTTCGTGGTGGCCAGGATCGACCCGGCCAACCTGGACTGGTTCCTGGGCCGGCGCAGCAGCAACATCGACCAGCTCCGCTCGCACCCCGTGCACGCGCTGCTGGCCAGCGCCATCTGGACCGAGCAGTCGGCGTTCCTCTTCTACTTCGTGATCTTCAACGTGTTCCACGTACCGGTCGAACGCTGGCTGGGCACCTGGCGGTGGCTCACGGTCGCGCTCACCGCGCACGTGCTGGCCACTTTCATCAGCGAGGGCGTGGTCGCCTGGGGCGTGGACGCCGGGCGGCTGCCGGCGAACATGGCGGACACCGTGGACGTCGGCGTCAGCTACGCGCTGGCCGGCGTCGAGGGCGTACTGACGTACCGGTTCGCCGGGCGCTGGCGTTGGCTCTACGCCGCTGGGCTGCTGTTCTTCTACCTGCTGCCGCTGGTCACCTCGCACACCTTCACCGACCTCGGGCACTTCTGCGCGGTGCTGATCGGCCTGAGCTTCTACCGCTTCGCCCGGGGCCGTCCCACGTGGGACCCGCTGGTCGTGTGGCGGCGCGGGCCGTGGCGGCGCGGGTCCTGACGGTGCGGGCCATCACGGTGCGTCGGCACAAGCCTCGGCAAAGAGGCTTGCAAACCCGGCCACCTGCGGAAGGATGGCCGAATGGTTGAAGCATTCATCAACGCCCCTGCCGACGGCACCACCCCCCGCCGCATCGCCGACGCGTACGTCCACGCCCTGGCCCAGCTCGACCCGCTGACCGCGGTCTACCTGGGGCTCGGTCCGGACGACGACGACCGTCTGCCGGACCTGTCGCCGGCCGGACAGGAGGCGGTCGCCGAGCTGGCCCGCCGCACCCTGGCCGAGCTGGACGCGGCGGAGGCCGCCGGTGCCGTGACGGACGACGCCGAGCGCCGCTGCGCCCGGCTGCTCCACGAGCGGCTCACCGCCGAACTCGCCGTGCACGACGCCGGCGAGAACTTCCGGGCGGTCCGCAACCTGGGTTCGCCGCTGCACGGCGTGCGCGAGATCTTCACCATGCTGCCCACCGAGACGCCGGAGCACTGGACCCTGATCGGCCGCCGGATGAGCCGGCTGCCGGTCGCGCTGGCGCAGTACCGCGAGCTGCTCACCGAGGGCGTCCGGCGCGGGCTGCTCTCCGGCCCGCGCCAGGTGGTCACGGTGGCCGGCCAGATCGACGAGTGGCTGGCGGGCGACCAGCCGGGGGGCTGGTTCGGCGAGTTCGTGCAGGAGTCGCCCGAGGCGCAGCGCGCGGAGCTGACCACGATCGCGGTCAGCGCGGCCGAGGCGTTCGGCGAGCTGCGGGACTGGCTGCGGGACGTGTACGGGGCGGCGGCGGCCGGCCGCCCCGACACCACGGGCCGGGAGCGGTACGCCCGCTGGGTCCGGTACTGGACCGGGTCCGACCTGGACCTGGACGAGGCGTACGGCTGGGCCTGGGAGCAGTTCCACGAGCTGGACGCGCAGATGCGGGCCGAGGCGGAGAAGGTGCTGCCGGGCTCCACGCCGATGGAGGCGATGGCCTGGCTGGAGAGCGACGGCCCGGCGATCAAGGGCGAGGAGAACGTCCGCAGCTACCTGCAGGGCCTGATGGACACCGCGATCGCCGACCTCCAGGGCGTCCACTTCGACCTGGCCGAGCCACTGCTCAAGGTGGAGTCCAGAATCGCCCCGAGCGGCAGCGCCGCGGCTCCCTACTACACCGCCCCGTCGCTGGACTTCTCCCGCCCGGGCCGGACCTGGCTGCCGCTGCTCGGCCGGGACAGCTTCCCGGTCTGGGACCTGGTCTCCACCTGGTACCACGAGGGCGTCCCGGGCCACCACCTCCAGCTGGCCCAGTGGACCTACGTCGCGGACCGGCTCTCCACCTACCAGGTCACCCTCGGCGGGGTGAGCGCCAACCTGGAGGGCTGGGCGCTGTACGCCGAGCGCCTGATGGACGAGCTGGGCTACCTGACCGACCCGGGGCACCGGCTCGGCTACCTGAACGCCCAGATGATGCGGGCGCTGCGGGTGATCGTGGACATCGGCATGCACGTCGGCCTGGACTTCCCGGCCGACTCCCCGTTCAAGCCGGGCGAGCCGGTGCTTCCGGACGACGCCCGGGAGTTCTTCGGCCGGTACTGCGGGCTCTCGGCCGACTTCCTGGACAGCGAGCTGATCCGCTACCTCGGGCTGCCCGGCCAGGCGATCGGCTACAAGCTCGGCGAGCGGGCCTGGCTGCGCGGCCGGGCGGCGGCCAGGGCGGCGGCCGAGGCCAGGGGCGAGACGTTCGACCAGAAGGCGTGGCACATGGCGGCGCTCTCGCAGGGATCACTCGGCCTGGACGACCTGGTCGAGGTGCTGGCCGCGCTCTGATTCGTCCAAACCCGGACATAAACCTTTAAATCGTCTTGCTTGTCGCCCTTTTGGGGGATCTCCTGGAGAGAGTGTTGGCCCAGACAGCTCTCTCCAGGAGATCCCCCGGAAGGCGGCAAAACGGTGTCCCAGCAATCCGCTCCCGCAGACCAGGCGGTCGATCCACGGCGCTGGTGGGCGCTGGCCGTGATCGCCATCGCCCAGCTGATGATCGTGCTGGACGCGACCATCGTGAACATCGCCCTCCCGTCCGCGCAGAAGGCACTCGGGATCTCGGACGCAAACCGGCAGTGGGTGATCACCGCCTACACGCTGGCCTTCGGAGGTCTGCTGCTGCTCGGCGGCCGGATCGGCGACCTGTTCGGCCGCAAGCGCACCTTCACGGTCGGCCTGCTCGGCTTCGCGGTCGCCTCCGCGATCGGCGGGTTCGCCACCGAGCCCTGGATGCTGTTCGGCGCCCGCGCGCTCCAGGGCGCCTTCGGTGCGGTGCTCGCCCCCTCCGCGCTGTCGCTGCTGTCCAACACCTTCACCGATCCCAAGGAGCGGGCCACCGCCTTCGGCATCTTCGGCGCCATCGCGGGCGGCGGCGCCGCGATCGGGCTGATCGCAGGCGGTCTGCTGACCGAGTACCTGAACTGGCGCTGGTGCCTGTTCGTCAACATCCCGATCGCCCTCGGCGCCGCGACCGGCGCGTTCTACCTGCTCAAGCGGGACCACATCGACAAGAGCCACCGGGTGAAGCTCGACCTGCCCGGCGCGGTGCTCGGCTGCGGCGGTCTGCTCGCCATCGTGTACGGCACCTCGGAGGCGACCAGCCGGGGCTGGAGCGACTGGCTGGTGATCGGCTGCCTGCTGCTCGGCGTGGTCCTGCTGGTGGTGTTCGCGCTGTTCGAGCGCCGGACCACGCACCCGCTGCTGCCGGTGCACATCGTCGGCGACCGGAATCGCGGTGGTGCCGCGATCGCGGTCGGCATGGCGATGATCGGGATGTTCGGCCTGTTCCTGTTCCTCACCTACTACCTCCAGGTGATCAAGGGCTACTCGCCGGTGATGGCCGGTGTCGCCTACCTGCCGATGACCGCCGCGATCGTGCTGAGCGCGACCGGCATCGCGGCCCGGCTGATGACCCGGGTGCCGTCCCGCAACCTGGTGGTGCCCGGACTGCTGCTCGGCGCCTCCGCGATGGCCTGGCTGACCCAGCTGGAGGTGGGCAGCTCGTACGTCACGATGGTGCTGCCGGCCGAGCTCCTGCTCGGCTCCGGGATGGGCCTGATCTTCATGCCGACCATGAGCCTGGCCACCCTGGGGGTGGCGCCGAGCGAGACCGGCGCGGCCTCCGCCATCATCAACACCGCCCAGCAGGTGGGCGGTTCGATCGGTACCGCGCTGCTCAACACGATCGCCGCCAGCATCACGGCCACCTATCTGGTCACCCGGAACGCGGCCGACCCGGCGGTGCGGGCGGCCGGGGCCGTGCACGGCTACGCGATGGCGACGGTGGTGGCGATGGGGATCATGTTGGCGGCGGCGGTGATCGCGTTCCTGATGATCGATCACCGACCGGCCCCGGGGGAGGCGGAGTCCGCCGACTCGACGGCGCACGCGCTGGCCTGAACCGGCCTGCAATCCCTTGCAGAATATTTCCGCAAGGGATTGCTCATGTCCGGGTGCCCTGGTTGACTCCGGCTCATGACCGATTACGACCTGCTGGTGGTCGGCGGCGCCGGGGTGGACACCATCGTCCGGCTGGACCGCATCGAACTGCCGGACGCCGACTCCCAGTCCGTCCCGCCGATCCGCGACTACGTGGCACACACCGGCAACGGGGTGGCGCTCGGCGCGCACCTGCTCGGGCTGCGCACCCACTTCCTGGACTTCCTCGGGGCCGACCCGCAGGCCGAGCTCGTGCTGGCCGAGTACCGGCGGCGCGGCCTCTCCTTCAGCCACCTGGTCTCGCCCACCGGCACCCCGCGCTCGGTCAACCTGGTGGACGCGCAGGGCCGCCGGTTCTCCTTCTACGACGGCCGCCACCCGGCCGGACTCCGGCTGCCCGCCGCCAGCTACCTCCCGTACCTGGAGCGCAGCCGCCACGTGCACCTCTCGATCACCGGCGTGAACCGGGACATGTATGCCGACATCCGGCGGCTCGGCCTGACCAGCTCCACCGACCTGCACGACTGGGACGGCGTCAACCCGCACCACCGGCACTACGCCGTCAACTCCGACCTGGTCTTCCTGTCGGTGGCGGGCTGCCGGGGCCGGCACGAGCAGGTGATGCGGCAGATCCTCGCCGAGGGCCGGGCCGCCATGGTCTCCGCCACCGACGGGGCGAACGGCAGCTACCTGCTCACCCGGGACCGTCCGGACACCATCCACCACCTGCCCGCGGTGGACCCGGGCCGGCCGGTCGTGGACACCAACGGCGCGGGTGACGCCTACGTGACCGGCTTCCTGTACGGCCGGCTGGCCGGGCGACCCGCGCTGGACTGCGCCCGGGCCGGAGCGGTCGCCGGGGCGTACGCCTGCACCTCGGCGGGCACCCACACCGACTTCGTCTCCCGGGAGCGGCTGGCCGGGGCGCTGGGCTGATCAGTCCGTGTCGTCCGGGTGCAGCGCGATGTGGTCGGCCGCCAGATCGGCCGCCACCCGGTGCTGCATGCCCAGCGCGGCCAGGAACTTGGCGGGCAGTTGGACCCGTCCGGTGCGGTCCAGCATCACGTACTCGCGCTCGCTGACCGTCTCCTGGCCGTGCTCGTCGGTCACCGTGCGCCGGAGCACCTCGCTGCTGGTGCGGCCGTCCCGGATCGCCACCGTGCGGCGGACCTCGCCCGCCACCATCGGGTCGTGGGTGACCACCACCACGGTGGTGCCGAGCTCGCGGTTGACGGTGCGGAAGGCCTCGAAGATCCCGGTGGCGGTCTCCGAGTCCAGCTCGCCGGTCGGCTCGTCGGCGAGCAGCACCGCCGGTTCGTTGGCCAGCGCGACCGCGATCGCCACCCGCTGCTGCTGGCCGCCGGAGAGCTCCGCCGGGCGGCGGTGGCCCAACTCGCCGATGTCCAGCGCCTCCAGCAGCTCGGCCACCCGGGTGCGCTGCCGCTTGGCGGCCCGGTGGCCCGAGCGCAGCTCCATCGGCAGGGCGACGTTCTGGGCGGCGGTCAGGAATGGCAGCAGGTTGCGCGCGGTCTGCTGCCAGATGAAGCCGACCACCTCGCGGCGGTAGCGCAGCCTGTCCTTGGCGGTCATCGTCAGCAGGTCGCACCCCGCGACGGTGGCCGCCCCTGCGGTCGGGGTGTCCAGACCGGCCAGCACGTTCAGCAGGGTGGACTTGCCGCTGCCGGAGGCACCGACCAGGGCCACCAGGTCGCCCTGGTCCACCGTCAGGTCGAGCCCCTGGAGCGCCTGGACCTCGATCCCGTCCGCGCTGAAGATCCGGACCAGCCGCTCGCAGCTGATCGCCAGATCGGCCCGGCGGCCCTGCGGCGCGGTGGCGGCCAGCGCCTTGCGCTGCAGCTCGGCCAGGCTGGGGGGCGTAGTGCTCATCGGGTGTCTCCCGCTCGTAGCTCGGTGGTGATCTGCCGACGGGCGGTGACGGCGGCCTCGGCCACCACCGCGAGGGCGGCCAGCAGCGCCAGCCCGAGCGCCTGTTCTGCGATCGGGGCGGCGGTCAGCCGGAGCCCGGAGGACACCTCGGCGCCGACCAGGGGGGAGAGGTCGACGGCCGGGCCGAGCAGCAGGACGCAGCCGACCGCCGTCAGCGCCCCGCCGAGGGCGGCGAACAGCGCCTGCGGCAGGGCCTCGGCCAGGATCAGCGCCAGCCCCTGCCGGGGCCGCAGGCCCATCGTGCGCAGCCTGGCCAGCATCGCGGCCCGTTCGGGCCCGGCCCGGAACAGCGTCAGCAGGACGGAGAGCAGCGCGAACAGCGCCGTGGCGCCGACCGTGACCCAGAACAGCCGCTCGGCCGAGTTCTGCAGCGGGTCGCTGCCGAGCTCGGCGACGGCTCCGGCGCTGGTCCGCACCAGGTGGCCCGGCCGCTCGCCGGCGGCCGGGGGCCCGAGGAACTCCTCGGCCAGCGCGCGCAGTCGGGCGTCGTCGGGGTGCCCGGCGGCCAGCCACCTGTCGGGACCGCCGAGCCGGGGCAGCAGCTCGGCGGCCGGGCCGACCGGCAGCAGCACGGTGGTGGCGGCCGTCCCGCTCAGGGCGGGGGTGCCGTCGACGGTGCCGACGGTCCGGATCGGGACCGCGTCGCCGCCCGCCAGCCGGAGGCTGAACTCACCCTCGGGCAGATCACTGCTGACCAGGGCGGGCAGCGGCCGGCCCGGCACCGCGGTGAGCAGGGCGGGGTCGAACCGGCCCCGTCCGGCGACATCGGCCAGCCTGGCGTACCGGACCGGGTCGGCCAACACCACGTTGACCCGGACCGAACCGCCGCTGCCCGTCGACAGGTTGACGTCCTCCTCGGTCCAGACCGGCAGTGCGGTCTCCACCCCGGGCAGCCGGCCGGCGGCTGTGACGAAGCCCTCGGGCAGCGAGCCGTTCAGCTGGGCGCCGACCACGGCGTCACCGCCGATGGCGTACCTGGCCACCGAAGCGCGGTTGGCGGCGACCGAGCTCAGGACGGTGGCGCCGACCGCACCGCAGGTCACCGCGAGCACCAGGGCGAGCAGCGGCAGCACCGAGGGACGCGAACGTCGGCCGCTGCCCCGGGCGGCCCTGGCCAGGCCGAGGAAGGCGACCGCGCCGGGCCTGGGCCTGGCCCAGCGGGCCAGCAGCCCGATCAGGGCGGGCTGGAGCCGGGCCAGCAGCAGCGCTCCGGTCAGCGCGAGCAGCAGCGGAGCGGCCACCAGCAGCGGGTCCACCCCTTCGTCGAAAGGTGCCACCCCGCGTCGGGCGACCTGGGTGGCGGCCGTCACCGTGGCGGCCAGGACCAGGAGTTCGGCCATCAGGCGGCGGCGTCCGGGCCGGCCCCCGCCGACCCGCTCGCGCAGCAGCAGGGCGGTCCTGACCGGGAAGGCCAGCAGGGCGAGCAGGGTGACCGAGCCCGCCGCGACGGCGGCGGTCAGCCAGCGCGGGGTGGGCAGCAGGGTGAAGGCGAGCAGCGCGCCGAGCGCTGCGGCGGGGAGCACCGTCAGTGCCCCCTCCCCGAGCAGCCGGCGGCAGATCCCCCCGGTCCCGGCGCCCCGGGCCCGGAGCAGCCGCAGCTCCGCCGTCCGCCGTTCGGCGGTCAGCGCGGCCGCGAGGCAGAGCACCACGGCGGCCACCCCGGCGGCGCCGGCCGGGCCGACCGCGGTCAGCGAGTCGATCGCGGACTGCCGCTGCCGGGCGGTGTCGATCAGGGGCCGGATGCCGGAGCTGATGCGCAGGTCGGGTCGTCCGGTCAGGGCGGTCAGCCGGGCGGCGATCGGGCCCGCGGTGACCGCGGCGAGGTCGAAGGAGGTCTGCCGGAGCCGGTCCGCCCGCAGCTTGTCCACCTGCACCGGCAGCCGCCAGAAGTCCTCGCGTCCGTTGCTCCAGCCGGTCACGCGGGGCAGCGTCTCCGGGCCGGTCAGCGCGATGGTGTACCAGTACGCCAGCGGAGGCTCCCAGGGGCCCATGTCGCGCAGGTTCCTACACGCCTTGAGGGCACACCCCTCCCCGGCCCAGAACCGGTCGGACGGGTCTCCGACCGTGTAGAGGCCGGCCACCTGGACCCGCTCCGGGCCCAACCCCAGGGCGCTGCCGTCGAGAACCGAGCCGAGCTTGATCCCGATGGTCTCGGCGGCGTTCGCCGCCAGCGCGACAGGGATCGGCCCTGCGACCGCACCGCCGGTCGGCCACTGACCGGCCGTCAGCCGGAGGTGGTCCTGCGCCCCGTGCAGGTACAGCAGAGCGAGTTCGGGCGGGAGGCCCTCCGGGCGGGACAGCCCGGGATCCCTCAGCTCACGCGTCTTGCTGCCCCGGCGTCCGTACACCGGACCGCTCGGGTCGAGCGGGATCACCGCGCCGACGGCGCCGGTGAGTTCGGCCGCGATGGTGTCCAGCTCCTTCCCCGGCTCGCCAACCGAGGGTGACCCCGAGGTGGCTCGCACACTGGTGGTGAGCGGACTCTGCGAACCCACGAAGCTGTGCAGCGCGTCGTCCGCTCCCCGGTCCAGCGCCCGGGGCAGTGCGGCTGCCAGGAAGACCATGACCAGGGCCAGGGCGGCGGTGAGCAGGGCGGCCAGCGGCGCGGTGCGCAGCCGGGTACGGACCCAGGGGGCCGGGGTGCTCATTTCTCCTCCACGAACCGAAGCCGGGGGGCCACGTTCCGCCGACGGCCGCCGACCAGGAAGGCGGACAGCAGCGGCAGGGCGGCGGTCCCGGCCGCCAGGGCCAGCATCTGCCCGAGCGGCAGTCCGACCAGGACCTCGGGAACCGGCGGCCGGGCCGCCGGGGTGAGCACCAGCAGTGGGACCACCAGGCGGACGAGTACGGCTCCGAGCAGCAGCCCGACCCCGGTGCCGATCGCGACCAGCACCACCTGCTCGGCGGCGGCGGTCCGGTTCAGCAGCCGTCGGGACGCGCCCAGCGCCAGCAGTACGGCCGACTCGCCGGCCCGTTCGCCCGCCGAGGCGGCCGAGGCGGCGGTGAAGCCGATGGTGGCCAGTACGGCGGCGGCCAGCGCCAGCGCGGCCAGCGCGCTCTGCGGGGCGGCGCTCAGCGGGTCGGCGAGCCGGGCGGCGGCCTCCTCCTCACGGAGCGTCAGCTGCTGGGCGGTCGGTCCGGCCCGCAGGGCGGCGGCGGCCTCGGCCGGGGCGCGGTCGCCGGGACCGGAGGCGGGCAGCCACCACTCGTTGACGGCCGGGAGGTCGGAGCCCCGGTCGGCCAGCCACCGGTCGGTGCGGGGCAGGTCGAGCAGGAGGGCGTTGGCGCCGTACACCGGCAGCGCCTCGACCGCGCCGGTGATCCGGACGGGCAGGTTGGCGTTGCCGACCTGGATCTTGATCAGTTCTCCGACCCGGGCGCCGACGGCGGTCAGGTAGGCGCGGGTGGCCAGGCCCTTGACGTCCTGGTCCGACTTGCTGCCGCCGGGGACGAGCGCCGTGCTGCGGTAACTGGTGGACTGCGTGTAACCGATGGTCAGCATCGAGTCGGCCGTGGCGCCGCTACGCACCTTCACCGGGGTGTCCGCCCCGGACGTCGCGGTCCAGGCACCGAGAGGCGCCGGGACGGCGGTGGCAGGTCCGGTCGCGGTATCGGAGACGGCGAGGCGACGGACCGTCAGCTCGCCGTCGTTCTCCCGCACACCGGTGGGGTGGGTCAGCTCGAAGCCGGTCAGGGTCAGCGGCGCGGCGACCGCGCCGAGCGGTGCGGCGGTGAGCGCACCCAGGTCCACCGAGACGGTCAGCTCGCCCCGGGGCGGCAGCTGCGGAACCAGGATCCGGTGAGCCGCCCCGAAGCCGTCCCGCAACTGGAGCCAGAGGTCGGGCGCCTTCAGGGGAGCGGGGAAGTACGGCTCCCGCTCCCCGCGCGGGAGGTCGGCGACCTGGACCGCCACGGTCAGGTCGATCCGGGCCGGCCGCCCGGGCAGCCGGAGCCCGGCCGGCTGCGGCTCGGACAGCGGCGCGAACAGCTCCCCGGCCGGTCGGCCGTCGAACAGGTCGGGCCTGACCGTCAGTTCGGTGGCCGCGCGGGCGGTGTCGGTCAGCAGCACCCGGCCCGGCACGTCGCCCGGCAGGGACTGGTCGATCCGGGCCACCGGCAGCAGCCGGTCGCCGCCGGGCAGCGCCGCGTACCGGCCGCCCTGGCCCAGCGTGGGCAGCGCCGAGCCCCAGATCCGCAGACCGCCCGCCGTGGCGAAGTCGGCCTGGTCGTGCTGCGAGTCGCGCCAGGCGGCGTGCTGGCCCAGCGCCAGGACACCGGTGGCGACCGCCAGCACCAGCAGCAGCACCGGACCGTTCGCCCGGCCCGGGCGGCGGGCCAGCTGCCAGCCGCCCAGCGCCGGGCCGAGGCCACGGCCCCGGGCGGCCAGCCGGGCCCCGTACCGGGCCGCGAACGGCAGCAGCCGGAGCACCAGCAGGGTCCCGGCACAGAGCGCCAGGGTGGGCGCGGCGACCAGCACCGGGTCGATGCCCAACTGCCCGTCGGCGTCGACCGAGAGGCCGCCGGTGCGGGCGCCGAGCTGCTGGTACGCGACCACGGCCAGGGCGAGCAGTGCCAGGTCGGCGCCGGAGCGGGCGGCGGCGCTGACCACGGCCTGCCGTCGGGACACCACCCGCTCGGCGTCGCGCCGGAGCACGGTGGGCAGCGCGGTGAGCGCCACACAGGCCAGCGCGCAGCACCCGGCCACCGGCCAGCGGACGGCGGTGTCGGCCTGGTCGAGCGGCATCCCGGCCAGCGGGCCGCGGCTGGTCAGCAGTCGCAGCAGCGGTCCGGTCAGCAGTGGGGCGAGCAGTGCGGCGGGCAGCGCGAGCAGCAGCGCCTCGACGGCCGTCCACGCCGCCAGCCGGCGCCGGGTCGCGCCGCGGGCGGTGAGCAGGGCGTTCTCCCGGACCTGACGCTCGGCCACCAGGTGCACCACCAGCAGCAGGGCAGCGGCGGCCAGCACTGCCAGTTGGAGTGCCCCGACCAGCAGGGTGGCCTCGGTGACCAGCGTCGCCGAGTGCAACTCGTCGAGCAGTGCCGGGAGTTCGGTCTGCAGCTGGAGGCCGGGGAGGTACTGCTTGAGCAGCTCGGGCAGCTGGGCGGTCCGGGCCCTGAGCTGCTCGATCCGTTCCGGATCGGCGGCGCCGAAGTCGGCGGTCAGCAGCGAGCCCCGGCTGCCCTGCGGCAGCAGGCCGGAGCTGAAGACGCCGTCGTCCACCAGCATTGGCCCGTACGTGGTGAAGCCCCTGACCTGGATCTCGCGGCCACCGAGCGGGTCGAGCCGCCAGTAGGGCGCGTCCCGGTCGGCCGCCTGGTAGACGCCGGTGACCCGGATGCTGAGCGGGGGGCCGCCGTACCGGTCGGAGAGGGTGACCTGGGTGGGCAGCGCGCTCTCGGTCAGGCCGAGCCGGGCAAGCGCACTCCCCGGTACGGCGGTCTGGACCGTCCCGGCGGCGCCGTCGGCGGTGGGCCACTGACCGGCCGTCAGCTTCACCCGGCTGCGGTCCAGCGCGGCCAGCACGGTCAGGTCCACCTCGCGGGTGGCGCTCGGCAGGCCGGGCAGTCCGTACGAGCGGCTGCGGGCGAGGTTCTGCACGGTGACCGGCAGCCCGTCGAAGAGCCGGCTGCCGAGGGTGGCGACGCCGGCGTCGTCCCCGGACCTGGTCTCCAGCCCGCGATCGGAGCTCAGCAGGATGTCGACCCGGCTGCCGCCGTCCAGATTTCGCCGTAGGCCGGCCTCGGCGACGGTGCGGTTGAAGGACACCAAGGTGGTCAGCACGGTCGTGGCGATCACCACCGTGAACAGCACCGCAGCCGCGAGCGGCAGTCGGCCGCGCAGTCGGCGCAGGACAAAGCCGAGCATGTGAATTCCCCCCGTGCCGGCCCGCCCTGTACCGGATAGCGGACGACTCTGTCAGATTCGAACAGGAAGTGGAAGGGCCTTGCGCGAACCATGTCGGAGCTGCGCAGAATCGAGCACCTTCACACCGGATCGTCCACGGGGGACAGCCTGATGACCGAAACACCTTCGCCCATGGTCGTGGTCGAGGACCTCCGTCGCAGCTTCGGCTCCGAGCCGCACACCGTGCACGCCCTGCGCGGTGTCTCCTTCACTGCGGCCCGGGGTCAACTCACCGCCCTCAAAGGCCGGTCGGGCTCGGGGAAGACCACCCTGCTCAACCTGGTCGGCGGCCTCGACAGCCCCACCGGCGGTCGGATCTCGCTCGACGGCCAGGACCTCTCGCAGCTCGACGAGGCGGGGCGGCTCGCCCTGCGCCGGGACCGGATCGGCTTCGTCTTCCAGTCCTTCGGCCTGCTGCCGGTGCTCACCGCCGCCGAGAACGTCGGCGTCCCGATGCGGTTGCGCAAGCTCCCCGTCGCCGAACGCGAGGAGCGCGTCCGTACCCTGCTCGCCCTGGTCGGCCTGGCCGACCACGCCGACCAGCGGCCGGCCGAACTCTCCGGCGGCCAGCAGCAGCGGGTCGCGATCGCCCGCGCGCTGGCCAACGAGCCCGCCCTGATCGTCGCCGACGAACCCACCGGACAGCTCGACTCCGAGACCGGCCTCGCCGTGATGGAACTGCTCCGCGCGGTGGTCCACTCCCAGGGCGTCACCGCCCTGGTCGCCACCCACGACCCGACCCTGATGGCCCAGGCCGACCGGGTCGTCTCGCTGCACGACGGGCGGATCGTGGACTGAGGCCGAAGGCAGCCCGCAGGCGGTCCGCAGGGGGCGGGCGCAGGCGGGCCGGCCGGGTGGCAGTCCCAGAATTCTCACCGCACTCCCAGGGAACGATCACACGATCCCCAGCCCGGCGGCCCATAGTCGAAACGACCCTCACCGAGTGAACGCGACGCTGGGAGCGCCTCCATGACCACCGCGCACCGACTCGCGATCGGCACGCTGATCGCCGCCCTGCTGGCCGTCTCACCGGCGGCCGCCCGGACCGCCGCGCCCGCCTCCGGCCGGAAGGCCGGGCCGAGCGCCGCCCCGACCGTCCCCCCGGTGGTCGAGAGCCTGGCTGCTCCCACCCCCGTGCCCGCGGCAACCCCCGAGGCCGCCGCCGCCCCGACGGACGATCCGACCCCCTCGACCACCGTCCCGTCCGACGCCCCGGTGCCCGTGGACGACGCCGACGACCCCGCTCCGGCCGCCTCCCGTACAGCCGCCGCCTCCCCGTCCCCCAGCAGGAAGACCCCGGCCCCCGCGCCGTCGCCGACCCCCAGTCCTTCGCCCACCCCGTCCGCCACCCGCTCCTCGGATCTCGGCACCACCGCCACCGCCCCGGCCACCGCCGAATCCGCCCGCGTCGGAGCCCTGTTCGCCGACGGCCACCACTTCTGCACGGCGAGCGTCGTGGACAGCGCGAGCGGCACCTTCGCCCTCACCGCCGCCCACTGCCTCTCCTCGGCCACCGGCGTGACCTTCGTCCCCGGCTACCGCAACGGCACTTCCCCGTACGGGACTTGGCAGGTCACCGCCGTTCACACCACCGAGGGCTGGCAGCACGACCAGGACCCGGACGAGGACTACGCCCTCCTGGAGATCGCCCCCGACTCCGGCACCGGCCGCACCGTCGAGGCCACCGTCGGCGCCAACCCGATCGCCTACGACGTCCCCCTCACCGCCACCGCACGCCTCTACGGCTACCCCAGCCGCAGCGACGCCCCCATCCTGTGCACCAACACCACCACCGCCCAGTCCGCCCGCCAACGCCGGATCGACTGCCCCGCGTACCCGGGCGGCACCAGCGGCGGCCCCTTCCTCGAAGCCACCACCGGCCACGTCATCGGCGTCATCGGCGGCTACGAGGAGGGCGGCGACACCGAAGACATCTCCTACGCCGCCACCTTCGACGACACCCTGGCCGCCCTCTTCGCGGACGCGACCCACCACTGATCCCGCCGACGGCAGCCGCAACATGACGAAGGCCCAAGCTGACCAGTGGTCAACTTGGGCCTCTGTTGCACTTCTTGCGAAGTGCCCCCGGCAGGATTCGAACCTGCGCACCCGCCTCCGGAGGGCGGTGCTCTATCCCCTGAGCTACGGGGGCCTGCATGGTGTCCCGTGGTGGCGACGTGGAGAACATTACCAGGCCGGGGGAGTGGTCCGTGCACGGGTTTCGGGGGTGGGTCGGGGCGGTGGGGACGGAAGTCGGGAAAGGCCGGACGGGTGGGTGGGTGCGCGGCTACCCTCGGTGAGGTGTCCGGAGCGCCCGGGCGGGTCCTCGTGGTGGACGACAGCGAGGTGATCCGCCAGCTGATCAGAGTCAACCTGGAGCTCGAGGGCTTCGAGGTGGTGACGGCTGCCGACGGCGCGGAGTGCCTGGAGGTGGTCCGTCGGGTGGCCCCCGACGTGGTGACGCTGGACGTGATGATGCCGAGGCTGGACGGGCTGCGGACGGCGGCCCGGCTGCGGGCGGCCCCGGCGACCAGGCGGCTGCCGATCGCGATCGTGAGCGCGTGTGCGCCGGCCGAGCTGCGGCAGGGCGAGTCGGTCGGGGTGGACGGGTACCTCGGGAAGCCCTTCGATCCGGCGGAGCTGGTGGCCCTGGTCCGGCGGCTGATGCTGCTGACCGGGCGGGAGGTCCCCCGGCAGCGCTTCGCCCACGGGTTCGGCAGTGCCGTGGAGCTCGGCGAGAGCGGCTGACGTTCGCCCACAGCGAACACCGGCGCCGGAAAGCCACGGCACGCCCGTCTCAACGGGTAAACCAGGTACGGCCGCGTACCGCCTCTCGCCTAGGCTTGGGCCCGTGACACCCGCAGAGCTTTCCCAGGCAGTCCAGGCCGCAGTGAGCGCCGCCGTAGAGGCGGGCGAGCTGACCGTCGCCGTGCCCGAGCACGTGACGATCGAGCGGCCCAAGAACAGGGACCACGGCGACTACGCCACCAACGTGGCCCTCCAGCTCGCGAAGGCGGCCGGCAAGCCGCCGCGAGCTGTCGCGGAGAGCCTGGCCGCGCGCCTGCGAGAGATCGCCGGGGTGTCGAAGGTGGACATCGCCGGTCCCGGCTTCCTGAACATCACGCTGGACGCCGCCACCCAGGGTGAGCTGGCCCGGACCATCGTCGAGGCAGGACCGGCGTACGGCCGGAACGAGGCGCTCAAGGGCCTGAAGATCAACCTCGAGTTCGTCTCCGCCAACCCGACCGGCCCGATCCACATCGGCGGCGTCCGCTGGGCGGCCGTCGGCGACTCGCTCGCCCGGGTGCTCCGCGCCACCGGTGCCGAGGTCACCACCGAGTACTACCTGAACGACGCGGGCGTGCAGATCGGCAAGTTCGCCGCCTCGCTCCAGGCCGCCGCGAACGGCCGGCCCGCGCCGGAGGACGGCTACGTCGGCGAGTACATCGTCGACATCGCCAAGGCGCTGGTGGCCGGTGCGCCCGGCGTGCTCGACCTTCCCGAGGACGAGCAGCTCCAGGTCTTCAGGGCCGAGGGCCTCAAGCTGATGGTCGCCGAGATCCAGCGGTCGATGGAGGAGTTCGGCACCCACTTCGACGTCTGGTTCTCCGAGAAGTCGCTGCACGACTCGGGCGCCGTGGAGAAGGCGATCGAGCGGCTGCGCGAGCAGGGCCACGTCTTCGACCAAGAGGGTGCGATCTGGCTGCGCACCACCGATTTCGGTGACGACAAGGACCGCGTGCTGATCAAGGCCGACGGCGAGACCACCTACTTCGCCGCCGACGCCGCGTACTACCTGAGCAAGCGGGACCGGGGTTCCGAGGTCTCGGTCTACATGCTCGGCGCGGACCACCACGGCTACGTCAACCGGCTCAAGGCCATCGCGGCCTGCGCGGGTGACGACATGGACCGCAACATCGAGGTCAAGATCGGCCAGTTCGTGAAGATGCTTCGCGACGGCGAAGAGGTCCGGATGTCGAAGCGGGCCGGCAACATCATCACGATCGACGACGTGGTCGACTGGATCGGCGTGGACGCGGCCCGGTACTCCCTGGTGCGCTACCCGACCGACTCCACGATCATGCTCGACATCAACGTGCTGACCAGCCAGACCAACGAGAACCCGGTCTTCTACGTCCAGTACGCGCACACCCGGATGTGCGGCGTGCAGCGCAAGGCGGCCGAGCTGGGCATCACCAAGTCCGAGGACTTCAAGCCGGAGCTGCTCTCCACCGAGTGGGAGTCGGCGCTGCTCGGCCAGCTCGGCGAGTTCCCCCGGGTGCTCACCGCCGCCGGCGAGCTGCGCGAGCCGCACCGGGTCGCCCGCTACCTCGAAGAGGTCGCCCGGGAGTACCACCGGTTCTACGACCACTGCCAGATCCTGCCCAAGGGCGACGAGCAGGTCACCGACCTGACGCACGCCCGGCTCTGGCTGGCCGACGCCACGCGCACGGTCATCGCCAACGGCCTCACGCTGCTCGGCGTATCGACGCCCGAGCGGATGTAACCGCCCAACCCCCAAGCGCCCCGGGGGCGGTGACGGTCCGTCAGGACGCGTCACCGCCCCTACTCGTAAGGACACCACGATGAGCCGCTCCGCCCACCCCGCAGGCCCCCGCCACGGTGACGTGCTGCCCGAGGGCCACTACCTCGCCCCGCCGAGCGACCTGAACGCGCTCGATCCCAAGGTCTGGTCGAGCACCGTAGCCCGGGACGCCGAGGGCGTCGCCACCGTCGGCGGCATCGACGTCAAGGCGCTGGCCGCCGAGTTCGGCACCCCGGCGTACGTCATGGACGAGGCCGATTTCCGCGCCCGCGCCCGGGCCTGGCGGGACGCGTTCGGCGAGGGCGCCGACGTCTACTACGCGGGCAAGGCGTTCCTCTCCAAGGCGATCGTCCGCTGGCTGCACGAGGAGGGGCTGAACCTCGACGTGTGCAGCACGGGCGAGTTGGCCGTCGCGCTGGCCGCCGGGATGCCGGGGGAGCGGATCGCGCTGCACGGCAACAACAAGTCGGCGGACGAGCTGGAGCAGGCGGTCAAGGCGGGCGTCGGGCACATCGTGGTCGACTCGTACCAGGAGATCGACCGGCTGGCCGCGATCGCGGCGGCCCAGGGGGTCAGGCAGCCGGTGCTGATCCGGGTGACGGTCGGCGTCGAGGCGCACACCCACGAGTTCATCGCGACCGCGCACGAGGACCAGAAGTTCGGCCTTTCGCTGAGCGGCGGCCGGGCGGCCGAGGCGGTCCGTCGGGTGCTCGGGCACGACAGCCTGGAGCTGCGCGGCATCCACTCGCACATCGGCTCGCAGATCTTCGACACGGCCGGCTTCGAGGTGGCCGCCCGCCGGGTGGTCGGCCTGCTGGTGGAGGTCCGCGACGAGCACGGCGTGGAGCTGCCGGAGATCGACCTCGGCGGTGGCCTGGGCATCGCGTACACCAGCGAGGACGACCCGCGCGAGCCCGCCGAGATCGCCGCATCGCTGGCCGAGATCGTCCGCCGGGAGTGCGCCGCCGCCAGCCTGAACGCGCCGCGCCTGAGCGTGGAGCCCGGCCGGGCGATCGTCGGCCCGACCGCGTTCACGCTGTACGAGGTCGGTACGATCAAGCCGCTCGACGGACTGCGCACCTACGTCAGCGTGGACGGCGGCATGTCGGACAACATCCGCACCGCCCTCTACGACGCCGAGTACTCCGTCGCCCTCGTCTCGCGCACCAGCGAGGCCGAGCCGATGCTGGTCCGGGTGGTCGGCAAGCACTGCGAGTCCGGCGACATCGTGGTCCGGGACGCCTTCCTGCCCGCCGACCTGACGCCGGGTGACCTGATCGCGGTCCCCGCGACCGGGGCGTACTGCCGCTCGATGGCGAGCAACTACAACCACGCCCTCAAGCCTCCGGTCCTCGCCGTCCTGGACGGTGCGGCCCGGGTGATCGTCCGCCGGGAGACCGCGGAGGATCTCCTGCGGCTGGATATCGGATGAGGAAATTCTCGTCTCAGATGATGGACCAGCCATAGATTCACGCGGCCGGTCCCGGAGACTGGTACGACCGAATACCCTGCGGGCGGCGGACGACGCCGAGCGATCAGCCCGCGGAAAACCCGAGAAACCCGAGAAAGCAGAGCGGAGTCGGATGATGCGTACGCGCCCGCTGAAGGTGGCGTTGCTGGGCTGTGGTGTGGTGGGCTCCGAGGTGGCGCGCATCATGACGACGGACGCCGCCGACCTCGCCGCGCGGATCGGCGCTCCGGTCGAGCTCGTCGGCGTCGCGGTCCGCCGGGCCGGCCGGACCCGGGCCGGGGTGCCCGAGCACCTGATCACCACCGACGCCGAGGCGCTGGTGAAGCGCGGCGACATCGACGTGGTGATCGAGGTGGTCGGCGGTATCGAGCCCTCCAAGCACCTGATCCTCAGCGCCTTCGCGAACGGCGCCTCGGTGGTCTCCGCCAACAAGGCGCTGCTGGCCAAGGACGGCGCCGAACTGCACGCCGCCGCCGCCGAGGCGGGCGTGGACCTCTACTACGAGGCCGCCGTCGCCGGTGCCATCCCGTTGCTCCGCCCGCTCCGCGAGTCGCTCGCGGGCGACAAGGTGAACCGGGTACTCGGGATCGTCAACGGCACCACCAACTTCATCATGGACAAGATGGACTCCACCGGCGCCGGGTACTCCGAGGCGCTGGAGGAGGCCACCGCGCTCGGCTACGCCGAAGCCGACCCGACCGCCGACGTGGAGGGCTTCGACGCCGCCGCCAAGGCCGCGATCCTGGCCGGCATCGCCTTCCACACCAAGGTCACCGCCGCTGACGTCTACCGCGAGGGCATCACCGAGGTCACCGCCGCCGACATCGCCTCCGCCAAGGAGATGGGCTGCGTGGTCAAGCTGCTGGCGATCTGCGAGCGCGCCGCCGACGGCGAGTCCGTCACCGCCCGGGTGCACCCCGCGATGCTGCCGCTGAGCCACCCGCTGGCCTCGGTCCGCGAGGCGTACAACGCGGTCTTCGTAGAGGCCGAGGCGGCCGGCCGGCTGATGTTCTACGGCCCCGGCGCCGGTGGCGCGCCGACCGCCTCCGCGGTGCTCGGCGACCTGGTCGCGGTCTGCCGCAACAAGGTCAACGGCACCACCGGGCCCGGCGACTCGGTGTACACCCAGCTCCCGGCCAAGCCGATGGACCAGGTGATCACCCGGTACCACGTCAGCCTGGACGTGGACGACCGCGCGGGCGTGCTGGCCCAGGTGGCCTCCGTCTTCGCCGAGCACGGCGTGTCCATCGACACCGTGCGCCAGCAGGGCCGCGACGGCGACGCCTCGCTCGTCGTGGTCACCCACCGCGCCACCGACGCCGCGCTGTCGGCGACGGTCGACAAGCTCCGCGCGCTGGACAGCGTGCGCGACGTGGCCAGCATCATGCGGGTTGAAGGGGAGTAGGTAGCACCATGAACGCCGTCATCCAGAGCGGTCGTACCCACCAGTGGCGCGGCCTCATCGAGGAGTACCGCGACCGTCTGCCGGTCACCGCCGCCACCCCCGTGGTCACCCTGCTCGAGGGCGGCACGCCGCTCGTCCCGGCCCAGGTGCTCTCCGAGCGCACCGGCTGCGAGGTCTACCTCAAGGTCGAGGGCGCCAACCCGACCGGGTCCTTCAAGGACCGCGGCATGACGATGGCGATCTCCAAGGCCAAGGAGGACGGCGCCCAGGCCGTCATCTGCGCCTCCACCGGCAACACCTCGGCCTCCGCCGCGGCGTACGCGGTACGGGCCGGGATGGTCTCCGCGGTGCTGGTCCCGCAGGGCAAGATCGCGCTCGGCAAGATGGGCCAGGCACTGGTGCACGGCGCGAAGATCCTCCAGGTGGACGGGAACTTCGACGACTGCCTCACCCTTGCGCGTGAACTCTCCGAGAAGTACCCGGTGGCGCTGGTCAACTCGGTGAACCCGGTGCGGATCGAGGGTCAGAAGACCGCCGCCTTCGAGATCGTCGACATGCTCGGCGACGCCCCCGACATCCACGTCCTCCCGGTCGGCAACGCGGGCAACATCACCGCCTACTGGAAGGGCTACACCGAGTACGCCAAGGACGGTCTGGCCGACCGCACCCCGCGGATGTGGGGCTTCCAGGCCTCGGGCTCGGCCCCGATCGTGGACGGCGCCCCGGTGCTCAAGCCGCAGACCATCGCCACCGCGATCCGGATCGGCAACCCGGCCTCCTGGGACTACGCGATCGCCGCGCGGGACGACTCGGGCGGCCTGATCGACAAGGTGACGGACCGTCAGATCCTTTCCGCCTACCGCCTGCTGGCCGCACAGGAGGGCGTCTTCGTGGAGCCCGCCTCGGCCGCCTCGGTGGCCGGCCTGCTGGCCAAGGCGGAGGCCGGCCTGGTCGACCCGGGCCAGCGGATCGTCTGCACCGTGACCGGCAACGGCCTCAAGGACCCGGACTGGGCGGTGGCCGGTGCGCCGCAGCCGCAGGTCGTGCCGATCGACCCGGAGGCGGCCGCCCGCCGCCTCGGGCTGCTGGACTGAGGGTTCCTGGATCGAGGACTGCCGGTCCGAGGGCTGCCCGACCGACCGGGCCGCCGGACTGACGAGCTGTCAACAAGTGGGCCGACTCTTTCGAGGGTCGGCCCACTCGTCCGTCGAGGGCACGGTTCTCTGCCCGGGAGCGCCGACTTTCCGGCACTTCTGACACCGCTTTCCGCACAATTTCCGGCCAGAATCGGCAACACGGCAGATCGGAGGGGGTCGGGGTGTACCGCTGTGGAACCTCTCTTCGATAGTCTGGTCAGCAGTGGGCCGCGCCGTGCGCCGCGCCCGCCCCGCCGGGGAGCTGCCGCGCGAACCCCGCACACGTACCACCGCAGGCCCGACCCCAACCGGGCCGTCACCTCCCAGGAGAGTCCCACCACCATGGCTGGTCCCGCGTTCCGTGCTGCCGCCGTCCGGGTCCGGGTTCCCGCGACGAGTGCCAACCTCGGCCCCGGCTTCGACGCCTTCGGACTCGCCCTGGGCCTGTACGACGACGTGGTGGTCCGGGTCGCCGACTCCGGTCTCTCGGTGGACATCGCGGGCGAGGGTGCGACCACGCTGCCGCGTGACGAACGGCATCTGATGATCCGTTCGATGCGCGCCGCCTTCGACCGCCTCGGCGGCCAGCCGCGCGGCCTGGAGGTGGTCTGCGCCAACCGGATACCGCACGGCCGGGGCCTGGGCTCCTCCTCCGCCGCCATCTGCGCCGGCCTCGTCGCCGCCCGCGCCGTCACCATCGGCGGCCCGAGCGCGCTGGACGACGCCGCCCTGCTGGCCCTCGCCTCCGAGCTGGAGGGCCACCCCGACAACGTCGCCGCCTGTCTGCGCGGCGGCTTCACCATCGCCTGGACGGACGAGGACTCCGCCAAGGCGGTCCGGCTGGAGCCGTCCGAGCAGGTCGTCCCCGTGGTCTTCATCCCGTCCACCGAGGTGCTCACCGAGACCGCGCGCGGACTGCTGCCGAAGACCGTGCCGCTCTCCGACGCCGCCGTCAACGCCGGTCGGGCCGCCCTGCTGGTGGAGGCCCTGACCAACCGCCCCGAGCTGCTGCTGGCCGCCACCGAGGACCGGCTGCACCAGGACTACCGGGCCTCCGCGATGCCGGAGAGTGCCGGCCTGGTGGGCGCCCTGCGGGCCGAGGGCATCCCGGCCGTGATCTCCGGCGCCGGCCCCACCGTGCTGGCCCTCGCCGACGAGGCGAACGCCGAGAAACTGCTCGCCTTCGCAGGTGAGGGCTTCGCCGCGCACCGCCTCCGGCTGGACGGCACCGGTGCCTCCGTGCTGCCGCTGGACGGCTGACCAAGAGGGTCGCACGGACACGATTGACGAGAACGGGGCCGGGGAATGTCTCAGGGGGTCGGTAGTGTTAACCTCATTGCTGCACCAGGTGCCCTCCGGGGTGCGGTGCGCCACGTCCCGATCCCGAGCCTCCGCTGTTGCGGCCAGTCCGCACGAGTGGGGCGGTGGACGAACGGGACCACGATTCTCCGGGAGCCCTCCGCAGCGCGTACGCAGCCTGCCTGCGCAAAGGCGGCCGTTTCCCGAAGCCGTGACGGCACCTGACCCCCTCCCGCGGCCTCCCACATAGAGGCACGCCCGGACGGGGGCCCGGCCACCGTCACGCGACGGGGGCCCGGGTATCGCAGGCAGCGGGGTCGGCATCAGCCCGATCCGCGCCACATCGCACCACCGTGCACATCGCAGCTCTTCCCCGACTGGCAGCGCCATTCGGGGGATCACCGCCTCGGACCGACGCAGTCAAGCGTTGGTCAGGACAGCACAACCGGTCGCCGAGCCAGACAGGCCGACGTCCGCTCCAGGGAAGGACCCTTAGTGAGCGACTCCACCGATCTGATGGGCGCGCGCCCCGACGCCGACGCGTCAGACACCGCCGCCCCGGCGGCTCCGGCCAAGCGCCGCCGTACCGCTGCCGCGGGCCTCGACGGCCTGGTCCTGGCCGAGCTGCAGAAGCTCGCCTCGACCCTCGGGATCAGCGGTACCGGACGCCTCCGCAAGAGCCAGCTGATCGATGCCATCAAGGAGAAGAGCGGCGGTGACCCGCTGCTGGCCGGCGCCACCGCCCCGGCCGCCCCCGCCAAGCGGGCCGCCAAGGCCGCCGCTCCGGCCGCCTCCGCCGAGGCCCCCGTGGTCGCGGAGCAGGAGGCGGCACCGCCGCGCGCCGCCCGTCGGACCAAGGCCGCCGCCACTGCGGCCGCCCCGGCCGCCGAGCCGCAGGCCCAGATCGAGATCCCGGTCCAGGCTGCCCCCGAGGCCGCCGCCCCGGCCCGGGCCGAGCGCACCCGTCGCCGGGCCACCTCGGCCGCCGGTGCGCCGACCGCAGAGGCCGCTGCCGCGACCGCCGCCGAGTCGACCGCCACCGTGGTCGCCGAGGCCCGTACCGACGCCCGGACCCTGGACGCCGAGGGCCGGACCGAGACCCGCCGGGACCGCCGGGACCGGCGCGACCGCCGTGACGGCGGCGAGCGCACCGAGACCACCGAGGGCCAGGCCGGGCAGGACGCCGACAGCCGCGAGTCCCGCCGGGACCGCCGCAACCGGCGGGACCGCACCGACCGTCCGGAGCGCGGCGAGCGCCAGCAGGGTCAGCAGACCCAGCAGGGCGGCGCCCAGGACAGCGCCCCGCAGCAGAACCGTCAGCAGGGCGGCGGCGGCCAGCAGCAGGTCGGCGGCTACGACGACGACGAGTTCGGCGATGGTCGTCGGGGCCGTCGGGGCCGCTACCGCGACCGCCGCGGCCGTGGCACCCGGGGCGAGCGCTTCGAGGCCGGCCCGGCCGAGGTGCAGGTCAACGACGACGATGTGCTGATCCCGGTCGCGGGCATCCTGGACATCCTCGACAACTACGCCTTCGTCCGGACCTCCGGCTACCTGCCCGGTTCGAACGACGTCTACGTCTCGCTGGCCCAGGTCCGTAAGAACGGCCTGCGCAAGGGTGATGCGATCACCGGTGCGGTGCGCCAGCCCAAGGACGGCGAGCGCCGCGAGAAGTTCAACGCCATGGTGCGGCTGGACTCCGTCAACGGCATGGACCCGGAGAGCGGCCGCAACCGCCCCGAGTTCGGCAAGCTGACCCCGCTCTACCCGCAGGAGCGTCTGCGGCTGGAGACCGACCCGGGCATCCTGACCACCCGCATCATCGACCTGGTGTCGCCGATCGGTAAGGGGCAGCGCGGTCTGATCGTCGCCCCGCCGAAGACCGGCAAGACGATGATCATGCAGGCGATCGCCAACGCGATCACCCACAACAACCCCGAGTGCCACCTGATGGTCGTCCTGGTCGACGAGCGTCCGGAAGAGGTCACCGACATGCAGCGGTCGGTGAAGGGCGAGGTCATCTCCTCGACCTTCGACCGCCCGGCCGAGGACCACACGGTCGTCGCCGAGCTGGCGATCGAGCGTGCCAAGCGCCTGGTCGAGCTGGGCCACGACGTGGTCATCCTGCTGGACTCGATCACCCGCCTGGGCCGCGCCTACAACCTGGCGGCGCCCGCCTCCGGCCGCATCCTGTCCGGTGGTGTCGACTCGACCGCGCTCTACCCGCCGAAGAAGTTCTTCGGCGCCGCGCGCAACATCGAGAACGGCGGCTCGCTGACCATCCTCGCCACCGCGCTGGTGGAGACCGGCTCGCGGGCCGACGAGGTGGTCTTCGAGGAGTTCAAGGGCACCGGCAACATGGAGCTCAAGCTCGACCGCAAGCTCTCCGACAAGCGGATCTTCCCGGCCGTCGACGTCGACGCGTCGAGCACCCGCAAGGAGGAGATCCTGCTGGGCAGTGAGGAGTTGGCCATCACCTGGAAGCTCCGCCGGGTGCTGCACGCGCTCGACTCGCAGCAGGCGATCGAGCTGCTGCTGGACAAGATGAAGCAGACCAAGAGCAACGCCGAGTTCCTCATGGTGATCGCCAAGAACACCCCCGGCCAGGACTGACCTCCCGGCCGAACCCCGGAAGCCCCGGACCGCAACCGCGGTCCGGGGCTTCCGCGTCTCCCAGGCAGGACGCGGGAAACGGACTTATCGGTATCTGATGCCCTTATGCTCAGAATGAAGGTCATATCCCGATCAAGCCCCGGAGAGCTGAGGACGAGACTGTGGCCGCACACCGACGCACCCCCCTGAGCAGGCAGGTCCGCCTGCGCAGGACCATCGTGTGCGCGGTGGCCGGGCTGCTGGTGATCGGCGGCGGCGCGGGCGGGTACGCGTACTGGAAGCTCAACGGCAACATCAAGAGCGTCGACATCAACGGCCAGCTGGGTACCGGCCGGCCGCCGGCCTCGACCAACGGCTCGTTCAACGTGCTGGTGCTGGGATCGGACTCGCGCAACGGCAGGAACGGCGACCTGGCCGGCGGTGCGACCGACGGCACGGCCCGCTCCGACACCGCGATGGTGGTGCACGTCAACCAGGCCCATACCCAGGCCGAGGTGGTCTCGATACCCCGCGACACCCTGGTCGCCCGGCCCGCGTGCAGCGCCGTCGGCACCGGGAAGGCGGTGCCCGCCGCGAAGGGCGTGATGTTCAACTCCGCGTACGAGGTCGGCGGCCCCGCCTGTGCGGTCAAGACCACCGAGCAGCTCACCGGGCTGCGGATGGACCACTACGTCGAGATCGACTTCGCCGGCTTCGCGGACTTCGTGAACGCCATCGGCGGGGTCACCGTGGCCACCACCGTGGCCATCGACGACCGGGACAGCGGGCTGCACCTGGCGGCCGGCACGCACCAGCTGAACGGTGACCAGGCGCTGGCCTTCGTCCGGACCAGGCACGGCGTCGGCGACGGCAGCGACCTGGGCCGGATCGAGCTGCAGAAGCAGATGGTCAAGTCGATGCTGGCGCAGGTGAAGGGCCTGGGGCTGACCTCCAACCCGGCCAGGCTCTGGTCGGTGGGGGACAGGCTCACCAGGAGCATCACCACCGACTCCGACCTGGCCTCGGTCAGTGCGTTGGTCGGCCTCGCCGACACCCTCAAGCCGATCGGCCCGGAGAACCTCGCGATGGTCACCCTGCCGGTGGTCACCGCCCCGGGCGACCCGAACCGGGTGGTCCCGGCCGTACCCGGGGCCACCCAGCTGTGGCAGGCACTGGCCGCCGACCGGGCGGTGCCCGAGGCGGTGCTCAGCAGCCAGCCCGCCAATCCGGCCGAGGCCACCCCGTCCGCGACCGCGAGGCCCACCGGCGGCGGGGCCGCCAGTGCCACCCGTCGCTAGTCGGAATACCAGAGGTCCGCACCCGGTTTGGGAAGATGCGGTCAGTCCTGGCAGACTGGTCCGTCGGTCCCGGTTCACGTGCGGCTGTCAGCTGCCGACCCGGTGCCCTCCCGATCACTAGGAGATCCCCTTGAAGCCCAATGTTCACCCCGAGTACGTGGTCACCAACGTGACCTGCACCTGCGGCGCCGAGTTCACCACCCGCTCGACCGAGACCAGCGGCGTCATTCGCGCCGAGGTCTGCTCGCAGTGCCACCCGTTCTACACCGGCAAGCAGAAGATCCTGGACACCGGTGGCCGCGTCGCCCGCTTCGAGGCCCGCTTCGGCAAGAAGCTCTCCACGAAGCAGGACTAGCGTCCGTACGGCGCCGGTCCGGGCGTGCCCAGCTACTCATGGGTGCGCTCGGACCGGCGCCGTTCGCGTCTCCCCCACCCCCCAAGCCCTGCAAAAATGGTGCTCTCAGCGGAAGTAGGCCCACCCGATGTTCGAGGCAGTCGAAGAGCTCCTCACCGAGCACGCCGCCCTCGAGACGAGGCTGGCCGACCCCTCGGTCCACGCCGACCAGGCGAACGCTCGCAAGCTCTCCAAGCGCTATGCCGAGCTGACCCCGATCACCCGTACCTACCGGGCCTGGAAGCAGGCCGGTGAGGACATCGAGGCGGCTCGTGAACTCGCGCTCGAGGACTCGGACTTCATCGCGGAGATGAAGTCCTCGGAGGCCCGGCGCGACGAGCTGACCGAGGAGCTGCGGCTGCTGCTGGTGCCGCGCGACCCCAACGACGAGAAGGACGTCATCCTGGAGGTCAAGGCGGGTGAGGGCGGCGAGGAGTCCGCGCTGTTCGCCGGTGACCTGCTCCGGATGTACCTGCGGTTCGCCGAGCGGGTGGGCTGGAAGACCGAGATCATCGACGCCAACGAGTCGGACCTCGGCGGCTACAAGGACGTCTCGGTCGCCGTGAAGACCAAGGGCACCCCCGAGCCCGGCCTCGGCGTCTGGGCCCGGCTCAAGTACGAGGGCGGCGTGCACCGCGTGCAGCGCGTCCCCGCGACCGAGTCGCAGGGCCGGATCCACACCTCCGCGGCCGGCGTGCTGGTCACGCCGGAGGCCGAGGAGGTCGAGGTCGAGATCGTCGCCAACGAGCTGCGGATCGACGTCTACCGCTCCTCCGGCCCGGGCGGGCAGTCCGTCAACACCACCGACTCGGCGGTCCGGATCACCCACCTGCCGACCGGTATCGTGGCGTCCTGCCAGAACGAGAAGAGCCAGCTGCAGAACAAGGAGCAGGCCATGCGCATCCTGCGTTCGCGGCTGCTCGCCGCCGCGCAGGAGGCGGCCGACCTGGAGGCCTCGGACGCCCGCCGCAGCCAGGTCCGCACCGTGGACCGCTCGGAGCGGATCCGGACGTACAACTTCCCGGAGAACCGCATCTCGGACCACCGCACCGGGTTCAAGTCGTACAACCTGGACCAGGTCCTGGACGGCGAGCTCACCGCGGTGATCCAGTCCTGCGTGGACGCCGACGCGGCGGCCAAGCTGGCCGCCGCCGCCCAGGAGAACTGACCCGGACAAGGGGTGTACGGATGAACCTGCTGCTCGCCGAGGTGGCCCAGGCCACCCAGCGGTTGGCCGCGGCCGGGGTGCCGTCGCCGCGCTTCGACGCGGAGGAGCTCGCCGCACACGTCCACGGCGTCAAGCGCAGCCAGCTGCACACGGTGAAGGACGGCGAGTTCGACGCCCGGTACTGGGAGGCGATCTCCCGCCGCGAGGCGCGCGAGCCGCTCCAGCACATCACCGGGCGGGCCTTCTTCCGCTACCTGGAGCTGGAGGTCGGCCCCGGCGTCTTCGTGCCCCGGCCGGAGACCGAGTCGGTGGTCGAGTGGGCCATAGACGCCGTCCGCGACATGGACGTCGCCGAGCCGCTGGTGGTCGACCTCTGCACCGGCTCCGGCGCTATCGCGCTGGCGCTGGCCCAGGAACTGCCGCGCTCCACCGTGCACGCCTTCGAGCTGGACGAGGGCGCGATGAAGTACACCCGGCGCAACATCGCCGCCAGCACCGACCGGGCCAGGGTCACCCTGCACGCGGGCGACGCCACCCGGGCCTTCGAGGACGACCGCTCCTGGGACGGCCGCTTCGACCTGGTGATCAGCAACCCGCCGTACATCCCCCTCACCGAGTGGGAGTACGTGGCTCCCGAGGCCCGTGACCACGACCCGCAGATGTCGCTGTTCTCCGGCGAGGACGGCCTCGACGCGATCCGCGGCATCGAGCGGGTCGCCGCGCGGCTGCTCCGGCCCGGGGGAGTGGTCGTGATCGAGCACGCCGACACCCAGGGCGGCCAGGTGCCGTGGGTGTTCCGCGAGGAGAGTGGCTGGACGGACGCGGCCGACCACCGGGACCTGAACAACCGGCCGCGCTTCACAACAGCCCGGAGGGCGTCGTTGTGAACATCGAGCACAGCACAACAGCCCGGAGGGCGTCGTTGTGAACATCGAACACCGCACGACAGCCCGCGAGGCTTCGTCGTGAACCGTGATTTGACGACAAGTCAGCTTTGCGAGAGGGGACCGCACCGATGAGCCGCCGCTACGACTGCGCCGATGCAGGGGACCGCGAGACCGGGCTGCGCGAGGCCGCCTCGGCGGTCCGCCGGGGTGAGCTGGTCGTGCTGCCGACCGACACCCTGTACGGGATCGGTGCGGACGCGTTCAGCCCGGAGGCGGTCGGCGCCCTGCTGGACGCCAAGGGGCGCGGCCGCAACATGCCCTCCCCGGTGCTGGTCGGATCGCCCACGACGCTGCACGGGCTGGTCACCGACTTCTCCGAGCGGGCCTGGGAGCTGGTGGACGCGTTCTGGCCGGGCGGGCTGACCCTGGTCGCCAAGCACCAGCCGTCGCTGCGCTGGGACCTCGGCGACACCCGGGGCACGGTCGCGGTCCGGATGCCGCTGCACCCCGTCGCGCTCGAACTGCTCAACAACGTCGGCCCGATGGCCGTCTCCAGCGCCAACCGGACGGGCGGCCCCTCGCCGTCCACCTGCGACGACGCCTTCGCCCAGCTCGGAGACTCGGTCTCGGTCTACCTGGACGGCGGCAACGCCGACTTCGGGCAGGCCTCGTCCATCGTCGACGTCACGGGCAAGGTCCCGGTCCTGCTGCGGGCCGGCGCCATCAGCGCCGAGCAGCTGAGGGAGGTCGTACCGGACCTGGAGGCCGGCAGTTGACAGCGGCCTCGCTGCACGGCGCCTCCGCCGGCCTCGGCATACCCGGGTACGTCACGGTCTCGCCGCGGCCCCTCGACTCGTTCCGGATCCTCTTCGTCTGCACCGGCAACGTCTGCCGGTCGCCGATCGCGGAGCGGCTGACCCGGCACGAGCTCGACACCCGGCTCGCGGACTTCGCCGGCCGGATCGTGGTGGAGAGCGCCGGCACCTGGGGGCACGAAGGCGCCCCGATGGAGGCGCACGCGGCCACCGTGCTCGGTGAGTACGGCGTCGGCGCGGACGGCTTCGCCGGACGCGAGCTGCTCGACGAGCACGTGATCGACGCCGACCTGGTACTCACCGCGACGCTCGACCACCGGGCGCAGGTGATCTCGATGGGCCACGCGGCCGGCCTGCGGACCTTCACCCTCAAGGAGTTCACCCGACTGGTCCGGCGGATCGACCCCTCCACGCTGCCCGACCCGAGGGGCGGTGCCCACGTCACCGAGCGGGCCCGCGCCCTGGTCAGGGCGGCCGCCGCGCTGCGCGGGTGGCTGCTCGCCGCGACCCCCGAGTCCGACGAGGTGGACGACCCGTACGGCGCCCCGATCGGCATGTTCCGCAACTGCGGCGAGGAGATATTCGACGCCCTCGACCCGGTCGTGACGGCGCTGACCGGTGTGGGTGGCAACCACTAGGTGCCCGGGCGCTGCCTGAGGTGCGGCGCCCCGATGGTGCAGTGTGACGGGCCGTCGGGCCGGGCTCGGCCTAGGCTTGGGGGTGCCGCCCGAAATGTCCGCTGCCCGGGAGCTTTGCCATGACCGTCACGCATGATGTGCAGCTCTCCTGGACCGCCCCCGCCGCGCTGCGGGAGGCGGATCCGCAACTCGCCGACCTGCTCTCCGCCGAGGCCGCCCGCCGGGCGGAGAGCCTGCAGCTGCTGGCGGGCGAGAACACCGCCACCCCGGCGGTGCTGGCCGCGCTGAGCGGCCCACTGGTGGACAAGTACGCCGAGGGCTATCCAGGGCACCGGCACCACAGCGGCTGCGCCCTCGCGGACGCCGCGGAGCTGCTCGCGGTCGACCGGGCCAAGCGCCTGTTCGCCGCCGAGCACGCCAACGTCCAACCGAGGTCCGGGACTTCGGCCATGCTGGCGGCGTACGCGGCACTGCTGCGCCCCGGTGACCTGGTGCTGGCGATGTCGCTGGAGCACGGCGGTCACCTCAGCTGCGGCTCGCGGGCGAACTTCTCCGGCCGGTGGTTCGACTTCATCGGCTACGGCGTGCGCGAGCAGGACCACCTGCTCGACTACGACCAGGTGCGCGAGCTGGCCAGGGTGCACCGGCCGAAGGCGATCGTCGCGGGCGGGATCTCCTACCCCCGGCACCTCGACTGGGCCGCGTTCCGGGAGATCGCCGACGAGGTGGACGCCTATCTGATCGCCGACACCGCGCAGACCACCGGGCTGGTCGCGGCGGGTCTGGCGCCGAGCCCGGTGCCGTACGCGGACGTCACGGTGGCGGCCACCCACAAGCTGCTGCGCGGGCCGCGCGGCGGCTTGCTGCTCTGTTCGGAGGAGCTGGCCGGGCGGGTGGACCGGGCGGTGTTCCCGTTCAGTCAGGGCGGGGCGGCGATGAACGAGGTGGCGGCCAAGGCGGTGGCGTTCGCGCAGGCGGGTACGCCGGAGTTCGGTGCGTACCTCCGGCGCGCGGTGGCTGGTGCACGCTCCCTGGCCGGGGCGCTCGACGCGGCGGGCGCGCCCCCGCTGACCGGTGGCACCGACACCCAGCTGGTGACGGCGGACGTCGGGTCGCTCGGACTGACCGGCGTCGAGGCCGAGCGTCGCTGCGCGGCGGCCGGACTGATGCTCGGCAAGTGCGCGCTCCCGTTCGATCCGGCCCCGCCCGCCCAGACCTCCGGTATCCGTTTGGGCACAGGTGCGGTGGCGGCGCAGGGGATGGCCGTGGAGGGGATGGGTGAGCTCGGCGAACTGATCGGACGCCTGCTCAGAGGGGGTCCACCGGCCGAGATCGGCGCCCGGGTCAGGGAGCTGGCGGTCGGGCTCGGCCGGAACTGAGAGGCCAGATCGCCCGGGAAGGCGAACCGCGGTGCACACGCGACGCGTCCGACTCAATAAGGTGTGCTCCGTGGCGACGCACCTCGAACCCCGGGCAATCACGGCGGTACCTTTGGTACCCACCCGTCGGACCGTCGTGCAGGAGGTCAGTGGTGCGTGAGTATCTGCTCGTCCTGTTCGTGACGGCGGCGGTCACCTACCTGCTGACCGGTCCGGTGCGGAAGTTCGCGATCGTGGCCGGCGCGATGCCGCCGGTCCGGGCCAGGGACGTGCACCGGGAGCCGACGCCCCGGCTCGGCGGGATCGCGATGTTCGGCGGTCTCTGCGCCGGTCTCGCGGTCGCCTCGCAGCTGACCCACCTTGGCAACCTGTTCATCCAGAGCGCGGACATCCGGGCCCTGCTGGCCGGGGCCGGGATCATGTGGCTGCTCGGCGTGCTGGACGACAAGTGGGGCGTGGACGCCCTGGTGAAGCTCGGCGGCCAGATGATCGCCGCCGGTGTGATGGTCTGGCAGGGCGTCACGGTGCTCTCGATCCCGGTCCCCGGCGTCAGCCCGGTCTCGGTCACGCCGACCATGGGCATGGTCATCTCGGTCACCCTGGTGGTCGTCATGGTCAACGCGGTGAACTTCATCGACGGCCTGGACGGTCTGGCCGGCGGCATGGTCTGCATCGCCGCGATGGCGTTCTTCCTCTACTCGTACCGGCTCTGGTACGGCTACGGCATCAACGACGCCGCCCCCGCCGTGCTGTTCAGCGCGGTGCTGATCGGGATGTGCCTGGGCTTCCTGCCGCACAACCTGCACCCGGCCCGGATCTTCATGGGCGACTCGGGATCGATGATGCTCGGCCTGATGCTCGCGGTCTCGGCGATCTCGATCACCGGCCGGGTGGATCCGGACCTGCTCACCGCCCAGACCGGCTCGCAGACCACCACCGTGCACGAGCTGGTACCCATCTACATCCCGCTGCTGCTGCCGCTGACCGTGATCGCGCTGCCGCTGGCCGACCTGCTGCTGGCGGTGGTCCGCCGGACCTGGGCGGGCAAGTCGCCGTTCGCGGCGGACAAGCAGCACCTGCACCACCGGCTCCTGGAGGTCGGGCACTCGCACAGCCGGGCCGTGCTGATCATGTACTTCTGGGCCGCGCTGATCGCGTTCGGCACGGTCGCCTTCTCGGTGCCGGGCCGGGGCCGGGCGCTGGTGCTCGGCATGGCGGGGCTCTGCCTGCTCGGCATCGTGGTGCTGATGATGCCCAGGTTCCGCCCGCACGCGCCCCGGGCGGTGCAGGCCTTCGTACCGCCGCGCTACCGCAAGGGGACCGCCGATCCGGCCGAGGCGCCGGCCGGTACTCGGGCCGAGGCGCCGAGTGGGACAGTGGCGGACGTACCGGCCGGGACGCCGGCGATGGCCGAGCTCTCGGCGGCCGACAAGAAGCTGCTCGGAGGCCTCGGCAGCGGGGCCACCGCGGTCGGCGGCCGGAACGAGCGGCGCGGCTGACTGGCCGTCAACTTCCTTGACCCGTACGGCGGCACCGTTGGGCCATCGGTGTGACAGGTGCCACACCTACATGGTAAAGCTCTAATCAAATAGTTTGTGATACCGTTCACGAGTACCGAGAACACGCCGAAAGACCTGACAGGTGGAGGACTTCCGTCCCCGGTCGGTCTCCCTCGACGGGCTCGCCGTCGAGCGGACGGGCCCATGGCTGACATCCTCGGTGCGGTGCCATCACCGCGTCCCAAGCGCCGTCCCCCCGTTTCTCGACATGCCGCCGGAGCTGCCGACATGCCGTCCCACGACGCCCGGATCCCGTTCCGCGGCGCCGCAATCTCCACTGCGGTCGCCGGAGTTGTCGCCACTGCGATCTCCACTGCCGTCGTGGGGACGAAGGGCCTGATCGGTGCTCTTGCCGCGACGCTGCTGGTGCTGGCCTTCTTCATCTTCGGTCAGATCGCGCTCGACCGGCTGACCAGGAACAATCCGCAGATGCTGATGGCCGGCGCACTGCTGGTCTACACCACTCAGATCCTGCTGGTGGGCATCGTGCTCGCGGTGTTCAAGGACACCACGCTCTTCAACACCAAGGCGTTCGCCTTCACGCTGCTCGGATGCGTTCTGATCTGGACCGGATTCCAGGTCCGCGCGGGCATGAAGGCCAAGCTGTACTACGTGCAGAACGACTCCTCGGACCAGAAGGACAGCAGGCCGTGACCGGCTCCGGCTGTCCCTCGCACGAGGGGGGCGGTGTTTATGCCGTCCTGACGGACTGCTATCGTCCGTCGCGACGAACGAGTACGGGACGTGGCCAGGTCTCTCCGCCGAGCGGACGGATCGCCCCCCGGACTCACACAGTCTTCAACGATCCCGCGGCATCGGACGACGCCGCGCAGGGTCGGCGAGATACCCAACAAGTTCCAGTGCCGCACCGTGGCCGCAGGCCGCGCCGACACACCGAGGTTGCCGTAACCATGCGTCATGACGAAGGAGTCTGTGGTGGGTGCTGACGTAACGCAGCTCGCCTCTGAGGCCGGGTGCCACCTGTTCTCCGGTTGCGGCTTCCCCGCCCCTGGCCTCAACGAGTTCGAGTTCAAGCCGATCTTCACGATCGGCAGCATCGAGTTCAACAAGCCGATGCTGCTGTCGTTCCTCTGTGCCTTCCTGGTGGTGGCCTTCTTCTGGGCGGCCTTCGCCAAGCCGAAGCTGCTCCCGGGCAAGCTCCAGCTGGTCGGTGAGATCGGGTACGACTTCGTCAAGCGGTCCATCGTGCTGGAGACGATCGGCAAAAAGGGCGAGAAGTACGTCCCGATGCTGGTCTCGATGTTCTTCTTCATCTGGATCATGAACATCATGTCGATCATCCCGTTCGCACAGTTCCCTGTGATGGCGGCGATCGCGTTCCCGGCGGGCCTGGCGGCCGTGGTCTGGTTCACGTACATGTTCCTGACCTTCAAGACGCACGGCTTCGTCGGCGGCTTCAAGAACCTGTGCTGGCCGTCCGGCATCCCCGGCTGGGTCATGTTCATCCTGGTGCCGATCGAGTTCTTCTCGAACATCTTCGTGCGCCCGTTCACGCTCGCGGTCCGAGCCTTCGCGAACATGTTCGCGGGCCACCTGCTGATCGTGATGTTCTCCATCGCCTCCTGGTACCTGCTCAGCCCGAGCATCGGCGCGCTGTACGGCTCGGTCTCCTTCGTGGTGACCCTCGCGCTGACCGCCTTCGAGCTGCTGGTCCAGTTCCTGCAGGCCTACATCTTCGTGATGCTGGCCAGCAGCTACATCGCCGGCGCGCTCGAAGAAGCGCACTGACCCGCTGTAGCACCCGCCTGATCCCCCCAGTACTCCCGGTGGCCAACCACCGCCGGTTCACACCCCTGAAAAGGACAAGCTGAAATGGCACAGCTCGCTGAGGTCGTCGGTTCCATCGCCTCCGTCGGTTACGGTCTCGCCGCGATCGGCCCCGGCATCGGTGTTGGTCTCATCTTCGGCAACGGTGTCCAGGCCATGGCCCGCCAGCCCGAGGCTGCCGGCCTGATCCGTTCCAACATGTTCATCGGCTTCGCGCTGACCGAGGCGCTCGCCCTCATCGGCATCGTCATGCCGTTCGTCTTCGGCACCGGCAAGTAATTCACCATTACCTGTCGTAGCCCCTTTCGACGAAAGGTTCAGATATGAGCGCCTCCGTGGCACTCCACCTCGCGGAGGAGGGGGAGAAGATGAACCCCCTGCTGCCCGCGTGGCCCGAGATCGTCATCGGCCTCCTCTGCTTCTTCATCGTCTTCGGCATCCTCGGCAAGAAGCTCCTGCCCAGCATCGAAAAGGTGCTGGCGGACCGTCGGGACGCGATCGAGGGCGGCATGGAGCGTGCGGAAGCCGCTCAGGCCGAGGCCCAGGCCCTGCTTGAGCAGTACCGTGCCGAGCTCTCCGAGGCGCGTCACGAGGCCGCTCGTATCAACGAGCAGGCTCGTGAGCAGGGCGCTGCCCTGATCGCCGAGATGCGCGAGGAGGGCCTGCGTCAGCGCGAGTCCATCGTCGCCGCCGGTCACGCGCAGATCGAGGCCGACAAGAAGCAGGCGACTGCCGTCCTGCGTCAGGACGTCGGTTCGCTCGCCTCGCAGCTCGCCTCCCGCATCGTCGGCGAGTCCCTCGAGGACTCCGCCCGGCAGAGCGGTGTGATCGACCGCTTCCTGGACGACCTGGAGGCCAAGGCCTCTGCGGCCCAGGGTGCGTCCAAGTGATCGGCGCCAGCCGTGAGGCCCTGGCCGCCGGTCGGGAGAACCTCGAGAGCCTGACCGACAACACCTCGGTGGACGCGGCCCGGCTCGCCCAGGAACTCACCGCCGTGACGGCGCTGCTGGACCGCGAGGTCTCGCTCCGCCGGGTGCTGACCGACCCCTCGCGGTCCGGTCAGGACAAGGCCCAGCTGGTCGGCTCGCTGCTGGCCGGTCAGGTCTCCGGCGAGACCGTGGACCTGGTCTCCGGCCTGGTCCGGTCCCGCTGGTCGGGCGGCCGTGACTTCGCGGACGCGGTCGAGGAGATCGCCGCCTACGCGGAGATCATCGGTGCCGAGAAGGCGGGCCAGCTGGACGACGTCGAGGACGAGTTGTTCCGGTTCGGACGGATCGTCAGCGGCTCGCACGAACTGCGCAGCGCTCTCACCGAGCCGAAGGCCGGCGCCGCCGCCAAGGCGGAGCTGATCAAGAAGCTGCTCGGCGGCCGCGCGAACGCGGTCACCGTCCGTCTGGTCAGCACCCTGGTCACCGACCCGCGTGGCCGTAGCCTGGAGCAGGGCCTGGAGTCCTACTCCAAGCTCGCCGCCGCCCGGCGTGGCCGCGTGGTGGCCCTGGTCACCACCGCCGTTCCGCTGTCCGACGGTCAGAAGGACCGCCTGGGCAGTGCGCTGGGCCGGCTCTACGGCCGCCAGGTGCACCTGAACATCGACGTGGACCCCACGGTCCAGGGCGGTGTGCGGGTGCAGATCGGTGACGAGATCATCGATGGCACCGTGTCGAGCCGCCTCGAAGGCGCTCGCCAGGCCCTCGAAGGCTGACGACCCACCAGCACCATCCGACCCTCGGTCGGGTACCGGCTCCGTCGGGCAGTCGCACACGCGGCTCCCCGGAGTCGGCAAATCGTACGGCCGGTTCGGATGACCCGGCCGAGAGTCGAATACTTGCGGCCCTCAATGGCGGGCCGAGGATCGCAAACTAGGAGAGCAGGGAAGCCTGATGGCGGAGCTTACGATCCGTCCGGAGGAGATCCGGGACGCGCTGGCCGACTTTGTCCAGTCGTACCAGCCGGACGCCGCCTCGCGTGAAGAGGTCGGTACGGTCACCGAGGCCATGGACGGTATTGCCAAGGTCGAGGGCCTGCCCTCGGTCATGGCCAACGAGCTGCTGAAGTTCGAGGACGGCACCCTCGGCCTCGCGCTGAACCTCGACACCCGCGAGATCGGTGTCGTCGTCCTCGGCGAGTTCAGCGGCATCGAAGAGGGTCAGACGGTGCACCGCACCGGCGAGGTCCTCTCCGTCCCGGTCGGCGAGGGCTACCTCGGCCGTGTCGTGGACCCGCTGGGCAACCCGATCGACGGCCTGGGCGACATCGCCTCCTCCGGCCGTCGTGCGCTGGAGCTGCAGGCCCCGGGCGTCATGGTCCGCAAGTCGGTGCACGAGCCGATGCAGACCGGCATCAAGGCCATCGACGCGATGACCCCGATCGGCCGCGGCCAGCGCCAGCTGATCATCGGCGACCGTCAGACCGGCAAGACCGCGGTGGCGATCGACACGATCATCAACCAGCGTGACAACTGGAACTCGGGCGACCCGAAGAAGCAGGTCCGCTGCATCTACGTCGCCGTGGGCCAGAAGGGCTCCACCATCGCGTCCGTCCGTGGCGCCCTGGAGGAGGCCGGCGCGCTGGAGTACACCACCATCGTGGCTGCTCCCGCCTCCGACCCGGCCGGCTTCAAGTACCTCGCCCCGTACACCGGTTCGGCCATCGGCCAGGAGTGGATGTACGACGGCAAGCACGTCCTCATCATCTTCGACGACCTGTCGAAGCAGGCCGAGGCGTACCGCTCCGTGTCGCTGCTGCTCCGTCGTCCGCCGGGCCGCGAGGCCTACCCGGGTGACGTCTTCTACCTGCACTCCCGTCTGCTGGAGCGTTGCGCGAAGCTCTCCGACGCGCTGGGCGCGGGCTCGATGACCGGTCTGCCGATCATCGAGACCAAGGCCAACGACGTGTCGGCGTACATCCCGACCAACGTCATCTCGATCACCGACGGCCAGATCTTCCTGGAGTCCGACCTGTTCAACGCCGGCATCCGCCCGGCCGTGAACGTCGGTATCTCGGTCTCCCGCGTCGGTGGCTCGGCCCAGATCAAGGCGATGAAGTCGGTCGCCGGTCGTCTGCGCCTGGACCTGGCCCAGTACCGCGAGCTGGAGGCGTTCGCCGCCTTCGGTTCCGACCTGGACCCGGCCTCCAAGGCCCAGCTGGAGCGCGGTGCGCGCATGATCGAGCTGCTGAAGCAGGGTCAGTACCAGCCGTTCCCGGTCGAGGAGCAGGTCGTCTCGATCTGGGCCGGCACCACGGGCAAGCTGGACGACGTCCCGGTCGCGGACATCCGCCGCTTCGAGCGCGAGTTCCTCGACCACCTGCGGACCTCGAAGAAGGACCTGCTCGCGGGCATCGTCGAGACCAGCAAGCTCGAGGACGGCACGATCGACGCGCTCACCGAGGCGATCGCGGCGTTCAAGCTCGGTTTCACCACCGCCGACGGCAAGCTCCTCGGCGAGCAGGCCTGAGTCCGGTAGCGAGGGAAAGGACGTAACGACCCATGGGAGCACAGCTTCGGGTCTACAAGCGCCGGATCCGCTCTGTCACCGCGACGAAGAAGATCACCAAGGCGATGGAGATGATCTCCGCGTCGCGCATCGTCAAGGCGCAGCGCGCGGTGGCCGCCTCCACTCCGTACGCCGATGAGCTCACCCGCGCGGTGACGGCGGTGGCCACCCGGTCCAACGCCAAGCACCCGCTGACCACCGAGAACCCCGGTGCCTCGCGCGCCGCGGTGCTGGTGATCGCGGCGGACCGTGGCCTCGCCGGTGGTTACTCGACCAACGCCATCAAGCAGGGCGTGGCGCTCAGCGCCAAGCTCCGCGCCGAGGGCAAGGACGTGGTGACCTACCTGGTCGGTCGGAAGAGCGTCTCGTACTACAACTTCCGCAACCTTGAGGTCGCGGGATCGTGGACGGGCTTCTCCGACAAGCCGACCTACGGGGACGCCAAGCGGGTCGCGGCCGATCTGATCGAGGCGTTCACCGCCGAGACCGGTGGGGTGGACGAGCTGCACCTGGTGTCCACCAAGTTCGAGTCGATGCTGACCCAGACCGCCGTGGACGTCCGGCTGCTGCCGCTGAAGCTGGACGAGGTCCAGCTCAGCGACGACAAGCCGGCCAAGGCGGAGATCTTCCCGCTGTACGACTTCGAGCCGTCGGCCGAGGGCGTCCTCGACGCCCTGCTGCCGCGGTACGTCGAGAGCCGGATCTACAACGCGCTGCTGCAGTCGGCCGCTTCGGAGCACGCCGCACGTCGGCGCGCGATGAAGTCCGCGACCGACAATGCGGGAGAGCTCATCAAGTCGCTCACGCGGCTTGCCAACTCGGCCCGTCAGGCCGAGATCACCCAGGAAATCAGCGAGATCGTCGGCGGTGCCAACGCCCTCGCCGACGCTAGCCGCGGGAGCGAATGAGAATGACCACCACAGTTGAGCCGACCACGGCGACGGGCCGCGTCGCGCGGGTCATCGGCCCGGTCGTCGACGTGGAGTTCCCCGTCGACGCGATTCCGAGCATGTACAACGCCCTGCACGTCGAGGTGGACAACCCCGACGGCACCGGCATCAAGGTCCTGACCCTCGAGGTTGCGCAGCACCTCGGCGACGGCCTGGTCCGCGGCATCTCGATGCAGCCGACCGACGGCCTGGTCCGTGGCGCGACTGTCACCGACACCGGTTCGGCGATCTCCGTCCCGGTCGGCCAGATCACCAAGGGCAAGGTCTTCAACGCCCTCGGCGAGGTGCTGAACGTCGACAAGGACGAGTTCGAGAAGCAGGTCGAGGTCCGGTGGCCCATCCACCGCAAGGCCCCGAACTTCTCCGAGCTCGAGTCGAAGACCGAGATGTTCGAGACCGGCATCAAGGTCATCGACCTGCTCACCCCGTACGTGACCGGTGGCAAGATCGGTCTGTTCGGTGGTGCCGGTGTCGGCAAGACCGTCCTCATCCAGGAGATGATCTACCGCGTCGCCGAGAACTTCGGTGGTGTGTCGGTCTTCGCCGGTGTCGGCGAGCGCACCCGTGAGGGTAACGACCTCATCCACGAGATGGTCGACTCGGGCGTTCTGGACAAGACCGCGCTGGTCTTCGGCCAGATGGACGAGCCGCCGGGCACCCGTCTGCGGGTCGCGCTCTCCGCGCTGACCATGGCGGAGTACTTCCGTGACGTCGAGAAGCAGGACGTGCTCCTCTTCATCGACAACATCTTCCGGTTCACCCAGGCCGGTTCCGAGGTGTCGACCCTGCTCGGCCGCATGCCCTCCGCGGTGGGCTACCAGCCGAACCTGGCCGACGAGATGGGTCTCCTCCAGGAGCGCATCACCTCGACCCGCGGTCACTCGATCACCTCGATGCAGGCGATCTACGTCCCCGCGGACGACCTGACCGACCCGGCGCCGGCCACCACCTTCGCCCACCTCGACGCGACGACGGTTCTCTCCCGTCCGATCTCCGAGAAGGGCATCTACCCGGCCGTCGACCCGCTGGACTCCACGTCCCGCATCCTGGACCCGCGCTACATCGCGCAGGACCACTACGACACGGCCATCCGCGTCAAGGGGATCCTGCAGAAGTACAAGGACCTCCAGGACATCATCGCGATCCTCGGCATCGACGAGCTGTCCGAGGACGACAAGATCACCGTGCACCGCGCACGTCGGATCGAGCGCTTCCTCTCGCAGAACACCTACGTGGCGAAGCAGTTCACCGGTGTCGACGGTTCGACGGTGCCGCTGTCGGAGACCATCGAGGCCTTCAACGCGATCGCGGACGGCAAGTACGACGCGACGCCGGAGCAGGCGTTCTTCATGTGCGGTGGCATCGAGGACCTCGAGCGCAACGCCGCCGAGCTGGCCAAGAAGTAGTTCCGGCCCGCTCGACTGCCTGACTGACCGTGAGGGGTGGTCCCCGTCCCTGGGGGCCACCCCTCACGGCTAGACCGGAGGATTGACTGTGATCCCGGTCATCTCCGTGTCCTTGGTTTCATGCCGGGGGTGCGGGCCCGTTATTCTTACCGCAATCGCCGAGTCATTCGGCGGTCGCAAGAGCCTAGGAGCCCACGTTGGCTGAGCTGCACGTCGAGCTGGTCGCAGCCGACCGCAAGGTGTGGTCCGGTGCGGCCACCATCGTTGTCGCCCGTACGGCCTCCGGTGACACCGGCATCATGCCGGGTCACACCCCGGTGCTGAGCGTGCTGGAGACCGGTCCGGTCACCATCCGCACCACCGACGGTGGCACCGTCGTGGCCGCCGTGCACGGTGGCTTCATCTCCTTCGCCGACAACAAGCTTTCTCTGCTCGCGGAGATCGCCGAGCTGGCGGACGAGATCGACATCGCCCGGGCCGAGCGCGCGCTGGAGGCCGCCAAGAGCGAGCTCGACGCGCACGCCGAGCGTCGCGCCGAGGTCCGCCTGCTGGCAGTCGGCCTGCGCAAGGCCGCCTGAACGTACGTCAGCACGACCGACGGTCCCGGGGACGCGAGAGCGTGACCCCGGGACTGTCGTATCAGTTGGTAGGACAGTGCCGCCGTCGTTGATACGACCGGCAACGGGGATGCGGTAGCGAGGAGGTCGGTGAGCATGGTCCTCGCCCTTGTGGTGTGCGCGGCGGTCGTGGCGCTCTGCGTACTGGGTCTGGTGGCCTTCGCGGTACGCCGCCGGGTGATCCAGCGGGTCGGCGGCACGTTCGACTGCAGCTTCCGGCTCAAAATGCCGGCCGACGCCTCCACAACGCCCGACCTCGACACGAACGGCGAGCCCACCTCAGCCCCGGTCCCCGTGACCGACGGCAAGGGGTGGGTTTTTGGCATCGGCCGCTACAGCGGTGACTCGATCGAGTGGTTCCGGGTCTTCTCGTACGCCCCGCGCCCGCGCAAGGTGCTGCCGCGCCGGGAGATCGAGGTGCTCGGCCGCCGCTACCCCGAGGGGCAGGAGGAGCTCGCCCTGCTCTCCGGCTCGGTGGTGCTGCGCTGCCTGCACAAGGGTGCCCCGCTCGAACTGGCGATGAGCGACGACGCGTTGACCGGCTTCCTGGCCTGGCTCGAGGCCGCCCCGCCCGGCCAGCGGGTCAACGTCGCCTGAGCGCGTCACACTGGTGGGAGGGACACCTGCGGGGTGCCCGCAGGTGATCACCGAGGCGGGGACCGCACCTTCGGGGGGACCACTCCGAGAAGGAGGCCACCGATGTTGGCCGAAGCGACTGTCCACACCACTCTGCCGGTCTCGGACATGGACCGGGCCAAGCGCTGGTACCACGACAAGCTCGGGATGGACCCGGTCACCGAGTCCCAGGACGGCGTCATGTACGAGACGGCCGGCGGCAAGTTCGGCCTCTTCGAGACCCGGGTCGACAAGCGGGCCGGCCACACCCAGATGGACTTCGAGGTCGGCGACCTCAAGGCCGAGATGGCGGAGCTCCGCTCGAACGGCGTGGTGTTCGAGGACTACGACCTGCCCGGCATCAAGACCACGGACGGCGTGGCCGAGTGGCCGAACGGTGCCGCCGCGTGGTTCAAGGACTGCGAGGGCAACGTGCTCTGCATCATGCACCAGGAGCACTGACGGGCGTTGACCGGTGCCGTTAGGCTGCGGCGCATGGTCAACCTCACCCGCATCTACACCCGTACCGGCGATGACGGCACCACCGCGCTCGGTGACATGAGCCGTACGACCAAGACCGATCCCCGGCTGGTCGCCTACGCCGACACCAACGAGGCCAACGCCGCGATCGGCGTGGCGCTGGCCGCCGGTGCGCTGGACGAGGACGTCGCCACGGTGCTGGTGCGGGTCCAGAACGACCTGTTCGACGTCGGCGCCGACCTGGCCACGCCGGTGGTGGAGGACCCGAAGTACCCGCCGCTGCGGGTGCTGCAGTCCTACGTGGACCGGCTGGAGACCGACTGCGACCACTACCTGGAGCAGCTGGAGAAGCTGCGCAGCTTCATCCTCCCCGGCGGCACCCCCGGTGCCGCCTACCTGCACCTGGCCTGCACCGTGGTCCGCCGCGCCGAGCGGGCCACCTGGGCGGCGATCGAGGAGCACGGCGACAGCATCAACCCGCTCACCGCCAAGTACCTGAACCGCCTCTCCGACCTGCTCTTCATCCTGGCCCGAGCGGCCAACAAGGAGCGCGGCGACGTGCTCTGGGTCCCGGGCGAGAACCGCTGACGGAGGGTCAGCGGTCGGCCGGGGCCTTCTTCGGGAAGACGGTGTAGCTCCCCGCGACCACCAGGCTGATCCCCAGGACCAAGGCCGTCCGTGGGTACCAGACACCGAGCGCCTCGGTCCGCGCCGGGTCGCCGACCAGCCAGGTCAGGGTGGCGATCAGGGCGACGGTGACGGTGGCGGCGAGCAGGGTGCGGGCGAAGATCCGCCACTCGTACCGGGCCCGGGCGGCGCCGTACCGGGGCGCGCGGGCCGGTGCTGGACCGTCCGCGAAGCGGTGCTGGACGTGGGCGTCGGCCCAGGTGACCACGGAGTGCCCGTACGCGACCGAGAAGCCGACGTATGCGGCGGCGAGGCCGTGGGCCCAGGTGGCGACGGTGCCGTGGCGGAGGTCGAGGGCGGTGAGGGCGAGGATCGCCAGGTCGATCAGGGGGAGGCCGAGCAGCAGGGCGGTGCTGAGCCGGCGCCACCTCAGCAGGTAGCGGGTGGTCAGTGCCAGGGCCAGTACGGCCCAGAAGCCGACCTCGCCGGCGACGATGAGTGTGACGATCACGGGCGCCTCCCTCTCCGGCCATCACACTCTCCCGGGGGTCGGGTCGGCGGCGTCGTCGTGGCGGTCGAACTGCCGCTGCACCTTTCGATGTACGCCCCTCCTCCGCACGGCCCGCGCCGGGCACGGCGGCGGGGTGGTGAGATGGGGCGTGCTCCCCTTCGACCTCAGTCCGCGCCAGGAGGACCGGGCGATCGCCGTCAGCGGTCTGCTCGGCGGCCTGCTGCTGATCGCCTTCGGTGCCTACGAGCGCTCGGACCACATCCCGGGCTGGCTGGTGGCGCTGCCGTTGCTGGCCACGGCGGTGCTGGAGCTGTTCCGGCGGAGCCGCCCGGTCCTGACCGCGTCGCTGGGCGGGCTGGTCTTCGTCGGCACGGTCTTCGCGGGCTCGCTGGTCGCCACCATGCTGATGTACACCGACCTGCTGTACGCGGCGGTGCTGTACGGCACTCCCCGGATGTCGCGGGTGCTGCACCTGACCGGGATCGGCTCCACGGTGGTGCTGGCCACCCTCGCGATGCTGTACGGCTCGGTCTCCAGCGGCCTGCTGGTGGCGGTGCTCTGCGCGCTGATCTTCCTCGGCCCGGTGTGGACCGCCGACCTGGTCCGCAAGCACCGGGACCAGGCCGAGACCGAGCGGCTGCGGGCCGAGCAGACCGCGCTGCTGGCCGAGTTCGACCGGCGCGGCGCGGTGGTCGCCGAACGGGCCAGGATGGCGCGGGAGCTCCACGACGTGGTGGCCAACCACCTGTCCGCGATCGCGATCCACGCCACCGGTGCGCAGTCGCTGGCGCGGCGGCAGGACCGGGACCCGGCCGACCCGCTGCTGGCCGCGATGACGGTGATCCGGGAGAACAGCGTGCAGGGCCTGACCGAGATGCGGCGGATGATCGGGCTGCTCAGGGCCGGTGACCAGGAGCCCTTCGCGGCGCCCCGGCTGGAGGCGCTGGACAGCCTGCTGGCCCAGGCGGCGACCAGCGGCCGGAGCGCAGGACTGGACTTCGACCTGGTCCAGGACGGCTCGGCGGGCGAGCTGTCCGCGCCGGTCGAACTGGCCGCCTACCGGATCGTCCAGGAGTCCCTCACCAACGCGCTCAAGCACGCCGCACCGGGCTCGGTACGGGTCCGGCTGGCGTATGGGGAGCAGGAGGTGGCGATCGCCGTCGAGAGCCCGTACCGACCGGGGGAAGGCCGGTCGCTGCCGGGGGCCCGGGCTGGGCTGGTCGGGATGGCGGAGCGGGCCGGGCTGCTCGGCGGGAGCTTCACGGCCGGGCCGGAGGAGGGCCGCTGGCGGGTGCGAGCCACGCTGCCGCGCGAGCCGAGGACGAAGGGGACGTCGTGATCCGGGTACTGGTGGCGGAGGACCAGGCGGCGGTACGGGCCGCGCTGGTGCTGATCCTGCGGGCCGAGCCGGGCCTGGAGGTGGTCGGTGAGGCAGCCGACGGCGAGCAGGCCGTCCGGCTGGCGCTGGAGCTGCGGCCGGACGTGGTGCTGATGGACGTTCAGATGCCCCGGCTGGACGGGGTGTCGGCGACCCGGCAGGTGGTGGAGGCGGGAGCCGGGCAGGTGCTGGTGCTGACCACCTTCGACCTGGACGAGTACGTCTACGGAGCGCTCCGGGCCGGGGCGGCGGGCTTCCTGCTCAAGGACGTGGAGGCGGACGCCCTGATCGAGGGCATCCGGACGGTGGCCCGGGGCGACGGGACGCTGGCGCCGTCGGTGACGCGTCGTCTGATCAGCACCTTCGCCAGGCCGGGGCGCCCCGACCGGCCGCAGGCCAGGGAGGCGGTGGAGGCCCTGACCCCGCGCGAGCGGGAGGTGCTGGCCTGTCTCGGCGCGGGCCTGTCGAACGGCGAGATCGCCGAACGGCTCGAGATGGCGGAGGCGACCACCAAGACGCACGTCAGCCGGATCCTGGCCAAGCTGGAGCTGCGGAGCCGGGTGCAGGCGGCGATCCTGGCCCAGGAGCTGGGGCTGGTGGCGCGGTGAGGGGCCGGGCCGTCCGGAAGGGGCGGCGGTCGCGGCAGCGTGCGCACGTCAGCAGCGTCACACCCGCCAATCGCACCACGGGCCCTCCGCTGGCACTAGAGTCCGGCGCGTGAGCGGCGCGGCTCCGGTGGGTGATCCCTGCCCTGAGCCGCCTTCAGGAGCTTAGGGGTAGCCATGAGCAACGTAGCCAGCCAGCAGATCGCCGTGATCGGTGCCGGGCTGATGGGCGCGGGCATCGCGCAGGTCTCCGCGCAGGCCGGCCACCAGGTGGTGCTGCGGGACGTCACCGAGGCCGCGCTCCAGCGCGGGTTGGACGGCATCCGGGCCTCGTACGAGAAGTTCGTGTCCAAGGGCAAGCTGACGGCCGAACAGGCCGAGGCGGCGCTCGGCCGGATCACCACCACCACCGACCTGGGTGCGGTGGCCACCGCGGACATCGTGGTCGAGGCGGTCTTCGAGCAGCTCGACGTCAAGGAAGCGGTCTTCCGCGAGCTGGACAAGCTGGCCAAGGACGGCGCGGTGCTGGCCTCCAACACCTCGGCCATCCCGATCACCCGGATCGCCGCCGCCACCGCGCGGCCGGAGTCCGTGGTCGGCGTGCACTTCTTCTCGCCGGTACCGCTGATGAAGCTGGTCGAGCTGGTCCGCGGCTACAAGACCAGCGACGCCACGCTGGCCACCGCCCGGGCCTTCGCCGAGGGCGTCGGCAAGGAGGTCGTGGTGGTCAACCGCGACGTGGCCGGCTTCGTGACGACCCGTCTGATCACCGCACTGGTGGTCGAGGCGGCCAAGCTGTACGAGTCCGGCGTGGCCAGTGCCGAGGACATCGACACCGCTTGCCGGCTCGGTTTCGGGCACCCGATGGGCCCGCTGCAGACCGCCGACCTGACCGGCGTGGACATCCTGCTGCACGCGGCGCGCAACATCTACGCCGAGACCCAGGACGAGAAGTTCGCGGCGCCCGAGATCATGGCCCGCATGGTCACCGCCGGGGACCTCGGCCGCAAGAGCGGCCAGGGCTTCTACCCGTACGACAAGTAGCCGACTCGGGCGGGGTCGTGGGTGAGCTTGCTCACGACTCCGCCGCAGACGGGTGATTTGGGCGGGAATCGAGCGTGCGTATGGGGTCCGACTGCGTATATTCCCTCTATTCCATCGGACGAGTGAAGTTGCCTCGGATCTGGTGGCGGCCAGCAACCTGACCGGCTGATCCACCGTCAGATGATGGAGGGTGAACCGGCCCTGGCCGTACCGACACGACCGGCGAAGGAGGAGTGCGTGCGTATCATCGGCGACCATCGCGGCATGGCCATTCTGGGCCGCCTCGACGTGCGCAGTGCCGCCGACGCCCGTGCGCTGCTGCACCAGGCGGTCGACGGCGGCCAGGGTGATCTGGTGCTAGACCTCGGCGGTCTCGAGTTCTGGGACGCCACCGGGCTCGGCGTCATCATGGGCACCCACCGCCGGGCCGGCCGGCTCGGCCGCCGACTGGTGCTGCGGTCCGTCCCGGCCCAGCTCCAGCGCCTGCTGGTGGCCACCCGGCTGCACCGCATCCTGGCGGTCGAGGGCGCCGTGCCCGACCCGTACGGGAGCACCCTCCCGCTGGGCGCGACCAGCTAGGACCTGTCCTGGGGCCCGTGCAGGACCGGCAGGAACAGGGCCTGGATCCCCGTTGCCGGGGCCCTGGATAGTGCAACGGTGGCGCGCTGCTCTAGTCTCCGGTCAGACAATCGGCCGAATGAGGGCGGAGCGAGATCGTGGGACAGCCACCCGGTGAGCTCGGGCAGGAGCCGCTGCGGCTCCGGACCGGGGACCTGGTCAGCGGTGAACTGCTGCTCTCCGTCGGCAGTCCGGACGGGTCCGAGGCGCTGCCCTGCCCCGACGACTGGCGGCCGGAGCCGCGCCGGATCTCGGTGGCCCCGGGCGGCCGTACGGTCGCCGCACTCGGCCCCAGCCCGGCCGTGGGACCGCTCGCGCTGGGGAGCGCGGCGGGTGACCTCCCGCTGCTCGACCGCGAGGCGGACATCGCCCAGCTGCTCGGCCTGCTCGCCGAAGGCCGGTCGATCCGCCTGGTCGGCCAGGCCGGCGCCGGCCGCAGCGCGCTGCTGGCCGCGGTGGCCGCCGCGGCGGGCGAGCTCGCCCCGGACGGCGTGGTGCATCTCAGCGGCCACCGCAGGACCGCCGACGACCTCCTCCAGGACCTGTATGCGGCCACCCACCGGTCGCCGCCGTTCCACCCCGACCAGCACCAACTGCGGGCCTTCCTGGCCCCGTTGGGCGCCGTGGTGGCGATCGACGACGTCGAGCTGCACGGCCCCGAACTGGAGCAGCTGCTCGCCACCGCACCCGACTGCGCCTTCCTGATCTCGGTCGCCCCAGGCAGCCCGCTGCTGGAGCCCGGTTCGCGGTTGGAGGACCATCCGGTGACCGGGCTGTCCAGGCCCGCCTGCCTGGCGCTGATCGCCCGGCTGGCCGGGCGTCAGCTGGACGAGACCGAGCGGGCCTGGGCGGTCGACCTCTGGTTCGAGTCGGAGGGGCTGCCGCTGCGGTTCGTCCAGGCGGCCGCGCTGCTCCGGCAGCGCGACGCCCAGGTGGACACCCTGGTGGCCGCGCACGAGGACCGCAGCCGGGTCTTCGGACTGGTCAAGGAGCTCGACGAGCCGGAGGACCCGGCCGAGCTGGAGGCCGAGCTGCGCCGCTCGGTGCCGCTGCCCTCGGTGGCCGAGACCGCCGCCCCGGCGGCCCGGCTGGCGGCCGGACTCACCGAACCGGCCCGGCTCGTGCTGCGGCTGGCGCTGGCGCTCGGCGGCGAGTGCCCGACCGCCCCGCACCTGCCCGCACTGATCGACGTCGGCCTGGGCGAGAGCGCCCTGCACGAACTGACCGACTGCGGCCTCGCGGTCTCGATCGGCGGCCACCACCGGCTCACCGACGGCGTACTGGAGGCGCTCGGCGACCAGTGGCCGCCCGGCGAGATCGCGTACGGCGCCGCCCAGCACTTCTCCTGGTGGGTCGGGCACAGCTCGGTCAGCCCGGCGCAGATCGCCGCCGAGGCCGAGGTGGTGATCGGCGCGCTGTGGGCCGACCGGGCCGCGGACCGGCCCGAGCAGGTGCTCCAGCTGGCCACGGCCGCCGCGCCCGCGCTGGCGCTGTCGCTGCGCTGGGGCGCCTGGGAGCAGGCGCTGCGGATCGGCCTGGAGGCCGCCAGGGCGCTCGGCGCGACGGCCGAGGAGGCCTGGTTCCACCACGAGCTGGGGGTGCTGGCGTTCTGCACCGGCTCGGTCCGGCAGGCTACCGGGGAGCTGGAGGCGGCGATCGCGCTGCGGGCCGCCCTCGGCCAGCCGCGCGGCACCGCCGCCGCCCGCCGGATGCTGGAGCTGCTGCGGGTCGAGGCGGGCCGGCCCACGGTCGCGGTCGAGGCGGCTCCGGCCGGCCGACGGCCCGTCATCCGGGCGATCGCGGCCCAGGTGCCGTACCGGTTCCGGACCATGCCGGGTACGACCGGCGGCACCCGCAGGACGGTGCTGGCGGCCTCGGCCGCCGTACTGGCGCTCGGGGTGCTCGGCGCCACCGTCGGCTACAGCCTGGTGCGGACCGACCCCACCACCCCTGGCCACAGCGGCACGGTGAACGAGGGCGGTTACGCCGGAGACCTCAACCTCGGGACCGCCAGCGACTCGCCCAGCCCCTCCGCCACACCCCCGGGCCCGTCCACCGCCGCGCCGGAGTCGCCGAGCCCGTCGCCGAGCAGCTCGCGCACCTCGCGCAAGCCCTCGGCCAGCTCGACGTCGACCGCTCCCGGCACCTCCCGGCCGCCGGTCCAGCCGCCCGCGAGCCAGCCGGTCACGCCGCCCGCCCCGCCGACCACCCCGACCACGCCGCCCGCGAGCTCCAGTGCGCCCCCGTCGCCGTCGCCGTCACCCTCGTCAGCCTCGGCGACACCGAGCCCGTAGCCGACTCAGAACAGCTTGAGCTTGTCGTCGTCGATGCCGCGCAGCTCGTCGTAGTCGAGCACCACGCAGCCGATGCCGCGGTCGGTGGCCAGCACGCGGGCCTGCGGCTTGATCTCCTGCGCGGCGAAGACGCCCTTCACCGGTGCCAGCAGCGGGTCGCGGTTGAGCAGCTCCAGGTAGCGGGTGAGCTGCTCGACGCCGTCGATCTCGCCGCGCCGCTTGATCTCGATCGCCACGGTGGCACCGTCGGAGTCGCGGCACAGGATGTCGACCGGGCCGATCGCGGTGGGGTACTCCCGGCGGATCAGCGTCCAGCCGAGGCCCAGCACCTCCATCCGGTCCGCCAGCAGCTCCTGGAGGTGGGCCTCCACGCCGTCCTTCACCAGGCCGGGGTCGACCCCGAGCTCGTGGGAGGAGTCGTGCAGCACCTCCTCCAGCGTGATGATCAGCTTCTCGCCGGCCTTGTTGGTCACCGTCCAGGTGCCGTCGGCCAGCTTGAGCGAGCAGGGCGGCGACATCCAGTTGAGGGGCTTGTAGGCGCGGTCGTCGGCGTGAACGCTGACGCTGCCGTCGGCCTTGACCAGGATCAGACGGGTGGCGGACGGCAGGTGGGCGGAGAGCCGACCGGCATAGTCGACCGAGCAACGGGCAATGACAAGACGCATGGTCGACCACGCTAGCCCAGCAGGGCCAGTTGATGCGAAACCGCGACAGCCGGGTGAAGAACTCGCGGAGACGGCGAACCATGGAGACGGCACCCCTCGCCTTTGCCAGTACGGCAGTTGACTGTCCGGGCTTCGGGTTCCACTCAACGGGGACGGAGAACTTCGATGAACGATCCGGCGGTATCCGGCCAATCTGGCCCTGCACCTGGTGATGACCGCACAAATCGACGGATTCGCCAGCCGCACTGAACCCGGGCTGTCACGCTGTGGTGAGCGGTCGTCGCTCCACCCGCGTCACCGCCACGGCACCGGCGTGCCGCGCTTCGTGCTGCCCACGGCCGGGTGCGAGGGCATCCGGCACGCCCTGAGCGGGCGTCAGCCGGCCGAAACCCGGACGCCATCTTCACGACGGACACCGACCGGAACACCGGCACGACCTGAACGGCACCGCTCACGGCACGGCACCACCCGCACAGGACCACGGCAAGACCACCCGGCGGCCACGCCGGAGTGGACCGCGAGAGGAGAACCCATGTCGCTCGACGTCTCACCGGCCCTGCTGGAGAAGGCCGAGAGAGGAGAGGTCGACGAGAGGGAGTTCGTCGACTGCGTCCGCACCTCGCTCCCGTACGCCTGGGAGCTGATCAGTTCGCTGGTCGCCCAGGCCAAGGTCGACGGCACCGACTTCGCCGACAATCAGGTACCGCCGCCCAGCGAGCAGGCCCGTGGTCAGTTGCTGCGCGCGATGGCCAGCGACGCGATCCGGGGCGCCCTGCAGCGGCACTTCGGCGTGCGGTTGGCGTTCCAGAACTGTCACCGGGTCGCCGTCTTCGCACCCACCGACGCGACCGAGGAGCGGTACACCCGGTTCACCTCGGTCCGCGCCCAGCTGCTCAACCAGTCGGACGAGCTGCGCGACTGCTGAACAGGCCGGAGGGCCGCGCCCGGTGACCTACGGGGCGGCCCTCCGGAGCGCTCAGCCCAGCTGCGGGAGCACCTCGGAGCCGAGCCGGGCGATGTTGGCCATGGTCGCGCCGTGCTCGCCCGACCCCTCGGCGAGCAGGGCGAAGCGCCGCAGCCCGGTCCGTTCGGCGGTGGCCAGCAGCCGGTCCGCGCACTGCCGGGGAGTGCCCACGGCGTGCAGGTCGCAGAGCAGCTCGGTGTACTCGCGCGGGTCGCGCATCCGGCGCTCCCGGCCGTCCACCGTGCGGTGCGCGCCGAGCCCGTACTCGAACCAGCCCGGCATCGCGCCCAGCAGCCTGGCCCTGGCCTCCGAGGTCCGGTCGGCGACCTGCACCACCCCGGCCGCCAGGTGCTCCCGCTCGACCCGGGCGAGCTGCTCCTCGCCGCGGCCGCAGGCCCGCCAGGCGGCCCGGTAGGCGGCCAGCATGCCGAGCTTGTCCTCGTCGCCGGAGTGCATCCCGAGCAGCATCGGCAGGCCGCGCTCGGCGGCCGTGCGGACCCCGCCGGGTGAGGTGCAGGCCATCACCACCGGCGGCCCGGCCGGGTCGGCCTTCGGCGCGCCGTCCAACCGCTGCCGGGGGAACCGGTGCAGCGCGCCGGACCGGCCCTCCAGCCAGCCCCCCAGCTCCGGCCCCGCCGCCTCCCGTCGGCTGTCGGCCCGGGGGACCACCGCCACCTCGGGGAAGCTGAACTGCGGCCCGTCCGCGCCCACCCGGGAGCCGCGCAGCCAGCGCAGCAGCAGGTCGAGGCGCTCGGTGAAGCCCTCCTCGTACGCGGCCAGGCCGGTGCCGAAGACGTCCAGGTCGATCCACGGGCCGCCGCGCCCCACCCCGAGGGTGAACCGTCCGCCGGAGGTCAGGTGCAGCAGTGCGGCCTGCTCCCCGAGCGAGACCGGGTGGGCGGTGGAGAGCACGCTGACGGCGGTGCCCACCCCGATCCGCCTGGTCCGGCCGAGCAGCAGGGCGGCCAGGGTGGCCGCGTTGGGGCAGACCCCGTACGGGACGAAGTGGTGTTCCGCGAGCCAGACCGAGTCCAGGCCGGAACGTTCCGCCACCACGGTGGCGCTGACGGTCCGTTCGAGCGCCTCGGCGTGGCTCTGGCCGGGGAACTGGGCGGACAGCAGGAACGCGCCGACCCGGATCGAGTCGGTGGCCGCCGGCTGCCGGACGCCCGGCAGCGGCACGGTGCTGCGGGCCGGGGGAGTGGGTGAGCTGTCGACCTGACTACCGGTCAGTGGACTGGTCTTGGTCATCGGGTGGCCTCCTCGGGTGCCGCAGGGTCTGCGAGCCCCGCCTTGTCACCTCGTTGACTAACCGATGTCATGTGCCAACGGCACGCGGAACGGCCCAATTGACCGAAGATCGGGTGGATCTCCGGGGAAAGCGTGAGGGTGCACGAGCTCTCGTGGTAGAGCCGGATTCCACCCTCAGGGGCCTTTACCCTGGAACGACCAGTCAGAGCCCACCGAGAGGTGCAGACGTGTCGCCCCGTCGTAACCAGCAGCGGAAGTGGACCACCGCCACATCCGCCGACGAGCCCGTCGGCACGCCACTCGGCGGCTCCCTCCGCCGGACCGAGGAGTACCGGGGCGAGGACTGGGTGGTGCAGACCGTGGCGGGCACCGCCGGGCGGCGCTACCGGTGCCCGGGCTGCGACCAGGAGATCCCCCCGGGCGTCGGCCACGTGGTCGCCTGGCCCGCCCACGGTGGCGGAGTGGACGACCGCCGCCACTGGCACCGGGCCTGCTGGACGGCCCGCGAACGCCGCACCTCCAACCTGCAACGCGGCCGGGGCGCGCCGCGGTACTGACGGCGCGCGTCAGGCGTCGCGCTTCTTCAGGACCAGGATCCCGCCGAGCACGGCGGCGACCGTCCAGGCCAGGCAGATGAGGAAGCCGGCCCAGGGGCCGTATGGCTGGCCGTGCTGCTCGTAGACCAGCATCATCCGGGAGCCGGCGTAGTCGGGGAAGTAGTGGGCGAGGGTCTTCACCTTGGGCACCGCCGAGAGGATCGGCGAGAGCAGGAAGAAGAACGGCACCAGCACCCCGAGCGCCAGGGTCTGGTTGTGCAGCATGGCCGTCACGCCCGCCGAGAAGAGGCAGAGCATGGTCAGGTAGAGCGCCGCCCCGATGACCGCCCGCAGGACGTTCGGCGAGCCGATCGTGGTGGAGTGCTCGCCGAGCAGGGACTGACCGACGAAGAAGGTCACGAAGGCGGTCACCAGCGACACCGCGAGGGCCAGCGCACCGAGCACGGAGGCCTTGCCGAGCAGCAGGGTGGCCCGCTGCGGGACGGCGGCCAGGGACACCCGGATCATGCCGCTGCTGTACTCGTTGCCGACCGCCAGCACGCCGAACACGATGATGGCCAGCTCGCCCAGCAGGATGCCGGAGAAGGCCGTTCCGGTGGCGTCGAACGGGGAGTCCCGGTTACCGGCGAACTCGGAGAAGTTGTTCTTGGTGAGCAGCGAGAGCAGCGCGCCGATGCCCAGGGTGATCACGAAGGTCAGGGCGAGCGTCCAGACGGTGGAGCGGACGCTGCGGATCTTCGTCCACTCGGACTGCAGGACCGCGGGGAATGACGCCATCTCAGTTCTCCTTGCCGACGGTCGGTGCAGCGGGTGCGGTCGGTGCGGCGGGGTTGCGCGGCTGCCAGCCGGCGCCCCAGGTGCCCGCGGCGTCCCGCCCCTCCCCGTCGCCCGCGTGGTACTCGACCGAGTCGGCCGTCATCTGCATGAAGGCCTCCTCCAGGGACGCCTGCTGCGGGCTCAGCTCGTGCAGCGTGACCCCGTGCGTGGCGGCCAGTTCGCCGATGTGGGCGAGGTCGCCGTCCTCGATCTCGTACGAGCCGTCGGGGCGGGCCTCGGCGTTCAGGCCGGCTCCGTGCAGGGCGGTGAGCAGCTGCTCCACGTGCGGGGTGCGGATCCGGACCGCCGAGCGGGAGTTCTGCTTGATGAAGTCTGCCATCGAGAGGTTGGCCAGCAGCTTGCCCCGGCCGATCACCACCAGGTGGTCGGCGGTCAGCGCCATCTCGCTCATCAGGTGCGAGGAGACGAAGACCGTACGGCCCTCGGCGGCCAGACCCTTCATCAGGTTCCGGATCCACAGGATGCCCTCGGGGTCGAGCCCGTTCACCGGCTCGTCGAACATCAGGATCTCCGGGTCGCCGAGCAGCGCGGAGGCGATGCCGAGCCGCTGGCCCATACCGAGCGAGAAGCCCCGCGACCGCTTCTTCGCCACCGAGCTCAGCCCGACCAGGGAGAGCACCTCGTCCACCCGCCCGCGCGGGATGCGGTTGCTCTGGGCCAGCCAGAGCAGGTGGTCGCGGGCGGTCCGGCCGGGGTGCACCGCCTTGGCCTCCAACAGGGCGCCGATGTACTTCAGCGGCTCGCTCAGCTGCCCGTACCGCTTGCCGTCGATGGTGACCCGGCCGCTGGTCGGCCGGTCCAGGTCGAGGATCATCCGCATGGTGGTGGACTTGCCCGCGCCGTTCGGGCCGAGGAATCCGGTGACCACGCCCTGCGGGACCTGAAAGCTCAGGCTGTCCACCGCGAGGGTGGTGCCGTAACGTTTCGTCAGTTCGTGCAGCTCGATCATCTGCGCTCCTTACTCTCCGTCAGGCTATGACAATTCGGACAGGCCAGCGCGCTGCCTCGGCCGATCGGTGAGCCGCTCTACGGTGGTGTCATGACTCTCCCCGCCTTCACCGCCCACGGCACAGGTACCCCGCTGGTACTGCTGCACGCTTTCCCGCTGGCCGCCCGGATGTGGCAGGCCCAGATCGAGTCGCTGGGGGACGTCGCCCTGGTGATCACGCCGGACCAGCGCGGGTTCGGCGGCTCGGCCCCGGCCGAGGGGACGCCCTCGCTCGAACTGGTGGCGGACGACATCGCGGCGGTCCTCGACGAGTTGGGCGTCGAACGGGCGGTGATCGGCGGCCTGTCGATGGGCGGGTACGTGGCGATGGCCTTCGCCCGGCGGCACGCCGACCGGGTCGCCGGACTGCTCCTCGCCGACACCAAGGCGGTCGTGGACGGCGACGCCGCCCGGGCCAACCGGGAGCGGATCGCCGCAGCGGTACTGGCCAGGAACAGCGTCCGGATCCTGGCGGAGGAGAAGATCGAGGACGGCCTGCTCGGTCCTGCCGTCGCCCCCGAACTGGCTGACCGGGTCCGGGAGATGATCGCCGAAGCCTCCCCGGAGGCGGTCGCTTGGGCCCAGCGGGCGATGGCCGCCCGGCCCGACTCGCTGCCCACCCTCGCCGCCCTGGCCGTGCCGGCCGCCGTGGTGGTCGGCGAGCACGACGCCCTGACGCCGCTGGCGGAGGCCAGGGTGATGGCGGAGACGCTCCCGGACGCCGAACTGACCGTCATCCCGGGAGTGGGGCACCTGAGTTCGCTGGAGGCCCCGGAGAGCTTCAACGCGGTCGTCCGGGCGCTGCTGCGGCGCTGCTAGGCCCTGTCCGGGCGATCGTGTCGGATCAGCGTCCAGCCGGGCTGTGACATCAGCCGTCGGCGCGGCGGGTCCGACGTCGCACGTCCGGCAAGATCGCCGGGACAGGGCCTAGGGCCGGTCCCGGCGGTCCTGTCGGCTGTGACACCTGCGGCGGGCGCCCGCGCGGCGGAGCCCCGGCGCCTGGGTCGTGCAACCGCACGCACCACGGGCCCGCACCCCCGGTGGGGAGTGCGGGCCCGTGGTGACCGGGTGTCAGCGGGACTGCTGGGCGGGGACGCCGAGGGCGTCGTCCGTCGGCAGGGTGGCGGCGGCCACGGCCGCGCCGGTGAGGGTGGCGAGCATCTCGCGCACGTTGGTGAGCTGGGCGTTGATCGAGTCGCGGCGGTTGGTGAGCGCCGCCAGCTCGCGCTCGGACTCGCTGCGGATCCGGTCGGCCTTGGCGTTCGCGTCGGCCACGATGTCCTCGGACTGGCGCTGGGCCGTCTCCACCGTCTGGCGGGCGCGGCGCTCGGCGTCGGTGCGGAGCTTCTCGGCCTCCAGGCGGAGCTGCTCGGCGCGGTGCTCGATCTCGGCCAGACGCTTCTCGGCCTTGGCCTGACGGGCCGCCAGGTCGCGCTCGGACTGCTCGCGGCGCTTGGCCAGGTTGGTCTCGAACTCCAGCGCGGCCTGGGCGGCCTTGGTGCGGGTCTCCTCGAAGAGGGCGTCCGCCTCCTCGCGCTTGTTCTGCGCGTCCTTGTTGGCCTCGGCGCGGAGCTGGGCGCTGTCGCTCTTGGCCTTGTCGACGATCCGCAGACCCTCGTCCTCTGCCTTGGCCTTGCGGTCCTTGGCGTAGTTCTCCGCCTCGGTCCGCACCTGCTGCGCGGCGGCCTCGGCCAGCTCGCGGTGCTGCTCGGCGGCGCGGTGCGCCTCGTCGCGCAGGTCCTTGGCCTCCTCCTCGGCGAGGCGGAGGATCTTCTCGACCCGGGCACCGAGCCCGGCGTACGAGGGCTCGGCGTCGGTGACCGCGGCCTGGGCGCTCTGGGTCTCCAGGTGGAGCTCCTCGATGCGCTTCTCCAGCGCGCCGATCCTGGTCAGCGCGGAGTCGCGGTCGGCCACCAGCTTGGTGATCCGCTCGTCGACCTGGGCGCGCTCGTACCCACGGCGCACCAGGTCGAAGCCGTGAGGGGAGTGACTGTCGCTCATGGGGTTCTGGGCTTCCTGTCGTTAACCGCTGAGGTGGTTGAGGGAATCCTGACACGTTATCGGAGTGTCGACGGCGAAACGCCGTTGCTTCGCGGACAATGTCCGCTCAATCGGGTGGTGCCCCGCCGGAGCGATTGCCACCCGAACGGGGCGTACCCACACCGGCACCGGCCTTCGGGGCCCCGTCCTTCTTTCCACTGCTTCCCCCGTTGCCCTGCGCGACCGGTGACGGTGCCTCAAAGGCCTCCAGCGCGGAGAGCACGTCCTGGACCCGAGAGATCTCGGTGTTGATGTCCTTGCGCCGGCGTACCAGCTCGTCCAACTCCCGGCGGCCCTCGTCGGTCACGCGCTTCGCCTCGGCGCGTGCCTCGGACAGCAGCCGCTCGGCCTCCTGGTTCGCCAGCGAGAGCTGCTCCTCCGCCGTCTCCTCGGCCCGCCGCAGCCGCTTCTCGGCCTGCTCGGAGGCGGCTTCGAGCTGCTGCTCGGCCTCCTCCTGGGCGGACTTCAGCCGCTCCTCGGCCTCGGTGTGCGTCCGGTCGGCGCGCGCCGTGGAGTCGGCGAGCTTCTGCTCCGCCTCCTTGAGCAGGCCCTCGGCCTTGCGCACCGCCGAGATCCGGACCTTGCCGGCCTCCGCGGACGCCTCCGAGGTGAGCTCGGCGGCCTTCTCCTCGGCCTCGGCGACCAGCTTGGCCGCTCGCTCCTCGGCGTCGGCCACGGCCTTGGCGGCCTGCTCCTCGGCCTCGGTGAGCTGCTCCTGAGCCGCTGTCACCAGGGTGTCCACCCGCTCGCCGGCCGACTTCATGGCCTGCGCGTTCTCCTTGCGGGCCCGCTCGTGCAGCGCCTCGATCTCGGCGTCGGTGCGCTCGCGCAGCTCCTCCGCCCGCTCGCGGACGGCGGTGGCGTCCCGGCGGGCCTCGGACAGCAGCGCGTCGGCGTCCGCCCTGGCGCGCTCCACCTCGGCCTGCCCGGCCGCCTCGCCGGCGGCGGTGAGCCGCTCGGCCTCCTTGCGGGCGGCCGCCACCATCGCGTCGGCCTGCTCCTCGGCGGCGGTGGTGGTGGCCAGTGCGGTGGCCTGGGCGTCCTCGCCGAGCGACTCGGCGTCCGCGAACGCCTTCTCCAGCACCGACTTGGCCTGCTCCCGGGTGGCCCGGTCGAACTGCTCGGCGGCCTCCCTGGTCTCCCGGTCGTACGCGTCGGCCCGGCTCCGGGTGGCGGTCTCGTAGTCCTCCGCCAGGGTGCGGGTGGCCAGCGCGTACTCCTCGGCCTCGGCCCGCAGCGCGGCGGCGAACTCCTCCGCCTCGGCGATCGCGAGCGCGGCGCGCTCCTCCGCCTCGTGGGTGGTCTGCCTGGCCTGCGCCTCGGCCTCGGCCCGGCACTGCCCGGCGAAGGCGAGCGCGTCGGCCCGTTCGGCCTCCGCCTCGGCCCGCAGCCGCTCGTCGTACGCCCGCGCGTCGGCCCGCTGCTGCCCGATCTCGGCGGCGGCGTGCTCCCGGTCCGTGGCCAGCTCGGCGGCGGTCCGCTCGTGCAGCGCGGTGGTCTCCGCCTCGGCGGCGGCGCGGAGTTCGGCGCTGTCCCGTTCGGCGGTCTCCCGCAGCTCGGCGGCCTCCAGCTCGGCCAGCTCGCGGAGCTCGGCGCTCTCCCGCTCGGCGGTGGCGCGCAGTTCGGCGATCTGCTGGGAGGCGGTCTCGTACAGACCGGCCACCGACTGACGGGTCTCCGCTGCCTCGTCCTCGGCGACGGAGACCAGCTCGGCCGCCTTGTCCTCGGCCGCGGCCCGCAGCTCGGCGATCTCGGCCTCCGCCTCGGCGCGCAACTCGCCCACCTCGGCGACCGCGGTGGCGGCCCGCTCCTGCGCCTCGGCCAGCTCCCGGGCGGCCTCGGCCCGCAGCGCGGTGGCCTCCGCCTCGGCGGTGGCGTGCAGCTCAGCGGCCTCCCGCTCGGCGGTGGCCCGGAGTTCGGCGGTCTCGGCGGCCGTACGCTCGGCCAGCTCGGTGGTCTCGGCGGCGACCAGGGCGCGCAGCGCGGTGGCCTCCGCCTCGGTGGTGGCCCGCAGCTCGGCGGCCTCGGCCGCCGTACGCTCCGTCAGCTCGGCCGCTTCGGCCGCGGCGGCGGCCCGCAGCGCGGTGGTCTCGGCCTCGGCGGCAACCCGCAGCTCGGCGGTCTCCCGCTCGGCGGTCGAGCGCAGGTCGGCGGCGACGGTGGTGGCCTCGGCCCGCTCGGTCCTGGCGGCGGCCAGCAGTTCGGCGGCCTCACGCTGCTCGCGCTCCAGCGCGGCACTCGCCTCGGCCCGCTCGCGGCGGCTCTCCTCGCGCAGCGCGTGGGCATCGGCCTCCGCCTCGCCGCGCTGCTGGAGGGCCCAACTCTTCGCTCCGGCACGGTGGTTGTCGGCCCACTCGGCGGCCTCGACCCGGGTCGCCTCGGCGGCGGCGCGGCTCTCGGCGGCCAGCCGCTCGGCGGCGGCCTGTGCCTCGGCCCGGACCCGCTGGTCGAACTCGGCTGCCTCGCGGCGGAGTTCGGCGGTCTCCCGCTCGGCGGCGCCCCGGTTCTCGGCGGCGGCGGCCTTGGCGGCGGTGATCGCGTCCTGGCCCTGCTGCTCGGCTCCGGCGACCAGCTTCTCGGCCTCGGCCCGGGCCCGGGCGAGCGTCTGCTCGGCCCGGCCCTGGGTCTCCACCGCCTGCGCCTCGGCCTGCTCGCGCAGCCGTTCCACGTCGGCCGCCGCGCTCGCGCGCAGCTCGTCCGCGTCGGTCTTGGCCTTGGTCAGCAGCTCCTCGGCAGTCTTCGCGGACTCCTCCATCCGGAGCACCGCCTGCCGCCGGGCCTCGTTCTCCAGGCGCTCCGCCTCGGCGGCCGCCTGGTTGCGCAACTCCTCAGCCTCGGCGCGGAGTTGGGCGGCCTCGTCATGGGCCTGGCGGATCTGCTCGCGGAGTGCGGCGGCGTCCTCCAGCGCGGCGTTCTGGGCCTGCTCCATCGCGGCCCTGGCCTGCTCGCGGAGCTTCTCGGCCTCGGCGCCCGCCTCGGCCAGCAGCCGTTCGGCCTCGCTGTCGGCCGCCGCCACGGTGGCCTCGGCCTCGGCCCGGGCGCGGGAGACCGCCTCCTCGGCCTGCTTGGCGGCCTTGGCAAGGTGGACGGTGGCGTCCTTGGCCCCTTCGGCCCGGCCGGCCTCGCGGGCCTCGGCGGCCAATTGCTCGGCGGCGGCCTGCGCCTCGGCGCGCAGCGCGGCGGCCTCCGCCTCGGCCTCGGCGCGCATCGCGGCGATGGCCGCCTCGGCCTCGTTCCGCAGCTGGGTGGCGACACTCTCGGCCGCGCCGCGCAGCCGCTCGCTCTCCTCGGCGGCGGCGGCCCTGGCGGCCTCCGCCTCGGCCTTGGCGTTGGCGGCCTCGGCCTTGATCCGGTCGGTCTCCTTGGTGGCGGTGGCCACCATCCGGGCGATCTCGGCCTTGGCGGTCTGCGAACGCTGGTCGCTGGCGGCCTCGCCGTCCGCGACCAGCCGCTGCACCGCGGCCTCCGCCTCGATCTGCAACTGCTCGGCGGCGGCCTCGGCGCGGGCGCGCAGCTCGGCGGCCTCCTGGCGGGCCCGCTCGGCCTCGGCCAGCGCCTCGGTACGCAGCCGCTCTATCTCGGCCTGGGCCTGGTCGAGCGCCTCGCTCGCACGCCGCTGGTCCTCCGCAGCCTGCTGCTTGAGCTGGGCGATCTCGGCCTGGGCCACCGCGAGCTGCTGCTCGGCGGCGGCCTGCGCCCCGGCCAGCTGCTGCTGGGCCTCGCCGGTGACGGCCTCGGCCTGCGCGTTGGCCTGCTGGGCCTGCTCGGAGGCGGCCCTGAGCAGGCGCTCGGCGTCGTTCTGGGCGCGGACCAGGGCGGCTTCCACCGCGGCCTGCGCCTCGCCCCGGGCTGCGTCCACGTCGGCGGCGGTCTGCGCCCGGGCGTGGTCGGCCAGCGCGGCGGCCTCGGCCCTGGCGGCGGCGATCATCCGCTCGGCCTCGGCCTGGGCCTCCTGGAGCAGTCGCTGGGACTCCTGCTCGGTGCCGGCCCTGGTCTGCTCGGCCCAGTTGACGTTCTCGTTGACGTGGCGCTCGGCGCTGCGGCGCAGCTCGGCGAGCTCCTCGTCCAGCTGGCGGCGGCGGGCGGCCAGCTCGGCCTCGAGGCGGGCGGTGCGTTCGGCGGCCTCGGCCATCAGCCGCTGGGTGGCCGCCTGGGAGTCGCGGAGCTGGCGTTCGGCCTCGGCGCGGAGCTGCTGGGCCTGCATCTCGGCGTTGAGCAGGAGCTGCTCGGCCTGCCCGGAGACGGAGTCGAAGGCGCGCGGCTGGGCGAGCTGCCGACGGGATTCGTGCAGCTTGGCCCGGAGCACCTCCACCTGGTAGGCGAGGTCCTCGGCATGCTGGACGGTCTTGTCCCGCTCCTTGCGAGTCCGATCCATCTCGGCCTCGAACTGGGAGAGGTGATCGTCAGCCTCGTAGCGGTCGTTGCCCCGCACTCCGCGGTCCCATCCATCTCCTGGTCGCGTCCTCGACCCGGCCGGCCGGTGAACCCCACCGTGGGGGCCGGATCAGCTGGTCCTTGCAGCCGTGGCGGGTGCCACGGACGGAGTCACCGGGCACCGGCGCGCGACGGTGTCGCGCTCCGCCGTCCGAGTGGACTCCTGAGCGAACTCTTGCCTGTGGAGAATGGTGACAGATCCGGTCCTCGGCCCTACAGCCGCGCCCGGTTGGTGGACTCCCCTTGTGCCGGGATCAGCCCTCGCTGCCCCCGCCACCGGCCGTGCCCGCCGGACCGGTCCTCCCCGGAGCTTTGCGCACTTCGGCATTGTAGTGTGCGCGGCCCGCAGGGGAATGGGCGAGTGGGGGTTTTCCGAGGTTACCGACCGGTCGTGGGCGGGGCCGCGGGGCGGCGACCCCGCCGGGAGGTCAGTGGCCGGTGGCCGCCGAGGTGACCAGCTCGGTCAGCACGCCGCCGCAGTCCTTCGGGTGCAGGAAGGTGATCCGGGAGCCCATCGAGCCGATCCGGGGCTCCTCGTACAGCACCCGGACGCCCTTGGCCTTGATGTCGGCGGCGTCGCCGTCCACGTCGGCAGTGCCGAAGGCGATGTGGTGCACGCCCTCGCCGTTCTTCGCCAGCCACTTGGCGACCGTGGAGTCCTCCCGGGTCGGCTCCAGCAGCTGGAGGTAGGAGGCGCCGCCGTCGCCGGTGTCGTTGATCTTCAGCATCGCCTCGCGGACGCCCTGCTCCTCGTTCACCTCGCTGTGGAAGACCTCGAAGCCGTACGTGGCGCGGTAGAACTCGACGGTCTTGTCCAGGTCGAAGCAGGCGATCCCGATGTGGTCGATGCGGGTCAGCACGGCTGGCCTCCGGGAGGAGTGAGGGGTTTGAAGGGCGGGTACCAGTGCAGCGCACGGAGTTGAGGGAGCGCCAGCATGCCGCGTGCGAGCCTGCTCACAATTCACCCAAGCTGTGCTGACACGGTGTTGACCAGGCAGTGACACGTGCCGCTGATCACACCTCGGCTCCGGTGACGCACGGGTTACGGGTCAGTACATTGAGCCGCGTCCCCACACCCTCATGGCCTTGACGCGCGAAGGGGCTCGTCTCATGACTACTTCAGTGATCGTCGCAGGTGCCCGAACCCCGATGGGCCGGCTGCTCGGCTCGCTCAAGGGCTTCTCCGGTGCCGAGCTCGGCGGCTTCGCGATCAAGGCCGCGGTGGAGCGGGCCGGGTTGACCCCCGACCAGGTCCAGTACGTGATCATGGGCCAGGTGCTCCAGGCCGGGGCCGGTCAGATCCCCGCCCGCCAGGCCGCCGTCAAGGCCGGCATCCCGCTGAACGTCCCGGCGCTGACCATCAACAAGGTCTGCCTCTCCGGTCTGGACGCGATCGCGCTGGCGGACCAGCTGATCCGCGCGGGCGAGTTCGACATCGTGGTCGCGGGCGGCCAGGAGTCGATGACCAACGCCCCGCACCTGCTGCCGAAGTCCCGCGAGGGCTACAAGTACGGCGCGATCGAGATGCTCGACTCGATGGCCCACGACGGTCTGACCGACGCCTACGAGTCAATCCCGATGGGCGAGTCGACCGAGAAGCACAACACCCGGCTCGGAATCGGCCGCGAGATCCAGGACCAGCTGGCCGCGCTCTCCCACCAGCGCGCCGCCGCCGCGCAGAAGAACGGCGTCTTCGACGCCGAGATCGTGCCGGTGGAGATCCCGCAGCGCAAGGGCGACCCGGTCGTCTTCAGCCAGGACGAGGGCATCCGCGGCGAGACCACGGTGGAGACGCTGGCCAAGCTGCGCCCGGCGTTCACCAAGGACGGCACCATCACGGCCGGCACCGCCTCGCAGATCTCCGACGGCGCGGCCGCGGTGATCGTGATGAGCAGGGCCAAGGCCGAGGAGCTGGGCCTGAGCTGGATCGCCGAGATCGGCGCGCACGGCAACGTCGCGGGCCCGGACAACTCGCTCCAGTCGCAGCCGTCCAACGCCATCAAGCACGCCCTCTCCAAGGAGGGCATCGGCGTCGAGGACCTCGACCTGATCGAGATCAACGAGGCCTTCGCGGCAGTCTCGCACCAGTCGATGAAGGACCTCGGCGTCACCGAGGACAAGGTCAACGTGAACGGCGGCGCGATCGCGCTCGGCCACCCGATCGGGATGTCCGGCGCCCGCGTGGTGCTGCACCTGGCGCTGGAGCTCCAGCGCCGTGGCGGCGGGGTCGGCGCGGCCGCGCTCTGCGGCGGTGGCGGCCAGGGCGACGCGCTGATCGTCCGGGTGCCCCGGGTCTGACCGGCTGACGTACTGTCGGGGCCGCCGGACTCCACGTCCGGCGGCCCTTCCTTAGTTTGCCTAGTGACCGAGGAGCACCCGCATGATCGACGTCCCCACGCTGGTCGAGCAGGCCCGGGAGGGGCGCCCGCGCGCCGTGGCACGGCTGATCTCGCTGGTGGAGAACGCCGCCCCGCAACTGCGGGAGGCGATGGCCGCGTTGGCGCCGTACACCGGGCAGGCCTACACGGTCGGGCTGACCGGTTCGCCCGGGGTCGGCAAGTCGACCTCGACCTCCGCGCTGGTCTCCGCGTACCGGCGGCTCGGCAAGCGGGTCGGCGTGCTGGCGGTCGACCCCTCGTCACCGTTCTCCGGCGGGGCGTTGCTCGGCGACCGGGTCCGGATGCAGGAGCACGCCACCGACCCGGAGGTGTTCATCCGCTCGATGGCCACCCGGGGGCACCTCGGCGGGCTCTCCTGGTCGGCGCCGCAGGCCCTGCGGGTGCTGGACGGGGCGGGCTGCGAGGTGATCCTGGTGGAGACCGTCGGGGTCGGCCAGTCCGAGGTGGAGGTGGCCGCCCAGGCCGACACCACCGTGGTGCTGCTCGCGCCCGGCATGGGTGACGGCATCCAGGCGGCCAAGGCCGGAATCCTGGAGATCGGCGACGTCTTCGTGGTCAACAAGGCCGACCGGGACGGCGCCGACGCCACCGCGCGCGAGCTCAACCACATGCTCGGGCTCGGCGAGGCGCGGGACGCGGGGGACTGGCGGCCGCCGATCGTGAAGACCGTGGCCGCACGCGGCGAGGGCATCGACGAGGTGGTCGAGGCCCTGGAGAAGCACCGGGCCTGGCTGGCCGAGACCGGTGAACTCGCGGTCCGGCGGCGGCGGCGGGCGGCCGACGAGATCGAGGCGATCGCGCTCTCCACGCTCCGGGCCCGGATCGGCGACCTGCACGGCGACCGGCAGCTGTCCGCCCTGGCGGAGCGCGTCGCGGACGGCACGTTGGACCCGTACGGAGCAGCGGACACCCTGGTCGCCGGACTGACGCGGAGCTGAGCTTCCCGCCGGGGGCTCGGTTGCACCACCAGGGGCCCGAGCCACTGGACAGCGCGACCTGACCGGCTGCCTAGCTGCGGCCGCGCAGGCTCCGCAGGTGCTCCGCCACCGGCGCGAGCGCGGCGTGGAGGGTCTCGATCTGCTCCGGGGTGAAGCGGTCGATGAAGTGGTGGCGCACCGAGCGGACGTGGTCCGGGGCGACCTTCTGCAGGATCTCCCAACCCTGTTCGGTGAGGTGGGCGTAGAGACCGCGACGGTCGCCCGGACACTCCTGGCGGAGGACCAGGCCGGCGGTCTCCATCCGGGTGATCTGGTGCGAGAGCCGGCTCTTGGACTGCAGGGTGGCGGTGGCCAGGTCGGTCATCCGCATCCGGCGGTCGGGGGACTCGGAGAGGACGACCAGGATCTCGTAGTCGTTGTTGGCGAGACCGTGCGGCTGGAGCTCCCGGCCGAGCTGGTAGTCCAGCAGGTGGCTGACCTCCAGATGGGCACGCCAGAACTGCTGCTCCTTGGCGGAGAGCCAAGGGGTCTCCTCCTCCGGCGAGGACGAGGAGGAGACCGCTGCGGGGGTGTCGGCGGGGGTGTCCATGGCAACACTATAGCCGAGGTTGTTAAAAGTTATACAATTAGACGAACCGTAGTACCTACAGGCCGAAGCGCCGCCCGAGGTCGCCGAGGTTCCCCAGGCCGGGGACGTTCACGTTCGGCAACTGGGTCTGACCCTGGCCGTGGCCCTGCTGCTGCGGCATGCCGTACCCGCCGCCAGGGACGCCCGCCTCCTGGTGCACCACGCCGACCGATCGCTCGGCCATCAGCGTCTCACTGGACTGGATCAGCACCGTGCCGGCCCCGATGAACTCGAACTGGTGCTCCTCGCCCGAGGCCCCGCCGAGCCCGGTCAGCTGACGCAGTCCGCCGAGCACGCCGTGCATGTAGCCGTGGTCGTAGTGGTGGCAGGGCGCGGGGCAGTCGGCCCAGCCGACCAGCGCCTGCGGGTCGACCCGGATCGGCGGCTCGACGAAGTGCACCGGACCGTTCGAGGCGGCCACGAACTTGCCGGTGCCGATCAGGGTGAGGAAGCCCGGGATGATCGACTGCTTGAGCGCCAGGGTCGGTTCAAAGGCCAGCAGGTTGCCCGAACGGACCGTCAGGTTGCCGTTCTCCAGGTCGTACGAGTTGAGGTCGAAGGCCCGGTCGGCGAGCAGCAGCTTGCCCCGGCCCTCGGCCACCACCCAGTCGGTGGCGTGCAGCGGGGAGTTGAAGTTGCGGCCGAGCGCGCGGTCGATCGAGCCGTGACCGATGCCGGAGAAGCGGACGTCGCCGTAGTAGGCGATCATCTTCCCCTTCTGCAGGTAGTACGGGCCGTTCAGGTCGACCGAGAAGGCGTACGGGTTGACGTTGTCGTTCGCCGGCAGGCTGTGCGCGTCGTGCACCTGCGGGCTCTCGGGTGCGCCGTGACCGGGCTGCGCCGGGTACTGCTGGGGGGCGCCGTAGCCGGGCTGCTGCGGCGGGTACTGGGGCGGGTAGGACATCAGAGCTTCTCCTCGCTCGCCTGGACGTACACCACACCGTTGCCGGACAGCTCCAGCTGGAACGCCTCGCCGGAGCCCCGTCCGACCATGTCGCGCCAGCCCACCGAGGTGGACAGCTTGTTCTGGACCTGGCCGCGGTGGGCGACGTACGCCTGCGGGTCGACGTGCACCGGCTGGTTCGGGGTGATCGGCAGTTCGACGAATCCGCCGTGCGCCATCACCGCGACCGAACCCTGGCCGCTCAGCTGGGTGGTGAACAGGCCCTGCCCGCTGACCTGGCCGCGCACCATGCCCATCACGCCGCCCTGCGAGCCGAGGAAGACGGTGGTCTGCCGGAGCGTGCCGTCGAAGGCGAGCAGCCGGTCCGCCTCGACGTTCAGGGTGTCGCCGTTGAGCTCGATGACCTGGATGTGGTGGCCGCCGTGGCCGAACAGCACGGTGCCCTGACCCTCGACGGTCATCAGCGGGACGTCCTCATTGGCGACCCGGCGTCCGATCATGCCCAGTACACCGCCCTGACCACCGGTCAGATTGGGGGTGAAGCCGACCTCACCGGTGTACGCGATCATCGAGCCGCGCTGGCTGAAGATCCGCTGCCCGGGGAAGACCTTGGCCTCGATCAGCTTGCTGTTGATCTTGGTGAACGGCATCAGACGTCGCCCCCGAAGGTGAGTCGCTCGGAGGGCTGGACGTAGACCAGGCCCTCGCCGGTGAACTCCACCTGCATCGCCTCACCGCCGCCCTCGCCGATCAGCGTGGTCCAGCCGCCGCCGGACTTGAGCGCGCGGTTGAGGTTGCCGGTGTGCGCGACGTACGCGCCCGGGTCCACCCGCAGCGGCTGCCCCTGGGAGACCCGGAGGATGATCGCCGGGCCCTTGGAGGTGAGCGCGGCCCAGCCGTGCCCGTCCACCTTGGTGGTGAACAGGCCGGTGCCGGAGGCCATCCCGTTCAGGCCGGTGAAGCTGGTGCCGGTGTGCAGGCTGCCCTCGGTGCAGAGCAGGTTGTCCGCCTCGACGAACAGCGTCTCGCCGTTCAGCCGTACGAGGTTGACCTCGGTGGCCCGGTCGGCGAAGAAGCAGGTGCCCTGCCCCTGGACCTCCATGACCTCCATCTGCTCGCCCGTCAGCCGGCGGGTGACCATGCCTCGAAGGCCGTTGCCACCGCCGCTGAGCTTCTTGAAGTTCATCTGGCCCGTGTACGCAACCATGCATCCGTTGCGGGCCTTGACCGCGTCGCCCGTCATGTCGACGGCGAGCACCTTTGATCCCTGGAGTCGAAACTGTGCCACGCGGTGACCATAGCGGCCGTCGGCGGACCTCCGGGAGGGGGTGGCGGTCACTGGTACACATCCGGTACACGGCCCCGGCCGCCGGAGCCAGGTAGGGAACCGGTCATAATGGGTGGCCGGTTTGTGCACCGGTTCACAAGTCGGCCGATCCCCGGAGTGAGGTACCCCGCCGTGAAGAGCAGCGCCGTCCACCGTCTGCGTCTCGTGTCCGCCCCCGAGGGCCTGTCCTTCCTGCTGCTGCTGGTCTGCTCGGTGCTCAAGCGCACCACCGACTTCAACGCGGTGCCGGTGATGGGTTCCGTGCACGGCGCGCTCTTCGTGCTGTACGTGGTCTTCCTTGCGCTGGCCTGGCAGAAGCAGCGCTGGGACGCCAAGCGCGGCGCGACCCTGTTCGTGCTGTCGGTGCTGCCGTTCGGCGGCTTCGTGGCCGAGCGGATGCTCGCCAAGGAGGAGCGCGGCGAGTACCCGGGCACCGGACAGCCCGCCACCGCCTGACGCCTCGAACACACGGAAGCCCGGGTCTCCCCTCCGAGGGACCCGGGCTTCCGCGTGTTCAGGTGGCGGGACGTCAGTTGACGTTGACGCCGGACCAGGCGGCCGCGACCGCGTTGTACTCGGTGCTGCCCGAGCCGTACAGGTCCGCCGCCGCCTTGAGGGTGCCGGTACGGGCGCCCGCGTAGTCGGTGGTGGAGGTCCAGTACACGGTCAGCGCGCGGTACCAGATGGCGGCGGCCTTGTCCCGGCCGATGCCGGTCAGGGTGGAGCCGTTGGAGGTCGGGCTGTTGTAGCTGACGCCGTTGATGCTCTTGGCGCCGCTGCCCTCGGAGAGCAGGTAGAAGAAGTGGTTGCCGACGCCCGAGGAGTAGTGGACGTCCAGGCTGCCGACACCGGAGGACCAGGAGTCGGCGGAGCCGCCGTCCTTGGAGGGCTTGTCCATGTAGCGGAGCGGCGTGCCGTTCCCGTTGAGGTCGATCAGCTCGCCGATCAGGTAGTCACCCTTGTCGGACGCGAGGTTCGCGCTGAACTCCACCATGGTGCCGAAGATGTCCGAGGTGGACTCGTTGAGGCCGCCGGACTCACCCGAGTAGTTCAGGCCCGCGGTGTTGGAGGTGACGCCGTGCGTCATCTCGTGGCCGGACACGTCCAGCTCGGTCAGCGGGTGGGTGTTGGAGGCACCGTCGCCGTACGTCATGCAGAAGCACTGGTCGGACCAGAACGCGTTGACGTAGTTGCGGCCGTAGTGCACCCGGCTGAAGGCGCCGACACCGTCGTTGCGGATGCCGAGGCGGCCGAACGAGTTCTTGTAGTAGTCCCAGGTGGCTGCCGCGCCGAACTGGGCGTCCACGGCGGCCGACTGGCTGCTGGAGACCAGGCCGGTGCCCCAGACGTTGTCGGTGTCGGTCAGCAGGGTGCCGTTGCCCGAGGTCTTGTTGTTGAGCGTGGTGGTGTACATGTTGCCCCGGCTGGGGTCCTTCAGCTGGAACGTGCCGCTCGCCGAGTTGGTGGTCAGCGCGACCGAACCGACGAACACGCCCTTGCCGCTGCCGGTCGCGGCCGCGGTGAGGTACTGCTCGTGCGTGGAGAGCACCTCGCCGGTGGCGGCGTCGGTGACCAGCTTCTGGGCGCTGGGTATGCCGTTGTCCCGGACGCCCTCGACCACGGTCTCGTAGGCCAGGCGCGGGGTGCCGGAGGTGGCCCAGATCACCAGGTTCGGCGTGGATGAGCCGGTGACCTCCTTGATCGGGCTCTCGTCCTCGTCGATGGTCAGGCCGACGGTGGCCTGCACGGCGCCGGTGGCCTGCTTGGCGGCCTTCTCGGCGGGCACGGCGGGGGTCAGGCTGGGCAGCGCGAGCTGCGCCTCGGCGGCCTTGTCCACGGACTTGACCTTGCCGGCCGGGTTCAGGTGCGCGACCAGGTCGCCACCGACGACCGGCAGGCCGGCGTAGGTGCGCTCGAAGCGCAGGTGCTTGGCGCCGTTGGCGTCGATCACGGCGTCCTTGGCGACCAGCGCCTCCGAGGAGCCGAGGCCGGCGGCCTTGGCCACGGCCGGGGCGTACGACTGGGCCAGCGACTTCAGCTCGTCGCGCTGCAGGGCGGAGCCCTTGCTGCTCGCGGTGAGGGGGGCGGCCTGCGCCGTACCGGCGCTGACCTGGATGGCGCTGGCGAGGATCACCGTGGCCGAGAGTGCGGCTCCGACAGTCAGCTTTCGCTTCACGTACGGGTTCCTTCCGAAGATCAACCGCTTGTGCGCGGTCGCACCTCGCACCGGGGCACCAGGGGTTAGTGCCTGAGGGGCGGAGCGGGTGCTGACGTGCTGCTCCGTGCGGTCAAGCGGCAACCGACCGAGGTGTGGGGCGGTCGATTGCCGTAACGGGGCTGGCCAGAAGCATGACAATGCACCTGGTGAAATGACAGGTCTGGGGCGATAGTTGGCCAGCTCCCGCCAGCTCGGCACGCTACGTGATGGCCTGATCGACCGCGTGGCATACCCGGCAAATCTGGTCAATTCCGGCGCCACGACGGAGTTTTGACGCGAACGGAACCTGAACAACCGTCGAAAATCGGTAACTGTCCAGACCAATACGAAGATTGCGGCGGTGTTTCCGTCGATTGCGGTCATGGTATGTACCAGAAACGACAGTGGCGGAACCTCGCCAGACCCCGCCTCTTGATCGTCCCGGCGGGCGCCTGCTAGCGGGAACGCCGCAGCCGGACCTCCCGAACGGAGACCCGGCTGCGGTGCGCTGCGGCGGGGAGGTCAGGTGACGTTGACGCCGGACCAGGCGGCCGCCACCGTCTTGTACTCGGTGCTGGTGGCGCCGTACAGGTCGGTCGCGGCCTTGAGCGTGGCGGCGCGCGCGGCCTTGTAGTTGGTGGTGGAGGTGAAGTACACGGTCAGCGCGCGGTACCAGATCGCGGCGGCCTTGGTGCGGCCGATGCCGGTCACGGTCGAGCCGTTGGAGGTCGGGCTGTTGTAGCTGACGCCGTTGATCACCTTGGCGCCGCTGCCCTCGGAGAGCAGGTAGAAGAAGTGGTTGGCCACACCCGAGGAGTAGTGCACGTCCACGTTGCCGACACCGGAGTACCAGGAGTCCTTGGACGCGCCGTCCTTGGAGGGCTTGTCCATGTAGCGGAGCGGCGTGCCGTTCCCGTTGATGTTGATCTTCTCGCCGATCAGGTAGTCACCCGGGTCGGCCGACAGGTTGGCGTACCACTCGACCATGGTCCCGAAGATGTCGGAGGTGGCCTCGTTGAGGCCGCCGGACTCGCCGGAGTAGACCAGGCCTGCGGTGTTGGAGGTGACGCCGTGCGTCATCTCGTGGCCGGACACGTCCAGCGCGGTCAACGGGTGGGTGTTGGAGGAGCCGTCGCCGTACGTCATGCAGAAGCAGGAGTCGCTCCAGAACGCGTTGACGTAGTTGCTGCCGTAGTGCACCCGGCTGACCGCGCCGACGCCGTCGTTGCGGATGCCCAGGCGGTTGAAGCTGCTCTTGTAGTAGTCCCAGGTCGCCACGGCGCCGTACTGCGCGTCCACGGCGGCCGACTGGCTGTTGGAGGCCAGGCCGTTGCCCCAGACGTTGTCGGCGTCGGTGAACAGCGTGCCGTTGCCCGAGGTGCCGCCGTTCAGCCCGACGGTCCGGGTGTTGCCCCGGGTCGGGTCCTTCAACTCGTACGTGGAGCCGGTGTAGTTGGTGGTCAGGGTGACCGAACCGACGTGCACGCCCTTGCCGCTGCCGGTGGCCGCGCTGGCCAGGTACTGCTCGTGGCTGGCGAGCACCTCGCCGGTGGCGGCGTCGGTGACCAGGTTCTGGGCGCTGGGCGCGCCGTCCTCGCGGACGCCCTCGACGACCGTCCGGTACGCCAGTCGGGGGGTGCCGGACTGGGCCCAGACCACCAGGGTCGGGGCGCCGGTGCCGCTGATCTCCCGGATCGGCGACTCGTCCTTGTCGATGGTCTGGCCGACGGTGGCCTGCACGGCGCCGGTGGCCTGCTCGGCGGCCTTCTCGGCCGACACCGCGGGGCTCAGACCGGGCAGTGCGAGGGTGGCCTCGGAGGCCCGGTCGATCGAGCCGACCCTGCCGTTCGGGGCCAGGTGCGCGACCAGGTCGCCACCGACGACCGGCAGGCCGGCGTAGGTGCGCTCGAAGCGCAGGTGCTTGGCGCCGTTGGCGTCGATCACGGCGTCCTTGGCGACCAGCGCCTCGGTGGCGCCGAGGCCGGCGGCCTTGGCCACGGCCGGGGCGTACGACTGGGCCAGTGCCGTCAGTTCGGCGCGCTGGAAGGTGGAACCCTTGCTCACCGGGGCGGGCATGGCCTGGGCGGTCCCGGCGCTGATCTGGATCGCGCTGGCGAGGATCACCGTGGCGGAGAGTGCGGCTCCGACTGTCAGCTTTCGCTTCACGTACGGGTTCCTTCCGGAGAAAAACCGCGTGTGCGCGGTCGCACCTCGCTCCGGGGCACCAGGGGTTAGTGCCTGCGGGGCGGAGCGGATGCTGACGTGCTGCCCGTGCGGCGGACGACATCCGGCCGGAGTGGGTGGGGCGGCCGGTGCCGTGACGGGACGTGGTCAGTAGCATGACAATGCACGTCTTGAAATGACAGGTCTGGCAAGGGAGTTGGCCAGCTCCCGCCACCGGGCCGGGCGCGACGGTGGCCTGAACGGCCGGGTGGCATTCCCGGCGAACCACTGGAAAGGGGACGGCTTCGACGGCATTCGACGTCCTGCGACTCGGGTGCACGGTCTAGATTCGGCAACTGCCGTCGGCTGTACGGATGTTGAGGATGTGTCGGCTGTCCGGAATGCGCGGGTGCATCCCGTGATGCGCCCTGGCGGGACTCCGCCAGGGCGCCCCCTTGTCCGCCATCGTGGACACCTGCTACCCCGGGAGCGGGCCGCCGGTACGGTGGTGGGGTGGCAAAGCCCCTCGCTCTCGAATTCGACCCCATCGCCCGCGCCGACGAACTCTGGACCAGCCGCTGGGGCGGCGTTCCCTCGATGTCGGCCATCACCTCGGTGATGCGCGCCCACCAGATCCTGCTCGGCCGGGTGGACGCCGTGGTCAAGCCGTACGGGCTGACCTTCGCCCGGTACGAGGCCCTGGTGCTGCTCACCTTCAGCCGGACCGGCGAGCTCTCGCTCTCCAAGGTCGGCGAGCGGCTGATGGTGCACCCGACCAGCGTCACCAACACCGTCGACCGGCTGGAGCGCGCCGGACTGGTGGCCCGCCGCCCCAACCCGCTGGACGGCCGGGGCGTGCTGGCGGCCATCACCGACCGGGGCCGCGAGGTGGTCGAGCAGGCCACCCGGGACCTGATGGCGATGGACTTCGGCCTGGAGGGCTACGACGAGGAGCAGTGCCGGCAGATCTTCGACGTCCTGCGGCCACTCCGGGTGGGGGCGGGTGACTTCGTGTCCCCCGGCGACGAGGGGCCGGGCCGGGCCGCGGTGTAGGGCCGGTTACCCTCATGGGAGCGGTGCGCAGACCGGACGTACCGGCCGATCCAGTCGAGCGAGGCGATGTTGAAGATGAAGGCGACCCCCCTGCTGGGCTGGTACCGCGCCCTGGCTGTTGCGACCGGTGTGGCCCTCCTCGTGTTCTGTGGCTTCATCGTGGCGAAGTACGGCTTCTCCACGGCTGAGGACGTCACCGCATACGTCGCGATGCTGCACGGCTACCTCTACATCGGGTATTTCGTGGTCACCTTCCTGCTCGGCCTGAAGCTCAAGTGGCCGACGGGTCGACTCGTCTTCACCCTGGCCGCGGGCTGCATCCCGTTCGCCTCCTTCGTCGCCGAGCGCCGAGTGGTTCGCGAGGCGGCCGAGCAGGCGTCCGCCGACGGCGCCCGCCAGCCGGCCGGCGTCTGAGCGCAGCAGGCCAGAGAGGCGCCCCTCCCCGACACGGGAGGGGCGCCTCTCCGTCGTTCGGCCACCATCGACAGATACTAGGACGTCCGAGTAAATTGGCCGGACAAGCCGAAGTAACTGGTCCCGCGCCCACAAGGCAGCGGCCGCAACGGAGTGGAGTCGGAGTCTGATGGACGCCGAGGAGATCGAGGCCGGCCGTGGCCGCTGGCAGCAGCGGTACGACAAGGCCCGCAAGCGTGACGCCGACTTCACCACCCTGAGCGGTGACGAGGTGGAGCCGGTCTACGGCCCGCCCGCCGGACAGCCGGTCGAGGGCTTTGAGCGGATCGGCTGGCCGGGGGAGTACCCCTTCACCCGCGGCCTGCACGCCACCGGCTACCGGGGGCGGACGTGGACCATCCGCCAGTTCGCCGGCTTCGGCAACGCCGAGCAGACCAACGAGCGCTACCGGATGATCCTGGACTCCGGCGGCGGCGGCCTCTCGGTGGCCTTCGACATGCCGACCCTGATGGGCTACGACTCCGACGACGCCAAGTCGCTCGGCGAGGTCGGCCACTGCGGGGTGGCGATCGACTCCGCCGCCGACATGGAGGTGCTGTTCCACGGCATCCCGCTCGGCGAGGTGACCACCTCGATGACGATCAGCGGTCCGGCGGTGCCGGTCTTCTGCATGTACCTGGTGGCCGCCGAGCGCCAGGGCGTCGATCCGGCCGTGCTCAACGGCACCCTCCAGACCGACATCTTCAAGGAGTACATCGCGCAGAAGGAGTGGCTCTTCGCCCCCGAGCCGCACCTGCGCCTGATCGGCGACCTGATGGAGTACTGCGCGACGGGCATCCCCGCGTACAAGCCGCTCTCGGTCTCCGGCTATCACATCCGCGAGGCCGGGGCCACGGCCGCGCAGGAGCTGGCGTACACGCTGGCGGACGGCTTCGGGTACGTCGAGCTCGGCCTGTCGCGCGGGCTGGACGTGGACGTCTTCGCCCCCGGCCTCTCCTTCTTCTTCGACGCGCACCTGGACTTCTTCGAGGAGATCGCCAAGTTCCGCGCCGCGCGCCGGATCTGGGCCCGCTGGATGAAGGAGCGGTACGGCGCCAAGACCGACAAGGCGCAGTGGCTGCGGTTCCACACCCAGACGGCGGGTGTGTCGCTGACGGCGCAGCAGCCCTACAACAACGTCGTGCGGACGGCCGTCGAGGCGCTGTCGGCGGTGCTCGGCGGTACGCAGTCGCTGCACACCAACGCGCTGGACGAGACGCTCGCGCTGCCGAGCGAGCAGGCGGCGGAGATCGCCCTGCGCACGCAGCAGGTGCTGATGGAGGAGACCGGCGTCGCCAACGTGGCCGACCCGCTGGGCGGTTCCTGGTACGTCGAGGCGCTGACCGACCGGATCGAGCAGCAGGCAGAGGCGATTTTCCAGCGGATCCTGGACAAGGCGACCGCCGACCACCCGATCGGGCCGATGACCTCGGGCATCCTGCGCGGCATCGAGGAGGGCTGGTTCACCGGGGAGATCGCGGAGGCCGCCTTCGCGTACCAGCAGGGCGTGGAGAAGGGCGAGAAGCGCGTGGTCGGCGTCAACTGCCACCCGCGCAGCGTCACCCCCGAGCTGGAAATCCTCAGGGTGAGCCACGAGGTGGAGCGGGAGCAGGTGCGGGTGCTCGCGGCGCGGAAGACGGCGCGGGACGAGGCGGCGGTGCAGGGCGCCCTTGCGGAGCTGCTGGCGGCGGCGCGGTCGGGGGAGAACATGATCCCGCCGATGCTCACCGCCGTCCGCGCGGAGGCCACCCTCGGGGAGATCTGCAACGCGCTCCGCGACGAGTGGGGGATCTACCGCGAGACGGCGATGTTCTAGCGGTCAGCCGCCGGGGCGGACGCACCCTGCGGCAGTCTCAGGGCTGCTGCAGGGCGGCGGAGAAGCCCGGGAGGGGGCTGAGGAGCAGGGTGGTGAAGCGGCGGATCCAGTCCGGGGTGACGGGTTCGCCGCTCACCAGCATGCGGTGTTCGACGGTGCCGGCGATGGTGTCGAAGATGATCGAGATCTCCTCGCGGGCGGTCGCCTCGTCGCAGTCCGGGCCGAGCTCGCCCCGGCGTTGGGCGTTCGCCCGGCCCTGCTGGACCAGGTGCTTCTGCGGATCGACGATCCGTTCCCGGATGCGGCGGCGGAGCTGCGGGTCGCGGGTGCCCTCGGCGAACAGGGCGAGGAGGGCCGCCTGGGTCTCCGGGCGGGCCAGCAGTTCGGCGAAGCGGAAGACCACGGCCTCGATGTCGGCCTGCAGGCTGCCGAGGTCGGCCACCTCCAGCTCGTCGAAGAGGCTGGCCACCGCGTCCACCACCAGCTCGTTCTTGGACGGCCAGCGGCGGTAGAGGGTGGTCTTGGCGACGCCGGCCCGGGCCGCGACGTGACCCATGGTCAGTCCGCCCCAGCCGAGTTCGGCCAGTGCGGCGCGGGTGGCGTCCAGGATCGCGAGGTCGGCGGCGGCACTGCGGGGCCGCCCCTTGCCGCGTACGGCCACGGCCGGGGCCGGGTCGGTGGGGGCAGTGGCGACGGGCTGCCGGGTGGTGGGGGCCACCGAGCCTCCTTGCGGTTTACCTGCGGGTAACTTGAGCTGCACACGGTAGCGACATATCGGTCCGGACGGGAGCCGGGAGACCGCCGAAAGTGGGACAGCTCACGCCCCCGGTTGCCCGGAAGGGCTTGCGGCACGGCCCCCGAATGGAGATACGCTACGACCTGTAGCGAATAGAGCGACAACCACGCGCCGGTCCAGGGATCGGGCGGGCGCGGGGCGCGGATGGGGATCCGCGTCGGGCTCGTTCCACTACCGGCCGATCGGGGCGGGGGTCTTTCCCTGCGGTTGGCACACGTCACTGGCGCGGACGGGGGAGGATAGTGCCATGCAGCCACGGAATTCAGGTCTCAACAGCTCCGCCCTGCGCGGCGCGGTCGATCTCGCCGCAGTGAAGGCGGCCGGTGAGGCCGCCCAGAAGGCCGAGCAGGCCAGGGCCGAGCGGGCCCGCCAGGCCGCCGCCGCAGAGGCGGACGGCATCGCCCCGCCGGTCGCCCCCTACCCGCTGGTGATCGACGTCAGCGAGGACACCTTCGAGGCCGAGGTCGTGCAACGCTCGGCCGAGGTCCCGGTCGTGGTCGACTTCTGGGCCGAGTGGTGCGGGCCGTGCAAGCAGCTCAGCCCGATCCTGGAGCGCCTCGCCGAGGAGTACGCGGGCCGGATCGTGCTCGCCAAGATCGACGTCGACGCCAACCAGCTGATCGCCCAGCAGTTCGGCATCCAGGGCATCCCGGCCGTGATGGCCGTGGTGGCCGGCCAGCTCGTCCCGCTGTTCCAGGGGGCCGAGAACGAGGCCAACGTCCGTAAGATCATCGACCAGTTGATCGCGGTGGCCGAGCAGCGCTTCGGCATCGTCGGCGGGGCCGGCGCCTCCGCAGGTCAGGCCCCCGCCGCCACGCTTCCGCCGGAGGACCCGGCGCTGGCCGCCGCGCACGACGCGCTGGACCGGGGCGACCTGGGCGGCGCGGTCCAGGCGTACCGCAACGTGCTGGCCGACCAGCCCGGCAACACCGAGGCCAAGCTCGGCCTGGCGCAGGCCCAACTGCTGCAGCGGGTCGAGAAGTTCGACCCGCAGGCGGTCCGGGCGGCGGCGGCCGGCGATCCGAAGGACGTCGCGGCCCAGCTGGACGCGGCCGACCTCGATCTGGTGGGCGGTCACGTCGAGGACGCCTTCGGGCGCCTGGTCGACACCGTCGGCCGGACGTTCGGCGAGGACCGGGACACTGCCCGGCTGCGGCTGCTGGAGCTGTTCGAGGTGATCGGCACCGAGGACCCGAGGGTCGTCGCGGCCCGGTCCGCGCTGGCCCGCGTGCTGTTCTGAACACCGGGTGCTGGCACGGCCGGTGACCTGCGGTGCCGTGGGTGATTTGGCGACAATGCCCATCGATTCGTGGACCTTTATCAAATCTTGACCACACCCTCTCCTCATTACCATCGGTGACGAGGAGGGGGTGTTTCGCTGGTGTTTCCACGTCGTTTCCGGGTAGGCGGCCCGTCAGATCGTGACGGTGCGTGATAATTGGCCAGATTCCATGATCGACGGCTACTGATGTTGGATTACCCGTCAGTAACGAACCTCTTGTACTTCGCCGGGGATTCAAGCACGATCGGCCACGCCCGGTCCTCTCCCCAGAGGTCCCCACCGGGTGGCCGCCGGTTCAGGCCGACGGCGAGGGCAGGGGGGTATCCGCAGATCCCAGAAAGCGGTTCCTGTCCTTTCCGGCCGCGCATCCCTGCGCGGCCGTAGGTTGTCGCCGCTATTGAGGACGTGGCTCTCTCCCATCCCAGCCGGGGCCGGCGCGGGACGCGCCGGTGACGGCCGGAGATGTACGTCCCAGAAGGAGGACTCGCATGTCCCAGACTTTCGGCAAGACCCGCTGGAAGCGCTTCGCGCTCGTGATGGTCCCCAGCATCGCCGCCACCGCGGCCATCGGCGTAAGCCTCGCGAGCAACGCGCTGGCCGCCTCGTTCAGCGTCTCCGGCCAGGACTTCAAGGTCACCACCGCGCGCCTGGACGGTAAGAACTTCGCCCAGTTCGGCGGGGTCGACTTCGAGGTGAACGGCACGCCGCACCCGATCGCGATCTCGACCTTCGACGAGGCCACGATCAACAACCTGTGCCAGTCGGTGAAGACCAACCTCGGCCCGCTCGGCTACTGGACCCTGGTCCTGAACGCCGGTGGCGACCCGAAGAAGCCGGTCACCGCCAAGAACCTGATCCTGGACGTGGCCGAGCTCAAGGCGGACGCCGAGTTCACCAACATCAACATCGGCCAGGACGCCTCCACCCTCGGTCACAAGGAGGGCGACTCGATCGACGTCGTCCGCAAGCAGGGCAAGCTGCCCACCGGTGCCCAGGGCTTCGCCCAGGCCGCCGACCGGGCCGTGCTGAGCGACGTCAAGCAGACCGCGTGGGCGACCACGGCGGGCACCTTCACGCTGAACGGTCTGAAGCTCAACATCAAGAAGGGTTCGGGCGAGGGCGTGGAGTGCTACATGCCCGAGGCCGGCTGACGGTCCGTCCCCGGACGACCTGACTGACCGATCGTCACGGCCGGGGCGGGCCACCACCCCGCTCCGGCCGTACCCCGTCTCCGACCTTCCCGCCTGCGAGTACCACCGAGGAGCTGCCTCGTGTCCAGCGCTACCGTCCCCCCGTGGCCCCAGCAGGAGAGCCAGGCGACCCCCTGGGAGAGGTTCCACACCTGGCGGCACACCCGACCGTTCTGGGGCGGGCTGCTGGCCATCCTGGCGGGTGGGCCGATCCTGTACTTCCCGTACTTCCACCTGAAGCTCGGCCAGCTGACGATGGCCATGTCGACCACGGCCGGCGCGGGCTCGCTGGTGATCGGCGTGCTGCTGATCGCGCTCGGGCTGACCGCGTGGTTCCAGCCGCTGGTCCGGGTGTTCTGCGGGGTGGCCACCACGATCCTCAGCCTGATCTCCATCCCGGTCTCCAACTTCGGCGGCTTCCTGATCGGCTTCCTGCTCGGCCTGGTGGGCGGCGGGCTGCTGGTCTCCTGGGCCCCGCTGAAGGCCGAACCGGCCGTCGCGGACGCCGAGTTCGCGGCTGAGCAGCCGGAGCAGGGCGTCCAGTCCGAGCAGGGCGTGCTCGCGCACGAGGTGCACGAGGTGCACGAGGCCCACGAGGCGCCGGCCGCCGACACCCAGGTGTCGCCCGCCCAGCCGCAGGCCGCCGATCCGGAGGGGCACTTCCGGTGACCGAGCGAGACGAGGCGGCCGGGCTCCGGCTGCCGGGCCCGCGGCATGCCGCGCCGCGGCGCGGATCGCGGCTGCGGGGCCGGGCGTTCGCGCTGGCCGCCGTCCCGACCGCGCTGCTGATGGGCGCCATCCCGACGCTGGCCTCCGCCGACACCCCGAAGAACTGCGCCAGCGCCCCGGACACGGTGCTGGAGGAGACCCCGGTCCCGAAGAGCGAGCTGACCCCGCTGCCCGGCACCCAGGGGCTGCCCACCTCGGCCCCGACGGTGGCGCCGCCGCGCACGCCCGTCACACCCGGCACGCCGAGCGCCGTACCGACCCCGGCGCCGACCGGCTCCGCGGCCGCCACCACGCCGGTGAGCACGCCGAGCCCGTCCGGTGCGTCCCAGGGGGCGATCCACCCGAACGGCATCATCGACGACATCGTGGGCATCTTCCTGCCGCCGAAGCCGAGCAGCTCCCCGTCGCCGAGCCCGACTCCGTCCCGCGTGACACCGCCGCCGGCCCCGGCCGCGACTCCGGCTCCGGCCACCTCGGTGGCACCCAGGGCCGCGACGCCGACCACCGCGCCGTCCCCCACCGCGCCGTCTCCCACCGCGCGGCCGAGCGGCAGCGCCAAGGCGGCGGCCCAGCCGAAGTCGAGTGCCTCCGCCTCCGCCTCACCCTCGGCGAACCCGAACTGCACGGTGGACACCCGCTCGGCGAAGGCCCTCCAGGCCGCGCCCGGGCACGTGGTGCCCGAGCAGAACTGGACCCTCCGCTCCACCCGGCTGGCCCTGCACGGCTCGGTCTTCAACGGCGTGTACGACGTGCGGACGCCGACCGGCACCAAGCGGGTGCTGAAGTTCACCACCGCGAGCGTGGACATCGAGAACCTCGACATGTCGACGATCCAGATCCCCGGCAAGACCTTCCACGTGAAGAGCAACCCGGGATCGACCTCGACCATGCGGCAGGGCCCGGTCACCATGTACGTGGAGAGCCTCTCCGGCCACCTGGCCGAGGTGCTCGGCCTGCCGATCCCGATCGACCTGGGCGAGGTCACCCTCACCCCGGACACCCTGCCGAAGTGGCTCTGGGACCTGCTCGGCACTGTCCCGATCCCGCTCGACCTGACGCTGACCCAGGCCAAGGCCGTCCAGGCCGGTCAGTTCGGCGGCACGCTGAAGATCCCCGGCATGCGGCTCTTCAACGACACCACGCCGTACTAGGGCGACCAGGCACGGCGAGAACGCCCGTGGGGCGCCCCGAACGGATCGGGGCGCCCCACGGGCGTTCTGCGGGCGGGACTCAGAGAGCCGCGCGGGTGCCCAGGTGGTGCACCTGGACCATGTTGGTGTTGCCGGGGATGCCGGGCGGGGAGCCGGCCGTCACGATGACGGTGTCGCCCTCGTTCAGCCGGCGCAGCGCCAGCAGCTCCTGGTCGACCTGGGCCACCATCGCGTCGGTGGTCTCGACCTGCTCGGTCACGTACGCCTCGACGCCCCAGCTCAGCGAGAGCTGGTTGCGGGTCGCGATGTCCGGGGTGAAGGCCACCACCGGGATCGGCGAGCGGTAGCGGGAGAGGCGGCGGGCGGTGTCACCGGACTTGGTGAAGGCCACCAGCGCCTCGGCGTTCAGGAAGTCGCCCAGCTCGCAGGCGGCGCGGGCGATCGAGCCGCTCTGGGTGCGGGGCTTGCGGCCCGGGTTGAGGGGCTGGAGGCCCTGCGAGAGCAGCTCCTCCTCGGCCGTCTCGGCGATCCGGCTCATGGTCTTGACCGTCTCGACCGGGTACTTGCCGACGCTGGACTCGGCGGAGAGCATGATCGCGTCCGCCCCGTCCAGGATCGCGTTGGCGACATCCGAGACCTCGGCGCGGGTCGGCCGGGAGGCGTGGATCATCGACTCCATCATCTGGGTGGCGACGATGACCGGCTTGGCGTTCCGGCGGGCCAGCGTGATCAGCTGCTTCTGGACCAGCGGCACCTTCTCCAGCGGGTACTCCACCGCGAGGTCGCCACGGGCCACCATGATCGCGTCGAAGGCGAGGACGATCTCCTCCATCGCCTCGACGGCCTGCGGCTTCTCGATCTTGGCGATGACCGGGACGCGGATGCCGACCTCGTCCATCACCTTGTGCACGTCGTGGATGTCGCCCGCGTTCCGGACGAAGGAGAGCGCGACCATGTCGACGCCCAGCTCCAGCGCGAACCGCAGGTCGTCCTTGTCCTTCTCGGACAGCGCGGGCACGTTCACGGCCGCGCCGGGCAGGTTGATGCCCTTGTTGTTCGAGAGCACGCCGCCCTCGATCACCACGGTCTTCACCCGTGGGCCGTCGACGCTGACGACCTCCAGGGCGATGACGCCGTCGTTGATCAGAACCGGGTCGCCGGGCTTCACGTCGCCCGGCAGACCCTTGTAGGTGGTACCGCAGATGTGCTGGTCCCCGGGCACGTCCTCGGTGGTGATGGTGAACTCGTCACCGTTGTCGACCGTCACCGGACCGTTGGCGAAGGTCGCCAGACGGATCTTCGGACCCTGGAGGTCGGCCAGGATTCCGATGGTGCGGCCGGTGTCCTGGGACACCTGGCGGACCTTGCGGTACCGCTCCTCGTGCTCCGCGTGGGAGCCGTGGCTCATGTTCAGTCGGGCGACGTTCATGCCCGCTTCGACGATGGCCTTCAGCTGTTCGTAGGAGTCCGTGGCAGGACCCAGGGTGCAGACAATTTTCGCTCGGCGCATATCGGTCAGTCTATCCGTTCGTGTTATGGGCGCATTCCGCTCGAATGGTGAGAGATCGCCGACGAACCGTCCCGAGGCGTGGGACGCTGACGGCCCGTCAGGCTCCGTGTACCAGGGCGAAGGTCTGCTGCGCGATCTCCAGCTCCTCGTCCGTGGGTACCACCGCGACGGTCACCCGTCCGTACGCGGGGGAGATCACCCGGGCCTCGCCGGAGCGGACCGCGTTCAGCTCCGGGTCCACCGCGATGCCCAGCTCCTCCAGCCCGGCGCAGGCGGCCGCGCGGACCGGCGCGGCGTTCTCGCCGACCCCCGCCGTGAACGCGATCGCGTCCACCCGCCCGAGCACGGCGTAGTAGCCGCCGACGTACTTGCGCAGCCGGTGGACGTAGGTGTCGAAGGCCAGCCGGGCGTCCGCGTCGCCCTGGTCGGCCCGGCGCAGAATCTCGCGCATGTCGTTGTCGCCGCACAGGCCGAGCAGGCCGCTGCGGCGGTTCAGCAGATCGTCGATCTCATCGATCGTCAGACCTCCCACCCGGTGCAGGTGGAAGACCACACCCGGGTCGACATCACCCGAACGAGTGCCCATCACCAGCCCTTCCAGGGGGGTGAGGCCCATCGAGGTGTCCACGCAGACGCCACCGGCGACGGCCGAGGCCGAGGCGCCGTTGCCCAGGTGCAGCACGATCACGTTCACCTCGGCCGGGTCCTTGCCGAGCAGCCGGGCGGTGGCCCGCGAAACGTACTGGTGCGAGGTCCCGTGGAAGCCGTAGCGGCGCACCCGGTGCTCGTCCGCCACCGCCCGGTCTATCGCGTACCTGGCCGCGTACTCCGGCATGGTGGCGTGGAAGGCGGTGTCGAAGACCGCCACCTGCGGCAGGTCGGGGCGCAGCGCCCGGGCCACCTCGATGCCGGTGATGTTGGCCGGGTTGTGCAGCGGGGCGACCGGGATCAGGCGCCGGATCTCGGCCAGCACCTCGTCCGTGACCAGGGTCGGCGCGGTGAACCGCAGGCCGCCGTGGACCACCCGGTGGCCGATCGCGGCGAGCTCGGGGGAGTCCAGGCCGAGGCCGTCGGCGGCCAGCTCCTCGGCGACCGCCTTGAGCGCCCCGCCGTGGTCGGGGAAGACCTGGCCGGTCTCCCGCCGGGCGCCGTCGTGCGGGGTGTGCACGAGCCGGCCGTTGGTCTCGCCGATCCGCTCGACCAGGCCGGAGGCCAGTCGGGCGCCGTCCAGCATGTCGATCAGCTGGTACTTGACCGAGGAGGAGCCGGCGTTGAGCACCAGGACCCGGGTGGCTCCGGTCACGGGGCCGCTCCTTCGTTCTGCGCCTGGATGGCGGTGATGGCCACGGTGTTGACGATGTCCTGGACGAGTGCGCCCCTGGACAGGTCGTTGACCGGCTTGCGCAGGCCCTGGAGCACCGGGCCGACGGCGACCGCACCGGCCGAGCGCTGCACCGCCTTGTAGGTGTTGTTGCCGGTGTTGAGGTCGGGGAAGATCAGCACGGTGGCCCGTCCCGCCACCTCCGAGCCCGGCAGCTTGGTGGCCGCGACGTGCGCGTCGACCGCGGCGTCGTACTGGATCGGCCCCTCCACCAGGATGTCGGGACGCAGCTCGCGGACCAGTTCGGTGGCCTTGCGGACCTTGTCCACGTCCACGCCGGTCCCCGAGGTGCCGGTGGAGTACGAGAGCATCGCCACCCTGGGCTCGACGCCGAACTGGGCGGCGGTCCCGGCCGCCTGGATGGCGATGTCGGCCAGCTGCTGGGCGTCCGGGTCGGGGTTGACCGCGCAGTCGCCGTAGACCAGCACCTTGTCGGCCAGGCACATGAAGAAGACCGAGGAGACGATCGCGGCGCCGGGCGAGGTCTTGATCACCTCGAAGGCGGGGCGGATGGTCGCCGCGGTGGAGTGCACCGCGCCGGAGACCATGCCGTCGGCGATGCCCTGCTGGACCATCAGGGTGCCGAAGTACGAGACGTCGGTGACCACGTCGAGGGCCAGCTCGACGGTCATGCCCTTGTGCGCGCGTAGCTTGGCGTACAGCTCGGCGAACTGCTGGCGCAGCGGGCTGGTGCCCGGGTCGACCAGCCGGAGCTGGGCGTGGTCGCCGCCCTCCTGCGGGAGGGTGATGCCGAGTGCGGCGGCCTTGCGGCGGATCGCGTCGGGCTCGCCGAGCAGGGTCAGGTCGCAGATGTTGCGGCGCAGCAGCACCTCGGCGGCGCGCAGCACCCGCTCCTCGGCGCCCTCGGGCAGGACGACGTGCCTGCGGTCGCCCCTGGCGCGCTCCAACAGTGCGTGCTCGAACATCATCGGGGTGACCCGCTCGGACCGGCTCAGCTCGATCCGGCTGGTCAACTCGGCGGTGTCCACGTGCAGTTCGAAGAGCCCGAGGGCGACCTCGGCCTTCCGGGGGCTGGCCTGGGTGAGCCTGCCCTCCAGATGGGTGAGCGCGGCGGCGGTCGGCCAGCTGCCCTCGGGGACCACCGCGACCGGGGTGCCGGGGGCCAGCCGGGCGGCCAGGGCCATCACGTTCGGCCCGGGGTGCTGCCCCAGGGTCAGCAGCACGCCGGCGATCGGCGGGGCCCCGGCGGCGTGCGCGGCCAGCGAGCCGATCAGCAGGTCGGCCCGGTCCCCGGGAGTGACCACCAGGGCGCCTTCGGTCAGCGCGGTCAGGAAGGTCGGCAGCATCGCGCCGCCGAACACGAAGCTCCGGACGTCGCGGGCCAGGCCGGCCGCGTCGCCGAGCAGCAGCTCGGCGCCGGTCGCCTCGACCAGCTGGGCCACCGTCGGGGCGGCCAGCGCGGGCTCCTCGGGCAGTACGTACCCGGGGACGGTGAGCTTCTCCGCCAGCGTGGCCTGGATCTGCTGCCTGGCACCGGGGGCGACCCGGTTGGCGATCATCGCCAGCACCGAGCAGCCCAGGTCGCGGTAGGCCCGGTGGGCGTTGCGGACCTCGGCCACCACCGCCTGCGGGTCCTCGTCGTGGCCACCGACCACCGGCAGCACCCAGGCGCCGAACTCGTTCGCCAGCCGGGCGTTGAAGGCCAGCTCGTCCGGGATGTTGGTGTCGGCGAAGTCGGTGCCGAGCACCAGCACCGCCTGGCACCTGCGCTCCAGCGCGCGGAACCGGTCGACCAGGGCGGAGACCAGCTCGTCCTGCCCCTGCGCCGCCTGGAGCGCGGCCGCCTCCTCGTAGGTGAGGCCGTACAGCTCGGTGGTCGGCAGGTCCAGCCGGTAGCGGGTGCGGAGCAGCTCCACCACGTGGTCCGAGCCGGCCTCGCCGGGGGCGTGGGCGTGGACCAGCGGGCGGAACACGCCGACCCGGTCCACCTGACGGGTGAGCAGTTCCATGACCCCGAGTTCGACGGCCTGCCGGCCGTCCCCCCGGTCGATCCCGGTCACGTACACGCTGCGCGCCACGTGGGAGCTCCGTTCCGGTCGTCCTCAGTGCACGGTCACCTCGACCATACATTCGCACCGCGAACGGCCGCCCGCATGCCCGCCCTGCCGGTGGGAACGCGGGGCGGACATCCCCGACGGGTCGGCCGCCGGGGACGGACGGGCGGTCAGTTCGCCGGGCGGAGCCAGACGGTGGCCAGGGGCGGCAGCACCAGTTCGGCGCTGCGCGGCTGGTCGTTCCAGGGGGTGGGGTCGGCCTTGATCGGGTGCGAGTTGGTGACGCCGCTGCCGCCGTACTCGGTGGCGTCGGTGTTCAGCGTCTCCTCCCAGAGCTGGTCCGGGGTGTCCAGGGCGGGCAGCCCGACCCGGAAGCCGTGCCGGACCACGGGGGAGAAGTTGCAGACCGCCACCAGCGGGCTGCCGTCGGCGGCGAACCGGACGAAGGAGAGAACGTTGTCGTCGGCCGCGCCGCCGTCCAGCCAGCGGAAGCCGTCCGGGGTGGTGTCCTGCTCCCAGAGCGCCGGGGTGGCCAGGTAGCGACCGTTCAGGTCGGCGACCAGGCGCTGCACCCCCCGGTGCTCATCGGCGGCCGGCCAGTCCTCGCCGAGTACCCACCACTGCGGGCCCTGCTCGTGGTCCCACTCCGCGCCCTGGGCGAACTCCTGTCCCATGAAAAGGAGTTGCTTGCCCGGGTGGGCCCACATGAAGCCCAGGTAGGCACGGTGGTTGGACCGCTGCTGCCACCAGTCGCCGGGCATCTTGGAGACCAGCGACTGCTTGCCGTGCACCACCTCGTCGTGCGAGATGGGCAGCACGTAGTTCTCCGAGTACGCGTAGACCATGGAGAAGGTGATCTCGTTGTGGTGGTGCTTGCGGTGCACCGGCTCCTTGGACATGTAGACCAGCGAGTCGTGCATCCAGCCCATGTTCCACTTGAGGCCGAAGCCCAGCCCGCCGGTGTCGGTCGGCCGGGTGACGCCCGCCCAGGCGGTGGACTCCTCGGCGATGGTGACCACGCCGGGGCAGCGGCGGTAGACGGTGGCGTTCATCTCCTGGAGGAAGGAGGCGGCGTCCAGGTTCTCCCGGCCGCCGTACTGGTTCGGCGACCACTCACCGCCCTCGCGGGAGTAGTCGAGGTAGAGCATCGAGGCGACGGCGTCGACCCGCAGGCCGTCGATGTGGAACTCCTCGCACCAGTAGACCGCGTTGGCGACCAGGAAGTTGCGGACCTCGGTGCGGCCGTAGTCGAACTCCAGCGTGCCCCAGTCCGGGTGCTCGGCGCGCAGCGGGTCGGCGGGCTCGTAGAGCGGTTCGCCGTCGAAGCGGGCCAGGGCGAAGTCGTCCTTGGGGAAGTGCGCGGGCACCCAGTCGACGATCACGCCGATGCCGTGCTGGTGCAGGGTGTCGACCAGGAAGCGGAAGTCGTCCGGGCTGCCGAGCCTGGCGGTCGGGGCGTAGAAGCCGGACACCTGGTAGCCCCAGGAGCCGCCGAACGGGTGCTCCATCACCGGCATGAACTCCACGTGGGTGAAGTTCAACTCCTTGAGATACGCCGGGAGTTCGTCGGCGATGGCGCGGTACGAGGTGAGGTCGGGCCGCCAGGAGGCCAGGTGCAGCTCGTACACCGACATCGGCGCCCTGTGGTGCACGGTACGGGCCCGGCGGGCCAGCCAGTCCGCGTCACCCCACTCGTACGCCGACTCTGTGACCACCGAGGCGGTCTCCGGCGGGCACTGGGTGGCCCGGGCCAGCGGGTCGGCCTTCTTGAGCACCCAGCCCTGCCGGGTGTGGATCTCGTACTTGTACCGGCTGCCCGCCCCGAGACCGGGGACGAAGAGCTCCCAGACGCCGGAGGAGCCGAGCGAGCGCATCGGGTGGCCGGCGCCGTCCCAGTGGTTGAAGTCACCGATCAGCCGGACCCCGGCGGCGTTCGGCGCCCAGACCGCGAAGGCGGTGCCCGAGATGCCCTCGACGGTGCGCAGGTGCGAGCCGAGCGCCTGCCAGAGCTGCTCGTGCCGGCCCTCGGCGATCAGGTGCAGGTCCAGCTCGCCGAGGGTGGGCGGCAGCCGGTAGCCGTCCTGCTGGACGTGCTCCACCCCGGCGTAGGTCACCCGCAGCTGGTACGCCGGGATCGCGGCGGCGGCGGGCAACAAGCCGGTGAACAGGCCGGACTGAAGGTGGGTCAGCTCCACCGGACCCTGCTCGGTGAGCACCACCACCCGCTCGGCGAACGGTCGCAGCACCCGGATCGAGACGCCCTCGGAGGTCAGGTGCGCGCCGAGCAGGCCGTGCGGGTCGTGGTGCTCGCCGGAGAGCAGCCGGTCGATCTCGCCGGGCGGCAGGGTCGCCTCCGGCAGCCTGAGCGCGGCGTGCGGCCCCGGCTCGGGCACACGGCCCCGGCGTCCCGATCCGGTCCGCTCCGACCGGTCGGGGCGGGGTGCCGTCGCCGGGGCCGCTTCGGCGCGACGCCGGCCGGGCTTGCCCGGCCGCTCGGGCAGGAAGGTGGCGGGCACGGGCGTGCTGCGGTCGCGCTTCGGGCCGAGCGGGGTCACGGCGGGGTCCTCCTGCGGAGTGGGTGGGTCAGAGGGTCAGGGCCAGGCGGTTGATCGCGGCCAGCGGGATGGGGAGCCAGCTCGGCCGGTGCCGGGCTTCGTAGACCACCTCGTAGACCGCCTTGTCGATCTCCAGCGCCCGCATCAGCTCGGGCGCCGAGGACGGCTCCATGCCGCCGCCCGCGGCGTACCCGGCGCAGTACGCCGTCCGGTTGCGCCCCGCCCAGGAGGCGGCCAGGTGGGCCAGTTCCGGATCGGAGGGGCTGCCGGCCAGCAGGTGGGCGGCGGCGTAGTCGAAGGAGCGGAGCATCGCCGCGACGTCCCGCAGGGCGGGCTGCGGGAGTCTGCGCTCGGCCAGCGGTTTGGCCGGCTCGCCCTCGAAGTCCAGCAGCACCCAGCCGTGCGGGGTGCGCATGGCCTGCCCGAGGTGCAGGTCGCCGTGGATCCGCTGGACCGGCAGGCCCTCCAGGTGATCGGCCGTCAGGGCCTGGAACGCGGCCCGCAGCGCGGTGCGGTACCTGGCCAGACCGGGGACGGCGACGATCGCGTGGTCCAGCCGCTCGGTCATCCCGGCGGCCAGCTGGTGGATCTGGGTCCGGTCCAGCCGGGCCACCGGCATGGTCCTGGCGAGCACCCGGTGCACCTCGGCGGTGGCGCGTCCGAGCCGGTGCGCCTCGATCGCGAAGTTGCCGGGGGACGGGTCGCCCTTCAGGCGCCCGACCTGGTCGAGCGCCAGTTCCCAACCGTCCTCCGCGTCCGGCAGGTAGCGCTGGAGCAGACCGAGGGTGGCCGGTTCGGCGCCCTCCATCCGGCTCTCGAACCAGGCGGCCACCCGGGGGATCCGGGTCGACCCGGCCCGGGAGAGCGCCAGCGACAGCTCCAGGTCGGGGTTGGTGCCCGGGCTGATCCGGCGGAACAGCTTGAGGATGAAGGCCGTCCCGTAGATCACCGAGCTGTTGGACTGCTCGGCGGTGGAGGCCCGGCCCGGCAGGTTGCCCGGCAGCCCGGGGCCCGGCGTACGGCGGAACGACAGCGCGCCGAAGCGGTCACCGGTGGCCAGGTGCTCCAGCAGACGGCCGGTCAGCTCCGGGTCGTGCACCCCGTCGTAGAGCGCCGCGCCGTCGTACGGCCCGCCGTTGAGCCGCCCGAGCACGGCGCCCGGGCCGATCCCGGTCGGCTCCTGCGAGCGGATGCCGAGCAGCAGCTGGTAGATGTCACGCTGGGACGAGCCGCCGTCGCCCGCGTACTCCACCTGGAGCAGCAGGTGCAGCAGGGCCGGGTCGCCGACCTGGAGCGGAGTTCCGACCATCGGGGTGATCCTGGTGATCGCGCGGCCCTTGCCCGCGTACCAGCGCTGGCTCGGCAGCCAGCCGGTGATCAGCGGCAGCGCGGCCTGGACCAGCTCGCTGACCCCGACGGTGGTCCTCCGAGCCCCCGCGTCACGTGCCCCGAGCGGTCTCGGGGCGTCATGGCGCAGATGGGCTTGAGAACGGGAGGTTTCGGACATGACTCCCTTTCCCCGGAAGCGGGCCGTGTGCCCGACGGGTCTGGCCGGGCCCGTCAGTCTTCCGGATTTCGGCGGCGCGACGGCGACGGCACGCGAGACGGGCTCGGGTGTCACGCCTTAGTGTGGGTGGCCGTTGGGCTGTTCTCCGTACGCGGTGGTGCAGAGGGCGCTCGGGGGCGCGTGAATTTCTCCTCGCGCCCCCGAGAGAAGTGAACTGACTGATCGTTACTTCACTGCTTGTGAGGATTGCGCAATTGGAACCAGTAGAAACCGTGCCCGGCCAGCGTCAACAGGTACGGCCACTCGCCGATCGACGGGAATCGGACGCCGCCGATCAGCTCCACCGGATAGCGTCCCCCGTACCGCCGCAGATCCAACTCGGTCGGCTGTGCGAAGCGCGAGAAGTTGTTGACGCACATGACCAGGTCGCCCTCGTGTTCGCGCACGAAGGCCAGCACTGCGGGGTTGCTGGAGGGCAGCTCGGTGTAGCTGCCGAGGCCGAAGGCCGGATTGAGCTTGCGGATCTCGATCATGCGACGCGTCCAGTGCAGCAGTGAACTCGAACTGCTCTGCTGCGCCTCGACGTTGGTCACCTGATAGCCGTACACCGGGTCCATGATGGGCGGCAGACTGAGCCTGCCCGGGTCGGCGGAGGAGAAACCCGCGTTGCGGTCGGGCGTCCACTGCATCGGCGTCCGGACACCGTCCCGGTCGCCCAGCCAGATGTTGTCGCCCATGCCGATCTCGTCCCCGTAGTAGAGGACCGGTGAGCCCGGCAGCGACAGCAGCAGGGCCGTGAACAGCTCGATCTGGTTCCGGTCGTTCTCCAGCAGCGGCGCCAGCCGGCGGCGGATGCCGACGTTGGCCCGCATCCGGGGATCCTTGGCGTACTCCGCGTACATGTAGTCGCGTTCCTCGTCGGTGACCATTTCGAGGGTCAGCTCGTCGTGGTTGCGGAGGAAGATACCCCACTGGCAATTGCCGGGAATGGTCGGCGTCTTGGCCAGGATCTCGGAGACCGGATAACGGGATTCCCGGCGGACCGCCATGAAGATCCGCGGCATCACCGGGAAGTGGAACGCCATGTGGCACTCGTCGCCGCCGGAGGCGAAATCACCGAAGTAGTCGACCACGTCCTCGGGCCACTGGTTGGCCTCGGCCAGCAGCACGGTGTCCGGGTAGTCCGCGTCGATCTCCTTGCGGACCCGGCGGAGGAACTCGTGGGTCTCCGGCAGGTTCTCGCAGTTGGTCCCCTCGCGGGCGAACAGGTACGGCACCGCGTCCAGCCGGAACCCGTCGATGCCCAGGTCCAGCCAGAACCGCAGCCCCGCGATCATCTCCTCCTGGACCCGGGGGTTGTCGTAGTTCAGGTCGGGCTGGTGGGAGAAGAACCGGTGCCAGTAGTACTGCTTTCGGACCGGGTCGTACGTCCAGTTGCTGGTCTCGGTGTCGACGAAAATGATCCGGGCGTCCGGGTACTGCTTGTCGTCGTCGGCCCACATGTAGAAGTCGCCGTACGGCCCGTCCGGGTCGCGGCGGGACTCCTGGAACCACGGGTGCTGGTCGCTGGTGTGGTTCATCACGAAGTCGATCACCACCCGCATGCCCCGCTTGTGCGCGGCGTCGGTGAACTCCACGAAGTCCGCCAGGTCGCCGAACTCCGGCAGCACCGACTTGTAGTCCGCCACGTCGTACCCGCCGTCCCGCAGCGGCGAGGCGAAGAACGGCGGCAGCCAGAGGCAGTCCACACCCAGCCACTGCAGGTAGTCCAACTTCGAGGTGAGGCCCTTGAGGTCACCCACCCCGTCCCCGTTGCTGTCCTGGAAGGAGCGCACCAGCACCTCGTAGAACACGGCCCGCTTGAACCACTCCGGGTCGAGCTTCCCCGGCGAGGTCTCGGCGAAGGTGTCGGGCACGGGATCGTTGACTGTCACTGAGGGTTCCTCCGAACCGTGAGGAGGTGGGCCGGCCCGGTGGTGGGATCGAGCCGGACGTAGTTGTGGCGGTGCCAGGTCCAGGACGCTCCGGTGAGCTCGTCGTGGACCTGTAGCGGCCCGTCCCACGGCAGGGTGACGGTGGTCTCCTGCGGGTTCCGGGGGTCGAGGTTGACCACGGTGATCACGTGATCGCTGAGGCCGTCCTCGGTGGTGGCGGTCTTGGAGTAGGCCAGGACGTGCTCGTTGTCGGTGGGGTGGAAGGTGAGGTCGCGGAGCTGCTGGAGCGCGGGGTGGCGGCGGCGCAGCCGGTTCAGGACGGTGATGAGTGGCGCGAGGGTGTCGCTGCGGCTCCAGTCTCGGGGGCGCAGCTCGTACTTCTCCGAGCGGGCGTACTCCTCGGTGCCGGGCGCGGTGGGCTCGTTCTCGTACAGCTCGTAGCCGGCGTAGATGCCCCAGCTCGGGGCGAGGGTGGCGGCGAGGACGGCGCGGAGGGCGAAGGCGGCGGGCCCGGCGCCGGCGAGGTGCCTGGGGAGGATGTCGGGGGTGTTGGCGAAGAAGTTGGGCCGCATGTAGGCGGCGGCGTCGCCGCTCAGCTCGGTGAGGTACTCGACCAGCTCGGCCTTGGTCTCGCGCCAGGTGAAGTAGGTGTAGGACTGGTGGAAGCCGATCTTGCCGAGGGTGTGCATCATCGCGGGGCGGGTGAAGGCCTCGGCGAGGAAGAGCACGTCGGGGTCGGTACGGGCGATGTCGCCGAGCACCTTCTCCCAGAAGACGACCGGCTTGGTGTGGGGGTTGTCGACCCGGAAGATGCGTACGCCGTGGGCCATCCAGTGACGGAGGATGCGGAGGGTCTCCTTGACGAGGCCGTCGAGGTCCTGGTCGAAGTTGACGGGGTGGATGTCCTGGTACTTCTTGGGAGGGTTCTCGGCGTACGCGATGGTTCCGTCGGGGCGGTGGGTGAACCATTCCGGGTGTTTGTTGAGCCAGGGGTGGTCGGGGGAGCACTGGAGGGCGAAGTCGAGGGCGATCTCGATGCCGAGGGCGGTGGCTTCGCTGACGAAGTGGTCGAAGTCCTCGATGGTGCCGAGGTCGGGGTGGACGGCGTCGTGGCCGCCCTCGGGGGAGCCGATGGCCCAGGGGGAACCGACGTCGTGAGGGCCGGCGGTCAGGGTGTTGTCGGGGCCCTTGCGGAAGGCTCGGCCGATGGGGTGGATCGGGGGGAGGTAGAGGACGTCGAAGCCCATCGCGGCGACGGCGGGCAGGCGTTCGGCGGCGGTGCGGAAGGTGCCGGAGACGGGTGGCTGGTTCCCGTCCGGGTCGACCACGGCGCCCTCGGAGCGGGGGAAGAACTCGTACCAGGAACCGAACAGCGCCCGCTGACGGTCCACCTGGAGCGGCAGTGGCCGGGAGGAGCTGACCAGTTCGCGCAGCGGGTAGCGGGCCAACGCCTCGGTCACCTCGGGGGCCAGTGCGGCGGCGAGCCGGCTGAGCGGGGGCAGGCCCGGGTCGCGCAGCGCGTCCACGGCCTCCAGGACGTACGCCCGGCCGTCCTTCTTCGGCACTCCGGCGGCGGCCCGCTCCAGCAGCGCCGCGCCCTCCTCCAGCACCAGCGCGGTGTCGATCCCGGCCGGCAGTTTGACGGCGGCGGCCTTGCGCCAGGTGGCCACCGGGTCGCCCCAGGCCTCCACCAGGTAGGACCAACGGCCCGGCGCGGTCGGCGTGACGTACGCGCCCCAGCGGTCGGTGCCCGGCTCCAGCTCGCGCATCGGGGTCCACGGGCCGCTCCGGCCGCGCGGGTCGCGGAGCACCAGGTTGGCGTTGACCGCCTCATGGCCCTCGCGGAAGACGGTGGCGGTGACCCGGAAGCGTTCCCCGACCACGGCCTTCGCCGGGCGGCGGCCGGCGTCGATCAGCGGGGAGACGTCCAGGACGGGGATGCGGCCGATCACGGTGTCGCTCTCTGTCGTCTTGCGGGCGGCGGTCTTCGCGGGGGTCTTCTTCGCGGGGGTCCTGCGGGCGGCGGCGGCCTTCCGGGGGGCGGCGGCCTTCGGCGGGGCGGCCGCCTTTCGGGCCGCCCGGGGAGCCGGCAGCGGCGCCTCGGGTTCTGACGATGGCTCAAGTCCACCGGTGGCCGTGGTCGCCTGGTCCCGCGTGTCGCCGTGCATGCCTGACTCTCCTGCCCGAGATCGGCGGCGGCTCCCGCCGACCGGTGCGGGGTCGTGGGAGTGCCGGGGGACTGCATGGGTGAGGAAGGACCGGCGCCCGTCAACCTGCTCGCGTGCGTCCCGGCGCGCGAACACCCGGGCGCGCTCCTGATAGCGACCCAACCCGAACCGGCAAACGACCGGGGGCGGGGTCAGGGCACGCCTCAGCGGTACACGGAGACCGAATGGACTAAACGAAGTTGAGGGATCGTCGGCGTGAAGGGTTGCGGACGTGAGGCGGTGGGGGAGGCGCCACCCGGATCACACTCCCCGTCGCACCACCGACCTTTGTCCATCCTGACACCGGCGGCAAGACCTACGACTCGGTAACGGAGCGATTTCGGACGGTAGTGAGTGGTGAATCGGACAGTGGAAACACTCCCGTTCCTGACTGTTCATCCCCGGTGGGCGCGTGCTCTCACCCGAATGCGCCCTCGCGCGCCCCCCGTGTCATGGAGTGCGCCGATTGCGATCTCACCAATGCTCCAAAAGGGTGGCCGACACCCCAGTTGACGGTCCGTCAGCCCTATTCCGGGGTCTAGGCTGCACGCCGTGAAGGCAATCCGCAGATTCACCGTGCGCACCGTCCTGCCCGAACAACTCCAGCCGTTGCACGAGCTCGCGCTCAACCTCCGCTGGTCCTGGCATCCCGAGACGAGGGAGCTGTTCCGCTCCGTCGATCCGGAGGTCTGGTCGGCGGTCGGCGAGGACCCGGTCCGGCTGCTCGGCGAGGTACCGGCCGCCCGGCTGGCCGCGCTCGCGACCGACCGACGCTTCCTACGCCGACTCGGCGACCTCTCCGACGAACTGCGCGACTACCTGGCGGGCCCCCGCTGGTACCAGGGCGCGCCGTCACCCGGCGACGGCTCAGGCCCGCTGCCCGCGGCGATCGCCTACTTCTCGCCCGAGTACGGCATCGCCGCCGCACTGCCGCAGTACTCCGGCGGGCTCGGCATCCTGGCCGGCGACCACCTGAAGGCCGCCAGCGACCTCGGCGTGCCGCTGGTCGGCGTCGGCCTGTTCTACCGGCACGGCTACTTCCGGCAGTCGCTCTCCAGGGATGGCTGGCAGCAGGAGCGCTACCCGCTGCTCGACCCGGACGAGTTGGCCGTCAGCCTGCTCCGCGAGCCGGACGGCACTCCCTGCCGGGTCGACCTGGCGCTGCCGGCCGGCCGCACCCTGGTCGCGCAGATCTGGAAGGCCCAGGTCGGGCGCGTCCCGCTGCTGCTGCTCGACTCCGACATCGAACCCAACACGGCCGCCGAGCGCGAGGTGACCGACCGGCTGTACGGCGGCGGCAGCGAACACCGGCTGCTCCAGGAGATGCTGCTCGGCATCGGCGGCGTCCGGGCGGTCCGGACGTACGGCCGGCTGACCGGGCACCCCGCCCCCGAGGTCTTCCACACCAACGAGGGCCACGCCGGGTTCCTCGGCGTGGAGCGGATCAGCGAGCTGGTCGGCGAGGGCCTCGACTTCGCCGCCGCGCTGGAGGCGGTCCGGGCCGGGACGCTGTTCACCACCCACACGCCCGTACCGGCCGGGATCGACCGCTTCGACCGGGAGCTGGTGGCCCGTCACTTCAGCGGGGACGCCGCGCTCCCCGGGGTCCCGGTCGACCAGGTGCTCGCGCTCGGCGCGGAGAGCTGGCGGGGCGGCGATCCCAAGCTGTTCAACATGGCCGCGATGGGCCTGCGGCTGGCCCAGCGGGCCAACGGCGTCTCCACCCTGCACGGCGAGGTCAGCCGGGGCATGTTCAGCGGCCTCTGGCCGGGCTTCGACGCCGCCGAGGTGCCGATCACCTCGATCACCAACGGCGTGCACGCGCCGACCTGGATCGACCCCGCAGTGGTCCGGCTGGCCGCCGGAGTGCTCGGCCAGGAGCAGGCCGAGGACGCCATGGCGGCAGGGGAGGCCCGCCGCTGGACCGGCCTGGAGCGGATCGGCAACAGCGAGATCTGGGAGCTCCGGCGGGCGCTGCGCAGTCAGCTGGTGGAGGAGGCCAGGCGGCGGCTGCGCGCGTCCTGGCACCAGCGCGGTGCGGGGGACGCCGAGCTGGGCTGGGCCGACTCGGTGCTCGACCCGGACGTGCTGACCATCGGCTTCGCCCGCCGGGTGCCCTCGTACAAGCGGCTCACCCTGATGCTCCGTGACGCGGTCCGGCTGCGTTCGCTGCTGCTGCACCCGACCCGCCCGGTGCAGATCGTGGTGGCGGGCAAAGCGCACCCGGCGGACGACGGCGGCAAGCGGCTGATCCAGCAGCTGGTCAGGTTCGCCGACGACCCGGAGATCCGCCACCGGATCGTCTTCCTGCCGGACTACGACATGGCGATGGCCAAGCACCTCTACCCCGGGTGCGACGTCTGGCTGAACAACCCGCTCCGCCCGCTGGAGGCCTGCGGCACCTCCGGGATGAAGGCCGCGCTGAACGGCTGCCTCAACCTGTCCGTCCTGGACGGCTGGTGGGACGAGTGGTACGACGGCCGGAACGGCTGGGCGATTCCGACCGCGGACGGCATCTCCGCCACCCTGGATCCGGAGAGCCCGGAGGCCGAGCGGCGGGACGACATCGAATCGGCCGCGCTCTACGACCTGATCGAGCACCAGGTCGCCGCCCGGTTCTACGACCGGGCCGCGGACGGGCTGCCGCACGCCTGGATCGCGATGGTCCGGCACACCCTGGTCACCCTGGGGCCCAAGGTGCTGGCCGGTCGGATGGTCCGGGAGTACGTCGAGCGGCTGTACGCTCCGGCGGCGCTGGCCCAGCGCGAGCTGGCCGGATCCGGGTACCTCGGGGCCCGCTCGCTGGCCGCCTGGAAGGCGCGGATCAGGGAGGGCTGGCCGGCCGTCCGGGTCGAGCACGTGGAGACCGAGGGGCTGGCCGAGGCGCAGGAGCTGGGCTCGACCCTGACCCTGCGGGTGCAGGTCTCGCTCGGGGCGCTGGAGCCCGGCGACGTCGACGTCCAGGTGGTCTCGGGCCGGGTGGACGAGAGCGACGCGATCTCCGACGCGGTGGCCCTCGCCCTCAAGCCGGCGGGGGGTCCCGATCTGGACGGCAGGCACCGCTACGAGGGTTCGCTCGAGCTCTGCAGGACGGGCCCCTTCGGCTACACCGTCCGGGTGCTGCCCTCGCACCACCTGCTGGCCTCCCCGGCCGAGCTGGGCCTGGCGGCGCTACCTGCGGAGACGGCGGGGATGGACACCGGCGTGCTGCGGTAGAGCCCTTGCGGGAAGGACTGATCCCCCGTCCGTCGTCCGAGCGACGACGAACGGGGGATCAGTCATGTCCCGGATCCCGCCGGCGCCGGCCTGACGGCCGGTCAGGGCGGCCGGGCCCGACGGCCGGTCAGACCAGGCTGTCCCGCCAGGCCTGGTGCAGGTCGGCGAAGTGGCCCCGGCCGGAGATCAGGTCGACAGGGGTGCCGTCCTCGACGATCCGGCCCTGGTCCATCACCAGGACCCGGTCGGCGATCTCCACGGTGGAGAGCCGGTGGGCGATGATCACCGCCGTCCGGCCGGCCAGCACGGTGCGCATGGCGTGCTGGACGGCCTGCTCGCCGGGGACGTCCAGCGAGGAGGTGGCCTCGTCCAGGATCAGCACCGCCGGGTCGGCGAGCAGTGCGCGGGCGAAGGCGACCAGCTGGCGCTGCCCGGCCGAGATCCGGCCGCCGCGCTTGCGGACGTCGGTGTCGAAGCCGTCCGGCAGCGCGGCGATGAACTCGTACGCGCCGATCTCCCGGGCGGCCTGTTCCACCTCGGCGCGGGTGGCGCCGGGGCGGCCGATGGCGATGTTCTCGGCGACGGTGCCGGAGAACAGGAAGGACTCCTGGGTCACCATCACCACGCCGCGCCTGAGCTCGTCGGTGGGCAGTGTGCGGAGGTCCACGCCGTCCAGCCGGACGGTGCCCTCGGTCGGGTCGTAGAACCGGGCGAGCAGCTTGGCCAGGGTGGACTTGCCCGCGCCGGTGGCGCCGACCACGGCGGTGGTCTGCCCGGCGGCCAGCGTCAGGTCGAAGCTCGGCAGCACCTCCTTTCCGGTGCGGTAGGCGAACCGGACCCGGTCGAAGACCACCTCGCGGCCCTTGATCCGCGCCTTCGGCAGCTCGGCCGGTGCGGTGGGCTCGGCGACGGTCGGCTCGTGGGCCAGCAGACCGGCGATCTTCTCCAGGGCGGCGGCGGCCGACTGGTAGCTGTTCAGGAACATCGCCAGCTGGTCGATCGGGTCGTACAGGCGGCGCAGGTAGAGCACGAAGGCGGTGAGTGCGCCGAGCTCCAGGCTGCCGTCGGTGACCAGCACGGCGCCGAGCACCACCACGGCGGTGATCCAGGTGTTGGCGATCGCCCGGGAGGTGCCGACGTAGCGGGCCATCTCCAGCAGGCCGTCGGCGGTGGCGGCGGCGGACTGCTGGTTGACGGTGCCGAAGGCGGCCTCGTTGGCGGCCTCCCGGCGGAACGCCTGGACCGGGCGGATGCCGTTCATGGTCTCGGTGAACCGGACGATCACCGAGGCGACCGCCGTCCTGGACCGCCGGTAGACCTTGAGCGAGCGGCGCCGGAACGACCTGACGCTCAGGTACATCGGCAGGAACGAGACCAGCGCGGCCAGCCCGAGCCGCCAGTCCATCACCAGCAGCACGATGGAGATGTAGAAGACCGACAGACAGACCGTCAGCAGCTCCTGGAGGCCCTCGGCGAGCAGCTCGCGCAGCGCGTCCACGTCGCTGGTGGCGCGGGAGATGATCCGGCCGGAGGTGTAGCGCTCGTGGAAGTCCAGGCTGAGTCGCTGGGCGTGCCGGAAGATCCGGCCGCGCAGGGTGAGCAGGATGTCCTGGTTGATCCGGCCGCTCAGCCGGATGAAGGCGCGTTGCAGCACGGTGGAGAGCGCGGCGAAGCCGAGGTAGGCGGCGACCACCGCGACCAGCGGACCCGCGTCGTGCTCGCGCAGCGCCGGGATGCCCCGGTCCATCGCGACGGCGACCAGCAGCGGGCCGGACTGCAGGGCGGCCTGCTGGACCAGGATGACCAGCATCGCGACCACGATCCGGCGGCGGTGCGGGCCGAGCAGCTCGCCGAGCAGGCGGCGCGGGGCCCCGGCCGGGACCGGGATGTCCTCGTCCTCGGCGGGGTGCGGCAGCTCCTCCTCGACCGGGGCGCTCTGTACGGTGGTGGCGGTCATCGGACCAGGCTCCGTTCGGTGTCGGTCTGACCGGTCATCAGCTCGCGGTAGACGGCGGAGTCGTGCAGCAGCTCCTGGTGGGTGCCGACGGCGACGATCCGGCCCTCGGCCAGGACGGCGACCCGGTCGGCCAGCATGACGGTGCTCGGCCGGTGGGCGACCACCAGCGCGGTGGTGTCGGCGAGCACCTGCCGCAGGGCCCGCTCGACCAGCGCCTCGGTGTGCACGTCGAGCGCGGAGAGCGGGTCGTCCAGCACCAGGAACTCGGGGCGGCCGACCACCGCGCGGGCCAGTGCCAGCCGCTGGCGCTGGCCGCCGGACAGGCTCAGGCCCTGCTCGCCCACCTGGGTGCCGGTGCCTTCGGGCAGCCGCTCGACGAAGCCGGCCTGGGCGGTGGCCAGCGCGGTGGCGAGCTCCTGCTCGGTCGCCTCCGGACGGCCCATCAGGACGTTCTCCCGGACCGAGGCGGAGAACAGGGTGGGCTCCTCGAAGGCGATGCTGACCAGCTCGCGCAGCCGGGGCAGCGGGATCGACCGGAGGTCCCGGCCGTCCAGCGTGATGCTGCCGCCGGTGGTCTCGTACAGCCGGGGGAGCAGCGCGGTCAGCGTGGTCTTGCCGCTGCCGGTGGCGCCGACCAGGGCCATCGTCTCGCCGCGCCGGATGTGCAGGTCGATGCCGGCCAGCAGGTCGGGTGTGTCGGCGGGGGCGTCGGGGTAGCGGAACCTGACGCCGGTGAAGCGGATGCCCCGGTCCTCGACGCGGGGGCGGGTGGTGGTGGCCGGAGCGTCCTCAGGTTCGTCCATCACCTCGAAGTACCGGTCGGTGGCGGTGGCCGCCTCGTTGGCGTACGCGAGCAGCCAGCCGAGCGACTCGACCGGCCAGCGCAGCGCCAGCGCGGTGGAGAGGAAGGCGACCAGGGAGCCCGTGGAGAGGTCGCCGTCGGCGACCCGGACCACGCCGACCGCGAGCGCGAGGCCGAGCGCGATCTCGGGCAGGCCGACGATCACCGCCCAGAGGTTGGCCAGCATGTCGGCCTTGTGCAGCTCGGTGGAGCGCAGCTCGGCGGTCTGCCGCTTGAACCGCTCGGCCATGGTGCGGTGCCGGCCGAAGGCCTTGAGGATGCGGATGCCGAGCACCGACTCCTCGATCACGGTGGCCAGGTCGCCGGTCTGGTCCTGAGCGCGCCGGGCGGCTCCCGAGTACCGGTGCTCGAAGTGCCGGGTGAGCAGCACCAGCGGGAGGGCCGGCAGCAGGGTGATCAGGCCGAGCCGCCAGTCCAGCGCGAACATCATCGCCGTACCGGTCAGGAAGACCAGCGTGTTGACGATCAGGAAGACCAGCGGGAAGGCCAGGAAGAGCCGCATGGTGAACATGTCGGAGGTGGCCCGGGAGAGCAGCTGCCCGGACGGCCAGCGGTCGTGGAAGGAGACCGGCAGCCGTTGGAGCTTGGCGTAGAGGTCGCCGCGCATCGCGCTCTCCACCTTGGCCAGCGGGCGGGCCACGATCACCCGGCGGAGGCCGAAGAGGCCGGCCTCGGCCAGGCCGAGCAGCAGGAGCAGCCCGGCCGGCCGCCAGAGCGCGTCGAGGTCGTGGTGGGCGATCGGGCCGTCCACGATCGCCCGCAGCACCAGCGGTACCAGCAGCACACTGCCGGAGGCGAGCAGCGCCGCGGTCACCGAGCCGGCGATCCGCCAGCGGGCGATTCTGGCGTACGGCCACAGGCGCAGCAGTGAGCGCACCGTGGACCGGCGCGGCGGTCCGGGTGCGGGAGGTGACGGGCTGTCGGCTTCGCTCAGCTGCGGGTTCTCGGCCATCGCCGAGAGGGTAGGCGGAGGGCCCGACATTTCTCACCTGGTTTTACGCCCCTGTCGGTGAGATCCGGCCACCCGGTCGTTCGTCCACGGCCCGTAGCAGCCGCAGTGAGCGGGCCGGCAGGGTGACGCTGCCCTCCGGGTCGGTCTCGGTGTACGGGTCGCGGGCCGGGTCCGCGGTGTCGATCAGGGTCTCGTAGGTCTTCGGCCAGGGTGCGCCCGGAAGGGTGAAGGCGACCGGCTGGTGGCCCGCGTTGAGCAGTAGCAGGAAGCTGTCGTCGGTCAGCGGGCAGCCGTGTTCGTCGCGCTCGGACATCGCCCGGCCGGAGAGCAGCATGCCGAGCACCGCGGTCGGGGCGAACCAGTCGGCCTCGGTCATCTCCCGGCCCGCGGCGGAGAACCAGGCCAGGTCGCTCTGTCCGCCGGGCACCGCCGCCCGGCCGGAGAAGAAGGCCCGCTGCCGCAGCACCGGGTGCGAGCGGCGCAGCCGGATCAGCCGGCCGGTCAGCTCGTACAGCCGGCGCCACTCGGGGTCGTCCAGCAGCGACCAGTCCAGCCAGCTGGTGCCGTTGTCCTGGCAGTAGGCGTTGTTGTTGCCGCCCTGGGTGCGGCCCAGCTCGTCCCCGGCGGTGAGCATCGGCACGCCGGTGGAGAGCAGCAGGGTGGCCATCAGGTTGCGGAGCTGGCGCCGGCGCAGCTCGTTCACCGCCGGGTCGTCGGTCTCGCCCTCCGCCCCGCAGTTCCAGGACCGGTTGTCGCCGGTGCCGTCCCGGTTGTCCTCGCCGTTGGCCTCGTTGTGCTTGTGGTTGTAGGAGACCAGGTCGCGCAGAGTGAAGCCGTCGTGCGCGGTGACGAAGTTGACCGAGGCGTACGGTCGGCGGCCGCCGCGCTGGTACAGGTCGGAGGAGCCGGAGAGCCGGTAGCCGAGCTCCCGGACGTCCGGGCGGGCGCCGCGCCAGAAGTCGCGGACGGTGTCCCGGTACTTGTCGTTCCACTCGGCCCAGAGCGGCGGGAAGCCGCCCACCTGGTAGCCGCCGGGGCCGACGTCCCAGGGCTCGGCGATCAGCTTCACCCGGCTGAGCAGCGGGTCCTGCGAGACCGCGGCCAGGAAGGGGTGGTGCATCTCGATCCCGTCGGAGCCGCGGGCCAGCGCGGCGGCCAGGTCGAAGCGGAAGCCGTCCACGCCCATCTCGGCCACCCAGTACCTGAGCGAGTCGGTGATCAGCTTGATGGTGTGCGGCTGCCGGGTGTCCAGGGTGTTGCCGCAGCCGGTGTAGTCGGCGTAGCCGCGACGGCTGCGGTCCAGCCGGTAGTAGCCGGCGTTGTCGATGCCGCGCAGGCTGAGCGAGGGGCCCATGACGCCGCTCTCGGCGGTGTGGTTGTAGACCACGTCGAGGATCACCTCGATCCCGGCCGCGTGCAGCGCCCGGACCATCCGCTTGAACTCGCCGACCTGCCGCCCCCGGCTGCCCGAGGCGGAGTACCCGGCGTGCGGGGCGAAGAACGCGAGGGTGTTGTAGCCCCAGTGATTGGTCAGGCCGCGGGCCTGGAGGTGGTCCTCGTCGGCGTACTGGTGGACCGGCAGCAGCTCGACCGCGGTGACGCCGAGGTCCACCAGGTGCCCGATCGCGGCCGGGTGGGCCAGCCCGGCGTAGGTGCCGCGCAGCTCGGGCGGGACGCCGGGGTGGCGCATGGTGAAGCCGCGGACGTGCAGCTCGTACAGCACGGTCTCGGCCCAGGGGGTCTTCGGGCGGTGGTCGTCGTACCAGTCGTCGTCGTCGTGCACCACCACCGCCTTGGGCACGTACGGGGCGGAGTCCCGGTTGTCCCTGACGGTGTCGGCGACCTCCTGCTCCGGCCAGTTCCGGACCGCCGCGCAGGTGGCGTCGTGGGCGGTGTACGTCCCGTCCACCGCGCGGGCGTAGGGGTCGAGCAGCAGTTTGGCCGGATTCCACCGGGCGCCGGTCCACGGGTCCCAGCGGCCGTGCACCCGGTAGCCGTACCTGGTGCCGGGGCCGACCCCGGGCAGGTAGCCGTGCCAGGTCTGGAAGGTCCGCTCGGTGAGGGGGTGCCTGCTCTCGGTGCCGTCCTCGGCGAACAGGCAGAGCTCGACCGACTCGGCGTCCGGAGCCCAGAGCGCGAAGTTGGTGCCGTGGCCGCCGCTGTGGTCGGTGCGGTACCGGGCGCCGAGCGGCTGCCAGCTGCCGGGCCAGGGCACGGCCGGGTCGATGGCGCCGTGCTCCGCCTGTTCCTGTCGCTGCCACACCGTCATCGGCCGCATCCTCCCAGCGCGGAACGTCCCGAGTTCCGCGTAGCTCTTGTTCCCTGATCGGATACGACTGTCACGTGACGGACCGTGCCGTGACGGACTGTGAACGATTCTGTCCTGACCCGGTGACTTCTGGCGGCTCCTGTGCCGATTCGCCGTCACGTGTCCGAGCGGCCCCAGGATCGTTATGCCGAAGGGTTGTTGACGATGCGGTAGGTACGTACGGAGGAACGGGATGCGCTCCCGGGTGGCGGTCGTGGTGCTGGTCGGGCTCTGCCTGCTCATCGGGTGCTCCAGTGAACGGCAGGACCCGCCCAGCTCCGAGGCGGTCGCCGCCCCGAGCCCGGCCGTCTCCAAGGCGGTGATCAACGCGACCCCCGGGGACGGGGCCCAGGAGGTGCCGGCCGAGGGGCCGGTGAAGGTGACGGTGGCCCAGGGCAGGCTGCTCTCGGTCCGGCTGGCCGACGACAAGGGCGGCGAGGTGGCCGGGAAGATCGCCCCGGACGGCAGCTGGTCCCCCGACGGGCGGCTCACCCTGGCCACCGCGTACACGCTGGACGCGGTGGCCGAGGACGCCGCCGGGTTGAAGGCGGCCCAGCACGCGGCCTTCGCCACGCTGACCCCCGAGCACACCTTCGCGGCCTTCTTCACCCCGGAGGACGGCTCCACGGTCGGGGTCGGGATGCCGGTCTCGCTCCGGTTCAGCCGGGGGATCACCGACCGGGCCGCGGTCGAGCGGGCCGTCACGGTGACCGCGGACCCGCCGGTGGCGGTGGCCGCGCACTGGTTCGGCAACCGACGGCTCGACCTGCGCCCCGAGAAGTACTGGGCGGCCGGTACGAAGGTCACCCTGGCGCTACGGCTCAAGGACGTCCAGGGCGCCCCCGGCGACTACGGCACCCAGTCGAAGGACGTGCACTTCACGGTCGGCCGCTCGATGGTCAGCACCGCCGACCTGGACGCGCACACCATGACGGTCCGGCAGGACGGTCGGGTGCTGCGCACGCTGCGGATCTCCGGTGGCAGCCCGGAGTTCTCCACCTACCTGGGCGCGATGGTGATCTCGGAGAAGTACCCGGTCACCAGGATGGACTCGCAGACCGTCGGCCTGGGTGACGAGTACGACATCAAGGACGTGCCGCACGCGATGCGGCTGACCACCTCGGGCACCTTCGTGCACGGCAACTACTGGGCCGCCCGCTCGGTCTTCGGCACCGCCAACACCAGCCACGGCTGCCTCGGCCTGGCCGACGAGAAGGGCGGCTCGGACTCCTCCCCGGCGGGCTGGTTCTTCGAACACTCCATGGTCGGGGACGTGATCGAGGTGCACGGGCGGGACGGTGACCAGGTGCCGCCGGACAACGGCCTGAACGGCTGGAACCTGACCTGGGCGCAGTGGCGGCGCGGCAGCGCGCTCAGCCTGCACTGAGCCCCCACCGGGCCCCCACCGACCTCGCACCGGCCTCCCCCGCGACGATCACCAATCTCCGCCGGTTATCCTGACCTGCCGTGCCGTCCCCCGACTCACCGAGCGAGGGCGGCCGCAGATAACAACTCGGCACGGCCCCGCCCTTCGTGAAACTGAAACCGGCGCCGGAACGTGTACTGAGCGTGGATACCCGGAGGGGAGCAGACCGAGTGAAGCCGGTACAGGCGGCCGATGCCGCGATAGTCAGGACCCAGGGCGCGGCCGAGCGCCGTGCCAAGCGCGCCCGGCTGGCCGGAGTCGCACTCGTGATGGGGAGCGTGCTGCTGCTCACCGCCGGCTGCTCGGGCTCCGGCTCGGACGACAAGGCCAAGGGCGCGGCCGGGACCGGCGCGGCCAGTGCGGCCGGCGGGGACGGTGCGGCCTCCGCGGCCGCCAGCCCCTCCGCGCCGAAGAACTCGGCCGCCGTGCTGACCGTGACGCCGAAGGACGGCGCCGAGGACGTCAACCCGAACGACGCCCTGAACGTCGCGGTGGCCGGTGGCACGCTCACCGCCGTCGAGGTGACCGACAAGAACGGCAAGCCGGTGGCCGGTGCGATCACGGCCGACGGCCTCAGCTGGAAGCCCAGCGCGCCGCTCACGGTCGGCATGGTCTACAAGGTGAGCGCCCAGGCCAAGGACGCCGCGGGCCTGGTGGCCGCCTCGACCAGCAGCTTCACCACCCTCACCCCGGCGAAGACGGCCTCGGTCAACGACAACATCACCGACAACGGCACGTACGGCGTCGGCATGATCGTGTCGGTCAGCTTCGGCAAGCCGGTCAAGAACAAGGACGCGGTGCTCAAGGGCATCACCTTCGAGGACAGCAACCACACCGTGGTGAAGGGGCACTGGTTCAGCCCCCAGCGGCTGGACTTCCGGCCGGAGAGCTACTGGAAGTCCGGCACCAAGGTCACCATCAAGTACCGCCTGAAGAACGTCGAGGTGTCGCCCGGCGTCTACGGCGACGTGGACCGCGACGAGCCGTTCACCATCGGCCGCTCGCAGATCAGCGTCGCGGACGCGGCCACCCACCAGATGACGGTCACCCGGGACGGTGCGGTCAAGACCATCCCGATCACCGCGGGCGACGACCAGAACCCGTCCTGGAACGGCACCATGGTCATCTCCAGCAAGGAGAAGGTGACCCGGATGAACTCGGCCACCGTCTCCAACATCCAGGGCTCCGAGTACGACATCTCGGACGTCCCGCACGCGATGCGGCTGACCGCGAGCGGCACCTACGTGCACGGTAACTACTGGGGCAACGCCTTCGGCAAGTCCAACGCCAGCCACGGCTGCGTCTCGATGGCCGACACCAAGGGCGGCGACGACGCCTCGACCGCAGGGAAGTACTTCGCCGACTCGATCGTGGGTGACGTGGTGAAGATCCAGAACTCCAAGGGCAAGACGGTCTCGCCCGACAACGGTCTGAGCGGTTGGACGCTGCCGTGGAGCGCGTGGTAGGCCCTCCGGAGGGCTGACTCCTGATCAACCGTTCGGCCCGGACGCCCTTGTGGCGCCCGGGCCGAGCTGTTGTACGAGCTCCTGTTCGGACCGCGTTCGGGATGCTGATGGCATATGCCAAACGAATAGTGATCGTTTGGTCATTGTCCGTACGCGGCCGCTTGCGTTCCGCAATGATTGGCCCATGGCGGGATGGGGCGAAGCAGAGTGGGCATCACCTGGGGAGGCCGGTCCGGCCGCTGACGACCCGTCGGAAGGTGGGGTGCTCGCCCTGGAGACTCTGGAACGACTCAGCCCGCAGGAGGTCGAGCGGGAGTGCTTCGGCCGGCTCTGCGCACAGGTGGCGGCGGAGCAGGAGGTCTTCCTCCCGTCCCGGCCCGAACTCGTCGGCGTGGCCCGCCGGATGGTGCTCTCGGTGCTCCAGGGCTGGCGGATGCACCAGTTACTCGAGGCGGGTGAACTCCTCACCGGCGAGCTGATGGCCAACGCCGTCCGGCACACCGGCGGTCGCACCGTCGGCCTCCGCCTGACCCGCCGCCCCGGCTGGCTCCGGGTCGAGGTCCGTGACTCCTCCCGAGCGCTGCCCTGCCTGATCCTGGCCGAGCCGGGCAACGAGACCGGGTACGGCATGCTGCTGATCAGCACCATCTCGGAGCGCTGGGGCGCGGATCTGCTGCCGCGCGGCAAGGGTGTCTGGTTCGAGCTCAAGGTTCGGGAGCGGGCACCGGTCTGATCCGGGCGCTCCGGAAAACAGTGCGGGGCCCCCGGTCACCGTGGTGCGGTGTGGGGGCCCCTGCAGGTCACCGCGCAAGCCAAGGGGGTGCGTGCCACGCGGTGCGGACGGCCGACCGGGTCGGGGCGGCCGCAGCTCTCGATGTCTCGACTATCGCACGGTCTCAGCATGTGGGCAAAATCGATTGAAAGGTCTGTAACCTACTTCACCTGGACTAATCGTATGGATTCGCATCCTGGCCTTTGATTATTCCGGTCGACAGCCTGGCCGTCGGCGGCCATCATTCCGGATCATGACCCGAACCGATCTGCCGCCCAGCCTCGACGAGCGCACCTCGCTCGCCACCTTCCTCGACTACACCCGCGCCACCGCACTCGCCAAGTGCGAGAACCTGGCCCTCGACGACGCCCGCAGGGCCCCGCTGCCAGGCTCCCCGCTGATGACCATGGCCGGGCTGATCAGCCACCTGCGCTGGGTCGAGCACTACTGGTTCGACGTGGTCTTCCTCGGCGGGGAGGACGAGGGACCGTGGACCGACGAGGACCCGGACCGCGAGATGCGGATCGCCGTGGACCTGCCGCTGGCGGAGCTCCTGGACGACTACCGGACCGCGACCGACCGCTACCGCGAACTGGTCGCCGCCACCGACCTGGACACCGTCGCGCAGCGGACCGTCCGGGACGGGCGGCAGATCAACCTACGCTGGATCATCCTGCACCTGATCGAGGAGACCGCCCGCCACAACGGCCACCTCGACCTGCTCCGCGAGCTCGCGGACGGCACCACCGGCTCCTGACGGCCGTCGCCGCCGACGGGGTCGGAAGCTTTAGCGGGCTCCAACTCCCGTACGGCGGCAGGCCGGTAAGTTGTCCGCATGACGACGCGCCACGTGCTGTTGCTGAGCGGAAGCCTGCGGGCCGGGTCCTCCAACGAGGCGGTGCTGCGGACCGCCGCCGCGCTGGCCCCCGAGGGCGTGACCACCACGTTCTACGAAGGGCTGGCCGGTCTGCCGCACTTCAACCCCGACCACGACACCGACCCGCTGCCCGCGCCGGTGGCCGAGCTACGGGCCGCGATAGCCGCAGCCGACGCCCTGCTGATCTCCGCCCCCGAGTATGCGGGCACCCTCCCCGGCTCCTTCAAGAACCTGCTGGACTGGACCGTCGGCGGCGTCGAGATCAGTGACAAGCCCGCCGCCTGGATCACCGCCGCCGCCCCCGGCCGCGGCACCGGCGCCGCCGCCACCCTCGCCTCGGTCCTCGGATACACCGGCGCGGCCGTCGCCGAGCCGGCCTGCGCCACCATCCCGGTCCCGCCCGGCGCCCGCGACACCGACGGCCTGATCACCGATCCGGCCACCCGGGACCGGATCGCCGAGGTGCTGCGGGCGCTGCTGGCGGACTGAACCCGTCAGGTCGTCAGCACTCGATGACGTTGACCGCGAGGCCGCCGCGCGAGGTCTCCTTGTACTTGACCTTCATGTCGGCGCCGGTCTCCTTCATGGTCTTGATGGCCTTGTCGAGGGAGACGTGGTGGCGGCCGTCGCCCCGGAGGGCCATCCGGGCGGCGGTGACGGCCTTGACGGAGGCCATGCCGTTGCGTTCGATGCAGGGGATCTGGACCAGGCCGCCGACCGGGTCGCAGGTGAGGCCGAGGTTGTGCTCGATGCCGATCTCGGCGGCGTTCTCGACCTGTTCGGGGCTGCCGCCGAGGACCTCGGCGAGACCGCCGGCCGCCATCGAGCAGGCGGAGCCGACCTCGCCCTGGCAGCCGACCTCGGCGCCGGAGATGGAGGCGTTCTCCTTGAAGAGCATGCCGATCGCACCGGCCGCGAGCAGGAAGCGGACGATGCCGTCCTCGTCCGCGCCGGGGATGAAGTTCGTGAAGTAGTGCAGGACGGCGGGGATGATGCCGGCCGCGCCGTTGGTGGGGGCGGTGACCACCCGCTGGCCGGAGGCGTTCTCCTCGTTCACGGCCATCGCGTAGAGGGTGACCCACTCCATCGCGTTGGCCGGGCTGATGCCCTCGGCGCGCATGGCGCGGGCGCCGGAGGCCGCCCGCCGACGGACCTTCAGACCGCCCGGCAGGATGCCCTCGCGGCTCATGCCGGCCGCGACGCACTCCTGCATGACCCGCCAGATCTCCAGCAGCCCGGTCCTGATCTCCGCCTCGGTGCGCCAGGCCTTCTCGTTCTCCAGCATCAGCCCGGAGATGGAGAGGCCGGTCTCCCGGGTGAGCCGGAGCAGCTCCTCGCCGGTGCGGAAGGGGTAGCGCAGCGCGGTGTCGTCGGGGACCACCCGGTCGGCGCCGATCGCGTCCTCGTCGACCACGAAGCCGCCGCCGACGGAGTAGTAGGTCTTGCACAGCAGCTCGGCGCCCTCGGCGTCGAAGGCCCACAGGGTCATGCCGTTGGCGTGGTACGGCAGCGACTTGCGGCGGTGCAGGACCAGCTGGGTGTCGGGGTCGAAGGCGATGTCCTGGACCCCGAGCAGGTGGATCCGCTTCTCGGCCTTGATCCGGTCCACGTCCAGGTCCGCCTGGTCGACGTCGACCGTGCGGGGGGAGTTGCCCTCCAGGCCGAGCAGGACGGCCTTCGGGGTGCCGTGGCCGTGGCCGGTGGCGCCGAGGGAGCCGAACAGCTCGGCCCGGATGCCGGTGGTCCGGGCCAGCAGGCTCTCGGACTTCAGGCGGCGGGCGAACATCCGCGCCGCGCGCATCGGTCCCACGGTGTGCGAACTGGAGGGGCCGATGCCGATGGAGAAGAGGTCGAAGACGCTGATGGCCACGGGGTGACGTCCTTGTCTGGTCTCGTGGAGTGGAGGGTGGCACTCCGTCGGGTGGACGGACGCGCAACGCCGGGCATGGGACGGGGCACCGCCTCACTGTCCAGTGTGCGCGGTGCCCCGGGTGGCCGGGAGGTGTGGCGGGTGTCGCCCGTCACACCTCCCGGCGAAGAGCTGGCTACAGCTCGGGGTAGAGCGGGTACTTCACGGCCAGCGCGGTGACCCGGGCCTTCAGCGACTCGGCCTTGGCCTCGTCGAAGGTGGGCAGCAGGGTCTCGGCGATGATGTCGGCGACCTCGCGGAAGTCCTCGGCCTGGAAGCCGCGGGTGGCCAGCGCCGGGGTGCCGATCCGCAGGCCGGAGGTGACCATCGGCGGGCGGGGGTCGTTCGGGACGGCGTTGCGGTTGACCGTGATGCCGACCTCGTGCAGCCGGTCCTCGGCCTGCTGGCCGTCCAGCTGGCTGTTGCGCAGGTCGACCAGGACCAGGTGCACGTCGGTGCCACCGGAGAGGACCGAGACGCCGGCGGCGGTCGCGTCGTCCTGGAGCAGACGCTCGGCGAGCAGCTTCGCGCCCTCCAGGGTGCGCTGTTGGCGCTCCTTGAAGTCCTCGGAGGCGGCGACCTTGAAGGAGACGGCCTTGGCCGCGATCACGTGCTCCAGCGGGCCGCCCTGGAAGCCGGGGAAGACCGAGGAGTTCAGCTTCTTGGCGAAGTCCTGCTTGGCCAGGATGATGCCGCCGCGGGGGCCGCCGAGCGTCTTGTGCGTGGTCGAGGTGACCACGTCCGCGTACTCGACCGGGTTCGGGTGCAGGCCCGCCGCGACCAGGCCCGCGAAGTGGGCCATGTCGACCCACAGGTAGGCCTCGACCTCGTCGGCGATCCGGCGGAACTCGGCGAAGTCCAGCTGGCGGGGGTAGGCGGACCAGCCCGCGATGATCACCTTGGGGCGGTGCTCCTTGGCGAGGCGCTCGACCTCGGCCATGTCGACCAGGCCGGCCGAGTCGACGTGGTACGCGACCACGTTGAACTGCTTGCCGGAGAAGTTGAGGCGCATACCGTGGGTCAGGTGGCCGCCGTGCGCGAGGTCCAGGCCAAGGATGGTGTCACCGGGCTGGGCGATCGCGAACAGGGCGGCCTGGTTGGCGGAGGCGCCGGAGTGCGGCTGGACGTTGGCGTACTCTGCCCCGAACAGCTCCTTGACCCGGTCGATGGCGATCTGCTCGGCCACGTCGACGTGCTCGCAGCCGCCGTAGTAGCGCCTGCCGGGGTAGCCCTCGGCGTACTTGTTGGTGAGGACCGATCCCTGCGCCTCCATCACCGCGACGGGCGCGAAGTTCTCGGAGGCGATCATCTCGAGGGTGGTCTGCTGGCGGTGCAGCTCGGCGTCGACCGCGGCGGCGATCTCGGGGTCGAGCGCGTGCAGGGACTGATTGAGAACCGTCATGTCAGGGTCTTCCCGTGGGGCGGTGCGGGCAGTGGACCAGGGGAGGGAGCCGGCCGCCGCGCTGCGGCCGGCCCCCCGTCAACCGGTGGTCAGGCCTTGATGAAGGCGTCGTACTCGGCGGCCGACAGCAGCTTGTCGGTCGCCTCGACGCGGACCTTGTAGAGCCAGGCGTCGCCGAACGGGTCGCTGTTGACCGAGGCCGGGTCGTCGATGACGGCCTGGTTGATCTCGACGACCTCGCCGGTGGCGGGGGAGTACAGGTCGCTGACCGACTTGGTGGACTCGAGCTCGCCACAGGTCTCACCAGCGGTGACGGTGTCACCGACCTCCGGGAGCTGGACGTACACGATGTCACCGAGGGCGTCGGCGGCGTGCTTGGTGATGCCGACCGTCGAGACACCGTCCTCGGCCTCGGTCAGCCACTCGTGCTCCTCGGTGTACTGCAGGTGCGTGGGGTTGCTCATGGTGTCATTCTCCAGGATCGCAAGAGGGTAGGGCGAAGCCGTCCGCTGAGCGGACCGGGGTTCCGGAACTGAAAGGGTGTCAGCGGGCGCGCTTGTAGAACGGCAGCGCGACGACCTCGACCGGCTCGTGCCTGCCGCGCACGTCGACCGCCACCTCGGTGCCGGGGGCGGCGTGCGCCGCGTCCACGTACGCGATGGCGATCGGCTTGCCCAGGGTGGGGGACGGGGCACCCGAGGTGATCCGCCCGATCGGGGTGCCGTCCGGGCTGACGACGTCGTACTCGGCGCGCGGGACGCGCTTGCCCTCCGAGACCAGGCCGACCAGCTTGCGCGGGGGGTTGGTCTCGGCCTGTGCGGCGGCGGCCTCCAGGGCCTTGCGGCCGACGAAGTCGCCCTCCTTGTCGAAGCGCACCACCCGGCCGAGCCCGGCGTCGAACGGGGTCAGGTCGGTGGAGAGCTCGTGCCCGTACAGCGGCATGCCGGCCTCCAGGCGAAGGGTGTCGCGGCAGGAGAGGCCACAGGGGATCAGGCCGACGGGGGCGCCGGCCTCGGTGAGCGCGTTCCACAGGTGCTCGGCGTCGGCCGGGGCGCAGAAGACCTCGAAGCCGTCCTCGCCGGTGTAGCCGGTGCGGGCCAGCCAGACCTCGCGGTCCGCGACGGTGGCGGGGAGCAGCGCGTAGTACTTGAGGCCGGGCAGGTCGGCGTCGGTGACCGAGGCGAGGATGCCGTTGGCCTCCGGGCCCTGGACCGCGATCAGCGCGTAGGCGTCCCGGTCGTCGCGGACCACGGCGTCGAAGCCGGCCGCGCGCTCGGTCAGCGCGTCCAGCACCACCTGGGCGTTCGAGGCGTTGGCGACCACCATGTACTCGGTCTCGCCGGTGCGGTAGACGATCAGGTCGTCCAGGATGCCGCCGTCCTCGCGGCAGATCATGGTGTACCGGGCGCGCAGCACGCCGAGCGCGGAGATGAAGCCGACCAGTGCGTGGTCCAGCAGCTCACCGGCCTGGGGGCCCGTCACGGTGATCTCGCCCATGTGCGAGAGGTCGAAGAGGCCGGCCTTCGTACGGACCGCGAGGTGCTCCTCGCGCTCGCTGCCGTAGCGGAGCGGCATGTCCCAGCCGGCGAAGTCGGTCATGGTCGCGCCGAGCGAGCGGTGCAGGGCGTCGAGCGCGGTGAGGCGAGGGGACATGGTGACTGGACTCCTTGGCAGCAAACGGGCATGCGGGGGTGGAGTCTCCCCGTCTGTCGTCACAACCTGAGAGCTTCACCGCACATCCAAGGATGGCGGCTTGCACCGTGGGTGGGCGCACGGCGCGGCCGTGTCCACTTTCCAGATCTGCCTCGCCCGGGCGGTAGGGGTGCCTGAGAGATTCCGGGGAGGACTTGCTCCTTCGGCGCCGGCCTGTGCCACGAGGGCAGTCCGGACTCTCCCGCGCGGGTTCGAGCGGCCAGTGTGAAGTTGTGGGCGGGGTCATCATGGCACGAGTCGCAACCCCCGTGGGAGAGGGGGCCGACCGCTACGCTCGTCGCAGCACAGACCTAGAGGGGCGGTACCAGAGGGCGATGGGTTACCCGGCGGGCGACACAGGGGCGCAGGCATGGGCCGAGCCGGGCAGCGCGCCGCCCGGTGGCAGCTGGCCGGTCAACGAGCTGGAGCAGGTGCTGACCGCCGCGCTCGGCGATCCGGGCGCGACGCCCCGGGTGATCGAGGTGCTGGCGCGCAGTCGGATCTGGATCCCGCTGCCGGCCGGGGCGGACCCGCAGGGCAGCGGTCTCGACCTGCCCACGATCGAACTGGCGGGCTCGCCGTACGTCCCGGTCTTCTCCTCGCAGGAGACCTTCCTGCAGCACGCGCCGGGCCTCGCCTTCGCGATCGCCCCGGCCTGGGAGTTCGCCCGGGGGCTGCCGCTCGGGGTCGGCATCGCGGTCAACCCGGAGGCGCCGGTGGGCATCCCGGTGCCGCCGGAGGGGGTCGGCGAGCTGCGCCGGGGGCCGCAGGGCGAGCGCTGGGAGCAGCAGCCGGACGGTGCCAGGGTGGCGCTGCGGGAGCCGGAGCCGGCCGAGGAGCCGTACGCCTTCCTGGGGGCCGCGATCACCGAACTCGCCGAACTGCCAGGTGTCCTGACGGCTCGTCGGGCGCTGGCCGGGGTGGAGCGGGACACGCCCGTGCTGTTCATCGGGGTGCAGCTGGACGCCGGCTGGCCGGCCGATCCCGGCCAGGTCAACGAGGCGCTCGGGCGGGCGCTCGGAACCACCCCGCCGCCGTGGGGCGTCCACCTGGTGCTGCTGGATCTGGTGGCCGATCCGGTGGTGGACTGGATGCTCACCCGGGTACGTCCCTTCTACGTCAGGTCCGGCACGGTCGCGGGCTGAGCCGACGGGTGACCCACCGGTACGGGGCGGCGGTATGACGGCTGTCGGGACGGCCCAATAGGCTTCGCTCGGAGCCCAGGGCCGGACGGGCGGGACGGGCGGAGACGGGCGGAGCGAGGCATGAGCGCGGGAGCGACGGCAGACGGCGCGATCGAGCGCGCCCTCGGCGAGGTCGCGCCCGACCGTTTCGACGCCTACGAGCGCCTGCTGTACGCGCTGGCCGAGGGCCGGGTCTGGATGCTGCTGTGGCACGGCACCCCGGGCAGCCCTGACGCCCAGTACGGGAACATGGAGATCGGCGGCCACGGCTACGCGCCCGCCGTCACCTCGCCCGAGCAGCTGGCCGCGAGCGGCTGGGCCCGCAGTCACGAGGTGATCCCGGGGCCGGAGATCGCCAACGCGCTGTACCGCACCCGCTGGGGCCTGTGGCTGAACCCGCACGTGCCCGGCGGCGGGGTCGGGGTGCCGTGGGCCGATCTGCGGCGGGTCGCCGCCGGTCTCGACCGACTGCCCGCCGGGCCGCTCCAGCTGACCGAGCCGGTGGTCCAGGCACCGCAGTTCTACGCCCAGTTGCAGCGCGAGGCGGCCGAGGTCCGCCCGGTCAGGGCGCTCCGGCAGGCCTGGGTGCGGCCGGCCCTCGGTGAGCCGTACCTGGCGATCGGTCTCGATCTCTACGACACCTCGCCGCCCGCCGTCGAGGCGGCCAGGGCGCTGGTGCAGCGGGCGTTGCCGCAGATCCCGGCCGGCCTGCCGGTCTCCACCGTGGTGCTGGCCGACGAGTGGGACCCGGTGGCGATGTGGATGCGCGCCTGCGCCCGCCCGTTCTTCGACCGGGAGGCCCGTCCCTACCCGGCGCAGGGGTACTGGCCGCATCAGCCCTGGCAGTGAACCCCCTGGTCCGACGGGGTGGTTGGGGTACGTCCAGGTCGTTCATCCGCACCCATCTTGACAGGCATGTAACAGCTGTGTGAAGAGCGTTATTCGCCAAGATCACAACTGCATGCGGACAGATCACAGTTGGGCATCCTTCGGTTGTCAGGTCTGGCGTATCGCGACCCGAATGCCAGAGAGTCTGCCCAACGCGGTTCATGGGTTTGGCCGACCCGGTCCTGCAACCACCTTGCTTTTCAGCATCCTTCGTACACCGCCGTAACAGCGGCCGGGCAGCACCGCACCGACGCACCAGCACCACCTCCGCACCAGTACGCGACACCGGACCTTCTCGGACCCGGGCCCCACCGGGCCCGACGTCCGTGCGTGTCCGGACCGTGGGCCGGCCACCGTCGGCGAGGGGAACGAACTGAGACATGAGCACTTCCACTGAGAGCACGATCGACGCTCCGCCGCCGACCGCCGTGCCGGCCAAGAAGATCGAGGGCCGCTCGCCGGGCCGGATCGCCTGGGACCGGCTCAAGCGCGACAAGGTCGCGCTCACGGGTGGCATCGTGGTGCTGCTGCTGGTCCTGGCCGCGGTCTTCGCGCCGGTGCTCACCGCGCTCCTGGGTCACCCGGTCGACGAGCCGCACCCGGACCAGATCAACCCCGACCTGGGGCTGCCCAAGGGCGCGTTCGGCGGGATGAGTGCGGACTACCTGTTCGGCGTGGACCCGACCTTCGGTCGCGACGTGTTCAGCCGGATCGTCTACGGTGCCCGCATCTCGCTGACGGTGGCCCTGCTCGCGGCCGCCGTGTCGGTGGTCATCGGCGTGCTGATGGGTGTCACGGCCGGGTACTTCGGCGGCTGGATCGACTCCGCGATCAGCCGGGTGATGGACGTCCTGCTCGCCTTCCCGCAGCTGCTGTTCAGCATCGCACTGGTCTCGGTGATGCCCAACTCCCTGCTCGGCCTCGAAGGCAGCGGGGTCCGGATGGCGATCCTGGTGCTGGTGATCGGCTTCTTCGGCTGGCCCTACATCGGACGCATCGTCAGAGGACAGGCGCTGTCGCTGCGCGAACGGGAGTTCGTCGACGCGGCCCGCAGCCTGGGCGCGGGCCGGGTGCACATCCTGCTCCGCGAGCTGCTCCCCAACCTGGTGGCCCCGATCCTGGTCTACGCGACCCTGATCATCCCCACCAACATCCTCAGCGAGGCCGCCCTGAGCTTCCTGGGCGCGGGCGTCAAGCCGCCGACCCCTTCCTGGGGCCAGATGCTCTCCGAGGCCACCAAGATCTACCAGGTCGACCCGACCTACATGGTGATCCCCGGTCTGGCCATCTTCGTCACCGTCCTCGCCTTCAACCTGTTCGGCGACGGCCTGCGTGACGCGCTCGACCCCAAGGGCAACTGAGCCCCCAGGCGAGCACCAACCGCCCCACCCCGCAAGGCCGTCCGACCCCCATCGACGGCCGGTCCATCACGCGGCCCACCCACTTGGGGGACCACAGCCCCCCGGCGGACCGCTCAGGCCCGCACATCATCAGGAGGATCCGTACCCATGACGCGTAACAGGACGCTCGCCGCCGCCGCCCTGGTGGCCACGCTGGCCCTCACCGTGTCCGCCTGCGGCGGCTCGAAGGGCGGCGGCGCCGGCGACGGCGCCAGCAAGTCCGCCTCGAAGGGTGGCTTCAACGCCGCCGTCGACAAGGTGCTCAACCCCTCCGACAAGAAGGGCGGCACGCTCAACCTGTGGTCCAGCACGGACGTCGACTCGCTGGACCCGGGTCGCGCGTACTACGCCTCGGTGTGGAACTACGAGCGCTTCTACGCCCGTACGCTGCTGGCCTTCGACGGCAAGCCGGGCAAGGAGGGCCTGAAGCTCGTTCCGGACCTCGCCGCCGCGCAGCCGGAGATCGCCGCCGACGGCAAGACCTACACCTTCAAGCTGAAGAGCGGCCTGAAGTTCGAGGACGGCTCGCCGATCACCACCAAGGACATCAAGTACGGCATCGAGCGCATCTTCGCGCAGGACGTCGTCGCCGGTGGTCCGACCTACCTGATCAACTCGCTCGACCAGGGCCAGGACTACAAGGGCCCCTACACCGACACGGACCCGAACAAGCTGGGTCTGAAGACGGTCGAGACCCCGGACGACAACACGATCATCTTCCACCTGGCCGCGGCGGACTCGTCCTTCCCGTACCTGCTGGCGATGGGCTCCGCCTCGCCCGTGCCGCAGAAGCTGGACACCGGCGCCAAGTACGGTGACAAGCCGGTCTCCTCGGGCCCGTACAAGTTCAAGTCGGCCGAGCCGGGCAAGGGCTACGAGCTGGTCCGCAACGAGAACTGGGACCCGGCCACCGACTCGTTCCGCAAGGCGCTGCCGGACGTCGTCAAGCTGACGATCACCACCAACGCCGACGACATGGACGCCCGCCAGCTGGACGGCACCGCGGACCTCGACTGGGCGCAGACCGGTCTCTCGCAGGCCGCCCAGGCCAAGGTCCTCACCGACCCGGCGCTGAAGGCCAACACGGACAACCCGTACAACGGCTTCATCCGCTTCATCTCGCTGGTCCCGAAGGTCGCGCCGTTCGACAACATCCACTGCCGCAAGGCCGTGATGTACGCGGCCGACACCACCGCGCTGCAGACCGCCCGTGGCGGCTCCTCGGCCGGTTCGCTGTTCGGCTCGATGCTGCCCCCGAACATCCTCGGCTCGGACGACTACGACCCGTACGGCCTGACCAAGGGCAAGCCGGACCTGGAGAAGGCCAAGGCCGAGCTCAAGGAGTGCGGCAAGCCGGAGGGCTTCACCACCACCATCGCCGTCCGTGGCAACAAGGCCAAGGAGGTCAACACGGCCGTCGCGCTGCAGACCGCCCTGAAGGCCATCAACGTCACGGTGAACGTCGACCAGTACGACGGCAAGCTGCTGGCCTCGGTCGCCGGTTCGCCCGACACCGTCCACACCAAGGGCTACGGCCTGATCGTGGCCGGCTGGGGCGCGGACTACCCGAACGGCGCCGGCTACATGCAGCCGCTCATGGACGGCCGCTTCATCACCAAGACCGGTAACAGCAACTACCCCGAGACCAACGACCCCGAGGTCAACGGCTGGTTCGACTCGGCCGCGGCGGAGAAGGACCCGGCGAAGGCGGCCGAGTTCTACAAGAAGATCAACCACAAGGTCGTGGACGACGCGGTCTGGCTGCCGGTCGTCGCCGACAAGGCGCTGAACTACCGCAACCCGCGCCTGACCAACGTGTTCGTCAACGACGCCTTCGGCGAGGTGGACTTCCAGGCCCTGGGTGTCTCCGACGGCAAGTGACCCAGACCTGTTCCCGCTTCCGTAGTTCGCACAGCTAGTCCGAAGGGCAGGTGAAGGCTCCGCCGGGGCCGGCCGGAACTCCTACAGGGGTTCCGGCCGGCGCCCGGCGGGGTCGACCGCAATGCTCGTGTATTTCATCCGACGGCTCGTCAACGTCGTCGCCATGCTGCTGGTGGTCGCTGCGGTCACCTTCGGCATCTTCTTCATGGTGCCGAAGCTCACCGGTACCGACCCGGCGCTCTACTACGTCGGCAAGATCGCCGACAAGGTCGCGGTCGAGGGCGTCCGGCACAAGATGGGCCTCGACAAGCCGATCATCGAGCAGTTCTACCTGTTCCTGAAGGGTCTGTTCGTCGGGCGCGACTACAGCACCGGCGTCGACATCACGCACTGCAACGCACCCTGCTTCGGGTACTCGTTCAAGACCGAGCGGGCGGTCTGGCCGCTGCTCCTGGACCGGCTCGGGGTCACCGCCTCGCTCGCCGCGGGTGCGTCCGTGATCTGGCTGGTCTTCGGTACCGCGACCGGTGTGGTCTCGGCGCTCAAGCGCCGTACCCTGCTGGACCGCGTCACGATGATCACCGCCCTGGCCGGGGTCTCGCTGCCGATCTACTTCACCGGCATGCTGGCCAGCGCGATCTTCGTCTACCAGCTCGGCTGGTTCCCGCACGACTACGTCGAGCTGGGCACCGACCCGGTCGCCTGGTTCCAGAACCTGCTGCTGCCCTGGATCACCCTCGCCTTCCTGTACGCCGCGACGTACGCCCGGCTCACCCGGGCCACGCTGCTGGACGTGCTCGGCGAGGACTACATCAGGACCGCGAGGGCCAAGGGCCTGAGCGAGCGGACGGTGATCGGCAAGCACGCCATGCGCTCCACGCTGACCCCGATCCTCACGGTGTTCGGGATGGACCTCGGCGGTCTGATCGGTGGTGCGGTGCTTACCGAGTCCACCTTCAACCTCCAGGGTCTCGGCCGCGAGGCGGTCGCCTCGATCGCCTCCAGTGACCTTCCGGTGATCATGGGCGTGACGCTCTTCGCCGGCTTCTTCATCATCCTGGCGAACCTCCTGGTTGACGTGATGTACGCCGTGGTCGACCCCCGGGTGAGGCTGACATGAGCAAGAACACCTTCGTGCCCGAGCAGCGCGCAGGAGCCCCGGCGGGCTTCCTCACCGTGCGCGACCTGCGGGTGCACTTCCCCACCGACGACGGTCTGGTCAAGTCCGTCGACGGCCTCAACTTCACCCTGGAGAAGGGGAAGACGCTCGGCATCGTCGGCGAGTCCGGCTCCGGGAAGTCCGTCACCTCGCTCTCGATCATGGGTCTGCACCGCACCGGCACCAAGCGCGGAGCACCCCGGATCAGCGGTGAGGTCTGGCTGGACGGTGAGGAGCTGGTCAACGCCGACCCCGACCGGGTGCGGCAGCTGCGGGGCCAGAAGATGGCGATGATCTTCCAGGACCCGCTGACCGCGATGCACCCGTACTACTCGGTCGGCGCCCAGATCGTCGAGGGCTACCGGGCCCACCACCCCGGCACCTCGAAGAAGCAGGCCCGCACCCGGGCGATCGAGATGCTCGACCGGGTCGGCATCCCGCAGCCCGACAAGCGGGTGGACTCCTACCCGCACGAGTTCTCCGGCGGTATGCGGCAGCGCGCGATGATCGCGATGGCACTGGTCAACGACCCCTCGCTGCTGATCGCCGACGAGCCCACCACCGCGCTGGACGTCACCGTCCAGGCGCAGATCCTGGACCTGATCCGGGACCTGCAGAAGGAGTTCGGCTCCGCGGTCATCATCATCACCCACGACCTGGGTGTGGTGGCCGAGCTGGCCGACGACATCCTGGTGATGTACGGCGGCAAGTGCATCGAGCGCGGCCCGGCGGCCGGCCTCTTCGAGTCTCCCGAACACCCCTACACCTGGGGTCTGCTGGGCTCGATGCCGCGACTGGACCGGCCGCTCCAGGAGCGCCTGGTCCCGGTCAAGGGCACGCCGCCCAGCCTGATCAACGTGCCGTCCGGCTGCGCCTTCCATCCGCGCTGCCCGTACGCCTCGCTCACCAACGGCCGGTCCGACACGGACGTCCCCGCCCTGGCCGAGGCCGCGCCCGGGCACCACGCCGCCTGCCACCTGCCGATCGCCGAGCGGCACCGGATCTTCACCGAAGAGATCGCGCCCCGGCTGTGAGCACGTACCACCCCTCAGGAGAAGACCCCATGACGGACAGTCAGACGGCGACGATTCCAGCGCCCTCCTCGGCCTCCGACCGTGAACCGCTGCTCCGGGTCTCCGGGCTGACCCGGCACTTCCCGATCACCAAGGGACTGTTCGGCCGTCGGACCGGCGCGGTCCGGGCGGTGGACGGGATCGACTTCGAGGTTCGGGCGGGCGAGACCCTCGGCGTGGTGGGCGAGTCCGGCTGCGGCAAGTCGACGATGGGCCGGCTGGTGACCCGGCTGGACGAGCCCACCGCCGGGAAGATCGAGTTCGAGGGCAAGGACATCACCCACCTCGGCGTCGCGGCGATGCGGCCGCTCCGCCGGGACATCCAGATGATCTTCCAGGACCCGTACTCCTCGCTGAACCCCCGGCAGACCGTCGGCACCATCGTCGGTGCACCGTTCAAGCTGCAGAAGGTCGCCACCGAGCACGGCGTCAAGCGCGCCGTGCAGGACCTGCTGGAGCTCTGCGGGCTCAGCCCCGAGCACTACAACCGCTACCCGCACGAGTTCTCCGGCGGGCAGCGGCAGCGGATCGGGATCGCCCGGGCGCTCGCCCTCAAGCCCAAGATGATCGTCGCCGACGAGCCGGTCTCCGCGCTCGACGTGTCGATCCAGGCCCAGGTCGTGAACCTGCTCGACGACCTGCAGAACGAGCTCGGCCTGACCTACCTGATCATCGCGCACGACCTCTCGGTGGTCCGGCACGTCTCCGACCGGGTCGCGGTGATGTACCTCGGCAAGGTGGTCGAGATCGCCGACCGGGACTCGCTGTACGCGGCGCCGATGCACCCGTACACCAACGCGCTGATGTCGGCCGTGCCGACGCCGGACACCCGGCGCAAGGAGCAGCGCGAGCGGATCCTGCTCACCGGCGACGTGCCGTCCCCGATCAACCCGCCCAGCGGCTGCCGGTTCCGGACCCGCTGCTGGAAGGCCCAGGACGTCTGCGCCACCCAGGAGCCGCCGCTCGCGGTCGCCAAGACGGGGCACCAGGTGGCGTGCCACTTCCCGGAGAACGCCGCCTAGGCACCCGGTGCACCCGCAGGGGCCCGGGGAGCCGGGACGCCGACCTTCCGAGGTCGGCGTCCCGGCTCCCCGGGCCCCTGGCGGTTGGTGGTCTGCCAGACTGGGCCGTGGCACGACCGGAGACGGTCGACGAGGGGCAGCACATGGTGGAGTTCGCGGAGTTCGAGCGCAGCGGCTGGGCGCGGCGGAGCCGTACGTACGACGACGGGTTCGGTGCGATGACGGCCGGGCTGCACGGCCGGCTGCTGGCCGAGGCGGGCGTGGGGCCGGGGGTGCGGCTGCTCGAAGTGGGGTGCGGCACCGGCCGGTTGGCGTCTGCGGCGGTCGGGCTGGGAGCCGAGGTGGTGGCCACCGACGCGGTGCCGGAGATGGTGGCCGAGGCCGGCCGGCTGCTGCCCGAGGTGGTGCGGGCCGAGCTGCCCGGGCTGCCGTTCGAGGCGAACGGGTTCGACTGTTCGGTCGGGGCGTTCGTGATCAACCACGTGCCCGATCCGGTGGCGGCGGTCCGCGACCTGGCCCGGGTGACGGTCCCCGGCGGCGCCGTGGTGCTCTCCTGCTGGGACGCGCTGACGGCCAACCGGGCCCAGGGGGTGTTCTTCGACGCCGTCGCCGAGGCGGGGGCGGCCCGCCCGGCCGGGCTGCCGGACAACGCGCCGTTCACGCCGTACGCCACGCCAGAAGCCTTCGCCGGACTGCTGCGGACCGGCGGCCTGACCGGGGTCGAGGTGCACCGGGTCGGCTGGACCCACCGGGTCGCGCCGGACCGGTGGTGGCGGGCGGTGCTCACCGGTACGGTGCTCACCTCCTCGCTGATCGAGGGTCAGGACGAACCCACCGTGCGCCGGATCAGGGAGCGGTACGACGCCCTGACGGCCCGCTGGGCCGAGTCGGACGGCACCGTCGCGATGCCGGTGGCCGCGCTGGTCGCGGTGGGCCGCTCGACGGGCTGACCGGCCCGTACCGGGGCGGCTGGTGCTCGTTCGGGTGACGGGCACGGTAAGAATTGACGGTGACCTCACAGCTCTTCCCCCCTGGTGTGCAGCAGACCCTCGACGTGGTCGGCATCTTCGTCTTCGCCCTGTCGGGGGGTCTGCTGGCGGTCCGGAAGAACATGGACATCTTCGGGATCGGGGTGCTCGCCGAGGCGACCGCGCTGGGCGGCGGGGTGATGCGCGACCTGGTGATCGGGGCCACCCCGGTGGTGGCGTTCACCAACCTCGGGTACTTCCTCACCCCGCTGCTGGCCGCCCTGGTGGTGGTCTTCCTGCACCCCGAGGTGGAGCGGATCAACCGTGCCGTGCAGACCCTGGACGCGCTCGGCCTCGGCCTGTTCTGCGTCACCGGCACCGCGAAGGCGCACGACTACGGTCTCGGCCCGGTCCCCTCGATGGCGCTCGGCATGCTGACCGCGGCCGGCGGCGGCGTGATCCGGGACGTGCTGGCGCACGAGATGCCGTCGCTGCTGCGCTGGGACCGGGAGATCTACGCGGTGCCCGCGCTGGTCGGCTCGGCGATGGTGGTGGTGCTGATCGGCGCCGGGCAGCTCACCACCGCGACCGCGACCGCCTCGGCGCTGACCGCGTTCGTGCTGCGGATGCTGGCGCTCAGGTACGGCTGGCGGGCGCCGCGTGCTTGGCACCGCAACGGTTCTCGCACCAGCGAGGAGTAGGCGAGCCGCCGTAGGCCAGCGAGATCGCCTCGACGGTGCAGAGCAGCTCGGGCAGCAGTCGGCTGAGTTCCGCGATCGGGGCCACCCCGACCGGGGCGGACATCGAGCAGGCGGCGATCGTGGTGCCCTCGGGGCCGACCACCGGGGCGGCGATGCAGTTCACCGTCTCCTGGTACTCGGCCTGGTCCACCGCCCAGCCCTGGCGCTGCACGGCGGCCAGCTCGGTCCGGAACTCCTCGGCGGTGCGGATGCTGGTGCTGGTCCTGGCCGGGAACTCCTGGACGGCCAGAAAGGCCGTCAGCTGATCCTCCGGCAGATCCGCCAGCAGCACCTTGCCGACGGCGGTGGCAACCGCCGGGACGCGCTGGCCGATTCGGGCGGCCGGGTCGGACCAGGTGCCGGGCCGGTCCGGGTAGCGGCTCTGCACCTTGTCAAGGTAGAGCACCTCACCGGCGTCCAGCACCGCGAGCTGCACGGTGTGCCCGTACCGGTCGTTCAGCGAGGCCAGGTACGGGGCGGCGACCTGGCGGACGTCGATCCCCGCCAGGGCCTGCTGGGCCAGCGAGAAGAGCCGTCCGCCGAGCCGGTAGCGCTGGTCGGACTGACGGTCGACCAGACCGTGTTCCTGCAGCGTGCGGAGCAGTCGGAGGGCGGTGGACTTGTGCACACCGATCCGGGTGGCGGCCTGTTCCAGGGAGGCGGGCCCTTCGCCGAGCGAGGCGAGGATGGTCAGCGCCCGGTCCACCGTCTGCGACATTCCGCCGCGCCCCCTCACCCGTCGAGTTGAGCCAGGAGGCTAACCGTGCGTTGCGGAGGGTGCAATGGCCAAATCGTGACCGGCAGGCCCCCTACACTTGAGCCGCTATGCCATATCTCGACCATGCGGCCACCACTCCGATGCTGCCCGAGGCGATCGCCGCCATGAGCGCGCACCTCGGGGTGGTCGGCAATGCCTCCTCCCTGCACGCGGCCGGCCGCCGGGCCCGCCGGGTGGTCGAGGAGTCCCGCGAGTCGCTGGCCGGCTCGCTCGGCGCCCGGCCCAGCGAGATCGTGCTGACCGGCGGCGGCACCGAGTCCGACAACCTCGCGGTGAAGGGCCTGTACTGGGCCCGCCGGGACGCCGATCCGGCCCGCCGCCGGGTGCTGTGCAGCCCGGTCGAGCACCACGCGGTGCTGGACGCGGTGCACTGGCTCACCGAGCACGAGGGCGCCGAGGTCGACTACCTGCCGGTGGACGGCTACGGCCGGGTGCACCCCGAGGCACTCCGGGAGGCGATCGAGCGGGACCCGTCCTCGGTCGCCCTGATCACCGTGATGTGGGCCAACAACGAGGTCGGCACCCTGCAGCCGATCCACGAACTCGTCGCGGTGGCGCAGGAGTTCGGCATCCCGATGCACGCCGACGCGGTGCAGGCGCTGGGCCAGGTGCCGGTCTCCTTCGCCGAGTCGGGGCTGGACGCGCTGACCGTCACCGGGCACAAGATCGGCGGCCCGTACGGGGTCGGCGCGCTGCTGCTCGGCCGGGGCGTCACGCCGGTGCCGCTGCTGCACGGTGGTGGCCAGGAGCGCGACGTGCGGTCCGGGACACTGGACGTGCCCGCGGCCGCGGGGTTCGCCGCCGCCGCCGAACTCGCGGTGGAGCGCCGGGCCGAGCACGCCGCGGTGGTCGCCGCGCTCCGGGACGAGCTGGTCGCCGAGGTGTTCCGGGTGGTCCCCGACGCCGTGTTGAACGGCGATCCGGCGGCCGCCGGGCGGCTGCCCGCCAACGCGCACTTCTCCTTTCCCGGCTGCGAGGGCGACGCGCTGCTGATGTTGCTGGACGCCCAGGGCATCGAGTGCTCCACCGGCTCGGCCTGCTCGGCCGGCGTGCCGCAGCCCAGCCACGTGCTGCTCGCGATGGGCGCCGACCCGCTGCTGGCCCGCGCCTCGCTCCGGTTCTCCCTCGGCCACACCTCGACCCGGGACGACGTCGCCGCACTGGCCGCCGCCATCGGCCCGGTCGTGCTCCGCGCCCGGAACGCCGGACTCGCCGCCGCCGCACGCCGTTAGGCCCTGTCCGGGCGATCTTGTCGGGCGTGCGACGTCGGACCCGCCGCGCCGGCGGCTGATGTCACAGCCCGGCTCGGCGTGCGGCCGGAACGCCCAAGTACGACCCGGTACGAGGCCGTTCCGGCCGCACGCCCAGCCGGGCGCCCGACGCCGCACGCTGATCCGACAGGATCGCCCGGACAGGGCCCAGGCCCGGCCGACCGATGGGGGCCGGTCCCACCACGTACCCTGGTGGGCATCATGACTGACTTTCCCGGTGCTCCCGTGTCCCCTGGCAATGGCCGGCTCCGCGTGCTCGCGGCGATGTCCGGCGGCGTCGACTCGGCCGTGGCCGCCGCGCGCGCGGTCGAGGCCGGGCACGAGGTGACCGGCGTGCACCTGGCGCTGTCCTCGAACCCGCAGTCGTTCAGGACCGGCGCCCGGGGCTGCTGCACCATCGAGGACTCCCGGGACGCCCGCCGGGCCGCCGACGTGATCGGGATCCCGTTCTACGTCTGGGACCTGGCCGAGCGGTTTCGCGAGGACGTGATCGACGACTTCGTCGCCGAGTACGCGGCCGGCCGGACCCCGAACCCCTGCCTGCGCTGCAACGAGAAGATCAAGTTCGCCGCGCTGCTGGACAAGGCGATCGCGCTCGGCTTCGATGCGGTCTGCACCGGGCACTACGCCCGGATCGTCGACCTCCCGTCCGGCGAGCGGCAGTTGCACCGCGCGGTGGACATGGCCAAGGACCAGTCCTACGTCCTCGGGGTGCTCGACGCCGACCAGCTCGCGCACTCGCTCTTTCCGCTCGGCGACACCACCAAGGACCTGATCAGGGCCGAGGCCGAACAGCGCGGCCTGGCCGTCGCCAAGAAGCCGGACAGCCACGACATCTGCTTCATCGCCGACGGCGACACCCAGGGCTTCCTGGCCAAGCACCTCGGCACCGCCACCGGCGACATCGTGGACGCCGACGGCAGCAAGCTCGGCGAGCACGACGGGGCGTACGGCTTCACCATCGGCCAGCGCAAGGGCCTGCGGATCGGCACCCCGGCCGCCGACGGCAAGCCCCGCTACGTGCTCGACATCTCGCCGGTGAACAACACCGTCACCGTCGGTCCCGTCGAGGGCCTGGACGTGCTCGGCCTGACCGCGATCCGCCCCCGCTGGTGCGGGGAGGCCCCGGCCGGCCAGGGCTCGTACACCGCCCAGCTCCGGGCGCACGGCGACGAGGTCCCGGTCTCCGCCACGCTGTCCGACGGCGAGCTGCACGTCCGACTGGCCGCCCCCGCGCGCGGAATCGCCCCCGGGCAGGCCGTGGTGCTGTACGACGGCACCCGGGTGGTCGGCTCGGCCACCATCGCCAGTACCGAGCGGCGCCCGGTCACGGCCTGACCGGACGGCCCCCGGACCTGGTAGACCTTGGGGCACTATGAACATCACCGTCTTCTGTTCCGCGTACTCGCTCGACGCGAAGTACACCGCACCCGCCGCCGAGTTCGCCCGCCTGCTCGGGGAGGGCGGCCACACCCTGGTCTGGGGCGGCTCGCACGCCGGGCTGATGGGGCTGCTGGCCGACGGGGTGAAGGAGGCCGGCGGCCGGCTGATCGGGATCTCGGTGGAGTTCCTGGCGCACAAGACCTACGAGGGCGCCGACGAGCTGGTGATGACGCGTGACCTGGCCGAGCGCAAGGCACAGCTGCTGGCCCGCGCGGACGCGCTGGTGGTGCTGGTCGGCGGGCTGGGCACGCTGGACGAGATCACAGAGGTGCTGGAGCTGAAGAAGCACGCGCTGCACGAGAAGCCGGTGGTGGTGCTCGACACCGAGGGCTTCTACGGCGGGCTGCGCACCCAGCTGGAGCGGATGGATGTCGAGGGCTTCCTGCCCCGGCCGTCGGCCGAGCTGATCCACTTCGCGGCCACCCCGGCCGAGGCGCTCGCACTGCTGGAGGAGAAGAACTGATGGGTGCTCACCTGATCACCGGAGCGGGCTCCGGCATCGGCGCGGTCGTCGCCGGGCGGTTGGCCGAACGCGGCGAGCAGCTCTGGCTGGTGGCCCGGGACGCCAGGCGCGGGGCCGAACTGCGGGCCCGCTTCCCCGGCAGCCGGACCCTGGTCGGCAACCTGGCCGATCCGGCGAAGCTGTCCTGGGCACTCGGGCAGCAGGAGCTGCCGATCGAGCTGGACTCGATCCTGCACATCGCGGGCGTGGTCCAGCTCGGCGAGATCGGCGACCTGCCGGTCAAGGCCTGGCAGGAGCAGCTGAACGTCAACCTGGTCGCACCGGCCGAGCTCACCCGGCTGCTGCTGCCGTCCCTGCGGCAGGCCCGGGGCCACGTGGTCTTCGTCAACTCCGGCGCCGGCCTGTCCGCCCATGCCACCTGGGGGGCGTACGCGGCGAGCAAGTTCGGGCTGCGGGCGCTGGCGGACTCGCTGCGGGCCGAGGAGCACGGCCACGGCGTCCGGGTCACCTCGGTCTATCCCGGGCGGACGGCCACCGCGATGCAGGTGAAGGTCCACCAGCAGGAGGGCAAGGAGTACGACCCGTCCCGGTGGATCGCCCCGGAGTCGGTCGCCACCGCGATCCTCACGGCGCTGGACCTGCCCAGGGACGCCGAGATCACCGAGATCACGGTCCGCCCCGGCGGCTGACCGAGCGTTCGTTCTGTGAAGCCCCCGGGGCGGAATCGTGCTTCCGCTCCGGGGGCTTCGGCGTGTCGGGAGCCGGGTCCGGCCGCTCACCAGCCCTGATGTCCACGGGGTGGATCGGATACGACGGGTCGGTCCGGGCGAGAGGTGCTTCGGGGCCGAATCGCCGAGCGGCGAAACACGTTGGGTGACGCCCCGTCGGGTCGTGCAGGACCCCGGCGGTCGGCGGCTCCCCCGGGTATGCCGGGATTGCCCACGAATGACCTGAGGGTGGATATCGGGCATACCAGGCCGACGGTCGGATAAACCTGTCCCACTGTTCCGCTTCGACTGACCCTGGGTGATCTGCAACGATCAATTCCGGACAGTGCTCACCGGAATCGAACGGACGCCTCGAATTAACGGTTGCGACAGCTGTCGAGGCGAGTGATAGTTGGGGCACAGCCACCGGCGGGGAATTGCAATGCACGGTGGTGACCGGCTCGGAGAGGGGGGTTCGACATGCGTTACGACTACTGATAATTCATGGCGTGGCCCGGGCCCGACGGCCCGGGCCACGCGCCTGTCTTCTTCCGCGAACTTCCGAGGGGACGCCCACGTGCCTGACTATGACCCACTGTCGACGGTCATGGTGACTGATCCTTATCCGACGTACTCCGAACTCCGTGCCGCCTCACCGGTGTTCTGGAGTGACCGGCTCGACTCCTGGGTGCTGACCAGGTACGAGGACTGCCGGGCCGTCCTGGGGGACGCGGCGAACTTCGCCAGCGACTGGCGTCGGGCCGGGCACGAGTCCGCCTCGACAGTGATGAGCATGCAGGCGCTCGACCCGCCGGATCACACGCCCATCCGTCGCCTTTTCACCAATGCGTTCCGAAATCAGGACCTCGACCTCATCGGCGATATGGCGGTGGTCGAGACGGTGCAGCTGCTGGAGAAATTCGCGGACGCTCCTGAATTCGATTTCACGGCCGAACTGGCCCGCCCGGTGGCGCTTTCGGCGGTCTGTCGGCTGCTGGGTGTCGACATCCCGCCGGTAGCCGATTTCGCCGCCCTCTCGGACGCGCTGGTGCACGGAATGGACGCCGGGCTGCGACCCGAGGTGCTGGAGCCGGCGATGGCCGCGCGCAAGGAGATCAACGAGCTGATCGCCGGGTGGCACGGCGCCACCAGGGGGCCGGGTCTGCTGACCCAGGTGCTGGCCGGCGCGGCGGAGGCGGGAGTCTCCGAGGGCGAGGTCTGGAACAGCTCCCGGGTGCTCTTCCTGGCCGGATTCAGCACCACCGTCGGCGCCGCCGCGAACGCGGTGCTGGCGCTGCTGGAGCGGCCGGAGGCGCTGGAGCGGCTGCGCGACCCGAAGCTGCTGGAGACCGGTGTCGACGAACTGCTCCGGTTCGACAGCCCGGTGCAGGGCACCACCAGGGCCTGCGTACGGCGCACCAGCATCGGCGGCGTCACGATCGAGCGCGGCCAGCTGGTCCTGATGCTCTTCGGCGCCGCCAACCGCGATCCCGCCCAGTTCGCCTCGCCCGACCGACTGGTGCTCGACCGCAGCCCCAACCGGCACCTCTCGCTGGGCTGGGGGCCGCACGCCTGTTCCGGCGCGATGCTCGCCCGGATCATCATCCGCGCTCTGGTGACCGGTCTGGTCCGGGCACCGCGCCCGCCCCGCCCGGCCGGCCCGCCCGTGCGCGAGACCCGCGCCACGCTGCGCTACCCGGACCGACTGCCCGTCACCTTTCGAACCGCTGGGAGCTGACCCCGAATGACCGACCTGATCGATACGTACGACCCGCTGGACCCGGAGACGCTGAAGGACCCGTACCCGACGTACGAGGCCCTGCGGGCCCTGGGCGGTCCGGTGTGGAGCGACCGGCTGGACAGCTGGGTGCTCACCTCGTACGAGCACTGCAAGAGCGTGCTGCTGGACCACGAGAACTTCGCCGCCGACTGGCGGCGGGCCGGCGAGATCGTGCCCGACGTCTCGTTGAGCGTGCACACCTTCGACCCGCCGGAGCACACCGGGATCTACGGGGTGTTGGCCCACTCGCTGATGGAGATGGCCAGCGACGACCTGGCGAAGCGGGCCAGGGCCGAGATCGCGGCCCGGCTGGACGCGCTGCCGGCCGGGCCGGTCAACCTGGTCAGCGAGTTCACCGAGCCGCTGGCGCGCTGGTTCATCCCGCAGGCGCTCGGCCTGCCCGAGTTCGACCTCGAGGTGATCCGGCCGATCGCCGCGGCGATCACCCAGGCGATGGACGGCGGGCTGGTGCCGTCGGCCCGCAAGCCCGGCGTCGAGGCCCAGGGCAGGCTCGCGGACCTGATCGAGACCTGGGTGGGCGAGCTCGAACCCCGCGCCCCGCTGCGCGAGTTGGTGGACCGGGCGACCGAGGCGGGCATCCCCAGGGCGGCGACCATGAACTCGCTGCGCACCCTGGTGGTGAACGGCTTCACCGCCGTGCCCGCCTCGCTCGGCAACGCCCTGCACGCGCTGGCCCGCGACCCGCGGATCCTCGCCGAGCAGTTGGGCGACCCGGTCACGCTGGACCGGGCCCCGCACGAGTTCTTCCGCTTCGAGGCCCCGATCCAGGGCACCACCCGGCTGGCGGTCCGGGACACCGAGCTGGCGGGTGTTCAGGTCCTGCGCGGCCAGGGCGTGTTGATGATGTTCGCCGCCGCCAACCGGGACCCGGCGCACTTCACCGAGCCGGACCGGATCGACCTGGGACGGTGGCCCAACCACCACCTGACGTTCGGATACGGCGCACACGCCTGTTCAGGCTCGATCCTCGCCCATATGCTGCTGCGCGAGGTGCTGACCGTGCTGCTCGAACGCGGAGCCGTGCTGCGGCTCGCGGAGCCGGCCACCTACAAGAAGCTCGCCACCGTGCGCACGCTGGAAATCCTTCCGCTGGAGATCACATTCTGACCACGTCCGGCCGTTACCGTGACGCCCTCGCCGTCGGTGAGTTCCGTGCGGTGTTCCTGGCGCACGTCATCTCGATGTCGGGCACGGTGGTCGCGAACTTCGCGCTCACCGTGCTCGTCTACCAGAAGACCGGCTCGCCACTGCTGGCCTCTCTCGTCTTCACCCTGATCCTCGCGCCGTTCCTGCTGGCCGGGACGCTGCTCTCGGCCCTGGTGGACCGGTTCCCGCCGCGCCGCCTGCTGGTGGTCTGCAACGTGCTGTCCGCGCTGCTGGCCGGCGCGATGGCGCTTCCCGGCACACCGTCAGCGGCCGTACTGGTCCTGGCCTTCGTGCTGGGCCTGGTCGAGCCGGTGTTCTCCGGCGCCAGGGCCGCCACCCTGCCCGACGTGCTGCCGGGGCCGGTCTACGTCCCGGGGCGCAGCCTGATGCGACTGGTCAGCCAGGGCGCCCAGATGGGCGGATTCGCGCTGAGCGGTGTCCTGCTGACGGTGGCTTCGCCCAGCGTGATCCTGCTCGGCAACGCGGTGAGCTTCCTGGTCTCGGCGGTGCTGCTGCAGTTCGGGACCCGGGAGCGGACCGTCGAGTCCGTCAAGGACGCGCCCCGGCCCGCCCTGCTGAAGGACTCGTTGGGCGGCCTCGGCGCGGTGCTGAAGGTCCGTCCGCTGCGCCGGGTGCTGCTGCTGGGCTGGGCGGTCCCGATGCTCGGCGTCGCGCCCGAGGCGCTGGCGGTGCCGTACGCGGGCATCCTTGGCGCGGGCAGTGTCGGAGCCGGGCTGCTGCTGACCGCGAACCCGATCGGGACGGTGCTGGGCGAGCTGCTGAGCAACTGGCGGCTCTCCGCGGCCACCCAGGTCCGGGTGATCGCGCCCGCCGCCGCGCTGGTCTTCCTGCCGCTGGTGTTCTTCCTGTTCAGTCCCGGAGTGGCGCTGACGGCCGTGCTGCTGGTGGTCTCCGGGCTCGGCTCCAGCTTCCACCTGGGCCAGGACCGGGTGCTGCTCGAGGTGGCTCCGGAGCACCTGCGGGCCCGGGCGCTGAGCATCCAGACCGCGGGCCTGATGTTCTGGCAGGGCCTCGGCTTCGCGGCGGCCGGCGCCGCCGCCGAGTTCGCCTCGCCCACCGTGGTGGTCCCGGTGGCGGCGGCCCTCGGCCTGCTGAGCGTCCTGCTGCTCGCGGACCGGGCCAGGTCGCGTGCCACGTCCAGGACCACCGAGAGCCAGACCTCTGAAGGAGTGCACTGATGGCCGAGACCGAACGCTGGCAGTCCCGGCTCCGGGCGGCCAAGGTCGGCCTGCCGGTCTGGGCCAGGGACCGGCCCGAGCGCTGCGTCTACCGGTCCAACGCCACCGGTACCTGGGAGATCCACGCCTGGGACCGGTCCACCGACACCCACCGGCAGGTCACCGAGCGGGCGAACGGGACCCTCATGGGCACCATCGACCCGAGCGGCCGGTGGCTGTGGTGGTTCGCCGACACGGACGGCGACGAGTTCGGCGTCTGGATGTGCCGCCCGTTCGACGGGGACACCGACCGGCCGGCCGTCCCGGGGTTGGAACCGGCCTACCCGGCAGGGCTGGCGCTCGGCGCCGGCGGTCTCGCCGTGGTGGGCCGCACCGGTGCGACGGGAAGCAGCGTCGTGCTCTGCCGGCCCGGTGCCGACCCGGTGCCGCTGTACCGACACCGCGAGGACGCCCAGGTGGTGGCGCTCTCCGCCGACGACTCGCTGGTCGCGATCGGGCACAGCGAGCACGGCGACAGCCGGCACCCGGCCCTGCGGGTGCTCGCGGTGGACGGCTCGACGGTCGCCGACCTGTGGGACGGTCCTGGGCTCGGGCTCAAGGGCGTCGGCTTCGCCCCCGTCCCGGGCGACGCCCGGCTGCTGGTCGAGCACGAGCGCCGCGGCCGGCCCGAACTGCTGATCTGGGACACCGTCAGCGGGGCCCAGCGGGAGCTGGTCCTCGACCTGCCGGGCGAGACCGGCGCCGACTGGTACCCGACCGGCGACGCCCTGCTGATCTCGCACTCCCACCACGCCAGGGACGAGCTCCACCGCTACGACCTGGCCAGCGGCGAGCTGAGCCGGATCCCGACGCCGCGCGGGACGATCGGCTCCGCCACGGTGCGGGCGGCGGCCGTCCGCCCGGACGGCAGCGTCGAGTTCGCCTGGTCGTCCGCCGCCGAACCGCAGGTGATCCGGTCGACCGCCGGGCACGTGGTGCTCGCCCCGCCCGGGCCCGCCGCGCCGCCGTCGGTGCCGGTCGAGGACGCCTGGGTCGAGGGGCCCGGCGGGCCGGTGCACGCCCTGATCTCCAGGCCACCGGGCGGCGTGGCGCCGTACGCCTGCGTCTTCGAGGTGCACGGCGGCCCGACCGGGTACGACGCCGACGCCTTCGACCCGCTGGTGGCCGCCTGGGTGGACCACGGGTTCGCCGTGGTCCAGGTCAACTACCGCGGCTCGACCGGCTACGGCTCGGCCTGGCGGGACGCCATCGAGGGCCGGCCCGGACTCACCGAGCTGGAGGACGTCAAGGCGGTCCGCGACTGGGCGGTGGCCACCGGCCTGGCCGACCCCGACCGGCTGGTGCTGGCCGGCCGCTCCTGGGGCGGCTACCTCACCCTGCTCGGGCTGGGGCTGCACCCGGGCGACTGGACCGTGGGCATCAGCAACGCGCCGGTCGCCGACTACCTGACCGCCTACCAGGACGAGATGGAGGCGCTCAAGGCGTACGACCGGTCCCTGTTCGGCGGCTCGCCCGAGGAGGTGCCCGAGCGCTACCTGGCCTCCTCGCCGCTCACGTACGTCGAGGCGGTGTCGGTGCCGGTGCTGGTGATCGCGGGGGAGAACGACCCGCGCTGTCCGATCCGGCAGATCGACAACTACGTGAACCGGCTGGCCGAGCTGGGCAAGGAGCACGAGGTCCACCGCTACGACGCGGGGCACGGCTCGCTGGTCGCGGCGGAACGGGTCAGGCACCTGGCGGCCACCATCGGCTTCGCCCGGAAGCACATCGGGGATGTCTGAGTTTCCGCAGTAGGCTCGCCCGGGTGAGCACTCAACTGGGATTCCCCGAGCTGGTCGGCGCCGCGACCGGGATCGGTTCCATGCCGGGTACGGACGCCCGGGAGGCGGCGAAGACCGCCGTCGGCGCGCTGGAGTTCCTGCCGCACCTGCCCGAGCTGCCCGCCCGGGGGCCGGGGGCGGACATGATCGGGCGGGGGGCCGGTCTGCTGGTCGAGCTGTTCGCGCAGACCGAGCCGAGCGGCTGGCGGTTCGCCGACCGGCCGGGGCGCGACACCCGGCGGGCGCACTCCTGGCTCGGCGAGGACCTGGACGCGCTGGAGGAGTTCACCCAGGGGTACCAGGGCGCGCTGAAACTCCAGGCGGTCGGGCCGTGGACGCTGGCCGCCTCGATCGAACTGCGCAGCGGCGAGAAGGCGTTGCGCGACCCGGGCGCCTGCCGGGGGATCGCCGAGTCGCTCACCGAGGGGCTGCGGCGGCACCTGGCGGACGTCCGGAAGCGGATCCCGGGCGCGCAGCCGGTGCTCCAGCTGGACGAGCCCTCGCTGCCCGCCGTACTTGCCGGTGACGTGAGGACGGCGAGCGGGTTCCAGCGGCTCCGGGCGGTGGACCGGCAGGTCGCCGAGGAGGTGCTGCGGAACGTGGTCTCGGCGCTGGACGTGCCCGTCGTGGTGCACAGCTGCGCCCCGGGCGTGCCGATCCCGCTGCTCCGCCGGGCCGGGGTGGCCGGCATCTCGCTGGACTTCGCTCTGCTGACGGAGCGTGATGACGACGAGATCGGTGAGGCGGTCGAGGAGGGCACGGTGATCCTCGCCGGTGTGGTGCCCTCCACCGACACGGGAATGACAGACCCGGCCGGTAGTGTCCAGGGTGTCAGGACGTTGTGGCGCAGGTTGGGGCTGTCCCCGGAGCTGCTGGGCCGCCGGGTGCTGGTGACACCGACCTGCGGGTTGGCGGGGGCCTCGCCCGCGTACGCCCGCACGGCGCTGTCACTCAGCGCGAGGGCGGCGCAGAGCCTGGTGGACAACCCGGAGTAGGTCATTGGGAGGACGCGGTGGCGGTCGAGGGCTGGGAGGACGTTCCGGCGGAGGTGCGCAAGCGCCACGCGGAGCTGGCGGCGGAGATCGTCGGCCACCGGGTGCGGTACTACGAGCAGGACGCCCCGATCGTCACCGATGCCGAGTTCGACCGCCTGCTGCGGGAGTTGGAGGGGATCGAGGCCGCCCACCCGGTGCTGGTCACCCCCGACTCGCCGACCCAGAACGTCGGCGGCGCGCCCACCGAGCTCTTCGCCGCGGTCGAGCACCGCGAGCGGCTGCTCAGCCTGGACAACGCGATGGACGACGAGGAGCTGGCCGCCTGGGCCGACCGGGTCGCCCGCGAGTTGGACGGCATCGAGTACCACTACCTCTGCGAGCTCAAGGTGGACGGCCTGGCCGTCAACCTCACGTATGAGAACGGGCAGTTGGTCCAGGCCGCGACCCGTGGTGACGGCCGGGTCGGCGAGGACATCACCCCCAACGTGCGCACCATCAAGGAGATCCCGCACCGGCTCCACGGCGAGAACGTCCCGGCCCTGGTGGAGATCCGCGGCGAGGTCTACCTCCCCACCGAGGCCTTCGCCGAGCTGAACGCCTCGCTGGCGGCCGAGAACGAGCGCCGGGAGAAGATCAACGAGGAGCGCGCCAAGGAGGGCAAGCGCCCCGGGGCCCTGGTCAAGCTGTTCGCCAACCCCCGGAACGCGGCGGCCGGTTCGCTCCGCCAGAAGGACCCGCTGGTCACCGCCTCCCGTCCGCTGCACATGGTGGTGCACGGTATCGGCGCCCGCGAGGGCTTCGACATCGACTGCCAGTCGCACGCCTACCAGCTGCTGCACGACTGGGGCCTGCCCACCGCCCGGCACAACAAGGTGGTCGGCACCCTGGACGAAGTCCGTGACTTCATCCGGCAGTTCGGGGAGCAGCGGCACTCGGTCGAGCACGAGATCGACGGCGTGGTCGTCAAGGTGGACGAGATCCCGCTCCAGGGCCGGCTCGGCGCCACCTCCAAGTCGCCGCGCTGGGCGATCGCCTGGAAGTACCCGCCGGAGGAGGTCAACGGCAAGCTCGCCGAGATCAAGATCGGCATCGGCCGGACGGGCCGGGCCACCCCGTACGCGGTGCTGGAGCAGCCGGTGAAGGTGGCCGGCTCGATGGTCCAGTACGCCACCCTGCACAACCAGGACGTTGTGAAGGCCAAGGGCGTGCTGATCGGCGACACCATCGTGCTGCGCAAGGCCGGTGACGTGATCCCGGAGATCCTCGGCCCGGTGACGGAGCTGCGGCCGGCGGACGCCAGGCCCTTCGAGATGCCGACGGAGTGCCCGGAGTGCGGCAGCGGGCTGCGCCCGATGAGCGAGGGCGACATCGACCTGCGCTGCCCGAACGCCCAGGGCTGCCCGGCCCAGATCCGGGAGCGGATCGCCTACCTCGGCGGCCGCGAGTCGCTGGACGTCGAGGGCCTCGGGTACGTCGCCGCCACCGCGCTGACCCAGCCGCTGGAGCCCAAGCAGCCCCCGGTGGGGAACGAGGGGGACATCTTCGGCCTGACCCTGGAGCAGCTGCTGCCGATCCGGGTCCGGGTGCTGGAGCCGAAGACCGGCATGCCCAAGCTGGACGACCGGACGGGCGAGGAGAAGGTGGTTCCCTTCTTCGCCAATCTCAAGGGCGAGCCGAAGAAGTCGGCCACCCTGCTGCTGGAGAATCTGGAGAAGGCCAAGGACCGGCCGCTCTGGCGGTTCCTGAACGGCCTGTCGATCCGTCACGTCGGCCCGGTCGCCGCCCAGGCGCTGGCCAGGGAGTTCCGCGACCTGGACCTGATCTTCGCCAGGACGGAGGAGGAGCTGGCCGCCGCCGAGGGGGTCGGCCCGATCATCGCCCGGGCCATCAAGGAGTGGTACGAGGAGGAGTGGCACCGCGAGATCCTGGAGAAGTGGCGCGCCGCCGGCGTCCGCTTCGTCGAGGAGAGCACCGGGGATGACGGCCCCCGCCCGCTGGAGGGGCTGACCGTGGTGGTCACCGGCACGCTGGCCGGGCACACCAGGGACGGCGCCAAGGAGGCACTGACCTCGCGCGGGGCCAAGGTGACCGGATCGGTCTCGAAGAAGACCGACTTCGTGGTCGCGGGGGACAACCCCGGGTCGAAGTACGACAAGGCGGTGCAGCTCGGGCTCCCCGTGCTGGACGACGCAGGTTTCGCCGTCCTGCTGGCGGAGGGTCCCGAGGCGGCCAGGGCGCACCTGGGGATCGAGCCCGCCGAGCCGGTGGCTGAGTCTCCGGCCGAGGGCTGAGTCTCCGTTACCTTCCTGATGCCTCGTCAGCGGGGTCCGGCCGAAAGAAACCGGGCATTCTGTCAGTGTGCGGCATCCCGGAAGGACGTTCCGGCCTCGCCGTGTCCAGGGTTGTCCGAAAGTACGCCTTACCGGTCTGACAGCGGCTTACCCTTAGGGCGACACTGTGTCAGCAGGGGCGGTCGGCACCGGGGTTGCAGCCGGTACCACCGGGGACGCCCCGGTTCACTGACGCCTGCCGGCACTCCGGGTGTCGCACCGAAAGGCGGCCTGAACGGGGCGGGCCCGACGGAGGACAGGGCTTATGGATCGTACGACCGGCGGCGTGCCCACACGCCCGCCGCAGGGGGTGGCAGGTGCGGTCCTGCTGCTCGGCGTGCTGTTGGCCGGTGCGGCGCCGCTCATCCCGCTCGCCGTCCTGGTCTACCGGCACGAGCCCGAGCTGTTACCGCTGTTCGCGGTGCCGGTGGCGGTGCTGGTGGCGGCCTGGCGGATCGCCCGGGACCGCGCGCGGGACCAGCTCACCGACCCGCTGACCGACCTGCCGAACCGTCATGCCCTGCTGCTGGCCGCCCAGGAGGCGATCGCCGAGCACGGTGGTGACCAGGACTGGAACGTCGGCCTGATCCTGCTCGACCTGGACCGGTTCAGGTCGCTCAACGACGCGCTCGGCCACACCGCCGGGGACAGGCTGCTGGTGCACATCGCCCGCCGCCTGCACCGGGCGCTGCGCTCGGGCACCCACAACCCCGGCCGGGACGATCCGGACGACGTGTTCTCCAGTCTGCCGCCGCCGGTCCAGCAGAGCCTGCGTCCGGTGGTCGCCAGGATGGGCGGCGACGAGTTCGCCGTCCTGCTGCCCGGCGTCGGCCGCCCGGACACCCTGGAGCGGGTGGCCAGGGCGCTGATCGCCGAACTCGCCGCGCCGATCCGGCTGGACGGGCTGCTGCTGGTGCTGGAGGCCAGCGCCGGGGTCTGCGTCTACCCGGCGCACGCCCAGGACGCCGAGGCGCTGCTCCGCCGGGCCGACGTGGCGATGGCGCACGCCCAGCGCCGCCGGACCGGGGTCGAGCAGTACGACGAGACCCGGGACCTCGACACGCCGTACCGGATCGGCCTGCTCGGTGACCTGCGCCGGGCCCTGGAGACCAATGAGGTGCAGCTGCACTACCAGCCGAAGGTCGCCTTCGACGGGCGGGTGGTCGGCCTGGAGGCGCTGCTCCGCTGGGAGCGGCCCGGCCAGGGCCGGGTGCCCCCGGACGAGTTCATCGGCCTGGCCGAGTCCAGCGGTCTGATGCCCCGGCTGACCGACTACGTGCTGGAGTCGGCCGTCGGCCAGCTGGCGATCTGGCGCTCGCAGGGCCTGGAGGTCCAGGTCGCCGTCAACGTCTCGCCCCGGGACGTGCTCAACCCCGGCTTCGCCGACCGGGTGGCAGGGCACCTCACCCGGCATCAGGTGCCCGCCGCCGCCCTCCAGCTGGAGATCACCGAGCGGCTGCTGCTGGACGACTCCCGGCTGGCCGCCGACACCCTCGCCGAGCTGCGGCGGTACGGGGTGGGCATGTCGCTGGACGACTTCGGCACCGGCCACTCCTCGCTGGTCCGGCTGCGCTCGCTGCCGGTCGGCGAGCTCAAGATCGACCGGTCCTTCGTCTCCCGGATGGTGGCCGACGACCACGACGCGGCGGTGGTCCGCTGCTCGGTCGAGCTGGCCCACTCGCTCGGCCTGACCGTGGTCGCCGAGGGCGTGGAGGACGACGAGACCTGGGAGCAGCTGCACAGCATGGGCGTGGACGCGGTCCAGGGCTGGCTGGTCTCCGCCGCCCTCCCGGCCGACCAGGCCACCGCCTGGCTGATGGTCCACCGCACCGGCGCCCCGGCGGTCGAGCTGCTGGCGCCGCCGCAGTAGAGCCCGCCCGGGGTAGGCGGCAGCGTGAACGGGTCGTGTTCGAGCGGGTCCTGACGTCCGGACCCGCTCGAACACGACCCGCTCCCGTTCAGCTGACGCCCCCGAGGGCGGTGGCGCCGCTCCCCGAGCCGCTGCGGGGCACGAGGGCGGGTTCCCGGTTGCCCATAGGATGGGGCCCAAGAAAGAGGCCGGGCACGTCACCGAGCGCCCGGTCCGACCAGAACTCACCTTGAGGATCGCTGCATGCCTGGCATCACGCGCGAGGAGGTCGCCCACCTCGCCCGGCTGTCGCGTCTGGAGCTGCAGGCCGAAGAGCTGGACCACTTCGCCGAGCAGCTCGACGTGATCATCGGCGCGGTCGCCCGCGTTTCCGAGGTCGCCGGACAGGACGTACCGCCGACCTCCCACCCGCTGCCGCTGACCAACGTCATGCGCGCGGACGTGGTGCGGCCGTCGCTCACTCCCGAGCAGGCGCTGGCCGGCGCCCCCGCCGTCGAGGAGCAGCGTTTCCGCGTGCCGCAGATCCTCGGGGAGGACTGATCACCATGACCGAACTGATCAAGCGGACGGCCGCCGAGACCGCCGCCGCCATCGCCTCCGGCGAGGTCTCCGCCGTCGAGGTCGCCCAGGCGCACCTGGACCGGATCGGCGCCGTCGACAAGAAGGTCAACGCCTTCCTGCACGTGGACACCGAGGGTGCGCTGAGCGCCGCCCGCGCGGTGGACGAGAAGCGCGCCCGCGGCGAGGAGCTCGGCCCGCTGGCCGGCGTCCCGCTCGCGCTCAAGGACGTCTTCACCACCAAGGGCGTCCCGACCACCTGCGGCTCGAAGATCCTCCAGGGCTGGATCCCGCCGTACGACGCCACCCTGACGACCCGTCTGAAGGACGCGGGCGTGGTCATCCTCGGCAAGACCAACATGGACGAGTTCGCGATGGGCTCCTCCACCGAGAACTCCGCCTACGGCCCGACCGGCAACCCCTGGGACCTGTCCCGGATCCCCGGCGGCTCCGGCGGCGGCTCGGCGGCGGCCCTGGCCGCCTACCAGGCCCCGCTGGCGATCGGCACCGACACCGGCGGCTCGATCCGCCAGCCCGGCGCCGTCACCGGCACCGTGGGCGTGAAGCCGACGTACGGCTCGGTCTCCCGCTACGGCCTGGTCGCGTTCTCCTCCTCGCTGGACCAGGGCGGCCCGTGCGCCCGTACGGTGCTGGACACCGCGCTGCTGCACGAGGCGATCGCCGGCCACGACCCGCTGGACTCCACCTCGATCGACGCGCCCGTCCCGGCCGTGGTCGAGGCCGCCAAGCTGCGCGACGTGCGCGGCATGCGGATCGGTGTGGTCAAGGAGTTCGCGGGTGAGGGCTACCAGGCCGGCGTGATGCAGCGCTTCAACGAGTCGGTGGAGCTGCTCCGCGAGCTCGGCGCCGAGATCGTCGAGGTCTCCTGCCCGTCCTTCACCCTCGCGCTGCCCGCCTACTACCTGATCGCGCCCAGCGAGGCCAGCTCCAACCTGGCCCGCTTCGACGCGATGCGGTACGGCCTGCGGGTCGGCGACGACGGCACCCGCTCGGCCGAGGACGTCACCGCCCTCACCCGGGAGGCCGGCTTCGGCGCCGAGGTCAAGCGCCGGATCATCCTCGGCACGTACGCCCTCTCCTCGGGCTACTACGACGCCTACTACGGCTCGGCCCAGAAGGTCCGCACCCTGATCTCGCGCGACTTCGACGCCGCCTTCGCCGGTGTCGACGTGCTGATCTCGCCGACCACCCCGACCACCGCCTTCCCGATCGGCGAGCGCGCCGACGACCCGATGGCAATGTACCTGGCCGACCTCTGCACCATCCCGTCCAACCTCGCGGGCAACGCGGCCATGTCGCTGCCCTGCGGGCTCGCGCCGGAGGACAATCTCCCGGTCGGCCTGCAGATCATCGCCCCCGCGATGGCGGACGACCGCCTGTACCGCGTGGGCGGCGCCGTCGAGGCCGCACTCAACGACAAGTGGGGACACCCCCTGCTGGAGGAGGCACCGGCACTGTGAGCAGCATCGCGAAGGCCAAGGGTTTCAAGCACTCGAAGCCGGGTCTCTGGCTGTCCATCGGCACCAGCGCCTTCGGCGCGGTCTCGGTCGTCAAGGACGTCAGGAAGGCCCGCAGCGAGAACGACACCCTCATGCTGATCAACGCCCTGGTCGGCGCCGCCGCGCTGATCACCGGCACCGCACTCCTCGTCCGTGAGCTCAAGCGGCTCGGTGACGACGACGTGCTGCTGGGCTGACGGACCTCCAAGACTCAACTGAAGGGGACGCTGTGAGCGTCATTAGCCTGGTCTCGTACGAGGACGCACTCGCCTCGTACGACCCGGTGATGGGCCTTGAGGTCCATGTCGAGCTGGGTACCAAGACCAAGATGTTCTGCGGCTGCTCGACCGAGCTGGGCGCCGAGCCCAACTCGCAGACCTGCCCGACCTGCCTCGGCCTGCCGGGCTCGCTGCCGGTGGTCAACGCGATCGGCGTGGAGTCGGCGGTCAAGATCGGTCTCGCGCTGAACTGCGAGATCGCGGAGTGGTGCCGGTTCGCCCGGAAGAACTACTTCTACCCGGACATGCCGAAGAACTTCCAGACCTCGCAGTACGACGAGCCGATCGCCTTCAACGGCTACCTCGACGTGCAGTTGGAGGACGGCTCGACCTTCCGGGTCGAGATCGAGCGCGCCCACATGGAGGAGGACACCGGCAAGTCCTCGCACATCGGCGGCGCGACCGGCCGGATCCACGGCGCCTCGCACTCGCTGCTGGACTACAACCGGGCCGGCATCCCGCTGATCGAGATCGTCACCAAGCCGATCGAGGGCGCGGGCGAGCGTGCTCCGGAGGTGGCGAAGGCGTACGTGGCCGAGCTGCGTGAGCTGATCAAGGCGCTGGACGTCTCCGAGGCCCGGATGGACAAGGGCCAGATGCGCTGCGACGTGAACCTGTCGCTGCGTCCGCACGGCCGGGAGAAGTTCGGCACCCGCTCGGAGACCAAGAACGTCAACTCGCTGCGCAGCGTGGAGCGGGCGGCCCGGTTCGAGATCCGCCGGCACGCCACCGTGCTCACCGACGGCGGCACGATCGTGCAGGAGACCCGGCACTTCCACGAGGACGACGGCTCCACCACGGCCGGCCGGATCAAGGACAACGCCGAGGACTACCGGTACTTCCCGGAGCCCGACCTGGTCCCGATCGCGCCCGCGCGCGAGTGGGTCGAGGAGCTGCGGGCCGGGCTACCCGAGCTGCCCCGGGTCCGCCGGGCCCGGCTGCAGGGCGAGTGGGGCCTGTCCGACCAGGACATGCAGGCCGTGCTCAACGCCGGTGCGGTGGAACCGATCCTGGAGACCATCGCCGCCGGCGCGCCGGCCGACCAGGCCCGCAAGTGGTGGCTGGGCGAGCTGGCCCGCCGGGCCAACGAGACCGGCACCGACCTCACCGACCAGCCGATCACTCCGGCCCAGGTGGCCCGGGTCTGCGCGCTGGTGGCCGAGGGCAAGCTGAACGACAAGCTGGCCCGCCAGGTCATCGAGGCCGTGCTGGCCGGTGAGGGCGAGCCGGACGCGGTCATCGAGGCCCGCGGCCTCGCCGTGGTCTCGGACGACTCCGCGCTGGGCGCGGCGGTCGACCAGGCGATTGCCGAGAACGGCGCGATCGCCGACAAGATCCGGGACGGCAAGGTCGCCGCGGTCGGCGCCCTGGTCGGCGCGGTCATGAAGACCACCCGGGGCCAGGCCGACGCCGCGAAGGTCAAGGACATGATCTTCGAGAAGCTGGGTGTCCAGGTCTAGGCATACCTAGGCCGTCCGCGACCGCCCGCTCCGTACCCACGGAGCGGGCGGTCGGCGTCTAAGGACCTGACGCTCCGGAACATGCGGCATGCTCCCGATGTGGTGACCCCCCTCAGCGGAGGAAGCTCTCAGCAGGACGAAAGACCGGCCGACCGAGGCCGGGACGGTCTGCCGAGAAAGGGAGTCACCATGCTGGAGTACGAGCTCATCCAGGCCCGCTCGCAGGAGCTGCAGCGCCGCGCCCGGCACGAGGCCCTGGTCCGGGAGGCGCTGGACGCGGTGCACCGCGAAGGGCGCCCGAGCCTGCGGGCCGGCCTGCGGAGAGCACTGCGGAACCGCCGGGTACGGGCACTCAGTCCGGCCCCGCGGCTCCGCCAGAGCTGACCCGGGGTACGAATGCTGACAGACCGTCACAGCCCGGCCGTCGGCCGTCCGAGCAGCGAGATATCCGCTCGGACGGTGTCGGCGGCCTGTGGCATGCTCGGCGCCATGGAGCAGATATCGGTGAGCCCGGTCTTCGTCGGACGCGGCACCGAGATCGGCACCCTGGACGCCGCACTGCGCCGGGCCGCGGCCGGCCAGCCGCAGGCCGTGCTGGTCGGCGGCGAGGCGGGGGTCGGCAAGACCAGGCTGATCGAGGAGTTCCTGACCGCGGCCTGCGGGCCCGGCGTGGTCACCACCCTGGGCGGCTGCCTGGAGGTCGGGGCCGAGGGGCTGCCGTACGCCCCGCTGGCCACCGCGCTGCGCCGTCTGCACCGGAGCCTGGGAGCCGATCTCGAACGGGCCGCGCAGGGCATGGAGGGTCACCTCACCCGGCTGCTGCCCGACTTCGGCGCGGACGACGCCGAGCCCAACGACGAGTTCAGCCGGGCCCGGCTGTTCGAGCACACCGCCCGGCTGTTCGAGCGGCTCTCCGCCGACCGGACGATCGTGCTCGCGGTCGAGGACCTGCACTGGTCCGACCGGTCCACCCGGGAGCTGCTCACCTACCTGATCCGGACCCTGCACCGGGCCCGGGTGATGATCGTCGCCACCTACCGCTCGGACGACCTGCACCGCAGGCACCCGCTGCGCCCGTTCCTGGCCGAGCTGGACCGGCTGCGGACCGTCCAGCGGGTGGAGCTGTGCCGGTTCGGCCGGCGCGAGGTGGCCGCCCAGCTGGCCGGCATCCTGGGCACCCGGGGCACCGACCGGCAGCTGGTGGACCGGATCCACCGCCGCTCCGAGGGCAACCCCTTCTTCGTCGAGGAGCTGGCCACCGCTCATCAGGACGGCTGCGACACCGGCCTCACCGACTCGCTCCGCGACCTGCTGCTGGTCCGGGTCGAGGCCCTGCCGGACGAGACCCAACGGGTGCTCAGGATCGCCGCCGAGGGCGGCTCGCTGGTCGAGCACGCCCTGCTGGAGGCGGTGCTGGAGGAGGGCGAGGACGTCCTGCTGGACGCGCTGCGGAACGCCGTCGGGGTCAACGTGCTGCGCCCGGACAGCGACGGCGACGGCTACCGGTTCCGGCACGCGCTGGTCCGCGAGGCGATCTCGGACGACCTGCTGCCCGGCGAGCGGTACCGGATCAACCGCAGGTACGCCACCGCGCTGGAGCAGGACGGCTCGCTGGTCTGCGGCAACGGCCGGGCCGCCAGGCTGGCCAACTACTGGTACCACGCGCACGATCCGGGCCGCGCCCTGCCGACGGCCCTGGAGGCCGCCAGGTCGGCCCGGCGGCGGAACGCCTTCGCCGAGCAACTCAACATGCTGGAACGGGCGCTGGAGCTCTGGGACGAGGTCTCCGACGAGGTGCGGCAGGAGAACCTGCGGCCCGCCGACTGGGCCGGTACGTACCCGCCGTGCGGCCACGACGGCGGCAGCTGCCGGCTGCTGCACCTGGTCGACGTGCTGGCCGAGGCGGTGCTGGCCGCCCGCCGGGCGGGCGACCGGGACCGCGGGCTGAGCCTGGCCAAGCGGGCCTTCCAGCTGCTGGACGAGGAGACCGAGCCGGAGCGGGTCGCCTGGTTCCGGATCCAGCGCGCGCTGATGTTCCGTCACCTCGGGCGAGCCGGCAGCGACGAGGAGATCGAGCGGGCCCAGCGGCTGGTGGCCGGTCTGCCGCCGTCCCCGGTGCAGGCCGAGGTGCTGGCCCTGGCGGCCGGCCACGCGATGCTCGGAGACCCGGTCGAGGCCGACCTCGAGCTGGCCGAGCGGGCCGCCGAGATCGCCCGCCAGGTCGGAGCCGACGCGGTCGAGCAGCACGCCCGGATGACGATGGGCACCCTGGCCGTCCACTTCGGTGACTCGGCGGCCGGGCTCGCACTGCTGACCGACGCGGTCGAGAAGGTCCGGCGCACCGGCCCGGTGGACGTGCTCTGCCGGGGGCTGAACAACCTGTCCAGCCTGCTGCTGGGCCTCGGCCGGGCGGCCGAGGCGGAGGCGTTCGCCCGCGAGGGCCTGGCCGCCGCCCGGGGCAACGGGCTGCTCGGCAACATCGGCGCCCTGCTGACCGGGAACCTGGTCGAATCCCTTCTGGTGCTCGGCCGCCCGGCCGAGGCCGAGCAGTTGCTGTCCGAGTGGGAGGGCGACCCGGCAGGCAGCAACTACCACGCCTTCCTCGGCCGGCTGCGGGCCGAACTCGCCCTCGACCAGGGCGACCTGGCACTCGCCGAGGAGTACCTGGAGCGGGCCAGGGTGGCCGGGCGGCAGGTCAGGCAGTCCCAGCACGACCTGCCGATCGCCCGGCTGGCGATGCGGATCGAGGCCAGGGCCGGGCGGCCCCTCCAGGCCAGGGCCGAACTGCTCGCGGTGCTCGACCGCTTGGCCGACCTCCCGGTCGAGCAGGGTCTCCCGGACGGCTGTCTGTTGGGGCTGCTCCCGGTGCTGGTGGAGGGCGCCTCGGGGGAGGCCGACTCGCGGGGGTCGGCGGCGGCCGACCTGGGCCGTCCTGTGGTGCTGCGGCGGATCGCCGAGGTGGCCGCCCGACTCCGGCCGCACACGGCGCTGCACCGCGGCTGGGCGGCGCTGCTGGCGGCCGAGCTGGCCCGCGCCGAAGGCAGCGACACGCCCGAGCAGTGGGCCGACGTGGTGGAGCTGCTGCGCTGCACCGGTCTCGGCTGCCCGCTCGGCCAGGCGCTCTACCGACTGTCCGAGTCGCTGCTGACGGCCGGCCGCCGCGAGGCCGCAGTCGAGCCGCTGCGGGAGGTCCAGGCGCTGGCCACGGCCGGTCTGTACCTGCGGCAGGACATCGGCCGGCTGACCGCCAGGTCCGGCCTCTCGCTGGCCGCCCGTCCGGCACCGGCGGCCGACCGACCGGCCGACCCCGCAGACGGGTTCGGGCTCACCCCGCGCGAGCGGGACGTCCTGCACCGGCTGGCGCAGGGACGCACCAACCGGCAGATCGCCGAGGAGCTGTACATCTCCCCGAAGACCGCCAGCGTGCACGTCTCCAACATCCTGGCCAAGCTCTCGGTCGGCAGCCGTGGCGAGGCCGCCGCCCTGGCCCACCGCCTGCACCTGCTCGGTGCCTGACACCGGTCACTCCCGGCCGGGCGGACGGCCCTGAATCCGTGCGCCCCCGTCGTGCGCTGCGGCCAACCGGGGCGATCCCGTCATGAGCGGGACACACCGCCATCCGGGCCCCATTACTCTAAGTTGAGTGTACGTGTCATTGAGTGACGGAAGTGGTGTAAGGTCCCGAGAGGGAACACCGGCAAGGCGTGGGGGAGGTCGAGTGAACTTCCACCCGAGCCGCCTCCTCGGCACGCTGCTGGTGCTGCTCTGCCTCGGGTACGCCCTGGGCGCCGCCATCGGCTGGGGATCGCCGGAACTCGCGCTGTTCATGGGCGACTTCGGCCTCGCCGGAGCGGCACTGGCCGCCGCGCTCTCCTGTCTGCTTCACGCCTGTGCGACCGGTGGCCCGGCCCGCCCCGCCTGGCTGCTGTTCGGCCTCTCCTCCTCGACGGTGGCCATCGGCAACGCCACCTGGGGCTGGTACGAGGTGGTGCTCGGCACCAGGCTGCCGGAGGACTCGCCCGCCGAGTACGCCTTCCTGCTGTTCGCCCCGCTCGCCATCATCGGCCTGACCGTGCTGTCCCAGCGGCCCCGAACGGCGGCCGGCTGGCTCTGCCTGCTGCTCGACGGCTGGCTGGTGGCAGGATCGCTGTTCACCCTCAGCTGGAGCCTGGCGCTCGGCCGGGTCGCGGCGGGCGAGGGCGAGGACCCGCTCCGGCTGGCGCTCAACCTGGCTTACCCCGTGCTGGACATCCTGCTGGTCAGCCTGGTGGTCGGGCTGAGGTTCCGGAGCCGGGACGGCAACCGGGCCGCCGTGCACACCGCGATGGTCGGCCTGGCCGTCACGGTGGTCTGCGACGCGCTCTTCACCTCGCCCGCGCTGCACAGCGGTTACCACTCCGGCGACCTGCTGGACGCTGGCTGGTTCGCCGGCAGCGTGCTGCTCGCCTGGGCGCCCTGGGCCTCGCGCGGCCGGTTCGCGCCGAGCCGTGAGCACCCCTCGGTCGGCGGCACCCCCCGCCGCCGGGTCTCCTCCACCTTCAGCGCGCTCACCCCGTACGTCGCGGCGGCGGTCTGCACCGCGGGCATCCTCTACAACGCGCTCGGCGGCCACGCGCTGGACCGGGTGGTGCTGGCGTCGGCCTGCACGGTCGGTCTGGCGCTGATCGTCCGGCAGGGCGTGATACTGCTCGACAACCTCTCGCTCACCCAGGAGCTCGCCCAGAAGGAGGCGCACTTCCGCTCGCTGGTGCAGGGTTCCAGCGACGTGATCATGATCGCGGGCGGCAGCGGTGTGCTCTCCTACGTCAGCCCCGCCTCGATCGGCGTCTACGGGCGGGACCCGGAGGAGCTGGTCGGCGGGAACCTGCTCAACCTGGTGCACCCCGACGACGTCGACCGGGTGCTGCGCGAGGTCCGGCGGCTGATGGCCGACCGGCCGGTGCGCCGGGACGGCGCGGGGGAGCCCTCGGCCCGGGTGGAGTGCCGGGTGCGTTCGGGCAACGACGAGTGGCTGCACGTGGAGTCGACGGTCAACCGGTACCGCGACGGGCTGATCCTGAACAGCCGCGACGTCACCGAACGCGTCATGCTGCAGGCACAGTTGCAGCACAACGCGTTCCACGACCCGCTCACCGACCTGCCGAACCGGGCGCTCTTCACGCAGCGGCTGCGCACCTCGCTCAGCCCGGCCGACGGGTACGGCGGGTACGCCGAGGACGCCACCGTGGCGGTGCTCTTCCTCGACCTGGACGGCTTCAAGGCGGTCAACGACAGCGCGGGCCACCAGGTCGGCGACGAGCTGCTGGTGCAGGCCGCCCGCCGCCTCCAGCACGCGGTGAGGTCCGGCGACACGGTGGCCAGGTTCGGCGGCGACGAGTTCGCCGCGCTGGTCCGGGGCAGGCTCGGCAAGGCCCAGGTGCACGAGCTGGCCGAGCGGCTCCGCACGGCGCTCTCCGAGCCGTACTGGATCGGCGGGGCCGAGCTCGGGGTGGCGGCCAGCATCGGGATCGCCTTCGCCGGCTGCGATCCGGATCCCGACGCCGACCCGCAGGCCGCGGCGGACGAGCTGATGCGGAACGCCGACCTCGCGATGTACCGGGCGAAGTCCGAGGGAAAGGGCCGGGTGGTGCTCTACCACCCGGCGATGCGGGCCGAGTTGGACCGCCGCACCGAGCTGGAGGAGCGGCTCAGGGTGGCCGTCCAGGAGGGCTCCTTCACGCTGCTGCACCAGCCCGTGGTGGATCTGGCCACCGGCGCCGTGATCGGCGTCGAGGCCCAGGCCCGCTGGCGCTCGGCGCAGGGGCTGCTGCTCACCCCGGCGGAGTTCCTGCGCACCGCCGACCAGGGTGACGCGGCCACCAGGTTCGCCCGCTGGATGCTCCAGGAGACGGTTACCGCAGCCGCCCACCGGGCCGGCCCGCGCCTGGTGCCCGTCCCGGTCTCGATCCGGCTGTCGGCCCAGCGGCTGTGCGCGCCCGGCATGTACGAGGCGGTGGTCGCGGTGCTCAGGGAGACCGGTCTGCCCGCCGAGCTGCTGGTGATCGAGCTGGCCAGGACGGGCCCGGACGAGCACGCGGACGAGCTCGGCCGCCGGCTCGCCGCGCTCCGGCGGCACGGCGTCTCCACGGCGGTGGCGGGCTTCGGCGCGGGCGGCGGCTCGCTCGGCACGCTGGCCCGGCTCCCGTTCGACGCGCTCAAGCTGGACCGCAGCCTGGTCCAGGACGTGGCCGACTCACGGCTGACCCGGGCGCTGGCCGGCCACGCCCTCCGGCTCGCCCGTGACCTGGGCCTGGTGACCGCCGCCGAGGGGGTGGACCAGCCCCGCCAGGTGACCGCGCTGCAGGAGCTGGGGTGCCGTCAGGGGCAGGGACTGGCCTTCGCCCAGCCGTTGGACGAGCACCGGCTCCGACGGGCCCTGCTGCGCCGGGTCTACCCGCTGCCGAAGCAGGCGAACGGGCTTTCCGCGCGTCACTCCTACCTCGCGGCGGACGCCCGATCGGGTGGCCGTCCCGAACCCGGCGGCAGCCGGGTGGTGCACCACCAGAACGCCCCCGACCTGGCCGAACGCCGCCCGACCCACGGTCCGGGCTGGGGTCAGGGCGGGGGTCCGCATAGCGAGACGGCCGTCCCACCTGCTTGACACGGCCCACTGCCGGGGAGGAAGGTCGGTGCCATGCGCACCCGAATTCTCGTACTTGGCGGGCGCGTCGGCTGAGCGGGCCACCCCCCGCACGGAGAGACCGACGCGCCACCCCTCGCATGCCCTTGGCACGAGGGGTTTTTTGTTGCACTGGAACCGTCCGACCATGCAAGACCCCTGCCGAAATCGTCCCCGGTACCCAACCGTCCGGGTGGACGATGGAGGCAGGACCGGCGACCGGCCCCCGACCCCAGGACCCTCACCTGACGGGGACGGCAGAACCCGAGAAGAGACAGGCAGATGACCGAGCACGCCGCCCCCCGCCGCGGGGACACCCCGGCCACCCACGCTCCTGCGCCCAGCGTCGTCGTGGAGACGATGACCGGCGCGCAGTCGCTCATCCGCTCGCTCGAGGCGGTGGGCGCGGACACCGTCTTCGGCATCCCGGGCGGCGCCATCCTCCCCGCCTACGACCCGCTGATGGACTCCCAGAAGGTCCGTCACATCCTGGTCAGGCACGAGCAGGGCGCGGGCCACGCGGCCACCGGCTACGCCCAGGCCACCGGCCGGGTCGGGGTCTGCATGGCCACCTCGGGCCCGGGCGCGACCAACCTGGTCACCCCGATCGCCGACGCGTACATGGACTCCGTCCCGATGGTCGCGATCACCGGTCAGGTCGCCTCCAAGGCGATCGGCACCGACGCCTTCCAGGAGGCGGACATCTGCGGCATCACGATGCCGATCACCAAGCACAACTTCCTGGTCACCGACCCGGCCGAGATCCCCCGGGTGATCGCCGAGGCGTTCCACATCGCCGCCACCGGCCGCCCGGGCCCGGTCCTGGTCGACATCGCCAAGGACGCGCTGCAGGCCACCACCACCTTCCGCTGGCCGGTGGAGACCTCGCTGCCCGGCTACCGCCCGGTGACCAAGCCGCACGCCAAGCAGATCCGCGAGGCCGCCCGGATGCTGGTCGCCGCCAAGCGCCCGGTGCTCTACGTCGGCGGCGGCGTGCACAAGGCCCAGGCCAGCGCCGAACTGCGGATCCTGGCCGAGCTGACCGGCGCCCCGGTGGTCACCACCCTGATGGCGCTCGGCGTCTTCCCGGACAGCCACCCGCAGCACCTGGGCATGCCGGGCATGCACGGTTCCGTCCCGGCCGTCACCGCGCTGCAGAAGGCCGACCTGCTGTTCACCCTGGGCGCCCGCTTCGACGACCGGGTGACCGGCAAGCTGGACAGCTTCGCCCCGTACGCCAAGGTCGTGCACGCGGACATCGACCCGGCCGAGATCGGCAAGAACCGCCCGGTCGACGTGCCGATCGTCGGTGATGCCCGCGAGGTGCTGGCGGACCTGATCGTCGCGGTGCAGGCCGAGTTCGACGCCGGTCACAAGGGCGACTACGCGGACTGGTGGGTCAAGCTCAACCAGTGGAAGACCACCTACCCGCTGGGCTACGAGGCCGCTCCGGGTGGCGAGTTGTCGCCGCAGCAGGTGATCGAGCGGATCGGGCAGCTGGTCGGCCCGGACGCGATCTACGCGGCGGGCGTCGGCCAGCACCAGATGTGGGCCTCGCAGTTCATCAACTACGAGAAGCCGGCCACCTGGCTGAACTCCGGTGGTGCGGGCACCATGGGCTACGCCGTGCCGGCCGCGATGGGCGCCAAGGCGGGCATGCCGGACGTCCCGGTCTGGGCGATCGACGGCGACGGCTGCTTCCAGATGACCAATCAGGAACTGGTCACCTGCGCGCTGAACAACATCCCGATCAAGGTCGCGGTGATCAACAACGGTTCGCTGGGCATGGTCCGCCAGTGGCAGACCCTGTTCTACAACCAGCGCTACTCCAACACCGTGCTGCACGCGGGCCCCGAGCACGACGGCATCGCCGCCCCGGCGCAGGGCACCCGGATCCCGGACTTCGTGCTGCTCTCCGAGGCGATGGGCTGTGTCGGCCTGCGCTGCGAGCGGCCCGAGGACCTGGACGCGGTGATCAAGCAGGCGATGGAGATCAACGACCGCCCGGTGGTCATCGACTTCATCGTCCACCAGGACGCCATGGTCTGGCCGATGGTCGCCGCAGGCACCAGCAACGACGAGATCCTCGCCGCCCGGGACGTGCGCCCGGACTTCGGCGACGACCTCGACTAGGCCCGCCCGTCGCCCACCGCCACCCTTGCTCGATCCGGCTTCGCCGGAACACCTCTGGGCCCGTCGCCCACCGCCACCCTTGCTCGATCCGGCTTCGCCGGAACACCTCTGGGCCCGTCGCCCACCGCCACCCTTGCTCGATCCGGCTTCGCCGGAACACCTCTGGGCCCGTCGCCCACCGCCACCCTTGCTCGATCCGGCTTCGCCGGAACACCTCTGGTGCCGATAGAGAGTCCATGATCATGTCCAAGCACACCCTCTCCGTCCTGGTCGAGAACAAGCCCGGCGTGCTCGCCCGGATCGCCGCCCTGTTCTCCCGTCGGGGTTTCAACATCGACTCGCTGGCCGTCGGCCCGACCGAGCACCCGGACATCTCCCGGATGACCATCGTGGTCAACGTGGAGGACCTCCCACTGGAGCAGGTCACCAAGCAGCTGAACAAGCTGGTCAACGTGATAAAGATCGTCGAACTCGACCAGTCCGCCGCGATCCAGCGCGAGTTGGTCCTGGTGAAGGTCCGGGCCGACGCCGAGACGCGGTCGCAGATCGTCGAGATCGTCCAGCTGTTCCGGGCCAAGACGGTCGACGTCTCGCCCGACGCGGTGACCATCGAGGCCACCGGCAGCTCGGACAAGCTGGAGGCGATGCTCCGGATGCTGGAGCCGTACGGCATCAAGGAGTTGGTCCAGTCCGGTCTGGTCGCGATCGGGCGCGGTGCCCGGTCGATCACCGACCGCTCGCTGCGGGCCCTCGACCGCAGCGCCTGACGCCCGCCCGTCGCCCACCACCACGCCCTTCGCCTGACGCGCGCTTCGCGCGGCACCTCTGCTGTCTCACACCCTGAAGCACTGCCCCACACCCCCGCCGGGTCCACGTACGGTAGGTACGCACCGGCATCACCACCACGCAAGGAGATGTGCCCCCGTGGCCGAGCTGTTCTACGAAGACGACGCTGACCTGTCCATCATCCAGGGCCGCAAGGTCGCGGTCATCGGCTACGGCAGCCAGGGCCACGCCCACGCGCTGTCGCTGCGCGACTCGGGCGTCGACGTCCGGGTCGGCCTCAAGGAGGGCTCGTCCTCCCGTGCAAAGGCCGAGGAGGAGGGCCTGCGCGTCGTCACCGCCGCCGAGGCCGCCGCCGAGGCCGACGTCATCATGATCCTGGTGCCGGACCCGATCCAGTCCGACGTCTACGAGGCGGACATCGCGCCGAACCTGAAGGCGGGCGACGCCCTGTTCTTCGGCCACGGCCTGAACATCCGCTTCGGCTTCATCAAGCCCCCGGCCGACGTCGACGTCTGCATGGTCGCCCCCAAGGGCCCGGGTCACCTGGTGCGCCGCCAGTACCAGGAGGGCCGCGGCGTCCCCGCCATCGTGGCCGTCGAGCAGGACGCCACCGGCAAGGCCTTCGACCTGGCGCTGTCGTACGCCAAGGGCATCGGCGGCACCAAGGCCGGCGTCATCAAGACCACCTTCACCGAGGAGACCGAGACCGACCTGTTCGGTGAGCAGGCCGTCCTCTGCGGTGGCACCGCCGCCCTGGTCAAGGCCGGTTTCGAGACCCTGGTCGAGGCCGGCTACCAGCCGGAGATCGCCTACTTCGAGTGCCTGCACGAGCTGAAGCTCATCGTCGACCTGATGTACGAGGGCGGCCTGGAGAAGATGCGCTGGTCCATCTCGGAGACCGCCGAGTGGGGCGACTACGTGACCGGCCCGCGGATCATCACGGCCGACACCAAGGCCGCCATGAAGCAGGTCCTCGCCGAGATCCAGGACGGCACCTTCGCCAACACCTGGATCGCCGAGTACAAGGCCGGCCTGCCGAAGTACAACGAGTACAAGAGCGCCGACGCCGACCACCTGCTGGAGACCACGGGCAAGAAGCTCCGCGGTCTGATGAGCTGGGTCGACGAGAAGGCCTAGGCCGTCCGTCGCCCGCGGCCACCCTGCGGGGGCCCGCCGCGCGCGACAACTTCCTTTGTACAACCAGGCTGTTCCCGTCCGGGTGATTTCGCCGGACGGGAGCAGCCCGGCCCCCAGCCCGTCGATACACTTCCGAGTGCGCGTCAGGCCCACAGCGTCGTGCGTCTATCTACGCGGCATGCCACCTTCCCCCGCTTTCCACGCCACCATCGTGCGCGGGGAGAACCGGACAGTTAAGGACACACTGTCGTGAGCAAATCCGTAGTTCTGATCGCCGAAGAGCTGTCCCCGGCCACTGTCGACGCCCTCGGCCCCGACTTCGAGATCCGGCACTGCAACGGTGCGGACCGCACCGAGCTGCTGACCGCGATCGCCGACGTGGACGCCATCCTGATCCGCTCCGCCACCAAGGTGGACGCGGAGGCCCTGGCGGCCGCCAAGAAGCTCAAGGTGGTCGCCCGCGCGGGCGTCGGCCTGGACAACGTCGACGTGGCGGCCTCCACCAAGGCCGGTGTGATGGTCGTCAACGCGCCGACCTCCAACATCGTCACCGCCGCCGAGCTGGCCTGCGGCCTGCTGATCGCCTCGGCCCGCAACATCGCCCCGGCCAGCGCCGCGCTCAAGCAGGGCGAGTGGAAGCGCAACAAGTACACCGGCGTGGAGCTCTCCGAGAAGACCCTCGGTGTGGTCGGCCTCGGCCGGATCGGCGTGCTGGTCGCCCAGCGGATGTCCGCCTTCGGCATGAAGATCGTTGCGTACGACCCCTACATCCAGGCCGCCCGGGCGGCCCAGATGGGCGTCAAGCTGCTCTCGCTGGAGGAGCTGCTCGAGGTCTCGGACTTCATCACCGTCCACCTCCCGAAGACCCCCGAAACGATCGGCCTGATCGGCGACGAGGCGCTGCACAAGGTCAAGCCGACCGTGCGGATCGTCAACGCCGCCCGCGGCGGCATCGTGGACGAGGCCGCGCTGGCCTCCGCGCTGCGCGACGGCCGGGTGGCCGGGGCCGGTCTGGACGTCTACGCCAAGGAGCCGTGCACCGACTCCCCGCTGTTCGCCTTCGACAACGTGGTGGCCACCCCGCACCTGGGCGCCTCCACCGACGAGGCGCAGGAGAAGGCCGGCATCGCGGTCGCCAGGTCGGTCCGCCTCGCCCTTGCCGGCGAGCTGGTGCCGGACGCGGTCAATGTCCAGGGCGGCGTGATCGCCGAGGACGTGCGCCCCGGTCTGCCGCTGGCCGAGAAGCTCGGCCGGATCTTCACCGCGCTGGCCGGTGAGGTCGCGGTCCGCCTGGACGTCGAGGTCCGTGGCGAGATCACCCAGCACGATGTGAAGGTGCTCGAACTCTCCGCGCTCAAGGGCGTGTTCGAGGACGTCGTGGCGGAGACGGTGTCCTACGTGAACGCCCCGCTGTTCGCCCAGGAGCGTGGCGTCGAGGTCCGCCTCACCACCTCCAGCGAGTCGCCCGAGCACCGCAACGTGATCACCGTGCGCGGCACCCTGGCGGCCGGCGGCGAGATCGCCATCTCCGGCACCCTGTCGGGCCCGAAGCAGGTCCAGAAGATCGTCGGCGTGGACGCCTTCGACGTGGACGTGGCGCTCACCGACCACATGGCGTTCTTCAAGTACGAGGACCGCCCCGGCGTGGTCGGCACCCTCGGCCGGATCCTCGGCGACGCGGGCATCAACATCGCGGGCATGCAGGTGGCCCGGGACGGTTCCGAGGCGCTGGCCTCGATCACGGTGGACAGCGAGGTCTCGCAGGAGGTCCTGACCGAGATCGCGGGTGCGATCGGGGCGCGGTTCGCCCGCGCGGTCAACCTCGGCTGACCACACGTCGGAGGGGCCCGGTCCGCTTCGGCGGGCCGGGCCTTTTCGTCGTCCGGGGGAGTCCTGTCTCAGATACTAGGAAATCCAACTATCCGTGCAGACAGCACCCGTTCCAGGTCGTACCGTGAAAGAGCCATCCGGCGAGCCGCCCCTCCGACTCGAGGGCGCCAGGCCCGGGTGCGCGCGTACGCAGCACGGCGGGCGACCCCTGGCCGGCGTACCCGGAACCCTCACCCAGCACGCCTTCAAGGAGTTCGGTATGCCCCCCACCGCAGACCGCCACGCCACCGCCTCCGCCGCCCGGACCGAGGTCCCCCGCCGCCGTCGCAGGGCCGAACCGCACCCGGACGCCGCCGCCGCCCTGCAGCGCGCCCTGGACCGCCGCGACAACGGCGGCGCCACCGGCCACTGAGCCCGGTCGGGACCGGTCACCGAGCCCGTCGCGACCGGACCGCGACCGGCCACCCGGCCTGGTTACGGGCATTGGGCCGAACGCCTGACGATCCGTCACCCACAGGAGTGCAGTGCGCCCCCGTACGGGGGACGGTGCTCGCCCTCCCCAGCGCGATGATCGTAATTTGGTGCCTCCGGAAGGGTGACCGGGCTCCGCACGGCGCGGACCCGCCAGAGCCCCTGCCGGGGGAGACAGCCCCGTGCGCACCAGCTCAGCACTCCGGTTCGGCATCGCGCTGCTGACCGGCTCGCTCGCGCTCGCCGCCGTACCGCTCGCCGGTGCGGCGGCGGAGCGCGGTCCGGCCGAATTCACTTCGGGGGGCCGCCGCAGCGTCCTGCTCGAACTCGACACCGAGCCTGCCGCCCCGGCCTGGCGGCGGGCCGCCGAGCAGGCCACCGGCGAGCGCAGGTCGCCGGACGCGGTCCGCAGGGCGGCCTCGGCCGCCGGGGCCGAGCAGCGCCGGGCCGCCGGCCGGGCCGCCGACCAACTCGCGGGTGCGGTAAGGCGATCCGCGCCCGGCGCCCGCGAGCTGTACCGGACCGGCACCCTGCTGACCGGGCTCGCGGTGAGCGCCCCGGCCACCGCCCTGCCCGCGCTGAGCCGGCTCCCCGGCGTGCGCGCGGTGCACCCGATCGCACTGAAGCAGCGGGTCAACGGGCACTCCGTCCCGCTGCTCGGCGCCCCCGCGGTCTGGGCCGGGCAGCCCGGCAACACCGGCCGGGGCGTCAGCGTCGGCATCATCGACTCGGGCATCGACTACACCCACGCCGACTTCGGCGGGCCGGGCACCGAGCAGGCGTTCAAGGACGTGGACGGCGCCAAGACCGCGCCCAAGGCGCTCTTCCCGACCGAGAAGGTGTACGGCGGACGGGACCTGGTGGGCGACGCGTACGCCCCGGGCACGTCCGAGGCCGGCACGCCGAAGCCGGACGACAACCCGATCGACTGCGCGCTGAACGGCCACGGCACCCACGTCGCGGGCACCGCCGCCGGGTACGGCGTCACGGCGGCGGGCCAGACCTACCGGGGCCCGTACACCTCGGGCCTGGACCCGGCGGGCTTCAAGGTCGGCCCCGGCGCGGCGCCCGAGGCGCGGCTGTTCGCGATCCGGGTGTTCGGCTGCGACGGCTCGACCGACCAGCTGACCCAGGCGCTCGACCTGGCCGCCGACCCGGACGGCGACGGTGACCTGACGGACCGTCTGGACGTGGTCAACCTCTCGCTCGGCAGCCCGTTCGGCGGCCCGGACGACGCGGATTCGATCGCCGCCGACCGGCTTGCCGCACTGGGCACGGTGGTGGTCGCCGCCGCGGGCAACGAGGGCGACGCCTTCGCGATCGGCGGCAGCCCGGGCACCGCGGCCCGGGTGCTCACGGTGGCCGCTTCGGTCGACGCGCACGGCGACGCGGACGGCCTGCGGGTGCTGGCACCTCAGGCGCTGGCCGGGCTGGTCCCGGCGCACTGGAGTGCCAAGTACCAGCACTGGACGGACCGCGAAGTACAGGGCCTCCTGGCTCTGCCCGTCGACCAGTCGGACGGTTGCACGGCCTTCTCGGCCGCCGACGCGGCGCGGCTCAAGGACAGGATCGCGCTGCTGACCTGGCGCACCAAGGACCCGGACCGGGCCTGCGGTTCGGCGGCCCGCGCCGACCACGCGGCGGACGCGGGCGCGCTCGGCGCGCTGTTCGCCGCCGACGGCGACCACCTCGGCGAGCTGGCCGGCAACGACCGGGTGCCGGTCGCGATCCTCGCGAAGGCCGACGGCGACCGGCTGCTCAACGCGGTCGGGGCCGGCCCGGTGACCGTCCAACTGGCCACCCCCGGCAACCCGTTGCACGGCGCGGTGGCCCAGGAGCAGCCCCAGCGGACGGACACCCTGACCACCTTCACCTCGCGCGGCATCGGGCTGCCCGGCCTGGTCAAGCCGGACCTCGCGGCGCCGGGCGAGACCATCTGGTCGGCCAAGGCGGGTGCCGGCTCCGGCGGGATGCGCGAGGACGGCACGTCGATGGCGGCCCCGCACGTGGCCGGGCTGGCCGCGCTGGTCCGGGCCGCCCACCCCGACTGGACGGTGGCCCAGCTGAAGGCCGCCCTGATGAACACCACCGTCGACACCTGGGCGGGTGACGACCGGTCAGGCCCGGTGTACGGGCCCGAGCGGACCGGCGCGGGCCGGGCCAGGGTCGACCTGGCGGTGGCCACCCCGGTGGTCGCGTACGCGGCCGGGCCCGAGGTGGACGGTGCGGTCGGGCTCTCGTTCGGCCCGGTGCCGGTGAGCGGACCGACCACGCTGAGCCGGGAGGTCGAGCTGCGCAGCTTCGCCGGCCGCCCGCTGGAGTACCGCACCGGCTACCTGGCGGCCACCGAGCTGCCGGGAGCCTCCTTCGAGCTGACGCCGGGTCGGGTCACCGTGCCGCCCGGCGGCACCGCCAGAGTGACCGTCACCCTGCGGGTACCGGGGCAGCTGGACCGGGCGCCCGACCCGACCCTCGACCTGGTGCAGGGCGGCAAGGCCCGGAGCTACCGGGGCGAGCTGTCCGGACGGCTGCTGCTGACCCCGGCCGAGGAAGGGCCGCCCGCGCTCCGGGTGCCGCTGTTCGCCGCGCCGCACGCCGCCTCGGAGCTGACGGCGGGTCCGCAGGTCCGGGCCGCCGGCACCACCCTGCTGGGCATCACCGGCACCGTGGCGCCGACCGCGCCCGGCGGCCTGGTCAGCGCCTTCGCGCTCGGCGGCGAGGCGGACCGCTGGCCGGACTGCCCGCCCGGCGCGCGGGACGAGGAGAAGGGCACGGCCGTCTGCGTCACCGCTCCGGGGGACCGGATGGCCAACCTGCGGGCGGTGGGCGCCGCCAGCGACGCCCCGGCGGTCGGCGGCGAGCCGCTGGAGAACGGCACCCTCTACCTGGCCGCGAGCCTGTGGGCACCGGCCGCCACCCCGGCCGGCGGGGTCGCCGTCCGGGCTTCCCTGGACACCGACGGCGACCAGGTCACCGACGTGGTGGTGGCCGCCGCCCGGCTCAAGGGCAGCGATGTGCTGGTGGCCAGGACCCTGGACGCCAGAACCGGTGAGGAGCTCGACGTCCAGCCGCTGAACGCCCGGTGGGGCGACCGCGACACCGGCCTGCTGGACAGCGACACCCTGGTGCTGCCGGTCCGGCTCGCCAAGCTGCCCGGGCTGAAGCAGAGCACCTCGAAGATCCGGTACGGCCTGTGGACGGCCTTCGTCGAACCCGGCACGCCCAGCGCGGCGGCGGCGCTCTCCTCGATCGGCCTCGACGGCGAGCGGCCCGCCCTGACCATCGACGTGCTGGCCCCGGCGCTGGACGTCCGGGCGGGAGCGGGCGGCCCGGCGGCCGTTGCGGTGCCCGAACAGCCCGGCGCCGTCCTGGAGGTCAGGCGGCACGGGGCGGGGGCGGACCGGCTGCTACTGGTCCACCACTTCAACCTGGACGGGCGCCGGGCCCAGACCGTCCGGCTCCGCTGACGGCGTCATCGAGGCCCGGCCGGTCAGCACCAGCCGGGAGAGCACGAAGGTGACCGGGATCGCGACGACTGCAGCCAGCAGTGGCGCGATCCGCGAGTCCATCCCGAGCCACTGCACCAGGGCCAGCACGCCGCCGCTCTGCACCAGGTAGTTGGCGAGGTTCGGCAGCGGGAAGAGCAGGAACTTCCGCCAGCTCGGCCGGGTGCGGTAGGTGAAGTAGGTGTTCATGAAGAACGAGCCGACCATGCCGAGCAGGAAGGCCGCCGTGAACGCGGCGAAGTACGGCAGGAGGGGGTGCAGGACCAGGTAGAGCAGGTAGAAGGTGCCGGTGTTCACCACCCCGACCAGGGCGAACCTGACCAGCTGCCAGAACTGCGTCTTCACCAGGAATCCCCGCTCCGAAAGGTGGGTCCGGCCGATGCTACCGAACCGGACCGATCGCGCCGGGCCCTCCGGCGCAGCAGGGTGACCAGCGCGACCCCGACCAAGACCGCCAGCGCCGCGCCGCTCAGCGCCGCCCCCGCCGTCAGCCCCGGCGTCAGGTAGCCGCAGCTCAGCCGGGAGGCACCGGCGCCGAGCGGGACGCCGATCATGCCGAGCACCGAGGAGACCGGCCGTTCGGGCCCGTCGTCCACCGAGCACTGCCAGCCGGGCACCGCCGGGACGGAGATCAGCGCGGTGCCGGTGGAGCCGGGCGGCAGCTCGGCGTCGATGGAGTGCCCGGCGCTGTGCACGGCAGTCACACCGCTCGGCCGGGTCAGTGCCCGGTCCAGCGCGGCCCGGTCCAGGCAGCCGACCGGCTGGACCGGGATCTGGGCGGCGCCGCCGGTCCGCAGCACGACGGTGAACCGGCCGTCGGCGGGGGCGTTGCCGAGCAGCCGGATCGGCATCGCGGTCGTCGGCTGGTGGCCGTGACTGCTGTACGTCGTGCTGAGGCCCAGCACCGTGCCGTCGAACCAGGGCCCGTAGAAGAAGACCTGGTCGCCGGGCAGGCAGCTGCCCTCGAAGGTGGTCCCGGTGCCGCCCGCGGGAGTGGCCGGGATCGACCAGCCGCTGGTGCCGTGCAGGGTCGGGGCCGGGCCTGCGGTCGGGGTGAGCTGGGGGATCCGGTACACGGTGGCGTCCAGCAGCGTCTGCTGCCTGCTCCAGACCGAGCTGGTGTCGAGCGCGGCCCCGGCCGGTCGCAGGGTGATCAGCGGTACGGCCGGTGCGTGTTCGGTGGTGAAGCCGTCGGGGGCCGGCCCGTCGTCCAGGTAGGTGGTCACCCCGAACAGCGCCCGGCCGACCGGGTCCGCCGGGCTCAGGGTGTGCCGCCCGTGGTCGTACCAGCCCGCGCCGAGATCGTGCAGCAGTTCGGCGGTGGTCCTGGGCAGGTTCTCGGACGAGTACGAGCCGCCCTCGCCGCCGATCAGCAGCGGGTCGTTGCCGGTGAACTCGTGCGGCCCCGGGTCGGTCCGGCTGTCCGGCCAGTCGTCCGCCTGCCGGATCACCTGGTGGGCCGCCGGCGTCGCGGCGCTGACGGTGGTCCTGGCCCGGAGCGACAGCCGGTCGCGGGCCACCGTGACCGAGTACGTCGACAGGGTGGCCCCGGCCAGCACCCCGACGGTCAGCACCGCGCAGACCGCTCGCCGCGCGGTGCCGCGTTCGAGCAGCCACAGCGCGCCGAGCACCAGCACCCCGCCCGCCGACAGCAGCACCCAGGTCGCGGTGCGGACCGAGTCCTGCCCGAGGCCGAGCAGCGCGACCGGCACCACCACCCCGGCGCCGCCGGCCAGCGCGAACGGGTCCGGGCGGCGGGAGAGCGAGACCCAGGCTGCCATCACCAGCAGCCCGCTCAGCACGAAGGCGGCCCGGTAGGGGCTGCCCTCCGGGAGGGTCAGACCATGCCAGACCAGGACGGTCGGTTCCCAGACGAAGCTCACCCCGACCACGAGCAGCAGCGTGTACCACCCGATCCGCTCCCCGGGCCTGACCCTGCGGTTGAACGGCAGGGAGGCCACCAGCAGCAGGCCGAGGACGCCGACCGAGACGTCCGGCAGGGGGTGGTCCGAGCGGCCGCCCGGCAGCAGCTGGACCAGGTAGCCGACGGGCCCTGGCGGCCCGTCGTACGTCGCCAGCGGGGCCGGCTGGCTGTTCCGTCCCGCCGTCAGACCCACCGTCAGGACGGGCGCGGCCAGCAGCAGCCCGAACAGGAGCATGGTGACCGCCCGGGCGAGCACCTTCAGCCGGGCGAGCACCGGACGCTCCGTCAGCAGGGCCACCCGCAGCAGCAGGACGAGTGCGGCGCCGAGGGTGGCCATCGCCCCGGTGTAGTAGTTGCCCGCCCAGGCCACCGCGACCGCGAGCGAACCGAGCACCCAGTGCCTCTCCCGCAGGCACCAGTCACCGGCCAGGCAGAGCAGCGGCAGCGAGACCAGGCCCCACATCCACATCGGCTCCGCCGCGCCGACGTCGAGCACCCAGGCGCAGAGCCCGTACCCGACCGCGAGCAGCGCCCGCAGCAAGCGGGAGCCCGGGTGCAGGCGGCCCAGGAAACGGGTCATCAGCGCCGCGGCGAGGCCGATGCAGAGCAGGGTGACCAGGAAGACCGGGAAGTTCACCGCCGAGCGAGGGAACAGCCCGACCAGCCAGGAGAAGGGATTCATCAGATAGTCGGCGAAGTCGGCCAGGAACGGCGCGCCGTAGCCGCTGTTCCAGTTGAGGAGCAGGTCACCGGTGGTGTCGCCGTGCATCAGGTCCCACAGGTGGGCGTGGAACGGGACGTACCTGTCGCCCAGGTCGCCCACCGCCCGCGAGCGTGAGCCGAAGGGGTAACTCCCGTGGATCGCCGTCGCCAGGCAGTAGGCGCCCATCGAGATCCCGGCCGCGAGCCCGGCCGCCGCAAGCTCGGCCCGGCGGCTGGATTCACTCACGTGGGGGTGCTCCTGACGGTCGGTGTGCTGCTCCGGTAATGTCCCAACTCCGGCCGGATCGCCGCGAGGCGACACGCGGCGTCCGAATGGCGGACGTCAGGTGTCAGCCCCTGGGACGCGGAGTAGGGTCGCCTGCATGTCTCGCAGCCTTCGTCTCGCAGTTGTCCCCGGTGACGGTATCGGCCAGGAAGTGGTGGCCGAGGGCCTCAAGGTGCTCGCCGCCGTCCTCCCCGGCGACGTCAAGGTCGAGACCACCGAGTACGACCTCGGCGCCCGGCTCTACCACCGCACCGGTGAGACCCTGCCGGACGCCGTGCTGGAGGAGCTGAAGACCCAGGACGCGATCCTGCTCGGCGCCATCGGCGATCCGAGCGTGCCGTCCGGAGTGCTGGAGCGCGGGCTGCTGCTCAAGCTGCGGTTCGCCTTCGACCACCACATCAACCTCCGCCCCGGCAAGCTGCTCCCCGGAGTGCAGTCCCCGCTCGGCGGCGAACCGAAGATCGACTTCATCGTGGTCCGCGAGGGCACCGAGGGTCCGTACGTCGGCAACGGCGGCACGCTGCGCACCGGCACCGAGCACGAGGTCGCCACCGAGGTCAGCCTGAACACCGCGTTCGGCATCGAGCGGGTGGTCCGGGACGCGTACCGCCGCGCAGCCGCGCGTCCGCGCAAGAAGCTCACCCTGGTGCACAAGAACAACGTGCTGGTGCACGCCGGTCACCTCTGGTCGCGGATCTTCGCCGAGGTCGGCCAGGAGTTCCCCGAGGTCAGCACCGACTACCTGCACGTGGACGCGGCGACCATCTTCTTCGTCACCCAGCCCGAGCGCTTCGACGTGATCGTCACCGACAACCTGTTCGGCGACATCCTCACCGACCTCGCCGCGGCCGTCACCGGCGGCATCGGCCTGGCCGCCTCCGGCAACATCAACCCGACCGGCGCCTTCCCGTCGATGTTCGAGCCCGTGCACGGCTCGGCCCCGGACATCGCCGGCCAGGGCAAGGCCGACCCGACCGCCACCGTGCTGTCGGTCGCCATGCTGCTGGAGCACCTCGGCTTCGCCGAGGAGGCCGCCAGGGTCGAGGCGGCCGTGGCGGCCGACCTGCTGGCCCGTTCCGGCACCCGGTCCACCTCCGAGGTCGGCGACGCGCTCGCCGCCCGAGTATCCGGCTGACGGGCCGGAACACATCGCGACAGCCCCTGCTGGCTGTTCGGCACGGCCCTCTGGATGCGAGTATCGACAGTGGGCCGTGCCTTCGTGCGTTCGAACACCATGGTGGCGGCCCCGACCAACCCCACGGTGAAGGACAGGCAGTCATGAGTACGCCCACCCAGGCGCCCATCACGTTCGACCTCAAGCCCTCCGCGCACCCGCTGTCGGACAGCGAGCGCACGGCCCGGCTGGCCAATCCCGGTTTCGGGCGGGTCTTCACCGACCACATGGTCACCATCCGGTGGACCGAGGGCCGGGGTTGGCACGACGCGCAGCTCACCCCGTACGCCCCGCTGGAGATCGACCCGGCGAACATGACGCTGCACTACGGCCAGGCGATCTTCGAGGGCCTGAAGGCCTACCGCCAGGCCGACGGCTCGATCGCCACCTTCCGCCCGACCGCCAACGCCGAGCGCTTCCAGGCCTCGGCGCGCCGGCTCGCGATGCCGGAGCTGCCGACCGAGGCCTTCGTCGAGGCGGTCGAGCTGCTGGTCCGCCAGGACCAGGCCTGGGTGCCGAACGAGCCGGAGCAGAGCCTCTACCTGCGCCCGTTCATGTTCGCCACCGAGGTGGGCCTGGGCGTCCGCCCGGCCAACGAGTACCTCTTCATGATCATCGCCTCCCCGGCCGGCGCCTACTTCCCCGGCGGCGTGAAGCCGGTCTCGGTCTGGCTCTCCGAGGAGTACGTCCGGGCCGCTCCCGGCGGCACCGGCACCGCCAAGTGCGCCGGCAACTACGCCGCCTCGCTGGTCGCCCAGGCCCAGGCCGCCGAGAAGGGCTGCGACCAGGTCGTCTGGCTCGACGCCGCCGAGCACCGGTGGATCGAGGAGATGGGCGGGATGAACCTGTACTTCGTCTTCGGCGAGGGCAAGGACGCCGAGATCGTGACGCCCGAGCTCTCCGGCGCGCTGCTCCCCGGCATCACCCGCGACTCGCTGCTCTCGCTCGCCGCCGACCGGGGCTACGCCGTCGCCGAGCGGAAGATCTCCACCGACGAGTGGAAGCAGGGCAACGCCGACGGCACCCTGACCGAGGTCTTCGCCTGCGGCACCGCCGCCGTCATCACCCCGGTCGGCTCGGTCAAGTCCGCCCGCGCCGACTGGACCGTCGGCACCGGCGAGCCCGGCCCGGTCACCATGGAGCTCCGCAAGGCCCTCCTCGCCCTCCAGGGCGGCCAGGCCGAGGACACCCACGGCTGGCTCCACAAGATCGTCTGACCTTCGCCCGGGCGTCCCGCGGCCTGTGGGACGCCCGGCCCGGGTAACCTCGACTCACCCCACTCGTTGAGCTGTGTGGATCGGAAGGAGCGGCCATGAGCGCGCTGTCGCACGACTACGGCGAGACGTGGCGCAGTCCGGACGGAGACCTCCTGGAAGCCTTCCTGGCCCTGGACACCCCCGAGGGTTTCAAGGCGGAGCTCATCGACGGGGAGATCATCGTGACCCCACCGCCAGACGGCGACCACGAGGCCGCGATCGGCCGGATCGTCCGGCAGGTGTTCCGCCGGTACGACGGAGACATCACGTTCGCCGGGAACAAGGGCATCATCGTCCCCGGGGACCGCTACATTCCTGACGGTACCTTCGCGGAGGAAGGCGCCTTCGACGGTCAGCCTTCGTGGATGGTCCCCGACCGGGTGCTCCTGGTCGTCGAGATCACCTCCAGTCGTCCTGTCAAGGATCGTGAGGCGAAGCGACGGGGTTACGCCGCAGCGGGTATCCCGCTCTACCTGCTGGTGGACCGCGGCGAGAACAAGGTCGTCCTGCTCAGCGAGCCGCGGCACGGCGACTACACCACCACCGTCAGCGTGCCGACGGGCGACCCGCTGCCGCTGCCCGAGCCGTTCGGGTTCGAGCTCTCGACCGACCGGCTGACCTGAGCGTCCCGGATCGCGAGACGGCGCAGCCGCATCGCGGATGGTGTGCCAGACTCCGAGAGTGTCTTCGCTTTCGCTGATTATTAGCAGCAGGCGCGCCGGTCCGCAGTGACCGCTCACGGATAACCACATCCGCGGAGCGACCACCAGCGTCCAGACCCGCGCGCAGACCTCTCGCATCCGCGAGGGGTTTTTTGTTTTTCCCGGACCGGCCACCGGCCCCTCACGAGGGGGCTCGGGGACACCGGGGGCGCGCGGGATGCCGGACAGTGGAGCCGGATCACGTATCCCGGCAACAGCAGCAGTAACTCCCCGAACGGAGAACCCAGGGTCATGACCGAGGCCAGCAGCCGACCCAACGACAGCTTCCACGTCTTCGACACCACGCTGCGCGACGGCGCCCAGCGCGAGGGCATCAACCTCAGCGTCGCCGACAAGCTGACCATCGCCCGGCACCTGGACGAGTTCGGCGTCGGCTTCATCGAGGGGGGTTGGCCGGGGGCCAACCCCCGGGACACCGAGTTCTTCGCCCGGGCCGCCGTCGAGCTGGAGTTCAGGCACGCCCAGCTGGTGGCCTTCGGCGCCACCCGGCGGGCCGGCGGCAAGGCCGCCGAGGACCCGCAGCTGGCCGCGCTGGTCACCTCGGGCGCCCCGGTCATCACCCTGGTGGCCAAATCGCACGACCGCCACGTCGAACTGGCCCTGCGCACCACGCTGGACGAGAACCTGGAGATGGTCAGGGACAGCGTCGAGTACCTGCGTTCGCAGGACCGCAGGGTCTTCATCGACTGCGAGCACTTCTTCGACGGCTACCGGGCCAACCGCGAGTACGCCCTCGCCGTGGTGAGCACGGCCCACCGGGCCGGCGCCGACGTGGTCGTGCTCTGCGACACCAACGGCGGGATGCTCCCGCTCGGGGTGCGCGAGATCGTCGCCGACGTGATCGCCGAGACCGGCGCCCGGATCGGCATCCACGCCCAGGACGACACCGGCTGCGCGGTGGCCAACACGCTGGCCGCCGTGGACGCGGGCGCCACCCACGTGCAGTGCACGGCGAACGGCTACGGCGAGCGGGTCGGCAACGCCAACCTGTTCCCGGTGGTCGGTGCGTTGGAGCTGAAGTACGACCGCCGGGTGCTGCCCGCGGGGAAGCTGCCCGAGATGACCAGGATCTCGCACGCCATCGCCGAGGTGGTCAACCTGGCGCCCTCCACGCATCAGCCGTACGTGGGATTCTCCGCCTTCGCGCACAAGGCCGGGCTGCACGCCTCCGCGATCAAGGTCGACCCGGACCTCTACCAGCACATCGACCCAGAGCTGGTCGGCAACACCATGCGGATGCTGGTCTCCGACATGGCGGGCCGGGCCTCGATCGAGCTCAAGGGCAAGGAGCTCGGCTACGACCTCTCCGCCGACCGCGACCTGGTCGGCCGGGTGGTGGCCAAGGTCAAGGAGCAGGAGAACCTGGGGTTCACCTACGAGGCCGCCGACGCCTCGTTCGAGCTGCTGCTCCGGGACGAGGTGCGGGGGAGCCGGGAGCGGTTCTTCACGCTGGAGTCCTGGCGGACCATCAGCGAGCAGTTGGCGGACGGCACGCCGGGGAACGAGGCGACGGTGAAGCTCTGGGCGCAGGGCGAGCGCCGGATCGCCACCGGCGAGGGCAACGGCCCGGTGCACGCGCTGGACCAGGCGCTGCGGAGCGCGCTCGGCCACATCTACCCGCAGCTGGCCGACCTGGAGCTGGTGGACTACAAGGTCCGGATCATGGAGGGCGCGCACGGCACCAGCTCCAAGACCCGGGTGCTGATCGAGTCCACCGACGGCGTGGCCACCTGGTCCACGGTCGGGGTGGCCGACAACGTGATCGGAGCCTCCTGGCTGGCACTGGAGGACGCGTACACCTACGGCCTGATCCGGGCCGGCCTGGCGCCCGACAGTTGATCAGGTGTCAGAAAGGGCCCGCCGTGCCTACGGCGGGCCCTTTCCGCTGCGCTGGTCTCACCGGAGTCGGGCGAGGAGTGCGTGTTCGACGAGGGTGATGAGGGCGCTTTTGGCGCTGTCTCGGCGGCGGGCGTCGAGGGTGATGACGGGGGTGTCGGGGCCGAGTTGGAGTGCTTCGCGGACTTCGTCGGCGGTGTGGGGTTGGTGGCCGTCGAAGCCGTTGAGGGCGACGACGAAGGGGAGTCCGCTGTTCTCGAAGTAGTCGAGGGCGGGGAAGCAGTCGGCGAGGCGGCGGGTGTCGACGAGGACGACGGCGCCGATGGCGCCGCGGACGAGGTCGTCCCACATGAACCAGAAGCGGTCCTGGCCGGGGGTGCCGAACAGGTAGAGGATCAGGTCCTCGTCGAGGGTGATGCGGCCGAAGTCCATGGCGACCGTGGTGGTCGTCTTCCCCGCGGTGTGCGTGAGGTCGTCGATGCCGGCGCTGGCGCTGGTCATGACGGCTTCGGTGCGCAGCGGGTTGATCTCGGAGACCGCGCCGACCAGGGTGGTCTTGCCGACGCCGAAGCCGCCCGCGACGACGATCTTCGCCGAGGTGGTGGCGCGGGCGGGGGCGGCCGCGTTAGAGCTTGCGAAGTCCACTGAGGACCCTTTCGAGCAGCGTGACGTCGGGCTGGTTGCCGGATTCGCCGCCGGCGGCGGGCTGGTGGATGGCGACGAGGCCGGCCTCGGCGAGGTCGGCCACCAGGATGCGTGCCACCCCGAGGGGGAGGTTGAGCAGGGCCGAGACCTCGGCGACGGACTTCACCTCGGTGCACAGGGTGCAGATCCGCTGGTGCTCGGGGAGCATCGAGGCCAGCCGGTCCGGAGCGACATTGGCCGAAACCAGTGCCTCCAAGGCCAGTTCGTAGCGGGGCCGGGTGCGGCCACCGGTCATCGCGAACGGCCGGATCAGCGGTCCGGAGTCGTGGTCGTCGTCGAACTCCTCGACGTGGCCCGGCTCTTCGGACTGTTCCGGATAGCCCCCGGGACCCTGGTGGTCCTGGTAGCCGTGGCGCTGCGGCTGCTGCTGCCCGGACTGTGGCTGGCCGTAGTACTGCGCGGACTGGTCGTACTGGGGCTGGCTCGGCAGGCCGCCGTACTGCTGGGGCGGGGGCTGCTGCTGCGCGAACTGCGGCTGACCGTAGGCGGGTTGGCCGTACGGCTGACCGGGGCCGACGCCGGGGGCTCCGAAGGCGTCATGGCCGGTGCCTGGGTACGGAACGCCGTACTGGCCGCTGCGGTCGTCGGGCGGGGTCACGGTTCCTCTCCTCACAAGGTGCGGCGGTGCGGTGCAGGCACCGACCCCCGAGGGGCCGCTGCCGGTGGTGCGAAAGCCGTACAACGTCCGAACCCGGGCCCACGGTTGGGGCCCGGGACGGACATGAGGTCTTTCGAATACCAGGACGGTATCCGACGAACCGTCAGTGCAGCAGGCTGCCCTGGAGTTCTGCGCGGAGTGCGGGGGTGAGGACGGCTCCGGCGCGGTCGACGAGGAGGGCCATTTCGTAGCCGACGAGGCCGATGTCGGAGTCGGGGGCGGCGAGGACGGCGAGGGAGGAGCCGTCGCTGACTGCCATGAGGAAGAGGAAGCCGCGTTCCATTTCGACGACGGTCTGGTTGACGTCGCCTCCTTCGAAGATCCGGCTGGCGCCGGAGGTGAGGGAGGTGAGGCCGGAGGCGACGGCGGCGAGTTGGTCGGCCCGGTCGCGCGGGAAGCCTTCGGACATGGCGAGCAGGAGACCGTCGGCGGAGACCACCACTGTGTGGGACACCCCGGGGGTGTTGTCCACGAAATTGGTGATCAGCCAGTTCAGGTTCTGTGCGGCCTGGCTCATCTGACTCAACTCAACGCTCCTGGTGGTTCGAGCCGCCGAAGAGATCGGTGCTGTTCTGCTGCTGGGGGTCGATCCGGAAGCTTCCGGTGTTGGCCTGGTCCGCGCCCGCACTACGGCCCTGCTCGACGCCGCGGCGCAGGTTGGTCAGGCGACCGCGGACCTCCTCGGGGCTGCGCGAGACCTGGGGGCCGTCCTGGACGCTGGGCTTGGCGTTCCCGGCGACGAGGTTCTGCTTGGGCACCCGGCGGGGCAGGCCGGACGGCGTGGTGCCGCCGGCGGCCGGTTCGCGGAGCTGGCCCGCGCGCTGCCAGTCGCCGTCGTTGGGCGACTGCCAGTCACCCCTGGGGGCACCGGTCGGTCCGGTCGGCCCGTAGCCGCCGAGCGCGGACACCTCGTGGCCCCGGTTCTCCGGAGCCTCGGTGGTGTCCTTGGCACCGGCGAACCAGTTGGGCTTCTCGGCCTCGGCCTCGTCCTGCCCGCCGCCGAACACGTTGCCGCTCGGGCGGTCGGCCGCGGCACCGGCCAGCTGCTGGCCGGGTCGCCGCTGCGGCAGGCCCGAACCGAGGGTGCTGGCCGGAGCGGCCGGGGGCAGCGCCGCCGGCTCGGGGGCGTACGGGTGGCCGGAGGGCTCCTCGTAGCGCTCGTACGGCTGGTACTGGTCCTGCTGGTAGCCGTACTGCTGCTGCTGCCCGTACGGCTCCTGGGCGGACGCCTCGGCGTACTGCGGCTCCTCGTACGGCTGGCCGCCGTACGGTGCGCCGGTGTACTGCTGCTCGTCCTGGTAGCCGTAGCCGTCCTCGGCGTACTGCTGCCCGGACTGCTGGGCGCCGAACGGGTCGCGGTAGCCGTCGTCGGTCAACTGCTGGTCGCCGTACTGGTCCTGCTGGTAGCCGTAGCCGTCCTCGGCGAAGCGCTCCGGCGCGTACGGCGAGTCCTCGACCTCGGCGTCGATCACCTCGTCCTGGCCCGGGCCCGCCTCCAGGGCGGTCCGGCGGCGCTGGTCCAGCCGCTGGGAGCGCTGCATGGCCTCCAGGGCGGGGCTGAAGCCGCTGCTGCCGCCGCGGCCCGTCAGGTGGTCGTCGAAGCCCAGCTCGGCCGCGCTGCGGCCCTGCTCGACCCCGGCCCAGTCGCTCTGTGGCTCCTGCTCGGCGAAGATCCGGGAGACGGTGAACTGCTCCTCCGGCTCCGGCAGGGCGGCCAGCTCGGTCAGGTGCTGCGGGAGCATCACCAGCGAGGTGGTGCCGGCCGACTCGCCCGACGGGCGGAGCTGGACCCGGACGTCGTGCCGTTGGGACAGCCGGCCGACCACGAAAAGGCCCATCCGGCGGGAGATGGTGGCGTCCACCGTGGGCGGCTCGGCCAGCTTCTCGTTGATCTCGGCGAAGTCCTCGGCGGTGAGGCCGATGCCCTTGTCGTGGATCTCGACCAGCACCCGGCCGTCGGGCAGGCGGGTGGCGTTGACCAGCACCCGGGTCTGCGGGCTGGAGAACGAGGTGGCGTTCTCCAGCAGCTCGGCGAGCAGGTGGACGAGGTCGGTCACGGCAGCGCCGATCACCTCGGCCTCGGGGATGCCGGCCAGCTCGATGCGCTCGTACTGCTCGACCTCGGAGGCGGCGGCGCGGAGCACGTCGACCAGCGGGACCGGGGTGTTCCAGCGGCGGCCCGCCTCCTCGCCCGCGAGGACGAGCAGGTTCTCACCGTTGCGGCGCATACGGGTCGCCAGGTGGTCCAGCTTGAAGAGGTTCTCCAGCTGGTCCGGGTCGGCCTCGTTGTTCTCGAGGTCGGTGATCAGCGCCAGCTGGCGCTGGATCAGGCCCTGGCTGCGGCGGGACAGGTTGGTGAAGATCGCGTTGACGTTACCCCGGAGCAGGGCCTGCTCGGCGGCCAGCGAGACCGCCTGCCGGTGGACCTGGTCGAAGGCGCGGGCGACCTCGCCGATCTCGTCCTTGCCGTGCAGCGGGATCGGCGACACCGAGGTGTCCACCCGGTCGGGGTCGGTCTTGGAGAGCTTCTCGACCAGGTCGGGCAGACGGTGGTTGGCGATCTCCAGCGCGGCGCTGTTCAGGGTGCGCATGCCGAGGATCATCGAGCGGGCGATCAGGCCGGTCAGCAGACCGGCCAGGGCCAGCGAGACCACCACGATGACCGAGTTGACGATCATGTCGGTCTGCGCGCGGTTCTTGATGTTCGCGGCGTCCCGGACGACCTCCTCGAGCAGCGTGGTCTCGGCGCTGCGGAGCGCGTTGATGTGGCTCGCCGTGGCCTGGTTCCACGCCTCGGGCGTGAGCCCGGCGTCACGGACCGCCTGGAACGCCTTGGCCTCTTCGGCCGGGTTGTTCCGCGCGGTGCCGACGAACGACAGGCCGAGCGAGATCAGGCCCTGCATGGTCGGCGCGTTGTCGGTGCCCGGCACCTTCAGCGCGGCGCGCTGGTCGGTGACGGCCTGGGTGGCCAGGGCCCGTGCGTAGACCTGGACGTCCTCGGCGGGGGAGCCGGTGTTGAACTCGTTGACCGAGACCTGCTCCAGCTTGCTGGCCACGGCCAGCTGCTGGACCAGTTCGAGCTCCTCCTGCGGGGTGGTCCGCTTCTGGCTGATGCCCACCAGCAGGTTGAACATCAGCACGCGCTGGGTCGAGGCGGAGGCCTTGGCCAGCGACATGGCGTAGATCGCCCGGCCCTTGCTGGTGACGCTGGAGCTGCCGAAGCCGACCGAGTTGTCGAAGGCCATCAGCGGCGCGAGCAGCATGGAGTACGCGGACTGGGTCGCGGTCGCGTACAGCTCGCGCTTGTAGGCGTTCTCGCGCAGGTGCGGCAGGTGCACCACCAGCTGCTGGAAGGCGGCGTTGCGGCGCGAGAGCATGTCGTCGTCGGAGACCTGGTCGAAGGCGGCGCGGTACTCGGCGAGAGCCTGGTCGGTCTTGTCCCGGTACTTCTTCACCTCGCCCTTGTCGTCCTGCCCGACCAGCAGAGGTATCGAGGTGAGGTCACGCTCGCTCTCCAGCGCGTGGGCCAGCTCGGTGGCGGCCTTGGCGAGCTGGGCGGTCTTCTCGGCGTGGGTGGCCTTGACGAAGTCGTCGAACGAGCTGTTGACGCGGAGGCCACCGAAGACCAGCGAGATCACCACCGGGATCAGCAGGATCGCGATCAGACGGGTGGGCACCCGCCAGTTCCGGGGTGCCAGGAACTCGTACCGGCTCGGGGCCGGCGGGGCGCTCGCGGAACTCTTCGCGCCGTCCGGTCCGTTGACTCCCGGGGCGGGCCGCTCCTCCGCACTCGGCGTGAACGCCGAGAACCCGGAGGCCCGGCCGTTGCCGCCTGGCTCGTTCTCGCGGGGCTCGGAGCGCCGCTGTGGGGTGACTGGCTGCTTACGCCTCACTCGACAACAACCTCTCTCATCCCCGCTGGCCGCAGCCCGCTGCTGGGTGGAACTGCCAGGGTGGCTACGGGGGTAGCTGGCATTTCAGCACGTGCGCGGATGGGGGACAAACAGGCATCTGCGCACGTTTCGCTGCGTACAAATCAGACATTCCCTATCAAGAGAGGACCGAATGCTGCTTTGCGCGGTCCAGACCTTACAGGGAGTTACTTTCGATCTTTAAATGCCTACCGAACCGTTATCACTCTCACACGCCGCCCGCCCGCGCCCGCGAGGGCTAGCGGAGTCGGGCGAGGAGTGCGTGTTCGACGAGGGTGATGAGGGCGCTTTTGGCGCTGTCTCGGCGGCGGGCGTCGAGGGTGATGACGGGGGTGTCGGGGCCGAGTTGGAGTGCTTCGCGGACTTCGTCGGCGGTGTGGGGTTGGTGGCCGTCGAAGCCGTTGAGGGCGACGACGAAGGGGAGTCCGCTGTTCTCGAAGTAGTCGAGGGCGGGGAAGCAGTCGGCGAGGCGGCGGGTGTCGACGAGGACGACGGCGCCGATGGCGCCGCGGACGAGGTCGTCCCACATGAACCAGAAGCGGTCCTGGCCGGGGGTGCCGAACAGGTAGAGGATCAGGTCCTCGTCGAGGGTGATGCGGCCGAAGTCCATCGCCACGGTGGTGGTGGTCTTGCCGGAGACGTGGCTGAGGTCGTCGATGCCGGCGCTGGCGCTGGTCATGACGGCTTCGGTGCGCAGCGGGTTGATCTCGGAGACCGCGCCGACCAGGGTGGTCTTGCCGACGCCGAAGCCGCCCGCGACGACGATCTTCGCCGAGGTGGTGGCGCGGGCGGGGGCGGCCGCGTTAGAGCTTGCGAAGTCCACTGAGGACCCTTTCGAGCAGCGTCACGTCGGGCGTTCCGCCCGACTCGCCCGCCGCGGCGGGCTGGTGGATGGCGACAAGACCGGCTTCCGCCAGGTCGGCGACGAGGATCCGGGCGACCCCGAGCGGCACACCGGCCAGCGCGGAGATCTCCGCGACGGACTTCACCTCGCGGCAGAGACTCACGATCCGGGCGTGCTCCGGCAGCAGGCCGCCGGTGCGCTCGGCCGAGGCGGTGGTGGAGATCAGCGCCTCGATCGCGAGCTGGTACCGCGGCCGGGTCCGGCCACCGGTCATCGCGTACGGGCGGACCAACGGCTGCTGCTCGTAGGACTCCTGGCCGCCGTAGCCACTGCCGGACTGCCGAGCGCCGTAACCGCCGCCGCCGTACCCGTTGTTGCCGTAGGAGCCGGCGGGTGTCGGGGTCATGAGTCCTCCTTGTGCTGCCGCCGTTCGCAGCAGGTTCCGGCTGGGTGAAGGCCAGCCGAGGCGGGATGGCCAACCGCCTCACGGCGGTGGACGGTAGGGGCGCCGGACCGGGTCGGTCGGTCCGGCGCGTCGGGGTTGACGAACCGTCAGTGCAGCAGGCTGCCCTGGAGTTCTGCGCGGAGTGCGGGGGTGAGGACGGCTCCGGCGCGGTCGACGAGGAGGGCCATTTCGTAGCCGACGAGGCCGATGTCGGAGTCGGGGGCGGCGAGGACGGCGAGGGAGGAGCCGTCGCTGACTGCCATGAGGAAGAGGAAGCCGCGTTCCATTTCGACGACGGTCTGGTTGACGTCGCCTCCTTCGAAGATCCGGCTGGCGCCGGAGGTGAGGGAGGTGAGGCCGGAGGCGACGGCGGCGAGTTGGTCGGCCCGGTCGCGGGGGAAGCCTTCGGACATGGCGAGCAGGAGACCGTCGGCGGAGACCACCACTGTGTGGGACACCCCGGGGGTGTTGTCCACGAAATTGGTGATCAGCCAGTTCAGGTTCTGTGCGGCCTGGCTCATCTGACTCAACTCAACGCTCCTGGTGATCTGGGCCGAACTCCCCGGAACCCGGGTTGCCCTGCGCACCGTCCTGCCGGCCGCCGCCGTTGCGGTGGCCTCCCCCGAAGCCGTCGAAGCCCTGCGGCCCGCGGCTCTGCTGCTGCCCCTGACCCGTACGGCCCTGGTCCGGCTGCTGCCCCTGGGCCTGCTCCGCGCCTGCCTGCCGGCCCTGCTGGATGCCGCGGCGCAGGTTGGTGAGCCGGCCGCGCACCTCCTCGGGGGCGCGGGAGACCTGCGGACCGGTCAGCGGTGCCGCCTCGGCGGTACCGGAGACCAGGTTGGCCTGCGGGGTGCGCCGGGGCAGGCCCGACATGGTCAGCCCGTCGGAGGACGGCTCCCTGACCTGCTCGGCCCGGCGCCAGCGCTCGTCGTTGGCGGACGGGCGCCACGGCGCGTCGCCGAAGCCGGGGGCGCGCTGGGCCTGCCCCTGCTGCTGGCCCTGTGCCGGACCGGCCTGCTGCTGCGGGCGCGGGGCGGACGGCTCGAAGCCGGGCGCCGAGGTACCGGGTCGCCGCGGCTGGTACGTCCGGGACCCGTCCTCCGGGCCACCGGGAAGGCCGGGGCCCTGCTGCGGTGCGGGCCGGCCCTCTGCCCTGGCACGGCCGGGAAGCGGCTGGCCGCCGCCCTGCGGGCGCTGACCCTGGCCGCCCGGCGCCTGCGGGCGCTGACCGGGACCCTGGCCGGGGCCGGGGCCCTGAGCCTGTCGGGGCCGGCCCGCCTGCGCGTCCTGCGGACGCGTCCACTGCTGGGTGTCCTCCACCCCGGGCCCGGTCGGCAGCGCCATCGGCTGCTGCTGGACCGGCTGGGGCAGGGGCTGCGGAGCGTGCTGCTGCGGTGCCGGGGTCGGCACGGTGGGCAGCACCGGCTCGACCAGGCCGAGTCCGAGCGGGTCGCGCGGGTCGATCTCGCTGGCCTCGAACCGGGGCCGGGCGAACTGCACGGTGCCGTCCGGTGCGCCGGCCTCCAGCGGGGCCGGAACCTGCTGCTGCGGTGCCTGGGCCTGCTGCTGGACCGGAGCCTGCTCGAAGGGCTGACGCTGGGCCGGCTCCTGCGGGCGGCGCCGGGCTGCGTCGGGCGAGGCGGACCGGCCGTGCTGCGGCTGGTCGGCCCAGGCGGTGTCGGCGGCGTTCCCGGTGGGCTCGCCGACCGGACCGCGACGCTGCTGGCCGGGACGGCCCTGGCCGAGACCCTGGTCCTGCGGGCCACGGCGCTGCGGACCGGCACCGGGGCCGGCCTGGCCCGACAGGCCGGGCGCACCGGAAGCGCCGGGGACGCGACGCGGCGGAAGTCCGTCGTTCTGCTGCTCGCGCGGCGGCTGGCCGCCCTCGCGGCCGGGCAGCGCACCCGCGGGGGCGCCGAACAGACCACCGGCACCGGGGGCGCCGCCGGGACCACCGGGGCGGCCACCCTGGCCGAGCTGCGGGCGCCCGCCCGGCGCGGCGCCGGGACCGCCCTGGCCGAGCGCGGCCGCGCCACGGCCGGCCAGCGCCTCGGCGACGTTCGGACGGCCCTGCTGACGCGGCGTCGGACCGACACCCCGCTGCTGCTTGCCCTGGGCCGAACCGGGGCGGCCGGGGCCGCGCCGGTCACCCGAAGTGGTGACGTCGAGCGGGAGCATGACCAGCGCGGTGGTGCCGCCGGAGTCACTGGGACGGAGCTGGATCCGGATGCCGTGCCGCAGCGACAGGCGGCCGACCACGAACAGACCCATCCGGCGGGAGACCGAGACGTCCACCACGGGCGGGTTGGCCAGGCGCTCGTTGATGTCGGCCAGGTCGTCGGGGGAGAGGCCGATGCCGGTGTCGTGGATCTCGACCAGCACCCGGCCGTCGGGCAGCGCGTGACCGGTGACCCGGACCCGGGTCTGCGGGCTGGAGAACGAGGTGGCGTTCTCCAGCAGCTCGGCGAGCAGGTGGACGAGGTCGTTGACGACGCGTCCGGCGACCTCGGCCGACGGCACCGAGGCGAGTTCGATGCGCTCGTACTGCTCCACCTCGGAGGCGGCGGCGCGGAGCACGTCGACCAGCGGGACGGGGCGGGTCCAGCGGCGGCCCGGGTCCTCGCCCGCGAGGACGAGAAGGTTCTCGCCGTTGCGGCGCATGCGGGTCGCGAGGTGGTCGAGCTTGAACAGGTTGGCCAGCTGGTCCGGGTCGGCCTCGCGGCTCTCCAGCTCGGAGATCAGCGACAGCTGGCGCTGGATCAGGCCCTGGCTGCGGCGCGAGAGGTTGGTGAACATCGCGTTGATGTTGCCTCGGAGCAGCGCCTGCTCGGCGGCCAGTCGGACCGCCTCGCGGTGCACCATGTCGAACGCGTGCGCCACGTGCCCGATCTCGTCCGCCGAGTCGACACCGACCGGTTCGACGGTGACGTCGACGTCGTGCGGGTCGCTCTCGGAGAGGGTCTTGACCAGCTCGGGCAGCCGCCGCTCGGCGACGTCCTCGGCCGCGACCTGCAGTCGGGTCAGCGAGCGCACCATGCTGCGGGCCACCAGGGCGGCACCGGCGATGGCGACGATCAGCACCAGCGCGATCAGCGCGCCGTTGACCAGGGCCTCGGTGTCGGCCTCGTCCTGGAGCTCGCCGGCCTTGCCGTCCAGCGCCTCGAGCAGCTTGGTCTCGCTCTTCTGCTGGGCGTTGATCTTCACGCTGGCCTGGTCGTACCAGAGCTTGTACGAGAGCGGCTCGGTCTGCTTGATGCCGTTCGCGCTCAGCACCCGCTTGGTGTAGCGGTCCGAGTCGGCGATCTGCTGGTTGCGGGCCATGCCGGCGTTGAGTTCCTGGGCCTCGCTGTCACCGTAGATCGCGGTGAAGTTGGTGAGCGCGTTGCCCTCGGAGATCTGCAGCCGGATGCCGAAGGTCTCGTCGGAGGAGTTGAGGTGCGGTTCCTTCGGGTTGGCCAGTGCCGCGCTGATCAGGGCGCGCTGCATGGAGGTGTTCTCCTTGGCCAGCGAGAACTGCTGCAGCGCGCGGGTGATCTTGACCAGCTCGGTCGAGTTCGACGCGATCGCGATGTCCTGCGTGATGGACAGCAGGTTCTTGATGATCACGTCGTAGTTGGTGATCGTGGCCTGGATGTTGTCCGGGTCCCGGTAGGCGTTGCTGCGGGCCTCGGAGAGCTGGTTCAGGTCACGGCGGACCTGGAGCAGCAGCGCCTTGCCACCGGCCAGGTCGAGCTCGTCGAAATTGTCCGAACTGGCCGCGAACGCCTTGCTGAGCGCGTCGGAGGTCTTTCGGGCGGTGACGATGTCGTCGTCCTTGGCCCGCTCGACGCCACCGTTGGTGAGCGGACCGGCGCTGATGTCGCGCTCGGTCTGCAGGGCGTTGGCCAGGGCGGTGGCCTTCTTGGCCAGGTCGGCGAGGTTGGCCATCTGCGAGAGCTGCTTGGAGTTCTGCAGCGAGGACTCGACCCGGAGGCCGCCCAGGACCAGCGCGACCACCACGGGGAGCAGCAGCAGGGCGATCAGGCGGGTACGGATCCGCCAGTTGCGCATGGCGAACCGGCGCATACCGGTGGCACGGCGCCTGGTCAGCGAGCTGCGCAGCCGGGAACGGCCGCCCTCGGACTGCTCCGCGCCGTCCTGGCCGTCCTGCGCCTCGGGCTCGCCGCCACCGACTATCTGGTCACCGGGGCCGGTGAGCGGCGCTGCCTGGTGGGGGCCTGCCACGGGCTCACGCGACTCCGGGTCTCCCGCGGCGCCGCTGCCCCTCTTGAAACGTCCCTGCACTGGCGTCGCAACCTCTGGACCGGGCGCCCCTCCCCGCTTGCGCGGATGGGGCGGTGTCGAGTTTTTCCGTCGCATTCCAGCACAGCGGGAGAAGTCCAACAAGGGGCGTTACCTGTCGGTGTCCTGGGCTACCCAGTGCGCGCACCGTCTCACGGACTGTGCGGTAACGGGCCAGGAATCCCACCCTTTTCGGACACTCGCCGGATACATGCCAACGCGTCCCCGGTGCACCACGAGTCGCGGACGTTCCTGAATGTCCGAGATATCGGAATTGTCGCAATGAGCGGTCCGCGCAAAATGCCCGAGATGACGATATTGTCCGGCAATTTGTGAGCAAAATCACAGCTCGAATATGTAGCCGTGATCACGATGCCTGTGGAAAGAGCTCCGGCTGCCGTACTCCGGGACCGTCTAGTCTTGAGCGCTGTGCCCAGGCGTCAGCCTGCCCAGAATCACCGTCGCCGACTCCTGTGAGCGGCCCCGAACCCGAAGGTGTGACGCAATGTCCCAGCCGGCGAACCAGGCCACCACGTCCACGCCCCCGAGCGGCTCCACCGCCAACCCGCGCCGGACGTCGCTGGCCTCGATCGAGGACTTCGGCCAGCTTCCCGGCGTACGGGCCGCGCAGACCTCGCGGGAGTACGCGACCACCCTGCCGATGGTCACCGCCAACCCGCGCCGCACCGTCCTGTCGGTCGCCCCGGCGCCGCGCCTGCCGCGGGACTGACCGACTTCGCACACCCTCGGAGGGGCGCCACCCGCTGGACTCAGCGGGTCGGCGCCCCTCTCGCGATAGCCTGGGGGCCGTTCGAGCAGGGCCCGGTCCGGCCGGCGCCCGACAGACCGAGAGGCTCCCCACCGTGCGTATTGCCAGGTTCTCCGTCCGGGAAGGGAGTCCTGCCGCCGGCAGCGTCTCCTTCGGCGTGGTGGAGGGTGACCCCGCCCAGCCAGAGTCTCTGGTGGTGCACGGCCTGGCCGGCCACCCGATCGTGTCGATGCAGCTCAGCGGCGAGAGCTACCGGATGCAGGACATCCGCCTGCTGTCGCCGATCCTGCCGAACAAGGTGGTCGCGGTCGGCCGCAACTACGCGGCGCACGCCAAGGAGCTCGGCCACGAGGTCCCGGACGTCCCGCTGACCTTCTTCAAGCCGTCGACCGCCGTGATCGGCCCCACCGAGGCGATCGCGTACCCGCCGTTCTCCTCGGACGTCCAGCACGAGGCCGAACTCGCTGTGGTGATCGGCCGGATGGGCCGCGAGGTCCCGCTGGAGCGGGTCCCCGAGATCATCTTCGGCTACACCTGTGCGAACGACGTGACCGCCCGCGACGTCCAGCAGCGCGAGGGCCAGTGGGCCCGCGCCAAGGGCTTCGACACCTCCTGCCCGCTCGGTCCGTGGATCGAGACCGAGCTGGACCCGAGTGACCTGGCGATCACCTGCACCGTCAACGGTGAGCTCAAGCAGACCGGTCGGACCTCCCTGATGGTCCGTTCGATCGCCGAGCTGATCGTGCACATCTCGGAGGCCATGACCCTGCTGCCAGGTGACGTCATCCTCACCGGCACCCCGGCCGGGGTCGGCCCCCTCAACGTCGGCGACGAGGTCGCCGTCTCCATCGAAGGCATCGGCACTCTCGCCAACAAGGTCATCTCTCGCTGAAAAGAGCTGTAAGCGTGGCTAACACCGAGCTGGACCCGACCGTCCGGGTCCGCTTCTGCCCCTCCCCGACCGGCAACCCGCACGTGGGCCTGGTCAGGACCGCCCTCTTCAACTGGGCCTTCGCCCGCCACAACGGCGGCAAGCTGGTCTTCCGGATCGAGGACACCGACGCGGCCCGGGACTCCGAGGACTCCTACCACCAGCTGCTGGAGGCGATGCGCTGGCTCGGCTTCAACTGGGACGAGGGCCCGGAGGTCGGCGGCCCGCACGCGCCGTACCGGCAGTCGCAGCGGATGGACATCTACGCCGACGTCGCCCGCAGGCTGCAGGAGGGTGGCCACGCCTACCACTGCTACTGCTCCACCGAGGAGCTGGACGCCCGCCGTGAGGCGGCCCGCGCGGCCGGCAAGCCCTCCGGTTACGACGGCCACTGCCGCGAGCTGAGCACCGATCAGGTCGAGGTCTACCGGCAGGAGGGCCGCCGGCCGATCCTGCGTTTCCGGATGCCGGACTCCACCATCGTCTTCGACGACCTGGTCCGCGGGAAGCTCAGCTTCGAGCCCAAGGACGTGCCGGACTTCGGCATCGTCCGGGCCAACGGCGCGCCGCTCTACACCCTGGTCAACCCGGTGGACGACGCCCTGATGGAGATCACCCACGTGCTCCGCGGCGAGGACCTGCTCTCCTCGACGCCCCGTCAGATCGCGCTGTACGCCGCCCTCGCGGAGATCGGGGTCGGCAACGGCACCACCCCGCGCTTCGGTCACCTCCCGTACGTGATGGGGGAGGGCAACAAGAAGCTCTCCAAGCGTGACCCGCAGGCCAGCCTCAACCTGTACCGCGAGCGCGGCTTCCTGCCCGAGGGCCTGCTCAACTACCTGGCGCTGCTGGGTTGGTCGCTCTCCGAGGACCAGGACCGCTTCTCCATGGAGGAGTTCGTCGCGGCCTTCGACATCGCCAAGGTGAACGCCAACCCGGCGCGCTTCGACCTCAAGAAGTGCGAGTCGATCAACGGCGACCACCTCCGCCGTCTCGACCCGGAGGAGTTCGTCCGTCGCCTGGTGCCGTACCTCCAGGCCCCCGGCCTGCTGCCGGCCGAGCCGAGTGCCGAGCAGCTCGACCTGCTGGCCAAGGTGGCACCGCTCACCCAGGAGCGGATGGTCGTGCTGAGCGAGATCGTCACCATGGCGGGCTTCCTCTTCGTCGACCCGGCCGACTTCGCGGTGGACCCGGAGGACGCCGCCAAGGTGCTCACCGCGGACGCCCGCCCGGTGCTGACCGCCAGCATCCAGGCCCTGACCGAGCTGGCCGACTTCACGCCGGAGCCGATCCAGGCCGCGCTGCGCGAGGCACTGGTGGAGGGCCTGGGCATCAAGCCCAAGTTCGCCTTCACCCCGCTCCGGGTGGCCGTCACCGGCCGCCGGGTGTCCCCGCCGCTCTTCGAGTCGATGGAGCTGCTCGGCCGCGCCGAGACGCTGCGCCGGCTGACGGCGGCGCTGCAGCTCACCCCGGAGGCCTGATCCCGGCCGCCCCGGGGGGCTGCGTTGACCAGCGACGCAGCCCCCCGGGGCACTGCCTGCGGTTATGGATTTTGGAGCGGGGCCGGGTGTCGGGTAATGTTCTTTCTGCGCCGCCCGGGAGGGACAGGGCGAGGAACCAGAAGCCTCGCCAGGGACGGACCAGCGGTCGCAATGCCGAGCGAGACCCCGTCAGGGGTTGAACTCTGGTGGGGTATGGTGTAATTGGCAGCACGAGTGATTCTGGTTCATTTAGTCTAGGTTCGAGTCCTGGTACCCCAGCGCAGTAAACGCACGTTGTTTGACGAAGTACAGTAAGCCCCCGTTGTGTAGCGGCCTAGCACGCTGCCCTCTCACGGCAGTAGCGCCGGTTCGAATCCGGTCGGGGGTACGCATCACTGAAGTACAAGCCCCCGTTGTGTAGCGGCCTAGCACGCTGCCCTCTCACGGCAGTAGCGCCGGTTCGAATCCGGTCGGGGGTACCAGATCCTCTCCACTGTCACCACCGGACGAGTTCGCAACCCCGGTCCTGACGAAGTATGGGATCACCAAGTTTGCCCCCGTTGTGTAGCGGCCTAGCACGCTGCCCTCTCACGGCAGTAGCGCCGGTTCGAATCCGGTCGGGGGTACCAGAGCAGAACGGCCGGTGGGCTCAACAAGTCCACTGGCCCGATGCTTTGTTGGGGTATGGTGTAATTGGCAGCACGAGTGATTCTGGTTCATTTAGTCTAGGTTCGAGTCCTGGTACCCCAGCCAGTCGTACGGCCCCGGTGATCCGGGGCCTCTTTGCATTTCCGGACCGGTACGGAAGAACGGCCCCCGAGGGGGCCGTTCGTCGTTCTCCGGTACGGGTCAGCCGCGGCGCAGGGCCTCGGTGAGGCGGTTGGCGGACTCGATGATGGCCTGGGCGTGCATCCGGCCCGGGTGGCGGGTCAGGCGCTCGATCGGTCCGGAGACCGAGACGGCGGCCACCACGCGGTTGGAGGGCCCGCGGACGGGCGCGGAGACGGACGCCACGCCCGGCTCGCGCTCGCCGATCGACTGGGCCCAGCCGCGCCGTCGTACGCCGCTCAGGGCGGTCGCGGTGAACCGGGCGCCCTGGAGGCCGCGGTGCAGGCGCTCGGGCTCCTCCCAGGCCAGCAGGACCTGGGCGGCGGAGCCGGCCTTCATCGGCAGCGTGGAGCCGACCGGCACCGTGTCGCGCAAGCCGGAGAGTCGCTCGGCGGCGGCCACGCAGATCCGCATCTCGCCCTGCCGGCGGTAGAGCTGGGCGCTCTCGCCGGTGACGTCGCGCAGGTGCGTGAGCACCGGCCCAGCGGTGGCGAGCAGGCGGTCCTCGCCCGCCGCGGCGGAGAGCTCGGAGAGTCGGGGGCCGAGGATGAACCGGCCCTGCATGTCCCTGGTGACCAGGCGGTGGTGTTCGAGTGCGACGGCGAGTCGGTGGGCGGTGGGCCGCGCCAGACCGGTGGCGGCGACCAGCCCCGCCAACGTGGCGGGGCCCGACTCCAGTGCGCTGAGCACCAGAGCGGCCTTGTCGAGAACGCCGACGCCGCTAGAGTTGTCCATGCCCTGATACTGCAGTCTCATTCCGCGAGACGCAAGTTCAATTCTCGAGGAAAAGCGCCACTCTTGGTGGAGCAGCCCGGGAGACACCCAGCTTCGGACCATCATCCAACGTCCGCATGCTGGACACGATCCGGCGTGCAGGTCATCCGGACCGCCGCCTCACCAGGCGGGCGGACACACGACCTCGATCACACGAGAAGGCCGGCAGAGCGGCCGGCTGGAGGGAAAGCGATGGGACGGACACTCGCAGAGAAGGTCTGGGACGACCACGTCGTCCGGCGCGCCGAGGGCGAGCCCGACCTGCTCTACATCGACCTGCACCTGCTGCACGAGGTGACCAGCCCGCAGGCCTTCGACGGTCTCCGGTTGGCCGGCCGGAAGGTCCGCCGGACCGATCTCACGATCGCGACCGAGGACCACAACACCCCCACCCTGGACATCGACAAGCCGATCGCGGACCCGGTCTCCCGGGTCCAGCTGGAGACGCTGCGCGCCAACGCCGCCGAGTTCGGGGTCCGGATCCACTCGCTCGGCGACGTCGAGCAGGGCGTCGTGCACGTGGTCGGCCCGCAGCTCGGTCTGACCCAGCCCGGCACCACGGTGGTCTGCGGCGACTCGCACACCTCCACCCACGGCGCGTTCGGGGCCCTGGCGTTCGGCATCGGCACCAGCCAGGTCGAGCACGTGCTGGCCACCCAGACGCTGCCGCTGGCCCCGTTCAAGACGATGGCGATCACGGTCGAGGGCGAGCTGCCCGACGGCGTCACCGCCAAGGACCTGATCCTGGCGATCATCACCAGGATCGGCACCGGCGGCGGCCAGGGCTACGTCCTGGAGTACCGCGGTTCGGCGATCCGCAGCCTCTCCATGGAGGCCCGGATGACGATCTGCAACATGTCGATCGAGGCGGGCGCCCGGGCGGGCATGATCGCCCCGGACCGGACCACCTTCGACTACCTGGAGGGCCGCCCGCACGCTCCCAAGGGCGCCGACTGGGACGCGGCGGTGGAGTACTGGTCCACGCTGACCACCGACGAGGACGCGGTCTTCGACGCCGAGGTGTTCATCGACGCCACCCAGCTCACCCCGTTCGTGACCTGGGGCACCAACCCCGGCCAGGGCGCCCCGCTCGGCGCCAACGTGCCGGACCCGGCCTCCTTCGAGGACCCCTCGGAGCGGGTCGCGGCCGAGAACGCGCTCAAGTACATGGGCCTTGAGGCCGGTACGCCGCTGCGCGAGGTCAAGGTGGACGCCGTCTTCGTCGGCTCCTGCACCAACGGTCGGATCGAGGACCTGCGGGCCGCTGCGGCCATCGTCGAGGGCCGCACCATCGCCGAGGGCGTCCGGATGCTGGTCGTGCCCGGTTCGGTCCGGGTCGCGCTGCAGGCGATCGAGGAGGGCCTGGACAAGGTCTTCACCGCCGCCGGCGCCGAATGGCGGCACGCGGGCTGCTCGATGTGCCTGGGCATGAACCCGGACCAGCTGGCCCCGGGCGAGCGCTGCGCCTCGACCTCCAACCGCAACTTCGAGGGGCGGCAGGGTAAGGGCGGGCGTACCCACCTGGTGTCCCCCCAGGTCGCCGCCGCCACCGCCCTGCTGGGCCGGCTGGCCGCGCCCGCCGATCTGTCGTCCGACGTCGCTGTGGAGGTCTGAGCAGCCATGGAGAAGTTCACCACGCACACCGGCCGGGCGGTTCCGCTGCGCCGCAGCAATGTCGACACCGACCAGATCATCCCGGCGCACTGGCTGAAGAAGGTCACCCGCACCGGATTCGAGGACGGGCTGTTCGAGGCCTGGCGCAAGGATTCCGAGTTCATCCTCAACCAGCCCGAGCGGCAGGGCGCCTCGGTCCTGGTGGCCGGCCCCGAGTTCGGTACCGGCTCCTCGCGCGAACATGCGGTCTGGGCACTTCAGAACTACGGTTTCCAGGCCGTCATCTCGTCCCGATTCGCCGACATCTTCCGTGGCAACTCGCTGAAGAACGGTCTGCTCACCGTGCTGCTGCCGCAGGAGACGGTGGATCAGCTCTGGGCTCTCACCGAGGCCGATCCGACCGCCGAGATCACCGTCGACCTGGAGGCCAGGGAGGTCCGCGCCGAAGGCGTGACCGCCTCTTTCGAGTTGGACGACAACGTCCGCTGGCGCCTGCTCAACGGCCTGGACGACATCAGCATCACGCTCCAGAACGAGGGCGACATCGCCGAGTTCGAGACCACCCGGCCCAGCTTCAAGCCGCGTACGCTGCCGGTCCTCTGAGTCCCTGATTCCTGACGGTCCGCCGGATGGCCCACCCCTCCTGAGGGGTGGGCCATCGGTGTGTTCCGGGCCCGAGTTGAGCTCCGGATAAACCCCCGGGCAGCGCAACTCCGTACAGATGGCACAATCGTTGCATGCACCGGCACCATGAACCTCCGTACGGGGACTGCGAACCAGCGTCCTCGGAGGGGATGGGCGACCCGGAAGTCACTGCGCTCTTCGCGCTGGTGGCCGAGCGGTTGAAGCAGGCTCACGACCGCGTTCATGCGCTGAACGTGTCAACCGAGGCAAAGACCGCTCTCACCCGCCAACTGTTGATCGTCACGGAGACCGCCAAGCGCGATCTTCCGGAGGCGGCAAGGCGGTTGGCTCGCTTTGTGCAAGACCTCGACGAGGGGCGCCTGCCACTCGGATGAGGTCCCGGACGCGCAAATCCATTGCGACACTAGGGTGATTCGCGCGTTTGGTAATTGAAAGTCCGCAGATACATACCTAACGTGCGAAATGAACGGATGGAATCATCCGGCGCCCGTTTCTGAAGGGGAAGACGTGAACAAGGCTCAGCTTGTCGAAGCGGTGGCCGAGCAGCTGGGCGGTCGCAAGGCTGCCGCAGAGGCCGTCGACGCAGTGCTCGACACCATGGTGCGTGCCGTTGTGGCCGGTGACCGGGTGTCGGTCACCGGCTTCGGCACCTTCGAGAAGGTCGACCGCTCCGCGCGGTTCGCCCGCAACCCGCAGACCGGCGAGAAGGTCAAGGTCAAGAAGACCGCGGTGCCGAGGTTCCGTCCCGGCCAGGGCTTCAAGGACCTGGTCAGCGGCAGCAAGAAGCTGCCGAAGGAGGGCCCGTCGGTCAAGAAGGCGCCCAAGGGCTCCCTCACCCCGGGCAAGAGCGGCACCACCGCCGCCGTCAAGCGCGCCGCCACCAAGCGGGCCGCCACGGCCGCCGCCGCTGCTCCGGCCAAGCGCACCGCGGCCAAGAAGACCACCACCGCCCCCGCGGCCAAGACCACTGCGGCGAAGAAGGCCGCTCCGGCCAAGAAGGCCACAGCGGTCAAGAAGACGGCGGCGGCCACCAAGACCGCGGCCGCCAAGAAGACCACCGCGACCAAGAAGGCCACCCCGGCCAAGACCACCGCGGCGGCCAAGAAGGCCGCTCCCGCCAAGAAGGCCACGGCGACGGCGAAGAAGACCGCGCCCGCCAAGAAGACCGCCACGCGCAAGACCACCGCGCGCCGGTCCACCGCCAAGTAGTCCCTGGCGATCGTTCGACCGACGGCGGGTCAACCGCCGTGAGCCGTGGCGGCTCGCATCCGGGTCCTTCCCGGGAGCGAGCCGCCACGGCTCTTTCGCGTCACGGCTCCTGACGGCCGATCGCGAGCTCGTAGCTGATGTCCCACCGTGAGTCCGGTACGACGAGTTCGGCGGTCTCCACCGCGCGGCCGTCCCGGTCGTAGTAGGTGCGCTCGATCAGCGTCACCAGGTCGCCGGCCGAGACGCCGAGCAGGTTGGCCTGCTGCGCGGTGGCGCGGGAGGGACGGGTCCGCTCCACCGCGCGCTCCACCTGCACTCCGATCGCCGCCATCCGCCGCACCACGCCCTGCCCGGCCAGCGGGCCGTACTCGGGACAGATCACCGGCGAACCCGCCGTCAGCTCCAGCGGCTCCCAGCTGTTGGCGAGCAGGACCGGCTGGCTGTCGATCAGGAACTCGTAGACCGTGCGCACCGTCGGCGCCCCGGGCTCGACGCCCAGCCGCGCGGCCACCTCGGGCGGGGCCGGGGCGCTGGTCTCGGTGGTGGACTCCCAGCTGCCGGTGCCGTCGATCTCGCCCAGGTCGGCCCGGAAGGACGCCGGGGTGCCGATCCGGGACCGGACCATGGCACGGCGGGGCACCGGGCGGCGCACGTACGTGCCGGAGCCGCTGCGGCCCTCCAGCAGGCCCTCGGTGATCAGCAGTTGCTGGGCGCGCTGGAGCACGTTGGCATCGACGTCGTACTCGATCGCCAGCTTGGCGCGGGACGGCAGGACGTCGCCGGTCTGCCACTCGCCCAGACCGATGCGGCGGCGCAGATCGGCGGCGATGCGCTGGTACTGGCGCTCAGCAGGTGACATCTGGCTCTCCCGGCGGCAGGCACGACCCGGCCGAGCTCGGCAGGGCGGGTGATTCAGCGTTGACAATCTAATGCATCAGGTGTAATCTAATTACTTAGATTTACGTTCCGTGACCAGCTGCTCGCGGGGAGAGTCGTTGCGTGCGAACCACCAGCGTGTTTGACGTTGCGAACGGCCTGGCCAGGGCCACCGGTGGACGGCCCAGGGTCCGCCTCAGACCCTCCGGCGGCTGGCGGGTCTACCTGGTGCTGCCGGACGGCTTGAGCGCCGAGGCGCAGCTCACGGTGCTGGATCTGCTGGCCGGGGCGGACCGCTTCGGCCATGACCGGACCGACACGACCCAACGGGTCTGGGCCGACTTCGACCACCACCACGAGCAGGAGCCGACGCTGTGAGCACCACCGGGGCCTACACCGTGTCCATCGAGGACATCGCCCCTCCCGCGACCTTCCAGCACCTGCGCGACGCGCTGGAGGCCCTCTGGCAGGCCCTGCGGGTGCTGCCGCTCGGCTGGACGCAGTTCGAGGCCTACCGCTACTTCCTCGGCGAGGGAGCGGTCGAGCGGGTCACCGAGTTCCTCGACCGGGACGGCGAGTTGACGCTCAGTTTCGCGATCGGCGGCCGGTCCCACCTGATCCAGGTGACCCGGACCTGAGGCCGCGGGCCCCGGCCGGAGCCGGATCAGCCCGCCTGGTCCGCCGGGTCGGGGAAGGTCTGCAGGGTGAGGAAGACCACCCGCCGGGCGTCGCCGGTGCCCTCGGTACGGATCCGCAGCCGCTGGCCGGGACGTAGCAGCCGCAGGCCGCCCGCGTCGAAGGCCGGGGCGTCGAACGGGACGGGGGTGCCGTCGTCCAGGAGGACCGAGCCGGTACGGGTGGCTGGGTCGAAGGTGTACGAGGTGGCCTGCATGCCAGCAGCATAGCGACGGGCCGGCGGCCGTTCAGGAGCACACCGGTGTGTAGGCGAGGGCGGCGGTGTGCGGCCCGACGCCGAGCGCCAGCGCCTCCAGCAGGTCCGCCCCGGTGTCCACGTCCCGCCGTACCGAGGGCACGTCGCCCGGGCTGAGCTCGGCCGCGCCGCCGGCCGCGTGCCCGGCCCGCGATCCCGCGCCGAACCGGGGGGCCAGCGCCCGCCCCGGCGGGCAGGCCAGCAGGGTGGTGCCGAGCCCGGGGGAGTCGGCCAGGAAGGACCGCCCGCCGACGGCCGCGGCGGCGGTCAGCACCCGGGCCAGCTCGTCGCCGCGCAGGGCGGGCAGATCGGCCGAGAGCACCGCCAACGGGGCGTCAGGAGCCAGCCGCCGGGCGAGCTCGGCGCCGTACGTCAGCGCCGGGTTGAGCCCGCCACCCGGCTCGTCCGCCACCACCAGCGCCCCCAGCCGGGCCAACTGCGCCCCCGCCACCGCGTCCTGGGTGACCACCAGCACCCGGGCCACCAGCGGACAGGCCAGCGCGGCCGTCACCGTGTCCAGCGCGAACGCCAGGGCGAGCGCGGGCCTGCGCGCACCGGCATACGGCTCCAGCCGGCTCTTCGCCAGGGCGAGCGGCTTCACCGGCAACACCAAGGACCACTCGGGGTGGGGCGTGGGCGCGGGCGGCGCTGCGGGGCGTACCGTGTCCTGGGTCATCGGCGCCATTCTTACGCCGGTGGCGGACCCCTGACCAGGCGGCCCGGCCGGACCGACGTGTGCCGCGCAGCTGCCGGGGACGGTCAGGCAAGCCGCTCGACAGCGGCGGGGCCAGTGGTGAGACTGGTCCGCGCCCGGAGGGGCGACGACCGACCTGCGGCGCCCCACGTGCCGCAGCCCGAGGAAGAGGAGCAGGAGTGGCTCGCCGCTCGTACGCCAGGTTCGGCAACGCGGACTACGGGATCTGGTACCGCTTCGCCGCAGCGCTCGTGAAGCCGGTGACCACCGCCCTGGTGAAGCCGGACTGGCGCGGATGGGAGCACCTGCCCGAGCAGGGCGGCTTCCTGGCGGTGGTGAACCACAACTCGCTGATCGACCCGGTGGTCTACGCGCACTGGCAGTACAACAGCGGCCGGCCGCCCCGGATGCTCGGCAAGGCCGGGCTGTTCTCGGTGCCGTTCATCGGCTTCATGCTGCGCAAGACCGGCCAGATCCCGGTGTTCCGCGAGTCCACCGACGCGGCCAAGGCGTTCCGCGCCGCGATCGCCGCCGTCGAGCAGGGCCAGTGCGTGCAGTTCTACCCCGAGGGCACCCTCACCCGGGACCCGGACGTCTGGCCGATGACCGGCAAGAGCGGCGCCGCCCGGGTCGCGCTGATGACCGGCGCGCCGGTCATCCCGGTCGCGCACTGGGGGGCGCACGAGATCATCCCGCCGTACGGCCGGGGCGGGAAGGGCAAGTTGAACCTCTTCCCCCGGCACAAGGTGACCGTGGCGGCCGGGCCGCCGGTGGACCTGACCAAGTACCAGGGCCAGGAGCTGACCGCCGAGGTGCTGCGGGACGCCACCGAGGACATCATGACGGCGATCACCGACGTGCTCGCGGAGATCCGCGGCGAAGAGCCGCCGGCCGAGCGCTACGACATGCGCAGGGCGGCCCTGCAACGGGCCGAGGACCACGCCGCCAAGAAGGACCGGGCGGCGGGCCACCGGAACGACGAGGAGACCACCAAGTGACCCGCTGCGCCGTGTTCGGGACCGGGTCCTGGGGGACCGCCTTCGCGATGATCCTGGCCGACGCCGGCTGCGAGGTGACCCTCTGGGGCCGCCGCCAGGAGCTGGTGGACGCGATCAACGCGACCCACGTCAACCCGGACTACCTGCCGGACACCCGGCTGGCGGAGACCGTCCGGGCCACCACCGACCCCGCCGAGGCGCTGGCCGGGGCGGAGTTCGCGGTGCTCGCCGTGCCCTCCCAGACGCTCCGTCAGAACCTCGCCGCCTGGGCGCCGCTGCTCGGCCCCGACACCGTGCTGGTCTCGCTCATGAAGGGCATCGAACTCGGCACCGCCAAGCGGATGTCCGAGGTGATCCAGGAGATCGCCGAGGTCGGCCCGGAGCGGGTCGCCGTGGTCAGCGGGCCCAACCTGGCCCGGGAGATCGCCAACAAGCAGCCCGCCGCCAGCGTGGTCGCCTGCACGGACGAGCTGGTCGCCAAGCGGCTCCAGACGGCCTGCCACACCCCGTACTTCCGCCCGTACACCAACACCGACGTGGTCGGCTGCGAGCTCGGCGGCGCGGTGAAGAACGTGATCGGCCTGGCGGTCGGCATGGCCGACGGGATGGGCCTGGGCGACAACACCAAGGCCACCCTGATGACCCGGGGGCTGGCCGAGATCACCCGGCTCGGCCTGACCCTGGGCGCCGACCCGCACACCTTCGCCGGCCTCGCCGGGATGGGTGACCTGGTGGCGACCTGCTCCTCGCCGCTCTCCCGCAACCACACCTTCGGCACCAACCTCGGCCGCGGCATGACGCTCGAGGAGACCATCGCCGCCACCAAGCAGACCGCCGAGGGCGTCAAGTCCTGCGAGTCCGTGCTCGACCTGGCCCGTCGGCACGGGGTCGACATGCCGATCGTGGCGGCCGTGGTCGACGTGGTGCACCGCGGACGGCCGACCCAGGAAGTGCTGGCCGGGCTGATGGCCAGGTCGGCCAAACCCGAGCGCCACTGAACTCGCCACCGCGCGGGTGACTTTCGCCGAAACCCCCGCACGGTAGTCTCGAACACGATATGAGCATCGAAAAGACCTCCCCCAACGCGGCCAAGCCGCGCGTTGCGATCGTCTTCGGCGGCCGCAGCTCCGAGCACGGCATCTCGGTCGTCACGGCCGGCAGCGTGCTCAGGGCGATCGACCGGAGCAAGTACGAGGTGCTGCCGATCGGCATCACCCATGAGGGCCGCTGGGCCCTGGTCGGTGACGAACCGTCCAGGATGGCCATCACCGACCGGAAGCTCCCCGACGTCGACGGCGTCGCCGAGTCCACCGAGGGCCAGGTCGTGCTGCCCGGCAACCCGACCAGCCGCGAGGTGGTCTGGAGTGAGCCCGGCGCCGTGCCCAAGGCGCTCGGCGAGGTGGACGTGGTGCTGCCGCTGCTGCACGGCCCCTGGGGCGAGGACGGCACCATCCAGGGCCTGCTGGAGCTCTCCGGCGTCCCGTACGTCGGCTCCGGCGTGCTGGCCAGCGCGGCCGGCATGGACAAGGAGTTCACCAAGCGGATCCTGGAGTCGCACGGCATCGGCGTCGGCCGTTACACCGTGGTCCGCCCGCGCGAGTGGGAGACCGAGACCGGCCGCGCCGCCGCCCGGACCCGGATCGCCGCACTCGGCCTGCCGCTCTTCGTGAAGCCCTGCCGGGCCGGCTCCAGCATGGGCATCACGAAGGTCAAGGACCTGGCCGACCTGGACGCCGCGATCGACGAGGCCCGCCGGCACGACCCCAAGGTGATCGTCGAACTCGGCGTCGAGGGACGCGAGATCGAGTGCGGCGTGCTGGAGTTCGAGGACGGCCCGCGGGCCAGCCTGCCGGCCGAGGTGCTGGTCGACGGGGACTTCGAGTTCTACGACTTCGAGGCGAAGTACATCGACTCCTCCGAGGTGCAGATCCCGGCCCGGCTGACGGAGAGCGAGACGGCCGAGATCCGCCGCCAGGCGGTGCTCGCCTTCGACGCGCTCGGCTGCGAGGGCCTGGCCCGGGTCGACTTCTTCCTGCTCCCGGACGGCAGCTGGATCGTCAACGAGATCAACACCATGCCCGGCTTCACCCCGATCTCCGCCTACCCCAAGATGTGGGAGGCCACCGGCCTGCCCTACCCGGAGCTGATCGAACGGTTGCTCACCGCAGCCCTCAGCCGCTCCACGGGCCTCCGGTAGGCAGACGCGGGCGTCGCCCTGACAGGGGCTCCGGGACGGATGAACTCCGGGCCTAGAGCCCCTCGGGGATGGTCGCCTTGACGGCGTCCGTCAACGAGCTGAGCGGGTCCGCGTAGTTGGGGTAGGCGCCCCCCGGGACGGTGACCTCGACGTAGGTCTTCCGGAGGGTGGTGACGAAGCGGTAGCCGCCGTCCGGGAGGGGGCTCATGCCCCACTGGACGTCGTTGACCTCCGGTGCGGCGGCCAGCGGGTCGTCGTCCAGGTAGCCCGGCCGGGGCAGCCCGCACCGCAGGACCGTCCGCGGCGAGCTGTCCCAGGCCGCGGTGTACGGCGAGGCGGGCGACGGGTCGTCCCGGTGGTGGCCGAGCACGGTCTCCGGGAGTGCCTTGTCGAGCGCCTCGCAGAACCCGGCCTCGGCGGCCCGGGGCACCGGGGGAGCGACATCCGCGGGCAGGCTCCAGCTCCAGCCGAGCAGACCGGTGCAGGTCAGCAGGACGGCGGGCGGCACACCCCAGCGGACAGTGGCGGGCAGGCTGCTCAGACGGCTCATGCCGCGATGGTAGCCAGGCCTTACAACCGGACCACCGGGCAGGTGAGGGTCCGGGTGATGCCCTCGACCTGCTGGACCTGGGCGACCACCAGCCGGCCGAGGTCGTCGATGGTCTCGGCCTCGGCCCGCACGATCACGTCGTACGGTCCGGTGACGTCCTCGGCGGTGACCACTCCGTCGATCGTGGCGATCGAGCGGGCCACCGCGGTGGCCTTGCCCACCTCGGTCTGGATCAGGATGTATGCCTGTACCACGGGGACCTCCAGCGGGGTGGGCTGATCGGCAGTCTGATCACCACGCTACCGCCCGGCGGCCCGGGTACGGGAGACCTCGGTACGGCCCGAGGGCGTACGCTGCGCGCGGGGGCGCGCTGGAGCGGCCTGGAGTCAGGTCAGTGAGAGAGGACGGCAGATGCAGGGGACCGTGGGCGAGCTCGGCGAGTTCGGACTCATCAGGGAGCTCACCGCCCGGCTGCCGCTCACCCCGGCCGTGGAGCTCGGGCCGGGCGACGACGCGGCCGTGGTGCGGACGCCCGACGGCCGGGTGGTGGCCACCACCGACGTGCTGATCGAGGGCCGGCACTTCCGCCGCGACTGGTCCACCGCGTACGACGTGGGTCGCAAGTGCGCCGCGCAGAACCTCGCCGACATCGCCGCGATGGGCGCGGTGCCGACCGCGATACTGCTCGGCCTGGTTACCCCGATCGACCTGCCCACCACCTGGGCCACCGAGCTGATGGACGGCCTGCGGGACGAGTGCCAGGTGGCCGGGGCCACCGTGGTCGGCGGCGACGTGGTGCGCGGGGAGACCATCACGCTGGCCATCACCGCCCTCGGCGACCTCCAGGGCCGGGCCCCGGTGAAGCGCTCCGGCGCCCAGCTCGGCGACGTGGTCGCGGTGACCGGCTGGCTGGGCTGGTCGGCCGCCGGGCTGACCGTGCTGTCCCGGGGCTTCCGCTCACCGCGCGCCTTCGTCGAGGCGCACCGGCGCCCGGAGCCGCCGTACCACGCGGGCCCGGCCGGGGCGGACCTCGGCGCCACCTCGATGATCGACGTCAGCGACGGTCTGGTGGCCGACCTCGGCCATGTCGCCAAGGCCAGTGGAGTGGACATCGACCTGCGCGCGGCCGACTTCGACGTGCCTGCCCAGATGGCGGACATCGGCCAGGCGGTCGGGGTCGATCCGCTTGTATGGGTGCTGTCCGGTGGGGAGGACCACGCGATCGTGGCCACCTTCCCGAGCACCGTCCAGCTGCCCGCCCGATGGCGTGTGGTCGGCGAGGTGGTGCGCACGGCGAGCACGGCCCGCGGCGGACAGGTCACCGTGGACGGCGCACCGTGGGACCGGGCCGGTGGCTGGGACCACTTCGCTGCGGAGTAGCGAGGTCGACGCTTCACCGCCGAGTAGCGAGGTCGGGCGGGTAGCCTGAGCGCTGTCGGCCGTGTCCGGTCTGTCCGGTGCTGCCCGGCTCGTACGAGAATCCATCAACTCGGGGGCCTGCGCTGCCCCAGGAGCGGGAGAGCACGTCCCCATGAGAATCGGCGTCCTGACCAGTGGTGGAGACTGCCCCGGCCTCAACGCGGTGATCCGCTCGGTGGTGCACCGCGGCACCGACGTGCACGGCGACGAGATCGTCGGGATCGAGGACGGCTTCCTCGGGCTGATCGAGGGCCGCAGCCGACCTGTCTCGCACGACGACGTGACCGGTCTGCTCACCCTCGGCGGGACGATCCTGGGCTCGGCCCGGGTGCAGCGGGACCGGATCAACTGGGCCGTGGAGAACGCCGAGCAGCTCGCGGCCAACATCGGCATCGACGCGCTGATCGCGATCGGCGGCGAGGGCACGCTCACCGCCGCCAAGCTGTTCAGCGACGCGGGGCTGCCGGTGGTCGGAGTACCGAAGACCATCGACAACGACATCGACGCCACCGACGTGACCTTCGGCTTCGACACCGCCGTGCACGTGGCCACCGAGGCGATCGACCGGCTGAAGACCACCGCCGAGTCGCACCAGCGGGTGATGGTGGTCGAGCTGATGGGCCGTCACACCGGCTGGATCACGCTCACCGCCGGGATGGCCGCCGGTGCGCACGGCATCCTGATCCCGGAGAAGCCGTTCGACATCGAGGCGGTGGCCCGCATGATCGAGGAACGCTTCCAGCGCGGCAAGAAGTTCGCCATCATCGCGGTCGCCGAGGGCGCCAGGCCGCTGCCGGGCACGCTCCGCTTCGACCACGGCGAGGTGGACCAGTACGGCCACCAGACCTTCGGCGGGATCGGCACCCGGCTGGCGTACGAGCTGGAGGACCTGCTCGGCAAGGAGTCCAAGCCGGTCATCCTCGGGCACACCCAGCGCGGCGGCACCCCCACCGCACGGGACCGGGTGCTGGCCACCCGGTTCGGCTGGCACGCGGTGGAGGCCGTGCACAAGGGCGCCTTCGGGCACTTCACCGCGCTGCGCGGCACCGAGATCGTGCTGGCCCCGGTCGCCGAGGCGGTCACCCGGCTGAAGACCGTTCCGCAGGACCGCTGGGCGGAGTCCGAAGCCGTCCTCTGACGGATGTTCGATAGGTTGACCGACATGGTTGCTCCTCCTCGCGTACTCACGGTCGCCGGCTCGGACTCCGGGGGCGGCGCCGGCATCCAGGCCGACCTCAAGACGATGCTCGCGCTCGGGGTGCACGGCATGAGCGTGCTCACCGCCGTCACCGCGCAGAACTCGGTCGGGGTCCAGGGGTACTGGGAGCTGCCCGCCGAGGCGGTCCGGGCCCAGTTCCGCAGTGTGGTCGACGACATCGGCGTCCAGGCCGTCAAGACCGGCATGCTCGCCTCGGTCGAGCTGGTGGAGACCGTCGCCGACCTGCTCACCGGGGTCGGTGCCCCGGTCGTGGTCGACCCGGTCGGCGTCTCCAAGCACGGCGACGCGCTGCTCGCCGCCGAGGCGGTGGCCACCGTACGGGAGCGGCTACTGCCGGTGGCCACCCTCGCCACGCCCAACCTGCACGAGGTGACCCAGCTCACCGGACTGGAGGTGACGGGCGAGCGGGACATGGCGGTGGCCGCCGAGGCGCTGCTCGGGTACGGTCCGGCCTGGGTGCTGATCAAGGGCGGCCACCTCGAAGGGGAGGCCGCGGACCTGCTGGTCGGCACCGACGGCTCCGCCCACTGGTACCGGGCACCCCGGCACGACAACCGGCACACCCATGGCACCGGCTGCACCCTGGCCAGCGCGATCGCCTCCGAGCTGGCCAAGGGCGCCGCGATGCCGGAGGCGGTGGCCGGTGCCAAGGAGTACGTCACCGGCGCGATCCGGGCCGGCTTCGCGCTGGGCGCGGGCATCGGCCCGGTGGACCACGCCTGGCGCTGGCGCTGAACCCCTGCTCACCGCTTCCGGAACGACCGAAGGGCGGACCCGAGGGTCCGCCCTTCAACCGGTGCGTCGGAGCCGGTCGGTAAGACAGAAAGCCGACCCACCCGAGGGTGAATCGGCGATCTGGAGGACCGGCTAACCGGTCTGCGCGTCAGCGCGAGACCTTACCGGCCTTGATGCACGAGGTGCAGACGTTGAGCCGCTTCGGCGTCCGACCGACCGTCGCACGCACCGTCTGAATGTTGGGGTTCCAACGACGGGGAGTACGGCGGTGCGAGTGGGAGATGCTGTTGCCGAAGCCCGGCCCCTTGCCGCAGACGTCGCAGTTGGCAGCCACAGGAGTCACTCCAAGACTTCAGATCATTTACGTTCGAAAACCCCGGCTGAACCAACCGGGCCACTCGCGTGGACCGGACCGCTTCAAGGGGTGAGCCCGGACTGTTCCGGGCAACCGGGAGAGCATACAACGCCGATTCCCGTTCAACGAAACTACCACGGTCAGCCCCTTGATCATCCCTGCCCGCCGTCGGCCTGCGGCGATCGCCACTCCGGCCGGATAACCTGCCAGCATCGCCCCTTGCCATCGCGTTCACCCGTGCCCCCGCCCGGGGTTCGGGCCGCGTTCACCGGAGGAGACCCTGGTGCTGGACACGCTCGACGCCACCACCGTCCGCACCTGGTGCCGCCTCGCCCTGACCGCGCTGGGCCAGGCCCGCGAGGAGATCGACGCGCTCAACGTCTACCCCGTCCCGGACGGGGACACCGGCACCAACCTCTACCTCACGGTGGAGTCCGCCGCCGAGGCGGTCGAGCGGTGCTTCGCCGACCAGGCCGACCCCGGACTCTCCACCGCGATGACGGCCGGCGCCCGCGGCGCGCTGATCGGCGCACAGGGCAACTCCGGCGTCATCCTGGCCCAGTGGCTGCGCGGCCTGGCCGAGGTGCTCGCGCTCGGCGGCGAGCCCGCCGACCTGCGCAAGGGCCTGCTGCGGGCCGCCGAGTCCGCGTACCAGGCGGTCGCCGAACCCGTCGAGGGCACGCTGCTGACCGTCGCCGCCGCAGCCGCCCGGGCCGCCTCCCAGGGGGCGGGCGGTCTCGCCGAGGCCGCCGACACCGCCTACCGCGCCGCCCGCGAGGCGCTGCTGCGCACGCCCTCCCAGCTCGCCGTGCTCGCCGAGGCCGGTGTGGTGGACGCCGGCGGTCGCGGGCTGGTCGCCATCCTCGGAACGCTCTCGGACGCCGTCACCGGCCAGACACCGATGGGCCCGGTCGCCCAGCGGCGGGAGTTCGACCGTCCGGTCCGCCCGGCCGACTGCGAGGGCCACGAACGCCCGCCGGGGCCCGGCCACCCCGCCTTCGAGGTGATCTACCTGCTGGACGCCCCCGACCAGGCACTGCCGACACTCCGCGCCGAACTGGCCGGGCTCGGCGACTCGCTGGTGGTCGGCGGCGGCGACGGCCTGTGGAACGTCCACGTCCACGTCGACGACGCGGGCGCCGCCGTCGAGGCCGGGGTCCGGGCCGGACGGCCGTACCAGATCCGGATCACCCACTTCGCCGAGGCCGCCGCTCGGGCCGGGGAGAACGACCGGCGGATCACCGCGGACCGGACCGTGCTCAGCGTGGTCACCGGCGCCGGTCTGGCCGAACTCTGCGAACAGGCCGGGGCGCACGTCCTGCACGCCGATCCCGACCGGCCGCCCGCCAGCGCCGAACTGGTCACCGCCGTCCGCCGCTGCGCCGCGCACGAGGTGATCCTGCTGCTCAACGACCCCGAGCTGCGGGCCGCCGCCGGAGCCGCCGCCGACCAGCTACGGCAGGACGGCGTACGGATCGCGGTGCTGCCCACCCGCTCGCCGGTCCAGGGCCTGGCCGCGCTCGCCGTGCACGAGCCCGCCCGCCGGTTCGACGAGGACGTGGTCGCGATGACCTCCGCCGCCGGGGCCACCCGCTACGCCGAACTCGCGGTCGCCGAGGGCGAGTCCTGGACCATGGCCGGGGTCTGCCAGGCCGGGGACGTGCTCGGCCTGATCGACGGCGACGTGGTGCTGATCGGCGCCGACCCGGTCGCCGTCGGCGAGGAGCTGCTCGGCCGGATGCTCGCGGCCGGCGGCGAGTTGGTCACCCTGGTCCTCGGCGCGGGCGCCTCCGCCGGACTGGCCGACCGGCTGGTCGCGCACGCCCGCCGGCAGCGCCCCGAGGTGGACACCGTGGTCTACGACGGCCGCCAGCAGTCGGCCACCCTGCTGATCGGGGTGGAGTGATCCGGGCTGTCGCCCCCGTGGTGTCCAATAGGTCCTGATGGGCGCTCTCGATGAATCTCTGACCAAGCTGGTCGGCGACCGCACCGCCAAGGTGCTGGCCGACAGCCTCAAGCTGCGCACGGTCGGCGACCTGCTGCACCACTATCCCCGCCGGTACGTGGAACGCGGCCAGCTCACCAGCCTCGACGACCTCGAGGTGGACGAGCACGTCACCGTGCTGGCCCGGATCGAGAAGGTCACCCTGATCCCGTTCAAGGCCCGCAAGGGTGACCGCCTCGAAGTGGTGGTCACCGACGGGCGCGGGCGGCTCAGCCTGGTCTTCTTCAACCAGGGATGGCGGCAGAAGGACCTCCGCCCCGGCTCCCAGGGCCTGTTCGCCGGCAAGGTCGGCGTCTTCAACGGCAAGCGCCAACTCGCCTCGCCCGACTACCAGTTGATCGACGCCGAGGACGGCAACCCGGAGGCCGACAAGTTCGCGGGGCGGCTGATCCCGGTCTACCCCGCGAGCGCCCAGATGCCCAGCTGGAAGCTCTCGCTCTGCTTGGAGCTGGCCCTCGACAAGCACCTCTCCGACGTCGGCGAGCCGCTCCCCGCCGAGCTGCGGGAGAAGCACGAGCTGATCCCGCTGCCCGAGGCGCTGGAGCTGATCCACCGCCCGCGCAACCAGGCCGACCGGGAGCGCGCCCAGGACCGCCTGCGCTGGGACGAGGCCTTCGTTCTCCAGGTCGCCCTGGCCCAGCGCAGGGCCGCCGACTCCGCCCTCCCCGCCATCGCCCGCAGGCCCGCCCCCGACGGCCTGCTGACGGCCTTCGACGCCCGGCTCCCGTTCGAGCTGACCGAGGGTCAGCGCACCGTCTCCGCCGAGATCTTCACCGACCTCGCCACCGAACACCCCATGCACCGCCTCCTTCAGGGCGAGGTCGGATCGGGCAAGACCATGGTGGCGCTGCGGGCCATGCTGGCCGTGGTCGACGCGGGCGGGCAGGCGGTGTTGTTGGCGCCCACCGAGGTGCTGGCGCAGCAGCACCACCGGTCGATCGTCGAGATGATGGGTGACCTGGCCGAGGGCGGCATGCTCGGCGGGTCGGACCTGGGCACCAAGGTCGTGCTGCTGACCGGGTCGATGGGGACGGCGGCGCGGCGGCAGGCGATGCTCGACATGGCCTGCGGGGATGCCGGGATCGCGATCGGGACGCATGCGCTGATCGAGGACAAGGTGCAGTTCCAGGACCTCGGCCTGGTGGTGGTGGACGAGCAGCACCGGTTCGGCGTCGAGCAGCGGGACGCGCTGCGGGCCAAGGGGGAGCAGCCGCCGCACCTGCTGGTGATGACGGCCACCCCGATCCCGCGCACGGTGGCGATGACGGTCTTCGGCGATCTGGAGACCTCGGTGCTCGACCAGCTGCCGGCCGGGCGTTCGCCGATCTCCACCCATGTGGTGCCCGCGCTGGAGAAGCCCAACTTCCTGGCCCGGGCCTGGGAGCGGGTCCGCGAGGAGGTCGGCAAGGGCCACCAGGCGTACGTGGTCTGCCCCCGGATCGGCGACGAGCCGCCGGACGCGCCGGGCAAGAAGAAGCGCAAACCGGTGGCGGACGACCCGGAGGACGTCGGCGACGCCGGCGCCGCGAGCGACGAGAAGCGGCCGCCGCTCTCCGTGGTGGAGACCGCCGGGATGCTGACCAAGGGGCCGCTGGCCGGGCTGCGGGTGGAGATCCTGCACGGGCGGCTGACGCCGGAGGCCAAGGACGACGTGATGCGGCGCTTCACGGCGGGCGAGGTGGACGTGCTGGTCGCCACCACCGTGATCGAGGTCGGCGTGAACGTCCCGAACGCGACGGTGATGGTGATCCTGGACGCCGACCGGTTCGGCGTCTCGCAGCTGCACCAGCTGCGCGGCCGGGTCGGCCGCGGCTCGGCCGCCGGGCTCTGCCTGCTGGTCAGCGACATGCCCGCCGCCAGTGCGGCCCGGGCCAGGCTGGACGCGGTGGCCGGCACCCTGGACGGCTTCGAGCTGTCCCGGATCGACCTGGAGCAGCGCCGCGAGGGTGATGTGCTCGGTCAGGCGCAGTCCGGGGTGAAGTCCTCGCTCAAGGTGCTCTCCGTGCTGGACGACGAGGAGGTCATCGCGACCGCCCGCGAGGAGGCCGCCCGGCTGGTCGCCGAGGACCCGTCCCTGGCCGCCCACCCGGAGCTGCGCACCGCCCTGGAGAGCCTGCTCGACGAGGACCGCGCGGAGTACCTGGAGAAGGGGTAATTCCCCTGTTCCGCAAGGCCGTTGAACCCCCTGAATTGTCAGTGCCGGAGGAGAGAATGTAGTTGTTCGGGACGCACCCCCAAGGTGCGTTCCCGGCACGACACCTGGGGGTTCCGCCTTGGCTTTCCGTCATCTCAACGAGCTTCCGCTGGGCGACAAGGTCTTCCGGATCGAGCTGGCCAGCGACGACGACCGCGAGGTCACCCTGACCCTGACCGGCTGGCGCGAGGGCGCCGCCACCACCCCGCTCGCCTCCGGCCGGCTGCGCCTGCCGGTGGAGGAGGTGGCCAACCTGCGGATCGCGCTGAACCGCGCGCTGCGGGCGCTGGCCATCGTCGCCGATGTCTCCGAACCCATCCCCGACCGCGACGTGCTTCGCGAGCTGTACCCCGGCCACGGCGCCCCCTGGGTGCCGCAGCACGAGGAGGAGCTGACCCGCCGGTTCCACGACGGCGACACGGTGGCCCGGATCGCCGCCCGCTTCGGCCGGACGCCCGACTCCGTCCGCACCAAGCTGCGCGAGCTCGGCCACGACCCGCGCAAGCCCGAGTACTGCCCGCCCGACGGCTGCCTCTCCTGGTCCCGGTACGCCTCGCCGAGCATCGTGGGCACGGTGGAGTAGACGGCACCCCGGGGGTGCCCACCGACGGCGGTCGGTGGGCACCCCCGCCGCCGTGCGTGCACCCGACCGCGGGCCAGCGGATAGCGTGTCAGGTGCATCCAGGCAGGGTGTATCCAGGAAGGGACCGCACTTCTCATGACCCGCGTGATCGCCGGGGTGGCCGGTGGCCGCCGTCTCTCCGTCCTGCCGGGACGGACCACCCGCCCGACCTCCGACAAGGCGCGGGAGGCGATGTTCTCCACGCTGGCCTCGCTGCGCGGCACCCTGCACGGGGCCCGGATGCTCGACCTGTTCGGCGGGTCGGGTGCGGTAGGCCTGGAGGCGCTGTCCCGGGGCGCCGAGCACGTCCTGCTGGTGGAGGCCGATGCCGGGGCCGCGAAGGTGATCCGGGAGAACGTCAGGACCGTGGCCCTGCCGGGCGCCGAGGTCCGGGCCGACCGGGCCGAACGGGTGATCGCCGGCCGGCCTCCGGGGACGCCGTACGACCTGGTATTCCTGGACCCGCCGTACTCGGTCACCGACGACGAGGTGCGGGAGATGATGGTCACACTCCTGGCCGGGGGCTGGCTCACGGCGGACGCACTCGTCACCGTGGAACGCAGCACGAGGGGCGGCGAGTTCCGCTGGCCCGAGGGTTTCGAGGCGGAGCGCTCCCGGCGCTACGGCGAGGGCACCCTCTGGTACGGTCGCGCCGCCAACGGACCTGCCGAAGACTCGTAGCAGCCACCCATCAGGCCCCACAAGGGAGTCCACGTCATGCGCCGCGCCGTCTGCCCGGGTTCCTTCGACCCGATCACCAACGGACACCTCGACATCATCGAGCGTGCCTCCAAGCTGTACGACGTGGTCCATGTCGCGGTGGCGATCAACCGGAACAAGCAGGGCATGTTCACCGTCGAGGAGCGGATCGCGCTGATCGAGGAGACCACCGCCCAGTACGGCAACATCGTGGTCGAGTCGCACTACGGCCTGCTGGTGGACTTCTGCCGGGAGCGCGGCATCCCGGCGATCATCAAGGGCCTGCGGGCGGTCAGCGACTTCGACTACGAGCTGCAGATGGCCCAGATGAACCGCGGCCTGTCCGGGGTCGAGACGCTCTTCGTGCCGACCTCGCCGACCTACAGCTTCCTCTCCTCGACCCTGGTCAAGGAGGTCGCCTCGTACGGGGGTGACGTCTCGCACCTGCTGCCGGAGACGGTGAACCGGCAACTGGTGGCCCGGATCGCCGAGCGGGCGAAGCAGTAGCACCGCGCACAAATCGGATCAGCTCTGGCGAAGCGTCACATACCGTCCCCCGCCCGGGCGAGCGGCTGGCCTCGGACGTTGTGAGCTCCCCCCGCTCTGGACGTACAGTCTGTACTCCTGCCCGGAGGCGCCACGCCGAAGGGCACTGCCTCCGCCGCAGCTCGGCGGCACACGGAAAGACAGAAGCCCCCGTGGACGTGCAGAACAGACTTGACGCCATCGTCACGGCGGTGGAGAACGCCCGCTCGATGCCCATGTCGGCGTCCTGCGTGGTGAACCGGGCCGAGCTGGTCGGCCTGCTCCAGCAGCTCCGTGAGGCGCTGCCCGCCGAACTCGCCCAGGCCCAGTCGGTGATGGCCGACCACGAGCAGGTGGTCGCCGACGCGCAGGCCCAGGCCGACCAGATCATCCAGGGTGCGCACAGCGAGCGCGGCTCGCTGATCTCGGACACCGAGGTGGTGCTGCGCGCCCAGGCCGAGGCGGACCGGATCCTCGGCGAGGCCAAGGCCGAGGTGCAGAGCAAGCTGGCCGAGGCGGACGACTACGTCGACTCCAAGCTGGCCAACTTCGAGGTGGTGCTCACCAAGACGCTCGGCGCGGTCGGCCGCGGCCGGACCAAGCTGCGCGGCGACGCCGGTGTCTTCGAGCAGCCCCACGACGAGGAGGGGACCGACGGCGAGGAGTTCCGCTCGCGGGTCAGCCCGAGCCCCGAGGTCGACGAGTACGTGGACGTGAAGCTGGCCACCCTGGAGACGGTGCTCAGCAAGACCCTCGAAGCGGTCGGCAAGGGCCGGGACAAGCTGCTCGGCAAGGCCTCGATCGACGAGCTGGGCGCCTACCTGGCCGCCGCCGACGAGGCCCAGCAGCTCAAGGACCGGGCCGAGGCGGTCGCGGCCGGCTTCTCCGAGGGCGGCTTCGACCCGGTCGGTGGCGGTGGCTTCGACGCGAACGGCGAGGAGCAGCCCTGGTACCGGGCCGAGGTCCCGCAGCAGCAGAGCTGGCCCGAGCCGACCCCGGCAGCGGCCGGCTGGCAGGCCCCCGAGGCAGACCAGTTCCCGGCCCCGCAGTACAGCGAGGTCTACGGCGGCGGCTTCGACCCGGCCGGCCAGCCGCAGACCGACCCGTACGGCTACCCGCAGCAGCCGCAGCCGAGCTACGGGGGCCAGCAGGGCTTCGACACCCAGGGCTTCGACTACGGTTACCAGCAGCAGCCGGTCTACCAGGAGCAGCCGCAGGAGCAGCAGCAGTACGACGCCTACGGCTACCCGCAGCAGGCCGCCCAGCTGCCCCAGCAGGCCGCGCTGGACGAGACCAGCTTCTTCGACACCAGCATGATCGACATGACCCGGCTGCGGGAGCTCGGCGGCAGGTGAAGTTGGGCCAGGCCGGAGTGTCCGGTAGTCTGACCACTCCGGCCTGTTCGTTGCTGGGCCGTTCTGCTGCCTCGAAGCAGCCGGATCGAACCGAATCCGCGCCACGCAGGGATGCGTGCCGCCTCCAGGAAGTCAGGACACCTTGAACCGCCTCGACCACCGCGACCCGCTCGTGTTCGACACGCATGAGCTCGGCCGTCGCCCGGGATCGTTGCGCAAGGTGACCCGCACCGTGGAGGCTCCGGAGGGCCTGGGCATCATCGATGTCATCGCCGTCCCGGTGAAGAGCGAGATCGAGATCGAGCTCCGGCTGGAGTCCGTGGTCGAGGGCGTGCTGGTGACCGGCCGGGCCAGGGCCGCGGTCGAGGGCGAGTGCGTCCGCTGCCTGGAGCCGGTCGAGGACCGCCTGCGGGTCGAGTTCCAGGAGCTGTACTACTACCCGGAGTCCGACGAGCGCCACCGCGCCCGGACCGCGGGTGCCGACGACCTCGACGAGGAGTCGGACGACGAGACTTACCGTCTGGAGGGCGATTTCTTCGACCTTCAGCCGGTGCTGCGTGACGCGGTGGTGCTCGCACTGCCGTTGCAGCCGGTGTGCCAGGAAGACTGCCTGGGTCTGTGTTCCGAGTGCGGAGCACGCCTGAGCGACGACCCGGACCACCACCACGACGCCGCCGACCCCCGGTGGGCGGCTCTGCAGGGACTCTCCGCCGCCCCCGGCGACGAGGGTGACGGAATCAAGACCAGCGACACCCGTGAGGGTGGAGCCGAGAACCAGGAGAAGTAGCCGTGGCTGTTCCGAAGCGGAAGATGTCGCGCAGCAACACGCGCCACCGTCGGTCCAACTGGAAGGCCGTTGTTCCGGCCCTGGTGGCGTGTGACCGCTGCCACGAGCCGAAGCTGGGTCACATCGCGTGCCCGAGCTGCGGCACGTACAACCGTCGCCAGGTCCTCTCGGTCTGATCGGCGGGGTGTACGGATCGATGTCGGACAGTAACTCACCCCGCAAGTCGGCTCCTGCCAACGGGAGCAAGGCCGGCGGTCCGGCTTCGACCGAATACGACGTTCTGGAAGGGCGCCTCGGGTTCGTACTCGAGCGCGCCCTTCTGGTGCGTGCCCTGACGCACCGTAGCTTCGCCTACGAGAACGGCGGGCTGCCCACCAACGAGCGCCTGGAGTTCCTCGGCGACTCGGTGCTGGGCCTGGTCGTGACGGACACCCTCTACCGCCTCCACCCGGAGGTCGCCGAGGGCACGCTCGCCAAACTGCGCGCCGCAGTGGTCAACTCGCGCGCCCTGGCCGAGGTCGGCCGTGGCCTCGAACTGGGCACCTTCATCCGGCTCGGCAAGGGCGAGGAGGGGACCGGTGGCCGTGACAAGTCGTCGATCCTCGCCGACACCGTCGAAGCCGTCATCGGCGCCGTCTACCTCGACCAGGGGCTGGACGCCGCGACCGATTTCGTCCACCGCCTGTTCGACCCGCTGATCGAGGAGTCCTCTCAGCTGGGCGCGGGCCTGGACTGGAAGACCAGCCTCCAGGAGCTCACCGCCTCGGTGGGCATCGGCGTACCCGAGTACGTGGTCGCCGAGTCGGGTCCTGACCACGAGAAGACCTTCGACGCCGCCGCCCGGGTGGCCGGCGAGGACTTCGGTCACGGCAGCGGCCGGTCGAAGAAGGAAGCCGAGCAGAAGGCCGCCGAGAGCGCCTGGCGGGCCATCCGCGCCAAGTACGCGGACCAGCTCAACCCCACCAGCTGACAACAGAGTCGAGGCGGCAGGCGTGCCCGAGCTCCCCGAGGTCGAGGTGGTCAGGCGCGGCCTGGCCCGCTGGGCCGCAGGCCGTACCGTGGCCGAGGCCCAGGTGCTGCACCCACGGTCGGTCCGGCGGCAGCCGGGCGGCGCCGACGAGTTCGCCGCCCGGCTGACCGGGGCCACCCTGGGCGAGGCGCAGCGCCGCGGCAAGTACCTCTGGGTGCCGCTCGGCGGCGACCAGGCGATGATCGGCCACCTCGGCATGAGCGGCCAACTCCTGGTCCAGGACTCCTCGGTGCCGGACGAGACGCACCTGCGGGTCCGGCTCAGGTTCACCGACGGCGGCAGCGAGCTGCGCTTCGTCGACCAGCGCACCTTCGGCGGCCTGGCGGTCGAGGAGGCCGAGCCGGGCGACCCCGAGTCCACCCCGCTCTCGATCGCCCACATCGCCCGGGACCCGTTGGACGTCCGCTTCGACGACGCCCTCTTCATAGCCGCGCTGCGCGCCAAGCGCACCACTGTGAAGCGCGCCCTGCTCGACCAGACGCTGATCAGCGGGGTCGGCAACATCTACGCGGACGAATCGCTCTGGCGCGCCAAGCTGCACTACGGCCGGGCGGTCGGCACCCTGACCCGGATCCAGGCCGCGACGCTGCTCGGCCACGCCCGCGACGTGATGAACGCCGCCCTCGCGGTGGGCGGCACCAGCTTCGACAGCCTCTATGTCAACGTGAACGGCGAGAGCGGCTACTTCTCCCGCGACCTGGACGCCTACGGCCGCGAGGGCGAGGCCTGCCGCCGCTGCGGCACCGCGATCCGGCGCGATCCGTGGATGAACCGCTCCAGCTACTTCTGCCCCAAGTGCCAGCGCGCTCCACGCTGAGTTGCACACGCCAGGGGCTCGGGGAACTGCGACGCCGACCTCGTAAAGGGTGATCCGTACGTAGGCGGTCAAGCACTTTCGCAGTGATATCCGCCGGCCACGAACCGTCGCCGTTCCCCGAGCCCTTGGTCGTGCAACTTCAGCGCTTGCCCACGAGCTCGGGCTCGAGCGCGGCTTCCAGTTCGCCCTGGCCGTAGTAGGCGACGCCGACCGCGCTGACGACGGCGAGGACGAAGCCGAAGGCGGCCAGCCAGCCGAGGCCGGCCCGGGAGGAGTCGCCGAGCCAGATGACGCCGACCGCGCCGGGGATGACGGTCTCGCCGACCACCAGGGCGGCGGTCGCCCCGTTCACCGAGCCGATCTGCAGCGCGATGGTGTGCAGGTACATCCCGCCCAGGCCGCCGACCAGGATCGCGTACAGGGCCGGATCGCCGAGCAGCCGCCCGAGGTCGAAGGGCTCGATGCCGTTCAGGATCCGGACGCCGACCCCGAGGGCTCCGAAGCCGAGGCCGGAGAGCAGGCCGGCCACGATCGCCCCACTCGCACCCAGTAGCCGGACGACCATCGCGCCGCCCCCGATGACCACGACCGAGGCGCCCAGCACCCACCAGTGCACGGCCATCGCCGCCTGGTGGCCGCCCTCGGGCCCGGCCGCCACCGCGAGCAGGACCAGGGCGGCGCACAGGATCGCGATCGAGGCCCACTCCGGCCGCTTCAGCCGGAGGCCGAGCAGCTTGATGCTGAGCACGGCGGTGACCACCAGGTTGGCGCTGATGATGGTCTGGGAGAGGAACAGCGGGAGCAGCCGGGCGGCCAGTGCGCCGAGCCCGAAGCCGATCAGGTCGAGCACCGTGCCGAGGATGAACTCCCAGGTGACGGCGGCCTTGGCGGTGGAGGTGAGGTTGGGGCCGCCGTGTTCGGTGACTCCGGCGGAGCGGCCGTTGGCGGCCGCCTCCTCGCGGGCGGAGCGGCGTGAGCCGACCGCCTGGAGTACCGAGCCGGTGCCGTAGCAGGCGGATGCCGCGACGGCGGTGACGAGGCCCAGGATCACCGGGTGCTCCGATCTGGATAAGGCAGATGCAGTTCTGGTGGCAGATGCAGTCGGTCAGCCACCACTATGCCTCCTCGCCGGGGCGGTCGAGTCAGCCGCCAGGACGACCGGGGGCGGCCCGACGGCGGGGGAGACTCCGCCTGGGGGTATGGCGCCGACGCCCTCCCGTACGAGTAGCGTCTGAGGCATGAGAAGCACGCAGCTCCGCCGCCCGAAGGCCACCGCCCTCCTCGGGCTGCTGCTGGCAGCCCTGCTGCTCCTGCCCGCCACCGCCGCTTCGGCGGCGACCGGCGGGGTGGAGGAGGCGGCCGGGGTGCTGAAACAGGGTCAGGTCTACGTCGACCCGTCGATGACCGGGCGGTTCTCCACAGCGGACGCGGCCGCGCTGACCGAGCGGATCAGGAAGGCCGACAAGCCGGTCTTCGTCGCGGTGCTCCCCGCGAGCGAGCAGTACCCGGCCCAGACCGTGGCCCGTGATCTGCGGACCAGGGTCGGGGTGACCGGCCTGTACGCGATCTGGCGCGGCGAGGAGTTCAAGGCCTTCTCGGACCCGGCGGCGATCTCCGGCGCGGCCGCGAACAACCTGGCAGGTGCGGCGTTGCGGGCGCACCCGGGAGACATCAACGGCACCCTGAACGACTTCGTCGGCCAGGCGCTCGGTCAGGTCAGGGGCAAGGGCGTGGCGGGCTCGTCGGACGGCGGCGGGATCGGGGTGGCGGCGATCGTGGTGCCGGTGGTGCTGCTGGCGCTGGCCGGTGGCGGCGTGTTCCTGCTGTTCCGCCGCTCGAAGCGGCGCAAGGAGGAGCAGGTCAGGGCCGAGCTGGCGCAGCTGCGGGTGGTGGTGGACGAGGACATCACCGCGTTCGGCGAGGAGCTGGACCGGCTGGACTTCGCGCCCGGTGACCCCTCGGCGGACGACGCCCAGCGGGCCGACTACGCGCACGCGCTGGACTGCTACGAGAGCGCCAAGCGCGCGATGGACGCGGCCACCGAGCCCGAGCAGGTGCGACCGGTGACCGAGGCGCTGGCCGACGGCCGGTTCGCGTTGGCGACCCTGACGGCCCGCCGGGAGCAGCGACCGCTGCCGGACCGTCGGCCGCCGTGCTTCTTCGACCCCCGGCACGGCCCCTCTTCCAAGGACGCGGACTGGGCCCCCGCCGGCGGTGTCCGGCGGACGGTGCCGGTCTGCGCGGCGGACGCGGCCAAGCTGGCGGCCGGTGAGGAGCCGGAGGCCAGGACGGTGCAGACCGAGCACGGCCGGGAGCCGTACTGGAACGCGGGCCCGGCGTACAGCCCGTGGGCCGGTGGCTACTTCGGCGGCGGGATGCTGCCCGGGCTGCTGGTGGGCACCATGCTCGGCTCCATGATGGCCTCACCCGGCACGGCCTGGGCGGCCGGCGGTGAGGGCTACCAGGACGGCTACCAGGGCGGTGACGACTCCGGGGCGGACTTCAACCCGTCGGACTTCGGTGGCTTCGACGGCGGCGGTGGCGGTGACTTCGGAGGCGGCGGCGGAGGGGACTTCGGAGGCTTCTGAGACAGGTGATGTGCGCTGGTCCTCGGGGAGTCGACGGGAAGACGATCGGCCAGGCAGTGTCATGGGGGAGCAGGGTCTCCGGCTGGAACCGGACGCACTCAGGACGCCGCCATCGGTCGGCACCGCCCGCTGGGAGCCGACCCCGGGGCGGGACCGTCCCGGGGGTTAGGGTCGAGCCATGCACAGCGATGATCCGGTCCGCTGCACCGCCTGGGTGCGCGGCAAGGTGCAGCAGGTCGGCTTCCGGTGGTGGACCCGGGCCCGGGCGATGGAGATCGGGCTGACCGGCTACACCAGCAACCTCGGCGACGGCCGGGTGCAGGTGGTGGCCGAGGGCAGCCACCACGACTGCGAGCGGCTGCTGGCCCTGCTCAGGGGCCCCGGCACGCCGGGCAACGTCACCGGTGTCACCGAGATCTGGAGCGCGACCGGCGACGGTTACGACAGCTTCGCGATCCGCTGACCGGGCCCACTCCGTACCCGCACCGCAACTGCCGGTGTCAGGCGGTTGCCTTCTGGGCAGACTCGTGGTTGACTCCGCAGCGAGCAGTGATCCATCTCCGACCGGGATGGGCCCTCCGCCCGGCCGCACGGCGTGTCGTTCCCGCCATGCAGGTGACAGGGGCGCGGTAGCGTGCGGTGATCGTGTTGACCCGTACCGTCTTTGGTGAGACGCTGAAAGCCCGCGCACCAATATGCGTTCTCCCGGCAGGGTCATGCCGTCGTGAGCCCAGCTCACACGGCTCTCCCGTAGTGCCCAGCCAGCACTACCGGCCCGCGGACGGGTGCGTGACATCCCCTTCCCCCTAGACCCATACCGCAAAGGTTCGGTCACTCAGCGTGGAGGACCATTCATCATGGCAAAGGCGCTTCTCGGGTACGTCGGCGGCCCCGACCCGCGAATGCTTTCCGAGATGCGACGGCTTCAGCAGCGCGTCCAGGACCTGGAGTCCGAGCTCATTCGGATGCAGGCCGAGAACGACGCACTCACCGCTGTCGCTGACGAGCACTCGCTGCTCAGCAGCATCGAGTTGGATCAGCGGGAGCCGGCACTCACCTGATCCGGTCTCACTGATCGACGCTGCTGCGCACTGAGCTTCCCGTACGGGTCGCAGCTTTCGAGGGACGCCCGCGTGGCGTCCCTTCGTCGTGCGCGGAACCTTTTGCCAAGAGACTTCCCAGCCCCGGCGTGGCCAAACCGCCGTCGCCCGGTCGCCGTCCGTACTGCCGGATACAGTCGGCAGACGGACTGAGAAGCCGAGGTGAGGAGAGCGGCGCGTGCACCTGAAGAGCCTGACGCTGCGCGGGTTCAAGTCCTTCGCCTCCGCCACCACGCTGCGCTTCGAGCCCGGCATCACCTGCGTGGTCGGGCCGAACGGCTCCGGCAAGTCGAACGTGGTGGACGCGCTCAGCTGGGTGATGGGCGAGCAGGGCGCCAAGTCGCTGCGCGGCGGCAAGATGGAGGACGTCATCTTCGCCGGCACCAGCGGCCGCCAGCCGCTCGGCCGCGCCGAGGTCAGCCTCACGATCGACAACTCCGACGGCGCGCTGCCGATCGACTACGCCGAGGTCACCATCACCCGGACGATGTTCCGCAACGGCGGCAGCGAGTACGCGCTGAACGGCGACACCTGCCGACTGCTGGACATCCAGGAACTGCTCTCCGACTCCGGCATCGGCCGGGAGATGCACGTGATCGTCGGGCAGGGCCAGCTCGACTCCGTACTGCACGCCGACCCGATGGGCCGCCGGGCCTTCATCGAGGAGGCGGCCGGAGTACTCAAGCACCGCAAGCGCAAGGAGAAGGCGCTGCGGAAGCTGGACTCGATGGCCGCCAACCTCAACCGGGTGCAGGACCTGGTGGCCGAACTGCGCCGCCAACTCGGCCCGTTGGGCCGACAGGCGAAGATCGCCCGGCGGGCCGCCGGGATCCAGGCCGAGCTGCGGGACGCCCGGCTGCGGCTGCTCGCCGACGACCTGCTCACGCTGCGCCGGGCGGTCGAGGCCGAGATCGCGGACGAGCTGGCGCTCCGCCTGCGGCGCTCCACCGTCGAGCAGGAGCTCAGCCGGGCGCAGCAGCGCGAAGCCGTCCTGGAGGCCCAGGTCCAGCAGCTCGGACCGCAGTTGGAGGAGACCCGGCAGACCTGGTACCGGCTCTCCGCGCTGGCCGAACGGAGCAGGGGGACGATCGGGCTGGCCGAGGCCCGGGTGCGGCACGCGGTCAGCAGCACGCAGGGCGAGGAGCGGCGCGGGCGGGATCCGGAGGAGCTGGAGCGGGAGGCCGAGCGAATCCGGGAGGAGGAGGCCGCGCTGACCGAGGCGCTGGAGGAGGCCCGGTACGCGCTGGCCGAGGCGGTCGAGCGGCGGGCCGAGCTGGAACGTGAACTGGCCCTCGAGGACAGCCGGTTGAAGGCTGCGGCGCGGGCCATCGCGGACCGCAGGGAGGGTCTGGCCCGCCTGCAGGGCCAGGCCGCCGCCGCCCGCTCGAAGGCGGCCGGGGCGCAGGCCGAGATCGACCGGCTGGCCGAGGCCAGGGACGAGGCGGTGGTGCGCGCCGAGGCGGCGCAGGCGGAGTTCGAGGAACTCCAGGCGCAGGTGGGCCGGCAGACCGCCGGGGACGAGGAGTTGGACGCCGGGTACGAGCGGGCCCGGGCCTCGCTGGCCGGGGCGGAGGCCGGAGTCGCCGCCGTACGGGAGGCGCTCGGGCTGGCCGAACGCGAGCGGGCCGGGCTGCTGGCCCGGCACGAGGCGCTCTCGCTCGGACTGCGGCGCAAGGACGGCAGTGGGGTGCTGCTGGCGGCGGGGGAGCGGCTGACCGGCCTGCTCGGTCCGGCCGCCGAGCTGCTCAAGGTCGAGCCCGGGTACGAGACGGCGGTGGCGGCGGCGCTCGGCGCGGCGGCGGAGGCCGTCGCGGTGGACGGGTTGGACGCGGCGGTGGCCGCCCTGCGGCTGCTGCGCGGTGAGGACGCCGGTCGGGCGGCGCTGCTGATCGCCGGTGACGTCACGATGGCGGGCCCGGCCGCCGGAGCGGCCGCGCTGGTGAGTGGCCCCGCTGAGCTGATGCCCGCCGTGGCGGCGCTGCTGGATCGCACGGTGGCGGTGGACGGGCTGGACGAGGCCCGCGAACTGGTGCGGGAGCGGCCGGAGTTGACCGCCGTCACACGGGACGGTGACCTGCTCGGCGCCGGGTTCGCGCAGGGCGGCGCGGCCGGGGCGCCGAGCCTGCTGGAGATCCGGGCGGCGGTGGCCGAGGCGGCCGGGAAGATCGAGCAGTCGGCCGAGCGGTGCGAGCGGCTGGCCGGCGAGCTGGCCTCCGTTACCGAGACGCGGCGCGAACTGGTCCTCGAAGTCGAGGAGTTGGCGACCCGGCGGCGGGCCGCCGAGAAGGAGCGGGCCGCCGTCGCGGGAGCGCTCGGTCGGCTCGGCGGGCAGGCCAGGGCGGCGGCGGGGGAGGCCGAGCGGCTGGCTTCCTCGGCGCGGCGGGCCGAGGAGGGGCTGACCCAGGCGCTGGCGGCGGCCGAGGAGCTGGCCGAACGCCTGGCGGTGGCAGAGGAGTTGGCCGACTCCGGGGAGGACGAGCCGGACGGCGCCCGGCGCGACGAGCTGGCCGGGGGCGCCGCCGAGGCCAGGCAGGCCGAACTGGAGGCCAGGCTCGCGGTCCGCACCCACGAGGAGCGGGTCCGGGGTCTGAGTGGCCGGGCCGACCAGCTCGACCGGGCGGCGAAGGCCGAGCGGGAGACCAGGGCGCGGGCCGCCGAACGGCGTACCCGGGCCCGGCACGAGGCCGAGGTGGCCGGTGCGGTGGCGGCCGGCGCACGGCAGTTGCTGGCCCGGCTGGAGGTCTCACTGACCCGGGCCGAGGCCGAGCGGGCCGAGGTGGAGCAGCTCAGGGCCGAACGGGAGACCGAGCTGCGGACCGGCCGGGAGCACGGCCGCGAACTCAAGGGCGAGCTGGACAAGTTGGTCGACGCGGGCCACCGGGACGAGGTGCTCCGGGCGGAGAAGCGGCTGCGGATCGAGCAGTTGGAGGCCAAGGCACTGGAGGAGTTCGGCATCGAGGGGGAGGAGCTGCTCGCCTCGTACGGCCCGGCCCAGCCGGTGCCCCCGCCACTGCCGGAGGAGGGCCAGGAGCCCGGCGAACCCCGGGTGTACGTCCGGGCCGAGCAGGAGAAGCGGCTGCGGGCCGCCGAGAAGGCGTACCAGCAGCTCGGCAAGGTCAACCCGCTGGCGCTGGAGGAGTTCGCGGCACTGGAGGAACGGCACCAGTTCCTCGGTGAGCAGCTGGACGACCTCAAGCGGAGCCGGCGTGACCTGCTGGAGATCGTCAAGGACGTGGACGTCAGGGTGGAGCAGCTGTTCACCGCCGCGTACCACGACACGGCGGCCCAGTTCGAGGGCGTGTTCTCGCGGCTCTTCCCGGGTGGGGAAGGGCGGTTGGTGCTGACCGATCCGGAGAACATGCTGACCACCGGCGTGGACGTCGAGGCCAGGCCGCCGGGGAAGAAGGTGAAGCGGCTCTCGCTGCTCTCCGGCGGTGAGCGCTCGCTGACGGCGGTGGCGCTGCTGGTGTCCATCTTCAAGGCCCGCCCGAGCCCGTTCTACGTGATGGACGAGGTGGAGGCGGCGCTCGACGAGACCAACCTGCGCCGGCTGATCGCCATTATGGAGGAGCTGCGGGAGAGCTCCCAGCTGATCGTGATCACCCACCAGAAGCTCACCATGGAGTCGGCGGACGCGCTGTACGGCGTCACCATGAAGGGCGACGGCATCTCCCAGGTGATCGGCCAGCGGCTGCGCGAGGAGCACCGGGAGCGACCGGTGCGCGCGGTGCCGCGGCAGTCGCCGGAGGCCGTGGTCGGCTCGGAATAAGCGGTAAGGGGCGAATGTCCCCGTTCTCGCGGGCGGGTCCGTCACGGATACTGGGGGCGTTATGGAATATCTGATCCTTGCCGTAGTCATCGCCGTGGTCGCCGTCGGCGCGATCGCCGGCCTCGTCGTCAGCGGCAGACGACGTAAGCAACTGCCTCCCAAGGCCGAGGCGCCCGTCATCACGCCCCCGCGCGAACCCGGGGTCGGCGAGGAGTCAGCGGCCCCGACTCCCGAGCCGGTCAGGACCGTCGAGGAGGTGACGCTCGCTCCGGAGGCGCCGCTCGCACCCGTTCCGGAGGCGCCCCTCGCGCCCGCGCTGGAGGTGCCGGAGCCCACCGCCGGACGGCTGGTCCGGCTGCGCGGCCGACTCTCCCGCTCGCAGAACTCGCTCGGCAAGGGCCTGCTCACGCTGCTCTCGCGCGAGCGGCTGGACGAGGACACCTGGGAGGAGATCGAGGAGATCCTGCTCACCGCCGACGTCGGCGTGGCGCCCACCCAGGAGCTGGTGGACAACCTGCGGACCCGCGTCAAGGTGCTCGGCACCAGGACCCCGGACGAGCTGCGGGCCCTGCTGCACGAGGAACTGGTCGGCCTGATCGGTACCGACGTGGACCGTTCGCTGAAGACCGCCAAGCACGAGGACGGCCGTCCGGCCGTCGTGCTGGTGGTCGGCGTGAACGGCGTCGGCAAGACCACCACCTCGGGCAAGCTCGGCCGGGTGCTGGTCGCCGACGGGCGCAAGGTGGTGCTCGGCGCGGCCGACACCTTCCGCGCGGCCGCCGCCGACCAGCTGCAGACCTGGGGTGAGCGGGTCGGCGCCGCCACCGTCCGCGGCCCCGAGGGCGGCGACCCCGCCTCGGTCGCGTTTGACGCGGTCAAGGAGGGCATCGCCGAGGGCGCGGACACCGTACTGATCGACACCGCGGGCCGGCTGCACACCAAGACCGGCCTGATGGACGAGCTCGGCAAGGTCAAGCGGGTCGTCGAGAAGCACGGCCCGGTGGACGAGGTGCTGCTCGTGCTGGACGCCACCACCGGTCAGAACGGGCTGGTGCAGGCGCGGGTGTTCGCCGAGGTGGTGGACATCACCGGGATCGTGCTCACCAAGCTGGACGGGACCGCGAAGGGCGGCATCGTGATCGCGGTGCAGCGGGAGCTGGGCGTGCCGGTCAAGCTGATCGGGCTGGGTGAGGGCGCGGACGACCTGGCGCCGTTCGAGGCGGGCGCGTTCGTGGACGCGCTGATCGGGGAGTAGCCGACAGGGGCTCGGGGCTGCGCTGCGGGTGCTCAGGCACTGTCGCGGTGTTCCCCGAGCCCCTGGCCGTTTCCGAGCCGCGCGCCTCAGGCCGTGCGCGCCGGCTCGGCGGTGCGTTCGCGGGTGCGGTGGCAGGCGTAGGCGATGGTGCCGAGCAGGAGGCGGGCCTCCGGGGGGCAGGCGGCGCTGTCGCGGCAGGGGTGGCGGAGCCAGCGGGCGGGCCCGAGCGTGCCGAGGGTGGTGGGCGGGGCGGCCACGTAGTCGCCCTCGCCGTGGCAGGAGAGGTCGAGGGTGGTGTCGTCCCAGCCCATCCGGTACAGGAGGTCGGGGAGTCGCCGGGCCGCTCCGGGGGCGACGAAGAAGAGCAGGCGGCCGGTCGGCAGGCCGAGCACGGGGCCGACCTGGGTGCCCATCCGCTCCAGTCGGACCAGGGCCTGCAGGCCGGGCTGGGCCGGGACGTCGAGGACGTCGAAGGAGCGGCCGGTCGGCAGCAGCAGGGCGGACTCGCCGCCGCGCAGCCGGTTCAGGTCGGCGGCGCCCGCCCCGGTGGCCGGGTCCACGGTGTGCGCGGGGCCGAGCCCCTGGTGCAGGCCGGGGGCGGCGCAGTGGGCGGCCGAGCAGGAGCAGCGGCCGTCCGCGCGGGTGGCGCCGGCGCCGACGGCGACCGCCCAGCCCCAGCGGCCGGTGTACTCCGCGGCCGCCTGGAACGCGGTACCGCGCAGGCGGCGGCGGGAGCCGAAGCGCAGCTCGCCGAAGAGGTTGTCCATGCCTCCCCCAACAGGTTCGGGTTGCCGGTGGTTACGGGACCGTGACGTTCCGTCGATTGTCCGGCGCGAAGTGGGTCGCGCGTCGGCGGCGCGCAGCAGCCGGAGTGCTCCGATTCGCGCGGGCAGGGCAAGGGGGCTCCTTGTGCCCGTGTCACGGATGCCGGATCGTCGGTGCCGCACGGGATTCCCCTTCCTGGCCGGTGGCCTGTCCGGCCGTCAAGATCCCTGTGGACTCGGCGAGTTGGGCCGGCGCTTCGTCGACCTCCAGTGAAGCGCGCGGCGCCCTCGCGTAGTTCACTCGTGGGGGTGGCGAAAGGTGGCGATTCTCGGGTGATGCTCCCCCGGATGGCGGTGGTCACGTTACGTTCAGCACACGGAACGCAGCGGACCGTCCACATCGGGCGGGTATGAGGCGGGCGAAGCGGGCTAGGACGAGCGGGGCCTCTTGTGCGGGGCCGGGCGGGATGGAACGTTCCCATGGCAGAGAAGCAACCGAACGAGAAGCTGACTTCGTGGTTCGGCCGGAGCGGCTGGTCGAAGGGCGAGTTGGCCCGTCAGGTGAACCGCAGGGCCCGCCAGATCGGCGCGCACCACGTGAGCACCGACACCTCCCGGGTGCGGCGCTGGCTGGACGGCGAGCAGCCGAGGGAGCCGATCCCGAAGATCATGTCCCAGCTCTTCTCCGAGCGGTTCGGCTCGGTGGTCTCGATCGAGGACCTCGGCCTGCGCACCGCCGTCCCGGTGAGTACCGTGGAGAGCGGCGTCGACCTGCCGTGGAGCGCGCCGCAGACGGTGCAGCTGATCAGCGAGTACTCGCGCAGCGATCTGATGCTCAACCGCCGTGGCTTCCTCGGCACTTCGCTGGCGCTGACGGCGGGTGCCGCACTGATCGAGCCGATGCAGCGCTGGCTCGCGCCGAACCAGGGCGGCATCCCGACCCCCATCCTGGCGGCGGCCTCCGGCGGTGAGCAGTTCTCCGGCCGGCTCTCCGAGCCCGAGCTCCAACTGCTGGAGCAGACCACGGTGATGTTCCGCCAGTGGGACGCGCAGAACGGCGGCGGTCTGCGCCGCAAGGCCGTGGTCGGCCAACTCCACGAGGTCACCGACCTGTTGCAGGAGAGCTACCCCGAGCAGACCACCAAGCGGCTGTTCCGGCTCACCGCCGAACTCGCCCACCTGGCGGGCTGGATGTCGTACGACGTCGGCATGCACCCGAGCGCGCAGAAGTACTACGTGCTGGCCCTGCACGCGGCCAAGGAGGCGGGGGACCGGCCGTTCGGTGCGCAGATCCTCACCGACATGAGCCGCCAGATGATCCACCTGAACCGGGGCGAGGACGCCCTGGAGCTGATCCACCTGGCCCAGTACGGCAGCCGGGACAGCGCCAGCCCGCGCCAGCAGTCGCTGCTGTTCGCGATGGAGGCGCGGGCCTACTCCACGATCGGCGAGGTCAACCGCTGCGCCCGGGCGGCCCGGCTGGCCGAGGACACCTTCAGCGACTGCGGCCGGGGCGACAACGACCCGGACTGGCTGAAGTTCTTCTCGCTGGCCGAGTTGAACGCGGAGAACGCCCACTCCTTCCGGGATCTGGCCTACCACACCACCCGCAGCCCGCTGTACGCCTCGATGTCCGCGCCGGTGATGGAGCGCGCGGTGGACCTGTTCCGGGAGGACCCGGACCACATCCGCAGCTACGCGTTCAACCTGATCGGCATGTCCAGCGTGCACCTGCTGCAGAACGAGCCGGAGCAGGCCGTGGTGATGGCCAAGCAGGCGGTGGACATCGCCACCCGGGTCCGCTCCGAGCGCCTGAACACCCGGATCAGGAAGACCTCCGCCGCCGCCTCCCGGAACTTCAAGGACGTCGCCGAGGTGGGTCAGCTCGCCGACCTCGTGGTGCAGGACATCCCAGAGTTCGTGCCCACCGGCTGAGCCGCCGACCGGCCGTCGGCCCCGCTCTGCGGGCCGGCCGTCGGTCACGGTTCGGTTTCGGCCAACTCCGCCCGGCCGTACCGACCGTGGTGCCCCGCAGGTCCGCCTGCGACCGGGCTCCCGCGCCCCCGCAGCCCCAGTGGCACCACGGTCGGTGATCATCCGGACACACGCCGTGCGACGAGGCCGTACGGTACCTCATGGCGTGTCATGGCACGGCCGTAGTTCATCTCCTCGTAACGTCGTGGTGCGGTGCGTCACGGCCGCGAAACACCTAGCCGCATCGGCCGAAATCAGCCTTCGGCACTCTCCTTCTCATCGCCGACACCCCAGGTGGCACGGGACAGGGATCCTGCGGGTGGAGCGGCATTCATTCACGAGGAGACGCCGATGCCGGACGGCTTCAGCGCGGGCGATACCGCCTTTGTGTTCATCTGTGCAGCCCTGGTCATGGTGATGACCCCTGGGCTCGCCTTCTTCTACGGCGGAATGGTCAGGGTCAAGAGCACACTCAACATGCTGGTCATGAGCTTCATCTCGCTCGCGATCGTCAGCGTGCTCTGGGTCCTCTACGGCTACTCGCTCGCCTTCGGCCCCGACGCGGGTGCCGGTCTGATCGGCAACCTCGACTTCCTGGGCATGCGCGGCATCGGCCTGAACGACCTCACCGGCACCATCCCGGTCACCGCGTTCTCGGCCTTCCAGCTCATGTTCGCGATCATCACGCCTGCGCTGATCAGCGGTGCCGTCGCGGACCGTGCCAAGTTCGCCGCCTGGGGCCTGTTCATCGCGCTCTGGGTGACGATCGTCTACTTCCCGGTCGCGCACTGGGTGTTCTTCTTCGACGGCGGCAACGGCGGCTGGCTCGGCGACCGCAACGGCGTGATCGACTTCGCCGGTGGTACCGCGGTGCACATCAACGCCGGTGCGGCGGGCCTGGCGCTCTGCCTGGTGCTGGGCAAGCGGATCGGCTTCAAGAAGGACCCGATGCGTCCGCACAGCCTCCCGCTGGTGATGCTCGGCTCCGGTCTGCTCTGGTTCGGCTGGTTCGGCTTCAACGCCGGTTCGGCGCTGGCCGCCAACGGTGTCGCGGGCATGGCCTTCATCAACACCCAGGTGGCCACCGCCGCTGCGGTGCTCGGCTGGCTCGCCTACGAGAAGATCAGGCACGGCGCGTTCACCACGCTGGGCGCTGCCTCCGGTGCGGTCGCCGGTCTGGTCGCCATCACCCCGGCCTGTGGTTCGGTCAGCCCGCTCGGTGCCATCGCGATCGGCCTGATCGCCGGTGCGGCCTGTGCCGCGGCGATCAGCCTGAAGTACCGCTGGGGCTTCGACGATTCGCTCGACGTGGTCGGCGTGCACCTGGTCGGCGGTGTGATCGGCTCGCTGCTGATCGGCCTGTTCGCCACCGGTCACGTGGGCCAGACCGCGCAGGGCCTCTTCTACGGCGGCGGGTTCGAGCAGCTCGGCAAGCAGGCGATGGGTGTCGCCGTGGTCGGCGCGTACTCCTTCGTGGTCTCCTGGCTGCTCGGTCAGGCGATCGACAAGACGGTCGGCTTCCGGGTCTCCGAGGACGTCGAGGTGGCCGGCATCGACCAGGCCGAACACGCCGAGTCGGCCTACGACTTCAGCGCCGTCGGCGCCACCCTGGGCCGCAGTGCCGCCGCTCCCGCCGCTCCCACCGCCGAGAAGAAGGTCGACGCCTGATGAAGCTCATCACCGCAGTCATCAAGCCGCACCGGCTGGACGAGGTCAAGACCGCCCTCCAGGAGTACGGCGTGCAGGGTCTGACCGTCACCGAGGCCAGCGGCTACGGCCGGCAGCGCGGCCACACCGAGGTGTACCGGGGCGCGGAGTACACCGTCGACCTGGTGCCGAAGGTCCGGGTCGAGGTCCTGGTCGAGGACGAGGCGGCCGACGAGGTCATCGACGTCCTGGTGAAGGCCGCCCGCACCGGCAAGATCGGTGACGGCAAGGTCTGGAGCGTCGCGGTCGAAACCGCCGTCCGCGTGCGGACCGGCGAGCGCGGTCCCGACGCGATCTAGCATTCGCCGCATGGCCCTTGGCGGGCCGGTCGCCCCTTCGGGCGACCGGCCCGCCGGACGCGTATGTCCCGCAGCACCGACGGACGGGGAACTCGCCGTGACCACCACCGACCAGCCCTCCGAGTACGCCGCCGCCCGGACCCGCCTGCTGGCGGAGCCGGGTCTGGGCGGGGTGGCCCGCAGGACCGCCCTGTCCCGGCTGGCCGACGACTGGCTCGCGGGGCTGTACGGGGCGGCCGGCGCCCCGTCCGGCACCGCGCTGGTCGCGGTCGGTGGCTACGGCCGGGGCGAGCTCTCCCCGCGCAGCGACCTGGACGTCCTGCTGCTGCACACCGGACCGATCGACCCGGCGCTGCCGGAGCGGATCTGGTACCCCGTCTGGGACGGCGGCGCCGCACTGGACCACGCTGTTCGCACCCCCGCCGAGGCCCGGGCGGTGGCCGCCGAGGACCTCAAGGCACAGCTCGGCCTGCTGGACGCCAGGCACCTGGCCGGTGACCAGGACCTGACGGCGGAGCTGCGCTCGAACGTCCTGGCCGACTGGCGGGCCACCGCACCGAAGCGGCTTCCCGAACTCCGGCAGTCCTGCCTCGAACGGGCCGAGCGGCACGGCGAGTTGTCGTTCCTGCTGGAGCCGGACCTCAAGGAGGCCAGGGGCGGCCTGCGGGACGTGGTGGCCCTCAACGCGATCGCCGCCAGCTGGCTGGCCGACGCCCCCAGGGACGGCCTCGAGGCGGCCGCCGCTCGGCTCGCCGACGTCCGGGACGCGCTGCACCTGACCACGGGCCGGGCCACCGAACGGCTCGCCCTCCAGGAGCAGGACCAGGTGGCGGTCCGGCTGGGCGTGCTGGACGCCGACATCCTGCTCCGGCAGGTCTACGAGGCCGCCCGCACCATCAGCTACGCCGGGGACGTCACCTGGCGGTCCGTCGAACGCGTGCTGGCCGCCCGCAGCGGCCGGGGCCGACGGGTCTCCCGGCTGGCCTTCCCGTTCACCGGCGTCGGCCGGGGCAGCGGCGCGGTGGCGCGCGGTGCGGTGGAGCGCCGGCCGCTGGCCGAGGGCGTGGTCGAGCAGGACGGCGAGGCGGTGCTCGCCCAGGGCGCCAGGCCCGGGCAGGACCCGGTCCTGGCGCTGCGCGCCGCGGCCGCCGCCGCGCAGGCCGGTCTGACGGTCGGTTACGCCACGGTCCGCCGACTGGCCGCCGAGACCAGGCCGCTGCCGGTGCCGTGGCCGGACGAGGCCAGGGAGCAGCTGATCACCCTGCTGGGCGCGGGGGAGGCGGCCATCCCGGTCTGGGAGGCCTACGAGGCGGAGGGGCTGATCACCCGTCTGTTGCCGGACTGGGAGCGGGTCCGCTGCCGCCCGCAGCGCAACGCGGTGCACCGCTGGACGGTGGACCGGCACCTGATCGAGACGGCGGTGAAGGCGGCCGCGATGACCCGCCGGGTGGCCAGGCCCGACCTGCTGCTGGTGGCCGCGCTGCTGCACGACATCGGCAAGGGCTGGCCGGGTGACCACTCGGAAGCCGGCGAGGTGATCGTCCGCGACGTGGCGGCCCGGATGGGCTTCGACAAGGCCGACACCGACACCCTGGCCCTGCTGGTGCGCCACCACCTGACCCTGGTGGACACCGCGACCCGGCGGGACCCTGACGACCCGGCCACCGTCGACCTGATCACCAAGGTGGTCGGCACGCTGTCGCACCTGGAGCTGCTGCACGCGCTGACCGAGGCGGACGCCACCGCCACCGGCCCCGCCGCCTGGAGCGGCTGGCGGGCCTCGCTGGTGCGCGGCCTGGCCGAGCGGGCGGCGGAGCGGCTGGCGGGCAACAGCTCGTACCCGGCCGACGCCGAGCCGACCGCCGAGGAGGAGCGGCTCGCGGTCGAGGCGGGCCGTACCGGCGGCCCGGCGCTGACCCTGCTGGCGCAGACCCAGCACGACTCCTTCTCCACCGAGCCGATGGGCGTCGAACTGACCCTGGCGCTGCCCGACCGTCCCGGCCTGCTCGGCACGGTGGCCGGGGTGCTGGCGCTGCACCGCCTGACGGTCCGCTCGGCCGGACTGCGCGAGCTGGACCCGGTCGGCGCGGGCCCGGTGCTGCTGCTGTCCTGGACGGTGGCGGCGGAGTACGGCGAGGTCCCGGAGGGGGCCAGGCTGCGGGCCGATCTGCGCCGGGCGCTGGACGGTTCGCTGGACGTGGCCCGCAAGCTGGCCGAGCGGGACGCCGCCGCACCGCGCCGCCGGGGGATCGCCACCCCGCCGCCGGTGGTCACGGTCGCGCCCGGCGGCGCCTCCAGCAGCGCCACCGTGCTGGAGGTCCGCGCCCACGACGCCCCCGGCCTGCTGCACCGGATCGGCCGGGCGCTGGACGCGGCGGGCGTCCGGGTCCGTACCGCGCACGTCTCCACGCTCGGCGCGGACGCGGTGGACGCGTTCTACGTGACCGATCCTGAGGGCCGTCCGCTGACCGCCGGACGGGCCCGCGAGGTGGCCGTGGCGGTGCAGTCCGCGCTGGGCTGACCGGGGATCGCACCGGGGTGGGGACCGTTGCCGGACCGGCCCGATACCCTGGGGGCGACGACCGTACCCGTACCGATGCCGCAAGGGACCCGCGACCGACGTGTTCGACACTCTTTCCGATCGCCTCGCAGCGACGTTCAAGAACCTCCGGGGCAAGGGCCGCCTCAGTGAGGCGGACATCGACGCCACCGCCCGCGAGATCCGGATCGCCCTGCTGGAGGCGGATGTCGCCCTCCCGGTGGTCCGGGCCTTCATCAAGCAGGTCAAGGACCGTGCGCTCGGCGCCGAGGTCACCGGCGCGCTGAACCCGGCCCAGCAGGTCGTCAAGATCGTCAACGAGGAGCTCATCAACATCCTCGGTGGCGAGACCCGACGCCTCCGCTACGCCAAGACCGGCCCGACCGTCATCATGCTTGCCGGCCTCCAGGGTGCCGGTAAGACCACCCTGGCGGGCAAGCTCGGGCACTGGCTGAAGAGCCAGAAGCACACCCCGCTGCTGGTCGCCTGCGACCTCCAGCGCCCGAACGCGGTGACCCAGCTCGGCGTGGTGGCCGAGCGCGCGGGCGTCGCGTTCTACGGCCCGCAGCCGGGCAACGGCGTCGGCGACCCGGTGCAGGTCGCCCGCGACTCGATCGAGTACGCCAAGCAGAAGCAGTACGACGTGGTCATCGTCGACACCGCCGGCCGCCTGGGCATCGACGCCGAACTGATGCAGCAGGCCGCGGACATCCGCGCCGCGGTCGACCCGGACGAGGTCCTGTTCGTGGTCGACGCGATGGTCGGCCAGGACGCGGTGGTCACCGCGCAGGCCTTCCTCGAGGGCGTCGACTTCACCGGTGTGGTGCTGTCCAAGCTGGACGGTGACGCCCGCGGTGGTGCCGCGCTGTCGGTCGCGCACGTGACCGGCCGTCAGATCATGTTCGCCTCCAACGGCGAGAAGGTCGACGACTTCGACGCCTTCCACCCCGACCGGATGGCCTCCCGGATCCTCGGCATGGGCGACATGCTGTCGCTGATCGAGAAGGCCGAGCAGACCTTCTCGCAGGCCGAGGCCGAGAAGATGGCCTCCAAGCTGCAGGGCGGCGGCAAGGACTTCACGCTGGACGACTTCCTGTCCCAGCTGGAGCAGGTCCAGAAGATGGGCTCGATCTCCAAGCTGCTCGGCATGCTGCCCGGGATGGGGCAGATCCGGGAGCAGATCAACAACATCGACGACAAGGACGTCAACCGGGTCGGCGCGATCATCAAGTCGATGACGCCCGCCGAGCGGACCGAGCCGAAGATCATCAACGGCTCGCGCCGACTGCGGATCGCCAAGGGCTCGGGCGTCCAGGTAGGCGAGGTCAGCAACCTGGTCGAGCGGTTCTTCGAGGCCCGCAAGATGATGTCCGCGATGGCCTCCGGCAAGGGCATCCCCGGTATGCCGGGCATCCCGGGCATGGGGGGCGGCGGCAAGAAGGCGCTGAAGAAGGCGCAACCCGCCAAGGGCCGCAAGAAGTCCGGCAACCCGCTGAAGCGGGCCCAGGAGGAGGCGGCCGCCGCCGAGCGCAGGGCGCTCGGCCCCGGTGCACCGGCCGCGCCCGCCGACGGCGGAGCGTTCGGCCTCGGCGCGGGCAAGGGCCCGGCCGACTTCCAGCTGCCCAAGGAGTTCAAGGACCTGCTCTGAGCGGTCCCGGCCGCTGAGCGGTCACCGTACTGAAGGCCCGCTGAAGGCCCGTCACCCCGATCCGGGGTGGCGGGCCTTCACTGTGTTCCCGGCATGTTCGATGATGGAGGGGTGCGAGTGACGATTCGACCCCCGATGACAGCCGACGCCGGTCCGTACGCGGCGGCGGTGCGCCGCTCCGCCGAGCACGTCGGGCGGTGGAACCCGGTGGAACCGGACGGTCTGCCGGAACTGCTGGAGCGTCAGGGCCCCGGGCTCCGGACCTTCCTGGTCGTCGACCTGGCCACCGGCGACCTGGTCGGCAAGTGCAACGTGGCCAACATCGTGATGGGCCGGTTCTGCAACGCCGCCCTCGGCTACGACTCCTACCTGCCGTACGCGGGCACCGGCCGGATGACCGAGGGCATGCGGCTGGTGCTCGACCGCAGCTTCGGGGCGCCGGCCGACGGCGGTCTCGGTCTGCACCGGCTGGAGATCAACGTGCAGCCGGAGAACGAGCGCTCGATCGCGCTGGCCCGCCGGCTGGGCTTCCGGCACGAGGGCTTCACACCCCGGATGCTGTTCCTGGACGGGGCGTGGCGCGACCACGAGCGGTTCGCCCTGACGGCGGAGGAGTGGCCGGGGCTGAGGAGCGGGCGGGACTGACGGCCTTGGCGGCTTGCCGAGTACGGCGGTCGGAACCGTAGGGCGCGTCCGCCGCCGGGCGCGCCCCGTCGGTGCCGACCGCGCTCAGTTCACCCGTTCGCCGACCACGTAGCGGAACACGTTGACCATCCGGACCGAGGCGTCCGGACGGACGAACGGGTGCAGGGCCTCCTCCAGCTCCTTCACCACCAGGGCCGACCCGGCCGCCGCCACCGCCTGGTCGAACAGGCCGGTGGAGAGCATCCCGCGGACCGCGCTGTCCAGATCGGCGTAGGCGAACGGACAGGTCACCCGGCCACCGCCGGCCGGCCGCAGCCCGGCGGAGCAGAGCAGCTCCTCCAACCGTCCCGGCGCGCCGAGCACGAACGGGTCACGGCCCGGCGTACGCCCCGCCTGCCGCTGGGCGACCTCCAGCACGGCGGCGCTCTGGCACCGCTCCGGCGGCCCCCAGGAGGCCAGTACCAGCTGACCGCCCGTCAGCGTCCGGCGGGCGGCGGCGGCCACCAGCCGGGTGGGGGAGGGGGCGGTCTGCAGCTGCTCGAAAACCGTGACCAGCGAGTGGGCCGACCGGGCGACGGGCTCCGCCGTCCGGGGAGCCTCCTGGACCTGCAGCCGGCGGCCCTGCGCCAGCTCGCGCAGCTCGGTGTCCGACTCGATCCCGGCCACCTGGGCACCCCGCTCGGCGGCCAGCAGCAGCGCCAGCCCGGACCGGCAGCCGAGGCCCAGCACGGAGGTCGCAGGACCGACCTCCAACCGCTCGTAGACGGCCTGGTAGAGCGGGACCAGCATCCGCTCCTGGATCTCCGCCCAGTCCCTGGCCCGGCTGTGAGGGCCGGTACAGACGGGTGTGTGTGATCGCTCCGAGGTCGTGCCGGTCACCTGCGCTGAAGCCATCGCGGCCTCCATCCGGTCCTTGGGTGCTCGTTGGCAGTGCGCCCCCCAGAGTCCCGCCCCGAGACCAGCGAACAACGCGCGGGCTCCGGCGTCCAGAGGTGTGCCGGGTGGTGTCCGCGCGCCGGGCCGGTGCGCCCCCGGTGCTCCCCCCGTGAAACGGATTCACGGTCAGGGCCCTCGGCCCCGTACCATCTGCCCCATGGCTAAGGCACCCGTTCTCACTCCTCAGGCGGACGACTTCCCGCGCTGGTACCAGGACCTCATCAACAAGGCCGAGCTGGCCGACAACGGTCCGGTGCGCGGCACCATGGTCATCCGACCGTACGGCTACGGCCTGTGGGAGCGGATGCAGCAGGAGATGGACGCCCGGATCAAGAAGGCGGGCGCGCAGAACGCCTACTTCCCGATGTTCATCCCGCAGTCCTACCTGACCAAGGAGGCGGAGCACGTCGAGGGCTTCGCCCCTGAGCTCGCCGTGGTCACCCACGGCGGCGGCAAGGAGCTCGACGAGCCGGTCGTGGTCCGGCCGACCTCCGAGACGATCATCAACGAGTACTTCTCCAAGTGGGTGCAGAGCCACCGCGACCTGCCCCTGCTGATCAACCAGTGGGCCAACGTGGTCCGCTGGGAGCTGCGCCCCCGCGTCTTCCTCCGCACCACCGAGTTCCTCTGGCAGGAGGGCCACACGGCCCACGCCACCTACGAGGACGCCCGCGCGTACGCCTCGATGATCCACACCGCCGTCTACGGCGACTTCATGACCAACGTGCTGGGCATCGACGTGGTGCTCGGCCGCAAGACCGCGAAGGAGCGCTTCGCGGGCGCCATCAACACCCTCACCCTCGAGGCCATGATGGGCGACGGCAAGGCGCTGCAGATGGGTACCAGCCACGAGCTGGGTCAGAACTTCGCCAAGGCGTTCAACACCACGTACCAGCTGCAGGGCGCCGAGCGCGAGTACGTCTGGCAGACCTCCTGGGGCGTCTCCACCCGTATGGTCGGCGGCCTGATCATGTCGCACGGTGACGACAACGGTCTGCGGGTGCCGCCGCGGCTGGCCGCCGTGCAGGCCGTGGTGCTCGCCATCAAGGGCGACGACGCGGTGCTGGCCAAGGTCCGCGAGATCGGTGCCCAGCTGGAGGCGGCCGGCATCCGGGTCGTCGTCGACGACCGCACCGACACCCCGTTCGGCCGCCGCGCGGTGGACTGGGAGCTCAAGGGCGTACCGCTGCGCATCGAGGTCGGCCCGCGCGACCTCGAGAACGGCACCGCGATGCTGGCCCGCCGGATCCCCGGCGGCAAGGAGCCGGTCTCGATCGACGGCCTGGCCGCGCTGCTGCCCGGCATCCTCGAGGAGGACCAGGCGCTGCTGCTGCGCCAGTCCCGCGAGCGCCGGATCGCCCGCACCGTCGAGGTGAAGAACCTGGACGAGGCCGTCGAGGCCGCCGCCACGGGCTGGGGCCGGATCTCCTGGGCCGACCTCGGCCCGGCCGGCGAGGCCAAGCTGGCCGAGCAGGGTGTCTCCGTCCGCTGCATCGTCGCCGCCGACGGCTCGGTGCCGCTGACGGACGACCAGGAGGGCAACATCGCGATCGTGGCCCGCGCATACTGATCTCGGCGGTCGGATGTGTGACCGGGGACGCTTGGTGCGTTCAGGACGGTATACAGATCTCGACCGGTTCGGGCTTTGTGAGTCGTTGAGCGCGACTAATGCGGTGCGATTGTTGTACCGCTGACTGACTGTCTGGTGAGACTACTGACCGGTCAACTCCCGGTCGTGCTGAACTAGCGGTACGGTGTACGGCCCGTGGCCCTGTCAATTTCGACACTGCCGCGGGCCGTTCGCCGTAAGGGGGCAACCGCCCCCGGGGCGATAGCCGAGAGCCTGGCGAGGTTCGTCGGGCCCTACGTTGCAGGGGGTTGGTCTTGCGTCAGATACGGGCAGTGCAATTCACGCGCGGCAGCGCATTCCTGGGAGTTCGCTGGGAATTCCCGAAGAGCGGGAACTCGCGGAACATCGGCGCTCGCTGCATCGTTGGTCTAGCGTGAGCACGACACAGCCTCTCGTCCTCGCGGCCGAACTGGCCGCCGCCTGGAGTGACATCCAGGCCCACCACCAGGACCTCCCCGACCTCGCCTCGCCAGAGGCCCTGATCGGCGAGTCCTCCTCCGCCTGCGGCAGCCAGCTCGGCTTCGAGCGCCTGCTGCACGAAGCCGCCCACGGCCTGGCCGCGGCCCGCGACATCCGTGACACCTCACGGGCCGGGCGCTACCACAACCGGCGGTTCCTGCTGCTCGCCTCCGAGCTCGGGCTCGCCCACCCGGTCGAGCCGCACGCCAGCAGTGGCTTCTCCCAGGTCACCATGCTGACGGAGACTCAGGAGCGCTACTCGGGAACGATCGAGCGGCTCGACCGCGCGCTCGGCGCACACCAGCTCGCCGTCAACGGCGAGGGTGGGCACCGCGCGTTCCGCGGCCCGGCGGCCCGGCACGGTTCGTCCGGCGGCGGGGTCCGGGTCAAGGCGATCTGCGGCTGCGGGCGCAACGTCCGGGTGGTGCCGTCGGTGCTGGCCCAGGCGTCGATCGTCTGTGGTGCCTGTCAGCAGCCGTTCCGGATCGCCTGACGGCGGTTCGGTCCTGTCTGTTGTTGCTGTAACTGTTCCCGTGGTTCTCTCCTGCCGTCCGTTGCCAGCGGGCTGTGTCGCACGTTCCGCACCACCTGTAGTGCTGAGACTCGGCTCAACCGAGGGCGGGGGCCCTCGGTCGGGCCGACCGGCGCGGTGTGGCAGAATGGACAGCTGAGTACTCGGCAGCCGAGCAGGACCCCTCTCTCCTACGGCTGGCGTGTCCCTTGAACGGCCGCCCCTGCAACCCCACGCGGTGGCAGCGGCCGCTCACCCACGTCAACACCAGGAGAACCCACTCCCGTGGCAGTCAAGATCAAGCTCAAGCGTCTCGGCAAGATTCGCTCTCCGCACTACCGCATCGTCGTCGCGGACTCGCGCACCAAGCGTGACGGTCGCGCCATCGAGGAGATCGGCATCTACCAGCCGACCTACAACCCCTCGAAGATCGAGGTCGACACCGACCGCGCCCAGTACTGGCTGTCCGTCGGCGCCCAGCCGACCGAGCCGGTCCTCGCGATCCTGAAGCTCACCGGCGACTGGCAGAAGTTCAAGGGCCTCCCGGCCCCGGCGCCGCTGCTGGTGGCCGAGCCCAAGGTCGAGGACTTCTCGCACCTCTTCGCGAAGGCCGTCGCCGGCTTCGAGGACAGCACCACCGGTGTTGCCATCACCCCGAAGGCCAAGAAGGCGGACAAGGCCGAGGCTGAGGCCGACGCCGCTTCCACCGAGGTCTGAGCGTGATCGAGGACGCCCTGGACCACCTGGTCAAGGGCATCGTCGAGCACCCCGACGAGGTGCAGGTGCGCTCGCGCAACCTGCGTCGGGGCAACACCATCGAGGTGCGCGTGCACCCCGATGACCTCGGCAAGGTGATCGGCCGGGGCGGCCGCACGGCTCGCGCTCTGCGCACCGTGGTAGGCGCCCTCGGTGGTCGCAACGTCCGGGTCGACCTGGTCGACGTGGACAGCATTCGCTGACGCTCGACCGTCAGGTTTCTGGGACCGGCCGGGACGCATGTCGTCCTGGCCGGTCCTTTGCATTTCCCTTCCACTCCCACCGGACCCGGATCGCCGGTAAAGACCCAGGAGAACGATCACCGTGCAGCTCGTCGTCGGCAAGATCGGCCGTGCCCACGGCATCAAGGGGGACGTCAGTGTCGAGGTCCGTACCGACGAGCCCGAACTGCGGCTCGGACCAGGCGCGGTACTGCTCACCGACCCGGCCTCGGCCGGCCCGCTGACCATCGAATCGGGCAAGGTGCACAGCGGTCGGCTGCTGCTGCGCTTCGCGGGGGTGCACGACCGCAACGCCGCCGAGGCACTGCGCGGCACCATGCTGATCGCGGAGATCGACCCGGAGGAGCGGCCGGAGGATCCCGAGGAGTACTACGACCACCAGCTGATCGGCCTGGACGTGGTGCTGCTCGACGGCACCCTGGTCGGCGAGCTCAGCGAGGTGGTCCACCTGCCGTACCAGGACCTGCTGACCGTCACCCGGCCGGACGGGACCGAGGTGCTGGTGCCGTTCGTCACCCGCATCGTGCCGACCATCGACCTGGAGAACCAGCGGGCGGTCATCGACCCGCCGCCGGGGCTGATCGACCCGGCGGAGGCAGTGGTGGTGGTCCGCTCGGACGACGGCGACGATGAGGGCGCCGGTGAAGGTGGCAGCGGTGTGAGCGAGTCGGGCGATGCTGGCGGCGCCGAGAGTGGTGTGCGCGGGTGAGTGAGATGCGGATCGACGTCGTTACGATCTTTCCGGAGTACCTGGAGCCGCTGAACGTCTCGCTGGTGGGCAAGGCGCGGGCACGTGGGCAGCTCGACGTGCACCTGCACGACCTGCGGTCGTGGACCACGGACATCCATCGCACGGTGGACGACACCCCGTACGGCGGGGGGCCCGGCATGGTGATGAAGCCGGAGCCGTGGGGGGCAGCCCTGGACGCGGTGCTCGCCGAGGGGCCGGAGGGCGACGTACCGACCTTGGTGGTGCCGACGCCGAGCGGGCGTCCGTTCACTCAGGAACTGGCCCAGGAACTCGCCGGACGCCCGTGGCTGGCCTTCGCCCCGGCGCGGTACGAAGGCATCGACCGCCGGGTGATCGAAGAGGCCGCCACCCGGATGCCGGTGGTCGAGGTCTCGATCGGCGACTACGTGCTGGCGGGCGGCGAAGTCGCGGTGCTGGTGATGGTCGAGGCGATCGCCCGACTGCTGCCCGGGGTGCTCGGCAACGCCGAGTCGCACCGCGACGACTCCTTCGCCCCGGGCGCGATGGCGGACCTGCTGGAGGGGCCGGTCTACACCAAGCCCGCCGAGTGGCGCGGGCGCGAGGTGCCGGAGGTGCTCTTGAGCGGTCACCACGGCAAGATCGCCCGCTGGCGGCGGGAGCAGGCGTTCGCCCGGACCTTGGCCAACAGGCCGGACCTGGTCGAGCGCTGGCAGCTCGGCGCCTTCGACAAGAAGGAGCGCGAGGCGCTCAGCATCCTGGGGCTTGCCTGGGACGAGAGCCTCGGCCGATTTCGGTCCGTGGCAGAAGCTGTGGAAGAATAGGCGACTGTTGTCTGCCGTCGGGCTTCCCTTGTGGAAGTCGGTGGAGCGTTGCCCCCGCCACGGGGGGATCATCGCGAACCGAAGCGGCCCGCAGCACACCCCATTGTGACGAACTTCCGTGGGCGGCCCGTGGCGCCTGCGATGGAGAGCAACATGAGCAACAAGCTCGCTGCTGTCGACGCGGCATCGCTGCGCGACGACGTTCCGGCCTTCCGCGCTGGTGACACCCTGAAGGTTCACGTCCGGGTCATCGAGGGCAACCGCTCCCGTGTCCAGGTCTTCCAGGGCGTCGTCATCCGTCGCCACGGCTCCGGCATCGGTGAGACCTTCACCGTTCGCAAGGTGTCCTTCAACGTCGGCGTGGAGCGTACCTTCCCGGTGCACACCCCGGTCGTCGAGAAGATCGAGGTCGTGACCCGCGGTGCGGTTCGCCGCGCCAAGCTGTACTACCTGCGTGACCTCCGCGGCAAGGCCGCGAAGATCAAGGAGAAGCGCGACCGCTGATCCACTGACCCCGGCCCTGGCCAGGGGTTCAGTACGCTCGGGTCGGGCGGAGTCCCTTCGGGATAGGCTCTGCACCGATGAGCACGCAAGAACCAGTCGCGGACCGCGACGGCAGTGCCGCACCTCCGGGTGCGGACTCGCCGTCGCGGTCCGCGGTCGTTTCCGGTCCAGGTGTCGGCGGGGGCCCCGCTGGCACGGACGAGGCAGCAGGAGCGGCTGGACTGGCGAACGAGGGCGGTTCCGAGCCTCCGAGACGGTGGGCCGCACGTGACCTCCTACGGATCCTCGCGCTCTGCGTGCTGACACTGATGTTGGTCAACGCCTTCGTCGCCCGGCCGTTCGCGGTGCCGTCCGCCTCGATGGAGAACACGCTGCGACCGGGGGACCGGTTGGTGGTGAACGAGCTCGCCTACTCGTTCGGTGGCCATGTGCGGCGGGGCGACGTGGTGGTCTTCGACGGAACGGGCTCCTTCCTGCCTTACGCGAAGGAGACGCCGACTGTGCGACGCTTCCTGTCGGCCGTGGGCCTCGGCTCCGGGAACGGCTCGGTGTACGTGAAGCGTGTGGTCGGCGTCGGGGGTGACCGGGTGACGTGCTGCGGGGTGGACGGGCGGCTCAAGGTCAACGGGGTTCCGTTGGACGAGTCGGCTTACCTCTACCCGGGTGACGCTCCCTCAGCGGTGCCGTTTGACGTCGTGGTGCCGGCCGGGAAGCTGTGGGTAATGGGCGATCACCGGAGTGACTCCCGGGACTCGCGGGATCACCTGGGGGAGCCGGGCGGTGGGTTCGTACCCGAGAAGAGGTTGATCGGGCGGGCTGACTGGATCGTTTTCCCGATCGGCCGCTGGACGTCGTTGGACCGGCCCGCGGGCTTCGCTGCGGTGGAGGGGACGGGTGGCCATGGGGGACAGAGGTAGAGCCAGGACCGTCACCGCTTCGTCGGCCGTCGATGGCCCGGCCGCTGCCCTGGTGGCCCCGGGCGGCAAGAGGAGGCGCGCAGCGCCGGCCCCCTCTGCCCCCCATGCCCGTGGCCGGGCGGAGCGACGCAGGTCCGCTCGCCGGGTCGCTCGGCGCAGGCGCCGGTCGCTGCTGCGTGAGATCCCGCTCATAGCCGTGGCGGCGTTGGTGATCGCCTTGGCGCTCAAGACCTTTGCGGTCCAGGTCTTCGTGATCCCCTCGCCGTCGATGGAACAGACGATCCTGATCGGCGACCGCGTGCTGGTGGACAAGCTGACGCCGTGGTTCGGCAGTCAGCCGAGCCGGGGCGAGATCGTAGTCTTCAAGGACCCGGGCGGCTGGCTCGAGCCGGCTCACAACTCGGAGCAGGAGAACTTCGTCCTGCGAGGTGCCAAGCAGGCATTCTCCTACGTCGGGCTGCTGCCGTCGGAGGACGAGCAGGACCTGATCAAGCGCGTTGTCGGAGTGCCCGGCGACACTGTCGAGTGCTGTGACGTCAACGGCCGACTGACCGTCAACGGTGCACCGGTGGAGGAGTCTTACCTGGCTCCTGGGAACGTGCCGTCGAAGCAGCCGTTCAAAGTCACCGTCCCGGCAGGGCGGTTGTGGGTGATGGGAGATCACCGGGACGTCTCCGCAGACTCCCGTTACCACATGACCGAGACTGGCCAGGGCACGATCCCCATGGACAACGTGGTCGGGCGGGCCTTCATGATCGCTTGGCCGGTTCAGCGGATCGGTCAACTCGACGTTCCCTCCTCCCTGTCGGCGCTTCCCCTGCGGACCGAGTCGTTCGCGCGTAGCGTTCCCGGGGCGACTGGATACCCGGGCGAGCCTGATCGGGCTAAATCGCCTGGCACTCAGCCGGATCTTGCGGAACCTCCGCTCGTTATGGGTGTGTTGGGCGTCATCCCGCTCCTCGTGCGGCCCAGGCGTGCGCGGGTGCGGCGCGCGCCGCCCGTTGGCTGATTCGCCCGTCCCGCCGTGTGGGAGCACGGGCGTCCCGGTTTGGAGTGGTAGAGAAGTGCTGGAGTGCTCGGTGTACGGTCCGATCGCCTCCGGAGGCTGTGCTGGTGTGCCGGCGTCAGACCGCCCTATGACGGGCAAAGCTGATGTGGGCTGACGGTCGGTCACAGAGCGTGGTGCCCGCTGTGCGGCACTGTGAGCGCGGACGCGCGGGCGTCCGCACAGCAGGGAGGAGATGTTGTGGGGGATTTGGTGATCGGTGCCCGTTCTGGGGGCCCTGAGCCCGAGGGCGAAGGCGCCGAGCAGCTGGACGGCTCCGACCGGTCCGCGGACGCCGCTGCGGCGGCCCCGGCCGACGAGACGGCAGGAAGTCCCAAGAAGAAGCCAAAGCAGCGTTCCTTCTGGAAGGAGCTTCCGATCCTGGTCGGAATCGCGCTGATTCTGGCTCTGGTGATCAAGACCTTCTTCGTCCAGGCGTTCTCCATCCCCTCGGGATCGATGCAGAACACCCTGCAGATCGGCGACCGGGTGCTGGTCGACAAGCTGACGCCGTGGTTCGGCGCCGAGCCGGAGCGCGGCGAGGTCGTGGTCTTCCACGACCCGGGCGGTTGGCTGAGCGACGAGCCGGCCCAGCAGAGCGACAACGCGTTCGTCCGTGGTGTGCAGGACGTACTCAGCTTTGTCGGGCTGATGCCTTCGGCGAACGAGAAGGACCTGATCAAGCGGGTGATCGCGGTCGGCGGCGACACGGTCGAGTGTCAAGGCACGGGGCCGGTCAAGGTGAACGGCATCGCACTCGACGAGCCGTACATCTTCCCCGGCAACACGCCCTGCGGTGACAAGCCGTTCGGGCCGGTCCATGTGCCGGACAACCGGATCTGGGTGATGGGCGACCACCGGGCCGACTCGCTCGACTCGCGTTTCCACCAGGACCAGCCCGGTGGCGGCACCGTGCCCGTGGACAACGTCGTGGGACGGGCCTTCGTGGTGGCCTGGCCGATCAGCAACTGGGCGACGCTGCCGGTGCCGGACACCTTCGACCAGAAGGGGCTGGCGGCCGCTGCACTGCCCTACGGGCCGCCTGCGGCCGGTGCGGCGATCGCACTGCCTGCGGTCTGGTGGCTGCGGCGTTACCGGCGCTGACCTCGTGGGCTGCTGCCGCTGAGGTGGCGCAGGGTCTTGCGCGGGCCGTGGTACTGGCGAGTAATCTGCTCGCATGTGCCACGGCCCGCCGGCTTTCCCGGATCCACCGTGGCCCACCCGTGCAGGTCGCGGGTCGACCTGGAGGTGGCGGCGATGAGCAACGTGATGACCCCGACTGCCGCCCCGCCGCGTCCGGCCAAGGCCCGACGAAGCCTCGGGGCGCGGGTCCAAGGATTGGTGATCGGACTCGGCTTCGTGCTCCTGGTGGGTGCGTTCGGGCTGCTCGCCGTGCAGTACCGCCCCTACCGGATCCCGACCCAGTCGATGACCCCGACCCTGACCGTGGGTGACACGGTGCTGGCCCGGTCGGTCAACGGCGACTCGGTGGGCCGAGGGGACATCGTGGTCTTCCAGGACCCGCTCTGGGGCAATGCCCCGCTGGTCAAGAGAGTGGTCGCGGTCGGCGGTGACACCGTGGTCTGTTGCGACGCGCAGCACCGGCTGGCAGTGAATGACCACCCCGTCGACGAGCCGTACCTGGCAAAGCAGCAGCTCAACGACAAACTGTTCAGCACCGTCGTGCCGCCGGGACGGCTCTTCCTGATGGGGGATAACCGGGACGCGTCGCTCGACTCCCGGAGCCACCTCGATCTGGCAGCCGGGACGGTGGCGACCACCGAGGTGCTCGGCCGGGTCGAAGGAACGGCCTGGCCTGCCAATCGTGCCGGTCTGGGCGGGCGTACGGTGGCCTTCGACGGTCTGGCCGGCCCGATGGCCGCGAAGCCTGGACTCCTGGGCCCCGCTGTGCTCGCGATGGCCACCGGTGCGGCGATGATCGTGCTGGCCTCGGCGGCGGGCGGGCTTGCCTCGCTGCTCCGACGGTTTCGGCGAGTCTGACCGTCGGCGACAGCAGCAACAGCCGCAACAGCGACGTCGGCGCGGTTCGGTCGGTTGAGCGAGGGAGTCGGCAGTGGCGGTGGAACGGCGTCGGGCGGCACGGGTCCTGCTGTTCGACGAGGCGGACCGATTGCTCCTCCTCCGGGGCACGGACCCGGCAGTGCCAGGGGTGTCCTGGTGGCTCACCCCTGGTGGTGGAGCGGAGCCAGGGGAGGAGCTGCGTACTGCGGCCCTGCGTGAGCTGGCCGAAGAGACCGGACTGACCGGGGTGGAGCTCGGACCGGTGGTGGCGTACGACACGGTGTCCTTCTCCTATCTGGAGCAGCGGTTCGAGCAGGACCAGTGGTTCCATCTGGCGCGTACTCGTGAGACCGAACTGAGCGTGCAGGAGGCAGCAGCGGCTGATGAGCACGCCCAACTGCTGACGGCGCGGTGGTGGACGGTGGCGGAACTTCGGGAGACCGAGGAGACGGTCTACCCGGTCGAGCTGGCAGATCTGGTCGAGCGGGTGCTGACGGACGGTCCGCCAGTCCGGCCGGTACGGCTCTACGGAAGGGCTGGGTGGTCCACAATGGGGTGGACGTATCGAGTTGAGGGGACACCTGGATGAGTGCCGAAGATCTCGAGAAGTACGAGACCGAGATGGAGCTCAAGCTCTATCGGGAGTATCGGGATGTCGTCGGCCTGTTCAAATACGTGATCGAGACCGAGCGGCGCTTCTACCTCACGAACGACTACGAGCTCCAGGTGCACTCGGTGCAGGGAGAGGTCTTCTTCGAGGTGTCGATGGCGGACGCGTGGGTCTGGGACATGTACCGGCCGGCCCGGTTTGTCCGCAAGGTGCGGGTGCTGACGTTCAAGGACGTCAATATCGAGGAACTGGCCAAGAGCGATCTCGAGCTGCCCTCGGACGACGCCTCCTTCGGCAACTGACCAGGCAGGGCAGCTGATCCGCCCTCGCGAGGAGACGCTCTACCAGCTGCTGCCTCGATGTCCAGAGGTTCCTGGAAAAACCTTCCTCGAGGGTGATTCGCTTATCCACAACCCCTGAGTTATCCACAGAAATCATGCTCTTCCGCGCGTTTTCGGTCTGATGCGGCAGCCTCCTGGCACGGAGGTGATTGCCGTGCAGAGTTTCAACAACGGTCTCGGCCGTTACGGCGAAGAAGTAGCGGCCCGCTGGCTCACCGCAGGCGGACTGCGAATCCTGGAGCGAAACTGGCGTTGTGCCGAAGGCGAACTGGACATCATCGCGCTGGACGGGGACACGATCGCCGTCTGCGAGGTGAAGACCCGTTCCGAACGTGGGTTTCAGCAGCCGAGCGAAGGCATCGACCAGACCAAGGCCGCTCGCCTACGGCGCCTGGCCGAGCGCTGGCTCGGTGAGCGCTGGCCCGAGCACTTCGCCCGGCTTGCCGACGCGGTCCAGGCAGCAGGCGGTCTCCCGGCACCGCTCCCGCAGGAACAGACCGCCGAGCCCGAGGCCGGAAAGGCTCGCCCCCGCAAGGGCAGCCGGGCTGACAAGCAGGTCGTAGAACTCCCAGCAACCGCCGTTCCGGTACCGCTGCCGCCCGGAGGAGTCCGGATCGACCTGGTCGCGGTGGTCAACCGCCTGAAGGGTGCCGCCTTGGTCGAGCACCTGCGTGGGGCGGTCTGATGGCCTTCGCCCGCACCTGCTCAGTCGCCCTGGTCGGCGTGGACGGAGTGGTGGTGGAGGTACAGGCCGACCTTGAGCCGGGCCTCGCGACCTTTGCTCTGGTTGGCCTCCCCGACAAGGCTCTCTCCGAGGCCAAGGACCGAGTTCGGGCCGCTGTCGTGAACAGCGGAGAGCCGTGGCCGCAACGCAAACTGACGGTCGGTCTGAGCCCGGCATCCGTCCCTAAGGGCGGCAGCGGCTTCGACCTCGCCGTGGCCTGTGCCGTTCTGGCGGCCGCTGAGCGGCTCGATCCTGCCACCATCGCCGACCTCCTGATCATCGGCGAACTGGGACTGGACGGCCGGGTCCGACCGGTTCGGGGCGTGCTCCCCTCGGTCCTCGCAGCGGCCGATGCCGGGTACCGGCAGGTCATCGTCGCGGAGCAGACCGCGCCCGAGGCTGCGCTCGTCCCGGACGTCTCGGTGCGGGGCGTCCGCTCCCTGCGCCAGCTGATCGCGATTCTCACCGGCGCCCCGGAGCCCGACGAGCCGCCCGACCGCTGTATGGGCCGCAGGGACCCGGCGCTGGCAGGCCTGATGCTTCCCGGCGCCGGAGTCAGAGGGCTCACTGCGGAGCGGGCCGCCGAACTCGACCTGGCCGACGTGGCAGGCCAGCATCAGGCCCGCCGTGCTCTGGAGATCGCAGCCGCAGGCGGCCACCATCTTTACCTGAAAGGGCCGCCCGGCGCGGGGAAGACAATGCTGGCCGAACGGCTCCCTGCGCTGCTCCCGCCGCTGACCCAGGCCGAGGCGCTGGAAGTCACAGCCGTTCACTCGGTCGCGGGGCTACTGCCGAGTGATCGGCCACTCATCGACAGTCCTCCGTACTACGCGCCGCACCACTCGACCACCATGCCGGCGATCGTCGGAGGCGGCAGCGGCCTGCCCCGGCCTGGCGCGGTGTCCCTGGCGCACCGGGGCATTCTGTTCCTCGATGAAGCGCCCGAATTTCCGGTGCGGGTGCTCGATGCCCTGCGCCAGCCACTCGAGTCGGGTGAGGTGACCATCGCGCGCTCAGCCGGCTCGGTGCGGTTGCCAGCCCGCTTCCAGCTCTGTCTGGCGGCCAACCCGTGTCCGTGTGGACGCTATTCCCGTCGTGGCGGTGGCTGTCAATGCACGCCGACGATGGTGAGCCGCTATCAGAGCAGGATCTCCGGGCCGCTGTTGGACCGGGTCGACCTTCGGGTCCAGGTCGAGCCGGTGACCAGAGCAGAGCTCATGGGCCAGGAGAGCCGCGCCGAGGGCACCCGGACGGTGGCGACCAGGGTCCAGGCTGCCCGCGAGCGAGCCGCTCAGCGGTTGGCCAACACGCCATGGCGGACCAACGCGGAGGTGCCGGGACACACGCTCCGTACACATTGGCAGTTGGCCCCGGGAGCACTGGCAGACGCCGAACGGGACCTGGAGCGGGGCCTGTTGACCGCGCGCGGCTTGGACCGAGTGCTCCGCGTCGCCTGGACGGTGGCCGACCTGGCCGGGCATCAGCAGCCGACCCGAATCGACGTTCGCACGGCCCTGGTGCTGCGCACAGGTGTGGAGCGCGGTCAGCCAGAGCGGGACCCGGCCGTCCACCCCCACGAGGAGTCGGACGCCGATGTCGGCGGCGAGTACTGACCGCTGGCTCCCGCGATCGGACGGTCGCCCGTCAGACCCGTCCCACTCTTTCGGCCCGTCCCACTCATCCGACTCGTCCAACCGTTCGGACTCGTCACCGTGGAGGCGCAGGTGAACCGCAGTAACCAGACCCCGACAGCTCCCGCCAACCTTCGGGCCGCCCCAAGGACGCGCCCGTCCACAGCGCTGGCGGCGGAGTCGGCAGCCCACCCGGCGGCCGACGCCGAGCGCCGCGCCCGGGCCGCCCTCACCCGCCTGATCGAGCCCGGTGACGCCGTGATCGGCCGCTGGCTCGGCCAGGTCGGCGCGCCCACCCTGATCGAGGCGATTCACCGACGTACCGTCCCCGGATACCTCGATCTGGACGCCGACCGCCTCGGTGCCTACCGCGCCCGGCTCCCCCTGGTCGACGTCGACGCGGACCTGAAACGGGTGGATGCCGCCGGTGGCCGGTTCATCATTCCGGGCGACATCGAGTGGCCGTCCCAGCTCGACGATCTGGGCGACGGCCGACCGATCGGACTCTGGGTCCGTGGCACCGGATCACTGCGGATGCTCGCCCTGCGCTCGGTGGCCATGGTGGGTGCCCGGGCGTGTACCGCGTACGGCGCCCACGTCGCGGGTGAGCTCTCGGCCCAGCTCGCCGAGCGAGGCTGGGTGGTCGTCTCGGGAGCCGCGTACGGGATCGACGCGGCGGCTCACCGGGGCGCGCTCGCGGTCGGCGGAGTCACACTCGGAGTACTGGCCTGCGGCGTGGACGTCGCCTACCCGGCCGGCAACTCGGAGCTGATCGCCCGGATCGCCGCCCAAGGCTTGCTGATCAGTGAGCTGCCGCCTGGTGAGCATCCGAACCGATTCCGGTTCGTGCTCCGTAATCGGGTGATAGCTGCGCTGACCAGGGGCACCGTGGTGGTCGAAGCCGCCATGCGCAGCGGGGCACTGAGCACGGCACGCCGGGCACGTGACCTCAACCGGCACATCATGGGTGTGGCCGGGCCGGTGACCTCCGAGCTGTCGGCCGGAGTCCATGCGCTGATCCGCAGTGGTGGTGCCACGCTGGTGACCGATGCGGCCGAGATCGGTGAGCTCGTCGGCGCGATCGGGGACGACCTGGCGCCACGCCGGTCCGGCCCGGTACTCCCCAGGGACCTGCTGCCTCCGCCAGTGGCCCGGGTGTTGGAGGCGGTGCCGGCCACGGCCGAGGGCGCGCCGGTCGACCGGCTGGCCCGGCAGGCTGGGCTCTCACCGGACGAAGTCCTGCAGCGGCTCTACGAGTTGGGATCGCTCGGGTTCGTCGAGAGAAGTGGCGCCCACTGGCGGCTCGTGCGCAGCAGCCGATCCCAGAAGGGGTGATGCCGAAGGCCGGAGCGGAGCACGGCACGCCGAGTGCACCACCGGTTCGAGGGACGACCGAGTGGCGGTAGCACTGCGCAGCGACTCGGTCACGCTACGCTCGCAGTGGCTTCCCTATCAGCACATGACTCGGCAGAACGGCGCAGACCAACGTATGCCCACACACATTCCCGGACACAGGGTGACCGGCGCCCTCCGGTCCTCGGGAGGGCCAGGGCCGGGGGCCGAGGCACGACCCGTCAGCGAGGCGCAGAGCAGAGCGCCGGGGATGGTGGGGGTGACCAGGCAAGCCGCTCGGGTGCGAGCCCGAGGCGCTACGGAGGAGACTCCGCTCCAGGCGCCTTCCCGTACTCCGGCCGCCCGTCGCGAGGCCGAGGCGGGCGCTCCGTCGGCGTCGAGCGAGGTGACGCCGGCTGTTGACGAGCGGTCGGCTCTGGAAGTGCTGTGGCGCTCATACAAGGAGACGGGCGACGCCAGACTGCGGGAGCAACTGATCCTGCACTACTCGCCGCTGGTCAAATATGTGGCAGGTCGAGTCGGAGTCGGTCTGCCGGCCAACGTCGAACAGGCGGACTTCGTCTCCTCCGGAGTGTTCGGTCTGATCGACGCGATCGAGAAGTTCGACATCGAGCGCGCGATCAAGTTCGAGACCTATGCCATCAGCCGGATTCGTGGCGCGATCATCGACGAACTCCGCGCGCTGGACTGGATCCCCCGCTCCGTCCGGCAGAAGGCCAAGGCGGTGGAGCGCACGTACGCGACCCTGGAGGCCCGGCTGCGCCGCACGCCGCATGAGCCCGAGGTGGCGGCGGAGATGGGCATCGCGATCGAGGACCTGCACGCGATCTTCAGCCAGCTCTCGCTTGCCAACGTGGTCGCGCTGGACGAGTTGCTGCATCCGGCCGGCGAGGGTGGTGACCGGCTCAGCCTGATGGACACCCTGGAGGACACCGGCGCCTACAACCCGGTCGAAGTCGCGGAGGACCGGGAACTGCGCCGCCTGCTCGCTACTGCGGTCAACACCCTGCCGGAGCGAGAGAAGACCGTGGTGACCCTCTACTACTACGAGGGCCTCACGCTCGCCGAGATCGGCCAGGTGCTCGGTGTCACCGAGAGCAGGGTCAGCCAGATCCACACCAAATCGGTGATCCAGCTCCGCGCCAAGCTCTCCGAGGTCTGCTGAGCCGGTCTACAAAACAGCTCTACTGAGCAGAGCTGCTTGGGGCCGGACTCCTGAGTCCGGCCCCAAGCAGCACATGCCCAATGCGCGATGCGCGGCGTACGCCCGGCGCTAAGGCGTGTCCATCGGCAGCAGTCTCGCCTGGCCGGCCCCCAGCAGCGCGAGGGGGTCCAGGTAGCGCGTCCCGCGGAGCAGCCCCCAGTGCAGGCAGCCCGTGGCGCAGTGTCCGACGCCGGTCGCCAGCACTCCGATCGGCTCGCCACCCGTGACGGCGGTGCCGACCGGGACGGTGTCGGTGACCGGCAGGTAGGTGGTGCGCAGTGGCGGGTTGCCCGAGGCGGTGTGAGTCACCGTCACCACCGGCCGCCCCGCGACCGTTCCGGCGAACGAGACGACCCCGGGTGCCGCGGCCCGGACCGTCGCCCCGACCGAGGCCGCCAGGTCCACACCCCGGTGCCCCGCCGCCCAGCGCGCAGGTGGTGGGTCGAACCGCTGGAGCAGCCCGCCGGGCCCGCCGACCGGCCAGGCGCGTCCCGGCCCCGGTCCGGCCGCCGGAGTTGCCGGCAGCGCGGCCGCTCCGTGCATCCCGGAGGCCGGAGGCTGCGGCAGCCCGACCAGCAGCACTGCGGTGAGCAGCGCCACCAGCAGCACCATCACCCGCCGGTCCGGCGGATGTGGCGGCGGCCCGGCAGACGGAACAGTGGCGGTCGACGGCGACCGCCGAACGGGCGGCAGTGACAGCGGGAACAGAGGAATGACCATGCCCAGCAGGCTTCCGACCGCCGCAGGCAGCAGCCATCACCCAGCTCACCTCTGTGGACAACCCGCTCCTGGGGACACCGGCATTCCCTCACAAGGGTGAATCCACCAGGCAGCCGCCGAGCGACCACCAAGCGGCCCAAAGCCCGCACCAGGCTGCGGCCGAGCACCAGCCAGACCCCCCAACCGCCGGAGTCGCTCCCCGCTCGGCGCTTCCCGTACACTTCACACGCGACCCGGTCTACCCGGGTCGACTTCGCACGCCCCGCCACCGGCGGCAGAGGTCATCCCGCGAAGGGGTGCCGAGGCCCGTCCGGTGCGAGTGCCGCTCGGTCCGCCGAGCCTGGCGCGGTCCAGTCACCGCACAGGCGCAGGTGGCTCGGCACGTCGGGGCGTCAGGCGTGACGGTCGCCCGACCGGCACGGAACAACCGAGAACACCCGGCACCCCGGGGCCGTACGGGCACGAAAGACGTACGGGCCAGGCGCGCTGGGCAGAACACCGAGGAGCACGGCCATGGCCGTCGTCACGATGCGGGAGCTGCTTGAGAGCGGCGTCCACTTCGGTCACCAGACCCGTCGTTGGAACCCGAAGATGAAGCGCTTCATCTTCACGGAGCGCAACGGCATCTACATCATCGACCTCCTGCAGTCGCTGAACTACATCGACCGCGCTTTCGAGTTCGTCAAGGAGACGGTTGCCCACGGTGGCAGCGTCCTCTTCGTCGGTACCAAGAAGCAGGCCCAGGAGGCCATCGCCGAGCAGGCCACCCGCGTGGGCATGCCCTACGTGAACCAGCGCTGGCTCGGCGGCATGCTGACCAACTTCTCGACCGTCTACAAGCGCCTGCAGCGCCTCAAGGAGCTCGGCGAGATCGACTTCACGGATGTGGCCGGTTCCGGCCTCACCAAGAAGGAGCTCCTGGTCCTCCAGCGCGAGCACGACAAGCTGGAGAAGACCCTCGGCGGTATCCGCGACATGCAGCGCGTGCCCAGCGCCGTCTGGATCGTGGACACCAAGAAGGAGCACATCGCGGTTGGTGAGGCCCGCAAGCTTCACATCCCGGTCGTCGCGATCCTGGACACCAACTGCGACCCCGACGAGGTCGACTACAAGATCCCCGGCAACGACGACGCGATCCGCTCCGTCACCCTGCTGACCCGGGTCATCGCCGACGCCGTCGCCGAGGGCCTGAAGTCCCGCGCCGGTGTCGCCAAGGGCGACGTCAAGGCCGAGCCGGGTGCCGACCAGCCGCTGGCCGACTGGGAGAAGGACATCCTCGAGGGCGAGAAGAAGGCCGACGAGACCGTCGAGGCCCCCGCCGCCGAGGCCACCGAGGCTGCTGCCGAGACCGTGGAGGCCCCGGCCGCCGAGGTCGAGGCTCCGGCCGCCGAGGCCGAGCAGGCCTGACGTACCAAGGGTGAGGGGCACTCGTCGGTACGACACCGGTGAGTGCCCCTCTCTCCCGTGCCGGGGGCTGAACCCAGCCCGCCAGGCACCTCCCCACGCAGACACGCGAGACGCGAGAAGAGATTCACACCATGGCGAACATCTCCGCCGCGGACGTCAAGAAGCTCCGTGAGCTCACCGGCGCCGGCATGATGGACTGCAAGAAGGCGCTGGACGAGGCCGAGGGCGACGTCCAGAAGGCCGTCGAGCTGCTTCGTATCAAGGGCCAGAAGGGCGTTGCCAAGCGCGAGGGCCGCGACGCCTCCAACGGTGCCGTTGCCGCGCTCATCGCCGAGGACGCCAAGTCCGGCGTTCTGGTCGAGCTGAACTGCGAGACCGACTTCGTCGCCAAGGGCGGCAAGTTCGTCGAGGTCGCCAACGCGATCGCCGCCCACGTGGCCGCCACCTCCCCGGCCGACCTGGAGACCGCTCTGGCCTCCGAGATCGCCGCCGGCCAGACCGTCCAGCAGTTCGTGGACGAGGCCAACGCGACCCTGGGCGAGAAGATCGTGTTCCGCCGCTTCGCGCAGTTCGACGGTGACGGCTTCGTCGGCGTCTACATGCACAAGTCGGACCCGGACCTCCCGCCGACCATCGGTGTCCTCGTCGAGCTCGACCAGGCCAACGCCGAGGTTGCCAAGGACGTCGCGCAGCACATCGCCGCCTTCGCGCCGAAGTACCTGTCCCGCGAGGACATCCCGGCCGAGGACCTCGAGAACGAGCGTCGGGTCGCCGAGGCCACCGCGCGCGAGGAGGGCAAGCCCGAGGCTGCCCTGCCGAAGATCGTCGAGGGTCGCGTCACCGGCTTCGTCAAGGAGAACTCCGTTCTGGAGCAGGCCTTCGCGAAGGACAACAAGAAGACCGTCGCCAAGGTTCTCGAGGAGAACGGCGTCACCCTCAAGCGCTTCGTCCGCTTCCGCGTCGGCGCCTGACCCACGTTCCGGAGCGCTTCCGACCTAGGGTAGGAAGCGCCCGGCCGCCCAGCAGGGCGGCCAGGAACGCGCCGATCGGGCTCGACCAGCGCCAGGAAGTCAACGGGCGGGCCACGTCGGCACCATGAACGACGAGGAGGCCATTGCCGTGCAGGACACCGTACCGGTTCCCGCGGCAGTGGCCTCCTCGCGTGTACGCGCAGGTCAGGGGCCCGGCGCAGCCCGCCGACTGCCCCGTCTGTGAACCAGTAGGTGGAGAAGGAGAAGTCCATGACGGAGACGCAGGAGACCGTGCAGAAGAGCAACCGTCGGCGGGTTCTGCTCAAGCTGTCCGGCGAGGCGTTCGCCGGTGGCGGCGGCCTCGGCGTCGACCCGGACGTCGTCCACAAGATCGCCCGTGAGATCGCCACCGTGGTCCGCGGCGGTACCGAGGTGGCCGTGGTGATCGGCGGCGGCAACTTCTTCCGCGGCGCCGAGCTCCAGGTCCGCGGCATGGACCGGGCCCGATCCGACTACATGGGCATGCTCGGCACCGTGATGAACTGCCTGGCCCTCCAGGACTTCCTGATCAAGGAAGGCATCGAGACCCGGGTCCAGACCGCCATCACGATGGGCCAGGTCGCCGAGCCGTACCTGCCGCTGCGGGCGGTCCGGCACCTGGAGAAGGGCCGCGTGGTCATCTTCGGCGCCGGAATGGGTATGCCGTACTTCTCCACCGACACCACCGCCGTGCAGCGCGCCCTGGAGATCCACGCCGAGGTGCTACTGATGGGCAAGAACGGCGTCGACGGGGTGTACGACTCGGACCCGCGCACCAACCCCGAGGCGGTCAAGTTCGACTCGCTCGACTACAACGAGGTCATCGCCCGCGACCTCAAGGTGGCCGACCTGACCGCGATCACGCTGTGCAAGGACAACGACCTGCCGATGCTGGTCTTCGAGCTGCTGGCGGAGGGCAATATCGCCCGCGCCGTGAACAGTGAGAAGATCGGCACACTCATCAGCCAGGACTCCGCCCGGGCCTGAGCAGTCGTCACCTGAGCAGCAACCAGCCGACCGGGGCACGCACCGGCCGGGACCAGAGCAGATGAACGGGACAGGGAGCAGACAGTGACCGACGAGATCCTCCTCGAGGCCGAGGAGAAGATGGAGAAGGCCGTCGCGGTCGCCAAGGACGACTTCGCGGCGATCCGCACCGGCCGGGCGCACCCGGCCATGTTCGCCAAGATCGTCGCGGACTACTACGGTGCGCTGACGCCGATCAACCAGCTCGCCTCGTTCTCGGTGCCGGAGCCCCGGATGGCGGTCGTGACGCCGTTCGACAAGTCCGCGCTGAAGAACATCGAGACCGCGATCCGCGACTCGGACCTCGGTGTCAACCCGTCCAACGACGGCTCGATCATCCGGGTGATGCTTCCGGTGCTCACCGAGGAGCGCCGACGCGAGTACATCAAGCAGGCGCGCGGCAAGGGCGAGGACGCCAAGATCTCGATCCGTGCGATCCGCCGCAAGGCCAAGGACGCGATCGACAAGCTGGTCAAGGACAGCGAGATCGGCGAGGACGACGGCCGCCGCGCCGAGAAGGAGCTCGACGACACCACGGCGAAGTACGTGACGCAGATCGACGAGCTGCTGAAGCACAAGGAAGCCGAGCTGCTCGAGGTCTGATGCACGACGCTCCCGGGCGCCGGTCCCCGGCGCCCGACCCCTCTGCTGCGGGTGATCTCGGACCCCAAACGGGTCACTCGCAGCAGCTCCCGGTGTACCGACCCGGCCCCTCGGCACAGACTCCTGTCATGCCGCACCACCCGACCCCGACGTCCGCCCCAGGGCAGGAGACAGCCGTGGCCCAGCCCGACCAGCAGCCCCGCAAGCAGCGCGGTGGCCGCAACCTCCAGGCCGCGATAGGGGTGGGGGTGGGTCTCGGCGCGGTGATCGTCGCCTCGCTGTTCGTGGTGAAGGTGCTCTTCCTGTTCGTGGTGGCCGCCGCGGTCCTGGTCGGGGTGCGCGAGCTGACCAGCCGGCTGGCCGAGCGCAAGGGGATCAGCACGCCGCTGGTCCCGCTGCTGGCAGGCAGCCTGGCGATGCTGGGCGCGGGGTACTGGGCAGGCCCGCAGTGGGCTACCGCGGCGCTGGCGCTGACCGGGCTGGCAGTGATGATCCGGCGGATGAGCGAGCCGCCGGAGAACTACCTGCGCGACATAACGGCAGGCATCTTCACCGCGTTCTACGTGCCGTTCCTGGCGACCTTCGTAGGGATGATGCTGGCGGCCGACGACGGTCCGCAGCGGATCCTGCTCTTCCTGATCGTCACCATCTGCAGTGACACCGGCGCCTACGCGGTCGGCTACAAGTTCGGGAAGACCAAGCTCGCCCCGACCATCAGCCCCGGCAAAACCCGGGAGGGGCTGGCCGGCGGCATCGGCCTCTCGATGATCGCGGGCGCGCTGCTGATGCAGTACGTGATCGACGACGGCACCTGGTGGCAGGGCCTGATCCTCGGCGCCTGCGCGGCGGTCACCGCGACGCTGGGTGACCTGGCCGAGTCGATGATCAAGCGCGACCTCGGCATCAAGGACATGGGGACGCTGCTGCCGGGACACGGCGGCATCATGGACCGGCTCGACTCGCTGCTGCCGACCGCCCCGGTGGTCTGGCTGCTGCTGACCGCCTTCGTCGGCAGCTGACACCTCGTCAGCCTCGGAATTCCATCGGTCCCAGGGCCCCGGATGCGACGGCATCCGGGGCTTCGGCGATCTGCGACACTGGATGAACCATGCCTAAGCCCGGAGAACTGACCTTTGTCGCGCCGCGTGGCGCCAAGCCCCCGCGACACCTTGCCGACCTCGCCCCCGCCGACCGCAAGGCGGCCGTCGCCGAGCTGGGCGAGCAGCCGTTCCGCGCCAAGCAGCTGTCGAACCACTACTTCGGGCGGCTCTCGAACGACCCGGGTGAGTGGACGGACATCCCCGCGGCCAGCCGGGAGAAGCTGACGGACGCGCTGCTGCCGGAGCTGATGTCGGTGGTCCGGCACGTCTCCTGTGACGAGGACACCACCCGCAAGACGCTCTGGAAGCTGTTCGACGGCACGCTGGTCGAGTCGGTGCTGATGCGCTACCCGGACCGGGTGACCATGTGCATCAGCTCGCAGGCCGGCTGCGGGATGAACTGCCCGTTCTGCGCCACCGGCCAGGCCGGGCTGACCCGCAACCTCTCGACCGCCGAGATCGTCGAGCAGATCGCGGCCGGGATGCGCGCGCTGAAGGCCGGCGAGATCCCGGGCGGCGAGGCGCGGCTGTCCAACGTGGTGTTCATGGGCATGGGCGAGCCGCTGGCCAACTACAACCGGGTGCTGGCCTCGATCCGCCGCCTGACCGACCCGGCGCCGGACGGCTTCGGCCTCTCCCAGCGCGGCATCACGGTCTCCACCGTCGGCCTGGTCCCGGCGATGAACCGGCTCGCGGACGAGGGCCTGTCCTGCCGCCTGGCGCTCTCCCTGCACGCCCCGGACGACGAGCTCCGGGACGAGCTGGTGCCGGTGAACACTCGGTGGAAGGTGGCCGAGGTGCTGGACGCCGCGTGGAACTACGCAGAGCAGTCCGGCCGGCGGATCTCCATCGAGTACGCGCTGATCAAGGACATCAACGACCAGGCCTGGCGGGCCGATCTGCTCGGCCGCCTGATCAAGAACCACCGGGTGCACGTCAACCTGATCCCGCTGAACCCGACGCCGGGCTCGAAGTGGACCGCCTCCCGCCCCGAGGACGAGCGGGAGTTCGTCCGGCGGCTGCAGGCGCACGGCGTGCCGACCACGGTCCGGGACACCCGGGGCCAGGAGATCGACGGCGCGTGCGGGCAGCTGGCCGCAGCGGGATGATCTGACGGTACGACAGGTGAGCAGCCATGACAGTGGGGCCCGGACGATCCGTCCGGGCCCCACTGTCACACCCACGGTCAGGCCAGCGCGCCCGCCGCGAGTACTGCGGTCAGGCCGCCGGTGAGCAGCAGTACCGTTCCCGCCGCGAGCACCCGCAGGACGGCCGCGCCGACCAGCAGCCCGGGGGCGGCGCCGAGCCGGAGCAGCGTGGCGCTGACCTCGCGTCGGGCGCTGCGCACCTCGGCGGCCCGGACCAGCAGCGCGGCCAGGGCACAGGCGCCGACCAGCAGAGCCTCGGTGCCGGTCGTCGTCCCGGAGGCGCCGGGACGGCCGATCCAGTACCGGAACGCGGCCAGGACGGCGGCCCCGGCCAGCCCGAGTACGGCCAGCGGGGTGCCGATCCGCCGCGCCTCGGCGGTGAGGCTCCGCCCGGCGAGCAGACGGAGCGGGTCGGGGCGGCCCAGGGCGAGCAGCCGACCGGCCAGCGCCAGCAGCGGGGCGGTGAGCAGCGCCAGCCCGAACGCGGCGAGCGCCCAGCCGGTCAGCGCCGCCACCCCGGTGTCCCCGAGGCCGCCGGGCAGCGCGACCGGGCGCCCGTCCACCGAGGCGCCGGGCCGCAGGCCGTACAGCTCCAGGGCGGTACCGGTCACCAGCAGGCCGGTGGGGAGGGCGATCCGGAGCGGGCCGAAGCCGGTCGGGGCGGTGTGATCCTGGCCGGTGGGGAGCGGGTCGGCGAAGGGGACGGCGCAGGCGGCGGAGGCACCGGCCACCAGCGGGACCAGGACCAGCAGGGTGACCGGGGCAGCGGCTGGCAGTGGGCTGCCCATGCCGAGGTCGGCCGCCAGCGAGGGGTCGGCGATGTCGTTGCGCAGGACCAGGAAGAGCAGCAGGGTGAGCGCGCTGCCGAGGGTGCAGGCGAGCGCGATCTCCCCGGCGACCAGGAGGCGGATCCGGACCGGACCGGCCCCGGCGGCGGTCAGGCCGTTGATCCGTTCCGGGCGGGCGGCGGGCACGGCGCGGGCCGCGACGGCGGCGAACCAGCCGACGGCGGCCAGCGGTGGCAGGCACCAGAGCAGCCGGGGCTGGGAGCTGACGGCGGGTTCGCGGAGGGCGCGGCCGAGCGCGCGCAGCAGCAGGGCGGCCACCAGGGCGGCGGCCGTCGCGGTGAGCAGCCAGCGGCCGAGGTCGGCGGGCCGGTAGCCGCGGGCCAGGCGGAAGTACAGCATGGTCAGCGCCCCGCGGTGAGGGCGGCGGCGCCGCGCGGTACGGGGGCGACCGGCCCGGTCAGCCTGCCGTCCAGCAGGGCGACGGTCCGGTCCGCGTACTTGACCAGCTCGGGGTCGTGGGTGGCCAGCACCAGGGTGAGCTGGTGCGAGCGGGCGGCGCTGGCCAGTATCCGCAGGACCTGGTCCTTGGCCTCGCGGTGCAGCGGAGCGGTGGGGTCGTCGGCGAAGACCACCGAGGGGAGCGGGGCGAGCGCGCGGGCGACCGCGATCCGCTGGCGCTGACTCTGGATCAGCTCGGCGGGTCTGCGCTTGGCGTGGTCGGCGACGTCCAGCCGTTCCAGCCACTCGGCGGCGGCGGTGTACGCGGCCTTGTGGCCGGCGCCGGAGAGCAGCAGCGGCAGCGCGACGTTCTCCCGGGCCGTCAGCTCGGGGACCAGGTGAGGTTCGGAGCCGACGAAGCCGAAGCGGTCCCGGCGCAGCCGCTCCCGGCCGGCCCGGGTCAGGGTGTGCACGGGGGCGCTGTTGAACCAGACCTCGCCCTCGTCCACGGGGAGCAGCGCGGAGAGGCAGCCGAGCAGGGTGCTCTTGCCGGAGCCGCGCGGGCCGGTGACGGCGAGGACCTCGCCTTCCCGGACGCCGATCGAGATCCCGCGCAGGGCGGGGGTGCCGTGGTGGGACTTGACGATCCCTCGGGCCCACAGCACGTCGTTGTCGGGCGGGGCCGCTGACATGAGGTCCATCCTGGTGCCGACGGGGATATGACAGTCGTCAGATTAGAACGACCGGGACGGGTCGAGGATGCGGCACACTGAGCCAATCAGGTTCAAATACGGGCGAATCCGGCGTGTTGATCACCGAAAAACACCGCGGGCGGCCCCTGTTGGGAGGCCGCCCGCGGCGGAGGGTGGGGCAGGAGGTCAGATCTTCGCCCACGCGTCGGTGAGGCTGACCCGCAGGATCTGCTCGATCTCGTCGAAGGTCGACTGGTCCGAGATCAGCGGCGGGGCCAGCTGGATGACCGGGTCGCCACGGTCGTCGGCGCGGCAGTACAGGCCGTTGTCGTAGAGCGCCTTCGACAGGAAGCCGTAGAGCACGCGCTCGACCTCGTCGTCGTTGAACGACTCCTTGGTGACCTTGTCCTTCACGAGCTCGATGCCGTAGAAGAACCCGTTGCCGCGCACGTCGCCGACGATCGGGAGGTCGCGCAGCTTGTCCAGGGTGTTGAGGAAGTTCGCCTCGTTGTCCAGGACGTGCTGGTTCAGGCCCTCGCGCTCGAAGATGTCGAGGTTGGCCAGCGCCACTGCGGAGGAGACCGGGTGGCCGCCGAAGGTGTACCCGTGCAGGAAGGTGTTGTCACCCTTGTAGAACGGCTCGGCCAGGCGGTCCGAGATGATCGTGGCGCCGATCGGGCTGTAGCCCGAGGTCATGCCCTTGGCGCAGGTGATCATGTCGGGCTGGTAGCCGAACTTGTCGGCGCCGAACATGGTGCCCAGGCGGCCGAAAGCGCAGATGACCTCGTCCGACACGAGCAGCACGTCGTGGCGGTCGCAGATCTCGCGCAGGCGCTGGAAGTACCCGGGCGGCGGTGGGAAGCAGCCACCGGCGTTCTGCACCGGCTCGACGAACACGGCGGCGACGGTGTCGGCGCCCTCGAACAGGATGGCCTGCTCGATCTCGTCGGCGCACCAGCGTCCGTACGCCTCGGGGTCGATCACACCGTCGCGCTCCAGGAAGGCGGGGGCGCGGTAGATGTTGGTGTTCGGCGCCTTGTGGGTACCCGGCACCAGCGGCTCGAACGGGGCCTTCAGGCCCGGCAGGCCGGTGATGGAGAGGGCGCCCTGCGGGGTGCCGTGGTAGGCGACGGCGCGCGAGATGACCTTGTACTTGGTCGGCTTGCCGGTCAGCTTGAAGTACTGCTTCGCCAGCTTCCAGGCGGTCTCGACCGCCTCGCCGCCACCGGTGGAGAAGAAGACCTTGTTCAGGTCGCCCGGCGCGTAGTTCGCGAGCCGCTCGGCCAGCTCGATCGCCTTCGGATGGGCGTAGCTCCACACCGGGAAGAAGGCGAGCTCCTTGGCCTGCTTGGCGGCGGCCTCGGCGAGCTCCTCGCGGCCGTGACCGGCCTGGACGACGAACAGGCCGGCCAGGCCGTCCAGGTACTTCTTGCCCTTGTCGTCCCAGACGTAGGTGCCCTTGCCCTTGACGATCGTCGGCACGGGGGAGTTCTCGTACGACGACATGCGGGTGAAGTGCATCCACAGGTGGTCGTAGGCGGTCTTGGAAAGGTCCTTCTGCGCCGGGTCGGCAGTCATCTGGTGCCCCAGGTGTAGGTCTGTTTCCGGAGCTTCAGGTAAACGAAGCTCTCGGTGCTCCGCACGCCGGGAAGCGCGCGGATGCGCTTGTTGATCAGTTCGAGCAGGTGCTCGTCGTCCTCGCAGACCAGTTCGGCCAGCAGGTCGAACGAGCCTGCGGTGCAGACGACGTAGTCGACCTCGTCGAGGGCGGCCAGCGCGTCGGCGACGGGCTCGATGTCGCCTTCGACGTTGATCCCGACCATCGCCTGCCGGGTGAAGCCGACGGTGAGGGGATCGGTGACGGCGACGATCTGCATCACGCCTTGGTCGAGCAGCTTCTGGACCCGCTGACGCACGGCCGCCTCGGACAGGCCGACGGCCTTGCCGATGGCGGCGTACGGGCGACGCCCGTCCTCCTGGAGCTGCTCGATGATCGCCTTGGAGGCGGCATCGAGGGGAACGCTCGCGTTCCGGTCGCGGTTGGCCACGTCGCCACTGTGCCTGATCGTTTCGTCGGGCGCAACCGTGTCTGCTGCTGATTTCGTCGCCATATCCAGAATTGCGTGCGGATTGCGTGGCACTTATCCGAGACCACTGCCGAGAACCGAAGGGGACGAGCTACCCTGGTCAGGTACACGCGGAGGCGTGCACATCCATTCAGTGGACCGCGGCTCCCACGGCCCGGCCACTCGGCGCCGGAGTACCCTGGCGCCGGCTCCTGCAACGTGGCAGGCCCCGACCGAGGAGAGACCCGTGAGCGAGCTTCGTACGCTGCGCAACTACGTCAACGGTGAGTTCGTCGATGCGGCGGACGGCCGCACGCTGGACGTGATCGACCCGACCACCGGCGAGGTGTACGCGACGTCGCCGCTGTCCGGTGCGGTGGACGTGGACGCGGCGATGGCCTCGGCCGCCGCGGCGTTCCCCCTCTGGCGTGACTCCACTCCCTCCGTTCGGCAGAAGCTGCTGCTCAAGATCGCGGACGCGGTCGAGGCACGGGCAGACGAGATCGTGGACACCGAGTGTCGCAACACCGGCAAGCCGCGCTCGCTGACGCTGTCGGAGGAGATCGGTCCGATGGTGGACCAGATCCGCTTCTTCGCCGGCGCCGCCCGCCTGCTGGAGGGCAAGGCCGCGGGCGAGTACATGGACGGGATGACCTCGATCGTCCGCCGTGAGCCGGTCGGCGTCTGCGCCCAGGTCGCGCCGTGGAACTACCCGATGATGATGGCCGTGTGGAAGTTCGCCCCGGCCATCGCGGCGGGCAACGCGGTCGTGCTCAAGCCCTCCGACACCACCCCGGCCTCCACCCTGCTGCTCGCCGAGATCATCGGCGGTGTGCTGAAGGACCTCGACCTGCCGGCCGGTGTCTTCAACGTGATCTGCGGAGACCGGGAGACCGGCCGCCTGATGGTCGAGCACCCCACTCCGGCGATGGCCTCGATCACCGGCTCGGTGCGGGCCGGCATGCAGGTCGCCGAGTCGGCGTCCAAGGACGTCAAGCGGGTGCACCTCGAGCTCGGCGGCAAGGCGCCGGTCGTGGTCTTCGAGGACGCCGACATCGCCGAGGCGGTCGAGGGCATCTCGGTCGCCGGCTTCTTCAACGCCGGCCAGGACTGCACCGCCGCCACCCGCGTGCTGGTGCACGAGTCCATCCACGACGACTTCGTGACCGCACTGGCCAAGGCCGCCGCCGACACCAAGACCGGCGGGGTGGACGAGGAGGACGTGCTCTACGGTCCGCTGAACAACGCCAACCAGCTCAAGCAGGTGTCCGGCTTCATCGAGCGCCTGCCCGGGCACGCCAAGGTCGAGGCCGGTGGCCACCGGGTCGGCGAGGTCGGCTACTTCTACGCGCCGACCGTGGTCTCCGGCCTGAAGCAGGACGACGAGATCATCCAGAACGAGGTCTTCGGCCCGGTCATCACCGTGCAGAAGTTCACCGACGAGGACCAGGCGGTGAACTACGCGAACGGCGTGGAGTTCGCGCTCGCCTCCTCGGTGTGGACCAAGGACCACGCGCGGGCGATGCGGATGTCGCGCCGGCTGGACTTCGGCTGCGTCTGGATCAACACCCACATCCCGCTGGTCGCGGAGATGCCGCACGGTGGCTTCAAGAAGTCCGGCTACGGCAAGGACCTCTCCTCGTACGGCTTCGAGGACTACACGCGGGTGAAGCACGTCATGACGGCGATCTGACGCGGAGTCAGATAGAGGGGGGCGTACCCGGCCGGGTGCGCCCCCCTGCTTGTCAGGCTGTCGGGTGAGACGCGGACCGCCTGACAGGATGCCACTGCACCCAGGACCGTCGGTTGCCTACGCTTACCGGCATGAGCATCCCCACTGCTGATTCGGCCGCCGGGCGGGCTGTCAAGGCCGCCGACCGCGCGCACGTCTTCCACTCGTGGTCCGCCCAGGCGCTGATCGACCCCCTCGCGGTGGCCGGTGCCGAGGGTTCCTACTTCTGGGACTACGAGGGCAACCGTTACCTCGACTTCTCCTCGCAGCTGGTGAACACCAACATCGGTCACCAGCACCCCAAGGTGGTCGCCGCGATCCAGGAGCAGGCGGCCAAGCTCTGCACCATCGCCCCCGGCTTCGCCCAGGAGTCGCGCAGCGAGGCGGCCCGGCTGATCGCCGAGCGCACGCCGGGGGACCTTGACAAGATCTTCTTCACCAACGGTGGCGCCGAGGCGAACGAGAACGCCATCCGGCTGGCCCGGCTGCACACCGGCCGGCAGAAGGTCATGTCGACTTATCGCTCGTACCACGGCGCCACCGCCAACGCGATCGCGCTGACCGGTGACCCCCGTCGCTGGGCCAACGAGACCGGCGTCTCCGGCGTGGTGCACTTCTGGGGCCCGTACGCCTACCGCTCCAACTTCCACGCCGAGAACGAGGCGCAGGAGTGCGAGCGCGCGCTGGAGCACCTGGAGCAGGTGATCGCCTTCGAGGGTCCCGGCACCGTCGCCGCGATCATCCTGGAGACCGTGGTCGGCACCGCCGGTGTCCTGATCCCGCCGCCGGGCTACCTGGCCGGGGTGCGGGCGATCTGCGACCGGTACGGGATCGTGCTCATCCTGGACGAGGTGATGGCGGGCTTCGGCCGGACCGGTGAGTGGTTCGCTGCCGACCACTGGGGTGTCACCCCCGACCTGCTGACCTTCGCCAAGGGCGTCAACTCCGGCTACGTGCCGCTCGGCGGCGTGGCGATCTCCGCCGAGATCGCGGCCACCTTCGCGGAGCGGCCCTTCCCCGGCGGGCTCACCTACTCGGGCCATCCGCTGGCCTGCGCCTCGGCGGTGGCGACCATCAACGCGATGGCCGAGGAGGGCATCGTGGAGAACGCCAGGCACATCGGCGAGACCGTGCTCGGCCCCGGCCTGCGCGAGCTGGCCGACCGGCACCCGTCGATCGGCGAGGTGCGCGGGCTCGGCGTGTTCTGGGCGCTCGACCTGGTGAAGAACCGCGAGACCCGGGAGCCCCTGGTCCCCTACAACGCCGCCGGTGCAGCCAACGCGCCGATGGCCGAGCTGGCCGCCGCCTGCAAGCAGCGCGGGCTCTGGCCGTTCGTCAACATGAACCGCTTCCACGTGGTCCCGCCGTGCACGGTCACCGAGGAGGAGGCCAAGACCGGCCTGGCGATCCTCGACGAGGTGCTCACCCTCACCGACGCGCACACCGGCTGACGAACCGTCACCGAGCGGCCCCGGGCATCATGCCCGGGGCCGCTCCTGTCTGGTGTTCCTTCACGGTGTGGGTGCGCGGTGGTGACGGTGTGGCGAGGCGAGACCGCAGGTGGGAACGCTGACGCCGCACTTGTACGATGACGCGCCAGTATCACAAGCGGAGGAAAGAACCATGGGGGAGCAGGGATTCCGGGTCCAGCCCGAAGCTCTGAGGTCGTACGGCAGGCTCATACAGGCCCAGAGCGAGCAGATCGCGCAGATCCGGTCCTCGCTGGCATCGGTCTCGCTCGCCTCGGACGACTTCGGCAAGCTGCCGAACGCGCAGAACCTCTTCCAGGCGTACGAGGAGCACGCGCAGGCCGAGCAGCAGAACTTCGCCGACCTGATCGAGATCCTGGGCGACACGGCCCAGGGTCTGGACTACTCGGCATCGAACTACGAGTCGCAGGACAGTGCCGTCGAGGCCGTCTACGGGGGTGACCGGTGATCAGCGGCGGCGACCTCTCGTTCCAACGGGCCGGCGACGCGTTCAAGTGGACGCGCGACTACGTGAACGAACCCCTGCTGCCGTTGCCTGAGATCAAGAACCCGGTCGCCGACGGGCTGGACGCGGGCCTCGACAGCGTCGTCAAGGCGGCGCTCGACGCCACCGGACTGATGGACATGCTGGAGCAGGTGACCGGCAACCTCGCGGGGCTGACCGCCGCCGCCGAGGAGTGGCAGGCCCAGGCCAAGGCCATGCGTGAGGTGGCGACCAACCTCCGCCAGGGCGGTGGCGCGCTCTCCGGTCAGTGGGAGGGCGCGGCGGCCGAGGCCTTCGGCAGCCACATGGGCGAGATCGTGGCGGCCATCGACGGCACCGCCGCCGACATGGACCAGGTCGCCCAGATCATCAGCCAGGCAGCCGCCGAGTGCCAGATGGCCGAGACGATGGTCATCGAGATCATCCGGGAGGCGATCGAGACCCTGATCATCACGCTCGCCGCGTCGGTCGCGATCGACATCCTCACCCTCGGCCTGGCGACCGCAGCCGAAGCACTGGTGGTGGAGGGCGAGATCGCGGTGTTCATCGCGCGCGTCGGCAAGGTCTCCGCGGAACTGGAGAAAGCGCTCCAGAAGCTCTGGGACGCCGTCAAGGAGATCAAGACGGCCGGCCGGACCTTCAAGAGCATCAACGAGGCCCGCAAGGCAGCCAAGGAACTCCGCAAGCTCGGGAGCATGGCCAACCGGGGCAAGGCGCTCAAGAACGCGATCCAGTCACCCACGATGGAGAACATCGGCGAGTACGTGGCAGCCAAGGGGGTCAAGACCGTCTTCGGCGGCCTCAAGGGTGGCCTGAAGGGTGGCCTCGGGGCGGCCATCGGCGCCGGAGACTTCGGGGAGGCCGTGACGGACGGCCTGACCGGTGACACCAACGTCGACGCAGTCACGGGGCAGTTGGCGGGCGGGCCGAAGGGGACCCTGTACCGGGTGCCGACCACTCGGATCGAGGAGGCGTTCGGATGACAGCCGATCAGTACAGCACCGGGCCGGGAGTCTTCTCCTCGCCGCGGCACCGCGGTGAGCCGTACTCGCGGCTGGTGGCGCATCTGGTGCCACCAGGTGAGCGGCTGCTCGGAGTCGTCGACGTGGACCTCAGCGATCTGATCCGGCGGGTGCCGCGCAAGTACCGGCCGAAGGAGTCGGACGGTCTGTTCGCGGTGGTGTTCCACCTGCTCGGCTTCGTCGGGTGGGTGGTGGAGGTCATCGAGGAGACCGTCTTCGGGTTCTCCCGGGTGGTTCGGCGCATCTTCCGGGGCCGGGGACTGGTCGGAGGCTGGCAGAGCCAGGCGGGCCGGTTCGCGATCGCGGTGCTGTCGGGACCGAAGAACCACAGCAACTTCGAGAACCACGACGTGCAGCTGGTCTTCACGGACCGTCGGATTCTGCTGACCTACGAGTTCAGGGAGCAGTCGGAGCTGCTCGGCGAGATCCCCCGTGATCAGCTTCGCAGGGCCGAGATCCGGCACACGTCGATGTCCGACCGGGTGGACCTGCACTTCGCCGATGGTTCGTGCGCCGCGCTGGGAGCGTCCGAGCACTCGGCCCCGGCCCTGGAGGCGCTGGCCCGCTGACGCCAGGAGGCGCGGCGCCGCTGACGCGGAGTCAGCGGCGCACCGCGTCCAGGGCGAGCAGCGCGACGTGCAGGGAGAGGCAGGACTCGACCTGGTCGAGGTCGACGGCGAGGATGCGTTCGACCTTGTGGAGCCGGTCGTAGAAGGACGGTCGGGAGAGGTGGGCCGCGTCGGCGGCCGCCGACTTGTTCCGGCCCTGTTCGAGGTAGATCCGAAGCAGCTGGACCAGCTGCCCGCCATGTTCGGCGTCGTACGCGAGCAGCGGGCCGAGCTCGCGTTCCACGTACGTCTGCAGGCGCGCGTCGTCCCGCAGCAGGTGGAGCAGGCCGCGCAGCCGGACGTCCGGCAGGCGGTAGTACGAGGCGGCCCGGCCGCCCGGAGCGTCGTGCAGTGCGGCGTCGGCGACCTGGGTGGCCTCCAGCAGGGTGCGGCGGGCGTCGCGGACCGAGCCGACCGAGGAGCCGACGGCGATCACGGGTTCGGGGGCGGGTGACGCGGCGTCCCGGTCGCTGTCGGCGACCAGCCTGCGCAGCGCCGCGGCGAAGCCTTCGAGCGCGGCGTGCTCGTCCTGCTGGGAGCCGAGCGCGATCAGGACGCCCACCCCCTCGTCGTCGAGGGCGCCGACCAGGGCGGAGAGCCGGCTGGTCCGGATCGCGGTGGCGGCCAGTTCGGTGAAGTCGCGCAGCCGGGCCTGGGCCTCCAGTGCGGCGGGGATCGGGCCGCGCCGCTGCCGGAGCACCACGCCGACCAGGCGGCGGCTGTCCAACGGAACGCCCAGCGCGGCGGCCCGGAGGGCGACCTCACTGACCGTCAGGGCGTGGGTGAGGATGCCGGAGAGCAGCGTGCGGTGGGTCTGCCGCTCCAGCGATTCGCGGTCGCGGACCACCAGCCGGTTGAGGGCGAGGGTGGCGGCGCCGCGTTCCAGCAGCATGGCGTGGGGGTGCGGGGTGTCGGCGGGCAGCGGGCGGGGGTCGTCGACCAGGATCAGCCGCCCCCAGTCCTGGCCACGGGCGCCGACGGCGGTGACCAGCCAGCCGCTGCGCGGGTCGTACCCCGTCCGGCCGGGCGGGCGGACCCCGCGCGAGCGGCGTTCCCAGCCCTCCAGCAGGTCGGTCTCGCGGCGGCCGGCCGTCTCGTGCGCGAGCACCTGGTGGGCGAGGTTCTCCAGGACCACCGGGGCCCCGGCCATCCGGGCCACCTGGCGGACCACCTCGGCCGGTTCGGCGCCCTCGACGGCGAGTTCGTTGAACACCTGGTGGACGGCCTCGGAGATCCGCAGCTGCTCCAGTTGGGCGTTCACCACCAGCGCGTGCACGGCTTCGGTGACGGCGACGAAGCGCAGTTCGCGGCGGAGCGCGATCAGCGGCAGTCCGCGCTGTTCGGCGGCGTGCACCAGGGCGCGGGGCAGGGTGTCGAAGTACCGGCGGCCGAACTCGACCACCAGCCCGGCGGCCCCGATCTCGGCCAGCTCGCGCACGTACCTGGCCAGTCCCTCGCGGTCCTCGGGCAGGGCGATGCCGGTGGTGAGCACCAGTTCGCCGCCCTGGAGCATGCCCGCCACGTCGGGGAGCTCGCTGACGTGCACCCAGCGGACCGGGCGTTCCAGGTGTTCGGCGCCGGCCACCACCTGGGGCAGGCCGCGTCGCATCACGTCGAGGTCGAGGACGCGGGCGACGGTGGGCAGCACGGGAGGACCTTCCATGGGCAGCAGGGTGTCAGGTGAATCATGCATCGACCAGACGACGTGTTGCCTTTCCACCCTGTAAGGCCCTTGCGGCCGAGGCTGTCGGAGTGACCCTTGTCACCCCGACGAGTGAGCAGGCATCGTCAGCGGGTCGGCAGTACCGGCCCGGACCACGGGCCGTGGGATGAATACGGTGTTGCCCCCGAAATCCGTCGCGTAACGAGAACGCAACCGCGGAATCCCTTGTAGAGGCAACCCCCGGGTGTCAGGATCGCCGGACCCCCGAGGCTCCCTGGCCGACTCACCGGGCACCCTGGAGGAACCTGATGGACCTGACCGATTTCAGTGCGGGCGCGCAGTACGTCGCGGGCCGGCTGACCGAGGGCACCGGGACGGAGCCCTTCCAGGTCGTCAACCCCGCCGACGGCAGCGTGGTCGAGCACGTCACGCTCGCCTCGACCGGCGACGTGGACACCGCGGTGGCGGCGGCGAAGGCCGCACTGCCCGCCTGGGCCTCGGCCACCCCCGGTGCCCGCTCGGAGGCACTGCTCAGGCTGGCGGCCGTGCTGGCCGCGAACGCCGAGGACTTCGCCCGGGTCGAGACCGCGCAGACCGGCAAGCCGATCAAGCTCTCCACCGAGTTCGACGTGCCCGGCACGGTCGACAACACCTCCTTCTTCGCGGGGGCCGCCCGCAACCTGGAGGGCAAGGCCGCGGGGGAGTACTCCGGTGACCACACCTCGTACGTCCGCCGCGAGGCGATCGGCGTGGTCGGCTCGATCTCGCCCTGGAACTACCCGCTCCAGATGGCCGCCTGGAAGATCCTCCCGGCGATCGCGGCGGGCAACACCATCGTGCTCAAGCCGGCCGAGCTGACCCCGCTCACCTCGCTGATGTTCGCCCGGGCCTGCACCGAGGCGGGCATCCCGGACGGCGTGGTCAACGTGGTGACCGGCGCCGGTCGCGGCGCGGGCGAGCACCTGGTCTCGCACCCGGACGTCGCGATGGTCTCCTTCACCGGCTCCACCCCGGTCGGCCGGCGGGTCGCCGAGCTCGCCACCGCGAGCGTCAAGCGCACCCACCTCGAACTCGGCGGCAAGGCCCCGTTCGTGGTCTTCGACGACGCCGACCTGGACGCCGCCGTGCACGGCGCGGTGGCCGCCTCGCTGATCAACGGCGGCCAGGACTGCACCGCCGCCACCCGCGCCTACGTGCAGCGCCCGCTGTACGACGCGTTCGTGGCGGGGGTCGCCGAGCTGTACGGCCAGGTCCGGATCGGCCACCCGCTGAACCCCGCCACCGACCTCGGCCCGCTGGTCTCGTACACCCACCGGGACCGGGTGGCCGGCTTCGTCGAGCGGGCCCGCTCGTACGCCACCGTGGTGACCGGTGGTCAGGCCACCGGCCTGGGCCACGACGGCACCGAGCTCGCTCCCGGCGCGTACCACCTCCCGACCCTGATCACCGGAGCCCCGCAGGACAGCGAGGTGGTGCAGGGCGAGATCTTCGGCCCGGTGCTGGTCGTGCTGCCCTTCGACTCCGACGAGGAGGGACTGCGGCTGGCCAACGACACCCCCTACGGGCTGGCCGCCTCCGCCTGGACCAGCAACGTCCACCGCTCGCTGCGCGCCACCCGGGAGATCCAGGCCGGCTGCGTCTGGGTCAACGACCACATCCCGATCATCAGCGAGATGCCGCACGGCGGCTACAAGGCCTCCGGCTACGGCAAGGACATGTCCCAGTACTCGCTGGACGAGTACACCCAGCTCAAGCACGTCATGTTCGACACCACCGCGGTCGCCAGGAAGGACTGGCACCGCACGGTCTTCGGAGACAGATAACCCCCGTCTGCTCCGCCACCTTCCTGCCCCGAAGGGTGTCCCCAGCATGGAGTTCAACGAGATCGCCGACGGTATGCCGGCTCCGGTCCGCAAGGCGTGGGCACGCAGCCTGACCAACGGCCGGGCCGCGATGACGCGGCGGATGCTGTTGCAGGCCACCGCCCTGATGGCGGGTACCGGCACTCTCGCGGCCTGCGGCATACCCGCGGCCAAGTCGGGTTCAACCGAGAGCGCGCCGGCCGCAGGCCCGGACAGCTCGGACACCGACAAGACGCTCAACTTCTCCAACTGGCCGCTCTACATCGACGTGGACCCCAAGGACGAGACCAAGCGCCCCACGCTCGACGCCTTCACCGCCGCCACCGGCGTCAAGGTCAAGTACACCGAGGACGTCAACGACAACGTCGAGTTCTTCGGCAAGGTCAAGCCGCAGCTGGCGGCCGGTCAGGACACCGGCCGCGACCTGGTGGTGCTGACCGACTGGATGGCCGGCCGGCTGATCCGGCTCGGCTGGGCGCAGAGGCTCAACCCGGCCAACCTGACCAACGCGCTGACCAACCTGGAGGCCCGCTTCCGGGCCCCCGACTGGGACCCGGGGCGCCAGTACTCCTACCCCTGGACCAGCATCCAGACCGTGATCGCCTACAACAAGAAGGCCACCAAGGGTAAGGCGGTCACCAGCGTCTCCCAGCTGTTGGACGACCCGGCGCTCAAGGGGCGGGTCACCTTCCTCTCCGAGATGCGCGACACCGTCGGCATGGTGCTGCTCTCGATGGGCAAGGAGCCCGGGAAGTTCACCACGGACGACTTCGACGCCGCGATCGCCCGGGTGCAGAAGGCCGTGGACAGCAAGCAGATCCGCAAGTTCACCGGGAACGACTACGGCCAGGAGCTCTCCTCCGGCGACATCGCGGCCTGCATCGCCTGGGGCGGTGACCTGATCCAGCTGAGGGCCGACAACCCCGACATCGAGTTCGTCATCCCGGCCGAGGGCTACCTCTCCTCCACCGACAACCTGCTGGTCCCGGCCAAGGCGCAGCACAAGAAGAACGCCGAACTGCTGATCAACTTCTACTACCAGCACGAGATCGCGGCGCAGCTCACCGCGGGCATCAGCTACGTCTCCCCGGTGGCGGGCATGCAGCCCGAGCTGGCGAAGATCGCGCCCGACGTGGCGGAGAACCCGCTGGTGGTCCCGACCCCGGAGATGACGGCCAAGACCCACCTGTTCCGCAGCCTGACGGAGGCCGAGGAGACCGACTTCGAGGCGAAGTTCTCCAAGTTGATCGGCGCCTGACCCCCACCACTCGGCCCTTCCCGACAGAGAGACACCATGACTGAGCAGCTGCGCGAGGCGGCGACGGCCGGTGGCGACGTGCGCCTCACCGGTATCGGCAAGACCTACGGCGCCTTCACCGCCGTCCACCCGCTCGACCTGACCGTGCCGCAGGGCTCCTTCTTCGCCCTGCTCGGTGCTTCCGGCTGTGGCAAGACCACCACGCTGCGGATGATCGCCGGCCTGGAGGAGCCCACCAGCGGCACCGTCCTGATTGGGGGTCAGGACGTCACCGCGCTCCCGCCGTACAAGCGGCCGGTGAACACCGTCTTCCAGAGCTACGCCCTCTTCCCGCACCTGGACATCTTCGAGAACGTCGCCTTCGGCCTGCGCCGACGGGGCAAGAAGGAGGTCAGGAAGCAGGTCGAGGAGATGCTCGAACTGGTCGAGCTCGGCCCGTACGCCCGGCGGAAGCCGCACCAGCTCTCCGGCGGCCAGCAGCAGCGGGTCGCGGTCGCCCGCGCGCTGATCAACCACCCGCAGGTGCTTCTGCTGGACGAGCCGCTCGGCGCCCTCGACCTCAAGCTGCGGCGGCAGATGCAGCTGGAGCTCAAGCGGATCCAGACCGAGGTCGGCATCACCTTCGTGCACGTCACCCACGACCAGGAGGAGGCCATGACGATGGCCGACACCATCGCGGTGATGAACGGCGGCCGGGTCGAGCAGCTCGGCGCCCCCGCCGACCTGTACGAGAACCCGGGCTCCACCTTCGTGGCCAACTTCCTCGGCCAGTCCAACCTGATCCCGGCCGAGGTCACCGGCAGCGCCGACGGCTCGCTGCTGCTCAGCGCCGGCGGCACCCGGCTGGCCGTGCCCCGCGCGCGCTGCGCCACCGAGGCCAGCAACGTCTACCTGGGCGTCCGCCCGGAGAAGATCACCATCGCGGGCGCGGACAGCGAGGTGGCCGAGGGGCGCAACCGGCTCACCGGCACCGTGGTCGACTCCAGCTTCATCGGCGTCTCCACCCAGTACGTGGTGCGCGCCGACACCGGCCAGGAGCTCGCGGTCTTCGAGCAGAACATGGACCGCACGACTCGGCTCACCCCCGGCGCCCCGGTCGTCCTGCACTGGAACCCGGCGCACTCCTTCGGCCTCGACGCCGCGCAGGCGATCGACGCCGGCACCGGGGAGGCCGCCGCGTGACCGCGACCGTCGAGGCTGCACCGGCGCAGGTGACACCTCTTCAGGAACGGCCGCCGCGCCGCAGGCTGACGCCCTACTGGCTGCTGCTGCCCGGCCTCGCCTGGCTGGTGGTCTTCTTCGTGGTGCCGATGGTCTACCAGGCCTCCACCTCGTTGCAGACCGGCTCGCTGGAGCAGGGCTTCCGACTGACCTGGCACTTCTCGACGTACTGGGACGCGCTGAGCGAGTACAAGTGGCACTTCGTCCGCTCGTTCGGCTTCGCCGCGGTCGCCACCCTGCTCTGCCTGGCGATCGGCTACCCGCTGGCGTACACGATCGCCTTCAAGGCGAGCAAGCGGTGGCGGAACGTCATCCTGATCCTGGTGATCGCGCCGTTCTTCACCAGTTTCCTGATCCGCACGCTGGCCTGGAAGACCATCCTGTCGGACGGTGGCCCGGTGGTCTCCGCACTCAACGCGCTGCACCTGCTGAGCGTCACCGACTGGCTCGGGCTGACCACCGGTCAGCGGCTGCTGGCCACCCCGCTCGCGGTGATCTGCGGGCTGACGTACAACTTCCTGCCGTTCATGATCCTGCCGCTGTACACCTCGCTGGAGCGGATCGACCCCCGGCTGCACGAGGCCGCCGGTGACCTGTACGCGCGGCCGTTCACCGTCTTCCGCAAGGTCACCTTCCCGATCTCGCTGCCGGGGGTGGTGGCGGGAACGCTGCTCACCTTCATCCCGGCCTCGGGCGACTACATCAACGCCCAACTGCTCGGCTCGCCGAGCGAGCAGATGATCGGCAACGCGATCCAGAAGCAGTTCCTGAACGTGCTCGACTACCCGACGGCCGCCGCGCTGAGCTTCATTCTGATGGCCCTGATCCTGGGCATGGTGACGGTCTACATGCGTAAGGCCGGGACGGAGGAACTGGTCTGATGAGCCGGACTGTGAAGTGGGTCCGGGCCCATCTGGTGGTGCTGGCGGGCGTCCTCGCCCTGGCCTACCTGGTGCTGCCCAACCTGGTGGTACTGGCGTTCTCGTTCAACAAGCCCAGCGGCAAGTTCAACTACGAGTGGAACCAGTTCTCCACCGACGCCTGGACCAACCCCTGCGGCGTCGCCGACATGTGCGGCTCGCTCTCGCTCAGCCTGCAGATCGCCGTACTGGCCACCGTCGGTGCCACCGTGCTCGGCACCATGGTCGCCTTCGCGCTGGCGCGCTACCGGTTCCGGGGGCGCGGCGGTGCCACCGGTCTGATCTTCCTGCCGATGGCGATGCCCGAGGTGGTGATGGCCGCCTCGCTCGGCACGCTCTTCCTCAACATGCGGATCCCGTTCGGGTTCACCACGATCCTGATCGCCCACATCATGTTCTGCCTGAGTTTCGTGGTGACGGCGGTCAAGGCCCGCGTGATGAGCATGGACCCGCGGCTGGAGCAGGCCGCCCAGGACCTCTACGCGACGCCCGTGCAGACGTTCCTGAAGGTGACGCTGCCCCTCGCCGCCCCCGGTATCGCGGCCGGCGCGCTGCTCAGCTTCGCGCTCTCCTTCGACGACTTCATCATCACCCAGTTCAACTCGGGACCGACCACGGTCACCTTCCCGATGTTCGTCTGGGGCGCCTCCCAGCGCGGCATCCCGGTGCAGGTCAACGTGATCGGCACGGCGATGTTCCTCGCCGCGGTGGTGCTGACGGTGGTCGGCCAGTGGGTCGGCAACCGTCGGAAGGCCAGCGCCTGACAATCTGTCCGAACTACCTGATACGCCGTCAATTAGCAGAAAGTAGCTGATAGGCATGGACTCCGCCCGTGCGCTCAGTGATGCCCGACCGACCCCCTTCTGGCTGGAGGACCCGGGCCGCCCGGACGCCCTCCCGGCCCTGGTGGGGGACACCAGGTGCGACCTGCTGGTGGTCGGCGGCGGCTACTCCGGACTCTGGACGGCCCTGATCGCCAAAGAGCGCGACCCCTCGCTGGACGTCGTCCTGATCGAGGGGAACGAGATCGGCTGGGCGGCGTCCGGGCGCAACGGCGGCTTCTGCGCCGCGAGCCTCACCCACGGCTTCGGCAACGGCCTCCAGCGCTGGCCCGGCGAACTGGCCGAGCTGGAGCGCCAGGGCCAGGCGAACCTGAACGCGATCGAGACCGCGATCAAGCAGTACGGCATCGACTGCGAGTGGGAGCGCACCGGCGAGATCGACGTCGCCACCCAGCCGCACCAGCTGGCCGAGCTGCGCGAGATGGCCGAGGCGGTCGCCGAGTACGGCGGCGAACTCACCTTCCTGGACGCCGACCAGCTCCGCGAGCAGATCGACTCGCCCACCTTCCTGGGCGGCGTCTGGGACAGGGACGGGGTGGCCATGCTGCACCCCGCCAAGCTCGCCTGGGGCCTCCGGGACGCCTGCCTCGCCCAGGGCGTCCGGATCTTCGAACGGACCAAGGGCCTCGCGCTCGCCGAGCACGGCAGCGGCATGGCCGTCCGCACGCCGTACGGCCGGGTCTTCGCCCGCCGGGTCGCGCTCGGCACCAACGTCTTCCCTTCGCTGGTCAAGCGGGTCAGGCCGTACATCGTCCCCGTGTACGACTACGCCCTGATGACCGAGCCGCTCACCGAGCAGCAGCTCGCCTCGATCGGCTGGACCGGGCGGCAGGGGCTGAGCGACACCGCCAACAAGTTCCACTACTTCCGGCTCTCCGCCGACAACCGCATCCTGTGGGGCGGCTACGACACCGTCTACCACTTCGGCAGCAAGGTGCAGGCCGAGCACGACCAGCGCCCGGAGACCTTCAGCACCCTGGCGCGGCAGTTCTTCCAGACCTTCCCGCAGTTGGACGGCGTCCGCTTCACCAACGCCTGGGGCGGGGCGATCGACACCTGCACCCGGTTCTCGGCGTTCTTCGACACGGCCTACCGGGGCCGGGTCGCCTATGCGGCCGGCTTCACCGGCCTCGGCGTGGGCGCCACCCGATACGGCGCCGAGGTGATGCTCGACCTGCTGGCGGGCGAGCTGACGGAGCGTACGGCGCTGGAGATGGTGCGCAGCAAGCCGCTGCCGTTCCCGCCCGAGCCGGTGCGCTGGGCCGGGATCGAGATGACCAAGTGGTCGCTGGACCGCGCCGACCGGCGCGGCGGCCACCGCAACCTGTGGCTGCGCACGCTGGACCGGATGGGACTGGGCTTCGACAGCTGACGAGGTACCGGCAGGGGCGGGGCGTTCCGTTTCGACGGGGCGCCCCGCCTTCTGCCGTATGTGTGTAGGCGTATGTGTGTAAGAGACCGGTGCTCCGCTCCTCTCCCTCGTGACAGGTATCCGATGAGGAGGACGACCGATGGAGAGCACCCCTGGCGGCCGGGCGGTCGACTGGCTGGCCGCCGCCGCGCCCGATCCGCACGCCTGCCGCGGGGAGTGGGAGGGCAGCGGGCGGGGCGCCATGCTGCTCCCGGCCGGGCGGCTCTGGGACGTGTTGCTGGTCCCTGGCGGGTTGGGGCACCCGGCCTTCGAGCTGCTCTCCCGGCCGGACCTGGGCCCCGGGCGGGACCTGGCCGCTGGACGGGACCTGGTCGCCGAGCGTGACCGGCTTTCCCGGCGGCCCGGGGGCGGGCCGGTGTACGCGGACTTCGCGGACGGGCAGCTCGGCTTCCTGGTGCCGGTGGGCACCGCGGCGCGGTGGATCGGCACCGGAGTGCGGAGCGCGGGGAGCGGTACCTGGGTGGCGCTGCCGCACCCGGCCGGGGCCGGGCGGGGGCTGCGTTGGCTGGCCCCACCGGACGGTTCGGGGCGGCTGACCGACCCGGCGGTGCTGGAGCTGGCCCTGCACGAGGTGGCGGCCCGGCTGCGGTGAGGGGTCCGGGGCGGGAAGCAGAAACGTCCCTGCCGGAGGTGAGGCGGTGACGACCTGTAAGGCTGAATCTCCAATCCCCGTCAGCCTGTTCGTTGAGCCTGGGCGCGACCGTGAGCAGACTGGAGAACGAGCGCGGTAGCCCGTGATCCCGCCGCCCGGCCGATGCCGGCGGCGCCGTACAGGGACCGTCGGCCGAGGCGCCGAACGGACTTCGGAGGCAGACGACCTTGAGCAAGCACATCACCCACTGGATCGACGGCGCCGCCGTCGCCACCGCCGGCTCGGCCCCGCGTCGCGGCGACATCTTCGACCCGGCCACCGGTCAGGTCACCGGGCAGGTGGACTTCGCCTCGATCGCCGAGGTCGACCAGGCCGTGGCCGCGGCCGCCTCCGCCTTCGGCGAGTGGCGGCACGCCTCGATCGCCAAGCGCACCCAGGTGCTCTTCGCCTTCCGCGAGCTGTTCAACGCCCGCAAGGACGAGCTGGCCTCGATCATCGTCTCCGAGCACGGCAAGGTGCACTCCGACGCCCTCGGCGAGCTGGCCCGCGGCCAGGAGGTGATCGAGTACGCCTGCGGCATCCCGCAGTTGGTGAAGGGCGGCTTCACCGAGCAGGCCTCCACCGGCATCGACGTCTACTCGATCCGCCAGGCGCTCGGCCCGGTCGCGATCATCTCGCCGTTCAACTTCCCGGCCATGGTGCCGATGTGGTTCTTCCCGATCGCCATCGCGGCCGGAAACACCGTCGTCCTCAAGCCCTCCGAGAAGGACCCCTCGGCCGCCAACTTCATGGCCGAGCTCTGGAAGGAGGCCGGGCTGCCGGACGGCGTCTTCAACGTCGTTCACGGTGACAAGGTCGCGGTCGACCGCCTGCTGGAGCACCCGGACATCAAGGCCGTCAGCTTCGTCGGCTCCACCCCGATCGCCCGCTACGTCTACGAGACCGGCACCCGGTACGGCAAGCGCGTCCAGGCCCTCGGCGGCGCCAAGAACCACATGCTGGTGCTCCCCGACGCCGACCTCGACCTGAGCGCCGACGCCGCCATCAACGCCGGCTTCGGCGCGGCCGGCGAGCGGTGCATGGCGGTCTCCGTCCTGGTCGCGGTGGACCCGATCGGTGACGAGCTGGTCGACAAGATCAAGCAGCGGATGGCCACCCTCAAGGTCGGCCCCGGCTGCAACGGCGAGAGCGAGATGGGCCCGCTGGTCACCGGCCAGCACCGCGACAAGGTCACCTCGTACGTCGAGTCCGGCCTCGCCGACGGCGCCGAGCTCGCGGTGGACGGCCGAAAGCACGCGATCGCGGGAGAGGACACCGCCGGCACCCCTACGGCCGACGGCTTCTGGCTCGGCCCGACCCTGTTCGACCACGTCAAGCCCGGCATGTCGGTCTACAACGACGAGATCTTCGGCCCGGTGCTGTCGGTCGTGCGGGTCGCCTCCTACCAGGAGGGCGTGGAGCTGATCAACAGCAACCCGTACGGCAACGGCACCGCCATCTTCACCAACGACGGCGGCGCCGCCCGGCGCTTCCAGCACGAGGTGGAGGTCGGCATGGTCGGCATCAACGTGCCGATCCCGGTCCCGGTCGCCTACTACTCCTTCGGCGGCTGGAAGGCTTCGCTGTTCGGCGACACCCATGCCTACGGCCCGGACGGCGTCCAGTTCTTCACCCGCGGCAAGGCCGTCACCTCGCGTTGGCTGGACCCCTCGCACGGCGGGATCAACCTGGGCTTCCCGACCAACTCCTGAGCTTCGAACGTCATGACGGCGGTCCGCACCGGTATCGGTGTGGGCCGCCGTTGTCATGTGTGGGAGCCAATGGGGTGGGTTGTGTGGGTTGGGCTGCGGGTGGTCAGGGTGGGTGATTTGCGGCAGGACCCAGACGGGGGTAGTGTTCTCTAGTCGCTCGGCAGGGAGCACCGGACACGCATCGGCGCGGACGGTCCCGGGGTGGCCAATCCTCTGGACACATCTTCTGGTCGAACTGGTTCGCGCTTTTTTGCGGGCCGGGTCTATTTGCCGTGTGCGTTTATATGGATTGCGGTTGGATTCGCTTTCAGGAGCGGGGATCGGCTAGAGTTTGAAACGTCGGACGGGCCGTCAGGTTCCGGAGGACGAGGGCGAGTTGGGTGAGTGAGACTCCGGGAAAACGGAGCGGAAAACATCTGATAAGCTCGAAACACGAAAGAACGAACGAAGCGCCCGGAGGGTCCGCCTGATAAGCGGCTCGAAGGAAGTGTACGTTCCTTGAGAACTCAACAGCGTGCCAAAAGTCAACGCCAGATATGTTGACATCCCCGGCCTCACTTTGTGGGGTTGGAGATTCCTTTATGAAGTAAAACACTAGCGAGGACGCAGTGCGCGGGGCCGCCTATTCCGGTGGTTGCCGTGCCGCTCAACGCGAGTGGCTCGCGAGATTACTCGCAGACATTCACGGAGAGTTTGATCCTGGCTCAGGACGAACGCTGGCGGCGTGCTTAACACATGCAAGTCGAACGATGAAGCTCTTCGGAGTGGATTAGTGGCGAACGGGTGAGTAACACGTGGGAAATCTGCCCTGCACTCTGGGACAAGCCTTGGAAACGAGGTCTAATACCGGATATGACCTTCCTCTGCATGGGGGTTGGTGGAAAGCTCCGGCGGTGCAGGATGATCCCGCGGCCTATCAGCTTGTTGGTGGGGTAATGGCCTACCAAGGCGACGACGGGTAGCCGGCCTGAGAGGGCGACCGGCCACACTGGGACTGAGACACGGCCCAGACTCCTACGGGAGGCAGCAGTGGGGAATATTGCACAATGGGCGAAAGCCTGATGCAGCGACGCCGCGTGAGGGATGACGGCCTTCGGGTTGTAAACCTCTTTCAGCAGGGAAGAAGCGCAAGTGACGGTACCTGCAGAAGAAGCACCGGCTAACTACGTGCCAGCAGCCGCGGTAATACGTAGGGTGCGAGCGTTGTCCGGAATTATTGGGCGTAAAGAGCTCGTAGGCGGCTTGTCGCGTCGGTTGTGAAAGCCCGGGGCTTAACCCCGGGTCTGCATTCGATACGGGCAGGCTTGAGTGTGGTAGGGGAGATCGGAATTCCTGGTGTAGCGGTGAAATGCGCAGATATCAGGAGGAACACCGGTGGCGAAGGCGGATCTCTGGGCCATTACTGACGCTGAGGAGCGAAAGCGTGGGGAGCGAACAGGATTAGATACCCTGGTAGTCCACGCCGTAAACGTTGGGAACTAGGTGTTGGCGACATTCCACGTCGTCGGTGCCGCAGCTAACGCATTAAGTTCCCCGCCTGGGGAGTACGGCCGCAAGGCTAAAACTCAAAGGAATTGACGGGGGCCCGCACAAGCAGCGGAGCATGTGGCTTAATTCGACGCAACGCGAAGAACCTTACCAAGGCTTGACATATACCGGAAACGGCTAGAGATAGTCGCCCCCTTGTGGTCGGTATACAGGTGGTGCATGGTTGTCGTCAGCTCGTGTCGTGAGATGTTGGGTTAAGTCCCGCAACGAGCGCAACCCTTGTTCTGTGTTGCCAGCATGCCTTTCGGGGTGATGGGGACTCACAGGAGACTGCCGGGGTCAACTCGGAGGAAGGTGGGGACGACGTCAAATCATCATGCCCCTTATGTCTTGGGCTGCACACGTGCTACAATGGTCGGTACAAAGGGCTGCGATGCCGCGAGGCGGAGCGAATCCCAAAAAGCCGGCCTCAGTTCGGATTGGGGTCTGCAACTCGACCCCATGAAGTTGGAGTTGCTAGTAATCGCAGATCAGCATGCTGCGGTGAATACGTTCCCGGGCCTTGTACACACCGCCCGTCACGTCACGAAAGTCGGTAACACCCGAAGCCGGTGGCCTAACCCGTAAGGGGAGGAGCCGTCGAAGGTGGGACCAGCGATTGGGACGAAGTCGTAACAAGGTAGCCGTACCGGAAGGTGCGGCTGGATCACCTCCTTTCTAAGGAGCACATAGCCAGACCGAGACGAATGCTCTCGGTTGGTTGCTCATGGGTGGAACGTTGACTATTCGGCACACACGGTCTGTTGGCCTCACAAGTACTGCTTCGGCGTGGAAAGTGGGTCGGTGAGGGCGGGTGTGTCGGGCACGTTGTTGGGTCCTGAGGGAACGGCCGTGAGGCTGTTGCTTCAGTGCCGGTCCTACTTGAGGACATCCTGTCAGGGGTGCCGAGGGTGGGTGTCTGGTCGTTGTTTGAGAACTGCACAGTGGACGCGAGCATCTGTGGCCAAGTTTTTAAGGGCGCACGGTGGATGCCTTGGCACTAGGAACCGATGAAGGACGTGGGAGGCCACGATAGTCCCCGGGGAGCCGTCAACCAGGCTTTGATCCGGGGGTTTCCGAATGGGGAAACCCGGCAGTCGTCATGGGCTGTCACCCGCACCTGAACACATAGGGTGTGTGGAGGGAACGAGGGGAAGTGAAACATCTCAGTACCCTCAGGAAGAGAAAACAACCGTGATTCCGGGAGTAGTGGCGAGCGAAACCGGATGAGGCTAAACCGTTTTGGTGTGAGACCCGGCAGGGGTTGCCAGAGCGGGGTCGTGGGAAAGTTCTTGATTGGTCTGCCGGCCGGTCGGTGAGTCAGAAACCGTATGGATAGTCGAAGGACATGCGAAAGGTCCGGCGTAGAGGGTAAGACCCCCGTAGACGAAATCTGTGCGGCTCACTTGAGCTTCTCCCAAGTAGCACGGAGCCCGAGAAATTCCGTGTGAATCTGGCGGGACCACCCGCTAAGCCTAAATATTCCCTAGTGACCGATAGCGGATAGTACCGTGAGGGAATGGTGAAAAGTACCGCGGGAGCGGAGTGAAATAGTACCTGAAACCGTGTGCCTACAAGCCGTGGGAGCGTCGGACATGCAGCTTGCTGTGTGTCTCGTGACTGCGTGCCTTTTGAAGAATGAGCCTGCGAGTTTGCGGTGTGTAGCGAGGTTAACCCGTGTGGGGTAGCCGTAGCGAAAGCGAGTCCGAATAGGGCGGTACAGTTGCATGCCCAAGACCCGAAGCGGAGTGATCTAGCCATGGGCAGGTTGAAGCGGAGGTAAGACTTCGTGGAGGACCGAACCCACCAGGGTTGAAAACCTGGGGGATGACCTGTGGTTAGGGGTGAAAGGCCAATCAAACTCCGTGATAGCTGGTTCTCCCCGAAATGCATTTAGGTGCAGCGTCACGTGTTTCTTGCCGGAGGTAGAGCACTGGATAGGCGATGGGCCTCACCGGGTTACTGACCTTAGCCAAACTCCGAATGCCGGTAAGTGAGAGCGTGGCAGTGAGACTGTGGGGGATAAGCTCCATGGTCGAGAGGGAAACAGCCCAGAACACCGACTAAGGTCCCTAAGCGTGTGCTAAGTGGGAAAGGATGTGGAGTCGCAGAGACAACCAGGAGGTTGGCTTAGAAGCAGCCACCCTTGAAAGAGTGCGTAATAGCTCACTGGTCAAGTGATTCCGCGCCGACAATGTAGCGGGGCTCAAGTACACCACCGAAGTCGTGTCATTGCAGCAATACCCCCAACGGGGGCTGTGATGGGTAGGGGAGCGTCGTGTGCCGGGTGAAGCAGCGGAGGAATCCAGTTGTGGACGGTTCACGAGTGAGAATGCAGGCATGAGTAGCGATACAAGAGTGGGAAACTCTTGCGCCGATTGACCAAGGGTTCCTGGGTCAAGCTGATCTGCCCAGGGTAAGTCGGGACCTAAGGCGAGGCCGACAGGCGTAGTCGATGGACAACGGGTTGATATTCCCGTACCCGCTTTGAAGCGCCAACGTCGAACCTCTGAATGCTAAGCCCGTGAAGCCGGCCCGGAGTCTTCGGACAAAGGGACGTGGTGGAGCCGGTGACCCAACAGGGTAGTAGGTGAGCGATGGGGTGACGCAGGAAGGTAGTCCAGCCCGGGCGGTGGTTGTCCCGGGGTAAGGGTGTAGGCCGAGTGATAGGCAAATCCGTCACTCATTAAGGCTGAGACCTGATGCCGAGCCGATTGTGGTGAAGTGGATGATCCTATGCTGTCGAGAAAAGCCTCTAGCGAGTTTCATGGCGGCCCGTACCCCAAACCGACTCAGGTGGTCAGGTAGAGAATACCGAGGCGTTCGGGTGAACTATGGTTAAGGAACTCGGCAAAATGCCCCCGTAACTTCGGGAGAAGGGGGGCCGGAACTGGTGATGAGTCTTGCACTCTGAGCTGGGGCCGGCCGCAGAGACCAGCGAGAAGCGACTGTTTACTAAAAACACAGGTCCGTGCGAAGCCGTAAGGCGATGTATACGGACTGACGCCTGCCCGGTGCTGGAACGTTAAGGGGACCGGTTAGTCAATCTTCGGGTTGGCGAAGCTGAGAACTTAAGCGCCAGTAAACGGCGGTGGTAACTATAACCATCCTAAGGTAGCGAAATTCCTTGTCGGGTAAGTTCCGACCTGCACGAATGGCGTAACGACTTCTCGACTGTCTCAACCATAGGCCCGGTGAAATTGCATTACGAGTAAAGATGCTCGTTTCGCGCAGCAGGACGGAAAGACCCCGGGACCTTTACTATAGCTTGATATTGGTGTTCGGTTCGGCTTGTGTAGGATAGGTGGGAGACTTTGAAGCGGCAACGCCAGTTGTCGTGGAGTCGTCGTTGAAATACCACTCTGGTCGTGCTGGATGTCTAACCTGGGTCCGTGATCCGGATCAGGGACAGTGTCTGGTGGGTAGTTTAACTGGGGCGGTTGCCTCCTAAAGAGTAACGGAGGCGCCCAAAGGTTCCCTCAGCCTGGTTGGCAATCAGGTGTTGAGTGTAAGTGCACAAGGGAGCTTGACTGTGAGACCGACGGGTCGAGCAGGGACGAAAGTCGGGACTAGTGATCCGGCGGTGGCTTGTGGAAGCGCCGTCGCTCAACGGATAAAAGGTACCCCGGGGATAACAGGCTGATCTTCCCCAAGAGTCCATATCGACGGGATGGTTTGGCACCTCGATGTCGGCTCGTCGCATCCTGGGGCTGGAGTAGGTCCCAAGGGTTGGGCTGTTCGCCCATTAAAGCGGTACGCGAGCTGGGTTTAGAACGTCGTGAGACAGTTCGGTCCCTATCCGCTGTGCGCGTAGGAATATTGAGAAGGGCTGTCCCTAGTACGAGAGGACCGGGACGGACGAACCTCTGGTGTGCCAGTTGTTCTGCCAAGGGCATGGCTGGTTGGCTACGTTCGGGAGGGATAACCGCTGAAAGCATCTAAGCGGGAAGCCTGCTTCGAGATGAATATTCCCACCTCCTTGAGAGGGTAAGGCTCCCAGTAGACGACTGGGTTGATAGGCCGGATGTGGAAGCCCTGTAAGGGGTGGAGCTGACCGGTACTAATAGGCCGAGGGCTTGTCCTCAGTTGCTCGCGTCCACTGTGTTGTTCTGAAACAACGACCCCCTGCCATGGTCACGGTGGGGTGCGGTTGACAGTTTCATAGTGTTTCGGTGGTCATAGCGTGAGGGAAACGCCCGGTTACATTCCGAACCCGGAAGCTAAGCCTCATAGCGCCGATGGTACTGCAGGGGGGACCCTGTGGGAGAGTAGGACGCCGCCGAACAATCATTCACAGAAAGCCCCGCCGGGTCTCCCGGCGGGGCTTTCTGCATTTCCGGACCAGATCCGATCAGCGACCTGCCAGGGAGAGAACACCCGCCCGGGGGTGGTGGTAGGTCCACCCCGAAGTAGGGAGAAGCGGCCAGTGCCAGCACGCGGCACCTCGGGCAACACTGGTGCCTGTCAGTCGAGCCAGCAGTCTCAGCCCCACAGGAGTCCACGGTGACAACCGTCAGCCCCCCGAAGAGCTCCGCCTCGTTGACCGAGCCGGTCAGGGCGTTGTTCAGGTCGGGGTTCCGGTCACTCGGCTGGGCCGTCGCGGTCCTCATCAGCTCCGTGCCAGGCGTGGTGATGCCGTTCCTCGCAGCGCTGCTGGCCGGCGGGGTGGCGGTAACCGTGCTGGACGACGGTGAGGTGGGGCTCTTCGTCGCGGTTGTTCTGGCCGGTGTGACGGGCCTGACGCTGGCAGCCCCGGCGGTGCGGCTCAACGCCGAGTGGACGCGGTCCCAGGTGGAGCGCTGGTGCCAGGTGCGGATGGCGGTGTCATACAGCACCCGGCCCGGGCTGGAGGTGGATTCGCGCGGGTACTGGTGGACGGGTTACTCGTACCACCGGAGCCGCAGCGTCGCTCGGTTCACCCAGGTGTTGCACTGGTCGCTGCGGGATCGAACCACGCGTGCCGAGATGGTCTGGCTGGTGGTGAATCCGGTGGCCGTGCTGGCACTGGTCGTTCCGGTGCTCGGGTTGTTGATCGGTGGCGCGCTCTTCGGGTTCACCGCTCTGTTCGACAGCCGGACTTACGGGGGGATCGATCCCGGGGCCGGAGGCGGTTCGCTGCTGATCTCCTTCATGCTCAGCGCGGCGATGATGCTGGCGGCGCTGGCGGTCCTGCCGTACGCACTGAACCTCCACGCCGATCTGGCGCGGCGGGTGCTCGACCCCCAGGGCAGGGCGTCGAACATCCAACTGACCCGGCGGGTGGCCGAGCTGACGGTGACCCGGGCGGAGGCGGTTGGCGACCAGGCGGCCGAGCTGCGGCGGATCGAGCGGGATCTGCACGACGGGGCACAGGCCCGGCTGGTGGCGATCGGGATGACCCTCGGCACGATCGAGCACCTGTTGGACAGCGATCCCGTGGCGGCACGTGTACTGCTCGCCGACGCTCGGCAGTCCTCGGCGAAGGCGCTCCAGGAGCTGCGTGACCTGGTGCGGGGTATCCACCCGCCGGTGCTGGCGGAGCGCGGTCTCGGCGACGCCGTGCGAGCTCTGGCGATGGACAGCGCGCAGGAGACCGAGGTGACGGTCAGCCTGCCCGCCCGCCTGGAGGCCCCGGTGGAGGCGGCGGTCTACTTCTCGATCAGCGAGTTGATGGCCAACGCCGCGAAGCACTCGGGGGCCCGGCATGTATGGGTGGACATCCTGTACCGCGCCGAGTGGCTCCGGGTCACCGTGACGGATGACGGGCGAGGCGGTGTCGCACCGGAGCGGGGGAGCGGACTGCGCGGGATCGAGCGGAGGTTGGGTACCTTCGACGGTGTTCTCTCGCTCAGCGGTCCGCAGGGCGGTCCGACCACCATCACCATGGAGTTGCCGTGCGCGTTGTCCTCGCCGAGGACCTCTACCTCCTACGAGAAGGGCTGATCCGCCTTCTCGAGGCACACGGGTTCACCATCGCCGCAGCGGTGGAGACCGGGCCCGAACTGCTGGCCGCGTTGCTGGAGCACCGGCCGGACGTCGCGGTGGTCGATGTCCGGCTGCCGCCGACGCTCACGGACGAGGGTCTCCAGGCGGCGTTGGCGGCCCGCCGGGAGATTCCGGGTCTGCCGGTGCTCGTCCTCTCGCAGCACGTGCAGCAGCTGTACGCCCGGGAGTTGCTCGCGGACGGTACGGGCGGGGTCGGCTACCTGCTCAAGGACCGGGTGTTCAACGCGGACCAGTTCATCGACGCGGTCCGCCGGGTGGCGGCCGGCGGTACGGCGATGGACCCGGACGTGATCGCCAAGCTGCTGGCCAGTCGGTCACGTTCACAGCCACTGCAGTGTCTGTCGCCACGGGAGCGGGCGGTGCTGGAGCTGATGGCGGAGGGCTGCTCGAACTCGGCGATCGCCGCCCGACTGGTCGTCAGTGATGGTGCGGTGGCCAAACACATTGCCAATATCTTCACGAAGTTGGAGCTGCCCCCGGCAGAGGACGCCAATCGACGCGTCCAGGCGGTGTTGGCGCACCTCAACGGCACCCCGGCGGACGTTTCGTAGCCGGGGGGCTTCGGCGGTGGAACGCCCGTGCGAGTAGTATCCGGTGGGCCGTGACGGTCGCTGGTGCGGTGGTTCCGCTCCTCGGCAAGGGTCGATCCGGCAGCAACGGTCGCGTACGGCAGCCGCCGACTCCCAGCCCCAGGGGTTGATCATCTAATGGCACGTCCAACTCTCACCCGCGCCCACCGGATCCTGCTCGGAGTGGTGGCCGCCGGAGCCTGCCTGATCTCGGGCATCGGGTTCGCCGGGTCCTACAACGCGGTGCGTGAGCTGGCGCTGGAGAAGGGCTTCGGGTCCTTCTCGTACGCCTTCCCGATCGGCGTGGACGCGGGCATCGTGGTGCTGCTCTCGCTGGACCTGGTGCTGACCTGGCTGCGAATACCGTTCCCGCTGCTGCGGCAGACGGCCTGGTTGCTGACGGCCGCCACTATCGCGTTCAACGCTGCGGCGTCCTGGGGCGACGCGCTCGGCATGGCGATGCACGCGGTTATCCCGGTGCTGTTCGTCGTGGTGGTGGAGGCGTCGCGGCACGCGGTGGGCCGGATCGCGGCGATCACCGCCGACCGGCACATGGAGTCGGTCCGGCTGATGCGCTGGCTGCTCTCGCCGGTGCCGACGTTCCGGCTCTGGCGGCGGATGAAGCTCTGGGAGCTGCGGTCGTACGACGAGACGGTCCGGCTGGAGCAGAACCGGCTGGTGTACCGGGCGCAGCTGCGGTTCCGGTACGGGCGCGGCTGGCGGCGGTCCGCGCCGTTCCAGGCGCTGCTGCCGTTGAAGCTCGCCAAGTACGGCGTGCCGCTCGATCCGACCATCCTGGACCGGATCGACGGGCCGCTGGAGGCTGTCCCGGTCGGGCAGTTGGAGCCCGCTCCGCTCGCGGCCCAGGCGGCGGGGGCACCGGTCGACGGCCGCGCCGCCGGACCGGCCGAGCCGCGCGCACAGGTCACCAGCCCTGCCCACGAGCAGGCGCAAGCGCAGCAGCCGGCGCAAACAACAGCGCAGGCCCAGCAGCCGACGCAGGCGCAAGCGCAGCCGCCGGTCGCTGTCGCGGCCGCCCTGGCCGGGCCGACCCTGGCCAAGTTGGCGGCCCTACGGCTGCGGGACGCGCAGGAGCAGGGTGCTGCGGAGGAGCGGTCGGCGCCGAGTCAGTCCGAGCTGAACGTCTGGACGGCGCGCGCGGTGCGGTCGCATGCCCAGCCGACCGAGCCGGTGCACACGGCGCGGGTGCCCGGGCAGCCGTCGCCGTGGTTCAAGGCGCCCCGGCCGCCTCGCCCGGAGGACGAGCCGGTCGAGCAGCCGGCGCGCCGTCAGCGCCCGGTCCGGCTGGAGCAGTTGGCGCCGTCGGCTGTCGCGGAGCCGCTGACCTTCGACGATGTGGCGGAGGCGGAAGCGGAGCTGCAGACGGCCGCGGACCCGGCGGTGGCCGGTTCGGTGGAGGCTGATCGTCGGCCGGCGGCGGAGCCGCTCGATCCCGAGCTCTGCTACGAGGCGCTGACCGCGTACATGGACCGGTTCGAGCACCAGCCGGATCCCCAGCGGCTCGCGGAGTTCCTGACCCGGGAGTACGGCGTGGTCGGCAGCCGTCCGGATGGTTCGGTGAGCCCGAAGGACGTCGAGCGGCTCTGGTCCCACCTGGAGGAACGTTACATCGCGGCGGGCCGGGACTGAGGTTCGCCGGAGGATCGGCCATTGACGGCCCGAGTACGACGCCGTTACCTTCGCATCAACAATCTGTTGAAGGCGTGGAGGATTCGGCATGTCGCAGGCCAAGCTGGACGGTAGCAAGTCCGAGGGCGGCGCCTCGTTCTCCGAGGCCGCCCGCGCCGCCGTGGAGGCGCTGCTCGCCCCGGTCGACGCCGAGCTGACCAGGCGCTACCCCGGCGACGACGGCAGCCGCCAGCCGGTGCACACCGTCTACGTACCGGCCGACGCCTTCGAGGCCGACACCGTACGCAGCTGGGGCGCCCAGGCGCTGGCAGCCTTCGACGCTCACGCCGCCACCCCCGCCCAGCTCGCGCAGGCGCTCGGTGTGGCCGACGACGAGTTGCTGGCCGACGTGCACGCCCGGGTCCGCGCCAAGCTGGAGCGCGAGCCGGTCGAGGACCTGCGGATCGACTTCGAGGACGGCTACGGCCCGCGCCCCGACGCCGAGGAGGACGCGGCCGCGATCCGCTCCGCCCGGCTGGTCGCGGCTGCCGTGGCGGACGGTACCGCGCCGCCGTACATCGGCATCCGGATCAAGTGCATGGAGGCGGCGGTCCGCGACCGCGGCATCCGCACGCTGGAGCTGTTCCTGTCCACCCTGCTGGCCGAAGGCGGCCTGCCCGAGGGCCTGGTGCTCACGCTGCCGAAGGTGACCTACGCCGAGCAGGTCACCGCGCTGGTCCGGCTGCTGGCAGACTTCGAGCAGCGGGCCGGCCTGCCGATCGGGCGGATCGGGTTCGAGATCCAGATCGAGACCACGCAGGCGATCCTCGGCGCTGACGGCCGGGCCACCGTCGCCCGGATGATCGAGGCCGCCGAGGGCCGGGCCACCGGCCTGCACTACGGAACCTTCGACTACAGCGCCTCCTGCGGGGTCAGCGCCGCCTACCAGAGCATGGACCACCCGGTCGCGGACCACGCGAAGGCGGTCATGCAGGTGGCGGCGGCCGGTACGGGTGTGCGGCTGTCGGACGGTTCGACCAACGTCATCCCGACCGGGCCGACCGAGCAGGTGCACGCGGCCTGGAAGCTCCACCACGACCTGGTCCGCCGGTCGCTCGCCCGCGCCTACTACCAGGGCTGGGACATGCACCCCGCGCACCTGCCGACCCGCTACGTCGCGGTCTACTCCTTCTACCGCGAGGGCCTGGCGGCCGCCTCGGCCAGGCTGGCCGCGTACGTCGCCAAGGCCGGCGGTGACGTGATGGACGAACCGGCCACCGCCCGCGCGCTGAGCGGCTACCTGCTGCGCGGTCTGGACTGCGGCGCTGTCGATCCGGCCGAGGTCACCGCCCTGACCGGCCTGGACCGCAAGCAGCTGGACGCGCTCGCAGGTCGCTGACGGCAGGGTCGGAGCGAACCGGAACGCTCGTTAAGCTGGCGGGGACGCCTGGTCCCTGCCGGCTTTTCGCGTGTCTGGAGAACCCCCGCACCATGTCGGAACCGACCCCCAAGCCGTACCTGACCGTTCGGGGTTCCGGCGTGCACGAGCTGGAGATCAAGAAGTCCCGCTTCATCTGCCACCTGGCCAGAGTCACCGACGAAGCGGAGGCGCAGACGTTCATCGCCGGCATCCGCAGGCAGTACTGGGACGCCCGGCACAACTGCACCGCCTTCGTGGTCGGCGGTGAGCAGCCGCGCGAGCGTTCCAGTGATGACGGCGAGCCGGGCGGCACGGCCGGGGTCCCGATGCTGGAGGTGCTGCGCAGGCGAGGGCTGACCGACACCGTCGCGGTGGTGACCCGGTACTTCGGCGGGATCAAGCTGGGTGCGGGCGGCCTGGTGCGGGCGTACGGCAGCGCGGTGTCCGAGGCGGTGGACGCCGTCGGGCTGTTGGAGCGGCGGCCGGTCGCGCTGCTGACCGTCGAGGTCGACCACACCAGGGCGGGGCGGCTCGACAACGACCTGCGGGCTGCCGGTTACGTGGTGCGGGAGCTGACCTACCAGGCGACCGGGGTGCGGATCGAAGTGGGCGTACCCGAGCCGGAGGTGACGGCCTTTCACACCTGGCTGGCGGAGGTCACCGGCGGTTCGGCCGCCGCCGAGGCCACCGGCCGGGACTTCGTCGAGGTGCCGGTGGGAGACGCCTGAGCGTCGCTGAGTGTCGCTCAGGAGCTGCGGCGACAGGGTGCCACGACCGCCGAAGAGCCGGTCCGAGCGAAAACCTAGTGACACTCGAACGAATTAACCATGCCCGGTGTTGGAACTTCCGCTCCGGGCATCGGCGTTTCCTGGAGCAAGGACCCGCACCGGTATCGGGCGGTGCGGAGCCGACCGACCACCCCGTAGATGGAGGACGTCAGACCTCAGCAGCCGCACCACGGGAGGTACCTCGCATGACTCCGCAGCACAGTTCGTCGCAGCGCACCGTACCGGATCGAACTCCACCCCGGCCCTCGAGTCCCGCGTCCGCCGCCGGCCAACCAGGCGAGGCGGCGGGCCGGTTCGGCCAGCCGACGCCCTATCGGATGACGGTCGGTTCGCCACGGCCCCGCGCCGAGGTGGCCGCCCTGGCGGATCAGCTGCTGGCCGCCTGGCTCAAGCGGGAGGGCCACGACGAGCCCCCGCCGGACACCCTGGCCCTCCCGGCCGAGCGCCTGCGTCTCGGGGACCGGGTCCTGCTGGACCGCGACTTCGGTGACCTGCCCGCCGGCACGACCGGCCCTGAGGGTGCCCCCGCGACCGACCCCGAGGGCGGCCCCGGCTACATCCGCCGCAGACTGCGCACCCCCGCCCCGCACGGCACCGACCAGCTGACCCTGACCCTCGCCTCCGCCACTCCGGACGGCCCCACCGAGGTCCGGCTGGAGGCCGAGTACCTGGCCTCCGGATCAGCCCCCAGGTCGGGCGGCCGGGTCCCCGTCCCGGACTTGGCCCGGGCCCTGCTGCCGCTGCTCGACGCGACCGACGGCCCGGCGCAGATCGGGGTGGCCCCGCGACTGGTCCGCCCGGCGGACGTGGAGGCGCTGATCGACGAACTCTGCGATCCCGAGCGCCGGTTGCCGGTGCTGGTGGCCAGCCTCCCCCCGTCCACCGCGCCCAGCGCCTGGGTGACCGAGACACTGCTGCCGCTCACCCGGCAGCTGACCGGTCTGGCTTCGCTGCACCTGCTGGACCACGAGGCGCTGCCGCTGTTCAACGTCGCGCTGGAGTACCACAAGGTCTACGGCGGCGCGGTCCGCACCTACCTGCCCGAGATCGATCCGGCCTGCCGGGTCGACGGCGCGCGGCACCCGGTGCTGCCCAGGCACCGGATCGAGGAGGACGTCCGGCGGGCCGCCGCGTTGCTGGCCAGGGAGCCCCGCAGGCTCGCCACCGACCTGCCGCTGCCGGCACTGTTGGCCGCCGTGCCGGTCTACCGCGCACCGACCGAGGCACGCAGTGCGGTCGGTCCGGCGACCGAGCAGCGGACGGACCAGGAGGTGGACGCCGCCGAGCGGCAGGCCAGGGCCGACGAGCTCCAGCGGGTCCGGCACTCGCTGCACCGCTCGCGCCGCCGCGAGCGCTTCCTCAGCGCGGCCAACGACGACCGGTCCGGCCTGCGGCACTCGTCGGGGCTGAGCCTGCCCGGCCGGCTCTGCACCGTCCGGCCGTGCGACGGGAGCCCGGGCAGCTTCGGTGAACTGGTCGGCCGGTTCGCCGAGTTCCCGTTGCTGGAGTTCACCGGCGACCAGAAGGAGGCGGTGGCACTCGACGGCCAGTACGCCGGCACCGGCTGGGCCCGGCTGACGTGGGAGGGCCTGACGGCGCTTCAGGAGTACGCGGCCGCCGCCGTGCGGGGCGAGGCGGGCGGCGACTTCAAGCAGTGGTGCGAGCACACCCCGCCCGGCTGTCACCGGTTCCCGCCGCGCAAGGCGGTGCGCGGCGAGTCGAGGACGGTGGAGAGCCACACCAAGTGGAAGCGCGAGCGGATGCTCCCGGTGCCGGAGTGCGTGGACTCCTCCCGGCGCGCGTTCATGGGCGCGCACCTGCGGATCGGCGGCGGGCGGACGGCACCCCGGCTGCACTACCTGGACGACTGCTCCGGCAGCGGTCGGATCTACGTCGGGTACATCGGCCTGCACCTGACCAACACCAGGACCAACTGACGCCGGGGTCACGGGTCTTGGCCACCGGCGGGGGCCGGACGGTGGAGAATGCTCAGCAGCAGCCGAGCGGCACACCGGACGAGCATGGGGGAACGACCACCGATGCAGAACGCACCAGAGGGGCAGCCGGACGGTACCGCGACCACCCTCCAACCCGGTTTCCTGGCCTCGCTCTTCCGTGACCTCGGCGGCGAGGAGGTGCCCACCCCCCGGGCCAGCGGCACCAACACCACCACGGCCACCGACGACGAGGTCGCCGCGCACGGCAGGGCGGCCGCCCTCACCCACCAGCGGACGATGGCCGTGCTGGCCGAGCACGAGCAGCTCGCCGATCTGCTGCGCCGAGCCGCACTGCCGGTCTCGGCAATGGACTTCGAGAGCCAGCTGCTGAGTTACGAGCCCCGTCCGTATCCGGCGGCGAAAGCCGAGGCCGGGGACGGGTCGGCGGCAGGTGCGGCCGACGACGGCCCCGAGCCGCGCTGGGAGGACTACGCCCCGGCCGAGCCGCAGGTGGCGGGCCGACTGCTGCTCGACTCCGGGTACCAGCGCGGCTTGGCCCAGGCCCGGTTGGCACATCAGCGTGCCCTGCGCGAGTGGCGCGCACGGCGGGCGGTGGCGGTGGCCAGCGGGGTGCCGGCCGCCCGGCGGGCGCACGAGGAGGCGGAGCAGGCGCGGGCCCGGGCGGTTCGGGAGTACAACGACAGCCTGGAGGAGTGCCGTCGGGCCTATCGGCTGGCCGAGCCGGCGGCGGTCGAGTCGCTGCTGGAGCGCGCGCTGGCCGCGGCGGAGGGCGCGACCCAGGATCTGCCCGCCCCCTGTCGCGCGGTGTTCCGTCCACTGACGCGCACCGCCGTCCTCGACCTCGATCTGCCGGCGCTGGAGCTGGTCCCCTCGCTGGCCGGCTACCGGCTGGGCGCCGACGGCGAGGTCGAGCCGGTGCCGCGCCCGACAGCCGACCGGGCCGCCGACTACCTGCGGCTGGCGGCCCGGCTCGCACTGCGCGCGTTGCAGGCGGCGGACGCGGTGGACACCGAGGACATACTGGCCGGCGTGGTGCTCAACGGCTGGCTGCGCAGCCCGGACAGCCCGTCGGCCGATCCCGTCTGCCTGCTCAGCGTGGACGCGGACCGGGACGCGCTGGCCCGCACCCGGCTGCTGCCGCCCGCAGCGGAGAGCGAGACCGGGACGGTGATCGGCGCCGAGCAGGGCAGCGGCGTGTACGCCGACGCCGAGCAGGACGAGGCACTGCTGCGGCTGCGCGAGTTGGCGGCGGTGGTGACCCCCGACCCGTACGGGCTGGTGCCGGTCGAGCCGAGCGCGGAGGCGAGCCGTACGGTGCCGTCGGCAGCCGACCTGTCGGCGAACGAGTTCGCCCAACTGGTCCGCGAGCTGCTGACCAGGGGTGGGCTGACGGAGTGGAGCGTCCGGCTGCGCGGGCCGTCCGGGCTGGTCGCCACCGGGTCCGGGGAGCCGGGGAGCGCGCTGCCGGGGCGCTGGGTGGTCTGGGCGTCGCGCCCCGACGAGTCGGGTGGGGCGGGTGGCCAGGTGGAGGACATCGAGCTGCGGACGCTCGCGGAGGCGGTCCGGGAGGAGGGGGCCGACCGAGGGCTGCGGCTGACCACGGGCCGGTTCTCCGAACGGGCGCTCGACCTGGCCGGGGAGCTGGAGCAGATCCACCTGGTGGACGGTGACGGCGTACGCGAGCTGACGGCCACTCACCTCGGGCTCCGGCTCGGGGTCGGAGGCTGACGGCCCGACGGGTGAGGCCGACGCGACCCCGACCGCCCAGGTCAGCCGTCGGTGCGGAACCCGCTGACTCGCCGTCACCCTGACGGCCGTGTCCGGCGGGCACTGCGACGCGCCGCCCAGCAGGCTGGCCGGTAGGGCCGTGGCGCGAGCCACGTCCCGGGCCGGGCGTCTGCGCCCGTGGGCAGCGGACCGCGCAGCCGTCCGGCCCCACTCAGCTCGGGCCCGTGCGGTACAGGCCCGCGCAGCTCAGGTTCACGCGGCTCAGGCCCCTGCGGCACAGACCCGTGCAGCTCAAGGTCCCGCAGGTGACGGTGGGCCGCTGACACCACGTCACGCTAATGCCGGTGGGTTGACGTCCAGGGGCGGAGGCCGCAAGGTGTCGGACATCCGACGAGCGAGTGCGGGAGGCCCTCGATGACCGCGGTGCTCGTCTCCGCCGGTGCCTTTCTGATGACGCTGCTCGGCGGTTTCGTGGCTCAGCGCACCGGTGACCGCCGTCATCTGGTGCTCGGGTTCGCAGCCGGTCTGATGCTCGGGGTGGTGGCGTTCGACCTGCTGCCCGAGGCGATCCACGCCGCACCGGGCGAACTGCACGGGGTGCCGCAGGCGCTGCTGATGTTCGCCGGCGGCTTTCTGGCGATCCACATCGTCGAGCGGTCGGTGGCTATTCACCGCGGTCACGAGGGGGAGTACGCCGCCCACTCGCACGCCCATGCGCACAGTCCCGCGCAGAGCGGCAAGCAGGGGGTCGGTCTGACGGCCGCGGGTGCGCTGGTGGGGCACAGCCTGATGGACGGATTCGCGATCGGCGCGGCGTTCCAGGCGGGCAGCACGGTCGGCACGGTGGTGGCCATCGCGGTGGTCGCCCACGACTTCGCGGACGGTTTCAACACCTACACCATCACCCGGCTGTACGGGAACAACCGCCGCCGCGCCCTCGCCCTGCTGACGGCCGACGCACTGGCGCCGGTTACCGGGGCGGCCATCACCCTGTCGTTCACCATTCCGCAGCACCTGCTCGGCCTGTACCTCGGCTTCTTCGCGGGCTTCCTGCTCTACCTGGCGACCTCCGACATCCTCCCGGAGGCGCACAGCCCGCACCCGTCCCGTTCCACACTGCTCTGCACCCTGCTCGGGGTGGGCTTCATGTGGCTCGTGATCGGTTTCGCGGACTGACCGCACTCACGGCGGCTCACCTGGCCTCAGCTCCACTGCCGCCGGAGCGCTTGCAAGGTCGCGGTGATGGCAGGCCGGCGGCTGGTCCTGGTCCGCCAGAGGACGAACACCCGGCGCGCGGGCTCGGGCACCACCGGCCGGGCGACCACCCCGGGCGGCAGGGCCGCGCGGCCGAGGCGGGGCACCAGGCCGATCCCGAGGCCCGCACCGATCAGCGCGATCTGGGTCTCGAACTCGCCCACCTGGTAGATCACGTCCGGCTCCTCACCGGCCTCGCGCAGCGTGCGGACCAGCCAGTCGTGGCAGATGTTGCCGGGTGGCACGCTGATCCAGCGCTGGCCGAGCAGGCGTCCGACCGGCACCACGGCGAGGGCGGCCAGCGGGTGCCCGGCGGGTAGCAGCAGGTCCACCGGGTCGATGCCGAGGTCGAGCCGGGACAGCCCGTCCTGGATCGGCAGCGGCACGGTCGGCCAGTCCTGGACGAGGGCGAGGTCGACCTCGCCCCTGGCCACCAGGTCGGCGGCCAGGTAGGGGTCGACCTCCAGCAGCCGGACGTCCAGGTCGGGGCAGCGCTCGCGCAGTTCGGCGAGCGCCCCGGGCAGGATGCCGCGCGCGCCGGTGGCGAAGGCGGCCACCACGAGCCGGCCGACGGCCTCGCCGCGCTGCTCCTCCAACGTCACTTCGGCCTGTTCGACCAGGGCGAGGACCTGCTGCGCGGTGTCGGCCAGGGTCCGGGCGGCGTCGGTGAGCGCCACGCCCCGGCCCTGACGCTCCAGCAGCACCGTCCGGGTCTCCCGCTCCAGCTTGGCGATCTGCTGGGAGACCGCCGAGGGGGTGAAGCCGAGCGCGGCCGCCGCGCCGCCCACCGAACCGTGTACCGCGACCGCGTGCAGCGCGCGGAGCCTCCCCAGATCCATCATGCAGTGATGCTAAAGCATCTGGTGAAGAACTATTTGCTGGTGCTACATCGTCGCCCGGGCCATGCTCGGTCCATGCCGATGACCCCCCGTCACATCGCCCTCGCCGTCCTGGTCGCCGCAGTCTGGGGCGTCAACTTCGTCGTCATCCACGTCGGCCTCGAGCACTTCCCGCCGTTCCTGTTCGGCGCCCTGCGGTTCGCCGTGGTGGCGGTCCCCGCGATCTTCTTCCTCGGGCCGCCGAAGGTCGCCTGGCGCTGGGTGGTGGCGGTCGGCCTCACCCTCGGCGTGGCGAAGTTCGGGCTGCTGTTCTTCGGCATGCACGCCGGGATGCCGGCCGGGCTGTCCTCACTGGTGTTGCAGAGCCAGGCCGTCTTCACGGCGGTGTTCGCGGCTGTACTGCTGCGCGAACGGCCGCCCGCGCGGCGGATCGCCGGGCTGGCCATCGCGTTCGGCGGCATCGTCCTGGCCGCCGCGGACCGGGGTCTGCACGGCCCCGTCGGCGCGTTCGTGATCGTGATCGCGGCGGCGGCGTTCTGGGCCGTGTCCAACGTGCTCACCAGGAAGGCCGCCCCGCCGGACGCCCTGCGCTGGATGGTCTGGATGAGCGCCGTCCCGGTGCTGCCGCTGCTCGGCCTGTCGCTGCTGTTCGAGGGGCCGGCGGAGATCGGCCGGGCCCTGACCGGTCTCACCCCGGCCGGGATCGGCGCGGTGCTCTACGTCGGCCTGGGGTCCACCCTGTTCGGCTTCATGGCCTGGACCCACCTGCTCGGTCGGTACGACGCCTCGGCGGTGGCGCCCTACTCGCTGCTGGTGCCGGTCTTCGGGATGTCCTCGTCCTGGCTGCTGCTCGGCGAGCGGTTCGACCCGCTCGCGGTCGGGGCGACGGTGCTGGTGGTGCTCGGGATCGGGATCACCGCGCTGGACCCGGGCCGGCCGCCCGGTTCTGCTCGAAGGCGAGCTCGGCGGTCCGCAGCGCTTGCAGCAGTGCGGCCTGATCCGGTCGGCTGACCGGTCCGAAGTACTCCTGCGCGACCTCCTGGCGGACCTGCCCGAACCGCTCCAGTGCGCCGTGGCCGGCCGCCGTCAGCACGACCCTGACGGCCCGTCGGTCCGCCGGATCGGGGACCCGTTCGACGAGGCCGGCCTCTTCCAGTGCGTCCACCACCGTGGTCGCGGAGCGGGGCGCGATGTGCAGGCGCTCGGCCAGTTCGCTGAGCCGCATGGTCTCCCGGCCCTCGCACCCGGGGGCGTGCGCGAGCGTGCGCAGGGCGCGGGCCTGGCCAGGAGTGATCCCGTACGGCTCCAGCCGCGCCATGGTCTGCCGACGGATCCGCTTCATGGCCCGGGTCAGCGCGTCGGCGAGCTCCGCAGCGGTGTCGGCGGGCGGCGTGGACGGCCCGGTCGCCCCGGACGGCGCAGACGGCGCGGACGACGTGGACATGGGCAGGCTCCCCGGGCAGTAGGTGGCCCCAGGGTATCGGGGCCGGTCGAGATGTCGCTCCGATAACACCTTGAGCTTGGCTCACTATGCGATTAGGCTCACCTAAATTCTAGAAGCCCGATCAGGCGCCGTATCGGGCACCCGATCAGGCACCCGAACAGACAGAGGTCACACCATGTCCGTGTCCCAGGCGCGCGTCGCCACCGACCGTCCGGCCCGCTACGGCAAGCAGCTGGCCGCCCACATGGGCCGCAAGGTCCAGGCCGAGTGGTGCGAGGAGGCAGGCCGGGGCGAGCTGGTCTTCGGCGCCGGCACCGCCACCCTGACCGCCGAGCCCGACGCGCTGCTGCTGGTGGTCGAGGGCGCGGAGGGCGACCTGCCGCAGCTGGAGGACGTCGTCGGTCGCCATCTGGTCCGCTTCGGCGCCCGCGACGAGCTGGTGGTCGAGTGGCACCGCGACAGCGGCGAGGCGGGTCTGGTGCACCGGAACGAGGAGGAGCCCGCTAGCGGCGAGTGAGCAGCCGCCGCAGGCACCAGAGCAGCACCCCCGCGAGACACCAGCTGGCCAGCACGTCCAGCAGCCAGTGGTAGTCGCTCCACACCAGCCCGGCCCCGACACCCAGGCAGAGCAGTGCGGTCAGCCCATACAGCCGTCGGCGCACCGGCCGGTGCAGCGTCGGGCCGACCAGCAGGGCCGCCGTGCCGTACGCGATCGCCGAGGTGGCGGTGTGTCCGGACGGGTACCAGCCGAGCTGTTCGGGCGCGAGCGGGTAGCCGAAAGGACCAGGCCGGGCGAACCACGCCTTGCCGGGTACGACCAGCAGCGGTACCAGCACCCCGGCCAGCACCGCCACCGGCAACGGGTACCACCAGCGGACCCGTCCGGTCCGGTGCTCGCGCCAGGCCGCGACCGCTGCGGTCAGCAGCAGGACCGGCATCGCGAGGGCGGGGTCGCCGAAGTCCGAGAGTCCGGCGCCGAGGTGGTTGAGCAGCGTACTGCCCAGCGCCCGGCGGAGGGTGTGGACGCCGCCGCGGGTCAGTTCGTCGAGCTCCAGCAGGGGACCGTCGACCGCGACCTGCCAGGAGATCAGGACGAGTACGGCCAGCAGGGCCAGCGGAATCCAGGCACGCGAGAGCCGCCCCGGAGCGGGGGGGAGAGCTCCAGGGCGGCTGGGGAGATCGCCGTTCCGTGCGCCCCGGGGGGTGTGGGCCGGACGGTCGGTCGATCGGTTCTCGGCTCCCACCGCCCCGGCTGGAGCGGCGGAGGTTGTCGATGAGAACTGTGGCTCGCTGTCCATCTGTCATGACAGTACGTCAGACGCCGCGCGGCGCAGCACGGCTCGGACCGTTTGGCACAGCATCTTCACCAGTGCGCGTGCAACGAGCGTCGGCATTCGGCGGACGCAAACGGAAGGGCCCGGTCCGTGCGGACCGGGCCCTTCGCGCCGAGGCGGGATCAGACGGCGGCGAAGGCGCCCTCGATGATGTCCAGGCCCTCGGTGAGCAGGTGCTCCGGCATCACCAGCGGCGGCAGGAAGCGCAGCACGTTGCCGTAGGTGCCGGCGGTCAGCACGACCAGGCCCTCGGCGTGGCACGCCTTGGCGACCGCGGCGGTGAACTCCGGGTTCGGCTCCTTGGAGCCCGGCTTGACCAGCTCGACGGCGATCATGGCGCCGCGTCCGCGGATCTCGCCGATCACGTCGAACTTCTCGGCCATGACGGTCAGACGGGCCTTCATGACCTCCTCGATCCGCTTGGCCTTGGCGTTCAGGTCCTCGGACTTCATGGTCTCGATGGCGCCCAGGGCGGCGGCGCAGGCGACCGGGTTGCCACCGTAGGTGCCGCCAAGACCACCGCCGTGCGCGGCGTCCATGATCTCGGCGCGGCCGGTCACGGCGGCCAGCGGCAGCCCGCCGGCGATGCCCTTGGCGGTGGTGATCAGGTCCGGGACGATGCCCTCGTCGTCACAGGCGAACCACTGGCCGGTGCGGCAGAAGCCGGTCTGGATCTCGTCCGCGACGAAGACGATGCCGTTCGCCTTGGCGTACTCGACGATGGCCGGGAGGAAGCCCTTGGCCGGCTCGATGAAGCCGCCCTCGCCCTGGATCGGCTCGATGATGATCGCCGCGACGTTGTCGGCGCCGATCTGCTTGTTGATGATGTCGATCGCCTGCGCGGCGGCCTCGGCGGCGCAGTTCTCGGCACCGGTCAGCCAGCGGTAGGGGTACGCGACCGGAACGCGGTAGATCTCCGGCGCGAACGGGCCGAAGCCCTGCTTGTACGGCATGTTCTTCGCCGTCAGGCCCATGGTGAGGTTGGTGCGGCCGTGGTAGCCGTGGTCGAAGACCACGACGGCGGTGCGCTTGGTGTAGACGCGGGCGATCTTCACCGCGTTCTCCACCGCCTCGGCGCCCGAGTTGAAGAGCGCGGTGCGCTTCTCGTGGTCGCCGGGGGTCAGCTCGTTGAGCTGCTCGGCCACGGCCACGTAGCCCTCGTACGGGGTCACCATGAAGCAGGTGTGGGTGAACGCCTCCAGCTGCGCGGTCGCCTTGGCGACCACGGCGGCGGCGCTGTTGCCGACGTTGGTCACGGCGATGCCGGAGCCGAAGTCGATCAGCGAGTTGCCGTCCACGTCCTCCAGCACGCCGCCACCGGCCCGCGAGACGTACACCGGGAGGGTGGTGCCGACACCGGCGGCCACCGCGCCGAGCTTGCGGGCCTGCAGCTCCTGCGACTTCGGGCCGGGGATCGCGGTGACCAGGCGGCGCTCCTGCGGGAGCGGAGTTGCAGCGCTCATGGTGTGTTCTCCAAATCTCAAGGCGCGGTCCTCGCAGGCTACGGCCGCCGAACTCGCCCGAGCATGCGCCACTCGGTAGCAGTCCGCCGTCCGACTTGTCCTGCGCGGCCAGCGCCCCGGGATCGGCTACGGGCTGCCGCCGCTCCACTACATTGAGCGCGGACGGGTCGCCCGGCGGCGTCCCGGGTAGGTGAATGGCCGGGTGGGCACAGGGAGCGGGGAGCGGGCCGGGATGGGACTGGACGGTACGTACGGGCAGCGTGCGGTCGGGCTGGGGAAGGCGCCGGGGGTACCGCCGCAGCGGCCGGTCCCGTTCGACCTCACCGCCTGGGCCGGGGAGCTTCGCCCCGAACTCGAACCGGGCATCTACCGGCTGAACCACCGTCAGAACGCGGTGGCCGACCGGGAGGCCGCCGCCGTCCCGGCCGCCCCGTTGCTGCTGCGGGCCGCGCTCAACCTGGTGGTGGCCTGGTTCGCCTACCTGTACGGCGTGCAGCTGGTCTTCTGGGTCGCCGGTCTGCTCGGTCTGCTCGACGACCTCGACTCGACCACCGCGGTGATCGCGCTGCTGGCGGTGAACATCGCGGTGGCGATCGGCGTGATCAAACTGTTCGGCCGGATGGGCCGCTGGCCCGAGGTCTGGCGCCGCTGGGTGGGCCCGCTGCTGGCCCGCACCGTCACCCAGGAGGAGCCGGCCGAGGGCGTCGCCGCACCGACCGGACCCACCGACCCCTGGGAGCGGCTGCGGCAGGGCGGCGCGCCGCTGGCCGCCCAGCTGCTCGACCGGCAGCCGGTCAGCGACGTCGACTACGTCCGGATCCAGCGGGCCTGGGAGACCGTGCTCGGCGAACCCGAGCTGATGGCCGCCTTCACCGAACAGGTCACCGCCCGGGGCGCCGCCGCCTGCGCGCACCCCTCGGAGGCCCGCGACCTGACCGGCCGCAGCCCCCGGCACGACCTGCTGACCCGTCAGGTCAGGCTCGGCACCGCCCAGGACGTGCTGAAGAACCCGCCCACCCACCGGGCCACCGGCTTCGCCCTCGACCCGGCGCTGCTCGGCACCTCGCTGCTCGCCGTCGGCCCGGCCGGCACCGGCAAGACCGCAGGGCTGGCCCGGCCGCTGGCCGAGGCGCTCTGCCTCCAGGCGCTCGCGGGCACCGCCTGCGCGGTGGTGATCGGCGGCGCCGAGGCAGACCTCGGCCCGGACGACTGGTACGACGTGGTGATCGCCCCCGGCGACCCCGCCTCGCCGTACGGCCTCGACCTGTTCGGCGCCGCCGCCGAGGTGGACGAGGCGGCCGCCCGGCTGGCCGACGCGCTGCTGCCGGACGAGCTCTCGCTGCGCGCGGAGAGCGCCAGGGCCGCGCTCCAGCAGACGGTCGGCCCCTTCCACGCCGCGTACGGCCGCTACCCCGGCGTCCGGGAGCTGCGTGAGCTGCTCGGCGGCGAACCCGGGAGTTGGGCGGCGCTGCGGCAGGCGCTCGCCGACGCCGACGGGATGACCGCCCACCAGTCCGACCTCCAGCACCGCGAGCGCCAGCACGGCCGGGCCGACGACCCGGGTGCGCTGCTCGCGGACCGGCTGGCGCTGCTGGACCGCCCGGCCTTCGCCGGCTGCTTCCCCGGCGACGCGCCCGGAAAGCCCGCCTTCGCGATGCGGGCGCTGGACCACCCGCTCCGGGTGCGGGTGAAGCTGCCCGAGCTCAGCCACCCGGAGGCGGCCCGGATGCTGTCCCGGCTGGTCACCGGCCAGTTCGTGCAGGCGGCCGGCGCGCGCCGGGAGCGTGCGCTGTTCGCCGGTCTGGTGGTCGACGACGCCTCGGCCGCGCTCGACGCCCACGTGGTGCGCGGACTGCAGCGGATGCGCGGGGCGAACGCCGGGGCCGTCCTGCTGCTGCGCACCCTGGTCGACCTGCCGGAGAACCTGCGGACCGCGCTGTTCGGCGCGGTCGGCTGCCGGATGGCCTTCCCCGGCATCGCGCCCTGGGACGGCCGGCTCTTCTCCGAGGCCTGGGGCACCCACCTGATCCGGGAGACCGCCGTCACCCACGCGCCGGACACCTCGGGCGGCGCGTTCCGCCGGGCCGGGCGGCTGGCCAGGAAGGCGCTCTCCGGTACCACCGCGCAGACCGAGAGCGTGACCGTCCGGGACGTCGAGCGGCACCGCTGGTCGCCCTCCGATCTGGCCCACGCGCTTCCCACCGGGCACGCGGTGATCTCGCTGACCACGGTGACGGGCGAGCAAGTGCCGCCGGTGCTGGTGGACCTCCGCAGTTGACGGGGAGTCGGCTGACTACGGAGCGGATGATTCGGTCCGGCCGGTTGGCCGAGGCGTACATAATGGGGTCAGAAGCCCTCCTCGCCCGGCTGCAACGGCGCAGCCTGGTCGAACACCCGAAGGTGCCATGCCCCCCACACTTGCCTCCGTAGTCCGCAGCAGCTCGCTCCACCTGACCGTGCTGGCCGGCGCGGACCAGCTGGAACGGCCCGTCCGCTGGGTGCACACCAGCGAGCTGGACGATCCGACGCCCTTCCTGGAGGGCGGGGAGCTGCTGCTCACCACCGGTATCAAGCTGGGCAAGGCCGCCGCCAAGCTCCAGGCGTACGTGCACCGGCTGGCCGACGCGGGCGTGGTCGGCCTCGGCCTCGGCGTCGGGCTCTCGCACACCGAGGTGCCGCAGGCGCTGGTGGACGCCGCCGCCCAGCGCGGGCTGCCGCTGATCCGGGTGCCCGAGGCGACTCCGTTCATCGCGATCAGCAAGGCCGTCTCGGCAGCGCTGGCCGCTGAGCAGTACGAGGCGGTCACCACCAGCTTCGAGGCCCAGGAGGAGCTGACCCGGGCCGCGCTCGGCAAGGACGGCGCCACTGCGGTGGTCCGCCGGCTGGCCGCCCGGCTCGGCGGCTGGGCCGCGCTGTACGACGGATCCGGCGCGCTCTCCGCCGTCGCTCCCGACTGGGCCGCCCGCCGCGCGGGCCGGCTGGCCGCCGAGGTGGACCGGCTGCGCCGTCGGCCCGCACCCTCCTCGGCCGCGCTCCAGGGCCGGGCCCCGGGCATCGACACCGCCGACGAGGACTACGTGGTGGTCCAGTCGCTCGGCGCGGACCGCCGCCCGCGCGGCTTCCTCGCGGTCGGCACCGAGGACCGGATCACCCCCACCGAGCGGTACGTGCTGAACGCGGCCGTCGCACTGCTCACCCTCACCCTGGAGCGCTCGCGCGAGCTGCGGCAGGCCGAGGAGCGGATGGGCGCGGCGCTGCTGGGCATGGTCCTCGCGGGCGAGATCGTGACGGCCCGTCAGGTCGCCGCCGGGCTGTTCGGCGGGCTGCCCGAGGGCACCGTCCGGGTGCTGGTCGGCGGGGCGGGCCCGACCGCCGACCCGGAGGCGCTCGGCGAGCTCGGCGACCGGGCCGAACAGGCCGGGACCCGGGTCGGCGAACGCCTGCTGATCTCCCGCGAGGACGGCCCGAACGGCCCCCGGCTGATCGTCCTCGCCCCCGACAACGGCGCCGCCCACCGGGCCTGCCTGGGTGCGGTCGAGGAGCACGAGGGCCTGGCGCTCGGCATCTCGGCCGCCGCCTCGGTGGAGGAGGCGGGCACCGCCTTCGCCCAGGCCGAACGGGCCCTGGCGGTCGCGCTCCGAGGTGGCCGGCGGGCCGTCGACCACGAGGAGGTCGGGGCGGGTTCGCTGCTGCCGCTGCTCGGCGAGGAGGCGGTCACCGCCTTCGCCGAGGGCCTGCTCCGCCCGCTCCGCGACCACGACCGGACCGCGCGGGGTGACCTGGTCGCCTCCCTGCGCGCCTGGCTCTCCCGGCACGGCCAGTGGGACGCGGCCGCCGCCGACCTGGGCGTGCACCGGCACACGCTGCGGTACCGGATGCGGCGGGTGGAGGAGCTGCTCGGGCGGTCACTGGACGACACCGACGTCCGGATGGAGCTCTGGCTGGCGCTGCGCTCCGGCGAGGACTGACGGGCGGGGCCGGGTCGCTGATCGGTCGACCCGACACGCTGGAGCAACTCGCGGGCGTACCACTCCGTCGTGTCCAATCCGCTGTGCGGGCCGCCAGCCCTACCGTGGGGGCGTAGTTCTCCCACGACAGAAGGGTCGGTACGACCGTGACCACCACCCATGAGTTCTGGCTGGCCGGCCGCCGGGCGACCGGCGACGCGGAGTTCGAGGTTCACCACTCGTACGACGGCAGCCTGGTCGGCAAGGTCAGCGTGCCGACCGACGCCCAGGTGGAGGAGGCGGTGGACGCCGCCGTCACCGTCGCCCCGGCCCTCGCCGCGACCCCCGCGCACGTCCGGGCCACCGCGCTCGACCACGTGGCCCGGCGGCTGACGGAGCGTACGGAGGAGATCGCCCGGCTGATCACGGCCGAGAACGGCAAGCCGATCAAGTGGGCGCGCGGTGAGGTCGGCCGGGCCGCCTCGGTGTTCCGGTGGGCGGCCGAGGAGGCGCGCCGGACCAACGGCGAGACCATGCGCCTGGACACCGACCCGGGCGGCGTCGGCCGCTTCGCGGTGGTCCGCCGCTTCCCGCGCGGTGTGGTACTGGGCATCGCCCCGTTCAACTTCCCGCTGAACCTGGTCGCCCACAAGGTCGCCCCGGCGATCGCGGTCGGTGCCCCGATCATCCTCAAGCCGGCCCCCGCCACCCCGCTCTCGGCGCTGGTGCTCGGCGAGATCCTGGCGGAGACCGAGCTGCCGGCCGGTTCCTGGAGCGTGCTCCCGGTGCCGAACGAGAAGATGCCCGCGCTGGTCCAGGACCCGCGGCTGCCGGTGATCTCGTTCACCGGTTCGGACAAGGTCGGCTACCAGATCATGGACTCGGTGCCGCGCAAGCACGTCACCCTGGAGCTCGGCGGCAACGCCGCCGCCGTGGTGCTGGCCGACTGGTCCTCCGAGGCGGACCTCGAGTGGGCGGCGACCCGGATCGCGATGTTCGCCAACTACCAGGGCGGCCAGTCCTGCATCTCGGTGCAGCGGGTGATCGCCGACGCGACGGTCTACGACGCGCTGGTGGAGAAGGTGGTCGCCAAGGTGCGGGCCCAGGTGACCGGCGACCCGAGCGCGGACGCCACGGACGTCGGCCCGCTGGTGGACGAGAACGCCGCCAAGCGCGTCGAGTCCTGGGTCGACGACGCCGTCGCCAAGGGCGCCAAGGTGCTGGTCGGCGGTACCAGGGACGGCGCCGCGTACGCGCCGACGGTACTCGCCGAGCTGCCGGAGGACGCGATCCTGGCCACCGCCGAGGTCTTCGGCCCGGTGCTCTCGCTGCACCGAGTGGACTCCACCGACGAGGCGTTCGCCGCCGTCAACGACTCCAAGTTCGGCCTGCAGGCCGGCGTCTTCACGCACGACCTGCAGACCGCCTTCAGGGCCCACCAGGTGCTGGAGGTCGGCGGCGTGGTGATCGGTGACGCCCCGTCGTACCGGGCCGACCAGATGCCGTACGGCGGCGTCAAGGACTCCGGCGTCGGGCGCGAGGGCGTCAAGTACGCGATGGGCGACTTCACCTACGAGAAGGTCCTGGTGCTGACCGGGCTCGACCTCTGAGTGACCCCCCTGATGCCCCGTCACCGCTGGTCGGTGGCGGGGCACCGGCGTGTCCGGCCACGGCGGCGGCGCCGAGATGCCCGGGCAGCGCACCCGCGCGTACCCGGGCAGGACACAATGGGCGCATGAACTCGCTCGCCCACCCGCAGCTGCGCTTCTCGCCGACCGTCAAGGACCCCGACGGACCCCGGGAGCTGGTGATCCTCGGCTCCACCGGCTCGATCGGCACCCAGGCCATCGACGTGGTGCTGCGCAACCCGGACCGGTTCCGGGTGGTCGCCCTGTCGGCGGCCGGTGGCCGGGTCGGACTGCTCGCCGAGCAGGCGCTCCGGTTGGGCGTGCACACCGTGGCGGTGGCTGACCCGGCGGCCGTACCGGCGCTGCGCGAGGCGCTCGCCGCCGGAGCCGGCGGCCGCCCGCTGCCGGAGGTCCTGGCGGGGCCGGACGCCGCCACCGAGCTGGCCGGGATCGAGTGCCACTCGGTGCTCAACGGCATCACCGGCTCGATCGGCCTGCGCCCGACGCTGGCCGCGCTGCGGGCCGGGCGGGTACTGGTGCTGGCCAACAAGGAGTCGCTGATCGTCGGCGGCCCGCTGGTGAAGGCGGTCGCCAGGCCCGGCCAGATCGTGCCGGTGGACTCCGAGCACGCCGCGCTGTTCCAGGCCCTGGCGGGCGGCACCCGGGCGGAGGTCCGCAAGCTGGTGGTCACCGCCAGCGGCGGCCCGTTCCGCAACCGGACCAGGGAGCAGCTGGCCGGCGTCACCCGGGACGAGGCGCTGGCCCACCCGACCTGGGCGATGGGCCCGGTCGTCACCATCAACTCCGCCACTCTGGTGAACAAGGGCCTGGAGGTGATCGAGGCCCACCTGCTGTACGACGTGCCGTTCGACCGGATCGAGGTGGTGGTCCATCCGCAGTCCGTCGTCCACTCGATGGTGGAGTTCACCGACGGCTCCACACTGGCCCAGGCCAGCCCGCCGGACATGCGGATGCCGATCGCGCTCGGCCTCGGCTGGCCGGACCGGGTGCCGGACGCCGCCCCGGGATGTGACTGGACCAAGGCTGCGACCTGGGAGTTCTTCCCGTTGGACAACGAGGCCTTTCCCGCCGTCGAGCTGGCCCGCGAGGTCGGTACGCTCGGCGGGACGGCGCCGGCCGTCTTCAACGCCGCGAACGAGGAGTGCGTCGAGGCGTTCCTGACCGGCCGGCTGCCTTTCACCGGGATCGTGGACACTGTGGCGAAGGTGGTGTCCGAACACACGGTGGGAACTTCCCTCGTGGTCGAGGACGTACTCCACGCGGAGACCTGGGCCCGCGCCCGGGCCCGTGAGCTGGCAGCGGGCTAGCGGGAACGGCCGGAGCGGCATGACGGAGGATCAGTAGTGACGATCGTGATGTGGGTGCTCGGCATCCTGCTCTTCGTGCTCGGGTTGCTGTTCTCGATCGCCTGGCACGAGCTCGGCCACCTCTCGACGGCCAAGCTCTTCGGCATCCGGGTCCCGCAGTACATGGTCGGCTTCGGCCGGACGGTCTGGTCGCGGAAGAGGGGCGAGACCGAGTACGGCCTCAAGGCCATCCCCCTGGGTGGGTACATCCGGATGATCGGAATGTTCCCGCCGGGCGCGGACGGCCGGATCACCCAGCGCTCCACCTCGCCCTGGCGCTCGATGATCGAGGACGCCCGGGAGGCCTCGTACGAGGAGATCAAGCCCGGCGACGAGGACCGGATGTTCTACACCCGGAAGCCGTGGAAGCGCGTCATCGTGATGTTCGCGGGCCCGTTCATGAACCTGATCCTCGCGGTCGTGCTCTACCTGGTGCTGTTCATGGCCATCGGCGTGCAGATGGCGGTGCCCACCGTGGGTTCGGTCAGCCAGTGCGTGGTGGCGGCCGGCAAGGCGACCGACACCTGCCCGGCCGGCGCCCCGGCCAGCCCGGCGGCGGCCGCCGGGCTGCGGGCCGGTGACACCGTCCGCTCCTTCGACGGCGAGGCGATCACCAGCTACCCGCAGCTGCAGGCCGACATCCGCAAGTCACCCGGCCGGACGGTGCCGATCGTGGTCGAGCGCGGTGGGCAGCAGCTCACCCTGAACGCGACGCTGACCAGCAACACTGTGGCGAGGCTCGACAAGGACGGGAACCAGGTCAAGGACGAGACCGTCACGGCCGGCTTCCTCGGCTTCGCCCCGGCCAGCGCCGTCGAGCACCTGAGCGTCGGTGAGAGCGTCGACCAGATGTCCGACATGGCCAAGCACAGCGCCAGCGCGCTGGTCGCGCTGCCCGGCAAGATCCCTGGCCTCTGGCACTCCATCGTCAGTGACGACCCGCGTCCGGTGGACTCCCCGATGGGCATGGTCGGCGCGGCCCGGCTCGGTGGTGAGGTCTTCTCGATGGACGTCCCGCTCAGTTTCCAGCTGACCTTCATGGTCCGGCTGCTCGCGATGATCAACCTGTCGCTGTTCCTGTTCAACATGCTCCCGCTGCTCCCGCTGGACGGCGGGCACATCGCCGGGGCGCTCTGGGAGTCGCTGCGCCGCAAGGCCGCCGCCCTGCTCCGGCGGCCCGACCCGGGCCCGTTCGACGTGGCACGGCTGATGCCCGCGGCGTACGTGGTGGCGGCGGTGTTCATCTGCTTCACGGCCCTGGTGGGCGTGGCCGACGTTGTCAACCCCATCCGCCTGAACTGACCTCGATCAGGTCAGGCGAGTGTGCCCGGTCGCATCCCGGTGCCGTACCGTTGGACGCCGGGCGCCCGTTGACCGGAGCGCCCGGCCGGATCTCACCACCTCGACTTGGGGAACCCTGCGCACATGACCGCGATCTCGCTCGGAATTCCTGCCCTGCCGCTCAAGCCGCTGGCGACCCGCCGCGTCTCCCGGCAGATCATGGTCGGTAACGTCCCGGTCGGCGGTGACGCACCCGTCTCCGTCCAGTCGATGACCACCACGGTCACGGCCGACATCAACGCCACCCTCCAGCAGATCGCCGAGCTCACCGCCTCGGGCTGCCAGATCGTCCGGGTGGCGGTGCCCACCCAGGACGACGCGGACGCGCTGCCGATCATCGCCAAGAAGGCGAACATCCCGGTCATCGCGGACATCCACTTCCAGCCCAAGTACGTCTTCGCGGCGATCGAGGCCGGCTGCGCGGCGGTCCGGGTCAACCCGGGCAACATCAAGCAGTTCGACGACAAGGTCGGCGAGATCGCCAAGGCCGCCAAGGACGCAGGCGTGCCGATCCGGATCGGTGTGAACGCCGGTTCGCTCGACAAGCGGCTGCTGGAGAAGTACGGCCGGGCCACCCCGGAGGCGCTGGTCGAGTCCGCGCTCTGGGAGTGCTCGCTGTTCGAGGAGCACGACTTCCGCGACATCAAGATCTCGGTCAAGCACAACGACCCGGTCGTGATGATCAACGCCTACCGGCAGCTCGCGGCCGCCTGCGACTACCCGCTGCACCTCGGCGTCACCGAGGCCGGCCCGGCGTTCCAGGGCACCATCAAGTCGGCGGTCGCCTTCGGCGCGCTGCTGGCCGAGGGCATCGGTGACACCATCCGGGTCTCGCTCTCCGCGCCGCCCGCCGAGGAGGTCAAGGTCGGCAACCAGATCCTGGAGTCGCTGAACCTCCGTCAGCGCGGCCTGGAGATCGTCTCCTGCCCGTCCTGCGGCCGCGCCCAGGTGGACGTCTACAAGCTCGCCGAGGAGGTCACCGCCGGCCTCGAGGGCATGGAGGTGCCGCTCCGGGTCGCGGTCATGGGCTGCGTCGTGAACGGCCCGGGCGAGGCCCGCGAGGCCGACCTCGGCGTCGCCTCCGGCAACGGCAAGGGCCAGATCTTCGTCAAGGGCGAGGTGATCAAGACCGTCCCCGAGTCGAAGATCGTCGAGACCCTGATCGAGGAGGCCCTCAAGCTGGCCGAGCAGATGCAGGCCGACGGCGTGGCGTCCGGCGCTCCGGTGGTCACCGCCGCCGAGTGATCTTCGGCACCGCTGCGGGTCGTCCGTGAGCGGACGGCCCGCAGTCTGCTCGGGTGGGGCGGCGGAGTAGGGTGCCACCAGCGTTCCTAGAGTGAGGTGCCTGTGCTCGATCGAGGTGTGATGCTCCCCGGCCCCTTCCAGGTGGCCCGGGCCCTGGCGACCACGCGGGTGCTCGACCCCCAGGACCTGGACGACGCCCTGGAGATCCTGCACCTCGACCCGGTCTCGAACGCCTTCGTGGCCACCCGGGTGGAAGCGGTCGGTCTCGACCCCTGGCGGCTCGGCGGCGAGATGTGGGGCTGGTTCGACGGGGACGGCCGGCTCACCTCGCTCTGCTACGCCGGGGCCAACCTGGTGCTGGTGAACGCCGGCCCGGAGGCCGTCCGCGCCTTCGCCGAACGGGCCCGCAGGCAGGGCCGCCGCTGCTCCTCCATCGTCGGCCCGGCCGGCCCCACCGCCGCGCTCTGGGCCAGCCTCGAACGCAGCTGGGGCCCGGCCCGCGAGGTCCGCGCCCACCAGCCGCTGATGGCCACCGCCGAGCCCGCCACCGGCATCACCCCCGACCCGATGGTGCGCCGGGTCCGGCGCAACGAGATCGACGCCCTGATGCCCGCCTGCGTGGCGATGTTCACCGAGGAGGTCGGCATCTCCCCGCTGGCCGGTGACGGTGGCCTGCTCTACCAGGCCAGGGTGGCCGAACTCGTCGCCGGCGGCCGCTCGTTCGCCCACTTCGCGGCGGACGGCTCGGTGGTCTTCAAGGCCGAGATCGGCGCCGTCACCGCCGGCGCCTGCCAGATCCAGGGCGTCTGGGTCGCCCCCGAGCTCCGTGGCCAGGGCCGCTCCGAGACCGGTATGGCCGCCGTCCTGGGCTACGCGCTGCGCGACGTCGCCCCGGTTGTCTCGCTCTACGTCAACGACTACAACGTCCGGGCCAGGGCCGCGTACGCCCGGGTCGGCTTCCGCGAGGTCGGTGCGTTCATGAGCGTCCTGTTCTGACCTCCCGTTCTGAGTGATCACCGCCCGCCGGAGTAGTAACGTCCGGGGCATGGAGCAGCTCACCGAGGTGACGATCGAGGCCGTGGACCTGGCGGCGTGGGCAGCCGATGCCCTGGAGGTGCAGGCGGTCGCGTTCGGGCTGAGCGACGAGGAAGTGGCGGTCCGGCTGCAGATCGTGGCGCGCCACGCGGAGCAGCCCGGGGTGCTGGCCTTCGGTGCGTTCGGCGACCGGGAGCTGGTCGGGTTCGGGTACGGGATGCCGAACAGCCGCGAGCACTGGTGGAGCACGGTGATCGAGCCGCATCTGGAGGCGCAGGGGCACGGGGACTGGCTGGACGACGTGTTCGCGGTGACCGAACTGCACGTGCTGCCGGAGTACCAGGGCCGGGGGGTGGGCAGCGCGCTGATCCGCACCCTGTGCGAGCGGTCCGGGCAGTCCCGCAGCATCCTGTCGGCGATCGACGCCGAGACGCCCGCCCGGCGGCTGTACCGGTCGCTGGGCTACCGGGACCTGGCCCGGGCGGTGCGGTTCCCGAACACGATCCGCCCGTACGCGGTGATGGGCGCCCAACTGCCCTTGCGTCAGAGCCAGTCGGCGAATTCGAGGTAGAGCTCGGCGCTGTCGGTGGCGCCTGCGGCCAGTCGGCGCAGACCGGCCTCGACGGCGCGGAACAGCGCCCAGCCGCGCAGCCGGTCGTGGTCCACCTCGACCGCGTCGGCGAGCTGGCGCAGGCGGCGTCGGGCGGCGCCGCGCGGGCCGGGGGAGCCGGCCAGGGTGTCCAGCCGGTCCTGGGCCAACCAGGCCAGGTCGTAGGCGCGTTCGCCGACCAGGGGTCTGGGGGAGACGGCCAGCCAGGGGGCGCGGTCGGCGGCCAGCACCTTGCCATGGTGGAAGTCGCCGTGCAGCAGCAGCTGTTCGGTGCCGTCGGCGAGCAGCGCGGCGGAGACCTCCAGCGCCTGGTCCACCAAAGGCTGGGCGTCGGGGGAGAGTTCACGGTGCCGGCGCAGCGCGGCAGAGAGCTCGGTCACTTGCTCGGCGACGGTGCGGAAGGGATGGACGTCGGCGGGCGGCAGCCAGAGCCGCTGGAGCAGCCCGGCCGCCTCCAGCATCGCCTTCGCCTCGGCGAGCGAGCGGAGTGGGATGTCGCCGTAGAGGCGCTCCAGCAGCAGAAAGCCGGACGGGTCCTGGGCCAGCAGGAGGACGGCGCCGCGACCGGCCCAGTGGGCGAGGGCGGCGGCCTCCCGCGCGGTCCCGGCGGCGCTCGGGCCGGTCTTCAGGACCGCCTTGGTGCCGTCACCCCGCAGGACCGTGCAGACCAGGCCGCACCGGCCGCCCGGATCGACCACCCGCTCCAAGGTCAGTTCCCAGCGGGCGAGTTGGGCGGCCACGGTGTCCGGAAGCGCGGCCAGCCAGGCCAGTTCGGCTTCGTCCGCGCGGGCCCGGACGGCGTCCGCGAGGCGGGCCGGGACGGTGATCTGCTGCCCTGCTGCTGCCGACATGCTGGCCTCTCGTTCGGTGCCGCGTCTGGTGCCGCCCATCGTGCTGTCGCGGTCCTGTTGCCCGCCCATTGTCGGCCATCGAGAGGAAAGTGCTGGTCAGGCGCTCGGGGACGGATTCGCCGTGGCGCCGTCGGCGGCGGGCAGGCCGGGTAGCGCGGCCTGGTCGGCGCCCCACTGCCGGGCCCGCAGGGCGGACTCGCGCAGCGCGGTGGCGGCGCTCTGCCTGAGCTCGCCGGAACCGGCGGCCACCAGGGCGGCGTACACGCCCGTGAGCTGGACCTCGATGTGCGCCGCGAGCTGCTTGGCGGTGGCCGCGTCGGTGACCGGGAACGGCAGTTGGTAGCCGGGCGCGGCCGCCGCCGGGGTGGCGCCGGCGCTGTGCAGCAGGCGCTGCCAGGTGTCCCGCTCGGCCTGGTGGGCGAGGTAGCAGACCTGCGCCTCGGACCGTTGCGGCCCGACCGGCTGCCGGGCTCCGACCACGCCGTAGCCGTAGACGGCGGCGTGCTCGGCGGCCAGCGTGCTCTGCAGCGCGGCGGTCTCGGCGGCGGCCCGCGGGGTGACCGGCGCGGATGCGGATGCGGACCCGGATGCCGACGCCGGAGCGGAGACCGAGGGGGAGGGGGAGGGGGAGGGGGAGGGGGAGGGCGCGGCGGCCGCCGGTCCCGTCACCGGGCCGCTGTCGCCGAGCGCCGCCGCGTGCAGCGCGCCGGAGGCCGAGACGGCGGCCAGCAGTTTGGCCAGCTCGGGCGAGGCAGCGGCCAGGTCGGCCAGCCGGGCCCCGGCCGTGGTCCGTTCGGCGGCGGCGAGTGCGGCCACCGAGGACGCCGGAGCCGAGGCCGCCGACGACGCCGGAGCCGAGGCCGCCGACGACGCCGGAGCCGAGGCGGTGGGCGGCGCGGCCGCCGACGGCAGCCCCGTGGACAGCGCGGCCCGGTGCTCGGCCACCTCCGCCCGCAGCGCCCGGAGCCGGTCGCCCTGGGCCGCGCCGGGCCCGGCCAGCACGGCGTCGTACCCGGCCAGCAGCCGGTCGGTGTCGGCGACGGCGCGGGCGCGCAGCGGCAGGTCGGCGTCGGCCTTCTTGCGTTCCGCCTCCGCCGGGCGGTCCTCATGGGTGCACCCGCAGAGCAGCGGCGCGCCGCTGAGCACGCCGAGGAGGAGCAGGCTCCGCCGAGTGAGGGACAGCATGGGGGGTGCTCCCGGAGAGGTCATGGGGGAGCACGCGCAGCCCCCGCTGCTGTGCATCATTACAGAATCACCATCCGGCCCGTTGTGACCTTGCTCGCAAGCGGTGCGTACCGGTGCCCCGCACGCCGCACGGAATCGGTGGTTTGGGGTCCGACCCGATAGGCTTGCCGCTCAGCTAGCACCTACCGACAACAGCAGACGCGGCCGAGGAGTCACCCGGATGAGCACCACCCCCACCGACCGGTTGCGTGCGTTGCTCGAGCCGCTGGCCGCAGAGGCAGGTCTCGACCTCGAAGAGGTCAAGGTGACCCAGGCGGGCAACCGTCGTCAGGTGCAGATCGACGTGGACGCCGACGGCGGCGTGGACCTGGACGCGATCGCCGAGTTCAGCCGGGTGGTCAGCGAGCGGCTGGACGCCGCCGAGGACGTCATGGGCAGCGCCCCGTACGTGCTGGAGGTCGGCTCCCCCGGGGCCGAGCGTCCGCTGAACGAGCCCCGCCACTGGCACCGGGCCAACGGCCGACTGGCCAGGATCCACCTGGTGGACGGCGCGGAGCTGGTCGCCCGGGTGTTGGAGAGCGACGAGGACGGCGCCCTGGTCGAGGTGCAGCCGGTGAAGGGCCGCGGCAAGCCCAAGGAGCGCCGCCTGGAGTTCACCGAGATCGCCCGCGCCCGGGTCCAGGTCGAGTTCAACCGCAAGGAAGACGAGGGGCTGCTCGACGAGTCGGAGGTCGAGGACACCGACGACGACAGCACCGAAGACGACGAGTGAGCACCGCACCACACATGATCGTGAACGTACAAAAGAGGGAAGAGGAGGCGTAGCCGTGGACATCGACATGAGCGCCCTGCGTGGGTTGGTTACCGAGAAGAACATCCCGTTCGAACTGCTGGTCGGATCGATCGAATCGGCCCTCCTCATCGCGTACCACCGCACCGAGGGCTCCCGCCGCAAGGCGCGGGTCGAGCTGAATCGTAAGTCCGGGCACGTGACGGTCTGGGCGCTGGAGGACGCGGACGAGCTGGACGAGGGCGTCGAGCCCAAGGAATTCGACGACACCCCGAGCGGCTTCGGCCGGATCGCCGCCTCGACGGCCAAGCAGGTCATCCTGCAGCGCCTGCGGGACGCCGCGGACGACCAGACCTTCGGTGAGTACGCGGGCAAGGAGGGCGACATCGTCACCGGTGTCGTCCAGCAGGGCAACGACCCCAAGAACATCCTGGTCGACATCGGCAAGCTGGAGGCCATCCTCCCGCCGCAGGAGCAGGTGCCGGGCGAGGACTACAAGCACGGCACCCGGCTGAAGTGCTACGTGGTGGCCGTCCGCCGGGGCGTCCGCGGCCCGTCCGTGACGCTCTCCAGGACCCACCCCAGCCTGGTGAAGAAGCTGTTCGCGCTGGAGGTCCCGGAGATCGCCGACGGCAGCGTCGAGATCGCCGCGATCGCCCGCGAGGCCGGCCACCGCACCAAGATCGCCGTCTGGTCGCGCCGTCAGGGCCTGAACGCCAAGGGCGCCTGCATCGGCCCGATGGGCGCCCGGGTGCGCAACGTGATGGCCGAGCTGCACGGCGAGAAGATCGACATCGTCGACTGGTCCGAGGACCCGGCGGAGATGGTCGCGGCCGCGCTGTCCCCCGCGCGGGTGACGAGCGTGGAGATCGTGGACTGGGCCCAGCGCTCCGCCCGGGTGATCGTGCCGGACTACCAGCTGTCGCTGGCGATCGGCAAGGAGGGCCAGAACGCCCGCCTCGCCGCCCGCCTGACCGGCTGGCGGATCGACATCCGGCCGGACACCGAAGCCCCTGCCGGAAGCGAGCGCGGGGAATCCCGCGACGCCTAGTCACGTTGTCGCCGTCCGGTGCCGAACCGGCACGGCGGCGCCATGTCCCTCCGGAGGGGTAGACTTGAGGTTGTCTGGCCGGACGCGTGTCCGCGCATGCCCTGAACGCACCTGCGTGGGCTGCCGCAAGCGAGCGGCCAAGCACCAGCTGTTGCGTGTCGTGGCGGTCGAGGGCGTCTGTGTCCCCGATTCCCGCGGCGCACTGCCGGGCCGGGGTGCACATCTGCACCCCGACCCGACCTGCCTCGACCTCGCGGTCCGCCGCCGGGCTTTCCCCAGAGCCTTCCGACTCCAGGGGATGCTCGACACCACGGCACTGCGTGAGTACGTCGAGCGGCGGGCCGGTGACACCCCGGCAGGCTGAAGAACCACCGCAACAAGCACCGCGCAGAGCCGACAGGGCCTCGTGCGGCGCGCACACGTCAGGTACCTCGCGAGTTGGAAGTAGGTCGAGATTGCGATGAGCACTCGATGAGTACGCGATGAGTACGCCCATGAAGTAGCGATGGTCCGGCGGACGAATACCCCGGACACGTAGACAGGAGCGAAGTGGCTAAGGTCCGGGTATATGAACTCGCCAAGGAGCTTGGCTTGGAGAGCAAGGCCGTGATGGCCAAGCTCACCGAGCTCGGTGAGTTCGTCCGTTCGGCGTCCTCGACGATCGAGGCGCCGGTCGTGCGCAAGTTGACTGATGCTTTGGGGGTGCCGCCCACCGGTGGTGGCTCCGCCAAGCCTGGCCCGCAGAAGCCTGCGGCGCCCAAGCCCGCCGGTGCCTCCGCACCGAAGCCGGGCGCACCCACTCCGGGACCGCGGCCCGCCGCGACCCCCGGTCCCCGTCCGACCCCGGCCGCCGCGGCTCCCGCCGCCCCGGCCGCCCCCGCCGCGCCGAAGCCGGCCGCCGCTGCCCCGGGCCCGCGCCCGGCCGCCGCGCGTCCCGCCCCGGCCGCTGCGGCCCCGGCGGCTCCGGCCGCCGAGTTCTCCTCCCCGGCTCCTGCCGGTGACGCCGCGGAGGCGCCGGCCCGTCCGGCCGCCGCCGCTCCCGCCGCCCGTCCGGCCGCGGCCAACCCGTCGGCCCGTCCGGGCCCGCGTCCGGCCGGTCCCCGTCCGGGCAACAACCCGTTCACCTCCGGCAGCGCGACCGGCATGGGCCGCCCCGGCGAGCGCCGTCCGGCTGCTCCCGGTGCCGCGCGTCCGGGTGCCGGCGCCCCCGCCGGCGAGCGTCCGGCCCGTCCGGGCGGCGACCGTCCGCGTCCGGCCGGTGCGCCGGGTGCCGACCGTGGCGCCCCGCGTCCGGGCGGCGACCGTCCGCGTCCGGCCGGTGCGCCGGGTGCCGACCGTGGCGCCCCGCGTCCCGGTGGCGACCGTCCCCGTCCCGCCGCCGGTCCCGGTGGCGCGCCCCGTCCGGGTGGTGCCGGTGCGCCGCGTCCCGACGGGATGCCCCGTCCGGCCGGTCCGCGTCCGGGTGGGCCCAGCCCGTCCGGTATGCCGCGTCCGAACCCCGGCATGATGCCGCAGCGTCCGGCTCCGGGCCCGGGTGCCCGTCCGGGCCCGGGTGGCCGTGGCCCGGGTGGCCCCGGTGGCCGTCCGGGTGGTCCGGGTGCAGGTGCCGGTGGCGCCCGTCCCGGCTTCGCGGGCCGTGCGGCCGGTCCGGGCTCGCGTCCGGCCGGTGGCGGCTTCGGCGGCCCCCGTCCCGGTGGCGGTGCCCCCGGTGGCGGCGGTGGCTTCGGTCCCCGTCCGGGTGGCTTCGGTGGCCGTCCCGGTGGCCCGGGTGCCCGTGGTGGCACGCAGGGTGCCTTCGGTCGCGGTCCGGGCGGTCGCCCGGCGCGTGGCCGCAAGTCGAAGCGGGCGAAGCGCCAGGAGTACGAGGCCATGCAGGCCCCGTCCGTCGGCGGTGTGATGCTGCCGCGTGGCAACGGTTCCACCGTTCGCCTGTCGCGGGGCTCGTCCCTGACGGACTTCGCCGAGAAGATCAACGCCAACCCGGCCGCGCTCGTCTCGGTGATGTTCAACCTCGGTGAGATGGTCACCGCGACCCAGTCGGTCTCGGACGACACGCTCCAGCTGCTGGCCGACGAGATGGGCTTCCAGCTCGAGATCGTCAGCCGCGACGACGAGGACCGTGAGCTGCTCGAGTCGTTCGACATCGACTTCGGTGTCAACGAGGGCGACGAGGACATGCTGGCCCCGCGCCCGCCGGTCGTCACCGTCATGGGCCACGTCGACCACGGTAAGACCCGCCTGCTGGACGCGATCCGCAAGTCCAACGTGGTGGCCGGCGAGGCCGGTGGCATCACCCAGCACATCGGTGCCTACCAGGTCGCCACCGTGGTGAACGGCGAAGAGCGTCCGATCACCTTCCTCGACACCCCGGGTCACGAGGCGTTCTCCGCCATGCGTGCCCGTGGTGCCAAGTCCACCGACATCGCGATCCTGGTGGTCGCGGCCAACGACGGTGTCATGCCGCAGACGGTCGAGGCGTTGAACCACGCCAAGGCCGCCGGTGTGCCGATCGTGGTCGCGGTCAACAAGATCGACGTCGAGGGCGCCGACCCGACCAAGGTCCGCGGTCAGCTGACCGAGTTCGGTCTGGTGGCCGAGGAGTACGGCGGCGACACCATGTTCGTCGACATCTCCGCGCGCCAGGGTCTGAACATCGACCAGCTGCTCGAGGCGGTCGTCCTGACCGCCGACGCCTCGCTCGACCTGCGGGCCAACCCGGAGCAGGACGCGCAGGGTATTGCGATCGAGGCCCACCTCGACAAGGGCCGCGGCGCCATGGCGACCGTCCTGGTCCAGCGCGGTACCCTCCGCGTCGGTGACTCGATCGTGGTCGGCGACGCCTACGGCCGCGTCCGCGCGATGCTGGACGAGAACGGCAACAGCCTCGCCGAGGCGGGTCCGTCCCGTCCGGTGCTGCTGCTCGGTCTCACCTCGGTGCCCCGCGCCGGCGACAGCTTCATCGTCGTCGACGAGGACCGCACCGCGCGCCAGATCGCCGAGAAGCGCTCGGCCCGTGACCGCAACGCGGCGTTCGCGCAGCGTCGGGTCCGGATCTCGCTCGAGGACCTGGACAAGGCCATCGCAGCGGGCTCCATCGAGCAGCTCAACCTCATCATCAAGGGTGACGTCTCCGGTTCCGTCGAAGCCCTCGAGGACGCGCTCGTCAAGCTCGACGTGGGCGAGGAGGTGGAGCTCCGGGTGCTGCACCGCGGCGTCGGTGCGATCACCGAGTCGGACGTCGACCTCGCGATGGGCTCGGACGCCATCATCATCGGCTTCAACGTGCGCGCCGAAGGCCGCGCCCGTACGGCTGCCGAGAAGGAAGGCGTGGATGTCCGGTACTACTCGGTCATCTACCAGGCCATCGAGGAGATCGAGAACGCGCTCAAGGGCCTGCTCAAGCCCGAGTACGAGGAGGTGCGCCTCGGCTCCGCGGAGATCCGCGAGGTGTTCCGTTCCTCCAAGTTCGGCAACATCGCGGGTGTCATCGTCCGCGAGGGTCTGCTGCGCCGCAACGCCAAGGCCCGTCTCATCCGCGACGGCAAGCTCATCACCGAGAACCTCACCATCGAGGGTCTGCGTCGTTTCAAGGACGACGCGACCGAGGTGCGCGAGGGCTTCGAGGCCGGTGTGACCCTGGGGTCGTTCAACGACATCAAGGTCGACGACGTCATCGAGACCTACGAGATGCGCGAGAAGCCGCGGTCCTAGCAGTGGCTGCCGGGGCCGGTCGACGGGGTGCAAATCCCGTCGACCGGCCCCGGTCTCGCTGTTAGCCTCCAGGTACGCCCTTCGGGGCATCCTCCGAGGCCTTCAGGTCGGCGAGACCTGTCACACATGTTCGTAGGAACACTCACCTTCGACCTGCTACTGGGCGACGTCCATTCGCTCAAGGAGAAGCGTTCGATCGTGCGGCCCATCGTGGCCGAACTGGCGCGCAAGTACAGCGTGTGCGCCGCGGAAGTCGGGAACCAGGACCTGCACCGGAGGGCCGAGATCGGCCTGGCGGTGGTGTCCGGCGACGCCGGGTACGTCACCGAGGTCCTGGACAGCTGTGAGCGGCTCGTCGTCGGCCGCCCCGAGGTGGTGCTGCTCTCCGCCAGGAGGCGCCTCCACCACGACGACGATGACTGAGGGTGTGCGCGGTGCTGCGAGGTCAGCACCGTCACACCGACGAGGACCGAGAGCGCCCACAAGGCTGGGCGCGGGCGGGTATTTTGGGGCCAGGGCCGCACCGGGTGCGTCCGTGACCCGGGTACCGCGCTCACTGCACGAGGAGGCAACGTGACCGACACCGCAAGGGCGCGCAAGCTCGCCGACCGCATTCAGGTGGTGGTGGCCGAGACCCTGCAACGCCGGATCAAGGACCCGCGGCTGGGCTACGTGACCATCACCGACACCCGGGTCACCGGGGACCTTCGGGAGGCCACCGTCTTCTACACCGTCTACGGTGACGAGGCCGAGCGCGAGGCGAGCGCGGCCGCGCTGGAGAGCGCCAAGGGCGTGCTCCGCTCCGAGGTCGGCAAGCAGACCGGGGTGCGGTTCACCCCCTCGCTGACCTTCATCGCGGACGCCCTGCCGGAGAACGCGAAGAACATCGACGAGCTGCTCGACAAGGCGCGGGTCTCCGACGCGGCGGTCCGTACCGCCGCCGCCGGGGCCACCTTCGCCGGGGACGCCGACCCCTACCGGGTGCCGGCCGCCGAGCGCGACGACGAGGACGAGTAACCATGACCGCCGAGCCGGTCGACCCCGGCCAGGGGGCATCGTCCACCGACACGGTGGATGGTGCCCTCGCGGTGCTTCCCGGGCCTCGCAACGGGTCGCCGGCCGCCTCCGGGGTGTCGTCAGCCCTGGCGGCCGAGTGGCAGCGAGTGGTCGAGCTGCTCGGCCGCGCCCGCACGGTCGACCTGATCTGCCACATCGCCCCGGACGGCGACGCGCTCGGCTCGGCCCTGGCGGCCGGTCTGGCGCTGCGGTCGCTCGGGTACCGGGTGCGGGTCTCGTTCGGTGACGACCCGCAGATCGTCCCGGAGTCGCTGAGCTTCCTGCCGGGTCAGGAGCTGCTCGTCCCGGCCGCCGAGGTGCCGGACGTCCCCGAGCTGGTGCTCTGCTTCGACGTCGCCGCCGAGAGCCGTCTCGGCCTGCTGCACGCCAAGGCGTTCGCCGCGCCCGCGCTGGTGGTCATCGACCACCACGCCTCCAACCCCGGCTTCGGCACCCACCGTCTGATCGACCCCTCCGCCCCGGCCACCGCGGTGCTGGTGGACGAGCTGCTCCGGCGGCTCGGCGTACCGCTCGACCAGGACCTGGCCACCTGCCTCTACACCGGCGTGGCGACCGACACCGGATCGTTCCGGTACGCCGGCACCACGCCCGCCACCCACGAGCTGGCCGGACGGCTGCTGGCCACCGGGATCCGGCACGACCTGATCTCCCGTCAGCTCTGGGACACCTCCTCCTTCGGCTACCTCAAGGTGCTGGCCGGCGCTCTCGGCCGGGCCGTCTACGAGCCCGACGCGGCGGGCGGCCGCGGTCTGGTGTGGACCTGGGTGCCGTACCAGGACCTGGCGCTGTTCGGCGTCACGGTCGAGGAGATCGAGGGTCTGATCGACGTGCTGCGCCGCCCGGCCGAGGCCGAGGTCGCGCTGGTGCTCAAGCAGGACCCGGACGGCACCCTGCGCGGCTCCTGCCGGTCCAAGGGTGCGGTCGACGTGGCCGCGGTCTGCGCCGAGCTCGACGGCGGCGGGCACTGCTTCGCGGCCGGCTTCACCGCCCGCGAGGGCGTGGACGTGACGGTCGCCCGGTTCCGGGCCGCCCTGCCGACGTCCTGACATCCTCCGTACAGAGAAAAGAACCGATGAAGCGTAAAGGCACCGGCCCCGACGGCCTGGTCATTGTCGACAAGCCGGAGGGCGTCACCTCGCACGGCGTGGTGGCCAGGCTCCGCCGGCTGGCCGGGACCAGGAAGGTCGGGCACGCGGGCACGCTCGACCCGATGGCCACCGGCGTGCTGGTGATCGGGGTCGAGCGGGCCACCCGCCTGCTCGGGCACCTGATGCTCACGGCCAAGACCTACGAGGCCACCATCCGGCTCGGGCAGAACACCGTGACGGACGACCGGGAGGGCGAGGTCACCTCCTCGGCGGACGCCTCGGCCGTCCAGCGGTCCGCCATCGACGCCGGGATCGCGGAGCTGACCGGCGAGATCATGCAGGTGCCGTCCAAGGTCAGCGCCATCAAGATCGACGGGAAGCGCTCGTACGCCCGGGTCCGCGAGGGCGAGGAGTTCGAGATCGCCGCCCGGGCCACCACGATCCACTCCTTCGTGGTGCACGACCAGCGCGCGGCGGTGGCCGAGGACGGCACGCCGGTGATCGATCTGGACGTCACGGTGGAGTGTTCCTCGGGGACGTACATCCGGGCCCTCGCGCGGGACCTGGGCGCCGGGCTCGGCGTGGGCGGCCACCTCACCGCTCTGCGGCGGACCAGGGTCGGGCCGTACGGGCTGGAGTCGGCGCGGACGCTGGAGCAGCTGGAGGAGAAGCTGGAGGTGCTGCCGATCGCCGAGGCGGCGGCCGCGGCGTTCCCGCGCTGGGACGTGGACGCGGAGCAGGCGCGGCTGCTGGCGCACGGCATGAAGCTCAAGGCGCCGGGGATGGACGTGGAAGGGCCGATCGCCGTGTTCGATCCGGACGGCCGCTTCCTCGCGCTGATCGAGCAGCAGGGCGGGCACGCGAAGCCGGTCGCGGTCTTCGTGGGCTGACCCTCCGGGCCCCTGCCTTCCGGCCCTGCACCGAAATGTCACCCGAAGGGATGAGCGCTCGTCCCTGAGGGGTCGGGTGCGCGGTCGGCCGGGCAGGCTCCCAGCGGTGGTGGGCTGCGGAGGGCGGGCGCGGGATGACCGAGGGGCTGCTGCGGATCTGTGGGTCGGACGGGCTGGTCAGGGGTCTGGGCTTCGTGGCCGACCGGCGGGGCACCGTACTGACCGCTCGGCAGGCCGTCGAGGGGCCGGCGTACCTGGTGCTGCACCTGCCCTGCGGTCAGACCCGGGTGCTCGGGGCCGACTGCGTGGAGCTGCTGCCAGGGCCCGGCCTCGCGGTGCTGCACACGGAGTCGGCCGGCGGTCTGCCGCTGGACCCGCCGGCGATCGCCGACGGGATCGGCAGCGGCCTGATCTCCGTCCCCCAACTGACCACCGGGGTTTGGGAGTTGGCGCCGATCCAGGGTGGCGTCGGCCTGGTCGCCCCGGACGGTTCGCTGCTGCTCGACCTGCCCCAGCTGCGCGGCCCGCTCACCCCCGGGGCGCCCGTACTGGATGCCGAGACTGGGGCCGTGATCGGCGTCCTGGTGGCCGGCCCTGACGGCCCCCGTGCGTTGCCGCCGACCGGTCCGGAGCTGGCGGAGCTGCGCGGCCGGAACGCGGAGGCGGTGCCCGCGTACGGCCGGGCGCTGAACCTCGGTGGGGTGCTGACGCTCTGTTCGGTGCAGCTCGGGTCGGCGAGTGCCGGGCCGGGACGGATCGCGGATCTGGCGGCCGACCGGGTGGACCGGGTGGACGGGCTGACCGGCGAGGAGCCGCAGGCCATCGTCAGCGTGCTGGTCGGCCCGGCGGGCAGCGGGCGCAGTACCGAGCTGGCCGCGCTCGCCGTCCGGCGCGCGGGCGGGTCGCAGGCGCTGCCGACGGTCTGGCTGCGTGGCGCCGATCTGAGGCCGGAGGACCCGACGCCGGCTGCCGCCGTCGAACGTCAACTGGGGCGGGCAGCCACCTTGTTGGGTGTGCCCATGCCGGACGCGGACGAGCTGCCACGGCTCTGCCGCGAGGCCGGCCGCCCGCTGCTGGTGGTGCTGGACGCGCCGGAGGAGGCGCCGTTCGCGGTGTCGGGGGAGTGGTTGGCCGCGAGCGTCCGGTGGCTTGAGGCGGCGGAGGTACGGCTGCTGACGGCCTGCCGGCCGGAGAGCTGGAGCGGTGACGTGCCCGGGGCCGTGGTGCACGGGCTGGGGCCGTTGCCCCCTGAGGTGGCCGTGCGGGTGGCCCGGCGGTACGGGGCGCCGGAGCCGGGGGAGCACCCGCTGTCGCTGCGGCTGGCCGGTGAGCTCGGGGAGACGGCGGAGCGCGGACGGCTCTACGCGGCGCACCTGGAGCTGTGCTGCGCCCGCGCCGCGCGGCGGTTGTCGGCGCAGAGCGGGCCCAGGCGGTCCGGCGCCCACCGTAGGGGCGGCCAGGCCGTTCCGTCCGCGCCAGGGCCCGCGCCGGAGGATCAGGAGCTGCCGGGGCGGCTCGCCAGGGCTCTCGGCGAGCGGGTGCGGGAGGCGGCCCGGCTGATGCTCGGTACCGGCCACGGCACGCTGGACCCGGCCTCCTTCGCGGCGCTGTTCCCGGCCGAGGGCGGCTGGGCGGAGGCGGTGCTGGCCGAGCGGCTGTTCGTGCCGGCCGGGCCGGGCTACCGGCTCGCCCACGAGGACCTGGCGGACTGGCTGCAGGGCGGCCGGCTCGACCTGGACGCCGCGCTCGGACTGCTGGTGGAAGGTGCCGGGACGGCAGCCGCCGACCAGGCTGCTCTGCCCGCCGACGGCGTTCCGAGGCACCGGGCCGGGGTGGTGGCGTGGGCGCTGCGCGAGGTCGGGGAGCGGCACGGGGCGGTGGGCCTCGACCCGTGGCTGTGGCGGCTGTGGCGCGGGCTGGAGGCGGCGTCGGGGCCCGCGCAGGCGTGGTGGGCCCGGCGGCTGCTGCTGGACGGGCTGGCCGGGAGTCCGGAACTCGCCGTGCACCGGCCACTGTTGACCGCGGTCGCCGAGCGCGGCGGCGGCGGTCTGGAGGCGGGGTTCTGGGCCGGGCTGGAGCTTCCACCGGCGGACCGGATGGAGCTGCTGCGGCTGCTGGCGACGGCGGATCAGGACGTCGGGGCGACCGCCGCCGCGCTGCTGCGCGCCGACCCGCGCGGCGTCGTCCCGCTGCTCTGCCGGTGGTTCGCGGAGAGCCGGGGCGGTGCGGCCGCCGAACTCGCGCGCGATCTGCTGTGGGCACACCGCCGGTTGGCGGTGGACGACCTGACGGAGTCGTTGGCAATCGCGGCCCACCCGAAGGCCGACGCGCTGCTCGCCGAGCTGGCGGTGGCGGAGCCGTCCGCGCTCTGCCGGGCGGTGGACCGGTGGACTCACGACCCCCGCCCGGAGTGGCACGTGGCGGCCGCCGTGAACGCGCTGCGGGCGGCCCCGTACGCCACCGGCACCGGCGCCGACCTGCTGCGGCACGCGGCCCGTACGCTGCTGGCCAGGGAGGACGAGCCCGGCTTGCACGGCGCCGCGCTGGCCCTGCTGGTCCGTGATCCGGCGACCAGACGGCAGCAGCTGCCCGCCGCGCTGGCCGCCTACCGCAGGGACGACCCCTTCGTGACCGCAGAGGCGCTGGCCCCGGCGCTGGTCAGCGACCCGGAACCGGTACTGGCGGCGTTCCGGCAGCGGCTGGCCGCTCCGGGCGGGGCGGTGGCCGAGGCGCTCCGGGTGCTCGCCCGGCAGGACGCCCCTGAGCTGCTCGGTCCCGGTCTCGAGCTGGCCGCCGAGCTGCTGCACCAGCGGCCGGAACGGTCCGGCCAGGTGGCCGAGTACCTGGCCGTCCTGATGGACGGTCGGCCGGAGCCCGAGCTCGACCTGCTGCCGGTCGAGGCGGCCGCCGGGCCACCGGCCCTGCGCCGGGTGCTGGCGGTGCTGCTGACCGACCCGGCGTACCCGGCCCGGCTGCTGGAGACGCTGCTCGCCGTCGAGCGCGACCCGGCCGTGCTGGTACCGGTGGTGGAGCGGCTGGCGGGCCGCTGCCAGGACGAACAGGAGCCCCGGGTCAGGCAGTTGATCCGCCTGGTGGCGGAGTGCGGCGGTCCCGAGGTGGACGCCGCGCTGGTCCGGGGCGCGGGCAGGTCGGCCGGATTCGCCCGGCTGCTGGCAGAGTGGCCGACCGGTGAACCGGCCCCCGGCGGCGGCCCGCTGCTGGCCCGGATGCGGCTGCTGGTGGCGGGCGGCCGGGATCCGCAGTACGCCGCGGCGGAGGCCGAAAGGGGCGCCGGGGTCCGGCCGGTCCGTCCGGTGGGCCGAGTTGGGTGACGCTGGTGCCGACACAGCTCCGGACGCATGGCACGCTATAGGGGTTCGGTAGGAAGCGAGAGCGTGCGGACGACGTACGCCGGTTCGGAACGAGGAGCGGTCAGGGTGCAGCGCTGGCTTGGCCTGGAGGAGATCCCCGGGGACTGGGGGCGCAGCGTCGTCACCATCGGATCGTTCGACGGTGTGCACCGCGGCCACCAACTGATCATCAGTCGGGCGGTGAAGCGCGCCCGCGAACTGGCGGCGAAGGCCGTCGTGGTCACCTTCGACCCGCACCCGAGCGAGGTGGTCCGCCCCGGCAGCCACCCGCCACTGCTCGCGCCGCAGCCGCGCCGGGCCGAGCTGATCGAGGCGCTGGGGGTGGACGCGGTGCTGGTGCTGCCGTTCACCGCCGAGTTCTCGAAGGAGTCGCCCGAGTTCTTCGTCCAGCAGGTGCTGGTGGACGCGCTGCACGCCCGACTGGTGATCGAGGGCCCGAACTTCCGGTTCGGTCACCGCGCCGCCGGGAACGTCGAGTTGCTCGCCGAGCTGGGCCGGGCCGACGACTTCGAGGTGGAGGTGCTCGACCTCCAGGTGCGCGGTTCGGCCGGCGTCCCGTTCTCCTCCACGCTGGCCAGGCGGCTGGTCGCCGAGGGCGACCTGGCGGGCGCCGCCGAGGTGCTCGGCCGGCCGCATCGGGTCGAGGGCGTGGTGGTCCGGGGAGCGCAGCGTGGACGGGAGTTGGGCTTCCCGACCGCCAACGTGGACACCGTCCCGCACAGCGCGATCCCGGCCGACGGCGTCTACGCGGGGTGGCTGACGGCGGTCGGCGAGCGGATGCCCGCGGCGATCTCGGTGGGCACCAACCCGACCTTCGACGGCACCAGCCGGACGGTCGAGGCGTACGCCATCGACCGGGTCGGTCTCGACCTGTACGGCCTGCACGTGGCGGTCGACTTCCTGGCGTACCTGCGCGGGATGGAGAAGTTCGACTCGATCGACGCGCTGCTGGACCGGATGGCCGACGACGTCAAGCGGGCCAAGGAGCTGACCGACGAGTCGTCACCGGCCTGACGGCGCGGGGAAGTACGAGCGGAGGAGGGGCGCGGATTCCGCGCCCCTCCTCCTTTTCCTACTGCTGCTGTTGCGGGTAGCCGTAACCCTGCGGCGGTGGCGGCTGCTGCTGGCCGTCCGGCTGCTGCGGGGGCGGCGGGTAGCCGTAGCCGGGCTGCTGCTGGCCCTGCTGCCCCTGCTGGGACCACTCCTGCGGAAGCGGCTGCGCGCCGGGCGGGGGCGGCGGCTGCTGCTGTCCGTACCCGGGCTGCGGGGCCCACGGCGTGCCCTGCTGCGGGTAGCCGCCCTGCTGCTGCGGATAGCCCGGCTGCTGCTGGGGGTAGCCGCCCTGCTGCGGGTAGCCGGGGTAGCCCTGCTGCGGCGGCTGGCCGGGGTAGCCGCCCTGCTGGGGCTGGCCGCCCCAGCCGCCGGCCGCGTGCTGGGCCCGCATGATGTCCTCGCCGACCAGGGTGGCGAGTTCGAAGTAGGCGTCCCTGACCTTGGGCCGCATCATCGCCAGGTTGACCTCGGCGCCGGCCGCCAGGCTCTCGTCGAAGGGCACCACCACGACACCGCGGCAGCGGGTCTGGAAGTGCGCGACGATGTCCTCGACCCTGATCATCTTGCTGGTCTCGCGGACCCCGGAGACCACCGTGATGGAGCGCTGCACCAGGTCGGCGTAGCCGTGTGCGGAGAGCCAGTCCAGCGTGGTGGAGGCCGAGCTGGCCCCGTCCACGCTCGGGGTGGAGACGATGATCAGCTGGTCGGCCAGGTCGAGCACCCCGCGCATCGCGCTGTAGAGCAGACCGGTGCCGGAGTCGGTCAGGATGATCGGGTAGTGCTGGCCGAGCACCTGGATCACCGAGCGGTAGTCCGAGTCGTTGAAGGTGGTGGAGACGGCCGGGTCGACGTCGTTGGCCAGGATCTCCAGGCCCGAGTGCAGGTCCTGCGAGGTGAACTGACGGACGTCCATGTAGCTGCGCAGGTGCGGGATGGCCGTCACCAGGTCACGGATGGTCGCGCCGGTCTGCCGCTTCACCCGGCGGCCGAGGGTGCCGGCGTCCGGGTTGGCGTCGATCGCGATCACCTTGTCCTGGCGCTCGGTGGCCAGCGTGGCGCCGAGCGAGGTGGTGGTCGTGGTCTTGCCGACGCCGCCCTTGAGGCTGATCACGGCGATCCGGTAGCAGCTCAGCACCGGCGTCCGGATCACCTCGAGGCGGCGGGCCCGGTCGGCCTCGGCCGCCTTGCCGCCGAACCTGAACCGGGACTCCTTCTGCTGCTTCGGCTGCCCGCGCAGCAGCCGGTCCGAGGAGAGCTCGACCGCGGCGGTGTAGCCGAGCGCCGCACCGTGCGACATCGGCTGCTGGCCGCCCTGGCCCTGGAAGGCGACCGGGGCCTGCGGGACGGCCTGCTGCGGGTACGGCTGCGGCTGCTGCTGGTGGGGCTGCTGGGGCGGCAGCTGCTGCTGCTGCGGGTAGGGCTGCTGCTGGGGCTGCGGCCAGCCGCCCTGGCGCGGGTCCACCGGCGGCGGCGGGGCCTGCTGCGGGTAGGGCTGCTGCGGCGGCTGCTGCTGGGGGTACGGCTGCTGGGGCTGCGGCTGCGGGACCGGCGGGTACGGCTGCGGCGCGGGCGCCGGGGGAGCCTCGGCGACCGGCGGGGCCGGTGCGGGCGGGTTCGACGGAGCCGGTGCGGGCGGGACCGCCGGGCCCGGGCCGGGTGCGGCTGCCGACTGCAACTCGACCGGCGCGGGCTCGGGTCCGTCGGCGACCGGCGGCAGCACGGCGGTCTCGGTCACCTCGGGCGACGGCGCGGGCGGCACCGGCACCGGCTGCGGCGCGGGCGCCTCGGCCACCGGTACCGGCGTCGGCGGCACCGGGGCAGCCGGAGCCGGCGCGGGCGGAGCGGGAGCGGGAGTCGGGGCAGGCGTGGGCGCATCGCTCTGGGTGTACCAGGACGGCGGAGAGTAGTCAGGAACGTCCGACCAGTCGTCGTCGTCCTCCGCCGCGTTGTCGCCGACGTAGACGCCGTCCCGATCGCTGCTCACTTGGGCTCCCTCGTGTTCGCCGCCGCTGTTCGCGGTGCCGTCGGCACAAGACTAGGACGTGTTTCCCGACCGCTCACAGGCGGTGCCGGAACTCACACCATCGTGGACGAAAGGAGAGGCCCGCACACCGGATCACCCCAGTATGCGGGCCCCTCCGGGATCGAATCGCTCAGTCCATCCGGCGCGGTCCGCCGAGCACCTGACCCTCGGCCTCGCCGGGGTTGGTCATCACGAACTGACGCCGCATCCGGGTCGCCCAGAGCGTGATGTTGTCGCCGAGCGTGGGCAGCGCCGCGACCTCCTGGTCGCCGAGCGAGAGCAGCCGGGCCAGCAGTTCGGCCTCCTGCGGGGAGACCCGCTGGATGCCGACCAGGTCGGCCGAATTCAGCACCCGGGCGGCGTTCGGGCCCAGGTAGGGCAGCAGGGTGAGGGTGGTCTGCCAGGGGGAGGCGGAGAGCCGGCTGCGCGGCGGCCGGGCACCGAGGTCCCGGACCACCAGGACCGGCGAGGCCACCGAGGCGCCCTGGGCGCCGAGCCGGCCGACCTGGTGCACCGTCACGCACGGCTGGCCACCGCCGGCCGCCTGGGCCATCGAGGCCCAGGCCTGCGGGCGGCCGGTCTCGACCGCGATCCGGGCGCCGGTGGCGGCCGCCCTGAGCGCGATCACCTGCGCGGTCCACAGGCCGCCGACCAGCACCAGCTCGTACGAGGTGGGGCGGAACAGGCCGAGCACGGCGGGCTGTTGCTGCGGGTCGACGCCGATGACCACGCCGTCGTCGCCGACCGGGAAGGCCAGCGCGCCGAGGTCCTCGAGGGAGAGCACGTGCCGCTCGCGGCGCGGTCCGCGCAGCCCGAAGCCGGGGCGCAGCCGGGGCGCACGGACGGCGGGCTCGGCCGGTGCCTGGTTGGGGTAGGTCTGATAGGCCATCAGGAAGTTCCTCCCAGGGGCAGCGTGGCGAGCAGGCCGGGCGCCTGCTCCAGGTCGAGCCGGGTCAGGCCGATCCCGGCGTTGTGCGCACGGGACTCCACCAGTCGCCCGACCTGGGCGATCTCGCTCTCGCTGCGGCCGGTGATCCGGACGTGTCCGCTGATCGCCACCGAGTTACCGGTGCCACGGCTCGCGGTCAGGCTGAAGGTGCTGGCCAGTGCGGGCGTGCTGGTGACCAGGTTGACCAGGTCGGGCGCGGCGATCCGGCCGGGGACGCCGCCGGGGCGGCTGAGCTGGGGCCACTTGGAGATCCAGTAGGTGGCGTGCCAGCGGTCGTCGATCCGCCAGAACTTGCGGCTCTCCTGGGTCCGGCGGCCGTTGCCGCCACCCCCGCCGGTGCCCTGACGGCCCGCCACCGCGATCGGGTTGGCGCAGACCGAGATGGCCAGGGCCGCGATCAGCTCGCGCTCGTCCAGCACCGTCGCGGTGAAGCCGGCGCTGTTGAGCCGTCCGGCCAGCTGGTCGGTGACCCGCTGGAGCGCCTTGCGGGCGCCCTCCTCGCCGCCGCCACGGGCCTCGACCGCGCTGCTGGTCAGCTCGGGGCTGAGCTTGAGCGCGACCCAGGTGAGCCGCAGACCCGGCGTGGCCAGGCCGTCCGGGAGCTGGTGGTAGGCGCGGGCGGCCAGCGACTGGTCCGGCAGGTGCGGGGCCGGTGCGGGCTGGGTGTGCTGCACCAACTGGACGGACTCCAGCGAGATGTCGTCCACCTGGAGCGCCGAGCAGATCACGTCGAGCGGCAGCGGCAGGGCGGTGCGGTGCGGCCGCAGCGGCTGGTCCTTGGCCTGCACCAGGAGGATCGAGGTGAGGAAGGTGCCGTCGCCGACCATGCCGGTCTCGCGGCGGACCGGGCGGCCACCGCCGAGGTCGGCCTCGGTGGCGTGGGTGCAGGTGCGCAGCGCGGGCTCGAGTTCGAGCGCGGGCGCCAGTGCCGGGTCGGTGCCGGGCGGCGGCACGTTGAGCTGGGCCTGCCGGCGGCGGGCGTTCAGTGCGGAGCGGACCTGCAGGCCCTCGGAGAGCGTCCGGCCGTTCAGCGGCACCAGGGCGAGAACCACCAGCAGCACGGCTGGCACGGCGAACACCCCGACCATCATCTTGTTGATGGTCCAGCCCACCGCCAGCAGCGCCACCGCGACCTCCAGCAGCACGATCTGCTGGAGCCTCAGGCGGGTGCCGAGCAGGCCCGGCCGTGGGTGCACCTTGACCGGCACCGGTGCGGTGGAGCGGGTCGGCGCGGGCTGCGCCCGGCGACCGCGACTCCCCCCGCCGTGCGATGTGCTGCGTCGCCCTGGAGCGGTCTGGCTTGGCATCCCCCGAGTGGCCCTCTCTGATCAGATATCACGGCCCGGTTGACCGGTCGGCAAACCGTACCCGTACCGTACTCACCGTCTGCTGCCGCATCGTAGAGGGTGGACTACGACCTGCACCCGGCGGGTGGCAGACTCACGCACGGCCTTCACGCCCGGACTCGCCCGCGAGCCGGTCGGGCTGACGCACCCACAGTTGTCGAACAGGGGAGACGACGAGCATGGCATCACGCCGCGACGAGCTGAACGCGTACACGGCGGCGCGGAAGCGCACGGTCGGTGCGTTCCTGCTGCCCTCCGGCGGCGGTAACGACGAGGACGCACCGCGGCCGGTGAAGGCCGTGCTGCCCAGTGTGGTGATCGGGGTCGTGATCGTGGCGGGCTTCGCCATGTGGGGCGTCATCAAGCCCGCCGCACCCCAGGGTTGGGACAGCGGCTCGAACATCATCCAGGGCAAGCAGTCGACCACCAGGTACGTGGTCCTGCCCGGCGACAAGAACACCAAGGTGCTGCACCAGGTGCTCAACATGTCCTCGGCGCGACTGGTGCTGCCGGCCAACGCCAAGGTGGTGATCGTCGAGGACAAGGTGCTGGACGCCTACCCGAACCACGGCGCCACCATCGGCATCTCGTACGCCCCGGACAAGCTGCCGAAGGCCGACGTGGCCGGCCGGACCGACAAGAAGTGGTCGGTATGCAACAGCCCCGGCGAGGACGAGAAGAAGCCGCCGAACCAGGCCGTCTTCGTGGCCGCCGACAAGGACGCCGCGAGGCTGGCCGACCCCAAGCTGGTCCTCGGCCCGGGGGAGTCGATGTACGTGCAGGCCCCCACCGACTCGGCGGGCCTGGCCGGCCAGTTCATGGTGGACCGGACCGGTACCCGGCACCTGATCGGGTCCGCGACCTCCACCAGGACCGAGAACGAGCTCATCGCGGGCAGCCTTTACGGCAGCGACGGGGCGCTCAAGCCGCAGCGGGTGACCGAGGACTGGCTGCGGACCCTGGCGGTGGGAGAGGCGATCGAGTTCCAGACGCCGCCGGACTTCAAGGACAACCAGGTGGTTCCGTCGAGGCTGACCCAGCTCACCAAGCCGGAGGAGCGCCGGGTCGGCCGGGTGCTCAACTACGACAAGAGCTACTTCATGGTGGGTGTCGACTCGCTGTACGCGATCTCCCCGTTCCAGGCCAAAGTGGCTCTCAACAACCCGAAGTTGGGCAAGACCTACGACGGTGCCCCGGCGAAGATCTACACCCTGTCGGCCGCCGAGTACGCGGCGCTCAGGAGCGTGATGCAGGAGGCGCCCATGAAGGACGCGGCGGACATCCCCGACGAGATGCCGACCGGAAAGGCCGTCAACCACGAGGGCCGGAACCGGCTGTGCAGCACCTTCGAGGGCATGGACGGCACCAAGATCAAGCGGTCGGTCTGGGCCGCCCCCGAGTACCCGGCCCCGATCGCCGCGGGCGCCTCCAGCGCCCGGGTCTCGCCCGGCCACGGGCTGCTGTTCCGATCCCAGGAGTCGACCGATCCGAACGGCCCGGGTGCCAACTTCCTGATCACCGAGACCGGCCTGCGCTACCCCGTGCCGACCAACAACGACGGCACCAAGGCCGGAGCTTCGGCCGCGCCGAAGGATCCGGGCCAGGAGCAGCAACCCGCCCAGGAACAGCCGAACGAGAACCAGGCCAGGCTCGGGTTCGACAAGGTGACGCCGGTGCCGGTGCCCTCGCTGTGGGCCAATCTGGTACCGGCCGGCCCCTCGCTCAACAGGAGCGACGCACTGCAGCCCCAACTCGCCTGACGTGCAGTCAGTTGGCCGACCGCGCCTCAGTGTCATGGCTTGGTAACTACCCGGCTCCCGGTGTTGGGTGACTTGCGGTCGGCGGCTACAGTTCTGGAGTGCACCACACCGTGGTGTTCGACGGCCGTCCGTGCCAGGACGGTCCGTGGGGAAGTCTGTCTCATGGGGGACGGTGGATCATGTCTGGTCAGTTCACGACTACCGCTGATGAAATGAACGCTTTCGCGACCCGTATCGGTGACGTGAACGCGTCCGTTCAGGGCGAGATTCAGAGGCTCAACACCCTGGTTGACGAGATCAAGCAGGGCTGGCAGGGCCAGGCGGCCGCTGCGTACCAGCAGCTGCAGACCCGGTTCAACGAGGACGCCACCAAGCTGAACCAGGTTCTCGACGAGATCCGTCAGGCCATCGAGGCGACGACGAAGCTCTACTCGCAGACCGAGCAGGAGCAGGCGTCGTCCTTCTGAGCCCCAGGCTCGCGTTCAGACATCAAACCCGGTCCGGCATAGGACCGATTCGACTCCATCGGAACAGGGGAAACCATGGGCGACCACATTAAGGTTAATTTCGCCACCATCTCGAACGCCAGCTCCGAGGTCCGTCAGGCTGCCCAGCGCATCCAGACCCAGCTGGACGAGCTGAAGGCCGGCGTGGCGCGGATCGCCAACAGCTGGGAGGGCACCGCCCGCGAGGGTTACCAGGCCCGTCAGGCCACCTGGGACTCGAGCGCGGCCGACCTCCAGCAGGCGCTGAGCCAGATCTCCACCTCGCTGGACAACGCGGCGCAGAGCTACCAGGCGACCGAGGCGAAGAACACCGGCGTCTGGAGCTGATCCGGCCACCGTCGCGGATGGTGCGGGACAGCAGGACCGTGGGGCGGGCGTCCGGACCGGACGCCCGCCCCAGGCGCGTATCACGGGCAGGTCGATCCGCCCGTTCGGCAAGGCCGTTCCACGGGGGTGCGGCGCAGGGTGGGAACATGAGGGGAAGTCAGGTGTCGTTCGGTACGTACCGCAGGGTCGCCGCCGTGTCCGTCGCGCTGGGGGTGATCGGCGCGATGACCGCCGGGCCCGCGCTGGCCGAGCCGACTCCCTCGCCCTCGGCAGGCGTGGTGTACCCGCCGCTGGGGATCGCCGCTTCGGCGGAGTGCAAGTTCCCGTCCAACGTCGTGCCCAGCATGCCCTGGTCGCTGCAGAAGGTGGTGCTGGACCAGCTCTGGGCCGACGTCCCCGGTATCGGGCTGATCAACGGCAAGAACGTCAGGGTCGCCGTGATCGACACCGGTGTGGACGCGGTCAACCCGCAGTTGCGGGGCAAGGTGGAGGACGACGGCTCCAGGCTGAGGGACAAGTCCAACAACGGCCAGCTGGTTCCCGGCACCGGGGTGACCGACCTGGTCGGCCACGGCACGAAGGTGGCCGGCATCATCGCGGCCAAGAAGCTCCCCGGCATCGGGTTCTCCGGGCTCGCACCCGAGGCGACGATCATGGCGTACCGGCAGAACGACAGCCAGGGCAACGGCGACGTGTACACCCTGGTGGAGGACATCAAGGACGCGGTGGCCCGGGGGGCCGGCGTCATCAACATCTCGCAGGACGTCCGCGCCACCGGTGAGGGCGGCTCCTTCCCTGGCCGGCCCGAGCTCGAGGCGGCCCTCGCGCTGGCCGAGAGCAAGAACGTCGTGGTGGTCGCCTCGGCGGGCAACGACGGCGTGGAGGCCGACACCTACCCGGCCGCCATCAAGACGGTCCTGGCGGTCGGCGCCTCGGACCGGAACAACGAGCGGGCCCCGTTCTCCCAGTACGGCGAGTTCGTGGACGTGGTCGCCCCGGGGGTGGAGATGCTCTCCACGGTGCCCACCGACGGCCACTGCGTGGACAACGGCACCAGCTTCTCGACGCCGTACGTGGCCGGGGTGGCCGCACTGCTCAAGCAGAAGTACCCCACCTGGACGGCGAAGCAGATCCGGATCCGGATCATGCAGACCGCGCAGCGCCTGGAGCGCAAGAACAACCGCTTCATCGGCTGGGGCGTCGTCGACCCGGTCAAGGCCGTCACCAGCAACACCCCGCCCCCGCCCGTCGACGCCGAGGCACCGGCCGAGGACCCGCCGCTCAGCCTGGCCGGGCAGGCCAGGCTGCGGGCCCAGCCGCTCGGCCTGGCCGAGACCCAGCAGGACCGGGACGCCCGCACCGCCACCTACGCGCTCGGCGTCGGTGGCCTGCTGGTCGGCGGCCTGGCCGGTGGCTCGGTGGTCATGCGGGACCGCAGGCGCCGGGCGCAGGGCTAGCCGCCACTCGTACTCACCAGCCGGAAGGCCCCCGCAGCAGTGCTGCGGGGGCCTTCCGCCGTCGCGGCAGGGTGGTGTGAAAAGGCCGTGGCCCCTCCCGGAGGAGGGACCACGGCCCGTCGTGCGGTGGCCCGTTACGGGGCCGGGAGCCAGCCCGTCTGGACGGTGTGGCCCGCCGCCTGACGGCGGGTCACCAGCTGGCCGCGGCCCGGAGGCATCGGCTGCGGCTTGACGGTGCCCAGCAGCGCACCCTCGTTCTTGTCGCCCGACATGATCAGACCCTGACCACCGAGCTCCTTCATGCGTTGCATGATCGGCTCGAACATCGAGCGCCCGGCACCACCGGAGTTGCGCGCGATGATGATGCGCAGGCCGATGTCACGGGCGAACGGCAGGAACTCCGCCAGCGGCGCCATCGGGTTGCCCGAGGAGGTGGCGACCAGCTCGTAGTCGTCCACGATCACGAACATGTCCTTGCCGGTGTACCAGCTGCGGTTGCGCAGCTGCTCCGGCGTGACGTCCGGGCCGGGGAGGCGTCGCCCGCAGGCGCCGCGGAGCATCTCCACGATCGCCGACATGGCGGGCGCCGCCGCCGCGTACTCCACCAGGTACTCCGGCGGCACCACACCGAGCAGCGAGCGGCGGAAGTCGCCGACCACGATGCCTGCCTGGTCCGGGGTGTACCGCTCGGTGATCTGCTTGATCAGCATCCGCAGCACCGCGGACTTGCCGGACTCGCTCTCACCGAACACCACGAAGAGCGGGTCACTCTCGAAGTTGAGGAACACCGGCGCGAGTTCGACCTCGTCGACGGCGAACGCGACACCCAGCTCGGGCCGCTCGAAGCCCTTGGGCAGCGAGTTGCCGTCCAGCACCTGGGGCAGCATCCGGACCTGCGGGGCGCGCGGTCCGGTCCAGGCCGAGGAGACCTGCTCGACCAGGTCGGCGACACCGTCCACCAGGTCGTCGGTCTCCGAGGTGCCGTCCAGCCGGGGCAGACCGGAGAGGAAGTGCAGCTTGTCCGCGGTGAGACCGCGGCCCGGCTGCCCGGCCGGCACGTTCTGCGCGACCTTGCGGTCGATCTCGGACTCCATCGCGTCACCGAGCCGCAGTTCGGTGCGGTTCTGCAACAGGTCCTTGAGCGCCGGGCGGACCTCGGCGTACCGCGCGGCGGTCAGGATGATGTGCACGCCGTAGCCGAGGCCGCGCTGGGCGATGTCGGCGATGACCGGTTCGAGGGACTCGAACTCCTGCTTGAAGGTGAGCCAGCCGTCGATGATCAGGAAGACATCACCGAACTGCTCGTCCGGCAGCTGGCCGTTGGCCCGCTTGGTCCGGAACGTGGCGATGGTGTCGATCCCGGTCGCCCGGAACAGCTCCTCACGGCGGTTGAGCACGCCGTGCACTTCGCTGATGGTCCGTCGGACCTTCTCCACGTCCAGTCGCCCGGCCACCCCGCCGACGTGCGGCAGGCCCTGGAGGCCCTGGAAGCCGCCACCGCCGAAGTCGAGCAGGTAGAACTGCGTCTCGACCGGGGTGTGGGTGACCGCGAAGCCCGCCACCATGGTGCGGATCAGGGTGGACTTGCCGGAGCGCGGGCCACCGACGATCAGACCGTGGCCGGCCGCGCCCGAGTAGTCCTGGTAGAGCACGTCACGGCGCTGGTCGCGCGGCTTGTCGACGATGCCGACCGGCACCACCAGTCGGCCGAGCGCACCGAACTCCGGTGAGGTGAGCCCGCGTTCGGCGGTGACCTGGAGCGGCGGGACGAGCTGGTCGACGGTCGGTGCGGCCTCCAGCGGGGGCAGCCAGACCTGGTGGGCCGGCGGCCCCTGGCCGATCATGCGGGAGACGAACACGTCCAGCATGGTGTCCAGCAGCGAGTCGTCGATCTCCTCGACCTGCTCGAACACCTCCTCCTCCACCGGTTCGAGCACCGCGACCTCGGCGGCGGTGAACAGCACGGGCAGCGCACTGGCGGCCCGCCCACCGGTGACCCGGACCGCGCCCGGCGGACGGTAGGCACCGGAGACGTACGCTGCCCGGAACCGCTCCATCACGTCGGAGCCGAACTTGAGGTAGCCGACACCGGGGACCGGCGGCAGGTGGTAGGCGTCCGGCACACCGATCGCGGCTCGCGACTCGGCGGCCGAGAAGGTGCGCAGACCGAGCCGGTAGGACAGGAAGGTGTCCAGGCCGCGCAGCTTGCCCTCCTCCAGACGCTGGGAGGCGAGCAGCATGTGCATACCCAGCGAACGGCCGATCCGGCCGATCTGGATGAAGAGGTCGATGAAGTCCGGCTTGGCGCTGAGGAGTTCGGAGAACTCATCGATGATCATGACCAGCGAGGGCAGCGGGTCGAGCGCGGCACCGGCGGCGCGGGCCCGCTCGTACTCGTTGATGTTCGCGTAGTTGCCCGCCGTCCGCAGCAGCTCCTGACGGCGGTTCATCTCGCCCTCGATCGAGTCGCGCATGCGGTCGACCAGGGTGAGCTCGCCCTCCAGGTTGGTGATCACCGCGGCGGTGTGCGGCATCTCCGCCATACCGGCGAAGGTGGCGCCACCCTTGAAGTCGGCGAGCACGAAGTTGAGCACCTCGGAGGAGTGCGTCACGGCCAGCGCCAGCACCAGGGTGCGGAGCACCTCGGACTTACCCGAACCGGTCGCGCCGACGCACATGCCGTGCGGGCCCATACCCTCCAGCGAGGCTTCCTTGATGTCCAGCCAGACGTACTCGCCGTTGGTGCCCACCCCGAGCGGCACCCGGAGCTTCTCCCGCATCGGGCGCGGACGCCACATCCGGGCCGGGTCGAAGGAACCCGGGTCGCCGGTGTCCATCATCTCGGTGAAGTCCATCGAGACCAGCGAGGGGTCGCCGTCGTCGCCGCCCGCCGAGGCCCGGAACGGGGCCAGCTGACGGGCCAGGGCCTCGGACTGCCAGGAGGACAGGGTGTCCGGCTTGCCGGAGTACGAGGCACCGGAGGCGGACTCCAGCAGCAGCTCGTCCTTGGCCAGCGTGATCACCAGGTGGCCGCTGGGCTCGTCCAGGTCACCGGGGACGACCTCGATGATGGTGACGCCCTCGACGCCCTCCGCCCCGGCCAGCACCGAGTCGTGCGGCACGGCGGCGCCGTCCATCACGATCACCAGGTGCGGCTGGTCCGGCGAGGCCACGGCGTCCCGGGCGAAGCCCTTGCGCCCGGCCAGCTCGTCCGCGAGCAGCACCTCCAGCTCGCCCAGACCGGTGGCGATCAGCCGGCGCGAACCGGCACCGTCGCTCTCCTTGCGGTGCTGGGTGTGCGGCAGCCACTTCGCCCACTCCCACTCGTCCACCGCGCCGGGCGCGGCGGCCACGCCGACCACCAGGTCGTCGGGGGAGTGCAGGGTGGTCAACTGGGCCAGCATCGCCCGGACGTTGCCGTAGACGGTGTCCGGGTCGCCGCAGACCGTGATGTGGTAGAAGGCGCGCAGCGAGATCGCCAACGGCAGGTCGTGCAGGGTGCCGTGGGCGGTCAGGAAGTCCTTCATGGCGGCCGCCGAGAGCGGCTCCAGCTCGTCCAGCGGCGCCGTCTCCGGCGCCTTCAGCGGGGTGTTGAGCTGCTGCGGCCCACGCCCGAGCCTGATCTGCGCGAAGTCCGGGTCGGACGGCCGGCGTTCCCAGAGCCGACGGCCCTCGGTGACGATCGACCAGAGCTGGTCCGGCTCCGGGTGCAGGAAGAGCTGCGCACCGCGCTGCCGGTCCGCGGTCCTGCGGACCTGACGGCGCATCTGCTGCAGATACTTCAGGTAGTCGCGGCGCTCGTCCGCGGTCCCCGCGCTGCCGCCCTTGCGGGCCTTGACGATCTGGGCCACCGCCATACCGGCGGTGGAGGCGACCATCAGGACGCCCATCATCTTCATAGGCCCCTGGCCGCCGAAGAGGAAGGCCGCCGAACCGCCCATGCCGAGCAGCGGCAGCAGGGACATCATCCAGTCCTCGGCACCACCCCGCGGCAACTCTGGCGGAGGCACCAGCTCCACCGGCTCGTCCGGCACCGGGGGCGGATATGCCCGAGCCGGACGCTTGACCGTAATCACACTCACTGGCATCAACCCTCACGCAACTGGGATACGTACGGGATGAGGGCGCCCCGTGTGATGACGCCGCCCCCGCTCCGCCGATCGCAGGCACTCACGGGTCGCGCGTCTCGCCCCCGTACGCCTCGCGCAGGGGCCGATCCTACTGGTCGGCCCTGTCCGGTTCGAGCACGGGGGCGGCCGCATCCCGACCGTTACCGTCCGGTCGGCCGGAGGATCGGCAGGAACTGGTCAAACCGGTCAAGCCGGGGTGCGAACGCCCCCCTTGACGCCATATCACCTTCACCGGTCGCACACCGGGGACCGTTCAGCAGCAGGTCATGGCTTGACGGTCCGTCCGGGACCCGGTAGCGCTCCGTACCCCATCTGGCGGTAGGGTGTCGCCGCGCCAACTCTTGGCCGGGTCGCCCTCATTGAAAGAAGACGGGCGACGGCCCGCCGGGGGCGTCAAGCTGACCAACGGACACAGCAACAGGGGGAAGTGCCGGTGAGCTCAAACGCTACGACCGGATTCTGCCGGGTCACCGTCGTGGCACCGGACAGCCGGATCGACGTCGCACTGCCGGAGGACGTACCGCTCGCGGACATCTACCCCGAGGTGCTGCGCCTGTCCGGCCAGACCCAGGTGGACGGCGCACCGACCGGATTCCACCTGGTCCGCCGGGACGGCACCGTGCTGGACAGCGGGCTGCCGCTGGCCGCCCAGCAGATCCGGGACGGCGACCTGCTCAGCCTGCGTCCGTTCGCCGAGTCGCTGCCGCCGGCCGTCTACGACGACGTGGCCGACGCGATCGCCAGCGCGGTCGCCGCCGACCGCCGGTTCTGGGGCCCGGAGCTGATGCGCGCCTTCGGCCTGGTCGGCGCGGGGGTGCTGCTCGGCCTGCTCGGCTTCGCGCTCTGGTTCGCCGACCTGCACCACGACATGAACGGCCTGCCCGGCATCCTGTCCGGCGTGATCGCCGTCGTGCTGGTCACCTTCGCCGGTGTCCGCGCCCGGGTGTACGAGGACCACGATGCGGCCCTCGCGCTCGGCCTCGGCTCGCTGCCGCACGCCCTGATCGCCGGTTCCGGTGTCATCGCGGTCTCCACCGCGGGCGGCGGCCCCGGCCGGATCCAGCTGCTGATCGGCTGCGTCGCCATGCTGGTGGTCTCGGTGCTGCTGGTGGGCCTGCTGCCGGAGAAGGACTCGGTCTTCGTGGCCTCCTCCTTCCTGGCCGCCGCCGGCACCCTGGCCTCGTTCGCCGCCGTGCTGATGTCCGACACCTCGGCCACCGACATCGCGGCCGTCACCGCCGTCGCCGCGGTCGCCGCGATCGGCTTCCTGCCCGCCCTCTCGGCCCGCTTCGCCCGCCTCCCGGTCGGCTTCAACGCCCCCGGCCAGACCAGCACCCGCAGCGCCGGCTACGCCGAGGAGGCCGGCCGCGCGGAGGCCGTCCAGTACGAGCGGATCGCCCACCAGGCCCGCCGCGGCCACGAGGTGCTGGTCGGCCTGGTCGGCGGCTGCGCCGCGGTGCTGGTCGGCTCGTGCGCCGTGCTCGGCTTCAGCGACCGGACCTGGGCCGAGCTGCTCGCCCTCGCGGTCGGCATGACCACCATGCTGCGGGCCCGGCTGTTCCGCTACACCGGCCAGGTCTTCGCGCTGACCATCGCCGGTCTGGCCGGCCTGGCACTGCTGGTGATCGGTCTCTCGCTGCACACCCCGCACTTCATCCTGACCGCCACCAGCTCCACCTCGGTGGACCTGCGCACGGTCTGGCTGACCGCCTCGATCGCGGCCGGTGCGGCCATCCTGACCGGCATCGCGCTGGTCGTCCCGAAGTCCGGCGTCTCGCCGTTCTGGGGCCGCATCCTGGACATGGTGGACAGCGTGATGCTGATCGCGCTGGTCCCGCTCGCGCTGGCCGTCCTCGACATCTACGGCCTGGTGCGCGGCGCCACCAGCTGAGCACCCCGGAGCCCGCCGTCACCCCCGGTCAGGGGGGACGGCGGGCGCTGGTACTCTTGGGCAGTCCGAGTTCAGTCAGATCCCTGTGCCGTCTACCAGGGTCACTCGGAAACCTTGAAGGAGATGCCGTGGCTCTCGCCGCTGACGTCAAGAAGCAGATCATCGCCGAGTTCGGCCAGAAGGAGGGCGACACCGGCTCCCCCGAGGTCCAGGTCGCCATGCTCTCCCGCCGGATCTCGGACCTGACCGAGCACCTCAAGTTCCACAAGCACGACCACCACTCGCGTCGTGGCCTGCTGATCCTGGTCGGCCAGCGCCGCCGGCTGCTCCAGTACCTGGCCAAGAAGGACATCGAGCGCTTCCGTACCCTGGTGGACCGCCTCGGCATCCGCCGCGGTGCCGCCGGCGGCGCCCGCTAAGACCGCCGCGTCAGGGGCGGCTCCCCGTCACCGGGGAGCCGCCCCTCGCTGCATGCACCACCCGGTCCGCCGCACCACACGCGTGGTAATGGCAGGCTGAGTAGGGTGTGAATTTGTAAGGTGAGGGGCATGCCCGGTCATGACGCCGACAGCGAGTCGGCCGAACCGTGGCAGCAGAGACATCACCGAGCGGGCCGAAGGCTTCAAACGGAAGCCGCCCGCGTCCCAAGGAGCGTCCACACGCGACCGCCGACCAGGCAGCCGAGAGGCGCCGGTCCTCGGTAGTGGCCGTCGGGAGTCCCCAGTGAGAGGGACAGCCCGGAGGCTTCGATCGAAGACCGGCCCGAACTGCCCAGGGCCCGCCGGAAGGCAAGCGCAGGGGCGCTCCTCGGGAACCGTACGAAAGAGGAGATCTTCCAGGTGGAAGAGAACGTGTTCTACGCCGAGGCCGTCATCGACAACGGCAGCTTCGGCACCCGTACCATCCGTTTCGAGACCGGTCGGCTGGCCCGTCAGGCCGCCGGCTCGGCCGTGGCCTACCTGGACGACGACACCATGGTGCTGTCGGCCACCAGCGCCTCCAAGCAGCCGAAGGAGCACTTCGACTTCTTCCCGCTGACGGTCGACGTCGAGGAGCGGATGTACGCCGCGGGCCGGATCCCCGGTTCGTTCTTCCGTCGTGAGGGCCGGCCCTCCGAGGACGCGATCCTCACCTGCCGCCTGATCGACCGCCCGCTGCGCCCGTCCTTCGTCAAGGGCCTGCGCAACGAGGTGCAGGTCGTCTGCACGATCATGGCGCTCAACCCCGACCACCTGTACGACGTGGTGGCCATCAACGCCGCCTCGGCGTCCACCCAGCTGGCGGGCCTGCCCTTCTCCGGCCCGATCGGTGGCGTCCGCGTCGCGCTGATCAAGGGTCAGTGGGTGGCCTTCCCGACCCACACCGAGCTTGAGGACGCCGTCTTCGACATGGTCGTGGCCGGCCGCGCGCTGGCCGACGGTGACGTCGCGATCATGATGGTGGAGGCCGAGGCCACCACCAAGACGATCAAGCTGGTCGCCGACGGCGCCGAGGCCCCGACCGAGGAGGTCGTGGCCGCCGGTCTCGAGGCCGCGAAGCCGTTCATCAAGGTGCTGTGCGCCGCGCAGGCGAAGCTGGCCGCCCAGGCCGCCAAGCCCACCGGCGAGTTCCCGGTCTTCCTGGACTACCAGGACGACGTGCTGGCCGCCCTCTCGGACGCCGTCAAGGGCGACCTGGCCAAGGCGCTCACCATCGCCGGCAAGCAGGAGCGCAACGCCGAGATCGACCGCATCAAGGTCGTCGCGGCCGACAAGCTGCTCCCGAAGTTCGAGGGCCGCGAGAAGGAGATCAGCGCCGCGTACAACGCGCTGACCAAGAAGATCGTCCGCGAGCGCGTCATCACCGACAAGGTCCGCATCGACGGCCGTGGCGTCACGGACATCCGTACGCTGGCCGCCGAGGTCGAGGCGATCCCGCGGGTGCACGGCTCGGCGCTGTTCGAGCGTGGCGAGACCCAGATCCTGGGCGTCACCACCCTCAACATGCTCCGGATGGAGCAGCAGCTCGACACGCTCTCCCCGGAGACGCGTCGCCGCTACATGCACAACTACAACTTCCCGCCGTACTCGGTCGGCGAGACCGGCCGCGTCGGTTCGCCGAAGCGCCGCGAGATCGGCCACGGCGCGCTGGCCGAGCGGGCGATCCTGCCCGTGCTGCCGACCCGCGAGGAGTTCCCCTACGCGATCCGCCAGGTCTCCGAGGCGCTGAGCTCCAACGGCTCCACCTCGATGGGCTCGGTCTGCGCCTCGACCATGTCGCTGCTGAACGCCGGTGTGCCGCTCAAGGCCGCCGTCGCCGGTATCGCGATGGGCCTGATCTCGCAGGAGATCGACGGCGAGACGCACTACGTCACGCTGACCGACATCCTCGGTGCCGAGGACGCGTTCGGTGACATGGACTTCAAGGTCGCCGGTACCCGCAACTTCATCACCGCGCTGCAGCTCGACACCAAGCTGAACGGCATCCCGGCCTCGGTCCTGGCCGCCGCCCTCAAGCAGGCCAAGGACGCGCGTCTGCACATCCTGGACGTGATGAACGAGGCGATCGACACTCCGGACGAGATGTCGCCGAACGCCCCGCGCATCATCACCATCAAGATCCCGGTGGACAAGATCGGTGAGGTCATCGGCCCGAAGGGCAAGATGATCAACCAGATCCAGGAGGACACCGGCGCGGACATCACCATCGAGGACGACGGCACCATCTACATCGGTGCGGTCGACGGTCCTTCGGCGGAGGCTGCCCGTACGACGATCAACCAGATCGCCAACCCGACCATGCCGGAGGTCGGCGAGCGCTACCTGGGCACCGTGGTGAAGACCACGACGTTCGGCGCGTTCGTGTCGCTCATGCCGGGCAAGGACGGCCTGCTGCACATCTCGCAGATCCGCAAGCTCGCCGGTGGCAAGCGCGTGGAGAACGTCGAGGACGTGCTGGCCGTCGGCTCCAAGGTCCAGGTCGAGATCGCCGAGATCGACCCGCGCGGCAAGCTCTCGCTGATCCCCGTCGTCGAGGGCGAGGAGGGCGTCGAGGACGCCGCTCCGGCCTCCGAGTGACGCACCGTTAGTCCCCGCGGCCCGCGCACTCCTCGGAGTGCGCGGGCCGCACCCTGTTGTTCGCGATTTCTGGAAGGAAGGCCCGTGGCTCAGGCCTCCGCGGCGCAGCAGCGCCCCGGCACCACCCGGACCCTGCTCAAGGGCGTCGACGGGGCCGGCACGGTACGCCGTACCGTCCTGCCCGGCGGTCTGCGGGTCGTCACCGAGACCCTCCCGACGGTCCGTTCCGCGACCTTCGGCATCTGGGTCGGGGTCGGCTCCCGGGACGAGACCCCGGCGCTGAACGGCGCCACGCACTACCTGGAGCACCTGCTCTTCAAGGGCACCGCCCGGCGCGACGCGCTGGAGATCTCGGCCGCGCTCGACGCGGTCGGCGGCGAGATGAACGCCTTCACGGCCAAGGACAACACCTGCTACTACGCGCGGGTGCTGGACACCGACCTGCCGCTGGCCATCGACGTGGTCTGCGACATGCTCACCGGCTCGTTGATCCGCCCCGAGGACGTGGAGGCCGAACGCGGCGTCATCCTCGAGGAGATGGCGATGGCCGAGGACGACCCGGGCGACGTGGTGCACGACCTGTTCGCCAAGGTGCTCTTCGGCGACTCGCCGCTCGGCCGCCCGATCCTGGGCACCCAGGAGACCGTCAAGGCGCTCACCCGGGACCAGATCGCGGGCTTCTTCCACCGCCGGTACAAGCCCGAGCAGCTGGTCGTCGCCGCAGCGGGCAACCTGGACCACGCCCGCGTGGTCCGGATGGTCAAGAAGGCCTTCGCGCCGGTGCTGGAGAAGTCGAACGGCCACCCCGCCGAGGTCAACCGTGGCGTCCGCGCGGTCCGTACGGCCGGCCGGGTCGAGGTGCTCAACCGCTCCACCGAGCAGGCCCACCTGGTGCTCGGCGTCCCCGGCCTGCCCCGGCACGACGAACGCCGCTGGGCGCTCGGCGTGCTGAACGCCGCCCTCGGCGGCGGCATGAGCTCCCGGCTGTTCCAGGAGGTCAGGGAGAAGCGCGGGCTGGCCTACTCGGTCTACTCGTACTCCTCCTCATACGCCGACAGCGGCCTGTTCGGCATCTACGCCGGCTGCCAGCCCAAGCGAGTCGAGGAGGTGCTGCGGATCTGCCGAGAGGAGCTCGCCAAGGTGGTCGCCGACGGCATCACCGAGGAGGAGCTGACCCGCGCGATCGGGCAGATCTCCGGCTCCACCGTGCTCGGCATGGAGGACACCGGATCGCTGATGAACCGGATCGGCAAGGCCGAACTCAGCTACGGCCACCACCTGTCGGTGGACGACATGCTGGAGAAGATCGCCTCGGTCACCCTGGACGACGTGCACGCGGTGGCACGTGATGTGCTGGGGCGGTACAGGCCCTCGCTCGCGCTGATCGGCCCGATCACCAAGAAGCGGGCGGACGCGCTCGCCGGCCTGCTGGCCCGAGAGGACTACTGAGATGTCGCTGTCCGTCGCCGTGATCGGCGCCACCGGCCGGATCGGCTCCGAGGCGGTCAAGGCCGTCACGGCCGCCGCCGACCTGGAGCTGACCGCCGCCCTGAACCGGAACTCCCCGCTGGAGGAGCTGAAGGGCACCCGGGTCGCCGTCGAACTCACCCACCCCGACGCGGTGATGGCCAACCTGGAGTACTGCGTCCGCAACGGCATCCACGTGGTCACCGGCACCACGGGCTGGACCGAGGAGCGCCTCGCCACCCTGCGCGGCTGGCTCGCCGAGGCACCCGGGGTCGGTGTGCTGATCGCGCCGAACTTCTCGATCGGCGCCGTGCTCTCGATGAAGTTCGCCCAGCAGGCCGCGAAGTACTTCGAGACCGTCGAGGTCGTCGAACTGCACCACAACAACAAGGCGGACGCCCCCAGCGGCACCGCCACCCGCACCGCCCAGCTGATCGCCGCCGCCCGCGACGCGGCCGGCCTGCCCCGCCAGAGCGACCCGACCACGCACGGCCTGCCCGGCGCCCGGGGCGCCGACGTGGACGGCGTGCCGGTGCACTCGGTGCGGCTGCGCGGCCTGCTGGCGCACCAGGAGGTGCTGCTCGGTGACAGCGGCGAGACGCTGACCATCCGTCACGACTCGCTGCACCACAGCTGCTTCATGCCGGGCATCCTGCTCGGCGTGCGGAAGGTGGTCGAGACGCCGGGACTGACCATCGGCCTCGAACACTTCATGGACCTCTGAGATGACCTCACGCACCGGCTTCTTCCTGCTCTCGGCCGCGCTGCTGCTGGTCTCGGTGATCTGCGTCGGCGAGGGCGTCCAGCTCATCGCCACCGGCAAGCCGCTCGGCATCGGCCTGGGCGTGTGCGCCTTCGTCATCCCCGCCGTCGGCGTCTGGTTCCTCCGACAGACCGTCCGCTTCGGCCGGGCCAGCGAGCAGCTGGCCCGTGAGCTGGAGGCCGAGGGCGGCCTGCCGGTGGACGAGCTGCGCCGCACCGACGGCGGCCGGATCGACCGTGCCTCGGCCGACGAGGTGTTCGCCCGCCGCCAGGCCGAGGCCGAGCAGAGCCCGGGGGACTGGCGGGTGTACTTCCGCCTCGCCGTGGCGTACGCCGACGCCGGTGACACGCCGCGGGCCCGAAAGACCATGCAGCACGCCATCAAGCTGCACGGCAGCACCGACGCAAGGAGCAACGCGTGAGCGACGCAGCAGGACCTGTCTTCCGCAGTGACGTGACCGTCGAGCTGGTCCGCAGCTCGGCCCAGGACTCGGACGTGATCTGGGCGGCCCGGGTCTCCACCGCCGGCGAGCAGTCCCTGGAGGCGCTCCAGCAGGACCCGGAGAAGTCCACCGGTCTGATCAACTACCTGATGCGCGACCGCCACGGCACGCCGTTCGAGCACAACTCGATGACCTTCTTCATCAGTGCGCCGATCTTCGTCTTCCGAGAGTTCCACCGCCACCGCAGCGGCTGGTCCTACAACGAGGAGTCCGGCCGCTACCGCAACCTGCAGCCGGTCTTCTACGTGCCGGGCGAGGACCGCAAGCTGGTCCAGCAGGGCCGTCCCGGCCGCTACGAGTTCGTCGACGGCACCCCGGAGCAGGCCAAGGTCACCGCCGAGGCGATGGAGGCGTCCTACCGGGCCTCCTACACCGCGTACCAGGAGATGCTGGACGCCGGCGTCGCCCGCGAGGTGGCTCGGGCCGTGCTGCCGGTCGGGCTGTTCTCCTCGATGTACGCGACCTGCAACGCGCGCTCGCTGATGCACTTCCTCTCGCTCCGGACCAAGAAGGAGAACGCCACCGTGCCGTCCTTCCCGCAGCGCGAGATCGAGATGGTCGCCGAGGGCATGGAGGCGGAGTGGGCCAAGCTCATGCCGCTCACCCATGCAGCCTTCGAGAAGCACGGCCGCGTAGCCCCCTGACCTGGCCGGACGGGCATTTGAGTGGCCCGCTCGGCAGGTCTGGATTGCGACCCCCCGGGGCGCTCCCTAGGCTCAGGTCACGGATTCCGGTGCTGCTTGAACCCCCGAGCAAGCAGCACCGGAATCCCATCGCCGGGGAGCTGACGACAGCTCCGCGACACCCCTCACCTGTCCGAACCCTGGACCGGCCTGGATACCCCCCGGCCGCCTACGAGTAGTTTTGGACGCATGGCTCCGACCTCCACCTCCCAGACGCCCTTCGGCCGGGTCCTGACCGCGATGGTCACCCCGTTCACCGCCGACGGCGGCCTCGACCTCGACGGCGCGCAGCGCCTCGCCACCCACCTGGTGGACTCCGGCAACGACGGCCTGGTGATCAACGGCACCACCGGCGAGTCCCCGACCACCAGCGACGCCGAGAAGGCCCAGCTGGTCCGCGCGGTGGTGGAGGCGGTCGGGGACCGGGCCCACGTCGTCGCGGGGGTCGGCACCAACGACACCCACCACAGCGTCGAGCTGGCCCGGCAGGCCGAGGCCGCCGGCGCCCACGGGCTCCTGGTGGTCACGCCGTACTACAGCAAGCCCCCGCAGGAGGGCCTGTACCGGCACAGCGTCACCATCGCGGACGCCACCGAGCTCCCGGTGATGCTCTACGACATCCCCGGCCGCAGCGGTGTCGCGCTCAGCACGGAGACCCTGGTCCGGCTCGGCGAGCACCCCCGGATCGTGGCCAACAAGGACGCCAAGGGCGACCTCGGCGCGGCCTCCTGGGCGATCGCCCGCAGTGGCCTGGCCTGGTACTCCGGGGACGACGTCCTCAACCTGCCGCTGCTGTCGGTCGGCGCGGTCGGCGTGGTGAGCGTGGTCGGCCACGTGGTGGCCGGCGAGTTGCGGGCGCTCCTGGACGCGTACCAGGCGGGTGACGTGGCCAAGGCCACCGCGATCCACCAGGGTCTGTTGCCGGTGTTCACCGGTATGTTCCGGACCCAGGGCGTGATCCTCAGCAAGGCCGCGCTCACCCTGCAGGGTCACCCGGCAGGACCGCTCCGGCTGCCGCTGGTCTCCGCCACGCCGGAGGAGATCGCGCAATTGAGGAAGGATCTCGCCGCCGGCGGGGTACACCTGTAGCAAGACAAGACGTGCGTGCCCCCGGCTCGCCGGACCTCCCGAGGTCTGCCGCTGAACCGGAACGACGGCACGAAGCACCAGGACCTGGCAAGTAGGAAACCATCGAAGCACGTACGCCACATGCCCCCAGGGCGCGAACCCCTCGGCATGTGGCGTGCGTCGTAAGGAGAGTCTTTTGAGTCACCCGCATCCGGAACTCGGCGCAGCCCCCGCTCTCAAGCCGGGCGCCGTACGCATCACCCCGCTCGGCGGGCTCGGCGAGATCGGTCGCAACATGACCGTGCTCGAGCACGCGGGCCGCCTGCTCATCATCGACTGCGGCGTGCTCTTCCCCGAGGACGAGCAGCCCGGCATCGACCTGATCCTGCCGGACTTCTCATCCATCCGGGACCGGCTCGACAAGATCGACGGCATCGTCCTGACTCACGGTCACGAGGACCACATCGGGGCCGTCCCGTACCTGCTCCGGGAGAACCCGGACATCCCGCTGATCGGCTCCAAGCTCACCCTCGCCCTGATCGAGGCCAAGCTCGCCGAGCACCGGATCCGCCCGTACGTGCTGGAGGTCAAGGAGGGCGAGCGCGAGCGCATCGGCCCCTTCGACTGCGAGTTCATCGCGGTCAACCACTCCATCCCGGACGCGCTCGCGGTCGCCGTCCGCACCTCGGGCGGCATGGTCGTCGCCACCGGTGACTTCAAGATGGACCAGCTGCCGCTGGACGGCCGGCTCACCGACCTTCCCGCCTTCGCCAAGCTGGCCGAGGAGGGCATCGACCTGCTGCTGGTGGACTCCACCAACGCCGAGGTCCCCGGCTTCATCCCGCACGAGCGGGACATCTCCGCCGCGCTGCGCACCGTCTTCGCCAACGCGGACAAGCGCATCATCGTGGCCTCCTTCGCCAGCCACGTGCACCGCATCCAGCAGGTGCTGGACGCCGCGCACGAGCACAAGCGCAAGGTGGCCTTCGTCGGCCGCTCGATGGTCCGCAACATGGGCATCGCCCGTGACCTCGGCTACCTCAAGGTGCCGGGCAACATGATCGTCGACGTCAAGACCCTGGACGACCTGCCGGACAAGGACGTCGTCCTGGTCTGCACCGGCTCCCAGGGCGAGCCGATGGCCGCGCTGTCCCGGATGGCCAATCGGGACCACCAGATCCGGATCGTCGAGGGCGACACCGTGATCATGGCCTCCTCGCTGATCCCCGGCAACGAGACCGCGATCTACCGCGTCATCAACGGCCTGACCCGCTGGGGCGCCAACGTCGTCCACAAGGGCAACGCCAAGGTGCACGTCTCGGGCCACGCCTCGGCCGGCGAGCTGCTCTACTTCTTCAACATCTGCAAGCCGAAGAACCTGATGCCGGTGCACGGCGAGTGGCGCCACCTGCGGGCCTGCGCCGACCTCGGCATCAAGACCGGTGTGCCGAAGAACCGCACGGTCATCGCCGAGGACGGCGTCGTGGTCGACCTCGAGAACGGCGTCGCCAAGATCGTCGGCAAGGTCCAGGCCGGGTACGTGTACGTCGACGGCTCCTCGGTCGGCGACATCACCGAGCCCACCCTGAAGGACCGCCGGATCCTTGGCGAGGAGGGCTTCATCTCGGTCTTCGTGGTGGTCGACTCCACCAACGGCAAGATCGTGAACGGCCCGACGATCCAGGCGCGTGGCTCCGGCATCGACGACAACTCGTTCGGCCCGGTCGTCTCCAAGCTCCAGGAGGCCCTGGACCGCTCGGCGAGCGACGGTGTGCTCGAGGTCCGGCAGATCCAGCAGCAGGTCCGGCGCGTCATCGGCAAGTGGGTGGCGGACAACTACCGCCGCCGTCCGATGATCCTTCCGGTCGTCGTCGAGGTCTGATTTGACGTGGGGCAACCCGGTGCGTAATGTTCTCCGGGTTGCCCCAAGCACGTGCTGGTACCGCTCGAATTGAATTCGAGAAGGGAAAGCAGCCCGAGAAACTCTGATAGAGTTCGGGAGTGCCGAAAGGCAGAGTGAATCGGAAAGCGCCGAATGGCGAATATGATAAGCTCGAAACACGAACGAAGCGCCCGGAGGGTCCGCCTGATAAGCGGCTCGAAGGAAGTGTCCGTTCCTTGAGAACTCAACAGCGTGCCAAAAGTCAACGCCAGATATGTTGACATCCCCGGCCTCACTTTGTGGGGTTGGAGATTCCTTTATGAAGTAAAACACTAGCGAGGACGCAGTGCGCGGGGCCGCCTATTCCGGTGGTTGCCGTGCCGCTCAACGCGAGTGGCTCGCGAGATTACTCGCAGACATTCACGGAGAGTTTGATCCTGGCTCAGGACGAACGCTGGCGGCGTGCTTAACACATGCAAGTCGAACGATGAAGCTCTTCGGAGTGGATTAGTGGCGAACGGGTGAGTAACACGTGGGAAATCTGCCCTGCACTCTGGGACAAGCCTTGGAAACGAGGTCTAATACCGGATATGACCTTCCTCTGCATGGGGGTTGGTGGAAAGCTCCGGCGGTGCAGGATGATCCCGCGGCCTATCAGCTTGTTGGTGGGGTAATGGCCTACCAAGGCGACGACGGGTAGCCGGCCTGAGAGGGCGACCGGCCACACTGGGACTGAGACACGGCCCAGACTCCTACGGGAGGCAGCAGTGGGGAATATTGCACAATGGGCGAAAGCCTGATGCAGCGACGCCGCGTGAGGGATGACGGCCTTCGGGTTGTAAACCTCTTTCAGCAGGGAAGAAGCGCAAGTGACGGTACCTGCAGAAGAAGCACCGGCTAACTACGTGCCAGCAGCCGCGGTAATACGTAGGGTGCGAGCGTTGTCCGGAATTATTGGGCGTAAAGAGCTCGTAGGCGGCTTGTCGCGTCGGTTGTGAAAGCCCGGGGCTTAACCCCGGGTCTGCATTCGATACGGGCAGGCTTGAGTGTGGTAGGGGAGATCGGAATTCCTGGTGTAGCGGTGAAATGCGCAGATATCAGGAGGAACACCGGTGGCGAAGGCGGATCTCTGGGCCATTACTGACGCTGAGGAGCGAAAGCGTGGGGAGCGAACAGGATTAGATACCCTGGTAGTCCACGCCGTAAACGTTGGGAACTAGGTGTTGGCGACATTCCACGTCGTCGGTGCCGCAGCTAACGCATTAAGTTCCCCGCCTGGGGAGTACGGCCGCAAGGCTAAAACTCAAAGGAATTGACGGGGGCCCGCACAAGCAGCGGAGCATGTGGCTTAATTCGACGCAACGCGAAGAACCTTACCAAGGCTTGACATATACCGGAAACGGCTAGAGATAGTCGCCCCCTTGTGGTCGGTATACAGGTGGTGCATGGTTGTCGTCAGCTCGTGTCGTGAGATGTTGGGTTAAGTCCCGCAACGAGCGCAACCCTTGTTCTGTGTTGCCAGCATGCCTTTCGGGGTGATGGGGACTCACAGGAGACTGCCGGGGTCAACTCGGAGGAAGGTGGGGACGACGTCAAATCATCATGCCCCTTATGTCTTGGGCTGCACACGTGCTACAATGGTCGGTACAAAGGGCTGCGATGCCGCGAGGCGGAGCGAATCCCAAAAAGCCGGCCTCAGTTCGGATTGGGGTCTGCAACTCGACCCCATGAAGTTGGAGTTGCTAGTAATCGCAGATCAGCATGCTGCGGTGAATACGTTCCCGGGCCTTGTACACACCGCCCGTCACGTCACGAAAGTCGGTAACACCCGAAGCCGGTGGCCTAACCCGTGAGGGGAGGAGCCGTCGAAGGTGGGACCAGCGATTGGGACGAAGTCGTAACAAGGTAGCCGTACCGGAAGGTGCGGCTGGATCACCTCCTTTCTAAGGAGCACATAGCCAGACCGGGACGAATGCTCTCGGTTGGTTGCTCATGGGTGGAACGTTGACTATTCGGCACACACGGTCTGTTGGCCTCACAAGTACTGCTTCGGCGTGGAAAGTGGGTCGGTGAGGGCGGGTGTGTCGGGCACGTTGTTGGGTCCTGAGGGAACGGCCGTGAGGCTGTTGCTTCAGTGCCGGTCCTACTTGAGGACATCCTGTCAGGGGTGCCGAGGGTGGGTGTCTGGTCGTTGTTTGAGAACTGCACAGTGGACGCGAGCATCTGTGGCCAAGTTTTTAAGGGCGCACGGTGGATGCCTTGGCACTAGGAACCGATGAAGGACGTGGGAGGCCACGATAGTCCCCGGGGAGCCGTCAACCAGGCTTTGATCCGGGGGTTTCCGAATGGGGAAACCCGGCAGTCGTCATGGGCTGTCACCCGCACCTGAACACATAGGGTGTGTGGAGGGAACGAGGGGAAGTGAAACATCTCAGTACCCTCAGGAAGAGAAAACAACCGTGATTCCGGGAGTAGTGGCGAGCGAAACCGGATGAGGCTAAACCGTTTTGGTGTGAGACCCGGCAGGGGTTGCCAGAGCGGGGTCGTGGGAAAGTTCTTGATTGGTCTGCCGGCCGGTCGGTGAGTCAGAAACCGTATGGATAGTCGAAGGACATGCGAAAGGTCCGGCGTAGAGGGTAAGACCCCCGTAGACGAAATCTGTGCGGCTCACTTGAGCTTCTCCCAAGTAGCACGGAGCCCGAGAAATTCCGTGTGAATCTGGCGGGACCACCCGCTAAGCCTAAATATTCCCTAGTGACCGATAGCGGATAGTACCGTGAGGGAATGGTGAAAAGTACCGCGGGAGCGGAGTGAAATAGTACCTGAAACCGTGTGCCTACAAGCCGTGGGAGCGTCGGACATGCAGCTTGCTGTGTGTCTCGTGACTGCGTGCCTTTTGAAGAATGAGCCTGCGAGTTTGCGGTGTGTAGCGAGGTTAACCCGTGTGGGGTAGCCGTAGCGAAAGCGAGTCCGAATAGGGCGGTACAGTTGCATGCCCAAGACCCGAAGCGGAGTGATCTAGCCATGGGCAGGTTGAAGCGGAGGTAAGACTTCGTGGAGGACCGAACCCACCAGGGTTGAAAACCTGGGGGATGACCTGTGGTTAGGGGTGAAAGGCCAATCAAACTCCGTGATAGCTGGTTCTCCCCGAAATGCATTTAGGTGCAGCGTCACGTGTTTCTTGCCGGAGGTAGAGCACTGGATAGGCGATGGGCCTCACCGGGTTACTGACCTTAGCCAAACTCCGAATGCCGGTAAGTGAGAGCGTGGCAGTGAGACTGTGGGGGATAAGCTCCATGGTCGAGAGGGAAACAGCCCAGAACACCGACTAAGGTCCCTAAGCGTGTGCTAAGTGGGAAAGGATGTGGAGTCGCAGAGACAACCAGGAGGTTGGCTTAGAAGCAGCCACCCTTGAAAGAGTGCGTAATAGCTCACTGGTCAAGTGATTCCGCGCCGACAATGTAGCGGGGCTCAAGTACACCACCGAAGTCGTGTCATTGCAGCAATACCCCCAACGGGGGCTGTGATGGGTAGGGGAGCGTCGTGTGCCGGGTGAAGCAGCGGAGGAATCCAGTTGTGGACGGTTCACGAGTGAGAATGCAGGCATGAGTAGCGATACAAGAGTGGGAAACTCTTGCGCCGATTGACCAAGGGTTCCTGGGTCAAGCTGATCTGCCCAGGGTAAGTCGGGACCTAAGGCGAGGCCGACAGGCGTAGTCGATGGACAACGGGTTGATATTCCCGTACCCGCTTTGAAGCGCCAACGTCGAACCTCTGAATGCTAAGCCCGTGAAGCCGGCCCGGAGTCTTCGGACAAAGGGACGTGGTGGAGCCGGTGACCCAACAGGGTAGTAGGTGAGCGATGGGGTGACGCAGGAAGGTAGTCCAGCCCGGGCGGTGGTTGTCCCGGGGTAAGGGTGTAGGCCGAGTGATAGGCAAATCCGTCACTCATTAAGGCTGAGACCTGATGCCGAGCCGATTGTGGTGAAGTGGATGATCCTATGCTGTCGAGAAAAGCCTCTAGCGAGTTTCATGGCGGCCCGTACCCCAAACCGACTCAGGTGGTCAGGTAGAGAATACCGAGGCGTTCGGGTGAACTATGGTTAAGGAACTCGGCAAAATGCCCCCGTAACTTCGGGAGAAGGGGGGCCGGAACTGGTGATGAGTCTTGCACTCTGAGCTGGGGCCGGCCGCAGAGACCAGCGAGAAGCGACTGTTTACTAAAAACACAGGTCCGTGCGAAGCCGTAAGGCGATGTATACGGACTGACGCCTGCCCGGTGCTGGAACGTTAAGGGGACCGGTTAGTCAATCTTCGGGTTGGCGAAGCTGAGAACTTAAGCGCCAGTAAACGGCGGTGGTAACTATAACCATCCTAAGGTAGCGAAATTCCTTGTCGGGTAAGTTCCGACCTGCACGAATGGCGTAACGACTTCTCGACTGTCTCAACCATAGGCCCGGTGAAATTGCATTACGAGTAAAGATGCTCGTTTCGCGCAGCAGGACGGAAAGACCCCGGGACCTTTACTATAGCTTGATATTGGTGTTCGGTTCGGCTTGTGTAGGATAGGTGGGAGACTTTGAAGCGGCAACGCCAGTTGTCGTGGAGTCGTCGTTGAAATACCACTCTGGTCGTGCTGGATGTCTAACCTGGGTCCGTGATCCGGATCAGGGACAGTGTCTGGTGGGTAGTTTAACTGGGGCGGTTGCCTCCTAAAGAGTAACGGAGGCGCCCAAAGGTTCCCTCAGCCTGGTTGGCAATCAGGTGTTGAGTGTAAGTGCACAAGGGAGCTTGACTGTGAGACCGACGGGTCGAGCAGGGACGAAAGTCGGGACTAGTGATCCGGCGGTGGCTTGTGGAAGCGCCGTCGCTCAACGGATAAAAGGTACCCCGGGGATAACAGGCTGATCTTCCCCAAGAGTCCATATCGACGGGATGGTTTGGCACCTCGATGTCGGCTCGTCGCATCCTGGGGCTGGAGTAGGTCCCAAGGGTTGGGCTGTTCGCCCATTAAAGCGGTACGCGAGCTGGGTTTAGAACGTCGTGAGACAGTTCGGTCCCTATCCGCTGTGCGCGTAGGAATATTGAGAAGGGCTGTCCCTAGTACGAGAGGACCGGGACGGACGAACCTCTGGTGTGCCAGTTGTTCTGCCAAGGGCATGGCTGGTTGGCTACGTTCGGGAGGGATAACCGCTGAAAGCATCTAAGCGGGAAGCCTGCTTCGAGATGAATATTCCCACCTCCTTGAGAGGGTAAGGCTCCCAGTAGACGACTGGGTTGATAGGCCGGATGTGGAAGCCCTGTAAGGGGTGGAGCTGACCGGTACTAATAGGCCGAGGGCTTGTCCTCAGTTGCTCGCGTCCACTGTGTTGTTCTGAAACAACGACCCCCTGCCATGGTCACGGTGGGGTGCGGTTGGCAGTTTCATAGTGTTTCGGTGGTCATAGCGTGAGGGAAACGCCCGGTTACATTCCGAACCCGGAAGCTAAGCCTCATAGCGCCGATGGTACTGCAGGGGGGACCCTGTGGGAGAGTAGGACGCCGCCGAACAATCATTCACAGAAAGCCCCCCGGCTATCAGCCGGGGGGCTTTTCTGCGTTAACCTTCGCCAATGCAGAACCTGACCCTGACCTGGCAGACGGCCGGCGGCACCGCCGTTGCCCTGCTCGGCGCCGCGTACGCGGCCAAGCGGGTGGATCGGCCGGGACTGGCGGTGGTCTGCCGGGAGGCGGGAACGCTGCTGGCGCTCTTCACGCTCTGGCAGCTGGTCGGGCACGTCTCGGTGATGAGCACGGACCACGCGCTCGACCGGGCCGACTGGATCCATCGCACCGAACTCGCCTGGGGGCTGCCCGACGAGGCCGCCCTGCAGCGGTCGGCGCGGGAGCACTCGTGGCTGATCTCCGCAGCCAACTACTACTACGCGGTGATGCACTTCGGGGTGATGCTCGTCCTGCTCGCCTGGGTGTTCGTCAGACGCCGGGCGCGGTACGCGTGGCTGCGGAACACGGTGGTGCTGACCACGGCGGCCTGTCTGCTGGTGCAGTTCCTTCCTGTGGCGCCGCCGCGGATGCTGCCGGGGAACGGCTTCGTCGACGTGGCCGCGGAGTACGGGCAGTCGGTCTACGGCGGCGCCGTCGGCGGGATGGTGGCGGATCAGCTCTCGGCGATGCCCTCCGTGCACGTGGCCTGGTGCGTGATCGTCGCGGTCGCGGTGGTCGTGATCGCCCGGGGCCCCTGGCGATGGCTGGTGGTCCTGCACCCGGTGCTCACCGTCTACGTGGTGGTGGTGACGGCCAACCACTTCTGGGCCGACGGTCTGGTGGCCGTGGCCCTGCTGCTGGTGGTCTACCTGGTCCAGCACGCGGCCTCCGGCTGGCGGCGTGCCTCGCCGGAGGCCGTGCCCGCCCCGGCCCGGGGCCGGGCGGGGACGCGGGGCTGAGGAGCTACCGGGGGACGAGCCCGGCGCGGGTGGCCAGCAGTGCGGCCTGGACGCGGGTGTCGGCGCCGGTGCGGTCCAGGAGTGTGTCGACGACCGTCTTCACCGAGTCGGGGCTGATGCCGAGGCGGAGGGCGATCTCCAGGTTGGGCATGCCGGCGCCGAGCAGGGCGAGGGCTTCGCGCTCGGGTGGGTCGAGGGCGGCGATCCGGTGGGCGGCCTCGGCCTCGGGGTCGTCCGGGCCGACCGGAGGGTCGCCTTCGAGCATCCGCTTGACGACCAGTCCGGTCACTCCGGGGGAGAGGACGGCGTCACCGGCGGCGGCGGCGCGTACGGCGCTGATCAGTTCGTGCGGGCCGTCGTCCTTGAGCAGGAATCCGCTGGCGCCGGCGCGCAGCGCGCGGGTGACGTTCTCCTCCTCGCCGAAGGTGGTGAGCATGACGACAGCGGGCCTGGGGTCGAGCCGGATCAGCTGATCGATCGCGGCCAGGCCGTCCAGGACGGGCATCCGGATATCGACCAGGGCCACGTCGACCGGGGTGCGGGCCGCCTCGGCGACGGCCTCGGCGCCGTTGGCGGCCTCGGCCACCACGGTGATGTCCTCGGCGTGCTGGAGGACCAGCCGCAGACCGGCCCGGATGCCGGGCTCGTCATCGGCCAGGAGGACCCGGATCGGGGTGGTGGGCTCACCGCTGTCATCGGTCATGCGCAGCTCCCGGTCGATCGGTGGTCAGGGCGCCAGGGGGGTGGTGAAACTGGTGATTTCGGACAGAACATCACTTTTGAAACAGTACCTGGTGACCTCCAGCCGGTCGCTCTCCGTGGTCCGGGTGGCGTACGGATACAGGCAGTCGGTGCTGCCGCTCGGCCGGGCCGGTTCCCGGCCCGCGGCGGCGGAGCGGACGGCGGTGCTGTCAGGGCCGACCACCGAGGTGACCTGACTCCTGGACATGCCGGTGTGCACGGCGCTGACCGGCGGTGGGCCGTCGTACGGGCGGGTCTGCTGGACCAGGCCGAGGCCGAGCAGCAGGATCACCCCGAGCCCGGCCAGGCCGAGGGCGGCCGACACCGTGCTGGCGAGCTGCCGGCGGAGCCGTCCGCCGGCCTCCGGCACCAGGATGAGCGGTGCCGGGCCGTCTCCGGTGGCTTGGTCGGCCCTGGCCCCGGCGGGGTGCGGGTCGGTGGGGAGGATGGCGCGGATCTCGAACCCGCCGCCCGCGACCGGGCCGACGGTGAGCCGGCCGCCCAGGACCGCCACCCGTTCCCGCAGGCCGTCGAGGCCGCGGCCGCTGCCGAGCCCGGTGGTGACGGTCGGCGGGACAGGCGGTGCGCCGTTGACCACCACGACCTCGACGCTGCCGGGTAGCTGGCTCACCGTCACGTCGACGGCGGCGCCGAGCGCGTACCGGTGCACGTTGGTGAGCGCCTCCCTGACCACCCGGTTGACGGCCCTCCTGACCTGGGGCCTGACCTCGGCCAGGTCCTCGCCCTGCCAGTCGAACGAGACCGGGACGCCGGCCGCGCGCGACTCCTCCACGAGGGCCAGGATGTCGGCCCTGGTCCCGGTGGCGTCGGTGAGCGCGTCCGTGCCGGTGTCCCGGCCGAGCGGGCCGAGCACGCCGAGCACCTGACGCAGCTCGTCCATCGCGTCCCGGCTGGCCTGCCGGAGCTGTTCGGCCTCTCCGCTGAGCTGGGGTGCCTGGCGGTCGAGGGCGAGTTCCAGGCCGCCGGCGTGCAGCGAGATCAGGCTGAGGCGGTGGCCGACCAGGTCGTGCATTTCGGCGGCGATCCTGGACCGCTCCTGGATCCGGGACTCGCTCTCGGCGGAGCGCTTGGCCCGCTCGGCGGCCGCCGTCCGTTCCCGCAGTGCGCCGACCAGCTGGTCCTGCTGCCCGGCGGCGGTGCCGACCAGGCCGGGGATCAGGACCGCGACGACCGCCAGCACCCCGCCCTGGGCGAGGGCGTACTGCCAGCGTCCGCCCTGCCAGTAGTCCAGCCGGACTTCGCTGACCAGCAGGGGGAGCAGTGCGGCGGTGACCAGCAGCAGGTCGCGCCGCCAGGCCCGGCCGACCCGGCGGGAAGTGGTGTAGCTGACGATCGCGGTCAGCATCGCCGCGCTGGGCAGCACGCCGACCAGGATGGCCAGGCCGAGCAGTGCGGCGTCGGGGAACCGGTGCCTGGTCAGGGCCAGGACGAGGGCCGTCGCGCCGAGCACCAACAGGGTGCCGCGGTCGAAGGTGCCGGAGAGCCCGACACTGCGCAGTGCCGCGAAGGTGACCAGGAGCACCACGCCACCGAGCGCCGCCTCCAGCAGCGAGCGTCCGGGAGCGGAGGCGGCCGGGCGGTCGGCGGGCAGCAACGGTACGAAGCGCATCTGTCGATTGTGCCGGAGCGGAATCAGTGGCTCCGGTTGTCCGCTGCGGCCGATCGGATGACCCGGCGCGCGGTGCCTGCCCGCGACGGGTACGGCCGCAGCCGGGCCGCCCGGTGGGGCGGGCGGCCCGGCTGCGGTGCTCAGGTGGTGAACCGACGCCCGGGGGCGCCTACTTGGTCGGCAGCAGCGCCCGTCCCCAGCCGCTCTCGGTGAGCGAGGCGGTGGCCGAGTACCAGGCGGCCAGACCGGCCACTGCGGCCAGCCAGCCGCCCGCCTTGCCCAGGCTCGAGGTGCTGGTCAGCACGCCGAGCGCGCTGACCACCAGCGAGAGGGTGAACAGCCCGTAGACGAGCCGGCCGAGCAGCCCGGAGTTCCAGGCGGCCAGAGTCAGGCTCAGCGCGAGCAGGGCCCAGAGCAGCAGGAACAGCCCGGCGGCGTTCTTGCTCGCGCCGCCTGCTGCCGACCAGGTCGCCCAGAAGGCGCCGAGGCCGGTGAAGGCGGTGCCGGTGAAGCCGTCGCCGCTGCGCAGCTGCCAGAGGCCGGCGACGAACAGGGTCAGCCCGCCGACCAGGTGGGCGACTGAGGCGGCGTCCTTGATTCCGGTGCCGGAGAGGACCCCGGTGCCGAGGATGCCGTACGCGAGAAGGGTCAGACCGAGGGCCAGGTAGCCGAGGTTGCCGGCATCGGCGGATCGGGCGTTCGCCCCGGTAGCTTCGTTGCTCACCGGAGGCTCCTTTCACTCTGGGCGCCGCGAACGCGGCAGGAGTGTGCGTGAAGGTGGGTGCGCGTGCCGGCCGGGGGCGCACGGAACCAGGGACGGTCCCACGGTGCGGGCGGCTGCGGCTGAGTGATGAACCGGCAGGTCGGAGCTGCCGGTCGGTCCCCTCCGGGGTGTTCCCCGGTGAGATCGGTGTACCCGGCGTGAGTGCGCTTGTACCCTTGTGAATCCCACAATTTGTCGGCTCGTCAGATGTACGGTGACGACCGTCGGAGGCGTGGGCGAGGCGGACGGATCAGCCCGTCCGCTGCTCCGGGATCCGCAGGGTGAGGATGGCCATGTCGTCCGACGGCGGCTCGGCGGCGAACCGCTCGACCGCCCGCTGCACCCGGGCGGCGACCGCCCCGGCGGTCAGGCCGGTGCAGCCGGTGAGTACGGCGGCCAGCCCGTCGTCGCCCAACATCCGCTGGCCCTCCCGACGTTCGGTGACGCCGTCGGTGACACAGAGCAGGACCTCGCCCGGGTACAGCGTGAACTGCTCCGCCACCAGCTCGAGTTCGTCCATCACGCCGAGCAGCGGCTGCGGGGTCGCGGCCGGGTCCACCCGGCCGTCGGTGGTCAGCCGCAGCGGCAGCGGGTGCCCGGCGCAGACCAGGGAGAGTTCGGTGCTGCCGTCCGACTGGGGCGTCAACTCGCCGTAGAGCAGGGTGAGGAAGCGGCTGCGGGTGCCCTCGTCCAGGATCGCGGTGTTGAGCCGGGCGAGCAGTTGCGGGCCGTCCAGGCCCTCCCGGGCCAGCAGCCGCAGGGCGTGCCGGGCCAGGCCGGTGACGGCGGCGGCCTCCGGTCCGGTGCCGCAGACGTCGCCGATCGCGAAGCCGTAGGTGCCCTCGCGGATCGGGAAGATGTCGTAGAAGTCGCCGCCGACCTCGTTGCCCTCGCCCGCGGCCTGGTAGAAGACCTCCACCTCGACACCCGGGATCTTCGGCAACTCCGGTGGCAGCAGAGCTCGTTGGAACGCCTGGCTGGTGGCAGTGCGCTCGGAGTAGAGCCGGGAGTTGTCCAGCGCCAGGGCGGCCCGGCGGGACAGGTCCTCGGCCAGCTCCAGCATCTCCTGCCGGAACCGCAGGCCGGTGGAGACGCCGAGCACCAGCAGGCCGATCACCCGGTTCCGGGCAGCCAGCGGGAGCACCACGGTCTCGCCGAGCAGCCCGGCCAGCTCCGGACTGTCCGTCAGCCCGCTCTGCCGGGCGGTCTCGACCGGCGCGGTCCAGAACCGGACGCCGTTGTCGGGGCCGGCCTCCGGCGCCGGGGTCTTGTCGAGCAGCGCGCGCAGCGGGTCGATCCGGTCCTCGTCCTGGTGCAGCACGAAGGCCAGGTCGGCACCGGCGTCGTGGGTGGTGTAGACGGCGCACCACGAGGCCAGTGTGGGCACCGCCATCTGCGCCATCAGGGCCAGCGTCTGGCCGTGTTCGAGGGTGCCCGCGAGCAGGTCGGAGGCCTCAACCAGGAAGGAGAGCGAACCGCGTCGCAACCGCTCGAGCTCGGTCAGCCGGGCACTCTCCAGCGCGAGCGCGACCCGGTCGGCGGCGAACTGCAGCCGCAGCGCGTCCTCGTTGTCGTACCGGCCGGGACCGGCGGCGGCCACCCCGAGCGAGCCGGTCAGCCGGCCGTCCACCTTGAGCGGGACGGTGATCAGCGAGCGCAGGCCCGAACCGGCCAGCACCGGTGCGACGTTGGGCCGCACTGCGAGGTCCTCGTGCACGGCGGGCAGCCGGGCCGAGTCGTACCGCCCGGCCCCGAAGTCGACCGGGATCGGCTCGTGCCGACGGCTCGCGCCCGGCAGACCGGTGGCGGCCCGCAGTTCGAACTCGGTCTCGTCGTCGGTGGTGAGCAGCAGGTACGCGGCATCCGCGTCCAGCAGGTCCCGGGCCCGCTCGACGATCCGCTGCAGCAGGCCGCCGAGGTCGTCCGGCCCGATGTGCCCGACCAGCAGGTCGAGCGGCTCGACGCCGACCGGGGTCTCGGTGCCGGTCGCGGGGGAGCGGAGCACCGCCCGGTCGCTCTCGGGCACCAGCAGGCAGAGCGTGGACGGGACGCCGTGGGTGTCCCTGACCCGGACCTGCACCGCGTAGACCTCGGGCTGCTGACCGTCCGCCCGGAGCGAGAAGCCGCCCTCCCAGCGGGCCAGCCGGAGCGTCTCGGCCAGCTGCGGGCCGTCCGGCGGCCAGACCACGTACGTGGACCAGGGCCGGCCGACCGCCTGCTCGGCGGGGAGCCGGAAGAGCGCCTCGGCGTCCTGGTTCCAGGCACTGACCAGGCCCTGGTCGTCGACCTGGACCACGGCCACCAGGACCGGCCCACCGGTGCCGGGGAGTTCGCTGCCGGGCAGGGCGGGCAGTGCGTACCGGGTGCCGATGATGTGCTCGGGGAGGGCGAGGCGGAACCAGACCGTCTTCTGCCCGGCGGAGTGCTCGACGCCCCAGCAGCTGGAGATGGCGGAACACATCAGCAGGCCCCGGCCGCCCTCGCTGTCCGGGTCGCCGTAGCGGTCGGAGCCCTGCACGGGGACGTTGGCGAAGGCGGGCAGGCCGCGCTCGGGGTGGCGGTCCGTCACCTCGATCCGGATCGTCTCCTCCTCGCGCAGGCAGCAGACCTCGGCGGCCGTACCGGCGTGCACCACGGCGTTCGTGACCAGTTCGCTGACCAGCACGACGGCGTCGTCGACGACCTCGGGCAGGCCCCAGCCGAGCAGCGCGTCGCGGACGAAACCGCGCGCCGCTGCGGCCGACCTGCCGACCGGCTCGAAGGTGGCGGCTGCGCGCGCGGTGACCACGGCCCACGTCTCCCATCAGATCCGAAGGCACCCACCCGGTCGGATCTGCCCTGGGTCGGGCGTCCCTGGGTCGGTGCAGCGTCCCACCCTACTTTCCGGGGGCCCCTCCGTGGGGCCGCTGGGTGGAATGCGGCACCTGCGGGTGATTCTGGCCACTCGACCGACGGGGGCCCCGGGCGCCCGTTTGCGGTGTCGGGGTGCAGACCCTGTGCAAGGGGACGGACAGCCGGCGGAGGTCCTGTCAGACTGGGGGGTCCGCAGCACCCGGCCGAAGGGTTACGGTCGAGGTGCGCCGGCGTCCGCCCCGAGTGCGGCGGGCCGGTGGTCACCCCGAAGGGGGTGGCGTGGAGACGGTCACAATGTGGGAGGGCCTCGTTGAGTTCGGCCACCAAGGACGTACCCGGTACCAGCCCGACGACCGCCCGCCCGGGCGGCCGTCCGACGGTGCGGGCCGCCTCGGGGCGGCGTCCGAACCACAACCGCGGAGCGGAGCCCGCCGATCTCCGCAAGCTGCTCGGCGCGCTGACCGCGATGCGGGACGGCAACTTCCGCCGCCGGCTGACGGTGCCCGGTGACGGGCCGCTGGCCGAGATCGCGGCGGTCTTCAACGAGGTGGCCGAGCGCAACCAGCACCTGACCGGTGAGCTGGCCCGGGTCCGGCGGGCGGTGGGCCGGGAGGGGCGGCTCTCCGAGCGGCTGGAGAGCGGGGTCGGCGAGGGCGCCTGGATGGCGGCGGTCGACAACTGCAACGCGCTGATCGACGACCTGGCCCGCCCGATGGCCGAGGTCGGCCGCGTGCTCACCTCGATCTCCGAGGGCGACCTGGACCAGCGGATGGAGCTGCGCTCGGTCCACACCAACGGCGCCAGCCACCCGCTGCGCGGTGAGTTCCTCAAGGTCGGCCGGACGGTGAACGGGCTGGTGGACCAGCTCTCCGAGTTCACCGACGAGGTGACCAGGGTGGCCATCGAGGTGGGCACCGAGGGCAAGCTCGGCGGTCAGGCCAGGGTCCGCGGGATGTCCGGCAGCTGGAAGGACCTGGCGGACTCGGTCAACACCATGGCCGGCCGGCTGACCGCCCAGGTACGCAACATCGCCGAGGTGACCACCGCGGTGGCCAAGGGCGACCTCTCGCACAAGGTCACGGTGGATGTCGCGGGCGAGATGCTCGAGCTGAAGAACACCGTGAACACGATGGTGGACCAGCTCAACTCGTTCGCCGCCCAGGTGACCAGGGTGGCCCGTGACGTGGGCACCGAGGGACGGCTCGGCGGCCAGGCCCAGGTGCCTGGCGTGGACGGCACCTGGCGGGACCTGACCGAGTCGGTCAACTTCATGGCCAACAACCTGACCGCCCAGGTGCGCAACATCGCCGAGGTGACCACCGCGGTGGCCAAGGGCGATCTCTCGCGCAAGATCGAGGTCGACGCCCGGGGCGAGATCCTGGAGCTGAAGAACACCATCAACACGATGGTCGACCAGCTCTCCGGCTTCGCCGAGCAGGTCACCCGGGTGGCCCGCGCCGTCGGTACGGAGGGCATCCTCGGCGGTCAGGCCCAGGTGCCCGGAGTGGCCGGGGTCTGGAAGGACCTGACCGAGAACGTCAACTCGATGGCCAACAACCTCACCTCCCAGGTGCGGAACATCGCCCAGGTCACCACGGCCGTCGCCAAGGGCGACCTGTCGCAGAAGATCAAGGTGGACGCCCGGGGCGAGATCCTGGAGCTGAAGAACACCATCAACACGATGGTCGACCAGCTCGGCGCTTTCGCCGACGAGGTGACCAGGGTGGCCCGGGACGTCGGCACCGAGGGCATCCTCGGCGGTCAGGCCAGCGTGCCCGGGGTCTCCGGCACCTGGAAGGACCTGACCAACAGCGTCAACCTGATGGCCAACAACCTGACCTCGCAGGTGCGCAACATCGCCGAGGTCACCACCGCGGTGGCGCGCGGCGACGTCTCCAAGAAGATCACCGTCGACGCGCGCGGCGAGATCCGCGAGCTGGTGCTCACCGTCAACACCATGGTCGACCAGCTGAGTGCCTTCGCGGACGAGGTGACCCGGGTGGCCCGCGAGGTGGGCACCGAGGGCATCCTCGGCGGTCAGGCCAGGGTGAGCGGGGTCTCCGGCATCTGGCGGGACCTCACCGACAACGTCAACTTCATGGCCTCGAACCTGACTTCGCAGGTGCGGAACATCGCGGAGGTGGCCACCGCGGTGGCCCGGGGTGACCTTTCCAAGAAGATCACCATCGAGGCCCAGGGCGAAGTCGCCGCGCTGGCGGGCACCTTGAACACGATGGTGGACCAACTCTCGGCGTTCGCCGTCGAGGTGACCCGCGTAGCCCGCGAGGTGGGCACCGACGGCATCCTCGGCGGGCAGGCCGGCGTACCGGGCGTGGCCGGGATCTGGAAGGACCTGACCGACAACGTCAACCAGATGGCCAACAACCTGACCGGACAGGTCCGGAACATCGCCCTGGTCATCACCGCCGTGGCGCGCGGCGACCTGTCGCAGAAGATCGACGTGGACGCCCGGGGCGAGATCCTCGAACTCAAGACCAGCATCAACATCATGGTCGACCAACTCGGCGCCTTCGCCGACGAGGTCACCCGGGTGGCCCGTGAGGTGGGCACCGACGGACGGCTCGGCGGCCAGGCCCGCGTCCCCGGCGTGGACGGCACCTGGCAGGACCTCACCGAGTCGGTGAACGAACTCGCCAACAACCTGACCCGCCAGGTCCGGGCTATCGCCCAGGTGGCCACCGCGGTGACCCGTGGTGACCTCAGCCTGCGGATCGACGTGGACGCGTCCGGAGAGCTCGACGAGCTCAAGGACAACATCAACCAGATGATCGCCAACCTGCGCGAGACCACCAGGACCAACCAGGAACAGGACTGGCTGAAGACCAACCTGGCCCGGATCTCCGGTCTGCTCCAGGGCCGCCGCGACCTGGAGGCGGTCGCCGCGCTGATCATGACCGAGCTCACCCCGGTGGTCTCGGCCCAGCACGGCGCCTTCTTCCTGGCCCAGCCGGCCGGCCGGACCGCCGAGCTGATCACCGAGGACGACGACGAGAACGACACCGTGCTGCGCCTGATCGGCAGTTACGGCTACCAGCGCCGCTCGATGCCGACCACCTTCCGCCCCGGTGAGGGCCTGGTCGGCCAGGCGGCGGTGGAGAAGCGCTCGATCATGCTCAAGGAGACCCCGCCCGGCTACCTGAAGATCGCCTCCGGACTGGGCGAGGCCAGCCCGGCCCACGTGGTGGTGCTGCCGGTGCTGTTCGAGGGCCGGCTGCTCGGCGTGATCGAGCTGGCCACCTTCTCCTCCTTCACCACCGTCGCCATCGACTTCCTGAACCAGATCGCCGACCTGATCGGCGTCACCGTCAACACCATCAGCGTCAACACCAAGACCGAGGGCCTGCTGCTGGAGTCCCAGCGCCTCACCGCCGAACTCTCCATGCGCTCGGCCGAGTTGGAGGCCCGCCAGGAGGAGCTGGAGCGGACCAACGAGGAGCTCCAGGAGAAGGCCGAGCAACTCGCCCAGCAGAACCGGGACATCGAGATCAAGAACAGCGAGATCGAGGAGGCGCGTCAGGTCCTGGAGGAGCGCGCCGAGCAGCTCGCCCTCGCCTCGCGCTACAAGAGCGAGTTCCTCGCCAACATGTCGCACGAGCTGCGCACCCCGCTCAACTCGCTGCTGATCCTCGCCAAGCTGCTCTCCGACAACAACGAGGGCAACCTCTCGTCCAAGCAGGTCGAGTTCGCCGAGACCATCCACGGCGCCGGCTCCGACCTGCTCCAGCTGATCAACGACATCCTCGACCTGTCCAAGGTCGAGGCGGGCAAGATGGACGTCCGCCCGGCCAAGATCGCGCTGGTCCAGCTGGTCGACTACGTGGAGGCGGCGTTCCGGCCGCTCACCGCCGACAAGAACCTGGACTTCGCGGTGGTGGTCTCGCCCGATCTGCCGGTTACCCTGCACACCGACGAGCAGCGGCTCCAGCAGGTGCTGCGCAACCTGCTCTCCAACGCGGTCAAGTTCACCGACAGCGGCGCGGTCGAGCTGCGGATCCGCCGGGCCGACGGCGGCGTACCGCTGCACGTCAGGGAGCAGCTGCTGGAGAACGGCGTGATCAGCGACCCGGACGAGCCGCTGATCGCCTTCTCGGTCTCCGACACCGGCATCGGCATCCCGGGCAACAAGCTCCGGGAGATCTTCGAGGCGTTCAAGCAGGCCGACGGCGGCACCAGCCGCAAGTACGGCGGTACGGGCCTCGGGCTCTCGATCAGCCGGGAGATCGCCCGGCTGCTCGGCGGCGAGATCCACGCCGAGAGCGTGCTCGGCGAGGGCTCCACCTTCACCCTCTACCTGCCGCTGCGCAGCGAGGCGCCGGACGCCCCGGGCCAGGACCGCCCGCTGCTGCCGGTCCGGGCCACCATCGCGGTCACCCCGGTCGGCACGCCCGTCCCGATCGGTGAGAACCCGGCCGAGCACTGGGCCCAGGAGGTCCGCGAACTGGCCGAGGTCCGCCGCCGCGGCGCGGCCGAACGCCGCCGGGCCGCCGCCCAGGAGCCCGAGCCGACGCCCCGTCAGGAGCTGGTCGGCACGGTGCCCGCGCAGTTCCAGGGCCGGTTCGCCGGCGAGCAGGTGCTGATCGTGGACGACGACATCCGCAACGTCTTCGCGCTCACCAGCGTGCTGGAGCAGTACGGCCTGACCGTGCTGTACGCGGAGAACGGCCGCGAGGGAATCGAGGTGCTGGAGCAGCACGAGAACGTGGCGCTGGTGCTGATGGACATCATGATGCCGGAGATGGACGGCTACGCGACCACCGAGGCGATCCGCCGGATGCCGCAGTACGCGGGGCTGCCGATCATCGCGCTCACCGCCAAGGCGATGAAGGGCGACAAGGAGAAGAGCCTGGAGGCGGGTGCGAACGACCATGTGACCAAACCGGTCGAGACCGACCACCTGCTGGCGGTGATGCGCCACTGGCTGCCTGCCGCCAAGGGCAGGTAACCGCCGGGGGCGCGCTCTCCCGCCCCACTGGCGGGTTCGGACGGGAACCGGGTAAGGTCGCGCATCGTTGCGAACAGTGACCGAACGGTGACGTCGTGCACCGGTGCTGCTGTGTGTTTGGGCACTGTCGCGCTGCCGATCGCCGGGAGCGACGTGGCAGGCGAGGGGGTGCGGCTAGCATGACCGGGGCAGTGGTGGGCGGCGCGAAGGCGGCCGTCATCGGCAGACAACCGGCAGGAGGGCGGGTCGTGGTGCAGAAAGCGAAGATCCTCCTGGTCGACGACCGGCCGGAGAACCTGCTGGCGCTCGAGGCGATCCTCTCCGCACTCGACCAGACGCTGGTCCGCGCCTCGTCCGGCGAGGAGGCGCTCAAGGCGCTGCTCACCGACGACTTCGCGGTGATCCTGCTGGATGTCCAGATGCCCGGCATGGACGGCTTCGAGACCGCCTCGCACATCAAGCGGCGGGAGCGGACGCGGGACATCCCGATCATCTTCCTGACCGCGATCAACCACGGGCCGCACCACACCTTCCGCGGCTACGCGGCCGGCGCGGTCGACTACATCTCCAAGCCCTTCGACCCCTGGGTGCTGCGGGCCAAGGTCTCGGTCTTCGTCGACCTGTACGTCAAGAACTGCCAGCTCAAGGAGCAGGCCGCCCTGCTCCGGCTCCAGCTGGAGGCGGGCGAGACGCCGGTGCTCGGCGAGCTCTCCGCCCGGCTGGCCGCAGTGGAGGAGCAGGCCGAGGCGCTGGTCAAGCAGCTCGACGGCACGACCGACGCGGCAGCGGCCGCCACGGCGGCCAACCTGGAGCGGAAGCTCTCGGGGCTGCGCAAGGCCCTCGACGCGCTGCGTCCCGGCTCCGGTTGACCCTCCGCGGCAGGTAGCCGGTCGGGCGGTGGGGCGCGCGGAACGGCGCCCGCGCCCTGAGGGTGCGTCAGGAGCCCGGGCGGACACACCGGGAGAGTCGCTCACATGTCCAGTGCGGTCCGGCCCCGGTAGGGTGCTGTCCCATGGCCACACGTACGCCCGGCGCGGCAGCGCGCACCCCGAAGCCCGGGCCGGCCAAGAAGGCCCCGGCCAAGAAGGCGCTCGCGAAGAAGGCGGTGGCCCCGGCAGCGAAGAGGGCCCCGGCCAAGAAGGCCGCCGCCCGCCCGCCCGCCGCCCCGCCGCCGAAGCCGATACTCTTCCGCGCCGTACGCGCCGTCTGGCTCGGCCTCGCGCACGCCGTCGGCGCGACCTTCCGCGGCTTCGGTGACGGCGCCAAGAACCTGCCCCCGGAGCACCGCAAGGACGGCGTCGCCCTGCTTCTGCTCGCGCTCGCGTTGGTGACCGCCGCGGGGACGTGGTTCAGTCCGCAGGGGTGGCTCGGCGAGGCGGCCACGGCCGTGGTGTCCGGACTGTTCGGGCGGGTCGACGTGCTGGTGCCGTTCCTGGCGGCGGCGGTAGCCGTCCGGCTGATGCGGCATCCCGGCCTCCCGGAGGCCAACGGCCGGATCGCGGTCGGGCTGAGCGCGCTGGTGGTCGGGGTACTGGGCCTGGTGCACATCGGCTGCGGCGCACCGAGCATGGGCAGCGGGGCGACCAGGATGCGGACGGCCGGCGGGATCGTCGGGTGGGCCGCCTCCACGCCGATGATGGCCGCCGCCGGGCCGCCGTTGGCGGTCCCGCTGCTGCTGCTGGTGGCCTTCTTCGGTCTGCTGGTGGTGACCGCGACCCCGGTCAACAGGATCCCCGAGCGGCTGCGCGGGCTGGGCCGGAAGCTCGGCGTGATCGAGGGCCCGGAGGACCTGGAGACCCCGGAGCACGAGCGCGAGTACTCCTCCGCCCCGCCCGAGGATGCCGACCCGGACGCGCTGCCGTACACCGTGGAGGGCCCCGAGGACGAGATCGGCGCCCGGCGCCGCCGTCGGCGCAAGAAGCTCGACGAGCCGGCCCCCGAGCCGCTGACGGAGGACCAGGACCCGTACCAGACCAGGGACATCGCGGCCGGGGTGGCCGCCGACCTGGACGGTGCGCTGACCTACGGCGTGCCCGCCTCCCCGGCGGTGGCGAGCATGCTGCACCAGGTCAAGGACAACACCGCCCCGCCCGAGGAACCGTGGACGAGCGGCTCCGCCGCGGCGGCCGTCCCGACCGCCCGCGCCTCCGACGCCCCGGACTCCCACGGGCCCGCCCCGGCGCGGATGGAGCAGCTCCAGCTGGCCGGCGACATCACGTACGTGCTGCCCTCGCTGGACCTGCTGGAGCGTGGCGCGCCCGGCAAGGCCCGCAGTCCGCTGAACGACGAGGTGGTGGCCCAGCTCAGCGGTGTGTTCACCGAGTTCAAGGTGGACGCCAAGGTCACCGGCTTCACCCGGGGCCCGACGGTCACCCGGTACGAGGTCGAGCTCGGCCCGGCGGTCAAGGTGGAGCGGATCACCGCATTGGCCAAGAACATCGCCTACGCGGTGGCCAGCGCGGACGTCCGGATCATCAGCCCGATCCCCGGCAAGTCGGCGGTCGGCGTGGAGATCCCGAACCGCGACCGCGAGATGGTCAACCTCGGTGACCTGTTGCGCTCGCGCACCGCCGCCGAGGACATGCACCCGCTGATGGTCGGCATGGGCAAGGACGTCGAGGGCCACACCGTGATGGCCAACCTGGCGAAGATGCCGCACATCCTGGTCGCCGGTGCCACCGGCGCGGGCAAGTCCTCCTGCATCAACTGCCTGATCACCTCGGTCCTGGTGCGCTCCACCCCGGACGAGGTGCGGATGGTGCTGGTCGACCCCAAGCGGGTCGAGCTGACCGCGTACGAGGGCATCCCGCACCTGATCACGCCGATCATCACCAACCCGAAGAAGGCGGCCGAGGCGCTGCAGTGGGTCGTGCGTGAGATGGACATGCGCTATGACGACCTGGCGGCGTTCGGCTTCCGGCACGTGGACGACTTCAACGCGGCCGTCAGGTCCGGCAGCCTGCAGCCGCCGCTCGGCAGCGAGCGGGAGTTGACGCCCTACCCGTACCTGCTGGTGATCGTCGACGAGCTGGCCGACCTGATGATGGTCGCGCCGCGTGACGTCGAGGACTCGGTGGTCCGGATCACCCAGCTGGCCCGGGCGGCCGGCATCCACCTGGTGCTGGCCACCCAGCGGCCCTCGGTGGACGTGGTGACCGGTCTGATCAAGGCCAACGTGCCGTCCAGGCTGGCCTTCGCGACCTCCGCGATGATGGACTCCCGCGTCATCCTGGACCAGCCCGGCGCGGAGAAGCTGATCGGCAAGGGTGACGCGCTGTTCCTGCCGATGGGTGCCTCCAAACCGGTCCGGATGCAGGGTGCCTTCGTCACCGAGGCGGAGATCGCCCGGGTGGTCCAGCACTGCAAGGACCAGCTGACGGCGCGTTACCGCGAGGACGTGGTGGTCGGCGGCGGTCCGAAGAAGGAGGTCGACGAGGAGATCGGCGACGACCTCGACCTGCTGATCCAGGCGGTCGAGCTGGTGGTCTCCACCCAGTTCGGCTCCACCTCGATGCTCCAGCGCAAGCTGCGGGTCGGCTTCGCCAAGGCGGGTCGGCTGATGGACCTGATGGAGTCGCGCGGTATCGTCGGCCCGAGTGAGGGTTCGAAGGCCCGGGACGTGCTGGTCACGCCGGACGAACTCGACGCCGTACTGGTGACGCTGCGGGGGTGACGTCGACCCCTCCTCACTCGTTCGGAGGAAGGGAACCATCGGCCGAACGGGTACGTCCCACCTGACACGGCACCCCGGTCCGGCTGACCCGGTGTCAGGGCGGGTGGGCGGTGCCGCACGTTCGGGCCTACTCCGCTTGAGAAAGCCTCCCGGCCCGCCCCTAGACTGTCTTCTCAGGCAGGTGGCCAACGCTCGAAAGGCGCGCCCAGTGACCATCGGCAAGTCCTCGCCCCGCGACAACCGCCGGTCCTCCGCACCCGACTCCCCGGCCGCACCACCCGCCGCCCCGGAGCCGGTCGTCGAGCTGCCCGCGATCGGCCGGGTGCTCGCAGAGGCCCGACGGCGGGCCGGGCTGACTATCGATCAGGTCAGCACCGAGACCCGGGTCCGGGTGCCGATCCTGCACGCCATCGAGGAGGACGACTACTCCCGCTGCGGTGGCGACTTCTACGCCCGGGGCCACATCCGGGCGTTCGCCAAGGCGGTCGGGGTGGACGGCGAGGCGCTGGTCGCCCAGTACGACGCCGCGCACGGCGGCGCCCCGGCGACGAAGCGGCCCACCCAGCTGCTGGACACCGGCCCGATCAAGGTCACCGACCACCGCCGCCCTAACTGGACGGCCGCCATGGTGGCCGCGATCGTCGCGGTGGTCGCGCTGATCGGCTTCAACCTGTTCTCCGGCGAGAAGACCGTCACCACGGCAGGCTCGGCCAGCGCCCCGCTGCCCAGCGCCACGGCCCCGGTCTCGCCCTCGGTGCAGCCCCCGGCCCCCGCGCCGAGCGTCCAGGCGATCGCGGCCGCCCCGGCCGACAAGGTCACCGTGAAGCTGGTCGCCGAGGGCGGCACCAGCTGGGTCACCGCGACCGACGGCGGCGGGAAGTCGCTCTTCCAGAACAACCTGCAGCAGGGCGAGGCGCAGACCTTCACCGACCCCAAGCAGGTCAAGCTGGTGATCGGCAACGCGGGCGCGGTGCACGTCTACGTCAACGGCAAGGACCTCGGCCCGGCGGGCCAGGACGGCCAGGTGAAGCACCTCACGTACACCCCGGGCGACCCGCAGGCGGGCTAGGGCCTGTCCGGACAGGGCCCGAGCCCGTCCCGTTCACAACAATCCGTCCTTGATCCGGGGCGCGCGGACTCCGGGGCGAACGGCACCGGGGGCCGCGCGTTAACCTTGTCCCTATGCCTGAACGCCGTACTGTCGCCCTTGTCACGCTCGGATGCGCCCGCAACGAGGTGGACTCCGAGGAACTCGCCGGGCGACTGGAGGCGGACGGCTGGCTGCTGGTCGAGGACGCCGCCGACGCCGATGTCGCCGTGGTCAACACCTGCGGGTTCGTCGAAGCCGCCAAGAAGGACTCCGTCGATGCCCTGCTGGAGGCCAACGACCTCAAGGGTCACGGCCGGACCCAGGCCGTGGTCGCGGTCGGCTGCATGGCCGAGCGCTACGGCAAGGAGCTCGCCGACGCGCTGCCCGAGGCGGACGGAGTGCTCGGCTTCGACGACTACACCGACATCTCCAGCCGCCTCCAGACCATCCTCTCCGGCGGCAACATCGAGGCCCACAAGCCCCGCGACCGCCGCACGCTGCTCCCGCTCACCCCGGTCGCGCGCCAGGCGGCCGCCGCCGAGGTCGCACTGCCCGGTCACGGCGCCCCCGCCGACCTGCCCGAGGGCGTCGCCCCCGCCTCCGGGCCGCGCACCCTGCGCAAGCGGCTGGACGACAACCCGGTCGCCTCGGTCAAGCTGGCCTCCGGCTGTGACCGGCGCTGCTCGTTCTGCGCGATCCCGGCCTTCCGCGGCTCGTTCATCTCCCGCCGCCCCTCCGACGTGCTGGGCGAGGCCCAGTGGCTGGCCGAGCAGGGCGTCACCGAAGCGGTGCTGGTCAGCGAGAACAACACCTCGTACGGCAAGGACCTGGGCGACATCCGCCTGCTGGAGACCCTGCTGAGCGAGATCGCCGCGGTGGACGGCATCCGTCGGGTGCGGGTCAGCTACCTGCAGCCCGCCGAGATGCGCCCCGGTCTGATCGACGTGATGACCTCCACCCCCGGGGTGGTGCCGTACTTCGACCTGTCCTTCCAGCACTCGGCCCCGGCCGTGCTGCGGAGGATGCGTCGCTTCGGCAACACCGAGCAGTTCCTGGAGCTGCTCGCCACCATCCGCTCCAAGGCGCCGCAGGCCGGTGCCAGGTCCAACTTCATCGTCGGCTTCCCGGGGGAGACCGAGCAGGACTTCGCCGAGCTGGAGCGCTTCGTCACCGAGGCGGGCCTGGACGCCATCGGTGTCTTCGGCTACTCGGACGAGGACGGCACCGAGGCCGCGACCTTCGACGGCAAGCTGCCCGAGGACGTGGTCGCGGACCGGCTGGCGAGGCTCACCAAGCTGGCCGAGGAGATGACCGCGCAGCGCGCCGAGCAGCGGATCGGCACCGAGGTCGAGGTGCTGGTCGAGTCGGTCGAGGACGGCGTGGCCGAGGGCCGGGCGGCCCATCAGGCCCCCGAGACCGACGGTCTGACCACGCTGCTGGGCGCCGACGACGCCGAGGTGGGCCAGTACTACCGGGCCACGGTGGTGGGCACCGAGGGCGTCGACCTGGTGGCCGAGGCGCTGGAGCGCGTGGGAGCCGAGGCATGAGCAGAGGGCCAGGCGCCTCCGCCCCGGCCCAGCCGACGGGCGCCGCCGAAACGCCGTCCGTCCCCTCCCTGTGGAACATCGCCAACGTGCTGACCATGGTCCGGCTGCTGCTGGTCCCGGTCTTCGTGCTGCTGCTCTTCGCCGGCGGCGGGCACGACCCCAAGTGGCGGGCGGTGGCCTGGGCCTCGTTCGCGATCGCGATGATCACCGACGTGTTCGACGGGGAGCTGGCCCGGCGCAAGGGCCTGGTCACCGACTTCGGCAAGATCGCCGACCCGATCGCCGACAAGGCCATCATGGGCGCCGCCCTGGTCAGCCTCTCGGTCCTCGGCGACCTGCCCTGGTGGGTCACCGCGGTGATCCTGGCCCGTGAGCTCGGCATCACCCTGATGCGCTTCTGGGTGATCCGCTACGGCGTCATCCCGGCCAGCCGGGGCGGCAAGCTCAAGACCCTCACCCAGGGCATCGCGATCGGCATGTACGTGCTGGAGCTGAGCGGCTGGCTGGCCACCGCGCGGGCCGTGCTGATGGGCGCGGCGGTGCTCCTGACGGTCGGTACCGGACTGGACTACGTCCGGCAGGCGGTCGTGCTGCGCCGGGCCGGACAGGTGGGGGCGAAGTGACCGACCGTCAGCCGGCCACCGACCTGCACCGGGCGCTCCGCGACCGGGGCGCCACCCTGGCCGTCGCCGAGTCGCTGACCGGCGGCCTGCTCTCCGTCGCGCTGGTGAACGTCCCCGGCGCTTCCGCCACCTACCGGGGCGGCGTGGTCGCGTACGCCACCGAGCTCAAGGCGGCGCTGCTCGGCGTGGACGAGGGCCTGCTGGCCGTCGAGGGCCCGGTCCACCCCGTGGTGGCCCGGCAGATGGCCGAGGGCGTCCGTCGGCAGCTGGGATCCACCTACGGCCTGGCGACCACCGGCGTGGCCGGCCCCGAGGAGCAGGGCGGCCGCCCGGTCGGCACCGTCCACCTCGGCTGGGCCGGGCCCGACGGAGCCGGGATGGAGTCCCTTCATTTGTCAGGAACACGTGAAACTATTCAGCAGGACACCGTGGGGGCGGCCCTGCGGTTGATGCTGGGTCACGTAGCGCGCTGAGCCCGTCCCGTGCCGGGGTTTTCCCGAAAATGCCGTTGAACCGCCCGGTGCGGCAGCAGGATCGTGTTACATCGGATACCCCGAATGGGCAGTAGTCAGGTAGTCGGGCGGGGAACAATCAGGGGAGGGGGCAGCATTGCAGCCCAGAGTGAACACGACCATGGTCCCCGCACGCGATGCGGACAAGGCGGTACGGTGGGGGCGTGACATCTCGATCCGCAGTCCGAGGAGGGAGGCACCGATGATCCTGCTCCGTCGCCTACTGGGCGATGTACTGCGTCGGCAGCGCCAACGCCAGGGCCGCACACTCCGCGAGGTGTCGGCAGCCGCCAGGGTTTCGCTCGGTTACCTCTCCGAGGTCGAGCGGGGGCAGAAGGAGGCATCCTCCGAGCTGCTCTCCGCCATCTGCGACGCGCTGGACGTTCGGATGTCCGAAGTGATGCGCGAGGTCAGCGACGAGCTGTCCCTCGCCGAACTTGCGGCGATGGCCACTCTCTCGGAGGGTGAGCTGCTGAGGCCGGTACTCGAACCGGTTCAGCTGCCGGCTCCCGGTGTCGACCGGATGAGCTCCATCTCGCCCAAGGCCGCCGCCGTGGACGTGGTGGCAGCCTGACCCCCGGCCTCCGACCTGGAGGCCACGATGCTGAACGTACGGTCCGCGCGGGCCACTGCCGGACGGTGGTGGCCCGCTGCGCTGTTCGGTGCCCTGTGCCTGGCCGCCCTGCTGGGCACCGGCCTCGGGGCAGGGCGGGCCGCCCTGGGGCTGCTGGCGGGCGGCTGGAGCCTCAGCCTGATCCCGATCCACAGCAGCCACCGGCGCGACCGCGCCCCCATCACCCGCGCAGCCGGAACCCCCGGGGCGTCGGATGGAAGCCCGCCTCCTCCAGCAGCGCCCCCAGTGGAGCGGTCAGCGCCGCCTCACCGTTGACCCGCTCGACGGTGACGCTGCTGCCCAGTGCCCCGCCCCGGACGGCCGCCGCGAGCGCCGCCACCGCGAGCGGCTGCTCGGACCAGGCCAGCAGCGACTTGCCGCCGCGCTCGACGTAGAGCGCGGGCTCGCCGTCCACCAGCACCACCAGCGCGCCCGCCTTCCGGCCGGGACGGTGCTGCTGGGCGGCGGGCGGCAGCTCGGGCCAGGGCAGCGCGGCCCCGTACGCGTTCGCCGGGTCGGCCGCCGCCAGTACCAGCGTCTGGGCCGGCTCGGCGGCCGGTGCGGCCGCCCAGGCCGCCTCGCTGGCGCGCTCCTGCCGGCCGCTGACCGAGCGGAGCCGGTCGGCGGCGCCGTCCATCGCGAACTGCGCCCCGCCGAGGCCCTCCACGAAGTAGCCCCGGCGGGCCCGGCCGCGCTCCTCGAAGGCGCTCAGCACCCGGTAGACCCCGGCGAAGCCGCCGGGCACCCGCTCGGCGGCCACCGCGCCCCTGGTCAGCACGCCGTGCCGGTCCAGCAGGGTCTGCGCCTGCGCGGTGCCCCGCAGGGTCGGCTCGGCGCTCGGCTCCGGCAGCAGGGACCAGCGGCCGGCCACCGTCGGTGAACCGGCCCGGGCGGCCGGCCTGGCCATCCCGCCGTACCGGCCGCGCGGGGCGGCCCTGGGCGCCCGGTGCGCGGTGGCGCCGGCCGTCCGGCCCGAGCCGAGCAGGGCGCGCAGCGGAGCCAGTGTGTCGTTGGTCACATACCCGGCCCAGGCCAAGTCCCAGAGTGCCTCCGTCAACTCGCCCTCCGGGACCTCGGGCAGCCGCTCCGTCAGCTGACGGAAGAACAGGCCGTAGCCGCCCGCCAGGGCCGCCAGCAGCGCGGTGTGCACGGGGGTGACGGCCGGCGGGACGGGCTCGGGGCGCAGCAGGTGGGCCGTCTCGGGCAGGTGCAGGCCGATCCAGCCGTCCTTGCCGGGTAGCGCGCCCGCGCCGGACCAGCCGATCTCCCCGGCGGCCATCAGCTCGTCCAGCAGGGCGGGCGTGTAGTCCAGCATGCGGGCGGGCAGCACCAGCTTCTCCAGCGCGGAGGCGGGCAGCGCCGTCCCCTGGAGCTGCTCGACCACCCGGAGCAGGCCGTCCGGGCCGCGCAGCCGGTGGCCGCCCAGGTGCTGCCACTGCGGCAGGAAGGCGGCCAGCGCCCGGGGTGGCACCGCCTCCACCTCCTGGCGGAGCGCGGCCAGCGAGCGGCGGCGCAGCCTGCGCAGCACCTCGGCGTCGCACCACTCGACCTGGCCGCTGTGGCCCTCGCCGGGCCTGAACTCGCCCTGCACCAGCCGCCCGGCGGCGGTCAGCCGGTGCAGCACGCCGGTGACCACGGCACTGCCCAGACCGAACCGGGCCGCCGCCTCGGGCGCCGTGAAGGGGCCGTGGGTGCGGGCGTACCGGGCCAGCAGGTCACCGAGCGGGTCCCGGACGGGCTCGGTGAATGCCTCGGGGACGCCGACCGGAAGGGGGGTGCCGAGCGCGTCCCGCAGCCGTCCGGCGTCCTCGATCGCGGACCAGCGCCGGTAGCCGCCGATCCGGACCTGGATCACCCGGCGGGCGAGCTGGAGCTCGTCCGCCCACTCGGGTGACGCCCCACGGGCCGTCAGCTCCTTGACGCTGAGCGGTCCCAGCAGGCGCAGCGCGTCCGCGACCCCTTCGGCGTCCTTGATCCGCCGCTCCGGGGTGAGCCGTTGCAGCTCTGCCTCCAGCTCGGCCAGCACCGCCGGGTCGAGCAGCTCGCGCAGCTCGGCCTGGCCGAGCAGCTCGGAGAGCAGCCGGGAGTCCAGCGCCAGGGCGGCGGCCCGGCGTTCGGCCAACGGGGAGTCGCCCTCGTACAGGAACTGCGCGACGTAGCCGAACAGCAGCGAGCGGGCGAACGGAGACGGCTCGGGGGTGGTGACCTCCACCAGGCGGACGGCGCGCGACTCCAGATCGCCCATCAGCTCGACCAGCCCCGGCACGTCGAAGACGTCCTGGAGGCACTCCCTGACCGCCTCCAGGACGATCGGGAACGAGCCGTACTCGCTCGCCACCTCCAGCAGCTGGGAAGCGCGCTGGCGCTGCTGCCAGAGCGGGGTGCGCTTGCCGGGGGTGCGGCGCGGCAGCAGCAGGGCACGGCCCGCGCACTCGCGGAACCGCGCGGCGAACAGGGCGGAGCCGCCGACCTGATCGGTCACCAGCTGCTCGATCTCGCCCTTGTCGAACAGGGCGGCGTCGGCCCCGACCGGGGCCTCGTCGGTGACCGGCCTGTCGGACGGGAAGTCGAGCAGGTCGGCGTCCGGCAGGCGGAGCACGATGCCGTCGTCGGCGTGCATCACCTGCGGGTCCAGGCCGTGCTTCTCGCGCAGCCTGGCCCCGAGGGCCAGCGCCCACGGGGCGTGCACCTGGGCGCCGAACGGGGAGTGGATGACGATCCGCCAGTCGCCCAGCTCGTCCCTGAACCGCTCGACCACGATGGTGCGGTCGTCCGGCAGGTGGCCGGTGGCGGTGCGCTGCTCGGCCAGGTAGGTGAGCAGGTTGGCCGCCGCCCAGTCGTCCAGACCGGCGGCCCGCAGCCGGTCCTTCGCCTGATCGGGTGTCAGGGCGCCCAGCTCGCGGACGAAGGCGCCGACCGCGCGGCCGAGCTCCAGCGGGCGGCCGAGGCTGTCGCCCTTCCAGAACGGCAGCCGCCCTGGGACGCCGGGGGCCGGGGTGACCAGCACCCTGTCGTGGGTGATCTCCTCGATCCGCCAGGAGGTGGTGCCCAGGGTGAAGACGTCGCCGACCCGGGACTCGTAGACCATCTCCTCGTCCAGCTCCCCGACCCTCCCGCCGCCCTTCTTCGGGTCACTGCCCGCGATGAAGACGCCGAACAGGCCGCGGTCCGGAATGGTGCCGCCGGAGGTGACCGCGAGGCGCTGGGCACCGGGACGGCCGGTGACCGTGCCGGCCACCCGGTCCCAGACCAGACGGGGCCTCAGCTCGGCGAAGGCGTCCGAGGGGTAACGGCCCGCCAGCATGTCCAGCACGCCGTCGAAGGCGGACTGCGGGAGGGTGGCGAACGGCGCGGCCCGGCGGACCAGGGTGAGCAGCTCGTCCACGTCCCAGACGTCCAGCGCGGTGATCGCGACCAGCTGCTGGGCCAGTACGTCCAGCGGGTTGCGCGGCACCCGGAGCGCCTCGATGCCGCCGGAGCGCATCCGCTCGGTGACCACGGCGGACTGCACCAGGTCGGCCCGGTACTTGGGGAAGACCACGCCGGTGGAGACCGCGCCGACCTGGTGGCCGGCCCGGCCGACCCGCTGGAGGCCGGAGGCCACCGAGGGCGGCGACTCGACCTGGATCACCAGGTCGACGGCGCCCATGTCGATGCCCAGCTCCAGGCTGGAGGTGGCCACCACGGCGGGCAGCCGGCCCGCCTTCAGCTCCTCCTCCACCAGGGCGCGCTGCTCCTTGGAGACCGAGCCGTGGTGCGCCCTGGCGATCACGGCGGGCGCCCCGGTGGCGGCGCCGGAGCCGCCCATCAGCTGGGCGGGTGAGTGCGCCTCGGGCAGCGGGGTGCCGGTGGCGCGCTCGTGGGCGATCTCGTTCAGCCGGTTGCAGAGCCGCTCGGCCAGCCGGCGGGAGTTGGCGAACACGATGGTCGAGCGGTGCGCCTGCACCAGGTCGACGATCCGCTCCTCGACGTGCGGCCAGATCGACGCCTGGCGGGCCGGGTCGTCGGTGTCGTTCGGCAGCTCGTCCAGATCGGCGACCGGGACCACCACCGAGAGGTCGAACCGCTTGTCGGCGGGCGGCTGGACCACCACCGCGCCGCGCTGCGGGCTCAGGTAGCGGGCCACCTCGTCCACCGGACGGACGGTGGCGGACAGGCCGATCCGGCGGGCCGGGCGGTCCAACAGCTCGTCCAGCCGCTCCAGGCTGAGCGCCAGGTGGGCGCCGCGCTTCGTCCCGGCGACGGCGTGCACCTCGTCCAGGATCACCGTGTCGACACCGCGCAGCGCGTCCCGGGCGGCGGAGGTGAGCAGCAGGAAGAGCGACTCCGGGGTGGTGATCAGGATGTCCGGCGGATGGGTGGCGAAGCGGCGGCGGTCGGCGGCGGGGGTGTCGCCCGAGCGGATGCCGACCTGGACGTCCGGCTCCGGCAGCCCGAGCCGGACGGCCGCCTGGCGGAGCCCGGCCAGCGGGGCCCGCAGGTTGCGTTCGACGTCCACCGCCAGCGCCTTGATCGGCGAGATGTAGAGCACCCGGCAGCGGCGCTTCGGGTCGGCCGGCGGCGGGGTGTGGCTGAGCCGGTCCAGCGCGGAGAGGAAGGCGGCCAGCGTCTTGCCGGAGCCGGTGGGGGCGACCACCAGCACGTCCGTCTGCCGGTTGATCGCGTCCCAGGCGTGGGCCTGGGCGGCGGTGGGCGTGCTGAACGCCCCGGTGAACCACGCTCTGGTCGCCGGAGCGAAGCTGTCCAGGGAATCCGTCAGGTCACGTTCCGCCATCCCCCCATGGTGCCCGCCCGCACCGACAGTCCGGTCCTCCCGCCACTGCCGCCCGGCCTTCGTCCGGTGCTGACGCCTCCGCCGCCCGTCTGCCCTAGCCAGATCGGGCAGGGCAGAAAATCCGCTCATATGGTGATGTATCGGACCCGTGATCTTGGCGGGCGCACCGACGAGTGGAGGTCGCGCGAATGGATCGGCTGGGTCACGCCGTGCGCACGGATCCGGGTGACGCGGCCCGGCCGGGAGCGCACCGGGTCCGGGTCCGGATCCTGCTCGGGGTCCTGCTGGTGGCGCTGCTGATCGGCGGCGCGGTGCCGTACGTGACCGGCTCCGGCCGGTCGTACCTCAGTTACCTGGTGCTGGCGGAGCGTCAGGACGCCGACGGAGCCGCCGGCGCCGCGCGGCAGGTCAGGGCGTCGGGGGGCCGGGTGGTCCAGGAGTACCCGCAGATCGGGGTGGTGCTGGCCTACGCCACCGGCGGCTTCGCCGACCGGCTGCGCGGCCGTCCCGGGATAGCGGCCGTCGGCGCCAGCCGCACCACCGGTGTCCCCGGACCGCCCGTGGCGCTGGACGGCGCGGGCGCCTTCCGTGACACCCGGGGCGACGCCTTCGCCGGCGTGGACGACGCCGAGTCGCTCACCCCCGACCCGGCGGAGTCCGCCGAATGGAACCTGACGATGATCGGCGCCACCGGGGAGGGCGGACACCAGGCCGGGCCGCTGCCCGCCGCGCTGCTCCGTACGGCGGGCGAGGTCCCGTCCGGGGCGGCGCTGCGCCGGGTGCTGGTCGCGGTACTGGACTCCGGGGTGGACGACACCCACCCCGACCTCCGCGCGGCGGTCGACCCCCGGGCCTCGGTCTCCTGCGCCGACGGACGCCCGGACGCCAGGTACGGCTCCTGGCGCCCCGACCGGGGGGTGACCGAGAGCGGCCACGGGACCCACGTCGCCGGGATCGTCGGGGCGGCCAGGGACGGCCGGGGCGTCACCGGCGTGGCGCCGGGCGTCCGGATCGCCGCCGTCCGGCTGCTCGGCCCCCTCGGGCAGTACTACACCGAGAACATCGTCTGCGGCATGCTCTGGGCCGCCGACCACGGCGCCAGGGCGATCAACGACAGCTACTTCGCGGACCCCTGGAAGTACAACTGCCCCACCGATCCCGACCAGGCGGCGCTGATCCAGGCGGTCGGCCGGGCCGTCGGCTACGCCCAGCGGCAGGGCGCGGTGGTGGTCGCCTCGGCCGGCAACGACGGCCAGGACCTCGGCGCCACCCGCCGGGACCAGCGCAGCCCCAACGACCGGCTCACCGGTCCGGCCCAGAACCGGCTGCTCGGTACCGATTGCGTCCGGCTGCCCGGCGAACTGCCCGGCGTCCTGACGGTGAGTGCGCTCGACCGCTTCGGCCTGCCCGCCGCCTACAGCAACTACGGCCGCGGCCGGATCTCCGTCGCGGCCCCCGGCGGCGAACCCGACGGCGGCCCTTCCGGTGCCGTTGTCTCCGACTGGCCCGGCGGTCAGTACGCGGCGCTGGCCGGCACCTCGATGGCCGCCGCCCACGTGACCGGCGCCGTCGCGGTGGTCGCGGCGAGGCATCCCGACTGGCGGCCGGAACAGCTGACGGCCGTGCTGGCCGACGCGGCGGCCGGCAACTGCCCGTACGGGGCGGGGGCCTGCGCGGACCGGCAGTTCTTCGGCGCCGGGGTGCTGGCGCTGCCGGCCGACGGCTGACCGCCGCCGGGTGCCCGACCGGCTGCGCATGGGTCACCGCGTACAGGGGTCGGCCCTAGAGCTCCGGACGGTGGCCGACCGGGCGTCCGCACCGGGTTCGGGATACTTGGGGTATGAGGCTGACCGAGTTCTGGCGACGGATGTACGAGCACTTCGGCGAGGCGTACGCGGAGTCGTTCGCCAGCGACCACGTGATGTCCGAGTTGGGCGGGCGGACGGTCCGTCAGGCGCTGGAGGCGGGTTGGGAGGCCAAGGACGTCTGGCGGGTGGTGTGCCGGACCCAGGGGGTGTCGGCTCTGCTGCGCTGAGCTTTGGGCGAGACTGGGCGGGTGGCCAGTAACTCTGATCCCCAGAATCCCGAACTCCCGTCCGATCAGCCGGATACTCCGAGCGACAGAATGGCGGCCAGGGGGAACTCCCTCTGGGGGGAGGGAATGCCGAAGTGGCTGCCCCGGGCGATGGTGCTCGCGCTGCTGCTGGTCGGGGCGTTCCAGCTGGTCGACTGGGCCTTCCGGCAGCTGGTCGACCTGCTGGTGATGCTGCTGGTGGCGTTCTTCCTGTCACTGGCGATGGAGCCGGCCGTTGACCGGATGGCGGCGCGCGGGGTGCGCCGGGGGCTCGGGACGTTCCTGGTCTTCATCGGACTGGCGATCGCGGTCGCCGGATTCCTCACCGCGCTCGGCACCCTGCTGGTCGACCAGGTCGCGAAGATCGCCGGGGACCTTCCGCACCTGCTGGACAACCTGATCGGCTGGATCAACCGGACGTTCCATCAGAACCTCTCCCTGAACGATCTGCAGCAGAAGCTGCTCAAGGACTCCGGCAACGTCGAGAAGTACGCGCAGCAGGCCGCCGACAACGTCTGGGGCGTCTCCAGCACCCTGATCGGCGGGCTGTTCCAGGCCTTCACGGTCGGCCTGTTCACGTTCTACTTCACCGCCGACGGACCCCGGGTCCGGCGCACCGTCTGCTCGCTGCTGCCGCCGGCCAAGCAGGGCGAGGTGCTCCGGGCCTGGGAGATCGCGCTCGCGAAGACCGGCGGCTATCTCTACTCGCGGGCGCTGCTGGCGATCGCCTCGATGCTCGCGCACTGGATCATGTTCACCGTCATCGACCTGCCGTACGCGGCGGCGCTGGCGGTCTGGGTCGGCGTCATGTCGCAGTTCGTGCCGACCATCGGGACGTATCTGGCGGGGGCGCTGCCGGTCCTGGTGGCGCTGACCGTGGAGCCGGTGGACGCGGTCTGGGTGCTGGTCTTCGTGACCGTCTACCAGCAGATCGAGAACTACCTGCTGCACCCGAGGATCACCGCCAAGACGGTGGACGTGCACCCGGCGATGGCGTTCGGCGCGGTGATCGCGGGGGCGGCGCTGCTCGGCGCGGTCGGCGCGCTGATCGCGATCCCGGTGGCCGCCACACTGCAGGGGTTCGTCGGGACGTACGTGCGGCGGTACGAGGTGGCCACCGACCCACGGATCGACCGGGGCAAGGACCGCAAGGAGCGGCGGGAGCGCAGGCGACAGGCGGCCCGCAGGCTGCGGCAGATGGTGCGCGGCTCTTCGAAGGACCGGGACGGCAAGGACGGCAAGGGCCAGGGCGGGACGGACGGCGGGAACCGTGGCGGCAAGGGCGGGGAGGACGGCAGGTGACGAGAATCGAACGGGTGTTCGCTATGCTGACATGCGGCGAGTTTTCCACAGGCACGACCCGTTCGGGGTGGATTGTCGGTGGGACGCGCTAGCGTCGATGACGATGAAGCGCACAGCACAGAACCCGAGGGTGGAACCCATGGCAGGTACGGACCGCGAGAAGGCCCTTGAGACCGCACTCGCCCAGATTGAGCGGCAGTTCGGCAAGGGCTCGGTGATGCGCCTCGGCGAGAAGGCCAACGAGCCGATCGAGGTGATCCCGACCGGCTCCACGGCGCTGGACGTCGCGCTCGGCGTCGGCGGCCTGCCGCGCGGCCGGGTGATCGAGATCTACGGTCCCGAGTCCTCCGGCAAGACCACGCTGACCCTGCACGCGGCGGCCAGCGCCCAGAAGCTCGGCGGCACGGTGGCGTTCGTGGACGCGGAGCACGCCCTCGACCCTGAATACGCCAAGAAGCTCGGCGTGGACACCGACGCCCTGCTGGTCAGCCAGCCGGACACGGGCGAGCAGGCGCTCGAGATCACCGACATGCTGATCCGCTCCGGCGCGGTCGACCTGATCATCATCGACTCGGTCGCGGCGCTCGTGCCGCGCGCCGAGATCGAGGGTGAGATGGGTGACTCGCACGTCGGTCTGCAGGCCCGCCTGATGAGCCAGGCCCTGCGGAAGATCGCCGGTGCGCTGAACCAGTCGAACACCACCGCGATCTTCATCAACCAGCTCCGCGAGAAGATCGGCGTGATGTTCGGCTCACCGGAGACCACCACCGGTGGCCGCGCGCTGAAGTTCTACGCCTCCGTCCGGCTGGACATCCGTCGGATCGAGACGCTCAAGGACGGCACCGAGGCGGTCGGCAACCGCACCCGCGTCAAGGTGGTCAAGAACAAGGTCGCCGCGCCGTTCAAGCAGGCCGAGTTCGACATCCTCTACGGCCACGGCATCAGCTGGGAGGGTGGCCTGATCGACATGGGTGTCGAGCACGGCTTCATCCGCAAGGCCGGCGCCTGGTACACGTACGAGGGCGACCAGCTCGGCCAGGGCAAGGAGAACGCCCGCAACTTCCTGCGCGACAACCCGCAGCTGGCCGAGGAGATCGAGCTGAAGATCAAGCGGAAGCTCGGCATCGGCCCGAAGGTGGAGGGCGACGCGGCCCCCGCCGACGCGGCCGTCGTCACCGACGAGGATGCCAAGCCGGCCGCCAAGACCGCGGCCGCCAAGAAGACGGCGGCGGCGGCGAAGAGCTGATCCGACGTTGACGCACGAGAGCGGGGCCGAGGTGCCGGGTTCGGACGAACCCGGCACCGAGGTGTTTCCGGGTCTGCTGCGGGCCTCCGAGTTGAGCGGCGGCCGGCGCCGACGTCGGACGGAGTTGGAGCCGCTGCCGTCCGGGCAGCCCGCCGAGCCGGCGGAGCCGAAGCGCAGGCCCCGGAGCGAGCGGCGGGCCGCACCTGCCGCCGTCACCGACCCTGCGGCCCAGGCCCGCGACATCTGCCTGCGGTTGCTCACCGGCACGGCGAAGACCCGTAAGCAGTTGGCCGACGCGCTGCGCAAGAAGGAGATCCCCGACGAGGTGGCCGCCGAGGTGCTGGACCGCTACGAGGAGGTCGGGCTGATCGACGACGGCGCGTTCGCGGCCGCCTGGGTCGAGTCCCGGCACGCTGTCCGCGGCCTCGGGCGCCGGGCGCTGGCCCAGGAGCTGCGGCAGCGCGGGGTCGCGGGGGAGCTGGTCGAGCGCGCCTTGGAGCAGGTCGACAACGAGGACGAGGAGGAGGCCGCACGCGAGCTGGTCCGCCGGAAGCTGCGGACGATGCGGGCCCTCGACCCCCAGGTCAGGACACGGCGGCTGGTCGGCATGCTGGCCCGGCGGGGGTACTCCGAGGGCCTGGCGTTCCGGGCGGTGAAGGACGTGCTGACGGAGGAGAACTGATGGACCTTCAGTGCCCGGATGTGATGGATCACTGGCACATCTTGACCGTTTCGTGACCCCCGCTTAGCCTCACAGAAATATGTGCTGAGCAGGACGGAGCGGTGCCCGATGTGGATCGCGATGGGGTGCGTCGGGGCGTTGCTGCTGCTGGGCTGGGCGGTGTTCCGCTGGGTGCGTGCCACCGAGCGACGGGCCGCCGGTGCGGTGGAGTTCGTCGAGGCCGAGGTGACCAGGCGGCGGGCCGAGCTGGAGCGGCGCGAGGCGGCCGTCGCCGTACTGGAGGACGAGCGGCTCAGGGAGTTGGAGCGGCTGGCCGGTCTGACGGCCGGTCAGGCCCGGGCCCAGGTGCTCAGCGCCGCCGAGACGGCGGCCCGCCGGGAGGCCGTGGTCACCGTCCGGGAGATCGAGCGGCAGGCCCGGCAGGACGGCGAGGCCCGGGCCAGGGAGATCGTCGCGAGCGCGGTCCAGCGGATGGCGAGCGAGCAGACGGCCGAGACGGTGCTCACCGTCTTCCGGCTCCCCAACGAGGAGTTGAAGGGCCGGATCATCGGTAAGGAGGGGCGGAACATCCGCGCCTTCGAGGCCGTCACCGGCGTCAACCTGCTGGTGGACGAGACCCCCGAGGTGGTCCAGCTCTCCTGCTTCGACCCGGTCCGCAGGGAGGCCGCCCGGCTCACCCTGGAGACCCTGGTCGCGGACGGCCGGATACAGCCGGCCCGGATCGAGACGGTGCACGCCCACAGCCTCGGCGAGGTGGAGCGGCTCTGCGTCCGGGCCGGGGAGGACGCGCTGATCGCGGCCCAGGTCGGTGAGATGGAGCGGGAGCTGGTCCGCACCCTCGGGCAGCTGCGGTACCGCACCTCCTACGGGCAGAACGTGCTGGCCCACCTGGTGGAGTCGGCCCGGGTGGGGGCGCTGATGGCGGCCGAGCTGGGGGCGGACGTGGCGCTGGTCCGGCGGGCGGCGCTGCTGCACGACATCGGCAAGGCGCTCCCGTCCGACGTGGCGGGCAGTCACGCGCTGGCCGGAGCCGAGTACGCCCGCCGCTGGGGTGAGTCGGCGGAGGTGGTGCACGCCATCGAGGCGCACCACGGCGAGGTCGACCCGCAGACCGTTGAGGCGGTGCTCACGCAGGCCGCCGACGCCTGCTCCGGGGGCCGGCCGGGCGCCCGGAAGGAGTCCGCCGAGTCCTACGTCCGACGCCTGGCCCGGCTGGAGGAGATCGCCGCGGCCCAGCCAGGCGTCACCAAGGTGTTCGCCATGCAGGCCGGCCGGGAGATCCGGGTGATGGTCCAACCCGACCAGGTGGACGACATCGCCGCCCAGGTCATCGCCCGCGAGATCGCCAAGCGCATCACCGAGGAGCTCACCCTCCCGGGGCAGACCCGCGTCACGGTCATCCGGGAGACCCGCGCCGTCGAGGTCGCCCGCTGACCGACGCAGGGCGGCCGTCGGTCAGCCGGTTCAGGGACTGGTGATCGGGGCCGGACCTCCGCGGGCGTGCTGGGCGAGGGCCTGGAGCGCCTCGGGCTCGGCCCCGTGGGTGGAGCCGACCAGGTGGCCGTCGGGGCGGATCAGCAGGACGGTGTGCGGGTCGGCCGCCGGGTACTGGTCGGTTACCAGTACCTCGGTGGGGATCGGCAGTGCGGCGGCCAGTGTGGTCAACCGGGGCATCATCCCGGCCGACAGCCAGTGCTGGGAGGACCAGACCGTGGTGCCGGGGGCCACCAGCAGCAGCAGGAAGCCGGCCCCGAGCCGGGCGTGCAGCCGGTCGGTGCTGCCGTCGGTGGTGGTCACCGGCAGGTCGGGGGCGAGCACGCCGGGGGCGGTCGGCGGGAGCTGCTCGGTCAGCGAGGTGCCCCGGGCGCCGCGCTGCGGCGGCACCCGGCCGGGGATGCCGGACGGGGCCTCGGGGTAGGCGGGGGCGCCGCCGAACCGGCCGGTGCCGAGCTGTCCGTCCGCCAGCAGCGGCGCGTGCTTGCGGAACGAGCCGGTGAGCAGCGACCGCCGGGTCTGCTGCCAGCCGCGCAGCGGGCGGAGCAGCGGCATCGCCTGGTCCACGGCGCGCAGCCGGGCGCCGACCGCACCGCGCCGTTCGGTCTCGTAGCCGTCCAGCAGGGTGGAGCCGGAGTGCAGGTGCCAGGCCAGCGCGAGCCGCCAGGACAGGTTGTCGGCGTCCCGCAGGCCGTCGGCGAGGTTCTGCATGCCGAGCGCGCCGTGCAGGTGGGCGGCGTCGCCGGCCAGGAAGCAGCGGCCGACCCGGAAGCGCGCGGCCAGCCGCTGCTGGGCGGTGTGGTCGGCGGCGGCCAGCAGCTCGTACGGCGGGAGTTCGCCGCACCAGCCGGTAAGGGTGGCCTTCACCCGGGCCAGCAGGGTGTCGCCGGTGACGATGCCGGGCCAGGTGGCGTGCGGGTCGACCGGGGCGGTGGCGGCGGGGCGGCCGGGCGGCAGTCGCCAGTCGAGGCGCCAGAGCCCGTCCGGGAGCGGCCGGGCGGAGGCCTCGCGGTCCCCGCGCCACGGCGGCTCGCGGTGCAGCCGGGCCTCGCCCGCGAACGGCAGGTCGACCCGGATGGTGGCCACCGCGTGCCGGTCGACGGCGGGGCGGCCGGGGAAGCGCACCTTGAGCAGTTTGCGGACGGTCGAGCGGGCCCCGTCACAGCCGACCAGATGGCTGCCGCGCCACCAGGTGACGGCGTTGGTGCGTGAGTTGACGGTTCGTGCGCTGACGCCGTCCTTGTCCTGCTCCAGCTCGACCAGTCTGGTGAGCGGGCTGAGCTGGATCAGCGGGGTGGCGGTGACCGCGTCGCGCAGGCCGCGGTGCAGCCGGTGCTGGGGGAGGTGGCTGATCCCGTCCAGCGGCATCCGGTGCACCTCGGTGCGGCGGCGCCAGATGGTGAAGGCGTCCCAGCTGGCGGCGTCCGAGGCGGCCCGCTGGTAGCCGAGCCTGGTCAGGAAGGCGGTGCCGTCCCGGGTGAGCACGACACTGCGGGGGCCCTCGGAGCAGACCCCGGCACCTTCGTCCAGGACGACGCTGGGGACGTCCTGCCTGGCCAGGGCGAGTGCCAGGGCCAGGCCGACCGGCCCGGCCCCGACGATGATCACCGGATCCACGGCGGGACCTCGCACGTGCTCGGAGGTGCCGAAAGAGCGGCGGAGCCCGACCGCATATCCGGCCCGGGCATGCGGCCCGGATATGCAGTCAGGCTCTCAGAGGTCCCGGGTGGTGTCACGAAGAGCAATGCAACAGATCACCTGGGTGTCCGTCAAGCAGCGGCAGGCGTGCGCCGGTTCGCGCCGCGACGGCTCCGGCCCTCGATCCACTTGGCGAGCGCCGTGAGGAGGAGGCACAGCGTGATGTAGATCGCGCCGATGATGATGGTGACCGGAATGTACGGGTACCCGTCCGGCGTGGCCGTGTTGCTGGCGATCAGCTTCCCGGCGTAGAGCAGCTCGGGGTAGGTGATGACGAACCCGAGCGAGGTGTCCTTGAGGGTGACCACCAGCTGGCCGATGATGGCCGGCAGCATCGAGCGGACCGCCTGCGGGACCAGCACGGTGGTCATCACCTGCGTCTTGCGCAGGCCGAGGGCGAACGCGGCCTCGCCCTGTCCGCGCGGCACCGCGTTGATGCCGGAGCGGATGATCTCGGCCTGGACCGAGCCGTTGTACAGGGACAGCCCGATCACCAGGCCCCAGAACGGGTCGCTGGTGAAGAACGACTGGTACAGCGCGAAGATCATGATCAGCAGCGGCATCGCGCGGAAGAACTGCACCACGGCCGTGCACACCGTCCGGACCGGCCTGTGGTCGGAGAGCCGGCCCGCCGCGAGCAGCGCGCCGAGGATCAGCGAGAGCGCGGCCGCAGTGCCGAAGACCTTGAGGGTGTCCAGCAGGCCGGTCAGGATCTTCTCCTGGACGAACGTGTACTGGAACGGGTCCCACATCGCCGCGGTGAACTGATTGGCGTCGGCCAGGCTCCGGTAGACGTACCAGAGCAGTCCGAGCACGCCTATCCCGGCCAGCACACCGAGGATCAGGTTGCGCGCCTTGGCCCGGGGGCCGGGGACGTCGTAGAGAACACTGCTCCCGCTCATCGGGCCACCGCCAGTCGGGTCTCCAGGAAGCGGAACATCAGGGCCACGCAGGCGCTCAGGAAGAGATAGGCGAGCGCCACCCAGAAGAAGATCAGGTAGATGCCGTACCCGAGGTCCGTCAGGGTCTGCTGGAAGTGGTACAGCTCCGAGACGCTGAACGCGCCGGCGATCGCCGAGTTTCGGGGGAGTGCGATGAACACGCTGCTCATCGGCCCCAACACGGTCCGCCCGGCCTGCGGCAGCACCACCTGGGTCAGGGTCTGACTGAACGTCATCCCCAGACTGCGGGCGGCCTCGGCCTGGCCGACCGGGACGGTGTTGATGCCCGAGCGGAGCACCTCGCAGACGAACGACGCGGTGTACGCGGACAGGCCGATCACCGCGAAGGTGAAGTTGCTGAAGTGCACGCCCAGCCGCGGGAGTCCGAAGACCACGCCGAAGAACAGCACGGTCAGCGGGGTGTTCCGGAAGGTGTTCACCCAGACGGTGCCGAACAGCCGCAGCACCGGGACCGGGGAGACCCGGAAAGCCGCCAGCAGGGTGCCCAGCAGCAGGGCGAACAGCGCACTCAGGGCGCTGAGTTCGACCGTCTGCAGGAAGCCGTCCCGGAACAGCGCCAAGTTGCCGTTCTCGAACAGTCTGCCCATACCGGCGGCCCTCCTTTCGTTACTGGACGGGTCAGTTGGTCAGGGCCGGGATCTCCGGGGCCGCAGCACCCGAGAGACCGAGGGTGGCGTCGTACGCCTTCTTCCAGTCGCCGTTGTCCTCGTGCGCCTTCAGCGCGTCGGCCACGGCCTTCTGGAAGGCCGCGTCCTCCTTGGCGACACCGACGCCGTAGGGCTCCTGGGAGAAGGTCTTGCCGACCACCCGGAGCTTGCCGGCGTTCTTGGCGGCGAAGCCCTTGAGGATCGCGTCGTCGGTGGTGACCGCGTCGACCTCGTTGGTGAGCAGCTTGTCCACGCACTGGGCGTAGGTGTCGTACTGGGTGACCGGCAGGACCGGGGCGAACTTCTCGATCTGCTTCACCGAGGTGGAGCCGGTCGCGGAGCAGACCTTCTTGCCCTTGATCGACTCGGCGCTGGTGTACTCGGCCTTGTCCTTGAGCACCAGCAGGTCCTGGCCGGCCACGTAGTACGGGCCGGCGAACGCGACCTTCTCCTTGCGGGCGGGGGTGATGCTGTAGGTGCCGACGTAGTAGTCGATCTGGCCACCGGAGATGGAGGTCTCACGGTTGGCCGAGTTGATCGTCTTGAACTCGATCTTGTCGGGCGCGAAGCCCAGGTCGGCCGCGATCATCTTGGCGATCTCGATGTCGAAGCCCTCGCGGGTGCCGGTGGTGGGGTTCTCGAAGCCCAGGTACGGCTGGTCGGCCTTGGCGCCGATGATCAGCTTGCCGCGCTTCTTGGCCTCGTCGAAGGTCTTCGAGCCCTCCACCTTGGCGTCGGCCTTCACCGTGTAGGTCGGCAGCTTGGCAGCGGTGTCGGTGGCCGCGGGGGCGTCCTTGCCACAGGCCGCGACGGCGGTCAGGGCCAGGACGGACATGGCGGCAGCGATGGTACGACGAGTCCTCATGGAAGGAGCTCTCCTCTGGTGTGGCCACGGAGTGTCCGGGCACGGGGAGTTCGGGGCATGACAGAAGACTGACGCTAGGTCAGCGGGGGCCTCAGTGGTGCAGGATCTTCGAAAGGAAGTCCTTGGCACGGTCGCTGCGGGGCGCGGTGAAGAACGCCTCGGGGGTGTTCTCCTCGACGATCTTGCCGTCGGCCATGAAGAGCACGCGGTTGGCGGCGGAGCGGGCGAAGCCCATCTCGTGGGTGACCACAACCATGGTCATCCCCTCGGCGGCCAGACTGCGCATGACCTCGAGGACCTCGTTGATCATCTCCGGGTCGAGCGCCGAGGTGGGCTCGTCGAAGAGCATCACCTTCGGGTTCATCGCCAGCGCGCGGGCGATCGCCACCCGCTGCTGCTGGCCGCCGGAGAGCTGCGCCGGGTACTTGGCCGCGTGCGCGGCGAGACCGACCCGCTCCAGCAGGGCGTGCGCGGTCTTCTCGGCCTCGGGGCGAGCGACCTTCCGCACCTTCACCTGGCCGAGCACCACGTTCTCCAGCACGGTCTTGTGCGCGAAGAGGTTGAAGCTCTGGAACACCATGCCGACCTCGGCCCGGAGTTTCGCCAGCTGCTTGCCCTCGGCGGGCAGCGGGCGGCCGTCGATCGAGATCGCGCCCGAGTCGATCGTCTCCAGCCGGTTGATGGTCCGGCACAGGGTCGACTTGCCGGAACCGGACGGGCCGATCAGCACCACGACCTCGCCCTGCCGGATCTCCAGGTCGATGTCCTGGAGCACGTGCAGGGCGCCGTAGTGCTTGTTCACACCGCTCAGCACCACCAGTGGAGCGGCGGTGGAGTCACTGACGGTGGTTTCGGTCATCGCGCCTGGCTCCCTCGTGGGCGAACCCCGGAGGTTTGTCCTCACAGGGGCGGTGCTGATCCCGGGGGCTGTTCGCCGGCGGAGCTCGCAGCCCCCGGTGGGGCCGACCTTAGGGCGCTGACCATGCCACGTCAGCCGATCTGAGGATTACTTGAGGATCACGATCCGGCCACGTCGTCCGCGGACCGGGCCGGTCGTGACAGACGGAGCGGACTGGACAATACTCCGCAGGGATCGGACATGGAACGGAGGACCGGGATGCGACTGCTGCTCGTCGAGGACGACGAACGGGTGGCCGCCGCGCTGGTCGCGGTGCTCGGCCGGCACGGCTTCCAGGTCAGGCACGCCCGCAGCGGGCACGAGGCGCTGGACGCCCTGGTGCCGGACGGCAGTGACCCGTACCGGGTGGTGCTGCTCGACCTCGGGCTGCCCGACCGGGACGGCTTCGAGGTGTGCAGCCGGATCCGCGCGCACAGCGGCGTCCCGGTGATCATGGTGACCGCCAGGGCCGACATCAGGTCCCGCATCCACGGCCTCAACCTCGGTGCCGACGACTACGTCACCAAGCCGTACGACATGGGCGAACTGCTGGCTCGGATCCACGCGGTGGCCCGCCGCGGCCTGGCCACCGAACCGGCAGAGCCGGTCAGCCAGGCCGGACCGCTGGAGGCTCGCGGCATCCTGATCGACCGGGAACGCCGCCGGGTCAGCGTGCAGGGCCGTGACGTCCCGCTCACCCGCAAGGAGTTCGACCTGCTGGCGCTGCTCGCGCAGAGCCCCGGCGTGGTCTACCGGCGGGAGCAGATCTTCAGCGAGGTCTGGCGCTCCGGCTGGGAGGGCAACGGCCGGACCCTGGAGGTGCACATCGGTTCGCTGCGCACCAAGCTCGCGCTGCCCGGCCTGGTCGAGGCGGTCCGGGGGGTCGGCTACCGCCTGATCCCCGAGCAGCCGGCCGGCTGATCCCCCGTGCGCACTCGTCTGCTCGGCATCCTGCTCTCCCTGATGACCGCCGTCCTGGCCGCCCTCGGGGTGCCGCTGGGCGCCGCGATGGCCGCCGCCGAGCAGAGCAAGGTAGTGGTCGACCGGATGGACGACGCCGCCCGGTTCGCCCAGAGCCTGCCCACCCAGGGCCGCCCGACCGCGGGCACCGCCGTCAAGGGCGACTTCACCCCGGTGGAGGGCGACGGCAGCCGGCTGCACGCCCTGGTCGGAGAGGTCCAGCGCTACCACGAGCTGTACGGGATCCGGGTCGGCATCTTCCACCGGGACGGCAGCGCGGTGGCGGTCGCGCCCGCCGACTGGCGGGCCCCGACCGACGGCCCGGGGGAGCAGGCCTTCCAGGAGGCGGTGGACGGCCGCCGCAGCCAGAACCCGCCGCAGGCGTGGCCCTGGACCCCTGACCGGACGCTCACCGTGGCCGCCCCGGTGGTCCGCGACGGCGATGTGGTCGCGGTGGTGATCACCGAGTCGCCCACCGGACCGCTGCGGTCCCGGATCCTCTACCGCTGGCTCGGCATCGGCGCGGGCGAGTCGCTGGCCATGATCGCGGCCGTGCTGCTCTCGATGCGGCTGACCGGCTGGGTGCTGCGCCCTGTCCGCACCCTGGACCGGGCCACCCACGACATCGCCACCGGCCGGATGAACGCCCGGGTCGCGCCCAGCAGCGGTCCGCCCGAACTCCGGCGGCTTGCCCGGTCGTTCAACGACATGGCGGACAACGTCCTGATCGCGCTCGACCAGCAGCGGGCCTTCGTCGCGGACGCCTCGCACCAACTGCGCAACCCACTGGCCGCGCTGCTGCTGCGCGTCGAACTGCTCGGCCTCGAACTCCCGGAGGGCCACGAGGCGGAGCTCGGCGCCGTCCGTGAGGAGGGCACCCGGCTGGCCCGGGTCCTCGACGACCTGCTCGGCCTGGCCACCGCCGAACACGCCCGCCCCGAACCCGAGAGCGTCGACCTCGCCGACCTCGCGCTGGCCCGGATCGACGCCTGGCGGCCGGTGGCCGACCAGCGCGGCATCCGGCTGGGCTGGGACGGGCCGGCCACCGCGATGGGGCTGGCCGATCCGATCGGGTTCGGCAGCGCGCTCGACGCGGTGCTCGACAACGCGCTCAAGTTCACCCCGAGCGGCGCGGCCGTCCGGCTCGACGTCCAGCGCGGCAAGCGGGAGGTCACCCTGACCGTCTCGGACGCGGGGCCCGGCCTCACCGAGGAGGAACTCGCCCGGATCGGCGACCGCTTCTGGCGCAGCCCACGGCACCAGAACGTCGACGGCTCCGGCCTCGGCCTCTCCATCGCCCGCACCCTACTGCTGGCCGGCGGCGGCTCGCTCGACTTCGCCCCGGTCGAACCCACGGGCCTGGCGGTCCACCTGACGGTGCCCCGACCGCGGTGACTCCGCGCGGGGTGTCGAGGTCGGGACGACGTCAGGGCTTCGCCGACAGGTAGTACCGCCGCGCGCCCTCGTGCAGTGCCAGCGGATCGGTGTAGACCGCTGTCCGGAGGTCGACCACCTGGGCGGCGTGGACCTCGTTGCCGATCGAGTCGCGGCTGTCGATGACCGCCTGGGTCATCCGCTGCACCAGCGCCGGGTCCACGTCGTCGCGGGTGATCAGCAGGTTGGGGACGGCCAGGGTCGCCACCGCCGTCGCGGCGGGGCGGGCCTTGGGGTAGGCGTCGGCCGGGATGGTGGCGGCGCGGTAGGCGTCGGCGCCGCCGCCCTCGCCGTGGCCGACCGTCTCGGCCAGGTCGCCGAGCGGGACGATCCGAATCGCGAACTGCTCCGAGAGGTCGGTCAGTGCGCTGGTGGGCAGTCCGCCGGACCAGAAGAAGGCGTCCAGCTGACCGCTCCTCAGCTGGTCGGCGGCCTCCCCGACACCGAGGTTCGCGGCGGCGACGTCCTGGTCCGGGTCGAGCCCGGCCGAGGTCAACAGACGCTTCGTCACCAGCAGCACCCCGGACCGGCTCTGGCCGACCCCGACCCGCAGGCCCTTGAGGTCCGCGGCCCGCTGCACCTTGGAGTCGGCGGGCACCACGAGCTGCAGGTAGTCGTCGTAGAGCCGGGCTATACCGCGCAGCCGGTCCTTGCCGTCACCCCGGTAGCTGGCCACCGCATCGGCGGTGGCGATCGCGAACGCGTCGCGGCCCGAGGCGACCCGGTCCAGGTTGTCGATCGAGCCCTGCGAGCTGTCCAGCCGGAGTTCGGCCCCGGGCATCGCGGTGTGCAGGTAGGTGCGGAGCAGCTGCCCGTACCGGTCGTAGACGCCCCGCTGGACGCCGGTGGCGAAGCCGATCTCCCCGTGCGGGTAGTCCGTGCGGTCGCCCGCGGCCAGCCACCAGCCGCCGAGACCGCCGACGACCAGCAGCAACGCGGCGGCCGCCCGGCCGAGCCGGCTGCGGGCCACCGCACGCGGCAGGGCGACGGGTGTCCAGGTCATGGGGTTGGATACTGCCAGGCCGGGCGCGGGAAAGGGAGAGGGTCACGGAGGCCGATCCGGTTCTCGTACTCTTGGGTCCGTGGGTACGAGCCAGGATTCCAAGAGCTACAAGGTCGTCACGTACGGCTGCCAGATGAACGTGCACGACTCCGAGCGCCTCTCCGGGCTGCTCGAGGACGCCGGGTACGTGAAGGCCGACCAGGAGGGTGATCCCGACCTGGTGGTCTTCAACACCTGCGCGGTGCGCGAGAACGCCGACAACAAGCTGTACGGCAACCTCGGCCAGCTCGCCCCGGCGAAGACCAGGAACAAGTCCATGCAGATCGCCGTCGGCGGCTGCCTGGCGCAGAAGGACCGGGACACCATCGTCCGCCGGGCGCCCTGGGTCGACGTGGTCTTCGGCACCCACAACATCGGGCACCTGCCCGCGCTGCTGGAGCGGGCCAGGATCGAGCAGCAGGCCCAGGTGGAGATCCTGGAGTCGCTGGAGACCTTCCCGTCCACCCTGCCGACCCGGCGCGAGTCGGCGTACGCGGCCTGGGTGGCGATCTCGGTCGGCTGCAACAACACCTGCACCTTCTGCATCGTCCCCGCCCTGCGCGGCAAGGAGGAGGACCGCCGCCCCGGCGACGTGCTCGCCGAGATCGAGGCGCTGGTCGGCGAGGGCGTCATCGAGGTCACCCTGCTGGGCCAGAACGTCAACGCGTACGGCTCCGACCTGGGCGACCGGGAGGCCTTCTCCAAGCTGCTCCGCGCCGCCGGGCAGATCGAGGGCCTGGAGCGGATCCGGTTCACCTCGCCGCACCCGCGCGACTTCACCGACGACGTGATCGCCGCGATGGCCGAGACCCCGAACGTGATGCACCAGCTGCACATGCCGCTGCAGTCCGGCTCGGACACCGTGCTCAAGGCGATGCGGCGCTCGTACCGGCAGGACCGTTTCCTCGGCATCATCCGCAAGGTCCGCGAGGCGATGCCGGACGCGGCGATCTCCACCGACATCATCGTCGGCTTCCCCGGCGAGACCGAGGAGGACTTCGAGCAGACCATGCACGTGGTCCGCGAGGCCCGCTTCACCAACGCCTTCACCTTCCAGTACTCCAAGCGGCCCGGGACCCCCGCCGCCGAGATGGACGGGCAGATCCCCAAGGCCGTGGTGCAGGACCGGTACAACCGGCTGATCGCCCTCCAGGAGGAGATCTCCTGGGAGGAGAACAAGAAGCAGGTCGGCCGGGTGCTTGAGGTCCTGGTCGCCGAGGGCGAGGGCAAGAAGGACGACCGGACGGACCGGCTCTCCGGCCGCGCCCCCGACAACCGGCTGGTCCACTTCACCCGTCCCACCGAGCCGGTCCGCCCGGGCGACACCGTGACCGTCGAGATCACCTACGCCGCCCCGCACCACCTGCTCGCCGAGGGCCCCACCCTGGCCGTCCGCCGCACCCGCGCGGGCGACGCCTGGGAGAAGCGGCAGGGCCTCCCGGCCGCGAAGCCGGCCGGCGTGATGCTCGGCCTGCCCACCATCGGCGTCCCGGCGGCGCTGCCCGTCGTGACCGGTTGCGGCGACTAGGCACGGTCCGGCGGATCTTGCCGAGCGCCCGACGCCGGATCATCCCGTCTGGACGCACGCCCGACGCCGCGCGCTGATCCGGCAGGATCCGCCGGACCGGCCCTGGGCACGGTCCGGCGCTCCGGATCGAGCCAGTCGCCGGGCTCGGTAAGGTGATCGTCATGCTCGTTGCCGCTGCCGTCGTCCCCTGTCCGCCGCTGCTGGTCCCCGAGGTCGCCTCGGGTGCGGCGCCCGAACTGGAGCCGCTGCGGGCCGCCTGCCTGGAGGCGGTACGGGAGCTGCTGGCCTCGGGGCCTGAGCTGATCGTGCTGGTCGGCGGCGGTCCGGAGGCCGGGGTGTGGACCGAGGGCGGGGTGGGTTCGTTCCACCGGTACGGCGTGCCCCGGGTGGTGCGGCTGCCCACGGGCGGGGTGGACGGTCCCGAGCTGGCGCCCTCGCTGGCGGTGGGGGTGTGGCTGCTGGAGCAGGCCGGGGTGGTCATCCCCGCCCACGCGTGTGCCGTCCCGGCCGATGCGCCGACCGAGCGGCTGCTCGGCCTGGGCGGCGGGCTGGCCGAACTGGCCGACCGGGTCGGTCTGTTGGTGCTCGGCGGGGGTAGCGCCTGCCGTTCGGTCAAGGCGCCCGGATACCTGGACGACCGGGCCGAGGGCTACGACGCCGAGGCGGCCCGGGCCCTGGGAGCGGCGGACCTGGCCGCCCTCACCGCGCTCGACCCCGGGGTGTCGGCGGAGCTTCAGGCGGACGGACGGGCGCCCTGGCAGGTCCTCGCGGGAGCTGCGCAGGGCGCCGGGCTGAACGGAAGGCTGCGGTACGACCAGGCCCCGTACGGGGTGGGCTACTTCGTGGCCTCCTGGAGCTGACCCGCGGTCAGCTCCGTCCCTCGTCCTTGGGCTTCGCGGCGAACTGGTCCACCGCGCCCTTGGCCTTGCTGGTGCCGGTCTCGATCTTGTCGCTGTACTTCCCCTTGGTGGCCTTGTCGACCACGCTGCCGGTCTTCTCGACCATGTGGTCGATCGTCTCGTTGTGCTTGCCCGCGAGCTCGCTGGCCTTGTCCTTGAGTTCCTCGGCCTTGCCCCTGAGGTTGTCCATCAGCCCCATGCTGTGTGCTCTCCTCCTGCTGGGTCCGCCCGGCGGCGGAGAAAATAGGTCATTCCGTTCGTATCTTCCCCAGAGTGACGACCTGAGACACGGCGCCACTCCCGATCTTTGCGAGACTTGGCCCGTGAGCAGCTCTCCCGTCACCCAGCCCCGTGTCGTCTCCGTGGTCGGCGCGACCGCCGCGGGCAAGTCCGACCTGGCGGTCGCCATCGCCCGCGTCCTCGGCGGCGAGGTGATCAACACCGACTCGATGCAGCTGTACCGGGGCATGGACATCGGCACCGCGAAGCTCACCCTCGCCGAACGCGGCGGCATCCCGCACCACCTGCTGGACGTCTGGGACGTCACCGAGGCCGCCAGCGTCGCGGAGTACCAGCGGCTGGCCCGGGCCGAGATGGACCGGCTGCTCGCCGAGGGCCGTACGCCCGTCCTGGTCGGCGGCTCCGGACTGTACGTCCGGGCGGCGATCGACGAGATGGAGTTCCCCGGCACCGACCCGGTGGTCCGGGCCCGGCTTGAGGCCGAGTGCGAGCAGCTCGGCAGCGGAGCCCTGCACCGGCGCCTGGCCGGTCTGGACCCGGCCGCCGCCGAGGCGATCCTGCCCAGCAACGGCCGGCGGGTGGTCCGGGCCCTGGAGGTCATCGAGATCACCGGCCGCCCGTTCACCGCCAGCCTGCCGACCAATACCGCCGTGTACGACACGGTGCAGATCGGTGTCCAGGTGGAGCGCCCCGAGCTGGACCGCCGGATCGAGCTGCGGGTGGACCGGATGTGGGAGGCCGGGCTGCTCGCCGAGGTCCGCGCGCTGGAGGCGCAGGGCCTGCGGGACGGTCTGACCGCCTCCCGGGCACTCGGCTACCAGCAGGTGCTGGCCCACTTCGCGGGGGACTGCACCGAGGACGAGGCGAAGGCCGAGACCGTACGGGCGACCAGGCGGTTCGCCCGCCGCCAGGAGTCCTGGTTCCGCCGCGACGACCGGATCCACTGGCTCGCCCGCCCGGCCGGTGCGGACCCGACGGAGCTGCTGGAGCGGTCCCTGGACCTGATCGGCCGTCAGCCCTGAGCGGTTTCCGGCCATCCGGCCGGTGCAGCTGCAGGTGCACGACCAACTGAGGGTTACGGGCACATCACGTCCTGGCCACGGATCACCCGACGGCCCGATGGGACCCGCGTTGGTGGCACCGGACATGCCATTATCGAGAACAACCAGGGGTCGGCCGTGAGGGCCCCCTACCGCCCGCGAGTCCGTCGGCTCGTGTCGAACCGTCAGGGGAGGCCGCGTGTCCACGGGTACCGGCCCCGAAACCGAGGAACTGCCGAGCAGCGCCGAGCTGGTGCTCTCCGAGACGCAGATACCCACCTCGTACGCCCTGGCCCTCCCCGCCCTCGCCGATCTGGCCGCACCCGGCGTGGTGCACGAGCGGGAGATCCGGCCCCTCCGCCGACTGCGCTGGTGGCAGACCCTGCCGATCGTGCTGCTCGGTGCGGCCGGTGCGCTGATGTTCGCCTTCCCGCTCGCCTTCGGCTCCGGGGACGGCGCCTCCGCGATGATCGGGATGCTCGGCCTGCTGTTCGCCGCCGCCTCGGTCGGCTGGGGCGCGATGGCCGCCCGGATGGCCGGGTACAAGTGGCCCGGCGTCCCCCGCCGTGGCAGCGGCCTGCGGGCCGGCCGCAAGGTGATAGCGCTCTACACCCTCGCCGCGGCCGTCGCGGTCGGCCTCGCCGTCTGGCGAGTGGTCCACCTCGCCTCCTGACCGGCCGGTCTCAGTACCATCGGCTCTGTGAGCGCATCCAAGACCTTCGGTCTCCCCTTCCTCAAGGGCCACGGCACCCAGAACGACTTCGTGATCATCCCGGACGGTGACGGCCGGCTCGACCTCGGCCCGGCCGAGGTGGCCGCCCTGTGCGACCGCCGGGCCGGTATCGGCGGCGACGGCCTGATCCGGGTGGTTCGGGCGGCGGCCGACCCGGTCTCGGTCGGGATGGCCGACCGGGCGGAGTGGTTCATGGACTACCGCAACTCCGACGGCTCGATCGCCGAGATGTGCGGCAACGGGATCCGGGTCTTCGCCCGCCACCTGGTCGAGGCCGGGTTGGCCAAGCCCGGCCTGATCCCGGTCGCCACCCGGGCCGGCGTGCTCGACGTCCGGGTCGCGGAGGACACCGCGGAGGGCCCCGGCCTGATCTCGGTCGACATGGGCCAGGTCCGGCTGCCCGGTTCCGAGGGTGTCGAGGTGACGGTCGGCGACCGGGTCTGGCCCGCGCTCAACGTCAACATGGGCAACCCGCACGCGGTCGCGTTCGTCGACGACCTGGCCGAGGCCGGCGACCTCCACACCGCACCCGGCGTCACCGCCGGGGTGTACCCGGAGGGGGTCAACGTCGAGTTCGTGGTGGAGCGCGGACCGCGGCACGTCGCGATGCGGGTGCACGAGCGCGGCTCCGGCGAGACCCGCTCCTGCGGGACCGGAGCCTGCGCGGTGGCCGTCGCGGCGGCCCGCCGCCACCACCTCGATCCCTCGGTCACCGGCCAGCCGGTCACCTACACCGTCGACCTGCCGGGCGGCACCCTGCTGATCACCGAACACCCGGACGCCCGGATCGAGATGGCCGGCCCGGCGGAGATCGTCGCGACGGGGACGCTCCGCTTCTAGGGCAGCCGGCTTCGGCGGTCAGGGGCTCGGGGCTCGGGGCTCCTGCAGAAGACGGGTGTTTCCCATCAGCGTGCGGAGTGAATCCCCCCGTTCGGGTGGTGTTGGTGACGGTGTGGGAGCAGGGGGTCGCGGAACGTGCTCTGCTCGGTAGCATGGACCATCGCTGCCGGAGGTGCAGATGACCATCGAAGCCGAGGCTGGAAAGCGCTCCCGGGGCAGACTCAACCGAGCCTCCCTGGGCCGGGCCGGTCGCGCCGCCGTACTGGCCACCGGCCGCCCCCCGCTGCCGGACGCGATCGAGCCGATCGTCGAGGCGCACCGGCGCCACCACCCGCAGGCCGACCTGGCGCTGCTCGGCCGGGCGTACCGGACGGCGGAGGCGAGCCACCGGGGGCAGACCCGGAAGAGCGGTGAGCCCTTCATCACCCACCCGCTCGCCGTGACCATGATCCTGGCCCAACTCGGCGCCGGTACCACCACCTTGGTGGCGTCGCTGCTGCACGACACGGTCGAGGACACCGAGGTGACGCTGGCTCAGGTGGCCGAGGAGTTCGGCCCCGAGGTGGCCTATCTGGTCGACGGCGTCACCAAGTTGGAGAAGGTGGACTTCGGTGCGGCGGCCGAGGCGGAGACCTTCCGGAAGATGCTGGTGGCCACCGGCGACGACGTCCGGGTGATGGTGATCAAGCTCGCCGACCGGCTGCACAACATGCGGACCATCCGGCACATGAAGCCGGCCAGCCGGATCCGGATCGCCAAGGTGACCAGGGATGTGCTGATCCCGCTGGCCGAGCGGCTTGGGATCCAGGTGCTGAAGGCCGAGTTGGAGGACATCGTGTTCGCCACTCTGCACCCGGAGGAGTACGCCCGCACCGGTGCGCTGATCGCCGCGTACGACGAGCGTCCCGAGGAGCTGCTGCAACCGTTCGCCGAGGCGCTGACCCGGCAGCTGGCCGAGTCGGGCGTGACGGCGACGGTCACCGTGCGGCCCCGGCACTGTGTCTCGGTCCACCGGGTGCTGCTCAAGCGGACCGCCGCCGCCGGTCCTGACGGGCTGCCGCAGGATCTCCAACCGGCCGACTTCGGGCGGCTGTTGGTGGTGGTGGAGGAGAACGCCGACTGCTACGCGGTGCTCGGCGAGCTGCACACCTGCTGGACGCCGTTGCCGGGGGAGTTCAAGGACTTCGTGGCGGCGCCCAAGTTCAACCTGTACCAGTCGCTGCACACGGCGGTCGCGCTGTCCGGCGGCGAGGTGGTCGAAGTCCTGGTCAGGACCCGGGAGATGCACCGGGTGGCCGAGTTCGGCGTGGTCGCCCTGGGCGATCCGCACCAGGACGGTCCGGAGGATCCGGAGCGGACCGACCCGGCCCGTCCCGGCTGGCTGAGCCGGCTGCTGGAGTGGCAGCAGGAGACCCCCGACCCGGACACCTTCTGGTCCGCGCTCACCTCTGACCTGTCCGGCGACCGGGAGATCACCGCCGTCACCGAGCAGGGCGAGACCCTGCACCTGCCGAGCGGGGCGAGCTGCGTGGACGCCGCGTACCTGTTGGGGGAGGAGACCGGCCACCGCTGTCTGGGAGCCCGGGTGAACGGGCGGCTGGTCGCGCTCTCCACCACGCTCCGGGACGGCGACGTGCTCGCCGTGCTGACCGAGCAGGCCGCCGAGGCGTCGGGCCCGGCCGCCGAGTGGCTGGAGTACGTCCGCACCCCGGGCGCCAGGCTGGCCATCGAACGCTGGTTGGCCGACCGCCCGGCCGGGACGCCGGAGCCGCAGCCCGCCGCCGGGGCGGCCAAACCGGTGCCCGCCGCCGTCCCGTCCGCCGGGCGGCGGCAGGCGCCGGTGACCGTACCGGGCCGCTCGGGCGGGGTGGTCCGGCTGTCCAGGTGCTGTACGCCGGTGCCGCCGGACGAGCTGACCGGCTACCTGATCCGGGGCGGGGCGGTGGCCGTGCACCGGACCGACTGTCCGGTGGGGGAGCAGCTGCGGGCGGCCGGCCGGGAGCCGGTCGGGCCGCGCTGGGTGCCGGGCGCCGCGCCCGCCGACGGCTTCCGGGCGACGCTGCGGGCCGAGGCGCTGAACCGCCCCCGGCTGCTGGCCGACCTGACGGCGGCGATCTCGGCGGAGGGCGTCGGCATCATCGCCGCCGAGGTGGAGCCGCCGCAGCAGCTGCGGGTCCGGCACAGCTACACGGTCGAGCTGCCGGAGGCGGCCACCCTTCCGGTGCTGATGCGGGCGATGCTGCGGGTCTCCGGGGTGTACGACGTGTACCGGCCCGGTCCTGAGCGGGGAAATCGGGATGACCGGGTCGGGGCGGCCGTGCGACCATCGTGGGGAATTCACGGCCGGTCCGTGGCGTTCTCCGGACGTAGTGGTTCCGGTGCCGGCCACGGCCTGCAGGGGTAGCTCGGCTCGCCACCTGGTATCGGGGCGTCAGACGGGGCACACTCCCAGGTGCGCACGCCGCACCGGCCCCACCCGATCTACCTAAGGATGAGATTGACCTCCACGTTCGAGAGCCGCAGCAACTCCGACAGCCAGGCCAACCGACTGTCGGACCTCCGGGCGGAAGCCCTGATGGACGAGGACCTCGCGGCGAACGACGAGGGCTTCGACCGTTACGACGGGGAGCAGTACGACCGGAGCGAGCGCGCCGCGCTGCGCCGGGTCGCCGGTCTCTCCACCGAACTGCAGGACGTCACCGAGGTCGAGTACCGCCAGCTCCGACTGGAGCGCGTGGTGCTCGTGGGTGTCTGGACGGACGGCACGGCCGAGGAGGCGGAGAACTCGCTGGCCGAGCTCGCCGCGCTGGCCGAGACCGCAGGTTCCGAGGTGCTCGACGGTGTGATCCAGCGCCGCGACAAGCCCGACGCCGCCACCTACATCGGCTCGGGCAAGGCGAAGGAACTGCGTGACATCGTCGCCTCCACCGGCGCCGACACCGTGGTCTGCGACGGTGAGCTGACCCCGGGTCAGCTGATCCAGCTGGAGGACGTGGTCAAGGTCAAGGTGGTCGACCGGACCGCGCTGATCCTGGACATCTTCGCCCAGCACGCCAAGTCCCGGGAGGGTAAGGCACAGGTCTCGCTCGCGCAGATGCAGTACATGCTGCCGCGGCTGCGTGGTTGGGGTGCGTCGCTGTCCCGGCAGATGGGTGGCGGTGGCTCCGGCTCCTCCGGTGGCGGCATGGCCACCCGTGGTCCCGGTGAGACCAAGATCGAGACCGACCGTCGTCGGATCCGCGAGAAGATGGCGAAGCTCCGCCGGGAGATCGCCGACATGAAGAAGGGCCGCGACACCAAGCGCCAGGAGCGCCGTCGCCACCAGGTCCCCTCGGTCGCCATCGCGGGCTACACCAACGCGGGCAAGTCCTCGCTGCTCAACCGCCTGACCGGCGCCGGCGTCCTGGTGGAGAACTCGCTGTTCGCCACCCTGGACCCGACGGTCCGCCGGGCGCAGACCCCGAGCGGCCGGGTCTACACGCTGGCCGACACGGTCGGCTTCGTCCGGCACCTGCCGCACCACCTGGTCGAGGCGTTCCGTTCGACCATGGAGGAGGTCGCCGAGGCGGACCTCATCCTGCACGTGGTGGACGGTTCGCACCCCGAGCCGGAGACCCAGCTCGCCGCCGTCCGCGAGGTGATCGTCTCGGTCGAGGCACAGAACGTGCCGGAGATCGTGGTGATCAACAAGGCCGACGCGGCGGATCCGCTGGTGCTCCAGCGCCTGCTGCGGCGCGAGCCGCACGCCATCGTGGTGTCGGCCCGTACCGGTCAGGGGATGGAGGAGTTGCTCCAGCTGATCGACAGCGAGCTGCCCCGGCCGGCCGTCGAGGTGCAGGCGCTGATCCCGTACACCCGTGGTGACCTGGTCTCCCGGGTGCACGCCGAGGGCGAGCCGATCTCCACCGAGCACACCGGCGAGGGCACGCTGCTGCACGCCAAGGTGGCGGCGGAGCTGGCGGCGGAGCTGGAGAAGTACGCGGTGGTCACGCAGGGCTGACGGGCCTGACGGAGGCCGAGCCTCCACCACCAGGGGCCCGGGGTTCCACGGATGCGCGCATCCGTGGAACCCCGGGCCCCTGCTCCGTTTCACTGCTTCCGTGAGACGTAGGCCAGCGCCTGGCGGGCCACGTCGTCCAGGTACGGGCCGTCGAGGGCGGTGTGGGTCAGGTTGCCGAGCGAGGTGTTGCTGACCAGGGCCTGGCGGCCGTCCGGGAGGGGGGCGAACCAGCCGCCGCCGCTGGAGCCGGCCGTCATGGTGCAGCCGGCCGAGAGCATCGGGGGACGGGCCGGGTCGAAGGAGAGCCGGGCGGGCCGGCCGCTGTCGCAGCGGTAGAGCTCGCGGCCGTCGAAGGGTTTGACGGAGGGGTAGCCCCAGACCGAGACGGTCAGCTGCTCGCGCGGGGCGTCGAACCAGACCGGGACGGCAGTGCCCACGGTCTCCTCCAGGGAGCGGCCGTCGCCGTCCGGGTTGTGCACCTTGAGGACGGCGAAGTCGTACTGGTTGGCGGCGTTGCCGCCGTGGCCGCCCTCGGCGATCCACTGCGGGGAGCTGATCACGGTGTCCGCCCACCACTGCCCGAGCGGGGCCACCTCGGCGAGGGTGGCCTTCTTCGTGCCGGCGGCCGTGCCGGAGCTGTTGTAGGCCGGTACGAAGATCAGGTTCTTGAACCAGCCGCCGCCGCTGCCCTCGTGCACGCAGTGGCCGGCCGTCCAGACCAGGTTGCTCTTCCCCGGACGGGCCGGGTCGGCCACCACCGTGGCGGAGCACTGCCCGGTGCCGCCTCCGGGTGCGGTGGAGAACACCTTCCCGGAGGCCGGGTAGCGGGTGTACGGCCGGGGCACCGGGACGGCCTGCACCGGGGCCGGTTCCGCCTCTGCGGGAGTGGCCGGGGTGGGAGAGGCGGTCGGCGCGACGGGCTGCTGCGGTGGGGCGTCGACCATCCGCTCCGGCCCCCAGAGGTCCCTGACCACCGGGTTCTCGAACAGGTGCTGCCTGGCCCAGCGGTCCCAGTCCTCGTCCCGCCAGGTCTTCAACTCCTGCCAGCGCTGGGCCAGTTCGCCCCTCCACTGGGTCGGTACGGCGGTCGGCAGCCGCCAGTCCTCGGACGGAGTGCCGCTGCACCCGGTGAGCAGTACCAGCCCGAGCAGTACCGCCGTCGTGCCCCTGGATATCGACCGCATGACTCCCAGCCCCCTGTGTCGAAGGCCGATTCTCCCACCGCCGGGCGGCCGGACCGGATCGCGGTGCCGGGCCGATCCGGAGCGGACCACTCCAACGAGTGAGTGATCGCTTGGGATTCACCACAACGAGTGAGCTGATCTTGTGATCACCCGTCAGTGGCCAGTTCCCTTAGGGGCTGTCGGCGCCCTCGGCCCGTCCCCCCAACTCCCGGCGCCCGCATCCTCGCTCGCCCCAAGGAGCAGCCTTGAGCACCGTCGCCCTCGCTGGAGTTCCGCCCCTCGTCCGTGCCCGCCCCCAGGACGGACTGCTCGACACCGATCCGGCGGTGGCCGCCGAGCAGGCCGGGATGGAGAGCCTGTTGCGCTGCTGGGTCCGGGAGACCGGGGCCAGGCCCGAACCGGACGGGACGGTCCGGGTGACGGTGCTCGGTGGCGCCGTCGAGCTGACCGCAGCGGTCCGCTACTGGTCACCGACCGGTTGGCACCGGTTCGACGGGGTCACCCTGGCCGGGCTGCCGGTGGACGTGGTGACGGCGGCCACCCTGGTCGCGGGCGCCACCGCCGACCGGCCCGAGGCGGGGCAGTTGACCGACCTGGCCGCCCGGGTGGCCGACTCGGTGCTGCGTACCGCCGAGGTGCTGGAGCGCCGCCGGACCGGAACCGGTCCCGACTGGCCGTTCCTGGCCGCCGAGCAGGCCCTGCTGCTGGGCCACCCGCTGCACCCGACCCCGAAGAGCCGGGACGGCCTCGGACCGGCGCAGAGCGCCGCGTACTCGCCCGAACTGCACGGGTCGTTCCGGCTGCACTGGTACGCCGTCGACCGGGACCTGCTGGCCTCGGGCTCGGCGGTCGGCGTCCCGGCCGAGCAGATCACCGCCCGGCTGCTCGGCGACCGGCTCGCCCTGCCGCCCGGCACCGCCGCCCTGCCGCTGCACCCCTGGCAGGCCCGTGAGCTGGCGCTCCGCCCCGAGGTGGCCGGGCTGCTGGCCGACGGCGCCCTGCACGACCTGGGCGAGCACGGCGAGGAGTGGCACCCGACGTCCTCGGTGCGCACGGTCTGCCGCCCCGGTACGCCGTGGATGCTCAAGCTCTCGCTGGGACTGCGGATCACCAACTCCCGCAGGGAGAACCTGCGCAAGGAGCTGCACCGGGGCCTGGAGGTGCACCGGCTGCTGGAGGCCGGACTGAGCGCCGAGTGGCGGGCCGCCCACCCCGGCTTCGACATCGTCCGCGACCCGGCCTGGATCGGGGTGGACCTGCCCGACGGCGCCGATCCGAACGGCCTGGACACCGTGCTCCGCCAGCAGCCGTTCGGGCTCCGGGAACGCGCGTTCTGCGTGGCCGGCCTGGTCGCCGAGCAGCCGTTCGGCGAGCAGGTCGACTCGCTGCTCGGCCGGACCGTCCGGACGCTGGCCGAGCGCTGCGGGCGCCCGGTGCACACCGTCGCCACCGAGTGGTTCCTGCGTTACCTGGACGCCGTGGTGCTCCCGGTGCTCTGGCTGGACGGCCGGGCCGGGATCGCGCTGGAGGCGCACCAGCAGAACAGCCTGGTGCTGCTGGACGAGGCGGGCTGGCCGGCCGGTGGCCGGTACCGGGACAACCAGGGCTACTACTTCCGCAGTTCGTTCGCCGACCGGCTGGACGCCCGGCTGCCCGGTGTCGGGCGGGCCAGTGACACCTTCGTCGCGGACCAGGTGATCGACAAGCACTTCGCCTACTACCTCGGCATCAACCACGTGCTCGGCCTGATCGGCGCCTTCGGCTCGCAGGAGCTGGCTGACGAGAGCGTGCTGCTGGCCGCGCTCCGCGGCTTCCTCGGCAGCCGGCCGGCTGCCGCCACCGGCTCCGGGCTGCCCGCCCTGCTGCTGGACAGCCCCCGACTGCACTGCAAGGCCAACCTCTTGACCCGGCTGAAGGGGATGGACGAACTCGTCGGGCCGGTCGCCACCCAGTCGGTCTACGTGGACATCCCCAACCCGGTGGTGGCCGGGTGAGGACCGCAGCCGGCGAGTTCGAGCTCCGGGAGGTCGACCTCGCCACCGACCTCCCGCTGCTGGCCGGGTGGATGAACGATCCGGCGGTGGCGGCGTACTGGGACCTGGCCGGGCCGCCCGAGACCACCGAACGCCACGTCGCCGCCCAGCTCGGACCCGACAGCCACAGCAGTCCGCTGCTCGGCCTGCTGGACGGCACCCCGATGAGCTACTGGGAGCTCTACCGGGCCGACGCCGACCGGCTCGCCGGGTACTACCCCGCCGGGCAGGGCGACCTCGGGCTGCACCTGCTGCTCGGGCCGCCCGGCCACCGCGGCCGGGGGCTCGGCGCGCTGCTGCTGACCGCGCTGGCCGACAAGCTGTTGGCCGAACCCGGCTGCGACCGGCTGGTCGCCGAGCCGGACCTGCGCAATACCGCGTCGCTGCGGGCCTTCCGGCGGGCCGGGTTCGACCCGGTGGCCGAGCTGGATCTCCCCGAGAAGCGGGCCGCCCTGATGCTGCGTCACCAATGACCCGTCAACGCGAACGCTAGGACGACATGGACAACCCACAGCCCGAGGCGTACGACGTGCCGCCCGCCGAGCAGCCCGAGGCGTACGACCTGCTGGGCGTCGGCCTCGGCCCGTTCAACCTGTCGCTGGCCGCGCTGGCCGACCGGGTCAGCGGGCTGGACGCGCTGTTCTGCGAGGCCAGGCAGGAGTTCCGCTGGCACCCGGGGATGCTGGTGGACGGGGCCAGGATGCAGGTGCCGTTCCTGGCCGACCTGGTCTCGCTGGTCGACCCGACCAACCCGTGGTCCTTCCTCAACTACCTGCGGGACCAGGACCGGCTGTTCCCGTTCTACTTCGCCGAGCGCTTCCAGCTGGCCCGCCGGGAGTACGACCACTACTGCCGGTGGGCGGCCGAGCGGCTGGTCAGCTGCCGGTTCGGCGCGGCCGTCACCGAGCTGCACTGGCACCCCGGGCACCGGCTGTTCCGCGCGCTGGCCGGCGGCACCGAGGTCTGGGCCCGCAACGTGGTGCTCGGGGTCGGGACGACCCCCGCCCTGCCGGAGGCGTTCGCCGCGCTGCGCGGCCACCCCCAGGTCTGGCACTCCTCCGAGTACGTGCACCGCAGGGCGAGCCTGGACCGGGCCAGGGACATCACGGTGGTCGGCTCCGGGCAGTCAGGCGCCGAGGTCTTTCTCGACCTGCTGCGCGCCCGGGGCGGCGACGGCACCCGGCTGCGCTGGCTGACCAGGACCAGGGCGCTGGCCCCGATGGAGTACTCCAAGCTCGGCCTGGAGCACTTCACCCCCGATTACACCCGCCACTTCCACGGCCTGGCCCCCGCCGTCCGGGACCGGCTGGTGCGGGAGCAGTGGCAGCTGCACAAGGCGGCCAGCGCCGAGACGCTGGCCGAGATCCACGACCTGCTGTACGAGCGGACCATCGGGCGGCCGCTGGACGCAGAACCGGTGGAGATCCGGCCCGGCACCGCCGTCACCGAAGCACTGGCCGGGCCGTGCGGTGGCTTCGAACTGGCCTGTCGTCAGGTCGACTCGGGCGCCGAGCAGGTGATCCGCACCGACGCCGTGGTGCTCGCCACCGGCTACCGGTCCGTCCGGCCCGCGCTGCTCGATCCGATCGCCGACCTGGTGGACTGGGACGAGCAGGGCCGGTTCCGGGTCGGCCTCGACCACCGGGTGGCCACCAGGCCCGAGCTGACCGGTGGCCTGTACGTACAGAACGCCGAACTGCACACGCACGGCGTCGGCACCCCCGATCTCGGGCTCGGCGCGCACCGGGCCGCCGTGATCCTGAACGCGGTGACCGGCCGGACCGTTCACCGGCTCCCCACCCGGACCGCCTGGACCAGCTTCGGCCCGCCCGCGGCTTCCGGGCCGGCAGCACCCGCGCCCGCAGCCCCCGGAGCCGCAGCCCCCGCGCCCGCAGCCCCCGGAGCCGCAGCCCCCGCGCCCGCAGCCCCCGGAGCCGCAGCCCCCGCGCCGGCGTCCGCCGCTCCCGCCCTCCCGCGCCCGCAGGAGGGCAACTGTGCCGCCCCAGTCACCCGCTGAACTCCTCCGGAGGGCCACCGTGCCGCAGCAGCCTCCCGCCGAGCTCCACCTGCCGCCCCAGCTCACGGCCGCGCACTGGCGGCGGGCCCGCCGGGCGATGCTCGCCAAGATGCTCGGCGAGTTCGCCTACGAGCAGCTGCTCACCCCGGTACCGGACGGCGCCGACTACCGGCTCGACCTGCCCGAGGGGGTCTACCGCTTCACGGCCCGCCGGGGCGCGTACGGGAGCTGGCAGGTCGATCCGGACTCGGTGGACTGCCCGGCCGACCCGGAGGGGGACCCGCTGCGGCTGCTCCAGCTCGCCAGGGGGGTGCTCGGGCTGCCCGGTGACACCCTCGGCCACCTGATCCGCGAGCTGACCGCCACGCTGCTCGCGGACGTCCGGCAGCTCGCCACCGAACTGCCCGCCGCCGAGCTGGCCGGCCTGGACCACGTCGGTCTGGAGGGACGGCAGACCGGGCACCCGTGGATCGTCCCGAACAAGGGCCGGCTCGGCCTGTCGGCCGGCGACCTGGCCGTCTGGGCCCCCGAGGCGCGCAGCCCGCAGCGGCTGCCGTGGCTGGCGGTGCACCGGAGCCTGGCCGAGTTCCGGGGCCAACCGGACCTGTACGAGCTGGAGTTGAGCCCGGAGTTCCGGGCCGGGATCGGACCGGAGTACCTGCTGCTGCCGGTGCACCCCTGGCAGTGGGACGAGGTGATCCTGCCGCTGTTCGCCCCCTGGATCGCCTCCGGCGAGATCGTCCCGCTGCCCAGCGACGGCGATCTCCGGCTGCCGCAGCAGTCCGTCCGCAGCTTCTTCAACCTCAGCCGGCCCGACCGCTGCACCGTCAAACTGCCGCTCTCGATCCTCAACACCCTGGTCTGGCGCGGCCTGCCGACCGAACGCACGCTGGCCGCCCCCGCCGTCACCGCCTGGATCCACGGCCTGCGGGACGGCGACGCGTTCCTGCGTGACGAGTGCCGGGTGATCCTGCTCGGCGAGATCGCCTCGGTCACCGTCGACCACCCGCTCTACCGGGACCTGCCCGAAGTCCCTTACCAGTACCAGGAGTTGCTCGGCGCAATCTGGCGCGAGCCGCTCGGCCGCTACCTCGCCCCGCACGAGCGGGCCCGTACCCTGGCCTCGCTGCTCCAGGTCGGGTCGGACGGCCGCGCGCTGGTCGCCGAGCTGGTCGCCCGGTCCGGACTGCCGGCCCGGGACTGGCTGCGCCGGCTGTTCGCGGTGATGTTGCCGCCGCTGCTGCACTTCCTCTACCGGTACGGCACGGTCTTCTCCCCGCACGGCGAGAACGCCATCGTGGTCTTCGACCAGCACGACGCGCCCGCCCGGTTGGCGGTCAAGGACTTCGTCGACGACGTCAACATCAGCGACCGCGACCTCCCAGAGCTCCGGGACCTGCCGCCCGAGGTGAGCGGGGTGCTGCTGCGCGAGTCGCCCGAGTACCTCTGCCAGTTCCTGCACTCCGGTCTGTTCGTCGGGGTGTTCCGCTACCTGGCGCCGCTCTTCGACGCCCAGCTCGGCGTCTCCGAGGCCGAGTTCTGGGAGCTGCTGCGGGAACGGATCACCGCCTACCAGCGGCGCTTCCCCGAACTCGGCGAACGCTTCAAGCTCTTCGACCTCTTCACCCCCCGGATCGACCGGCTCTGCCTGAACCGCAACCGGCTGCTGCTGGACGGCTATCGGGACCGCCCGCACCGCCCGCACGCGGCCGTGCACGGCGCGGTGGACAACCCGCTGCACTACGGCGGGTCGGTCGGGCTGCCCCCGCAGCAGAGCCGGATTGTCACCCCCACGTCGTAGGCTGGGCGGGCCATGACGAACGACTCCGCACCCCAGGTCCTGCCCGGCGCCGCCGAGGCCCCGGCCCCCGTCTCCCGCGCCGCGCTCCCCGAGCTGCTGCACGCCGCCGTGACGGCCGTCGGGGGCGTCGAGCGCCCCGGGCAGGTCGCGATGGCCGAAGCCGTCGCCGACGCGGTCGGCAGCGGCGAGCACCTGCTGGTCCAGGCCGGCACGGGCACCGGCAAGTCCCTCGCCTACCTGGTCCCCGCCCTCGCGCACGGCGACCGGGTGGTGGTGGCCACCGCCACCCTGGCTCTCCAACGCCAGCTGGTGGAGCGGGACTTGCCCCGGACGGTGGACGCGCTGCACCCGGTGCTGCGCCGCCGTCCGCAGTTCGCGATGCTCAAGGGGCGGTCCAACTACCTCTGCCTGCACCGCGCCCACGAGGGCACCCCGAGCGAGGAGGGCGAGGGCCTGTTCGATCCGGTCGACGCGCTCGGCGGCCCGACCGGCAAGCTCGGTCAGGACGTGCTCCGGCTGCGCGATTGGGCCGACGAGACCGAGACCGGCGACCGCGACGACCTCTCGCCCGGCGTCTCCGACAAGGCCTGGGCCCAGCTCTCGGTCACCTCCCGGGAGTGCCTGGGCGCGAGCAAGTGCACGTACGGGCAGGAGTGCTTCGCCGAGGCGGCCCGCGAGCGCGCCAAGCTCGCCGACGTGGTGGTCACCAACCACGCGATGCTGGCGATCGACGCGATCGAGGGCGCCCCGGTGCTGCCCGACCACGGCCTGCTCATCGTCGACGAGGCGCATGAGCTGGTGAACCGGGTGACCGGCGCCGCCACCGGAGAGCTCACCGTCGGCGCGGTCAACCGGGCGGTCAAGCGGGCCGCCCGGCTGGCAAACGAGAAGGCGGTGGACGCGTTGCAGGCCGCCGCCGAGAACTACCACGGTCTGATGGAGACCGCCCAGCCGGGCCGGGTGGAGGGCGAGCTGCCCGAGTACCTGGCCTACGCGGTCACCGCCATCCGGGACGCCGCCCGCCAGGTCATCACCTCGCTCGGCGAGACCAGGGACAAGGCGCTCACCGATGAGGACGCCGTCCGCAAGCAGGCGATGGCCTATGCCGAGTCGCTGCACGAGACCGCGGACCGGCTGCTCTCGGACTCCGCGTACGACGTGATCTGGATCGAGCGCAGGGACGCCTTCGGCCCCGGTACCGCGTCGCTGCGGGTCGCTCCGCTGAGCGTCTCGGGCCTGCTGCGGGAGAAGCTCTACAAGGAGCGCTCGGTGGTGCTCACCTCGGCCACCCTCAAGCTCGGCGGCGACTTCAACGGCGTGGCCGCCTCGGTCGGCCTGCCGGGCGAGGGCCGGCTGCCGGACGCACGCTCGCCGGAGGAGCCCGAGCTGCTCCAGGACGAGGACACCCCGCCGTACTGGCGCGGCATCGACGTCGGCTCGCCGTTCTCCTATCCCAGGCAGGGCATCCTCTACGTCGCCAGGCACCTGCCGGACCCGGGCCGCGACCCGGAGCGCCCGGAGATGCTGGACGAGCTCACCGAGCTGATCGGCGCGGCCGGCGGCCGCACCCTCGGCCTGTTCTCCTCGATGCGCGGCGCGAAGGCGGCCGCCGAGGCGCTGCGCGAGCGGCTGGACCACCGGATCCTGCTCCAGGGGGAGGACACCCTCGGCGAGCTGATCCGGGAGTTCGCCTCGGACGCCTCCACCTGCCTGTTCGGCACCCTCTCGCTCTGGCAGGGCGTGGACGTGCCGGGTTCGGCCTGCCAGCTGGTGGTGATGGACAGGATCCCGTTCCCGCGCCCGGACGACCCGCTGATGAGCGCCCGTCAGAAGGACGTCGAGGAGCGCGGCGGCAACGGCTTCATGGCGGTCGCGGCCACCCACGCCGCGCTGCTGATGGCCCAGGGCGCGGGCCGGCTGGTCCGGGCGGCCGACGACCGGGGCGTGGTCGCGGTGCTCGACCCCCGGGTGGCGACCAAGCGGTACGGCAGCTTCTTCCGCTCCTCGATGCCGGACTTCTGGTACACCGACGACCGCAACCAGGTGCGCCGTTCACTCGCCGCGATCGACGCCTCGGCGCCGCCGGTGCGCCCGGTGGTCAAGCGCGGCTGAGGTCGAGCGCGCTTGAGTGTGAGCGCGGCTGAGCGGCCGTCGAGCCGAGACGCCGTCGGGCATGGAAAGGGCCACCCCTCGGGGTGGCCCTTTCCAGAGTGTCGTACGGTGCGTCAGAGGCGGCGGAGCACCGCGACGACCTTGCCCAGGATGGTCGCGTTGTCGCCCGGGATCGGGTCGTACGCCGGGTTGTGCGGCATCAGCCAGATCTTGCCGTCCTCGCGCTTGAGGCGCTTGACGGTCGCTTCGCCCTCGATCATCGCGGCCACGATGTCGCCGTTCTCGGCCACCGGCTGGCGGCGGACGGTGACCCAGTCGCCGTCGCAGATGGCGGCCTCGATCATCGAGTCACCGCGCACGGTGAGCGCGAACAGCTCGCCCTCGCCGACCAGTTGACGGGGCAGCGGGAAGACGTCCTCGACCGTCTGCTCGGCCAGGATCGGGCCACCGGCGGCGATCCGGCCGACCAGCGGCACGTACGAGGTGGAGGGCCGCCCGGCCGCCTCGGCGGTGTTCGGCCTGGCAACCTCGACGCCACGGACCTCGTAGGCGCGCGGGCGGTGCGGGTCGCGCCGCAGGAAGCCCTTGCGCTCCAGGGCCATCAGCTGGTGGGCGACCGAGGAGGTCGAGCTGAGGCCGACGGCCTGGCCGATCTCGCGCATCGACGGGGGATAACCCCGGCGCTGAACCGAGTCCCTGATGACCTCGATGACCCGGCGCTGGCGCTCCGTCAGACCGGCCTCGTCGGTGCGGATGCCGGGCGGCCGCCCGGCCAGGGAGCGGGTCGGGGTCGGCTGGCCGAGGACGTCGTCCTGGGCGGCGGAGTGCTCGATCGGCTGGCTCCGGCTCATGGTGGGGTCCACGCTCTCCTGCTCAGCGGTGCGCGCGGGGCGCTCCTGCACCGGGATGGAGGTCTTGGCTTCGACGGTGTTCACTTGGCTGCTTCCTTCCGACAGGCTCCCTTTGCCCAGCTCAACTGGTGCCCCTATCGAAAGGTTGCGCCAAACACACGTTCGAGTGAATTTATTCGAAGTCAGCTGACTCGATCAAGACTCTGGGTGTACATCGCTTAAGTGTTCGACTTGCGCAGTCTATTTCACGGCTCGGAGAAATTTCACCCCGTCGCGGCGTGTTGGCCACTCGGCACTACATGTAGGGCCTAGGTTCTCCGGTGGGCCCACCCCTAGTGGTTCCGTGTAGAGTGTGCGAGTCCGTTGCCGTACCGTCCGAGAGGGAGTCCCCCCGGTGCACTGCCCCTTCTGTCGGCACCCGGACAGCCGCGTGGTCGACTCCCGGGCCAGCGACGACGGAAGTTCGATCCGCCGCCGCCGCCAGTGTCCCGACTGCGGCCGCCGTTTCACCACGGTCGAGACCGCCACGCTGATGGTCATCAAGCGCAGCGGAGTGACCGAGCCGTTCTCCCGCTCGAAGGTGATCAGCGGTGTCCGCAAGGCCTGTCAGGGGCGTCCGGTCACCGAGGACGCCCTCGCCCAGCTCGGCCAGCGGGTCGAGGAGTGCGTGCGGGCCTCCGGCAGTGCGGAACTCTCGACACACGACGTGGGTCTGGCCATACTCGGCCCACTCAAGGAACTGGATCTGGTCGCGTACCTGAGGTTCGCCTCGGTGTACCGCGCCTTCGACGATCTCGAAGACTTCGAGGCCGCCATCGCGGAACTCCGCGGTGAGCGTCCGCTCCCCACCGAGGACACAGTCGCCGTCCTCTCCACCGCACCCTGACCGACTGACCTGTGCCAGTCGTACGGGGCGGTCCGGCGTGCCCGAAAACGGCCCGCTGAACCCTGTCGTCCGCCCTCGGTACCCACGCATAATGGGACATTGAGGGATTTGCCCAAGAGGAGAAGCGAGAAGTGACCGACACCACGAGCGGGTCTGCACGCGGGTCGAAGGCTGCCAAGGGGGCCGGCAAGGCTCCCAAGGGCGGCCTGCGGATCGAACGCATCCACACGACTCCGGGCGTACACCCCTACGACCAGGTCAGCTGGGAGCGCCGCGATGTGGTGATGACCAACTGGCGTGACGGCTCGATCAACTTCGAGCAGCGCGGCGTCGAGTTCCCCGACTCCTGGTCGGTGAACGCGGTCAACATCGTCACCTCGAAGTACTTCCGCGGCGCGGTGGGCACCCCGCAGCGCGAGTGGAGCCTCAAGCAGATCATCGACCGGGTGGTGCTGACCTACCGCGCCGCCGGGGAGAAGAACGGCTACTTCGCCACCGCGGACGACGCCGAGGTGTTCGAGCACGAGCTCACCTACGCCCTGCTCCACCAGGTGTTCAGCTTCAACTCGCCGGTCTGGTTCAACGTCGGCACCAAGCAGCCGCAGCAGGTCTCCGCCTGCTTCATCCTGGCCGTCGACGACTCGATGGACTCGATCCTCGACTGGTACAAGGAAGAGGGGATGATCTTCAAGGGCGGCTCGGGCGCGGGCCTGAACCTCTCCCGGATCCGCTCCTCCAAGGAGCTGCTCTCCTCCGGCGGCAACGCCAGCGGCCCGGTCTCCTTCATGCGCGGCGCCGACGCCTCGGCCGGCACCATCAAGTCCGGTGGCGCCACCCGCCGCGCGGCAAAGATGGTCGTGCTGGACGTGGACCACCCGGACGTCGAGGCTTTCATCGAGACCAAGGTCAAGGAGGAGGAGAAGATCCGCGCCCTCCGCGACGCGGGCTTCGACATGGACCTCGGTGGCGACGACATCACCTCGGTCCAGTACCAGAACGCCAACAACTCGGTCCGGGTCTCCGACGAGTTCATGACGGCGGTCGAGAACGGCACCGAGTTCGGCCTGCGGGCCCGGATGACCGGCGAGGTCATCGAGACCGTCGACGCGAAGAAGCTGTTCCGCAAGATGGCCGAGGCGGCCTGGGCCTGCGCCGACCCGGGCATCCAGTACGACGACACCATCAACCACTGGCACACCTGCCCGGAGTCGGGCCGGATCAACGCGTCCAACCCCTGCTCCGAGTACATGCACCTGGACAACTCCAGCTGCAACCTCGCCTCGCTCAACCTGATGAAGTTCCTCCGCGACGACGACTCGTTCGACGCCGAGCGCTTCGCCAAGGTGGTCGAGCTGGTCATCACCGCGATGGACATCTCGATCTGCTTCGCCGACTTCCCGACCGAGAAGATCGGCGAGACCACCCGCGCGTACCGCCAGCTCGGCATCGGCTACGCCAACCTCGGCGCCCTGCTGATGGCCACCGGCCACGCGTACGACTCCGAGGGCGGCCGCGCGCTGGCCGGCTCCATCACCTCGCTGATGACCGGCACCGCCTACCGCCGCGGCGCCGAACTCGCCGGCGTGGTCGGCCCGTACGACGGCTACGCCCGCAACGCCGCCCCGCACCAGCGGGTCATGCAGCAGCACGCGGACGCCAACGCCGCCGCGGTCGCCTACGACGACATGGACGCCCCGGTCTGGGCCGCGGCCACCGCGACCTGGGCGGAGGTGCTGACCCTGGGTGCGCAGAACGGTTTCCGCAACGCGCAGGCCTCGGTGCTCGCACCGACCGGCACCATCGGCCTGATGATGGACTGCGACACCACCGGCGTCGAGCCCGACCTCGCCCTGGTCAAGTTCAAGAAGCTCGTCGGCGGCGGCTCGATGCAGATCGTCAACAACACCGTGCCGCGCGCCCTCAAGCGCCTCGGCTACCAGCAGGAGCAGATCGAGGCGGTCGTCGCCCACATCGCCGAGCACGGCAACGTGGTGGACGCGCCGGGCCTCAAGCCCGCGCACTACTCGGTCTTCGACTGCGCGATGGGCGAGCGGGTCATCTCGGCGATGGGCCACGTCCGGATGATGGCGGCGATCCAGCCGTGGATCTCCGGGGCCATCTCCAAGACGGTGAACATGCCCGAGACCGCCAGCGTCGAGGAGATCGAGGAGATCTACTTCGAGGCGTGGAAGCTGGGCGTCAAGGCGCTCGCCATCTACCGCGACAACTGCAAGGTCGGTCAGCCGCTCTCGGCCAAGAAGAAGGAAGCCCCGGCCGTCGAGGCACCGGCCGCCCCGGCCCCGGTGGTCGAGTACCGCCCGGTCCGCAAGCGTCTTCCCAAGGGCCGCCCCGGCATCACCACCTCCTTCACGGTGGGCGGCGCCGAGGGCTACATGACCGCCAACTCCTACCCGGACGACGGTCTCGGCGAGGTCTTCCTGAAGATGTCCAAGCAGGGTTCCACCCTCGCGGGCATGATGGACGCCTTCTCGATCGCGGTCTCGGTCGGCATGCAGTACGGCGTCCCGCTGGAGACGTACGTCTCGAAGTTCACCAACATGCGGTTCGAGCCGGCCGGTCTGACCGACGACCCGGACGTGCGGATGGCGCAGTCGATCGTGGACTACATCTTCCGCCGCCTCGCGCTGGACTTCCTGCCCTTCGAGACCCGTTCGGCACTCGGCATCCACTCGGTCGAGGAGCGTCAGCGCCACCTCGACACCGGCTCCTACGAGCCGATCGAGGCCGAGGAGGCCGAGGTGGACGTCGAGTCGATGGCCCAGTCCGCCCCGATCGCGACCCCCAGGCCCGTCCCGGTGGAGGCCCCCAGGCCCGCCCCGGCCCAGGCCCACAACTCCACCGAACTGATGGAGATCCAGCTCGGCCTGAACGCCGACGCCCCGCTCTGCTTCTCCTGCGGCACCAAGATGCGTCGCGCGGGCAGCTGCTACCTCTGCGAGGGCTGCGGCTCGACCAGCGGCTGCAGCTGATGACCGTCTGAAGTAGCCCACCGGAGCGGGGAGTCGACCACCAGGTCGGCTCCCCGCTCTGTCAGGTCGTGGGCCGTCGGCGGGCCCGCTCGATCGCGTTGATGTTCGTCTCCGCCCACTGGCGCAGGGCGGCGATCGGTTCCGCGAGGCTGTGGCCGAGTTCCGTCAGCTGGTACTCGACCCGGGGCGGGATGGTCGGGTACACGGTGCGGCTGACCAGTCCGTCGGTCTCCAGGGCCCGCAGGGTCTGGGTGAGCATCTTCTGTGAGACGCCCTCGATGCGGCGGCTCAACTCGGTGTACCGAAGGGTGCCTTCGAGGAGGGCGTCCACGATCAGGACCGTCCACTTGCCGGCGATCCGGTCGAGGACGTCACGGGTCGGGCAGCATGCGGAGTAGGCGTCGGCCGGGAGTCCGGATGATTCCACCACTGTCGTCATGCCGGGAGAGTAACGCACTTTCAAGTGCCTTCTTCCTAGTGGTGCGTAACTCTCCAATAGTGAGTGGCATGACGAACCGCACCGCATCTGTCGCAGACGCCATCCGCACCCGCCGTACGATCCGGCACTACCGACCCGACCCGATCCCGGACGCCACTCTCACCGCCCTGCTCGACCTCGCCGTCGAGGCACCCACCAGTTGGAACCTCCAGGACCGTTCGATCGTGGTGGTGGCCGACCCGGCGGGCCGCGCCGCACTGACCCGCGCCACCGGTGGCCAGCCGCAGCCGCAGGAGGCGCCGGTGGTGCTGGTCTTCGTCGCCGAGCCGCAGGCGTGGCGTGCGGATCGCGGCGACGTCTACCGGCAGGCGCGCGAGAACGGCGCTTGGAAGGAGGAGTTCATCGCGATGTTCTCCGCTGAGTCGACGGCGTTCCAGACCGACCTCGAGAAGCGGGGCCTGCTGCGGGAGTACGCAGTCAAGGACGCCATGATCGCGGCCTCCTTCCTGATCCTCGCCGCCACCGAACTCGGCCTGGCCACCTCGCCGATGAACGGCTGGGACGAGGCCGAGGTGAAGCACGCGATCGGGATCGGCGACCGCGACGACCTCGCCATCGCGCTGCTGGTCTCGCTCGGCCACCCGGCGGAGGAGCGCAGGCACCCGGGCCGCCGGACGCCGGGGCGCAACGTCTTCCGGGAGCGGTACGGGGCGCCGATCGCGGCCCGCTGATCCGGCGCCCTGCGCGGGGCCGAGCGTCCCGGTTCGGGGGAATCAGGCGGTGGCGACCAGGAGGGTGGTCAGGGCCACGAGGGCGAGGGAGCCGAGGAGGCAGTCGATCGCGGTGCGGATCAGGCGGAACTTGCGGGCGGCCAGGACTGCCATGAAGCGCAGGTGGTCGGTCTGGTAGCCCGTGGTCACCCAGGCGTGGAGCTGATCGTCCGTCAGGCGTGGCCAGCTGGTCCAGCCGTTGCCGCGCAGGTCGGGGCGGACGGCGAGCAGCAGGAGGGCGGTCGCGGCGAGCAGGGTCGCGGTGCAGAGGGCGGCGGCGGTGGTGGCCGTGGCGGTGGGGTGGAGCTCGGGGGCGGTCGAGGCCAGGGCGACCAGGGCGGCTCCGGAGAGGGCCAGTAACAGGCTCGCCTTGGCATCGGCGCGGGCGAGGTCGGCCTGCAGGGTGGTCACGACCCCGGCCATCCGGGACTGCTGCTCGGGGGTGGTGGGTTCCATTGCGGTTCCTGCTCCCAACGTGCTTCGCCCAGTGGGTGGTTGGAGGGAGAACGCGGTCGAAGGACGCGCGGTTCCAGCGGCGCTCCGGTGGGATTTCGGCCGCACCTGGATGTCAACGCGGGTTGACAGATGGAAGCTGTCAACCTATGTTGACAGCATGAGCGACACCAAGCAGCTCGCGGCAGCCGCGAGCAGTCGTGACCCGGCGGTCGGCCTGCGGGCCGTCCGCGCCCTGCGGGAATTGGCGGACCGGCTGGAGGACCTCCAGGTCGGGAACGCGCGTGGCCAGGGCTGGTCCTGGCAGGAGATCGCGGTGTGTCTGGGCGTCAGCCGGCAGGCCGTCCACAAGAAGCACGCCAAGCGGGACGGAGGCTGAGGGATGTTCGAGCGGTTCACGGTGGCGGCGCGGCAGGTGGTCGTACAGGCCCAGGTCGAGGCGCGGGAGTTGAAGCACGACTGGATCGGCACCGAGCACCTGCTGCTCGGGGTGCTGGCCGATCCGTCCGACCCGGCGGCCGCGCTGCTGGTGGCGGAGGGGTTGGACCACGCGGCCGCGCGGGCCGAGGTGGCCCGGCGGCTCGGGCCCGGGCCGGGGAGTGACGCCGAGGCGCTGGCCTCGATCGGGGTGGACCTGGATGCCGTCCGGGCGGCGGTGGAGGCGGAGTTCGGCGAGGGAGCGCTGACGGGGGCGGTGCCGGGCGCGCGCGAGGAGCCGCGTCGGCGGGGCTGGTTCAAGGGCGACCACCGGCCGTTCACGCCGCGCGCCAAGAAGGTGTTGGAGCTCTCGCTGCGGGAGGCGCTGCGGTTGAAGGAGAAGGAGATCGGGGTCCGGCACCTGCTGCTCGGCCTGCTCCGCGAGGGTGGCGGCCTCGCGGTGACGCTGATCACGGAGCGGGGGATCGACCCGGACGGTCTGCGGCGGGAGTTGGAGGCGATGTCCGGTAGGTGAGGCGTCGTTCGGACACCGTCCGCCGCATCGTCACGGACGGTGTCCGAAAGCCGGACAGGGCGTCAGATGCGGGGTTGAGCGCGGGAGGTGAATAGATATGATCTGCTGACCGCGTGTACTGATCAACCGCCCAGAGCGTGACGGGGTGGTGCGCTGTCTTCCGCCTCCCGCAGCCGTCCGCCCCGAGGATCAGACTGATGAGAGCTCGCACGCGCCCCGACCGAGGCGCGTCCCGCCGCCGTTCGAACGGCAGTACCGCCTGGTGGGCCGCGGTAGGCCTGCTGGTCGGAGCCGGCGGCGGCGCGGCCGCGATCACGCTGACTCCGACCGTGCACCAGCCGGCGGTGGCCGGCACCGTCGGCGGGGCGCTGCTGCTCTGGGGCGCGCTGCTCGCGCTGGCCTGCCGCCAGCTCGGCCGGGCCCACCGGAGCGGGGAGGAGCTCGAGGCCACCCGCGAGGAACTGACCGGGACCGCCGCCCGCGCCGCCGCCCTGCACAGCGAGGTGAGCGCGGCCCACCGCGCCGCCGCCGAGCTGCGCGCGGCGCTGGCCACCACCCGGGCCGAGGCCGACGCTGCGCACGCCGAACTCCGTACCGTCGAGGCCGGCCTGGCCACCACCCGGGCCGAGGCCGAGGAGCTGCGCGAGCACGCCGACCGGGCCGAAGCCGACCGGGCCGCCCTCGACCGGATGTCCACCGAGGTGCTGCCCGAGGTGGTCGGACGCCTGCGGTCCGGCAGCTCGGTGGAGACCGTCCTGGCCCCGCACCGCGAGCTGCCACACGTCGCGCTGCTGCGCACCGTGGCCACCGAGATCGGCCGGGGCGAGCGGCAGCGGGCCGCCGCGCTGGCGGTCTGCGCGACCGCCGCGGGCCGGGTCCAGGCGCTCGCCACCAGCATGCACGCGGAGCTGCGCGACATGCAGCACCGGCACGGCGAGGAGGTGCTCGGCGACCTGCTGACGCTCGATCACTCCACCGCCCAGGCGGGCAGGATGGCCGACTCGATCGCGGTCCTCACCGGCGCCCGCTCCGGCCGCCGCTGGACCAGGCCGATCGGAGTGGAGTCCGTCCTGCGCGGCGCGCTCGGCCGGATCGGCGCGTACCAGCGGGTGCGGCTGCACTCGGCCAGCACCGCCGCGGTGGCCGGGTACGCGGCCGAGGGCGTGATGCACGCGCTGGCCGAACTGCTCGACAACGCCGCCAACTTCTCCGCGCCGCCGGCCGAGGTGCACGTGTACGTCGAGGAGGCGCACTCCGGCCTGGTGATCACGGTCGAGGACGGGGGACTCGGTCTCGGCGAGAGCTGGCTCAAGCGGGCCGAGGCCGCCGTCTCCGCCGATCCGCTGGACCTCACCGCGCTCTCCGCCGGGACCAGGCTCGGCCTCGCCGTGGTCGGCGTCCTGGCCCGCAAGCACGGGCTGCAGATCTCGTTCCGGCCGTCCGCCCGGGGCGGCACCGGCGTGGTGATGCTGATCCCCGCGCAGCTGATCACCCACCCGGAACCCACCCCGGCCGCACCTGCGGAGCCCGTACCCGCCGAGCCGGTCCCCGTGCACGAGCGGCCCGCGCCCCAGCCGGTCGCCGCCGCGAGCGCCGGAACCACCGAGAACGGCCTGCCGCAGCGCCGCCGCGGCCAGACCCTGGGCACGGCCCCGACCCCGGCCGGGGCCGCCACCGCGCCCGCCGCCCAGCCCGCCGGGACCGATGCGGCGGTGGCCGCCGCCCGGTTCGGCGCGTTCCGCCGCGCGCTCCAGGCCGGTCCGGTCGCACACCCCGACGACGCTTCCCGGAAGGACGACTCCTGATGAGCAGCACCGACCGCGATCTCGACTGGCTGTTGGAGAACCTGCTGGCCGCCACCCCCGGCGCCCGGCACGCCTTGGTGCTGTCCGCCGACGGCCTCAAGCTCTGCCACACCGCCGGTCTGAGCACCGATCAGGCCGACCAGCTGGCCGCGATCTCCTCGGGGATGCAGAGCCTGGCGCACGGCGCCTCGATCGAGTTCGGCGACCGCAGCGGCGGGGTCAGGCAGTCGATGACCGAGTTCCACGGTGGCATCCTGTGCATCGTCGCGGCGGGCGAGGGCGCGCACCTCGCGGTGGTCACCGACGAGAGCGCCGACGTCGGCGTGGTGGGCCACAACATGTACGGACTGGTTGAGCAGATCGGTACGTACCTGACCGCTCCGGCGCGCGAGTCGGCATGAGCACCCGCCAGGGCGCACCCGGTCCCGACGATTCGCCGGACCGGCTCTACACCGTCACCAAGGGGCGCAGCCGCGCCCCCGAGCAGGCCTTCGACCTGGTGACCCTGATTGTCGCCGAGCAGGAACCGACGCCCGGCATGCAGTCCGAGCACGCCCGGATCCTGGAGATCTGCGCCGACCCCACCGCCGTGGTCGAGCTGGCGGCCGAACTGGCCCTGCCGGTCAGCGTGGTGAAGATCCTGGTGGGCGACCTGCTGGAGGCCGGCCGGGTCACCGCCCGGCATCCCCGGTTCGCGCCCACCAAGGCCAGGCTGCCCGACCTCGACACGTTGAAGCAGGTGCTCAGTGGACTCCAACGGCTCTGACACCGCGCTGCTCGCGCGGTCGGCCACCCCGTTGCGCAGCACCGCCTCGGACGGGCTGAAGATCGTGGTGGTGGGCGGCTTCGGCGTCGGCAAGACCACCCTGGTCGGTGCGGTGAGCGAGATCCGTCCGCTCACCACCGAGGAGACCATGACCAGGGCGGGGGAGGGCGTCGACGACCTGACCGGGGTGGCCAGGAAGCGTTCCACCACGGTGGCCTTCGACTTCGGCCGGATCACCCTGGACGACCGGCACGTGCTCTACCTGTTCGGCGCACCGGGCCAGGAGCGGTTCTGGTTCCTCTGGGACCGGCTGTTCGCCGGGGCGCTCGGCGCGGTGGTGCTGGTGGACACCCGGCGGCTGGCCGACTCCTGGTACGCGATCGACCGGCTGGAGCAGCACGGCACGCCGTTCGTCGTCGCCAGGAACGACTTCGGCGGGCCCGAGCACAGTCTGGCCGAGGTGCGCGCGGCCCTGGACCTGCCCGAGCACGTACCGCTGATCGACTGTGACGCCAGGGACCGCGACTCCGGCAAGCAGGTCCTGATCGCACTGGTCCGCCACATCCAGCAGTTGGCCCTGACCGCCCATGAGGAGACCCCGTGACCGAGCCCGCGACGACGTCCCCCAGCCTCCGGCCGGGGGGACCTCCTTCGCCGCCGGGCTGCCCGGCGCACGCGGACGCCACTCCGCTGTACGGGCCCCGGTTCCAGACCGATCCCGGTCAGCTCTACCAGGAGCTGCGCCGCACCCACGGCCCGGTGGCGCCGGTCGAGTTGGCCGGCGGCGTGCCGGCCTGGCTGGTGATCGGCTACCGCGAGCTCCAGCTGATGACCGGTCAGCCCAAGCTGTTCGGCCGGGACTCCAGCCGCTGGAACCAGTGGCCGAACATCCCGGCGGACTGGCCGCTCAAGCCGATGATGGCCCCCGTCCCGTCCATCCTGTACGCCGAGGGCGCCGACCACCAGCGCCGGAAGGCGGCGGTCACCGACGCGCTGGCCGGGGTGGACCAGTACGAGCTGAAGCAGTACTGCGAGGAGGTCGCCGACCGGCTGATCGACGGGTTCGCGGGCAAGGGCGAGGCGGAGTTGGTCGCCGACTACGCGCACCGGCTGCCGCTGCTGGTGCTCTGCCGCCTGTTCGGTCTCGACGAGGACGAGGCGCCGGTGCTGATCGGCGGCCTGGTGGCGATGCTGGACGGCGGCGCGGACGCCCAGGCCGGGGCGCAGCGGCTGCTGGACGTGATGCTCGGTCTGGTGCACCGCAAGCGCGCCGAGCCGGGCCCCGACGTCACCTCCAGGCTGCTCGGGCACGAGGCGGCGCTGACCGACGAGGAGGTGATGCGCGACCTGCGGGTGATCCTGATCGCGGGTCACCAGCCCTCGGCGTACTGGATCTCCAACGCGCTGCGCCTGATGCTCACCGACGACCGGTTCGCCGCCTCGCTCTCCGGCGGCCGCCGGAGCGTCGGCCAGGCGCTCTCCGAGGCGCTCTGGGAGGACACCCCGACGCAGATCTTCGCGGGCCGCTGGGCGACCCGGGACACCCAGCTGGGCGGTCAGCGGATCGCGGCGGGCGACATGCTGCTGCTCGGCTTCGCCGGGGCCAACACCGACCCCTCGGTCCGGCAGGCCGACGGCGCCCCGGCCGAGGGCAACCGGGCCCACCTGAGCTACTCGTACGGTCCGCACGCCTGCCCGTTCCCGGCCCAGGAGATCGCCGAGGTGATCGCCGCGACGGCGATCGAGGTGCTGCTGGACCGGCTGCCCGACCTGCGGCTGGCGGTGGCCGAACACGCGCTGGTCTGGCGGCCCTCGGCCTGGGTCCGCGCCCTGGTGGCGCTGCCGGTCGCCTTCACCCCCGGCTACCAGGCGGGCTGACCGCCCCTCAGCCGAGCCGCCACCCCATCGAAGGAGTACACATGCCCGCCCCGATCGTGATGGATCCGCTGGCCACCGACAACGCCGCCGAGGGTGCGCTGCTGCGGGCGGCCGGGCCGGTGGTGCGGGTGGAGCTGATGGGGGGCGTCCGGGCCTGGGCGATCACCCGGCACGCGGCGGCCAGGGCGCTGCTCAACGACGAGCGGCTGGTGAAGGACGCCCGGCACTGGGCGGCCTACCAGCGCGGCGAGGTGCCGGGGAGCTGGCCGCTGATCGGGTTGGCGGTGCCAGGGCCGAGCATGGTCACCACGGACGGCGCGGAGCACCGCAGGCTGCGTTCGATCGTGGCGCAGGCGTTCACCCCGCGCCGGGTGGAGGCGATGCGGCCCGGCATCGAGGCGATGACCGCCGAGCTGCTGGAGAAGGTGGCGGCGGCCGGGCCCGAGGTGGACCTCAAGACGGTCTTCGCCTTCCCGCTGCCGATGACGGTGATCGGGAGCCTGCTCGGCCTGCCGGAGGAGGACCACGCCCGGATCCGCGAACTGTACGAGCGCTTCTTCAGCAGCGTGAAGGACCCGGCCGAGGTCCCGGCGATCATCGCGGCGCTGAACGCCTTCGTGAACGGCCTGGTCGCCGCGCGCCGGGCCGCGCCCGGCGAGGACCTGATCAGCGCGCTGCTGGCGGCCGACGTGGAGGGCGGCGCACTGACCGACGCCGAGGCGGCGGCCACCGTCCGGGTGATCATCGCGGCCGGGCACGAGACCACGGTCAACCTGATCAGCAACGCCGTCCGGGCCCTGCTCACCCATCCGGACCAGCTGGAGCTGGTGCGCAAGGGTGAGGTGCCGTGGTCGGCGGTGGTCGAGGAGTCGCTCCGCTGGACGCCGCCGACCAGCAACTTCCTGTTCCGCTTCGCCACCGCCGACCTCCCGTACGGCGAGGTGGTGATTCCGGCCGGGGACGCGGTGCTGGTCTCCTACAACGCGATCGGCCGCGACCCGGCCCAGCACGGGATCACCGCCGAGGTGTTCGACGTCACCAGGGAGCCGGCCCGGCTGCTCTCCTTCGGCCACGGCCCGCACATCTGCCCGGGGGCGTCGCTGGCGCGGATGGAGGCGGGGATCGCGCTGCCCGCGCTGTTCGAGCGCTTCCCCGAGCTGCGACTCGCGGTGCCGGACGCGGAGCTGCGGCCGAGCCCGTCGATGGTGGTCAACAGCCTGAAGGCGCTGCCGGTCCTGCTCTGACCCCTCCTACGGCCAAACCCGCCCGCGCAGCACAGCCAGGTCACGACTGCGGCACTGGCCGATGAAGGTCGAACGCACACCTTGGCGGCGGATCACGACTGGGTTAACGTCTTCGAGCCAGCCCGACGGGCCGGTAACTCACTTCTCTGGTTCAGCGCCTGTTGTTCCGTCTTACTGCTGGCATGTCATGCCCTGGCAAGGAGGACCTCGTTGACCACCGTCCAGTTCGTGATCGAAGGCTGCCGATGACCCTCCGCCCCCGGCTGCTGGCCGTACCCGCCGTCCTCGCCCTGGCCCTCACGGCGGCCTGTTCCAACTCCTCGACCAGCAACGGCGGCGGTGGCGGCTCCGCCGCGCCGCTGACCGGCGACTGCGTCAAGTACCAGGCGTACGCGGGGAGCTCCGGCAAGACGGTGACGATGTTCGCCTCGATCCGCAGCCCGGAGTCGGACTCGCTGGAGAAGTCCTGGGCCGAGTTCAGTTCTTGTACGGGGATCAAGATCTCCTACGAGGGCTCGCCGGACTTCGAGTCGCAGATCCAGGTCCGGGTGACCGGTGGCAACGCTCCTGATCTGGCGATCATCCCGCAGCCCGGGGTGCTGGCCCAGATGGTGAAGACCGGCAAGGTGGTGAAGCCGCCGGCCCAGACCGAGGCCAACGAGGCCAAGTGGAGCCCGATCTGGAAGACCTACGGGTCGGTGAACGGCACCTTCTACGCGGCGCCGATGAGCTCCAACATGAAGTCGCTGGTCTGGTACTCGCCGAAGGCCTTCAAGGCGGCCGGCTACCAGGTGCCGAAGACCTGGGCCGAGCTGATGACGCTGAGTGGGAAGATCGCCGCCTCCGGCTCCACCAAGCCGTGGTGCGGCGGCATCGGCTCCGGCACCGCGACCGGCTGGCCGGCCACCGACTGGCTGGAGGAGGTCGTGCTCGGCTCGCACGGCGGCGAGGTCTACGACCAGTGGGTGAGCCACCAGGTGAAGTTCGGTGACCCGAAGATCGCCGCCGCGATGCAGACGGTGGCCGACTGGATGCAGAACCCGGCCTGGGTGAACGGCGGCATCGGTGACGTGAAGTCGATCGCCACCACCACCTTCCAGGACGCCGGCGCGCCGATCCTGACCAACAAGTGCGCGATGCTCCAGCAGGCCTCGTTCTACGCGGCGCAGTGGCCCAAGGGCACCAAGATCGGCGAGGACGGCGACATCTTCGCCTTCCAGCTCCCGGCGGTGAACCCCGCGGTGGGCAACCCGGTCGAGGGCGGCGGCGAGTTCGTAGCGGCCTTCTCGAACCGGCCCGAGGTGCAGGCGGTGCAGAACTACCTGTCCAGCTCGGAGTGGGCGAGCAGCCGGGTCAAGGTGACCAGCGGCTGGGTCTCCGCCAACCAGGGCGTGGACAAGAGCCTCTACACCGACCCGATCGACCGGCTCTCCGCCGCCGCGCTGACCGACCCCGCCACGACCTTCCGGTTCGACGCCTCCGACCTGATGCCCGCCGCCGTCGGCGCGGGCGCCGAGTGGAAGGCGCTGACCGCCTGGTTCGCCGAGGGACAGGCCATCCCGAAGGTGGCGGGCGACATCGACGCGGCCTGGCCGCAGCAGTAGTCGGTCGACCGTCACGGGGCGGCGCGGGTCCACCCGCCCGCGCCGCCCCCCATCCCCCTGCCGGGAAGGACTCCTGAATGCCCGCCACCCTCGTGGCCGCTTCCGCCTGGAGCGACGCCGGGATCAAGTTCGGTAACAGCCTGGGCGCGATCGCCGGGTTCCTGGGCATCCTGCTGCTGGTCTTCTTCGCGGCCGGCCGGGCCACCGGCCGGTTCGCCCGGCCGCTCGCGGTGCTGGTGATGCTCGGCCCGGCCGTCCTGCTGCTGGTGGTCGGCCTGGTCGCGCCGCTGGTCCGGACCGTCTTCCTGAGCTTCTACAACGCCGACAGCGACCGCTCGGTCGGCCTGCGCAACTACGACTGGGCGTTCACCACCGACTCGATCCACACCGTGCTGCTGAACACCGCCCTCTGGCTGGTGGTGGCACCGCTCACCGCGACCGGCCTCGGCCTGACGCTGGCGCTGCTGGTGGAGCGGATGCGCTGGCAGGGGCTGTACAAGTCGCTGATCTTCCTGCCGATGGCGGTCTCGCTGGTCGGCGCCGGGATCATCTGGAAGTTCGTCTACGAGTCCCGGGGCGCGGGCCAGCCGCAGATCGGGCTGCTCAGCCAACTGGCCGTCAGCCTGGGCTGGGACGACCCGCCGAACTGGATCCTCAGCCAGCCGGTGAACAACCTCCTGCTGATCGCCGTGATGGTCTGGGTGCAGACCGGCTTCGCCATGGTGGTGCTCTCCGCCGCGATCAAGGCGATCCCGGACGAGGTGACCGAGGCGGCCCGGCTGGACGGCGCGCGCGGCCTGCAGCTGTTCTGGTTCATCACGGTGCCGATGATCCGCACCACGCTCGTGGTGGTGCTCACCACCGTCATGATCACCACGCTGAAGGCCTTCGACATCGTCCGCACCATGACCGGCGGCAACTTCGGCACCCAGGTGCTGGCGAACGAGATGTACGCGCAGTCCTTCACCCAGTTCGACGTGGGCCGGGGGAGCACCCTGGCGGTGCTGCTCTTCCTCGCTGTGCTGCCGCTGGTGGCCTACAACATCGTCCAGCTGCGCAAGGAGCGTGAGACTCGATGAGCACTCCGGTGAAGGGCTCCACGAGCACTCCGGTGAAGGGCTCCACCGCCGTCCGACGGTCCTTCAGCGGACCGCTCGGCTCGCTGTTCGTCATCGTGGTGACGGTACTCTGGACGGTCCCCACCTTCGGCCTGCTGGCCACCTCGCTGCGGCCCAAGCAGGAGGTGGCGACCAGCGGTTGGTGGGAGGTGTTCACCCACCCCCAGCTGATCCTCTCCAACTACCACACGGTGCTGTTCGAGGGCGGCTTCGGTGTCAGTGCCGGGATGATGCCGTTCCTGGTCAACTCGCTGGCGATCAGCGTGCCGGCCACCGTCTTCCCGCTGGTGATCGCGGCGATGGCGGCGTACGCGCTGGCCTGGGTGCGGTTCAGGGGCAGCGACACGGTCTTCTTCGTGATCTTCGCGCTCCAGGTGGTGCCGCTGCAGATGGCGCTGATCCCGCTGCTCCAGCTGTTCTCCGGCGGGGCGCACCTCGGCGGTCTGACGGTCATCCCGGCGGTGAACCTGAGCGGGACGTACGCGCCGGTCTGGCTGGCGCACACGATGTTCGCGCTGCCGCTGGCCACCTTCCTGCTGCACAACTTCATCTCGCAGCTGCCGCGAGACCTGATGGAGGCGGCGATCATGGACGGCGCCTCGCACTTCAAGATCTTCCGGTCCATCGTGCTGCCGCTCTGCACCCCGGCGCTGGCCTCGTTCGCGATCTTCGAGTTCCTCTGGGTCTGGAACGACCTGCTGGTCGCGTTGACCTTCGCGGGCGGCACCCCCGAGGTGGCGCCGATGACCGTCCGGCTGGCCCAGCTCTCCGGTTCGTTCGGCGGCCGCTGGGAGCTGCTGACGGCCGGGGCCTTCCTCTCGCTGATCATCCCGCTGATCGTCTTCTTCGCGCTCCAGCGGTACTTCGTCAAGGGACTGCTGGCGGGGTCCGTCAAGGGCTGAGCTGTCATGCCCCGGGAATGTGTGGGTTCTGCGTACGGGGGCTCTCCGCAAGCTGTACACCGGTAACGGCATTTCGCCGACGATGTTGTTATCGGACACTTGGGGATGGGTGTGGGGTACAGAGAACGACTCTCGGGGCTGATGGTGGCCCTGCTCGCGGCGACGGCGCTCTCGGCCGGCCCCGCGAGCGCGGCCGAGACGGCCACGCTCGGCAACACCACGATCGGCGCCGCCACCGACTCCGGCGACTCCAACCACCTCAACGCCTCCCGGTTCGTCACCGGCGCCAGGGGAGGCCAGGTCAGCAGCGTCAGCGCGTACGTCGGCCCGGTCGGGGCGGCGCCCAACAACCAGTACCAGCTGGCGGTCTACCAGGACGCCAGCGGCAAGCCCGGCGCCCTGGTGGCCAACAGCGCGGCCGGCACGCTGGTCGCGAACAGCTGGAACACCCTGCCGGTCGCGGCCACCCTGGCCCCCAACACGCCGTACTGGCTGGCCTACAACAGCAACGGCGCGAGCACGGCGGTCAACAACCTCAAGTACAACGGCGGCGGCAAGGGCGCGTACAGCAACGCCGCTACGGCGTACGGCAGCTGGCCCGCGAGCTTCGGCGCCTCGACCAACACCTCGCTGGAGTTCTCGCTCTACGCGACCTACACCCCGACCGGTGGCGGCACCCCCACCCCGGGGGCCGGGCCCGGGAGTTCGGGTCCGGTGCTGCTGGTCACCACGGCGGCCAACCCGTACAGCCGGTACTACACCGAGATCCTCAAGGCCGAGGGGCTGAACCACTACCAGGTCGTCGACCTCTCGCAGGTCACCCCGGCGCTGTTGGCCCAGCACGACCTGGTGCTGCTCGGCGAGACCCCGCTGACGGACGCCCAGGTCACCGTGCTGTCCGACTGGACCAACGGCGGCGGCCGGCTGATCGCCATGCGGCCGGACAAGAAGCTCGCCCCGCTGCTGGGCCTGACCGCCACCGCGGGCACCCAGTCCGACGCCTACCTGCGGATCGACACCTCGGCCGCGCCCGGCGCGGGCCTGACCGGGGAGACCATCGGCTACCACGGCACCGCCGACCGCTACACCCTGAACGGGGCGACCGCGGTGGCCGGCCTGTACAGCGACGCCACGACCGCGACCGTCAACCCGGCGGTCTCGGTCCGCGCGGCCGGCTCGGGCCAGGCCGCCGCCTTCACCTTCGACCTGGCCAAGTCCGTGGTGCAGACCCGGCAGGGCAACGCGGCCTGGGCGGGGCAGCAGCGCGACGGCACCGACGGCTACGAGGCCAGCGAGATGTTCTTCGGCCTGAACGGGCAGTCGGACTGGAACGACCTGGGCAAGGCGCTGATCCCGATCGCCGACGAGCAGCAGCGGCTGCTGGCCAACCTGGTCACCCGGATGGACCTGGCGAAGACCCCGCTGCCCCGGTTCTGGTACTTCCCCCGGGACGTCAAGGCGGTGGTGGTGATGACCGGTGACGACCACGGCGTCGGCGGCACCGCGGGCCGCTGGGACTACTACATCACGCAGAGCCCGCCCGGCTGCGTGGTGGCCGACTGGGAGTGCGTGCGCGGCTCCTCGTACCTGTACACCGGTGGTCCGCTGACCCCCGCGCAGGCGCAGGCCTACTCGGACGAGGGCTTCGAGGTCGGTGTGCACGTGACCACCAACTGTCGGCCGTGGGGCACCGCGGCGAACCTGCAGTCCGTGTACGCGAGCCAGCTGAGCGCCTGGAAGACCAAGTACCCCGCGCTGCCCACGCCTTCCAGCAGCCGGACGCACTGCGTGGAGTGGGACGACTGGGCCACCCAGGCCAAGACCAAGCTGGCCAACGGCATCCGGCTGGACCACGACTACTACTTCTACCCGTCCTCCTTCGTGCAGAACCGGCCCGGGTACTTCAACGGCACCGGCATGCCGATGAAGTTCGCCGACACCGACGGCAGCCTGATCGACGTCTACCAGGCGGCCACCCAGCTGACCGACGAGTCCGGCCAGTCCTACCCGGGCACGGTCAACACCCTGCTGAACGCCGCGTACGGCCCGGAGGGGTACTACGCCGCGCTGACCGCCAACATCCACACCGACTTCGCGCCCTCCCAGGTCTCCGACCAGGTGATCGCGGCGGCCAAGGCCAAGGGCGTGCCGGTGGTCTCCGGGCGGCAGTTGCTGACCTGGCTGGACGGGCGGAACGGCTCGGCCTTCACCGGCCTGACCTGGAACGGCAGTTCGCTCAGCTTCGGGATCACCGGCGGGGCGAACGGGCTGCGCGCGATGCTCCCCGTGCAGTCCGCCACCGGGACGCTGACCGGGATCAGCCGGGGTGGCCAGTCGCTGCCGTACCGGGTGGAGACCGTCAAGGGCGTCGCCTACGCGTTCTTCGACGGCGCGGTCGGCAGCTACACCGCGAGCTACGGCCAGGACACCACCGCGCCGACGGTGAGCGGGACTTCGCCGACGGCGGGCGCACCCGCCGTACCGGCCGGGACCCCCGTGCGGTTCTCGTTCAGCGAGCCGCTGGACGGGGCGACGGTGAACGGCTCGGCCGTCACGCTGCGGCCCACCGCCGGGGGAGCGGCGGTGGCGGGCTCGGTCTCGTACGACTCGACCACCAGCGGGGTGGTCTTCACCCCGGCGGCGGCCCTGGACCTGACCACCGGGTACACCGCGACCGTGCAGGGCGTCCGGGACGTGGCCGGCAACCAGCTGGCCGCGCCGTACGTCCTCACCTTCACCACGGCCGGTGCGCCGCCGCTGACCATCGGCAACAGTGAGATCGGCACCCAGACCGACGACACCGACGCCAACCACCTGAACGGCAGCCGGATCGTCACCGGCGCCGCCCCGGTGACGCTCAACCAGCTGAGCGTGCACGTCGGCGCGATCAGCCCGGCCCCCAACAACCAGTACCAGCTGGCGGTCTACACCGACGCCGGTGGTGCACCGGGCACCCTGGTGGCCACCACGGCGGCGGGCACGCTGACCGCCAACGCCTGGAACGCGTTGCCGGTGAACGTGACGCTGAGCGCGGGCACGGCGTACTGGCTGGTCTACAACACCAACGGCACCGGCGGGACGGTGAACAACATGCAGTACAGCACCGGCGCGTTCGGGGTCGGCGCGTACCAGGGGGCGGCGGTGCCGTTCGGGACCTGGCCGAGCAGTTTCGGCACGGCGACCAGGACGACGCTGTCGTACTCGCTGTACGGGTCGTACTGATCCGGGCCCGTTGATCCGTCAGGTTCTGTCACAGCTCTGCGACAAGGCGGTCGCAGGGATGTTTTGAACCTGTTCAGAAGTGGCGCTCGGCCCCTAGGGTCACGAGCGGCGCGGCATCCCCGTCCGGATTCGCGCCGCTCGTCGAACCCTGAGGGAGCGTCATGTCCAGTCCCACTGTGCCCGGTCCGCCGATACCCGGGGGCTCCGGCGGTGGCTCCGGCCCCGGTGCCGGTGCTCGCACCGGTGTCCCGGCCGGCTCGGCCAACCCCTGGCGGCCGCCGGTGGGGCCGTCCACGCCGGCCTGGATCACCGCCACCGCGGCCCGGGTGCCGGCCACGCCCCGGCTGCGGGTGCTGGGTGCGGCGGTCGGCGCCGGACTGTTCTCGGCGGTGCTGATGGCCCACGGACTCGGCGTCAACCTGCTGCTGTTCGCGCTGGCCGCCGCTGTCCCCGCCGCCCTGGCCGCACGGGCGGGGGGCCGCCGGGTCCGGCCGTGGACCGTGACGTGGGTGCTGGCCGCGCTGGTGCTGGCCGCCGTCCCCGCCCTCACCGACGCGGGCTGGCCGGTCTTCCTGGCGGTCACGGTCGCGCTCGGCGTCGCCTCGCTGGCCCTGCACGGCGGCACCAGGTGGGCCGGGGTGCTGCTCGGCCCGCTGGGCGTGTGGGCGCACTTCCTGCCCTCGCTGTTCTGGGCGGCCGGATCGGCCCGGGGCCGGTCCTACCCCGCCAAGGCGAAGGTGCTGCCGGTCCTGAAGGCGGTCCTGGTCGCCGCGGTGCTGCTGGTGGTCTTCGGCGCCCTGTTCGCCAGCGCGGACGCGGCGGTCGCCGACCTGCTCGACGGACTGACCCCGAGCGTCGACCTCTCCGACCTGCCGGCCCGGGTCGTGTTCTTCTGGGGCGGACTGGTGGTGGCGCTCGGCGCCGCCCACACCGCCGCCGCCCCGCGCCGCTGGGACCGACTGCCCGTCAGGCCCGGCCGGACCCGGACCCGACTGGAGTGGGCCGTCCCGATGGTCGCGCTCAACCTGCTGTTCGGCGCCTTCGTGGCGATCCAGGCGGTGGTCTTCTTCGGCGGCTACGAGGCCGTCATGAGCAAGCCGGGCCTGGTGCCCGCCGAGTACGCCCGGCAGGGCTTCTGGCAGCTGCTCTGGGTCACCGTCCTCACCCTGGTGGTGGTCGCGCTCGCCCAGCACTGGGCGCCGCGCCGGACCGCCGGCGACCGGCTGCTGACCAAGAGCCTGGTCGGCCTGCTCTGCGCGCTGACCGTGGTGGTGGTCGCCACGGCGTACTACCGGATGCAGCGCTACGTGGGCGCCTTCGGCCTGACCCGGCTGCGGATCTCGGTCACCGCCGTCGAACTCTGGCTCGGCGTCGTGCTGCTGCTGGTACTCGTCGGCGTGGTGTTCGGGGCTCGGCGCTGGCTGCCCCGCGCGGTGGTGCTCAGCGCGGTGGTCGGGGTCGCGGTCTTCGGGCTGATCCGACCGGACGCGATGATCGCCGAGCAGAACGTCGCCCGCTCCGAGGACGGCTACAGCATCGACATTGGCTACCTGGGCGGGCTCTCCGCCGATGCCGTCCCCGCGCTCGACCGGCTGGAGGGCGACCTGCGCAGCTGTGCGCTGGGCCGGATCTCCGAGTCCCTGGCCGACCGGGACCGGTCCTGGTACTCGACCAGCCTGGCCGAGGCCCGGGCGGCCGACATCCTGCGGGGCCGGCCGGTCGGCCAGGACTGGCCCTCGGCCTGCGCCCGGAGCGTCCTCGGGACCACCAGCCGCTAGCGACCGGCAGCACACCACACTTGGCGGTCGCGGGCGTGCCGGGGGGCCCGTCCGCGACCGTCGGGACAACCACGGGGTGCCGTAGTCTGAGGGCGTCAGACCTTCGTTGCCGGAATGGACCCGCGATGCCGTACGAGCCACCCACCCACTCGGTCGAGCGCTCGCTGCGCCGGGCGGGAGCCCAGCTGGTGGCCGGTCTCGACGAGGTCGGCCGGGGTGCCTGGGCCGGTCCGGTCACGGTCGGCGCGGCGGTCACCGGGCTGCGCAGGCCGCCGGAAGGGCTGACCGACTCCAAGCTGCTGACCGAGAAGCGCCGGACCGAGCTGGCCCCCGTCCTGGCGGACTGGGTCACCGCGTACGCCCTCGGCCACGCCTCCGCGCAGGAGTGCGACGAGCTCGGCATGACCGCCGCGCTGCGGCTGGCCGCCGTCCGGGCCCTGGAGGCCCTGCCGGTCCGCCCGGACGCGGTGATCCTGGACGGCAAGCACGACTACCTCGGCGGCCCGTGGCGGGTCCGGACCGTGATCAAGGGCGACCAGTCCTGCGTCTGCGTCTCGGCCGCCTCGGTGCTGGCCAAGGTGAAGCGCGACGCGATGATGGCCGAAATCGGCCTGGACCACCCGGAGTTCGGCTTCGCCGACAATGCGGGCTACCCCTCGCCGGTGCACCGCGCGGCGCTGGACGAGTACGGCCCGACCGGTCAGCACCGGCTCTCCTGGGCCTACCTGGACGCGCTGCCGAGGTGGAGCCACCTCAAGCGCAGCCGGTTCACCGAAGCGGCGGACGAACAGCTCTCGTTGGGCTTCTGACCTCGTCGTCGGGCCGTCGGCTTTGCCGTCGTCCTGCGGTCTGCCGGCGCGTCGGTCTCGTGTTGGCCCTTGCTCCGCCGGCCCGTCGGGCTCGCGTTGGCCTGCGGTTCGCCCGGTGTTGGGACGTGCGGTGACAGTTCGTGGTCCAATGATTGCCGGTCGGTTCCAACTGGTGGGGCGCCCGTGCGCATTCGACCGGCATTTGATAGACATCGGGCATGCCTGTCTTCCCCGAGGAGCCGGAGATTCACGAGAGTACCCCGGGCCCCGGCGTTCCCTTCCCGCGAGAGTCGGACGCACGCGCCCCCCGCACACCTGTCCCCGCCGGAGCCGCCCGCCCGGTGCCGGGCCCGCGTCCGGCCGCACCCCGGCCGGGGCCGCGTCCCGGCCCGCCGCCGGCCCGACGACCCGTCACCCCGGTCCAGTTGGTGCCCTCGACCACACGCGGCGCGGTCGACCGGGCCGACGACACCGTCGACCGGCTGCTGGAGGCCGGGCGGCGTCCGGACACCGTCCTGGTCCTGACGGTCGGTGATCCGCACCCCTGGCAGCAGCACGAGATCGGTTTCGGCGAGGAGCGCTACTGGGCGCAGCTCACCGAGGGTGGTGACGTCTTCTACGCGGATGCCACCGCGACCCGGACGGTCGGCCGCGAGGTGGTCGTCCTGGTCGTCAACTCCCCGGTGCCCGCCGCCCGGTTGGCCGAGGCCGCCCGGGCCGCGCACGCGCTGGCCGGCGAGCTGCTGATGGTCTGCGGCGACGTGGACACGGTGGCGCCGCTGTTCCCCGGTGCCGGCACGCCGGTCCTGGCCTGACCGGATCCGCCCGACGCGGCGCTGTGGCGACCCCTTGCTCGCGGGTCGCCACAGCACCGGACTCCATCGGCCTCAGCCGATGGTGATCCGGAACAGCTTGTCCGCCCCGTCGGCCGCCCCGCCCTTGTTGTCGGCGTTGGTGGTGGTCAGCCAGAGCTGGTCCGCGCCGGGCACCTTGCTGACGGTGCGCAGCCGGCCGTAGCTGCCGACGTAGTAGGAGGTCGGCGTACCGACCGTCTCGGTGTCACCGTTGATCGGGATCCGCCACAGCCGCTCGCCGCGCAGTGCGGCCATGTAGACCACGTTGCGGACGATCGCGATCCCGCTGGGGGAGGCGACGTTGACCGCCCAGCTGGCCTTCGGGTTGGTCATCCCGGCCGTGTTGCAGGTGCCCTCGCAGGTCGGCCAGCCGTAGTTGGCACCGGGCTTGATCAGGTTGAGCTCGTCGAACTTGGAGTCGCCGAACTCCGCCTCCCAGAGCCGCCCGTTGCGGTCGAAGGCCAGCCCCTGCGGGTTGCGGTGCCCGTAGCTGTAGACGTAGTTGCCGAACGGGTTGCCGGGCGCCGGCTTGCCGTCGGTGGTGAGGCGCAGGACCTTGCCGTTGAGCGAGTTCCGGTCCTGGGCGTTGGCCTGGGTCTGGGCGTCGCCGGTGGTGGCGTACAGGAACCCGTCGGGGCCGAACGCCAGCCGTCCGCCGTTGTGGTAGCGGTTCTTCTGGATGCCCTGGAGCAGCACGGTGTAGCCGCTGAGCGCGGTGCCGTCGTAGCTCATCCGGACGATCCGGTTGCCCTCGGCGGCGGTGTGCATGAAGTAGACCCGGTGGTTGGTCGACCAGTTGGGATCGACGGCGACCCCGAGCAGCCCGCCCTCGCCGTCGGTGGTGACGGCGTTGGGGACGGTGCCGACCTGGGTGCGGACGCCGGCCGGGGTGGTCCTGAAGACCCTGAAGCTGTCCCGCTCGGTCACCAGCGCGCTCTTGCCGTCGGGCATCCAGTAGACGCCCCAGGGGACGGTCCACCCACCGGAGAGGGCGGTCGGCGAGCCCGGCAGACCGCCGTCGGCGGAGCAGGCACCGGTGGTGAACGACACCGGAGCGGACGGCGCCGAGTATCCGCCCGCGGTGTCCTGGGCCACCACGGTGAGGGTGAACGGGGCGTCGCAGGCCAGGCCCGTCACCGCGGTCGAGGTGGCGGGCGGCGTCCCGGTCACCGTCTTCACCACCGCGCTGCCGCTGCGGATCTCGTACGCCACGACGCCCTTGTCGTCGGTCGAGGCGGCCCAGCTCAGCGTCGCGCCCGTGGAGCCGATCCCCGACACGGTCGGCGTACCGGGCCTGCTGGGCAGCGGGTCGCTGCTGGTCAGCGTGGTGCAGTCGACCGGGACGCTGGCCGCAGAGGCGTTCCCCGAGGCGTCCCGGGCGATCACCGTGAGGTTGTAGGTGGTGTTCGGAACGAGGCCGGTGAGCTGGGTGGCGGTGCTGTCGCCGGGCGCCTCGCCGATCTTGTTGCCGTGCTCGTAGAGGTCGTAGGCGCTGATGCCGACGTTGTCGGTCGAGGCACCCCAGGAGAGCGTGAGGCTGTTCGCCCCGACGGCCGAACAGCTGGGCGTGCCGGGCCTGCTGGGCGCGCTGGTGTCGGCGGCGGTGCCGACCTGGAGCCGGTCCAGGTTGGGTCCGCCGTTGACCGTGGTGGCGGTGGCGCGGACCTTGTTGGTCCCGGCGATGAGGTTGGCGTTGACGGTCCTGGTCGCCCAGGTGTCCCAGTTCGCGGTGGGCGGGAAACTGACTCCGGCGGCGACCACGGTGCCGTTCACCGCGATGTCCATCGGCCGGTCGGCCGTCCCGGCGTTGGCGTACCTGAGGGCCAGTGCGGCACTGCCGGCCGTCCCCGCGCTGACCGTGAACTCCACGTACGAGCCGGTGACGTTGGTGTAGTCGACGAAGCCGGTGCCGGTGTAGCCGGTGTGGTTGGCGGCCACCGCGGCCTGGCCGGTCGCCGCGTCCTCCGCCTGGTAGTCGGTGGTCGGTGCGGGGATGTCGAGGTCGAGGGCGTCGAGGTTCGGCAGGCCGGTCGCACTGGTCGAGGTGAGCCGGATCCGGTTGGTTCCGGCCGTGACCTGGGCGGTCACCGTGGAGGTGGCCCAGTCGTCCCACGTCCCGGTGGACGGGAAGGAGCGGGCGGCGGAGACCACCCTGCCGTTCACGGCTAGATCGCCCGGCCGGTCGAGCGTGGTGCCGTTGGCGTACCGGATCGCGATCGTCGCGGTGCCGGCCGAAGTGGCGTTCACCGTGAACTCCACCCAACTGCCCGTCACGTTGTCGCCGTTGACGAACCCGGTGCCCGAGTAGCCGGTGTGGTTGGCCTCGACCGCGGCGAGCGAGAACGCCGCGGTCTCGGCCTCGTACCGGGTCGGCGCTGCCGAGGCGGCGAGAACGGGGGCCGACGCGGCCGGTACGGCGGCCGCGCCGACGAGCAGGGCCGCGACGGCCAGGCCGCTGACTGCCTTGAGGGGACGCATGGTTGCTCCCCTCAGCCCTGGTACTGGACGACGATCTTGGTGAACGCGTACGGCGACTGCGCGATGCCGCTGCACGCGTCGGCGTCCGTACCGCTGCCGCAAGGGCGGTCGCGGTTGACGGCCCAGAAGGTGAACCGGGCCAGGTGGTGCTGGTTCGCGTAGGCCAGGACGGTCTTGAAGTCGCCGGTGGTGACGGTCTCGCCCGGCTCGTCGGTGATGCCGTTCATCGAGGAGACGCCGCTGTGCCGGTAGGCCGCGTCGTCGCTGTAGCCGTACGCGCTCTTCACCGCCGACTTCAGGCCCTCCAGGGCGCTGACCGTCGCTTGGCCCATGGTGCCGCTGTGGCCGCCGAAGTCGAACGGCATGATGATCCAGCCGTCGTTGGCCAGCCCGGCCGCCGCGCCCCGCTTGATCAGGTCCTTGCCGGTGGCGTCCGGACCGTTCGGCGTGGTGCCCATGGTCACGTAGGTGACGATGCCGGGGTTCTTGGTCTTGACGATCTTCAGCGCGTCGACCACGCGCTGACGGACCGTCGCACTGGAGAACTCGGTGTCCTCGATGTCGATGTCCAGCGCCTTCAGGTGGTAGGCGTTGATCACCTTCTGGTACGCACCGGCCAGCGCGGTGGCGCTGGTGCACTTCTCGCCGAGCTTGTTGCCGCTCCAGCCGCCGACCGAGATGACGACGTCCCCGCCCGCCGCCCGGATCGCCTTGATGGCCGCCTCGTCGGAGCCGCCGGTCAGCGACCGGCTCCCGTCCCACTTCGGGTTGCAGCCGCCGTCGGAGAGGACGAACGCCAGCGTGAACCACTTCACGCCGGTGGCCGCCATCACGTCGGTCGGCTTCTGCGGACTGCCCCAGCCCAGGTACTCGTACGGGGCGGCCGCCATCGGGCCGGGGCCGGTGGCGGCCGAGCTGACGGTGGGGGTCAGCAGTAGGGCGGTGGAACCGAGGGCGGCGGCCAGCACCACGCTGGCGGTACGGCGGGGAGCGGAACTGGGCATGTCTGCTCGCTTCTTGGGTCTGGTGCGCGGGAAGTTCCGGGCGGGGCGCCGGACTTGAGGGCACCGTTCAGAATCGAGCCACGAAGCGCGAAGGGTCAAGAGTTTGGTTAGGAAACTTTCCGATTGAATGCTCTGCGTCAAGTCGGCCCGGCTGTTGAGGTCTTGGTCCGAGGCGGGGTGTGGCCGACAAGAGGTGGTGGGCGCTGTGAGGTGGCGCCTGGTCAGCCGGTGGCGAAGCGGTGCAGCGGGCGGACCGGCGCCACCTGCCCGGGACGGCCCGGCTGGCCGGACTGCGGGCGCGCCGGACGCGGGCTCAGCTCGGTCACCGTGTGCACCGGCCCGTCGACCCAGGAGCCCGAGTGCGGGTTGCGTCCGCTGCGGCCGTCCCCGAGCGACTGCCAACCGCTGGGCGTCAGTGCGATGTACGAGCCGCAGCGCAGCCCGTGCAGTGCGGCCGCGTCCCGCAGGGCCCACATCCAGGCGCCATCCTGCCGGGTCCAGCCTGCCGCACCGTCACGGCAGCGCAGCAGTACGGCCGTCCGCTTCGGCTGCGCCAGCCGGAGGTCGTGCGGGGTGATCAGGCGCAGGTGAGTGAGGATCTCGTGTCGGTGCTGCCAGCCGTCCTCGCTGTGCTGGCGGGCGGCGAACGAGGCGGAGGCGGTCACCTGGTGCAGCGCGTCCAAGACCGCGACCACCGTGGTGCCCGGCTGCGGGAGGTGCCGTTGGTGCAGCTCGGCCACGAACTCGCGCGGGTCGCGCAGCAGGGGGATGTCGGAGCTGCTCCAGCTCTCCAGGTCGAGAACGCGTCTTCCGGAGAACCGGTGTCGGTCGCTGCCGTTGATCACGATCCTCCTTCCCGGCCCGCCGCCCGTGGGGTGCGGGAGCGCGCGGGGTCTGCGTACGCCGAAAGCCGGGTCCGTCGGACCGGGCTCTGGGTACCTCCCAATTCTCGGGCCAGATGGGGACGAGCGGCAACGATGAAATGACGAACGGCGCCCGAATGCCGATGGTCTGCCGGATATATTCCACCCCGAGCGCACTGCCATTCGGCTGATGGAGGGTCGGATCCGTCAGGTCGGGCCGGCCAGGTTGTCCGCTTGGGGTGGTCGTTTGGGGGTCGCGTTCTCCGTCGGGGGTGGGGGCAGGTCTGGACGGCGAGCTGAGTGCGGAGCTCGATGCTGGGTCGGGCCTGAACGGCGAAGGTGAGCGGCAGCACCGGACCTCCGCCGTCGGGGCTGGGTCAAGCCTGGACGGCGAGGGTGAGCGGCAGCACCGGGCCCGCGCCGGCCTGGCGGAGCAGGCGGGCTGCCACCGTGACCGTCCACCCCGAGTCGACCAGGTCGTCGATCAGCAGCACCGGGCCGGGGGAGGCAGCGATCGCCTCCTGCAGCGCCGGTGGCACCAGCAGGGCGCCGGCGAGTGAGTGCAGCCGCTGGGCGCTGTTGCTCCGGGCGCCGCGCGGGGGCTGGCCGCCCGCGTACTCCAGCTGTCCGAGCAGCGGCAGCCGCCCGACCTCGGCCAGCCGGGCGCCGAGGCTGCCGACCAGCTGCGGACGGCGGGCCGAGGCCATCGTCACCACCCCGACCGGGCGGGCCGGTCGCTTGCCGTCGGCGTCCACCGGACCGGCCCAGCCGCCGGGGCCGCGCGCCCAGTCGGCCAGCACGGTGACCATCGCGTCCAGTACGTCGGCCGGGACGGGGGCGTCCGGCGCGTCGTCTGCGAGCAGGGTACGCAGCCGAATGCCCCAGCCGATGTCGGAGAGCCGCCCGAGGGCCCGGCCGGTATCGGCCTGCTCGCCCGCCGGGATCCGGCCCTTGAGCGGGACGCCGATCGCCTCCATTCCGGTCGGCCAGAGCCGCCGCGGCTCGAAACTGACGCCGGGCCGGCCGAGCGCGGCCCGGGCCGCCGAGTCGGCCTCCGCCGAGACCTCGGCGGAGGGCCTGGTGCCCGCGCAGTTGTCGCAGCGTCCGCAGGGTGCGGCCTGCTCGTCGTCCAGCTGGCGGCGGAGGAACTCCATCCGGCAGCCGGTGGTGGCGGCGTACTCGCGCATCGCCCGCTGCTCGGCCTCCCGGGACTCGGCCACCTTGGCATAGCGCGCGGCGTCGTACGCCCAGGGCTGCCCCGTGGCCGTCCAGCCGCCGCGCACCCGGCGGACCGCGCCGTCCACGTCGAGCACCTTGAGCATGGTCTCCAGCCGGGCCCGGCGGAGGTCGACCCTCGGCTCCAAGGCGGCGGTGGAGAGCGGCCGACCGGCCTCGGCCAGCGCGGCGAGCGTCCGCCTGACCTGCTCCTCGGCGGGGAAGCCGAGCGAGGCGAAGTACCGCCAGATCGCCTCGTCCTCCCGGCCGGGCAGCAGCAGCACCTCGGCCCGGTCCACCCCGCGGCCCGCGCGGCCGACCTGCTGGTAGTACGCGATCGGGGAGCCGGGCGAGCCCAGGTGGACCACGAAGCCGAGGTCGGGCTTGTCGAAGCCCATGCCGAGCGCGGAGGTGGCGACCAGGGCCTTCACCCGGTTCGCCAGCAGGTCGGCCTCGGCGGTGCGGCGCTCGGCGTCCTCGGTGCGGCCCGAGTATGAGGCGACCGGGTAGCCGCGCTCGCGGAGGAAGGCGGTCACCTCGTCGGCGGCGGCCACCGTCAGGGTGTAGACGATGCCGGAGCCGGGCAGCTCGGCGAGGTGGTCCGCCAGCCAGGCCAGCCGCTGGGCGGGATCGGGCAACTCGAGCACGCTCAGGCTCAGGCTCTCCCGGTCGAGCGGGCCGCGCAGGACGAGCGCGTTGCCGTCCGCGTGGTCACCGGCGCCCGTGCCCAGCTGGTCGGCGACGTCGGCGGTGACCCGGGCGTTGGCGGTCGCGGTGGTGGCCAGCACCGGGACGCCGGGGGAGAGCTCGGCCAGCATGGTGCGCAGGCGGCGGTAGTCGGGGCGGAAGTCGTGGCCCCAGTCGGAGATGCAGTGCGCCTCGTCGACCACCAGCAGGCCGGTGGAGGCGGCCAGCTTGGGCAGCACCTGGTCGCGGAAGTCCGGGTTGTTCAGCCGCTCGGGGCTGACCAGTAGCACGTCCACCCGGCCGGCCGCCACCTCGGCCTGGATCTCGTCCCACTCCTCGGGGTTGGCCGAGTTGATGGTGCGGGCGTGGATGCCCGCCTTGGCGGCGGAGTCGACCTGATTGCGCATCAGCGCGAGCAGCGGCGAGACGATCACCGTGGGGCCCGCGCCCCGGGCCCGGAGCAGGGCGGTGGAGATGAAGTAGACGGCGGACTTGCCCCACCCTGTGCGCTGCACCACCAGGGCCCGGCGGTGGTCGACCACCAGGGCCTCGATGGCCAGCCACTGGTCCTCCCGCAGCACGGCGGCCGGGCCGGCCAGCTCACGGAGCACGGCCTCGGCCCGCGCCCGGACGGCGGCGCGGTCGGGAGTGGGGGCGGGGTGCTGCAGCGGCTGGGTCATGGCTCATGGATACAGGCTGGGGGCGACAGACGGCGAACTCCGGCCTGAGGAGGTGCGCGGCCGGTTGGTCATTAGATCATCTGAATGAGTGTCATTTGTTGCTGAATGTGCTGATATGTTCGCTGCTCCGAACGAGTGTACTGATGCTGACCCCCCTCGGTTATCCACAGGCGTGGGGCACGCTCCGGTCCGGCGCGTGGTCCGGCGGGACCCTTCTCGACATGAACGGCAACGAGGAACACCTGGTCCAGTCCGTCACCGGCCCGCTCTCCGGGCAGGTCCCGCTCCAGATGCGCGGCCCGGCCGACATGGCCGAGATGCTGCCTTACCTGCTCGGCTTCTTCCCCGACGACAGCATCGTCGCCGTGGGTCTCCAGGGGCCGATGCTTCAGCAGGGCGGGGTCATCCGGCTCGACATCCCCACCGATCCGGCCGAGTGGCCGTCGGCCGCGGCCGACACCGCCCGGCTGCTCGTCACCCTCTCCGGGCAGCGGGACAGGCCGCCCGAGCAGGTGCTGCTCTATCTCTGCCAGGACGCGGCGGAAGCGACGGCCGCCGGTGGCTCCGCCGGCGACTCGACGAGTGGCTCCGCCGGCGGCTCGGCGGGCGGCGATCCGGGTGGTGGCTTCGGGGTGCTGGCCGGCCTCAGGCCGCTGGCGGAGCAACTCGCCCAGGCGTTCCGCTCCGCCGACGTGCTGGTGAAGGAGTCCTTGCTCGTCTCGGACGGGCGCTGGTGGTCCTTCCTGTGCGGCGGCGAGAGCTGCTGCGATCCGGCCGGGGTGCCGATCCGCTCCGTCCGGCTGCCCAGTCCGATCGCCGCGGCCGCCGCCTTCGCGGGGGTGGCACCGCGTGGCAGCCGGAAGGCGATCGCCGCCGGGCTGATCCCGATCGGGCCGCCGGGGGACGCGCCCGTCCGGGAGGCGATCGAGCTTGCCGGGCCGCTGCTGATGCACGAGCTCTCCGGCCCCGGCGGGCGGCCCGCGACGCTGGAGCGGACGGCCACGCTGCTCGCCGAGGTGCTGGCCGAGTTCGGCGCCGGGGCCCGCGAGCTCGACCGGGCCCGTGCCGCGCGCCTGCTGGTCGGTCTCCAGGACAAGCTGGCCCGCGACCGCGCGGCCGAGTACGCCGAGCCGGACGAGCTCATCCCTGCCCAGCGGCTGTGGCGCTACCTCGCCCGCCAGTGCGTCCCGCCCTTCGAGCACTACGCGGCACCCCCGCTGACCCTGCTGGCCTGGACATCCTGGCTGGCGGGGGACACCGCGACGGCCCGGGTGGTGCTGGCCCGGGTGCTCGATCTCGACCAGGGGTACACGCTGGCCCAGCTGCTGTACGAGTCGCTCAACGGCGGCCTGCACCCGGGCGAGCTGCACGACCGGGTCCGCGAGGAACGCCGGGCGCGCGAGCAGTTGGCGGCCCTCAGGCGGGCGGGCGCTACGGTTCCGCCGGACAACCCCGGGCCGCCGGACAACCCCGAGCCGCCGGTCGCGCCGTCACCGCCAGGGCCGCCGACTGTGGCGACGCCGCCTCAGTGCCAGCCGGATTCGCCGGACGGTGCAGCCGGTCCTACCGGGCCGGACGGGCCCGACCACGACTCCGCACCCGTCGCTCCGTCCGGAGCAGTCGGCCCGCCGACCCGGTCAAGCCAGGCAGACCGACCGCGTGTGCCCCATCAGTCCGGTGAGCCTGGCCGGTCCGGCCAGCTGCCCTCGTCCCGGAAGAGCCGCCGGAAGGCGCGCCGCTCGGGCCGGGGAGCCGGCGGTGGCGGCGGCCCCGCTTTCGACCTCCCCGAGGAAGCGGGCCCGCTCACGGTCCGCGCGGCCAGGCGGGCCCACCGTCCGCACCGCGCCCACCGGGCCAGGCGGGCCCGCTGAGCGGTCGACAGGGGCCGGTCGCCCGGGCTGCTCCGGTGTCAGAGCTCTCCGCGCGCCATCCGGATCAGCCGGTCGAGGACGACGCCACCGCTCACCCGCAGCCCGTCGTGTTCCCACTCATTGGTGACCCAGACGCGGACGTTCTGAACGGCGTCCGCGGTGGCCAGCGAGTCGGCGGTGTCGACGTACATGTCGTCGTGGTAGACCGCTGCCACCACCGGCACCTGGTTGGCCGCCAGCCGCTCCGGCGAGTACAGGTCCGGCCAGTCGGTGCGCTCCGCAAGCAGCTGGGCGGTCTCCCGCAGCGGCCGCAGGGCGGGATCGCTCTCGAACAGCGCCGGGTAGATCATCTCCCCGGTGAAGAGCACGGCCCGCCCCTCCCGGACCGCGGCTTCGGCGTCGAACTCGGGGAACTCCTTCCGTACGCGCTCCGCCGCCCACTCGGTCCCGGCCGGGTCGACCGACCGCTGGCCGTAGATGGATTCGTGCAGCACCGCGTACAGCGGGCCCTGAGCGAAGGAGAGTTGGGCCTGCACCCCGGCCAGGAAGGTGTCGGAGAGCTCGGGTCCGGCGACGCCCTCGACCCAGGCCTCCTCCAGCAGGTAGTGCAGCACGTGAGAGCCGCTCCCGGTGCCGAGCAGCATGCCGAGCCCCTGGAAGGCCTGCACGGTGAGCAGGCCGCCGCCCGGCAGCGCGGCCGGCCGCTCCAGCAGGTGCGCGGCGATCCGCTGAACCGCCGTCACATCCCCTGGGTAGCGGGCGTAGTGACCGGCGTTCTTCCTGACCACCCGGGGGTAGGCGGCCCGGTAGACGTCCTCGGCCGAGCTGCACAGGCCCGGCAGGCCGCCGGTGACGAAGGCCTCCCGCACGCCCTCCGGGGCGATCGAGAGGTAGCTCAGGACGCAGAAGCCGCCGAAGCTCTGGCCCAGCAGGCTCCAGCGGACGCCGTCCCCCAGTAGCTGACGGCGGATCAGCTCCGCGTCCCGGACGATCGAGTCGGCCCGAAAGTGCGCCAGGTAGTCGGCCTGCTGCTGCGGGCCGCCCCGCCGGGCCAGGGTCTGCCGGGTGGCGGGGGTGGAGCGGCCGGTGCCGCGCTGGTCGAGCAGCAGCACCCGGTAGTCGTTCAGGGCCCGGATCAGCCACCCGTCCCGGCCGACCGGGCGGTTCGCCTTGCCTCCGGGGCCGCCCTGCAGAAAGAGCAGCCAGGGCAGGTCGGCGCCCTCCTGGCCGGAGGCGACCACCTCCCGGGCGTACACCTCGATCTGCTCGCCCTCCGGAGTCCGGTGGTCGAGCGGCAGGTGGAAGACGTGGTCGGTGGTGACAATCCCGGGCAGCCGGCTGGCGGTGGACATACAACTCCTCGGTACACGCTGGTCACAGGCGCTGAGCGGTGGCCGCCCACGGTGTTCCCGGTGCGCCCGCCGCCGCCACCGCACCGTATCCTGACGCGGGCGAGGCAGTTGGGGGCCGGGTTCAGGTCGGCGCACTCCGGCCGCGAACGACTCGGGGGAGCCGTTGCCGACCGCCGCCGACAGCGGCTGGTCGAGGCGGTGCGACAACTGGTGCGGCAGGTGACCGGCCTGCCGATGACAGCTGGATCGGCGTGACCTGGGGGAGGTTCGGTGCGTTCAACCTGCGAGGCATATGCACCTACCGACCCAACGACACCCGCCCGATCGATGCCCGACCGAACGACGCCTGACCGAATGACGCTCGCCCGAACGACGCCTGGACGGCGCGTGCCCGGGAGCCGGAGCAGCGCGGCTCACGACACGGCCGGTCCGGGCATCCGGTACCGCACCACGGACGTGGCCTCGGAGCCACGCTCCCCGAGCGGTCCGACCGCCGCTCCGAACCAGCCGTACCCGCCCGTGATCGGCCACGAGCCCGGCCGACCGGCAGCCCAGCCGTCGACCGACCGAAGAAGGAGAGCCTGGTGACCGACCCAAGGCCTTCCCTGGGCACGCCGCCCCCCGCCGGGTCTGCCGCGCCGTCAGGTCCCGCCGCGGCAGCCCTGCGCCCCGCCCCCGGTGTCGGCCCCGCCGCCGCCCCGGCGGGACCCGCCTGGCCCGCCGGCGTCCCTGCGGCGCCGCCCCGCTCCTTCTCCCCGCCTTCCCACCCTGCGGCGCAGTCCGCACCTTCGCGCCCGCCGCACGCACCGCCCGGTGCACGCCCGGCCGCTGACGGCCCGTCGAGGTCCGGGGTCCTGCGTCCCGACCAGGGGCCCGGCCCCGTGCCGCATCCCGCTCCCTCGGCCGGTGCCCCGGGCCAGCCGCCGCGTCCGCCCGTCCAGGCCCGCCCGCAGCCCGTCGCCACGCACGCCACCGTGCTCTGCGTCAGCGCCCCGGCGATGGCCGCATCCGGGCCGGACGGCCAACTGCGGGGCCAGGGTCTGCACGGCTTCTACCGCGCGGGCGTCCGCACCCTGGCCAGGATGGAGGTCCGGCTCGGCGGGATGGAACCGATGCCGCTCCAGGGCACCCTCACCTCCGCCGCCGAGGCGCGCTTCGTCGGTGCCGTCCGCCTCCCCGGCGACCCCGATCCGGACCCGACCCTGACGGTCGAACGGCTCCGCCACGCCAACGGCGTGGAGACCGTGACGGTACGGAACACCGGCAGTCGTCCGGCCCGCATACCGCTGGAGATCGCGCTCGGCACCGACCTCGGACCGCTGGTCGAGATCGCGGTCGGCCATCGTTCGGCGGACCTCCCCGGGCAGGTCCAGTCGGCCGGGCTGCGCTGGGCGGGTCCCCAGCACAGCGCCACCGTCACCTCCCGTCCCTCGCCGCACGCCGTGCTGGCCGGCGCCGGTGTCCTGCGCTGGGACTTGGAGGTACAGCCCGGGGCCCGCTGGTCGGTCGAGCTGACCATGGCACTGGAGACCGCCACCCCGGTGGGGGTACGTCCGCCGACCGGCCGTGGTGCGGGAGTGCCGCTGCCCTGGTCCGAGCCCGAGGTCAGGTGCGACGACCCCCGAGTGGAGCTGCTGGTACCGCGTTCGCTGGACGCGCTGGGCGGCCTGCTGGTCGCCGACGCGGACCGGCCGACCGACCTGTACCCGGTCTCCGGCGCGCCCTGGCGGTTCGGCCTGACCGCCGCCGACGCCCTGTGGGCCGCCAGGCTCGTGCTGCCGCTCGGCACCCGCCTCGCGGCCGGCACGCTGCGTGCGCTGGCCCGCCGACAGCCGACCGCGGGCCCGCAGTCCGGGGTGATCCCGGGAGTGCTGCGGCACGCCGGCCCGGAGCTGCCGCCGTCCTGCACGGCCACCGAGGCGACCCTGCTGTTCGTCACCGTGCTGGCGGAGGCCTGGCGTTGGGGCCTGCCGCGCCACGAGGTCGCCGAGCTGCTGCCTGCCGCCGAGCGGGCACTCGCCGCGCTGCGCGCCAACGGCGCCGTGCCCGGCGACGCCGCTCAGCGCGACAGCGACGACAGCGGCAGCGCCGGCGGCGCCGATGACCGGCCGGCTGTCAACGGGCCCGAGGGGCCGGTCGGGTTCGTCACCGACCTCGGTCGTTCCGCCGAGGAGCGGGCCGCCCGACCGGTTCCGGCCCGCTGCGAGGTGCAGGCCCAGGCGCACCGGGCCGCACTGCACGGTGCTGAGCTGCTGGAGGCGTTCGGCCGTCCCGGCGCGCAGGAGTGGCGGGAGTGGGCCACCGGTCTCCGGGAGCGGTTCCGCGACCAGTTCTGGATCGACGACCTGTCAGGTGGCCGCCCGGCCGCCGCACTTGCGGCACCGGGGCGCCAGTTGCCCGCCGTGGCCTCGTCCTTCGTGCACCTGCTGGACCTCGGCCTGGCCGGGGACGGGGCGCAGCACGAGGGCCTGCTCGACCGTGAGCAGACCAGGATCCTGGCCCAGCGTCTGGTGACCCCGGAGTTCGACTGTGGGTGGGGCCTGCGCACGCTCAGCGCCAAGTCACCCCGGTTCAATCCGCTCGGCCACCGCAGCGGCGCCAGCCGGGTGCACGAGACGGTGCTCGCCATCACCGGTCTGGCCGAGGCCGGATTCGAGCGGGAGTCCCGGGTCCTGCTGGACGGGCTGTTGGACGCCGCCACCCACTTCGAGGGGCGGCTGCCGGAGATGTACGCGGGGGAGCAGCGGTTGACGGGGTGTCCGCCGGTGCCGCACCCCGCGGCCTGCCGTCCGGCGGCGCTCTCCTCGGCCGCCGCGGTCCACCTGGTGACGGCCCTGGCGGGCGTCCGGCCCGATGTGCCGGCCGGGCGGGTCACCGTCCGCCCGGCCAGCACCGCTCCGCTGGGAGAGCTGGAGCTCAGCGGCCTCCGGGTGGCGGGCGAGCCGTTCTCGGTCCGGGTCAGCCGGATCGGGGTGGCCGTCGTGGAGGAGGCGTCAGCGGAGCTCCAACTCGGCGCACGCTGAACCAGCGCTGACCTGAGCCGGGTCGACCCGGGCCCGGCCGAGCGGAGCCCGGACCGAGCGGAGCCCGGCGGAGTCCGTCGAGCCGGGCCGGAGCGCCGTCCCCCGGCTCATCTGACGAGGTCTGCCGACGACTGTGCTTATCGTCAGAGAGACGACTATGATCGTCGCCATGTCGCGTTATGACCCGTCGGCCTTCCCCCCGTTCGCTGTCACGGTCGACCTGGTGGTGCTGACGGTGCGGGAGCACGCGCTCTGTGCACTGCTGGTCCGACGGGGCGAGTCCCCGTTCCAGGGCTACTGGGCCCTGCCCGGTGGTTTCGTCCGGCCCGATGAGGGCCTCGCCGAGGCGGCCTCCAGAGAGCTGGCCGAGGAGACCGGCCTGCGCGCCCACTCCGCCCCGGGCCCGGACCCCAGCGCGGTCGGCGCCCACCTGGAGCAGCTGGCCACCTACGGTCACCCGCAGCGTGACCCCCGGATGCGCGTGGTCAGCGTGGCCCACCTCGTACTCGCCCCCGACCTGCCCACCCCGCAGCCCGGCGGCGATGCCAGCAGCGCCCGCTGGGCCCCGGTCGGCGACCTGCTCGGGCCCACCCCGGTCGAGGGCGTCCCGCTCGCCTTCGACCACGGCAGGATCCTCGCCGACGGCGTGGAGCGGGCCCGCTCGAAGATCGAGTACTCCTCGCTCGCCACCGCTTTCTGCCCGCCCGAGTTCACCGTTGGCGAGCTGCGTCAGGTCTACGAGGCGGTGTGGGGCGTCGTCCTCGACCCGCGGAACTTCCACCGCAAGGTCACCGGTACTCCGGGCTTCCTGCTGCCGACCGGTGGTACGACGACACGTCAGGGCGGCCGCCCCGCACAGCTCTTCAAGGCGGGCGGCGCCACCGTGCTCAACCCACCGATGCTCCGCCCCGAGTCCTGACCCGGCCCGCTTCCGGCCCCTTCCGACCAGCCCCGTCGCTGTCCCCTGATCGGGTGAGCTGGGCGGGCACGCCGTCGCTGCCGCGTCCGTAATGCCCGATTTCTTGCCCGCCTCGCCCTACTGTGCAGGCGCGGGGCCAGCGGCGCTCCGTGGCCCCGGTCGGCCGAGACATGGGAGCAGGCAGCGATGATCCAGATCACCGGACTGACCAAGGTCTACCGCCGGGGCCGTGCACCGGCGCTCCTCGACCTCACCTTCGACGCCCGCCCCGGCGTGGTCACCGCACTGCTGGGGGCGGAGGGCGCGGGCAAGACCACCGCCCTGCGGCTGATGGTCGAACTGGAACGCGGCCAGGGCATCGCCCTGTTCGACGGCCGGACGTACCGCAGGCTCCGCCGCCCGGAACGGCACGTGGGCGTGCTGCTCCCCGACGTCGGCCCCGGCGCCGGCTGGGGTACCGCGGCCGCCGGCGGGCATCCGGGCCTGAAGGCGGGCGCGCACCTGCGGATGCTGGCCGGTGCGGTCGGCGTCCGGGCCGCCCGGGCCGACGAACTGCTGGAGCAGACCAGACTGGCGGGCGTCGCCGAGCACCGGCTGCGCTCCTTCTCGCCCGGGATGCACCGTCGGCTGGCCCTCGCGGTGGCGCTGCTGGGTTCGCCCGGGACCTTGCTGCTGGACGCTCCGACCGAGGGGCTGTCCCCGCGCAACGTCGAGTGGTTCCACTCCTTCCTGCGCTCCTTCGCCGTCTCCGGCGGCACGGTCGTGGTCACCACCGGCACGCCGCAGGAGGCGGCGGTGCTGGCCGACCGGGTGGTCACCCTCGACCGGGGCCGCCTGGTGGCCGACCAGCCGGTCGCCGAGTTCCGCCGCACCAGGCTGCACCCCGAGGTGTCGGTCCGCGGTCCGCAGATGGCCCGGCTGGCCGATCTGCTGATCGAGCAGGGTCACCAGGTCCGCCGGGACGGCGGGGTGGGCCTGGCGGTGAGCGGCCTGGGTCGCACCGAGATCGGTGAACTCGCCTACCGCCACGGCATCCTGCTGCACGAGCTGGCCGACCGGGTGGTCGAGCAACCCGTCCCGCACCCGTCCCTGCCGACCGCCTCCGGACGCTCCGGCCACGTCCTGCTCAACCCGCAGCAGGACGCCCCGGGCACCAAGGGGCCGGGCGCTCAGCCGCAGAGGCAGCTCAGCCAGTCCGGACTGCCCGAGCAGGCCGACCAGTCCAACCAGGCCGACCACCCCAACCGCGTCAGCCACCTCCACCAAGCCGACCTCCACCGCGTCAGCCAGTCCGGGGCACCCGCCGAGCACCCCGAGGAGCAGACCGCCACCCTGGTCGCCCAGTCCACCGCAACCGCCCCCGACCTTCCGGTTCACGCGTCAGCCCTGAGCACCCGTCAGTTGTTCCGCGACGACGCCCCGACCGTCCACCCCAGCAGCCACACCACCAGCAACCCCACCAACAACCCCACCGTCCACCCCACCCCCCGGCCCGTCGCCGGGCCCGACCACCGGAGCGAGTGACCGTGCGCGTACTGGCATACGAGGTGCGGCGACTGCGCGGCCTCCGTTCCACCTGGCTGATCCTGGCCGCCGTCCTCCTCGCCGACGCCGCCGTGGCGGCGGTGCTGGCCCGGCAGCTGCCCTTCGGCGAGCTCGGCACGGCGGCCGCGGTCCGCTGCGTGACGGCCGTCGTCCCGCTGCTGCCGCTCCCGATCGCAGCGCTCGGTGCGGGGGCGCTCGGCGCCCTGTCGTACGGGCACGAGGTCCGGTACCCGGGCCTGCCCGCCGGCCGGGTCGCCTACCGTCGCCGGGTCGGGCTGCTCGTCGCCAAGCTGGCCGTGACCGGTGTGCTTGCGGCGCTGCTCGCGGCCACCACCGTGCTGCTGGACGTCGCGGTGCTGCGGCTGCTGCACGCGCCGGGGGCGCGGGTCGCCGCGCTGTTGGACCCGGCCGTGGCCGGATTCACGGACGCGCTCCGGCCGTTGGTCTTCTTCGTCGGCCTGACCGTGCTCGCGGGCTGGGCCGGCCTGCTGGTCACCTCGCTGGTGCGCAGCGCCGCCGCCGGCCTGCTGATCCTGTGCGCGGTCCCGGCCCTGCTCGAACCGGTGCTCTCGCTGCTGCTCCGGCAGAGCGGTCGGGTCTGGCCGGCCGAGCTCCGCGAACTGCTGCCGTTCCAATACGGGTTGGACCTGGTGCGGGGCGTCGACGCCCAGCAGCTGGCCGTCTCCTCGACGCTGGACGGCACGTTGCTGGCTGCGGTCTCGGCCCCGGCGGTGCTGTTGCTGCTGGCGGCCCTGCTGGTCCAGGTCCGTCGTCGCGCGCTCTGAGCAGCCCGCGCCGCACGCCCGGATCGGCCTACCGCAGAACGCTGGTGACGTCCTGTCACCAGCACTGGCGACAGCGGGGCGAAATGGCGGCTTCGGGCTGATAAGAAGTCAATTATCCGGTCACGGGCGATCACCCTTTCGTGTGCTTTTCACGAGAATTCTCAAGCCGCAGCCGCCGATCGCCGACAAAGGAGCTGTGAGTACCCTTGCGCACCCCACCATGAACACCGCTCGCCCGTCCGACGGAGTCGGACCCGGCGAGCTGGACCGCTTCTCCTACGCTGAACGGCCCACCCCGCCCGCCCCCCGCTGGGAGGGCGCCGAGTCCGAGCTGCGGGTCGGCCGGAAGACCACAAGCAGCCGGGGCCGCGGCCTGCACGGCCAGCTGGTCCAGCAGCTCGGTCAGATGATCGTCTCCGGCGACCTGGGCGCCGACCGCCCGCTGGTGCCGGAGGAGATCGGCCAGCGGTTCGAGGTCTCCCGCACCGTCGTCCGCGAGTCCCTCCGGGTCCTGGAGGCCAAGGGCCTGGTCAGCGCTCGGCCGAACGTCGGGACCCGGGTCCGTCCGGTCGCCGACTGGAACCTGCTCGACCCTGACATCATCGAGTGGCGCGCCTTCGGCCCGCAGCGCGACGAGCAGCGCCGCGAGTTGTTCGAGCTGCGCTGGGCGATCGAGCCGCTCGCCGCGCGGCTGGCGGCCGGCCACGGCCGGGAGGACGTCCAGCAGCGGCTGGCCGAGCTGGCCGAGCTGATGGGCCTCGCCGCGACCCAGGGCGACGTGGTCGGGTACGGCCGGGCCGACCTCGAACTGCACACCCTGATCCTGCAGATGGCCGGGAACCGGATGCTGGAGCACCTGTCCAGCATCGTCGGCTGTTCGCTCCAGGTCTCCGGCGCTCCGGCCACCTCCTGCGAGCGCCCGTCCGAGTCGGCGGTCAACCTGCACATCCGCCTGGTCGACGCGCTGGGCACCGGCGACGGCACCGCCGCCGACGCCGCCGTCCGCGCCCTGCTCACCGTGCACCCCGAGGTCGAGCACTCCGTTCCGGCCCCGCGCGAGCACTGAGCACCACCGCTCACCACGACCACCACCACTGACGATCACCACCGACCGCGAGCCCTGACGAAAAGGCAACGATCCGAGTACGGATACGCGTCGGTACCCAATGGCCCTTCAGCCGTCTTCACCTGCGGCTGAAGGGCCATGGCCGTCTCCGGGCCGGGCTCGGCACCGCCTCGGGACCGCCGGTGTGACCGGCGCCACCAAGGGCATGCGTAACACTTGAGGAGCGGCGGCGATGTGTACGGAGCGGAAGCAACTCCGGAATACCACCACCGTGTCAGAATGCTGTGTTGGTCTGCGGCGCCGCTGCCGTCCTGCACACCCCAGTCCTCAAGCCCGAGCCGGTCGGAACCGGGCCCGCGCACATCGCGCGTGGCCGCTCCTGTCGGCTCGGCAGCCAGTACTGGTGTCGAGTTAACTCATCGTCCGAGAGGTTGTTCGTGTCGGCCAGCACATCCCGTTCGCTCCCCCCCGAGATCGCCGAGTCCGCGGCTCTGCTTGCGCTCATCGAGCGGGGCAAGGCCCAGGGGCAGATCGCCGGTGACGACGTGCGTCAGGCTTTCGAGGCGGACCAGATCCCGGTCACCAAGTGGAAGAACGTCATGCGCAGCCTCAATCAGGTTCTGATTGAGGAGGGTGTGGACCTCATGGTCAGCGCGGCCGAGCCCACCGCCAAGCGCAAGAGCGTCGCGGCCAAGAGCACCGCCAAGCGCACGGCGGCCAAGGCGGTCACCACCCGCCCGTCCGCCCCGACCAAGCCGCCGGTGCGGATCGCGCCGTCCGCGAACCCCGTCGCGGCCCCGGTCGTCGCCGAGGTCCGCGTGGTGGAGAGCCTGGAGACGGACGCCGTCACCGGCGAGGTCAAGGTCGTCACCGCCAAGAAGGTGGCCGCGCCCGCGAAGAAGGCGGTCGCGAAGAAGGCCGCCGCCCCGGCGAAGAAGACCGCCGCCAAGAAGACCGCCGCCAAGGCGGGCGGCGACGAGCCCGGTCCCGAGGACGAGATTGAGGACGACGCGCTGCCCGGCGTCAAGGTCGACGGCGACGCGGAGCCGGAGGAGGAGTCGAAGGGCTTCGTGCTCTCCGACGACGACGAGGACGACGCGCCGGCCCAGCAGGTCGCGGTCGCCGGTGCCACCGCCGACCCGGTCAAGGACTACCTGAAGCAGATCGGCAAGGTCCCGCTGCTCAACGCCGAGCAGGAGGTCGAGCTCGCCAAGCGGATCGAGGCCGGCCTGTTCGCCGAGGACAAGCTGTCCGCGGCCGACAAGCTCGCCCCGAAGCTCAAGCGCGAGCTGGAGATCATCGCCGAGGACGGCCGCCGGGCCAAGAACCACCTGCTGGAGGCCAACCTCCGCCTGGTGGTCTCGCTGGCCAAGCGCTACACCGGCCGCGGCATGCTCTTCCTGGACCTGATCCAGGAGGGCAACCTCGGTCTGATCCGTGCGGTCGAGAAGTTCGACTACACCAAGGGCTACAAGTTCTCGACCTACGCGACCTGGTGGATCCGGCAGGCGATCACCCGAGCGATGGCCGACCAGGCCCGCACCATCCGCATCCCGGTGCACATGGTCGAGGTCATCAACAAGCTCGCCCGCGTGCAGCGCCAGATGCTCCAGGACCTGGGCCGCGAGCCCACCCCGGAGGAGCTGGCCAAGGAACTCGACATGACCCCCGAGAAGGTCATCGAGGTCCAGAAGTACGGTCGCGAGCCGATCTCCCTGCACACGCCCCTCGGCGAGGACGGCGACAGCGAGTTCGGTGACCTGATCGAGGACTCCGAGGCGGTCGTCCCGGCCGACGCGGTCTCCTTCACCCTGCTCCAGGAGCAGCTGCACTCCGTCCTCGACACGCTCAGCGAGCGTGAGGCGGGCGTGGTCTCGATGCGCTTCGGCCTGACGGACGGTCAGCCGAAGACCCTGGACGAGATCGGCAAGGTCTACGGCGTGACCCGCGAGCGGATCCGCCAGATCGAGTCCAAGACCATGTCCAAGCTGCGCCACCCGTCGCGCTCGCAGGTCCTGCGCGACTACCTGGACTGACCGGACCCGAGCTGGTCGAGAGCATCCTGAAGGGCCCGAAGCATCTCCGCTCCGGGCCCTTCGGCCTGTCCGCGCCCGGCTGTTCGTCAGCGCGGCGCCCCCTCCGTCCCTCGTACGGGTGGTCGCGGCGCGGCAGGCGCACGCCCCGTGATCGCTCCACTACGCTGTGTCGGTTGCTGTCGCCGACCCAGCTTGGAGATTCCGGTGCCGCCCATCCTGGACGCCCGCCCGACCCCGCCGTCCCCCCGGCGCCACCGCCGGGGGGTCGCCCTTGCGTTGCTCGCCACCCTCCCGACCTCGCTGCTCGCGCTGGGTGCGGCCACGCCGGCTCAGGCGCAGCGCAGGATCGTCGGCGGCCAGGAGGTCAGCACCCAGCAGTTGCCGTGGATGGTGGCGCTGGCGAGCCGTCAGCAGTTCGGCAGCGCCCGCTCCGGCCAGTTCTGCGGCGCCGCGCTGATCTCGCCGACCAAGGTGGTCACCGCCGCGCACTGCTTCTACGACGAGTCCACCGGGCACAAGGTGAACCGCCCCGGTCTGCGCGCCGTGATCGGGCGGGACGACCTGAGTGGCCGGTTCGGTCGCGAGGTCGAGGTGCGCGACGTCTGGGTGCACCCGGGCTACGACTTCTCCCGGAACCTGAACGATGTGGCGGTGCTCACGCTCGCCGCCTCCCAAGGCGACCGCCCGGTGATCGAGCTGCTCGGCCAGGGTGAGACGGAGCCGTACGCGCCCGGCACCCCGGCAACGGTGTATGGCTGGGGCGACACCAAGGGCGACGGGAGTTACTCGCAGCGGCTGCGCGGGGTGAACGTGCCGATCGTCTCGGACGAGACCTGTGGTCAGGCGTACTCGCACGGTAAGGACGGTGCCTACGACGCGAGCGTGATGGTCTGCGCCGGCGAGGAGAAGGGCGGCAAGGACGCCTGCCAGGGCGACAGCGGCGGCCCGCTGGTGGTGCACGGCAGGCTGGCCGGGCTGGTCTCCTGGGGCACCGGCTGCGCCGACGCCAGGTACCCGGGCGTCTACACCAGGGTGGCGGCGGTCTCGGACGCGGTACGCTCCGTGCTCTGACGGCCACGCTCCGACATATCGTCGGGTGACAGGATGTTGACACGCGCCGGAGCCGGACGGCTCACCCCCGGCTGGGGTGACCGTCCGGCTCCGGTCGGTCAGTTCTGCGCGCTCGCCTGTGCGAGCGGGGAACTCAGCGCTCGTCCTCCGAGGTGTTGGTGCTCGGCTCCGTGAGACGGCCGCTCTCGTCGTGTATCTCGACCGCGATCTTCTTGAGCTCCGGCTCGAACTTCCGCCCGTGGTGGGCGCAGAAGAGCAGCTCTCCGCCGCTCGCGAGTACGACGCGCAGGTAGGCCTGGGCGCCGCAGCGGTCGCAGCGGTCAGCCGCGGTGAGCGGGCTCGCAGGGGTCAGAACAGTAGTCACGTCGCCTCTTCTCTAGCTCGACGAGCTGTCGTACCAGGGTCAACATCCAACCAGGCCGAAAACGTTCCCGCTCGTGGCTTTTCTTCTCTGAGGATTCTGCTGTGTTGTTGCTGAGGACGTGCCCAGGGCGTCGGCGGTTCATGCCTACCGGTTCCCAGGACTCGCCATTCGGGTTCGAACTCCCGATCGGTCGGGGGTCGAGGTCCGCGTAGCATAATCCTCTGCTGGGTTGGAGCATAAGCCCCGTCCCCGACACAGGTAGCCTGCATATCGCCTGCTCCACCGCCTGCTCCCCGGGCGACGGTCCTTCAGGACCCGTGGTGGCAGGAGGAGATGGCGTTCCGGTGGCTCCGGATCCGGCGACGGCCTTGTTCGCGCAGCGCGTACAAGCTGCGCGGGCCGTCTCCGATGTGTCTCAGGCATTGGGAACACTGTGGGGTCCGGCCGGGGATGCACCGGGCCGGAAGTCAGACGAGTCAGAACGTCATTGAGGAGTGCACACCGAGTGAGCGCCGATCCGAACGCGTCGTCCGCCCTGCTGGCCGGAGACGACGGCTCCAACTACACCGCTCGGCACCTGCTCGTCCTGGAGGGGCTGGAGGCGGTCCGCAAGCGCCCCGGCATGTACATCGGCTCGACCGACAGCCGCGGCCTGATGCACTGCCTCTGGGAGATCATCGACAACGCGGTGGACGAGGCGCTCGGCGGCCACTGCGACCGGATCGAGGTGGTCCTGTACGAGGACGGCTCGGTCGAGGTCAAGGACAACGGCCGTGGCATCCCGGTCGACGTGGAGCCGAAGACCGGCCTGTCCGGCGTCGAGGTCGTGATGACCAAGCTGCACGCCGGCGGCAAGTTCGGCGGTGGCTCGTACGCGGCCTCCGGCGGTCTGCACGGCGTTGGCGCCTCGGTGGTCAACGCGCTCTCCGCGCGGCTGGACGTCGAGGTGGACCGCGGCGGCCACGTCCACGCGATCAGCTTCCGTCGCGGCACCCCGGGCATCTTCACCGAGCTGAGCCCGGACGCCCCCTTCGAGGCGGGCACCGGGGTGACCCGGAAGGGCAAGGTCGCGAAGGGGAAGACCGGTACCCGGGTCCGCTACTGGGCCGACCGGCAGATCTTCCTCAAGGAGGCCAGGCTCTCGCTGGAGACCCTGCACGCCCGGGCCCGGCAGACCGCGTTCCTGGTCCCCGGTCTCACCATCATCGTGCGTGACGAGCGGCTGACCGAGAGCGACAAGGTCCGTCAGGACACCTTCCGTTTCGACGGCGGGATCAGCGAGTTCTGCGAGTTCCTGGCGCCCGACAAGCCGATCTGCGACGTCCTCCGGCTGCACGGCGAGGGCAGCTTCAAGGAGACCGTCCCGGTGCTGGACGACCTCGGTCACATGACCCCGACCGAGGTCACCCGCGAGCTCGGGGTGGACATCGCGCTGCGCTGGGGCGCCGGTTACGACACCACGCTGCGCTCCTTCGTGAACATCATCGCGACCCCCAAGGGCGGCACCCACGTCACCGGCTTCGAGCGCTCGCTCGCAAAGACGGTCAACGAGGCGCTGCGTTCGGCGAAGCTGCTGCGGGTCGCCGAGGACGACATCACCAAGGACGACGCCACCGAGGGCCTGACCGCGGTGGTCACCGTCCGGCTCGCCGAGCCGCAGTTCGAGGGCCAGACCAAGGAGGTGCTCGGCACCTCGGCCGCCAACCGGATCGTCGCGGCCGTGGTGGCCAAGGAGCTGAAGTCGTTCCTGACCTCGGCCAAGAAGGACGAGAAGCTCCAGGCCCGCGCCGTGCTGGAGAAGGTGGTGGCGGCGGCCCGGACCAGAGTGGCGGCCCGCCAGCACAAGGAGGCGCAGCGCCGGAAGACCGCGCTGGAGACCTCCTCGCTGCCGGCCAAGCTGGCCGACTGCCGCAGCGACGACGTCGAGCGCAGCGAACTCTTCATCGTGGAGGGCGACTCGGCGCTCGGCACCGCCAAGCTGGCGCGCAACTCGGAGTTCCAGGCGCTGCTGCCGATCCGCGGCAAGATCCTGAACGTGCAGAAGGCGTCCGTCGCCGACATGCTCAAGAACGCCGAGTGCGCGTCGATCATCCAGGTCATAGGAGCCGGCTCGGGCCGGACCTTCGACATCGACCAGGCCCGCTACGGCCGGGTCATCTTCATGGCCGACGCCGACGTCGACGGTTCGCACATCCGCTGCCTGCTGCTGACGCTGTTCCAGCGCTACATGCGCCCGATGGTGGAGCAGGGCCGCGTGTTCGCGGCCGTCCCGCCACTGCACCGGACCGAGCTGACCAGCCCCAAGCGCGGGCAGGAGAAGTACCACTACACCTACTCCGACGCCGAACTGCGTTCCACCCTGCTGGAGTTCCAGCGCAAGGGGATGCGTTGGAAGGAGCCGGTGCAGCGGTACAAGGGTCTCGGTGAGATGGACGCCGACCAGCTGGCCGAGACCACCATGGACCCGCGCCACCGCACCCTGCGCCGGATCAACCTGGGTGACCTGGAGCAGGCCGAGAAGGTCTTCGACCTGCTGATGGGCAACGACGTGGCGCCGCGCAAGGAGTTCATCGTCGACTCGGCGGCCACCATGGACCGTTCACGGATCGACGCCTGAGGCTCCGTCAACAGGTGAGCCCCCGTCACCCGACGGGGGCTCACCTGTTTGAGTGAACGTATCTGCAAGCCGTCGCGAACGGCTCTGCAGCGGTTCCATGCTGGAGCGGTCAGGTGACCGGAGGCTCCCCCTCCGGTCCGATGCCGAGCGTGGAGCAGCCGTGGCCCAACAGGAGATCGCACCGCAGCAGGGCCCGGGCCGGGCCGAGGTGTACCGGACGGTGCAGGAGAGCGACGCGTTCCAGCAGATCCGGCGCGGCTACCGCGGCTTCGTCTTCCCGGCCACCGCCGGCTTCCTCGGCTGGTACCTGCTCTACCTGCTGGCGCAGACCGCCGCCCCCGGCCTCATGCGGGTGCAGGTGGTCGGCCCGCTGAACGTGGCCTGGGTGCTCGGCCTGCTCCAGTTCTCCTCCACCTTCGTGCTCACCTGGCTCTACGCCAGGAACGCCCGGTCCGGCCGGGACGCGGCCGCCCTGGAGCTGCGCTGGGACACCCAGGACCAGCTGCGGTGAACAGTGCCCAACACGGCCTGGCCGTCGCCCTGTTCGCCGTCATCGTGCTGGTCACCCTGGGCATCACGCTCTGGGTCGGGCGCCGGGGCCAGGCCGCCGAGGAGTTCTACACCGGCGGCCGGGAGTTCAGCCCGCTGCAGAACGGCCTGGCGCTCTCCGGCGACTACCTCTCGGCCGCCTCCTTCCTCGGCGTCACCGGCCTGATCTCGCTCTACGGCTACGACGGCGTGCTGTACAGCATCGGCTTCCTGGTCGCCTGGCTGGCGGTGCTGATGCTGGTCGCCGAACTGGTCAGGAACGCGGGCCGCTACACCCTGGCCGACGTGCTGGCGCTGCGGATGCGCCAGCGGCCGGTCCGGGCCGCGGTGGGCAGTGCCAGCGTGGTGGTCACCCTGCTCTACCTGGTCGCGCAGATGGTCGGCGCGGGCAGCCTGGTGGCCCTGCTGCTCGGCACCGGTGACGGTTCGGCGAAGACCTGGGCGATCGTCGGGGTCGGCGCGCTGATGATCGTCTACGTCACGGTGGGCGGGATGAAGGCCACCACCTGGATCCAGATCGTCAAGGCCGTGCTGCTGGTGGCCGGTTCGCTGCTGCTCACCGGGCTGGTGCTGGTCCGCTTCCACGGTGACCTGGCCGAGCTGATGCGGGCCGCCGCCCGGGGCAGCGGTGCGGGCGAGGCGTTCCTCCAACCCGGCCTCAAGTACGGGACCGGCCGGGTCAGCCGACTGGACTTCTTCTCGCTCGGGCTGGCCCTGGTGCTCGGCACTGCCGGGCTGCCGCACATCCTGTCCCGGTTCTACACCGTGCCCACCGCCCGGGCCGCCCGCCGCTCCACGATGTGGGCGATCGGGCTGATCGGTGCCTTCTACCTGATGGCCGTCGTGCTCGGCCTCGGCGCCGCCGCCCTGGTCGGCAGCGCAACCGTCCGGGCCGCCAATCCGGCCGGGAACACGGCGGTCCCGCTGCTGGCCCAGGTGCTGGGCGGGGGAGCGGGCAGCACCGGAGGGGTCCTGCTGTTCGCGCTGATCTCGGCGATCGCCTTCGCCACCATCCTGGCGGTGGTCGCCGGGCTGACCCTGGCCTCCTCGGCCGCCTTCGCCCACGACCTGTTCGCCCGGGCCTGGCGCCGCGAGGGCGAACGGCAGGTGACGGAGCGTCAGGAGGTACGGGTGGCCCGGATCGCCGCCGTGGTGATCGGTGCGCTGGCGATCGTGCTCAGCCTGTACGCCCAGCGGCTGAACGTCGCCTTCCTGGTCGGCCTGGCCTTCGCGGTGGCCGCCTCGGCCAACCTGCCGACGCTGCTCTACTCGCTGTTCTGGCGCCGCTTCACCACCCGGGGTGCGGTCTGGTCGGTGTACGGCGGCCTCGTCCCGGCCGTCCTGCTGGTGCTGTTCTCCCCGGTGGTCTCCGGCGCGCCGACCGCCGTCCTCCCCGGGCTGGACTTCCACTGGTTCCCGCTCGAGAACCCGGGCCTGGTCTCCATCCCGCTCGGCTTCCTGGCCGGCTGGCTCGGCACCGTCACCTCCCGGGAGGCGGCCGACCCGGACCGGTACGCCGAACTGGAGGTCCGCTCACTCACCGGGGCGGGGGCGGCTTAGAGCGACCGGCCGTTGGGCGGCGGCGCAGGCAGCACGTAGCGGTGCTCCGGCCGGCCGGTGTCGCCGTAGCGCAGGCTGAGCCGCAGTCGGCTGTCGCGCTCCAGCTGCTTGAGGTAGCGCTGTGCGGTGGAGCGGCTCAGACCGGTCCGGTCGGCGACCTCCTGGGCGGAGAGCGGGCGGCCGGCCTGGCGGAGCACGCCCAGCACCAGGTCGGTGGTGGGCGCCGAGTGGCCCTTGGGCAGGGTGGCCAGCGGGGAGGCGGCGCTGCGCATGGTGGCGTACATCCGGTCCACCTCGTCCTGGCAGGCCTCCCGGGCGGCCGGTCCGGCCAGCGCGTGCCGCAGGTCCGCGTAGCTGACCAGCTTCTCGCGCAGCCCGGCGAAGCTGAACGGTTTCACGAGGTACTGCAGGGCGCCGTGCTGCATCGCCGCGTGCACGGTGGAGACGTCCCGGGCGGCCGTCACCATCATCACGTCGCAGCCGATCCCGGCCTCCCGCATCCGGCGGACCAGGGCCAGGCCGGTCTCGTCCGGCAGGTGGTGGTCGAGCAGGACCAGGTCGACCGGGGTGCGCTCCAGCGCGGCCAGCGCCTCGCCCGCGCTGTGCGCCTTCCCGGTCACCCGGAAGCCGGGCACCTTGGCCACGTACGCGGCGTGCACCTCGGCCACCCGGAAGTCGTCGTCCACCACGAGTACGTCGATCATGGCGCTCCCACCGCGTGCAGGGCCTCGGGCAGTTCGACGGTGAACCGGGCGCCGCCGAGCGGGCTCCGGTCGACCGCGATCCGGCCGCCGGACCGCTCCACCAGCCGGCGGACCATCGCCAGGCCCAGGCCGCGCGGGCGGTGCGCGGGGGCGGCCTTGTCGGTCCAGCCCTCCTCGAAGATCCGCTCCCGCAGCTCGGTCGGGACGCCGGGACCGCTGTCGGCGACCTCGATCAGCAGGGCGTCGCCGCAGACCCGCAGGCCGACCATCACCTCGCCCTTGAAGCGCACCCCGCCGGAGAGCACGTCCAGCGCGTTGTCGACCAGGTTGCCGAGCACCGTGACCAGCGCGCGCGGGTCGACGGCCGCGTCCGGCAGGTGGCTGTCCGCGGTGATCTCCAGCCGGACGCCGCGCTCGGCCGCGACCGCCGCCTTGCCCGCCAACAGGGCGGCCACATGCGGGTCCTGGACCTGTTCGGCGATTCCGGCGGCGACCGCCGCGTGCGAGCCGGACTGCTCGGAGATGAACTCGGCGGCCTGCTGATGCAGTCCGAGTTCCAGCAGGCCGAGCAGGGTGTGCATCCGGTTGGCGTGCTCGTGGTCCTGCGCCCTGAGCGCCTCGGTCAGGCTCCGGGTGGTGTCCAACTCCCGCACCAGTGACTCCAGTTCGGTCCGGTCCCGGAGGGTGATCACGGCGCCGTCGTGCTCGGTGGCGGTCCGGTTCACCACCAGCACCCGGTCGTCCCTGACAGCGGGCAGGTCGGTGCCCTCGATCCGGCCGGTGAGCACCTCGGCCAGCCGGCCCGGCGGCAGCAGCTCGTCGATCGCCCGCCCGGTGCAGTCCTCGGGCAGCGCGAGCAGCCGCACCGCCTCGTCGTTGGCCAGCCGGACCCGGCCGCGCCGGTCGAGCGCCACCATGCCCTCCCGGATGCCGTGCAGCATCGCCTCCCGCTCCACCAGCAGCGCGGAGATGTCGGCGATCGCGATGTTGTGCGTACGCCGCTTCAGCCGCCGGGCCAGGACCAGCGTCGCCAGCAGCCCGGCCGCCAGGCCCGCGCCCGAGCAGAGCAGGATGCCCGCCACCATGCTGAGCAGCCGCCGCCGGATCGAGAGGTCGCTGATGCCGACCGACACCTCACCGACGATCCGGCCGTCCGCCAGCCGGAGCGGCACCTTGCCCCGGGCCGTCCGGCCCAGGGTGCCCTGCTGCATCGCGGTCACGCTCTCGCCGCGCAGCGCCGGCTCGGGGTCGGTGCTGACTCGGAAGCCGATCTTCGACGGGTCGGTGTGCGACAGTCTGATGCCGTCCAGGTCGGTGACCACCACGAAGCTGGCGCCGGTGGCCAGCCTGATCTGCTCGGCGTCCCGCTGGGCGGCCACCGCGTCCTGCTCGGCCGCGGCCCGGACGACCGCCTCGTCGGCCGCCGTGGACTGGGCGATCGACAGCGCCCGCTGCATGGCGTCGTGGTCCAGCTCCCGGCTCACCGGCGCCAGGAACAGGCCGGCCGTCACGGCGGTGACGCCGACCGTGACCACGGTCTGGCTCAGCAGCAGCTGGGCGAAGACCCGGCGGGGCCAGTGCGGGCGTCTCACGCGGGTCTCCTTCCGGGCGGTCGCGACGAGGTCGGTTCGGGTGGGATCGACACCATATGTTTCCCCGGTGTTTCTGTCAGCCCCCGCTCCGCTGTTGTAGCGGAAGCAAAAGGAGCAGAACAGCCCTCAACGCGGGGAAGTCGCAGTACGCCCGCAAGGGTGCCGCCGTGACCCGCGCCACTCCTAACCTCCGGGGCAGACACAGACCCGGCGACGGCGCCGGGACCTTCGGAGGTGGATATGAGCGGGCTGACAACCACAGCCCCGGCGATCGAGTTGACCGGTGCGACCAAGCGGTTCAGGACGCCCTCGGGCACCCTGCACACCGCCGTACGGGACCTCGATCTGACGGTGGCCCCGGGGGAGTTCGTCGCGGTGGTCGGCCCGACCGGCTGCGGCAAGTCCACCACGCTGACCCTGGTCAGCGGCCTGGAGGAGCCCACCGAGGGCGAGGTGCGGGTGCACGGCGAGAACGTCGACGGGATCAACAGCCAGGTCGGGTTCGTCTTCCAGCAGGACGCCGTCTTCCCCTGGCGCACGGTGCTCTCGAACGTGATGGCGGGCCCCCGGTTCCGCGGCGTCCCGGTGGCCGAGGCCCGCGAGCGGGCCAGGGACTGGCTGGCCCGGGTCGGCCTGGCCGCCTTCGAGGACCGCTACCCGCACCAGCTCTCCGGCGGCATGCGCAAGCGCGTCGCGCTGGCCCAGACCTTCGTCAACGACCCGAAGATCCTGTTGATGGACGAGCCGTTCTCGGCCCTCGACGTGCAGACCCGGGCCCTGATGTCCGACCAGCTGCTCGAACTCTGGGCCGGCACCGGCTCCTCGGTGGTCTTCGTCACCCACGACCTGGACGAGGCGATCGCGCTCGCCGACCGGGTGGTGGTGATGACGGCGGGCCCCGCCACCGTCAAGGAGATCTTCACCGTGGACCTGCCCCGGCCGCGCACCGTGGAGGCCGTCCGGCTGGAACCTCGGTTCGTCGAGCTGTACCGCGAGATCTGGGCGTCGCTCGGCGAAGAGGTCCGCATCACCCGTGAGAGAGGAGCGGGCAATGCCGCTTGAGTCCGCCGTCGTGGCCGCGCCCCTGGTCACCACCCGCACCGCCGCCCGTGAACGGGCCGCCCGGAACCGGAAGTTCACCGTGTACGGCGCCCGGGCCGGCGTCCTGGTCGCCTTCCTCGGCCTCTGGGAGCTGTGCGCCAGGACCGAGGTCATCGACCCGTTCAACTTCTCCCAGCCGTCGAAGATCTGGGCCCAGATCTGGCAGTGGATCACCCACGGCACCGCGCAGGGCTCGCTGGGCGAGCAGATCGGCTACACCCTCTACGAGGCCCTCACCGGCTGGGTGATCGGCGTGACCTGCGGCGTCCTGCTGGGCATCGCGCTCGGCCGGATCCGCTTCCTGGCCGACGTGTTCGGCCCGTACATCAAGGTCCTGAACGCCATCCCCCGGATCGTGCTGGCGCCGATCTTCCTGATCTGGTTCGGCCTCGGCCCGGCCTCCAAGGTCGCCTCCGCCGTGGTGCTGGTCTTCTTCCCGGTCTTCTTCAACGCCTTCCAGGGGGCGCGCGAGGTGGACCGCAACCTGATCGCCAACGCCCGCATCCTGGGCGCCGACCAGCGCAGGCTGACCCTCCAGGTGGTCATCCCCGCCGCCACCACCTGGATCTTCACCAGCCTGCATGTCAGCTTCGGCTTCGCCCTGATCGGCGCCATCGTCGGCGAGTACATCGGCGCCACCAAGGGCCTCGGACTGCTGGTCGCCGCCGCCCAGGGCACCTTCAACGCCGCCGGCGTGTACGCCGCGATGACCATCCTCGCCGTGGTCGCCCTGCTCACCGAGGGCCTGCTCACCTTCGCCGAGAAGCGGCTCTTCCGCTGGAAGCCGGCCGACTCCGGCGACGGCCGCTGACCTCCCTCCCCACCCCCGAAAGGCATCCACCCATGCGCAGAACCCTCGCCGCAGCGGCCGCCGCCACCCTGCTGCTCTCCCTCACCGCCTGTGCCAACGACGCCGCCTCCTCCACCCACGCCGAGGCCGGGCAGACCGTGGAAGGACCCAAGGTCAAGATCATGGTCGGCGGCCTGGACAAGGTCATCTACCTGCCCGCGATGCTCACCCAGCGGCTCGGCCACTTCGCCCAGGCCGGCGTCAACGTCGAGCTGATGACCGAACCGGCCGGCGTCAACGCCACCACCGCGCTGCTCGCCGGTGACGTCCAGGGCGCGGTCGGCTTCTACGACCACACCATCGACCTTCAGGCCAAGGGCAAGAACGTCGAGTCGGTGGTCCAGTTCTCACAGGCCCCCGGCGAGGTCGAGGTGGTCTCCGCCAAGCAGGCCGACGCGATCAAGACGGGTGCGGACTTCAAGGGCAAGAAGCTCGGCGTCACCAGCATCGGCTCCTCCACCGACTTCCTCACCAAGTACCTCGCCGTCAAGAACGGCGTCGCGGTCAGCGAGTTCAGCCCGATAGCGGTCGGCGCCGGACAGACCTTCATCGCCGCCATGCAGCAGGGCAGCATCGACGCCGGCATGACCACCGACCCGACGGTCGCCAACATCCTGGCCAAGAACCTCGGCACGGTGCTCTACGACATGCGCACCCCCGAGGGCTCCAAGGCCGCCCTCGGCGGGCTCTACCCCTCGTCCTCGCTCTACATGAACACCGACTGGGTGGAGAAGAACAAGGAGACCACCCAGAAGCTGGCCAACGCCTTCGTCAAGACCTTGAAGTGGATGAACACCCACACCCCCGCCGAGATCGCCGCCCAGATGCCGGCCGACTACGCCCAGGGCGGTGCCGAGCAGTACGCCGCGGCGATCAAGGCGACGCTGCCGATGTTCACCACCGACGGGGTGATGCCGCCCGAGGGACCCAAGACGGTCCTCGCCGTCCTCGGCGCCTTCCACCCGGACGTCAAGGGCAAGGAGGCGTCGATCGACCTCTCGAAGACCTACACCACGGAGTTCGTCACCAAGGCGGGCTGAGTCGCGGTTCCCTGACGGCCCCTTACCTTCCTGGACAGCGGGTGAGGGGCCGTCAGCATAACTCGTGGTGCTAGTGCCCGCTCAGCTCACGGATCGAGCGGACGTCCATCCGGACCGGAGTGGCCGGGCTCTTGCCGCAACTCTCCGCCCGGGGCGGTTCGCTGACACCCTGGACCACCTCGACCTGCCAGCGCCGTCCGTCGGTGTGCCGCACCTCGACCGGACCGTCCGACTGCTGAACGAGCGTCAGCGCATCCGCGCCGGTCTCACCGGTCAGCTCCCGGACCGCCTGCTCGGCGGCCTGGCCCGAGCGGTCCCAGTACGAGCGTCCGCGCGAGAATTCGGTCACGGTGTGCCCGGCGGCGGTCGCGGCCAGCACCTCCTTGGCGGAGGTGGGGGTCAGCCGCCCGTACGCGTAACCGAACGGCAGCACCAGCATGGTGGGGGAGAACCGGTGCCCGCCGAGGTGGGTCACCTCCCACACCTCGGCATGTCCGGCGGCCGCCAGTTCGGCCGCCAGCGGCCGCCCCAGCAGTGCGCAGCACCGGTCCCGGCGGCCGTTGGTGCAGACCAGCGCCAGCGGATCGCCCCGGTGCTCGGCACCGAAACCGCCGTGCACGCCCGCGCCGAGCGCGGCGAAGTCCAGCGCCAGCAGCTCGGCGGGATCGGCCACCGCCGTGCGCCGGACCCAGGAGTCGCCCGGCGCCGTGTGCGCCACGATCACCTCGTGCCGGGCGGTCGGCAGGCAGTCCGCATGACGCCCCGGGCGCCGGATCAGCGCGACCCGCACCCCCGTGCCCTCGGCCGCCGCATCCAAGGCCCGGCCCACTGCCGCATCCAGGTGACTCTCGGTCAGCGCCTTCGCACCCCACGGCCCCGCCTGCTCGACCAACAGCCACGTCGCGGCCGCCGCCGCAGTGGCAGCCAACGGCTCGGTCAGCTCACGCGAGAGAGTTGCACAGGTACCCACACAGGTAAGGCTACCTTTCGGCAGCCGCCCGGCCCCTGCGGCCAGGGGCTCAAGGAACGGCGAGGGCCACCTCAGCAATGGCCACCCATGCGTAGGCGGTCAGGCACGTTGTCATTTGACCCGCACGCCAGACACCCTCGCCGTTCCCCGAGCTCCTGGCTGGAGCCCTCCAAAAAGCTCGCCGCCTAGAAAGCCGGCCCCGCCACCACCGCGATGGTGCCCGACACCGGAGTGCCGGAGCCGTCGCGGCGGGGATCACGCTCGGGCAGCGCGACCGGAGCACCCGCCGCCGTCGCCGCGCGGGCCGGAGCCGGCCCCGCCCAGGCAAACGCCAGGGCGTCCTCACCGCGCAGGAAGCGCTGGCAGCGCACCCCACCGGTGGCCCGCCCCTTCCGGGGGTACTGCTCGAACGGCGTGACCTTCCAGCTCGTGTGCTCCCCACCCGTCAGCGTCGCCGAGGCCGCCGCGACCGTGACCACCACCGCGTCCGCCGCCGGGTCCACCGCCGCGAACGACAGCACCCGCGCGCCGTCCGCGAGCTTCACCCCCGCCATGCCGCCCGCCGGGCGACCCTGCGGACGGACCTGCGAGGCCGGGTAGCGCAGCAACTGCGCGTCCGAGGTGATGAAGACCAAGTCCTCCTCGCCGGTGCGGAGTTCGACCGCACCGACCACCGCGTCACCCTCCTTGAGGGCGATCACCTCGAACTCGTCCTTGTTCGCGGGCCACTCCGGAACCACCCGTTTCACCACACCCTGCACCGTGCCCAGCGCCAGCCCCGGCGAGGACTCGTCCAGCGTGGTCAGCGCGATCACCCGCTCGCCGTCGTCCAACCGCAGGAACTCGCTCACCGCGGCGCCGCCCGCCAGGGACAGCGTCGGCGACGGCGGCAGCGCGGGCAGGTCGATCACTGGCAGCCGCAGCACCCGCCCGGCCGAGGTCACCACACCCACGTCACCCCGGGCCGTCGCCGAGACCGCCGAGACCACCACGTCGTGCTTGGCCCGCGACTCCGAGGGCTCGGCCGGTTCGCCGTCCGCCAGCCGGGCCAGCAGCCCGGTGGAGGAGAGCAGCACCCGGCACGGGTCGTCCGCGACCTCCAGCGGCACCGACAGCGTGGCGGCAGGCACCGCGCCCGCCTCCAGCAGCACCGTCCGCCGCTCGGTGCCGAACTGCTTGGCGACCGCCCCGAGTTCACCCGACACGACGTTGCGCAGCTTGCTGTCCGACTCCAGGATCTCGGTAAGCTCCGCGATCTCCGAGAGCAGCTTGGCCTGCTCCGCCTCCAGCTCCACGCGGTCGAAGCGGGTGAGCCGGCGCAGCGGCGTGTCCAGGATGTACGTCGTCTGGGTCTCCGACAGGGAGAAGCGCTCCATCAGGCGCTCCTTGGCCTGCGTCGCGTTCTCGCTCGACCGGATGATCGCGATGACCTCGTCGATGTCGACCAGCGCGACCAACAGACCCTCGACCAGGTGCAGCCGCTCCTGACGCTTGCGCCGACGGAAGTCGCTGCGCCGCCGCACCACCGTGAACCGGTGGTCGACGTAGACCTCCAGCAGCTCCTTCAGCCCGAGCGTCAGCGGCTGGCCGTCGACCAGCGCGACGTTGTTGATGCCGAAGGTCTCCTCCATCGGCGTCAGCTTGTAGAGCTGTTCGAGCAGCGCCTCCGGCACGAAGCCGTTCTTCACCTCGATGACCAGCCGCAGGCCGTGCGCGCGGTCCGTCAGGTCCTTCACGTCGGCGATGCCCTGGAGCTTCTTCGCGCCGACCAGGTCCTTGATCTTGGCGATCACCTTCTCCGGGCCGACCGTGTACGGCAGCTCGGTGACCACGATGCCCTTGCGCCGGGCCGTCACCGCCTCGATCGAGACCGTCGCCCGGATCTTGAAGGTGCCACGGCCCGACTCGTACGCGTCCCGGATGCCCGACAGCCCGACGATCCGACCGCCCGTCGGCAGGTCAGGGCCCGGCACGAACCGCATCAGGGTGTCGAGGTCCGCGTGCGGGTGCTTGATCAGGTGCCGGGCCGCGGCCACCACCTCGGAGAGGTTGTGCGGCGGCATGTTGGTCGCCATCCCGACCGCGATGCCGGACGCGCCGTTCACCAGCAGGTTCGGGAAGGCGGCGGGGAGCACGATCGGCTCCTGCTCGCTGCCGTCGTAGTTCGGCCCGAAGTCGACGGTGTCCTCGTGGATCGACTCCACCAGTGCCATCGAGGCCGCCGTCAGCCGCGACTCGGTGTACCGCATCGCGGCCGGCGGGTCGTCGTTGCCGAGCGAACCGAAGTTCCCGTGGCCGTCGATCAGCGGCAACCGCATCGAGAACGGCTGCGCCATCCGGACCACGGAGTCGTAGATCGAGGCATCACCGTGCGGGTGCAGACGGCCCATCACCTCGCCGACCACGCGGGCGCACTTCACGTGCGCGCGGTCGGGCCGCAGGCCCATCTCGTTGGCCTGGTAGAGGATCCGCCGGTGCACCGGCTTGAGGCCGTCCCTGGCGTCGGGCAGGGCACGGGAGTAGATGACCGAGTAGGCGTACTCCAGGAAGGAGCCCTGCATCTCGTCCACCACGTCCACATCGAGGATGCGCTCCTCGAAGTCTCCGGGCGGCGGGGTGGGCGAACTGCGGCGGGCCATCGCGGCGGGGCTCCCTTGCGTCTCTGACGGGTACTTCGGTAACTGTCCGGGCGGCTGCCGGGGTACGGCGCCCCCCATTGTGGACCCTCCCGCCCACAGCCTCGGTCAACCCCCTCCTCCTGACGCTACTTCCGCCCGTGGCGAACGCCCCGCTGGCGCGGGCACATCCGAGCGCCCCGCGCGTTGCACCACAATGAGGGAACGGCACTCCAGCCGCCCGGACCGACGACTCGAAGACGGGAAGGACCCAGCATGGCCAACCCGGCCCCCGCCTCCACCCGAGGCCTCGCCATCACCGAGCACCGCCTGGCCAACGGCCTGCGCGTGGTGCTCTCCGAGGACCACCTCACCCCGGTGACCGCCGTCTGCCTCTGGTACGACGTCGGCTCCCGCCACGAGGTGAAGGGGCGCACCGGCCTGGCCCACCTGTTCGAGCACCTGATGTTCCAGGGCTCGGCCAACGTGTCCAACAACGGCCACTTCGAACTGGTCCAGGGCGCCGGCGGCTCCCTCAACGGCACCACCAGCTTCGAGCGCACCAACTACTTCGAGACCATGCCCGCCCACCAACTGGAGCTCGCCCTCTGGCTGGAGGCCGACCGGATGGGCTCCCTGCTCGCCGCCCTCGACGACACCTCGATGGAGAACCAGCGCGACGTCGTCAAGAACGAGCGCCGCCAGCGCTACGACAACGTCCCGTACGGCACCGCCTTCGAGAAGCTCACCGCGCTCTCCTTCCCGGACGGCCACCCGTACCACCACACCCCGATCGGCTCGATGGCCGACCTGGACGCGGCCACCCTGGAGGACGCCCGGACGTTCTTCCGGACGTACTACGCGCCCAACAACGCCGTGCTCTCCATCGTCGGCGACCTCGACCCCGAGCAGACCATCGCCTGGGTCGAGAAGTACTTCGGCACCATCCCCGCCCACGACGGCAAGCAGCCGCCGCGCGACGGCGCCCTGCCCGAGGTGATCGGCGCGGAGATCCGCGAACTCGTCCAGGAGGACGTCCCCTCCCGGGCGTTGATGGCCGCCTACCGCCTGCCGCACGACGGCACCCGCGAGGCCGACGCCGCCGACCTGGCGCTCACCATCCTCGGCTCCGGCGAGTCCAGCCGTCTCTACAGCCGACTGGTCCGCCGCGACCGCACCGCCGTCACGGCCGGCTTCGGCCTGCTCCGCCTGGCCGGGGCCCCCTCGCTCGGCTGGCTCGACATCAAGACCTCCGGCGACGCCACCATCGAGCAGATCGAGACCGCCGTCGACCAGGAGCTCGCCCGGTTCGCCGCCGAGGGGCCCACCCCGGAGGAGCTCGAGCGCGCCCAGGCCCAGATCGAACGCGAGTGGCTCGACCGGCTCACCACTGTGGCCGGCCGCGCCGACGAACTCTGCCGCTTCGCCGTCCTGTTCGGCGACCCCAAGCTGCTCAACGAGGCGCTCGGCAAGGTCCTCGACGTCACCGCCGAAGAGGTCAAGGCGGTGGCCGCCGCCCGGCTGCGCCCCGACAACCGGGCCGTCCTGGTGTACGAGCCCACCACCACCGACGACGCTGCCGAGGGCGACGACGCCGCCGAGACCGAGGACGAGGAGGCGGCGGCATGACCGACCCCACCCCCACCATGACCTTCCACCCGCAGCCGGCCGCGGGCACCCCCAGCCCCTGGGCCTTCCCAGCCCCCGAGCGCACCACCCTGGCCAACGGCCTCACAGTGCTGCACTGCGACCGGCCCGGCCAGCAACTCGTCGCCGTCGAGATCCAGTTGGACGCCCCGCTGGCCGCCGAACCGGACGGCCTGGACGGCATCGCCAACATCCTCGCCCGCGCCCTCAGCGAAGGCACCGACACCCTCACCGCCGAGCAGTACGCCGGTGAGCTCGAGCGGGCCGGCGCCACCCTGGACGCGCACGCCGACCACCCCGGCATCCGGGTCTCCCTGGAGGTCCCGGCCTCCCGCCTGGAGCGCGGCCTCACCCTGCTCGCCGACGCCCTGCGCGCCCCCGCCCTCCCCGAGGACGAGATCGAGCGGCTGGTCGCCAACCGCCTCGACGAGATCGTCCACGAGCAGGCCAACCCGGCCCGCCGCGCCGCCAAGGCGCTCTACGCCACGCTCTTCGAGGAGGCCGACCGGCTCTCCCGCCCGCGCAGCGGCACCGCCGACACGGTCAAGAACATCACCCGGGCCGCCGTCCAGTCCTTCTACGTCGACCACGTCCGGCCCGCCACCGCCACCGCCGTGGTGGTCGGTGACCTGACCGGCCTCGACCTCGGCGCCCTGCTCGAAGCCACCCTCGGCAGCTGGACCGCCGCGCCCACCGCCCCCGGCGTGCACGCCCCGGTCACCGCCGACGACGCCGGACGGGTCGTCATCGTCGACCGCCCCGGCTCCGTCCAGACCCAGCTGCTGATCGGCCGGATCGGCCCGGACCGCCACGACCCGCTGTGGGCCGCCCAGATCCTCGGCACCTACTGCCTCGGCGGCACCCTCACCTCCCGCCTCGACCGCGTACTGCGCGAGGAGAAGGGCTACACGTACGGCGTCCGGGCCTTCGCCCAGCCGCTCCGCTCCAACGCCGAGGGCACCGGCCGCGCGCTGCTCGCCATCAGCGGCTCGGTGGACACCGCCTCCACCGCCCCCGCCCTGGCCGACACCTGGACCATCCTGCGCTCGCTGGCCGCCGAGGGCCTCACCGACGCCGAGCGCGAGGAGGCCGTCCAGTTCCTGGTCGGGGTCGCCCCGCTCAAGTACGAGACGGCCGGCTCGGTCGCCGCCACCCTGGCCGACCAGGTCGAGCAGTACCTGCCCGACGACTACCAGGCCGAGATCTACCGGCAGCTCGCCGCCCTCGACACCGCCGCCGCCACCGACGCCGTGGTCGCCGCCTTCCCGCCGGACCGGCTGGTCACCGTGCTGGTCGGCGACGCCTCCCAGTTCGCCGACGACGTGCGGGAGTTGGGGATCGGCGAGGTCACCGTCATCAGCTGACCCCGGTCGTTCGCGGTCGTTCCCGGCGGCCCGGCGGAGCACCAGCTCCGCCGGGCCGCCGCCGCTTTAATCCATTGCCGCAGTGTCGCCCCCTGTGGCTAGATTGCACCCGTCGCCCGGTCGGGCGGCCACACACAGGAGAGGAGGCGGTCACCATGCGGGTCGAGCGAACCAGCTCCCTCAGGCGACCGTGCTTCCCCTGTACCGCTCGCTGAGCCGAGCACCCCCGCCTTCCCCGAGCCACGCCGGAAGCTTCGCGCGGCACCCTCACTAAGCTTGGAACCAGCCGACCCCTGGAGGTCGTTCAGCATGTCGTACACCGAAGTCCCCGGCGTCCGGGTCCCGATCCGGATGTGGACCAACCCCTCGACGGTCGAGGGCCAGGCCATGCAGCAGCTGCGCAACATCAGCTCGCTCCCCTGGCTGCACGGCCTCGCCGTGATGCCCGACGTCCACCTGGGCAAGGGCGCCACCGTCGGCTCCGTCATCGCCATGAAGGGCGCGGTCTGCCCGGCGGCGGTCGGCGTCGACATCGGCTGCGGCATGAGCGCGGTGAAGACCTCGCTGACCGCCAAGGACCTCCCCGACGACCTGTCGCGCCTGCGGTCCAAGATCGAACAGGTCATCCCGGTCGGCCGTGGCCTGCACTCCGACCCGGTCGACCCGCGCAAGCTGCACGGCTTCCGGGCGGCGGGGTGGGACGACTTCTGGAGCCGCTTCGACGGCATCGCCGGCGAGGTGAAGTGGAAGCGCGAGCGGGCCGCCCAGCAGATGGGTTCGCTGGGCGGAGGAAACCACTTCGTGGAGGTATGTGTCGATACATCCGATTCGGTGTGGCTCATGCTGCACTCGGGTTCGCGGAACATCGGCAAGGAGCTCGCTGAGCACCACATGGGTGTCGCCCGCTCGCTTCCGCACAACCAGAACCTGGTCGACCGCGACCTCGCGGTCTTCATCTCGGACACCCCGCAGATGGCGGCCTACCGCAGCGACCTGTTCTGGGCGCAGGAGTACGCAAAGAACAACCGCGCGGTGATGATGGCGCTGTTCCAGGACATCGTCCGGCGCGAGTTCCCGAAGGCGAGGGTCGCCTACGACCAGGTGATCAGCTGCCACCACAACTACGTGTCCGAGGAGCGCTACGACGGGGTCGACCTGCTGGTCACCCGGAAGGGCGCGATCCGGGCCGGCTCGGGCGACTACGGCATCATCCCGGGCTCGATGGGCACCGGCTCGTACATCGTCCGTGGTCTCGGCAACGAGGCGGCGTTCAACTCGGCCTCGCACGGCGCCGGCCGGAAGATGAGCCGTACGGCGGCGAAGAAGAAGTTCACCGCGCAGGACCTGGCGGAGCAGACCAAGGGCGTCGAGTGCCGCAAGGACACCGGCGTCGTGGACGAGATCCCGGGCGCCTACAAGTCTATCGAGAAGGTCATGGAGCAGCAGCGTGACCTGGTCGAGGTGGTCGCCCAGCTCAAGCAGGTCGTCTGCGTGAAGGGCTGACCGCCACTCAGGGCCGGGGGTGCTGACGCATCCCCGGCCGTTCCGTGCCCAGAATGGGCGGCGTGGACTACCAGCAACTTCTGCACGACGTGATGGACACCGCCCTGCGCGCCCCCGAGCGCGGCCGCCCCGCCGACTACATCCCGGCGCTCGCCGTCGTCGATCCGACCGCGTTCGGGATGGCGATCGCTACGGTCGGCGGGGAGGTGTACGGGGCGGGGGACTGGGAGACGCCGTTCTCGGTGCAGAGCGTGTCGAAGCTGTTCACCCTCGCGCTGGCGTTGGCGGAGGGTGGGGACGACCTGTGGAAGCGGGTGGGGCGGGAGCCTTCCGGGAATCCGTTCAACTCGCTGGTGCAGTTGGAGACCGAGCACGGGATTCCGCGCAATCCGTTCATCAACGCGGGGGCGCTGGTGGTGACGGACCGGCTGCTGGAGCTGACCGGGGACGCGGTGGGGGCGGTGCGGGACTTCCTGCGGGCGGAGTCGGGGAACCCGACGATCGAGGTGGACGACGCGGTGGCCTCCTCGGAGGCGCGGCACGGGCATCGGAACGCGGCGCTGGCCCACTTCATCGCCAGCTACGGGAACCTCCGCAACCCGGTCGACAGCGTGCTGGCGCACTACTACGCGCACTGCGCGATCGCCGCCAGCTGCCGCGACCTGGCGCTGGTGGGACGGTTCCTGGCCTCGCACGGCGTCCGCGCGGACGGTTCGCGGCTGTTGACCCGCAGCGAGGCGAAGCGGGTGAACGCGGTGCTGCTCACCTGCGGGACGTACGACGCGGCAGGGGAGTTCGCGTTCCGGGTCGGACTGCCGGGCAAGAGCGGTGTGGGCGGCGGGATCCTCGCCGTCCTGCCGGGGCGCGGCGCGGTCTGCGTCTGGGGCCCGGGGCTGGACCAGGCCGGGAACTCGGTCCTGGGGGTGGCGGCACTGGATGCGCTGACCACCGCGACCGGCTGGTCGGTGTTCTGAGTCCGATCCGAGCGCGCTGAAGGGGTGCACCGGAGTTCCCGGTGCACCCCTTCAGCAGGGCGGTCAGGCGGCGGGAAGCTGGTCCAGGCCCTCCTGGACCAGCTTGGCCAGGCGGTCCAGCGCCTGGTCCGCGCCCTCGGCGTCGGAGGCCAGGATCACGGTGTCGCCGCCCTGGGCGCCGAGGGCGAGCAGGGCCAGCATGGAGGCGGCGTTGACCGGGTTGCCGCCCTCCTTGGCGATGGTGACGGGCACGCCGACGGCGGTCGCCGCGCGGACGAAGACCGAGGCGGGACGGGCGTGCAGGCCCTCGGGCCAACCGATGGTGACGCGGCGCTCAGCCATGAGACGTGCCTTTCAGGTGGTGCTGGTGGAGCCATGTTGTCTAGACCAGTGTGCCATGCGAACGTGACCAGCGAACCGGGCCTGCGTACCGGGCCTGCGAACCGGGTGGTCGCGCCGCCCCGGGCCGCTTCGGCGGCCGAGCTCCCACCCTGACCCGCCGACCGGCCCCGCGCCACGCGGCTCGCCGCCCCACCGCCGCCCCACCGCCGCCCCACCGCTGCCCGACCGCCGGGGTGACGGCCGACGCGACGACCGCGCGCGACCGGTCCGCCTGAGCGCTCGAACGTCTAACCTGACGCTGTGGAAGACCCCGCGCCGCACCGCGACGAGCACAGCTACCCCCAGCACTGGGAGGCCGACGTCCTGCTGCGTGACGGCGGCACGGCCCGGATCAGGCCGATCACCGAGGCCGACGCCGACCGGCTGGTCGAGTTCTACGAACGGGTCTCCGACCAGTCCAAGTACTTCCGCTTCTTCGCGCCCTACCCCCGGCTCTCCGACCGGGACGTCCGCCGCTTCACCCACCACGACTACGTGAACCGGGTCGGCCTGGCGGTGGTGGTCAGGGACAGGTTCATCGCGACCGTCCGGTACGACCGGATCGACCCGGACGGGCGGCCGTCGACCACCGGCACCGACGCCGAGGTGGCCTTCCTGGTGCAGGACGCGCACCAGGGCCGGGGCGTGGCCTCCGCGCTGCTGGAGCACATCGCCGCCGTCGCCCAGGAGCGCGGCATCCGCCGGTTCACCGCCGAGGTGCTGCCGGAGAACCGCAAGATGGTGAAGGTCTTCACCGACGCGGGCTACACCCAGCAGCGCTCCTACGCCGACGGCGTCGTGCACCTGGAGTTCGACCTGGAGCCCACCGACTCTTCGCTGGCCGTCATGCGGGCCCGCGAGCACCGCGCCGAGGCCCGCTCGGTGCAACGGCTGCTGACGCCCCGTTCGGTCGCGGTGATCGGGGTGTCCCGGAACCCGCAGTCGGTCGGCCGGGCGCTGCTGCGCAACCTCCGGGGCTTCGACGGCGAGCTGTACGCGGTGAACCGCAACGCCCCGCCCGGCACCGACATCGACGGCGTGCCGACCCACCGCTCGGTGCTGGAGATCCCCGGCCCGGTCGACCTGGCGGTGATCGCGGTGCCCGCCACCGCCGTGCCGGGCACCGTCGCGGACTGCGGCGCGCACGGCGTGCAGGGCCTGGTGGTGGTCACCGCCGGTTACGCCGAGACGGGCCCCGAGGGGCGGGACCGCCAGCGCGCGCTGGTCCGGCAGGCCAGGGCGGCCGGGATGCGGGTGATCGGCCCGAACGCGTTCGGCCTGCTGAACACCGACCCCGAGCACCCGCTGAACGCCTCGCTCGCCCCGGTTCTGCCCGCGCGCGGCCCGTTCGGCCTGTTCTGCCAGTCCGGCGCGATCGGCGTCGCCCTGCTGGAGGCCGCCCACCGCCGGGGTCTCGGCGTCTCCTCGTTCGCCTCGGTCGGCAACCGGGCCGACGTCTCCGGCAACGACTGGCTGCAGTACTGGGAGGAGGACCCGGCCACCGAGGTGGTGCTGCTCTACCTGGAGTCCTTCGGCAACCCGCGCAAGTTCACCCGCATCGCCCGCAGGCTGGCCGCCACCAAGCCGGTCGTGGTGATCAAGGGCGCCAGGCACACCGGCAGCCTGCCGCCCGGCCACGCCGTCCAGCCCGCCGCCAGCCGGCTCCGCGACGCCACCGTGGACGCGCTGTTCCAGCAGGCCGGCGTGGTGCGGGTGGAGACCATCACCGAGCTGTACGACGTGGGCGAGCTGCTGGCCCACCAGCCGCTGCCGTCCGGCGACCGGGTGGCCGTGGTCGGCAACTCCGACTCGCTCGGGCTGCTCACCCACGACGCGCTGCTCAGCGCCGGGCTGCACCCGCGCTCCCCGGTCGACCTGACCACCGGCGCCACCGGCGAGAACTTCCGGATCGCGCTGGACACCGCGCTCACCGACCCCGCGATCGATGCGGTGATCGCGGTGGCCATCCCGCCGATCGCGGCCCAGGGCCCGACCCCCGACCTGGGCGCGGACGAGCCCGAGTTCGCCGACGCGCTGCTCGAATCCTCCGGCCGGGCGCGGGAGTTGGGCAAGCCGCTGCTGCTCGCCCACCTGGCGCTGACCGAGCTGCCCGAGCGGCTCCGGGCCGGCGGCATCCCCGCCTACCCGGCCCCCGAACGGGCGGTGCACGCGCTGGCCCACGCGGTCAGGTACGCCGACTGGCGCCGCCGTACCGCCGCGGCGGAGCAGACCGCCCGGGTGCCCGAGCTGGGCCGGATCGCCGAGGCCGAGGCCCGCGCCCTGGTGGAGGCCGCCCTGCAGCCCCGTACCGCCGTCGCCGCCAGGACCCAGCCCGGGGGCGCCCGCATCACCCTCCCCGACGCGGAGGCCGCCGCGCTGCTCGGCCACTACGGCATCGACGTGCACCCCGCGCTGCCCGCTCCCGACGAGGAGAGCGCGCTGCGGGCCGCCGCCACGCTCGGCTACCCCGTGGTGCTCAAGGCCACCGCCGAGCACCTGCGGCACCGCCCCGACCTGGGCAGCGTCCGGCTCGACCTGACCGGCGAGCCCGGGCTGCGACGGGCCTTCCGGGAGCTGGACGCGCTGCTGGGCGGCGCGGCCAGGGCGGCCCTGGTGGTGCAGCGGCTCGCCCCGCGCGGGGTGGACACTGTGATCGGCGCCACCGTGGACCCGGCGGTCGGCGCGATCCTCTCCTTCGGCCTGGCCGGCGCCCCGGCCGAGCTGCTCGGCGACGTCGCGCACCGGCTGATCCCGGCCACCGACCAGGACGTGGCCGCGCTGATCCGGGAGGTGCGGGCCGCCCCGCTGCTGTTCGGCTGGCGCGGCGCGGAGCCGGTCGACACCGCCGCGCTGGAGGAGCTGCTGCTCCGGGTGTCCCGGCTGGTGGACGACCTGCCCGAGGTCGCCTCGGTGGACCTGGAACCGGTGGTGGTGGCCCCGAACGGCCTTGCGGTGCTGGCGGCCAGGGTGCGGATCGCGCCCCTCCCGGTACGAAGCGATCTGGGGCCGCGTGCCATGAGCACCCTGTAACCTTCCTTGGTTGCGTCCGACAGCGGACGCCCTCGGCAGAAGCTCGGCGCAGTGCCGCCCGCTTCGTCCGCGGGACATGCCAGGATGGAGCTATGGCGAAGACCGGTACCACGACCACGCAGGACCTGCGCTCGGCGATCGAGCGCAGTGGCTACTACCCGGCGCTGGTCTCCGAGGCTGTGGAGTCCGCGGTGGGCTCCGAGCCGATCGTCTCCTACCTGGTCCACCAGGAGACCACCTTCGACGCCAACGAGGTCCGCCGGCACGTCACGGTGCTGGTGCTGACCTCCTCCCGGTTCGTGGTCAGCCACACCGACGAGCAGAACGGCGACGCCGCGACCCCGGTGCCGTACGCGACCACCTCGACGGAGTGCGTCCGGCTCGACCGGATCGGTTCGGTGGTGCTCAGCCGGATGGTGGCCAACCCGGAGACGTACACCCCCGGCACGCTGCCGCGCGAGGTGGTGCTCACCATCGGGTGGGGTGCCGTGCAGCGGATCGACCTGGAGCCGGCCGGCTGCTCGGACCCGAACTGCGAGGCCGACCACGGCTACACCGGTTCGGCCACCGCCGACGACCTGTCGCTGCGGGTCAGCGAAGCGGGTGACGGTCCCGAGACGGTCGCCCAGTCCCTGGTCTTCGCCCGGGCGCTGTCCGAGGCCACCATCGCCAACCGGGGCTGACGCGCTCTCATGACCACGCATCTCGGGTACGAGGCCTTCGAGATCCTCGACCCCTCCGACGCGCCTGCCCCGCACTACGGCACCGGTTCGCTGGCCGACCTGCTGCCCGCCGTGGCGGCCGGTCTCGGCGTGCCCGGGTTCGAGAGCGGGCTGTCGCTCGCCCCGGCGGACCGGGTCTGCGTCTTCCTGGTGGACGGTCTCGGCTGGGAGCTGATCAAGCGCCACCCGGAGTACGCGCCCTTCCTCAACTCGCTGATCAACGGCGGCGGCCGCTCGATCACGGCCGGTTTCCCGTCCACCACGGCGACCTCGCTGGCCTCGGTCGGCACCGGCCTGCCGCCCGGTCTGCACGGCCTGGCCGGGTACACCGTCGCGGTGCCGGGCAGCAACCAGCTGATGAACCAGCTGCGCTGGCAGCCGCCGCTCCCGCCGAAGGTCTGGCAGCCGTACCCGACCGTCTTCCAGCGGGTGCACGAGGCCGGGGTGGCCACCGCGCAGGTCTCCTCACCGCTGTTCGCGCAGACCCCGCTCACCCAGGTGGCGCTCTCCGGCGGCACCTTCCTCGGCCGCACCACCGGCGAGGAGCGGATGGACCTGGCCGCCCAGTGGCTGGCCGATCACGACCGGGCGCTGGTCTACACGTACGTCAGCGAACTCGACGGTGCGGGCCACCGGTTCGGGGTCGACTCGGACGAGTGGCGGATGATGCTGGACAAGGTGGACCGGCTGGCCAAGCGCCTCGCCGAGCAGCTCCCGCCGCGTTCGGCGCTGTACGTCACCGCCGACCACGGCATGATCGACATCACCCCCGAGGACCGGATCGACTTCGACGAGGACTGGGAGCTGAGCGCGGGCGTCGCCCTGCTCGGCGGCGAGGGCCGGGCCAGGCACGTGTACGCGGTGCCCGGGGCGGCCTCCGACGTCTTCACGGTCTGGAGCGAGGTGCTCGGGGACCGGATGTGGGTCGCCACTCGGGACCAGGCGATAGCCGCGGGCTGGTTCGGCCCGACGGTGGACGAGCGGGTGTACCAGCGGATCGGCGACGTGGTCGCGGCCGCCCGCGACGACATCGCGGTGATCGCCTCCCGCAGCGAGCCCGGTGAGTCCTCGATGATCGGCCTGCACGGCTCGATGACCCCGGTCGAGCAGATCGTGCCGCTGCTCGAAGTCCGTGCCTGAACCGCTCCACGACCGAAAGGCCCCTGCCCCACCCATGGCTGAACTGGTGTTCTTCTCGGGCACGATGGACTGCGGCAAGTCGACGCTCGCGCTCCAACTCGACCACAACCACGCCGCCCGCGGCCGCCGGGGCATCATCTTCTCCCGGCACGACCGGGCCGGGGCCTCCACCATCTCCAGCCGCCTCGGCCTGCGGGCCGAAGCGGTGGAGGTGACCGACGGCTTCGACTTCCACGCGCACGTGGTGCAGCTGCTCTCGTCCGGCGGCCGGGTGGACTACCTGATCTGCGACGAGGCCAACTTCTACACCTCCGAGCAGGTGGACCAGCTGGCCCGGGTGGTCGACGAACTCTCCATCGACGCCTTCACGTTCGGTATCACCACCGACTTCCGCACCAAGCTCTTCCCCGGCTCGCAGCGGCTGGTCGAGCTGGCCGACCGGGTCGAGGTGCTCCAGGTCGAGGCCCTCTGCTGGTGCGGCGCCCGGGCCACCCACAACGCCCGCACGGTGGGCGGCGTCATGGTGGTCGAGGGCGCCCAGGTGGTGGTCGGGGACATCGCCAAGAACGAGGGCGAGGTCGGCTACGAGGTCCTCTGCCGCCGCCACCACCGCCGCCGGCTCACCGCCGCCACCGCCCGCGCCTCGGTCCTCTCCCCGGACGTCCTGCCCTTCGGTGACGGCAACCACCGGACCTGAGCCGTCGGCCCACGGTGCACCGGCAGGGGCTCGGGGCGCTGCTGAGGTGCGGCTCCGCCGCGCGGGCGACGCCGACCTCGCGCACGATGACGCGCCTGTCAGCTCCCCGCCCGAGCGCCCGGCAGGGTCCGTACCGCCCGGCTAGAGCGCAGCCCCGACCACCGAGAAGCGCCCGCCCTGCGGGTCGGCCAGCCGGGCCACCCGGCCCCGCTCGGTGTCGTGCGGGGCCACCAGCACCCGGCCACCCAGCCGCTCCGCCTGAGTCGCCGTCAGATCCGGGTCCGCGACGGTGAAGTGCACCCGCCAGCGCGGCGGCCCGTCCCGCAGGTCGCCCGGGCGGACGGTGCGCTCGACCCCGGGGCCGAAGACCGTGTCGTAGAAGGCGTCGGCCTCGCGGTCCGGGGTGAGCAGTTCGGCCCAGGCCGGTGCGCCCGGCACGTTCCGCACGTCCCAGCCGTGGTGCTGCTCGCCCTGCCAGAGGCCGAAGACCGCGCCCGCGATGTCCGAGGCGATCGCCAGCCGGCCGGCGTCCGCGGCCTGCAGCGGTCCGACCGCCACGGTGCCGCCGCACTCGCGGATCCGCTGCGCCACGTCGTCCGCCTGGTCCACCGCGAAGTACGTGGTCCACTCGACCGGGTGGCCGGTGCCCAGCGGCTGGTCCCCCAGACCGGCCACCTTCGCCCCGTTCAGGGTAGCCCGGACGTAGACCCCGAGCTGGCTCGGTCCGGGCCCGAACTCCCAACCGAGCAGAGCGCGGTAGAACGTCTTGGCACCCTCCAGGTCGTCCGTCATCAGGCTTACCCAGCAGGGCGTGCCCTGGGCCACTCGGGCCTTCACCGCGGTCATGCGGACCTCCTCGGGAGCGCGTCGCAGAGGAATGGTTCCACTGCCGACGGCGTGCCTACCTGACATACCCCGGCGAGCCGTGCAAAGACCAGACAAAGAGCGGAGTTGTGCGGGAACAATAGGGGTATGACCACTTCCCCCCTGATCACGGTCGCCGAGCTGGCCGCCGAACTCGCCACCGATCGGCCGCCGGTCCTGCTGGACATCCGCTGGCAGCTGGGCGGTCCGGCGGGCGCCGAGGAGTACGCGGCCGGGCACCTGCCGGGCGCTCACTTCCTGGCTCTGGACGAGGAGTTGGCCGCCCCGCCCGGCGCCGGGGGACGGCACCCGCTGCCGGACGTCGAGGTGTTCGGCGCGGCGCTGCGCCGCGCGGGCGTCCGGGGCGACCGTGCGGTGGTGGTGTACGACGCGGGTCCGGCCACCGCGGCGGCCCGGGCCTGGTGGCTGCTGTGCTGGGCCGGGCACACCGACGTCCGGGTGCTGGACGGGGGCCTGGCGGCCTGGCTGGCGGCCGGGCAGCCCCAGTCGGTGGAGCAACCGGCGGTCGAGCCGGGGGACTTCAAGCCGCAGCCTGGCGCATTGCCGACGGTGGACGCCGCCGGGGCGGCCGAACTGGCCCGTACCGGGCTGCTGTTGGACGCCCGGGCGGGCGAGCGCTACCGGGGCGAGGTCGAGCCGATCGACCCGAGGGCCGGTCACATCCCCGGTGCGGTGAGCGCGCCCACCACGGAGAACGTGGCCGCAGACGGGCGCTTCCTGCCGTCGGCCGTGCTGGCCGAGCGGTTCCGCGCGCTGGGCGTGGACGGGGCGACGGAGGTCGGGGTCTACTGCGGCTCCGGCGTCACGGCGGCGCACCAGCTGCTGGCCTTGACCGTCGCGGGGTACCCGGGGTTCACGCTCTACCCGGGCTCGTGGAGCGAGTGGTGCGCCGACCCGGCGAACCCGGTGGCGACCGGCGCGTGAACAGGTGACGGTGGGTCGGGCGGTGCCCGACCCACCGGCTCATTCCTGCTTCTTGCGGCGGCTGCCGAAGACGATCTCGTCCCAGCTGGGCACCGTGGCGCGCCGGCCGGGCCGGACCCCGTCCGCCTCGGCCTGCCGGTCGGTGGTGCCGACCAGCCGCTCCCGGTGCGGGGCGACCGCCCGCGGCATCAGGATGTCCGCGTACGCCGATCCGGCACCGACACTGGCCGCCGGGGCGACCTGCTCCTCGGTCTCCTCCGGCTCCTCGGCGATCACCGGCTCCGCCACGGGGACGGAGAGGTCGCCGCGGTAGGCGGGCACCACGTCGAGGAGGCTGGTGAGCGAGTCCCGGTTCTCGGCCGTCGCCTCCCGGACCTCCCTGACCTCGCGGGCCTCCCTGGCCTCGCGCGCCATGATCCGGTCGGGCAGGGCGGGCCGCTCGATCATCGGGCGGGCCGGCCGGTCCTGGGGGAGCCGGGCGATCCGCGGGATGAACGGGAAGACCTGCTCCTCCTCGCGCTCGACGTTCTCGCCGATCAGCGCGCGGGCCTCGTCGTCGTTCGGCTGCACCAGGCGGCGCGGTGGGTCGTACGTCCAGCTCGCGCTGCGGCTCTCGCCGTCGGCGCGGTAGGAGAGGAAGACCTCCCAGGTGCCGTCGTCCCGGCGCCAGGAGTCCCAGGCCTCGGCGTCCTTCTCGGCACCTCGCAGGGCCAGCCGCTCCGCGACCGCCTCGCCGAGCTGGGGGCCGGTGGACTCGCCGTGCCGACGGATCGCGGTCTTCCGTGCCCGCTCGGCCATGAAGGCGCGCTCGGCCAGCACCGGACCCTCGAAGCGCCGGACCCGGTCCACCGAGATGCCCGCCGCCTGCGCGACCTCCTCAGCGGAGGCACCGGCTCGTATCCGGGCCTGGATGTCACGGGGGCGGAGGTGGCTCTCGACCTCGATCTCGATCTGGCCGAGGCGCGGACGGTCCCCGCGGATGGCGGCGCGCAGCCGCTCGTCGATGGGGAGGGTGTACTCCGTGCTGTCGGCAGCCTTGAGCACCAGCCGTGTGCCGTCGTTGCTGACGGCCACGACGCGCAGTTCGGGCACGGTTACCTCCCGGGTGGTGCCTGCCGACGTCACCTGCGTCGCTGCTCCCGTACTGAGTGTGGCCTGCCCACTCGCGACTGGCCACAACCTTGCAGAGTTACTCGGCGTGTCGGGCTTTCGCCCGGCCCTGCCGTTGTGGCACGGTTGCCTGTTTGCCACGTCGTCGGTCGACGCTGCGCCCGGGATGCCCCGGCCGCCGTCTGATGGACAGTCGGCACTGATGACCGAAGGCTCAGGCTTCACGAACAGTACTCCATTCGTGGCATCCAGAGGGGCGGCTCGCCGCTCAAGTCTCCCGCGATTCACGGGAATCTCAAGGGTGGGCACTCCAATGGCCGACCGTCGATCAGTGCGCGGTGATCATCTTCACATATATCGACCGCCGAGAACCAGATTTTCGACCGTTGTGTCCTTCTTTGTGCAACATAGAGGGACTTTTCCTGATCCGAGCCGTACCGACCGAGGGATGTTGATGCCCCAGCAGCGCGCACCGCAGGACCTCGCCGAACGGTCCGAGAGCGAGCGGAAGCAGATCGACCTGAGTGTGGCTCAGGTGGCGGCGAGCGCCCTGGCGACCATCGTCGGCGCGCTGCTCGCCTCCGAGCTCGGCGTCTACGGCACCATCATCGGCGCGGCGGTGGTCAGCATCGGCGCCACCACCGGCAGCGCCGTCCTCCAGCACCTGTTCCGGCGCGGGGGCGAGCACCTGCGTCTGGCCGTCGACCGCACGGACCGGCAGCCGCTTCCGGCGGAGAGCGTCGGACTCTCCTCCGAATGGAACGCGCCCCGGACCGTCCGGGCCAGGCGGCGGTGGACCTGGAAGTCCCGGCTGGCCGTCTCGGGACTGGTCTTCGCGCTGGCGATGGCGCCGATCCTGGCCTTCGAGCTGATGACGGGTCAGCCGGTGGCCGCCACCGTGAAGGGGGACACCGGGGCCGGGACCTCGCTCGGCGGTTCGGTGGAGCAGAAGCCGGCCGTGCCACCGCCCTCCGCGCCCAGCCCCTCAGACCCGTCGAGCCCGTCCCCGTCGCCCGGCAGGCCGAGCCCGACGCCGTCCACCACACCCTCCGGCACTCCCTCGGGTACGCCGTCCGGATCTCCGTCCCCGACGCCCTCCGGTACGCCTTCGGGTTCACCCTCCGCCACGCCGTCGGGCACGCCGTCCAGCACGCCGACCGCTTCGGCCGCCACCCCCTCGGGCGCCGCCGCGACCCCCGGCGGTACGCCCTCGCCCTGACGGCGGGTCAGTCGCCCAGCACCCGGCGCAGGTAGTCGTTGGCGAACAGCCGGTCCGGGTCCACCTTGTCGCGCAGCGCGGTGAAGTCCTCGAAGCGCGGGTACACCGAGGCCAGGTACTCCGCGTCCCTGGTGTGCAGCTTCCCCCAGTGCGGGCGGCCCTGGTGAGCGGTCATCAGCTTCTCCACCTCGGTGAAGTAGCCCTGCTCGGCGGTGCCCCGGTAGAGGTGCACGGCGATGTAGACGCTGTCCCGGCCGTTGGCGGTGGAGAGCCACAGGTCGTCGGCGGGAGCCACCCTGACCTCCACCGGGAAGCTGATCCGCCAGTCCGAGCGCTCGACCAGCGCCTTGAGCTCGCGGAGCACCGTGGTGGCCGCCGCGCGCGGGACGGCGTACTCCATCTCGATGAACCGCACCTTGCGCGGGCTGGTGAACACCTTGTACGCGGTGTCGGTGTACGTCCGCTCCGACCAGGCCCGGCTGGCCAGCTGGGCGATCGTCGGAATGGCGGCGGGGAACCGTCGGCCGACCTGGCAGGCGCCCTCCCAGACCGTGTTGGAGAGGAAGTCGTCGTCCAGCCAGGACTTGAACCTGGGCAGCGGCGCGGCCGGGCCCTGGCTCCGGTTGTTCCGCTTCACCGAGCAGCGGTCGGTGTGCGGGAACCAGTAGAACTCGAAGTGCTCGTTCACCGCCGTGAGGTCGTCGAAGGCGGACAGCACCTCCTCGAAGCCCATCGGCCGCTCGTGCGCCGTCAGCAGGAACGCGGGCTCCACGCCGAAGGTCAGTGCGGTGACCACGCCGAGCGCGCCGAGCCCGAGCCGAGCGCCCTGGAACAACTCGGCGTTCTCGGTCGGTGAGCACTGCCGGACGCTGCCGTCCGCGAGCACGATCTCGACCGCCCGGATCTGCGCGGCCAGCGAACCGGACTCCCGGCCGGTGCCGTGCGTACCGGTGCTGGTGGCCCCGGCGACGGTCTGCACCTCGATGTCGCCCATGTTGGTCAGCGACAGCCCGGCGCTCTCCAGCAACCGGTTCAGCTTCCACAGCGGCAGTCCTGACTCGACCGTCACCGTGCCGGCCGCGCGGTCCAGCTCTCGCACGGCGGTCAGCCCGTCGGGCCGGAGCAGCACGCCGTCACCGGCCGACGCGATGGAGGTGAACGAGTGTCCTGAGCCGACCGCCTTGACCGTCCGGCCCTGCTCGGCCGCCTGCCTGAGCACCTCGCCGACCTGCTCGACCGAGGCGGGCGCAACCGCCCGGCTGGGCCGGGCGCTCTGGTTCCCGGCCCAGTTCCGCCAGCCGTCCGATGTGCCCTGAGCCATGGCGCCGCCTCCTGCTCCGGGGCCAACGGCACCCGTACGTACCGGTGAGTAGGGGGAGCGTAGCCACTCGACCCCCGTAGGTCTACGGGGTGCTCAGTCGTTCACGGTCAGGGGCTTCCGGCGGTGCGGCGTCGCGTCTCAGGCAGCCGTGGCCAACCCGCCGCGCAGGCGCGACAGCCCGGCGAACGACACCGCCATACCGAACGTCGCGGCGGTGAGCGGCACCCAGTACCCCACCGCGGCCCCCTCGGCGTCGACCACCACCCCCGCCAGCGAGGAACCGAGCGCCACCCCGAGCGCCAGCCCGGTGGTGGTCCAGGTCATGCCCTCGGTGAGCTTGGCGGCCGGGATCAGCCGCTCGACCAGCGCCATCGCGGTGATCAGCATCGGCGAGATGGCGAACCCGGCCACGAACAGTGCGGCGCTGATCGCGAACAGCGCGCCCACGCCGTGCACCAGCTGTCCCACCAGCAGCAGCGGCACCATGCTGGCCGCCATCACCGCCGCCCCGGCCGGGAAGCGGGTGGCCATCGAACCCTTCAGCTTGAGCGTCCCGAAGATCACCCCGGCCAGGCAGGAGCCCAGCGCGTACACCGCGAGGATCAGCCCGGTCACGCTCTCGTGCCCCTGCTCCTTGGCGAACGCCAGCGTGACCACCTCGACCGAGCTGAACACCGCGCCGGTCGCCACGAAGGTCACCACCAGCACCTGCAGCCCACCCGAGAGGATCGCCGAGCCGCCGGCGTGGTGCTCGGCCGCGTGGACCGGCGGCTCGGTCCGCCGCTGGGCGGTGAACAGCAGGACGCCCACGGTCAGGAAGACGCCCGCCATCATGACCCCGGCCTCCGGGAAGACGCTGGTGGCCAGGGTGATGGAGAGAATCGGGCCGATGATGAAGCAGATCTCGTCCACCACCGCCTCGAATGAGTACGCGGTGTGCAGCTTGGGCGACCCGTTGTAGAGATACGCCCAGCGGGCCCGGACCATCGAGCCGGTGCTCGGCATCACGCCCATGCCGAACGCGCAGACGAACAGCGTCCAGGTCGGCGCGCCGGACCGGGCGCAGAGCAGCAGCCCGACCGCCGCCAGCACGGTGATCGCGGTCGCGGGCAGTGTCACCCGGCGCTGCCCGTGCCGGTCCACCAGCCAGGAGACCGCCGGACCGAGCACCGCCGCCGCACCCGCCATGGTGCCCGACACCCCGGCGGCCAGACCGTACGAGCCGCGCAGCTCGGACAGCATGGTCAGGATGCCGATGCCGGTCATCGAGATCGGCATCCGGGCGATGAAGCCGGAGAGGGAGAAGGCCAGGCTGCCGGGGGCGGCGAAGATCTGGCGGTAGCTGGACAGCAAGGGGGCTCCGCAGGTTACGCGTAAGGAACATGGGTGGCAGACACAGCTTACGTATTCGGGCAACGGAATTTCCGGTCCGGACTTCACCCGGAGTGCGGTGCTGTTGGTGGCAGGATCGGAACCATGCCCGACTCGCACTCCCTCACCCACCCTGCCGCCACTGCGGACCCGGCGCCCTTCGACGCCCTCCTGCTGCTCTCCTTCGGCGGGCCCGAGGCCCCCGAGGACGTGGTGCCGTTCCTGGAGAACGTCACCCGGGGCCGGGGCATCCCGAAGGAACGGCTGGCCGAGGTCGGCAAGCACTACTTCCTGTTCTGCGGGGTCAGCCCGATCAACGAGCAGAACCGCGAACTGCTCGCCGCGCTCCGCAAGGACTTCGCCGGGCACGGCCTCGACCTGCCGGTCTACTGGGGTAACCGGAACTGGGCGCCGTACCTGACCGACACCCTGCGCGAGATGGCCACCGACGGCCACCGCCGGATCCTGGTGCTGGCCACCAGCGCCTACGCCGGGTACTCGGGCTGCCGCCAGTACCGGGAGAACCTGGCCGACGCGCTGGCCACGCTGGCCGAGGAGGGGCTGCCGGCCCTGGAGGTCGCCAAGCTCCGGCACTTCTACAACCACCCCGGCTTCGTCGGCCCGATGGTCGACGCCACCCTGGCCGCACTCGCCGAGCTTCCCGCCGGGGTGCGCGACGGCGCGCAGCTCGCCTTCACCACCCACTCGATCCCGGACGCCATGGCCGAGACCTCGGGCGCCCCCGACGACCCGGCCCGTGGCACCCCTGGCGGCGCGTACGTCGCCCAGCACCTGGAGGTGGCCCGGCTGGTCGCGGCGGCGGTGGCCGAGGCCACCGGGGTGACCGACCGCCCCTGGGAGCTGGTCTTCCAGAGCCGCAGCGGCGCCCCGCACATCCCCTGGCTCGAACCGGACATCTGCGAGCACCTGGAGTCGCTGAAGGAGTCCGGGGCGCAGGCCGCGGTGATGGTGCCGATCGGCTTCGTCTCCGACCACATGGAGGTCAAGTACGACCTCGACACCGAGGCGACCGCCAAGGCGGCCGAGCTCGGCCTGCCGGTCAGCCGGGCCGCCACCGTCGGCGCGGATCCCCGGTTCACCGCGGCGGTCCGGGAGCTGGTGCTGGAGAGGGCGGCCACCGAACGCGGAGCGACCGTGGAGCGCTGCGCGCTGGGGGCCCTCGGTCCGAGCCACGACGTGTGCGCGGTGGCCTGCTGCCCCAACCCGCGCGCCCCGCGCCCCGCCGCCGCCCAGCTCTGACGCCCCGTCACCCCTCCGGAAGGAAACCCCGTGCCCGACCCCGCGCTGCTCGACGAACTACTCGACGTCGCCCTGGAGGCCGCCGGACGGGCCGGCACCCTGCTCCGCGACGGCCGCCCCGCCGACCTCGGCGTGGCCGCCACCAAGAGCAGCCCGGTCGACGTGGTCACCGAGATGGACCTCGCGTCCGAGAAGCTGATCCTGGAACTGATCAACACCCGCCGCCCCGAGGACGGCTACCTCGGCGAGGAGGGCGCCGACCAGGCGGGCACCAGCGGCGTCCGCTGGGTGGTCGATCCGCTCGACGGCACCGTCAACTACCTGTACGGACTGCCCTCCTGGGGCGTCAGCGTGGCCGCCGAACTGGACGGACGGGCGGTGGTCGGCGTGGTTGCCGTCCCCGCCCGGGACGAACTGTTCCAGGCGGTGATCGGCCGGGGCGCCCACCTGAACGGGGCACCGATCCGCTGCCGTCCGGCCCCGCCCTGGGGCCAGGCCCTGGTGGGCACCGGCTTCAACTACGTCCAGTCCGTCCGGGTCCGCCAGGCCGAGGTGCTGCTCGCCCTGATGCCCGAGGTCCGCGACATCCGCCGGGGCGGCGCCGCCGCGGTCGACCTCTGCGACGTGGCCGCGGGCCGCCTCGACGCCTTCTACGAACGCGGCCTGCACCCCTGGGACCGCGCCGCCGGCGCCCTGATCGCCGCCGAGGCGGGCGCTCCCACCAGTGGCCCCGAGGGCCTCACCTGCACCGCCCCGCCCGGCACCCACGAGCGCCTGCTGGAGCGCCTCACGGCTCTCGGCGCCTGAGCCACTTCCACGGGCGACGTCCAGCCCTCGGCGCGTACCGCCGGGAGAACGTGCAGAAGCCCTGGCACGGGGGAGTGCCAGGGCTTGGTGGTGCGACTGCAAGTTCGTTCAGGCGGCGGCGCGGTGCATCTCGCGGACCGGGTCGATGCCGTGTTCGGCGGCGAGCCTCCGCAGGTCGTCCAGTTCGGACTGTTCGACCTCGGCGAGGAACTCGTCACCGGACTCGAGAGCGCGGTGCAGATCTGCTTCGGCGTTCCTTATGCGCTGAATGATGCCGGCGGTGAAGGCGTCCATTCTGGCCCCCTTGCTTGGTCGGTCGGGCACGGTCCGGCGTTCCCCGGTCCAGGCTTCGGTGCCAACGGAAATGCCCCAGCCGGTGGTGCTGCCCGACTGGTGCGGTGACGGCGTGAACCGTCCGGTGGACTTCGAGACCCGGGCCGGTGCGGATGAACGCACGGCGGGTGGTGACTGCGATCGGCGCTGCGGCACGATCGCCGGTGTGAACCTGTCCTCCCCACCCCCGGCGGCGGGAAACCTCACTCACCGAGAAAGTTGCCCGTGTCACAGTCCGTTCGCGGAACCGATTCCGGTCGGCCACACCGCTTACCGGTGCTTTACCGGTCCACCAGGCAGGATGTAGTTACCGTCGGACTGGGGTGCCCGACCTCGGCCACTGCTGGAGAAGGGACAACCACCTTGCGGGTTCTCGTTGTGGAGGACGAGCAACTGCTCGCCGAAGCCGTCGCCACCGGCCTGCGCCGCGAGGCGATGGCCGTCGACGTGGTCTACGACGGCGAGGCCGCGCTGCAGCGGATCTCGGTCAACGACTACGACGTGGTGGTGCTGGACCGCGACCTCCCGCTGGTCCACGGCGACGACGTCTGCCGCAGCATCGTGGAGCAGGGCCTCGCCACCCGCGTCATCATGCTGACCGCCTCCGGCGACATCAGCGACCGGGTCGAGGGCCTGGAGATCGGCGCCGATGACTACCTGCCGAAGCCCTTCGCGTTCAGCGAGCTGGTGGCCCGGGTCCGGGCGCTCGGCCGCCGCGCGACCGTCCCGCTGCCGCCGGTGCTGGAGCGGGCCGGGATCTCGCTGGACCCGGGCCGCCGCGAGGTGCTCCGGGACGAGAAGCCGGTCCAGCTGGCGCCCAAGGAGTTCGCGGTGCTGGAGGTCCTGATGCGGGCCGGCGGCGCGGTGGTCTCGGCCGAGCAGCTGCTGGAGAAGGCCTGGGACGAGCACACCGACCCGTTCACCAACGTGGTCCGGGTCACCGTGATGACCCTGCGCCGCAAGCTCGGCGACCCCGCCGTGATCGTCACCGTGCCGGGCTCCGGCTACCGGATCTGAGCCCCCGGCGCCCCCACCCGCGCCCCGTACCGCACCCGAGAGGACAGCCATGAACACCCCGCCCCCCACCGGCGGGGCCCCCGGCGCGCCCGCCGGCGCCCCGGTGCCGCCGCGCCCGCACCAGCCCCCGACCGTCGCGACCGGTCAGCCGACGCCCCAGGTGGTGCACGGCGAGGGCCTGTTCAGCTGGCTACCGTTGCGCCCGACCATCCGGATCAGGCTCACCCTGCTGTACGGCGGGATGTTCCTGATGGCCGGGGTGGTGCTGCTGATGCTGATGTACTTCTTCGTCCGGGAGGCGTTCTACGACGCCGCGCTGCCGCCGCTGCGGCTCGGCGACGGCGTGCAGATCCGCACCGAGGACGGCACGGTGATCACCGCCGGCAACTTCGAGCAGTGGCTGCGGCACTTCCAGAGCGTCCAGGCCGAGGCCGCGCTGACCACCCTGCTGCGCAAGTCGCTCACCGTGCTGGTCTGCCTCGCGGTGATCGCCTTCATCCTCGGGTACGCGCTGGCCGGCCGGGTGCTGCGGCCGCTGAACCGGATCACCCGCACCGCGCGTGAGGTGGCCGGTTCCGACCTGCACCGCCGGATCGACATGGACGGTCCCGACGACGAGCTCAAGGAACTGGCCGACACCTTCGACGAGATGCTGGAGCGGCTGCACCGGGCCTTCGACTCGCAGCGCCGGTTCGTCGCCAACGCCTCGCACGAGCTGCGCACCCCGCTGGCGATCAACCGGACGCTGCTGGAGGTCCAGCTCTCCGACCCGGACGCCTCGGCCGACCTGCAGCAGCTCGGCAAGACCCTGCTGGCCACCAACGAGCGCAGCGAGCAGCTGGTCGAGGGCCTGCTGCTGCTCGCCCGCAGCGATAACGAGCTCACCGACCGCCGTCCCATCGAGCTCTCCGAGGTGGCGGTCCGGGCACTGGAGCAGATCCGGCCGGAGGCGGCCACCCGGGAGGTCGAGCTGCGGTCGGTGCTGGAGCCGGTCCAGGTGAGCGGCAACGGCGTCCTGCTGGAGCGGATCGCGCTCAACCTGCTGCAGAACGCCACCCGGTACAACACCCCCGGCGGCTGGGTGGAGATCACCACCTCGCCGGCACCCGGGGGTGCGGGGGAGCTGGTGGTGAGCAACACCGGTCCGGTGGTGCCCGGGTACGAGCTGGAGCACATCTTCGAGCCGTTCCGCCGGGTGAAGGGCGCCGACCGGACCCGCAGCGACAAGGGGGTGGGCCTGGGGCTCTCGATCGTCCGCTCGGTGGTCCGGGCGCACGGCGGCGCCATCGAGGCCACCCCGCGCCCCGGAGGCGGCCTGACCATCCGGGTCCGGATCCCGGGGGCCTGATCCCCCTACCGCCCCTACCTGGCGTGGCACCCACCCCAGTGTCCTGTCCCACCGGATCCCGTTCCGTGTGCGGAGTAACCAGCCGGTTCCCGATCGCCGTCCCCGCCAGGCCAGTTGTCATGACATAAGCCCTGGCGGGGGCGGCTTGTCATTTCCGGTCGGGACAACTTACGGTGTCGTAACCTACGGAGCCGTAAGGTTGGTAGTAGCCACCCGGCCAGACGCGACCCCCGTCGTCCCTGCCCCGCCCTCTCAGGAGCACCGTCGTGACCATCGCACCCGAGCAGCGCACCGCCGCCGCCCCTTCCGCCGCCTCGCTCAGCACTGCGGGCTGGACCGACGCGCGACTGATCATGGCGCTCGAGGAGGTCGTGGAGGTCGAGCTGAACCGGCACCTCAAGGTCGCCAAGGAGTGGATGCCGCACGAGTACGTGCCCTGGAGCCTGGGGCGCGACTTCGACGGTGTGCTCGGTGGCGAGGCGTGGTCGCTGGAGCAGTCCAAGGTGACCCCGCTCGGCCGGATCGCGCTGGTGGTCAACCTGCTGACCGAGGACAACCTCCCCAGCTACCACCACGAGATCGCCACCATGTTCGGCCGTGAGGGCGCGTGGGGCACCTGGGTCCACCGCTGGACGGCCGAGGAGGGCCGGCATGGCATAGCGATTCGCGACTACCTGCTGGCCACCCGGGCCGTCGACCCGGTGGAGCTGGAGCGGGCCCGGATGACGCACATGGCCGAGGGCTTCGAGTCGGACAACGCGCACAGCATGCTGCACTCGGTCGCGTACGTGGCCTTCCAGGAGCTGGCCACCCGGATCTCGCACCGCAACACGGGCCACTTCTCGGGCGACCCGATCTGCGACCAGCTGCTGGCGAAGATCGCCAACGACGAGAACCTGCACATGGTCTTCTACCGGAACCTGCTCAAGGCCGCCCTGGAGATCGCCCCGGACCAGGCCATGCGGGCCGTCGCCGACGTGGTGATCGACTTCCGGATGCCCGGCCACGGCATGCCCGGCTTCGAGCGCTCCGCGGCCCAGCTCGCCATCGGCGGGGTCTACAACCTCCGGATCCACCACGACGACGTGCTGCAGCCGGTGCTGCGCCACCTCAAGGTGATGGAGATCGGCGGCCTCGGGCCGGCCGGTCTGCAGGCCCAGCAGGAGCTCGGCGTCTTCCTCGACGCCCTCGACGCCCAGGCCACCAAGTTCGACGAGCGGCAGGCCGCGCTGCTCGCCAGGCGGGCCGCGAACGCCGCCAAGAAGTAGCGTCGACTGGGTGGATTTCCGGGATTTGCCCGAAAAGTTCATACTGTGATGAAGATCACAGGAAGTCGCCCGACACGTTCGGATGATCTCTCTCAGTGATCACCGGTTCGGGCTACTCCGTTGCCGAGGGTGATCGCACATCGGCCGGAGCGACTTGTCGACACATCATCAATTCGCCCGTTTTGAAGGTGAGTTGGTGGACGATCGAGTCGGCTCCGGCTACCGGGCGTAGTGGTCCGAACGGTCGGTCGGCCGGGTGACGGACGCTTTCCGTGAGGCCGTTCGGACGGCCCCGGAGGGCCCTGAAGAGGCCGTTCGAGGATGTCGATTGAGTAACAGGGCTTGAAGTAAGGCAAAATCTCCGCCTCGGGTCGGGCACAAGACCGGCCCCCCATGCGTTACGTGCGCTGGAGATACCGCACACACCCAAAGGGGGAGAGCGAACAATGGCAACGGACTACGACACCCCGCGCAAGACCGACGACGATGTCAACGAGGACAGCATCGAGGAGCTCAAGGCTCGTCGGAACGAGAAGAGCACGAGCTCCGTCGACGTCGACGAGTTCGACGCTGCCGAAGGCCTGGAGCTTCCCGGCGCTGACCTGTCCAACGAGGAACTCTCCGTCCGGGTGCTGCCGCGCCAGGCCGACGAGTTCACCTGCATGAGCTGCTTCCTGGTGCACCACCGGAGCCAGCTCTTCGGCGAGAAGAACGGGCAGCCCATCTGCCAGGACTGCGGCGCCTGAGCGCCGGGCGGGAAGGCCCGGCCCGACGACCCGTCGGTCCGACACACCGCCCCGCCCGGCCTTGGGCAGCAAGGCCGGAGGCAGCAACTGCGGTCACCCCGGCGGCCGCTCCAGCACCACCGCGCGACCGGTCCCACCGGCCGTGTCGTAGTACGGAACACAGGGACGGTCCCGCGTGCATGTGCGCGGAGCCGTCCCTCCGTCGTTCCCCAACGTGCGCGGAGCCGTCCCCTGGCGGGACCGGCCCGGTCAGCTGACCCGGCCCCGGCGGGCCTCGGCCAGCGCGTCGGCCAGCCGCTGCGGCGAGCGGGTCGAGAGGTAGACGTACGGGGTCGGGTCGGCCGGATCGGTGATCTCCACCCGGAGCGCCGTCGGCACGTAGCTGCGCAGCAGCATGAAGGCGCGCGGATCCGCCTTCACGGACCGCCAGGCCACCGTCTCGGCGGGGTTCAGCACCTGGGCGGCGCCGAGCACGTCGGCGGGGATCCGGGCCTGCCCAGCCACCAGGGAGCCCTGCACCACGCGGATCCGGGCCGAGCCGTAGCTGCTGAGCGCGGCGGCCCCCGCGACGATGCCGACCACCAGGCCGACCAGCGCGCCGACCGCGCTGAACCGCAGCATGATCAGCGCCAGCGAGAAGCCGAGCGCAACGGGAAGCAGCCACCAGCTGCGGGGGACGGTGAGGCGTTCGTCGTACATGCCCCCATTGTGTGTGCCGCCGGGGCGCACCGGACCCCCGCCTCCCCGGCGGACGGCCGGTGCGGCCCGGGCTACCCGCGGGTAAGGTCGCCGCTGTGAACGGACCCGCCGCCTCCCCGCCTGCGCCGCAGGGCTCCGAAGAGCCCGCCGCCCGCACCACCGTCCTGTCGTCGACCACGCCCCCGGCCGACGCGGAGCTGCCGCCCAGGGCGCCCGAGGCCCCCGCGCCCGGCACCCTGCTGGGCTCGCACTACGACCACTGCTTCGGCTGCGGCCCGCAGCACCCGCAGGGCCTCCAGTTGACCGCCGTGGCGGGCGAGGGGTTGAACGTCACCGCGGAGTTCACCGTCCGCCCCGGCCACCAGGGCGGCCCCGGACTGGCCCACGGCGGCGTGCTGATGACCGCCATGGACGAGACCCTCGGCACGCTCAACTGGCTGCTGCACATGGCCGCCGTGACCGGTCGGCTGGAGAGCGACTTCGTCCGTCCGGTCCCGGTCGACTCCACACTGCACATCCACGCCTGGGTCACCGGCGTGAAGGGCCGCAAGATCTACAGCGCGGCGGAGGGCCGGATCGGCGGACCCGACGGGCCGGTCGCGATCCGGGCACAGGCACTCTTCATCCAGGTGAAACTGGAACACTTCACCACGCACGGGCGTCCCGAGGACATCAAGAGAGCCCTGGACGACCCGGACCTGTTCAAGCGTGCCCGAGCCTTCGAGGTGAACCCGTGAGTACCACCGCCCGCCCGCCGGTCGACGTCCTGATCACCCGTTTCGATCCGGACCTCCCACTGCCGGCGTACGAGCACCCCGGCGACGCCGGAGCCGACCTGCGCACCACGGTCGACGCCGAGCTCGCCCCCGGCGAACGCGCCGTGCTGCCGACCGGGGTGGGAATCGCCCTGCCGGACGGCTACGCCGCCTTCGTGCACCCGCGTTCGGGCCTGGCGGCCCGATGCGGAGTTGCACTGGTGAACGCCCCGGGGACGGTCGATGCCGGGTACCGTGGTGAGATCAAGGTGATTCTGGTAAACCTCGACCCGCGCGAGGGAGTCAGCTTCCGCCGTGGGGACCGAATCGCCCAGCTGGTGATCCAGCAGGTCGAGAAGGCGAGTTTCCACGAGGTGGCCGAACTTCCCGGCTCGGCACGTGCCGAGGGCGGGTTCGGGTCGACCGGAGGTCACGAGAGGGTTACCATGCCCGCGCCAGCGCAGTAGCCGAGCAGGTATTCGCATCGGTCTTGGACCGGGAAGGACAGTGACCGTGTTCCGTCGCCGCCAGAAGAGCGAGGACGCTGTCGAGCAGCTCGCCGACGACGCCATCAGCGCCGACGAGACGGCCGATGACGTCGAAGGCTCCGCCGACTCCGAGAACGAGAACGCCGCCGACACCGACCCCGCGGACCGGGTCGGTCTTCCGCCGGCCCCGCGTCCGGACGGTCCGTGGGACATCTCCGAGCTGGAGAACCCCGAGGAGGGCCGAGTCGACCTCGGCGGCCTCCTGATCCCCGGTGTCGAAGGCATGGAACTGCGGGTCGAGGTGGCCGGCGACGCGATCGTGGCCGCCACCCTGGTCCTCGGCAACAGCGCCATCCAGCTCCAGGCCTTCGCCGCCCCCAAGTCCGAGGGCATCTGGGGCGAGGTCCGCGAGGAGATCGCCACAGGCATCACCCAGCAGGGCGGCCAGGTCGAGGAGGAGGAAGGCCCGCTGGGCTGGCACCTCCGGGCGCAGGTACCCGTACAGTTGCCGGACGGCACCCAGGGTGTGCAGCTGGTGCGCTTCGTCGGCTGTGACGGACCGCGCTGGTTCCTCCGCGGCGTGATCTCCGGCCAGGCCGCGGTCCAGCCCGAGATGGCCGGGATCCTCGAGCAGGTCTTCCTGCAGACCGTGGTGGTCCGCGGCGAGACCCCGATGGCCCCGCGCGACCCGATCGTGCTCAAGCTCCCCGAGGACGCGCAGATGGTCGCCGACGGCGGCGCGAGCGTCGTGGACGCCGGCGGCTCCCGCTTCGGGGAGGCCTCGCTGGACCCGTTCGCCCGGGGCCCGGAGATCACCGAGGTGCGCTGATCCGCTGCGGATCGCCCGCCGATCGCCTCCGTCCGGTACGCCGGGCGGAGGCGATTTGCTTGTGGGGCGGCGATGCCCGTACAGTTCCGGAGTCGCACCGCGAGGGGCGAAGAAAAGCGAGTCGGGTGAATGAAACTCCGGAAAACGGAGCGGAAAACGTCTGATAAGCTCGGAACACGAAAGAACGAACGAAGCGCCCGGAGGGTCCGCCTGATAAGCGGCTCGAAGGAAGTGTCCGTTCCTTGAGAACTCAACAGCGTGCCAAAAGTCAACGCCAGATATGTTGACATCCCCGGCCTCACTTTGTGGGGTTGGAGATTCCTTTATGAAGTAAAACACTAGCGAGGACGCAGTGCGCGGGGCCGCCTATTCCGGTGGTTGCCGTGCCGCTCAACGCGAGTGGTTGCAGGATTACCTGCAGACATTCACGGAGAGTTTGATCCTGGCTCAGGACGAACGCTGGCGGCGTGCTTAACACATGCAAGTCGAACGATGAAGCTCTTCGGAGTGGATTAGTGGCGAACGGGTGAGTAACACGTGGGAAATCTGCCCTGCACTCTGGGACAAGCCTTGGAAACGAGGTCTAATACCGGATATGACCTTCCTCTGCATGGGGGTTGGTGGAAAGCTCCGGCGGTGCAGGATGATCCCGCGGCCTATCAGCTTGTTGGTGGGGTAATGGCCTACCAAGGCGACGACGGGTAGCCGGCCTGAGAGGGCGACCGGCCACACTGGGACTGAGACACGGCCCAGACTCCTACGGGAGGCAGCAGTGGGGAATATTGCACAATGGGCGAAAGCCTGATGCAGCGACGCCGCGTGAGGGATGACGGCCTTCGGGTTGTAAACCTCTTTCAGCAGGGAAGAAGCGCAAGTGACGGTACCTGCAGAAGAAGCACCGGCTAACTACGTGCCAGCAGCCGCGGTAATACGTAGGGTGCGAGCGTTGTCCGGAATTATTGGGCGTAAAGAGCTCGTAGGCGGCTTGTCGCGTCGGTTGTGAAAGCCCGGGGCTTAACCCCGGGTCTGCATTCGATACGGGCAGGCTTGAGTGTGGTAGGGGAGATCGGAATTCCTGGTGTAGCGGTGAAATGCGCAGATATCAGGAGGAACACCGGTGGCGAAGGCGGATCTCTGGGCCATTACTGACGCTGAGGAGCGAAAGCGTGGGGAGCGAACAGGATTAGATACCCTGGTAGTCCACGCCGTAAACGTTGGGAACTAGGTGTTGGCGACATTCCACGTCGTCGGTGCCGCAGCTAACGCATTAAGTTCCCCGCCTGGGGAGTACGGCCGCAAGGCTAAAACTCAAAGGAATTGACGGGGGCCCGCACAAGCAGCGGAGCATGTGGCTTAATTCGACGCAACGCGAAGAACCTTACCAAGGCTTGACATATACCGGAAACGGCTAGAGATAGTCGCCCCCTTGTGGTCGGTATACAGGTGGTGCATGGTTGTCGTCAGCTCGTGTCGTGAGATGTTGGGTTAAGTCCCGCAACGAGCGCAACCCTTGTTCTGTGTTGCCAGCATGCCTTTCGGGGTGATGGGGACTCACAGGAGACTGCCGGGGTCAACTCGGAGGAAGGTGGGGACGACGTCAAATCATCATGCCCCTTATGTCTTGGGCTGCACACGTGCTACAATGGTCGGTACAAAGGGCTGCGATGCCGCGAGGCGGAGCGAATCCCAAAAAGCCGGCCTCAGTTCGGATTGGGGTCTGCAACTCGACCCCATGAAGTTGGAGTTGCTAGTAATCGCAGATCAGCATGCTGCGGTGAATACGTTCCCGGGCCTTGTACACACCGCCCGTCACGTCACGAAAGTCGGTAACACCCGAAGCCGGTGGCCTAACCCGTAAGGGGAGGAGCCGTCGAAGGTGGGACCAGCGATTGGGACGAAGTCGTAACAAGGTAGCCGTACCGGAAGGTGCGGCTGGATCACCTCCTTTCTAAGGAGCACATAGCCAGACCGGGACGAATGCTCTCGGTTGGTTGCTCATGGGTGGAACGTTGACTATTCGGCACACACGGTCTGTTGGCCTCACAAGTACTGCTTCGGCGTGGAAAGTGGGTCGGTGAGGGCGGGTGTGTCGGGCACGTTGTTGGGTCCTGAGGGAACGGCCGTGAGGCTGTTGCTTCAGTGCCGGTCCTACTTGAGGACATCCTGTCAGGGGTGCCGAGGGTGGGTGTCTGGTCGTTGTTTGAGAACTGCACAGTGGACGCGAGCATCTGTGGCCAAGTTTTTAAGGGCGCACGGTGGATGCCTTGGCACTAGGAACCGATGAAGGACGTGGGAGGCCACGATAGTCCCCGGGGAGCCGTCAACCAGGCTTTGATCCGGGGGTTTCCGAATGGGGAAACCCGGCAGTCGTCATGGGCTGTCACCCGCACCTGAACACATAGGGTGTGTGGAGGGAACGAGGGGAAGTGAAACATCTCAGTACCCTCAGGAAGAGAAAACAACCGTGATTCCGGGAGTAGTGGCGAGCGAAACCGGATGAGGCTAAACCGTTTTGGTGTGAGACCCGGCAGGGGTTGCCAGAGCGGGGTCGTGGGAAAGTTCTTGATTGGTCTGCCGGCCGGTCGGTGAGTCAGAAACCGTATGGATAGTCGAAGGACATGCGAAAGGTCCGGCGTAGAGGGTAAGACCCCCGTAGACGAAATCTGTGCGGCTCACTTGAGCTTCTCCCAAGTAGCACGGAGCCCGAGAAATTCCGTGTGAATCTGGCGGGACCACCCGCTAAGCCTAAATATTCCCTAGTGACCGATAGCGGATAGTACCGTGAGGGAATGGTGAAAAGTACCGCGGGAGCGGAGTGAAATAGTACCTGAAACCGTGTGCCTACAAGCCGTGGGAGCGTCGGACATGCAGCTTGCTGTGTGTCTCGTGACTGCGTGCCTTTTGAAGAATGAGCCTGCGAGTTTGCGGTGTGTAGCGAGGTTAACCCGTGTGGGGTAGCCGTAGCGAAAGCGAGTCCGAATAGGGCGGTACAGTTGCATGCCCAAGACCCGAAGCGGAGTGATCTAGCCATGGGCAGGTTGAAGCGGAGGTAAGACTTCGTGGAGGACCGAACCCACCAGGGTTGAAAACCTGGGGGATGACCTGTGGTTAGGGGTGAAAGGCCAATCAAACTCCGTGATAGCTGGTTCTCCCCGAAATGCATTTAGGTGCAGCGTCACGTGTTTCTTGCCGGAGGTAGAGCACTGGATAGGCGATGGGCCTCACCGGGTTACTGACCTTAGCCAAACTCCGAATGCCGGTAAGTGAGAGCGTGGCAGTGAGACTGTGGGGGATAAGCTCCATGGTCGAGAGGGAAACAGCCCAGAACACCGACTAAGGTCCCTAAGCGTGTGCTAAGTGGGAAAGGATGTGGAGTCGCAGAGACAACCAGGAGGTTGGCTTAGAAGCAGCCACCCTTGAAAGAGTGCGTAATAGCTCACTGGTCAAGTGATTCCGCGCCGACAATGTAGCGGGGCTCAAGTACACCACCGAAGTCGTGTCATTGCAGCAATACCCCCAACGGGGGCTGTGATGGGTAGGGGAGCGTCGTGTGCCGGGTGAAGCAGCGGAGGAATCCAGTTGTGGACGGTTCACGAGTGAGAATGCAGGCATGAGTAGCGATACAAGAGTGGGAAACTCTTGCGCCGATTGACCAAGGGTTCCTGGGTCAAGCTGATCTGCCCAGGGTAAGTCGGGACCTAAGGCGAGGCCGACAGGCGTAGTCGATGGACAACGGGTTGATATTCCCGTACCCGCTTTGAAGCGCCAACGTCGAACCTCTGAATGCTAAGCCCGTGAAGCCGGCCCGGAGTCTTCGGACAAAGGGACGTGGTGGAGCCGGTGACCCAACAGGGTAGTAGGTGAGCGATGGGGTGACGCAGGAAGGTAGTCCAGCCCGGGCGGTGGTTGTCCCGGGGTAAGGGTGTAGGCCGAGTGATAGGCAAATCCGTCACTCATTAAGGCTGAGACCTGATGCCGAGCCGATTGTGGTGAAGTGGATGATCCTATGCTGTCGAGAAAAGCCTCTAGCGAGTTTCATGGCGGCCCGTACCCCAAACCGACTCAGGTGGTCAGGTAGAGAATACCGAGGCGTTCGGGTGAACTATGGTTAAGGAACTCGGCAAAATGCCCCCGTAACTTCGGGAGAAGGGGGGCCGGAACTGGTGATGAGTCTTGCACTCTGAGCTGGGGCCGGCCGCAGAGACCAGCGAGAAGCGACTGTTTACTAAAAACACAGGTCCGTGCGAAGCCGTAAGGCGATGTATACGGACTGACGCCTGCCCGGTGCTGGAACGTTAAGGGGACCGGTTAGTCAATCTTCGGGTTGGCGAAGCTGAGAACTTAAGCGCCAGTAAACGGCGGTGGTAACTATAACCATCCTAAGGTAGCGAAATTCCTTGTCGGGTAAGTTCCGACCTGCACGAATGGCGTAACGACTTCTCGACTGTCTCAACCATAGGCCCGGTGAAATTGCATTACGAGTAAAGATGCTCGTTTCGCGCAGCAGGACGGAAAGACCCCGGGACCTTTACTATAGCTTGATATTGGTGTTCGGTTCGGCTTGTGTAGGATAGGTGGGAGACTTTGAAGCGGCAACGCCAGTTGTCGTGGAGTCGTCGTTGAAATACCACTCTGGTCGTGCTGGATGTCTAACCTGGGTCCGTGATCCGGATCAGGGACAGTGTCTGGTGGGTAGTTTAACTGGGGCGGTTGCCTCCTAAAGAGTAACGGAGGCGCCCAAAGGTTCCCTCAGCCTGGTTGGCAATCAGGTGTTGAGTGTAAGTGCACAAGGGAGCTTGACTGTGAGACCGACGGGTCGAGCAGGGACGAAAGTCGGGACTAGTGATCCGGCGGTGGCTTGTGGAAGCGCCGTCGCTCAACGGATAAAAGGTACCCCGGGGATAACAGGCTGATCTTCCCCAAGAGTCCATATCGACGGGATGGTTTGGCACCTCGATGTCGGCTCGTCGCATCCTGGGGCTGGAGTAGGTCCCAAGGGTTGGGCTGTTCGCCCATTAAAGCGGTACGCGAGCTGGGTTTAGAACGTCGTGAGACAGTTCGGTCCCTATCCGCTGTGCGCGTAGGAATATTGAGAAGGGCTGTCCCTAGTACGAGAGGACCGGGACGGACGAACCTCTGGTGTGCCAGTTGTTCTGCCAAGGGCATGGCTGGTTGGCTACGTTCGGGAGGGATAACCGCTGAAAGCATCTAAGCGGGAAGCCTGCTTCGAGATGAATATTCCCACCTCCTTGAGAGGGTAAGGCTCCCAGTAGACGACTGGGTTGATAGGCCGGATGTGGAAGCCCTGTAAGGGGTGGAGCTGACCGGTACTAATAGGCCGAGGGCTTGTCCTCAGTTGCTCGCGTCCACTGTGTTGTTCTGAAACAACGACCCCCTGCCATGGTCACGGTGGGGTGCGGTTGACAGTTTCATAGTGTTTCGGTGGTCATAGCGTGAGGGAAACGCCCGGTTACATTCCGAACCCGGAAGCTAAGCCTCATAGCGCCGATGGTACTGCAGGGGGGACCCTGTGGGAGAGTAGGACGCCGCCGAACAATCATTCAAGAAAGCCCCGCCGGGTCTCCCGGCGGGGCTTTCTGCATTTCAGATCCCGGTCAGCGCCCGTCCAGGGTTTCCCGGATGATGTCCGCGTGGCCGGCGTGCCGGGCGGTCTCCTCGATCATGTGCAGGAGCACCCAGCGCAGATTCCGATGTGCGAGCTTCGTCCACGCGCAGTGGGTGTCCAGGGGGATACCTTCGACGAGCTCGCGGTTGAACGTGATCTGGGCTTCGTAGAAGGCACGCCACTGCGCGACGGTGTCATCCTCGCCGAGCGCGAAGTCGGCACCGTCCTCCTCGTCCACGGCGGGCCACTCGTCGGGGTGTTCGTGGCCGGCCAGGATGATCTGGAACCAGCGGCGTTCCCATACCCCGGAGTGCTTCAACAGGCCGAGCAGGGAGAGCGAACTCGCGGTGGGCGTCTTCCGGGCGTCCTGGTCGCTCAGGCCGTCGACTTTGCGCAGCAGCGCGGGCGGTCATCGGAGATCCAGTTTGAAGCCGAGGTGGGAGCCGGTGAAGCCTAGGCGTTCGTAGAAGCGGTGGGCGTCGCTGCGGGTGGCGTCGGAGGTGAGCTGGATGAGCTCGGCGCCGAGGGTGCGGGACTGGTCGATGGCCCACTCGATGAGGACGGTGCCCAGGCCGGTGCTGCGGGCGGAGGCGTCGATCCGGACGGCCTCGATCAGGGTGCGGGTGGCGCCGCGGCGGGAGAGGCCGGGGATGACGGTGAGCTGGAGGGTGCCGACGGTGCGGCCGGCCGATTCGGCGACCACCAGGTGTTGGTGGGGGTCGGCGGCGATCCGGGCGAAGGCGTCCTGGTAGGGCGTCAGGTCGTCGGGGGATTCGCGAGTGGCGCCGAGTGGATCGTCGGCGAGCATGGCCACGATGGCGGGGAGGTCGGTGGCCTCGGCCGGGCGGATGATCAGGTCGGTCATGATCAGGACGATAGGGCACGCTCGCCGCCCGCACTGTCGGTGCGGGAGGGTACGGTGCGTAGCGCACCGTCACCGAACCGAGGGGGCGCCCTGTGAGTGCGCAGACCACACAGCCGCCGCAGCGTCAGCTTGCCCAGGTGGAGGGCGTGTTGGAGCGGATCACGTACGCCAACGAGGAGACGGGGTACACGGTCGCCCGGGTCGACACCGGTCGGGGTGCGAACGACCTGCTGACGGTGGTCGGGGCGCTGCTGGGTGCGCAGCCCGGAGAGTCGCTGCGACTGTTCGGCCGCTGGGGCTCGCACCCGCAGTACGGGCGGCAGTTCATGGTGGAGAACTACACCACGGTGCTGCCGGCCACGGTGCAGGGCATCCAGCGCTACCTCGGCTCGGGCCTGATCAAGGGCATCGGCCCGCGCTTCGCGGAGCGGATCGTGGAGGCCTTCGGGGTGGACACCCTGGAGGTGATCGAGAACGAGCCGAAGCGTCTGATCGAGGTCCCCGGGCTCGGGCCGAAGCGCACCAAGATGATCGCCGCGGCCTGGGAGGAGCAGAAGTCCATCAAGGAGGTGATGGTCTTCCTGCAGACGGTCGGGGTCTCCACCTCCCTGGCGGTGCGGATCTTCAAGAAGTACGGCGACGCCTCCATCGGCGTGGTGAAGAACGAGCCGTACCGGCTGGCCTCCGACGTCTGGGGCATCGGCTTCCTGACGGCGGACCGGATCGCCCAGGCCGTCGGCATCCCGCACGACAGCCCGGAGCGGGTCAAGGCGGGCCTGCAGTACGCGCTTTCGCAGAGCAGCGACCAGGGGCACTGCTACCTCCCGGAGGAGCGGCTGATCGCCGACGGGGTGAAGCTGCTCCAGGTCGACGTGGGCCTGGTGATCGACTGCCTGGCCGAGCTGGTGGCCGCCGAGGGGGTGGTGCGCGAGCAGGTGCCGGGGGAGGGCGGGCAGCCGGTCACGGCGGTGTACCTGGTGCCGTTCCACCGGGCCGAGGTCTCGCTGTCGAACCAGCTGTTGCGGCTGCTGACCGCCGACGTCGACCGGATGCCGGGCTTCGCGGGGGTGGACTGGGAGGCCGCGCTCGGCTGGCTTGCGACGCGTACGGGAACCGAACTCGCCCCGGAGCAGCGGGAGTCGGTGAGGCTTGCGCTGACCGAGAAGGTCGCGGTGCTGACCGGCGGTCCGGGCTGCGGCAAGTCGTTCACGGTGAAGTCGATCGTCACATTGGCGCTGGCGAAGCGGGCCAAGGTGGTGCTGGCGGCGCCGACGGGGCGGGCGGCCAAGCGGCTGGCGGAGCTGACGGGGGCTGAGGCGTCTACGGTGCACCGGCTGTTGGAGCTGCGGCCCGGCGGCGAGGCGGCGTACGACCGGGACCGGCCGTTGGACGCGGATCTGGTGGTGGTGGACGAGGCGTCCATGCTGGATCTGATCCTGGCGAACAAGCTGGTGAAGGCGGTCGCTCCGGGCGCTCATCTGCTCTTCGTAGGGGACGTGGACCAGCTGCCCTCGGTCGGCGCGGGCGAGGTGCTGCGGGACATGCTGTCGGCCGGTAGTCCGGTCCCCTCGGTCCGGCTGACCAGGATCTTCCGGCAGGCCCAGCAGTCCGGTGTGGTCACCAACGCACACCGGATCAACGAGGGTCTGCCGCCGATCACCGACGGTCTGCCGGACTTCTTCCTGTTCGCCGAGGAGGACGCCGAGGCGGCCGCCGGTCTGACGGTGGACGTGGTGGCCCGGCGGATCCCGCAGCGGTTCGGCCTCGACGCCCGCCGGGACGTCCAGGTGCTGGCCCCGATGCACCGGGGCCCGGCCGGTGCGGGCGCGCTGAACACGCTGCTCCAGGCGGCGGTGACACCGGCCAGGGATGGTCTGCCGGAGCGCCGTTTCGGCGGCCGGACGTTCCGGGTGGGGGACAAGGTCACCCAGATCCGCAACAACTACGAGAAGGGGCGGAACGGGGTCTTCAACGGCACGGTCGGCGTGGTGACCGATCTCAACGTCGACGAGCAGCGGCTGACCGTCCGGACGGACGAGGACGAGGAGGTGCCGTACGACTTCGACGAGCTGGACGAGCTGGCTCATGCGTACGCCGTCACGATCCACCGTTCGCAGGGCAGCGAGTACCCGGCGGTGGTGATTCCGGTCACCACCTCGGCGTGGACGATGCTGCAACGGAACCTGCTCTACACCGCCGTGACGAGGGCGAAGAGACTGGTCGTGCTGGTCGGGTCACGGAGAGCGATCGGTCAGGCGGTTCGGGCCGTCAGTGCTGGTCGCAGGCACTCCGCGCTGGATCATCGGCTCGCAACTGGATGATCGTCCAAGTGCTCTGCTCGCCGGGGGTTGTCTTGACGTGAAGAGATTTACGGCGGAACCTGGTCTGTGCCGATCTTGTCCGGTTCATACCGGCTGCGGCGACAGCTTTTGTAGGGGAAGGGCCTTCTCGGCCCACCCCAGGTGCACGGCGGTCCTGCGGATGGGGGATCGTAGAGACAGTCAGGGCACCTTGGAAGAGGATTCATTTCGTCGGTGAGGAAGACGTGAGCGACAACTCGGTAGTACTGCGGTACCAGGACGGCGAGTACGAGTACCCCGTCGTCGAGAGCACTGCGGGCAACGCCGGCTTCGACATCTCGAAGCTGCTTCCGCAGACCGGCCTGGTCACCCTGGACAACGGCTTCGGCAACACCGCCGCCTACAAGTCCGCGATCACTTTCGTGGACGGTGACAACGGCATCCTGCGCTACCGCGGTTACCCGATCGAGCAGCTGGCCGAGCAGGCCAGCTTCATCGAGACCGCGTACCTGCTGATCAACGGCGAGCTCCCGAACGCCGACCAGCTGGCGGTGTTCAGCAACGAGATCACTCAGCACACCCTGCTGCACGAGGACGTCAAGCGCTTCTTCCAGGGCTTCCCGCGGGACGCCCACCCGATGGCGATGCTCTCCTCGGTGGTCGGTGCGCTCTCGACGTTCTACCAGGACAGCCACAACCCGTTCGACGCCGGCCAGCGCCACCTGTCGACCGTCCGGCTGCTCGCCAAGCTCCCGACCATCGCCGCTTACGCGTACAAGAAGTCGGTCGGCCAGCCGTTCGTCTACCCGCGCAACGACCTGAGCTACGTCGAGAACTTCCTCCGGATGACCTTCGCGGTCCCCGCCGAGGACTACGAGATCAACCCGGTCATCGTGAACGCGCTGGACAAGCTGCTGATCCTCCACGCGGACCACGAGCAGAACTGCTCGACCTCCACGGTCCGCCTGGTGGGCTCCAGCCACGCCAACCAGTTCGCCTCGATCTCGGCCGGTATCTCGGCGCTCTGGGGCCCGCTGCACGGCGGCGCCAACCAGGCCGTGCTGGAGATGCTGGAGGAGATCCAGAAGTCCGGCGGTGACGTCGACACCTTCATCCGCAAGGTGAAGAACCGCGAGGACGGCGTGAAGCTCATGGGCTTCGGGCACCGCGTCTACAAGGCCTTCGACCCGCGTGCCGCGCAGGTCAAGATCCTCGCGCACGAGGTGCTCGGCCAGCTCGGCAAGTCCGACGAGCTGCTGGACATCGCGCTCAAGCTGGAGGAGCACGCGCTCAAGGACGACTTCTTCGTCTCGCGCAAGCTCTACCCGAACGTGGACTTCTACACCGGCCTGATCTACCGCGCCATGGGCTTCCCGACCAGCATGTTCACCGTGCTGTTCGCGCTCGGCCGGCTGCCGGGTTGGATCGCCCACTGGCACGAGATGATCAACGACCCGGGCAGCCGCATCGGCCGTCCGCGCCAGATCTACACCGGCGTCGAGATCCGCGACTACGTCGAGCTCGACGCGCGCTGATCCGTCGGCAGACAGCAGGGCCCGGCCACCAGACGGTGGCCGGGCCCTGCTGCGTTCTGCCTGGACGAGCGGCGCACGACGCCCGGGGGCGGCCCTGGTTGCCGGGAACGGCCGCTCAAAGCGCCCCTGGCGGCTGCCGCTCCCCGGCGTCGTGCGCGAGACCGCCGAGGGACTCGGCAGTCGTACCGGGGCCCGCCGGAGCCCCGTCCACGGCGGTCATGGACCGTCGTACTACAAAGGTAAGACGTATCCGGGGGCGCAAAGTTACGTTCGGGCGGTGTGAGTTGGCTCTCTCCACGCTCCGTGTCCGCCCGGTGCCGGGCGCATACCACACGGTCTCCGCCGGGCGACGTCACCCTCCCCACAGTCACCGCAACCCAGCGTGATAGGAATCGTCTCATTCCGGTACGGACCGCCCGCGCATCCTCAGCCACGGCGGCATGCCAGGGAGGGAGTGCGCAGATGGCCAGGAACGTCGTAGTCACCGGTGGCGGCACCGGCATCGGGTACGAGGTGGCACGCCGCTTCGCGGAGGCGGGCGAGCGGGTGGTGATCGTCGGCCGTCGGCGGGCGGTCCTGGAGAGAGCCGCCGCCGACCTCGGTCCTAACGTCACCCCGCTGGCCTGCGACCTGGCCGACCCCGACGCGGTCGAGGACGTGCTGAGCGCGCTGCCCGCCGAGATCGACGTCCTGGTCAACAACGCCGGCAGCCGGGAGACCGTGATCGGTGCCGGGCCGCACGCGGTGCTGGCCCGCTGGCGCGGGGACTTCGAACGCAACGTGCTGACCGTGGTGCTGCTCACCGAGTCGCTCCGGGACCGGCTCACCCAGGGCAGCGGCCGGGTGGTGACGGTCAGTTCGATCGCGGCCCTGCGCGGCGCCGGCTCGTACGGGGCCGCCAAGGCCTCGCTGCACGCCTGGAACCACTTCCTGGCCGCCCAGCTCGGCCCCTCCGGGATCACCGCCAACATCGTGGCCCCCGGCACCGTCTCGGGCACCGAGTTCTTCGGGCCCCGGCTGGACGAGGCGGAGGTCTCCCGCCGCGCCGCCCGCACCCTGCTCGGCCGGATCGGCGAGTCGGGCGAGGTGGCGGCGGCGGTCTACTTCCTGGCCTCGGCGGAAGCCGGCTTCATCACCGGCGAGATCCTGCACTGCAACGGCGGGGAGCTGCTGGGACGCTGACCGCTCTCTGCGGCCCGAGCCCTGACCGTAGGTGCTCGATCACCTGCCGAAGGCTCAGCCGGCGGCGTCGAAGCGCCGGAGGCGGAGGCTGTTGGTGACCACGAAGACGGACGAGAACGCCATCGTGGCCCCCGCGACGACCGGGTTGAGCAGACCCGCCGCGGCCAGCGGGACGGCGGCGACGTTGTAGGCGAAGGCCCAGAAGAGGTTGCCCTTGATGGTGGCCAGGGTGCGGCGGGAGAGCCGGATCGCGTCGGCGGCCGAGCGCAGGTCGCCGCGGACCAGGGTGAGGTCGCCCGCCTCGATGGCGGCGTCGGTGCCGGTGCCCATCGCGAGACCGAGATCGGCCTGGGCCAGGGCGGCGGCGTCGTTGACCCCGTCGCCGACCATGGCGACCGAGCGGCCCTCGGCCTGGAGCCTGCGGACGGTGGCGACCTTGTCCTCGGGCAGCACCTCGGCGATCACGTCGGCACTGTCGATGCCGACCTCCGCGGCGACCGCCTCGGCGGCGCTCCGGTTGTCGCCGGTGAGCAGGAGCGGCCGCAGGCCGAGCGCCCTGAGTTCGGCGACCGCGGCGGCCGAGCTGGGCTTGACGGTGTCGGAGACGACCAGGACGGCCCGGGCGGCGCCGTCCCAGCCGACCGAGACGGCGGTGCCTCCGGCGGCTTCGGCCTCGGCCTTCGCCGCTGCCAGGGCGGGCGGCAGGTGCTGGGCCCAGTCGGCGAGCAGCAGTTCGCGTCCGGCGATCACCGCGTGGCCGTCGACCACGCCCTGGACGCCCCGGCCGGGGATGTTCTCGAAGCCCTCGACCGGTGGGAGGTCGCCGAGCCGTTCGGCGGCGGCCGTGGCGATGGCGGCCGCGATCGGGTGCTCGGAGGCGTGTTCGAGGGCGCCGGCCAGCCGGAGCACCTCGGTCTCGGAGACGCCGTCGGCGGTGTGCACGGCCGTCAGGGACATCCGTCCGGTGGTGACGGTGCCGGTCTTGTCGAGCACGATGGTGTCGACCTTGCGGGTGGTCTCCAGGACCTCCGGGCCCTTGATCAGGATGCCGAGCTGGGCGCCGCGCCCGGTGCCGACCATCAGGGCGGTCGGGGTGGCCAGGCCGAGGGCGCACGGGCAGGCGATGATCAGCACCGCGACGGCGGCGGTGAACGCCTGGGTGGGGCTGTCGCTGATCAGCAGCCAGCTGACCAGGGTGCCGAGCGCGATCAGGATGACCACGGGGACGAAGACGGCGGAGATCCGGTCGGCCAGGCGCTGGGCGGCGGCCTTGCCGTTCTGCGCCTCCTCGACCAGCTTGGCCATCCGGGACAGCTGGGTGTCGGCGCCGACCCGGGTGGCCTCGACGACCAGGCGGCCGCCCGCGTTGACGGTGGCGCCGGTGACGGCGTCGCCGACGGTCACCTCGACCGGGACGGCCTCGCCCGTGAGCATCGAGGCGTCCACGGCGGAGTTGCCCTCGACCACGGTGCCGTCGGTGGCGATCTTCTCGCCGGGCCGGACCACGAAGCGCATGCCGACGGCGAGCTGCGCCACCGGCAGCCGCACCTCGCGGCCGCCCTGGAGGACGGCGACGTCCTTGGCGCCGAGGTCGAGCAGCGCGTGCAGCGCGGCGCCCGCGCGGCGCCTGGAGCGGGCCTCCAGCCAGCGGCCGAGCAGGATCAGGGTGGTGACGGCGGCGGCGGTCTCCAGGTACAGGGTTGACGAGGCGTCACCGGCGCCGACCCCGAGGGTGAAGGCGTGCCGCATGCCGGGCATACCGGCGTGGCCGAAGAACAGGGCCCAGACCGACCAGCCGAAGGCGGCCAGGGTGCCGAGCGAGACCAGCGTGTCCATGGTGGCCGCGCCGTGCCGCAGGTTGGTCCAGGCGGCGCGGTGGAAGGGCAGCCCGCCGTACACGACGACCGGGCCGGTGAGCGCGAAGGCGAGCCACTGCCAGTTGTCGAACTGCAGCGCCGGGACCATCGAGAGCAGCACGACGGGCACCGAGAGCGCGGCGCTGGTCAGCAGCCGCTCGCGCAGCGGGTCCGGCTGCTCGGCCGGGGTGTCGTCGGCGACGGCCGGAGGGGCGGGCAGCTCGGCGGTGTAGCCGGTGCGCTCCACGGTGGCGATCAGGTCGGCCACGCTGACCTCGGGCGCGAAGTCGACCTGCGCCTTCTCGGTCGCGTAGTTGACGGTGGCTTCGACGCCGTCCATCCGGTTGAGCTTCTTCTCGATCCGCGCCGCGCAGGAGGCGCAGGTCATCCCGCCGATCGCGAGTTCCACCCGGTCGCGGACGGCGCCGGGCTCTATGCCTGGGGTGGTGGTGCTCATGGGCTCACTTGCTCCTTGGGGAGAGCGTACGGGGCCGCGCTGCACGCCGGGCGGCCCCGTACGGAGGGTGCTCAGGCCGAGCGGCCGACCAGCTCGTAGCCGGCCTCGTCGACGGCGGCGCGGATCTGCTCGTCGTCGAGCGGAGCCTGGGAGGAGATGGTCACGGTGCCGGCCTTGGCGTCCGCGGCGACGTCGGTCACGCCGGGCAGTTCTGCCACCTCGGCACTGACCGACTTCTCGCAGTGGCCGCAGCTCATTCCGCTGACGGAGTAGGTGACGGTGCTCGACATCGGGGCCTCCGGAGTTCGTTGCCCCTCACTGGGGCTGACTATGAGAACACCATACCCCCTGGGGGTATTCCATGCGCCAGGGGTGGCGGTGGTGATCTGCGCGATCGCCAGCAGAGAGTAGCCGTAATGGGACACAGAGTGCGGACACGGAACATCTGGCGTGTCCCGGGGTACGTGCAGCAGGATGCGCCGACGTACCTCCGGATCGAGGGCCTCTCCGAGCGGCAGGAGAGAAGGGGCAATTCGGATCGGACGGCGCCGGATCATGCGCGGATGCGTAGTCCGATTCCTCCGCTATGTTCGGTATGTGTCTCGGTTCACCCGCCCCCAGTCGCCCACGGCACCCAGGGCCGCAGGGCTCTCGCCCGCCCGGCGGGAGCGGGCCCTGCTCGCCGCCGACCTGCAGGACCTGTCCTGGCGGCGCCGGGCCATGCCGTCCCTGGTGGCGCTGCTGGTGGTGGTGGTCACGGACCTGGCGACGGGACGGGAGAGTTATCTGTCCCCGCTGATGGTGGTGGTCCCCTCGCTGGCGGCGCTCACCCTGCGGCCGCTGGAACTGCTGCTGGTCTGCCTGATCGGCCTGGTCACCTTGGTCGGGCTGAGCCACTACGACCAGGTGACCAATCTGAACAACGGTCAGTTCCTGTTCGGCGCGGTGGTCAGCTATGTCGTGCTCTCGGTGTTCAGCGCCTGGGTGGCCGGGATCAGGATGCGAAGAGCCGCGGCCTTCGCTGCCGTCTCCTCGGTGGCGGAGGCCGCCCAGCGCGCCCTGCTCCGACCGCCGGGCCCGGTCGTCGGACCGCTCCGGCTGGCCGTCCGGTACGCCTCGGCGGCCGACGCGGCCCGGATCGGCGGCGACCTGTACTCGGTGCTGGAGACCCCGCACGGCACCCGGGTGCTGGTCGGCGACGTCCGGGGCAAGGGGCTGGGCGCGGTGCAGACCGCGGCCGTGGTGCTCGGCGCCTTCCGGGAGGCGGCGTACGACGAGAGCGGGCTGCTGGCGGTGGCGGCCCGGATCGAGGCCAGCGTGGAGCGGCACGTGCCGGACGGGGAGTTCACCACCGCGCTGTTCGCCGACGTCCACCGCCCGGGTACCGTGGAACTGCTGCACTTCGGGCACGTCCCGCCGATCATGGTGGCATCCGACGGGGCGGTGACCGTGCTGGAGGCCGAGGACCCCTGGGTACCGCTCGGCCTCGGGCGGCTGGCGGCCGGGGAGCCGCAGAGCATGGAGACGGCGTTCGGTCCCGGGGACGTGCTGGTGCTCTGCACTGACGGGGTGGTCGAGGCCAGGCACCACCGCAGCGGTGAGTTCTACCCGCTGGCCGAGCGGGTCGGACCGATGGTCCGGGAGGCCGCCCGGACGGCGGCGGAACTGGAGGCGGCGGTGGGACGGCTCTACGCCGACCTGCTGGAGCACACCGGCGGCGAGCTGGGGGACGACGCGCTGCTCCTGCTGATCAGCCGGACCGACCTCGATCGGCCCCAGGGCCCCAGGGTCTAGGGAGTGTCCGGGGCGCATTCGGCCAGGGCGCGCAGGATCAGGGCGGTCGAGGTGGCGCCCGGGTCCTGGTGGCCGATGCTGCGCGGGCCCAGGTAGGAGGCCCGGCCCTTGCGGGCCTGGAGCGGGACGGTGTCCAGGGCGCCCTGTTCGGCGGCGGCCGCCGCGTCGGCGTACGAGCCGGTCCGTTCGAAGGCGGCCACCGCCGGGGCCCAGGCGTCCACGATGGTCTTGTCACCGGGGGCTGCGCCGCCCAGTCGTCGGATCGCGGCCAGGCCGGCGGCCAGGGCCGAGCCGAAGTCGTCGCCCTCGGTGAGCGCGCCGCCCATCGCCCGGAACGCCTTCCCGTAGAGCGGTCCCGAGGCGCCGCCGACCTTGGAGATCAGGGTGCTGCCCGCCTTGCTCAGCACCGCGCCGGCCGAATCCAGGTCCTCGATCGCGGGCAGGACGGCGGTGAAGCCCCGGTGCAGGTTGGAGCCGTGGTCGCCGTCGCCGATCGCCGAGTCCAGCTCGGTCAGCTCCTGCTGCCGCTGGTCGACGGCGGACGCGACGGCCCGCAGCCAGGTCTGCGCGAGGGTGGTGTCCATGGCGGTGTCCTCTCAGGACCAGCGCAGGGCGGGGGTGGTCACCGGGGCGTCCCAGAGTTCGAGCAGCTCGGGGTCGGCCTTGGTGAGGGTCAGGGAGAAGCCGGCCATGTCGAGGCTGGTGACGTAGTTGCCGACCAGGTTGCGGGCGATCCGGATGCCTCGTTCGGCCAGCCGTTCGGCGACCGCGCCGTACAGCACGTACAGCTCGATCAGCGGGGTGCCGCCGAGCCCGTTCAGCAGGGCGATCACCTCGTCCCCCTCGGTGAGGTGGTGGTCGGCCAGGATGGTGTCGACCACCTCGGCGGCCAGCTCGGCGGCCGGGCGCAGCGGCTCCCGGCGGCGCCCGGGTTCGCCGTGGATGCCCACGCCGACCTCGATCTGGTCCTCCGGCAGGTCGAAGCCCGGTTTCCCGGCGGCCGGGACGGTGGCGGCGGTGAGCGCGATGGCGAAGGAGCGGGAGGCGGCGTTCACCCGGTCGCCGAGGGCGGCGACCCGGTCGAGGTCGGCGCCGCGTTCGGCGAGCGCCCCGGCGGTCTTCTCGACCAGGACGGTGGCGCCGGTGCCCCGGCGGCCGGCCGTCCAGGTGGAGTCCTCCACCGCGACGTCGTCGTTCACCAGGACGGTGCGGACCTCGATGCCCTCCTCGGCGGCCAGTTCGGCGGCGAGTTCGAAGTTCATCACGTCGCCGGTGTAGTTCTTCACCACGAAGAGCACGCCCGCGCCGCTGTGCACCGCCTGCGCCGCGGCCAGCATCTGATCGGGTACGGGGGAGGTGAAGACCTCGCCCGGGCACGCCGCGTCGAGCATGCCGGGGCCGACGAAGCCACCGTGCAGAGGCTCGTGGCCTGAGCCGCCGCCGGAGATCAGGGCGACCTTCGGGGTGGCCGGACGGCCGGCCCTGGCAATCACCCGGTTCTCCTGATCGACGCTCAACTCCTGGTGCGCGGCCGCAAATCCGGCCAGCGCGTCGGCCAGCAACGTCTCCGGGGCGTTGATCAGCTTCTTCAAGACCGGCTCTCCTCCGACGGTTCGTGCGGCCGACGTTACGTCAACCGCGGGCACCCGGCATGCGCTACGACACGCCAGAGCCGAACTGTTGGAGGGTGGACGGGCGGTAGGGCTGGGTATGGTCGGGCCATGGGCGCGTACGTGGGCATCGTTCTGGTCTCGCACAGTCCCGGTCTGGCGGCCGGGCTCCGTGACCTGCTCGCCGAACTCGGGCCCGGGGAAGCCCGGGTGCTGCTCGCGGCGGGCACCGAGGACGGTTCGCTCGGCACCAGCTACGACCTGGTCGTGGCGGCCGTCGCGGCGGCCGACACCGGGGCCGGGGTGGTGGTGCTGGCTGATCTGGGCAGTTCGGTGCTGACCACGCTGGCCGTGCTGGAGGACCACCCGGCGGAGCGGGTCAGGCTGGTGGACGCACCGTTCGTGGAGGGTGCGGTGGCGGCGCTGGTCACCGCCTCGACCGGGGCCGCGCTGGCCGAGGTGGTGGCGGCGGCCGAGGACGCCAGGGGCTACCGGAAGTTCTGAGTTGCCGTCAGCTCACTTGGCATCCGCGTAGCAGTCGACCACGGCGGTGCTGAGCGGGAAGCGCACCGGAGTGTCGCCGAACACCAGCCGCCTGGCCTCCTCGCCGGCGGCGGTGACCGCCTCGACCACCTGGTCGGCCAGGTTGACGGGGGTGTGCACGATCACCTCGTCGTGCTGGAAGAAGACCAGGTGCGGGCGGTCCGTACCGCTGCTCAGCGCCGTCAGCCGACGGCGCAGCGATGCCAGCAGGGCGAGCGCCCAGTCCGCCCCGCTGGCCTGGATCACGAAGTTGCGGGTGAACCGGCCGCGTGCCCGGGCCGACCGGCCGCCCGCCTCCCCGGCGGTCTCCGGAGCCTCCGTCAGATCCAGCCAGTCGGCCGACGGCGGCGGGCACGTCCGGCCCAGCCGGGAGCGGACGATGCCACCCTCCTCGCCCGTCCTGGCCGCCGACTCGACGTAGCCCATCGCGGTGGGGTAGCGGCGGCGCAGGGTGGCGAGCAGTGGACCGATGTCCCCGCTGGTCTGGCCGTACATCGCGCCGAGCAGGCCGAGTTTGGCCTTCTCCCGGTCGCCCTGGAAGGCGGTGGCGGCCAGCGCCGCGTACAGGTCGCCCTCGGCCGCCGATCTGGCCAGACCGGCGTCGCCGGAGAGCGCGGCCAGCACCCGGGGCTCCAGCTGCGCCGCGTCCGCCACCACCAGGGCCCAGCCGGGATCGGCCACCACGGCCCCGCGCAGGATGCGCGGGATCTGCAGCGCTCCGCCGCCCCGGCTGGCCCACCGGCCGGAGACCACCCCGCCTACCACGTACTCGGGGCGGAACCGGCCGCCGCGCGCCCAGGCGTCCTGCCAGGCCCAGCCGTGCGCGGCGTGGATCCGCGACAGCTCCTTGTAACGGATCATCAGCCGGGCCGCCGGGTGGTCGATCCCGCGCAGCTCCCACACCCGGGTGGAGCTCAGCCTGATGCCCTGGTCGGCGAACGCCTTCAGCACCTGGGCGTGCGAATCGGGGTTGAACGGGCGGCCACCGAGCGCCTGTTGCAGCTCGACGGACAGCTCGGAGAGCAGCTTCGGCTGGGCACCGGGGACGTGCGGGCGGGGGCCGAGCAGGTCGGTCAGCAGCCGGTCGTGCCGGTCGGTCCGCCAGGGCAGGCCGTCGTACGTGATCTCGGTGGCCAGCAGCGCACCGGCCGACTCGGCGGCCGCCAGCAGCCGGAACAGCCCGGGCTGCCCGACCAGCTCGATCCGGCGCAGCTGCTCGGCGTGCACCGCCACCACCGCTGCCAACTGATCAGTGCCCGGCGGCAGTTGCAGCCGGTCCGGTGCGAACAGGCTGTCCTGGTCCTCACCGCCACCGGCCTCCGGCAGGTCGGCGGGCACCGGCAGCCCGCGCAGCCGCGCCCACGCGGCGCCGAGCGAACGGGGCTCGCCCCACGCCCCCTCGTACCCCAGCAGCAGCGCCTCCACCAGCCGCAGGTCGTGGCAGCGGGCCACCCGCAGCGGCAGCAGCGGCGCGTACGCGCTGTCGGCCGCCGCCCAGACCCAGCGGGGAGGACCTGCCGCCTCACGCTGCGCCACCGCGGCGGCCAGATCGGCGACCTGCTCGGGTGGCCCGAGGGGCACGCCGTCCTCGCCGAGCGGCTGGAGGCGGCCGCCGGGGCCGTGCGGAGCGGGCACGACGGCGATCCGGGGTGCCACGGGGACTCCTCACACATCGGACAGGGGTTCGCCCCGACCGTACCTGGCGGTGCCGACACTTCCCCGCAGGCGCTCGCCCGGAAGTCGGGCAGCGGCTCGGGGTGCCTGCGAGGAGATGCCGCGTTCGGGTCCTGCCCGCCTGCGCACCGATCACCTGAAGAGGGACGGCTCCACCCACGTGGTGGAGCCGTGCATGAGCAGTGCCCCGAGCCCCGGCCTTTCGGAGCGTGTGCCTGAGTCCCTAGGGTCTGGCATATGAGCGACAATCCTTTCTTCGCGCCCAGCACCCTGGTGTTCGAACTCCCGCCCTTCGCCGCGATCCGGGAAGAGCACTACCTGCCCGCCTTCGAGCGCGGCATGGCCGACCAGCTCGCCGAGGTCGCCGCCATCGCCGCCGACCCCGAGCCGCCGACCTTCGACAACACGGTGGTGGCGCTCGAGCGTTCGGGTGCGCTGTTGCGCCGGGTCCGGCTGGTCTTCGACAACCAGAGCTCCTCCGACACCACCCCCGCGCTGCAGGCGTTGGACGCCGAGCTGAGCCCGCGGCTGGCCGCGCACCTGGACACCATCCTGCTCGACCAGGCGCTGTTCGCCCGGTTCGAGACGCTGTACCGGGCGCGGGGCGAACTCGGCCTGGACGCCGAGAGCCTGCGGCTGCTGGAGCGGCACCACACCCGTTTCGTCCGGGCCGGGGTCCGGTTGCCGGTTGAGGGGCAGCAGCGGCTGCGGGAGATCAACGGCCGGCAGGCGTCCGCCCAGGCGGCGTTCCGGCAGAACGTGTTCGCCGACACCCGGGCCCGGGCCGTGGTGGTGGACCGCGCCGAGCAGTTGGACGGCCTGTCGGCCGACGCGGTGGCGGCGGCCGCCGCGAACGGCCGGGCGCTCGGCCGGGACGGCTCGTACGTGCTCAGCCTGAAGAACTTCACCAACCAGTCCGAACTGGCCGCGCTCACCGACCGCGAGCTGCGGGCCGCGCTCCTGGCGGCCTCGGCGGAGCGGGCGGTGGAGAGCAACGGCCCGCTGGCGATCGAGCTGGCCGGGCTGCGGGCCGAGCGGGCCGAGCTGCTCGGATACCCGAGTCACGCCGCGTACGTGGTGGCCGACGAGACGGCCGGGACGGTCGACGCGGTCGAGGAGCTGTTCGCGCGGCTGATCCCGCCGGCCGTGGCGAACGCCAGGGCCGAGGGTCGGAAGCTGGCGGAGTTCGCCGAACGGGTCGACGGGGTCCAGAACTTCGGCGCGCACGACTGGCAGTACTACTCCGAGCGGGTCAGGCAGGCGGAGTACAGCCTCGACGCGGCGGAGCTGCGCCCGTACTTCGAGCTGGAGCGAGTGCTGCATGACGGGGTGTTCTTCGCCGCCGGGCTGGCCTACGGGCTGACCTTCACCGAGCGCGCCGACCTGACGGGGTATCACCCGGACGCCCGGGTCTTCGAGGTGTTCGAGGCGGACGGCTCGTCGCTCGGGCTGTTCCTCGGCGACTTCCACGCCCGGGAGTCGAAGGGCGGCGGCGCCTGGATGAACGAACTGGTCCAGCAGTCCGAGCTGTTGGGGCAGCGGCCGGTGGTGGTGAACAACCTGAACATCGCCCACCCGGCGGCCGGTGAGCCCGCGCTGCTGACCTGGGACGAGGTGCGGACGCTGTTCCACGAGTTCGGCCACGCCCTGCACGGGCTGTTCTCGGCGGTGCGCTACCCGCTCTTCTCGGGGACCGAAGTGCCGCGCGACTTTGTCGAGTTCCCGTCCCAGGTGAACGAGATGTGGATGACCAGGCCCGAGGTGCTGGCCAACTACGCGAGGCACCACCTGACCGGCGAGCCGCTGCCCGCCGAGCTGGTCGAGCGGATGGCGGCGGCCGAGCGGTTCGGGCAGGGCTTCCGGACCGTGGAGTACCTGGCCGCCGCGCTGCTGGACTGGGCCTGGCACACCGTCCCGGTCGGTGAAACGATCCAGGACGCCCAAGAGTTCGAGGCGGCCGCGCTGGCCAAGGCGGGGCTGGCCGACCCGCTGGTGCCGCCGCGTTACCGGAGCACCTACTTCAGCCACGTGTTCTCCAACGAGTACAGCGCCGGGTATTACGCGTACATCTGGTCCGAGGTGCTGGACGCCGACACGGTGCGCTGGTTCGAGACCAACGGCCGCAGCGTCCGGGAGAGCGGCGAGACCTTCCGGGCCGAGCTGCTCTCGCGGGGCGGCAGCGTGGACGCGCTGGACTGCTTCCGTGCCGTGGTCGGCCGGGACCCGGAGATCGGCCCGCTGCTGACCCGGCGCGGCCTGGACGGCTGAGGCTCAGCTGCCGCTGACCCGTACCGTCACCGTGGTGCCGGAGCGGGTCAGCGGCAGCAGGACCCGGGCCACCCCGGCCCGGTCGCCCCTGGGCTGGTCGACGTCCAGCACGGAGGTGCGGACGCCGCTGACGGTGACCTTCGCGCCGTTCGGGTAGGCGGTGCCGGGCAGGCTGATCTCGGTCCAGCCGCCGCGCCCGGTCAGGTAGGTCAGGGTGTACGTGCCGTCGCGGTAGGTCTCGGTGCCGGGGGTGCCCGCCAGGGCCCGGGCGTACGGGCCGAAGACCGGTTCGTCACCGGGGGCCGGGCGGCCGTCCGGGCCGAGGGCGCAGTAGCCACCGGCGCCCTTGCACCAGTACCACATGGCCCAGCCCGAGGCGAAGCCGTTCATCGCGGCGACCTGACGCTTCACCAGCTCGGTGTTGCCGGGGGTGCGGGAGTTCGGCGGACCCCATTCGCCGACCAGCACCGGCAGATGGTGGGCGCCCGGGTACGCCGTGATTGCAGCGAGGTAGTTCTCCACGAAGCCGCCGGACGGGTCCCAGTCCCGGCCGGCCTCGACGGCGGTGTCGTAGAAGTGCGGTGCGTAGCCCAGCCGGTCGGCCCCGGAGCGCGGGTCGGCGAAGCCGGGCAGTTGGGTCGGCACGCCCTGTCCGACCAGCACGGTCGGCTCGACGAACAGCCAGGAGCGGCTGTCGGCCTGGCGGACGGCCCGGATCAGCCGGCCGTACATCTCGGCCAGCCGGCCCCGCTCCAGCTCGGCGGAGGCGGCCACCAGTACCGCCGGGTCGGTCGGGTCACCGGGGATCGGGCCGGACGGCTCGTTGAACAGGTCATAGCCCAACAGTGATCGGTGGCCCCGGAGTTCGCGGGCCAGCCGGGTGTAGAAGTCGGCCTGCCAGCGGCGCAGGTCCGGGTCGTCGTACAGGTGGGTGAAGGCGGCCTGCACGGCGGGCTGGAAGTACCCCGCGAACCAGTCGTCCGGGTCCTCCTCGAACGGCAGGCCGTCGTCCCGGGTGGCCCAGAGCGGGATGCCCCGGTCGCCGCCGCCGAACTTCGGCCCGTAGACGTCCTGGTGGAAGTCGACGAGGGCCAACAGGCCGTACTTCTCAGCCCAGTCGAGCACCCGGTGCAGCCGGTCCAGCTCGGTCCGGTCCAGTCGGCCCCGAGTCGGCTCCAGCCGGTTCCAGGAGATCGCCACCCGGACCAGGGTGAAGCCGTGGTCGGCGGCGGACCGCAGGTCGGTCTCGGTGGCCTCGGCGTACTTGTCGACGTTGAAGCCGCGAAGTTGGAGCACCCGCCCTGCGGCGTCGGCCAGGTGGGTCCGGCCGTCGGCGGTGGTGACCGTGCCGGTCGGGAAGTCGGCCCGTCCGCCCTGATGGCGGGAGGCCGGCTGCGCGGCTGCCTGGGACGGCAGCGCGGCGCCGGACAGCACGGCGGCGGTGGCCAGGGACAGGGCGACGGCGGTACGGAGGACGCGCACGGGCACCTCGCGGAGGACAGGGGGGTGGGGGCGCCGATCCTGCCGCACGTGGGGGGCGTGCACAAGAGGTGAGTACTGCTCATGTTATGGGGCGTCCCTCGGGTCCCTCGGGTCCTGGTGCCGCCCTGTGCCGGGGTGTCAGCCGGGTGCTCCCGGCCGTGGTGCCGCCGCCGCGAGCCGGCCCCAGAGCAGATCGGCCAGCGCCTGCACCATCCGGGCCCGAGGGCAGGGCCGCTGGTCCAGCCACCAGTCGCCGGCCGCCAGCACCATGCCGGTGATCGACCGGCCCCAGGTCTCGGCCAACAGCGGCGCGTCGGGGCCGAGGTCGACCTGCTCCCGGACCGCCCTGGTGATCTCCTCGGCGATCTGCCGCAGCGCGGGGGCCAGCGCCTGGCCCGCCCCGGTCGGGTCGCCGGACTCGGGGTGGGTCAGCAGCCGGTACACCTGCGGCCGGGACTCGATGCCCGCCAGGTAGACGTCCAGTACGTGCTCGACCCGGTCGCGGCGCTCCAGCGGCTCGTTCAGAGCCGCCCGGACGGCGGCCAGCAGGCCGCTGGTGTGACGTTCCGTCAGGGCCCGGATCAGGCCGGTCCGGTCGCCGAAGTGCCGGTACAGGATCGGCTTGGTGATGCCCGCCTCGGCGGCGATCGCGTTCATGCTCGCGCCGGGGCCCTCGCGCTGGACGACCCGGTCGGCGGCGTTCAGCAGCTGCTCGCGGCGCGGCTCCGAGGTCTTCGGCGACTCGTCGTGGCGGGGCTCTGTGGACACGGTGCGGCTCCTCGCTCGGCCGTTGACACGGATTACCAATCAGTAGCAGACTCGCGGCATGTTACCCGGGGTAACACCCCGATGGCGTGGGCTTCTCCGCCCGCACTCCCGTCCCGGAGGCACACCGTATGAGCACCTTCTCCCTCGACCCAGGCCCGGACCAGCTCGCCGTCCGGGACTGGCTGCACGGCTTCGCCGCCGACGTGATGCGCCCGGCCGCCGCCGAGTGGGACGAGCGCGAGGAGACCCCCTGGCCGATCATCCAGGAGGCCGCCAAGATCGGCATCTACTCGCTGGACTTCTACGCCCAGCAGTACTTCGACCCCTCCGGCGTCGGCATCCCGATCGCCATGGAGGAGCTCTTCTGGGGTGACGCGGGCCTCGGCCTGGCGATCGTCGGCACCACGCTGGCCGCCGTCGCCGTGCTGGCCAACGGCACCGACGAGCAGATCGGCACCTGGGCGCCGCAGATGTTCGGCACCCCGGACGACGTCAAGGTGGCCGCGTTCTGCTCCTCCGAGCCGGACGCGGGGTCGGACGTCTCGGCGCTGCGCACCCGCGCGGTCTACGACGAGGCCAAGGACGAGTGGGTGCTGAACGGCACCAAGACCTGGGCCACCAACGGCGGGATCGCCGCCGTGCACGTGGTGGTGGCCACCGTCGACCCGGCGCTCGGGGCGCGCGGGCAGGCGTCCTTCGTGGTGCCGCCGGGCACGCCGGGGCTGAGCCAGGGTCAGAAGTTCAAGAAGCACGGCATCCGCGCCTCGCACACCGCCGAGGTGGTGCTGGACGACGTACGGATCCCCGGCAGCTGCCTGCTCGGCGGCAAGGAGAAGCTCGACGAGCGGCTGGCCAGGGCGAGGGAGGGCGCCAAGCGCTCCGGCGGCAAGAACGCCGCGATGGCCACCTTCGAGGCGTCCCGACCCGCCGTCGGAGCCCAGGCGATCGGCATCGCCCGGGCCGCGTACGAGGTGGCGCTGGACTACGCGAAGACCCGGGTCCAGTTCGGCCGCCCGATCATCGACAACCAGGGCGTGGCCTTCCAGTTGGCCGACATGAAGACCCGGATCGACGCGGCCCGGCTGCTGGTCTGGCGGGCCTCCTGGATGGCGGCCAACAACCAGCTGTTCACTTCGGCCGAGGGCTCGATGTCCAAGCTGTACGCGGGCGAGACCGCCAAGTACGTGACGGCGCAGGCGATGCAGATCCTCGGCGGCAACGGCTTCACCCGGGAGTACCCGGTGGAGCGGATGCACCGGGACAGCGCGATCTACACCATCTTCGAGGGCACCAGCGAGATCCAGCGGCTGGTGATCGCCCGGGCCATCTCGGGGCTGCCGATCCGGTAGGAAGGCGGGCGGCCGGTGCGAAAGGGACTAGAAGGCGGGTGGCCGCCGTTCCAGGAACGCCGCCAGGCCCTCGCGGACGTCCGGCGAGTGGCGGGACTTGCGCTCCCACGGGGCCAGCGCCGCCGCCGGGTCGTCCGCGGCCAGGGCGGCCTTGGCGGCGCCGATGGTCTGTGGTGAGCGCACCGCCAGCAGCTCGGCGAACTCCCGGGCGCGGGCGTCCAGTCGGTCGGCCGACAGCACCTCGTCGGCCAGACCGAACAGCTCGGCCCGTCCGGCGTCCACCAACTCGCCGGAGAACAGTAGGTACTTGGCCCGGGCCGGACCGACCAGCCGGGCCAGCCGGACGGTCGGCACGGCCGGGTAGACCACCCCGAGCTTGGCCGGGGTGATGCCCAGTAGGGCGTCCTCGGCGACGAACCGAAGGTCGCAGGCGACCGCCAACTGGCAGCCGCCGCCCACGCAGTGGCCGTGCACCACGGCGATGGTGGGATGCGGGAAGGCGGCCAGCGCCTCCTCGGCCGCGACGTTCTCGGCGTGGTAGGCGTCGGCCAGGTCGGGGTCGGCGTAGACCCGGGTCAGCTCGGTGATGTCGGCCCCGGCGCTGAACGTGCCGTTCGCGCCGGTCAGCAGCAGGACCCGGACGCCAGGGGCGCCGGCCAGCCGGTCCAGTACGCCGGGCAGCGCCCGCCACATCGCCCCGGTGACGGCGTTCCGCCGCTCCGGGCGGTCCAGCACCAGGGTGGCGACGGGGCCGTCGACGGAGGCTCGCAGGCCGGGCGTACCGGTGTCGAACTGCTGGGGCACGGACGCCTCCTCGTGGGGTGTCCGGTCACCCTTCCACAGCGGACCGGTCCGGGACCACGGCGGTGACTGTGATCTCCACCAACTGGCCGGTGTAGCCGAGGGTGGTGACGCCGAGCAGGGTCGAGCTGTGCGGACCGGCGCTCAGGGCGGAGGCGTTCACGACGTCCCACACCTCGGAGAGCGGTTCGGGACGGTCGGCCACCACGTAGACGATGCTGGCCACCACCCGGTCCAGGCCGCTGCCGACCGAGGCCAGCGCGGTCTCCAGGTTGTCGAGCACCTGCCGGGTCTGGGCCGGGAAGTCGCCCGGGCCGACCAGCTTGCCGTCGGCGTCCAGCGGCACCCCGCCGGCCAGGAAGGCGAGGCGCTCACCGGCCTCGACCACGACGGTGTGCGCGTAGCCCGGCGGCGGGAACAGGGCGGGGACGGTGCGGTGCTCGGCCATGGCGCTCCGTAGGTGGTCGGGCTGGCCATCCTCAACCGGCCGAGCCCGGCTGTCACCTGGTTTTCTGCCACTCGTGGGCGAGCACCGACCAGATCTCGTAGTCCTGCCGGGCGCCCTGGAACTCGCACCACTCGCGCATGGTCCCGTCCAGGTGCATGCCGAGCTTCCGGGCCACCGCCCGGCTGCGGGTGTTGACCGTGCTGTTCCACCACTCGGCCCGGTGCAGACCGCGCACCGTGAAGGCGTGGTCCAGCAGCCGCCGGACGGCGGCCGTGATCAGTCCACGGCCCTGGGCCGCCGGTTCGCACCAGGCGCCGATCTCGCACCGGCCGGCCTTCACGTCGAAGGACACGAACATCACGCCGCCCACCAGCGTCCCGTCCAGCCAGATGCCGAACAGCTCCCCGCTGTCGGTGGCCTGCCGGTCGGCGTAGCGCTGCAGGGTCGCTCGGGCGGAGTCCAGGTCCGTGCTGAAGGTCGCCCACGGGATCCACGGGTCGACGTTGGCCCTGGCCCGGTCCATGTGGGCCAGGAACTCGGCGGCCTGCCAGGGCTGGAGGGGGCGCAGCTCGGCGTCGTCGGTGAGCGGTACGGCGTACATGGGGCCCTCCTCGGGCGGACGTGCTGTTCTCGGGGCGCGCTGTTCGGCGTGGTGCGCGGCGTGCTGTTCGGATCATGCATAACAAACGTTTGGTAGGTACCCTAGCGCCCATGACGCCAGCTCGTGGAGACCATGACGCCCGACGGTCCGAGGTCTCCGCAGCGGTCTGGCGGGTGCTCGCCGACCGCGGCTTCGGCGGCCTGACGCTCCGTGCGGTCGCGGCCGAGATGGACGCCAGCACCGGGCTGCTCACGCACTACTTCCCGAACAAGCGGGCCCTGCTGGCGTACGCGCTGGACCTGCTCGACCGGCACACGGTGGACCGGCCGCGCCCGGCGACCGGGCGCACCTCACCGGCTGACGGCGGGCGGGCACTGCTGCGGGCCGTGCTGCTGGACATCCTGCCGCTCACCCCGGAGGGGGTGGCCGGCAACCGGATCTGGGTCGGCTCCTGGGACGCTGCGCTGACCGACCCGGAACTGGCGGCGGACCACGCCGCCCGCTATCGCCGGGCCAGGGAACGGATCACCGAGCTGGTCGCCCAGGCCAGGGAGCAGGGCGAACTGGCAGGGGAGGCGAGCGCCGAGGAGGTGGCGGCGGGGGTCCAGAGCTTCGTGCTGGGGCTGGTGGTGCAGGCACTGTTCGCTCCGGCCGAGTTCCCGCCGGAGCGGCAGGTCGAGCTGCTGGACCGGTACCTGGACGGGCTCTGAGGCTGCGGGGCCGGACATCTCCGCCAGGAGCGGTCTCGGCGGGCCGGCCGGACGGGTCGGCGCTGGTGCCCCCAGCAGGATTCGAACCTGCGACCTACCGCTTAGAAGGCGGGTGCTCTATCCGCTGAGCTATGGGGGCGTGACGACACCGGCCCGGAGGGCTTCGGCCGGCCTGCGGGGTCCGGGACAGGATAAGGGTGCCCAGATACTCAGCCGGGTCTTCACGCACCCTACGTGGTGTGTCGGCCCCGGTTGAGCGGTCCGATAATCGCAGGTGGCGGCCGGGCGTGCAGCGCCCTGACGGCTTCTGGCGCCGGACGTTGTGCAGTCGTTACGGGGCTGTCGCCCCACCTGTTATGGATTCGGTGCGGAGAATGGGGCGGACGGAGGGACGGGTGGGGGAAGTTTTCGGCTTCCACCGGTCGGATGACGTGCGCCGATGCGCCGACCGGCCACCCCTTCGGGGAGCGGCGCCCCGGGGCGGGCTCGGCGAGTAGTTGTCATGGACTCGAAAAGATGACGTCCGCTCGGTTGGAAATCGGAGCCGATTCACTCCGGAGAGTGAGGTCCGTTATCCACATGTGCGAGTTATCCCCAGAATTTCGAAACACCTCGGCTCGTATTCCGTGGCCGGACATCCTCTCCTCGGCGGGTGATTTCATCCGGTGATTCCCGACGGACGGAGCGTGTTCCGATGAACGACACGATGGTGACCATGATCGGCAATGTCGGCACGGTGGTGAGCTACACGCAAACCGCGGCCGGTGTCCCGGTGGCGAACTTCCGGATGGCCGCCACCGAGCGCCGCTACGACCGGGAGAAGGGTGTCTGGGTGGACGGCGAGACGAGCTGGGTCACCGTCACCGCCTGGCGCTGGCTGGCGGCCAACGTGGTGAGTTCGCTCAGCAAGGGCGATCCGGTGGTGGTGAGCGGGCGGCTGCGGGTTCGGGAGTGGGGCGAGGAGGAGAGGCGACGCTGTGTGGTCGAGATCGACGCCCGGGTGGTCGGCCACGACCTCGGCCGGGGCACGACCGCGTTCCGCTGGGCGGTCCAGGCCAAACCCGATCTGGTCCTGGGTCGTTCGGGTCGGGAGGAGTCCGCGGCCATGTCCGCAGCGGCGCCCGGCCCGCTCACCGGTCCCCTGTCCGGCCAGGCGACGGCCGGGCAGGCGGTGCCGGACTGGATCGTCGCCGCGGTCGAGTCCCGGCAGGCGGCCGTCGCGGGGTCGCCGATCCGGGCGGCCGGCGCGGGCGGTCCGTCGGAGAGCGGCGTCGGCGAGGTGACCCAGGTGGCGGCCGAGGTCGAGGTGGCCGCTGGTGTGCGCGAGGTGGAACCGGGAGGTGGCGAAATTGCAAGCAGTGATCGGGTAGCTGTCGGCTGAGACCGAAGCTGCTCACTGTTCGGCACTTCGGGTCGGTCGGAGTGCCTGGAGGGAAAAGCTCCTGATTGGGAGTGAGAAACTGGCGGGTCGTCAGTACACCGCCGCGGTGAGCCCCTTGATAACAATATAGATACGGAATCGTCCGCGTTCGGCACGGAGGTTTGCCAGCGGCCTCCGGTCAATAGGATGCGTCTGGTTCACACAAGTGCGGCGGTGTCACAGGGTGCGTCGCGTTGCAAGGCGGGCTGCCATCGGCGGGGCCCAGCCCGGAGGGGTCACTAGATGTTGCACAAGCAGGGGCGGGCTTTCGCCCGCATAGCCAGTGTCATGCTCGCGTCGAGCGTGCTGCTGGGCAGCGGGATGATGCTGGCCGGTTCGGCCGGCGCCGCAGGGGCGGGGGCGACCGGAGCCAAGGCGAAGCTGAAGCCCGGTGTCCGGTTCAGCGAGACCATCAGCTACGAGCGGGATGGCAAGAAGCACCAGGTCCAGGGCGGGATCCTCCAGCTGGAGACCGAGGACGAGAAGATCCTCGACACGTACTGCATCGACCTGCTCAACCCGACTCAGCCCAGCGCCGACTACACCGAGACCGGCTGGGACTCGAGCTCGCTGGCCGGCAAGCCGGAGGAGGCCGGGAAGATCCTCTGGATCCTCCGCAACTCCTTCCCGCAGCTGAGCATCGAGAAGCTGCGTGAGAGCAGCAAGATCGCGGATCTCAGCGAGGACGACGCCGCGGCCGGCACGCAGGCCGCGATCTGGCACTTCTCCGACGGTGCCGACGCGATCCCGGACGACCCGCAGGCCAAGCAGCTGACCGACTACCTGCGCCAGAAGGCGGTCAAGCTGGAGGAGCCGAAGCCGACGCTCAGCCTCAACCCGGCCGCGGTCTCCGGTAAGAGCGGTGACCTGCTCGGCCCGATCACCGTCACCACCAACGGCAGCGCCGTCGCACTGGCGCTGGACGAGGCGGGCACCAAGGCCAACCTGAGCATCACGGACAAGACCGGCAAGCCGGTCAAGAGCGCCAAGAACGGCGACCAGATCTACGCCAAGTCCCCGGCCGGAGCGGAGCCGGGCAACGCCAGCATCAAGGCCAGCACCTCCGCCGAGGTCTCGGTCGGCCGCGCCTTCACTGGCGTCAACGCGCAGGGCAAGCACAGCCAGACGCTGATCCTGGCGGGCTCGCAGCCCGTCCCGGTCACCGCTGCCGTGACCATGAACTGGGCTCCCACCGGCCCGATCCCGGCCGTCTCCGCCAAGGTTGACTGCGTGCAGGGCGCCGTGGTGGTCACCGCCACCAACAACGGTGACCGCGACTTCACCTTCACGCTGGCCGGTCAGACCGTGACCGTCCCGCCGGCCGGCACCAAGAGCGTGCCGGTCAAGGTCGCCGAGGACACCGCGTACGACATCGTCGTCACCGGGCCGAACGGCTTCAAGGAGGAGTTCAAGGGCGTCCTGAACTGCAAGACCGACACGGCCGCCTCGCCCACCCCGAAGGCCCCGTCGGCCAGCCCGACCGGCCCGGTCCTGGCCAACACCGGTGGCGGCGGCCAGACCCCGCTCGTCGCCGGTATCGCCGGTGCCCTGGTGATCGCCGGTGCCGCCGCGGTCTTCACCCTGCGCCGCCGCGGCCGTCACAGCCGCGCCTGACCGGCTGAGCCGGTCCGCGTGACCGGCTGGTCCGCAGCCCGGAGTTGATCCGGCCCCGTTCCCTCCGCAGTCGAGGGGGCGGGGCCGGTCCCGTTCCCCGGCATCGCGTTCGGGAGGATCCGTCGCGTGCGGCACAATGGAAGGCTGTAACCCGAATACTCACCGACGACGCCGGAGCGATCTCACGTGGCGGAATACATCTACACCATGCGCAAGGTGCGCAAGGCCATCGGCGACAAGGTCATCCTTGACGACGTGACGCTGAGCTTCCTCCCTGGGGCGAAGATCGGTGTCGTCGGCCCCAACGGTGCTGGTAAGTCCACGGTGCTGAAGATGATGGCCGGTCTGCAGCAGCCCTCGAACGGCGATGCCTTCCTCTCGCCGGGCTACACCGTCGGGATGCTTCTGCAGGAGCCCCCGCTCGACGAGTCCAAGACCGTCCTGGAGAACGTCGAGGACGGCGTCAAGGAGATCAAGGGGAAGCTCAACCGCTTCAACGAGATCGCCGAGCTGATGGCGACGGACTACTCCGACGCGCTGCTCGAGGAGATGGGCACCCTCCAGGAGGACCTGGACCACGCCGAGGCGTGGGACCTGGACGCCCAGCTGGAGCAGGCCATGGACGCGCTGGGCTGCCCGCCCGGCGACTGGCCGGTCACCAAGCTCTCCGGTGGTGAGCGACGCCGCGTGGCGCTCTGCAAGCTGCTGCTCGAGGCGCCCGACCTGCTGCTGCTCGACGAGCCCACCAACCACCTCGACGCCGAGTCGGTGAACTGGCTGGAGCAGCACCTGGAGAAGTACAAGGGCACCGTGGTCGCGGTCACCCACGACCGGTACTTCCTGGACAACGTCGCCCAGTGGATCCTGGAGCTCGACCGCGGTCGCGCCTACCCCTACGAGGGCAACTACTCCACCTACCTGGAGACCAAGCAGACCCGTCTCAAGGTCGAGGGCCAGAAGGACGCCAAGCGCGCCAAGCGGCTCAAGGAGGAGCTGGACTGGGTCCGCTCCAACGCCAAGGGCCGTCAGGTCAAGTCCAAGGCCCGCCTCGCCCGGTACGAGGAGATGGCGGCCGAGGCCGACAAGATGCGGAAGCTGGACTTCGAGGAGATCCAGATCCCCCCGGGCCCGCGCCTGGGCAACATCGTGATCGAGACCAACAACCTCTCGAAGTCCTTCGGCGAGAAGCTGCTGATCGACGACCTGAGCTTCACCCTGCCGCGCAACGGCATCGTCGGCGTGATCGGCCCCAACGGCGCCGGCAAGACCACGCTGTTCAAGATGCTGCTCGACATGGAGAAGCCGGACTCCGGCACCGTCAAGGTCGGCGACACGGTCAAGATCAGCTACGTCGACCAGTCGCGTGCCAACATCGACCCGAAGAAGACGCTCTGGGAGGTCGTCTCCGACGGCCTTGACTGGATCAACGTCGGTCAGGTCGAGATGCCGTCCCGCGCCTACGTCTCGGCGTTCGGCTTCAAGGGTCCGGACCAGCAGAAGCCGGCCGGGGTGCTCTCCGGTGGTGAGCGCAACCGGCTCAACCTGGCGCTGACCCTCAAGCAGGGCGGCAACCTGCTGCTCCTCGACGAGCCCACCAACGACCTGGACGTCGAGACCCTGTCCTCGCTGGAGAACGCGCTGCTGGAGTTCCCCGGCTGCGCCGTGGTGATCTCCCACGACCGGTGGTTCCTGGATCGGGTGACCACGCACATCCTCGCGTACGAGGGTGACAGCAAGTGGTTCTGGTTCGAGGGCAACTTCGAGTCGTACGAGAAGAACAAGATCGAGCGGCTCGGCGCCGACGCCGCCCGCCCGCACCGGGCCACCTACCGGAAGCTGACCCGGAGCTGACACGTCGGTGCAACACCGGCCCGGCAGGCTGCCCCTGGGGTGGTCTGCCGGGCCGCCGCCCGTGAGCCACCGGCGGACAACCGGTCCTGACGGGCAATCGGATTCTTGAGGAGATCGACCGTGGCACGCCACATCTACGCCTGCCCCCTGCGGTGGTCCGACATGGACGCCTTCGGCCACGTGAACAACGTGGTCTTCCTGCGCTACCTGGAGGAGGCCCGGATCGACTTCATGTTCACCCAGGCCGCCGCCGCCGGTGCGGGGGAGTTCGCGGGCGGCTCGGTGGTGGCCCGCCACGAGATCGACTACAAGCGCCCGCTGGTGCACCGGCCCGAGCCGGTGACCATCGAGACCTGGGTGACCAAGATCGGCGGTGCCTCGCTGACCGTCTCGTACGAGATCAAGGACACCGCCGCGGACGGCACCGAGACGGTCTACGTCCGGGCCTCCACCGTCGTGGTCCCGTACGACCTGGCGGCCGGCCGTCCGCGTCGGATCAGTGCGGTGGAGCGGGAGTTCCTCAGCCGGTTCATGGACGGCGCGGAGCACACCCAGGCCGTCGCGGCCGCCTGATCCCCGCAGGGCGCCCTCCCGTGCCCGGCACTGCACCTCGCCACCGTCCTCGTACCCGAGTGAGCTGATCCGTTGACCGCGCCCCGCCTCCCGCTCGCCGACAGCACGGAGGCCGCCGACCTGGCGGCGTTCCTGGAGCGGCTGCTGCGCTTCGACCGGGCCGCCGCCGTACGTCTGCAGGCCGTCCGGGCCGGACAGGGGCCGGTGCTGGCGGTCTTCGGACGGTTGCCGCTGGGCAGCGCCGGAGTGCTGGCGGTGCGCAGCGCCCGCCTCGGCGAGGAGGCCGCGGAGGCCGATCTGACCGTCTCCGCCGGGCAGTTGCTGGAGGGCGTCGACGAGTCGGCCGCCACCCTCGGCCTGCCCACCCCCGTCACCGGCCCCGCCTGGGCCGGCCTGCTCCCGCCCCGCTCGCGCTGGGAGCGCACCGGTGCCACCACGGCGCCCGCGGTGATGCCGGAACTCATGGCAGCCGTGCGGGAGTTCAAGGAGCGCACCGCCGAGATCCCGGAGCACCACCGCACCCGCGCGGCACTGGACGCACTGGCCGACGGGATCTGGTCCCGCCCGCTCGGCGCCCTGCCCGAGCTCCCGCTCCGTGCCGCGCACGCGGCCTACGTGGTCGGCTTCCTCACCCCGGTCGCCACCCTCACCGCGCACCGCTCCGGCACCTGGCTGCGGCTGAGCGCCCCGGCCGGCTCGGTCGCGCTGCGCACCGCCGCCCCTGGCAGCGGCCTCGGGCTCAGCCCGCTGCCGCGCTGACCCTCGGAGCCGGCCGGCACGGCTGGGGTCAGCCCGCCGTGTTGACCATCGAGGCGGCGGCGTAGGTGAGGTAGTCCCAGAGCTGACGCTCGGCGTCGGCGGGGAGATCCAGTGCGTCGACGGCGGTGCGCATGTGGCGGAGCCAGGCGTCGTGGGCGGCCTGGTCGACCTTGAACGGGACGTGGCGCATCCGCAGACGGGGGTGGCCACGCTCCTCGCTGTAGGTGCGGGGGCCGCCCCAGTACTGCATCAGGAACAGGGTCAGCCGCTCCTCGGCCGGGCCGAGGTCCTGTTCCGGGTACATCGGGCGCAGCAGTTCGTCCTCGGCGACACCCTGGTAGAAGACGTGCACCAGCCGTCGGAAGGTCGGCTCGCCGCCGATTTGTTCGAAGAACGTCGCCTCGTCAGTCACTTGACCATGGTCGCAGACCCCTCCGGCGGTCGTACACCAGGACCATCGGACGAGGACCATCGGACCAGGGCGGGTCCCGGTCGGTGGGGGCCGGGCCCCCACCGACGGGCGGTCAGGCGCGGTGCAGGGTGATCGTGGTCCAGGCGCCGATGTGCACCCGGTCGCCGTCGTTCAGCGGGATGGCGGTGTGCGGGGGCACGGCCTCGGGGCCGCCGTTCACCGTGGTGCCGTTGGTGGAGTCCTGGTCGACCAGCACCCAGCTCCCGTCGGCCTGCTCGGCCAGCAGCGCGTGCTGGTGGGAGGCACCCGGGTCCTCCGGCGGGACGGAGAGGTCGATCTCCGGCACGGTTCCCCGGTGCTGGCTGCGGCGGCCGATCCGCAGCTGGCCACGGCCGGTGAGCGGGATCCGGCGCTCGGGGCAGTACGGCGGGAAGAAGAGGCCGGCCGCCTCCGGGCCGCTGCGGGCCATCATGTCGGTGAAGTACTCACGGTCGGCCGTGACCACCGCGATCCAGGTCGACCTGGCCGGGGGAGCACCGGGCGGCTGCAGGTGGAACGAGGTGCCGAACTCGTCACCCGGGGCGCTGCCCGGCTGCGCGTAGGTCGGGCCCGAGTCGAAGCTCTCCAGGCCCTCCCCGCCCTGGAACGCCGGGTTCTTCCGGAACGGATCGGCCTGCGGCTCGAACTGCCGGTGCCCGGTCGGAGCACTCGTCGGAGCACCGGACGGAGCGTTGCTGGGAGCGCCGGTCGGCGCTCCGGGCGGTGCGAACGGCGAGGGCTCAGGGGTCGGCGCGGGCGTCGGCACCGGCGGCTGGTAGGGGCTGGGCATCGGCGGGGGCGGCGGCACCGGCGGCTGGTACGGAGCGGGCGCGGGCACCGGCGCGGGAGCGGGCGGCGGGAAGCCGTACCCGGAGGACGGTCGCTGCTGCTGCTGGCTCGCGGGCGAGGAGAGCTCGTAGTCGAAGCCGCACTCCTCGCAGTACCGGCCGGTCTGCGGAGTCCGGCAGATCGGGCAGGTGAGCAGGCCGGCCGTGAGGTCCGCCTGGGTGTACTGCCCCGCCTGCGCGTACTGCGCCGGCTGACCGGGGTGGCTGTGCTGCCCGTGTTGCCCCGGCTGGCCGTGACCGTGCTGACCGTGGGCCCCCGGCTGGCCGGGCTGCCCCGGCTGGGTGTACTGAGGCGCCGGCGGAGTGTGCGGCTGCCCGGTCGGTACGCCCTCCGACTGGGTGTGCCCGCTGGCGAACGGTGACGAGCCCGGCACGGCCAGTCCCGGCGGAGGGGTCATCGGGAAGCCGCAGAAGTCGCACCAGTCCTCGGCCTGCGACTCGTGGCCCCTAGGGCAGATCGGCATCAGGTCCCCCACATCTCCAGCGGTCCGGTTCGGCCCCCCGAGCCGGTCACTTCTTCACCCGGACGGTCTTGGTCGACCGGGTGTCCAGCGTCATCGAGTCGGCCTCGCTCACGTTCTTACGGAACCGAACGGTACCCTCCTTCGGATCCACCACGTCGACCACCTTCTGCAGCAGCTTGAAGGTGCTCTCGTTGCCCGTCCGGTGGGCGATCCGAACGGCCGCGCCCAGCTTGGCCGTTGCCAGGTCGACGTCCCCGGCGCGGTGCGCCTCCAACCCCTCCTGGATCGAGGAGGCCAGTTCGGCCTGACCGGTGAAGTGGGCCACCTGCGGGCTGATCCGGGTCGAGGAGGCCAGGTCGTCGGTCCAGACCGCGCGGACCAGGCCCTGCGAGAGCACCTCGGACGTCCCGTCGGGCTGCGGCAGCAGCAGGCTGATCCGGGCGGCCAGCATCTCGTTGCCGACCTCGGCCGCGGGCACCTCGACGCAGACGTGGTAGTCGCGGCTCTCGTCGCCCCAGGAGCCGGTCGGGTAGTCCCCGGCCCGGGGCCCGGCGTCCGCCCGACGGTCGGTCAGGTCCTCCAGGCTCGGGGCGACCTGCTTGACGAACTTGACCACCGCGTTGGCCGGCGTCCAGACCCGCAGCGCCACGTCGGCGACCTGCTTGCCCATCGCCTGCACCATCATCTGCTGGAAGTCGTCGGCCAGCCCGGACGGTTCGGCGACGATGTCCACGGTGCCCAGCAGGGCCGAGGCGATCTTGCGCAGCTCGGTCACCTCCCAGTCGGTGCCGACACCCCGGCAGTCCACCGTGAAGGAGCCTGCGGCCTGGCCGAGCACCCGCTCCAGGTCGGCGGCCTTCTCGTGCTCGTTGCGGCCGTCGGTGAGCAGGATGCCGTGCCGGATCGCTATGTCGGCCCGGCTGTCGAAGAGCTGCTTGGCCTTGGTCAGCCAGGTGCCGATCGCCGTGCCGCCGTTGGCGGTCAGCTTGCGCAGTGCCTCCTTGGCCTGCGCCCGGGTGGCCCGGTCGGCGATCGCCATCCTGCCGCCGCCCGGGTAGAGGTCCTTGGCCTCGTGGGTGCCGGCCACCACGGCGAAGGCGACGCCGTCGCGGATGGTGTCGATGGCGACGGCGGTGGCCTCTCGCGCGTTGCGCAGCTTGGCCGAGGGGTAGTCCATCGAGCCGGAGCAGTCGACCATGATCACCACGGCGGCCGCCGCCCCGGCGTCCCGAGCCAGCGGCTGGCCGCCCGAGGTGCCGCCGCCGGTCGCGGTGACCGTGACGATCGCGTTCACCTCGCGGGCGCCTTCGGCCAGGTACTCGTTCTGGAAGATGTCGACGCTGAAACTCGGGTGGGACCGGGACAGAACGGCCATCGCTGCTCCTGTCGGGCAATCAGTGGTTCGGCGGACGGGGTGGACGGGTCTGCTGAGCGGCCGTCAGCTTCCGCTGCCGGGCCGGTGGAGCTGGAGGGTTGGCGAGGAGTGGAGCGGGGCCGCCCCGGCGGCGGACTGCAGGGGAACGGTCCGCAGGGTGGTTTCGGCGGGCGGGCTGATCGGCAGCACCGCCACCGTGATGTTGTCGTGGCCGCCCGCCGTCACCGCGAAGTCGACCAGCTCCCGTGCGGCGGCCAGCGGTTCGGCCCTGGCGTCCGGGCGGACGCGTTCGGCCAGGTCGGCGGCGGCCTCGGCGTAGTTCCACAGGCCGTCCGTGCAGACCAGCAGCACGCCGGGCACGTGCGGCGTGAAGCTCACGGTGTGCGGCTCGACCTCCTCGGCGTCCGCGCCCAGCCAGCCGGTGATCGCGTGGGCGCGCGGGTCGGCGTACGCCTCGGCCTCGTCCATCAGGCCGATCGCCACCACCCGGGCCGCCCAGGAGTCGTCCTCGGTCAGCCGGTACGCCACGGCGGACTGCCGGTCGTCCGGGATCCAGTACGCCCTGGTGTCGCCGACCCAGCCGATGGTGACGAGACCGGCGGCGGAGATCGCGCTGACGTACGTGCAGGCGGGGGCGTTCTGGCTGCCGCTCGGCGTCCGAATGCCGTCCTTGGCCAGCTCGGCCACCGCGCGGGCCGCCTCGCCGATCGCCTCCCGCATCGCCCGGTCGGGGCGCCGCCCGCGCTGGAGCGCGGTCAGCAGGTGGGCGGCGGCCGCCTCGACCGCGACGGCCGACGCCTCGTCAGGACGGGCCGAGGAGGAGACCCCGTCGCATACCACCGCGAGCACGGCCGGTTCGCCGTCGGGCAGCTGGGTGGCGGCCACTGTGAAGGCGTCCTCGTTGCGGTGGTGCCGCAGGCCGCGGTCGGTGACCCCGGCCACGCCGTCCGCCGTCAGTTCCTGGTGGTCGCGCGGGCGGGGCTGGGCGCCGCCGCAGCTCTCGCAGTAGCCGTCCGCCGAAAGTTCGGCCGAGCCGCAGTGCACGCAGCGCGGCGCGGTGGGGGCAACCCCCTCCGGCGCGGCGGCGGACGACGGCCCGTCACCGGTCACGTGACCGGCCACGTCACCGGGCGAGCCCTCCGTCACGTCGCCGGTCACGTTCAGGCCGCAGGCCCCGCAGTAGTCGTCCTCCGGGTCCAGCGGCTCGGCACAGCTCGGGCACCTGGTCTGCTGCTGCGGCATCGGTTCACACCCACGTCCGGGGGCGGGCACGGTTCGCCCGCTCCACCATCTCGATCCTGATCTCGGCCCGGTCGGTCAACCGTGCCAGTACTCGATAGGAGTGTTCCAGGGCGAAGCGCAGTTCCCGTTCAGCAGCCGGATGTCCCAGCACGTCGAGCGTGCCGGAGCCACCTTCGGCGGCGGAGCCGCCCTCGGCCGCTGAGCCGGCCGAACCGGCCAGCACCCAGCCCAGAGCGGCGTTCAGGATCTCGACCGAGAGCTCCTCGGTCCGCCGGGCGTCCAGCGACAGGGCCGTCAGCTGCGCCGAGCAGCGAACCAGTTCGGGGCCGAGCGGCTCCTCCGGCGCCCGCCCGCGGAGCCGGGCCCGCAGGGTGGCGATCCGGGCGGCGGTGTAGTGCGCGGACGCTTCGGGCACCGCCTCCAGGGCCACCACGGCTCCGGCCCGGTCGCCCGCCGCCAGCAGGACCCGGGCTAGGCCGAAGGCGGCGCTGACATAGGCCCGGTCGGTGCTGCCGACCAGGCGGTAGAACTCGGCGGCGTCCTGGCCGTTGCTGAGCAGTTCGGCGCAGACGGCGAGCGCCAGCTTGGGGGCAGCCTCGCCGGGGAAGGCGTCGTAGACCGCGTCGAAGGCTGCGGCGGCCTGCTCGGCCCGGCCGGCCGAGAGTTCGGCCAGCCCTCGGTACCAGACCACGCGCCAGTCGTCGCCGTGGTCCCGGTCGAGGGTGAGCAGCGCGGCGTCGGCCTGCTGCCGGTCGCCGAGCTCCAGGTGGGCGCGGAGGGCCCGCAGTTGCAGCTCGACCGAGCCGGCCGGGGCGGTGGCCAGCGCGGTCAGTGCCTCGGCGGGGGCGCTGGCGACCAGCGTGGCGAGGAAGCCGGCTCCGGGGTCGGTGGGGTCGACGCGGGGGACCGGCAGTGCCATCGCGGCGGCGGTCGGGTCGAGCGGATCGGGCGTCAGCTGGGTGTCCACCACCCGCAGTTCCGGGCCGAACAGGGTGGAGAGCGCCGGGCGCGGCCGCCCGTCCTGGAGCGCGAGCAGTTCCCGGAGCACGCCGGTGAGCTGGTCGGCCATCTCCTCGGCGGAGCCGAACCGGCGGGCCGGGTCGGGGTCGGTGGCCCGGACCAGCAGGCGGTAGTACGACTCGTACCGGGCGAACAGCGGCACCCGCTCGGGGCCAGGCAGCTCGTACCGGAAGGTGCTGTTGTAGCCCTGGAAGTCGAAGGTCAGCACGGCCAGGGTGCGGGCCACCGTGTAGAGGTCGGAGGCGACCGACGGGCCGTCGGTGGCGATCTCCGGGGCCTGGTAGCCGACGGTGCCGTAGATCGGTCCGTCGTCGCCCGAGCGGGAGACCGCGCCAAGGTCGATGATCTTGAGCGAGTCCTCGCTCTGGATCACGTTGTCGATCTTGAAGTCGCAGTACACCAGTCCCCGCGCGTGCAGGTAGCCGAGCGCGGGCAGCGCCTCCAGCGCGTACGCGATCGCCTGCTCGACCGGCAGCGGCTCGCGCCGCCCGTCCGGGGTGCGGCGCTCGTTGGCGATGTCCTTGAGCGACTTGCCGCCGATGTACTCCATCACGATGTAGCCGTCGGTGGAGCCGGAGCGCAGGTCGGGGTGTTCGACGAAGTTGATGATGCGGACGATGTTCGGGTGGTCCACCTCGGCCAGGAAGCGGCGCTCGGCGATGGCCACCGCCAGCGCGTCCTGGTCACCGGTGTCCAGCAGGCCCTTGAGCACCACCCAGCGGTCGTTCACCCGGCGGTCCACCGCGAGGTAGATCCAGCCGAGCCCGCCGTGCGCCAGGCAGCCCAGCACCTCGTACTGACCGCCGACCAGGTCGCCCCTGGCCAGTTTGGGCGTGAACGAGTACGGCGTGCCGCACTTGGTGCAGAAGCCGTCCGGACGGCCCGGGGTGCCGTTCTTCTCCCGGCCCACCGGGGCGTCGCACTTGCTGCAGAACCGCTTGCGCTCGGGCACCTGAGGGTCGGTCAGCACCGCCGCGCTCGGGTCCGCCGAGGGGATGCTCGGCACGCTCACCAGCCCGGCGCCCAGGTTGCCGCGCCGTCCGGTGCCGCTGCCGGAGCTGCCCGTACCGCTGCGGACCGAGACCGAACGGCCGCTGCCGGTCCTGGTGGACCGGTGCGAGCGGGAGCGTCCGGACATGGTCCGGGACGAGACCGAGCCCGAGTGCGCCTCGGTCCTTGCCGAGGGCACCAGCGCCCCGGGCTCGGCGGCCAGCCCGCACTCGTCGCAGTAGCCGTCGGCGTCGACCGTCCCGGTGCAGTCCCGGGTGCAGGGCGCCCCGGCCGCGACCTTGACGGCGGCCGACACCGAAGCCGAGGCGCCGGCCGAAGCCGAAGCCGAAGCCGAGGTCGTGGCCGGGCCGGTCGCCAGCAGAGCCAGCCCGCACTCGTCGCAGTAGCCGTCGCCGTCGATCGTCCCCGAGCCGGAGCACTCCGGCCGGGCGCAGGTCTCACCCATTGCCCTGATCCCCCTGTCCGTCCTGGTACTGGTCCATCCGGTCCGCCCCGTCCACCCGGTCCGCCGGAGCGGGAGCCGGGAACTGCGCGGCCGGAGCCGTCGGCCGCAGCGCCTGCTGGAACCTGGCCACCGCCTCGGCTGCCGCCCGCAGGTCGCACGGCGCGCTCCAGAGCAGCCACCGCGCCTTCTCGAAGCGCTCGATCACCACCGGGTCCTCGGCCACCCCCAGCCGGGCGGCCATCGCCTTGTACGCCTCCAGCCGCCCGCGCAGCTCGGCCCGGACGGCCAGCGGTTGGGCCACCTCGGTGAGCGACTGGCGGGCCCGGCCGAGCTCCTTGGCGGCGACGTCCTCCAGGGTGTCCAGCAGCGGGGCCAGCCGGTGCCACTGCCCGGTCTGCTGCAACTCGACCGCGAGGCCGATCCGTTCACGCAGTGCCGAGGTCGGTCCCGGTACGGCGGGCACCTCGGTCGCGGCGATCTTGGCGAGCACCTCGCCACGGGCCCGGCGGGCCTCGGCCAGGGTGGCGTCGGCCCGTTGCAGCAGGTCGCCGACCTGCTGGAGCCGGTCGTGGGCCTCGTCGCGCAGCCGGAGCAGCCCGTCCAGTTCCATCCGGAGGCCGTCCAGCGCCCGCCCGGCCTTGTCGAACCGTTCGGTGTCCACCGCCCCGGCGACCGCCCCCGGCCCGAGAGCGGCGCCGCCGGAGCCCCGCTGCGCGGGTACCCGTCCGGGCCGCCAGAGCGCCAGCGGATCCGTCCGCACCTCGGTCCGCAGCTCGGTCAACTCCCGCTCCAGGCCGTCCAGATCGTCAGCCAGCGGGTGCGCCCCCGAGCGCACCCCGACCGAGCCCGAGAGCATCCTGACCCGGCCCAACTCGGCCAGCAGCAGGTCGATCCGGGCGGGCAGCGCGGACCAGACCGCGTCGGTCGCGGCCACCACGTCGTACACCATCGCGTACCAGGAGTTCATCCGCTCCAGCAGCTCGGCCAGGGTGATCCGTTCGACCAGTCGGACCGGCACCGGCCCGCCGGTGTCCGGGAGTTGGCTGCCCGAGACGGTGACGGCCGGGCCGCTGAGCAGCTCGCTCAGCTCGGCCAGCTCCGCTCCGCCGGGCCGGCTGCGGCGGGCCCGGACGGCCACCGCCGAGGCCAGCGCCTCCGCGTAGCGGTCGAACAGTGCCCAGAGCAGCGTCAGTCCCGGTTCGGCCACCGACCAGCGCTCCAGGGTCCGCCCGCTCAGCGTGGCGCCCTCCAGCAACCGGCGGCCCGGGTGCTCCTGCAGGGCCAGCAGCGCGGCCTCCACCGCGTCGCGCTCCGCCCCCAGCCGCGCCAGCGCGCGGTCCACCTCCTCCCGGCTCATCACCGGGCCGGCTGCTCCTGCGAACGCCACGTCATTCCTCTCCAGTCTCGCGGTACTTCGATGCGCGCGATCTCACGGTGCTCCGTCCTACGGCAGGTAGGGCACCGAGGAGGCACCCATGTCGGCGGCCAGCCAGCGCTCGTAGGCGGCCTGCCAGCCGCCGTTCGCCCGGTAGTCCAGCAGGACCTGGTTGACCAGCGCCGCCAGGTCGGTGTTCTCCTGCTTCAGACCGATGCCCATCTTCGCCGGGCTGATGGTCTCACCGGCCAGCCGGACGGTCGGGTCCTGGGCCGTCTGGGCGGCGGCCAGCGTGGAGTCGGTCAGGGTCGCGTCGACCTTGCCGAGCTGCATCAGCACCAGGCAGTCGAGCTGGTTCTCCACGATGGTGACCGCGCTGATCCCGTACTGCGGCTTCTTCAGCTCCGTTTCGGAGGAGGACTGCTGGGCCGCACACGCGCGCTTGCCCTTGAGTGCCTCGGCCACCGTGGCGGACTTGTCCGACTTCGGCACCACCAGACGCTGCCCGGAGGAGAAGTAGGGCGCGGAGAAGGCGATGTCCTTGCGGCGCTCGCAGTTGATGGTCATGGTACGGACGACCAGGTCGACCGTGTCGTTGCGGATCGCCTCGATCCGCTTGGGGGTGGTCACCGTCCGGAAGGTGACCTTCGCCGGATCACCAAGCACCGCCTTGGCGATCGCCCTGGACAGGTCGATGTCGAAACCCTCCAGCTGGCCGCTCTGCGGGTTGCGGAAGCCCCAGTTGTAGCTGTTCTGGTCCACCCCGACGATCAGCGTGCCCCGGGCCCTGATCTCCTGCACCTTCGGCCCGTTCAGCGCCGAACTGGGCGCGGGCGTCTGGTCGGAGCAGTCCCCGGCGGCCTCGACGGCCGGGGCCTGCGGCGCGATGGCCGGAGCGGCGGTGACCACTCCCGGCACTCCGTGGGACGTCCCGGCTCCCACCAACCCGGCGGCCAGCGCCGCAGCGACGACCAGTGCCCTGGTCCGTACCGTACGCACAGTCAGCTCCCCCATCGCCCGCTACCGGTACTCCGCCAGGCGGCGGCCCAGGCCGACCGCCACACCCGCCGCGGCCAGCAGTGCCAGCACCGCGGCGCCCACCGCCAGCCCGGTCAGCCCGCCGCCGACGCCGTGCGCCGAGCGCTCGAAGGCCGTCAGTTCGGCGGCGGCCGCCTTGCCCAACTGCTGGTCCAGCGCGGTGAACACCGCCTCGCTGGTGTCCGTCCCGCCCGGGCCGATCACGGCCTTCAGGGCGGCCGCGTAGTCGTCGCCCTGCTCGGCCGCCTGGTGCTTGGCGTCCCAGCCCGGGAACAGCTTCCTGGCCTGCTCCAGCGCCGCCCGGGCGTCCGTCGGCGCGTCCACCAGGGCCCCGGCCAGGCTGCCGCCGTCGGTCCTGGTCCTGCCGTCCGCGACCGGCTCCCCGGCCAGGGCGGCGGTGTACTTCTGCCAGTCCTTGTCGTACGAGTCCGAACCACCCCGGGCCACCAGGTCCAGGTTCTCCGCCGCCCGGGACTGCAGCGCGCCGATCCGGGCCTGGTTGAGCACCCGCAGCGGCCCGGCGCCGTGCTGCCGGCTGTCGTCCAGGTCCAGCCCGGCGGTGAAGGTGCCGACGGTCAGCCAGAGCAGGCCCGCCAGTACGGCGGCCGTGGCGCCCAGCAGGCCGATGTTGAACACCCGGTTGGTCCGGCGCAGCAGCAGCACCTGGCACCAGACCAGCGCCCCGAGCGCCAGCAGCCCGGCGACCAAGGCCGCCCAGGCGAAGGCGCCCGCCTCCGCGTAGTCCTGGTCCAGCTGCCGGTTCTCGGCGTCCACCAGCTTCTGGGCGGCGGGCAGCACGCTGCCCTGCATCTGCTTGGAGGCGTACCGCAGGTAGGCGCCGCCGAGCGGCAGGCCCTGCCGGTCGTTGGCCCGGGCGGTCTCCACCAGGCCTGAGTACTGCGGGAGTTGCTGGTTCAGCTCGGCGACCCAGCGCTGGGCGTCCGAGCTGGCGTCGGTCCGCGCGGCGGCCTGCGCGAGCAGCCGGGCCGCGGTGGCGAGGTCACCCTCGTACCGCTGGCGCAGCGCCGGGGGAGCGTCCCCCGCGAGCAGGAAGGCGGAGGCCGCCGTGGTGTCCGCGTCCGCCAGCGAGCGGTAGATCTCCGCGGCGTCCTGACTGAGCGGCTGGCTGTGCGTCACCACCTGGTCGGCGGCCCGCGCCCGGACGCTCACCTGCCAGGCCGTCACCGCGCCGAAGAGCAGCACCAGGACGGTCAGCACCACCCCCGCCGCGCGCAGCCGGGCCGGCGCGGTGCCGGTCAGCTTCCGCAGCCGCTGCTGCACGGCCGTCGCCCTCATCGCCGTCATCGCCGACGGCGCCCGCTCGCCTGTCACCACCGGTGTCGTCACCTGCCCCACCCTCCCCCTGGACCCTCCGCGCTCGGAGTGCGGTCCGTTGCGAGCAGTATGGCCGCCGGGTCCGACCGCCACACTCGAGTTGCGCCGATCTTGAGGTTCCGGCGGCTCCGGGAGCGCGTCCGGTCGCCGTCGGAGGTGTTCTCCGTCACGGGCGACGCGGGAGGCACCCTATGCGGTTCCCGTCGATCACGACCAGGCCGGGGTCCCCGGGAGGAAAGGACCCTACGATGGAGCCCATGCGTCTGCTCGGAACCATCACCCCCGACCGTCCGCTGCTCGTGGTCGCCGTCGAGGAGGAGGCCGCCCACCTCGGCGCCTCACTGCCCGTGCTGCTCACCGGCATGGGGAAGGTCAACGCCGCGGTGGCGCTGGCCACCGTACTGGCCCGGGGCGAGCGCCCCGCCGAGGTCCTGAACCTCGGCACGGCAGGCGCACTGCGGGCCGGCTGGGCGGGCACCCACGAGGTCGCCCGGGTGCTGCAGCACGACCTCGACACCCCGGTGCTGCGCGCGCTCACCGGCCGGACCTTCGGCGCCCCGATCGAGCTGGACGTGGCGGGCGGCCCGGTGCTGGCCACCGGGGACCTGTTCGTCTCCGACCCGGCCGCCCGGGACCGGCTGGCCGAGCAGGCCGACCTGGTCGACATGGAGGGCTACGCGGTCGCCACGGTGGCCCAACGGGCCGGTGTGCCGTTCCGGTTGGTCAAGCACGTGAGCGACGAGGCGGGCGCGGGCGCGGACCGCGCCTGGCGCGAGTCGGTGGACTCCTGCGCCAAGGAGCTCGCCGCCTGGGTCCGCGACCATCTGCGCTGACGCCCCGTCAGACTGGCTGAGTTCAGACCGCCTTGAGCACGGCTGCGGTGTCGACCACCTTGGCGAACCGCATCGAGTGCAGCACCGCGCCCGTGCCCTTGGCCAGCTGCTCGGCCGGGATCAGCTCGCCGTCCGGGCCCGCCATCGCGAAGGTGTGCATGGCGTCGATCGGGAAGACCACGTCGTACCCCAGGTTGCCGCCCATCCGGGCGGTGGTCTCGTTGCAGACGTTGGTCATGATGCCGACCGTCACCAGCTGGGTGGTACCCCGCTGCTGGAGCCACTCGTGCAGGTCGGGAGTGCCGTAGAAGGCGCTGTTCACGGTCTTGGTGATGCGCAGGTCGGCGTCGGCCCCGGCGACCACGGGCTTGAGTTCGTAGCCGGGGGTGCCGGGAACGAGCGGGCCGCTCGCGGACTGGTGCTGCACCACGACCACCGGACGGTCGGTGCGCTGCCACGCGGCGAGCAGTTCGCCGATCCGCTGCTCGGCCTCCGGGTTGTCCCGGGGGCCCCAGTACTCCTCCTCCTCGAAGCCCTGCTGGACGTCGATCAGGATCAGGACGGCGTCGGGGGCGATGGTCAGGGGGGCGTCGAACGCGCTGGTGTTGGTCATGGCTCCATGCTGCTGGCCGCACCCGGCCGGGGGTGAGGGGACGGACCGCCGGTGATCGATAGATTCCTGCCATGCAAACGGTGGGGTGTCTGATCCTGGACGGCGTGCGGGCCTTCGACTACGCGGTGATCGGCGAGGTCTGGTCGGACCGGCGGAGCCCGCTCGGCTGCCCGGACTTCGAGCTGCGCGTCTGCGGTCCGGCCGAGAGCCGGGTCCGGTTCGGCGGCGGGCTGGAACGGGTCCCGGACGCGGGCCTGGACGCCCTGCTGACCTGCGACCTGGTGGTGGTACCCGGCGTGCAGGAGCCCACCGTCCGGGCGCCGGAGGAGGTGCTCGACGCGCTGCGCGCCGTCCACGCCGCCGGGATCCCCGTCGCCTCGCTCTGCGCGGGCGCCTTCGTGCTCGCCGACGCGGGCCTGCTGGACGGTCGCCGGGCCACCACGCACTGGTACCTGGCGGCCGAACTCGCCCGCCGCCACCCGGCGGTGCAGGTCGACCCCGAGGTGCTGTTCACCGGCGACGGCCAGGTCTGGACCTCGGCCGGGGTGGCCGCCGGGATCGACCTCTGCCTGCACCTGGTCCGGGCGGCGCACGGCCAGCAGGCGGCCGCCGCGATCGCCCGCGCGATGGTCACCGCGCCGTTCCGCTCGGGCGGCCAGGCGCAGTTCATCCCCACCCCGGTGCCGGACGCCACCGCCGAGGACCCGCTCTCGGGGGTCCGGGCGGCGGTCCTCGGTGCCCTGGAACGCCCTTGGACGGTGAACGAGCTGGCCCGGCTCGCGACCATGTCGGAACGGTCCTTCGCCCGCCGCTTCACCGAGGCGACGGGCGTCCCGCCCCTGCGCTGGCTCTCCGAACAGCGCGTCCTGGCCGCCCAGCGCCTACTGGAGGAGACCGACCTCCCGGTGGACGAGATCGCCGTCCGCTGCGGCTTCGGCTCCGCGGTCTCCCTCCGCCCCGCCTTCACCCGCCGGGTCGGCGTCGCCCCGCGCGACTACCGCCGCACCTGGCGCTGACGGGCCCTGCTTTCGGCGGGCGGGGGCCCGGGGCGCTGCCGGGGCGCCGTCACCACCCCGCCTGGACGTCCTCACGTACGCACTCGATCAGGTAGTCGCCGGTGTCGGGGTCGATGGAGACGCCGTGCGCTTCGCTGTGGAAGCCGGGGAAGACCCGGTCGAACGCCTCCAGCGCCCGCAGGTAGCGCAGCACAGGACCGTCGGACGCCCCGAGCGCCTCCCCTGGCATCAGGACGGGGATCCCGGGCGGGGTGACGGTGACCATGGCGGCGGCCACCCGGCCGGCGGCGGCCGCGAGGGGCAGGCGTTCGGTGCCGCCCCGGATCAGCTGCCGGTAGCACTGCTGGGGCGGGACGACGGGCACCGGCGGCTGCTGGAAGGCGGTGTCCAGGGCGTCGATCAGTTCCGCCCGGGTGAGGTGTTCGTGCATCTCCTGGCACAGGCCGCGTAGGGTCGTGCGGCCGTACCGCCGGGGGTGGCGCTCGACCAGGTCGGGCAGGACCTGCCGGAGCGGGGTGTCGGCGTCGTGGAGGGCCTTGAAGTCCATCAGGGCGTCCATCAAGGTGCCCCACTTGCCCTTGGTGATGCCCATCGAGAACAGGACCAGCGTGGTGTAGGTGTCCGTCTTCTCCACGACGATGCCGCGCCGCGCGAGGTAGGCGGTGAGGATCCGGGCGGGGATGCCCCAGGAGTCCGCCCGGCCGGTCGCGTCGACGCCGGGGCAGGTCAGCGTCACCTTGATGGGGTCGAGCAGGCACTGCCCCCGGCTCAGGCCGGAGAAGCCGTGCCACTCGGCCTCCGGGTCGAGCTCCCAGCAGCGCGGGTCGGACGCCAGCAACGCCGGGGAGGCGTCGGCGAGCGGAACTGACGTCCCGTCGGCCGGGTCGGTCACGGACTCGGGCTGCCAGACGCCGAAGAACCACGCCGGCCGGTCGCCTGCCGCTACGATCCGGCGCCCGGTCCGGACGACGGCCTGCCGGAACCGGATGGCCTCGGTGACCGCCTCGTTGACCAGCCACTCGCCCTGGGGCCCGTCCATCATCGCCGCGGACACGTCCAGCGAGGCGATCGCCGGGTACAGCGCGGAGGTGGTGCCGTGCATCATGAACGCCTCGTTGAACCCGTGGTGCTCGACCGGGGCCCGGGGCGAGGAGTTCACGTGCACCATCGCCGTCTGCGACAGCGCGGCCAGCAGCTTGTGCGTCGACTGGGTGGAGAAGACGGTCGGACGCTCGTCGCCCTCGAAGGTGTCCGGGCCCACGGCCATGCCGTAGCGGCCGGCGTAGAGCGGGTGGAAGCGCGCGTAGGCGAACCAGGCCTCGTCGAAGTGGAGCCGGGGAGTACTGGGGGCCAGGGCGCGCGCGGTCTGCACGGTGTCGTAACACAGGCCGTCGTAGGTCGAGTTGGTGATCACCGCGTACTGGGCCTCGGGTGACACCGCCCCCGGGGTGAGCGGGTGGGCGGCGATCCGGGCGCTCACCGCAGCCGGTCCGGTCTCGGTGGCGGGGAGCGGGCCCGCCAGGCCGTACCCGTTGCGGGTCGGAACGAGGTAGACCGGGCGGGCGCCGGAGATCACCAGCCCGTGCAGCACCGACTTGTGGCAGTTGCGGTCCACCAGGGCGATCTCGTCGTCGGTGACGCTGTAGTGCCCGACCATCCGGTTGGCGGTGGAGTCCCCGTGCAGGACGAAGTACGTCCGCTCCGCGCCGAAGATGCGCGCGGCGTTGCGCTCGGCCTCCCCGATCGGTCCGCTGTGCTCGAAGAGCGAGCCCAGCTCCTCCACCGAGATCGACAGGTCCGTGCGGAACAGGCGCTCGCCGTAGTAGTCGAAGAAGGCCCGGCCGACGGGCGACTTCAGGAAGGCCACCCCACCCGAGTGCGCCGGGGTGTGCCACGAGTACTCGTGGGCGTCGTCGAACCTGCGGAGGGCCTTGAAGAAGGGCGGAAGGACGGCGTCAGCGTACGCCCGGGCCGCGGTGGACACCCGGCCGGCGATGAAGGACGGGGTGTCCTCCAGGGGCCAGATGTAGCCGACGGCGATCTCCGCCACCCACAGCGGCAGCCGGTCCAGCCCCAGGTCGGCGGTGTCGGACATCAACACGAAGACCGGCAGGTCCTTGAAGCGGCGCGAGATCTGCCGCAGGACCGCCGCACCCTGGCCGTCGGCCGCCGTGCCGGTCTCCGACGGCAGGTCCCAGGCCACGACGGCTGCGGTGAGGCCGGCCTCGGTGGTCAGTGCCGCGCAGGCGGCCTCGACCGTGCGGGCCCACCTGACCTCCAGGCCGCGTTCCTCCAACTCCTTTCCGATCCGGCGGAGTTGGTCACCCCCGACGCCTCGGCCCAGGGGATCCTCCCGCACCGCCACCAGGACACTGCCGTTCACCATGACGCTCCTGCCCACACCCGAGACCCGACCCGACGAGTCTCGGACGTGGGCACGATGCTTCGCACCGAAAACCCCGACCCATTCACCCTTTCGAGCCTGCGCCGGGGTAGCAGCCGCCAGGGGTACGCGGGACAGTGCGACCCTCCCCGACCGGCTGGGCACTGTCCGGGCGATCGTGCCGGGCGTGCGACGCCGGACCCGCCGCGCCGGCGGCTGATGTCACATCCCGGCTGGACGCACGGCCGGACCGCCCAAGTACGAGGCCGTTCCGGCCGCACACCCAGCCGGGCGCCCGACGCCGCACCCCCCCGCGGCGCCGGCCGCACATGTCACAGCCGACAAGATCGCCCGGACAGGGCCTAGCGGAGCGCTCCCACGGAGGCGGTGGTCGGGTAGGCGTCCCGCAGGCGTTGCTGGGCGGCCGGGTCGCCGCCGAGCTGGTCGAGGCCGAGCAGCGCGGCACCGAGCACGGGCGGTGCCACCACGACCCGGGCCTCGGCCAGCGGCGCTGCCGCAGCGAGTCGCGCCGTGACGTTGTCGAGCAGCAGCGGCTGCCGCGAGGCCAGCACCCCGCCTCCGAGGACCACCGGCGCGGGCGTCGAGAGCAGGTCGAGCCGCCCGAGCGCGACCACCGCGAGCCGGACGATCTCGTCCGCCTGACGGTCGATCAGCGCGAGCGCCGTCCCGTCCCCGGCCTCGGCGGCGGCGAACAGCACGGGGACCAGCTCGTGCAGTCGGCCCCCCGGAACCCGTCCGAGGTGGATCTCCTCGGCCAGTGAGGTGGCGGACGGCAGTCCGAAGTGGGCCGCTATCGCCTCGGAGAGGGCGGTCGGCTCGCCCCGGCCGTCCTCGGCCCGGACGGCGTGCCACATCGCGGCGCCGGCCAGCCCGGAGCCACCGCCCCAGTCGCCGCTGAGCTTGCCGAGGGCGAGGAAGCGGGCGGTGCGGCCGTCGGGCAGCAGTCCGGCGCAGTTGATGCCCGCGCCGCAGACCACCGCCACGCCGCGCGGGCCGTCGGTGCCGGCCCGCAGCAGGCCGAAGGTGTCGTTGGCGACGGTGTTGCCGACGCCCCAGCCACGGGCGGTGAGGGCTGCCAGCAGCGCGTCCTCCTCGATCGGCAGGTCGGCGTTGGCGAGACAGGCGCTGACGTGCGAGACCAGGACGCCGGAGTCCGGGTCGAGCCCGGCCTGGGCGGCCACCGAGGCGACCAGCGGCGCCAGTTCGGCGATCGCCGTCTCCGCCCCGACGGTCTGCGGCTGGAAGCCGCCGCCCCGGGCGTGGCCGAGTATGCTGCCGTCGGCGCCGACCAGGGCGACGTCGGTCTTGCTGTTCCCGGCGTCGATGGCGAGGACGCCGCGGAGGTGTTCAAGCTGCTGCATCAGGTCCTCGCTCGTACGTGGCCCGGCCGTCCCGGCCGGGCGTGGACAGAGAGCTCACGCCCACGGCAGGTGGTCCCGGTTGTGCGCGAGCAGACGGTCCGTCAGCTGGTCGGCGAGTTCGATCTGCCCGACCAGCGGGTGGGCCAGCAGGGCGTCGAAGACCCGGTCCCGGCCGCCCTTCAGGGCTGCCTCCAGCGCGAGTTGCTCGTACGCGGTGACCCCGGCGATCAGGCCGGCGTACAGCGGCTCGACCGGCCGCTGCGGCAGTGGCCGGACCCCGTCCGCGTCCACCTCGGCGGGCACCTCGATGACCGCGTCGTCGGGCAGGAAGGGCAGCACGCCGTCGTTGCGGGTGTTGACCACCTGCACGCTGGTGCGGCCGTCGGTGCCGAGCAGCGAGGCGATCAGCTGGACGGCGGCCTCGGAGTAGAAGGCGCCGCCGCGCTGGCCGAGCAGTTCCGGCTTGGTGTCCAGGGTGGGGTCGGCGTACAGCGTGAGCAGCTCCTGCTCGATCGCCGCGACCTTCTCGGCCCGGGATCCCTGGACCTTCAACTCCTCGACCACCAGGTCGTGCTGGTAGAAGTAGCGCAGGTAGTAGGAGGGCACCACGCCGAGCCGCTGGATCACCGGCAGCGGCAGCTTCAGGTCCTCGGAGATCTCCTTGCCGAAGCCGGCCAGCAGCTCCGGCAGCACCTCGCGGCCCGATGTCGCGTCGGGAGCGTCCAGCAGGGTGACCCCGCGCTCCCAGGTCAGGTGGTTCAGCCCGACGTGGTCCAGGCGCACCAACTCCGGTGCCACGCCCAGGTGGGTGGCGAACCTGCGCTGGAAGCCGATCGCCACGTTGCACAGGCCGACGGCCTTGTGCCCGGCGGTCTGCAGGGCCCGGGTGACGATGCCGACCGGGTTGGTGAAGTCGACGATCCAGGCGTCCGGGTTGGCCCGCCGGACCTGGTCGGCGATGTCCAGCACCACCGGGACGGTGCGCAGCGCCTTGGCCAACCCGCCCGCGCCGGTGGTCTCCTGGCCGACGCAGCCGCACTCCAGCGGCCAGGTCTCGTCCTGGTTGCGGGCGGCCTGCCCGCCGACCCGGAGCTGGAGCAGTACGGCGTCCGCGCCCTGCACCCCGGCGCTCACGTCGGTCGTGGTGGTGACCACCGCGCCGTGGCCCTGCCGGGCGAAGATCCGCCTGGCCAGTCCGCCGATCAGCTCCAGCCGCTCGGCGGCCGGGTCGATCAGCACCAGCTCGCCGATCGGAAGGGTGTCGCGGAGCCGGGCGAAGCCGTCGATCAGCTCGGGTGTGTAGGTGGAACCGCCGCCGACGATTGCCAACTTCAGTGCGGACATCAGCCCTTGACCCCTGTCAGTGTCACGCCTTCGATGAAGGCCTTCTGCGCGAAGAAGAAGAGAACGATCACCGGTGCCATCACCAGCAGCGTGGCCGCCATGGTGAGGTTCCAGTTGGTGTGGTGCGAGGCCTTGAACGAGGCCAGGCCGTAACTCAGCGTCCAGGCGTCCTGGTTGTCGCTGGCATAGATCTGCGGGCCGAAGTAGTCGTTCCAGCAGTAGAAGAACTGGAACAGCGCGACGGCCGCGATGGCGGGCCTGGTCATCGGCACCACCACCTTGAGCAGGGTGCGGAACTCGCCGCAGCCGTCGATCCTGGCCGCCTCGACGTACTCCTTGGGCACGGTCAGCAGGAACTGCCGGAGCAGGAAGATCGAGAACGCGTCGCCGAAGGCCATCGGGATGATCAACGGCCAGAGGCTGCCGGTCAGATGGAGCTGCTTGGCCCAGAACAGGTACATCGGGATGATGATCACCTGGGGTGGCAGCATCATCATCGAGATCACCGCCATCAGCGCCAGGTTCCGGCCGCGGAAGCGGAACTTGGCCAGCGCGTAGGCCACCGGCAGGCTGGAGACCACGGTCAGCACGGTGCCGAGTCCGGCGTAGAGCAGGGTGTTGCGCCACCAGCTGAGGAAGCCGTCGGTCTGCCACACCTTGACGAAGTTGCCCCACTGCCAGCTGTGCGGCCACAGGTCGGAGGTGATCGCCTGGCGGTCGGTCATCACGGAGGTGAGGAAGACGAAGACGAACGGCAGCACGAAGAACAGCGCGGCCGCGATGGCCAGCGAGTGCACGGCCACCCAGTGCAGCGCGGCCCGGCGGCGGGCCACCCTGACGGCCGCGTCGCGGTGGGTCAGCGGAAGGGAGACGGTTGCGGTCATGGATCAGTCCTCACTGGCCAGCAGACCCGACCTACGGCGCAGCAGCAGCGACGTGAAGGCCATCGAGATCACGAACAGGATCAGCGCGATCACGCAGGCGGAGCCGTAGTCGGAGCGCTGGAAGCCGAGGTTGTAGACCATCTGCGGCAGGGTCCAGGTGGAGCCGTTCGGGTAGCCGGGCTCGTACTGCTGGCCGGAGCCGCCGATCACGCCGCTGGCCACCTTCCCGGCCACGATCGCCTGGGTGTAGTACTGCATGGTCTGGATCACCCCGGTGACGACCGCGAAGAGCACGATCGGCGAGATGTTCGGGACGGTGACGAACCGGAACTTCTGCCAGGCGCCAGCCCCGTCCAGTTCGGCGGCCTCGTACTGCTCCTTGGGGACGTCCAGCAGGGCGGCCATGAAGATCACCATCAGGTCGCCGATGCCCCACATCGCCAGCATGGTGAGGGCCGGCTTGGACCAGTCGGGGTCGGTGAACCAGCCCGGTGTCGGCAGCCCGAGGTCGCCGAGGAACGCGTTGACCGGGCCGGTGCCGGGGTTGAGAAGGAAGGCGAAGGCGATGGTGGCGGCCACCGGCGGGGCCAGGTACGGCAGGTAGAACAGCGTGCGGAAGACGCCCGCGCCGGTCTTCACCTTGGTGATCAGCAGACCGATGCCGAGCCCGAACGCGACCCGCAGGGCGACCATCACGACCACCAGCCAGAGGGTGTTGCGCAGGCCCTGCCAGAACGACGGGTAGTCGTTGAAGACGTAGCTCCAGTTCTGCAGACCCCGGAAGGTCGGCGCGGTGAAGCCGTCGTACTTCATGAAGGAGAAGTAGGCCGTGGAGACCAGCGGGTAGGCGAAGAAGACCGAGAAGCCGATCAGCCAGGGGGACAGGAAGGCGAAGGTCCTGAGTGCCTCCCGGCGGCGCTTGCGCTTCAGCGCCGCCGGGACGGGGGTGCCGACGAGTGCCATGGTGCCGTCACTTGGCCTGGTTGACGGCCGCGTCGATCTCCTTGGCCGTGGCGGCGAGCCCGGCCTTGAGGTCGGTCTGCTTGCCGGACTCGTAGTCGAAGCCGAGGTTCTGCAGGCTGATCTGGTAGGCGCCACCGTTCAGACTGGCCGGGGTGGTGCCGGAGTTGGGGTTCTTGGCGATGTCGATGAAAGTCCGGAAGTTGGGATCGGTGGTCAGCTTCGGCGAGTTGAGCGCCTCGAAGGTGCTCGGCACGTTGTGGATCGCGTTCGCGAAGCTCACCACGGCGTCCGTGTCGGTGGTCAGGTACTTCACCAACTCCCAGGCCGCGGCCTGCTTCTGGCTGCCCCGGGCGATGCCGATGATGGTGCCGGTCTGGTAGCCCCGGCCGTACGTGGCGGCCTGGTCGTCCGGCACCGGGAACGGCGCGGTGGCCCACTCGAACGGCGGCTTCTCCTCGTCCAGCGCGGCGGTCCGCCACTCGCCGTCCAGCGCCATCGCCACCTGGCCGGTGTGGAAGGGGTTCTTGGCGCTGAACTCGTCGCCGAAGCCGGTCCGGTACTTCTCCAGCTTCTCGAAGCCGCCGAGCTTGCCGACCAGGCCCTTCTGCCAGTCCATCACCGCCGCGACCTTGGGGTCGGAGGCGACGGTGGACCTGCCCTCACCGTCGAAGTAGCTGGGGCCGTACTGGCCGAGCAGGTGCCCGATGCTGGTCTCGTAGCCGTGGTAGACCGGCATGAAGCCGAGCTGCTTGTAGCCGTCGCCCTCGGCCACCGTCAGCTTGGTGGCCGCCGCCTCGAACTCGCTGAAGGTCTTCGGCGGCGCGGTGATCCCGGCAGCGGCGAATGCGGTCTTGTTGTAGTAGAGGCCGTACGCGTCGCCGAGCAGCGGCAGCGAGCACTGGTTGCCTTGGAACTGGCTGTACTTGAGCATCGCGGCCGGGAAGGTCTTGGCCGGGTCGATGCCGTCCTTCTTCAGGAACGGGTTCAGGTCGGCCCAGACCTTGGCCGCGCAGAACTTGCCGACGTTGTCGGTGGTGAACGAGGAGACCACGTCCGGCGCGTCCGGGCCGCCGGCCCGGAGTGCCTGCTCGCTCTTCTCGTCCTCGATGTGCGGGACGATCTTCACGTGGATGTTCGGGTGCGCCTTCTGGAAGGCGGCCACGTTGTCCTCGATCGCCTTGGTCTCGCTGTCCTGGCTCCAGCCGTGCCAGAAGGTGATGGTCACGTCCTTGCCCGCCGCCGAGTCGTCCTGGCCGCCGACGGAGTTGGTGCCGGTACAGGCGGTGGCGAGCAGGGCCAGGACGGCGCTGCCGGTGACGGCGGCGAGCAGGCGGGAAGGTCTGCGGGAGTGCATCGAGGGTCCTCCTGGGACTGTGCGGGCAGGCGGAAGCGCACGGGCGGTGGTCGGGCGGTGAAGTGACGGTGGATCACGGCGGCGGCCGGGTGTCAGTGGGTGGAGAACACCGACTCACGGGCCGAGGCGAGGGCGCGCTGCAGGGCGCCGTGCAGGACGGGGGAGCCGGGGACGGTACTGCTGCGGACCTCGGGCCGGGGGATCGAGATCCGCGCCAGCGCGTCCTGGACCGACGCGCGCAGCCGGTCGCCACCGGCCGTGACGGTGCCTCCGGAGAGCACCACCAGCTCCGGGTCGACCACCGCGACGATCGAGGCGAGGCCGACCGCGAGCCGCTCGGCCAGCTCCGCCAGGAACTCGTCCCCGGCACCCGGGGTCTCCAGTGCGCCGGCCACGGCCGCCTCGGTGGTGGAGCCGCCGAGGCCGTGCTGCCGGGCCAGCGACAGCACCGCCTCGGCGCCGGCCAGCTCCTGGAAGCCACCGGAGTTCTTGCGCCGGACGTTGTACACCACCGGCGCGCCGGGCACCGGCATGTAGCCGACCTCGCCCGCGCCGCCGGTGAAACCGCGGTGCAGCCGTCCGGCCAGCACGATCGCGGCGCCGAGGCCCTCCTCGGCCCAGAGCATGACGAAGTCCTCGCACCCCTGCGCCGCGCCGAACGCCTGCTCGGCCACGGCGGCCAGGTTGACGTCGTTCTCGATGGTGACCGGCGCGCCGAGCGCGGTCTCCAGCTCGGCCAGCAGCTTCGGCGAGTGCCAGCCGGGCAGGTGCGAGGCGTACCGCAGCTTGCCGCTGGCCGGGTCCAGCGCGCCGGGCACCCCGACCACGATCCCGTGCAGGTCGCCCGGCGTCAGCCCGGCCTCCCGGGCCGTCCCGGCGAGCGCTTCGGCGGTCCGCCGCACGGTCTCGGCGGCGGGCCAGCCCTTGGTGGGGGTCAGCGCCTCGGCCAGCGTGGTGCCGGTGATGTCGGCCACGGCGGTACGGACGTGCGTGGTCGTCACGTCGAGCCCGGCCACGTACCCGGCGGCCGGGTTGACCTGGTACAGCTGCGCGTTCGGCCCCGGGCCGCCGGCCGTGGTGCCGACCGGCAGGACCAGGCCGGCGCTCTCCAGGCGGCCGAGCAGCTGGGAGGCGGTGGGCTTGGAGAGCCCGGTCAGGCTGCCGATCTGGGTCCGGGAGAGCGGGCCGTGCGCGAGCAGCAGCTCGAGCGCCGCCCGGTCGTTGATCGCCCGGAGCAGGCTCGGGGTACCGGCGATGGGGGTACGGGTGTTGTCGGTCACAGCCCAGATCCTCCCCTCTCGCGACCCCGGCGTGCTGTGCGGGGTGGCGCTGCGTGAACTGTTAGGAAACTTTCCAATCGCTGAGAAGGACGGTAGGGCGCGGCCGCGAGGGTGTCAATGGGCCGTCCTCCCGAGGATGCCGAAGCGTTACGTGCGGACAGCGCGGAACCCCGCCCCACGGGTGGGAGCGGGGTTCCGGGTGGCTACTCGCCCGGCTGGGCCGGGATCGGCTTGGCGACCTGCGGGCCCTCGGGCACGTGGTCCGCCGGTGCGGGCGGCGCGGTACCGGCCGGCTCGGCGGCGGCCACCGTGACGGCGGCCGGCGCGTCCTCCTTGAGCTTCACGCCCACCTCGTCGAACGCGGCCTTCAGCCGCTGCCGCAGTGTCCGGGCCACCAGCAGCGCCTTGCCGGGCGAGGTACGGGCCTCCACCCGCAGCACCACCGAGTCGAAGGCCACCGACTCCACGCCGAGCACCTTGACCTGGCCCCAGATCAACTCGTCGTACGGGGTCTCCTTGGCCAGCTGCTCGGCGGTCTCCTTGATCAGCTCCTCGACCCGGACCAGGTCCTCCTTGTAGCCGACCTGGACGTCCACCGAGGCGGTCGCCCAGCCCTGGCTCATGTTGGCGATCCGCTTCACCTCGCCGTTGCGGATGTACCAGATCTCGCCGTTCGCCCCGCGTAGCTTGGTCACCCGCAGGCCGACCTCCAGCACTGTGCCGGTCGCCACCCCGGTGTCGATCTCGTCGCCGACGCCGTACTGGTCCTCCATGATCATGAAGACCCCGGACAGGAAGTCGGTGACCAGGTTCCGGGCGCCGAAACCGATCGCCACACCGGCCACACCGGCGCTGGCCAGCAGCGGTGCCAGATTCACCCCGAGGGCGGAGAGCACCATCAGCCCGGCGGTACCCAGGATGGTGAACGAGGTGACGCTGCGCAGCACCGAACCTATCGCCGCCGACCGCTGCTGCCGCCGCTCGGTGTTCACCACCCCGCTGTTCGCCAGCAGTCCGCCGAGCCGACCGAGCTCGACCTCGCTCTCCGGCGGCCGGACCATCCGGGCAATGAACTTGCTGATCAGCTTCTGCAGCACCGCCCGCAGCACCAGGGCCAGCACCACGATCAGCATGATCCGCAGGCCGTTCTCCAGCCAGCCCTGCCAACTGCTGCTCAGCCAGCCCGCGGCCTGCCTGGTGGCCTCGGCGGCCTCTGCCGGCGAGGTCGGCAGCCTCGACAACGGATCGTCGGACGGACCGGACGAAGGGGAGGGCGAGGACGAGGCGTCGGCGAGGAGGCCGAAAGCGCCGGAGCTGAACACGAGCCGAGTCCTTCCTGCTGGGGACCACTGGCCACCTGCGGGCCACTGATCAGCACGAACTGCCACCCTAGCGGCCGTACACCACCCGGACGGACGACCCGTCAGCCCCCGGAATGGGCCGAAGGGGCCGGTCACCAGCGACGAATGGTGCAGCCTGGCCACCCACTGGGCATATCCGATATGACAGAACCCACATCGACCCCGTTTCGCAGGATTGGTGGCGCCCTACAACGGCGTAAGGCGACACTGGTGGAGATCGTGTCGGGCAGACAACCCCACGCGCTCACCCGCTCGTCCCGGCGCGAGCCACGCGCCGCAGGCGTCCAAGGAGGCCTCCGTGCCGCATGTCCTGGTCCTCAACGCGTCGTACGAACCACTCGGTGTCGTCTCGATGCGCCGCGCTCTCATCCTGGTCCTCAACCACAAGGCGGTCAGCCTGGAGGATTCCGGAATCACTCTGCACAGCGCCACCAGCGCCGTCTCGGCGCCGTCCGTCGTCCGGCTGACCCGCTTCGTCCGGGTCCCCTTCTGCGGACCCGTCCCGCTCACCCGCCGTGCCCTGTTCGCTCGCGACCAGGGCCGCTGCGTCTACTGCGGGGCCGCCGCAACCAGCGTCGACCACGTCGTCCCGCGCAGTCGGGGCGGCCAGCACCGATGGGACAACGTCGTGGCGGCCTGCCGCCGCTGCAACCACACCAAGGCCGACCGCCACCTGGCCGACCTCGGCTGGCGGATGAAACGTCCGCCCGCCCCGCCCAGCGGGCTGGCCTGGCGCATCATCGGCACCGGGATCAAGGACCCGCGCTGGCGGCCCTACCTCGAGCCGTACGGCGCGACCGAACAGTTCCGCGAGTACGAGCACCACGACCATACCGACCACGGAGCCGCCTTCCCGGCCCCGCACGGCCGGACCCACCGCGGCGAACCTGAACCCCTCTCCGCCTGACAGACAGGGCCTGCCAGCCAATCCTCGGTACGCCTCATGGGCCGCCGCCACCCCCCCACCGGGAGTGCCGGCGGCCCGCCGCGTGTCCGGGGTCCCTGAGCCGTCTGCCCGCCTAGCCGGCGGCGTAGAGCTCGATGCCGGAGAGCGAGTAGCCGTACGGGGTGGCCCGGGTGACGCCCTGGAGGCGTACCCAGCGGGTGTCCGGCGCGTCGAAGCGGAGGGTCTCGGTGCCGCCCCGGCCGTCCTCGACGGTGATCGCAGGGGTCCAGTGTTCGCCGTCGGCGGAGGTCTCCAGGCGGTAGGCGGAGGCGTAGGCGGACTGCCAGGTGAGGACCGCCGAGGCGAGCCGGGTGGCGGTCGGAAGTCGGAGCTGGACCCAGGCGTCGTCCTTGGCGGGGGCGGTCCAGCGGGTCTTCGGGTCCCGGTCGTTCACGGCCCCGGCGGGGGTCTTGGCGGAGTCGTCCCCGGAGGAGGTGGCCACCGCGTCGGGGGCCAGGTCGGGACCGGTGGCCGGTGGGACCACCCGGACCTGGAGCACCTGGCGGACCGTCACCCCGGCCGCCGTGAAGCTGACCGGCACCTGGTAGGTGCCGGTGGGCGTCCCGGCCGCCGCGGTGACCTGGAGCGGGGCGGCGACCTGCCCGCCGCGGGGCACCGCCAGGGCGGGCACCGGAGCGACCGTCAGACCCTTGGCCACCAACGGGACCTCGGCCCTCAGCTCACCGGTGATCACGTCGGGGCGGCCGGACTCGACCACCGCCCTGGTCTGTGCCGGGACGGTGGCGCCGGTGACCACGTCCAGGACGGGGGAGGCCAGACCGAGCCGTGCGGCGGGGGTGTCGGCGTACCAGGGGATGATCTGGTTCACCACCGGAGGCTCGCCGCCGGGGGCCCAGTGCAGTCGGATCGCGCTGACCGGGCGGCCCTGGGCGGGCAGCTCGTTCCAGCCGGGGCGGACGGCGCCGACTGCCACCCAGCCGCCGTCGGCCTGCTGGACCTCCACCGTGCCGGTGGCCCGGACGGTGGGGTCGGTCAGGACGGTGACCCGGTCCAGCGGCCGGGGCGCGCCGAGTTCGACGGTGAGCGGGGCGTCGTTGCCGCCGGGGGCGCTGGCGGCCCGGTAGGCGGTGTCGGGGTTGCCGTCGAGTACGGCGGCGGCCGGGGAGCCGGGGGCGGCGACCGGGCCGCCGGTCACGGTGGCCGGGGTCTCGCCGGGGGCCGTGACGCTGAACTCCCGGACCGCGACGGCCGTCTTCTGGCCACCGGTGGCACGTAGCCGGACGGCCTTGGCCACCACACCCGCGGGCGCCGTCGCGGTGATGTCCCGCCGGCCGTGCACCTCGGCCAGCTCCTTCCAGCCGCCCTCGCCGGTGGTGTACTCGAGCACGCCCTCGTGCAGGTAGTCACCGGCCGCGCTGCGGGCGTCCGGCCCGTCGCCCCAACTGCCCATCAGCACCGACACGGTGCCCAGCGGGCGGCCGGGGCCGAGGTCGAGGCCGATCGCGTCGCCCGGCTGCGGCGGTGCGGAGGTCCAGTAGAAGGTGTCGGCGGCGCCGTCGGTCATCAGTGCGGGCCGGTGGTCGTGCGCGGTGCCGAGCGTGGTGGTCGCGCCGATCGCCCCGGCCGGGACGCCGGACCAGCTGTCGGCGGCCCTCGCCGCCCGGTCCAGGAACGGGTCGAGCACCCCGGCGCCGACCACCGCGCCGCCCTGGGTCAGCTGCTCGCGCTCGCTGCGCAGGGTGACCCGGTGCTGCCAGGCTGCGGTGCCGTCGCCGCCACGCTGCGCCAGCAGCATGTCGACCGCCGCCACCCCGGCCCGGCCGTAGCCGGAGAGCTGGGTGAGCCAGGGGTCGGCCTCCGCACCGAGCGCTTCGGTGGCGAGCGCCTGCCGGGCCCCCGCCATGGTGGCGAAGGCGTCCCGCAGCGGGGCGGCGGCCTCGGCCACCCGGGCCGGGTCCGGGGTGCTGCCGCCGGTGGGCTCCAGAGCGGCCCAGAACCGTTCGGCGAGCGGGACCAGGTAGCCGGACTCGGCCTTGGCCAGCGGGGACGAGGAGCTGTTGCCCGCCAGCGCGGTGACCGCGGCCAGCGCGGCGTCCGTCCCGGCCAGCGGCCGGAGCGCGGCCTGCCAGGACTCGGCGGGCCGGTAGCCGGCCGGGTTCCAGGCGAAGTCCGCGGCGGTGGCCAGCGGGATCCGGGAGACCACCGGCTGGGCCATCGCGGCGGTCACCAGCGCGGCCGAACCGGTGGCCAGCTCAGGGTCGCGGCCCTGGTAGGCGCCGAGGTAGAGCCGGTCCGGCGCGGAGTCGTTGACGGGGTAGCTGTCCAGCGTGACCAGCGGGTGCCCGGCCGCCTTGGCCGCCTCGGCGACCTGACCGGCCGTGATCTTCGCCGGGATCACCGAACCGCCGCTCCACGCTACCTGGACGTCCTTCGGCAGCCCGGCAGCCAGCGCCGTCCGGTACGGCGAGGCGACCGCCTTCTGGTAGTCCGTCGGCACCACGGTGAGCGGGAGGCGCCCCTTGGTGAGCCGCTCCCTGACCTTGCCGACCAGGGCGGCCTGCGCCTTGGCGGCCGCCTCGGGTCCGGTCCCGAAACTGCGGCGGTCGGTGGAGCAGTGCCACTCGTCGTAGCTGACGTCCAGGAACTCCAGCTGGAACGCCTCGAAGCCCAGCTTGCGCAGCCCGTCCAGCTTGCCCAGCAGCGCGTCCAGGTCCTTGGCGGAGCTGTAGCAGAACGACTGGCCCGGATCGATCGAGTACGCGAGCGTGACGTGGTTCTGCCGTGCCCGGTCGGCGAGTTGGCGCAGCTCGGCGGTCTGCTCGGCGGGGTAGGCGTCGCGCCAGCGGGAGAGGCGGTACGGGTCGCCGCCGGGAGCGTAGAGGTAGTAGTTCTGCTTGGTCCGGCCGAGGAAGTCGAGCTGCGCCAGCCGCTGTTCGCCGCTCCACGGGGTGCCCTGGAACGACTCGGCGATGCCCCGGACGGCCGCGCCGCTCGGCCAGTCGCTGACCACCACGCCAGGGAAGCCGAGCGAGCCGGGGCCCTGCCCCTGACCGGGCTGGACGGGGGCGAGCAGCTGGCGCAGGCTCTGCGCGGCGTTGAACGTACCCGCCGCGTCGACGCCGGCCAGCACCACCGCGCCGTACGAGCCGCCGGTGGTCGGCAGCTGACCGGCCGCCAGCAGGTAGCCGCCGGCGGGCAGGTCGTCGAACGACAGCTGCTGCCCCGCCGCCGCCGCGAGGCTGCGCAGCGCCCGGTCGACCGCCCCGTCGGCCGCCTCCGCGGGCCCGCCGACGTACACGGTCAGGCTGCCCGGCGCGGGCTCGGCGGGCAGGTCGGGCAGCGAAGTGACGGTGGTCGCCCCGGCCGTGCCGAGCAGCTCCCGGACGGTGTCCAGGGCGGGCCCGTCGGCCTGGTCCGCGCTCACCAGGTTCACGGCGGGCGGCACGCTGACGGGCTTCCCGACGGCGGTCAGCTGCTGCGGCCTGGGGTACACCCGCGGGTCGGCCAGCGTGCCCAGGGGCGTCCTGGGCGCACTGCTGACGGCCCGTCCGACCGGCACCTCTGCGTACGCCGTCCCCGGGACCCCGATCAGCAGACCGCCGACCACGGCGGCGGCCGAGAGCGTCGCGGCCAGCTGCAACGTGGCCCGCCGCCGACCTCGGCGGCGCTCCGCCCTGACCGAGGCGAGCAGCGGCTCGGTCCCCTTGAGGTCCGCGATCAGCCGGTCCGCCACCCTGGGCGCCAGCTGCCGCGCAGTCCGCGCCGTGGCCCGCCGGGCCGCCAACGCGGCCGGGTGCCAGAGCACCTCCCGGAGGGCCGGGCTCTGCTCGATCTGCCGCCGCAGTCGCCGACCGGCAGCCACCGAAACCCGAGCCTGCACAGGACCCTCCTCATCACCTGACACGTCCGGTCCAAGCCCCCGCCGGACAGCCCACCAGCAAGCCGTGCAGGTGTCAACGCCCATGCACGCAATGCCGGGTATGCCAGGAAAGAGATGCTCTGCCCCCTCAGGGGCGCGGGACGCAGCCGCACGCGTCACCACCCCGCGCCCCTGAGCGTGCGCCCACTCCCACCGCACTCCGTTCGGGTGACTCCGCCGTGCGGGTGCCGGGGTCGGCCGGGGTCGGCCCGGGTAGTACTGGGAAGTCCCGTACGGCTTCACTGACCGCAGGAGCCCAAGAGTGGCCGCATACCTCGACCGCGCAACCGCCAGCCCGCAGGCTCCCGCCGAGGATCCGCCGCCGTCGCCGGAGTTGGTGGCGTTGGCGCATGCCCACGGGGTGGACAGTACGTACGACCCGGGTTCGGGGCCGGTGCAGGTGGCGCCGCACACCCTGGTGGCGGTGCTGGGGGCGCTGGGGGTGGATGCCGGGACGCCGGCGGCGGTGCGGGAGGCGATGGAGCGGCACCGGGCCGAGCAGGCGGGCCGGCTGGTGCCGCCGTGCGTGGTGGTGCGGGCGGGTCGGCGGACGGCGCTGGACGTCCCGGCGGAGGCCCGGCTCACCGTCGAGCTGGAGGACGGCGGCAGCTGGGGCCTGCCGGCCGGGCGGTCGCACTGGCTGCCGGCCGACCTGCCGCTCGGCCGGCACCGTCTGACGGTCCGTTCGGGCGACCGCTCCGAATCGGTTCCGCTGATCGTCGCGCCGCAGCGGCTGCCGGAGATCGGGCAGCGTTCCTGGGGGTTCCTGGCCCAGCTCTACTCGGTGCTCTCCGAGCGCTCGTGGGGGATGGGCGACCTCGGTGACCTGGCGGAGCTGGCGCAGTGGGCCGGGCACGGGCTCGGGGCGGGCTTCCTGCAGATCAACCCGCTGCACGCGGCGCTCCCGGGCGCGCCGTCCGACCCCTCGCCGTACCGGCCTTCCTCCCGCCGGTTCGCCGACCCGGTGCACCTGCGGATCGAGGCGGTGCCCGAGTACCCGTACGCCGATCTGGGTGATCTCCCGGAGCGCGGGCGGAGGTTGAGCCGGGAGGTGCTGGCCCACGACGGGCTGATCGACCGGGACGCGGTCCGGGCGGTGAAGTACCAGGCGCTGGAGATCCTGCACCGGGTCCCGCGCGGCCCCGGCCGGGAGGCGGCGTACCGGGCCTTCGTAGAACGGGAGGGCCGCTGGCTGGAGCAGTACGCGGTCTGGTCGGCGCTGGCCGAGCGGCACGGGGACGACTGGCGGCACTGGCCCAAGGGCCTGCGCCACCCGGACAGCCCGCACGTCACCAAGGCGGCCCAGGACCTGGCCGACCGGGTGGAGTTCCACCGCTGGCTGGCCTGGCTGACGGACCAGCAGCTGGGGGCGGCCCAGCAGGCGGCGAAGGACGCCGGGATGCCGGTCGGCCTGATCCACGACCTGGCGGTCGGCGCGCACCCGGACGGCGCGGACGCCTGGGTGCTCCAGGAGGTGCTGGCCGAGGGCATCTCGGTGGGCGCCCCGCCGGACGCCTTCAACGCGCACGGCCAGGACTGGGGCCTGCCGCCCTGGCGCCCGGACGCGCTGGCCGCCGCCGGTTACGCCCCGTACGCGGAGCTGCTGCGCGCGGCGCTGCGGCACACCGGGGCACTGCGGATCGACCACGTGATGGGCCTGTTCCGGCTCTGGTGGGTGCCGGCCGGGCACCCACCGACCCAGGGCGCGTACGTCCGCTACGACGCGGAGGCGATGCTCGGGGTGCTGGCGCTGGAGGCGCACCGGGCGGGCGGGTACGTGATCGGCGAGGACCTGGGCACGGTGGCACCCGGCGTGCGGGAGGAGCTGACGGCGCGCGGGGTGCTCGGCACCTCGGTGCTCTGGTTCGAGCGGGACTGGCGGGCGGACGGCGAGATCCTGCCGCCGGAGCGCTGGCGGGCCGCCTGCCTGGCCACCCTGACCACCCACGACCTGCCGAGCACCGCGGCCCGGCTCTCCGCCGAACACGTCGAGCTGCGGCACCGGCTCGGCCTGCTGGCCCGCCCGCTGGCCGAGGAGCAGGCCGAGGCGGCCGCCGAACTCGCCGACTGGCGGGCCGAACTGACCCGGGCCGGGCTGCTGCCCGAGGGCGCGGAGCTGACCGCCGAGGCGCTGTACGCCTTCCTGCTGGCCACCCCCGCCGAGCTGGTCGGCGTCTGGCTGCCGGACACGGTCGGCGACCCGCGCCCGCAGAACCTGCCGGGCACCTGGGACCAGTACCCCAACTGGCGCCTGCCGGTGGCCGACCGGAGCGGACGCCCCGTCACCCTGGAGGCCCTGGCCGCGGCGGAGGGCACCGGGCGGCTCAGCGGCGTGCTCGGAAGGCGGACCCCGGGGAGCGGCGTGGCGTGAGCGGCCGCTACCTTAGGAAACGTGGACAAGAGGAACGCTTTGCGAGCCGGCGCGGTCTCCGCGGTGGCGACGCTGATGATGCTGATGACGTCGCCCGCCGCCCTGGCGGTCACCCGGGACGACGGCGACGACCCGGGCAAGGGTCTGAGCACGGTCGACACCCTGGCCCTTTACGTGGCGGCCCCGCTGGTGCTGTTCGCGTTGATCGCCGGTCTGGTCATGCTGCCCTCGCTGGGCAAGGGCAAGAAGTAGCGGCCTGAACCCCGAAGGACCGCCGTCCGGCTCCGAGCCGGACGGCGGTCCTTCGTGCGTTCGCCGCGGGCTCAGCGCCCGAGCTCCCGGGCGGCCGCCGCCCGGTCGGCGGCCTGCGCCCGGATCGCGCGCTCGACGGCCGCACGGGCCTCGACCACCATCCGGCGCAGCGCCGGGGCCGGCTCCGCCGAGGCCAACCAGGCGTCGGTGGCGTCCAGGGTGGCCTGTCCGACCTGGCGGGCCGGGTAGAGGCCGACCACGATCTGCTGCGAGATCTCGTGGCTGCGGGTCTCGTAGATGCCCTTGATCGCGGCGAAGTACTTCGCCGTGTACGGGGCGAGCAGCTCCTGCTGGTCGGGCTGGCCGAAGCCGCTGATCACGGCCTCCTGGACGTAGTTGGTCAGCTCGTCCGACTCCACCACGGAGGCCCAGGCCGCGGCCTTGGCCTCGGCGGTCGGCCGGGCCGCGCGGCAGGCGGCCGCGTGCTCCTGGCCGGCCGCGGTGTTGTCCCGCTCCAGCTCGGCGTCGATCGCCTTCGCGTCGGCGCGGCCGGTGGCCGCCAGCCGGGAGAGCAGCACCCAGCGCAGCTCGGTGTCGACGGCCAGGCCATCGATCACCTCGCTGCCGTCCAGCAGACCGGCCAGCAGCGCGAGCTGACCCTCCGTCCGGGCGGCGGCGGCCAGCGTCCTGGCCCAGGCCAGCTGGTGGTCGCTGCCGGGCGCGGCGGCGCGCAGCCGCTCCTCGGCGGCGGTGGACCAGCGCAGCAGGCCCTCCTCGCGCCAGGCCGGGTCGGAGTACACGTCCAGCGCCAGCTTGACCTGCCGCTGGACCGACTGGACCACGCCGATCTCGCTCTCCGTCGCCAGACCGGAGAGCGCCAGCGCCAGGTAGTCGCGGGTGGCCAGCTCGCCGTCGCGGGTCATGTCCCAGGCGGAGGCCCAGCACAGCGCGCGGGGGAGCGAGGCGGTGAAGGCACCGAGGTGCTCGGTCACCACGGCCAGCGAGGCTTCGTCCAGGCGGACCTTGGCGTACGACAGGTCGTCGTCGTTGAGCAGCAGCACGGCGGGCCGCTGACGGCCGGTCAGCTGCGGCACCGGGGTCTCGGCACCGTCCACGTCCAGCTCGATCCGCTCGGTGCGGACCAGCTGACCGTCCTTCAGGTCGTAGCAGCCGACGGCGATCCGGTGCGGCCGGAGCACCGCCTCGCCCTTGGCGCCTGCGGGTAGCGCGGGGGCCTCCTGGAGCACCGAGAAGGAGGCGACGGTGCCGTCCTCGGCAAGCGTGACCGAGGGGCGCAGCACGTTGATGCCGGCCGTCTCCAGCCACGCCTTCGACCAGGTCTTGAGATCGCGGCCGCTGGTCTCCTCCAGCGCGCCGAGCAGGTCGCTCAGACGCGTGTTGCCCCAGGCGTGCGCCTTGAAGTACGCCTGCACGCCCTTGAAGAACTCGTCCTGGCCGACGTACGCCACCAGCTGCTTGAGCACCGAGGCGCCCTTGGCGTAGGTGATGCCGTCGAAGTTGACCATGACGTCCTCGAGATCGTTGATCTCGGCCATGATCGGGTGGGTGGACGGCAGCTGGTCCTGCCGGTACGCCCAGGTCTTCATCTCGTTGGCGAAGGTGGTCCAGGAGTCCGGCCACCGGGAGCCGGGCGCCTCGGCCAGGCAGACCGCCTCGGCGAAGGTGGCGAACGACTCGTTCAGCCAGAGGTCGTTCCACCACTCCATGGTGACCAGGTTGCCGAACCACATGTGGGCCAGCTCGTGCAGGATGGTGGCGGCCCGCGACTCGTACGCCGCGTCGGTCACCTTGGACCGGAAGACGTACTGGTCCCGGAAGGTGACGGCGCCCGCGTTCTCCATCGCGCCGGCGTTGAACTCCGGCACGAAGAGCTGGTCGTACTTCTCGAACGGGTAGGCGCAGTCGAACTTCTCCTGGAAGAAGTCGAAGCCCTGCCGGGTGATGTCGAAGATCGCGTCGGCGTCCAGGAACTCACGCAGCGACGGCCGGCAGTAGACCCCGAGCGGGACGACCTGCTCGCCGCTGCGGTACTCGTCGAAGACGCCCACGTACGGGCCCGCGATCAGCGCGGTGATGTAGGTGGAGATCCGGCCGGTCGGGGTGAACCGCCAGACCTGGGTGTCCCCGTCGCCGACCGGGGCCGGGGTGGGGGAGTTGGAGACCACGACCCAGCCCTTGGGGGCGGTCACCGTGAAGGTGAAGGCCGCCTTGAGGTCGGGCTGCTCGAAGGAGGCGAACACCCGCCGGGCGTCCGGGACCTCGAACTGGGTGTAGAGGTACGTCTCGCCGTCCACCGGGTCGACGAAGCGGTGCAGGCCCTCGCCGGTGTTGGTGTACGCGCAGTCGGCGACGACCTTCAGCTCGTTCTCGGCGGCCAGGTCGGGCAGGGCGATCCGGCTGTCGGCGAAGCTGTCGAGCGGCAGCGGCACGCCGTTCAGCACCAGCTCGGACACGCTCGGCGCGACCAGGTCGATGAAGCTCGCGCTGCCCGGAGCGTTGGCGGTGAACCGGACCACCGTGGTGGACCGGAACGTACCGCCGTCGCGGGCCGAGCTCAGGTCGAGCTCGATGTCGTACGACTCCACGTGCAGGAGCGCGGCCCGGGTTCGGGCCTCCTCACGGGTCAAGTTGGTGCCAGGCACTCGCAGGACTCCTTCGTCAGGCATGGATGCCTGGCATCCTCCCACGCGGCAGGTCCCCGGCGCCCGGGGCATATCAAGTGGGCCACGGACGCTCCGAGAACGATCCGCGTCAGGTCTCCGTTCAGCACCGGTTCCCCTTGACGCGAGCGCAGGTGCGGTGCCGACCATAGAGTTCAGAAGTTGAAGGTGAACATTTTGAGCACCGCCGCAACGGCGCGGCTGGGACGGGGACGGTCGAGTACCCGTGCCCAGGAAGGGTGAACCATGTCGATCGACACACCGGGATCGCAGTCCTCGCTGCACCGGGCCAATCTCGAACGGGTGCTGCGCGCGGTCCGGCTGGCGGGCTCGCTGACCCAGGCGGAGATCGCCCGGTCCACCGGGCTCTCCGCGGCCACGGTGTCCAACATCGTCCGGGAGCTGAAGGAAGCCGGCACCGTGGTGGTGGCGGACACCTCCTCGGGCGGCCGCCGAGCGCGCTCGGTCTCGCTCAGCGGGGACGCCGGGATCGTGGTCGGCGTCGACTTCGGCCACACCCACCTGCGGGTGGCGGTGGGCAACCTGGCGCACCGGGTGCTCGCCGAGGAGAGCGAGCCGATCGACGTGGACGTCTCGGCCCAGCAGGGCTTCGACCGCGCCGAGGCGCTGGTCGAGCGGCTGCTGGCGCAGGCCGGGTTCAAGGCGGAGAAGGTGGTCGGGGTCGGCCTCGGCGTGCCGGGGCCGATCGACCAGGAGACCGGCGCGCTCGGCTCCACCGCGATCCTGCCCGGCTGGACCGGCATCGTGCCCGGTCGGGAGCTCGCGCAGCGGCTGGGCATGGCCGTGCACGTCGACAACGACGCCAACCTCGGCGCGCTCGGCGAGCTGGTCTGGGGTGCCGGCCGGGGGCTGTCCGACCTGGCCTACATCAAGGTGGCCAGCGGTGTGGGCTCCGGGCTGGTGATAAACGGTCAGATCTACCGGGGCCCCGGCGGTACGGCGGGCGAGATCGGCCACATCACGCTGGACGAGGCGGGGCCGGTCTGCCGCTGCGGCAACCGGGGCTGCCTGGAGACCTTCGTGGGCTCGCGGTACCTGCTCAATCTCTTGAACGCCAACCACCCGGGAGAGCTCACCCTGACCAAGGTGGTGCAGCTGGCCCAGCAGGGTGACCTGGGCTGCCGCCGGGTGATCGCGGACGCCGGACGCCAGATCGGCAGCGGCGTGGCCACGCTGTGCAATCTACTGAACCCCCGCCGGGTGATCCTCGGCGGAGACCTCGCCGAGGCCGGTGAGCTGGTGCTTTCCCCGATCCGGGACTCGGTGGCGCGGTACGCGATCCCGTCCGCGGCCCGGCAGCTCTCGGTGGTCCCGGGCACGTTGGGTGGCCGGGCCGAGGTGCTCGGGGCGCTCGCGCTGGTGATGAGCGAGATGGGCGAATCCGGCGCAATCCGCCAGACCTCGGCCGTCGGCGCCTGACACCGGAAATCGCTCTCCCGCGTCCGCAGAAAGCGAAGCCGAGGCCGTTTGGTCTCGGCTTCGCCTTCAGGAAGATAACGAAAAGGTTCGGATCGGCGCTCAGCTGATTTTACTTCTTGACGACAAGCGAGCCTCAGGGGTTGACTCCACCTCACCTCGCCGCAATGTTGCGGCGCCGTCAGGGAGGCACCCCCACCATGAACGCAATGATGCGTCGCGCACTCGTCGGCACCGCCGCGCTCACCATGGCCATCTCGATGGCCGCCTGTGGCAAGGCCGGTGACGACAAGAAGGACAGCGCCGCGTCCGGTGACACCAAGTCGATCGGCCTGCTGCTCCCGGAGAACGCCTCGTCCACCCGGTACGAGTCCTTCGACAAGCCGTTCATCGAGGCCAAGGTCAAGGCGCTGTGCGGTGACTGCAACGTCAAGTACAGCAACGCCGAGGGCTCCGCGTCGAAGCAGAAGCAGCAGTTCGACACCCTGATCGCGCAGGGTGTCAAGGTGATCGTCCTCGACGCCTTCGACGCGACCTCGACCGCGTCCTGGGTCAAGGAGGCGGCGGCCAAGGGTGTCAAGGTCGTCGCGTACGACCGTCTGGCCACCGGCCCGGTCTCCGCGTACGTCTCGTTCGACAACGAGAAGGTCGGCGAGCTCCAGGGCGAGGCGCTGGTCACCGCGCTGGGTGCCAAGGCCGCCGACGCCAACGTGGTCATGATCAACGGTGACGAGGCCGACCCGAACGCCGCGTACTTCAAGTCCGGTGCGAAGAAGGCGCTCGACGGCAAGATCAAGAAGATCGTCTACGAGGCCTCCGGTGAGTGGAAGCCCACCGTGGCGGGCCAGAAGATGGGCACCGCGATCACCAGCCTGGGCAAGGAGGGCTTCCAGGCCGTCTACTCCGCCAACGACGGCATGGCCGCGGCCATCATCACCCAGCTGAAGGCTCAGGGGATCAACGTCCCGGTCGGTGGCCAGGACGCCGGCGTGGACGCCATCCAGCGGATCGTCGCGGGCGACCAGGCGTACACCATCTACAAGGCGTACAAGCCGCTCGCCGACTCGGCCGCCGAGCTCGCGGTCAGCCTGCTCCAGGGCAAGGACGTCAAGGGCATCGCCACGGCGACCGTGGACAGCCCGACCGACAAGGGCATCCCGGCCAAGCTGCTGTCCCCGAAGGTCGTCACCAAGGCGAACATCCAGGACACCGTGATCGCCGACGGCCTCTACAAGGCCGCCGACATCTGCACCGCCGACTACGCCGCCGCCTGCGCCGCGGCCGGCCTGAAGTAAGTCGGTACGGGCCGGCGCTCCTGACGGAGCGCCGGCCCACCGGCGCGCCGTGGTTCCGTACCGCCGCGCCCCGAACGTTTCTCGCACCAGGGCCTGTCCGACGCATCCCGTCGGAGCTGGCCCTCCCCAGACAGGCCCTACCCCTTCGCGCCCCGAATCGGCGCGCGGCAGGCCGAGTCACCCCTCGTCAGGAGCCGGTGGCACGGAATGAAGGAGATGGTTCACGTGACAGGCGCACCCGTACTGGCGTTGCGCGGAGTCTCCAAGCGCTTCGGTGCCGTCCAGGCGCTCACCGACGTCCACTTGGAGGTCCACGCCGGCGAGGTGGTCGCCCTGGTCGGCGACAACGGCGCCGGCAAGTCGACGCTGGTGAAGACCATCGCCGGCGTCCACCCGATCGACGAAGGGTCGATCGAGTGGGAGGGCCGCGAGGTCCGGATCAACCGCCCGCAGGACGCGCAGGGTCTCGGCGTCGCGACCGTCTACCAGGACCTCGCGCTCTGCGACAACCTCGACGTGGTCGGCAACCTCTTCCTCGGCCGCGAGCTGAAGAAGTTCGGCACGCTCGACGAGGTCGGGATGGAGAAGCGGGCCAAGGAACTGCTCGACACCCTGTCGATCCGCATCCCCAGCGTGCGCATCCCGATCGCCGCGCTCTCCGGCGGTCAGCGCCAGGTGGTTGCGATCGCCCGCGCCCTGGTCGGCGACCCGAAGATCGTCATCCTCGACGAGCCCACCGCCGCGCTCGGCGTGGAGCAGACCGCCCAGGTGCTCGACCTGGTCGAGCGGCTCCGCGAGCGGGGCCTCGGGGTCATCCTGATCAGCCACAACATGGCGGACGTCAAGGCCGTCGCGGACACCGTCGCGGTGCTCCGCCTGGGCCGCAACAACGGGTCCTTCCCGGTGGCCGGCACCACCCACGAAGAGATCATCTCCGCCATCACCGGAGCCACCGAGAACGCCGTGACCCGGCGTCAGGCACGCATCGCGGAGGAAGCGAAGTGAGCACCAACCAGACCACCGAGGCGCCCGCGCCCGCGATCGACCCCCGTCTGCTGGTCCGCGAGCAGGGCTTCGCCGGCTACGTCGGCGAGTTCAAGCGGAAGATGAAGAGCGGCGACCTGGGCTCCGTCCCGGTCGTGCTCGGCCTGGTCCTGATCGCGGCCATCTTCCAGGGGCTGACCGGCGACTTCCTGAACGCCGACAACCTCACCAACATCACGCTCTGGATCGCGGGCCCCGGCCTGATCGCGGTCGGCATCGTGTTCGTCCTGCTGCTCGGTGAGATCGACCTCTCGCTCGGCTCGATCGCCGGTGTCTCGGCCGCCGTCGCGGGTGTGCTGTCGGCCCGGTCCGGCGTCAACGAGTGGCTGTCGATCCTGATCGCGCTGGCCGCCGCCGTCGCGATGGGTGCCCTGCACGGCTTCTTCTTCGCCAAGATCGGCGTGCCGGCCTTCGTGGTCACGCTGGCCGGTCTGCTGGCCTGGAGCGGTCTGCAGCAGTTCGTGCTCGGGGACAAGGGCACCGCCAACGTGCTCAACGACGGCGTGATCGCCAACCTCGACCACTACTTCGTCGGTGACGGCGACATCGCCGCCACCTGGATCTTCGCGCTGGCCGGCGTCGCCCTCTTCCTGGCCGGTCAGCTGCTGGACGCCAAGCGCCGCTCCTCGGCCGGGCTGGCTTCCCGCCCGGTCAGCGAGATCGCCCTGCGCACCGGTGTGATCGGGCTCATCGCGATCGCCGCCGCGGCCACCCTGAACCAGAGCCAGGGCCTGCCGCTGCCGCTGGTGATCTTCCTCGGCATCGTGGTGATCACCGACTTCGTGCTCCGCCGCACCTCGTACGGCCGACAGATCTTCGCCGTCGGCGGTGGCATCGAGGCGGCCCGCCGGGCCGGTATCAACGTGGCCTGGGTGCGGATCTCGGTCTTCATGATCTCGGCCGGCATGGCCGCGCTCGGCGGGCTGTTCATCATGAGCCAGCAGGGTTCCGCCGACAAGGCGCTCGGCAGCGGCAACGTGCTGATGAACTCGATCGCCGCGGCCGTCATCGGCGGCACCAGCCTGTTCGGCGGCCGGGGCAAGACCTGGTCGGCGCTGCTCGGCATCCTGGTGATCCAGTCCATCATCACCGGCCTCGACCTGGTGCACGTCAACCAGTCGATCCAGTACATGATCACCGGCGCGGTGCTGCTCGCCGCCGTCGTGCTGGACTCGGTCTCCCGCCGGACGCAGAAGTCCTCCGGACGAGGTTGACCACTCCGGGACCGTGTGAGGCTCGGCACCCGAACCAATCGGGTGCCGAGCCTCGTCATGTCGGTCAACACCGGTCAACCCGAGGCGCGCTGCGCGACGTCCGGCAGGTGGACATTAGACTCGGGCAGTCGAGTCCGACCGGCCTGGGGCCGGGGTGGCCCCGGCACCAGGGGCAGCGAGGCCCGGCAGGCCGTCCGCGGCCCGAGAACTTTGAACGAGGAGGAACGGGTGGCGCTGCTGACCCGCATTCGGGGACCGCGTGATCTCGACCGGCTCACCCCGGCGCAGCTGGCCGCGCTGGCCGACGAGATCCGTACCTTCCTGGTCGAGGAGGTCTCCAAGACGGGCGGCCACCTCGGGCCGAACCTGGGCGTGGTCGAGCTGACCATCGCGCTGCACCGGGTCTTCGACTCGCCGCGCGACCGGATCCTCTTCGACACCGGCCACCAGAGCTACGTGCACAAGCTGCTCACCGGCCGTCAGGACTTCTCGCAGCTGCGGATGAAGGGCGGCCTGTCCGGCTACCCGTCCCGCGCCGAGTCCGAGCACGACGTGATCGAGAACTCGCACGCCTCCACCGTGCTCGGCTACGCGGACGGCCTGGCCAAGGCCAACCAGCTGCAGGGCCACCACGACCGCCCGGTGGTCGCGGTGATCGGCGACGGCGCGCTGACCGGCGGCATGGCCTGGGAGGCGCTGAACAACATCGCCGACGCCAAGGACCGCCCGCTGGTGATCGTGGTGAACGACAACGAGCGTTCCTACTCGCCCACCATCGGCGGTCTGGCCAACCACCTCGCCACGCTGCGCACCACCCAGGGCTACGAGCGCTTCCTGTCCTGGGGCAAGGAGGCGCTGCAGCGCACCCCGGTGGTCGGCCAACAGCTGTTCGAGACCCTGCACGGCGCCAAGAAGGGCCTCAAGGACTTCATCGCGCCGCAGGGGATGTTCGAGGACCTCGGCCTCAAGTACATCGGCCCGATCGACGGCCACGACCTGACCGCGCTGGAGTCCGCCCTCACCAAGGCGCGCGGCTTCGGCGGCCCGGTGATCGTGCACTGCCTGACCGAGAAGGGCCGCGGCTACCACGCCGCCGAGCAGCACGACGAGGACCGCTTCCACGCGGTCGGCGTGATCCACCCGGAGACCGGCCTGCCGATCAAGACCTCGGGCAAGGACTGGACCTCGGTCTTCGGCGAGGAGATGGTCGCGCTCGGCCGGGAGCGCAAGGACATCGTCGGCATCACCGCCGCGATGCTCCACCCGGTCGGCCTGGCCCCGTTCGCCAAGGCCTTCCCGGAGCGGACCTTCGACGTCGGCATCGCCGAGCAGCACGCGGTCACCAGCGCGGCCGGCCTGGCCACCAACGGCCTGCACCCGGTCTTCGCGGTCTACGCGACCTTCCTGAACCGGGCCTTCGACCAGGTCCTGATGGACGTCGCGCTGCACCGGCTCGGCGTCACCTTCGTGCTCGACCGCGCGGGCGTCACCGGCACTGACGGTGCGTCGCACAACGGCATGTGGGACATGTCGATCCTTCAGGTGGTCCCCGGTCTGCGGCTCGCCGCGCCGCGTGACGCCGACCAGCTGCGGGCGCAGCTGCGCGAGGCGGTCGAGGTGGACGACGCCCCGACCGTGGTCCGCTACTCCAAGGGCACCGTCGGCCCCGCCGTCCCTGCGGTCGGCCGGATCGGTGGCATGGACGTGCTGCGGGCCGCCCCCGAGGTCCGGGCCGAGGTGCTGATCGTCTCGGTCGGCGCGATGGCCGCGACCTGCCTGGAGGTGGCCGCCCTGCTCGCCGCCCAAGGCATCACCACCACCGTGGTCGACCCGCGCTGGGTCAAGCCGGTCGACCCCGCCCTGCCCGGCCTGGCCGCCGAGCACCGGGTGGTCGTCACGGTCGAGGACAACGGCCGCGCGGGCGGCGTCGGCTCCGCGATCGCACAGGCCCTGCGGGACGCCGAGGTGGACGTGCCGCTGCGGGACTTCGGCATTCCGCAGGAGTTCCTGGACCACGCCACCCGGGACCAGATCCTGGAGGAGATCGGCCTCACCGCGCCGGCCATCGCCGAACAGGTCACCAAGCTGGTGGCCCGTACGGCGGCGGCGCGGGTCTGACGCACCCACGGGGGCTCGGGGAGCCGCGCATCACGGCAGGTCAGCACGTGCGACCGGCTCACCGAGCCCGGCCCGCAGGTGCTTCGCCCGCCGGGTCGCACGGCTTCGCGGGCCCCTGCGCGCATCACCGGTCGCACGGCAATTCGGTCGCGCGCGGAGTCGGCGGCCCGTCAGACTTCTGTCCGATCGTCACATCGAATGGCCGGACCCGGACGTGGGTCCACGGCCCCGCCCGGTAGGTTGTCAACGTGCCCAACGCCGTCTCACGACCACTGACCACCCTGTCCGGGCGGCTGCCCGAGCGTGTCCGGACGGGGTACTGGACCAGAGTCGTGCCGGTGCTGGCCGTCCTCGCGACCGTCACCCACCTGCCGTCCTTCCTGCGCCCGGTGTGGAGCCCCGACGAGGGCTACCTCGCCACGCAGGCACGGATGCTGGCCGACGGCGGTGTCCTGTACGACACCGTGGTGGACCGCAAACCCCCCCTGCTGCCCTGGCTGTACGAGGCGTGTTTCGCGCTCTTCGGCTCCACCTCGCTCTGGCCGCTGCGCACCCTCGCGATCGTGGCGCACCTGGCCACCGCGATCCTGCTGGCCTCGATCGCCCGGGGCCGCTGGGGCAACCGGGCGGGTGCGGTGGCCGGCGGGCTGTACCTGCTGGTCTCGATCGGGCTGTCCCCCGAGGACACCCAGGCGGCGACCTTCGAGGTCTTCATGCTGCCCGCGATGGTGGCGGCGTTCCGCTACGCCGAGCGCCGCCGCTGGCTGGCGGCCGGGATCGCGGTGTCGCTCTGCTCCCTGACCAAGCAGACCGGTGGCGCGGTGCTGCTGCCGGTCCTCTGGATGCTGTTCCAGGACGTCCGGCTGCGCGGGGTGCGCTGGCAGCCCGCGCTCTTCAAGGTCTGCTTCGGCTTCGCGCTGCCGATAGCGCTGGTGGCGGTGATCCTCACCAAACCCAAGGGCTTCCTCTTCTGGGTGGTCACCGGCAGCGGCGACTACGCCTCGATGGGCGGCGCCTGGCTGCAGATGGCCGGCCGGGCCCTGGGCAACTCGGCGATCCTGCTGGCGGCCTGCCTGGGCTTCCTGGCCCCGCTGGGCCACCGGCTCTGGCTGAGGCTGCGTCACGGTGCGCTGCCCACCGTCCGGGGAGAGGAGTACGGCGCCACCTCCGACCTCTGGGTCTGGCTGCTCTCCTCGGTGGTGGCGGTCAGCACCGGCTTCCACTTCTTCGGCCACTACTACCTCCAGCTGATGCCCCCGCTGGTGCTGCTCGGGGTCGGCGCGGTGACCACCTCCTCGATCCGCTGGCGGCCGGTGCTGGTTTACAGCACGGTGGCGGCGACGGCGTTCTGGGGTCTGGCGGTCTTCTGGCCGGGCCAGCGGCTCGACCACTCCAGCGAGGTGGCCAGCACGATAGCTCAGCAGACCACGGCCAAGGACACCGTGCTGGTCTGGGGCATGCACCCCGAGCTGTACTGGCTGTCGGACCGACGCCCCGTCACCCGCTACCTGACGGCTGGTTTCCTGACCAACTTCAGCGGCGGCAAGGACGGCAAGGACGTCGGCGAGCAGTTCAGCATGGCGAACGCCTGGCAGACCTTCGACCAGGAGCTGGCCGACAAGGGCTTCCCGGAGATCGTGGTGGACGACTCCGGGCTGGCCCCGTACCAGCCGGTGCACATCCCCCGGATAGAGAGCCTGCTGGAGACCCGCTACGAGGTGGTCGCGGTCAACGCCGACACGGTGATCTACCGCCTCAAGCGCTAGCTCATGGCCGTCGGCCGCCGTCCGGAGCGGCGAGCTCGGCGGCCACCGTCAGCAGGACCGCAGCAAGTTCCAGGGCACTCTCCCGACGCTCGTCCGGATCGAGGCCGGAGCGGGCCGAGTACTCGGAACGGTGCAGCCGGGTCGCGGTGGCCAGCTCCCGTTCGGTGTCCGCGACCGTGCCCCAACGGCGGAGGAACAGATGCACCGGGCCCAGGCTGTCGGTCCCCAGTGCCTGGGCGAAGGCCTGTTCCCGCTCCCGTTCCAGTTCGAGGAGCCGGTAGGGGGCGAAGGCGGTGATAACGGCCCGCACGGCCGCGAACGAGGTGTTGTCCGGCTGCGGGGCCGTGAGCGGTCTGGTTGTCGTCTCGGTGCTCATCGTCTTGTCCTCGGATGCGGGATTCTCGTCACGCCGGCGGCGGCGTCAACGCATCGGACAGGGCCGTCCACAGGGCGTTGGCCGGCGGGTACGGCAGCATGTCCTCGGCGTAGTACCACCAGAAGTGACCGCCCAGGTAACGGGGGGCGCTGACCGGCAGGGTGTAGTAGTGGGTGAGCTGCTCCAGCTTCGCGTCGAGCGGCGCGTGCTCGTCCGTGCCGTTCTCGCCGAAACCCACCCGGGCGTGCGGGAACAGTGCGGTGAGCTCGGTGAAGACTGCGTTCCACTCGTCGAGCGGCGGCCGGTAACCGTTGCAGTCGTCCTCGTAGTAGGACACCAGGACGTAGTCCAGACCGTTCCTGATCTCCTGGGGCACGTTCGCCCTGGTCCACGGCAACATCTGATGGGCCGGGTCGCCGGAGCAGTTCGGGTTGTAGTAGAGAGTGAGCGCGGTCCGCCCACCGGCCGCGACCACCTGTTGGTAGGCGTCGGCCACCTTCTCGGTGACGGTGGGAGCTGGGCCGAGCCATCCGCCGTTGACCTCGTTGCCGATCTCCCAGATGTCGATCTTCCCGCCGAACTTCGCCAGCAGGGCGGCCGTCCGGTCGTGATACTCCGTCAGGGAGGCGTCGGCCACCTCGGTGGAGTCCATGGGCAGGCCCATCAGGTAGCTGATCGGGTGCAGCGCGTCCACCGCTGCGGTGTAGTGCGAGGGTTCGGTGTCCGCGTCGAAGACGATGCGCTCGGTGGGTCGTTGCGGCAGGGCCCGCAGGGAGGCCATCAGACCGGGCAGTTCGCTCACGTCGTCCAGCGTCACGCCGTTGAGCACGTCCGGCAGCGGGCGGGTGGCCGGGACGGCGGGCGGTGAGGGCTGCGGGGCTGAGGACGAGCAGCCGGCCAGGGCGCACACCAGCAGCCAGGCGGCCGCGAGGACCGACTCGGTGCGAGCGGTACGCATGGCCATCAGACTGCCCTTTCAGTGGTCGGCGGTTCCTGGGACCGGGCTATTCCACGGTGACGGACTTGGCGAGGTTGCGGGGCTGGTCGACCTCGTGGCCCTTGGCCGTCGCCAGCTCGCAGGCGAAGACCTGGAGCGGCACGGTCGAGACCAGCGGCTGGAGCAGCACCGGGGTGACCGGGATGCGGATCAGGTGGTCGGCGTACGGGGCCACGGCCTCGTCGCCTTCCTCGGCGATCACGATGGTGCGTGCGCCGCGGGCGCGGATCTCCTGGATGTTGGAGACGATCTTGTCGTGCAGGATCGAGCGGCCGCGCGGTGAGGGCACCACCACGACGACGGGCAGGCCCTCCTCGATCAGGGCGATCGGGCCGTGCTTGAGCTCGCCGGCGGCGAAGCCCTCGGCGTGCATGTACGCCAGCTCCTTGAGCTTGAGCGCACCCTCCAGCGCGACCGGGTAGCCGACGTGGCGGCCGAGGAAGAGCACCGACTTGGCGTCCGCCAGCGAGCGGGCCAGCTCACGGACCGGCTCCATCGTCAGCAGCACCCGCTCGACCAGGGACGACATCTCGCGCAGCGGCCCGACGATGCCGAGGGTGTGGCTGTCCCGCACCTGGCCGAGGTGGAGGGCGACCAGGTAGCAGGCGACGAGCTGGGTGAGGAACGCCTTGGTGGAGGCGACCGCGACCTCGGGGCCCGCGTGGGTGTACAGCACCGCGTCGGACTCGCGGGGGATGGTGGAGCCGTTGGTGTTGCAGATCGCCAGCACCTTCGCGCCCTGCTCACGCGCGTGCCGCAGCGCCATCAGGGTGTCCATCGTCTCGCCGGACTGCGAGATCGCGATGACCAGCGTCCGCTCGTCCAGGATCGGGTCCCGGTAGCGGAACTCGCTCGCGACCTCCACCTCGCACGGGATCCGCGTCCAGTGCTCGATCGCGTACTTGGCGATCATCCCGGCGTGGAACGCGGTACCGCACGCGACGATCACCACCTTCTCCACCTGCCGCAACTGCGCGTCCGAGATCCGCAGCTCGTCCAGCGTCAGCTGACCGTCCGCCCCGATCCGCCCCAGCAGCGTGTCCGCCACCGCCTTCGGCTGCTCGGCGATCTCCTTCAGCATGAAGTAGTCGTAACCGCCCTTCTCCGCCGCCGACGCGTCCCAGTCCACGTGGTACTCCCGCACCTGGGCCACAGCACCGTCGAAGTCGGTGACCGTCACCGACTCCGCGCGCAGCTCCACCACCTGGTCCTGCCCCAGCTCCACCGCCTCCCGCGTGTGGGCGATGAACGCCGCCACGTCCGAGGCGAGGAAGTTCTCCCCCACGCCACGCCCGACCACCAACGGCGAGTTCCGCCGCGCACCGACCACCACACCCGGCTGGTCCGCGTGCACCGCCACCAGGGTGAACGCACCGTCCAGCTGACGGCACACCACCCGCATCGCCTCCGCCAGGTCACCGGCGAACGCCTCACCCAGCAGATGGGCGACAACCTCCGTGTCGGTCTCCGAACGGAGCGTGTGGCCCCGCTCCGCGAGCTCCGCCCGCAGCTGCGCGAAGTTCTCGATGATGCCGTTGTGCACCACCGCCACCCGCCGCGCGTCGTCCAGGTGGGGGTGGGCGTTGGCGTCCGTCGGACCACCGTGGGTGGCCCACCGGGTGTGGCCGATCCCGGAGGTCCCGGCAGGGAGAGGGGTCTCCGCCAACGCCTTCTCCAGATTGACCAGCTTGCCCGCCCGTTTCTCGGTGGCCGGTCCGTCCTCGGTCAGGACGGTGACTCCGGCGGAGTCGTACCCCCGGTACTCAAGCCGTTCGAGCCCTTCGAGCACGACGTCCAGGGCCGCTTCGCGCCCTGTGTATCCCACGATTCCGCACATGGGGATCAGTACCTCTCGGGATGGTTCCTGCTGCCGACCCCGAGGGGGCGGGGCGGCAGCAGGAGTGATGGGCTGTCAGGGGGCAAGGGCGGTGGCGGGGGAGATGAACGTGTAGCCGAGCGCCTTGATGCCGGTGACGGTCTGCTTCAGCGGGTTCAGCCCGTAGGACGGGTGGTAGAAGAAGCTGGCGTAGCCGTCCCTGACCACGAGGTTCAGCTTCGCCGAGGCGATCATGTCGGCGGGCAGTCGCGGCGGGTTGTTGTTGGACATGATGGGTTCGTAGTTGCCCAGGTTCTCGGGCAGGACGGTCTCGCCGTAGACGTCGTGCACGGGGTACGGGAAGAACTGACCGATCAGCATGGAGTAGTCGATCGATCCTCCGCTGAGCACGCCGCCGAAGTACAGCGAGCGCTCGTAGCGGGCGGCGAAGAGCGGTTCGACGGTCCGGTAGTCCACGGCCGAGCCCGCGTAGTGCGGGAACTCGAAGATGGTCGGGACCGGGAGACCTGCGGCCCTGAACTCGGCGGTGGCGGCGGTGATCCGGCTCTGTGCCCAGGCTGCGGAGTCACCGGGGACCGGACCCTGGTGGATCACCCAGTCGGTGTTCTGGCACGGCGTCCGGAACTGGTACGGCGGGTACTGGGTGATCGAGCACTGGGCCCGGTAGAACTCGAAGTCGTCGCCGCTGACGCCGTTGTACGGGTTGGCGATATTGCTGAACTGGTGGGTGTAACCGTGCATCAGCATCGTGCCACCGTTGGCGATCAGCGACCTGATCGCGAGGATCATGGCGGGCGACTGGGAGAGCCGGAGCGTCTCCGGCCGGCCGCCGTTGTAGGTGCCGTTGGGGTCGGTGTAGACCGGGATGACGCCGAAGCTGAACGGGATGTTCTGCGACTTCAGGTACTGCCCGGTCTGGATCAGCTGGTTCGGGTCGTCGGCGGGGCTGATGTCCTCCAGCCGGACCATGGCCCGGTGCCGGGTCGGAGCACCCGGGTTGATCGCGTCGAAGAGCAGGTCACTGAGGATCATCACCCGGTCGTTGGCGCTCACGTAGGAGAACGGGACGTCACCGATGTAGGTGAGGTTCTTCGAGCGGATCGCCCACGGAACGCTGGCCCCGGAGCTGTCGGTCGAGGAGGCGAGCACGGTCACCTTGGTGGGATCCGTGACGGTGTCGCCGAGCACACCGCCGCCGTTGAGCGGGTCACGACTCAGCGCCTGGCCCTTGTAGTTGACCGAGGTGATCGCGTTGTAGTCGAAGTACGAGTTGGTCGGGTCCCAGCCGTAGTTGGCGGAGAACTGGGCTGCCCCGGCGTTGTTGGCCAGGTTCCAGATGTTGTCGTAGAGCCAGACGACCGGGTGCGTCGTGGTGGTCACGTCGCTGTAGAACGCGGCCGGTACGGCGTCCGGGATCGGCTGGCCGTTGTTGTCGTTGGCCCCGTAGTAGGTGGAGCCGAAGTAGATGGTGGCGGTGTAGTTGTTGACCTCACCGGGCTGGTAGGAGGAGACCGGCTTCGGCGTGACCGTCCCGAAGTGGCCGGCCAGGTTGGAGGTGGTCATCGCGTACAGCTCGCCCAGGAACCCGTACGGGCCGGTGGTGTCGTAGAGCACCAGGGTGCTCTTCCCGGTCGCCGGGGCGGGGTTGGCGGGCAGCAGGTTCAGCGCGTTGGGCAGCGCCTGGAGGGCGTTCGCGGGCTTGAGCTTCTTGTGCGGGTCCTGCTTCCGGTTCTGGTCCGCCGCCTTCTGTTTGGCGCCGAAGGAGGCGGAGAGATCTCCCGGACCCTGTCCCGGGTGCAGCGCCCCCTGAGCGTGCTGCTGGTCCGGAGGCGGTTTGGCGGAGACGGTGGACGGCGGTGCGACAACCCCCACGCTGAGAAGCAGAGCGAGCGCTCCCACGATTGTCGGTCGGCGCCAACTCCGATTCATTGAATGAAAAGGCATGACAGCCCCTTGGGTGAATTTCCGATTCACGGCATGGGTGTGGGCCAGAGGTGCCCGGAAGCGGGAACGGTGCGCAGGTGAATATCCGGCACCTGTCTGCCGACCGTTGTCTTCCCACCCTCGACCGGTGCCCGGCGGCCGTTCTCCCCGGCGTCTCGTACAGAGGGCCCACGCGGCGCTCGGGAACGGCGTCTCGCAACGGGCCTGGAGTCGCTTCGGTGCAGCGGTACACGCTGCCCATCAGCCGCAAGTACAGGCGATACACATGACGGTGTCACTCGCTTTGCGTAGTGTCAATGGCTGCTGACGCGCAATCACCGGCCGTTTCCCGGCGTCACGCTGGGTGGCCCGGGCCGGCGCCTCGAAAGGGCAATTCCCGGGTATTCGAATTCATTGAACGGCTCCCGCTGCTGTGGTACGTTGACGGTGATTGGTCCGATGGGGCGCGTGAAGATCCGAGTCGGCAGACGGTCGCCTATTCCTGGCTCGGGGAGCGAGTGGCGAGACCGGCCCCCTCCACCGCGATCCGCGAGATGTGCCGTGTCGTGTCCGGCATCCGCTCGCATCATCGAGGTCGATTCCGCATGTACGGGAATTGCGGAGCCACCAGTGGACTCTGCTTCAGCGCGGCAGCCGTGATGCCCTCCGGTATGTCCGGAGCCGGGATCGCCCGCCTGCTGCTCCAGGTCGCGGGCGCGGGCTTCGGTCTGTACACGGTGGCTTGTCTCGTCCTGCTGGTCGTCGGCCTGGTGGCGCGCCACCGCCGGAGCAGGCAGGTCCCGCCCGCTCCGGAGCCGGCCGTGCACACCGTCGCAGGGGCGACCGCACTCCACCGGGGTGCGCCATGGTGACCGCCGTCCTGCTCTGGCTGAGCACGGCCGTGATCGCGACGGCCCTGGTCTACAACACCGGCATGTTCGCCCTGTCCCGCCGCCGTATCCACCTGGCGGAGCCCGGGCGGCAGGAGCGCTTCTATGTCTTCATGCTGGCCTGCCTCAACGAGGACCGCGTCCTCGCCGAGAGCCTGCGCCGACTGATGGCACTGCCGCAGAAGGACTGTCTGGCCCTGGTGATTGACGACGCGTCGGACGACCACACCGCCGAGATCGCCCGCGCCGCGGACCCGCACCGGGTCCTGCTGCACCAGCGTCGCCCCCCGGAGGCGAGACGAGGCAAGGGGGCCGCCCTCAACGACGGCCTGCGACACCTCGCCCGCTGCGGCGCCCTGGCGGGCCGGAATCCCGCCGACGTCATCATCTGCGTCCTCGACGCCGACGGCCGGCTCGAACCCGACGCGATCGCCCAGGCCGACCGGTACTTCGCTGACCCGGCCACCGGAGCGGTCCAGATCGGCGTCCGGATGTACAACCGCGAGAAGGGTCTGCTGCCCCGGATGCAGGACATGGAGTTCGTCGTCTACACCGACATCTTCCAGACCGGACGGCGGCACCTCGGCAGCGTCGGCATGGGCGGCAACGGCCAGTTCATGAGGCTGAGTGCGCTGCGCTCACTGGGTCCTGAGCCCTGGAGCGACCGGCTGACCGAGGACCTCGACCTGGGCATCCGGCTGATCGCGGCCGGCTGGCAGAACCAGTTCTGCCCGACCGCCGCCGTTCACCAGCAGGCCGTCATCAAGGTCCGGCGGCTGGTCCGCCAGCGCTCCCGCTGGTTCCAGGGCCACATCCAGGCCTCCCGGCTGGTGCCGCTGATCCTCCGGGAGATTCCCGGACGGGCCGCGGCCGACCTGATCTACCACCTGTCCAGCCCGGCGCTGCTGCTGCTCACCTCGTTCCTGCCGCTCGCCTTCCTCGCCGGGGTGTTCGGATTCATCTCCGACTCCGTCGCGGCCGGGCACAGCACCTTCTCGCCGCTCTGGCTGGTCCCGCTGTACGCCCTCGCATTCGCCCCCGCCTACGCCTACGCATACGTGTACCGGCAGCGCGAGAGCGAGCTGGGGTTCCTGCACTGCCTGCTGCTCGCGCACCTGTTCGTGGCCTACGGCTACCTGTGGTTCGCGGCCGGCTGGTGGGCCATCGGCCGCACGGTGAGCGGCCGCACCTCCTGGTTGAAGACCGCCCGGACCTGACCCCGCGTCACCCGCCGGGCTCCGGGGGGCTCCTGTCCCGTCGCGCTCCTCCCGGAGCTCACGGTCCGTCATGTTCCGCTGCCGAAGAAGGCCGTCATGTTCACTCCGCCCCTTACCGACCCGGTCGGCAACGACCCGTCCCGTCCCCTGCGGGTCGCCGTGGTGCTCGGCACCCGCCCCGAGGCCGTCAAACTCGCCCCCGTGGTGCGGGCGCTGGACGCGTCCCGCCGGTTCGAGCCACTGGTGATCAACACCGGCCAGCACCGGGAGATGCTCGACCCGATGCTGCACCGGCTCGACCTGACCATCCGTCACCGTCTCGACGTGATGCGCGACCGGCAGGAGCTCTCGGCCCTGACCGCACGTCTGGTCGAGGCTCTGGGTGAGGTGCTGCGCTACGAGGAACCCGACCTGGTGATGGTCCAGGGCGACACCTGCAGCACCCTGTGCGGGGCGCTCGCCGCCTTCTACGAGCGGATCCCGGTGGCGCACGTCGAGGCCGGGCTGCGCAGCGGCGTCCTCGACAACCCCTTCCCCGAGGAGCTCAACCGCCGGCTGGTCAGCAGGCTGACCCGCTGGCACTTCGCCCCCACCGAGCGGGCCGGGGCCGAGCTCAGGGCCGAAGGGACACCGGCCGACAGCGTGCACGTCACCGGCAACACCGTCATCGACAACCTGCTCTGGGTCCGGCACCGGGGCGTCGGCCGGTCCGCCTTCCGCACCGGCCGCCGGGGCGTCCTGGTCACCCTGCACCGCCGGGAGAACCAGGGGGACCGGATGCGGGCGATGGCTGCCACCCTGCTGCGGCTGGCCCGGCGGGGCGACGTCGAGATCCTGCTGCCGGTGCACCGCAGCCCCGCCGTCCGGGACGTGCTGGAGGGTGCGCTGGGCCACGACCCGCACATCACCCTGACCGAGCCGCTGGACTACTTCGACTTCACCGCCTCGCTCGCCGCCTGCGAGCTGGTCCTCACCGACTCCGGTGGCGTGCAGGAGGAGGCCCCCAGCCTGGACAAGCCCGTCCTGGTGCTGCGCACCACCACCGAGCGGCCCGAGGTGGTCAGCACCGGCGCGGCCCGGCTGGTGGGTGTGGACCCCGAGGTGATCCACGCCGAGGCCAACAACCTGCTGGACGACCCGGCCCTGTACCAGGGCATGGCGGAGGCCCCCAGCCCCTTCGGCGACGGCTACGCCGCCCGGCGGATCGTCGCCCGGCTGGCCGAGGACTGCGGCGCCACGCCGACCTCCGTACCGGCCCTCGCTGCGGCGTCCCGGGCGGTCTCCATGGCAGGCTGGTGAGCGATCCGGCCGCGACGACGGGAGGTCCGCCGGTGCACCCGCAGCGGACCGCCACCGGGCCACCGCGATCGACCCGCAGACGGTGGTGGATCACCGCGGCCGTTGTGCTGCCGGTTCTGGCGCTGATCCTGACCGTGGTCAGCCTGGGCTCCGACCCCTCCCTGATGCGTTGGCCCGAGGGGACCACGCACGGGCCCTGGCGTTCGGTGTTCAACGGGGAGGGCTACACGGGCGAGCAGGGCGGCGTCCTGGTCCTCGAACCCCGCCGCTCGCTCCGGCCGGAGGAGACGCACGCCGCTCTGGTGGTCTCCACCGACTCGTACCGGACGGTCGACTTCCGGCTCCAGGCCAGGACCACCGAGCAGCTCCGCAAGCCGGAGCCGAACGCCTGGGAGGTGGCCTGGGTGGTCTGGCACTACACCGACCCCCAGCACTTCTACTACCTGGCCCTCAAGCCCACCGGCTGGGAACTGGGCAAGGAGGACCCGGCGTACCCGGGCGCGCAACGCTTCCTCGCCACCGGTCTCCCGGTCTACCCGATCGGGCGCTGGCACCGGGTCGAGGTCCATCAGACCGGTGCGGCGATCAGCGTCGAGGTGGACGACCAGCCGGTGGTCACCTTCACCGACCAGGAGCGGCCGTACCCGGGCGGCAGCGTCGGCCTCTACACCGAGGACGCCCACGTCGAGTTCCGCGACCTGCAACTGCCCTGAGACGCCCGTAGGGCGGCACCCCCGTCCCCGGGAGTGCCGCCCTATGGTGCGTCAGGTGTTCAGACCGGCACGGAGGCCAGGCCCGGCGCGAGGAACTTCTTGCCGTTCACCCGCTCGGAGACGCCCGCCCGGTCCAGGTACGGGGTGATCCCGCCCAGGTGGAAGGGCCAGCCGGCGCCGGTGATCATGCAGAGGTCGATGTCCTGGGCCTCGCCCACGACGCCCTCGTCCAGCATCAGGCCGATCTCCTGGGCCACCGCGTCGAGCGCGCGGTCCAGGACCTGCTGCTCGGTCAGCACGGTGTCGCCGAAGGTGAGCAGCTCCAGCACCTCGGGGTCGAGGACCTGCTGGCCGTCCACCCAGACGTAGAAGCCGCGCTTGCCTGCCGCGACCACCCTGCCGAGGTTCTCGGAGACGCCGAAGCGCTCCGGGAAGGCCCGGTTCAGGGTCTCCGAGACGTGCTGCGCGATGGCCGGGCCGACCAGTTCGAGCAGGACGATCGGGGACATCGGCAGGCCGAGCGGCAGCACGCCCTTCTCGACCGTCTCGATCGGGGTGCCCTCGTCGATGATCGCCTGGATCTCGCCCATGAAGCGGGTCAGGATCCGGTTGACCACGAACGCCGGGGCGTCCTTGACCAGCACGGCGGTCTTCTTGAGCTTCTTCGCCACGCCGAAGGCGGTGGCCAGTGAGGCGTCGTCGGTCTGCTCGCCGCGGACGATCTCCAGCAGCGGCAGGATGGCGACCGGGTTGAAGAAGTGGAAGCCGACGACCCGCTCGGGGTGCTGGAGCTTCGACGCCATCTCGGTGACCGAGAGGGAGGAGGTGTTGGTCGCCAGCACGCAGGTCGGCGAGACCACGGCCTCCAGGTCCGCGAAGACGGTCTGCTTGACGCCCATCTCCTCGAACACCGCCTCGATCACGAAGTCGGCGTCGCCGAAGGCCGCGGCCTTGTCCAGCGAGCCGGTGACCAGGCCCTTCAGGCGGTTGGCGTTGTCCGGGTTGACCCGGCCCTTCGCCAGCAGCTTGTCGATCTCGGCGTGCACGTAGCCGACACCCTTGTCGACGCGCTCCTGGTCGATGTCGGTGAGGACCACCGGCACCTGGAGGCGGCGGGCGAACAGCAGCGCCAGCTGGGAGGCCATCAGACCGGCACCGACGACGCCGACCTTGGTGACCGGCCGGGCCAGCGCCTTGTCCGGCGCACCGAACGGACGCTTGGCACGGCGCTGCACCAGGTTGAAGGCGTACAGGCCCGCGCGCAGCTCGCCGGTCATGATCAGGTCGGCCAGCGCCACGTCCTCGGCGTCGAAGCCCGCCTGGAGGTTCTGGTCCTTGACCTGCTCGATGATGTCGAGCGCCTTGTACGCGGCCGGGGCGGCCCCGTGCACCTTGGCGTCGGCGACCAGGCGGCCCCAGGCGACGGCGTCGTCCCAGGCCTTGCCCCGGTCGATCTCCTCGCGCTGCACCTCGACGGCGCCGGTGAGCACCTTGGCGGCCCAGAGGATCGACTGCTCCAGGAAGTCGGCCGGCTCGAAGATCGCGTCGGCGATGCCGAGCTCGAACACCTCCTGGCCCTTGAGCTGCTTGTTCTGGCTCATCGAGTTCTCGATGATGACCTTGATCGCCTTGGACGGGCCGATCAGGTTCGGCAGGATGGTGCAGCCGCCCCAGCCGGGGACCAGACCGAGGAAGACCTCGGGCAGCGAGAAGGCCGGGACGCCTGAGCTGACGGTGCGGTAGCTCGCGTGCAGGCCGACCTCGACGCCGCCGCCCATCGCCGCGCCGTTGTAGAACGCGAAGGACGGGACGGGCAGCGCGGCGATCCGCTTGAAGACGTCGTGGCCGCCCTTGCCGATGGCCAGCGCGTCGCTGTGCTCCTTGAGCACCTCGACACCCTTGAGGTCGGCGCCGACCGCGAAGATGAACGGCTTGCCGGTGATCGCCACGGCGACGATGTCACCGGCGGCGGCCTCGGCCTCGACCTGGTCCAGCGCCTCGGACAGCTTGGCCAGCGAACCCGGGCCGAAGGTGGTCGGCTTGGTGTGGTCGAAGCCGTTGTCCAGGGTGATCAGCGCCAGCCGGCCCGCGCCGAGCGGCAGGTCCAGGTGACGTACGTGCGCGGTGGTGACCACCTCGCCGGGGAAGAGTTCGGCGGCGCGCTTCAGCAGTTCAGTGGTGCTCATGGTCACTTACCACCCTCGAAGTGGGGGTTCTCCCAGATGACGGTCGCGCCCATGCCGAAGCCGACGCACATGGTGGTCAGGCCGTAGCGGACGTCCGTGCGCTGCTCGAAGCTGCGGGCCAGCTGGTTCATCAGGCGCACGCCCGAGGAGGCCAGCGGGTGGCCGAACGCGATCGCGCCGCCGTACGGGTTCACGCGCGGGTCGTCGTCCGCGATGCCGTAGTGGTCGAGGAACGCGAGCACCTGGACCGCGAACGCCTCGTTGACCTCGAACGCCTGGATGTCGTCGATCGTCAGACCGGCCTTGGCCAGTGCCTTCTCGGTCGCCGGCACCGGGCCGATGCCCATGACCTCGGGCTCGACACCCGCGAACGCGTAGCTCACCAGACGCATCTTGACCGGGAGGCCGAGCTCCTCGGCGACGTCCTCGGCCGCGAGCAGCGAGGCGGTCGCGCCGTCGTTCAGACCGGCCGAGTTGCCTGCGGTGATGTTGCCGTGCGGGCGGAACGGGGTCTTCAGACCGGCCAGCGACTCCATCGAGGTGCCCGGGCGCATCGGCTCGTCCGAGGTCGCCAGGCCCCAGCCGGTCTCGCCGGCCTCGGGGTTGGTGTTGCGGATCGTGATCGGCACCAGGTCCGGCTGGATGTCGCCGTTGGCGTACGCCTTGGCGGCCTTCTCCTGCGAGCGCACCGCGTACGCGTCGCAGCGCTCCTTGGTGATGTGCGGGAACCGGTCGTGCAGGTTCTCCGCGGTCATCCCCATGAACAGGGCGGACTCGTCGACCAGCTTCTCCGAGACGAAGCGCGGGTTCGGGTCCACGCCCTCGCCCATCGGGTGCCGGCCCATGTGCTCGACGCCACCGGCGACCACGACGTCGTACGCGCCGAAGGCGATGCCGCCCGCGGTCGCGGTGACGGCGGTCAGCGCACCGGCACACATCCGGTCGATGGAGTAGCCGGGGACGGACTTCGGCAGACCGGCCAGCAGCGCGGCGGTCCGGCCGATGGTCAGGCCCTGGTCGCCGATCTGCGTCGTGGCCGCGATGGCGACCTCGTCGATCCGGTCGGTCGGCAGGCTCGGGTTGCGGCGCACCAGTTCACGGATGCACTTGACGACCAGGTCGTCGGCGCGGGTCTCGTGGTAGATGCCCTTCGGGCCGGCCTTGCCGAACGGGGTGCGGACGCCGTCGACGAAGACGACGTCCCTCGAGGTACGAGGCACGGGGCTCTCCTCCCAGGGGACATGACGTTGGGTGGCAGACCACGTCCCATGACGGAGCGGCTCTGCATCACGGCCATGCTACCCGCCGGTAACTACCTTGCCCAGACTCGCCACCCCATGTGTCCGCTCTCACGGTCACCCACCAGGGGCTCGGGGCTCTGCCGATGTGCTCCGCCGCGACCTCAGGAGCGTCACGCGTACGGAAAAGGGTCACGTCCGCGCGTGTCTGAATGTTCAGGACACGCGCGGACGTGACCCACTTCTGCACAGGTGGCGCTCCCGAGGCCGGCTTCGCCCCGCGGCGGAGCCGCACATCAGCAGAGCCCCGAGCCCCTGTCTTCCGAAGCGTGTGCCTATTCGGAAGGGGCCGCCACCTTGGCGTTGGCGAAGGCGTCCGCGATCACCGGTCCGACCAGGTCGACCTGCCACTGGCGGGCGCCCAAGGCGCGCAGTGCGGCGCTGACCGACCCGGCGTCCGGCACGGCCGGCGGCTCCCAGGAGACCCGGCGGACCAGGTCGGGGGTGATCAGGTTCTCGGCCGGCAGGCTGTGCTGCTCGGCGAGCTCGGAGACCGCCGCCCGCGCCCCGGAGAGCCGGGCCGCCGCGATCGGGTCCTTCTCGGCCCAGGCGCGCGGCGGCGGCGGCCCCTCGTGCGGCGCGGTGGACGGCGGCAGCTCGGCCTCCGGGATCTCCCGGGCCCGCTGCAGAGCGGCCATCCACTGGTCCAACTGACGCCGGTTCACCCGGGGGCCGAAGCCCTGGACCGCCTGCAGTGCGGGTGCGTTCAGCGGCATCGCGAGCGCGGCGTTCACGATCGCCAGATCCGAGAGCACCCGCCCCGGCGAGACGTCCCGCTCGCGGGCGATCCGGTCGCGGGCCAGCCAGAGCTCGCGGACCGCGGCCAGCTGCCTGCGGCGGCGGACCTTGTGCAGCTGGGAGGTACGGCGCCACGGGTCCACCCGGGGGGAGGCCTTGGGGGCCGCGACGATCGCCGCGAACTCCTCCTTGGCCCAGCCGAGCTTGCCCTGGGCGTCCAGCTCCTGTTCGAGTGCGTCGCGCAGCTCGACCAGCACCTCGACGTCCAGAGCGGCGTACCGCAGCCACGGCTCGGGCAGTGGACGGGTGGACCAGTCCACCGCCGAGTGCTCCTTGGCCAGCGAGAGGCCGAGCACGTTCTCGGTCATCGGGCCCAGGCCGACCCGGGGGAAGCCGGCGATCCGTCCGGCCAGCTCGGTGTCGAACAGCTCCCGGGGCTTCATGCCGACCTCGGCCAGGCAGGGCAGGTCCTGCGACGCGGCGTGCACCACCCACTCGGTGTCCGCGAGCGCGGCGCCGAGACCCGAGAGGTCCGGACAGGCGATCGGGTCGATCAGCGCGGTGCCCGCCCCGGCCCGGCGGAGCTGGATGAGATAGGCACGCTGGCCGTAGCGGTAGCCGGAGGCCCGCTCGGCGTCGACAGCGACCGGGCCGGTACCCGCCGCGAAGGCGGCGATGGTCGCGGCGAGCGCGGTCTCGTCCACCACGACGGGCGGGAGCCCCTCCCTCGGTTCGAGGAGCGGGACCGGGGCTGTCTCTTCTGGGATGGCTACGGCGTCGGTCACCCACCAAGGGTACGACGGCACCCGCCCACCGGAAGGTCCTCGGACTGGTCAGCCCGGCTCCGGACATATGCCGGAGGCCGGCAACTGCCCGGCCGGTCAGGGTCCGAGGGGTTCCGCGAGCGGGGGAGCCGGCCCTCGAAGCGTCGGCACGGAGCGGTCGGGCACGTAAGCAGTGACCCGAACGCCAGGTCTCCTCGTGGTGACGGAGACCCGAACCCGATCGCACGCCCGGAAGGCAGGGGCCCGGAGGAAACGTTCCTCCGGGCCGCCACCTGCGGGGCTTCCGGGCCGTGGACCGGCTGACGGAGTGTTGGCTGACCCGGGGTCAGTGGATGATGCCGGTGCGCAGCGCCACCGCCACCATGCCCGCCCGGTCGCCGGTGCCCAGCTTGCGGGCGATCCGGGCCAGGTGGCTCTTCACGGTGAGCGCGGAGAGGCCCATGGCCACCCCGATCGCCTTGTTGGACTGGCCCTCGGCGACCAGCCGGAGCACCTCGACCTCGCGGCCGGAGAGCTCCCGGTAGGTGGTCGGCTGGACGCCGGGCGCCCCGGGGGCACCGGGTGCGCCCGGAGCTCCCGCCGCACCGGGCATCCCCGGCATGCCGGGACGCCGCATCCGGCCGGCCAGGCCGCCCGCACCGATCGGCAGTCCGGGGCGGCCGGGCATGGCCACGTTGGTCCTGGTACCGGTGACCACGTAGCCCTTGACGCCGCCGGCGAGTGCGCTGCGCACGGCACCGATGTCGTCTGCGGCCGACAGGGCCAGGCCGTTGGGCCAGCCCGCGGCCCTCGTCTCGGCCAGGATGGTCAGGCCGGAGCCGTCCGGGAGGTGGACGTCGGCGACGCAGATGTCACGCGGGGTCGAGACCCGGGGACGGGCCTCGGCGATCGAGGAGACCTCGATGACGTCCCGGACGCCGAGCGCCCAGAGATGCCGGGTGACGGTGTTCCGGACGCGGGGGTCGGCGATGACCACCATGGCGGTGGGCTTCGTCGGACGGTAGGCGACCACGCTTGCGGGGTGTTCGAGAAGGACCGACACCGTGCCTCCTGGTGGGAGTGGCGGACGGCAGCTCCTTATCGCCACCTCTGGCCGATGGGGGCGCTCGGAGTGTTCCGCGTTTGGAAAGGGTCACAGACACCTTCGGCATCATCAGTGCCCGGCTTTAGCGAATGATCACGATCTAGTGAGTAACAATACGGACAAATCGTGCAGACGAGTGATACGACATGCCCTGAAATCGAACGAAATCGATCGTGTTCGGCACTCGTCCGGGCACTTTCGGGCAGTCAATTGACAGTCCCGCAGCCGAAGTCACACCGCGTCAGCCCTGCGGGTGGTGTTCGGCATCGGTGCTGCCGAAACACTCCTGGAGGGGAGAGCGCGAGGTGTCAGTGGGAGCGCGGACGCCGCCGGGCGGGCATCGGGACCACTCCGCCGAGTGACGGGGCGTCCGGGAGCGGGAGCGGCGCCGGAGTGGTCGGCGGCAGTCCGGCGCAGACGCAGAGCAGGTCGGCCCAGGCGGCCAGGTGCCGGTCGAACCGGCTGTCGGACGGGGTCCAGGAGGCCCGGATCTCGATCTCGGTGGACGGCTCCCGTTCCCCGAGGCCGCCGAAGTACTGGGAGGCGCACCGGGTCACGGTGCCGCTCGGTTCGACGTACCCGGCGCCGTGCGCGTCCAGCGCGTCGGTCAGCCAGGCCCAGCCGACGTCCGAGAGCATCGGGTCGCCCGCCATCTCCGGCTCCAGCTCGGCCCTGGTCATCGAGACCAGCCGGAACTCGCCGTTCCAGGCGTCCTGTCCGGCCGGGTCGTAGAGCAGCACCAGCCGGCCGTCGGCCAGCTCCTCGCCGTCCACCTCGACCGTCGCGGTGAGCGCGTACGCGAAGGGGGCCATCCGCCGGGGGGCCGGAGCGGGGGAGAGCTCGATCTCGGGGCGCAACCGCGCCGCCGCCAGCGCCTCGACCGCATCGCGGAACTCGATCGGCGCCGACTCCTTGCCCGTTCCGCCACCTTGTGCGGGGTGCCCGCCGACCGCTGCCATGACCGAGAGCCTAGGTCGGCCGGGCCCGCATTCCGAGTAATTTCGGCCGGTGTGGCGTGACGGTTGTCCGATCGTGCCCTGCGGCCAGGTCCTGGAGGAACCCACGACCGGCGGGTGACGGCCGGACCGGGGGCGCGTGCGAAGATTTGGGCGTGAGTGAGACAACCGCAGCCCAGTCCGGTCAGCAGCCCTCCGCGCGCCGTGGCGCCGCGTACGACTCCGCGTTCCTGCGCGCCGCCCGCCGGGAGCCGGTGCCGCACACCCCGGTCTGGTTCATGCGCCAGGCCGGCCGCTCCCTCCCCGAGTACCTCAAGGTGCGCGAGGGCATCCCGATGCTCGACTCCTGCATGCGGCCCGAGCTGGTCAAGGAGATCACCCTGCAGCCGGTCCGCCGGCACAAGGTGGACGCGGCGATCTTCTTCAGCGACATCGTGGTCCCGCTCAAGGCGGTCGGCATCGACGTGGACATCAAGCCCGGCGTCGGCCCGGTGATCGCCGACCCGATCCGCAGCTTCGCGGACCTGGAGCGGCTGCGCCCGCTGGAGCCGGCCGACATGCCGTACATCACCGAGGCGGTCGGCCTGCTGGTGGACGAGCTCGGCTCCACCCCGCTGATCGGCTTCGCCGGTGCCCCGTTCACGCTGGCCAGCTACCTGGTCGAGGGCGGCCCCTCGAAGAGCCACGAGAAGACCAAGGCGATGATGTACGGCGCCCCCGACCTGTGGGCCGCGCTGGTCGACCGGCTCGCCGACATCACCTCGATGTTCCTGAAGATCCAGATCGAGGCCGGCGCCTCGGCGGTCCAGCTGTTCGACTCCTGGGTCGGCGCACTCGCCCCCGAGGACTACCGCCGCTCGGTGATGCCCGCCAGCACCAAGGTGTTCGACGCGGTCGCCGGGTACGGCGTGCCGCGCATCCACTTCGGCGTGGGCACCGGCGAGCTGCTCGGCCTGCTCGGCCAGGCCGGTGCCGACGTGGTCGGCGTCGACTGGCGGGTGCCGCTGAACGTCGCCGCGGAGCGAGTCGGACCCGGCAAGGCGCTGCAGGGCAACCTCGACCCCGCGGTGCTGTTCGCGCCGACCGAGGTGGTGGAGACCAAGGCCCGCGAGGTGCTGTACGCCGCGCAGGCGATCGGCGACACCGGCCACATCTTCAACCTCGGCCACGGCGTGATGCCGAGCATGGACCCGGACGCGCTCAGCCGTCTGGTCGACTTCGTGCACCGCAGCTCCGAGCGCTGATCCTCACCGGCCCGGCCGACGGTCCGTCACGCTGACGGGCCGTCGGCCGGGTTCCGCTCACTCGGCGGGGTCCGCCGGGGGTGTGGCCGGAGTGACCGGTACGGGCCGCTGACGCCTGGTGCGGCTCAGCCGCCGGAGCAGCACGCCGACCGGCGCCAGCACCAGCAGGAACGGCGCGACCGCCGCGATCCCGATCAGCAGACCGCGGACGATCGCCACCAGGACGTGCCAGCCGCCGCTCAGCGCGTCGCCGACCGACTCCCAGAACCCCTCCTGCGACTTCGCCGCAGCCGGCACCGGGGCCGACTCGGCGTACACCTGGAGTGTGATGGTGGAGAGCGAGGTGCGCGCCGCGAGACCCTGTTGACGCTGCTGCAGCGACTCCAACTCCGCCTCGCGACGGCTCAGTTCGCTCTCCAGGGAGACCACCTCGGCCAGCGACTTGGCCTCGGCCATCAGCTTCCTGACCCGGTCCACGCTGGCCTGCTGGGTCTTCAACCGGCTCTCCACGTCGGCCACCTGCTGGGTCAGGTCGTCCGCCTGACTGCTCCGGCCGACCACCTCGCCCAGGCCGGACAGCTGGTCCAGGCTCTGCTGGTAGGCCGCCGACGGCACCTTGAGCGTCAGCCGGGCGTCCGTCGAGCCGCCGTCCCCCGCCTTCCCGCTGAGCTGCTCACCCGCGACGTAGCCGCCGGCCGCCGTGGCGAGCGTGCGGGCCTGGTCCAGCGTCCTGCCCACCTCCTTGCTGCGCAGCGAGAGCTGGGCCGTGTACGCGATCAGCCGGGGCGCCGTCGCCTCCGTCGCGCCCTCGGGCGCAGCGGTGGCCCCACCCGCCCCCGGCTGCTTGGCATCCCCCATCGCCGGAGCCGCAGCAGCCCCGGCGGCCTTCGGCGCCGCCGCCTCAGCCGAACTCCGCCCCGCGCGCTCGCCCGCACTGCACCCGCTCAGCAGTACCACCGTCGCCGTGGCCACCCCGGCCACCGCCAGTACCGCCCGCCGTCTTCCGTACCCCGTGCCCGCCATGATCCGAACCCCTCCCCGAGCCGCTGTGTCCCCCTTGGACGCACACCACTCGGCCCGGGATCCGCCCCGACGATCGCGATCCGGTCACGGACCGGTTGCAGCGCGGTCCGAGTGCCTGCTTCGACACTTCCTGCCAGGGAGACTGAACAGCCCACCGCTCTGTGACAGGCTGAGTGCATGAGCGTGTTGCCCGGCTGGATGTACCCACCGCGCGAAGAGGGTTGGTTCGCGGAGGACCTCGACCACCTGACCGAGGCACCCCGGCACACCGAACTGATCGACGGAGCGCTGATCTTCCTGATGTCTCCCCGGCGTGCCTGGCACAGTCGCGTGGTGTCCGGGCTCACCTTCGCGTTGGAGGAGCAGGCGCCGGACGAGGTCGAGGTCGAGCGGGAGATGACCATCCGTCTCGATCGGTTGAACCGCCCCGAGCCGGATCTGCTGGTGGTGAGCGCGGAGTACCGGAAGAACCGGACCTGGTTCAGCCCGGACGAGGTGCTGCTCGTCGTCGAGGTGATCTCTCCTGAGTCGGCCCATCGGGACTGGAACGTCAAGCACCGCAAGTACGCCGAGGCCGGGATCCCGCACTACTGGCGCCTGGAGGAGGAGGGCGACCAGGCGGTGATGTACGTGTACGAGCTGGACAAGGTCACGTCGGCCTACGCGCCGGCGGGCATCTTCCGGGGCGTGCTCGACCGGGAGGTGCCGTTCCCGCTGTCGGTTGATCTCGAGCGGTTGGACCAGCGGCGAAGGCGTACCGAATGAGGGCTTCGGTGTGAGCTCTGCGAGACTGCGGAGCATGGCAGACGTACGGGTCGTGGTGGTCGGTGGCGGGATCGCGGGGCTGACCGCGGCGTGGCTGGCGAGTGGGGCGGCGGAGGTCACGCTGCTGGAGGCGAGCGGGCGGTTCGGCGGGAAGTTGTGGGGTGGCGAGGTCGGTGGGGTCCGGGTGGACCTCGGGGCCGAGTCGATGCTCGCGCGGCGGCCCGAGGCGGTGGAGCTGGCCCGGGAGGTCGGGTTGGCGGAGGAGCTGGAGCCGCCGACCACTGCGAAGGCGGCGATCTGGACCAGGGGTGCCCTGCGGCCACTGCCCGGAGGGCAGTTGATGGGGGTGCCGGGTGATCTGACGGCGCTGGCGGCGTCCGGGGTGCTCAGCGCCGAGGGCGTGGAGCGGGCCGGGCACGAGGGCGAGGCCGAGGTCGGCGCGGACGTCTCGATCGGTGCCTACGTGGCCGCCAAGCTCGGCCGCGAGGTCGTGGACCGGCTGGTGGAGCCGCTGCTCGGCGGGGTGTACGCCGGACACGCGGACGAGATCTCGCTGCGCGCCGCCGTCCCCGCGTTGCTGCCGATCGCGCAGCGCGGCGGTTCGCTGGCCGCCGGGGTCCGTGAACTGGTCGCCCGGCCGAGCAGCAGCGGCCCGGTCTTCCAGGGTCTGCGCGGCGGTCTCGGCACCCTGCCGGAGGCCGTGGTGGACGCCTGCCGGAAGAACGGCGCGGAGCTGCGCACCGACAGCCCCGTGCAGGAACTCCGCCGCACGTCGGAGGGCTGGCGGGTAGTCAGCAACGGCGAGGTGCTGTACGCCGATGCGGTGATCCTGGCCGTGCCCGCCCCACAGGCGGCGAAGCTGCTGACGGCCGAACTCCCTTCGGTAGCAGCGGAGTTGAACACGGTCGAGTACGCGGGCATGGCCCTGGTGACGATGGCCTTCCGCCGGGCCGACCTCGACACGGTGCTCTCCGGCAGCGGCTTCCTGGTGCCGCCGGTGGACGGTCGGGAGATCAAGGCGTCCACCTTCTCCTCCAACAAGTGGGGCTGGCTGGAGCGCTCGGCCCCGGACAGCTTCCTGCTCCGCACCTCGCTCGGCCGGCACCGGGAGGAGGCCGCGCTCGCCCTCCCGGACGAGGAGCTGGTGGCCCGTTCACGGGCCGCGCTGGCCGAGGCGGTCGGCCTGCACGCGAAGCCGTACGACAGCGCGGTGACCCGCTGGGAGGGCGGCCTGCCGCAGTACCCGGTCGGGCACCTGGACCGGGTGGCCCGGATCCGGGCGGCGGTGGCCGGGATCGGCGGCCTCGCGGTCTGCGGTGCGGCGTACGACGGGGTGGGCATCCCGGCCTGCGTCGCGAGCGCCCGCCGCGCCGTCAACGAGGTGTTGACCCCGGGCGCCGGTGCGTCCTTCACGGAAGGGAGAATGGGTACATGACTGAGTCCACTGAACAGCAGCCCGCGAAGAAGAAGGCCCGCGACCTCAACCAGGTCATCCGCTACACCATGTGGTCGGTGTTCAAGCTCAAGAGCGAGCTGCCCGAGGACCGGACCGCGCTGGCCGCCGAGGTCGACGAGCTGTTCGCCCAGCTCGCCGCCAAGGACGTCACGGTGCGCGGCAGCTACGACGTCTCCGGCCTGCGGGCCGACGCGGACCTGATGATCTGGTGGCACGCCGAGGACTCGGACGACCTCCAGGAGGCGTACAACCGCTTCCGCCGCACCGCCCTCGGCCGCCGGCTGGAGCCGGTCTGGTCGAACATGGCGCTGCACCGCCCGGCCGAGTTCAACAAGTCGCACATCCCGGCGTTCCTCGCCGACGAGGAGCCGCGCGAGTACGTCTGCGTGTACCCGTTCGTGCGCTCCTACGAGTGGTACCTGCTGCCGGACGACGAGCGGCGCGCGATGCTCGCCGAGCACGGCAAGATGGCGCGCGGCTACCCCGACGTGCGGGCCAACACGGTGGCCTCGTTCGCGCTCGGCGACTACGAGTGGCTGCTCGCCTTCGAGGCGGACGAGCTGCACCGGATCGTCGACCTGATGCGCGACCTGCGCCCGTCCCGGGCCCGGCTGCACGTCCGCGAGGAGGTCCCGTTCTACACCGGCCGCCGCAAGCCGATCGCGGAGCTGCTCAACGGCCTGGCCTGACCACTCGCCGTCGCCGTCGTGGGCCGGATCCGGACGACCGGGTCCGGCCCACGGTCAGTTCCGCAGCGCCGCCCGCAGCCGGGCGTCCGGGAGGGCCGCCGGGCCCACCACGGCGACGGCGGTGAGGAGTTCGCGTTCGGCCGCGTCGGGCAGGCCGGGCGAGGGCTCGCTCGGACCGGCCTGGTGGGGGAGCCGGGCAGCTTTCAACAGGTCCTGACCGGCGGGGGTGGCCCAGTGGGTGTAAGGGTGGACGTCCACCCGGGCCATCAGCAGGGTGCCGCTGGTCAGGATGATCGGGAGCGAGAACCACGCCACCGCCGACCCGGCGTCACCGGTGCCGGGCGCCGCCACGGCGAGCGCGGCGGCGAGCAGGGCGGCCGAGAGCAGGAGCGCCTGCCGGACCTGACGGACCGCCAGCGCGGTGTGCTCCCGGACCAGCGGCGGGGTGGCCAGCCCGGCCTGGACCAGGCGTCCGCCGATCTCCAGCACGATGGGATGGGTCGCCAGCCGGTCCCGCAGCTCACCGGTGCGGCACTGCCCCTCGGGGCCGATCGCGGCGATCAGAGCCCGCTCCAGGCGGCTCCGGCCGTGCGGATCGACCACCGAGGTCCAGCCGGTGTGGGCCAGGTGCAGCCGTCCCCGGCCGGTCATCAGCACCAGGGCCAGCTCGACCACCCGGACCGGTCCGCCGGCCAGATAGGCGGTCTCGTAGAGGCCGACCCCGACCGGGTCCACCGGATGCGAACGGGCACTCCCGGTCAGCAGGTCCGCAGTGGCTGCGGCCCGGACCAGCCGCAGGCAGGAGAGTACGGCCGCGAGCAGGGCAGGGACGAGCAGGAGCAACCACATGGCCTTTGTTCTAGACCTGTACCCGCACGAGGGGAAAGGGTTCCCGGACTGCGGTACCGAACTGTGACTGTCCGCCGGGTGGCCGGGTGGCCGGGTGGCCGGGTGGCCGGGTAGCAGGTTCCGCCGGTCAGCCGCCGCAGCTGCTGCCACCACCGCAACTGCTGCCGCCACCACAGCCGCTCGACGAACCGCAGCTGGACGACGAGGAACCGCAACTGGAGGAGGATCCGCAGCCGGACGACGAACCGCAGCTGGACGAGGAGCCGGAGTCGCCCGAGCTGCCGGGGTCGCCCGAGGAGCACCAGACGGTCGTGCTGCCCGAGTCACCGGAGGAGACCGAGGACGCGCTCACGGCGTGACGGGCCGCCAGTGCCGCGCGGAGCTCCTCGTCCTCCAGGGCGCCCACGCCCTCCAGGGCCAGCATGCCGAGCACGACGCCGCCGCCGATCACCGCCAGGTCGTGCGGCTCCCAGGGGCGCGAACCGGTCCGCATCAGCTCCAGCTGCCGGACCCCCGCCGGGGTGATCCGGCTCCGCTCGGGACGGGTGGCGGCCAGCCAGAACATGCCGAGCAGCAGCAGGCCGAGGAACGGGAAGAACGGCGCTGCCCCGGTGCCCTGCTCCAGGACGGTCGCGTCGAACCACCGGGACACCGACACCACCCCCAGGACGACCACGGCGAGCTGGCCGAGCCAGAGCAGCTTCCGGGCGTTCACCGCCTTCCGGTACAGCTCGGGTCGCCGCATCAGCCCCCGGGCCGCCAGGCCGTCCCCGATCCCTTGGACGTGTTCGCTGCGGCTCACCGCCCGCCGGACGGTGGACAGTTCGGTCTGGCCGGACGCTCCCGTGGCGCTGATCAGCACCGCCTCGACGGCGTCCCTGGCGCTCCGGTCGGTCACGGTGACCCGGCCGGATCGGGAGATGATCAGTCGGCCCTCCCGCTGCATCCGGACCACCACCGTGTCGGCCACCCGGGCCGGGCCGCCGGCCAGGAAGGCGGTCTCCAGCAGCGGCAGGCCGCGACCGGGCAGGCCCTGCGGCTGTGGGACGTGGCGCAGGCGGCGTAGGGCGCGCGACGCGTTGACGCCGGTGAGCAGCACGGCGGCTGCGGCGAAGACGAATTCGGTGTACCACATGGACTTTCCCCCGTATCTCGATCTCAACTTCTGCAAGGCACCGAGCAGGAACACGCCAGGGCTCGGGAAGTGCGGTGGTTCATGGCAGGCGGGGCGGAATGCGAAAGCGCCCGACTCAGCGACGCCACCAGCGGGACTGCCTGGTGGGCCGGACGTGCTGCGCCAGGGCGGCGTGCCAGCGCGCGGTGGGCTCGGTGTCGAGGGCCCAGGTGGCGAAGGCGCGGGCGTCGGTCCGGTATCCGTCGGTCATCGGGTGGCCGGCGGCGTAGCGCAGGAAGAGCGCGCCGTACTCGTGACCGAGGATCAGTTCCAGTGCGGGGTCGACCCGGGCCACGGTGTCGCGGCGTTTGGCGGCCAGCCCGTGGACCTGGATCCGGACCTGCCGCTCGTCGAACCCGGCCGGGACCGGGCCGCCGGCCACCAGGGCGATGAGCAGCTCGCCCTGCCGCGCGGCCAGCTTGGCGCGGGCCACCATCAGGTCCGGATCGCCGGTCCTGACCAGGTACTCGTCCTGCTCAGACATGCTGCGGCGCCCCTTCCAGGACCCGGCGGATCGCGTCCAGTTCGCCCGCCAGCTCGGCGGGCGGCGGGTAGTTGTCGTCCCGTTCGAGCAGTACGCCCGGCGGTACGGTCCGGGCGCGTAGTTCGGCCAGGACGGCCAGCACCGGTTCGGTGACGGGGTGGGCGTGGGTGTCGTGCCAGACGCCGTCCCGCTCGATGCCGCCCGCGACGTGCACGTAGGCGAGCGCCTCCAGCGGGAGGCGGTCCAGCTCGGCGGCCACGTCCAGGCCGAGGTTGACCCGGTTGGTGTGCAGGTTGGCCACGTCGATGAGCAGCCGGACACCGGTCCGCTCGACCAGCTCGGCCAGGAACTCGCCTTCGGTCAACTCGTCCTCGGGCCAGGCGAAGTGGGCCGCGATGTTCTCCAGCGCGAGCGGTACGGGCAGCTCCTGCTGGGCTATCCGGACGTTTTCCGCGATCACCCGCAGCGCGTCCCGGGAGCGCGGCACCGGCAGCAGGTGCCCGGCCTCCTGCCCCCCGGCCCGGACGAACGCCAGGTGCTCGGTGACCAGCGGTGCGCCGAGTGCCGTGGCGGTCAGTGTGAGCCTCTCCAGCCTTGTCCGGTCCGGGAGTTCGGCCCCGCCGAGGCCGAGCGCGACCCCGTGCGGGACCAGTCGGACGCCGCGCTCGCGCAGCACCCGCAGGGACTCGGGCAGCAGGCCGTCCCGGAGCTCGTCCGGGCAGAGGTTCTCGGCGACCACCTCGACCCAGTCCAGGCCGGGCAGCCGCTCGACCACGGTGTCGATCTCGGAGCGCCAGCCGATGCCGACGCCGAGCGAAATTGCTGTCATTGAGTTCCGCCCCCTCTCAGAGGGCTCGCCGAGATCCGGCGTGACGTCAGATTGTGGGGGAGCGGCGGCTTCCTCGCGCGTCGTCCCGTTGATAGAGGGTGTATCCCCGGGCGTTCGCTGCCAACCCGGGAAAGGCATTCTCAGAGCGGAACTTGAGCTTTCTTCAGGTCACCCGAATATTCAGTGGCCGGGCAGGGGACGGCACATTACCGTGGACGGTCTATGACGATGATCATCCGCGACTTCCGCCCCGCCGACGCCGAGGCCGCAGCCGCCTCCTACAGCGCCGGCCGCCCGCACCTGCTGATGACCCCGGAGGCCGTCAGCCACCTGGTCGCCACCGCCACCCCCGAGCAGCACTACCGGCTGCTGGTGGGGGAGTTGGACGGCGTGGTGGTCGGTTCGGGCCGGATCGGCCTGCACGCCTTCAGCAGCACCAAGGGCCAGGGTTTCGCCAATCTGAGCGTCAACCCGGAGGCTCGGTGCCGGGGCGTCGCGACGGCCATGCTGGCCGTCGCCGAACGCCATCTGGCCGAGCACGGCGTGACCAGGATCCGCGCCTGGGTGGACGACGTCCCGGACTCCGTCGCCTTCGCCGAGCGGCACGGCTACGTGCGCGGCCGCAGCGCGCACTTCGCCCACCTCGACCTGACCGCCGGTCTGCGCCCCGTCCCACCGCTGCCCGAGGGCGTCGAGCTGCGCACCGGAGCCGACTACCTGGACGATCCGCACGCGCTGTACCGGGTGGACGTCGACGGCACCCAGGACGAGCCCGGTGGCGTGGACCTGGACGGCCTCGGCTACGAGGACTGGCTGGCCGAGGTCTGGCACCGTCCCGACCTGGACCGCGACCTGACCACCGTCGCGGTTGCCGACGGCGGCCCGGTGGCGTTCAGCGCCGTGCACTCCGACGGCGCCACCCGCTACTGGTCCGCCTTCACCACCACCGTCGCGTCCCACCGTGGCCGCGGCCTGGCCAAGCTGGCCAAGACCGCCTCGCTGCACCGGGCGGTGGCCCGTGGTTACACCGACGCGTACACCAGTAACGACGCCACCAACGCGCCTATGCTGGCCATCAACGACTGGCTCGGCTACCGGCGCTGCGCGAGCGAGTGGGCGTACGCCAAGGAGATCTGACGCCGGACCGGAAGGAGCCGCCGGTACGGGCCCCTTCCGGTCCGGGTGGCTCAGCCCACGTCCACTCCGTGGGCGCGGGCCAGGCCCGCCAGGCCGTCCGACCAGCCCTGGCCGACGGCGCGGAGCTTCCAACTGCCCTGGTGGCGGTAGAACTCGGCGACCAGCATCGCCGAGACCTCCGGGTCGGCGGGCGGCCGGAACGCCCAGGACGAACCGTCGGCCGACCGTACGGTCAGTTCGGGGCCGAGCAGTTCGGCGCAGGTGGCGGTGGAGTCGGCGTCCATGTTCACCGAGACCGCGACCCGCTCGACCCCGTCCGGCAGGCCGGGCAGCCGGACCGTCGCGGTCTCGCTCCGCCGCCCGTCGGCCGGCTCCTTCGGATGCAGGGTGACCGTGCCGTCCCGGTCCGTCGGCTGGTGGTAGAAGACGAAGTCCTCGTCGCTGCGCACCACGCCCGCCCCGGTGAGCAGCAGCAGCGTCAGGTCGGCCTCCGGGCCGCCCGCCGCGAACCGGACCGACAGCTCGGCCAGGCCACCCACCGGGAGCAGGACATTCTGCCCGGGCAGCAGCTCGACCGGCTCCGGCCGGGGGAGGAGCACGGTCGGTTCCTGCCCCGACGACGCGAGGTCCTGCCCCGACAGCCCGAGGTCCCCCCTCGGCAGCAGGACCGTCGGGTCCAGCCGCTCCGCCGGCCCGAGACGGCCCGCCAGGCCGTGTTCGCGCAGCAGTCCGACCAGCATCGGCCCGTCCACCAGGGTCAGCGGCTTGCCCTGCACCCAGCGGTGCGAGTCCGGGCCGAAGCCGGCCGTGGTGACCAGGATGCCCTTGGTCGCGCCGTGGTGGACCCGGGTGGCGTCCAGGTCGCGGACGGCGGTCGGGTCGACCGTCCTGCGGTACCGCTTCGCCTGGATGACGATCCGTCCGCCGGTCACCGGGTCGGGGTCCTCGGCGATCACGTCCACGCCCTGGTCGCCGCTGCGGGCGGTGGTGCTGGTGCGGAAGCCGCGCCGCCGGAACAGCTCGGCGATCAGCTCCTCGAAGGCGATCGGGTCCATCTCGAACAGGTCGGGCTCGTCCTCCTCGGCGGCCGGCGCCTGCCAGCTGCCGACCTCCTCGGCCAGCCGGTCCGTCCGCACCGGCTCCAGCTTCTCCGGGCGGGCGGAGAGCCGGCCGCGCAGCCCGTCCACCAGGCAGTCCACCGGCGCGACCCGGTCCAGCGAGACCGCCCGGAAGTCCTCCCGACGGACCGTCAGCGCGACCAGGTACCGCTGTTCCTCCCGGCCGCTGGCCGGATCGGTGCCCTCGACGTACCCGTTGAACACCACCGACTCGACCCGCTGCCCCGCGTCGGTCCGGTACAGCTCGGCGAGCACCCGCAGCGAGCACTGCGCGAGCAGCTCACGGTACAGCGCCTTGCGTTCGGTCGCGGGCCGGGCGACCTCGGCCTCCCGGTCGTCGTTCTTGACGTACCGGACCCTGGCCACCGCCGGGACCACCTCGAAACCGGGCAGCTCCCAGTCCACCACCAGCTGTCGGGCCGCCGGGTCCCAGCCGACCGTGCCGCTGCGCGGGAAGTCCTCCGGCCAGTCGGCCCCGCTCTGCAGCGCGGTCTCGAACAGCTCGGCCACCGCGTCCGCGCTCCCGCTCGCCAGCTCGGCCGCCAGCCTGGCCGCCTGGCCGGTCCGGTCGGCGGCCAGCCGGTGCCGTTCGGCGGCCCAGGAGTCGTACTGCGCCCGGTAGTCGGCGAGCCGCCGGAGCCGCTCCTGCTCGGCGGACTGCGCCGCGTGCCAGTCGTGCTCGAACCTGGCCCTGGCGTGCGCCGCCTGCTCGTCGTACTGCCGCCGGGCGGTCGGGTTGAGCGCCTGCATGCCGGTGAGCGGCGGGATCAGGTACCAGTTCTGGTCCGGCATCGGTACGGGCCGGCCCAGCTGCCCAGGGTCGAACGGCGCCGGCTGGAACGACGCCTGGAGATCGGCCAGCCGGAACGGCCGTCCCACCAGCCCGGCGGCCAGCACCCCGCGCAGCTCCGCGACCCGCTCGTCCAGCTCCGCCGTCCGCCGGGCGGCATCGGCCTCCCGCCCCTGCTGGTACGCCCGCAGGGCCTCCTTCTCCCCCTGGGCGGCCGCCCGCTGGGCCTCCCGCTGGGCCCGTTCGAACTGCCGTTGGGCGGCCACCGCCGCCCGCCGCTGGGCCTCCTGCTCCCGCCCCTGCTGCCGCTGGGCCTCCGCGATCATCGCCAGCACCCCGGAGTTGCGCCGCCCGGCCATCTTGATCCCCTCCCCTGACTGATGATCAAGTCTGGCACGGAGTACGGGTACGCAGAAGGCCCGGGCCTCGGGCCCGGGCCTCCGCGAAGGACGCGCTGCTACTCCGCCGGGCGGAGCGTCAGCGAGATGCTGTTGATGCAGTACCGCTGGTCGGTCGGGGTGTCGTAGCCCTCGCCCTCGAAGACGTGGCCCAGGTGACCGCCGCAGCGGGCGCAGCGGACCTCGACCCGGCGCATGCCGAGCGTACCGTCCTCGATGTACTGGACCCGGTCCTCGGCCAGCGGCGAGTAGTAGGACGGCCAGCCGCAGTGGCTGTCGAACTTGGTCTCGCTGCTGAACAGCTCGGACCCGCAGGCCCGGCAGCTGTACACGCCGACCGTCTTGGTGTCGGTGTACTCACCGACGAACGGGCGCTCCGTCCCGGCCTCGCGGAGCACGTGGTACTCCTCGGGGCTGAGCTGCTGGCGCCACTCGGCGTCGGTCTTCTCGATCTCGTAGCTCACGGTCACTCCTCCGGGATGGTCAGGCAGAGGGTGCAACGCCCGCGAGGCGCGCCACGATTTCCGGCCCCAGGTTGGTCACGTCACCGGCGCCCATGGTGAGCAGCAGATCGCCCGGACGGGCCAGCCCGGCCAGCACCCCGGGGACGTCGGCGAAGGTGTGCTCGGCCCGGACGTCGGCCCCGGCCCGGCGGGCCGCGTCGATGATCAGCTCGCTGGTGACGCCGGGGATCGGGTCCTCCCGGGCCGGGTAGATGTCCAGCACCACCGAGGCGTCGGCCAGCGCCAGCGCGTGGCCCATCTCCTCGGCCAGCTGCTGGGTCCGGCTGAAGAGGTGCGGCTGGAAGACCACCAGCACCCGGCCCTCGGTGGCCTCCCGGATCGCCTCCAGGTCGGCGACCATCTCGGTCGGGTGGTGCGCGTAGGAGTCGATCACCTGGACGCCGCCGGCCTCGCCCTTGAGCTGGAGCCGCCGGCGGACCCCGGTGTAGGCGCCGAGCGCCTTGGCCAGCTCGGCGGCGGGGACGCCGAGCGCGACGCCGGCGGCCAGCGCGGCCACCGCGTTGTGCGCGTAGTGCCGTCCCGGCACCGAGACCGTGAAGCTCAGCTCCGCGCCGTCGATCAGCACGGTGACCTCGCTGGTCATCCCGTGCGGACGGACCGCCAGCACCCGGACGTCGGCGTCCTCGGCCGCGCCGTAGGTGACCACCCGCAGGCCGTCCTGCCCGCGCACCCGGCCGGTCAGCTCCCGGGCGCCCTCGTGGTCGGCGGAGATCACCAGGGTGCCACCGGGCAGGATCCGGCCCACGAAGGTCTGGAAGGAGTCGTGGATCTCCTCCATCGAGGCGTAGTTGGCGTGGTGGTCCAGCTCCACGTTGAGGATGATCGCCACCTCGGGCGCGTACTTGTGGAAGCTGCGGTCGCTCTCGTCCGCCTCCGCCACGAAGATCTCGCCGGCGCCGTGGTGGGCGTTCGACCCCGGGGCGTCCAGGTCGCCCCCGATCGCGTACGAGGGCTCCAGGCCCAGCTCGGCCAGGCTGACCGCGAGCATCGAGGTGGTGGTGGTCTTGCCGTGCGTACCGGCCACTGCCAGCGCCCGGCGGCTCCCCATCAGCGCGGCCAGCGCGTCCGAGCGGTGCACCACAGGGATGCCGCGCTCGTGGGCGGCGGCCAGCTCCGGGTTGTCGGCCCGGATCGCGCTGGAGACCACCACGCTGCTCACCCCGGCCGGGACGTTCTCGGCGGCGTGGCCGACCGCGACCTGCGCGCCCAGGGCCCGCAGCGCGAGGACGGTCTCGGACTCCTTGGCATCGCTGCCGGAGACCCGGGCGCCGCGCACCGCGAGGATCTTCGCCAGTCCGGACATGCCCGCGCCACCGATGCCGATGAAGTGCGGGGCGTGCAGGTCGTGGGCGGCGTCGTTCAAGGAGGTCTCCGTACCTGGGGGATTCGGGGGCAAGGACGAATCGTCCTCGCGGGCGTTCCGCAAGGACGATTCTGCACTACCGGCGGTGGGGCTCAGGAGTCGCTGGCGAACAGCTTGAGCACCGGGACGCCCACCTGGTGCCGGGCCCGGGAGGCCCAGTCGCGGTGGAAGAACTCCTCGACGAAGTGCGGTGACGTCAGCACCAGCACCTCGTCCGCCCCGGTCTCCTCGACCACGGCCCTGAGTCTGTCCAGCGGGTGCTCCTCGACCACCTGGCCGACCGCCTCGGCACCCGTCGCGCGCAGGTGGCGCAGGCTGTGCTCCAGCGACTCGCCCGCCAACGTGGGCTGTTCGTCCTCGTCGTGCTCGTGCACCGCCTTGTCGAGATGGCCGAGTGCCACGTCGTCGAGTGCGCGGAGCAGTTCGTCCTGCTTCCCGCGCGGTTGCATCAGGACGACGAAGGAGACCTTCTCCTCGCCGTGGAGCGTGGTGACCAGTTCCACGTCGGCGTCGGAGAGTGCCTTTTCGATCATCAGTACGGTCTTGAACACGTGAGTCCCTTCGCGGTTGCAGGCCCCCGGGTCCGGTGTCCCTTCCCATAGTGCCCGGAGGAGGCTTTCCTCACGCTGCGCACGCGCCACACGGGCCACGTGTACGTCGGATCACCGGGAAGGGGGGGATGGTTCGGCGGGTCGCAGATAGCGGGTGAAGAGGAAACCTTTCTGCTCGATCAATGAGACCAGCCGCATCGACTGCGTGTCAGACATTTCCGCATTATGGAGGATTCGTGGCGCATCGCCCCCCGTGAGCAGCGGGGCCAGCGAGAGGCAGAGCTCGTCCAGCAGCCCGGCCACCGTCAGCTGGCCGAGCAGTCGGGGGCCGCCCTCGGTCAGCTGCCTGGTCCAGCCCCGCTCGGTGAGCGCCGCCAGCGCCGTCGGCAGGTCCACCGACCGCTCGCCCGCGACGATCAGGTCGGCTACCTTCGCCACCTCCCGGCGGGCTTCGGCGGGGGAGTCCTCGGTGGTGATCACCACAGTCCGGACCTGCGGCTCGGTGAACAACGGCTTGGTCAGGGCCAGTCCCAGGCTCCGGCTGACCACCGCGATCGCCGGGGCGGGCGACTGCCCGGCCGCCGTCCGCGCCGCCGCGAACTCGGCCCGCACCCGCGCGGGCCGGTACCCCTCGACCCGGACCGTCTCGGCCCCCACCAGCACCACGTCGCTGAGCGCCCGAAGCACCCCGAAGATCCGCTTGTCGGCCTCGCTCGACAGCCCCTCCGAGACCCCGTCCAACCGGGCCGCGCCGTCCAGCCCGGACACCATGTTGGCCCGCAGCCAGGGGCGCCCGCGGTTCACCTGGTCGGGGTACGCGTAGACCTCGGCGAGCGCCTCCAGGGAGTGGAGATCGTCGTGCGGGTTGCCGGACGGGCTGATCAGCTGCTGCATGAGTTCGAGTCTTCCATGGCAGTACCCTCTACTAACGTGCCCGCAGCCTCCCGCCCCGATGCCATAGCGACCGCGACGACCTCCGCGTCCGCGACCCCGATCGCGCTCACCGACCGCCGGCCGGTCGTCCCCGCCGAGCGCCTCGTCGCCGAGATGGTGCCGCCGCCACGCTTCGCTGGTGTCAGCTTCGGCAGCTACCTGCCCGATCCGACCCAGCCGAGCCAGTACGAGGCGGTGCAGGTCCTGGAGGAGTTCGCCGCGGGCATCTCCGCCGCCGCCCCCGCGCGGAAGAGCTGGTTCCGCTGGGCCGCCCCGGCTCCGACCGGCCCGGCCGGGGTCTACCTGGACGGCGGCTACGGCGTCGGCAAGACCCACCTGCTCGCCTCGCTCTGGCACGCCACCCCGGGCCCCAAGGCCTTCGGCACCTTCGTCGAGCTGACCAACCTGGTCGGCGCGCTCGGTTTCCAGCAGGCCGTGCAGACCCTCTCGGGCCACCGGCTGCTCTGCATCGACGAGTTCGAGCTCGACGACCCGGGCGACACCGTGCTGGTCTCCACCCTGCTCGGCCGCCTGGTCGAGAACGGCGTCAAGCTCTGCGCCACCTCCAACACGCTGCCCGAGAAGCTCGGCGAGGGCCGGTTCGCGGCCGCCGACTTCCTGCGGGAGATCCAGGGCCTGTCGGCGCACTTCCGCCCGCTCCGGATCGACGGCCAGGACTACCGTCACCGCGGCCTGCCGGCCGCCCCGCCGCCGTACACCGACTCCGCCGTGGAGGAGCGGGCGGCTCGCACCCCCGGCGCCTCGCTGGACGGCTTCGACGCGCTGCTGGAGCACCTCAAGGCCGTCCACCCCAGCCGGTACGGCGCGCTGCTGGACGACGTCCAGGCGGTCTTCATGCGCGGAGTCCACCAGGTCGACGACCAGTCCACCGCGCTGCGCCTGGTGGTGCTGGCCGACCGGATGTACGACCGCGAGCTGCCGATCACCGCCTCGGGCCTCCCGTTCGACCAGGTCTTCCCCGAGGAGCTGCTCAAGGGCGGCTACCGCAAGAAGTACCTCCGGGCGGTCTCCCGCCTGGTCGCGCTGGCCCGCGACAGCGCCGCCTGACGGACGCCTCGCGATGTGACGCGGATCACTGCGCGGTGAGAACCCGCAGGTCGGATCGGGCGTCTGGCTGGTGTGAGAACACGCAGAGGAGCACTGGACCAGCTGGACGAGGAACGCCTCCTCCGGCTGGTGGCGAGGGGTGACCGGGCGGCGTTCGACGAGCTGTACCGCCGTACGTCGCCGTGGCTGGCGGTGCGGCTGCGCCGTCGCTGCGCGGACGAGCAGATCGTCGCCGAGGTGATGCAGGAGACCTACCTGGCGGTGTGGCGGGCGGCTGGCGCGTTCGCCGGGAGTGCGGTCGGCGGGAGCGCCGTCGGGTGGCTGTGGACCATCGCCGCACGCCGCCTTGTGGACGCGTTCCGGCGCCGGGCCCATCACGCCGAACCGCCGGTCGCCGCCGCCGAGCGGGCCGTGGTGCCCGCCGCCGAGGAAGAGGTACTGGCCGGGACCGTCGGCGGTGACGTCGGCGACGCCCTGCGGCGACTGGCGCCGGAACTCCGGCAGGTCCTCCAGGCCACCGTGCTCGACGGGCTCTCCGTCCGGGAGACCGCCGTCCTGCTCAGACTGCCCGAGGGCACGGTCAAGACCCGCGCCCGCCGGGCCCGGATCGCGATGCGGGAGGCACTGGCATGAGTACGGAGCACGCGTCGACGCGGCTGCTCGAGGACTACGCGGGCGGCGAGCGGGAGTTGCCCGCGGACACACTGTGGGCCCTGGAGGCTCACCTCGAAGGGTGCGCGCAGTGCCGGGCCCGCCTGGCGGAGAACGGGCCACCCGGCCTGGCCGCCCTGCTCGACATCGTCCGGGCCGGTCTGGAGCCGCAGTTGGCCGCAGCCGTCCGGGCACCCGTTCGGCGTCGGCGCCCGAAGTGGGCGTCGGCCTGGCTGACCCCGGCGACGGGCCCCTGGCTGGCCATGACCGTCGCCGTCACCCTGGTCGCGCTGCTGCTGGACCGCGCCGGACCGCCGGACGTCTTCGGCGGCACCCCGCTCCTGGCGCTGCTCGCCCCCGTACTGCCGCTCTGCGCCGTGGCCGGCTCGTGGTCGCGCGCGCTGGACCCGGCGTACGAGCTCACCGCCTCGACCGCCAGGGCGGGCCTGCCGCTGCTGCTCCGACGGACCACCGCGGTCCTGGTCGTGGTCCTGCCGCTGCTGCTGGTGGCGGGCCCGCTCACCGGGGCCGTGACGGCCGCTCAGTGGCTGCTGCCCGCACTGGCGTTCACCTCCGCCGCCCTGGCACTGGGCAGCGTGATCGGGGTGACCCGGGCCGCCGCCGCGCTGGTGGCCTGCTGGGGCGCCGTCCTGCTGGTGTCGGCCGCCGGCCGCGTCCCCCTCGCCCTGCGGACCGGGGACCTGCCCTGGTGGGGGCTGCTCCTCGCGCTCGGCTGCGGCGTCGTGTTCGCCCGCCGGGGCGCGTACTCGCTGCCCCGCACACCTCGTTGACCTTCGCAAAGGACCTTCGCATGACACGCACGACGGGCGCGGTCGATTTCGCGCCGAGGACGTACGCCTGGGAGATCCGGGCCGCCGGGCTGCGGGTGCGCGCCGGACGGAAGAAGATGGCCGTCGACGGGCTCGACCTCTCGCTGGGCACCGGCGCCCACGGCCTGCTGGGCCCGAACGGGGCCGGCAAGACCACGCTGATCCGCGCGCTGGCCACCGTGCTGCGCCCGGCCGGGGGTGAACTGGAGCTGCTCGGCACCTCCATGGGCGGCCCGGGTGACCTCCGCGCGCTGCGTCGCCGGATCGGCTACCTGCCGCAGGACTTCGGCTACTACCGGCGCTTCACGGTCCGTGAGTTCGTCGAGTACACGGCCTGGTTGAAGGAGGTCCCGAAGCGGGACATCCCCGGGGCCGTCCAACGCGCCGTCGAACGGGTGGGGTTGGCGGACCGCGCCGACCACCGGATGAAGACCCTGTCCGGCGGCATGGTGCGTCGGGCCGGCATCGCGCAGGCCATCGTCAACGACCCCGACCTGCTGCTGCTGGACGAACCGACGGCCGGCCTGGACCCGGCGCAGCGGATGCGCTTCCGCGAGCTGCTCCAGGAGTTGGGCCGGGAGGCCTGCGTGGTCGTCTCCACCCACCTGGTCGAGGACGTCGCGGCGGCCTGCTCCGACGTGGTGCTCTTCGCCGACGGCCGCCTGGTCTACCAGGGCACCCCGGACGTCCTGGCGGCGGCCGGCGGCCCCGAACACCCGGGCGACAGCCCGCTGGAGCGCGGTTACTCGGCCCTGCTCAGCCACTCCGAGCAGCCCGGGGGCAGCTGGTGAACGGACGCGTGCTCGGCATCGAACTGCGGCGCTCCGCCGCCCCGCTGGCCGGCCTCCTGGTGCTGACCGGCAGTCTGGCGGTGCTCTGCCCGGTCGACGGGGTCTGGTGGCGCGGTGGTGCGGGATGGACGGCGCAGTGGACGTCGATGGCCCTGTGGACCAGATCCCTGCTGGGCTTCTGGTGGCCCCTCGTGGTCGGTCTCGGAGCGCTGTACGGGCTGCGCGACTCCCGCTCGCGGATGACCGAACTGCTGGCCTCCACCCCGCGCCCGGCCTGGCGGCGGGCGGCGCTGCCGGCCGGCGCGACGGCGCTCGTGCTGGTGCTGGGCTTCGGTCTGCTGCTCCTGGTGGGCGGGGTGCAGGTGGCCGTCGGCGGCACCGACTACCTGCCGCTCGGCTGGCTGCCGATCTCGCTGGTGGCGATGCTGGCCCTGGTCGCCGGTGCCCTGTTCGGGATGGGTGTGGCACGGGCCCTGCCCTCGGTGCTCACGCCGCCGGCCCTGGCGGTGGGCGTCCTCCTGATGACGGGTCTGCTGCTGCGGCAGAACGCCGAGGGGGAGCGGCCGGTCGGCCGTACGGTGAACCGGCTCGTGCTGATGGCACCGGCGGGAGTGGAGCCGCGGGAGATGCTGCTGACCCTGGCAGGACGGGTGCACCTCGGCCAGACGCTCTGGCTGCTCGGCCTGCTCGCCACCGGCTTCGCGTTGCTGGCGGCCGCGTCCCGGCGGGCCCGGCTGTTCGCGCTGGTTCCCGTTCTGGCCGGTGCGGCGCTGGCCCTGCTGGTCCTGCCGGCCGATCCGCGCGACACCTGGGTGGTCGACCGCGCGGCCGCGAGCCCGGTCTGCGACGGACCGGTGTGCGTGACCCGGGCGAACCGGTCCCACCTGGCCGAGGTCGCGCCGCAGGGCAGGGAGGCGCTGCGGGTACTGCGCGACAGCCTGGGCGACCTGGCACCGAGCTCCGTGCGGGAGGACACCGCGCTGCGCGCTCAGGGCGGGCCCCGGGACATCTCCGCCGACGTGGTGCTGCTCGACTTCGACGAGACGCTGGTCGCCCGGGCGACCGGTGGGCAGCTGGCCCGGGTCCTGGTCGCCCAGGGCCTGGCCCCGAACTGCCGGGGGCACAACCCCCGGGAGGGTGGTGGCCAGGACGACGTCGCCGCCCAGAGCATCGCCGCGAGCTGGGCCCTCGGTGACACCCGGCTCACACCGCTGGAGGAGCCGGGCACCGACGAGTACGCGGTCCGGGCCTGGGCGGAGGCCGAAGCCGCCTGGACGAAGCTGACGGCGCTGCCGCCGGCCGAGCAGCGCGCGCGGATCCTCCAGGTGCGCGACGCCTCCCTCGCCTGTGCACCGGGGTTCCACGTGCCACTCCTGGCCGGAGCGGCGTCCCGGTGAACTGGCTGACGCTGTACGCCCGTTCACGCCAGGTGCCGGTCTCGGCCGCCCTGGTCGCGCTGGTCGCGCTGACGGTGTGGTTCCTCAACGAGGGCAGCGCGGCCGGTCCTTCGGCCGGACCGGTCGCCGTCCTGGTGCTCACCGGGAACGTTGCGGCCGCCACCGTCGGGCTGGCCGGGCAGGACGTCGCGCTGGACCGGACGGCCGCGATCCGCTGGGCGTTCCGCCGGGCGCTGCACGTGCTGCTGATCGGCGCGTTCGCGGGCGGGGCACTGCTGGCGGTCCAGGCGGCGGGTCCGGAGCTGCTCCCCACCGCGCTGGTGGTCCGCGACAGCGCGGGCCTGGCCGGACTGGCCGCGCTCGGGGTGGCGCTCGGCGGGACGACGTACGCGTGGATCCTGCCGACCGGGTGGCTCGCCCTCACCTTCTTCGTGCCGCCGCTGCCCGGCCTCGCGGGGGAGATCGGCGGCTGGATGGTGCTGTCCCCCGCCACCACGGTGTCCGGCGCGATCCCGTGGGCCATGCTGGCGACCGGCACCCTGCTGTACGCCGTGCTGGGACCGAAGCGGTGAGAGCGGGCCCGTTCGGAGCCCTCCGGTCGGGCCCGGATTGTCGGTGCGGGGTCGTACGGTGGACTCGTGCGTCCCATCACGAGTATCGAGCGGTCCGTGGCGCCCTTCGAGGTCGTCAGCCCCTACCAGCCCAGCGGTGACCAGCCGGCGGCCATCGCCGAGCTGGAGCGCCGCATCCGCGCGGGTGAGAAGGACGTCGTCCTGCTCGGTGCCACCGGCACCGGCAAGTCGGCGACCACCGCCTGGATGATCGAGAAGCTGCAACGCCCCACCCTGGTGATGGCGCCGAACAAGACCCTGGCCGCCCAGCTCGCCAACGAGTTCCGCGAGCTGCTGCCGAACAACGCGGTCGAGTACTTCGTCTCGTACTACGACTACTACCAGCCCGAGGCGTACGTCCCCCAGACGGACACCTACATCGAGAAGGACTCCTCGATCAACGAGGAGGTCGAGCGGCTGCGTCACTCGGCGACCAACAGCCTGCTCACCCGCCGCGACGTGATCGTGGTCGCCTCGGTCTCCTGCATCTACGGCCTCGGCACCCCGCAGGAGTACGTCGACCGGATGGCCCAGCTGCACGTCGGCGAGGAGGTCGACCGGGACGCGCTGCTCCGCCGCTTCGTCGACATGCAGTACACCCGCAACGACATCGCGTTCAGCCGGGGCACCTTCCGGGTCCGGGGCGACACGATCGAGATCTTCCCGGTCTACGAGGAGCTAGCGGTCCGGATCGAGATGTTCGGCGACGAGATCGAGGCGCTCTACACGCTGCATCCGCTGACCGGCGAGATCATCAGCCAGGACGAGTCGATCTACGTCTTCCCGGCCTCGCACTACGTCGCCGGCCCCGAGCGCCTGGAGCGCTCGGTCAGGGACATCGAGAAGGAGCTGGAGGAGCGGCTGGTCGTGCTGGAGAAGCAGGGCAAGCTGCTGGAGGCCCAGCGGCTGCGCATGCGCACCACCTACGACCTGGAGATGCTCCGTCAGATCGGCAGCTGCTCGGGCATCGAGAACTACTCGATGCACTTCGACGGCCGTTCCCCCGGCTCCCCGCCGAACACGCTGCTCGACTACTTCCCGGAGGACTTCCTCCTGGTGATCGACGAGTCGCACGTGACCGTCCCGCAGATCGGCGCGATGTACGAGGGCGACGCCTCCCGCAAGCGCTCGCTGGTGGACCACGGCTTCCGGCTGCCGTCCGCGCTGGACAACCGCCCGCTCAAGTGGGAGGAGTTCCTGGAGCGGGTCGGGCAGACGGTCTACCTGTCGGCCACCCCCGGCAAGTTCGAGCTGGCCAGGGGCGAGGGCACGGTGCAGCAGATCATCCGCCCGACCGGCCTGATCGACCCGGAGGTGATCGTCAAGCCGACGGAGGGTCAGATCGACGACCTGGTGCACGAGATCCGCAAGCGGATCGAGAAGGACGAGCGGATTCTCGTCACCACCCTCACCAAGAAGATGTCCGAGGACCTCACCGACTACCTGCTCGGCCTGGACATCCGGGTCCAGTACCTGCACAGCGACGTGGACACGCTGCGCCGGATCGAGCTGCTGCGCGAGCTGCGAGCGGGCAAGTTCGACGTGCTGGTCGGCATCAACCTGCTGCGCGAGGGCCTCGACCTGCCGGAGGTCTCGCTGGTCGCGATCCTGGACGCGGACAAGGAGGGCTTCCTGCGCTCCGGCACCTCGCTGATCCAGACCATCGGCCGCGCCGCCCGTAACGTCTCCGGCCAGGTGCACATGTACGCGGACCGGATCACGCCCTCGATGGAGCTCGCGATCAGCGAGACCAACCGGCGCCGGCTGGTCCAGCAGGACTACAACACCAAGCACGGGATCGACCCGCAGCCGCTCCGGAAGAAGATCGGCGACATCCTCGACACCCTCTCCCGGGAGGACATGGACACCGAGGAGCTGCTCTCCACCGGGTACCGCAACAGCGGGAAGGGCAAGGCCGCCGTCCCGGCGCTGGGCGCCGGCCGCAAGCCGGCCAAGAGCCTGCCCGCGGCGGAGCTGGCCGACCTGATCCAGCAGTTCACCGACCGGATGCACGCGGCCGCGGCCGACCTCCAGTTCGAGCTGGCGGCCCGCCTGCGCGACGAGATCGGCGAGCTCAAGAAGGAGCTCCGGCAGATGCGCGAAGCAGGCATGGCTTAAGCCCGACCGTGTACACACGTAGCACAGTGCGGGGACGCCCCGTGGCCCGAGTCGTGATCCGCGCCACGGGGTGGTCGTTAGCGTGGGGCAATGGTCCGCAGGCTCTAGGGTGGTCCGTGGGCAAAGCCCGTGCAGGGGGCCTCGGCCGGGGGACGGCAAGGGGGTGTTCCGCCGTTGGACCGGTCCTGGTGCGGGCCGGGGTTGAGGAGAGAGGGCAGTACCGTGTCGGTGAATCTGGCCAAGGGACAGCGGGTCAGTCTTCAGAAGAGTTCGGGGGAGTCGCTCACGGTGGTCCGGATGGGCCTGGGCTGGAAGGCGGCGCCCAAGCGCGGCCTGTTCGGCTCCCGGACCAGGCAGATCGACCTAGACGCCTCCGCCCTGCTCTACGCCGAGAAGACCCCCTCGGACGTGGTGTTCTTCCAGCACCTGCTCAGCAACGACGGCTCGGTCCGGCACACCGGTGACAACCTGGTCGGCGGAGCGGGCTCGGAGGACGACGAGTCGATCCTGGTCGACCTGGCCCAGGTGCCGGCCCACATCACCCAGGTGGTGTTCACCGTCAGCTCGTACACCGGGCAGAGCTTCGCCGAGGTCCAGCAGGCGCACTGCCGGCTGGTCGACGCCGGCACCGAACAGGAGTTGGCCCGCTACGAGCTGACCGGCGGCGGCCCGCACACCGGGCAGATCATGGCCAAGGTCTACCGGGACGGCAGCGGCGGCTGGGGCATGCAGGCGATCGGCGCCCCGGCGAAGGCGCGGACGTTCCAGGACATGCTGCCGGCGATCGAGCCGTACCTCTGACCGTTCGTACCCCGGACCGGGGCCGGTCCCTGGGCGTTCCCTTTACCTTCTTTACCTTCTCTTGGGTTTTCTGTTAGGCTCGGCGGTAGCGGAGGGGAGTATTCCCCCGCAGCGTTCCCGTCATCACGGGTGCCTTCGTCGGCACCCCGGGGCGCTGGTCCGGTCCGGCCGAGCGTGGCCGACGGGCGGAAGAGACCTCCGGCAGTGACGATGCATGTCTCGCCTACCTGCCGGAGGAGCAGCTAGTGGACGTTTCCGTAAGCCTCTGGATCGGGACCATCGGGGTCCTGATCGCCCTGGTCGTCGCCGACTTCTTCATCGGTGGCCGAAAGCCGCACGAGGTCTCCATCAAGGAGGCCGGGATCTGGACCGCGGTCTGGGTCGCGCTGGCCCTGGTCTTCGGTGGCTTCCTCTGGTGGCACGGCGGCTCGCAGCCGGCCGGCGAGTTCTTCGCCGGGTACATCACCGAGAAGTCGCTGAGTGTCGACAACCTCTTCGTCTTCATCCTGATCATGGGCAAGTTCGCGGTGCCCCGGATCTACCAGCAGCGCGTGCTGATGGTCGGCGTGATCATCGCGCTGGTGCTCCGCGCGGTCTTCATCGCCGGTGGTGCCGCGCTGGTCTCCGAGTTCTCCTGGGTCTTCTACATCTTCGGCGCCTTCCTGGTCTGGACGGCCTGGAAGCTGATCAAGGACGCCCTGGCCGACGAGGAGGACGAGGAGTTCGAGGAGAACCGCCTGCTCAAGGCGGTCGAGCGGCGCTTCCCGTCGACGGACAAGTACCACGGCACCAAGCTGATGATCACGCAGAACGGCAAGCGGCTGATGACGCCGATGCTGATCGTGATGCTCGCGATCGGCACCACCGACGTGCTGTTCGCGCTCGACTCGATCCCGGCGATCTTCGGCCTGACCCAGGACCCGTACATCGTGTTCACCGCCAACGCCTTCGCGCTGATGGGTCTGCGCCAGCTGTACTTCCTGATCGGCGGCCTGCTGAAGAAGCTGGTCCACCTCAGCTACGGCCTGTCGGTGATCCTCGGCTTCATCGGTGTGAAGCTGGTGCTGCACGCCCTGCACGAGAGCGGCGTGCACGTCCCCGAGATCGGTATCCCGCTCTCGCTCGGCGTCATCGGCGGCGTGCTGGTGGTCACCACCGTCACCAGCCTGATCGCCTCCCGCAAGCAGGAGGCGGCCGCCGCCGCGACCGCCACCGAGAAGGACCAGATCGACGCCTGACGTCCGATCAGCGAGAGGGGCGCCCCGGGTTTCCTGCCGGGGCGCCCCTTCCGCGTGCTCAGCCGCCCAGGGCCGCCGCCTCCGGCTGCTCGGCCGGGATCAGCCCGGCCACCGCCGGGGGCTCGGTGGGCTCGACCAGTCGGCTCGGGGTGCCGTCCACGCCGACCGGCAGGTCGCCGTCCAGGGTGATCCGGCGAACCAGGCGCGGTTGGTCGCCGTAGTCGTTGACGGCGTAGTGCTGGGTGGCCCGGTTGTCCCAGATCGCCACGTCGCCGACCTTCCAGTCCCAGCGGACGGTGTTCTCCAGCCGCTCCACGTACCGCTGGAAGAGCTTGATCAGGGCCTGGCTGTCGGCCCCGGAGACGCCCACGATCTTCTGTGCGAACGCCCCGAGCAGCAGGCTCCGCTCGCCGGTCACCGGGTGCACCCGCACCACCGGGTGCTCCGTCTTGAAGGCGGTGGAGACGAAGACCTGCCGGAACAGCGCGGCGATCTCCCGGTTGTCAGCCAGCGCCAGCGTGGCCGCGTAGTCGTAGTCGTTGGTGTGCACGGCCCGCAGGCTCTCGGCCAGCGTCTTCAACGGTGCCGGCAGGTCCTCGTACGCGGCGGCGGTGTTGGCCCAGACCGTCGAGCCACCCGCCTCCGGAAGTTCCAGCGCACGCAGCACGGACGCCTTCGGGTAGGACGGTACGAACGTCACGTCGGTGTGCCAGTTGTTGGCCCGGACGCCCTTGGTGGCGTCCAGCTCGAAGATGTACCGCCCGTCCGCACTCGGCACGGTCGGGTGCCCCACCGGGTGGCCGAGCAGCCGCGCGAACGCCTCGTGCCCGGCGTCGTCCAGCTGCCGCTGCCCCCGGAAGAACAGCACCTTGTGCCGGTACAGCGCGGCCTCGATCGCGGCCACGGTGTCCGGGTCGAGCGAGCTGCTCAGCTCGATGTCGTGCACGACGGCCCCGATCCGGCCGGCGGCGGGGGTGAGACGGAGTTCGGTGGCGACGGTGGTCATGGCAGTCCTCCAGAACAGGGGTACGACGGAACTCCCGCCCCGGGGCAGGCGAGTACGACCCGGGCGGTGGAGCGCAGGGGGGGTGACGGTCGGTCAGACGGCGAGCGGGCTGCGGCGACGACAGCAGCCGGTGCGGGGGAGCGGACAGCGGCGGGTCATCGTCTCCCCTTCCGTCTCGTGGTTCGAATTGCGTTCATCGTTCCGCACCGGCCTGGCGGCGGTGTTGCGGCCGCATGAAATCTCCCGGCCAACGCCGGAGGCCCGCTCCCCGGGTGGGGAACGGGCCTCCGGGTCGACCGGTCGTCACCAGCCGCGTGTGCGCCATTCCGGCAGGTGGGGGCGTTCGGCGCCGAGGGTGGTGTCGTTGCCGTGGCCGGGGTAGACCCAGGTCTCGTCGGGGAGGACGAAGAGCTTCTCGGTGACGTCCCGGTACAGGCTGTCGAAGGCGGCCGGGTCCTTCCAGGTGTTGCCGATGCCGCCGGGGAAGAGGCAGTCGCCGGTGAAGAGGTGCGGGTGGCCCTGGGGGTCGTCGTAGGCCAGCACGATCGCGCCCGGGGTGTGCCCGGTCAGCTGGCGGACCGTCAGGTCGACCTGGCCGACCCGGAGGGTGTCGCCGTCGTCGAGCGGCAGGTCGGTGGGGACGGGGATGCCGGGTGCGTCGATCCGGCCGGCGGCCGTGCGGGCTCCGGTGGCGGCGACCACCTCGGCCAGGGCGCCCCAGTGGTCGGCGTGCCGGTGGGTGGTGACCACGGTGGCCAGCTGGTCGCCGACCGACTCCAGCAGTACCGGGGCGTCCGCCGCCGCGTCGATCAGCAGCTGCTCGTCGGTGGCGCGGCAGCGCAGCAGGTAGGCGTTGTTCTCGTACGGGCCGACCGCGATCTTGGTGATGATCAGGTGGGCCAGCTCCCGTACGTCCGGCGGGCCGCCGACCTTCACTGCTCCGTGGTACGTCATCGCGCCGCTGCTCCTCGCTCGCACTGGACCTGTAACCGGTCCTGGACCTGAATCCGAACCGGAACCGCCATCATGCCTCTCAGCCCATCGGCGGGAGCTGCGGCAGGGCGGTGTGGTCCAGCTCCGTGCCGTCCCGGTGGACGTGCAGGCCGGTGCCGTCGGAGCGGCCGGACAGCCAGGCGGCGAGGGTGCGGACCGGGCCCTGGACGGTGAGCTGCTCGGGGCCGTCGCCGAGGGCGGCCCGCTGGCCGGTGTCGGTGGCCGCCAGTGTGAGCGTGGGCAGTCCCTCGGTCTTCTCGAACTGCTCGGCCAGGCGGGGGAGTTCACCTTCCGCGAAGCCGGTGGGCCACTGTCCTGGGGTGTAGTCGGCGCCGAGGTCGACCAGGTGGTACTCGATCTCCATCTGCCGCTTCAGCGGGAGCTCGTAGGCCGGGAAGAGGTAGCCGGAGCGGTGCCGGATCTGCGCCGTCCAGGCCTCGTCGGGCAGCTGGGCGGCGGCCGCCATGAAGCGCTCGTGGCTGGCCGCGAGATCGGCCAGCTGCTCGGCCAGTGGCCGGGGGGCGCCCAGCTCGATGTCCTCGTCCCGGGCGGTGGGGGAGGCGTACTGCGGGATGTCCTGGCCGGTGCGGGCGCCGTTCAGCAGGTTGACCAGGGAGTCGGCGTTCCGGGCGATGTGGGTGAGGACGTGCCCCTTGGTCCAGCCCGGCAGGGCGGACGGCTCGGCGACCGCCGTCGGGGTCAGGCCGCCGGTCTCCCGCAGCAGGGTCGCGGTGGACTCCTCGACGGCGCGCAGGCGGGCGGCCGCGATCCCGGCGGCGGTGCGGGCGGCGGCGGGGTCGGCGCCGGGAGCGGCGCTGCCGGAGTCGGCGTGGGAGTCGGTCATGTTGCGGCCTCCGATTCGGTGTGCTCTCGGGCGTTGCCCCGAGGGGGCGCGGCTCGTTGACACCGTGACGCTACCGGGGTGCCGGTCGCCGAACAGGGGTTTTTCCGGCTGGATTCCCGCCGGGGCCGGACGGGGCGTCACCCGTTCGGGTGGAATCGGTTGGCCAGGCTCGATATTCGAACGCCTGAGCTAGTAGGCTGACTGGCGCACACTGGAAGAATTCACCCGATTGCGCTTGTTGGTCCCAGCAGTGGGCCACGCAGCCCTTCCCAGCCACCTCCCCCGGAGAAAGGCGCCAGAAGCAGTGGCCGACCGCCTCATCGTCCGTGGTGCTCGCGAGCACAACCTCAAGAACGTCTCGCTCGACCTGCCGCGCGACTCCCTCATCGTCTTCACCGGCCTCTCCGGCTCCGGCAAGTCCTCGCTCGCGTTCGACACGATCTTCGCGGAGGGCCAGCGCCGCTACGTCGAGTCGCTGTCCTCGTACGCGCGCCAGTTCCTCGGCCAGATGGACAAGCCCGACGTCGACTTCATCGAGGGCCTCTCGCCGGCCGTCTCGATCGACCAGAAGTCCACCAACCGCAATCCGCGCTCCACCGTCGGCACCATCACCGAGGTCTACGACTACCTCCGCCTGCTGTTCGCCCGGATCGGCAAGCCGCACTGCCCGCACTGCGCCCGCCCGATCGCCAAGCAGTCCCCGCAGGCGATCGTCGACCGGGTGCTGGAGCTCAAGGAGGGCACCCGCTTCCAGGTGCTCAGCCCGGTGGTCCGGGAGCGCAAGGGCGAGTTCGTCGACCTCTTCGCCGACCTCCAGTCCAAGGGCTACGCGCGCGCCCGGGTGGACGGCGTCACCGTCCAGCTCACCGAGCCGCCCACGCTCAAGAAGCAGGAGAAGCACACCATCGAGGTGGTCATCGACCGCCTGACGGTCAAGGAGAGCGCCAAGCGCCGCCTGACCGACTCGGTGGAGACCGCGCTCAAGCTGGCCGGCGGCATGGTGGTGCTCGACTTCGTCGACCTCCCGGAGGAGGACCCGGAGCGCGAGCGGATGTACTCCGAGCACCTGTACTGCCCGTACGACGACGTCTCCTTCGAGGAGCTGGAGCCGCGTTCGTTCTCCTTCAACTCCCCGTTCGGCGCCTGCCCCGACTGCTCGGGCCTCGGCAACCGGATGGAGGTCGACCCGGAGCTGGTCATCCCGGACGAGGAGAAGTCGCTCGAAGAGGGCGCCATCCACCCGTGGTCCCAGGGCCACACCAAGGAGTACTTCCAGCGCCTCACCGACGCGCTCTCCGGCGAGCTCGGCTTCCGTACCGACATCCCCTGGGCCGGCCTGCCGGCGCGGGCCAGGAAGGCGCTGCTGTACGGGCACAAGACCCAGGTCGAGGTCCGCTACAACAACCGGTACGGGCGCGAGCGCTCCTACACCGCGCCGTTCGAGGGTGCGATCCCGTTCGTGACGCGGCGGCACTCCGAGTCGGAGAGCGACAGCAGCCGCGAGCGCTTCGAGGGGTACATGCGCGAGGTGCCGTGCCCCACCTGCCGGGGCACCCGGCTCAAGCCTGTGATCCTGGCGGTCACCGTCCTCGGCAAGTCGATCGCCGACGTCTCCGCGATGTCGATCGCCGACTGCGCCGAGTTCCTCGGTGCGATGAAGCTCGACGCACGGGACAAGCAGATCGCCGAGCGGGTGCTCAAGGAGGTCAACGAGCGGCTCCGCTTCCTGGTCGACGTCGGCCTGGACTACCTCTCGCTGAACCGCGCGGCCGGCACCCTGTCCGGCGGCGAGGCGCAGCGCATCCGGCTCGCCACCCAGATCGGCTCCGGCCTGGTCGGCGTGCTGTACGTGCTGGACGAGCCCTCGATCGGTCTGCACCAGCGGGACAACCACCGGCTGATCGAGACCCTGGTCCGGCTCCGCGACATCGGCAACACGCTGATCGTGGTCGAGCACGACGAGGACACCATCAAGACCGCCGACTGGGTGGTCGACATCGGCCCCGGCGCCGGTGAGCACGGCGGCAAGGTGGTGCACTCGGGCTCGCTCAAGGAGCTGCTCACCAACGACGAGTCGATCACCGGTCAGTATCTCTCGGGCCGCCGCGCCATCCCCACCCCGGAGATCCGCCGCCCGCGTGACAAGAAGCGGCAGATCATCGTGCACGGCGCCCGCGAGCACAACCTGCAGGACGTCACGGTCGCCTTCCCGCTCGGCACCTTCACCGCGATCACCGGCGTCTCGGGCTCCGGCAAGTCGACGCTGGTCAACGACATCCTCTACACCCACCTGGCCCGCGAGCTGAACGGCGCGCGCAGCGTCCCCGGCCGGCACACCCGGGTCACCGGCACCGACCTGGTCGACAAGGTCGTGCACGTGGACCAGTCGCCGATCGGCCGCACCCCCCGGTCCAACCCGGCGACGTACACCGGTGTCTTCGACAACGTCCGCAAGCTGTTCGCGGAGACCCAGGAGGCCAAGGTCCGGGGCTACCTGCCCGGCCGGTTCTCGTTCAACGTCAAGGGCGGCCGCTGCGAGCACTGCTCCGGTGACGGCACCATCAAGATCGAGATGAACTTCCTGCCGGACGTCTACGTCCCCTGCGAGGTCTGCCACGGCGCCCGCTACAACCGGGAGACGCTGGAGGTCCACTACAAGGGCAAGTCCATCGCCGAGGTGCTGGACATGCCGATCGAGGAGGGCATGCACTTCTTCGAGGCCGTCCCGGCGATCCACCGGCACCTGCGCACGCTGCACGACGTCGGCCTCGGCTACGTCCGGCTCGGCCAGTCCGCGCCGACCCTCTCCGGCGGCGAGGCGCAGCGCGTCAAGCTCGCCTCCGAGCTGCAGAAGCGTTCCACCGGGCGGACGGTCTACGTGCTCGACGAGCCGACCACCGGTCTGCACTTCGAGGACATCAGCAAGCTGATCAAGGTGCTGGACGGCCTGGTGGAGAAGGGCAACACGGTCATCGTCATCGAGCACAACCTCGACGTGATCAAGACCGCCGACTGGGTCGTCGACATGGGCCCCGAGGGCGGCAGCGGCGGCGGCACGGTGGTCGCCGAGGGCACCCCCGAGGAGATCGCGAACGTGACGGCCAGCCACACCGGCAAGTTCCTCCGCGACATCCTGCTCCCGCCGGTCGTCCCGGCACCACGGAAGCGGGCGACGGCCAAGAAGAAGTAGCGGTACCCCGAAGGGCCGTGGTGCCGGACGAATCCCGGTACCACGGCCCTTCGTCGCCCCGACGTAGACTGCGGCACCGACCCCGTCCGTACCCGTCGAGGGAGCCGTCACCGATGACCGACACCACGCCCGCCCCCAGCCGCCGGACCATGCTCTGTTGCGGCGCCGCCCTGGCCGCCGGAGGCGCGGCCGTCGCGGTGACCGGCTGCGGCTCCTCCGACACCGACTCCGCCGACTCGGCGACCGGCGCCACCGCTGCCCCCGCTACGGCAACCCTGGTGACGGTGGGTGCGGTGGCCGACGTGCCGGTGGGCGGCGGCAAGGTGTACCGGGAGGCCAAGATCGTCATCACCCAGCCGACGGCCGGTGAGTACAAGGCGTTCAGCGCCAAGTGCACCCACGCGGGCTGCGTGGTGGACGAGATCAAGGACGGCACGGTCAACTGCCCGTGCCACTACAGCAAGTTCGCCCTCGCCGACGGTTCGGTCAAGGGCGGCCCGGCCCCGAGCCCGCTCCCGGCCTACCAGGTCGCCCTCAAGGACGGCGCCTTCCAGGTGACCAAGTAGGCCGTGAACGCAGGGACGGTCTCCCGGTGCCCGGACCCCCGTGCCGGGCACCGGCACCTGCGGATCATCCTGCGCGGTGGGCAGGGGTTCAGGACAGGGGTTTCAGGGGTGCCTTAAAGGTGCAGTCTGGTACGGACGGGGGGAAGCCGTGTTACGTGTCCATCTGACCACCGACGACTTGCTGCGGGTGCGGGTGGCGCCCACGGTCGGGCCGCTGGCCGAGGCGTACCACAGCCTGGAGGCCCTGACCGGGCCCGGTGGCTGGGCCCAGTTCCGGCCCTGGCGGCAGAAGTTCCGCGGCGGCCCGCTGGCCGAGGGCATCCGCCCGCTCGCCTCGTTGATCCCCGGCCCGGGTCCCTGCTTCGACCTGGGTGCGCTGACCGGCACCGGCCCCTCCGTCGAGGCGGGCCTCGACCAGCTGCTGGGGGCGCCGGACGAGCTGGTCCGGCTGGAGCTGGGCAACATCGCGGCGCCCCGGGCCGACCAGCGCTGGATCCGCGCCCTGATGGAGGGTGACCTGACCGCCCGTCAGCGGCTGGCCGACTCGGTGGCGGCCTGCCACCGCTTCACCGTCGGCCCGTACTGGGGCCGGATCCAGGCCCACCTGGACGCGGTCAGGGCCGACCTGGCCCGCTCACTGCTGAGCGGTGGGGTGGAGCAGCTGCTCGGCACCTTCTGCACCCCGACGATCCGCTGGCGGGCGCCGGTGCTGGAGATCGGTTACCCGCACGCGTCGGAGGTCCACCTCAAGGGACGGGGGCTGGTGCTGGCACCGATGGTCTTCCTGGCCGACCCGCCGGTGCTGCTGACCGACTCGCTGGACCCGGACGCGCCGGCCGTGCTCGCCTTCCCCACCGTCCGGGATCCGCTGACCGCCGCGCAACTGTGGAGCGAGGACCCGACGGACCGCCAGTCGCTCACCGCGCTGCTCGGCCGCACCAGGGCGGCCGCCCTGGAGATCGTCACCGAGGGCTGCACCACCACCGAACTGGCCCGGCGCCTCAACGTCTCCCCGTCCTCGGCCAGCCAGCACGCCACGGTGCTGCGCAACGCCCGCCTGATCACCACCCAGCGGCGGGGCGGCGCGGTCCTGCACACCGTGACCCGGCTCGGCATCGACCTGCTCAACCGCACGGCGTGCGGCCCGGGGCCGGTCGGGCCCGCGCCGGACGGCGCGCACCCGAGGGCCCCTCGTACAGATGACAGGCCGTCAATCCTTTAACAGTCCCGGCTACATCCTGCTCATCCCGTCGAGGGCGCGCCGCCCAGCACACTGGGCGCTCCATCCCCCATGCGCCTCCTGGGAGTTCACGGTGTCCCCAACCGATCAGCAGTCCCCGCCCCCGGTGCAGCGGCTGAGAGCCAACTCGGTCGGCCTGGCCGGCGTGGTCTTCATGGCACTGGCCACCGCCGCCCCGATCACCGCGATGACCGGCAACCTGCCGGTGGTGGTCGGCGGCGGCAACGGGGTGCACGCGCCGGCCGGATTCCTCTTCGTCACCGTGGTGCTGACCGTCTTCACCGTCGGGTACGTGTCGATGGCCAGGCACATCACCACCGCCGGGGCGTTCTACGGCTTCGTCTCGCAGGGTCTCGGCCGGGTGGTGGGCATGGCCTCGGGCCTGCTCGCGGTGCTCGCCTACGTGGTCTTCGAGGCCTCCATCGTGGGCATCTTCGCGTACTTCTCGCAGCAGGCCTTCGAGGCCCAGTTCGGCCTCGATCTCCCGTGGCAGGTCTTCGCGTTGGTGATGCTGGCGATCACCGCCGTGCTGTCCTACTTCGACCTGGAGGTGGCCTCCAAGGTGCTGGCCGTCTTCCTGGTCGGCGAGGTGGTGATGCTGACGCTGCTGGCCGGTTCGGTGCTGGCGCACGGCGGCGGCCCGACCGGTCTGCACTGGGGCACGCTCAACCCGACCGGCGCCTTCGCCGGGGTCAACGCGGGGGTCGGGCTGTTCTTCTGCTTCTGGTCGTGGATCGGCTTCGAGTCCACCGCGATGTACGGCGAGGAGTCCCGCAACCCGCGCCGGATCATCCCGCGGGCCACCCTGCTCGCGGTGCTCACCCTCGGCGTGCTGTACACCTTCGTCACCTGGATGGTGCTGGCCGCCGACACCCCCGAGGCGGCGGTCGGCCTGGCCACCGGTTCCACCCCGCTCGACCTGTTCCTGGTGCCGGCCAGGACGTACCTCGGCGGCTGGGCGGTCACCGCGTTCCAGTGGCTGATGGTCACCAGCGCCTTCGCCTGCGGGATGGCCTTCCACCAGTGCGCCTCGCGCTACCTCTACGCGATCGGCCGGGAGGGCTTCCTGCACCCGGCGCTCGGCCGCACCCACTCGGTGCACGGCTCGCCGTACGTCGCCTCGTTCACCCAGACCGGCATCGCGCTGGCCCTGGTCTGCGGCTTCTGGTTCACCGGACAGGACCCGTACGTCGGGCTGTACACGCTGACCGCGATCCTCGGCACGCTCGCGCTGCTGGTGGTGCAGACGCTCTGCTCGTTCGCGGTGATCGCCTACTTCCGCCGCAACCACCCCGAGTCCAGGCACTGGTTCCGCACGCTGGTCGCGCCGCTGCTCGGCGGGCTCGGCATGTTCGCCGCGATCGTGCTGCTGGTGGTCAACCTGGACACCGCCGCCGGGGCCGCCTCCGAGATCTTCTTCTTCAAGCTGATCCCCTGGATCGTCGGCGCGGTCTTCCTCGGCGGTATCGGCCTGGCCCTCTACATGCGGGCCCGTCACCCCGACCGCTACGAGGTGATGGGCCGGCTGGTGGTCGAGGACGCCCAGGAACGCACCGAAGAGCCCGTCGCAGTCTGAGACCCAGCACCGGAAGGGAACCCCCACATGTCCCGCTCCCCGTACACCCGCCTGCTCCGCTCCGCCCTCGCCGACCAGGCCGCCGCCGAACGGCTCCGGCTCCCGGTCGACGAGTACACCGGCCTCCGCGACGCCGCCCGCGCCGAGCCCGACGGCCCCTCCCGTCGCGCCCTGCTGGCCCGGGCCGCCGCCCTCGGCCTCGGGGTCGGCCTGGCCGGGACGGCCGCCGCCCCGAAGGCCAGGGCCGCCGCCGTGAGCCAGAAGTTCACCGGACCTACGCCCCGGATCGCGATCATCGGCGCCGGGATCTCCGGCCTGAACGCCGCCCTCACCCTGGCCGACAAGGGAGTCGCTGCCACCGTCTACGAGGCCGACACTGCCAGGGTCGGCGGCCGGATGTACTCCAAGGCCGACTGGGCCCAGGGCCAGGTCTCGGAGTACGGCGCCGAGTTGATCGACACCGGTCACCACACCATGCTCCAGCTCTGTCAGCGCTTCGGCCTCGCCACCACCTCGATCCGGCACTTCTCCGACGGCGAGCAGACCCTGCAGTTCCAGGGCGGCTACTACCCGCGCGCCACCGCCGACGCCGACTTCAAGCAGATCTGGCAGACCATCAAGAGCGACATCCAGGCCGGCGGCTCCGGACCGACCTGGAACGACCACAACCAGGCCGCCGTCACCCTGGACCGGATGTCGGTCCGGGAGTGGATCAACACCCGGGTCCCCGGCGGCACATCCAGCCGGCTCGGCGCGCTGCTCGACGTCGCCTACGCGGTCGAGTACGGCGCCGACACCACCGCCCAGTCCGCGTACGCGCTGCTGCTGATGCTCTCCTGGCAGGCCAACCCGGGGAGCTTCAACATCTGGGGCGGCAGCGACGAGCGCTATCACGTCACCGGCGGCAACGACCAGGTCCCGCGCGCGATCGCCGCCGCGCTGCCGGCCGGCACCGTCCAGTCCGGTCACACCCTGGCGGCGGTGGTCCGCAACGCCGACGGCAGCCAGACCCTCACCTTCCGGCTGGACGGCGGCGGCACCAGGACCGTCACCGCCGACCACACCATCCTGGCGCTGCCGCTCCCGGTGCTCCAGCAGCGGGTGGACCTGACCGGCGCCGGTCTCGACCCGATGATGCGCAAGGTGCTCACCGACATGACGATGGGCTTCTGCACCAAGCTCAACATGCAGTTCAGCAGCCGCCCGTGGACCGGTACCGGACCCTGGCCCGGCGTCTCCGGCGGCGAGTGCTTCAGCGACCAGCCGTTCCAGCAGGCCTGGGAGGTGACGAAGGGTCAGCCCGGCACCAACGGCCTGCTGATCCAGTACCACGGCGGCACCCCCGCCAGGTCCCTCGCTCCCGGTGCCCCGTTCACCGACGCCACCAACAGCTACACCCGCAACCTGGCCACCACCTACCTCACCCAGATCGACCGCCTCTGGCCCGGCACCAAGGCCGCCTGGACCGGCAGGGCCGCCCTCTCCGCCTGGCACCTCAACCCGAACACCCTCGGCGCCTACTCCTGCTGGCCGGTCGGCTACCTGACCAGCTGCGCCGGCTACGAGGGCACCGCCCAGGGCCGCCTGCACTTCGCCGGCGAGCACACCTCCTACGACTTCCAGGGCTACATGGAGGGCGGCGCGACGGAGGGCGCCCGCGCCGCCGGGGAGGTGCTGGCCGCCATCGGGGCGTAACTGACACGGCGGCCCCGGGTGTCAGGGCGGATCGGTACGGTAGGGGCATGGCAGACCCATCCACCTACCGGCCCGCACCCGGGGCCATCCCGACCTCGCCCGGTGTGTACAAGTTCCGTGACGCGCACGGGCGGGTCATCTACGTGGGTAAGGCCAAGAGCCTGCGGCCCCGGCTCTCCTCGTACTTCCAGGACGTGGCCAACCTGCACCCGCGGACGGCGAGCATGGTGACCACGGCCGCCGCCGTGGAGTGGACGGTGGTGGCCACCGAGGTCGAGGCGCTACAGCTGGAGTACTCCTGGATCAAGGAGTTCGACCCGCGGTTCAACGTCAAGTACCGGGACGACAAGAGCTATCCCGAGCTTGCGGTCACCCTCAACGAGGAGTACCCCAGGGTCCAGGTGATGCGCGGGGCGCACAAGAAGGGCGTGCGCTACTTCGGTCCGTACGGGCACGCCTGGGCGATCCGCGAGACGGTCGACCTGATGCTCCGGGTGTTCCCGGTCCGGACGTGCTCCAACGGGGTGTTCAAGCGGGCCAGGCAGATCGGCCGGCCCTGCCTGCTCGGGTACATCGGCAAGTGCGCCGCGCCCTGCGTGGGCAAGATCTCGCAGGCCGAGCACGTTGAACTGGCCGAGGAGTTCTGCGACTTCATGGCCGGGCGGACGGGCAACCACCTGCGCAGGATCGAGCAGGAGATGCAGCAGGCCGCCGCCGGCATGGAGTACGAGAAGGCCGCCCGGCTGCGCGACGACCTCGGGGCGCTCCGGCGCGCTATGGAGAAGAACGCGGTGGTGCTCGCCGACGGCACCGACGCCGACCTGTTCGCCCTCGCCGAGGACGAGTTGGAGGCGGCCGTGCAGATCTTCCACGTACGCGGCGGCCGGGTGCGCGGCCAGCGCGGCTGGGTCACCGACAAGGTCGAGGACGTGGACACCGCCGGGCTGGTCGAGCACGCGCTCCAGCAGCTGTACGGCGGCGGTTCCGAGAGCGTCCCGCGCGAGGTGCTGGTGCCCGCGCTGCCCGAGCCGCTGGTCCCGGTGCAGGAGTGGCTGACCGGGCTGCGCGGCGCCCAGGTGGACCTCCGGGTACCGCAGCGCGGCGACAAGAAGGACCTGATGACCACGGTCCAGCGGAACGCCCAGCAGTCCCTGGTGCTGCACAAGACCAAGCGCGCCTCCGACCTGACCACCCGCAGCCGGGCGCTCCAGGAGATCGCCGACGCGCTGGAGCTGGACTCGGTGCCGCTGCGGATCGAGTGCTTCGACATCTCGCACCTCCAGGGCGAGGACGTGGTCGCCTCGATGGTGGTGTTCGAGGACGGGCTGGCACGGAAGAGCGAGTACCGCCGCTTCCAGATCAAGGGGTTCGAGGGGCAGGACGACGTCCGGTCCATGCACGAGGTGATCACCCGCCGGTTCCGCCGCTACCTCCAGGAGCGCGAGCAGACCGGCGAGTGGGCGGTGCCCGAGGAGGAGGGCCCCCGGGAGACTGTGCCCGACTCGCTCGTCTCCGACGAGACCGGCCGCCCGAAGCGGTTCGCCTACCCGCCGCAGCTGCTGGTGGTGGACGGCGGCCAGCCGCAGGTCGCCGCCGCCCGCCGCGCGCTGGACGAGCTCGGCATCGACGACGTCGCACTCTGCGGTCTTGCCAAGCGACTTGAGGAGGTCTGGCTGCCCGGCGCGAGCGACCCGGTGGTGCTGCCGCGCTCCAGCGAGGGCCTCTACCTGCTCCAGCGGGTGCGCGACGAGGCGCACCGCTTCGCCATCACGTACCAGCGCTCCAAGCGCGCCAAACGGCTCACGGCGGGGGAGCTGGACTCGGTCCCCGGCCTCGGCGAGACTCGCCGCCAGGCGTTGCTCAAGCACTTCGGTTCGCTGAAGAAGCTGCGGGCGGCCACGGTGGCGGAGATCTGCGAGGTGCCGGGGATCGGCCTGCGCACGGCGGAGACTGTTGTCGCGGCGTTGGCTGCCCGTACACCGGTCGCTCCCGCGGTGAACACCGCGACCGGCGAGATCATTGAGGACAGTAGTGAGGAGACGCCGTGACGGTCGACGCAGCCCGTCCCGCGCTCCGGCGGAATCACCGAGAACGGGGATCTGAAGTGACAGTGGCCGACGTGGGAGAGAGTGCCCCGGAACTGGTGATCATCTCCGGCATGTCCGGAGCCGGCCGCAGCACCGCGGCCAAGTGCCTGGAGGACCTGGGCTGGTTCGTGGTGGACAACCTGCCGCCCGCCCTGATCCCGACCATGGTCGACCTCGGCGCCCGCTCGCAGGGCGCGGTGCCCCGGATCGGCGTCGTGGTCGACGTCCGGGGCCGGAAGTTCTTCGACGACCTGCTGACCTCGCTGGACGAGCTGGAGAAGCGCGGGGTCCGGCTCCGGGTGGTCTTCCTGGAGTCCTCGGACGACGCCCTGGTGCGCCGCTTCGAGTCGGTCCGCCGCCCGCACCCGCTGCAGGCCGACGGCCGGATCGTGGACGGCATCGAGCGCGAGCGCGACCTGCTCCGCGAGCTGCGCGGCGAGGCCGACCTGGTGATCGACACCTCCGACCTGAACGTCCATCAGCTCCGGGCCAAGCTGGACGCCGCGTTCGCCGACCACGACGAGCCCGAGCTGCGCGCCACCGTGATGTCCTTCGGCTTCAAGTACGGCCTGCCGGTCGACGCCGACCTGGTGGTGGACTGCCGGTTCCTGCCGAACCCGCACTGGGTCCCCGAGCTGCGCGCCCGCACCGGCACCGACCCCGACGTGGCCGGTTACGTCTTCGAGCAGCCGGGGGCGAACGAGTTCCTGGACGGCTACACCGAGCTGCTCAGGATCGTCACGGAGGGCTACCGCAGGGAGGGCAAGCGGTACATGACACTTGCCGTAGGCTGCACCGGTGGCAAGCACCGCAGCGTGGCCATGTCCGAGCGGCTGACGAAGCGTCTGATCGCGGACGGTGTCGAGACGGTGCTGGTCCACCGCGACATGGGCAGGGAGTGACGCCGGGGGAGTGACGGCGGCGCCTCGGCGGTCGCTCTACAGAGACGAGGAGCGCCGCCGGCACAGGGCGGCGCCGATGAGCAGAACGTGGGGTCGGTGTGACGGCATACTCGCCATCGCGGCAGCACAAGACCGCCGACCGGGCCCAGAACGCCAGCGGCCGGACCAGAGGCGCACCGCGCCCCAAACCCATCAGTGTGGCCGCGCTCGGCGGCGGCCAGGGGCTGTCCGCCTCGCTCTCCGCGCTGCGCCGGCTGACCACCGAGCTGACCGCCGTGGTCACCGTCGCCGACGACGGCGGCTCCAGCGGCCGGCTCCGCAGCGAGTTGGGCGTCCTGCCGCCCGGTGACCTGCGCAAGGCGCTGGCCGCCCTGTGCGGGGACGACGACTGGGGCCGGACGTGGTCCGAGGTGCTCCAGCTGCGCTTCACCGGGGACGGCGAGCTCGGCGGCCACGCGGTCGGCAACCTGCTGATCGTGGCGCTCTGGGAGAAGCTCGGCGACCCGGTGGAGGCGCTCAACTGGGTCGGCCGGCTGCTCAACGTGCACGGCCGGGTGCTGCCGATGTCGGCCGTCCCGCTGGACATCGAGGCCGTGGTCCGGGGCCACGACCCGCTGCTGCCGGGCGACCTGAGCTCCGTACGAGGCCAGGCCAACGTGGCCGTCACACCCGGCACGGTGCAGTCCATCCGGCTGCTGCCCGAGCAGCCGCCGGCCGTCCCGGAGGCCGTCGAGGCCGTCCTGGAGGCGGACTGGGTGGTGCTCGGCCCGGGCTCCTGGTTCACCAGCGTGCTGCCTCACCTGCTGGTCCCCGAGCTGGCCGACGCCCTGGTGCGGACCAGGGCCCGGCGGCTGCTCACCCTCAACCTGGCCCCCCAGCCGGGCGAGACCGAGGGCTTCACCCCGCAGCGCCACCTGGAGGTGGTCGCCGACCACGCTCCGGAGCTGGCGGTGGATGCGATCCTGGTGGACGAGCGCGCCGTGACCGGCGGCGCCTTCGGCCAGGCGGACCTGGCCGGCCTGGAGAAGGCCGCCGAACGGATGGGCGCCGCACTGGTGCTCGACCGGGTCGCCGCCGCGGACGGGACGCCGCGACACGACCGGGAGCTTCTGGCGGCTGCGTACGACCGGATTTTCCGGACACATGGAAGGATCGGCCCATGGCGATGACGGCAGCGGTGAAGGACGAGATCAGCCGGCTCCCCGTCACCCGGGCCTGCTGCCGCAAGGCAGAGGTCTCGGCGATCCTCCGATTCGCGGGCGGGCTGCACATTGTGAGCGGCCGGATCGTGATCGAGGCGGAGCTGGACACCGGCATTGCGGCCAGGCGGCTGCGCAAGGACCTGCTGGAGATCTTCGGACACTCCTCGGACCTGGTGGTGATGGCCCCCGGCGGGCTGCGGCGCGGCAGCCGGTACGTGGTGCGGGTGGTGAAGGACGGCGAGCTGCTGGCCCGGCAGACCGGGCTGGTGGACGGGCGCGGGCGGCCGATCAGGGGCCTGCCCCCGGCCGTGGTCTCGGGCGCGACCTGTGACGCGGAGGCCGCCTGGCGCGGGGCCTTCCTGGCGCACGGCTCGCTCACCGAGCCGGGGCGGTCCTCCTCCCTGGAGATCACCTGTCCGGGCTCGGAGGCGGCGCTGGCCCTGGTCGGCGCGGCGCGCAGGCTTGGCATCCCGGCCAAGGCCCGCGAGGTCCGCGGGGTGGACCGGGTGGTGATCAGGGACGGTGACGCGATCGGCGCGCTGCTCACCCGGCTCGGCGCGCACGAGTCGGTGCTGGCCTGGGAGGAGCGCCGGATGCGGCGCGAGGTGCGGGCCACCGCCAACCGGCTGGCCAACTTCGACGACGCGAACCTGCGCCGCTCGGCCCGCGCGGCGGTCGCGGCCGGGGCCCGGGTGCAGCGGGCGCTGGAGATCCTCGGCGAGGAGGTGCCGGAGCACCTGGCGGCGGCCGGCCAGCTCCGGATGCAGCACAAGCAGGCCTCGCTGGAGGAGCTGGGCGCGCTGGCCGACCCGCCGCTCACCAAGGACGCGGTGGCCGGCCGGATCAGGCGCCTGCTGGCGATGGCCGACAAGCGCGCCTCCGAGCTCGGTCTGCCGAGCACCGAGGCCAACCTGACCGACGAGATGGCGATGAGCTGACGCCGTCTCAGCAAGTGAACGGCCGGTGTCCGCATCGCGGGCACCGGCCGTTCCGCGTTCGAACCGCCCGACCTACCCTCCGGTAGCCCGTCCGTCCTGCGGTACCAACTCCCCTGCGGCGCAGGGACGGAGCCCCGGTCGCAGATGTTCGAGGCGCCGGGCCGGGCCGGTGACGGTGAGGCGATGTGCCCAGGCCACCTCCGGAGAGGTAGGGTCATGGGTGGTCGGGGACATCCCATTTCCACCCCGTCGGCACAGTCCGGCGCACCTAACGAGGAGATCGGTTCGTGACGATCCGGGTAGGCATCAACGGATTCGGCCGCATTGGCCGCAACTTCTTCCGTGCGGTTAAGTCCCAGGGCGCGGACATCGAGATCGTCGGTGTCAACGACCTCACCGACACCAAGACCCTTGCGCACCTGCTCAAGTACGACTCCATCCTGGGCACCCTCCAGGGCGAGGTCAGCCACACCGCCGACAGCATCACCGTCGACGGCCACACCTTCAAGGTGATCGCCGAGCGCGACCCCGCCAACCTGCCCTGGGGCGAGCTGGGCGTGGACATCGTGATCGAGTCCACCGGCATCTTCACCAAGGCCGACGCTGCGAAGAAGCACGTCACCGCCGGTGCCAAGAAGGTCATCATCTCGGCCCCCGCGACCGACGAAGACGTCACCATCGTGATGGGCGTCAACGACGAGAAGTACGACGCGGCGAACCACACCGTCATCTCCAACGCCTCCTGCACCACCAACTGCGTGGCGCCGATGGCCAAGGTTCTCCAGGAGAACTTCGGCATCGTCAAGGGCCTGATGACCACGGTGCACGCGTTCACCAACGACCAGGTCACCCTGGACTTCCCGCACAAGGACCTGCGTCGCGCCCGCGCCGCGTCCATCAACATCATCCCGACCTCGACCGGTGCCGCCAAGGCCACCGCGCTGGTCCTGCCGGAGCTCAAGGGCAAGCTGGACGGCACCTCGCTGCGCGTCCCGGTCCCGACCGGTTCGATCACCGACCTGGTCGTCACCCTCGAGCGCGAGGTCACCGTCGAGGAGGTCAACGCCGCCTTCCAGAAGGCGTCCGAGGGCTCCCTCAAGGGCATCCTGCAGTACACCGAGGACCCGATCGTCTCCTCCGACATCGTGAACTCGCCGTTCTCCACGATCTTCGACTCGCTGATGACCATGGTTCAGGGCAACCAGGTCAAGATCTTCGGCTGGTACGACAACGAGTGGGGCTACTCCAACCGCCTGGTGAACCTGACCACCCTCGTCGGTGGCCAGCTCTGAACCCAGCGGAAGCTGACGTGATGTGAGGGAGGGCCCGGACGACCACCGTTCGGGCCCTCGCTCTGCGTTCCCTCTCGCTTCACCGGTGGCCCGCCGCCGTGCCTCCGCCACACTTTCTCCCCAGGAGATTCGAAGACCGTGAAGACCATCGAAGACCTCCAGGTCAACGGCCAGCGGGTGTTCGTCCGCGCCGACCTGAACGTGCCGCTCTCGGACGGCCGGATCACCGACGACGGCCGGATCCGCGCCGTCGCCCCGACCATCGCCAAGCTGGCTGCGGCCGGCGCCAAGGTGATCGTCGCCTCGCACCTGGGTCGCCCCAAGGGCGAGCCCGACCCGCAGTACTCGCTCGCCCCCGTCGCGGCCCGCCTCGGCGAGATCCTCGGCCGGTCCGTGTCCTTCGCGACCGACACCGTGGGCGAGAGTGCGAAGGCCACCGTCGCCGCCCTGGCGAACGGCGAGGTCACGCTGCTGGAGAACCTGCGCTTCAACACCGGCGAGACGGCCAAGGACGACGCCGAGCGCGGCGCCTTCGCCGACCAGCTGGCCGGGCTGGCCGACCTCTACGTCGGCGACGGCTTCGGCGCGGTGCACCGCAAGCACGCCTCGGTCTACGACCTCCCGGCCCGGCTGCCGCACGCGGTCGGCGACCTGATCGCCACCGAGGTCGGCGTGCTCAAGCGCCTGACCGAGGAGGTGGAGCGCCCGTACGTGGTGGTGCTCGGCGGCTCCAAGGTCTCCGACAAGGTCGGCGTGATCGACAACCTGCTCGGCAAGGCCGACCGCATCCTGATCGGCGGCGGCATGGCGTACACCTTCCTCGCGGCCCTGGGCCACGAGGTCGGCATCTCGCTGCTGCAGAAGGACCAGATCCCGGTCGTCCTGGAGTACCTGGAGCGGGGCAAGGCCAACGGCGTCGAGTTCGTCATCCCGGTGGACGTCGCGATCTCCGCGAGCTTCCCGGACACCAAGACGCACAAGCCGGTCGAGGACTTCGAGGTCGTCGACGCGGACAAGATCCCCGCGGACAAGGAGGGCCTGGACATCGGCCCGAAGACCCGCGAGCTGTTTGCCGAGAAGCTGGCCGACGCGAAGACCGTGTTCTGGAACGGTCCGGTCGGCGTCTTCGAGCACCCGACCTTCGCCGAGGGCACCAAGGCCGTCGCGCAGGCGCTGCTGGAGAGCGACGCGTTCACCGTGGTCGGTGGCGGCGACTCCGCCGCGGCCGTCCGCATCCTGGGCTTCGACGAGACGAAGTTCGGGCACATCTCGACCGGCGGTGGCGCGAGCCTCGAGTACCTGGAGGGCAAGACCCTTCCCGGTCTCGCCGCCCTGGAAGGCTGAGCACATGACCGAGCGTCTCCCGCTGATGGCGGGCAACTGGAAGATGAACCTCAACCACCTCGAGGCCATCCAGCACACCCAGAAGCTGGCGTTCGCGCTGGCCGACAAGGACTACGAGGCCGTCGAGGTCGCCGTCCTGGTCCCCTTCACCGACCTGCGCTCCGTGCAGACCCTGGTGGACGGCGACAAGCTGAAGATCAAGTACGGCGCTCAGGACCTCTCGGCGCAGGACTCCGGTGCCTACACCGGCGAGATCTCGGGCCCCATGCTCGCCAAGCTGAAGTGCACCTTCGTGGCGATCGGCCACTCGGAGCGCCGCCAGTACCACGGCGAGAACGAGGAGATCGTCAACGCCAAGGTGAAGGCCGCCTACCGCAACGGGATCACCCCGATCCTGTGCGTCGGCGAGCCGCTGGAGGTCCGCAAGGCGGGCACCCACGTCGAGCACACCCTGGCCCAGCTCGACGGCGCGCTGGACGGCGTCCCGGCCGAGCAGGCCGAGAGCATCGTCGTCGCGTACGAGCCGGTCTGGGCGATCGGCACCGGCGAGGTGGCCACCCCGGAGGACGCGCAGGAGGTCTGCGCCGCGATCCGGGTCCGCCTCGGCGAGCTGTACTCGGCCGAGCTGGCCGACAAGGTCCGTGTCCTGTACGGCGGGTCGGTCAAGTCCTCGAGCGCGGCCGGCCTGATGGCCAAGCCCGACGTGGACGGTGCGCTGATCGGTGGTGCCTCGCTGGACGCCGACGAGTTCGTCAAGATCGTGCGCTACCGTGAGCAGGCAGTAGGCTAACGCCACCCTGGCAACGTACGCTTTGGGGCCGGGACCGCGTCGAGCGGCCCGGCCCCTTCGCCGAAGATACGAGAGATTGGTCCCGCTGTGGTTCTCGGGTTCACGATTGCCCTGATCGTCTTCAGCCTGCTGATGATCCTCCTGGTGCTGCTGCACAAGGGGAAGGGCGGCGGTCTCTCCGACATGTTCGGTGGCGGCGCGATGTCCACCGGTGGCGGCTCGGCCGTGGCCGAGCGCAACCTCGACCGCATCACGATCATCGTCGCGCTCGGCTGGTTCGCGTGCATCGTGGTGCTCGGTCTGGTGCTCAAGTACAAGAGCTGAGCCGCCGGTCCACGGGTCGAGCTTCCGCACACGTCTGACGCTCCGTCGTTCCGCCGCTTATGCTCGGAACGGTGAAGCGTCGTAGGCGGTGCGGACAGATCCTTAACCTCTGCTTACACTAGGACGACTTCGCCACCGTCCGCCGGCTCGGCCGGGCGGCAGTGGATATCGGCTGCCGTCCTGCCGTCGTACACCGGGCACGGGTGAACGGCCCTCTCCGGGCAGCGGCCGAGATCGCATCGCACCAGCACGCAGGGAGTCAGACCGTGGCAAGTGGCAACGCCATCCGTGGCAGCAGAGTCGGCGCCGGGCCGATGGGTGAGGCGGAGCGCGGCGAGTCCGCCCCCCGAAACCGGATCTCCTTCTGGTGTGCCAACAAGCACGAGACCAAGCCGAGTTTCGCCGCCGAAGCGGTCATCCCCGACACCTGGGACTGCCCCCGCTGCGGCTTCCCGGCCGGCCAGGACGAGCACAACCCCCCGGCCCCGTCCCGCAACGAGCCCTACAAGACCCACCTCGCGTACGTCCGCGAGCGGCGCACCGACGCCGACGGCGAGGCGATCCTGGCGGAGGCCCTGGCCAAGCTGCGCGGCGAGATCTGACGAACGGTCAGCACGCCAGGAAGGGCCCGGCTCCGCACTGCGGAACCGGGCCCTTCGTGACGCTGCCTCAGGGGGAGGCGGGCGGGTAGAGCTGCGGCGGGATCTTGGCCGCCGCAGTGCGGTCGAGCAGCCAGAGCGTACGGGCGGTGCCGTACGCGCCGGAGGCGGGGGCCTGGATCTCGCCGGGACCGGTGAGGGCGAGGGCCACCGCGTCGGCCTTGTCCGCGCCCGCCGCCAGCAGCCAGACCTCGCGGGCCGCCCGGATGGCCGGGAGGGTGAGCGAGACCCGGGTGGGCGGGGGCTTGGGTGCGCCCCGGACGCCGACCACGGTCAACTCGGTCTCCCGGACACCGGGGTGGCCGGGGAAGAGCGAGGCGACGTGGGTGTCCGGGCCGACGCCGAGCAGCAGCACGTCGAAGGCGGGCATCCTGCCGCGCTCGGCGGCCTTGGCCAGCTCCCTGGCGTAGCGGGCCGCGGCGGCTTCCACGTCCGAGCCGTCCACCCCGTCGGAGGCGGGCATCTCGTGCACCCGGGCCGGGTCGAGCCGGACCGCGTCGAGCAGTTCGGCCCTGGCCTGGACCGCGTTGCGCTCCGGGTCGTCGGCGGGGACGAAGCGCTCGTCGCCCCACCAGAGGTCCAGCCGCGCCCAGTCCACCGCGTCGCGCGCCGGGGAGGCGGCGATCGCGGCGAGCAGGGCGTTGCCGTTCCGACCACCCGTCAGCACCACCGAGGCGGTGCCGCGGGCGGCCTGGGCGTCCACGATCCGGGTGATCAGCCGGGCCGCCGCGGCCTGCGCCATCAGCTCCTTGTCCCGGTGGACGACGAGCTGCGGGACGGCCGTCACGAGCCGGCCTTCTTGGTGGCGCGCTTGGCCGGAGCCTTCTTCGCCACCGCCTTCTTGGCCACAGCCTTCTTCGCCGGAGCGGGCTGCTGCGCCGTGGCGGCCGGCACCTTCGCCGTCACCCGGGCCGGTGCGGAAACGGCCGCCTCCAGCACCGGAGCGCTCGAAGCCGCCTCGGCGGACGGCTGCTTGAGCCGGTCCACCGGGGTCCGTACGGCGGCCGCGTAGATGTCGTCCGGGTCGAGCCTGCGCAGCTCCTCGGCGATCAGCTCCGCGGTCTCCCGGCGCTTGAGGGCGACCTGACGGTCCGGCGCACCGGGCATCGACAGGGTGCCCATCAGCCCGTCCGGGCGGTCCAGGACGATGTCGCCGCTCTTGGTCCGCAGGGTGACCGAGGTGATGCCGGGGCCGCCGGTGACGACCCGTTCGACCGGGATGTGCAGACGGTTCGTCAGCCAGAGGCCGAGCAGCTCGACGCTCGGGTTGTACGACTCGCCCTCGACCACGGCCGAGGTGATCTCGACCGGGCGCTGGTCCAGGGCGGCGGCCAGCATCGAGCGCCAGCCGGTGATCCTGGTCCAGGCGAGGTCGGTGTCGCCGGGGGTGTAGCTTGCCGCCCGCTGGGCGAGCTGGCCGACCGGGGACTCGGCGGTGACCGCGTCGGTGATCCGGCGCTGGGCGATCGCGCCGAGCGGGTCCTGCGCCGGGTGCTGCGGGGCGTTCTCCGGCCACCAGACCACCACGGGGGCGTCGGGCAGCAGCAGCGGCAGCACCACCGACTGGGCGTGGGCGACGAGTTCACCGTGCATCCGGAGGATGACGGTCTCGCCCGAGCCCGCGTCGGAGCCGGCCAGGATCTCGGCGTCGAGCCGGGTCTCGGCCCGGGCCCGGGGCGAGCGCCCGGCCCGCTTGATCACGGCCAGGGTGCGCGAGGGGTGCTCGCGGGAGGCGTCGTTGGCGGCCTTGAGGGCGTCGTACGCGCTGCCCTCGTCGGTCACGATCACCAGGGTGAGCACCATGCCGGCGGCGGTCGAACCGCCGGCCCGGCGGGCGTCCATCAACGCCGCGTTGATCTTGCTGGACGTGGTGTCGGTCAGGTCGATCTTCATGGGCGCCGCCAGCTCCTGCCGTCTCGTGCCAGCATCTCGTCCGCCTCGGTCGGTCCCCAGGTGCCGGAGGGGTACTGGGCGGGCTTGCCGTGGGTGTCCCAGTACTGCTCGATCGGGTCGAGGATGTCCCAGGACAGCTCGACCTCCTGGTGCCGGGGGAACAGGTTGGCGTCGCCGAGCAGCACGTCGAGGATGAGCCGCTCGTACGCCTCGGGGCTGGACTCGGTGAAGGACTCGCCGTAGGCGAAGTCCATCGTGACGTCCCGGACCTCGAAGGAGGTGCCAGGCACCTTGGAGCCGAACCGCACCGTGACGCCCTCGTCCGGCTGCACCCGGATCACCAGGGCGTTCTGCCCCAGCTCCTCGGTGGCGTAGGAGTCGAACGGCAGGTACGGGGCGCGCTGGAAGACCACCGCGATCTCGGTGACCCGGCGGCCGAGCCGCTTGCCGGTGCGCAGGTAGAACGGGACGCCCGCCCAGCGGCGGTTGTTGATCTCCAGCTTGATGGCCGCGTAGGTGTCGGTCTTCGAGTTGGGGTCGATGCCGTCCTCGTCGAGGTAGCCGACCACCTCCTCGCCGCCCTGCCAGCCGGCCGCGTACTGGCCGCGCACGGTGTGCTTGCCCAGGTCGTCGGGGAGCTGGACGGCGCTGAGCACCTTGAGCTTCTCGGCCACCAGTGCCTTGGGGTGGAACGACGCGGGCTCCTCGATGGCGGTCAGCGCCATCAGCTGGAGCAGGTGGTTCTGGATCACGTCGCGGGCGGACCCGATGCCGTCGTAGTACCCGGCCCGGCCGCCGATCCCGATGTCCTCGGCCATGGTGATCTGCACGTGGTCCACGTAGGACCGGTTCCAGATCGGCTCGAACATGGTGTTGGCGAAGCGGAGCGCCAGGATGTTCTGGACGGTCTCCTTGCCGAGGTAGTGGTCGATCCGGAAGACCTCGTCACGGGGGAAGACCTCGTGCACGATCCGGTTCAACTCCTGGGCGCTCTCCAGGTTGTGACCGAACGGCTTCTCGATCACCGCGCGCCGCCACGAGCCCTTCGGCGGGTCGGCCAGGCCGTGCTTCTTGAGCTGCTGCACGACGTTGGGGAAGAACTTCGGCGGCACCGAGAGGTAGAAGGCGAAGTTGCCGCCGGTCCCCTGGGCCTGGTCGAGTTCCTCGATGGTCTTGCGCAGGGTGTCGAAGGCCTCGTCGTCGTCGAAGGTGCCCTGGACGAAGCGCATGCCCTTGGCCAGCTGCTGCCAGACCTCCTCCCGGAAGGGGGTGCGGGCGTGCTGCTTGACCGCGTCGTGGACCTCCTTGGCGAAGTCCTCGTCCTCCCACTCGCGGCGGGCGAAGCCGATCAGCGAGAAGCCCGGCGGCAGCAGGCCCCGGTTCGCCAGGTCGTAGATGGCGGGCATCAGCTTCTTGCGGGACAGGTCGCCGGTGACCCCGAAGATGACCAGGCCCGACGGCCCCGCGATGCGCGGGAGCCGTCGGTCTGCGGGGTCACGTAGCGGATTCACGGGGGCGAGCGGGGGGTCTCCCTGCTCGACCTCGGGATATTCGTTGCTCACTCGTTGGGCTCCGCTTCCGTGGACGTGCTTGTGAGCAGGTGTCAGTTCTCGTCGCCGAAGGAGGCCAGCGAGGCGGTGACGGTGTCGAGCAGCTCGATCCAGGACTGCTCGAACTTCTCCACGCCCTCGTCCTCCAGCACCTGGACCACGTCGTCGTAGTCCACGCCGGCCGCCGCGATGGCGTCCATCACGGCCTGCGCGTCGGCGTAGTTGGGGGTGATGGTGTCGCCGGTGACCACGCCGTGGTCGCCGGTGGCGTCCAGGGTGGCCTCGGGCATCGTGTTCACGGTGCCGGGGGCGACCAGCTCGGTGACGTACAGGGTGTCCGGGAGGTTCGGGTCCTTGACGCCGGTGGAGGCCCACAGCGGACGCTGCGGCTTGGCGCCGGCGGCCTCCAGCGCCTTCCAGCGCTCGCCGCCGAACACCTCCTCGTACGCCTGGTACGCCAGCCGGGCGTTGGCCAGCGCGGCCTTGGAGCGGAGCTCCTTGGCGTCGCCGCCGATCTTGTCGAGGCGCTTGTCGATCTCGGTGTCCACGCGGGACACGAAGAACGAGGCGACCGACTCGATCTGGGACAGGTCCAGGCCGGCCGCCTTGGCCGTCTCGAGACCGGTCAGGTAGGCGTCCATCACCGCGCGGTAGCGCTCCAGCGAGAAGATCAGCGTGACGTTGACGCTGATCCCCTTGCCGAGCACCTCGGCGATGGCGGGCAGGCCGGCCTTGGTGGCGGGGATCTTGATGAACACGTTCGGGCGGTCCACCAGCCACCACAGCTGCTTGGCCTCGGCGACCGTGGGCGCCGTCCCGTGCGCCAGGCGCGGGTCGACCTCGATCGACACCCGGCCGTCGCGGCCGTTGCTGGCGTCGTAGACCGGGCGCAGCACGTCGGCCGCGTCCCGCACGTCCGAGGTGGTGATCATGCGGATCGCCTCGTCGGTGGTGACCTTGCGGACCGCCAGGTCACGCAGCTGGCCGTCGTACGCGGCGCTGCCGCCGCCGATGGCCTTCTGGAAGATGGTCGGGTTGGTGGTGACACCGACCACGTGCTTGCTCTGCACCAGCTCGGCCAGGTTCCCGGAGTTCAGCCGGTCGCGGCTCAGGTCGTCCAGCCAGATCGCCACGCCCTCGTCGCTGAGGCGCTTCAGTGCGTCAGTCATGGTGCTACATCCTCTTTTTGTCTGTTGGGCAGTCAGGCGGGGTCGGGCGCCCGTGGCACCCGACCCCCGGGGCGCGACTAGCGCGAGATGGCCTCGACGGTGCGCAGCGAGGCGCGGGCGGCGTTGGCAACCGCGTCGGCGGTCAGACCGAACTCGCGGAAGAGCACCTTGTAGTCGGCGGACGCACCGAAGTGCTCCAGGCTGACGATCCGACCGGCGTCGCCGACCAGCTCCCGCCAGCCCTGCGCGATACCGGCCTCCACCGAGACCCGGGCCCGGACGTTCGGGGGCAGCACGCTGTCCCGGTACGCCTGGTCCTGCTCGTTGAACCATTCGATCGACGGCATCGATACCACGCGGGTCGGGATGCCGTCGGCCTCCAGCTCCTCGCGGGCGGCGACCGCGAGCTGCACCTCGGAGCCGGTGCCGATCAGGATCACCTTCGGCGCCGAGTCGGACGCCTCGGCCAGCACGTAGCCGCCCTTGGCGGTGCCCTCGGCGGAGCCGAAGACCTCGCGGTCCCAGGTGGGCACGTTCTGCCGGGTCAGGGCCAGGCCGACCGGACCGGGGTGGCTGGTCTGCCGCTCCAGGATGGTGTGCCAGGCGACCGCGGTCTCGTTGGCGTCGGCCGGGCGGACCATGGCCAGGCCCGGGATGGCGCGCAGCGAGGCCAGGTGCTCGACCGGCTGGTGGGTCGGGCCGTCCTCGCCGAGACCGATCGAGTCGTGCGTCCACACGTAGGTGACCGGGATCTTCATCAGCGCGGCCAGCCGGACCGCCGGGCGCATGTAGTCGGCGAAGACCAGGAAGGTGCCGCCGAACACGCGGGTCTTCCCGTGCAGCGCGATGCCGTTCATGGTCGAGCCCATGGCGTGCTCGCGGATGCCGAAGTGGATGGTCCGCCCGTACGGGTTGGCCGACTTCAGCGGGTTGCCCTCGGGCAGGAAGGAGCTGCCCTCGTCGATCGTGGTGAGGTTGGACTCCGCCAGGTCGGCCGAGCCGCCCCACAGCTCCGGAATCACCGCGCCGAGCGCCTTGAGCGTGTCGCCGGACGCCTTGCGGGTGGCGACCTCCTTGCCGGCCGGGAAGACCGGGACGGCCTTCTCCCAGCCGTCGGGCAGCTCACCGGCGCTGATCCGGTCGAACTCGGCCGCCCGCTCCGGGTTGGCCTCGCGCCAGGCGTGGAAGCCCTTCTCCCACTCGTGCCGGGCGGCCTTGCCGCGCTGCACGACCTCGCGGGCGTGGTTGATCACCGAGTCGGTGACCTCGAAGGTCTTCTGCGGGTCGAAGCCCAGCACCTTCTTGGTGGCCGCGATCTCGGCGTCGCCGAGGGCCGAGCCGTGCGCCTTGGCGGTGTTCTGCGCGTCCGGGGCGGGCCAGGCGATGATCGTCCGCATCGCGATGATGGACGGGCGCGTGGTCTCGGCCTTGGCGGCGTTCAGCGCGTTGGACAGCGCCAGCACGTCGATGTCGCCGTCCGACTTCGGCGTCACGCGCTGGACGTGCCAGCCGTACGCCTCGTACCGGGCCAGCACGTCCTCGGAGAAGGCGGTGTCGGTGTCGCCCTCGATCGAGATGTGGTTGTCGTCGTACAGCGCGACCAGGTTGCCCAGCTTCTGGTGGCCCGCCAGCGAGGACGCCTCGGCCGAGATGCCCTCCTCCAGGTCGCCGTCGCTGACGATGGCCCAGATGGTGTGGTCGAACGGGGAGGTACCGGGGGCCGCCTCCGGGTCGAACAGGCCGCGCTCGTAGCGGGCGGCCATCGCCATGCCCACCGCGTTGGCGATGCCCTGGCCCAGCGGGCCCGTGGTGGTCTCGACCCCGGCGGTGTGGCCGTGCTCCGGGTGCCCCGGGGTGCGGCTGCCCGCGACCCGGAACCTCTTCAGGTCGTCCAGCGACAGCCCGTAACCCGACAGGTAGAGCTGGGTGTACAGGGTCAGAGAGGTGTGCCCGGGGGAGAGCACGAAGCGGTCCCGGCCGACCCAGGCCGGGTCGGTGGGGTCGTGGCGCAGGAAGCGCTGGAAGATCAGGTACGCCGCGGGGGCCAGCGACATGGCCGTCCCCGGGTGTCCGTTGCCGACCTTCTGGACCGCGTCCATGGCCAGGACCCGGGCGGTGTCGACCGTCCGCTGATCCAGCTCGGTCCACTCGAATACGTTCGGCGTGGTGCTCACCCTGTCTCAGGGCTCCTTCCATATATGAAGAGTGACCCCGTGAGGGACCGGGTCAGCCACGTCGCTGTGGTCCTGACGTCTCGTTGGTACCGGTCACGGAGGGTTGATCCCGCTTCTCTGTGCGAGCCTACCGCCCGGGCGGCCCTTCACCCTGCGTGGCGGGACATCCCGGACTTTCCGTCTCGGATTCCCGAGGACCGTGTCATCTGCGCCCCGTCCTACCCTCACCCGGAACGGCCCGGGCTGCGCGTCCACGGACCAAGACGGGGGACGGGGCGGTTTGCGGTGATTCACCCGGCGGTGTGCGGTTCCGCCTCGCCGGAGGACCCCGGGGCCGGTCGCGGTATATGGAGCGTCTAAGGTGGCGTGGTACGCGCAGCGCGGACGGATCGGGCACCTTCCGGCCCCGAGGACGCCTGTGAAGATTCATCGTGAGTTGGGGTGTCCGTGACCGCCGTTGAATCCCGCCCTGCCGGGGTGGTGGGGACGACTCCCGCGCGCCGGCCGATCGGGGCCCGTGTCGGGGCGTTCGTCGCGCTGACCAAGCCTCGGATCATCGAGCTGCTGCTGATCACCACCGTCCCGGTGATGTTCCTGGCGCAGCGCGGTGTCCCCGACCTGCTGCTGGTGCTCTGGGTGGTGATCGGCGGTTACCTCTCGGCAGGTGGCGCCAACGCCCTCAACATGTACATCGACCGCGACATCGACGCGGTGATGTCCAGGACCGAACGCCGCCCGCTGGTGACCGGCATGGTCTCGCCGCCCGAGGCGCTGGTCTTCGGCATCGCGCTGGCGGTGCTCTCGACGGTCTGGCTCTGGCTGCTGGTCAACCCGCTGGCCGCCGGGCTCGCGCTGGCCGCACTGCTCTTCTACGTCTTCGTCTACACGCTCGGCCTGAAGCGGCGGACGGCGCAGAACATCGTCTGGGGCGGCATCGCCGGCTGCATGCCGGTCTTCGTCGGCTGGGCCGCGGTGACCGACTCGGTCTCCTGGTCCGCCCTGGTGCTCTTCCTGGTGATCTTCTTCTGGACGCCGCCGCACTATTGGCCGCTCTCCATGAAGGTGCGCGACGACTACGCCAGGGCCGGCGTCCCGATGCTGCCGGTGATCAAGGGCAACCTGGCGGTGGCCCGGCAGATCGTGGCGTACTCCTGGGTGATGGTGCTGGTCTCGCTGGCGCTCTGGCCGCTGGCCCACACCAGCTGGCTGTACCCGGTCTCGGCGGTGCTGCTCGGCGCCTTCTGGCTCAAGGAGGCGCACGGCCTGCACGCCCGCGCCAAGGCCGGGCTGGTCGGGGCCAAGCTCAAGGAGATGCGGCTGTTCCACTGGTCGATCACCTACCTGACCCTGCTCTTCGTGGTCATCGCGGTGGATCCGTTCATCCCCTGACGGACCACCAGGAGAGAAGAAGGGGGCCCTGCGGGGCCCCCTTTCTCATCGTCCGGGCAGTTCGCTCGGGCCCACGTGCCCGTTCAGCCAGGCCATCAGGGGCTGGGAGGCCCGCAGGAAGCCCATGATCGGCTCCAGCGCCGCCGGAGTGCCGAGCCAGGCCGCGGGCTCCCACTCCTGCCAGGCCACCAGGCCCTTGTTGCGCAGCAGTCCGATCCGCGGGTGGTCCTTGGCGAAGCCGCGCGGGGCGGTCTTCAACGCGTCCCGGCCGCGCACCTCCGGCCCGGCCGCCTCGACCGCGGCGATCACCCGCTCCAGCTCGGCGCCGCTGATGTCCTCGGCCACCGCGGCGCGGTAGCGGGCCAGCTGGTCGGTGGCCAGCTGGTACATGCCGTTGCCGCAGGCCAGTCCGTCGGCGGAGAGCTGGATGTAGCCGCCGCCCTCCAGGTAGCCGCCGACGTGCGTCTTGTACGGCGCCTTGTCGGCGCTGAACCGGACGTCCCGGTTCGGCCGGAAGATCTTGCCGGGCCCGAACTCCGGCTCCAGCGCCTCCAGCAGGGCCGCCATCGGGGCCCGGACGTCCTGCTCGTACCGGTCCCGGTGGGCTTGCCAGAAGAGCCGGGAGTTGTCGGTCTCCAGCTGCTCGTAGAACTCAAGGGCCTCGGCGGGCCAGCCTTCGAAGGTCACGCTTCCAGCCTATGTGGGCCGCCCCACACGGCGCTGCCGTCGCCAGTGCGACTACTCATCGGTAGCATGCGGACATGAGCAGCGCAGAGACCACCACCACCGCGCCGGACGCCCGCGCCGAGCGCCGCGCCAAGCGCATCGCCAAGCACATCGAGCGTTTCGCCAAGCAGCACGGCGGCACCGCCGAGGGCGTCGTCGAGTACGTCGGTGGCACGGCCACCCGGATCGTCCTGGTCGGCGCCGACGGTTCCTGGGGCGACCAGGTGGCCCCGACCCACGCCGTCGGCCGCCGCGCGGCCGAGCTGGCCGGGCTCACGCTGCACGACGACTTCGAGGGCGAGCTGGCGCTCCGGGTGCGCACCGGCCCGTACGAGTGGAAGCGGATGGCCGGCCTCCAGCTCGGCGGCTGATCCGTACCGCACGAAGGCCCTGACCCCTTGGCGGGGGTCAGGGCCTTCTGTCGTGCCGTCAGGCGCTCTGCAGCTCCTGGGCCGGGACCACCGGCGCCGCCGGCTCGGACCGGCTGCGCAGCGACAGCGGGATGCGCAGGGCGGCGATCCAGACCAGCGCGGCGCCCAGCATGTGCAGGCCGACCAGGATCTCGGGCGCGTCGGTGAAGTACTGGACGAAGCCGATCAGGCCCTGCGCGAGCAGCACGACCAGTAGCTCCTTGGCGCGGGCCCGGGCGGCCGCCGGGGCCTTGACCGCCGCGAGCACGAAGACCGCCGCGATCGCCAGGCCGAAGGAGAGGAAGGCCAGGTCGGTGTGGAGCTGGGCGAGCCGGTCGTAGTCGACCGGGATCCGGTGCACCGGCCTGCCGTCCGCGCTGGATGCGCCCGGATGGTGGCCCGCGCCGGTGACCAGCGTCCCGGCCACCACCAGCAGGCCGATCACCAGCACCAGCACGTTGGCGAGCCGGAGGACCGGACGGCCCACCAGCGGCTGGGGTGCGCCGTCACCCTCCTTGGTCCGCTCCCAGGTCAGCAGCGCGACCCAGACCAGGGCCATCGCGGCGATCAGGTGCGCGCCGACGATGTACGGGTTGAGGCCGGTCAGGACGGTGATGCCGCCGAGCACGGCGTTGCTCATCACCAGCCAGAACTGCGCCCAGCCCAGCCGGGTGACGCTGCGTCGCCAGGGGTAGGGGGTCCCCCCGGCCGAAGGCTGGGGGAGGCAGCGGGCCGCCAGGGTGACCCAGGCGACCGCGGCGCAGAGCACGTAGGTGAGCATCCGGTTGGTGAACTCGATGACACCGTGCAGGCCCATCTCGGCCGTCGGCGTCAGGCTGTCGGCGGTGCAGCGGGGCCAGGTCGAGCAGCCGAGGCCGGAGGCCGTCAGCCGGACGGCGCCGCCGGTGACCACGATGACCACGCTCATCACCAGGGCGGCGAGCGCGGCCCGCCGGACGGTCGCGGCGGTCGGCTGCCAGCGCGCGGCGAGCAGGGAGGAGGGGGTATGCACGGGAATCACTGTAATTCGCCTGACAGATGATCAATGCGCACCCCCCTCCACTGCCGCGCTACCCGGCGCGGCGACGTCCCCTGTTCCGGCGGGGCCAGGGGAAGAGCCGCGGTGGGCGCCCGGCGGCCAGGTCCTCGATCCAGCCGAAGGTCAGCACGAACAGGGCGATCAGCGGCAGGGCGACGAACAGCTGTGGATAGGGGGTCCGCAGCAGCCAGCCCAGGTTCTCGGCCGCCCAGTCGCTGCGCCAGGCCAGGTCGACGATAGGCACCGAGAGTTCGAGGGCCATGGTGTGCCAAAGGTAGACGCTCACCGCCCGGGCGTTGAGCAGGCTGATCAGCCCGTTCCAGCGTTGCAGCGGCCCCGGCCAGTCCTGCCAGGACGGGCTGAGGTGGAGCAGCAGCAGGACGAAGCCGAACGACCAGACCGCCTGCGCGATCGGCACGCTCTCCAGGTCGCCGACCTCGCCGGGGTCGAGCACCGGACGGCTGCTCATCCACCAGTAGCCGGCCAGCATGATCAGCGGGGCGATCGACGGTGCGACGTACTGCGGCAGCTTGCGCAGCAGCCCCTCCTGGTGGGCCATGCCGAGCACCCAGCAGGAGCCGAAGGTGGTGAAGTCGGAGAGGGTCTCCCAGATCCGGCCGTCCTGCGGGACCAGGCCGGAACAGAGCGCCATGGCCAGCGGGGTGAGGATGGTCACCACCGGGAAGCGGCGCAGCGCCTTGAGCATCAGCGGCGAGAGCAGCACGTACCAGAGGTAGGCCCGCAGGTACCAGAGCGGCACCCCGACCTGCTCGGCCCAGCTGTGCTCCAGGATGCCGCCGAAGCCGGGCAGCGAGCCCTCGGCGAACGGCGGGGTGCTCAGCGGCAGCACCCAGAAGACCAGCTTGCCCCACCACCAGTTGGGGTGGCCCTCGGCGTTCGGACCCCAGCCGTCGAGCAGGCTCAGGCCGATCGTGATGACGCCGAACAGCCAGAGCGGCGGCAGCAGTCGGCGCAGCCGCCCCCGGATCACGGTGATCGCGGGACGGCTCAGCGAACGGGCCATCAGCGAGCCGGCCAGCGCGAACATCACGCCCATCGAGGGGAAGACCAGCGGCAGCCAGGCCCAGTTGAAGTTGTGGTAGAGCACCACTCGGAACAGCGCCAGGGCGCGCAGCAGGTCGAGGTACCGGTCCCGGCCGCCGGACCGGGGCTTGGGAGCGGGCTCCTCCGCCGCGATGGGTTCCGGCGGCTGCGGGGGCGTCAGGACGCGCAACTCGAGGGTCTCGATGTGCTGCGGGAACGAGGACACGTCAGACCTCCAGGACGGTGGCCGAGACCTCGCCGGTGTGCCGGAGCTCCGGCCGTCGCTGGTCGACGGAGGCCGGTGCCGGTTCGGCGGGAGGGGAAAACTCGGGAGGCATGGCGGTCCGGCCCTTCACGGCTGGGTGCAGGCGTCGGGACGGCCACGACAGGGCCCTGCTGAGCCGACCGTAGTCGACCCCGACGACCTGATTCGGCGCCAATGTCCGGTCTGTGCTGGTCTGGTCCAAGCTTGTAATCGGATCGAAATTCCGTACACCTTCCGGGAGTGCGGCGCAGGCCCGCCCCGGTGCGGGGTCCGGAGCGGGACGTAGTGCGCAGAACGGGCACTGGTCTTGACCAGTGCCCGCTCGGGTCGACAGAGTGCGCCCTGACCCGTAGTTGCCCTACCGCACCAACAGCGGAGATCCTGCACATGCGCATATCCGTACCCGCCGCCGCGCTCGCGCTCGGTGGCACCCTCGCCCTCGGCACGCTCACCGCTCCGGCGGCCGTGGCGACCCCGGCTGCCGAGAACTGCCGCACCTTCGGGGTGGCCGACCGCTACGGCGAGTTCATCCAGGGGAACGACACCCATACCCCCGATGCCGAGGGCGCGGTCGCGATCGGCGGCAACGCCGACTTCACCGGCGGCTTCTCGGTCGGCAACGAGCTGACGGCCGACCAGGTGGCCGCGCTCCCGGGCGGCAACGCCCTGGTGGTCGGCGGGAACCTGACCGGGAACGTCCAGGTGATGAAGGGCAACGGCGTCTACGCCGGCAAGCTCAGCGGAACGGCCGAGGCGCACGCGGGCAAGGTCGTCCAGGGCCCGTCACCGATCGACTTCGCGGCGGAGTTCACCGCGCTGCGGTCGCTCTCCGCCGAGCTGGTCAAGCCCGGCGCGGGGACCATGGCCCTGGACGGGACGAAGCTCACCCTGACGGGCACCGACGCGACGCTGAACAGCTTCGTCCTCCCGAAGCACATGCTGACCGGGACCAAGGAGTTCTACCTCAAGGTGCCGGCCGGCTCCGTGACGGTGATCAGCTCGGTCGAGGACGGCTACGACCAGGAGCAGGCCGGCACCACCGGCTTCTTCCTCTGGGACGAGGCCACCAAGGCGTACGTGCACGACGACAAGTCGCAGAGCGCGGCCGGTGGCCGGATCAGGGCCCGGCTGCTCTGGAACTTCCCGAACGCCACCAAGGTGGTCAAGAAGAGCGGCAACGCCTGGCCGGGCAGCGTGCTGGCCCCGAACGCCGCCTTCGACCTGGGCAGCGGCGGCCCGGTGAACGGCTCGGTGATCGCCAAGTCGCTGACCGGAAAGGGCGGCGCGGAGACCCACCACTACCCGTTCGCCGGCTGCCTGCCGGCCGCCGTGGTGGTGACCCCGCCGCCGACCACCCCGGCGCCGAGCACCAGCGCCTCGCGGCCCGGGAGCCCGTCCGCGAGCACCAGTGGCAAGCCCACCCCGAGCGGTTCGCCGACCCCGAGCGGCAGCGGCAGCCCGTCCGCTCCGGCGACCGGCACGCCCGTCCCCAGCCCGTCGGCCCCGGGCGGAGGCGGCGGTCTGGCCTTCACCGGCGCGAGCGGCCTGCTGCCGCTGACCGTCGGCGGCGTGCTGGTGCTCGGCGCCGGCGTCGGCATCGCGGTGGCCGCCCGCCGTCGCGGCGCCCGCAGGGCCTGACGCTCCGGCAGTACGGTACGCACACCCGCCGATCGGTCCTGATCGGCGGGTGTGCGTTTTTTTCGTCAAGGCGGGCGGGTCGCGAGCCACTCGCCGGTAGAGTCCGCCCGAAGGTCCGTACGAGGGTCAAGAGCCTTGTCGGACAGGGTCGTTCGGGAGGGAAGATCGAGATGCGCCAGACATCCGGAAGGCTGATCGCGAGCGCGGCGGGGCTGGGGGCGCTGGCCCCGCTGCTGCTGGCCGGCGGTGCGCTGGCGGCCGTGCCGGTGCACAGCGCGGAGTGGACGCTGGCCTGCGACAAGGTAAGCGTCCAGGTGGCGGACTACAACCCGCAGTTCACCAACCGGATCACCCTCACGGTGGGCGGGGAGACGCTGCTCGACAAGAAGCAGTTCGGGGCCTCGTTCAGCCAGGACTTCCCGGTCAAGGCGCACACCAAGGACGTGGCGGTGGAGCTCGTCGTCACCACGGACGAGGAGCCGAAGAGTCCGGTCACCAAGACCGGTACGGTCGCGCCCTGCCCGGCATCGCCCTCGCCGACTCCGCCCCCCAAGGTCACGCCCACCCCGACTCCGCCCGCCGTGAGCAGGACGCCCACGCCGAAGCCCACCGGGCCGCAGCTGGCCGAGACCGGCGGCGGCAGCAACGCCGGCGTGATCGCGGCGGCCGGGGCCGGCGTGCTGGTCATCGGCGGCGCACTGGTCCTGGTCACCCGCCGCCGCTCGCGCTAAGTACCTACTCCCAGCGGAAGAACCGGGCTGCCAGCCCGAGACCGACCGCTGCCCAGGCGCCGAGGATGCCCAGGTCCGCCCAGGGCATCCCGGCGCCGCTCTGCAGGACGGCCCGCAGGCCGTCCGAGAGCGCGCTGATCGGCAGCAGCTCCAGCACCGGCCGGACCGCCGCCGGGAACTTCGCCAGCGGGACGACCACGCCGCCCGCCAGCAGCAGCAGGATGAAGACCAGGTTGGCGGCGGCCAGCGTGGCCTCGGCCCGCAGGGTGCCCGCCATCAGCAACCCGAGGCCGGAGAACGCGGCCGTGCCCAGCACCAGCAGCGCCGCCACCGCGAGCGGGTCGCCCTGCGGCGACCAACCCAGCGCGAGGGCGATCAGCGAGAGCAGGGCCACCTGGAGGACCTCGGTGACCAGCACGCAGCCGGTCTTCGCGGTCAGCAGCGCCCAGCGCGGCAACGGCGAGGCGCCCAGCCGCTTGAGCACGCCGTAGCGCCGCTCGAAACCGGTGGCGATCGCCTGCCCGGTGAACGCGGTGGACATCACCGCCAGCGCCAGCAGCCCGGGCGCGAGGAAGTCGACCCGTTTGCCGGGCCCGGTCACGTCGACCACGTCCACGGCGCTGAACAGCACCAGCAGCACGGTCGGGATCACCACGGTGAGCAGCAGCTGCTCCCCGTTGCGCAGCAGCATCCTGGTCTCGAACGCGGTCTGCGCCAGCAGCATCCGGCCGACCGGCGCGGTGCCGGGCCTCGGCTCGTAGGTGGTGGTCATCGCAGCTCCCGTCCGGTCAGTTCGAGGAAGACGTCTTCGAGGCTGCGCCGACGCACGGTCAGGCGCTCGGGCAGCACCCCGGCCGAGGCGCACCAGGCCGTCACGGTGGCCAGCAGCGCCGGGTCGAGCGGAGCCTCCACCCGGTACGAGCCGGGGCTCGGCTCGGTGGCCGAGGCGCCGTCCGGCAGCACCTTGTGCAGCGAGCCGAGGTCGAGACCGGCCGGGCCGTCGAAGTGCAGGCTGCTCTCCGAGCCGCCCCGGCAGAGCTCCTCGACGGTGCCCTCGGCGATCACCTTCCCGCCGTCCACGATCGCCACCCGGTCGGCCAGCTGCTCGGCCTCGTCCAGGTGATGGGTGGTCAGCACCACGGTGACGCCGTCCCGGCGCAGGTCGCGGACCAGCTCCCAGGTTGCCCGGCGGGCCTGCGGGTCGAGTCCGGCGGTGGGCTCGTCCAGGAAGACCAGCTCGGGGCGGCCGACCACGGCCATCGCCAGGGCGAGGCGCTGCTGCTGGCCGCCGGAGAGCCGCCGGTAGGCGGTCCGGCCGCAGGAGCCGAGGCCGAGCCGCTCGACCAGGGTGTCCACGTCGAGCGGGTGGGCGTGCAGCTTCGCGGTGTGCCTGAGCATCTCGACGGCGCGGGCGCCGGGGTAGACGCCGCCGGACTGGAGCATCACGCCGACCCGGGGCCGGAGCGCCCGGGCGTCCGCGACCGGGTCGAGGCCGAGCACCCGGACCGTGCCGACGTCCGGGCGGCGGAAGCCCTCGCAGGTCTCGATCGTGGTGGTCTTCCCGGCGCCGTTCGGCCCGAGCACGGCGGTCACGGTGCCGCGCGCGATGGTCAGGTCGAGACCGTCCACCGCCGTCTTCGGCCCGTACCGCTTCACCAGGCCGGTCACCTCGACCGCAGGTTCGCTATGCATACCGGGAGTCTAGGAGGCAACCCCTGAACCTCCCGCCGTGGGGCGTTCGATCATCTCCGCAGGTCAGGTAAGGCTTGCCTGCGTGATTGACACCACCGATGCGTCGTGGATCACGGGTTGTCCCTCCGGAACGAATTACGCAACAATCGTGTTGTGAAAAACATGCGCGAGTACGCCCAGCTGCCGGAGGCCGAGTCGGCCCCCGGTTCTGCGCTGCCCGCAGCCGAGGGGGACGGCCACCAGGCCACCCGGGACAGGGTCGCCCGGTCGATCCTGGACCACGGGCCCTCCTCCGCCGCCGACCTGGCCACCAGGCTCGGGCTGACCGCCGCCGCGGTCCGCCGGCACCTGGACGGTCTGGCCGCGGCCGGTCTGGTCGACGCCCGCGAGCAGCGGGTCTACGGCAGCCGCGGCCGGGGCCGTCCGGCCAAGGTCTTCGCCCTCACCGAATCCGGTCGGGACGCCTTCTACCAGGCCTACGACCAGCTCGCCGCCGACGCGCTGCGCTGGATCTCCGAGGCGGTCGGTGGCGGCAAGGCGGGCGAGGAGGCGGTCACCGCCTTCGCCCGGGCCCGCTTCGGACGCCAGGGCGACCGCTACCGCGACGCGCTGGAGCGGTCCGGGGCGGAGTCCCGTACGGAGGCACTCGCGCAGGCGCTGAGTGCCGACGGGTACGCTGCCACGGTGCGGCGAGTGCCCTCGGGAGCCTCTCCGGCGGCCCCGGCCGGCGCCCAGCTCTGCCAGCACCACTGCCCGGTCGCGCACATCGCCGAGCAGTTCCCGCAGCTCTGCGAGGCGGAGACCGAGGTCTTCTCCCAGCTCCTGGGCACCCATGTGCAAAGGCTGGCCACCATCGCCCACGGCGACGGGGTCTGCACCACCTATGTGCCGGCACCCGGTGCCGCATCGTCAGCAGGCACCCGCCCGCTGCCCGGTGCAGTGCCGACTGCCGGTACGTCTACTCCATCCGAACCTGCGTCCGCGCGGAGGAACCTCGCATGACTGACACCGTTTCGCACCCCGAGCTCGATGGTCTCGGCACCTACGAGTACGGCTGGTCCGACCCGGACGCCGCCGGTGCCACGGCCAAGCGCGGGCTGAGCGAGGAGGTCGTCCGCGACATCTCGGCGAAGAAGTCCGAGTCGGAGTGGATGCTCAACCTGCGTCTCAAGGGCCTGAAGCTGTTCGGCAAGAAGCCCATGCCGACCTGGGGTTCCGACCTCAGCGGCATCGACTTCGACAACATCAAGTACTTCGTTCGCTCCACCGAGAAGCAGGCCGAGTCCTGGGAGGACCTGCCCGCCGACATCAAGGCGACGTACGACAAGCTCGGCATCCCGGAGGCGGAGAAGCAGCGCCTGGTCGCCGGTGTCGCGGCGCAGTACGAGTCCGAGGTCGTCTACCACCAGATCCGCGAGGACCTGGAGGAGCAGGGCGTCATCTTCCTGGACACCGACACCGCGCTCAAGCAGTACCCGGAGATCTTCAAGGAGTACTTCGGCACCGTGATCCCGGTCGGCGACAACAAGTTCGCCGCGCTGAACACGGCCGTGTGGTCCGGTGGCTCGTTCATCTACGTGCCGAAGGGTGTCCACGTCGACATCCCGCTGCAGGCCTACTTCCGGATCAACACCGAGAACATGGGCCAGTTCGAGCGGACGCTGATCATCGTCGACGAGGACGCCTACGTCCACTACGTCGAGGGCTGCACCGCCCCGATCTACTCCTCGGACTCGCTGCACAGTGCCGTGGTCGAGATCATCGTCAAGAAGGGCGGCCGCTGCCGCTACACGACCATCCAGAACTGGTCGAACAACGTCTACAACCTGGTCACCAAGCGCGCCGTGGCGTACGAGGGCGCGACCATGGAGTGGGTCGACGGCAACATCGGCTCCAAGGTCACCATGAAGTACCCGGCCGTCTACCTGATGGGCGAGCACGCCAAGGGCGAGACGCTGTCCATCGCCTTCGCGGGCGAGGGCCAGCACCAGGACGCCGGCGCCAAGATGGTGCACATGGCGCCGAACACCTCGTCCAACATCGTCTCCAAGTCGGTGGCGCGCGGCGGTGGCCGGACGTCGTACCGCGGTCTGATCGAGATCGGCGAGGGCTCCAAGGGCGCCAAGTCCAACGTGCTCTGCGACGCGCTGCTGGTCGACACGATCTCGCGCTCCGACACCTACCCGTACGTGGACGTCCGCGAGGACGACGTGTCGATGGGTCACGAGGCCACCGTCTCCAAGGTCAGCGAGGACCAGCTCTTCTACCTGATGAGCCGGGGCATGACCGAGTTCGAGGCGATGGCGATGATCGTCCGTGGCTTCGTCGAGCCGATCGCGCGCGAGCTGCCGATGGAGTACGCGCTGGAGCTCAACCGGCTGATCGAGCTGCAGATGGAGGGCTCGGTCGGCTGACGCCAGCCGCCCGTAGTCCAGTCCGTTCCCCAGGAAAGAGAGCACCACGACAGCCATGGCTGACGTTCAGAACACCACCGGCTCGACGACCGCCGGTTCGATCGAGGTCGGGACCGCCGGGGCCGGTGCGCAGCTGGCCGGTCCCGGCACCGGCCGGGCCACCGTGCAGCAGCCGATCGACGCCCGCGTCGCGGTCAAGCCCTCGTACGACGTGACCGACTTCCCGGTGCCGCACGGCCGCGAGGAGGACTGGCGGTTCACGCCGATGCACCGCCTCGGCGGGCTGCACGACGGCACCGCCGCCGACGGCGCGTCGGGGACCGACAAGATCGAGCTGGGGCTGCCCGAGGGCGCCACGGCCGAGACCGTCGGTCGCGACGACGCCCGGCTGGGCAAGGCCGGCAAGCCGGTCGACCGGGTCGCCGCGCAGGCGTTCAGCGCCTTCGGCCAGGCCCTGGTCGTCACGGTGGCCCAGGACGCCGTGCTCACCGAGCCGGTGAAGATCGACGTGCACGGTGAGGGCGGCGTCGCCTTCGCCCACGTGCTGATCGAGGTCAAGCCGTTCGCCGAGGCGGTCGTGGTGCTCAACCACACCGGCACCGGCGTCCGCGCGGCCAACGTCGAGTTGGTGCTCGGCGACGGCGCCAAGCTCACCTTCGTCTCGGTCCAGGACTGGGACCGGGACGCGGTGCACGTCGCCCAGCAGACCGCGCTGATCGGCCGGGACGCCTCGCTCAAGTCCGTCGTGGTCACCTTCGGCGGCGACCTGGTCCGGCTGCACCCGCGGGTCAACTACGCGGGCCCCGGCGGCGAGGCCGAGCTGTACGGCCTGTACTTCGCGGACGCCGGCCAGCACCTGGAGCACCGCCTGGTGATCGACCACGACACCCCGCACTGCCGGTCCAACGTGGTCTACAAGGGCGCGCTGCAGGGCAAGGACGCGCACGCGGTCTGGGTCGGCGACGTGCTGATCCGCGCCGCCGCCGAGGGCACCGACACCTACGAGCACAACCGCAACCTGGTGCTCACCGACGGCGCCCGGGTCGACTCGATCCCGAACCTGGAGATCGAGACCGGCGAGATCGTCGGCGCCGGCCACGCCTCGGCGACCGGCCGCTTCGATGACGAGCAGCTCTTCTACCTGCAGTCCCGCGGCATCCCGGCCGACGACGCGCGGCGCCTGGTGGTCCGCGGCTTCTTCGCCGAGCTGGTCCAGCAGATCGGCGTCGCCGAGATCCAGGACCAGCTGATGGAGAAGATCGAGGCCGAGCTCGAGGCGACGGTCTGATGAGCTTCCTCCGAGCCTGCTCGCTGAGCGAGCTGGCGGAAGACACGCCCAAGCGCGTCGAGCTGAACGGCGTACCGGTCTCGATCGTCCGCACCGAGGGCGAGGTGTTCGCGATCAACGACATCTGCTCGCACGCGAACGTGTCGCTCTCCGAGGGCGAGGTCGAGGACTGCGCGATCGAGTGCTGGCTGCACGGCTCCAGCTTCGACCTGCGCACCGGGAAGCCCTCCGGGCTGCCCGCGACCAGGCCGGTCCCCGTCTACCCCGTAAAGATCGAAGGGGACGATGTGCTCGTCTCCGTCAACCAGGAGTCCTGAGTACATATGGCAACGCTTGAAATCCGTGACCTGCACGTCTCCGTCGAGACCGAGAGCGGCCCCCGCGAGATCCTCAAGGGCGTCGACCTGACGGTCAAGCAGGGCGAGACCCACGCCATCATGGGCCCGAACGGCTCCGGCAAGTCCACCCTGGCGTACACGCTGGCCGGGCACCCGAAGTACACCGTCACCGGCGGCTCGGTGCTGCTGGACGGCGAGGACGTGCTGGAGATGTCCGTCGACGAGCGCGCCCGGGCCGGCGTCTTCCTGGCCATGCAGTACCCGGTCGAGGTCCCCGGCGTCTCGGTCTCCAACTTCCTGCGCACCGCCGCCACCGCCATCCGTGGCGAGGCCCCGAAGCTGCGGCTCTGGGTCAAGGAGGTCAAGGAGGCGATGGCCGCCCTGCAGATGGACCCGGCCTTCGCCGAGCGCAACGTGAACGAGGGCTTCTCCGGCGGCGAGAAGAAGCGCCACGAGATCCTCCAGCTGGAGCTGCTCAAGCCGAAGATCGCCATCCTCGACGAGACCGACTCCGGCCTCGACGTGGACGCGCTCCGCCAGGTCTCCGAGGGCATCAACCGGGTCGCCTCCTCCGGCGAGGTGGGCACCCTGCTGGTGACGCACTACACCCGGATCCTCAAGTACATCAAGCCCGACTTCGTGCACGTCTTCTCGGCCGGCCGGATCGTCGAGTCCGGTGGCGCCGAGCTGGCGGACAAGCTGGAGAACGAGGGCTACGCGGCATACGTGAAGGGCGGCGCTTCCGAGTGACAACCCATCCCGACTCGGCGCTCGCCGGTCTGCTGGCCGAGGCACAGGAGTTCGGCGACGCGATCCGCAAGGACTTCCCGATCCTGCAGCGGGTGCTGCACGACGACAAGCCCCTGGTCTACCTGGACAACGCGGCGACCTCGCAGAAGCCCCAGCAGGTGCTCGACGCGCTGAACGGCTACTACGAGCGGCACAACGCCAACGTGCACCGCGGCGTGCACGTGCTGGCCGAAGAGGCCACGGCGCTGTACGAGGGCGCCCGTGACAAGGTCGCCGCGTTCATCAACGCGCCGAGCCGGGACGAGGTGATCTTCACCAAGAACGCCTCGGAGTCGCTCAACCTCGTGGCGAACATGCTGGGCTGGGCCGAGGAGCCGTACCGCGTCGACGCCGACGCGGAGGTGGTCATCACCGAGATGGAGCACCACTCCAACATCGTGCCGTGGCAGCTGCTCGCGCAGCGCACCGGCGCGACGCTGAAGTGGTTCGGCCTGACCGACGAGGGCCGGCTCGACCTGTCGAACATCAACGAGCTGATCAACGAGAAGACGAAGATCGTCTCCTTCACGCTGGTCTCCAACCTGATGGGCACGGTCAACCCGGTCGAGGCGATCGTCCGGCGTGCCCAGGACGTCGGCGCGCTGGTGCTGATCGACGCCTCGCAGGCCGCTCCGCACATGGTGCTCGACGTGCAGGAGCTGGGCGCCGACTTCGTCGCCTTCACCGGCCACAAGATGCTGGGCCCGACGGGCATCGGCGTGCTGTGGGGCCGTCAGGAACTGCTGGAGGACCTCCCGCCGTTCCTCGGCGGCGGCGAGATGATCGAGACCGTCACCATGGGCGCCTCGACCTACGCCCCGGCCCCGCACAAGTTCGAGGCGGGCACCCCGCCGATCGCCCAGGCAGTCGGGCTCGGTGCGGCCATCGACTACCTGTCGGCCATCGGCATGGACCGGATCGCGGAGCACGAGCACACCCTCACCGAGTACGCGGTGCAGCGGCTGCTGGAGGTCCCCGACCTGCGGATCATCGGCCCGCGCACGGCCGTCGACCGCGGTGCGGCGATCTCCTTCGTGCTCGGCGACATCCACCCGCACGATGTGGGGCAGGTGCTGGACGAGCAGGGCATCGCGGTCCGGGTCGGCCACCACTGCGCGCGGCCGGTCTGCCTGCGGTACGGAATCCCCGCGACCACGCGGGCGTCGTTCTACCTGTACTCGACGCCGGCCGACGTCGACGCCCTGATCGACGGTCTGCACCACGTCCGGAACTTCTTCGGCTGAGGGGTGAGCGCGGAATGAAGCTCGACTCGATGTACCAGGAGATCATCCTGGAGCACTACAAGAACCCCCACGGCAAGGGGCTGCGGGACGGCGACGCCGAGGTGCACCACGTCAACCCGACCTGCGGCGACGAGATCACCCTGCGGGTGCGGCTCGACGGCGCGGTCATCGCCGACGTCTCGTACGAGTCCCAGGGCTGCTCGATCAGCCAGGCCAGCGCCTCGGTGCTGAACGACCTGGTGGTCGGCAAGTCCGTGGGCGAGGCACAGGCGATCCAGGAGGCCTTCCTGGAGCTCATGCAGAGCAAGGGCCAGGGCGTCGGCGACGAGGACGTACTGGAGGACGCGGTCGCGTTCGCCGGTGTCTCCAAGTTCCCGGCCCGGGTCAAGTGCGCGCTGCTGAGCTGGATGGCCTGGAAGGACGCCACCGCCAAGGCGCTCGCCGAACACCCCGCCGTCTGACGACCCCTAAGGAAACACTCATGAGCGACACCGAGGCCGGCACCCCGGCCGAGGCGGCGGCGCCCTCCACCGAGGGCCCGACCGTGATCGTCGGCACCACGGCCGGCACCGTCTCCGTCGAGGACCTGACCGAGGCCCTGATGGACGTTGTCGACCCCGAACTGGGCATCGACGTCGTCAACCTTGGCCTGATCTACGGCATCCACATCGACGAGTCCGACGTGGCCACCATCGACATGACCCTCACCTCGGCGGCCTGCCCGCTCACCGACGTGATCGAGGACCAGGCCAAGACCGCCACCGACGGCCTGGTCCAGGACCTCAGGATCAACTGGGTCTGGATGCCGCCGTGGGGCCCGGACAAGATCACCGACGACGGCCGCGACCAGCTGCGGGCGCTCGGCTTCAACGTCTGATCGAGCGTCACAGAAGGGCCCGGCTCTCCTCGCGGAGGGTCGGGCCCCTCTGCTTACAACGGGCACGTGCAACTGGGCTCACCGAGTTTGGCTTGCGGGTGCGCAGTCTTCCGGTTCGCTCAGTTCCCCGCGCCCTGTTGGCGCAGCCAATCCCGCAGTGTCTACCGGGCCGGTTGCCGCAGGACCGCGCCGGCCAGGCCGAGGCAGGCCAGGGCGGCCATCCCGACGAAGCCGCTGACGGCCGGGAGCAGGCCGTAGTGCTGGCTCAGGGCGCCGACGCCGACGATCGGCAGGGAGGAGCCGAGGTAGACGATGACCCAGAGGGTGGAGAGCTCGCTGCCGCGGCGTTCGGGGTTCATCGCGGCGACGGCGGTGGTGAAGAGGGAGCGGAAGGCCACGCCCTGGCAGGAGCCGCCGAGGATGCTGCCGAGGAAGAGCAGCGCCGGGGTGCCGGTGTAGAGGGCGGTGACCACCAGGGCGAGGCCGGTGGCCAAGCCCGCCATGCCGAGGGCGATCACCAGGCGGTCGGCGGTGGGCGGGACCAGCAGCTGGGCGGTGGCCGAGGAGCCGAGCAGCAGGGCGGCCACCACCGCGCCGGTGAGCGAGGAGGTGGTGTCGAGCAGCTTGGCGGAGAAGGCCGGGGCCAGGCTGAGGTAGACGCCGAAGACCGCGTAGGAGACGAAGCCCGCGCCGGAGGCGAGCAGGAACTCCCGGCGGCCGGTGCGCGGCAGGCGCAGGCGCTGCGGGCGCAGGTGGGCGGGGGTGGTGATGCGCGGCGGGGCGGCGGGCGGCCGCTGGCGTCCGGGCATCCGGGGGTGCACCAGGGCGAGCGGGACGCAGAGCGCCAGCAGCGCGATGGCGTGCAGCAGGAACGGCGTCAGCAGCGGGTGTTCGCCGGAGGAGAGGGTGGCGCCGACCACCGGGCCGAGAGCCACGCCGCCGGCCGAGCAGGCCAGGGTGAGCTTGGCGGCCAGCGTCGGGCGGTCGGGCAGCAGGTCGCCGAGGGCGGCGCCGGCCGCGCCGGTGGCGAAGCCGACCGCGATGCCTTGGACGGCCCGGCCGAGGGCCAGCTGCCAGAAGCTGTCCGCGGTGGCGAACAGGACGTCGCCGCCGGCCGCGAGGGCCACGGCGGGCAGGATCATCGCGCGTCGGCCGAGGTGGTCGGACCAGTGGCCGACCGCGGCCAGCACCGGGACCAGCGCGAAGACGTACACGGTGAAGAGGACGGTGGTGTCGAGCGCGGTCAGGCCGAGCTGTCGCTGGAGCACCGGGTAGATCGGGGTGGCCAGGTTGGCGCCGATCAGCAGGAACAGCAGGGCGGCGGCCACCAGGCCGACGCGGATGCCGCGCAGCGCGTTCCAGCGGCTGATCGCGGCGAGCTGGAGCTGCGTACGCGGTGCGAGCTCCAGAGGGAGCAGGGCCTCCGAGAGCCGGCGTCCTTCGAACTGTGCAGTGGACAGTCCGGCGCCGGCGGGGGAGAGGTCCGCCATGTCAGGGATCTCCTGTGGCCGGGCACCACCGTGGGCCGGACCTGGCCTGGGGTGGTGGCCGGACGGTGGGCCCTGGTGGGGCGGGGGTGTACGGGGTTGGGCTTCGTTGCCCGGGGCCGGTACCAGGGTTTTGCACCGTTCCTGATGCAGGATACGTGGTCAGAGCGGTGCCGAGGCCCCGTGCCGGGTGTCGGATCCGCCACGTCGGCAGGTGCGGGACCGACTCCGTCAGCTCACCCGGTCGTGTGGTGGGTACCGGCGGGTGGGCGCCGGTACGGATACGCTGAGCTGACGGACCGCCACCCAGACGGTCCCTCCGGCAGTGACCACCGCCACCACGGGAGACCTCGCAACGATGTCCGGACGCAGCAGCAGCACCCCTGACAACCCGTCGGAGACCCCGTCGGACCGCGCGGCTGCCGAGCGCCTGCTGCCCGCCGACTTCGACCTGGCGGACCTGTACGGGGCCTTCGCCGCGCACGGGCAGGACGAGGACCAGGACGACGCGGCGGTGCTGGTACCCCCGATCCAGCTGCCCTCCGAACGGGAGCTGGCCGATGCCGCGCTCGCGGTGCCGCTGATCGCGCACGCGCTGAAGCTGGCCCGCTGGGCCGCGCCGCACCGTCGGGTGGACGAGTTCGGCGACCTGGTCGAGGAGGACCGGACGCCGGCCGCCGAGCTGCTCGGACTCGGCGGCGGCAGCGAGGGTGAGGGTGGGGACGACGAGGCCGAGGTCGAGGCGATGCGGGCCTGGTCGCTGGCCTGTGACCTGGACCTGGTGGAGATCGGCACCACCGAGGCGGGCGAGCACGTGGCGATCCCCGGTCCGGACCTGGAGCCGGCCGAGGCGGGTGACGAGGAGACGGTCCTGGAGCTCTGGCTGACCGCCGCCGGGATCGTCCGGGAGCTGGCCGCCGAGGCGGACTCGCTGGACCTGGCGGACGAGGACGCCGAGGCCGAGGAGGACGACGAGGAGCGGCTCGCGGCGGTGGAGGAGTCCCGCCGGGCGGCGGCCGAGCTGCTGGACGAGGCGCTCCAGGTGCTCTACGAGACCACCGCCTTCGCCGAGCCCGGCGAGGAGACCGTGCCGCTGGGCGTGCTGGCCGCGCTGTTGGTGGTGCCGGAAGGCGAGGAGCCGGACGAGGAACTGCTCGGCGACATCACCGATCTGATGATCACTCTGGACCCGATGCTGAGCGATCTGGCGGAGCTGGGTCTGCTGGAGCACCAGCCGATCGACCCCGAGCTGTTCGAGGAGGAGGACTCCCCGGTCGGCGAGGGCGAGCTGAGTGACGAGGAGTCGGCCCGGTTCGGGCTGGTCCGGCTGACCCCGCTCGGCCAGTACGCGGTCCGGCAGTGGCTGCTGGAGGAGGGCTACGACGCTCCGCTGGTGGGCGAGTTGGCCCAAGGTGATGCCGAGGCGCTGCTGCGGGCGGTCTCCGAGACCGCGAACGTGCTGCCCGAGCGCGAGGTGCTGGTCTGGCTGGCCGGACGCGACCCGGAGACCGCAGCCCGCGAGCTGCTGGCGGCCTCCCGGGGGACCGACCAGCACAGCCCGGTCCGGCGGATGCTCAGCGTGCAGGCGCTGGAGACGATCGGCGAGGCGGCCCGGCCGGCCGCGGCCGAGGTGCTGGACGACCCGGAGCTGGGCGGGGCGGTCCGGGCCTGGCTGCGCGGGCAGGGCCAGGAGGTGACGCCGCCGGAGCGCGGCATGGTGCTGTGGACGCTGGTGGACGGCTTCGCCGCCCAGCTGCTGACCAGCGAGGGCGACGCCGAGGTGCTGCACCGGCTGATCGCGGAGCTGCCGGTGACCGACAACCCGGCCAGCTACTTCGGCGAGCTGTGGCGGGTCAGGCACCCGTACACGGCGGACGTGCTGGAGGCGATCGGCGAGCTGCACCTGAACCGTACGGTGGCCAAGGAGGCGCGGAAGGCCGCGTTCAAGGCGCGCTCGCAGCAGAACGGCTGACGTCGGCGGTCCACCGGGCACCTGGGGCCGCGCTCGCGCGGAGCGGTTGAGGTCAGCGGGTCAGCAGGCGCCGGAGGCCGCGCTCGCCGCTGCGCATCATCGCCGCGTGGTTGGCCAGGAAGAGCGGGCGGGCGACCGGGGCCAGTCGGCGCATCAGGGCCTTCGCCGGGCGGACCTCCTCCTGGAAGACCACCCGGCTGCCGGTGACCTCGGGGTGGACCGTCCAGCGGGACCAGCCGACCAGGTCGCCGGTCAGCTCGGCGGCCAGGGTCAGGGCCACCGTGTCCTGCTCCCGTTCGGTGACGGTCAGCCGGATCCGGTAGGGCAGTGCGGAACGTATCACCAGCTCGCCGCTGTGGTCGGTCAGCCGGTGCACCGAGCGCACCTGCCGCCACCACCGCGGGTAGTGCTCGACGTCCCGGAGGATCCGGTAGACCCCGAGCGGCTCGGCGGGGAGCTGCCAGACCGAGGTCAGCCGGTAGTGGTTGGCGTCCACCGGGGGCTACGGGAGGTCGAGTTGGCCGGAGTCGGTGAAGGGGAAGAAGGGGTTGTGCGCCAGCTCCCAGAGGTGGCCGTCGAGGTCCTCGAAGTAGCCCGAGTAGCCGCCCCAGTCGGTGGCGGCCGGGGGCTTGACCACGGTGGCGCCGGCCCCGACCGCGACCGCCAGGGCGGCGTCGACCTGCTCGGGTGACTCCAGGTTCACCGCCAGCGTGACGCCGCGGAAGGAGGGCTCGCCCGTCGCGGGGATGCCCGCGTCGGCGGCCAGCTCCTCGGTGGGGAAGAGGCCGAGCGCCGAGTCGGCGGTGCGGAACCAGACGATGTCGTCGTTGGAGGCGGCGGAGCGCGCCCAGCCGAGCGCCTGGTAGAAGGCGGTGCTGGCGGCCAGGTCGGTCACCCCGAGGGTGACGATGCTGATCCTGGCAGGGAAGGCCGGAGTGGCTGCGGTCATACCTCCCAGAGTAGGCAAGGCTACTGACAATCCCGGCCGGACGGGGCCGGGAAGCCGGGCTGCCAACCGTACGAGCGAAGCTGATGGCCCAGTGGGTCCGGGCCCCGTATCGTGGGGCGGACGCGACGCGGGGTGCCGGGCCAGGCCCGGTGCGGTCCGTCGTGGACGACGGTCAGGCGAGCACGCGGGGGTGCGGCAGAGGATGACGAGGCAGAACGCGACCAGGCCCCAGGAGCCCGAGGACTACTACGCCGACCACGAGGAGCACAGCCGCCGGGTGCTCGCGGACGCGGACTTCCCTGTCTACGGGGTCGACCGTTCGGAGCGCGGCCCGGGCCTGCACCGTGCCGACCCGGCGCGCGGCGCCGCGGGCGCGCCCCCGGCGGTCCCCGATCCGCCCGAGGACAGCGACGCGCTCGCCGAGTACGAGGTGCAGAACGGCCGGCTGGGCTGGGTCGAGGTCCGCTCGGGCGACTGGAGTTCCGCCGATGGCCCCTATGTGACGGTCCGTACCTACCGCCCCGGCGCCGAGCAGCAGCCGCTGCCGGAGCTGGAGGACGTGGTCGAGGACGAACGCGACCGGGTCTACGAGCAGTTGGAGATCGACGAGGGTGACGGCCCGGGAGCGGTCCGGGCCCTGCGTGAGTGGATCACGGTCGAGGGCGAGCCCCGGGCGGTGCAGATCCACGAGGACCGCCGCCCCGAGGGCGGGACCCCGGCCCCGGTCTGGGCAGGCCGGCTGCGGGTGGACGGCGTGACCGTCCAGGTGACCGGGCGCGGCGTCCCGCCGGGCGGCGTCGAGCTGCGCCGGATCGAGGACTTCGAGAAGTACGTGCTGGGCCGTACCGACCTGATGCGCAAGCTGGCCCGCCAGCAGGCCCAGCGGGCCATCCTGGAGGAGCGCGAACTCCCGCCGGTGGCGGGCCTGGAGGCGCACCGGGCGGTGGTCGAGCACGCGGTGCACGAGGCGGTGGTGCTGGCGGCGCAGGCCCGGGCCAGGCGGGTGCCGAGGCTGCCCAGGCGGCTGCGCGGCGAGGCGGGCGCGGTGCGCTGGGAGGCGGCCGTCCGGCAGCAGATGCGGCTGGCCTCGGAGACCAGGGACGAGGCGGGCGACGCGGTCACCGCGATGGTCAACCACCTGACCAGGCTGGCGCAGAACACCGACTGGGCGATCGGCACGCCGGAGGGCCAGGCCGCCGTCGAGGAGGTCATCCGGTTCACCGTCTTCGCCAGCGAGGTGCCCAGCCTCCCGGCCCAACGGGCCTGGGAGCGCCTCTGGTTGGGCGGTGCGCCGCGCACCCCGGGCAGCGCGCCGGTGACCGAGGAGGCCTGGCTGACCGCCTGGGAGCAGTGGCGGGTGGAGCGGGTCGAACGCTGACGGTCCGTCGGGCCGGGAGTTGACGGGCCGTATCCGATCTGACGGTGCCCCGTCCGCTTGTTCGGATACGGTCCGCAAATCACCACCCGGAGGCGGTGTCCGGTTCACCAGGGGTTCATCGCGGGCGCGGAGTCTGCTGGTCGGCGGCGGCCCACTCGCCGTCACCGAGTACGCCGTCGGCCGGGAACGTCCGGACAGCGGCCCCACCTCACAGGAGTGACTCATATGTCGCTGTCCCGCCGGGACTTCGTCAACCGTTCCACCGCCATCGGGGCCGGCGTCCTGATCGCCGGCAGCGCCGAGGTGCTGGCCACCGCCCCCGGTGCCGTCGCCGCGCCGTCCGGCGGCGAGGCCCCCGCCGCCGAGTCCGCCGAGGCGGCCCGCTGCGCCACCGGCTACGGCGAGCTGCTCCCCGACCCGGACGGCATCCTCGCGCTGCCGCGCGGCTTCAAGTACCAGGTGATCACCTACACCGGCAAGACCAAGCTGGTCACCGGTGAGAGCACCCCCAGCAACCACGACGGCACCGCGGCCTTCGACGGCCCGCGCGGTGGCACCGTGCTGGTGAACAACCACGAGATCCGCGGCCCGCGCACCAACTTCCCGCACCCGGTGCCGCTGCTGGACGGGCACGTCTACGACCCGGGCGCGGGCGGCGGCTGCACCGTGGTCGAGGTCCGCAAGAACGGCAAGGAGGTCAGGGAGTGGGTCGGCATCGCCGGCACCTCGACCAACTGCGCCGGTGGCGCGACCCCCTGGGGCACCTGGCTGACCGGCGAGGAGACCGAGGACAAGGCCGGCCAGAACGGCATGACCAAGGACCACGGGTACATCTTCGAGGTCGACCCGCACGACCAGGACGCCAACCGTGACCCGCAGCCGATCAAGGCGCTCGGCCGGTACGCTCACGAGGCGGTCGTGGTGGACCAGAAGCGCGGCCACCTCTACCTGACCGAGGACGCCTCGAACCCGAACGGCCTGCTGTTCCGCTGGACCCCGCCGGCCGGTTTCAAGCACGGCAAGGGCAAGCTCCGCAAGCTGGCCGCCGACGCGGGCAAGCTGGAGGCCTTCAAGGTCTTCGACTCGCACGGCACCTTCGTCGACGACCTGTCCCGGGTCACCAAGGTCGGCAGCACCTACGGCGTGGACTGGGTGAACGTCCCGGACCGCGACGCCAAGACGGTCTCCGTGCGCAAGCAGTTCGCGGCCGGTGAGGTCACCCGCTCCCGCAAGCTGGAGGGCATGTGGTGGGGTGACGGCGGCTTCTACTTCGTCTCCAGCTTCGCCCGCACCGAGAGCCCGGTGCAGCACGACGGCCAGGTGTGGTTCTACGAGCCGAACCGGCGCACCATCACCCTCAAGGTGCTGCTGGGCGTCAACACCGACGTGGCCGGCGACCACGGCAACTTCGACGGCCCGGACAACATCACCGTCTCGCCGTACGGCGGCCTGGTCATCGCCGAGGACGGCGAGGGCGTGCAGCACCTCTTCGGCACCACCGAGGACGGCCGCACCTACCCGATCGCCCGCAACGACCTGAACATCGGCACCGCCGAGAAGCCGGAGTTCAGCGAGTTCACCGGCGTGACCTTCTCCGAGGACGGCCACACGCTGTTCGCCAACATCCAGGAGCCGGGCATCATGCTCGCCATCACCGGCCCGTGGTGGCGCCTGCGCCACCGCAGCGGCCACGGCTACAACGACTGACCCAGCGTCACCGGCTGCCCGTCGACCACTTCCGGTCGGCGGGCAGCCGTCGTTCCGTCAGGAGTTCTCGGCCGGCAGCCGGAGCTGGAGCATCGCCAGCAGTCGCTGCTGCGGCTGGGTCAGGTCGATGCCGGTCAACTGCTCGGCCCGGCGCACCCGGTAGCGCAGGGTGTTGGGGTGGATGTGCAGCGCGTCGGCCGCCACCCTGACCTCGCCGAGCGCGTCCAGCCAGGCGAGCACCGACTCGGCCAGCCGGGTGCCGTGCCGCAGGTCGTACTCGGCGAGCGCGGTCAGCCGGGGGTCGCGCAGGCCGACCCGCTCCTGGAGCAGCGCCAGCACCTCGCTCACCAGCACCTCGGCCTGGACGTCGATCAGCGCCGCGACCTCGGTTGCCACCCCGCCACGCCCCATCGCGTCCAGGATCCGGTCGGCCTGGGCCCGGGAGTCGGGCACGGCCGCCAGACCGTCCACGGTTGAACCGATCGCCGCCCGCAGCCGTACCCCGAGGTGCTCGCGGGCCGCCACCACCACCTCCTGCGCCCAGTCCCGGACGGTGGCCATCGGCAGCCCGGCGGGGAGTTCGGGCAGCAGCACGTAGACCCGGGAGTCGATCGGGGCGAGCAGCGCGGAGCGGTGCCTGGCGGCGGTGTGCACCGAGATCAGGCCGGTCACCTCGGCCCGGGTGAGCTCCAGGTCGGAGCCCTCGGAGGGGGAACTCGCCGCGTACGCCAGCACGGTGGCCGGGCGGCGGAGCTCCAGGCCGAGGTGGGTGGCCAGTGACTGCGGTCCGGTGGAGCCCTCCAGCAGGCCGGTCAGCAGGGTCTGGGTGAGCCGGACGTCCGCCGACAACTCCCGCCGCCTGCGAACCAGTTGGGCGGCGGCGACCCGGGCCGCGCCGACCAGTGCCCGGTCCGCCAGCGGTGCCAGCGGCCGGGCGCCCTCCTGGACCCAGATGGTGCCCAGCGGCTGCGCCCCGGCCCGGATGCCGATCGCCAGCCGGCGCCGGATGCCCAGCTCCGGGTGCGGGTCGATCCCGATCACCGCGTCCGAGCTGCGCAGGTGTTGGAAGATGCCCCACTCGCGGAGCTTGGAGAGGTACGGCTCGGGCCCCTGCCAGCCCAGGATGGAGAGTCGCCGCAGATCGTCGACCTCGTCGCTGTCCGAGGAGCGCGAGTACGCCAGCACCCGGCTGGAGGTGTCCTCGATGCTGACGATGCCGCCGGTCAGCGCGGCCACCGTCTGGGCCAGCGAGAACAGGTCGCCGGCGTTGTGCTCGGGAGTCTCCGGCGCGTCGGGGCCGGCGATGATCGCCCGGGCCAGCGAGTCCAGGTGCTCCCAGCGGGTCTCCCGGCGGACGCTGAGAAGCGCCACCCCGGCCTCGGTGGCGGCCTCGCGCAGCGCGTCGGCCTGGCCGGGCGCATCCAGTTTCACCGCCACGGCGGCGGCCTTCGCCCGCCCGGCCGCCCGCAGCGCGGGCAGCGCGGCCCGACCCCGGGCGCCGATCGCGAGCACCAGCTCCCCGGGCTGTGCGGTCGCCGGGTCCTCCGGATCCAGGATCGCCACGTCCCGCACCGGCACGTCGAGCCCGGCCGGTGCGGCCTGCAACTCGACCAGCGGTTCGCCCAGCGCCATCAGCAGCCGACGCAGCGGCAGCCCTGCGGTGGTCACCTGCGGCCTCCTCCTCGGTGGGAACGGAACAGACTTTAGTCGCGTTCCGGACAGCTCTTCATCCGGTCCGACAACTCCGAACGGATGACTTTGGCCGCCCGGCCAATCTGCTGCCCGGGGCGGCCGGGCTAGCGTTTCCCCACGGCCGGAGTGCGACCCTCACCGGCCTCCCGTGACGAGAAGGAGAGCGCGCGCTCATGGATGCTGTGACCCAGGTCCCCGCGCCGGTGAACGAGCCGGTCCACAGCTACGCCCCGGGGAGCCCCGAACGGGCCCGACTGGAGGCAAAGCTGAAGGAGCTGGGCGGCCAGGAGCCGGTCCAGCTGACCATGACGATCAACGGGGAGCGCCGCATGGGCGGCGGCTCCGAGTTCCACGTCGTCCAGCCGCACAACCACGCGGCTAGGCTCGGCACGCTGCGCAACGCCACCCAGGACGACGCGCGCGAGGCCATCGACACTGCCCTGGCCGCCGCCCCGGCCTGGCAGGCGCTCTCCTTCGACTCCCGCGCCGCGATCTTCCTGAAGGCCGCCGACCTGCTGGCGGGCCCCTGGCGCGAGACGCTGGCCGCCGCCACCATGCTCGGCCAGTCCAAGACCGCCCAGCAGGCGGAGATCGACACCCCCTGCGAGCTGGTCGACTTCCTGCGCTTCAACGTGCACTTCGCCCGGCAGATCATTGCCGAGCAGCCGATCTCCTCCGAGGGCGTCTGGAACCGCAGCGACCACCGCGCGCTGGAGGGCTTCGTCTACGCGATCACGCCCTTCAACTTCACCGCCATCGCGCTCAACCTGCCCACCGCCCCGGCCCTGATGGGCAACGTGGTGCTGTGGAAGCCCTCCCCGACCCAGCAGTTCTCCGCGCACCTGCTGATGCAGTTGCTGGAGGCGGCCGGTCTGCCCAAGGGCGTCATCAACATGGTCACCGGTGACGGCCGGGACGTCTCCGAGGTCGCGCTCAAGCGCCCCGAGCTGGCGGGCATCCACTTCACCGGTTCCACCGCGACCTTCCAGCACCTGTGGCGCGAGGTCGGCGCGAACATCGCCAACTACCGCTCGTACCCGCGGATCGTCGGCGAGACCGGCGGCAAGGACTTCCTGGTCGCCCACCCGTCCGCCGACCGGGCCGTGCTCAAGACCGCGATGACCCGCGGCGCCTTCGAGTTCCAGGGCCAGAAGTGCTCGGCGCTCTCCCGCGCCTACGTCCCGGCCTCGCTCTGGGCCTCGCTGAAGGACGAGTTCCGGGACGAGGTGGACGGCCTGACGATGGGTGACGTCACCGACCTGTCGAACTTCATGGGCGCCGTGATCGACGACCGCTCCTTCGCCAAGAACAAGGCCGCGATCGACCGCGCCCAGGCCGACCCGCAGGTCGAGGTGCTGGCCGGTGGCACGTACGACGACTCGGTCGGCTACTTCGTCCGCCCGACCGTGCTGGTCTGCCAGGACCCGGCGGCCGAGTACTTCCGCGAGGAGTACTTCGGCCCGATCCTCTCGGTGTACGTGTACGAGGACGACCAGTACGACGCGATGCTGACCCAGATGGAGTCGGTGTCCAGCTACGCGCTGACCGGCGCGATCATCGCGCAGGACCGCGAGGCCGTCCAGCACGCGATGCTGAAGCTCCGTCACGCGGCGGGCAACTTCTACATCAACGACAAGCCGACCGGTGCCGTGGTCGGCCAGCAGCCCTTCGGCGGCGGCCGGGCCTCCGGCACCAACGACAAGGCCGGGGCCAAGCAGAACCTGATGCGCTGGACCTCGACCCGCTCCATCAAGGAGACGTTCGTCCCGCCGACGGACTACCGCTACCCGCACATGGGCTGACCAGCCCACCCGTCGCCCGCCGCCACCCTTCTTGGGACGCGCAGCGCGCGGCACCTCCTTGGGGCGGCGGCAACACCCTCGCCGCCGCCCCACCCCCTCTCCCCCTGCTGAAACACCGCCAGGAGTACCGATGCTCCGTTCCGCCCTCCTCGCCGCCTCCCGCTCCCCGCAGGTGCGCACGGTCGTCGAGAAGTTCCCGCCCACCCACGCGATAGTCGAGCGTTTCGTCGCCGGTGAGCAGCTCGACCAGGCGGTCTCCGCCACCGACGAACTGATCGCCACCGGCCGCAAGGTGACCCTGGACCACCTGGGCGAGGACACCAAGGACGCCGAGCAGGCGGCCGGCACCGCCGAGGCGTACGAGCACCTGCTCGCCGCGCTCAAGGAGACCGGTCTGGCCGCCGACGCCGAGGTCTCGGTCAAGCTCTCGGCGGTCGGCCAGTTCCTGCCGGTGGACGGCGAGAAGATCGCGTTGGAGAACGCCCGGCGGATCTGCGCCGCCGCCGCCGACGCGGGCACCACGGTCACCCTGGACATGGAGGACCACACCACCACCGACTCCACCCTGTCGATCGCCCGCGAGCTGCGCGCCGACTTCCCGTGGCTCGGCGTGGTGCTCCAGGCGTACCTGCGCCGCACCGAGGCGGACTGCCGTGACCTGGCCACCGCCGGGTCCCGGGTGCGGATCTGCAAGGGCGCCTACAAGGAGCCCGAGTCGGTCGCCTTCCAGGGCAAGCGCGACGTCGACCTGGCGTACGTCCGGGCCCTCAAGGTCCTGATGAACGGCGAGGGCTACCCGATGGTCGCCTCGCACGACCCCAACATGATCAAGATCGCCGGCCAGCTGGCCGAGTGGCACCACCGGGGCCGGGACAGCTTCGAGTACCAGATGCTCTTCGGCATCCGCCCGGAGGAGCAGCTCCGGCTCGCCGAGGCCGGCAACACCATGCGGGTCTACCTCCCGTACGGGCAGGAGTGGTACGGCTACTTCATGCGTCGCCTCGCGGAGCGTCCGGCGAACCTGACCTTCTTCCTGCGGGCGATGGCCACCCGGGGCTGACGGTACGACAGGAGGGGCCGGCGACATCGTCGCCGGCCCCTCCTGTCGTACCGTCAGAGCATCGCGCCGGCCGGCTTCACCATGGCGCGGGCGGTCTTGGCGCTGACGTACTCGCCGATGGCGGTCATCACCCACTCGCCGGAGTACTGGCGGACCAGCTTGCACATCACCACGCCGGTCTGCGGTTCGGAGCCGGTCAGGTCGAAGCGGACCAGCTCCTGGCCCGAACCGGCGTCCAGCAGACGGCAGTAGGCGTTCTTGACGTCGGTGAACTTCTGGCCGGAGAAGGAGTTGACCACGAAGACCAGGCCGCAGACCTCGGGCGGAAGGCCCTCCAGGTGGACGGTGATCGCCTCGTCGTCGCCCGAGCCCTCGCCGGTGAGGTTGTCGCCGGAGTGGGCGATCGCGCCGTTGAAGATCGAGAGCTTCATGAACCAGGCGGTCTCGATCTTGTTCCGCTGAGCGTCGAAGGCGATGCAGGACGCGTCCAGGTCGATGTTGCGGCCCCGGCCGGCCGGCTCCCAGCCCAGGCCCATCCGGACCGCCGACAGGAAGGGCTTGCCGTTCTTCTCCAGCGAGACCGAACCGCCCTTGGTCAGGCTGACCCTGCCCTTGTCCAGGGTGACCTTGGTGAGCGAGGCCGGTACGGCGGGCGGGGTGACCGGCATAGGGGGAGTGGTGGTGGCCGCGGGCGCGGTGGGGGTCGGTGCGGCGGTCGGCATCGGCGGCGGGGCGGGGGAGTCGTCCACCGAGACGCCGAAGTCGGTGGCGATCCCGGCCAGCCCGTTGGCGTACCCCTGGCCGACCGCGCGGACCTTCCAGGCACCGGCCCGGCGGTAGACCTCGACCACCACGAGGGCGGTCTCCCGGGTCAGCCGGGGTGGGGTGAAGGTGAGCAGCACGGCGCCGGTGTCGGCGTCCCGCAGGGTGGCGGTCGGCTCGGTGCCCGCGAAGGTGGCCCCAGCGTCGTCCAGGCTGGCGGTCACCACGATCTTCTCGATCCCGGCCGGCACCGCGCCGGTGTCGACGGTGATCGCGTCGGGCGAGCCGCCGGAGGCCGGACGGTGTGTCACCCCGGGCCCGTTCGGCGCGTTGAAGAAGACGAAGTCGGCGTCCGAGCGGACCTTGCCGGACTCGGTCAGCAGCAGCCCCGAGACGTCCAGCGCCTTGGGTGCGGTCACCTCGACCGTCACCCTGGCCGCGGTCAACGGTGCGTTGCCGCCCTGGGTCAGGACCGTCGTCACTGTGCTCCTCCTGGTACGCGCTCAACTCGCCGGTGTCATCCCTGAGCGTAGCCAAAGGACGGCCGGTCAGACCCGAGCCGACGCCGTGCCGCTCTGAGCGGAATGCCCTTGAACGGGGTGCCGGGCTGGGGAAGCATGCAGGGATGCCAGCTCTTCAACGTACCGAGGCACGCACCCGTGCCCGACTCCTCCAGGTGCACGGCTACACCATCGACCTCGACCTGACCCGGGGCGGGACGGTGTTCGGCTGCACCACCGTGATCCGGTTCGGCAGCGCCGAGGCCGGTGCCGACACCTTCCTCGACCTCCGCCCGCAGACCCTGCACCGGGCCGTGCTGAACGGCACCGAGCTCGACCCGGCCGCCCTGGACGGCAACCGGCTGCCGCTGACCGGCCTGCTGGCCGAGAACGAGCTGCTGCTGGAGACCGACCAGAACTACTCCAGCACCGGCGAGGGCCTGCACCGCTACACCGACCCCGCCGACGGCGCGGTCTACCTGTACGCGACCTGCGGGCCCGACCTGGCCTCGCTGGTCTTCCCCTGCTTCGACCAGCCCGACCTCAAGGCGCCGCTCACCATCTCCGCCACCGCACCGGCCGACTGGACGGTGCTCGCCAACGGCGCGGGCAAGCGGGTCGCCGAGGGGCGCTGGGAGTTCGAGCCGACGCTGCCGATCTCCACCTACCTGTTCACCGTGGTGGCCGGGCCGCTGCACTCGGTGTACTCCGAGCACGACGGCATCCCGCTCGGCCTGCACGGCCGCCGGGCACTGGCCGCCGACCTGGACCGGGAGGCCGCCGAGCTGTTCGAGGTGACCCGGCAGTCCTTCGACCGCTTGCACCAACTCTTCGACCAGCGCTACCCGTTCGGCCGCTACGACCAGGCTTTCGTGCCCGAGTTCAACTGGGGTGCGATGGAGAACCCGGGCTGCGTGGTGTTCGCCGAGGAGATGCTCTTCCACTCCGCGCCGACCGAGGCCGAGCGGGCCGGGCGGGCCATGGTGGTGGCCCACGAGATGGCCCACATGTGGTTCGGCGACCTGGTCACCCTGCGCTGGTGGGACGACATCTGGCTGAACGAGTCGTTCGCCGAGTACCTGGGCTACCGGGTGGCGGCCGAGGCCACCCGCTTCTCCAACTCCTGGAGCGGCTTCGCGGCGAAGCGCAAGGGCTGGGGCTACGACGCCGACCAGCGCGCCAGCACCCACCCGATCGCCGCGAACGGGCTGGAGAGCGTCGCCGAGGCGATGAGCAACTTCGACGGCATCTCGTACGCCAAGGGCGCCGCCGCGCTGCGCCAGCTGGTCGCCTGGCTGGGGGACGAGGCGTTCTTCGCCGGGATCAACGAGCACTTCGCCAGGCACCGCTTCGGCAATGCCGAACTCTCCGAGTTCCTCGACGTGTTGGCGCAGAGCAGCGGCCGGGACGTGCACGCCTGGGCGGAGAGCTGGCTGCGTACCAGCGGGGTGGACACGCTGCGCCTGGCGGTCTCGTACCAGGAGGACGGGGAGACCATCGCCTCGGCCGAGCTGGTCCCGGAGGGCAGCCGTCCGCACCTGGTCGGCCTGGGCGTCTTCGGCCTGGACGGCGACGGGCGGCCGGTGCTGCGCGAGTCCTTCGCGGTGGAGGTCGAGCCGGGCCGGCCGACCGCCCTGCCGCAGCTGGCCGGTGCACCGCGCCCCGCCCTGCTGCTGCCGAACTCCGGCGACCTCAGCTGGGCCAAGATCCGCCTGGACGAGGCCTCCTGGCGGACCGTCGCCTCCTCGCTCTCCCGGATCGAGGACCCGCTGACCCGCGCGGTGCTCTGGGAGCACGCCCGGGATCTCACCCGGGACGGTGAACTGCCGCCCTCCGCCTACCTGGACCTGGTCGCCGCGCACCTGCCGGCCGAGCCGGTGGACGCGATCGTGGAGGCGGTGCTCACCTACTGCCGGCTCCGGCTGATGCCCTGCCTGGCCCCGGCCGACCGCCCGGCAGCAGAGGCCCGACTGGCCTCGGTGGCAAGGGAGTTGATGGCCCGACCGGAGGCCGACCAGGGGCTGCGGCTGGCCGCGCTGAAGTCCGCGATCGAGAACGCGACCGGACCGGAGCAGCTCGCCGAGCTGGAGTGCTGGCTGGCCGACGGGGTGGCCGGGGCGGAGTTGAGCGCCTCGCTGCGCTGGGCCGCGCTGCTCCGGCTGGTGGTGCACGGGGTGATCGGCGAGGAGCGGATCGCGGTCGAGCTGGCCGCCGACCCAGGTCTGACGGCCGCCGAGGGCGCCGCCAGGGCCCGGGCCGCGCTGCCCGGCGCCGAGGACAAGGCGCGCGCCTGGTCCCTGCTGTTCGACCCGGCGGGTGGACTCTCCAACGCCCAACTGAACGCTACCGCCCAGGGGTTCTGGCAGTCCGGCTCCGAGGAGCTGCAGCGCGACTACGTGGAACGGTACTTCGCGGAGATCCCGTCCGCCGGACAGCGTGGTGACATGATCGCCCGCTCGCTGGCCGGCAGTCTCTTCCCGGCCGACCGGTCCACGCCCGAGACCGTCGCGCTGGCCGAACGTACGCTGGCGGAGGGCGAGTTGACCCCGGCGCTGCGCCGGGTGCTGGCCGACCAGGTGGACGACCTGGCCCGGGCCGCCCGCATCCGGGGCTGAGCCGTGCGCGGTGGCCCGGGGCGACCCGGACCACCGCGCCGGCGGGTCAGCCGTGGACGCGCCGGCGCGTCACTTGAAGACGCCCCGAACGGCCAGCGCGCGCGGCTCGTGCAGCAGGCCGAAAGCCGAGGCGGTCCAGGTCTCCTCGGATACCTGACGCGGGCCGGCCGGGGCCGTCGGCGAAGCCGGTGCGGTGGGCGGGATGGGTGAAGTCGGCGAGGTCACGCCGTGCACGGCGAAAACGTACGCGCCGGGCTCGACGTCCAGGCCCGGAGCGAGGGTGAAGCGATAGACCACCGTGCCGCGCTCCTGGAGGACCGTCACCACCGTGCCCGGCAGGTTGCTCCAGGGCAGGGTGCCCGGCAGCGCGGTCGGCCGGTCGAGCCGGAACTCCACCTGCAGCGCGGTGACCGGTGCGGTCACCGTGAGCTCCAGGGTGTGCCGGGTGCCCGAGAGACCGAGCGGGCGCTTCTCGGCCTGTCCGGTCAGCACGTCCTGCGGTTTGGGAGTGGGGCTGCCGGTCAGCGGCGGCGCGGCGGCGATCGGCGGCTGGGTGGGGCCCAGGCCGGGCGTCGGGCCGAGGGTGGGACCGGTCGACGGTCCGGCGGATCCGGACGGGCCAGGGGAGGCCGGCGGCGCGTCGGCGGACGCGGCGGTCGGCGTCGCCGAGAGCGGCGCGGCACTCCTGGACGGCGTCGGGCCCGCGGTCACCGGGCGGGCCGGGGGCGGGGTGGTCCGGGGATGCGTCTCGGGCGTGGTGGCCGTCGCACTGGGCGCGGGCGAGCCGGTCGCCGCCTGCTGCGGGACCGAGTCGGGGCTCGGAGCGGGCGGGCTGGCACCGACGTTGGTGACCCCGGGCGGCCGTCCGACGCTCTGCTGCTGGCTGACCAGCCAGGTGGTGGCCACGCTGATGCCGACCACGGTGGACATCGCCATCGCGGCACCTGAGAACCGGAAACCGGGCAGGCGGAAGCGGGCCCCGACCGGCTTCGGCCGGCCGTGCCTGGACTGCCGTCCGTCGCGCTCGGCGAAACGCACCGACCCGCTCTCCTCGCGGAGCTTCAACTCGCCCCCTCCCCACCGTCCGGGCATGACACCGCCCGGGCGCGGGCAGAGTGCTGGAGAGACTACCAGCGGTCACCTGACGGTCCGCCAGGTCCGGTGCGAAACAGCTTGATGAAGCTTCTGTGCGGTCGGCCCTCCCGGTGCCGGGAGCGCTCGGAGCGGCAGTTGGGAGGGCGGTTGCAACCCCCTTGCAACCGTTGCAGCGGTGGGCGAACTGCAGCAGGCTGGGCTGAACCCCAGCCGCCTCGGAGAGATCGTCATGCCGCGCGACCCACTGTCAGCAGCCTCGAACCCGCCGTTCGCCGCTACCCCCACGGGCGACGAGGTGGTCCGACCCGAACCCGGGCCGGTGGAGGAGATCCTGATGTTGCGGATCGCACTCGACGAGGACTCGGTGGGCGAGGTGCGCACCCGGTTCAGGTACGACCCGGACCGGCCTTACGAGGTGCTGCTCACCTTCCACCTGGGCCGCTCGGACGAGGCGGACTGGGTGTTCTCGCGTGACCTGCTCCGGGACGGACTGCAGAGCCTGAGCGGCCAGGGTGACGTCAAACTGTGGCCCGCGTACTGCCCCTGCCACGGCTCGACCCTGCACCTGGCGCTCGAATCGCCGCACGGTCAGGCCCTGTTGGAGGTCTCCAAGCCGCGGGTGAAGGCCTGGCTGGACCGCACCTACGCGTGCGTCTCGGCCGAGGACGAGGCGGCCGCGGGGCCGACCGACGAACAGCTCTCCGCCCTGCTCGCCGAGGGCTGACCGGCCCCGGGGCCCGGCGGGTGGGAGCCGACGCACCCCGCCCCCGGCAGCCGGAGCGCCCCGCGCAGCAAATCGGCCCGCAGCTCCCGGACGGCCGGAGCGGAGGAGGTCGGCAGCAGGTCGTACGGGTCGTCGGGGGGCAGCACCGAGACCTCGGCGGAGCGGCTCAGCCGGTACGGACGGTGGTCGAGCAGGCCGCCCAGGTACCGCCGCAGCCGGGATATCTCGGCCCGTACGGTGACCGTTCTGGCCCGGTCGCCGAACAGCGCCTCGGCGAGCTGGGCCGCGCTCAGGCCGTCCCGGTGCACCGCCAACAGCAGGACCAGTTCCGCGTGCCGGGGGCTGAGGGTGTGCGACCAGCTGCCCACCGCGCCCAGGACTCCGAGCTCGGGCCGGGTGCTGCTGCGCAGGTCCAGGGTGATCCTGGCGCCCTCGGTCCGCTCGGCCGGCCCGTCCGGACCGGTGCCGCCGTCGAGCGGGCGGATCAGCCAGCCGTCGGCCAGCGGTTCGACCGCGCACTCGCCGATGGCGGGCAGCCAGAGCCGGGGCGAGGTGCCCAGGCCCTCGGTGGGTAGCCGGAGACGGGTGACCGGCGGCAGGCCGACCGCGACGGCCGTCCAGCCCGCGCTGTCCACCACCAGGGCGGGCTGGTCCACCCGGGCCAGCAACGGGGTCGCCACCGTACGCAGCCGGTGCAGGGCCTCCAGCTGACGGGCCCTCAGTTCGGCCTCGGCCAGCCGGGCGGCGGTGGCGGCGAGCGGCAGCAGGTAGGGCGCCATGGTGCGGGCCGGTCCGCTGAGGTTGACCGCGCCGAGCAGCTGTCCGGTGCGCGGGTCGTGGATCGGGGCGGCCACGCAGGTCCAGTCGTGGTGGCTGCGCAGGTAGTGCTCGGCGGAGTGGACCTGCATCGGGCGGCGGACCCGCAGGGCCATGCCGATGCCGTTGGTGCCCACCTCGTCCTCGATCCAGCGGGCGCCGGTCTCGAAGCCGATGCTGTCGGCGATCCGCAGCAGCGGGCGTTCGCCCTCGTGCCAGAGCACGTGGCCCTCGCCGTCGCTGATCGCGAGGATCAGCGGAATGCCGGAGGTGGGGTGCAGCAGGGTTGAGCGGAGCACCGGGAGGATCTCGGAGAGATGGGTCTCCCGACGCCGGTGTTCGACCTCGGCCGGGCTCAGCCGGTAGGCGTTGCGGCCCCGCTCCGGGTCGAGCCCGAGGCGGCGCAGCCGCTCCCAGGAGTCCCCGATCTCCGGCCTGGGTTCGGGGGTGTCGGCGTCCCCCGACATCGTCCGGTCGTGCAGTCGGGCCAGGTCGAGGGCCTCCGGGGTCCGGCGAGGCTGCGGGACCGCGCGATGACTCTCCAGCAAACCGGTGCCTCCCCGTCCCGTGGTGTCCCGAGACAGGTTACGACCGTCGGCCGTTCGAATGGGGGGCTTGGCAAATCTTTCGACCGTTCGGTATGGAGACGATCTGTCAGGTTTCGCCGGACACCTGCATGTTGTCCGGGTTCTGGTAGTAGTTCTCCCTGTGATCGCATCTGTTCAGGAGACGTTCAGGTCCGCGCCCCTCGCCTACGACGGCAGTGGGATCGACGGTGGCCTCTACACCACGGTGACCGGTTGGGCGCGGGACGCCCCGCACTGGTTCGACCGGGTGGTCGAGGTCTGGACGGACGTCGGCCTGGTGGTCTTCGCGTTCTTCATGCTCTACGGCTGGTGGCGGGCCAGGGTCGCAGGGCCGGTGGTGATGGCCCGGGTGCTGGCGACCCCGCTGATCGTGGTCGCCGCCTACCTGGTCAACCTCGTGCTCAAGAGCCTGGTGGCAGAGGTGAGGCCCTGTCAGCAGCTGTCCGGCAGCCTCCCCTTGGAGGCCTGCCCGCCGCCGGGCGACTGGTCCTTCCCGAGCAACCACTCGGTGATCGCCTTCGCCGCCGCGACCGGGCTCTGGTTCGCCTGGCGGGCGCTCGGCTGGGCGTGCGGGGTGGCCGCGCTGCTGATGGCCGCCTCCCGGGTCTGGGTCGGGGCGCACTACCCGCACGACGTGCTGGCCGGTGCGCTGGTCGGCATCCTGGTGGCGGTCCCGCTCGCCCTGCTGGCGGGCCGCGCCGCGCCGTGGGTGGAGCGGGCTCGCGGTGGCCCGTTCGGGCCGTTCCTGGGCGCCGGTCCGGCGATGGCCGGGGAGCTGCGCTGACGGGACGTCGGGGAGATGTTGTCTGTACAACTCTTGAGGGGCGGTTAATCTCCGCGCTGCCGTTCGGACGTCCGTAGGACACCTGGGCGCTCCAGTCTGGCCGCCATGAGAGTCATCGTCGTAGGAGCGGGCGTGCTGGGCACCATGCACGCCTGGCAGGCCGTCGAACGCGGCCACGAGGTCGTCCACCTGGAGCGCGAGAGCGAGGCGCGCGGCGCCTCGGTGCGCAACTTCGGCCTGGTGTGGGTCAGCGGCCGGGCCGCGGGGGAGGAGCTGGCGGTCGCGCTCCGGGCCCGTGAGCTCTGGGAGGAGATCGGCACCCGGGTGCCCGGAGTGCACTTCCGGGACAACGGCTCGCTCACAGTGGTCCGTACCGAGGCCGAACTCGCCGTGGCCGAGCAGGCGTTGAAGCTACCGGACGCCGGCGCCCGGGGCTACCGGCTGCTGGACGCCGAGCAGACCAGGACGGCCAACCCGGCCCTGCGCGGCCGGCTGCTCGGCGCGCTGCACTGCGACCGGGACGCCGCCGTCGAACCCCGGATCGCCCAGCCCGCGCTGCGCGCCGCGCTGGAGGCCACCGGCCGCTACACCTTCCTGCCCGGGCGCGAGGTCCGCGAGGTGGTCGGCGAGAACGCCGTCCGGGACGACCACGGGCGGACCCACCAGGGCGATCTGGTGATCCTCTGCACCGGTGCCTGGCTCGGCGGCCTGGTCCGCGAGCTGGTGCCCGAACTGCCGGTCCGCAGGGTCAGGTTGCAGATGATGCAGACCGACCCGCTGGGCGAGCCGCTGCCCACCTCGGTGGCCGACGGCGACAGCTTCCGGTACTACCCCGCCTTCGCCGGACCCGCGCTGGAGCAGCTCCGCGCCGCCCAGCCGCAGGGCCCGGTGGCGGCCGAGCACAAGATGCAGCTGCTGATGGTCCAGCGCCAGGACGGCGGCCTGACCATCGGCGACACCCACGAGTACGACCAGCCGTTCGGCTTCGACGTGGTCGAGGAGCCGTACGAGCATCTGGCCGCCGTGGCCGAGGAGTTGCTCGGCCGCCCGCTGCCCCGGATCAGGCACCGCTGGGCCGGGGTGTACGCGCAGTGCGTGGACACCGCCCGGGTGGTGCACCGCCAGCAGCTGCGCAGCGGTGTCTGGCTGGTCACCGGGCCCGGTGGGCGCGGGATGACCTGCTCGCCCGCGATCGCCGAGACCACCGCCCGACTCGCCAACCTGTAAGGACATCTGCAATGAGTGACATCTCTCTGGTCGTGCTCGACATGGCCGGGACCACCGTGGCCGACGACGGGCTGGTCGAGCGGGCCTTCCAGGCCGCCGCCGACGGGCAGGGCGTCGAGGCGGGCAGCGCACAGCACCGGCGGATGCTGGAGCACGTCCGGGCCACCATGGGCGAGTCGAAGATATCGGTCTTCCGGCACCTGTTCGGCGCGGAGGACCGGGCCCAGCAGGCCAACCTGGACTTCGAGGCGGCCTACCACCGGCTGGTCGACGAAGGCCACTGCGCGGCGCTGCCCGGCGCCGCCGAGGCGATCGCCGACCTGCGCGGCTCCGGCCGCAAGGTGGTGCTCACCACCGGCTTCTCCCGGGCCACCCAGGACCGGATCCTGGACGCGCTCGGCTGGCAGGACATCGCCGACCTGACGCTCTGTCCGGCCGAGGCGGGCCGCGGCCGCCCGTACCCCGACCTGGCGCTGACCGCGCTGCTGCGCACCGGCACCGACTCGGTCCGCGAGCTCGCGGTGGTCGGTGACACCGGCTACGACATGCTCACCGGCGTCCGCTCCGGCGCCTCGGTGGTGGCCGGGGTGCTGACCGGTGCGCACGAACGGGAGCGGCTGCTCGCGGACGGTGCCACCCATGTGCTCGGCTCGATCGCGGAGCTGCCCGCGGTGCTGGCCGGCTGACCTCCGGCGGTCCGGTCCGGTCCGGCCCGGGGTGGGGCGGTGCGGGAGCCCGGGGCCGGACCGCTGTCGGTGGTTCAGCCGCCGGCCGGGAACCTGATCGGCATCGCGTCGGTCAGGGCGGGCGGCACCACCGCGATCAGGACGGCGCTCAGCCCGGCCGGACCGGCGTGCAGCACCGCGCCGCTGTCCAGCGGGCAGACCGCCAGGGCGTTTCGGCGCAGCGGCAGGGTGGTGCCGTCCGGGGTGACCAGCCGGCCGCCGCCGCTGACCACGAACCAGATCTCCTCGGTGCCGGCCCGTCCCCGGCCGTCGATCCGGCTGCCCGGGGTGAGCACCAGGTGGTCCACCGCCTCGGTTTCGCTGTGGAAGAAGCCGCGGCGGGCCAGTGACTGCCCGGTGCCGCGCACGGCGCTGTCGCGCAGGGTGAGCGGGGCCCGACCCGTCCGGGAGACGATCACGCCGCGCTCCCCTCGGCCGAACCGTTGTCCCGTCGGCGGGCGTCCCTGGCATTCGGCACCGCCAGACTGGCCGTGAAGAACCGAAGCGGCAGCCCGTCGGCCCGCAGGGTGACCTGACTGCCGAGCGGCAGGGTGACGCCGGTGCCGGGTGCCAGGACCACCTCGGTCCTGCCGGTCACGGCCCGGCCGGTGCCGTTCAGGACGAACAGGGTGTGCTCGCGGTCGTCCGACCTGAGGGTCTCCCGCTCGCCCGGGCCCAGGGTGACCAGCCGGGCCTCGCGGAGCGGGCCGCTCAGCAGGGTGGTGAGGTCGGCCGGACCGTGCGCTTCGAGGTCGATGACGGTGGCGGTGCTCATGAGGTGCCTTCCGGAGTGACTCGGATCGCCCGTCAGGGTGGCGGCGACCGGCGGGCTGATGACTTCGATGACGATCCAGTCGAGGTCCTCGGTGCCCGGGTTGTTCAGCCGGTGCCGGGTCCCGACCGGGTTGGTGATCAGGGTGCCCGGCCCGACCGGGTGCAGTTCGCCGTCGAGCAGCAGCTCCCCCTGGCCGGAGACCACGAAGTACAGCTCCTCGGTCCGGCTGTGGTGGTGCACGCCGCACTCGGCGCCCGGCGGCAGGGTGGAGATCTCGATCGCCTCCCAGGTGCCGTCCAGGCCGAGCCTGCGGGCCAGGCACTTCCAGCGCGCGACGGCCAGGCCGCCGTGCATCGCGTACACGTCGGAGGCGCCGCCGGGCGCCGCGACGATCAGCTCGTCGGCGTACTCGACTGCCGTGATGGTGGGGGTCGGCCGCATGCCGCTCTCCTCCTCGGGTCCGGGTCCGGTTCTGCTCCCCATCGTGCGGAGCCCGCTGTCCCGGACGCCTGGGGCAGGCGTCACCAGCTGGTCCCGGACCGGGGTCCCGCTTCGTCTGACAGCGGCTCGTCCATGTGCGAACATGTGCACCGCCCAAGAGAACTGATGGTCAGCCAGGGGGACTCGCATGATCAGAACCGGCACACCCCAACCCATGCCCGGCTGGGACGGCGGCGACGGGAACAGCGCCTACCTGGACAAGACCCTGCGGCACGCGCCGGTCGAGACGGCCCTGGACGACCGGGTCAGCCTGCGGACCCTGTTCGGCCTGGTGGTGCCCGCCTGGATCGTCGGCACCGTGGTCGCGGCGAGCCTCGGCGTGCTGGGCCTGCTGATCGCCATGGCGGGCGGCGAGTTCGACTCCGCCGTCAACAGCTACGGCAGCCGGTACGGCGACAGCGGTGACGGCAGCGGGTTCGGCGTCTTCCTGCTGATGGCGGCCCTCCCGGCGTCCTGGGTCGCCTTCCTGCTGGTCCTGCTCTTCCAGCGGGTGATCGAACCGATCGCCGAGTGGCGGGTGCTGCTGCACGAGCGGGGCGACAGCGACTCGGCGTACGCGGAGATCCGGCGGGTGGTGCTGCAGCGCGGCTACCCGCTGGCCCACCAGGACGAGTGGACGGCGGCCGGTCCCGGCGGCCGTGACCTGGTGAAGCGGCTGGTCCTCAGCCAGGGGGACTGCACCGCGCACGTCGCGGTCTTCACCTACGGCAACGGCCTTTACCTGGGTTGGCAGATGTGGCGCTCGCGGCGGGCGAGCCGGCTGATCGGCCAGTACTTCCGCGACATCCTCGGCAACTTCACCGGCAAGGCCGACCTGCAGTGGGCGATGGCCAGGACCGAGCAGATCCGCGCCATGCGCGAGGCCGTGCACGCCGCCTGCCGGGAGGGCCTGGTGGTGGCCATCGAGGGGCGCCAGGTGCCGCTCAGCGCGGGCTTCCCGGACGGGCGGATCCCGCTGGTCAAGCAGGCGGGTGCGCCGGTCGCCGGTGCGTCGGGTGCCACCGCTTCCTTCCCGGGGCAGCAGCCGCCTCGTCCGCCGGTCGCGCCTCCGGCGCCGTCGTTCGGCCCGGTGCCCCCCGCACCGCCGGTCGCGCCGCCCGGGGAGTGGCCGGGTGGCCCGGCCGCCCAGGGGTGACGGTGGATCAGCGCGAGGAGGACGGCGTCCTGGTCGGTGCCGACGGCGCCGGCGGGTTCACCGCCTGGGCGGCCCTGCGGATCGCCCCGGCGCCCGGGCTGGCCGAGCACCGGGGGTACGTCGCGCTCGGTGAGGAGCAGCGTCGGGCCGAGACCGAGGCCGCCGAACTGGCCTGGCTGACCGGGCTCTGCCGCCCCGGCGGCCGGTTCGAACTGCGCTGCACCGGCGGTCAGGGCGGCCCGGTCCGGGCCGCCCTGCTGTCGCGGGCGGACGGGCCGACCCCGGCCGCTGCGGTCGCCGCGGCCAAGGACGTACTGGGCGGCCTGCCCGCCCACGTGGTGGCCGAACCGGCTGACGTGGCTTTCGAGTTGACCGCCCTCACGGCGGACGGAAGCCCGCCGGCCACCGTGGACCTGCGGGAGATCCGCAAGCGGATCGACGTCAGGGCCATCACCCGGCCGGGATCACCCCGACGGCAGGCCGCCACCGCCGTACCGCTCGCACCGAGCGGCCGGTCCTGGGAGCTGCTCTGGACCGAACTGCTCAGGCAGCCCGTTCCCACCGCGCTCTCGGTGGCGCTGGAGCCGGTCCAGTTGCTGCCCGAGGCCGGGCTGCTGTTCCACCAGTTCGCCGAGCTGTACGGCCGGTTGGCCCGGCCCGTCGACGGTAATCCGCTCTGGCAGGGCGCCCGCCGGGGCGATCCGGCGGCCGAGGCGGGGCGTGACTTCTTCGACGACGCGATCCGCCGCTACCTCGGCCCGGCCTTCCGGCTACGGGTCACCCTGGCGGCCGCCGGACCACTGCCACCTGGGCTGGCGCAGCTCGCCGCCGACCAGATGGGCGGGTCGGTGTTGACCCTTGACCCGTCCGAACGCGGCCTGGCCTGGCGGAACTTCACCGCCCTCGGGCTCGACCCGCTGCCCTGGTCGCACCGTCCGCCGGTGGGCGCGGGGGACTGGAGTGACGTCGAGCAGGAGCTCTCCGGACTGGTCGACCGCCACGAGGCGGCGGCCGCGTTCCGGCTCCCGTACGAGTTCACCAACCGCACCGTCCGGCTGTTCGCCAGGCCGCCGGTGACCGCACCGCCCGTGCCACCGCCGGTCGGCGCGTCGTCCGACCTCCCACCCCTGTTCTGAAAGGCCCCGCCGTGTCCCAGTTCACCATCGCCTTCGAAGGCACCGACGACGAGATCCGCGAGGCCGCCGAGGATCTGCGGCAACAGCTCGACCGGGACGGCGAGTTGCGTGGTCTGACCAACAGCCGGATCCGCCCGCCCCGGGCCGGTGAGCAGGGTGGCATCGCCGACGCGGTCCAGTACGCGGCCGACCTCGGCCCGCTGGTGATCGGCCCGCTCTGCGTCTGGCTGGAGGCCCGGCTGCGGAGGAAGGGCGTCTCGCTGGAGCTGCGCCGTCCGGACGGCACCGAGCTGCGGATCTCCGCCGACTCCACCGGGGACAGCGCCCAACTGTTGCACCAGGTGGCGGAGTTCCTCGCCGAGTGAGCGCCCTGCCGCTGCTGCCCGACCGGTCCACCTCCTGGGCGGTGCTGGTCGCCGTCGGCGCGTACGCCCAGCTTCCCGCCATGCCCGAGGCGGTCGCCTCACTGGAGCGGCTGGCCGACCATCTCGGCGGACCGGACGGGACCTTCGCGCCGGAGCGGGTGCTGCGGCTGGTCGATCCGCAGAGCGCCGACGAGGTGCTGGCCCGGATCGCCCCGGTGGCGGCCGCGGCGGAGGGCGCCCTGCTCTTCTACTACGCGGGCCACGGCGTGACCAGCACGGCCGGGCGCCTGTACTTCGCGCTGCCCGGCACCGTCGACCAGCCCGAGCAGGTGGCCAGGACGTCGCTCTCCGCGGACGCGGTGTTCGCCACCATGGGCCGTCAGGGCACCCACCGGGTGGCACTGCTGGACTGCTGCTACGCGGGCCTGGCGCTGGACGATCCCTACGCCGCCGACCTGCACCTGCTCGCTGCGGTGGACCGGGGCCGCCGGGCGCTGCTCAACTCCGAGGCCCGGCTCACCCGCTTCGCCGAGGAGTTGCTCCGGCTCTTCGGGGAGGGCGTACCGGACGGCCCCGAACACCTCACCCTGGACCTGCTCCACCGTCACCTGGCGATCAACCTGGCCCAGCTCCCGACCCCACGGGAGCCCTTCTACCAGGCCCCGATCCCGGTCCAGCGCACGGTTGACACCAGCGGCAGCCTGGCCCTGGCCCGCAACCCGGCCCACGGCACCGCCGACACCGAGGCGGGTCTGCGGGCCCGGGCGGCCTTCGCCTACCGGCAGTTCGCCGTCCGTCACCGCCGCCAGCCGTGGCACCAGCCGCAGGCCACCCGCCTGCTGCGGGCCGTCGCCACCGACGCGGCCCGCTCGCTCGGGGCCGCCGACCCGCTGACCTTCCAGCTCCGCCACGCCCACGCTCGCGCCGTCGAGGTCACCGAGGGCCGCCCGCCCGCCCTCGCCCTGCTGGTCCCTCTCGCCGCCGAGGCGGCCCTGGCGCTGCCGGCGGACTCGCCGGTGCTCAGGATGATCCTCGCCACGTTGGCGGAGCTCCAGGCTCCCTAGCGGTCAGCCGGTGCATGGCCAAGGCCCCGCCCGGGCAGCCGGGGGCTGCCGGGACGGGGCCGGTTGGGTGGTGGGATTACTGGACGGTCGGCAGCTTGGCGGTGAGCGCGGTCGGGACCGCGACCACCTCGGAGAAGCTGTGGCCGCCGGTGCCGAACTCGGCGGCGGTCATCGCGCGCTTGCTCCCGCCGTTGACGACCATCCACACGGTGACACTGTCGGGCGAGAGCAGCATCGTGCCGTCCGCAGGGGCGGCCTTGGCCACGGCGGCGGCCTCCCAGGCACCGGGGACGCCGCGCAGCGGCTGCTTGTCGTAGCCGAGACCCGAATAGTCGGCACCGCCGAGCGGGACGGCCATTCCGCCGGCCATCACGTAGACGGAGGAGTCGGCGCCGGAGGCGTTCTTGATCACGGTGCCGTTGGCCAGCGGCTTGGCGACGCTCGCGGCGAGCCACTGTTCGGGCGCGCCCGCCACCGGGCCGTTGTTCCAGACGCCGGAGTACTCGGCGGCGGTCACCGGCAGGGCCGAACCGTTGACCGTCACGTACACCGAGGCGCTGGCACCGCCCTGACCCTTGACCAGGGTGCCGTCGGTCGCCGGACGGCCCGCTGCGGCGTTCAGCCACTCGCCGGGCGCGCCCATCAGCGGCCAGGTGTTGTAGCCGTCGGCGGCCCACTCGCCCGCCTCGATGTGCGCGGCCGCACCGTTGACCATCACGTACCGGCCCGCGCTGTTTTCGGCCTGGTCCATCAGCACCGTGCCGGTCGGCGGGGTCTTGGCGGCCGCCGCCCTCAGCCACTCGCCCGGCACGCCCATCAGGGCACGGATGTCGTAGCTGTCGGCGGTCCACTCGCTCGCCGAGATGTGCAGCGCCGCGCCGCTCACCATGACGTAGCGGCCCGGGTCCTTGCCGGACTGGTCCATCACGACCAGCCCGCTGGCGAGCGTGCCCTGCTGGGCGGCGTTCAGCCAGGAGGTCGGAACGCCCATCAGCGCACGGGTGTCGTAGCCGCTCTCGGTCCAGTCGGAGGCGCCGATGTGCAGTGCGGTGCCGTCCACGATCACGTACCGGGCCGGGTCGCCGCCGGACTGGTCCATCACGACGGTGCCGCTCGGCGGGACGGCCGGGAGGGTGTTGAAGGCCGCGTCGTCGACCACGACGATCCGGCTCAGGTCGTAGTGGTCGGGGCTGACATCCGAGCCGGCGATCGGCAGGCCGGCTCCGTTGACGATCACCTTGACCGCGGCCCCCGCAGCGGACTTCACCAGGGTGCCGGTGGGCAGCGCGGAGGGGTTGGTGGTGGCGGAGAGGACCGGCGAGACGAAGCCGCTGATCTTCTTCGGGCCGACCACCGTGCCGGTCCTGACCGATCCGGTGATGTTGTACCCGGTCACGCTGCCTTCGCCGCCACCCTGGTTGCCGCCCACGACGCTGATGTAGCCGTCGCCGACCGCCGTCACCAGGTTCACGTGGCTGGCCCAGTCGGTGCTGCTGTTGAAGTCGTACACAATGGCGTCACCGACCTGCGGGTAGCTGTGCAGGGTGCCGTACCGGCGGCCGTAGTCGTAGAAGCTCGCCGCCCCGCTGGACAGGTCCCTTGTGTGGGCGACACCGCTGTGCTCCCACACCCAGCCCGCGAAGTCGGCGCACCAGCTCTCGGCCTGTCCGCCCGCGCCGTCGCAGGAGTCCGACTGGTGGTTGCCGGCGACGTAACCGCCGTGAGCGCACGGGCCGTTGTACAACTCCGCGTTGGCGGTAGCGGCGATCGTGGAGGTGTCCGCGTGGGCCGGGGCCGCCATCAGGCCGGTGAAGGAGGAGGCGGCGGCGGCCAGAGCGGCGAGGCCGGTCAGGCCGGCCTTCCGGGCCTTGGGGGTGTTTCGGACAGCAGACATCGAAGTGGTTCTCCGTTCGGGTGAGTTGGTGGGGTTGGGGATCGCGCGTTCGGTGCTGTCGCGGTCCGCCGGGGCGATCACGCGAGGTGGCGGTGAGTCGCCGACAACGTCATGCGGACGAGGCGTCAGATCGCCTGTCGCAGCGATGAGCTGATCAGTGGCCGATGGTGAGGATCTGGGCGCTGCCGTCGGGCATGGCGGTGATGGCGGCGCGGGGGCCGTTGAAGGTGGGTGCGCCGTCGTAGCCCGCGATGGGCTGGAAGCCGGTCCAGTCGGAGCTGGTCAGGCGGGTCTGGTGGTAGGCGTTGCCGTCGTTGCCGATCGCCAGGACCTGCGAAGTACCGTCCGGCATCCCGGCGATGCTGACCGCGCCGGCCTGCATGGTCGGGGTGCCGATGCCGTTGAGGGGGGCGAAGCCGGTCCAGGAACCGCTGGTGAGGCGGGTCTGGTGGTAGATGTTGCCGTCGTTGCCGATCGCCAGGACCTGCGAGGTGCCGTCGGGCAGGCCGGTGATGGCGACCGCGCGGGCCTGCATGGTGGAGGTGCCGATGCCGTTGAGGGGGGCGAAGCCGGTCCAGGAACCGTTGGTCAGACGGGTCTCGTGGTAGATGTTGCCGTCGTTCCCGATGACGGTGACCTGCGAAGTACCGTCCGGCAGGCCGGCGATGGCAACCTCGCGGGCCTGCATGGTCGGGGTGCCGATGCCGTTGAGGGGGGCGAAGCCGGTCCAGGAACCGCTGGTGAGGCGGGTCTGGTGGTAGACGTTCCCGTCGTTGCCGATCGCCAGGACCTGCGAAGTACCGTCCGGCAGGCCGGCGATGGCGACCTTGCGGGCCTGCATGGTGGAGGTGCCGATGCCGTTGAGGGGGGCGAAGCCGGTCCAGGAACCGTTGGTCAGACGGGTCTCGTGATACACGTTGCCGTCATTGCCGATGCCCACGACCTGGGCGGTACCGTCCGGCATACCGGCGATCGCTGCCTCGGGACCGTTGAAGGTCGGTGCGCCATCGAGGCCGTCGAGTGCGTCGAACGCCGTCCAGCCACCGCTGGCCAGCCGGATGTCGTGGAAGAACGCACCATTGGCCGGTGGCGCCGGTACCGACGGGTAGGGGTCGGCATGGTCGGTGGCCAGCCCGGTGCCGGGGCTGCAGCTCCAGGCCCCGGCGCCCTGGTCGGCGAGGATCTTCTCCGCGATGAGGATCTGCTGCATCTTGGAGGCGAGATCCGGGCGCGGGGCGTAGTCGGTGCCCCCGTAGTGGTACCAGTTGGTGAGGGTGATCTGAAGTCCGCCGTAGTAGAGGCGGTTACTGCTGATGACGCTCCAGTCGCCGCCGCTCTCGCAGGCGGCCACCTTGTCCCAGGTGGCTACTGAGGCGGCCTGGGCGCTGCTTCCGACACCCACGACGGTCGCGGCGAGCGCGAGAGCCGCACCCAGGAGGGCCGACCGGCTGGTACGTGATCTCATCTGATGTCTCCTGGACATGACGAACGCCGACCCGCCGCCACGGTGGTGGCGGGCCGGCGTCATGGGGGGGTGCGAAGGGAGGTGAGGCGGCGCAACCGGTGGATCAGTGGCCGATGGTGAGGATCTGGGCGCTGCCGTCGGGCATGGCGGTGATGGCGGCGCGGGGGCCGTTGAAGGTGGGTGCGCCGTCGTAGCCCGCGATGGGCTGGAAGCCGGTCCAGTCGGAGCTGGTCAGGCGGGTCTGGTGGTAGGCGTTGCCGTCGTTGCCGATCGCCAGGACCTGCGAAGTACCGTCCGGCATCCCGGCGATGCTGACCGCGCCGGCCTGCATGGTCGGGGTGCCGATGCCGTTGAGGGGGGCGAAGCCGGTCCAGGAACCGCTGGTGAGGCGGGTCTGGTGGTAGATGTTGCCGTCGTTGCCGATCGCCAGGACCTGCGAGGTGCCGTCGGGCAGGCCGGTGATGGCGACCGCGCGGGCCTGCATGGTGGAGGTGCCGATGCCGTTGAGGGGGGCGAAGCCGGTCCAGGAACCGTTGGTCAGACGGGTCTCGTGGTAGATGTTGCCGTCGTTCCCGATGACGGTGACCTGCGAAGTACCGTCCGGCAGGCCGGCGATGGCAACCTCGCGGGCCTGCATGGTCGGGGTGCCGATGCCGTTGAGGGGGGCGAAGCCGGTCCAGGAACCGCTGGTGAGGCGGGTCTGGTGGTAGACGTTCCCGTCGTTGCCGATCGCCAGGACCTGCGAAGTACCGTCCGGCAGGCCGGCGATGGCGACCTTGCGGGCCTGCATGGTGGAGGTGCCGATGCCGTTGAGGGGGGCGAAGCCGGTCCAGGAACCGTTGGTCAGACGGGTCTCGTGATACACGTTGCCGTCATTGCCGATGCCCACGACCTGGGCGGTACCGTCCGGCATACCGGCGATCGCTGCCTCGGGACCGTTGAAGGTCGGTGCGCCATCGAGGCCGTCGAGTGCGTCGAACGCCGTCCAGCCACCGCTGGCCAGCCGGATGTCGTGGAAGAACGCACCGTTGACCGGCGCGGCGGGCGTGGTGGGGGCCACCTGGACGTCGAGGTAGTCACGGTCGATGGTGATGCTGATGCCGTGCCAGGTCTCGGTGACGTTGCCGGCGTACTGGTGGACCCGCTGGTGCTGGTTCCAGTAACCGGCGGGCAGCACGGAGTCGTTGGTGTCGACGACGTTGTTCCAGTTGGCGCTGAACACCGCGTCGGGCATGGTGTAGCCGCTGACGTTGCGGACCAGGTCGGCGATGCCGGAGGAAGAGCTGCTGTAGACCGCGGAGTTGTAGCCCCGGGCGTGCAACTGCCTGGTCCAGGAGGACAGGAAGGAGAGCACGTTGGTCGAGTAGCCCGACGAGTAGTTCTCCATGTCGTAGTAGAGCAGGCTTCCCGGCGCGAAGCCGAGGCCGGCCGCCTGATCAGCGGCGTCGTCGGCAGCGGCCGCGCCCTGACCGGCGGGCGAGCTGAGGTTGGCGGCCTGCGGGCCGACGTACAGCGGCATGAAGCTCCAGCCGGCGGAGGCCTGCTGCTGCACCCAGGAGGGTGTCAGGTTCGCCTGCGCGCAGGCGCGGTGGGAACCGCCGATGTAGATGCCGACCGCGCCGTACGGGGAGTCGGCCTTCCAGCCGCTCATGGCGTTGCTGCTGGGAGCTGCGCAGGCGTCGAAGCCCCTGCCGGTGTGGTTGGTGGAGGCGGCCGCCACGGCAGCGGCGGCCTGCGGTGCGGCGACCGGTGCGCTCGCCGTGCGGGCGACGGGGGCCCCGGTGGCCGGCTTACCCGCGGCTCCCCCGAGGCTGGGGGCGGTGGTCTCGGCGGGCAGGCCGGCTCCGGTCAGGATCCGGCTGATCAGGGCGTGGTCGGAGCCGTAGGCGGCGGTGACCCGTACCCCGCCGCCGACCGCGTGGATCTCCTGGCCGGTGGTGTTGACCGTGGTCAGAGCGGTGCCGGAGGCACTGTCGGGCTGAACGAGCAGCGCCTCGGTACGGCTGACGGCGTGCACCGTGCAGTTCTGGGCGTCACCGGGGTTGCCGAGGTAGATCGCCGACCGCCCGAAGTGCACGCAGGCGTGCGGGTCCGCAGCAAGGTCGATCACCGCCCAGTCGGCCGGGACGCGGAAGGTGTGGCTCAGGTAGCTGACGCTCCGCTCCGGAGTCCGGTGCGTGCCCGGGCCGCTGGTTCCGGCGAAGGCGGTGGAGGGGATGAGGACGGCGGCGGAGAGTGCCAGGGCAGCGGCTGCCGCCCCGAGACTCCGTCGGGTGAGGTTCACGTGGGTTTGCTCCTGTGCGGAGGGGTCGCCAGCCCGTCAGTGGGCGGACCGGCGGTGATGGCGGGTCAACGTGCGGCGACGACCATGTGGCTGGAGCCGTCGGGCATTCCGGTGATGGCGACCCGGACGCCGGGGAGGGCGGGCGCGAGGGCATAGCCCTGCACCGGTGCGAAGCCGGCCCAACTGCCGCTGGTGAAACGGACCTCGTGGTAGACGTTGCCGTCGTTGCCGACGGCGATGACCTGGGCGGTGCCGTCCGGCAGGCCGGTGATGCCGATGGAGCCGGCCCACATCATGGGTGCGCCGTCGTAGCCGTTGAGCGCCACGAAGCCGGTCCAGCTGCCGCTGTTCAGGCGGATCTGGTGGTAGATGTTGCCGTCGCTGCCGGTCACGACGGCTTGGGCGGTGCCGTCCGGCAGGCCCGCGATGCCGATTTTGCCGGCCTGCATGGCCCCTGCCCCGTTGAGGCCGGCGAGCGGGGCGAAGCCGGTCCAGGAGCCGTCGGTGAGGCGGCGCTCGTGGTAGACGTTGCCGTCGTTGCCGATCGCCAGGACCTGCGAAGTACCGTCCGGCAGGCCGGTTATGGCGACCTCGCGGGCCTGCATGGTCGGGGTGCCGACGCCGTTGAGGGGGGCGAAGCCGGTCCAGGAACCGCTGGTGAGGCGGGTCTGGTGGTAGATGTTGCCGTCGTTGCCGATCGCCAGGACCTGCGAAGTACCGTCCGGCATGGCGGCGATGGCGACCTTGCTCGCCTGCATGGTCGGGGTGCCGACGCCGTCGAGCGTGGCGAAACCGCTCCACTGGCCGTTGGCGCTTCGGATCTGGTGGTAGACGTTGCCGTCGTTGCCGATGCCCAGCACCTGGGCGCTGCCGTTCGGCATGCCCGCGATCGCGGTCTCCGGGCCGTTGAAGGTCGGCGCGCTGCCGATGCCGAGCAGCTGCAGATAGGGGGTCCAACTACCGTTCGCCAGGCGGATGTTGTGTACGAACTCGTTCGGGGCGAGGCTGGTGCTGAGCGATCCGGCCGCCCAGTTGGCCCGCACGGGCCGGAAGGTGCCGCGGTCCGGCAGGTACGGGTACGGGATGGCGTGGTGCTGGACGCCCGCGGGGGTGAACTCGTAGCCGAGGTACGAGGTTCGCGAGGAATCGGTCCAGCTGTCGAAGAGCACCACGTGTCCGGCCGAGCCGGGGGCGTCGTTCAGCAGGGCGTCGCCGGCTTGGAGCTGGTCCTTGGCGATGACCGTGGCGATGCCGTAGGGGATGAAGGTCGTGGTGTCGAGGGAGGTCTCCAGGTCCCAGGCCATCGAGGCGTAGCCGGAGGAGTCGGTCCGGTAGCGGCCGTAGAAGCCGGTCGAGGAGTAGAGCAGGCCCTTGCCGATCCAGCTCTCCGCGTGGGCGAGGATGTCGGCGCGGGCGACGATGGACTGGGGCAGGGGCATGCTGCCCCAGATCCCGACGCCGCCCTGGTCCCCGAAGGGGTCGAAGATCGGCGTCCGGGCGCGGGCGGGCGGTGCGGTGACCAGGGCCACGGTCAGGCCGGCAGCCAGCTGGAGGGCGCTACGACGGGTGGTGCGTGTGCTGAGCAAGGCTTCTCCCCGGGATGTACGACTGGGGTCGATCCGGGCTCCGGCGACCTCCGACGGGAAAAGGATGCGAGAGTCCGATAATCCGGCGATAACATCCACGTCGGTAGGGCGTTATCTGGTCCTGACCAGGACATATCAAGCTTGCGGGGGCTTCGAATGCGCTTCGGACTGCTCGGCAGTCTGCTCGCCCAGGACGCGGACCGGGAGTGCCCGGTTCGGGGGCCCAAGGCCCGTACCCTGCTGGCAGTCCTGCTCCTGAACGCCGGTCAGCCGGTCTCGCTGGACCGGCTGATCCTCGCCCTGTGGGCCGAGGGCGCGCCGAGCACCGCCGAGCAGTCGCTGCGCAATCTGGTCGCCAGGCTGCGCAAGGCCCTGGGCGACGAGGACGGCGACCGGCTGCGGGCCGTCCGCGCCGGATACCTGCTGCGGGTGGCCGACACCGAGTTGGACACCCGGCTGTTCGAGGAGGGCGTCCGGCGGGCCCGCGCCGCGCACACGGCCGGCGACTCGACCCGGGTGCTGACCGAGACCGCCGCCGCCCTCGACCTATGGCGCGGCATGCCACTGCTCGACCTGCCCGACCTGGCCGCCGAGTTCCTGCCGCAGTGCGAGCAGTGGCAGGAGGACCGGCTGCAGATGCTGGAGTGGCGCTTCGGAGCGGAACTCCAACTGGACCGCCCGCAAGCCGTGGTGGCCGAACTGACCGGCCTGACCGGCGAACACCCGCTGCGGGAGGCCTTCCACGGACAGCTGATGCTCGCCCTGCACCGAAGCGGCCAGCGGGCCCAGGCCCTGGCCGTCTACCAGCGGCTGCGCCGCACCCTGATCGACGAGCTGGGCATCGAACCAGGACCGTCCGCACGTGAGTTGCACCAGCTGATCCTGAGCGAGGAACAGCCGGCCGCCGAGCCGGGCCGACCCGCCCGCACGGCCCCCGACCAGCTCCCCTCCGACCCGCTGCACTTCGTCGGCCGTTCGGATTCCCTCGCCACCCTGGGCGACGCCCTGCTGCGCGACACCGGCAGGGCACGGTACGCGGTGGTCAGCGGCATGGCCGGGGTCGGCAAGTCGGCCCTCGCGGTGCGCTGCGCGCACACGATGGCCGACCACTTCCCCGACGGGCGGCTCTTTCTCAACCTGCGCGGCGCGACATCCGGTCTGACCCCGCTGACCACCCATCAGGCCGCCACTGCTCTGCTGCGCGGTCTGGGCGTCGAGCCCGGGACCGTACCCGAGGACCCGGAGGCCGCCGCCGCGCTGCTGCGCAGCACCCTCGCCCCAACCAGGACCCTGCTGGTGCTGGACGACGCCGCCGGGCTCGCACAGGTCCGTCCGCTGCTGCCGTCCGGTCCGGGCTGCGCGGTCCTGCTGACGAGCCGCTCGCCGATGCTCACGCTGGAGGGCGCGGCGCACCTCCGGCTGGCCACGCTGAGTGAGGCGGAGAGCGTGGCGCTGGTGGCCGTCGCCTCCGGGCGCACCTCCGCGAACCGTGAAGTGGTCACCCTCGAACAGGGCGACCTGACTCGCCTGGTCGAGCTCTGCGGCCGACTCCCGCTCGCCCTGCGTATCGTCGCCGCCCGGCTCGCCGCCCGCGACGCGCTGCCCGTGCGTAGCCTGGTCGCCCAGCTGTCCGCCCACGAGGACCGGCTCGACCAGCTGGAGCTGGACGACCTGAGCATCCGTCAGTCCCTCGGGCTCGCCGTCAGCGCGCTGCGCGGCTCCGAGCGGCGGCTCGACCGGCGCGCGGCCGACACCCTGCTGGCCGTGGGCGCGCTGAACCTGCCCGAGTACTCGGCCGCCCAGCTGGCCGGGACCCTGGGCACCAGCCGGGTCCAGGCGGCCGCCGCCCTCGACCGGCTGGTGGACGTCGCCCTGCTGGACGAGATCCGCCTCGACCGTTTCGTGCCGCACGACCTGGTCCGCGACTTCGCCCGGGAGCTGGCCGAGGAGAGCGGGCGTCGCTCCGAGCTGACCTCCGCCGCGCTGCACTGGTACGTCACCGCAGCCGGCAGGTCGGCCCTCGCCCTCGCCCCGGAGCTGCACCGCCACCGGCAACTACCCGGCGGGAACGGTGCGGAGGAGGTGGCGGACGAGGACGCGGCGCTGCTGTGGGGCGACGCCGAGTGCGTCAACCTGCTCGCGCTGGTCGAGCAGGCGGACCGCGAGGAACGGGACGCCGCCGGGCTGCTCTCCCTCGTCCAGGCGCTACTGCCCTACCTCCGGGCCCGCGGCCGGACCGCCGAACTGTCCCAACTCAACCGCACGGCGCTCTCCGTGGCCCGCCGGGAAGGCAACCTCCTCGCCCAGGCCCACGCGCTCGGCGACCTGGCCGGGTCCCACTTCGACGCCGGACGGTTCGCCGACGCGCTCGCCCTCATCGAAGAGGCCCTGCCACTGTGGCGGCAGCTCGACGACGTGGGCCGCGAACAGCTCTACCTGAACAACCGGGGCATGCTGCTCCAGGCCCTTGGTCGCGACCGGGAGGCGGTGACGGCACTGGAGGAGGCCCTCGCCCTGGCGGTGGCCCGCGGCGACGCCCACAACGAGGCACTCGCCCTGAGCGGCCTCGGAAATGTCGCGGAGAAGTCCGACCCCCGCCTCGCGATCCTCCACCACACCCGCAGCATCGAAGCCGGCAAACGGTCCGGTACCCCCGGAGTGCAGATGGCCGGCCTGTGCAACATCGGCTGCGCCCACCTTCGACTCGACGAGCCGACCGAAGCACTCCGGTACTTCCGCGAGGCCCTCGACCAGCCGGCCGGAGCGGCCCACTGGACCACCGAGCGGCAGTGCCGCCTCGGCCTGATCGATGCCCTCCACCGCCTCCGGCGTCTCGACGAGGCCACCACCGCCTGCCACGAGCTCCTCGACCGCACCAGCACCCTCCAAGACCCCTACGGCGAAGGCCGCGCCCGCCACGCCCTCGGCCTGATCCTCCGCGACCAGGCCGAGCCGGCCCACGCACTCGGCCAGTGGCGCGCCGCCCTGGAACTGCTCACGACACTCGACGCCCAAGAGGTCGCCGAACTCCAGGATCTGATCGCCTCGGCCGCGGCGGCCTGACGTCTGCCGGCGCCGCCGCGTGATCCCCTGGGACGCCGGCTCCGAGGGCGGACAGCAGGCGGAGCGCGGCGAGTCCCGGAATTCGCTACCGGAAGACCAGGGCACGAAGCGAAGATGACGGCGTATCAGCCGCCACCCCGGAAGGAACCGCACAATGTCCCAGCTCACCCGTATCGCAGACCCCGCCGGTGTCGCCCCCAGTACGCGCTACAGCCACGTGGTGTCCGGCGTCGGGCGACAGGTGTTCGTCGCCGGGCAGGTGGCGTTCGACGAGCAGGGGAAGCTGGTGGGGGAGGGGGATGCGTTGGCGCAGGCGCGGCAGGTGTTCGCGAACATCGGCAGCTGCCTGGCCGCCGCCGGGGCGGGGTTCGAGCACCTGGCCAAGCTGACGATCTTCGTCACCGATATCGGGTACCTGCCGGCGGTCCGGACGGCGTGGGACGAGGTCCTGGACGCCGCGCACGCCCCGGCCAGCTCGGCCGTCCAGGTCGCCGGGCTGTTCCTGCCGGGGCTGCTGCTGGAGATCGAGGCGTACGCGGTGGTCCCGGAGGCGGGTCAGAGCTCGTAGTCGAACCAGATCCGGTGGGTGCCGTCGGCGTCCACCTGGAGGCCGCCCGCGCCAGTGATGCCCGCGAGCTCGCCGGTGCCGCTGGACGGCACGATCAGGAAGAACCGGTCGGTCGGATCACCGCCCGCGGTGGTCATCGAGTGGACGAAGTTGAACGCGCCGGAGCGGCCGTTCAGCGCGCCCTCGAAGGACTCCATCGCCAGGTAGGTGCCGACCCCGGCCGCCTGGTCGTACACACCGGTGAACACGGTGGCCGAACGGCCCTCCGCCTCACCCTCGAACTGCTTTTCCATGACCGCGACGCCGACCGGCAGCGCGGTCTCCACGACCGGATCGATCGTCAGCTCGGCCGGAACGAAGCTCTTGACGGTGAAGGTGCCGGAAGCTCTCATGCCGCGACAGTACTTGCGCCCTCCGACATCCCCTGTGGTTCGGTCCGGCCTCAGCGTGCCGTGGGTTCGGACTGTCACTCCGGGCCCTGAAAATGCGGGCGGCACGCCGCGGGTCGACCGGCCCGCGGCAGGACGAGCAAGAGGCGTTGGGAATCGTCATGAGTGTGATCGGTTGGATTTTCGGCCACGTGTTCGCCTGGTGGATGGCGTACGGCACGGTCGTCGTCAGCGCCCTGATCCTGGCCGAACTGCGGTTCTGCAGGCAGTACGGGCGACGACAGCTCCCGTTCCTGCGGAGAGTGGGTCTGCGCTCGAAGTCGGCCCGGGCTGCGGCCAGGTCGGCTGCCGACCTGCGGAGGGAGCTGAGGGCGAGGGGGCTGACGGCCCCTCACCACCTGCTCCGGGACACGGTGGCCTGGACGGTGGTGAGACGTCGGCAACACATGGAGCAGGGCTGGACCGTCCTGCTCGCCGTTCCGCCGGCCATGCTCAGCCTGATCGCGCTCGAGAGGTTGGGCCTTGGCTGGCTCGTCGTGACCGGTGTGTTCCTGCCGCTCTTCTCACTGTTGGGACTCTGCCTCCTGCTGCTGGCACTGGACACACGAGCGGTGGAGCGAGGGCAGAGCGACGAGCGGCTTCGGTCCGCGATCGTGTGTGTGCTGAGGTCGAGCGTCGAGCGGTTCGGGTCCAGGGACAGGCGCAGTCAGTTCCGGCTGACCGAGGCACTGCGGGCGCTGGATGCGGCCCTGGCCGACCACGCCCGGAGCGGAGTCTCGCTGTTCCCCGGCGACCAGCGGGCGCTGCTCGGGCAGGCGGCCGGGATGAGTCATGAGCTGCATCGCCGCTTCCGGGTCACAGCTCAACGGCCGGAGGCGCTGCGTGACTTGGCGGAGGCTGCCACGAGGCTCCTGGAGGCGGTCCAGGCGCAGCGGTACCTCGACCTGGTGAGCGAGGAGGAGGGCCGGGCCCATGAGCCCGACGTCGTGGTGGACGTGGAGGCCGGGCGGAGAACGGTTGCCACCGGTGCGGCGTTCGTCCTCGCGGTAGCTGCGGTGTTCCTCGCACAGTGGTTGGGAGTCAGCGGCGAAGGAATGGCGCTCATCGCTCCTACGGTGATCGCTGTCACGCAGATCCCCCACCTCCTGCTGCTCAGGGCCGAAGGACGGGCGGCGGGCCGAGCGGTCGGCGTCCAGCAGCCCGAGGTTCCCGGCCAGCGCACCGGCGACGAACCTGACCGGCCGGAGCTGTCGGCTCGGCGGAGGCCCAGGTGACCTCCGCGTCCAGCAGCCCGGCCGTCCTGTCCATCCGTCGAGGGCAGGTCGGCCGGGCATCCGGGTTGCGGTGTCAGTGCAGGGTGCCTGCGTAGCGCTGGGTGAAGCGGGTGCCGGTGGCGGCGGTCACGGTGACGTCGTAACGGCCTTGGTCCAGCAGCCAGTTCAGAGTGCGGGTGGGATTCGGCGGGAGCCGGACGGACTGGGCGGGGGTGCCGAAGTCGTTCGGGGTGGCGGCGAAGTAGGCGGGGGTCGCTCCGGCGTTGGTCAGGGTAAGGGTGAGTGCGGAGCCGGCCACAGCTGCGGTCACCACCGGGACGGCCACGTCGTCCTGGCTGGTCGGGACGACCGAGCCGGCGAAGCGGGCGGACGAAGCCGTCCGGGCCGTGCACGGTGAAGTCGTAGCGGCCGTCGGTGGCGGCGGTGTCCCAGACGTAGGTCGCCGAGGCGCCGGGGCCGACGGTGTACGGGGTTCCCGCGAAGGTGTACGCGATGTTCGGGTAGACCATGTACGGGAAGGCCACCGCGACGGAGTTGACCAGCGTGCAGGTGACCCGGCCGGTGGTCCGGTCCACCGTGGCGTCGGCCCACGGCCGGTACGGCAGACGGCGGTGCGGGCGGCTGCCGGGCTCCTGGACGGTCTTCGACTGCGCACCCACGGCTGGGAGTTGGACGGCCGGGAGCTTGGCGGCGGCGTCCGCCTTGGCCACTAGTGCGGCGGTGTCCGGCAGGGTGGGCAGCGAGAGGTCGGGGGCGGTGAAGTCGAAGCAGCTGGTCAGGTCACCGCTGACGGCCCGGCGCCAGGCGGAGATGTTCGGCTCGACCCCGGACGGACGCGGTCTCGGCCGCCGTCACCTGGGTGGCGCTCTGGCCGTCCTGGATCGCGTACGGGCCCTACCCGGTCTCGTCCAGGTGCGTGCCCCAGCAGCGGACCGAACGGCCGCCCGGCAGCTGGACGGTGACGCCGACGGCGGGCAGCGCCGGGGTGGTGGCGGCGGTCAGCGGGTACCGGCTGAGGATGCCCATGCTGCCGGCCGTCTGCTGGGTGTACCAGCCGAGCGCGGTGGCCAGGGTCTGCGCGGCGGTGCCCGCGGTCTCCTGGAGGGCCACCACGTCCAGGCCCTGGGTGAGCACCACCCGGAGCTGCTTCTCCACCGGGCCGGTGAAGGCGGCGCCCGCGTTGGCGAGGTTCCAGGTCGCGACCTTCAACCGCAGCGGTGCGCCGGCGGCCTGCACCGGTACCAGCAGGGTGAGGCTGTCGGTGTTCCCGGCGGTGTCCCTGGCCTTGACGGTGAGCACCGCCGGATCGGCCGGGGCGGTGCCGGGGCGGTGCCGGTGACCGCCCCGGCCGAGCTGACGGTCAGCCAGGAGACCCCGTCGGTCCGGCGGAAGGTGACCGCGCCCGCCGCCCGCATCCGCAGGCCGCCGAGCCTGACCGCGAACTCAGTGACTGCTCCGGAGGTTGAGCACCACCACTCCGACGATCACCAGCGCGATGCCGATCCACTGCGCCTTGCCGAGCTGTTCGCCGAAGGCCACCACGCCGATCGCCGCGACGGCGGCGGTGCCCGCGCCGGACCAGACCGCGTACGCCACCGAGACCGGGATGTGTTTCAGCGCCCGGCCGAGCAGCACGAAGGAGAGCGCGTAGCCGAGGCCCACCCCGATGCTCGGCCACAACCGGCTGAAGCCCTCGGTGAGTTTGAGGCAGCTGGTGGCACAGACCTCACTGGCGATGGCCAGCGCCAGCAGCAGGTACGGCATCAGCGCGGCCCGGTGAGGCCGGCCAGCAGGGCCAGGTCGGCCTGCTCCAGGCTCTCCAGTAGGGTGATCCGCTCGGCGGCGGCGATCGGCACGGCCGACGGTACGGCCAGCACCGCGCAGCCCGCCGCGTGTGCGGAAGCGACCCCGGTCGGGGTGTCCTCGACGGCGACGCAGTCCGCCGGGTCCAGGCCGAGCCGGGCGGCGGCGGCCAGGTACGGGTCGGGTTCGGGCTTGGTGTGCGGGGTGTCCTCGGCGGCCAGCGTGACGGCGAACCAGTCCCGCCCCAGCGTGCCGAGCACCAGGTCGACCACCCGGCGGGGCGAGGCGGAGACCAGCGCGGTCGGCACGGCGGCGTCCCGCAGTGCGGTCAGCAGGGCCAAGGCGCCGGGGCGGGGGACCACCTCGGCGGCCACCTTCTCGGTGAACGAGTCGTTCAGCCGCACCGCGAGTTCGAGCTCGCTGAGCGTGGTGCGGCTGGTGCGGTGCAGGTGCGCCGCGGTGTGCTCGACCGCCTGCCCGAGCACCTCGGGCAGGTCGGCGTCGGTCAGTACGAGGTCGAGCTCGGCCGCGCACTCGACGGCGGCGTCCCACCAGAGTTGCTCGGTGTCGACCAGGGTGCCGTCCATGTCGAACAGGACGGCGGCGGGCCTGCGGGGAGCAGGGAGGGGCGCAGCAGGCATGGCGGTACCTTCGGTGGTGGATCAGGCGGTGCGGCGGTCGACCAGCACCGGGCGGTCGGGCAGGGTCAGTTCGGCGCTGCTGCCGATCGGCAGTGCGGCGGCGGCCTCGGTCGGCAGGTCGGCCTTCACCTCGGTGCCGTCGGCCAACCGTACGGTGAGCCGGGTGACGCTGCCGAGGAACGAGGCGGACACCACCAGCGCAGGACCGGTCGCCGAGACGGTCAGGCCGACGTTCTCCGGCCGTACCAGCACGTCGAGTTCACCGTCGTACGGCAGGGTGCCGTCCACCGCGAAGGGGCGGCCGAGCAGCACCACGGAGTCGCCGGAGCGGACGCACGGGATCCGGCTCATGGTGCCGACGAACTCCGCGACGAACGCGGTGGCCGGTCGGGCGTACAGCTCGGACGGGGTGGCGCACTGCTCCAGCCGCCCGGCGCGCAGCACGGCGACCCGGTCGGCCATCGACAGCGCCTCCTCCTGATCGTGCGTCACGAACAGCGTCGTGATGCCCAACTCCTGTTGTAGGCGCCGGATCTCGTCCCGCAGGTTCAGCCGGACCTTGGCGTCCAGCGCGGACAGCGGCTCGTCCAGCAGCAGGACGCGCGGCTGCAGGGCCAGCGCGCGGGCCAGCGCGATCCGCTGCTGCTGGCCGCCGGAGAGCTGGTGCGGGTAGCGGTCGGCGTGCTGCGGCAGGCCGACCAGCTCCAGCAACTCGTGGGCGCGCTTGCGCCGTTCGGCCTTGCCGGTGCCGCGCATCCGCAGGCCGAAGGCGACGTTGTCGGCCGCGCTCAGGTGCGGGAAGAGGCTGTAGGACTGGAACACCATGCCGGCGTCCCTGCGGTGCGCGGGCACCCCGGTGATGTCCTCGCCGTCCACCAGCACCTGGCCCGAGTCGTGCGACTCGAAGCCGGCCAGGATCCGCAGCGCGGTCGTCTTGCCGCAGCCGGACGGGCCGAGCAGGGCCAGCAGCTCGCCCGGGTTGATCGTCAGGTCCAGGCCGTCCAGCGCGGTGGTGGCCCCGAAGGCCCGGCGCAGCGACCGGAACTCGACGGTGGCGCCGACGGCCGTCTTCTTGTCGACAGTGGTGGTGCTCATGGGGGTCGTCTCCGCAGAGGTCAGTGGGTGGTGGTCTTCCGGCGCCGCTCACGGCCGGCCGTGGACAGCAGGAGCAGCAGTACCCAGGTGATCAGCAGGCTCAGCACGGAGACCGCGACCGACATCTGGCCCTGGCTGTTGCCGATGTTGTAGATCCAGACCGCGAAGGGCTGGTAGCCCAGGATCGAGGAGGCGGTGAACTCGCCCAGCACCAGCGCCAGGGTCAGGAAGGAGGCGTTCAGCAGGGCGCCGCGCAGGTTCGGCAGCACCACGGTGAGCACCGCGCGCGGCCAGCCCGCCCCGCAGTTGCGGGCGGCCTCGACCAGGGTGCGGACGTCGACCGCGCGCAGCCCGGCGTCCAACGCCCGGTAGGCCAGCGGCAGCGACATCAGCACGTACGCGATCACCAGCACCAGCGGGAACTTCGGGTCCTGGAGGAACACCACGGTCTGGAAGAACGGGGTGTCCATCAGGTAGTCAGGGCCCCAGCGCAGCACCCCGATCAGCCCGGCGGTCAGCGCCACCGGCGGGACCACCAGCGGGAGCGTGCAGACCACTTCGAGCACCGCGCGCAGCCAGGGCGAGCCGAGCCGGGCCGCGATCAGCGCGGGCACCAGCAGGAGCAGCAGCACCACGACCGTCACGGCGGCCAGCTCCAGCGTGAGCAGCAGGCTGTCGGTGAAGCCGGGAGCGGTCAACAGGCCGGTGTAGGCGTCGAAGTCGATACCGGAGGGGGTGTCGATCGAGAACCAGACCGAGGCGCCCATCGGCACCAGGAAGTACACCCCGGCCAGCAGCAGGACGAGGCCGCGCCACAGACGCAGACGGGAGATCAGCTGAGCCATCGGGCGCTCCGGCGCTGGAGGGGGAGGTAGACGGCCATCACCAGGACGGCGACCAGGATCATGTCCAGGCTGAGTGCGAGCGCCAGGTTGCCCTGCCCGACCAGCACGTTGCCGGAGAGCGCGTCCGCGATCGACCGGCTGATCAGCGGCACGGTGGCGCCGACCATCGCGGCCGCCGTGGCGTACGCGGCGAAGGCGCTGCCGAACAGCAGCACGAACCCGCCGAGCAGCGAGGGGAACAGGATCGGCAGCGCCACGTACCGCCAGTACTGGAAGCCGGTGGCCCGGTTGTTCTGCGCGGCCTCGCGCCACTGCACCCGCAGCCCGTCCAGGGCCGGGGTGACGGTGAGTACCATCAGCGGCACCAGGAAGTACAGGTACACCACGGTCAGGCCGGTGAACGAGTAGAGCGACCAGCCGTGCTCGGTCAGGCCGAACAGCTGGGTGATCTCACCGGCGTTGCCGAGGGTGGCGACGAAGGCGAAGGCCAGCGGCAGGCCGCCGAAATTGGCCAGCACGCCGGAGGCGGTGAGCACCGCCTCGCGCAGCGCGCGGAACCGGGAGGTGACCACCGCCTGGGCGACCGGCAGGCCGATCACGGTGGCGAGCAGCGCGGTCAGCGCGGAGAGCTTGACGCTGCTCCACAGCGCGGTCCGGTACGCCCCCTGCACCGAGTCGGTGAGGTTGGCGGTGGTGAACTGCCCGGCGCCGGACTCGGCGTCGCCGGAGGTGGTGAACGCGCCGATCAGGATCGCGACGGCCGGCAGGCCGAAGCCGACCAGGAAGAACAGCAGCAGCGGGACGGTGGCCAGCCACGATCCGCCGAGGCGGCGCAGCGACCGGACACCCCGGCGGGGGAAAGGAGTTGCGGTACGGAGCCCCGCGCCGCCACTGGGGTCAGTGGCGGCGGGGGTCGGCACCGGGGCGGGAGCCGTGGTCATGTCGGTGATCAGCCCGCGATCGCCTTGGTCCAGTTCTCGGTCACGACCTTCTTCGCGGCCGTGACCTGCTCCGGCGTCGGGAAGACGGTGAACGGCTTCTCGATCGTCGGCAGCTTCGCCGCGGCGGCGGTGTCCAGCGTGCCGTCCTTCTTCATCGCGTCGAACAGCGACGGGTTGGCGTAGCCGCCCAGGAAGAGGTTCTGGCCCTCGGTGCTGAACAGGTACTCCTGCCACAGGCGGGCGGCCGCCGGGTGCGGGGCGAACTTGTTGATGCCCTGGTTGTAGTACTGGGCGTAGCTGCCGTCCACCGGGATCGAGACCTGCCAGTCGATGCCCTTCGGCTTGAACTGGTCGGTGTAACCGGCGTTCAGGTAGGACCAGTCGATCGAGATCGGGGTCTCACCCTTCTCGATGGTGGCCGGGGTGGACTCGACCGGGTTGAAGTTGCCGGCCTGCTTCAGCTTGCCGAAGAAGTCGATGCCGGGCTGGATGTTGTCCAGCGAACCGCCGTTGGCCAGCGCGGCCGCCATGACGCCGCCGAAGGCCGAACCGGACTTGGTCGGGTTGCCGTTGAGCGCGACCTTGCCCTTGTACTCCGGCTTCAGCAGGTCGGCGAAGGTCTTCGGGCAGGCCGTGATCTTCTTGGCGTCGCAGCCGATCGAGATGTAGCCGCCGTAGTCGTTCACCCGGGCGCCGCTCGGGTCCTTCATGGTGTCGGCGACCTTGGCGAAGTTGGCCACCTTGTACGGGGCCAGCAGGCCGTCCTTGACCGCCTGGATGGCGAACGCGCTGCCCAGGTCGACCACGTCGGGGGCGCGGTCCTGGCCCTTGCGGGAGGTGATCGCGTTGATCTCGTCCTGGCTGGAGCCGTCCGGGTTCTCCTCCTCGACCTCGACGCCGTACTTGGCCTTGAAGCCGTCGATGATCTTGCCGTAGTTCGCCCAGTCCCGGGGCAGCGTGATGACGTGCAGCTTGCCCTCCTTCTTGGCGGCGGCGACCAGGGCGTCCATACCGCCGAGGTCGGCGGCGGAGGTGGCGTCCTTGGCCTCCTTGGCGCCCGCCTTCGCGGCGGTGTCACCGGACTTGGCGGTCGAGCCGGCCGAGCCGCAGGCCGACAGGGAGAGCGCGGCGGCGGTCAGCACGGCCGCGAGGGCGGCGGCACGGGAACGGTGCGTGATCACGGGTGGATCTCCTGAGGAAGGGGAGTTCGCGAGGGGAGGGGGCCAGCTGACGCTGTGCCAAGTTGGCCAGCCAACTTGGCTGCCGGGGTAAGTACGCCGGAGTCCGGTGACGGGAAGGTGAACGGATGGCCCAGTACAGGGGGCGGCTGCGGGAACGGTGGCGTCCGGCCTCTGTGGGGTGATCGGCAGCGGCTACAGTCGGTGGCGTCCGTACACCATCTGGGTGCGCAGGACACCGCGCAGGGAAGGACTTTGAAACACGTGGCACTCGACCAGGACCGCCCCGCCGGCTCGCTCTACCGCAAGGTGGCCGCGGACCTGCGGGAAGCCATCACCTCCGGCTCGTACGGCGACGCGGGCCGGCTGCCCGCCGAGGGCGCCCTGGCCGAGCAGTACGGCGTCTCCCGGGGCACCGTCCGGCAGGCCCTCGCCGTGCTGCGCGCCGACGGCCTGGTCACCTCCCGCCGCGGCACCCGCCGGGTGGTGCTCGGCACCGCCCGGGTGCAGAGCTTCTCCGAACTGCTCTCCTTCACCCACTGGGCCCGCTCGATGGGCGAGGAGCCCGGCGGCCGCCTGGAGTCCCTGGTCCGCCGCCCCGCCGACGCCGCCGAACGCGAGCAGCTCCGCCTGGAGTCCGGTACGGAGGTCTACGTGACGCTCCGGCTGCGCACCCTCTCCGGCACCCCCGTGATGGTCGAACGGACCGTCTACCCGCCGCTGGTCGGCGAGTTGGTCGCCCAGCTCCCCCCGGACGTGGTTTCCCACACCGAGCCGCTGCGCGAACACGGCATCCTCTTCACCGACGCCGACCACACCATCGACGTGGTCGCCGCCAACGCCGACGACGCCCGCCTCCTGACCTGCCGCCGCGGCAGCCCCCTGCTCCGCGAGAAGCGCCGCACCACCGATCCCACCGGCACCCCCGTCGAGTGGTCCCAGGACCGCTACCTCCCCGGAACGGTGGCCTTCAGCATCCACAACTCCCTTGCCTCCTCAGCCCTTTCACGCCACGCCCGCGAGAGCGACTAGGCGGCCGGCTCCAGCCTGAGCGACGGGCTGTTCAGCGGCCGATCAGGCGGCCCAGCAGCGGTCGGAAGTGCTCGAACCCCGGCGTGACCGCGTCGGCGTCCTTCGCCCGGTCGTCCCAGCGCCGGACGGCGACGGCGTCGGCCGCCCCCGCCAGCGCGGCGAAACCCGCTGCCTCCTGGTCCGTCATCGGGCCGCCCTGCACCTGGAGCGTGAACTCCGAGGCCTCGGAGAGCAGCGCCCGGTACTCGGGCTCGACGGTGCACAGGTACCGCTTGGCCGCGACGTGCAGCCGGATCGGTTCGGTCACCTCGGGGCCGAACCACTGTGCCAGCCGGTCCGCGCCGGTGTGGCTGTGCCGGTTGTCCCGGCCCGCCATCAACTCCAGACCCGCCCCGCCGAAGTGGCCGACGTCGTGCAGCAGGGCGGCGGCCACCAGGTGGTCGGGTGCGCCGGCCGCTTCGGCCAGCGCACCGCACTGGAGCATGTGTTCGGCCATCGTGACGGCCTCGCCGAGGTACTCCCCGGCGCCCTCACCGGCGAACAGCCCGGCCAGCGTGTCGAGTGCGGCGACCCGCCGCTCCAGCACCGCGAGGGTGGACGCCAGCGAGTCCAGGTCGGCGTAGCAGCCCTGAAGGTGACGGACGCCGTCCTGCTCGAAGGCGGTCCTGGAGTGCAGCAGGCGGGTGTTGTCGAAGATCAGGCAGTCGCCGGGCCCGAGCCGGAACTCCAGCCGCAGTTCCGGTCGCAGGGTGATCTCCGCGAACCGCCGGTACGCCCGGTAGAACGCCTCGACGTCTCCGCCCCGCAGCGTGCCGGTCGAGCGGTTGTTGAACCGCACCTCGCGGATCCGCCCGAGCGCGTCCACCTCGATCAGCGGCCGGTCGGCCCGCAGTTCGGTGTCCCGGTCGCGGAACACGAACGGAACCGGCGTGCCGGTGAGCACCGCGAAGTCCACCGGGTGCTCGGCTCGCAGCAGCGCCGCCGCCCGGAAGCCGTCCACCAGACCGGAGTCGCCGCCCTCGGCCTCGTTGCGCAGGCAATGCAGGAGTTGCAGGGTCGGCACCGGGTCGCGGTAGGGGTTGTCCGTGTGCGGGGCGATCGCCACGTTGGTGAAGGCCAGGTTGTTGGGGTCCGCCTCGACCCGGACGTCGAACAGCTCGCCGTAGTTGGTCTCGCGGACGTACCCGAAGGTCCCGGCCACCGCCAGCACCTGCCGTTCGACGGTCGGCACCGACCGCAGCAGCGCGAAGCCGAACCGTCGTACCGCATCCAGCACGGCCACCGGCTCGGCCAGGTACGCGGACCAGTCGGCCTCCGGCAGCCCGTCCGCGAAGTCCGCCGCGACCCAGAGCTGCTTGCCCTGCTCCGTCCGCCCGTCACCGTCGGACCCACCCGTCAGGAAGGTGGCCGGATACCGCGAGGCGTGCCCGTCCGACCACTCCACCACCAGCATGCCGTCACACTCCGAAGAGTGATTTATCGTCAGATCGGCAGACAGGTCGGTGATCTGGAACAGCTTCTGCCCGGTGCGCGGATCGCGGCAGTCGGCGCAGGGGCAGTTGTCGCGCAGCCAGTACGGCGAGAGAGTCATCGGACGTCCTCCAGGGGCATAAGTTGTACAGACAACTCTGGCCGCCCAAGGTGGCTCGCAGAAGACTTCGGCGCGAACAACGGCCGACGGGCGCCCCTCCGGCAGGAGGAGCGCCCGTCGGCCGGCCGCAGGATCAGGCGCGGTACGAGGCCCAGGAGTTGGTCATCCGGGCGACCTGGCCCGGGGTGAACTGGGTCATGCAGGAGTCGTAGGTGTAGTCCATGAAGTTCTTGATCGGGTCCAGGCCCGGCTTGGTGGTGCAGGAGTCGCGGCCGGTCGGGCACTCGAAGGCCGCGGTCTTCTCGGCCGGGGTGTCGCTGACGTAGTCGCCGTTGCCGTTACAGCCGCCCTGGAAGGTGTGGTACAGCCCCATCCAGTGGCCGATCTCGTGGGTGGCGGTGTCGCCCTCGTTGTAGTTGGTCGCCGAGCCGCCGGGCAGCGAGGAGTCCAGGATGACCACGCCGTCGTCCGAGGGGTTGGAGGCGTAGGAGCTCGGGAAGGTGGCCCAGCCCAGCAGGTCCTGGCCGAGCTTGGCGGTGTAGACGTTGAGCGTGTTGGCGCCGCCCTTGCGCAGGGTGCTCTTCATGCTCTTCTCGGCGGTGGAGCCGGGCGTGATGCCGTTGTACCAGGTCGAGTTGTCGGTGTAGTCGGTGCCGGCCAGCGAGAACGAGAAGGAGGTCGCGGTGTTGCCGGTGCCCTGGCCGCCGTAGGCCGCGTTCAGCACCGCTATCTGCTTGCTGATGTCGGTCGAGGTGAGCTTGCCGGTGGTGCCGCTGTGCACCACGTGGAAGTAGACCGGGATGGTGGTGGCCGCCAGCGCGCTGCCCGCGAGCAGCTGCCGGCCCTCGGCCGACTTGCGCAGCTGGCCGACCTTCGCGGTCAGGTCGAAGTCCATCGCCCTGGCCTGGGCGTCGGTCAGCGCGTTCGGCTCGGCGGTGTGACCGCCCTTGACCTGACGGGCGGAGGCGTTCGCCCCGGCCTGGTCGTCGGCACACGCGGTGGCGCCCGACGCCCCGAGCGCGTCGATCGAGGACGGCACGGCGAACTGACCTGCGGTCAGCATCCCGGCGAGGGCGGCGACACTCAGCAGCCGGCTGGAGGCGTGGGCGAGGGAACGGGCAGGACGACGCATCTGCTCTCCTGGTGAACCGTGGGGGTGTGGCGGTGAGGGGCCGCCGACCAGAGAGGCTACGCAGCGCCGACGTGCACGCGTCATACCTGAACCGGCCGTAAAATATCCCGTCCCGCCGCCCTCGCCCCGCAGATCCTCCCTGCTGGATCCCCTGTCGCCCCCGGTTGTTACTGCCGCGTAACACGGCACGCTGTCCGAAAACCGTCCCCGGACGTCGGGGACCGGCCGGATCAGGTGGAGTCGCGGACCACCAGTTCGGTCGGCAGGATCACCGTGGACGGGTCGTCGCCGGCGATCTGGGCCAGCAGGAGGCGGACCATCTCCTCGCTGATCCGGTCCCACGGCTGCCTTATCGTCGTGAGCGGTGGCCGGGCGGCGAGGGCGGCGGGGGAGTCGTCGAAGCCGCCGACGGCCACGTCGCCCGGGACGGTGCGGCCGGCCCGGGAGAGGGCCGTGAGGGCGCCCTCGGCCATCAGGTCGGAGGCGACGAACAGCGCGTCCAGATCGGGGGCCCGGCCCAGCAGGCGGTCGGTGGCGGTCTGGCCGCTGAGCCGGCTGTAGTCGCCCTCGGCGACCAGGCGCTCGTCGTACGGGAGGCCGTACTCGGCCAGCACCTCGCGGTAGCCGGCCAGCCGCTCGACGCCGCCGGGGGTGTCCTGCGGGCCGGTCACGGTGGCCACCCGGCGGCGGCCGGAGTCCAGCAGGTGCCTGACCATCTCCTTGGCGCCCTCCCGGTCGTCGGCCGCGACGTACGCGAGCCGGCCGCGGTGGCCGAGCGGCTTGCCGCAGGAGACCACCGGCAGTTCGGCCTGCCGGAGTTCGGCCAGGATCGGATTGCCCGCGTGCGAGGAGACCAGCAGCACGCCGTCGGCGTGACCGGCCGCCAGGTAGCGGGTGACCCGGCGGCGTTCGGCCTCGCTGCCCGCCGTCATCAGGATCAGCGGGATGTCGTGGTCGGCCAGTGCGGCGGTGCAACCCCGCAGCAGGGTAACGAAGTTGGGGTCCTCGAAGAAGCGCTCCTGCGGCTCGGTGAGCAGGAAGGCGACCGATCCCGAGCGCTGGGTGACCAGGCTGCGGGCGGCCCGGTTGACCACGTAACCGAGCTTCCTTATCGCCGCGTTCACGGCTTCCAGGGCAGCCGGGCTGACGTTGTGTCCGCCCTGGAGGACGCGGGAGACGGTGCCCCGCGAGACGCCCGCCTCGGCGGCGACGTCGTGGATGGTCGGCGGGCGCCGGGTACGGCCGGTGGGCCGGGAGCGGGGCGCTGGCTCCGTCATGTGATTCCTCGGTGGGTGGTGCCGGCGGACAGTCAGGACTTTACGGCGCCGGAGAGCAGATCGATGCGCCAGTAACGCTGGAGTCCCAGGAAGAGCACGATCAGCGGGACGATCGAGAGCAGCGCCCCGGTGATCACCAGGGTGTACAGCGCGGGGGCGTTGGCGCCCTGCTGGAGCAGCGAGTAGAGACCCACGGTGACCGGGAACTTCGAGTCGTCGCCGAGCATGATGTACGGCAGCAGGAAGTTGTTCCAGATCGCCACGAACTGGAACAGGAAGACGGTGACCAGACCGGGCACCATCATCGGCAGCGCCACGCTGCGGAACAGCCGGAACTCCCTGGCACCGTCCACCCGGGCCGCCTCCACCACCTCGTCCGGTATCGCCGCGGCCGCGTAGATCCGGGCCAGGTAGATGCCGTACGGGCTGAGGATGCTGGGCAGCAGCACCGACCAGTAGCTGTCGGCCAGTCCGGCCTGGGCCATCAGCAGGTACTGCGGGATGGCGAGCGTGATCGGCGGCATCAGCACGCCGGCCAGCAGGATGCTGAACAGCGCGTTCCGGCCCCGGAAGCGGTACTTGGCCAGCGCGTAGCCGGTGACCCCGGAGAGCGCGGCGGAGAGCAGCGCGCCGAAGCCCGCGTACAGCGCGGAGTTGAGCATCCAGCGCCAGTAGACGCCGTCCCGGTAGGAGGACAGCTCGGAGAGGTTGTCCAGGAAGCCGGAGCCCGGGGCGAAGGTGAAGGTGGTGAACAGCTCCTGGCCGCTCTTGGTGGAGGCCATCACCACCCAGACGATCGGCACCAGGCAGTAGACCGCGCCCAGCAGCAGGATCAGGGTGGGTGTCCACCGGGTCGACTTGGTACGCATCAGCTGCCCCCGTCGGTGCGCTTGTTGACCAGCTTGAGGAAGCCGAAGGAGAGGATCAGGGTGGCGACCGCGATGACCACCGAGGTGGCGGCTGCGGAGTGGATGTCGCCCTGGACGAACGCGTCCCGGTAGACCTTCATCAGCGGGCTCCAGGTGGAGCTGAGCGCGTTGGTCATCGGCTTGAGCGTCATCGGCTCGCTGAACACCTGAAGGGTGGCGATCATCGAGAAGAAGAAGGTCAGCACCAGCGAGGGCAGCACCATCGGGATCTTGATCCGCAGGGCGATCTTCAGCTCCGAGCAGCCGTCCAGCCGGGCCGCCTCGTACAGCTCCACCGGGATGGACCGGAGCGAGGTGTAGATGACGATCATGTTGAAGCCGGTGCCGCCCCAGACCGCGATGTTGGCCAGCGCCACGTAGAGGCCGTTGCCGGAGAGCAGGTCGGGTCCCGCCATCCCCGCCTTGGTGAGCAGGAAGTAGCCGGGGCTGACGGTCGGCAGGTAGAGGAAGCCCCAGAGCAGCGAGGCCACGATGCCGGGCACCGCGTACGGCAGGAAGATCGCCAGTCGGGAGAACGCGCCGAACCGGATCGCCGGGGTGTCGAGCAGCAGCGCGAAGAACAGCGCGGCGCCGAGCATCGCGGGCACCAGCAGCGCGCCGTAGACCAGGGTCCGGCCCGCGCCGCCGAGCAGTTCGGGATCGCTCAGCGCGGAGGTGTAGTTGCCGAGCCCGGCCCATACCTCGGTCCGGGCGCCGGAGCCGAGGCCGAGACCCTTGACCCGCACCGCGCGGAAGCTCAGGTAGACCGCGTAGCCGATCGGCAGGGCGAAGAACAGCGAGAACAGCAGGGTGGCGGGGGCCAGGAAGGCGTACGGGGCGAGTCGCCTGGTCGGCCTGGGCTGCGGGGGCGCCATGGCGGTCCTTGGGTTCGGGGGGACGCCCGGGGCTGACCTGCTGTCAGCCCCGGGCCTGGGTCAACGGCCTGATCAGCCTTCGGTCTTGAAGCCGTTCTTCTTCAGGTCCGCGACCGTGGCCTGCTGCATCGCGGTCAGCGCGGCGGCGAAGTCGCCCTTGTCCTGGGCGGCCTTGCCGAAGGCGTCCTTGAAGGTGGAGTAGGCGACGTTGACGTTCGGGCCCCAGGCGGCGGCCGCAGTGCCCTTGGCGATCTCGGCGGCCTTCGGGTAGAAGTCGGCCTGGTTGGCGAAGAACTCCGGCGCGACGGCCAGCGCCGAACCGGTCTGCGCGGACGTGGCGGCCGGGTAGATGCCCGCCTCCTTGACCAGTGCGGTGACGGCGGTCGGGTCGGTGTTCAGCCAGGTGGCGAACGCCGCGGCGGCGTCGGCGTGGCCGGCCTTCTTCGCGCCGGTGGTGACACCGGTGGTGGAGCCGCCCCAGCTGCCGGTGACGGCCTCGCCGGCGTTCCACTGCGGCAGCGGGGCCATCGCCCACTTGCCCTTGGTGTCGGGAGCGGAGCTGGTGAAGACGCCGGGCGCCCAGACCGCGCTGACCCAGGCGATCTGGGTGCCGTCGTTCAGCGCCTTGCTCCAGGCCGGGGTGTACATCGGCTGGTTGTCGATGGCACCCTCCTTGACCAGGCCGCCCCAGAAGTCGGCGACCTTTTTGGTGGCGGCGTCGTCGATGCCGACCTTCCAGGTCTCGCCGGAGGCGGTCCACCACTTGGCCCCGGCCTGCTGGGCCAGTCCGGCGAACAGTCCGGAGTCGTTGGCGGAGAAGGTGGTGAGCGCCTTGCCCGGGTCCTTCTGCTTCAACTGGCGCGCCGCGTCGGCGAACTCGGTCCAGGTGGTGGGCACCTTCAGGCCGTACTGCTGGAACAGGTCGGTGCGGTAGTAGAGCGCCAGCGGGGCGGTGTCCTGCGGGATGGCGTACACCGCGTCGGTGCCGAGCGAGACCTGCTGCCAGACACCGGCCGCGAACTGGCTTTTCGCCGCGCCCGCCTGCTTGGAGATGTCGGCCAGCACGTCGTTGGAGACCAGCGTGGGCAGCGCCTGGAACTCGGCCTGCACCAGGTCGGGGGCGTTGCCGGCCTTGGCGGCGGTGATGGTCTTGGTGACCAGGTCGTCGCCGCTGGCCTGCTTCTGCACGCTCACCTGGATGTCGGGGTGGCCCTGGTTCCAGAGCGCCACGACCTTGTCCATGTTCGGAGTCCAGGACCAGAAGGTCAGGTTCACCGGACCGCCGGCCGCCTTCGGCCCGTCGGAGCCGGCGGAGCTGGAGCAGGCGGAGAGCGCGAGCACGCCGGTGAGGGCGACGGCGGCCGTGGCGAGGACACGACGGTTCATGGGGATTCTCCCGAGGATCACTGCTGAGGCAGGGGGGAACTGCTTGGTGGGGGCGTCAGTCGGGCGGCGGGGAGACCGCGATCATCGACTGTGCACGTTCACAGTACGGAAATCATCCGGACACTTGTCAATGGTTGGGATCGTACGGTTATCTAGGCGAGACACACCGACCCGCAGCTGTGCACGTTCACAGAACTTCCCGATGGAGCCTCCCATGGAACATTCGCTGACCTGGCCCGTCGGGTTGGACGCGCTCGCCTTCGGCGGGGACTACAACCCGGAGCAGTGGCCCGAGGAGGTCTGGCAGCAGGACGTCGGGCTGATGCGGGAGGCCGGGGTCACCATGGTCAGCGTCGGGATCTTCTCCTGGGCCCTGCTGGAGACCGAGCGCGGCTGCTACGAGTTCGGCTGGCTGGACCGGCTGCTCGACCTGCTGCACGAGAACGGCATCCGGGTCGACCTCGGCACCCCCACTGTGGTCCCGCCCGCCTGGTTCTACCGCGAACACCCGGAGGCCCTGCCGGTCAGCAAGGACGGCCTGCGCTACGAGTTCGGCGGCCGTGGTGCGATCTGCCACAGCTCGCCCGCCTACCAGGAGGCCGCCGCGAGCATCACCGAGCAGCTCGGCCTGCGCTACGGCGGCCACCCGGCGGTCGCGCTCTGGCACGTGCACAACGAGTACGGCGTGCCGGTCAGCCACTGCTACTGCGAGACCTCGGCCGACCACTTCCGGCGCTGGCTCGCCGACCGGTACCAGACCCTGTCCGAGCTCAACTCGGCATGGGGTACCACCTTCTGGGGCCAGCGGTACAACCGCTGGGACGACATCAGGCCGCCCAGGACCACCCCGACGGCGGGCAACCCGGCCCAGCAGCTGGACTGGGCCAGGTTCACCAACGACGCCGTCCTGGCCAACTTCAAGCGCGAACGGGACCTGTTGCACCGCCTCTCGCCCGGCATCCCGGTCACCACCAACTTCATGACCGCGCTGTCGCAGTGCGAGTCGATGGACTACTGGGCCTGGGGCCGCGAGGTGGACCTGGTCTCGAACGACCACTATCTGGTCGCGGAGGCCGAGCGGAACCACGTCAACCTGGCGATGTCGGCCGACCTCACCCGCTCGGTGGCCGGCGGCAAGCCCTGGCTGCTCCTTGAGCACTCCACCGGCGCGGTCAACTGGCAGCCCCGCAACCTGGTCAAGCAGCCCGGCGAGCTGGCCCGCAACAGCCTGGCGCACGTCGCCCGAGGCTCCGACGGCGCCATGTTCTTCCAGTGGCGGGCCTCCCGCTTCGGCGCCGAGAAGTTCCACTCCGCGATGCTGCCGCACGCCGGGACGGACAGCCGGATCTGGCGCGAGGTGGTCGCCCTCGGCGCCGACCTGGGCTCGCTCGGCGCGGTCCGGGGCAGCCGGGTGAAGGCCGACGCGGCGATCCTCTGGGACTGGCAGTCCTGGTGGGCGCAGAAGCTGGAGTGGCGGCCGAGCGAGGACCTGGACGCCCGCGAGCGGGCCGACGCCTGGTACGCCGCCGCCTACGACCGGCACCTGACGGTCGACTTCGCGCACCCCGAGGCCGACCTCAGCGGCTACCCGCTGGTGCTGGTCCCGGCGCTGTACCTGATGACCGAGGCCGCCTCGCTCAACCTCCAGGAGTACGTGGCCCAGGGCGGCACGCTGGCGGTCTCGTACTTCTCCGGCATCGTGGACGAGCACGACACCGTCCAGCCGGGGCCGCACCCGGGCGCGCTGCGCGACGTACTCGGCCTCACGGTCGAGGAGTTCGCGCCGCTGCGGGCCGGGGAGACGGTCCGACTGGACGGCGGCGGCTCGGAGTTGACCGGTGACGTGTGGTCCGAGTTCGTCGTCCCGCGCGGCGCCGAACCGGTCTGGACGTACGCCGACGGCCCCGCCGCCGGGCACCCCGCCGTCACCCGGCACGCGCTCGGGGACGGCACCGCCTGGTACGTCTCCAGCCGGCTGCACGGCGCCGACCTGGACACCGTACTGGCCCGGGCCTGCGCCGACGCGGGCCTGGCCGAGCGTGAACTCCCACGCGACGTCGAGCTGGTGGAGCGGGTCGGCGAGCGAGGGCGGTACCTGTTCGCGATCAACCACGGCTCCGTCGGGGTGCAGATCCCGCTGCCGGGGGCGGGTGTCGAACTGATCACCGGTCAGCCGGTCGCGGACCGGCTCGACCTGCCCGCCAACTCCACTCGCGTGGTCAGCATCTGACCCCTGCCCAGACCACCTGCCGGAGCCGCTGAGGGTCGGCTCCGGCAGGTTCCCGCCGATCCGGCTCCCCCGGGCCGGCGCAGGTGGGGCGCCCCGCATCCCCCAGGCGTGGCGTCCCACCGTCGCACCCTCGTGGCAGTACCTCCCCCACCCCACCTCCATCGCCAAGGATGACGATGCACCAGGGACTCAAGCGCCTGCTGAGCAGCGGCGCCGCCACACTCCTGCTCGCCACCGCCGGTGCGGTCGCGCTCCCCACCACGAGCGCCAGCGCCGCCACCAGCCTCACCAACCCCGGCTTCGAGTCGGACGGTTCGGCCACCGCCACCCCCACCGGCTGGTCGACCTACTCCGCCGCCGGGCAGAACGCCGCCTCCTACACCGAGGCGGGCGGCCACGCCGGTTCGTACCGGCTCGCCCACTGGAACGCCGCCGCCTACAAGGTCGAGACGTACCAGTACCTCTCCGGGCTGACCAACGGGACCTACACGCTCTCCGCCTGGGTCCGCTCCAGCGGCGGGCAGAACTCCGCCTACCTCGCGCTGCGCAACTGCGGCTCCACCGAGCAGCGCACCGACCTGCCGCCCACCGCGAACGGCGGCTGGATCCGGCTGGTCACCTCGATCGCCGTCACCGGCGGCCAGTGCACCGTCAGCATCAACTCCGATGCCAACGCCGGTAACTGGCTGAACGTCGACGACCTCACTTTCACCGCGGGCTCCACCGGCCTGGCGGTCAAGGGCGGCGACCTCTCCTCGCTGAAGAAGAGCGAGGACAAGGGCGGCGTCTACAAGTACGCGTCCGGCAGCACCGGTGACGCGATGACCGTCCTGAACTCCAACGGGATGAACTACGTCCGCCTCAAGGTCTGGGTGAACCCGGCCGACGGCTACAACACCAAGACCCAGGTGCTGGCGATGGCCAAGCGGGCCAAGGCGCTCGGCATGGGCGTCCTGGTGGACTTCCACTACTCCGACCACTGGGCCCACCCCGGCCAGCAGGACAAGCCCGCCGCCTGGGCCTCGTACAGCACGGCCCAGCTGAACACCGCCGTCTACAACCACACCTACGACGTGCTGAACGCCCTCAAGGCGCAGGGCACCACAGCGGACATGGTGCAGATCGGCAACGAGATCAACGACGGGATGCTGCTGCCCACCGGATCCACCTCGAACTGGTCCGCGCTGGCCGGGCTGCTCAAGCAGGGAGCCAACGCGGCCAAGGCGGTGAGCAGTTCGACCAAGGTCGCGCTGCACCTCGCCAAGGGCGGTGACCTGGCGGGCACCCGGACCTTCTTCGACAACGCGGTGGCCAACGGCGTGCCCTTCGACCTGATCGGGCTCTCCTACTACGCCTACTGGCACGGTCCGCTGAACGACCTGCAGACCACCCTGGACGACGCGGCCGCCCGCTACGGCAAGCAGGTCTTCGTCGCCGAGACCGCCTACGCCTTCACCACCGCCAACAACGACGCGCTGGAGAACAACTTCCTCGCGGCGAACGTGCAGAGCGGCTACCCCGCCACCCAGGCCGGCCAGGCCGCCAACCTGCGCGACGTGATGAACGTGGTCGAGGCCGTCCCGAACGGCCGCGGCCTGGGCGTCTTCTACTGGGAGCCGGCCTGGACCGCCGTCGCGGGCAACGGCTGGGACCCGGCCGACGCGAGCTCCGGCAACGCCTGGGAGAACCAGGCACTGTTCGACTACTACAACAAGGTGACCAGCGCCGCGAGTTGGTTCAAGCACCGCTGACCGCCCCTCCCTCCGGCGCGCCCTCACCTTTCCCCATGGGTGAGGGCGCGCCTTCCACGGCAGGAGTACCGATGCTGATCGCCGACCTCCCCCCGAACGCCCGGCACTCCGTCCTCTGGGAGCCGCTCTGGGCCGTCCCCGGCACCATCTCGATCTACTACGCGACGCTCTACCAGAAGACCGCCGGGCTGAGCACGCTCGAGATCGGCCTGATCGCCTCGATCGGGCTCTATCTCGCCTGCTGCGCCCAGCTGTTGGCGGGCACCATCACCGACCGGCTCGGGCGGAAGCGGACCACGCTGATCTTCGACCTGCTCTCCTGGTCGGTCCCGATGGTCATCTGGGCCTTCGCCGACAGCTTCTGGCTCTTCCTGCTGGCCGCGCTCTGCAGCTCGCTCGGCCGGGTGGTCAACCTGTCGTTCTTCCTACTGGTCACCGAGGACGCCACCGAGCGGCAGCGGCCCCGGATCTTCGCCGCCATCAAGCTGGTGGTGATGGCCGCCGGACTGCTCACCCCACTGGCGGGCATCGCGATGGCCCGGTACGGCACCCTGCCCACGCTGCGCTGGGTCTACCTGCTCGGCGGGGTCAGCATGACCGCTCTGTTCCTGATCCGGAACCACCTCACCACCGAGACCGCCGCCGGGCACCAGTCCGCGGCCGCCCCGCGCGGCCCACTGCTCGGCGGGGTCGCCCGCGGCCTGCGGATGCTCGGACTGGCTTGCCGCTCCCGCCAGTTGTGGCCGGTGGTCGCGCTCTGCCTGCTCACCAACCTGGCCGTCCAGATCAACCTCTTCCAGGTCGTCCACCTGGCCGACAACCTGCACTACGGCACCACCGCGATCGCCGCCCTCCCCGCCGTGGCCGCCGTCACCGCCTTCGCCTGCTACCTGGGCCCGATGCCCCGCTGGCAGCACCGTCCACTGGCCCGCTCGATCCTGACCGGCCTGCTGCTGAGCACGGCCGGCTGGCTCGCCTTCCTCACGGTTCCGCGCGGAGGGATGGCGGTGCTGCTGCTCAGCACCGTGCTGACCGCCGCCGGGCCCTTCCTGCTGGAGTCCTACCGCGACGCCCTGGTGGTCAGCGCCATCCCCGCCCTCGACCGCGCGGAACTCTCCTCCGCCATCCAGACCGCCACCGCCCTGGCCGCCATCCCCTCCGGCTACCTGGCGGCCGTCCTCTACGACCACGAGCCGCAGCTGCTGTTCGGCGCGGTGGCCCTCTGCTACGGGCTCAGCGCGCTCGCGGTGCTGCCGCTGCTGGCGAAGGGTCAGCCGTCGACCGCCGCCGACCAGGCCGTTTCGGCCGCCTCGATGACCCCGTCCGCCCCCTCAACCTGAGCGGCCAGCGCGGTCAGGCAGGCCAGCACGGTGTCCAGGGACGCCGCGCGGCCGTAGTGGTTGACCCGCAGCATCTCACCGGCCGGCGCACCGCCGCCGGCCTGGATCGGCAGGGCCGGGTCCAGCGCCTTGGCGAGCCCGGTGGCATCCAGGCCGGGCGGCGTACGGATCGTGGTGGCGACCGGGGCGGCGGCCGAGTCGTCCGGAACGAAGAGCGAGAAAGCCCCGAGCGCCCCGACGCCCGCCCGGGTGGCGGCGGCCGCCGCGCGGTGCCGGGCGATGGTGGCATCCAGGGTCTCGGCCTCGATCCGGTCCAGGCAGGCACCCAGCGCGAGCATCTCCAACTGCGCCGGGGCGTGCGGCAGTACGGTCCGTCCGGCGTCCGTCCAGCGCTCCTTCCAGTCCAGCAGCGAGAGGTAGGAACGGCGCGGTGCGGCCGGGTTGGCGAGGATCCGCTCCCAGGCCCGGTCGCTGACCGAGACGGCGGAGACCCCGGCCGGTCCGCCCATCGCCTTCTGGCCACCGATCACACAGAGGTCGACACCCCAGGCGTCGGTGAGCAGCGGCTCGGCCGCCACCGAGGCGACCGCATCCAGCATCAGCAGCGCCCCGTGCTCCCGGACCACCTCGCCGACGGCGGCCACCGGGTTGGTGTTGCCGGTGGCCGCCTCGGCGTGCACCAGCGAGACGAAGTCGATCGCCGGTTCGGCGGCCAGCGCCTCGGCGACCTGCCCGGCCGTCACGGCGGTGCTGAACGGCACCACCAGGTCGACCACCTCGGCGCCGCAGTCCCGCAGCCAGTTGCCGAAGGTCTGCCCGTACGGTCCGGTGACGATGTTGAGCGCGGTGGAGCCGGGGTGCGCGGCGCTCCGGATCGCGGCCTCCAGGGGGAGCAGCGCCTCGCCCTGGGTGACGATCACGTCGGCCCGGGTCCGCAGCAGGCCGGCGACCTGGTCCTCGATCGCGGCGAACCGGGCGGCGCCGAGCGGCGGGAGGTCGAGGAAGGAGCTCACGGGAGGGACCTTTCGGGAGGAGGACTGCCTCGGACAGTTTGCCCCGGTCCGTCCCTCGGCAGGGCGTTCGGGCCTCGGTAGAGTGCGGGCATGAGCGATGGTGAGGTGCTGCACGTCAAGGGCCGGGTCCTGGTCGGGCCGGAGGACGTCCGGGACGAACTCTGGGTGCTGGACGGACGGGTGACGTACCAGCGTCCCTCGGGGGAGAGCCGTACGGTGCGGGGCTGGGTGCTCCCCGGGCTGGTCGACGCGCACTGCCACGTCGGCCTGGACGCGCACGGCGCGGTGGACGCCGCGACCAGCGAGAAGCAGGCGCTCACCGACCGGGACGCGGGCACCCTGCTGATCAGGGACGCCGGTTCGGCCGCCGACACCCGCTGGATCGACGACCGCGAGGACCTGCCCCGGATCATCAGGGCGGGCCGGCACATCGCCCGTACCAAGCGCTACATCCGCAATTACGCGCACGAGATCGAGCCCGGCGACCTGCCCGCGTACGTCCGGGCCGAGGCCCGGCGCGGCGACGGCTGGGTCAAGCTGGTCGGCGACTGGATCGACCGCGAGCGCGGCGACCTGGCCGCCTGCTGGCCGGGCGACGCGCTGCGGGACGCCATCGCGGCCGCCCACCAGGAGGGCGCCCGGGTCACCGCGCACTGCTTCGCCGCCGAGTCGCTGCCCGATCTGCTGGCCGCCGGGATCGACTGCGTGGAGCACGCGACCGGCCTGACCGAGGAGTTGATCCCGCAGTTCGCCGAACGCGGGGTCGCGATCGTGCCGACGCTGGTGAACATCGCGACCTTCCCGAAGCTGGCGGCGGCCGGCGAACAGCGCTTCCCGGCCTGGTCGGCGCACATGCGGCGGCTGCACGAGCGCCGCTACGACACGGTCGGTGCCGCCCACGACGCGGGTGTGCCGATCTACGTCGGCACCGACGCGGGCGGCTCGCTCGCCCACGGCCTGGTCGCCGACGAGGTGGCCGAACTGGTCAAGGCCGGCCTGCCGCCGCTCACCGCCCTGGGCGCCGCCACGTGGTCCGCCCGCAGCTGGCTCGGCCGCCCCGGCCTCACCGAGGGCGCCCCGGCCGACCTGGTGGTCTACGCCTCCGACCCTCGCGCGGACACGCGGGTGCTGGCCGACCCCCGGCACATCGTCCTCCGCGGCCGGCTCCTCTGAGGAAACGTCTGTCAGGTCGGCAGTGCGGAGCGCACTAGGCTGACCCGTATGGCTGCACGTCCGTTGAACGAGATTGTCGAGCCCGGCTGGGCCAAGGCCCTGGAGCCGGTGGCCGGACGGGTCGCCGCGATGGGTGACTTCCTGCGCGGGGAGCTGGCCGCGGGCCGCACCTACCTGCCGTCCGGGCCGAACGTGCTGCGGGCGTTCCAGCAGCCCTTCGACGAGGTCCGGGTGCTGATCGTGGGTCAGGACCCGTACCCGACGCCAGGTCACGCCGTCGGCCTCAGCTTCTCGGTGGCGCCCCAGGTGCGCCCGCTTCCCGGCAGCCTGGTCAACATCTTCCAGGAGTACGGCCGCGACCTGGGCTTCCCGCCCCCGAGCAACGGTGACCTCACCCCGTGGACCGAGCGGGGAGTCCTGCTGCTGAACCGGGCCCTGACCACCGCTCCCGGCAAGCCGGCCGCGCACCGGGGCAGGGGCTGGGAAGAGGTCACCGAGCAGGCGATCCGGGCGCTGGTGGACCGGGGTGGCCCGCTGGTCGCGATCCTCTGGGGGCGCGACGCACGCAACCTGCGCCCCCTGCTGGGTCAGGTGCCGGCCGTCGAGTCGGCCCACCCGAGCCCCATGTCGGCGAGCGGCGGCTTCTTCGGCTCCCGCCCGTTCAGCCGGGCCAACCAGATGCTGGTCGGCCAGGGCGCCCAGCCGGTCGACTGGCGGCTCCCCTAGGCCCTGTCCGGGCGATCTTGCCGGCCGTGCGACATCGGACCCGCCGCGTCGGCGGCTGATGTCACAGCCCGGCTGGACGCACGGCCGGAGCGCCCAAGTACGAACCAGTACGAGGCCGTTCCGGCCTCACGCCCAGCCGGGCGCCCGACGCCGCACGCTGATCCGACAAGATCGCCCGGACAGGGCTCAGCGGCGTGCGCCGTCAGCACTCCGCGTCAACTCGACCCGAAAGAGTGAACTGACGCTCAGTGTTACTCATGTGACGGACTGTTCGAAGAGACTGACGGCAGTCGAGAGCGCCGCCCCGTCCCCGTGCCCGTATGTGCCGGGGAGCGTCCGTGGCCGGCTCTGCCACCTCTTCCTCCCTTGGGGGTTCCTCCGTCATGCCCGTTCGCCACTCCGTCCTCCGGGCCTCCGCCGCCATCGTGGCGACCACCGCCCTGACCGCCGCGCTGGTCCTGCCGGCCGCCGCCCAGGCGGCCGAGCCCTCCCCGGGCAAGGCGGCCGCCGTCACGGCCGAGCTCGACCTGAACGTCGCCCTGATAGGGGCCACCGCCGCCGTCCCGGTCCGAATCTCGCTGAACAAGGTGGAGTCCCCGGCCAGCCTGAACGGTTCGGTGCTGACCACGAAGGTGGACGGGGTGGACCAGGGGCGGCCGGTCACCCTGATCAGGGCGGACGTCGGCCGGTCCACCACCAGGGCCGACGCCACCGGCGCCGCCGCCAAGGTCGAGCTGGTGGACGCCGACGTCCGGGCCCCTGGCCTGCTCGGTGCCGCCCTGCTCCAACTGGAGGCGCTGAGCGCCGAGGTCACCTGCCCGGTGGACGGGCCGCCCACCGCGAAGGTGAACTCGCCCGCGCGGATCACCGTGCTCGGCAAGGCCGTGACGCTGGGCGTCAACGGGCCGACCCACGTGGAGGTCCCCGGGGTCGGCGCGGTCGACGTCCAGCTCTCCCGGCGGACCACCACCTCCACCACCGCCGCAGCCTCCGCCCTGGAAGTCGCTCTGGACGTCAATCCGTTGCAGCTGAACGTGGCCAAGGTCACCGGCAGGATCACCATCGCGTCGGTGAGCTGCGAGAAGCCCGTCCCCGCCGGCACGCCGACACCCGCCCCCACCCCGGCCCGGGCCAACCGGGCCGTCCCCGCGGTGGCGAGCGAGAGCCCCGGCGGCCGGGTGCTGGCCACCACGGGGAGCAGCGGTACGGGCACCGTACTGGCCACTTCGGGCGCCCTGCTGGCGGTCGGGGCGGCGGCGCTGTGGACGACCCGGCGTCGCCGGGCACACGCCCGCAAGCACTGACCCCGACACCGACCGCAGCAGTGACCGAGGCGTGGACCGGGGCGTCCAGGATGTGGACCTGACACTTTCCGACCGTGCTTGTGCCACTGCGGACGGTTGGTTCACATGGGCGTTACATGGGAGGAACAACCGGGAAACGGCGGCTTGCGACGCTACGCGGGCACCCACCACCCAAGCAGTGAGGTTCACCGCAATGGCAATCAAGGCCGAGTACATCTGGATCGACGGCACCAAGCCGACCGCCAAGCTCCGTTCCAAGACTCGGGTGCTGGCCAACGCGGACAAGATCCCCACCTGGGGCTTCGACGGTTCCTCGACCAACCAGGCCGAGGGTCACGCCTCGGACCGTGTACTCGACCCGGTCAAGGTCGTGAAGGACCCGATCCGCGGCGGCGACAACATCCTGGTCCTCTGCGAGGTCCTCGAGACGGACGGTACCCCGCACGAGTCCAACACCCGCGCGCTGCTCCGCCCGGTCGCCGAGCAGTTCGCCGGCCAGGAGGCGATCTTCGGCATCGAGCAGGAGTACACCTTCTTCAAGGGCTCCCGCCCGCTCGGCTTCCCGGAGGGCGGTTACCCGGCCCCGCAGGGTGGCTACTACTGCGGCATCGGCGCCGAGGAGGTCTTCGGCCGCGAGATCGTCGAGCTGCACCTCGACCGCTGCCTGGACGCCGGCCTGGCGATCTGCGGCATCAACGCCGAGGTCATGCCCGGCCAGTGGGAGTTCCAGATCGGCCCGGTCGACGCGCTGACCGTTTCGGACGACCTGTGGATCGCCCGCTACCTGCTCTACCGCACCGCCGAGGAGTTCGGCATCGACGCCACCCTGGACGCCAAGCCGGTTCGCGGCGACTGGAACGGCGCGGGCGCGCACACCAACTTCTCCACCAAGGCGATGCGAGAGGGCTACGACGCCATCATCACCGCGTGCGAGTCGCTCGGCGCCTCGCAGGAGAAGGTCCTCGAGCACGTCAACCAGTACGGCGACGACATCCAGTCCCGCCTGACCGGCAAGCACGAGACCGCCCCGTGGAACGTCTACTCCTACGGCGCGTCCGACCGTGGCGCCTCGGTCCGCATCCCGTGGCAGGTCGAGGTCGAGCGCAAGGGCTACATCGAGGACCGTCGCCCGAACGCCAACGTCGACCCGTACGTGGTCACCCGCCTGATCGTCAACACCTGCTGCTCCGCCCTGGAGAAGGCCGGCCAGGTCTGATCCGCCTGAGCACCCGTCACGTCGCGCGGCCCGTCCACCCCTCCGAGGGTGGGCGGGCCGCCGCCGTTCCGGGCGCTCGTGGGCCATCCTTGGGTCCCATGGACGACTTCACCCCCGAGCAGGTGGCCCGGGGCCGGGCGCTGCGCCGGGCCCAACTGCCCTGGGCGCTCGGCGCCCGCGCTGCCGGACTGCTGCTGCCGCTGCTGCTCGGCCTCACGCCCGCCGGGGCCGGCCTGGTCGACCGGGCCGGCGGCCTGTTCGGGGGCACCAGGACGGCGCAGGTGCTGGCCGGCGTGGCGCTCCTGCTGCTTTTCGGCGAGCTGGCCCAACTCCCGTTCAGCGCAAGGCTGCGGGTGATCCGCCGGGAGTACGGGCTGATCACCCAGGGCTGGACCGGCTGGGCGGTGGACCTGCTGCGCGGGCTGGCCCTCGGCCTGGTGCTTGCGCTGCCGGTCGGGTACGGGCTGTACGCGCTCACCGACTGGTCGTCGGACCGCTGGTGGCTGCCGGCCGCGCTGCTCGTCGCCCTGCTGGTGCCGTTGCTCTCCTTCCTCTTCCCGTTGCTGGTCGAGCCGCTGTTCAACCGCTTCACCCCGTTGCCCGAGGGCGAACTGCGCACCGCGCTGCTGGACCTGGCCGCCCGGGACGCGATCCGGGTCCGCGAGGTGCTGGTCGCCGACGCCTCCCGCCGGACCACCGCGCTGAACGCCTACGTCTCCGGCCTCGGCTCGACCCGCCGGATCGTCGCGTACGACACCCTGATCGGCACCGCCGATCCGCGCGAGGTCGAACTCGTGGTCGCCCACGAACTCGGCCACGTCAAGCACCGGGACGTGCTCACCGGCACCCTGCTCGGTTCGCTCGGCGCAGCCGTCGCGGTCGTCCTGCTCGGGCTGCTCACCTCCTGGCAGCCGCTGCTCTCCGCCGCCGGTGCCTCCTCGGCCGCCGATCCGCGCTCGCTCTTCCTGTTCGCGGCCTGTGCCACCGTGCTCGGCGCGCCGGCCGGGCCGTTCCAGGGTGCCGTGAGCCGCCGGATCGAGGCCAGAGCCGACCGCCACGCCCTCGAACTCACGTCGGACCCGGAGCACTTCATCGCGATGCAGCGCCGCCTGGCGGTCACCAACGTCGCCGACGTCGACCCGCCCCGGCTGCTCCAGCTGCTCTTCGCCAGCCACCCCAGCGCCACCGCCCGGATCGCCGCCGCCCGGGCCTGGGCGGCTTCGGCGCCGCGCGTGTCGGAGTGAGCGGACGGCCGGTGTTCGGTACCTTCGCCGACATGGACTGGAAACTCGAACTGGTGGCGGTCCCGGTCGCGGACGTCGACCGGGCCAAGGCGTTCTACACCGATCAGGTCGGCTTCCAAGCCGACCACGACCACACGGTCAGCGACACGATCCGCTTCGTCCAGCTCACGCCCCCGGGCTCGGCCTGCTCGATCGCCCTGGGCACGGGGCTGGTCGACACCCCGCCGGGCTCGGCCCAGGGGCTCCAGCTGGTGGTCGCGGACATCCACGCCGCACGCGCCGAGCTCGCCGCCCGAGGCGTGGCGGTGAGCGAGGTGCAGGAGTTCCCGTGGGGGTCCTTCGTCTTCTTCGCGGACCCGGACGGCAACGGCTGGGCGGTCCAGCAGCTCCCCGCCAGGGCGGCGGCCGACCGGACCTGACGCGGCGCCACTCTCAGAGGATCAGCGCTCGTCCAGGGAGAGCGACGGGGCCTCGCCCAGGGCGTGGGCGAGTTCGGCGCCGCCCTCCACCGAAAGGGCGCTGTCGGAGCACTGCTGGACCAGCCCCGCCACCGGCAGCGGCTGGGCCGCCATCGCGGTCATCGCGAAGGCCTGCTGGGTGCCGAGCTTCCCGACCTCCGAGCAGGTGGTGTCCAGCGCCGCGCCGGTTGGTTCCGGGGCGGCCCAGGCCACGGCGGGCGCCACCCCCAGCACGGCGAGTGCGACGGCGGAGACGGAGGTGGCGGTCTTGCGAATCATCAGGTCTCTCTCCCAGGGCGTTCCGGAACCATCCGCCATCATCCCGCCCCGGATCGCCGGCGCCCCGGCGGACACGCTCCGGTTCCCCGGAACGGATGACGACGGAGCACCGACGGGCTGACGGAACCGGTCAGATGAAGTTCTTGTCGATCAGGAGCTGCAGGGCGTTGGTGTGGAAGTCGGGGAAGTCCATCGGCACCACACCGAGGTTGGCCCGCTGCTGCTTCCGGGCGTCCAGGTACTCCCAGGCCTTCTGCATGATGGTCTGGGAGGAGTACTTCGGCCACTCGCCGTTCCCGAGGCTGGCGAAGTTGATGTAGAGCTTCGCCGAGCTCTGGTTGTTGAAGGCACTGTCGAACTGCCGCTGCACGTACGAGGACCACTTGGTGCCGCTGCTGATGCCGGTGTACCTGTCCTGGAGGTCGATCACGTCGTTGGACAGGAATCCGTTGTCGCCACCCGGCCAGTGCAACACGGACCAGTCGTTGGCGAAGTCGGTCAGCAGCACGATCCGCCCGCGCGCCTCGCCGAGGGTCGGGAACCACGGGTTGGTCCAGAACAGCGGCCGGTACCCCTTGGTGTCCAGGTAGCCGTTGAAGATCCGGGCGAAGTCCGCACCCACGTCGTTGTTGGTGCCGTTCTCCTTCTTCACCCGCATCAGCAGCACCTCGCCCGGGTGCCCGGTCAGGAAGCTCCGGCACTGGTTCAGCACCTGGTCGAAGGTGGTGCCCTGGTACCAACCCCCGTGGTAGATCCCGAACGCGTCCGGCACCCCCGCCAACCCGTTGCACCGGATGTCCAGGAACCGTATGCCACACACCAGTTGCTCCGGAACACCCCAGTTCTGCGTGTGCGACCACTCGCTCCCGTTGGCCGGATCGGTGCAGCAGGAGTCGTGCGTCCCCGGGATCGTCATCCGCAGCAACGACCGCCCGTCCGGCAGCCTGCCCATCCAGGAGTCCCCGGCCACCGAAGCGGCAGCAGCGGCACCGCTGCCCAACACCCCGGTGACCAGCGTGGCGGCGGCGGTGCCGAGGAGCGTACGGCGGGTCAGCTGCATAAGTGCCTCCGGCGTGGCGTTAGTTGACGGCGTACGGCCATCACGGTCCCGTCCCGTGCCCCACTCCACAAGCCCCCCGACGAAAAACGAGGGGCACCCGCACGCCGGGAGTGTCTAGGGTGCCTCCACGAACCGTCCCGAGGAGTCCCGATGCCCCGACCGCTGCTCCTGCTCGACGTGGACGGACCGTTGAACCCGTACAACGCCAAGCCGCACCGCCGTCCCGAGGGCTACCTCACCCACCGGGTGCGGCCCGCCAGTTGGATCGCCCGGCAGGTGAAGTGGCAGCAACGGCCCGCCGCATGCGTCCGCCCGCTCCGCCTCTGGCTCAACCCGGAGCACGGCCAGGCCCTGATCGCGCTGCCGTACGACCTGGTCTGGTGCACCACCTGGACGGACGAGGCGAACACCTGGATCTCGCCCCTGCTCGGCCTGCCGCAACTGCCGTACGTCGACTGGCCGTCCATGCACCACGGTGACCCGGACGACCTGCACTGGAAGACCCGTCACCTGGTCGCCTGGGTCGCCGGCCGCCCCTTCGCCTGGGTGGACGACGAGCTCACCGAACGCGACACCTCCTGGATCGCCATTCACCACCCGGCGCCGGCCCTCACCGTCCACGTCGACCACCGCTTCGGACTGCAGCCCGCGCACTTCACCACCCTGGCCGAGTGGGCGGCCGGACTGGCCGGTGCTGAATCGGTTTGACGTGGTGCGGGCGGGGCGGTCACCATGCGTCGATCTCCGTACTGGTGTGCGGCGACGTACCGAGTAGAGAGCAGTGCCCGCGCATGGATATCACGGCGACCTTCCGGCTGACCGAGCAGGAACTCAGGAAGGCGATCAGGAACGTTCCGGCGCTGCGGCGGATGGTGATGGCGAGTGCGCTCATCGCGGTGGTCGGGCTGCTGACCTGGGCGGTGGACGGGAAGCCCAACATGTGGATGCTGGTCCTGGGGCCGGTGCTGCTGGTGCTGACCGAGGTGATGGTGGTGCGGGGCGGGGCGAGGAAGAGCGCCCAGCTGATCGCGGAGCCGTGGACGGTGCGGATCACCGAGCAGTCGTACTCGCTCAGGACGGGGGCCAGCGACGCGACGGTGGAGTGGCGGATGTACCGGCAGGTGACCGGGCGGTCGGGGTTCTGGTACCTCCAGCAGACCAACAAGGCGGTGGGGTTCGTGCCGCAGGGGGTCTTCGAGGATGGGCAGCGCGCGGAGCTGGCGGAGTTCTTCGCCCGGGTCCTGCCGCCGGTCAAGCGGCCCTGGTACCGGCCGTTCTGACGGTGGCGGGAGGCGGTCAGGCCCGGACGAGCGCCGCGAGCGCGTCGAGGAAGCGGTCCGTGGTGTCCTCGTCCCGGACCGCGATCCTGAGCCAGTCCGGGCCGAGGCCCGGGAAGGTGTCCCCCCGGCGCAGCGCGAAGCCCGCGGCCCGCAGCCGGGTACGCAGCGCGGCGGCCCCCGGCGTGTGGATCAGCACGAACGAGGCGGCCGGGGTGCCGTGCACGGTGATCCCCGGCACGGAGCCCAGCCCCCGCAGCAGATGGGCGCGTTGCCGCGCGATGGCATGCGAGGCGGCCTCCGCCTCGGCCAGTGCGGCGGGTGTGCTGCACGCCTCGGCGGCGGCCAGCGCCGGCGTCGAGACCGGCCAGAGCGGCTGGGCCGCACCGAGCCGGGCGATCAGGTCCGCAGGGGCCAGTACGTAGCCGATCCGCAGCCCGGCCAGGCCCCAGGTCTTGGTCAGACTGCGCAGCACCACCACCTGGCCGGGCAGGTCACGTACGGCGGCCAGGCTCTCCAGCTCCCCGGGGACGGTGTCGATGAAGGCCTCGTCCACCACCAGGGTCCGTCCCGGACGGGCCAGTCGGGCCAGGTCGAGGTGGAGCACGGAGGTGGGGTTGGTCGGGTTGCCGATCACCACCAGGTCGGCCTCCTCGGGAACGGCGCCCGGCCCGAGCCGGAAGCCGTCGGCGGGGGAGAGCAGGGCGCGGTGCACCCGGTGCCCGGCGTCCCGCAGCGCCGCCTCCGGCTCGGTGAACTGCGGGTGCACCACAACGGCCTGACGAGGCGTCAGCACCCGCGCCAGCAGGACGAAGGCTTCGGCCGCTCCGGCGGTGAGTAGCACCTCCTCGACCGGCCGGCCGTGCCGGGTGGCGACGGCGGCCCGGGCGGCACTCCCCTCGGGGTAGGCGGCGAGATCCGCCAGCGTGGCGGTGAGGTGGTCGCGGAGCCAGGCCGGCGGAGTGCCGGTGCGGACGTTCACGGCCAGGTCGGTCAGGCCGCCGGTCCTGACCTCGGCGTCGCCGTGGTGGCGCAGGTCGGGTCCTGGCCCCGCCACGGCCACCGTCGCACGGGCGGACTTCCGCTTGGCGGCCAGGAGTTGGCCACCGGGGGTGGAGGAGAGCAGGGCGGCGGCCTCGGCCACCCCGGCGGTGCCGGTGGCGGCGAGCACGGCGTCGGACGGGTTCGGCACCGGGACGGCCGCCAACTCCTCGGCCGCGTGGCCGACCAGCGGAACGGCGAGCGCCCGGGCGGCGGCCAGCAGGCCGGGCTCGCCCGTCCTGGCGGCGAGGGTGGCCAGCCGGGCGACCTCGCCCCGGCTCCGGCCGAGCGCGGTCAGGGCGGCGTCGATCAGGTCGAGCAGTTCGGCGGCGGGGACGCCCCTGCGGGCGCCGACACCGATCGTGAGAGAGGGCTTGCTCACTGCTGGTTCCTCTCGACGGCCGATGCTCCGGAAATCCCACCACGGTGCCGCTGAACTGGTCAATCGTGCGGCCTGTGAGGTGCGCCGCGCCGGAAAAGCGGTGGACAGCGACCACCGGCTGAACGAGCATCCGCCTGTGACCGAACGATCAGCACCCTGGACCTCCGCCCCCACCGCCGCCACCGGGCTCAGCCTGGTGCAGCTGTCCCGCGCCGCGATGGCCGCCCTGATGGTGGGCGACCTGGACGGCGCGGCAGCGGCGAGCGGCCTCGTCTTCCCCGCCGATCTGGCCGACGGCCGGATGAAGGGCGTCTGGGCCCGCCGCTACCACCAGACCGGTGACGACCCGTCGAGTGCCGAGTGGGTCACCAGGGCCGTGCTGGCCGACGGCGTGGTGATCGGCGCGGCCGGCTTCCACGGGCCGCCCGACGAGCGCGGCATGGTGGAGGTCGGCTACGGCGTGGCGGAGGGGCGGCGCCGCCAGGGGTACGCCAAGGCGATCCTGGCGGCGCTGATCCGCCGGGCCGCCGCCGAGCCGGCGGTGACGGTGCTCCGGGCCACCATCAGCCCGGACAACGCCGCTTCGCTCGCCACCGTCGCGGCCTTCGGCCTGGTCCACGTCGGCGAGCAGTGGGACGAGGAGGACGGCCTCGAGCTGATCTACGAACTCCCCGTCCCGGCCGCGTAGTCGGCGGCCGCCCGGACGAACCGGGAGGCGAGTTCGGGTGCCCCGGCCCAGTGCAGGTGCAGGTACGAGGCGTGCACCGAGCCGCTCACGAAGCCCTCGGTGCACGACCCGGCCGGGCCCCGCCAGCCCCAGGCCGGCGGGTCGCCCGCGCCCGGCTCGCAGACCGTCCGGTGGAACTCGTGCCCGCGCAGCCGCGATCCGGTCGGCGCCAGCACGCTGTCGGTGAGCGCGACCGCCTCCCGGTACCCCAGGGTGAGCCGTTCGGTCATCCGGGCGGTGGTCTCCAGTACGCCGCACATCGGCGCGCCGTCCAACTCCCGTCCCAGGTAGAGCAGTCCGGCACACTCGGCGCTGACCGGCGCCCCGGCGGCGGCCAGCGCGGCGATCGCGGCGCGCAGCCCGGCGTTCGCGCTGAGCTCCGCGACGTACATCTCGGGGAAGCCACCACCGATCACCAACCCGGCCGATCCCTCCGGGAGTTCGCTCGCGTGCAGCGGATCGAAGGGCACCACCTCGGCGCCCGCCGCCGCCAGCAGTTCGGCGTTCTCCGCGTACGAGAACGAGAACGCCGCTCCGGCCGCCAGCGCGACGCGGGGCCGTCCGGGCACCGGCTCGACCTCCCGCTCGGCGGACCATGGCTCGGCGTCCAACGGCGGCGCGCTGCGAGCCAGTTCGAGCAGCGCGTCCAGGTCGAGCGAGGCGGTGATCAGCTCGCCCATGTCCCGGACCGCGCGCAGGGCGTCCGCCGAGCGTTCGACGGCCGGGATCAGGCCCAGGTGCCGGGACGGGGTGGCGACGGCGGCCGTACGCCGGACGCAGCCGAGCACCTGCACCCCGCCGCCCTCCTCCAGTGCTTCCCGGAGCAGCTGCTCGTGCCGGTCCGAGGCGACCCGGTTCAGGATCACCCCGGCGAGCCTGACCTCGGGGTCCCAGGAGGCGAAGCCGTGCACCAGCGCGGCCACCGAACGGGACTGCGAGGAGGCGTCCACCACCAGCACCACGGGCGCCCGGAGCAGTTTGGCGACATGGGCCGTCGAGGCCAGCTCGCCCCGCCCGGCGGCGCCGTCGTACAGCCCCATCACGCCCTCCACCACGGCCACGTCGGCCCCGGCGGCGCCGTGCAGGAAGAGCGGGGCGACCCGCTCGGGCCCGCACATGAAGGCGTCCAGGTTGCGGCCCGGACGCCCGGCGGCCAGCGCGTGGTAGCCGGGGTCGATGTAGTCGGGGCCCACCTTGTGCGGGGAGACCGCCAGGCCGCGGGCGGCCAGGGCGGCCATCAGGCCGGTGGCGACGGTGGTCTTGCCCGCGCCCGAGGAGGGCGCGGCGATGACGAGACGGGGGATGTTCAACCGACTACCACTCGATACCGCGCTGGCCCTTGCGGCCGGCGTCCATGGGGTGCTTCACCTTGGTCATCTCGGTGACCAGGTCGGCGACTTCGAGCAGCTCGTCCTTGGCGTACCGGCCGGTGATCACCACGTGCTGGTTGCCGGGGCGGTTCCGCAGCACCTCGACCACCTCGGCCACGTCGACCCAGCCCCAGTGCATGGGGTAGGTGAACTCGTCCAGCACGTAGAAGCGGTAGGTCTCGGCGGCCAGATCGCGCTTGACCTGCTCCCAGCCCTCCTTGGCCGCCTCCTCGCTGGACTCGACCATGTCGGCCGAACGCTGGACCCAGGACCAGCCCTCGCCCATCTTGTGCCACGCCACCGTGCCGCCCTCGCCGGAGGCGCCGAGCACCTTGAGCGCGTTCTCCTCGCCGACCTTCCACTTGGCCGACTTGACGAACTGGAACACCCCGACCGGCCAGCCCTGGTTCCAGGCCCGCAGCGCCATCCCGAAGGCGGCGGTGGACTTGCCCTTGCCGGGCCCGGTGTGCACGGCGGTGATGGGCAGCGTACGGCGCTGACGGGTGGTCAGACCGTCGTCGGGGACAATCTCTGGCTGGCCCTTCGGCATGGTCAAGCTGCCTTTCGCATCGGGGAGGAGGGCCGGTGCGCGTGCACCAGGGCGGCGACGCCCTCGGCCCTGAGGTCGTCCAAGGTGACGGCGGAGGCGTTCAGCTGGGCCGCCAGCGTGTGCGCCAGGCCGAGCCGGACGTGGCCGGACTCGCAGTCCAGCACCACGCTCGCCACGCCCTGCGCGGCCAGTAGTCCGGCCGCCCGCGCGGCCTGCGGCAGGGCGTCCCGGCCGCCGGTGGCCCGACCGTCGGTGACCACCACCAGCAGCGGACGGCGGTGCGGGTCACGCATCCGCTCCACCCGCAGCGTCTCGTGTGCCCGGAGCAGCCCGGCGGCCAGCGGAGTCCGTCCCCCGGTGGGGAGTTGCTCCAGCCGGGCCGCGCCGACCTCGACCGAGGAGGTCGGCGGCAGCGCCAGCTCGGCGCCGCTGCCCCGGAAGGTGATCATGCCGATCTTGTCCCGCCGCTGGTAGGCGTCCATCAGCAGCGAGAGCACCGCGCCCTTGACGGCGGTCATCCGCTGCCGGGCCGCCATCGACCCGGAGGCGTCCACCACGAACAGCACCAGGTTGGACTCCCGTCCCTGGCGCACCTGTTCGCGGAAGTCGTCCTTGCGCAGCACCAACGCCCGCGAGTCGCGCCCGCGCGCGGCCTGGTGCGGCGCGGCGGCCCGGAGGGTGGCGGTCAGGTGCAGCCGGCTGAGGTGGCCCTGCGGGCGGCGGGCCCTGATGGTGTGCCCGCCGTCCGTCTCGGCGGGGGAGCGGCGCCCCTGGGCGCCCTTGCCGGTGCCGGGCACCTTGAACAGCCGGGTCCGGTACGGCTCCCCGGCCGAGGCCACCGGGGCCTTGCTGCCGCCGCCCTGGGCCTGCGCGGGCACCTCGGGCTCACCGGCGGGCTCTTCGGCGGCGGTCGAGCCGTCGGGGGCGTCGCCCTGCGGCTCGGGGGCACCGCCGCCGTCGCCGTCCGGGCCGTCGTCCTCCGGGCCCTCGGAGGGTCCTTCCGAGGGCCCCTCGGAGTGCTCGTCCAGGGTCCGGTCGAGCTGCTCCTCGTCCAACCCGGGGGCGTCGAACGGGTTGCGCCGCCGCCGGTGCGGCAGCGCGAGCTGGGCGGCCTTGCGGACGTCCTGCTCGTTCACCTCGGTCCTGCCCTCCCAGGCGGCCAGCGCGACGGCCGTCCGGGCCATCACGATGTCCGCGCGCAGCCCGTCCACCTCGAAGGCCGCGCAGACGGCGGTGATCTGCCGCAGCGCCACGTCGGTCAGCACCACCTGTGGGAGCAACTCCCGGGCAGCGGTGATCCGTTCGGCCAGCTCCCGTTCCTCGGCCGCGAACCGGGCCGCGAAGCCGTCCGGGTCCGCGTCGTACGCCAGCCGCCGACGGACCACCTCGGCGCGCTCGTCCGGCTCCCGGGTGGCGGCGATCTCCACCGTGAGGCCGAACCGGTCGAGCAGCTGCGGCCGCAGCTCGCCCTCCTCCGGGTTCATCGTGCCGACCAGCAGGAAGCGGGCCGCGTGCCGGACCGACACGCCCTCCCGCTCGACGTACGAGCGGCCCATCGCGGCGGCGTCCAGCAGCAGATCCACCACGTGGTCCTGGAGCAGATTCACCTCGTCGATGTAGAGCACGCCCCGGTGAGCCTTGGCCAGCAGGCCGGGCTCGTACGCCTTGACGCCCTCGGCCAGCGCCCGCTCCAGGTCGAGCGAGCCGACGATCCGGTCCTCCGAGACGCCGACCGGCAGCTCGACCAGGTGCGCCGGCCGTTCCTGCCCGGGGACGGCGCCGTGCGGGCCGTCCGGGCACTGCTGGTCAGGGGACGAGGGGTCGCAGGCGAACCGGCAGCCCGGCACGGTGTCGATCGAGGGCAGCAGCCCGGCCAGGGCCCGCACCATGGTCGACTTGGCGGTGCCCTTCTCGCCGCGCACCAGTACCCCGCCGACGGCCGGTGAGACGGCGTTCAGCAGCAGCCCGAGCCGCAGGTCGGCCATGCCGACGATCGCGGTGAAGGGGTAACGCACGTCGGTCATCGGTCGGTCTCCGTAGCTCGGGGTGCCCCGGGTGGGACGAACGGCAGGTGGGCGGGCGCGCCGCCCTCGATCAGCTTCCACAGCGCGTCGGTGTCGGCGTGCTCCTCGATCAGGTCACCCAGCCGGTCCAGGCGTTCCTCCCGGGCGGCGGCGAAGGAGGTGTCCGGCGCGGGGACGAAGGCCCGCCCCGCCTGCTCGGCCACCTCGCGCAGCAACGCCCGGCGGAAGCCGTCGTTCTCCAGCGCACCGTGCCAGGTGGTGCCCCGCACCGACCCGACCCGACAGCCGTCCAAGAAGGGATCCCCTCCCTCAACGGTCACCACGCCGTGGTGGATCTCGTACCCCTCGACCCGCTCGCCGAAAGCCTCGCCGACCGGCCGGGCGAGCACCTTCTCCCGGCCGAACACCACCCGGGTCGGCAGCAGCCCGAGCCCTTCGACCGTGCCGGCCTTCGACTCCACCTGATCCTCGATCACCTGACCGAGCATCTGGTAGCCGCCGCACACCCCGAGCACCGGCAGCCCCGCCGCCGCCCGGGCCCTGAGCACCGGTTCGAGACCGCGCTCGCGCAGCCACTCCAGATCGGCCACGGTGGCCCGGGTGCCGGGCAGCACCACCAGGTCCGCGTCGGCCAGCTCCTCGGCCCGGGTGGCCCAGCGGACGAGAACGCCCGGCTCCTGCGCCAGTGCGTCCAGGTCGGTGAAGTTCGACAGCCTCGGGAAGCGGACCACCGCGACCCGCAGCACGTCCGCCCCCACCGGGCCGCGCACCGCGCCCCGGTCCACCACGGTGGTCAGGTCGAGCGAGTCCTCGGCGTCCAGCCACAGGCCGGAGAGCATCGGCAGGGTGCCGAGCACCGGACGGCCCGTCAGCTCGCGCAGCATCTCGAGACCGGGGGCCAGCAGCCGGGCGTCGCCCCGGAACTTGTTCACGAACCAGCCCGCCACCAGCGCCTGGTCCTCCGCCGAGAGCAGCGCCAGCGTCCCGTACATGGCCGCGAACACCCCACCCCGGTCGATGTCGCCGACCACCACCACGGGCAGCCGCGCCGCCGTGGCCAGGCCCATGTTGGCGATGTCCCGGTCCCGCAGGTTGATCTCGGCGGGGGAGCCGGCGCCCTCGCAGACCACCACCTCGTACCGGCTCCGCAGGTCGGCCAGGCACTCCAACGCCCGCTCCAACAGGACGGGCTTGCGCTCGCGGTAGTCCAGCGCGCCGACCTCGGCGACCGCCCGGCCGAGCAGCACCACCTGGCTGCGGCCGTCCGCCCCGGGCTTGAGCAGCACCGGGTTCATCGCCGCCTCCGGCTCCACCCGGGCGGCCTGCGCCTGCATCGCCTGCGCGCGGCCGATCTCGGCGCCGTCGGCGGTGACGAAGGAGTTCAGCGACATGTTCTGAGCCTTGAACGGGGCCACCCGGACGCCCTGGCGGGCCAGCCAGCGGCAGATGCCCGCGGTGACCACGCTCTTGCCCGCGTCCGAGGTGGTCCCGGCGACCAGCAGCGACCCGCTCACGACTTCCTCCAGGTGTACAGGGCCCGGCCGGTCACGGTGACCGCCAGCGCCAGGGCGCCGACCCGCCGGGAGAGCGCGCAGGCCCGTTCGATGTCGTCGACCGTCACCGGCCGCAGCTCGCCGCCGAGCACTGGCCGGTGCTCCAAGCGCTCCCCGTACCGCAGGGTTCCGCCCAGCCGCACCCCGAGCGCCCCCGCGAAGGCCGACTCGGCCTGGCCCGCGTTCGGGCTCGGGTGTGACGAGCCGTCACGGCGCCAGACCCGCCAGGCCGTACCCGGCTCGGGCGCGGCCGCCACGGTGAGCAGTGCGGTCAGCCGGGCGCCCGGCCAGCCCGCCAGGTCGTCCAGCCGGGCCGAGGCCCAGCCGAACCGCAGATGGCGCGGCGAGCGGTGGCCGACCATCGCGTCCAGGGTGTTGACGGCCCGGAACGCGAGCAGCCCCGGCGTACCGGCCAGCGCCCCCCAGGTGAGCGCGTTCACCACGGCGTCGGCGGTGTTCTCGGCGACCGACTCCACCACCGCGCGGGCGATCTCCGGACCGTCCAGCGCACTCGGGTCCCGGCCACACAGGTGCGGCAGCTGCTCCCGGGCGGCCGTCAGGTCGTTCCGCCGGAGCGAGCGGCCGATGGCGCGGGCCTCCCGGGTCAGCGAGGTGCCGCCCAGCACCGTCCAGGTCGCGGCGGCGGCCAGGCAGGACCGGGCCAGCGGCGCCCGGCGCAGCGCCCGCTCGGCGAGCACCGTCCCGGCCGCGACGGTGCCCACGCAGGCGGCCGTGTACGCGGCGCCGGCCGGACGGTGGTCGCGCCAGAGCCGGCGCTCCAACCGGGTGGCGGCCGAGCCGAAGACGGCGACGGGGTGACCCCGCCGGGGATCGCCGAACCCCGCGTCGGCCAGGTAGCCGGCGACGGAGCCGAGCAGGAACGGGAGCGCGGGGGTCAGTCGGCGCACGACGGGGAGGTGTCGGCTCGGTCCTGGATTGCCGGCATGGCGTGGGTGTCCTCACTCAGGGTCCGCGCCCTGGATCGACGTACCGGGGGCGAGAGTCTCCTGGCTTCCGGGTCCGGCACACTCCCGGGCCTTCCAACAGCCGCCGGGGCGGGCCGTCGTGACCGTACGTCGAGAGTGCTCCCCGGTGACAGTGGCGGGACCGCGCCGGACTCGCACCGGCTTCCTCTGCTTGCCTCCGTTTGGCTGAAGGATCCCATCACGCGGCCGGACGGGCAGTCAACAAAGGGCGCGGAGGGGTTGGTCACACGTCCGTTCGCCCCGCCGTGCGGGGGCGTTCCCCGGGGGTGAAGCTGGCCCTGGCGCGGCGTCGGTCCGCGCCCGAACTGGAGGACGGTCATGACCGATCTCGGAAAGCTTCTCGGCGGACTCCTCGGCGGCAACGCCGACGGCAGCGGGGGCAACCTGCTCGCCATGCTGCTCAGCACGCTCGGCGGTGGGCAGGGCGCGGCGGGCGGTCTCGCCGCCCTGCTCCACCAGCTCACCCAGGGCGGCCTCGGCCCGCAGGCCCAGTCCTGGGTCGGCACCGGCGCCAACCATCCGGTCACCGGCCCCGAACTCGCCGCGGCCCTCCCGGACCGCGAGCTCGACGCCCTCGCCGAACAGTCCGGCCTCTCTCCCGACCAGGTCGCCCGACACCTCGCCGCCCAGCTCCCCGCCGCCGTCGACCAGCTCACCCCTACCGGTGAGCTGCCCACCCCGGCCACTCTCGACGAGCTCTTCGCGACGCAGAGCTGAAGGCAGGGGCCGCACTGTCCGGGCGGGTGGCTCCGCCGCGCGGGCCAGGAGGTCCGGTGCCGGGGTCACCTGCGACAGCCGGCACGCACCGCCTGCCGAGGCGGAGCCGCTCAGCAGGCCCCGAGCCCCCGGACGGGCCGGCGCCCGTGGTTACCTCCGAGTACAACGTCTGATCAGCCGTCAGCATTGGTGGGAAGCACCAAGGACCCACCAAACCGGACACCCTCGCTTCGTGCGTTCAGCGGGTGATCCGCCGGTCCGCCCCGGTCCTACCGTCTGATGGCATGCGACGAAGACCGCCCGCCCCCACGCCCGTGCCCTTCTCGCCGACCGCGGCCAGAGCCCACCGGGCCGGTCTCGGCCTGACCCCCGATCAGGTCGCCGAAGGAATGGCGGCCCACGGCATCCGCCTGCTGCCGAGCCACGTGATCGGCTGGGAGACCGGTGAGTTCCGGCCGTCCGAGGAGGAGTTCATCGCGCTGGCCCGGGCCCTCTGGTGCCCGCCCGCCCAACTGATGGGCACCGCGCCGGCCACCCTGCGGGACTTCCGGGTGGCCCGCGAGCTCACCCAGGACCAGGCCGCCCACCGGATCGGTGTGACCCTCCGCGCGTACGAGCAGGCCGAGCTGGCCGGCAAGTGGGGCGGCGACGCCGGACAGACGCACGCGCTGGCCCATGCGCTGGGCATCGGACTGCGGATGCTGGTGCGGGTGACCCACCGTCAGGACGAGCTCGACCGCTGTCTGCGCCAGTGCGTGGACGGCCGCTGGCAGTCGCAGGTGAAGCCGGTGGCCCGCCTGGTGCCGGTGCCCCGGCCGGTGCTGGAGGAGACGCTCGCGGAGTTCCAGGGCGAGTACCTGGTGCCGATGCACTGGGGCTCCTCGCCGGCCCCGGCCGACCAGCAGTCGGCCAAGCCGCACGCGCAGCGGTTCTGGGAGCTGCTGTCCCGGCACCGGACGGACATCCCGGTCTGACGGACCGTCGGTTTCCGCCACCGACGGCCCCGCTCCGGTGGCGGGGTGCGGTCGGCCCCGGTGGAATGGACCGCAACGTCCCGTCCGCCCACAGCACACCGGGAGCGCAATGCGTTGGGGAACCGCGGCCATGGTGGCCGCCGCCGCAGTCGGAGCCGGCACCGCCGCCGTCCTGCTGCTCGGCCGCAGGGCGTCCGACGGGGTGGTCAGGCCCGGCCGGGCGCTGCCCGGTGCCGGCGCCGACCTGCGGGTGCACGACCTGGCCCCCGGCGGGGTGGTGCTCACCCGCAGCACCGCCACCACCCGGCCGGGACGGTACGCGCTCGAGTGGCCCGACGGCGGGCACGCGGTGGTCGGCGAGGTGCTCGGCACGGGCCCGCAGACCGTCACCCGCCGGTTGGAGCAGGTGGACGGCGGTTCGCTGCGGATCGGCGACCAGGTCGAACTGACACCGCGGGTGTACGTCGGCGACCCGCGCTCCGCCCTCGGCCTCGACCACCGCGACACCACCGTCATCGGCGAACTCGGCGACCTCCCGGCCTGGTACGTCGACGGCACCCGCGGCACCTGGGTCATCCTGGTGCACGGCCCCGGCACGGACCGCTCGCAGGCGCTGCCCGTCCTCCCGCTGCTGCACCGGCTCCGACTGCCCAGCCTGAGCATCACCTACCGGGGCGACCAGGGCGCACCGTCCTCACCGGACCGGCTCGGGCACTTCGGCGAGACCGAGTGGCAGGACGTCGAGGCGGCGATCCAGCTGGCCATGGAGAGCGGCGCGGGCCGGGTGATCCTGTACGGCTGGTCGGTCGGCGCCACCATGGTGCTGCAGGCCGCGGCCCGGACCGCCTGGTCGGAGAAGGTGGCCGGGCTGGTGCTGGACTCGCCGGTGCTGGACTGGTCGCAGACCGTCCGGCGGGAACGCGCCCGGTCCGGGGTTTCCGCCGCGCTGGCCGAACTGGGCGCGCTGGCCGCCGAGGGCCGCAGCAGGGTCGACCTGGCCGGCTTCGCCCGACTCGCCTCCGGCGCCGACCTGGACATGCCCACCCTGCTGCTGCACAGCCCCGCCGACTCGATCGCCCCCTGGGACGCCGCCGCCCGACTGGCCGACCTGCGCGGAGACCTGGTCAGCCTGCACGCCATCCCGCGCGCCGAGCACGCCGCCCTCTGGAACGCCGACCCCACCGGCTACACCGAGACCCTCCGTCGCTGGCTCACCCCGCTGCTGTGAGGAGAACCGCCCCGCGCGGCCGCCGGGCCCGTGAAATGACCGCTGGCGTCTGGTTTGCCCCCGGCCCGGGAAAAGGCGATGTGACAGAACGCCTTCGCACGGGGAAGACTGCACGGCGTGACGTCTCGGAATTCGCGCGACCGTGATGCCCCGCTCCCGCCGACGATCGGTACCGGGGCGACGGTGACCCGTCTCCCCGGCACGGCCCGCCGCGGTGACACCGCACAGCCGGGCAGCACCCCCAACCCCCGCCCCCGTACCCCCGCACCCAAGCCCGGCCGTGGCCGGGTCCCGGTTCCGGAGGGCTTCCCCGCACCGGCCGAGCTGGCCCCGCTGGCCCGCCGGATGCTGGCCGACGCCGTGCGGATCGCCCGCTGGGCCGGTGAGCTCGGGGAGGTCGACAAGCGCGGCGAACTGCTGCCCGAGGACGCCCGCGCGGCCGGCCGGGCGCTCGCCATGACCGTCGGCGCGGCCGCCAACGCCTGGGGCCAGGCGCTGCTGGTCGGCCTGGTCGAGGCCCGGGACGGCGGTGCCACCCCCGGGTGGCGGCTGCACGCCTGGGAGCACGACGACGAGGCCGTGATCCGCGGCTGGTCCGCGCTCTTCGACGCCTGGACGCTGGTCGCCCCGATGCCGCCCGCCGCGATGCGCGGCGTCTTCGCTGTGCTGGCCGGGCAGGCCGTGGACCAGGCGCCCCAGCTGCTCTCCTTCCTGCACCTGGTGGACGGCCCGGTGGCCGACAGCGAGCTGCTGGAACTGCTGCGCCGGGGCCTGGACGAGCGCCGGGTGGCCGCCGGGGCGACCCCGCTGTCGCCCGTTCCGCACGCCGCCTCGGCCGTCTCCGCCGTCCGCGGCACCTGCCGCGAGCCGCAGATCGACACCCCGCACTCGCCCGCCGACGTGGCGGCCGTACTGGACTGGATGCTCGACGGCCTGGCCGCCGTCGGCGCGCTCACCCGGCAGGACGAGGCGGCCGAGCTCTCGCCGCTCGGCCACTGGGCGGTCCGGGCCAAGCTGGAGGAGATCTGCACCGTCGCGCAGACCGCCGCCGGCCATATCGAGCAGAGCGCACTGGAACTGCTGGACGCCTGCGCCAGCTACTCGCCCGGCCCCGCCAGGGCCGAGTACCGGGCCTGGGTCGCGGCCCGGCCGGTGGACCGCGCGGTGGCCGAGCTGCTGGACGCCGCCCGGGGCGACGACGCGCTGCTGCGCGGCCTCGCCTTCGAGGCGCTCCGGGTCGCGGGCGGCACCGCCGAGCAGGCGGTCCGGGCAGCCGTGGACGAGGGCGTCCTGCGCCCCTACGCGCTGCTCTGGCTGGCCGAGCAGTCGGACGAGGTGGGGGTGCTGCCCTCGGACGTCCTGACGGCCGAGGACGCCGCCTGGCTCTGGGTCGACACCGCCGCCGCCGTGCTGGACCACGGCGAGACCGGGCTGCTGGTCGGTCACGTCGAGGGCGCCTCGGCGGGGGAGCCGGTCCGGCTCTTCAACCGGGCCCGCCAGTCCGGCCACCCCCGCGCCGCCTCCGTCCTCACCGCCGTCGCCGGGGTGCACCCGGACCCGGCGGTGGCCAGGGCGGCCCGGCGGTCGGCCTTTAGCGTGCACAAGGGCGGCGCTTAAGCCGCCCTGCCCAGACTCGCTTCCAAGGGGCTCGGGGAGAGGCGGCGGGCAGGTCGACTGCCGATCGGCCCGTGACCGCGCGCGGCCTCCTGAACGGGTGCGCCGTTCCGCGAGGCCGGCGTCGCTGTTCCCCGGGCCCCTGCTAGGTCCTGTCCGGGCGATCTTGCCGGCCGTGCGACATCGGACCCGCCGCGTCGGCGGCTGATGTCACAGCCCGGCTGGACGCACGGCCGGAACGCCCAAGTACGACCCAGTACGAGGCCGTTCCGGCCGCACGCCCGGCCGCACGCCCAGCCGGGCGCCCGACGCCGCACGCTGATCCGACAAGATCGCCCGGACAGGACCCAGGGCCCAGAGCAACGGAAGGGCCCCTCTCCCGAGCGGGAGAGGGGCCCTTCGCGTACCGGTCCGGCGTCAGCAGCCGCGCGACTCCGCGCGGCGGGCGCGGACGTCCCCGACCTTCTGGCCCACCTTGCGGCGGATGACCAGCAGCGGGGCCATCGCGGCCAGCGCGATCTGGGCGATTGCACCGACGTGCATCAGGGCGTCGCCGCCGGGCAGACCGGCCGCCCAGGCCGCCAGGCAGCCGATCGAGACCACGATCCAGCAGAGCGTGGCGGTGGCCAGTAGGCCCTGCGGCTTGGGGTACTCGATCCGACTGACCATCAGGTACGCCACGCCGAAGATCATCAGCAGGCCCGGCACGAACGGCGGGTCCAGCAGGACGATCGCGATCACCGTCATGGCGCCCATCGGGCAGGGCATGCCCTGGAAGATCCCCGGCTGCATCTTCACGGCCGAGAACCGGGCCAGCCGGAGCACCACCGCCAGCAGCACGGTGAGCGCGATCAGCGCCGAGAAGCGCTGGTCCTGCCCGGGGCTGACGATGCCCCAGACCGCCACGAAGTAGGCCGGGGCGATGCCGAAGCTGATCAGGTCGGCCAGGTTGTCGAGCTCCGCACCGAGCGCCGAGGAGCGCAGCTTGCGGGCCACCAGGCCGTCGAACAGGTCGCACATCGAACCGATCAGCAGCAGCGTCACCGCGGTGGCGGCGCTGTGCTTGTCGGGGCCGGCGGCGGAGGTGCCGGTGATGTGCGGCATCAGGACCCCGGTGGTGATCGAGTAGATCGCCAGGAAGCCGCAGACGGCGTTCCCCAGGGTCAGGAAGTCGGCGGTGGAGAGGTGCTGCGGCGAGCGCGGCGCGCGGAGCTCGCGGTCGCGGGCCCAGCGGCGGCGGCGCAGGTCCGTCTCCTCGTCCTCGTTGAGGCCGACTAGCGTCTCAGGATCAGTCACGGTCAAGGCGCGTCACCCCGGCAGTGGTCTTCTGGCCGACCTCGACGCCGACCTCGACGCCGGCCGGCAGGTAGGTGTCGACGCGGGAACCGAAACGGATCAGACCGATCCGGTCACCCTGCTCGACCTTGGTACCGGCGTCGACGTACGGCACGATGCGACGGGCCACGGCCCCCGCGATCTGCACCATCTCGATGTCGCCGAGCTCGGTGTCGAAGTGCCACACGACCCGCTCGTTCTGGTCGCTGTCCTTGTTGAACGCCGGGACGAAGCCGCCGGCGACGTGCTCGACGGACGTCACGGTACCGGGCAGCGGCGCGCGGTTGACGTGCACGTTGAGCGGGCTCATGAAGATGGCCACGCGGGTGCGGCCGTCGGGCCAGGCGTCGATCGACTGCACGACACCGTCGGCGGGTGAGATGACCCTGCCGGTCCCGATCTCACGCTCGGGGTCGCGGAAGAACCACAGCATGCCGGCGCTGAGCGCACAGGCCGGTACCGCCGCCACGGCCCACTTGCCGCTCCGCCTGGTGAGGGCGGTGGTGAGGGCGGCGGTGGCCAGCGTGGGGACGAACCAGGGGGTGGCTCCGCGCGCGATGGTGACGCGAGGGCGTCGACCGTTCGCCGGGGCGAGGGCATCGCCGACCGGAGCGGAGGAGTGAGGGGACGGGCTGATGGGCATCGAATACCTTAGTCGCGGGCCCCGACTGGCAGAGCTAGGCACCTGGACGGGGGCCACCGCGGGGATCGAGTGATAAAGGGACGGCGTGCTGTCCCGGTGGATGCTATCGGGACCAGGCGGTAGGTGGGCAAGCCGCCTGCTGCTCGAGGTGTCCTGTGCGGCGCCGATCCGTGCCTGCTATGTGTACGACCGTAACGCGGGGGCAGCCGGTTCCCCAAGGACTCCGACACCGGTCGTGACCCACGTCTCACGTCCGGACGAGGCGGACCGGGAGCACCAGGGGCGCGCGGAGGCGGCCGTAGGGCGCATACCTCCTGGTACGCGCCCTACGGCCGCCTGACCGGGCCTCAGTCGGCGAGGCGGTACTCCTCCAGCAGGCGACGGCCCACGATCATCTTCTGGATCTCCGCCGTACCTTCACCGATGAGCAGCATCGGAGCCTCCCGGTAGAGGCGCTCGATTTCGTACTCCTTGGAGAAGCCGTAGCCGCCGTGGATCCGGAACGAGTCCTCGACGACCTCCTTGCAGTACTCGGAGGCCAGGTACTTGGCCATGCCCGCCTCCAGGTCGTTCCGCTCGCCGCTGTCCTTCTTGCGGGCGGCCATCACCATCATCTGGTGCGCGGCCTCGACCTTGGTGGCCATCTCGGCCAGCTTGAACTGGATCGCTTGGTGCTCGGCGATCTTCTTGCCGAAGGTGGAGCGCTGCTGGGCGTAGGAGATGCCCAGCTCGAAGGCGCGGCGGGCCACCCCGCAGCCGCGGGCGGCCACGTTGACCCGGCCGACCTCGACGCCGTCCATCATCTGGTAGAAGCCCTTGCCCGGGACGCCGCCGAGCACCCGGTCGGCCGGGACGCGGACGTCCTGGAGCACCAGCTCGGTGGTGTCGACGCCCTTGTAGCCCATCTTCTCGATCTTGCCGGGCACGGTCAGGCCCGGGACGGTCGGGTTCGGTCCGAAGCCGGGCGTCTTCTCGATCAGGAAGGTGGTCATGTTCTTGTACGGGCTGGAGCCGCCCTCGTCGGTCTTGCAGAGCACCGCGACCAGGGTGGAGGTGCCGCCGTTGGTCAGCCACATCTTCTGGCCGTTCAGGACGTACTCGTCACCGTCCCTGACGCCCTTGGTGGAGATGGCGGCGACATCGGAGCCGAGACCCGGCTCGGACATCGAGAACGCGCCACGGATCTCACCGGCGGCCATCCGGGGCAGGAAGTACTCCTTCTGCTCCTGGGTGCCGTGCGCGTTGATCATGTGAGCCACGATGAAGTGGGTGTTGACGATGCCGGAGACCGACATCCAGCCACGGGCGATCTCCTCGACCACCAGGGCGTAGGTGAGCAGCGACTCGCCGAGCCCGCCGAACTCCTCCGGGATGGTGAGGCCGAAGAGGCCGAGCTGCTTCATCCCCTCCACGATGGCGGTGGGGTACTCGTCCTTGTGCTCCAGCTCGGTCGCGACCGGAATGATCTCCTTGTCGACAAAGTCCCGCACGGTGGCGAGGATGTCCCGCTGGATCTCGGTGAGGCCGTCGGTCTGTGCGAGGCGTCCCATCGTGCGGCTCCGAATGTCTGAGGGTCTGAGGGTGGTTGCGGGGCCCCACCGGCGTGACTCGGTGGGGCCCCATGACCGGGGAGGAGCCGATGACGGCGGCTCCTCGGCCGGGGTTCGGGAGGCCGGTCTCCAGGAGAGCGGCTCGTCTCTAGGAGAGCGGCTCGTCTCTAGGAGAGCGGCTCGGGGCGGCCGGGCTGCTCGCCGCCGCGTGCCTTGATGTACGTCTCGGTCGGCACCATCACCTTGCGGCGGAAGATGCAGACGACCGTGCCGTCCTGCTTGTAGCCCTTGGTCTCGACGTACACGATGCCGCGGTCGTCCTTGGACTTGGACGGCCACTTGTCGAGCACCACGGTCTCGCCGTAGATGGTGTCGCCGTGGAAGGTCGGCGCCACGTGCCGCAGCGACTCGATCTCCAGGTTGGCGATCGCCTTGCCGGAGACGTCCGGGACGGACATGCCGAGCAGCAGCGAGTAGATGTAGTTGCCCACCACCACGTTCTTGCCGAAGTCCGTGGTGTTCTCGGCGTAGTTGACGTCCATGTGGAGCGGGTGGTGGTTCATGGTGAGCAGACAGAACAGGTGGTCGTCGTACTCGGTGACGGTCTTGCCGGGCCAGTGCTTGTAGACCGCGCCGACCTCGAACTCCTCGTAGGTGCGTCCGAACTGCATGTCAGCTCCCCGGGATCTCGAACTTGGTGGTGCGCTCCATGCCCGCGGCGCGGCCCTTGCCGGCGATGACCAGGGCCATCTTGCGGCTGGCCTCGTCGATCATCTCGTCGCCGAGCATCGCCGAGCCCTTGGCGCCGCCCGCCTCGGAGGTGCACCAGTCGTACGCGTCGAGGATCAGCTCGGCGTGGTCGTAGTCCGCCTGCGAGGGGGAGAAGATCTCGTTCGCCGCGCCGACCTGGTCCGGGTGCAGCACCCACTTGCCGTCGAAGCCGAGGGCGGCGGCGCGGCCGGCCACCTCGCGGTAGCCGTCGGGGTTGCGGATCTGCAGGTAGGGGCCGTCGATCGCCTGGAGGTCGTGCATCCGGGCGGCCATCAGGATCCGCATCAGGATGTAGTGGTAGGCGTCGGCCGGGTAGCCGGGGGGCTGCTGGCCGACCACCAGCGTCTTCATGTTGATCGAGGCCATGAAGTCGGCCGGGCCGAAGATGATCGTCTCCAGCCGGGGGGAGGCGGCGGCGATCTCGTCGACGTTCACCAGGCCCTTGGCGTTCTCGATCTGTGCCTCGATGCCGATCTTGCCGACCTCGAAGCCCATGGTCTTCTCGATCTGGGTGAGCAGCAGGTCGAGCGCCTTGACCTGGGTGGCGTCCTGGACCTTCGGCAGCATGATGCAGTCGAGGTTCGGACCGGCACCCTCGACCACGGTGATCACGTCGCGGTACGTCCAGTGGGTGGTCCAGTCGTTGACCCGGACGACCTTGGTCTTGTTACCCCAGTCGCCGTTGTTCAGGGCGTCCACGATGTTGTGGCGGGCGCTCTCCTTGACCAGCGGGGCGCAGGCGTCCTCCAGGTCGAGGAAGACCTGGTCGGCCGGGAGGCCCTGGGCCTTCTCCAGGAAGCGCGGGTTGCTGCCGGGGACGGCGAGACAGGAGCGGCGGGGGCGCAGGCGGTTGACGTTCGTCATGAGGGTGGGTCGGTCCTTCCGGGTCAGCTGGTCGCGGCGGTGGTGGTCGCGGCCCAGGGCTGAAGCCTGTTGGCGAGCCGGATCTCGTCGACGATCCGGCCGATGATGGTGGTGATGCCGAAGTCCTTCGGGGTGAACACGGCGGCGACGCCGGCGGCCTTGAGGGCCTCGCCGTCCGCTGCGGGGATGATGCCACCGACGATCACGGGCACATCCTCCACCCCGGCCCGCCGGAGTCGGTGCAGGACGTCCGGCACCAGCTCGGGGTGGGCACCCGAGAGGATCGACAGGCCGACGCAGTGCACGTCCTCGGCGACGGCGGCGGAGACGATCTGTTCGGGTGTCAGGCGGATGCCCTGGTAGACCACCTCGAAGCCGGCGTCACGGGCCCGGACGGCGATCTGCTCGGCGCCGTTCGAGTGGCCGTCGAGGCCGGGCTTGCCGACCAGCAGCCGGAGCTTGCCGGTGCCCAACTCCGCGGCGGTGGCCGCGACCGCCTCCCGGACGGCCGCCAGCTCGCCGCCGGGCTCGGCCGCGACCGCGACCGGAGCACCGCCGACGCCGGTGGGCGCGCGGTACTCGCCGAAGACGTCCCGCAGGGCGAAGGACCACTCGCCGGTGGTGACGCCCGCACGGGCGCAGGCGAGGGTCGCGGGCATCAGGTTGTCGGTGGTCGCGGCGGCGGCCTTGAGGGCCGCCAGGGCGGCCTGGGCGGCCGGCTCGTCCCGCTCGGCCCGCCACTCCTGAAGGGCCGTCAGGACGGACTGCTCGGAGGCCGGGTCGACCACCATGATGGCGGTGTCGAGGTCGGCCGTGAGCGGGCTCTCCTCGGTGGTGTCGAAGCAGTTCACCCCGACGATCTTGTCCTCGCCGGACTCGATCCTGGCCCGCCGGGCCGCGTGCGAGGCGACCAGGTTGGACTTCAGGTAGCCGGACTCGACGGCCGGGATCACCCCGCCCATCTCCAGCACCTTGGCGATCTCGGCCTCGGCGCCGGCCAGCAGCTCGGCGGTCTTGGCCTCGATCACCTCGGAGCCGTTGAAGATGTCGCCGTACTCCAGCAGGTCGGACTCGTAGGCCAGCACCTGCTGGATCCGCAGCGACCACTGCTGGTCCCACGGCCGGGGCAGGCCGAGCGCCTCGTTCCACGCCGGGAGCTGGACCGCGCGGGCGCGGGCGTCCTTGGAGAGCGTGACCGCGAGCATCTCCAGCACGATCCGCTGGACGTTGTTCTCCGGCTGGGCCTCGGTCAGGCCGAGCGAGTTGACCTGGACGCCGTAGCGGAACCGGCGCTGCTTCTCGTCCTCGATGCCGTACCGCTCCCGGGTGACCTTCTCCCAGAGACGGGCGAAGGCGCGCATCTTGCACATCTCCTCGACGAAGCGGACGCCCGCGTTCACGAAGAAGCTGATCCGGGCCACCACCTCGCCCATCCGCTCGGCCGGGACCTGCCCGGAGTCGCGGACCGCGTCCAGCACCGAGATCGCCGTGCACATCGCGTACGCGATCTCCTGGACCGGGGTGGCCCCGGCCTCCTGGAGGTGGTAGCTGCAGATGTTGATCGGGTTCCACTTGGGAATGTGGCCGACCGTGTAGGCGATCATGTCGGTGATCAGGCGCACCGAGGGGCCGGGCGGGAAGACGTGCGTCCCGCGCGAGAGGTACTCCTTGACGATGTCGTTCTGGGTGGTGCCGGTGAGCTTGGCGACATCGGCGCCCTGCTCCTCGGCGACCACCTGGTAGAGCGCCAGCAGCCACATCGCGGTGGCGTTGATGGTCATCGAGGTGTTGGTCCGCTCGACCGGGATGCCGTCGAACAGCGTCCGCATGTCGCCGACGTGGCCGACCGGCACGCCGACCCGGCCGACCTCGCCGCGGGCCAGGACGTGGTCCGAGTCGTAGCCGGTCTGGGTGGGCAGGTCGAAGGCGACCGAGAGGCCGGTCTGACCCTTCGCCAGGTTCTTCCGGTAGAGCGCGTTGGAGTCACTCGCGGTCGAGTGGCCCGCGTACGTCCGCATCAGCCACGGACGGTCCCGGTCGGCGGCCATCAGATGTTCCTGAAGCGGTTGATCGCAGGCAGGTGCTTCTCCCGCAGCTCCTGGTCGCGGACGCCGAGGCCCTCCTGCGGAGCCAGGCAGAGCACGCCGACCTTGCCCTGGTGCTTGTTCTGGTGCACGTCGAGGGCGGCCTGCCCGGTCTGCTCCAGGGAGTAGACCTTGGAGACGGTCGGGTGGATCTTGCCCTTGGCGACCAGGCGGTTGGCCTCCCACGCCTCGCGGTAGTTGGCGAAGTGCGAGCCGACGATCTTCTTCAGCGACATCCACAGGTAGCGGTTGTCGTACTGGTGCATGAAGCCGGAGGTGGAGGCGCAGGTGACGATGGTGCCGCCCTTGCGGGTGACGTAGACCGAGGCGCCGAAGGTCTCGCGGCCCGGGTGCTCGAAGACGATGTCCACGTCCTCACCACCCGTCAGCTCGCGGATCCGGCCGCCCAGGCGCTTCCACTCGCGTGGGTCCTGGGTGTTCTCGTCCTTCCAGAACTTGTAACCCTCGGCGCTGCGGTCGATGATCGCCTCGGCGCCCATGGCGCGGCAGATCTCGGCCTTGGCGTCGTTGGAGACCACGCAGATCGGGGTGGCGCCGCCGGCCAGCGCGTACTGGGTGGCGTACGAGCCGAGGCCGCCGCTGGCGCCCCAGATCAGCACGTTGTCGCCCTGCTTCATGCCCGCGCCGTTCTGCGAGACGAGCTGGCGGTACGCGGTGGAGTTGACCAGGCCGGGGGAGGCGGCCTCCTCCCAGGTGAGGTGCTTCGGCTTGGGCATCAGCTGGTTGGTCTTCACCAGGGCGATCTGGGCCAGGCCGCCGAAGTTGGTCTCGAAGCCCCAGATGCGCTGCTCCGGGTCCATCATCGTGTCGTTGTGGCCGTCCGAGGACTCCAGCTCGACCGAGAGGCAGTGGGCGACGACCTCGTCGCCGGGCTTCCAGGCGTTCACCCCGGCGCCGGTGCGCAGCACCACGCCCGCGAGGTCGGAGCCGAGCACGTGGTAGGGCAGGTCGTGACGCTTCGTCAGCGGGGAGAGCCGCCCGTAGCGCTCGAGGAAGCCGAAGGTGGAGACCGGCTCGTAGATCGAGCTCCACACCGTGTTGTAGTTCACCGCGCTGGCCATCACCGCGACCAGGGCCTCGCCCGGGCCGAGCTCCGGCAGGGCGACCTCGTCGAGGTGCAGGGACTGGCGCGGGTCCTTGTCGCGGCTGTCCAGGCCGGCGAACATCTGCTCCTCGTCCTTGTGGAGCGTCACCGCCCGGTAGGACTCCGGCAGCTTGAGCCCGGCGAAGTCCGCCGGGGTGCTGTCGGTGCTGAGGATCGCGTCGAGGATTTCCTTCATGGCTGCCTCCGAAGGCGTACCTGTGTGAGGGCGCACAGGGCGTCTGGGGGAGCCGGGAGCGGACACCGGCTTCGCTGGTTTTCGGTCTGGGTGGGAAAGGCGGGGGTGGCTGCGACGGATGGTGGTGTCGCATCCGGACACGGCGCGCCGAGGTGGGGAGCCGCGGCGCCGCGACTGGTGAGGAACAAGGTAGTGGCACCCTGTGCCACTAGTAAAGACACCGGGTGCCATCAATTCGAGTGAATCCGACGACCGTTCGACCGGGGCCCGTGGGACGCACGGAGGGCCCGCCCCGGTGAACCGGAACGGGCCCTCTGAAACTGCTCTGACCTGCGTAAACCTCAGCCGGTCGAACCACTGAGCGCGGCCCTGATCCGGTCCACCACCTGCTCCAGTGGAGCGTCCGTCCGGGTCACTGTGATGAGTACCTCACCCCCGGGACTGGCACTCAGTGCGCTCACTGCGGCGGCCTCCATCGAGGACACGGGTGTCACTGTGGCACCCGGTGCCACAGTCGTCCCGCGCCGTCGCACCCCGTTCGGAGCGGTGGCCCAGAACGTGTTGCGGATGACGTCGAAGGAGTGGTCGAGCTGCGCCTCCACGTCGCCCAGACCGCCGGCCCGCAGCCACCGCCGGAGCACGTGGTTGTGGGCCGCCACCACCGCCGCCGCGGAGACCTCGGCCAGCATCGAGTCGTCGTCCCCACCGCGCTGCCAGCCCGGCGGGATCTCCTCGGCCGCGTCGAAGCGGCCCAGTAGGTAGCGGGTGAACAGCCGCTCGTACCGGGAGACCACCGCGATCTCCCGCTCGCGCAGCGCCCCGACCTGACGGATCAACTGGTACCTGGCCACCGAGACGCCCGGCGTGGAGGCGTACATCCGGAGCACCTCCTTGATACCGCGGCAGACCACGTCGAGCGGGTGCTCCTCGGTGTCGGCGCTGGCCAGCAGGTCGGCCACCCGGACCAGGGTGTCGTCGTGGTCCGGGAAGATCGCCTCCTCCTTGGACCGGAAGTACCGGAAGAAGGTTCGCCGGGCCACCCCGGCGGCGGCCGCGATCTGGTCGACCGTGGTCTCCTCGTACCCCTGGGTGGCGAACAGCTCCATCGCGGCCGAGGCGAGATCCTGGCGCATCTGCTGTCGCTGGGCGGCCGCCCTGCGGTTGCCCGCCCCGGCCTCGGTGGCCGGCCGGACGCCCTCCGGACGCTCCGGGGCTGACTGTTCGGATGACTGTTCCCGGTCCATGGCCGGAACGCTACACGTACCGGGTGGCGGGCCGGCCGCCTTTGTCCGGCGCAGCGGCGGCACCGGAGCGGCCACCACCGGACGGGGCCAGCGCCCGGTCACCGCACCGGGACCCCAGGCCGGCCGCACCGGCCGCCCGCCGACCGGGTGCTGACTGCCCGGCAGCCCGCCCGGAGGGGGCGCCTGCCCGGTCACCGGCGGGCGTGGTCGCGGAATCCGCGACCCGTCTTGCGGCCCAGGCAGCCGGCCGCGACGAGGTGCTCCAGCAGTGGTGCGGCGGCCAGGCCCGGCTCGCGGAACTCCTGGTGCAGCACCTTCTCGATGGTCAGCGAGACGTCGAGGCCGACCACGTCCAACAGCTCGAACGGACCCATCGGGTAGCCGCAGCCGAGCTTCATCGCGGTGTCGATGTCGTCCACCGTCGCGTAGTGCTCCTGGAGCATCCGGACGGCGTCGTTCAGGTACGGGAAGAGCAGCGCGTTGACGATGAATCCGGCCCGGTCACCGCACTCGACCGCGTGCTTCCTCACCGTGCCGCAGAGCGCCAGCACGGTGCTGGTGACGTCCGGCGCGGTCAGTACGGTGGAGACCACCTCGACCAGCTTCATCGCCGGGGCCGGGTTGAAGAAGTGCATGCCGATCACGTCCTGCGGCCGCGAGGTGGCGGTCGCGCAGCTGATCACCGGCAGGCTGGAGGTGGTGGTGGCGAGCACCGCGCCGGGCTTGCAGATCTTGTCCAGGGTGGCGAACAGCTCGCGCTTGACCGCCAGGTCCTCGGCCACCGCCTCGACCACCAGGTCGACCTCGGCCAGCTCGGCGTACCGGCCGCTCGGGGTGACCAGGTCCAGCGCGGCGTCGCGCTGGTCGGCGGTCAGCCGGCCCTTGTCCACCGAGCGCCCCAGCGAACGGGCCAGCTGGGCCTTGGCCCGGTCCGCCTTCTCCTGGCTCCGGGCGGTCAGGATCACCCGGTAGCCGGCCTTGGCGAACACCTCGGCGATGCCGGTGGCCATCGTGCCGGAACCGCAGACACCGATGCTGCGCACCTCGCGCCCGGCCACCCGGGCGGTCTCGGCGCCACCGGGATCGGCGACCACCCGGGACGAGCCCGGGGCCTGGTAGGTGTAGAAGCCGCGCCCGCTCTTCCGGCCGAGCAGCCCGGCCGCGACCAGCTGGCCGAGGATCGGGGCGGGGGCGTGCAGCCGGTCCCTGGACTGCTCGTACATCGCCTCCAGCACCGTTCGCGCGGTGTCCACGCCGATCAGGTCGAGCAGCGCCAGCGGGCCCATCGGCAGGCCGCAGCCGAGCCGCATCGCGGCGTCGATGTCCTCCCGGGTGGCGTACTTGGACTCGAACATCGCGGCGGCCTGGTTGAGGTAGGCGAACAGCAGCCCGTTCACCACGAACCCGGCCCGGTCACCGGCGGCGACCGGCTCCTTGCCCAGCTCGCGGGCGAACTCGGCCGCCTGCTCCGCGATCTGAGGGGTCGTCAGGACGGTGCGCACCACCTCGACCAGCTTCATGGTGTGCACCGGGTTGAAGAAGTGCAGGCCGAGCACCCGCTCCGGGCGGGCGGTGGCGGCGGCGATCCGGGTCACCGAGAGTGCGGTGGTACCGGTCGCCAGCACAGTCTCGGGCGGGCAGATCCGGTCCAGCTCGGCGAAGATCTCCCGCTTCAGCTCCAGCTGCTCGGGGACCTCCTCGATCACCAGGTCGGCGGTCGCGGCCGCGTCCAGCTGGTCGCCGACCGAGATCAGGCCCAGCAGTGCGGACCGTTCCTGGTCGGTCAGCCGCTCGCGGCGCACCGCCTCGGCGGTGGCCGCCTCGATCCGGGCCAGCGCACGGGCCGCGCCGGCGGGGTCGGCCTCGATGCCGATCACCCGGCGTCCGCTGTGCGCGACGGCGACGGCGATGCCGGCGCCCATGGTGCCGAGTCCGACGACCGCGACGGTGGGGAAGGGACGCTCCATGGTCCTGACTCCTTGTCATGGGGCCCCGCGCCGCCCGTCCGCGCCGGGCGCACCCGCTCGTCGTCGAGCGGCGGCCGTCATGGCAGGGAGGAGGGTACGGCGGAGCGGGGAGAGTGTGCTGACGGTTGCGGCGGCGCGCGGCAGGCCGGTCCGCTCCGGCTGTGCCGCGGCTGTGCCGTGGTACTCAGGCGCACTGAGAGAAGTCACTGTGCAAAGCGCTGAAGTCCCGTACCGCGTCCGGAAGGCGTGCGATCGCACGTCGGACGGCGGCCCCGCCAGTGCGGCTCCCGAAGCCCGGCGGTGGTGCGTGCGGTCACTGTAGCGAAGTTACCTCCAGGTAGGAAGAGCCTCGGGGACGTCCTTCCGTGGCGGGGTGAACGGCCGACGGCCCCCGCTCCTGGTGGGAGCGGGGGCCGTCGGGGGCGTACGGGTCGGATCAGTGCACCAGCACCGGGACGGCGTCCTCGGCCCCGGCGACGGCACCCTGGTGGGCGTCCGGCCGGCCGGTGTTGATCAGGACCGCCGCGATCGCGCCGGCCAGCAGCATGATGCCGAAGGAGCACCAGATGGCGACCTGGAAGCCGTGCACCATGGCGTTCAGCTGGAGCAGCGACTTACTGGTGGCACCGGCCGCGTGCGAGGTGAAGTACGAGGTGGTGGCGCTGGCGGCGATGGTGTTCAGCAGGGCGGTGCCGATCGCGCCGCCGACCTGCTGGGAGGTGTTCACCATCGCCGAGGCGACACCCGCGTCCCGCGGCTCGACGCCGTAGGTGGCCAGGCTCATCGCGGGCATGAACGCGGTGCCCATGCCGAGGCCCATCAGGACCAGACCGGGCAGGATCACCGCCGGATAGGAGGTGTCGGTGCCGATCTGGGTGAGGATCAGCAGGCCGAGCGCCGCGGTCGCGAAACCGGGGGCCATCAGCTTGCGCGGGGCGACCCGGGTCATCAGCCGGGTGCCGATCTGGGTGGAGCCGATGATCATGCCCGCCACCATCGGCAGGAAGGCGACGCCGGTGATCACCGGGCTGTAGTCCAGCACCACCTGCAGGTAGTAGGTGAGGAAGAGGAACAGACCGAACATCCCGATGATCGCGACACCGAGCGAGAGGTACACCCCGCCGCGGTTGCGCTCCAGCAGCACGCGCAGCGGCAGCAGTGGGGCCTTCACCTTGGACTCGACCAGGACGAAGAGCGCGAGCAGCACGGCGGAGGCGACGAACAGACCGATCGTCACACCTGCGGCCCAGCCGTCCTCGTTGGCCCGGGTGAAGCCGTAGACCAGCGAGACCAGACCGGTGGTGACCAGCAGCACGCCGGGGATGTCCAGCTTGTTGCGGTTGCGGCCCTCGGCGGGTTCGCGGATCACAAGGATGGCACCGGCCGCGGCGACCACCGCGAACGGGATGTTGACGAAGAAGGTCCAGCGCCAGTTCAGGTACTCGGTCAGCAGACCACCGAGAATCAGACCGATGGCGCCACCGCCACCGGCGATCGCACCGTAGATGCCGAACGCCTTCGCCCGCTCCTGGCCGGTGGTGAACATCACCGCGAGCAGCGAGAGGGCGGCCGGCGCGAGCAGCGCGCCGAACACGCCCTGCAGGGCACGGGCGCCGAGCAGCATGCCGGTGTTGGCGGCCGCGCCGCCGAGGGCCGAGGCCAGCGCGAAGCCGATCAGGCCGACGATGAAGGTGCGACGACGGCCCCAGAGGTCGGCGATCCGGCCGCCGAACAGGAGCAGGCTGCCGAAGGCGAGCGCGTAGGCCGTGATGACCCACTGGCGGTTGCCGTCGGTGATGCCCAGATCGGCCTGGGCGGAGGGCAGGGCGATGTTCACGATGGTGGCGTCGAGGACGACCATCAGCTGCGCGAGGCCGATGAAGCCGAGCGCCTTCCAGCGGCGTGGATCGGGCGGTGCGACGGTTCCGGACATGGAGGTACCCACTTAGGTGCGAGGTTCTGTCTGAGCTGAGCGTGCTGAACGAGCTGGGCGTGCTGTCTGAGCTGAGCGTGCGGACGCGCCGGATCACTGGGAGGGCGCGGAAGTCGAAGGTGTGTCAGGTGTCCGAGCCGGTACCCGGGGCCGGCGGGGCGTCAGTCGGTTCGGCGGAGGTCCTCCATGGTCACGGGGTGACCAGGCAGCTCCGAGTGGGCCGGGGCCCGCATCCCGTCGAGCAGGATCTGGAGGTGGCGGTGGACGAAGCCCTGCACCGAGAGGCAGTCGGTGCCCGGCAGCGGCCGGGTCAGCTGGGCGACGGTGGAGAGGTAGTCGCCGGCGCCGATGTCGGAGCGGAGCAACCCGGCCTGCTGGGCCCGGGTGATCAGCTCGACCACGGTGTCCTTCAGCTGCTCACCCGCCTGCTCCAGCTCGGAGTCCGGGTTGCCGTGCTGCGAGATCAACGGGCAGAGCGCGCTGATCCGCTCGTCGGCCGCCGCGTGCGTGAAGCGGGCGACCGCCTGGAACGCGTCCGTCTCCTCGGCCATCGCGGCCCGCGCGTGCGCGGTCGTCTTGTGCATCACCGAGAGGGCGACGTGGTGAACCAGGTCGCGCCGGTCGGCGAAGTTGCGGTAGACCGTCGCGTTGCCGACGCCGGCCCGGCGGGCGATCTCGTCCAGCGGGACGTCCAGCCCCTGCTCGACGAACGCCTCCCGGGCGACCTCGATGATCCGCGCCCGATTGCGCGAGGCGTCGGCCCGTAGGCGTGGCGCGGTCGCCTTCTCGGCGGCGGTGACAGTCATGGTCCAACTCCCCTCGGGCCCCCGTACCGGGGACTGGCTCCCCGGATAACTCGAACATAGCGTCAAACGGGGAGAGTGTCCCCGGATATTTCGGCTGACCATGTGACCTGCGCCACATCGGAAAACCGGTGGGTTGACAGTCGCCCGGCCCACTAGGGTGAGCGCCGCGGGGGCGGCTCCGCGGCGTGCTTCCTTCTCACTCACTCCAAATGAATCCGAGTGCGCCCATTCTCCGTCCCCGCACTGACATCTCCGCCCGGGCGACCGCCCTGAGAGGCGTCCCGAGGGGAAACCACCGCGATGAGCCGCGATCTCGACACACTCCTGCTGCACCGCCAGAGCCTGGTCGTCGTCCCGACCCGCCCCGGCGCCGGACCGGACCGGCGCAGCCGGGACGGGCTGGCCGTGCTGGAGTGTGACCTCGCGCTCCGCGGTTACCGCCTCACCGCCCCGCTGCACGCCGCGCTCGCCCGGCAGAGCCCGGTCGCGCTCAAGCAGACCGGCACCGCCCTGCTCCGCCGGATCGACCTGCTGACCGGCAACGAGCGCCGCCATCAGCCGCTGTTCCTCGGCTTCCCGGACCGGGTGCCGGGGGACGTGCACGAGCTCCTCTCCGCTCGGATGCACGCCTACCTGCGCAACCAGGCCGATCTGACCTGCGGTTGGTGCGAGCTCGAGTCCTCGGTGGACGTGCTCGTGCCGTGCGGGCACCTGATCTGCGGGGACTGTCACCATGGCGCGTACTGCCCGCTGTGCGGCACGGAGCTGACCGCCGTCCGTGCGCGGCTCGCCGTCCGGCTGCCCTTCACCGGCCGCGCCCCGCGCGACGTCCGTCCGCCGTCCGCCGCCCGCGACATCCCGGCCGGTGCCGAGCTGCGCTTCCTCCGGCTGGCCGTCGAACCGGCTGCCGACGCCCTGGCGGAGCTGGGCCGACTGCTCGCCCGGCAGACCCCGCTCAGCCCGCAGGACCGGGACGACCTCGCCGTCCTGCTCGACAACGCCACTGCCGATCACGGCAGTTGGCTGCCCGAGACGATCCCGGTCCGGGAGACCAAGGCCACCGTGCTGGCCGAGCTGCTGCACCGCGACCTGCCCGGCACGCTGCCCGCCCTGGCCGCCAGGATCGGTACCGCCACCGACGTGCTGCGGCTGCTCTGGGCCTGGTCAGGCGTCGAACCCGACCTGCTGGCCGACAAGCCGCCCCGGCTGCGCGGCGTCCCGCGCCCGCTCCGCCGGGCCCTGCTTGCCGCCCTGGACGCGCTGCCGCTCGCCGGAGCGGCCGAGGACATGCTGCGCCACCGCGCCGCCTGGCAGCGTGCGGGCGAGGTGCTGCACCCGTACGAGTACCGCCGCCGGTACCCGAACGCGGCGGCCGCCTTCGCGGTGGTCCGGGGCACCGACCTGCTCCAACACCCGCTGGGTGAAGCCCTGTTGACCGCCCCGCTGCCCACCGCTGGCGCCGCCGGCGGACGGAACCGGCTGACCGTCAGCACCTTCGCCTCCCGGGTCGAGGCCGCACTCGCGACCGGTGACGTCCCCGGAGCCGTCACCCTGCTCGCCCACCGCCCCGGCGAACTCGCCCGACGGCTGCACCACCTGCTGCGCACCCACCACCGTTGGGCGCCCGACGCGCCCTGCCCGCCCGCGCTGCTCCCCGTGCTCCCGGACGCCCTGCGCAGGGTCGCGCCCGGCCCGCTGCTCGGCGCGTACGGTCGGCTGCGCGCGCCCCGGCCGGACAACGAGCGTCGGCTGTACTTCCCGCGCGGCCACACCGCGCGCACCCACGCCCGTACCGACTGGGGTGCCGCGCTGCCCGCCTCGATCAGCGCACCGGTCTGCGCACTGATCGAGGCGGAGCTGCTGCGCCGGGCGGCCGGGCACGGGCGGTTCGATTTGGCGTTCCTGGACGAGGAGTTGACCGGTCTGGCCGCCCCGGCCGTGGAACGGGCCAGTGCCCGTTCGCTGGTCGCGGTGCCGCGCGGCAGCGTGCTCCGGCTGCCGGACGCCGCCCGGCTGCGGCTCTTCCTGTACTGGCTCCAGCCCAAGGGCGTCCGGGTCGACCTCGACCTCTCGGTGGCGTTCTACGACGCGGACTGGGCGCTCACCGGCCTGTGCGACTACACCAAGCTGGTGTACGGCGCCCGGACGGCGGTCCACTCCGGCGACTTCACCTCGGCGCCGAACGGCGCGACCGAGTTCGTCGACCTCGACCTGGCGGGGCTGGCCGCCGCCGGGGCCCGGTACGCCGTGGTCGTGGTGTTCAGCTACAACGACATCGCCTTCGACGAACTCCCGGACGCCTACACCGGTTTCATGACCCTGTCCGCGCCGGGCCGCTCGGCGGGCCCGCTCGACCCGAAGGCGGTCACCCAGCGGCTCGACCTGGCCGGTGCCGCCAAGGTGGCCGTTCCTATGATCATCGATCTGGCCGAACGCCACTGGACCTGGACCGATCTCAACCTCGGCGGCGACGGCGGCCTGCACGACGTCCGCCGACACTCCGGCCGCCTCGGCACGCTCGCCTCCGACGTCCTGCACCACTTCACCCCCGGCGCCCGGGCCACCCTCGCCGACCTGGCCCTCGCCACCGCAGCCGCCACCACCGACCGGGTCCTGATCCGCTCCGGCGGCACCGTCGCCACCTACCACCGCGCCCCGGACGAGCCCGTCGCCGACTTCGCCGCCCGCCTCCGCGACCGCCAAGGCCCTGTCCACACCGGCCCGTTCGACCCCACCGTGCTCACCGACCGGCATGCCTTCCTGGCCCTGCTGGCGGCCGACCTCCCGGCCACCCCCTCCCTCACCGGCACCCTCTACCGCCTCCACCCCGGCCCTCTCGACGCCACCCCCGGCCTCGACCGCCTCACCGCCGCCGACTTGGTCACCCGCTTCGCGCCGGAGGCGTAGGACGGTTCCTTACGCGTAGCCACACGCACGGGTGGCCCGCTGCCGCCGGACGGGTGACAGGGCATTCCCCGGTGTCCCGGGGATGGGTGAGCATGGCGGTATGAACAGCGCCCCGTCCCGCGCCGAGCGGGCTGCCCAGGCCAGGTTGGCCGCTGCCCGGTTGACCGGTGAAGGTGTGGACGGGGTGGCGACCAGTTGGGTCGACAATGCCGGGATCAGCCGGGTGAAGACCTTCCCCGTGCGGCAGTTGGAGCGCGCTGCCGAGTGGGGCGTGGGCGCGGCGCCGTGCTTCGACGTGTTCCTGCTGGACGACTCGATGACCAGCAGCGCGTTCAGTCAGGGCCCGGACGGGGATCTGCGGCTGATCCCCGACCTGGACCGGCTGGTCCCGCTCGCGGCGCAGCCCGGCTGGGCGTGGGCCCCGGCGGACCGGTACGCGCAGGACGGCACACCGCACCCCGGCTGCCAACGCCGTTTCACCCGGCGGATGGTGGAGGCGGCCGGGCGGCGCGGGCTCACCGTGCAGGCCGGCGTCGAGGTCGAGTGGGTGGTCAGGGACGCCACCGGGGCCCCGGCCACCTCCGCGCCCGCGTACGGGCTGCACCGGTTCGCCGACCTCTCCGACTACCTGCGGGACGTGCTCCGCGCGCTGACGGAGCAGCAGTTGACGGTGCTCCAGCTCCACCCCGAGTACGCGCCGGGCCAGTTCGAGGTCTCGGTCGCCCCGGAGGACCCGGTCGGTGCGGCCGACACCACCGTGCTGGTCCGCCACACCGTCCGGACGGTGTCGGCCCGGCACGGTCTGCGGGCCACCTTCGCCCCCGCGCTCACCCCCGACGGGGTCGGCAACGGCGGCCACCTGCACTTCAGCCTCTGGCGCGACGGCCAGAACCTCGGCCACGGCGGCCCCGGTCCGCACGGTCTGCACTCCGAGGCGGAGCACTTCCTGGCCGGCGTCCTGGAGTACCTGCCCGCGCTGCTGGCGCTCGGCGCGCCGAGCGTCGCGAGCTACCTGCGGCTGCAACCCGCCCGCTGGGCAGGTCCGTTCCGCTGCTGGGGGCTGGAGAACCGGGAGGCCGCGCTCCGCCTGATCAAGGGGTCCACCGCCGGGCAGGCCAACGCCGAGGTCAAGTGCTTCGACGCCACCGCCAATCCCTATCTGATGATCGGTGGCGTGCTCGCCGCCGGACTCGACGGCCTGGACACCGGAAAACCCCTCCCCGCCGAGGTGAACGGCGATCCGGCCGCCCTCGGCACGGTCGAGCGGCTGCCCGCGAACCTGGCCGAGACACTGGCCGCCTTCGAACCGTCCGTACTGCTCCGCGAGGCCCTCGGAGCCCAACTGCACGCCGCCGTCCTCGCCGTCCGCCACGGCGAGGTGGAACTCCTCGCCGACCGCACCCCCGAGGAGATCATCGCGGCGACGGTCGACAGGTACTGACCGCGTGATCGACCACCACTGCCACAGCGTCACCCTCGCCGACCTCGACGACACCGCCTTCGCGAGCCTGCTCACCGAGTCCGACCGGCTGCCCGCGCCCGGGACTTCACCCTTGGACAGCTCGCTCGGCCTGGCGTTCCGCCGCTGGTGCCCACCGGCGCTCGGCCTCCCCGCCCACGCGCCGATCGCCGACTACCTGGCCCGCCGTCACGCACTCGGCCCGGCCGAAGCCGCCCGCCGCCTGTTCGCCGCCACCGGCCTCAGCCACTGCCTGGTCGACACCGGCCTCACCGCCGCAGCGGGCCGCCCGCTGCTCCCGCTGTCCGAGCTGGCCTCGCTCTCCGGTGCCCAAGTCCGGGAGGTGGTACGGCTGGAGAGCGTCGCCGAATCGGTCGACGCCCCGGCCGCCCGCTGGGCGGGCGCGGTCGAGGAGGCCCTGCGCACCGCCGCCGCCTCCGCCGTGGCGTTCAAGTCGGTTCTCGCCTACCGCCACGGCCTGGCAGTCCCCGCCGAACGCCCCTCCCCGTCGGAGGTCGCACGCGCCGCGGCCACCCACAGATCCGGCCGCCGCCTGACCGACCCCGTCCTGCTGCGCCAACTGCTCTGGAACGCCGTCGATCTGGGCCTGCCGATCCAGCTCCACACCGGCTTCGGCGACCCGGACCTGACGCTCCACCACGCCGACCCGTCCCTCCTCACCGACTTCATCCGGGCCGTCGAGCCGGCCGGTACCCCGCTCGTCCTGCTGCACGCCTACCCGTACCACCGCCAGGCCGCCTGGCTCGCCCAGGCCTTCCCCCACGTGTACGCCGACCTCGGGCTGACCCTGTCCTACACCGGCCCCCGTGCCGCCACCGTGCTCCGCGAGTTCCTCGAACTCGCTCCGTTCGGGAAGCTGCTGTTCTCCACCGACGCCTACGGCCTCCCCGAGCTCCACACCGTCGGCGCCGCCCAGTACCGCCATGCCCTGAGCCGTACCCTCGCCGACTGGCAGTCCGACGGCGCCTGCACGGCGGCGGACGCCGCCCGGATCACCCGCCTGGTCTCGACGGAGAACTCCCGGCGCCTGTACGGACTGGGCTGACCGTCAGCGGCGCTCCGCCCCGACCTGGGAACGCCGGTCGACGGACATCGGGTCGGCGGGGTCGGCCCTGGTGAGGTACTGCGGAACGGGTGCGTCGTCGGTACCGGTGTCGCGCACCAGTCCGTAGCGGACCCTGCCCTCGGCGGGATCGGGGGAGGGCGGTTGGGTGAGGTCACCGACGATGCTGCTCCTGGTGGCGGGTGCGACGACCAGGTTGTAGTCGGTACCGCGCTCGTTGAGGTGCAGGGTGACCGTGCCGTCGAGGTAGTAGTACTCGTGCTGCCACATCTGCTGCGTGCCGGGAGGCACGGTGCTCCAGCCCTTGCCGGGCTCACCCATCCAGGTCCAGCCGGCGGCCGACCCGGGCTTGGGGTCGTCCATCCGGTGGCCGCCTCCGGAGGCGGCGTGGAAGATCCTGCCCTCGAGGCCGGTCCAGGTCGGCATCTGGAGCTGCCCCGGGCCGCGTGTGAGGTAGCCGACCTGCCAGTCGAGCACGAAGTACCCACGCCCACTGACCGTCAGGTACTCGCCGCGGTGGGCAAGCAGGTACGCGTTCCGGCCCTGCCGCTTCGCGTACGCGCCGGACACGGCAACCGGGCCGTCCTCCGGCCGGACCGGAAGCGCCGCGGGCCGGGCGCCGGCCGCGGGCGGGGTGTCGACCTGGTCGATGGTCCGGCCGTACAGGGCGCCGGGTGCGGTGGGCGACGCGCTCGGGCTCGCCGGGGCCGGGGCCGGGGCCGGGGCCGGGACGGTGGGCGGCGCCGTGACCGCAGGAGAGGCGGCCGGCCGGGTCACCGGTGGCAGGGCCGCCCGGTGCTCAAGGAGGTAGCCGGTCGCCGCCCCGCCCCCCAGCACCGCCGTGCCCGCCGCGACCGCCGCGACGGGCTTGGCGGCCAGCCACCGGCCGAGCCGGGACAGCCACCCGGCCGCGTGCGTGGCGGACAGGGCCGAGGTGTGGAGCAGTGGGTTCACGGCGAAGCCGGCCGGCAGCTGTACGAGCGCCATGCCGAGGAGCAGCCCCTCGGTCGGTACCAGGTCCAGCACGCGCTGCGCACAGGTGGGGCACTCCCGGGTGTGGCGGCCGAGCCGCTTGCGCCACAGCGCGGCGGGTAGACCGTCCCAGGCCACGGTGAGCAGCACCAGATCCGCGCACGGCGGCGACGCCCGCAGAGCGCGTACGAGGGACCTGGCGGTGTCCAGCCGGGCCTTCATCCGCTGAACCCGTACGGCGGCGTGTGCCGGAGGGAGGTCGAGGGCCGCCGCCAGCTCCTCCCGGGTGAGCTCGCCCGCCGCCTCCAGCCACCACAGCGACAGCAGTTCGCGCTCCTCGGGCTCCAGCCAGCGGGTCGCCTCGGCGACCTCCCGCCGCTGCCCGGAGAGCCCGAGCCGGAGGACCGTCAGATCGACGAAGTCCGCACCCGGGTCCGCCGTGCCGTACGCCTCGTCCAGCTCGCCGACCACCGCCCGCGTCTGCTGGTTCCGCCACCGTTCGCGGACCTTCTGCAGGGTGATGGCCACCATCCAGGAGCGGAAACTCTCGGGACTGCGGAGGTTCCCCAGGCCGTCCACGACCTGCAGCATCGTCTCCTGCACCACGTCGTCGACGTCGTCGTGGCCGTCCAGGGCGCGCCCGGCGATGTTGTAGACCAGCGGCAGGCAGCCCCTGATCAGCTCGTCCAGCGCCCGCTGGTCCCCGGAGCGGGCCGCCATCACGACCGTGACGTCCGCCGTGTAGTCCACGTACATGCGTTCACCTTGCACTGTCGGTGGAGCCCGCCCGGCGGCGGCCCCGCCACCGTGCTCCGCCACCCCGGTATCACCAGGACCGCTCTACCGCCTTCGGAAGGCAAATGGGTGCGCTCCCACAGGGCCGCTTGGAAAGATAGCCAGGCTGTCCGCAGTTGCCAACATTCCGGGCTGCGCAATCTCTTGACAGCCAGTCAGTCGCTCCCGATATTTGGGAGCGCTCCCACAGTTGCGAGTGCCATGCCTCGCGTCCAGCGAACAGCTCTCCCCACCGCAGCCCCCACCCCGCAGGAGCCGTCAGATGTCACCCCCCACCTCGCGCAGTTCCCGCCTGTCCGCACTCGGCGCCGCCCTCACGCTGCTGGCCACCGGGCTCAGCACGATGGTCGGCACACCGGCCTCCGCGGCCGTGATCCAGTGCGCCGTCGACTACTCCACGAACGACTGGGGTAGTGGTTTCACCGCCAACGTGAAGATCAACAACGTTGGCACGGCCGCCCTCGACGGCTGGACCCTGACCTACGCCTACACCGGTAACCAGGCCCTCTCCGGCAGCGGCTGGAACGGCACCTGGGCGCAGAGCGGCAAGACCGTCAGCGTCAGCAGCCTTTCCTGGAACGCCAGCATTCCCCCCGGCGGCAACGCCACCCCCGGTGCCAACTTCAGCTACTCCGGCACCAACGCCGCTCCCACCGCCTTCGCGGTCAACGGCACCACCTGCGCCGGTGCCCACCAGGCCCCGGTCACCACGCTCACCAGCCCGGCGCCCGGGGCGAGTTACGCCGCCGGTGCCGCCATCCCGCTGGCCGCCACCGCGACCGCGAGCGACGGCGCGAGCATCAGCAAGGTGGAGTTCTACGACAACACCACCCTGCTGGCCACCGACACCACCGCGCCGTACTCCTTCAGTTGGGCCGGTGCCGCCTCCGGCAGCCACTCGGTCTACGCCAAGGCGTACGACAGCACCGGTGCCTCCGGCGAGTCCGCCCCCTCGGGGATCACGGTGGCCGCCGGTCCCGCCATCACCGCGACGCCGGTGAGCCTCTCGGTGACCCAGGGCAAGACCGGCACCTTCACGGTGAAGCTCTCCGCCCAGCCCACCGCCGACGTCACGGTGACCACCGCCCGCACCTCGGGCAACACCGGACTGTCCGTCAGCGGCGGCGCCAGCCTGACCTTCACGCCCGCCAACTGGGCCACCGCACAGACCGTCACGCTCACCGCGGACGCGACCGGCACCGGCTCGGCGACCTTCACCGCCTCCGCCACCGGCCACACCGCCGCCGCCGTCACGGTGACCGAGCTGGCGGCCGGCACGGGCGTGTACAACGACCGGTTCCTGCAGCTCTACAGCAAGTTGAAGGACCCGGCCAACGGCTACTTCTCGCCGGAGGGCATCCCGTACCACTCGGTGGAGACCCTGCTGGTCGAGGCGCCGGACCATGGCCACGAGACCACCTCCGAGGCGTACAGCTACCTGCTCTGGCTGGAGGCCCAGTACGGCCGGGTGAGCAAGGACTGGTCCAAGTTCAACGCGGCGTGGACGCTCATGGAGACGTACATGATCCCGACCCACGCGGATCAGCCGACCAACAGCTTCTACAACGCGAACAAGCCCGCCACCTACGCCCCCGAGATGCCGCTGCCGAGTGACTACCCGGCGCCGCTGAACACTTCGGTGACGGCCGGTCAGGACCCGATCGCCGCTGAGCTGTCGAGCGCCTACGGCACCAGCGACATCTACGGCATGCACTGGCTGCAGGACGTCGACAACGTCTACGGCTTCGGCAACGCGCCGGGCAAGTGCGAGGCGGGACCGGCCGACACCGGCCCCTCGTACATCAACACCTACCAGCGCGGTGCGCAGGAGTCGGTCTGGGAGACCATCCCGCAGCCGACCTGCGACAAGTTCGCCTACGGCGGCAAGAACGGGTTCCTCGACCTGTTCGTCAAGGACAACTCGTACGCCAAGCAGTGGAAGTTCACCGACGCGCCGGACGCCGACGCTCGCGCGGTCCAGGCCGCCTACTGGGCGGACACCTGGGCCAAGGCGCAGGGCAACGGCAGCCAGGTGTCGACCACCGTCGCCAAGGCGGGCAAGATGGGCGACTACCTGCGGTACTCGTTCTTCGACAAGTACTTCAAGAAGATCGGCAACTGCGTCGGCGCCTCCACCTGCGCCGCCGGCACCGGCAAGGACTCCTCGCACTACCTGCTCTCCTGGTACTACGCCTGGGGCGGCGCCACCGACACCAACTCCGGCTGGGCCTGGCGGATCGGCGACGGGGCCGCGCACGGCGGCTACCAGAACCCGATGGCGGCCTACGCCCTGGTGAACGACCCGGCGCTGGCTCCCAAGTCGGCCACCGGCAAGGCGGACTGGGCCACCAGCCTGGGCCGTCAGGTCGAGTTCCTGCAGTGGCTGCAGTCCAGCGAGGGCGCCATCGCCGGTGGGGCGACCAACAGTTGGGACGGCAGCTACGCCACGCCGCCCGCGGGTACCTCCACCTTCTACGGGATGTTCTACGACGAGGCGCCGGTCTACCACGACCCGCCGAGCAACCAGTGGTTCGGCTTCCAGACCTGGGGTCTGGAGCGGCTCGCCGAGTACTACTACGCCAGCGGCGACGTCAAGGCCAAGGCGGTCCTGGACAAGTGGGTGACCTGGGCGCTGAGCAAGACCACCTTCAACGCCGACGGTACGTACCAGATCCCGTCCACGCTGGCCTGGAGCGGCAAGCCGGACACCTGGAACGCGACCACTCCGGGCGCCAACGCCGGTCTGCACGTGAGCGTGGTCGACTACACCAAGGACGTCGGGGTGGCCGGCTCGTTCGCCAAGCTGCTCTCGTACTACTCGGCGAAGTCCGGCAACGCGGCCGCGAAGACCGCGGCGCAGAAGCTGCTGGACGGGATGTGGAGCAACAACCAGGACGCCCTGGGCATCGCGGTGCCGGAGACCCGGACGGACTACAGCCGCTTCAAGGACTCCGTCTCGGTGCCCTCGGGCTGGACCGGGACCATGCCGAACGGCGACCCGCTCAACTCCAGCTCCACCTTCCTCTCGATGCGTTCCTTCTACAAGAACGACCCCGCCTTCGCCAAGGTCCAGGCCTACCTGGACGGCGGCCCCGCACCGGTCTTCACCTACCACCGGTTCTGGGCCCAGGCGGACATCGCGACCGCGATGGCCACCTACGGTGAGCTGTTCGGTTAGAGCTGACGCCACGTCAGTTCGGGCTGGGCGTACGGTCTGACAGCCGTGCGCCCGGTCGTGTGTGGTCCAGGTGGCCCCGGTGCGTACCTCTTGCGGAGGGACGCCCGGGGTCACTAGCGTCCCGGGCAGCTCACGCACCCGCCATCCGTGGGTGCGGGCGGAGACTCGGGAGGGCCAACCCCTATGAGAGTTCCTCGGACAGGCCGGATCGGACGCGGGGCGGCAGGGCTGGCCCTGGTGGCTGCGGGGACCCTGGTCCTGCCGACCGGCACCGCGGTCGCGGCCGACGCGGGCGGCGGTACGGCGGGGACCGGGCCGATGCTCAACTACCTGGTCAACACCAAGGCCAACCACGGCCAGGTCATGCTGGCGGAACGCGCGATCGGCCGGCTCGGCGGCACGGTGGTGCAGTCCTACGAGCAGATCGGCGTGATCATCGCCCGCTCGGACTCCACCGGCTTCGCGGCCGGGCTGCGCGCCTCGCACGTGGTCGACTCGGTCGGTGCCAGCCGGACCAAGGCCGTCACCGCGGGCATCGGCGACGACACCGTCGAACTCGCCACCCCACCGGCCGGGTTGCTGGCCGCCGGGACGGACGAGCCGATGCAGGCCGACCAGTGGTCGCTAAGCACCATCGGTGTCCCCGAGGCGCACCGGACCAGCCTCGGCAGCCGCCGGGTGGTGGTCGGCGTGCTCGACTCCGGCATCGACGCCACCCACGAGGACCTGGCGGCCAACGTCGACGCCACGCAGTCGGTGTCCTGCATCGACAGCGGGAAGCCGAACACCGACTTCCAGGCCTGGCAGCCCACTTCGAGCGACCACGGCACCCACGTCGCCGGCACCATCGCGGCCGCCAGGAACGGCAAGGGCGTGCTCGGGATAGCCCCGGACGTCCGGCTGGCGGCGGTGAAGGTGGTGGACGACGGCGGCTTCATCTACCCGGAGTACGCGGTCTGCGGCTTCGTCTGGGCGGGCGAGCACCACTTCCAGGTCACCAACAACAGCTACTACGTGGACCCCTGGCTCTTCAACTGCGCCAGCGACCCGGACCAGGCGGCCATCCTGACCGCCGTCCGGCGGGCCACCGCCTTCGCCGAGCGCAACGGCGTGCTGAGCGTCGCGGCGGCAGGCAACGAGAACATCGACCTGGCGCACAAGACCAGCGACGACAGCAGCCCGGACGACACCGTGCCGGTGCCCCGTCCGGTGGACACCGGCTGCCTCAGCCTGCCGACCGAGCTGCCCGGCGTGGTGAACGTGGCCTCGGTCGGGGTGAACGGCAACAAGTCCTACTTCTCCAGCTACGGCCTGGGCAAGATCACCGTCGCGGCCCCCGGCGGCGACGCCCGCTACCAGATCCCGAACACCCCGTCGCGGAACGGCCGCATCCTCTCCACCGTCCGTGGCAACAAGTACGGCTACATGCAAGGCACTTCGATGGCCTCCCCGCATGCCGCGGGCGTCGCCGCACTCCTCGCCTCCAGCCACCCGTGGGCCGGCCCAGACCAGCTCCGGCAGATGCTGACCGGCCAGGCGACCGAGCACGCCTGCCCGACGGCGTACGACCCGAGCGGTGACGGCGCCTGGGCGGCGGTCTGCGAGGGCGGCACCGGGCAGAACGGCTTCTACGGCGCGGGCATCGTCAACGCGGCCACCGCCGTGCAGTGGTGGCGCTGGTGAGCTGACCGACCGTGAGCGCACCGACCCGCCCGGCCACCGGGCGGGCTGGTGCGCTCAGCGGGTCCGGGGTCGGCCGGAGAGGTCCGGGACCTCCTGCAGCCAGGCCGGGCGGCCCGCCCGGGTGGCGGCGGCCCGGTCGGCGGCGGTCCGCCTGAGCTGTTCGGGGGTGGCGAAACCCTCGGGCAGCCAGGCGGCCGACTGGGCGGCGCGGCCCGCGAGTTGGGTCACGTACGCCTCCCTGAGCTGCTCGACCGAGTCGAAGCCCGGCTCGTCCGTCAGCCACTCCTCGGGCACCAGGGCGAGCACCTCGCGCAGCAGCTCCGGCGTGACCAGCGGGGCCAGTCCGGTGTCGGCGGCCGCGACGTCCGGGTGGTGCGGGCCGAGGGCGTGGTCGCTGAGGTCGTACCGCTTGAGCACCGAACCGGCCGCGCCGGACCAGCGGTGGTGGAAGACCAGCCCGGCGCCGTTGTCGATCAGCCAGAGCCGGTCGTGCCAGACCATCAGGTTGGGGTTGCGGCAGCTGCGGTCCACGTTGCCGGTCAGGGCGTCCAGCCAGACCACCCGGCCGGCCTCGACCGGATCGACGTCGATCATTCCGGCCTCGAAGTCCCGGGCGCCCGGCAGGTAGTCCATCCCGAGGTTGCGCCCGGCGCTGCCGCGCAGGATGTCCTGGATCTCCGGGTCCGGTTCGTGGGCGGCCACCGCGGGGTCGAAGTCCACCAGGACCAGCTCGGGCACCCGCAGGCCGAGCCGCCGGGCCAGCTCCCCGACCACCACCTCGGCGATCAGCGCCTTGTGTCCCTGGGCGGCACCGCTGAACTTCACCACGTAGGTACCCAGGTCGTCTGTCTCCACGATGCCGGGCACGGAGCCCCCGGCCCGCAGCGGGTCCAGATAGCGGAGAGCGGTCACCTCGGTCAGCACACCGGCCAGCGTAACCCGGGGTGTGCTGTGGTTGGCTTGGATTGAACGGCGGTACCGGAGCAGTCAGAGGAGAGTACGGACCATGGGACAGGTGTACGCCACCACCGAGCGCAGTTACCCCGCGAGCCCCGAGCGGGTGTTCGAAGCACTGGCCGACTACACGGTGACGCGGCCCAAGCTGCTGCCCGCCCAGTACAGCGAGTACGAGGTGCGGGCCGGTGGCACCGGCGCGGGGACGCAGGTGCACTGGCGGTTGCAGGCGACCGAGAAGCGGGTCAGGGACTGCCTGTTCAACGTGAGCGAGCCCGGCACCCGCACGCTGATGGAGACCGACGCCAACTCCTCGATGGTGATCACCTGGAAGGTGGCAGGGCACGGCTCCGGCAGCAAGGTCACCGTGCAGGCGACCTGGCAGGGCGCGACCGGCATCGGCGGCTTCTTCGAGCGGACCTTCGCCCCCAAGGGGCTGAACCGGATCCACGACCAGATCCTGGCGGCGCTGGCGACCGAGGTGGCCTGAAACTCCCGAACGAGTGGTTCTGATCGCCGATCCGGGTGACGGTGGGGTCACGTAGCGTACGCGCCAACCTAGGCTCGCGGCCGTGCATATGACGATCCTTCATGTATCCCAGCCCGTGGACGGCGGAGTCGCCCGGGTGGTGGTCGATCTGGTCCGTGGCCAGCGCGAGGCGGGCTGCCGGGTGCTGGTGGCCTGCCCCGCCGGCGGACGGCTGGCGGCCGAGGCGGCCGCCGCGGGTGCCTTGGTGCTGGACTGGCCGGCGGGCCGCTCGCCAGGGCCGGGCACCCTGGCGGAGGCGTGGCGGCTGCGCCGGATCGTCCGGGGCGCCAACCCCGACGTGCTGCACCTGCACAGCGCCAAGGCGGGCCTCGCGGGCCGACTGGCCGTCAGGGGGGCCGTCCCCACCGTGTTCCAGCCGCACGCCTGGTCGTTCGCCGCCGTGCAGGGCCCGGTGGCGGCGGCCAGCCTACGGTGGGAGCGGTTCGCCACCCGGTGGGCGCGCTCGGTGCTCTGCGTCAGTGCGCAGGAGCGGCAGGACGGCGAGACGGCCGGGCTGACGGCCCGGTGGCAGGTGATCCCGAACGGCGTGGACCTGCGGCACCACGCGCCCGCCGACTCCGCCGCCCGCCGGGCCGCCCGGATGTCGCTCGGCCTCGATCTGGAGGACCCGCTCGCGGTCTGTGTCGGCCGGCTCTGCCGCCAGAAGGGCCAGGACGTGCTGCTGGACGCCTGGCCGACGGTCGCCGGGCAGCTGCCGCAGGCCCGGCTGGCCCTGGTCGGCGGCGGTCCGGAGGCCACCGCGCTGGCCGACCGGGTGCGTGAACTCCCCGACCCGGCCCGGGTCCGGCTGGCGGGCGACGTCACCGACCCCCGGCCCTGGCTGGCCGCCGCCGATCTGGTGGTGCTGCCGTCACGCTGGGAGGGGATGGCGCTGGCGCCGTTGGAGGCGATGGCCACCGCCCGCCCGGTGCTGCTCTCGGACGTGCCCGGCGCGCGGGAGTGCCTGCCCCCCGCACTGCTCGGCACCGGCCTGGTCGAGCCGGAGAATCCGGCGGCACTCGCACAAATGATCGTACGGGCGCTGAGTGATCCAATCGAGTGCGAACGACTCGGCCAGCTGGCCCGAGAACGAATGTCCGATCATCACGATGTCCGAGGGGTGGTGCGCCAGGTGGAGCTGCTCTATCGAAACCTCCTTCGAGACGGCGTTCCCGGCCCCCGTGCGGCGGAGCGCCGTGCCACCCGTGTCCCAGGGCGGTCCTGATCGTTTCTCAGACCGTGAATGCTCGCCGCAAAGGTGCTGCCGTGTTCGCATCTCGACCGGGTGACCCGAGGGCTCAAAGTCCGAAAGTCTGATTAATGGGCGGGTGGAATGAAATGGCAAGTCAACTTCCTGCAATCAAGCCAGCGTTCGGTATTGTCTGATTTTGCCTGCTTCGTAGTCATTTCTGAGTGCGGTTCTCGGGATGACCCGAATGCCGCCCGTGGCAGCAGGTGCTACCTGGACCGCATCCGTCGGCCGGGATTTACTCGTCGGTCCGACTCCGGGTCCGGGTGTCCCGTCAAGGCGGGTACACAGCAGGGGAGTTCGTGCGCTGATGACCATTGACCACGAGAGTGCGCCACGGCCGGGACAACCCCTGCCGCCCTCCCGCCGGGTCACCACCGAGCTCCTCGACCGGCGCCCGCCCGGGCGCCCGGTCCAGGCCAGGTCCGCCCCGGCGATCGGGCGGCACCGCAGGCCGTTCCGCTCCCGGCTCGCCCACCCGGCCGGACTGCTGGCCGCCGACGGCCTCGCGGTCTGCGCCGCCGCCGCGCTGACCGCCACCGACCCCGGGCGTCCGCTGCTCGGCGCGGCCGCCTTGCTGCCGCTGCTGCTGCCGCTCAACCTGACCGGCGGCCTGTACCGGAACCGGCTCACCCTCTCCGCACTGGACGAGTTCCCCGCCCTGGCCGCCCGGGCCACGGTCGCCACGGCCTTCGCCGTCACGCTCTCCGCCTGCCTGGACCACTGGCCGGACAGCGGCCCGGTCACCCCGCTGCGCCTGCTCTCCCTGGTCGCGGCCTTCCTGCTGCTCGCCTCGGTAGGCCGCGGCCTCGTCTACCACCTGCTCCGCAAGGCCCGCCGCCGTCGTCCCAGCCCCGTCCTGGTGCTCGGCGCCGGGCAGCTCGGCCAGCAGGTGGCGGCCGCCCTGACGGAGCGTCGGGAGTACGGGCTGCGTCCGGTCGGATTCCTCGACCCCGACCCGGTGCTGCTCGCGGAGGACGCCACCCTCCCGGTGCTCGGTGGCCGTGAGGTTCTGGAGCGGGAGATCCGCCGCCACCGGGTGCACCACGTGGTGGCCACCGAGGGCGCCGCCGACGAGGCCGAGACCGCCGCCGCGCTGCGCGAGGCCGCCCGGCTCGGCTGCCGGGTCTGGCTGGTGCCGGCCCTGCGCGAGTACGGCGCGCTGGCCGACCGGAGCCGGGGCGACCACCTCTGGGGCTTCCCCTGTCTCCAGCTCGACCGCCCCGCGATGCGTCGGCACGGCTGGGCCGCGAAGCGGGCACTGGACATCACCGCCGCCCTGTTCGGCCTGCTGCTGGTCTCCCCGGTACTGGCGGTCTGCGCCCTCGCGGTCCGGATCGACACCGGCCCCGGCGTGCTGTTCCGCCAGCAGCGCACCGGGCTGGACGGCAAGGTCTTCACCCTGCTGAAGTTCCGCACCCTGCGACCCGCCAACGAGCACGAATCGGCGACCCACTGGAACATCGCCCAGGACCACCGGATGAGCCGGGTCGGCCACTTCCTCAGGCACAGCTCGCTCGACGAACTCCCGCAGCTGTGGAACGTGCTGCGCGGCGACATGAGCCTGGTCGGCCCCCGGCCCGAACGCCCCTACTTCGTCATGCGGTTCAGCCAGGCGTACCCCGAGTACGCCGACCGGCACCGCGTCCCGGTCGGCCTGACCGGGCTGGCGCAGGCCAACGGCCTGCGCGGGGACACCTCGATCGAGGCCAGGGCCAGGTTCGACAACCGCTACATCGAGAGCTGGAACCTCTGGCTCGACGTCAAGCTGCTGTTCCGGACCGCCGCCCTGATGCTGCACCCGGACGGAAGCTGACCCGATGGCCCTCGCCCTGCCCCTCGCCTTACCCCGGCGGCTGACCGCCCGGCCCAGTCTGCTGGCCGCCGCCACCGTACTGCTGGTCTGCGTGCCGACCGGCGACAAGGACGTCACCGCCGCCGTGCACGTCACCGCCGCGGACCTGGCCTCGCTGGCGCTGGTCGCCACCATGGCCGTCGGCCTGCTGCGCGGCCGGATCCCGGCGCTCAACCGGACCGTCTGTGTCCTGTTCGGCGCGGTGGTCTGCTCGGCGGCGGTGGCCACCGTGCACTCGATCGACCCGCTCGCGAGCGTCACCGGCTTCGTCCGGCTGGTGCAGGTCTTCGTCCTGGTGCCGGCCGGGGTGCTCTGCTCGCTGCGCGACCGGCGGGACCAGCAACTGGTGCTCGGCTCCCTGGTGCTGGCCGCGCTGGTGCAGGGCGTGGTCGGCGCCAAGCAGTTCCTGACCGGGACGGGCGCCTCCTACACCGGGCGGCCGATCCGGGCGATCGGCACCTTCGGGGCGCTCGACGTCATGGCGATGTCCACGGTGGTCTGCTTCGGACTGCTGGCCGCGCTGGCGCTGGCCCTGGGGGAGCGTCACCCTGGCGGCAACCGCCGTCTGCGGATCGGCTGTTGGGCCGCCGCGGGCTTCCTGGTCTTCCCGCTGGCGGTCTCGTTCAGCCGGGGCAGCTGGATCGCCTGCGCGGCCGCCGCCGCCGTGGTGCTGCTGCGCGCCGACGCCCGGCTGGCGATCCGGGGCGCGGTGCTGACCGCCGCCCTCGCGGTGGTACTGCTCGGCGGCCTCGGCCTCGGCGGTTCGGGGGTGACCCACCGGATCTCCAGCATCGGCGCGGTCTCCGACACGCCGGACCAGTCGGTCACCGACCGCTACGACCTCTGGGGCACCGCCGGCCGGATCTGGCAGGACCACCCGCTGGCCGGCGCGGGCCCCAAGGCGTTCCAGCAACTACGGGACAGCCACGCGCCGTTGCGGCTCTCCTCGGGCAGCGACGCGGCCGATTCGCAGATCGGCTTCACCCGTGAGCCGCTGCTCTCGCCGCACAACATGTACTTCCTGGTGCTGAGCGAGCAGGGCCTGATCGGGGTGCTGGCCTACCTGGCCCTGTTCCTCACCCTGTTGATCAACTGTCTGCGCCAGGTGGGTAGTTCGGCCGACGGCACCAGGTTGGCGGCGCTCGGCCTGCTGGTCTGGGTGCTGGTGGACTTCCTGTACGCCGATATCGGGGGGACCACCACGGTGCTCACCTCGGTGATCCTCGGCCTTGCCGCCCGTACGGCGCTGCCTGGCCCGAACGCCGATGGGGCAGACCGGACATGAGCACGGACCAGCACGTCAGCACGGTCGAGGCGCCCGCCCCGCCGGGCCCCCCGGCGCCCCGGCGTGACTTCCTCGCCAAGGCCTTCGGCGTCACCGCGCTGCTGACCGCCACCGGGTCCGCCTTCGGCCTGCTCCGCGACCTGCTGCTGGCCAGGTACTTCGGTGCCAACCAGGGCACCGACGCCTTCCTGGTGGCCTGGACCGTCCCGGAGACCGCCGCGCCGCTGCTGATCGAGGACGCGATGGCGTTCCTGATGGTCCCGGCGTTCAGCCTGGCGCTGGTGCTGCGCGAGGAGCAGCCCGAGGGCCCCGACCCGGTCCGGCAGCTGGTCAGGGCCACGCTGCCCTGGCTCCTGCTGGCGCTGTGCGGCCTCTCGGCGCTGACCGCCGTCGGCGCCCCCGAACTGGTCAGGTTCCTGGCCCCCGGCCTGGTCGATCCCGGGCTGGCCGTCACCTGCACCCGGATCACGGCGATCACCATCCTGCCGTTCGGCGTCGCGGGATACCTGGGCAGCGCGCTGCGGGCCCACCACAGCTTCACCGCCCCGGCCGCCATCTACGTCGCGTACAACCTGGCGATCCTCGGCATCCTGCTGGTCGGCCACAGCGCCTGGGGGGTCAGGTCGGCCGCGCTGGGCGTCGCCCTCGGCAGTCTGCTGATGGCCGGGGTGCTGGTCGGTCCGTTCGTGCGCCGGCTCCGGGTGAGCCGCCGCAGGCCGCGCGGATCCCGCCGGGGCGGGCCGGCCGGGCTGGTGCTGATCCCGCTGGCGATACTGCCGGTGGCCGGCTTCACGCTGACCCGGCAGTCCCAGGTATTCATCGAGCGCCACCTCGGCTCGGGCCTGCCGCCGGGCACCATCTCGCACCTGAACTACGCGGCCAAGGTCTCCCAGCTCGCGATGACCGCCGCCATCCTGATCTGCACCGTCACCTTCCCGCTGGTCGCCCGCGCGCTCGCCGCTGGCGACCTTCGGACCGCCAGGGACCGGGTGGAGAAGGACATCGGCCAGGCCACCGCGCTGGTGCTGGTCGGCACCGCGTTCCTGATGGCCTGTGCGCCCTCGGTGGTGGCCCTGCTGTTCGAGCGCGGCGCGTTCACCGCCCACGACACCGCCGCCACCGCCGCGGTGATCCGGGTCTACAGCTTCGGGCTGCCGGCCCAGGCGCTGATCGGCGTGATGGTGCGCCCGTACTTCTCGGTCCGCCCGGTGGTCCGCCGGGCCGACGAGGACCCTCGCAGCTTCCGGGTGACCAGGCTCGACTGGTACCCGGTCGCCGCGATGGCGGTCGGTCTCCTGGTCACCGTCACGGTCGGCCTGGCCGCCACCCCGCACTACGGCGGCCTCGGGCTGGCCGCCGGCAACGCCGCCGGGATCACCACCACCGCAGGGCTGCTGCTCCGCGGGCTGCTGCTGCGCGGCATCGCGCTGCGGGTGCCGAAGGTGATCACCGGTCAGTCCCGCCTGCTGGCGGCCGCGGTGGGCGCCGCAGCCGTCGGCTACCTCGCCGACGGTCTGACCGCCTCCCCGCTGCTGGCCACCCTGGTCGGCGGGATGACGGTGCTGCTCGTCTTCGCCGCACTCGGCACCGCCTTCGGCGCGGCCGAGGTCCGTGACCCGCTGCTGGGGGGCCTGGCCCGGTTCGGCCCCGGCCCGCGCCCCCGGTCCGAACCGGCCCGGACGGCCGCCGCCCCGCCGGCCCCAGAGCCCACCCCCCACCTTCGGCCGCTGAAGGGAAGCTGCCCCATGGACGTCGACTCCGACCAGCAGTTGCGCCTCCCGGCGCAGGCAACCGTCGGCCGCACCAAACGTCGGATCGGAACCGGCCGGAGCGCCCCGTGGATCCTGATGTACCACTCGGTGGCCGACGAGGAGGAGGACCCGTACCTGCTCACCGTCAGCCCCGAACGGTTCGCCGCTCAGATGGCCTGGCTGCACCGCACCGGCCGACGCGGCGTCAGCGTCCGTGAGCTGCTCAGGGCCAGGGCCGAGGGCACGGCGGGCCACCTCGTCGGCCTGTCCTTCGACGACGGCTACGCCGACTTCGCCAGGTACGCCGTCCCGGTGCTGCACGAGCACGGCTTCACCGCGACCGCGTACGTGGTGCCTGACCTGCTCGGCACCGAGAACGGCTGGGACGTCAAGGGCCCGCGCAAGCAGTTGCTGACCCTCGACCAGGTGACCGAACTGGCGCGGGCCGGCTGGGAGATCGGCTCGCACGGCCTCGGCCACCGGGCCCTGCCCGGCCTGCCCGCCGCCGACCTCGCGGTGCAGACCAGGGAGAGCAGGCGGGCCCTGGAGGAGCTGATCGGCGGCCCCGTCACCGGCTTCTGTTACCCGTACGGAGCGGTCGACCTGGCCGCCACCCGCGCGGTCAGGGACGCCGGGTACGACTACGCCTGCGCGATCGAGCACAGCGGGCTCACCGGCCGCTACGCCCTGCCCCGGAGCTACGTCGGCGACCGGGACGGCGCCTTGCGGCTGCGGGCCAAGCGCGGGCGGCACCAGGTCAGGGACGTGCTCACCGCGCTGCGCTCGCGCCGCCCGGGGAGGGCCGGCCGGTGAAGGTCCTGCACGTGATCACCGGGCTGGCCTCCGGCGGGGCCGAACGCCAGCTGGAGCTGATCCTCCGGCACCTGCCCGAGCGGCACCGGTGCGAGGTGGCCACCCTGACCAACCCGGGCACGGTGGCCGCCGCACTGAGCGCCGGCGGCGTCCAGGTGCACGACCTCGGGATGCGCGGCAACCGCGACCTCGGGGTGCTGCCCCGGCTCACCGGCCTGATCCGGCACGGCCGGTACGACCTGGTGCACACCCACCTCTACCGGGCCGGGCTGTACGGCCGGCTGGCCGCCCGGCTGGCCGGGGTGCGCGGGGTGCTGGCCACCGAGCACTCGCTGCACGCCACGGTGATCGAGGGCCGCCCGGTCACCCCGGGCGTCAAGGCGCTCTACCTGGCCGCCGAACGGCTCGGCTCGACCACCGTCGCGGTCTCCCGGCAGGTCGCCGCCACCCTGGACGACTGGGGGGTGCCCGCGCCGCGCGTCGAGCTGCTGCCGAACGGGATCGAGACCGCCAGGTACTGCCTGCCGACCGCCTCCCGGGCGGCGCTGCGGCAGGGCGTCCGGGCCGAGCTGGGCCTGCCGCAGTCCGCCTGGGTGATCGGCGCGGTCGGTCGGCTGGTCCCGGGCAAGCAGTTCGGGCTGCTGGTCCAGGTGCTGGCCGAGCTGACCAGACTGGGTGCCCAGCACCCGGCGCTGCGGGAGCCCTGGCTACTGGTGGTCGGCGCCGGACCCGAGCGGGCGGAGCTGCTCCGGCAGGCCGGGGAGCTCGGGGTGCTGCACCGGTTGCTGCTCGCCGGTGAGCGCTCCGACGTCCCCGAACTGCTCACCGCCATGGACGTGTTGGCCGCTCCCTCAGCCGAGGAGACCTTCGGCCTGACCGTGCTGGAGGGCCTGGCCGCCGGTCTCCCGGTCCGGCACAGCGCCTGCCCGGCGCTCGACGAGCTGCCCCCCGACGCCGCCCCCGGGGCGGTCCGGCTGCCCGCCACGGCCGCCGCCTACACCACCTCGCTGTGCGAACTCTGGAGCCGCCGCACCGCCGTGCTGCCCCAGCCCCCGGCGGTCGCCCACTACGACATCGCCCGGATCGCGGACCGGCTGGCGCTGCTCTACGACCGCCTCGGCGGGGTGCCGGGCCCGGCGCCGGGCCGGCGCGAGCCGGTGGCCGCCCGGCCGCGCTGAAACGGCCCGGCCGAAACCTGATCCCGTCCGTTCTAGCCAAGGAGCTTCCCATGTCCGAACCGCGCAGGCGCGCACGCACCCTGACCCGCCGTTGGTGGCCGGTCGCGCTGGCCGTCCCGCTGGGTGCCATGGCGGGCGCCGGGTACGCCGCCGTCTCGCCCCCGAGCTACGCCGCCAACTCCTACGTGGTGGTGGTCCCGCAGGGGCCGGGGGAGGGTGCCACTGCCGTCAACTTCGCCCAGGCGTACGGCCGGCTGGCCGGCCAGCCGCAGGTGCTCGCGGGCGCGGCGGCCGAGACCGGCCGGACCATCAACGACCTGGCCGAGCAGGTCCGGGGCACCACCTCGCCGGACGCCCCGGTGATCGAGATCACCGGCTCCGGAAGCCAGGGCGCCGACGCCGCCCGGGCCGCCGACGCGGTGGCCAAGTCGCTGATCGCCTTTGCCAACACGAGCACCAAGGAGACCGGCGTCAAGCTGGTCCCGCTGGCCGGAGCCGCCGTACCGGACCGTCCGGCCACCCCGTCCGCCGAGCTGGACGTCGCGGTCGGCGCGGCCGGCGGGCTGCTGCTCGGCGCGCTGGTGCTGATGACCCGCCGTCCGAAGAGGGCCGGCGGGCCTGAGCTTGAGACCCCCGCCGAGACCTCCGGCGGGGCCTCCGCCGAGACCCCGGTGGAGACCCCGGCCGAACCGGCCGTCACCGTCCCGGCGGAGGTCCCCAAGCGCCGTGCGGCGACGGCCAAGGAGCCGCAGCAGACCGGGGGGCGGGGATGACCACCGAGGTTTCCGTCGGCTCGGTTCCTGCCCAGACCGGTGCCCCGCGATGGCGCGCCGAGGTCCGCCGGGAGGACGACGCGCTCGACCTGATCGCCGCCGAGTGGGACGACCTGACGGCCCGTTGCGCGGCCGCCACCTCCTTCCAGTCGGCCGCCTGGCTGGCCTCCTGGTGGCGCCACTACGGCCGCCCGGGCGCCCTCGTGCTGGTGCTGGTCCGCCGGGACGACCGGCTGGTGGCCGCCGCCGCGCTGCAACGCCGGGGCCCGTTCGGCGGGCTGACCAACCTCGGCGCGGGCCTGGTGGACTTCACCGATGTCCTGCTGGACGACTCCTGCGCCGACCGGGCCGCCGCCGAGCTGGCCGCCGCCCTGCCGCTCACCCGCCCCTGGCACTCGCTGGAGCTGTGCGAGGTCCGTCCCGAGGCCGCCGTCCAGCAGGTGTTCGGGCAGTGGCCGGGCCGACGGCACCGGTTCGCCGACTCGCTCTGCCAGTACCTGCCCGCGGTCCCGATGGAGGAGCTGCTCAAGCGTCTGCCCGGCAAGACCGCCCAGCGCAGCCGGGTCAAGCAGCGCAAGATCGCCGAGTCCGGCGTCCAGGTCCGCAGCGCCGCCCCGGCCGAGGTGCCGGAGGCGGTCGAGAGCCTGCTCCGGCTGCACATCGAGCAGTGGCAGGACCGTGGCGTCACCCCCGAGCACCGCACCGAACGGTTCGCCGCCCACCTGGCCGAGTCCACCACCGGCCTGGTCGCCACCGGCCGCGCCGCGGTCCACCGGTTCTACCTGGACGGCGAGTTGGTCGCGGTGAACCTGCTGCTGCTCAGCCCGCCGTTCGGCGGCCTGTACATGTACGGCGCCAAGCCGACCCTGCGGGAGCGGCTCGACATCGCAGGTCTGCTGTTCGGCGCCGCGCTGGACGAGGTCAGGGCCGCCGAGATCCCGGTGCTCAGCCTGCTGCGCGGCCAGGAGCCGTACAAGCAGCGCTGGCGCCCGGACCAACTCCCTAACCAGCGACTGGTACTGGGCGCCGGCCGGCTCGCCCCGTGGGCAGCCGCCCGGGCGGTCCGGGTGCTGGTCAGGCAGGCCCTGGCACACCAGCTGCGCACCAGGCTGCCCGGCCTGAAGCGGGTACTACTGGCCCGGATGCGCAGCTGACGGGCCGACGGCGGTCTTGGCCCCGGCCATCAGCTGCCGGAACACCGCACTCGACCTCGGGTTCCGGTCGCACTGCCAGAAGCCGTGCGGGCAGTAGTCGGTGACGGTCTGGTAGGCGGTGTCGTGGGTGCGCATCCAGTCCACCATCCGCCGGACGAACTCCGGGTTGTCGCCGTTCCGGAACAGCCCCCACTCGGGGTACGAGACCGGCTTGCCGCGCTTGGCGGCGAACTCCACCTGGTCCTGCAGCCCGTACGGCTCGGAGACGTACTCGTCGAAGGTGCCGCCGGCCGGCTGGTCGTAGCTGTCCATGCCGATGATGTCGACCACGTCGTCGCCCGGGTAGCAGCGCGTCCACGGGATGGCGTCCAGCCCCCGGGTCGGGTTGAAGTCGAACGTGAAGTGCTGCCCGGGCACCGAGCGCATCACCGTCACGATCCGCCGCCAGTACGCCTTCCAGGCCGTCGGGTCGGGCTTGCAGCGGCTGGTGTAGGTGGTGCCGTTCATCTCCCAGCCCGGCGTCATGATGGTGTCCTGCCCGCCGAGCGCGACCAGCTTCCTGGCCAGCTTGAGGAAGTGCAGGTCGAACTCGCCCTTGTTCCCCCTGGCCAGCAGCCTGGCCACCTCGGCGTCCGGCATGTTGTTCTCGTTCGGCACCAGCATCGGCACGCCGAGCACCAGCTTGCGCTGCGGGTCGGCCAGCTTCCACTGCGACCAGAGGCCGAGCACCACCGGGTCGCCCTCGACGTCCCCCCAGCCGTTGCCGGCCAGGTAGGTGTGGCCGACCTGCATGTCGGCCCCGTTCAGCCAGGTGGCCATCCGGGCGATGTTCGGGATGTAGTTGTCCCACGATCCGACGAAGGCGCCGAACGGCGGTTCGTGCTTGGTCCGTTGGACGGCCGGACGGGGGGCCGCACCACGCGGTTCGATGGCGTCCGAGGAGAGGAAGGTGTGCCGCTCGGTCTGGCTCAGTGGAGTACCGGAGGGAACGCTCGCCGTGGTCACCAACAGCAGCGCGGCGGCGGCCAGCGTCAGGCGGGCCAATCGCATGGGTCTCTCCTCGGGACGGCGTGCGGGCCTGTCCAGGCCCGTAAGCACGACGGTAATCCCACAGACCGTCAGAAAAGCCTCATGTCACTCGATAGTGGTAGGTCGGGCGCGGGGGGTTGGCCCAGCAGGCCGCGCATCCGCCGCCCGCTCACCCGAAGGTGTCGCACCGGGCCAGGTCACCCGTCCGGTAGCCGGTGGTGAACCACTCCTGCCGCTGCGCCGAGGACCCGTGCGTCCAGCTCTCCGGATTCACCCGCCCCTGGGCCTGCTGCTGGATCCGGTCGTCCCCGACCGCCGCGGCCGCGTCCAGCCCGATCGCGATGTCCGCGTCCGTCAGCGAAGTGATCAGCGGGCGTCCGGTCCCGGTCTGCGGCGTCCGGGTCGCGGCGTACGCCCAGACCCCCGCGTAGCAGTCGGCCTGCAGCTCCAGCTTCACCGAGCCGCTGTTCGCCCCCTGCCGGTCCTGGCCGGCCTTCTTCAGCTGCCCGGTCAGGTTCTGGATGTGGTGCCCGTACTCGTGCGCCACCACGTACGCCTCCGCGAACGGGCCGCCCTTGGCGCCGAACCGGCTGCTCAGCTCGTCGAAGAAGCCGAGGTCGAAGTACGCCTTCCGATCACCCGGACAGTAGAAAGGCCCGACCGCCGAGCTCGCCGCCCCGCAGGCGGTCGACACCTGACGGGTGAACAGCACCGTCTCGGCCGGCTGGTACGCCCCCGCCCGGCGGGTGAACTCGCCCTGCCAGAAGTTCTGCACGCTGTTCACCACAGCGACCATCCGGCAGTCCTGCCGCTGGTTGGCGTCCGAGCCCTTCTTGCAGGTGTCCTGCAGCTGTCCCGCCGTGGCCTGCCCTGCCGTGTTCCCGCCGCCGTCCGAGAGCCCGAGCGTGGACGGGTCCACGCCGAGCAGCAGCGCGATGACCAGCCCGACGATCCCCACCGCGCCGCCGCCCAGGGCGACCCTCCCGCCGGGCACCCCGCGCCGGTCCCGCACCTGCGAGGTGTCGAGATCCGCCTGGTCGTCGAACTGCATCGCGTACCACCTCTGTAACAGTCCGTCCAGTGACCGCAGTCGCACCCTAGCCGTGCTCCGGACCCCTCGCGAGGTGGCCGAGCTGGGCTTCCGCCCCCCGGGCCGGGCCCGCGCGGTCCGCCGTGCGGGGGTCGGCACGGCTGCGCCTGGCTGACGGAGGGCGCGCGGGTTGGGTACGCTCCGCCCGTGTCCAGGAAGCCGCTGCGTGCCCTCACCCGCCGATCCGTGCTGCCCGCGCTCGCCGTCCTGGTGGTGCTGGGAGCAGGTGCGGCGGCACACGCCAACCGCCCGGTCCCGTTCGGCGACCGCCTGGTCAAGCCGGGCACCGCGGCCGGCGGGGACGCCAGCCCGGTCAGCGCCCAGACCCGGGCCACCGCCGGCCTGGAGCTCCGGGTCGGCCCCGGCCTGGAGGCCTTCGACCGGCAGACCGGCGAACACCTCTGGTCCTACCGCCGGGAGGGCGCCACCGCACTGCACCAGGCGACGCTCGGCGAGAACGCCGTGGTGATCTGGGACGACGGCATGGTCACCTCGGTCCGCCCCAGCGACCACGAGGTCCGCTGGCACCGGGCCGTCCCCGGCCTGGCCGAGTGGCTGCACGGCACGGACGCCAAGGAGGGCACCGAGCGGACCGAGGCGGAGAAGCTCGCCGAGGCCGGCCGACGCGCCGCAGCCGCCCTCCACCCGGTCGGCGGCGAGGAGACCTGGGTGGCGGTGGTCACCCCCGCCCTGACCATGGGCTTCCGCGACAGCGACGGCGACCTCCGCTTCAACTCCCGCCCGCTGGCCGGGTGTTCGTACGACCCGCTGCGGGCCGTGCATACCGGCTACGCGGTCCTGGTGCCCCGCACCTGCACCGGCACCAACGGCGCGGGCAACCCGCTGCCCGGCGGCATCACCGGCTTCCGCCTCTCCGTCCGCGGCTTCCAGCTCGACGCGGGCCCCAACGTGCAGCTGCGCCGCCTCGACGACCAGCGCGTCGCCATCGAGGACGGCCCCGTCCTGGGCACCCGCACCTACGACACCAAGCTGGCCACCCCCGAATCCACCTGCACCGTCCCCTTCGCCGCCCTCCACCCCACCCCGGGCTGCCCCGGCCACTAGGCCCTGTCCGGGCGATCTTGCCGGGCGTGCGACGCCGGACCCGCCGCGCCAGCGGCTGATGTCACAGCCCGGCTGGACGCACGCTGATCCGGCAAGATCGCCCGGACAGGGCATAGGGCGGCACCACCCAGGACGCGGGGCTCTGCCGAGATGCGGCTCCGCCGACAGCCCGGCCCCGGCGGTGCGGCCTGCACCGAAAAGGCTCTGGACGGGTGCCGGTAGACTGGGCCGCATGGCTGTTCTCTCCGGGCATTAGCGGGCGAGCGGCGCCCGAGGCGCCTCACCCCAGCCCCGCACCCATCCCGCCGCCCCGCCCGTCTCAGGAGTTCCCACAGCCATGATTTCCGCCAACGCCCTGGAGCTGCGCGCCGGCGCCCGCGTCCTCATCGAGTCCGCCAACTTCCGGATCGCCCCGGGCGACCGGATCGGACTGGTCGGCCGCAACGGCGCCGGGAAGACGACGCTCACCAAGGTGCTGGCCGGCGAGGGCATCCCGGCCGGTGGCAGCGTCACCAGCACCGGCCAGGTCGGCTACCTCCCGCAGGACCCGCGGACCGGCGACCTCGACGTCCTCGCCCGCGACCGCATCCTGTCCGCCCGCGGCCTCGACACCGTGCTGAAGAAGATGCGCGAGAACGAGGACCGGATGGCCAACGGCCAGGGCGCCACCCGGGACAAGGCGATGAAGAAGTACGCCAGCCTGGAGACCGAGTTCCTCACCAAGGGCGGGTACGCCGCCGAGGCCGAGGCCGCCACCATCGCCGCCGCGCTGGGCCTGCCGGACCGCATCCTCGGCCAGCAGCTGCACACCCTCTCCGGTGGTCAGCGCCGCCGGGTCGAGCTGGCCCGGATCCTGTTCTCGGACTCGGACATCCTGCTGCTCGACGAGCCCACCAACCACCTGGACGCCGACTCCATCGTCTGGCTGCGGGACTTCCTGAAGACGTACAAGGGTGGCTTCATCGTGATCTCGCACGATGTCGAGCTGGTCGAGACCGTGGTCAACAAGGTGTTCTACCTGGACGCCAACCGGTCCCAGATCGACATCTACAACATGGGCTGGAAGCAGTACCAGCAGCAGCGCGAGGACGACGAGAAGCGCCGCAAGCGCGAGCGCGCCAACGCCGAGAAGAAGGCCGCGACCCTCAACTCGCAGGCGGACAAGATGCGCGCCAAGGCCACCAAGACCGTCGCCGCGCAGAACATGGCCCGCCGGGCCGAGAAGCTGCTCTCCGGTCTGGAGCAGGTCCGCGCCTCCGACAAGGTCGCCAAGCTGCGCTTCCCGGACCCGGCCCCGTGCGGCAAGACGCCGCTGACCGCGACCGGCCTCTCCAAGTCCTACGGCTCGTTGGAGATCTTCACCGACGTCGGCCTGGCGATCGACCGGGGCTCCCGGGTGGTCATCCTGGGCTTCAACGGTGCGGGCAAGACCACCCTGCTGCGGATGCTCGCGGGCGTCGAGCAGCCGGACACCGGCGAGGTGACCCCCGGCCACGGCCTGAAGATCGGGTACTACGCGCAGGAGCACGAGACGCTCGACCCGGAGCGGACGGTACTGGAGAACATGCGCTCCGCCGCTCCGGACACCGACCTGGTGCAGATCCGGAAGATCCTCGGCTCGTTCCTGTTCTCCGGCGACGACGTCGACAAGCCGGCCGGGGTGCTCTCGGGCGGTGAGAAGACCCGGCTCGCGCTGGCCTCGCTGGTGGTCTCCTCCGCCAACGTGCTGCTGCTCGACGAGCCCACCAACAACCTCGACCCGGCCAGCCGCGAGGAGATCCTCGGCGCGCTGCGCACCTTCTCCGGCGCGGTGGTCCTGGTGACCCACGACGAGGGCGCCGTCGAGGCGCTCCAGCCGGAGCGGATCATCCTGCTGCCGGACGGCGTCGAGGACCTGTGGAGCCCCGGCTACCTGGATCTGGTGGCGCTGGCCTGACCGTCCGGTAGACACCGAGTAGGTTCTCTGGCGTAGCCGAGCCGGTCACCGACGGAATCCGGGAATGGGAGAGTCCCGGATTCCGTTTGAGGAGTTTCCCCGTGGGCGGAGTCGTGTCCATTCCCGACCCGCCCGCGCTGATCAGCAATTTCGCCCCCCACCGCCTTCGGTCAGCTGCATCGCCGGGGGGCGTGAGCACACTGCGTGAGCGCCCTTGTGCGCAGCGATCACGACCGGCAGACTGCGCCTTCCCGGTATCGACCTTGTCGAATGGGTGGCCAGGAGCCTGGCTATGGGTGATCATGGGAATCTGACCGAGCAAAGCTACGAGGAGGCACGGGTGGCCGAGACTCTGAAAAAGGGCAGCCGGGTAACTGGTGCCGCGCGTGAGAAGCTCGCGGCCGATCTGAAGAAGAAATACGACTCCGGGGCGAGCATTCGCGCGCTGGCGGAGGAGACCGGCCGCTCCTACGGCTTCGTGCACCGCATGTTGAGCGAGTCCGGAGTGATCCTCCGAGGCCGCGGTGGTGCCACGCGTGGCAAGGGCAAGGTGGCTGCCGCAGCCGGGTCCTGACGCACCGTCAGGATATCCGACCCGGCCGGGCAGCGCCGGATGTGCAGAGCGCCGGCAGTTCAGTGAGCAGCAAGCAGCTTGAGACGAATCGGCGGCCGGTGACCCGGACCGCCGATCGTCGTTCCCGGTGTTGTGGGAGCGGGCCCGAGAGGGCCTGTCCGGCGGCGCCGGCCAGCGGTAAGCCTTTCAGTGTTACTCTCCGGTAGCCAGCCGCCCCGTCGCCGGAGGTACCGCCATGACCACCCCCACCCTGGACACCGACCCGCAGCTCTGGGAGCAGGCCGGAGTCCGGCTCGAACTCGACGGTGACACCGCCGTGGTGACCCTCTGCCGACCGGAGCGGCGCAACGCCCAGTCCCCGGCGATGTGGCGGGCGCTGGCCGGCATCGGTCGCAGCCTGCCGGGCACCGTGCGGGTCGTGGTGCTGCGGGCCGAGGGCGTCTCCTTCTCGGCCGGCCTGGACCGGGCGATGTTCAGCCCCGAGGGCATCCCGGGGGAGCGCAGCTTCCTGGAGCTCGCCGCGGCGGACGCCAAGGACCTGGACGAGACCATCGCCGCGTACCAGGAGGCGTTCACCTGGTGGCGCCGGGCGGATGTGATCAGCATCGCCGCCGTGCAGGGCCACGCGGTGGGTGCGGGCTTCCAGCTCGCGCTCGGCTGTGACCTGCGGGTGGTGGCGGAGGACGTCCAGTTCGCCATGAAGGAGACCTCGCTCGGCCTGGTGCCGGACCTGGCGGGCACCAAGCCGCTGACCGAACTGGTCGGCTACGCAAGGGCGCTGGAGATCTGCGCGACCGGCCGCTGGGTCGGCGCGGAGGAGGCGGTCAGCACCGGGCTGGCCAACCTGGCCGTCCCGGCCGCCGAACTCGACGGGACCGTCCGGGACCTGACCGCCGCCCTGCTGGCCGCGCCGCGCAGCGCGGTGATCGAGACCAAGGCGCTGCTCCAGGGCGCGGCCGACCGCTCCTTCGAGGAGCAGCGGGCCGCCGAGCGGGCCGCGCAGGCCCGCCGCCTGCGGGACCTGGCGGGCCTCGGCGACTGACGGCCGGTCACCCACCACGCACGGAAGGGCCCACCCCGGTCGGGGTGGGCCCGTTGCGCTGTCCGGAGGTCTCCGGAGGGCGGCGGCCGTGGCGCAATGTCAGAGTTGGGCTGATGTGCGATATAGCTGGACCGTACAGACAGGGAGCCCGACATGCCTGACACTCCGACGCCCGCCGCGATGCCCAGGACCGACACCCACAAGGCCCCGGCCCCCGCCCCACCGACCGCCGAGGAGCGTGGTCGTACCGCGCTGGCGGTCGGTGTGGTCGAGAAGATCGCCGGCATGGCGGCCCGGGAGATCTCCGGGATCCACGCGCTCGGCTCGGGACTGTCCCGCACCTTCGGCGCCATGCGCGACCGGGTGCCCGGCGGCAAGTCCAGCGTCGGCCGGGGCATCAAGGCCGAGGTGGGCGAGCGGCAGACGGCGATCGACATCGCGCTGATCGTCGAGTACGGCGTGGTGATCCCGAAGCTGGCGGCCGAGGTACGGGCCAACATCATCTCGGCGGTGGAGCGGATGACCGGCCTGGAGGTGGTCGAGGTGAACATCGCCGTCAACGACGTCCACCTGCCGGACGACCCGGACAGCGACGAGGAAGAGGAATCGGCGGTCGGCGGCGGTCAGCGGCCCAGGGTCCAGTAGACACGGCAGGACGCGACACGACAGGACAGGAGCAGAGGCGGATGAATCTCGGCCTGATCGGGCTGATGGTGGGGATGGCCCTGGGCTTTGCCGGGTACTTCGGCGGGTTCGCCGCTTTCCTGTTGGTCGCGGTCCTCGGCCTGGTCGGCTTCGTGGTCGGCCGCCTGCTCGAGGGCGACTTCGACCTCCACGACCTCGGTGAGCTGCTGCGCGGTCGCGACCGGCGGCGCTGATGTCGGCGGCGGTGGTCTCCAGGACGGTGCCGGCCGCGGAACGCGGACGGCTGCGGATCGCCGACCGGGTGCTGGTCCGGCTGGCCGAGCGGGCCGCCGGACAGGCCCTCGGCCGGTCCGGCGCGGTCCGGCGGATCTCGGTGACCGGCCCCGGCGACCCGGTCCGGCTGACCCTCGGCGTCGAACTGCCCTTCCCGTCCGACCTGAACGCGCTGGCCACGGCGGTCAGGTCGGGCGTGGCGGCGGAGCTGGCCGCGCTGACCGGCCGCCCGGTCGGCGAGGTCGTCGTGGTGGTCGAACGGCTGGTGCCGACGGTATGACGGTGGATCAGGGGCCGGTGCCGATTCGCCGGTTGCGGTCGCCTCGGACCGGCTGGACGGCACTCGTGGTGGTGGCCGGCCTGGTGGTCTGCGGTGGCCTCCTGTACGACGCGGTCGCGGTCCGCACCGGCCACCGGGCCCGCCCCTGGCGGGCCGAGACCGCGCACCGGCTGGCCACCCTGCACCTGGACGACCCGGTGGTGCTGATCTCCGCCGGGGTGGCCGTGCTGATCGGGGCGCTGCTGCTGGGTCTCGCGGTGGCGCCCGGGATGCGGCGCTGGCTGCCGCTGCGGCAGCCAGGTGCGGTGATCGACCGGTCCGGCGTGGCCGCACTGCTCGCCCGCCGGGCCGACCGGCTGGACGGGGTCAGCTCGCTGAAGGTCAAGGTACGGCGCGCACGGACCACGGTCACGATGGCCGGGACGGCCGATCCGGCCGAGGTGCAGCGGGAGCTCCGGGCGGAGCTGGCCCGGGTACCGCTGGCCGGGGAACACCGGCTGGACGTCCGGACCGGGAAGGTGCGGCGATGACCCGCCCGACGGTGAACCGGATCCTGCTGGGCCTGGCCGGGCTCCTGGTGCTGGCCGGCGGAGTGCTGGTGCTGGCCGGGGGCCTCGACCTCTACGGCAGGCTCGGCGTACGGATGCCCCACTGGTGGCCGCTCACCTCACCCGACCAGCCGGTGCTGAGCAACGCCTCGCGCACCCGGTGGTCGGGGGAGAGCTGGTGGTGGCCGGTGGTGTTCGCGGTGCTCGGGGTGGCCGTCGCGCTGGCCCTGTGGTGGCTGTTCGCCCAGGCGCGGCGGAGCGGGCCGAGCTCGGTGTCGCTGCCGGTGGCGGCGGAGGGGGTGACCCTACGGGTGCGCTCGCGCGCGCTGGTCGACGCGGTCGAGACCGAGACGGTGGCGCAGCCCGAAGTCACCCGCGTGCAGGCCCGGCTGACGGGCCGTCCGAACCGCCTGCTGCTGCGGGCGGCCGTCCGCCTCACCCCGGACGGCGACCCCGCCTCGGCGGTGAACGACTTCCTGACCGGCCCCCTCGCCCACACCCGTACCACCCTCGGCCAGGACCTCCCGACCGACCTCCGCCTCCGGATCGGCCGCACGGCGCCCCGCGAACCGGCACCGCGCCGGGTCGTGTAGGCACCCGCTTCGGGGCTCCGGGACGTGTCCCTAGAGGGACCGCAGGGCCCCGCCGTCGACCGGGATCATGATGCCGGTCAGGTACGACGCGGCGGGCGAGAGCACGAACGCCGCGACCCGGCCGAACTCCTCCGGAGTGCCGTAGCGGCCGAGCGGGATGGTCGCGCCGGCCCGGGCGCGGGCGGCGCCGGCGTCGCCGCCCAGAGCGTCGAGCTCGCGGAGCCGGTCGGTGTCGATCCGGCCGGGGAGCAGGCCGAGGACGCGGATGCCGCGCGGCCCCAGCTCGTCGGCGAGGGACTTGGCGGCCATCGCGAGGCCCGGCCGCAGGCCGTTGGAGATGCCGAGGCCCGGGATGGGCTGGCGGACCGAGGAGGAGAGGACGAACGCGATCACCCCGCCCTCACCGAGCGCGGCGGCCGCCGCGCGGGCGATCCGCAGGGCGCCGAGCACGACGGTCTCGAAGGCGTGCTGCCAGTCCGCCTCGCTGGACTCGAGCACGGTGCCGCCCGCCGGGCCGCCCACGCTGACCAGGACGCCGTCGAGACGGCCGAAGGTCTGTCGGGCGGCGGAGACCAGCTGCTGGGCGGCGGCCGGGTCGGCGTTGTCGGCGACCACGCCGTGCACCCGGCCGGGGGCGTCGAGGGCGGCGACCGCCGCGTCCACCGCCTCCTTGGTGCGGCCGCTGAGCACCACCCTGGCGCCGTCGCCGACCAGTTCCCGCGCGGAGGCGAGGCCGAGGCCCCGGGTCGCGCCGGTCACCACGTACACCCTGTCCTGAAGTCCTAGGTCCATGGGGCCATCCTGCCCGATCGACGGGGGGTCAGACGGCGACCGGTTCGGCTTCCACCGGTGCGGGGGAGTGCGCCTCGCGGCGCGCCAGCACCACCAGGCCGACCGGGACCAGCCCGGCGAACAGCCACCACTGGACGGCGTACGCCATGTGCGGGCCGATCGAGGAGTGGTCGGGCTCCTCCAGCAGCACGGGGGAGTCGCCCTGGGCGGGGGTGGAGGCGGCGAGCTCCAGGTAGCCGCCGAGCACGGGGGTGCCGGTCAGTTCGGCCTGCTGGCCGCTGTCGATGAGGTGGAACTGACGGTCCGGCAGCTTCACGTGGGTCTTGATGCCACTGCCCGCGGCGTTCTCGTCGGGCCGCAGCCGGCCGGTGACGGTGACCTGGCCGGTGGGCGGTGCGGGGACCGCCGGGTAGCTGGTGGCGTCCTGGCCGGAGTCCACCCAGCCCCGGTTGACCAGGACCGAGCCGTGGCCGTCGGCCAGGACCAGCGGGGTGATGACGAAGTAGCCGATGCTGCTGCCGCCGGGCTCGGTCCGCTTGCGGACCACGAACTCGTGTCCGCCGTCGTACTGTCCGGTGGCGCTCACGGTGCGCCAGGTGAGGTCCCTGGGTACGGCGGAGCCGGGCTTGGAGAGTGAGTCGAAGGGCACGGGCGCGGCGGTCAGGCTCTGCGCGATCAGCTCGTTGCGGGCGACCCGGTCCTGGTGCCGGTGGAACTGCCAGAAGCCCAGCTCGACCATGGCCGGGACGAGCAACACGGCGAGCAGGGCGAAGCCCGCCCAGCGCCAGGAGAGCAGAAATCGGTACACATCGGCAAACTACGCGCACCTACACCGCGCTCAGACACCGGGGTGGGGGGCCACCTCGCGGAGCAGGTGCAGGAAGGCGTCCTCGCCGACCACCGGGGTGCCGAACTCGCGGGCCTTGCGCGCCTTGCCGCTCCAGCTGCCCGCCTCGTTGGTGACCAGCAGGCTGGTGAGGCGGCTGACCGAGGACGCGATGTGCAGGCCGGCCTCGATGGCGCGGTCCTCCAGCAGCTCCCGGTCGGTGGCGGTGTCGCCGGTGATGGCCACCCGCATGCCCTGCATCAGCGGGCTGCCGTCGACCCAGCGGCCCGGGTTCGGGTACGGGCAGGCGGGCCGCTTGCGGCTCGGGCGGTAGGAGGAGGTGTACCCGGACCTGGCCGGCGAGGAGACGTCCTCGCCCAGGTCGGTGACGGCCACGCAGGTGGTCAGCGGGAGCGGCACACCGGCCTGGCGGGCGAGGTGCAGGCTGGGGCGGAACGCCTCGGCCAGCACTCGGGCGTCGTCCAGCGCGTTGTGCGCCTGGCGCTGCTGGACGCCGAAGTACTCGGCCAGGCTGGCCAGCTTGCCGTTGGGCAGTGGCAGGCCGAGGTCGCGGGAGAGCACCATGGTGCAGAGCCGCTGCTCGACGGGGGCGCGCAGCCCGGCGCGCGAGTACTCACGGGAGATCATGTTCCAGTCGAACAGCGCGTTGTGGGCCACCATCACCCGCCCGGCCAGCCGCTCGCCCAGCTCGTCGGCGATCTCCGGGAAGGTCGGCGCCCCGGCCAGCTCCCTGCTGGTCAGGCCGTGGATCCAGGTCGGGCCCGGGTCACGCTGGGGGTTGACCAGGGTGTACCAGTGGTCGGTGACCTCGCCGTGCGCGTCCAGCTGGTAGACACCGGCCGAGATGACCCGGTCGGTGCGGCCGAGCCCGGTGGTCTCGACGTCGACCACGGCGAAGCCCTGACCGTGCTCGGTGCTGCGCTGCGCCGGGAACGGCGCGGCCCGGGTGGGTTCGCCGCTCGGGGACTGGATCGCGTACATGGTGGACCAGCTTAAGGGCGCGCGCCCACACCCAAGGTCGTTCCGCGCCTTCCGGAGGGCTGCGGAGCGCCGAAAGTGGCGTACGTGACACCCCGGAATATCGTGGGAGCCGATGTGGTCCTAGTTGTGGCCCCGCCAGGGCGACCCCGCACCATGCACCAGCAGAAGGAAGAACCCTCATGCGCGCCACCGTGATCCACGGCCCGAACGACATCCGGATCGAGGAGGTCCCCGACCCCGTGGTCCAGCGGCCGACGGACGCGGTGGTGCGGGTGCTGAACGCCTGCATCTGCGGCAGCGACCTCTGGGCCTACCGCGGGGTGGCGGCCCGTCAGCCCGGGCAGCGGATCGGGCACGAGTTCCTCGGCGTGGTCGAGGAGGTCGGCCGTGAGGTCGCCGGGGTGAAGGCCGGCGACCTGGTGGTCGCGCCCTTCGTCTGGTCGGACGGGGTCTGCGACTTCTGCCGCGAGGGCCTGCAGACCTCCTGCCCGCACGGCGGCTTCTGGGGTGAGGTCGGCTCGGACGGCGGCCAGGGCGAGGCGGTCCGGGTGCCGTACGCCGACGGCACGCTGGTGAAGCTGCCCAAGGAGGCGGTCGGTGACGACAAGCTGCTGGCCTCGCTGCTGGCGCTGTCGGACGTGATGAGCACCGGCCACCACGCGGCCGTCTCGGCCGGGGTGCGCTCCGGCGCGACGGTGGCCGTGGTCGGTGACGGCGCGGTGGGCCTGTGCGGTGTGCTGGCCGCCCACCGGCTCGGCGCAGGGCGGATCATCGCCCTCGGCCGGCACCAGGCCAGGACGGACATCGCCCGGGCGTTCGGCGCCACCGACGTGGTGGCCGAGCGCGGCGAGGCGGCGATCGAGGCGGTCCGCGAGCTGACGAACGGTCAGGGCGCGCACGCCGTCCTGGAGGCGGTCGGTACCGAGGAGTCGATGCGCACCGCGATCTCGATCACCCGGGACGGCGGCGGGGTCGGCTACGTCGGCGTCCCGCACGGCGGCAGCGCGGGCGTGGACATCGGCCAGATGTTCAACCGCAACGTCTCGATCGGCGGCGGCGTCGCACCCGCCCGCGCGTACATCCCCGAGCTGCTCACCGACGTGCTGGCCGGGACGATCAACCCGGGTCTGGTCTTCGACCGCACGGTCGGCCTGGACGGAGTGCCGGACGGCTACCGGGCGATGGACGACCGCTCGGCGCTCAAGGTCCGGATCGCCTTCTGAAGGTGAGCACGGTCCGAAGTGAGCAGGGTCTGAACCCGAGCCGGGCCTGACGGCCCCTCAGGATGGCGGCACCGCACTGCGGTGCCGCCATTTGACCTTTTCTGGTCAACATGGTGTACGCGGTCTGTCGCCGATCGTTGGCAAGCCCTAACATGCAGCCGACCTGCGACTGTGACGCCCCTCACGTCCCCTTCGTTTCCCCCAGTGCCGCCCGAACACACAGGAGACGCCGAATGGATAGCCCGCCCGCCGCCGACAGTGCCCCGGCACCTGGCCAACTGATCGAGGACAGCGCCGAGTTCATCGCGCTGCGGAAGACCTTCCGGGGGTTCGTCTTCCCGGTGACCGCCGGCTTCCTGCTCTGGTACCTGCTGTACGTCCTGCTCTCCAGCTACGCCCCCGCCTTCATGGGGATCAAGCTGTTCGGGCACGTCAACATGGCGCTGGCGCTCGGACTGCTGCAGTTCGCCAGCACCTTCGCGATCGCCGCCTGGTACGCGCGCTTCGCCGACCGCCGCCTGGACCCGCCCGCCACCGCGATCCGCGAGCGGGCCACCGCCGTCAACTCCTTGGAGGCGGGCGAATGACCACCACCCTGGCCACCGCCGCGACCGAACACCGCGGTCTGACCATGACGCTGTTCGGAATCTTCGTGCTCGCCACCCTGGGCATCACCATCTGGGCCGGCCGGCAGACCAAGGACGCCTCCGACTTCTACGCCGGCGGACGCGGCTTCACCGGCTTCCAGAACGGCCTGGCGATCTCCGGCGACTACATGTCGGCCGCCTCGTTCCTCGGCATCGCCGGAGCGATCGCGCTGTTCGGCTACGACGGCTTCCTCTACTCGATCGGCTTCCTGGTCGCCTGGCTGGTCGCGCTGCTGCTGGTGGCCGAACCGCTGCGCAACTCCGGCCGCTACACCATGGCCGACGTGCTGGCCTTCCGGATGAAGCAGCGCCCGGTGCGCACCGCGGCGGGCATCTCCACCATCGTGGTCTCGATCTTCTACCTGCTCGCCCAGATGGTCGGCGCCGGCTCGCTGGTCGCCCTGCTGCTCGGAGTGAGCGGCGACAGCGCCAAGCGTTGGACCGTCGTCGCGGTCGGTGCGCTGATGGTGATCTACGTGGCGATCGGCGGCATGAAGGGCACCACCTGGGTGCAGATCGTCAAGGCGGTGCTGCTGATCGCGGGCACCGCGCTGATGACCGTCCTGGTGCTGGCCAAGTACAACTTCAACGTCTCCGCCCTGCTCGGCGCGGCCGCCGACGCCTCCGGCAAGAGCACCGCCTTCCTGGAGCCCGGTCTCAAGTACGGCGCCACCGGGACCAGCAAGCTGGACTTCATCAGTCTCGGCATCGCCCTGGTGCTCGGCACCGCGGGCCTGCCGCACATCCTGGTCCGCTTCTACACGGTGCCCACCGCCAAGGCGGCCCGGAAGTCCGTGCTGTGGGCGATCGGCATCATCGGCGGCTTCTACCTGATGACCCTGGCGCTCGGCTTCGGCGCGGCGGCGCTGGTCGGCCCGAAGGTCATCAAGGCCTCCAACGCGGCGGGCAACACCGCCGCCCCGCTGCTGGCCGAGCACCTCGGCGGAGGCAGCGGCACCACCGGCGGCGCGATCCTGCTGGCGGTCATCTCGGCCGTCGCCTTCGCCACCATCCTGGCCGTGGTCGCCGGGCTGACCCTCGCCTCCTCGGCCTCCTTCGCCCACGACCTCTACGCCAACGTGATCCGGCGCGGCAAGGCGAGCGAGAAGGAGGAGGTCCGCTCGGCGAAGCTGGCCGCGATCGGGATCGGTGCGGTCGCCATCGTGCTCAGCCTGTTCGCCGAGAAGCTGAACACTGCCGCGCTGGTGGCCCTGGCCTTCGCGGTGGCGGCCTCGGCCAACCTGCCGACGCTGCTGTACTCGCTGTTCTGGAAGCGATTCAACACCGTGGGCGCGGTCAGCTCGGTCTACGCCGGTCTGGTCAGCTCGGTCACCCTGGTGTTCTTCTCCACCGTGGTCTCCGGCACCGACAAGTCGCTCTTCCCGCACAGCGACTTCCACTGGTTCCCGCTGGAGAACCCCGGTCTGGTCTCCATCCCGGTCGGCTTCCTGGCCGGCTGGCTGGGCACCGTCCTGGCCAGGGAGAAGGCCGACCCCGCCAAGGCGGCCGAGCTGGAGGTCCGTTCGCTGACCGGTCTCGGCGCGCACTGACCTCCGACGGGCGTCCGCCAGACGGATGCCACCCCTGCCCCTGGGGGCCACGGAGTTAAGCTGGCCCGGCCACCACTTCCGGTGGCCGGGCCAGCTGCGCTCCATGGGAAGGGGGCCGACACCGTGCTTCTCGACACCTTCGGCCGACAGGCCGTCGATCTCCGGGTCTCCCTGACCGACCGGTGCAACCTGCGCTGCACGTACTGCATGCCCGAGGAAGGTCTCCAGTGGCTCGGGAAGAGCGAGCTGCTCAGCGACGAGGAGATCGTCCGGCTGGTCTCGATCGCGGTCACCGACCTGGGCGTCACCGAGGTCAGGTTCACCGGCGGTGAGCCGCTGCTGCGGCCCGGGCTGGTGTCGATCGTGGCCGCCTGCGCCGAGTTGGCGCCGCGCCCCGAGCTCTCGCTGACCACCAACGGCATCGGTCTGGCCCGTACGGCCGCCGCACTGAAGGCGGCCGGTCTGGACCGGGTGAACGTCTCGCTGGACACCCTCGACCCGGACGTCTTCTTCACCCTGACCCGCCGTCACCGCCACCAGGACGTCCTGGCCGGGCTGGCCGCCGCCGAGGCCGCCGGGCTGACCCCGGTGAAGCTGAACGCGGTGCTGATGCGCGGGGTCAACGACCACGAGGCCCCCGACCTGCTGGAGTGGTGCCTGGCGCACGGCTACCAGCTGCGGTTCATCGAGCAGATGCCGCTGGACGCCCAGCACGGCTGGGACCGCTCGCAGATGATCACCGCCGAGGAGATCCTGGACCGCCTGCACACCCGCTTCGCGCTCACCCCCGAGCCGTCGGCGGCGCGGGGCGCGGCGCCTGCCGAGCGGTGGCTGGTGGACGGCGGTCCGGCGAGCGTGGGCGTGATCGCCTCGGTCACCAGGCCGTTCTGCCGGGCCTGCGACCGGACCAGGCTGACCGCCGACGGCCAGGTCCGCAACTGCCTGTTCGCGACCGGGGAGACCGATCTGCGGACCGTCCTGCGCGAGGGCGGCAGCGACGCCGAGATCGGCGCGCTCTGGCGGGCCGCGATGTGGGGCAAGAAGGCGGGCGCGGGCATCGACAACCCGGAGTTCCTGCAGCCCGAGCGCCCGATGTCGGCGATCGGCGGCTGACCGCCCGTACTTGACGGGCCGTCAGCCCTGCGCCGTCAGTCCTGCCACTGGTCGAGGGCGACGGTCTCCTTGAGGAAGCCGCGCACGCCGAGGAACTGCGACAGGTGCTCGCGGTGGTCCTCGCAGGCGAGCCAGGTCTTTCGGCGGTCAGGGGTGTGCAGCTTCGGGTTGTTCCACACCAGCACCCACTCGGCGGGCCTGCGGCAGCCCTTGCCCGAGCAGACCGGCGGGCCCTCGAGGCCGGCCGGGCCGCCGAAGAGACTGAGCGCGGGGGTGTCCATGGTGTGCCGTCCTGGAGCCGTGGGCGGGAGTGTGCACCGCCAGTCTCGCACTCCGCCGGCAACCAGCAGAGGGCGGGGCATGACGACGCCGGGCAGCCACGGGGGGAGCCGCCCGGCGTCGGTCTGTCGCTCCGACGGGGGATGCGGAGCGCGTACGCAGTATGTCACGCCGGACAGGCCGCCTGCCTAGCCTCTGCCAAGATTAATCTGAGCTTGTTCTGAGCTTTCTGTCGGTCAAATCGCTTGATATTGCGGCAAATCGGGCAGCATGATCAGGCCCCGCCGCGGTCGCCGCCACCGCCGGTGCCACCCGGTCCGAGCATCAGGGGAGTGTCGGCGGGGACGGCGAAGGTGCTCGGCAGACCCGGCGCCCGCTCCCGCCCGGCGTTGGCGATCACCACCGCGACGTAGGGGAGCAGCACCCCACCCGCGAGCGCGGCGAACGCGAGGTAGCGCTGCACGTCCCAGAGCACCACCGCGAGCAGCACGCACAGGGTACGCACCAGCATCGAGATCACGTAGCGTCGCTGGCGTCCCCGGACGTCCTCGGAGAGACTGCTCCGCGCCCCGGTGATCCGGAAGACCTCGCCCCGCTTGCCCATGCCTCTACCACCTTCGTCAGCACCCGGTCCGGCTTCCTCACGGTACGCCTGGTTCGCCCGGTCGGAGGAGGGCGGGCCCACGGAACGGCTCACCCGGGGTGCGGGTGGGCCCGGTGCGGCCAACACTGTGGTCCAGAAGGGCGGCACCGTCGATGGTCGCCGGGCCGCGCTCTCGGGAGTTCACATGTGGTCGATCATCTCGGCGCTGATCGAGGGGCTGATCCTGGGCGGCATCGCCCGGCTGGTGATCCCCGGTAGGCAGGACATCCCGATCTGGCTGACCGTGGTCCTCGGCATGGTCGGGGCACTGCTGGGCAACCTGGTCGCCCACCTGTTCGGCGTGGCCGACACCCGGGGGTTCGACTGGTGGCGGCACGCCTTCCAGCTCGGTGCCGCCGTGCTGCTGATCGTGGTGATCGCCCCGGTCTGGGGATCACGCCAGCGGGCTTAGGAACTCCGCCGGGACCCCGTCGGTCAGCCAGACGCCGTTGGCGCTGACCCGGAACCGGTGATCCGCCGCCGCGAGCGCGGCGGCGTCGACCGCGAGCACCACCGGACGGCCGTGCCGGGAACCCACCCGCACGGCCGTCTCGACGTCCGCCGACAGGTGGACGTCCTGACGGCTCATCGGCCGCAGGCCCTCGCGGAAGATCGCGTCCAGGTACCGCCCCGTGGTGCCGTGGTAGAGCACCGGGGGCGGCTCGGTGGCGGCCAGACCGAGGTCGACCACCACCGAGTGGCCCTGGCTGGCCCGGATCTCCGAGCCGTCCTCCGAGTACGCGAAGCGCCGCTTGTTGTTGGTCTCCACCACGTGGTCGAGCTCGGCCCGGCTGATCCGGGTGCCGTGCTCGGCCAGCGCGGCCAGCAGGGTGTCGACCGCGACCCAGCCGGCCTCGTCGAGCGTCACGCCGACCGAGGCCGGGTCGTGCCTGAGTACCCGGGAGAGCGTCTTGGAGACCCGTACGGTCCGCTTCGCGTCGAGGGTCATGACGCCTGGCTGACCGAGCTCATGTTGAAGTCGGCCACCCGGACCGGGGGCATCGCGGTGCGGGTGAACCAGTCGCCCCACTCGCGGGGCAGGCAGGGCTCGGTCCGCCCGACCTCGGTGATCCGGTTCAGCAGGTCCACCGGGGACTCGTTGAAGCGGAAGTTGTTCACCTGGCCGACCACCTCGCCGTTCTCGACCAGGTAGACGCCGTCCCGGGTCAGGCCGGTGAGCAGCAGGGTCGCCGGGTCCACCTCGCGGATGTACCAGAGGCAGGTGAGCAGTAGGCCGCGCTCGGTGCGGGCGATCATCTCGTCCAGGGTGGGCGCGCCATCCTGGTCGTCGACGGCCAGCACCAGGTTGTCGACCGGCGGGGTGAGCGGCAGACCGGTCAGGCCGCTGGAGTGCCTGGTGGTCAGCAGGTTGGCCAGCTCACCGTCCTTGATCCAGTCGGTGGCGGTCAGCTGCAGGCCGTTGTCGAAGGCCGAGCTGTCCTCGCCGGAGGCGCGGGTCAGCACGAAGGGCGCGGCCTCCAGGCCCGGCTGGGCCGGGTCGGAGCGCAGGGTGAGCGGCAGCGGGCTGAGCCGCTCGCCGATCCGGGTGCCCCCGTTGGGCTTCGAGAAGACCGTGCGTCCCTCGGTGGCGTCCCGGCCGCCGGAGGACCAGCTCAGGTAGACCATCAGGTCGGCGACGGCTGTGGGGGGCAGCAGCGTCTCGTACCGGCCGGCCGGCAGGTCGATCTTCTTGGCGCCCCAGGCGAGCCGCTTGGTGACCTCGGCGTGCAGCGCGGCCACGTCCACGTCGGTGAAGTCCCGGGTGGCGGCGCCGGCCCAGGCGGAGCCGGAGAGGTCGCCGGTCTTGGCGTTCAGCTCGACCGTGCCGGTCGGCTGGTCGTGCCGGAGCCGCAGACCGGTGGAGGTGCCCAGGTAACTGCTGGTCAGCTCGTGCCGGGCGAAGCCGTACAGCAGCTGTCCGTCCCGGCGGGCCCGGGCGAAGGCCTCGCCGAGCGCGGGGGCGAACTCCGCGAAGACCTCGATCGAGGTCTCGGCGGGGGGAGCGGTGAAGTCGGCGGAGGACTCGCGGTTCGGCACCAGCGGCTGGGCGTCCTCGGCCGGGCCCGCGTCGCGGGCGGCGGCCTCGGCGGCCCGGACCAGGCTCTCCACCTCGTCCAGCGTGACGGCCTCGCGGGCCACCACGCCGGAGGCGGTGCCCTCGGCGCCGTCGACGGTGGCGATCACGGTGAGCCGGCGCCCCCGGGTGACGCCGTTGGTGGTCAGCGCGTTGCCGGCCCAGCGCAGGTTGGCCGTGGACTCCTCGTCCGCGATCACCACGCAGCCGTCGGCCCGGGAGAGTTCGAGCGCGCGCTCGACCAGTTCGTGCGGGTGGACGATGGGCATCAGTGACCCGCCTCCTGCTGGGTGTTGAGCACGTTGACCTCGCGGAACAGCGCGGACGGGCAGCCGTGGCTGACCGCCGCGACCTGGCCGGGCTGGGCCTTTCCGCAGTTGAAGGCGCCGCCGAGCACGTACGTCTCCGGGCCGCCGACGGCGCTCATCGAGCCCCAGAAGTCGGTGGTGGTGGCCTGGTAGGCGAAGTCCTTGACCTGACCCGCCAGTTGCCCATTCTTGATGGCGTAGGCGCGCTGGCCGGTGAACTGGAAGTTGTACCGCTGCATGTCGATCGACCAGGAGCGGTCTCCGACGATGTACAGGCCGTTCTCCACCTGGGCGAACAGGCCCTCGGTGCTCGGCCCGTCGGCGGCCGGCTGGAGCGAGACGTTGGCCATCCGCTGCACCGGGACGTGCCCGGGGGAGTCCGCGTACGCGCAGCCGTTGGAGCGGCCCAGGCCCTTCAACTCGGCCATCGCCCGGTCGAGTTGGTAGCCGACCAGGACGCCGTCCCGGACCAGGTCCCAGCTCTGGGTGGCCACTCCCTCGTCGTCGTAGCCGATGGTGGAGAGGCCGTGCTCGGCGGTCCGGTCGCCGGTGACGTGCATCAGCTCGGAGCCGTACTTGAGCGAGCCGAGCTTGTCGAAGGTGGCGAACGAGGTGCCCGCGTACGCGGCCTCGTAGCCGAGCGCGCGGTCCAGCTCGGTGGCGTGACCGATCGACTCGTGGATGGTCAGCCAGAGGTTGGACGGGTCGATCACCAGGTCGTAGCGGCCCGCCTCGACGCTCGGGGCCTTCATCTTCTCGGCCAGCAGGCCGGGCAGCTCGGCGAGTTCGGCGTCCCAGTCCCAGCCGGCACCGAGCAGGTACTCCCAGCCGCGGCCGACCGGCGGCGCCAGCGTGCGCATCGAGTCGAAGGCGCCGGTCCGCTCGTCCACCGAGGTGGCCTCCACGGTCGGGTGCAGCCGGATCCGCTGCTGGGTGGTGACGGTGCCCGCGGTGTCCGCGTAGAACTTGTTCTCCTGCACCGTCAGCAGGCTCGCGCTGACGTGCGACACCCCGTCGGCGGCCAGCAGGCGGTTGCTCCACTCGGCCAGCAACGCGGTCTTCTCCGCGTCCGGCACTTCGAACGGGTTGATCTCGTACGCGGAGACCCAGGTGGCGTCCGGGTGCACCGGCTCGGGGGCCAGCTCGACCAGGTCGGTGCCGCCGGCCGCACGGCTGATGCCCCCTGACAGCCGGGCCACCGCCACGGCCTGCTCGGCGACCCTGACGGCCGCCTCCGGTGTCAGGTCCACCCCGGCCGCGAAGCCCCAGGCGCCGTCCAGCAGGACCCGGACCGCGAAGCCCAGCTGGACGCTGTCGGAGGAGCCGGACGGCCGGGCGTCCCGCAGCCGCCAGGCGGCGCTGCGGACCCGCTCCAGCCGGAAGTCGGCGTGCGCGGCGCCCAGCTGCGTCGCCCTGCCCAGGGCGGCGTCGGCGAGGGTGCGCAGCGGGTACGCGAGGAACAGCGGATCGACGGCACGGCCTCGGGTACGGCCAGTGCTGGGCGTCGGGGGCATCGGGCTCCCTGGGTCGGGGGACGAATGGCGGGCGCCCCGGGCAGGGGCACCCGCATCGCATCATGTCCTGCCGGGAGGGAGTTGGGCCAGCTGATTTACCTCGCGTCGGGGGTGGCGGTCGTTCAGGCCACCGACTCCCACCAGCCGTCCAGCTCCGGCGGGTTGTCCACGTCCACCCGCTGGCCGGGACGGGGCACCACGATCGGTACCGCCTGGTGCTTGGCCTCCGCGAGCAGCCGCTCGATCGGCTCGGCCCACGGGTGCAGGCCCAGGTCGAAGGTGCACCAGTGCACCGGCACCAGCAGCTCGGCCCGCAGCTCCAGGTGGGCCCGGACGGCGTCCTCCGGCGTCATGTGGATGTCGGCCCACGCCTGGTCGTACGCGCCGATCTGGACCAGCGCGGCGTCGAACGGGCCGTGCTGCTCGCCGATCCGGGCGTAGCCCTCGAAGTAGCCGGAGTCGCCGGTGTAGTAGACCTTGCGGCTCGGGCCCGCGATCACCCAGGAGCCCCAGAGCGTGGTGTTGCGGGTGGTGCCCCGGCCGGAGAAGTGGTGCGCCGAGGTCAGCGTCAGCGTCAGGTCGCCGAGCGTGCAGGTCTCGTCCCAGTCCAGCTCGATGATCCGGTGCTCCGGCACGCCCCAGCGGCGCAGGTGGCCGCCGATGCCGAGCGGGACCGCGAACGGCGCGGACTGGGCCGCCGTCAGCCGCTGGACGGTGGCCATGTCCAGGTGGTCGTAGTGGTCGTGCGAGATCAGCACCGCGTCCACCGGCGGCAGCTCCTCCAGCTCGACCGGCATCGGGTGCAGCCGCTTCGGGCCGATGTGCGCGGACGGCGAGCAGCGGTCGCTCCAGATCGGGTCGAGCAGCACCCGGCTGCCCTCCACCTCGACCAGCGCCGAGGCGTGGCCGAACCAGGTGATCTCCACACCCTCGGCGGCCGGCCGCTGCGCACCGCCGTCGAACCGGGCCAGCGGCACCGGACCGCTCGGCTTGCCCTGGCGCTCGAACAGCATCCGGCGCAGGGTGTCCCGGTTCACCGGCGTCTCCGGGGCGGTCCTGGCCAGCTCGGAGGGGGCGTTGTGGAAGACGCCGTCCCGGAACTGCGGGGAGCTGCGCACCCGGGGGTCGGCCGCGTCCGGCCGCCGGCCGAAGGAGGCGGGTACCTCACGGAACGCCCAGGCGGCGCCGGCCGCCGCAGTCAGGGCGGCCAGTGCCAGCAGGGTCCTGCCGCTGCCGGGTCGTCGCTCGCTCATCCGTCTCTTCTTCGCTCTCGGTCCGTGGAAGCCGGCACCCGGCCCACGAGGCCAACGGCTTCGGCGCGGCGGGTGTTCCCGTACGGTGCGGGCGTTCCGTCCGCAGATCGGTGGGTGCACGCATTGTCGGGATGCGACAGTTCGGGCCGGACGGACCTGTGGGAGCTGGATTCGTCGCAGGCCGGAGACGACCGATAGCGTCACAGTGCGTACGCGCGCAACGCGTACCCAAGCGGCTCGACCGGCGCTCCAGGTGCCGCGTCTACGGTCGTGGGTCTACTACGGAGAGAGGTGTGTCCGTGAGCCGCTCGGTTCTCGTCACCGGAGGTAACCGGGGCATCGGCCTCGCGATCGCCCTGGCCTTCGCCGAGGCGGGCGACAAGGTCGCCATCACCAGCCGCTCGGGCGAGCTGCCCGAGGAGCTGGCCAAGCACCAGGTCATCGCCGTCCGCTGCGACATCAACGACGCCGCGCAGGTGGACGCCGCCTTCACCGAGATCGAGGACGCCCACGGTGCGGTCGAGGTGCTGATCGCCAACGCGGGCATCACCAAGGACACCCTGCTGCTCCGGATGACGGAGGAGGACTTCACCTCCGTCGTGGACACCAACCTCACCGGCACCTTCCGGGTGGTCAAGCGGGCCTCGGCCAAGATGCTGCGGGCCCGGAAGGGCCGCGTCGTGCTGATCTCCTCGGTGGTCGGTCTGCTGGGCTCGCCCGGCCAGGCCAACTACGCCGCCTCCAAGTCCGGCCTGGTCGGCTTCGCCCGGTCGCTGGCCCGCGAGCTCGGTTCCCGCAACATCACCGTCAACGTGGTCGCCCCCGGCTTCGTGGACACCGACATGACCGCGGTGCTCAGCGACGAGCGCCGCAAGGAGATCGTCGCGGGCGTGCCGCTGGGCCGTTACGCCGCGCCCGCCGAGGTCGCGTCCGCGGTGCGCTTCCTCTCCTCCGACGAGGCCGCATACATCACCGGAGCCGTCATTCCCGTCGACGGCGGATTGGGCATGGGTCACTGAACATGAGTGGAATTCTCGAGGGCAAGCGCATCCTCGTCACGGGTGTGCTGATGGAGTCCTCCATCGCCTTCCACACCGCGAAGCTGGCCCAGGAGCAGGGCGCGGAGATCATCCTCACCGCCTTCCCCCGGCCGAGCCTGACCGCGCGGATCGCCAAGAAGCTGCCGAAGCCGGTGGAGACGCTGGAGCTGGACGTCTCCAGCGAGGAGCAGCTGGCCGGCATCGCCGACCAGGTCCGCGAGCACCTGCCGACCCTGGACGGCATCGTCCACTCGATCGGCTTCGCCCCGCAGGACGCGCTCGGCGGCAACTTCCTGAACACCCCGTGGGAGTCGGTGGCGACCGCGATGCAGGTCTCGGCCTTCTCGCTGAAGTCGCTCACCACGGCGCTGCTCCCGCTGATGCAGGACGGCGGCTCGGTGGTCGGTCTGACCTTCGACGCGCAGTACGCCTGGCCGCAGTACGACTGGATGGGCCCGGCGAAGGCCGCCCTGGAGTCGACCAACCGCTACCTGGCGCGCTACCTCGGCGAGCGCAACATCCGCTGCAACCTGATCTCGGCCGGCCCGATCGGTTCGATGGCCGCCAAGTCCATCCCGGGCTTCCCCGACCTGGCCGCCACCTGGGAGGACCGCTCGCCGCTCAAGTGGGACCTCACGGACCCGGAGCCGACCGGTCGCGGCGTGGTCGCGCTGCTGTCGGACTGGTTCCCGAAGACCACCGGCGAGATCATCCACGTCGACGGCGGGCTGCACGCGATCGGCGCCTGACGCATGTTCGGGGAGGGGGTACGGGGCTTCGGCCCCGTACCCCCTCCCTCGTCTCACTCGCCGCACATGCCGATCGCCCGGCCTGCCTCGACCGAGGCCCGGGCGGCGTCCCCGGCCCGTACCGCGTCCAGGATGCCGCCGTGCCCGACGTACCGGTCCGCGATCAGCTCGGGGCCGACGTCGTGTCGCAGGTGGGCCCGCAGCACCTCGCCGAGGTCCGCGTAGACCGCCGCGATCACGTCGTTGTGGGCGGCCGCCACCACGGCCTGGTGGAAGGCGGCGTCGGCCTGCACGAAGTCTTCGGCGACGCCGGAGTGCCAGGCCGCCTCGCGGCGGGCCAGTGCGGTCTCCAGCAGTTCCAGGTCGCGCGGCGTACGCCGGACGGCCGCCAACCCCGCCGCCGAGGTCTCCAGCATCGAGCGCAGCTCGGCGACCTGGTCCTGGTCGGCGTCGGCGAACCGGCGGTGCATCACCCCGGCCAGCTCGCTGGTGGCCAGCACGTACGTGCCCGAGCCCTGCCGGATGTCCAGCAGCCCGTTGTGGGCCAGCGCCCGGACGGCCTCCCGGACGGTGTTGCGGGCCACCCCGAGTTGCTCGACCAGGGCCGCCTCGGTGGGGATCCGGGAGCCGACCGGCCACTCGCCGGAGGTGATCTGGGCCCGCAGCTGGCCGATCACCTGGTCGGAGAGGGGTGTGCGGCGGGTGGTCGACAGTGCCATCGGACTCCCTGTCAGGTGGGAAGGAGAAGTTCAGGATAGCGGGGTGCGGAAATTCATCCCATCATTCTATGATGGGCTGCATGTCCACCGCAGCTGAGACCACCGACCTGCCCGTCGAGACCTCCCCGTCCGCCGCCCGTCCGGCCCCCCGGCACCTCGGCTGGCTGCTCGCGGTGGCCGTCGCGGTGGCCGCGCTCAACCTGCGCCCGGTGGTCACCAGCCTCGGCCCGCTGCTCAAACCGGTCCAGGCGGACCTGCACATGAGCGGCACGGTGGCCGGGCTGCTCGCCGCGGTCCCCTCGCTCTGCTTCGCGCTGTTCGGCCTCGCCGCCCCGGCGCTGTCCCGCCGGTTCGGGCCGGTCGTGGTGGTGACCGCCGGCATGGGCGCGATCGCGCTGGGCGTGCTGGCCCGTTCGTTCAGCGGCGGCACCGCGGTCTTCCTGCTGCTGACCGCCGTGGCGCTGGCCGGTGTCGCGGTCTCCAACGTGCTGATCCCGGTGGTGATCAAGCGGTACTTCCCGGACCGGGTCGGCCCGATGATCGGCCTGTACTCGATGGCGCTCTCGGTCGGCACGGCGGCCGCGGCCGCCGCCACCGTCCCGCTGACCGAGGCGCTCGGCGGCAGCTGGCGCGAGGGTCTCGGCAGTTGGGGCCTGCTCGCCGTGGCGGGCCTGCTGATCTGGCTGGTCACCGCGTTCCTCCGGCGGGACCGCTCCGGCGGGGCCGAGGCACCCGCCGCGACCACCAAGCTGCCAATCCTGCGCAGCCGGACCGCCTGGGCGCTGGCCGTCTTCCTCGGCCTCCAGGCCACCAGCGCGTACGCCACCATGGGTTTCCTGCCCAGCATCTACCAGGACGCCGGGGTCTCGGACGGCAGCTCGGGGGTGCTGCTGGCGCTGGTGATGGCGGTCAGCGTGCCGGCCTCGTTCATCCTGCCGAACCTCGCCGTCCGGCGCGGTGAGCAGGGGGTCTTCGTGGTGGTACTGGCCCTGTGCGGCATCGTCGGCTACACCGGCCTCGCCTTCGCGGCGGGCACCGTCTCCTGGCTCTGGGCCTGCCTGGTCGGCCTCTCCATGTGTGCCTTCCCGCTCGCCCTCACCATGATCGGCCTGCGCGCCCGCACCCCCGGCGGGGTGGCCCAGCTCTCCGCCTTCGCCCAGAGCATCGGCTACCTGATCTCCATCCCTGGCCCGCTCCTGGTCGGCACCATCCACGAGGTCACCGGCCAGTGGTACCTGCCGCTCGGCTTCCTGGCCCTGCTGCTGATCCCGCAGATGGCCGTCGGCCTGCGGGCGGGCCGGGCGCGGCACATCGAGGACGAAGCCTGACCTGGCGGCGGGGCCGGTGTGAACGGATGCGAGACTTCTGCCCATGCCCGTACTCGAACCGAACCCCCCGAACGGCCAGAAGAAGCTGCTCCAGCTGCTCGGCGTGATCCTCGGCATCGTCGTGCTGGTCGGCGTGATCGCCAGCATCGCCGGCAGCCTCGGCTGACCGACTGTCAGCCACCCCAGGGGGTGGCGCCCCACCGGGCGCCGCGCCCGGCGGCGGGTTTTCTGGAAAGCTCGGGGTATGAGCGCCGACACCCCTCGAAGGATCATCGTTCTCCGCCACGCGAAGGCCGACTGGCCGAACCAGGTGGACGACCACGAGCGTCCGCTGGCCGACCGCGGCCGCGTGCAGGCCCCGGACGCCGGCCGCTGGCTGACCGACTCCGGCATCAACCCCGACTACGTGCTCTGCTCCACCTCGCTGCGGACCAGGGAGACCTGGAAGCTCGCCGTCCACGAGCTGCCCAAGCGCCCGCGGAAGACGGTCTACGAGGACCGGATCTACGAGGCCAGCCCGGGCGAGATCATCGCGGTGCTGCAGGAGACCCCGGACGAGTACCGGGACCTCGTCCTGGTCGGCCACAACCCCGGCGTACTCGGCCTGACCCAGATCCTGGCCGGCGACCAGGGCGACCCCGACGCCCTCACCCGCCTGCGCAACGGCGGCTTCCCGACCGCCGCGATCGCGGTCCTGAGCTTCCCCGGCCCCTGGAAGTCCGTCGAGCCCGGCATCGCCAGCCTGGACACCTTCCACACCCCGCACGAGGACTGAGCCCGGCAGCCGGAGGGCGGCCCCGCCCTCCGGCTGCTCGTCCGGCTGCCCCGGAGGGCGCCGCGTGGCACCGCCGCGCGGCCTCGACATCCCTGGCTGTGCCGCACGACATCCCCCCGGAGGGCTTCAGTCGTCCGTCGGTGTGCCGTCCAGCTCGTCGGCCGCCTCAACGCCTCTGGCTCTGCCGTCCGGCGCCCCTACCCCCCAGGGGGTGTCAGTCGTCCGTCGGTGTGCCGTCCAGCTCGTCGGCCGCCTCGACCTCTTCGCGGGTGATGCCCAGCAGGTAGAGGACGGTGTCCAGGAAGGGCACGTTGACCGCCGTGTCAGCGGCCTCGCGGACCACCGGCTTGGCGTTGAAGGCGACGCCGAGGCCGGCCGCGTTCAGCATGTCGAGGTCGTTGGCGCCGTCGCCGATGGCGACCGTCTGCTCCAGCGGGACCTTCGCCTGGGCGGCGAACCGCTCCAGCCAGCGGGCCTTGCCGGCCCGGTCGACGATCTCGCCGGTGACCCGGCCGGTGAACTTCCCGTCCACCACCTCAAGGGTGTTGGCGGCGGCGAAGTCCAGGCCGAGCTGCTCGACCAGGTGGTCGGTGACCTGGGTGAAGCCGCCGGAGACGATGGCCACCTGGAAGCCGAGCCGGCGCAGCGTACGGACCAGGGTGCGAGCCCCGGGGGTGAACCGGACCTCGGCGCGGACCTTCTCGGTCACCTCGGCGTCCAGCCCGGCCAGCAGCGCCACCCGCGCGCGCAGCGACTCGGCGAAGTCCAGCTCACCGCGCATCGCGGCGGCGGTCACCTCGGCGACCTTCTGCTCGCAGCCGGCGTGGGCGGCGAACAGCTCGATCACCTCGTCCTGGATCAGGGTCGAGTCGACGTCCATCACCACCAGCCGCTTGGCCCGGCGTTGGAGGCCGGTCCTGACCACCGCGATGTCCACCTGCTGGGCGGCGGCCTCGGGGGCCAGCACGGCCCGCAGCTCCTCGGTCGCCACACCGGAGACGGCCAGTTCGACGGCGGTCACCGGGTACTTGGCGAGCCGGAAGACGCGGTCGATGTTGCCGCCCGCCTCGGTGATCCGGCTGGTCAGCGCGGCGACGGCGACGGCGGTGAGCGGGTGCCCGAGCACGGTGACGTGCGAGCGGCCCTCCCGGCGCGGCCGGTTGTCACCGGTGCCGGAGATGATCTCGGCCTGAAGCTTGAGCTCCTCCGCCCAGCGGTGCACGGTGACGCGGAGCGCCCCCTCGGTGCCGGGCCCGCCGGCCGGGGTGGCCACCAGGACGCAGAGCGTTATCCGGCCACGGGTGACCATCTGCTCGATGTCGATCACGTCCACGCCGAAGTCACCGAGCGTGCTGAACAGCCCTGCGGTGATACCGGGGCGGTCCTTGCCGAAGACCTTGACCAGCAAGGTCCGCTCGTCGTCGTACGACCGGGGCGGCGGGGGGAGGGGCGCAGCGTTCATGGTGCCACCCACGCTACCGGTCGCTCCGCTCCGGCCGACAACGGCGTCCGCCCTCTGGACCGTCGGCCGTACCCGTCCCACTTGGGCGGATAGTGCTCCGGGTTCGCACCTGGAAGGATGGCGGGCCGTCAGTTGTCGGTGGGGACAGGGGTGGGCGGGGACAGTGCCGGAACTGGTAGTGGAGATCGACGGGCAGCAGCAGGTCCTGGACCCGGACCGGACCTACCTGCTCGGCCGCGACCCGGCGGCGGACCTGCGGTTCGAGGACGCCCGGGTGTCCTGGCGGCACGCCACCCTGGCCCCGCACGAGGGCGGCTGGCTGCTCACCGACCACGGAAGCACCAACGGCACCTTCGCCCAGGGCGTCCGGAGCCCGCTGGTCCCGGTCCGGCCCGGCACCGAGATCCGGCTCGGCAGCGCGGCCAGCGGCCCCCGGCTGGTCTTCCGCGCCCCGGCGGCCGCTCCCGTCCCGACCACGCCGGTGCTTCCGCCGGTGCCCTGGCACGCCGCCGTCACCGGGGGCAGCAGCCCCAGCCCGTTCCCGGCCGCCGCGTTCCCCGCCGCCGCCTTCCCGCAGCAGCGCGACCGCTCCGCACCGACCGTGATCCGCAACCTGCCGCCCAGCACCAGGACCATCCGGATCGGCCGGGCGCTGGACAACGACGTGGTCCTGCCCGACCTGCAGATCTCCCGGCACCACGCCGAGCTGCGGCAACTCCCGGACGGCCGGTGGGAGATCGTCGACCTCGGCAGCCACAACGGGATCTTCCTGAACGGTCAGCCGGTGCACCGGGCGCTGGTCGGCGAGCAGGACCGGCTGACCGTCGGCCGCTCCGGCTTCGCGCTGATCGGCGGTCAGCTCCAGGAGTACGTGGACGACGGCGCGGTCACCTTCTCGGCCCGGCACCTGAGCGTGGAGATCCCGCACCGGGGCGGTCGGCGGACCCTGCTCCGGGACGTCGGCTTCACCGTCCCGGAGAAGTCACTGGTCGCTGTGGTCGGCCCGTCCGGCTCCGGCAAGTCCACCCTGCTGCGCGCGCTGACCGGCTACCGCCCGGCGGATCAGGGCCAGGTGCTGTACGACGGGCGCGACCTCTACCGGCAGTTCGCCGAACTGCGGTCCCGGATCGGCCTGGTGCCGCAGTCGGAGATCCTGCACCGGGAGCTGACGGTCCGTACGGCGCTGCGCTACGCCGCCGAACTGCGCTTCCCCGGCGACACCGAGGCGGCCGAACGCGAGCGCCGGATCGACGAGGTGCTGTACGAGCTGCGGCTCGACCAGCGCGCCGACAGCCGGATCAGCACCCTCTCCGGCGGCCAGCAGAAGCGGGTCTCGGTCGCCCTCGAACTGCTCACCAAGCCCTCGCTGATCTTCCTGGACGAGCCCACCTCGGGCCTTGACCCCGGTATGGACCGCGAGGTGATGCAGACCCTTCGCAGACTCGCCGACGACGGCCGCACCGTCCTGGTGGTCACCCACTCGGTGGCCGAACTTTCCCTCTGCGACCGGCTGTTGGTACTCGCCCCCGGCGGCTCGGTGGCCTACTTCGGGCCGCCGGACGAGGCGCTGTACTTCTTCGGCTACCAGAGCTGGGCCGACGTCTTCCAGGCCTTCGAGAACCACCCCGACCACGACTGGGCCGGCCGCTACCGGGGCTCCCCGCACCACCAGGAGTACTCCGCCGACTCGGTCGCCACCCCGCTGCCGGTGCTGCCGGCGGACCGGCCACGGACCGAACCGCCCAAGCCGCAGCGCTGGCGTTCCCAGCTGTGGACCCTGGTCCGGCGCTACCTCGCGGTGATCGGAGCCGACCGGGGCTTCCTGGCCCTCTCGCTGCTGCTGCCGCTGGTGCTCGGCGGCGTCAGCGCGCTGATCCCGGACAGCTGCGGACTGGTCGACTGCGCCGGTCCGGCCGGGAACGCCGGGGCCCGGATGATCCTGCTGGTGCTCGCGGTCGGCGCCTGCCTGGCGGGGGCGGCCAACTCGGTCCGCGAACTGATCAAGGAACGGCCGATCTACGAGCGCGAACGGGCCACCGGGCTGTCCCGCTCCGCGTACCTGATGTCCAAGGTGACCGTGCTCGGCGCGGTCAGTGTGGTGCAGGGCGGACTGATCTCCGCCATCGGCTTCGGCCTGCGTGAGCTGCCCGAGCGCGGCCTGCTGATCACCGGCGCCCCGGCGGTCGAGATGGCCGTCGGCGTGACCCTGCTCGGCTTCGTCTCGATGATGGTCGGCCTGGTGATCTCCGCCCTGGTCCGGACGGCGGAGAAGACCATGCCGTTGCTGGTGATGTTCACCATCGTCCAGCTGGTCTTCACCGGCTCGGTCTTCCAGGTCTACGACGAACCCGGCCTTGAGCAGTTCGCCTGGCTGATGCCCGCCCGCTGGGGCGTCGCCGCCGCGGGCAACACCCTCGACCTGGCCGGCATCTCGCCGGTAGCGCCCGGCACCGACCAGCTCTGGACCCACTCGGTCGGGATGCTGCTCCTCAACTGGCTCGCCCTGCTGGCCTTCGCCGGCCTGCTCGGCCTGCTGGTCAACCGGCTGCAGCGGCGGCACGAGCCCGAGGTGATGCAGCGGGGCTAGCGGCCGCCAACGGGGAGGGGGTGTCACGGCCTCCTGGTCCTCAGGTCCTAGACCTGGCGCCCCATGCCCGGGCCAGGTCCCGACGGTAGCGTGAGGGCATGCCAGCCGAACCAACCCCCTGCGACCCCTCCCTGAGCGGGATCGAGGCCGTCAGCGGCGCCGTCCTGGCGATGAGCCGCCACCTGGAGGTCCGCGAGGTCCTGCGCCGGATCACCGCCGAGGCCCGCACCCTGCTCGGCGCCGAGTACGCCGCCCTCGGCGTGCCCGACGACCACGGCGGCTTCGCCCAGTTCGTGGTGGACGGCATCACCGACGAGCAGTGGAAGGCGATCGGCCCGCTGCCCCGCCAGCACGGCGTACTGGCGGCGATGCTGCACCGGCTCACCCCGACCCGGCTGGACGACGTCCGCCGCGCCCCCGACTTCGAGGGCTGGCCGGACGCGCACCCCGACATGCGGGACTTCCTCGGCATGCCGATCGTGGACGGGACCGAGATCCTCGGGGCGCTGTTCCTGGCAAACAAACACAGCCTGGCGAACAAGGCGGGCGGCTTCACCGCCCATGACGAGGAGCTGCTCCGCATCCTCGCCGCCCACGCCGCGATAGCGCTCGGCAACGCCCGACTGTACGAGCGCAGCCGCGAACTCACCCTGGCCGGCGAGCGGGCCAGGATCGCCCACGACCTGCACGACGCCGTCTCGCAGAAGCTCTTCTCGCTCCGCCTCACCGCCAAGGCCGCCGCCACCCTGGTCGACCGCGACCCGGCCCGGGCCCGCGCCGAACTCGCCGAGGTGGCCAGGCTGGCCGCCGAGGCCGCCGACGAACTCCGCGCCGTGGTGATCGAACTGCGGCCCGCTGCACTGGACGAGGACGGTCTGGTGGCCACCCTGGCCTCGCAGGCCCAGGTGCTCGACCGCGCCCACACCGCCGAGGTCAGGTTCAGCTCGGACGGCGTCCGGACGCTGCCGCCCGGGCAGGAGGCAGCGGTGCTGCGGGTCGCCCAGGAGGCCCTGCACAACGCCCTGCGGCACTCCGGCGCCGAGCTCGTCGAGATCACGCTGACCGGTACGGCCGACCGGGGCGCCCGGCTGCGGGTGCACGACGACGGACGCGGCTTCGACCCCGAGAGCGTCCGCCGGGCGGGCCGGCACCTCGGGCTGGTCTCCATGCGGGACCGGGCCGCCGCGGTGGGAGGGACGCTGTCCCTGGAATCGGCCCCCGGTCAGGGGACCGTCGTCGAACTGGAGGTCCCCGGTGCCTGACACCACGGCACGGATCCGCGTCCTGCTGGTGGACGACCACCAGGTGGTACGGCGAGGGCTGCGCACCTTCCTGGAGGTGCAGGACGACATCGAGGTGGTCGGCGAGGCCGCGGACGGCGCCGAGGGCGTCGAGAAGACCGAGGCTCTCGGACCCGACGTGGTGCTGATGGACCTGAAGATGCCCGGCGTGGACGGGATCGAGGCGCTCAAACTGCTCAAGGAGCGCGGCAGCGCGGCCCGGGTGCTGATCGTGACCAGCTTCACCGAGCACCGGACGATGGTGCCCGCCCTCCGCGCCGGCGCCGCCGGCTACGTCTACAAGGACGTGGACCCGGAGGCACTGGCCGGAGCGATCCGCTCGGTGCACGCCGGACACGTCCTGCTCCAGCCGGAGCTGGCCGCCGCACTCCTCTCGGACGACACCCCGCGAGCGCCCCAGGGCCGGGGCGGGACGCTGACGGAGCGGGAGCGCGAAGTGCTCTCGCACATCGCGGACGGGCGCTCCAACCGGGAGATCGCCCGGGCGCTGCACCTCTCCGAGAAGACGGTGAAGACGCACGTCTCCAACATCCTGATGAAGCTCGACCTCGCCGACCGGACGCAGGCCGCACTCTGGGCCGTGCGCAACAACCAGACCTGACCTCCTGCCGCCCCCGGAGCGAAGCCGCTCAACGAGGCTCGTCGACCATCGCGTTGTAGGCCGCCGCCGTGGCCCGGCGGGCGGTGCGGCCGAGGGGGGCGAGGATCTCGCGGCGGGCCGCCATCTCGGAGGCGCTGACCGCTGCGCCGTGGCCGCCGAGGGCGATCGAGAGCAGGGCGGTGATCTGCCGGGCGGACTCCAGGACCCGTACGGCGCGGGGCGGGTAGCCGGGGGCGAGCAGCTCGGTGTGGCCGCGCTTGCGCCATTCGGTGAGGGACCGCAGGGCTTCCGGGCCGGCCCCGGCGACGTCCAGCTTGGTGAGCAGCACGGTGGTCTCCCGCAGGCTGTCCGCGAGTTCGCGCTCCGCCTCGTGCAGTGACGGGACGTCAGCGGGCGGCCCCTCGTTGACGGGCGAGCAGCGCCACAGCACCCGGACGCCCTGGTCGCCCTCCGGCCCGTACACCTCGATCTCGGGGACGAAGCCGATCGGCAGGCCGACCGCCAGCACGGCTTCGCCGGCGGCGAGGGCGGCGGCGTTGAAGGTGGCGGGGCCGGTCAGGCCGAGCGGGTGGCCGGAGGCGGGCCTGGCCAGCCGCAGGCCGGTGGCACCGAGGGACCGCAGCCTGCCGAGGGCCCAGGCGGGGCTGTGCAGTTCGCCGACGGCGTCGCCGGGCAGGCCGGTGAAGCGGTGGCTCTCGTCGGTGCCGAGCAGGGCCTCGGCGGCCTGGTCGGGAGAGGTGAAACCGCCCAGAAGCGCGTTGCCCCACGCGGTCAGCCGCCCGGAGCGCGGCTCTTCGTACGGATTGTCAGTGGTTGAAGCAGGCATCCGGCCAGCCTACGGAAAGTAGGGCCATCCGCGTGGCGTAGGTTTGGCCTGTGCTGTGAGCGGCGCACCCCCTCCGAGCCTTACCCGGCCCCGGGGTAGGCTGCCCGCCCGCAGCCGACTGTCGACACGAGTGGACCGCACCCCGAGGACCCGCGCGCGCAAAGGGCCTCGGGCGGCCGAATTTTCTGCATTGGGGAAGGCGTAGGCATGAGCGACGTGCTGGAGCTGGTGGACGTTTCCGTGGTCCGGGAGGGGCGCGCGCTGGTCGATCAGGTCTCCTGGTCGATCTCCGAGGGCGAGCGCTGGGTGATCCTGGGCCCGAACGGCGCCGGTAAGACGACCCTGCTCCAGGTCGCCTCCACCTACCTCTTCCCGAGCACGGGCACGGCCGCCGTGCTGGGTGAGAAGCTCGGCGCGGTCGACGTCTTCGAGCTCCGCCAGCGGATCGGCCTGGCCAGCGCCTCGCTGCTGGACAAGCTGCCGACCGACCAGACCGTGTTGCAGACGGTGCTGACCGCCGCGTACGGGATGACCGCCACCTGGCGCGAGCAGTACGAGACCACCGACGAGGTCCGCGCCCTCGCGCTGCTGGACCGGCTCGGCATGGCGGACTTCGTGAACCGGAAGTTCGGCACGCTGTCCGAGGGCGAGCGCAAGCGCACCATGATCGCCCGCGCGCTGATGACCGACCCCGAGCTGCTGCTGCTGGACGAGCCGGCCGCCGGTCTCGACCTCGGCGGCCGGGAGGACCTGGTCCGCAGGCTCGGCGCGCTGGCCCAGGACGAGTTCGCCCCGGCGATGGCGATGGTCACCCACCACGTCGAGGAGATCGCGCCCGGGTTCACCCACGTGCTGATGATCCGTCAGGGCAAGGTGCTCACCGCGGGCCCGATCGACACCGAGCTGACGGCGCGCAACCTCTCGCTCTGCTTCGGTCTCCCGCTGACCCTGGAGCGGCACGGCGACCGCTGGTCCGCGCAGGGCCTGCCGCTCGGCTGACGCGGGTACTGAACGTACTGAACTGGGACCGGTCGTACGTACGGCCGGTTTCCGCCCGTCCACCTGCGGGAACTTTCCGCCGGGAGAGACCTCACCTCCTTAGGATGGCCCTGTGGACAGCTGGATCTGGTGGCTCCTGGCCGCCGTCGGCCTCGGCATACCGCTGGTACTCACCGCGATGCCGGAATTCGCCATGTTCGCGATCGGCGCCGGGGCGGCCGCCGGCGCCGCCGGACTCGGAGTCGGGGTGGTGGGGCAGTTCCTGATCTTCGTGGGCGTCTCGGTCGCCCTGCTGGTCGTGGTCCGCCCGATCGCGTACCGCCAGCTCAAGCAGGGGCCGGGAATCCGGACCGGGATCGACGCGCTGACCGGCGCCACCGCCATCGTGCAGGAGCAGGTCGACGCGCAGGGCGGGCGGATCAAGCTGAACGGCGAGATCTGGTCGGCCCGGGCGCTCCACCCCGGCAGTGTCTACGAGCCGGGTCAGCAGGTCGACGTCGTCGAAATCCAGGGCGCCACCGCCCTGGTCGTCTAGGGGAGAACGCGTGGAACCCGTCCTTATCGTGCTGGTCGTCCTGGTCGTGGTGGCCTTCATCGCACTGATCAAGACGATCCAGGTGATCCCGCAGGCCAGTGCGGCCATCGTGGAGCGTTTCGGCCGCTACACGCGGACGCTGAACGCCGGCCTGAACATCGTGGTCCCGTTCATCGACCGGGTCCGGAACCGGATCGACCTGCGCGAGCAGGTCGTCCCCTTCCCTCCGCAGCCGGTGATCACCCAGGACAACCTGGTGGTCAACATCGACACGGTGATCTACTACCAGGTCACCGACGCCCGGGCCGCCACCTACGAGGTTGCCAGCTACATCCAGGCGATCGAGCAGCTCACCGTCACCACCCTGCGCAACATCATCGGCTCGATGGACCTGGAGTCCACCCTGACGTCCCGTGAGGTGATCAACGCGGGCCTGCGCGGCGTCCTCGACGAGGCCACCGGCAAGTGGGGCATCCGGGTCAACCGGGTCGAGCTCAAGGCGATCGAGCCGCCGACCTCCATCCAGGACTCGATGGAGAAGCAGATGCGCGCCGACCGTGACAAGCGCGCCGCCATCCTCACCGCCGAGGGCTCCCGGCAGGCCGCCATCCTGCGGGCCGAGGGTGAGAAGCAGGCGGCGGTGCTCACCGCTGAGGGTGAGGCGCAGGCCGCGGTGCTCCGGGCCGACGGTGAGGCCGCCGCGATCCGGACCGTCTTCGAGGCGATCCACGAGGGCGACGCGGACCAGAAGCTGCTCGCCTACCAGTACCTGCAGACCCTGCCCGAGCTGGCCAAGGGCGACGCCAACAAGCTCTGGATCATCCCGAGCGAGATCGGCGACGCGCTCAAGGGCATCGGCGGCGCCTTCGGCAACGCGACCGGTGGTGGCGCCCCCGCCGCCCAGGCCGGCTCCCCGATCCAGGTCGACCGCCCGACCGGGCCCCGCCCGGTCGACACCGACAAGGGCGCCGCCCGTCCCCGGGTGGAACCCAACCGCGAGTACCCGAAGCTCGACCCCGAGTAGAGACCCCGGCCGGGCCCGTTCTCCCCTCGGAGAGCGGGCCCGTTTCCGTACCCCCTCTGGCCCCGGGCCGCCCCGGTGATGCATGATCAGCGGCACAACTGCTCGGCCCCGCCCGGACGCGAGCCCCCGTGCCGTGTACCGGACCGGGCCAGAAACTGGGGTACTCATGACGCTCTGGGAGGGGCTCGCCGTCCTGCTCGCCGGCATCGGCGCCGGGACCATCAACACCGTGGTCGGGTCCGGCACCCTGATCACCTTCCCGGTCCTGCTCGCCTTCGGCGTGCCGCCGGTGACCGCCAACGTCTCCAACACCATCGGCCTGGTGCCGGGCACGCTCAGCGGCGCGATCGGCTACCGCCGCGAACTCACCGGCCAGCGCGGCCGGTTGATCCGGATGGGCACCGCCTCGCTGCTCGGCGGACTGCTCGGCGCGTACCTGCTGGTCAAGCTGCCCAGCGCGGCGTTCGACACGATCGTGCCGGTGCTGATCCTGCTCGCCCTGGTGCTGGTGGTGATCCAGCCCCGGGTGGCCAGGGCGATGGCCGCCCGGAAGCGCGAGGGTTCGACCGCCGAACTCGGGCCGCTGCTGCTCGGCGGGGTCTTTCTGACCGGCATCTACGGCGGCTACTTCGGCGCAGCCCAGGGCGTCCTGCTGGTGGCCCTGATAGGCATGCTGCTCCAGGACTCCATGCAGCGGATCAACGGCGCCAAGAACGTGCTCGCCCTGATCGTCAACGCGGTGGCGGCGGTGTTCTTCCTCTTCACCTCGGAGATCGACTGGACCGCCGTCCTGCTCATCGCGGTCGGCTCCACCCTCGGCGGCCAGCTCGGCGCCAAGGTCGGCCGCCGCCTGCCGCCGCCCGCGCTGCGCGGGGTGATCGTCGCCGTCGGCCTGGTCGCGGTGACCCGAATGCTGCTCAGCTGAGCCCGGTCCGGGCACCCGCTCGTACGCTGGGCCCATGAGCAATCGCACCCGACTGACCGACGATCAGATCACGGCCGGCCTGGCCGCCCTCCCGGACTGGACCCGGGAGGGCGAGGCCATCGTCCGGACCGCCGAGACGGCCGGCTTCCCGACCGCGATCGCGGTGGTCGACGCGGTGGCGGTGGCAGCCGAGGAACTCGACCACCACCCCGACATCGACATCCGCTGGCGCACCCTGCGGTTCGTCCTGTCCACCCACAGCGCGGGCGGCCTGACCGAGCTCGACCTCACCATGGCGGCCAGGATCGACCAGGCGCTGCGCACCGTCTGATCCCCCGTGAGATGCCCGATTGCTCCGGTTCCGGACGGGATGGTCCGACCGGCGTGAGATGCTGACTGCCGCCAGCAAGCAGCAGTCGGACGGACGGAACGGTATGGCTCAGGACCACTCCGGCACGGCCGGGCAGGAGCCGGTCGGCTACGACTACCAGCAGGGGTGGTACCCGACCCCGGAGCAGCAGCCGTACGGCGAGCAGCCCTACGGGTACCAGGACCAGCAGTGGCAGTCCGCCGTGCCGCAGCAGCAGTACCAGCAGGCCGGAGCCGGGTACGAGCAGCAGCTGTACGCGCCGCCGTCCTACCAGCAGCCGTACGAGCCGTCCCCGTACGAGACGCCGTCCTTCGAGCCGCCGGGTCACGAGCCGCCGGGCCATGAACCGCCGTCCTTCGAACCGGTCGTGCAGGCCGAACCGGCGGCGCCCGTGGTGGCGCCCGAGCCCGCCGGGCCCGTCGTCGCCGCCCCGGTCCGCAAGGTGTCACCCGTCGACCGGGTGAAGGACCTGGCCGCATCGGTGATCTCCGGGGAGCACGCGCCGGGCAAGCGCGCCCTGCTGATCCGTACCGGGGCCGGGGTCGCCGCACTGGCCGTCCTGATCACGGCCGGCGTGATGGTGACCGCCGACCAGTCCGACGGTGGGGGAGCGGCTGGCGGCCCGGCCGAGATCCCGAAGACGTTCACCGTCGCGCACGCCCGGGCGTGGGCCGCCCAGCCCGCCACCGCTCCGGCCACCGGCGCCGACGACACGCTGGTCGGCAGCTGGCTGCTGGCCGACGCGGTGGTCCGCTCCGACAGCACCGGCGTGCACGCCTACGCGCTCGCCGACGGCAAGCCCACCTGGACGGTCGCCCCGCCCGCCGAGGGTGCCATCCCGTGCGGTCTCTCACCCACGGTCAGTCCGGCGGGCCTGGGTGCCGCACTGTTCCGGGTCTCGGCCGATCCGAAGAGCGCCTGCACCCTGGTCACCGCCGTCGACACCAAGACCGGCAAGACGAACTGGGCCAAGCCGCTCTCCGACGCCAAGGACGGCTACGGCGCCCACGTCGCGGTGCTGGAGGACAAGGTGGTCGCGGTCGGGGACGACCGGGCGACCGCCTGGGCCGCCGCCGACGGCAAGGACCTCTGGACGTACGGCGGCCAGGGCAAGTTCTGCACGCTGAGCGGCGGCGCGAGCGGCAAGACCGTCCTGCTGCACAGCACCTGCGCCGACAGCACGCCCGCCGACCAAGCGGTCTCGCTGAACGCCGAGGACGGCAAGCTGCACTGGTGGCGCGGGCTGAACAACCAGCCCAAGACCGTCACCGTGCTCTCCGCCGAGCCCGCCGTGGTGCTCACCACCGGCGCGCAGCCCACCGACGACCGGGTCTTCGCCTGGGGCGCCACCGGCGACCCGGCCGCCGAGATCCCGGTCACCGCCGAGGGCGGCAGGCTCGGCGTCACCCGGGGCAGCTTCGACCCCACCCCGACGGTGTTCTTCCAGGACCAGACCTTGCTGAGCACCCTGGTCCCGGCCGACGGCGGCAAGTCCTCGGCCGTCGGCTATGACCTGACGACCGGTAAGGCGCGCTGGAAGACCCCGGTCGCCGAGAAGGGCAAGTCCGTCCCGGTCGGTGTGGAGAACGGCGCCCTGCTGCTGGCCGGCGACGAGCGCCTGGACCAGCCTGCCCACCTCAGCCGGTACGCCGTCACCGACGGCCGGGCCACCGCAGGCGGCGGCTACCCCCAGGGCACCGGCTCGCTGCTGACCTCCGGCCGGGTGCTCACCGGCGGCGGCAAGGTCGTCGTGCTGCCCGAGCACTCGGCAAACTTCGGCGTCGCGGGCGCCTTCCAGGCCAAGAGCTGACGGTGCGTCGAAAAGACTCATGGGCCGAAAGACTCATGGGCCGACCCGTCCCCCGATCGGGTCGGCCCACGCTCTGGGGCGGCGGGGCTCACGCCACCGCCGCAGCCGGCAGCCAGGCCGCCAGCTCGTGCATCTCACTGCGGTGCAGACCGAGCGCCAGCATCAGCGTCGCCTCCGGTGTCGGCTCGAACGGCTTGCGCAGGAGCCTCATCCCGGCCTGCTCCGGCGTCCGGTCGGCCTTGCGCTGGTTGTCCTCCGCGCAGGCTGCGACGGTGTTCAACCAGGAGTCGGCGCCACCGCGCGACTTCGGGTGCAGGTGGTCCACCGTGGTAGCCCGTCGGCCGCAGTACGCACACAGGTGCTGGTCCCGGACCAGCACACCCCGCCGCGACCACGGGGCCCGTTGTCGGAACGGCACCCGGACGTAGCGTTGGAGTCTGATCACCCGGGGCACCGGTACGGAGATGCCGGTCGCCCGCACCACACCGAGCGGATGGGCCTGCTCGACCACGGCCTTGTCCTGGAGTACCAGCACCACGGCGCGCTTCAGGGACACCGTCGTCAGCGGTTCGTAGCTCGCGTTCAGAACCAGCGTGTTGCGCACCTCGGCCACCTCCCTGCGGGCCTGCCGACGGCACGCCCGTCCCGTACCAGTCCGCCGCTCGGCGGGACTCCACTCTGACCCGCGTCGGGGCTGCGAACAACGGAATTTCCGGCACCGGGCGGCCACAGCGAAAAGTCGCTGGCCGGGACCGCGTAGGCTCTAGGACGCTGGAGTCGTCCAGGTGCGGGGCCCGACGGAACGGGCCCGAGCGCGGACCTGGCGCCCGACCGAAGGAGAAGCGTGACCGTGACGGACATCGTCGACGAGCTGCGGTGGCGAGGGCTGATCGCCCTGTCCACCGACGAGGACGCACTGCGCAAGGCGTTCGCGGACGGCCCGGTCACGTTCTATTGCGGCTTCGACCCGACGGCCCCCAGCCTCCACCTCGGCAACCTGGTGCAGATCCTCACCATGCGCAGGATCCAGCAGGCCGGAAACTTCCCGCTCGGCCTGGTCGGTGGCGCCACCGGCCTGATCGGTGACCCCAAGCCCACTGCGGAGCGGGTGCTCAACGAACCCGAGACGGTCGCGCGGTGGGTGGAGCGCGTGCGCGGCCAGGTGGCGAAGTACCTCGACTTCGAGGGCGAGTACGCGGCCCGCATGGTCAACAACCTGGACTGGACGTCGGGCATGTCGGCGATCAGTCTGCTGCGCGACGTGGGCAAGTACTTCCGGGTCAACGGCATGATCGCCAAGGAGGCGGTCGCCCGGCGGCTGAACTCCGAGGCCGGCATCTCGTACACCGAGTTCAGCTACCAGATCCTCCAGGGCATGGACTACCTGGAGCTGTTCCGCCGCTACAACTGCACCTTGCAGACCGGCGGCAGCGACCAGTGGGGCAACCTCACCGCGGGCAGTGACCTGATCCGCAAAGCCGAGGGCAAGCCGGTCCACCTGCTCGCCACCCCGCTCATCGTCAAGGCCGACGGCACCAAGTTCGGCAAGACCGAGTCCGGCACGATCTGGCTGGATCCGGAGCTGACCACCCCGTACGCCTTCTACCAGTTCTGGCTGAACGCGGACGACCGGGACGTCTCGAACTTCCTGCGCATCTTCTCGTTCCGGTCCCGGGAGGAGATCGAGGAGCTGGAGCGCGAGACCGCCGAGCGCCCGCAGGCCCGGCTGGGCCAGCGGGCCCTGGCCGAGGAACTCACCACCCTGGTACATGGTGCCGACCAGTACGAGCGCGCGGTCGCCGCCTCGAAGGCCCTCTTCGGTCAGGGCGACCTCGCCGACCTGGAGCCCGCCACCCTGGCCGCAGCTCTCGCCGAGGTCCCCAAGGCCACGGTCACCGAGCTGCTCCCCGTGGTGGACCTGCTGGTCGAGGTCGGCCTCGCCCCCAGCCGCTCGGGCGCCCGCCGCACCATCAAGGAGGGCGGCGCCTACCTGAACAACGCGAAGGTCGCCGACGAGGAGGCCGTACCGGCCAACTCGGACCTGCTGCACGGCCGTTGGCTGGTGCTGCGGCGCGGAAAGCGCAACCTGGCCGCGATCGAGCTCGCCTCGAACTAGTGTCAGTTGGCTGAAACCGCACGCCTGTTGAGCTGCGGAGCAGTCAAGGAGGGGCCGGATCTGGACAGATCCGGCCCCTCTGTGTTTGACGCGGGCCGCGCAGTGCCTTAACGTAGTCCGAGTCGCTGAAACCGGGTCACACCGGACAGCGGAACCCCCAAACTCTGACGAACTGCTTCGTCGCGCGCCCTTCGAATGACAATTCGAGCGGGAAAAGCGGGCCGAATAGCTCTGATACAGTTCGGGAGAGCCGAAAGATGAAATGAAACTCCGGAAAACGGAGCGGAAAACGTCTGATAAGCTCGGAACACGAAAGAACGAACGAAGCGCCCGGAGGGTCCGCCTGATAAGCGGCTCGAAGGAAGTGTCCGTTCCTTGAGAACTCAACAGCGTGCCAAAAGTCAACGCCAGATATGTTGACATCCCCGGCCTCACTTTGTGGGGTTGGAGATTCCTTTATGAAGTAAAACACTAGCGAGGACGCAGTGCGCGGGGCCGCCTATTCCGGTGGTTGCCGTGCCGCTCAACGCGAGTGGCTCGCGAGATTACTCGCAGACATTCACGGAGAGTTTGATCCTGGCTCAGGACGAACGCTGGCGGCGTGCTTAACACATGCAAGTCGAACGATGAAGCTCTTCGGAGTGGATTAGTGGCGAACGGGTGAGTAACACGTGGGAAATCTGCCCTGCACTCTGGGACAAGCCTTGGAAACGAGGTCTAATACCGGATATGACCTTCCTCTGCATGGGGGTTGGTGGAAAGCTCCGGCGGTGCAGGATGATCCCGCGGCCTATCAGCTTGTTGGTGGGGTAATGGCCTACCAAGGCGACGACGGGTAGCCGGCCTGAGAGGGCGACCGGCCACACTGGGACTGAGACACGGCCCAGACTCCTACGGGAGGCAGCAGTGGGGAATATTGCACAATGGGCGAAAGCCTGATGCAGCGACGCCGCGTGAGGGATGACGGCCTTCGGGTTGTAAACCTCTTTCAGCAGGGAAGAAGCGCAAGTGACGGTACCTGCAGAAGAAGCACCGGCTAACTACGTGCCAGCAGCCGCGGTAATACGTAGGGTGCGAGCGTTGTCCGGAATTATTGGGCGTAAAGAGCTCGTAGGCGGCTTGTCGCGTCGGTTGTGAAAGCCCGGGGCTTAACCCCGGGTCTGCATTCGATACGGGCAGGCTTGAGTGTGGTAGGGGAGATCGGAATTCCTGGTGTAGCGGTGAAATGCGCAGATATCAGGAGGAACACCGGTGGCGAAGGCGGATCTCTGGGCCATTACTGACGCTGAGGAGCGAAAGCGTGGGGAGCGAACAGGATTAGATACCCTGGTAGTCCACGCCGTAAACGTTGGGAACTAGGTGTTGGCGACATTCCACGTCGTCGGTGCCGCAGCTAACGCATTAAGTTCCCCGCCTGGGGAGTACGGCCGCAAGGCTAAAACTCAAAGGAATTGACGGGGGCCCGCACAAGCAGCGGAGCATGTGGCTTAATTCGACGCAACGCGAAGAACCTTACCAAGGCTTGACATATACCGGAAACGGCTAGAGATAGTCGCCCCCTTGTGGTCGGTATACAGGTGGTGCATGGTTGTCGTCAGCTCGTGTCGTGAGATGTTGGGTTAAGTCCCGCAACGAGCGCAACCCTTGTTCTGTGTTGCCAGCATGCCTTTCGGGGTGATGGGGACTCACAGGAGACTGCCGGGGTCAACTCGGAGGAAGGTGGGGACGACGTCAAATCATCATGCCCCTTATGTCTTGGGCTGCACACGTGCTACAATGGTCGGTACAAAGGGCTGCGATGCCGCGAGGCGGAGCGAATCCCAAAAAGCCGGCCTCAGTTCGGATTGGGGTCTGCAACTCGACCCCATGAAGTTGGAGTTGCTAGTAATCGCAGATCAGCATGCTGCGGTGAATACGTTCCCGGGCCTTGTACACACCGCCCGTCACGTCACGAAAGTCGGTAACACCCGAAGCCGGTGGCCTAACCCGTAAGGGGAGGAGCCGTCGAAGGTGGGACCAGCGATTGGGACGAAGTCGTAACAAGGTAGCCGTACCGGAAGGTGCGGCTGGATCACCTCCTTTCTAAGGAGCACATAGCCAGACCGAGACGAATGCTCTCGGTTGGTTGCTCATGGGTGGAACGTTGACTATTCGGCACACACGGTTGAAGCCGTCAGTACTGTCCTTCGGGGCGTGGAACGCGGTGGATGGCGGGTGTGTCGGGCACGTTGTTGGGTCCTGAGGGAACGGCCGTGAGGCTGTTGCTTCAGTGCCGGTCCTACTTGAGGACATCCTGTCAGGGGTGCCGAGGGTGGGTGTCTGGTCGTTGTTTGAGAACTGCACAGTGGACGCGAGCATCTGTGGCCAAGTTTTTAAGGGCGCACGGTGGATGCCTTGGCACTAGGAACCGATGAAGGACGTGGGAGGCCACGATAGTCCCCGGGGAGCCGTCAACCAGGCTTTGATCCGGGGGTTTCCGAATGGGGAAACCCGGCAGTCGTCATGGGCTGTCACCCGCACCTGAACACATAGGGTGTGTGGAGGGAACGAGGGGAAGTGAAACATCTCAGTACCCTCAGGAAGAGAAAACAACCGTGATTCCGGGAGTAGTGGCGAGCGAAACCGGATGAGGCTAAACCGTTTTGGTGTGAGACCCGGCAGGGGTTGCCAGAGCGGGGTCGTGGGAAAGTTCTTGATTGGTCTGCCGGCCGGTCGGTGAGTCAGAAACCGTATGGATAGTCGAAGGACATGCGAAAGGTCCGGCGTAGAGGGTAAGACCCCCGTAGACGAAATCTGTGCGGCTCACTTGAGCTTCTCCCAAGTAGCACGGAGCCCGAGAAATTCCGTGTGAATCTGGCGGGACCACCCGCTAAGCCTAAATATTCCCTAGTGACCGATAGCGGATAGTACCGTGAGGGAATGGTGAAAAGTACCGCGGGAGCGGAGTGAAATAGTACCTGAAACCGTGTGCCTACAAGCCGTGGGAGCGTCGGACATGCAGCTTGCTGTGTGTCTCGTGACTGCGTGCCTTTTGAAGAATGAGCCTGCGAGTTTGCGGTGTGTAGCGAGGTTAACCCGTGTGGGGTAGCCGTAGCGAAAGCGAGTCCGAATAGGGCGGTACAGTTGCATGCCCAAGACCCGAAGCGGAGTGATCTAGCCATGGGCAGGTTGAAGCGGAGGTAAGACTTCGTGGAGGACCGAACCCACCAGGGTTGAAAACCTGGGGGATGACCTGTGGTTAGGGGTGAAAGGCCAATCAAACTCCGTGATAGCTGGTTCTCCCCGAAATGCATTTAGGTGCAGCGTCACGTGTTTCTTGCCGGAGGTAGAGCACTGGATAGGCGATGGGCCTCACCGGGTTACTGACCTTAGCCAAACTCCGAATGCCGGTAAGTGAGAGCGTGGCAGTGAGACTGTGGGGGATAAGCTCCATGGTCGAGAGGGAAACAGCCCAGAACACCGACTAAGGTCCCTAAGCGTGTGCTAAGTGGGAAAGGATGTGGAGTCGCAGAGACAACCAGGAGGTTGGCTTAGAAGCAGCCACCCTTGAAAGAGTGCGTAATAGCTCACTGGTCAAGTGATTCCGCGCCGACAATGTAGCGGGGCTCAAGTACACCACCGAAGTCGTGTCATTGCAGCAATACCCCCAACGGGGGCTGTGATGGGTAGGGGAGCGTCGTGTGCCGGGTGAAGCAGCGGAGGAATCCAGTTGTGGACGGTTCACGAGTGAGAATGCAGGCATGAGTAGCGATACAAGAGTGGGAAACTCTTGCGCCGATTGACCAAGGGTTCCTGGGTCAAGCTGATCTGCCCAGGGTAAGTCGGGACCTAAGGCGAGGCCGACAGGCGTAGTCGATGGACAACGGGTTGATATTCCCGTACCCGCTTTGAAGCGCCAACGTCGAACCTCTGAATGCTAAGCCCGTGAAGCCGGCCCGGAGTCTTCGGACAAAGGGACGTGGTGGAGCCGGTGACCCAACAGGGTAGTAGGTGAGCGATGGGGTGACGCAGGAAGGTAGTCCAGCCCGGGCGGTGGTTGTCCCGGGGTAAGGGTGTAGGCCGAGTGATAGGCAAATCCGTCACTCATTAAGGCTGAGACCTGATGCCGAGCCGATTGTGGTGAAGTGGATGATCCTATGCTGTCGAGAAAAGCCTCTAGCGAGTTTCATGGCGGCCCGTACCCCAAACCGACTCAGGTGGTCAGGTAGAGAATACCGAGGCGTTCGGGTGAACTATGGTTAAGGAACTCGGCAAAATGCCCCCGTAACTTCGGGAGAAGGGGGGCCGGAACTGGTGATGAGTCTTGCACTCTGAGCTGGGGCCGGCCGCAGAGACCAGCGAGAAGCGACTGTTTACTAAAAACACAGGTCCGTGCGAAGCCGTAAGGCGATGTATACGGACTGACGCCTGCCCGGTGCTGGAACGTTAAGGGGACCGGTTAGTCAATCTTCGGGTTGGCGAAGCTGAGAACTTAAGCGCCAGTAAACGGCGGTGGTAACTATAACCATCCTAAGGTAGCGAAATTCCTTGTCGGGTAAGTTCCGACCTGCACGAATGGCGTAACGACTTCTCGACTGTCTCAACCATAGGCCCGGTGAAATTGCATTACGAGTAAAGATGCTCGTTTCGCGCAGCAGGACGGAAAGACCCCGGGACCTTTACTATAGCTTGATATTGGTGTTCGGTTCGGCTTGTGTAGGATAGGTGGGAGACTTTGAAGCGGCAACGCCAGTTGTCGTGGAGTCGTCGTTGAAATACCACTCTGGTCGTGCTGGATGTCTAACCTGGGTCCGTGATCCGGATCAGGGACAGTGTCTGGTGGGTAGTTTAACTGGGGCGGTTGCCTCCTAAAGAGTAACGGAGGCGCCCAAAGGTTCCCTCAGCCTGGTTGGCAATCAGGTGTTGAGTGTAAGTGCACAAGGGAGCTTGACTGTGAGACCGACGGGTCGAGCAGGGACGAAAGTCGGGACTAGTGATCCGGCGGTGGCTTGTGGAAGCGCCGTCGCTCAACGGATAAAAGGTACCCCGGGGATAACAGGCTGATCTTCCCCAAGAGTCCATATCGACGGGATGGTTTGGCACCTCGATGTCGGCTCGTCGCATCCTGGGGCTGGAGTAGGTCCCAAGGGTTGGGCTGTTCGCCCATTAAAGCGGTACGCGAGCTGGGTTTAGAACGTCGTGAGACAGTTCGGTCCCTATCCGCTGTGCGCGTAGGAATATTGAGAAGGGCTGTCCCTAGTACGAGAGGACCGGGACGGACGAACCTCTGGTGTGCCAGTTGTTCTGCCAAGGGCATGGCTGGTTGGCTACGTTCGGGAGGGATAACCGCTGAAAGCATCTAAGCGGGAAGCCTGCTTCGAGATGAATATTCCCACCTCCTTGAGAGGGTAAGGCTCCCAGTAGACGACTGGGTTGATAGGCCGGATGTGGAAGCCCTGTAAGGGGTGGAGCTGACCGGTACTAATAGGCCGAGGGCTTGTCCTCAGACGCTCGCGTCCACTGTGTTGTTCCCGGGTAGCGAACAGCTATCGCCGGTGAAAAACCACTTAAATAAACTAAAAAGTGTGTGTTTCGCTGAATACCCGATAGGGTTTCGGTGGTCATAGCACGAGGGAAACGCCCGGTTACATTCCGAACCCGGAAGCTAAGCCTCGTAGCGCCGATGGTACTGCAGGGGGGACCCTGTGGGAGAGTAGGACGCCGCCGAACAAGTATTCAAGGCCGTTGGCCCCAGCGATTCGCTGGGGCCAACGGCCTTTTTTGTTTTTCCCAGAGCACACCGGAGCACTCAGGCCATCGCCCAACAGCGGATGGTGGCCGGATGCCGGACAATGGAGCTGGTGTGTGGCCACGCGGGCCCCACCACACCGCACCGGGCGATGACATCGCCCTGGCCGCGCGGTCGAGCAGCAGAGCAGAAGGAGTCACCACGATGTCGAACCCTCCCCAGGACCGTCCCGACCGACGATCGGACGACGGCCGCGGCTACGAGCCCCGGTCGCGCGGGGGTTTCTCCAACGACCGTGGTGGCCGGCCGTCGGGTGACCGTCCGTCCTACGGCAGCCGCGACGACCGCGGTGGCCGCCCGTCGGGTGACCGTCCCTCGTACGGTGGTGACCGTCGCCCCTCCGGTGACCGCCCCTCCTACGGCAACCGGGACGACCGTGGCAGCCGTCCGTCTGGTGACCGCCCGTCCTATGGCAACCGCGATGACCGTGGTGGCCGTCCGTCTGGTGACCGCCCGTCCTACGGTGACCGTCGCCCCTCCGGCGACCGCCCCTCCTATGGCAGCCGTGATGACCGTGGCAGCCGCCCCTCGTACGGCGACCGCCCCTCCGGTGGTGGCTTCCGTCGTGACGACCGGCCGTCGGGTGACCGTCCGTCCTACGGCAGCCGCGACGACCGCGGTGGCCGCCCCTCCGGTGACCGTCCCTCGTACGGTGACCGTCGCCCCTCCGGCGACCGCCCCTCCTACGGCAACCGGGACGACCGTGGTGGCCGTCCGTCTGGTGACCGCCCGTCCTATGGCAACCGCGATGACCGTGGTGGCCGTCCGTCTGGTGACCGCCCGTCCTATGGCAACCGCGATGACCGTGGTGGCCGTCCGTCTGGTGACCGCCCGTCCTACGGTGACCGTCGCCCCTCCGGCGACCGCCCCTCGTACGGCAGCCGTGATGACCGTGGCAGCCGCCCCTCGTACGGCGACCGCCCCTCCGGTGGTGGCTTCCGTCGTGACGACCGGCCGTCGGGTGACCGTCCGTCCTACGGCAGCCGCGACGACCGCGGTGGCCGCCCCTCCGGTGACCGTCCCTCGTACGGTGACCGTCGCCCCTCCGGCGACCGCCCCTCCTACGGCAACCGGGACGACCGTGGCAGCCGCCCCTCCTTCGGCGACCGCCCCTCCGGTGACCGCCCGTCGTACGGCAACCGTGACGACCGTGGTGGCCGTCCGTCTGGTGACCGTCCCTCGTACGGTGACCGTCGCCCCTCCGGCGACCGCCCCTCGTACGGCAGCCGTGATGACCGTGGCAGCCGCCCCTCGTACGGCGACCGCCCCTCCGGTGGTGGCTTCCGTCGTGACGACCGGCCGTCGGGTGACCGTCCGTCCTACGGCAGCCGCGACGACCGCGGTGGCCGCCCCTCCGGTGACCGCCCGTCCTACGGTGACCGTCGCCCCTCCGGCGACCGCCCCTCCTACGGCAACCGGGACGACCGTGGCAGCCGCCCCTCCTACGGCGACCGTCGCCCCTCCGGTGACCGCCCCTCGTACGGCAACCGCGACGACCGTGGCGGCCGCCCTTCTGGTGACCGCCCGTCGTACGGCAGCCGCGACGACCGTGGCGGCCGCCCCTCCGGTGACCGTCCCTCGTACGGTGACCGTCGCCCCTCCGGCGACCGCCCCTCGTACGGCAACCGCGACGACCGCGGCGGCCGTCCGTCGTACGGGAACCGTGACGACCGTGGTGGCCGCCCCTCGTACGGCAACCGGGATGACCGGCCGCGTCGGGACGAGCGGTCGGACTACGACGACCGTCGCGGGAACTTCGAGCCGGTCAAGCGGCTGCCGATCCCGGAGGACGTGACCGGCTTCGAGCTGGACTCGGATGTCCGCCAGGACCTGAAGAGCCTGCCGAAGACCCTCGCGGACGATGTCGCGCGCAACCTGGTGATGGTGGCCAGGACGCTCGACACCGACCCCGAGGAGGCGTACCAGTACTCCCGCGTCGCGCTGCGGCTGGCCTCCCGGGTCGCCTCGGTCCGTGAGGCGGCGGGCTTCGCGTCGTACGTGACGCAACGGTACGCCGAGGCACTGACCGAGTTCCGTGCCGCGAAGCGGATGACCGGCCGGGTGGACCTGTGGCCGGTGATGGCGGACTGCGAGCGTGGTCTGAGCCGTCCGGAGCGGGCGCTGGCGATGGCCGGCGAGCCCGAGGTGAAGCAGCTGGACAAGGCCGGCCAGGTCGAGATGCGGCTGGTCGCGGCGGGTGCCCGTGGCGACATGGAGCAGTACGACGCCGCCGTGGTGACGCTGCAGAGCCCGGAGCTGGCGTCCAACACCGTCCAGCCGTGGACCGCGCGCCTGCGGTACGCCTACGCCGAGGCGCTGATCGCGGCCGGCCGTGGCGACGAGGCCCGTGAGTGGTTCGCCAAGGCGGCCGAGGCGGACACCGACGGGCAGACCAACGCGTCCGAGCGGCTCGCCGAGATCGACGGCCTGGAGTTCACCGACGCGCTCGACCCCGAGATGGCGGACGAGCACGGCCGCGAGATCGTGGACGGCGACGACGAGGGTCGGGCCGAGGACGACGAGCTGGACGAGCTCGCGGACGAGGCGGCCGACGACGAGGACAACCGGGACAACCGGGACAACCGGGATGACCGCGACGACGAGATCGTCGAGGAGCGCCCCCGTCGCAAGATCGCCATGGACGACACCGGCGACGACAAGGTGATCTACGAGGACGAGGAGGACGTCGAGGAGTACTACGACGAGGACGACCTCGAGATCGACGAGGTCGACGACGTCCGGGACTCCGGCGACCGCCGCTGACCCCGCAGGACAGCACAACGGGAGAGGCCCCGACCGCACACGCGGTCGGGGCCTCTCCCGCTTCTCAGCCCAGTTCGAGGCTGCGGAGCACCAGTCCGGTGGCCGGCTTCGGGCCGAAGGAGGTGGACTTCCGGGGCATCGTCACGCCCTGTTCGGCCAGTCGCCGCACCACGCTCTCGTCCACCGGGTGCAGCAGGACGGCCGTGCCGCCGGTCCGGGCGGCCTCGCGTTCGGCGGCGGCCGCGGCGTGCAGGTAGCCGATGTGGTCGGGACTGTCCGGCACCCGCCAGATGTGGTCGAGCAGGGTGGCGTGCAGCACGGTGGCGTCCAGGTGGCGCCACTCCTCCGGCTTGTCGGCCGGGACGGTGGCGGCGAGCAGGGCCTCGTCCGGCTCGCTGACCAGGCGGAAGGCCGAGTCGCCGGCCGTGAGCAGGAAGGCGTTGCCGCCCTGCCGTTTGGCGTCGGCGAGCGCCTGGAGGGCGTGGTCCAGCGGTCCGGGCACCTCCTTGACCTGCCAGTGCTCGCCCAGGGCGGCCAGGGCCTCGGCGATCGGCAGCCGGTACAGCACCCGGTGGATGGCGCGGACCCTGAGCGGGTAGCGGGCGGTGTCCACCAGCAGCACCATGCCGCGGTCCCACGGGCTGCGGGGCAGGTGGCGGTGCTCGCGCTGGAGCCGCAGGTACATCGCCCAGCGGTGGTGCCCGTCGGCGATCAGTGCCCGACAGGTCGCCAGGTCCCGGGTCACCTGGGCCAGTTCGGCCGGGTCGGTGACGGCCCAGAGGCGGTGGTGGGTGCCGTCGGTGGTGGTCGTGGTGAGCAGCGGCTCGCCGGTGACGGCACGTTCGATCACCTGGGCGGCGCCGCCGTGGCCCCGGTAGGTGAGCAGCAGCGGTTCGAGGTTGGCCTTGGTGGTGCGCATCAGGCCGACCCGGTCGGCGACCGGACGCGGCATCACGTCCTCGTGCGGCAGCACCACGCCGGCCTCCGGGCCGCTGACCGCGAGCGAACCGATCAGTCCGCGCTGCAGCAGGCCGTCGGTGCGCTGCTCGTAGACGTAGAGCGCGGCCTCCCGGTCGGCGGCGAGGACGCCCTCGCGCTGCCAGTCGGTGAGCAGCCGGGCCGCGTGCCGGTAGCGGGTGTCGCGGTCGGGGCGGTCGCCGCTGTCGTCCGGTTCGGGGCGGGGGAGGATCAGCCGGACGATGTTGTGCGGGTCGGCGGTCTCCAGGTCGAGCCGCCGGTTCGGGTCCACGACGTCGTACGGGGGCGAGGTGACCGCCGCCAGGTTTCCCACCCGGTCGGGGCGGTACCGCAGGCCACGGAACGGAGAGAGGGACAGCCCCGCGGTGGCGACGTGCCCGGGGTCTCCGGGGCCGCCGCTCGGAGCTTGGGCTCCACTGTCTGCACTGGGTGTCGTCATCCTGGGCATGGTAACCGGGTATGCGCTGTTCAGTGATCGCAAGTGCCCGAGACGGCTCGGAAGGTGTGTCGGACCGGGTGGGTGGGCGGCCGGAGGGAGCTGGGGCAGGGATGAGCGGGAGCGACGGGGTACCCGAGGGCGGGGTCTACGACTGGTTCAGGCGCGGGGCGGAGTTGCTGGGGCAGGGAAATCCGGCGGCGGCGGTGCAGTTGCTGGCCCGGGCGGCGGAGGCGGAGCCGGAGTCCCGGAGCATCCGGGAGACGCTGGCCCGGGCGCTCTACGGGGCGGGACGGTTCCGGGAGGCGTTGGAGAACTTCAGGGCCGTGGCACTGGCCGATCCGTCGGACGACTACGCTCAGTTCGGATGGGGCGTGGCGGCGGCGCGGCTGGGTGACTTCGAGACCTCGGCCGAGCATCTCGCGCTGGCGGTCGCGATGCGGCCCGGGGCCGAGCACTACCGGGCGGCCCTGCGGCAGACCAGGGCGACCCTGGCCGCCCGGGCCGGCGCGTACGGCCCGCTCCAGCCTGGCTCCCCGGGATACCAGGGCGACGCCGGGCAGGACACCGCCTGACGCTGTGACAGGTGACGACGAGTGAGGACGAGGTGGCAGCAGGCATGACGGACACCGGCGCAACCGGCCAGGCACGCACCGCTCCCGGGGGCTCCGAGCTCCCGCTGACCGAGGTGTACGACACCGCGCTGCTCGACCTGGACGGCGTGGTGTACGCCGGGCCGAACGCGATCGAGCACGCGGCCGAGTCGCTGGCGGTGGCCAGGGACGGCGGGATGCACCTGGCGTACGTCACCAACAACGCCTCCCGGCCGCCCCGGGTGGTGGCCGAGCACCTCACCGAGCTCGGCATCCCGGCCGAGCCGGCCGACGTGATCAACTCCGCCCAGGCGGCAGCCCGGCTGGTCGCCGAGAAGGTCCCGGCCGGGTCGAAGGTGCTGGTCGTGGGTGGGGCCGGGCTGGTCGAGGCGCTGGCGGAGCACGGGCTGGTGGCGGTCAGCTCGCTGGCCGAGGAGCCGCTCGCGGTGGTGCAGGGCTACGACCCCTCGGTGGGCTGGCAGCAGCTCGCCGAGGCCTCGTACGCAGTCGCCTCCGGGCTGCCGTGGGTGGCTTCGAACACCGACCTGACGGTGCCGACCGCGCGCGGGATCGCGCCCGGCAACGGCACGCTGGTGGCGGCGGTCCGGACGGCCACCGGCGTCGAGCCGGAGGTGGCGGGCAAGCCGCTGCCACCGATGCACCGGGAGACGGTGATCCGGACCGGGGCGAAGCGTCCGCTGGTGGTTGGGGACCGGCTGGACACCGACATCGAGGGCGCCTGGAACGGCGGGGTCGACAGCCTGCTGGTGTTCACCGGGGTCACGACGCCCGCGCTGCTGCTGGACGCTCCGGCGGAGCACCGGCCGACGTACCTGGCGGCGGACCTGCGGGGGCTGCTGACGGCGCACCGTGCGGCGGTCGCGGTGGACGGCGGCTTCGAGTGCGGCGGGTGGCGGGCCTGGGCGGAGGACGGGGTCCTGCGGCTGTCCGGTACGGGGGAGAACCGGTACGACGGGTTGCGGGCGCTCTGCGGCGCCGCCTGGACGGCGGGGCCGGGGCTGGACGGGCGGAAGGCGCTGGCCGAGCTCGGCTTCTAGCCTTCGGCAGGCGCGCCGGGTACACGGGCTCGGGGCACCGCGAGGAGATCTGGCGTACGGGGCACTGCGAAGGTGCCTGACCAGCTACGGACGGATCACCTGGTAAGGGGCGGCTCCGCCCAATCGGCGGAGCCGCACATCAGCAGCGCCCCGGGCCCCTGATCGTAGATGCCCGGTCGCCAGCAGAAGGTTGAGCTCAGAGCAGGGTCCGCAGGCGCAGCAGGTCGCGGAAGCCCGCCTCCAGCTTGACGCGGCCGGAGGCCCAGGCCGAGGCGAAGTTGAGGGTGCCGCCGACCATGGCGACCAGGTCGTCGCTGGTCATGGTGAGGCGGATCTCGGCCTTGGCGGGCGGGGGGCCGGGGGTTTCGACCACGTCGGTGATCCGGCCGTCCTGGAGGCGGCCGGAGAAGGTCACGTCGAGGTCGGTGATCCGACAGGTCAGCGAGCGGTCGAGGGCGGCGGCCCGGCGGACCTCGCCGTTGGTGCCTGCGAGGGTGCGGCTGAGCTGCTCGAGTGCGCTGCGGCACTCCTCGGTGCTGGCCATCGCTGCTGGTCTCTCCCTCTGGGTGCTGCGGCTGGCTGCCCACGCTATCGCAGCGCTGGGACCGTCCCGGCGGGGCCGGAGGCGGTAGCGTCGGGGGCGAGGGGTTCGGAGACGGCACGGAGGAGGTAGGCCGGGATGCTGCGGGATGCGGTGCGTGGGGTGGTCGTGGTGGCCACCGAGGTCGCCGAGGAGGCCGGCAAGCGGGTGGCCGGGCTGTTGGAGCGGTCGGGGGTGAACGTGGCGGCGCTGGAGCAGTTCCCGCCGTCCGCGAAGACCTTGCAGACCCTGGCCGAGGAGGCGGTGACGGCCGGGCGGGCTGGGTTCGACCTGGCGGTCGGGGTGACCCGGGGCGAGGTGGAGAAGGTCTTCGAGAAGGTCGGCGACCAGGTGACGAAGGTCGGCGTGGTGCTGAGCTTCCTGGAGAGCAGGCTCCGCGAGGTGGAGGAGCCGGCTCCGACGCCGGCTCAGGAGGCCCGTGCGGGCGGCCTGTTCGAGTCCGGCTGGGAGGAGGAGGTCCGTCCGGCGGAGTCCGATTCCGAGCCGGAGCCGGAGCCCGAGGAGGTGCCGGCCTGGGCGTGGGCGGACGAGGTTCCCGAGCCGGTCGCACCCCCGGTGAAGAAGGCTGCCCCGGTGAAGAAGGCTGCCCCGGCCAAGAAGGCCGCAGCGGCGAAGAAGGCCCCGGCAGCCAAGAAGGCATCGGCGGCCAAGAAGACCGCGGCCAAGAAGACCACGACGAAGAAGACCACGGCGGCGAAGACCCCGACGCCGAAGACGTTGGCCGCCAAGAACACCGTCGCCAAGAAGACCGCCGCCAAGCCACCCGCCGCCAAGAAGGCCGCGCCGCCCAAGAAGCCCACTCCCCGGAAGCCTGCCGATGACTGACACCGGAGAGGACGGTTTCGCCCCCACCGGCCGCCCCGAGGTGGATGCGGTGCTGGCCCGGCTGGGCGAGCTGGACGGGGTGGAGACCGGAGCGCACGTGGCGGTGTACGAAGATGTACACCAGCGGCTCGCGGACACGCTCGCCGCTCTCGACCGGTAACACCAGTAGCAGGAGACGGAACCCCAGTGGCAGTGGCACGACGCCGACTCGACGCGGAGCTGGTCCGCCGCAAGCTGGCCCGTTCGCGTGAGCACGCGAGCGAGCTGATCGCGGCGGGCCGGGTGACGGTCGGCGGCACCACCGCGACCAAGCCGGCCACCCAGGTGGAGACGGCGGCGGCCGTGGTGGTGGCGGCGGACGAGAACGACCCGGACTACGTCTCGCGGGGCGGTCACAAGCTGGCCGGTGCGCTGGCGGCGTTCCTGCCCCAGGGGCTGGTGGTGGAGGGGCGCCGGGCGCTGGACGCGGGTGCCTCGACCGGTGGGTTCACGGATGTGCTGCTGCGGGCGGGCGTCGCGCACGTGCTCGCGGTCGATGTCGGGTACGGGCAGCTGGCATGGTCGCTGCAGAGCGACGACCGGGTGACCGTGATGGACCGGACCAACGTCCGGGAGCTGACCCTGGAGCGGATCGGCGGGGAGCCGGTCGGTCTGGTGGTGGGCGACCTGTCGTTCATCTCGCTCGGCCTGGTGCTGCCCGCGCTGGCGGGGTGCTGTGCCGAGGACGCGGACCTGGTGATGATGGTCAAGCCGCAGTTCGAGATCGGCAAGGAGCGGCTGGGCAGCGGCGGTGTGGTGCGCAGCCCGGAGCTGCGGGCCGAGATGGTCCGTCAGGTGGCCGCGCAGGCTTGGGCGTTGGGCCTGGGTGTGCGGGCGGTCACGGCGAGCCCGCTGCCGGGTCCTTCGGGCAATGTGGAGTACTTCCTGTGGCTACGCCGGGACGCCCCGGAGCTCGACCCGGCCGAGGCGGACCGGGCGGTCGCGGAGGGGCCCCGATAGGGTGCGACGCAGACGTCCGGTCATCGTGAGCGGTGGCCGCACGGGGCAACGGCGACCCGGCAGGCGTAGGGAGAGGGCAGCAGCATGAGCGAGGGACGCACGGTCTTCCTGATTGCGCACACGGGGCGGGAGACCGCGCTGCGCAGCGTCGAGGCGTTGGTGCAGGGTCTGTTGAAGGCCGGGATCAGGATCCGGCTGTTGGCAGCGGAGGCGGTCGATCTGGATCTGCCGGACGGGGTGGAGCGGGTCACGGGCGGGCACGGCGCGGCGGACGGCTGTGAGCTGATCCTGGTCGCGGGCGGCGACGGCACGCTGTTGCGGGGGGCCGAGCTGGCCCGGGAGTCCGGGCTGCCGATGCTGGGCATCAACCTGGGCCGGGTGGGCTTCCTGGCGGAGGCCGAGCGGGACGACCTGGCGGTGGTGGTCGAGCGGGTGGTGGACGCCGACTACGAGATCGAGGACCGGATGACCCTCGACGTGCTGGTGCGGACCAACGGCGACGTGGCGTACGAGGGCTGGGCGCTGAACGAGGCGTCGATCGAGAAGGCCGCCCGCGAGCGGATGCTCGAGGTGGTGACCGAGGTGGACGGCCGTCCGGTCTCCAACTTCGGCTGCGACGGGGTGGTGCTCTCCACGCCGACCGGTTCGACGGCGTACGCCTTCTCCGGCGGCGGCCCGGTGGTCTGGCCGGAGGTGGAGGCGCTGCTGATGGTGCCGATCAGCGCGCACGCGCTGTTCGCCCGGCCGCTGGTGACCTCGCCGAACTCGGTGCTGGCGGTGGAGGTTCAGCCCAAGACCCCGCACGGCGTGCTCTGGTGCGACGGCCGCCGTTCGGTCGAACTCCCGGCCGGGGCACGGGTGGAGGTCCGCCGGGGCCGGACGCCGGTGCGGCTGGCCAGGCTGCACCGGGCGCCGTTCACCGACCGGCTGGTGGCCAAGTTCGCGCTGCCGGTGACCGGTTGGCGCGGTCGGGGCGGCTGCTGACCTGGGGCTGACGGCGGGTCAGACCGCCAGTGGCAGGGTGCTGTCGAGGCCGTTCCAGCGGCCGGTGGCGGCGAGTTCGGCGGTGGCGACCAGCCGGGAGACGGCTTCGGCGGCAGCCGGGCCCGGGACGCTGAGCGGGATCCGGAGGTGGTGCTCGAAGGCGCCGTCCACGCCGAACCTGGACCCGGCGGCGATCCGGACGCCGGTCTGTTCGCCGGCCTGGGCGAGCGCACTTCCGGAGAGTCCGCCGGTGGCGACCCAGAGCGCCAACCCGCCCGGCGGCAGGGTGACCTGCCAGTGCGGCAGCTGCTCGCGCAGGGCGGCGGTCAGGCCCTCGGCGCTGGACCGCAGCCGGTCGTGCCGGTCGGCCCTGATCGCGGGCAGCTGGTCGCCGAGCATCTCGGCGGCGATCAGCTGGTCGAGCACCGGGCTGCCGATGTCGGTGAAGACCCGGTCGGTGGCCAACTGCCGTACCAGGGCGGGGCTGGCGCGCACCCAGCCGATCCGCAGGCCGCCCCAGAGGATCTTGCTGGCCGAGCCGACGGTGACCACCTGCGCACCCCGGTCGAGCGCGGCCATCGGCCGGGGCATGGCCGAGTCGCCCAGGCCCCAGTCGAGTTCGGCCGGGGTCTCGTCCACCAGGACGGTGGTGCCGGCCGACCGGGCGGCGGCCAGCAGTCCCCGCCGCTGCTCCTCGTCCACCAGGGCGCCGGTGGGGTTGTGGAAGTCCGGGATCACGTACGCGATCCTGGGCGCCGCGCCGCGCAGCACCCGCTGCCACTCGGGCAGGTCCCAGCGGGCCCCGGCGTACGGGACGGGGACCAGCCGGGCCTCGGCGCGGCGCAGCGCCTGGAGCGAGTGGGCGTAGCTGGGCGCCTCGACGGCGACCCGGTCGCCCCGGCCCAGCAGGGCGCGCTGGACCAGCTGGAGCGCGGCCATGGCGCCGGTGGTGACCAGGATCTGGTCGGGCGTGGTGGGCAGCCCGCGCTCGGCGTAGCGGCGGGCGATCGCCTCGCGCAGGACCGGGACGCCGGTGGGGAAGTTGCCGTGCCCGGCGGCGTACGCGGCCAGTTGTTCGACCGCGCGGGCGGCGGCCTGCCCGAGGTACGGCTGCGGGGCGGGCAGCGCGGCTACGCCGAGGTCGAGGGTGCGGTCGCGTTCGTCCGGCGGTACCGGGTGCAGGGCGTCGGTGGGCGGCCGGCTGCCCTCGGGCAGGGTGGTCCAGCTGCCGGAGCCGCGTCGGCTGCGCAGGTACCCCTCGGCGCGCAGCGCCTCGTACGCGGTGGCCACGGTGGTGCGGCTGAGTTCGAGCACCTGGGCCAGCTCCCGTTCGGCGGGCAGCCGGGCGCCGACCGGCAGGCGGCCCTCGGATACCAGCAGCCGGACCTGGCCGGCCAGGGTCCGGTAGGCGGGCCGGTGGCCGCCGCTCTCGGGCAGCGGGGTGCTCCGGAGCAGGCGGGCCAGGGCGGGCGGGGTCACGCTGCTCTGCCACTCGGCCATGTGAATCAGTCCAGTTGAGAGGAATTGGACCTGGCTGCTCGCCAGGTGGACTCCCCATGATGGCAGGGCGGCCACCGAGCCACCACCCCCGGACCTCCCGAAGGAGCCACTGATGGCCACCCTCTCCGCCACCGTCCCCCGGACCAGCTGGAGCACCGACCGGCTCGCCCGCCGAGTGCCGCAGCTCCTGTTCGGCCTCTGGCTCTACGGCACCAGCCTGGGCCTGATGATGCGGGCCGGGTTCGGCGTCAACCCGTGGGACGTGCTGAACCAGGGCATGGTCCACCACTTCGGCCTGAGCATCGGCAACTGGGTCACCATCATCGGTGCTCTGGTGCTGCTGCTCTGGATCCCGCTCCGTCAGGTGCCGGGCATCGGCACCGTCGGCAACGTGCTGCTCCTCGGGGTGGCGATGGACGTCACCCTCGGCCTGCTGGACACGCCCGGGAACTGGCCGGCCCGGATCGCCCTGCTGGCCGGCGGAATCCTGCTCAACGGCCTGGCCACCGGCCTTTACATCGGTGCTCGCTTCGGCCCCGGCCCCCGGGACGGGCTGATGACCGGACTGCAGCGCAGGACCGGACGCTCGGTGCGGCTGATCCGTACCGGAATCGAACTGACCGTGCTGGTGGCCGGGGTCCTGCTCGGCGGCACGGTCGGCGTCGGCACCGTCGCGTACGCGCTGGCGATCGGGCCGCTGGCCCAGTTCTTCCTGCGCTGGTGCGCCGTGCCGGAAAGCCGGTAGCAGGACGGCCATGGCACCCGGTGACATACCTCGCGCAGCGCCCGAAAGGGATGAACTTGGCCGCCCGCGACCGGTGCTCGTCGCGCGGCGGGGCCGGAACCTCGTAAGGTCGTCACCGTGTTGGACGAGATGCGGATACGGGATCTTGGCGTCATCGACGACGCGGTGGTCGAACTGGCACCCGGCTTCACCGCCGTCACCGGTGAGACCGGGGCGGGCAAGACCATGGTGGTGACCAGCCTCGGGCTGCTGCTGGGCGGCCGGGCCGACCCGGCGCTGGTGCGGCGCGGCGCGGACCGGGCCGTGGTCGAGGGGCGGCTCTCGCTCCTGCCCGGCTCACCGGTGCTGGAACGGGCCCTGGAGGCAGGGGCCGAACTGGACGACGGCGCGCTGCTGCTCAGCCGTACCGTCTCGGCCGAGGGCCGCTCGCGGGCGCACGTCGGCGGCCGGTCCGTCCCGGTCGGCCTGCTGGCCGAGCTGGGCGAGGACCTGGTGGCCGTGCACGGCCAGACCGACCAGCAGCGGCTGCTCCGGCCCTCCCGGCAGCGCGGCGCGCTGGACCGGTACGCGGGCGCCGCGGTCGCCGTGCCGCTGGCCCGTTACCGGGAGACCTACCGGGCGCTGCGCGAGGTGGCCGCCACTCTGGAGGAGCTGACCGTCCGGGCCCGGGAGCGGGCCCAGGAGGCCGACCTGCTGCGGTTCGGCCTGGACGAGATCGCCGCCGCCGAACCGGTCGCCGGTGAGGACAGCGAGCTGGCCGCCGAGGCCGAGCGGCTCGGCCACGCCGACGCCCTCTCCTCCGCCGCCACCCTCGCGCACGCCGCCCTGGCCGGTGATCCGAGCGATCTGGAGGCGGTGGACGCGGGCACCCTGGTGGCCCAGGCCCGCCGCGCCGTGGACGGCGTCCGCCAGCACGACGAACGGCTGGCCGGACTGGCCGACCGCCTGAACGAGGTCGGCTACCTGCTGGCCGACGTGGCCCAGGACCTGGCCGGGTACGCCGACGACCTGGACGCCGACCCGGTCCGCCTGGCCGCGGTCGAGGAGCGCCGGGCGGTGCTGGCCCAGCTGCTGCGCAAGTACGGCGGCCCGGAGAACACCCTGGCCGAGGTGCTGGAGTGGGCCGAGACCGGCTCCGCCCGGCTGGCCGAGCTGGACGGCGACGACGACCGGATCGACCAGCTGACGGAGCAGCAGACGACGCTGCGTCAGGAGCTGACCGCACTGGCGGAAGAGGTGTCGGCGGCCAGGCAGGCCGCGGCCGGAAGGTTCGCCGAGGCGGTCTCCGCCGAACTGGCCGAGCTGGCCATGCCGCACGCCCGGGTCACCTTCGACCTGTCCCGGACCGACGACCCGGCCGGTCTCGAACTGGACGGCCGTACGGTCGCCTTCGGCTCGCACGGGGTCGACGAGGTCGAGGTGCTGCTCGCCCCGCACCCCGGCGCCTCGCCCCGTCCGATCGCAAAGGGTGCCTCGGGCGGTGAGCTGTCCCGGGTGATGCTCGCGGTCGAGGTGGTGTTCGCGGGTGCCGACCCGGTGCCGACCTACCTCTTCGACGAGGTGGACGCGGGCGTCGGCGGCAAGGCCGCGGTCGAGATCGGCCGCCGGCTGGCCAAGCTCGCCGAGACCGCGCAGGTCGTGGTGGTCACCCACCTCCCGCAGGTGGCGGCCTTCGCCGACCGGCACCTGGTGGTCGAGAAGACCCACGACGGCACGGTGACCCGCAGCGGCGTCAAGGTGCTCTCGGACGAGCAGCGGGTACGCGAACTCTCCCGGATGCTGGCGGGCCTGGAGGACTCCGAACTCGGCCGGGCCCACGCCGAGGAACTGCTGGCCACCGCCCGCGCCCCCCGACACGGTTGACCGGTCGGCGGGCGCGCTGTCCGGAGGGACCCCCGACACGTAGGGGTGCCGACTGTCCAAGAGGGCGCCGGACCTGGCAAGGTGTCCGCTGGACACTGACTGACCAGTTCATGATCGAGTCGGAGCGAGACGACGTGGACCCTTTCGCCACCAGGGCCGGCCAAGGCACCGAACCGGGGCAACTGCACGTGGTGCTGGTGCTCTCCGCGGCCAGCGGGGGCGTCGGCGCCCACGTGCGTTCGCTGGCCCAGGGCCTGGTTGCGCACGGCGTGGCCGTGACCGTCTGCGCCCCCGGAGGCACCGACGCGCTGTTCGGCTTCTCCCGGACCGGCGCCCGGTTCCACCTGGTCGACATCACCCCCACCTCCGGGGCCCGCAGCGACGCCACCGCGATCGGCGAACTACGGCGCGCCTTCACCGGCGCCGACGTCGTGCACGCGCACGGCCTGCGGGCCGGGCTGCTGGCCGACCTGGCGCTGCGCACCGCCGGACGCTTCCCCGGGCTGCGCCCGGAGACCCCGCTCGTGGTGACCTCCCATCAGGCGATGCTCGCCACCGGACTCGACCGCCGGCTCCAGCGCCTGATGGAACGTCGAGTGGCCCGCTCCGCCGACCTGGTGCTCGGCGCCTCCTCCGACCTGGTGGCCCGGGCCCGCGAACTCGGCGCCACCGACGCCAGGCTCAGCCCGGTCGCCGCCCCGCCGATGCCCGTCGGCGGCCTGAGCCGGGAGGCGGCCCGCGCCGCACTGCTGCACGGCTCCGCCGAACGCCCCGTGGTGCTCGCGATCGGCCGACTGGTCCAGCAGAAGGCCTTCGGGCTGCTGCTGGACGCCGTCCGGTACGGCCTGGGCGAGGGCGACCCGCTGGTGGTCATCGCGGGTGAGGGGCCCGAGGAGGGCCAGCTGCGCGAGCGGATCGCCGCGGAGAAGCTGCCGGTCGAGCTGCTCGGCTACCGCACCGACGTGCCCGACCTCCTCGCGGCGGCCGACCTGGTGGTGGTCAGCAGCCGTTGGGAGGCCCGCTCCCTGGTCGTCCAGGAGGCGATGCGGGCGGGCGTCCCGGTGGTCTCCACCGCGGTCGGCGGCGTGCCCGAACTGGTCGGCGACGCCGCTCTGCTGGTGCCGTACGGCGACCCGGCGGCGCTCGCCGGGGCGGTCCGCGAGCTGCTCGCCGACCCCGAGCGGCGCACCGCGCTGGCGGCGGCCGGGCGGCTGCAGGCCGAGACCTGGCCCGACGAGGCGGACACGGTGGCGCAGGTCCTCAGCACCTACGACGAGCTGGTCCAACGGAGCTGAGCCGGTGACGGCCCAGGGCCCGGGGCCACCGGCGGGAGCGCTGACCACCTGGGTCGGCGCCGCCCGAACGGCGGGGCCCCGAGCCCCGGACCGACTGCGGAGGATCCGGCCTCAGAGGGCCGCCTGCTCGCGGTCGCGAGCTTCGGGCTGGGGGGCGAGGTAGGCGCCCGCGCAGGCGGTGAGGCGGAGGGCGGTGTCGATCAGCGGGACGTGGCTGAACGCCTGGGGGAAGTTGCCGACCTGGCGCTGGGCACGGGAGTCCCACTCCTCCGCCAGCAGCCCGAGGTCGTTGCGCAGCGAGAGCAGCTTCTCGAAGAGCTCCCTGGCCTCCTGCACCCGCCCGATCATCGCCAGGTCGTCCGCCAGCCAGAACGAGCAGGCCAGGAAGGCCCCCTCGTGGCCGGAGAGCCCGTCGACGTTGTTGCCGTTGTCGTCGTGGGTCGGGTAGCGGAGGACGAAGCCGTCCTCGGTGGACAGCTCGCGCTGGATCGCCTCGATGGTGCCGATCACCCGCTTGTCGTCCGGCGGCAGGAAGCCGACCTGGGGGATCAGCAGCAGGGACGCGTCCAGCTCCTGGCCGCCGTAGTACTGGGTGAAGGTGTTGCGGTCGACGTCGTAGCCCCGCTCGCAAACGTCCCGGTGGATCTCGTCCCGGAGCGCCTTCCAGCGCTCCAGCGGGCCCTCGGCGGGGGTCTGTTCGATCAGCTTGATGGTGCGGTCCACCGCGACCCAGGCCATCACCTTGGAGTGTACGAAGTGGCGGCGGGGGCCGCGCACCTCCCAGATGCCCTCGTCCGGCTCGCGCCAGTGCTGCTCCAGGTAGGTGATCAGCTTGAGCTGGAGCAGGTGGGCGTGGTCGTTGCGGGCCAGCCCGGTCATGTGGGCCAGGTGCAGGGCCTCGACCACCTCGCCGTAGACGTCCAGCTGGAGCTGTCCGGCCGCGCCGTTGCCGACCCGGACCGGCTGGGAGCCCTCGTAGCCGGGCAGCCAGTCCAGCTCGGACTCGGTGAGCTCGCGCTCGCCGGCGATGCCGTACATGATCTGCAGGTTCTCCGGGTCACCGGCCACCGCGCGGAGCAGCCACTCGCGCCAGGCCCTGGCCTCCTCGCGGTAGCCGGTGCGCAGCAGCGAGGAGAGGGTGATCGCGGCGTCCCGCAGCCAGGTGTAGCGGTAGTCCCAGTTGCGTTCGCCGCCGATGTCCTCGGGCAGCGAGGTGGTGGGGGCCGCGACGATCCCGCCGGTGGGGGCGTAGGTGAGCGCCTTGAGGGTGATCAGCGAGCGGACCACCGGCTCGCGGAAGGGGCCCTGGTAGGTGCACTGGGCGACCCAGTCGCGCCAGAACTCCACGGTGCCGGCCAGCATCGCCTCGGCGTCCGGCGCGGCGGGCGCGGGCAGGTGGCTGGCCTGCCAGGTGAGCGCGAAGGCGATCCGCTCGCCCTCCTCGACGGTGAAGTCGGCGTACGTGGTGAGGTCCCGGCCGTAGGTCTCGGCCGCGCCGTCCAGCCACACCGAGTCGGGGCCGGCCACGGCGACGGTGCGGTGCGCGCCGTCGGGCTGCTCGACCCGGTGCACCCAGGGCACCACCCGGCCGTAGCTGAACCGCATCCGCAGCGCGGAGCGCATCCTGACCCGGCCGGAGACGCCCTCGACGATCCGGATCATCTGCGGGACGGCGTCCAGACCGGCCAGCGGGCGGGGCGGCATGAAGTCGGTGACCCGGACGGTGCTGCCCTGGACGTCCCACTCCTGCTCCAGGATCAGCGAGTCGCCCCGATAGCGGCGCCGGTCGGCCGGTACGGCCGGAGCGGCGGCGCTCGGCGGGATCGGGATCGCGCCGCTGTCGGTGAACGCCGACCGGGCCGCCGGCGGCACCGGGGTGGCGGCCCCCGTGGAAGCCGGCACCGGTTCGGCGGGGCCGATCCGCCAGAACCCGTGCTCGTCGGTCCCCAGCAGACCGGCGAACACGGCGGGGGAGTCGAATCGGGGCAGGCACAGCCAGTCGACCGCCCCGTCCCTGCTGACCAGGGCGGCGGTCTGCATGTCCCCGATGAGTGCGTAGTCCTCGATACGGCCGGCCACGTGGGTCTCCAGTTCGCAAGATGTGCTCGGCGGCCACCGATGGCGGGGCACGCGGATGCTGCGAGGCCGGAACGTCCGGGCGGTGGCGGCTGGTGGCCACCGGGACGGGGCTGTGATGGGCCCCTGGCCTGGACGGTGAACTGTGCGGGGAGGCTGTGTCCGGTCGCGCATCGGGGACCGAGAGGCGTCGTCCTGACCCCTCGCCCTCCGCGTGCTCTGTTGTCGGCGATGCGTCCGTGCAGAATACTTCGGCGGCAGCGGCCGGGGCACCCCGGAGAACCCCTGTCCGTCACCTGTCGACCGATTGCGGCCAAAGTGATCCGGCTGGAGCAGCCGGAGTGACCCGTACGAACCAGACGGAACTGATCCTTCCGGGCCAGGCCGGACGGTGTCGGGAGCAGGCCGGCGGAACACCGGGCTGACGCGCCGAGGGTGCCCGCGACCGCGTCCACGGCCGCGCGCTGATACCCTGGTATCCCGTGGACTGGTGGGCATTCGCCCCGGTGCCGCCGACCCCGACGACCCCGCCGGACCAGCCGAAAGGCTCCCGGCCGAGTGCGAACTCCTCGTCGGCCAGGCGCCCCCGGCGGTCCCTCCACCGGCGTCACTCCGACAGCGACCCACGGGAGCCCCCTCTTGGCACAGCCCCAATCCGGCAAGGCAGTGAACGGCCGCGCCGTGACGACCAAGCACCTCTTCGTCACCGGGGGTGTCGCCTCCTCGCTCGGCAAGGGCCTCACCGCCTCCAGCCTCGGTGCCCTGCTGAAGGCACGCGGTCTGCGCGTGACGATGCAGAAGCTCGACCCCTACCTCAACGTGGACCCGGGCACCATGAACCCGTTCCAGCACGGTGAGGTCTTCGTCACCGACGACGGGGCCGAGACCGACCTCGACATCGGCCACTACGAGCGCTTCCTCGACACCAACCTGCACGGTTCGGCGAACGTGACGACCGGCCAGGTGTACTCGACGGTGATCGCCAAGGAGCGTCGTGGCGAGTACCTGGGCGACACCGTCCAGGTCATCCCGCACATCACCAACGAGATCAAGTCCCGGATCCGCCGGATGGCGACCGAGGATGTCGACGTGGTGATCACCGAGGTGGGTGGCACCGTCGGTGACATCGAGTCGCTGCCGTTCCTGGAGGCGGTCCGCCAGGTCCGCCACGAGGTCGGCCGGGACAACGTCTTCTTCGTGCACGTCTCGCTGCTGCCGTACATCGGCCCCTCGGGCGAGCTGAAGACCAAGCCGACCCAGCACTCGGTCGCGGCCCTGCGCAACATCGGCATCCAGCCGGACGCCATCGTGCTGCGCGCCGACCGCGAGGTGCCGCAGGCCATCAAGCGCAAGATCTCGCTGATGTGCGACGTGGACGAGGAGGCCGTGGTCGCGGCCATCGACGCCAAGTCGATCTACGACATCCCGAAGGTGCTGCACTCCGAGGGCCTGGACGCGTACGTGGTCCGCCGGCTCGACCTGCCCTTCCGGGACGTCGACTGGACCGTCTGGGACGACCTGCTGCGCCGGGTGCACGAGCCCCAGCACATCGTGAAGGTGGCGCTGGTCGGCAAGTACATCGACCTGCCCGACGCCTACCTCTCGGTGACCGAGGCGCTGCGGGCGGGCGGTTTCGCCAACAACGCCCGGGTCGAGATCAAGTGGGTGACCAGCGACGACTGCCTGACCCCCGAGGGGGCGCAGGAGCAGCTGGGTGATGTGGACGCGATCTGCATCCCCGGTGGCTTCGGCGACCGCGGGGTGGACGGCAAGGTCGCCGCCATCACCTACGGCCGGGAGAAGAAGATCCCGCTGCTGGGCCTCTGCCTGGGCCTGCAGTGCGTGGTCATCGAGGCCGCCCGCAACCTGGCCGGTCTGCCGGACGCAAACTCCACCGAGTTCGACGCGGCGGCCAAGTACCCGGTCATCTCGACCATGGCCGAGCAGCTGGCGATCGTGGACGGCAAGGGCGACCTGGGTGGCACCATGCGCCTGGGCCTCTACCCGGCCAAGCTGGCCGAGGGCTCGATCGTCCGTGAGGTGTACGGCGGCGAGCAGTACGTGGACGAGCGCCACCGCCACCGCTACGAGGTCAACAACGCGTACCGCGCGGACCTGGAGAAGACCGGCCTGCAGTTCTCCGGCCTCTCCCCGAAGGGCGACCTGGTCGAGTACGTCGAGTACCCGCGCGAGGTCCACCCCTACCTGGTCGCCACCCAGGCGCACCCGGAGCTGAAGTCCCGGCCGACCCGCCCGCACCCGCTGTTCGCGGGTCTGGTGGCGGCGGCCATCAAGATCAAGACCGGCGGCGAGTGACACTCGGGCGTTCGGTGGACGGCGGTCGCGCGATTCTTCGCGCGGCCGCCGTTCTGCGTTAGTGTCACCATGACGAAAAGGGGAGCGAGATGACGGACGGTCAGCGGCAGATCCGGGACCAGGCGGAGGAGTGGCCGGTACGGTCCAGTGCGCAGCCCTTCCAGGGGCGGGTCACGGGTGTCCGTACGGACGAGGTGCTGATGCCCGACGGCAGCCACGCCCGGCGGGACTACCAGACGCACCCGGGGTCGGTCTCGGTGCTCGCGCTGGACGAGCAGCAGCGGGTGCTGATCCTCCGGCAGTACCGGCACCCGGTGCGGCAGCGGCTCTGGGAGCTCCCGGCCGGGCTGCTGGACGTGCCCGGGGAGAACCCGCTGCACGCGGCGCAGCGCGAGCTCTTCGAGGAGGCGCACTGCAAGGCGGCCGAGTGGCGGGTGCTGGTCGACTTCTACACCTCGCCCGGCGGGACGGACGAGGCGCTGCGGCTGTTCCTGGCGACCGGCCTGTCGGCGGCGGACGGGGAGCGGTACGAGGCGCACGGGGAGGAGCTGGAGATCGAGACGGCGCGGGTGCCGCTGGCCGAGCTGGTGGGCTTGGTGCTGGCCGGTGAGCTGCACAACCCGACGCTGATCACCGGGACGCTGGCACTGCACGCCGCCCTGACCTCGCCGATGGGGATCGAGGCGCTGCGGGCGGCGGACTCGCCGTGGCCGGCCCGGCCCTTCAACTGAGCCCTGCTCGTACCGCCGGGGTTCCTGACCTGTCGCGGAGGTCAACGCTCCCGGGCTCTGCGGGTCCGCATCCCCGGGGCGGCGCTGCCTCCGTGCGGGTGATTCGGTGGTTGGTAGTACTGGTGTCCTCTCCGGCGCGGGTGGCGGCTCGAACTACGCTTCCCGGACGGGGCCCGCGTGGGCCCGTCGGCTGAACGGTCGGGAGTGGCGCAGGTGGTGAGGGAGACGGCGACGATGGACGCTCGGCCCGCCCCGGTTGCCGGTCAACTGCCGGACGGTCCTGGGCTGTTCGTCGGACGGACGGCCGAGCTCGCGGCGTTGGCGGCCGGTCGGAGCCGGGTGGTGGCGGGCCGGTGTCCGCTGCTGGTGGTGGCGGGGCGGCCGGGGTCGGGGCGCACCTCACTGGCCGTCAGGTTCGCCGCGTCGGTGGCGGAGGAGTACCCGGACGGCGTGCTGTTCGCCCGGCTGTCCGCGCCGGACGGGACCAGGGTGGCGCCCGGCGCGGTGGCGCGGCGGCTGTTGGAGCAGCTGGGGGAGCCTGCGGCGGGGGCGCTGCCGACCGGGGAGGAGGAGGGCGAGGACGATCCCGCCTGTGCGGCGGCGCGGGCGGCGGTGAGCGGCCGGCGGGTGCTGCTGGTGCTGGACGACGTCCGGGATTCGGGGCAGCTCTGGCCGTTGCTGGCGACGGCACCCGAGGCGCTGGTGGTGGCCACCACGGCGGGGCCGTTGACCGGGATCGAGGGGATCGATCCGGTGATCCTGGGTGGGCTGTCGCAGTCCGCGTCGGTGGAGCTGGTGAGCGGGCTGGTCGGCGGGACCAGGATCAGCTGTGACCCGGTCGGGGCGGCCGAGCTCGCGGAGGCGTGTGCCTGCCGCCCCACCGCGCTGCGGCTGATGGCGGGCTGGCTGCGGGCCGCTCCCAAGGCGGCGGTGACGGACGCGGCCAGGGAGCTGTCGTCGGCGGCCGAGGCGCGGACGCCCCCGGAGCCGGAGCTCCGGAAGAAGCGGAGGAAGGACGGGCCGCCGACCGACGAGCCGGTGCCGGTGCCCGACGGCGACCCGCTCGGTGCGGCGTTCACGCTGCTGCACCGGTCGCTGCCGCCGGCCGAGGCCCGGATGCTGCGGATGCTCACGCTGGCGCCCGGGCAGCAGGCCGATCTGCGGACCGCGTCCGCACTGGTGGGCTGTCCGGCGCCGGAGGCCGCCACCCTGCTGGCGAAGCTGACGGAGCGTGAACTCCTTGACGGGGAAGGCGAGTCGGCGGACGGCACGCCTCGGTACCGGGTGCCGGGGCGGCTCTACGGGCGGCTGTTGGCGCTGCGCGAGGAGCTCGACCGGCCGGCCGAGCTGGAGCTCGCCAGGGCCCGGCTGCTGGAGCGGCTGGTGCGGCTGGTGGAGTCGGCCAGGGCGCTGCTCGACCCGGCCGCCGGACCCGGCCCCGATCCGCTGCCGGGACCGCTGCGGCTGCGGACGGCCGGGCAGGCCGGGCTCTGGCTGACGGAGCAGCGCGGTCTGCTGCTGGGTGCGGTCGGGGACGCGATCGGCCGGGCCGATCTGGACGGTTCGGCCGGCCGGCTGGTGACCGCGCTGCTGCGGGCGCTGCCGCTGACCGGTCGGGCCGCCCCGGCGGACCTCTACGCACTGCACGGTCTGGTGCTGCAGGTGGCCGAGCGGAGCGGGAACCGCCGCCGGGCGGCCGCCGCGCTGCTCAACCTGGGCGATCTGCAGGCGGCGGCGGGTCGCTGGAAGGTGGCCGCCGAGCGGTACCGGGCCGCCCTGGAGCACGGCAGGGCGGTGGACGACGAGGTGGCCTGTGCCCGCGCCCTGGAGGGCGTGGCGGAGAGCCGGCGGGCGCTCGGCGACCCGGTACGCGCCGCCGACTGGTACGGCCGGGCGCTGGAGCTGCGGCAGGGCCTGGGGGACCACAGGGCCGAGGCCAGGCTGCTGGCCCGGACGGCCGAGGCGCATCTGGCCCAGCGCAGGTTCGAGGAGGCCGAGCGGGAGTACCGGGCGGCGCTCGCGGTGCTGCGGCGACTGGGCGACGAACGGGGCCAACGGGCGGTGACGGCGGCCCTGGAAGAGCTGCGGTCACTGGTCGAAGTCGAGCGGACCCGGGTGACTTCGGAGTGATGTCCGGAAGGTTGCTTTGCGGCCGATTTGCCAGATGATGTGGGAGGCAAGCCTACGAATCTGCCAATGTGGCCAGCGGATTTATTCACTTTGGAAGGCTGACGGATCACCTGGGCTTCATTACACTCGACCTTAGTCGCGTAGCGAAGCGTGCCCCGGCGTCTCCGGAGGTCTCCACGTGCGCGTTGCCCGCCGGTGTTCTCCGGCCGGGCCCCAGAGGCAAAAGGGACGTGTTCCATCGTGAAGGTCGGCATCCCCCGCGAGGTCAAGAACCACGAGTACCGCGTGGCCATCACGCCCGCCGGCGTGCATGAGCTGGTCCGTAACGGACACGAGGTCGTCATCGAGGACAACGCCGGTCTCGGCTCCTCGATCCCCAACGAGGAGTACGTGGCCGCCGGCGCCACCATTCTCCCCACCGCCGACGAGGTGTGGGCGGCCGCCGACCTGCTGCTGAAGGTCAAGGAGCCGATCGCGCAGGAGTACCACCGCCTCCGCAAGGGCCAGACCCTCTTCACCTACCTGCACCTCGCCGCCGACAAGGCCGGCACCGACGCGCTGGTCGCCTCCGGCACCACCGCGATCGCGTACGAGACCGTGCAGCTCGCCAACGGTGCCCTGCCGCTGCTCGCCCCGATGTCCGAGGTCGCGGGCCGGCTGGCCCCGCAGGTCGGCTCGTACCACCTGATGCGCCCGGCCGGCGGCCGTGGCACCCTGCCCGGTGGTGTGCCCGGCACCCACCCGGCCAAGTGCGTGGTCATCGGCGGTGGCGTCTCCGGCTGGCACGCCGCGACCATCGCGATCGGCATGGGCTACGAGGTGACCCTGCTGGACCGCGACATCAACAAGCTGCGCGAGGCCGACAAGATCTTCGGCACGAAGATCAAGGCCATCATGTCCAACGCGTACGAGCTCGAGAACGCGGTGCTCGACGCCGACCTGGTGATCGGCGCGGTGCTGATCCCGGGCGCCAAGGCCCCGAAGCTGGTCACCAACGAGCTGGTCTCCCGGATGAAGCCGGGCTCCGTGCTCGTCGACATCGCGATCGACCAGGGCGGCTGCTTCGAGGACTCCCGGGCCACCACGCACGCCGATCCGACCTTCGAGGTCCACAACTCGGTCTTCTACTGCGTGGCCAACATGCCGGGCGCCGTGCCGAACACCTCCACCTACGCGCTGACCAACGCGACGCTGCCGTACGTCGTCGAGCTGGCCAACCGGGGCTGGAAGGACGCGCTGCGCCGCGACGCCGCGCTGGCCAAGGGCCTGAACGTGCACGAGGGCCAGATCACCTACGGTGCCGTGGCCGAGGCCTTCGGCCTGCCGTCGGTCTCGCTGGAGAGCGTGCTCGCCTGACCCTGCTGACCCCCTGTCAGCACCCGCTGAACGCCCCCGTCCCGCTTCCCTCGGGCCGGGGGCTTCGGTGTGCCCGGAGCACCGCTCGGCGCCCCCTCGAACAGACGTATGTCGACATTTGGGGGCGGTCGGGTGACCGTGTCAATGTGTGTGCCCGTCGTCACCCGGCGCAGAAACGTTAGGTGCGTACGGCCGCACAAGCCTTGACAGTGACCGGTCCGACGGCCGACACATCCGGCCCACTACCGTGGATTGTGTTGCTGCGAACGCCGCGGACAGCCTAGAGTCGCAAACCGTCGGCATGCTGCCACGCTGACGAATCGACAACAGTCCTGGATGCCCAAGGAGGTAAGACGACTTGTGAATGAGTCGACATTTGCTCCCGGGGGTGGTCAGCCGGGACTGGCGGAGCACTCGGTCGCGGTCCGTACCTTCGAGGCACGTCAGAACACCGCACCCGCCTCCACCGCCGATCAGGCTGACCCGCCGTCACACGGCCTTGCCTACGGCGACTTCGCGTACGGCTCCTACGACGACCCGGACGCCGAGTACGAACCAGATCCGGAGTACGCCGCGACCCTGGCCCCCGACGCAGCCCGCCAACGCCGCGAGCGCGTCGGCCCGACCGGTCGTCCGCTGCCCTACTTCCCGATCCCCGCGCCGCTGGCCGAGCACGGCCCCGCGCAGATCATCGCGATGTGCAACCAGAAGGGCGGCGTGGGCAAGACCACGTCGACCATCAACCTGGGCGCCGCGCTGGCCGAGTACGGCCGCCGGGTGCTCCTGGTCGACTTCGACCCGCAGGGGGCGCTGTCGGTCGGCCTGGGCGTCAACCCGATGGAACTCGACGTCACGGTCTACAACCTGCTCATGGAGCGGGGTCTGACGGCCGATGAGGTGCTGCTGAAGACCGCCGTGCCCGGCATGGACCTGCTGCCCTCGAACATCGACCTGTCGGCCGCCGAGGTCCAACTGGTCAGCGAGGTCGCCCGCGAGTCGGCGCTGGCCCGGGCGTTGAAGCCGCTGCTGCCGGACTACGACTTCGTCATCATCGACTGCCAGCCCTCGCTCGGCCTGCTCACCGTCAACGCCCTGACGGCGGCTCACAGCGTCATCGTCCCGCTGGAGTGCGAGTTCTTCGCGCTGCGCGGGGTCGCGCTGCTCACCGAGACCATCGAGAAGGTCTGCGAGCGGCTCAACCCCGAGCTGCGGCTCGACGGCATCCTGGCCACCATGTACGACTCGCGCACCGTGCACAGTCGCGAGGTGCTGGCCCGGGTGGTCGAGGCGTTCGGCGAGCACGTCTTCCACACCGTGATCGGACGGACCGTCAGGTTCCCGGAGACCACCGTGGCCGGCGAGCCGATCACCACGTACGCGACCAACTCGGTCGGCGCCGCCGCCTACCGCCAGCTCGCCAGGGAGGTGCTCGACCGGTGCCGCCCCGCCGAGTGAGTCTCCCGGGTGCCGACGAGCTGTTCCGGACCACCGGTGGGATGGCTCTGTCGCCGTCCCTGAGCCGGCCCGAGGCACCCCGCACGGAGACCGCCCGGAGCACCGAGAAGGGCGGGCCTGCGGCGGAGGTCCCGCAGGCCAGGCCGGAGTCGCAGCCCAGCGCTCCCGCCACCGAGGAGACCACGGGGGAGGCCGCCCGGCGGCCCCGTCCCCGGGGCCGGGCGCCGCGCCGCCCGAGCGGGCGGGAACGGCACGACGAGAAGATCACCGTGTACGTCTCCGCCGAGGAACTGATGGACCTGGAGCACGCCCGGCTGGTGCTCCGTGGCGAGCACGGCCTCGCGGTCGACCGCGGCCGGGTGGTCCGCGAGGCGATCGCCGTCGTCCTCGCCGACCTGGAGCAGCGCGGAGAGGCCAGCATCCTGGTCCGCCGTCTCAGGGGCCGCTGAGCCTTTCGCGGACAGCAGCACCAGGGGCTCGGGGCTCCGCCGCGTGAGCGACGCCGGCCTCGGGAGCGCGATCCGACGTGGCTGGTCGGGTACCTTCGCAGTGACCCGCATGCCAGATCTCCTCGCCCACGCGGCGGAGCCGCAGATCAGCGCAGCCCCGAGCCCCTGGACCGCACATGGCCGAACATCCCGCCTTCCAGGTGCGGCTGGAGAACTTCGAGGGGCCGTTCGACCTGCTGCTGGGGTTGATCGCCAAGCACAGGCTGGAGATCACCGAGCTGTCGCTGTCGCGGATCACCGACGAGTTCATGGCGCACATCCGCGCGATGGGCCCGGACTGGGACCTGGACGTGGCGACCGACTTCCTGGTGGTGGCGGCCACCCTGCTCGACCTCAAGGCGGCACGGCTGCTGCCCGCCGCCGAGGTGGAGGACGAGGAGGACCTCGCGCTGCTGGAAGCCCGGGACCTGCTGTTCGCCCGGCTGCTGCAGTACCGCGCGTACAAGCAGGTGGCCGCCGTGCTGGCGGACCGCTGGGCGGCCGAGTCGCGGCAGCGCCCCCGTACCGTCGGGCTTGAGCCGGCCCACGCCGCGCTGCTGCCCGAGGTGGTGATCAGCATCGGGCTCGACGGCTTCGCCCGGCTGGCGGCGAAGGCGATGACGCCCAAGCCGAGGCCGGTGGTCTACGTGGACCACATCCACGCCCCGCCGGTCAGCGTCCGGGAGCAGGCGGCCCTGGTGGCGGAGCTGCTCCGGACCGTGGGCGAGGCGGACTTCCGCCGGCTGGTGGCCGATGCGGGGGGCGACACCCTGGTGGTGGTGGCCCGCTTCCTGGCCCTGCTGGAGCTGTACCGGGAGCGGGTGCTGGACTTCGACCAGCCCGAGCCGCTCGGAGCGCTGACGGTCCGTTGGGTGGCGGAGAGCGACCGGCTGGTCGAGGTCACCGACGAGTTCGACCGCCCGCCGGAGCCGATCGAGAAGGAGCTGTCATGACCGAGGAGCCGTCACGGCCCGCCAGGCGCTCGCTGGGCGTCCCGGGGCAGTCCCGGGCCGAGGAGTGGCAGGAGTCCGCGTACGGGGCGCCGGAGGACGTCCAGGAGTGGACGGAGCCGGTGGCCGAGGTCCCCGTTGCCCCGGACCCTCCGATCCGCGCGGACCTGGAGGCGATTCTGCTGCTGGTCGACGAACCGGCCACCGAGCGGCACCTGGCCGCCGTACTCGACCGCCCGGTCGCCGAGGTGGCCCGCACCCTGCGCGAGCTGGCCGCCGAGTACACCGCCCAGGGCAGGGGCTTCGACCTGCGGTTCGTCGCCGGGGGCTGGCGCTTCTACACCCGGGCCGACTGCGCGCCGGCCGTCGAACGGTACGTCCTGGACGGCCAGCAGTCCCGACTCACCCAGGCCGCGCTGGAGACGCTGGCGGTCGTCGCGTACCGGCAGCCGGTGTCGCGGAGCCGGGTCTCTGCGGTCCGTGGTGTGAACTGTGACGGCGTGATGCGTACCCTGGTACAGCGAGGACTGGTGGAAGAGACCGGCTCCGAGCCGGAAACAGGTGCAATCCTGTATCGGACGACGAACTACTTCCTGGAACGGATGGGGTTGCGCGGCCTGGAGGAACTCCCGGAGCTGGCGCCCTTCCTGCCCGAGGTCGACGACGTGGAAGCGGAGTCCCTCGAAGGCACGATGATCGCGGAGGCGGTCGCCGCCGCACGTGCGGACGGCAGGGAAGTGCAGTGAGGTCGGCCGGGCACGACGAGCACTTCCAGACGGAACACGACGTACGGATGTTTTGATGCGTAGCAGTGGCAACGGCAGGAACAGCAGCGGCGGTGGCGGGAGCCAGGGCCGTGGCGGACAGGGCGGGGGCCGCGGGAGCGACTCCCGTGGCGGCTCGTCGTACGGCGGCGGCCGCAGCGGCGGCAGTGGCGGCACCGGCGGGAGCCAGGGCCGCGGTGGACAGGGCGGCGGCCGCGGGGGCGACTCGCGTGGTGGCTCGTCGTTCGGTGGCGGCGGCCGGGGCGGCGACTCCCGCGGCGGTTCGTCGTTCGGCGGCGGCCGCGGGGGCGACTCCCGTGGTGGCTCGTCGTTCGGTGGCGGCGGCCGGGGCGGCGACTCCCGTGGCGGTTCGTCCTACGGCGGGAGCCGGGACGGGCGTGGCGGCGGCGGGGGCTCCTTCGGCGGCAACCGCAGCGGCGGTGGCTCGTACGGTGGCGGTCGGGGCGGCTCCTCGTCCGGTGGCGACCGTCGCGACGACCGGCAGTACCCGGACCGTCCGCTCCGCCCGGAGGAGCGCAAGTACGACCGCCCCGAGTTCGGCGGCGGCCCGCACGCGTACCCCAACCGGGACTCCACGTCCCGGCGCCCCAGCCCGGCCCCCCGGCCGCGCCGTGAGGGCCAGGGCGCCCCGGGCGACCCGCGGCGTCAGCCGCAGCGGACCCGCGAGCTCCAGGGCAAGATCGAGGACGCGGTGCTGGCCAGGCACGAGCAGGGCCAGGGCGTCCAGGGCGGCAACGCCGAGGGCGAGCGCCTGCAGAAGGTGCTGGCGCGTGCGGGCATGGGCAGCCGGCGGGCCTGCGAGGAGCTGATCGAGCAGGGCCGGGTGATGGTCAACGGCCAGCTGGTCACCGAGCAGGGCAAGCGGGTCCAGCCGGAGACCGACGAGATCAAGGTGGACGGCCTGACCGTCGCCACCCAGTCGTTCCTGTTCTTCGCGCTCAACAAGCCGGCCGGCGTGGTCTCCACCATGGAGGACCCGGACGGCCGTCAGTGCCTGGGCGACTACGTGACCAACCGGGAGACCCGGCTGTTCCACGTCGGCCGCCTGGACACCGAGACCGAGGGCATCATCCTGCTCACCAACCACGGTGAGCTGGCCCACCGCCTGACCCACCCCCGGTACGGCGTCACCAAGACGTACCTGGCCGCGATCCAGGGCCCGATCCCGCGTGACCTGGGCAAGACGCTGGCGAAGGGCATCGAGCTGGAGGACGGCTACGCCCGCGCCGACAGCTTCAAGGTGGTCTCCAACGTCGGCAAGAACTACCTGGTCGAGGTCACCCTGCACGAGGGCCGCAAGCACATCGTGCGCCGGATGCTCGCCGAGGCGGGCTACCCGGTCGAGAAGCTGGTCCGGACCCACTTCGGTCCGATCGCGCTGGGCGACCAGAAGTCGGGCTGGCTGCGCCGCCTGACCAACCCCGAGGTCGGTCAGCTGATGAACGAGGTCGGTCTCTAGCACCGGTCGCGCCGGAGGGCCTTCTCGTCACTGACGGGAAGGCCCTCCGGCGTTCGGTGGGTGTGACGTGAGGGTGCGCACATCCGGCTTGTCAGGCCGGGGATCCGTGGCGGAGGATGGCCAGCGGACAGCGGCGCGCCGAATGGCGGATCTGCGCCACCAGGGGCGGTGGCGCAGGGGAGCCGTTGGGGGAAGGGAACAAGGTGCTCGACTCATTCGGAGTGCTCGGCCTGGGAAGGCCGGACGGCCAGGTGTACGCGGCTCTGGTGATAGCGCCGCAGTCGACGGCGGACGAGATCGCCACGCAGTGCGGCCTGACGCTGGAACAGGGCCACGCCGCACTCGACCGGCTGGCCGACCAGGGCATGATCACCCGCGCTCCGGTGGACCGGGAGCGCTACCTCGCGGTCGCCCCCGACGTGGCCATCGGCACCCTGATCGGCCACCGCGAGGCTCAGCTGCGCAGCGCACGGGCCGAGATGCACCGCCTGATGGACGCCTTTCGGGAGGCCTCCCGGTTCACCGATCCCGCGCACTCGGTCGAGGTCCTGACGGGTGGTGAGGCGATCGCCCAGCGTCTGGAGCACCTGGTCGAGACGGCCCAGTACCAGGTGCGGGGCTTCGACTGCCCGCCGTACATCCAGGACCCGGTGGCCAACCTGCCCCGGCAGCGGCAGCAGCTCAAGGCCGGGGTGCGGTTCCGCACCGTCTTCGACAAGGAGGCGGTGGCCTGGCCGGGGCGGCTGGAGAAGGAGATCCTGGTCGGCGTCGCCGACGGCGAGGAGGCCCGGGTCAGGCCGGTGCTCCCGATGAAGATGATGATGGCCGACGACCGGATGGCGATCATCCCGATCAGTGTCGGGGACGCGGTGCTGGACGCCGCGTACGTGATCCATCCGTCGGCGCTGCTCCAGGCCCTGGACGGGCTGTTCGAGGCGGAGTGGGAGCGGGCCGTGCCGTTGCAGGCGGCGATCGGCGACTGTGACGGCGGGCCGGGGCCCGAGGACGACCAGCGCAAGCTGCTCGGGCTGCTGGCGGCGGGGCTCACCGACGAGTCGATCGCGCGGTCGCTGGGCTGGAGCGCCCGGACCACGCAGCGGCGGTTGCAGACCCTGATGCGCCAGCTCGGGGCGACCACCCGCTTCCAGGCGGGCATGGCCGCCCGCGAACGGGGCTGGCTCTAGCACGGGGCACGGTGAAAGCGGTGCTCTGCACCGCCGTTGAACGCTCCTGAGGTCGGCTCCGCCCACGCGGCGGAGCCGCACATCAGCGGCGCCTAGCTCCAGGGCAGGAGGGCGGCCCACTGGCCCGAGCCGTCGCGTTGGAGCTTCTCCAGGCCGATCACTGCGGTGCGGTTGAGGCGGCCGTAGATGTGCGGGAAGCGGATGCCGGGGGTGGCGCCGGGCGGAGGTGTGCCGTTGGGGGGCTCCCACTTGACCATCGGCTCGACCAGCTTCTCCTCGATCAGCAGGGCCATCAGGGGATCCCGCGTGTCCCGGAAGAAGGCGTTGGCGACCGCGAGCAGGGTGGTCTCGTCGGCCGAGCAGTGGATGAAGCCGTCGGTCAGCAGGGAGGCGGCGGTGTACGGCCGTCCGGGGTCGCGCAGCCAGTCGTCCAGGGGTGCGAGATGGTAGATCATGGCTCCATTTTTACCGGAGTTGACGTCTTTTCACCGGAGTTGACCGGCCGATCCCGACCGGCTGGTCCTGATTCAGAGGCCGGCCACCTTGGCCGTCGCCGAGACCTCGTACACCAGGGTGACGGTGCGTCGGCCGCCCGGCGGCAGGGTGAGCTGCCAGCGGACGATGCCGTCCGCGTCGAGTCCGTCGGGGGCGGGGGAGCAGAGCTCGCTGCGCAGGCGGACGTCCACCGCCGCGACCTCGGAGACCGGGATCCGCTCCCGGACGGTGACCGGCCGGTCGGTGTGGTCGTCCGGGCCGGTGAAGCGGGACAGGTGCAGACGGACCGTCCGGGTCTGCACGGTGCGGGAGGAGAGGGCGCCGGCGCTGCTCCTGGCCTCCTCGGTCTCCCGGAGCACCCGGTAGTCGTCGGAGCTGCCGAAGGAGAGCTCGGCGGGGGCGCCTGGGGCGGTGAACTCCAGCTCGGCGCGGCCGGTGAAGCCGCTGCCCAGCACCAGGTCGACCGGGCCGGCCAGCAGGGCGTGGCCGGAGGCGTTGGTGAACCTGGCCACCCGGGTGACCAGCGGGGAGAGCTCGGGGGCGCAGCTGTACTCGCTGGTGGCGAGGGTGGTGAAGACGGTCAGCGGCACCCGGTGCGGACGGCCGTCGCTCGGGATCCGGGCCGGGTCGGGGGCGCGCAGCACCCGGACCTCGCCGCCGTCGTCCACCCCGGGCAGGCCGTCGGTGGCCGGTCCGGTGGAGCCGATGGTCTGCTCACGCAGCTCGACCTCGACGGTGCGGCGCTCCTCGGTGGTGCGCGGACGGAGCGTCAGGACGTCCTCGGTCAGCCGGGGTGGCTCGCCCGCGAGGGCGGAGCGGGCGGTGGAGAGGGTGAGCTGCACGCCGGACCAGTCCTCGCCGGTGCGCTGCCAGACGACCGCCCCGGTCTCCAGGGTGAGGGCGCCGTCCTCGGCCAGGGTGGCCCGGTAGGCGGGGCGCCAGAGGGCGCACGGGGTCAGGTGGCTGACGGTCAGCCGGCCCGGGCCGCCCGGCGTGTCGACGGTCAGCTCCAGGAAGCCGAGCAGCTCCGGCGGCTCCTGTTCGGTCAGCTCCAGCGCCGCTTCCGCCTTGGCGTGCTCCTCCTCGGCGGCGAGCAGCCGGGCGTCGGTGGCGCGCAGCCGTTCGCCGTACGTCTCGCGCTCGGCGTCCACCCGGTCCAGCTCGCGGGACCAGCGGGCGGGTTCGGTCTCGCCCTGGCCGGCCCCCTCGGCGATCTCCCGGAGCAGATCGGTGGCGAGCTGGGCGAGCAGGGCCAGCCGGGCGGTCAGCCGGAGCCGTTCGGCGCCGAGCTCGGCCTGCTCCTGCTCCAAGGCGTGCACCTGGTGCCGGAGCGCGGAGTCCTTGTCGCCGGGCGGCGCCGGGGCGGGCGGGGTCCAGGCCCGGGTGATCCGGCTGTCCAGCACGCTGCCGGTGGAGAGTTCTGCGCGCAGGGTGAGGTCGGCGGCCAGCGCGGTGACCGGGCCGAGGCGCAGCCGCTGGACGCCGGGGGCGAGGTCGAGCTCGACGGAGCGTTCGACCAGGGCCCGGTCCTCCAGGCAGGTGACGGCCGTGACGGGGATGGGGACGGTGGTCATCGGTCAGTTCCTCCGGTCTCCGCCTTGCAGGGTCTGGGCGGCGGGGATGCGGATCTCGTAGCCGCCGTCCAGTTCGGCCCGGCCGTGGGCGGGCAGTTCGACCCGCCGGAGCCGGGTGCCGGGCGGGCAGTCCTCGGACGGTTCGTCAGGAGCGGCCCAGCCGGGCCGCTCCTGGATCTTCACATCGGGTTCGGTGGTCACTGGCACCCGCTCGCGGACCTCGACGGTGACCGGCCTGGCCAGCCGGTTCGCCAGCTCCAGGTGCACGCGGTGGTCGAGCACCAGGGTGTTGCCGCGCAGTCCGGCCGTCGACTCGTGCAGCTCGGTGCGCCGGGCCACCCGGACGCCCTCGGCCACGCCGAGCCCGAGCCGCCCGGTGGCGCCGGGGGCCAGGGTGGGCAGCGCGGCGGTACGCAGGAAGTCGCCGTCCACCGAGACCTCGACCGGCCCGGCGAGCAGCGCCCGGTCGGTGGAGTTGGTGAGCAGCAGGGTCCCGTACACGGTCTCCTCGACCGAGGGCACGCAGACGTACTCCGGCTCCAGCGAGAGCGGCAGTTCGCCGATGGTGACGGTGTGCCAGCCGCCGTCCGAGGGCAGGTCGACCGGGGCGGCGGTGTCGAACCGCTGGTCGAAGGAGCCGGCCGAGCGGCGCGGCGGCACGGTGTGCGGGGGGAGCGCGGCGGTCGGGGGGAGCACGGCGCGGTGCTGCTGCGGCGCGGGGGCCAGCTGCCCCCGGCGCGGGCCGGTCGGGCCTTGCAGGGTCAGTGCGGCGTAGTCCAGCCAGCCGGCCCCGGGGTGCGGCGCGGCGGGCTCCGGGGGCGGCGGGGCGGCGGGCGCGGACGCGGCCGGTGCGGCCATCGGCGCGGGCGGTGGCGCGCCGCCGTAGCCCTGCGGGGCACCGCCTGGCGCCTGCGGGGCGCCGTCCCGGGCCATCGAGGCCCGGGCCCGTACGGGGGACATGCTCCTGCGGCTCACCGTCTCGTCGCTGCCGGCGACCGCCCCGGCGCTGGCGGCGCCTCCGATCGCGTACGGCCGGGGACGCTCCGGGCGCGGCGCCGCCGCGTCGTACGCCGCGAACAGCTCGCCGAGTCCGGTCGGGGCCTCCCGCCAACCGGACGGCGCCGGGGCGGCCTGGCGGCGTCCGATCCGGACCGAGTGCAGCCGGGGCAGGTCGGTCCTGCGCTGGAGGTCGGCGGTGGAGAGCCCGAGGCGGACCCCCGTCCAGTCCTCGCCGGTCCGCTGGGCCACCGAGGCCCGCAGTACCAGGTGGCCGCCGGAGTCGCCCTGACGGTAACTCAGCCGGTAGGTGGGCACCCAGCGGGCGCCCGGGACGCCGTACTCCAGCTCCAGGTCGACGGGACCGGCGCCCGGGCCATCGGTGGCGAGGGCGAGCAGCACGGTCGCGGTGGTGGTGGTCGAGGCGGCGTGCTCGGTGTCGGCGGCCGACTCCAGCCGCTCCTGGGCGATCTCGACGGCGTGTGCGGCGAGCAGGCGCTGCTCGGTCAGCCGGGCCACCTCGGCCTGGAGCACGGTCAGCCGGGCGGCCACGAAGTCGGCCAGCTCCAGCCAGGCGTCGGCCGGGGTACGGCGGTGCGGCTCGTCGCGGCGGCGCGGCGGCGGGACGGCACGCAGGGCGGTCAGTTCGGCGATCCGCTCCTCGCCCCGGCGCTCGCGGGCCCGGGCGGCGTCGTACTCGCGCTGGGCCAGCTCCCAGACGCGGCGCAGCTCCGGTCGGCGGTCGGCGGCCCTGACTTCGGCTGCGTACTCGACCCTGGCCTCGGTCACCCGCCAGCCCGCGCCCCGCACGGTGGCCCGGACCGACGCCGGGTCCAGCGCCACCGGCAGCCCGGTCAGCCGGACCTGCCCGTCGGCCGGCACCGCCCCGTGCGCCCGCCGTCGGCAGAGCGCCCCGGCGGCGTACACCACCACCTCGTCCAGTACCGACTCCACGCGGGACCCCTTTCGGCTGCCTGGCCAGCGCTCAGACCCTACGACAGTCGGGGCGGGCGAGGCAGGGGCTTCGGCGCCGTCCCAACTGCCGGAGGGGCCAAGTCTGCCGGGCCTGCCCGGTGCTGTCAGCGGTTGAACCGTCCGCGCGTCGCGTCACCCGACACGCCGGACGGGCCTGCCGGGGCCACCGGACGGACGCCCGGAAAGCCGGGTGTCGGCCGGAGGTTGCGCCCGGCCGGCGGCCCGACCTGACACGATCCGGACGGCGGCCGCCGCCGGGGCGTCGGGTGCGAGAGGATTGGGCCGACCCTGGCCCTACCGCCTTCAGGAGACGCACCCGTCATGCGCACAGTCGCCGTAGTCGGCACCGGACTGATCGGTACCTCCGCCGCGCTCGCCCTGACGGGGCGTGGGCTCCACGTGTATCTGGAGGACGCCGACCCGGACGCCGCCAGGACGGCGGAGTCGCTCGGGGCCGGGACCACCGAGGTGCCGGACGGGCCGGTGGACCTCGCGATCATCGCGGTGCCGCCCGCTCTGGTGGGGAAGGTGCTGGCGGACTGTCAGCGCCGGGGCCTGGCGCGTTGGTACACCGACGTGGCCAGCGTGAAGGCCGGCCCGAGCAGTGAAGTGGCCGCGCTCGGCTGCGACACGGTGAACTACATCGGCAGCCACCCGATGGCCGGCCGGGAGCGGTCGGGGCCGTTGGCGGCCAGGGCCGATCTGTTCGAGGGGCGCCCGTGGGTGCTCACGCCGACGGCGGACACCGACACCGAGACGCTGAACGCGGCCCTGGAGCTGGTCGCGCTCTGCGGCGCGATGCCGATCGTGATGGACGCCACCGCGCACGACCGCGCGGTCGCGCTGGTCTCGCACGCGCCGCAGCTGTTCTCCTCGCTGGTCGCCGCCCGGCTGGAGCACGCCGACGAGACCGCCATAAGGCTGTCCGGCCAGGGCGTCCGGGACGTCACCCGGATCGCCGCCTCCAACCCCGCGATGTGGGTGGACATCCTGTCGGCCAACGCCGGGGTGGTGGCCGAGATCCTGGAGGAGCTGGCGGGCGACCTGACCGAGACGGTCACCGCACTGCGCTCCCTCCAGGCCGCCGACGAGAAGGAACGGCGGGCCGGAGCGGCCGGGATCGAGGCCGTGATGCGCCGGGGCAACACCGGGCAGGCCCGCATTCCGGGCAAGCACGGCGCCCCGCCCACCCGGTACGAGACGGTCGCCGTGGTGCTGGGCGACCAGCCGGGCGAGCTGGGGCGTCTGTTCGGTGAGGTGGGCCAGCTCGGGGTGAACATCGAGGACGTGGTCATCGAGCACTCCTCCGGCCAGCAGGTCGGCTTCGTCCAGCTCGCGGTCGCGCCGTCGGCGGTCAAGCGGCTCACCCTCGCGCTGCGGGCCCAGGGCTGGAGCGTCCGGGACTGATCCACCGTCAGATGCGGTCCGGGGGCCTCGTAGCGGGTCTCGGAGCGAGCTTCAGGGTGAGCCTCAGAGCGAGCCGAGGAACTCCCGGACCGCCGCAGCGAAGCCGACCGGGTCGGCCTCGTGCACGAAGTGGTCCGTCTCCAGGGTGACCAGCCGGGTGCCGGGGCGGCGGGCGGTCATCGCGGTGGCCAGCTCCTCGGACAGCGACGGGAACCTGTTGCCGCGCACCAACAGCGCGGGGCAGCTGCTGCCGAGCCAGTCGGCCCAGTGGTCGCCGCGCACCTGCTCCTCGGAGCTGACGGTGTCCTGCGGGTGGAACGGCAGCCGCCAGCCGCCGAACGGGAGTTCCCGGAGCCGGTGGGCGACCAGCGGCGTCAGAGGGCCGAGCGCGGCGACCAGCTCCTCCCGGGTCGGCGCCGTCCACGGCATGCGCAGGACGAAGGCCAGCGGGCTCGGCCCGGTGGGCAGCGCGGCCGGCCCCTCCTCGTTCACCACGGCGCTGACCAGCTCGGGGTGCCTGGCCGCGAGCTGGTACGCGGTGATGCCGCCGCCGGAGTGGCCGAGCACCGGGACCGATCCGAGGTCCAGGTGGTGCAGCAGCGCCACCACGTCGGCGAGGTAGCCCTCTCGGCTGTACTCGGCAGCCCGGTCCGAGTCGCCGTGCCCGCGCTGGTCCGGCGCGATGACCCGCCACTCCGGCCCCAGCTCGTCCGCCACCGCAGCGAAGCTCCGCCCCTCCGACACGTGCCCGTGCAGGGCGAGCAGCGGCCGGCCCGGGCCGCCGAAGTCGACGTACGAGAGGCGTCGGCCGCCGAGGTCCAGCTCGGTGCGGGTGGGAACGGTGGTCTCGATCACGGTCATGGGCATGGTGGGGCTCCTCCTCGATCGGCCTCGGGCGATTCCAACTCTAGGGGAGATACATACGTTTGTCCAAGACTCTTGTACAAGACCTCCGTCTAATACAAACGTATTGATTTTCGGGGGTCAGCCGGAGGGCGAAGAGGGGGGACAACCGGAGGTTGGGCGGTCGGCGCCGAGGGAAGGGCAGGTCGGCGGGGTTGCGGCTGGATTTTCGGGTGTCGACCGGAGGTCAGCGGTGCTGCTGGGCCTCGGCGCAGGTGGCGGAGTGGTCGGCCACCACGTCGCCGACGAGCGGGACGGCTGCCACCTCGGAGGAGCAGACGGCGCTGGTGGTGAGGCTCCAGCCGGCCGGGGCGTGGGCGATGTCGCCGATGGTGTTGTTGCCGGCCGCGTGGCCGGGGGTGGCGGCGCCGGTCAGAGCGGTGAGGGCGAGGAGGGTGCCGCTGATCATTCGGTTCATGGCCGGTCCAACGAGAGCGGCGGCAGACGGTCACCCGGCGGTCGTCCGTCGGTCGCCCGGCCGGGAGCACCGCGCCGGTCGACTAACCTTGGTGTAGTCCCTGCCCAGATTCAGTAGAGAGGTTCGCGCCGTGGACACTGCCGACCGAGCGCACGCCCCGGTCGTCGTCGCCATCGACGGACCCTCCGGCTCCGGCAAGTCGACCGTCTCGCGGGCGGTCGCCGCCCGGCTCGGGCTGAGCTTCCTGGACACCGGCGCGATGTACCGCGCGATGACCTGGTGGATGCTGGCCAACGAGGTCGACGTCCAGGACGCCGACGCGGTGGCCGTCGCCTGCGGCAAGCCGGTGATCGTCTCCGGTACGGACGCCGCCGGGCCGACCATCACGGTGGACGGCCAGGACGTCTCCGGACCGATCCGCGGCCAGCAGGTCACCTCGCAGGTCAGCGCGGTCGCCGCCGTCCCGCAGGTGCGGGCCAGGCTGGTCGAGCTCCAGCGCGGCTGCGCGGAGATGGCCGAGCGCGGTCTCGTCGCCGAGGGCCGGGACATGGGTTCGGTGGTGTTCCCGGACGCCACCGTCAAGGTCTTCCTGACCGCCTCGGAGACCGCGCGCGCCGAGCGCCGGGCCGCGGAGCTGCGGGCCAAGGGCCTGGACGAGGCGACCATCACCGCGATGGCCGCCGACCTGGCCCGCCGGGACGCGGCCGACTCCTCCCGGGAGACCGCTCCGCTGACCCAGGCCGCCGACGCCGTACTGGTCGACACCAGTGAACTCACCCTGGAGCAGGTGATCGACACCATCGCCGGTCTGGTCGAGCAGCGGGCCGGGCTCTCCGCGGTCTGACGACCGCCCACACTCTCGCGTCCGCCGACACGGCGGCTCGCACCGCGCTGCCCCCTCGGGGCAGGTACGCACGGCGCATCCCTGGGAAGGGACGGGCCGGGAAACGGAAGTACGGAAGCATGACGAACGACACCAACGGCGCGCTGGACGACGCCGACTACGCGGAGTTCCTGGCGCTCGCCGCCGAGGAGGGCTTCGAGGGCGAGGATCTCGAAGGTCTGAACGAGGGCCCGATGCCGGTGCTGGCCGTGGTCGGCCGGCCCAACGTCGGTAAGTCGACCCTGGTGAACCGCATCATCGGCCGCCGCGAGGCGGTCGTCGAGGACAAGCCCGGCGTCACCCGGGACCGGGTCAGCTACGAGGCGACCTGGAACGGGCGCCGGTTCAAGGTGCTGGACACCGGTGGCTGGGAGATCGACGTCCTGGGTCTGGACGCGATGGTCGCCGCCCAGGCCGAGCTCGGTATCGAGACCGCCGACGCGGTGCTCTTCGTGGTGGACGCCAACGTCGGCGCCACCGACACCGACGAGGCCCTGATCAAGATCATTCGGCGGGCCGGCAAGCCCACCGTGCTGTGCGCCAACAAGGTGGACGGCCAGTCCACCGAGGTCGAGGCCACCTACCTCTGGTCGCTCGGCCTGGGCGAGCCCTACCCCGTCTCGGCGCTGCACGGCCGTGGCTCCGGTGACCTGCTGGACGCCGTGATGGCCGCCCTGCCGGACGCCCCGCCGCAGACCTTCGGCGTCCCGACCGGCGGCCCCCGCCGGGTGGCGCTGATCGGCCGGCCGAACGTCGGCAAGTCCAGCCTGCTCAACAAGGTGGCCGGCGAGGAGCGCGTGGTCGTCAACGAGCTGGCCGGCACCACCCGTGACCCGGTCGACGAGATGATCGAACTCGGCGGCAAGACTTGGAAGTTCGTCGACACGGCAGGCATCCGGCGCCGGGTGCACCTGACCGCGGGCGCCGACTTCTACGCCTCGCTGCGCACCTCCGCCGCGCTGGAGAAGGCCGAGGTTGCGGTGGTCCTGGTCGACGCCAGCGAGACGCTCGCCGAGCAGGACACCCGGATCATCTCGATGGCCGTCGAGGCCGGCCGGGCCGTCGTGATCGCGTACAACAAGTGGGACCAGATCGACGAGGAGCGCCGCTACTACCTGGAGCGCGAGATCGAGAAGGACCTGGTCCAGGTCCAGTGGGCGCCCCGGGTCAACGTCTCGGCGAAGACCGGCCGCCACATGGAGAAGCTGGTCCCGGCGATCGAGACCGCGCTGGCGGGCTGGGAGACCCGGATCTCCACCGCCCGGCTGAACGCCTTCCTCGGCGAGCTGGTGGCCGGTCACCCGCACCCCGTCCGGGGTGGCAAGCAGCCGCGCATCCTGTTCGGCACCCAGGCGGGCGTCAAGCCGCCGCGATTCGTGCTGTTCGCCTCCGGCTTCCTGGAGGCGGGCTACCGCCGCTTCGTCGAGCGCCGCCTGCGGGAGGAGTTCGGCTTCGTCGGGACGCCGATCTCGATCTCGGTGCGGGTGCGGGAGAAGCGCAAGCGCACCAAGTAGGTCGTGACGGGACGTGCGGAAGGGGCCAGGCGGATCGCCTGGCCCCTTCCGCACGTCTCAGTACTGGGCCGGGGGCAGCGAGAGCAGGCTGCGGTGCCGTCCGCCGACCGCCGGGGAGAGGTAGCCGCTGGCCACCCAGCCCTGGCCGGTGGTGGGGACGTTGGACTGGGCCGGCATGTACTGCGGGGTGCCCTGGGCGTGACCGGGGAAGGTGTGGAAGGTCTGCTGCTGGGGCGGCTGCGGCTCGGTCCGCCCGGCGGCGGTGTACGGGTCGCGGGTGGCGAAGCCGGTGAAGCGGAGGTCCTCCTCGCCGGCCCGGTCGCCGGGGAGCGCCCGGAAGAGACGGCGGTACTCGGAGTACAGCGCGTCGTAGATCGGCGTGGGCGAGGTGGGGTTCTCCGCGTCGTACGACGGACGCATGCCCGGAATGGGACGGCTCGTGGGCTGGCGGTGGGCGGCGGCGACCTCGTAGCTGTACACGTAGGACCCAACGAGTGAGAGCGGCTTCGGTTGCGGCTCGGGCAGGCGGTTCGGGAGACGGGGGCTCTGCCGATTCGGCTCCGCCGGGGGGAGGGTCGGCGCTCTGAGCCGCTGCGGAAACCCCTGCCCGGGCCGGTCTCGCGTGCGGCGGAGCCGCGCGACAGCAGGGCCCGAGCGGCTGGTCCGCTCCGGCTGAGCCTCGCGCGCGAGCCCCCGCGGGAGGCTCAGGTGCCGGCGAGCGGGAGGGAGGCGGCGACCAGGATGCCCCGGGCGGTGGCGCGGTCGAGGGCCTGGCGGAGGAGGTCCTCGCGGGGCTGGCGGCCGATGGTGCCGGCCGGGGCGGCGTACATGGTGACGGCGGAGAGCTGGCGGGCGGCCGCGCGCCAGGCCTCGGTGACCTGGAGCGGCTGGTGGGCCTGCCACCAGGCGGCGTTGGTGCCGGCCGGGGTGGGGTGCAGGATCGCGTGCAGCTGGCCCATCGCCATCAGGACCGACCAGCCGGGGAGCTGGGCGGGGGCCTTGTTGACGTCCTCGACGAACTGGAAGCCCTGCTCGGTGAGCAGGTCGAGGAACTCGTCCTCGCCGGTGAGGTTGCCGGGGCGGCCGACCGGGCCGGTCGGCTCGATCACCAGGGCGGCGTGTCCGGTGTCGCCGCAGAGCACCAGGCCGCAAGTGATTCCGAGGACGGCGGGCTGCCCGGTGCTGGAGACCGAGGGCTGCCCGGCGACCGGAGTAGGCGCGGGGGCGGGTACGGCGGCGGCCGGGGCCGGTGCGGGGGGCTGGGACTGGCTGATGCTGCGGACGGCGTCGGCCAGCTGCTCCTCGGAGACCGGGACCACCTGGGAGGGGATGCAGCGGGAGTGGGCGAAGGCGAGGACGGCCGTTTCGTCGGCGACGAAGAGCACCGTGCTGGTGGCCTCCCGGCTGGAGTCGCCGGGGGTCCGGCAGGAGGTGCAGTCGTAGCTGTCGGGCGCGTGGGCGCCGGCGAGCAGACTGTCTGCCTCGTCGTCGCCGATCTCGGCGCGGACCTCGTCGCTGACTTCGAGCATGCGCGGCACGGAGGACTCCTCGGTTGGTCGTGGGGTTGGCGCGGGCACGCCCGATCGCCATTACCAACGGACCGTTGTGGCTGGGGTCACGGGTACGGGTGATCATGACGGGATTTGCCACGGTTTCGACTGCTCGGGGTAGAGCCGTGGTCGCAATCTGTCGACCTTGTGCGCGAGGTCACAGGGCCCGGAGTGTGACCCGGGCCATCCGGGAGAGACGTTTGATCATGGAAAGGATGCCCAAAACGGACATTCTGGCCACGAAACCTTGATCATTACTGCAGGTAACGGCCGGTTGAGCTGGGAAAACCCGAAAACGTTTGGCTCCTGGTCGGCACGCTCGTAGCTTCGTAACCAGTGCAACGAGCACTACCCGGGTTCACCTCCCGGTGCACGGCCCGCCGGTTTCCACCGGCGCGGCAGGTGCCCACCAGCGCGACTCGCCCGTACGGCGGCGCAGGTGGAGCAGGAGGTTGCCGGGGCGGCAGGCACGTCGGTTCAGAGACGTGCACGGCCGTCTTGCGGACGCGGCAGACGAAATCACGCCCCAGGGCTTGGTTCCGCACGCCTGCCCGGGATTGTCGAGAGGATACTCATGACCTTCCGTAACGAGACCGCCGCTGCCACCACCGCCGTCAAGCGCAACCGCGTTCGACTGGCTGTCATGGGCGGCGCCATCGCCGTCCTGCCCGTGGCCGGCCTCGTCACGGCCAACTCGGCCTCCGCCGCCTCCGTCTCCACCTGGGACAAGGTCGCGCAGTGCGAGTCCACCGGCGACTGGAGCATTGCCAACGGCAACGGCTTCTACGGTGGCCTGCAGTTCACCTCCAGCACCTGGGCCGCCTTCGGTGGCACCTCCTACGCCCCGCAGGCCAACCAGGCCAGCAAGGCCCAGCAGATCGCCATCGCCGAGAAGGTGCTCGCCTCCCAGGGTCCCGGCGCCTGGCCGGTCTGCTCCATCAAGGCGGGCCTGACCGCGGGCGGCGCCGCCGCCGAGGTCGACACCTCGGCCGGCACCAGCTCCTCCGCCAAGGCCTCGCGCTCCGAGACCCGGGCCCAGGCGCCCAAGGCCGCCGCTCCCAAGGTCGAGACCAAGGCCGCCGCCGCCCCGAAGGCCGCCGAGCCCAAGGTCGAGACCAAGGCTGCCGCCCCGAAGGCCGCCACCCCGAAGGCCGAGACCAAGGCCCCCGCGGCCGCGGCCAAGTCCAACGGTGGCAACTACACCATCAAGAGCGGCGACACCCTGAGCAAGATCGCCGCCGCCAAGGGCCTGGACTGGAAGACGGTCTACAGCAACAACGCCTCCGTCCTCGGTGGCAACCCGAACCTGATCTTCCCGGGCCAGGTCATCTCGCTCTGACCGTCGCCTGACGCTCCCTGAGCTGATCGCGCGACACCACGGCCGCCCCTCCCTTCCGGGAGGGGCGGCCGTCGCGCGTTCTCTCCGGGGGTGTCCGCGGGTCGTCGTCCGGACGGACCGGCTTGTGGTGCCGGGCGGGCCGGGGCGTGCCTTCATGAGGCCATGCGACCGATACTGCTCCCGGCCCTCGCCACCGTCCTGCTGACCACCGCCGTGCTGGGCCCTGCCGTCGGGCCGACCGCCGCCGTGAACTCCGTGCCGGACGCCACCTGGGAGCGGCTGGCCCGCTGCGAGAGCGACGGTGACTGGCACGCCGACACCGGCAATGGCTTCTACGGCGGTCTGCAGATCTGGCCGCCGACCTGGCAGGAGGCGGGCGGGCTCCGGTTCGCCGACCGGCCGGACCTGGCACCGCGTCGGCACCAGATCACCGTGGCCGAGGAGATCCGCCGACGGCAGGGCTGGGGCGCGTGGGGGAACTGCGCCCGGCAACTCGGCCTGCTCCCCTGAGCCCGGGGCCGGCTGCCAGGATGGAGGCATGGAACTCTTCCCGCGCGAGCGGGCCGACCCGGCGCCCGGGGTGGTGCACCTGCCGGACTGGCTGAGCCTCGCCGAGCAGCGCGAGCTGGTCGCGGCCTGCCGGGAGTGGGCCCGTCCGCCGGCCGGGATGCGGACCGTACGGATGCCGAACGGCGGCGAGATGTCGGTCCGCTCGCTCTCGCTGGGCTGGCACTGGTACCCGTACCGCTACGTGCGGACGGTGGAGGACGGCGATGGTTCGCCGGTCAAGCCGTTCCCGCCGCTGCTCGGGGAGCTGGCCCGACGGGCGCTGGCCGACGCGTACGGTCCCGAGCCGACCGGGATCGCGGGCACCGCCGACTACCGGCCGGACATCGGGGTGGTGAACCACTACGCGCACGGCGCGCACATGGGCCTGCACCAGGACAAGGACGAGCGGATCGACGCGCCGGTGGTCTCGCTCTCGCTCGGTGACAGCTGCGTCTTCCGGCTCGGCAACACCGAGACCAGGACTAGGCCGTGGACCGATCTGGAACTGCGCGGCGGCGACCTGCTGGTCTTCGGCGGCCCGATGCGCTTCGCCTATCACGGGGTGCCGCGCACCCATCCGGGGACGGCCGATCCGGCGCTGGGCCTGGTCGGGCGGCTGAATATTACGATCCGTCAATCCGGTTTGGAAAAGTGACAGTTGGCCGAAGGAGATCGCGAGCGGAGCATCTCGTTCACTAGGGTGTCGCCCGACAGTTGACCGAGTGCGGCCGATTCGTGGGGGCGGAACCTTGTCATCGCAACTGAACGTGGATCCGGCGGAGCTGGACAGCGCTGCCAAGGTGGTCGGTGACCTCAACGACGACCTCGGACCGCTCTCGGACCGGGCGGTCAGGGATGCCGACGAGGCGTCCTCCTCCACCGCAGGCTGGTCGGTCTCCGCCCAGTTGGGCCGGATCGCCGACAGTTGGCGAACCGCGCTGACCGGGCTGCACCGGTCGATGGACGGCAACGCGGACGCGCTGCGCAGCACGGCCGGGCGGCACCGCGGCACCGAGCAGTCGGTGGCCGCCTCGATGACCCGGGTGGGCTAGTCGGATGGCCAACGGATTCGCGCTTCTGATGAAGCAGGACTTCGGCGACCTGGAGGCCGCCGCGGCGTCCTGGCGAAAGCTCGGCGAGGGCAGCGGTGAGGCCCAGGCGCGCCACCGCGGGCAGGTGTCCGGTGCGTTACGCCGGTCGGGCTGGGCCGGCGACGACGCCGAGGCGGCGTACCGGAAGCTGGAGAAGGCCGAGGAGCAGCTCGGGATCGTGAACGCCGAGGCGATGGCGATCGCGGTCACCATCGGCACCGTGCACCAGCGGATGTCCGCCGCCCAGCAGGAGCTGCGGGCCGCCGTTTCGGAGGCGGAGAGCAACAACTACCGTGTGGACGACGAGGGTTGGGTCACCGGGCCGCAGCTGGACCCGGTGGAGCGGAACGACCCGGACGCCCGGGAGATCAACCGCCGGCAGAACGCCAGACTGGGCGAGTTCAGGCAGCGGATCGAGGACGCGGTGCGCAGGGCCGAGCAGGCCAGCGCCGACGGGGTCACCTCGCTGGGCCGGTTGACCGGTGACGTCCTCGACGCCGACAGCGCCAGTGCCCAGGCGGAGGTCGCCGACGACGTGGCCGGGATGCGGTCCTCGCTCGGACTGGCCTCGGTGGTGCCGAACCACGACAACCCGGCGGACAACGCCAAGTGGTGGAACTCGCTGACCCAGCAGCAGCAACGCGAGTACCTGGCGCTCTACCCGGCCGAGGTGGGCAACCGCAACGGCATCCCGAGCGAGATCCGGGACGTGGCGAACCGGGCGCAGCTGGAGCAGCAGCTCGACCTGAACCGGGCGGACACCTCCGAGGACGGCCGGAAGCGGTTGCAGGCGCTCCAGGACCTCAAGAACCGCCTGGACAAGGAGGACCACGACCCGAAGGGGCCGGAGGTCTTCCTGATCGGTCTCGACCCGAAGGACGACGGCCAGGCCATCGTGGCCTTCGGCAATCCGGACACCGCGAAGAACACGGCCGTCTACGTCCCGGGCACCACGGCCGAGTTGGCCGGGATCGGCGGCGACCTGGACCGGATGAAGAACCTGCACGCCGCGTCGGAGCAGTACAGCGCCCCGGGCCAGACCTCGACCATCATGTGGCTCGGCTACGACGCGCCCGACTCGGTGGTCAAGGACGCCCCGTTCGACAACTACGCGGAGGACGGCGCCCCCAGGCTCGACCGGTACGTGGACGGGCTCGGGGTCACCCACGACGGCGGTCCTCGGCACACCTCGGTGATCGGCCACAGCTATGGTTCGGTCGTGGTCGGAGAAGCCGCGAAGAACGGCAACGGCCTGGCCGTGGACGAGATCATCGTGGCGGGCAGCCCCGGGATGCACGTCCAGCACGCGAAGGACCTGAACATCGACCCGAAGCACGTCTGGGCGGCCGAGGCGGACGGGGACCCCGTCCCGCAGCTCGGGGTGCTCAAGCACGGGCGGGGCGGCTGGTTCGACTTCCCGAACACCCCGACCTCGGAGGACTTCGGCGCGAACCGGATCACCACCGACGGCAACCACGGCCACAGCGAGTACTGGGAGAACAACGACGAACCGCACAGCGCCCTGCGTAACCAGGCGGCGATCGTCACCGGCAGCTACGACCGGGTCGACCTGAAGGACTGAGTGGTCCATGAAACTCCGGACGGCGGCTGCGGCCGTCCTCGCCCTGACCCTGCTCACCTCCTGCGGGACGACCGCGGGCTCCACGAAGGACACGTCGTTGCGCATCGCCACCGAGGATCAGATCGGGAACGAGTTGAAGCAGGTCTCCGCGAAGGTGCAGGAGGTGCTCGCGGTCCAGGGCCGGACCGGGCAGAGCGAGGCCCTGAACTTCTCCGACTGCGAGGACCAGGACGCCGGGAGGGGTACCCGGGACGCGATCCACTTCTGGCAGATCGACGATCTCGCCCCGGCCGACCTGGTCCCGGCGATCGACCGGCTGCACGAGTACTTCCAGGCCGGCGGGTGGAACGGCATCGGCCACGAGCGGACGGCGGAGAACTCGGACCTGCGGACCTGGGCGAAGAACCCGGAGAAGACGGTCGCGGTGGTCGCGGAGTCGTTCCGCCCGATGAACCGGATCATCGTCCGGGTGAGTTCCAACTGCTTCCGGCCCCCAGCGGGTTGAGGGACGCGAGGAGGCGGCCGCCCGTACGGACGGCCGCCTCCTCCCCGTACGGTCAGACGTCCCTGAGGGTCGGCATCTCGCCCTCGGCGCGGGCCAGGTCGATCACCGAGAAGGCGGCGCCGTGCGGGTCCGTCAGTGCGGCGAACCGGCCGAACGGGCTGGACATCGGGCCGAACCGGAGCCGGGCGCCGAGTTTGGTGGCCTTGGCGACCGCCTCGTCGCAGTCCGGCACCGCGAAGTAGACGTTCACGTAGGACGGCACCTCGGCGGGGAACTCCTCGCCCATCGCCATCCGGCCGAGGGCCGGGCCCGCGGCCAGGCCGAAGGTCCGGAAGTCGACGTTGTCGTCCTCGACCTGCTGCGCGGTGTACGGGAAGACCGCGGGGTAGAAGGCGTCCACCGCGGCGGGCTTGCGGGTGAAGACCTCGGCCCAGGTGTACGCGCCGGGCTCGTTGCGCTTCTCGAAGCCCTCGTGCTGTCCGCCCTGCCAGACCCCGAAGACGGCTCCGCCCGGGTCGGTCGCGAGCAGCATCGAGCCGAAGTCGCCGACCTGCATCGGGTCCATCAGCACGGTGCCGCCGGCCGCCTTGATCTTCGCCGCGGTGGCCTTCACGTCCGGCGAGGCCAGGTACAGGCACCAGGCGGACTGACCCTCCGAACCCGGCATCGGGGGGACCACGGCCGCCACCGCCTTGCCGTCGGAGTAGGCCTGGGTGTAGTTGCCGAACTCGGACGCGGCCTCACCGAACGTCCAGCCCAGCACCTCGCCGTAGAAGGACTTGGCGCCCTCGACGTCGGCGAACATCGCGTCGGCCCAGCACGGCGTTCCCTCAGCGTACGCAGCCATGATCACGACCCTTCTCTGCCTCGGAGTGTTGTCCTCAGTCACACTAAGCACGGCTGCCGGGGGTCGCGCGGGGCGTCATCCGGCCCCCGTCGGCCGACGGGTGGTCAGATCGCGTCGGCCACGGCGGGCCGCTCGTGGATGGGGGGCAGCACGAGCGATCCCGGTGGCGGCTGCTTCGCCCGGCGGGTGGCAGCCGTTCGGGGAGCCGGCTACGCCGAACGGTGCGTTCTGCCGCCGGACCGGGGAAGTGCCCGTGCCCGACGCGCCGCCGGTGGACCGATCGGCCGGAGGCGTCCGATCGTTGCCCGGCGCGGGTCCGGGGCCTGAGCGGCGGTGATGCGCGCTCCCGTCCGTTTCTCCGCCCCTCCTCGGATCCCGGACCCCGCGCACCCTAGGCTGATGCCCACCATCCGAAGCCAGAAGGGGGCAGTAGGCACCATGGGGGACTACTTCCGCGTCGAGGTGAGCCAGCTCGATCGGCTGCTCCAGCAGCTGAAACAGAGTCAGGACGACATGCGCACCGCACTCAACGCGATGCGTGACACCGGCCCGAAGACCACCGGCAGCAAGTCGCTGGACCATGCCTGTGACGACTTCCACGACAGCTGGCAGGATGCGATCAAGCTGATTTCCGACGGTACGGCGAAGATCGAGGACAAGCTGCGCGAGACGGTCAAGGACTACTCGGAGACCGACCGCGCGATCGCCGAAGCATTCAAGGGGGCCTCGGCATGAGCGGCGACCACGACTTCCCGGCCCTCGGTTTCGATCCGGCCCCCGGCAGGCCCGAGAGCGTCGACGAGCTGGTGTCGAGGCTGACGACGGCCTCCGGTGCCATGGAGAGCGCGCACAACACGCTGGTGGCGATCAGCCACGGTGGCAGCGCCTGGGAGGGGGACGCGGCCAACGCCTTCGCGAAGAAGGTCGGCGAGCTCCCCAAGAACATGGCGGAGAGTGTCGACGCGTTGAAGGCCGCGACCACGCAACTGTCGTCGTGGAGCAAGCAATTGGCGAGCTACCAGCAGACGGCCAAGCGGTACGAGGCGGAGGCCGAGGAGGCCAAGCGCCGCTTGCAGGACGCGGAGTCGCGCAAGAGCGACGCCACCTCCCGGTACAACGAGGCGGCGGACAACCCCGCCTTCAAGCTGGCCGGACAGATGTTCACCGACGACGGTCAACTGGCCGAGGCCGAGAGCCGGATCAGGGCGGCTCAGAACCAACTGGAGTCGGCCAACCGGCAGTTGGACGTCGCCTCGCAGGAGCTCTCCTCGATCGAGGACGAGCTGGGGCAGATCGTCAGGATGGCCAAGGAGCTGCACGAGCACCACCAGCACGACGCCGACAGCACCGCGAAGGCGCTGCGCAAGGCCAACCAGGGCGCACCGGAGATCAGCACCTGGAGCAAGATCGCCGACGGCTTCAAGAAAATCGGCAAGGGCATCAAGGACTGGGCGACCAAGCACGCAGACCTGCTGAAGAAGATCGGCGACATCGCGGGCGCCGCCTCCGCCGTGCTCGGCATCGCCGCGCTGGCCACCATGTGGTGCCCGCCCCTGTCGGCGGGCCTCGGCCTCGCGGCGGCCGGTGCGTCGGGCGTCGCGCTCGGGGCGCACGGGTTGGCCAAACTCGGTGGGGCTGACGTCAGTTGGACCACCATCGCGCTGGACGGCGTGGGCGTCGTGCCGTTCATCGGCGGCGCCAGCAAGGGCATCAAGGGCGTGGCCGCGGGCGTCAAGGCGATCAAGGCCGAGGGCTCGCTGGCCGCCGGCGGGGTGAAGCTGGCGGAGGCGGGCAAGGCCATCACCAGCACGCACATGGCGGGCGGCCTGCTGCACAGCAAGGTCATCTCGCCGATCTTCACCAAGACCCCGCTGAGCAGCCTGCCGGGTGTCATGGCGAAGGTGGACGCGGCGGGCAAGACGGTCATGGACGCGAGCTCGTGGTGGTCGCGCGGCATTCAGATCGGCATGAAGGGCGGCGGCCTCGGCCTGCACGCCCCGAAGCTCTACCAGGAAGTGACCTCGTGACGGCCGAACCGACCGGGCCCACGCCCGAACCCGCGCCTGCGCCCGTACCTTCTGGGCTGGACGACGAGCTCGACATCCGCTGGGAGGTCCCGGTCGTCTTCCACTCGCTGGGCGTCTCGCTCCCGGAGGAGGAGCGCGCGGCGCACATCGCCGAGGTCGCCGCCGAGGTCTGGTCGGGTGGCACCGAGTACCAGCGCACCACCGTCGGCGGCTGGTACGGCGAGATCGCCGCCGAGGCCGCCGAGGACGGCGCCGTCTACGCGGGGTTCGCGCTGCTCGGGACCGAGGACGACCGGGTCAGCACCGCCACCCTGGTCATCCTGGCCGAGGAGGCGGACACCTCCGACCCGGAGATCGCGGCCGCCGCACTGGTCGAACTGCTCTCCCTGGACCCGGCCAACAAGGTCATCCGTTCGGACGTGAGCTGCGGACCGGCCGTCCTGGTCGTCTCCGGCATGATCGTGGACCTCACCGAGCAGGCCGGCGAACCGACCAAGCTCGAACTCGCGCAGGCCGAGGTGTACCTCCCGGTGCCCGGCACCGGCACCCTGCTGGTCTGCCGGATCAGCACCCCGTCGCTCGCCGACTTCCCCGACTACGTCACCCTGCTCGCCCAGATGGCCGACACCGTGGTCCACCGTCGGCCGGGCGACCCGGGACCGGGCGGCGGTAGGGTCGCACTGCCCGGTCAGGGCGGTGGGAACGGCGGAGCCGACGAGTCCGATCAGGTCAGTCTGTCAAGGATCATGGGAGCGTTCGGATGACCGTCCAGTTCACCCCCGCACCGCCCGGCACCGACCTCGGACCGCTGCCCCGGCGCTCGGCGCTCGGGCTCTGGCTACAGTTCACCCTGCAGTGGCTGTACCTGGTGCCGTGGATCGCGTTCTACGAGCTGTGCGAACTCGGGACCATCGGCGAGTGTGTCGCGGAGGACAGTTGGCGCAAGCACGTCCTGACGCTCTCCCGGTACCGGTTGGAGCGTCGCGGCACGCAGCAGGAGTGGGAGGCGTGGGCGGACCGGGCCCTCGAGGTCGGGACGCGCACCGCCCTGCACGCCGAACAGAGCAAGCGGACCGAGAACGCCGCCGGCAACCGCCGCTACAAGCACAAGGAAGGCGAGCCCACCACCTTCATCCGGCAGCGCTACTACCGGGGGATCGGTAAGGGCGGCGTCGCGGCCCTCGCCGCCCGGCGCGGTTGGGACGTGGACTGGAACTCCCACACGAGCCGGCAGGTCCACCTCGTCCGGCGCGGTCCGATCGCGGTCTGACCCGGTCTCGTACCCGGATCAGCTACCGGGCCCCGGTGCTCCCTCCCGGGGTTCCGGTGCCGTGGGCGTCACGCCGGCCGGAGGCGGGCGGCGAAGGAGGAGAGCAGCAGGTCGAGGGCGAGCGGGTAGGCGCTGCGGTTCATCTCGGCGGTGAGCAGCGGGGCGGTGGCCGCGATGTTGGGGTGGGTCTCGGCGGTGAGGTGGGCGTAACTGGTGCGCCAGACTGCCGAGTCGGCGGCGCGGGCCGGTGCCGGGAGGGCGTCCACGGCGGCGTCCAGGGCGGCGAAGGCGAGGCCCTGGTCGACGAAGGCGTGGTAGAGCTGGACGGCCTCCGGATCGGGAAAACCGGCGCTGCGCAGCACGCCGAGGATCGCCTCCACCGCCTCGATCTCGTACGCCCGGCCGGTGGTCCGGTAGGCGGCGAGCAGGGCGGCCTGCGGGTGGGCCTGGTACGCGCGGTGGATGCGCAGGCCGATGGCCCGCAGGTCGGCCTGCCAGTCCCCGGTGGGCCGCCAGCCCTGTTGGGCGCGGCCGATCAGCTCGTCGGTGATGGCGAGCAGCAGGTCGTCGGTGCTGTGGAAGTACCGGTAGATCGCGCTCGGGTCGGCGCCGAGCGCCGCGCCGAGGCGCCGGACGGTGAGCGCCTCGGCGCCGTGCTGTCCCAGCAGCCGTAGTGCGGTCTCCACGATGCCCTGTGCGGAGAGCACGGTGCCCTGCTTCGTCGGCCGCCGTCGTCGTCGCTCCGGCTCGTCCACCACTCTGTCGCTCATGGCCCCGCACCTTACGACAACGGCATTGACGTGTGAAGCCCCCCAGAGTTTGATGTGCCGGACCCGGGGCCGACCGAAGGCCCCCTGGTCAAGGCGGTGGTCTGTTGACTGGGACAGCGAAGGACGGGGCGAGATCCTCGGCCCAGGGCGTCACTCAGGGCGTCACGCACGGCGCCACTCAGGGCGTCACGATGCGGAAGTCGATCGGTGTGGTGGACGGCGTGGTGATCGCCGCCTCGAGTACGGCGGCGACCTCCAGCATCGGCATCGGGCTCGGCCTGACGGCGGGTGTGGTCGGCCTGCACCTGCCGGCCATCATGCTGCTGGCCTTCCTGCCGGTACTCGGCATCGCGGTCGCGTACGGCCGGCTGAACCGGGTCGAGCCCAACGCGGGCAACAGCTACACCTGGGTCGGACGGACGCTCAACCCTTGGCTGGGCTTCCTGACCGGATGGGTGAACATCGTCGGCACCATCGTCTTCATGGCGTACACCACCGCCGTCACGGGTTCGGCGGTGCTCCAACTCGCCCTGGAGGCCGGGTTGCACAGCGTCGCGGGCCTCGCCCTCGACCCGGACTCCACGTTGCAGACCACGGTGCTCGGCCTGGTGGTGCTGGCCGCCGCCACGCTGGTGGCGATCCGCGGCCTGGCGTTGGCGGCCCGGCTGCAGAAGTACCTGCTGGTCTTCGAGTACGCGGTGCTGCTGGGCTTCTGCGGCTGGGGGCTGCTGGTGGGTGACCAGCCGTTCTCGCTGGAGTGGTTCAACCCCTTCGCCATCCCGAGCATGGACGCGCTGGCGCAGGGGATGGTGCTGGCGGTGTTCTGCTACTGGGGCTTCGAGTCGGTGTTCACCGTCGCCGAGGAGGTGCACGACCCGAAGGACGCCTCGCGGGGCGGGATCTTCGCGCTGGTGATGATGCTGCTGCTGTTCGTGCTCGCCGGGACCGCCTTCCAACGGGTGCTCCCGCTCGACGAGTTGGCGGACAACGGGGCGCAGGGCCTGACCTACTTCGGTGCGAAGCTGGCCGACCAGCCGCTTGCCGCCCTGCCGTTGATCGCGCTGACGTTCTCCGCCGTCGCCTCGCTGCAGGCCTCGGTGATCCCGACCGCCCGCGGCACCTTCGCGATGGGCCGGGACCGGACGCTCGGCCCGGTCTGGATGCGGATCCACCCCAAGCACGGCACCCCGGCCGTCGGGACGGTGCTGCTTGCGCTGGTGGCCGCCGCGATCGCGCTGCTCGCGCTGGTCATCCCGACCGTCACCGACCTGATCAGCGCGGCCGTCAACGCGATCGGGATCGTGGTGGTGCTGTACTACGCGTTGACCGCGGTGGCCGCCGCCGTCCGGTTCCGGCACCTGCTGCGGGACGAGCCGCTGGTCGGGCTGCGGGTGGTGGTCGCCCCGCTGGTGAGCGCGGCCGCGCTGCTCGCCGTCGGCGGCTACCTGGCCTGGAGCTTCTACGACTCGGCCGACCACTTCGAGGTCAGCGCCGACAACGGCTGGTTCCAACTGCTGGTCCCCGCACTGATGATCGGTACCGGCCTGGTGGCCGCCGCCTGGGCCCGCTGGGTCCGCAAGTCGCCGTACTTCGTCACCGGTCGCGGCACCGACGCCGACCGGATCGAACTCGCCCCCTCGGTCTGACGACCCGAAACCCCCCTGGAGACGTACCCATGAACCACGCCGACCTGGTCTTCACCGGCGGACCGGTGTTCACCGCCGACGCCGCCCGGACCCGGGCCACCGCCCTGGCCGTCACCGGCGAGCGGATCACCGCCGTCGGCCACCACGAGATCCGTGAGCTGATCGGTCCCGGCACCGAAGTGGTGGACCTGAAGGGCAGGTTGCTGGTTCCGGGCTTCCAGGACTCGCACATCCACGCCGTGTACGGCGGCGTGGAACTGGCCGAGTGCGACCTGACCGGGACGGTCGGCGCGGACGACTACCTGGACCGGATCCGGGTCTTCGCCGACGCCCATCCGGACCGGGAGTGGATCACCGGTAGCGGCTGGTCCCTGGAGAGCTTCGAAGGCGGGCTCCCCACCAGGCAGTTGCTCGACTCGGTGGTCGCCGACCGCCCGGTCTACCTGGTCAACCGCGACCACCACGGCGCCTGGGCCAACACCCGGGCGCTGGAGCTGGCCGGGCTGACCCGGGACACCCCGGACCCGGCCGACGGCCGGATCGAGCGCGAGCCGGACGGCACGCCCAGCGGCGTCCTCCAGGAGGGTGCCACCGCGCTGGTCGCCCGGCTGGTGCCGCCGACCACGGCGGCCGACCGGCTGGCCGGGCTGCTCCGGGCCCAGCGGCTGCTGCACTCGCTCGGCATCACCGGCTGGCAGGACGCGTTGCTCGGCGTCTTCAACGGTCAGCCCGACCCCTCCGACGCCTACCTGGCCGCCGCCCGGGCTGGCACCCTCACCGCCCGGGTGACCGGCGCCCTCTGGTGGGACCGGGACCGGGGTGCCGAGCAGATTCCCGAACTGGTCTCCCGGCGTACGGAGTTGTCGTACGGACGGTTCCGGGCCGGCTCGGTGAAGATCATGCAGGACGGCATCGCGGAGAACTTCACCGCCGCGATGACCACCCCCTACCTGGACGGCTGCGGCTGCGCCACCGCCAACTCGGGGCTCAGCTTCGTCGATCCTGCGTTGCTCGGCGGGTACGTCACCGCACTCGACGCGCTCGACTTCCAGGTGCACTTCCACGCCCTCGGCGACCGGGCGGTCCGGGAGGCCCTGAATGCCGTCGAGAGCGCCCTCGCGGCCAACGGCCAGCGCGGCAACCGGCACCACCTGGCCCACCTCCAGGTGGTGCACCCCGAGGACCTCGGCCGGTTCGCACGGCTGGGCGCGATCGCCAACATCCAGCCGCTCTGGGCGGCGCACGAACCGCAGATGGACGAGCTCACCATCCCGTTCCTCGGTCCCGAGCGCGCCGCCTGGCAGTACCCGTTCGGCGAACTGCTGCGCACCGGAGCCACGTTGGCGGCGGGCAGCGACTGGCCGGTCAGCAGCCCCGACCCGCTGGCGGGCATCCACGTCGCGGTCAACCGCGCCGAGCCCGGCGCCACCGACGGACGGGTCTTCCTGCCCGAGCAGCGCCTCGACCTCGGCACCGCGCTCGCCGCCTACACGGCGGGTTCGGCCCACGTGAACGGCACCGACCAGGTCGGCAGCCTGCGTCCGGGGCTGCTGGCCGACCTGGTGGTGCTGGACCGCGACGTGTTCGCCCACCCGGCGGACGAGATCGCCGACGCCCGGGTGGAACGCACCTATGTGGGAGGGAAGTTGGTCCACGTGAGCTAGTGGCCGACGGTCAGTTCCAGCTCCGGATCAGCGTCTTGGCGAAGGGCTGGGGCTTGACCGGGACGGTCCAGCGGCCGAGCGCGATCTCAGCGGTGATGCCCGGGCCGAAGGCGGCGATCAGGCCGGTGGTCCGGTCGGTGGCGGTGCCCTCGTCGAAGTAGCGGGCGAGGGCGTCGAGGACGACGGCGCCGCCGGTGTTCCCGTACTCGGTCAGGGTGGCCCGGCTGAACCGGAGGTGGGACGGGTCGAGTCGGAGGTGCGCGCCGAGGTCGTCCAGCATGCGCGGTCCGTCCGCGTGCAGGATGTAGAAGTCCAGCTCGGAGGCGTTCCAGCCGTGCTGGTCGGCGAGTTGGGCCACGGCCGGGGCGAGCAACTCCATGGCGTCTGGGAGCTGCTCGGCCTCGGTGCCCGGGATCAGGTGTGAGCCGTTGCGCTCCAGGTGGACGCCGGTACCGCCGTGGCCCCGCACCACGGCGGCGGCCACCGCGTCGCCGGACAGGGCGTCGGCGACCAGCGTGCCGACCTCCGGGTCGGTCGGCCGGTGGCCGAGCGAACGGAACTCGCAGGCCACCACGAGCGCGTTGGCGTTCGGGTAGGCGGTGCAGAAGTCGTGCGCCCGGTTGATCGCGGCGCCGCCGGAGGCGCAGCCCAGCTGGGCGATCGGGAGCTGGCGGGTGTCCGGGCGGAACCCCATCGAGTTGACCAGCCAGGCGGTCGGCGAGGGCGTCGGGAGGCCGGTGCACGACACGTGGACGATCAGGTCGATCTCCTGCGGCGTCAGACGTGCGTGCGCCAGCGCCTCCCGTACCGCCGGGGGCACCCGGCGTCTGGCCTCCGCCTCGTGGCGCCGGGCGCGCGCCTCGCGGTCCCGGAGCTCCAGGGTCTCCCGGACCGGCTGCACCAGGTGCCGCCTGCGTACCCCGGCCTCCTCGATCAGCCGCAGCACGAGCGGCAGTTGGGGATGACCGGCATGGACGCTCCGGGTCAGGTCGAGCGTCTCCTCCAGGGTGATCACGTGCTCGGGCACGGCAACGGCGGGACGGCACAGGGTGGCCATGGGCAGGACGTTCCCCTCACTCGGCGAGGACCCACCGGACGGGGGGACACCCGCCGCGGGCCCGGAGCCGGACCGGCTCCGCCGACATCCGTTCCCCCGGCCGGCCCGAGCACCGCCCGCCGGGTGGAACTGCACACGAAGGAACCAGTAACTTCCGCTCCCGTCGGGCTGACGGCCGGTCAGGCCGTGGGGTAGCCGATCTCGTCGAGGTCGTCGGTGAGGTCGGCGAGGGTCAGGTCGGGGTTGAGGGTGCGGACCACCTCGGTGGTGAGGGGGCGGAGGGCGAGGACGTGGCGGACGGCGTGGAGGTCGACGGGGACCTCGTAGTAGTCGGTGGCGAAGTCGGCGTAGGCCTCGGCGGAGCGGTCGGTGAGGGACTGGAAGAGCCAGTCGGCGCCGTCGGGGTCGGGGTGGCCGGGCGGGAGGTCGACGGTGCCGGTGTGCCACTGGTCGTCCGTGGTCAGGCGCCAGAGGGCGGCGGTGACGGCCGGGAGGCCGTCGTCGATGAAGGCGGGCTCCTCGGCACAGGGCCGGAGCGCGGCGGGCACCTCGTCCAGCAGGCCGGGCCAGACGCGGTCCTCCGGGTACGGGCTCATCGGGGACTCGTGGTCGAAGCCACGCAGGTAGACGCCGGCGGGGGTGAAAGTGACCGAGTACTCGTCGCCCGAGCCGTTCCTCATGGAGGCCAGCTGCTCGCCGGGTGCCCAGTCGGCGTCGAAGGAGAAGTAGCGGTCCGGCCACTCCGGGCAGAGGATCGCGTCCAGCACGGCCAGCGCCCGGCAGTGGTCCCGCAGGACGTCCGGGGCGGGCAGTAGCGGGGCGACATCGTTGGCGGTCATGATGATCATCCAACCGTACGGCTCCGACAGCGCTCGCCCCGGGCTCGGTCCCGGCGGCCGGCTGTCAGTTGAGGCTGTACCACGGGGACGGGGTCCAGGCCGCGCCGAACGGCAGGGCCGCGTCCGGATCGGTCAGGGTGATCCGGATGCCGACCGTGCCGGCGAGACCGAGGCGGAGGCGGCTGCGGAACAGCGCGAGCATCGCCGTCAGGCCGTACTTGTTGAGCAGGGAGGTCCGGTAGCACGCGGTGGTGTCCGGATCGCAGAGGGCGGCGCGGGCCTGCTGCCGCCCGCCGAGCGGGCGGCCGTGCTGGTCGCAGGGCTCGACCAGGACACCCGGGTGGCTGCGGACGTGCCGGACCGCAGCCGAGTCGGTCCGGGCCCAGACGCCGAGGGCCGGGCCGTCCGGAACCACCCAGGTGGTGGCGGTGGCGGCGGTGCCGTCGGGCTCGAAGGTGGTGAGCAACAGATAGCGCTTCGCAGCGAGTTGGTCGCTGGGTCGGCTCATCTCACGCTCCGTCGGTGTGGGCGGTCTCGCGGTACTGCTCGGCGGTCGGGCGGCTGATCTGGTCGGCCGGTCCGTGGTAGGCGCGGGAGGCGCGGACCCGGACTCTGGTCAACCGCCCGGCTCGGGCCGGGAGTTCGGCGGGGGTGTACTGCTTGTGCGCGGTCAGACGGTGCAACTCGGCCTGCGGCAGCGGCGCGTGGAGCTCGACGTACTCGCCGTGCGGCAGTCGCCTGATGATTCCCGTCTCCCGGCCGTGCAACACCTTGTCCCGGTCACGACGCTGGAGGCCGAGGCACCAGCGCCTGGTGATCAGGAAGACCGCGACCGGGACCACGAACGCACCGATCCGGACCGCGTGGGTGATGCTGTTCAGCGAGAGGTGCAGGTGGGTGGCGAACAGGTCGTTGCCGCCGCCCGCCAGCAGCACCAGGTAGAGACTGATCCAGGCCGCGCCGAACGCGGTGCGTACGGGGGCGTTGCGCGGCCGGTCGAGCAGGTGGTGCTCGCGGCCGTCCCGGGTGATCCAGTTCTCGACGAACGGGTGGACCGCGATGGCGCCCAGCACCAGCGGGAAGGCCAGGAAGGGGATCAGGATGCCGAGGTTGAGAGTGTGGCCCCAGAGGCCGACCTCCCATCCTGGCATCACCCGGATCAGGCCCTCGGCGAAGCCCATGTACCAGTCTGGCTGCGCGTCGGTGGAGACCTGGTCGGGGCGGTACGGGCCGTACGCCCAGATCGGGTTGACGGTGGCGACGGCCGACATCGCCGCGATGATGCCGAAGACCAGGAAGAAGAAACCGCCGGCCTTGGCCAGGTAGACCGGCATCAGCGGCGCACCGACCACGTTCCGCTCGGTGCGGCCGGGGCCGGCCCACTGGGTGTGCTTGTGGTAGAAGACCAGGATCAGGTGCGCCACCAGCAGGCCGACGATGACGCCGGGGATCAGCAGCACGTGGATGGTGAAGAACCTCGGCACGATGTCGGTGCCCGGGAACTCGCCGCCGAACAGGAACATCTGCACGTAGGTCCCGATCAGCGGCACCGCCAGCGTGACGCCCTCGACGAAGCGGATGCCGGTGCCCGAGAGCAGGTCGTCGGGCAGGGAGTAGCCGAAGAAGCCGTCCAGCAGTCCGAGGAAGAGCATCAGGAAGCCGAACAGCCAGTTGATCTCGCGCGGCTTCCGGAACGCGCCGGTGAAGAAGACCCGCATCATGTGCACGAACATCGCGGCGACGAAGACCAGCGCGGCCCAGTGGTGGATCTGACGGATCAGCAGCCCGCCGCGCACCTCGAAGCTGATGTGCATGGTGGAGGCGTAGGCCTCCGACATCCGTATGCCGTTCAGTGGCGTGTACGGGCCGTGGTAGACCACCTCGGCCATGCTCGGCTTGAAGAACAGCGTCAGGTAGACGCCGGTCAGGACGATGACGACGAAGCTGTAGAGGCAGATCTCGCCGAGCATGAAGGACCAGTGGTCCGGAAAGATCTTGCGCAGGTTGGTCCGGGCGAGCGTGTAGATGCCCAGCCTGCCGTCCAGCCAGTCCGCCGTGCGGCGCCCCGAGGTCTGAGGGGTGGTCATGGCAGTCCCTCCTGCACGAGTACGTGACCCAAAATGGGGATAGCTCCCCGTTTCTGGGCGCCACCCTAGCAGTAGTGGGGAGAGGTCCCCGTTTCAGGGATTGGTTAGGGTGGGCCCATGACGGATCAGCAGGCCACGCCCCGCCGGCGGGATGCCCGGCGCAACCGCGAGGCGCTGGTCGAGGCGGCGGCCGAGCTCTTCGCCGAGCAGGGGCTGAACACGCCGCTGGACCTGATCGCCCGCCGGGCGGGCGTCGGCAACGCAACCCTCTACCGGCACTTCCCGACCAGGGAGGACCTCATCGGCGAGGTGTTCGCCACGGCGGGATCGGTGCTGGACGAGGCCGCCGAGCAGGCGCTCGCGAGCGAGGACGCCTGGGCCGCGATCGAGCGGTACTTCGGCCGGATCTTCGAACTGGTCGCGGCCAACCGGGGGTTCAACGACCTGGTGACGCTGGCCATCCCGAGCGTCCCGGCGCTGGCCGAGATGAGCCACCGGAACGCCGCCACCGTCACCACCCTGATGGTCCGGGCGCAGAAGCAGGGCACCATGCGGCTGGACGTGGTCCCGATGGACCTGCTCTTCCTGCTCGGCCCGCTCTGCCGGGCTGTACCGGCCGCCGACGACCTGCGCCCCGGCCTGTGGCGGCGCTACCTGGCTCTGCTGCTGGCCGGCTTCCGAACCCGGGCCACCGAGCCGGTGGCCGAACCACCGGTCGGCGAGGAGCAGTTGGACCAGCTCTTCGCCGGGCTCTGGGAGGCCGAGGGGTGACCGTGCCCGCACTCGGGGTCGCGGGAGGGATCGTGCGTCAGCGGAGCACCCGGGTAGGGTCGGCGGCATGATCAGCACACCGGTAGCAGGGGGAGAGATGGCCGAGAGCGTCGAGTACGTCAGGTCGGCGGCGGCCGTGGCGACCAGTACCGGCGCGGACTACCGGGTGGAGATCCGCGCCGGACGGCACCAACTCGCCGCCGACGAGCCGGAGTCGGCGGGCGGCGCGGACACCGCGAGCACGCCGGTCGGGCTGCTGCTGTCGGCGCTCGGCTCCTGCACGGCGATCACGCTGCGGATGTACGCGCAGCGCAAGCAGTGGCCGCTGGAGACCGTCCGGGTCCACCTCGGCTACGAGAAGGGCCCGGAGAAGGCAGTGCGGATCACCCGCCGGATCGACCTGGTCGGCGACCTGGACGAGGTCCAGCGCGCCCGGCTGCTCGACATCGCCGAACGCACCCCGGTGACCCGGGCGGTCGGCGGCGGCACCCCGATCGTCGCCGCCGCGCCGCGCCCGGGTCACTCGCCCACGTAGACCCGCTCCAGGGTGGCGAGGTCGAACTTGACCATCCGGAGCATCGCCTCGCTGGTGCGTCGGGCCTTCTCCGGGTCCGGGTCGCTGATCATGTCGATCAGGGCGGTCGGCACCACCTGCCAGGAGACCCCGTACCGGTCCTTCAGCCAGCCGCAGGCCACGCCGCGGCCGCCCGCGGTGAGCCGGTCCCAGTAGTAGTCGATCTCCGCCTGGTCGGCGCACGGGATCTGGAACGAGACCGCCTCGTTGAAGGTGAACTCGGGCCCGCCGTTCAGACCGACGAACTTCTGGCCGTTCAGCTCGAACTCGACCACCACCACCGAACCGGCCGGGCCGGGACCGGCCTCGGTGTAGTAGCTGGTCCGGCCGCGGCGGGAGTTCCGGAAGATCGACAGGTAGTGCTCGGCGGCCTCCTCGGCCTGGCCGTCGAACCACAGACAGGTGGTGAGGCGGTCGTCGGGGCGCATGTCGTCAGTGCTCATACCGGAGCATAGGACCGGGTCCGCACCTCCCGGCGGACGGCGCGCGGAGGTCAGTTCGGCCGGGGCGCCGGCAGGGCGGCGCACAGGCGGTCGAGTTCCTCCTCGGTGTTGTAGTAGTGGACCGAGGCGCGCACCACCGACTCCAGGTCCCGTTCGGCCAGGTCCCAGCGGGCCGAGCCGACCGCCGACACCGAGAGGTTGATCCGGCGGGCCCTCAGCTCCTCGACCAGTTCGGCAGGATCGTGGCCGGCGACGGTCAGACTGACGATCCCGCACCGCCGCGCCCCCCGGTCGTGCACCCGTACACCGGGCAGGGCCCGGAGCCGGTCGCGCAGCCCGTCCGCCAGCGCGGTGACCCGCTGCTCGATCGCGGGCAGTCCGAGGTCGAGTGCGTAGTCGACCGCCACGCCGAGCCCGATCCGGCCCGCCACGCCGTTCTCCCAGCTCTCGAACCGGCGGGCGTCGGGCCGGATCCGGTAGGAGTCCGGCCCGCTCCAGACCGCCGAGCGGAGATCCAGGAACGGTGGTTCCAGCCGCTCCAGCAGCCGGTCCGAGCAGTACAGGAAGCCGGTGCCACGCGGGCCGCGCAGGTACTTGCGGCCGGTGGCGGTGAGCAGGTCGCAGTCGATCTCGTGGACATCGACCGGCAGTTGACCGACCGACTGGCAGGCGTCCAGCAGGTAGGGGACGCCGGCCGCCCGGGCCACCCGCCCGACCTCGGCCGCCGGGTTGACCAGGCCGCCCTGGGTCGGGACGTGGGTGATGCCGATCAGCTTCACCCGCTCGTCGATCAGGTCGCGCAGGGCGGGAACGGAGATCTGCCCGTGGTCGTCGTCCGGCACCACCTCGATCCGGACGCCGTACCGGCGGGCCGTCTGCAGATAGGCGATCGCGTTGCTCGCGTACTCGGACCGGCAGGTCAGGATCCGGTCGCCCGGCTGCCAGCGCAGCCCGTAGAACGCCATGTCCCAGGCCCGGGTGGCGTTCTCCTGGAGGGCGATCTCCTGCGGGCCCGCGCCGATCAGGCGCGCCACCGCGCCGTAGACGTGTTCGATCCGGTCGGTCTCGGTGATCGCGGCCTCGTAGCCGCCGTTCGCCTCCTCCAGCCGCAGGTGCCGCACCACCGCGTCCACCACCTGACGCGGCGGCAGAGAGGCACCGGCGTTGTTGAGATGGGTCACGGCCGTGCAGCCCGCCGTGTCCCGCCGGGCCCGTTCGACGTCGATCGGCACTGTCGCCTCCCTGTGGTCCACCAGTGCTGCTCACCCTAGAGGGCGGTTGCTGCGCGTCTGTCGCCGGGAATCGGGGGCAGGCGGGGAGAATGTCCGAGATGCGAGCGACACTGTCCGCGAACGTACGCCGGTACCTCCGCGACCCGGTGGTCCACCTGACCGTCCGGGCCACCCTCGCCTCGACGCTCGCCTACGCCGTGGCCGTGCAGCTGAGCACCGAGCCGGCGCCGCTCACCGCGCCGTTGACCGCTCTGCTGGTGGTCCAGGTGACCGTCTACTCGACGCTGACCACCAGCATCCGCAGGGTCAACTCGGTGGTGGTGGGCGTGCTGATCGCGATCGGCTTCAGCGCCGTGATGGGACTCAGCTGGTGGAGCCTCGGGTTGATCATCCTGGCCTCGCTGACGGTCGGCCAGTTCGTCCGGGTGGACGAGTTCGTCAACGAGGTGGCGATCAGCGCGATGCTGGTGCTGGGGGTGACCAGACTCGCCAACCAGGCCTGGGACCGGGTGCTGGAGACCCTGATCGGCGCCGGGGTCGGCCTGCTGTTCAACCTGCTGTTCGCGCCGCCGGTCTGGCTGGACACCGCAGGGGAGTCGATCGAGGACCTGGCGCGCCGGGCCCGCCACCTACTGCTGCGGCTCGCCGAACAGCTGCACGGCCCGACCGAGGTGGAGCTGGCCGCCGCCCGACTGCACGAGGCACGTGGGCTGGACCAGGCGATCGCCGAGGTGGACGCCGCGCTGCGACAGGCCGAGGACAGCCTGCGGTTCAACCCCCGGATCTCCGAGGGGATGCTCTCCCGGCTGGTGCTGCGTACGGGGTTGGACACCCTGGAGATCTGCGTGGTGGTGATCCGGGTGCTGGCCCGTTCGTTCACCGACCTGGCCAAGCGCCGCACCGGCGACGAACGGCTCTTCCCGCCGGACGTCGCGCTCGCGTTGGAGGAGCTGCTCGCCCACGTCGGAGGCGCCCTGGTCAGCTTCTCGGTGCTGGTCACCACCCAGGTCAGCCGCAACGCGGAGGCGGCGGAAGAGCGGCTGGCCGGCGAGCTCAGCGCGGCCCTGGCCAGCCGGGAGAACCTCGCCAGGCTGCTGCTGGACCAGGTGCGGCAGGAGCCGGACGCCTGGCAGCTGCACGGTTCGCTGCTCGCCGAACTGGACCGGATCCTGGACGAGCTGGACCTCGAACACCGGTCCCGCCGGTTGATGGAGGAGCTGGACCGGGCCACCGTGGCCAGGAACGAGCGGTTCACGGTGCTGTACCGGCTGCGCAGGCTGGTCCGGGGATGACCGTCCGCCTGGAGCTGAGACCGCGGATGCCTGGAGCTGAGGCCGGGGATGAGCGTCCGCGCGCAGCTCAGGGCGGGGTCGGCCCGAAGCGGCGGCGGTAGGCCTGCGGGGTAAGGCCGGTCTCGCGGCGGAGCAGCGTTCGCAGGTTGGCGGCGGTGCCCAAGCCGCTGTGGCGGGCCACCGCGTCGAAGCCGGTCTCGCCGCGTTCGATCAGCCGACGGGCGAGGGTGAGGCGTTCACCGGTGAGCCAGACCAGTGGCGTGGTGCCGACCTCGGTGCGGAAACGCCGGTGCAGGGTGGCCGGGCTGACCGCCGCGCGGGCCGCGAGGTCGGCCACGGTCAGGGGCTCGTCCAGCCGCTCCTGCGCCCAGGCCAGGACGGGAGCCAGCGACTCATCCGGCAGGGCGGGGACCGGCCGTTCGACGAACTGCCGCTGGCCGCCGTCCCGGTGGGCCGCGAAGACCAACCGGCGGCTGACCGAGTTGGCGACCTCGGCGCCGTGGTCCCGCCGGACCAGGTGCAGACCGAGGTCGAGGGCGGCCGCGCTGCCCGCCGAGGTGAGGATGTCGCCGTCGTCCACGAACAGCACGTCGGCCTCCAACCGGACGGCCGGGAACCGGGCCCGGAAGGAGTCGGCCCACTGCCAGTGCGCGGTGGCCCGGCGCCCGTCCAGGACGCCCGCCTCGGCCAGTGTGAACGCGCCGCTGCAGAAGCCGACCAGCCGCGCGCCCCGGGCGTGCGCCCGTCGGACGGCGGCGAGTACGGCCGGGCGGCGCGGCACGTCCGTGTCCGGCCGATTGGGGACGATCAGGGTGTCCGCCGTCTCGGCGGCCTCGAGCCCGGCCACGCCGGTGAGGGTGAAGAACCCGTCCCGCATCAGCGTGCCCGGCTCGGGCGAGCAGAGCTCGAACTCGTAGAGCGGGTAACCGATCTCCGGCCGGTGGAGGCCGAACACTTCGGTGGCGCAGCCGAGCTCGAACGGGTTGGAGTTCTCGTCCACGACGACGACCACCCGGTGCGGACGGGACTGCGAGGATTCATGCGGCATCTGCGATTCCTAGCACTCACCCGGCCGGTCAGCCAAGGACCAGGATGAACGCATGACCACCGCACCGATCTCCCTCGACACCGCTCTGGCCTCCTTCGACGTGCTCTGGAGCCCCCGGATCGTCACCCGCGTCAACGACTACGACGTCCGCATCGCCAAGGTGCGGGGCGAGCACCTCTGGCACGCGCACGACGACACCGACGAGTTCTTCCTGGTGCTCGAAGGGGAGTTGCGGATCTCGCTGCGCGAGCCTGCCGGTGAGCGCACCGTGATCCTGTCGAAGGGCGCGGTCTTCACCGTCCCCCGGGGTGTCGAGCACCGGCCGACCGCGCCCACGGGTGCCTCGATCCTGATGTTCGAACCCACCGGCACCTCGACGGTCGGCGACCGGCACGGGGAGATCCCCGGGCACGTGGACGCCACCACCGGACACCCGATCACCCCGTGACGCCGAGGGCGGGTCAACTCCGCGCCGGGGCCGACACCGACCGGTAAACTTCGGTCCGTGGCACCCATGCCTGGTTGCGCGGAACGGCGCTGCTTCCTACCGTCGTCACCATGAGTATCCCCACGGAGCCGATCGGTAGCATCCCGCGCCCGCGCGTCCTGCAAGAAGCCCTGGCCCAGCACGCCGAAGGGCGGCTGAGCGAGGCAGACCTGACGAAGCTCCAGGAGCAGGCGACGGCCGAAACCCTGGCCGCCCTGGAGAAGTTGGGCTGCACCGTCCTGGTGGACGGGGAGCAGGCCAAGCCCAGCTTCGTCACCTACCCCCTGGCGGGGTTGACCAGCCTCGACCCGGGTGGTGCCGTCATCCCGTTCGCCGACGGCCACACCCGGCAGCTGCCCGTGCTGACCGCCGGGCCGTTCCGGTACCAGGTCGCCGCGCACAGTTTCCTGCGGGACGCCCGGCGGCACACCGGCCTCCCGGTCAAGCAGGCGGTGATCGCACCGTCCGCGCTCAGCCTGCTCTACCCGGCCGACGCGATCGCCGGGTACTCGCGGGAGGCGTTCCTGCGCGATCTGGCGGACGAGGCCGAGGCCGACATCCGGGGCTGCCTGGACGCGGGGGCGCACGCCGTCCAACTCGACTTCACCGAGGGTCGGTTGTCGCTCAAGCTCGACCCGTCCGGGGGCGTGCTGGACCAGTTCATCGCGCTCAACAACGAGGTGCTCGGCCGGTTCGACGCCGAGCAGCGGTCGCGGCTGGGCGTGCACACCTGCCCGGGCGGGGACCACGACTCCACCCACAGCCTGGACATCGACTACGCCGGGCTGCTGCCCAAGCTGTTCCAGTTGCAGGTCGGCAACTTCTACGTGCAGCTGGCCAGTGAGGCCGACCCGGAGCGGGTGCTCGGCATCATCGCCGACCAACTCCGGCCCGGTATCCGGGTGTTCGTCGGGGTCACCGACCCGATCGACCCCCGGGTGGAGACCCCGGAGGAGATCCGCGACCGGGTGCTGCTGGCTGCCCGCTACATCCCGGTGGACCAGCTGGGTACCACCGACGACTGTGGCTTCGCGCCGTTCGCCGACGACACCTCGACCTCGCGTGAGCTGGCGTTCGCCAAGATCGGGGCTCGGGTGCAGGGGACCGCGCTGGCGGCCGAGGCGCTCGGCCTCTGACGGCTGCCGGGTGTTCGGCGGTGGCCCGCTTCTTCGGGTGGGCCACCGCCGCCTGGTTCGGAGCCCGGGGCAGGCCGGGTCAGGCGCTCAGCTGCTCGGCCACCAGGGCGGCGAACTCGTCCGGGGTGATGATTCGGACGCCCAGCTCCTCGGCCTTGGTGCGCTTGGAGCCGGCCTTCTCGCCGGCGACCAGCAGCGTGGTGCGCTTGGAGACCGAGGAGGAGGCCTTGCCACCGGCGCGCTCGATCAGCTCGTTCATCTCGTTGCGGGAGAGTTCGGCCAGGGCGCCGGTCATGGAGCCGGTGACCACCACGGCCTGGCCGGTCAGCGGGCCCGTCGAGGTGGCGGGGGCGGCGACCGCGGTCGGCTCGGTCTCCGCGACGCCGACCTGCTGGTCGATCAACTTGTCCAGCAGTGGGCCGAGTTCGGCCAGCTCGGCGACGATCACCCGGGCCTTCTCGGTGCCGATGCCGGGCACCCCGGCCAGGGTGTCCTGGTCGGCCGCCCGGATCGCGGCCATACTGCCGAAGTGGGCGGCGATCCGGCGCGACATGGTCCGGCCGGTGCCCCGGACGCCGAGTGCGCAGAACACCCGGTGCAGCGGCTGGTGACGGGCAATCTCCAACGCGGCGAGCAGGTTGTCGGCACTGGTGTCGCCCATTCGCTCCAGGGTGAGCAGCTGATCCCTGGTCAGGGTGAACAGGTCGGCGAGGTCGGCGACCAGACCGGAATCGACCAGCTGGACCGCCCGGGTGCCGCCGAGGCCCGCGATGTCGAGCTGGTCACGGGCGGCGGCGTACCGGATCGAGGCGACCGCCTGGCAGCCGCGGCCCTGCACGCAGCGCCAGCGCTGCTCGGTGGTGTCGATGGGGCCGCCGCAGCGGGGACAGACCTCGGGGAAGACGATCGGCTGCTCGGCGCCGGTGCGCTGCTCGACCAGCGGTGCCTCGACCCGGGGGATCACGTCACCGGCCCGGTAGACGAAAACCTGGTCGCCCGTCATCAACCCGCGCCGGGTGATGTCGGCGGGGTTGTGCAGGGTCGCGTAGGTGACCGTGACGCCGTCGATCAGGACCGGCTCCAGCACGGCGCGGGGGGCGATGATGCCCGTCCGGCCGACGTTCCATTCCACCTCCAGCAGGCGGGTGACCTTGTGCTGGGCGGGCAGCTTGCGGGCCACCGCCCAGCGGGGCGCCCGGGAGCCCGACCCGGCCTGCTGCCGGTCGGCGGCGGAGTCCGCCTTGACCACCACGCCGTCGATGCCGAACGGCAGCACCGCCCGGAGCGCGGCGATCTCGTCGATCCGCTGCTGCACCTCCTCGACCGTGGCGCACCGCCTGGGCTCGGCGGCTGTGCCCGCGGCGGTGTGCGCGCCCAGCTCGGCGATCCGGGCCAGCAGCTCGCCGTGGCCGAGACCGTCGAGCCCGACGGCGTCATACGCGAACATGGTCAGCTCGACCCGGTACGGCCGGTCCTTGGCCCGCAGGGTGCCGGCCGCGCCGCTGCGCGGGTGGGCGAACGGGGTGCCGCCGTGCGCGGTGCGGGTCTCGTTGGCCAGCTCGAACTGCTCGTGGGTGAGCAGGACTTCACCGCGCAGCTCGAGGTCGAGCGGCTCGGCCAGGGTGGCCGGCAGGCCGAGCACGGCCTCGGCGGAGTGGGTGATGTCCTCGCCCGCCAGGCCGTCGCCCCGGGTGAGCAGCTGGACCAGCCGCCCGGCGCGGTAACGGGCGGCCACCGCCAGGCCGTCCAGCTTCGGCTCCACGCACCAGCCGTCCACCGGGCGCCCCAGCCGGCGCTCCAGACCGGCCGCCCAGGCGGCGTACTCCTCGGCGGAGAAGACGTTGTCCAGCGAGAGCATCGGCACCGAGTGCGGGACGTCGCCACCGGCCGCGCCGCCCGCCACCTTGCCGGTCGGGGAGTGCGCCAACACCTCAGCCGGGTGGGCGAGTTCGTACGCCTCGATGGCCCGCACCAGGGCGTCGTACTCGTCGTCGCCCAGGGGGGTCGAGCCGTCGTCGTAGTATGCCGCGGCCGCCCGGACGACCGTGTCCACGGCGTCGGAGTAGGCGGCAGGCGAGGCGAGAGTGGCTGCGTCCGTCATACCCACATCATCTCGCCCGGCACTGACATCGGCGGGATGCCCGGACCGCCTTCCGGTGACTCTCCGTAGTGGAATAGCAGAGTCAACCCCTCTCTTTTCACCCCTTGACAGGGGTCGATTCCCAGCTATTGGTCAAAGGTCGGTCAAGTGTATTAATGATCCCTTTTCCGTCGGGTACAGTTCTTGCATGGGACATCGTGAGGACCTGCTGGAAGGCGCCAAGCGGTGCCTTATCGAAAAGGGTTACGGCCGTACGACCACTCGGGACATCGTCGCGGCTTCCGGAGCCAATCTGGCGTCCATCGGTTATCACTACGGATCGAAGGAGGCGCTGCTCAACGCGGCCCTCCTGGAGGCGCTGGACGACACCGGCGGGGAGTATCAGCCGACCTCGGTCGAGGACCCGCGGCCCGGTGCCGACCCGATGGAGCGGTTCGAGGCCGCCTGGGGCCAGATCGTCGAGAAGTACGCCACCCGCCGCCAGCTGCTGCTGGCCAGCTTCGAGGTGTTCGCCCAAGTGGACAGGGTGCCCGAGCTTCGGGCGGCGCTGGCGGACGGTATCCAGCAGGGGCGCGAGTCGATGGCCGAACTGTTCCAGAGCATCGCCGGCGAGAGTGCCGAGCCGCTGGACGAGGAGCGGCAGAACGCGATCGGTTCGTTCTACCAGGCACTGGCCACGGGCGTGATGGCCCAGCTGCTGGTGGATCCCGACCGGGCTCCCACCGCGCGTGATCTGACCCTGGCGCTGCGCACGATGGTGAACTGGCACACGGCCCTTCTCCCGGAGCCGCAGGCCGTCCAGGTCTGAGTTCCATCAGGACAATTCGGAGAATGCCGAAATGACCGGCGGTCGAGGAATTCCTCGACCGCCGGTCCGGTTTTTTCCGAGCTGTTCCTAAGGTCTGCGTCAGATACGGCGGAGGGCGAAATCGTCCGTGGTTTCGCCCTTGAAGAGCAGGTCAGGACGGCCACTCAGCGTGTAGTCCCCGTGCGGGGTGACCAGCACGTCGGTGGGCAGCCGCTCGGCCCACGGTTCGACCCGCTGGATCTCGTGCGCGGTCGACCAGGTGCGGTCGGTCGGACGGAGCACGATGACCGCGTCGACGCCCTCGGGGTTGGCCAGGTTGTTGCTGACCACGAGCAAGGTGCCGTCCGGGCGCAGGGCGATCGAGTCACCGCCGATGATCGGACGGTCCAGGGTGACCGGGTGGGCCTGCTGCGGAGCGTTCAGCGGGATCCGGACCAGCTGGCCGGTGCTGTACTGCAGGGTCAGCAGGAAGCCGGCCGGGTGCAGCAGCAGGCCGATCACGCCGGCGCCGGTGCCCAGCTGCCAGCCGGGGGAGATCACCGAGGTGTCGGCGAAGACTGAGGCGTGGCCTTCGGTGGTGACCTTGTAGATCTTGTTGGCGGCGGGGTCGCTGACGTACGCGGTGCCGTCCTTGTCGACGGCGACGCGGTCGGCGGCGTGCATCGGCTCGTCGCCGAGGCTGAGGTCCACCAGGAACAGCTGACGGCCGGTGCTCAGCTCGAACACGCCGAGCCCGGACTCCTTGAGGTAGGTCTCCGGGGTGGAGCGGGTGCCGAGGCCGAGATCGTGGTAGCCGAGCAGCAGCCGGTCGCGGTGCACGTCGACGGCTATGCCGACGGTCGAGACGATCTTCGGGTCGGGGCTGCCGACCAGCGTGGTCACCGAGCCGTCGGAGTTGAGGATCGAGGCGGTGCCGTGCCGGGTCGAGCTCAGCAGGATGGCCTTGCGCCGGGGGTCCCAGACCATGCCCTCCGGGTGCAGGGAGTCGGCGTGGCCGGTGATGACGCCGGGGTAGGGGCAGGCGGCCGTCTCGGTGGCGGCCTGGGCCGAGGGTGCCAGACCGGCCGTGGCGGCGGCCGCGACCACTGCGGCCCCGAGCACGCCGCGGCGGCTGATCTCAGTGTCGGTCATGTTTCTTCGTCTCCTGGTGGGACAGGCGTGCACGGACCACACGAGCGCCCGACGGCGAGACGGGAAACTGGGCAGGATCGACGACGCCGCCGCACTGGGTTCGTCCGGGGACGGGTGCCCCCAGCATCGAACTTGCCACGAAACTAGTGCCGTTGACGGTCCTGCCCCACCCCTATCCGCCCCCTGTCCGACCAGCTCTACCGCACCAGGACGGGCAGCGACTCGACGCCGTACACGATTGAGAGCTTGCGGAAGGCCAGCTCCTCCGGGGGGACCGCGAGACGGAGGTCGGGGAACCGTCGGACCAGGGCGGGGAAGGCGGCGCGCAGCTCCATCTTGGCCAGCTCGGCGCCGATGCAGCGGTGCATGCCGTACCCGAAGGCGAGGTGGGAGGGGCCCTGACGGTCGCCGTCGAAGCGCTCGGGATCGGCACCGAAGACGCTGTCCCGGTTGGCGCCGCTGAGCGAGCAGAGCACCACGTCGCCCGCCGAGATCCGGGTGCCGGCGATCTCCATGTCCTCGCGGGCGAAGCGCGGGAAGGCCATCTGAACGACGGTCAGGTAGCGCAGCAGCTCGTCCACGAACGGAGCGGTCGCGGCGTCGTCGTCCCGGACCCGGGCGAACGCCGCCGGGTCCTGGAGCAGCACCAGCGAACCGAGCGCCAGCATGCTCGCGGTGGTCTCGAAGCCACCGGTCAGCACGCCGTCGGCCAGACCGGCCAGCTCCTGGTCGTCGATGTCGTCGCCGTACTCCCTGATCAGCATGCCCAGCAGGCCGTCGCCGGGCTCGACCCGCTGGCGCTGCACGACCTCCTGCAGGTAGGCCAGCGACTCGGTGATCGCGCCGAACGGGGTGCCCGCCCCGGCGAACAGGTCGAACCTGGCCGTGCCGAGCCGCTGGAAGTCCTCGCGGTCCTCGTACGGTATGCCGAGCAGCTCGCAGATGGTCAGCGAGGGGATCGGCAGTGCGTAGTGCTCCACCAGGTCGACCGGGCCGGGGCCGGCGGCGGCCATCTGGTTGAGCTGCTCGGTGACCAGGGCGTCGATCCTCGGGCCGAGCCGGCTGAGCCTGCGCATGGTGAACTCGGGGGTCAGCCGCTTGCGCAGCCGGGTGTGCACCGGCGGATCGCTGAAACCCAGGCCACCGGGGTTCTGACCCTCGGTCACCCCGGCGTTCCCGATCAGGTTGGCGAAGTCGCTGCTGAAACCGCTCGGCCGACCGAGCACCTGCTTGACCTCGTCGTAGCCGGTGACCAGCCAGGCGTTGAAGCCGAACGGCAGCGGCACCCGGCTGATCGGCGCGGCCGCCCGGGTCGTGGCCATCGCCGGGACCGGGTCCAGTCCGTCCCGTTTGAGGGGCATCAGGACGGAATCGGGCAGGAATGACACGTCGGAGAGGTCGAAACCGTTCCGAGCGGTGCGGGCGAGGTACCGGCGCCCGATCCAACTGGTCGCACGGGAACGGAGTTTGGTCATCAGCACTTGGGTGCTCCAATCCGGGCAGGAGGCCGACTGGCCAAGGGGTCGTCGAACAGCCGTGCGCGGCGGCGGGCATCAGCGTATCCAGAGACGGTCGTACGTATGACAGCCGGATGGCCGTTAGGGGTTCCACGGGAGCTGTCAGGGGGGTGAGTCGGCTGGTTACGCCGCCCGGGCCCGATTTGAATGAATCGTTCGACCGCTTTCTGTATCGCCCGACCGGCTGGAGAGGTGGAGCGTGACTACTGTTGAGGAGGCCCTGGCGGTGTTGCGGGACGTCGAACGACGTCCCGACATGCGGGCCAGGGTCGACGAGTTGCTGGCGACCAAGGACGAGGTGGCGCAGGGTGTGCCGCAGGCGACCAGGAACCAGCGTGCCAAGGGGAAGCTGACGGTCCGTGAACGGATCGACCTGCTCTTCGACGAGGGGACCTTCCGGGAGATCGAACAGCTCCGCCGGCACCGGGCGACCGGGTTCGGGCTGGAGGACAAGCGCCCGCATACCGACGGTGTGATCACCGGGTGGGGCAAGGTCTGGGGCCGGACGGTCTTCGTCTACGCCCACGACTTCCGGATCTTCGGCGGCTCGCTCGGCGAGGCGCACGCGGAGAAGATCCACAAGGTGATGGACCTGGCCGAGGCGGCCGGTGCGCCGCTGGTCAGCCTGAGCGACGGCGCCGGGGCCCGGATCCAGGAGGGGGTCACCGCGCTGGCCGGGTACGGCGGGATCTTCCGCCGCAACGTCCAGGCCTCCGGGGTGATCCCGCAGATCTCGGTGATGCTCGGTCCGTGCGCTGGTGGCGCGACCTACTCGCCCGCGCTGACCGACTTCGTCTTCATGGTCCGGGACATCTCGCAGATGTACATCACCGGACCCGACGTGGTGAAGTCGGTCACCGGCGAGACCATCACCCATGACGGCCTCGGCGGCGCCGAGGTGCACGCGGCGGTCTCCGGCGCGGCCGGCTTCCTGCACGACAACGAGGCCGACTGCATCGAGGACGTCCGGCACCTGCTCTCGCTGCTGCCGTCCAACAACCGTGAACTGCCCCCGGTGGAGCTCTCGGAGGATCCGCCGGACCGGCGCAACGAGGCGCTGCTCGACCTGGTGCCGGCCGACCCCAACCGGGCGTACGACATGCGCAAGGTGATCGAGGAGATCGTCGACGACGCCGACTTCTTCGAGGTGCACGCCTCCTGGGCCACCAACATCCTCTGCGGCCTGGCCCGGCTCGACGGGCACGTGGTGGGCGTCGTGGCCAACCAACCCGCTTCCTTCGCCGGGGTGTTGGACATCAACGCGAGCGAGAAGGCCGCGCGCTTCGTCCAGCTCTGCGACGCGTTCAGCATCCCGCTGGTGACCCTGGTCGACGTGCCGGGCTTCCTGCCGGGCCGGGACCAGGAGCACGAGGGCATCATCCGGCACGGCGCCAAACTGCTGTACGCGTACTGCAACGCCACCGTGCCGCGGATCCAGCTGATCCTGCGCAAGGCGTACGGCGGCGCGTACATCGTGATGGACTCCCGCTCGATCGGGACCGACATCTCGTACGCCTGGCCCACCAACGAGATCGCCGTGATGGGCGCCGAGGGTGCCGCCAACGTGGTGTTCCGCCGGGAGATCGCGGCCGCGGACGATCCGGAGGCAGCCAGGCAGCAGCGGATCAAGGAGTACCAGGAGGAGTTGATGCACCCGTACTACGCGGCCGAACGCGGCCTGGTGGACGACGTCATCGACCCGGCGCTGACCCGGTCCACGCTGATCGACGCGCTGGCGATGCTGCGGGCCAAGCACACCCGGCTGCCGGCCCGCAAGCACGGAAACCCGCCGGTGTAGTGATGGCGCAGACGCAGGAGGTCTCGCAGATCGCCGTGGTCCGGGGTGCCCCGGACCCGGAGGAACTCGCCGCCGCGGTGGTGGCGTTGCTCGCGCTGGCCCGGCGGCGGTCCTCCGCCGCCGGGCCGGCCGGGCGGCCGCACCGGGGCACCGGGTGGGAGCCGGAGGGGTTCGGCGCGCCCGGGGCCTGGAACACCGGCTCCAGGTCCAGGTCGTGACCCAGCACGGGGTCGCGGCAGTCATGAGAGAGGAAGCCCAACCATCATGCCAGTGACGTCCGTTGAGAGCGGAGCCTGGGCCCGGAGGTTCCATCCGGCGCCCGAGGCGCCGACCAGGCTGGTCTGCTTCCCGCACGCGGGCGGGTCGGCCACCTACTACTTCCCCGTCTCCCGGGCCCTGTCGCCCGGCCTGGACGTGGTCTCGATCCAGTACCCCGGCCGGCAGGACCGGCGGCACGAGCCCTGCGTGGACTCGGTGGACCGGCTCGCCGACCTGGTCGTCGAGGAGCTGGAGGAGTGGCTGGACCGCCCGCTGGCCCTGTTCGGCCACAGCCTGGGCGCCACGCTGGCGTTCGAGGTGGCGAAGCGGCTGGAGCGGCGCGGCGTGGTGCCGACGGCGCTGTTCGCCTCCGGCCGCCGGGCACCGTCCCGGCACCGCCCGGGGCGGGTCCACCTGTACGGCGACGCCGAGCTGATCGCCAACCTGAAGAAGATGAGCGGGACCGACGCCCAGGTGTTGGGCGACGACGAGATGCTCCAGATGATCATGCCCGCGATCCGCAGCGACTACAAGGCCGCCGAGACCTACCAGTACCGCCCGGGACCGAAGTTGAGCTGCCCCATCGTTGCGCTGACCGGCGACGAGGACCCGGAGGTGAACCTGGAGGAGGCCCGGGCGTGGTCCGAGCACACCACCGCCGGCTTCGAGCTGCAGGTTTTCCAGGGCGGCCACTTCTACCTGAACCACCACGCCCCGGCGGTGCTGCGGGCGATCACCACCCAGCTGGGCGGCTGACGGCGGGTAAGGCGGAAAGGACGGCGGGCCGGGGTTCTCGAACCCCGGCCCGCCGTCCTTTCCGTGCGTGGTGCGCCCGATCAGTGGTGGGCCGGAGCCCGGTCGCCACCCTGCTGCGGGATGCCGGAGGTGGTCTCGCCGTCCTCCACCGGGACCGGCTCCTTCGGCAGCTTGCCGAGGACAACCGCGGAGAGGATCGCGCCGAAGATCATGACGCCACCGGCGGTGATCGCCGCCGCGTGCATGCCGTCGGTGAAGGCCACCCGGGCGATCCGGACGACGGTGTCGCGGACGCCGTCCGGCAGCTGGTTGGCCACCGCGACGGCGTCGCCCAGGGCCTCCCGGGCGTGCTGGGCGATGTTGGCCGGCAGGTCGGACGGGAGCTTGTCGGCCAGGCCGTTGCGGTACACGGCGAAGCCGACGCTGCCCAGGACGGCCATACCGGCCGCACCACCGAACTGCTGCGTGGTCTCCAGCAGGGCGGACGCCGAGCCGGACTTGGCCTTCGGGACGGTGGACAGTGCCAGGTCACCGACCAGGACCATGGCCATCATCAGGCCGACGTTCGCCACGCCGACGCCGGTGAGCAGCACCCACAGCGGCGAGTCGAACTTGGTGAGCAGGACGAAGGCGTAGCCGAAGATGGAGACCGTGAAGCCGGCGCTGATGACGTAGGCGCGGTGCATCTTCTGCGACAGCACGGCCGCGACCGGACCGGCCACCGCGACGGCGAAGGACGGGATCAGGCACCAGAGACCGGCGCTCAGCGCGCTGAGCCCGAGCACCGACTGCAGGTACTGGGTGGAGAAGATGCCGAAGCCGACGATGGCGAACATCGCGGTGGTGTTGATCGCGGCCGAGCCACCGAAGCCGCGGCTGAGCAGCAGCTTGGTGTCGATCATCGGCGTCTCGAGGCTGCGCTGACGGCAGATGAACAGCACACCGATCAGGACGCCCGCCCCGGCCGCGATGCCCGAGCCCAGGTTGAACTTGTCGGCGGCCAGCGTCTGCATGGCGTAGATGATCGGGAGGATGGTGCCGAGCGACAGGATGGCGCTGGGCAGGTCGAAACGGCCCGGGTTGGGGTCCTTGGACTCCGGCAGCAGGATCGGCGCCAGCACCAGCATCAGGACCATCGCCGGGATGTTGAGCAGGAAGACCGAGCCCCACCAGAAGTGGTCCAGCAGCAGACCGCTGACCACCGGACCGATGGCGACGCCGAGACCCGTACCGGCGGTCCAGATGCCCACCGCCGCGGTGCGCTCCTTCTCGTCCCGGAAGATGTTCAGGATCAGCGCCCGGGTCGAGGGCATCAGGGTCGCGCCGCCGATGCCCAACAGGGCTCGGGCGAGGATGAGTTGACCTGCGCTGTTGGCGTAGGCCGCGCCGACCGAGGCGAGACCGAAGGCGACGATGCCGATGATCAGCAGCTTGCGGCGGCCGATCCGGTCGGCCAGCGAGCCCATGGTCATCAGCAGGCCGGCCAGGATGAAGCCGTAGATGTCGAAGATCCACAGCTGCTGGTCGGTGCTCGGCAGCAGGTCGGCACTGAGGAAGGGCACCGCGAAGTACAGCACCGAGGTGTCCATCGAGACGATGACCAGGGGCAGCACAAGCACGCCGAGGCCGAGCCACTCCCTCGCGCCGGCCTTGGGTGCCGCGTGGGCACCGGAGGTGGTGCTCTGTTGGTTCGTCATTTCTAGGCTCTCTCCAGCCTTGTGGTGATTCGGTCGGACCAGTGGGTCGGACTAAGGGGGGTCGGTGGTTCGGACAGGTCCTGTCCTGGCCATGTCACGTCTTGGGCAGTCGGGTCGGCCCCGGGGCGGGCTTGCTGCGCCCGCCCCGGGGCCGTGCGTGGTGCGGGTCGGTCGGTGGTGCTTACTTCCCGGCCTTGACGACGGCGCCGCCGTCGACCTTGAGCTGGAGGCCGGTCACGTAACGGGACTCGTCGGAGGCCAGGTAGGTGACCGCGTGCGAGACGTCGAGCGGCTCCACGTACGGGATCGGCATGCCCTGGACCACCGGGAACGCCAGCTCGGCGTCCTCGCGGGTCGGCTGCTCGACGTCCGGGCGGAATACCTTGTACATCGCGGTGTTGTGCAGCATGACGGTATTGGCGTTGGTCGGGTGAACCACGTTGAGGCGCCGGCCGGTCGGGGCCAGGTAGGGCGCGAACCAGTTGACGTAGTCGTTCAGGACGGTCTTGGCGAAGGAGTACCCGATGCCGCCGGGGCCCATCGGGCCCGGGGCGCCGGCCTCGGCTATGTACGCCGCGGCCGAGCCGATCAGGATGATCGACGCGCCCTCGCCAAGGTGCGGCAGTGCGGCGTGCACGGTGTTGAGCGCGCCGCTCAGGTTGACGTCCACCGCGTCGGTGAACGCGTTCAGCGGGCGGTCCGCACCGACCGGACCGATCGCCGCGTTGGCGACCACGACGTCCAGCCGGCCGAGCTCGGCCACGCCCTCGTCGATCGCGGCCTTGAGGGCGGCGCGGTCGCGGACGTCGGCCTGCTTGGTGACGATGCGACGCCCGGTCTTCTCGACCAGTCGGGCCGTCTCCTGGAGCTCCTCGGCGGTCGCCAGGGGGTACTCGACGACGTCGATGTCCTCGCAGATGTCGATCGCGATGATGTCGGCGCCCTCCTCGGCAAGGCGTATCGCGTGGCTGCGGCCCTGACCGCGACCCGCTCCGGTGATGACGACGACCTTGCCTTCAACGCGGCCCATAAGGCCCTCCCGATCATGTGTCGTTGAATTGTTTATACCCAAGAGAACCTCCCCTCCGATGCGTCCGGTACCCCCTAATCGCCCCTGCCGAATCAAGACAGGGGTGCGGCTAGGGGTGGGTAAGGGGCCTGGCAGGAGTGGCTAGTTGGGGCCGTCGTCGTTCCTCTCGACAGTACCCCGGCCCACTGACAGTCAGTCAGCGCCCGGTCGGCGGGGCAGAGTGGCTAAGGGGCTTTCTAGGGGTTCCGTGCGTGCTGCTTCTCATTACGGTGGAGGAGCCTGGGCCGGGTGTCCGGCAATATCGTCGCGCGTATATGCGAATACGGGACGGGAGTTCGGTGGCGACCCGCCATTTCACATTCCTCGCCTCCCGGTTCCTCGTCCGAACTCGTCGGCGCTCACACGGGAAGCGGGATCACTGAAATGGCCAACCTCAACTCCGACGAACGGCTTGTCGAAGCACTCCGGGCCTCGCTGAAGGAGACCGAGCGGCTGCGCGGGCAGAACCGGAAGCTCTCGGCGGCCATGCGGGAGCCCATCGCGATCGTGGGGATGGCCTGCCGCTACCCCGGCGGCGTGACCTCACCGGAGGACCTGTGGCGGCTGGTGGCTGATGGCGTCGACGCGGTCTCCGAGTTCCCGGACAATCGCGGCTGGGACCTCGAAGGCGTGTACGACCCTACCGGTGAGCGGCCCAACACCACGTACACCCGGGAAGGCGGATTCCTGCACGACGCGGGCGAGTTCGACCCCGCGTTCTTCGGAATCGCACCCAATGACACGCCGTACGTCGACCCGCAGCAGCGGCTGCTGCTGGAGACCTCCTGGGAGGCGTTCGAGCGGGCCGGGATCGACCCCGGCACGCTGAAGGGCAGCTCGACCGGCGTCTTCGCCGGACTGATGTACCACGACTACCCGTTCAGCAGCGCGGCCGGCTCGATCGTCTCGGGCCGGGTGTCCTACACCCTCGGCCTGGAGGGCCCGGCCGTCACGGTGGACACCGCTTGCTCCTCCTCGCTGGTCGCGCTCAACCTGGCCGTGCAGGCGCTCCGTTCGGGGGAGTGCTCGCTCGCCCTGGCGGGTGGCGTGGCCGTGATGGCCACCCCCGAAACCCTGGTGGAGTTCAGTCGGCAGAAGGGCCTGGCCAAGGACGGCCGCTGCAAGGCGTTCGGCGCCGGTGCGGACGGCACCGGCTGGTCGGAGGGGGCGGGCGTCCTCCTGGTCGAACGCCTGTCGGACGCGCGGCGCAACGGCCACCCCGTGCTCGCCATCGTGCGCGGTACGGCGATCAACCAGGACGGTGCCTCCAACGGCCTGACGGCGCCGAACGGTCCGGCACAGCAGCGGGTCATCCGGGCGGCGCTGGCGAACGCGGATCTGACCACCGCCGACGTGGACGTGGTGGAGGCGCACGGGACGGGTACGACGCTGGGTGACCCGATCGAGGCGCAGGCGCTGCTGAACACGTACGGCCAGGGTCGGGCCGAGGCCGGGCCGTTGTGGCTGGGGTCGTTGAAGTCGAACCTGGGGCACACGCAGGCGGCGGCGGGTGTCGGCGGCATCATCAAGATGGTGATGGCGATGCGGCACGGTGTGCTGCCGCGCACCCTGCATGTCGAGCAGCCGTCCGGACAGATCGACTGGGAGGCCGGGGCGGTCGAGCTGCTGACGGAGGCTCGCGCGTGGCCGGAGACCGGGCGGGTGCGGCGGGCGGCCGTCTCGTCGTTCGGCATCAGTGGGACCAATGCGCACGTGATCATCGAGCAGGCGCCGGTGGAGTCGGCGCAGCCCGAGCGGGTGGCTGCCGAGCTGCCGGTGCTGCCGCTGGTGGTGTCGGCGAAGAGCCCGGAGGCGCTGCGGGCCCAGGCTGCCCGTCTGGCTGAACACCTGGAGGCGGGGTCGGAGTTGGACCCGGTCGATGTCGGTTACTCGCTGGCCACGACGCGGGCGGTGCTGGAGCACCGGGGCGTGGTGGTGGGCACGGACCGGGCGGAGTTGGTGGACGGGCTGCGGGCGCTGGCCGGGGGTGGGGGTGTGTCCGCTCAGGCGGTTGGTGGTCGGACGGCGTTCCTGTTCACGGGGCAGGGGTCGCAGCGGGTGGGGATGGGGCGTGAGCTGCGCGCCGCGTTCCCGGTGTTCGCTGAAGCCTTCGACGCGGTGTTGGCTGAGCTCGGCGGGGCGCTTCGGGAGGTGATCTGGGGCGACGATGCCGACGAGCTGAACCGGACGGTGAACACGCAGGGTGCGCTGTTCGCTTTCGAGGTGGCGCTGTACCGGCTGGTGGAGTCGTGGGGTGTGCGGCCCGACTTCGTGGCCGGGCACTCGGTGGGTGAGATCGCGGCCGCGCATGTGGCAGGGGTGCTGTCGCTCTCCGACGCCGCGAAGCTGGTCTCCGCGCGAGGTCGCCTGATGCAGGAACTGCCATCGGGCGGTGCGATGGTGGCGATCGAGGCCACGGAGGCGGACGTGCTGCCGCTGCTGACGGACCGGGTGAGTATTGCTGCGGTGAACGGTCCGCGGTCGGTGGTGGTGTCGGGTGACGAGGCGACCGTGCTGGAGATTGCCGCCCGTTTCGAGCGGACGAAGCGGTTGAGTGTGTCGCACGCGTTCCACTCGCCGTTGATGGACCCGATGCTCGGCGAGTTCCGGGCGGTCGTGCAGGCGTTGACCTTCGCCGAGCCGTCGGTCCCGGTCGTGGCCAGCGGTTCCTTCTCGGACCCTGAGTACTGGGTGGGCCACGTCCGTGACGCGGTTCGGTTTGCGGACAACGTGAGGGAGTTGGAGGCGCAGGGTGTCTCCCGCTTCCTGGAGATCGGCCCTGACGGCATCCTGACCGGGTTGGCGCAGCAGAGCGTCGAGTCCGAGGACGCCGTCCTGGTCTCGACGCAGCGTCGGGACCGTCCGGAGGCTGCCACGCTGGTGGCGGCGATTGGTCAACTGCACGTCGCCGGTGGGCCGGTGAAGTGGCCGGCGTTCTTCGCGGACTCGGGCGCGCGGCGGGTGGACCTGCCGACCTACGCCTTCCAGCGGAAGAACTACTGGCTCGACGCGGCGGCAGGCATCGGCGGCGATGCTTCGAGCATCGGGCTGCTGCCCGCCGATCACCCGCTGCTAGGTGCCGTCGTGGTGTCGCCGGACGGGGAAGGCGTGGTGCTGACCGGGCGGCTGTCCTTGGGAGCGCAGCGGTGGATCGCCGACCACGGTGTGCTGGGCAACGTCCTGCTGCCGGGTACCGCATTCGTGGAACTGGCGGTGCGGGCGGGTGACCAGGTCGGGTGTGACGTGCTGGAGGAGCTGACGCTCCAGGCGCCGCTGATCCTGCCGCCCGGCGGCTCGGTCCAGGTGCAGGTCGCGGTCGGTGAGGCGGACGGCGACGGTGACCGGCCCGTCACCGTGCACTCGCGCACCGAGGGCGACGAGGGCGGATCCTGGACGCTGCATGCCGACGGTGTCCTGACTTCGGGCGCGGCGGCGCCGTCGTTCGACCTCGCGCAGTGGCCACCGGCAGGCTCCACCGAACTGGCACTGGACGGCGTCTACGACCGACTGCTTGCTCAGGGGTACGGCTACGGGCCGGTGTTCCAGGGGCTTCGGGCGGCTTGGAAGCGCGGGGACGACCTGTTCGCCGAGGTGGCCCTGCCCGAGGTGGCGCACGCGGAGGCGGCCCGCTTCGGTCTGCACCCCGCGTTGCTGGACGCCGCGATGCACGTGGCCCTGGTGGACGACGGTGACGGCAAGAACGGCGAGCCGGTCCTGCCGTTCGTCTGGAGCGGCGTCACGCTGCACGCCGCCGGCGCCTCGTCCCTGCGGGTCCGCATCACACCCGACGGTCCGGAGAGCGTGAGCGTCCAGGTCGCTGATGGTGTGGGTGTGCCGGTGTTGTCGGTGGGGTCGGTGGTGGGTCGGCCGGTGTCGTCGGAGCAGTTGTCGGTTGGTCGTGGTGTGGAGTCGTTGTTCCGGGTGGAGTGGCCGGTGGTTTCGGTGGGCTCTGCGGGGGCTGTGTTGCCGGCTTGGGGTGCGTTGCCTGATGGTGTGGCACCCGATGTGGTGGTGTTGGAGTGTGTGACACCAGAGGGTGATGTGCCTGGTGCCGTTCGGGAGTTGGCCGGGCGTGTGTTGGGTGTGGTGGGGGAGTGGTTGGGTGATGAGCGGTTCGCTGATTCGCGTCTGGTGGTGTTGACGCGGGGCGGGGTGGTGGCGGCCGAGGGTGATGTGGTGGATGTGGTGCAGGCTCCGGTGTGGGGTCTGGTGCGTGCTGCCGTTGCCGAGAATCCGGGCCGGTTCGTGTTGGTGGACTGGGATGGTGCGGCGGAGTCGCGGTCGGTGTTGGCGGGGGTGGTGGCTTCGGGTGAGGTGGAGGCCGCTGTTCGTGCGGGTGTGGTGCGGGTGCCGCGTCTGGCGAGGGTCGGTGTGGTGGAGGGTGTGGTGCCGTCGGTGGTGGACGGCACGGTGTTGGTGACGGGTGGTACCGGTGGTCTGGGTGCGGTGGTGGCCCGGCATCTGGTGGTGGAGCACGGTGTGAGGAGTCTGGTGCTGACGAGTCGTCGGGGTCTGGAGGCTCCGGGGGCTGGGGAGTTGGCGGCGGAGCTGGGGGATCTGGGCGCTGTCGTCGAGGTCGTGGCGTGTGATGTGGCGGATCGTGAGGCGGTGCGGGGGCTGCTGGCGTCGTTGGGGCGTCCGGTGGTGGGTGTGGTGCATGTCGCCGGTGTGATGGACAACGGTGTGGTGACGTCGGTGACGCCTGAGCGTTTGGATGCGGTGTTGGCGCCGAAGGTGGATGCCGCGTGGCATCTGCACGAGCTGACCGCTGGGGCCGAGTTGGCGTTCTTCGTGATGTTCTCGTCGGCCGGTGGGATGGTGCTGGCGGCGGGTCAGGCGAACTACGCGGCGGCGAACGTGTTCCTGGACGCTCTGGCGGTTCACCGCCGGGCGGCTGGTCTGCCGGCCACCTCGATGGCCTTCGGCCTCTGGGGCGTCACCACCGGCATGACCCAGCAGACCCACTCCCTGGAGGAGGCGGAGCAGCGGATGGCCCGCCTTGGCCTCCCCGCTCTCCCGCAGGCGGAGGCGCTGGCCCTGTTCGATGCTTCGATAGCGACCGGCGAGGCTGTCCTGGTGCCGCTCCGCATCGACCCGAAGGCCCTTCGCACGCAAGGCGATTCGCTGCCCGCCCTGCTGCGCGGACAGGTGACCGTCCGGCGCCGGGCGGCGGTCGGCAAGGCGGAGGCCGAGTCGCTGCGGCAGCGGCTGGCCGGACTGGACGAGGCCGAGCGGGAGCGGGCGCTGCTCGCCGTGGTGCTCGGGTACGCGGCCAACCTGCTCGGTCACAGTGGCCCGGAGGCGGTGGAGGCCGAACGGGACTTCCTGGAGGCCGGGTTCGACTCGCTGAGCGCGATGGAGCTGCGCAACCTGCTGAACAAGGCGACCGGACTCCGGCTGCCCCCGCTGGTGGTCTTCGACAGCAAGACCCCGGCCGCCCTGGCCCGGCTGATGCGTACGGAACTGGCCCTGGAACCGGCCGTCGGCTCTCCCGGCGGTCAGGTGGCGCCCGTGACCGGCGGCCAACTGTCCGTTCCGGGTGACGAGATCGGCCGGGACACGCTCAGTCAGCTGTTCCGTGAGGCGGTGCTGTCCGGCCCGATGGCTCAGGCGTTCGGCCTGCTGGGTGCCGTCGCCCGGACCCGGCCGAGCTACTCCTCGCTGGCGGACCTCGGTGCGGTCCCGCAGCCGGTCCGGCTGGCGGACGGTCCCGGGCGCCCCCGGCTGGTCTGCGTGAGCACTCCGATGGCGACCGGTGGGGCGTACCAACTCGCTCGGCTGGCGAGCCACTTCGGCGACGTGCGGCCGGTCTCGGCGGTGCCGCTGTCCGGGTTCGTGCACGGCGAGAAGCTGGCCGACTCCGCGGAGGCCGCCATCGAGGTGCTGGCGGCGAGTGTGCTGGAGGCCGCCGAGGGCGAGCCGTTCGTACTGGTCGGCTACTCGGCCGGCGGTCTGCTGGCCCATGTGACGGCGGGCTACCTGGAGTCGGCGCTCGGGGTCGGTGCGGAGGGTCTGGTGCTGCTGGACACCTACCGTTCGGACAGCCAGAGCCGGGACGACCTGGACCGGGGGATGGTGATCAGCATGCTGGAGAAGGAGCGGATGTTCGGCCGTTTCGACAGCGCCCGGCTGGCGACCATGGGCCGCTACGTCGAGCTGGTGCCCAAGATCGTGCCCGGCCGGATCGAGGCGCCGGTGCTGTTCGTGCAGTGCCTGGAGGCGTTCTCGGACCCGAACGCCGAGTCTGCTCGGGCCGTACCGGAGTCGGACGACTGGATGGCCCACCCCTGGGACTCCTCGCAGGACGTCCGGCAGGTCAGGGCCAACCACTTCAGCATGCTGGAGTCCGAGGCGGCCGTGACCGCCGCCGCGATCGAGGACTGGCTCGCCTCCCGGGGCTGACCCACCGTCACCAGGTGCGGCCGGTGCCGCGCACGGACTCCGTGCGCGGCACCGGCCGCACCGTGCCGTTCCGGAGTGCCTGCCGGGAGCCGACGGGGCTGGTAAGGGAGTGGATAGGGGCTCGTAGGGGATCCTGCGAACACCCGTTCCTCCTAGGGTTGATTTTGGCTGGTACGGAATCGAATTGACGGTCAGTCACCACCATCCCTGAACTTCTCAGTCTCCGGCAGCGGCGAGCCACCTGCCGATGAAAAGGAGCGAGCATGCGCTTCGGACTTCTCTACCTGCAGCAGGTGCCTCGGCCGTGGGCCGAGGACAGCGAGGAGAACGTCCTGCACGAGGCACTGGAGCAGATCGAGCTGGCCGACCGGCTGGGCTTCGACTACGTCTGGGCCTCCGAGCACCACTTCCTCGACGAGTACTCCCACTCCTCCGCCCCCGAGGTGTTCCTGGCCGCTGCGGCCGCCCGTACGGAGCGCATCCGGCTCGCCCACGGCATCGTCTCGCTGCCGCCGGCCGTCAACCACCCCGCACGGGTGGCCGAGCGACTGGCCACCCTGGACCTGATCTCCAGGGGCCGGGTCGACTTCGGCTCCGGCCAGGGCAGCACTCAGCACGAGCTGGGCGCCTTCAACATCGACCGGACGACCAAGCGCGAGCAGTGGCGCGAGGCGATCGGCGTGATCACCCGGATGCTCACCGAGGTGCCGTTCACCGGCCACAAGGGTGAGTGGATCGACGTGCCGCCGCGCAACGTCCTGCCGAAGCCGAACCAGAAGCCGCACCCGCCGCTCTGGGTCGCCTGCAGCTCGCCGGAGACCGTCGAGACCGCCGCCCGCAACGGTGTCGGTGCACTCTCCTTCGCCTTCATGACCGAGGACGAGGCCAAGGAGCGGGTCGCCGCCTACTACGACCTGATCGCCTCCGAGGAGTGCGTCCCGGTCGGCAAGGCCGTCAACGCCAACTTCGCGGTCGCGCTCCCCTTCCTCTGTCACGAGGACGAGGAGACGGCGTACGAGCGCGCCATGGGAGGCGTGAACTTCTACGTCAACTCGTTCATGCACTTCTACCTCCAGGGCGAGCACCGTCCCGGCACCACCGTGCTGTCGGAGGAGTTCGGCAAGAAGGCCCCGCTGCCCAAGGAGAACCAGGACCGGATGGACCTGGTGGTCCGCCGCGGCATCGGCACCCCCGAGAAGCTGCGGCAGATGATCCGCGCCCAGGAGGCGGCCGGCGTCGACCAGATCATCTTCCAGGTCCAGCTGGGTGCCAACAAGCACGAGCACATCATCGAGTCGCTGGAGCTGTTCGCCCGCGAGGTCATGCCGGAGTTCGTCGAGCGCCGCGAGGCGCAGGACCTGGCCAAGGCCGAGCGCCTCGCCGTCCCGGTCAAGGAGGCCCTGGGCCGGATCGAGACCAGCACGGTGGACGTCTCCGACTACCTGATCCGCACCGACATGGAGCTCTTCGGTCCTCCTCAGCAGCCCGCGCCCGACGCCACCCCCACAGCGGCGGAGAACGGCAGCTGAGACCCCCGGTCCCCGGCGGCCGCCGCTCAACGGCGCGCGGCGGCCGCCGGGGACGCACGTACCAACGGTCCTCGGGACCGTCCCCCGCGCCACTCACAGCTGAGAGGTATTCAGATGTTGCACGCCTTCGACGAGTCGGCCACCATAGCCGGCGATCTCGACGCGATCTGGCGGACGGTGTCCGACGTCGCAGGTTGGTCCACCTGGGATCCGCACGTCCTGGAGAGCGGCACCGACACGCCGTTCGAGGTCGGCGGCGGTGGCTGGACCATCTCGCGCATCGTGAAGGGCCGCCGGAGCTACTTCAAGCTGGTCGAGGTCGACCCCGGCCGCGGCTACACCACCGAGTCCCCGATGCCGCTCGGCAAGATGCTGATCATCAACAGGTACGAGCAGGCCGGCCCCGGTCTGGTGAAGCTCAGCCGCCGGGTCGAGGTGCACGGCGGCTTCGCGCCGGTCTACGGCTTCTTCTGGGCCAAGGCGTTCCAGGCAGACACCCGGGCCACCTTCGAGGAGCTGGGTCGCGAGATCAAGCTGCGCGCCACCCGAGTGGAGACGAGCCGATGACCCGGGCGATCGTGATCGGCGGCGGCCTCTCCGGCGTGCTGGCCGCGACGGCCCTCTCCCACCACGTGGACCAGGTCACCGTCATCGAGAGCGACAAGTACCCCGAGCAGCCCGCCCCCCGGCGCGGCATGCCCCAGGGCCGGCAGAACCACATGCTGACGGCGGGCGGCGCCGCCGCCCTCGACCAGCTGCTGCCCGGCACCACCGACCTGCTGTTCGCGGCCGGCGCCCACAAGCTGGCGATGGGCCGCAACATCCTCACGCTGTCCTCCGAGGGCTGGTTCCGCAAGGTCGACGACGACGCGTTCTTCATCGCCTGCAGCCGCAACCTGCTGGACCACGTCGTCCGGCAGCAGGCGCTGACCAACCCGGTCATCACCGTCCTCCAGGAGACCAAGGCCACCGGCCTGCTCGGCACCGCGAGCCGGGTCACCGGCATCCGGTACGAGCAGGGCACCGAGCCCGAGCAGACCCTCACCGCCGACCTCGTGGTGGACGCCACCGGCAGCCGCTCCAAGACCCCGCAGTGGCTCACCGAGATCGGTGTACCCGCACTGCACGAGGAGTTCCTGGACGCCGGTCTGGCGTACGCGGGCCGCCTGTACGAGGCACCCGCCGAGGCCGCTGCGGACTTCCCCGGCGTGCTGATCCAGACCGTCCCCAACACCGGCCAGCCCGGTGCGGGTGCGGCCTTCATGCCGCAGGAGAACGGCCGTTGGATCGTCTCCCTGATCGGCACCGCCGGCGGCCAGCCGCCGACCGGCGAGGACGGCTTCATGGAGTTCGCCCGAAACGTGGGCCACCCGATCGTCGCCGAGCTGATGGCCCGGGCCACCCCGATCGGTGAGATCAAGGGTTCGCGCGGACTGGCCAACCGCCGCCGCTACTTCGAGCGGCTGCCGCTGCCGGAGGGCTTCCTCGCCCTCGGCGACGCGGTCACGGTGCTCAGCCCGAACTACGCCTCCGGCATGTCGATGGCGGCCTTCGGCGCGCTCGCGCTGCGCAGCCAGCTGAAGTCGCACGGGCTGGAGCCGGGCCTCGGCAAGAAGGTCCAGCTGGACATCGCCAACAAGGTGGCCGGGCCCTGGAAGTCGGCCACCAGCACCGACCGTTGGTTCCCGGGCGTGCGCACCAACATCAAGCTCGGCAAGGGGACGGTCGAGCAGAAGCTCGCCGTCCGCTGGTCCAGGACCGCCGCCGAGCACCCCGGCCTGCTGAAGGCCACGTACCAGGTCGCCACCCTGCAGACGCCGCAGAACAAGGTGATGACCCTGCCGCTGATGGGCGCACTGCTGCGCGGACCGCAGCAGGCCCCGCTCACGCCGGCCCAGGCGCTGGCGCAGTTCCCGCAGCTCGGCAGGCTGCTCGACTCCGCACCGGCCGACCTCTCCAAGGTCGAGCACTGACGGACCGCCCCGGGCGCCGCTTCGCACCACCACGCTGCACAGATCTCTGACCACGGACCGCACTAAAGGGGATGGCCTTCGGTGAGCACGAGCAACGAGCAGAGGCTTGTCGAGTACCTCAAGCGAACCCTTGCCGAGCTGCGCGATGCCCGCCGGTGCCTCGACGAGGCGGCGCGCAAGCCCGACGACGAGTCGATCGCGATCGTCGGCATGGGATGCCGCTACCCGGGGGGCGTGACGTCGCCCGAGGACCTGTGGCAGCTGGTGGCGAACGGGGTGGACGCGGTGTCGGAGTTCCCGGCCGACCGTGGCTGGGACCTCGACGTGTACGACCCGGAGCCCGGGAAGCCGGGGAAGACCTACTCGCGGGAGGGTGGATTCCTCCACGACGCGGGCGAGTTCGACCCCGGCTTCTTCGGGATCTCCCCGAACGAGGCCCTCGCGATGGACTCCCAGCAGCGGCTGCTGCTGGAGGCCTCGTGGGAGGCGATCGAGAGCGCGGGCGTCGACCCGCTGTCGCTGAAGGGCACCCGGACGGGCGTCTTCGGCGGCGTGATGTACCACGACTACGCCCAGGGCCGGGAGCCCGGGACCTCCGCCGCGGGCAGCCTGGTGACCGGCCGGGTGTCGTACACCCTCGGCCTGGAGGGCCCGTCCCTCTCGGTCGACACGGCCTGCTCCTCCTCGCTGGTCGCGCTGCACCTCGCGGTGCAGGCGCTGCGGCGGGGCGACTGCACGCTGGCGCTGGCGGGCGGCGTGACGGTGATGTCCAACCCGGAGATGTTCGTCTTCTTCAGCACCCAGGGCGGTCTGTCCAAGGACGGGCGCTGCCGGTCCTTCGCCGAGGCCACCAACGGGATGACCTGCTCCGAGGGCGCCGGCGTGCTCTTCCTGGAGCGGCTGTCGGACGCCCGGCGCAACGGCCACCCGGTGCTCGCCATCGTGCGCGGATCGGCGGTCAACCAGGACGGTGCCTCCAGCGGTTTCAGCGCCCCCAACGGACCGGCACAGCAGCGGGTGATCCGGCAGGCCCTGTCCGGCTCCGGTCTCACCTCCGTGGACGTGGACGTGGTCGAGGGCCACGGCACGGGTACCACGCTGGGTGACCCGATCGAGGCGCAGGCGCTGCTGGAGACGTACGGCCAGGGCCGCTCGGCCGAACAGCCGCTGTGGCTGGGCTCGTTGAAGTCCAACCTGGGTCACACCCAGGCGGCGGCGGGTGTCGGCGGCATCATCAAGATGGTCATGGCGATGAAGCACGGCGTGCTGCCGCGCACCCTGCACGTGGACCGGCCGACCACCAAGGTGGACTGGACCTCCGGCGAGGTCCGGCTCCTGACGGAGCCCCAGACCTGGCCGGAGACCGGGCGGGTTCGGCGGGCGGGCGTCTCGTCGTTCGGGCTGAGCGGCACCAATGCGCACGTCATCATCGAGCAGGTCCCCGAGCTCGAGACCGAGGCACCGGAGACCGAGCCGAAGCCGCTGCCGGCCGTACCGGTGATCGTCACGGCGAAGACCGCCGCCGCGCTGCGCGCCCAGGCGGCCCGGCTGGTGCGGCACCTGGAGGCCCGGCCCGAGATCGAGGTACCGGATCTGGGGCTGTCGCTCCTGACGACCCGTTCGGTGCTGGAGCACCGGGGGGTGGTGGTCGCGGCGGACCGGGCGGAGGCGCTGGACGGGCTGCGGGCGCTGGCCGAGGGCGGGGGTGTGTCCGGTCAGGCGGTTGGTGGTCGGACGGCGTTCCTGTTCACGGGGCAGGGGTCGCAGCGGGTGGGGATGGGGCGTGAGCTGCACGCTGCGTTCCCCGTGTTCGCTGAGGCGTTCGATGCGGTGTTGGCGGAGTTGGGCGGGTCGCTTCGTGAGGCGATCTGGGGCTCCGACGCGGACGAGTTGAACCGGACGGTGAACGCTCAGGGTGCGCTGTTCGCCTTCGAGGTGGCGCTGTACCGGCTGGTGGAGTCGTGGGGCGTACAGCCCGACTTCGTCGCCGGTCATTCGGTCGGTGAGATCGCGGCCGCGCACGTGGCCGGGGTCCTGTCGTTGGCGGACGCCGCGAAGCTCGTCTCGGCGCGGGGCCGGCTGATGCAGGAACTGCCCGCTGGTGGTGCGATGGTGGCGATCGAGGCCACCGAAGAGGACGTGCAGCCGCTGCTGACCGATCGGGTGAGCATTGCTGCGGTGAACGGTCCGCGGTCGGTGGTGGTCTCGGGTGACGAGGCCACGGTGCTGGAGATCGCTGCCGGGTTCGAGCGGACCAAGCGCCTCAGCGTCTCGCACGCGTTCCACTCGCCGTTGATGGACCCGATGCTGGCCGAATTCCGGTCTGTTGTGCGGACGTTGACCTTCGCTGAGCCGTCGGTCCCGGTGGTGGCCAGTGGCAAGGTCACGGACCCCGAGTACTGGGTCAGCCACGTCCGCGACGCGGTCCGGTTCGCCGACAACGTGAGGGAGTTGGAGGCTCGCGGAGTCTCCCGCTTCGTGGAGATCGGTCCCGACGGCATCCTGACCGGGCTGGCGCAGCAGAGCGTCGAGTCCGAGGGTGCGGTCCTCGTCGCGGCGCAGCGCCGGGACCGTCCGGAGGCTGCCACGCTGGTGGCGGCGCTGGGTCACCTGCACGTCGCCGGTGGGTCGGTGAAGTGGCCGGCGTTCTTCGCGGACTCGGGTGCCCGGCGGGTGGACCTGCCGACGTACGCCTTCCAGCACAAGCGCTACTGGCTGGAGGCCACCACCCGAGGCAGCGACTTCTCCGGCCGGGACGTGGAGCCGGAGGAGGACCCGTTCGAGGTCCTGGCGCTGCGGCAGCGTATCGACGGGCTGCCGGACGGCGACCGGGAGCGGGTGCTGCTGGAGGAGGTCCGGATCCAGGTGGCGGCGGTGCTGGGGCATGCCTCGCACGACGAGATCGGGCCCGATCTGGCCTTCCAGGAACTCGGATTCGACTCGCTGGCGGCAGTGGAGCTGCGGAAGCGGCTGAGCCGGGTCACCGGCGTACCGCTGCCCGCCACCCTGGTCTTCGACTACCCGAACTCCCGGGCCGTGGCGGAGTTCGTCAACGCCGAGATCGACCCGGACGGCGCCGCCGCGGTGGCGCCGCTGCTGGGCGAGCTGGACCGGCTCTCCGAGGCGCTCTCGGGGGTCGCCCCGGCGGCGGCCGAGCGGGCCAGGATCACCGCCCGCCTGGAGGCCATGCTCCGCAAGTGGAACGACACGCAGGGCGGTCCGGCGGCGGACGAGGCCGAGGACCTGCTCGACGAGGCCACCGATGACGAGCTGTTCGCGGTCCTGGACAGCGAACTCGGCATCTCCTGACCCGCACACACGTACGCACGACAGCCGGCCGGTTCACGAACAGCTTGAGACCGATTGAGGGCAGATGGGTACCGACGAGAAGCTCCGCGAGTATCTGAAGCGCGCCACCGCGGACCTGCAGCAGACCAAGCGGCACCTCCGCGAGGTGGAGGCCAAGCAGCACGAGCCGATCGCCATCGTGGCGATGAGCTGCCGTTACCCGGGTGGCATCAGCTCGCCCGAGCAGCTGTGGGACCTGGTGGCCTCGGGCACCGACGGGATCTCGCTGTTCCCGACCAACCGTGGCTGGAACACCGACGAGCTCTACCACCCGGACCCGGCCACGCCGGGCAAGACGTACTGCAAGGAGGGCGGATTCCTCCACGACGCGGGGGAGTTCGACGCCGACTTCTTCCGGATCAGCCCGCGTGAGGCCCGCGAGACGGACCCGCAGCAGCGCCTGATGCTGGAGACCGCCTGGGAGGCCTTCGAGCGCGCGGGCATCGACCCGCTGTCGCTGAAGGGCAGCCGGACGGGCGTCTTCGCCGGAGTGGTCTACCACGACTACTCGGCGGACAGCGGCACCGGCGGTCTCGCCAGCGTCGCGTCCGGCCGGGTCGCGTACGTGCTCGGACTGGAGGGCCCGGCGATCACCGTCGACACGGCCTGCTCCTCCTCGCTGATCGCGCTGCACTTCGCCATCCAGTCGCTGCGCAACGGCGACTGCACGATGGCGCTCGCGGGCGGTGTCACCGTGATGGCCACGCCGGTCTCGTTCGTCGGCTTCAGCCAGGACCGGGGTCTGGCGCCGGACGGCCGCTGCAAGTCCTTCGCCGGTGCCGCCGACGGCACCACCTGGTCGGAGGGCGTCGGCATGCTGCTGGTCGAGCGACTGTCGGACGCCCGGCGCAACGGGCACCCCGTGCTCGCGGTGATCCGGGGCTCGGCGGTCAACTCGGACGGTGCCTCGAACGGTCTCACCGCGCCCAACGGCCCGTCCCAGCAGCGGGTCATCCGAGCGGCCCTCGCCGACGCCCAGCTGTCGGCCGACGAGGTCGACACCGTCGAGGCGCACGGCACCGGTACGACGCTGGGTGACCCGATCGAGGCGCAGGCACTGCTCGCGACCTACGGACAGGGGCGTCCGGCCGAACGGCCCCTCTGGCTGGGCTCGTTCAAGTCGAACATCGGCCACACCCAGGCGGCGGCCGGGGTCGGCGGCATCATCAAGATGGTCGAGGCGATGAAGCACGGTGTGCTGCCGAAGACGCTGCACGTCGACGAGCCCTCGCCGAACGTCGACTGGTCGACGGGCAACATCGAGCTCCTCACGGAGGCCCGGCCCTGGCCGGACAACGGCCACGCGCGCCGGGCCGGCATCTCCTCCTTCGGGCTGAGCGGCACCAACGCCCACGTCATCGTGGAGGAGCCCCCGGCAGCCGAGGGCGAGCCGACGACCCCCGAGGCGGTCCTGCCGACCACCCTGGTCCCGGTACGGGTCTCCGGCCGCAGCGCCCAGGCGCTGCGCGGCCAGGCCGCCCGCCTGGTCGAACACCTGGAATCCCGGCCCGAGTTGGGCCTGCTCGACCTCGGCTTCTCCCTCGCCACCTCGCGCGCGGCCCTGGAACACCGGGGCGTGGTCGTGGCGGCGGACGGTACGGAGCTGCTGGCCGGACTGCGGGCGCTGGCGGAGGGCGAGAAGCTTGCCGGTGTCGTGCAGGGCGTTGCCCAGACCGACGGTCGGACGGCGTTCCTGTTCACGGGGCAGGGGTCGCAGCGGGTGGGGATGGGGCGTGAGCTGCATGCTGTGTTCCCGGTGTTCGCTGAGGCGTTCGATGCGGTGTTGGCGGAGTTGGGTGGGTCGCTGCGTGAGGTGATCTGGGGTTCGGACGCTGATGAGTTGAGTCGGACGGTGAATGCGCAGGGTGCGTTGTTCGCGTTCGAGGTGGCGTTGTTCCGGTTGGTGGAGTCGTGGGGTGTGCGGCCTGACTTCGTGTCGGGGCATTCGGTGGGTGAGATCGCGGCTGCGCATGTGGCAGGGGTGCTGTCGCTCTCCGACGCCGCGAAGCTGGTCTCCGCGCGGGGCCGCCTGATGCAGGAGCTGCCTTCGGGTGGTGCGATGGTGGCGATCCAGGCGACGGAGGAGGACGTGCTGCCGCTGCTGACCGATCGGGTGAGTATTGCTGCGGTGAACGGTCCGCGGTCGGTGGTGGTGTCGGGTGACGAGGCCATGGTGCTGGAGATCGCTGCCGGGTTCGAGCGGACGAAGCGGTTGAGTGTGTCGCATGCCTTCCACTCGCCGTTGATGGATCCGATGCTGGAGGAGTTCCGTACGGTGGTCGGCGGGTTGGCGTTCGCCGAGCCGAGGATCGCGGTGGTGGCCGCCGGCTCCTTTACTGACCCCGAGTACTGGGTGAACCACGTCCGTGACGCGGTCCGGTTCGCCGACAACATCGGTCGGCTGGAGTCGCGCGGCGTCACCACCTATGTGGAGATCGGCCCCGACGCCGTTCTCACCGCCGCCGGCGCCGACTGCGTCGGCGAGGACTCGGAAGCCCTCTTCGTCTCCACGCTGCGCCGCGAGCGGAGCGAGGAGCGTGAGCTGCTGACCGGCCTCGCCCGCGCCCACGCGCAGGGTGTGGCGGTGGACTGGGCGGCGTACTTCGCCGGCCGGGGCGCCCAGCGGATCGACCTGCCGACGTACGCCTTCCAGCGGCGTCACTACTGGGCCGACTCCCAGCCCGCCGGGCCCGCCACCCCGGCCAGGGCTGCGGACCCGCTGGAGTCGGCGTTCTGGGATGCCGTCGAGGGAACGGAACTCCCTCACTTCGCTGATCAGTTGGGTGTCGACTCGACGGACCTCGGCAAGGTGCTCCCTGCGATGGCCGCCTGGCGGCGGAGCCACCGCGAGCAGGCGCAGGTCGACTCCTGGCGCTACCAGGTGGAGTGGCAGCCGGTCGGCGAACTGACGGGCGGGCCGCTGTTCGGCGCCTGGCTGGTGGCCGTCCCGGCGGGGCGGATGGCGGACGACCTGGTGGTCGGTGTCCTGGCGGCGATCGCCGAACGCGGCGCCCACGCCGTGCCGTTCGAGGTCGGCGACGAGGACCGGGCGGTGCTGGCCGGACGGCTGGCCGACGGCGAGCCAGTGCTCGGAGTGCTGTCCCTGCTCTCCCTGGACGACTCCCCGCACCCGAAGCACGCCGAGCTCTCCCGTGGACTGGCCGCCGGCATCACCTTCGCCCAGGCGCTCGGCGACGCCGCACTCGGCGTACCGCTCTGGGCGGTCACCTCCGGCGCCGTCGCCGTGGACAGCGCAGCGGAGACCGCCGTGCCGGCGCAGACGGCCGTCTGGGGTCTCGGCGCCAGCCTGTCCCTCGACCACCCCGACACCTGGGGCGGCCTGGTGGACCTGGCGGGACCCGCCGACCCGCAGACGTTCTCCCTACTGCTGGACGCCGTCACGGCGACCGGTGGCGAGGACCAGTTGGCGATCCGCCAGGGCAAGGTGTTCGGCCGGCGGATGGTCCGTTCGCCGCTGGGCGACCGGCCAGGCGTGCACGAACCCTGGCAGCCGCGCGGCACGGTGCTGATCACCGGCGGTACCGGCGGTCTCGGCGCCCATGTGGCACGGGAGTTGGCGGCTGAGGGTGCCGAGCACCTGGTGCTCACCAGCCGTCGCGGCCGGGAGGCCGCCGGGGTGGACCAGCTGATCGCGGAGCTGAAGGCGCTCGGCGCCGAGGTCACCGTGGCCGCCTGCGACGTGGCCGATCGGGCCGCGCTAGCCGCCGTCCTGGCCGGGATCTCTGACGACCGGCCGCTGACCGCCGTGGTGCACGCCGCCGGGGTGGCCCAGCGGATCGCCCCGCTGGGCGAGTTGACCGTGGCGGAGTTCGCCGAGGTCGGCCGGGCCAAGGTGCTCGGCGCCGTCCACCTCGACGAGCTGCTGGGTGACCGCAAGCTCGACGCGTTCGTCCTCTTCTCCTCCGGCTCCGCGGTCTGGGGCAGTGGCAGCCAGGCCGCGTACGGCAGTGCGAACGCCTTCCTGGACGGGCTGGCGCAGCGACGCCACGCCCAGGGCCGACCGGCCACCGCGATCGCCTGGGGCTCCTGGGACGGTGGCATGGTCGATGCCGAACTCGGCGCCCTGATGCGGCGGATCGGCGCGCCCGCGATGACGCCCGAGCTGGCGATCACCGCGCTGCGGCGCGCGGTCGGCCAGGACGAGAGCAACGTCGTGGTGGCCGACTTCGACTGGTCGCGGTTCGCCCCGACCTTCACGGTTGCGCGGCCCCGGCCGCTGCTGGACGCCATTCCGGAGGTCCGCGCCGCGCTGGCCGGCCCGGCGGAGTCGGGTGACCAGGCGGTTGGCACCTCCGGCCTGGTGGAGCAGCTCGCCGCGCTGTCCGGACCCGAGCAGAGCCGCACCTTGCTCGACCTGGTCCGGAAGCACGTCGGCGGCCTGCTCGGCTACGACGACCCGGCGGCGCTGGAGGCCGGCCGTTCCTTCGAGGACCTCGGCTTCGACTCGGTCGCCGCGGTCGACCTGCGGGAGTCGCTCAGCGCGGCCACCGGCCGCAAGCTGCCCACCTCGATGGTGTTCGACCACTCGACACCGCTGGCCCTCGCCGAGTACCTGCGCCAGGAGCTCTGCCCGGTCGGCGGGGCGCCGGCGGTGCCGCTGCTGGCCGAACTCGACCGCTTCGAGGAGGTGGTGAACGGCCTCTCGGGCGAGGAGATCGAGGCCAGCCGGCTGACCTCCCGGCTGCAGGCCCTGCTCACTCGGCTGAACGAGAGCCTCGGGGCAGGTCAGGGCCCGGACGTCGGCGGGCAGCTGGAGAGCGCCTCCGCCGACGACGTATTCGACTTCATTGACAAGGAACTCGGCCTCGCCTGAGCGGGCAACGGGCTTTAGGACCAAAGGACTCGGTGGGACTGAGATGGCGAACGACGACAAGCTCCTCGATTACCTCAAGCGTGTCACTGCCGACCTGCACCAGACCCGGCAGCGGCTCCAGCAGATCGAGAGCGAGGACCTGGAGCCGATCGCCATCGTGGCGATGAGCTGCCGCTACCCCGGCGGGGTGACCTCGCCGGAGGAGCTCTGGCAGCTGGTCGCGGAGGGCCGGGACGCGGTGACGCACTTCCCGGCCGACCGTGGCTGGGTCATCGACCACGACACCGACGCCGACCGGTCCGGGACCAGCTACGTCCGCGAGGGCGGGTTCGTCCACGACGTCGCCGACTTCGACCCGGGCTTCTTCGGCATCAGCCCGCGCGAGGCCCTCACCATGGACCCGCAGCAGCGCCTGATGCTGGAGATCAGCTGGGAGGCGTTCGAGCGCGCGGGCATCAGCCCCGACAGCGTGCGCGGCGCGGGGGTGGGTGTCTTCACCGGCTCGGGCATCCAGGACTACGAGGACCTGCTCGACGCCGCGCCCGAGGTGGCCGAGGCCTACATGACCACGGCCAGCGCGTCCTCGGTGATCTCGGGCCGGGTCTCGTACGTGCTCGGCCTGGAGGGACCCTCGCTCTCGGTCGACACGGCCTGCTCGTCCTCGCTGATCGCCCTGCACCTGGCCGCCGAGGCGCTGCGCCGCAAGGAGTGCACGCTCGCACTGGCCGGCGGTGTGATGGTGATGTCCACGCCGTCACCGTTCATCGCCTTCAGCCGCCAGCGCGGCCTGGCCCCCGACGGTCGCTGCAAGGCGTTCTCGGAGTCGGCCGACGGGACCGGTTGGTCCGAGGGCGCCGGCGTGCTGCTGCTGGAGCGGCTGTCGGACGCGCGGCGCAACGGACACCCGGTGCTCGCCGTGATCCGGGGCAGTGCGATCAACCAGGACGGCGCCTCCAACGGGCTGACCGCCCCCAACGGCCTCGCTCAGCAGAAGGTGATCCGGCAGGCGCTGGCCAACGCCCGGGTGCCGGCCGGCCAGGTGGACCTGGTCGAGGGCCACGGCACCGGTACCACGCTGGGTGACCCGATCGAGGCGCAGGCACTGCTCGCCACGTACGGCCAGGCCCGGCCGCAGGAGCGACCGCTGTGGCTCGGCTCGATCAAGTCCAACATCGGTCACGCCCAGGCGGCGGCCGGTGTCGGTGGCGTGATGAAGATGGTCATGGCGATCCGGCACGGCCTGATGCCGGAGACGCTCCACGTTACGGAGCCGTCCTCGCACGTCGACTGGTCGGCTGGCAACGTCCGGCTGCTGACGGAGGCTCAGGAGTGGCCGGACCACGGCTACCCGCGCCGGGCCGGCGTCTCGGCCTTCGGCGTGAGCGGCACCAACGCGCACGTCATCATCGAGCAGGCCCCCGAGGCCGAGCCGGTCGCCGAGCCGGTGGTGCGGCCCGAGCCGGCGGCGGGCGTTCCGGCGCCCTGGCTGGTGTCCGCGCGGAGCGCGGACGCGCTCCGCGCGCAGGCGGCCCGGCTGGCTGAACACCTCGGTGGAGCCGACGAGTTCGACCCGCGCGACGTCGCGTACTCGCTGGCCACCTCGCGGGCGGCGCTGGAGCACCGCGCGGTCGTCCTCGCGGGCGATGGTGCGGCGGCGCTGCGCGGACTCGCCGCCATCGCGGACGGCGGGCAGGGTGCCGGCGTCGTCAAGGGCGTGGTGGGCGACGGCCGGACGGCGTTCCTGTTCACGGGGCAGGGGTCGCAGCGGCTGGGGATGGGGCGTGAACTGCACGCCGTCTTCCCGGTGTTCGCGGCGGCGTTCGACGCTGTGTTGGCGGAGCTGGGCGGGTCGCTGCGTGAGGTGATCTGGGGCGACGACGCCGACGAGCTGAACCGGACGGTGAACACGCAGAGTGCGCTGTTCGCCTTCGAGGTGGCGCTGTACCGGCTGGTGGAGTCGTGGGGCGTCCGTCCCGACCTGCTGGCCGGTCACTCGGTGGGTGAGATCGCGGCCGCGCACGTGGCCGGGGTGCTCTCGCTCGCGGATGCCGTGAAGCTCGTGTCGGCGCGCGGGCGGTTGATGCAGGAACTTCCCTCGGGCGGTGCGATGGTGGCGATCGAGACCACCGAGGCGGAGATCCTGCCGCTGCTGACCGACCTGGTGAGCATCGCGGCGGTCAACGGCCCGCGTTCGGTGGTCATCTCGGGTGACGAGGCCACGGTGCTGGAGATCGCCGCCGGGTTCGAGCGGACCAAGCGGCTCAGCGTCTCGCACGCGTTCCACTCACCGCTGATGGACCCGATGCTGGCCGAATTCCGCGCGGTGGTCTCCGGATTGACCTTCGCCCAGCCGGTGATCCCGGTGGTGGCCAGCGGCAGTGTCACGGACCCGGAGTACTGGGTGAGCCATGTCCGCGACGCGGTCCGGTTCTCCGAGAACGTCCAGTACCTGGAGTCGGTCGGGGTCTCGCGGTTCGTGGAGATCGGCCCCGACGGGATCCTGACCGGGGCGGCCCCGCAGTCCGTCCAGGCCGAGAACGCCGTGTTCGTCGCGCTGTCGCGCCGCGACCGCTCCGAGGCGGACGCGCTGCTGACCGGGCTGTCCCGCCTGCACACGGCCGGGGTCGGCATCGACTGGCCGGCGTTCTTCGCCGGGTCCGGCGCCGAGCGGATCGACCTGCCGACGTATGCCTTCCAGCACGCCCGCTACTGGATCGACGCCCAGCCCAGCCTGGGGGACGTGACCTCGGCGGGCCTGGACTCGGCCGAACACCCCCTCCTCGGCGCGGCCGTGACGCTGGCCGACACCGACGGTGTCGTGCTGACCGGCAGGCTCTCGGTGGGCTCGCAGAAGTGGCTGGCCGACCACGTGGTCGGCGGCTCGGTGCTGTTCCCCGGCACCGGTTTCGTCGAGCTGGCGATCCGGGCCGGCGACCAGGTCAACTGCGACCTGCTGGACGAACTGACGCTGGAGGCACCGCTGGTGCTGCCCGCGAGCGGTGCCGTTCAGGTCCAGGTCGCCGTCGGCCCCGCAGACGACACCGGGGCCCGCAGCGTGACCTTCCACTCCCGCCCTCAGGGCGCGGAGTCGGATCTGCCGTGGACCCGGCACGCGACCGGCGTGCTGATCCCCGGTGCCCGCCGCGCCGGTGAGGAACTGACGCAGTGGCCGCCGGCCGGTGCCGTACCGGTCGAACTGGGCGGTCTGTACGAAGGGTTCACCGCAGCGGGAATGGCCTACGGGCCGGTGTTCCAGGGCCTGCGGGCCGTCTGGAAGGTCGGCGACCAGGTCTTCGCCGAGGTCGCTCTGCCCGAGCAGGCGCGGTCCGACGCCGAACGGCTGGCGCTGCACCCCGCCCTGCTGGACGCCTGCCTGCACGCGGCCGTGTTCACCGGCGTGATCGGCGAGCAGGGCGCACTGCCGTTCGCCTGGTCCGGCGTCTCGCTGCACGCGGCCGGCGCGGCCGTGGCGCGGGTCCGGCTGACCCCGACCGGCACCGGCGGCGGTCTCGCCCTGGCCGTCGCCGACGGCGAGGGCCGCCCGGTGGCGTCCGTCGACTCCCTGGTCCTGCGGCCGATCTCGGGTGAGCAGCTGGCCGCCGCCCGTTCCGGCGGCCAGGACTCGCTGTTCCGCCTGGACTGGGCACCGGTCACGCCGGACGGTCAGTCCGCACCGGTGGCGTACGCCGACTGGGCGCAGGTCGCCGACGGCGGTGCGGTCACCCCGGTGGTGACCCTGGAGATCGAGGGCGGCAACGACGCCGAAGCGGTCCGCACCGCCACCTACCGGACGCTGGAGGTCCTGCAGCGCTGGCTGGCCGAGGACCGCTTCGCGGAGGCCCGGCTGCTGGTGGTCACCCGGGGCGCCGTGGCGCTCGCGGGCGAGGATGTCACCGATCTGGCCGCCGCCGCGGCCGCCGGCCTGGTGCGGTCGGCGCAGTCGGAGAGCCCCGAGCGGATCCAGCTCGCGGATCTGGACAGCGAGTTGGACGCGGCGACGGTTGCCCTGATCGCGGGCAGTGCCGAGCCGCAGGTCGTGGTGCGCCAGGGCGTGCTGCGCGCGGCCCGGCTGGCCCGGGTCGCGGCAGCCGCCGACCGGAGCATCGCGCTGGACGGTGAGGGAACCGTCCTGGTCAGCGGCGCCACCGGCGCACTGGGTGGCCTGTTCGTCCGGCACTTGGCCGCCGAGTACGGCGTACGCAGGCTGCTGCTGGTCAGCCGGCGTGGCGCCGAGGCCCCGGGCGCGGCCGAACTGGCTTCCGAGCTCAACGACTTGGGTGCCGAGGTTACGTACGCCGCCGTGGACCTGGCGGACCGTCAGGCCACCGCCGAGCTGCTGCGGGACGAACAGCTCATCGGTGTGGTGCACATCGCCGGTGTGCTGGACGACGGTGTGGTGGGCTCGCTCACCTCCGAGCGGATCGACACCGTGCTGCGCCCGAAGGTGGACGCCGCGCTCAACCTCCACGAGCTCACCGCCGGACAGGAGTTGGCCGCGTTCGTGCTGTTCTCCTCGGCCGCCGGCCTGCTCGGCGCACCCGGCCAGGGCAACTATGCGGCCGCCAACTCCTTCCTGGACGCGCTGGCCGCCCACCGCCACGCCAACGGTCTGACGGCCCACTCGCTGGCCTGGGGCCTGTGGGACCAGGACGGCGGCATGGCCGGCAAGCTGGCCACGGCCGACCGTTCCCGGATCTCCCAGGGCGGGATGTTCGCCCTGTCGGCCGCCGAGGGCGTGCGGGCCTTCGACGCCGCGCTGCTCACCGGCGACCCGGTCACCGTGCCCACCCGCTTCGACCTGGCCTCCCTGCGTGCGCAGGGCGAGGACCTCGCCGAGGTCTTCCGCGGACTGGCCCCGGCGGTGCGACGCCGCAAGGCCGGCGCGAAGACCGAGAGCGGTGCGCTGCAGCGCAGGCTGGCCGCGCTGCCTGAGGACAAGTGGCCTTCTGCACTGCTCGACCTGGTGCTCGGCCAGGCGGCCGCTGTGCTCGGCCACCCCGACCCCACGGCGGTCGACCCGGACCGGCACTTCCAGGACCTCGGCTTCGACTCGCTCACCGCCGTGGAGTTCCGCAACAGTCTCAGCGACGCCGTCGGCCGCCGCCTGCCGGCCACCCTGGTCTTCGACTACCCCACGCCGGTCGCACTCGCGGCCTACCTGCTGGAGGCGGTCCGGGGAGCGAAGACCGAGATCGCCGCGATCGCCTCGACGGTCGCGGCGACGGACGACGAGCCGATCGTCATCGTGGGCATGGCCTGCCGGTTCCCGGGCGGCGTGGAGTCGCCGGAGGACCTGTGGCGGCTGGTGGCCGACGGGGTCGACGCCGTCTCGGACTTCCCGGTCAACCGTGGCTGGGACACCGCGCAGGTCTACGACCCGACCGGCGAGCGGGCCAACACCACGTACACCCGCGAGGGCGGGTTCCTCCACGACGCAGACGAGTTCGACCCCGCGTTCTTCGGGATCGCGCCGAACGAGGCGCTCTACATGGACCCGCAGCAGCGGCTGCTGCTGGAGACCTCCTGGGAGGCGTTCGAGCGGGCCGGGATCGACCCGGGCACGCTGAAGGGCAGCTCGACCGGCGTCTTCGCCGGAATGATGTACCACGACTACGCGGCCAACAACAGCACGGGCGCGATCGCCTCCGGGCGGGTGTCCTACGTCTTCGGTCTGGAGGGCCCGGCCGTCACGATCGACACGGCTTGCTCCTCCTCACTGGTCGCGCTGCACCTGGCGGTCCAGGCGCTCCGTTCGGGCGAGTGCTCGCTGGCGCTGGCCGGTGGCGTCGCGGTGATGTCCACCCCCGAGGTGTTCGTCGAGTTCAGCCGGCAGAAGGGCCTGGCCAAGGACGGCCGCTGCAAGTCCTTCGCGGACGCGACCGACGGCACCGGTTGGTCGGAGGGCGTCGGCATGCTCCTGGTCGAGCGGCTGTCGGACGCGCGGCGCAACGGACACCCGGTACTCGCCGTGGTCCGCAGCACGGCGATCAACCAGGACGGCGCGTCGAACGGTCTGACCGCCCCGAACGGCCCTTCGCAGCAGCGGGTGATCCGGCAGGCGCTGGCGAACGCCGGTCTGACCACGGCTGACGTGGACGCGGTGGAGGCGCACGGGACGGGTACGACGCTGGGTGACCCGATCGAGGCGCAGGCGCTGCTGGCGACGTACGGCCAGGACCGGCCGGCGGACCAGCCGCTCTGGCTCGGCTCGATCAAGTCCAACCTCGGCCACACCCAGGCGGCGGCGGGCGCGGGCGGCATCATCAAGATGGTGGAGGCGATCCGCAACGGTGTGCTGCCGAAGACGCTGCACGTGGACGCGCCGACCACCAAGGTGGACTGGACCGAGGGCAATGTCCAGCTGCTGACGGAGAACCGGGACTGGCCGGAGACCGGCCGGGTGCGGCGGGCGGGTATCTCCTCGTTCGGGCTGAGCGGTACCAATGCGCACGTGATCATCGAGCAGGCGCCGGCGGAGTCGGCGCAGCCCGAGCGGGTGGCTGCCGAGCTGCCGGTGCTGCCGCTGGTGGTGTCGGCGAAGAGCCCGGAGGCGCTGCGGGCCCAGGCTGCCCGTCTGGCGGAGCACCTGGACGCGGGCGCGGAGCTGGATCCGGTCGACGTCGGTTACTCGCTGGCCACGACGCGCGCGGTGCTGGAGCACCGGGGCGTGGTGGTCGGCACCGACCGGGACGAGCTGCTCGCCGGGCTCTGGGCCCTGGCGGACGGGCGGACCAGTCCCGGCGTGGTGAGCGGCTCGGGTCGCTCGCGTGGCCGGACGGCGTTCCTGTTCACGGGGCAGGGGTCGCAGCGGGTGGGGATGGGGCGTGAACTGCACGCCGCTTTCCCGGTGTTCGCGGAAGCCTTCGATGCGGTGTTGGCGGAGTTGGGCGGGGCGCTGCGTGAGGCGGTCTGGGGCGACGATGCCTACGAGCTGAACCGGACGGTGAACACGCAGAGTGCGCTCTTCGCCTTCGAGGTGGCGCTGTACCGGCTGGTGGAGTCGTGGGGTGTGCGTCCCGACTTCGTGTCGGGTCACTCGGTGGGTGAAATCGCCGCCGCGCACGTGGCCGGGGTGCTGTCGCTCTCCGACGCCGCGAAGCTGGTCTCCGCGCGGGGCCGCCTGATGCAGGAGCTGCCTTCGGGTGGTGCGATGGTGGCGATCGAGGCCACCGAGGAGGACGTGCTGCCGCTGCTGACCGCTGACGTGAGTATCGCGGCGGTGAACGGTCCGCGGTCGGTGGTGGTCTCGGGCGACGAGGCCACGGTGCTGGAGATCGCTTCCGGCTTTGAGCGGACGAAGCGGTTGAGTGTGTCGCACGCGTTCCACTCGCCGTTGATGGACCCGATGCTCGGCGAGTTCCGCTCTGTCGTGCAGACCTTGGCGTTCGCGGAGCCGTCGGTCCCGGTCGTGGCGTCCGGTTCCTTCTCGGACCCTGAGTACTGGGTGGGCCACGTCCGTGACGCGGTTCGGTTTGCGGACAACGTGAGGGAGTTGGAGGCGCAGGGTGTCTCCCGCTTCCTGGAGATCGGCCCTGACGGCATCCTGACCGGGTTGGCGCAGCAGAGCGTCGAGTCCGAGGACGCCGTCCTGGTCGCGACGCAGCGCCGGGACCGTCCGGAGGCGGCGACCTTTGTGACGGCGCTCGGACGGCTGTTCGCCGCAGGCGTCGAGCTGGACTGGGCCGCCTGGTTCGCGGGCAGTGGTGGCCGCCGGGTGGATCTGCCGACGTACGCCTTCCAGCGTCAGCGTTTCTGGGTCGACACCAACGAGTACCTGGCCGACTCCTGGTTCGGTGGCGACACCACCAACATCTCGTCGGCCGGCCTCCGTTCGGCCGAACACCCGCTGCTCGGCGCGGTGGTCACGCTGCCGGACTCCGGCGGTGCGGTGCTGACCGGGCGGCTGTCGATCGACACCCACGCCTGGATCGCCGACCACGACGTCCTGGGCAACGTCCTGCTGCCGGGCACCGGCTTCGTGGAACTCGCCATCCGGGCGGGTGACCAGGTCGGGTGCGACGTGCTGGAGGAGCTGACGCTCCAGGCCCCGCTGATCCTGCCGCCCGGCGCCTCGGTGCAGGTCCAGGTCGCGGTGGGCGAGGCGGACGGTTCGGGTGCCCGGACGGTCACGGTGCACTCGCGCATCGAGGGCGACGACGGCGGGGACTGGACGCTGCACGCCGAGGGTGTCCTGACCTCGGGCGCTGCGGCGCCGTCGTTCGACTTCTCGGAGTGGCCGCCGGCCGGTGCCACGCCCGTCGCCACCAGTGACGCGTACGAGGTGCTGCTCGCGCAGGGCTACGCCTACGGGCCGGTGTTCCAGGGTCTGAAGGCCGCCTGGCAGAAGGGTGACGAACTCTTCGCCGAGGTGGCGCTGCCGGTCGAGGCACACGCGGAGGCGGCCCGCTTCGGTCTGCACCCGGCGCTGCTGGACGCCGCGATGCACGCGATCCTGCTCGACGCCGGGGACCGTCCCGACGGTGAGCCCGTGCTGCCGTTCTCCTGGAACGGTGTCACCCTGCACGCCGCCGGAGCCCACGAGGTCCGGGTGCGGATCTCCCAGGTCGGCCCGGAGCACAACATCGCTCTCGCCGTGGCCGATGGTGTGGGTGCGCCGGTGCTGTCGGTACGGTCGGTGGTGGGGCGGCCGGTGTCGTCGGAGCAGTTGTCGGTTGGTCGTGGTGTGGAGTCGCTGTTCCGGGTGGAGTGGCCGGTGGTTGCGGTCGGTTCCGGCTCGGGCGCGCTGCCCGCCTGGGAGTCGCTGGCGGGTGAGGTGCCCGAGGCGGTGGTGCTGGAGTGTGCGACGCCGTCCGGTGATGTGCCTACTGCGGTAAGGGAGTTGGCTGGCCGGGTTCTGGGTGTGGTCGGGGAGTGGCTCGGTGACGAGCGCTTCGAGGATTCACGTCTGGTGGTGCTGACCCGGGGCGCGGTGGTCGCCGCCGACGGCGATGTGGTGGATGTGGTGCAGGCTCCGGTGTGGGGTCTGCTGCGCGCCGCCGCTGCGGAGAACCCGGGCCGGTTCGCGCTGGTGGACTGGGACGGTACGCCGGAGTCGCGGGTGGCACTGAGCGCCGTGATCGCCTCGGGTGAGGCCGAGTCCGCCGTCCGGGCCGGAGTGGTCCGGGTGCCGCGCTTCGCGAAGGTCGGCGCGGTCGAAGGGACGGTGCCTGAGGTTGACGGCACGGTGCTGGTCACGGGCGGCACCGGTGGACTCGGTGCGCTGGTGGCCCGTCACCTGGTGACCGAGCACGGCGTCACGAGTCTGCTGCTTACCAGCCGTCGGGGCCTGGAGGCGCCGGGGGCACGGGAGTTGGTGGCCGAGCTGGCGGAGCTCGGCGCTGCGGTCGAGGTGGCGGCGTGTGATGTGACGGACCGTGAAGCGGTGCGCGAGATGCTGGCTTCGGTTGACGGTCCGTTGGCCGGTGTAGTGCACGTCGCGGGTGTGATGGACAACGGTGTGGTGACTTCGGTGACGCCGGAGCGGCTGGATGCGGTGCTGGCGCCGAAGGTGGACGCGGCGTGGCATCTGCACGAGCTCACGGCTGACCGTGAGTTGGCGTTCTTCGTGATGTTCTCGTCGGCTGGTGGGATGGTGCTGGCGGCGGGTCAGGCGAACTACGCGGCGGCTAACGTGTTCCTGGACGCTCTGGCGGTGCACCGCCGGGCGGCCGGTCTGCCGGCCACCTCGATGGCGTTCGGTCTCTGGGGCGTCACCACCGGCATGAGCGGTGCGCACTCGCTCGACGAGGCCGAACAGCGGATGGCGAAGCTGGGCCTGCCCGCTCTCCCGCAGGCCGAGGGCCTGGCCCTGTTCGATGCTTCGATAGCGACCGGCGAAGCCGTCCTCGTGCCGCTCCGCATCGACCCGAAGGCCCTGCGCACGCAAGGCGATTCACTCCACAGCCTGCTGCGCGGACTGGTCCGGGCCCCGGCCCGGCAGGCGGCCCGCTCGGGTGCCGGTGGCGGATCGGCGCTCGGGCAGCAGCTCGCGCGGCTTGACGCCGCCGAGCGCGGACGGGCCCTGCTGGAGCTGGTGCGGACCGAGGTGGCCGCTGTCCTCGGCCACGCCTCCATCGACGCGGTGGAGCCGGACCGGGCGTTCAAGGAGCTGGGATTCGACTCGCTCAGCGCGGTCGAGCTGCGTAACCGCCTCAACACGGTGATCGGCATCCGGCTCTCCGCCACCCTGGTCTTCGACTACCCGAGCGCCCAGGCGGTCGCCGACCACATCGGCGAGACGCTGGCAGGCACCGAGACGGACTCCTCCGTACCGGTCGCGGTGGCTACGCCGCTGACCGACGACCCGATCGTCATCGTCGGCATGGCCTGCCGCTACCCGGGCGGGGTGGAGTCACCGCAGGACCTGTGGCAGCTGGTGCTCGACGGCGTGGACGCGGTGTCGGACTTCCCGACCGACCGTGGCTGGGACCTGGACGCGCTGTACGACCCCGAGCCGGGCAAGGCGGGTCGCACCTACACCCGTACCGGCGGATTCCTGTACGACGCCGCCGACTTCGACGCCGACTTCTTCGGGATCTCCCCGAACGAGGCGGTCACCATCGACCCCCAGCAGCGGCTGCTGCTGGAGGCGTCCTGGGAGGCGATCGAGAACGCAGGCATCGACCCGCTCACCCTCAAGGGCAGCCGGACGGGCGTCTTCGGCGGCGTGATGTACCACGACTACGGGCTCGGCCCGGAGGCCGCCACCACCAGCGGCGGCAGCCTGGTGACCGGCCGGGTGGCGTACACCCTGGGCCTGGAGGGCCCGGCCGTCACGGTGGACACCGCCTGCTCGTCCTCCCTGGTCGCGCTGCACATGGCGGTCCAGGCGCTCCGCTCGGGCGAGGTGTCGCTCGCGCTGGCCGGTGGTGTTGCGGTGATGTCCACCCCGGGCATGTTCATCGACTTCAGCCGCCAGCGCGGCATGGCCAAGGACGGGCGCTGCAAGTCGTTCGCCGAGGCGACCGACGGCACGGGCTGGTCGGAGGGCGTCGGTGTCCTGCTGGTCGAGCGGCTGTCGGACGCGCGGCGGAACGGGCACCCGGTCCTGGCCGTCGTGCGGGGCAGCGCGATCAACCAGGACGGCGCCTCGAACGGCCTGACCGCCCCGAACGGTCCCTCCCAGCAGCGGGTGATCCGGCAGGCGCTGGCGAACGCCGGTCTGACCACCGCCGAGGTCGACGCCGTCGAGGCGCACGGTACGGGCACCACGCTGGGCGACCCGATCGAGGCGCAGGCCCTGCTGGCGACGTACGGGCAGGACCGCCCGGCCGACCAGCCGCTCTGGCTCGGTTCGATCAAGTCGAACCTGGCGCACGCCCAGGCCGCCGCCGGTGTCAGCGGCATCATCAAGATGGTCGAGGCGATCCGCAACGGTGTGCTGCCGAAGACGCTGCACGTGGACGCACCGACCTCGAAGGTCGACTGGACCGAGGGCAACGTCCAGCTCCTGACGGAGAGCCGGGACTGGCCGGAGACCGGCCGCCCGCGCCGGGCGGGTGTCTCCTCCTTCGGGCTGAGCGGCACCAACGCGCACGTCATCATCGAGCAGGCCCCGGCCGTCGAGGTCCGGCCGGCCACCGTGGTCGCCGAGCTGCCCGTGGTGCCGTGGACGGTTTCGGCGAAGAGCGCGGAAGCGGTCCCGGCGCAGGCGGCCCGGCTCGCCGAGTACGTCGAGGCCAGGCCCGAGCTGGCCCCGGCCGACCTGGCGTTCTCGCTCGCGACCTCGCGTTCCGCGCTGGACCACCGGGCGGTGCTGGTCGGCGCCGACCGGGACGAACTGCTCGCCGCACTCCGTGAGCTCGCGGCGGGTCATGGAGGCACCAGCCCGGCCAGGCCCGGGGCGCAGGTGGCCTTCCTGTTCACCGGACAGGGGTCGCAGCGGCTCGGGATGGGACGTGAACTGCACGCTGCCCACCCGGTGTTCGCCGCCGCCTTCGACGAGGTTCTGGCGGAGCTGGACGGGTCGTTGCGCGAGGTGATCTGGGGCGAGGACGCCGACGAGCTGAACCGGACGGTGAACACGCAGAGCGCGCTGTTCGCCTTCGAGGTGGCGCTGTACCGGCTGCTCGAGTCCTGGGGCGTGCGGCCGGACTTCCTGGCGGGTCACTCCGTCGGTGAGATCGCCGCCGCGCACGTCGCCGGAGTGCTCTCGCTGAAGGACGCCGCCGAGCTGGTCTCGGCACGCGGCCGACTGATGCAGCAACTGCCTTCCGGTGGAGCGATGGTGGCGATCGAGGCCACCGAGGAGGAGGTCCTGCCGCTGCTCACCGCCGACGTCAGCGTCGCGGCCGTCAACGGCCCCCGCTCCGTGGTGATCTCGGGTGACGAGGCCACCGTCCTGGAGATCGCCGCAGGCTTCGAGCGGACCAAGCGGCTGAGCGTCTCGCACGCGTTCCACTCGTCGCTGATGGACCCGATGCTCGACGACTTCCGGTCCGTCGTCAGCGGGTTGACCTTCCAGACGCCGAAGACCCCGATCGTGACCACCGGCAACGTCACCGACCCCGAGTACTGGGTGAACCACGTCCGCGACGCGGTCCGGTTCGCCGACAACGTCAGGGAGTTGGAGGCGCGCGGTGCCTCCCGCTTCGTGGAGGTCGGCCCCGACGGCATCCTCACCGGCCTGGCTCAGCAGAGCGTCGCGTCCGACCGTGCACTGTTCGTCGCGGCGGTCCGCAGGGACCGTCCGGAGCCCGCCGCGCTGGTGGCCGCGGTAGGCCGTCTGCACGCCGCCGGTGTGGCGGTCGACTGGCCGGCGTTCTTCGCCGACTCCGGCGCCCGCCGGGTGGATCTGCCGACGTACGCCTTCCAGCGGACCCGCTACTGGGTGGACGCGCTGGCCGGGGTGAACGACGTCGCCTCCGTCGGCCAGGACGCCGTCGAGCACCCGCTGCTCGGAGCGGCCGTCGAACTGCCTGACGGTGCGGGCCTGGTGCTCACCGGCCGGCTCGCCACCGGATCCCAGCCCTGGCTGGCCGACCACGTGGTGGGCGAGACCACGCTCTTCCCGGGCACCGGCTTCGTCGAGCTGGCGATCCGGGCCGGTGACCAGGTCGGCTGCGGGGTGCTGGAGGAGCTGACGCTCCAGGCGCCCCTGGTGCTGCCGGAGCGCGGCGGTGTCCAACTCCAGGTCGCGGTCGGAGCGGCGGACGGGACGGGTGCGCGACAGGTCACCGTCCACTCCCGGCCGGAAGGTAACGAGGGCGCGGGGTGGACCCTTCACGCCGAAGGTCTGCTCACGGGTGAGACCCGGGCGCCGTCCTTCGACCTGACTGCCTGGCCGCCGAGCGGTGCGACGGCGGTGGGCGTCGAGGACGGGTACCGGCGTCTGCTGGACCTCGGCTTCGGCTACGGTCCGGTGTTCCAGGGCCTGCGGGCGGTCTGGCAGGACGGCGAGGCGATTCTCGCGGAGGTCGCGCTGCCCGCCGAGGCGCACTCGGAGGCGGTCCGCTACGGCCTCCACCCCGCGCTGCTGGACGCCTGTCTGCACGCGGCGATCCTGGCCAACGAGGACGCGGACGGCGAAGGCCGGGTGCTGCCGTTCTCCTGGGCCGGGGTCGAGCTCCACGCCGCCGGTGCGGCCGCCGTCCGGGTCCGGATCTCGCCGACCGGTGAGAACACGGTGGCACTGGCCATCGCCGACGCCGTCGGCAAGCCGCTGGCCACGGTGCGTTCGCTGGTCTCCCGTCCGGTCTCGGACGAGCAGTTGGCGGCGGGCCGGACGGCCTTCCACGACAGCCTGTTCACCCTGGACTGGGCTCCGGTGATTCCGGCCGCCCCAGCCGTTCCGGTGTCCGCCGTGGACTGGGAGACGGTCGCGGCCGCCGGTGCGGCGGTGCCCGGGGTGGTGGTGCTGCGGGTCGAGGGCGGCAACGACGCCGAGGCGGTCCGTACCGCCACGCACCGGGTGCTCGCGGTGCTCCAGACCTGGTCGCAGGAGGAGCGGTTCAGCTCCGCCACACTGGTGGTGCTCACCCGGGGTGCGGTCGCGCTGCCGGGGGAGGACGTCACCGACCTGGCCGGTGCGGCCGTCTGGGGTCTGGTGCGGGCGGCTCAACTGAGCGACCCGGAAGGCATCGTGCTCGCCGACCTCGGTCCCGACCGGGCCGGGGAGGCCGAGGCGCTGGCCGCCGTACTGGCCACCGGCGAACCGCAGTCGGTGGTCCGGGACGGTACGGTCCTTGCGGGCCGGCTGGCCCGGGTGCCGGTCGCCGACGGGGCGTCCGGGGACGCCGTCACCCGCTTCGACCGGACCACCGGGGACCCGGTGCTGGTGACCGGTGCGACCGGTCTGCTGGGCCGGCTGGTGGCCCGCCGCCTGGTGACCGAGCACGGGGTCCGTAGCCTGCTGCTGGTCAGCCGGCGCGGTGCGGCGGCCGACGGGATGGCCGAGCTGCGGGCCGAACTGGCCGGACTGGGCGCCGAGGTGGAGCTCGCCGCCTGCGACGTGTCGGACCGGGAGTCGGTGGCCCGGCTGCTGTCGGGCCGTCGGCTGTCGGGCGTGGTACACCTCGCGGGTGTGCTGGACGACGGTGCGATCGGCTCGCTGACGCCGGAACGGATGGACCGGGTGCTGCGCCCGAAGGTGGACGCGGCGCTCAACCTGCACGAGCTGACCAGCGGGATGGAGCTGACCGCCTTCGTGCTCTTCTCCTCGGCGGCCGGCACGCTCGGCAACGCGGGCCAGGGCAACTACGCGGCGGCCAACGCCTTCCTGGACGCGCTGGCCGCGCACCGGCGGGCCAACGGGCTGCCCGCCCAGTCGCTCGCCTGGGGCCTGTGGGCCGACGGCGGCATGGCCGGTGAGCTGGCCGAGGCCGACGTCCGGCGGATGGGCCGGGTCGGCATCGGGGCGATCCCGACCGAACGGGGTCTCGAACTCTTCGATGTGGCGGGGACCTTGCCGGTCCCGGCGGTACTGCCGATCCGACTCGACCTGCGTACGCTGGCCGAAGTCGGCGAGGACCTGCCGCCGGTCTTCCGGGGTCTGGTCCGGGCCCGCCCGCGCCGGGCGGCCGCAGCCACCGCCGGCGCGGTCTCCGCCGAGGGCCTGCTGGCCCGGCTGAGCGGCCTGCCGGCGCCCGACCGGGCGGAGGTGCTGCTCGACCTGGTGCAGACCCAGGCGGCCGCGATCCTCGGCCACGCGGGCGGCCACGCGGTCGAACCCGACCGGGCCTTCAAGGAGTTGGGCTTCGACTCGCTGTCGGCGGTCGAGTTCCGCAATCTGGTCAACGCGGCCACCGGCCTTCGGCTGCCGGCCACGCTGGTCTTCGACTACCCGAACGCCCGCGCCCTCGCCCTGCACCTCGGGGAGGTGCTGGTCCCGGACGCCGGGGACGGCCGGCCCGAGGCCGCCGGCACCGAGGAGGACCGGATCCGCCGCATCCTGCGGGAGATCCCGATCGACCGGCTGCGGGCGGCCGGCCTGCTGGACGAACTGCTCGACCTGGACGGCGGGTCGGCCGTCGGCAGCGGCGGGACGGAGCAGGACGGCGCGGCGGACGAGGAGGGCTCCCTCGACGGGCTCGACGCCGACAGCTTGATCAGCATGGCCTTCGAGGGCCTCTCCATCGACGACTGATCGAACGAACACGGAAAGGAATCGGGATAGCGATGGCTCTGGCGCCCAGTGCCAAGGGAAGCGTGCCGTTTCGTGAACACAAGACCTGGTACCGGGTCACCGGAGACCTGAACTCGGGCAAGCCCGTTCTGGTCGCGGTGCACGGCGGGCCCGGCAGCACGCACGACTATCTGCTGAATCTCGCCGAACTCTCGGCGCAGGGCTGGCCGGTGGTGCACTACGACCAGATCGGGAACGGTGGTTCCACCCATCTCCCGGACCGCGGTGCGGATTTCTGGACGGTCGAGCTCTTCCTCGACGAACTGGACAATCTGCTCGGCGCGCTGGGGATATCCGACAACTACGTGCTGTTCGGCCAGTCCTGGGGCGGGCTGCTGGCGGCGAAGCACGCCGCCGGCCGCCCGGCCGGGCTGCGCGGCCTGGTGGTGGCGAACGCCCCGGCGTCGTACCCGCTCTGGCTGCAGGAGGCCAAGGTGCTCCGCGACCAGCTGCCGCTCGAGGTGAACGACACGCTGCTCAGGCACGAGGCGGCCGGGACCACCGACAGCCAGGAGTACTTCGACGCGATGATGCCGTTCTACCTGCGGCACGTCTGCCGGATGGACCCGTGGCCACGGGACTTCATGGCCTCGTTCATGGAGGTCTACAACGACCCCACGGTCTACCGGACCATGAACGGGCCGAGCGAGTTCCACGTGATCGGCACCCTCAAGGACTGGGGGGTGACCGACTGCATCGAGCAGATCACGGTGCCCACCCTGCTGATCTCCGGCGAGTACGACGAGGCGACCCCGGCGACCGTCCAGCCGTACGCCGACCTCATCCCGGACGTCAGCTGGGAGGTCTTCGAGAACTCCAGCCACATGCCGCACCTGGAGGAGCCGGAGCGGTTCCTCGAGGTGCTGAGCGGATACCTGAGCCGGATTCACTGACCGGAGATCCAGGGGTTGGCGGACGGGCTAGGGGACGGAACAGGGGGGTCGGCGGATACGCCCCCGGACTAGTCTCCATAAACCAGAGCGAGTCAAGTCCCCGAGCCGTCACTGGATTCGCCGGGTTCAAGGTATTCAGGCCGCGTTGCACACCTATGCCGGGGCCCACTCCCCACAGGCGGGCCCATGAGACCGGAGGAATGTCCGAATGTCCCTGCTGACCCTCGAATTCCCGACCACGGAGCGGTTCAAAGCGTTCGGCCCCAGACACATAGACGAGATCGCCAGCCGCTACGGACTTCCTGCGCACCTCCAGGAGACCGTCCGGATGATCTCTCAGGTCCTGCCGTTCCGGGTCAACGAGTACGTACTCTCCTCGCTGATCGACTGGACCGACATCCCCAACGACCCGATCTTCCAACTGGTCTTCCCGCAGCCCGGAATGCTGTCGATCGAGGACGAGAAGCGGCTGAGCGTGCTCTCCGGCGACCCGGCCAACAAGCTCCAGCTGCGGGAGACCGTGCAGGACATCCGCTCGCGGCTGAACCCGCACCCGTCCGGGCAGAAGGAGCTCAACGTCCCCCGGCTGAACGGGGTCGAACTGGCCGGCATGCAGCACAAGTACCGCGAGACGGTGCTCTACTTCCCCGGCCAGGGGCAGACCTGTCACGCGTACTGCACGTACTGCTTCCGCTGGGCGCAGTTCGTCGGTGACGCGGACCTGAAGTTCGCGGCGCCGGACCCGAGTCAGCTGGTCGAGTACCTGAAGGCGCACCCGCAGGTGACCGACGTGCTGGTCACCGGCGGCGACCCGATGGTGATGTCGACCGAGCGGCTGCGCAGCCACCTGGAGCCGCTGCTGGCGATCGACACCGTCCGGACCATCCGGATCGGCACCAAGTCGGTCGCGTACTGGCCGCAGCGGTTCGTCACCGACCAGGACGCCGACGAGGTGCTCTGGCTGTTCGAGAAGATCGTCGACTCGGGCCGCAACCTCGCGGTGATGGGCCACTTCAGCCACCCGAGGGAGCTGGAGACCGACATTGCCCGCCGGGCGCTGCAGCGGATCCGCTCCACCGGAGCACTGGTCTACGGCCAGGCCCCGCTGATCGGCCGGGTCAACGACGACGCCGACGCCTGGGCCGAGCTGTGGCGCCGGGAGCTCGGCGCCGGCGTGGTCCCCTACTACATGTTCGTGGAGCGGGACACCGGCCCGCACGACTACTTCAAGGTCCCGCTGGCCCAGGCGGTCGGCATCTTCCAGGCCGCCTACCGCCAACTGCCCGGTCTGGCCCGCACGGTGCGCGGTCCGGTGATGTCCGCCAAGCCGGGCAAGGTCGCGGTGGACGGGATCGAGGACACCCCGCAGGGCAAGTTCTTCCAGCTGCGGCTGCTCCAGGCCCGTGACCCCGAGCTGGTCGGCCGGCCGTTCCGCGCGCACTTCTCCGAGACCGCCTCCTGGGTGGACGAGCTGGAGCTCGCGGACACCACGCCGGCCGACATCAGGGCAGCGGTTCAGGGGACCTGAGCACAGCACGGGAGGCGGCGGGACCCTCCTCCGATCCGGGCACAAGGCCTGGGCGCAACGGCAGGAATCAGTGGAAGGAGCTGACGATGACCAACCGGAAAGTGTCACCGAACCTGGACCTCAACAACGACGTGGCGGAGCGCAGGACCAGGGGCGAGTCGATCGTCCACCTGGCCTTCGGCGAGGCGCGGTTGCCCGTCCACCCGGCGCTGAAAGGGCAGTTGGCGGCCAGCTCCGGCGAGAACGCCTACGGGGCGGTCCCCGGCGGCCGGGCGGTCCGGCGGGAGGCGGCGGGCTACTTCAGCCGCCGCAACCTGCCGACCGAGCCCGAGCAGGTCGTGGTCGCCCCCGGCAGCAAGCCGCTGCTGATGGCGGTCCAGTTCGTCGTCCCCGGCGACCTGGTGATCCCCAGGCCCGCCTGGAACACCTACAAGCCGCAGGGCCTGCTGGCCGGCAAGCAGGTGTACGAGGTGGACATCCCGGCCGAGTGCGGCGGTGTGCCGGACCCGGTCAAGCTGCGGGAGACCGTCCGGGCCGCCCGCGCGGCCGGCGGCAACCCGCGGCTGGTGGTGCTCACCCTCCCGGACAACCCGACCGGCACCGTGGTCCCCCCCGAACTGGTGCGGGAGATCTGCGCGGTGGCGGAGGAGGAGGACCTCTACCTGATCTCCGACGAGATCTACCGGGACGTGGTGCACGACCCCGCCACCCCGGTGCTCAGCCCCGCCGAGGTGCTGCCCGAGCGCACCATCGTCACCAACGGCCTGAGCAAGACCCTGGCGCTCGGCGGCTGGCGGATCGGCGTGGCCCGGTTCCCCGACAACGTCTGGGGCAATAGCGTCCGGGACGGCGTCATCTCGCTGGCCAGCGAGGTCTGGTCGACGCTGGCCGTTCCGATGCAGGAGGTCGCCGCGTACGCCTTCTCCGAGCCGCCGGAGGTGCGCGACCGGTTCGCCCGCAGCGCCAGGCTGCACGGGGCGGTGGCCCGCGCGGTGTACCGGATCATGATCGGCGCCGGCGCCACCTGCCGTCCGCCGACCGGCGGCTTCTACGTCTACCCGGACTTCGAGCCGAAGCGGGCGGTGCTGGAGACCAAGGGCGTCACCGACGCGCAGTCCCTGTTCCGCTACCTGTTCGACGAGTTCGGCATCGTGGTGCTGGCGGGGGACAACCTCGGTGACGACCCCGGGGCGCTCCGCTTCAAGGCCGCCACCAGCCTGCTCTACGGCCACACCAGGGAGGAGCAGCAGCTCGCCCTGGACGCCGAGGACCCGCTGTCGCTCCCGCACATCCGGGACGTGCTGACCCGGATCGAGGAAGCCTTCACCAAGCTCGTCGGCTGACCGCTCCACCAACTCCGAAGGGAACAACCCGAGATGAACGCCGAAGACCGGCGCGGCACCGCGATCGTCTTCCCCGGCATGGGGCCGTCGCCGTTCGCGGACGTGGCGAAGTTCATGCTGCTCAACCCGTTCGCCCGGAAGCTGGTGGCGACCGCCGGGGAGACCCTCGGGTACGACCTGCTGGCGCGCTACCGGGCCAGCGAGAGCGACTACTCCGAGTACGCCCAGGTCGCCTTCCTGGTGAACTGCGTGGCGCTCGCCCAGTGGGCCGGGGCCGAGCTGGACGGCCGCCCCGAGCTGATCGCCGGGCCGAGCTTCGGCAGCAAGGCGGCCGCCGTGCACTCGGGCTCGCTGGACTTCGCCGAGGCGGTCTGGGCGACCGCCCAGATGGCCCGCTGCGAGGACGAGTACTTCGCGGTCGAGCACCGGGACATCGTCACCCACTCCTTCACCCGTACCCCGCAGGCCCGACTGGCCGAGATCCTGGCCGAGTTGGACGAGCAGGGGGAGTGGTACGACATCTCCTGCCACATCGACGAGGACTTCTACATGCTCTCGCTCCGGGAGGGCCGGGTCGACTGGCTGCAGGACCGGATCCGGGCGACCGGCGGGCTGCCGCTCTACACGATGAACCCGCCGATGCACTCCTCGGCCTTCGGCGCGCTGCGCGACCGGGTCGAGGCGGAGGTGGTGGACCGGCTGACCTTCGCCGACCCGGCACTGCCGATCGTGGCGGACCAGGACGGCGCGGTGCTCACCACCGGCGCGGGCGTCCGGACGATGATCCTGGACGGCTACGTGAAGCCGGTCCGCTGGCCCGCCGTGGTGGAGACCTTCCGCCGGCTGGGGATCGGCACCGTCCAGGTGTCGGGCCCGGACGGCCTGTTCGGCCGGGTCGGCGCCACCACCCGCAACTTCGAGGTCGTCCCGGTCAACCCGCGGACCGCGATGCAGCCGCGCCGCCGGGTCGCCGCATAAGAGAAATTCCCTCCGGAATCACCAGGATTCCGGAGGGAATTCGACCCGACGTCCGTGACGGTCAGACAGCCGGAGCACCGAGCTTCGAGATCGCGTTCCACAGGGTCTCGGGAGTGGAGAAGGTCTCGGAGTTCAGGAAGTCGTGGATGAACTCGACACCGTACGTCTCCTCCAGCGAGGCGAGCAGGTCCACGGTGCCCATCGAGTCCAGGCCGAGTTCACGGAGACTGACGCCGGGCTGGAGCTCGTCACCGGCCTCCAGATACGGCAGGTGGCGGCGGATCGTGTTCTCGAACTTCTTGTCCCACATGTTGACTCCGAATGTCGGTTCCCGGCCTGGGCGGGATTTCCAGGATCTCTTGCGAGTTTGACGATACCCGCGCCGGGAGTGCGGGCCACAACCCCTTACCACCCCTCTCCTGGAGGCAGAGATGAACCCGACCGACGGGCCTGCGCTGCACGCCCGCTTCCTCCGCGGCCTGGCCGTCTCGCCCGACCGCCTGGCGGTCCGGCTGGGCGCCGAGTCGCTCACCTACACCGAGGTGCACCGCCGCGCGCTGAGCTGGGCGGGCGCCCTGCTGGCCGGCCCCGGCGAGCCGCCCGAGGTGATCGGGGTACTGGCGGGCAAGGGGGTCGAGGCGTACGTCGCGATCCTGGCCGGCCTCTACACCGGACGGACCGTGGTGCCGCTGCGCGCCGACTTCCCGGTGGCCCGGACCCGCCGGATGCTCGAGGTGGCCGGGGTCCAGGCCGTGGTGGCCGACCGGTTCGGTCTGGCCAACCTGGTCGAGCTGGCGGCCGAGGGCCTGGACCTGCCGGTGCTCGCCCCCGGCCACGGGGTGGACGAGGCCGGGCGCCTGCGCGGCCTGCCGCTGCGCGGGATCGCGCTGGACGAGCGTGACGCGCTGGCCGAGCCCCGCCCGGTGAGCGCCACCGACCGGGCGTACGTCCTGTTCACCTCGGGCTCGACCGGCACCCCGAAGGGCGTGCCGATCAGCCACGGCTCGACCCACCACTACTTCGAACTGCTCGACCGGCGGTACGACTTCACCGCCGACGACATTTTCTCGCAGACCTTCGACGTCAACTTCGACTGCGCGGTCTTCGACATGTTCTGCGCCTGGGGCGCCGGGGCCACCCTGCTCGCGCTGCCCAACGAGGCGTACCACGACCTGCCCGGCTACCTCACCCAGCAGGGGGTGACGGTCTGGTTCTCCACGCCGAGCGCGGTCTCGCTGGTGCGCCGCACCCGGGGGCTCAAGCCGAACTCCATGCCGGGACTGCGCTGGAGCCTGTTCGCGGGCGAGGCGCTTCGGGCCGCGGACGCCACCGACTGGCAGGACGCCGCGCCGAACTCCACGCTGGAGAACATCTACGGCCCGACCGAGCTCACCGTCACCGTCACCGGCCACCGCTGGGACCGGGACACCTCGCCGGTACTCTGCGTCAACGGGCTCACCCCGATCGGCACCGTGCACGAGGGGCACGACTTCGTACTGCTCGGCCCCGACGGAGTGCCCTCGCCGACCGAGGGCGAACTGTGCATCACCGGACCGCAGATGACCACCGGCTACCTCGATCCGGCGGACGACCAGGGACGGTTCCTGGAGCACGAGGGCCGCCGCTGGTACCGCACCGGCGACCGGGTGCGGCAGCACGGCAACGGGGTGCTGGTCTACCTCGGCCGGCTGGACGCCCAGGTGCAGGTGCAGGGCTGGCGGGTCGAACTGGCCGAGATCGACCACGCGCTGCGGGTCTGCGCCGGGGTGCAGGACGCGGTGGCGGTGACCAGGGAGGGCGCCAACGGCACTGAGCTGGTGGTGTTCTACGTGGGCGAGAAGTCGCCGCCGGCCGAGCTGGCCCGCCAACTGCGTGACGTCCTGCCGCACGCGATGGTGCCCAGGCACTACCGGCACGTCGAGGACTTCCCGCTGAACGCCAACCGCAAGGTGGACCGCGGCCTGCTGGCCAGGCAGGCGGCCGCCGAGCTGGAGGCGGTCGCGGTCTGAGCGCGGACCGACCGGAACGGCCCCGACCTCCAGGAGGTCGGGGCCGTTCCGGTCGGTGCGGCGTCAGGTGACGCTCGCCGCCAGCACCTTGCGGTCGATCTTGCCGTTCGGGGTGACCGGCAGGCTCTCCACCACCCGCAGTTCGTGCGGGGTCATGTAGGCCGGCAGGGTCTCCTTGCAGAAGGCCCGGATCTCGTTCTCGCTGATCTGCTCGGCGTCCTTGGCCGTGACCACGAACGCGCCGAGCACCGGCTCCTTGTCGGCGCGCGGCAGCACCAGCGCGGCGGCCGCGGTGATCCCGGGGAACTCCAGGATGCGCCGCTCCACCTCGCCGAGCTCCACCCGGTTGCCCCGGATCTGCACCTGGTTGTCGGCCCGGCCGCAGAAGTACAGCTCGCCGTCCGGGCCCTGGTAGGCGAGGTCGCCGGTACGCAGCACCAGCTGGCCCGACTTGGGGTTGAGCGGGTCGGGCACCTGGGCCGCCCGGGTCGCCTCGGGGTCGTCCCAGTAGCCGGTGAACAGCGACGGCGCGCGCAGGTGGATGTGGCCGACCACGCCGGGCTCGGTGATCGGCTGCTGGTCCTCGTCGACGATGGTCATCTCGGCGCCCGGGTAGGCGAAGCCGATCGAGAGCTTCTCCAGCTCGTCCGGGAGCGGGTTGGGCACGTCGGTGAAGGAGGCGGCCATCGACTCGGTGGCGCCGTAGCAGTTGACCAGCCGGGCGTTCGGCCGGGCCCGCTGGAGCAGCCGCAGCTCGGGCAGCGGGAAGTCCTCGCCGCAGAACAGCACGCCGCGCAGCTTCTCCAGCTCGGCCAGCCCGGCGAGTTCGTGCCGCAGCACCCCGCGCCAGATCGACGGCACGCCGTTCACCTGGGTCACCTCGGCCTCGTTCAGGAAGGCCAGGAAGCGCCGGGGCCAGGGAAGCGCGGCGCGCGGCACCGGGACCACGGTGGCGCCGCTGCCCAGCGCGAGGCCGATGTCCAGCAGCGAGAAGTCGAACTGCAGCGGCGAGGTGGTGGCCACCCGGTCCCCGGTGCCGACGATGCCGGCCGACAGCATGCCTCGGTAGAAGGCCACCACGCCGCGGTGGCTCATCACCACGCCCTTGGGGCGTCCGGTGGTGCCCGAAGTGAAGATCATGTACGCCGGGTCGGTGGCGGACGCCTCCCGGCGGTGCCGGACCCGGGCCACCGGCGGGCGCTCCACGGCGAGCGTGTTCGGCCCGAACCTGGCCGTGCCGACCTCGGCCGGGATGCCCTGGCGGACACCGGTCGGGCTCTGCAGGTGCAGCGCGGGCGCAGTGGTCGAGATGATCGAGTGCAGCCGCTTGTCCGGGGTCTCCGGGCTGACCGGGATGAATGCGACCCCGGCCTTGGAGCAGGCCAGCAGCAGGGCGATGGCGTGGCCCGAGGTGTCGGACTCCAGGATCACCCGGTCCCCGATGTCGAGGCCGAGGTCCAGCAGCGCGGCGGCGTACCGGTCGACCCGGTCGGCGAGTTCCCGGTAGGTGGTGGTGATCAGCCCGCCGACTCCGTCGGATTCGACCACGGCGGCCCTTTCCGGGGCGAATGCGACCGGGGCGAGCATGAATTCATGAATTCTCTCCGCAGGCCGCTGCGCATAATTCTCGGCAGTCAAAGTCACGTGAATCAGTCCCCTGTCGGCTAGAGCTGTCCAGGGTTTTGGTACCACGGATGTGCCGCCCCTTGTACACCCGTAATCCCCTTCCGGGGGCCCTAGGGGGCCTTAGGGGCTTGGGCGCGTGTTCGAGTTTCCGTAGTGTGCGTTTCTGTGGCTGCCCGTGCGTGGCCTGCCGGCGAAGACGGATAAAGTGGAGCGTATCTCGATGAGCGAGTCTGGGAGTTTCGTTTCCGGTGACGGGCAGACGCCGGTGGACCGGTCCGAGCTGGTCCGTCGACTGGAGGCGCTGCCGGTTTCCGAGCAGCGGCGCGTGCTGCTCGACCTGGTGAGTGAGCAGACCCGGGCGGTGCTCCGGAGAGTGCGCCCCGGGACCGATCCCGTGGTCGAGCCCGACCGCCCGTTCAAGGAGCAGGGCCTCGACTCCCTGGGCCTGGTCGAGGTGCACGCCCGGCTGAACGCGGCCACCAACCTGGCCCTGCCGGTCACGGCGGGCTTCGACCACCCGACCCCCGCGCTGCTCGCCGAGTTCCTGCGGGCGGAGGCGCTCGGACTGCCGGAGGACGCCGGGGTGTCCACCCTGGCGGCGTACGCGGACGACGAGCCGATCGCGATCGTCGGCGTCGGCATCCGCTTCCCCGGCGAGGTGACCACCCCCGAGGACCTCTGGCGGATCGTCAGCGAGGGCCGCACCGTCTCCGGCGACTTCCCGGACGACCGTGGCTGGGACCTCGGCAACCTCTTCGACCCGGACCCGGACGCACCGGGCCGCAGCTACACCCGCAAGGGTGGATTCCTGTACGACGCGGCGGAGTTCGACGCCGATTTCTTCGGCATCAGCCCGCGCGAGGCGCTCACCATGGACCCGCAGCAGCGGGTCACCCTGGAGGCCGCCTGGGAGGCGCTGGAGCACGCGGGCATCGACCCGACCGCGCTCCGGGGCACCCGGGCCGGCGTCTTCCTGGGAGCCGGCGCGCACGAGTACGGCGTCCGCTCGCACGAGAGCCCCGAGGGCCTGGACGGCTACCTGCTGACCGGCACCGCGCTCTCCATCGCCAGCGGCCGGGTGGCCTACACCCTCGGCCTGGAGGGCCCAGCCCTCACCATCGACACCGCCTGCTCCAGCTCCCTGGTCGCCCTGCACCTGGCCGTCCAGTCGCTGCGCCGGGGCGAGTCCTCGCTCGCGCTGGCCGGTGGCGTCACGCTGATGGGCAGCCCGGCGATCTTCACCGAGTTCAGCCGCCAGCGCGGCCTGGCCGAGGACGGCGTGATCAAGGCCTTCGCCGAGGCCGCCGACGGCACCGCCTTCGGTGAGGGCGTCGGCGTGCTGGTGGTCGAGCGGCTCTCCGACGCGCAGCGGCTCGGGCACCCGGTGCTGGCCGTGGTCCGCGGCACCGGCATCAACCAGGACGGGGCCAGCAACGGCCTCACCGCCCCCAGCGGCGCCGCCCAGCGGCGGCTGATCCGCGACACCCTGGCCACCGCCGGGCTGACGGCGGACCAGGTGGACGCGGTCGAGGCGCACGGCACCGGCACCACGCTCGGTGACCCGATCGAGGCGCAGGCCCTGCTGGCCACCTACGGCCGGGGCCGCCCCGAGGACCGGCCGCTCTGGCTCGGTTCGGTGAAGTCCAACATCGGCCACACCCAGGCCGCCGCGGGCGTGGCGAGCATCGTCAAGGTCATCATGGCGCTGCGGCACGGAGTGCTGCCGCGCACCCTGCACGTGGACGCGCCGTCCAGCAGCATCGACTGGTCGGCCGGTGACGTCCGGCTGCTGACCGAGGACCAGGACTGGCCCCGGGACACCGAGCGGCCCCGTCGGGTCGGCGTCTCCTCGTTCGGAGTCAGCGGCACCAACGCGCACGTGATCATCGAGGAGCCGCCGGCCGTCGAGCCCTCGGAGCCCGCCGGGCCCGTCGCGACCCCCGTGCCGGTCACCGTCACTGTCAGCGCCAAGACCGGGCCCGCCCTGCGCGGCCAGGCCGAGCGGCTGCTCGCGCTGGCCGAGAGCGACCCGGAGCTCACCCCGGCCGACCTCGGCCGCTCGCTCGCCACCACCCGCGCCACGCTCGCCGAGCGGGCCGTCCTGGTGGCCTCGGACCGGGACGAACTCCTCACCGCGCTGAGGGCGTTGGCGGAGGGTACGGAGATCCCCGGACTGCTCAGGGGCACTGCCCCGGCCGGCCGGCTGGCCTTCCTGTTCACCGGCCAGGGCTGCCAGCGGCTGGCGATGGGCCGTCAGCTCTACGACACCTACCCGGTCTTCGCCCGGGCGCTCGACCAGGCCATCGGCTACCTCGACCTGCAGCTCGAACTCCCGCTCTGGGACGTCCTGTTCGCCGCCGAGGGATCATCCGAGGCCGAGCTGCTGCACCAGACCTGCTACGCCCAGGTCGCGCTGTTCGCGGTCGAGGTCGCGCTCTACCGCCTGGTGGAGTCCTGGGGGCTGCGCCCGGACTTCCTGGCCGGGCACTCGGTCGGTGAGATCGCCGCAGCCCACGTGGCCGGGGTGCTCTCGCTGGAGGACGCCGCCACCCTGGTGGCCGCCCGGGGCCGGCTGATGCAGGAACTGCCCACCGGCGGCGCGCTGGTGGCCATCCAGGCGAGCGAGGACGAGATCCTGCCGCTGCTCACCCCCGGCGTCAGCATCGCGGCGGTGAACGGCCCGCGCGCGGTGGTGGTCGCCGGTGAGGAGGACGCGGTCCTGGCGATCGCCGCCCGGTTCGAGCGGACCAAGCGGCTGCGGGTCTCGCACGCCTTTCACTCGCCCCTGATGGAGCCGATGCTCGAGGAGTTCGGCCTGATCGCCGGGATCCTCGACTACTCCGCCCCGCGCATCCCGATCGTCTCCACCGTCACCGGCCGCCTGGCCACCGCCGAGGAGCTGACCTCGCCGGACTACTGGGTGCGGCACGTACGGGAGTCGGTGCGCTTCCGGGACGCCGTGGAGTGCCTGGCCGGCAACGGTGTCCGGAGCTTCCTGGAGCTCGGCCCCGACGCGGTGCTGGCCGCGATGGGCCAGGACTGCGTGCCCGAGCAGGCCGCCGACTCGGTCTTCGTCCCGGCCCTGCGCGCCGGGCGGGACGAGGTCAGGGAGCTCGTCACCGCCGTCGCCCGGATGCACGCCCGGGGCGGCACCCTGGACGGCGACACCCCGTACGCCGGTCTCTCGCCGCGCCGGGTGCCGCTGCCGACCTACGCCTTCCAGCGCAAGCGTTACTGGCTGACCGCGCCGACCACCGCCGCCGATGCCGCCGGTCTCGGCCAGGCCGTCGTCCAGCACCCGCTGCTGGGCGCGGCGGTCAGTCTGGCCGGTTCGGACACCGTGGTGCTCACCGGCCGCCTCTCGCTGCGGGCCCAGCCGTGGCTGGGTGACCACGTCATCGCGGGCGTGGTCCTGCTGCCCGGCACCGCCTTCGTCGAACTGGCGCTGGCCGCAGGCGACCAGGTCGGCTGCGACCTGGTCGAGGAACTCACCCTGGCCGCGCCGCTGGTGATCCCGGCCGAGGGCGACGTCGCGCTCCAGGTGGTGGTCGGCGTCGCCGACGGCACCGGGCGGCGCACTGTCGAGTTCTACTCCCGTACCGGGGACGGCCCGTGGGACCGGCACGCCGAGGCCGTGCTCGGCACCGGCGCCCCGGCCCTCGATGCGGCCGCGCTCGCCGTCTGGCCGCCGCAGGGCGCGCAGCAGCTCGACGTGAGCGGTCTCTACGAGCAGATGGCCGGTCAGGGCTACGGCTACGGGCCGGTCTTCCGGGCCGTCCGGGCCGCCTGGCAGCTCGACGGCGAGGTGTTCGCCGAGGTCGCGCTCGACCAGGAGGTCAGGGCCGACGCCTTCGGCCTGCACCCCGCGCTGCTGGACGCCGCCCTGCACGCCGCCGACCTGGCCGGTCCGGTCCCTGACGGCACCCGGGTGCCGTTCGCCTGGGCCGGGGTCGCGCTGCACTCGGTCGGCGCCTCCGCCGTCCGGGTCCGGATCACCCCGACCGGGACGGACAGCCTGGCGCTGACCATCGCCGACCCGGCCGGTCTGCCGGTCGCGCAGGTCGAGTCGCTGGTGCTGCGCCAGGTCTCCGCCGAGCAGTTGGAGGCCGGACGGGCGGGCCGGCGCGAACCGCTGTACCGGATCGGTTGGCAGTCGCTTCCGGTCCCGGGCCAGGCCGTCGCCGAGGGCTTCGTCCACCGCCCGGTCATGGCCACGCCCGAGGGTGAACTTCCTGACGTGGTCCGGCTGGTGGCGGCCGACGCGCTGACCGCCGTGCAGGACTGGCTGGCCGACGAGAGCGCCGAGGGCGCCCGGCTCGTGGTGCTCACCCGGAACGCGGTGGTGGCCAGGGACGGTGACCCGATCGACCCGGCCCAGGCGGTGGTCTGGGGCCTGGTCCGCTCGGCCGAGGCCGAGAACCCCGGCCGCTTCGTCCTGGCCGACCTGGACGGCAGCGCCGGGTCCCAGCGCGCGCTGACCGCCGCGCTGGCCTCGGGGGAGACCGAACTCGCTCTGCGGGACGGCGAGTTCCTGGTACCCCGGGTGGCCGCCCTGCCGGCCGAGGCCGAGAGCGACAGCTCCCCGTGGAACGACACCGACACCGTCCTGATCACCGGCGGCACCGGCGGCCTCGGCGGCCACCTGGCCCGCCACCTGGTCGCCGAGCACGGCGTACGGCACCTGCTGCTCACCAGCCGGCGCGGCCCGTCCGCACCCGGTGCCGCCGAGCTGTCGGCCGAACTGACCGAGCTGGGCGCCACGGTGACGATCGCCGCCGTGGACGCCGCCGACCGCACGGCACTGGCCGCCGTACTGGCCGAGGTGCCTGCGGAGCACCCGCTGACCGCCGTGGTGCATACGGCCGGTGTGGTGGACGACGGCCTGGTCGGTTCGCTGACCCCGGCCCGGATCGACCACGTGATGCGCCCCAAGGTGGACGCCACCTGGAACCTGCACCAGCTGACCGAGGGTCAGGACCTCAGGGCCTTCGTGCTCTACTCCTCCACCGCCACCGCCCTGGACGGCGCCGGGCAGGGCAACTACGCCGCCGCCAACCTCTTCCTGGACGCGCTGGCGGCGCAGCGCAAGGCGGCCGGACTGCCCGTCACCTCGCTGGCCTGGGGCCTCTGGCTCGGCGGCGCCGGTATGGGCGCCGACCTGGACGAGGCCGCCCTCCAGCGGGCCCGCCGGCTCGGAATGGCGGGCCTGCTCCCGCACGAGAACCTGGCGCTGTTCGACCGCGCCCTGAGCACCACTGAACCCTCCGTCCTCCCGGTCCGGATCGACCTGCGGGCGCTCCAGGCGCGGGCCGACGGCGTGCCGCAGCTGCTCCGCGGCCTGGTCCGGGGCGTTCCGCGCCGGGCGGCGGCCGCAGCCGGCCGGTCGGCCGACGAGACGCCGTTGGTGCAACAGCTGGCCGGGCTGGCCGAGGGCGAGCGGGTGGAGACCCTGCTCGACCTGGTCCGCACCCACGCCGCCTCGGTGCTCGGTCACGACAGCGCCGACGCGGTCAGCGCGGGCCGGGCGTTCAACGACCTCGGCTTCGACTCGCTGGCCGCCGTCGAACTGCGCAACCGCCTCAACGCCGCCACCGGCCTGCGGCTGAGCGCCACCCTCACCTTCGACTACCCGAACCCGCGTGCCCTCGCCGAGCACATCGCGAGCAAGGTCACCAGCACCCCCGCCACCGCCCCCCGCCGCGAGCGTACGGCCACGGTGGCCGGTGCCGACGACCCGATCGCCATCGTCGCGATGGCCTGCCGCTACCCGGGCGGGGTCACCTCGCCCGAGGGCCTGTGGCAGCTGGTGGACGAGGGCCGGGACGTCATCGACCGGTTCCCGGCCGACCGCGGCTGGCCCGCCGACCTGTACGACCCGGAGCCCGGGAAGCCCGGCAAGAGCTCCAGCCGCGAGGGCGCCTTCCTGTACGACGCCGCGCAGTTCGACGCGGACTTCTTCGGCATCAGCCCGCGCGAGGCCCAGGCGATGGACCCGCAGCAGCGACTGCTGCTGGAGGTCTCCTGGGAGACCCTGGAGCGGGCGGGCATCGACCCGCACGCGCTGCGCGGCAGCGACACCGGCGTCTTCGCCGGCGTGATGTACCACGACTGGGGCCTGCGGATGGGCCCGCTCCCCGAGGAGATCGCCGCCTACCACGGCAACGGCAGCCTGGCGAGCGTGGTCTCCGGCCGGGTGGCCTACACGCTCGGCCTGGAAGGTCCGGCCGTCTCGGTCGACACCGCCTGCTCCTCCTCGCTGGTCGCCATGCACTGGGCGATCCAGGCGCTGCGCCAGGGCGAGTGCTCGCTGGCGCTGGCCGGTGGTGTGACCGTGATGTCCACCCCCGACACCTTCATCGACATGAGCCGCCAGCGCGGCCTGGCCGCCGACGGCCGGTGCAAGTCCTTCGGCGCCGGTGCGGACGGCACCGGCTGGGGCGAGGGCGTCGGCATGTTGCTCCTGGAGCGACTCTCCGACGCGCAGCGCAACGGCCACCAGGTGCTCGGCCTGATCCGGGGCTCGGCGGTCAACTCCGACGGTGCGTCCAACGGTCTGACCGCACCCAACGGCCCCTCGCAGCAGCGGGTGATCCAGCAGGCACTGGCCACGGCCGGCCTGACCACCGCTGACGTGGACGCGGTCGAGGGCCACGGCACGGGGACGACGCTGGGCGACCCGATCGAGGCGCAGGCACTGCTCGCCACGTACGGTCAGGACCGCCCCGAGGGGCAGCCGCTCTGGCTCGGCTCGCTCAAGTCCAACATGGGCCACACCCAGGCGGCGGCCGGGGTCGGCGGCGTCATCAAGATGGTCGAGGCCATCCGGCACGGCGTCCTGCCGCGCACGCTGCACGTCGAGGAGCCGTCCCCGCAGGTGGACTGGGAGTCCGGCGACGTCGAGCTGCTGACGGAGCCCCGGGCCTGGCCGGAGACCGGCCGGGTGCGACGCGCGGGTGTCTCGTCCTTCGGCATCAGCGGCACCAACGCCCACGTCATCGTCGAGCAGGCCCCGGAGGTCGCGGAGCCCGTCTCGGACGCCCCGGCCCCGGCCGGCGACGCGACGCTCGTGCCGTGGGTCATCTCCGCGCGGACCGAGCCGGCGCTGCGCGCCCAGGCGGCTGCACTCCGTACGTATCTCCACACGCTGGCGGACGGCGAACTCGCTTCGGCCGCACTCGGGTTGGTCACCGGACGGGCCGGACTCGAACACCGCGCGGTGGCGCTCGGCGCCGACCGGGCGCAGCTCGCGGAAGCGCTCGACGCGCTGGCGGCGGGTGCGGGTGCCACCGACTTCGTACGGGAGGGCAAGCTCGCCTTCCTGTTCACGGGGCAGGGGTCGCAGCGGGTGGGGATGGGGCGTGAGCTGCATGCTGTGTTCCCGGTGTTCGCTGAGGCGTTCGATGCGGTGTTGGCGGAGTTGGGTGGGTCGCTGCGTGAGGTGATCTGGGGTTCGGACGCTGATGAGTTGAGTCGGACGGTGAATGCGCAGGGTGCGTTGTTCGCTTTCGAGGTGGCGTTGTTCCGGTTGGTGGAGTCGTGGGGTGTGCGGCCTGACTTCGTGTCGGGGCATTCGGTGGGTGAGATCGCGGCTGCGCATGTGGCAGGGGTGCTGTCGCTCTCCGACGCCGCGAAGCTGGTCTCCGCGCGGGGCCGCCTGATGCAGGAGCTGCCTTCGGGTGGTGCGATGGTGGCGATCCAGGCGACGGAGGAGGAGGTGCTGCCGCTGCTGACCGCTGACGTGAGTATCGCGGCGGTGAACGGTCCGCGGTCGGTGGTGGTGTCGGGTGACGAGGCCACGGTGCTGGAGATCGCCGCCGGGTTCGAGCGGACGAAGCGGTTGAGTGTGTCGCATGCCTTCCACTCGCCGTTGATGGATCCGATGCTGGAGGAGTTCCGTACGGTGGTCGGCGCGTTGGCGTTCGCCGAACCGTCGATCCCGGTCGTCGCGAGCGGTGACTTCACTGACCCCGAGTACTGGGTGAACCACGTCCGTGACGCGGTCCGGTTCGCCGACAACATCGGTCGGCTGGAGTCGCGCGGCGTCACCACCTATGTGGAGATCGGCCCCGACGCCGTCCTCACCGCCGCCGGCGCCGACTGCGTCGGCGAGGACTCGGAAGCCCTCTTCGTCTCCACGCTGCGCCGCGAGCGGAGCGAGGAGCGTGAGCTGCTGACCGGCCTCGCCCGCGCCCACGCCCGGGGCGTCAAGGTCGACTGGACCGCGCTGCTCCCCGGCGCGCAGGCCCGCACCGATCTGCCGACCTACGCCTTCCAGCGTCAGCGGTACTGGATCGACCCGGTCGGGGCGGGCTTCGGCGACCTCGGTTCGGCCGGTCTGGAGGCCGTGGACCACCCGATGCTGAGCGCTGCGGTGGTCTCGCCTGACTCCGGCGGTGTGGTGCTGACCGGCAGGCTGTCGATCGACACCCAGGCGTGGATCGGTGACCACGGCGTGCTGGGCAACGTCCTGCTGCCGGGCACCGGTTTCGTCGAGCTGGCCGTCCGGGCCGGGGACCAGGTGGACTGCGGCCGGGTGGAGGAACTGACCCTGGAGGCGCCGCTGATCCTGGCGCCCGGTGGGGCGGTCGCGCTCCAGGTGGTGGTCGGTGCCGCAGACGCCGCCGGCACCCGGTCCGTCTCGGTCTACTCCCGCCCCGAGGGCGGTGCGGACCAGGACTGGACCCGGCACGCCAACGGTGTGCTGGCGCCCGAGCCGACGGTGCCCGAGTTCGAGCTGACGGCCTGGCCGCCGCCGGACGCCACCGAGATCGACGTGGCCAACGCGTACGAGCGGCTGACCGACCGCGGCTACGGCTACGGACCGGTCTTCCAGGGCCTCAAGGCCGCCTGGCGCCGGGGTGACGACGTCTTCGCCGAGGTCGCCCTCCCCGCTCAGTCGCACGCCGAGGCGGCCCGCTTCGGCCTTCACCCCGCGCTGCTGGACACCGCGATGCACGTGGACCTGCTGCTGGATGGCACGGCCGGGGACGAGGGCGAGACGCTGCTCCCGTTCTCCTGGAACGGCGTCTCCCTGCACGCGGCCGGTGCGAACGCGCTCCGGGTGCACATCCGCCGGGTCAGGGGCGCCGAGGTCTCCGCCATCGGGGTCGCCGACACCAGCGGCCAGCTGGTCGCCACCGTCGAGTCGCTGGTCTCCCGGCCGGTCTCCTCGGAGCAACTGGCAGCCACTCGAGGCAAGTTGAACGAGATCCTGCACCGGGTCGACTGGCAGCGCACCGAGCTGCCCGCCGCCCCTGCCGGCACCCTGCCGACCCTGGCCGAGCTGGGCAGCGACGTCGAGGTGCCGCCGGTCGTCCTGCACCGGATCGCCGCGAACACCGACGCCGACGTCCCGGCCGGAGTCCGGGCGGCCGTCGCCGACGCGCTCGGCGCCGTCCAGAGCTGGCTGGCCGACGACCGCTTCGACGGTTCGCGGCTGGTCCTGGTGACCCGGCAGGCCGTCGCCGCCGGGGAGTCCGAGACGATCGAGCTGAGCGAGGCGCCCGTCTGGGGCCTGGTCAGGTCGGCCATCGAGGAGAACCCCGGCCGGTTCGCCCTGCTCGACCTGGACGGCTCCGCCGAGTCCGAGCGGGCCCTCGCCGCAGCTGCGGCCACCGGGGAGCCGGAGGCCGCACTGCGCGCCGGACAGCTCCTGGTGCCCCGGCTCGCCCGGGTCGTGGTCGGGGAGCCGACGCCGGCCTGGGACGCCACCGGCACCGTGCTGATCACCGGCGGGACCACCGGTCTGGGCGCCCTGGTCGCCCGCCACCTGGTGGTCGAGCACGGGGTCCGCCACCTGCTGCTGACCAGCCGTCGCGGTGCCGACGCCCCCGGGGCGGCCGAGCTGACCGCCGAACTGGCGGAGCTGGGCGCCGAGGTGACCATCGCGGCCGCCGACGTCGCCGATCGGACGGCGCTGGCCGGCGTCCTGGCCTGCATCCCCGCCGAGCACCCGCTGACCGGCGTGGTGCACGCCGCCGGGGTGATGGACAACGCGCTCGTCGAGGCGCTGACCCCGGATCAGTTCGACCGGGTGCTCCGTCCGAAGGCCGACGCGGCCTGGCACCTGCACGAGCTGACCGAGGGTCAGGACCTGACCGCCTTCGTCCTGTTCTCCTCCGCCGGTGGCCAGGTGCTGGCCGCCGGACAGGCCAACTACGCGGCCGCCAACGTCTTCCTGGACGCGCTGGCCACCCGTCGCAGGTCGGCCGGCCTGCCCGCCACCGCGCTGGCCTTCAGTCTGTGGGCGGTCAACACCGGGCTCGGCGACGTCACCGACGCCGACCTGGACCGGATGAACCGGCTCGGCCTGCCCGCCCTCACCGCGGCCGAGGGCCTGGCGGCCTTCGACGCGGCGGTCGGCACCGGACAACCCCAGCTGGCCGCGATCCGGATCGACCGGGCCGGTGTGCTGGCCCGGGGCGAGGGCGTCCCGGCCCTGCTGCGCGGCCTCACCGGCGGCCCGGCCCGCCAGCGGGCGCAGGCCGGCGGCCGACCGGCCGACGGCAACGCGCTGGCCCAGCGCCTGGCCGGGCTGACCGAGGCCCAACGTGACCGGCACCTGCTGGAGTTGGTCCGGACCCAGGTCGCCGCGGTGCTCGGCCACGCCGAGATCGACGCGGTCGGCGCCGACCGGGCCTTCAAGGACCTGGGCTTCGACTCGCTGGCCGCCGTCGAGCTGCGCAACTCGCTCGGGGGCGCCACCGGCCTGCGGCTGCCCGCCACGCTGGTCTTCGACTTCCCGACCTCCCGCGCGGTGGCCGACTTCCTGAAGACGAAGCTGGCCGGCAGCAGCGCGCCCAAGGCCCCGGTGGTCCGTCCTGCCGCCGAGGCCGTGGCGGACGAGCCGATCGCGATCGTCTCGATCAGCTGCCGCTTCCCCGGCGGGGTCCGCTCCGCCGAGGACCTGTGGCGGCTGGTGGTCGAAGGGGTGGACGCGGTCTCGGAGTTCCCGACCGACCGCGGCTGGGACATCGACTCCATCTACGACCCCGAGCCGGGTCTGCCGGGCAAGACCTACGCCAGGACCGGCGGCTTCCTGCACGACTCCAACGAGTTCGACCCGGAGTTCTTCGGGATCATGCCGCGCGAGGCTCTGGCGATGGACCCGCAGCAGCGCCTGCTGCTCCAGGGCGCATGGGAGGCCTTCGAGTTGGCGGGCATCGATCCGCAGTCGATGCGCGGCAGCCAGACCGGTGTGTACGCCGGTGTGATGTACCACGACTACGGCACGCGACTCCCGTACGTGCCCGAGGAGTTGACCGGATACATCGGCAACGGCAGCGCGGCGAGCATCGCCTCCGGCCGGGTCGCGTACACGCTGGGTCTGGAGGGGCCGGCCGTCACGGTGGACACCGCCTGCTCGTCCTCGCTGGTCGCGCTGCACATGGCGGTCCAGGCGCTGCGGGCCGGCGAGATCACCATGGCGCTGGCGGGCGGTGTCACCGTGATGCCGACGCCGGAGCTGTTCGTGGACTTCAGCCAGCAGCGCGGGCTCTCCGCCGACGGCCGCTGCAAGGCGTTCTCCGGTGCGGCCGACGGGACCGGCTGGTCCGAGGGCATCGGGCTGCTGCTGGTCGAGCGGCTCTCCGACGCGGAGCGCAACGGTCACCCGGTGCTCGCCGTGATCCGGGGCAGCGCGATCAACCAGGACGGTGCCTCGAACGGGCTGACCGCCCCGAACGGTCCCTCGCAGCAGCGGGTGATCCAGAAGGCGCTGGACGCCTCCGGCCTCTCCGCCGCCGATGTGGACCTGGTCGAGGGTCACGGCACCGGCACCCGCCTCGGTGACCCGATCGAGGCGCAGGCCCTGCTCGCCACGTACGGCCAGGACCGGCCGGAGGACCGGCCCCTGTGGCTCGGCTCGATCAAGTCCAACATCGGCCACGCCCAGGCGGCGGCCGGTGTCAGCGGCGTGATCAAGATGGCTATGGCGGTACGCAACGGTCTGATGCCGAGGACCCTGCACGTGGACGAGCCCTCGCCGCAGGTGGACTGGACGGCCGGCGACGTACGCCTGCTGACCGAGGCCAGGCAGTGGCCGGAGACCACCGGCCCGCGCCGGGCCGGTGTCTCCTCCTTCGGCCTGAGCGGCACCAACGCCCACCTGATCATCGAGCAGGCCCCCGTGCCCGCCCCGGTGACCGAGGTGCCGCAGGGGGACGCGCTCCCGCTGGTGCCGCTGCTGTTCTCCGCCAAGAGCGCGAAGAGCCTGCCCGCCCAGGCGGCCAGGCTGCTGGACCGGATCATCGGGGACCAGGAGCTGAGCCTGCTCGACATCGGCTACTCGCTGGCCACCGGCCGGGCCGAACTCGACCACCGGGCCGTGGTGCTGGCCGGCGACCGCGACTCGGCGATCGTGGCGCTCACCGCGTTGGCCGAGGGCAGTGGACACCCCACCGCCGTCACCGGCGTCGCGGCACCGGGCGGGCTGACCGCCTTCCTGTTCTCCGGTCAGGGCGCCCAGCGCCTCGGTATGGGACGTGAACTGCACGCCTCCTTCCCGGTGTTCGCCGCCGCCTTCGACGCGGCGCTGGCCGAACTGGACGTCCACCTGGACCGTCCGCTGCGCGAGGTGGTCTGGGGCGAGGACGCCGAACTGCTCAACCGGACGGTCTACACCCAGACCTCGCTGTTCGCCTACGAGGTCGCGCTGTTCCGCCTGGTCGAGTCCTGGGGCCTGCTGCCCGACATCCTGGTCGGTCACTCGGTCGGTGAGCTGGCGGCCGCCCACGTCGCCGGGGTGTTCTCGCTGCCGGATGCGGCGCGACTGGTCGCCGCCCGGGGCCGCCTGATGCAGCAACTGCCCGCGGGCGGTGCGATGGTGGCGATCCAGGCCACCGAGGAGGAGGTCCTGCCGCTGCTCACCGAGCGGGTGAGCATCGCGGCGGTGAACTCCCCGCGTTCGTTGGTGGTCTCCGGCGACGAGGCCGAGGTGGAGGCGGTGATCGGCCGGTTCGAGGGCCGCAAGACCAGCAGGCTGCGGGTCTCGCACGCCTTCCACTCGCCGCTGATGGAGCCGATGCTGGAGGAGTTCCGGCAGGTCGCCGAGAGCGTGGCGTACCGGGTCCCGAACCTCCGGGTGGTCTCCAACGTGACCGGCACGGAAGCCAGTTCGGTGCAGCTCGGCTCGGCCGAGTACTGGGTACGGCACGTCCGCGAGGCGGTCCGCTTCGCCGACGGTGTCGGCTTCCTGGAGCGCGAGGGCGTCACCCGCTACCTGGAGCTCGGCCCGGACGGCGTGCTGACGGCGCTGACCGGCGGGACGCTCAGCGGCGACGGCCACGTGGTGGTGGCCACCGCCCGCAAGGAGTACACGGCACCCGAGGCGCTGCTCAGGGCCCTCGGCGAGCTCCAGGTGGCCGGGAACGGCCCGGACTGGACCGCGTTCTTCGCGGGCCGGGGCGCCCGACGGGTGGACCTGCCGAGCTACGCCTTCGAGAAGCGGCACTACTGGCTGGACGTCCCGGCGCTGCCCGGCGGTGACGTGGCCGGCATCGGCCAGACGCCCGCCGAACACCCGATGCTCAGCGCGGTGGTGGTCTCCCCGGTGGACGGCGGCGTGGTGCTCACCGGCCGCCTCGCGATGGACACCCACCCCTGGCTGGCCGACCACAACGTGCTCGGCACGCTGCTGCTCCCGGGCACCGGCTACGTCGAACTGGCGCTGCGGGCCGGTGAGGAGGTCGGCTGCGACCTGGTCGAGGAGCTGACCATCGAGGCGATCATGCCGCTCACCGCGACCGGCGGCACCGCCGTCCAGGTGGTGGTCGGCGCGGCGGACCACTCCGGCCGGCGCTCGCTGGAGGTCTACTCCCGGTTCGAGAACGCGCCGGACTACGTGGACTGGACCCGGCACGTCTCCGGTTTCCTGGCCCCGTCCGAGCAGACCGCGACGGTGCCCGCCGCCTTCGACGTCACCTACGGCTCCTGGCCGCCGGCCGGCGCCGAGGAGGTGGACATCAGCGACGTCTACGACTACCTGACCAGCCAGGGCTACTACTACGGCCCGCGCTTCCGGGGTCTCAAGGCGGTCTGGCGCCGGGGCGAGGACGTCTTCGCCGAGGTCGCCCTCCCGGACGATGTCCGGGAGGAGGCGGCCGGGTTCCGGGTGCACCCGGCGCTGCTGGACGCGGCGCTGAGCGCGACCGACTTCCTCGGCGGCTACCGCCCGCAGGACATCGGCTCCTCGCACCTGCCGTTCGCCTGGACCGGGGTCTCGCTGCACGCCGGCGGCGCCGCCCGGATGCGGGTCAAGCTCAACTCGACCGGCCCCGACGCGGTCCGGCTCGAACTCGCCGACTCCACCGGTCTTCCGGTGGCCACCGTCGAGCAGCTGGTGGTCCGGGCCATCACCCCGGACCGGATCGCCGCCGGGGCGGCCGCCTCCACCGGGCTCAAGCAGCACGAGTCGCTGTTCCGGATCGGCTGGAGCCACCTGCCGCTCGGTGCGGCGGGCAGCGCCACCGCGGCCGGCCGGGTGATCGTCGGCGACGCCGCCGGGCTCGACCTCGACCTGCCGGTGTTCGAGAGCCTGACGGCCCTCGGGACGGCGGCCGAGGCCGGGACCACGGCCGAACTGATCCTGCTGCCGATCCCCGCGGGTTCCACCGGCGACGTGCCGACCGACGCCCGCGCGGCGTTGGACGGTGTGCTGGACACCCTTCAGCAGTGGCTGGCGGACGACCGGTTCGCCGACAGTCGCCTGATGGTGCTCACCCGGAGCGCGGTCGCGGTCGAGGAGGACGAGCGGATCGACCTCTCCCAGGCGGGCGTCTGGGGTCTGGTCAGGGCCGCGCAGCAGGAGAACCCCGGCCGCATTCTGCTGGTGGACCTGGACGGCGGCACCGTACCGGTCCAGCTCGCCGCCCTGGGCGAGCCGGAGCTCGCGGTGCGCGGCGTCGACGTCCGGGTGCCCAGGCTCGCCGGGGTCGCGGAGTCCGGCGTCCCCGCCGAGTCGCCGTGGGACCCCGACGGCACCGTACTGATCACCGGCGGCACCAGCGGACTCGGCGCCCTGGTGGCCCGTCACCTGGTCGCCGAACACGGCGTCAGGCACCTGCTGCTGACCAGCCGACGCGGTCTCGCCTCGCCCGAGGCAGCGGCCCTGGCGGCCGAGCTGACCGAGGCCGGTGCGGAGGTCACCGTCGCGGCGGCCGACGCCGCCGACCGGACGGCGCTGGAGGGTCTGCTGACGGGCATCCAGGACGCGCACCCGCTGCGCGGCGTGGTGCACGCGGCGGGCGTGATGGACAACGCCCTGGTGGGTTCGCTCACTTCGGAGCAGCTGGACAACGTGCTCCGGCCGAAGCTGGAGGCTGGCTGGCACCTGCACGAGCTGACCAAGGAGCTCGACCTCACGGCGTTCGTGCTGTTCTCCTCCTGCGCCGGGCTGCTGGTCGGCACCGGCCAGGCGAACTACGGCGCGGCCAACCGCTTCGTCGACGCCCTGGCCGTCCACCGCCGGGAGCTCGGCCTGCCGGGCACCTCGCTGGCCTTCGGCCTGTGGACCCAGAAGACCGGCCTGGGCGGCGGCGTCACCGAGGCCGACCTGCACCGGATGAACCGGCTCGGGATGCCCGCGATGACCGGCGAGGAGGGCCTCGCGCTCTTCGACGAGGCGCTCGGGCAGGGCGAGGAGGCGGTGCTGGTGCCGATCCGGCTGGACGTGCCCGCGCTGGCGGCGGTGGCGGACGAGATCTCGCCGCTCTTCCGCGAGCTGGTGCGCAGCCAGAACCGGCGCCCGGCCCGCAGCGCCAAGGCCAAGGCGGCGGCGGTCGAGGCCGAGCCCGCCGGTCAGCTCTCGCTGGAGCAGCGGCTCGCCGGACTCGGCCGTACGGACCGCGACCGCTTCCTGCTCGACCTGGTGCGCAACCACGTCGCGGCGGTGCGCCACGACGACCCGGCGGCGATCGACGTCACCCGGGGCTTCACCGAGCTGGGCCTCGACTCGCTGGCCGCGATCGAGCTCCGGAACCGCCTGCAGACCGCGACCGGCCTGCGGCTCCCGGCCACGCTGATGTTCGACTACCCGAACCCGGGGGCGCTGGCCGAGTTCCTGCTCACCGAGCTGCTGCCCGGTCTCGAGGACAGCGAGCCGGAGTCGCCGGCCCAGTCGGAGCCGGACGAGAGCGAGGTCCGCCGGGCCCTCGGGACGATCCCGCTGGCCGCGCTCCGGGAGGCGGGCCTGCTGGACGCCCTGCTCAAGCTGACGGCCCCGGCAGAGGCGGCGGCCCCGGCAGAGGCGGCGGCCCCGGCCCCGGCGGCCCCGGCGGCCGACATCACCACCATGGCCATCGACGACCTGGTGCGGGCCGCGCTCGCAGCCAACTCCAACTGAGCGAAAGGTACCCCCACACCGTGGACGCGTCCGTGGACCAGATAGTCGAGGCACTCCGCAAGTCCATGATGGACAACGAGCGCCTGCGTCAGCTGAACGGCAGCCTCACCGCGGCGGCCGTCGAACCGATCGCCATCGTCGGCATGGCCTGCCGCTACCCCGGCGGGGTGCAGACCCCGCAGGACCTCTGGCGGCTGGTGGCCGACGGGGTGGACGCCGTGTCGGACTTCCCCGCCGACCGTGGCTGGGACCTGGACGGGGTGTACGACCCCGAGCCCGGCAAGGCCGGCAAGAGCGTCGCCCACGAGGGCGGGTTCCTGCACGACGCCGCCGACTTCGACCCCGGCTTCTTCGGCATCGCGCCGAACGAGGCGCTCACCATCGACCCCCAGCAGCGTCTGCTGCTGGAGACCTCCTGGGAGGCGATCGAGAACGCGGGCGTCGACCCGCTCGCGCTGAAGGGCAGCAGGACCGGCGTCTACGCCGGGGTGATGTACCACGACTACGGCTTCGGCAGCAGCGACGGCAGCCTGGTCACCGGCCGGGTGGCGTACACCCTCGGCCTGGAGGGCCCGGCCGTCACGGTCGACACCGCCTGCTCGTCCTCGCTGGTCGCGCTGCACATGGCGGTCCAGGCGCTTCGCTCGGGCGAGGTGTCGCTCGCACTGGCCGGCGGCGTCACCGTGATGACCAACCCCGACATGTTCGTCTACTTCAGCACCCAGCGCGGACTGGCCAAGGACGGCCGGTGCAAGTCCTTCTCCGAGCACGCGGACGGCACCGGCTGCTCGGAGGGCACGGGCATGCTGCTGCTGGAGCGGCTCTCCGACGCCCAGCGCAACGGTCATCGCATCCTCGCCGTGGTGCGCGGCTCGGCGACCAACCAGGACGGCGCCTCCAGCGGCCTGACCACGCCCAACGGCCCGTCCCAGCAGCGCGTCATCCGGGCGGCGCTCGCCAACGCCCAGCTGACGCCCGCCGACGTGGACACCGTCGAGGCGCACGGTACGGGCACCACGCTGGGCGACCCGATCGAGGCGCAGGCGCTGCTCGCCACGTACGGCAAGGGTCGGCCGGCCGAACGGCCGCTCTGGCTGGGCTCGTTGAAGTCGAACCTGGGACACACCCAGGCGGCGGCCGGGGTCGGCGGCATCATCAAGATGGTGGAGGCGATCCGGCACGGCGTCCTGCCCAAGTCGCTGCACTCGGCAGACCGGACCTCCAAGGTGGACTGGGAGGCGGGCGGCGTCGAGCTGCTGACCGAGGCCCGCGCCTGGCCGGAGACCGGTCGGGTGCGGCGTGCGGGCGTCTCCTCCTTCGGGCTGAGCGGCACCAACGCGCACGTGATCATCGAACAGGCCCCGGCGGTCGAGGCACAGCCGGAGGTCGCGACCTCCCGACTGCCGGACGTGCCCTGGGTGTTCTCGGGGCGGACGGTGGAGGCGCTGCGCGGGCAGGCGGCCAAGCTGGCGGACCACATCGAGGCCGATCCGGCGCTCGGGATCACCGACGTGGGCTGGTCGCTGGCCGTCACCCGCTCCGCACTTGAGCGTCGGGCGGTGGTGGTCGGCGCCGACCGGGCCGAGCTGATCGCCGGCCTGCGGGCCGTCGCCGAGGGTGCCGAGGTGCCTGGGCAGGCCCGGCCCGGTGCACAGGTGGCGTTCCTGTTCACGGGGCAGGGGTCGCAGCGGCTGGGGATGGGGCGTGAACTGCACGCTGCGTACCCGGTGTTCGCGGCGGCGTTCGACGCCGTGCTGGCGGAGCTGGGCGGTTCGCTGCGTGAGGTGGTGTGGGGCGACGACGCCCAGGAGCTGAACCGGACGGTGTACGCGCAGAGTGCGCTGTTCGCCGTCGAGGTGGCGCTGTACCGGCTGGTGGAGTCGTGGGGTGTGCGTCCCGACTTCCTGTCGGGTCACTCGGTGGGTGAGATCGCGGCCGCGCACGTGGCCGGGGTGCTGTCGCTCTCCGACGCCGCGAAGCTGGTCTCCGCGCGCGGCCGGCTGATGCAGCAACTGCCGACCGGCGGTGCGATGGTGGCGATCGAGGCCACCGAGGCCGAGGTGCTGCCGCTGCTGACGGAGCAGGTGAGCATAGCGGCCGTGAACGGCCCGCGGTCGGTGGTGGTATCGGGTGACGAGGCCACCGTGCTGGAGATCGCCTCGGGCTTCACCCGGACGAAGCGGCTGCGCGTCTCGCACGCCTTCCACTCGCCGCTGATGGATCCGATGCTGGCCGAATTCCGTACGGTGGTCAGCGGGTTGACCTTCGCCGAACCGTCGATCCCGGTCGTCGCGAGCGGTGACGTCACCGATCCCGAGTACTGGGTGAGCCACGTCCGCGACGCGGTCCGGTTCGCCGACAACGTGAAGGAGTTGGCCGCCCGGGGCGCCTCGCGTTTCGTGGAGATCGGCCCCGACGGCATCCTCACCGGGCTCGCTCAGCAGAGCGTCGAGTCCGAGGACGCGGTCTTCGTCGCCACGGCCCGCAAGGACCGCGCCGAGACCACCACGCTGGTGGCCGCGCTCGGCCGTCTGCACGCGGCCGGTGTGGCGGTCAGCTGGTCGGCGTTCTTCGCCGACTCGGGCGCCCGCCGGGTGGATCTGCCGACGTACGCCTTCCAACGCAGCCGCTACTGGGTGGACGCGTTGGCCGGGGGCAGCGCCGACGGTGACGTGGCGTCCGTCGGACAGGAGAAGGTCGAACACCCGCTGCTCGGTGCGGCGCTCGCGTTGCCCGACACCGAGGGCCTGGTGCTCACCGGCAGGATGTCGATCGACGGTCAGACCTGGATCGCCGACCACGACGTGCTGGGCAGCATCCTGCTGCCGGGCACCGGCTTCGTCGAGCTGGCGGCCCGCGCCGCCGAGCAGGCCGGGGCCGACCTGGTGGAGGAGCTCACGATCCAGGCCCCGCTGATCCTGCCGGAGCGCGGCGGCCTGGCCCTCCAGGTCTCGGTCGGGGCGCCGGACGTCACGGACCGCCGCTCGCTGCGGATCTACTCCCGGGCCGAGGCCGACGCCCGGGGTCCGTGGACCCTGCACGCCGAGGGTGTGCTCGCCTCCGGTGCCCCGGCACCGGCCTTCGACTTCACCGAGTGGCCGCCGGCCGGCGCCACCGCCGTGGACGTCCAGGACCTCTACTCGGTGCTGCTGGGCCAGGGTTACGCGTACGGGCCGGTGTTCCAGGGCGTCCAGGCGGCCTGGAAGCGCGGTGACGAGGTCTTCGCCTCGGTCGCCCTGCCCGCCCAGTCGCACGCCGAGGCCGGAGCCTTCGGCCTGCACCCGGCCCTGCTGGACGCGTCCATGCACGCGCTCAGCCTGGGTGAGGGCGGTGACGACCAGACCCTGCTGCCGTTCTCCTGGGCGGGGGTCACCCTGCACGCGGTGGGCGCCACCGCCGTACGGGTCCGGCTGGTCCGGCCGACCGACACCACGATCAGCATCGAGTTGGCGGACACCGAGGGTGCTCCGGTGGCCACGGTGGAGTCGCTGACCTTCCGTCCGGTCACTCCGGAGCAGCTCGGTTCGGGCGCTCCGGCCCAGGCCGGGTCGCTCTTCCAACTGGTCTGGAACCCGCTCCCGTTGACCGCCCTCGGTGCCCCCGACCCGGTGGACTGGGCAGGTCTGGAGCTGGACGGCCCGACGCCGGAGACCGTCCTGCTGGAGATCAGCGCGGCCACCGTGGACCTGCCCGCCGGGACCAGGGTGGCGGCCAACCAGGTGCTCGCGGTGCTCCAGGAGTGGCTGGCCGACGAGCGGTACGCCGACTCGCGGCTGGCCATCGCCACCCACGGCGGCGTCACGGTGGTCGGCGAGCCGGGCGATCTCACCCAGACCCCGGTCTGGGGTCTGGTGCGCGCCGCGCAGGCAGAACACCCCGGCCGCTTCGTCCTGGTGGACCTGGACGACCGGGCCGAGTCCCGGATCGCCCTGGCCGGCGCGCTGGCCACCGGTGAACCCGAGCTGGCGATCCGGGCCGGCGAGGTGCTGGTGCCCCGGCTGACCGCGCTGCCGGTCCCGGCCGAGGCCGCCGGCCCCGAGCTGGACCCGGCGGGCACCGTCCTGATCACCGGCGGAACCGGCGGTCTGGGCGCGCTGGTGGCCCGTCACCTGGTGACCGAGTACGGCGTCAGGCACCTGCTGCTGACCAGCCGGCGCGGCCCGGACGCCCCGGGTGCGGCCGAACTGGTTGCCGAGCTCACCGAGTTGGGTGCAAAGGTGACCGTCACCGCCGCCGATGTGGCCGAACAGGCTGCACTGGAGGGCCTGTTGACGAGCATCCCGGCTGCTCACCCGCTCACCGGCGTGGTGCACGTGGCGGGTGTGGTGCACAACGGCGTGATCGGCTCCTGGACGGCGGAGCTGGTGGACGCCAGCCTCGCCCCGAAGGCCGACGCCGCCTGGTACCTGCACGAGCTGACCGCCGATCTGGACCTCGCGCTCTTCGTCCTGTTCTCCTCGGCGGGCGGTCTGGTGCTGGCCCAGGGCCAGGCCGGGTACGCCGCCGCCAACGTGTTCCTCGACGGTCTGGCCGAGCACCGCCGGCTGGCGGGCCTCCGGGCGACCTCGCTGGCCTGGGGCGCCTGGGCGGTGGACACCGGCATGAGCCAGTACCTCGCCGAGTCCGACCTGCTGCGGATGCGTCGGCAGGGCCTGCCCGCCTTCTCGGCCACGGACGGCCTGGCGATGCTCGACTCCGCCCTGCGTGCCGACGCCGCGGTGGTGGTACCGGTGCACGTGGACCCGGTCGCACTGCGCGCCAGGGTCGACGAACTCCCTGCGCTGCTGCGCGGGTTGGTCAAGGCGCCGACCCGGCGGCCGTCCCGGGCCGGCTCGCACCAGGGCGAGGGGCAGACGCTGCCGGAGCAGCTGGCCGGCGTCACCGGCGCGGAGCTCGACCGGGCCGTCCTCCAGGTGGTCAGGACCCACGCCGCCGAGATCCTCGGCCACCCGGGCCCGGACGCGATCGACTCCGAACGAGGCTTCCTGGACATCGGGTTCGACTCGCTCAGCGCACTCGAACTGCGCAACCGGATGGTCACCGCGGCGGGCCGGAACCTGACGCCGATGCTGGTCTTCGACTACCCGTCCGCCAGTGCGCTGGCGGCCTACCTGCGGGAGCTGCTCTTCGAGACCGAGGAGCAGGGCATCGACGAGGACCTGGTCGACGCCAGCACGGACGAGCTGTTCGACATCCTCGACGCCGAACTCGGCATCTCCGGCTGACCGTTGGCTCTCGAACCGGTCTCGTCGGAACCCGGCCCGTGGCGGCTGGCCGGGCTGACGTGGCCACAGGCGGCACGGCTGGCACCGTACTCGGTGCTGGCCGTGCCGCTCGGCGCGACCGAACAGCACGGCCCGCACCTGCCGTTCACCGTGGACACCGAGGTGGCCGACGCTCTGTGCGGACGCCTGGCGGCAGCGCGGGGATCGGTGGTGGTGGCGCCGGCGCTGCCGTACGGATCGAGCGGTGAGCACGCCGGATTCCCCGGCACGCTGTCGATCGGGCAGCGGGCGCTGGAGCTGCTGCTTCTCGAACTGGTCCGCTCGGCCGACGACTTCGCCGGAGTCGTGCTGGTCTGCGGGCACGGCGGCAACGCCGTCCCGCTGCACCGCGCGGTCACCCGGCTGCGCGCGGAGGGCCGACGGGTGCTGGCCTGGTCGCCGTCCGGACCGTCGGACGACAGCCACGCCGGGCGCACCGAGACCTCCGCCATGCTGGCGCTGCGCCCGGACGCCGTCCGTACCGGACTGGCCGAGCGCGGGAACACCACTGGGCTGGCGCAGTTGCTGCCCGCCCTCCGCGCGGGCGGCCTGGCGGCGGTCACCCCGAACGGTGTCCTGGGCGACCCCGCCGGGGCCGACGCGGACGAGGGCCGGCGGCTGCTGGACGACTGGACGGCGGCGCTGCTGGCGGCCTACGACGGCTGGGCCGGCCCGGTGCGGTGACCCCCCCATATCGTGGGCGTATCGAAAACCGCATACGCCACCGCCACTGGCCGCCGTATCCAATGGCGGGTGGATCCTGGCCGGTCGGATGCTCGCGCCGCTCACCCGGATCACGGAGGCGGTCCGGAAGGCCGAACACGGGTCACTGCCCCACGGGATCGGGATGACGGGCCGGCAGGACTATTTTTGGGAAATCTCCGACCGGTTCGACGCGATGCTCGAACAGCTCGAGTCGCACGTCGCCGAGCAGCAGAGTTTCGCCGCGAACGCCTCGCACGAACTGCGCACCCCACTGGCGATCTCGTAGGCCCCCCTCGACGTCGCCCGCAGGGACCCCACCGGGACCGGGGTGAACTCGTCGAACGCCTGCACGCCCTCAATTCCAGGGCGATCGCGCTCACCGAGGCCCTGCTGCCCGGCCGAGGGGGAACGCGCACAGTTCACCCGTGAGACCTGGCCATCGTGCAGAGCGTGGTCCGGGCGCACGACGGGACCCTCGAGCTCGCAGCCCGCCCCGAAGGCGGTCTGGTCGTCACCGTCCGGCTTCCCGGCCCGGGCAGACCCAGGTGACCGTACGTCAGTCGGCGGGCCGCTGAACCCCGTCGCGCCCAGGCCAGTCGGACAGGTCGGGCAGCAGCGGGGCGACCGTACGGTGTCGCAGTGCGCCCCACCAGACGCCGGCGCCGTACGCGAGGTCGTCGGCGATCCGGACGGCCGTCCAGCGGGGCAGGTCCAGCGGCGGCCGGTCGCGGTGCCAGTCCAGGGCGTGCCGGGCGAAGGCGGCGGCGAGCAGGGGGCGGCCCGCGCGGGTGGCCGCGAGCAGCGGGACGGCCACCGGCCACCAGGAGCGGGTCACGGCGTCGGCGAGCAGCCGGCCGGCGCCGAGGTGGCCGCGGGCGGCGAGCTGGAGCGACTCGCGGGCCGGGACGCCGAACGGCGCCAGTTTGCGCGGCAGCAGCGCGGCGGTGCCCGCGGCGATCGCCACTCCGGCCGCCGGGCGGCCGAGGGCCAGTGCGCCCCAGGCGGCCGCGCTCCAGAACGAGACCTTCACGGGGGTGACCGCCCGGCCGTGCCGCAGGGCCAGCGGGGCGGCCGAGGTGCCGTAGCCGAAGCGCTGCTCCACCCAGGCGCGCCAGCTCCGGCGGGGTTCGTGCCGCACCACGGCGGCCGGTTCGTACCGCACCAGGCCGGTGCCGGCGGCCAGCCGCCAGATCAGGTCGACGTCCTCGCCGAACCGCATCCGCTCGTCGAAGCCGCCGAGCTCGCGCAGCGCGGCGGTGCGCAGCACCAGGGCGGCGGACGGCAGGTAGCTCACCCGGCTGCCGGGCCGCACCACGCCGCCGACCGGGCCGAGGTCGAGCGGGGAGCGGACCTGCTCGTAGCGGGCCAGCAGTGAGCGGCCCGGGGTGCTGCGCACCCGGGGGGCGACCGCGACCACGGCCGGGTCCTCGAACTGCCGGAGCAGCGGCTCCAGCCAGCCGGGCTCGGGGGTGACGTCCGCGTCCAGGAAGGCCACCAGCTCCGTACCGGCCTTCCGCCAGCCGGAGTTGCGGGCGGCGGCGGGCCCACGGGAGTGCTCGTGGCGGACGGCCGAGCCCGGGACCGGCAGCTTCGAACCGTCGTCCACCACCAGCAGTTTCGCGGTGTCCGAGACGGCGGCCGCCAGCCCGGCCAGGCCGTCCGGCCGGTCCCGGACCGGGACCACCACGGTGACGTCCAGGGCGGTGAGGTGGGCGGTGCGGTGCACCGGGTGGGCGATCCCGGCCCGGACCAGCCGGGCGGCGAGGCGCCGGTGCGCGGCCACGGGGGAGACCGGCGCACCGGCCAGCCAGCCGCCGACCAGGTCGGCCGCCTGGGTGGAGAGCCGCAGCACCCGGTAGGGGGAGCCGCCGAGCAGGGTCCGGCCGTCCTCCCAGAGCTGCACGCTCTGATCGGCCGTCAGGTGGAGCTGGGTCGAGGTCTGTCGGTCCGTCATGCCGTGAAGCCTCCATCCGCGTGGACCACGGTGCCGGTGATCGCCGAGGAACCGCGGTCGCACAGCCAGCAGACGGCGGCGGCCACCTCGGCCGGGTCGAGCAGCCGCTCGGTGAGCTGGTGGCGGGCGAACTCCTCGACGTCGGGCAGGTCGTAGAGCGCCGCACTGGCGTCCAGCATCGCGGTCCTGGTCGAGCCGGGTGAGACCGCCGTGGCGGTGACGCCGGTGCCGCGCAGGTCGGTCGCCAGGCCACGGACCAGGCCCACCACGGCGTGCTTGGCGGCGTTGTAGGCGGCCAGGTGCCAGAGGCCCCGGTGCCCGGCGGCCGAGGCCAGGGCCACGAACCGGCCGGTCCGCGGCTGCGGGCGGCGCAGCAGGGCGGGAACGGCGGCGGCGGCCAGGTTGGCCACGCCGCGTACGCCGATGTCGAGCAGGACGTCCCACTCGGTGTCGGTGGTCTCCCACAGCGGCCGCCCGCCCGCGATCACGGCCGCCGCCGCCACCGCCGCGTCCAGTCCGCCGAACCGGTGCTCGGCGTCCGCGACGGCGGCCCGCAGCGCGGAGGCGTCGCGGACGTCGGCGACCACCGGGACCACCGACTCGGGCCACCGGCCAGCGAGTTCGAGCAGCTGCTGCTTGGTGCCCAGCGGGTAGCCGACGCCGGGCAGGTCCTCGCAGACGTCGACGGCGACCACCTGCCAGCCCTGGTCGGCCAGTTGGGTGACCACGGCGGCGCCGATGCCGCGCGCCGCGCCGGTGACGAGGGCGACTCTGGGGGACAGGTCGGTGTTCAGCACTGGTCGTCCTCCCGGGTGAGGTGAGCGAGGTAACCGTGCTCCCGCAGGTAGCCGAGCAGTTCGTCGACGGCCGCCTCGGGGCCGGCCGGGGTGATCACCCGGGCGGCGGTGCGCGGGCGGTCGGTCTCGGTCAGGGCTCGGATCCGGGCCAGCGGGTCGGAGCCGACGGGGGCGGCCAGCACGAGCGGCCGGGGCCGGTACGGCCTGACCGGGCCCAGCCGGACCTGATGCCGGGGTTCCGGCAGGGCTACCGTGACGACCGGGATGGTGGCCGTCCGGGCGGCCAGCAGGGCGGGCAGCGCGGCGCGCCGCAGCCGGGCGCTGCCCGGTTCGACCGAGCAGACGGCGGGCAGCGGCACCCTGAGCTGCTCGCGGCGTCGGCCGTCGATCCGCCGGACGGCGGTCAACCCGCCATCACTGAAATTGAGTTCGGTCAGTCCGAGCGCCTGGGCGGCACCCAGCCGGGCAGCCAGGAAGGCCGGGGTCGCGCCGGTGCCCCGGCCGGGGGAGCGGTCCCCGCAGAGCAGCAGGGCCGGCACTCCGGCCAGCCCGGCGGCCAGCGCACGGGCCGTACGGTCGCTGTCCTGCGCGCCCCCGCCGTCGATCCGGAGCACCTGCTGCACCCCGCAGGCCAGCGCCTGGCGGAGCACCTCCTCCGCTCCGGCCGGGCCGACGGTGACCGCCAGGCTGCGGCCGCCGAGCGCCTCGGTGAGCAGTAGGGCGTGCTCCAGGGCTGCCGCGTCCGCCCCGCCGAGCGGGTCGGCGGGGCTCAACGCGACCACCACGAGCGGCTGTTCGGCCATGTCGGTCAGCCCTTTCGGAACACGACGCCGAGGCCGCCGTCCGGGTAGGTCCAGGTGATCGCGCCCTCGGCATCGCAGACCTGGTAGCAGGCGCCGCACTCGAAGCACTGCTCGAAGTTGAACAGGATCCCGCCGTCGGCCCTCGGCACGAACAGCTTGGCCGGGCAGACGTGCAGGCAGGACCGGACCGTGCAGGAGTCGCACACCGCGGTGTCGACGGTGATGTGGGCCCGCTCGGACACCCGGAACTCGGTGCCCTCCATCCGGTCGTCGAAGGAGATCTCGCGGTAGTCCTCGTCAGGCTGGCCGGTCATCCGAACGCCCTCATTCCGGTGATCGCGTCGGCCAGCAGCCGGCGCGGGCTGACGCCGTGCCGGCGGACCGCCGTGCGCAGCAGGCGGCGGAGGCCCGGCTTCGGGCGGGGGTTGTCGACCTCGAACAGACCCTCGGCGAGGTCGCAGATCAGTCCGGGGTACTGCCGCTGCATCCGTTCGGAGAGCACCAGCCCGGGGACCTTGCGCAGCTTGCGGTGGTCGGCCAGCACGAACGACCGTTCCAGCGCCCGTCGGTAGCCCGCCAGGCCCGCCTGCGAGGTGTCCCCGGCGTCGATCGCGGCGGCGGCGGCGCGGCCGGCGTACATGCCGGCGCCGATCGCGAAGTTGACGCCCTCCAGCCAGATGCCGGCGGCCAGGCACATCCCGGCGGCGTCACCGGCCACCAGCAGGCCGTCACCGGCCAGTCGGGGCAGGTGGTCGTAGCCGCCCTCGGGGATCAGGTGCGCCGCGTACTCGACCTGGCGGCCGCCGCGCACGAGGGGGGCGATCGCCGGATGGGCCTTGAGGTCGGCGAGCAGCTCCTCGGGGCGGACCTTGGCGGCGGCCAGGCCGGGAAGGCCGACCACCACGCCGAGGCTGACCGACTCCAGGTTGGTGTAGAGGAAGCCGCCGCCCGGGATGCCCCGGGTGCAGCCGAGGATCTCGATGTCCTGGCCGTCCCGACCAGTCAGCCCGAAGCGCTGCTCGATCACCTCGCGCGGCAGGGCCAGCGTCTCCTTCACGCCGAGGGTGAGGTGGCGGGCGTTGTCCTGCCGGGGATGCAGCCCGGCCTCCTTCGCCAGGAAGGAGTTGACCCCGTCGCAGGCGATCACGACCTTCGCGGTCAGGTCGCCGTCCGGCCGGTCGGTACGGACGCCGACCACCGTCCCGGCCGTGGTGCGCAGCAGCCCGGTGGCCACCGTGGCGGGCACCAGCACCGCCCCGGCCCGGACGGCGTGGCCGGCCAGCCAGGCGTCCAGGTCCGACCGGTGCGCGGTGGCGCCGTTGTACGGGGCGGAGCCCCAGCGCTGGCTGCGGAAGTCCACGGTGAGCGCCTGGTCCGCCGTCATGACCATGGTCGAGCGGCGGGTCACCCAGCGCTCGACCGGCATCTCCTCCCACCACTGCGGCACCAGCTCGTCCAGGATCCGGCCGTAGACCACGCCGCCGTAGACGTTCTTCGAGCCGGGGTACGGCCCGCGTTCCAGCAGCGCCACCGACCGGCCCGCCCGGGCGGCGGCCAGCGCGGCGGCCGACCCGGCCGGTCCGGCGCCGACCACCAGCACGTCGAAGTCGGTTACGGCCGGAGGCTGTTGGAGCAGTGTCGAGGCCGACACCGGTCCGGCGTACGAGGCGACATCAGTCACGGGGGGCCTCCGGGGTCAGCCGACGGGCCAGTTCGGCCAGCACGGTCGGGGCGTCGGCGACGATGGCGAGGTCGGCCAGCGCGGTCATCGGGCAGTACGGGTCGGTGTTGACGCTGACCAGGTGGGAGGGGCGGCCGAGGCCGCCGACGTGCTGGGCGGCGCCTGAGATGCCGAAGGCCAGGTAGAGCTCGGGGGCGACCACCACGCCGGTGGTGCCGATCTGGCGCTCCTCGCCGGTCCAGCCCGCGTCGGTGACCACCCGGGTGGCGCCGACGGCGGCCCCGAGCGCCGCGCCGACCGCCTCCAGCAGGGCGATCGCGGCGGCCCCGGTGAGGTCACCGGTGCCGAGACCCGCACCCGCCGCCACGATCCGGGCGGCCTGGTCCAGCTGCTCCTGCCCCGGGGGCGCGGTGAGCAGCGCCGACTGTCCGGCGTCCGGGCGCACCGGCTCGTCCGGCGGCGGGAGTTCGAGGATCGCGGGAGGCTCGGGCAGGGTCGGCGCGCCGCGCAGGCCGGGCTCCAGGGTGGCGACGAACGGTCCGGTCACGGTGGCGTCGACCAGCGTCAGGCCGTCCGCACCGATCAGTTCGGCGCCGGTGCGGTGCACCGCGAGGGCACCCGCCAGCAGCGGCCGGTCCAGCGCGGCGGCCAGCCGGGGCGCCAGGTCGCGGCCGTCCGGTGAGGTGGGCAGCAGGACCACCTCACGGCCGGTCAGGAGTGGCGCCAGCGCGGCGGCCAGCAGGCCGGGCGGCCGGCTGCCGGTCTCCACCGTCCAGACCCGGGTGGCCGTGGTCAGCAGTCCGGCCGCCGCCTTGGTGTCCTCGCCGGCCAGCAGGGCCAGGCCGCCCGCCTCGGCGACCGTCTCGTCCGCCCCGAGCGGCAGCAGGCCGTCGCGGACCACCAGGACGGCGATCGGTCCGGTGCCGTGTCCGGTGTCGTTCACAGCGCGCTCCCCACTCGGTGTCCCTCGATCACGGCGGCGTGCGCGCGGCGCGGGGCCAGGCAGTCGCCGACCCGGTGGACCTCGAACGGCGCGTGCCGCAGCGCCTGCCAGAGTTCGTCCTGCGGGGCCTGGTGCAGCGCGCAGACCACCCAGTCCACCTCGACGGTGGCCGCTGCCCCGGTGGTGTGGGTGAGCATCTCCAGCCGCAGTCGCTCACCGTCCGGTGCCGTCCCGGCCGACATCACCAGCTCGTCGGTGGTCTGCCGGATGCCCTTGGCCTCGGCCCGGACGGTGAAGGTCTCCAGGTCGAGCGTGACGCCGAGGTCCTGGCCGACCACCATGCCTGGGGTCGAGATCCGGACCCGGCAGCCCCGGTCGGCGAGCAGCTCGGCGACCGAGGTGGCCTGGTGGAAGCCGAGTTCGTCGACCACCAGCACCTCGCCCGTCGGCGCGGCCCGGCCGGTCAGCACGTCCCTGACGTCCACCACCCGCGCCAATCCGCTTGCCCAGTGCGGCGGTTGAGGCCTGGCGCCGGTGGCCAGCACCACGGCGTCCGGGTGCTCGGCGGCCAGCGTCTCCGGGGTGGCCTCCTGGCCGGTCCTGATCTCCACGTCCAGTCGGCGGCACTCGGCGGCCAAGTTGCGTACCACGTCCAGGAATTCGGCGCGGACCGGTACGGTCGCCGCCTCGGCCACCTGTCCGCCGGTGGCGGGATCGCGCTCGAAGAGGGTGACACGGTGGCCGCGCCGGGCCGCGCTGGCGGCCGCCTGCAGACCGGCGGGACCTCCGCCCACCACCAGCACACGGCGGCCGCGCCGGCCGGGCATCGGCAGCGGGACCGCCTCCCGTCCGGCCCGGGGGTTCTCGATGCAGCCGAGCCAGCGGTTCAGCCCCATCCTGCCCACGCACTCCTGGTTGCAGGAGAGGCAGCTGCGGATGTCGGAGGCGTGGCCCGACCGGGCCTTGGCGAGGAAGTCCGGGTCGGCGATCTGGCCCCGGACCACGCCGACCAGGTCGCAGTGGCCCTCGGCCAGCGCGCGTTCGGCCTGGGCCGGGTCCTTGATCCGGCCCACCCCGATCACCGGCAGACTGACCGCGCGGCGGATCGCGTTGGAGATGAAGAGCGCGTACCCGGCCGGGACCGCCATCGAGGCCTCGATCAGGTACAGCGTCGAAGTGGCCACCCCGATCGAGGTGTTGATGTAGTCGACCTGTCCGGTCGCCTCCACCATCCGGGCCACCTCGACCGCCTCGTCCAGGGTGATGCCGCCCTTGATCAGCTCGTCGCCGCAGAGCCGGACGCCGAGTGCCCGGTCCGGACCGATCGCCGCTCGGACGGCCGCCACCAACTCCAGCAGCAGCCGGGCCCGGTGAGCGAGCGGGCCGCCGTAGCCGTCGGTGCGCAGGTTGGTGGCGGGGGAGAGGAAGCCGCGCACGATCGAGGAGTGCGAGCACTGCAGCTCGACGCCGTCGAAGCCACCTGCCACGCAGTTCGCGGCCACCGTGGCGTACCCGGCGACCACTTCGGCGATCTCGGCGGCGTCGAGGGCCTTCGGCACCTCGCGGAACAACGGGTCCGGGACGGCGCTCGGCGCCCAGACCGGCAGCCGGGAGTACATCGAGGAGGCCTGGCCGCCGTTGTGGTTGAGCTGGGCCAGGATCGGCACGCCGTGCGCGTGCACCGCCTCGGTGATCCGCCGGTACCCGGTGACCGCCTCCGCGTGGAAGCCGTGGATCAGCTTCTCGTACGGCCAGTCGGTGGGGTGGGTGGAGTGCTCCTCGGTGATGATCATCCCGGCGCCGCCGGCCGCCCGGGCGGCGTAGTACGCGGCGTGCTGCTGGCTCGGCAGTCCGTCCTCGGCGTAGTTGGTCAGGTGGGCCGAGAAGACCACCCGGTTGGCCAGCGTCAGCGGGCCGACCCGGAGCGGGGTGAAGAGGTGGCGGTAGCCGGTCATCGGTGGGCCCCTTCGCTCGCGGCGGCCAGCCGGAGCGCGGCCCGGCGGCCCTCCAGCACGGCCTGGTGGACCGTACGGGGGGCCACGCAGTCCCCGGCGGCGGGCAGACCGGGGTGGTCACGGTGTAGCGACTGTTCGGGCAGCCGGTGTCCGCAGTCGATCAGCACCGTGCACTCCACGTGCTCCTTGCGCCCGGTCACCACGTCCTCCAACACGGCGTGCCCGTCGTGCAGTTCGAGGACGGTCCGGCGCTTGTACAGCGTCACCCCGGCCTGCTGGAGCCGGGTGTTGGCCGTCGCGAGGTCGCCGGTCAGCGCGAGTTGGGTGCCGACCACCTGATCCTGCGTCACGATCGCGGTGGGCCGCCCGGCCGCCGCGAGCAGCTCGGCGACCGCGACCCCGACGGCGTCGCCGATCGGGTCGAAGACCAGGACCGGGCCAGGCGGCAGGGACCGCGCGGTCGGGTCGGCGGTCAGCTCGGCCGGGCGGACCACGATGCCGCCCAGCAGGTCGAAGCCGTGCGGTCCCGGCACCGAGCCGGTGGCCAGCAGGACGTCCCGTCCGGCGGCCCGGGCCGCGTCGAGCTGCGCCGAGCCGAGCCGGACACCGGTCCGCAACGTCACGCCGAGCCGCCGGGTCTCGGCGGTCAGCCAGTCGGCCAGCAGGGCGAGCCGCTCACGGCCGGGCAGGGCGCCCGCCGTCCGCAGGGCTCCGCCCGGCTCGGCCGCCTGCTCGGCCAGTTCCACGGTGTGGCCGCGCAGGGCGAGCACCCGGGCGGCCTCCAGACCGGCCGGGCCCGCGCCGACCACCAGCACGTCGCGCGGCCTCGCGTCCCGGCCCGGCACCGGCTGGTCCTCGGTCTCGTGGCCGCTGGCCGGTTCGCCGATGCAGCTGACGATCGGGTTCCGGTTGTCCCGGACCCGGCAGCGCTGGTTGCAGAGCACGCAGGGCCGGATCCGCTCCGGGTGCCCGGCCCGCAGCAGCGCGACCAGGTCGGGTTCGGCGATCTGGGCCCTGGTCATCTCGACCAGGTCGGCCGCCCCGTCGTCCAGTGCCCACTGGGCCTGGCCGGTCTCGACCACCGAGCCCTGGAGGGCGACCGGTGCGGCGCCCGCCACGGCCGTCCTGACGGTGCGGCAGAGTTCGAGGTTGAAGCCGGGCGGGGTGTGGCCGTCCGGCCGGGTGGCGGAGAGGTTCATCGCGGAGCCCCGGACCACCACCAGGTAGTCCACCGACGGCGCGAGCCCGGCCGCGAGCTCGGCGCCCTGCTCGGGGGTGATCCCGGCCCAGGGGGCGAGTTCGTCGCAGCACAGCCGCAGGCCCAGCACCCGCCCGGGGCCGATCGCGGCCCGGACGGCGGTGAGCACCTCGCGCAGCAGCCGGGACCGGTCGGTGCCGTGGTCGTCGGAGCGCAGGTTGGTGAGGCCGGAGAGGAACTGCCGCAGCAGGCTGTGCTGCCCGGCGTCGATCTCCACCCCGTCCAGACCCGCGTCCGCCGCCAGCCGGGCGGCCGCCGCGAAGTCCTGGACCAGCGTGCCGAGCTCGGCATGCTCCAGCTCGGCGGGCAGCTCCCGGCTGACCACGTCGGCGACCCGGGACGGCGCGCGCAGCACGGCCTGCGAGTACGCGGAGGAGCCCTGCCCGCCCGCGTGCCCGAGACCGGCCAGCACCAGCGTCCCGTACGGGCGGCAGGCGTCGGCCACCGCGCGCCAGCCGTCCAAGCAGTCGGCGGCCAGCGGGGCCCGCTCGTACGGCCAGTCGTCGGCGGCCACGCTCGCGGTCTCGGTGACGATCAGTCCGGCGCCACCGGTGGCCCGGCGCCGGTAGTAGGCGACATGGCGGTCGGAGAGCGAACGGCGGCGGCCGAGGTTGGTCTCGTGCGGGCCGAACAACACCCGGCTGGGCGCGGTCCGGCCGGCCAGCGTGACCGGGTCGGTGAGCTGGATCCGACCGGCGGGCTCGACCGGATCGGTGTGCGGCACGGCGTCGGTGGGCAGCACGGCTACCGCCCGGTGGCCGTGAGGCCGGCCAGCGGGCTGGTGTCACAGGCGCGGTCCGGCAGACCGGCGGCCGGGGGAGCCCAGCCGATCTGCACCGGCACGGGACCGCGGCCCCGGCGCGAGTGGTCGCCGCTCGGCCGGGGCACGCTGCCGGGGCCGAGTGCCGCCAGCGCCGTCTCGCCGTGGCCCTTGACGCACTCCGGGTCCGGCGCGTCCATCGGCAGTCCGGTGAAGAACTTCGCGGCCATGCAGCCGCCCCGGCAGGAGTCGAACGCGGAGCAGGAGCCGCAGGCCCCGGCGCTCTGCGGACCGCGCAGCTCGGCGAAGAGCGGTGCGCTGCGCCAGACCTCGGCGAAGCCGCCGGGGGAGCGCACGTTACCGGCCAGGAACTGGTCGTGGATCGCGAACGGGCAGGCGTAGACATCGCCGACCGGGTCGATCAGGCAGACCACCCGGCCCGCCCCGCACAGGTTGAGGCCCGGCAGCGGGGTCGAGCCCAGGGCGTTGAGGTGGAAGAACGAGTCGCCGGTGAGCACCCGGTCACCGTTGGCGACCAGCCAGTGGTAGAGGGTGCGCTGCTGCTCGGCGGTGGGGTGCAGCTCGTTCCAGACCTCGGCGCCGCGCCCGGCCGGCCGGAGCCGGGTCAGCCGGAGCTGCGCGCCGTAGCGCTCCGCGATTTCGGCGAAGTCATCCAGTTGATCACAATTCTGACGTGTCATCACCACGCTCAGTTTGAAGTCCCGGAAGCCCGCTTCGGCGAGGTTGTCCATCGCGGTGACCGCGGTCCGGTACGAGCCCGGTCCGCGTACCGCGTCGTTGATCTCCGCCGTGGCGCCGTCGATCGAGATCTGTACGTCCACGTAGTCACTGCCGGCCAGCCATCTGGCCCGCTCCGGCGTGATCTTGATGCCGTTGGTGGAGAACTTGACCCCGACTTGACGATCGGTGGCATAGTCCACCAGTTCCCAGAAGTCCGGCCGGACCGTCGGTTCGCCGCCGCCGATGTTCACATAGAACACCTGCATGCGCTGCAATTCGTCCAGCACCGAACGGCACTCGGCGGTGCTCAGCTCACGGGGGTCGCGCCGGCCGGAGGAGGAGAGGCAGTGCACGCAGGCGAGATTGCAGGCGTAGGTGAGCTCCCAGGTGAGGCAGATGGGGGCGTCCAGCCCGTGCTGGAACTGGTCGACGAGCTTCATCCGGGTACTCCCTGGTGAGTGGGTGATCTCTAGCGGCGCGGCTGGATGGTTCCGGCCTCGGCCAGACCGGCGAGGGCCGTGAGATACGCCCGCCGCTCCTCGGTCGGCACGCCCGCGTGTTCGAGTGCGCCGTGGACGTCCGCGCAGGAGATCAGCGCACGTACTGTCTTGACCAACTCAGGAGACTTGAGAAAGGACAGTCTGCGGGTCGAGAAGTCATAGGCGAGAGCCCCGAAAGGCTCGGGTCGCAGCGAGACACTCGGTGCGCAGCGGTACGGAAGGTCCGGATCGAATGACGACACTGTTCCTCGAATCAGTAGACGCCGCACATGCCGTCGATGGAGATCTCCTCGACCAGGAGGTCCTCCTCGGGGGTGAAGTCGAACTCGTCGTCCTCGGTGGTTTCCGGCAGGAATTCCGCCATGGCTTTCTCCTTCACGTGGAGTGGGCCGCGCATCCCGGCCCTGGTGTTCACGCTAATCGCGGGACCGGTACGGTCGGCACCCCTGTCCGGGGGCTTAGGGGTGCTCTCCGGGTCTGCCCCCGCGTTCACTCCGGGTCTGCCCCGGCGTTCACCACGGCTCTGCCCCGATGTTCACTCCGGCAAGGCGTGGAAGCCCCGGCGAAAATAGACCGCTGGGATTGTTTCTCGCATGCGCACCTCGCGCACCCGGCCGACCAGGATGGTGTGATCGCCACCCGGGTGCCGGGCGTACGCGTCGCACTCCAGCGTCACCGCGGCCGAGTCCAGGACAGGCTGTCCCTTCTCGTTCGGCCGGAAATCGCTGTTCGAGAACTTGTCCACCCCCCGGGTGGCGAACCGGACCGCGAGGTCGGCGTGCTCCGGCGCGAGCACGTGGATCACCCAGGACTCCGCCGCCAGGAACGCCGGGTGGCACTGGGCGTTGTCGGCGAGGCAGACCAGCACCAGCGCCGGGTCGGCCGACAGCGAGCAGAACGAGCTGGCGGTGAAGCCCCACCAGCGCCCCTGGCGGTCCGTGGTGGTCACGATGGTGACCCCGCTGGGGAAGGCGGCCAGCGCCTCCCGGAACGTGGTCGGTGCTGCTTCGGTCGGTGCGGTGGCGGTCGCCACGGTGGTCATCCGAGACCTCCCTCGTCTGCGGCCGGACAGCGGCCGAGCTCGACGTTAGGGACACCCGTAATCGAACGCGCCCCCTAGCGGACCCCCTGCGGACCCCTGCTGTGCCACGGGTCCTGACGCACCGCTGCCCGGGCCGGCGCTCGCGCGCCGGTCCGGGCAGGTGTCGTCACATGTGCGCGGTCGGCCACCGCCCCCGGGGCCGTCCACTCACCGGTCTCCGCATGGATCCGCGGCTTCCGGCGCTCCGGGGCTACGGCCAGCCGTCGTCGTCCTGGCCCGGGCGCAGGGTGGAGGAGGCGGTCGGAGCGGGAGTGGCGCCGGCGTCGGACAGTGTGATCATTCCGCCGTGTCCGTTCGTCGCAGAAGAGAGAGTGGGCAGGGCCGCCACGACCGCGGCGAGCAGGATGCCCTGGATGGCCATCTTTGTCCTCTTGGAAAACTGCATTTCATCCCCCATACAGTGAGCAGTTGACTGGTTGGCTCCGGTTCGTCGTCCCCCGGGTCGGTGCTCTCGGTGGCGACACCGCATAGGCTGCCGAGGACCGCATGTCTGTGCCAAGCAGAACTCGATGGCGTAAAGTTGCTTGGCAACAACTTCGCAGGGTTGGGGGGAGCTCGTATGAGCGAGGGGGTGCACGGATACTTGGATTTCGCGGAGTTGGACGATCTCAGTGCTGCCGCGTACGGTCACGCCGTCGAGTTAGGGCGATTCGACAAGAGCGATATCGCCGAACGGCTGTCGATCGGAGAGGCGGAGCTCGACCGGATAGAGCAGGTGCTGCGACTGCTGAAGCTGCTCCAGCCGATGCCGGGGCACCCGTCGGTGCTGGTCCCGGTGGGGCCGGACGTGGCGGCGGCGGACTTGGTCGGCGGTGCCGAGAACCAGATCCGCGATCTCCAGCAGGCCGTCACGGACGTCCGCTCGAAGCTGTTGTCGTTGACCCCTCTCTACTTCGAGGGCCGCCGGCTGCGGAACCGGCTGGAGGCCTTCGACGTGATCAGCGACCCCAGTGTGATCCGGTCGATGATCGACAGCCTCGGGAAGAACTGCCGCCACGAACTGCTCGCCATGCACCCCGGCGGACCGCGTCCGGCGTTCGTCCTCGCCTCCGCCCGGGACTCCAACGGGCGGATGCTGGAGCGCGGCGTGGCGGTCCGGACGATCTACCAGCACACCGCCAGGGGCGATCTGGCGACCAAGTCGTACGTCCGGGACGTCACCGCGCTGGGCGCGGAGTTCAGGACCGCCGACGAGCTGGTCGACCGGGTGCTGATCTACGACCGGGAGACGGTGGTGCTGGCCCGCCACACCGGGGCGGAGGGCACGCCCACCGCGGCGATCGTCCGGGAGTCCACCCTGGTGGGCTTCGTCTGCAAGGTCTTCGAGTACATCTGGGACGGCGCCACGCCGTTCAACCCCGAGACCGCGAAGGCCGAGGCCATCACCGACGACCTCAAGCAGTCGGTGCTGCGGCTGATGGCCAAGGGCTACAAGGACGAGATGGTGGCGCGCCGACTTGGCATGTCGGTGCGCACCTGCCGTCGGCACATCTCCGAGATCACCGAGGAGCTGGAGGCGACCAGCCGGTTCCAGGCCGGCTTCAACGTCGCCATGTCCGGCATGCTGGACCAGTTCAGGGACGAGTTCTGACCCGGCGTCAACCGCCCGTCGGTCAGTCACCGAGCGCGTCGGTGATCGCCTCGACCGTGTCCTGGTCCAGCATGCTGACCAGCTCGGCGTCGTCCAGCTCGCCGAACCCGGCGTCGTAGACGGCGGCGCTGATCCGGTAGCCGTTGCCCAGCAGGAAGGTCCGGAACGCCCACTCCGCCCCGGTGCCCGGGCTGCCGTCGGGCCGGTGCACCCGGACCGGCTTGCCGTCCGGGCCGAAGCCGAACTCGGTGAAGCTGAACTGCATGCCCTGCCCGATCGCCTTGCTGTATGCCTCCTTGAGGGTCCAGAGCCGGACCAGGCTCGGATTGCGTTCCTGCTCGGGCAGTGAGGCCAGTGACACCAGTTCGTACGGCGTGCAGACGTGCCGGCCAAGGCCGCGGCCGTACATCGGCCGGTCGGCCCGTTCGGCGTCGACCCCGATCAGGCCCCGGGTGGTGAGGCCGACCAGCAGCAGGTCGTCGGTGTGGCTCAGGCTGATGTCCACCTGGTCGCAGCCGCGCAGGTACGGCCGCCCGGTCGGCCCGTAGCCGAGTTCCAGGGTGTCCGGGTCGGCGCGCAGCACCGCCGCGCCCGCTCGCTTGAGCAGGACCCGGGAGGCGGCGTACCGGTCGCGGACCGAGGGGTGGGCGAGGTCCAGGTAGCGGGACCAGTCGCGGCCGAGCACCGCGCGCAGTTCGTGCGCGGCGGGCAGCTCGGGCTGTAGGTCGCCGAGTTCGGCGTAGACCAGGGCGGTCCCGTGCCGGGCCAGGTCGGCCCGGACCAGGTCCCAGGTGCTGTCACCGGCGACCTGGACGGGGTCGCCGAGCGGTGGCCCGGTAGGGGTGGCTCCGGGGCGGGTCATGCTGCTTCCTCCAGGACTGCATAGATCTCCCGGAGGTTTCGGGCCGCCAGGACGGTGGGGACGGGGAGCCGGCGCCCGGTGCCGGACTCCAGCAGGGTGACGAGTCTGAGCAGGTTCATCGAGTCCCAGCCAGGCAGCACTGCCAGCTCGGTCTCCGCGTCCTGGTCGGTCAGCTCCAGGCCGAGTTCCGTACGGACCAGACGGAGGAATCCGGCGAGGCTATCGGGCCCAGGCATCTGACGGCCATCCTAGATCAAGTGTGACGTGGACATGTAGAGGGGGTGCCGGTACGGATTCGAGGCCGTGGCGGAAGAGCACCCCGTCCTCGGACCGCGCGGTCTCGGTGAACCCGAGCTCCGGGTAGAAGAGTTCCGCGCGGTGGTTCTTGGCCGTCGGCGTGAAGCGGGCGTGCACGGCAGGGATCCCCGCCGCCCGGCTCTCCGCCAACAGGGCAGCCAGAGCAGCCTGTTCGACGCCCCGGGTCAGCACCCGGCAGCTCAGCCAGACGTTCTCCAGCAGCAGCCCGTCCGGGGTGTGCCGGCCGAGCACGGCGCCGACCAGGCCGTTGCCGCCGAACCGGTCGGCGGCCCGGATCGCCAGCAGCAGCCGCCCGGCGTCCTCGGCCACGGCGGCCGGGTCGCCCGGCTGGAGCCGCAGCCCGGTCAGGTTGAACTGGTTGGTGCGCTGGGTCAGTTGGACCAGTCGCGCGTACTCGTGCGGCTCGGGCGGGCCGAGTCGCACGCTGACGCCGAGCCGGTGCAGGAACTCGGCGTGCGAGCCGCTGCCCTCGCGCAGCCGGTGCCGCTCGCCCTCCAGCCGGTACTGCTCCGGTCTGGCCCGGTCCTCCTCGGTCAGCCTCAGCACGTCGAACCAGCCGTCCGCCAGTAGCCGTTCGCCGTGCAGCGCGGGTTCGCCGTCCAGTGGCAGCACGGCGACCTCGGGCAGGCCGAACCGGACCTGGGCGCGCTCACCGGGCGAGTCGTCGGCGAACACCAGCGCGTCGGTGCCGATCCCCAACTGCCTTGCGATGTCAGCCAGATTGCCGTCCTTCGGCAGCCAGTCGGCTCGCACCGCGGCGAAGTCCGGCTCGCGCAGCAGCAGATCGGGGTGCGAGCGGAGCGTCTCCAGTACCGGCCCCTGGTCGTTCTTGCTGCTCACCGCGAGCAGCACGCCCTGCGAGGCGAGCTGGCGGACGGTTCGCTGGAAGGCGCCGAAGGCCTCCCCGCGCAGGGTGCCTGCGGCCGCGATGCCGTCCGGTCCGTCCTCGCCGAGCACGCCGTCCCAGAGCGTGTTGTCCAGGTCCAGCACCAGGCACTTGCGGGTCAGCCCGGTCAGCGACCTGGTCAGGTGGCCGACCTCGCGGGCGTAGCCGGCCAGCACCGGTGCGGTGTAACGGACTTGGGCGTAACAGGCGAGCCGGGCGTCCTCGACCGGACCGGTGGCGGCGGTCAGCGGGTCCAGGTCGAGCACCACCAGCGAGCGGTGCCGCTCGGTCAGCCGCAGCAGCCGGGCGTTGAACTCCCGCCAGACGGCGCCGAGTCGGGCCCGGGAGGCGTGGTCGACCAGCTGTCCGGTGTGTCGGCGGAGCAGCGGCAGGGTGTTCAGCACCAGGAGGCCGGGGGCGATCCGCTGGTGCTCGGCGGCCACCCAGGCAAGCCGCTCCAGCACCCGCTCGGCGGCCTCGGCCAGGTCCTCCACCCGCCAGGGCGAAGGCAGTTCGGCGAACACTGTCTCGGCGTCCAGCAGGCAGAGCGACAGATCGGGCCGCTCCGGCAGCAGCTGGCCGCGCGGGTCGGTGAGGTCGTGCAGCCAGCCGCCGTGGTCACCGATCAGCGGACGCAACAGCAGCCCGTGCCGGGCGAGTTCGGCGGTGAGCGGATCGACCAGACCGGCCACGGTGGACTGGCCGGTGATCGCGACGGCGACCACCTGGGTGGCCGGGTGGTGGTGCAGCACCTCGTCCAGGTCGAGCCCGGCGAGCAGCCGGCCGGCCCGGCCGAGCAGGGCATCCCGGTCGTCCGGCCCGGCCTCGTCCAGCAGCTCGGCCAGCAGGCCGGGCACCCGGGGGTAGGCCGCGGCCAGCTCCCCGGCGGCCCGCAGCCCGCGCAGCTGCTCCAGTGGTGTGGTGGTCATCTCCGGCCGCCTCTCAGACCTTCTCCAGGGCGAAGCCCGCTTTGATCCACTTGCTCGACTCCACGGTCACCGCCAACGCACGCTGACCTGAGGTCATGTCGGGAAGCAGCCGGGCAAGTTGTAGAAAGGGCAGGGCGTTCCCGGTGTTCCCGGTCTCGCCCACGCAGCTGACCTCGTGCACGCCGGGCACGGCCAGCCGCTCCACGATCCGGGTGGTCATCCGCTCGGAGAGCTGCGGGGGCAGCAGGTGGTCGAGGTCCTCGACCTGCCAGCCGACCTGTTCCAGCAGCTCCCAGAAGATCTCCACGGCCATCACCGGGACCTGCTCCTCGATCGCCTTGTAGTCCTCGCGCAGCAGCGGCCGGTCCTGGTCGCGGTCGGTCAGCCCGTACCAGTCGACGGTCTGGCCCGGCGGGCGGCCCAGACCGGTCAGGCTGTTCAGCACCCCCCGGACGGCGATCCGCTCGCCGAGCGGTTCGGCGGTCAGCACGGCGGCGCCCGCGCCGTCGCCGAACAGCAGGTAGTTGACCAGCTCGTCGGTCGGGATCCGGGCCGGCTCGCGGCCGAAGGCCAGGTGACGATGGGTCACGTCGCCTCCGATCACCAGCCCGGCCCGGCGGCCGGAGGCGATCAGGGTCCGGCCCAGGTCGAGCGCCTGGACGGCGCCGGAGCAGCCGGCCTGGAGCTGGTAGACCGGCAGGTAGTCGAGCCCGAGCCGGTCGGCCACCTGGCTGGCGGTGGTCGGCAGCAGGGTGTCGGGGGTGGTGGTGGAGAGGATCAGGAACTCGATGTCCGGTGCCTCCAGGGCGGCCGACTCCAGCGCCTCGGCGGCCGCCTGCGCACAGAGGTCGGCCAGCGACCAGCGGACCTCGCCGGTGCCGAGGTCGCGGCTGAAGTAGCGCGACCTGGTGCCGAGGAAGATGTCGATCCACTCCTCGCTGACGGCGAGCAGCTTGCCGAGCACGGCGTTGTCCACCGGGTCCCCGGGCAGCGCGGTGCCGACCGAGGCGAGGTGGGCAGTGGCGGCTCCGGTCATGACACCCTCGCCAGGGCCAGGTCTCGCAGCAGGTCGGCCAGCGAGCCCACCGTGCGCAGGGCGGGCAGCAGTTGGCGGATGGAGACCTCGCCGAGGTGCGGCAGGGCCTCCTGCACCACGTCCTTGAGCTGCATGATCATCACGGAGTCGAACCCCAGGTCCTCGTAGAAGCGGGTCGCGGGCACGATCCGGTCCGGCTGGTACAGGCCGACGGTGACCACGGCCCCGATCACCGCGGCCAGCACCGGGTCGGCCGTCTCGGTCACAGCGGCTGGCTGGGGTGCCCGGGTCGGCGCCGCCTGGCCGGCCGGCCGCTCCACCGGTGCCGGGGCGGTGGCCCGGTCCTCCCGGCGGATCCAGTACCGGTTCTCGCCGGAGAACACGTACGGCCGCAGCCGCTCGACCGTGCGGTACTCGGCGGGGTACAGCCCCTCCCAGACCGGGTCGAGCCCGGCCCGGTAGAGCGTGGCGACCAGCTCGGCCAGCGCCCGGCCGTCCGCCTCGGGGCCGGGCACCGGGTGCAGGTGCTCGGTGCCCGGCGCGAGCCCGGCCCGGCGGGCGAGCGGGAGCAGGGTGGGCCTCGGGCCGATCTCCACCAGGTGGGTCGGCGCGACCTCGGTGGACAGCGCGGTCAACGCGGCGCCGAACAGGACGGGTTCGGTGGTCTGTCCGGCCCAGTACGCGGCGTCCAGCGGCTCGTCGTGCAGCAGCCGGCCGTAGCGGGTGGAGGCCATCGGCAGCCGGGGCGCGGCGGGCCGCAGGCCGTCGGCCAGTGCGCGCAGGCCGGTCGCCACCGGGGTCATCAGCGGGGAGTGGAAGGCCCGGGTGACGTCCAGGCGTCGGGTCCGCAGAGCGTGGCCGGCCAGCCGGGCGGCGGCCCGGTCCAGCGCGTCCAGCGGTCCGGAGATCACCGTGTCGGCAGGGGAGTTGACCGCCGCCAGGGCGAGCGTGGGTTCGGCCGCCAGCAGCCCGGCCAGCGCCTCAGGACCGGCGCCGACCGCGAGCATGCCGCCGCCGGCCGGCAGGTTGCGCATCAACCGGGCACGCGCGGCCACCAGTTCGGCGGCCTGCGGCAGGTCGAGTGCCCCGGCCGCGACCGCGGCCGCATACTCGCCCAGGCTGTGCCCGAGCACGGCGGCGGGCTGGACGCCGAGCTCGCCGAGGGTACGGGTCAGCGCGTAGCCGACCGCGAACAGTGCGGCCTGCGCGTCGCTCGGGTCGTAGTCCGCGTCGTCGCCGCGCAGGATCAACTCCCGGGTGGAGCGGCCGGTGTGGCGGGTGAGCGCGGCGTCCGCCTCGCCCAGGAAGTGCCGGTAGGCGGCCGAGTCCCGGTACAGCCCGGCGGTCATCGCCGGGTAGGCGCCGCCCTGGCCGGTGTAGACGAAGGCCACCACCGGCCTGGTCCAGGAGCGGTGTGCGGGGGTGCTTGCGTCGATGCCGTGCGCGGCGGCCTGCCGCAGCCGTTCGGCGAGTTCGGTGGTGTCGCGGGCGGCGACCGCGAAGCGGTACGGCAGCCCGGTCTTCACCCGGTTGCTGCTGAAACCGAGTGAGGCGGCCCCGCCGCGCGGCCGCCGGGCGAACGCCTCGGCCTGGTCGGCCAGGTTGCGGCGGAGCGCGTCCGGGGTGTCACCGGTGACGGTGAAGACGCCGACCGGCTCGGTCTCCCCGGCCGGGCGGGCGGCCCGGCGCGGGGTGCGGGGCGGGCCGGCCAGCACCATGTGGGCGTTGGTGCCGCCCATGCCGATGCTGCTCACGCCGGCCAGGATCTCCCCGGACGGCAGCCGCATCGGTGACTTGAGCAGCCGCAGACCCCGCTCGGCGAGCCGGAGTTGGGCGTTCTCCCGGCCGGCGTGCCGGCTGGCGGGGACAATCCGGTGGTGCAGCGCCAGCGCCACCTTGATCAGTCCGGCGATCCCGGCCGCGCCCTCGGTGTGCCCGATGTTGCCCTTCACCGAGCCGACCGCGCAGGTCTTCTCCCGCGGTACCGCGTGCACCCCGCCGAGCGCCGCGCACTCGATCGCGTCGCCGAGCGCCGTGCCGGTGCCGTGCGCCTCGACGAAGGTGATCCGGTCGGCGGTCACCCCGGCCCGGCGGTAGGCGGCCTCCAGCACCTTCTGCTGGGACCACCGGTTGGGCGCGGTGACGCCGTTGCTGCGGCCGTCCTGGTTGACCGCCGAGCCCTTGATCACCGCGTAGATCCGCTGGCCGTCGGCGACCGCGTCCTCGAGCCGGCGCAGCACCACCAGGCCGAGCCCGTCGCTGCGGCCGATCCCGTCGGCGTCCGCGCTGAACGGCTTGCACCGCCCGTCCGGGGAGCCGAGCCCGAGCTGGCTGTACATCAGACCGAGGGCGGGGGTGAGCACCAGGTTGACCCCGCCGGCCAGCGCGGTGTCGCACTCGCCGGCCAGCAGCGCGTTGGCGGCCAGATGCACCGCGACCAGCGAGGAGGAGCAGGCGGTGTCCACCGCCAGGCTGGGGCCGGTCAGGTTGAGGTGGTAGGAGATCCGGTTGGCGGTCATCCCGGCGGCGCTGCCCGCACCCAGCTGCGGGGTGACCCGCGACGGGTCGCCCATCCGGAGCCGGCCCCACTCGCCGCCCATCACGCCGATGAACACGCCGGTGTCGGTGCCGGCCAGCGCGCCCGGGGCCTGCCCGGAGTCCTCCACGGCCCGCCAGGCGCACTGCAGCAGCAGCCGCTGCTGCGGGTCCATCGCGGCCGCCTCACGCGGTGAGAGCGCGAAGAAGTCGTTGTCGAAGGCGTCCGCGCCCGCGACGAAGCCGCCCCTGCTGATCCCGGCCCGCGCCGACTCCGGTACGGCGTCCGGGAGTTCGTCGGCCACCCAGCGCTGCGACGGCACCTCGCCGACGCTCTCGCCGCCGCGCATCAGCAGGTCCCAGTACGCCTCGGCGTCCGGGGCGCCGGGGAAGGCGCAGTCCAGGCCGACGATCGCGATCCCGTCCATCAGAACCGGTCCTCCGGGGACTGGGGCGCCCCGGCCCGGCCGCGCGCGGCAGCGGCCGGGACGGCCACCGTGAGGTAGCCGACCAGGCTGTCCAGGGTCGGGTGGTCCCAGAGCAGGGTGGGCTCGACCAGCAGCCCGAACTCGTCCTCCAGGTCACCACAGAGGCTCAGCGCACCGACCGAGTCCAGGCCGTACTCGGCCAGCGGGACGGTGGGGTCGATGGTGAGCGGGTCGCGGTGCTGGTAGAGCGCGACGCGCTCCAGCAGCCAGTCGCGGGCCGCGGTGGCGGGGTCGGCCGTCTGCCAGGTGGCGGGGGTGGTCATGGCAGGTCTCCTTCGGGTCTGCGGCCGGTCAGCCGGGCAGGGGCGTGTTGTACAGGTCGTAGCTGCGCCGGTCGCTGAACCGCAGTTGCACCTCGTGCAGCAGCCGGGTCTCGCACTCCGGCGGCAGGTCGGCGACCTGGGTGCCGAGCCGCCGGGCCAGCCGGTGCAGTGCCGCCGCCGCCCAGCTCGGGTCGGCCAGGAACGGGTCGGCGCCGTCCCGGTTGTGCCACCAGACCCCGAGCACGGCGGCCGCCGCGAGCAGCAGCGCGTACCGGTCGACCAGGGCGAAGCAGGCCGCGCCGCTGGGCGAGGTGCGTTCGGCCGGGTCGAGTGCCAGCACCCGTTGGCGGAGGTCCGCCAGCTCCTCGGTGAGCTGACCGGCCAGGGTGCGCAGTGCCCGCTCGACCGGGGTCCGGCCGCCGATCTGCGCGGCGATGGCGACCAGCGAGCCGCACAGGCTGTCCTGCCCGCTCGCCAGGCTGAGCGCCTCGTTGCGCAGCGGCGGCAGCTCGCCGCCGAGGTGGAACAGAGCGGCGGGCGCCTCCGGTTCGACCAGCCAGGACCGGGTGGCCAGCCGGGGCAGCTGCGGGATGACGGTCGCCTGGCATGCGACCGTCCCCGCGTGGCCGAGGCTGAGCACAGGCACGTCCCTGACGTGCTTCTGGAAGATCCCCAGGTTGCCGTCCCTGGTGTAGACCCGGGCGCCGAGCACGATCGAAAGGTCGTGCATTGTGTCGTTGAGCACCCGGGGCATCAGGTACTTCAGGGCTGCCGAGTACACGCTGGTCTGCTCGGGCAGCAGGTGCAGCGCGCGGGTCGCGGCGACCGAAAGGCTGTCGAACAGCAGCAGGTTGACGAAGGCCCCGGTCATCGCCCGGTCGGTGCGGACCGGGTCCAGCCAGGACGACTCGGCGTGCTCGGCGCCCCGGTCGTGGTCGAACTGGACGGCCGTGCGCAGGCTGGTGTCCACCGCGGCGAGCGCCGCCGCCGCGATCACCGTCCGGCTGATCTGGAAGGATCGCAGCGCCAGCGTGACGCCACCGCCGACCGGACCGAGCAGCGCACTCGCCGGGACCGGGCAGCCGAGGAACTCGACGCCCGTCCACCGGCAGCCGCGCAGTCCGACCGCGAGGCGGCGGGGCCCGATGGTGGCCTTCCCGGCGGGCAGCCGGGTCGGGTCCAGCAGCAGGACGGACTGGCTGCGGCTGCCGCCGGTCCGGTCGGTCTCGCAGAACAGCACCAGGGCGGCCGCCCGGTCCAGGTTGTTGATCATTGGCTTCTTGCCGCTGAGCAGGAAGGTTTCACCCTGGGTACGGGCGGTCACCCCGCTGCGGACGTAGTCGTTGCTGTGCGCCGTCTGGTGCTGGGCGATCGCCGCCTTCGCACCCCCGAGCAGCCGGTCCGCCAACCAACGCTGCTGCTCCTCGGTGCCGGCCAGCCAGACGTCGGACGCGGCCATGAAGGTGTGCATCCCGTAGCCCATGCCGAGCCCGACGTCCCGGCGGAACACCGGGCGCATCACCCGCACCAGGGTCTCCAACGAGTCCAGCCGGCCGCCGAGGCGGACCGGTACGTACTCGGCGTTCAGGGCCGCCCGGTCGAGCAGCTCCTCCCCGGCCGCGAACGGCACCGCCGTCCGGTCGGCGGTCAGCAGGGCGCCGTAACCCGTCGGGTTGCCCGGCTCTGTCGGGTCGCCGAGCAGCTCCTCCAGCGCCGCGATCCTGGCCTCGGCGGTGTCCTCGGCGACCCCGGCCAGGGTGCCTGCGCTCACCACGGACGGCCCTGTCCGGCCGGTTCGGCCTCCAACAGGTCCTCGCCCAGCAGCGCGTCGGTGGCCCGTACCCTGGCCCGGACCGCCGGGTCCAACACCTCGATGTCACCGCGCAGTTCACTGTCCAGGAAGAGCTTGCGCATCAGGTTCCGCTGCACCTTCCCGCTGGTGGTGCGGCGGACGGCGCCCGGGCGGACCAGCAGCACGTTGCCGACCGGGATGCTGAACTCGCGGCTCAGCTCGGTCTGGATCTCCCGTACCAGCGCCCGCAGGTCGAGACCCGCGGGCAGGCCGCCGCGCGAGGCCCGGAGCTCCTGGACGACCACCAGCTGCTCGCGCTCGATGTCCACCGAGAAGGCCGCACCGACCCCGCCGCCGAGCGCCGGGCTGAGACCGCGGGTCGCCCACTCGACGTCCTGCGGGTAGATGTTGCGGCCGTTGAGGATGATCACTTCCTTGCTGCGTCCGGTGATGTAGAGCTCGCCCTGGTGCAGGAAGCCGAGGTCGCCGGTGCGCAGGAAGCCGCGCTCACCGTTCTCGAGACCGGCCCGGAAGACCGACTCGGTCTCCGCCGGGCGCCGCCAGTAGCCCTGCGCCACGCTGTCGCCGCGCAGCCAGATCTCGCCGACCGCACCCTCGGGCAGCTCCAGACCGACCACCGGCTCGACGATCCGCAGGTCGTAGTCGAGCACCTGACCGCTGCTCACCAGCGTCCGGCTCGGCTGGCCGGCCACCGGCTCGGCCACCTGGTCCAGCTCCAACGCCGCCGCGTCTACCGGCAGTTCGGCGAACGGGGTGAGCGGGACACCACCGGAGACCACCAGGGTGGCCTCAGCCAGCCCGTAGCACGGGTACAGCGCCTCGGCCCGCAGCCCGGCCGGGGCGAACCGCTCGGCGAACGCCCGGAGCGTGTCGGCCCGCACCGGCTCGGCGCCGTTCAGCGCCAACCGCCAGTGCGAGAGGTCGAGTTCGGCGATCTGCTGGTCGGTGACCCGGCGCAGGCAGAGGTCGTAGCAGAAGTTGGGGCCGCCGCCCGCGGTCACCCGGTACTCGTCGATCGCCTGCAGCCAGCGGGCCGGGCGGCGGACGAAGGAGGTGGGCGACATCTGGACCGACAGGCTGCCCAGGAAGAGCGGGTGCAGTAGGTGGGCGATGAAGCCCATGTCGTGGAAGTGCGGCAGCCAGCCGCCGAAGCGGTCCTCGGAGGTGGTCCGGAACACGTTCTGCAGGGCGGTCTGGTTGGCCAGCAGGTTGCGGTGCGAGACCATCACGCCGCGCGGGTCAGACACCGAACCCGAGGTGTACTGCAGGAAGGCCAGGTCCTCGGGCCCGCTGCGGCGCTCGCGCCAGGCGTCGGCGTCGCCGAGCCCGGGGACATCGCTGGCCAGGCAGGCCACGTTGCGCCGGCCGGTCCTGGACAGCCAGAGCGCGATGTCGGGCGCGCTGGCCGTCTCGGTCAGCACCAGCCGGGCGCCGGTGTCCTGGATCACCGCCGAGGTACGGTCGATCCGCCTGCCCCGGCCCTCACCACCGGGCAGCGGTACCGGTACGGCCACCGCCCCGGCGTAGAGGCAGGCCACGAACGCCTTCAGGAACTCGGTGGTGGAGGAGTAGAGCAGCAGGACGGGTTCGCCCTCGGCGCGCTGCAGTTGGAGCAGTGAGGCGATCCGTCGGGCCTCGCGGTCCAGCTCGCCGTAGGTCAGCCGGTCGGCCTTGGCACCCTCCGCGCTGTCGTGCAGGAAGACGTGGACGTCCTGGTCGGCCAGGGTGGCGGTGCGCGCGCGGACAAGATCGGTGAAGGTGTCGAAGCCAGACATGGGAATCCCCTCGCATCAACTGTGGACGCTTCGGCGGGGCCCGGACGACGGGCCCGACATACCGTCAGATCATCCGGTCGACAGCTAAAGGCCCGCTTGCGCGGGTGGGAGTTGTTGCCGTGCAACTTCCGGTCACCGGGCCGGGGCCTTCGCCGTGCTTAGACTGGATTCCGGTTCGAAGTTGACTACATTCCCGCCGTTCGGCCGAATTCTCGGCGCTGTTTGTCATGCGGGAAAACGGGGGATCCAATGAAGCTGATCGACCGTGAAGAAGAACTCGCCGCAATGGATTCAGCACTGGCCGGCACCGCTGCCGGCCAGGCCGGGATCGTCCTGATCGAAGGGGCGGTGGGCTGCGGGAAGAGCGAACTCGCCGACGCCGTCGCGGACCGGGCCGAGGCCGCCGGGGCCACCGTGCTGCGCGCCCTCGGTTCGGCCGCGGAACGCGATATCCCGCTCGGCATCCTGCGCCAGTTGACCGCCTGCACACCGCCCGGCGCACTGCCCGAGCTCACGGGGGAGCCGGGCAGCGGTCACGTCGGTGCGATGCAGGCGTTCTCGGCTGCGGCCGGACAACTCGCCACCCTGGCACCCGTGGTGATCGTGGTGGACGACGTGCACCACGCCGACGACCAGTCCTGCGCCTACCTGCTGCACCTGGCCCGCAGCACCCGCTGGGCGCGCATCCTGCTGGTGCTCACCGAGTCGGTGCACGAGCGCGGCGACGACCCGGTGTTCGGCACCGAGCTGCTCCGCCGCCCGAACTTCCAGCGGATCCGGCTGGAGCGGCTGAACGCGGCGGCGGTGGCCCGGTTGGTGTCCGAGCAGCTCGGCCCGGACACGGCCGAGCGGCTGGCCGGACGGTTCGCCGAAGCCACCGGCGGCAACCCGCTGCTGCTGCGGGCGATGGTCGAGGAGCACCGGGTCACCGGGGCGGAGGAGCCCGAGGTCGGCGGCGCGTACGCGCAGGCGGTCCTCACCTGCCTCTACCGGTGCGGCCCGGCCGTGCGCGAACTCGCCGAGGTGCTGGCCGTACTGGACGACCTGGCCACCGCCGAGCGGGCCGCCCGGCTGCTCGACCTGCCGCCGGCCACCGTCAACCGCGGCGTCCAGGCACTCAGCGCGGCCGGCATCCTGGACGGCGCCCGGTTCCGCTATCCCGCCGCCCGCGCCGCCGTCCTGGAGTGGACGGACGACACCGCGCGCGCCGAACTGCACCGGCGGGCCGCCGAACTCGCCCACCGGAACGGGGTGGCGGCCTCCTCGGTGGCCGCCCAGCTGCTCGCCGCCGACCGCACCGACCTGCCCTGGGCGGTGCCGGTGCTGCACGAGGCGGCCGAACAGCTGCTGGCCGACGGCCTGGCCGAACGGGCTTCCGCCTGCCTGGAGCTGGCCGACCGGAGCGGTGCCGACGACGGACAGCGCGCCCAGTTCCGCACGATGCTGGCCGCGATCGCCGCGCGCTCCGACCCGGGCGCCGCCGAACGGCACCTGGCGGGTCCGCTGGAGCTGCTGCGGGCCGGTGCGCTCGCGCCCGCCCGGCTCGCCGCGCTGGCCAGGCTGCTGGCCGCCCAGGGCCGGATCGACGAGGCCGCCGAGGTGCTGGAGCGGATCACGGGCCAGGACCAGGCCGAGGGCGCCGCCCGGGACGGTGCCGGCAGGCCCGCGCAGGGCGGTCGTTGGGCCGACCCGCTGGACGGCCTGTCCGCCTTCCCGCGCTGGGCCGCCGCCCCGCCGACCGAGCCCGGCACGGTGCCGAGGCCGGTCAGGGCGGGTTCGCCGACCACGCTGTGGACCATCCCCGAGTACGCCGTCGACGGTTCGTCAGGGGCGGCCGCCGAGCTGTTCCTGCGCGGTGCGACGCTCTCCGAGGCCACCGTGGCCCCGATCGGCCAGGCCGTCCGGGCGCTGCTGCTCACCGAGGGCCCCGCCCGGGCGATGCCCTGGTGCCACCTGTACACCGAGGCGGCGATCCGGGCCGGTGCCCCCGGCTGGCAGGCGGCGTTCACCGCACTGGGCGCCGAGGTGCTGCTCCGGCAGGGCGACCTGACCGGGGCGGAGAGCCGGGCGGCGGCCGCGATGGACCTGCTGCCCGAGCGTGGCGGCAGCGTCTTCGCGGCCGGTGTCTCGGCCACCCTGATCCGGGCCTGCACCGCCCAGGGCCGGCACGACGCGGCGGCCCGGGAGCTGGCCAGGCCGCTGCCGGACGGGCTGGCGGGCAGCTTCCAGGGGCTGGCCCACCTGCGCGCGCGGGGCCAGTACCACCTGGCCACCAACCGCTTCCATGCCGCGCTCGGCGACTTCCTGCAGATCGGCCGCACCATGCGCCGGTGGGGTCTGGACCGGCCGCTGCTGCTGCCGTGGCGGATCGGGGCCGCCGAGGCGCTGATCCAGCTCGGTGAGGCGCACCAGGCGGCCCGCTTCGTCGCGGACCAGCTCGCCTCCAGGGACGCCGCGCACCCGTGGGTGCACGGCATCTCGCTCCGGCTGAAGGCGGCCCTGAGCGAGCCCAAGGAGCGGCAGGCGCTGCTCGCCCGCGCGGTGGACGAGCTGCGGACGGTCGGCGACACGTACGAACTGGTGCTGGCGATGGCCGACTTCGGGCAGGTGCTGAAGGAGACCGGCGACAGCAACCGGGCCAACATGGTGAACCGACGGGCCTGGCACCTGGCCGACGAGTGCGGGGCGCACGCCCTGCGCGAGCGGATCCTGCCCGGCCACACCGCGACGCCCGGCGCACCGGAGGGCGGCCGTACCGACGTCGGTTACGCCGAACTCGACGCCCGGCTCAGCGAGTCGGAGAAGCGGGTGGCGATGCTCGCGGTGCACGGGCACACCAACCGGGAGATCGCGATGAAGCTCTACATCACGATCAGCACGGTCGAGCAGCACCTCACCCGGGTCTACCGGAAGCTGAACATCACCCGTCGGCAGCAGTTGCCGGTGGACCTGCACCTGCTCGGAGCCGCCGAGCACGCGTGACGGACCGTCAGGGAGCCGGACGTGACAAGAGGATGGCAAGAGAATTACCTGTCCATGCCAAACATGGCCGAGATGGGACGATTCCCGGGCCGGAACCGGGGAAGTGTGTCCTCCGGGGCCGGATCGCATTGTGGGCGGGCCGCCCGTTCGAGAGGCTCGGTGACAGACCCGAGCCGATCCAGGGAGGCACACCATGGCAACGCCGTTCCAGCTGTCCGACCCGGCCGTGCCCGAACTGCTCAGGGCCCGCATGCTGGACCGGGTGGAGGAACGGCTGCGCGGCCTGCTGGCCGCCGAGCACTCCGCCACCCGGGGAGCCGACCCACGGGCAGTCACCCCGATCCGGGCACTGGCCGACCAGGTCACCTCGGGCGGTGACCGGACCAGGGCCACCCTGCTGCTGACCGGCTACCTGGCGGCCGGCGGCAGCCCGGCCGGCTCCCAGGTGGTCGACGTGGCGGCGGCCCTGGAGCTGCTCGACACCTGCCACCTGATCCGTGGCGACGTACGCGACAACGTCCCGCTCCGGCGGGGCATCCCGACCCCGCACGTCGGCCACGCCGCCGAGCACGAGCGCAACGGCTGGCGCGGCGAGTCCCGCCGGTTCGGCGAGGCCACCGCCACGCTGGCCGGCGACCTTGCGGTGGCCTACGCCGACCGCCTGGTGGCCGGGCTCCCGGCCGACGCCCGGGCGGTCTGGGACGAACTGCGGATCGCCCGGGTGCTCGGAGCGCACGCCGAGGCGGCCAGCAGGACCGAGTACCTGGACGATCCCTGGCCGCTGGGCTGCCTGGAGGGCTGCACCCCGGGCTGCGCGGCGGGCTGGTACGCGGTCCGGGAGCCGCTGCTGCTCGGCGCCGCGCTGGCCGGGCGGCCGGACCTGGCGGACGAGTACCGCGACTACGCGGGGCGGCTGCACGCGGCCTGGCGGCTGCGCGGGTTCCTGGACAGCGGGACGGCGAGTGACTGGCACGCCCGGATGCTCTGCGAGATCCTGCTCGGCCGGGAGGAGAAGGACCGCACCGAGGACCTCGTCATGCGACTGGTCGACGAGGCCGACCGAGCCCTCGCGGAGGCCCCGCTACGGCCTGGGTGGCACCGCGAACTGGTCAGCCTCGCGGGTCGGTTGGCGCTCGCGGGGGCTTGGTGAGCGGAGCTGCGCGATGGGCAGGCGCCCGAGCATCTGCGGTCCAGGGGCTCGGGGCTCTGCTCTTGGGCGGCTCCGCCGCCCGGGCGAGGGGATCTGGCGTTCGGGTCACTGTGAAAGTGCCTGACCACGTACGCACGGATCACCTGTTCCGGGGCCGGCATCGCAGTTCCCCGAGCCCCTGACGGCTGATGCCCGGAGCGCAGCGCCCGAGCCCCTGGTGGTGCCGGCTCAGGTCGGGGGGCGGGGTGCGCCCGGGCGGGGGCGGTCGAGCCAGGTGCGGAGGGCGTCGGCCCGTAGGGCGCCGTGGGCGTCGCGGGGGAGTGAGCCCGCCAGTTCCAGCCGGGTGGGCAGGAAGGCTTCGGCCACCCCACGGGCCGTCAGGTGCCGGCGCAGTTCCGGCAGCGCGGGAGGGTCGGCTCCGGCCGCCGGGACGACCACCGCGCAGGTCAACTCGCCGTGCTCGTGGTCCGGGTAGCCGACCACGGCGGCCTCACTCACGGCCGGGTGCGCCAGCAGCCCGTCCTCCAGCTCGGCCACCGGAACGAGGAAGATCGCACCGGTCCGGTGGCCGGCCCACTCCACCACCTGGACACCGCCGAGCCCGTCGGCCCGGGCCAGGTCCCCGGTGTCCAGCCAGCCGTCGTCCTCCTCCCAGGGCAGCCGGAGGTCGTCGGCGCTGTGCGGCCAGCAGGCCAGGCAGACCGACGGGCCGCGCACCCGGAGCCGTTCGACGGCCGGGGCGCCCGGGGGCCGGGGCAGCTCCGAGAGTGGCGAGAGCTCCAGGCCGGGCAGCGGGCGGCCGTCGCTCTCGGCGCTGCGTTCGGCCGGGGTCTCGCCCCTCGCCACCGTGCCGAGGCCCACCTCGGGCGAACCCCAGACCCCGGCCGCCGGTGCGCCGAGCGCGCCGGGCAGTTCGGCCAGCAGCCCGGCGGGGGTGCCGGTCCGCCCGCCGGACAGGATCAGCCGCAGGGCCGCCGGGTGCCGTGGCGTACGCCGCTGCGCGGCCAGCACCTCGGCCCAGTACACCGGGGCCGCGTACGCCCGGGTGACCCCGGCCTGCTCCAGCAGGTCGAGGCAGCTGTCCGGGTCCCAGACGTCCTGGAACACCGCCGTGCCGCCGATCGCGGGCGGCCAGTACACGGTGAACAGCAGCGAGGCCAGCGAGGTCAGCGGCAGCGCCGAGTAGATCACCTCGCCCGGCTCCGGGCCGAGGCCGGGCGACCGCTGCTGCGAACGCAGGCCCGCGTAAAGGGTGTTGGGGGAGTGCAGGGCCGAGGTGTAGCTGTCGCCCAGCCCCATCACGGTGACCGCCAGCGCCGTCCGGTCCGGATCGGCGCGGAACCGGCTGACGGTGGAGGGGAGTTGTTCGTGCGGGGTGCGGAGGAAGTACTCGGCGAAGTCCACCGCGCCGGTCGCGGCGGCGTCACCGATCACCACCCGGTGGCGCAACCACGGAAGCCGGTCGGCCAGTTCGGCCAGCGCTTCGGCGTGGCCGAAGCCGTCCCACTGGTCCGGTACCACGCAGATCCTGACCCGTAGGTCGCCGAGCACCCGTTCCAGGCCGTGTGCTCGCAGGGTGGGCAGTACGGGCACCGCGACCGCGCCGATCCGCAGACAGGCCAGCACCAGTGCGGAGGTCTCCCACCAGCTGGGCAGCTGGAAGGCCACGGGGTCGCCCGGGCCGAGGCCGAGGGATCGCAGCGCCCCGGCGAACCGGTCGACGTACCTGGCCAGTTGACCGTAGTCGAGGGTGACGATCCGCCGGCCGGACGGTCGGTGCGCGCGGTGTGCGACGATCGCGGGCCGGTGGGGGTCGCGGGCCGCGGTCCGGTACAGGTCGTGCAGGAAGGTCTCGTCGCGCCACCACCCGGCCGTCCGGTACCGGGCCGCCGTCCCGGCCGGCGGGGCGGCGGCGGCGGCGAACAGTGCGGCCGGCCCGGTGCTCCGGTAGTGCTCGGGGTCCGTGCCGGAAGGGTTCATGACCAGCGGCCGATCGACCAGGCGACCTGGACCCGGGAGGCGCAGCCCAGCCGGCGCATCACCTGGCGGACGTGGTTGACCACGGTCCACTCGGAGAGCGCGAGCCGGGCAGCGATCTGCCGGTTCGTCAGCCCCTCCGCGACCAGCATCGCGACCTGCAACTGACGTGCGGTCAGGGGCTGTCCGCCCGCCGGTCCGGGTTCGGCGGCCCGCCGGGACAGGTCCGGAGCGGCCAGCGCCTCGGCGACCGCCGCGGCCGGTGAGAGCCGTCGGCCCTCGGCCCGGGCGACCGCGAAGCCGTGCGGCCGTAGCCGGTCGCGCAGACCGTTCAGTGCGTCCTCCAGCTCGGCCCGACGCCGCCCGTCCGGCTCGGCGCCGAGCCCGTCCCGCAGCGTCCCGGCGGCGGCCAGCAGCGCGGCGGCGCGCGGCTGCTGGACAGGGGCGGCGCGCAGCAGATGGAACGCGAACTCCTCAAGTACGGAAGGAAGTTCGGTCCGCTCGCCGACCGCCCCGTAGAGCCGCAGGCACTCCCGCAGCGCCTGTCCGACGGCCGCCGGGTCCTCAACGGTACGGGCCAGCACGGCCAGCGCTCCGGCCAGCGCCCGGCCGTCACCGATCCGCCGGGCCGCCGCCACCGTCCGGTCGATCAGTCCGGCCGCCCGTGGCCGTTCCCCCCGGTCGAGCAGCACCCGGGCCAGTTCGGTCCCGGCCTCGACGGCCGCCCCGGCGGCGCCGAGCGACTCCAGCGTCTCCAGCGCGGGACCGAGGGCCTGCTCCGCTCCGGCCGGGTCGTCCAGGCGGCGCAGGGCGGCGCCGAGTCGGGCCGCCAGCAGGCCGTTCAGCCGGCGGTCGCCCAGCGGTCGGGCCAGCGCCAGCGCAGCCCGCTGCCGGCGCACCGCCCCAACCGGGTCGCCGAGCGCGGATGCGAAGCCGCCGGCCAGGTCGAGCAGCCGGGCCCGGACCGGCTCGGGCACCGCCTCCCCGGCCGCCCGGTCGGCCCTGGCCAGCCCCTCGCGCAGATGACCCCGGGCCAGCCAGGGCAGCCGGCAGGCGAGCAGTACGGCGGCCGTGGCCTCCGGCTCGCCCCGCTCCCGCAGCCGGTCCAACGTCGCTATCACGTTAACGTGTTCGGCCTGGACGGTGTCCAGCCAGCGGCTCTGCTCGGCTCCGGCCAGCCGGGGTTCGGCGGCGGCCAGCAGCCGTCGGCACTCCTCCGTCCGCCGGTCCAGCGCGGCCTGCTCCCGGCCGCCGTCGGCCAGCGCGGCCCTGGCGTACGAGCGGACCGGCTCCGGCACGGTGAGCCGGGACTGCCCCGGCGGGGCGGGCAGCCGGGCCACCAGGCCCCGGTCGAGCAGCAGGTCCAGGACACCGTCGGCGGGTGCGATCCGCTCGGCCGTGGTGGCGGTGAACCCGCCTGGGTAGCAAGCGAGTTGTTCGAGGAGAGCCCACGGCGTCGGCTCCAGCTCACGGCAGCTCCAGGCGGCCAGCGCGGCCAGCGACCGGTGCCGCTCGGGAGCGTCGAACGGGCCGCCGCCGAGCGTGACCCCCCGGCGGCGCAGCCGGTCCAGCAGGTCGTACGGCGAGTGCAGCCGCAGCTGCCCGGCGGCCAACTCGAGCGCCAGCGGCAGCCCTTCGAGCAGCCCGCAGAGCTCGGCGACCGCCCGACCGTTCTCGGCCGTCAGCGCGAACTCCGGGTCGGCCTCGCGAGCCCGGCGGACGAACAGCTCGACCGAGGCGACCTCACTCAGCTCCGCAGGATCGTCACCCGGAGCAGGAACGGGCAGCGGTGGCACCGGAAGGAGCCGCTCACCGTAGACCCGCAGCGGCTGCTGCCCGGTCGCCAGCACCACCAAGCTCTCGTCCCGGTGCAGCAGTACGGCGACGGCGGTGGCGAGCGCCTCCCCGTGGTGGTCGCAGCCGTCCAGTACCAGCAGCCGCCGGTCACCCCCGGAGCCCGCCGCCCGTACGGCTGCGGCCGCTGCCTCCGCAGGGGAGCCGGCCTCACTCAGGTCCGCGTACGAGGGCGCGCCGAACAGCTCCGCCAACTCCGGCAGGACGGCCCGCACCAGCCTGCTCTTCCCCACTCCGCCCGGGCCGGTGAGAGTCAGCAGCCGGACCGACGGGTCGCGCAACCGCCCCACCAGCGTCAGCCGTTCCCACTCGCGTCCGACCAGCTCGACGGTCTGCCACGTCCCAGCCGCCACCTGCGAGACCGTCATCGTCGCCCCCTGTCCGAAGTCCACCCTCCAGACTGGCCGCACCGGCTTAAGGCCCGCTGAAGCGAGCTCGAAACGGCGCGAGATCGGACCGGCGCGCGGGCAGGCCGGCCCGAACTCAGACCAGCGCCGGACTGAGCGGTGCCGGGCTGCGCAGCCGCCAGACCCCGGGGCGGATCTCCAGGCAGTCGGCCGGATCGCCGTCCGGGTCGTGCAGCCGCCGGAGGGCGCGTCTGGCGTGGGCCTCCAGGCGGCGGTCCCGCAGGGTCTGGGCGATCTCCAGGCACTCGGTGAACCTGGAGTGGGCCGGGGTCGCCCCCTCCGCCAGCAGGGCGGTCAACGCCAGCGCCCGCAGGACGTGGTAGCGCTCGCGCGGCAGGCCGGGCGGTAGGGCCGCGAGCGCGGCCGCGAGCAGGGTGACGGCCTCCGCCACCTCGTCGGCGTCCAGCCAGAGGTCGGCCAGCCCGACCAGCGCCCGGCAGCGGGCGAGCTGGTCGCCGCAGTCCTCCGCCACCCGCCGGGCTGCCTCGTAGTGGTCCCGCGCCTCGGCCGTCCGCCGGTGCTGCCAGGCCAGGTCGCCGAGCGAGCCGAGCAGCCGGGCCTCGCCGGAGCGGTCCCCGAGCTGCCGGGCGGCGTCCAGGGCCAGGGTGTGGGTCTGCTCCCAGGCCCGCCACCGGGCGTGCGACTCCAGGTGGCCGGTGAGGGCCGTGGTCAGCCGTACGGTCTGCTCCCAGAGGCCCGCCAGGTACGCCTGCCTGACCACCTGGCTGAGCGGCCCGAGTTCGCGGGCGAACCAGTCCGACGGTGCGTCACCGCCGCTCGTCCGGGTGATCCGGCCGCCGACCTGGCGGGGGAACAGCTCGGCGTCGGCCTCCTCGGCGACCCGGACGTAAGCGTCGCACAGCCGTCGGGTGGCCGCCCGGACGGTGTCCTCGCCCTCCTCCTCGGCCAGCCGTTCGGCGGCCAGCAGCCGGAGCAGCTCGGGCAGCCGGTACCGGCCCGGCCGGGAGCCGTCGTGGTCGGCGGAGACCAGGTGGTCGTCGGCCAGGGCGTCCAGCAGGCGGGCGGTGCCGACCGGGGTGCGCCGGTCGTGCGGGTCGAGGCCGAGGACGGCGCTCACCGCCCACGGTTCGAAGTGGTCGGGGAGCAGGGCGAGCAGCCGGAAGGTCCGTCGCTCGCCCGGGTCGGCCTCCTGGTAGGCGGCGAGCAGCCGTTCCCTGACGTCCAGGCCGCCGATCCTGAGCTCGGACAGCCGGGAACGCCGGTCCCGCAGCCGGTCGGCCAGTGACTCGGCGGACCAGTGCGGCCGGGCGTTCAGTTGCGCCGTGCCAACTCGGATGGCCAGCGGCAACCCGCTGCAGAGTTCCAGCAGTTCTGCCACGGCGGCCGGGTTCTCGGCCGCCCGGACAGGCCCGGCGGCCGCCTCGAACACGGCCAGGGCCGCGCGCGGGTCGAGCACGTCCAGGACCAGTGGCCGCACCCCTTCCAGCCCGGCGGGCAGTCGGCGGCCGGTGACGATCGCGCCGCTGCCCGCCGAGGTGGGCAGCAGTGGGCGCAGCTGGGCCTCCGAGCTGACGTTGTCCAGCACGAGCAACAGGCGGCGACCGGCGAGCAGTTGCTGCAGCGCCTCGGCCAGGTCGTCCGGATCGCCGCCGGCCGGCACCGGGGCGCCCGCGCGGCGCAGCAGGGCCGAGATGGCTGCGGCGGGTTCGAGCCGCCGACCGGGTTCGGGTCGGAGGTCGAGGAAGAGCTGCCCGTGCGGGAAGGCGTCGGCGCTGCGGTGGGCGGCGGCCACCGCGAGCGCGGTCTTGCCGACGCCGGGCTGGCCGGCCAGCGCCACGAATGCCCCCGGTGGGGCCGAGCGCAACAGTCGGTCGACCTCGGCCAGTTCGTCCTCCCGGCCGGTGAACGCCGGGTCGGCGGGCGGCAGCCCGTGCACCACCGCCGGCTCGGTCGGCCGGGGGAGCCGGAGCGCCGGGCCGGTCGGCTCGGGCGAGGCGAGCTGCCGGTCGCCGGCCAGGATGCGCTGGTGCAGCAGCTGCACCTGGGCGCCCGGCTCGATCCCCAGCTCGTTCACCAGGGTGCGGCGCAGTGCACCGTACGCGCGGAGCGCCTCGGCCTGCCGGCCGGCCCGGTACAGCGCCAGCATCAGCTGGCCGTGCAGCTCCTCCCGCAGCGGGAACTCCTCGACCAGCGAACGGAGTTCGGGAATCAGATCGCGGTGCCGGCCGAGCTGGAGGTCGGCCAGGATGCGCTGCTCCAGGGCGGCGGTCCTGGCCTCCAGCAGCCGGGCCGAGGCGGCGTCCAGCAGCGGTCCGTGCGGGGTGTCGCCGAGCAGCGGCCCGCGCCAGAGCGCGAGGGCCCGGCCCTGCAGTTCGGCGGCGGAGGCGTGGTCGCCCGCCTCCAGCGCCTCCCGGCCGCGCTGGTAGAGACCCTCGAAGGTGGTCAGGTCGAGCTGGTCGGCATCGATCCTGATCCGGTAGCCCCGGGGCTGGGTGAGCAGCACGGGCGTGCCGTTCTCGGGGGCGGCGCGACGGAAGATCTTGCGCAGTTGGGAGACGTACACCTGGAGCGTGGTGGTCGCGGTGCGCGGCGGGTCGTCCTGCCAGAGCTCGTCGATCAGGCTGTCGACCGAGACCGTCCCGTTCGCGTTGACCAGCAGCGCGCCCAGGACCCCCCGGACCTTCGCCGCGCCCGGCGTGTACGAGACGCCGGGCCCGGCCGCCCCCTCGATCTCCAGTGGTCCCAGGATCCTGAACCTCAGTCCGCTCATGCCCGCGCCCCGTTCCGCCCGGCGCGTGCCCGGCACGACGCAGCTCTCCCGTTGGTCCGCTCGTTGTGCTCGCTCACGTCCGCCCCCGTGGCCGGTCCTGGTGTCGGTGGGTTCTCCGACGGCCTGGCCAGGGTTGGTCGGAGAGGTGCTGGTCGGTCAGAAGTCCTGGACGACGGTGGTGCGGGCCTCGGCCACGGCCCGCCGGTGCTGGGTCAGGGTCAGCGTGACCGGCACGGCGGGCCGTCCGGCCGCGTCCCGGCCGAGCCGGCCCGGCAGCACCGCGCAGCGCAGCGGCAGATCGGTCTCGGCGTAGCCACTGACGTGGATGTCGGTGGCGGCCAGGGTGGACCGTGCGGGTGTCAGCCCGAAGGTCCGGGAGGCGGCCAACAGCGAGGCCTGGCGCAGCGATTCGAGCAGCAGGGTGCCGGAGACGTGCGGTCCGCCGCCCAGCACCGGGTGGTCGGGCCGGGGCAGCACCCAGGTGCTGAACTGCCCCCGGGAGCCCTCGGTCGGTTCGCTGATCACCACGTTCTGCGACACCGTCCGGCCGACCGTGGCGGCCGGTACCGGCCAGGCCGGTCCGGTCGGCTCGTCGGCCAGCTCCGGCGTGGCCCGGACCGCCCAACTGCTGTGTTCCTGATGGCTGCGGTGCAGCACCGGCGGGACGAAGACCAGGGCCGCGCTGCCGGTGGCGCACGGCACGTCCTCGATCTGGACGGACAGCTGGAAGTCGAGGCCGCGCGGCACGCCGTGCACCGTGTTGGCCGGGGTGGCCCGGATGTCGGTGGTCATCCGGGCCGGTCGGGACTCCGCCCGCCAGGCCGCCAGATCGGTCAGCTCCAGGCTGAACCGGTAGAACAGGCCCCGGCGTCGGGCGGGCACCCCGAAGTACTGGTGGCCGACGAACTCGCCGATCTCCCGGATCGCCTCGGTGGTCAGCTGGTGGTCGTGGAAGTGGCCGGACCCGTCGTTGAACAGCGGGTGCCTGAGCGGGACCTCACCGGCCAGCACGAAGCGTTCCTCGCCGTTGCTCGGCGCGTCGAGCAGGTAGTGGTCCCAGGACGGCGGGCAGTGGATCAGGTGCCGGATGTCGTGGCCCGTGCCCAACTCCGCTGTGGCGGCGCTCTCGCCCCTCATGCGTCCTCCTCTGCGTGCGGCACCGTACTCCGACCGGGTCGGCTGCCGACCGCCCGTCCGCCAGCGTCTCCGGCAGGGCCGGTTCGGGGCCAGCACGGCACGGTGGCAGCAAGTTGACTGGCCAGAACTGCCGGTCAGCGCCTCAGCGGTGCTTTAGCGGTATCCAGGGGGCCGTCGGCACAGTGGAGTCCGTCGGCAGCGCCCAGGTTGATCCCCCTCCCGATGCGCTCCGACCTACGGCCCGCTCCACGGGTTGCCCCCGATCCGTGGAGCAGGGCCGCCCGGTCCGGAGGGGCGGCGCAGCCGCCCGTCCAGTCCGACCAGGTGGGCGACCTGCGCCCGGGAGACGATGCCGAGCTTGCGGAAGATCCGGCTCAGGTACGTCTCCACGGTCTTCGTGCTCACGCCCATCCGCCCGGCTATCTGCTGGTTGGTGCAGCCCTCGCTCACCAGCAGCGCGACCTGCACCTCCCGCCTGCTGAGCCCGGCCAGCCCGGCCAGCTCGGGCGGCTCGGGATCGGTCTCGGCGAGCGCGGCTTCCAGGAGCTGCGCGTTCGTGGGCCTGGCGCGCCCCGACCCCGGCGGTCGTCCGGCCGGGAGGGCTTCGGCGGCGGGTACGGCGCCGAGGGCCCGCAGCGTCTCCTCGACCCGGCGCTGCCAGGGCCGGCCGAGGGCCGCCGCCTCCCGCCCGGCGGCGGCCGCGGCCTGCTGGGCGCCGGGAACGTCCTGCGCGGCGAGCCTGATCCTGCTGTGCCACAGCAGGGCGTCCACCACCAGTGGCGGGCTGCCGAACCGGCGCCCGGCGGCCACCGCGAGCACCGCCCGATCGGCCGCTCCCGCCAGATCCCCGGCCTCCCACCTGGCCCTGGACAGACCGAGTGACGTCCGGCCGAGCAGTTGCCACTGCCCGGAGTCGAGCACCGCGTCGAGGGCCCGGCCGAGTAGAGCCTCGGCCCGGTGCCGCCGCCCGAGGTAGAGCTCGGCGTCGGTCAGCCAGCGCACCGACTCCAGCCGGTGCAAGGGGAGTTCCCGCCCCGCCAGCCGTTCGGCCGCCGCTCCGGCCACCTCCGCCGCCTCGTCGAAGCGCTCGTCGGCGGCGTGCGCGGCGGCCAGCAGTGCCAGCGCGTGGGTCTGCTCGGCGGCGTCGCCCGCCTGTACGGCCCGTACGTACCCGTGCTCGGCCCACTGGGCGGCGGTCCGTCCGCCGACCGGGTCGCCGACCTCCAGGGCCAGGGCGGCCCAGGCGAGTTCGACGTCCTCGGCGTTCGCCAGCAGCTCCCGGGCGGCTGACCAGCGGCCCAGTCCGCGCAGGGCCGAGCACTCCGCCTCTGCCGATGCCTTCCCGACCCGGCCGCCGATGGCCGCCCTGGCCCGGGCGTACGCCGCCAGCGCCTCCTCGGGCCGCCCGGTCAAGGTCAGCGCATGAGCCAACTCACTTGCCAGATAAGGCTGTTCGTCGGCCAGTCGGCGGGCCGTCGCACCCGGGGCGCGGTACAGACCGGTGGTGGCCGCCGTCAGCAGAAGCTTACGGTCCGTCGGCCCGGGCGAAGGTATCCGCTCCAGGTGGGCCGCCAGCAGCTCGGTCGGGGCGCCGGTCCGGCGCAGCGCCGAGACCGCCCGCCCGCCCGCCCCGTACTGCCGGCCGACCTGGCAGCCGCGCAGTAGGAGCACCCGGACCACCGGGTGGCGGAACCGGAGGCCGGGCCCGGCGGCCTCGGTCCGCAGCAGTGCCTCCTCCTGCAACTCGTCGATGGCGGCGAGCACTTGGGGTAGCGGCAGGCCGGCCACCTCGGCCACCGGCTGCGGGGTGACCGCGCCGCCAAGGGTGGCCGCCGCCCACGCGGTGCGCCAGGCGGGGTCGGAGAGCGGGCCGAAGTCCAGCGCCACCGGACCGCCGCCGAGCGTCGGCTGCGCCGTCGCCAGCTCGTACGCGCCCACCGGTTCGGGAGCGGATCCGGCGCAGGCGCGGAGCAGTCCGGGCACCCCGGCCGCGTGCCGCAGCAGCACCTGACGGTCCACCGGATCCAGCCCCGGCCCGAGCAGTGTGGCCGCCTCGCTCTCCGCCAGCGGTCCCAACTCCAGGTGCTGCCAGGGCTGTCCGATGCCGGTGCCGCGCAGTACGGCGAGCCGGTTCGCGGCGGGGGAGTCGCGGTGCGCCAGGACGGTCAGCAGCCTGCCCCTCGGCGGGTGTCGCACCAGGTGGTCGAGCAGGTCCAGTGTCAGCGGGTCGGCCCGGTGGGCGTCGTCCAGGACCAGCAGCAGCCCTGGCCCGTCGGCCAGCAGTTCCAGTACGCTGCGGACCGCCCGGATCAGCCAGTACTCGTCCAGCGTCTCGACCTCGGCGGCGGCACCAGCACCGCCCAGAGCCGGGAACACCCGGCTCAGCCGGGCCGCCAACGCGTTCGGCACCTCGACATCACCAGAAGCCAGTTGATCGTCCAGAGCATCCACCACCAGCTCGAACGGGGTGGCGGCCCCGGTCCGCCGCCCCGCCCGGCCGACGGCCACCCGCCAGCCCTCCGAGCTCGCCAGGCCGGCCAGTTCGGCCAGCAGCCGGGTCTTCCCGATCCAGGGTTCCCCGCCGATCGAGACGATCCGGGCGCGGCCGTCCGCCCCGGCGGTGCGGGTGAGGCGCAGGGCCTCTTCCAGCAGCTGCAGTTCACCCCGTCGCCCCACCAGGGCGTCGCGGTCCGGTTCGGTTGTCATGGCAGGCAGCCTGTCCGGGAAGCCCCTGACACGCCAAGCTCCCGACGCTGTCCGGTACCGGAGTGGCAGCAAGTGACCTGAGAGATCGGTGCTGTTCGGGAGTCCGGCGGCACGCTGTGGGGGAGAACCCCGACTGGTGCGCGGCGTCTCCGCCCGCCACCCTCGGGAGTCATGGCCATCGAAACCGGGGAACTCGCACCGCCCGTCCAGGGCACGGCCAATGAGCCGTACCCAGCGCCCTCCGGGGCACCCGAGCGCACCCGCCGGGTGCGCTGGGGTTACGCCGCAGGCTCCCTGGTGACCGGCACCTTCAACACCCTGCCCGGCCTGCTCCTGCTGCCTTACCTGACCGACACCCTCGGGGTGGGCGCGGCGCTGGCCGGTCTCATCGTGCTGCTACCCAAGGTGTGGAGCGCCGTGCTCAACCCGTTGGCCGGCCGGTACACCGACCGCACCACGGGCCGCTGGGGCGCCCGCCGCCCGTACGTGCTGTTCGGCGGGCTGGCAGTGGCGTTCTTCCTCGCCGTGACCTTCGCCGGGTTCGCCGGCGGGACGGCCGGGGTCTGGCTCACGGCGGCCGGATTCCTGCTCACGGCCACCGCGTTCGGCTTCTTCCAGGTCCCGTACGCGGCCATCCCGGCCGACATCACCCACCGCACCGAGGACCGGATCCGCCTGGTCGGCGGGCGGGTGGCGGTGATCGGGCTGGCCGCGCTGGTGGCCGGTGCGGTCGGTCCCGCCGTGGTCGAGGCGGCGGGCGGCGGCATCGCCGGGCACCGCTGGGCCGGTCTGTTCGGCGCGGCCGTGGTGATCGTCGGAGCGCTCGCGGCCTTCCTCGGCACGGCCGGGGCGCGGAGCCGCCAGGTGCTGGCGAGCGAGCCGAGCCTGCGCCGCCAGCTCGCGGTCGCCCGCGCCAACGGCCCGTTCCGGGTGCTGTTCGCCTGCGCGGTGGTGCAGACCCTCGCGACCGGCTGCTTCCTGGCCGGCGCACCGTACTTCGCCCGGCACGTGATCGGCGACCCGACCGCCACGGGCGTCGCGGTGGCCGCGTACGTGGCCCCCAACCTGCTCGCGGTCGGCCTCTGGTCCAAGCTGGCCGCCCGGCTCGGCAACCGGGCCGGGTACACCATCGCCAACCTGCTGTTCCTGGCCGGCTGCCTGACCCTGCTGGCCGCCCCGGCCCTGCCGGTCGCGCTGGCACTGCTGCTCTGGGGGGTGGCGGGCGCGGGCCACGCCGGGCAGCTGCTCTGCGCGTACGCGATGCTGCCGGAGTACACCGCCCGGGACACCGCCCGCACCGGTCGCCAGCAGGCGGGGGTGTTCTCCGGGGTGTTCGCCACCGGCGAGGTGCTCGGGCTGGCGCTCGGCTCCTTCGCGTACGGTCTGGTGCTCCAGCTGTTCGGCTACGTCTCCTCCGACACCGGCCATGCCGCCGCTCAGTCCGCCGGTGCGGAGCTGGGCGTGCTGCTCGGTGTCACCGTGCTTCCGGCGCTGGCCACCGTCGGTTTGCTGGTCCTGCACCTGCGCGGACATACCGAGGCTACTCCCGGCGCGCCGCGACGGAGTCGGTGACCAGGACCGCGACGGCCGCCAGGGCGGCCGCCAGCAGGGCCAGTCCGCCGACCGGCCGGAGCAGCTCCGCCGCCGGGTGCCGCCCGGCCAACCGGGTGAGCAGCGGGTTCAGCGGCGGAAGGCCGGGCACCAGCGGCAGCGCCAGCGCCGAGCCGAGGGCGGCCAGCAGCGAGTAACCGGGCCGGCCGACCACCGCGCGGGAGCAGACCAGGCCGAGGGCGATGCCGGTGAACGCGGCCGTCAGCTGGGCCGCCACCCCGACCAGCAACGGCCCGGCCGCAACGGCGTGGTGGCCGACGGCCAGCGGCCAGCACAGGCCGAACACCGTGAGCGGCAGGCAGATCACCAGCGCCACCAGCGCGTCGGCGGCGAACACCCGACGCGCTCCACCGCTGCTCACCACGGCGATCGCCCGGGCGGCGGGTTCGTCCAGGTTGACCAGACCCACCGTCAGCCAACAGGCCGACAGGAACATCGCGCCCGCGCAGACGCCGTAGACGGCGGTCAGCGGGCCCGAGTCGCTGCTGGTGAGCACGGTCACCAGGCCGAGGAACAGCAGCACGGGCGGCAGGTACCGCTGGGAGTGCAGCAGCCTGGCCAGCGTGTAGCGGCAGAGCGCGGTCATCGCGGCCCACCCCCGCCGAGCCGCCGCAGCCCCCGGATGGTCCAGCCGTGGCGCAGCGCGGTGAGCAGGAGGGTGTCCGAGTCGGGCGCGGCCACCCGGAGGATCAGCCGGTCGTTCGGTCCGGTCACCTCGCGAACGCCGTCCAGCGCGCGCCAGTCCACCGGCTCCGGCCGGTCACCGGCAGCCAACTCGACCTCGTGCACCGGGATTTCGGAGCCGACCGGCAGCACCCGCCCCGCGCTGATCCGGTACGCCCGGGAGGCGGCCGAGCGGGACAGCGCCTCCCGGTGGTCGGTGAAGACCACCGCCCCGCCGGCTGCGGCCACCTCGCCGATCAGGGTCACCAGCGTGCCCTGTGCGGCGGCGTCCAGACCGGACCAGGGCTCGTCGAGCACCAGGAGTTCCGGCGGTACCAGCAGGGCCTGGGCGACCGCGACCTTCTGGGCGTTGCCCTTGGAGAGCTCGCGGACGGCGGTGCCGCTGCCGCCCACCAGGGCCAGCCGGTCCAGCAGTTCGGCGGCCCGGGTGGTGGCCGCCCGGCGGGAGAGGCCCCTGATCCGGCCGAGGTGCCGAAGGTAGGCGAGGGCGGAGAGCCGCTCGTGCGGCGGGAAGCGGTCCGGCACCCAGCCGACCACCCCGGGGCGCCCCGACACCGTGCCCGTACTCGGCCGGGACAGCCCGGCCATGATCCTGAGCAGGGTGGACTTGCCGGAGCCGTTGCCCCCGGCGACCGAGACCACCTCTCCCGGCGGGAGTTCGAGATCGGCGTCGACCAGGACCGGGGGGCCGCCCGGGTACGCCTTGCCCACCGCTTCCAGACGCAGCACGCCGCCACTCCCTCCGGGATCCGTCCGACATCACGCGGGAGCGTACGCGGCGGGGAGTAGGGCCCGGATGAAGGCGACTACCGTCCGACCATCGACATATGGCGACGGGAGTCCTATGCTCGCCCCATGACCGAACGTCAACTCCAGGAGCCCACCAGGCTCGTGCTCACCGCGCTGGCCGACGCCCCCCGGCACGGCTACGCGATCATCCAGGAGGTGCTGGCCATCTCCGACGGCCGGAGCCGGCTGAGCACCGGCACCCTCTACACCGCGCTCGACCGGCTGCTCCAGCAGGGCCTGGTCCGGATCGACAGCGAGCAGGTGGTCAGCGGACGGCTGCGCCGCACCTTCGCCCTCACCGGTCAGGGGCAGGACCTGCTGGCGGAGGAGGCCGGCCGCCTCAGGTCGGCCGCCGTGGAGGTCGAACGCCGACTCGCCGCCGCGCGCCTGCGCCCGAACGGAGCGACCGTATGACCGACCTGACGAGTGGTTGGACGGGCGACCGCGCCACCCCGCAGCCGGGCCGCCTGCTGATCGGCCTCTACCCCGCCCGCTACCGCGCCGCGCACGGCGACGACATCGCCGCCGTCTTCGCCGACGCCACCGAGGGGCAGCCCCGGCGCGTGGTGCTCAGGGAGCGCCGAGACCTCGGCACGCACGCCCTCCGGCTGCGTCTGCGGATCGGCCCGACCGACCCGGCCGGCCGGGTGCTCGCCGGGGCCGCTCCGGTCGCGCTCGCCCTCGCGGCGGGGTGGGCGCTGTACCACCTGCTGCCCAGCCTGCAGCCGATGGTCCGCCAGCTCCGGTACCCGACCAGAGGAGTCGGCGTCGGTTACGCAGTCCTCGAGGCAGCCTTCCAAGTCGTCTACACGGTGCCGTGGTTGCTCGCTCTCGGGTTCGCGCTGCTGGCGCGGTGGCGGACCGCCAGGATCGCGGGGGTCGTGGCGGCTCTGCTCGGCGTGGGCGAGCTGTTCCTGCTCTACGGGTCCGCATGGGTGATGCCGGAGTTGGCGGGCACGGCGCTGGTCGGCGCACTGGCGCTGCTCGCACCGGCCGACCTGGTGGACGTCAGGCAATGGGGCCGGTGGGAGATGACGGGGCTCGCACTCGGAGCCGGGCTCCCGTTGATCGCCTTGGGTCAGTACGGGCCAACGGTCTTCTCCGGCTGGATCGGCTTGACGGGTCTGGAGCCGATCTGGCTCAGCGTGGTGACGGCGGCGGCGCTGCTGGCCCGGCTGTCCGACCGTCGGCCGGACCGCCTGCTGGCGCTCGGTACCGGGCTGGGAGTCCTGCCCTGGCTGGTGCCCGTGGTGGTCGGTGTCCTCGCCGAATCGGACTCCCAGCGCGGTGCGCTCACCGTCCTGGGAGCCTGCTTCGCCGCACTCGGTGCGGCGGTGGCGCTGGCCGGCGCCGTCCACCTGGTCCGCCGGGCCCGGGCGGCCGAACCCTCCGACCCGGCCTGAGAGCCGCCGATCCTTCCCACTCGGCCTGACGGCCCGACGAACGCCCCTGACCCCGGGTCAGGGGCGTTCGACACGGCCTCAGCTGCCCGTGGGCCCGGTCCAGCCGGCCGGGACGTGGCCGAGGCGGACCCGCTGGGGGTGGTCGCCGACGGCGACGGTGGCGGTCCGCAGGCCGGTCGCGAAGTCGATCGCGGTGACCTGGTCGGCGCCGCTCTCGGAGATCACACAGGACCTGCCGTCGCCGCTGACGGTCGCCCAGTACGGCTTCGCGGCGGGCACCAGCGGCCCTTCCTGGAGTGTGGCCCGGTCCACCACGGTGGCGTAGTCGTCCATGGTGCCCGCCACGCACAGCTTGTCCCCGGCCGGACTGACCGAGAGGCCGTGGTGCCGGGAGTCGTTCACCCAGGTGGTGCGGTCCTCGCTGGTCGCGGGGTTCTTCGGCAGGGTCTTCACCCGGGTGACCCGGTCGGCGGCGACGTCGTACTCGACCAGGCCGTTGAAGAACGAGACCTGGAAGTAGAGCCGGGATCCGTCGGGCGTGAAGACGGCGGGCCGGACGGCGTCCGAGAGGTCGGAGCGGCCGAACGCGTCCAGCCGTTCGCGCATGTCGATGACCTTGACCGGTGCGTACGTCGCGGCGTCGACCACGGTGATCCGGCGGTCGCCCTTCGTCCAGTCCAGCCAGGGGGCGTCGAGTGCGGTGTTGACCTCGCCGATCGACATGTTCCAGATCCGGGTGCCGCCGTCGGCGAAGAGGTTCTCGTGCGGTTTGTCGCCGGTGGCGAACGAGCCGAGCTGCGCGCCGGTCCTGATGTCCAGCACGTGCACGGTGTTCGAGGTGGAGGCGGAGACCGCCACCCGGTTGCCGTCCGGCGAGACCGCCATGTGGTCGGAGCGGTAACCCGACACCGGGAAGCGCCAGTTGATCCGCCCGGTGGCGAGGTCGATCGACACCACGTCGGCGAAGCTCGGCCGGGAGACCACCACGGACGAGCCGTCCGGCGTCGAGTACATGTCGTCGACGAACTGGTCGTGGCCCTCGCCGGGGCCCAGCCGGATGCCGAGGAAGTAGGCCAGCTTCACCGGGTTCAGGTAGATCTCGGTGAGCCGTTGCTCCTTGTCGGGAATCACGTTCACCCGGCCGATCCTGGCCAGGTCACCGCTGGAGCGGATGACGTCGGCGGTGCCGTCCCAGTTGTTGCCCACGAACATCACCTCCCGCAGCGCGGCGCCGTTCGGCTCGGCGCTCGCCGGGCCGGCGGTCGCGGTTCCGCCGGCCAGCAGACCGAGCGCGGCCACGATGCCGCCGAGCGTGCGGACGTACGGGAACCGTCCGGGATTTCTGGGACGCCTGGATTCGGTGCGGGACATCGCGGCTCCTTCGCCGGTGCACACGGAAGTCTGAAACGACAGGTAGTCAGATTGGCGCTACTCGACGGTAAGGAGGGTGCGGAGTCCCTGGCAAGACCCCGGTACGCGACAATCGGCGGGGACTGCGAAAGGCGGGGCGGTGGGACAGGCCACGGGTACGTACGGCGGCAGGTCGGCGCAGGAGCGGCGGGCCGAACGGCGGGAGCGCTTCCTGGCCGCCGCGCTCCAGCAGTTCGGCGACCGGCCCGGCTACCGGGCGGCCTCGGTCGCCGGGCTCTGCGAGGCAGCCGGGCTGTCGACCCGTCAGTTCTACGAGGAGTTCCGTAACCTGGAGCAGGTGCTCGCCCAGCTGCACCTGCTGGTCAACGACCGCACCGAGCGGGCCGTCCTAATGGCACTGACCGACACGGCCGGTCTCACCTTCGAAGAGCGGATCGGCGCCGTGCTGCGCGCCTACATCGCCGCCGCCACCGACGACCGGCGCCGCCTGCGGATCGCCTTCGTGGAGATCATCGGCGTCAGCGAGGAGTTGGAGCGCCAGCGGCTCACCCGCCGCTCACGCTGGGTGGAGCTGATCGTCGCCGAGGCCGAGGCCGCCGTCGGCCGCGGCGAGATCGCGCCCCGGGACTTCCGGATCGCCGCCACCGCCTTCATCGGCGCGGTCAACGGCCTGCTGCACGACTGGACGGCCGGCCAGTTCGAGGCCACCCTCGCCCAGGTCGTCGACGAACTGGTGGCCCTCCTCCTCGGCTCGGTCCGCCGCCCGGGGCGTGAGGCCGAGCCCCCGAACGCCCGGCGCTGATCAGTCGGCCTGCGGCCACTGCCGACCCGACGCCGGTCGGGGGCGATCCTGTCCGCCTGATCTACAGCCCTCCCCGGCCCCGGTCCCGACCGGGCCGTTCGGAGGGGTGGTCAGGTGTCTATGCCCAACCGCGCAGCCATCACCATGAGTTCGGGGTTGGACCGCCGGTGCATGGAGACCAGGACGCGGCCGACCTCGCGGGCCATCGGGTGGGCGCGGGCCATCTGCGGTGCTACGTCGTCGGCGGCCCGGAGGCTGCTCAGCGCGGCGTCGCGGTCGCCGGTGGCGAGGTGGGCGCGGGCGGCGTTGATGTGGAAATGGCCCATCCTGGTGGGCCTGAGGCCGGGGCCCGGGACGAAGGCCGCCGCCATGTCCACGGCCTTGTCGGGCTTGTCGAGTTCGACCAAAGAGGCGAGCTCGTGCATGGCCGTGTTCCCCCGGCCGAAGGTCAGGTTGTGGATCAGGACGTCCCCGCCTGGCAGCTTCCGGGCCAGGGCCCGGGCGTGCCGGAGGTGGTCGGTGGTGGCGGCCTGGTCCTTGGCACGGGAGGCCAGGGTGACGGCCCGCAGGTGCAGCGAGCCCTGGACCACGGTCGCGGGGACGTCGGTCAGGTTCGCGGCGGCCAGCGCACTGACCGCGTTCTCCACGATCCCGAGGCCGTGGGTGTAGTCGCCCGCCGACTGGAAGGTCCCCGCCCGGTTCCACTGCGCGGCGGCGTACGCGACGGGCGTCCAGGTCCGGGTGGTGGCCCACTCCTGGCGGGCGGTGATGGCTTCGGCGAGGTCGGGCTGACCGAGCCGGTGGGCCAGGCTGTAGGCACAGCCGTAGGTGTCGGCCAGCAGCGTCCAGGCGACGGGATCGCCGGTGGCCAGCGCGTGGGTGGTCGCGTCGGCCAGCAACTCCGGCAGGATCACCGAGAGTTCGTCGTAGCGGGTGGCGGCCCGGAGCGAGCCCGCCTGGGCGAGCGCGGCCGTCAGGTGCTCGCGCTTGACGGGCTCGCGGGCGGTGTCGGCGATGTCGTACCGGCGTACCGCGGCCCGCAGCGGGTCCAGGTCGACGGGCGTGTCGGGCCGGCTGCCGAAGTACAGGCGGGCGGTCGTGGTGCCGAGCGCCTGGGCGATGGCCGCCACCACCGGCGGGGAGGCGACCCGGTCCCCGGTCTCGATCTTCGACAGCAGCGAGACCGAGATCCGGGCCCGGCGCGCGAGGGAGTCCTGCGTGACGGCCGGGACTCTGGTCTTGCGGAAGATGGCGATGTTCTCGCCGACCGCGGGGGAGGGGCGCTGCTCGGGCACGGGGGGCTCCCGTTCGCTGTGGGTGCTTCTGGTGACGCGCTGGTTGAACTGTGGCGGCTGTCCGGCCGAGGGCACAAGCGTTGTGCGACCACTGTGCAAGTTCGCCTGCTGTCAACCCTGCTGACGAACCGTCAGTATCGATATCAGTACGCGAAGCATCGGAGCGGAACGGCAGACAACCGGAGGTCCCGCGCATGCCCGCCGACCAGACCGAATCCCCGTGGGACCGGTGGACCGTCCCGCCCCTCCCGAAGGCCATCGGCCCGACCCGCGCCAGGGCCGCGTCCCGACTCCGCCAGTGGGCCCCCGACCTCCCCGTCGAGTACGCGGACCGGGTCCGCCAAGTGGTCGGCGAGTTGGTCGCCAATGCCGTCCAGCACGCGGGCGGACCGATCACCGTGGACCTCTGGATCACCCCGTTGGGACACCTCGCGGTCCTCGTCACAGACCCCTCCCCGGTGCCGCCCACCCCGCGTGAGCCGTACGAGGACGGAGCCCGCGGCCGGGGTTTGGCCGTCGTGACGGCCGAGTGCGTCGCGTGGACCTGGCAGCCGGTCCCCGGCGGCGGCAAGGCGGTGAGCGCCACCATCGCCCTCCCGGACACCGGTCCCACTGCCGCCACGGCATCCCGAACCGCCCCCGGCCGCCCGTTCACCCGGCTGCGCCCGGCCGTCTGACGGCCCCTCGGCGCCCGGTCCGTCCGTCCTAGGCCACGGTCCGCTGGAACTGCTGGTTGGTGCCCGCGCCGCAGGGCCACTGGACGAGGCGGGCACCGTCGCCGGTGGAGGCGTTCGCGACGTCCAGGCACTTGCCGCTGTGCCGGGCCACCAGGTGCTGGTAGCCGCCGCCCTGGTCCTGGAACTGCCACTGCTGGTTGGTTCCGCCGTTGCAGCGGTACTGGTTCACGAACGCGCCGTCGGCGGTGGAGGCGTCCGCGACGTCCAGGCACTTGCCGCTGTGCTCGGCGACCACGCGGACGTAGCCGCCGCCCGCGTCCTGGAGGCGCCACTGCTGGTTGAGGCCGCTGCCGCAGGTGTACTGGAGGACGATCGCGCCGTCGGCGGCGGAGTTGTCGGTGACGTCGACGCACCTGCCGCTGTGCCGGGCGGTCAGGCGGTAGTACGGGCCGCCGCCCACGCCGGTGACCGTGCCGGCCGCGGTGTCGAGGGCGACCTGCGGGTACCAGGGCAGGTTCATGGTGGTCCGGGTCGGGAAGGTCAGCGGCAGCCAGACGTACTGGGAGTCGTTGACGGTGCCGCCCATGGAGTTGCCCCAGCGGTCGCCCAGGTAGAGGTACGAGGTCCCCTGGGTGCCGTGGACGGGCAGCACGTACGCGGTCTGCGAGCCGTAGGCCGTCGCGTCACCGATCTCGGTCATGGTGGTCCAGGGGCCGGTGAGGCTGGTGGCGGTGGCGTACCTCTGCTGGTTGGGATTCCAGCCGCTGGTGCCGGAGGTGAGCATGAAGTAGACGCCGTCCCGCTTGAACAGCGCGGGGGACTCCCGGTAGTTGTTCGGCCAGGGGTTGGCGACCAGGCTGTCGTAGCCGGTGTAGTCGGCGGTGAGCCTGTAGATGTGCAGGTCGGCGTTGCCGGCTGCGGAGGTGATCTGGTAGGCCGTGCCGTCGTCGTCCTGGAACAGCGTCATGTCGCGGGACGTGGTGCCGGACGGCGGGCGGAAGCTGCCCCGCCAGGTGTAGGCGCCGTCGACGGTGTCGGACACGGCGACGGCGGCCCGGGACTCGTTGTAGTCGGTGCCGTTCTCCTTGTGCATCCACATCACGAAGGTGCCGGTGGTGCTGTTGTAGATCACCTTCGGCCGCTCGATGTTGGCGACCGCCAGCTCGGGGTTGTCGGCCCGGGTCAGCACGTCGCGCCTGAACTCCCAGGTCCGCAGGTCGGTCGAGCGGTAGGCGGAGACGGCCTTGAAGGTGTTGTCGGCGTTGCGGTTCTCGCCGAACCAGTAGTAGTACGCGCCCACCTTGAGCACCCCGCCGCCGTGGGCGTGCACCACGGCCCCTGTGGTGTCGGTGAACTGCGTACCGTTGGTCACCGTGACCGACGCGGCCTGCGCCGGCCCACCGGCGACCAGCAGCGTGACGACGCCCAGGAGCAGGGCGAGAAGAGCTGTTGACGCGCGTCTGTACATCGGCACTCCACTCCGAACGGCCGGCTTGGTCCTGTTGGAATCTGTGCGATCCGCAGGGGGACGCTAGGCACTTGGCGCGCCCGCGTCAATGGCTTGGACCGAATACATACATCCCATGTTATGGGTCGGGTCAGGCTGACTCTCCCCGGATATTGCGCTAGCTCTGGACAAGGGGCGCCGCCTTGTCCCCTAATTCATCCCATGTCACCTGCCAAGGCACGCGTGACGGCCCGTCCTTTGGGTCACCCGCTCCGCGCCCCGGCCGCGCCGTCCTGCGTGCGGTTCTGTTGAACAGTCAGGAGAGAGACCTTGTCCGAACCGATCAGTCGCCGGGGAGTGCTGACCGGCATGGCCGCCATGACGGTGGCGGCAGCGGTCTGGCCGACACTGGCCACCCCCGCCCGCGCCGCCGGCTCTCCTCCGCAGCCGCTTCCCCTTCCGCCATTGCGGATCCCCGCCTCGGACCTTGGCGTCGAGCAGCAGCCCGACGAGAAGATCCGGTGGCTGCAGGACGCCAAGCTGGGCATGTTCATCCACTGGGGTGTGTACTCCGGCCCGGCCAGGGGCGAGTGGTACATGGAGAACTCGGCCGTCACGCCGGAGAACTACCGGAAGTACGTCACCGACGTTACCGGCGAGCAGTTCACCGCCAGTGCCTACCACCCGTCCGACTGGGCCCAGTTGGCCAAGGACATGGGCGCGAAGTACACGGTGCTGACGGCCCGTCACCACGAGGGCTTCGCGCTCTGGCCCTCCACCCATCCCAACGCCTGGCACGCCGGGCAGGCCCCGTTGCAGCGGGACTTCGTCGGCCAGTACGTCAGCGCCGTGCGCGACGCCGGGCTCAGGGTCGGCCTCTACTACTCCCCGTTGAGCTGGCGCTACCCCGGCTACTACGACGTCACCGGCACCAACTGCCTCCCCAACAGCTGGGGTTACACCACCGATCCGGCGCACAAGGAGAACGCCCGGATCATGAAGAACGAGGTGTACCAGCAGGTCAAGGAGCTGGTGACCCAGTACGGCAGGCTCGACGACTTCTGGTGGGACGGCGGCTGGCTGGGCCAGCAGGGCTCCGACGCGGACGGCGCGTTCTTCTGGGAGCCCGGCAAGTACCGCGACCCCGCCAACGCCTGGCCGGTGGACGCCGCACACGGCGACACCGACCCCGCCACGGGGAAGCCGCTCGGTCTGACCGGCCTGGTCCGGAAGCACCAACCGGACATCGTCACCACCCTGCGCTCCGGCTGGATCGGCGACTACGCCAGCGAGGAGGGCTCGGCGGTCCCGACCGGTGCGATCCGCACCGGGAAGGTGGCGGAGAAGTGCTTCTCCATCGGCGGTTCCTGGGGTTACAACCCCAGCGCCGGGGTGATGAGCTTCGCCGCCACCATGAACGTCCTGGTCAACGCGTGGGTCCGGAACATGACCTGCCTGCTCAACGTCGGCCCGGACCGTACCGGCGCCGTGCCCGCCGACCAGGCCGCCGTCGTGCGCAGGGTCGGATCCTTCCTGACCACGTGCGGCCAGGCCGTCTACGGCACGCGCGGCGGGCCGTGGGAACCGGTGGACGGCCAGTACGGCTTCACCTGCCGGGACACCACCTTCTACGTCCACCTGCTGCCCGGCTACGTCGGCACCTCCTTCACCACGCCGTCGACCGGGGACGCGAGGGTCACCCGCGTCTTCGACGTCGCCACGGGTACCGACCTCCCGTACACCACCGGCGACGACGGCCGGGTCGCGATCACCGGCGTCAACCGCACCCGCAGCCCCGAGGACAGCGTGGTCGGCGTCACGCTGGACCGGACCGTGCAGCCGGCCGACATCGCGGCCGGCCGGACGGCGACGGCGTCCAGCGAGGAGACCTCCAGGGGCAACACCGCGGCCATGGCCGTGGACGGCTCCACCGCCACCCGCTGGACCGCGAGCGACGGCACCACGGGCCAGTGGCTCAAGGTGGACCTGGGCTCGCAGCGGTCACTGACCGGCACCCGCGTCGTCTGGGAGTCCGCGGGCACCAACTACCGCTACCGGATCGAGGGTTCCACCGACAATGCCACCTGGAGCACCCTGGCCGACCTGACCGCCACCACCGGCACCGGCCAGGTGCAGGTCTCGGTCTTCCGCGCCCAGGCCCGGTACGTGCGGGTGACGGTCACCGGGCTTCCCTCCGGCGCCTGGGCCTCGATCCGCAGTCTGGAGGTCTACGACCGGCCCTTCGGCGGCGACACCGGTACCTACCGGCTGGTGAACCGCAGGAGCGGCAAGGTGCTGGACGTCGGCAACGCGTCCACCGCCGACGGGGCGGCCGTCATCCAGTGGCCGTCGAGCGGCGGGACCAACCAGCAGTGGAAGCTGCTCCCGAACGCCGACGGCTCCTTCCGGCTGGCCAACGTCCGCAGCGGCAAGGTCCTGGAGAGCCCGGGCGGCTCCGCCCAGGGCGCGGGGCTGGACCAGTGGACCGATGACGGCGGCACCAACCAGTCGTGGAAGCTGGTCCCGTCCCAGGCCGGCGGCTACCACCAGCTCGTCAACGTCCGCACCGGCTGGTGCGCGGACGTCAAGGACGCCTCCACCGCCGACGCCGCCACGGTCATCCAGTGGCCGCCCACCGGCGGCTCCAACCAGGACTGGCAGCTCCTCGCACTCTAGGGGCTGTCTGACGATTCCCGCCGGGTCCGGGTCCCCCCGGCCTCCGGCCGGGGGGACCCCCTCGGCACGGCCTGATCCGACGCGAATTGTCAGACAGCCCCTATGCGCTCAGGCGCAGCTGACCGCCTGCGGGAAGGCGAACACCTGATCCGGGTCGTACTGCCGGGCCACCGCCTTCAACCGGGGCAGGTTGTCGCCGTAGTAGGCGGTGCCCCAGTCCGGGAGCGTCGCGTCGATGTAGTTGACGTACGCTCCGGTCGCCCCGAGCGCCCCGAGTCCGTCGCGGATGGTGTCCAGCGTGGCGGTGGTCGCGTCCCGGCCGGCGGGGGTGGTGCTCGCGTAGATCTGGGCGGAGGCGAGGGCGGAGCGGTGCGGGAAGGCCGTGGCGCCGGGGGCGAGCTCGGAGACCGCGCCGCCGAGGGAGTCGAGCAGCAGGTCGACTCCGGTCTGACCAACCATCAGATCGGTGATGCCCTGCGGGTCCAGCGCGGTGTCGAGCATGCGGGACGCCGCGACGAACGCCGCCCGGGGCAGCCGTCCGCCCTCGGAGACGGGGTGGCACTGCGCGATGGTGTCGTTCGCGCAGCCCGCCATGTACTTCATCGCATCAAGGTAGCTCTTGCCCTGGGCGGTGCGCAGGGTGGGCTGCGTCGCCGCTGCCGCGACCAGCTGGTCCAGCAGGGGGTCGAGGTCGCTCTGCGGACCGACGTAACAGCCGCCGACCCGGCAGGTCGGCGAGGCGGCGCCGGAGATCACGCAGTTGGACCACAGCTCTGACGGGGCGTCGGCGACCCACTGCTGCCAGGCGCCCGTCACCGAGGGGGTGGAGCCGGCCGGGAAGCGGAGGGAGAAGACGGTGAGGTCGGGCGCGGGCTCGGTGCTGAAGGTGAACCGGGTGACCACGCCGAAGTTGCCGCCGCCTCCGCCGCGCAGGGCCCAGTACAGGTCCGGTTCGCAGGTTTCGGAGGCGGTGAGCAGCCGGGAGTCGGCGGTGACCACCTCCGCCGAGACCAGCCGGTCGCAGGTCAGCCCGTACTTGCGGGTCAGGACGCCGATGCCGCCGCCCAGGGCGAGTCCGCTGATGCCGACGGAGGGGCAGGAGCCGGCCGGGAGCAGCCGCCCGGCCCGGGCCAGTGCGGCGTAGACCTCGATCAGCCGGGCGCCCGCGCCGACCTGCACCGTGCCGTCGGGCCGGACCTCGACCTGCGCCATCGGCCGGAGGTCCATCACCAGCCCGTCGTTCGGGACGCTGTAGCCGAGATAGCTGTGCCCTCCGCTGCGCGCGGCGATCGGCACCCCGTGCCCGCGGGCCGCGTCCAGGCAGCTGCGGACGTCCGCCGCGGAGTTGCACCCGGCCACCGCCGCCGGGAGTTGACCGTCGTTCAGTTCGTTGTAGCCGAGCCGGGCCACGCCGTACGCCGGGTCGTCCGGCAGCACCAGCCGACCGTCGAGCCGCGCCTTCAACGCCGACCAGTCCGGCGCCGACCGATACTGCCCCGGCCGGTCCAGCCCCGACCGGTTCCGCGCCGACCGCCCGCCGGTCGCCGCCCGTGCCTCGCCCACGCCCGTCAGCAGCATCGTGCCGCCCAGCCCCAGTGTGGTCAGGAACCCTCGTCGATCCATCGTCATGGTGCTCGTGTCTCCCGGTGACGGCGCGCACCGCGTGCCGACCACGCGACCGCGCTTCGCGGCCATCTTCGTCCGCGAACCACCTGCCGGTGTGCGAGGCGCGCAGGTGAGAACTGATGACGGGTCAGCAACGGGGAGGCACGCGGACCGGTGGGCAGGCTCGACCCAGGGGTTTTTGAACCTGTTCAGAATGCTCTAGAGTCATGCCGTCGCGACGCTGAACCGCGCCTTCCGCGGGCCGCCCTCCGTGCGGCGTCCGCCTGCCTGCCGACCACCGAGGGGGACTCATGTCCGGTACGCCCACTCCCGTCACCACCCCGCCACCCTCGCCCCGGCCGTTCCAGTGGCTGCGGGCCGGCGACCCGGACCGGAAGGCGCCCGCCACCCTGAAGGTGGTCGGCGTCGCCGTTCTCGCGGGGGTGCTGGCCAGCTGGCTGCTCGCGGACGCCCTGGGCGTCAACCTGCTGATCTGCGGCCTGGTCGCGGCCGCCGCAGCGGGACTCACCGCCCGAGCGGCGGGGCGCACCGTCCGGCCCTGGACGCTCGTGTGGAGCGCGCTCGCGCTGGCGCTGCTCACGGTGCCCGCCCTCCACGAGGCCGACTGGGCGGTGGTCCTCTCGGGCGCCTGCGCGCTGGGGCTGGCCTCGCTCGCCCTGCACGGCGGGAAGCGCTGGACGGGCGTGCTGCTCGCCCTGCCCGGCCTCGTCTGGCAGCTCGTGCCCGGACTGTTCTGGGCCCGCAGGGGCCTGCGCGGCCTCCGGATCCCCGGCGGGCGGAGCAGGGTGTTCTCGGTCGTCAAGGCCGTGGTGGTGACGGCCGTGCTGCTGACCGTCTTCGGCTGGCTGTTCGCCGGCGCCGACGCCGCGATGGGTGACGTCCTGGAGCGCCTGATCCCCAGCTTCGAGCTCGACCTGGGCACCCTGCCGCTGCACGCCTTCCTGTTCTGCCTCGGCCTCGCCACCACCCTCGGCTTCGCCCACATCGCGGCCGGACCGCGGCGCTGGGACCGTACGGAGGTCCGGCCGGGCCGCCCGCGCGGCCGGCTGGAGTGGGCGCTGCCGCTGGCCGCGCTCGACCTGCTGTTCGGCGCCTTCGCGGTGGTCCAGGCGGTGGTGGTGCTCGGTGGCCGCGACTCCATCATGGAGCGGACCGGGATGAGCCGTTCCGAGTACGCCCGGCAGGGCTTCTGGCAGCTGATGGTGATCACCGTGCTGACCCTGGCGGTGGTCGCGGTCGCCCAGCGCTGGGCCCCGCGTGCCACCGGGTCCGACCGCCGGCTCGCGAGGCTCCTGCTCGGCGCACTCTGCGTCCTCACGCTGGTCGTGGTCGCCTCCGCGCTCGGCCGGATGTGGTACTACGTGGACGCCTCCGGGCTGACCCAACTGCGGCTCTGGGTCCTGGTGGTGGAGATCTGGCTCGGCGTGGTGTTCCTGCTGGTGATCGTGGCGGGCGCACTCAGCAACTCCGCCTGGCTGCCTCGGGTCGTGGTGCTCAGCGGTATGGTCGCCGCCGCCGTCTACGGACTGATGGGCCCGGACGCGATCGTCGCCGAGCAGAACGTGGCCCGCTTCGAGGGCACCACCCGGATCGACCTGCGCAACATCGTCGGCCTCTCGCTGGACGCCGCCCCCGCCCTGGACCGGCTGCCCGCCGACCAGCGGACCTGCGCCCTCTCCCTGATCAGCCGGAACCTCGCCGACCACCCCCGGTCGTGGTACGCCACCAGCCTCTCCGAGTCCCGCGCCCGCGAGGTGCTGGCCCGGTATTCGGCGGCCGACGCCACGGCGGCCTGCGAGCGGATCGGGTTCTCGCGGCGGTACGGCGACTGAGGGGACCGCTCCGCACGGGCTGACGGGCGGTCACCGCCGGCCGTCAGCCCGCCCGGGCCGCCGCCTCGACGATCACCTCGGCGATCCGGGCGGGCTGCTCCACCAGCGCCAGGTGCCCCGCGTCCGGCACCGTGACGAGGGTGACGCGGGGGCAGTCCCGCAGCCCTCGCAGCTCCTGCTCCGTGAGCCCGATCTCGTCGCGGTCGCCCCGGACGACCCACACCGGTACGCCGGACTCGCACAGCCGGGTCACCAGGGACCCGTGCCGGTCCAGGTACTCGTAGTACCGCCGCACGATCCGGCGGCAGAACCCCGGATCGTTCTTCGCGAGGTCCGCCGCCAGTACGTCCGCGCGCCGTGGCGGAAGGTCACGCTTCATCGCCTTCGGCAGGGCCTTCATCATCACCGCCCACGCCAGCGCACCCAGGCCCGGCACCCGGCCCACGCTGTTCATCACGCCCAGGAACTTCGCCTCGTCCTCCCGGGAGAAGGTCGGCGACAGCAGCACCACCGGCCCGGAGAACACACCCGCCGCCGCCAGCTCGATCGCCACGTTGGCCCCGAGACTGTGGCCCACCAGCACGTCACACCCCGCCTCGGCGGCGAACTCCCCGAGCAGCGCGGCGTAGTTCTCCATCGACAGGTCCTCGGGCGCCGAGGTGCGTCCGAACCCAGGCAGCGTCACCCCCACCATGCCGAGCCCGGCCGCCGCCATAGCGGGCTCGGCCATCACGTCCGCGTAGAACTCCGTGGTGCACATCCCGCCCGGGAGCATCAGCACCCGGTGCCTGGCGCCGGCCGCCGGGCCGGCCATCCGGATGTCCCAACCCGCGCGCCCGCTCTCCGTGCTCATGGGCCACAGCCTGGAACCCCCGCCCGCCCCCGGCAATCACCCTGCGCCGGACGTGGTGTGTCGCGTCGCCGGGCCGCGATCGTGGCCTTCGGAGCGGGCTCGACCGGTCGGCACTCAGTGCTGTCACAGCTGCGCATCAAGTGCCATTCCGGGCCGAAAATGCTAAGTTCACGCCATGACGGCCGCACGGGACACCAGCTCCGAGACCTCCGCCGCGCCGGCGAAGCCCGCCATGCGGGACGCCCTGGTCGCGGCGGCCTTCCAGCTGTTCGTGGAGCGCGGCTACGAGCAGACCACCATCGACGACATCGTGGCCCTGGCCGGGGTCGGCCGCCGCTCGTTCTTCCGCTACTTCCCCTCGAAGGAGGACGTGGTCTTCCCCGACCACGAGCAGTGCCTGGCGGACATGACCGCCCTGCTGGAGGCCAGCGAGGACGGCGACGACCCGGTGGCCCGGGTCTGTGACGCGGCCAGGCTGGTCCTGCGGATGTACGCCGAGAACCCGGTCTTCTCGGTCCAGCGCTACCGGCTGACCAGGAAGGTGCCCGGCCTGCGCACGTACGAGCTCTCGGTGGTCTGGCGCTACGAGCGCACCCTCGCCGAGTACCTGCGGGCCCGGTTCTCGGCCCGCAGGGACGGCACGCTGCGGGCCGACGTGATCGCCTCGGCCGTGGTCACCGCGCACAACCACGCGCTGCGGGCCTGGCTGCGGGCGGGTGGTGAGGGCGACGCGTCGGCGGCGGTGGACCACGCCCTCGAGTACGTCGCCCGGGCCTGGAGCTCCGAGCGGTCCCCGGCCGCCGAGGGGGCGGAGGAGGACGAGGTGGTCATCGTGATCACCAAGCGCTCCACCCCGATGTGGCGGGTCGTCAGGGACATCGAAGCGGGCCTCGGGCGGGGCTGACGGCTCGGAACGCGGCGGAGCCGGACGGCAGGTGCTGCCGTCCGGCTCCGTGCTGTGTCGGGCTCAGCCCTTGCGGGTTTTGACTTCGGTGGTGAGTTGGGGGAGGACGGTGAAGAGGTCTCCGACGACGCCGTAGTCGACGAGTTCGAAGATGGGGGCTTCGGGGTCCTTGTTGACGGCGACGATGGTCTTGGAGGTCTGCATGCCGGCGCGGTGCTGGATGGCTCCGGAGATGCCGGCGGCGATGTAGAGCTGGGGGGAGACCTGCTTGCCGGTCTGGCCGACCTGGTTGGTGTGGGGGTACCAGCCGGCGTCGACGGCGGCGCGGGAGGCGCCGACGGCCGCGCCGAGGGCGTCGGCGAGGTCCTCGACCACGCCGAAGCCGTCGGCGGCGCCGACGCCGCGGCCGCCGGAGACGACGATGGCGGCCTCGGTCAGCTCGGGGCGGCCGGAGGAGACGCGGGGGGTGCGGGCGGTGACGGTGGCGGCGTTGCCGGTGAAGGCCACCTCGACGCTCTCGACCGTGCCGGCGGCGGGGGCCGGCTCGGGGGTGGTGGAGTTCGGCTTGACGGTGATGACCGGGGTGCCGTGCGTGATGGCGGACTTGACCTGGAAGGACGCGGCGAACACCGACTGGGTGGCGACCGGGCCGCTCTGGCCGGCTTCGAGGTCGACGGCGTCGGTGATGACGCCGGAGTCCAGGCGCAGGGCGACGCGGGCGGCGATCTCCTTGCCCTCGCCGGAGGAGGTGACCAGGACGGCGGCCGCGTTGGTGGTGCGGGCGATCTGGGTGAGGGCGTCGACCTTGGGGACGACGAGTTGGTCGGTGAACTCGGCGGCGTCGGCGGTGTAGACCTTGGCGGCGCCGTATTCGGCGGTCCTGGCGGCGATGGTGGCGGTGGCGGGGCCGGCGCCGAGGATGACGGCGGCGGGCTCGCCGAGGCGGCGGGCCAGGGTGAGCAGTTCGAGGGCCGGCTTGCGGACCACACCGTCGGCGTGGTCCACGAGAACCAGGATCTCAGCCATGATTTTTGTGCTCCTGATGGTCGGGAGGTGCGCTGACGGGGTCAGATGAACTTCTGCTCGGTGAGGTAGGCGGCGAGGGCCTTGCCGCCTTCGCCTTCGTCCTTGACGATGGTGCCGGCGGTGCGGGCGGGGCGGGCGGTGATGTCCTGGACGGCGGTCCAGGCGCCGGTGAGGCCGACGGTGTCGGCGTCGATGCCCAGGTCGTCGAGGTCGTAGGACTGCACCGGCTTCTTCTTGGCGGCCATGATGCCCTTGAAGGAGGGGTAGCGGGCTTCGCCGGACTGGTCGGTGACGGAGATGACGGCGGGCAGGGTGGCCTGGACCTGCTCGGTGGCGGCGTCGCCGTCGCGGCGGCCGGTGAGGGTGGTGCCGTCGAGGGTGACCTCGGACAGGAGGGTGGCCTGGGGGACGGCGAGGCGTTCGGCGAGGAGGGCGGGCAGGACGCCCATGGTGCCGTCGGTGGAGGCCATGCCGCAGACGACGAGGTCGTAGCCGGTGGTTTCCAGGGCCTTGGCGATGATGGCGGAGGTGCCGATCACGTCGGTGCCGTGGATGTCGTCGTCGTTGACGTGGACGGCCTTGTCGGCGCCCATGGACAGGGCCTTGCGCAGGGCGTCCTTGGCGTCGTCGGGGCCCACGGTCAGGACGGTGACCTCGGCGTCGCCGTGGGTCTCGGCGATGCGCAGGGCCTGCTCGACGCCGTACTCGTCCAGCTCCGACAGGAGGCCGTCGACGGCGTCCCGGTCGGTGGTGGTGTCGTCCGCGAAGCGACGGTCACCGGTCGCGTCGGGCACGTACTTCACACAGACAACGATCCTCAAGCTCACGGCGTCTGCTCCTTTCTGAGGGGGTGGTCAGGGGGTTGGACTACGGGAGGTTGCGGGACATGACGATCCGCTGGATCTGGTTGGTGCCCTCGTAGATCTGGGTGATCTTGGCGTCGCGCATCATCCGCTCCAGCGGGTAGTCACGGGTGTACCCGTACCCGCCGAGCAGCTGGACGGCGTCCACGGTGATCTCCATCGCGGCGTCCGAGGCGAAGCACTTGGCCGCCGCACCGAAGAAGGTCAGGTCGGCGTCGACCCGCTGGGACTTGGCGGCGGCGGCGTAGGTCAGCTGCCGGGCCGCCTCCAGCTTCATCGCCATGTCGGCCAGCATGAACTGCACGCCCTGGAAGTCACCGATCGGCTTGCCGAACTGCTTGCGCTCCTGGACATAGCCCTTGGCGTAGTCAAGCGCGCCCTGCGCGATGCCCACCGCCTGCGCGGCGATCGTCACCCGGGTGTGGTCCAGCGTCTTCATCGCGGTCGCGAAACCGGTGCCCTCCGCGCCGATCATCCGGTCCGCCGGGATCCGCACGTTGTCGAAGTACACCTCACGCGTCGGCGAACCCTTGATGCCCAGCTTCTTCTCCGGCGCCCCGAACGACACACCCGCGTCGCCCTTCTCCACCACGAACGCCGAGATGCCCTTCGTCCGCAGCTCCGGATCGGTCACCGCCAGCACCGTGTAGAACTCCGACACCCCGGCATTGGTGATCCAGCGCTTCACACCGTTGAGCACCCAGAAGTCACCGTCACGCACCGCCCGGGTCTTCATCCCCGCCGCGTCCGACCCCGCGTCCGGCTCCGACAGGCAGTACGAGAACATCCCCTCGCCCCGCGCCAGCGCCCCCAGGTACTTCGCCTTCAGCTCCTCCGAACCCGACAGCTGCACCGGCAGCGAACCGAGCTTGTTCACCGCCGGGATCAGCGACGACGAAGCACACACCCGCGCGATCTCCTCGATCACGATCACCGTCGCCAGCGCGTCCGCACCCGCACCGCCGTACTCCTCCGGAACGTGCACCGCGTGCAGCTCGTTGGCCTGCAACGCCTCCAGCGCCTCCTGCGGGAACCGGCCCTGCTCGTCCACCTCGGCCGCGAACGGAGCGATCTTCGCCTCCGCCAACGACCGCACCGCCTCCCGGAGCATCTCGTGCTCCTCGGAAAGCCGGAAGAGATCGAACACCTTGTCCATGGCGCGGCGCTCCAGAGCGATAGGGAACCAAGTTCCCCTAATAGACCACACTCTGTGCCATGTCGGCCAGCCCCCTCGGCTCAGCGCAGTTCCAGCCCCAGTTCCCGCTCCAGTAGACGGGCCTGTTCGGGGGTGGCGAAGACGAAGGTGGTCTCGTGGTTGACGTCCCCGAGCCGCACGAAGCGGACCAGGTGGAACCGGCGCGGGTCGACGCCGGGGTCGGGGTCGAGGTGGCCGAAGAAGTCCGCGACCGCCGCGTGGTCCAGGTAGTCGTCCGACCGGTGCTCGGTCGGCTGGGTCACCAGCACGCCGTTGCGGGCGAACTCCAGGACCTCGTCGCACTCCTCGTCCGCGCGCAGCCGGACGTCGGTGACGGTGACCGCGCCGTCGGTGAGCGCGGCGGCCGCCGCCAGGAGGTCCGCGTAGTTCTCTTCGAGGTCGTCGACATCGTCCCCGTGGGCCGATACCGCCACCCCGAACGCCTGCAGCGCGGCGGCCACCTCGTGCGGCGGCAGGTCGTGGTGGGCGAAATCCGCGTACTCCGTCAGAACGCGGTCGACCTGCTCCCCGCCGACCATGCGCGTCCGCCGGAGCAGCGCCCCCACGTCGGCGTACGTGGACGGCCGGAACCGGGAGAGCAGGTGCCGCAGGCCGTCCGGCCGGTCCGGGTCGAGCAACTCACGCAGGCACACCAGCGGGACCGCCGTGCCGCCGCCCCGGCTTCGTGGGCTGGTCCACGAAGGGCAGTCCGGCCCGCGAGCCGGGCTTTGCCGGCCCGGACCCCGGGTCTGCGGCGAGGTACCGCCACACCGCCCCCCTGGTCCGCCGGATCACCTCGCCCAGGTACCAGCAGGCGCCCTGGACGAACGGCTCCTCCCGAGCGGCGTCGAACTCCTCCGCCGTGGCGAACCGCCGGACCACCTCCGCCGCCAGTCGGTCCAGGGTGTCGGGATGGAAGTTCCACCGCCACGCCCCGCCGAACGCCTCCTCGGCCCAGCTGGGCGGTGCCGCCCGTCGCTCGGCCAGCCAGGCCGCCAGCGTCGGATGCTCCGGCAGGTCGTGCGGCGGGCTCTCGGGCTGCGTCTCGGGGATCATCCGGACACTGCAGAGGGGCGCCAGGACAGTGGTCGTGGCCCCGATCAGGGCATCACGGCCAGATCCTGACGCCCCCTGAGGCAGACAGCTCAGCGACGGGTGAGGCGGACGGCCAGGCCCTGGTGGGTGTAGAGCGGCTCGGCCCTGAAACCCTCGACGTCGACCGTCACGGACCCGAACTGACCGCACAGGGACCGGCTTTCGAGGATCCGTACCGTGCAGTCCCGGTCCGGGCGCCAGTCGCCGCCCCGCAGGACGAGCGCGCTGCCGGGAGCGACGGCCGCCCGTCCGGGGATCCGGAGAGCCGGATCGCGGTCCTGACGGAGCGTCACCGACAGGGTGGAGCCGGCGGACTGGGCGTAGTCCCCGTGCAGCCGGACGGCGCCCCGCCCCTGGTTCAGCCGCAGCGTTCCGCCGCACAGCCGGACGTCGCCCCGGCCGAGCGCGTCCCGGGAGGCGGCGGTCAGGACGCCGGCCCGTACGTCGGTGGCGCCCGTGAAGCGGTTGGTGCCGGTCAGGGTGAGCGAGCCGGTGCCCAGCTTGGTCAGACCGCCGGGACCGTCGATGTCGTGGTGCCAGGTGTCGGCCGCGTTGAAGCCGCCCGCGGCGGCGTTCATCGTCACCCGGACGTCCTGGTCGAAGGAGCCGTAGCCGTCTGCGGCGGCGAACAGGTTCAGACGGCCCCACTGCTCGGGGCCGTCCAGCAGGACGTAGCCGGACGGGAGGGCGGTGGTGCGCAGCACCTCGCGGCGCTGCCCGGCGTCGAGGTAGGGCAGCCGGGTCTCCAGCAGCACCTCGGCGCCCTTGGGTACCGTCATGGCCGTCTCGCGGCCCCGGCGCGGGAGGACGTACGTGAGCTTCTCCTGCACCGACCTGGCGTTGGCCGCCCGGTCGGCGTAGGGGTCGGTGCCGGGGGCGGCCGAGTGGGCGAACGCGTACAGGGTGTCGGCGGTGCTGCCGGTCCGTGCCTGGAACCAGGCGGACGCCTGGGCGCGGGCGGCGGCCTTGAGCTCGGCGTTGGCCGGGTCGGAGAGCTCGGCCGCCGCCAGCGCGGTGGCCAGCACCCGCCCGGCGATCACGTCGACGGGGGAGTGCATACCGGCGACGATCCGGGTGTGGCTCGACTCGAAGGCCCGGGTGATCAGCTCCTGGAACCGCTCCGGCACCGCGTAGGCCAGGGCCAGCCCGGCCAGGTGCAGCGCGTTGGTGTGGCCGCTCGGGTAGCCGGCGTCGTCCGTGGGCGACAGGTTGCGCTGGCGCAGCAGCTGAGGGGCGACGACCACCTCGGAGCGGTACACCGGGAAGCCGAAGCCGTCGATGGCGCCGGTCGGCTCGACGGTGCTGTCCGGCGTCATCCGCCAGGGCCGGGGGTACTGGTAGGCGTACTTGCTGGGGTTGCCCGAGGCGTGCGGGCCGCGCACCGCGTTCACCAGCCGGACCACCTGGCCCAGTTCGGAGTCGACCGAGCCCGCGCCGAGCGCCGAGCCGGGCGGCGCGTCGGCCGGGAGGGTGTCGTCGATCGTGGTGGCCGGGGTGCCGGTGGGAGCGGCGGTGATGCCGGTGACGGCCTTGGCCCCGCTGCGGTACAGCGCCGCCAGCGGGCCGAGCCCGGCGATCGCCGAGTAGCTCTGGTGCTGGCGGTCGATGACGAACGCCTGGCGGGCCTCGGCGTCCGTGCGCCGTGCGGTGATCTGGGCGCAGTACCGCATGTTGGCGCGCAGCAGGTCGGGCTGGAGCGGGGTGCCGGTGTTCCAGGTCTTCCCGGTCTGCCACACCTTGGCCATCCCGCCCAGGATGCGGACGGCCGCGTTGCCCGCCGGGGTGAGGTCGGCCATGGCGTTGGTGGCGTAGGAGTCCACGAAGGCGGGTGCCGTGGCGGTGGCCGCCGCCGCCTTCGTCGGGTTGGCCAGCCAGCCGTAGGCGGTGGGGGCGGCGAGCAGTCCGGCGGTGGCACCGGCGGAGGTGCGCAGGAAGCCGCGCCGGTCCATGCTGTTCAGGTTCGTCATCGTCGTCTCTGTACGGGAGTTGAGAGGGATTCAGCGGCGGGTGAAGAGGAGGCCGAGCTTGTCCAGCTCGTCGCCGGACCGGCCGGTGAAGCCGGCGATCTGCCAGCCGGCGGGGGCGGTGCGGGTGACGCAGTCGGCGGTGCTGGTGCCCGCCGTCAGGGTCCGGCCCAGGCTGGTGGTGATCTGCGCCTGGAAGATCCGGCTGTGGCCGCTGTACGAGCCCCGGCAGAGCCGGACCGAGGTCAGGTACTCGTCGGCGCCGAGGGTGAGCGAGGAGGCGGTGCCGCCGGTGCCGCCGTGGCCGAGCTCGGTGCCGTCGGTCAGGGTCAGGCCGATCCGGTCGACCCGTGCGTCGCCGCGCAGGCTGACGCCGGCGGCGCGGGCGCCGGCCGGGACGCGGGTGACGTCGTTGAAGTAGTCCCCGTGCGGGCCGCCGAACTGCTCCGAGGCGCGGTAGTCCGGGTTCTCGCTCCAGTCGAAGCCGACCGCGATCGGGTAGTGGTCGGAGAGCTTGGTGCCGGCGGCGTCCAGGAAGTCGGAGTGCTTGTTGCTGTAGGAGGTCGCGGTGAGCGAGAGCTGCCGGCTGCCCCGGTACAGCACCTTGTCGACCACCTCGCAGGAGTCGGTGACGGTCCGGTCGTCACAGAGCAGCGCGGGGGCGCCGGGTGCGGGGGCCACGCCGCCGCGCTCCAGCGAGACCCAGGCGTCGGTGAGCTGGTTCTCGGCGGCGAAGGCGCCGATGGTGTCCTCGGCCCGGGTGTAGCGGGTGTTGGTGTCACCGGCCACCAGGACGGCGTTCCCGGCCGAGTGGGTCTTCACGAAGGCGGAGAGCTGGGCCAGGTTGGCGGCCCGCGCGGTGAGGTCCCCGGGCTCCGTACCGGCGTCGGTGTGCAGGTTGTAGACGTCCAGGTAGCCGCCCTCGGTCAGGCGGGCGCGCAGGAAGGTGAAGCCCTTCGGGGTGAGGCAGTCACCGGAGCCGATGTAGCAGGTGTCCCACTTGACCCGCTCGAAGTCGTCGGTGTCGTAGGGGAGTTGGGAGAGCGTGTTGAGGCCGCTGCCGATTCCGGCCCCGCCGCTGGTGGGCGTGCGGTACGGGTGCGTGGTGTCGGCCGCGTACAGCGCGGCGTGGTAGTTGAAGTCCTCTTCGACGTTCACCAGGGAGTACGGGCCGAGCCGTTGGCCGATCGTGGTGGTGCTGCCCTGCCGGTCGTTGGAGGCGCTGGACAGGAAGTCGGGCAGGCCGGCGACGTTGTACGTCAGCACCGAGAACGACCCGGAGTTCGTCGCCGCAGCGCCGGCCGCAGCCGGAGCGCCGACCGTCGCCGGAGCGGCGAGCGCGGCAGGCGCGGCGATCAGGCCGAGGGCGGCGGAGGCGGTGAGCGCGGTGGCGAGAAGCGGACGGGACAGGGGCATGGTGCTCCGTTCGGACGCGGTCGGCGGGTGGCGGCTACCGGACAGTACGACCGGCAACTGTGTGCGTCAACAGTGCCGCTGGTCTGCTGATATGCCTCTGACCTGCGAGTTCTTCCGATCGCTGGGATCGCTCGGGCAAAGGTTATGTGAGCGTTAACAGGCTGTTCGCCTTGTCGGATGCCACTGCGCCGCGCGAGCAGTCGTCGACCTGTTCGGCGGCGCGTCGGCGCGGTCCGGCCGGTGGGAATGAAATTAGGGTGTGCGGGCAAGCGCCGGATCGACGGAACGCTTGGCTCCACTCGGGCTGGGCGAACGAAGGAGTTCGCAGGCCAACCGGCCGCCGGACGAGGTGAGGACGCATGGACCAGGGTCTGGTAATACTGGCTGGGTTCGCCTAACTCGCGCTGCTTGCCGGGATTTTGGCCTGGTTCGTACTACGGGGCCGGCGATGAGGCGGCGGGCCCCGCTGCTGGTGGCGCTCGCGCTGCTGGTCGGGACCGCCGGCTGTGCCGGCTCCTCACGCACCGACGAGGACTTTCGGCACAAGGCCTCGCAGACCCTCGAGAGCGCCGTCTCGGCCTCCCGCACCATCACCACCGGGGTGGACGCCGCCGCCGCGGGACGGCTGACGGCCGCCTACACCTCCGTCCTGGTGCGGGAGGCCGACCGGGACCTGAGTGCGGTGGCCGAGGGCTTCCTCTCCCGCCAGCCGCCGTCGGCCGAGTCCGACCAACTGCGTGACCGGGTGAGCGAGTTGCTGCGCCGGGCCGAGCAGGAGGCGGACCCGCTGCGGATCGCGGTCGAGCGCGGCCAGACCGCGCCGACCGCTCCCTTGGCGGCAGTGGCCGACCTGATGGAGCAGGAGCAGGAGGCCATGAAGTGAAGAACCTGCTGAAGGTGACCCTCGGCATCCTGACCGCCATCGGCGGCTTCGTCGACATGGGTGACCTGGTCGCCTCCGCCGTGGTCGGCTCCCGGTTCGGGTTCGCCCTGGTCTGGGTACTGCTGCTCGGTGTGATCGGCATCTGCGTCTACGCCGAGATGGCCGGCCGGGTGGTGGCGGTCACCGGCCGCCCGACCTTCGACCTGGTACGGCAACGGCTGGGCCCCCGGGTCGCGTTGGCGAACCTGGGCGCCTCGTTCCTGGTCACCGCCCTCACGCTGGCGGCGGAACTGGCCGGTGTGGCGCTGGCGATCGAGCTGCTCAGCGGGGTCGCCTACCTGCTGTGGATCCCCGCCGTGGCGTTCGCCGTCTGGCTGGTGGTGTGGCGGGTGGGCTTCGAGAACATGGAGCGGGTGTTCGGCCTGGCGGGCCTGGCGCTGGTGGTGTTCGTGGTGGCCTTCTTCAAGCTGGACCCGCACTGGGGTGACATCGGCCACCAGATCACCCATCCGAGCGTCCCGTCGGGGGAGGGCCACCCGACCTACTTCTACTACGCCATCGCCCTGTTCTCGAGCGCCATGACCCCCTACGAGGTGTTCTTCTTCTCCTCCGGGGGAGCCGAAGAGCGGTGGAGCCGGAAGGATCTGGGCCTGTCGCGGCTGAACGTGATGCTCGGGTTCCCGCTCGGCGGCCTGCTCGCGCTCGCCATCACCGCCTGCGCGACGCTGGTCTTCAAGGGGCAGTCGATCAGCGTCGACCACCTCTCGCAGGTGGTGCTGCCCGTCGGGCTCGCGCTCGGCAAGCTCGGCCTCGGCCTCGCCCTGCTCGGGGTGTTCGCGGCCACTTTCGGCGCGGCCCTGGAGACCGCGCTGTCCTGCGGGTACACCGTGGGTCAGTACTTCGGCTGGACGTGGGGCAAGAGCGCTGCCCCGCACCGGGCCTCCCGCTTCCACACCGTGGTCCTGGTCGTCCTGTTCGCCGCCGCCGCGCTGATCCTCACCTCGGTCGACCCGGTGAAGGTTACCGAGTACTCGCTGATCTTCGCGGCTGTCGCCCTGCCGCTCACCTACCTGCCGATCCTGGTGGTGGCGGGCGACCGCGACTTCATGGGCGACCAGGTAAACGGCAAGGTGGCCAACACCCTGGGCACGTTCTTCCTGGTCGTCGTGCTGGTGGCGGCGGTGGCCGCGGTACCCCTGATGATCGCCACCAAGGCAGGACTGTGAGGGAGGACCTGTGAACGCGACGCCGGAGTACGACGGCCCTCGGACCGCAGGGCGGCACTACAGCGCCCGCTACCACCTGTTGGACCGTCAGGTGGTCCACCCCGACGGCACCTCGGTCTGCAAGGTGGACGACCTCGAGTTCACCCCGGCCGCCGACGGCCACCTCTACGCCACCGCCGTCCTGGTCGGCCCGCAGGCGCTCGGGCCCCGGCTGCGCGGGCGGCTCGGCCAGTGGTGCACCACGGTCGCCGCCCGGCTCGCCCTCTCCCCGGAGCCAGGGCCGGGCCGGCTGTCGATCGAGCGGATCACCCACATCGGCTCCGCCCTGGTCTGCACGCCCGGCCCCGACCGGGTGCATGCCCTGGAGGACTGGATCCGCGAGCACTTCGTCCGCCGCATCCCGGGAGCCGACCATGCCAACCGCTGACCTGCCGAGCACCGACCTGCCGACCGGGGACCTGCGCACCGCCGACCTCATCGGCGCCGAACTGATCGACCACCAGGGGAAGTCGCTCGGCCGGGTGACCGACCTCGGCCTGGACGAGGCCAGGCTGCCCAACGGCGCGCCCGCGCTCCGGCTGGTCGGCCTGGTCGCCAGCTCCGGCCGGCTGGCCCGGCTGCTCTGCCTGGACCACCGGCCGGTCGACCGCCCCCGGCTGCTGGGCCGGCTCGCCCGGCGGATGACCGCCAGGGCCCGCTGGATCCCCTGGTGCGACATCGCCATGATCACGCCGGGCACCGTGCGCCACGCGGGCGTGGTGCACCTGAAGGCGGGCGCCCGCCCGGAGCCGCTGGTCCCGAGGGGGCGGACCGTCGGCTGACGGGCGGGCGCAGGGCGGCGGCCGTTCAGGAGAGCGGCTTGCCGCCGGTGGCGTTCACCACCTCGCCGGTGACGTAGCTGGCCTCCTGGGAGGCGAGGAAGACGTAGATCGGCGCCATCTCGGCGGGCTGGGCCGGCCGTCCGAGCGGCGACTGCTTGCCGAACTCGGCGACCTGCTCGGGCGGCATGGTGGCGGGGATGAGCGGTGTCCAGACCGGGCCGGGGGCGACCGCGTTGACCCGGATCCCGTCCGGCGCGAGCTGCCGGGCAAGGCCCTGGGTGAAGGTGAGGATGGCGCCCTTGCTGGCGGCGTAGTCGAGCAGGTGCGGCTTCGGCTCGTACGCCTGCACCGAGGTGGTGTTGATGATCGACGAGCCCGGCCGCAGGTGCGGCAGCGCGGCCTGGCTCAGCCAGAACATCGCGTACACGTTGGTCTTCATCACCCGGTCGAACTGGTCGGTGCTGATCGCCGCCAGCCCCTCCTCCTGGGCCAGCTGATAGGCGGCGTTGTTCACCAGCACGTCCAGGCGGCCGAGTTCGCCGACCGTACGCTCCACCAGCTCAGCGCAGAAGCCCTCCTCCCGGACGTCACCGGCAACCGCCACGGCCCGCTGCCCGGTCGACCGGACCAGGCGGACGGTCTCGGCGGCGTCCTCCTCCTCGTCGCTCAGGTGGCAGAACAGCAGGTCCGCCCCCTCCCGCGCGTAGGCCAGGGCCACCGCGCGGCCGATGCCCGAGTCACCGCCGGTGACCAGCGCGACCCGGCCGGCGAGCCGGCCGGTGCCCCGGTAGGTCTCCTCGCCGTAGTCGGGCTCCGGCTCCATCCGGTCGCTGCTGCCGGGATAGGACTGGCTCTGGTCGGTGAAGTCGGGACGGGGGTGCTGACCCACCGGGTCCTGCGGCGTGAACTGGTCGCTGCTCATGGCGTCCTCGCTGGTCGTCGGGAGCTGTCATGGGGCGCCTGCCCGGCTGCGCCGAGTTCACCCGGGCCGTCCGGGTGACGGCTGCCGGGCGTGGGGGGCGGCGATCCGGGCACACGCCGAGCGGAAGCCCGTAAGTACGGGGCCCCGAGCCCAGCGGAGTGCGCCATGAAACCGTCAGCCCGCCGACGGCACTACCTGATGTGTCCGCCCACCTACTTCGGGGTCGAGTACGCCATCAACCCCTGGATGGACCCGGGCGCGGTGGTGGACACCCGCAGGGCCGCCGACCAGTGGGAGCAGCTGCGGACGGTGCACCAGAAGCTCGGCCACACGGTGCACGTGATCGAACCGCGCCCCGGGCTGCCCGACATGGTGTTCACCGCGAACGCCGCCACCGTCGTGGACGGCCGGGTCCTGGTCTCCCGCTTCAGGCACGCCGAACGGGCGGCGGAGGCGGCCCACTTCAGGACCTGGTTCGCGCGGCGGCCGTTCCGCCAGGTCAGCACCGCCGACCGGGTGAACGAGGGCCAGGGCGACGTGCTGACGGCGGGCCGCAAGCTGCTGGCGGGCACCGGGTTCCGTACCGAGCGCGCCGCCCACCGCGAACTGCGCACCGTCCTCGGGCTGCCCGTGGTCACCCTCACCCTGGTGGACCCGCGGTTCTACCACCTGGACACCGCGCTGGCGGTGCTCGACGAGGACCAGGTCATGTACTACCCGGAGGCCTTCGACGAGGCCAGCCGCGCCACCCTTCTCGCCCTCTTCCCCTCGGCGCTGCGGGCCACTACGGCCGAGGCCGAGGGGTTCGCGCTGAACGCCGTGTCCGACGGCCGCCACGTGGTGCTGCCCGACACCGCCGACCGGCTCGCGGACGAGCTGGCGGCCCGCGGCTTCGACCCGGTCGGCGTCGACGTGTCCGAGTTCCGCAAGGCGGGCGGCGGTGCGAAGTGCTGCACCCTGGAACTCCACCTGGAGCCGTGATGAACCCTGCCCGCCGAGGCCCCCGCCTCCCACTCGCCCGTGGCCCGCTGTCCGAGGCGGTACGCACCCTGCTCACCACCGACCCGGCCGCGACCGGGCCGGAGCACCGCCCCGCCGAGTTCCCGGCCGACGTCGACCCCTGGAGCGAGGACCACCAGCTCGCCCTGTACCTCTGCTACGAACTGCACTACCGCGGCTTCGCCGGGGTGGACCCCGACTGGGAGTGGCACCCCGGTCTGCTGCGCCTCCGGCGCGCCCTGGAGCAGCCGTTCCTTGCCGGCCTGCGGGCGCTGACCGAGCCGCGCCCGGCGCTGCAACCCCTGCTGGACGAGCTGCTGACCGAGCCGGTCGACGGAACCGGCCCCTCGTACTTCCTCCTCGACGAGGGGGAGCGCTGGCAGGCCCGCGAGTACCTGATGCACCGTTCGCTCTACCACCTCAAGGAGGCCGACCCGCAGGCCTGGGCCATCCCCCGGCTCACGGGCCCGGCCCAAGCGGCGTACGTGGCCATCGAGTTCGACGAGTACGGGGCGGGCCGCGCCGAGCACGCGCACTCCCGGCTGTTCGCCGAGATGATGGCCGACTTCGGCCTGGACCCGAGCTACGGACACCACACCGACGTGGCCGCCGCGCCCGCCTTCGCGGTGGTGAACCTGATGTCGCTGTTCGGCCTGCACCGGGCGCTGCGCGGCGCGGCGGTGGGCCAGTTCGCCACAGTGGAGATCACCTCCTCGCCCGGATCCGCCCGCCTGGCCAAGGCGTTCGAACGGCTGGGGGCCGGCCCGGCCGGGACCTTCTTCTACCGCGAGCACGTGGAGGCGGACGCCGTGCACGAGCAGCTGGTGCGGCACGGCGTCATCCGGGCCCTGCTGGCCGCCGAACCGGAGCTGGAGCCGGACATCGCCTTCGGCGTCGCGGCGACCGGCCTGGTGGAGGACCGCCTCGCCGCGCACCTGCTGGAGCACTGGCGCCGGGGCAGCAGCTCACTCAGCGGCACCGCCACCGCCGCCCTCCTGGGCTGACGGCCCGCGCGAGCGGCGGCGGTGGCTGGTGTCGCAGAACGGGTAGCGCCTGCTGCGCCGGCAGGCGCACAGCGCCACCACGGGCCGGTCGGAGCGCACGGTGCTGCCGTCGGGCAGCACCACCTCGACGGGCCCCTCCACCAGCACCGGGCCGGTGCCGGTCAGCTGGACACGAACCTCGTCACGACCGGCGGGCACCGCGGATCACCACCAGTTCCTCGTCCCGGACGCCCTGCGCGATCAGGCCCCGCCGCTCGAACCAGTCGGCCCGCGCCGACATGACCGGGCCGAACTCCTGGCGGCGGCGCCCCACGATGCCGGTGTCCAGACCGGCCCGGTCGAGGGCGTCCAGGGTGGCCGTGGTGTCGGCGAGCGAGGACTGCACCACCAGCAGCACGCCGCCCGGCGCCAGCATCGCGGGCGCCTGCCGGCAGATCCGGTCCAGCAGCAGCCTGCCGTCGGGACCGGCGTCCCAGGCCCGCGCGACCCCGTGCTGGGGCACCTCCGCCCCCGGTGCAGGGACGTACGGGGGATTGCTGATCACCAGGTCGAACGAGCGTCCGCGGACCGGAGCGGTCAGGTCACCGTGGCGGACCCGGATCCGGCGCCCGTGCAGCCGGGCGTTGGTCCACGCGGTGGCCAGCGCCAGCCGGGAGACGTCCACGGCCGTGACCCGGGCACCCAGAACGGCGGCCGCCACGGCCAGCGCACCGCTGCCGGTGCCCAGCTCCAGCAGCTCGCGCCGGTCCGGGGGGCGGCGGGCCAGCTCGTCGGCCAGGGCTCGGGCGAGCAGGGCGCTGTCGCCCTGCGGCGGGTAGACCCCGGGGGGTGTCAGCAGCTTCATGAGACGCGCCTGCCCCGGCAGCCGCTCCCCAACCAGGCATTCGACCTCGTGCCGTGGTAGGGGACATGACCGCGATGTGGCGGGGTAGACGCGGCGTGTCGCGGCCACGGCCGGTCACCGCAGCCTTCAGGAGTTCCCATGCAGCAGGAGCCCGTTGTTCACTCATTGTCCGGATCACTGGTCGCGCTGGTGGAGGTCGAGTTCACCGCTCAGCTGGAGTACCGGGCCGACGACCCGTTCGCTGTGCAGATGGTCTTCGGGGCCGACTGCGCGCTCGACGAGTCCCCGGTGACCTGGACGTTCGCCCGCCACCTGCTGGTCGAGGGCCTGCACGCCCCGGCCGGGCGCGGCGACGTCAGGGTACGACCGCACAACCGGGAGCAGACCGCGATCGAGTTCAGGACCGCGGCCGGCTGCGCCGTGCTGATGGTGCGCACGGCCGACGTACGTTCCTTCCTGGCCGCCACCCAGCAGGTCGTCCCGCTCGGGTCCGAGGGACGGCTGATCGCCTGGGACGAGGAACTGGCCGCCCTCACCCAGGAGCGCCACTGACCGTCCCCCCGGCCGCATCCTTCGCGGGAAGCGGGGTAGGCGGCGGGAATCGACGCATCGGACGACGGAAAGGCGTGGCCTTGCTGACCTCTTCGACCATGACCAGCACGCCGAGCACCATGACCCCGTCGGCGGCCGCCACCGCCCACCCCGAGCTGGCGGACCTGCCGGTCATCGAGAACCCCTCGGCGGTGGCCCCCGCCGACGGCCGGGAGCTGTCCCGGGCTCTGCTGGTCCGCCTCCGGGAACTGGAGGAGGGCACGGCCGCGTACTCCTACGTCCGCGGGACGCTGATCGAGCTCAACCTGTCGTTGGTGCGGTATGCGGCGGGCCGGTTCCGGGCGGCCCACGAGCCGATGGACGACATCGTCCAGGTCGGCACCGTCGGGCTGATCAAGGCCATCGACCGTTTCGACCCCGAGCGCGGGCTGGAGTTCTCCACCTTCGCCCTGCCGACCATCTTCGGTGAGATCAAGCGGCACTTCCGGGACACCACCTGGGCGGTGCACGTACCGCGCCGGCTGCAGGAGCTCCGGCTCGCCCTGGGGCATGCGCGCGACGAGCTCGAACAGCGGCTCGACCGCGCCCCCACCGTGGCGGAACTGGCGGAACGGATGGAGGTGTCCGAGGAGGAGGTGGTCGAGAGCATGACCGCCACCAACGCGCGCACCGCCGGGTCGCTGGAGATGCGGATGGAGGAGGACGCGCCGGACAGCACCCTGGCGCGCAGGCTCGGCTTCGAGGACCGTCGGATCGATCAGGTGGACGACCTGCAGACGCTCAAGCCCGCGATCGCCGCGCTGCCCGAGCGCGACCGGCTGATCCTTTCGATGCGGTTTGTCGAGGAGCTCACGCAGGCTCAGATCGGCGAGCGGCTGGGGGTGTCGCAGATGCACGTCTCCCGGCTGCTCTCCCGGATGTTGGCCGGGCTGCGGGCGAAGCTCACCGAGGAGGTCTGAGCCGCGGGAGGTCTGCGACGCGGGGAGCCGGGGCGCCCGGGACGCGGCGGCCCGGCGCCCCGTCAGGCGCCGGAGGTGATCCGGGCCGCGCCGATCTCCAGCCAGACCGTCTTGCCGTGCTCCGACACCTCCACGCCCCACCGGTCCGACAGCCGGCCGACGATGTGCAGACCGTGGCCGCCGGGTGCGCCCGCCCGGTACGGCTCCTTCGGCCGGGGCACCGTCCGGTCCGCGTCGGTGACCTCGACCCGCAGGGTGGTGGCCGTGCCGTGCAGGACCAGGTCGAGCGGGCCGCCGGCGTGCATCAGGGCGTTGGCCAGCAGCTCGGAGATCAGCAGCAGGACGTCGTCGGCCGTGCTCTCCGTCCGGGGGTCGCCGGTGGTGGCGGCGTACCAGTCGGCCAGCGCCCGGCGGCCGAAGTCGCGGCCGGCCGCGACCTGGCCCCGGGTGCCCGCCAGGACCAGGCGCCGTCGCTGACCGCCGGCCGGCAGGTTCGGCACGGCGGGTGTGGCGGCGGGCCCCGAGGCGCCGTCCGTACTCATTGTCAGCCCCAGGTTCGCAGGTGAGGGAAGGTCGGGAGGGACGCGCACGGTCAGCGCGGGTCGGCCTCGGGGACGGCGCGGGCCGCCGCCAGGGCCTCGGCCGTGGAGGTGTGCAGCTGGAAGATCTCGGTGGCCCCGGTGATCTCCAGCAACCGTTCGACCGGTGCGGAGAGCGGGCCGATCCGCAGGTCCACCGCGGCCTCCTGAGCGGCCAGTCTGGTGCGGATCAGCAGGTTGAGACCCGAGGAGTCGCAGAAGGCAACCTCCTCCAGGTCCACCACCAGCACCGGCGGTCCGGTCCGCACGCCCTCCTCCAGGGCCGCCCGGGCGGTCGGGACACTGTCGAGGTCGAGATCGCCGGCGAACCGGCACACGACCGCACCGTCGGGTTCGGTCCGCGTGTCCACCGTGATGCCCGCGGCCTCCGGGCCGGGCGTCTCGTTGCTCAATGTGTGGCCAACCTTCCGGTCAGGGTGGTTCGTCTGGCGGGTGACGGGAGCGGGTCCCGGGGACGGGGGAGTCCCTGGGGTCACGATAGAGCCCGGCCGGTGGCCGTTGGAAGTCGGCTGGGGTACGGGCACCGTGGTCGGCCGGCGGTTCACGGCCGGAAGTGCATGCGCAGGGTCAGCCCGTCCGCCACCCGGAGCTCGACCAGATCGGAGAGCTGGTGGATGATCCACAGCCCGCGCCCGCCCGCGCCGGAGGTCAGCGTCGGCCGTTGGCGGCCTGCCAGCGGATCGGTGGGCGCACCCCGGTCCCGGATCTCCGCGACGACGCCGGCATCCTGGCCCACCCAGAGCCGGAGGGTGCCGGAGCCCCCGCCGTGGGCGACCGAGTTGGCGGCGGCCTCGCCGACGGCGAGCACCAGATCGTCCCGCCGGGCGTCGGACAGCTTGCTGCCCCGGGCCCAGGTCTCGGTGGACCGGCGGACGGCGGCCAGCCGCCCGGCCGCGTACTGCACGGTCAGCGCGGCCGGGTCGGTGGGCTCGGGCAGGGGAGTCTCGCAGTCGGCGCAGACGATGCGGGGATCGACGAAGCCGGGGCTGGCCGCAGTCGTGCCGTCCGTCACCACACACGGGTGGGTGCGTCCGACGTCCCGGACCACCTCGGCTCCGAGGGTGCCGAGATCGTACGGGCAGAGCACGGTGGCCGGGCGACCGGCGAAGGCGGTGTTGACCAGCGCTTCGTGCCGGGTCGCCTCCAGGATCTCCGCATCGCTGCGGCCGGGCCAGACCGGTTCCCCGACGATCCGGGCGACCCGGCCGGGATGCTGGTCCGCGAAGTGCTGCAGGGCGGCCAGGATGCGTCCCGGATTGCGGCCCAGCACGGTCATGTCGGTGAACTCGGTCGGCCCGGCGGAGGCCCCCAGGCTCTCCCGCACGGCCGCCAGCCGGGGGCCGGGCACGGCGACGAGCACCGGCTCGTCCGCCTCCACGGCGCGGTGCACGAAGGAGCCGACTTCCCGCAGGTACTCCTCCTGCGTGCGGTAGAGCAGGGCGAGGTGAACGAACGGGGCGGCGACGCCGCTGGTCATGGCGCCAACCGCTGCCCGGAGTCTGTCACTGTCGCCACCACGGCCTCCTCGTTCCCGTCGCTCGCCCGGGCTTCGTATGTCCTTGATCCGGGTGGTCAAACCCCGCCCGGCGACCCGTTCTGCGGACCGGGTGCCGGAAGCTCGCGATCCCCCTCGCGCCGCGCGGTAGCCTCGGCACGGGATCGACACCGGACCCTTCAGAGCACGGATCACAGCGCAGGAGGGACGCCATGAGCGACGCGGAGCCCGACCGGACCACCGGAGGGCACTCGGCCGGTCCCGACACCGTCGGCGAGAGCGAGCTCGGCCGGCTGCTGGCCGGGCTCACCGCGGTCCGGGACGGCGACTTCGGCACCCGGCTGCCGGACGGCGCGGACGGCCTGCTGGGGGAGATCGCCGTCGTGTTCAACGGCATGGTGGACCAGCTGTCCCGGGTCACCTCCGAGGTGACCCGGGTGGCGCGCGAGGTCGGTACCGAGGGCAGGCTCGGGGGCCAGGCGGACGTCCAGGACGTCTCCGGCACCTGGAAGGACCTCACCGACTCGGTGAACGCGATGGCGGGCAATCTGACCACCCAGGTCCGCGACATCGCCCAGGTCGCCACGGCGGTGGCCAAGGGCGACCTGTCGCAGAAGATCGACGTGGCGGCCAGGGGCGAGATCCTGGAACTCAAGGAGACCATCAACACGATGGTCGACCAGCTGTCCTCGTTCGCGGGCGAGGTGACCCGGGTGGCGCGCGAGGTGGGCACCGAGGGCAGGCTCGGCGGTCAGGCGGACGTCCAGGACGTCTCCGGCACCTGGCGCGACCTGACGGACTCGGTCAACTCCATGGCCGGGAACCTGACCGCCCAGGTCCGCTCGATCGCCCAGGTGGCCACGGCGGTGGCCAAGGGCGACCTGTCGCAGAAGATCACGGTCGACGCCCGGGGCGAGATCCTGGCGTTGAAGGAGACCATCAACACGATGGTCGACCAGCTGTCCTCGTTCGCGGGCGAGGTGACCCGGGTGGCGCGCGAGGTCGGTACCGAGGGCAGGCTCGGCGGTCAGGCGGACGTCCAGGACGTCTCCGGCACCTGGCGCGACCTCACCGAGTCGGTGAACGTGATGGCGGACAACCTCACCGCCCAGGTCCGCTCGATCGCCCAGGTGACCACGGCGGTGGCCAAGGGCGACCTGTCCCAGAAGATCAGGGTGGACGCCCGGGGCGAGATCCTGGAGCTCAAGGAGACCATCAACACGATGGTCGACCAGCTCTCCGCGTTCGCCGACGAGGTGACCCGGGTGGCCCGCGAGGTCGGCACCGAGGGGACGCTCGGCGGCCAGGCCCGGGTGCCCAGCGTGGCCGGTACCTGGAAGGGCCTCACCGACAACGTCAACTTCATGGCCCACAACCTGACCAGCCAGGTCCGCAACATCGCCCAGGTCACCACCGCCGTCGCGCGCGGCGACCTGACCCGCAAGATCGACGTGGACGCCCGGGGCGAGATCCTCGAACTCAAGACCACCATCAACACCATGGTCGACCAGCTGTCCTCCTTCGCCGCCGAGGTCACCCGCGTGGCCCGCGAGGTGGGCAGCGAGGGACGGCTCGGCGGCCAGGCCGAGGTCGAGGGCGTCTCCGGCACCTGGAAGCGCCTGACGGAGAACGTCAACGGGCTCGCCGGCAACCTCACCCGCCAGGTCCGCGCGATCGCCGAGGTGACCAGCGCCGTGGCCGAGGGCGACCTGACCCGCTCCATCACCGTGGAGGCCCCGGGCGAGGTCGGCGAACTCAAGGACAACATCAACTTCATGGTGGAGTCGCTGCGCCAGACCACCCGCGCCAACCAGGAGCAGGACTGGCTCAAGACCAACCTGGCCCGGATCTCCAGCCTGATGCAGGGCCGCCGCGACCTCGCGGTGGTCGCCGACCTGGTGATGGCGGAACTCGCCCCGCTGGTCTCGGCCCAGTACGGCGCCTTCTACCTCGCCGAGGAGACCCCGGACGGCACCCAGCTCTCCCTGGTCGGCTCGTACGGCCACCCCGACGGCGCCTCGCGCACCACCCAGCGCTTCGGGCTCGGCCAGTCGCTGGTCGGCCAGGCCGCCCTCAGCAAGCGCAGCATCCTGGTGGAGAACCTGCCGTCCCACTACGCGGTGATCTCCTCCGGGCTCGGCCGGACCGCGCCGGGCTGTCTGGTGGTGCTGCCGATCGCGCTCGAGGGGCAGGTGCTCGGCGTCGTCGAACTGGCCACCGTGACCTCGTTCACCGAGGTGCACCGGGACTTCCTCGACCAGCTGATGGAGACCATCGGCGTCAACGTGAACAGCATCGTCGCCAGTGCCCGAACGGACGAGCTGCTCGGCGAATCCCAGCGGCTGGCAGCCGAGTTGCAGGCCAGGTCGGGGGAACTCCAGGTACGGCAGGAGGAGTTGCAGCGCTCCAATGCTGAACTGGAGGAGAAGGCGGCCCTGCTGGTCTCGCAGAACCGCGACATCGAGGCCAAGAACCTGGAGATCGAACAGGGCAGGCAGGAGCTGGAGGAGCGGGCCCACCAGCTCGCCCTGGCCTCCAAGTACAAGTCCGAGTTCCTGGCCAACATGTCGCACGAGCTGCGCACCCCGCTGAACAGCCTGCTCATCCTGGCCCAGCTGCTCGCGCAGAACCCCGGCCGCAACCTGACGGCCAAGCAGGTCGAGTACGCCGGCATCATCCACTCGGCCGGCTCCGACCTGCTCCAGCTGATCAACGACATCCTCGACCTCTCCAAGGTCGAGGCGGGCAAGATGGAGATCACCCCCGAGCGGATCCCGCTGCGGCGTCTGCTGGAGTACGTCGAGGTGACCTTCCGGCCGCTGACCTCGCACAAGCACCTGGACTTCCGGGTGGTCACCGCCGCCGGGGTGCCGGCCGAACTGCTCACCGACGACTACCGGCTGCGGCAGGTGCTGCGCAACCTGCTCTCCAACGCCGTGAAGTTCACCGAGGACGGCAGCGTCGAGCTGCGGATCGAGCCGGCCACCGAGAGCGAACTCCCGGACGGGGTACGGCGGAGCGGGCCGATGCTGGCCTTCCGGGTGCGGGACACCGGGATCGGGATCGACCCGCAGCACCTGGAGAGCGTCTTCGGCGCCTTCCAGCAGGCCGACGGCACCACCAGTCGCAAGCACGGCGGCACCGGACTCGGCCTGTCGATCAGCCGCGAGATCGCCCACCTGCTCGGCGGGGCGATCACCGCCGACAGCCGGCCGGGCCGGGGGAGCACCTTCACGCTCTTCCTGCCGGTCACGCCCACGCCGTCGGCCGAACCGGCCGCCCTCGTCACCCAGGGTCCCCGGGCCCTGGACCGCGCGGACGAGGCCGGACCACGCCGACGCCTGCTGGTGGTGGAGGACCGCCCGCGCGGGCTGCTCTCCCTGCTCGCCGAGAGCGCCCTGACCAACCTGGGCAGCAGCGGAACCCCCGACGACCGGCGCGGCCCGGTCGAACTGGTCACCGCCGTCGGGGCCCAGGAGGCGCTCGCCGCACTGGCCGGTGAAGCCTGCCACTGCGCGGTGCTCGACCTCGACCTGGCGGACGACGCGGCGCTGACCTTCCTGGCCGGCCTGGCCGACGACCCGGCCGGGCAGTCGCTCCCCGTGCTGGCCCACCACAGCCGCCGGCTGGACGCCAGGCAGGAGCGCGCCCTGCAGGCCCGTACCGAGACCCAGCCGCTCGAACTGCTCTCCAGCCTGGACGAGTTGCGCGAGCGGATCGCGCTGCACCTGAGCGCCTACGAGCCGGGCGACGTCCTGCCGCTGGTTCGTGCGGCGGACACCGCCCGGAGCACCGCGCAGGCGCCGGACGACACGCTGGTCGACCGGACCGTGCTGGTGGTCGACGACGACGCCCGCAACCTTTACGCCATCACCAGCATCCTGGAACTGCACGGCCTGCTGGTGCTGCACGCCGACAACGGACGGGCCGGCCTGGAGATGTTGCGGGCGCACCCGGAGATCGACCTCGTCCTGATGGACGTGATGATGCCCGAGATGGACGGGTACGAGGCCACCACCGCGATCCGGGCCATGCCCGACCGGGCCGGGCTGCCGGTCATCGCCGTCACCGCCAAGGCGATGCCGGGTGACCGGGAGAAGAGCCTCGCCGCCGGGGCCAGCGACTACGTCACCAAACCGGTGGACGCCGAGGAGCTGCTCGCCTGCATCCGCCGCCGGCTCCGCGACTGACCGCGGCCCCGGACCGGACCAGCCCTGGATCCCGTCAGCACCGACCAGCACCGCCCCGAGGAGACGTCCGTGCCGGATCCGCAGCGCAGGGAGGCACCCGACCCGACCGCGGAGGCCGCGTTCGGGCGGCTCACCGCCACCGTCGAGCGACTGCGGCGGGAGCTGCGGGAGGAGCGGCGGACGGCCGACCGGCGGGCGCTGGTCGAGCTGGCCAAGGGCGTCCTGGTCGAACGGCTGCACTGCGGCCCGGCCCAGGCCGCCCACCAACTTGCCGCGCTGGCCGCGCAGTCGGGACGTCCGACGGAGGAACTCGCCGCCGACATCGTCAACGAGGCGGCCCGGGACGGCCTGGCCGAGGTGGTGGCGGAGCCCGCCGGGCCGGCCGACGGACCCACGGTGCTGCGGCTGCGCACCGCCGAGTCGGGCGTCCTGGCGGCGAGCGACTCACCGGCGGTGGCCACCGCCCTGCTGGAGCACGCGCTCGCACCGCTGGGCGCGACGGCGGTGGCGATCTGGGAGCTCGGCCCGGACGGCGTGCTCGCGCTGGCCGGATCGGCCGGCTTCGGGCCCGGCGAGGCCGAGCGCTGGCGCCATGTGCCACCGGGCGTACCGACGCTGGCCGGACGGGTCCTGGCGGACCGTCGGGCGAGCTGGGTCCGGGATCTGCGTGCGAGCGGTCTGCCGTCCATCGGGCAGGCGGAGACCACGGGTGGCCGGGCCGTCTGCCCGGCCGTGGTGGGCGGCCGGATCGTCGGCGTGCTGGAGATCTGCTGGCCGCAGCCGCTTGAGCCCCAGCCTTCCCGGGTGCAACGTCAGATCGAGGCCCTGGCCGACCTGTGCGCGCACACCATGGACACCGGCGCCCCGACCGCGGGCGACCTCGGGGCCGAGGGTGCCGAGTGGGCGTCGTTGGCCGCCCTGGCCGACAACCTGCCTGATCCGGCCCTGGTCCTGACGCCCGAACCGGACGGCGAGGGCCGCCTGGTGGACTTCTGGATCCGGTACGGCAACGCGAGCTTCCGCGAGCAGGCCGGCCAGTGGGGCGGCGCGGTGACCGGGCGGCTGCTGGAGTCGTACCCGCAGGCGGCCGAACCGGACGGGCTGTTCGAGCAGATCGCGCGGACCCACGCGACCGGGCGGCCGTTCCGCGCCCGCCGGGGTGATCCCGGGGCGCCCGAGCCGGACTCGACGGCCGGCGTCACCGTCAGCCGGATCGGCGGCGGCATCCTGGTGGTCCGGCGGACCGAGGACGAGCCCTCGCGGGTCGCGGAGCTGCTGCGGCACGCCCAGCGGCTGGGCCGGATCGGCGGGTTCGAGGAGAACCTGACGACCGGTGAAGTCACCTGGAGCGACGCGGTGTTCGAGCTCCACGGCCTGCCGCTGGGCGCCGACCCCGTGCCGGTCGAGCAGTTGGCCGCCCACGCCCACCCGGACGACGCGGTGGCCGTCGGCCGCTTCCTGCGTACCCTGCTGCACCACCAGCGGGACGCCGCCACGGGGTTCCGGCTCCAGCGCGGGGATGGGGTGGCCCGGCACATCCGGGTGGTGGCCGAGCCGATCGTCGAGGACGGCCGCTTGGTCGCGGTCCGGGGCGCCTATCAGGACGTCTCGGCGCAGTACTGGACCGAGGTGGCGCTCGCCGCCACCCAGGACCAACTGGCCCACTCCGAGCAGCAGTCGGCCGAACGCAACCGGCTCGCGCTGCAGCTCCAGCACGCCATCATGCCGCCGAGCCGGGGCCCGATGGACGTCGAGGGCCTGAGCATCGCCGTCCGCTACCGCCCGGCGGAGCGGGGGCACCTGGTCGGCGGCGACTGGTACGACGCGGCGGTGCTGCCGTCCGGACAGATCCTGCTGTGCGTCGGCGACGTCGCGGGCCACGGCATCCCGGCGGCCACCGGAATGGTCGCGCTCCGCAACGCCCTGCGGGGCCTGGCCGCCACCGGTGCGGGACCGGGCCAGCTGCTGACCTGGCTGAACGGGGTCGCCCACCAGCTGACCGACAACGTGACGGCGACGGCGGTCTGCGGCCTCTTCGACCCCCGGACCCGGCAGCTCCGCTGGGCCCGGGCCGGACACCCGCCGCCGGTCCTGCTCACCGGGGGCGAGGCCGTCACCCTGCCGATGGTCAAGGGCCTGCTGCTCGGCACCGCCGCCGACGCCCGGTACGAGGAGGGGCAGCTCCAACTGCACGTCGGCGAGACGCTGTTGCTGTACACGGACGGGCTGGTCGAGCGGCGCGACCGGGCGTTGCAGGAGTCGACGGACCAGCTGCTGGCGACCGTCCGGGCGGGCAGCCCGACGGCCACCCTGGAGCGCAGGCTCGACCACGTCCTGACCCACAGCAACTCCGATACGGACGACGACACTTGTCTGCTGGGCATCCAGGTGCGCTGAGGGCGCTCCCTGCCTCGATCCCGGCTCCGCTCCCGGCCGCCCCGCTCCCGGCCGACCCGTTGCGGTCGGCGACGGGGGCCGCCGACGATTCGACTGCCGAATCCCGGGCAGACGGCGGTCACCACGTCCCGACCGGCCGGTAGGGGCGGAGCACGAACGAGGGAGTAGGCATGTCTTTTCTCTGGGCGATCATTGCTGGTCTGATCATCGGCCTGCTTGCCAAGCTGATCCTGCCCGGCCGCCAGCCGATCCCGCTCTGGCTGACCGTGATCCTCGGCATCATCGGCGCCGTCGCCGGCAACGCACTGGCGACCGCGTTCGGTGTCCGTGACACCGGCGGGTTCGACTGGATTCGCCACCTGCTCCAGATCGCCGTCGCCGCCGTCCTGATCGCCGCGGCCACCCCGGTCTTCGCCGGACGGCGCCGATGAGCACCGGACGGTAGGTCTCGACGAGTACCGGACGGTAGAGCTGGGGGACGACGGCGGCGGCCGTCGTCCCCCAGCTCGGTCGTCCCCCAGCTCGGTCGTCCGACGGCTCAGTCGGTGGACGGCTCGTCGGGGAGCGGGCGCGGATTCAGCGGCCGGGTCGCGGGCCCCTGGAGCACCTGGCCGTCCACGTCGAAGCGCGAGCCGTGGCAGGGGCACTCCCAGACGTGCTCGGCGTCGTTGAAGGCGACCTGGCAGCCGAGGTGGGTGCAGGTGGCGGAGAGGCAGTGCAGGCCGCCGGTCCGGTCGCGGTAGACGGCGAGGGAGTGGCCGTCCCGCCGGAGCACGGCCCCGGCCCCGGGAGCGATCGCGGCGGGACCGGCCACCTCGGGGACGCGCAGGCGGTCCCCGACGAAGTGCCGGACCACCGAGAGCTGGCTCCGGGCGATCGACGGCCCCTCGCGCAGCGGGTGCAGCCGCCGGGGGTCGTACAGGTCCTTCCACGGAGGCGGGTCGTCCCCGCAGATCAGGGCCGTCAGCAGGCGGCCCGACATCACCCCGTTGGTCATGCCCCAGCCCGCGAAGCCGGTGGCCACGTAGACGTGCCGGGCCCCGAGGTGGAACAGTCCGACGTACGGCAGACCGTCGCTGCTCCCGTTGTCCTGGGCGGCCCAGCGGTACCTGAGCTCGGCTCGCGGGAAGGCCGAGTGTGCCCAGGCGGCGAGCCGGGCGTACCGTTCCCGCACCCCGCCGTCGCCGGGGTGGAAGGTCTCGCCGGTGACGATCAGCAGTCGGCGGTCGTCGTCGTACGGGGCGGTCCGGACCGAGTGGGTGCCCTCCTCGGACGTGACGTACATCCCGCCCGGGTCGTCCTGGAGCGGGATCGGACCGGCCACCACGAGCTCCCGGCGGGGCACCAGCCGGCCGAAGAGCAGCGCGCGGTCGAAGACCGGGTAGTGGGTGGCCACCACCACGTCCCGGGCCCGCACCACGGCACCCGACTCGGTCTCCACCCGGCACGGCTGCCCCTCCCGCAGGCCGACCGCCCTGGTGTGCTCGAAGACCCGGCAGCCCCGACCGGTCAGGTCCGCCAGCAGGGCGAGCAGGAACCGGCGCGGATGGAACTGCGCCTGGTCCTCCACCCGTACCGCGCCGGCCAGCGGGAAGGGCGCCGGGCTCTCGGTGACGTAGGAGGCCGGCAGACCGGCCTCCGCAGCGGCCCGCGCCTCCGCCCGGATTTCGTCGAGGTGGCCCGGGTCCGCCGTGTAGCCGAAGGCCGGTACCCGCTCCAGGTCGCAGTCGATCTCCAGCTCCCTGACCAGCTCCCTGACCCGTTCGATCGCGCCCTGCTGGGCCTGTGCGTGCAGCCGCGCCGCGCCGGGGCCGAAGGTCTCGCGGACGCGGTGGTGGAGCAGGCCGTGCAGCGAGGACACCTTGGCGGTGGTGAAGCCGGTGACACCGTGGGCCACCGGCCCTGCGTCGATCAGCACCACCCGTCTCCCGGCCCTGGTCAGCTCCCAGGCGGTGCAGATGCCGACGATGCCGGCACCGATCACGGCGACGTCGGCCTCGACTTCGCCGCTCAGCGGCTCGTACGAGGTGAGGGCACTGGTACCGATCCAGTACGAGGTGGTCGGCTCGGGGATCGCGTTCATGCCGGGCGTCTGCCCTCGGGCCGCCCGGCCACACACGGCGGCAGGGCGGTCACCAGCCGGCGATCCGGGCGATCATGAAGAGCACCACCGAGAGCACCAGCAGACCGACCACCGCCAGTGGCCAGCTGCCCCAGGCGCGACTCAGCTCCGGTGGTTCGGGGACGGAAATCCCGGCGGTGGTGCTGCTCTCGCCGGGCGGTGTGTCCTCGGGCGGTGCCCCGGCGTGGTCCCGCAGGACGGCCAGTGCGCCGGAGAGATCGAGCTCGGTGGTGGCGGTGCCCAGCTCGGTGAGGCGGGCGAAGCTCAGGCTGCCGTCGTGGGAGAACACCGCCGTCAGCGAGGTGTCCCGCAGGGTCAGCAGCAGTCGCTCGGTGGCCCGTTCGTGCTCGGGCAGCTGCCACTGCGCCCGCCAGCCGTACAGGCTGGCCTGTTCGAGCAGGAGGGCCTGGTCCCTGCTCGTCGGTACGGCGGGTTCGGCGTCGTTCACGGTGACCGCCTCCTCTCGTGGTCGGTCCCCGACCGTATGTCGCGCCTGCCCGGCCGGGCGGCTCTCACTCCTCCCGGGCCGGCCCGGCTTCGGCCGGTAGCGGGTAGGCGTCCGGATCCACCGGCCCCGGCAGGCCGACGGCCGGTGCGGCGGGTGAGCGGGGATCGGGGAGCCCCGGCCGGTCCGGCGCGGCGGGCAGGTCCCGGAAGGAGACTCCCGGCGGCGGTGGCCACCGGCAGGCAGGGACCCGTCACTGCTCTTCTGCGCGTTCATGAGGGACCCGGCCCTCTTCGTCCTGGTACAGGAACGCCCCGCCCGCAGCGACGCGCTCAACCCCTTCGTCCGGCACACGGCGTCCGCCGTGTTCCACCTGCCGCCCGTCACGGCGTCCGGGTTCTCGCTCGACGCCGGGCTGTCCGTCAACTGACGGGTCCAGGAGGGCGAACCGCCCCGAGGAGCGGCAGCGCGCCCACCGGGGCCACCCTGACCGTCGAGCCGGTGTGCGGAGCGTGCACCATCAGACCGTGGCCCACGTACATGGCCACGTGGGAGGCCCCGGCGAAGTAGATGACCAGGTCACCCGGCACCAGCTCGGCGAGCGGGACGCGGGGCAGCCGGGCCCACTGTTCCTCGCTGGTCCTCGGAATGGCCGTCCCCGCCGCCGCCCAGGCCCGGGAGGTCAGGCCGGAGCAGTCGAAGGCGTCCGGACCCTCGCCGCCCCACAGGTAGGGCCTGCCCAGTTGGGCGAGGGCGAAGGAGACCGCCGCCCGCGCGGCCGGGGACGGCGTCCGGTCGGTGGCGCTCAACCGCCCCGAGGCCACCAGCTCCTGCTGGCGCAGGTCGGACGAGACCGCCTCCCGCCGGTCGAGTTCGGCCAGCTGACCCTCGGTCAGCGCGGCGAGCTCCGCCTGCGCGGCCCGCTCCCGTTCGACCGCGAGGTCACGGGCCTGCTGCGCGGCCTGCCGGGCCTGGTCCGCCCGGTCCGCGGTCAGCTGCGCGGAGTCCTTGAGCTCGGACGCGCGGGAGCGCGCCGCGCGGACCTCCCCCACGACCTCGCTCACCGTGCGCGCCCGCGTGCGGTCCTTCGAGGCGTTGTCGAGCGCCTGGCCGGGGTGGTCCGAGAACAGCACGCGCAGGAATCCGGTCACTCTGGAGTGGCTGTACTGCTCGGCCGCCAGCCGGGCGGCCATGGCCTCCGCCTCGTCCACCCGGAGCTCCTGGTCCCGGAGTTCGCCGAGCACGGCCGAGAGCTCCCGGTCCCGGGCGGCGGCCTCGGCGTTCTGCTGGAGCCAGGACTGTTCGGCGGCCTCCGCCGTCCGGTGCAGTTCCTCCACCTTCAGCAGCAGGACGGAGAGGTCGTCGTCCCCGGCCGGATCCGCTGCGGCGGGACGGGCCCCCGACCACAGGGCGCAGCAGAGGAGGACGGTGCAGCACGCTCGCCGGGACCATGGTCCGAATACCGTAGACATATGAGCAGCACCATGCCAAGGCCGGGCGAGCGCGCCGGGCAGGGTCGCCGTTTCCCGCAGGATTACCGCCCGTTCGGCCCCACCCCCGCTGCTGCTCGCTGTCGGCCAACCGACTGAAAACGACGGCTCTCCGGGGCGATTCGCCCGAGGGGGCGCCGGGTGCGCGGGGTTGGTCGGGAGAATGCGCCGGTGGCCACTGGAAGGAAGGAGAGCCCGTTGACGTCGTCCGTGCTCTCGGCCGTCCGGGCCCGGCCCGCGACCACGACGGCCGGCCTGGTCGGTCTTGTCGTGTCCGGTGTCCTGCTGGCGCTTCTCACCGACAGCGCCGCCGTGAGCCGGCCCGTCACCACGGACGAGGCCGCCCAGCTGGCGCTGTCCCGGCTGACGACCTACGAGTCCAGCCCCGCACTGGTCGAGATCACCGTGCCGAGCGGCAGTGCCCGCACCCGGGTGCACGGACTCGTGGACTTCCGGACCCACCACGCCGTCGGCAGCTACGCCACGGACGGCGCCGGCACCGGGGGCATGATCGCCTGGGACCAGGGCGGTCTCGGGGTCGCGCCGGACCGGCAGCCCGCCGACCCGGGCCCGGCCGGGCTCGCGCACACGGCGGAGGGGATGCCGGGACCGGACTGGTCACCCCGGGCCTACACCGGCGACCCGTTCGACACCGCGCTGCACCTGACGATGGCCCTCGCGGCGGACCGCCCCGACAACCCCCAGCTGCTCGCCCAGTCCGGCGCCCGCAAGCTGCGCGACGAAGTCCTGGAAGGGCACGCGTACGGCGTCTTCTCCGGACCGCTGCCCCGGGGGAGCGAGACGGCCGAGTCGCACCTCACCTACTGGGTGGACGGCGACGGCAACCTCGGGCGCGTCGAGCTCCGCACAGCGGCCGGCGGGCAGCCGATCACGGTCGAACTCAAGGGCCGTCGCCTCGACACCCAGGTGCCGCAAGCCCCGTGGGGCCGGTGACAGGTCCTAGAAGACTGATGAAGATCTTGGTGTGATCCGGGCTGCCTCCGTCAGGCGGTGGCCTGGATTTGCCAGGTCGTGCCGTTGTGGGTGAGCCCGAGGTTGATGAGGGTTCGCAGGTTGAGTGCGGCGGCACGGGTGTGGAGCCAGGACTGGTTCTTGATCGTGCCGGTGTGTCGGAGTCGTCGGTTGCCGTGGGCGACGAGCCAGGCGACGGCGCGTTCGACGGGTGGCCGCCAGCGGCGGTAGGCGGCCTGCCAGTCGGGGTCGGTGGCAGCGCGGTGGCGGGCGGCTGCGAGCAGGTCGTGGTGCGGGCGGATGGTGACGATCCGCCCGGCCTTGGCGGTGCTGCACCGTTCACGCAGTGGGCAGCCGATGCACTGATCGGTGAACTGTGCCTTCCGCTGCGACTTCTGCCCGGACGGCTCGGCCAGGGGGACGGTGTGGGCGGCCGGGCAGGTCACCGTGCCGCCGGTGGTGTCGATGGCGAAGTCGTCGAGGCTGAACCCGCCCGGGACGGCGGTCCTCAGCGGGGCGGGCTTGAGGAACAGCCGGTGCCCGGCCTGCTGCAACGCCTGGCGGGTGGGGCCGGTGGAGTAGGCGGTGTCACCGAAAGCGTCCACGGGCTCGTTCTCGTCGGCGAGCAGATCGACGGCGACGGTGGCCTCGTGGTGCTCACTGCCGCTCCCGGGGGTGAGGGCGACCGCGGTGAACAGGCCGGTTTCGGGCTCGACGGCGAGGTGGGCCTTGTATCCGTCCTGGTAGTGGCTGCGGGTCTTGTGGACGTGCCGGGTGTCGGGGTCGACGGTGGAGACGATCCGGTCCGGGGCGGTCCCTTGGGAGATGCGCCAGCGGCCGTCGCGGCCGTCGGAGTCGTCGGCGGGTTCGACGTCCTGTCCGGCGACCAGGGCCAGCAGACCGACCGCGTTCGCGGCCTTCTCGCCGAGCTGCTGGTCGGGCATGTGGCCCAGCAACCTGAGTGCGTCGCCGACCAGCGCATCGACCAGGTCCGCCCGGGCCTGCTGATCGTTCCAGGCGACGCGGGGCTTGCCCGGATCGCGGTAGTCGTGCGCGGTGCAGTGAACCGCGGCGACCGCATCGGCGCCGGGGACCTCGCGGATCACCGCGCGGACGGCGGAGATGATCTGGGTGACGGTGTCCTGGGTGGCGACCGCGTCGTCCAGCACGGTGGAATCCAGCGCCCTTCGGTGGCGGCCCTTCAGCACACCGGTCGCCTTCACGACCTCCCGCACCGCCTCGAAGACCCGGTCCGGCCGAGCCGAGCGGGCCAGCCGCCGGCGGAAGTAGGCCAGCAGCGACGAGTCGAACGCGGTGTCGTGCAGGCCCAGCCCGCAGGCGGCCTTCCACCGCAGGTCGCACCGCAGTTCCTGCACGGTCTCGAAGTCCGACAGGCCGTGCAGGGCCTGCAGCGTGATCGCCGCGGCCAGGATCTGCGGCGGCATGCTCGGGCGGCCGTTCGCCGACGGGTACATGTCCGCGAACATCCCGGCCGGGAACAGCCGGGCCCGGTGCTCGGCCAGGAACGCGAACACACTCCCTACGGGGATCAACTCCCGGCAGGTCTCCCACACGTCCGGCCCGACCGTCTCCCCGGCCCATTCCCCCATCGCCACAAAACGAGTCTGGCCCCACCACTCACACGACGGGGCCAGAACCCAACATCTTCATCAGTCTTCTAGCCGGCCGCTCCCGGTGCCACGGCCGCCGGAGGCACGGGGGCGGGCACGGCGGCCGACCGCTGGGGGCGGGTCCGCAGGTAGGTCAGGGCGGCCTGGAGTGCGACGGCGCCCTCGCCGACCGCCGAGCCCACCCGCTTGACGGAGCCGGCCCGTACGTCACCGGCGGCGAACACCCCGGGCACGCTGGTCTCCATCAGGAACGGGTCACGCTCCTCGGGCCAGGGCCGGGGCAGCCGGTCCGCCGACTCGTGCACGGCCTGCCGTACGTCCGTGCCGGTGAGCAGGAACCCGGCGTCGTCGCGGGCGCAGACGTCCGCCAGCCAGGCGCCGGCCGGCACCGAGCCGATCAGGACGTGCAGCAGGGAGGCGGGCACCTCCTCCACCGCGCCGGTGACGGTGTCCCGCAGCCGGAGCCCGGTCAGCCGGGTGGTGCCCAGGGTCTCGACCACCTCGGTCTGGGTGCGGAGTTCGACCCGGCCGTTCTCCTCGATGCGGTCGAGCAGGTAGGCGGACATCGCCTTCGGGCGGCGGGAGGTGTCGCGGACCAACAGGGTGACCGAGTCGGCGTGTTCGGCGAAGTGCAGGGCGGCCTGGCCTGCCGAGTTGCCCGCGCCGATCATGTAGACGTGCCGGCCCCTCGAGGCCCGGGCCTCGCTGAGGCAGGAGCCGAAGTAGACGCCCGCGCCGGTCAGCCGTTCGACTCCCGGTACGGGCAGGGTCCGCCACTGCATGCCGGTGGCCACCAGCACCGCCCGGGCGCTGATCCGGGAGCCGTCGTCGAAGTGCACCGTGTGCCCGTCCGGGCCGGGCACCAGCGCCGTGGCGACGCGGGTCGACACCCACTCGACGCCCATCCGGCGGGCCTGGGTCAGGGCCCGCTGGGCGAGTTCGCTCCCGGTCAGCCCCGCCGGGAAACCGAGGTAGTTCTCGATCCGGGAGGTCGAACCGGCCTGTCCGCCCGGCGCGTCGTCCTCCACCAGCAGGACGTCCAGGTTCTCGCAGGCGCCGTACACCGCACCGGCCAGGCCGGCCGGGCCGCCGCCGACCACGATCAGGTCGTAGTGCGTCCGGCTCGCGGGGCGGCTCAGACCGAGCTCCAGGGCCAGCAGGCTCAGACCCGGATCGGTGAGCCGCCGACCGTCCGCCAGCACGACGGTCACTGACCCACCGTCAGCGGCAGCGTCGTCCCCGGTGCCGCGCGCGGCGTCAGGCTCGGTGTCGACGAAGGTGAACGGCACGGCGTTGCGGGTGAGGAAGTCCCGGATCCGGTACGCCGGGGCGGAGTACAGCGAGCCGACCACGGACACCGCGCTCGTGGCGCCCTTCCGGCGGCTCAACTTCCAGTCCAGCAGCAGCTCGTCCACCACCGGCAGCACCTCGGCCTCCCACTGCTCCGGCCCGTCGGGCAGGGCCAGCGCGCGGACCGGGAGCCCGACCCTGTGCTGCTCCCCGGAGAGCAGCAGCAGACCGCCGGCCGACGGGCACAGCGCGCTGACCGCTTCCAACGCCTCCACCCCGTCCGCGTCGGTGAGGTGCTCCGTCGTGACGGCCAGCGCCAGGCCACCGCCCTGCGCCTGGCCGGTACCGTCCGCCACCAGCTGGACCGCCTCGCCGAGGCTCGCCACCGTCCGTACCCGGTAGCGGGAGTCGTAGCGGACCCGCAGTGCGTCCGCCAGGTCCTCCCGCAGGGCCGGATCGGCCGAGGCGACCAGGACGGTGGGCCGGGGGCGGGAACTGCTGCTGGTCATGGTTCTCCTTGTGACCCGAAACGCTGATTCCGGAGCGGTGCTTCGGGTCGACCGCCCCTCCGACCAACGAGCGCGGATCCGGACCGTTTCTGTTCGGCGCCGATCTTCACGCCCCCGGGGCCGCAGGCATGGTGCGCCTGCACACGACGGCGCGGCGAAGGGTGGATCTCCGGGCCATTACCCGCCTCCGGAGGCGCCCCGCATGATGCACGTCATCTCCTTCCCCCACCCAGGAGGCCCCCATGACTCGTCCGCCGAGCACTCCCGACCCGCGATCCGCCCTCCGCCGCCGGATCGCCGCCACGGCGGGCGCCCTCGCCCTCGCCGCCGGCCTGCTCACCGCCGGCGCGCCGCTGGCCACCGCCGCCGGTCTCACCCAGGTCACCGGCTTCGGGTCCAACCCGGGCAGCCTCGCCATGTACGAGTACGCGCCAGCCGGCCTGCCCACCGGCGCGCCGCTGGTGGTCGCCCTGCACGGCTGCGTGCAGAGCGCCTCGGACTACCACTCCCACTCCGGTTGGGCCCAGTTCGCCGACCAGTACGGCTTCGCGGTGGTGTACCCGCAGACCAACTCGGCCAACAACGCGCTCAGTTGCTTCCGCTGGTTCGACCCGGCCCAGAGCAGCAGGGGCGGCGGCGAGGCGCTCTCCGTCAAGCAGATGGTGGACAAGGCGGTCGCGCAGTACGGCAGCGACACCCACCGGATCTACGTCACCGGCCTGTCGGCGGGCGGCGGCCAGGCCGCCAACCTGCTGGCCGACTACCCCGACGTGTTCGCCGGCGGCTCGATCGCCTCCGGCCTCCCCGCCCAGTGCGCCACCAGCCAGAGCGCCGCGTCCGGCTGCCAGAACAACGACCAGCACCTGACCCCGGCCCAGTGGGGCGCCAAGGTCCGCAGTTCGTACCCCGGTTACGGCGGGCCCTACCCGCGGGTGGCGATCTGGCAGGGCACCGGCGACTCCACGGTCAAGCCGGTCAACGCCACCGAGCTGCGCGACCAGTGGACCGACGTCCGGGGCATCCCGCAGACCGCCTCCAGTACCCGGTCGCTCCCCGGCGGCACCACCCTGAGCGTCTACGACGACGCCACCGGCAGGCCCGCCGTGGAGCTGTACTCGATCGCCGGCCTGGGCCACGGCCTGGCCGTCGACCCGGGCTCCGGCACCGGCCAGTGCGGCTCGGCCGGGAGCTACTTCCTCGACTCCATCTGCTCCACCTACTACACCGCCGCGTTCTGGGGCCTCGGCGGCCCCGTTGACGGAGGCGGCACCACCGGGCTGCCCGCCCCGACCGGCCTGGCGGTCACCGGCAGCACCGACACCTCGGTTGCGCTCAGCTGGTCCGCCGTCACCGGCGCCGCCTCGTACCGGATCTACCGGAACGGAGCCGTCGTCGGTGCCCCCAGCGCTACCGCCTACACCGACACCGGCCTGACCAGCGGGACGGCCTACTCCTACACCGTGGCCGCCGTGGACGCGGCCGGTACCGTCGGCGCCGCCTCCGGCGCGGTCACCGCGACCACCACCGGTCAGGCCGCCCAGTGCTTCACCACCGACAACTACCACCAGGTCGCCGCCGGCCGGGCCCACACCGGCGGCGGCTACACCTACGCCAACGGCTCCGACCAGAGCATGGGCCTGTACAACGTCTTCACCACCCACACCCTCCGGGAGACGTCCGCCGGCTACTACGTGCTGGCCGACGGCGGCTGCTGACGGCGCGGCACCTGACACCTCGTCCTGCTGCGCTCAGGGCCTGTCCGGGGCCCGGTCCGTGAAACCATTCCGCCGGTTCGCGCGTGTACACAGCGAGGAACGTGGAGGGAACGCAGATGAACAGGCTGGGCAGGGTCCTGATGGCGGGGATCGGTGGCGGTGTGCTGATGTGCACGGCGGCGTGCAGTGGCAGTACCGGGTCCGGCGGTGACGGTGCAGTGAAGGCGAGCGCCGCGTCGTCCGCCGCCCGGATCAGCGTGGAGCCGGCCAACGGCGCCACCGAGGTCAAACCGGGCAGTGGGCTGAAGGTCTCGGTGGCGGACGGCAAGCTGACCAAGGTCACGGTCGCGGACCAGACCGGCAAGCAGGTCCCGGGCGCCCTGCTCCCGGACGGTAGCGGCTGGGCCCCGTCGGCGGGCCTGGCGGTCTCCTCCCGGTACACGGTGCACGCGGAGGCGGCCGACGCCAAGGGCACGGCGACCGCCACCGACAGCTCCTTCGCGACGCTCACCCCCGCCAAGGAGGCCGGTCCCCACGACAACATCGCCGACGGCTCCACCTACGGCGTCGGCATGATCGTCCGGCTGGAGTTCAAGGAGGACGTCAAGGACCGGGCGGCCGTCGAGAAGGCGGTCTCCTTCGAGACCTCGGACGGCGCCCCGGTCAAGGGCCACTGGTTCAACAACCGCTGGATCGACTTCCGCCCGGAGACGTTCTGGAAGTCCGGCAGCAAGGTCACCGTCCACTACCGGCTGAAGAGCGTCGAGGTCGCACCGGGCGTCTACGGGGGGATCGACAGCGACCAGACCTTCACGGTCGGCCGCGACAAGCGCAGCACCGTCGACGCGGCGACCCACCAGATGACCGTCGAGAAGGACGGCCACGTCGTCGAGACCATCCCGATCAGCACCGGTGCCACCACGCCGAAGTCGTGGAACGCCTACAACGGCATCATGGCCGTCATGGAGCGGAAGGAGTCCGAGGTGATGGACTCCACCACCGTCCCCGGGCTCGAGGGCGACGCCTACAAGCACCCCGTCCCGCACTCGCTGCGCCTGACCTCGTCGGGCACGTACGTGCACGGCAACAACTGGTCCGACCCGAGCGTGTTCGGCCATGAGAACGTCAGCCACGGCTGCGTCGGCCTCCAGGACGCCGTGGGCGACAAGGGTGACCCGAACTCCCCGGCCGGCAAGTTCTTCGCCGACTCCATCGTCGGAGACGTCGTGACCATCAAGAACTCGGTCGGCGGACCGGTCGAGGCCTCGAACGGCTACAGCGGCTGGAACGTCCCCTGGAGCAACTGGTAGGAACGCCGCGGCCGGGCAGGTGAGGACCGGGGTCCCCCGCTGCCCGGCCGGAGCGCGGCCCGCTTCCCGGGTGCCGGGGTGTCAGAGCTTGAACAGCGCCGTGTACGGCTGGGTGATGCGTTCCTGCCGCGATCCGAAGTCGACCAGCACCGCGATGGCGCTGTCACCCTCGACGCCGATGGCCCGGCCGAGGCCGTACCGGTCGTGGCTGACCCGGTCGCCGACGGCGAAGCGCTTGAGCGGTGCCTCGGCCCGGACTTTGAAGGGGCTGGTGGGCAGGTGCCGCCGGACTGCTGCTTTCGTCATTCCCTCAGTATGCGCCGGATTCCGGGGGAGCAGGGTCGCGCGGAGGTCTCGAATTCGCATGTGCGGGTTTCGAATCACCCCCTTCACTTTTCCCTGCGGTCACCGGTGGGGCCCGGTGGTGGGCCCTTGACCGGGCCGGGGTCGTCCGCGCCGCGCCGATCCGAAACCGCCGATGCGGCGGGGCCATCGGAGGACATGCCTGGTCACAGACGTGCGGCGGCGGGCCAGGAGGGGGCTCCGACGGCAGCGGGGAAGAAATATCTCACCGCGGCGGCGGGGAGCCTGCTAGAGTCTCCTTAGTTGCAGTAGTGGTTCCCATGAACTTTGTGTGCGCCTGCTGATGTATCGCAGGCGCATTTTGTTTTCCCGGCTCTTCCCCGGGGTGGGTCATCATCGCGGCACTCGGGGTTCGCATGGTGCGGACTCCGGAAGGCCCCTTGAAGGAGATTTTTTTATGGCTAATGGCACTGTGAAGTGGTTCAACGCGGAAAAGGGCTTCGGCTTCATCGAGCAGGAGGGTGGCGGTCCTGACGTGTTCGCCCACTACTCGAACATCAACGCCAACGGCTTCCGTGAGCTGCTCGAGGGCCAGAAGGTCGAGTTCGACGTCACGCAGGGCCAGAAGGGCCCGCAGGCCGAGAACATTCGTCCGCTGTAGTTTTTCTGCCGAGGCACTCGCCTGGCAGCGAGGGGCCCGCACCGCGTACACGCCCGGTGCGGGCCCCTCGCCATCGCGCCACCACGCACCACCCCCGGCCGTTGAGGCCCCCTGGCTCCGCCACCGGCAGCCATCCCCACGCGAGACGCACAGCGCCGCGTCAGGATCGGCGCCCTGCCGTGACAACTCACGGTTCGAGGCTCCTCGTTCCCGCCCTCCGCGGTGAGCGTCGACCACAGGTGACGTGCCGCACGGTTCTACCGTCCACGCTCCGCCCCGTCATACTTTCGGCCCGTTCCCTTGCGGTCTCTGCCGGCGCCCCGCGCTGCGGAGCCTTCCTCGTGACGTGCCGCCCTGAGGAAGGTCTCCCGCATGAACCGTTCCAGTCGCTCCTCCTCGTACCAGAACGCCAACTCCCGCTCCCGCTCCTCGTCGAGCTCCAGCTCCTTCTACGGCGACCGGCCGACCGGTGGTGGGCGCTCCTCCGGTCGTAGTGGCCGTCAGAGTTCCTCCCCGCAGGGCGAGTTCGCGATGCCGGTGAGCACCACCCCCGCGCTGCCGGCCGTCGAGTCCTTCGAGGAGCTGGACATGCCGAAGGCGCTGCTGGCCGTGCTGGCCCGACAGGGTGTCACCTCGCCGTTCCCGATCCAGGCCGCGACGCTGCCCAACTCGCTGGCAGGACGCGACGTCCTCGGCCGGGGCCGTACCGGCTCCGGCAAGACCATCGCGTTCGGCCTCGCGGTGCTGGCCCGCACCGCCGGCCAGCGGGCCGAACCCCGCCGCCCGCTGGCCCTGATCCTGGTGCCCACCCGCGAGCTGGCGCAGCAGGTCACCGAGGCGCTGACCCCGTACGCCCACGCGGTGCGCCTGCGGATGGCCACCGTGGTCGGCGGGATGTCGATCGGCCGGCAGGCGCAGGCGCTGAACCGTGGGGCGGAGATCGTCGTCGCCACCCCCGGCCGGCTCAAGGACCTGATCCAGCGCGGTGACTGCCAGCTGGACGGCGTCGGCATCACGGTGCTGGACGAGGCCGACCAGATGGCCGACATGGGCTTCCTGCCGCAGGTCACCGAGCTGCTCCAGCAGGTCGCCGAGGGCTGCCAGACGATGCTGTTCTCGGCCACCCTGGACCGCAACGTCGACCGCCTGGTGCGGACCTTCCTCAAGGATCCGGTCACCCATTCGGTGGACCCGTCCGCCGGAGCGGTCAGCACGATGGAGCACCACCTGCTGCACGTCCAGAACAGCGACAAGAACGCCACGATCGCCCACATCGCCTCCCGTGACGGCGGAGTGATCATGTTCATCGACACCAAGCACGGCGCCGACCGCCTGGTGCTGGACCTGCTCGCGAACGGCGTGAAGGCCGCGGCCCTGCACGGCGGCAAGTCCCAGCCGGAGCGCACCCGCACCCTGGAGCAGTTCCGCAACGGGCAGGTGACCGCGCTGATCGCCACCAACGTGGCGGCCCGCGGCATCCACGTCGACGGGCTCGACCTGGTGGTCAACCTGGCTCCGCCGAGCGACCACAAGGACTACCTGCACCGGGCCGGCCGCACCGCGCGGGCCGGCGAGTCCGGCACCGTGGTCACGCTGGTGCTGCCGAACCAGCGCCGCGAGATGGCCCGGATGATGACCACCGCCGCCATCACCCCGCAGTCCACCCGGGTGCACTCCACCGACGAGGAGCTGGCCCGGATCACCGGTGCCCGGGTCCCCACCGGCATCCCCACCGTGATCGCCGCCCCCGTCGTCGAGCGGCCGAGCCGCAGCGGCTCCACCAGTCGTAACCGGGGCCGCCGCAGCCGTCCGGCCTACGCGGGCCGCAACCGCCAGGCCGGCAGCACCCCGCGCAGCACGGCTCCCGAGCGCGTCGCTCTCGCCGCGTAGGCCCCTACCGGGCCAAGGCCCGGTACGCCGGAGGGCCGGCCCGCACCGCGGGCCGGCCCCGATCGCCGCCGGACCCGGCGGAAGCGACCCGAAGGAGACCGTCCATGACCCTCGCCCTCGAACACACCACGGCCACCGCCACGGTCGGCGACTTCATGCACCACCCGGAGCTCCAGGTCGGCGACGACGTCATGGCCGACATGGCGATGGACATCATGCAGAGCTCCGGCGCCCACCACCTGCTGGTCCGGGGCGAGGACGGCCGCTGCGCCGGGCTGCTGACCCGCCTGCACCTCGCCCCGTTCCAGGCCCGGTCCTGGTACACCGAGCGCACTCCGGTACGCGACATCGTCCTGGACCGCGCCCCGTTCGCCACCGCCGACATGCCCGCCGCCGAGGCGGCCGCCACCATGCGTTCGCGCGGTCTGGACACCTGGCCGGTGGTGGATCCGGACGGCCACGCCATCGGCCTCCTGGCGTTCACGGCACCTCTCGCGGTGCTCGCCACCCACCAGGCGTACGCCGCGTAGCCGTCGCGGGACTGACCGCCTGACCGCGAGGTCCTCCTCACGGAGCCCGGACGGACGCCCCCGGCTGACGCTGCGCCAGGGCCGCCCGGCGGGCGACGGTCAGTCCCACTGCTGGTCGGCGAGCGAGGCGACCGGCTGCGGCTTGCCGATGACGGCGAGCGCGATGAAGAAGCTGATCTGGCCGATCGCGACCGTCAGGGTGGCCAGCGCCTTGCTGTCGTAGTGCTCGGCGACCTCCGTGTACAGCTCGTCGGTGACCCGCTCGCGCCCGTGCGGGGCCGGCTGGAGGGTGGCCTCGACCAGCGCGAGCGCGGCGCGTTCGGCGGTGGTGAAGTACGGGGCGTCCTGCCAGGAGGAGACGGCGGTGATGCGCTCCTCGGTCTCACCGGCCTTGCGCAGGAACGCGGTGTTCAGGACGGTCAGGTAGGTGTTGTTGACGATCTGTCCGGCCCGCAGGTGGATCAGGTTGATCGTGGTGCGCGGCACGGAGCGGTTGCCCGTGGCCTTGAAGAGGGCGGCGCTGACGTCCGCGAGCTCGGGGATGAACTCGCCGGGGTTGAGCATCCGGGAGATCGGGTTCTTCGTCATGGTTGCTCCTTCGGTCGGCCGGTTCGGCATCCTTCACAGCACCGACGGACGGGCTCCCGAAGATGTGACAGGACCCGGCCGTTCTGCCGAGGGGTGCCCTGGCGGTGGGGCGCGGAGGGGCAGGGCGGATACTCGGTGATCGTCGCGGTACCGAGGGGTACCGGTGTTGCCCTGTCAGCCGGGGCGGGTGAAAGGAATTGTCGGGGCATGGACGAGGCGAGCGAACCGGTGCTGGTGGAGTGCGAGGCGGAACATCCCGCCGAGCTCGCGGTGCCGGAGGTGGTGGAGAACCCCGCGCTGCGGGCGCTGCCGACCAAGGGCCTGGCCGGGTGGCTGCTGCGGCACCGGGTGCAACCGGTCGGCCCGGCGGCGGGCGAGGGGCACGCGCAGCCGCACGCCTGGTGGAAGGTGATGTGCCTGACGGGCGTCGACTACTTCTCCAGCCTCGCGTACGTTCCGGCGATCGCCGCGCTGGCCGCCGGGGCGGTGTCGCCGCTGGCGACGCTGGTGATCGTGGCGCTGACCCTGCTGGGGATGCTGCCGATGTACCGGCGGGTGGCCCGGGAGAGCCCGCACGGCGCGGGGTCGGTGGCGATGCTGGAGGACCTGCTGCCGTTCTGGCGCGGCAAGCTGTTCGTCCTGGTGCTGCTCGGCTTCGTGGCCACGTCGTGGATCATCACGATCACGCTCTCGGCGGCGGACGCGTCGGTGCACGTGGTGGAGAACCCGCTCTTCCCGCAGGCTCTGCACGGCCACGAAGTGGCCATCACCGTGGGGCTGTTGCTGCTGCTGGGTGGAGTGTTCCTGCTCGGTTTCAGCGAGGCGGTCAGCGTGGCGATCCCGTTGGTCGCAGTGTTCCTGCTCCTCAACGCGGTGACCATCGGCGTCGGTCTGGTGGACGTCTTCACCACGCCGGGGGCCTGGTCGGCGTGGACACACGCGCTCTCCGAGGGCGGCGGTGGTTTCGGTGACCTCGTGGGCCCGGCCCTGCTGGCCTTCCCGCTGCTGGTGCTCGGCCTGTCGGGATTCGAGACCGGCGTGAGCATGATGCCGCTCATCGCCTCGGACGGCGCCGACGCCGAGCAGCGGCTCGCCTCGCGGATCCGCAACGCCCGGCGGCTGCTGACCACCGCAGCCCTCATCATGAGCGTCTACCTGCTCGCCGCCAGCTTCGTCACCACCGTCCTGATCCCGCACCGGGAGTTCGAGGCGGGCGGCGCGGCCAACGGCCGGGCGCTGGCCTGGCTGGCCCACGAGCACGTGGGCCAGGCGTTCGGCACGGTCTACGACGTCAGCACCATCCTGATCCTCTGGTTCGCGGGTGCCTCGGCGATGGCCGGCCTGGTCAACATCGTCCCCCGCTACCTGCCCGACTACGGCATGGCGCCCGAGTGGGGACGGGCCGTGCGCCCGGTCGTCCTGGTGTACACCGCGCTCTGCATCGTCATCACGATCGCCTTCGACGCCGACGTCAACGCCCAGGCGGGCGCCTACGCCACCGGCATCCTGGCCATGATGGTCTCCGGCGCGTTCGCGGTCACGGTCTCGGCCCTGCGCCGCCACCGACGGGCCGCGACCGCGGGCTTCGCCACGCTGACCGCGATCCTGCTCTACGCGCTGATAGCCAACATCGTCGACAAGCCCGACGGCATCACCATCTCCGGGATGTTCATCGCGGGCATCATCCTGGTGTCGCTCATCTCGCGCGTCTCGCGCACCACCGAACTGCGCGCCGACCGCCTGGTGTTCGACCCGGAGGCCCGCCGGTTCATCACCGACACCCTGGCCTACGACGACGCGATCAACATCATCGCCAACCGCCGCCAGGCCGGCGACCGGGCCGAGTACTCCGAGAAGGAGGCCGAGCAGCGCGGCAACAACCCGGTGCCCGGGCGCGCCGACGTGCTGTTCCTGGAGATCGACGTGGTCGACCCCTCCGACTTCAGCGAGACCCTCACCGTCCACGGTGTCGAGGTCGACGGCCATCGCGTGCTGCGCGCGGAGGCGCCGGCCGCGCCGAACGCCATCGCCGCGATCCTGCTCGCCCTGCGCGACACCACCGGCGTCCAGCCGCACTGCTACTTCGCCTGGGCCGAGGGCAGCCCCCTGAAGCACATGTTCCGGTACTTCCTGCTGGGCCGCGGTGACACCGCACCCGTCACCCGCGAGATCATCCGCAAGAACGAGCCGGACCCGGCCCGCCGGCCCGGCATCCACGTCGGCGGCTGACCGGCGGGATCGGCCGGGAGCGCCTCAACTGCGCAGGTGCGAGGCGCCGTTGAGGTCGAGGATGGTGCCCGAGGACCACTCGGCGGCGGGGGAGGCGAGCCAGAGCACCGCGGCCGCGATCTCCTCCGCCGAGCCCACCCGGCCGAACGGGCTCTGCGACCGGATGCCCTCGCCCTCGGGGCCCTCCAGCCGGGACGCGACCCGTTCCGTGGCGAAGAAGCCGGGCGCGACCGAGGCGACGGCGATCCCGTACGGGGCGAGGGAGACCGCGAGCGACTGCCCCAGGGCGTGCACGGCGGCCTTCGTCGCCCCGTACGCCGGATGGTCGGGCTCACCCCGGAAGGCGCCCCGGGAACCGATGTTGACGATCCGGCCGCCGCTGCCCTGGTCGATCATCCGCCGCGCCGCGAGATGGCTCAGGCTGGCGGTGGCCAGCAGGTTCACCGCCACGTGCCGCTGCCATACCGACACCCACTCCTCGTACGGGGTCTCCGCCAAGGGGTGCCGGGTGTTCACCGCCGCGTTGTTGACCAGCACGTCGATCCCGCCGAGCGCCTCGGCCGCCGTGTCCACCACGGCGGCCGCCCGCGCCGGATCCGCCAGGTCGCCGCCCACCAGGGTGTGGCCGGTGCCGGCGAGGCCGTCAAGGGTGGCACGGGCCTCCTCCTCGCGCGAGCCGAAGTGGACGGCCACCCGGTCGCCGTTGGCCGCGAACGCCTGCGCCACCGCGCGCCCGAGGCCCCGTGACGCGCCGCTGACCAGTACGCGTCGGCCCGATGCGGACAGGTTCATGGGGTGTGCCTCTCTGTTGGTGCGACGACCGGAGGATTCTGCTGGACCGGGACGCGGAGCGCAGCCGAATACCGGGGACCACCGCCAGCGACGGTCGTCCGGCCTCCCGCTCGCAGGTCTGCGACCTGCGGTTCCACCCGTACTGCCGACGCCGAGAAAAGATCTCTCGGTCCCTCTTGCCAGTGCCTGGCGATATGCGCTATATGGGCAACATGTACTGATTGGCGGCGCACGAGCGCCGGCGCCTTGCCCGGACCGGGCCCGCGCAAGGAGGTTGCACCATGGACCTCAAGATCACTTTCCAGCAGCTGGAGGGCTGGTCGGTTGCGCACGTGGAGGGCGAGCTCGACATCGCCACCACCGATGAACTGCGCCGGCGCCTGACCGACGCGCTGTCGGCCGTCGACGGCGGGGTCCGCCTGGTCGTCGATCTGACCCGGCTCGACTTCTGTGACGCCAGCGGCCTGGGCGCCTTGCTGGCGGCTCGGGAGACCGCCGAGCGGCTGGGTGCGAAGGTGCGCCTGGCGATCACGGAGGGGCGCGTCCTCCGGGTGATCCGGCTGACGCAGCTGGACCGCGTCCTGCCCGTCTACCCGACGGTACGCGCCGCCGTCAGCGCAACGGACGCCGAGGTGGATGCTCTGTCGTTCTCCGGATGACGTCCGGGTTGTCATCTGATGGACGACGTGTTAGAACGGATCCGGAGGTAGCACTTCTGTCCTGATGTGGAGGTGTTCGCGATGCTGATGCGCACCGACCCGTTCCGTGAACTGGACCGTCTGACGCACCAGTTCCTGGGATCGACCGGTACGTGGTCGCGTCCGACCCCGATGCCGCTGGATGCCTACCGGACCGGCGACGAGTACGTGATCTCCTTCGACCTGCCGGGTGTCGACCCGGAGGCGATCGACATCGACGTCGAGCGGAACATGCTGACCGTCAAGGCCGAGCGCCGTCCCCGCCATGAGAGCGAGGAGGTGAAGTGGGAGCTGTCCGAGCGCCCGCTCGGTGTCTTCTCCCGCCAGGTCATGCTGTCGGACATCCTCGATCCCGAGGGGATCAGTGCCGACTACGACACCGGAGTGCTCACGCTGCGCATCCCGGTCGCCGAGAAGGCCAAGCCCCGCAAGGTCGCGATCAGCCGGAGCGACAGCCGCAAGCAGATCCAGGCCTGACCGCCACCGGAACACCGGTCCGCGCCGCCCCCCGGGCGGCGCGGCACGCCCTCACCCCGCAGCCTGCGGCCGCCCGGGCCCTGCCGCCGTCGGTCGGCCCGGACGAAGGAGTTCGGTCGTGACTCTTCGATGGGACACGTTCCTGGAGGAAGTCCGGGAACGCGGCGAATACGACACGCAGGAGGAGGCCGAGCGGGCGGCCCGGGTGGTGCTGGGCCTGCTCGGCGCCCACCTGATCGGCGACGTGCGCACCGACCTCGCCGCCCGACTGCCCGAGACCCTCGCCCTGATCCTGCTCAACCCGCTGCAGGCCGCCGAACCGCTCAGCTCCGAGCGCTTCGTCCGCGCCACGGCCGCCTGGATCGATGGCGCCACCGAACAGACCGCCCTGTGGGACATCGGCGCCGTCCTGAGCACGGTGGCGGACGCCGCCGGTGACGACCTGACCGAGCGCATCCTGCTGCAACTCCCGCCCGGCTACGACCTGCTGTTCGGCCGCCCGCAGGCCGGCCAACGCCCGTGAGCCATGTGCGGGCCGTCGAGCCCCAGTGGGTCAGGCGGCCGCACTGCCCGCCCGCCACCTGCGTCGCGGCGGATGGAGCGGGGGAGTGGGCAGCCCCTCCTGCGTACGCAGCCCGGCCAGGAGCTCCCGCACGGTCTCCTCGGCGGTTCGGGCCGGGCTCCACCCCAGCTCCTCGCGGGCCCGGGTGGTGTCCAGCAGCGGAAGCCGCAGCACCGCGTCGAACAGGTGCGGCGACGCGGGGACGGCCCGCAGGTGCCAGGCGGCGGCCAGCAGCGCGCGCGGCGGTCCGACCGGCAGGTGGACGGAGCGGACGCCGAGGAGTTCGGCCAGCAGGTGGGCGTCCACCGGCGGTTCGGCCGCCAGGTTGAACGCACCCCGGACCGGGCGCAGGACGGCCCGCCGGTAGGCGTCGGCGGCGTCGGAGGCGTGCAGCACCTGGACCCGCAGACCCGGCAGGTCGGGCACCCTCGGCAGGAGCTTCGGCGACACGGCCGTGCGCGGCGGCACGAACCCGGCGAAGATCCGGCTCTGCTCGGCGGCGGCCTCCCGTTTGAAGATGAAGGCGGGCCGCATCCGGACCACCCGGAGCCCCGGATGCTCGTGCTCGAAGCCGTCCAGCACGCGTTCCAGGTACGCCTTCTCCCGGCAGTACGCCGCGTCCGGCCAGCCGTGGGTGGGCCAGGACTCGTTCACCGCCTGGTCCTTCGGATGGCCCTCCGGGCCGGGGGAGTACGCCCCCACCGAGGAGGCGTGCACCAGGGCGGGGACACCGGCCGCCGCCGCGGCGCGGAAGACCCGGATGCTGCCGAGCACGTTGGTCCGCCAGGTGACGACCGGATCGTGCGTCGGCCCGAACCGCCAGGCCAGGTGGACGACGGCGTCGGCGCCGTCGAAGTGCGCGGTCAGGTCCGCTTCACAGATGTCGGCGGCGGCCCAGGTGGTCTTCGGTGCGGACCACTCCGGCACGCGGCGGGCCAGCCCGAGGACCGATCCGATCGCCGGATCGCGGCCGAGCGCCTCCACCACACTGGTGCCGACATTGCCGGTGGCCCCGCTGACGACCACGCGCAGGCCGGTCGAGCTGCTCGAACTGCCGTCGGTCATGGCTTCCTCCAGGTGGCTTCGGTCGAGCCCGCCCCCACGGCCGCGTGTGCCCGGGTCGGCCGCGCTTCATGCCAGGACGGGAGCCGGGGAGCCAAAAGGGGTCCAGTCATGAAGCCGCAGGCATGAGGCGGCAGCTCCCCGGCACCGGGACGGCGCAGTTCGCCGCCGTGCGGTGGGTCGAGCCCGACGGCACCCACGTCTCGGTGCGCGGCGCCCTCGATCTCGACAACGCGTCGCGGCTGCGCCGGGCCCTGCTGTCGGCGCTCCGTGCGACCGGGCGCGCTCCAGGTCGATGTCCGAGGCGTCCTTTGTCATGGCATCCGGCATCCCTGTTCTCCTCCGTCGACCGGTTGGTGTTTCCGACTCGTGCCGCGCGGCCGGGGTTCCGTGCTCGGCGTAGGGTCGGTGGCGGAGTCGGCGCAGCGCGCCACGGCGTGCGCTGCGCACTGCGGAGGTGGCCGGATGAGCGTCGAGGTTCCGGGCGGAGAGCCGCCGCAGGGCGTCGGTGACGCGGTGCTGGGCGGGGTGCTCGCCGGGGTGTTGGAGGCGTCGCACCGGGTCGCACCGGGAGAGGTTCCCGCCCTGGTACGGAACGCGGCGCGGGCGCTGGGTCTGGTGGAGGCGGAGGCGTACCTCGCCGACGTCCAGCAGCGGATGCTGGTGCCGCTGCCCGATGCGGAGCTGCGGCGGCCGCCCGGCGCGCTGGACGTGGACGGCACGCTGGCCGGCCGCGCCTACCGGACGCGGAGCGTCGAGACGGCCGTCGGGCCGCCCGGCGTGGGCTGGATCCCGATGGTCGACGGGATCGAGCGGATCGGGGTGCTGCGGGTCGGATCGTCGCTGCCCCCCGGGCCGCTGCCGGACCGGGCCCGGGCCCTGGCGTCCCTGATGACCCTGATCGTGGTGTCGAAGAGCGCGTTCAGCGACGTGTTCGTCCGCACCGTCCGGACCCGTCCGATGAGCCTGCAGTCGGAGTTGCTGCGGGCGTTCGTCCCACCAGGGAGCATCGGCACCCGGCACGTCACGTCCAGCGCCGCCCTGGAGCCCGCGTACGAGGTGGCGGGCGACGCCTTCGACCACAGCCTGGCCGAGGACGTCTTCCACCTGACGGTGGTCGACGCGATGGGTCACGACCTGGCATCCGGCGGGGCGGCTGCCGTCGCGCTCGCGGCCTGCCGCTCGACCCGCCGTGCGGACGGCACGCTCGCCGACATCGCGGAGGCGATCGACACCACGCTGAGCCGCTGGATCCCGGACCGGCTGCTGACCGCGGTGATCGCCGACCTCGACGCCACCACCGGACAGCTGGCCTGGGTCAACTGCGCCCATCCGCCGCCGCTGCTGATCCGCGGCGGCCGTGTGGTGCCCGGTGCCCTGGAGCGCCAGGCCCATCTACCGCTCGGCATCGGCGGGCGCCACCAGCCGGTGACCGTCCACCGGGCCCGGCTGCAGCCCGGGGACCGCGTGCTGGTCCACACCGACGGCGTCACCGAGGCCCGCTCTGCCACCGGCGACGTCTTCGGCGAGAAGCGCCTCATCGACACCGTCGTGCGCGCCACCGCCAGCGGCGAGCCGGCCCCCGAGGTCCTGCGCCGGCTGATGCACGCCCTGCTGGCCCACCGCGATCACGACTTGCGCGACGACGCCACCGTCATGCTGGTCGAATGGCACCCCGACCGCTGAGCGCGCCCGTGGACGGGTGACACCGGCGCTCTTCGGGGTGAAGACCGCGCTGCGGAGTTGACGCCGCCGAGGCGCAACGGCTCGCCTGTCGACCGGCCAGTCCCGGCGGCGGAGGCCGGCCACCCCGCGTGCCGGTCCCCGCGCGTTCGATCACGGTAAGCACCCGAGGCGGTACTTTGTGTGGCCGTTCTGCGTACGGGACAACGGAGGAGTCCAGGTGCCCTTGGTGAACATCGCAGCTCTGCAGGAGCTGCTCGCGGAGCTCGACCAGCTCTCGGCGGACGACCCCCAGGCCCCGCGCCGCACCGAAGCGATCCACTACGCCCTCGGGGTCTACACCGGAGCGTCCGAGGCCGTCGAGGCAGTCCGCCGAGCCCGGGACCTGCTGCCGGTGGCCCCGCAGCAGCCGGCCCCGTCCGTCGCGCGTTCCGCCTCGCTGCCCGGCAGCACGCTGCTCGACAGCGCTCTCGCCGATCTGGCGGGCCCGACCTCCGACACCTCCGCTCCGCACCGCACCCTGGACGACGTCATCCGGCTGACGCCCGTCCTGGTCCCCTCCTGCGTGGCCGCCGGAGTGACGCGCTGGCAGTCCGACCGGCCCGCCCACGTCCTGGTCTCGACCTCGCACGTGCACAGCCTGCTCGACCGGCTTCAGATCCAGGCCGGGCGTGGCCCACTGGTCGACGCCCGGGCCATCGCCGACGGCACCGCCACCGCCACCTTCGGTCCGGCCGCCGCCCCGACCCCGCTCGTCGCGGCCGCCGCCCGGTACGGGGTCCGCAGCGCCATCGCCGTCCTGCTCGCCTCCGGCTCGGACCACCACACCACGCTCAGCCTCTACCTCCGGACCCCGCACACCCCCGGTCCCACCGTGCGCCGCCTCGCCGCCATCCAGGCCGTGCACGCCCGGATCGCGCTGGACCGGGCGGACCTCGCCCGCGCCGTCGCGCAGCTGCTGGACCGTCGCCGACGCACCGGTCAGGCCATCGGCATGCTGATGGAGCGCCACGGCCTCACGCCGCTCGCGGCCCTCGACCTGCTCACCCGGGCCGCCCGTCGCCTCGGCACGGACCTGCCCAGCCTGGTCACCCATCTCCTCGATGCGCCCTGAGGGCGCGCTGAGGTTGAGGCCGGCTCAGGTGTCGTCCTCCGCCACGAGTCCGAGGGCTTCGAGGAGCAGGCGGCAGTCGTCCCGGTCCCGGGCGTAGGAGGCCACGACGGATCGGGCCCGGGCGCGGACGGTGGCTGGCAGGGCTTGGTCGACGGGTTCGATGATGTCGGTGATGGTGGTCAGGTCACGGTTGGCGCGGCTCATGAGGGTCACCCCCGGGGCGTGCGGTCGAGCGCGGCGAACCGTCCACCGTACTCCGCGCGAGCGTCGTACGGGAGGCCGCCCTGGTGCCGCGACCGGGATCAGGCCGGACGGAGCTGGACCGTCGTCCTGGTCTCTCCGCCGCCTCCGGCGGTGCCGACCTCGTCCACCTCGGCGAAGGCCCGCAGGGCGTCCAGCACGTAGGCGATGCGCTCGGGCGCGCCGGTGATGTCCGCACTGATCTCCCCGACCAGCCGGTGACCGGCCCCGATCCGCCGTCCCGGGCCGTCGACCAGGAAGCGCCGGCTGCCGACGGTTGGGCCGGGGCTCCCGTAGGCGAAAAACGCGTCGGTGCTCGGCTGGGGCGTGAAGGCACCGCCCAGGGCCCGGAAGACGTCGAGCGCCATCTCGTGCGTGCCGCCGTTGAGGTCCACCGTCACGTACTCGTTCGATGTCAAGGCGAGACCGTCCCTTCCCTCGCCGGCGATCCGAAACGCCGACAGCTCCAGGATGGCGCCCGTCGGCACGGGTGGCACCTCGCTCACCCGGCGTCCACTCGGCTTGCCGGGTGGGCTGTTCTGGGTTGGGCTTGGAGTGTCGGGGCGGATTCGCAGCGTGGCGAGGAAGAACGGTGTCATGACGGAGAAGAAGATCATCACGGTGTTCGGCGCGACCGGTTCCCAGGGCGGGGCCCTGGTGCGGGCGATCCTCGCGGACCCGGACGGCGAGTTCGCGGTCCGCGCCGTCACCCGTCGGCCCGACTCGGACAAGGCCCGTGAGCTGGCCGGGCTCGGCGCCGAGGTCGTACAGGCCGACATGGACGACGAGACGACGCTGGGGCCGGTGCTGGAGGGTGCGTACGGGGCGTACCTGGTGACCAACTTCTGGGAGCACATGTCCGCCGAGCGGGAGAAGGCCCAGGCGGCAGCCCTCGCGCGGGCCACCGGCCACGCCGGGGTGCAGCACGCGATCTGGTCCACGCTGGAGGACACCCGGGACTGCATCCCGCTGGACGACGACCGGATGCCCACCCTCCAGGGCTCGTACAAGGTGCCGCACTTCGACGGCAAGGCGGAGGCCGACCACTACTTCACCGACGCGGGCGCGCCGACGACCTACCTGCGCTCCACCTTCTACTGGGAGAACCTGCTCAGCGCCTTCGCTCCGCAGCGCGGCGAGGACGGTGCGCTCCAGCTCTCCTTCCCGCTCGGCGACAAGCGGCTCTCCGGCATCGCGGTCGAGGACATCGGCAAGACCGCGCTGGCCGTCTTCAAGCGCGGCACCGACCTCATCGGGGCGACCGTCAGCATCGCGGGCGAGCACCTGACGTTCGCCGACATGGCCGCCGCCCTCACCGAGGCCGTCGGAGAACCCGTGCAGTACCTGCCGCTGTCCCCGGACGCCTTCCGGGCGCTCGGCTTCCCGGGCGCGGACGAGGCCGGGAACATGTTCCAGTACTACGCCGAGTGCGAGGAGCGGTTCATCGCCGCCCGCGACCTCCGGGCGGTCCGCGAACTCAACCCCGAGCTACAGGACTTCGCCACCTGGCTGGCCGCCCACGGGGACGCTCTGCGGGCGGCCTGGAGCTGACGGGGTCCGGACCGGCCGAAGCGGTGTCCGGCCCGGGCGGTGTCGCGAGGCGAGGGCCGTGCCCGGTCGACCCGGGGCGGGCAGGTCCTGGACGGGCCGGCTGACAGGGGCGGCGGGCATGCGCGATCATGAACCGGATGACACCCGTTTCCTTGGAACAGCCGAGCTGGTCGACGTACCGTCCGTCGCGGTCGTGGTCGATGTCATGCGTGCTTTCACCGTGGCCCCCTGGGCCTTCGCCCAGGGGGCGGAGAAGATCGTGCTCGCCGGGTCGCTGGACGACGCCCTGGCGCTCAAGGCGCGCCACCCGGACTGGCTGACGCTCAAGGACGGACCGGCGGCGCCCGGCTTCGACCTGGTCAACTCGCCGGGCCTGCTGCGGTCCGTCGACCTCGGCGGGCGGACCGTGGTGCAGAAGACCACGGCGGGTACGGTCGGCGCCCTCGCGGTCAAGGAGGCGTCGCTGGTGCTGTGCGCGAGTTTCGCGGTGGCCGGGGCGACGGCCCGGCTGCTGCGGACCCGCAGCGGTGACAGCGTCACGTTCGTGGTCACCGGCGAGGACGGGCAGGCCGACGAGGACCTGGCGTGCGCCCAGTACATCGCCCGGAGGAGGGCCGAGCACGGGGCGGACGCCGGCGAGTTCGTCCGCCGCGCCGCCGGCTCGCGCGCGGCCACCGAGCTGGCGGAGGGGGTGCGCGAAGGAGTCCACCCCGATGACGTCGCGCTCTGTCTCGAGGTCGACCGGTTCCCCTTCGCCATGGTGGCGTCCCTGGAGGACTCGCTGATGGTGCTGCGCCCCCGGACGCCTCAGCCGGTCGGCTGACCCACCGTCAGGACGCCCGCGCGCGGACGCTTCTGTGGCTGCGACGCACATGGATCGTCACCGCCCCTGGTGGGCAAGCGCGAGCCGCTCGGTTCTGTTCGGCGCCGACTCAACTGGCTTTTCGTTCATGTGCCTTGACGGGACTGTCCGGTGCCTGGCTTGATTGCTGGGAGCGCTCCCACACCTGATCCCCCACCCACCGAGGAAGGCTCCACCCGTGCCTCCTGTCATCTCCGCCCGCGGCGTGCCCCGTCGCGCGGCCGCCGTACTCACCGGCCTCGCACTGGCCGTCGGCGGCCTGTCCGCGACCGCTCTGACCGTTCCGGTCGCGGCTGCCGCCGCTGCGACTGCCGTCGCTGACACACCCGTCCGGGTCAACCAGCTCGGCTATCTGCCCGACGGCCCCAAGCGGGCCACCGTGGTCAGCTCCGCGACCGCCCCGCTCGCCTGGCAACTGCGCGACGCCTCGGGGGCGGTGGCTGCCTCGGGCGCCACCACGGTGCGCGGCGCCGACCAGGCGTCCGGCCAGTCCACGCACCTGGTGGACTTCGGCGCGTACACCGGCACCGGTACCGGCTACACCCTGGTCGTCGGTGGCCAGACCAGCCACCCCTTCGACATCTCCGCGTCGCTGTACGACGGACTGCGCGCGGACAGCATGTCGTTCTTCTACCAGCAGCGCAGCGGTATCGCGATCGACGCCGGGCTGGCGGGCGGCAGTGCCTACGCCCGTCCCGCCGGGCACCTGGGGGTGGCGCCGAACAAGGGTGACACCAGCGTCCCCTGTCAGGCCGGGGTCTGCGACTACCAGTTGGACGTGCGCGGTGGCTGGTACGACGCGGGCGACCAGGGCAAGTACGTCGTCAACGGCGGCATCGCCGTCTGGGAGATGGTCAACTCCTTCGAGCGGGCGCACCGTTCGGGCGGCGACGCGGCGGTCGGTGACTCGACGTTGCGGGTGCCGGAGCGCGGCAACGGGACGCCGGACGTACTGGACGAGGCCCGCTGGGAGCTGGAGTTCCTGCTGAAGATGCAGGTCCCGGTCGGGAAGCCGATGGCCGGGATGGCCTTCCACAAGATTCACGACGCCCAGTGGACCGCCCTGCCGACACGGCCCGAACTTGACTCCGAGCAGCGGGAGTTGCACAAGCCATCGACCGCCGCGACGCTGAACCTGGCAGCCTCGGCCGCGCAGTGCGCCCGGGTGTACGCGCCGTACGACAGCGCGTTCGCCGCCCGCTGCCTGGACGCGGCCCGCCGCGCCTGGACGGCCGCCAAGGCCAACCCGAACGTGCTCGCCCTGGCGACCGACAGCACCGGCGGCGGTGCGTACGAGGACGCCGACGTCTCCGACGAGTTCTACTGGGCGGCGGCCGAACTCCTCGCCACCACCGGCGAGTCGCAGTACCGGGACGCCGTCACCTCCTCCCCGCACCACACCAAGCCGGTCGACGGGTTCTGGTGGGGCGGCACCGCGACGCTCGGCCGGATCACCCTCGCCACCGTCCCCGGCGTGGCGCTGCCCGCCGACGACGTGGCCCGGATACGCGGCCTGCTGACCTCGGCCGCCGACGGCAACCTGACCACCATGGCCGGCCAGGGCTACGCGGTGCCGCTCGCCGCCACCGGGTACGTGTGGGGCTCCAACAGCGCCGTCACCAACAACGCGATGCTGCTCGCCGTCGCGTACGAGCTCACCGGCCAACAGCGGTACCGGGCTGGTGCGTTGGAGTCCATGGACTATCTGCTCGGCCGCAACGCGCTCGACCTCTCGTACGTCACCGGCTACGGCGAGCGCTACTCCGAGAACCAGCACCACCGGTTCTGGGCGCACCAGAACGACGCCTCGCTGCCGCACCCGCCGGCCGGCTCCTTCGCGGGTGGGCCTAACGCGGGGCTGGAGGACCCGGTGGCCAAGGAGAAGCTCACGGGCTGCGCCCCGGCGGCGTGCTACGTGGACGACATCGGCTCGTACTCCACCAACGAGGTGGCGATCAACTGGAACGCCTCGCTGGCCTGGCTGGCGGCCTTCGCGGCGGAGCGGCGCAGCACCCCGGTAGTGCCCGTGGTCCAGGTGGCACCGGCGGCCGTGACGGTCCCGGAGGGCGGTTCGGCGGCGGTGGGTGTGCGCCTCTCGGTCGCGCCCGCGCAGAACGTCACCCTGACGGTGGCCCGGAGCTCCGGCGACCAGGACCTGTCGGCGGCCGCGACCCTGGTGTTCACCCCGGCCAACTGGGCGACGGCGCAGCAGCTCGCGGTCTCCGCCGCGCAGGACGCCGACGCGGTGAACGGCAGCGCCACCTTCACGGTCGGCGGGCCCGGCGTGCAGTCGGCCACGTTCACGGCGACGGAGGCGGACGACGACGCGGTGTCGTCGGCCTCCTGCTCGGTCGCGTACCGGGTCGACAACGCCTGGGGCAACGGCTTCACGGCGACGGTGACGGTGAAGAACACCGGTACCTCGGCGATCTCCGGGTGGACCCTGGGCTGGAACTTCGCGGGTGACCAGCGGATCAGCAACGCCTGGAACGCCACGGCGACCCAGTCGGGCAGCGCGGTGACCGTCCGGGACGCAGGCTGGAACGGCAACCTGCCGCCCGGCGGCAGCGCGAGCTTCGGCTTCCAGGCGACGTACTCGGGCACCAACGCCGTCCCGGCGCGCTACACGGTGAACGGCGCGGTCTGCTCCTGAGCACCGCACCCTGCCCGCCACGTCTCCCCGGCGCGGCGGGCAGGGTGCGTCCGGACGGTCGGTTGAGCGGCGGGTACCGGGGCGCGATGCTGGAGGCAGCGCCGGTGACGGGTGGCGCGGCGCAGGGCCGCGGGCGCGGCAGGAACGAGGCCCACCATGGAGAACGAGCCTGATACGAGCGCGAGGGGCGTGGTAGCTCCCGAGGACTTCGCGGTGGTCGTGGACGACCGCGGAGCCGTCATGGTGTGGAGCGCCGGAGCCGGTCGGCTCCTCGGGTACCGGCCCGAGGAGGCGGTGGGCCGCCCGGCCGTCCGGCTGCTCGCCGCGGCGCCGCCCTCGGCCCTGCGGCGCCACCTGGCCGCCGGTGAGCCCTGGACCAGCGATCTGGCGCTGCGGACCAGGGACGGGGACCGGATCACCGTGCCGCTCCGGGGCACGCCGCTGGAGGGCTCCAACGGCCGGACCTGCTGGGTCGTCACCCCGGCGGCGGTGACCTACCCCGTCGGGCCGACCGACGCGTCGTCGGCGGAGCTGTGGGACCTCACGCTCGCCCAGCTCCCCCTGCCGGTCGCCGTCTACGACCGGGACGCCCGGTTGGTGAGCTGCAACCAGGTGATGAGCCGGGCCATGGGGCTGACGCCGGAGGAGATGCGGGGAAAGACGCTCTGGGAGATCTACCCCGCCCCGCCGCTGGACGAGATCGACCGGCTGCAGCGGCAGGTGCTCCGCACCGGCGAGATGATCTTCCGCGAGGAGCAGCCGTTCCGGGCCTCCGGTGAGGTCCGCGACCACGCGTGGTCGCTCTTCATCTCCCCGTTGAAGGACCGGGCGGGGGAGGTGCTGGGGCTGTCGGCGCTGGTCATCGACATCACCGAGCAGTACTGGGCCCGGCGCCGCCTGGCGGTGCTGAACGACGCGGGCATGCGCATCGGCCGCTCCCTGGACGTCACCCGGACCGCCGAGGAGCTGGCCGAGGTGGCGGTGGAGGGGTTCTGCGACTACGTGACCGTCGACCTGCTGGAGTCGGTGGTCCAGGGCCACGAGCCGCAACCGGTGCCCCCGGACACGCCGGTGGTGCTCCGCCGCACCGCGCAGCGGTCGGTGCTTCCCGGGTGCCCTGAGTCGGCGGTCGCGGTCGGGGACACCGACGGCTACCCGCCGGGCTCCCCACCGGCCCGGGCGCTGAGCACCGGTGAGGGCGCCACGTACCGGATGGGCGACCCGCTGTTGCGCGAGTGGCTGTCGGCCTCCCCGGTGCGCGCGGAGCGCATGAGGCGGTTCGAGATCCACTCGATGATGATGGTGCCGCTGCGCGCGCGGGGCGTCACCCTCGGGGTGATGCACCTGCTGCGGCACCGCACCGCCGACCCGTTCGGCCAGGACGACCTGGTGCTCGCCGAGGAGATCGCTGCCCGGGCGGCCCTGAGCGTCGACAACGCCCGCCGCTACACCCGCGAGCGGCACACCGCGCTCACCCTCCAGCGCAGTCTGCTGCCCGAACGGCTGCCGCACGTGCAGGCGCTCGAGCTCGCCTACCGGTACCTGCCGGCAGGCGGCGGGGAGGAGATCGGCGGCGACTGGTTCGACGTCATCGCCCTGTCCGGCGGCCGGGTCGCCCTGGTGGTGGGCGACGTGGTGGGCCACGGGGTGCAGGCCTCGGCCACCATGGGCCGCCTGCGCACAGCCGTACGGACCCTCGCCGACGTGGACTTCACACCCGACGAGCTGCTCACCCGGTTGGACGACCTGGTGCTCCGCCTCGACCGGGAGCGGGGCGGCGAAGGGGAGAGCGCCTCCTCCGGCGAGGTCGGGGCCACCTGTCTGTACGCCGTCTACGATCCCGTCACCGGCCGGTGCGACCTGGCCAGGGCGGGGCATCCGGCCCCGATCCTGGTGACCCCCGACGCGGCCCGGCTGCTGGACCTGCCCGCCGGGCCGCCGCTCGGCCTGGGCGGCCTGCCCTTCGAGGCCGCCCGGATCGACCTGGCCGAGGGCAGCCTGCTCGCCCTCTACACCGACGGCCTGATCGAGTCCGCCGACCACGACATCGACGTCGGCCTGGAGCTGCTTGCCGAAGCGCTGCGCCGCCCGGCCGCCGATCTGGAGGAGATCTGCGACGAGGTGCTGCGCAAGGTGCGGTCCGAGGCGCCGGCCGACGACATCGTCCTGCTGCTGGCCCGCGCCTCCACCCTCGACGCGGACCGGGTCCGCAGCTGGCAGGTCCCGGCGGATCCGGCGGCCGTCGCGGGCCTCCGCCGGACGGTGAGCGAACAGCTGGACGCCTGGGGGCTGTCCGAGCTCGTCTTCGCCACCGAGCTGATCGTCAGTGAACTGGTCACCAACGCCATCCGGTACGGCAGCGAGCCGATCCAGCTGCGGCTGATCCGCGCCGACGCGCTTGTCTGCGAGGTCTCCGACGGCAGCAACACCGCCCCGCACCTGCGGCGGGCCCTCATCTTCGACGAGGGCGGCCGCGGTCTGCTGCTGGTCGCGCAGGTCTCCGAGCGCTGGGGCTGCCGGCAGAGCTCGGTGGGCAAGACGATCTGGTCCGAACAGGCCCTCGCCGACGGGGCGTCAGGCGGGTAGGGCCCGTGGTGTCAGGCGGGCTCGCCCCGGGCCGTCAGGCGGGTAGCGCCCGGGTGTCGACGATCCGTTCGAAGAAGAACTCGTGCTTGAGGAAGGAGACGTCGTACTCGTGACCCGGGTACGGCGGGATCAGCTGGGCGGCCTGGAACAGCCGCCAGCCGTCCAGGAGCGCCGCCACCCCCGTGTCGTACGGGGGTTCGTCGCTGTCGCCGGTGGTGGGCGAGGTGTGGCCGGTGCCGTCGTACCTCGCCCAGCCGACCACGTACGAGTCCAGCGCCGAGTCGGAGAGGTAGAGCACCAGCACCTGTTGGCGCAGCCTATCCGTGGTCATATCGCCTGCTCCTCGGGGCGGTTGGAGACCCTGGTCACCCAGTGGTCGAGGTCGTAGCCGTCGTCGCCGGTCAGCTCCCGCCACAGCAGGATGCGGTTGTACCGTTCCAGCCGGCCGGTCGCGCCCTCGTACCACGGGAACATCGTGTCCAACTCCGCGTTCACCTGCGGGTCGTGGAGGTCCGAGGTGTCCCACAGCCGTTGCTGGCGCACCGTCGGGTTGAAGCGGATCTTGAACATCCAGCGCTTCGTGTCGCTGTCGTTGCGCCGGCCACCGTGCCAGATGCCGTGGTGCAGAAACACCACCGTCCCGGCGGGGCAGACCAGCCGGTCCTGTCCGCGCAGGTTCTGGTAACGGCCGGTGTCCGACTCGTTGGTCCGGCGGAGGTGGCTGCCGGGGACGCTGAGGGTGCCGCCCATCTCCAGGGTCACCGCCTGTGGGTAGTACATCAGTTGCACGTCGAAGGCGTCCGGCCGGACGTCGATGATGGCGTCCCCGTGCAGTGCCTGGGCGTTGCCGCCGTGCGGTTCGCGGACGTGCACGAAGTGGTGGTCCACCGACGGCTCGGGGCCCACCAGGCTGCGGAGCGCCCCTGCGACCTGCGGCAGTTCGAGCAGTCTCCGGACGAAGGAACCCTCGGGGTAGGCCGTGGACAGCGGCGTCCCGTACGGGACCGGCGGCACGTCGTCCGCCAGGACCTCCAGGCCCTCGGCGTTCAACTCCGCCGGGACCACCGCGTCCAGCCGCAGCGCGCCGCGCGCGACGAAGCGCGCCATCTGGACGGAGCTGAGCAGTTGTTGGCTGTTCTCCATGGCCGCCACGTTAGGTGCGGGCGTCGTCCCACCGCGTGGGTCGTGTTCACCCACTGGTGGTCGATTCTCACCGTGCCGTCCCGCGCGGCGTGGTAGACACCTGACCATGCACACGGCCATCGCCCATCTGGACGAGCCCCCGACCATCGCCGCCGTCGGCATCGCCGTGCACGGGCCGGCGGGCCGAGTGGAGGTGTTCTCGCTGCCGGACCTGTGGCAGCTCCATCTCTACGGCTACGACGCCGACTTGACGGTGGACGGCACCCAGCACACGATCCGCCCCGGACGGGTCAGCCTCGTACCGCCGGGGTCCGAGGTCCGCTACCGCTACCGGGGCCCCTCCGAACACCTCTACGTCCATCTCCGCCTGGGCACCGGGGGAGCGCCCACCAGCGTCCCGGTGATCCAGTCGGCTGGTCCTGAACTGGCGCTGCTCACCGCGCAGTTGCGGCAGGCGCTGGCCGCCTGGCCGCACACCCCGGCCCGGGCCGTGGCCGAGGTGTGGGGCGCGCTGTGGCGGGTCTCCCGGCTCACCCCGCCGGGGGAGCGGAGCGCGCAGGCCGCGCATCCGGCGGTCGCGGCCGCGGTGGCCCTGATCGAGGCACGGCTGGCCGAACCGCTGACGGTTCCGGAGATCGCGAAGGCGGCCGGGGTCTCGCACAACCACCTGACCCGGCTGTTCCGGGCCGCCACGGACGAGACGGTGGTGGGCTACATCCGGGCCCGGCGGATGGAGCGGGCCCGCCACTTCCTGTGCGCCACCACGCTCTCCATCCCGGCCGTCGCGGCCTCGGTCGGCATCCCCGACCTCCAGGCGTTCAACAAGACCTGCCGGCGCGAACTGGGCGCCTCCCCGCGCGGTATCCGGGCCGCCGGGGCGGAACCCTCGCTGTGCCCGGGAGGGTGAAAGCTCGGGCCCGTCACAGCAGTTGGCTGACAGCGCCGCGCCGCCGACCGTGGGAACGGTCGGCGGCGCGGCGCTGTCAGCGGTGCTGTCAGTCGAGGGCGCCGCGGCGGATCACGTCGGCGTACCAGTGGGCACTGCTCTTCGGGGTGCGGACCAGGGTGTCGTAGTCGACGCGGATGATGCCGAAGCGCTTCTCGTAGCCGTACGCCCACTCGAAGTTGTCCATCAGGGACCAGAGGAAGTAGCCCCGGACGTCCGCGCCGCCGGCGATCGCCTCGGAGATCGCGGCCAGGTGGTCGCGGAGGTAGGCGGTCCGCTCGGGGTCGTGGACGCTGCCGTCGGGGCCGGCCACGTCCTCGAAGGCAGCGCCGTTCTCGGTGACCAGGAGCGGCACGCCGAACTCGTGGTGCAGGGCGAGCAGCGTGTCGGACAGCCCGGTCGGGTCGATCGGCCAGCCCATCGCGGTGACGTTCTCGTTGGCGAGGTGGAAGGCGACGTCCTCGGCGCCCGGCCACGGCGAGTGCGAACTCGCGCCGTGCCCGTCCTGGCGAGGGAGGTCCTTGGCGTTGGCGGCCGAGGAGATCACGGTCGGATTGTAGTAGTTGAGGCCGAGCACGTCGATCGGGCGGGAGATCTCGGCCAGGTCGCCGTCGTGGACCAGCTCGTCCCACTTGACCAGGTGGCCGGTGTCGGCGAGCAGGTCCTCGTCGTACCGGCCCTTGAGCATCGGGCTGGTGAAGATCCGGTTCCCGACGGCGTCGATCCGGCGGGCCGCCTCCAGGTCACCGGCGTCCGCGCTGCGCGGCCGGACGGCGTGCAGGTTGAGCGAGACGGCGAGCTGGGCGTCGGCGGGCAGTGCGGCGCGGAGGGCGCCGACCGCCAGGCCGTGGCCGAGGTTGAGGTGGTGGGCGGCCTTGAGGGCGTCGGCCGGGTCGGTACGGCCGGGGGCGTGCACGCCGGAGCCGTAGCCGAGGAAGGCGCTGCACCAGGGCTCGTTGAGCGTGGTCCAGGTGGAGACCCGGTCGCCGAGCGCCTCGGCGGCCAGGGCGGTGTAGTCGGCGAAGCGGTACGCGGTCTCCCGGACCGGCCAGCCACCGGCGGACTCCAGCTCCTGCGGCAGGTCCCAGTGGTAGAGGGTGGCGACCGGGGCGATGCCGTGCGTCAACAGCTCATCGACCAGCGCCCGGTAGAAGTCGAGACCGCGCTCGACGGCCGGGCCGCGCCCGGTCGGCTGGACGCGGGGCCAGGAGATGGAGAAGCGGTAGGCGGTGAGGCCGAGGTCGGCCATCATCCGGACGTCCTCGCGGAACCGGTGGTAGTGGCCGATCGCGGTGTCGCCGGTGTCACCGTTGGCGACCTTGCCGGGGGTGTGGCTGAAGGTGTCCCAGATCGACGGGGTGCGACCGTCCTCCGCGACGGCGCCCTCGATCTGGTACGCGGCGGTGGCCGCGCCCCAGGCGAAGCCGGCGGGGAACGTACGGGGGGCGGGGTTCGCGGTCATGAGGGTGTGCTCCAAGAGATTCGGTGACGGTCGGGTGGCGGCCTGACGGCCGGTCACCCCTTCAGCGCGCCCTGGGTGATGCCGCCGACGATCTGCCGGCCGAAGACGACGAAGACGAGCAGCAGGGGCAGGGTGCCGACGAGCGCGCCGGCGGTGATGACCGACCAGTCGGTGGACCAGCCGGTGCCGAGCCCGGCCAGGGCGACCTGGACGGTGGGGTTGGTGGCGCCGTTCATCGCGATGATCGGCCACAGGAAGTCGTTCCAGGACTGGACGAAGGCGAGCATCCCGAGCACGGCCATCGCGGGCCGGGCGATCGGGACGACGACGTGCCAGACCACCCGCAGCGAGTTCGCGCCGTCGACCAGGGCCGCTTCCAGCAGCTCGGTGGGCAGCGCCTGGGTCAGGTACTGGCGCATGAAGAACACGCCGAACGCGGTCACCAGGGTGGGCAGCACCAGGGCACCGAGCTGGTTGCCGAGCCCCAGGTGCTTCATCAGGATGAACAGCGGGACGATGCTGACCTGGGCCGGCACGGCCATGGTGGCGACCACCAGGGCGAGCAGGGCGCCGCGGCCCCGGAACCGGAGCTTGGCGAACGCGAACCCGGCCAGCACCGAGAACGCCACGGTGCTGAGCGCGACGGTACCCGCGACCAGGGTCGAGTTGAGCAGTGCGACACCCATGCCGCGGGCCCCGGCGTTGTGCCACACGTAGCCGATGTTGCGGAACAGGTTGCCGCCGGGCAGTAGCGGCGGCGGCGTGGAGATGACCTGGTGGCTGTCGGTGGACGCCGCCACGACCGTCCAGTACAGCGGGAACAGCGAGGCGAGGGAGACCAGGACCAGCATGGTCAGGGCGACCGGTCCGGCCCGGTGCTGGCCGCCCGCGCCGAGGGCGCGGGGCCGGCGGCGGCGCCCGGTCGCGGGGGCGTCGGCGGAGCCGGGGACCGGCCTCGCCGCGGGGGAGTCGTGGGCAGTGATGGTGGTCATGTCGTCCTTCCCGCTCACTGGGCGGAGCGCAGGCGGCGGGCGATCAGCGTGTTGGCGAGACCGACCAGCAGGAGCAGGCCGAACATCATCCAGGCGATGGCGGAGGCGCGGCCGAGCATGCTGTGGTGGAAGCCGGTGTCGTACATCAGGATGCCGAGGGTCTCGTACTGGTGGTCCGCACCGCCCTGGTGGCCGGTCTGGCCGCCGAACAGGTAGGGCTCGCCGAAGAGTTGGGTGGCGCCGATGGAGGAGACCACCACGGTGAACAGGATGGTGGGACGTAGCTCGGGGATCGTCACGTGGCGGAACTGCTGCCAGCGGGAGGCGCCGTCGATGGCGGCGGCCTCGTACAGCTCGCGCGGGATCGCCTGCATCGCGGCCAGGTAGATCAGCGCGTTGTAGCCGGTCCACCGCCAGATGACGATCACGGACACGGCGAACTGGGAACTCCAGGGGCCGGCCTCCCAGTGGACCGGACCGGCCCCGACCAGGCTCAGCAGCCAGTTGGCCATGCCGCCCTCGGGGCTGAAGATGAGCGCGAAGACCAGGGTCGCGGCGGCCACCGAGGTCGCGTACGGCGCGAGCAGCGCGGTGCGGAAGAACCCCCGGGCCGGGAGGTGGTAGTTGAGCAGGTGGGCGAGGCCGAGCGCGAGCAGCAGCTGCGGGACGGTGGACAGGAGGCCGAGCGTGATCGTGTTGCCGAGGGCGTTCCAGAAGAAGTGGCTCGGCGGCCCGAACAGCAGGTCCCGGTAGTTCTGCAGGCCCACCCAGTCGGCCTGGTCCACGTTGTAGAGGCTGACCCGGTGCAGGGACAGCCAGCCGGTGTAGAGCAGCGGGAAGAGGCCGAAGGCGGCGAACACCAGGAAGAAGGGCGCGACGAACAGGTAGGGCGAGGCTGCGCGGTCCCAGCGGTGGAGGCGGCTGCGTCGGCTCGCCCCGCCGTGGTCGGGCGCGACCGGGGGCGGTGAGCCGGCCGGGCCGGTTCGGTGGGTGCGGGTGGGGGTGGCCACAGGGGATTCCTCCGTGCCGGGACGACGGCCAAGCGGGTCGTCGGGTCGTTCTGGAAGGGCGTGGACGGTCGGCGGCGGTGCCGTACGGGCGGCCGTACGGCACCGGGAGCCGGCTACTGGATGCTGCTCTCGATCTGCTTGAGGGTGGCGGCCCAGGCCTCGTCGGCGCTCTTGTTGTTCTGCTCCATCAGCAGCACGCCGTTGCTGAACGCCCCGTGCAGGTCACCGTGGTGCGGGCCGGTCTCGGCGGGCGTGATCGCCTTCGCGGCGGTGGAGAAGATCTGCCCGGTGGGGGCCTTCGGGCCGATGTAGGGGTTGGTGAAGTCGGTGACGCCGGGCAGCGTGTACGCCTTCTGGTTGGCGGGGATGTTGCCGACCTTCTGGAAGACCTTGGCCTGCTGCTCCGGCGCGGTGAGCCAGACGGCCAGCGCCTGGGCCTGCGCGACGTGCTTGCCGGAGGCCGGTACGGCGAGGAAGGAGCCGCCCCAGTTGCCGGCGGCGGGAGCCTGCGCGATGTTCCACTTCCCGGCGTTGGCCGGGCCGGAGTACTTCTCGATGTTGGCCTGCTGCCAGGACGGGCAGACCGTGGTGGCGAAGGTGGAGTTGGAGAAGGCGGTCTGCCAGGGGGTGTCGAACTCCTTGAGCCCCTGGGAGACTCCGGCCTTGACCGCCTCGGCTGCCAGCTGCCAGCCCGTCCTGACGCCGGCGGAGTCCTGGTACGCCATCTTCCCGCTCCGGTAGTACTGCTCGGCGTTGGAGGAGACCACGCCGTTGTAGAGGCCGGTGGCGGTGTCCATGAAGAAGCTGCCCTTGGGCGCCTTGGCCTGGTACTGCCGTCCGACCTCGACGTACTTGGCCCAGTCACCCGCCCACAGGGCGCTGACCGCGGCGGGGTCGGACGGCAGGCCGGCCGCCTGGAACAGGTCCTGGCGGTAGCAGATCGCCATCGGGCCGACGTCGGTGCCGAGGCCGATGGTCCTGCCCTCGGTGGTGGTCGCCTGCTTCCACTTCCACGGCAGGTAGGTCTCCTTGTCGACGCCCGGGGCCTTCGACAGGTCGGTGAACGCCCCGTTGAGCTGGTCGGAGGTGGCCAGCGCGATCCGGCTCACCTCCAGCGCCTGGATGTCGTCGAGTCCGCCGCCCGACAGACGGGTCTGCAGGGCGGTCCAGTAGTCGCCCTCCTGGGTGGTGGAGTTCTCCTTGATGGTGATGTTCGGGTGGGCCTTCGTGTACTCGTCGAAGAGCCCGGCCTCCTTGTAGCCGAAGGTGCCGAAGTCGCCCACGCTGAGCGTGATCTGCGCGTTCGGGTCGTCCGAGCCCGCCCCGCTGGAGGAGCATCCGGTGACCAGCAGCCCGGCGGTGACGGCGGCGGACACGAGGGCGGTGGTTCTGCGGGTACGGCGGTGCGGCGACATGGATTCTCCAGAAGGGGTGGGTGCGGAGTGGGGCCGCGCGGGACGGGGCGGGGCACCCGAGGGCGGGGCCCGGAACGCGGTGTGGGAGCGCTCCCAGAACGGCGGAACGAAACCCTGCTATCCCGGGTGGGGAGCTGTCAAGGGGGGATCTCGGCCGTCCGTCCGGCCCGTGGAACCGGCCATGAGCAGCACGGATCGCCGGACGGCGAACGCGCCCGTGCTTTTAATGAACTGACGTGTGGTCAGGCGGAGTCGCGCCGGATCAGCGTGGTGGGCAGGATCAGCGGACTGGGCTTCTCGCCCGCGATCAGGGCGAGCAGCATGCGGGTCATCTCCCGGCCGATGTCCCGTATCGGCTGCCGGACCGTGGTGAGGGGTGGCTCGGCGATCTCGGAGGCCGCCAGGCCGTCGAAGCCGACCACCGCCACGTCACCGGGGATGGTCCGGCCCGCGCGGTGGAGCACTCGCAGTGCGCCGGCCGCCATGTTGTCGTTGGCGGCGAACACCGCGTCCAGGTCCGGATGGCGCGCGAGCAGCTCCTCCATCGCGGCCATGCCGCCCCGTTCGGTGAAGTCACCGCCCGCCTCCGCGCGGAAGGGGACGCCCGCCAGGGTCAGCGCCTCGTGGTAGCCGCGCCTGCGGGCCAGGCCGACGTCGGTGTCCAGCGGCCCGGTGATGGTCGCGATCCTGGTGCGGCCCAGCGAGACCAGGTGCTCGGCCGCCTCGCGCGCCCCGCGTACGTTGTCCACGTCGACGTAGAACGGGACGTCCCCGTGCAGCGGCTTTCCGCCGAACACGGCGGGGACGCCGGCCTCCAGGGCCAATTGGGAGAGCGGATCGTCGCCGCGCAGGGACATCAGCATCACCCCGTCCACCGCCCGGCTCTGCAGCAGCTGCTTCACCCGGATCTGACCCCGGGTCGAGGTGGCCAGACAGAGCACCAGGTGCAGGTCGGTCTCCTCCAGGACGGTCGAGGTGCCCGCGATGACCTGCCCGTAGAACGGGTCGGCCAGGACCGCCGGGTCCTCCCCGGCGATGATCAGGGCCACCGCGCCCGCCTGCTGGGTCGCCAGCGCGCGGGCCGTCGGGTTCCGGACGAATCCGAGCTCCTCGATCGCGCGCAGCACGGCCTCGCGTTTGCCGCGGCTCACGTTGGGGGCGTTGTTCAACACCCGTGACGCCGCGGTGCGGGACACGCCGGCGTGCTCTGCGACCTCGTCCAGGGTCGGCCTTCGGCGCGTCGGTTCGTCCGTCATCGTGGTCCACCTCGGTCTTGGTGCCGTTGCTCAGCGTACCGCGCCTCCGTGGAACAGAAACTGGAAGCGCTTCCAGTCGCACTGTAGGGCCAGCTTCCGTCCATGGGAAGGGATATTGCATCTCTTGACATCCGGCGGGGAAGGGCCAATCATCTGGCAACTGGAAGCGCTTCCACCTCCCCCACCCCACCCACAGCGGAGGAAGCCCCATGCGCCGCACACGCCGCAGTACGGCTCTGCTCATCGCACCAGCGCTCACCGCCCTCCTGATCGCGGCCTACCCCGGGACCGCGTACGCCGCCGATCCGACCGGCATGACCAACGGCTTCTACGCCGATCCCAACTCCAGTGCCCAGCAGTGGGTCAACGCCAACCGCGGGGACGGCCGCGCCTCCGCCATCCAGAACTCGATCGCCAACGTGCCGATGGCCCGCTGGTTCGGCAACTGGAGCGGCACCATCGGGACGGCGACCGGCGCCTACGCCGGCGCGGCGGCGGCGAGCGGGAAGCTGCCGATCATGGTGGCCTACAACATCCCCAACCGCGACGTCTGCGCAGGTCAGTCCGGCGGTGGAGCGGGTTCCGCCGCCGAGTACAACAGTTGGATCGCCGCCTTCGCCAGCGGCATCGGCAACCGGCCGGCCCTCGTGGTCCTCGAACCCGACGCACTCGGGCACGAGAGCTGCATGACGTCCGCCCAGGTCTCCGAGCGCAACGGGCTGTTGCGCAACGCCGTCGCCCAGTTCAACTCCAAGGCCCCGAACACCTGGGTCTACCTGGACATCGGCAACCCCGGCTGGCTGAACGCCAACACCGCGGCCAAGCTGCTCTCCGACGCCGGGGTGAGCGGAGCCCACGGGTTCTCGCTGAACGTCTCGAACTTCTACACCACCGGGCAGAACACCACCTACGGGAACAACGTCAACGCGGCGCTCAAGTCCTCGTACGGGCTGAACAAGCCGTACGTGGTCGACACCAGCCGCAACGGAAACGGTTCCAACGGCGAGTGGTGCAACCCGGCCGGGCGCCGGATCGGCACGCCCACCCAGAAGGGCGGCGGCGCCGAGATGCTGCTGTGGGTCAAGGCCCCCGGCGAGTCCGACGGCAACTGCGGTACCGGCGCCGGATCTTCGGCCGGGCAGTTCCTGCCCGAGGTCGCCTACAAGATGATCTTCGGCTACTGACCGGCGATCGACACCAGCTCCGCTCGGGGCGGCGCCACTCCGCCGTCCCGAGCGGCCCAGAAGAGGAAACCCATGAGACCGCGCATCCCACGCTCCCTGGTCCCCGCCGCGCTGGCGGCCCTGCTGGCGGCCTTCGCCGTGCCCGTCCAGGCGGAGGCCCAGCAGGCCACCGGCCACACCCTGCCCGCAGGCACCCGGTTCTACGTGGACCCGCAGAGCGACGCCGCCGAGCAGGCCGTCCGCAACCTGCGGAACCACGACTTCGCGGGCGCCGCCGCCATGGCCAAGCTCGCGAGCTGGCCGCAGGCCGACTGGTTCACCGACGGCACCCCCGCCGAGGTCGAGAGCCGGGCGCGTACCCTGACCCGCCGCGCCGCCCTCACCGGGACCGTCCCGGTGCTGGTCGCGTACAACGTCCCGCTGCGGGACTGCTCGCAGTACTCCAGCGGCGGCGCGCAGTCCGACGCGGAGTACCAGGCCTGGATCGCGGCGCTGGCCCGCGGTCTCGGCAGGAGCAAGGCCGTCATCGTGCTCGAACCCGACGCCCTGGCCAACCTGCCCTCCGACTGCGGCCCGGGCAGCGACCCGACGGGCGCGATCACGGCGGGCCGACTCGCCGACCTGCGCTACGCGGTCGACGCGCTGGAGCGGCAGCCGAACACGGTGGTCTACCTGGACGCCGGGAACAGCCACTGGCAGAGCGTCGGCACCGCCGCGCAGCGCCTGCTGCAGGCCGGCGTCGAGCGGACCCAGGGCTTCTCCCTGAACGTGTCCAATTTCTTCGCCACCGACCTGGCCGACCACTACGGCACCTGGGTGTCGAAGTGCCTCTGGTACGCCACCAAGGGCCCGGAGGCCGCGCGCGGGCACACCGACTGGTGCGCGGGCCAGTACTACTCGCCGGCCGCGCCGAACGACGGGCAGCCGGGGAACTCCGTCAACGTGGACGACCCCTCCACCTGGCACTGGACCGACACGTGGTTCGAGCAGAACGCCGGCGCCGCGCCCGTGAAGGACCTGACCCACTTCGTGGTGGACACCAGTCGCAACGGGCAGGGCGGCTGGACCCCGCCGGCCGGCAAGTACGCCGGTGACCCGCAGGTCTGGTGCAACCCGCCCGGACGCGGCATCGGCAACCGTCCCACCGCCGACACCGGCACCCCGCTGGTGGACGCGTACCTGTGGGTGAAGACCATCGGGCAGTCGGACGGGCAGTGCAACCGCAACATCCCCGGCGGCACGATCGACCCCGAGTACGGCGTGGTCGACCCGGCGGCGGGTGCCTGGTGGCCCGAGCAGGCCCTGACCCTGGTGCGCAACGCCAGCCCGGCCCTGACCTTCGCGCCCTTCGGCTCCGCGCGGAGTTCGTAACGGCGGCTGCCGGCCGGCCCGCCTCTGCGGCGGGCCGACCGGTCTCAGCTCCGCCGCACGGGCGTCAGGACGAACGCGAAGTCGGCCGACGCGAGTCAGCAGCCCAGCGGACGTCCGCGCGGTTTCCGTTCTCGTGGGGACGTACGTAAGGCGTGTGCAACCCCTCCGGGGTCGCCCGGACGCATCCGACCCACTTGCCGCAGCGGGGTGACGACTTCCAGGACGTGATGGTGGAGCCGATCCTCCCGCCGGAGGAGTACCGGGAGCAGGTCCGCAGGAACGCCTGGCGCTCGCCGGCCCGGATCGGGCTGGTCAGGGAGCTACCCGCCGACCGGTCCCTGGTCGAGTGGTTCGGCGCCCGAACCGCCTGGCGCGTAGGCCTCGCCCGGGCCGGACACACTCGGCGGGCGGCGTGGGAAGCACGCCGTGGCCCAGCTCGACCCCCTCGCGGGCCAGCGACCAGGTGAACCGTAGATGAGACGGGTCAAGCACCTCGTGGTGGTTCTCCACCGTGAGCGTGTCCGCCTTCGGCGCCCAACTCCGCCTGGACGGTGAGCCAGAGCTCGCCCGTGCCGTCCGTCGGGCCGCGACTTCACGCTGCGGATGTCGCTGCACGGCCTCGCGGCCGGCCTGCGCCGGGTATGACGTCCGTTGCCGGGGCGAGGGCCGCGTCAGCTCTTGTCCCCGGCCCGGGCCTCCGACGGGCCGAGCTCCGGGGAGTGGCGGTTGCGGAGGACGGGCGGTTCAGGAGTCGGGCGATGGCGACCGAGCCGCCGCCGTGGAGCAGGACGCTGCCGAGCGCCGTGAGCGTCATGGCGTACAGCGCGGTGTCGGCGTGGAGCCCGTCGGGGAGGGCGTTGAAGGCAAGCAGGCCGAAGACGATCGAGGTGGTGCCGCGTGGTCCGACGGCGCCGACCATGACCCGATCGCGCCAGGTGAACCCCGATCCGAGGAAGGCGAACAGGACGGGCAGGACCCGTACGACGATGTGCTGGGCGACCTTGGAGTTGAGGGTCTCGGCCAGGTGGCTGTGGGTGAACAGGCCCGTGACGACTCCCGCGAGCACCAGCATCAGGGGAGCCCGTACGTGCCACCGTTCCAGCCGTCCGGCGACGAGCGACCAGGCGGCCACCCCGGTTGTGATCACGATCCGGACAGGGACCATGGGGATTTCCGCTTCCGGTCCGGTCAGCCGGTACGGTCGGGCAGGTGGACGTGCAGGGTGTAGCCACCGTCGGGGGTGGGTCCGCTGGTGAAGGTGCCGCCGAGGAGCTCGGCGCGTTCCCTCAGACCGACCAGGCCCTGCTGGGAGCTGGGGAGGGCGAGGCCGATCCGGGTGGGCGCGGTGTTGGTGACGGTGATGTCCAGGCCCCGGCCGGAACAGTGGATGTCGATCACGGTGCTGGCGCCGGGGGCGTGCTTGCGGATGTTGGTCAGTGCTTCCTGGATGATCCGGTAGACGGTGCGCTGGACCGGCGCGCTGGCGTCCTCCGGCGGTTCGCCCTCCACCCGCACGTCGATGCCGCTGTTGGCGATCAGCTGGGCGAACTCGGCGAGGGTCGGCTGCGGGGCGAGTTCGGCGCTGTTGCCGCCGGAGGCGCGCAGCAGCGTGACCATGTGGCGGAGCTCGTCCAGGGTAGTGACGCTAAGGGTGCGGATGGTCCGGCCGGCGTCCTTGGCGGCAGGGTCGCTGGTGGTGACTTGGAGCGCGCCGGCGTGCACCGCGATCAGGCTGACCTGATGGGACACCACGTCGTGCATCTCCCGGGCGAGTTGGGCCCGTTCCCGCGCCAGCACGGTCTGCGCGTGCAGCTCCCGCTGGTGCTCCTGGGCCTCCTGCAGGTCGGCGAGCCGCTTGGCCAGGTCGCGGCGGGTCTGGACCAGCTGGCCCAGGATCACCGGGGCGGCGGCCAGTGCGATCAGGTAGCCGGCCGTGATCAGCACGGTCGGTGCCGTGATGAAGAACCCGGAGGTGGCCGCCGCGGACGGATCACCGAAGCTCTCCACCGGTAGGGAGACGGCGGACGAGACGCCGAAGAGCACCGCGCACGCGGCCAGCGCGGGACGGTTCCGGTAGCGCTCCGCCAGGGTGAACAGGGCGATCAGCGGTGCCAGCAGCACGTAGCTGGTCAGGGCGGCGGGCATCGTCAGCACGAACACCGCGACCGGCCACCTGCGCCGGACCAGCAGCGCCGCGCAGGCGAGGCCGGCCAGCAGTACGTCCGGCCAGGCCGAGTCGTGCACGCTGATCCAGGAGTCCGCGACGGCCGCCGCGACCAGAAGCAGGTCCACGGCCCGGGGGGAGGGCTGGGGCATCGGGCGGCCGAGCAGGGCGGGGCGGTACATCAGTGGTTCCCGGGCGGCGGGAACAGTCCCACCCGCTGGGCGAACAGGGCGGCCTGGACCCGGTTGGCCACCTGCAACTTGGCCAGCACGGCGCTGACGTGGTCCTTGACGGTGCCCACGCTCAGGTGGACGCGCTGGCCGATCTCCGCGTTCGACAGGCCCTCGGCGAGCAGCACCAGGATGTCGCGTTCACGTTCGGTCAGCCGGGCGGCCAGCTTGGCCTCACCGGCGTCCGCGGTGGCCCGGTCCAGGAACCCGCTGACCACGGTGCCCGTCACCTTCGGCGAGAGCACCACGCCACCGGCGGCCAACGAGCGGACCAGCTGGGCGAGTTGTTCGGGGTCGGTGTCCTTGAGCAGGAAGCCGGAGGCGCCGGCGCGCAGGGCGGCGGCGATGTACTCGTCCGAGTCGAAGGTGGTCAGCATCGCCACCACCGGCAGCTGGGGCAGCTCCATCACCTGGCGCAGGATGGTCAGACCGTCGACGTCCGGCATCCGGATGTCCAGCAGGACGACGTCCGGGCGGTGCTCCCGTACGGCCGCCAGGGCCTGCCCGCCGCCGACGGTGGCCACCACCTCGACGTCCTCGGCCTGATTCAGGATCAGCTCGAAACCGAGCCGGATCAGGGCCTCGTCGTCGACCACCATCACCCGGATCACGTGTGTCCCTTTTCTCCGTCCGTGGGCGGTTCCGTGCTGCCCGGTCCGGTACCGAGCATAGGGTCGTCAGCAGCGGATTCGGCCCCGTGACAGCGCCTGGCGGACGGTCGGCGGTCAGGTCCGGCCGATCGGCGGGTCCGGCACGGCCGGACGGCGGGTCGCACGTGGTGTGCCGCGCCTCCGACGTGGGAGACCCGGGCGGCCCCGCCATCGGGCGGGGAGGGGGCGGCCGGTCGGCTGCCAGGGATGGACGGGTGGCGGGTGGCCGGTGAACTGCCGGAGCGTCAGAGTGGGTACGTCACATCGGTCGGCGCCGGCGAGGAGTGGGCTGGGGCAGCCGCGGGGCCGGAGGCATGGGACCTCGGGCGGCCGCAGATACCTGGTCGGCGCTGATTACCCCCTGGATGCGACACCGCGAGGCTCGAGCTCCCCGTCCAGCACCGGCGGGGCTCGGGCCTCGCACTCTCTGCCTCCGTTCTCGGACGGGGCACCGGCGATGCCGATCCGGGGGAGTCCCGCTGGGCCGGTGGCCGCCCCGGGCCACGCCCGCGACGACGACCCACCTGAAGTCCCCTCTGAGAGAGTCTGCTGTGCCGAACCTGCGTCTGCTCTGGACCTTCGTCCGCCCTCACCGCCGCACCCTGCTGCTCGGCCTCCTGCTCGGGTTGGTGGCGGTCGGGGCTTCGCTGGCGGGACCGTTGGCCACCAAGTGGGTGCTCGACGGGCTGGCCGGCTCCCGTTCGATCGCCCCGGCCGTGGCCGTGCTGGCGACGCTGCTCGTGATCGGTGCGGCCACTCACGCCCTGCAGGCGGTGATGCTCGGCGGCATGGGCGAGCGGGTGGTGCGCGACGCCCGCAGTTCGATGGTGCGCCGCCTCCTGCGGGTCCGGCTGGGAGCGCTCGGCGGCCGGTCGAGCGGTGAGCTCGTCACGCGGGTGACCTCCGACACCCAACTGATCCGTGAGGCGGCCACGTCCAGCGTGACGCAGTTGATCAACGGCGTGATCGGGATGGTCGGCGCGCTCGCGCTGATGGCCGTGCTGGACCGGGTGCTGTTCGCCGTCACGGTGGCGAGCCTGCTGTCGGTCGGTGCGCTGGTCGCGGTGCTGATGCCCCGGCTGGCGGAGAGTCAGGCCGCCGCTCAGGAGTCGGTCGGTCGCCTGGGCGCGGCATTGGACGGCGCCCTGCGCGCGATCCGTACCGTCAAGGCGGCGCGGGCCGAGGAGCGCGAGTCCGTCCGGATCGAGGCCGAGGCGGACGCCGCCGCCGGGCACGGAACCCGGGCGGTCCGGATCGAGGCGGTCGTGTGGACCGTGACGATGGCCGGCGTCCAGCTGGCGACCATGCTGGTCCTGGCGGTCGGCGCGCTGCGGGTGAGCTCCGGACAGCTGCCGGTCTCCAGCCTGATCGCCTTCCTGCTGTACGCCTTCCAGCTGGTCGAGCCCGCTTCCGAAATCTCGCACCAGTTCTCGCAGTTGCAGTCCGGCATCGCGGCTGCCGCACGAATCGGGCAGCTCGACCGGCTCGAACTCGAGGACGGGCACGCGCGGGCGGCCGTGGCTGCCCAGCCCCGGCCGGACCGGGTCGGCGCCCACGTCGTCTCGTTCCGCGACGTCACGGCCCGCTACACCGAGGATGGCCCGGCCGCGCTCGACGGCGTCAGCTTCGACGTGCCGCGCCACGGGCACACCGCGATCGTCGGTCCCTCGGGGGCGGGCAAGACCACGGTGTTCTCCCTGCTGCTGGAGTTCCACCCGGCGCAGCGCGGCCAACTCCTCCTGGACGGCGTCCCGTTCGGGCAGTGGCCGCCCTGGGAGTCGCGCCGTCAGATCGGGTACGTCGAGCAGGACGTCCCGCTGGTCCCCGGCACCCTCGCCGACAACCTGCGCTACCTGGACCCGTACGCGACCGACGACGACCTCTGGGCGGCGCTGGACGCGGTCGGTCTGACCGACCGGGTCAAGGCGTTCCCGGAGGGGCTCGACACCGTACCGGCCAGTGCCACCATCTCCGGGGGAGAGCGCCAACGCATCGCCCTGGCCCGCGCGTTCGTCGCCGACCCGGAGATCCTGCTGCTGGACGAGGCGACCGCCCAACTGGACGGCCTGACCGAGGCGGCCGTACAGGACTTCATCCGCGACCGCGCCCGGAGCGCCGCCGTGGTCACCATCGCGCACCGGCTCTCGACGGTGGTCGAGGCGGACCAGATCATCGTCCTGGACCGCGGCCGGGTCCGGGCCAGCGGCACGCATGCCGAACTGCTGGTCGCGGACTCGCTCTACCGCGATCTGGTGACCGCCCTGCGGGTCGGCGTGCCGGTGACCCCGACAGGTGGCTGAGTGGACCACCGCCGGGTGTCCGGGTGCGCCGGACGACCGCCGGATACCCGGTGAGGTGCGGTTCGGCCAGGCTGGTGACATCGGCACGAACAAGCGTTATCCGAAAGAGAGTTCACCATGAGTGTTTCCCTGGCCAAGGGTGGCAACGTCTCGCTGACCAAGGAGGCCCCGGGTCTGAACGCCGTCCTGATCGGCCTCGGCTGGGACGTGCGGACCACCACCGGGACGGACTACGACCTCGACGCCAGTGCCCTGCTGTGCACCGAAGCGGGCAAGGTGGTCTCCAGCGGTCACTTCGTCTTCTACAACAACCTCCGCAGCCCGGACGGATCGGTCGAGCACACCGGCGACAACCTCACCGGCTCCGGCGAGGGCGACGACGAGGTGATCAAGGTCGACCTGGCCGTGGTCCCCGCCGAGGTGGCCCGGATCGTCTTCCCGGTCTCCATCCACGACGCCGCCGCCCGTGCGCAGAACTTCGGTCAGATCCGCAACGCCTACATCCGCGTGGTCAACCAGGCCGGCGAGGCGGAGATCGCCCGCTACGACCTGAGCGAGGACGCGGCCACCGAGACCGCCATGGTCTTCGGCGAGCTGTACCGCAACGGCGCCGACTGGAAGTTCCGTGCTGTCGGTCAGGGCTACGCCTCGGGGCTCGCCGGAATCGCCCAGGACTTCGGCGTCTCGCTCTGACGCTCGACCACCATCCGTCACCCTCAGGAGAAGTCGACATGTCCGTAAACCTGGCCAAAGGTCAGCAGATCAGCCTCAGCAAGGAGAGCGGAGTCCCGCTCGCCTTCGTCCGGATGGGCCTCGGATGGCAGGCGGCGCCGCGCAAGGGCTTCCTCGGGAAGCTGCTCGGCGCGCCCGACATCGACCTGGACGCCTCCGCCGTGCTCTTCGCCGGCGGTCAGCCCGTCGACGTCGTGTACTTCAACCAGCTGACCAGCACTGACGGTTCGGTCGGGCACAGCGGCGACAACCGCACCGGCAGCGACGGCGAGGGCGACGACGAGAGCATCACCGTCGACCTCGTCCGGGTGCCGGTCCAGATCGACCAGATCGTCTTCACCGTCAACTCTTTCACCGGCGCCAGCTTCAAGGAGATCGAGACCGCCTACTGCCGCCTGATCGACGAGACCACCGGCGGGGAACTGGCCCGCTACACCCTGGGCGGCGGAGGCGGCCACACCGCCCAGATCATGACCAAACTCCACCGCACGGACGGGACGTGGCGGATGGCCGCGATCGGCGAGCCGGCCTTCGGCCGGACCTTCCAGGACCTGCTCCCCGCCATCGTCCAGCACCTGTGACCGTCCACGGTCGGGGGTCGCCGGCCACCGCCGACGCCCGACCGGGCGGCGGCGGTGGCGCAGGTACCAGGGCCCCGGGCAGAAGAGGATCTCACTCGCTGCCCGGGGCCCTGTCCGCTTCCGGCGACCGTCACGGGCCGTGCTGTATCACGAACGCTCCGTACCGTGTGGCGGCTTGCCGAGAGGGTCCCCCTCATGGGGGAAAAGGCCCGGACGGCGTCGCCAGGAGGGCCGAGCAGCGAAAGGGTGGGGCCGACACCGACCCGGTCGTCCGCCCGCCCGGACCCTTTCGATCGTTTGAGGATGCTGATGCTTCGTGCTGGATCGTCACTCGGAGGTCGGCGCGCCGCGCCCGTTCTCGTGTGGCTCCTGCCCACGGTCGTGACGGTGGCCGCCGCTGTCGTCGCCGCGACGGTGACCTCCACCGGCGCCCGGGCGGGAGTCGTCTGGTGCGGAGTGGTGGGCACCGCGGCGGCAGCCGTGGTGGCCGCCGAGGCGGCGCGCCGCGGGCGGGCACTGGCGGCCCTCCAGGAGCGCTACGCCCGGCAGGAGGGCGAGCTGCGCCTCCGGCTCACCCGGCAGGAGGCCGAGACGGTCCGGCTGGCCAAGGTCATCCTGCCCGAGACGGTCGCCCGGCTGCAGCGCGGCGAGTTCACCGAGGACGTGCTGAAGGCGTACGAATCCCTCGACGGCGTCGTCGGCCCGGAGTTCCGGGCCGCCCGGCAGGCGGTGTTGCGGACCGTCCTGGAGGCGGTCGACAACGAGGAGGGCCTGCGCGAGTCCGCGCAGCGCGCGTTCGTGAACATCGCCCGCCGGGTGCAGGCGATCGTGCACCGGCAGGCCGAGGACCTGCGGGCGATGGAGGACCGGCACGGCAACGACCCCGCCGTCTTCGACGACCTGCTCCGCCTGGACCACGGCAACGCGCTGGTCGGCCGACTCGCGGACAGCATCGCCGTCCTCGGCGGCGCGCGCCCCGGCCGCCAGTGGAGCAAGGCGGTGCCGCTGTACAGCGTGCTGCGCGGCGCCATGTCGCGGATCCTCGACTACCAGCGGGTGGAACTCCACCCGGTCTCCGAGGTCGCCGTGATCGGCCCGGCCGCCGAGCCGCTGATCCACGCGCTGGCCGAGCTGCTGGACAACGCCACCCGCTACTCCCCGCCGCACACCGACGTCCACCTCACCGCCGTCGAGGTGCAGACCGGCATCGCGATCGAGATCGAGGACGGCGGGCTCAGCCTGAGCGAGGAGGGCCGGGCCCGCGCCGAGCGGATGCTCCGCGAGGCACAGGCCGGGATCGACCTCAACGACCTCGGCGAGACGCCCCGCCTCGGCCTCGCCGTGGTCGGCCGCCTCGCGCAGGAGTACGGCTTCCAGGTCTCGCTGCGCCCTTCCGCGTACGGTGGCGTGCGCGCGGTGCTGATCGTGCCGCAGGAACTGATCACCACGGCGCCCGCCGTCGGCCGGGCCCACGGCATCGGCGCCACCTCCGGCTTCCGGTCGGTCGCGCCCGCCGCCCTGGGGTCGTCGGCCGGACCGCGCCCGTGGGGGTCGAGGACGGTGCCGATCCCCGCTGCGGCCTCGCCCATAGCGCCCTCGGCGGCGGGTGCGACCCCGGCGACGGGTGAGCAGAACCCGTACGGGCTCCCGCAGCGCCGCCGCCACGCCGCGCCCTCCTGGACCGGCGAACCCGCGCGCTCCCGGGCGCCCGAGCCGGCCCAGTCGCCGGTGCAGCCCGGGATCTGGCTGGCCGCCTTCCAGGAAGGGGTGAACGGCAACGCGCCGTCCACCGGCGCGGCCGCCCACACCAGCGAAGAGTCGGAAGGGAAGGGCGAGCAGTGACTCAGCAACGGACCAACATGGACTGGATGCTCAAGGAGCTGGCGGACGGTGTTCCGCACGCCCGCCACGTCGTCGTGCTCTCCGCCGACGGCCTGCGGATGGCCCAGTACGGCACCGACACCGACAGCGCGGACCGCCTCGCCGCCGCCTGTGCGGGGCTGCAGAGCCTGGCCGCCGCCGTGGGACACGAGTTCCCGCACGGCGACCGCCGGATGCGGATGGTCGTGATCGAGATGGGCGGCGGGTTCTTCTACCTGATGGCGGCCGGCGCCCGTGCCTACCTGGCGGTGCTCGCCGACGAGGGTGTGGACGCCGGGTTGATGGGCCAGCGGATGCGCGACCTGGTAGCCCGGATCGGCGAGCACCTCAGCACTCCGCCGCGCACCAGCGAGCCGGCCCTGTGACCGGGCGGAGCAGCGACGGGTCCGTCGTGCGCGAAGCCCCCGACGAGTGCACCGGGGACGACGGATGAGCGCAGCCGACCGCAGCTGGGAGGAGGACAGCCCGGAACGGCTCTACGTGATCACGCGCGGCCGCAGCGGTCAGGCCGAGCGGGCCACGTTCGACCTGGTCACGCTGATCGTCGCGCGCTCGGAGCCGACACCCACGATGCAGCCGGAGCAGGCGGCGATCCTGCGGATCTGCGGCTCGCCACTGTCCGTGGCCGAGATCTCCGCGTACCTGCGGCTGCCGATGAGCGTGGTCACCGTGCTGCTGGCGGACCTCCTCAGCGAGCGGCGGATCGAGGCCCGCGCCGCCGTTCCCAAGGCGATCCTTCCCGACCATGCCCTGTTGGAGGCGGTGATACATGGACTTCAGAGGCTCTGAGACGGTGCTCGGGCCGGAGAGCGCGGACCTGCTCCCGGCCTCGGCCGCCATGGCGGTCAAGGTGGTGATCGTGGGCGGCTTCGGCGTCGGCAAGACGACCCTGGTCAGCTCGGTGAGCGAGATCCGTCCGCTGACCACCGAGGAGACGATGACGCAGGCTGGAGCGGAGGTCGACGACACCGCAGGGGTCGAGCGCAAGACCTCCACCACGGTGGCGATGGACTTCGGTCGGATCAGCATCAACGAGGAGCTGGTGCTGTACGTGTTCGGCACCCCCGGGCAGGAGCGGTTCTGGTTCCTCTGGAACGGTCTCTTCGAGGGCGCGCTCGGCGCGGTGGTGCTGGTCGACACCCGCCGGCTCGAAGTCAGCTTCGACGTGATCGGACGGCTGGAGGACAGCGGCGTGCCCTTCGTCGTCGCGGCCAACACCTTCCCGGAGTCGCCGACCTACCCGACCGAGGAGTTGCGGGCCGCGCTCGACCTGCCCCCCGAGGTGCCGATCGTCACCTGCGACGCCCGGACCCGTGCCTCGGGCCGTGACGTCCTGATGGCCCTGATGCGCTACCTGTACGACCTTTCGAGCGCGCCCGCGCGGTGACCGCTCCGGCCCTTCGCGCCGCCCGCTCACGACGACCGCCTGACGACACCCCCCCGGAGACACCCGTGACCACACCGTTCCGTGACGACGCCGTCCAGACCCCGCCGCCCGGCTGCCCCGCGCACGGGCTCGGCGCTGACGGGCTGGGCACCCTCGGCGCCCACGGGCTCGGTACCCAGGGGCTCGGTACCCGGGGGCGCGGCGCCCACGGGCTCGGTGCTCCGGGCCTCCGGCGGCTCTACGGGCCGGAGGCGGAGGCCGACCCGGCGGCCCTGTACGAGAAGCTGCGCGCCGAGCACGGCGAGGTGGCGCCGGTCCTGCTGCACGGTGACCTCCCGGCGTGGCTGATCCTCGGCCACTCCGCGAACCTCACGGCCATGCGGACCCCCTCCCGGTTCTCCCGGGACTCCCGTCGCTGGACGGCGTTCCAGCAGGGCCTGGTCACGCCCGACTCCCCGTTGATGCCGGTGATCGCCTGGCAGCCGCTGTGCGTGTTCGCGGACGGCGCCGAGCACAAGCGCCTGCGCGGCGCGGTCACCGACGGCCTGAACCGCGTCGACCGACGCGGGATCCGCCGCTACGTCACCCGCTTCGCCGACCAGCTGATCGAGGACTTCGGACCGGCCGGACAGGCCGAACTGGTGGCCCAGTTCGCGGAGCACCTGCCGATGCTCGTGATGACCCACGTGGTCGGGATGCCGGAGGAGTACGGACCCCGACTGGTCGACGCCGCACGAGACTTGATGAAGGGCACCGAGACGGCGATCGCGAGCAACGACTACGTCGTGGAGACGCTGCGCCGGATGATGGAGCGCAAGCGGGTGGCGCCCGGCGCCGACCTCGTGTCGTGGCTGATGCAGCACGAGGCGGGGCTGACCGACGACGAGGTGCTGGAGCACCTGCGGGTGGTGCTGCTCGCCGCGAACGAGACGACCGTCAACCTGATCGCCGACACGCTCAAGATGGTCCTCACCGACCGCCGGTTCCGCGCCCACCTGTCCGGCGGCCACATGACCCTGCCCGACGCCCTGGACCAGGTGCTCTGGGACTCCGCGCCGATGTCGCTGATCGCGGGCCGGTGGGCCACCGGCGACACCGAGCTCGGCGGACAGCAGATCAAGGCCGGCGACATGCTCCTGCTCGGTCTCGCGGCGGGCAACGTCGACCCGGCCGTCCGCCCCGACCTGTCGAAGCCGCTGCACGGCAACCGCGCGCACCTGGCCTTCGGCGGCGGCCCGCACGAGTGCCCGGGTCAGGACATGGGCCGGGCCATCGCCGAGACCGGCATCGACATCCTGCTGACCCGCCTCCCCGATCTGCAACTCGCGGTCTCGGAGGAGGAGCTGACCTGGACCTCGGCCTGGCTCTCCCGCCACCTGACCGAGCTGCCGGTGCGCTTCACCCCGCGCACCAAGCCCGCCGAGACGACCCTGACCGCCGTACGCACCGTGCCCGCGACCCCGCCCCCGCCGCCGACCGCGCCGCCCGTCGCCCGGCCCGTCCAGCCGCCCGCGCCGCCCGTCGGCCCGCCCGCCACCGCGACCGTGCCCCGGCAGGTGCGCGGCTGGTGGAGCGCCCTGACCGCGAGGTTCCGGCGGTGAGATCCGCGACCGGAACCGGATGCCCGGCATCCGGTTCCGGTCGCGGATCGCGGGTAACCCCTCTGGTGCGGTTCCCCGAGGAGGGAGACGACATGACCAGGCGCATTCTGGCGATGGCCGCAGCCGCACTGGCCGCCGCGCTGGGACTGGGTGCGGTGCTCCGTCGCCGGCCTCGCGGCGAGGCGGCCGCCGTACCGACACCGGAGCCGGTGCCCTTGCGGGCAGTCGCCGAGCGACCAACCGCGCGTCCGGGGTCGACTCCGGCGGCGCGGCCGAAACGGAAGAAGCGGATGGCCGTGAAGCTGGACGACCACCTGCCCCACGACCACCGGCTGGTGGTGGTCTACCGGATCGGCGGCTGCCTGGGCGGGCTCTTCCTGGTGGTGTTCGGCATCCTGGGTCTGGTCGGCCACCCGGGCTTCCTCGACACTCAGGGGGACGAGGTCGCGGGGCTGTCCAGCAACGGCGCACTCAGCGTGCTGTCCATCGTGGTGGGAGCGGTACTGCTGATGGGCGCGGCGGTCGGCGGCAACGTCGCGGCCAACGTCAACACCGCCGTCGGCCTCCTGTTCTTCGTGGGCGGGTTCGCCGGCCTGGCCCTGTTGGACGGGGACGCCAACTTCCTGGCGTTCCGGATGCCCAACGTGATCTTCAGCTTCGTCTTCGGACTGGTGCTGATCACTTTCGGCCTGTACGGCCGGGTCACCAGCCATCTGCCGCACGACAACCCGTACTGGCGGGAGCTGGTCCGTAACCCCGACCACCTACCCTCCGGCCCGCCCGGACTGGTACGCGTCCTGCGCCCCGCGCCGGGGCCGCCCCGGCCGATCAGGCACTGAGCCGGCCTCAGGCCAGTCCGTTGACGACGGCGCCGAAGAGCGCCGGGAGGCGCGCGGCGGCCGGGACGATCCGGGTGGCGAGCGCCGGACGGGCGCGGACCCTAACCAGGCCGTCGGTCAGCAGCCGGTGCCGCCGGGAGGCCCGCAGCCAGGCCCGCTCGTACGCCTGCGGGCGGTCCTCCCGTACGCAGCGCACCAGGTGGGCGGCGCCCGTGAGCGCGAGCGAGACGCCCTCGCCGGTCAGCGCGTCGATGTACCCCGCCGCGTCGCCGACCAGCAGGACGCGGCCGTGCACCCGGGAGGCGACCGGCTGGCGCAGCGGCCCGGCTCCGCGTACGGCGGTCGCCGCCCGCTCGGGAAGGCGGGCGGTCAGGGCGGGGAAAGCCGCGAGGTGCTGCTCGAAGGCGGCCCGTTCGCCGGTCAGCACGGCGACACCGACCAGGCGCGGGCCGAGCGGCGTCACGTACGCCTCGGAGCGGCCGGACCAGTGCACCTCCACGAAGTCCGTCCAGGGCTCGACCGCGAAGTGCCGCCGTAGTCCGTACCGGGCGGGGCGCGGGTCGGGGCGGTCGAGTCCGAGCTGCCGTCTGAGCGGGGAGTGCAGTCCGTCCGCCGCGGCGAGGTAGCGCGCGGTCAGCCCTGCGGCGGTGACCTGGTGGCGGTCCTGCCGGACGGTGCCGACTTTGGCGGGGATCACCGGTACGCCGAGTGCGGCCGCCCGTTCGGCGAGTGCGGTGTGCAGGGTGGTGCGCCGTACGCCCAGGCCGTGGCCCCGGCGGAACGCGGCCTCGGCGCGGTGCCGGTGGTCGAGGTAGCGGATGCCGCTGATCAGTGCGCCGGTCACCGCGATGTCCAGCCCGGCCAGCGCGCGGACCGCGCCGGGCATCAGGCCCTCGCCGCAGGCCTTGTCGATCGGCCCCGTGCGCGGCTCCACGACCACCACGTCGAGGTCGGCCAGGGCGGCGTGGATCGCGGTGGCCAGGCCGGCGGGCCCGCCGCCCACCACGAGCAGGTCGATCACGTGGCAGGGGCGCAGCGGGTCAGCGCGGCGGTCTCGCAGCGCAGCCGGACGGTGAGCAGCGGCAGGTTGAGCAGGGTGAACACGGCGGCGGTGACCCAGGCCGAGTGCACCAGCGGCAGCGCGGCCCCTTCGACCACCACGGCGAGGTAGTTGGGATGGCGCAGTCGGCGGTACGGGCCGCCGGTGACCAGGGGCAGGCCGGGGACCACCAGGACCCGGGTGTTCCAGCGCGGCCCGAGGGAGGTGATGCACCACCAGCGGAGCGCCTGGGCGCCGAGGGCCAGCGCGAGCATCGGCCAGCCCAGCCAGGGCAGGAAGGGGCGGTCCGTCAGCCAGGTCTCGGCCAGGCAGCCGGCCAGCAGGGCGGTGTGCAGGAGGACCATCACGGGGTAGTGGCCGCTGCCGTACTCGACCGCGCCGCGGTCCCGGCTCCACCGGGAGTTGCGACGGGCGACGACGAGTTCGGCCAGCCGTTCGACGGCGACCAGCAGGACCAGGACGGTGTAGGGGATCACGGCGCCCCTACCAGCGCAGCAGGACGAGTTCGGAGCAGAACCCCGGCCCCATCGCCAGGAGCAGGCCGGGTGTCCCGGCCGGGGGCGGCCGCAGCGCCAGGGTGTCCCGGAGGATGTGCAGGACCGAGGCGGAGGAGAGGTTGCCGACCTCGTGGAGCGAACGCCGCGTCAGTTCCATGGCAGTGGCGTCCAGTTGGAGGGTCTCGCCCAGCGCGTCGAGGATCCGGGGGCCGCCGGGGTGGCAGACCCAGGCCGTAACGTCCGGCGGTTTCAGGTCGTGCTCGGAGAGGAACGACCTGACCTCCTCGCCGACGTGCAGGCGGACCAGCTCCGGCAGTTCGGCGCCGAGGACGATCCGGAAGCCGCTGTCGCCGATCTCCCAGCCCAGCGCGCCTTCGGTGCCCGGGTAGAGCCTGCTGCGGCTGGCCGTCACGGTCGGGCCGGGTGCTCTGCCGGCGAGCCGGTGCCGCGCACCGACGGCCACCAGGGCGGCGGCCCCGTCGCCGAACAGCGCGCCCGCCACCAGGTTGGCCGGGGTGATGTCGGCGCGTTGCAGGGTCAGCGAGCAGAGTTCGACGGAGAGCAGGACCGCGACCTGGTCCGGATGGCCCGTCAGGTAGTCGTGCAGCCGGGCGATCCCGGCGGCGCCGCCGACACAGCCGAGGCCGAAGACCGGGACGCGCTTGACGTCCGGCCGTAGGCCCAACCGCCCGGCCATCCGGGCCTCCAGGGACGGTGCGGCGATGCCCGTCACCGAGGTGCAGACCACCAGGTCCACTTCGTGCGCGGCGATCCCGGCCTCGGCCAGGGCGGCGGCGATCGCCTGCTCGCCGAGCCGGGACGCCTGCTCGATGAACAGGTCGTTGGCCTGACCGAAGCCCGTCACCCCGGCGTACTGCTCCAGCGGGAGCGCGAGGTGGCGGGCGCCGACTCCGGAGGTGGCGTGCAGACGGTCCAGCAGCGACCGTTCGGCCTGGTGCGGCAGGGACATCGCGGCGACCGCCGCAGTGATCTCGCTCTGCTCGTACCGGTGCGGGGGGAGCACTCCGTGGACAGCGGCGATTCGCGTCATTCCTGCATAATAGGGCGCAAAGTGACTTATCGTCAGAAATTGGGGGTTGTCGGCAATTCGCCCGCCTAGCATCGGGGCATGCAGACCCTCGCAGCACCGGGCCAGGCGGCCATCGCCCTGGTCCGGGCCTCGCACGCCCCACCAACCTTCGCCGTCACCGGGGTGGTCGCCGCCCTGGCCGTCGGCTCCGGGCACGACGCGCCGGGCGCCGTCCTGGTCGTACTGGCGGTGCTGACCGGCCAGTTGTCGATCGGCTGGTGCAACGACCTGGTCGACCACCGGCGGGACGCCGCCACCGGGCGGCGGGACAAGCCGCTGGTGTCAGGAGCGGTCGGCCGCCGGACGGTCGTACGCGCGGCCGGGGGTGCGCTCGCGCTCTGCGTCCTGCTGTCGTTCGCCAACGGGAGGGTGGCCGGTCCGGTGCACCTCGCCGCGGTCGCGGCGGCCTGGACGTACAACCTCGGGGTCAAGCGGACGGTTCTGTCCTGGCTGCCCTACGCCGTCGGGTTCGGCCTGCTGCCCGCCTTCGTCACGCTCGCCCTGCCCGGCCGCCCCTGGCCGCCGCTCTGGGCGGTGGCCGCCGGTGCGCTGCTAGGGACAGGCGCCCACGCGGCGAACGTGCTCCCCGACATCGAGGACGACCTCGGAACAGGTGTCCGGGGCCTGCCCCAACGCCTGGGCCCGCTCGGCGCCCGGACCCTGGCGGCGGCCACGCTCGCGACGGCGTCGGCGGTCCTGGTCCTCGGCCCGCCCGGACCGGTCGGCGTCACTGGCTGGGCGGGCCTCCTGGTCACCGGGGCCCTGGCCTTCGCCGTCGTGCTGCCGCCGCGCTCCGGACCGGACAGCCGACTGCCGTTCCACGCCGCCCTGGGGCTGGCCGCACTCGACGTCGCCCTGCTCCTCGCACGGGGGGTGGCGCTCGCCTGACCTGTCGGGTCGCCTCGCTGCGGGGGATCCGAGTCGTCGGGGTGTCCGACCGTCCGCCGGCTCGTTGTGCGAGTGACGGGCACGGTGATGTGAGCCCCAGGGAGGAAACCATGTCTGATGATCTGCTGATCGCCAAGATCGGCTACGGCTTCGACCACCTCGACGCGGACGGGGACGGGCGACTCACGGAACAGGACCACGTCCTGATGGGCCGTGCGTCGGCGCGTTCGCTCGGGCATGGCGAGGGATCGGCGGAGGAGGCCGGCATCGTCGCGGCGTACGTCGCCGTGTGGCGGGACCTGCACCTGCCCACGCTCCCGCCGGGGAGCGACGCGATCAGCCGTGCGGAGTTCATCGCCAGCACCGCGACGCTGGCCGACGATCCGGCCGCCGCGCAGGCCACCGTCGGAGCGCTCGCGAAGGCGTTCCTGTCCATCGCGGACGCCGACGGCGACGGGCGGGTCGACCGGGACGAGTTCTTCGCCTTCCAGCGCGCGCACTTCCCCGGCCTCGACCGCGCCGCGGCCGACACGGCCTTCCGCCACCTCGACCGGGACGGCAACGGGACGCTCTCCGCCGAGGAGTTCATCACCACGACGATTGAGTACTGGAGCAGCCGAGACCCGCAGGCCCCAGGGAACTGGTGGGCCGGCAACCCCGCGCTGACCGGCTCGGTCTGACGGGCCGACGGCTGCCGCCCCGGTCCCGCGCCCTCCGCGAGCACCGGGCACCGAGCACCGAGCGTCGGACGGAGAAGGCCGTTGGCCTGGATCACCAGAGCCAACGGCCCCGCCGCTCACCGGTCAGCCGCAGTGCGACCAGCCGGACGCCCAGCTGATGCCCTCCGCCGAACCGCCCCAGGAGATGCAGGTGTTCGCGGCGCTGAGCTTCACCGGCCCGGCGTAGTACTTGTAGAAGCCCGCGTCGGGAGCGTCCTGGAGGTCGCTCTGCCGCTCGATGTGCACCCGCAGGTCGTACGTCCTGGTCCCGTTCGGGCTGCGCACCCAGGTGACGGCACAGTTGCTCGAACCGTTGTAGAAGAGGTATATGTCGGCCACCGTGCCGAGGGCGTGGTGGTCGATCTGGTAGTAGCCGCTGCCGCAGGCCCCGCTCGGCGTCGTGGCCGCTTCGGCCGGAGCGGCCACGGACACCAGTCCCGCGGCGGTGCCCAGAGCGCTGAGCGCGAGGGCCATTGTCCGCTGAATCTTGCGCATGAGTCTCCGTTTCGTACGTCCCTGGCCCGGATCGGCCGCAGGCACGATAGCAGCGACCAAGATCGTCTCGCCAGGGTTTCGCATACAGTCCTACTGGCATACTGAGTGATCGTCAGTTCACGAGCGGTGTGGTCCGGGGGCGGGGTCGATGGTGGGGGCGGGGCGCGGGCGGGGCCGGTTCACGGCGGGGGCGGTGGCCGTGGTGCTCGTCGCGGTCACGGCCGCCTGCAGCGCACCGGAGCCGGGCGGCGGGACACCGGCGGTGGCGCCCGCCAGTCCGCAGGCGCCGCCCTCCTCCACCGCACCCACGCCGAGCCCGATGCCCTCCTGGGACGGCCAGGTCCGGCCGATCGGCGACGGTTCGACGTCCGACTCCGGCCCGCAGCCGGGGCAGGTGCCGGGGGAGAAGCTGGCGCCCGGTCAGAAGCCGCCGCAGTTCGTGGTCTTCTCCTGGGACGGCGCGCTGGAGAACGACGACCACCTGTTCTCCCGCTTCCGCCGGGTGGCCCGGGAGAACAACGCCCAGATGACCTTCTTCCTGACCAGCATCTACCTGGTGCCCAACGCCAAGCGCCAGCTGTACCACCCCCCGCAGCACGCCCCGGGAGAGGCCGCCATCTCCTTCCCCACCGACGACCACCTCAAGGAGACGCTGCATGAGGTCGGCGAGGCGTGGCGGGACGGCCACGAGATCGGCACCCACTTCAACGGGCACTTCTGCGAGGCCAAGGGCGGCGGCGAGTGGAGCGTCGACGAGTGGCGCTCCGAGATCGAGCAGGCGTACTCCTTCGTGGCGAACTGGAAGACCAACACCGGATACAAGGACCTGCCGCCGCTGCCCTTCGACTTCCGCAAGGAGCTGGCCGGTGGCCGCGCCCCGTGCCTGGAGGGGCAGAAGAACCTGCTCGCCGCCGCCAAGGGCTACGGCTGGCGCTACGACGCCAGTTCGCCCGGCGAGTTCCAGGTCTGGCCGGGTAGGAAGGACGGCATCTGGAACTTCCCGCTGCAACTGCTGCCCTACCCGGGGCGCCCGGTCCAGGTGCTGTCCATGGACTTCAACTTCCTGGCCAACCAGTCCGGCGACAGCACCGAGGGCGACCCGCGCAAGTACGCCGGCTGGCTGAAGGAGACCCGCGACGGCTACCTCAACGGCTTCGAGCGGGTCTACAACGGCAGCCGAGCGCCGCTGTTCATCGGCAACCACTTCGAGACCTGGAACGGCGGCATCTACATGCAGGCCGTCGAGGACGTGATGAAGTCCGTGTGCCGCCGGGACGGCGTCCGCTGCGTGTCCTTCCGCCAGCTGGCGGACTGGTTGGACGCGCAGGACCCGAAGGTGCTGGAGCGCCTGCGGCAGCTGGATCCGGCGCAGTCCCCGGACTGGGCGAGCTTCCTCAAGTAGCCTGCGGGCCCGGACAGGGCCCAGTCGGTCCGCCGGGCCGGGTGAGATCCCTCAAGTACCCTGCCCGGCGGCCCGGTTCACGGCGAGGCCGCGTTGGTCCGCCAGATGTCGGCCGGGTAGGACCAGTCCGGGGTGGCCGGATCCGCGCCCGCCAGGCCCTCCAGCGAGGCGAGTTCCAGCGTCTTGGGGTCCATCCGGAACACCACGACAGCCGTGGACACCCCGCCCGAGTAGCCGACGAACCAGCCGGCCGTACGGTCCGGGGTGGTGCCGGTCTTCGCGGCGGTCCGGGGACCGGCAGCGCGGGCGGCCCCGGCGGTGCCGCCGGTGACCGCGCCCTCCAGCGCCTCGTCGACCTGGCGGGCCACGTCCGGGCGCAGCGCCTGGGCGGCGGCGGGGAGCCGCAGTTTCACCGGCACTCCGCCCCGGGTGACCCGGGTGACCGAGTACGGGTCCGTCCGGCGGCCGTCGCCGAAGGCGGTGTAGGCGCCGGCCATCCGGATCGCGCTCGGCTTGGAGTTGCCCAGGGCGAAGGCCGGCACGGCCTCGCCGAGGCTGGTGGGCAGCAGGCCGAGGTCGAGGACGGTGCGACGCACCACGTCCAGGCCAACGTCCATGCCGAGCTGGGTCAGCGGCCCGTTGACGGACTGCTCGACGGCGGTGCGCAGGCCGATCCTCCCGTACGAGCGGCGGCCGTCGTTGACGGCCTTCACGATCCGGCCGTTCCGCCCCCAGTACGGCCCTTCGGGGGTCATCACGCTGATGCCGTCGTCGCCGTCGTACGGCGTGGCGGGGGAGACGGGGGTGCGGGCGGCGCCCCGTCGGAGCTGCACGCCGTGGTCGAGACCGGCGGCGTAGACGAACGGGGTGAAGGCCGAACCGGCCGGTACGTTCGAGGCGTTGGCGTTGTTGAAGCCCTGCTTGAGGTAGTCGGGGCCGCCGTAGAGGGCGAGGATCCGTCCGTCCGAGGCGACGCTCGCCGCGCCCACCCGGGCGTTCCGGTCGGCCGGGCGGTGCTCGGGGTCCAGCCGCCGCCCCTCCTGCTCGACGGACCGGGTGAGCGCGGCCGTCCTCGGCCGCTCGAAGGTGGTGTAGATCTGGTGGCCGCCGAGGTCCAGTTGAGCCGCCGTCAGGTCGCTGTTGCCCTCGACGTACGCTCGGGCGAGCTCCACCAGGTAGCCGGTCTGCCCGCTCAGGCCGGTCTGCGGCGGCGGGCTCTTCGGCTCGGGGAACTCGGTGTACCGCCCCCGTTCCTCGGCGGACAGGTGCCCGGTCTCCACCATCCGGTCGAGGGTCCAGGACCAGCGCTCGACGGCCCGCCGGTGGTTCTCGGCGCTGATTGCCGGGTCGTAGAGGCCCGCGCCCTTCAGCACGGAGGCCAGGAAGGCGCCCTCGCTGGCGTTCAACTCGGAGGCGTGCTTGCCGTAGTAGGCGCTCGCGCCGCGCTCGATCCCGTAACTGCCCCGGCCGAACCAGCTGGTGTTCAGGTAGCCGGCCAGGATGTCGTCCTTGCGCAGCCGCCGGTCCAGTTTGACGGCGAGGAAGACCTCGTTGATCTTGCGGGTGAAGGTCCGGTCCTGCCGCAGGTAGATGTTCTTGACGTACTGCTGGGTGATGGTGGAGCCGCCCTGGGTGTCTCCGCCGGTGCCCAGCTGGACCACGGCCCGGCCGATGCCCTTCACCGAGATGCCCGGGTCGGAGTAGAAGGACGCGTTCTCGGCGGACAGCACCGCCCAGCGGACCGACTCGGGCACTTCCGCCAGCGGGACCTCCTGGCGGTTCACCAGGCCGGTGCGGGCCAACTCGGTGCCGTCGGCCCAGAAGTAGACGTTGTTCTGCTGGGTGGCGAAGGCGTTGAGGTCGCTCGGGATCTCGGTGTGCACGTACATCCAGGCGGCGGCGCCGGTCAGCGCGGCCGTGCCGAGCAGTGCCGTGCCGAGCAGTTGCCGCCAGGACGGCAGCCAGCGCCGTACCCCTCTGCGGCCCCGGCGCGGGTAGTCCGGGCGCGGCCGTCTCGCCCACCGACGGATCCGCCCGAATGCCGCTGCCGCCCTCGGCCCGCCCGATCGGATCCGCACAGTCCGCCCCCGTCTCGTCGCCGTTCGTCACGCTGTTCCCTTGGGAGACACGTGTCGGGCGGCGGCGGGGGTTTGCCGGTCCGGACGTGATCATGATCACATCAGCGGCGCCCCGGTCCCCCGGACGGGTCGGCATTGCCGCCCGTGGCGGCCGGGCAGGCTACTTTGCTCGGGTGACTCTCCTTGATGATGTGGCCGAACGCGACGGCTGGCTGTGCTGGGTGTGCGACGAACCGGTGGACCCCGACATGTCGGTGAACGACGCCCGCGGGCCGAGCGTCGACAGCCGGACCGCCGACCGGAAGGCCAAGGTCGCCGAGCGGCTCGCGCACCGGGCGTGCAACACCCGCAAGGGCGCGGTCAAGGTGGTCATCGCCTGGCCGGATCGCCTGTACGTGGTCGAGCCCGCGCCGCTGATCACCGTTGCCGCGCGGCTGGAGCGCAAGGGCGGCCGCGAGATGGTGGGCCGCTGCCCGACCAGGAAAGACGCCCAGGAGGCGGCGGACTGGCTGGTGGACCGGTTCTCCCGCCTGGTCCCGGGGCTCCCGGTGACGGCCGACATCGAGCCGGGCGGCGGCCAGTTCCTCGTCGTCCTGGCCACCGGCCGCCGCTGACGACGGATCACCCCCGTCAGCTCGGTCCGGGGCGGGGCCTCCGCCGTTCCGGCCGGGCTCAGGGCTTCGCGAGGGTGTCCACGAAGTCGGTGCCGGCGCCGTAGAAGCCGTCCACCGTCTTCTGGACATCCGCGTACGGGACGGCCGCGGCATCCTTGTAGTAGAACCAGTTGATCTTCATGTTCCAGGTGCGCTGTCCGCCGAGGGACGGCAGCAGGTCGACGAACCAGTTGCTGAAGTGGACGTCCATCTTCTCGCGCGGCACGTACTTGCCGGTGCTGGTGAACAGTTCCTTGCCGTCCATGGAGTAGGTGGCCTTCCCGTCCACGGCGGTGACCATCATGACGTGCCAGCCCTCGAAGTGCTGCTTGTGCGGCTTGGTGGCCCGGTCCACCGGATCGGCCTTGAACCAGCTGGTGGTGTCGAGCTGCGGACCCGGCGCGCCCCAGCCGCCGTTCGGCATGTACTCGTAGTCGAGCTCGCTGTAGTTCGCCGAGTCGTCCGAGGGGGAGATCGGGAAGTAGGACTGGACGACGTGGTCGCCGTTCTTGCCGCCGGCCGGCTTGTCGCTGAGGTAGACCCGGGCGGCGTAGGTGCCGTTGAAGAGCTTGGTGCCGGTGCTCTGGATCTCGACCTGCTTGGTGCCCTTCCGGGTGCCGTCGGTGGACGCCTGCAGCTGCAGGGTCCGGCCGCCCTGGGCGGTGGTGTCGGCGGGGAAGCTCGCGCCGTCGGCGGACCAGGTGTCCTTGATCCCGGGGCCGCCCTCGCCGCTGCGCACCTCCCAGCCGTGGGCGGTGAGCGCGGGGTCGGTGGGGCCGGTGTAGTGGAAGCTGTCGAACAGGGTTCCCGGCGGGCCGGTCGGGACGCTCGGGCTCGGCGAGGCGCTGGTCGCGGACCCGCCCGTCGCCGTCGTGGTGCCGGCGCCGTCACCGCCCCCGGACGCCGGACCGCTCGAACAGGCGGTGAGCACGCCCAGCAGGACCGGCAGGGTCAGTACGCTCCACGCGCGGTGACGACGGGTGCGGCGGGGCTGACTCACGCGGACTCCTTGGGTCGTACCGATCACGCGTGCGCACTGATCAGATGAGGGGCCATCCTAGCCGGGCCCGCAGGCCGCTCGGGCGTGCGCCCGTCCGGGTCCGGAGGGACGGAGTCCGTGGTCGGAGGAGTATGCGCGGCTCCATTTCGATCCACGCCATCCGGCATTCCAATCCGATTACAACCCCCTGCCAGATCAGGCCAAATCCACCCATTGAACCTTATTCGATTCAGGCGGTGCACTAGCGTTCGCTCTACGCTCCCGCGGTCTACGTACCCTGCACTGAAAGGCGTCGCACGGTGCGCCCAGTCACCACCTCCGTCGAACGCGGACCGGCATGCCCGCCAGATGTTGACGTGTACGAATCAAGTCCCGAAGAACCTGCTCCCGCACCGGTGTTCGTCTCCCAGTCGGGTCTGCGCGGCCGGCTGCTGCGGGGCCTCGGCTGGCCGGTCTCGGTGGTCGGGGCGATCCTGGCGATCGTCATGGCCAGCAGCCTGGTCGGCATGCAGGCGGATGCACCGGCGATGGGGATACCCCTGCCGTCGCCCCCCCAGTCGCCCGCACCCGTGACGTCGCCGTCACCCACCCCGTCGGCCACCCCTTCGCCCTCGCCGTCGACGTCGCCCAGGACGCCTTCGCGCTCCGCGACCCCCCCGGCGAAGAGCACGTCGAAGCCGACGACCGGCTCATCGCGGGGCGCGAAGCCCTCGGGCCAGTCGACCAAGCAACCCTGAACCGCCGCACCACCCATCTCCAGGAGCGCCATTGTCCCGCCACCAGCGTCGCCGGCAGTCCCTGCGCAGGCCGCGCCGCCTGGCAGCGCCGCCCTTGCGCTTCTTCATGCCGCTGTCCCTGCTGGCGTGCCTGCTGTCGCTCATGGTCCTGCGCGGCCTGGCCACCAACGAGGTGTTCCACGACACCCGGGTCGCCGACTCGGGTGACAAGACGACCGTGCCGGAGGAGCTGCTCACGGGCGGCCCGATCATCGACGCGCGTGGCGACAGGAACGACCACCCGGTGAGCTACGGCATACCGGACCGCACCGTGGTCCTGAGCTTCGACGACGGTCCCTCGGAGGAGTGGACCCCGAAGATCCTGGAGATCCTCGCGGCCCGCAAGGTCCACGCGGACTTCTTCGTGACCGGCGCCATGACCGCCCGGAACCCCGACCTGATCCGGAAGATCGTGGCGGACGGCCACGAGATCGGCCTGCACAGCTTCACCCACCCCGACCTGGCCTTCCAGTCGCACGTCCGGATCAGCTGGGAGATGGCCCAGACCCAGCTGGCGCTGGCCGGCGTCGCGGGGGTGCACAGCTCGCTGTTCCGCCCGCCGTACTCGTCCAACGCGGCCGCGCTGGACGACTGGAGCTACCCGGTGATCAAGTACCTGGGTGCCCGCGGCTACGTCACCGCCTTCATCGACCACGACACCGACGACTGGAAGCGTCCGGGGGTGGACGCCATCGTCAAGGAGGCGGTGCCGGCCAAGCCCGGTGCGGGCGAGCTGATCCTGATGCACGACGCCGGTGGCGACCGCTCCCAGACGGTCGAGGCGCTCGGCGTGCTCATCGACAAGCTGCAGGCCGACGGCTACCGCTTCACCACGATCTCGGAGGCGCTCGGCGCCTCCAGCTCCACCGCGCCGGTGCACGGCTTCCAGCTGTGGGCGGGCAAGGGCTACATCTGGGCCACCCAGCTCTCGCTGCACACCCTGCCTGTGCTGATCGGGCTGCTGGCCGTGGTCGGCTTCCTGAACTTCGGGCGGTTCGCGCTGATGCTGGTCCTCGCGCCGATCCACGCCCGCCGCGCCAGGCGGCCGGACGCCTGGGGCGAGCCCGTCACCGAACCGGTCACCGTGCTCGTCCCGGCCTACAACGAGCGCGAGTGCATCGCCAATACCCTCAACTCGCTGGCCGCCAGTGACTACCCGATCGAGGTCATCGTCATCGACGACGGCTCCTCGGACGGCACCGCGGACATCGTGGAGGAGATGAACCTGCCGTTCGTCCGGCTGATCCGCAAGGTCAACGGCGGCAAGTCCAGCGCCCTCAACGTCGGCATCGCGGCCGCCTCGCACGACATCGTCGTGATGATGGACGGCGACACCGTCTTCGAGCCGTCCACGGTGCGCGAACTGGTCCAGCCCTTCGGCGACCCCGGGATCGGCGCGGTCTCGGGCAACGCCAAGGTCGGCAACCGCGACACCCTGATCGGCGCCTGGCAGCACATCGAGTACGTCCTCGGCCACAACCTGGACCGCCGGATGTACGACATGCTCGGCATCATCCCGACCATCCCCGGCGCGGTCGGCGCCTTCCGCAGGGAGGCCCTCCAGGCGGTCGGCGGGATGAGCGACGACACCCTCGCCGAGGACACCGACATCACCATGGCGGTGCTCTGCGAAGGCTGGCGGATCGTCTACGCCGAGCGCGCCCGCGCCTGGACGGAGGCCCCCGCGAGCCTCCAGCAGCTCTGGTCCCAGCGCTACCGCTGGAGCTACGGCTCGATGCAGGCGATGTGGAAGCACCGCCGCGCCGTCATCGCCGGCGGGCCTGCCGGGCGCTTCGGCCGCCTCGGGCTGCCGCTGGTCGTGCTGTTCGGTGTGGTCGCCCCGCTGCTGGCGCCGCTGGTCGACGTCTTCCTGATCTACGGCGTGCTGTTCGCGGACGCAGGGCTGACCCTCACCAGCTTCGGCGGTTTCCTGGCGATCCAGGCCCTGCTCTCCTGGTACGCCTTCCGACTCGACCACGAGAAGCCCTGGCACCTGATCAGCCTGCCGACCCAGCAGCTGGTCTACCGGCAGCTGATGTACATCGTCCTGCTGCAGTCCGCGATCACCGCGATGACCGGCGGCCGCCTGCGCTGGCAGAAGCTCCGTCGCACCGGCGAGGTCTCCGCCCCGGTCGAGGCCTGACCGCCCCCGGGCGGCGAGCCCGGCTCCCGTGCGACGAACACGCGATCGGTAGCTGAACGGTTAGGCCGAACTACGCGTCCGCTCCGGCGGCGAGCCGCCTCAGCAGGCCGAGCAGGATGGTGCGGTCCGCCTCGGGCAGCGGCGCGAAGCAGTCGGCGAGCACCTCGTCGGCGATCGCGTGGCCGGCCGTCAGCACCTGTTCGCCGGCGGGTGTGAGGTGGTGCTCGATGCGGCGACCGTGTCCCGGCCGACGCTCCACCAGGCCCTGAGCGGCCAGGCGGCCGACGAGCGCCCCGAAGGCCTGTTCGCTCTGGAAGGTCGCGGCCGCCAGCGCGCGCGCCGATGCCCCGGGTGAGCGGCTGACCGCACGCAGGGCGTCCCACTGCGCCAGCGTCGTGCCGACGGCCGCGAGAGCACTGTCGAGCGCCCGGTGCTGCCGGTACTGGGCCTGCTTGACCGCCCTGCCGAGTTCTTGCAGCTCACCATGCATGGAGCGATTCTACGACACAACCAAGCTAGCTTATATAAAGAACCTTAGTTACTGTGAGGGCATGCATCCCGACCTGTCCCTCACCCTGTCCGAGACCGGAGCCGGCCGGCCCGTCCTCCTTCTGCACGGCGGCGGAGGCCCGGCCACGGTCGCCGGCCTCGCCGAGCGCCTCTCCCGGAGCGCCCGCACCATCACGCCCGTCCACCCCGGCTGGGACGGCACCCAGCGGCCCGACTGGCTCACCGGCGTCGACGACCTCGCCCTTGCCTACCTGCACCACCTCCACGACCGCCGACTGCGGGACGTCCTCGTCGTCGGATCCTCACTCGGGGGTTGGATCGCCGCCGAGATGGCCGTCCGCGACAGCTCGGGAGTCATCACCGGCCTGGTCCTGATCGACGCCGTCGGTGTCCACGTCGAGGCGGAGCCCATCACCGACGTCCTCGCTCTCGACGCCCGCGGCCTCGCCGAGCACTCCTGGCACGACCCGGACCGGTACCACGTCGACCCGGCCGACCTGCCACCCGGCGAACTCGCCCGCCGGCAGGCCAACATGGCCACCATGCGCACGCTCGCCGACAACCCGTACATGCACGACCCCAAGCTGCTGCGCCGGCTCGGCCGCGTTCACGTCCCCACCCTCCTGCTCTGGGGCGAGAGCGACCGCATCGTCACCCCCGCCTACGGCGCGGCGTACGCCGCCGCCTTCGGCAACGCCCACCTGGAGCTCGTCCCGAGGGCGGGCCACCTCCCGCAGCTCGAACAGCCGGAGGCCACGTACGAGCTGATCGAGACCCACCTGCTCCGGACCACCACCCGGCCCGTGACCACCGGGTGACCCATGCGTCGCCTCAGTGCTGAGCCGGTCGGGCGTCGGCCTGCGGTGCGGGATCGATGCCGGCGGTGGTGTTCTCATGGCCCACGGTGATGTACGGCATGGTGGCCTTCCTCGCTCCGGATCGGTCCGTCCACGCGCCCTTGCAGCGCGGAACGCCGCCACGCTATGGCGAGGCAGGTGCCGCCTTTTGCCGCCCGGTGCCTGGGGCCTTGCCTGCCTGCGCAGAGTCCTCACCGGCTCCTGTGCGGGACCGGTGGCGCCGTGGGAGCGCGAGAGGGGCCGGCCGGTGGACGGGGGCGACGTCTTTCGTCGCGTCAGACGGCAACCCCGGCGGCCCCTCTCGCGGTCAGAGCCAGTCCTTCCGCACGGCTTCGGCCCCTGCCTGGAAGCGACTTTCGGCGCCCAGACGGATCATCAGGTCTTGCATCATGCGACGCACGGTCCGCAGGGACAGGCCCAGCTTGCGGGCGGCGGACTGGTCCGTGTGGCCCTGGCCCAGCAGTTGCAACAGAGCGCGCTCGGAGCCGGTGAGGTCCTGATCGTCACGGGGCGCGGGCTGCCCGAAGTCGGCTCCGCTGCGCCACAGTTCATCGAAGAGTGCGCACAGGGGCTGGATGAGGGCCTCGCCGTGCAGTTCCAGTGCGCCGCGGCGGCCGTCGGTGGGGTCGGTCGGGATCAGAGCGATGCTGCGGTCAACGATGACCAGCCGTATCGGAAGGACCGGCACGGTGCGCGCCAAACCGCCCAGATCGGCCAGCCACCGGGCGTAGCGGAGGGTCTCGGGGTCGTTGCGGAAGCTGTCCTGGAAGATGCTGCGGATGACCACTCCGCGCTCCAGTGCCATCTGGTTGGGGTGCTTGCCGGCTTGGATGGAATCGGGGCGAACGGCGCCCCCGCGCATCAAGGACAGGCACTCCTCGGTCGCGGTCGCCGCGAGTTCCTCGAGACGGTCGCGGACGGCTTCGAGGGAGTTCAGCCGCAGGACCCTGTCGTCGTCGGGTCGTCGGTCGACGTACTCGGCGGAGAGGGCTGCGATCGCGGTCCGGGTGCTCTCCAACTGCCGCTGCTGGAAAAGCAGTTGGTTCTGATTGTGGGCGAGTAGCCGGGTCAGCCCGACCTCCGGGCTGACGGCCCGCAGGGTTTCGGAATCGGCTGCTGGCCGAAGCAGCGTCAGTTCCAGTAGTTCGTCGAGGGCTTGACGTGTCTCTGCTTCGGACAGCTGCAGACTGGTGGCAATCCGGTCGACCCCCCAGTCCGGCTCGGCCAGAAGGCTCCGGTAGACGTTCTCGGTCACTGCGCTCAGCCCGAGTGCTTGCAGCATCGCTCCCCCTTCGATGTCGATGATCATCATCGGTCCAGGGCGGCCTGCGACGCAATGCTTTTCTGCGAAGTGAGAAGACATCTCATTTGGGGGTTTTGCGGCGGCAGGTGAGGGTTGCGGCGATACCGGCAAAGGGCGGCGAAGTGGTCGGCTCTGCGTGAGTGGCGGCGAGGGAGCGGGCGGAAGCTGCCGAGCTTGGTCTTGTCTGGGCGTCGACCACCCAGCGCTGTCGGCCGAAGTACTGGGAGGGGTCGTGCGGCGGGTGAAGCGGGCTCGTATCCGGGGGTTCCCAGGGGTCGGGGCAGAGGTGATCAGGTGGAGCCCGGCTCCTGCGCCACTCGGTGAACCACCGGTGCATACAGGATGTCAACGGGCTTAAGGACAAAGGTCATTGGGCTCTGGTGCACCCGGATGACGGGACGCGCACGGCCGTCGCCGACGCCTCGCGAACCCGGCGCGGGAGGCTCCACGCTTCAGCGCGTCCGGAGTCCCTCCAGTGTGCCGGCCGGAGTGGCTCTCTAAATGATCTTGCACCTAGCTGCCAGGCGACTTGGTGCCATACCTGTAGCCGTGACATCGCCCTGCGTGGACGGCAGGATCTTTCTCAGCAGCGGAAAGCACCACAGAAACCGGGGCGAGTTCCGCGAAGCATTCACGGACACAGCATTGGTTACGAAACAGGAGAGAACAGTCGTGGGTCACTCAATACGCATCGTGTGTACTGCCCTGGTCGTGGCATTCACCGCCGGCCTGGTCGCCACCGCGGCAGGCGGCATCGTCACAGACCGCTCGGCCGTCCAACACACCGTCCTCGCCACGGGTTTCGACTGGGACAGCACCCGCCCGGCACCGCCCGCACAGAGATGACCGGATTCCGTGCAATTAGTCGCAGTGACTCTCATCTGTCCTGACCTGGCGCCATCGCAGCTGACGGCCGAAGCGGTCACCGATCTGATCTGGGTCCACAGTCAACACGAAGACGGGGTGGAACACATCCGCACCCGCTTCGACCTCAATCGCTGCCACGTAGCTGCCGCGATCATCGCAGCCACTCCGGATGTGGCAGTCGCGAACCTGCGCCGCGTCTGCGAACGCGCTCTGCAGTACACGCCGGCCTTGCATGCCTGGTGCCTCGCCCTCACGTAAGGCCGCCACGAACCAAGCCCGCGGCTCTCCTGGCCACATGAGCGCAGCCGCAGGATCTTCCGCCTCATCCGCCGGTGTCCGTGCGCGCCCTTTGGTCCCTGGTCGGCCACGCCGACGAGGTGGACCGGCGCCCACGTGACCCGCGTCGGACCGGATGCGCCGTCAACTCAGTTCTATCACAAGCGAGTTCAGCCTGTCCGTGAACAGGCCCACTCAGACGCCCCGGCATCGCCCGAGAACTTCTCCTCATTCCCTTTTCTGAAAGAAGGCTGTTTCACCATGGCTATCTTCACCAAGATCGCTGCTGTCGCCGCCCTTGCCGTGCCGCTGCTGGTCGCGGTTCCCGGTACCGCTCAGGCCGCCGCCACCCCGTCCGGTTGTTCCAGCGTCACGCAGATCGGCAGCACCGCCTACCTCAACGTCGGCGGGGAGACGATGGCGTCGGTGAAGCAGTACAAGGGCTGCGGGAAGAACTACTCCTACATCTACGTGTGGCAGGGCTACCGCTCCAACCACAGCAGTTGGGACGTGTGCGCGGCCATCGTCACCGGCGGAGGCCACGACGTCCAGGACCCGCAGTGCGGTCACAACGACGTGGAGCTGTGGTCCTTCGGCGCCGCGACCCTGTCGGAGTGCACCCAGGCGCTGGGCTGGAACGGGACCGGCCCGATTCCCTACGCCGGCGAGGTCGCCGTCAAGACCGACGTCCGCTGCTGATCCCTCGGCCCGCGGCCGCCGCAGTAACGCCGTTTCCCACCAAGGCCGTTGTCGACAGTCCGGCGGATGCTGCGCAGCCGGTCATGTCCATCGAGCAGTACCGGTCGCCGAGTTGTGACCGGCACGCGTAGCGCCCACCCGGCTCCGCCGGGCTCCCGCCGGCTCAGAGCCGGTCATCACCGCCGCTGCGGACGAGCGGCGAGCGCGCCCGCGCGGGCGCCGTCCGTCTCCGTGGCGACCAGGTCGGCGACGGCCGCACCCATCACCGGTGCCGCTGAGCGCTGCCCCCAGCCCCAAGCTCTCCGCCCAGCCTCTCACCCGTCGGTGTGTCCGCCGCCGGGTCCGAGGTCAGGGCCGATCCTCTCCACCGAACCAGAAGGAACCACCCATGGCATCCGCCGTCAAGACCCGCAAGACCGCAACCCGGCTGCTCACGGCCGCGGCCGTCCTGAGCGGCCTGGTGCTGAGCGCCGTACAGGCCCACGCGGCAACGGTGCCGTCTCCCACCGAGGCCGTCGCCACCGTGCTGCCCGTGGTGGACATGGAGGCCACCGTCAAGGCCGCCCAGATCGACCCCCGGCGTGCCGACAGCACGCAGACCCCGGGGGCCCACGACTCGGTCCTGGCCGTCGAGCAGGCCCTGCAGGCCCGGGGCCTCCTGGACGCCCGCTGGGTCGACGGGTACTTCGGTACCACCACCGTCTCCGCCTACGCCGCGTTCCAGCGCTCGCTGGGCTACACCGGCCTGGACGCCAACGGGCTGCCCGGTGTCACCTCCCTCACCACGCTCGGGCAGGGCCGGTACACCATCACCCACCAGATCGGCGTCGGCGCGAAGCTCAAGCGCGACGGATACACCGTCAACACCCGCACCCAGAACATGCTCACCGAGGCCGAGCGCCTCGCGGGCCTCCACCTCACCCTGGACCAGGGTTCCTACAACCCCGGCGGTGACCCGACTTCGGCGGGCACCCACGACGGTGGTGGCGTCGTGGACATCAACGTCGACGGCATGACCAGCGCCACCCGCACCGCCGTCGCCAAGGCCCTGCGCCAGGTCGGCTTCGCCGCCTGGGTCCGCAACCCCACCCAGGGCGACTGGCCGTGGCACATCCACGCCGCGGCGATCAGCGACACCGACCTGGCCACCCAGGCCCAGAACCAGACCGGCGACTACTACCTCGGCTTCAACGGCCTGGCGAACCACGCCGCCGACGACGGCCCCCGCATCGCCATCCAGACCTGGGAGGAGTACCAGCGCACCCACTGACGGCGCGCGGTACCACCCGAGCACGACCCGGCACGGCCCAGCACTACCCGACAACCCGTCGATCACACGTCATGAGAAGAGACAAGCCTTGAAGAACATACGCACCACGCTCACCATCGCCGGCACCGCCCTGGCCATGGCCGTCCCCCTCGTCGCCGCCACCTCTGCCCCCGCCTTCGCCGCCGGCCGCGACGGAAACTGCGACTCCGGTGAGTTCTGCCTCTACTACAACAGCGACCAGGCCGGCTCGGTCTCCGACTTCACCACCTCCATCAGCGACTACGGCGCCACCCAGCCGAGCTGCTACGAGTTCAAGGGCTCCGGCTCCGGCCAGGGCGTCTGCGTCAAGAACAACGCCGCCTCGGTGTGGAACCGCACCGGGAAGACCGTCCGCGTCTACTTCAACAGCGGCTACGCCGGCGCCAGCCAGGACTTCGCCCCCGGCGCCAAGGGCAACCTCAACTCGACCCTGAAGAACAACGAGGCCTCGCACCAGTTCCTCGGCGCCAGTGGTGGCAACAACGAGAGCGCCACCAACGACTTCGACCACGGCACCCGCGGCTTCGCCGCCGACAACTGCACCGCCTTCGCGGCGTTCCGCATCGCCGACCGTCTCGGCGTCCCGAACTTCAGCAACTCCTGGGGCGGCACCACCTGGGGCAACGCCGAGAACTGGGACGACGCCGCCCGCAGCGTCGGCGTCACCGTCAACACCACCCCGACCGTCGGCGCCATCGCCGTGAACGACACCCACGGGGCCTACGGCCACGTCGCCTACGTCAACGCGGTCTACTCCGACGGCTCCTTCGACGTCGAGGAGTACAACTGGAACAACTACCACGCCTACGGCACCCGGAAGGGCCTCCGCGTCAGCAGCGCGGAGAACAGCTTCCAGCACATGCTCCACTTCTGAGCAGACTCCAGCAGGACACCGGCACTTCCCCGAACCAAGGGCAGCTCCACAGCCGGGATGATCTTGTAGGTGCGCAGGCCACGGCGGCGTGACGCCGTCCGCCGGAGCCGCAGCGGTACACAACGAAGCCCCGTCGAACGTAGGTGACCCGGAAAGCTCACCTACCCGACGGGGCTTCGACGCGCCGCCACGCTGGCGACGACCGACCGGCCCGGCCGTGAGTGCCGCGGCTGTCCCGTCTCCCTACGCCTCTAAGCGGATAGCTCATCCGATTGTGTGCTGCGGTCCGAGCAGGCGGATGAGCTATCCGAATAACTGGATGGGCACATAACGAAGACAGTCGTGGTCACAGTGTTGAGGTCGGCGTGCTGCTGACTGTTCCGCCCGGGCTCGACCATGTGTACGGAGTATTGGCGTGGTTCACCCGTATCGGTGATCAATTCGGGCGTCGGCCGCCAGGAGCGGGGGTAGGGAGGCGGTATGGACTTGCCTGCGGACCCGTACGACGCTCCGGGCGCCCTGTACCTGCCCTATACGGCTCGTCGGAGGAAGGCCAGGTCCTGGACTTCGCCGGCGGCGCCGTCGTGGTCGCCGTGCCGGGGCACACGGACGGATCGATCGCACTCCACCTGCCCGAGATGAAGGTGCTGGTCACCGGCGATGCCGTCGCGAACGTCGGCCGCACCATGCTGGGCGTCTTCAACACCGACCGCGCCCGAGCCGTCGAATCGCTGCACCGACTGGCCGAACTGGACGTCGACACAGCGCTCTTCGGACACGGCGAGCCGATTGTCCACGGCGCGGCCATCGCCCTGCGGCGAGCGGCTGCCGCAGCCGTGTGAAGTGGTAGGCGGTTGCCTGCCGCCGGGAGTTGATTCGGCACGGGTGGCCTGGAAACCGGCGAGGAGGCTCTTACGTCGCTCCAGCCTCTGCCCCCAGATCACGGGAATTTCGGGGTCACGCCGCCCGACAGCCTATTATCGCTTCCTGGGCCTGCGGACCTGATCCGGGCTCACCAGGTACGGAGAGGCGTCACCGGCCTGCTGTCGAGACGTACCCGAGGGAACACGTGAGCACCGTACAGTCAGTCCCCGTCCCGCAGGTCCTTCGTGAGGCCGGCCGCCGGCGGACCTTCGCTGTGATCAGCCATCCGGACGCGGGCAAGTCCACGCTCACCGAGGCGCTGGCGCTGCACGCGCGGGCGATCACTTCGGCCGGTGCGGTGCACGCCAAGGGCGACCGACGCGGCGTGACCAGCGACTGGATGGAACTGGAACGCGAGCGCGGTATCTCGGTGACCTCGGCCGCATTGCAGTTCGGCTATCGCGGCCACGTGATGAACCTGGTCGACACCCCCGGCCACGCCGACTTTTCCGAGGACACCTACCGGGTGCTGGCCGCCGTCGACTGCGCGATCATGCTGGTCGACGCGGCCAAGGGCCTGGAGGAGCAGACCCGCAAGCTTTTCGCGGTCTGCCGCCATCGCGGCGTCCCCGTGATCACCTTCATCAACAAGTGGGACCGGCGCGGCCAGGAAGCACTCACTCTGCTCGAGGACATCGAGACGCACCTCGGGATCACCCCCGTCCCGGTCGTCTGGCCGGTGGGCAGCGCGGGCAACCTGCGCGGCCTGGTCGAAGCGGGGAACACCGAGCAGATGCTGCGCTACACCAAGGTGCCGGCCGGCACGCACGCCGCCCTCGAGGAGCAGCTCACCTCCGAGACGGCCGCCGAGCAGGAGGGCGAGGCCTGGACGACCGCGCTGGAGGAGCTGGAGCTGGTGCTCTCGTCCGGCCCCGGTTACGACCAGGAGGCCTTCGAGGCCGGCAAGATCAGCCCGGTCTTCTTCGGCGCCGCGCTGACCAACATCGGTGTGAAGCTCCTGCTGGACGCCGTGGTCGACCTCGCTCCGGCTCCCGGGCCCCGCCCGCTGGCCAAGGGCGGCAGCCGCGACGTCAGCGAGGAGTTCTCCGGCCTGGTGTTCAAGATCCAGGCGAACATGGACCCGGCCCATCGCGACCGGATCGCCTTCGTCCGGGTCTGCTCCGGCGTCTTCGAGCGCGGCATGCACGTCACGCGGGCGGCCAGCGGCCGCTCGTTCGCAACCAAGTACGCGCACACCGTCTTCGGAGCCGAGCGCACCGTGGTCGACACCGCGTACCCCGGCGATGTGGTCGGCCTGATCAACGCGAGCGCGCTGCGGGTCGGCGACACCCTCTTCACCGGCAAGAAGGCCGAGTTTCCCCCGCTGCCCGCCTTCGCCCCCGAGTACTTCGCGGTGGCACGGCCCAAGGACATCAGCCGGTCCAAGCAGTTCCGGAAGGGCATCGCCCAACTCGACGAGGAAGGCGTGATCCAGGTGCTGGTCTCCGACCGGCGTGGCGACCAGGCGCCGGTCATGGCTGCGGTCGGCCCGATGCAGTTCGACGTGATCCTGCACCGGATGGAGCACGAGTTCTCTTCCCCGATCGCCCTCGACCAGCTCTCCTACCGCGTGGCCCGGATCACCGACGCCGACGGCGCAGCTGTCCTGGGCAAATCCCGCCTGATCAACGGCGAGGTGCTCACCCGCCGCTCGGATGACGTGCTGCTGGCGTTGTTCTCCGACAAGTGGCAGCTGAATGCCTTCCAGCGCGCCCAGCCCGACATCGTGCTCCAGCCGCTGATCGCCACGGCGGACTGATCGCCGACCTCTCCGGCCAACCCGCGCCGCGTCGCACGGCGCGGGTTGGCCGGAGAGCGTCCGCGGCGCCACGAAGGTTGACCGTTCACCGGCCTTCTGTTTGCGTGGTCGACAGAGTAACGACGGGCCTCCGAGATCGGCATCGGGTCAGTGCAGTCCGGGTGCTGCGGTTCCGCCTCCGTCGTGCATGCGCACGGGAAGCTCGTTCCAGTTCTGCAGGGTGCCCTGGAGCCGGTTGTCGAGCTGGGTTCTGCCTTCGTTTACGAGGAGGTCCCGTAGGCACGCGCAATCTCGCATCGCGCCTCCGTCGGTGAAGCAGATGAAGATGCCAGCTGCTTGGAGGCCTCGGGCGGCGACGGCGAGCTCGTGTCCGAAGGTCAGCGGTAGCCGACTGGCGAGTTCCCGCACGAAGACCTGCTCGATCCGGGGCCGGCCAAGGGCTGCCCAGATATGGCCGATGAGGCCGCCGAACAGATTGTGCAGCGACTTCTTGCCGTCCAGGAGCGCCCGCGCCAGGGTTGCGAGGGCTTCGCATCCGCCTCGATGCCGGTCGACGAGGCTGTCCCAGTCTGCTTCGCCGAACTCGTTCCCGATGAGCCGAGGTTGGATCCGCAGCGGTGCCTGCGCAACCTCGGGGCGGTGGTCTCCAAGAACGTGGTCGGGCCCGAGGCCGTGCGCGCGCTCCTGGGAACTCTGCAGGACAAGCAGGCCACCAGAGGTGTGCTGGTCACGACGTCCTGGTACGGCAAGACCAGCCTCGACTTCGGGCACCGCCACAAGCTGGATCTCATCGACGGCCGCAATCTCAAGGCTCTGCTCCTCGAGTACCTCGGCATCGACGCGCTGATCGGGTTGCCGAAGATCCCGCCCAGCTGGCAGCAGAGGGACATCAGTTGAGGGCCGGCACGGTGGTGGATGTGACTGTGCGGGTGATCAGCTGCCGGTTCAGCGGGTTCCGCTGTGGGTGCTGTGCCGTGCCGCAGAAGCCGGACACGCGGCCGTAGGCGCGAACCAGATGCCGAGGTGTGCCCCCCCGGAGACACAGGGGCGGCACACCTCGGCCCTCTGCTGACCGGGGGAGCGGTCAGAAGTCGGCGCGGCTGCCGCGGACGACGCAGGAGGCGCTGTTCTCCCAGCCCCAGCCGTCGCCGTCCGGGTCGGAGGAGGAACTGGCGCAGTACGGGTAGCCGTTGGGCGCCTTGGTCGGGAGCGGGGACTGGGAGGGGGTGGTACCGGTGTCGGCGCGGCTGCCGCGGACGACGCAGGAGGCGCTGTTCTCCCAGCCCCAGCCGTCGCCGTCCGGGTCGGAGGAGGAACTGGCGCAGTACGGGTAGCCGTTGGGCGCGGTGCCCGGCAGGGACTGGGACGGCGAGGGCGACTGGGTGGGCCGGTCGTAGATGGTGGCGGGGCGGGCGGTGGCGGCGATGCCGTTGGCGCCGTTGAAGAAGCGGTTGCCCCAGGCGGTCAAAGAGTTCTTGTCGAAGTTGTTGACCAGGTCGAGGTACTCGACGCCGCCGCCGTTGCCGCTCCAGGACCAGCCGATGTAGCCGACCGACAGGGACTGGGCGGTGGCCATGATGGCGTCCTCGTCGGGGTTTCCGTCGCTGTGGTTGGCGCCGAACTCGCCAACCACGATGGGCAGTCCGGCGTTGACGTAGGTGGTGAGGTAGCTCTGGACCTCGGCGGCGGTGTCGTAGACGCCGTACATGTGGATGGAGAAGACCGTGTTGCGGTCCGGGTCGGCGGCGAAGACCGAGGCGGCGTTGTCGCGCATGGTGTTGGACCAGTCCTGGCCCCAGTTCGGGCCGTCGACCATCAGGGCGTGGCGCAGGCCGGCGGCCCGGATCTTGCCGATGGCGCTCTTGGTGGCCGCGGTCCAGGCCGTGTAACCGCTGTTGCCCCACGGCTCGTTGGCGATGTTGACGACGATGTAGGCTTCCTGGCCGTCGAGGGCGGCCTTGTTGTCGACCCAGAACTGGGCGGCCCGGTCGAGGGTGGTGGCGGCGCCGTCCTCGCCGTAGCCGGTGGCGTCGTGTACCTCCAGCACGCAGATGACCTTGACGGCCTTGCACTGGCCGATCAGGGCGGAGACCTGGGCGGAGCTGGTGCGGGTCCAGCGGTCGCCGTTGCTGAGCACGACGCGGACGGTGTTGGCGCCCTTGGCCGCGATGTCGGCGATGGCGGTGGTCTGCCCGGGGTACCAGGTGTACGCGTGGTTGACCCCACGCATCACGAACGGGCTCCCGTTGGCCTCCAGGATGCGGCCGCTGCTGACGTGGATGCCGGTGCCGACGGCCTGGGCGCTGCCCGGGGTGATGCCGAACACCGCGAACAGCAGTCCGAAGACGGCTGCGATCGCCGCTCCGAGCGTCGTGAGCGCTCTGCGACTCTGAGGCTTGTCCATGGCTCTCCTCAAACTGTTGGGTGGGGGGACGGCCGACCCGGCGCCGTGTCAGCTGCAGCTCCCCATCTGGGGGCTTGGACAGGCGGAGGGGGCGGGCGAGCCGCTCGTCAACGTGGTGCCGGTCAACCCGCCAGGGGTGGGGGCGGGGACTTGGCCGTCGTTGCCATCGGGATCCTGGCACACCGTCAGCTGCCGGTCAACGACTTTGACTTAACCGGTTAGTCATACCTTGCAGGCCTGCTGCTGGGAGCACTTGAGGTGTTTCAAGTGCAGTGATGGTGATCGCTCGATGGGGCGATGGCCGTCTGGGCGTGCAGCTGATAAATCAGTTCACCAATGGCTGTTCCGGATTCCCGGCGGGGTCTCCGCAAGTCGCTTCCAGGCCGGTTGCCCGTCGTTGCACTGCACAGGGTGGTGCCGCTGATCGCGTGCTGCCGACGTGGAGCGGCAATGACGCGGAGGCGGAGGGCACGGCGCGCCCCCGGCCCGGCCCCTGGGCACCGGAGTCCCCTTCCGGCGGCGAGGAACGTTGTCGTGGGAGTGTTCCCAGGCGTCGACCGGGCTGGGCAGGCCCTGGTCGTGGCGGCGCCAGGTGTCGTTGACGCCGATCAGGACGGAGACCAGCGCGGGTCGGTGGGCCAGGGGTGTCGGTCTGCCAGCGCTCGCGCAGGTCGGTGAGGCGGTCGCCGACCGTGGTCGAGCACCACCGGGGCGCCGGGCAGCCCGGCGGCGGCCAGCGCGGCGTAGCCGTGGCCGAGGTCGGCGGGGCGGGTGCGGTCACGGACGGCGTCGGTGATGCTGTCGCCCTGGAAGAGGACGCTGGCGCGGGGGTGCAGCCGGTGCTCCTCGCAGCGGGCCCGCCGCCCGGGTCTGACGGTCACCGGGCGGCGCGCGGTCGGGGTCGGCGGGGGTCAGCTCGCTGAGGTCATCGCCTTCGCGTGGACGGCGAAGAGCTGGGCGGCGGCGCGGGTGGGGTTGGCGGGGTCGTTGTTCCACATGATGCGGTGGCCGTCGTAGTCGGGGTAGAAGGAGCCGTCGTCGACACGGGAGGTGAGCAGCCAGAACTGGTCGCCGGCCGCGCCGTTCGCGAGCGCGGCGTCGGTCCAGGCACGGTAGGCGGCGTCGCGGGCGGCGGCGTCGGGGACGTCGCGGGCGGGGTCGATCTGGAGGCCGAACTCCTCGACGACGACGGGCTTGCGGAGCTTGCTGCCGTCGGCGAGGTGGTCGGTGATCCAGCGGGTGCCCCAGGCGGTGGCGTCGGTGCCGGGCTTGGAGCCGCTGGTCTCGCCCCAGTTCTGCGGGTAGACGTGGACGGTGCCGTAGTCGACGGCGGGCAGGGCGGTTAGCTTCAGCCAGTCGGCGCCCTCGTAGTCGGAGTAGGGGTAGTCGGCGTGGCCGGCCTTGCCGTAGAAGCCCTCGTCGCCGACGGCGAGGAGCTGGCGCGGTGCCAGCGACTTGACGTAGGAGCTCATCTCGCGGGCCCAGCCGAGCAGCGTGGCACCGGACTTGTCGCTGCGGCAGCGCGGCTCGTTGGCGAGCTCCCAGGCCATGACGGTGGGGTCGGCGTCGTAGCGCAGGCCGGTGTAGCGGTTGCAGCGTCCGATGACGTGCTTGGCCCACGCCCGGTAGGCCTTCTTGCAGTTGGCGTCGGTGTAGAAGCGGTCGTGGTTGACGCCCTCGGCGTAGGAGTCGTCGGGCAGGCCGAGGAACCAGGAGACGTACTGGCGCATGCCGCCGTAGTCGGGCCAGTTGTTCACCAGCGGGAGGACCAGGCGCAGGCCGAGCTGCCCGGCCTTGTGGACGGCGTAGTCGAGGCTGTCGAAGGCCGCCTCGTCGTACTGGAACGGCTTGGGCTGCAGGGCGCGGTGCGAGTGGCCGTCGCCGTCGGCGAAGGCCCAGGCGCGGATCACGGTCAGGCCCATCGCGGCGGCGTCGTTCAGCACCGCGTCGATCATGTAGTGGGACTGCTGGTGGAGGTAGTAGCAGTTGGTTCCGCCGAAGCGGAACTTCCGTCCGTCCAGGCGCAGTTCGCCGCCTCTGGCGGTGACGAACGAGCGCTTCGCGCTGTCCTCGCGGCCGCGGTCCCGCTGATCGGCGTCCTGGCCCGCGCTGGTGGTGGCGAGTGCGGTGCCGCTGAGCAGGGGGGTGGTGGCGAGGCCGAGGGCGGCGGCTCCCAGCAGGGTGCGGCGGCTGGTGGTGCGGGGCTGGTCGTTCACGGGGCTCCTCCGGACAAGCGTGGGTGGGGTGGTGCCTGGGGGCGTGGTGGGTGGGTCCGGTCAGCGGGGCTGCGGGACCTTCGCGCGGAACAGGGTGGCGTCACCGTCCAGCTGGACGGGTCCGCCGGCGGCCGGGAGGTAGGCGGACTGCCCGGCGCCGAGGGCCGGGCCGCCTTCGATCCGGGCGGTACCGCGCACGCAGAGCAGGATCTGCGGGCCGTCGTCGGCGATCTCCAGGGGTTCGCCGAGTTCGATCCGGGAGAGGCTGAACTCCTCTGCCGCAGTGAGGAATTCGAGCTCGCCGGGGCCGGTGGGAATGGCGGGGACGTGCTGCGGGGCGGTGGGGCGGAAGTCGACCACAGCGGCGAGTGAGGCGGTGTCGACGTGCTTGGGGGTCAGGCCGCAACGCAGCACGTTGTCGGAGCCGGCCATGATCTCGACGCCGAGGCCGCGCAGGTAGGCGTGCGGCATGCCGGCGTCCAGGTAGAGGGCCTGGCCGGGGCGGAGGCGGACGCGGTTGAGCAGCATCGCGGCGAGGATCCCGGCGTCGCCGGGGTAGTCGCGGGCGGCGTCCCGGTATGCGGCCCAGGTGGCCGCGTCCGCATCGTCGCCCGAGGCCAGGGCGGCCAGGGCGGAAGGGAGTTCGGCGGCGGCCCGCTCTCCCCTGGCCCGGTCGTCCGCGAGAGCGGCGGTCAGTACCGTGCGCAGTGCCTGGTCGGCGGGGGCGGTGCGCAGCTGCCGGATCCAGGGGGCCAGCACCGGCAGCGCCAGGCGCTCCCAGAGCGCGGCGGTGGCCCGGGGGTCGCGGAAGCCGCAGAGTGCCTCGAAGTCGCTGAGGGCGCAGATCAGTTCGGGCTTGTGGTGGCGGTCGCGGTAGATCCGGTGCGGGGCGTCGAGCGGGATGCCGGCGGCCTCCTCGGCCCCGTACCCGGCTTCGGCCTGGGCGGTTGTCGGGTGGACCTGGACGGAGAGGGCGTGGTCGGCGGCCAGCAGTTTCAGCAGGAAGGGCAGGCGGGTGCCGAAGCGTTCGGCCACCCGCTCGCCCAGTTCGTGCCGCGGGTCGCGGGCGATGACGGCGTCGAGTGTCTCGCTGCCTCGGCCGCGGTCGATCCGGGCGGGTGCGCCGGGGTGGGCGCCCATCCACAGCTCGGCCTCGGGTTCGCCGCTGGGCCGGCGGCCCGTCAGTTCGGCGAGGGCGGTGGTGGAGCCCCAGGCGTAGGTGCGGATGGTGGTGCTGAGCAGGTCGGCGGTCATGTCGGTGCTCCGGTGTGCGTGGGCCCCGGCCCGTCCTCGAACTTCCTCACCCTCAAGAGGAGCCGGGGACGGGCCGGGAGTCTGCGGGAGGTGGTCAGGAGGCCGGCGGTCCGCTGCTTCCGCGCGGTACCAGGACAGGCGTGGGGGCAGGCGAGGTCGGCGGACGCCGGTGCTCGATGACGTCGAACAGGGTGCGGGCGACCTGGACGCCGTACCCGTGGACGTCGTGGCTCATCGCGGACAGCGGGGGGTGGGTGAGCCGGCAGAGCTGGGAGTCGTCCCAGGCGATCAGGGACAGGTCCGCAGGGACCTGGAGGCCGAGCTCGGCGGCGACCGCGATGCCGGCCACGGCCATGATGTCGTTGTCGTACACGATGGCGGTGGGGCGCTCGGCGGAGGCCAGCAGCATCCGGGTGGCCCGGGCGCCGGCCCGCCCCGAGAAGTCGGTGGGCAGGCTGCGCGGCGGCTCCAGGCCGAGCTGCGCGGCGACGGCCTCCAGCGCCCGGGTGCGGATCGCGGTGTGGCCGAGGGCCGGGTCGCCGCCGACCCGGGCGATGCGGCGGTGGCCGAGCATGGCCAGGTAGCGGACGGCGTCCTCGACGGCGGCGGAGTCGTCGGTCCACACGGTGGCCAGTGCTGGGCCCGCGAGGGCCGGGTGTCCGGCGGCGACGGCGGGCATGCCGAGGGCGGCGACGGCCGGGATCCGGGGGTCGTCCTCGGTGAGGTCGACCAGGACGGCGCCGGACACCCGGCGTGTGCGCCACCAGGTGCGGTGGACGGCGACCTCCTGCTCGCGGTCGCGCACCAGGCGCAGCAGCAGGGTCGCCGAGCGCTCCTCCAGGACGCTCTCGATGCCGGAGATGAACTCCATGTAGAAGGGTTCCAGGCCGAGTTGGTGGGCGGGGCGAGCGATGACCAGGCCTACGGTCTCGCTGCCCGGGTGGAGGCGGGCCAGGCTGCGCGCGGCTTGGTTGGGTACCCAGCCGAGTTCGGCGGCGGCGGCCCGGATGCGGCGCCGAGTGGGCGCGGAGACGCCGGGCCGGTCGTTGAGGGCGAGCGACACGGCGCCGGCGGAGACTCCCGCGTGGGCGGCGACGTCGCGGATGGTGACGCGTCCGCTCATCGCCCCGGTCTCCTTGCCGTGGTGGGTGCGCCCTGCCGAGGCGGAGGCACCACGGCGCAGGTGTGGTGCCTCCGGGTCGTCTGACCTGGGGGCCGGCTCACTTGCTGGAGCCGGCGGCGAAGCCGGCGTAGATCAGGCGTTGCAGGGCGAGGAAGACGATCAGGGTCGGCAGGATGACCAGGATGGTTCCGGCCGAGATGATCTCCCAGTTGACACCGAACGGGCCCTGGAAGCGGAACAGCGAGGTGGAGATGGTGCCCAGGTTGCTGGAGGGCATGTAGAGGAAGGGGATGAAGAAGTCGTTGTAGACGGTGACGCCCTTGACGATGACCACGGTGGCGATGGCGGGCTTGAGCATCGGCAGGATGATGCGCCAGTAGATGGTGAAGCTGTTGGCGCCGTCGAGGCGGGCGGCCTCGTCGAGGGAGACGGGGATGGAGCGGATGAACTGCAGGAAGATGTAGATGGAGATGATGTCGGTGCCGAGGTAGAGCAGGATCGGTGCCCAACGGGTGTTGAACGCGCCGAGGTTGTCGATGATCTGGAAGGTCGCGACCTGGGTGGTGACGCTGGGGACCAGGCTGGCGAGCAGGAAGAGCGCCATGACGAGCTTCTTCAGCCGGAAGTCGAAGCGGTCGATGGCGTAGGCGGTCATCGAGCCGATGACCACCGTGCCGGTGACCGAGATCAGCAGGATGAAGGTGGTGTTGAGGAAGGCGGGCAGCATCTTGCCCTGGGTGAAGGCGATCCGGAAGTTCTCGAAGTTGAGCCAGTTCCCCGGCAGGTCCAGCGGTCCGCTGCCGAGGGCTTCCTGACGGGTCTTCAGCGCGGTGAGGAGGATCACCAGCAGCGGGATCAGGACGACGGCGCTGGCCAGGACGAGCGAGAGGTACTTGGCGCCGCTCGCGGCGGCGGAGCGGCTGTGGATCCGGCGTGCGGCGCGGGGGCGCCGGGCGGGGGTGACGGGGTTGGTGGTCACGAGAGTTCGACCCTCTCCTCCGGCACCAAGCGGCGCTGGATCCAGGTGACGAGCAGGATCAGGATGAGCAGGACGACGGCGCTGGCCGAGGCCAGGCCGAACTTGTCGAACTTGAAGGCCATGTTGATGCTCTGGATGACGAAGGTCTGTGAGCCGTTGGCGCCGCCGGTCATGATGTAGGGGATCTCGAAGACGGCGAGCGAGCCGGAGACGGCAAGGATCGCGCTGAGGCTGATGACGGGCTTGATGCTGGGCGCGATGATGTGGCGGAACTGCTGCCAGCGGTTGGCCCCGTCCAGGGCCGCAGCCTCGTAGAGGTGCGGCGGGATGGACTGGATGGCGCCGAGGAACAGCACCAGGTTGAGACCGGTGTAGCGCCAGACCGAGACTCCGGCCAGCGACTTGTTCACCAGGTCCGGGTCGCCCATCCAGAGGTGGTCGCCGTGGACGCCGAGCAGTGCGAGCAGGGAGTCCAGGGTGCCTTGAGGACGGAAGAAGTACAGGAAGATGAAGCCGATCGCGACGCCGTTGATCAGGTACGGGAAGAAGAGGATGCCCTTGAAGAGGTTGCGGAACTTCGTGTTGAAGCTGAGCACGGTGGCGAAGTACAGCGCCAGGCAGATCTGCAGCACCGCGGCGATCAGGTAGACGCCGCTGACCAGGAACACCTTGAACAGCTCGGGCCGGGTGAACAGGTTGGTGTAGTTCTCCAGGCCGACGTTGTTCTTCTCCGGGCTGATGCCGTCCCAGTCGGTGAAGCTGTACCCGAGCATGTCGGCGATCGGCAGGTAGGTGAACGTGGCCAGCAGCCCGAGCGGTACCAGCAGGTAGAGCCACGGTGTGAACCACCAGTGCCTGCGCACACCCTTGCGCCGGGGGATGCGGGCTCGGCCGGCAGGGGCGGCGCCAGCGGCGGCGGTCCGCGCGGGGGGCTTCGCGGTGCCCCGGTCCCTCTGCAGTGCAGTCATCTTCGTTCCTTCGTAGGTCCTGGCGTCCGGTGAGCGGCACGGCACGGCCCGCTGTCAGGGCGGGTGGGCGCGGGCCGTGCCGCTCGGTCCCGGTGGGTCAGCCGACCGTCTTCTGCGACTCGGACCACTTCTTGTTGAGCTCGGCGAAGTAGCTCTTCTGGTCGCCCGGTGCTGCGCCGCGGGCGATGTCGACCAGCTTCTGCCGGTAGTCGGGGGCGTCCAGGTTGATCTCGGCGCCCTTGTCGATCTTCTTGACCGTGGCCAGCTTCTCCTGGTTCTGGCCGATCATCTGCACGCCCTTCTCGGTGAAGGGCTTGAGGGCGCTGGGCAGTTCGGTGCCCTTGACGGAGGAGATGCCCTGCTCGTTCTGGGCGGCGCCGGATTTGTTGATGAACCAGTCGATCCAGGCGCGGGCCGCCTCCTGGTTCTTGGAGTGCTTGTTGATCGCGTACTTGTAGTCCGGCTGCAGGACGGTGCAGGGCTTGCCCGTGGTGGATGGGAACGGCATGTAGCCGATGTCGTCCGGGTTCGCGCCGGCCTTGGTGGCGGCGTCGCGAACCTGGGAGATGGACCAGGAGCCGAGGTACATCGAGCCGACCTTGCCGGTGGCCAGCAGGACCTTCGAGTTGTCCCAGTTGGTGGTGGTCGGGTCGGTCTCGGAGAGCTTCTCGCTGACCACCGAGTAGAGCAGGCTGTCGATGGTGAAGATGTCGTTGCCGCTGGTCCACGGCAGCGGCGTGGTGGCCATCGCGTCCTTGGCCTTGGGGTCGCAGCTGGGGGAGCTGACTGCGTCGGTCCACTGCCGCAGCGGCCAGCCGTCGTGGTAGTTGGTGTAGTACGGGGTCGCGGCGCCCTTGGCCTTGATGGCCTTCAGAGCGGCGGTGAACTCCTCGGGGGTCTTCGGCCACTCGGTGATGCCGGCGTCCGCCCAGACCTTCTTGTTGTAGACGAAGCCGGTCACGGTGCCGTAGTTGGCGATGCCGTAGACCTTGTCGCTGACCGTCGAGTAGTCGGTCCACTGGTACTGCTTGGACAGCTCGGCGGCCCCGCCCAACGGCGAGAAAAAGTTCGGGAACTGAGCGATCGACAGGTCCGAGGGGATCGGCAGCACGTCACCGTAGCTCTCGGTGTTCATGCGGATCTTGACTTCGCCCTCGTAGTCCTTCATGCCCTCGAACTTCACCTTGACGTTCGGGTAGAGCTTGGTGAACTCGGCGGCGTACTTGTCCAAGGTGCCGTCGCCCAGCTGGTCCGTACGGTTCGTCAGGACCGTGATGGAGCCGGACACCTTGGTCGGGTCGGAGTTGACCGTCGGGACCGAGGTAGTGCTGCTGCCGCCGTTGCTGCTACACGCCGTGAGCACCACCATGGTCGCGGCCATAACGGCCACCCATCCTCTTCGCATCTCGCCCATCCTTCGCGCTGATCGTCTTCTGAACACGGGGGAAGCGACATCCAGCGGACCTGACCGGCCCCCCTGGCTGCTGGACGCTTAACGTAGACGTCACTTTGCTGCCATGTCCATAGAGCGGTCAACTTTGATATTCACCAGTTTTGTTACCAATCAAGGCCAGCTTTACTAAAACTTTGCCTAACATCTGAGTGGATCGACTCCGTTACCCGACCGCGACCGGCGGGCGCTAGACAACGTTGTCGGAGCGGGTCAGAATCGCCGGGAACACCCCGGTGGCGCCCTGTCCAGTACAGCGGCACCCCCCCAGCCCCCCACGCGGAGACGTCACAATGAGTTACGACATGGCCGGAGCCGCAACCACAGCCGGACCCGCAGGGTCACCGCCGGACCACACCCCCGCAGGACCGCTGATCGCGGCCCTCGACATCGGCGGAACCAAGATCGCGGGCGGCCTGGTCGACACTGATGGCACCCTCCTGCACCAGCTCCAGGTGCCCACCCCCGCCGCCGGCGACCGCCACGAGCTGATGACCGCCGTTGACCACGTCCTGGACGACCTCGCCCGCCTCCCCGCCTGGCAGCACGTACGGGCCCTCGGCATCGGCAGCGCGGGCCCCGTCGACATCGCCGCCGGCACCGTCAGCCCGGTCAACCTCCCCGGCTGGCGCGGCTTCCCACTCCGCTCCGAGGCCGCCGAGCACCCCGCCGTCCGCGACCTGCCCGTCGTCCTCGGCGGCGACGCCGTCGCCATGACCGCCGCCGAACACTGGCGCGGAGCGGCCCGGCCGTACCGCAATGCGCTCTGCCTGGTAATCTCCACCGGCGTCGGCGCCGGCCTCGTCCTCGACGGCCGCCTCCACACCGGCACCACCGGCAACGCCGGACACCTGGGCCACATCAGCATCGACTACGGTGGCCGCTCCTGCCCCTGCGGCTCCCGCGGCTGCCTGGAGACACTCGCCTCCGGCACCGCCATCGCCCGCACCGCCGCCGAACTCGGCTGGCGCCCTGGCCCGGACGGCGACACCACCGCCGGCGCCGTCGCCACCGCCGCCCGCGCCGGGGACCCGCTCGCCCTGACCGCCTACGACCGCGCCGCCCGGGCCCTGGCCGCCGGCATCGCCGCCACCGCCACCCTCGTCGAACTCGACGCCGCGGTGATCGGCGGCGGCGTCGCCAAGGCCGGCTCCGTCCTCTTCGACCCGCTCACCCGCCACCTCGCCTCCTACGCCACCCTCTCCTTCACCCGCGGACTGCGCCTGGTGCCCGCGCACCTGGGCACCGACGCCGGCCTGGTCGGCGCCGCGGCCCTCGCCCGCCCCGTCCTCCCCGCCCACCGGTGACCACCGGCCGACACGGCCTCAGGCCGACCATGAACGACGTCGCCGCCGAAGCAGGCGTCAGCCTCAAGACCGTCTCCCGGGTCGTGAACGGCGAGAGCGGCGTCACCCCCGCACTGGCCGAGCGGGTCCAGGCCGCCATCGCTGAGCTGGGATTTCGCCGCAACGACACCGCCCGCCTGCTGCGCACTGGCCGCACCGCCAGCATCGCGTTGCTCCTGGAGGACATCGGCGACCCGTTCTCCTCCCTCCTGGCCCGCGCCGTCCAGGACGTGGCCGTCGAACAGGGCTGCCTGCTGTTCACCGCATCCAGCGGGGAGGACGCAGAGCGGGAGCGCGAACTGGCGATGGCCTTCTGCGCCCGCAGGGTCGACGGCCTGGTCATCGTCCCCTCCGGCACCGACCACTCCTACCTGTCACCGGAGATCGTCGCGGGCACCCCGGTGGTGTTCCTGGACCGGCCCGCAGCGGGCATCGACGCCGACGCCGTCCTCAGCGACAACGCGGGCGGCGCCCGCCAAGGCGTCACCCACCTGATCCGGCACGGACACCGCCGGATCGGATTCGTCGGCGACCTGCCCGGCATCCACACCTGCGCGGAACGGCTGCGCGGCTACCGGCAGGCCATGGCCCAGGCGCACCTTCCGGTGGACGAGCGCTGGATCGCCACCGGCCCGACCACCCCAGCCCAGGTAGGGCTGTCCCTGGCCCGCCTGCTGGAAGGGCCCGAGCCCGTCACGGCACTGCTCACCGCCAACAACCGGATCACCACGGCGGCCCTCGGCGTGCTCGGACGCCACGACACCAGGCCGGCCCTGCTGGGGTTCGACGACCTCGAACTCGCAGCCCTGCTCACCCCTGGGCTGACCGTCGTCGCCCAGGACCCCACCGCCCTCGGCAGGACTGCCGCCGGCGTGCTGTTCGACCGGCTGCGCGGCGAGACCGGCCCGGGCCGCCGGATCCAGATCCCCACCCGCCTGATCGTGCGCGGATCAGCGGAGCAGGCCCCGCCGCCCGGGAGGTGACCCCGGGCGGCGGCAGCGGACCGCTGCCGCCGCCCGACCTGACAGGATGTGCCTGGAACGCGTGGACGCGTGCCGCGGGCCCGCCAGCCGTCAGAGGGGAACAGCATGCAGCACCGGGTGACGATCCGAGACGTTGCCGCCCGCGCCGGGGTCTCCGCCGGCGCCGTCTCGCTCGCCCTCAACAACCGGCCCGGCGTCTCCCAGGAGACCCGCCGCCGCATCACCGAGGCCGCCCGCGAACTCGGCTGGTCCCCCAACCTCGCCGCCCGCTCCCTGGCCCGCGGCCCGCAGGTGCACACCATCGGCATGGCGATCAGCCGCGAAGCCGTGGACGAGGGACTCGACGCCCTCCACATGGCCCTCATCGGCGGCATCGAGCACGTCCTGGAGGAGCGGCCCTGCTCCCTGCTGCTCCACCTCACCACCAGCCGGGAGATGGAGACCGCCCTCTACAAGAAGTGGTGGCAGTCCGGCCGGGTCAACGGGGCGGTGCTGACCGGCGTGACCGCGGACGACCCCCGGATCGAGCCGACCCACCGCCTGGGTATGCCGGTGGTCGCCGTCACCCACCCCGACCACAGCGGCCCGTTCCCGGCGGTCTGGAGCGACGAGGCGGCGGCCGTCACCGAGGCGGTGCGCTACCTCGCCGTCCTCGGACACCGGCGGATCGCGCACATCGCGGGCCCGGCCAGACTCGGTAGCGCACAGATCCGCTCGCGGGCGTTCGAGGACGTCGCCGTCGAGCTGTCCCTCGACGGGCACCGCATCCTGTCCACCGACCTGTCGGCGCATCAGGGTGCCGCGGCCACAAGGGAGTTGCTCGCGGCCACCGAGCGGCCCACCGCGATCGTCTACGACAACGACCTCATGGCCGTGGCCGGCCTGGCCGTCGCCGCCGAGCTCGGACTGCGGGTCCCCGACGACGTGTCGCTCGTCGCCTGGGACGACTCCGACCTGTGCCAGATCACCAGGCCGAACCTGTCCGCCCTCAGCCACGACCCCTTCGCGTTCGGCTCCGAGATCGCCCGGTGCCTGCTCGAACTCCTGGACACCGGACGGGCCGACCACCGCATCTTCGGCACCCCCGAACTGGTCCCGCGCGGAACCACCGGCCCGCCGCCGCGCCGGCCCTGAGCCCCGCCGCTCCGGGACCGGGGCCGATCAGGCCGACGGCGCCGCGGTGCTCCCACGAGGCGTCAGCTGCGGAGCGGCGTCCTCGTACCCCTCGCTCTTTCCGCCCGCGATGAGCGTCAGCAGGGTCCGGGCGGCGTGCGCGCCGTAGGCGTGGATGTCCCGGGTCAGTGCGGTGAGCGCAGGGCGCACCACCTGGACGAGGGGAGAGTCGTCCCAGGCGACGATCGACAGGTCCCGGGGCACCTGGAGGCCCATCTCCTGGGCGACCGACAGGCCGGCGACCGCCGTCATGTCGTTGTCGTAGAGGATGGCGGTGGGCCGGCCGGGGGAGAGCAGCAGACGCCGCGTCGCCCGCGCGCCCTCCACGCCGGTGTAGTCGGTGTGGACGACCGGAGCGGCCTCCAGTCCGAGCTCCCGGCACGCGGCGATGAATGCCGCATCGCGCAGCGAGGTGTGCACCAGGCCCGTGAGCCCGGCGACTCGGCCGACCCGCCGGTGGCCCAGCGCCGCGAGGTACTCCAGCGTCTCGCGGATCGCCGCGGCGTCGTCCGACCACACCGGGGTCAGGCCACCGGACCCGGACGGGTGGCCGATGACGACCGTCGGCAGGCCGGTCTCCTCCAGCGCCGGCACCCGCGCGTCGTCCTCCCGAAGGTCCACCAGGATCGCGCCGTCGATCTGCCGCTCACCCCACCAGCGCCGGTACGCCTCCAGCCCGCGTTCGTGGTCGGAGACCACCTGGAGCGCCAGCGAGTAGGACGCCTCGGACAGCACGTTCTCGATCCCGCCGATGAGCTCCATGAAGAACGGCTCGGTCCCCAGCATCCTCGCCGGCCGCGCGAGCGCCAGGCCCACCGCCGAGGACTTCGCGCCGCTCAGCGCCCGGGCGGCGCTGTTGCGCACGAACCCGATCTCCTCAGCCACCTCCGCGATCCGGGCCCGGGTCGCCTCCGAGACGCCCGGCTGGCCGTTGAGCGCGTTCGAGACGGACACCTTCGACACACCGACGATCTTGGCGATGTCGGCGATCGTAGGCCGACGCGCGGTCGGACTCTGCTGCGGGGACACCTGATCCACGAGGACCCTTCTGAACCGATGAGGCAGACCTTCCGATCCCAAGCTACTACGGCCCCGGCCGTCCGCAGTAGCCAACCCCGCGTACCGGGGACAACCGGTTAACCAGCTATTGACAGCGATGAGATGGCAGCAATAGCGTCCATCCCCATTAACCGGTTAACTCGCTGTGGGCGGGCACCTGCCGTCCGGCAGTGACTGTCGGGCCGGGGCGGCTCCCGCCCGCGCCGCGTCACGCCCCACCCGCTGCGCACCGGCCTGCAGCCGCCGTGCCCGGCACCGTCGTAGTCCTGCCTGATGTGCCGGCGGTCCGCACCGATGTTTCCGACGACCAGCGCGAAGGACGAGCGAATGCGCAGAGGATGGGTGGCCGCCGTGGCCGCGACGGCGATGCTGCTGACGGCCTGCGGGATCCTGGACGACAGCGGCCCGCCCCCGGACGGAGGCGACACGCGGGTCTCCGGCGAGATCACGGTCCTGACCAACCGCACCGATCAGCTCTCGGACGGAACGCTGAAGAAGTACGCGGACCGTTTCCACAAGGCGCACCCCGATGTCAGGGTCCGGTTCGAGGCCCTCGCCGACTACGAAGGCGAGATCGGCGTCCGGCTGGACAGCACCAGCTACGGCGACGTGCTGCTGATCCCCAACAGCATGACCCTCGGCCGGTATGCGACCTACTTCGCCCCCCTCGGCTTCGCGGACGAGCTCACCCAGACCTTCGACTTCACCGAGTACGCCACGGTGGATCACCAGGTGTACGGCCTGGCGAACATCGGCATAGCCACCGGCTTCGTCTACAACAAGGCCGTCTGGGACCAGGCGGGCATCACCGAGTGGCCCCGGGACCCCCGGCAGTTCATCGACGCCCTCAAGGCCATCAAGGCGAAGACCCAGGCCATCCCCTACTACACCAACTACCACGACGGCTGGCCGCTGCGGCAGTGGTCCGACCACATCGGCGGCCCGAGCTGCGAGAACTCGGCCCGAGACGCCTTGGCCGCCACCCCGGACCCCTGGAGCCCCGGCAGGGACCTCCACGCCATCGACAGCCTTCTCTACAGCGCCGTCCGTGAGCAGCTGACCGAACCCGACCCCGTCGCCACCGACTGGGAGAGCTCCAAGACCCTGATGGGCACCGGGAAGATCGGGGCGATGTTCCTCGGCTCCTGGGCGATCCCGCAGATGCAGAAGGCCGCCAAGGCCGCCGGCCGCAGCCCCGACGACATCGCCTACATGCCCTTCCCCGCCCTGTACAAGGCCCACTTCTGCACGGTCGTCCAGCCCGACTACAAGTACGCGGTCAGCGCGCACTCCAAGAACAAGGCAGCCGCACGGGCCTGGATCGACTGGTACCTGACCATGTCCGGCAGCGCCCAGGACGAACAGGCCATCTCCACGGTCAAGGGCACCCCGCTGCCTCCCGCCCTCAAGGCGTTCGACGAACGCGGAGTGCGCATCATGACGCAGACCCAGGACAAGGCCGCCCTGGTGAGCGAGATCGACAAGGACGCGCGGATCGGGCTCGGCTCACCCGACTACCGCCGAAAGCTGGTCGACATCGCCCGCGGCACGGCTCCGGGTGACCAGGCCGGCTACTTCGCCGACCTCAACAAGAGGTGGGCCCAGTCCCAGCGCAGACTCAGCCAGTGACCCCCGCCGCGCCCGCCACCCGACAGCAGAGCGGGCCGACCGTCTGCAGTGAACCGGTAAAGATTAAGGCCTGGCCGACTGGCTCTGACCCGGGGGCTGGCGCGCCAGGTATCGAGCAAAGACTGTATCCATCAGGACGGTTCGCGTTTAGTGAGCCCTCTGATCTCAACCTAACCGGTTTATAGACAGGTGGGAACTGACGGGCTACCGTTGCTCCGCCAACCCCCGGAACCGCCCTCAGCGAATGGAGCCGCACGATGAAGGACGTCACCCAGCTCGACCAGGGCTGGACCCTGCACCACGCGGGAGACCAGCTGCCCGCCGTCGTGCCCGGCTGCGTCCACACCGACCTGCTGACCGCCGGCCTCATCCCCGACCCGTTCCTGGAGGACAACGAGACCAAGGTCGCCTGGGTCGGCCGCCAGGACTGGACCTACACCCTCGACCTGCCCGCCCACGACACCCGCCACGAGCGCACCGACCTGGTCTTCGACGGGCTCGACACCGCCGCCACCATCACCTACGGCGGCACGGAACTCGGCAACACCCGCAACATGCACCGCAGTTACCGCTTCGACGCCACCGGCCTGACCGGCGAGCTGGCGGTCCACTTCACCAGCGCCTACCGGGAGGCCGAGCGCGTGCGGGCCCTGGTCGGCGACCGCCCCAACGTCTACCCGGAGCCGTTCCAGTACATCCGCAAGATGGCCAGCAGCTTCGGCTGGGACTGGGGCCCGACCCTGCCCACCGCCGGCATCTGGCGCCCCGCCCGGATCGAGCGGTGGTCCACCGCCCGACTGGCCCGCGTCCGCCCCCACACCACTGTCAATGGCGCCACCGGCACCGTGGAACTCCACCTCGACCTCGAGCGCACCGCCACCGGCGCGAGCCGCGAACTCACCGCCACCGCCACCATCGGCGAGCACACCGCCACGGTCATGGTCCCGGCCGGCCAGGACGCCGCCGTCCTCGTCCTGGAGGTTCCCGACGCCACCCTCTGGTGGCCGCGCGGCTACGGCGACCAAGCCCTCCACGAACTCGACGTCACCCTCGCCGACGCACAGGGCCCCCTCGACACCTGGCAGCGCCGCATAGGCTTCCGCACCGTTGAACTCGACACCTCCGCCGACGAACACGGCACCGGCTTCACCCTGGTCGTCAACGGCGTTCGCCTCTTCGTCCGCGGCGTCAACTGGATCCCCGACGACACCCTGGTCACCCGGGTCACGCCCGAACGCTACCGGCAGCGCCTCACCCGCGCCGCCGAGGCCAACATCGACCTCGTGCGGATCTGGGGCGGCGGCATCTACGAGGACGAGGCGTTCTACGACGCCTGCGACGAACTCGGCCTGATGGTCTGGCAGGACTTCCTGTTCGCCTGCGCCGCCTACCCCGAGGAGCAGCCCCTGCGTAGCGAGATCGAGGCCGAGGCCCGGGAGAACGTCGCCCGCCTCATGCCCCACCCCTCCCTCGTGCTGTGGAACGGCAACAACGAGAACCTCTGGGGCTTCCGCGACTGGGACTGGGAGCAGGACCTCGCCACCGACTCCTGGGGCGAGGGCTACTACCTCGGCATGTTGCCGCGCATCGTCGCCGAACTCGACCCCACTCGCCCCTACACGGCCGGCAGCCCCTGGTCCGGCAGCTGGGACCACCACCCCAACCACGTCGACCACGGCACCCACCACTCCTGGGAGGTCTGGAACCGCCAGGACTACGCCGAGTACCGCGCCACCGTCCCCCGCTTCGTCGCCGAGTTCGGCTGGCAGGCCCCACCCGCCCACGCCACCCTGCGCCGCGCCCTGCCCACCGAGGAACTCACCGCCGACTCACCCGGCATGCTCCACCACCAGAAGGCCGAAGACGGCAACGGCAAGCTCAACCGCGGCATCGAACGACACTTCGCCCCGCCCGCCGACTTCGACCGCTGGCACTACCTCACCCAGGTCGTCCAGGCCCGAGCCGTCGCCGCCGGCATCGAACACTGGCGCTCCCACTGGCCCCGCTGCGCGGGCACCGTCGTCTGGCAGCTCAACGACTGCTGGCCCGTCTCCTCCTGGGCCGCCATCGACGGCGACGGCCGCCTCAAGCCCCTCTGGTACGAACTGCGCCGCGTCTACGCCGACCGACTCCTCACCATCCAGCCCAACGACGACGCCACCCCCACCCTCGCCCTCGCCAACCAGGCGGCCCAGCCCTGGAACACCGTCGTCACCCTGCGCAGGGTCTCCGCCGACGGCACCACCACCACGACCACCGACATCCCGGTGACCGTCGAAGCCCGCTCGGTGCTGCGCCTGCCCGTACCCAACGCGCTGACCCCGGCCGCCGGCTCGACCAAGGAGTTCATGACCGCTGACGCCGACGACCTGCGCGCGGTCCACTTCGCGGTGCCCGACAAGGAATTCGACTACGGGCAGCCCGAGTTCGACGTGACCATCGAGCCGGCCGCCGACGACGAAGCGGCCCTCGATGTCGTCGTCACCGCCCACACCCTGGTCCGCGACCTGCTCCTGCAGGCCGACCGACTGGCACCCGAGGCGGTCGCAGACCAAGGCCTGCTCACCCTGCTCGCGGGCGAGCAGGCCCGGATCCGGATCACCGGAGCCCCCGGCACCGACGCCGATACCGCCTCTACCGCCCTGTACTGCGTGCAGCCCGCGTGACCGCCTTTCCTTGACCGCGTCGGCGCGACTACGTCCGTCTGACACACCGCCGGCAACGGCGTGATCAACCGGCCCGCCACAGGGCCGAAGGCGGCTCGCTGCCGCCGGGCGCCCACCGCCCGGCGGCAGCGAGCCGCCCCGCCGTACCCGGCGCGGTACCGCACACCTCCACCACCGACCCGAAGGAAGTCCAGGCGTGGTTCCGCGAGCGCCTCGGCGACGCCCGCCTGCTGCACCTGGCCGCCCCCGCCACCAGCCGCATGATCCATCCCGACGAAGGACCACCCCACGCCACCATCAGCATGGTCGACGGTCACCCGGTGCACCTGACCACCACCGCCTTACTGGCCGCACTCAACCACCACCACACCCAGGATCACCCGACGACAGAGCCGCAGGCCGGCCGACTGCCGATGAGCCGCTTCCGCCCCAACCTCGTCGTCGGCACCGAGCCGTGGGAGGAGGACACCTGACACAGGGTCAAGGTGGGCGACGTGGTCTTCCGCACCGCCGAACTGTGCGGCCGCTGCGTGGTGATCACCCTCGACCAGGAGACGGGCGAGCGCCGCGGAGCCCACCCGCTCCGCGCCCTCGCACGACACCACCGGTACGGCAGAACGCTCGCCTTCGGACTGAGCATGATCCCGGAACGGCCCGAAGGCCTGAGCGGCGACCGCCTGGGCATCGTGCGGCTCGGCGACGAGATCAAGAGGCCCTGCCGATACGCCCACGTGCCTCCGCGCTCGGCTGCGGCCTGACAATGACCCGGAACATCAGCCGCCCGAGGTCACTCTCCGTATCCGCCAGCCGGGCCTCGTGGCTGGCTGCGCTACCAGCTCTGGGCCGCCCGCTGGAGGCCGTCGTGGCTGTTTGCGCCGAGTGTGCGGCCCGCAGTTGGGCACTGACCACCTTCGTCGCAGCCACCCGCGCCAAGCACCTGCTCGCGGTCGCCGTCCACGAAGATCGCGCGCACCCCCACCTCGACGCCCTGACGCGCTAGGGCTAATCCATGGCCAGCCTGTGAGCGGGCGCACGTTTCAGCGCGGGACCTGTCCAGGAACAGCAGGGCACAGGGTCGCCGAGGCTGATGAGATCCGCAAGCAGTTCAACCGGTTCCGCCCGCTGATGCCGCTGATGCGCCCGACGGCCTGACCCCGAGGATGGCCGTCGGCGAGATGACCGAGTGCAACATCGAACTCGGAAGGATCGCGCGCGAGCGCGATGGGCCCAGCCCTCGATGCCATCGCGGTCCCGGCGCGGTACGTGGTCGCGTCGGGGTCGTCCCTCGGCAGCAAGGGCGACGAACAGGAGCGGATCCGCGCGAGCCTCCAGGCCGTGACTGAACGGAATCCGAACATCAAGATCAGCGCGAAGGTCGCGAGCAACCACGACACGATCCTCAAGAACGACTTCGCGGCCGTCGCCGAGGCCGTACGCGACGTCGCCGGCACCCACACCTGACCGGGTATGCCCGCGCCACGGCCATGCGCCGCCTCGTGGCGGCTGTGGGCCCCGAACAGCCCCAGGCCCTTCGTGCCCTCTATGCCGAACTTTCCAGCCCGTTACGGTTCGAAGCGGTAGCCGATGCCGGGTTCGGTGATCAGGTGACGGGGGCGGCTGGGGTCGGGTTCGAGCTTGCGCCGCAGGCCGGCGAGGTAGACCCGCAGGTAGTTGCCGTGGTTCTCCGCGTCCGGGCCCCAGACCTCGCGCAGCATCTGCTTGCCGGGTACCAGCCGCCCCGGGCTGGCCAGCAACAGCCGCATGATCTTCCACTCGGTGGGTGTGAGCCGCACCGGGCCGTCCGGGCCGGTGACGACGGCGGCGGCGAGGTCGACGGTGTGGGCGCCGACTGTGAACCGCGGTACGGCGGGCTCTACTGCGGGCCGGCGCATGACGGCCCGTAGGCGGGCGAGCAGTTCGTCCATGACGAACGGCTTGGTCAGGTAGTCGTCGGCGCCCGCGTCCAGGGACTGCACCTTCTCGTGAGCGTCGGTACGGCCGGACAGGACGATGATGGGCACGGCGCTCCAGGCACGCAGCCCGCGGATGATGTCCATGCCGTCGAAGTCGGGCAGGCCGAGATCGAGCAGCACCGCGTCCGGCGGCGTGCGGCCGGCCACTTCCAGGGCCTCGGCCCCGGTCGCCGCAGTGAGCACCGAATAGCGACGGGCGTGCAGGTTGATCTTCAGCGCGCGCAGCATCCGTGGTTCGTCGTCCACGACCAGAATCTGCTTCACTCTCCCGGCCCTCCGTTCTCGTCCACCGCCAGGTCGTCCATGCTCAGGTCGGCGTCGGACAGTTCGGCCGCAGGCAGGGTGAGCAGCATCGTGGTGCCGCCGCCCGGGGTGTCCTCGACGTCCAGGGCGCCGCCCATCGCCTCGGCGAGGCCACGGGAGAGGGCGAGGCCGAGACCGACGCCGGTGGTGTTGTCGGTGTCGCCGAGGCGCTGGAACGGCAGGAAGACCCGGTCGCGGTCCTCGGCCGGGATGCCGGGGCCGCGGTCGATCACCCGGATCTCGACCCGGTCGAGGTGGTGGCTGGCGGCGACCAGGACGGGCGCGCCGGGTGCGTTGTACCGCAGCGCGTTGGTGATGACGTTGGCCAGGACCCGCTCCAGCAGCGGCGGGTCGGCGAGCACGGGCGGCGTGGTGTCGAGGTCGAGCGGCTGGACCGGCGCGTACGTGTCGAGCAGGGAGTCGAGGGCGCGGGGCAGGACCTCGTCCAGGTGGGTGGGTTCGAGGTGCAGGGTGAGGGCGCCGGCTTGCAGGCGGCTCATGTCGAGCAGGTTGTCCACCAGCCGGGTGAGCTTGACCAGGGATTCGTCGGCGGTGGTGAGGAGTTCGGCCTGGTCCTCGGGCGAGAACTCGACGTCGGGGCTGCGCAGCGAGCCGACCGAGGCGAGGGCGACGGCGAGCGGGGTGCGCAGGTCGTGGCTGACGGCGGCGAGGAGCGCGGTGCGCATCCGGTCTGCGGCCTTGATCGGCTCGACCTCGGCGGCGGCGGTGGCCAGACGGTCGCGTTCCAGCGCGGCGGCGATGTGCGCGGCGAAGGCGGTGAGCACGCGCTGGTCGGCGGCGGGCAGGCGGCGACCGGCCAGGACGAGCAGCGCGCCTGCACCTGCCGGCAGTTCGGTGACCGTGCGATCCGGAGCCGCTTCGCCCTCGGCGTCGCTGCGGCCCAGCGCCTCACCGCTCACGCGGTCGAGCAGGGCGACCGAGTCCAGTGCGAAGGCGGTGCGGGTCTTGTCCAGCAGTTCGGGCAGCGCGTCCGCGCCCCGCAGGACGCTCCCGGCCAGCGTGGACAGTGTCTCGGCCTCGGCGGTCGCGCGGGCGGCCCGTTGGGTGAGCCGGGCGGCGCGGTCGACCACCGTGGAGACCGTCAGCGCGACCACCGCGAACACCAACAGCGCGATGACGTTGTTGGGTTCACCGATGGTGAAGGTGTGGACCGGCGGGATGAAGTAGTAGTTGAGCAGCAGCGAGGCGACCAGCGACGCCAGCAGTGCGGAGGTCGCCCCGCCGAGCAACGCCACACCGACGACTCCCAGTTGGAAGATGAGCGCGTCCGTTGTCAGGTTGACCTGGCTGTGAAAGTGCGAGAGCACCACCGTCAGGACCGCGGGCACCGCCAGGCCGGCGAGGATTCCCGCGACGGTGCGCCGCCGGGAGTGGCGCCGTCCGAGGGAGGGGAGCCGGCCGCGGCCGGTGAACTCGTGGGTGACCATGTGGACATCGATGTCCTCGGATCCGTCCACGGTGGTCTGGCCGGTGCCGGGTCCGGTGAGGAAGCGGTTCAGCCGCCCACGGCGGCTCGTGCCCAGGACCAGCTGGGTGGCGTCGTGGGCGCGGGCGAAGGCCAGCAGTGCGGTCGGGACGTCGTCGCCGACCACGACGTGGTAGATGCCGCCGAGGGTCTCGGCCAGTTGCCGCTGTTCGGCGAGGGCGCCTGGGGAGGCGCCCGCGAGGCCGTCGCTGCGGCTGATGTGGACGGCGAGCAGTTCGCCGCCGGCGGTGCGGTCGGCGATGCGAGCCGCGCGGCGGATCAGCGTTTCGCCCTCGGGGCCGCCGGTGAGGGCGACCACGACGCGTTCGCGAGTCTCCCAGACGCGGTCGATGTTGTGGGTGGCGCGGTAGTCGCGCAGGCCCTCGTCGACCCGGCCGGCCACCCACAACAGGGCGAGTTCGCGCAGCGCGGTGAGGTTCCCGACGCGGAAGTAGTTGGAGAGCGCGGCGTCCACCTTCTCCGCCTTGTAGACGTTGCCGTGGGCCATCCGGCGGCGCAGGGCCTGGGGAGCCATGTCGACCAGTTCGATCTGGTCGGCGCGGCGGACGACCTCGTCGGGAACGGTCTCGCGCTGCGGGATGCCGGTGATCTTCTGGACGACGTCGTTGAGTGACTCGAGGTGCTGGACGTTGACGGTGGTGACGATGTCGATCCCGGCTGCGAGGAGTTCCTCGACGTCCTGCCAGCGCTTGGCGTTGCGTCCGCCGGGGATGTTGGTGTGCGCGAGCTCGTCCACGAGGGCGACCTGCGGGCGGCGAGCGAGGATCGCGTCGAGGTCCATCTCCTGGAAGTCGCTGTCCCGATAGGTCCGGGTCAGGCGCGGCACGGTCTCCAGGCCCTGCAGCATGTTCTCGGTGTGCCGTCGGCTGTGGCACTCGATGTATCCGACGACCACGTCCGCGCCCCGGTCGAGCCGTCTGTGCGCCTCGTCGAGCATCCGGTAAGTCTTTCCGACGCCGGGGGCCGAACCGAGGTAGACCCTCAACTGCCCGCGGCGCGTGGTGGTGCCGGGGGTGAGGTCACGGGACATGGGCGCTGCTCTTTCCGTACGAAAGCGGCCGGGGAGGAGGCTGTCAGCGACAGCATCTGCGCGGATTGTGTTGTTCCGGTGGGCGGGTGCCGGCTGGGTGCCGAAGGCAGGCCGACCCGGGCGCGGGATTCACTTCCCTCGCCCGGGTCGGCCTGTCACCAGCCGGTCGTCCGAGGCGTCGCCTCGGCTCCGCCGAACACCGTCACTTCTGCTCGCTGATCGCCTTGTTCAGCAGGACGACGTTGACGCCCTGCTGGCCGAGGAAGCCGAGCGGGCGGCCTTCGGTGTACTTGTCGATGAGCGTGTTCAGCGTGTCGGCGGTGAGGCCGCGGGCCTTGGCGACCCGGCCCACCTGTTCCTTCGCGTAGGCGACGGAGATGTGCGGGTCGAGGCCGGAACCGGAGGCGGTGACCGCGTCCACCGGGACGCTCGCCGGGCCGACGCCGTCGAAGGCGGCGATCGCGGCGCGGCGGTCCTCGACGGCCTGGGTCAGCTTCTCGTCGTTCGGGCCGAGGTTGGAGGCACCGGAGGCCTTCGGGTCGTAGGAGCCGGCGGAGAAGCGAGGCTGGAAGAACTTCGGGTCCGGCTGGGCCTCCTCGTCGGCGTTGTTCGGATCCTTCTTCGGGAGGTTGTAGTTCTGGCCGAGCAGGCTGGAGCCGATCTCCTTGCCGTCGGACTTCACGATCGAGCCGTTGGCCTTGTCGGCGAACGCGAGCTGGCTGATGCCGGTGACCAGCAGCGGGTAGGCGAGGCCGAGGATGACGGTCATCACCAGCAGCATCCGCAGCGCGGTGACGTGCGTGCGCACGATGGCGGGCAGGGGCTTGGACATCTCTGCTTCTCTCAGCTCAGGCCGGGGATGAACTGCACGATCAGGTCGATCACCTTGATGCCGACGAACGGCACGACCAGTCCGCCGAATCCGTAGACCGCGATGTTCCGCGCCAGCAGCGAACCGGCGTCTGCCGGCCGGTACTTGACACCGCGCAGAGCGAGCGGGATCAGGCCGATGATGACCAGCGCGTTGAAGATGATCGCCGAGGTGATCGCCGACTGCGGGCTGTGCAGGCTCATGATGTTCAGGTGCCGCAGGCCCGGGTACACGCCGGCGAACATCGCGGGGATGATCGCGAAGTACTTGGCGACGTCGTTGGCGATCGAGAACGTGGTCAGGGCGCCGCGGGTGATCAGGAGCTGCTTGCCGATCTCGACGATCTCGATCAGCTTGGTGGGGTTGGAGTCCAGGTCCACCATGTTGCCGGCCTCCTTGGCCGCCATGGTGCCCGTGTTCATCGCCACGCCCACGTCGGCCTGGGCGAGCGCGGGGGCGTCGTTGGTGCCGTCGCCGGTCATCGCGACGAGCTTTCCGCCCTCCTGCTCCTTCTTGATCAGAGCCATCTTGTCCTCGGGCGTGGCCTCGGCGAGGAAGTCGTCCACGCCCGCCTCGTCCGCGATCGCCTTGGCCGTCAACGGGTTGTCGCCCGTGATCATGATGGTCTTGATCCCCATGCGGCGCAGCTCCGCGAAGCGCTCGCGCATGCCCTCCTTGACCACGTCCTTGAGGTGGATGACCCCGAGGACCTTGGCCGGGGCGGCGGCCACCTTGGTGGCGACCACCAGCGGGGTGCCACCGGCGGCGGAGATGCCGTCGACCAGGGTGGCGATGTCCGCGCCGACCGAACCGCCGTTCTCGGTGACCCAGTTGGAGACGGATCCGGCCGCGCCCTTGCGGACCTGGTGCAGACCGTCGGCCTCCACGAGGTCGACACCCGACATGCGGGTCTGCGCGGTGAACGGCACCCAGGTGGCGTGCGCCAACTCGCCCTGCGCACGGGCCCGCAGACCGTACCCGGTCTTCGCCAGGACCACGATCGAGCGGCCCTCGGGCGTCTCGTCGGCGAGCGAGGAGAGCTGCGCGGCGTCCGCCAGCTCAGCCACCGTGACGCCCTGGGCGGGCTGGAACTCGGCGGCCTGGCGGTTGCCGAGCGTGATGGTGCCGGTCTTGTCGAGCAGCAGCGTGTTGACGTCACCGGCGGCCTCGACCGCACGGCCCGACATCGCCAGTACGTTGCGCTGGACCAGCCGGTCCATACCCGCGATGCCGATCGCCGACAGCAGCGCCCCGATCGTGGTCGGGATCAGCGCGACGATCAGCGCGACCAGCACGATCATCGACTGCGGGGCGCCCGCGTAGGTCGCCATCGGCTGCAGGGTGACCACCGCGACCAGGAAGACGATCGTCAGCGAGGCCAGCAGGATGTTGAGCGCGATCTCGTTCGGCGTCTTCTGCCGGGCGGCGCCCTCGACCAGGGCGATCATCCGGTCGATGAACGACTTGCCGGGCTCCGAGGCGATCTTCACCACGATCCGGTCGGACAGCACCTTGGTGCCACCGGTCACAGCCGAGCGGTCACCGCCCGACTCGCGGATCACTGGCGCGGACTCACCCGTGATCGCCGACTCGTCCACCGAGGCGACGCCCTCGACGACGTCACCGTCGCCCGGGATGACCTGCCCGGCCTCGACCACGACGTGGTCGCCGAGGCGCAGCGCGGTGCCGGGGACCTCCTCCTCGGCCTGGCCTTTCGGCCAGTCGAGGAGGCGCCGGGCCATGGTGTCGGTCTTGGTCTTGCGGAGAGTGTCCGCCTGGGCCTTGCCCCGGCCCTCGGCGACGGCCTCGGCCAGGTTGGCGAAGATCGTGGTGAGCCACAGCCAGACGGTGATGGCCCAGCCGAAGACGGACGGGTCGGCGATAGCGGCGATCGTGGTGACCACCGAGCCGACCTCGACCACGAACATGACCGGGTTCTTGACCATCACCCGGGGGTCGAGCTTCTTCACCGCGTCGGGGAGCGACTTGGCGATCAGCTTCGGGTCGAGCAGACCGCCCGAGACTCTGTGGGGCGCCTGCCCCTGCTCAACGGGTGCGGGGTTGAGGGTGGTGGACATCAGTGGAGACCTTCCGCGATCGGCCCGAGAGCCAGGGCCGGGAAGTAGGTGAGGCCGACGACGATCAGGACGACGCCCGACAGCAGGCCCACGAACAGCGGCTTGTGGGTGGGCAGAGTGCCCGGGGTGGCGGGCACGGGCTGCTGCTGGGCGAGCGAGCCCGCCAGCGCCAGCACGAACACCATCGGCAGGAACCGGCCGAACACCATGCACAGACCCAGCGCGGTGTCGTACCACGGGGTGTTCACCGTGATCCCCGCGAACGCCGACCCGTTGTTGTTGCTGGCGGAGGTGAAGGCGTACAGCACCTCGGAGAAGCCGTGGGAGCCGGAGTTCAGCATCCCGGCCCGCTCGCCGGGCAGCGCCATCGCGACACCGGTACCGATCAGCACCAGCGCGGGCGTGGTCAGGATGTAGAGGGAGGCGAACTTCATCTCCCGGCCGCCCAGCTTCTTGCCCAGGTACTCCGGGGTGCGGCCGACCATCAGACCGGCCACGAAGACCGCGACGATCGCCAGGATCAGCATGCCGTACAGGCCCGAGCCGGTACCGCCGGGCGCGATCTCGCCGAGCATCATGTTGAAGATCGTGATGCCGCCGCCGAAGGGCGTGAACGAGTCGTGGAAGGAGTCGACCGCACCGGTCGAGGTCAGCGTCGTCGACGCCGCGAAGAGGCTGGAGGCGGCGATGCCGAACCGCTGCTCCTTGCCCTCCATCGCGCCGCCGGCCGCCTGCAACGCGGTGCCGGAGTGCTGCGACTCCGCAAAAGTGATCAGCGCGGCCGAGGCGACCCAGAAGAGCGCCATCACGGCGACGATCGCGTAGCCCTGGCGGTTGTCGCCGACCATCTTGCCGAAGGTGCGGGGCAGCGAGAAGGAGATCACCAGCAGCAGGAATATCTCCAGCCAGTTGGTGAAGCCGTTCGGGTTCTCGAAGGGGTGTGCGGAGTTGGCGTTGAAGAAGCCGCCGCCGTTGGTGCCCAGCTCCTTGATGACCTCCTGCGAGGCCACCGGGCCGCCCGGGATCGACTGGGTGTCGCCGCCCAGGGTCGCCAGGTCGTGGAAGCCGTGGAAGTTCTGGATCACGCCGTTGGCGACCAGCACGAGGGCGAAGACGATCGAGAGCGGCAGCAGCAGGCGCAGCACGATCCGGGTGAGGTCGACCCAGAAGTTGCCGACGCGGTCGGTGCGGTTGCGGGTGAAGCCGCGGATCAGCGCGGCGACGATGGCGATGCCGACGGCGGCGGAGACGAAGTTCTGCACCGCCAGGCCGGCCATCTGCACCAGGTGGCCGAGTGCGGCCTCACCGGAGTAGGACTGCCAGTTGGTGTTGGTGGTGAAGGAGATCGCGGTGTTCCACGCCTGGTGCGGGGCCATCTCCGGCATGCCGAGGGAGAGGAACAGGTGCGTCTGGAGGCGGATCAGCCCGTACAGGAACAGGATCGAGAGGGCCGAGAAGGCAAGCACCGAGCGCAGGTAGACGGGCCAGCGCTGGTCGGCGTCACCGTCTACGCCGACCACCTTGTACAGGCCCTTCTCGACTCTCAGGTGCTTGGCGGACGTGAGGAGGTGGGCGATGTAGTCGCCCAGGGGGCGGTAACAGAGGGCCAGCGCGCCGACCAGGGCGAGGGCCTGCAGCCACCCGGCAAGAGTGGAGCTCATGATCAGAACTTCTCCGGGTAGATCAGCGCGACGACGAGGTAGCCGACGAGTGCGACGGCGACGATGAGACCTGCGATGTTCTCGGCGCTCACAGCTTCTCGACCCCCTTCGCGATGAGGGCGAGGACGGCGAACACGGCGACCGTGACACCGACGAAGACGAGATCGAGCATGGGTGCTCCACCAACTGGTCGAAGGGGGCTGTCACCGCCGGAGATCCCCGGAGGCTCCGGGCGGGGCCGGTGAAGGACCGGCGAGAGCAGCAAACCAGCCGGTCAGTGCCGTTCCCGGCTCCCTGACGCCCTCCATACGGGTGGATAGGCAACATTGACGCCGCCTTGACGCCGGCGTCATTCGGCCGAGACCGAGGCTTGGCCGAAACGTGCCGATGCCCCGGGCAGCGGCGCTGTCCGGGGCATCGGGGACCGGGTCAGATCTTCTGCGGCTCGGGCACGTCCTTGACCGGCGCGGGCTCGCCGCGACGCATGGCGCCCGGGGCGCGGCGGGCCGGTCGGTCCGCGTGTGGCGCGGAGGCCAGCTGCCAGGGCACGCTGATCACCATCACCCCGGGGGTGAACAGCAGCCGCGACTTCAGCCACAGCGCGGACTGGTTGTGCAGCAGGTGCTCCCACCAGTGGCCGACCACGTACTCGGGGATGAACACCGCGACCGCCTCGCGCGGACTCGAGCGCCGGTACTCGCGCACGTACTGCACCACCGGCTTGGTGATCTCCCGGTACGGCGAGTCCAGCACCTTCAGCGGCACCTCGATCCCGTACGCGTCCCACTGAGCCTTCAGCTCGTCCGTGGAGTCCTTCTCCACAGCGACTGTGAGTGCCTCCAGGGTGTCCGGGCGGAACGCCTGGGCGTAGCCGAGCGCCCGCAGGGTGGCCTTGTGCAGCTTGGAGACCAGCACCACGCCGTGCACCTTGGACGGCCTGACGGCCTCCTCGCGCGGGTCCTCGATCGCCAGCTCGTCGGAGACTGCGTCGTAGTGCCGGCGGATGCCGCGCATCATCAGCCACAGCAGCACGGCCGCGACCACCGCCAGCCACGCTCCTTGCGTGAACTTGGTGATCAGCACGATCACCAGCACCAGTGCGGTGGTGACGGCGCCGAGCGCGTTGATCACCCGGGAGCGCTGGGCAGCGCCGCGCACCGCCGGGTCGGTCTCGGTGGCCAGGGCGCGGTTCCAGTGCCGGACCATGCCGATCTGGGAGAGCGTGAAGGAGGTGAACACGCCCAGGATGTACAGGTGGATCAGGCTGGTCACGTCCGCCCTGTAGAACCACAGCAGACCGCCGGCCACCACGGCGAGCGCGATGATCCCGTTGGAGAAGGCCAGCCGGTCGCCGCGGGTGTGCATCTGCCGGGGCAGGTAGCGGTGCTCGGCGAGGATCGAGGCCAGCAGCGGGAAGCCGTTGAACGCGGTGTTCGCGGCCAGGATCAGCACCAGCGCGGTCACGGCCTGGATGAAGTAGAACAGGATGCTGTTGTCGCCGCCGAGGAAGGTGGAGGCGAGCTGGGCGATCACGGTCTGCTGGGTGTAGTTCGCGCAGTCGCCGGCGATGCCGGTGAGCTGGCAGGCGTTGTCGACGTAGTGCACGTGCGAGGTCATCGCCAGCACGGTGACGCCGACGAACATCACCACGGCGGTGATGCCCATGACGGCCATAGTGGTCGCGGCGTTCCTCGCCTTCGGTTTGCGGAAGGCCGGCACGCCGTTGGAGATCGCCTCCACGCCGGTCAGCGCGGTGCAGCCGGAGGCGAAGGCGCGCAGACCGAGCAGCAACAGCCCGAGGCCCGCCAGGGAGTCCTTGCCGTCCTCCGGGTTGATCCCGAACGCCGCCGTCGGGGCCTGCGGGTTGTCGCCGAAGGCCACCCGGATCAGCCCGGTGACCACCATCAGCAGGATGCCGCCGATGAACAGGTACGTCGGAGCGGCGAACGCCTTCCCGGACTCCCGTACACCGCGCAGGTTCATCGCGGCCAGCAGCGCCACGAAGGCGACCGCCAGCACGACCCTGAAGTCGGCGAGCCCGTTGAACGCGGAGATGATGTTGTCCACGCCGGACGCCACCGACACCGCGACCGTCATCACGTAGTCGACCAGCAGCGAGGCCGCGACCACCAGGCCGGAGTTGGCGCCGAGGTTCTTGGAGACCACCTCGTACGAACCGCCGCCGGACGGGTAGGCATGCACCACCTGCCGGTAGGACAGCACCACCACCGCCATCAGGGCGACCACGGCCGCCGCGATCCACGGCGTCAGGTACAGGAAGGCGGTGCCGCCCACGGTGAGGACGAGCAGGATCTCGCCGGTCGCGTAGGCGACGGAGGACAGCGGGTCGGAAGCGAAGATCGGCAGGGCCAGCCGCTTGGGGAGCAGCGTCTCGCCCAGCTCCTCGCTGCGCATGGCCTGGCCGATCACGAGGCGCTTGAGCGCCTGGGGCACGTTGAACACGTAAGCGAGAGTAGGGCCGCGAGCATTAAGGAAATCAGCCCGAAAAGCTGCCCCCGACGTGCTTCTGCCGTCGTCCGTTGCCGAGTTTCCGCAGGTCATATGCCATCCAGGTGACCGAGGCGGGGCCATGCGAGGGCGCTAAGAGGCCCCGTTAAGGAATCGTCAATATCAGCCCCCGAACTCCACCAGGTGGAGCAATTCGGTCATTTCGTCCTCTGCTTGCCGGGCACGGGCAGCCGCAGTCGGCAGACGACCGCCTCGGTGTCCCGGCGCAGTGCGCGGACGATGACCGCGCCGCGCTGGTTCTGCAGGGCCCGCTGCCAGATCCGGGCGCGGCTGTGTCCGGTGGCCAGCCGGTTGACGAAGGCAGCCAGCGGCGTCCCCAGACGGCGGTGGCCGTCCGGGACCTCGACCAACGGAACGCCGGGCTGCCACAGCTCCCAGTCGCGGCGCAGGGCCTCTGCGGCTCGCAGGTCCTCCTCGTCGGGCGCGGTGTGGACGACGGTCACGGCCAGCACCTCGTCGCCTAGCGAGGCCGCCGCGCACAGCGCATCCCGGGTGAGGCGGGTGATCGCGTGAACGGGAACGACGACCAGCGAGGGCTGCGGCGCAACGGGCTCCGGGAGCCGGCCGAGCTCCAGCCGTTCACCGATCCGCCCGTACGCGCGGTGCACCGCCTCGAAGAGCAGGACCAGCAGCGGCAGGGCCAGGCAGATGCCCCACGCGCCCTCGGCGAACTTGGTGCCCGCCACGACCAGCGTGGCGGTCCCGGTGAGCAGGGCGCCGAAGCCGTTCAGCAGCGCCCGGCCCCGCCACCGCGGGCCGCGCTCCTGCCGCCAGTGCCGAACCATGCCGACCTGGCAGATGGTGAAGCCGACGAACACACCGATCGCGAAGAGCGGCACCAGGCTGTTCACGTCGCCGCCGGAGCCGACCAGCAGCGCCGCGGAGATCGCCGCGAGGAACAGCACGCCGTGCCGGTGCACCTGCCGGTCGGCATGCAGCGCGAAGACATGCGGCAGGTGTTGTCACGGGCCAGGAGGTGCAGCAGCACCGGCATCCCGCCGAAGGAGGTGTTGGCAGCCAGCGCCAGCAGCACCACGGTGGCGCACTGCACCAGGTAGAAGCCGCAGCCGTGGCCGAGCGAGGCGTCCGCGAGCTGGGCCAGCACGGTCACCCCGTCGACCGGCTGGAGGTGGAAACGGCCGATGAGCACCGCGAGGCCGACCAGCATCACGCCGAGCAGCGCACCCAGAGCGACCTCGGTCCGCTGCGCGCGCCGGACGCCCGGCGTGCGGAAGGTGGGCACCGCGTTGGCGATCGCCTCCACGCCGGTCAGTGCCGAGCAGCCGGCGGCGAATGCGGTGCACCGCTCGGGCGCCATCACGGCCGCGTTGTCACGGTGACGGTGGAAACCGACCACTCCGAAGACCCCGTCGGCAAGGTCGTCATGTTCACCGCTGACGGTGGAGTAGTTGTGCAGTTCCCACTGGCCGGGGCTGGGGTGCACGCTCCCCAGGAGCTCGCGCCGGCCCCTGGCGAACCGGAGTGCGAACAACCAGATGCCGGTCCAGCCGATAGAGGCTGACCTGGCTGACGGCCGACCGGCAGGCGCAGTTGCGGAGGGAAGGACTCCGCCGACCAAGCCCTTGCTCGGGCACTCGACCCAGCGCAAGCAGGCCGGCTCCGTACTCTCCCGGACGACGATGACGGGATGCTGGTGGCTGCGTAACTACGAGCTGTCCCGAGCTCTCGGGGCAGGCGGTTACTCCTGGTCGAGGTGGCTGCGCCAGTCGGCGAACTCTGCCCTGACCGCGGCGGCGGCAGGCGGTTCGGTGCCGTACGCGGCGAACTGTTTGTCGCTGTAGCGTTCGACGCGGCGCAGTGCGTCGGCGAACATGGCGTGGTCGAAGCCGGCGTCGTTCTGAGCGGCGAGTTCGAGGAGCCGTTCGCGGGAGTATCCGGCGTGCAGGAGGCCGTGGACGTCGATGGCGTCGCGGACCTCGGCGCGGCTGAAGAGCGCGCCGGTCTTGCCGGCGGCGACGTCGTCGCGGTGCAGAACCGGGCCGAGGTCGGATGCCACTGGCGGGTGGTGCAGGAACTCCGCCACCAGCTCGACCTTGTTCTGGACGCCGGTTACCGGGTCGGTGACGTTCATGCGTGTGTAGGTCGGCACCTGCTGCACGACCTCTACCGCGTAGCCGGCCGCTTCATAGGCGGCGACGGCCGCTGCGACGGCGGCCGGCATCTCATCCGTCGCGCGGTGGATGGGGGCGAACAGGTCGACGTCGTCGCTGAGCCGGTCCACGATGCGGTGCGCCTGCACCGCATAGCCGCCGGCGAGGGCATAGCCGAAATTCTCGGCGAGGGCGTCCAGGCCGATCTTGATCAAGCGCCGGTGCTGCTCGTCCACTACGCCGCTGCCGCGCGCGGGCCGAGCTCGGGAAACCGTGCCTGCCACAGGGCGCGTAGTTCCCTGGGTAGGAACAGCTCCGCCCAGGTCCGCAGCAGGGTGTTCCGATCCAGATGTTCATGGAGGTCGGCGGGCGACTGGGCCTCGCGGATCACCCTCTCGTACATCAGGACGAGGTCGGCCGGATCGCCGAGATCGTAGGTGTACGGCGGGCCCCAGTCCAGGTGCCGTGGCAGCGTGACAGCTCCGACCGTAGGACCGGCCAGCTGGTCCAGTGACGCCGGGAGAGCGTACGGCTTGGCGACGGCATACCTACTCATGGTCACTAGTCTGCCGCACCGAGACCTGGTGTTCCAGGGCTATGATCCTCTCCGAGCCCGAGTGGAGGATGTCGAGGAGGTCCTGGGCTGCCCAGTCCGGGAAGGTCGCTGCTGGCGGGACCGGCAACCGGGCATCGCATAGGAGGCTCATCGCCCGCCGTGCTGCGCGCTGCTGGGATCGAGCGGATCCGTGTAACGTCGCCTCGCCGACGCTCGAAACCGCGACTGCTGCCTGGTTCGCCGCTCCGGTGGCCTCATCCGGCCGTCACTGTCTCCGATACGGTTAGCCCCATGACACAAACCTTCGCCGCACCCGCCGAGGCCGCTGAAGCCGTCATCAGGGACGTCGGGCCTTCACCCGTGATGGTGGACACGCGGTTGGTTGTCACGGCGGCGAGCGTGAGCTTAGCGGTGTGGTGGCGTCGTTCGTACTCGTTGGGGCTGAGGTGGCCGTTGGCGGAGTGCCGGCGGCGGGTGTTGTAGCGGGTCAGCCAGGCGAAGACGGTCCTCCGGCAGGTGGCCGGGTCGCCATAGTCCCGGGCGCCCTGGAGCCACACCACGGTGTTCTCGCACTTCAGCGCGTGGACCGCGGACGGCACGATCGAGAAGGTCGGCATCCGGCTGCACCGCCTGGTCCGCGAGAAGGAGGGCCGGGATCCCGAGCCGACCGCTTGCGTGATCGACGCCCAGAGCGTGAAAACCGCGCCCAGCGTGCCGACCGAGACCCAGGGCATCGATGCCGGCAAGAGGATCATCGGCCGCAAGCGCAGCATCGTCGTCGACACGCTCGGGCTCCTTCTGCTCGTCATGGTCACCGCCGCGAGCGTCTCCGACGACGACGCCGGGAAGCAGCTCCTCACCCGGCTTGCCGAATCACACCCCACGATCACCAAAGCCTGGGTCGACACCGGCTACAAGACCCAGGCCATCGAGCACGGAGCGAAGCTCGGTATCGACGTCGACGTCGTCCCCCGAAACACCCAGGTCAAGGGCTTCTCAGTCGTACCGCGCAGGTGGGTCGTCGAGCGCAGCTTCGGCTGGATCATGATGCACCGCCGGCTCGCCCGCGACTACGAGACCAAGCCCGAGCACTCCGAGAGCATGGTCCGCCTCGCGATGATCTCGAACCTCGCGAAGCGAGCAACGGGCGAAAGCACCATAACCTGGCACAAACCATGAACTACCCCGCATTCAAGCAGGACGTCCTCTGAGAGAGGCTGACGATCAAGCCACCAGTAGCTCGCCCCACTCCAGCCCCACACGTTCTGACGATGCGTCACAAATGCAGTGAGACAGTCTATTTGAGAGTTCCGCTTGACAGTGGCCAGGAAGGACGGCACGGACGCCCAATAGTTGCCGCCAGGCGCGGAACCGCCCCCAGGCAGCAGTGGGGTTACTGCGGACCGCCAAGTCGCAGATTGGCCAGTTCTGTCAGGGTTGGACTGCCGCAGTCGTCTGACTCCGCGACGACTCAGAGGGCGATAAGAGCCGCTTCCTCGCATTTGGTCCTGATCTGCTCCACCTGGTGGCGGACTACCTCCTGCGGAATTCGCGTGGACGGCCCCGCCAGCAGGCTTCGAACGCCGACTCCCCGCCTCGCTGGAGGGAGTTCTGTCTGGCAAGTCCCCTCTGGTCCTCTGGCACGATCACACAAACCAGGGCGAGTTGGCTCTTATCGCCCTCTCACCCGACGGCAGCGATCGGGATTCGACTCTCTCCACCGCCGGCTCGGCACCATCGGTTCGGCCTCCGCTGTCCTCCCGCCCGAGCTGGCGCCGCCGAACAGCCTGGCGCGGTCCACGGTGATACCCGCCGAACCCCTGCCACGCGAACGGGTCGGGACACCGTGGCAACTACACCCGGCGGGGTACTTCCGTCAGGGCTTGGTCGGCGAGTCGTACCACAGTGACCAGCTCGAGCGGATCTCCGGTCCGGAGGCGGCGGGCGAGAAGCAACTCGTCGCCGAGCTCCGGCGCGAACCGCGCAACCCGGACGACCGAGACGCCATCCAGGTGCTCATCAACGGCGGTCTCGTCGGCTACATTCCGAAGGAGGACGCCCCGGACTACCAACCCGAACTGAAGGCCGTGGAGAGCTGGGGATACACGGCGCAGTGCCCTGCGCGGCTGTGGTGGCGCAGGGAGCAGCACGAACTCGTGGCGTCCGTCTCCCTCAACCTGGCCGAACCCGGGAGGATCGTGTCCATCGTCCCCCGGCCTGTCGGTGAGCTGGTCCTCCCGCCCAGTCGGTGGTTCCAGGTCAGCGGAGAGGCCGAGCACATGGACATGCTCGTGCCACTGCTGAACCGGGCGTACTTCCCTGGAAGGGCGTTCGCCTACGCCCAACTGGAACTGGTCGATCGCACAGGACCGCGGTCCGTGATCCCGATTGTGGTCGTGCGCATCGGCGGCGGCGTGGTCGGCGAGCTGAGCCGACAGACCTCCGCAAGGCTGAAAGCGCTGCTGGAGCCGCTGCGGGACGCGCAGGTGGCCTGCTACGCCGAGGCCGAGCTAACTGGCAACGCTCTCGCCGCGGAGGTCCGGGTGTCCCTGACGATGCCCGAAGAGCTCCGAGCGGGCTTCGTGCAGCAGGTCGAGGCCAGACTCGGACGATCGTGAGCCCGGACGATTGCGCGACATCAGGGCCGCCGAGCGGCCCGTCAGGAGCTTGGAGCCGATCATTGACAGTGACGGTGGAGACCACACAGCCATCGGAGGCGAGTGATGAGCGGGCAGGCCAGCCGATCGACTCGGATCCTCGTGGGAGTGGACGGTTCGCCGTCGTCGAGGGCCGCGCTGGCGTGGGCAGCCCGGCAGGCCGAGCTCACCGGCGGCACCGTGGATGCCGTGCTCGCCTGGCGGTACCCGGCCGGGTACGGCTGGACCGCGTCGGTCCTGCCGTCCTTCGACTTCGTGGGCAACGCTGACCGGGCCCTGGCCGAGGCCGTCGCGGAGGCCGCCGCCGAGCACCCGCAGGTCGAGATCCGCGAGCACGTCGTCCAGGACCATCCCGCTGCGGCGCTTCTCAAGGCCGCCGACGGCGCGCAGCTGCTCGTCGTGGGCAGCCGCGGGTACGGCGGGTTCACCGAGGCCCTGCTCGGGTCGGTCAGCCAGCACTGCGTCCACCACGCACACTGCCCGGTCGTCGTCGTCCGCGCCGCCACACCCGGGCCTGGGACGAAGCTGTGACCGGCCCCGGAGTCGACTACCGGGCAGTGTTCCACGCCCTGCCCGGCATGGTCGCACTGCTCATCCCCGACCTGGCCTACGCCGACGCCAACGATGACTTCCTGCGGCTGTCCGGGCGTACCCGCGAGCAGCTCATCGGCCGGTACCTCTTCGATGTCTTCCCCGACAACCCGAACGACCCCACCGCCACCGCGGCCCGCAACCTGGAAGCCTCCCTGCGGAGGGTTCTGGCGTCCGGCGAGCGCGACACCATGGCCCTGCAGCGCTACGACGTCGAGTCCACCACCCGGCCCGGTGAGTGGGAGGAGCGGTATTGGAGCCCGGTCAACGCCCCGGTCCTCGACGACGAGGGCCGCACGGTTCTGCTCGTCCACCGCGTCGAGGAGATCACCCAGCTAATCCGCGCCCACGGCCTGCCCGAGGGCAACCGCGCCCGCGTCCTGGAAGCCGAGCTCTACACCCGCGCCCGCGAACTCCAGGAGGTCAATGAACGCCTGCGCGAAGCCCATGCCCGCGAACGCGAGGTCGCACTCGTGCTCCAGGAGGCGATGCTGCCCGCCCCCAGGCCGCTGGAGCGCCACCACGCCGCGGTCCGGTACCGACCCGCCGTAGGCGCGCTCAACGTCTGCGGCGACTGGTACGACCTCGTCGAACTGCCGGGCGACCGAGTCGCGGTCGCCGTCGGCGACGTCGTCGGCCACGGCCTGGTCGCCGCTGGCGTGATGGGCCAGCTCCGCAGTGCCCTCAGCGCCGCCTCCCGGGTCGCCACCGGCCCCGCTCAGGCCCTCGAAGTCCTCGGGCTGTACGCCCGTTCCGTCGAGGGCGCCGAATCGACCACCGCCGCGACAACCTTCATCGACTCCGGCACCCGCACCCTCACCTACAGCAGCGCCGGCCATCCCCCGCCTGCCCTGCTGCACCGCGACGGCACCGTCGAATTCCTCGACCAGGCCACCGACCCGCCGCTCGGCGCCCGGCCCGAGCACCAGACACGGCCCGAGGCCGTCACCCGATTCGCCGAGGGCGACATGCTCGCCCTCTACACCGACGGCCTGGTTGAACGCCGCCGCGAGGACATCGACACCGGCCTGGACCGCCTCGCGCACGTCCTCGCCACGCACCGCTCGGCGGACCCCGACACCCTCGCCGACACCGTCCTCACCGAACTGCTCCCACCCGGCGGTGCCACCGACGACACCGCACTCGTCGTCATCCGGCTATGACGGCGGCTCCGGCCTGCCGAGGGACCCCGGGGTCGCCGGCCGGGGGCGCGCGGGGCTGAGTGCGGACCCGCCGTCCGAAGCCTCTTGGAGGACATCGTGAATGGCCTGATCACCGTCGGATACGACGGATCGCCCGAAAGCATCGCGGCCGCGCAGTGGGCCGCGCGCGAGGCCGAACTCCGGGGCATGCGCCTTAGACTGCTCCTGGCCTGGCCGTGGACCGCCGATCACGTGCTCGGCACCCCGGATGCCGTGGCCGAGAGCCGAACGCGACTCAGTCGGCAGGAAGCCGAACTGCGCGCCCAACTGTCGACGGTCGAAGTGACCGCCGTCCACCGGTCCGGCCTCGCCCGGGACGCGCTCGTTTCGGCGGGTGAGCACTCCTCGATGCTGGCTCTGGGATCCCGCGGGCTGGGTGTGTTCCACGGCTTCCTCGTCGGATCGGTCAGTCGGCACGTCCTCGGCCGGGCCCACTGCCCGATCGTCCTCGTTCGCGCCGCGAAGGACACGCCGCGGTCCGCCGGCGAGGTCGTCCTCGGGCTGGACCTCGACCACCGGTGCGACGCGGTGCTCCACTTCGCGTTCGAGTCCGCGGCCCTGCGCTCGGTGCCGTTGCGTGTGGTCCATGCCTGGCAGCCACCGATGGGCAGCGACCTGGCCCCGGCGGTGACCGCGAGCCTCGGCAGGGTGGTGGCGACCGAGGCGATGCAGCGCTTCACCGACACGCTCGGCCCGTGGCGGGAGAAGTACCCCGACGTCGAGGTGGTGGCCTCCCTGCTGCGCGGCAGCACTGCCGCGACGCTCGTCGAGGCCGCAGGCCGGCCGGATCTCCTGGTCGTCGGCCGTCGCAACCGCACCGCGGTTCTCGGCGCGCACCTGGGCCCGGTCGCCCAGGCGGCGGTCCACCACGTCCACAGCCCGCTCGCGGTGGTCCCCTACGGCTGACGCTCTCCGTCGATCGCCCTTCTCCGCCGTCGCGTTCGCTCAGTGCGGCTCACTCCTCGCGGCCAAGCCGGCCGGGCGGCGCTGCCCACTTCCGTCACGGGGTGGTCCGACTCGCCTGCCTCTACGGGGCGGTGATGACCGTCCACCCGTGGCGTCGCGTCTGCGCGGTCGTTGTCGCCTCGCTTCATCCGGCCGGACCGTACCTCGGCCAGCCATCGACGCTCGGCACTGGCGGGTCGTGCGTCCAGTCTCGTTCGCCGTCCTGACTACTCGCCGCAACTGACACTGTCCACTCAGCGGGCGCGGCGACGGCTGTCAGGGGGCGCAGTCGCGGCAGATCATCCTGCCCTGGTCGTCCGTGTGGGCGAGCTGGCTGCGGTGGTGGACCATGAAGCAGGTCGCGCAGACGAACTCGTCTAGCTGTTGCGGCAGGACCTTGATGGTCAGCTCCTCCCCGGAGAGATCGGCTCCGGGGAGTTCCACGGTCTCGGCCTCTTCCGTCTCGTCCAGGCCTGCTGCGCCGGGTCGCCGCTCTTCACGGCGGGACTTCAGTTCTTCGAGGCTTTCCGCGTTGTCGTCCTCGGTGCGCCGCGGGGCGTCGTAGTCCGTGGCCACAGTGATTCTCTCCTTGTGTGGGTACTGAACTTGAATTCGTGATGTCGGCTTGAGGTTGATCAGCCGTCCATGATCAGGCCAGTGGTGGCGAGGCAGGCGTCGATGAGGTGAGGCCGGTACTGGATCTTCTTCAAGCTGCGCCTGACAGCTCGGGCGAGTTGATCGAGATCGGCGGCGGCGAGGTTGCCGATGGTGCGCTTGACCAGCGACCAGATGCCCTCCTGCGGATTGAGGTCCGGTGCGTACGAGGGGAGTTGGAAGACGGTCAGCCAGTCCTTACTCGCCTGGACGAACTCCTGCATCGGCGGCATCAGGTGGGCGCGGAGGTTGTCCCACACGAGCACGATCGGGCCGCCGAGCTGAATGTGCGCGCGAATCAGCAGGTCCCGGTAGTCCTGCCAGGTCAGGCCCTTCTTCTCGCCCTTGCGGCCGCGGTAGACGTGGAAGCTGTAGAACATCCGGGACCGCTGACCCGCCTTGTAGCAGCTCAGCCCCGCCATGGAGACCCGACCGGATCCCCGGCCGCGCACCCGCACGACGGGGGTACACCCGAGCCTGCCCCAGGTCCTGGCGCGCGGCGGCCTCATCGACTGCCCGGCTTCGTCCTCGAAGACGAGCCAGGCGTCGCGGGCCGCCGCGGCGCTTTTACCTGCGGCCACGTGTCCTTCTTCCACAACTCCACTGCCGCATCGTCGCGTTCGATCGCCCGGCGGGCCGGTTGCTGCCACGACCAGCCGTGCCGCTTGAGCAGGGCCCAGGTGCCCTCCACGGTGTAGGAGACGTGGAACAGCCGGCCGATCAACGTCTTCACCCGTGCCAGGGTCCACCGCTGGTCCTGCCAGCCGTGGACCAGCGGCCCGCGCTCCAACTCCCGCTCCAGTCGCACGATCTGGATGTCGGACAGCTTCGGACGACCGGGCGATCCCTTCGAAGCCACACCTGCCGAACCGCCCTCGCGCCACTGCCGGCGCCAGCGCTCCACCGAACGCACGCTCACCCGCAGCGCGGCCGCGATCTCCCGGTTCTTCTCGCCGCCCTCGAAGCGCTCCACGGCCTGCTGCCGGATCCGCTCCCGCGCCGCCCTCTCCGCGTCGGTCAAACCGCCGCCCTGTGCATATCTCACAGCACACGACTACCGGGACCGTCCCTCCACCGGCAGGCGAACGCTGCTGCTTCACCCGTCCGAGCGACATCACGCATTCAAGTTCAGTAGCAGTCGGGCGGAGAGGGGGCTTCCACTTTCAGCGGCTCTCTCGTCAGGCATTCGCCGGAGTGAATCAAGTCAATGTCAGGCCAATTATATTCGCCCCTTTGTTCTATTTCTGTGAATTGTCAGTGCTGCTCCTTATGGTGCTCGGTGTCTCTGTGTCGGGGGGAGTCGGACACTGGGGTGGCTGTGCCGCGCCCGACTCCGGCTGATTTCTCGCCTCGGCCATCGACGTGTCCGGGGAGTCGCACTCGAAAGGGCAGCTGAAGGTGACCGGTGCCTGGTGGCGCATGCTCGATACGGACCTGTTCGGGGTCTTCGCCGACAAGGACGACGAGCGGAGGGAGTTGTCGGCCGCAGTGCTCGGGGCGCTGCTGCTGGCGAGCAGTCGCGGGCCGATGTGGACTTTGTCCGACATCCGTGGGCTCCTCTCCGAGGTCGGATATGGCGATCCGGTCGGCAACGAAGCCCTGTCTGACGTCGTGGAGAGGCTTACGGACACGGGATATGTGACCCGTTTCCGGAACTACAGCGCCCCGGTCGGCAGCTACGCCGATGGCGGGCGACGGCGTGAGGCGTGGTCGTTGACCAGGGAGGGGCGGGTGATGGTCGCCGCCGTGCGGGAGGCAGTGGGTCGGCTCGACCGCACCCTGCAGCTGCCGCCTCGGCTGCTCGATGCCGTGGAACAGACCTTGCGCGGGCTGCTGCTTCACTACCGGGAGGACGCGGGGATGCTCGCCCCTGCCCTGGGGCACGTCAACGCGCATCTGGAGCAGTTGCAGGAGGCGGGCGGCGACTTCTACAGCGCGGTGGGGACGCTGGCCCAGCACGACGTCAGCAACGACGCCGTGTTCGCGACGAGCCGCGAGCACATTCTGCTGGCTCTGCGGCAGTTCGCCCGGCGTACCGAGCAGTCCCTGGGGCGGGTGCGTTCGGCCTTCGACGAGCTGAACGCGGTGGGTGTGGCGTCGGTGGTCAAGAGGGCCGTCCCGGGTGCTGGCATCTTGGAGCCCGAGGCCCAGGACAGCTGGTCCGCCGACAGGGAACGGGAGTTGGGCGACCTTCAGGCGTGGTTCACGCCCAGGGGGTCCATCGAGCGTCTCGTGGATGCGGCGGCGGATGCCATTCACGCGTTGCTCGGCGCCATTGACCGCCGTTACTACGCCACGACGCGCGGCAGTGATGTGGGTGCGGACTTCCGGCAGATCGCTCGGATGCTTCACGCGCAGCCGACGGCTGCCGCTGCCTATGAGGTGTTCGCGGCGGCGTTCGGGATGTGGCCGGCACGCCACGCGCTCGCGCCGACCGAGGAGGACATCGCCGTCCACGACACCGCGCAAGGCGGGGCCTGTCACGAGGTGAAGGTCGTCCTGCGCAGTACCGAGCGCGGGGCGAAGTCGACCGGGCGGCCTCGCAAGATCCCTGACCTCGGCCTCGAACGACGCCATGGAGAGGAACAGAACGACGCGGAGCTGAACCGTCTGGAGGCGATTGCGCGCGATCTGGCCACCCCCGGCCCTGTCCCGCTGTCCTTCTTCAAGGGCCTGGCCGCGGACCACACAGCGGTGCTGGTCGGACTGCTGGAGGAGGCCCTGAACGGTTTCGACGACTCCGCCGGGTACGGGTCGACCTACACGGTCGGCGCGGCGCTGACCCTGTGGCCTGGCGATCCGGAGCAGATGGTGACCGTGGAGTTCGAGGACGGGACCTTGACCGCGCCGGATGTGCTCGTCGAGGTCAGCCTGCTGGACTACGAGGAAGGAGCGGTTGCGTGATGAGTGCTCAGTCTCGTACTTCGGGCAGCGGCTCCGCCCGAGGGCTGGAGCCCGAGGCCGGCGTCGTGGTGGCAAGGATGCTGCGCCAGCAGATTCATTCCGTCGAGGACGATCCGGAGCTGTTCGGCCTGGCTTCCGCGCACCAGCGGGAGGTGGCTTCCTGGTTCGACCACACAGTCGGCTGGCGCTTCGAGGTCTACCGCTCCGAGGGGCTGTGCCGGTTGTACAAACGGCGAGCCGACCCGCCGTCGGACCGCGGCCCTGTGGTGCGGCGAGGCAAGTCCGGTGAGGTTCCCGCATCCCCGCTGGTCCTGGTCCTGGCCAGCCTGATCTGCGAGCAGTTGTGGCGCAGTACGCAGGCGACCTTCAACGACCTGCAGCGTGCGGTGGTTCAGGCGTGCGGGACTGAGGCGGACCTTGGCCGCTTGCCGCGCTTTCGTCCGGTGGCCGACGCCGGCGAGAAGCAGGCAACCGCGGGCGCTCACAGGCGGGCGTTCATCGACGCCCTGCTGCTGTTGGAGTCCTGGCACGTCATCGAGTCAGATGTCGCCCTGGACCAGCTCAAGCAGGACCAGGGACTCGATCTGGTCATTACGGCGCGCCGCGAGCGCCTTGCCCTGCTGACCGCTTCCGTCGCGCCTTCGTTGCTGGATATCGATGTCGACCGGCCGGACACCCATGCCGCGGCCCTGTGCGCGGATCAGCAGGACCTGCCCGAGGACGCCCCGGTGAAGGCCCAGGAGAGGCGCCGCAGGCACCTGGCGATGCGAGCGATCCTGGATGATCCCGGCGTGGTACCGGACCCCGCCAGTGAGGCGGGCAAGTACCTGTCCTCCTACACCGGGCGCGAGCGCGCCCTGGAAGCCGCCGCAGCTGCCGGACTCGTGTGCACCGTGCGCCGCGACTGGTGGTCGGTCTCCGACCCCTACGGACGGAGCACCGATCTGACGTTTCCCGCCGGGCGCAGTCTCGAACAGCACGGGGCGCTGCTCCTGCTGGAGGCTCTTGTCGGTCGGGACGAACCGATGGACTGGTTCGGAATTGAGTGGGCGTCATCGCAGCTGCGGAGGGAGCTGGCCGAGCGTCCGTGGTGGGCCCGCCGGTATCAGGGCCCGGGCGGGGAGCGTGCACTGGCCGAAGCCGGCATCCAGCAGTTGCGGTCGGCCGGGATCGTGAGCGCCGATCCTCCGCCGGGCTCGGGCTGGCGGCCGACACCGGCCGTCCACCTGTGGCAGGTCCGGGTTTCCCATGCCACCAGCACGGCAAAGAACGCGACCGTTTCAGGCGTTACCGATGGGCGGGAGAGCCTCGATGACTGAGCACCACCGTACGCTGGAGAGCCTGGCCGGGCTGGGCAGTTCGCGCAGGAAGACGCTCGTCCTGGATCCGCATCCCAGTGCCGTGGGCCGGTGGCAGGCGACCCGGGCCGGCGCCGTGAACTCCTGGCAGTGGAGCGAGGAACAGTTCGTCTTCAGCGCCGGGTGGCTGGCCCTGGTCGGTATGAACGGCTCGGGGAAGTCTCTGACTGGTGGCGTCCTGTGTCCGACGTTCATCGACGGCGACATCAGTTCCAAGAGCCTCTCGGCCTCTGGCGATGCTGCCGGAACCCTCACCAGCATCCACACCCAAGGGCGGCCAGGCCCGGCGAAGAGCGGGACATGGTGGCAGGAGTACGGCCGCACCGACCCCGGCCCCGAGGGCACCAATTGCACGCAGTGGCTGACCGCCGGCCTGTGGCTCAAGAGCAGCGGCGGCGAGCGCACCTCCCTGGAGCGGGCCTGGTTCCTCGTCCCGGCACGGGTGAACGCCCAGCTGACACTGGAACGCGACGGCATGCCGGTCGACATCGGCGACCTGGCGAGCCAGCTCGCCCAGCACGGTGGCCTGCTGTTCACCTCCTCCACCACCCTCGAGAACGCCTGCAAGGAGCACACCTCCGTCGTGCGCCGCGAGGAGGAATACACCGAGGCGGTGCGAACGGCGATGTACCAGCCGCTGGACCTCTCCAAGATGGACGCGCTCGGGTCGGTCCTTCGCGCGCTACGAAGCGTCCAGGCCAACGACAAGATCAGCCCGAGCACGATGCAAGCCACACTCACCTCGGCGCTGCCGTCGCTGGATGCCAGGCGGGTGCAGACTCTCGCCGACGCGCTGGCGAAGACGGAACAGCTTCAGGACCGGCTGCGCAGCGCCCGCAAGGAGAAGGAGGTCCTCAACGGCGTTCGCGCGGTCTACCGCCGCTACGTCGCAGCTGCGGCCTCCACTGCGGCGGTGGAATTCCGCGACGAGCACGCACGCCACCGCCAACTCCTCGGGCAGCACCGGACCTTGTCAGACCGGCAGCACAACCTTACGGAGAGTCTGCGGGAAGCCAGCCGACTGGTCCGGGACGAAGAGCGCCGGCTCGGCCTGCTGGCCCAGACGATCAAGACGTTGGAAGGCCGAGTCGCCGGCCATCCCGGGGCGGACCTAGGCGGCCTCGCGGCCTTGGCACAACAGCAGGAAGAGCGGGCCCGCACGAGCGCTCGGGACGCCGGGGACGCCGCCGGCGCGCACCTGACGGCGCACAACGCCTGCAGCGAAGCGGAACAGGAAGCCGAGGAGGCAGTCGGTCGGCTCGCCTCGTTGACGCGGGAGGTCGGCCAGTCGGCGGCCGAGGCCGGTGCAGGCGCCTTTCACGACGCCATGGCCCAGGCGGCCGACCGGCTCGGGAAGTCCCGTACGCAGGAGCCGACCGCCGCGCTCGAACAGGAGGTGAAGGGCGCCCGGGAACAGATGGCCGCCTGGCTGGAGGCGCAGTCGTCCGCGGCGGAGGAGGTGAGCGCGGCCCTCGGTGCGCTCAGTTTGCTGCTCACGGCGCAGGCCGACGCTAAGGAACGGTACGACGGTGCCCGGCAGGACTCTGAAACCGCAAGTGAGGAAGCCCAACGGCTCGTCGCAGCGGCGGAGCAGGCCGAGGATGACGCCCGCCAGGCATTGGCGAGGTTCACCGCCGGGTTGGTGCGCCTACCGGCTCCGCCACGTGAGCTTGTCGCCGCTCCTACGCTGGATCCGGATGCCGTCTACGGCTGGCTTCAGGAGAGCTCGGCCGAAGCACTGGCCGCGCTGGATCTGACCGGCATGCAGGTCCGGGCCCAGGCGCTGGCCGCCGGTGCCGCATCCGCCATCACGCAGGCCGAAGCTGCCCGTGTCACCGCCTCCGAGGCCGGCAGCCGGGCCCGGGAACGCGCGGGCGCCCTTGCCACCGAGGCCAGGAAGCTGGCGCGCATCCCTGTCGGCGTCGAGGAAATGGTCGAGGCCGTCCAGCACGTCGCCGAGCTCGCCGAACGCATGCCCTCGCCGGACACCGCCCCGATGACGGACCACCTGGAGGCAACTGTCGCCGAACTCGCCGACAGTGCCCGTGGCGAACTCGGCCGACGACGAACACTGTTGCAAGACGCAGGCGAAGCGCTCGACGCCGCCACCACGGCCACCGCCCACGCCTCGCGCCTCAGTAACGACGCCCGCGACGCACGGGAGACCGCAACCGGGCTGCGGACCCGCGCCGACGAACACCAGGCGGATGCCGAACAGGCAGGCCGCCAATGGGCACGGGAGACCAAGCGGTGGGCGGCCTCGCTCACCCTTCTGGACCGTGAGCTGCTGCGACTGCCGGACGAGCAGAGCATCCCCCGGGCCGTGGACGCGGAAGCGCTGACGGAGGACGTGGCCACGGCATACCGCCTCGCCTCCACCCGGATCACTGCCGAGCTCACCACCGCGACCATCGACGTGGCCTCCCGCGAGGCCCGGGTGGACGAGATCGACGATCGGATCGAGGAAGCCGAACGAAGCGAAGCAGGTCCAGCCCAGTCTGGGTGGCGCCCCGCGCGCCACGGCCGTCCGGGTGCCCCGCTGTGGGCCCTTGTCGACTTCGCCGGCCACCTGCCCGCCGAGGAGGCCGGCCAGCTGGAGGGCGCACTGCTCGCGGGCGGTGTTCTGGACGCCTGGGTGTCACCGGACGGGGAACTGACGGCCGGCGACGTCACACTGCTGCCAACGTCCAGGTGCGAGGGCCCGACACTCGCCGATCTGCTGGTGCCCGACCCGCAAGCGCCGGTCGCTGCTGACCGCATCCGAGAGGTGCTGGCGTCGATCCGGGTCCTGGAGCACGGCGAGCCTCCCGTCCCCGGGCAGGCGGCCTTCGCTCCCGACGGCACCGTCCACCTCGGCCCGCTCCACGCCCAGAGCCCCACAGGCTGGACGCCGCGCTACATCGGCGCGTCCGCCCGTGAACGCATGCGCCAGATCCTGCTCACCGACCTGCGCGCCCAGCGACAGGAGGCGGTCACAGCTCTCGATACCGCCCGTCAGCTGGTCGAGGCGCTGACCGGCAACCTGGCCACAGCCGACCGGGAGCGGATCTTCCCCCACCCTGCCCGGTGGCTGGAGCTGGCGAGCATCGCCACGACCGCCACCACGAACGCGGCCAGGCAGGAGGCCGCGGCCGGCGAGGCCGAGAGTGCCGCCGCTTCGGCGCTGCACGCCGCCGAGGACGCCGACCTGACAGCGTCGCTGTCGTGCCGGGCCGCCTTCGTGGAACCGTCCACCGGCGCGGTGCGCGCCGCTCAGGCTGTGTGCACGGAACTGCCCGGCCTGGTGATGGCGTGCCTTGAAGCTGCCCGCACGGCGCTGACCAACACGGCCGTCATGCACGCCGCCGCTCAGCACGCCATCACGGTCGAAGGTGAACACACCGTGGCCGAAGCCGCCTGGCGAACCGCGCAGGAAGCCGCAGCTGAGATCGACCAGGACCGCAGCAGCCTTCCTGCCGAACTCGCAGCGGTCCTGCCCACCAGGGCCGCCGCAGCCGAAGGGCTCCGACACGCAGCACAGGCCGCCGACGCGCTCGTCGACCTGGAGCGGGAAGTTGGCCGGCACAGTGCCGTGGTCCTCGGCGCGAAGACGACCCTGCACCGCAAGGCCCGCGTCACCAACGTGACCGTGCCGACCGACGCCGAACCCCTCCGCGGCCACCGGCAGACACTGCGCGATCTTCATCGCGGGCTCGGGGACTGGGCCGACGAGGCAATCCGGACATTCTTTACCCTCGCGGCCGCGGTAGCACACCGCACAGCAGCCTCCGACGCGGAACGTCACGCCGGCTCTCTGCGTGAGCGCGCGGAAGCTGACGCCTCGGCCGCGGAAACCGCCCGTCACCACTACACCGAGGAACTGCGCCAGCACGACCAGCCCTACAAGGACCTCCTGGCCGAGCTCGAGGACTCGCAGAACGCCCAGACCGAACTACGCGAGCTGCTCACCGCGCACACGCAGGAGGAGAAGGACGTCGAGGTCGACCTCGCTCTCGTCACTCAGGAGATCGGCAGCCACGCCGGCCTCCTCACACAGGCGTCCGAGGTGGCCGAGAAGGCGTTGGAGACCGTCCAGGGACTCTTCGACCACGGCCTCGTCGACGAACTCGCCGGAGCGGAGACCCTCAGCCGTCCCGAGACCGCGACCGACGCGGTCCACACGGTCCAGCTGATCCTCGAACAACGAGCCACCTCCGCCGGCCTGAACACGGACGAGGCCCGCCGCGCCGAGCAGACGGCGCGCAGCAACCTGGAAAGCCGTGTACGTATGGTCCTGGAGAAGCTGCTGGAGATCCGCCGACACGTGACCACCGAGGAGGACCCCCGCACCGGCTGGCGACGCGTCATCGTCACCGAATACGGTCGCGACCAGGAAACCGGCACCGCCTCCGTCGGTGCCAAAACCCTGCGCCAGGCACTGGCCGATCTCGACATCGCCATCACCTCCCTCGAGGACGACTTCAACGAGCAGGTCCAGACCGAGATCAAGGGAGTCGTCTTCTCCGAGCTCCGCAAGGACATCAACGTCCGGATCCACACCGCCGAGCAGATCGTCAGCGACATCCGGAACACCCTCAAGAACGTTCGCACCGGTGTCGCCCGCGTCGGCGTGAGGCTGGACTGGAAGCCCAAGAACGACGACCCCGTGGCCCGCGAAGCCCTGTCCTTGATCCGCGACGTCAACCACGAAGGCAGCTTCGACCGGATGTACGACTTCTTCGTCGAGCAGCTGAAGAACGAAGAAGGCACCCACGTCACCTGGGCCAAGCGCGTCGAGCACGTCTTCGACTACCGCAACTGGTACACGTGGGAGATCTCGCTGACCCACCGTTCCTTCTCCGACGACCCGACCAACGACACCGAGGTCTTCCAGACCGTCAACCCGCGCCGCAACCCACTGGCCCGACTCTCCGCAGGCGAAAAGCGCCTGGCGACCATGCTGCCGCTGCTCGCCGCCGCCCACGCGTTCTACTCCACCAGCGGATACGAAGGCCCGCGGGCGATCTTCATCGACGAGCTGAACGCCGCCCTCGACGCCCCGAACCTGCGCATGCTGCTCGCCCTCCTGCGGACATGGGACTTCGACGCACTCGTCACGCTCCCCGCGATGCAGCCGCTCCTCGTTCCCGAAACCGGCGCCGTCGGCATCCACCGCATCCACCAGAAGAGCAACACCATGCGTTACACCATCCCCAGCATCTGGACCGGGCGCGGGACTCCCCAAACCGCGCGCATCCACGTCGGCGCTCCCCGCCTGCCTGCCGACGACCTCACCGTGGACGCCGAGGACCAGCACCCAGACGATCTGTTCTCAGCATTCGCGCAGGAGGACTGATGTCCGGAGACCTCGCCGACCTCGACGTCCGTCCACTGTGGGAGGCGGTCGCCAGCCGCCTCGCGCAAGGGGACGATCCCGCAGCGATCAGGACCGTCACCGCGTCGCTGTCTCGGACCGGCCAGGCGATGGTCGCCGGGTGGCTCACCCGGGGGCGCCGACCCGGCAGTCGGCCTGTCGCCCTGCGCTCGACGGGGAAGGGCTGTGTCGTTCCGATCGCGAAGCTGCTCGATGCCCTCGGCCGGACCCCGGATGATCTCCGCGGTCTGGTGGAGGCGGCCGGGGTGGAGATCCCTGACCTCGCCGGGGAGCGCCGGGCCGCCGACCAGATGCGCGCGGACATCAACGACTACGCCGCGCGGGCTCTGCCCGACGCCCCTCTGCTGACCGCGCGGCTGCGGACCTACGGCATCAGCGACGAATCATGGGAGGACCGGCGACGGCTCATCGACTCCCTGTCCCGACTTTGCGAACTCCTGCCGCTGCCCCGGCCCGTGACGCTCGCGCGGCTGGCTCACCACTGCGCCGGTGACCCGCACTTCTTCGACCTCAACGACAGCGGGCAGGGAGACAAGGTCGTCCTCCTCGCCCGCGACCTCCTGCAGGCCCCGCAGCCGGACACGCCGGCCGCCGAACGTGCAATGCTCGCGCGCCTCGGCGTCATCGCGGACCGCCTCTCCCAGACAGTGCTCGTCCTCAACGTCGCGGCCACCGGCGACGGACCCACCGATCGCGCACTGAATCTCGCGCGCTCCGACAACCGCCCCGTCCACATGACCCTCCACGACCTGACCGCTCACCCGCCCACTCTCGACCCCAGCCGGACCTGGCTGGTGGTGGAGAACCCGTCGGTCGTCGACGAGGCCCTCATGCGGGGCACCGACCGGCCGATCGTGTGCACCTCGGGAACGCTGACCGCGGTGGACCACACCCTCCTGGCCCTCGCCGTCGACAACGGTGTCCCGCTGGAGTACTCCGGCGATCTTGACCCCTCGGGGCACGCGATCGCTTCCGCCGTACGGGCCCGGTATCAGGCGACCATCCGGCACATGGATGAGGCCACTCGGCACGCAGCCCTGGCAGCCCGGTCACCTAGCCAAGCGGCGATCCTCAACGCCGCTGCTGAACGAACGCCGACGGCCGGGGCAAGTCCTGCGGCCGAGACCTCGAGCGGCTGGTTTGGCGGTGAGCTGTCTCGGGAGATCGTGTTCCAGGAGCACGCGGTGATACTGGACCTCCTCCTGGGGCCGAGCGACCACGACCCGCTGAGCCTGCGACGGCAGGCTCGCCCCGGCACCGACGCGCGCAGTGCGGGCCCGGTGGGCCAGAGGCAGGAACGGGGATCAGCGCCCCGTGTCAAGGTCGGCCAGGATGGCCGTCACTGAGTGGGTACCCGCTGACCTTGTCGCGGGCACGGCCAAGGTAGCCCATTGCGGAATGGCACCGAGTCTTCAGTCTGCGTATCACGTTCGCCTTCTCCGCTCAGGGCACACGTGAGGGTGCGTCAGCTGCGCTCGCTTCCTTCACCGCGCAGGTCCGGGGGCGCAGCAGATTCGTTCTTGGGTTACTCCGTCAACTCGCCCGCATGAGCGTGGCTTACGCGACGTGGGGGGTCCCGAGTGTTGAGCAGCTGGCCATGTTGCGCGAGCAGACGCCCCTCTTCGCCGCATCGTTCTACGCTGGCCCTACGCGCCGCACCGGAGAGGGTCGGCGGTCTCTCCCTCATCGCAATCGGACACCTGACCGGAGAAGTCCCCACGTGTGTGCAGCCTTCGACCATCGCCTCGTCCAGACCGGCGTCATCGGCCACGCGAGTTCCGAAATACCGATCATCCTGCCGATGGAGGCTCACGAACTGGAGCGCTGGCGGAAGCTGCACCCCAGCCACACCTATTGGTGTGGCACCAAACTCGGAGGCTGCGGTAGGCAACTGGCGGACCGTCTCTATCGAGACAAGGTATGTCATTTCGCACACCACCCCAACCATGACGGTTCGCCGTTCGTATGCCATCGCACTGCCAACGGGGAGGACAGCGCAGATCACCTGTTCATCAAGCAGGGCGTGGAGCGATGGCTCCGGACGAGCCGGCTTTCCGGCAGTGCCACGCTTCGCAACCTCGGCACCGGCCCGGGCGACGCTGTCGACGTCCACATCCCGAAGACACGCCAGCGATTCCGCTTCCAACTCAGCGGTCTCGACTACCGCGCCTGGCGCCGAGCCGACATGGAACTCGCCGACGATTCAGACGGCATCGACTGGATCTTCAACCAGGACGGCCCGATCACCCGGGAGATGCTGGGCCGGTTCGGCTACACCCTCAGGGTCCGGTGCGAGACCGAGGGCGCAGTCCGTCGCATCTATGTCGGCGCCGAGCGGCCGCACCAGGCGGTGATCGACTGGACGCCCTTCGAGGACTGCACCCTTACACTCACAGGTCTAATTACGAAGACGCCCGAGGGACCGATATCAGTCGGCACGATCGGGCGGCCCCGTCCTCGCCCTGCCTCCTTCGCAATGCAGCCTGGCGCCGTCTTCGCCCTGGACACCACGGCCGCAGCCCCGGCCAGCTCGCCGCTCGCCGATGTCGGCCGGTACGTCGTGGCCGCCGACGTCAGACCTCCGGACAGCCGGATCATCCGTGCGCTGATCTCGATCCCGGACGGCGTACCGCACCCGTCCGCGGAACACGTCTACCGCTTCACCGGCACCCCACGGATCGCACTTACGGAGCCAGACGGCACCGGTGACCCACAATGGCTCATCCAGGCGGGGACGTTCGAGCGTCTCAACGCGCGCGAGGCCCACCGTACCGGCCTCTGGACGCCGCCCCCGTCCCCTCCGCCCGTGTCAGCGTCCCCAGCTCCCAGGCCCGTCGCTATGCCCGCGAAGAAGGTTGCACCTGCCCTGCCCACCCAAGGCGCACCTCGGGAGGAACCCTTCAAGGGTAGTCCCCCAGGCGAGTCTCGGACCGCCCACCGTCAGGCCGTGGTGTCCTCCGCCGAGAAGCGACGGCCAGTCACACCGGGCAGGCTACCGGAGCATGCCAAGGCCGCGGTGAGCAGTCTGAAGCTGGCATTGGAGAGAGCAGCCGGCCGTGGGATGACGGTGACCTGGGACGAACTCGCCGAAGCAACGGACCTGGTGCTTTCCAGTCTTCCGATCTCCGTCCGTCGGGACCTTCTCATCGAGGTGGATCGGCGAAGTGGGCGCCTGCTGTCTGCACTGGTGCGGACCTCTACAGGCACCCGACTGCCATACCTGGCGGACATCGCATCGGCGGTCGGAATGGAAGTACCTCCGCCCACCGACGGGGCCCGGCCTACCGTCCGTCTGCCGGAGAGCCCCACACCCCCTACGTCCCGGGCGAGGGACGGCGGCGCAAGCGTGGAGCAGGTCCAGAGGCTCGTCACCGCAGCGCTCGGATATCGGCGGACCATACCCGGAAAGCCCGGGCGCCATTTGGCAAAGGTGATCGGCAGCGCGCAACGCTGGCTGGCGGGCGTGCAGGGGCAGGGCGGCGCGGCCGTGCGTCTGCGCCCGCTCAACAACCGGGGAATCTCCCAAGCACAGCTCCACACCACGGCGCTCACCCGCGCCATTGCCGCGGCGCAAGAGAGGCCAGCTGCGACACGGAGCGGACCTCACAGCGACGAACCGCTGCTCCCCGCCGCACCGGTCGAAACGCCTGCCATCGTCGCCCCGGGGTTCCAGCAGACTCCTGAGGAGCCCGCGGATACCGGCGCGTTGCTGACTCAGGGGCACGCCGGGCTGAGCCGGCAGCGTCAGACTGACGGCGTCTCAGACAACCGAGGGGAGGACCAGAAGCGCTCTTCGGAGGCGCACAACGCCCGACTCCCTCCGCCGCCTCGCCTTGCAGGCACGCTCATGTCCTCTGCCGAAGCGGGGCAGCCTGGCAACAGTGAATCGCTTGCGTGTTTGGAAACCGTGCTCGACCTGCTCGACGGCCAGGACGCAACCCCTGCTTTCCTCGACCTGTACCGAGCCCTCGAAGAAGCCGACCGCATCGCACATCGGATCGGCGAATCGTCGATTCCGCCGCTTCTTTGGGAACGGCTCTATGACTGGCGAGCCGTGTTTCGCACCGCGCCTTCCACGGACGGAAGTGCCGCGTACCGCGCCCCTGGCACCGGCCAATCCCCGCCCGATGCGTCGGCCTCCCGCTGTACCACCGCAGACGCCCCAGGGGTGCACCACTCCGAGGCGCGTGCGCTCCTCGACGACCTCGCCATGCAGTTCCGCGCCGCCCGAGACGCGGGCGATCTGGGCGAGACGAAGCGCATCCGCAAAGCCATGGGCCCCGTCTACGCACAGCAGCTGTCCTCGGAGGATCGCGAGGCGGTGACCCCGATGATGCGTGAGTTCAAGCGGTGGGTCATCGATCAGAGGCCAACCGATCCTGGCCTGCAACGTATCCGGGCTCTCCTCCAGGATCTCGGACAGCGCAAGGCGACGGTGACCGTCGCCGACATCCGCAGCGTCCTGCAGGAGGCCGACAGATTGCGCCGCCGGCTGGCCGCTCCCCTGCCGGAGCCCGAACGCAGGCTTATGGCCCGCTGGCGCACCCGCATGAAGCACCGGCGGGCCTAGCACTCGACTTGCTCTACTGGTTGACGCTCTCCAACTGCAGAATACGTGTGAAGGGATGGTCCACCCTCCACCTCGACAGTCCGCCAGGCCAAGCACGCATCGGAGCCCAGGCGAGGCAGCCTTCGTGCTATGGGTCGCGGTGGTGAAGCCAGGTCGCCGGGACCGGCGCGCTCACTTCGCTTGGATGGAGAACCTCACCGGTTCGGCGAGAACGGCTGTCGCTGAGTCGAGGTCTGAGAGCCTGGTGGCGAGCGTGGCCATGGCGAGGCGTTCCGGCAGCGCCTCGTGGAACTTCAGGCCGCGCATCGCTTTCACATCGACGTCGGGCAGGCACAGGCGTGAGACAGCGTCCGCCGTGCCGGCCTTCCACATCTGCGGTGTGAGGTCGGTGCGCAGGCGCAGGTATTCGTCGGAGAAGCGCTGGCGCTCGTCGGTGACTCCCGAGAGGGTGGCGGTGAGGGTGGCGTTGGCCCGGTACCCGGCCCAGGTCCACCAGCGGATGTCGTCCCCGGCTCGGGTGATGACCGTGCCGCCGGGGTGGACGGTGTCGACGTTCTGCTCGCGGACATGGGCGAGTTGCTGGGTGGCGCGTCGGGTGAGTTTGACCTGCGGGTCGGCTCCGAGCAGGACGTCTCGGGCGGCCTGGTTGAGGGCGTAGGAGGTTCCGCTGTACCCGGTGCCGAACCAGCGCGCGCGGCCGGCGAGGTCGGAGGCTTCGACGTACTGAACTTGAATTCGTGATGTCGGCTTGAGGTTGATCAGCCGTCCATGATCAGGCCAGTGGTGGCGAGGCAGGCGTCGATGAGGTGAGGCCGGTACTGGATCTTCTTCAAGCTGCGCCTGACAGCTCGGGCGAGTTGATCGAGATCGGCGGCGGCGAGGTTGCCGATGGTGCGCTTGACCAGCGACCAGATGCCCTCCTGCGGATTGAGGTCCGGTGCGTACGAGGGGAGTTGGAAGACGGTCAGCCAGTCCTTACTCGCCTGGACGAACTCCTGCATCGGCGGCATCAGGTGGGCGCGGAGGTTGTCCCACACGAGCACGATCGGGCCGCCGAGCTGAATGTGCGCGCGAATCAGCAGGTCCCGGTAGTCCTGCCAGGTCAGGCCCTTCTTCTCGCCCTTGCGGCCGCGGTAGACGTGGAAGCTGTAGAACATCCGGGACCGCTGACCCGCCTTGTAGCAGCTCAGCCCCGCCATGGAGACCCGACCGGATCCCCGGCCGCGCACCCGCACGACGGGGGTACACCCGAGCCTGCCCCAGGTCCTGGCGCGCGGCGGCCTCATCGACTGCCCGGCTTCGTCCTCGAAGACGAGCCAGGCGTCGCGGGCCGCCGCGGCGCTTTTACCTGCGGCCACGTGTCCTTCTTCCACAACTCCACTGCCGCATCGTCGCGTTCGATCGCCCGGCGGGCCGGTTGCTGCCACGACCAGCCGTGCCGCTTGAGCAGGGCCCAGGTGCCCTCCACGGTGTAGGAGACGTGGAACAGCCGGCCGATCAACGTCTTCACCCGTGCCAGGGTCCACCGCTGGTCCTGCCAGCCGTGGACCAGCGGCCCGCGCTCCAACTCCCGCTCCAGTCGCACGATCTGGATGTCGGACAGCTTCGGACGACCGGGCGATCCCTTCGAAGCCACACCTGCCGAACCGCCCTCGCGCCACTGCCGGCGCCAGCGCTCCACCGAACGCACGCTCACCCGCAGCGCGGCCGCGATCTCCCGGTTCTTCTCGCCGCCCTCGAAGCGCTCCACGGCCTGCTGCCGGATCCGCTCCCGCGCCGCCCTCTCCGCGTCGGTCAAACCGCCGCCCTGTGCATATCTCACAGCACACGACTACCGGGACCGTCCCTCCACCGGCAGGCGAACGCTGCTGCTTCACCCGTCCGAGCGACATCACGCATTCAAGTTCAGTAGCAGCGGCGCCTGGTCCAGTCGATCCAGGTGACCTTCCAGCTCCTCCCACCGAGGAGCAGGACCCGCGGTCCGTCGATCTTCTCGGTCAGGAGCATGGGGTCGGTGCGGCCGATCTCCTGACGGCCGGCGAGGACGGTGAATTCCGGCGGGGCGATGAAGACGGCGGTGATGCCCATGAAGTGGCGGCGGCCGAACTTCTCCTCGGCGGCCGGGCCGATGAACAGGAGTTCACCGTCCTGGTCGAGGAATCCGTGGTCGACGAGGTGCCGCAGGATTGGTTCCGCGCTGCGGTCGAAGGGGGGAAGGCCGTTCCAGCCCTCGTCCCACAGCCCTTGGGTGATCTTGTGTTCTTGCAGGCTCAGGGCGAGGAGCTGCTGCGCGACGATGTGCCTGGGCTCGGGCGGCGCGGTGACGGGTTCGACGTAGCCCCGTCCCCAGAGGACGAGGAGGGCGGCGGCGCCGAGGAGGGCCTCGTGGCTGCGTGCGAGGAACAGGCAGTTGCGGGTGGAACCGGCGCGACGGCCTGTACGGCCGATGCGTTGGAGGAAGGAGGCGACGGTCGTGGGGGCGTCGATCTGGATCACGCGGTCCAGGTCGCCGACGTCGATGCCGAGTTCGAGTGTGCTGGTGGAGACGATGACGCAGTCGCGGGCTTCGGCGAAGGCGGCTTCGGCCCGGCGTCGTTCGTCCAGTGAGAGGGAGGCGTGGGAGAGGAAGGTGGTCACGCCTGCGGCCCGGAGTGCGGCGCCGAGCTCCTCGACGAGTTGCCGGGAGTCGCAGAAGACCAGCCGTTTCTCCCCTCGGTGCAGGGCGGCGATGACCTTGGCCGCATTGGAAGTTGATCCGACGTAGTCGAGTTCGATGTCCCCTGGCGGCGGCGCTGCGACCTCTGCGCCGGCTCGGATGAGCGGGCTGTGCCTGTCCACCCGAGCCGTCAGCGTGATCTACAGCCGCTCAGGCGTTCCGATGCCCAGGAGGTCCATACCCTGCCGAAAGGTCTGGCTAGTGAGCTGGCACAGCAGCAGGCGGGTCTCCATGACCTCTCGGGTCGGGGCCTTGAGAACCGGGCAGTGCTCGTAGAAGGTGGTGTACGCCGATGCCAGGCTGTGGAGGTAGGCGCAGAGGCGGTGGGGTTCGAACGTCTCGGTTACGAGGCCGATGGTGGCGCCGAACTCGTCGAGGAGGAGGCCGAGGGCGCGCTCGGCCGGCTCCAGCGACAGGTCCTGGTGTGCTGTGGGCGTGGCCCCTTCGGGGGCCTTGCGCAGGATCGACTGGATGCGGGCGTAGGCGTACTGGAGGTAGGCGCCGGTGTCGCCCTTGAGGGAGACCATGCGGTCGGTGTCGAAGACGTAGTCGCGGGTGCGGGAGGTGGAGAGGTCGGCGTACTTCACCGCACCGATGCCGACCTGCCGTGCCCGGTCTTCGAGTTCTTCGGTGCCGAGCTGGGGGCTCTTCTCGGCGACGACGGCGCGGGCCCGGTCGACGGCCTCGTCGAGGAGGTCCATCAGGCGAACTGTCTCGCCGGAGCGGGTCTTGAAGGGCTTGCCGTCCTTGCCGAGGACGGTGCCGAACGGCAGGTGCAGGGCGCGGACGTTCTCGGGGAGCCAGCCGGCGCGCCGGGCGGTCTCGAAGACCATCTGGAAGTGGAGGGCCTGACGGCTGTCGACGACGTAGAGGAGCTGGCCTGCGCCGAGCGTATCGACGCGGTCGCGGATGGCGGCGAGGTCGGTGGTGGCGTAGCCGTATCCGCCGTCGCTCTTCTGGACGATGAGAGGGGTCGGCTCACCGTCGGGGCCCTTGATGTCGTCGAAGAAGACGCACAGCGCACCGTCGGAGCGCACCGCGACGCCGGACGCTTCGAGGTCGGCGCACACGTCGGCGAGCATGTGGTTGTAGTAGCTCTCGCCGACGGCGTCGGTGTCCTCGAGGAGGACATCGAGGTTCGCGTACACGGCTTCGAAGTACAGCTTCGACTCGTCGACCATCCGCTGCCAGGACGCGACGGTCTCCGCGTCGCCGGCCTGGAGGCCGACCACACGCCGACGGGACCGGTCGGCGAACTCGGAGTCGCCGTCGAACAGGGCGCGCGATGCCTTGTAGAGGCGGTTCAGGCGGGACATCGACGGACCGGACTCGGCTGGCTCCGTGCCGCTGTCCAGCTCGCCCGGGTGCTCGACGAGGTACTGGATGAGCATGCCGAACTGGGTGCCCCAGTCTCCGAGGTGGTTGCGCTTGATGACCATTTCGCTGGAGAACTCCAGGGTCCGCACCAGTGCGTCGCCGATGATCGTCGAGCGCAGGTGGCCGACGTGCATCTCCTTGGCGATGTTCGGCTGGCTGTAGTCGATCACCGTGACGCCGGGTGCGGTGCTGCTGCCGACGCCCAGCCGCGTGTCCGCCGCGCGGGCGGCCAGCCGGTCGAGGATCGCGCTGTCGGTGACGGTGATGTTGATGAAGCCCGGGCCCGAGACCTCCAGGCTCGCGATCACCTCGTCTGCGGCCAGGTCCTCCATGACGCGCGTGGCGACCTCACGGGGATTGGCCCGCAAAGGCTTGGCCAGACTCATGATGCCGTTGGCCTGGAAGTCCGCTCGGTCGCTTCGTCGCAGCTGAGGGTCGCTATCCGTGGCGTCGGGGAACGCGGTGGAGATCGCCTGCTTGAAGCGCTGCTGCACTGCGTCGGCGATGGAGAGGACCGTAGCCATGGAAGGAGGGACCACTTCTGTGAGAAGGCGGATCTGTGGAGGAGCCGCGGGGCGCGCGGCTACCGCGCCGGGTGGACGTTCGGCGCCGCGCGCCGATCGTCCCACGTGAGGTCCCAGGAAGCGGACCGATTTGCGCTGCCGCCGCCCGATGGGAGGTACCAGGACGGAGGCTGTGATCGATACGAACTCGACTGTGCCGGCGCAGGGCCCGTGGGCTCCGCTGCAGCCGCACGAGGTGGCCAGGTTGTTGGCCGGAGCGGACTTTCCCTGGTGGATCGCGGGCGGCTACGCGATAGAGCTGGCCGTTGGCGGGGCGTATCGCGAGCACGGTGATGTCGACGTGCTGGTGTTGCGCCGCGACCAGGCCCGTGTGCGTCGCTGGTTCGGCGGATGGGATTTCCTGGCCGATCCGCCCGGTGCCGGGACGCTGCGCGCCTGGCCGACGGGCATAGGTCTTCCGGGCCGGGTGCACGACGTGTGGTGCCGCCGTGAGCCCGACGAACCGTAGTCGGTCCAGCTCATGCTGGACGAAGGCGACGGCGAGGAGTGGGTGTCGCGTCGGGACTCCCGGATCCGGCGCCCGTTCGTGCAGCTCGGCCACGTGTCCTCGACTGGCATTCCGTACCTGAGCCCCGAGGTGCAGCTGTTCTACAAGGCGAAGAATGTGTGGGAGAAGGACCAGCTCGACTTCGACCTGGTCTTGCCCCACCTCAACCCCGGCCAGCAGGCTTGGCTCGCGAACGCCCTGGAGCTGGCGCTCCCCAGCCATACCTGGCTGGGGAGGCTCAAGAGATAGACCCGGTCCTCACACCTAACTCGTCAGGTTCTCAACTGCGGCGGGCGGCAAAGAGGATATGGGTTCCACCGTCCCGGGCGCCGACGCTGGCGCAGGCGGCGGTCTCGTAGGCGATGAATCGTTCCCAGAGCTGCGGGGATCGTTCGATGTCGGCCAGGATGGTTGGGTCTTCGAGGCTTGCCCAGTTGCTGGCCGATCCCGCCAGGATCTCACCGCCGCATTCGGCGACGAGGGTAGCGATCTGTTCCCAGGTGAACATGCGGCAGACGTGGGTCATGCCGGGCACGTGGCGCAGGTCGCCGGTGCGGATGACGGCGTCGGTGACGTCGGTGCCGTAGCGGATGGCGAGTTGGGTGGCTCCTGGGAACCGGGCTCGCCAGCTGCCCCACAGGGACATGACCGAGGCGATCACCACGCCCTCGGGCTTCACGATGCGGAGGAGGCCGGCGAGGGCCTGGCGCTCCTGGTCGAAGGCGTAGGAGAGCGGGCCTCCGTAGGCAAGGACCATGTCGAACGAGGCGTCAGGGAAGCGACTGGTGTCCCGGACGTCGAGGGTGTGGCGTGCTTCGACGGCATGCTCGGATCCGGCCGCGGTGACGTTGACCTCGTTCAGGTGGAGCTGGACCGGGGAGATGTCGGTGACCACCACGCGGGCGCCGTGTTCGGCGAGCACCGTGGTGAAGCGGCCCGGGCCGGCGCCGATCTCCAGGATTCGCTGACTCTTCGTCAAGTGATTGACCATGAAGCGGCGGTGGATCTCGAATGAGACCCTGCCGGCGACATCCTTGGTGAGCCGGTCGGCTTCTCCTTCGGCGAAGGTGTCGTAGTAGCGGCGGATGGCCTCGACGGAGCGATCACTGCTGGGCGCGTCGCCCGGTGTGTCAGCCAACCTGCCTCCGTCCGTGCGCCGAGTCCGCCCGCCGCCGCTCTGCGGGCCCTGGCCTGGGCTTCTCAAAACGGAGCGATTCGGGCGAGGCTCCGCCACTAGAATGCGTCTCCCGTCGTGATGTCGGCGTGAGCGCCGCCGCGACACTCCGCAGTTTCACCGAGAGGACGGTCTCCGGTCTCATGCGCTGGTCCCAGCTGTACGTGCCCACTCTCCGCGAGGACCCGGCGGACGCGGATGCGGTGAGCCACCGCCTGCTGGTGAGAGGAGGGTTCGTCCGGCAGCTGATGGCCGGTCACTACTCCCTGCTGCCGCTGGCCGTGCGCGTCCGCGCCAAGATCACGGACATCATCCGCGAGGAGATGACCGCGATCGGCGCCCAGGAGTTCGCCTTGCCCGCTCTGCACCCGGCTGAGATCTGGCAGCGCAGCGGCCGCTGGGAAGTGATGGGCGAGGAGATGTTCCGCCTCAAGGACCGCAAGGGCGCGGACCTGGCGCTCGGCATGACGCACGAGGAGATCTTCACCGTCCTGTCGCAGGAGCTGAAGTCGTACCGGGACCTGCCGCAGATGTGGTATCAGTTCCAGACCAAGTTCCGCGACGAGGCCCGCCCGAAGAGCGGCCTGCTGCGGGTACGTGAGTTCACGATGAAGGACTCGTACAGCTTCGACATCGAGTCAGCTGGCCTCGACCGTTCCTTCGATCTGCACAAGGCCGCCTACGAGCGGATCTTCGCCCGCCTGGGTCTGCCCGCCATCCCGGTGCAGGCGTCCAGCGGCAGCATGGGCGGCAGCGCGTCGGTGGAGTTCATGAGCCCCTCGAACGCCGGCGAGGACCTGGTGGTCCGCTGCCCGGGCTGCGACTACGCGGCGAACACCGAGAAGGCGACCTCCGCGCTGCCCGCCGTGGTCGACGGCCCGGGACTGGATGCCCCGGAGCGGTTCGACACCCCCGACGCGCGCACCATCGAGGAGCTGACCCGCCGTCACGAGGTGCCCGCCGAACGCCAGATCAAGACGCTGGTATATGTGGTCGACGACCAGCTGACCCTCGTCCTGGTGCGTGGCGACCACGCCCTGGTCGAGCAGAAGCTCATCGACACCCTCGCCGCCACCGCCGTCCGCCCGGCCACCCCCGAGGAGATCAAGGCGGCGCTCGGCGCGTCCCCCGGCAGCCTGGGCGCGGTCGGCGTCGCCGAGCTGCCCGTCCTCGCGGACGAGGCATTGCGCGGCCGCACCGATATGACCACCGGCGCCAACACCGACGGCGTCCACCTGCGCGGTGTGTCCGTCGAGCGGGACATCGCGGTGCGGCGCTGGGCCGACCTGCGCGAGGTGACAGCCGGCGAGCCCTGCCCCCAGTGCGGTACGCCGCTGGAGGTGGTGGTCACGATCGAGGTGGGCCACATCTTCAAGCTCGGCCGCAAGTACACCGAGATCCTGGGGGTGACCGTGCTCGGCCGGGACGGCGAGCGCGTTGTCCCGATCATGGGCAGCTACGGCATCGGCGTGGAGCGGGCCCTCGCCTCGATCGTGGAGACGCACCACGACGACAAGGGCATCATCTGGCCTGTCTCGGTCGCGCCGTTCGAGGTGGCCGTCGTCATGCTCGGCACGAGCGACGAGAAGGTGACCGAGGCCGCCGAGGGCCTGTACCGGCAGCTGCAGGGCGAGCGGGTCGACGTCCTGCTGGACGACCGCGACGAGCGGCCCGGCGTGAAGTTCCGCGATGTCGAGTTGATCGGCATCCCGTACCGGATCACGGTCGGCGCCCGTGGTCTGGCCGACGGCACGGTGGAGGTCACTACCCGGGCCACCGGCGAGACCCAGTCGGTGCCGGTGGCCGAGGCGGTGGAGCACGTCCGTAAGCTGCTGACCGCCGCCGTGTGAGGCGTCGGATTGTCAGCCCCGGACACTCGGTGGAACGCCTCGGTGAGAAGCGTTTCCGGGTAGCAGCGGAGGATCTTCGCGATGCTGCGCGCCTGGGTCTCGTAGTGGCCCATGGCGCGCAGCTTCGCCTCCAGGCTGCTTCCTACCGGTATCCGCGTGGTGGTGGGCAGCCGCAGCGTCTCGACCTGGTCGGGGGCCAGGAAGCCGGGCCGGGCGGGTTCGGCGTACGGGGTGGTGCTGGTCACTAGTAGCACGTCCGGGGTGGCGCGGTGGCGGTCGAGTGCGGCGAGGGCGATCCGGTGCGCGGCGAGGTGGTCCGGGTGGCCGTTCATCCCGTTGGGCGGAAAGGCCACCACTTGGCGGGGCGCCCAGCGGCGCAGCGCCTCCAGCACTAGGTTCGCTGCCACCGGTTCGTGCTCCGTGAGACTGCCGTCGGGCAGGTCGTGAACTTCGGCGCAGGTGACGCCGAGGGCTTTGGTGGCGAGGCGCAGTTCCCGCTCGCGGAGTGCCGGCAGTTCCTCCTCGGCGCACATGCCGAGGGTCCTGCCGGCCCCGCCGCGGGTCAGGGTGAGGGTGACGGCGATGCCGCCGCGCAGGGCGGTGCGGTGGAGGAGTCCTCCGCAGTGCAGGGTTTCGTCGTCAGGGTGGGCGGCGACGACGAGCAGGGCGGCCTGTGTCATGTCGTGGCCTCCGTGGTGGAGTTGTAGAGGTCGGCCAGGCGGTCGAGGATGTCGCCGTCGCCGATGTTGCCGATCAGGTTCCGCCGGTCGTTGGCGTCTTCGCTCTGCCAGGAGGTGGCCTGTGACTGTTCGGGTGTCCAGACGAGTCCGGCGGAGTCGATCAGCAGGTAGCGGTGCTTGCGGCCGCTTGCACTCTTGGCGGCGACCCGGAGTTGTCCGCGTGCGTTCTGCCTGGCGACGACGACCGCGGCCTCGAAGGCGGTGTCGCTGATGAGGTAGCGCTCGCGGTTGCGGTGGCCGAGCGGTCCGATCGGCATGAACTGGAAGAGCTGCCACTCCCGGGCGCAGGCGTAAGCCCCGAGCAGCTCGGCGACGGCCGCGATGTCCTGGGAGTTGCCCGCGTGCACGACCGTGTTGACGCAGACGTCGGCGCCGATGCCGTCGAGGAGAGCGAGGACCGCCAACTGGCCAGCGACGGTGGAGTGTCGGCGGAACTGCTGCTGCACGGCGTCGGTGCTGCCGTCGAGCGGGATGCCGATCAGGTCGGTGACGGCGGCGACCTCGGCGGCCGGTACGTGCTCGGCAACTCCCGTGCCCATGAAGCGGATGCGGGCCGTGCCGAGGAAGGCGGTGCCCACAGTGTCCAGGCGGATTCCGAGGCCCAGCCCGTGCAGGCCCCGCAGAAGCGGAACGATGTCAGGCCGGGTGAGCGGATCGCCGCCCCCGACGGTGATCTTCTCCAGGGCGAACCGGTCGCGTAGGCCGGCCGCGAAGTCCAGCACCTGAGAGGTGTCGCTGACGGTGCGGCCGAAGTAGTTGTAGCAGCCCGGGCAGGCCACGAAGCAGCTCTTGCCCGCGCTGAGGATGACACTGCGCATGGTGCCTCACCAGGAGTAGTGGGGACGGGAGTTGAGCAGTGTGCTGCCGACCTGATCAGCCCTGTAGGGCCGTCCGGTAGGCGGATTCGTAGCCGTTCGCCATCCGGCGGATCGAGAACTCGGACGCCACGTGCCGGCGGCAGGCCGCTCGCTCGATCGCCGGAAGGTGACGGATCGCGTCGGCCAACCCCTGGGCGTTGGCGGACAGGTAGCCGGTGATGCCGTCCCGTACGAGTTCGGCTGCGGCTCCGGTGCGCAGGGACACCACCGGCGTGCCGCAGGCCATGGACTCGATCGGGACGAGTCCGAACGGCTCCGGGATGAGCGAGGTCATCAGGGTTGCCGAAGCTCCGGCGAGGAGAGCCGTCTTCCTCGGGAAGTCGAGCTCCCCGAGGAAGGACACCCGCTCACCGTCCACATGCGGTTGGATCTGCTGCTCGAAGTACGCCTGGTCGCTCGGTTTGATCCGGCCGGCGATCTTCAGTGGAAGTCCTGCGTGCCTGGCCGCCTCGATGGCGACGTGCACGCCCTTCTCCGGTCTGATCCTGCCGAGGAAGGCCAGGTACGGGCTCGAGCTGGCAACCTCCGCGCCGAACGGGAACGCCTCCGCGTCGATGCCGTGGTGGACAGTGCCGAGGTAGTTGAGCTCCGGCAGGTGCGAACGCTGGTCTCGGCTGATCGCCACGTACCGCTCAGCGGCGAACCGGCGGAACAGCGGTGCGTTGTCCTCGTTGAAGAAGCAGTGCACGGTGTGGATCACCGGGGTGCGCAGTCCGTGGAGCGCCGGGATCGCCAGGCACCCGCTGTTGGAGTGCACGTGGGAGTGGACGACGTCGAACTCATCGGCACGGTCACGGACTTCCAGCAGCTGGAGCATGCGGTAGACCTCCGGCTCGCGGATGCGCGGGTCCGCGAGCAATGCCGTCCTACCAACGCCGTGGAGATTGCCGGCCACCTTGGAGTCGCCGGAGGCGAAGACGGTGACCTCGTGCCCGTCAAGGACCTGTGCCGCGGTGAGCTCGGCGACCAGCGACTCGACGGCCCCATAGCCTCGGGGAGGGACTCTCTCCCACAGCGGGGCCACGTGTGCGATGCGCATGTTCGTGCTCCTCCCGATGGGGCGGTTCGCCTCGTGGGCGAGCCGCCTTGAGTGGTCGAGGGCAGCGGATCTTGCTGTCCGTCAGATGGGCGTGCCATCGCGGAGTTCGGGGATCTCGGCAAGGAAATCGCGTACGTCGGCGGTGCACCTGCGGATCGCCGCCTCGTGCGAGCCGAGGCTGAAGAGGGTGAGGTACTGGGCGACGTTCGACTCGTAGATCCTCGGGTTGATGCCGTGTTCGGCCATGACATCCGGCCACAGGGGGAGCATCCACACGTGGAAGTGCGGCCGCTCGAGCTTCTCCTCCTGGTACATCTGCACGGCGGCCAGGCCCAGCCGCTCACGCATGGCCCGGCGGACGAAATGCGTCACCCGGCCGATCCGCTCGACGAGCGGCAGCTCCATCTCGTCGAGTGCGCCGATGTGCGGACGGACGCCGACGACCATGAACCCGGGCACCGCCCACTCCGCGTCCTGCCGGACGGTGATGACGCCGTCGTCGTACACGGGGGCCAGGATGTCGGGTAGGTGGCGTTCCGTCAGGTTCATGAAGCAGCCGCGGCAGGTGTCCTCGCTGACCAGACGGCTGGGGCCGCCGAGGAAGTCGAGGTAGCGGTAGCCGGGTGCAGCTACGGGAGACTGGGGGTGCGCGGGCGAATCGGGCACGGGTCCTCCTTCGGGTGCCTCCGGATTGCTGCCTGCAGGCGGGGCGGTGTCGGCTGCTGGCGTGCCGAACGGCCAACGAAGCCTCACCGAGTCCCGCGTTACGCGGCCTCCGGCATCAACTCCAGCTCGGGGCCGCCTGGTTGTGCGCGGCTCTGCCGCCGAACAAGCCGCGACCCGCAGGGCATCGAGTTCACGGACGGAAGCAGAGGCGCTCGAGCGGCCGTCGCCGCGGGGGCCCCAGCGTCGGCCAACCATCACGGGCCACGCCCTTGCGGCGGCTGCCGAGGAGTTGCAGGAGATCGGTCCTGGCCGGTGTCATCAGCTCGTCGTACATGCGAACACCGCAGGCCGGCCCGCTGCCAGCCACGGTGGACCCTGCGGAAGTTATCGACCGACCGGTTGCCGTTGTCGGTGGCCACTGAAGCGGACGGGCTGTCACGGGCAATATCGGCGATTCCGGGTATCACCCGTGGCAGCGCGGCAGGCTACGTCAATAGCGCGGCCTGGTCGTCAGTGCTGGGCAGCCGCAGGAGCCGACTGGGTCTTGTCGCTGTCGGCGAAGAGTAGGGTGGGCTCGGCGAGGATGTCCCGGCCGGACTCGCTTTTGTAGATCTCGTCGACGCTGCCGAACCGGGCCTCGGAGTAGTCGAGTTCGAGCAGGGCCGCAGCCTGACGGACCGACGCCTCGTCAGGTCCCTCGATCTCCAGGAAGGTCGGGAGGTCGGGCCAGGTGTCGAAGTCGAAGGCGACCTCGCCCAGGCGCCACTCCTCGCGGTAGTTCTCCTGGTAGCGGACCTCCTGCATTCCGAGGCGGCGCAGGATCTCGGCCATGGCGTGCAGGTCGGTGACCTCGGTCTCGATCTCGATGGTGCCGTCGATCGTGGTGGCGTCGGTGACCTGCTTGAGCGTCAGCGTCGAGCGGGTGCCCTCGTCGCGCAGTCGGACCCATGCGCCGCTGTCGAGCGCGTCGTTCTCGAAGATCTTGCGCGTCAGGAGGGTGCGCGGGAACGCCTGGTTGGCGCCGAGGGCGGTCAGCTTTGCCTTCAGGCCGTCGACGTCGACGGACAGGAACTTGGCCTCGTACTCGTGCTTCATCAGTCCTTCTTCCCGTAGAGGTGAGAGATGTTGGGGGTGCGAGCCGCGAAAAGCAGCCCCATCCGGTGGGTGTGGTCGCGGAGTTGGCCGAGGTGGGCCCGCTCGGTGAACTCGCCCGTCCGCAGCGTCAGCAGAACTCTCCAGTCGCTGGTGAAGTGACGGCTGAGCTTCTCGGGGGAGGTGTAGTGCTCGATCATGTGATGGCGCGGCTCGACGGGCATCATGAACTCCGCGCCGAACAGGCCGCCTCCGCGCACCAGGAGTTGCATGCGGGTGACGAATTCGGCGAGCGGGCAGTGGTGGTTGGCACTGTAGTGCCAGGAGCAGCTTGTCCAGACGGCGTCGCAGAGCATGTCCAGGGGTTCGACCTGGAGGAAGTCCTCCTCCAGGACCTGCACACGGTCCTGGAGTTCTTCGATCTTGAGCCGGTCGATCAGGCCCATGGCGTGGGCGCTGATGTCGCCCGGCAGGTGGACTTCGCCGCCGTGGAGGGCGAGCGGGTCGCGCTCGATGGCGATGACGCGGTAGCCGGCGGCTGCCAGGGGCAGGACGAACTTTCCGTCGCTGGCGCCGACCACGGCGACGGTGGCGTCAGGGGAGGCGTGCTCCTTCAGCGTGGCGAGGAACTGGGGGAAGAAGGTGAGGGTGTGCTCCCACAGGCTCTGTGTCTGCACGGTGGTGGGCTCCTTGCGTGTCGGCGGCGAGGATGGCCTCGATGACCTGGTTGGGGTCGAGCCCTGTGGTGTCGATGCGGTGCATCGGGAACCTGGCGTAGGCGTCGGTGATCAGGTGGGCGGCGTCCTCGCCGAGGCCGTCCCAGCGGGAGACCGGCTTGTCCCGTCCGGCCAGGCGGCGCCGACGCTCGTCCTCGGCGCAGACCAGCTGGTAGGTGACAGGTTGGGGCAGATCCGGCGGCAGCGTGACGCCCAAGCGGGCGCCGAGGGCCTGGTGATTGGCGAGGCAGCGGGCGAAATAGCTCTCCACGACGACCGGGGTGCCGGCAGCCAGATGGCGCTGTATGTCGTCGACAGCGGTGAACAGCGCGGAGAGGTAGAGACACATCCGGGCCTCAACGTTCTCGCGCATGTCCACCTCGCGCCGCAGCGGCTGGTAGAACAGCGGCACGGTCGGGACGAGGACCGCCTCGCGGGCCGCGGCGAGCATCGGCGCGATGGTCGACTTGCCGGTGCCGCGCAGCCCTTCGAGGCTCTCGAACAGCGGGCGGTCAGACACGCGCGTACACCACGTCCGGCACAGCGAGGGTCAACTCGTCGCTGGCGGAGGGCCGGTGGATGATGTGGTCGGCGAGCTTGTCGTACCAGAAGGCGTGCGAGTCCTTGCCGACGGCCTTGCAGGACATGGTGAGCGCGCCGCGCGGGTCCACCTCGATCCGCTCGATCTCTCGCGGGCTCCCGGCCGGAGCGCAGATCTCCGGGGCACCGCCCTCGGAGAGGTCCTCGTCGACGATCACCTCGATGGCCAGGTCGGCCTCCTGGAGCTGTTCGCGCAGGCGGCCGTATGCAGTGGGGTCGGTGATCAGCAGCTCGGGGTGCAGGGCGGCGTTGCCGACGGGACGCAGGCAGTGCAGCTTCAACTGCCGTGCCCCGAACTCCTGCAGGGTGCGGGCCAGCGGCAGTACCTCGTCGATGTTGCGGGAGGTGACCGTCATGGTCGCTCCCGTGCGGACGCCGAGCTCCCGTGCCAGGGAGAGGGCACTGAGGGCGCCCTGGTAGCTGCCGAACCTGCGGATGTGGTCGTTGGTCGCCCCGACGCCCTCCAACGAGACACGCAGGAAGTCGAGGTACGGGGCGATCTCGGTGAGCCGGCGCTCGATGCGGTAGCCGTTGGTGCAGATCTCGACCTGCAAGCCGAGCTCCTGCTTGGCGTACCGGACGACACGGGTGAGGTCCTTGTAGACGAACGGCTCGCCGCCGAGCAGGGTGACGGCCTCGGTGCCGTACTGGTCGCGCATGAGCGTGAGGAGGTTGACCGCCGCCTCGGGGTTGAAGGCATCGGCGTGCTTGAGCCGCTCGCCGTGGAAGCAGTGCAGGCACTCGAAGTTGCAGCGGTAGAGCAGCTGCAGGTACAGCATCCGGATCTTGCGGATACCGGTGACTTCCCCGATCACGTGGGTCTCCCTGAGGCAGGTGCCTGTTTGGAGAACCGATGGTGACCGACAACACGGGGACCGCATCACCGCGTACGCGGACAGTCCAAGGACGTCCCGGGACGTTTTCAGCGGCCCGCGAAAGACGTCAGCAACCGGAGAAGGCCGGCCGTGTCCGACAGATCTGGAAGCACTACTGGCGCGCCGGCGCTCACCAGTTCATCCCGGCTGTGAATGCCGGTGGCCACGCCGATGATCCCCGAAGCCGCGACGAGAGCTGCTTCGACGTCCCTGGGTGTGTCGCCGACCAGCACGACCGGCGTATCAGTGGGCAGGCCGCGCAGCTGGTGGACGCGCTGGCGGGCGATCCCCACCAGGTCGGGGCGGTCCACGGCGTCGGCTCCATAGGCCCCGACGCGCAGGTCCAGCAGTGGGTCAAGACCGAAGGCCGCCAGCTTGACGCGGGCATTGGCCGCGATGTTGCCGGTCAGCACGGAGGAAACCCAACCATCCTGCTCAGAAACCGCCTTGAGGGCATCTCGTACCCCAGGCAGAGCTGTGCCGCGCCTGCGGAGCTCCCCAAGTCGCTGTGCGCCGGCCTCGGCCAGTGCGGACTCGACGTCAGACCAGCCCGGCTCTGGCAGGCCGTGCCGACGGAACATCTCACGCATGATCAGGCGGTCCGTGCGGCCCTCGGTGGACGCCGCCCCGGTCGGTGCGGCTCCCGCGAGCGCGGCGAACGCGGCCGCGTAGATCTCCTTGCTCACCCCCGCGTTGTCAATGAGCGTGTGGTCGATATCCCACAGGACGATGAGGTGCATACCGCCAGCGTAGGTGCCCTGTCGAACCGTCAGCTCCGTCGAAACGTCCCGCACCGTCCTTGCAGAGCCGAGCGCGCCTAGGCTTGTATAGCTGCGTGAACGAGCGACTTCACTCCGTACTCACCCAGCGCGGTGTCGCGCCCGAAGCGCTCGCCGCAGCCTGCGAGGTGGACCCCAAAACCGTCGGCCGCTGGCTCCGCGGGCGGCTGCCCCACCCACGGCACCGCTTCAGCGCGGCCCAGCACCTGCGCGTTGAGGAGACCTTCCTCTGGCCTACGCAGCAACCCCGGGCGGGTCGGCCGGCCGGAGGGTTAGGTGTCGAAGTCGTCGGCACTTACCAGAACCGGGCCAGCGTTCCCCGCGAGATGTGGCTGACCCTGCTTCAGGAAGCAGAGGAGCACATCGACGTGCTCGTCTTCTCCGGCACCTTCTTCGCCCAGTCCAACCCGCACGTCACCAAGATGCTCGCCGAACGCGCAGCCGACGGCGTCCAGATCCGCCTGTGCTTCGGCGACCCGAACGGCCAGGCCGCCGCGATCCGAGGCCGGGAGGAAGGTATCGGCGACACCCTCGCCGCGAAGATCCGGGCCTCTCTCACCTACTACCGTCCGTTGCTGCCGGAGGAGGGCTGCGAGGTGCGCCTCCACGACACCACGCTCTACAACTCCCTCTTCCGCTACGACGGCACCCTGCTGGTCAACCCGCACGTGTGGGGTCAGCCGGCCAGCGCCAATCCCCTGATCCACCTCAAGCGAGTCGACGACACCGGCTGGTTCGACAACTACGCTCAGAGCTTCGAAGCCGTCTGGGCCACCGCACGGCCCTGGACAACCGAACTGGAGGGGACCACCGCGCATGGGTAGGACCGAATATCTCAACGACCCCGCCGCACCGAAGGCGAACACCCTCATCCCCGCCAGCAACCTGCTCGTCGTCGACGACAGCGGCGCGATCCTGCTCCAGCGCCGCCGTGACACCGGCCAGTGGGCCCTGCCGGGCGGTGCCCAGGACATCGGGGAGACCGCCGCCCAGTGCGCTGTGCGTGAGTGCCTGGAGGAGACCGGCGTCATCGCCGAAGTCACCGGCTTCCTCGGCGTCTACACCAACCCCAAGCACATCGTCGCCTACACCGACGGCGAGATCCGCCAGCAGTACGAGAACGCCTACATCGGCCGCCCCGTCGGCGGCGAACCCACGATCAACGACGAGGCGGACGGCGTCCGTTGGATCCAGCCGGCCGATCTCGACCAGTACGACATCCACCCCAGCATGCGCCAGCAGATCGGCGACTATCTCGCCGGCACCTACCCCTACCTCGGCTGAGCCGACAGCGCCGCCTCCACCCGTGCCACCGCCGCGAAGATCTCCGGCGACGCCCGGCGGATGAAGCGCCCCACCAGGCTGTCCGCCCCGTAGCGGCCGACGATCTCCGCCACCCGCTCCTTGGCGGTGGTCGGCTCACCGTCGGGTGTCGTCGTCATGTCGCACCACACCAGTGCGTCGACCAGCAACTGGTCCTCCACCAACGGGAATTCCACTTCCAGGGCATTCCGTAGCCCGCGCTCCTCCGCTTCCAGCAGGGCGAACGAATGGTTCGCCACCAAGCGGACCAGGCGCTCATCCGCCTCGTGGACGTCGCGGAGGAACCGGGCACCGTCGAGGGGGTGGAATCCTGTGGCTGCCAGCCGTGGCGCATAGCCGACGTCGTGCAGCACGGCTGCCGCGCGGAGAAGGTGGGCGTCGTCACCCAGCACCGTCCTGAGCTCCGCCGCGCGTGCCGCCACGCCCTGCGAATGCGCCCACCGTCGCGGAAGCGAGCCGCCCAGCTCTGCCTCAGCCGTGTGCACCGCCCAGTTCGTCAGCTCGTCGTCCATGCCGGATACATGCCCAACAGAGCAGGCAGCAGTCGGCCCGTCGGGCAGGCCGACCGGGCCGACGTCATGGCTCTGCAGCCCGCGACGCGGCCGCCCCTACACCCTTGCGTCTACTGGCCGCCGAACCGGGTGGACCAGGCCTCCAGGTCCTCGTCCGTGATCTTGGCGAAGAGGACCGGCGGCACAGTGAAGCCGGTACCGGCCGGCACGAAGTCCAGCGCCTGGGCCTCCTGCGCGCTCACCCACGCCTGCGTGCGAGCCGGAGCATCCTCGGCGAGCGCGAACGACTGGCGTGCGGCCTTGCTGCTGGCCGGGATGAACGGCTCCGAGACGACCGAGTAGAGGTAGATCAGGTTCATCGCCGTGCGCAGGGTCAGCGCGGCGGCCTCCGGGTCGGTCTTGACCTGGAGCCAGGGCGCCTTCTCGTCGAGGTAGGCGTTGCCCGCGCTCCAGAGCGCGCGCAGACTCTGCGCCGCCTTACGGAAGTTGAGCGCGTCGAGGTTGCTCTCGTAGTCCGCGAGCAGTTCGGCGATCTGGGCGCCGAGGCGCTGCTCGGCCTCGCCCGCCTCGTGGCCGGCGGGGACGTCGTCACCGAAGCGCTTGCGGCTGAAGGAGAGCACGCGATTGACGAAGTTGCCGAGGGTGTCGGCGAGGTCCTTGTTGACGACGGAGGCGAACAGGTCCCAGGTGAAGCTGGAGTCGTCGGACTCGGGGGCGTGCGCCATCAGGAAGTAGCGCCAGTAGTCGGCGGGCAGCAGCTCCAGGGCGACGTCGGTGAAGATGCCCAGCTTCTGGCTGGTGGAGAACTTGCCGCCGTAGTACGTCAGCCAGTTGAAGGCCTTGACGTAGTCGACCTTCTTCCACGGCTGGCGCGAGCCGAGGATCGTGGCGGGGAACATAACCGTGTGGAACGGGACGTTGTCCTTGGCCATGAACTCCGTGTACCGGACGGTGTCGTCGGCCTCGTACCACCAGGACTTCCAGTCCCGGGTCTCGCTGGCTGGGGCTGCGTCCGCCCACTCCTTCGTCGCGCCGATGTACTCGATCGGGGCGTCGAACCAGACGTAGAACACCTTGCCCTCGGCGGCCAGTTCGGGCCACACGTCGGCGGGGACGGGGACGCCCCACTCCAGGTCGCGGGTGATGGCGCGGTCCTGCAGGCCCTCGGTCAGCCACTTGCGGGCGATGGAGGAGGCGAGCACCGGCCAGTCGTCGCCGTTGGCGGCGATCCACTCCTCGACCTGGTCCGTCAGCTTCGACTGGAGGAGGAAGAGGTGCTTGGTCTCGCGGACCTCCAGGTCCGAGCTGCCGCTGATCGCGGAGCGGGGCTCGAGCAGGTCGGTGGGGTCGAGGACGCGGGTGCAGTTCTCGCACTGGTCGCCGCGGGCCTTGTCGTAGCCGCAGTGCGGGCAGGTGCCGACGATGTAGCGGTCCGGCAGGAAGCGCTCGTCGGCGACCGAGTACACCTGGCGGATCGACCGCTCCTCGATGAAGCCGTTGGCGTGCAGCTCGCGGGCGATCTCCTGGGTGATCTCCCGGTTCTGCGGGGAGGAGCTGCGGCCGAAGAAGTCGAAGGACAGCTGGAAGCCGTCGTAGACGGCCTTCTGCTGGTCGTGTGCCTGCGCGCAGAAGTCGGCGACCGGGAGGCCGGCCTCCTTGGCGGCCAGCTCGGCGGGGGTGCCGTGCTCGTCGGTGGCGCAGATGTAGAGGACCTCGTGACCGCGCTGGCGCAGGTAGCGGGAGTACACATCCGCCGGGAGCATCGATCCGACCATGTTGCCCAGGTGCTTGATCCCGTTGATGTAGGGAAGGGCGCTGGTGATCAGGTGTCGAGCCATCCTCGGATGCTCCAATTATCTTCTGCGGCCACCCCAAGGTGCGCCGCGGCGGGCACGTCTGGGGCGAGGCCAGCACCCGATCTCACCGATCGGCCTGGCAACCTCACGGAACAGTGAACTGCTGTGGGCAGCAGCATCGTACCGAAGTCGGCCCTACGCCGAGCACGACTTTCCCACCCGCGCAATCAGAACCGGTCGTCCCGAACAGGCGGCCAAGCGAGCCCGGGACGACCAGCGTCCAGCAGCCTACCGGTGTCGGGTGCCAGGATGGGCGCTGTGATCAACGCGAACGAGCCGGCGCAGGAGCCGTGGGCTCCGCTCTCACCGAAGGAGGCGGCCGAGCTGCTGGCCGGGGCGGACTTCCCTTGGTGGATCGCGGGCGGCTACGCGATCGAGCTGGCCGTCGGCGGGGCGTATCGCGGGCACGGCGACCTCGACGTGCTGGTCCTGCACCGTGACCAGGCCGGGGTCCGCCGGTACTTCGGCGAGTGGGATGTCTTCCTGGCCGATCCGCACGGAGCGGGGACGCTGCGGACCTGGCCGATGGGCGAGGACCTGCCGAGTCGGGCGCACGACGTGTGGTGCCGCCGTGCACCCGACGAACCGTGGTCGGTGCAGCTCATGTTCGACGAGGCCGACGGTGACGAGTGGGCCTCATGTCGGGACTCTCGCATCCGGCGGCCGACCACGCAGCTGGGCCGGTGTCCTCCACTGGGATCCCGTACCTGACTCCCGACGTGCAGCTCTTCTACAAGGCGAAGAACATCCGAGAGAAGGACCAGCTCGACTTCGACCGGGTCCTGCCCCACCTCGACGTCGGCCAGCGGGCCTGGCTCGCGGGCGCCCTGGAGCTGGTCTTTCCTGGGCACGTCTGGCTGAGCCGGCTCAGGCCGTAGGACCGAAGGTGAGCAGCGGAACGTCGTAGAGGGCAGGGTTCGCGATGCACACACCGGGAGCGGGCACGACAGCGTCGCTGCCCGGCGACAGTAACTCCTTGTGTGACCCTCATCGCTCAGGCCCACCGGGGCCTGTGCCCGTGCGGACTCTCACTGAGAACCCCCAGGTCAGCGGCAGGATTCAGGGCTGGTGGTCGCATGGTGGTCGCAGTCGGCCATCCGGGTGCCGTTAGTCTCCGGAGCTGATCGGGAGTCAGGTCTGCAGGAGGAGCGAGGAAGTGCGTTGTTCAGGCCGTCGGGGCCGGGTCTACCGTCGGTGCGGGTGCCGTGACGGGGAGCGGCGCCAGCTGGGGGCCGCGTGCCCGCGTCTGGCTGAGGGAGGGCACGGCACCTGGACGTTCGCCGTGGACATCCCCTCCCTGGATGGCCGGCGGCGCACAGTTCGGCGTGGCGGGTTCGAGGACGAGTGGCATGCCGAGACGGCGTTGCGGCGCCTCCTGGAGGGCCGACGGCTGGGGTTCGACGCGGATCCGCACGAGACGGTCGCCGCCTACCTGACCCGGTGGCTGAAGTCGATGGAGTTCCTGCTCAAGCCCACCACCTTCGTCCGCTACCGCGCCTACGTGTTGGGCGAGCTCATCCCCGTGTTCGGCGAGATGCGGCTGGAGGAGCTCGCCCACGACCACATCGCCGCCTACACCCACCGGCAACTCGCCGCCGGCCGTGGGCGCCAGGCCCTCTACCACTGCCTCGCCACGCTCTCCAGCGCGCTGGGCTCGGCGGTGCGCAGCCACCGGCTGCCGTTCAACGCCGCCCAGCCGATGCCGATCCGAAGGCCCCGCTCGGATGAGCGGGTGCCCTGGAGCGCGGAACAGGCCGTCGAGTTTCTCACCCACTGCCGGGACGTCGACCCGGCGTTCGCCGACCTCTTCGAGGTCATCGTCGGGACCGGCCTGCGCAAGGGCGAGGCGCTCGGGCTCCAACGCCGGTGCGTCCGGATCGAGGACCGCGTCATGTTCATCCGCCACACGCTCTCCGCGATCGACAACCACGAACTCGTCCTGACCACACCCAAGACGAAGAAGAGCCGCAACTGGGTGCCCCTGTCCGACCGGGTTGCAGCGGCCCTGGAGCGCGCCATCGCCAGGAACACCTCTACCGACAACGACCACGTCTTCCAGGACGCCGATGGCAAGCCCTTCCACCCGGCCGCGGTCCGCCGGCGCTTCCACGAACTGCGCAAGCAAGCCGGACTGCCCCACGTCACCATCCACGACCTGCGACACCTCGCGGCCACCCTCGCGCTCGAGGGCAACGTCTCCATGGCCGTCATCTCCAAGACCCTGCGCCACTCCACGCTTTCGACCACCGCGAACATCTACAGCCACCTGACCTGGGACGTCGCCATGGCCGCGGTGCACACCATCGAAGCCAGACTCCACCTCGTCGAAGCCCTGGCCCGCTCCAGTGCCGGCGTCCTCGACCTCGGCGGGCCACCACCCAACCCCCTCTTCAGCCACGCGGCCTGACAGCCCAACAGCTGACACAGGCTCGGTACGCCGAACCGGTCGCACCGACGGGACCGAGCAGCCGGCCTCCCAGCTCGTACTGAACTTGAATGCGTGATGTCGCTCGGACGGGTGAAGCAGCAGCGTTCGCCTGCCGGTGGAGGGACGGTCCCGGTAGTCGTGTGCTGTGAGATATGCACAGGGCGGCGGTTTGACCGACGCGGAGAGGGCGGCGCGGGAGCGGATCCGGCAGCAGGCCGTGGAGCGCTTCGAGGGCGGCGAGAAGAACCGGGAGATCGCGGCCGCGCTGCGGGTGAGCGTGCGTTCGGTGGAGCGCTGGCGCCGGCAGTGGCGCGAGGGCGGTTCGGCAGGTGTGGCTTCGAAGGGATCGCCCGGTCGTCCGAAGCTGTCCGACATCCAGATCGTGCGACTGGAGCGGGAGTTGGAGCGCGGGCCGCTGGTCCACGGCTGGCAGGACCAGCGGTGGACCCTGGCACGGGTGAAGACGTTGATCGGCCGGCTGTTCCACGTCTCCTACACCGTGGAGGGCACCTGGGCCCTGCTCAAGCGGCACGGCTGGTCGTGGCAGCAACCGGCCCGCCGGGCGATCGAACGCGACGATGCGGCAGTGGAGTTGTGGAAGAAGGACACGTGGCCGCAGGTAAAAGCGCCGCGGCGGCCCGCGACGCCTGGCTCGTCTTCGAGGACGAAGCCGGGCAGTCGATGAGGCCGCCGCGCGCCAGGACCTGGGGCAGGCTCGGGTGTACCCCCGTCGTGCGGGTGCGCGGCCGGGGATCCGGTCGGGTCTCCATGGCGGGGCTGAGCTGCTACAAGGCGGGTCAGCGGTCCCGGATGTTCTACAGCTTCCACGTCTACCGCGGCCGCAAGGGCGAGAAGAAGGGCCTGACCTGGCAGGACTACCGGGACCTGCTGATTCGCGCGCACATTCAGCTCGGCGGCCCGATCGTGCTCGTGTGGGACAACCTCCGCGCCCACCTGATGCCGCCGATGCAGGAGTTCGTCCAGGCGAGTAAGGACTGGCTGACCGTCTTCCAACTCCCCTCGTACGCACCGGACCTCAATCCGCAGGAGGGCATCTGGTCGCTGGTCAAGCGCACCATCGGCAACCTCGCCGCCGCCGATCTCGATCAACTCGCCCGAGCTGTCAGGCGCAGCTTGAAGAAGATCCAGTACCGGCCTCACCTCATCGACGCCTGCCTCGCCACCACTGGCCTGATCATGGACGGCTGATCAACCTCAAGCCGACATCACGAATTCAAGTTCAGTAGCCGGGCCCGATAAACGTGCGGAAAATCGAAGCAGATGACGCCGCAGGTTCCTTCGGCATGCCCGCTTCCCGAAAATCCAGCCCACTTCGGCATCGCGGACGCGACCCGCCCGCAGCCGACGGCACGCGGATTCCCAGATAGGCGGACTGACGACCCGTCACAACCGCATGGAAGGGGCTAGAGCTGCGGAGATGCCCCCGACGAGGTGGTGTGAACGAGCGTTCACGACCACATTGCGACCACCAATGGAAAAGGCCACTCTCATCATTTCGATAAGAGTGGCCTCCGACCTGCATAAATGCCGGTCGGGACGACAGGATTTGAACCTGCGACCCCTTGACCCCCAGCGCCCGCAGTCACTGCCAGCGACGATGATCTGACGAGCCTTCAGTAGGTGTAGTCGTGGTCCCAGAGGATCCCCCGACGGCGTCACCCTACCGGGGCGGTGCGGGTCGCAGATCAGGGGCCGACTACCCACCGGTCGCACGGGGTGATCATCCGGGCGGCGTGTCGTTCTGAGCGTGTCGTCGCTGGTCAGCCCCGGCGTGCCTCGCGCACTGCCCTGCACGCTCTGCCGCCGCACCCGCCCGTCGGGCGAATCTTGGTCCCGCAATCACCGGTCCGAGATGGAGGCGTACATGGGGCAGCGTATGAAGCGGGGCAGGGTCTACCGGCGGTGCGGCTGCAAGGGCGCCGACGGGAAGCAGCTCGGTGCATGGTGCGTGCGGCTGCTGGAGGACGCGGGGCACGGGACGTGGACCTACGCCGTCGACCTGGCTCCTGAGGACGGAATGCGCCGCACTCGCCGTCGGGGCGGTTTCATCTCCCGGGCCGAGGCGGCCCGGGAGATGAAGGCGGTACTCGACGGTGAGCTGCGCGGTGTCTACGAGGACCGCCGCACCACCGTCGCGAGCTTCCTGCGGGAGTGGCTGACCACCAGGGAGCCGAATCTCGCCCCGAACACGTTCGCGGGCTATCAGGCCTGCGTGGAGCGCGACCTGATCCCCGCCTTCGGCCACCGCCGCCTTCCGGACCTTCGCCCCAAGCACATCGACGACTGGATCACCGACCAACTCGCAGCCGGCCGAGGGCGCGTGACCGTCTACCGGGCCGTCTCGACCCTGCGCAACGCGCTGAACCACGCGGTGCGCTCGTGGCGGCTGCGCTACAACCCCGCCAAGCACTCCGTCCCCACCAGGCCCCGCGCCGAGGAGCGGGTGTGCTGGACCCCCGACGAGGCCGCCGCGTTCCTGCGCCACAACGTCGCACACTACGCCGACCGGCTCAGCGACCTGTTCGAGGTCATGCTCGGCACCGGCATGCGCCGCGGCGAAGTCCTGGGCCTGCACTGGTCCGACGTTCACCTCATGGACCGCCAGCTCTACGTCCGCTGGACCCTTGCCGCCGTCAACAACAACGACATTCTCTTCCGCGAGCCCAAGACCGAGGCCAGTCAGGCCTGGATCAGCCTCTCCTCCAGAGTCATGACCGCCCTTCATCGCCAGGCCGCCCTCCAGATGGCCGCCCACCCCGACGGCCGGCTCGAAGGGCTGGTCTTCGCCAAGCCGGACGGCTCGCCCCTGCGCCCGCAGTGGGTCCTCGACCAGCTCCGCAAGCGCACCACCGAGGCCGGCCTCCCCAAGATCGGCCTGCACGACCTGCGCCACACCGCCGCCAGCATCATGATCGCCGAAGACATCCCCGTTGCCGTCGTCTCCAAGACGATGCGCCACTCCGCCATCGCCATCACCATCAACCTCTACGGACACCTCCTCAAGGACTCCGCCGACGAAGCCGTCAAGGCACTCTCCACCGCACTCAACCGAGCCGACGCCCATCACGTCGTTGACGGCCCCACCCGCGCACTGCGGTTCGCCGCGTAGGCAATCACAGCCTTGGCCGTCATCGCCGCGCCGGGCAGGACGTTGGGCGGAGAAGGAACGCCGGTGGCCACGTGGACTGCCCGGTGGGAGTCAGGGCCGGTTGGTCCGCCGTCCGTGGTGGGACTGGCCTGCCCCGTTGGGGCGGGGTGGACTGCTTGGTGGGGAGCGGGCGCCGGGTCGTCCACCTGCCCGCTGTCCCGTCCTGTCCGTCGTGCCGGGTCCGCTCGCCCGCCGGGCCCGGCCCGTTCCGGTCTCCGCCCTCGGTCCGCTCGCCCCGCCGGTCCTGCGGCTGTCGGGCCGCCAGGCTGCCCGCTGGCTCCCGGGGGCTGCTGCTCCGCCCCCGCTCTCCGCCCTTCGGTCCGGCTCAGCCCTGGCCGTCCGAGCCGCCCGCCTGGTCCCCGGTTCCAGCCGCTCTGGCCGCCTGGGCCGGGTAGTTGCGTGACATAGCGGGTGTGACGGAACTGCGAGCGGCCCCCGGGCTTTGGTTCTGTCCCGTGACCTCACGGCGTTCCGGGCACTGGTTTCGCCTTCCGGTGGACCAATCCGGGCCGGTATCCCGGGCCCGGTCCGTCCGTTCGGGGCGCTGCAGGGCGCTCTGGTTTCGGTGACTGCTGGTGGTCGTCCGCCGGGTCGGCCGGGCGGCCTGATGGTCGGTCAGGGCCGGACGGTGGCGGGTGCTTCGTCGGCCAGGCGGTGGTCGAGGCAGCCGGGACGGTTGGGCACGCGGGCCTTCGCCCTGAGCGGTGGACACGCTGATACTGGATCTGCTTGATCCGGAGCGAGGACACCGCCGATGGCGATGAAGGACTACTCGGACGAGTTCAGGGCCGATTCCGTGGCCCTGTACGAGTCCACGCCCGGGGCGACCTACAAGGACATCGCCGCTGACCTGGGCATCAACAGTGCCTGCTGACGAAGAGCGGGAGCGAGTTGTGAAGGACTCTTGATCAGTTGAATCCCGGACGATACGATCACGATCCTCACCGTGCGTTGCTCGGCGCGCACTGTCGGCTTCCGTGGTCGATTGGTCAACCGTGGGGGTGTCCGTGCCTGATCAGGCGATAGCCGTTGCAGCCGGGGTTCCGCCGATCAGCTTTCAGGTCCACGACGCCCGGACCGGCGGTCTGGGCGGCGCCCGTGAAGACTTCGAGAAGATGATCGCCGAGCTGGCGGCCGCCACTAGACCGGGTGTTCGCATGATCGCGGCCAACCCCGGGGACTGGGGTATCGACGCGTTCGGGGGGAACCTGGGCGGCGCGATCGCGGTGTGGCAGTCGAAGTACTTCTACCCGGTCACCGAGGCGGGCCACCAGCAGAAGATCCGCGAGTCGTTCGCCTCCGCGCTCAAGGCCGCGAAGACCCAGGGGCACACGGTGGAGATGTGGGTGCTGTGCATCCCCTCCAGCATGGACGGGCCAACGGCGAAGTGGTGGGACAGCTGGAAGATGAAGCAGGAGAGGGACTACGGGCTCGTCATCGAGCTGTGGGACGAGACCGCGCTGAGGATCGCCCTGCACTCTCCCGAGGGGGACTCGGTCCGGCGCGCGTACTACGAGCCGTTCACCCCTGTCCCGCAGCAGGAACAGGGGCACGAGCAGTTGCGGCTTGTGCTGGAAGTCGAGGAGCAGAGAGCCACCGAGCTCGAGGCAGCACTGTTCGTCCGGCAGATGACCGCGGCTGGCCATGTCGAACTCGACTCCGCGAAGCGCCAGTTCTTCAACGCCGACCTGGTCGCCCGCGAGATCGCGCACAAGGCGGTTCCCGCCGAGCTCGCCGCCCTGAGCTCCACCGACGCGACACTGCACGGACTGTGGGAGATGCACTTCAACGACTGCACCGCGGAGGGCGTCCTCACTGCCCTCCACAGCAGGGTCTGGCGTGACGTGCGAGCCGAGCACGAACGCCTTCCCAAGGTCCTTCGGCTGGAAGTTGTCCACGCATGGGGGCTGGTTCACCGCCTCGTCGACAACCGCAAGGCCGGCTGGGTCAAGCACTGGCGAGAGATCGCCACCGCCCACGAGGACGTCTGACCCGCGAGAGGAGCAAGTCCATGCAAACCCGCCCCCCGGTCGTCATGCCCGAGGACGAGGTGCAGTTCCGGCTCGCCCAGCTCCTCCTGCTCCTGGACGCCGTATGTGGCCACGAGCAGTACGGCGCCAGCCTGGAACGCATCGGGTACTACGACTTCCTCTCGGCCAACCCGTTCCTCGTCGTCCCCTCCGAGGACCGGGACGCCGGGAGACTGCGCCTGGCAGGCTTCGACCCCCAGGTCTTGGCCTACGCCTCCTCGTCGCAGCGGTTCACCAGCCGCCGCGAGCGCATCCAGCACGACCTCGCACTGCTGGTCGCGTACGACTGCTGCGCGGTCAGCAATCACGACAAGGCGCTCCATTACGCGATCACCGACATCGGCCGTACGTTGAGTGCCCGCCTCACCGCCACCTACGCGACCAGCTTCAGCACCGCAGCCGCCATCGTCGTGCGCCGCCTGCGCAGACTCAGCGACAAGGCACTGCGTGAACAGACCGCCCAGTGGCTTCGCCCAGCCAGCCACGACGGACCCGCCGCCGCACTCCTCGGCATCCTGGGCACCGGACCGGCCCCCTTCACTGACACCCCTAGGGGAGAGTGACCGCCGTGCAGATCCCGCAGGGCATCCGCATCCGCCGGCTGCGCCTGGCCGGCGTTGGCCGGACCTACGACGTCGACTTCACTACCGAAGGCCAGGTCCGCAACCTCTCCCTGGTGGCCGGTGCCTTCAGCTCCGGCAAGACCGCAGTGCTGGAGTTCATTGCCTACGGCCTCGGCGCCAAGCGCCACCCCAGGCACCAGGAGATTCTCAGCAAGGTCCGCTCCTGCCTCCTGGAAGTCGAGCTCTCCGGCGAGCCGTACGTCATCGAGCGATCGGTCGGCGAACCCTCCAAGATCGCCTACATTCGTGGCGGCACCATCGACGCCCCCAGTCCCGCACCCGCCGAAGCCCGGCACCTGGACCCTCCGGGCTCCCCGGAGAGCCTCTCCAGCCTGCTCCTGAGCCACTGCAAGCTCGAAGGCGTCCAGCTCCGCGAAGCCCCCACCCAGAGCGAATCACGTACCGATCCGCTCAGCTTCCGCGACCTCATGTGGCTCACCTTCCTGCCCAACGAACGCGTCGCCGACAAGAACTTCCTCTTCGAGAACGACCGCATGCGCAAGCACAAGCTGCGCCAAGTCGTCGACGTCGTCTTCGGCGTCCACGACGACCGCGCCGTCGAACTCGGCAATCGGATCCAAGCGCTCGAGTCCCGCCGCAACCACGCCAAGAACGACCTGTCCGCCGCCCGCGCCTTCGTCGCCGAACAGGACCCTGGCGCCCTCGACACCGACCCGCCTGCAAGCAACTCCGCCGAGCAGGAACTCGCGGATATCACCGCCCAACTGGCCCAGATCGACCAGCACGCCCGCGCCGCCACCGACTTCGCCGCCGGACTGCGCCACAGCCACCAAGAAGCCGCCGCGCAAGCCCGCCGCACCGCCGCAGTAGTGCGCGACCACGAGACCCAGCTCACCCGCATGATGCCGCTGCGCGCCCAGTACGCCGACGACCTCCTCAAGCTCGGCATGCTCGCCCAGGCGAAGCAGCTCTTCGACCCCCTGCGCGTCACCACCTGCCCGGCCTGCCTCAACCGACTGCCCGCTCCACCCGTTGCGGTGGCCGGCCACTGCAGCCTCTGCGCCCACGAGCTGCAGCCCGCCGACGGCAGCCTGACCCTCGGCGACGCAGCCCAGCTCAGCACGCCCCCTGAGGGCCAGCTGGATGTCGCCGCAGAGGTCCGCGCCACCAAGGCACGGCTCAAGGAGATCACCGCCTACATCGAGGACCTCGGCACCTCGCTCTCGCGGGGGAAACTGCAGGCGGAGAAAGCGCGCCTGGCGGAAGAACGGGCCGCCGCCGCCCTTGATGAGGCAACAGCCCCGGCCGTCTCCACCTACCTCGCGGCCCGGGACGAGCTGCACCGCCAACGCGAGCAGGCCCTGCGCCGTCTCGAGCAGGCCCGCAGCACCGCCAAGCTCCAGGAGGGCATCACCAAGCGCGCTACAGCGGTGGCACGCCTCGAAGGACAGCTCACTCTGGTGCGGGAGGAACTGAGCGAACTCGGCGACGCCACTCGCGACCGGGACGCGGTGATCCGCCGTGTCAGCGCCCGCTACGGCGAACTGCTCAGGGCGTGGCAGTACCCGAAGGTCAGCCTGCCGCGCATCAGGGAGGACCTCACCCCGTTCGTCCGTGGCGAGTCCTACCACGATGCATCCTCGGGTGCCCGGACGCTTCTGACCCTGGCCTGGCAGCTGGCCGTCTTTGAGATCGCGGTCGAGAGCGGCGCAGCCCATCCCGGCTTCCTCATGATCGACAGTCCGCAGAAGAACCTCGGCCATGGTGGCACACTCGACGCCGTGATTGCCGACGCTGTGAGCATCAGCGACTTCTATGACCACCTCGCTGCCTGGCTCGCCGATCGCGGCGTCCGCGCACAGCTCATCGTGGCCGACAACAGCCCACCGCTCGTGGTGGAGGACTGCGTCGTGGTCCGCTACAGCCGCAGTGAGGATCATCCGCCCTACGGCCTGATCGATGACGAGACCGAAAGCGCGGATGCCGGGACCTGATGTGCTGTTCGGAGTGCGATCGGGGAGTTCGTGATCTGGTCGTCGTGGCAGGGCTGGGCGCCGCAGACGGTGGTCAGCCAGCTGGTGCAGCCCGGGTTCCTGCGGTTCGCCCCGGGGGATTCGCTTCGGGCGCCGTGCGTACAACGGGGGACCCCAGCTGTCTGGCCGAACGGGCTTCGTGCTCCGAGCTGCACGCCGGGCCCCTGCACGGACGAGCTTGGTGCAGGGGCCTGGTTCGCGTTTCCGGCTGCGGAAGTTCGCCCGGCCTTGGTGGTGGCGCGCTGGTTCAGGCCGTCGCGTCGCGGACCTTGGCGGTGTCGACGAACTGTTCGAAGCGCACGATGCGGCCGCCGCGGACGACGAAGGCGTGGGCGACGCGGACGTCGATGGGCTTGCCGGTGGCCTTGTTGGCGGCGGTGTAGCGGGCCAGGACGACGACGTTCTCGCCGTCGACGACGTAGGTGTCGTCGTGGGCGGTCCAGTCGTCCCACTCCTTGCCGAGGCGTTCCATGACGCCCGCGGTGACGCCGTCGGGGGTGCGGTAGGTGCCGGCCAGGGGGAAGCCGGCCATTTCGGTCCACTCCACGTCGGGGGCGAGGGTGGCGCGTAGGGCTTCCAGGTCGCCCGCGGCGGAAGCGAGGTACTGGCGGCGGACCACGTCGGCCGGGGCGGTGGAGCTGGTGAAGTCGGCGTTCGTCATGGTCAGCCCCACTTCATCTCGCCCTTGGCGACCTTGGCGCCGATCTGTGCGGCGATCAGCATGCCGTGGTCGGGGTAGCGCTTGACCAGGGCGTCGGTCAGCGCGGCGCCGTCGGCGGAGTTCGCGAGCTCCTGCTCGAAGGTGGTGAGGTACTCGCGGGTGCCCGCGATCGCGGTGGCGTCGGTGGGGGTGCCGGGCAGGCGGTGGCCGGGAACGACCAGGCGCGGGTCGAGGGCCGCCATCTCGTCCAGCAGGGCGATCCAGGCGGCGCGCTGCTCGGGAGTGGCGGTGTCGGCGACCCATACGTGCTCCTGCTGGAAGAGCAGTACGCCGCCGAGGATCGCGCGGTGCTCGGCCTGCCACAGGTAGTGCCGGTCGGTCAGTGGAGCTGCCCCGCCCTTGAGTTCGAAGCGATGACCTTCCAGCGTCAGGTCGCCGGTCAGCGGGGAGAGCTCGACCAGGCGGGTGGGCAGGTTCGCGCCCAGTGACTCCCAGGCCTTGAGCTTGCCCTCGTAGGAGTCCCGGATGTGCTCGATGACGAGCTGGGTGGCCACGAACCGCGCGTTCGGGAAGGCGTCGTCGATCACTTCGGCGCCGAAGTAGAAGTCCGGGTCGGCGTGGCTGACGAAGACGGTGGCCAGCTCCTTCCCGGAGTCCAGCACGGCAGCCGCCAACCGGTGGCCGTCTGCGAGGGTGAAGCCGGCGTCCACCAACAGCGCCTCACGCTCGCCGGTGACCAGGGTGGCGGTCTTGTTCTTGCTCCCGGCGGGGAAGTCCAGGTCGAGGACGGTGAAGTCGAGGTTGCTCACGGGGGTTCTCCTCGGACGGTACGGCGCCGCTGATGCGGAGGATTTACCTGATTGGGCAGTAACTGCTTCTCAGATATTTCTACTCGGGCTGCGGGATGCGGGCCGCAGTCGCTACCGACACTGGCCGGTCCGACGGGTGCCCGCCACCGCGCGTGGTCCGTCCGATACCCGATGCCACCGGCTCACGGGAGACGGGGCAGGGCGTCGCGGGCCGCGTGGCTGAGCAGTCGCAGGTCCCGCACGAAGCGCTCTTGGTCCTCCGTGGGCAGCGGGTCCAGGAAGAACCGCTGGACGTTGACCGCGTGGACCAAGCCGACGCCGACTGTGAGAACGCGGCGGTGGACGGGGCCACGGTGACCCGATTGGCTGCCTGACCCCTGTGGTCCTCAGACGATGGGGAGTTGGGCGGCCAATGTCGACGAGATCATCTCGGGGCGGGGCCTATCTCGGCCCGGACTACTGCAGTCCACTGATCTCACCTCCTCGCCGTCGGGACACCCGCAGGGGCGTCGCCGGAATGCGGCATCAGGAGGATTCCCCGTCCGTCGCGGGTAAGGCTGCCTGCGAGGCGGGTGGGCACCCCTGAACTCGTCAGAGCTTTGGCACGCCACGGCGTAGCACCCGAGGAGGTGCAGCCACTTGGGATCACCCCTTAAGTCGGGGAGACCTGTCCTGAACCTGGGCGTCTCTCGACGTCGTGGGGTCAGTGGCCTGTGTCCATGGCGACGCCTCACCGAACGAGGTGCCTTCACAACCTGGCCAAGTGTAGACCCGTACGGCGAACCGGCCGACCAACGTGCGAGCTGCACCTGGTGGGGCGGCTACGGCGCCGCCTGTTCGTCACCCGGACTGCCGACGCCCCGTGGCCGGAGAGTGAACAAGTGCTCTCCGCCGGTACACACCTGTCTGCGCCCCGGAGTTGTGCACCTACTGGTCCTGGTGGATCCAGAAGGTGACGAAGGAGATCCAGGAGAGGAGGACGCAGAAGCCGGCTGTCGGGGTGTGGCGGTGCATGGGGGTTCCTCTCGATCGATGCGGGACGGCCGGTGGGGTGAGGGGCCGATCAGCGCGTAGTGGCAGGTGGGGCGTTCCGGGGGGCGAAGCGGTAGCCGATCTGACGGACGGTCGAGATCAGGTCCCGGCGGTCGGGGCCGAGCTTGCGGCGCAGCCTGGCGACGTGGACGTCGACCGTGCGGACGCTGACGATCGCCTCCTGGCTCCAGACCGTGGCCAGCAGTTGGTGGCGGCTGTAGACCCGCAGGGGGTGGGCCACCAGGTGGGCGAGGAGCTCGAACTCCATGAAGGTGAGGGCGAGCGGGCGGCCGCCCGAGGTGATCGTGCGCTGTTCGGCGTTCACCACGATGCCGTGGTCACGGTGACGCGCCGGCACGGGCGGTTGTCCGGCTGTGGCGGTGATACCGGGGGTGGTCGGCCCGGCCGAGTGGATGCGAAGGACCCGGGGGTAGTGCAGGGACATCTCTTCCTTCGTGCGGCGGTGGCGAAGTCACGGACTCGGCGGTCGCACCGGGGTGGTCGGCGGTCGGTCAGCCGGACCCGGCGCGAGGGGCGGAGCGGTCCGGTCGGCGGCGGGGGCGCCGAGGGCCTGCCAGACCGTGTTGTCCAGCGGGCTGTCGGCGATCCGCCGGACGACGGCGGCGAGCAGCTCCAAAACCGGCCGGTGAGGCCGGGCCGATGCCGTAGCGGGCTGGACGCGCAGGACTGAGGGGACTGCCATGGCACACCGCTTTCGTGAGGCGCCGTCAGGGCGACTCCGACGCTAGGCCCGGCGGGGCAGGGAGCGCCCGTTCCTGACGGCTCGTTGACTGCCGGAGGGCGGTCCCTGACGCCGCCCTGACACAGCGCCGAAGACGGCCGGCCGCCGCCCGGCGTCAGGGAAGCGTCGAGATCCCCCGCCGGGCCGCCAGAAAAGTGTCAACAGCGCCGCCTGCCGTGACTTCATCACCTTGGCTGGGCCGCATCCGAGGAGAGGTGGAGAACGGACATGACGGGGATGCCACCTGGCTGGCACCGGAGAGCGCGGAGCAGCCGGGTCGTCGTCGGGGTCAGCGGATCACCGGGGAGCACGGCGGCCCTGCGCCGCGCCGTCGCCGAGGCGGGCCGGACTGGCGTGGAGCTGGTGGTGGTACTCGCCTGGTCGCCACCACCGGTCACCGGGCGAGGGCACTGGGGCGTCCCGCTCCTCTCGGCGCTCGACGTGGGCCTCGACGCCGCTGCCGAGCGCCTGCGCGGCACCCTCGACGGGGCTGTCCCCGCCGAGCTGTCCCGCGCACGGCTCTCCTCCTTCGTCGTGCGCGGCGACGCGGGCGAGGTCCTGGTCCGGATGGCCGACCGCCCCGAGGATCTGCTGGTCGTCGGCGCCGGGGCCGAGGGCCTGCTGCGATGGGGACTGCGGCCCTCGGTGGCCTCCCACTGCGTCCGGCGCTCCGCCTGCCGGGTGCTCGTCGTGCCCAGGCTGGCGCACCGACGCGGCCCGGACGTTCCGCAGCCCTGACGGCCGTCCGGCGGCGGCTCACGTCCTACCCGGCCGGGTCGGTGGTGAACCATCACGCGGATGTCAGTACGACGGCCGCTCGGACGAGCAGGACGGACAGCACCCCTGGGTGATGCGGTATCAAGGAACCGTCAGAGCGGACGGGAAGTCATTGCCGGTGGCCTTCGGCTGCATTTGAATGGGCGTCATGAACCGCTCGACACGCCACCACGACCGCCCGCCGCATCCGCGGGCGCTGGCTGTTGTCGCGGTCCCCGACGCCCGGTAGCGATTCCCTCCCCGGAACCACCTCCCGGACGTGTCGCGGGCGGGCCGCTTCGGCCCGCCCGCGCCGCACTTCCCCGCCCGAGCAGGAGCGTCTCCACGTCGCCCCGGCGGGCACTCCGCAGTATCACTCCTCTCGCAACTCCGGCTCCTGGTAGGCACGTTTGGCGTGCCAGCCGGCCCCCCGGAGCTGCCGGTCACCCTTGGATGGGTCATGTCCGACGCACTGCTGTCCACCCGTACCGCCCTGGTCACCGGGGCCTCCTCCGGCATCGGCTGGGAGAGCGCCCGGCTGCTCGCCGCCCACGGCGCCACCGTCATCGTGCACGCGCGCACCGCCAACGAGGGCGAGCGCGCCGTCGACCGGCTCGTCGCGGCCGGCGCGACCCGCGACCAACTCCACATGTTCGCTGCCGACTTCACCCGCCTGAGCGAGGTGGCGGTGCTCGCCGCCACCGTGGTGGCGGCCTTCCCGGCGCTCGACCTGCTGGTCAACAACGCCGCCACCGTGGCCCCCGAGCGGTGCATCCTCACCGAGGACGGCAACGAGACCTCGCTCCAGGTCAACTTCCTCGCCGCCCACCTGCTCGCGAAGCTGCTGCGTGCACCGCTGTCGGCGGCCGGGGGCACCGCGCGGATCGTCAACGTCTCCTCCTCGCTGCACCGCACCGCCTCGATGAACTGGAACGACCCGAACCGGGTGAAGAAGTACTCCCGGGTCGCCGCCCATGCCCAGTCCCAGCTCGCCCTCGCCATGGCCGCCCGCGCCATGGCCCCGGAGGGCTCCGGCATCACCTCGGTCAGCGTGAATCCCGGCCTGTGCGACACCGCGCTGCTCCCGCTCTACGGTCGGGTCGGCGCGCCCGCCGCCGAGGGCGCGGCCGCGGTGGTCAAGCTCTGCCTACCCGACTTCCGCCTGACCAACGGGGAGTACTACGACGGCGGGGACATCGCCCCGGCCGCGAGCGCCGTACACGAGGACCGCTCGCAGCGGCGGATCGCCAAGCTGGCCGATCTGCTCGTCAGCCACACCTGAGACCACCCGCACCACCAGGAGAGCACGGCATGTCCAAGCGCGCCCGTAAGAAGAAGGCCCGCCGTAAGAAGAAGGCTCGCCGTAAGAAGAAGGCCAACCACGGCCGCGGCGCCTGCCGTTACAGTAACGACGGATCTCCGGCGCAGGACACTAGTGGCGCTCGAGGAGGGGCGAGCCGGCCTGGCTGGCCACGAGTTCGCGGTACGGAACGCAGCGGGTGAGCAGGGTGGGGTGGTCTGCGGCGTCGACGATGGTGCCGCGGTTCATCATGATCACGTGGTCGGCGTGCTGGACCGTGGAGAGCCGGTGGGCGATCACCACGACGGCCCGGTGACCGGCGAGACGCTCCACGATCTCGCGGAGCCGCAGCTCGTTGATGCCGTCCAGTTGGCTGGTGGGCTCGTCGAGCAGGACGAGGTCGGCATCGGTGAGCAGTGCCCGGGCCAGTGCCATCCGTTGGCGCTGGCCGCCGGAGAGGTCCGACTCGCGGCCCAGGACGGTGTCGAGGCCCTGGGGGAGGCGTGCGATGTCCTCGGTGAGGCCGACGGCGGCCAGGGCTTCGGCCAGTTCGTGGTCGTCGGCCGGGTGTGCTCGACCGAGTTGGAGGTTCTCCCGGGCGGTGGCCTCGACGAGGGTGAACGCCTGGTCCACGTAGGCCATGTGGGCGCGCAGTGCGTCGAGCGGCCAGCTCTGGACATCGTGGCCCAGGACGCTGACCGAGCCGCCGGAGGGGCGGACGAAGCGGCCGACCAGCGAGATGGCAGTGCTCTTCCCTGCGCCCGACGGGCCCACCACGGCGGTGAGGCCGGTCCGCGGAACGCTGAAGGAGACGGCGCGCAGCGCGGGTTGGTCCGACCCCGCGTGAGTGTAGGACACGGAGCGGAAGACCACCGCCGGGGCGTCGGGGGCCGGCGTGGGGGTGGGCCGGTCGGCGTCGTCCGGGTCTGCCTCGGGCGGCAGCGCGAGCAGTTCGTTGCAGCGGTCCCGGGCGGCCAGCCCCGCCTGGAGCCGTCCGAGGCCGGTGGCGAGCGTGTTCACGGAGGGGACGGTCTGGAGCAGGTAGAGCAGGAACGCGGCGAACGCCGCCACCTGGAGCTCGCCCGCCGCGAGCCTGGCTCCGCCGGTGAGGATCACCGCGATCATCGCGAACTGGTTGCCGAGGGTCAGGACGGCGGGGACCAGGGCGCCCAGCCTGGCTCCGGTCAGCGACACCGCGAGCAGTTGCTCGGCGTCCTTGGCCAGGCTCCGGTCGGCCATCGGTTCGGCCTGGTACGCCTTGATGGTGGTGAGGGCCTCCAGGTTGGCCGTGAAGCGTTGCGCGATCTGTCCCACGGCGTCCTGCTGCCCGGTGACGTTGGCTCGCATCCGGCGCAGGATCAGCAGCACCAGGACGGTCAGGCCGGCGAGGGCGGCCACGGTGACCACCGTGAGCACCCAGTCGATCCACGCCATCACGGCCAGGGTCGCGGCTACGCTGAGCGCGGCCAGCGGCAGCTGGGTCGCCACTTCCACCACCTGGCGCAGCAGTTGGGCGTCGGAGGTGACCCGGGCGGCGAGGTCGCCGATGCCCTGGGCCCGTACCACGGGAAGGGGCAGCCGCAGTGCGTGCGCCATGAGGGCGGTCCGCAGGCGGTAGGTCATCCGCTCGCCGATCTGCGCGAGCTGGAAACCGGCGAGGGCCTGTGCCAGTGCCCCGCCGAGGGCGGCCACACCCATCATCAGCAGTCCGGGAGCGGGGGAGCGGTGGGTGGCGAAGTCTCCGATGATCTTCTGGACCAGCAGCGGGAGGGCGAGTCCGGCCGCGGTGGCGACCACGGCGAGCAGCAGGGCTCCGGCCAACCGGGCAGGATGGGCGGCGAGTTCGCGGCGCAGCCGGACCGCTGGCGGCGCTGGTTCGGCGGCGTTGGTGGGCTGGGTTGCCACCTGAGTACCTCTCTGCTGGGGCCGGTGCGGGCGGTCCGCACACGGAGACGGGCCGGGCCGCAGCGGTGAACCGCTGCGGCCCGGTTACCGGCCGGGTGGGCCAGGTGTCCCTGGATCACCCGGCCGGTGGCACCGTACGGATCGCCCTGGCGGGCGGCGTACGGATCAGAGGCAGAGGAGCGTGCTGACCGTGCTGGTGCCGCAGTTCAGGACGCTCAGCGAGCTGGTGCTGGCGAGGGTGTCGTCGATCGGGGCCGCCTCGGTCTGGGGCAGCTCCATGGTCTGGAGGTCGAGGATCTTCATGATTTTCTCCTTCACTCTGTTGTGAACGACCCGGCCGGACGGCCGGGGGTCTGTGGGCGTGCGGGTCGCACGCGGGGCTGGCGGACCGACGGCCCGTCAGCAGGGAGGTGGTCAGTGGTCGGTGGGGCTGCGGCGGTGCGCGGCCGCGCCCAGAGGCCCGGTGAACGGGAGGAACGGGGTGCCCGCAAAGGCGGTGCCCAGGGCCAGCAGCACTCCGGCCGAGCCGGTCGCGAGGTCTGCCGACAGGCGCAGCAGTTGGTCGCCGGGGAAGGCGAGATGCCCCTGGTAGGGGATCTGGTGCAGGGCCAGCAAGGATCGGTGACGGTCCGTCGACCCGGCTGCGTGCACTGGATGGTGGCTGATGGTGGTTCGCTCGGTGGTGAGCGCGAGGTAGGCGAGCAGTCCCGCCCGTCCGTTGAACAGGCCGGGCTGGATGACGAATTCCGGTTCGGCCGCCCACCGGATCGGTGTCCGCCGATCCGCCAGGGCGGAGTTCGGCCGGTGGGCGAGCAGCGCCTCGAGTACGAGGCCGATCCCGGCGCTGCCGGTCTCGATGTAGGGCAGGGCCCGGCGGCCGTCGACCACTTGGAGCGTCCCGTCGGTCATGTTGACGCACCGTTCGAGGTCCAGTTCCAGCAGGGTTTCGGCCTGGTCGAGCAGGGTGTGGTCGCCGGTGTGCTCATGGAGTCGGACGAGGGCGAGTGCGGCACCCGAGGCCCCGGCCAGCAGCCCGGCCCGGCGTGCGGGGTCACCGGGCCCGGCCTTCTCCCAGCTCTCGGCTGCGGACCTGGCCGCACCGAGCGCCTCCGCCAGCAACCGGTCGTCGCCGGTGGTGAGCGCGAAGTGCAGCAGGGTGAGCGCGATCCCGGGGCCGCCGCCGACGAGTCCTGGTGCCGGTTCGCCGTCTCCGGTTCCGGCTTCGGTGAGGCGGTGCAGGAGATCCAGCGCCTGTTCGTGCTCGCCCAGCAGGTCCAGCACGTAGGCCACGCCATGACCGCCGTGGTACAGGCCAGGCAGGAGACTGCGGACCCGGACGGCGTCCGCCAGCCAGCGGACGTGCCCGGGGTCGACGGCGGCCCCGACCGCGTGCAGGGCGTAGAGCACGCCGGCCGCGCCGTGCGCCAGTCCGAGCCCGCCCAGCGTGAACTGGGCGACGTCGCCGGGGAACAGCCGGTCGGTGCGCTCGGGGGTGGCCATCGCCGCGATACCGGCGGCCAGCGAGTCCCTGACGGCGGGCCAGTCGGCGACCGGCGCCGTCAGCAGCGCGCAGGTCTCGGCGCGGCCCCGGTCCAGTTCGGGACGGGGCGTGCGGCCGTCGCCCGGCGCAGAGCCGAGGTAGCGGCGGATGTCGTCGGTGTAGCCGGGGGACACCGGGAAGCGGTGCTCAAGGGCGTCCGCGAGCTGGCCGGCCTTGCCCGGGTCCAGGGCGGTGAGCTGGACCAGGGGATAGAAGAGCCAGAGCCGGACCGCCGCAAGCCCGTACCGGTCGATGTCCGTCCCGGTGTAGCCGCGCGGGGCGGTGAACCCCGCCGCTCCCAGTGCGGGCCGCAAGAAGTCGTCGACGGTGCTGGCGAGTTCGAAGTCGATGAAGCAGAGCTCGCCGTCCGGCCGGATGATGATGTTCCGCGGGTGGAGGTCTCCGAAGACGACACCACGGGCGTGGATCTCCGCCAGGGCGCGCTCCGCCTGGTCCACGATCGCGAGGGCCTCGCGGGTGTACTCCGCGACGGCGTCCTCGTCGGTGCCGGGGTGGATCAGCGGGTAACGGGCCGTCAGCCACTCGCTGAGGGACTGCCCGGCCACGTACTCCTGGACCAGGAACTCGTGCTCCCAGGCCTTGAGCAGTCCGTGCTCGGCGGGGACCCCGGGGGCTCCGGCCAGCCGGGCGAGGATGGCGTGCTCGTTGCGCAGCCGGGTCACCGCATCGACGCCGCGCTGGTCGAGGCCGGCGAACGGGCGCGCCTCCTTCAGCACCACGGGCGGCCGCTCCGCCCCGTCGCGGGCCAGGTAGACGCCGCCGGCGTTGGAGAAGTGCAGGACGCGCTCGACCGTGTAAGGCAGGCCGGAGTCCTGGGGGGCCGCACGCTCGGCCACGGCCGGGGCGATGCAGGCCGGGACGGGCGCCCAGGACGGGACGGCGAAACTCGCGCCGCGGACGTCGGGGACCAGGCGGCCGTCCGGCCGGGCGAGGGCCAGCACCCTGTCCCCCGCCGCATTGCGGCAATGGCGTTCGGCGAACCCGCCGTACCTCAGGTAGAGCGGGCCGTCCTTCCACCGCAGGTCGCTGAGGATGTACGGGCCCTTGCGGCCCGCCAACCGGGCGCCAAGACCGTCGAGACAACGCTCGAGCTCCGTGTCGTTCACCGGGTAGAGCGTGCAGAACTTGCCGCTGGAGCCGCGCGGCGCGTACTTGGAGTTCTGCACCTGGAGGATGGGCAGCCCGCGCAGGAACTTGAAGGTCACGCGTTCGTCCAGACAGAAGGAGTGGACGGTCTCCAGCACCTCCTCCGCGGTCTCGGTACACGAGGAGACGTGGATCTTCCAGCCCTGGTCGGGTATCCGGACGCCGGAGGGGCGCACGACGGCCCACATCTCCAGGTCCCCGCGCTCCCAGCCGTCGGGCAGCGGCCGGGTGACGGCGGCGAACTCCTCCTGCGCCCCCCAACGCCGGGGCGAGTCGTAGAAGATCGGGTCGGCGTAGGCGTACGCCTCGTACCGGTTGTCCAACGGAAACCCTCCTCGTTACGGGGATCTGCGCAGGTGGGATAATGAAAGAAGACGGCGGAACGGAGCTTCGGGGCGAGCGCGATGGAAAGTCCGCACTTCCCGGGGGCACGGAATTTCGACCCCGACTGCAAAGTGCTCGCGTATCTCGTACGACGATCCGATGGTGGGCCCGCCCGGAATTCCCCGCAACGGCGCAAAGTTTCACCCGGCCAACAAAATCCGCACACCGGCTCGCACGCGAGTGCCGTCGCACACCCCAGGCACTGATCTTGCGCCGTCGGCCGTGGCGCAGCTCGGGATCGCACACATGGCCGTCCGCCCGGCCTGCCGGACCGACTATCGAATAGTCGGCTGACCTGGGGCGATGCAAATCGCCAAGGATCGGCAGTAGGGGGTTGCACGATCAATCCGCAGGGGCGGACTCCGGCGCACGCCGGTGGCCTGCACACAATTTCCAATGCCATTTACGGAATCGGAGGCTGCGATTCCGCCGGACGGGTCGCACGGAACTACCGCGCTCCGTATCCATGTTCTATTTGCGTGACATTTTCCGGATCAGGAAATTCACTTCAGCTGCGCCTGTCCACGTGGCCGCAGTGCTGCAAACCACGGCCGATACTCAGGCGCCTCTTGAGGGGCAAGAGATTGGCACTGATGGCGCAGCGTGGGCGTTGCCTAACCTCGATCTTGCATGACGGTTCGTCAGCTTGGCTGGCGGGCCGTATTTGCTTGTCCGGGCTGGGTATTTCTGTCTGCGGGCATGACGAGGGCCCGGCTGTCGCGTCGGATGGGCGCCGGGTTCCACGGCTCCGGATGTGGTCGGGTGCTCGTTGGGGTGGGGCGTTATCGCTGGTCAGCCGGGGTCCGGTAGGGCTTGCAGTCGGACGAACGCGCTGGTGATCACATCGGTCCAGGGCCAGTGGCGGGCGAAGCGGAGCACGCGGCGGCGGCCGGCGTGGACGAGCTGGGCGGCAGCGGAGAACAGCCGTAGCCGCAGGCGTTTGGGCTCCCACCGGCGGGCTGGCCCGGTCAGGGCGAGCATGGGCATCCAGGCGAGCAGGTCGAGCGCGAGCTGGACGATCTCCAGCCAGATCTGGTTCTGGGCGGCGTCATGGAGGGGCAGGTTGCGCAGACCGGTGTCGCGGGCGGCGCGGATGCGGTCCTCGGCGCGGGCCCGCTGACGGTGCCGCAGCTCCAGTTTCGCGATCGGCGCGACGGTGGTGTTGGTGGCGAAGCAGGTCAGCCGCATCCCGTCGGCATCGGTGAAGCGCAACTGCGCGCCGGGGTGCGGCCGTTCCTTGCGGACGATCAGCCGCATCCCGGCGGGCCAACTCTTGAGGACGTCGCCGGCCAGTTCGGCAACCCAAGCGCCGTCGCGGATCTCGCCGCCGGGTTCGACGGCCGGGGTCCAGGCCGTGCCCGGGATCTTCAGCACGGCCTCGTGGATGGTGTCCGTGGTGGTCATCCCCACCGAGTAGGACAGCCACCGGCCGCGCGTGGTCAGCCAGTTAAGGAAGTCGTGAGTGCCGCCGGCGGAGTCGGTGCGGATCAGTGTCTGCCGTCCGCGCCGGTACTTCTTCGGCAGCTGGGCCAGCGCCAGGCGGGCGGCCTCGATGTGGTCGGCGGCCGTGTTGCTGCCCGCGTTCCCCGGCCGCAGCAGGCCGGCGACCGGTTCTCCGGAGCCCTCGCGGCCGTGGTCGACGAACGCTAACAGAGGGTGGTGCCCGAACGTCTTCTTCCAGGTCTTGGCGGCGTCCTCCTTCTCGGAGTGCGCGAGGATCAGCACTCCGTCGATGTCCACGACCACCTCGCCGCCCGCGTCCGGGGTGCTCTCGCCGGCCAACTTCCAGACCCGCTCGCGGACTTCGGCCCGTGCCCGCCGGATCGCCGTCAGCGCACGGGGGCCGGCAGCGGCGAGCGTGTCGACCAGACGGGAGACGGTCGGGTCAGAGGCCACCAGCCCGAACACGGCGGGCTCCGCCCGCAGCATCGCGACATCGGCCAGGCAATCCCCGCCCAGCACCACGGCGAGTGCGACGTCCATCGCCCCGGTGGCCTTCTCCGCATCGATGAAGAGGCACAAAGCGCCTACTTCACGATCTCCTTGGCGAAGAAGGCGGCGGCTTTTACCAGGATCTCGTTCGCCTTCTTGACCTCGGCCAGCTCGCGGCGGACGCGACGCAGTTCTTCTCGCTCATCGCTGGTCAGCGCGCCCGCCGACCCCTCGCCCCGGTCGGTCCTGTCCTGCTTGACCCAGCCCCGCAGCCCCTCGGGGCTCGCTCCGAGCTCCCGGGCGATCTCGGTGACGTTCCGATGCGGCGAGGACCGCACCAGCGCGATCGCGTCCCGCTTGAACTCGGCCGTGTACCGCTTGCTCATGTTGCTCTTGCCACTCACGATCTGGGCTGCTTCCTCCGGGACTCAACCGTCCCAGTATCAGGCTGTCCAGTTCAGCGGGGGAACTTCCCTCGGCGTGAACGCTGCGGAATCCCGGCCGACTTGGGGCACGTGGAGAAGTGGCAGCTCGCGCTGGACATGATCGACGAGACCCGGTCCTGGGGCGTCGAGGTGCCCCTGGTCCTGGCCGACGCCGGCTACGGCGACACGATCGCCTTCCGTCTGGGTCTGAACCAGCGCGGCCTGCGCTACGTCGTGGGCATCTCCAGCCGGCCCGCCGCCCATCCGGCCGCCGCCCGCCCGGTCACCCCGCCCTACAACGGCACCGGACGGCGCCCGGCCGCCAAATATCCGGACCCGGCCCGCAGCGTGAAGGCTCTGGTCATCGAGGCGGGACGCGGTGCGGCCAGGCCGGTGTCCTGGCGGGAGGGTTCACGCCCCGGCCGGGGCCGCAGCGGGTTGAAGCGCATGTACTCGCGGTTCGTGGCGCTGCGGATCCGCCCCTCCGGACGGGAGATCCGCGAGGCCACCGAAGGCGTCGAGCTGGCCGAGTGCTGGCTGCTGGCCGAGTGGCCGGCCAAGGAGGCCGAGCCGGTGCAGTTCTGGCTCTCCGACCTGCCCGCCGACACCTCGCTGACCACCCTGGTCCGCCTGGCCAAGCTCCGCTGGCGCATCGAGCACGACTACCGGGAGATGAAGCAGGCCCTCGGGCTTGCCCACTTCGAGGGCCGCACCTTCAACGGCTGGCACCACCACGTCACCCTCGCATCCCTCGCCCACGCCTTCTGCCCCCTGCGGAGGCTGACCCGGGCCCCAAAAGAAACGGCACCGGCCTGAGCCTCTATCAGGTCGTCCGCGAGCTGCAGTCACTCCTCGCCACCTGGGCCGGCGCCTGCCCCACCTGCCACCGCGACATACCCACACCGATACGAACCTGACCAAGCCCTACTATGGCTCCGTCATCGAACTCCCGATGTACGGTGGCCCGTTCCGCCCCCCGGCCTGGCCAGACGGCGGAGCACCGAGGGCCCGAGCCTGGTTCCGGTGCGCGCCATCTCCCCTGGACACTTCCTGCGCACGTTCGTCCACGGGCACAGTCGGCACATCCCTCGATGCACTCGGACATCCTGACCGCCTGGTGCGGGTTCACCCCGTCGCTGCCCACTCTGAACCAGGTCACGTTCGTGGGCATCGACCTCACCCACGGCCACGTCTACGTCCGCGGGGCTGGGCCCTTCACGCAGAGGCGCCGGGTGCCACCGCGCAAGCCGGTGCTACTGAACGTGATCGTCCGCGTGGTCAGCCGCTTCTACAACGCCGCTGTCGTGGCCGCCTGCCGCCGCGCGCACGGCCGCTTGTCCCTGACCGCGTGGATGAACCCTGACATCGCCGCCGTTATCCCGGCTATCAGGTAGGGAGCCTGGACGCCGATTCGCTGGCCCGAGGCGTTCATCCACCCGATACCGGGGAGCTGGACGCCGAGGTCGCCGAGACCGGCTCCACGTGCTCATGGGACGCACGGAGGCCGAGCAAGCCGGGCGCCTGGCGGAGGGCCGTCAGGCGCCCGGTCCCAACCCGGGTGTGCTGCACGGCCAAGGCGAGCCGTTCACCGCTCGGTGATGACCCCGGCCAACATGCTGTTCACCATCGCGGCGGGCCCCGTCATCTGTGCCCTGCCGCAACCGGCCGCCGGGGCGCCGCGAGCTGAGTGCCCACGGCCGGTGAATGTACGGAGCCGGGGAGCACCGCAATGACTGCCGGGGGCGGGGAGGCGTTCCGCTCGCCCGGCACGGGCCTGGCCGTCACGCTCTGCAGTACGTCCCAGAGCTGTTCGGCGCAGGTGAGGGCCGGTCCGGGGTCGGTCCACCGGCGTCGGCCATCGCAGTGCTCCCCGGGGATCGACACGTGCCAACCGCGGCCCAGCACCGCGACACCCTGGTCGGGAGCCAGCTGCCAGTACCGAGCGGACCCGGCTGGGATGAGCCACAGGTGTGCGTCCGACACCAGGTCGTGGATACAGCCGGGCCGAGCGGGCTTGAGTGCGTTCATCAGGAGGGGAGCCAGTTCACCGCTCACCTTGACGACGTCGAAGTCGTGGCCGGCCTCAAGGACCCGCACTCCGCGCGGGTCGCTGGGCAGCCATTGGGCGACCAGGAGTGATCCGGGCAGCTGGAAATGGAAGGGGGCTGTCGGTCCGTGGGCGAGCATGGGTTCCTCCCGGCAGGGGAGAGGGCTGAGGTACAGGGGGGCGCCGGGCCGGCTCAAAGGGCTGGTGAGGTCCGCCGCCTCAGGTGGTTTGTCGCTGTTGCGGGCTGCGCGGGGTGTGTGCTGACGGCAGCGTCCGCTCGCCGGGCACAATATCAAAAGAGGATTTAATTAAACCTGATTGCATAATCGGCCCTCCGGCGATGCCTGTCAAGCGCCGCAGGCTGGGCCGGCATCTGCGCCGTGCGCTCGCAGCGTCCCCGGCGGGTCGACCTCGGCACGGCTCTACCGGATCGTTACGCGCCCTGGATCCGAGGCCCTTGACAGGAGTTGGCGGTACTCTGATTATTCAAGGCATCTTAAGTAAAGCCATCTAAGAAACGTCGTTTCGGTGGCTGAAGGGAGTCTTGTGCCGTGAGTGATTCCGTCTCCACCACCGCCCCTGCTGGCGCTGGCTTCCGCACGCCGCGCCGCATGTCCGTCCAGCCGCGAGCGCGGCGCAGCCGGCCGCTGAGAACGAAGGCGCAGACGCAGGACAACCGGGTGCACAACCGCTCGCTCGTCCTGGCGACGCTGTACCACGAGGGTGCGATGAGCCGTGCCGACCTCGCGCGGAAGTCCGGCCTGACGGCCCCGACGGTGTCGGCGCTCGTTGCCGACCTGGAGGCCGATGGCCTGGTCGCCGATGTGGGGCGTCGGCCTGAGGGCGACCGCCGAAGGGGTAAGCCCTCGACGCTGGTCGAGATCCGCGACGACGCGGTGAACCTGGTGGCGCTCGATCTCTCGCACGGTGAGTTCTTCGAAGGGGCCGTGACGAACCTGCGCGGCCGCGTCGTCGAACGGGCGCGGATCGCGATCGGCGGCGCTGTCGGGGCCGCTGCCGCAGACCTTGTCTTCCACCTGGTGACCGATCTGCTTGATCGCGCACCGTGCCGGGTCCTGGGGATCGGCGTGGGCTCGCCCGGCATCGTCGATGACGAAGGGGTGATCCTGGACGCCGCGCACCTGGAGTGGCACGGCCTGCCGATGGCCCGTCAGCTCACCGACCGTTTCGGCATCCCGGCCCACGTCGGCAACGACGTGAACGTGGCCGCGCTGGCGGTCCTGCACTTCCGCCGTACCGAGGCGCAGAATCTGATGCTGATCGCCACGGAGCATGGTGTCGGCGCCGGCCTGATCGTCGGTGGGGAGCTGGTCGAGGGTGAGCAGTTCGCAGCGGGCGAGATCGGGCACGTCACGGTCGACGTCGGCGGTGAGCTGTGTGTGTGCGGGCGCCGAGGCTGTCTGGATCCGATGATCGACGCAGTGCACCTGCGGGCACGGCTCGCCGCATCCGCCGAGTCCGACCACGGCGCGATCCTGGCCGGCGCAGGGCAGGCTCTGGGCACGGTGCTCGCGCCGATCGCCTGTGCCCTGAACTTGAACGAGATCGTCCTGACCGGGCCTGCGGACCTGATCGAGGGTCCCTTACTCGACGCGGCCGTTGAGACGGTGCGCGCGCGGACGCTGTCCCCGATCGGCGCTTCGCTGACGATCCGGTCCCTGGCCGGGGACGGGGACCTGACGCTGCTCGGCGGGGTCTGCCTCGTGCTCGATGCCGAGCTCGGCGTCCTCTGAGCTCCGTTCCGACCGGCCCACAGACCCCCGGGTCGAGAACGCCCGGCACCACTGCGGCGGCAACCGCGTGACGTCGGCTCGACCCGGAAACCCGTGAGTACTACCCAACAGTCCAGTGATGTTACCGGCTGGACATACTGCTAGGAAATATCATGAACCACAGAACACGCGGTGCCGCCGCCGTCCTCGCCCTGGCCACCGCCGTCGCACTGAGCGCCTGTGCGAACAACGGCGCGGACACGGACACCTCCCCGAGCGGCACGACGCAGGTGGCCGCCGTCAGGGGCGAGGGCAAGACCCTCACGGTGTGGGTGATGGACGGCGACTACTCGGACCCCACGCTCAAGGCGATCAACGACGCGTTCACCCAGCAGACCGGCGCCAAGGTCGACGTTCAGGTGCAGAGCTGGGACGGGATCACCACGAAGATCACGACCGCGCTGGCCACCTCGAACCCGCCGGACGTGCTCGACCTCGGCAACACCCAGGTCGCCAGCTTCGCGGCCAACGGCGGCCTCAAGGACCTGACCCCCTACGCCGCGGACCTCGCGCACGCCCAGACCTGGCTGTCGGGCCTGGTCAATCCCGCCACCGTCGACGGCAAGCTCTACGCGGTCCCCGGCTTCGCCGGCGCCCGCGCGGTGATCTACAACAAGACCATGTGGGCGAAGGCGGGCATCACCAAGGCGCCCGCCACCATCGCCGAACTGACCGACGCCCTCACCAAGGTCAAGGCCGCCAACCCCGCACCCGACTTCTCCCCGCTCTACCTCCCCGGCCAGAACTGGTACGCGGGCATGCAGTTCGTCTGGGACGCGGGCGGCGACATCGCCACCGCGGACGACGCCGGCAAGTGGACCGCGGGATTCAGCACCGACAAGGCCCAGGCCGGCCTGGCGGACTTCAAGGCCTTCCAGAACCAGTTCTCCACCCCCGCCTCGCGAACCGTCGACACCACCAACCCCGACCAGGTCCAGGTCTTCGCCGACGGCAAGACCTCCGCGATCGTCGCCACCAGTGGCTTCGTCGGACGCATCCAGAAGGCCAACCCCAAGCTGACCGACGCCGACCTCGGCGCATTCCCCCTGCCGGGCAAGTCCGGCAAGTCCCAGCCCGTCATGCTCGGCGGATCCGACTGGGGCATCCCCGCCCGCAGCAACGACGCCGACCTCGCCCTGCAGTGGACCAAGATCGCCGCCAGCCCCGAGATCCAGATCAAGTGGGTCGCCGGACACGAGGGCTTCATCCCCAACAGCGCCGAGGGCATCAAGACCGCCAAGGCGACGGTCAGCGAACTGAAGCAGGGCTTCTTCGACGCCGCCCTCAACTCCAAGGCCACCCCGGCAGCCGCCAACTGGGCGCAGCTGGAAGGCAACAAGGACATCAACAACCTCTTCGCCGCCGTCGCCTCCGGGAGCAAGAGCCCCCAGGAAGCCGCTAGTGCGTTCGACGCCACAGCGAACAAGGCGCTCAACGCCGGCCAGTAGTGCCCCGGGGCGCCCTGGAACCCCGGGGCGTCCTCCCACCGCCCTACTGCGACCGGACAAGAGACAACGCTCATGACGCCCCCTTCCCCAGCGGGCACCCGGCGCACCCGCCGCCGCCCGCACCCCTTGCCCCGACGGCGCCACTCCCGAGCCCCATGGTGGCTGCTCTCCCCGGCGGGCCTGGTGATGCTCACCGTCACCGCCGCCCCGATCGTCTTCCTGATCTACACCTCCTTCACCGACTACAACCAACGCTCCCTCTTCACCGGCGCCTACCGCCTGGTCGGCACGGCGCAGTACGCCGCACTGCTGACGGACCCTCAGTTCTGGCACGCTCTCGAGCGCAGCGTCCTGTTCACGGCCGCCATGGTGGTCGGCAGCATCGCGGTGGGCACGGCCGTCGCCCAGCTCCTCACCCGCCTGGCGACCCCGATGCGTACGACGGTCACCCTCGTGCTGATCCTCGCCTGGGCCATGCCGACCGTTGCCTCCTCCCTCGTGTGGAAGTGGCTGTTCCAGCCCGGCTACGGGGTCGTCAACTGGCTGCTCACCCGCACGCACCTGTTCGGCGACATGACCAACACCGACTGGGCCAACGATCCGTTCCTGGCCTACCTGTCGATCTGGCTGCTGATCGTCTGGCAGGCCGTCCCGTTCATCGCCCTTACCCTGTACGCCGCACTCACCCAACTGCCCCTGGAACTCCAGGAGGCGGCCCGCCTGGATGGGGCCGGCGAGTGGCGCCTGTGGTGGTCGATCACCCTGCCCTTCCTGCGCCCCACCCTGCTGCTGGTCTCGCTGATGTCGGTGATCTGGGACTTCAACGTCTTCAACCAGATCTGGCTGGTCTCCGCCGGGGGCCCCGACTCCGCGACCACCACGCTGGGGATCTTCGCCTACAAGACCGCGTTCGTCGGCTTCCGAGTCGGCCAGGGCGCGGCCCTGTCGGTCATCACGACGGCCATCCTCGTGGCGATCACCGCCCTCTACATCCGCAATCTGCTGCGCTCCGGGGAGGACCTGTGACCAAGCGCCCGCGCCGCAACCGGGCCGTGACGGCCAAGGGCGGCTGGCTTCCGAACACGCTGGCGATCGCGTTCAGCGTGGTGTGGATCTTCCCCGTCTACTGGATGGTCAACACGGCGTTCAAGCCGCGCTCCGAGGCGATGACCTCGACCCCGCTGTTCCTCCCGAGGCACTGGACCCTGTCCAACTTCGACGCGGCGATCAACCAGACCACGTTCTACCGCAACCTGTTCAACAGCCTGGTCGTCGTCGGCGGCACCGTTGTCCTGGCCGTGGTGCTGGGCATGTTCGCCGCCGCCGCGCTCTCACGGTTCAGGTTCCGGGGCAGGCGCACGATCATGGTGGCGATCCTCATCGTCCAGATGCTGCCCGGCTCGGCCCTGCTCATCCCGACGTTCCTGGTCTTCAACCGGATCGGGCTGCTGGGCACCTACGTCGGGCTGATCCTCGCCTACGTCGCCGTCGTCCTGCCGTTCTCCATCTGGGTCATGCGCGGCTTCTTCATCGCCATCCCCGTCGAGATCGAGGAGGCCGCGCGCATCGACGGCGCCTCCACCTGGCAGATCCTCTACAAGATCCTGTTCCCGCTGGTCGCCCCGGGTGTGGTTGCCTCCAGCATCTTCGCGTTCATCGCGGCCTGGAACGACTACCTGGTGGCCTACACCTTCATGAAGGACCAGGACCAGTACACCCTCCCGGTGTGGCTGGCCTCCTTCAGCACCCCGATCACCGGCACCGACTTCGGCGGGCAGATGGCCGGCTCCGTCATCTTCTCCCTCCCCGTCGTCGTGTTCTTCCTCCTCATCCAGCGCAAGCTCGTCTCCGGCGTCTCCGCCGGCGCCGTGAAAGGCTGACCCCACTCCATGCTCCTGCCCCGCGCAACGTCTGTTCGCACGGACGAGGGCGAGTTCCTCCTCGGCGAATCCACCGTCATCACCGCCTCGCGCAAGCTCACCGCGACCGCTCTGTGGCTCCAGTCCACGCTCCGCCCCGCCACCGCGCTGCTGCTGCCCGCAGGCCCCTTCCACCCCGCCACCCGGCACTCGATCACCCTGGAGGTGCGGCCGGAACTGGGCGACGAGGAGTACTGCCTGACCGTCACCCCCCAGACCGTCCTGATCGAGGGCGGTTCCCCGGCCGGCGTCTTCTACGGCTGCCAGGCCCTGCTCCAGCTCCTGCCCCCCGCGGTACACCGCCGCGCCCGGGTCTCCGGGCAGCGGTGGGCGGTGCCGGCCGTGACGGTGCGCGATGAGCCGAGGTTCCGCTGGCGCGGTGTGATGCTCGACGTGGCCCGACACTTCATGCCCAAGCACGACCTGCTGCGGTTCATCGACCTGCTCGCCATGCACCGGCTCAACACCCTGCACCTGCACCTGACGGACGATCAGGGCTGGCGCGTCGAGATCCTCCGCCACCGCCGGCTGACCGAGGTCGGATCCTGGCGGCGCGAGTCCCAACTGGGAGCCCAGGACGGCGCACCCGGTGACGGCCGGCCCCACGGCGGCTACTACACGCAGGCCGACATCCGCGAAATCGTCGCCTACGCCGCGGAGCGCCACATCACCGTCGTGCCGGAGATCGACGTCCCCGGGCACTCCCAGGCCGCCATCGCCGCCTATCCCGAGCTCGGCGTTGGCGGTCCGGCACGGGAGGTCCACACCCGCTGGGGCGTCAACCCGAACATCCTCAACACCGAGGAGAGCACGCTCGACTTCTACCGGGGGGTCCTGGACGAGATCACCGACCTCTTCCCGAGCCGGTTCGTCGGCATCGGTGGTGACGAGTGCCCCAAGGACCAGTGGCGCGCGGATCCCCGCACCCAGGAACTCATGCGCGAGCGGGGCCTGGCGGACGAGACCCAGCTCCAGTCCTGGTTCATCGGCCGCCTGGGCGAACACCTCGCCACCCGCGGGCGCCGCATGTTCGCCTGGGACGACGTCCTGGAAGGCCCCGTCCCGCCCGGCACGGCCGTCGCCTCCTGGCGCGGCATGACCGGAGCACGGACCGCCGCCCGCCGGGGCCACGACGTTGTCTCGTGCCCGGACGACCAGGTCTACCTCGACTACCGGCAGTCCGAGCACCCCGATGAGCCGATCCCGTTCGCCGTTCCTCTGACCCTGCAGGAGGCGTACGGCTTCGAGCCGGTCCCCGACGACCTCACCGCGCACGAGGCCGCACACATCCTCGGCGGCCAGGCGAACATCTGGACCGAGCACATGGACTCCCCGCGCACCGTCGACTATTACGCCTTCCCTCGCCTGTGCGCCATCGCCGAAGCCCTCTGGAGCACCGGCGCACGCGACTTCGACGACTTCCGCACCCGCCTCGCCGCACACCTGCCCCGGCTGGAGGCGATCGGAGTCGAGTACCGACCCGAGACCGGGCCCCTGCCCTGGCAGACCCGTCCCGGCATCGAGGGAAAACCCTCCACCAGGCTTGAGTGGGCCGCCTTCATCGACGACCTGGTCACCCACATCAAGGGCTGAGCGCACCCCCACAGTGCTCAGTGCACCACCCATCCCCCACCACAAGGTACGGAGACAACCATGTACCGAAGAATGACCGCCGGACGGGCCGGGCTCGCAGCCGCCCTCTCGCTCACGGTGGCCGCAGCCGCGGCCGTGACCCTCACCCCCGCTGCCGTCGCGGCCAGCACCCCCGGCACCGTCACCATCGGCGGCAAGTGCCTGGACGACGCCGACTTCAGCACCGCCAACGGCGCAGTCGTCCAGCTGTACACCTGCAACGGCTCCGCCGCGCAGAACTGGACCTGGCAGGACGACGGCAGCCTCACCGTCACCATCGGCGCCGTCACCAAGTGCCTGGACGTCACCGGCGGATCCAACGCCACCGGCGCACTCGCCCAGCTCTACGACTGCGGCACCACGAGCGCCCAGCAGAGGTTCAAGTACCTGCCCGACGGCACCATATACAGCGCCAAGTCCGGCAAGTGCCTCGCCGTCCAGGGCACCGTCGTGAACAACGCGCGCATCGGCCTGGCGACCTGCGACCCCGCGCAGATCACCCAGAAGTGGGGCTCCACCACCGCCCCCCAGCCGTCCTACACCTTCACCGCGGGCGCCTCCGTCTCCGGCGGCGGCGGCGACGCCCCCTCCTTCCCCTACACCGACGCCAACGGCAAGTTCTACTACCAGACCGCCCACGCCCTCTACGAGGCCGGCGCCTCCCGCCAGTGGAACTTCTACTCCGGCGCCAACTTCGACAACGTCACCAAGAACCCGATCAGCAACGCGGTCAACCCGGCCAACCCCCTGGACCGCAACGACGACACCACCTGGCGCTGCAACAACAGCCCCACCGGCCTGACGGCCACCACGAACGGAAGCACCACCTACACCCAGCGCAACTACTGCGACCTCGTCGGCACCTGGGTCGACCCCGACACCGGCTGGTGGTACGGCCTGGTGCACAACGAGTTCACCGGCGAACCCTTCGGCGACGGCCTGCACTACGACGCGATCGACACGGCCGTCTCCAAGGACAAGGGCAGCACCTGGACCATCACAGACCACGCCATCACCTCGCCCTTCAGCACCACCAGGGGCGACACCGCGGCGTTCCCGAACCAGACCTACTACTACGGCGACGGCGACCAGCGCCTGTTCGTCGACCACGCCTCCGGCTACTTCTACGCCTACTACGCCACCCGCGTGGTGACCAAGCCCGGCACCGCCGGCGGCGAGATCTGGCTCCAGCACGTCGCCCGCGCCCCGATCTCGGGCAAGATGGCGGCCTCCTCCTGGAAGAAGTGGTACAACGGCGCCTGGCAGACCCCCGGCGTCGGAGGGGCCGAGAGCAACGTCATCCCCGCCGACGGCGGCGGCACCGGCTACACCGCACCCAGCGAGGACTACAAGACCTCCACCACCGGCGGCGCCTCCACCCAGGCCGCCAACGGCACCATGCCCGGCGACTCCCCACTCACCGTCATGAACATCGCCTGGAACGCCTACCTCGGCAAGTACATCGGCACCCCGCAGAACAACATCGCCCAGCGGACCGGCAACTACACCCCGCTGCACATCTACGCCACCGATGACCTCGCCACCCAGAAGTGGACCGACCTCGGACTGGTCCCCGGCACCGACAACGCCTCCTGGTACCGCTGGCTGCTCGACGCCGGCAACAAGACCAGCACCACCACCCTCGGCAAGACCTTCCGCTCCTACTGCCTGATCGAGTGCGGCACCAGCTCGCGGGAGATCACCATCACCCCCCGCAGCGCCGCGGACCTGCCCCAGGCCCCCGTCAGCGCCACCCAGGCATACAAGATCGCAGCCGGCAACGGCAGCTACCTGCAGCAGAGCGGCAGCACACTGACCACCGGCACCAGCAGCACCAGCACCACCCAGCAGTGGAAGTTCACCGCCACCGGCGACGGCTTCTACACCGTCACCAACCTCTCCACCGGACAGGCCCTCGGCGTCGGCACCGGCGACGCCGGCCGCGCCTGGGGCGCGGCCCCCACCCTCGCCTCCCCGACCGCCGCCATCGGCCAGCAGTGGTCCATCCAGGCCATCACCCAGGCCCCGGCCACCAGCGGCGCCTCCACCCCCACCGGCGCCTACCGCCTGGTCAACCGCTACAGCGAACTCGCCCTCAGCCTCACCAACGACACCCAGCCCGTCCTCACCGCCCCCCAGCGCAGCTGGAACAACACCGGCAGCAGCGGCGACACCCGCCCCGCCACCGCCCAGACCCTGACCTTCACCCCGGCCTCCGGCAGCACCGGCAACACCGTCACCGTGACCGCACCCGCCAACCAGACCTCGACCGCCGGCACCGCCATCACCGCCCTCCAGGTAGCCGCCACCGACTCCGCCACCGGCCAGACCCTCACCTACGCCGCCACCGGCCTGCCCGCCGGCCTGGCCATCAACCCCGCCACCGGCCAGATCACCGGCACCCCCGCCGCCGTCACAACCGCCACCGTCACCGTCACCGCCACCGACACCACCAACGCCTTGGGCTTCGCGTCCTTCACCTGGACCGTCACCGGCACCGACGCCGCCCAGGGCCGGCCGACCACCGCCTCCTCCGTCGAGGCCAGCACCCTGGGCGCCGCTCTCGCCACCGACGACAACGCCACCACCCGCTGGGCCAGCGCCTACTCCGACCCGCAGTGGCTGCAGGTCGACCTCGGCACCACCAAGCCCGTCAAGCAGGTGAAGCTCAACTGGGAAGCCGCCTACGGCAAGGCCTACCAGATCCAGACCTCCAACGACGGAACCACCTGGACCACCATCTACTCCACCACCACCGCAACCGGCGGCAACGAGGACCTCACCGCCCTCAACGGCTCCGGCCGCTACATCCGGATGAACGGCATCCAGCGTGGCACCGGCTACGGGTACTCCCTCTGGTCCTTCCAGGTGTACAGCTGGTAGTGACCCGGGATGACGAACCCGTCACCCATGGTGTCCGGCCGACGACTCCCGCGGCACTTCCGTAGCAGGGATCGCGTGATCACGTAGGCCCGCAGGCCGGAACTGTCGGCCGGCCGCCGCACACGCACCAGAGCTCCGGTGGTTCGGAGCGCCTATCAAGGCCTTCCCGAACCACCGGAGTTCGGACGTGCCCGCAGCGGACACCGCATGCCAAGTCGAGCCCTCGGCCATGGATCACTATGCGGAGACCAAGGACATTGAGGCTTCGCCATCTTCGAACGTGCTGGTCAGTGGGGCTGGTGTGGCGGGCTGTAGGGGTGCTCGTGCTGGTGGTGGGCGAGAGTCTGGGGTCTTGATCATCTGTCAGGGCGCGGTCAGCGGTTGACTTCGAGGTTGGTCAGGACGAGAAGGGCGCGCAGGAGGGCGGTGGCGCGGGCTGGGTCGGTGCGGAGCTTGGTGAGGATCCGCCAGGCTTTCAGGTTCGCGAAGGCGTGTTCGACCGGGGCGCGGGCGGAGGCCAGGATCTGGTTGGCCTGCTGTGGCCGGCGGTGAGCTTGCGGGCCCGGGTGGCCTTGTAGCCGGTGACGATGGCCTGGTCGTCGGGGTCCTTGGGCTTGTCGACGCCGATGAAGCCGAGGTCGGCGAGCGCACCGAGGCCCGCTGCCCTGAGGTGCTCGACGATCTTGTCGCGGCGGGCGGCGGTGGCGTCGTGGGTGCGGCCCGGGCGGGCGGCGGAGATCCAGACCAGCTTGCCCCGATCGTCGGTCAGGGCCAGGAAGTGCAGGCCGTGGCGGTGGTGCTTGCCGGAGTAGTTGGGGCGGTTCGCCTTCCCGGTGCGGCGCTGGGTGGGGATCAGGGTGCCGTCGATGAGCACGACCTCCCCGCCCCGCGCGGCTATCTGGCGAAGTGCCCGGTCCAGGCGTGGGGCGCGGGCGGCGAGCAGGTCGAGCATCTCGTCGCGCCAGCGCCGCAGGGTGGACTCGGGGACCGCGTTGCCGTGGGCCAGGTCCAGCAGGCGCTGGTCGTGTCGCAGCATCGCCAGCACGAGCACCGCGATGCGGCCCGGCGGCAGCGACCGAAACGGCGAGTGAATCGTCTTCAGGTGCGATCGCAGCAGGTCGGCGAGGTGGGTGATGGTGCTCGTGGACAGATTCAGGTGGCACTGGTAGACAAGGGAGACGCCCTCGGCGGGCTTGTTGTTTTTCGTCACACAAACTCAACGACCGCCGGGGGTCCTGGAGTTACGCCCCATTGTCCACGGCCTGGCCGGTCACAGACGTGTGGTGAACCTGCCGTCGGGCAACTTGCGCAGCCATCCGCGCCCGGCGAGCTTGGACAGCTTCCCCCGCAACGGCTCCAGTTTGCCCCGCACCATCACCTCCAGGCCCAGCTCCTGGCCGACCTGCCTGGTCGACACCGGCCCGCCCGCGTCCCGCACCACGGCCATGATCCGCTGGTAGTCCGGCGGCAGCGCGTCCTGGTCCATGCCGGGCCCGCGATGCGGAATCAGCAGCACCGCACGGCCCGCGACTTGCGCTTGAGCCGGCACGGCCGCAGCCGCGTCCGCAGTGGCGAACTGCTCGGCCATCCGCGCGATCACCCGCTCGGCGACTGCGAGTTCCTCCTGCTCGGCCCGGACCTGATCGAGCTGCTTGACCAGTTGTTCCTCCAACTCGTTCAGCTCAGCTCGGCGCACGACGATCTTCCTCAGCACATCGGGATCCATCATGAGCCGGAGCGTAGGAGTCACACGGACAGCGACAGGGCGGAATCAGCAAAGACCTCCCCGCCAGACGATCTACACGCCAGACTCCCGCTCACCACCAGCACGAGCACCCCTACAGCCCGCCACACCAGCCCCACTGACCAGCACGTTCGAAGATGGCGAAGCCTCAGTGGTATTTCGTCGGTGTGCCGTCGTCCATCAGTCCGGCGGCGACCGCCCGGTCCCAGGCGCGGAGGACCTGTTCCATCGCGGGCACGGGTGGCGGCGGGACCGTCACCGGGGCACCGGGGCCGCAGCGTGTGTCACGTTCAGGGCGCTTCTTCTTGATCCGTCCCACTTTTGGGTCTCCTCGGTTCATCGGCCCCGAGGTGGTCGCCGGGCGGCCTCGTGTTCCCAGTCACCACAGCAGAGGCTCTTTGGGCAGGTCACCGCAACCACAACCACGGTGCTCGCCAGGGGTGGCATCCTCGGGGTTGCTCTGTTCGGCTGTCGCACCGGACGTCACGTGCATTGCAGTCCGGCCCAGGCAGCGGAGGCACGTGATGGCTGCCTGGCGTGCCCAACTGCGCGCGTTGGAGCGGGCGGTGCGTACAGCTTTCCTTCGGAGGCCGCCGTGCCGCGGACGGCTGCAGACTTCGCGGATCACCCATACGGTCCATGGCCTGTGGGCGCCGAACCCGCCTGGAGGAGTCTGCAGGTCAGCGTCGTTCTGTGTACGGCCTACGATGGGGCCGTGACCGATGAACGCCTGGACGACGCCCAGGGGCACATGGTTGAGCTGCAGCTGGCGTGGCGCCGGGCGAAGGCGCTGTGGAGTTCCGATCCGAACGATATCGACGCGTACACGGCGTTCATCCAGGCCGGGATCGCGCTCTACCGTCAACCGGTCCCGGATCCCCGCCCGGCCCGCGCGCCGTAGTCGGTGGACCCCGCCGACCAGCGGCCGCCGGGTCGTTGCCGGGCGGCCATGGGCGCCGATCGGGCCGCGGCAGGCCGAGGGTGTGTCGAGTCCGCTGTTTTCGAGCAGTCGGCAACGCGGCCGGTCCGGTCCCGGTCCTGCCGCAGGACCGTACTTGTCTCCCGAGTCGACGGCTACGTAAGCGAGTTGAGTGAGGCTTTGGCGAGTGGGGCGTGGATGAGTGAGAAGTGCGGGTCCGTGGCGAGGGCGGCGGCAAGGTCGTCTCGGGCTTGCCCGGTCTGACCGAGGGCGCGTTCGATCTCCCCGCGGTGGTAGAGGAAGAGGGCGTTGCGCCAGCCGTGACTGAGGGCCAGGTCGGCGTAGGTGAGGGCTTCCTGGTCCTGGCCGGTGCGGTGGAGGGCCCAGCCGAGGGCGTCTGCGACGACGGGGTGGTGGCGCTGTTGCCATTCGGCACGCAGGAGGGTCACTGCTTGGGCGGGGTCGCCGTGGTCGGTCTGGAACTGGGCGAGTGTCAGGTCGTCGCTGACGCCGTTGGCTGCGGCGAGGCGGTGTTCGGCGTCGAGCAGGGCGTACTGTTCCTTGGCTTGTTGGGGGTGGCCGAGGGCCTCGTGGAGTTCGCCGAGTTCGAGGAGGTACTGCGGAAGCGGGACGCGCCCGATGGCGGTGGTGTAGTCGCGGACAGCGGTGGCGGTGTTGCCGAGGGCTGCCTCGGCGCGGGCTTGGCCGGCGAGTGCGGGCGTGTAGTCGGGGTCGGCGTCCAGGGCACGCTGGTAGCCGGTCAGGGCTTGGTGGGTGTGGCCGGAGTTGAGGTCGAGTTCGGCGATCTGGTGGAGGCAGAACGCGCGGTCGGCCGGGCTGTAGGCGTCTGCCAGTGCGCGCTCGAGAGCGGCGCGGGCGTCGTTGGTTCGGCCGTGCTGTTCGAACTCGTAGGCGGCGCGGGTGAAGGCGGCCGTTCCGGGCCGGTGGTCGAGGAGTTGCTGGACGGCCTTCGTGGCGGCGGAGTCCTCGCCGAGCTGTGTGAGCGCGTCGGCGAGTACGGCGTAGGCCTGCCAGTGCAGCGGTTGAGCGGTGATCGCTCGCTGGGCGAAGTCCTTTGCCTCGGCGAAGCGGTGGCGTGCGTTGGCCAGTGCGCCGAGTCCGGTGAGGGTTTCGGTGCTGCCCTCAGGGGTGAGGTCCAGGGCGCGGTGCAGGGCTTCGTCGGCCTTGGGGTAGTAGGACGGGTCGGCGGTGAGGCGGGCCTGCTCGACGTAGCGGGCCCCGAGCCTGGCCCACGCGGCGGCGTCGGAGGGCAACTCCCGCAGTCGGCGCTGGTCCGCCGCGATGGCCGCCCCCAGGGAGGAGGAACTCCCCGAGTCGGCTGCGCCGGTGTCGGACGCCAGCCGGTGCTGGGTTGCCATGTCGCCCGCCGCGCGGGGAGGTCCTGAGGGCTGGGAGAGCAGGCCGCCGGCCGCGGCGAGGGCCGCGCAGAGAGCGCCGGTGGACAGCAGCAGGGGCAGACGTCGCATCAGGACTCCTGGTCGCGGTCCGGCACCCGGACCTCTCCGCTGGTGGGGCTCCGCACGTCTGCCGGAGCCCCACCCGGGCTACGGCTACTTCTGGTTGACGGCCTTGTCGTAGGGCAGGGCCAGGTACGGGAAGGTGGCGCCGAACGGCTTGTCGGTGGTGTTGACCTTGTCACCGGCGGCGAGGGCCTGGATGAAGTTGCCGGGGGTGGCGCCCTCGACGACCTGCAGAGCGATGTCGACGACGTCGTCGGTCAGGCGGCGGCCGTTGGGGAAGCCCTGGAAGTCGCCGTTCAGGACCCCGAGGCGGTCGGGCTTCGGGGTCACCGGGGTGGACATGTTCAGGCGCAGCTCCTCGGCGGGCACGAACTGGGAAACGTCGATGTCCTGGTTCATGAGCTGGGAGTTGAGGTCGACGGCGAGCGGGCCGTTGGTGGCCTTGGCGATGCCGGTGAGGAAGATCTCGACCAGGTCGGTGCGCGGGGTGGCGGGCGCGGGGATGCCGTAGATGGCCTGGACGAGCTTGGGGACCTCCGGGTCGAGCACCTTGGCGACGACGGCGGGCTGGTTGTGGTCCTCGGACGGCGGGAGGGAGTTGAAGGCGTCCTTCAGGCCGGCGGGCAGGACGACCTCGTTGACCAGCGGGTTGCCCAGGCGGGAGACCTGGACGTAGGGGCCGACCGGCTTCTGGGAGCCGGGGCTGAGCTTCATGGTCTGCTTCTCGGTGCTCGACCACACGCCGATGACCGGGTTGCGCGTCGCGTCACCCTTGTAGGCGAGCTTGCTCTTGGGGATCTGCAGGGCAACGGAGTTGACGTTGTATCCGGCGAGGGTGTTCTGTCCGACCTCGGAGAGGTTGCCGCCATAGAGGAGGTCGAAGACCCGCAGGTCGAGGAAGAACGGGTCGGCGGCCTGGGTGGCCACCGTCTGGCCGCCGCCAGGCAGCTGCACGGTCGCCTGGTCGCGTAGCTGGCCGTAGTTGGGCATGGATGCCTTGCCCGTGTCGGACGGCGCGGCGGTGCCGTGCTCGACCAGGGTTACCGGGTCGCAGTCGGGTCGCAGTTCCTGGAGCGTGTAGTACTGGTGGAACAGCAGGGTGGGGTCGGTGAGGTTGTTCACCGGCCCGTTGTTGTAGAGGAAGGTGTTGGTGCCGCGCTGGTCCTCGGTGTGGAAGGTCCAGCGGTAGGTGACGTCGGGCTTGCCGGTGCCCTGGGAGTCGATGTTGATGTCGTAGTGCGCGCCGTCGGCCCAGGGGTAGAAGTTCGGCCCGCCGTTGGGTTCCTGGAACGGCAGCCAGTTGGCGATCAGCGTGACGGTGTCGGGCTTGTCGGGGCTGGTGAAGGCGTACACGTCGGTGTTGTCGACCTGGGGGTCGGCGGCGATCAGCGGGGCTTCGCGGTGGCTGGACGCTCTGGAGACGCCCGAGCCGGTGGACAGGAGGGCGGTGCTGGCCAGGGCCAGGCTCATGGTGGTCAGGATCGCGGCCGTGCGAGCGGTGGAGCTCACGCGGGAGGTGCGACGACATGCGGTCATGGATGTGTTCTCCGCTTCGGTGACGGACGGTCACCTGCCGGTGGTGGCAGGGCCGCGGGTCGGGTTCGGCGTGGCAGCTGCACTGCGCACTGTGAACCGCTCACCGGCAGAGTTCGTGAACACACGGGCTCCGGACTGGTGCTCTCACCCGCGTGGCGCAGGGGCTTCACCCGGGTGGTAGGCAAAAGGACGACAAACGGCCTCGTGCCGGCCTCCCACAGCGCGTTGCGCTTCGGGAAGCCGGCACGAGAGGGCAGAACCGTTCCTCACCCATGCGGCAGGCACGAGCAGGCGGGCGTCAGACCTCGCCGGTGAGGACGTGAGGGGCCGCGGGCCCGGCGGCCTGGGCCGGTACCTTGGGTGCCCAGCGGTCCTCGATGCGGGCGAGTCTCCACACGGCCAGAGCCACCAGCCAGACCGCGATGAAAAGGCCGACGATCGCGAAGCCGACGATGTTGAGGTCCAGCGCCGCAACCCATTCCCAGAACGCGCCCCGGAGACGGAGCTTGTCAGCCAGCAGTGCGAGGAGTTCGACGGTGCCGATCACCAGGGCGACGGCCACCGACAGGCTGGTAACGGTCAGGTTGTAGTAGATCTTGCGGACCGGGTTGGAGAACGCCCACCCGTAGGCGAAGTTCATGAAGGAGCCGTCAATGGTGTCGAGTAGGCACATTCCGGCGGCGAACAGCACCGGCAGGCACAGGATCGCGTACCAGGGCAGACCGGAGGCCGCGCCGGTGCCCGCGAGGACCAGCAGGGCGATTTCGGTGGCGGTGTCGAACCCGAGGCCGAACAGCAGGCCCAGCGGGTACATGTGCCAGGGCTTGCGGATCGCTCTCGTCGCCCGGCCCAGCACACGGTTCATCAGGCCCCGTTTGGCTAGCTGCTCTTCAAGGGCCTGCTCGTCGAGGTGGCCCTCGCGCATGCGGCGCCGGACCTTCCAGATGCCGACCAGGACGACCAGGTTCAGGGCCGCGATCAGGTAGAGGAACGAGCCGGAGACGAGCGTGCCGATCAGGCCGGTGGCCTGGTGGAGGGAGGAGTCGTCGTCCCTGAGCGGACCGGCGAGGGTCTTGACGCCCAGGGAGAGCAGCAGGGCGAGGGCGAAGACGATGGAGGAGTGGCCGAGGGAGAACCAGAAGCCGACGGAGAGCGGGCGTTGGTGCTGGTCCATGAGCTTGCGGGTGGTGTTGTCGATGGCGGCGATGTGGTCGGCGTCGAAGGCGTGGCGCATGCCCAGGGCGTAGGCGGTGACGCCGATGCCGATGCCGAAGCTCTGGTTGCCGATGGTGTGGTGCTGCGGGGCGACGGCGGCCACCAGGGTTATCCAGCCGATCAGGTGGAGGCCGAGGATGAAGGCGCCCATGCCGGCCAGGCGGCGCCACTCCGCTCGTGTCAGGCGGGGGCGAGAGGCCTGGGCACCGGTCTGTCCGGGTGCGGGGGAGGTTTGCGGGGGCGGGCCCATGACTGTGCTCCTTCGTCGGCCGGCTGAGTGTCCGTGAGAGCGGCTGACTTGTAACTGCACTATGGCCGCAAGAAGGGGGCGCGTCACAGGGCGCGCCGGGGCGCTGCGAGGCGTCACGCTCACGGGTCAGGGCCCCGCACGCCTTTGATCCCGGGCACTCTGACAATGGTGGCGGGCCTGGCCGCTCTGCCTCGTACGAGTGAAGCCGCGGTCCGACACGGGATGGCGCGCGGCGCAGGCCCACGCAAGCCGCGATGGTAGCCGGGCGCATCCGAGCGCCACTGCCGCCCAGGACTCCCGCGACCACTGGCGTGCCGCAGCCGTCACTGTCCACGGAGGCAACGCGTGACCGTCCCTCGTCCCCTGCTCCGCACCGCGGTTGCCTCGTCAGCCCTGGCCTGGCTGCTGGGCGTGGCGGCTCCCGTTGCCGTGGCACATCCCCTGGGGAACTTCTCCGTCAACCACTACCTCGGGCTGACGGTTCATCAAGACCACATCACAGCAACGGCGGTCACCGACTCCGCCGAGATCCCCACCCTGCAGGAGCAGACCCGGGTGGACCGCGACGGCGACGGGACCGTGAACGATGCGGAGCGGGCCGCCTGGGCAGCCGAGGGCTGCGAGCACGTCACCTCCCGCCTGCGCCTGACGGTCGACCAGGCTCTCCGGAGTCCCGCGTGGGAGGTGCTCTCGGCATCGTTTCGCTACGAGGACGGCACCGCCGGGCTGCGGACCAGCCGCCTGGAGTGCCGGCTGTCGACGCCACTGCGGATCGCCTCGTCGGGAACGGCGGTCGAAATCCAGACCGGTGCGGATCCGGCGCGCGTGGGCTGGAACGAGATCACCGCGCGTGGCGAGATGACAAGACTCGAGCGATCCGACGTTCCCGAGTCGTCCGCCTCCTCTGAACTGCGCGACTACCCGAAGGACTTGCTCGACAGTCCGAAGGGCGTCACCCGGGCCCGGTTCACCGCGCTGCCCGCAACCGCCCGTACGGCACCGGCCGGTGCGGTACGGGCGGCTGCCGATGGGAGCGGCCCCTCAGCCTGGCTCGCCTCGCTCGACAGGCGCCTGGCCGAGCTCGGCACCGCCCACCGTCTGACCCTCCCCCTGGGCCTGCTCGCCGTACTCCTGTCGATCGTCCTCGGCGCCGGACATGCCCTGCTGCCGGGCCACGGGAAGACCGTCATGGCGGCCTACCTGGCCGGACGACGCGGCCGGATGCGCGACGCGCTCACCGTCGGAGCGACCGTCACCATCACGCACACCGCAGGTGTCCTCGTCATCGGCCTGAGCCTGACCGCCTTCTCCTCACTGGCAGGGGACGCACTCCTGGGCCGCCTGGGCGTTGTCAGCGGCGCCCTCGTCGCCCTCGTCGGTGCGGGTCTGCTCCGCGAGGCACTTCGCGGCCGCCGCACCCCGACCACCGCTCACCAGCTGGACAGTCCGATCGCCTCCGTCCCGGCACAGGACTTCAGGTCCCCCCAGGAACTCGCGCATGCCGGATCACCCACCCAGCACATCGAGCCCCCGCTCCATGAGTACCACCCCAGCCCCAGCCCCGCACACGACCCTCGGCACTCGCAGCCGCACGACGCAGGCGAACCCCACCACCAGCCGCAGCAGCAACCCCACGCACATTCACACGCGCATCCCTCGGAACACGGCCACCACCACGGGGACCCGCACCAGCACGGGGACCCGCACCATCACGACCACGAGCACCAGCACGGGGACCCGCACCGGCACGAGCATCCGCACGATGTCGGCCACCGGCACGGCTTGTTCGGCACTCACCACCATCACGACCACGGGACCGGCCCGAAGCGCGGCAACCTGATCGGGCTCGGCATCGCCGGCGGACTCGTCCCCAGCCCGTCCGCACTCATCGTCCTGCTCGGCGCGGTGGCCCTTGGACGCACCCTGTTCGGAGCCACACTCGTCGTCGCCTACGGACTGGGCATGGCCGCCACCCTCACCACCGTCGGTCTGCTGCTGGTGCGCGTGGGGGACCGGATCTCCACCGCCTCAGGCGGACCCGCGCTCAGCCGGCTTCGCCGGATCGCGCCCTACAGCGGGCTGCTGACGGCCCTGCTCGTCCTCACGGTCGGCATCGGCCTCGTCCTGCGAAGCCTTCCCACCGCCCTGTAGACCCACCAGCCCCGGAGACCTCCATGAACCCTCGAACCATTCACATGCTGGGCACCGTCCTGGCGACCCTGCCCTTGCTGACCGCCTGCTCCGCAGACGAGCAGGGACGGTTCGACCCACAGAACGCCAGCCCCTCACCCACCTGCCTCCAGCACCAGGCCCAGCAGCCCGGCACCCGATACAGCGGCGGCCAAGAAGCTGATCCGACGGCAGTTCTGGAGATGATGCGCTTCTACACCGCCAACGGCACCAAGGCCTACTGCGACGGAAAGCCACCCACCGCCGTCGACCAGCGATGGACCGGCCTGTACACAGCACTCGGCGGAGACACCGCCCATGTACGCCGCCCCTCGGCCTGAACCCACCTCATAGCTTCAGGGTTGTCGCGGGCTCACTCGCCTGGGGCATGATCGCGGACGGCCACCGGCCTGACCAGGCGGACGGATCGCGGCATCAGCCGATTCGGGCTTCTGCCCATTGGGACCGAAGGGGGTGGAGCGGGGGCCCGGGCTCAGGCGTGCCGGGCAAGTTTGAGTGCGGAGGCGAGCAGGATCACGGCCAGCACGGGGATGAGGACCCGATCAGGGAAGACGCCGAGCAGGAGCCCGCCCAGCGCCGCCCCGGCGATCGAGCCGCCGACCATGACGGCCGTGAACCGCAGGTTGGCGCCGAGGATGGCGAAGCTGCCGTCACGGCTGTAGCGGGCGAAGGCCACCAGCATGGTCGGCAGCGACACCAGCAGGGACAGGCTGCCGGCGGTCTTGATTTCCACGGCGAACAGCAGCACGATCGTCGGGATCATCCATCAGCTATTGGACACAACTTCGCACCCCATCAAGCGCGGGAGCGGAGATTTTGCTGCATCGAAGCCTTTTGGCTTCTGCCAGGCGGCCTTGGGCTGAGGCCGCGAACGCGGGGCCCGGGCGATGGAGCCAGTACCGCCGCCTGCCACAGGGAGACCTGAGGCTGACTACCGCGGGCCGATGTACACCGTCACCGAGGGCATCGGTGTCGGTGGGGCGGGATCGACCGAGTTGTTCAGGCCCAGCAAGGCCATGACCGCCAGCAACGCGCCCCCACCGAGCACTGCAGTGCCACCGATCGTCCTGGTGTGAGCGCGAACCCGCGTGCCGTCCCCCCGGGTATAGCCGCGCACCGGGATGATCCTGCTCATACTGCTCCCCTGAGAGTCGAACTACATCCGACTGCCCGGCGCCACGGGCGCCGGTGCGATCTTGGGCTGGATGTGAGGATGGTCAGACGGGCTGGATGCCCAGGACGTCGTACAGATGGTCTCCGGCTCCCCATGCTGCGAGGACTTGGCGGTCGACGAGCTTGATGCGCTGGCCGTTGGCGAACTTCCTGGCAGGAGCGGAGAACCCGTTGAGCCCCACCATCACCGCCACCTTGGCCTTGTGAACGGGGCGAGCGGTGCCATTGAAGGTCTGCAACGCACCGCTGCCTACCGGCCGCTGGTAGCGCTTGCACTGAATGACGATGCGTCGGCCGTCGGCATCGAAAGCCAGGACATCAGCGCCCAGGTCGCCGGCCCCGCCCACCCTCTCGGCTCGCGTGAAGCCGTCACGCTCGAGCAGCTCCCGGCACATCTCCTCGAACTGGCGCGGGGTTGAGGTGTCGAACTGCCACAGCGAGTAGGTCAGTTGGCGGGGCGCGTACGGCTCCCACCCTTGGTCCTCGTCGTCGTCGCTGTGGTGCCAACCGGGCTCCACAGCCAGCGGATAGCCTGCACGGGCCCTGCCCACGGCAACGGCGGTCACCACAGCGAGTGCGATCCCCAGCCCGGCGCCGAACCAGACGGCGTGATCACCCACCCATGCCGTGGCCACCGCCAGCCAGCCCCACAGGAGCTTGAGCCCGATCCATACGGCCCCAAGCCCAAGGGCCGACATGACGACCTTCGCCCCGTCCTCGCTTGTCACGACTCCGCCTCTCCCCACCCGACCGGACGCCCTCTGCGCACGGACCACTACTTGATGTAGCAGGGAGGGCCGACAGGGCAGACCTCTCTCGGAAGCTGCTGCCTGGGAGAGGCTGACGATCAAGCCACCAGTAGCTCGCCTCACTCCAGTCACACAGGTACTGACGACACGTCACATATGCAGTGGCGAAGCCAAATTGGGAGGTGAAATTGAAGAAGGACAGGAAGGGCGGCAGGCGCGTCCGGTAGCCGCCGCCAGTCGCAGACGACCCTCAAGCAGCAGCGGAGCTGTTGCGGACCGCCGCGTCGGAGAATGGCTAGTTCTATGAGGAGCTGGATGGCCACAGTCGTCTGACTTCACGACGACTCATCACCTCCGTGCCGATCTGGCCCTTGCCTACACCGGAGGGCGGCCGCCCGGTGCAACCGGGCTACCCGACGCTCTATTCGGGGGGCGCCTACGGTGAGGAGGATCGAGCTGTGAGCGACAATCGAGGATCCCGAATCCCTCTCACTCGTAGAGCTCGTGGCTCCAGAGGATGCCCGAAGGCGTAGCTGCGCCAGCGCGGCGCGGGCCGTAGATCGGTAGCCGAATACCCGCCAGCCGTGCGTGGCGATCATCCAAGCGGTGTGTCGTTCTGAGCGTGTCATCGCTGATCACCCTCGGCGTGCCTCGCGCACCGCCCCCACACGCTCTGCCGCCGCACCCGGCTAACGACCTCGTGCATGGTTAGCCGTGGCCTGTGTTTGGGTGAGGTCTGGCGTCACTGATCACGTGGTTCGGCCTGCCGGGAGGGCTGGCAACTTCCTTTTGTGGGTGGCTTGTTGGTCTGACAGGAGTCCAGCTACGGCTCGGATGGTGTCCGGCAGGTGGTGGCGGTGGCCGTGGTGGCGGGCGAGGGTGCGCCAGTTCTTCAGGTGGGCGATGCCGTGCTCGACCGGGATGCGGCGTGAGGAGTGTGCGAAGCGGGCCCGTTCGTGATGGGCCATCAGCCACTGGACCTGCTCGAGGTTCTTGCCACGGCGTTTTCGGGGCGGGGTGACGACCTGGCCGCAGGTCTGGGCGGCCAGTCCCTGGTAGCCGGCGTCAGCGAGGATCTCCAGGTGAACCGTGTCAGCGAGCAGGTCGACCAGGCCTGCGTCGCGGGCCTGGGTGATATCGGCGACGGAGCCGGCCCGGACCTCGCCGCAGAACAACAATCGCCCGCGGTCGTCGGTGACCACCAGCGCCTTCATCGCGTTCATGCGACTCTTGCCCGAGACGAAGCGGTTGCGACCGCGTCGATGGGCGGCCGGTCGGCGGACACGGATCTCGGTGGCGTCGATGATCCCGGTCCGCCCGGTGGCGCCGAGGTGGGCGATCACGTCCGCGAGGGTGCGAAGCCGCAGGCCCGGTGCGACGCGGCAGCCGCGATCGGCGAGCAGGGGCCGGATCTCGCCGAGCGCGCGAGTGATCGTGGAGCGGTCCACGCCGAACCAGCAGGCCAGAACATCATGGGTGACGCCGTGTCGCAGGTGGACGAGCGTGGCCAGGAGCCGGTCGACGAAGACGAGTTTGTACTTCGCTCCGGCGCCGACCGCCCGGCGCCGCGGCCGGTCGCACAACTCGGCATCACGCCGGGCCTGCCACACCGGGCCCAACTCGGCTACCAGGTCAGCGATCACCACCTGCGACAGGCCGGTGATCCGACGCTCCGAGACGATCAATGCGCGTGCCGCAGTCCCCACCACGTCTGGTCCAACGAGCTGGGCGCTCACAGGCCACGGCTAACCATGCACGAGGTCGTAAAGGATGTCCCGTATGTCGACAGCTGAGGTCTCGCGGCATACTGGCGCTGGTTGTTGACCTTGTTCGGCGGTGGGGGCGTTCGTGTTTGAGCTGCGGTGTGAGGCGGTCCGGTGGGTGGACGATGAGCCGTGGCCCGGAGTGGTCGAGGTTCAGTTCACGGATGCGACGGGACGGTGCTGGTCACTGGTCGACAAAGCTCCGATCTTCGCGGCGATGGGCGAGCTCGGCCCGGACTCGGCCTATCCGGTGGAGGTCACCGTCGCCTGCGTGGTCGCCGAAGGCCACGGCTTGCCGGAGAACGACGAGGTCGTCACCGTCTCCACCTCGCCGGACCGCGTCACGACGCCGGACGGACGAGAGGAGTTCGCGGTGAGGCGGGACCAGCTCATCTGCTGAGGGCGAGGTCGTGGAGCCGTGCGACGCCGAGCATGGCGTGGTGCACGCCGGCTCCGCGCAGGCGGCAGTCACGCAGGATCTTCCAGTTCTTCATCTGTGAGAAGACGTGCCCGACCCGGGCCCTGCGGTGGACGGCGTTGTCGGCTTCCTGCTCGGGTGTGAGGTGCTCCTGTCCGCGACGGCGCCGGTGCGGGATCAGGGCACCGGTTCCCTGGTTGCCGCCGTCCGCCAGGACCGGTGCGTCCCAGCAGGCACGGTCGTCGCCCGACTCGGCGAAGGCCCGGCAGTCGTTGCGGTTGCCGGGCAGCGGCAGGCCAACGGCGACGACCAGCCGACTGTTGGCGTCGATCACCACCTGCTGGTTGGTGGAGTACCGGTAGTTCTTGCTGGAGACCGCGATCGTCCGGTCCCGGGTGGGCACCAGAGTGCCGTCCACGATCAGCACGGTGTCCTGCCGCGGACGCCGCGCAGGCGAGATCGCCAGCAGTGGCGCGAGGTGGCCCAGCACCCGGTCTGCGGCCGACTTCGGGATCCGAACAGTGGCGCGACCTGTCGCAACGTCAGGTTGGTCTGCCAGTAGGTGGCTACCAACAGCACCCGGTCCTCCAAGCAGAGCCGCCACGGCCGGCCGCGCTGGACATCACCGCCACGACGGCGAACCAGCGCGACCAGCTTGCGAAACTGTGACTCGCTCAGCCCGCGAGTGGGTGCGTCTGATGGCCGGTCAGGGGTGTGGTGGTGGGGCTGTCTGGGCTGTGTGCAGGGCGGCGCCGAGTGCGCTCTGACGGTAGTGGACGTGGCGTCCTTGGCGGGTGCGTTCCAGCAGGTGGGCGGCGGTCAGAGCGGCCAGGTGCTGGCTGACGGCCGGGGGAGTGACGTGGAGCCGGTGGGCGAGTTCGGTGGTGGTGGCGGGTTCGGTGAGCAGTGCCAGGAGCTGGGCGCGGGGGCGGCCGAGGAGGAGTTCCAGGGAGCGGGGGACCGGTGGTGCGGCGCTCTCGCCGAGTACGGCGAGAGCGCGGGTGGTGTAGACGATGTGGGGCGGGGCGTTGGGGCTGAGCATGGTGGAGACGCCGTCGACGAAGCAGCTCGGTGTGAGCAGCAGGCGCCGACCGTCGATGGGGATGTCGGTGGTGGCGTCGGGCCAGGGGCCGTTTCGTTGGATGGTGAGGATGCCCTCGCTCCAGGTCAGACGTTCGCTGATGCCGGAGAACAGGCGCCCTGCGCCGTGTTCGGCCAGGGTGCGGGCGCGGTGGGCGAGGTCGGCTTCCAGGACGGAGCGGATCCTGGGCCAGCGGGGCAGCAGGCAGGCGGTCCAGTAGGTCTCCAGCGCGTCGGCGATGTCGGCCAGCAGTCCCGCCGGTTCCCGGAGTCCGGCGGCGAGTCTGGGTGGGATCGGCTCGCCGAGCGGGAGGAAGGTCCGCTCCAGGTCGGGAGCCAGGAGGGCGGGGTCGGTGGCGCGCAGTGCGGCGAACTCGGCACGGATGTCGGGCGCTGGTACGGGTGGGCGGGGAGTGAGCAGGTCGGGTACCCAGTAGCGGTGGCGGGCCACCAGCGAGGTCAGCAGTTCGTGGTCGAGCTGGTGGAACGCCGCGCGCATGTCGGAGGCCAGGGTGCGTACGTGTGGAAGCCGGGCGGCGTGCCCCGTCCACAGGCGCAGGCTCAGGACGGTCTCCTGGAGCGGCGAGTACGCGAACGACGTCGCCGCGAGATCGGCGAGTTCCAGGCGGAAGCGGATCATTAAGCCCCAGTCTTAACTCGTTCTGCCACGGGCGCGAGGGGGATTGGCTGGCGCGCATGAGCACCGCACCGCCCTCCCACGGCCGCGTTCTTCCGCGCGCCGACCGTCCGGCGCCGGCCGGTCCGATCCCCGGACCGCCGACGGCACCGGCGCGCCGCCCCGGCCTCGCGGCCGACCCCACCGTACGGTCCCTGGCTGTCCTGCTGATGGTCAACGCGACCGGCAACGGCCTGTTCCTGACCATCAGCACGCTCTGGTTCACCCAGGGCCTGGGCTACTCCGCGCCCCGGGTCGGCCTCGCACTCACCCTCGCGGGATTGTGCGGCATCCTCGCCGCGTTCCCCGCCGGCCGCGCGGCCGACCGCCACGGTGCCAAACGCGTCCTGGCCGCCCTGCACCTGTTCCAGGCCGTGGCGATGGCCGGCTTCGCCGCGGCCCACAGCTACGCCGCCTTCGTGGTGCTGGCCTGCGCCGTGACCGCCGGAAGCCGGGCCAACGCCGCCGTACGCGGTGCCCTGTACGCTGACAGCCTGCCCGCCGCCACCCGCACCCGCGCCCTCAGCCTGCTCCGCGCCCTCAACAACGTCGGCATCGGCGCCGGCGCCGCCCTCGGCACCGTCGTCGTCGCCGTTGACCGCCCCGGCGCCTACCAGGGCGCGATCGCGGCCAACGCCGCCACCTTCCTCCTCGCCCTGATCCCCCTGCGCGCCATCCCCACCCGCCACGGCCCCGCCCTCGCACCAACCCGTGAGCACCATCGCCCCGCAAGCGCCCTTCGCGACGGCCCCTACCTCGCCGTCACAGCGCTCAACGCCGTCGTCAACATGCTCTACGTCGTCCTCGAAGTCGCACTCCCGCTGTGGCTGGTGAACCACACCGGCGCACCCCACAGCCTCGTGGGCCCGCTCCTGGTCCTCAACACCGCCCTGGTGGTCGCCCTCCAGGTCCGTGCCGCCCGCCACACCACCGACCTGCCCGCCGCCGCACGCTCCTTCCGCCTGGGCGCACTGCTCACCGCACTCGCCTGCCTCACAGCCGCCACCGCCACCCAACGCAACCCCACAACCGCCACCCTGATCCTGCTGACCGCCACCCTTCTGCTCACCCTCGGCGAGGTCACCTCCCAGGCCGGCAGCTGGACCCTCGGCTACGCCCTGGCCCCCGATCATGCGCAAGGCGCCTACCAGGGGGTGTTCCAGACCGGTATCTCCATCACCCAGGCGTTGGGCCCGATCGCGGTCACCACCCTGGTTCTCCCGCACGGCATGATCGGCTGGGGAGTGCTGGCCGCCGTCTTCGCCACCACGGCACTCGCCCTGCCCCCCGTCGCCAGACGAGCCGAGCAGCACCGAGGCCCCCACAGCACCTGACGGAAAGAGAGCCACCTGAGTCGTTGCAGATCGGCTGGTTGTTCTTGAGGAGGGGGACACGGGCTCGTCGCCGGTTACGAGGTCTGATCAGTCTCGGGGAGGTTTGACTGCTGAGGGTTCGCGTCAACGATCGTTGGCTGCCTGTGCGTGTTCAGGGGCTGCGGGTGAGGTCGCCGGGTGTCCAGGCGCGGTCGAAGAACGCCTGGGTTGGTCCGTAGAGGCGCAGGCCCGCGAACCAGCCGCGGCCGGGGACGGTCTTGATCCAGTTCTGTGTGCCGGTGGCGGGTGGCTGGGGGCCGATGTGCAGGTCGGCGGAGCCGTCGGCGTTGAGGTGCAGGTTCTGGTGGGAGGCGATGGTGGGCAGGTGGTGGCCGTTGTCGAGCAGGCAGCGGGTGGCGGCGTCGTAGAGGACCAGGGACCAGTAGTTGGCGGCGGGCACGTCGGCGGGGATGTGCAGGGTGTAGCTGTGCTCGCCCTGGAGGCGGTTACCGTCGGCGTCGTAGAACGAAACTCGCCATCACCTACCAGGCCGCACTCCACGTCGCGTCCATCTTGATCTGGGTTCGGTGCTGAGCAGGTCGCTGGACCCCGACCCTCGGATCATCAGCTGCTGAGCGCCAGCCTGATACCGAAAATGGTGATGACGGTGCCGGTGATCCGGTCGAGCACACGGCGAGCCTGGGGCTTGCGGAGCCACCCCTGCAGGACGCCAGCGAAGCCGATGAGGACGGCAGACCAGAGCAGACCGATCACGATGTGCACCGTGGTGAGCAGGAGGCCCATGGTGAAGTGGCCGGTCCCCGGGGGGATGAACTGAGGCAGGACGGCGACGTAGAAGGCGCCCATCTTCGGGTTCAGGAGGTTGGTGAGCGTCCCCTGCCGCCAACCTCCGCTGACCGAGTCCGCGCCGGCAGCCAGAACAGAGTCGTCCTGGCCTGCCGAAGGCAGCCCCCGGAAGGTGTCCCGGAGCATGCGGAACCCCATCCAGATCAGGTAAGCGGCGCCGATCCAACGCAACGCGGTGTAAGCGAGGTGGGAGGCCGTGAGAAGCGCAGTCACTCCGAGAGAGGTGAACGCACCCCACACCAGGGTGCCGGTCTGGATTCCGAGGACAACGCCCCAGGCTCTCCTGCGTCGGCCGAGGGCCGACGTGCGCAAGATCAGCGCCGTGTCGAGTCCGGGAGTCAGAGTGAGAAGCCCTACAACCAGGGCGAAGGACCACAGGGCGGAGCTTATTGCCATGGAATGCCAGCTTACCCCGCCAGATCGCCTGCGTTGTTAGCGGGGCTGGTGGCGCTTGAGCTGTTCAGCCTTCCCTCCAAAGAGACAGGCCCTAGGACCACCGATGCCTCCTTCCCCCCGCACGGCAGGCGTCGGGTCATCCGCACCATCCACGGCCTCCTCGACACCGGCTCCGCTGTGGCTGGGTGAGCGAAGTGAAGGAGGCATGAGGAAGAGCTTCTTGGAGGCCGAGCAGGTGCATAGCCCAGGCGGATCGGAGATCCCGTAGCGGCCCGCGTCGAGCAGCGGGCCGAGGACGGTGCAGGGGTCTTGGCCGCCAGCCCAGTCGGTGCGGTGGACGGCGCTCACGCTGGGTGTGCCTTCGGCGTCGGGGAGCTCCAGCTTCGGCACGAGTAGGACGGGTTCGCGTCTTGCGGACAACAGCAGTGCAGTGGGGCGCTCGGTGATGGCGTTGGGCCGGTAGCACGTCAGGTAGGTCAGGTCCGGACCGGGGTGATGACCAGGCCCGCGAGGCCGGCCTCGGCGGCGGCCGCGGTGGCGCGGGTCATCCGGTCGGCGAAGAACTCCGGTGCGGAGCCGGGCGGTCGGGTCATCTCGGGAGCGCTCCTGTCAGGGGCGGGCGGCGTAGTTGCGCAGGAAGAGTGCTTCGACGTGGGCCATGTGCTCGATCTCGTTCGGGTCGACGCTCTCGTTGGGCGCGTGGATGAGGCACTTGGGTTCCTCGACACCCATCAGGACGATCTCGGCGTCGGGGAAGGTCTCGGCGAAGACGTTGCAGAGCGGGATGGAGCCGCCCTGGCCGAGGTGGGCCATCGGCCTGCCGTAGACCTCGGTCATGGCCCGGTCGAGGGTGGTGTAGGCGGGGCCGGTGGTCGCGGCGCGGAACGGGGCTCCGCTGCTCTCGGTCTCGACCGTGATCCGCGCGCCCCAGGGGACGGCGTCGGTCAGGTGGCCGGTGAGGGCGCGCAACGCGTCCTGAGGGTCGGTGCCGGGCGGGATGCGCAGGCTGACGCGGGCGCGCGCGGTGGCGGGCACGGAGGCGGAGGAGCCGACGACGGGCGGGCAGTCGATGCCGAGGACGGTGACGGCGGGGCGGGCCCAGAGGCGGTCGGCGACGGTTCCGGTGCCGGTGAGCCGCACGCCGTCCAGGACGGCGGCGTCGGTGCGGAACTGCTCCTCGTCGTAGTCGGCGCCGTCCCACGTGCCTTCGCAGTCGAGGCCGTCGATGCGGGTGGCGCCGGTCTTGGGGTCGCGGAGGGTGGCGAGGGTCTGGATGAGTGCGGCCAGTGCGTCGGGGGCGGGGCCGCCGAACATGCCGGAGTGGATCCCGCCTTCAAGGGTGTCGACGGTGACGGTGACGTTGGCGAGGCCGCGCAGGGAGATGGTGGCGGTGCCGGTGCCGATGGCGGCGTTGCCGGTGTCGCAGATCAGCAGGGCGTCGGCGCGGAACTGGTCGGGGTGGGTGGCGACGTAGGCTTCCAGGCCGCCGGTGCCCTGTTCCTCGGAGCCTTCGGCGACGAACCGGATGCCGACGGGGAGGTCGTCGCCGAGCGCGCGCAGGGCGGTGAGGTGCATGGCGATGTTGCCCTTGCAGTCGGCGGTGCCGCGTCCGTACCAGCGGCCGTCGCGTTCGGTGAGGGTGAACGGTGGGCTGGTCCAGGCGGCGTCGTCCAGCGGGGGCTGGACGTCGTAGTGGCAGTAGAGCAGGACGGTGGGGGCGCCGGGCGGGGCCGGGCGGTGGCCGAGGACGGCGTGGCTGCCGTCGGGGGTCAGCTCAAGCCGGACGTCGAGCAGACCGGCGTCGGTGAACGCGGCGGCGACCCACTCGGCGGCCTCGCGGCACTTCTCGGGCGGGTACTGGCGCGGGTCGGCGACGGACGGGATCGCCACCAGTTCGGCCAGGTCGCGCTTGGCCCGGGGCATCAGAGCGGTGATCCGGGCGGCGAGTTCGTCGGTCATCTCGGGTGCTCTCCTCGGGCCGGTGGCTAGGTGGCTAGATCGTCGCGCGGGGCGGGGCAGCTGGCTGCCGGTGCGGTCAGGGGTTCTCGACGGTCTTGGCGGTCTTGTAGTCGTCGACCTTCCGCTCGAAGTCGTCGAGCTGGTCGGGGCAGTAGACGGACAGCGCCAGGGCCTCGGCCTGGACGGTGCGGGTGTTGGAGATGACCGGTCGCTGGCCGGGCCCACCCGCGCCGTTGGACATGTTGATCCGCTGGAGCGCGGTCTTGAGAGCACTCGCGGGGTCCTCGCAGACGGGGCCGCCGTCGGTGCCCAGGGTGCGGGCGATCTGTCCCTGGTCGGGGGCGGGGTAGCCGGCGGCGACCAGCTTCTCGGACAGCTGGCCGGCCTTCCTGGCGGCCTCGTTGGTGGTCTTCTGCTGGGAGAAGGTGAGCAGTGCGGTGACCAGCAGGGCGATCAGTAGCACGATGGTGCTGACGTAGATCCAGCGGTGCTGGGAGGCCATCATGGTGCGCTTCACGCCGAGGCCCCCTCACCGGTGGCCGGCTCGGGCTGTCGCCAGGAGGGCTTGCTGAGCTTCAGGAAGGTGAAGGGGATGACCACGCCGAGGAGCAGCAGGCCGCCGCCGATGATGCCGATGTAGGTCCAGACGCTGCCGCCGCCGAACTGGGAGGAGGGGACGAAACCGATGGCGAGGGCGGCGATGGAGGCGAGCAGGCCGACGACGCACAGCAGGGTGAGCGCGGGTGCGCGGTAGCCGCGGGGGTGGTCGGGCTGGGTGCGGCGCAGGCGGATCGCGGCGGCGAACATCAGCAGGTAGACGATCAGGTAGACCTGGGTGGTGATGACGGAGAAGATCCAGTAGGCGCTGGAGACGTCGGGGATGAGGGCGTACATCAGGGCGATGGCGGTGGTGACGATGCCCTGGGTGACGAGCAGGTTCTGCTGGATGCCCTGCTTGTTGAGCTTCTGCAGGTAGGGCGGGAGGTAGCCCTCCTGACGGGAGATCAGCAGCAGGCCCTTGGAGGGGCCGGCCAGCCAGGTGAGCATGCCGCCCAGCGCCGCGGCGACCAGGCCGACCGCGATCACGGGGGTGAGCCAGCCGATGTGGAAGTACTGGAAGAACGCGTCGAACGCCTGCATCACGCCGGCGGTGAGGCTGAGCTGGTCGGCGGGCACCACCCAGCTGATCGCCAGGGCGGGCAGGATGAAGATCAGCAGGACCAGGCCCATCGCCAGGAACATCGAGCGGGGGAACTCCTTGGCCGGGTTCTTCAGTGAGGAGACGTGGACGGCGTTCATCTCCATGCCCGAGTAGCTGAGGAAGTTGTTGACGATCAGCACCAGGCTGGCCAGGCCGGTCCAGGCGGGCAGCAGGTGGCCGGTGTCCATGGGGGCGGCGGAGCCGTTGCCCTGGCCGAGGAAGACCATGCCGAGGACGACCAGGATGGTGCCGGGGACCAGGGTGCCGATGACCAGGCCCCAGGAGGCGAGGCCGGCGACGGCATTGGTACCCCGGGAGGACACCCACACACCGGTCCAGTACAGCACCATGATCACGATGGCGGTGTAGACGCCGTTGCTGGCCAGCGAGGGGTCGATGACGTACGCGATGGTGGAGGCGACGTAGGCGAGCAGGCTCGGGTAGTAGAAGATCGTCATCGCGAACTGGCACCACACCGCGAGGAACCCGAGCGGCTTCGACAGCCCCTGGGCGACCCAGTTGTAGACCCCGCCCTCCCAGCCCGAGGCGAGTTCGGCGGACACCAGCGCGGTGGGCAGCAGGAAGATGATCGCCGGCACGACGTAGAGGAACACGCAGGCCAGCCCGTAGACCGCCATGGTGGGCGCGGCCCGCAGGCTGGCCACCGAACTGGTGGTCATCAGCGCCAGCGTCACCCACGTCATCTTCGGGACCGACACCGCCCTGACCGCAGCCGATCTCGCCCGTGTGGTGGCGCTGCCGGATCCGTCGGCGGGTACGTCCATCGAGCTCATCGCGGCTCCTCGTTCGGGTGGCTCAGACAGGGTCGGGAGTGCTCCGGCGTCGGGAAGGTCAGCCGGATGCCGTCCAGGTCACGGCGTCGTTCCGCTGGGCCAGGGGGAACGTCTTGCTCTGACCGGGGATCATCCAGCCGAAGGTGGTGGTGAGGTGGGTCATCCAGTCGAGGTCGGTGACCAGGGCGACGCGCCTCCAGGCCCGCAGGTGCTCGACTCCGAGCTTGAGGTCCTCCCACACCGCCCCGCCCGTCATTGCGTCGAACTCGCGGACGACGAGGACACAGCGGATCCCGCCCGCCTCGCCGGCGGCCTGGGTGAGTTCGGGGATCAGCACGTCGCGGTAGTCGGCGGCGGACAGCTTCCCGCCGATCTCGAACCCGATGACGCCCTCCGGCAGGCCGGTCAGTTCCTCGATCAACGCGGGTGCCTCACGTTCCGTCAGGTGCCGATGGGTCAGCTTCCACGCTATGAGCAGCAGCGGTGACGCGCAGTCGGGGCTACTGCGTCCGGGCTCGGCTGGCTCGCTGTCACGCGGGCTCCTGGGAGCGGGCGGCGATCCACGCCCGGGCGTCGGCGAGGGCGGCGTTCAGCGGGTCGAAGAGGGCGCCATCGGCGGCCACGATGCCGCCGGGGCCGAGGTGGTCGGCGAGGCCGGTGTCGGCGGCGATCTTCGCCAGCGGGGGCTGGACCCCGACCAGCATCAGCCGTCCGCCGGCCCGCTGGAGCTCGTCGGCCCTGCGGCGCAGGAGTTTGACCATCGCGGAGGACGGGACGTCAGGCAGGGCGCGCAGGACCAGGATCAGGACGGCGTCCTTCGCCGGTTCGGGCCACCTGGCGTCGATGCGGGGCAGTTCGGCGAACAGGCTGACACCGTTGTAGTCGAGGACGGTGACCTGACCGGGCGTCAGGGCGGCGGGTGGTGCGGCGGTTTCCCAGCGGCCGCCGTCGGCGGGCCGCAGGGCGACCAGGCGGGCCTGGCGGGCGGCCTGGGCGCAGTACAGCAGCAGGGAGAGGACGGCGCCGAGGATGATCGCCTGTTGCAGCGGTAGCTGGGTGGTGGCGAGGAAGGTGAGGACCATCGCGGCCGCCGACAGCGGTGAGGTCTTCAGGACGAGGCGGATGTCGGCGATCTTGCCGGTGATGAGTTCCGCGCCGACGACGATGATCAGGCCGCCGATGACGGGCATCGGGATGCGCTCGGCGAGCGGGGCGAGGGTGAGGACGATCGCGGCGAGCCACAGGCCCGAGAAGATCCCGGCCCAGCGGGTGCGGGCTCCGGCGGAGACGGCGACGCCGGTGCGCGAGAGCGAGCCGCCGACGGGGAGCGACTGGAAGAGGCCGCCGGCCACGTTGGCCAGGCCCTGGGCGGTGAAGTCGCGGTTGGTGTCGGGCTTGGAGCCGTCCGGGTTGGGGACGGTCGGCGAGATTCCGGCGGCCTGGGCGAGGGCGACCAGGGCGATGGAGACCGCGCCGCCGATCAGGTGCGGGGCGGCGGACCAGTCGGGGGCGGTGAAGTGCGGCAGCGCGGACGGGATGTCCGCGATGCCCTTGACCAGCTCCACGTCGGTGCCGAGCACCGCGATTGCCACGCTGACCGCGACCATGGCGACCAGCAGCGCGACGGTCCGCAGGCGCCGCACCGCGTGGGCGAGTGCCCAGACCGCGATGGTGGCGGCGGCGGTGAGGGTGGCGGCGAGCTGCCAGGAGCCGATGTGGGCGAGCCAGTCGGCGAGTTGGGCGAGCTTGTTGTGCCCGTGCGGCTTGTAGCCGGTGGCGTCCTTGAGTACGCCGGTGACGATTTGTAGGGCGATGCCGACGGAGAAGCCGGTCATCACCGCGTTGGACACGAAGGAGAGCACCACGCCGAGCCGCAGGACGCCCATCAGCAGCATCACCGCTCCGGTCATCAGCGCGAGCATCGCGATGGTGCCCGTGCTGGAGGCGTCCAGGCCGGCGTCGGCCAGGACGCTCTGGGCGGTGAGCGCGATGGCGCTGGTGAGGGTGGTGACCATCAGCACGGTGCGGGCCGTCAAGGAGCCGACGATCGCGGGGACGACGCCGGAGAACAGACCGGCGACCGGGTTGAACCCGGCGATCGCCGCGTACGCCATGCCTTCGGGGATGCTGAACAAGCCGGTCACCAGGCCGGCGGAGACGTCGGAGGGCTTCGGCCTGCCGAGCGGCGGGCGGCGGGCCTTGGGTGGGGCGGGCTTCACGCGGTCAGCGCGGAGATCGCGTCCCCGACGTACTTGGCGCCGAGTACGACCAGGACCACGGTCATGATCGCGGTGTTGTGGACGGACATCCACGCCTTCCAGTCGCCCAGCACCTTCGCGGACTTGTGGCCGCCGAGCAGGTAGACGCCGAGCGGGAGCAGGGTGCACAGCGAGCCGATGAGCACCATCAGCACGGCCGCCACCGTCTTGCCGCCGGCCGAGGCGGTGCTGGTGGAGATGGAGACGGCGCCGCCGATGGCGAGGACGAGGTTCTTGGGGTTCGCGGCGACCAGGACCGCTGCGAGGCCGGCCGACTTGGCGGGGGTGAAGGTGTCGAGGGCGCGCATCCACTTCGGCGGTTCGGCGACGTGCCTTCGCGGGGGCGGTCGTGCCACTGCTTGGCGCCCAGGAGGAGGAACAGCACGCCGAGGGCGAGCTTGAGCCAGTACGACCAGGTCGGCTTGTCCGCACCGGCGTCGATGTTCGAGCCGGCCAGCACCACGACGGTGGTCACCGCGGCCAGGGCCACCGTCCAGCCGGCGGTGAAGGCCGTGCCGTTCACCTTTCCCTTGGGGGTGGACAGCATAAGGATCACCGTGATCAGCGGCAGCGGACTGATGGCGATGCCGACCGCGGAGGCCAGCATCGAACCGATCGCCTCACCCATCGATGGGCCTCCTCGTCAGATGGTTGGTGAAGCCGGGGCAGGCGCACGGACCGAGAGCGGCGGGCCGCCCGAGGACGGGCCGCGCGCCGGTGGGTCAGCGGTGCGCGGCCCGGTCCGAGTGGTCGGTGTCGGGCATTGCGGGCCTCGGCCGGGCGGGCCGACTCGTGGCCGTGGTGTCGGTGCTCAGGAGCGGACGGTCAGCCGGGGACGTTGCCAGCGTCCGTCGAGGACTTCCGGGCCGGGGACGTTGCCAGCGTCCGTCGAGGACTTCCGGGCCGGGGACGTTGCCAGCGTCCGTCGAGGACTTCCGGGCCGGGGACGTTGCCAGCGTCCGTCGAGGACTTCCGGGCCGGGGACGTTGCCAGCGTCCGTCGAGGACTTCCGGGCCGGGGACGTAGACGCGGATCGCGATGGAGAACGGGCCGTCGGGCGCGGGCAGCCAGTTGGCCGCCCGGTCGGGGGCGGCGGGGCGTTCGCGTTGGACGTAGAGGGTGAGGGAGCCGTCGTCGCCGTACACCAGGCCGGGGGTGCGGTCGCCGATCGAGTAGCGGTCGATCGGGTTGTCGACCAGGAGCCGCTCGGGCAGGCGGTACATGGTGGCCGACCAGAAGAAGCGGGCGGGCGGGAGCTTCCCGGCGGGGAAGTGGAGGACGTAGTCGCGCTTGGCGGCGTCCGGCGGCTGGTTGCCTTGGTCGTCGGCGAGCCAGCCCGCGTACCAGGCTTCCTCGGCGGGCAGCCCGTACAGGCCCTTGTCGACGCCGACCGCGCGGGTCAGGTAGTCGCTGCCGTGCTGGGCGCGGGTGCCGAACCAGCCGGTGGAGTCCTGGGCCCGGGATGCGGCCGCGGTGAGAGTGGCCCGGCCGTCCGCGATGCCCTGCCGCAGTTGTTCGCGGACCTGCTCGGTGAGGGCGGCGGGTTCGAAGTCGCCGCTGCCGATGCCGAGTTCGGCCAGGCGGGTGCGCAGGTCGGCGTCGGCGGGCAGGACGGGGAAGAAGCCGAGCAGGAAGTCGAGGAGGGTGAAGAACTCGATGCTGTCGAGCGCGTCCTCCGGCCAGACGGGCCACTGCGGCTCGGCGACCTCCGGCGGTGCGGTGTGGAGGTGTTCGCTCAGCGGCTTCAGCACGTACTGGGACTGGATCTTCTCCAGGGCGGGCACGTCGTCCGGGCCGGCCAGGTAGGTGCGGCCCAGGATGCCGACCAGGTTCGTGTCGGCGCGCAGGACCCTGTCGAAGCCCTCGGCCGGGCTGTCGTGATGGCCGGGGCCGGTGATCAGGTAGCGGCCGGCTTCCTGGCCGGTGGTGCGGGAGCCGACGAACCCGACGTAGCTGGTGTCGAGGTCGTGCACGGGGATCACGTAGTAGCGGTCCATGGCCGGGACCTCGACTACCCACGGCTCGGCCCGCAGGTCCAGCCACGCCCAGGAGTAGGGGGTGTCGTTGTTGGGGGTGACGACGTCGGTGTTGGCCGGGGTGAAGGGGCGAGGGTAGTGGCGGAAGGTTCCGAAGCCGCCGACGTAGCGGGGGTCCGAGTCGTCGATGGCCTGCGGGTACATCGTCCGGTAGTTCTCCAGCAGCGCGTAGCCCCAGATCCAGGCATCCGCGGCGGTCTGTCGGACCGTCACCGGACCGGTCGGCCCCTCAGCACCCATACCGCACTCTCCTCAAATATGACTAAATGAGACATATCATGAACCGTGGCTGCGGGCGGCGCCGGACGGGCTGGCGGGACACCGATCGTCCAGTGGCCCGGGGACAGGTGTCCAGGTCGGCGGTGCCGGCTCTCGCGGACCGGGGTCGGTCAGGCGGGGGTGATGTCGCCGAGCTGCCAGGTGCGGTCGAAGTACGGCTCCAGCGGTCCGTAGAAGCGGAAGTAGGAGAACCAGTGCTTGCCCGGCAGGGTCTGCACCCAGTTCGACTCCCCGCCGGCGGGGGGTTCGGGACCGAAGTGCAGGTCGACCGATCCGTCGGCGTTGCGGACCAGGTCGGGGTCCCGGGAGCCGCGGTCGCCGCGCTGCTGCGGGTTGTCGATCAGGCAACGGGTCGCGGCGTCGTACACGGTGGCCGACCAGAACAGCTTCGCGGGCACCTCGGCGGGCACGTGCAGGGTGTAGGCACGGCCGCCGTCCAGCCACTGGCCGTCGGCGCCGGTGTACGCGGCCAGGTACGCCTGCCCCTGGCCGGGGGTCTGGCTCTTCATGGCGGCGGAGAAGCTCACGGCCTCGTAGAACCAGGCCGCGCGTTCCAGCAGTTGGTCGTGGTGCGCGGCGCGCTGGTCGGAGCGGTCCAGCATCAGGGCCAGGTCCCACTGGCGGTCTGGCCAGTAGCGGGAGCCGTCGAAGCGCTTGGCGAAGGTGTTCGCCTGGGCCATCAGCTCACCTGCTGCGGCGGCCCGGGTCAGGATGCGGGTCAGGCGCTCGTCGGGGGCGAAGGGCCTGCCCTTCTCGATCCCGAGCTGCTTCAGCGCCGCCAGGTAGAAGCGGTCGCGTTCGTCGACCACCTCGTCCTGGTAGATCGCGTGCAGTCGCTCCCAGTACTCCAGCCCGCGCGGCTGGTCACCGGACCACGGGCGGCCGTCCGGGGAGACGATCCGGGTGGCCGGTGCACTGTCACGCTGCCCGTACGGGTAGAGCCGGACCGCGTCCACGAGCTCCTTGGAGCGGACGGGGTCGGGGTCCAGGGTGCGGAACCCGAACATGATGTTGGTGCCGGTGGAGGTCAGCACCCGCAGGCCCTCGGTGTCCGCCGGAGCCTGCTGCCCGGGGGCGAGGACCAGGTAGCGGCCGCCCCGGCCCTGGTCGGGGCCCATCTCGCCCATCACCGCGACCTCGCGCTGCCAGAAGTCCGACACCCCACCCGCCGTCGCGCCGGCCGGAAGCTCGATCACCAGCGGTCCGGTGGCGGCGAGGTTGATGAAGTTGAGGATGTAGGGGGTGGTGGCGTTCGCGGTGATCAGACCGAGCCGGTCCCGGTAGGAGACGTAGTGGACCAGGTCGAACGGCCCTGCTCCGAAGACCTCCTGATGCACTTTCTGCCACTGCGCGTAACTCACCAGCGGCAGCGCCCACAGGTACGCCTGGCAGGCCATCTGATGGTCGAGCTCGTCGAAGACCAGAGGCAGGTCTGCCCGTTCGGGCAGCTCGCCGTCCATGCGCACCGAACCGAGCAGACCGGGAAGCTTCGCATCATCGCTCATGCACAGACGCTATGAGCGATCTTCGCCCCGCGCATCTCGACCGACGCGGAGTTTGACTGTCCGTCATGGGCCCGGCTGTCCTCCCGGGGCGGGGCAGCGGTGTCGGCCGGGCCGGTGCACCAGGGCCTCCCACACGAGGTCGCTCTGGCCGGGGACGGACCGTCCGGCCGCGCGCCAGGTGTGGGCCAGTTCGTCGTAGATCGGGGTCTCCGACAAGTGCAGGATCGTTTCGGCAAGCAATTCGCAGGCGCGAGAAGTCGTTCGCAGGGTCTTCGTCACCCTCTGGCCGACGACCCGGCGGACCTTGCGCAACGGCCCCGTCAACGCGCGGCCAGCACATGCCAATCTGTCGCGCCGCACGCCGCACTCACCAGCAGGCCGTGTCGACAGCACGCGGGCCCCGACCTCACGCCGGGCGCGCCACAGCGGTCCGGGGCCCGCCGGGCGGGCCGGGTCAGCCGGCCTGCGGGGGGTGGGCGAGGCCCTTCATGAGGGTGATGGCGCGGTCGATGGAGGCGTCCTCGCCGATCACGATCGGTGCCCACTGCAGGGCGGTTGCCAACTGGACCATCACCTCGACCAGCTGTGGTCCCACCCAGGGCATCCGGCTGTCGGCGAAGACAGCGCCGAAGCCCTCGCGCAGCGCGCCGGTGACCGCGCCGTCGTCGGCCATCAGGACCCGCAGAGCCGGCCCGGGCTCCCGCTGTGCGAAGGCGCGCAGTGGCGGGTAGTCGGCGGTGGTCTGCATGAAGTCCCGCAGGACGGTGAAGGCGCGTTCGGCGCCCACGCCGGGTGTGGTGGCGGTGGCCTGTTGGAAGGTGCGGCGGCTCATGCCCGCGAGGATCTCGCCGAGCAGGGCTTCGCGGTCGCCGAACCACCGGTAGAGCGTGGTGCGGCCGACCCCGAGCTGCTCGGCCAGGCTGCGCATGTCGAGCCGGTCGCCGGCGGTGAACCGGGCCCGCGCGGCGGCAAGTGCCGCCTCGCGGGTCACCCGGTCCTCCGCCGGAGCGGGCCGCGCGTCCTGCGGCCGTGTTGTCGCCATGCGCGACACCTTAGAGGGACCGCCGGGCCGGGCTCTAGCCGAGCTGGTCGGGACGGAAGCCGGCGGTCGTGGTGTAGAAGCCGGTGGGCAGGTACGGCCCCATGACCGCGGCTTCGTCCCCGGACACCCTGGTCTCCTGGGCGGTCTGGTGGAACCCGTCACCGGGCAGCATGTTGCGCAGCGTCAGGAGCGCGTCGTCGACGTGGCCGGCGCCGTCACCGTTGGTGGGCCAGGCGATCCAGGAGACGCCGTTGCGGGCGGTGGCGCTGGCTGGCCGGTCCTCGGGGCGGCTCATGACGACGGTGTAGTTGCCGTCGTGGTCGGTGATGAGCTGCTCGTCGTCCACGCAGCTCTGCTTCCCGTCGACCTTGGTCGACCACTTCTCGTAGGCGCACAGCGACCAGTAGCGCAGCTGCTCCTCGCGGACGACGCCCTGGCGGGTGCGGGTCTTGGGGGTGGTGGGCACCTTGCCGTGCAGGACCAGGACGGGGCCCAGGGCGCGGTTGGCGTAGGTGTAGACGTAGGCGTTGTCGATGTTGGAGTACTGGCCGACGGTGCGCGGCGGGTTGGGCAGGCAGCGGTCGTGGAAGTCGCAGGCGAGGGTCCATGCGGTGGTGTACGGGGCGCGCCAGGTGGGGCGGGCGGTGGCGGGGAAGCCGGTGGGCTTGCCGGGCTGGTCGCGGGCAGCGAGGTAGGCGTCCTTGGGCAGGGTGCGCAGCGGAGGCGGGCCGGGGACGGAGTTGAGGACACCGCAGACGTCGTTGCCGGTGAGGCGGGTGCCGTCGGCGAGGGTGAGGACGGGTTCGGGCAGTCCGGTGCCGCCGGTGAGGTCCCGGCCGTTGTCGGGGACGTAGACGCGGTAGATGACCAGCTGCTTGGAGGGGCCGCTGGTGGGTGCCTGGCCGGGCTGGCCAGCGTAGAGGGTGCCGGGCTGTCGTGTCGTGGGGTCGGCGGGGGCCGGGTCGGGTGAGATGTGCGCTGTGTAGGCGCGTCGCTTGTCGGGGACGGCGCGCGAGGCGCCGCTCTGGTAGGGGTTGAGCGAGCCGTCGACGGGCGGGGTCTGGAGGTCGTTGAGGGCGTCGACGGGGGCGCCGTTCGCGGTGTCGTAGGAGTTCAGCGACTGGTAGCGGGCGTGGGCGAACCGGCCCTCCAAGGAGAGTTTCGCGCCGGCGGGCAGGGTGTACTGCGCGGACCAGTACGTCGCCGAGGTGTCGAGGTAGGCGAAGTTGTAGCCCGGGTTGTCGGCCAGCCAGGCGTCGGACCAGAAGCACGATGCTGGCGCCGGGACGGGTTCGGGTTTGCCGCGGCTTGTCGCGGTGTGGGCGGAGAAGAGGACGGCGGCGGCCACCGCGAGGGCGGCGGCCGCGCGCAGGGACGAGCGCAGCGGGGTGGACGGGCGCACGGGGGAGTCCCATCGGATCGGGCGGCGCACACCGGCGGGCACCGCGATGGCGCGACGCTAATCCCGATGGAACACATCGTCAATATGTTCCACACGGTTGGATGCGCGACATTCGCGCCCATACCGCGACGACGGCGCCCCCGCGCGGCGCCCGCGCACATGACGGTCGTCTCCGACCTGATGGTCGCCAGCTGGCGACGGTGCGCCTTGGGCCGTCGTGGGGTGGCGGTTGAGCGTGGGCGAGGGGAGGAAAAGGGTGAGGGCGTGGCTCTTGCTGAAGCGTCACCTGCCGCCGTGAGGTCGGCGACGGCCGAGCGGCCGCGACGAGATCCACTTCTCGGCTGACGTCATCGCGGTTGCCACCCGTCATGCTGGGCTGGCGGCCTCGCCTACCACGGTCGAGAACGATCCGCGGCCTGCACGACGTGAACGCCCCCGGCCACAGGCCGGATAATCGGTGGCAGACCCGGCCAGTCCATGGTGAAGATCGCGGCATGGCCAACTTCCTGGAGACCGACCGGCTCGCCCTGCGCGCATTCACGGCGGCCGACGCCGACCCCCTGCTCGCCCTGGACAGCGACCCCGAGGTCATGCGCTTCATCAACGGCGGCCGCCCGACCAGCCGCCAGGCGATCGAGACGCGGACCCTGCCGCGGCTCCTGCACGACTACCCGTGCTGGGACACCCGCGGCTACTGGGCCGCACAGGAGAAGCCCACCGGCACCTTCCTGGGCTGATTCGAGTTCCGGCCGCTGGAGGAGCACAGCCCTGCGGTGGTCGAACTCGTCTGATCCACAAGGGGTTCACCGACCTGGAGGTCGGGCGGGTCACGGCGAACACGATGGCCGTCAATGCCCGTTCTCGTCGCGTCATGGAGAAGTCGGGCCTGTCCTTCGTCCGGGACTTCACCGGGGACCGGCCGGAGGCGATCGAGGGCTCCGAGCACGGTGAAGTCGAGTACGAGCTCACCTGGGCGGTGTGGGCACAGGCTCGATAGGCCTGGCTGGTTCGGTGATCCCGATCTCTGTGGCGCGCGGGTTGGCGCGTTCAGCAGCATCGGCGCCGGACACCTGCGGTCAGGAGCCGGAGCCGATCCGTTCCTGTTGCACCGCTCCAGCCGTCAAGGGGCGAGGCAGGGAGCGGGAGGGCGACAGACTGCGCCGCGGCTGATCTGGCGGTGCGTCAGAATGGCTTGCGCGAAGAGGCGTATGGAAGTTGATACCGGAGGTAGAGCCATGACGCGGTACTGCGTCGACCCCGATCGGCACGAGTTGATTGCGGCCTGGGGGACCGGGGAGGGGGATCTCGCGACCCGCATCGCCACCCTGCCCGCCGGTACGGACACTTCCGTGCTCCTGAGTCTGGCCCGGGCCCTCGCCCAGCTGTCCGAGGCCGCGTGGCGCACCTACACCCACCCGGCCAGTGCCGCCGGCTCGCTGGAGCCCAATTCCGAGGGCTGGCGCCGCGAGCGTGAACGCGAAGCCTTCGACGAGGTCGTCGACGCGATCACCAAGCCCCACCTGCCCAGCGGCGGGATGATGATGGTCTCCTACAGCCGCCTGGTCGAATCCGCGAACAGGATCGGACGCGCCCTCCACGACATCGACGACCCCGACCTCACCCAGGCCGTCCGCGGCGAGGTCGCCACCGAACTCGCCGCTGTCGAGAGCGCCGAGCTCGGTGACCTCACCGCCCGCGCCCAGCAGGCCGTTCTGCTCAGCCGCGAGGACGCCTCGCCGGTCCAGGTGACGGCCGCCGACCACCTCCTGGACCAGGATCCCTTCGGGCCAGTCGAACTCTTCTCCGCGATCGACCCGACCGCCGCGGCCGTGGCGGCGGCCCACTGGCTCGCCGCAGCGGCCGAAGTCGCCGCCGACGCCTCCGGACAAGACCCCACCATGGTGGTCCGCGCAGCCGACGACATCGAAGCCCTCCCACACGAGACCCCGACCCTGGTCCTCGGCCTCATCGACGACGGCGCCAGCCCCCACGAGGCCGTCACCGGCCTGGTCCGCCACGCCATGCACATCACCGACGGCCTGCTCCCCGACCCCACCGCCCTGCGCGAACAGCTCGACGACCTCGAGGAGACCGTCGCCGAGTACACCGGCGAGGACGAACCCGACCTCGAGAACATCGCCCTGCGCCTGACCCCGCTCGACCCGAAGCGGCCCGCCCGGGACCTGCTCGAGGACCTCCTCACCGGCATCCACGGCTGCTGGCTCATCCACAGCGAGTACGAGGACCTGGACGAGGAAGACCTCGACCTCGACGACGATGGTGAATGGGACGACGAGCAGGCCGAGCAGCGCCAGCGCGCCGGCCGCGAACGCTTTGCCCAGCTCGTCCGTGAAGCCGCAGCCCAGCACCGCGACCGCCTCATCTGAGCCCACCTGGACGGCAGCCCCGGCCAAGAACGGTCACTTTCCGTAACACCGAGCCGGTGCATGCACCGGCGGGCCAGTCCCCGCAGGCGATCACAGAACGTGACCGGCTGCGGGGCTGGTCCCGCAGTCGGGCCAAGACACGCTGGTTCCTGGCGAGGTGCTTGCAATCTCGGGCCGGGGGAGTGGTCGAGCCGCGGCCACGATGTCAAGGACCTCAACCCCCGCTCTTGCCTGGCATCCCCTCGACGGTCTCACCCGTACGCCCGCCCCCAACTCGCCAGAGGATAAGGCCAGGTGACGGTCCACCGGATCCTCGCACAGGACGTCCAGGGCGGGCACGGCCGTGCGGGCGTCGATCTCGGGCAGCGGGATGCTGACAGTGGCGCAGCTGAGAGCACTGCACTCACGTCGTCCACGAAGCTGCCGCGCATCACCGAAGACCGCCTCCATCTGACCAACCGAACGGAACCGAACACGCGGCCAAGGCGCTCGCCGCCGCTCTCCCTTAGCCGCTGGCCAAGGGAGATTCCCAGGTCAAACCCGATCTCGTGGGCCCGGTGGTCGCAGCGTGGTCGCCTGCCAGGCGCAGAATGGGAGGTGGAAGATCCGCGCGCTCGACCCTCCGAGGCGATCACCATGCGCTGCTCACCGAATCCGGACTACGACCGAGGACGTGTCTACCGGCGCTGTGGGTGCCGCGACGACCGCCGCCGCCAGCTTGGCACCAACTGCCCCCGCCTGGCGGCCGATCCGCACCACGGTACCTGGGCGTTCGCCGTCGACACCCCGCCCACGGACGGGCACCGCCGCACCATCCGCCGGGCCGGCTTTCCTGACGAAGTCGAGGCCCGCATCGCACTGCGGCGCTTCAACGAGGGCCTGGCCCTGTGCGTCATCACCGACCCCAGGCAGCGCACCGCCGAGTACCTGGGGGACTGGCTGGAGGAGAAGGAACTCCGCCTCAAGGCCACCACCATGGCCCGCTACCGCACCTACGTCGAGCAGGACCTGATCCCCGCCTTCGGCACCATCCCCCTGATCGACCTCACCCGCCAGCACCTGAGCGCGTTCGTCACCGCCCAACTGCGCAAGGGCCGCGGCAGGGTCACCGTCTACCGGATCATGGCCACCCTCTCCAGCGCCCTCGGCAGCGCCGCTTACAACGGCCGCCTGGCCCGCAACCCCGCCAGACCCCCGCTCCTGCCCCGCCCCGCCTCCGCCCCACGGCACCTGTGGACCGAGGAGCAGACCGCACGCTTCCTGCGCTTCACCCACGTCACCGACCCGCTCTACGCCGACCTCGCAGAGCTCGTGATCGGCTCCGGCATCCGCAGAGGCGAGGCACTCGCCCTGCGCTGGGACGACGTCCACCTCACCGACCGCGTCTTCTTCGTCCGCGCCACGCTCTCCGCCGTCGACAACAACCAGCTCCTGCTGACCGCACCGAAAACCAAGGGCAGCAGAATGTGGGTCGCCCTCTCCGACCGCGTCGCCCAAGCCCTCGACGACCGCGCCGGCACCCGAGCCTTCGGCAGCATCACCGACAGCGGGGGCTACGTCTTCCACCGCCACGGCCGCCCGCTCCATCCGAAGAACGTCCTCGACCACTTCCACCGGCTCTGCGACAAGGCCGGCGTCCCCCGCATCGCCCTCCACGACCTGCGCCACCTCACCGCCAGCTTCGGTCTCGCCGCCGGCGTCCCCCTGCCCGTCATCTCCAAGACCCTGCGCCACCGCACCCTGTCGACCACCGCGAACGTCTACGCCGACCTCACCCGCTTCGCCGCCCGCGCGGCCGTCGACGCCGTCGCCTGGACCCTCGACAACGCCGACCGCGCCATCCTCGGCCAACCCGTCTGCCACGCCCAGCGCCCCTGGCGCCAGCACCCGCGCCCGCACCGGCAACTGCCCGCATACCAGCAGGCACGAACAGACGAACTGTCAACGCCATGGCCGATGTGGCCCGGTGACCACCCTGCGACCACCAGGCTGACGCAGCAACAGAAAGAGCCGGCACCTGGTTTCCCAAGTACCGGCTCTCACAACCGACTTCACAGTCGGGACGACAGGATTTGAACCTGCGACCCCTTGACCCCCAGTCAAGTGCGCTACCAAGCTGCGCCACGTCCCGTGGTCCGGCTGCCTCGGCTCTGGGCTTCGGCTTTCCGACCGTGTCCCCGATCTCTCGGCGACGTGGAAAACAATACAGCACCGGGAGGGGTGCTCGTTGCCAGTTTCCGGGGCGGGGCGGGGGTGCCGTGCAGGTCAGGGGGCGGGGTGGTGGGCGTCGTAGTGGCGGAAGGCGGGGCGGCGGGCGGCGAGGAGGAGGACGGCGGCGGCGCAGGTCAGGCCGCCGGCGAGAAGGGCGGTGGTGGAGGAGGTGAGGGAGGCGGCGGTGCCGGCGACGAAGTCGCCGAGGCGGGGGCCGCCGGCCACGACCACGACGAAGATGCCCTGGAGGCGGCCGCGCATCTCGTCGGGGGCGCCGACCTGGAGCATGGTGTTGCGGAAGATCATGCTGATGCTGTCCGCGCAGCCGGCGGCGGCGAGCATCAGCAGGCCGAGCCAGAGGTGGGTGGAGAGGCCGAAGGCGGCGATGGCCAGGCCCCAGGCGGCGACACCGGTGACGATGGCCATGCCGTGGCGGCGGATCCGGGAGACCCAGCCGGAGAACAGGGCTCCGGCCAGCGAGCCGACGGCGGGGGCGGCGACCAGCAGGCCGACCGTGCCGGGGCCGCCGCCGTAGACGGTGACGGCGATGGCGGGGAAGAGGGCGCGCGGGGAGGCGAGGACCATCGCGATCAAGTCGGCGACGAAGCTGGTGCGGAGGTTGGGGCGGCTGCGTAGGAACCGCAGGCCGTCCAGGACGGAGGCGCGTTTGCGGGTGGCGCCGTCGCCGGGGCGCATGGCGGGCAGCCGCCACATCGCGTAGAGGGTGCCGCTGAACGCCAGGGTGTCCACCAGGTACGCGGACTGGACGCCGGAGCCGGCGATCAGCAGGCCGCCGACCATCGGTCCGACGGTGGTGCCGAGGCTCATGCTCATGCTGCCGAGCGCGTTCGCGGCCGGGAGCTGGTGGGGCGGCACGAGGCGAGGGATCATCGCCGACCGAGCCGGGGAGCTGAGCGCGAAGAAGCCGGACTGCAGGGCGACCGCCGCGTACAGCAGGCCGACCGAGCCGAGGCCGAGCAGGGCCTGGAGAGCAAGGGCGGCGGAGGTGAGGGCGAGCCCGGAGGAGCCCACCAGGCCGAGCAGACGGCGGTCGACGGTGTCGGCGATCGCGCCGCCGTACAGGCCGAGGCCGACCAGGGGGACGAGCGAGAAGAGGCCGACCAGGCCGGTTGCGAAGCTGGAGTGGGTGAGGGCGTACACCTGGACCGCGACCGCCACCGCCGTCATCTGCTGGCCGACGGCGGAGACCACCTGGCCGGTCCAGAGCCGCCGGTAGTCGGGGTGCTCGCGCAGCGGGCTGAGGTCGGCGAGCGCCCCCCGTCCGAGACGGCTCCACCGTCCGCCGGCGGTGGGGCCGGGGTCGGGGCGTATGGGCTCCGTCGGTACGGCGGCGGAGGCGGGCTCGGCGGGGGGAGTGGTCGACACAGGCCACATCCTCACCCACCGGCCCGCCGGAGCCGAAACGGTTTAGCGCCGTGCCCCGAAGGGTGCCCGGCTGTCGCCGTCCAGGCCGGCTACCGGGTCAGGACCTGCTTCTCGCCCGCCTCGACCGCCACCGGCAGCCGGTTGCCCGGCGGCGGGAAGGGGCAGACGAAGTGGTCGGCGAACGCGCACGGCGGCAGGTAGGCCCGGTTCAGGTCGAGCACCGTACGGCCTTCGGCGTCCGGCGCGGGCAGCGTGATGAAGCGGAACCGGTACGTCCCGCGGCCGCTGCTGGCGTCGGCGATCACGCCGCTCAGCCGGTCGCCCGCGCGGCTGACGGTGAGGGTGTGCGGCTCGCCGGCCAGGTGGAAGGCGATCTGGCCGGTGACCGCGAGCGGTCGTTCCCGGCCGTCGGCGTTCGGCACCAAGACGTCGCGGTCGCTCTCGAAGGGCGTGAAGACGGCGGGCACCGCCCACTCCGGCGCGTACGGGTGGACCGAGATCCCGGCGAACGCCCCGCGCGCCGGGGAGGCGGGGTCGAAGACCCGGAGCGCGAGTTCGCCCTCGCGCTCGATGGGCACCAACAGGATCTCGCCGAACGTCAGCAGGTCGGCCGCCGGATCGGTGTCGGGGCGCAGCTCGACGGTGCCGTCCACGGGGCCGTCCGCACCCTTCACCCGTAGGCCGTCGGCCGCCACGGCCCGGACCCGCACCGTGCCGTCGGTGGCCCACCAGTGGCCGGGCAGGCCGGGGATCGCGGTGGGCTCCGGCTCCAGCCAGTGGGTGCCGGTGAGGGCGACTGCCCCGTGCGGAGTGCTGACGGACGCCGTGCGGCGCTCCGTCCAGTGCTTCCATTCCTCGGCGGCGGTGTCGGTCATGGTCCTGGTCCTCCCTGGTGGACGTGCTCGGTCAGGCCCGTCGGTCGCCGAGCGGCCGGAACAGCCCCTCCTGCATCACCGAGACGACCAGACGGCCGTTGCGGTCGTAGATCTGACCCCGCGCCAGGCCGCGTGCGCCGTGCGCGATCGGCGACTCCTGCTGGTAGAGCAGCCATTCGTCGGCCCGGAACGGGCGGTGGAACCACATCGCGTGGTCGAGCGAGGCCATGTCGAAGTTCCGGGTGCCCCAGAGCGGTTCGACCGGGGCCCGGACGGAGTCCAGCAGCGTCATGTCGCTCGCGTAGGTGAGCGCGCAGACGTGGATCAGCGGGTCGTCGGGGAGCGCGCCGTTGGTCTTCAACCAGACCCCGCTGCGGGGCTCGACCCCGACCAGCTCCTCCTGGGTCCACCGCAGCCGGTCCACGTACCGGATGTCGAACGGCTGCCGGCGGCTGATGAACGGCGGCAGCTCGCCGAGCCGGGCGCCCACCTCGTCCAGCGCACTCGGCAGGTCGTCCGGGCCCGGTACGTCCGGCATCGCCTCCTGGTGCTCGATGCCGCCCGCCTCGGGCACGTGGAAGTCGGCGGTCAGCGCGAAGATGCTCCGCCCCTGCTGGATGCCGAGCACCCGGCGGGTGGTGAACGACCGGCCGTCCCTGATCCGGTCCACCTGGTACACGATCGGCACCCCGGGCACGCCGGGCCGGAGGAAGTAGGCGTGCAGCGAGTGCACCGGGCGGTCGCCCTCCACCGTCCGCCCCGCCGCCACCAGGGCCTGCCCGGCCACCTGTCCGCCGAAGGTCCGCTGGAGGGCCTCCTCCGGGCTGCGCCCGCGGAAGATGTTGAGCTCGATCTGCTCCAGGTCGAGCAGGTCCACCAGCTGGTCGACGGGGGTGCCCATAGTCGTGTCGTCCTCTCTCGGCCGGGCCGTGTGCCGGGCCCGACGCTGCGTTCGTCTACCCAGAAGTCTGCACACCCGGCCCGCATTCCCGCGCCCGGCCGCCCGCCGCCGGGAGGTGGAGAGCGCTCAGTTCACGCCGCGTGGGCGGAACTGGATGCTGATCCGCGGCCCGACCGGGCGGGAGGTCTTCGGTACGGCATGCTCCCAGGTGCGCTGGCACGAGCCGCCCATCACCAGCAGGTCCCCGTGCCCGAGCGGGTACCGGACCGACCCCGCGCCCCCGCCGGCCGGTCGCAGTGCCAGCGCGCGCGGCTCGCCGACCGAGACGATCGCCACCATGGTGTCCTCCGCCCGGCCCCGGCCGATCCGGTCCCCGTGCCAGGCGACGCTGTCGTTCCCGTCCCGGTACAGGCAGAGCCCCGCCGTCACGAAGGGTTCGCCCAGCTCCTCGCGGTAGTACGCGCTCAGCTGCTCCCGCATCTCCACCAGCACCGGATCGGGCAGCTCGTCGCCGACCCCGAAGTACGCCAGCAGCCGGGGCACCGCCACCACCCGCTCGTACATCTCCCGCTGCTCGGCCCGCCACTCGACGCCGTCGGCCAGCCGCTCGAACAGCGCGTCCGCGCCGCACACCCAGCCGGGCAGCAGGTCCACCCAGGCCCCGCGCCCGAGCTCGGTCCGGCGCACCCCGGCGAGGGGCCCGAGCTCGGGGCGGTCGGCGCTCAGCAGTGATCCCTGGAAGTGCATGATTCCAGCGTACGCCCTCGATCGAATGGATGTTCTAATTCGGAGGGCTGTGCAGGGCTAGCGGTCCTTGAACTCTTCGAGGGCCGCTCGGACGACCTTCGTCATCGCCTCGCTTCCGACGTGGCCCGAGTCCTCGAAGATGTGGAGCCGCGCGTCGGGCCACGCCTTCGCCAGTTCCCAGGCCGTCTGCACCGGGCTGCCCATATCGTGGCGGCCGTGCGCCAGGACGCCCGGGATCCCGGCCAACCGGTGGGCGTTGCGCAGGAGTTGGTTCTCCTCCAGCCAGGCTCCGTTGCCGAAGACGTGGGCGCAGATCCGGACGAACGCGATCCGGGCGTCGGCCTCCCGATCGCTGTACATGCCGGGCATGCCGTTGGGCTCGTTCGAGATCACCGCGTCCTCCCAGGCGAGCCAGTCGGTGGCGGCCTTCTCCCGCACCGCCCGGTCGGGGTTCTCCATCAGCCTGGCGTACGCGGCGAGCAGGTCGCCGTCCCGCTCGCCCTCGGGCACGCCGTCGCGGAAGCGGTCCCACGCCTCCGGTTGGAACCGTCCGGCGCCCCGGTACAGCCAGTACGTCTCGGCCGGGCTGGTGGTCGTGACGGCCTGGATGACGATCTCGCTGACCCGCTCCGGATGCTGCTGTGCGTACGCCAGGATGAGCGTCGATCCCCAGGAGCCGCCGTTCAGCAGCCACTTCGTGATGCCGAGGTGTTCCCGCAGGCGCTCCATGTCGTCGATCAGGTGTTGCGTGGTGTTCAGGCTCATGTCCGCTGCCGGGTCACTGGCGTGCGGGGTGCTGCGACCGCAGTTGCGCTGGTCGAAGCGGATGAGGCGGTAGCGCTCGGGGTCCCACGCCCTGGTCGGCCGCCGCGGCGCACCCGACCCCGGGCCGCCGTGCACGAAGAGGGCCGGCTTGCCTTCGGGGTTGCCCAACTGCTCGTAGTAGACGCGGTTGCCGTCTCCGGTGTCGAGCATTCCGTGGTGGTAGGGACTGGTCGGAGGATAGAGATCAGTCATAACCATCGATCGTAGGTGCGGTCGCGGTGGCCCAGGTGTGGTTCTGCTGCCAACTCACGAGATCTCCGAAGGCGTTGGGTCGCGGCCTGTCCGGTGTACGGAAGGCCGGCCCGAGAGAATTTTGGCGCGTCGTTGAGTGCTCCGCCGGTCGGCTCCGTACTGATGGGTGCGAACGTCCATCCGACCCCTTGGGGGAGACCACCCATGCGCACCCTTCGCCGCACCGCGTTGCTGACCGTCCCGGCCACCGTGGCCGGTCTGCTGCTCACCGCCTGCGGCTCGGACGGCAAGCCCGCCGCGACCTCCATACCCACCCCCGCCGCGTCCGCCTCGGCGCCGGCCACCTCCGCGCCCGCCGCCGACAAGGACGTGCTGAAGGGCTCACTGGCCGCCGGGAAGACCGAGAAGTTCGGGCCGGTCGTGCTGGACGGCCTGGGCTACACGCTGTACCGCTTCGACAAGGACACCGCCAACCCGTCGGTCTCCAACTGCAACGGCGACTGCGCCGTCAAGTGGCCGCCGGTGCCGGTGAGCGCGGGGAGTACGGTCCAGGGGATCAGCGCCGGACTGGTCGGCAGCGTCACCCGGGCCGACGGCACCAAGCAGCTCACTCTCGGCGGCTGGCCGCTGTACCGCTTCGCGGGTGACAAGGCGCCGGGGGAGACCAACGGTCAGGGCGTGGGCGGCATCTGGTTCATCCCGGCCCCGGAGGGCACGAAGGCCGCAGCCGCCGGTGGCACCGGCGGCAACGGCTACTGATGGCGTCCGTGACCCCGCTGCTGCTCGACGAGGAGAGGCGCATGCGGCACGATTCGGCCGTGACCACCGGAGCGCGGAACGAGGCGGTGCAGGGCGAGGAGCTGATCCGCGCCCTGCACGACCAGCACGCCGCGGCACTGCTGACCTTCGTGATGCGGCTGGTCGGCGGCGACCTGCACCGGGCCGAGGACGTGGTGCAGGAGACGCTGGTCCGGGCCTGGCGGAACATCCACCGGCTGGAGCCGGCCGCCGCCTCGCTCCGCCCCTGGCTGGTGACCGTCGCCCGGCGGATCGTCATCGACGGCCACCGGAGCCGGCGGTCGCGCCCTCCCGAGGTGGGTGACGCGATGCTCGAAGTCATGCCGGCAGAGGACGAACTGGAGAAGGCGCTGCGCCTGATGACCATCTCCGACGCCCTGGACGCCCTCACCGAGCCGCACCGGCAGGTGATCGTCGAGACCTACCTCAAGGGACGTACGGTGAACGAGGCCGCCGCCGTGCTCGGCGTGCCCGCCGGTACCGTACGCTCCAGGGTCTTCTACGCGCTCCGCTCGCTCAAGATCGCACTCGAGGAACGAGGAGTGACATCGTGACGTCCCCGCAGGAGCAGCACCTCGACGTGGGTGCCTACGTCCTCGGGTTGCTCGAACCGGAGGAGATGGCGGAGTTCGCCGCCCATCTGGCGGACTGCGCCCGGTGCACGGCCGAGGCCGAGGAGCTCTCCGGACTGGAACCGCTGCTGGCGGAGTACGCGGACGCGGTCCACCCTGGGGCGGACGCCGTCCCCGGCGACGAGTTGCTGGGGCGGATGGTCGTCGAGGTGACCCGGGTACGGCGCGCCTCGCGTACCCGCCGGCTCTTCCTGGTCGCCGTCGCCGCCGCGGTCCTGGTCGCGGGACCGTTCGTCGGCGCGTCCCTCAAGGAGGACGACGGCCCGGGCGCTCCGGTGGCCCACTCCACCAACCCCGCACAGGAGTTGCTGGACCACGGCACCGTCCGTACGGCCTCCGACCGGACCACCGGAGCGGTCGCCACGGTAGCCCTGGAGGACAAGAAGTGGGGCACAAACGTCGCCCTCCGGCTGGCCGGGATCAAGGGACCGCTGTCCTGCTCCCTGATCGCCGTGTCTCGTGACGGTCAGCGCCAGACCGTCACCAGTTGGGCCGTCCCGGACGCCGGTTACGGCATCCCGGCCCAGCAGGACGCCCTGCTCACCCAGGGAGGTGTCGGCTTCCCGGCGGCCCAGATCGACCACTTCGAGGTTCGCACCACGGAGGGCAGCGAGCTGGTCGCCATCCCGGTCTGACCGCGAACTCGCCCTGGCTGACCGGTGTCCGACGGAGGGGGACCGGCGTCGAGCACGGGGGCCGCCGAGGTGGGTCACCTCCAGGGTGACCACGTGGCAAGGCTGATGACTGGTCATCAGATCATCCCTGCGGGTGGTCGGCCGGTGGCCGGGACCACACTCTATCTGGAAACAGTTTCCATGTAGGCGTTTTGAAAATGAAAACGCATGTCGGCTAGGTTCTGCTCTCATACCGTCCTGCCGGATGGAGCGAGAGGGAGATCCGTGGCGCATCTGTTGGTGATCGAGAGCTGGGTCGGGTCCATGAGCAGACTGCTGCCCAGGGCCATCGGCGAGGGCGGACACCGGTTCACCTTCCTGACCCGGGACCTGCACCACTACCTGCGGGCCGCGCCGGCCGACACCACCCACCCGCTGCTGGCGGCCGTCAACGTGCTGACCGCCGACACCAACAATCCGGCCACGCTGCTCCCGTACCTCGAGCGGCTGCACCAGGTGCTGGGCTTCGACGGGGTGGTGTCGTCCTGTGACTACTACCTGCCCACGGTGGCCCGGGTGGCCGAGCGGCTCGGACTACCGGGGCCCTCGGTGGACGCCGTCACGGCGGCCTGCCGGAAGGACCTGACCCGGCAGCGGCTGGCCGATGAGGGGGTGCCGGGGCCCTGGTTCGCGCTCTGCCGGGACCGGAACGACGCGGTCGCGGCGGCGGCCGGGATCGGCTACCCGCTGGTGGTCAAGCCGGTCGACCTGTGCGCCGGGATGCTGGTCCGCAAGGTCGCGAGTGAGGCGGAACTCAACGCCACGTTGCGGGAGTTGGAGCAGTTCCCGATGAACGCCCGGGGGCAGCGACGTCAGCCCATGGTGCTGCTGGAGCAGCTGCTCACCGGGCCCGAGGTGAGCGTCGAGACGGTCTCGTACGGCGGCCGGACCGAGGTCGTCGGGGTCACCGGCAAGAGCATCGGCGGGTCGCCCGCCTTCATCGAGACCGGGCACCTGTTCCCGGCCGCGCTCGACGCGGCGGACGCGGCGGCGGCCGCCGACACCGCCGTCCGGGCGGTGGCCGCGCTCGGCCTGGACCAGCTGGTCGCGCACACCGAGATCAAGCTGACCCCGCGTGGCCCCCGGGTGGTCGAGGTCAACCCGCGCCCGGCCGGGAACCGGATCACCGAGCTGGTCCGCCGGGTCTCCGGGATCGACCTGGCGGCGGCGGCCGTGGACGTCGCGCTCGGGGTCACCCCCGACCTGACGGCCCGTCCGACCGGCGTGGCCAGCGCCGCGATCGCCTTCCTGCTGCCGGAGCGGGACGGTCTGCTGGCCGGGATCGACGGCGCGGAGCAGGTCGGGCAGGAGCCTGCGGTGGTCGAGCTCACCCTCGCCGAGCCCGGCCGCCAGGTCCGCCGCGCGGTCAGCAACAACGAGTACCTCGGCCACCTGCTGGCCACCGACACCGAGGGTACCGCCGCGCTCGACACCGCCGAGCGGCTGCTCGCCCGGCTGGTGCCCTGTTACGCGGAGGAGGCGGTGCAGGGATGACCACCACCAGGACCGACTCGGTCGGCCGACTGGTCGAGCGGGTCAACTCCGGTGCCTACGGCCTCGTTCCGGCGGCTGGGCAGATCGTGCTGGCCTTCACCACCAGTCAGGCCGTCCGCCACCAGGGCCGTTCCGGCAGGTACCGCAACGAGGTGCTCAGCCTGCGGCTCGGTGCGGCCGTCGGGTCCTGTGCGGTCGAGCCCGGCGCCCTGCCGTCCGGCGCGCTGGACGACTGCGTCGGCGCGAGCGTCGCCGAGCTGCTGGAGCACCCGCTCCTGCCCGTACGGATCGCCGCGCTGGACGCGTTCCTGCTGCTGGCCCGCCCGCACACCCGTGCGCACGGCGCCCGTCCGGTGCCGATCCCGGCCGGGAGCACGCTGGCCCGCTCCCGGGCCCGGGCCCGGGCGGTGGTCGGGCTCGTACCGGCCGAGGCCCGGCGGGTGCTGGTGGTCGGCGTGGTCAACTCGCTGCTGGAGCAGCTCCGAGAGCGCGGCACGGCGTACCTCCCGTGCGACCTCAAGGGCGGCCGGACGGAGTGGGGTGAGCCGATCCGGACCGAGGCCGAACTCGACGACTGTGACGCCCTGTTGGTCTCCGGCATGACCCTCGGCAACGGCAGCTTCGAGCTCTTCGCCGAGCATGCCAGGCAGACCGGCAAGCCCTTGGTGATGTTCGCCCAGACCGGCAGTGCGGTGCTGCCCAGACTGCTGGGGGACGGGGTCACGGCGGTCAGCGCGGAGCCCTACCCGTTCTTCTGGCTGGACGGCGGTCCCGGCACCATCCACCTGTACGGCGGCCCGGCCACCGCGCAGGGCGACGGGGGACCGCGATGACCACCGCCGTACGCCCGCCCGTCACCGCCAACCCCGAGCTGCTCTCGCTGCTCGGCCACACCCCGCTGGCCCGGATCAGCGCGCCACTGCCGCAGGCGCACCCCGGCTTCTGGGCCAAGCTGGAGTGCCTCGGCGCGGGCGGCATGAAGGCCAGGTCGGCCGTCGCGATGTTGCGCGGCGCCCACGCCCGGGGCGAACTCCGGTGTGGGGCGCCGGTGGTGGAGTCCACCTCGGGCACCCTGGGGATCGGCCTGGCCTTCGCCGGACAGGCCCTCGGGCACCCGGTGGTGCTGGTCGGCGACACCGAACTGGAGCCCTCCATGCGCCAGTTGCTCCGCTCGTACGGAGCCCGGCTGGAGCTGGTCGACCGCCCGGCCGAGCGCGGTGGCTGGCAGGCCGCCCGGTTGGCCCGGCTGCGCGAGGTGCTCGACCGGCTGCCCGGTGCGTACTGGCCCGACCAGTACAACAACCCTGACAACGCCGCTGGTTACCTCTCGATGGCCCGCGAGCTGACGGACCAGCTCGACCACTTGGACGTGCTGGTGTGCAGCGTCGGCACCGGCGGCCACAGTGCCGGGCTGGTCGAACCGCTGCGCCGCCGCTGGCCCCGGCTGCAGGTGATCGGGGTCGACTCGGTGGGCTCGGCGATCTTCGGACAGCCCGCCAGGCCCCGGCTGATGCGCGGTCTCGGCAGCAGCATCCACCCGCGCAACGTGGGCTACCGGCACTTCGACGAGGTGCACTGGGTCGGCCCGGCCGAGGCGGTGGACGCCTGCCGGCGGCTGGCCAGGGGCAGTTTCGTCAGCGGGGGTTGGAGCACCGGGGCGGTCGCGCTGGTCTCCGCCTGGGCCGCCAGGGTGCAGCCCGGCGCGGTGGTCGCCACCGTCTTCCCGGACGGCCCGCACCGCTACCTGGGCACGGTCTACGACGACGACTGGTGCCACGCCCACCGGTTGCCCGCACCGGTCACCCGACCGGTGGAGATCCCGCACCCGGGCGCCGTCGAGGTGACCGGTTGGGCCCGCTGCCGCACCGTCATCGACCCCTTGGAGACCCGGCCGGAGCCGCGACCGTGAGACTCGACCTACGGGTGGTGGAACTCCACCTCACCGAACCGCTGCGGATCTCCCGCTCCGTCATGACCTCGCGCGACGCCGTCGAACTGGCCGTCAGGCACGGTGGGTTGAGCGGCCACGGCGAGGTGGTCGCCAGCTTCTACCTGGGCCTGCCCACCGAGGAGGTCCTCCGCCACGGCCGGGCCCTGGACCTGTCCAGGTACCCCGATCCGGAGACCGCCCTGATCGAACTCCAGCGCCTGGAGGCTCCGTTCAAGGAACTGCCACCGGGAGTGCTGGCCGGCGTCGAGGCCGCTCTGCTCGACCTGGTCGGCAAGCGCGCGGGCGCCCCCGTGCACCAACTGCTGGGGCTGCTCGGAACCCCGGCCGCCGCCACCGCCAGGACCATCGCCATCGTCGACCCGGGTTCGGCCGCCGCGCAGGCCGCCCGACTGGCGCTCAGCGGCTTCCGGGTGCTCAAGGTCAAGGCGGGTTCGGCTGATCCCGAGGACGACCTGGCCCGGGTCCGGGCGGTCCGGGAAGGGGCTCCCGACGCCGAGTTGCTGCTCGACCCGAACGGCGCCTGGACGGTCGCGGAGTCGCTGGCGCTGGTACCCCGGTTCGCCGAACTCGGGGTGACCGCGATCGAGCAGCCCACCGCGCCCGGGCACCCGGAGTGGCTGGCCGAGGTGGCCGGGTGCTCCGAACTGCCGGTGATCGCCGACGAGGATGCGGTCTCGTCGGAGGACGCCATCCGGTTGGCCGGCCGGGTGCACGGCATCAACATCAAGCTCGCCAAGTGCGGCGGCGTCTCGGCGGCGCTGCGGATCTGTGCCGCCCTGCACGGCAGCGGCACCGACGTGATGCTCGGCTGCCTGACGGCCAGTTCGCTCGGCATCGCCCCCGCCGTACACCTGGTCGACCGGGCCCGCTGGGTCGATCTGGACGGTCACCTGCTGCTCCGGCACGACCCCTGGCGCGGCATCGGCGGCCACGACGGCGTGGTCCGGGCCGCCGACCGGGCCGGGCTCGGCGTCCACCCGGCCGAGGTGAGCGGGGGAGAGCACTCCGACGCCGAGGCGAACGCGTGAGGATCCGGTCCCCGGGGCTTCCGCACGGCCGGACCGTCAGGCGCCCAGCGGCGGCGTGTCGGGTTCGCCGAGCACCGCCAGGTAGCGCTCGCGCGGCAGCAACTCGGCCCCCAGCGAACGGATGTGGGGGCTGTCCCACTGCGCGTCCAGCAGCCGTCCGCCGACCGCCGCGAAGCGGGTCGCCAGCCCGGCCAGCGCCGCCGTACCGGCGCCCGGCCGGCGGTGGAACATCGAGTCCAGGCTGAGCACCGGCCCCACCGCGACCCCGTACACCCCGGCGACCAGCTCCTCGCCCTCCCAGACCTCACCGCTGACCGCCCGGCCTTCCCGGCGCAGGTCGTGCAGTGCGTCGGTCAGCTCGTCGGTCAGCCAGCGCGGTCGGCGGTCGCGGCGGCACTCCTCCAGGACCCGCTCGAAGGCCCGGTCTACCGTGCAGTTCCAGCGCGGCCGGGCCCGCAGCCGGTCCACCGCCAGCACCGGGCGGGGGTCAGGTGACCACCAGGCCACCGCGTACGGGTCGTCCCCGCCGACCAGGGCGGCCGGACCGTCCGCCCAGCGCGCCTCGTTGAAGGCGGCGAGCACCGGATCGGCGGCCGGGAAGGGGAAGAGACCGGCTCGGTAGGCGCCGAGCAGGGTAGCGGCGTCCAGCGTCCCGCCGAACGCCACCGGCCCGTCGGCGGGTGCGTCGGTCAGGTCCAACTCCTCCCACCACACGGGGCGTTCACCCGCCCGCGGTCGGCGGGTCGAGGTACCCGGAGCCGATCAGGTGGCACAGGTAGCGGTCCAGCAGCGGGCCGTCCGCCGGCGGGAGCTCCACCCCGCTGCCGGCCAGGTCCGCGACCACCCGGGACCGGTCGAAGCGCGGGAAGGTCCGGCGGAAGTACAGCTCGCTGACGGTCAGTTCGGGCCGCCCCGCGCAGCGGTCGACGAACAGCGGCAGGAACGGAGTGGCCGGGTGCTTGGGGTGCTCGGCGGCGTACCGGGCGAACCTGCGCACCCACTCCTGGTAGGGAAGCTCGGTCACCGGGTAGCCGAACGCCCGGATTCTGGCGGTGAGTTCGCCGAGCAGTGGGTGCCGGGGATTGGTCAGGTGGTACGCCTGCCCGGTGGCCTCGACGTGGGTGGCCAGGTAGGTGAGCGCACGGGCGAAGCTGTCGGCGGGCAGGAAGTCGATCGGCAGGTCGACGTCGGGCGCGTACCCGGTGTCGGCGATCAGCCGGATCAGCGCACACATCTCGGTGGTGTGGTTCATCGCGCCGGTGGCCCGGTCGCCGGTGATGTCGTTCAACCGGTGCACGGCCACCGGGAGACCGGCCTCCGCAGCCTGCCGGAGCAGCTCCTCGGCCACCCACTTGGTCTCCGCGTACCCGACCGAGAGGTGTCCGGGGTACCCCAGCGGCGTACGCTCGGTGACGTGGCGGACACCGGCCGCGCCGTACCCGGCGAGCACCGACATGCTGGACAGGTGGTGCAGCGGGACGGCCCTGGAGTGCCCGGCCAGCCGGACCAGTTCGCGGACGCCGCCGACGTTGACGGCGCTCAACTCCCGGTAGGGGTAGATGAAGTTGACCCTGGCGGCACAGTGCACGATCAGGTCGACCCGGTCGGCCAGCTCGGTGAAGCGGCGCTCGGTCAGCCCGAGCAGCGGCGCCCCGAGATCACCCGGCTCGGCCATTACCCGGCCCGGCGCCACCCCGTCCAGCGGGTCCCGTAGCAGGTGGCGCAGGCCGGCCGCGCGCAGCCGCTCCAGCGCCCGCCCGGGGTCGGGTTCGCGGACCAGGCAGTGCACGGTGGCACCGGTCTCCCGGAGCAGGGTGTCCAGCAGGTACGAGCCGCAGTAGCCGGTGGCCCCGGTCAGCAGGATCACGCCGGGGCGGCGCCAGTTCGGCGGCGGACCGCCGTCGGCTCTGATCGGCACCCGGAGCTCGGCCTCGGCGGCGAAGTCGGGTGGTGGATCACCCGGCGTCAGCGTCCCGGCCCGGGCCGCCCGGGTGTTGCGGGCGAACGCGGCCAGCGTCGGTTCGGCCAGCAACGCCCGGGTGAGCGCCCGGATTTGGCCGATGCCGATACCGAACATGATCCGTGCCCTGGCCAGCATCTCGGTGGCCAGCAGCGAGTCGCCGCCGATCCGGAAGAAGTCGTCGCCGGGTCGTACCCGCTCCAGGTGCAGCATCCGGGCCCAGAGCTCGGCCACCCCGCTGTCGACCGCGTCGACCGGCTCGCCCCCGCTGGCCGTCGGTGCGGGGGCGGGAGCGGTGGAGAGCAGCCCCTTGCGGTCCACCTTGCCGTTGTGGTCGACCGGCAGGGCGGCCACCTCGGTCAGCCTGGTCGGCAGCATCCACCGGGCCAGCCGCTCCGTGAGGAACCTGTTGACCTCCTCGGACCCGACCGGCGCCGAGCTGGTGTAGAACGCGACCAGCGCCCCGCTCTCCGGCAGCACGGCGGCCTGCCCCACCGCCGGGTGGTCGGTCAGAACCGACTCGACCTCGCCCGGATCGACCCGGTAGCCGCGGATCTTCAGCTGCCGGTCGAGCCGACCGAGACACTCCAGCAGGCCGTCCGCCCGCCACCGCCCGACGTCCCCGGTCCGGCACATCCGAGCGCCGGGCTCGGCCGCGTACGGGTCGGGCCGGAACAGTTCGGCGGTCCGGCCGGGCTGCCGCCACAGGCCGAGGGCCACGCCCGGGCCGCCGACGAAGATCTCCCCGGGCTCCCCGTCCCGGACCGGCAGCAGCCGCTGGTCCAGCAGGTGCACGGTGGCCCCGCCCACCGGCCGCCCGATCGGGGCGGAGGTGCCGTCCTGGCCCGTCAGCAGCCCGGCGCCGAGCTCGCACAGGGCCGAGGTGATGGTGGTCTCGGTCAGCCCGTACGCGTTCATCAGCCGGACCCCGGGCCTGCGGCGCAACCAGCGACGGCAGTCCGTCGGCCGGACGGTGTCCCCACCGACGATGAGCAGGCGCAGGTGGCCGGGTGGCGCCGGGTCCCGTTCGGTGGCGTTCTGGAACTGGTGCCAGTACGCCGGGGTCAGGTCGGCCACGGTGATCCGGTGCGCGGCGATCCGGTCGGCCAGCTCGGTCGGCGCGCAGCCGCGCCGGTCGGCCAGCACCACGGTGGCGCCGCCGATCAGCGGTGCGAAGACCTGCTCCAGTGAGGTGTCGAAGCCGAGTGCCGCCAACTGGAGCACCCGGTCCGCCGGGGCGAGGCCATACGCGGTGACCAGGGCGGTCAGCACGGTGGCGAACGAGCGGTGACTGACCATCACGCCCTTGGGATCGCCGCTCGATCCGGAGGTGTAGATCAGATACGCCGGGTCCTCGGGGCCCGGAGCGGGCAGCGGGTCGTTCGGGTCTCCGGGGCCGTCCTGGCCGTGCTGGTCGACCGCCAGGGTGTCGTCGGTGAGCCAGGTGTGCGCCTGGTCGGTGAGCACCGGCGACGCCCCGGCGTCCGCGATCAGCCGGTCCAGCCGGCGCCTCGGCAACGCCGGGTCGAGCGGCAGGAAGGCGGCACCCGATCCGAGCACCGCGAGCAGCGCGACCACCATGCCGGGGCTGCGGTCGTGACAGACCGCCACCGTGTGCCGTGCACCGACCCCGCGTGCGCGCAGCCGCCGGGCCAACTGGTCCGCCCGCCTGACCAACTCCCCGTAATCGAGCGATCCGTGTTCCGAAATCACCGCCGGGTGACCGGGAGTCAGCCGGGCCCGCGCCCGGACCAACTCCGGCACGGAAATCCCCGGGTCTCCGTTGGAATGCGGTCTTATATCGGCCCACAGCGTGTCGACGGCCGCGCTACACTCCGCCAACACCGCAGGTCGGCCTACCTGTTGCCAATCCGGAGGCAGTTCGCGGTGGCTGGGCCAGATCGAGTACTGACCGCGCGAGTTCACCACCGGCACGTGCAATTCACCGTCCGCCACCTGTGCTCTCCCGGTGTGCTTGAGACCCCCGTGAGCTGTTCTTCGAATATACGCCGTCAGGTATTCTGGTCAGGATTCCATTCTGTTCCCCGCCCCAGAGGCTGCGATGACCAGATGGCGATGGCCCTACCCGGTGTACGTCTTCCTCGGCTGGATGGTCCTGCTGACGGCGATGTACTACACCCACCCCTATCAGCGGATCGTCTGGTGGACCGGGATCGGCCTGAGCGGCGTGGCCGCGATCGTGCTCGGCACCTTCCACAACCGGCCCGCCCACCCGCTGCCGTGGTTCCTGCTGGCCGCGGCCAACCTGAGCTTCACCGCGGGCGAGGTCGCCGAGGTGGTGCAGACCGAGATCCTCAAGGTGGTCAACCCGTTCCCGTCCGTAGCGGACGGCTTCTACCTGCTCACCTACCCGCTCTACGCTGCCGGGCTGTTGCTGTTCATCCGCCGCCGGAACGCGGGCCGGGACCGGGGCGGCCTGCTGGACGCGCTGACCTTCACGGCCGGACTCGCGCTGCTGCTCTGGATCTACATCGTGCTGCCGTTCTCCCAGAACCCCGAACTGACGTGGGTTCAGAAGGCGTTCTCGATGGCCTACCCGCTCGGCGACATCCTCGTGCTGGCCATGCTGGTCCAGCTGTTGGTGCCGCCGGGACCGCGCAGCTGGTCGCTGCGGCTGCTCACCGTGGGCACGCTGGGGATGCTGATCTCCGACGTGATGTTCGGCCTGATCCAGCTGCACGGGACGTGGCGGATCGGGACCCCGGTGGACCTCGGCTGGGCCGCGTTCTACACCGCCTGGGGCGCCGCCGCGCTGCACCCCTCGATGGTCACCATGACCCGCCCGGCCCGGCGCCGGCCGCCCGAGGTGGCCCGGGGAAGGATCGGTCTGCTCGCCCTCGCCTCGCTGATCGCGCCGGTGATCCTGATGTTGGACGCCTTCCTCGGCGACACCAGCAACGTCGGGGTGGTGGCGGCCTTCTCCGCGCTGCTCTACGTGCTGGTGCTGGCCCGGCTGGCCGGGGTGGTGAGCAGCCACCGGCAGACCGTGGCCCGCGAGCGGGTGCTCAGGGTGGCGGTCAGCTCGCTGGCCGCCACCACCCGGGTGGACGAGGTCACCAGCGCGCTGCGGGCGGCCGGTGCCGCGCTGCCACCGCCCGACCCGCGCCGCCGGGTGCTGCTCGGGCTGAGCGACCAGTACGGCGGGGTCAGGTTCCAGCCGCCGTACGGTCGGCCCGACGACTGGGCGGCCTTCCGGGTCCCGCGCGCCGTCCACCTGCTGGCTGCCACCGGGCGCAGCCACCAGTGCCGGGCGGCGGACCTGGGGGAGGAGCTGGCGGGAGTCCTGCAGGGCGCCGAGCAGGTCGTGGTCTGCCCGCTGGCCCTGCGGGACCGTCCGACCGGCGATCCGCTGATCGGGGTGTTGATCGTCGGCGGAGAGGAACAGGGGCTGCTGGCGCTCACCGACACGCTGGGCTCGCTCGCCTCGCAGGCGGCGCTGGCCCTGGAACGGATCACCCTCAGCGAGGAGGTCAACCGCCGCAACAGCGAGGCGTATTTCCGCAGCCTGGTGCAGAACGCCTCGGACGTGATCCTGATCCTGGACGAGGACGACGGGGTCAGGTACGCCTCTGCCTCGGCCGACCGGGTGCTCGGCTACCCGGGCCTGGTCGGCACCCCGATCGCCGATCTGGTGCCGCCGGAGGACAGCCTCGGGGTGGTCGGCGCGCTGGACCAGATGCGCCGGCCCGGCTCCCGTGAACGGCGCGAGCACTGGCGGATGCTCCGGCCTGACGGGGCGGTGATCGAGGTCGAGGTCAGGCACAGCGACCTGCGGGCCGATCCGACCGTGGCCGGGCTGGTGCTGACGCTCCGGGACGTCACGGAACAGCGCCAGTTGGAGCGCGAGTTGAGCCACCGGGCGTTCCACGACTCGCTGACCGGACTGGCCAACCGGGTGCTCTTCCGCGACCGGGTCAACCAGGCTTTCCGGCGCGGCACCCGGGGTGGTCTGTCGGCCGGAGTGCTCCTGATCGACATCGACGACTTCAAGATGGTCAACGACGCGATGGGCCACAGCGTCGGCGACGAACTGCTGGTGGCGGTCTCGCTGCGGCTCTCCACCGTGGCGCGGGCCTCGGACACCGCGGCCCGGATCGGCGGCGACGAGTTCGCGCTGCTGATCGAGGACGCCCGCAGCCCGGCCGACGCGGAGGGCTTCGCCGAGCACGTGATCCGCGCCTTCGACGACCCGATCCCGCTCAGCGTCGGCGCGGTCAACATCTCGGTCAGCCTCGGTGTGGCGACCACCGACGACAGCGGCGACTCCACCGAGCTGCTCACGCATGCGGACCTCGCGCTGTACGCGGCCAAGGGCTCCGGCAAGCGGCAGTGGCGCCGGTTCCAGCCGGTGCTGCAGGAGGGCATGATCGAGCGCCACGAGCTCCAGGAGAGCCTGCACGGCGCCGTCGCGGACTCCGCCTTCCACCTGCTCTACCAGCCGATCGTGGAGATCGGGAGCGGCACCCTGGAGGGTTTCGAGGCGCTGGTGCGCTGGCCGCACGCCAAGCGCGGCCTGGTCCCGCCCGAGCAGTTCATCACGCTGGCCGAGGAGAGCGGCCAGATCGTCCCGCTCGGCGCCTGGGTGTTACGCCGCGCCACCGCCGAGGCGGCCCGCTGGCAGCGGGCGGGCGGCCGGGACCGGCCGCTGTACGTGAGCGTCAACGTCTCGGCCCGGCAGTTCCGCGACCCCGGCTTCGTCGAGGTGGTGCTGGACGCCCTGGAGGGCTGCGGGATGGAGCCAGGATCGCTGGTGCTGGAGCTCACCGAGAGCGTGCTGATGCAGCGTGACGACCGGGTGCGATCCGATCTGCTGACCCTGAGTGAGCTGGGCATCAGGCTCGCGATCGACGACTTCGGCACCGGGTACTCCTCGCTCAGCTACCTACGGGAGTTCCCGATCACCATCCTGAAGATCGACAAGTCCTTCATCGACGGCCTGGAGCGGTCCCCGCAGCAGTACGCGCTGGTCGAGGGCATCACGCGGATCGCCGAGACGCTGGGCGTCCGGGTGATCGCGGAGGGGATCGAGACGCCCCGGCAGCGGGAGCTGCTCGGCGTGATGGGCTGCCCGCTCGGGCAGGGCTATCTCTTCTCCCGGCCGATGGACCCGGAGCGGACGGGCGCGCTGATCCGCAGCGGGCAGGCCTATGCCAGGCAGCCGGGGGTGCCGTCCTGAACCGGATCTCCGGAGCCTTGATGGATACCCCAGGGGGGTATATGGTTCAGGTGTCCGAAAGGGCGACGATCAAGGGGAGTTCCGATGAACCACGACGAGCACGTGGACCGCCTGCAGCACCTGCAGCACGAGAACCACGCGCACCAGGTGCGGCACGGGCACCACGCCACCGGGGGCAGCTGGCGGAACGCCGCGCAGGCGACCCTGCACTGCCTCACCGGCTGCGCCATCGGCGAGATCCTCGGCCTGGTGATCGGGACCGCCCTCGGGCTGCACAACGGCGCGACCGTCGTGCTCTCTGTCCTGCTGGCCTTCGTCTTCGGCTACGCACTGACCATGCGCGGCGTCCTGCGGGCGGGTCTGGACCTGCGTGGCGCGTTGAAGGTCGCGCTGGCGGCTGACACCGTGTCGATCGTGGTGATGGAGCTGGTGGACAACAGCGTGATGGTCGGCGTCCCCGGAGCGATGGACGCCGGGTTGGACGACCTGCTGTTCTGGAGCTCGCTGGCCCTCTCCCTGGTGGTCGCCTTCGTGCTGACCGTCCCGGTGAACCGCTGGCTGATCTCCAGGGGACGCGGCCACGCCGTGGTCCACGCCCACCACCACTGACCGACCGTCCCACCACTGACCGCCCGTCGACCGAGGATCCGCCGCCATGCACCCCGAACGCCGCCGCCACCGAGCCCACCTGCGGGTGCTGCTCGTGCTGGCCACGCTGCTCGGGGTGCTGGCCATGCACGGCCTCGGCGCCGGCCCGGTGCTCGCGGCCCCGCCCCCGGTCGGGATGAGCGCGGAGCACCAGCACCACGGCGGCGGTGACGGTCACGCCGGGCCGATGTGCCTCTCCGGGGCGGTGGCGGCCCCGTTCGTCCCGGCGCCGCCCGGGCCCGCAGCCCCGTACGGGTGCGGGGTGACCGCCCCCGAGCCGCTCGCTGCGACCTCCGGCGAACCGGACGGCGGCCGGGCCCCGCCCAGCCTGGCCGAACTCCAGCTCGTGCGCAGATAGGCGGGCCGGCACCCGACCGGTCAACTCACCTACGTACGCAGGAGATCAACACCATGCACCTCACGACCACGAGCCCCGAGACCACGAGCCTCAAGCCGAACCGCCGTGTCCCGCTCGCCGCAGCCGCCCTGCTGGCGGGTGCCCTGCTGCTCACCGCCTGCGGCAGTGGCAGCGGGAGCGGCGATGGCCACGACGCGCACCACGCCGTCCCGGCGGTGACCCCGGCCGGCACCGGCAAGGCGTACAACGCCGCCGACGTGGCCTTCGCGCAGGGCATGATCCCGCACCACCGACAGGCGCTGGAGATGGCCGAGTTGGCGTCCGGCCGGGCCGCCTCGCCCGAGGTGGCGCAGCTCGCCGCCGCGATCCGGGCGGTGCAGGATCCGGAGATCGCCACCATGTCCGGCTGGCTGAGCGGCTGGGGCGAGCAGGTCCCGCAGCCCGGCGCGGCCGGTGCGCACGCCGGTCACGGCGGTGCCGGGGCGGCGGGCATGATGACTGAGCCGGAGATGAACTCGCTGAAGGAGGCCACCGGAGCGGCGTTCGACACCGCCTTCCTGAAGCTGATGGTCGCTCACCACACCGGGGCCGTCGAGATGGCCGAGACCGAGCAGGGCAAGGGCGGTTACGCCCCGGCCAAGGAGCTGGCGGCTGCGGTGATCAATGGTCAGAGCGCCGAGATCGAGCAGATGAACAGGCTGCTCGGGGGAGCGTCGGCGCACTGATCCCACCTGCGCTGCGGTCACCCCAGGGGGTGGCCGCAGCGCAGGTTCCAACGGCCGGAGCGGCCGGTCAGTTCGGTGGCGGTGAGCGGCGGCACGTCGATCCGCCAGAAGGCCGGTGCCGGTGCTCCGAGTGCGTGCACCACGGCCGCCCGGATCAGCTCGGGCTCGGCCACCGCCAGCACCGGGCCTTCGGGCAGGGCGGTCAGCCAGTCGGCCATCCGGGTGCAGAGCGCGGTCAGCGACTCGCCGCCGTGCGGCGCGGCGTCCGGGTCGGCGAGCCACTCCCCGACGGCCTCGGGTTCGGCACCGGCCACCTCGTCCAGGGCCAGGCCCCGCCAGCGGCCAATCGACCAGCCCGCCGGGCCCGGCGCCCCGGTCAGCCCGAGCGCCTCGGCGGTCTCCCGGCAGCGCGCGGTGGGGGAGACCAGCACCGTCCCGTCGGCCCGGACGCTCCCGGCCGCCGCCTCGGCCCGGCGCCGCCCGACGGCGTCCAGGGGCTCCCCGTCCTCGAACCTGGCACCGCGCAGCGCGGACCCGATCGCCGGTGAGATGAACATCACCCGTACCGTCATCCAGCTCTCTCCCTCTGCTCAACTGCCGCGCACCGACGCCCGATCCACCGTCGCCCGGCGCACTCGCGCGGCGTGCGCGCCGGTACGCGCTCCCTTGGCTGCCTCCCCCGAATGGCGGTACGGTTCGCAGCGACATGACGACGGCAGGACGGAAGCCGGTGAGAACCCGGCACGGTCGCGCCACTGTATGCCGACAGGACCCCACCCCAGGGCGGGAACTGCCGGTGAGTCAGACCCGAGGGTCGTCGTCCGAGCTCCAACGACTGGGACGCGCGTTCCCCAAGGAGGTCCTGCCATGGCTCAGGCCATCGTCTCCCCCGCCAGCGAGGTCACCGAGACCCTTCCCGTCCGGGCGCTGCTGCCCTGGGCGGTCTTCCTCGGCACCCTGATGCTGGTGCTGCTCTACTTCGTCGGTGCCGAACAGGGCGCCACCTCCGTGTTCTCCGGCGCCTCCGTGCACGAGTGGGTGCACGACGGCCGACACCTGCTCGGCTTCCCCTGCCACTGACGGAGAACACGCACATGACTTCCTCAACTGTCAGAAACCTGCTGGTCCGCGGCATGCTCGCGGGCCTGCTGGCAGGGGTGCTGGCGTTCGCCTTCGCCTTCCTGGTGGGTGAGCCGTCGGTCGACGACTCGATCGCCCTGGAGAGCCACGCGGCGGCGCCGCAGCACGTGCACGGCGGGGACGCCGCCGCCCCGGCGGCACCGGCCGCCGCGGATGAGGAGGAACTGGTCAGCCGGTCGATGCAGTCCACCTTCGGGCTGGCCACCGGTGTCCTGGTCTACGGCGTCGCGCTCGGCGGCATCGCCGCCCTGGTGTACTGCTTCGCCCTCGGCCGGATCGGCCGCTTCTCGCCCCGGGCGACCGCCGCCCTGGTCGGGGCGGCCGCGTTCACCACCGTCTACCTGGTGCCGTTCCTCAAGTACCCGGCCACCCCACCCGCGGTGGGCAACCCGGACACCATCGGCAAGCGCACCGCACTGTTCTTCCTGATGATCCTGCTCAGCGTGCTGCTGGGGGTCGCGGCCGTCATCCTTGGCCGCCAACTCGCCCCGCGCCTGGGCAACTGGAACGCCACGGTGGTGGCCGGCCTCGCCTTCGCGGCCGTCGTCACCCTGGCCTTCGTCCTCCTGCCGGGCAACGGGGACGCCATCAAGGACACCTTCCCAGCCGCCCTGCTGTGGAAGTTCCGTCTCGCTTCCCTGGGCGTCCAGGCTGTCCTGTGGGCCGCCTTCGCCCTGGTCTTCGGCCACTTCGCGGAACGCCTCCTGGCTCCCCGCCCGGCCAAGGCCACCCCGCCGGCCACGGCGGTCCCGGCCGCCTGACCCACCCTCGCCACCCCCTCGGGGCCCGCCGCACGCGCGACCGTCGGCGGGCCCCGAGGCGTTGGCCCCGTCAGGCGGCCGCGCTGGTGACGCCGGTCACGGGCGGGCCGCGCAGACGGCCCGTCAGCAGGGGCGCAGCGGGCTTTTGCCGATCTGTGACCACCCCGGTGTGGGCAAATGCTTAGGCATGGCTTAGCTTACTCCTGGGTGAGGGTGTCCTAAGTAGCTCCCGCCCGCCCTCAAGCCGTCCCCGTCCGTGGAGTTCTGATGCCCGTCCGTCGCCCGCACCTCGCCGCGCTGCTCACCCTCGCAGTGGCGGGAGCCGCGCTGACCGCCTGCACCGAGCAGAAGAAGGACGCCTCCTCGGACGGCGCGATCCAGGTGAACGCCACGGACAGCGCCTGTGAGCTGTCGAAGACCAGCTTCCCGTCCGGTGCAGTCAACTTCGCGGTGCAGAACAAGGGTTCCAAGGTCACCGAGGTCTACGTCTACGCCGCGGGCGACAAGATCGTGGCCGAGCGGGAGAACATCGGGCCCGGCACCAAGGCGAGCATCACCTCCGAGATCAAGGCCGGCGAGTACGAGGTCGCCTGCAAGCCGGGCATGACCGGCGACGGCATCCGGCAGAAGATCACGGTGACCGGTGACGGCGCCGCGGCCAAGGGCGACCCGCGCCTGGACAAGGCGGTCGCCGACTACCGCAAGTACGTGCAGGAGCAGGCCGACGCCACCATCCCGCTGGTGCAGAAGTTCGCCGACGCGGTCAAGGCCGGGGACCTGGCGGCCGCGAAGGCGGCCTTCGCCCCGTCCCGGGTCGGCTGGGAGCGGACCGAGCCGGTGGCCGAGAGCTTCGGCGACATCGACCCGAAGACCGACGTCCGCGAGGACGGCCTGGAGGCCGGCCAGGAGTGGACCGGCTGGCACAAGCTGGAGAAGTCGCTCTGGGAGGCCGGTGCGATCACCGACGCCGACAAGAAGCTGGCCGACCAGCTGGTCACCGACCTGAAGGACTGGCAGAAGCGGGTCGGCACCGCCGAGATCACCGCCACCAGCATGGCCAACGGTGCCAAGGAGCTGCTCGACGAGGTCGCCACCGGCAAGGTCACCGGCGAGGAGGACCGCTACAGCCACACCGACCTGTCCGACTTCTCGGGCAACGTCGAGGGCGCGCTGAAGGCGTACGAGCTGATCAAGCCGGTCGCCGCCGAGAAGGACCCGGAGCTGGCCAAGACCCTGGACCAGGAGTTCGCCGCCCTCCAGGCGATGCTCGCCAAGTACAAGCAGGGTGACGGCTACACCCCGTACGACCAGGTTGCCGGGCCGGAGCGGAAGGCCTTCTCGGACGCCGTCAACGCGCTCGCCGAGCCGCTGTCGAAGCTCGCCGCCGCCGTCGTGGTCAAGTAGGGCCGTCGAGCAGGGCCTGAGGGAGAGTCATGAGCGAGCAGACGCAGGAAGCCGGAGTGGACGAGAACCAGGAGCCGAAGGGCTCGGTCAGCCGACGCGCCGTCATCGGCTGGGCCGGGGCCGGGGTGGCGCTCGGCGCCGCCGCGGTCGGCACGGTGGCCGCGGCCACCCGCAGCTCCGACGAGGAGGCCGAGGCCGCCCTCAAGGCGGTCCCCGACATCGAGTTCTACGGCGAGCACCAGGCCGGCATCGCCACCCCGGTCCAGGACCGGCTGCACTTCGCCGCCTTCGACGTCTCCACCACCAGCCGGGACGCCCTGGTCCGGGTGCTCAAGGAGTGGACCAAGGCGGCCGCCCTGATGACCGGTGGCCGCGAGGTCGGCACCGGCGCGACCGGCCTGGCCGAGGCCCCGCCGGACGACACCGGTGAGGCGCTGGGGCTGCCGGCCTCCCGGCTGACCCTGACCATCGGCTTCGGCCCGACCCTGTTCGAGAAGGACGGCAAGGACCGGTTCGGCCTCAGGGCCAAGCGGCCCGAGGGCCTGATCGACCTGCCGCCCTTCCCGCACGACAACCTGGACCCGGCCCGCAGCGGCGGCGACCTGTGCGTGCAGGCGTGCGCCGACGACCCGCAGGTCGCGGTGCACGCGATCCGCAACCTGGCCCGGATCGGGATGGGCGTGGTGACCGTGCGCTGGTCCCAGCTCGGCTTCGGCAAGACCTCGTCCACCACGCCGGAGGCGCAGACCCCGCGCAACCTGATGGGCTTCAAGGACGGCACCCACAACGTCTCGGGCAAGGACACCGCGACCCTGGACGAGCACGTCTGGGCCGCGCCCGGCGACGGCCCGGAGTGGATGACCGGCGGCTCGTACCTGGTCGCCCGGCGGATCCGGATGCACATCGAGACCTGGGACCGCACCCCGCTCAAGGAGCAGGAGGACATCTTCGGCCGGACCAAGCGCGAGGGTGCCCCGTTCGGCAAGCAGAAGGAGCACGACGCCCCCGACCTGGCGGCGATGCCGAAGGACTCCCACGTCCGGCTGGCCCACCCGGACAGCAACAGCGGGGCCAAGCTGCTCCGGCGGGGCTTCTCCTTCACCGACGGCTCGGACGGCCTCGGCCGCCTGGAGGCCGGGCTGTTCTTCCTGGCGTACCAGCGCGACACCCGCAAGGCCTTCGTCCCGGTGCAGCGCAAGCTGGCTGCCACGGACGCCCTCAACGAGTACATCCAGCACGTCGGTTCGGCGCACTTCGCCTGCCCGCCGGGGGTTCGCAAGCCCGGCGAGTGGTGGGGCCAGTCGCTCTTCGGCTGACCTGACCCCACCCCACTGAGTACTGGAGGACACCGCCGTGTTCGGCAACTACCTGATCGGCCTGCGCGAGGGTCTCGAAGCCAGCCTGGTGGTCTGCATCCTGATCGCCTACCTGGTCAAGACGGACCGCCGGAAGGCGCTCGCCCCGGTCTGGACCGGCGTCGGGGTTGCCGTGGGCCTCAGCATGGCGTTCGGCGCCCTGCTGACCTACGGCTCCAACCAGCTGACCTTCGAGGCGGCCGAGGCGCTCGGCGGCACGCTGTCGATCATCGCGGTCGGGCTGGTCACCTGGATGGTGTTCTGGATGCGCCGGACGGCCCGTCACTTGAAGACGGAGCTGCACGGCAAGCTGGACGCGGCGGTCGCGATGGGCACCGGCGCGCTGGTGCTGACCGCCTTCCTGGCGGTCGGCCGCGAGGGCCTGGAGACCGCGCTGTTCATCTGGGCGGCGGTGGAGGCCACCAGCGACGGTGTCCGGCCGCTGATCGGCGCCTGCCTGGGGCTGCTCACCGCGGTCCTGCTCGGCTGGCTGTTCTACCGGGGCGCGCTCAAGATCAACCTGGCGAAGTTCTTCACCTGGACCGGCGCGATGCTGGTCGTGGTGGCGGCCGGGGTGCTCGCGTACGGCCTGCACGACCTCCAGGAGGCCGACCTGCTGCCCGGCCTGGCGAAGCACGCCTTCGACATCAGCTCCACGATCCCCCGGGACAGCTGGTACGGGACGCTGCTCAAGGGCGTCTTCAACTTCCAGCCCGACCCGACCAAGCTCCAGGTCTGGGCCTGGTGCCTGTACGTGGTGCCGACGCTGTACCTGTTCCTGCGCAAGCCGGCCGGCCCCGCGAAGGCGCCGACCAGCATCGGCTGACACCCCGTCATCCGCCGCGTGTCCTTGAGTGCGCGGCAGCCACGGGGCGGGAGACTGGGGGCGGAGGTGCCGCCCATGTCCGACTGGCGTTCCCGCGCGGCCCGCGCGAGCAGACGTCCGTTCACCCGCTCCGTTGGGCAACTGCCCGAGCCCGCCCCCGAGCACTCGATGGACCCGCGCGCCGAGCACCTGAGCGACGGCGGGGTGCACCTGGAGCGCTCGGTGGTGGACGCAGCCGTCTACCGGGCCGGGCACCGGATCGCCGGCGGCGGCAGCCTGGCCGAGGTCTACCGGCAGGTGCCCGGCGAGCCCGGCACGATGGCCTGGATCGGCCTCTACCGCCCGGCCGAGGAACAGATGCTGGAGGCCGCCGAACGGTTCGGCCTGCACGAACTCGCGGTCGAGGACGCCATCGTCGCCCACCAGCGTCCGAAGCTGGAGCGCTACGGCGCGACCCTGTTCGTGGTGCTCAGGGCGGCCCGCTACCTGGACGAGAGCGAACAGGTCGACTTCGGCGAGATCCACCTCTTCGTCGGCCCGCAGTTCGTCCTGACCGTGCGTCACTCGCAGTCGCCCGACCTCTCGACGGTCCGCCGCCGGCTGGAGGACGACCCCGAACTGCTCGCACTCGGCCCCGAGGCGGTGCTGTACGCCGTGCTGGACGCGGTGGTGGACGGCTACGCCCCGGTGATCGCCGGGCTCCAGCACGACATCGACGAGATCGAGACGGAGGTCTTCAGCGGTGACCCCAAGGTCTCCCGACGGATCTACGAACTCTCCCGCGAGGTGATCGAGTTCCAGCGCTCGACCCGTCCGCTGCTGCAGATCATGGCCAGCCTGGAGGCCGGGTTCGGCAAGTACGGCACCGACGAGGAACTCCAGCGCAACCTGCGCGACGTGGCCGACCACGCCACCACCGCCGCCGAACGGGTGGACGGTTTCCGGCAGATGCTGCAGAACATCCTCACCGTCAACGCCACCCTGGTCTCACAGGCCCAGAACGAGGAGATGAAGCAGCTCGCCGAGGCCGGTCACGCCCAGAACAACGAGATCAAGAAGATCTCCTCCTGGGCCGCCATCCTGTTCGCGCCGACCCTGATCGGCACGGTCTACGGGATGAACTTCACCCACATGCCCGAGCTGGGCTGGGTGCTCGGCTACCCGTTCGCGATCGGCCTGATGGCGCTGGTCTGCGGCGGGCTCTACCTGGTCTTCAAGCACCGCGACTGGCTCTGAGGGCGGCCGGGGCCGTACCCGGGGTGGCCCGGAGTGGGCCACCCCGGGCGCGGGTCAGTGGGCGTCGTGCAGGGTGTCGGTGGCCTTGATCTGCTGCCAGGACTTCGGCTCGGTGACCGCCTTGAGTGCCGGGGCGGTGCCGGCGGCGGGCTTGCCCGCGGTGTAGAGCCAGGTCTGCAGCAGGTCGCCGAGCGGCTTGCCGGAGACCTGTTCGGCGTAGCGGCGGAAGTCCGCGACGGTGGCGTTGCCGTACCTGTGCTCGGCGGGCCAGCCACGCAGGACGGTGAAGAACGCCTCGTCGCCGATCGCGTTGCGGAGCGCCTGGACGGCGAGCGCGCCCCGGTCGTACACGGCGGCGTGGAACTGGTTGTCCGGGCCCGGGTCGCCGGGCAGCACGGTCCAGAACGGGTCGTCGGCGGGCTTGCTGGAGTAGACCCAGTCGGCCAACTCCTGGGCGGTGCCCTCGTTCTCGTGCTCGGACCAGAGCCACTGGGCGTAGCGGGCGAAGCCCTCGTTCAGCCAGATGTCGCTCCACCGCTCGAGCGAGACGCTGTCGCCGTACCACTGGTGGGCCAACTCGTGGACGACGACGGAGGTGTTGGAGCCCGAGCTGAAGATCCGTGGGCTGTAGTAGACCTGGCTCTGGGTCTCCAAGGCGTAGCCGGGGCGGGTGTTGGGCACGTAGCCGCCGACAGTGGCGAAGGGGTACGGGCCGAGCAGCGTGCTCAGCCAGTCGGTGAGCTCGCCGGTGCGTCCCACGCTGGCGCGGGCGGCGCCGGCGTTCTCGCCGAGGTCGCGGCTGTAGGCGGTGGTGACCGGGATGCCGCTCTCGGTGACCGAGCTGTCGATCTCGAACCGGCCGACCGCGAGGGTGGCCAGGTAGGTGGCCTGCGGCTTGGTCTGCCGCCAGCTGTACCTGGTCCAGCCGAGACGTGAACTCTGGGACACCAGGGCGCCGTTGCTGATCGCCTGGGTCCCGTCGGGGACCTGTACGGAGACGTCGAAGGTGGCCTTGTCGGAGGGGTGGTCGTTGCTCGGGAACCACCACCAGGCGGACTCCGGCTCACCGGCCGCGACGCCGCCGTCCGGGGTGCGCTGCCAGGCGGTGAAGCCGTAGGCGGTGACGGTGGACGGCACGCCGGAGTAACGGACCACCACGGTGACGCGCTCGCCCTTGCCGAGCGATGCGACGGGGGTGATCTCCAACTCGTGTTCGCCGGTCGCCGCGAAGCGAGCCTTGCGGCCGTTGACCTGCACGTCCTGGACGGTGAGCGCGAAGTCGAGGTTGAAGCGCGACAGTGCGGCCGTGGTGGTGGCCAGGAGGGTGGCGGTGCCCTCGAGTTGGTCGGTCGCCGGCTGGTACTTCAGCCGCAGGTCGTAGTGTGAGACGTCGTACCCGCCGTTGCCGTACTGCGGGTAGTAGACGTCCCCGGCACCGGACGCACCGACGGCGCCGGCGGCACCGGCGGGGTTGGTCAGCAGCAGGGCGGCGGCCAGGGCCGCGGAGACGGTCAGCCTTTTGCGCACGGGTCCTCCGAAGTTTCCGGGGCGTGGAGCGGACTGATCGACCGTAGGACGGACGGCGGCTTGCGGGGACCGGTCCGGGGTAGCTGTTATGAAATGTTCATGCTAAGAAATGCCAACCCGGAAGGACCATCGGCCCCATGATCGTGATCGCCCACCTCAGCGACACCCACCTCGACGGTTCGCAGCGCGCCACCGACCGCACCAAGGCGGTGCTGGACCACCTCAACAGCCTGCCGTACGACCTCGACGCCGTCCTGGTCACCGGCGACATCGCCGACCACGGCCTGCCCGCCGAGTACCGGCTGGCCCGCGAACTGCTCGACACCAGGCACCCGTTGCTGCTGCTGCCCGGCAACCACGACGAGCGCTCGGCGTTCCGGGTCGGCCTGCTGGGGGAGGAGCCCTCGACCGGACCGGTCAACCAGCTGCACGTCGGCCAGGCGCTCGCGGTCGCGCTCTGCGACTCCACCATCCCTGGCCAGGACGACGGCTACCTGGACGACGAGACGCTCGGCTGGCTGGACAAGGCGCTCGGCTCGGTCGAGGTGCCCACCCTGGTCGCGTTCCACCACCCGCCGGTGCTGGTCCAGGTGCCCTACCTGGACGGCCTGCGGCAGTTCGGCGGCGAGCGGCTGGCCGAGCTGACCGACCGCCACCCCCACATCGCCGGATTCCTCTGCGGCCACGCCCACCTCGGCGCCGTCACCACCTTCGGCGGGCGGCCGCTCGCGATCGCCCCGGGGGTGGTCTCCACCGCCCGGCTGCCCTGGGAGTCGCGGCCGCACCCGGACGCCCACGTGCACCACGACCTGCCGCCCGCCCTCGCCTTCCACGTCCTCGACGGCACCGGCAGGCTGACCACCCACATCCGGAGCTGCTGACCGGCCGTCAGCGGCCGCCGCCGACCGCCCGTCCGGCGCCCGTGGCCAGTCGGGCCGGCGGGCGGGGCGGACGGGTCCGGAGCGTGCCCGGGTGGGGCAGCAGGCGGCGTACCCGGCCGGGCCGGAGCAGCAAGGTGCAGAGCACGGCGGCGAGCAGGTGGGCCAGGGCCAGAGTGGCCGAGGGGCTGTGCACCGGCAGGGCCGGGTCGGCCAGGCCCAGCAGGCGGCTCGACCGGGGGAGCGGTGCGGGCGCGGCCGCGGCGCGGTCGAAGAGGACGTAGAGCGCGATCTGGGTGGCGGTCATCCACGCGCCGGTCAGCCCGAGGCCCGTCGTCCCCCTGGCCAGCAGCCAGGTGCAGAGCGAGGTGCCGGCGAGGGCCAGGGCCAGAACCGGCAGCGGGATCCGGGTGCCCGCGAGGGCGAGGTGGGCGGTGGCGGTGAGCGCCACGCAGAGGGCGGACGGGACGGCGGCGCGGAGGGCGCGGAGCTGCCAGGTCTTCACAGTCGGTCATGGTGGCACCGCCGCCTTGTGGCGGACTTGGGTCCGCCGATCACGGCCGGGGTCTGTCAGGTCGGGACCCGGCGGACACGAAGCAGCCAACGGCCGCAGGGCCGCTGCGGGTTGAGGGGCCGTCAGTCGACGGCAATTCACGTAGGGTCTCTTCCCTCGCCATGTGATGTATGCAATGGTACATGTCACACTCCCCACCGTGTCCACGTCAGCACCGGGTCCCAGTTCCACTCCGGTGCCGCCACGGTCCGCAACCCCCATCGCTGCCGTGTCCCCAAGCGCGGCCGCAGACCGGCCCGGAGGCCACCCTCATGCGTAGTTCCCCCACGACGAAAGACGTCGTCAGGCTGCTGATAGCCGCCCTGATCTGCTGTCTCGGGCTGACCCTGCTCGCGCCCGCCGGCCAGGCCGCCGCCATCGGCGGCAAGGGGCCGCAGCCCAGCCCGGCCCCCGCGCCGAGGTCCGGGCCCGCTCCGCAGCCGGCCACCCTCGCGGCGGCCGCCGACCTGCCCGCGGAGGAGGCCAAGCAGCCCGTCGCGATCTCCGAGCGCGCCCCCTTCCGCGCCGTCAAGGACACCGCGCAGCGCGAGCAGAGCCTCGCCAAGTCGAAGGCCGCGCCGGGTGCGGCCGGTACCACCGCCATCTGCAACGTCGCGGACTTCAGCTCGAAGACCGGGGCCGCGCTGGTCCAGCAGATCAAGGCCTCGGGCCTGGACTGTGTGAACACCCTGTTCACCCTGACCGGCCCGGACGCGCAGGCCGTGTTCAAGGAGGCGCAGATGGTCACGGTGGCCGACGCGCTGCGCGCCAACGCCGCCAACTACCCGGGTGACAACAGCACTTCGACCGGCCAGCTGGTGCTGTTCCTGCGCGCCGGGTACTTCGTGCAGTGGTACCACGCCTCCGACGTCGGCGAGTACGGCACGGCCCTGAAGAGCTCGATCGTGAGCGCCCTGGACACCTTCTTCGCCGCCCCGCGCGCGGCGGACATCAACGACGCCAACGGCGCGACCCTGGCCGAGGCGGTCGTGCTGGTCGACAGCTCCCAGCAGAACGCGCACTACCTGGGCCTGGTCAAGCGCCTGCTGACCGGCTACAACAGCTCGTACGACGGCTCGTACTACATGGTCGCGGCGGTCAACAACGCCTACACCATCCTCTTCCGCGGCCACCAGACGCCGGAGTTCCTCCCGGCCGTGCAGGCCGACCCGAGCGTCCTGACCGTGCTGCGCGACTTCGCCGTCGCCCACGACGACCTGCTGGGCACCGGCAAGTCCTACCTGACGGCCAACTCGGGCCGCGAGCTCAGCCGCTTCCTGTCCCACCCGGAGCTGCTGCCGACCGTCCGTCCGCTGGTCAAGCAGCTGCTGGACCGTACGGCGATGACCGGCCGGACCTCCTCGATGTGGGTCCCGATGGCCGAGATGGCCAACGAGTACGACGCGGCCAACTGCGCCTACTACGGCAGCTGTGACCTCGCGAGCCGGCTGCGGGCCGTCGTGCTGACGATCAACCACACCTGCAGCCCGAGCATCAGGATCGTCGCCCAGCAGATGACCGACGCCGACCTGGCCGCCACCTGCACCAGCCTGAACAACCAGGACGCGTACTTCCACAGCGTGGTCAAGGACAGCGGGGCGGTGGCGAACGACAACAACACCACCATCGAGGTCAACGTCTTCGACTCCAGCGCCGATTACCAGACCTACGCCGGCGCGATCTTCGGGATCAGCACCAACAACGGCGGCATGTACCTGGAGGGCAACCCGGCCGCCGCCGGGAACCAGCCGCGCTTCATCGCCTACGAGGCCGAGTGGACGCGTCCGGACTTCCAGATCTGGAACCTCAACCACGAGTACACGCACTACCTCGACGGCCGGTTCGACATGTTCGGCGACTTCGACGCCGGCATGACCACCCCGACCGTGATGTGGGTCGAGGGCTTCGCCGAGTACATCTCCTACTCGTACCGCAACGTCGTCTACGACCGGGCGATGACCGAGGCGGCCAAGAACACCTACAAGCTCAGCACGCTGTTCGACACCACGTACGACAACTCCGACTCCACCCGGATCTACCAGTGGGGCTACCTGGCGGACCGTTACCTGATCCAGTCGCACCCGCAGGACGTGGCGACCCTGCTCGGCCACTACCGCACCGGCAACTGGGCGGCGGCCCGTACGCTGCTCACCTCCACCATCGGCACCCGCTACGACGCGGACTTCGCCGCCTGGCTGGCCTCCTGCGCCGCGGGCAACTGCAACACCACCACCCCGCCGGTCAACCAGGTGCCGGTCGCCGGGTTCACGGCCCTGGTGAACGGCCTGGCGGTGAACTTCACCGACGCCTCCACCGACGCGGACGGCAGCATCGCCTCCCGCGCCTGGAACTTCGGCGACGGCACCACCTCGACCGCCGCCAACCCGGCCAAGACCTACACCGCCGCCGGCACCTACACCGTCAAGCTCACGGTGACCGACGACAAGGGCGCCACCGCCACCATCAGCAAGCCGGTCACGGTGGCCGTCCCCGGCCTGCCGGAGTGCTCCCCGGCCGACGACACCCGGGTGCTGGGCAAGAACTGCCGCCGCACCAACGTGTCCAACACGGTGGGGAACTACAGCTACTTCTACCTGTACGTCCCGGCCGGCACCGCCTCGATCAAGGTCACCGTCAGCGGTGGCACGGGCAACGCCGACCTGTACTACAGCCCGACCGACTGGGCCACCACCACCCACTTCACCCAGCGTTCGGTGAAGGCGGGCAACACCGAGGCCCTGACCATCAGCAAGCCCCCGACGGGTTACGTCTACCTGAGCCTGTTCGCCGCGTCGAACTTCGACAAGGTCAGCATCTCGACCCAGTTCTGAGCCTTCCGCGCCACCGTGCCGCCCCACCCCATCTCCGGGGTGGGGCGGTTCCGGCTTGCGGTCGGTCAACCCTCTTGCGGTCGGTCAGCCCTCGGCGAAGGCTTCGGCCAGGCGGCGCAGGCCCTCACCGATCTCCGCCGGATCGTGGGTGGTGAAGGACATCCGCAGGGTGCGCGGGTCCGGGGTGGCGGCGTAGAAGGGTGCGCCGGGGACGTACGCGACGTCGTGCCGGACGGCGGTGCGCAGCAGGGCGGTCGCGTCGTGACCGTCCGGCAGTCCGACCCAGAGGAACATGCCACCGGCCGGGGTGTTCCACCTGCTCCCCGCCGGAAGGGCCTTGGGCAGCCCGGCGAGCAGTGCGTCGCGCCGTTCGCGGTAGGCGGTCCTGATCCGGCCGAGGTGTGCGTCCAGGTCGGCGTCGCGCAGGTAGCGGGCGGCGGCGGCCTGGTCGATGGTCGAGGTGTGCAGGTCGGCCGACTGCTTGACGATCACGCAGGCCCGGCGCAGGGCGGCGGGCGCGCGCAGGAAGCCCAGCCGCAGACCGGGGGCGAGGATCTTCGAGAACGAGCCGAGCAGCAGGGTGCGGTCCGCGGCCGCCGGCAGTCCGGCGATCCAGGGCTCGGCCTGCCCGTCGTAGCGGAGTTCACCGTACGGGTCGTCCTCGGCGATCCAGAAGCCGTGCCGCTCGGCGAGTTCGGCCACCGCCCGGCGGCGCGCGTTGTCCAGCGTGCGGCCGGTCGGGTTCTGGAAGGTCGGTACCAGGTAGAGCAGCTTCGGCCGCTCCCGGACCACCAACTCGGCCAGCGCGTCCGGGATCAGGCCGCCGTCGTCGGTCGGGACCGGCACCACCCTGGCACCCGCGAAGGCGAAGCACTGCAGTGCGGCCAGGTAGCCCGGATCCTCGACCAGCACCACGTCGCCGGGCTCCAGCAGTGCGTTGGCGAGCAGGGTCAGGCCCTGCTGCGAGCCGGTGGTGACCAGCAACTCGTCCGGCCCGGTGGGCAGTCCGCGGCCGGTCAGCCGATTGGCTACCGCGGTGCGCAGCTCCGGGTCGCCCTCGGTGAGGGAGTACTGCAGGGCCCGGTCCGGCACCTCGGTGAACGCCCGGTCGTAGGCCGCCCGCAGGCCCGCCACGTCGAAGAGTTCGGGAGCGGGCAGGCCGCCCGCGAACGAGATCACCTCGGGCCGCGCGGTCAGCGCGAGGATCTCCCGTACGGCGGACGGCCCGACGGCGGAGGCACGGGCGGCGAGGGGTGGCAGTTCGGCTCGGGTCATCTCCGGAGCGTACGAGCAGTCACCCCGCCCGATCGAGCCCTTTCCACCATGTGGCCACCGGTCAGCCGCGCGGCAGCACCAGGGACTGGATCTCCGGCAGCGAACGCCAGTCGCTGGTGGCGAGGCTGGCGTGGGCGGCGGCCAACTGGGCGACCCTTGCGCGGGCCTGGTCGGCGGTGGGCGTGGTGCCGGAGATGGCCGGGGCGACGTTGTGGGCGTCGGTCATGACCAGCATGTAGTGGCGGTCCTGGTACCAGGAGGTGTCGATGGACCCGGCCAGGTAGGTGGCGGCGTCCCCGTCGAAGACGACGAACCACGGGCGGAGGTCGGTCTCGCCGTACCTGCCGCGGGGGTCGCCCGCCGCCGCGCCGTGCACGGTCGGGAAGACCTGCGCCTGACCGACTCGCCCGGCGGCCGCCAGGTCGCGCAGGTAGCGGCCGTACTCGACGTCGGTGTGCAGGGTGTCGAACGGGTTCTGCTCCTCGACGGTGCCGGGGATGATCTCCAGCAGCACCCGCCCGGCCAGCGCCGAGCGGTTCGGCCAGTTGCCGGCCCGGGCGGCGGCATCCAGGGTGGCGTACGAGCCGAGCAGGTCGGCCGGGCGGAAGACGGTGCTGCCCAGGTGGGCGGCGATCAGCGCGTCGAGCTGGGCCGGGCCCATGCCCCGGTTGCCGGCGAAGCCTCCCTTGAGCTCCAACTTGACCACCAGCGGACCGGCCTGCGGGTGCGCGCCGAGCCAGAGCCGGACGTCGTCCAGGCAGTACTCGAGGTTCTTGTTGGCCCCGCCGCCGTACAGCTGGGAGGCATCGGCGGCGGCGACGCAGTTGTTGCTGTTGCCGAGCGGGTTGGAGTGGCTGACCTTCCACTCCTTGGTGACGGTGTCGGTCCAGGCGTCCAGCTCGATCAGGCCGGTGCCGGTGTCCAGCGCCCGGGCCAACTGGCTGAAGGCGGCCGGGTCGTAGGTGTTGTGCAGGCCCACGGTGGTGGCCCCGGCGAACGGCAGGTCGGCGCTGGTGGCGTGCGCCGGTACGGTCGGCAGCAGGGTCGCGGCGACGGTGGCGAGCAGGGCGGTGGCGGTCCGGCGAAAGCTCAACGGTCTCTCCTGGTAGGCAGGTTGGCGAGGAGGCCAGCATCGGACAGTTGAGCGGACGTCAGGTGACATGACAAGTACATCTGGCAGAAGACTTCGCCACGGGCGGTATTGACCCACGCATGACAGTGGCGCGACCATCGTGGTGTCTCGGCGCGCGCCGCAGTTGCTCCCTCCATCCGTCCTACCGGACAACCCCCACAGGAGGACAGTTATGCGACTGCTCCGTCGCGGAAAGCCCGTCGCGGCCGTTGCCGCCCTGCTCGCGATCGCCCTGACCGTCCCGCTCGCCTCCGAGGCCGACGCCAAACCCGCACCGGTGAGCGAGAGTTCGTCCACCGCCCAGGACGAGGCGATCACCCAGTACGCCATCGACGGCCCCCGTACCGTCGGCGACCGGAGTGCGATCGCCGCCGTCGGCGTCTCGATCGACGAGGTGGACGCCCAGTCGGTGGTGGTCTCCGCCACCGCCGCCGAGGCCCGCCGACTCCGGTCCCAGGGCTGGAAGTTGACCGCACTGCCGGGCCCGGAGGCCGAGACCGGGCTGGGCGCCGGCCTCAACGACTTCCCGTCCAAGGACTCGATGTACCACAACTACGCCGAGGCCACCGCCGACATCAACGCCGTGGTGGCGGCCCACCCGAGCATCATGAGCAAGCAGGTGATCGGCAAGTCCTACGAGGGCCGCGACCTGTTCGCCATCAAGATCAGCGACAACGTCGGCACCGACGAGGCCGAGCCGGAGGTCCTGTTCACCCACCACCAGCACGCCAGGGAGCACCTCACCGTCGAGATGGCGCTCTACCTGCTGCACGAGTTCGGCGACAAGTACGCCACCGACAGCCGGATCGCCAACGCGGTGAACAGTCGGGAGATCTGGATCATCCCGGACGTCAACCCGGACGGCGGCGAGTACGACGTGGCCACCGGCAACTACCGCAGCTGGCGCAAGAACCGGCAGCCCAACTCCGGTTCCAGCTATGTCGGTACGGACCAGAACCGGAACTGGAACTACAAGTTCGGCTGCTGCGGCGGCTCCTCGGGATCCACCTCCAGCGAGACCTACCGGGGCAGCGCCGCGGAGTCCGCCAAGGAGGTCAAGGTGGTCGCCGACTTCGTCCGCAGCCGGATCGTCGGCGGCAAGCAGCAGATCACCGCCGCGATCGACTTCCACACCTACAGCGAGCTGGTGCTCTGGCCGTTCGGCTGGACGTACGACAGCACCGTCCCCGGCATGACGGCGGACGAGTACAACACCTTCGCCACCTTCGGAAAGACGATGGCCGCCAGCAACGGCTACACCCCCGAGCAGTCCAGCGAGCTGTACATCACCGACGGCACGATCGACGACTGGCTGTGGGGGTCGCAGCGGGTCTTCGCGTACACCTTCGAGATGTACCCGACCGGCAGCAGCGGCGGCGGCTTCTACCCGCCTGACGAGGTGATCGGCCGGGAGACCAGCCGCAACCGGGACGCCGTGCTGCGCCTGGTTGAGAACGCCGACTGCATGTACCGCGCGATCGGTAAGCAGCAGCAGTACTGCGGGATCGCGTCCTGAACGCGCTCCGCCGGTGAGTGCCTCGCCCGGCAGGGTTCGCCCCGTCGCGCCGCCCGGCACGTGCCCTCGCCGCACCGAAGAAAGACCCAAGTAGCTCTCCGCTACGAGGGGCTTCCCCGGCACGCCGAGAGCACGCACCGAACGACGCTCCTTGTGGGACAAACCCTGCCGGGCGAGGCACAAGCCTGCCCGGGTCCCGGCCGGCGGAGCGTCAGACCGTACCGGCGCGGGCGGCGTCGAGCACCGCCCGGAGGGCCGGCTCGGCGGGCGAACCGGCCTCGGCGGTGTAGACGACCAGGGCCTGGTCGGGATCGTCCGGCAACCGCAGCGTTTCGTACGCGAGGGTGAACGCACCGGCTGCGGGATGCCACATCACGTACTCGCCGTGGGTCTTCTCGCGGACCTCCTGGTCTTCCCAGAGCCGGGCGAACTCCGGGCTGAGCCCGGTCAGCCGGGACACCAGGTCGGTGTACTCGGGGTCGCACTGGTGCCGGCCGAGGTCCATCCGCAGGATCGCCACCAGGTCGCGGGCCTTGCACTCCCAGTCCACGTACCGGTCGCGCAGCCGCTCGTCGCAGAAGTGCAGCCAGGTGAGGTTCCGCTGCTCCGGCTCCAGCGCGTCCAGGTCCACCTGGAGCAGCGCGGTGAACGGCCCGTTCCAGGCCAGGACGTCCGTCCGGCGCCCGACCACCAGGGCGGGGGTGTCGGGCAGCGAGTCCAGCAGGCGCAGCAGCCCCGGGCGGACCCGCTGCGCGGGCCGCGCGCCGGTGACGTCCGGGCGGACCAGGTGCAGCAGGTGCTGCCGCTCGGCCTGGTCGAGCCGCAGGGCGGTGGCCACCGCCTCGATCACGGTGTCCGAGACGTTCTCCGCCCGGCCCTGCTCGAACCGCACGTAGTAGTCCACGCTCACGCCGGCCAGCTGGGCCAGCTCCTCCCGGCGCAGCCCCGGCACCCGGCGGCGCTCACCGTACTGCCGCAGCCCGGCGTCGGCCGGTTGCAGCCGGGCGCGTCGTGACCGCAGGAAGGTGCCGAGTTCAGCCTTGTTGCCCATACCCCGATCCTAAGGGTGGTTCCGGCAGACCCAGGTTCGCCGGTTCCCAGGTGGCGCGGAGTGCTGGGTAACCCGTCGCGGTCCCGGCAGTATCTGTCCTGACAGCACGCCGGACCGAAGGACACCACACATGAGCATCACCACCGTCGCCGCCTACGCCGCCCCGGCCCCCAAGGCCCCGCTGGAGCGCACCACCGTGCCGCGCCGGCCGGTCGGCGAGCACGACGTCCTGATCGACATCAAGTTCGCCGGCATCTGCCACTCCGACATCCACCAGGTGAACGAGGACTGGGGCCAGGCCCCGTTCCCGATGGTGCCCGGCCACGAGATCGCGGGCCTGGTGACCGAGGTCGGCCCCGGTGTCACCCGGTACGCGGTCGGTGACCGGGTCGGCGTCGGCTGCTTCGTCGACTCCTGCCGCGAGTGCGACAACTGCCTGGCCGGCAACGAGCAGTACTGCACCGGGGGGATGACCTTCACCTACCCCTCCGGCCCCACCGGTGAGGCCACCTACGGCGGCTACAGCACCCACATCGTGGTGGACGAGAACTACGTCCTGGGCATCCCGGAGGGCATCGGCCTGGCCGAGGCCGCCCCGCTGCTCTGCGCCGGGATCACCCTCTACTCGCCGCTCAGCCGCTGGGAGGCGGGCCCGGGCAAGAAGGTCGCCATCGTCGGCCTGGGCGGCCTCGGCCACATGGGCGTCAAGATCGCCCACGCGATGGGCGCCGAGGTCACCGTGCTCAGCCAGTCGCTGCGCAAGCAGGAGGACGGCCTGCGGCTGGGCGCCGACCACTTCCACGCCACCGCCGACCCGGCCACCTTCACCGAGCTGGCCGGCACCTTCGACCTGATCGTCAACACCGTGTCGGCCACCCTGCCGCTGGACGACTACCTCGGCCTGCTGCGCACCGGCGGCACCCTGGTCAACGTCGGCGCCCCGGCCGAGCCCACCTCGGTGAACATGTTCTCGCTGATCAACGGCCGCAAGCAGCTGGCCGGTTCGATGATCGGCGGCATCCGGGAGACCCAGGAGATGCTGGACTTCTGCGCCACCCACGGCCTCGGTGCCGAGATCGAGACCATCGCGGTGGACCAGATCAACGAGGCGTATGCGCGGGTGCTGGCCAGCGACGTGCGGTACCGCTTCGTCATCGACACCGCCACGTTCTGACGGTGCCGGCATGCTGACCGTACTGGTCGAGTACGAGGCAGGTCCTGGTCAACAGGACCTGCTCCGTACGGAGTTGGAAGCCATGCTGGAACCGGCCGCCGAACTGCCCGGCTGTCTGGCCTTCGAGCTCTACCTCGACCCGAACTGCCCGGACCGGATGCTCACGGTCGAGCGGTGGACCAGCCCGGCCGGATGGCGGGCGCACTACGGGCAGCGCGCCGGACGGCTGGGGGGGCTGCTGCTCCGTCCCGCCACCGTCCGCTGCACGGGCGCTACTTGAGCAGTCTGGACAGCCGGCGGTCGGCCAGCACCCGGCCGCCGGTCTGACAGGTCGGGCAGTACTCCAGCGAGGAGTCGGCGAAGTTCACCGAGCGGACGGTGTCCCCGCAGCGCGGGCAGGGCTCACCGGCCCGGCCGTGCACCGCGAGGCCCGCCTTCTTCTCGGCCTTGAGCGCGTCGGCGGTGGTGGCGCGGGCCCGCTCGACCGCCGAGTCGAGCACCTGCCGGACGGCGACGTACAGCCTGCCGAGCTGCTCCTCGTCCAGCGAGGGCGCCAGCGCGTAGGGGGAGAGCCGGGCCTCGTGCATGATCTCGTCCGAGTAGGCGTTGCCGATGCCGGCCAGCCCGGTCTGGTCGGTCAGGAAGGTCTTCAGCCGCTGGCGCCGGGCCGCCGCCAGCTCGGCCAGTCGCTGCCCGGTGAACTCCGCGCTCAGCGGGTCGAGGCCCAACCGGGCGATGCCGGGCACCAGTTGGGGGTCGGTCACCACGTACGCGGCCAGCCGTTTGGTGGTGCCCTGCTCGGTCACCTCGAAGCCGGAGCCGTCGTCCAGCACCAGCCGCAGCGCCTGCGGCCCCCGCCCCGGCCGGGCACCGCCGGGACGGTCGGGGAAGGCGGCCCGGTGCCGGATCCACCCGGCCCTCGCCAGGTGCAGCACCAGGTGCAGCCCCTCCCCGGTCAACAGGTCGAGGAACTTCCCGTGCCGGGACACCGAGGTTACGGGCTGCCCGTGCAGCGCGGTCATCGGCGGGTCGAAGGTCTTCAGCACCTGGATCGACAGCACGTCCACCCGCTGGACGGTCCGCCCCCGGCACGCCTCGGCGATCCGCTCGGCGAGCGCCTGCACTTCCGGCAATTCGGGCATAGCGCCCAGTTTATGGCGGCCCCTGACCCGTCAGCCGTCCATGGTGCGGGCCAGCCGGGTGACGCCCTCGACCAGATCGGCGAGGTTGCGGCAGGCCGCGTAGCTGATCCGCAGGTGCGGGGCGGGCGGCTCAGCGGCGAAGTACGGGCGGCCGGGGGTGACCGCCACCCCGTGGCGGCGGGCGGCGGCGGCCAGTTCGCGGTCGTCGGTGCCGTCCACCAGCCGCAGCCAGAGGTGGTAACCGCCGGACGGGATCCGTTCGCCCAGTACCTCAGGACGCAGCCGGGCCAGGGCGTCCACCGCCGCCCGACGACGCTCGGCCAGCGCGGCCGAGATGTCCCGGAGCTGGCGCGCCCAGGCGGGCGAGCCGACCAGTTCGAGCGCGCTCTCCTGGAGCGGCCGGGGGACGAAGAAGCTGTCCACCGCCTGCACCGCCCGGAGCCGCTCGAAGGCGGGCCCGCGCGCGGTCAGCGCGCCGACCCGCAGGCTCGGCGAGGTGGCCTTGGTCAGCGAGCGGACGTGCACCACCACCCCGTCCGGGTCGTCGGCCGCGAGCGCCGGGGCGGGCGGCGGCGAGTCGGCGTGCACCAGCAGCCGGGCGAAGTCGTCCTCCACCACGAAGGCCCCGGCCGCCCGGGCGATCCGCAGCACTTCACGGCGCCGCTCGGTGGAGAGCACTGTGCCGGTCGGGTTGTGGAACAGCGGCTGGCAGACGAAGGCCCTGGCCCGGGTCGCGGCGAACGCCTCGGCCAGCAGGTCGGTGCGCACCCCGTCCTGGTCCACCGGCACCGGGACCGTTCGGAGACCGGCGGCCTGGGCCACCGCCAGGGTGCCCGGGTAGCTCGGGGACTCCACCAGCACCGGCGCGCCGGGCGCGACCAGCGAGCGCAGCGCGGTGCTAAGTGCGCCCTGCCCGCCCGCCGTGATCAGCACGTCCGAGGTGCTCAACGTACCGTCGGGACCGCCGATCTCCCGGGCGAACCAGGCCCGAAGCTCGGTCAGCCCCTCCACGGGCGGACGGCCCCAGGCGCCCGGCCGTCGCCCCGCCCTGGCCAGCGCGGCGGCCAGCGCCCGCTCGGGCTGGAGCGAGGGGTGCAGATAGCCGCTGTTCAGGTCCAGCACGTCGGCCGGCTGCATGGCGAGGGAGCCGAGTACCCCGCTGGCGTCGGTCCGCCGGTCCTGCCCGCCGAAGGTCTCGGCGCTCAGCGCCAGCTCCTGCCAGGAGAGGTCGCCCGGCTGCGCGGGCGCTGCCCGCCGCTCGGCCCGGAACACCCCCGCACCCGGGCGGGACACCACCAGGCCCTCCGCCACCAGGGTGCCGATCGCCCGGGAGACCGTCACCGGGCTCACCTGGTGCCGCTCCACCAGGGCCCGGCTGGACGGCAGCTTCTCATGGGGATAGTAGCGGTTCAGCTCGGCCCGAAGGATGGCGGCCAGCTCGGCCACACTGCTACGCTCGGTCATGACAGCAAACGATAGCGCTATTCGACCGAGCACGATAGCGGTCGGCGGTGGAACGGTCCTGGCGGCTCTGGGCGTGGTCTCCTTCTCGCTGAGCTTCCCGGCCACCGTCTGGTCGCTCAGCGGCTTCGGCCCCTGGTCCGCCACCGGCCTGCGCGGCGCGCTCGCGGCCGTGGTCGCCGCGGTCGGTCTGGCGGTCGCCCGGGCACCGTTCCCCGCCCGCCGGTACTGGCCCGGGCTGCTGGTGGTGGCGGTCGGCTGCGTGGTCGGTTTCCCGCTGCTGACCACCTTCGCGCTGGGCATCTCCTCCACCGCGCACACCGCCGTGGTGGTCGGGCTGCTGCCGCTGGCCACCGCCACCTTCGCGGCGCTGCGTTCGGGCGTCCGGCCGTCCCGGACGTTCTGGTGCGCCGCGCTGGCCGGGGCGGCGGTGGTGCTCGGCTTCACCCTGCAGCAGAGCGGCGGGGCGCTGACCCTGGCCGACCTCTACCTGCTCGGCGCGCTGGTGGTCTGCGCGGCGGGCTATGCCGAGGGCGGTCGGCTGGCCAGGGAGCTGCCGGGCTGGCAGGTGATCGCCTGGGGCGTGCTGGCGGCCGCGCCGGTGATGGTGGTGACGGCGGGCGTCGCGGTGACCTTCGAGCCGGTGCACCTGACGGTCCGTGCGCTGACCGGGCTGGCGTACATCGCGGCCGTCTCGCAGTTCGGCGGCTTCGTGCTCTGGTACCGGGGCATGGCCGAGATCGGCATCCCGAAGGCCAGCCAGCTCCAGCTGGCGCAGCCGCTGCTGACCCTTGGTTGGGCGGTGCTGCTGCTCGGCGAGACCCCGAGCCCGGCCGCCCCGCTGGCCGCGCTCGGAGTGCTCGCCTGCATCGCCGTCACCCAGCGGGCGCGCGGCTAGGCCCTGTCCGGGCGGATCCGCTACTTGATCCCGGCGTCCGCGCAGGCCGCCGCGTGGGCGGCGTCGCAGATCTCCTCGGCCGTGTACAGGCCGCCGGCCACGATCGTCTCGGCGACCTTGGCCTTGGTCACCACGACCGGGCTGAGCAGCATGGACGGGATCTGCGCGCCGCCGCTCTCGGTGACCGAGGTGGCCACCGCGGTGATGCCGAGGCCCTTGAGCAGGTAGACCGCGATGCTGGCGGCCGCGTCGGCCTCCGGGCGGTACGGCTTGTAGATGGTGTACGCCTGTTCGCCCGTCAGCAGGCGGCGTACGGCGTCGATGGAGGCGTCCTGGCCGCCGACCGGGACGTTCTTCAGGCCGGCGCCCTTCAGGGTGGCGATGATCGAGGTGGCCATCCCGTCGTTGGCGGAGTAGACCGCCTGGATACCGTCCTTGCCGAGACTCTGGATCGCCTCGGTGGTCTTCTGGGCGGCCGTCTCGGGCTTCCAGTCGCCGGACTGCTCGTACCCGATCCGCTTGACCTTGCCGTCCAGCGCCTTGTGGGCGCCGGCCTTGAACATCGCGGCGTTGGGGTCGGACTCCGCACCGTTGATCATCACCACGGTGGCCTGGGCGGCCTTCGGGCCGAGCGCCTGGACCAGCGCCTCGCCCTGGAGCTCACCGGTGCGCTGGTTGTCGAAGGAGACGTACGCGGTCACCTTGCCGGCGGCCAGCCGGTCGTACGCGATGACCTTGGCGCCTTTTTTGTCGGCCTGCTCCACCCAGTCCGCAGTGACCTTGGAGTTCACCGGGTCGAGCAGGATCACCTTGACGCCCTTGGCCAGCAGCTGGTCGAACTGCTGCCGCTGGAGCGTCTCGTCGCCGTCGGCGTTGGCGTAGTCCACCGCGCACTTGGTGCACAGGGAGCTGATGGCCGACTCGATCATCGGCTTGTCGAAGCTCTCGTACCGGGTGGACGAGCTCCGCTCGGGCAGCAGCAGGCCGACGGTCTTGCTGCCGGTGGAGTTGGGGTCCGGTGTGCCGTCCTGGCCACAGGCGGCCAACGACAGAGTCATTGACACGGCGACCGCGGCGAGGAGGGAGCGGCGCGTTGCGTTCATGGTGGGTGGTGCCTCCCTGACTGCGTGCCGCAGCTTTGCGGCAGCGGAGGGAGTCAAGCTGTCGGGCCGATGTAACGTCAAGAATTTAACCATGCAGATGGGACAGGTATGCCAATCGTTACTTTCTCGAATTGGAGCGTCCTATTGGTCGGTATATGCCAAGGGCCCGCCTTCACAAGATGACGGGCCCTCTCCGACCGGTTGTTGACGGTGGGTCAGCGTTCGGTGCGCACCACCAGGCAGACGGCGGCCACCACGATGCCGCCGCCGAGCACGATCGGCCAGCTCAGTGGTTCGGCCAGGATCAGCCAGCCGAGCAGCACGGCCACAACCGGGTTCACGTAGGCGTAGGTGGCGACCAGTGGCAGCGGTGCGTTCTGCAGCAGCCACGCGTACGCGGTGAAGGCCACCAGGGAGCCGAACACGATCAGCGCGGCCAGCGCGAACCACGAACGGGTGGAGACGGCCGCCAGCTCCAGCGCCTGCGGCTCGCCCTGGAGTGCGGCGACGCCCAGGCAGCCGAGACCGCCGGTGATCATCTCGTAGGCGCTGGTGGCGAAGATGTTCTTCGGCATCGGCAGCCGGGAGGCGAGGAAGGAGCCGCCCGCCCAGGAGAGCGTCGCCACGATCACCAGCAGCACACCGACCAGCTTGACGTCACCGCTCACCCCGGGCACGGTCAGCACGCCGAGCCCGACCAGTCCGAGCAGCACCCCGGCCAGGGTGGTCCGCGAGGTGCGCTGGCCGGAGCTCAGCCGCAGCAGCACCAGCCAGAGCGGGACCACGGCGATCAGCAGCGCGGCCAGCCCGGACGGCACGTCCCGCTCGGCCAGCACCACCATGCCGTTCCCGCCGAGCAGCAGCATCAGCCCGACCAGCCCGGCCGAGCCGAGCTGGCGCGGCGTGACCCGGAGGGCGGACGGGCCCTGCCGCCAGGCCACCAGGCCGGCCAGCAGCAGCCCGGCGGTGATGAAGCGGGTGGCGGCGGAGAGGAACGGCGGCATGGTCTCGACCGCGATCCTGATGCCCAGGTAGGTCGAGCCCCAGACCACGTAGACGATGGCGAGCGCGCCCCAGACGGCGGCCGAGGTGGCGGCCTTCGGGGTGGTGGCGGGGACGGAGTCCTGCGGGGAGCGGGTGTTCGGCCGGGACTGCTGAGACGCGGTCATGTGTGTCTCCATGGTTTGGTGCTGTCAGGCGAATGGCACCACATCGCGGCGGCTCGCGCGAGCGACTTTGCTGCCAAGCAGGGTCAACTTGCTGCCAAGGGTGCGCCCCGCCGCCGGGGGATGCGCCGAGTGGCTGACCCTGCCGGTGGTGTCGCCCGGCCGCCGGTGGTCCCGGTGGTAGTCCTAGGACCGTCCGTTGGGAGGAGCGGTCCGGCGTGGAGTGGTTCGCGGCACCCGAGTACTGGTGGGGACGGCTGGTCTTCCAACGGTTGGTCGCCGCTGTGTACTTGTTGGCCTTCCTGGCGGCCGCCCGACAGTTCCGGGCCCTGCTGGGGGAGCACGGCATGCTGCCGGTGCCCCGGTTCCTCGCCAGGACCGACCGGTGGCAGGCGCCCACGCTGTTCCGCGTCCACTACTCGGACCGGGCTTTCGCGGGCACGGCCTGGGGCGGCGCCCTGCTCGCCGCCTGCCTGCTGGCCGGTGCGGGCGAACTCGTCCCGCTCTGGGCCGCGATGCTCTGCTGGAGCCTGCTCTGGCTGCTCTACCTCTCGATCGTCAACGTCGGCCAGACCTGGTACTCCTTCGGCTGGGAGACGCTGCTGCTGGAGTCGGGCCTGCTGGCCGCCTTCCTCGGCAACGGCGAGGTGGCTCCGCCGGTCACGGTGCTCTGGCTGCTCCGCTGGCTGCTGTTCCGGGTCGAGTTCGGCGCCGGGATGATCAAACTCCGGGGCGACCGCTGCTGGCGCGACCTGACCTGCCTGCGCTACCACCACGAGACCCAGCCGATGCCCGGGCCGCTCAGCTGGTTCTTCCACCACCTGCCCGACCGGCTGCACCGGGTCGAGACGGCGGCCAACCACGTCGTCCAACTGGTGGCCCCGGTCGGTCTGTTCCTGCCCCAGCCGGTGGCCGGGGCGTGTGCGGTGCTGATCGTGGTCACCCAGCTCTGGCTGGTGCTGTCCGGTAACTTCGCCTGGCTGAACTGGCTCACCATCGCGCTGGCCTGCTCGGTCCTGCCGGTGGCCGGGGGCACGTCGACGCCCGGGCCGCCCTGGTACGAGGGGCTGGTGCTGGCCTTCACGCTGCTGGTGCTGATGCTCAGTTACCGTCCCGCGCGGAACCTGTTCTCGCACCGTCAGGTGATGAACCGTTCGTTCGACCGGCTGCACCTGGTCAACGCCTACGGGGCGTTCGGAGCGGTCAACCGCCTCCGACTGGAGCTGGTCGTGCAGGGAACCTCCGACCGCCGGGTGTCCGGGCGGTCGGTGTGGCAGGAGTACGGTTTCCACGGAAAACCCGGCGAGCTGCACCGGATGCCGCGTCAGTTCGCGCCGTACCACCTGCGGCTGGACTGGCTGATGTGGTTCGCCGGGATCTCCCCGGCGTACGCGCGGCCCTGGTTCAGGCCGTTCGTCCACCGCCTGCTCTCGGGGGACCGCGACACCCTGCGGCTGCTCCGGCGCAATCCCTTCCCGGACGCGCCGCCCGAGTACGTCCGCGCGCTGCTCTACCGTTATCGCTTCACGGACTGGCGCACGCTGCGCACGACCGGCGCGTGGTGGGAACGCACGCTGGTGCGTGAGTACCTACCACCGGTGCGACTGTCCGACTTTCGCCCTGCTGTCCGAGGTGATCCCCGCTGACCGGTACGCCCGGCGCGCCGTGCCCGAACCCGACCGGGTGCGTGCACGGCTCGAACGCCCACCCGTATCCTGGGCGTCCGCACCGGGCGCTCCGCCAGTCCCGCCCGTGCCGGCGGACCACACCGCCGCCACCGCCCCCCGTCCGCCCAGCCACGAACCGGACTTCACACATGACCGTGAACTATCTGAACGACGCCGACAACCCGGCGGTGGACGCAGCTCCCTCCTCGGTGGGTGACCCGCGCGAGGATCTCGGCCGCTACGCCGAACTGGGCGGTTTCACCCTGACCGCCGAGGCCAACCCCTGGTACGCGGCGCAGGCCGTGGCCACCTCCGAGGACGCCCGCGCCGCCTCCACCGCCCTGGCCGAGCTGCGCAGCCACGACCTGATCGCCACCCGGGACAGCCTCGCCGCCCTGCTCGGCGACGCCGCCACGCCCGCGACGCTGACCGAACTCACCCGGCTCACCGCCATCCTGCAGCGCGCCCACGGCACGTCGACCGCGCTGCGCCGCGAGGTCTACGACGCCGACCTGGACGCGCTGACCGCCGCGCTCGCTCCGGCGCGCTGGCGGCGCGAGCAGGGCGTGAAGCTGCCCTGGGGGCGTAGGCGGGCGCTGCGCGCCGAGGCCAAGAGCTTCGCGCTCGACGGCCGGGTCCGCCGGGCCGAGCTGCTCGACGCCGTCCGCACCGCCGCCGCGACCCACGCCGACTGGACCGCTGCCGCCGGTGCCGCGACCCGTCCCGTGGTGACCGACGCGGCCGGGCTGAGCTCCGTCGCGCAGGCCGTCGAGGAGCTCGGCCAGGCGGTCCGGACGCTGGCCGCCCTGCTGCCCGGCCAGTCCCTCGACACCCTCCCGCTGACCGAACTCGCCGACCTGGTCGACCGCCTGGCCGCCGACGAGGGCACCCTCTACCGGCTGCCCTCGCTCCGCGCGCTGCACACCGCCCTGGCGGACAGTGGCCTCGGCGAGCTGCTGGCCGAGTTGGCAGAGCGTCAGGCCGACCGGGAGGCGGCGCTCGCCGCGTACGACCGCCTGAACGGCACCGCCACCGAGGCGGCGGCGATCCAGGCGCTGGCGGCCGGTCCGCGCGAGCCGGAGGTCGCCGAGCCGGTCGAGGTCGCAGCGGTGGAGGTCGCCGAGCCGGTCGAGGTCGAGGCGGTGGTCGAGCCCGAGCTTGAGGTTGTCGCCGAGGTGACCCCTGAGCCCGAGGCCGTGGTTGAGCCCGAGCTTGAGGTTGTCGCCGAGGTGACCCCTGAGCCCGAGGCCGTGGTTGAGCCCGAGCTTGAGGTTGTCGCCGAGGTGGCCCCTGAGCCGGAGGCGGTGGTCGAGCCCGAGGTTGTCGCGGAGGTGGCCCCTGAGCCCGAGGTTGTCGCCGAGCCGGTCGAGGTCGAGGCTGTGGTCGAGCCGGAGCCTGAGCCCGCGGTGGTTGCCGACGTGACCCCCGAGCCCGAGCCCGCAGTTGTCGCCGAAATCGCCGTCGCCAAGCCGGAGTTGGCGGAGCCCGAGGTCGAGGCTGAGCAGCCCGTGGTCGAGGAGTCGAAGCCGGCCCGCCGCCCGAAGAAGCCGGCCGTCACCGCCGGCCGCGCCGTGACCGCGTACGAGCCCGCCGAGCTGACCGCTCTGGTTCGGTGGATCGACAGCGACGGCACCGACCGCAGCGAGGACGAGCTGCTCCGCGCCGCCGTGAAGGAGCTCGGCTTCTCCCGGGTCGGCCCCCGCCTCAAGGAGGCGCTCGCCCCGGCGATCGCCGAGGTCCGCGCCTGAGTCAGGCAGTGTCGGACCCGAGACGCCCCCGGACCGAACGGTCCGGGGGCGTCTCGGCGTCCGGAAGGCGAGGCCGGAGCGCCGGGGATCAGCGCCCCGCGCGCCCCGCCCAGACCGGGCTCTCGAAGTAGTGGTTGTCGAAGTGCTGCCCGGACTCCCGGATCTCCTGCACGCTCGCCTCGCCCTTGTTCACCCGGTCCAGCAGCCGGTAGTAGTCGAAGCGGTCCATCCCGGGCGTGAACACCACCAGCACGTCGGCTGTCGAGTCCGCGGCCGGCGCGAACGCGTGCGGGGTGCCGGGCGGCACCGCGAGGAAGTCGCCGCGGCCGAGGGTTTCGATCCGGTCGCCGACCAGCACGTCCAACTGCCCGTCCAGGCCGAAGAAGAACTCGGTTGCCCTGGTGTGGAAGTGCGGGGGAGCCCCGATCGCGCCCTTCTCGAAGGTCGCCCGGTTGCTGGTGACCTTGCCGCCGGTCTGCGCGGAGTCCGCCAGCAGGGTGATCAGGCTGCCCGGTGCGTCCGCCAGGACCTCGGCATCGGCGGCGCGGACCAGGACGACATCGTGAGCGTTGGACATGGTGCGTTCCCCTCGAACTGCTGTGCTTGCTCTGACACCACCGAATCTAGTCGGCCGGCGGCCCATCAGTTCGGTGCATTCGATCACTCGTTCCTTGGGCCAATTCACCGCTCGCGGCCGCCCCGTAGACTTCCGCGCATGGACGCCACCCCCGAGCAGCTCGAACTCATCCGCAGCCTGTCCGCCGGGAGCTACCTGCTGGTGACCACGTACAAGAAGGACGGCACCCCCGTCCCCACCCCGGTCTGGGTGGTACGCGACGGTAACGCCCTCGGCATCTGGACGGTCACCGACTCCTGGAAGGTGAAGCGCATCCGCAACCGCGCGGACGTCCTGGTCGGCCCCTGCGACGCGCGCGGCAACCCCACCGGTGACTCCGTCCCCGCGACGGCCGAGGTCCTCGCCCCCGGGGAGACCGCCGCCTACCGCACCCTCCTGCGCCGCAAGTACGGCCTGCTCGGCGTGGTCACCCTGCTCGGCAGCAAGCTCCGCCGCGGCGACAGCGGCACCATCGGCATCCGGATCACCCTCCAGGACTGACGCCCTGTCCGTGCACCCACTGCGGGAGCGTCCGGGTGACGGATCGTAGGCTTCGCCGCATGCGAGATTTCGTGGCGGGGCTCGGCTACCTGCTCAAGGGTCAGAAGTGGGTGGCGCGACACGGTCGCTGGTGGGGCTTCGGGATGATCCCGGCGCTGATCACCCTGGTCGGGTACGCGGCGGCGCTGGCCGCCCTGACGGTCTGGTCGGAGGACCTGATCGACTGGGCCACCCCGTTCGCCGACGACTGGGGTTCGCCCTGGCAGGGGCTGCTTCGGGGCGCCGTGCTGGTCGGGCTGCTCGGGGCCGGGGTGGGCCTCTCGTTGGTGACCTTCACGGCGGTGACGCTGCTGGTCGGGCAGCCGTTCTACGAGTCGCTCTGCGAGCAGGTGGACGAGACCGAGGGCGGCGCCCCTCCGAAGCCGGACGTCCCGCTCTGGCGGGAGCTGCTGGTGTCGGCCCGCGACAGCCTGTCCGTGCTGGTGCGGATGCTGGCGTTCGGGATCGTGCTCTTCCTCTGCGGGTTCATCCCGGTGGTCGGCCAGACCGTGGTGCCGGTGGTCGCCCTCGCGTTCTCCGGCTACTTCCTGGCGGTCGAGTTGACCGCCGTCGGCCTCCAGCGGCGCGGCGTCCCGCAGCGGGAACGCATGCGGCAGCTGCGCGCTCGGATGGGCCTGGCGCTCGGATTCGGGATGCCGTTGGCGCTGCTCTTCCTGGTGCCGTTCGTGACGGTGCTGGCGATGCCCGGTGCGGTCGCGGGCGCCACCCTGCTGGCGCGTGACCTGGCGCCGGTCGAGGAGGAGAATGACGACGAGGAATTCACGCCAGAGTAGGTAAATATGAATTGCTAGTGGGAATTTGACTTCCCGTCCGAAGCTGCACGATAACTGCCGACATGAGCGCAACGACCGACCTCGGAATTCCCCTTGGCATCGACCTGGCCGACCCGGAGTTCTGGCGGCTCCCGCTGCCGGAGCGGGCCGCCGCCTTCGCCCGGCTGCGCGCGCTCGGTGGCCCGGTGTACTTCACCGACCTGCGCACCGGCACGGGCTTCCACGCGCTGGTCCGGCACGCCGACGTGGTCGCTGCCAGCCGGACGCCGGAGGTGTTCATCAGCGGCCCCGGCGTCACCACGCCCGAACCGGCGCGCTGGGTACGGACCCTGTTCGGCGACTCGATGGTCAACCTGGACGACCCCCGGCACGCCGACCTGCGCCGGATCGTCTCGCGCGCCTTCACGCCGCGTCTGATCGCCAAGGTCGAGGACGACATCCGTTCGGTGGCGCGGGAGGTGGTGGACGAGGTGATCGCCCGCCGCCCGACCGACTTCGTCGGCGCGGTCGCCGCCGAACTGCCGTACCGGGTGATCTGCAACATGATGGGCATCCCCGAGCCGCAGCGGAACCGCATCCTGGCCCTGGTCAACCACGCCTCCGAGCACACCGGCGTGGCCCGCAGCCGGATCCGCGTCCCCGGAAAGGGTCTGCGCGCGCTGGCCCGGATGCAGGGCACGATCGCGGCCCTGGGCCGGGAGCGGCGGCGCCGTCCGACCGACGACCTGATCTCCGCCCTGGTCACCGCCGACGTGGACGGCCGCCGGCTCAACTCCCGTGAGCTGGGTGCCTTCTTCTCCCTGCTGCTGGTGGCCGGAGTCGAGACCACCCGCAACGCGATCGCCCACGGCCTGCACCTGCTCACCGAACACCCCGCCCAGCGCGAGCTGTTGCTCTCCGATCTTGACACCCACCTGCCCGGTGCGGTCGAGGAGATGGTCCGGCACTCGACCCCGATCATCCAGTTCCGCCGCACCGTCGCGGCCGACCACGAGCTGAACGGCACCCGGCTCGCCGCCGGGGACAAGGTGGTGCTGTTCTTCGGCTCCGCCAACCGGGACGAGGCCGTCTTCGCCGACCCGGACGCCTTCGACATCACCCGCTCACCCAACCCGCACCTCGGATTCGGCGGCGGCGGCCCGCACTTCTGCCTCGGCGCCTACCTGGCCCGCCAGGAGATGAAGGTGCTGTTCCGCGAACTCCTCACTCGGCTCCCCGACATCCGCTCGATCGGCGAGCCGGAGCTGATCCACTCCAACTTCGACAACCGGGTCAGGTCGCTGCGCTTCGAATATCTGGTTCTGTCCAGCTGATCAGTTCGATTACGGTGCTCGGTATGACGACTTCGCCCCGCCTGGTACCGGTCACCCCCGACAACTTCGACGCCGTGGTCGGGGTGAAGGTGCGCCCCGACCAGGAGTTCGCGGTCAGCCCGGTGCTCAAGTCCCTGGCCGAGGCGTACGTGCACCCGGAGGTGGCCTGGCCGCGCGCGATCGTGGACGGTGACCGGGTGGTCGGCTTCGTGATGGCCTTCCTGGACATCGACTGGCGCCAGGACGGGGGCACCGACATCCGTTCCGGCCTCTGGCGACTCAACATCGACGCCGGTGAGCAGGGCCACGGATACGGGAAGTTCGCGGTGCACGCGGTGGCCGAGGAGATCCGCCGCCGCGGCGGCACCCGGCTGACCGTCACCTGGCACCCGGGCGAGCACGGCCCCGAGGGCTTCTACCTCGGACTCGGCTTCCGGCCGACCGGCGAACAGAGCGACGGCGAGACGGTCGCCGACCTGGAGCTGTAGCAAGCAGCAAGCGGCACCGCGTACGGTTCGGCGGCGCGGCTTGTCCGTTCCGGCGGGGACCGGGGGCGGGCGCAGGCCCCTAGCGTTCCGGGGCATGAACGAGTGGCTGATTCACGACTACCGCGAGGACGACCTGGCCGCAGTGGTGCACCTGATCGACACCACGGCCGAGCTGGGCCAGGAGTCGGTGTACTCGCTGCCCGAGTGCATCACGGCGCTGACCTCCCGTCAGCCCGCCGTGGTGGCGGTCAGCGGGGGAGTGCCGATCGGGGCCGCGCTGGCGCACCTGGCGGGGGACAGGGCCTGGGTGATGCGGATCGCGATCGCCCCGGCCTGGCGCGGCCGGGGCCTGGCCAGCGGCCTGCTGCGCGAGCTGGAGCGGCGGCTGCTGGAGCGGCGGGTGCGCCGGATCGCGTACGTGCTGCCGGAGGAGGAGCTGCTCGGCGAGGGGCTGCGGAACGCCGGGTACACCCGGCGGCCGGCCGTCGCGTACTTCGAGAAGGCCGAGCCGACCGGGCCGGGCGGCAACGCGCTGGAGGAGCTCGGCGGCCGCCTGCTGCCGGGTGACCTGTGGGGCGGGGTGGCCGGGATGGCGGCGGAGAAGGACCTGATCGAACGTCGGGTGGTGCAGCCGCTGGCCGAGCCGGAGCGGGCCGCCAGGCACGGCGTACGGCCGCCCAGGGCGATCGCGCTGTTCGGCCCGCCCGGGACCGGCAAGACCACCTTCGCCCGAGCGGTGGCCTCCCGGCTGGGCTGGCCGTTCGTCGAGTTGCTGCCGTCCCGGTTGGCCGACGAGGGCAACCTCGCGGCGGCGCTGCGGACGGCGTTCGGGCGGATCGCCGAACTCGAACGGGTGCTGGTCTTCATCGACGAGGTGGAGGAGATCGCGCCGGTCCGGGGCAAGGGCGTGCCGTCCGGACTGCACGGGGTGACCAACGAACTGCTCAAGCTGATCCCGGGCTTCCGGGAGGGCGAGGAGCGGCTGCTGGTCTGCGCGACCAACTCGATCCGCTCGCTCGACCCGGCCTTTCTGCGGCACGGCAGGTTCGACTACCTGATCCCGATCGGCACGCCGGACGCCGTGGCCCGGCGGGCGATCTGGGCCAGGTATGCCGACGGGCGGGCCGGGGTCGAGCTGGACCGGCTGGTCGAGGGGAGCGAGCTGTTCACCCCGGCCGACATCGAGCACGCCGCCCGCAGCGCGGCCCAGGCCGCCTTCGAACGGGACCTGGCGGGCGACGGCCCGGCGGGCGCCACCACGGGGGACTACCTGACCGCGATCGGCCGGTGCCGCCCGACCGTCACGCCCGCGATGATCGAGGACTTCACGGTCGACATCACCTCCCACGGCCGGATGTAGCCCCTCAGCCCGGGTGGCTGCCGACCGCGTCGCGGATCTGCTCGCCCAGGCCGCCGTCGCGGCGGGCGCAGTTGGCGCAGCAGAAGAACTTGCCCGAGACCTCGACGCCGTGGCCGACGATCCGGACCTGGCAGTACTCGCAGCGCGGCGCCAGCTTCTCCATCGCGCACTCGAAGCTGTCGAAAGTGTAGCTGTCGCCGGTGACCGTCCTGATCTCGAAGGACAGCCAGTAGTCGTTGCCGCAGGTCGCGCAGACCGCCATGGGGAGCTCCGTCTCTCAGCGGGGAATGCCCGGCCGGGTCCGGCCGTGCTGCCTCCAATCTCCGCGCGGTGGCCAGGACCGGCAATCGGCACGCGGCCGAACGGATACTGGAGGCAGTGGCTCGGAGGTGGTCGACATGATCGTCCGGATCTGGGAGGCGCAGGTGGCGCCCCGACGGGTGGACGAGTTCTGCGCCGTACTGTGCGAGGAAGCGCTCCCGCTGCTGGCGGAGGCCGACGGGTTCGAGAGCTTCGAGCTGCTCAGGTCGGTGACCGAGCAGGACCACCGGGTGCTGCTGGTGACCCGCTGGCGGGACGAGGCGGCGGTGCGGGCGTACGCCGGACCGATGTGGCGGATCAGGCCGGTCTGGGCGGAGGGCGAGCTCGGCTACCTGGAGCACCCGCCGACCGTCTCGCACTTTCGGCCGACACCGGTCCAGTGGGACCGGACGACACCCGTCGGCAGCACCTGACCGGCCTACTCCGTCGCCGCCCAGGTCCACGCCGGCGGCGGACCTCACATCCCCGAAGGAAGCTCCCGGGCGCGGTGGCGGATCTGGAGGGCGGTGGCGACCTCGACGATGCCGAGGGCCACCAGGCCGCAGCCCGCCAGGATGGTGAGGGCGGTGACCGAGTGGGCCGGCCAGACCATCAGCAGCACGCCCGCCAGGGTGTTGACCGCGCCGCCGAAGAACTGCCAGCCGCGGGCCGGCATCGCCGGGTCGGAGGCGGCCGCCGCGAGCTGGGTGATGCCGCGGAACAGCCAGCCGATGCCGATCCAGATCGCCAGCAGCAGGACCGACTGCGCGGCGCTGCGGAAGCAGAGCAGCCCCAGCAGGACGCAGATCGCACCGCTGATGAAGGCCAGCACCCGTAGCGCGGTCGAGGCATGGGTGCCGAACGCGGCGACCAGCTGCACGACGCCGATGATCAGCAGGTAGAGGCCGAACAGGACGCCGACCACCCACAGCGTCTGCTTCGGCCAGACGAGGACGATCACGCCGAGGACGAGCGAGGCGAGTCCCGCCCCGAGGACGGCCTGCCAGGCGGCGCGCGCCAGCCGCTGCATCGGACCCTCCAGTACCTGGCCCTCCAGCGGCGGACGGGCGTCGAGGTCGTGCGGATCGGCCATGGTCTTCTCCTGACGGACAGTGGTGTTGATCATCCCCACTCTTCCGGCGTGGTTCCGGTCCCGCCTGGTGAGCGCGGCCGTTCGGGGGACACGAACTGATGGGCGGTCAGTTGCCTGACCGACACCAGGCCGACACCCCGGCCGATATGATCGAGGTCGGACGACTGCGGAGCAGCATGGTCGGGGGGCCGGTGAGTCACTACGTCGTGTGCGGCGGCAATGCGCTCGCTCACCGGTTGATCCGGGAGCTGATCGAGCAGTACGAGGTCCCGGTGGTCGCCCTGGTGCCGGATCTGACCCAGGACCACGGGCCGCAGATCAGCCAGCTGCCCGGACTCTCCGCGGTGCACGAGTACGCCACCGTCTCGGCCGAGGCGCTGCGGGCCTGCGGGGTGGAGACGGCGGGCGGCATCGCGCTGGTGGACGGCACCGACGAGGGGAACATCCACGCCGCGCTGGCCGCCCAGAACCGCAACCCCGGCATCCGGATCGTGCTGCGGATGTTCAACGAGCGCCTCGGTGAGCACCTGGAGCGGCTGCTGCCGAACTGCGCGGCGCTCTCCGGCTCGGCCACCGCCGCGCCCGCCTTCGCCAACGGCGCGCTGGAGCGGCCCAACTCGGTGCGGGTGGGCAGCCGGTTCCTCTACGTCGCGTACGACGGCGAGATACAGGAGAACCAGCTCTGCGTGGTCGCCGACCGGATCGACCCACAGGACCTGGGCCGGATGCGGCTGCTGCCGCAGACCGCGGGCCGCGCGGCCGAGTTCATCGCGCTGGCCCGCCGCTTCGGCGACGAGGGGGAGTACGGGCCGAGGTCCCAGGAGGAGTACGAGCAGCGCGGCGGGATCGCCGCCCTCCAGGCGCTGACCGAGGAGCCGCCGGTACGGATCCCGTGGTGGGCCAGGATGCGCTGGTGGCTGCTGGACACCCTGCGGTTCTTCACCAGCGCCCGCCTGCGGTTGCTGCTCGCCATCGCGGTGGTGGCGGTGCTGATCAGCGGGGCGGTGATCTGGTACTCCACCGGGCACCTGGGGTGGGCGCTCTACTACACCCTGCTGGACATGGCGGGCGCGGCCAGTGCCGACCAGCCCGGGCAGACCGTGCCGGGCGGCGGTTGGCAGCGGACTGCCCAGGTGGTGATCACGTTCTGCGGGATCACCTTCGTCCCGGTGGCCACCGCGATCGCGGTGGAGGCACTGGCCACCGGGCGGCGCGGGCTGCCCAGGGCGCCCGGCGCCGGCACCAGGGACCACGTGGTGGTGGTCGGGCTCAACCACCTCGGCACCCGGGTGGCCGGCATGGTGCGGGAGTCCGGCGTGCCGGTGGTCTGCATCGAGCGCGATCCGCAGGCCAGGGGCGTGGCGGCGATGCGGGCGCTGGGCGTACCGGTGCTGGTCGGTGACGCCCCGTTGGCCGGGCAGCTGCTCCGGGCCAGGGCCGGGCACGCCCGCGCGGTGGTCTCGGTCACCCGGGACGACGCCGCCAATCTGGAGGTGGCACTGGAGGCCAGGGCCTTGCAGCCCGAGGTGCGGATGGTCCTGCGGCTGTTCGACGACGACTTCGCGCACCAGGTGTACGCGACGCTCGGCAACGTGGTCTCGCGCTCGATGTCGTACCTCTCCGCGCCTGGTTTCGCGGCCGCCCTGATGGGGCGTGAGGTGCTCGGGACCCTCTCGGTCTTCCGTCGGGTGCTGCTGGTCGCCGAGCTGACGGCGGAGCCGGGCTCCGGACTGGCCGGCCGCAGCGTGCACGACCTGGAGGAGCCGGGAGGCGTCCGGGTGGTGGCCGTCCGGCTGGCCCGGCTGCCGGACGAGTACCAGTGGAACTACCCCGACCGGGCCCGCCTGCTGGGTGAGGGCGACCGCATCCTGGTGGCGGCCACCCGCAGCGGCCTGGCCCGGCTGAACACCGGTCAGACGGCGGTCTGACGCGGCGGTCCCGCAGGCCCTACACTCGCGGGACTACTGGCGGGTAGCAGGGGAGTTCGGATGACGGGCGGGCGGGTGCACGCGTTCGGCGACGACGCGCTGGGCGAGCACGACGCGGTGGCGCTGGCGGCCGCGGTCCGGGCCGGTGAGGTCAGCGCCCGGGAGCTGGCGGAGGCCGCCGTCGCGCGGGCCGGGCAGGTGGACGGGCGGCTGACGCCGGTCGCGTTCGAGGCGTACCTGAACCCCCGGGCGGGCCGGGAAGGACCGGGGGCCGCGCTGGCCGGGGTGCCCACCTTCCTGAAGGACAACGTCGATCTGCGCGGCATGCCGACCGGCCAGGGCAGCGCGGCCTTCCGGGCCCGCCCCGCGCGCAGGACGGCCGGCTTCGCGGAGCAGCTGCTCGACACCGGGCTGACCGTGCTGGGCAAGACCCGGCTGCCCGAGTTCGGCCTGAACGCCTCCACCGAGTACGCCGCTGCCGAGCCGGTACGCAACCCCTGGCAGCCCTCGTACTCGCCGGGCGCCTCCTCCGGCGGGGCGGCCGCCCTGGTGGCCGCCGGGGTGGTGCCGATCGCACACGCCAACGACGGCGGCGGCTCGATCCGGATCCCGGCGGCCTGCTGCGGACTGGTCGGCCTCAAGCCGACCCGTGGCCGGCTGGTCGCCAACGACCAGGGCCGCCGACTGCCGATCGACCTGGTCACCGACGGCGTGCTGACCCGGACCGTCCGGGACACCGCCGCCTTCTTCGCGGCCGCCGAGCAGCAGTACCGCAACCCGGCCCTGCCACCGCTCGGCCTGGTGACCGGACCGGGCCGGACGCCGCTGCGGATCGGCCTGGCGCTGGAGTCGCCGATCGCGGCCACCGACGAGCAGACCAGGGCCGCCGTCGAGCGGACGGCGGCCCGGCTGGAGGCGCTCGGGCACCGGGTCGAGCCGACCGTGCTGCCGTTCGGCGAGCAGTTCGCCCAGGACTTCACCCTGTACTGGGGCTACATCGCGTTCCTGATCGCCGCCACCGGCAAGCTGCTGCTCGACCGGGGCTTCCAGACCCGCAGGCTGGACGGCCTGACCCTGGGGCTGCGGCGCAGCTTCGGCCGCGAGTTCCTGAAGACCCCCGGCGTGCTGCGCCGGCTGCGGCAGGCGGACCAGGCGTACGCCGGGATGTTCGCGGCGTACGACCTGATCCTCTGCCCGGTGCTCGCGCACGTCGCGCCGCCGATCGGCCACCTGAGCCCCAACGTGCCGTTCGAGGAGCTGATCGAGCGGCTGCGCCGGTACGTCGCCTTCACGCCGGTGAACAACGTGACCGGCGCGCCCGCCATCTCGCTGCCCACCGGCGAGACCGCCGACGGCCGGCCGATCGGGGTGCACCTGCTGGCGCCGCACGGCGAGGAGCGGCGGCTGCTGGAGCTGGCGTTCGAGCTGGAGCAGGACCAGCCCTGGCGGCGGATCCAGGACTGAGCGGGCCCGGCTGACGGATGGTCAGCCAGGCGCGCCTGCCAGGTCCGGACAGGGCCTAGCGGTTCTCGAAGGACGGCTTGCGCTTCTCGGCGAACGCAGCCATGCCCTCCTTCTGGTCGGCGGTGGCGAACAACGCGTGGAACAGCCGCCGTTCGAACCGGACGCCCTCGGCGAGGGTGGTCTCGAAGACCCGGTTGACGCTCTCCTTCATCATCACGGCCGCCGGGGCAGACATCGCGGCCACCGTCTCGGCGGTCGCCAGCGCCTCGGTCAGCAGGTCCGCCGCCGGGACGATCCGGGAGACCAGGCCGGCCCGCTCGGCCTCCTCGGCGCCCATGGTCCGCCCGGTCAGGCAGAGGTCCATCGCCTTGGCCTTGCCCACCGCGCGGGTCAGCCGCTGCGAGCCGCCGATGCCCGGGATCACGCCGAGCTTGATCTCGGGCTGGCCGAACTTGGCGGTGTCGGCGGCGATCAGGATGTCGCAGAGCATCGCCAACTCGCAGCCACCGCCCAGCGCGTAGCCCGCGACCGCCGCGACCACCGGCTTGCGCAGCCGGCCCAGCTCGTCCCAGGGGCCGAGCCAGTCGTCCAGGTAGACCTGGGGGAAGGCGTTGCCCTGCATCTCCTTGATGTCGGCACCGGCCGCGAACGCCTTCTCCGACCCGGTGATCACCATCGCACCGATCTCCGGATCGCGGTCGAAGGCGGTCGCCGCCGCCACCACCTCGCGCATCAGCTGGTTGTTCAGCGCGTTCAGCGCCTCCGGCCGGTTGAGCGTGATCAGCCCGACCCGGCCCCTCTGCTCCACCAGGATCGTCTGGTACTCGGTCATCGCCGTTGACTCCCTCGGTACTTGGGTTCGGTAACGAGGGACACCCTCCCCGACCGACCCGCCCGGGCGCCAGTCTCGCGATCCGAGACGAGGATCACGTGTCGGCGGCAAGCAGCGTCGCCAGTGGCCGGGCCCGGACCTGGGCGGTCGGCCGGGAGACGTACAGCTCGGCGTGGAACCAACCCGCGCTCTCCAGACCGGTCGGGTCGAGGCCCGCGTCCAGCACCGCCTGCAGGGCGCCGGCCCGCTCCTCGACCCCGGTGAAACGGCGCTGCCTGAAGGTCCGGGCGAGCCGCTCGGTGACCAGCCCGTACTCGGCCAGCACCTCGGCGATCGGCCCGTACGGGACGGCGCGCAGCACGAAGGACGCCACCCAGGGCGGGGACTCGACGCAGGCCAGCAGGTGGTCGAAGCTGCGGGCCGAGACGTAGCCGACGCCGCCGGTGACGGTGACCAGTCCCGCGTCGGCGACGGCGGCCCTGAGCGCGGCCGACGGGGTGGTGCGCTCCAGGTTCTCGGCGAACGCGGCGCTCAGCAGCCCGGCCCGGCGGGCGTACTCGACGGGACCACTCGCCACGTCGATGCCGACCACGGGGACCGCCTCGGAGCGGCGCCGGGCGGCGTAGAACTGCCGGTCCCGGAGCGACAGTTCAGGGGTGGAGAGGTCGTCCAGGGCGTGATCGGTGTACCGGTGGTAGAGCTCCGCCAGGCTCACCCGGTGGTTGAGCAGCGCCGCGTTGATCCCGTACGAGCAGCACAGGTCCACTACCGTGCGTGGCTCCCGGGCGGCGGTGAGCAGCCGGAACACCCGCTGGGCGTGGTGCGGCGTGACGTACTCGTACGGGCCCAGGGCGCGGAAGTACCCGCGCGGGTCGGGCTGCTCGTAGGCCTCGGCGAAGCTGGCCTTGCCGGGAACGGCGTGGCCGCTGGCCTGACGGCTGGACATGGGTGCGCACTCCTCCGGACGAAGCGGGTGCCGACACCTCCCAGTCAAACCCTCCCGGGCGCGGCGGGCAACGGCTGGTCAGGCGGCCGGCCAGGTGCGGAGCAGGACGTCGAGGGCGTCCAGGATCCTGCTCCAGCTGGCCTGGGAGTCGCGGGCGGTGTGGCCGAAGGCGCCGGCCTGCTCCAGGGTGACGTAGCCGTGGAAGGTGCTGCCCAGCAGCCGGACCGCGTCGGTCTGGTCGGGCTCGGCCAGCTGGTAGCCGCGCAGGATGGCCCGGGTCATCGCGGAGTGCTTGCCGGCCGCGCTGGTCAGCGCGGTCTCGGGGTCGAGTTCGAACTGCGCGGCGGCGTACCGGCCTGGGTGCTCCCGGGCGTAGTCCCGGTAGGCGTCGGCGAACGCGGCGAGCGCGTCCTTGCCCGACCGGCCGGCCAGTGCGGCGGCGACCCGGTCGGCGAGCTCGGCCAGGGCGAGCAGGGCGATCCGGGTCTTGAGGTCCTGGGAGTTCCTGACGTGCGAGTACAGGCTGGCGTCCCTGACGCCGAACCGGCGGGCGAGCGCCGAGACGGTCACCTTGTCGAAGCCGACCTCGTCGGCGAGCTCGGCGCCCGCCCGGGTCAGTCGCTCCTTGGTCAGCCCGACTCTCGCCACGGCGGTCCCTTGCCTTTCCTTGCCTCGTTAATCATTTGCCTAATACTCCTAGGCATTTTAGCGTACGCCCTATGAAGCCGTTGACTGAGCAAGAGATCCGGGCCTCGTTCGTGAACTGCACGAAGGGTGAGGCCAAGCGACTGAACGTGCCGCGCGGGCTCACCGACCTGCCCTGGGAGGACCTGGACTTCCTCGGCTGGCGCGATCCGCAGGCACCCGAGCGGGCCTACCTGGTGGCCGAGGTGGACGGCCGGCTCGCGGGCGTCGCCCTCCGGCTGTCGACCGGCGGGGTCGGCCAGGCCCGCCGCAGCATGTGCTCGCTCTGCGTCACCACGCACAGCGGCGGCGTCTCCCTGATGGTGGCGCCCCGGGCCGGCAAGGCCGGGCAGCAGGGCAACTCGGTCGGCGCCTACATGTGCAGCGACCTGGCCTGCTCGCTCTACGTGCGCGGGAAGCGCGACGCCGGGCCCGGCGCCCGACTGCACGAGTCGATCACTCTGGAGGAGAAGATCGAACGGACCCTGGCCAACCTCGCGACCTTCGTCGCGAAGGTGACGGCGTGATCCGGGCGGACTACGCCAGACCCAGCTCCTGGTCGCCGAGGCCGGCGAAGAAGCGGGCCACCTGGTGCTCCGTCACCCCGGCGAGGGTGGCGGGGGACCAGTGCGGGTCACGGTCCTTGTCGACCACCTGGGCGCGGATGCCTTCGACCAGGTCGGGGGCATCCAGCGCGGCGCAGGAGATCCGGAACTCCTGGTCCAGGGTCTCGGCCAGCGTGCGGTGCGCCCGGGCCCGGCGCAGCGCGGCCAGGGTGACCTTGAGCGAGGTCGGCGACTTGGCCCTGATCTGTTCGGCGGCCTCCTTGGCCGGGGTGGTCCCGGCCGCGTCCAGCCGGCTCAGGACCTCCTCCACCGTGTCGGCCGCGTAGCAGGCGTCGATCCACTCCCGCTCCCCGGCGAGTGCGGCCTCCGGCGCCTCGGCGGCGTACCGCTCCAGCGCCTCCGCCGGGGCCAGCTCGGCCAGCGCGGCGTTGAAGCCGGGCAGGGCGGCCGCCGGGACGAAGTGGTCGGCGAAGCCGCAGAGCAGCGCGTCGCCCGGTCCCATCGAGGCGGCGGTCAGGGCCAGGTGCGTCCCCAGTTCGCCCGGGGCGTGCGCGAGCAGCATGCTGCCGCCGACGTCCGGCACCAGCCCGATCCGGGTCTCCGGCATCGCCACCGTGGACCGTTCGGTGACCACCCGGACGCTGCCGTGCGCCGAGAGGCCGACCCCGCCGCCCATGGTGATCCCGTCCATCACCGCGACGTACGGCTTCGGGTAACGGGAGATCAGGTGGTTCAGCCGGTACTCGTCCCGGAAGAACCGGCGCGCCCCGGCCCCGCCCACCTTGGCGTCGTCGTGCAGCGCCCGGATGTCCGCCCCGGCGCACAGCCCGCGCTCCCCGGCACCGGTCAGCAGCACGGCGGCCACGGCGTCGTCGGCCGCCCAGTCGGTCAGCTGCCGCTCGATCGCCAGCAGCATCCCGTGGGTCAGCGCGTTGAGCGCCCGGGGCCGGTCCAGCGTGATCCGGCCGAGGCGGCCGACCCGCTCCAGCACCACATCCGTCGTCATCGGGGCCCCACTCCGTCCGCTTGCCGTCTGTTCGGAGAACCCCGCAACCGTACCCGTCGGCCCGGCGGCCGTAGGATGGGGCCGCTGATCACCATGGGGGGTGTGGGCGTTGAACTTCTCGCTGCTCAACGACGAACCGGTGCACGGTGACTCCGTGGACGAAGACGTCCTGGGAACGGCCAGGGCGGCCCAGGGCCTGGCGGCGCTGGTCCAGGCCTCGCGGGCGGCGACGCCGTTCACCATCGCGATCGACGCGGACTGGGGGATGGGCAAGAGCAGCCTGATGCACCAGATCGAGGAGCTGCTCAGCGCGGACCGGGGCACCGAGTGCGTCTGGTTCAACGCCTGGACCGCGGACGGCACCGACGCCCTGGAAGGGCTGATCAAGTCGGTGTTCCAGCAGTTCGACCGCAACCTGCTGCGCCGGGTCTGGTACCGGACCAGCCGACGCGGCTGGCTGGTCTCCTCGCTGCGGCTGGCGGTCACCGTGCTGGCGGGGGTGCTCCGGGTGGACCGGATCGTCGACGAGCTCTGGGAACGGATGGCGGCGGACGCCTCGGCCCGGAACGAGATCCGCGGGCTGATCTCGAACGCGGCCACCGAGTGGGTGGCGGCGCCCGGCAGTTGGAACCAGCGGCGGCTGCTGGTGGTCTTCGTGGACGACCTGGACCGCTGCTCGGACGAGACCATCCTGGCGGTCTGCGAAGCGATCAAGGTCTACCTGGACGTGCCCGGCCTGGCCTTCGTGCTGGGCTGCGACCAGAGCCGGATCGCGGCCGTGGCGGAAGCCTCGGGACGGGCCCTGAGCGCGGACTACCTGCAGAAGATCGTCCAGGTCAACTACCGTATCCCGCCCATCGATCCCGACCAGGCGATCCAGTTGGTGCGGGCCTACGCGGCCCGGTCCGGGACCACCGGGCTGCTGACGCCGCCGCTGGCCGCGCTGCTCGCGGAGCGGATGGGACGCAACCCACGGCGGATCAAGCGACTGATCAACAGCTTCGTGATGGAGTACCACCTCGATGTCGGCTGGCAGCAGTTCGGTGCCGAGGGCCTGCTCCGGTCGGTGCTGCTCCAGCACCTGTACCCCGACTTCCACCGGTCGCTGGTCCGGCCGGGCGGCCCCGACCTGGTGGCCGAATTCGTCACCTACTACGAGGTGCGGGGGCTGGTCCGTCGGGGCGGCGGGGCTCTCGACCCGGCGCCGGCGGCCCGGCTGGCGCAGCTGAAGGAGCGGCTGGACCTGTGGCTGCCGGAGGAGTGGCCGGCGGTCCTGGAGCAGCTGGAGCGGGCGCTGCCGCGGGAGTACCCGCTGCTGGCAGCTGATCGCGGGTTCGTCCGGCTACTGCTGGATCTGGACCAACTTCCGGACTCCGCCGCCCTGTTGGGCTGGCTGAGGCGGACCACGCCGCTGCCCGCGCCGGTGAGCCAGGGCGGCCCGCCGCCCCCTTCGGTCTTTGGCCGGCTACCGGACCCGGGGCAGCCACCGACGCCGGCACCGGACTGGGAGCGACCGCCTGTCCCGGCGGGCGCCCCGCCGCCGCTGAACCTGAGCGGGGCGCGGGTGCTCTGGGTGGACGACGTGCCGGCCAACAACGCGCAGCTGGTGCGGCAGTTGCGGAGCTTCGGCGCCGAGGTCCTCCAGGTCGAGAGCACGGCCGAGGCGCTGGCCCGGCTGAGCTGGCGGCCGGACGTGGTGATCACCGACATGAAGCGGGGCAACGACCGGCGGGCCGGGATCGACGGCACGGTGGCCATCCGGGCCCGGGGCTTCACCGGGCCGGTGATCCTCTACTCGGAGAGCCGGAACCTGACGCTGGTGGCCGAGGCGGAGGAGGCCGGAGCGACGCCGCTCCGCTCCCCGACCGCGATCGTGGACCTGATCGAGGAGCAGATGGCCCACTGAGACCGGACGCCGTCCCGCTCGGACGGGAGCGGGACGGCGGGCGGACGGCGGCGGTGGTGAGCGTCAGGGCACGATCCGCCCGGTGACCTCGCCGAACGAGATCAGCGTGCCGTCCGGGCCCGGTGCGGTGGCCGTGATGGTGACGGTGTCACCGTCCTCCAGGAAGGTGCGGGTGGTGCCGTCCGGCAGCTTGACCGGGTTCTCACCGTTCCAGGTGAGCTCGATCAGGGCTCCCCGGCTCTCCACCTCCGGGCCGCTGACGGTGCCGGAGGCGTACAGGTCGCCGGGGCGCAGCGAGGCGCCGTTGGCGGTGAGGTGGGCGAGCTGTTGGGCGGCGGTCCAGTACATCGAGGCGAACGGCGGCCGGGAGATCACGTGGCCGTTCAGCCGGACCGTCAGGCTGAGGTCGAGGCCCCAGGGTTCGCCGTCCCGGTCGTCCAGGTAGGGCAGCGGCTCGACGTCGCGCGGCGGCGGGCTGACCCTGGCGTGCTCCAGCGCGTCCAGCGGGACCACCCACGGCGACAGCGAGGTGGCGAAGGACTTGCCGAGGAACGGGCCGAGCGGCACGTACTCCCAGGCCTGGATGTCGCGGGCGGACCAGTCGTTGAGCAGGCAGACGCCGAAGACGTGCTCCCGGAAGTCCGCCAGTGGGACCGGCCTGCCGAGTTGGCTGCCGGCGCCGACCACGAAGGCCACCTCGGCCTCGATGTCGAGGCGACGGCTCGGGCCGAAGGACGGCAGCAGCTCGCTGGGCGCCTTGCGCTGGCCGTGCGGGCGGACGATCTCGGTGCCGGAGGTGACGATCGTGCCGGCCCGGCCGTGGTAACCGATCGGCAGGTGCTTCCAGTTGGGGGTGAGCGGCTCGGTGCCGGGGCGGAAGATCCGGCCCAGGTTGGTGGCGTGGTGCTCGGAGGCGTAGAAGTCGACGTAGTCGGCCACCTCGAAGGGCAGGTGCAGGGTCACTTCGCCGACCTGGTGCAGGTGCGGGGAGACCGCCGACCGGTACCGCTCCTCGCTCAGCCAGGAGGTGAGCGAGGAGCGCACGCCGGTCCAGGTCGGACGGCCCGCCGCGAGCAGCGGGTTGAGGGTGTCGGCGTCCAGCAGGACGGAGGGCTCGCCGACCGCGCGGGCGGCGGCGCCGGCGTCCAGGACGGCGTCGCCGATCGCGACGCCGATCCGTCGCCGCCCCGGCTGGTCGGCCGTGGTGAAGACGCCGTACGGCAGGTTGTGCAGGCCGAACGGGGAGTCCTGCGCGGACTCGAGCCAGCTGGTGGTCAACGGTTCTCCTGGGTCAGCAGGCCGAGTTCGGCCAGGTCGGCGAGCGGTTCGGCGATCGAGCAGGTGCCGAATGCGGTGAACGAGAGTCGTGCCAGGGCGGCCTGACGGTCCGTCAGTGAGCCGACCGCGCTGGCCAGTGCGGTGCCGGAGCGCTCGCCCAGTGCCTCGGCCGCGCGGTCCGGATCGGCGGCGGCCAGCAGCACGTTGAGGAAGCCGTGGTGCTCGAAACCGGTCACCGGGTCGGTGTGCCGGACGGCGTGATGCAGGCCCGCGGTGCACTTGTACGGCACGCCGCGTTCCGCGCAGGCGGTCAGCGCGGCGGCCAGCTCGGCCACGGTCGGGAAGGCGTCGGCGGTCAGGCCGCCGGTGCGGAACTTGGCCCGGTGCGCAGTGTCGGCCAGCTGGTCGAGCAGCTTGAACAGGTCCTCGCCGTAGGGGAGTTCGAGGCAGCCAGGTACTCCGGCAGGCAGCCGGGGCAGGACCGTGGCGGCCACCTCGACGCCCACCACGTCCAGGCCGGGCACCGGCACGTACTCGCCGCCCGGCGGCAGTACCAGTGCGACCGGGAACTCCGGCCGCAGCGCGGCCAGTTCACCGGCGCGGCCCGCTCCGCAGAGGAACGGGCCGACCGAGTCGGCGTACCAGGCCAGGCGGTGTCCGCGGTGTGCGGGCACCGCCTCACCCAGCGGCAGGTCTCCCGGCGGAAAGACCGACGCGTCGTCGAACAGTCCTCGGAACAGCGGGGGTACGCTCATCGCCGGCCGCCCGACCAGGTCCAGGCGTAGTTGTCGTCCTCGCTCGCGGTGGCACCCTCGCCGAGCTCCAGCGGGCGGAAGGTGTCCACCATGACGGCGAGTTCGTCGAAGAACTCGGCGCCGATCGAGCGCTCGTACGCGCCCGGCTGCGGGCCGTGGGTGTGGCCGCCCGGGTGCAGCGAGATCGACCCCTGACCGATGCCGGAGCCCTTGCGCGCCTCGTAGTTGCCCCCGCAGTAGAACATCACCTCGTCGCTGTCCACGTTGGCGTGGTAGTACGGCACCGGGATGGACAGCGGGTGGTAGTCCACCTTGCGCGGCACGAAGTTGCAGATCACGAAGTTGTTGCCCTCGAAGACCTGGTGGGCCGGCGGCGGCTGGTGGATCCGCCCCGTGATCGGCTCGAAGTCGGCGATGTTGAACGCGTACGGGTAGAGGCAGCCGTCCCAGCCGACCACGTCGAACGGGTGGTGCGGCACCGTGTACCTGGTGCCGATCACACCGTTCGGCCCCCGGTGCTTGACCAGCACGTCCACCTCGGCGAGGTCCTCGACCACCAGCGGACCGACCGGCCCGCGCAGGTCCCGCTCGCAGTACGGGGCGTGCTCCAGCAGCTGGCCGAACCGGGAGAGGTAGCGCTTGGGCGGGGTGATGTGGCTGTTCGCCTCGATGCAGTACGCGCGCAGCGGCGCATCCGGGCCCGGCACCCAGCGGTGCGTGGTGGCCCGGGGGATGATCACGTAGTCGCCCTGGCCGACCTCCAGCGAGCCGAACACCGTCTCCAGCACGCCGCTGCCGGACTCCACGTAGACGCACTCGTCGCCGAGCCCGTTGCGGTACAGCTCGCTCGGCGCCCCGGCCACCACGTAGGAGAGCCGGACGTCACCGTTGCCGAGCAGCAGCCGCCGCCCGGCGACCACGTCGGTGTCCTTCCACTCCTCGCCCTGGAACAGCTCGTGCAGCTTGAGGTGCCGGGGGAGGAGCGGATGGTTGGGCGTGGTGCGCTGGTCGGGCAGCTCCCACGGCACGGCGGCGGTGACCGCCGAGGGGATGCCCCGGTGGTAGAGGAGTGAGGAGTCCGAGAAGAACCCCTCCTCGCCCATCAACTCCTCGTAGTAGAGACCGCCTTCGGGCGTGCGGTGCTGGGTGTGCCGCTTGGGCGGGATGCTGCCCAGCTGCCGGTAGTGCGCCATTGTCGTGATCCTCCCGAGCCGGTCTCAGAGGTTGCCGCGCTTGTCCTGCTCGCGCTCCAGGGACTCGAACAGGGCCTTGAAGTTGCCCTTTCCGAAGCCCAGCGAGCCGTGCCGCTCGATGAACTCGAAGAACACCGTCGGCCGGTCGCCCTGCGGCTTGGTGAAGATCTGCAGCAGGTAGCCGTCCTCATCACGATCGACCAGAATGCCGCGCTTCTTGAGCTCCTCGACCGGAACCCGGACCTTGCCGATCCGCTCGCGCAGCTCCGGGTCGTCGTAGTAGGAGTCGGGCGTGTTCAGGAACTCCACGCCGTTGGACCGCAGGATGTCCACCGTGGTCAGGATGTCGTTGGTGGCCAGCGCCAGGTGCTGGCAGCCGGGGCCGCCGTAGAACTCCAGGTACTCGTCGATCTGCGACTTCTTCTTGGCGATCGCGGGCTCGTTCAGCGGGAACTTCACCCGGTGGTTGCCGCTGGCGACCACCTTGCTCATCAGCGCCGAGTACTCGGTGGCGATGTCGTCACCGACGAACTCGGCCATGTTCTCGAAGCCCATGACCCGGTTGTAGAAGCCGACCCACTCGTCCATCTTGCCGAGCTCGACGTTGCCCACCGCGTGGTCCAGGGCCTGGAACAGGCGCTTGGGGTGACCCTCCGGGCGCTGCACCCTGGTCCGGGCGGCGACGAAGCCGGGCAGGTAGGGGCCGTGGTAGCGGGAGCGGTCGACCAGGGTGTGCCGGGTCTCGCCGTAGGTGGCGATCGCGGCCCGGCGGACGGTGCCGTGCTCGTCGGTGACGTCGTTCGGCTCCTCCAGCACGGTGGCGCCGGTGGCCCGGGCGTGCGCGATGCACTTGTCCACGTCCGGGACCTCCAGCGCGAGGTCCACCACGCCGTCGCCGTGGCGGCGGTGGTGGTCCAGCAGCGCGCTGTCCGGGGAGACCCCGCCCTTGATCACGAAGCGGCAGGAGCCGGAGCGCAGCACGAAGGCCTTGCGGTCCCGGCGGCCGGTCTCGGGGCCGGAGTAGGCGACCAGCTCCATGCCGAAGACGGCCTGGTAGAACTGGGCCGCCTGGGTGGCGTTGCCGACCACGAAGACGACGGCGTCCTGGGCGATGACCGGGAACGGGTCGGTGGCCGCGTCGTGCTCGACCAGGCCCACCAGGCGGCGCAGCTGCTCGGCGTCGAGCCCGGCCTCCAGCTCCTCGGGGGTCAGTTCAACGGCGTTGGCGGTCATGGGTTCCTCCACGTTGAGGCTTGCGGTGCGCTGAGCTTGCTCCCGCCGGGATGATTGGGCAACAGATCGATGATCCGCTGCTCAATGTGTACAAGCTGAGCACCACGCGGCCGCCAGGTCTGGTCAGATTGTCCAGTCTCGATCATGACTCTTGTGGGTGTCAGGTCAGCCGAGTAGGGCGTCGAGCACCTCCGCGTCCGTGGTCTGGTCGAAGTCGGCGTAGAACGCGCCGATCGCCAGGAACCCCCGGGGCTCGTGCACGCAGACCAGTTCGTCGGCCTCGCCGCCCAGCTCCTCCCGCCAGCCGGCCGGGGCGACCGGCGTGGCCAGCACCACCCTGGCGGCGCCGCGCTGCCGGACGATCCGGCAGGCGGCCCTGGCGGTGGAGCCGGTGGCGATACCGTCGTCCACCACCACGACCGTCCGCCCGCGCAGGTCGACCGGTGGCCGGCCGCCCCGGTAGCGCGCGGCCCGGCGGGCCAGCTCGGCCCGTTCCGAGCGCTCCACCTCGGCGAGCTGATCGTTCGTCACGTGGGCGGCCTGCCGGACGCGTTCGTTCAGTACCCGGGCCCCGCCCTCGCCGATCGCCCCCATCCCGAGCTCCGGCTGGCTCGGCACCCCGAGCTTGCGCACCACGCAGATGTCCAGCGGCGCCCCGAGCGCCCGGGCCACCTCGGCGGCCACCGGTACGCCGCCGCGCGGCAGGCCCACCACCACCGCGTCGGGGATCGTCCCGAGCCGGGCGGCCAGCTGCCGCCCCGCGTCCTTCCGGTCGGTGAAGTACATGGCAGCCTCCCACCTTCCACCGTAGTCCCGGTCCGCGGACCGGGACCGGGTGCGGACGGGACACCCGTGTGTCCGGGACACCGGGCCGGGGACCGTTGAGCTCCGAATCAAGTACGACAGAGGAGGTCACCGTGGCCGGTCAGACCAACACCCCCGCCCACGGCCTGTTCACCACCGGCGAGCCGGTCAGCGCCTGGACCGTCAGTACCGCGCTCCCGGTCACCTATCAGGTCGGATTCACCCCGCGGCTGCTCGACCCGGGCAACCCCGCACTGGCCCACGCCGGCGCCGCGCCCGGAAGGCGGCTCGTGGTGGTGGAGGAGACCGTGCACGCCCTGTACGGCGACCGGATCCGAGCCTACTTCGCGGCCCGGGGCCTGGCGGTCGAGCTCGGCGTGCTGGCGGCGCACGAGGAGGTCAAGACGATGGAGTCGGTGTTCCGGGTGGCCGCCTTGATGGACCGCTTCGGGGTCTCCCGGCGCGCCGAGCCGGTGATCGCGATGGGCGGCGGCGTCCTGATGGACGTGGTGGGCCTGGCCTGCAGCCTCTACCGCCGCTCTACCCCGTTCGTCCGGGTGCCCACCACGCTGATCGGTCTGGTGGACGCGGGCGTCGGCGCCAAGACCGGGGTCAACTTCGGCCCGCACAAGAACCGGCTCGGCACCTACCACCCGGCGGTGGCCACCCTGCTGGACCCGGCCTTCCTGGCCACCCTGGACCAGCGGCACCTGAGCAACGGCCTGGCCGAGATCCTCAAGGTCGCGCTGATCAAGGACCGGCGGCTGTTCGAGCTGCTGGACCGGACCGGTGAGGCGCTGATCAGCCAGCGCTTCCAGGGCCCGACGCCCGGCGGTGAGGTGCTGGTCCGGGCGGTGCACGGGATGCTCCAGGAGCTCCAACCCAACCTCTGGGAGCACCGGTTGGAGCGCTCGATGGACTACGGCCACTCGTTCAGCCCGACCGTGGAGATGCGGGCGCTGCCCGAACTGCTGCACGGCGAGGCGGTCTGCCTCGACATGGCACTGACCACGGTGCTCGCCCAGCGGAGGGGACTGGTCGAGGCCGCCGAACGGGACCGGATCCTCGGCCTGATGCATCGACTCCGACTGCCGGTCCGGCACCCGCTGCTGGAGCCCGACACGCTGGCCGACGCGCTCACCGACACCGTCCGGCACCGGGACGGCCGACAGCGCTTCCCGCTGCCGGTCGGGATCGGCGACGGCTGCTTCGCCGACGACCTGACGGCCGCCGAGATCGGCCGGGCGGCCACCGAACTGGAGGAACTGGCATGCGTGACACCGTGATCGTCGCCGACACCCGAGGCCCCGCCGACGTGCACGGCGTGCACGGCACCCAGGGCCTGACCCGGTGGGCCTGCCTGGCCCGCCGACCGGGACTGCTGGGCGGCTGGGAGGCGGTCGAGTGGGCCAGCATCCCTCCGGGCGGCGTCAGCGGGGAGCACCTGCACACCCGCACCGAGGAGGTCTACGTCCTCCTCGCCGGCCGGGGGGAGATCACCCTCGACGGCCGGCCCTACCCCGTCGAGGCCGGGGACGTCGTACTCACCGGCCTCGGCACCACCCACGGTCTCCGCAACGCGGGCACCGAGGCGCTCGACTGGCTGGTGATCGAAATGCCCGCCGTACCCCTGCCACGGACCCCGATCCTGCGGCACGCCGTGGTGACCAACCTGCGCCGGGTCGGCCCGATCGACCCCGGCGTGGTGCTCACCGGGCCGCTGCGCCACCTCGAACTGGCCCGGTTGCGGCCCGGCGAACGCGCCGAACTGGCCGCCGACGCCACCGAGCACACCGTCTTCGTGACCGCCGGCAGCGGCCGGGCCGCCGCAGCGGACGTCCGGGTGCCGCTGGAGCCGGGCCGGTCACTCACCCTCCCGCTCGGCAGCTCGGCGGCGCTCACCGCCGGGAACGACGGGCTGGAGTACGTCCACGCGGTGCTCACCGTGCCGCCGTCCGAACGACCCGGGGAGCTCCGATGATCGTCACCGACACGGCCCACGCGGCCGTCCACCTGGGCCCCGGCACCCAGCGGGTCCGCACCCGCTGCCTGGCCCGCCGGGGCATGCTGCACAGCGAGACCGAGGCCGTCGACCACGTCCGGCTCAGCCCCGGCGCCTGCTACGACCTGGCCGGCCGGGCGGGCACCGAGGCGGCCTGGTACGTGCTGCGCGGCCCGGTCGCGCTGCTGGACTGCCCGGAGCAGCCGCAGCACCTGCTGGCCGAGGGCGACCTGCTGCTCGCCCCGGAGGGCGGCCGGGTGCACCTGCACGGCGGCCCGCTCGGTGCCGAGCTGCTCTGCCTGACCGTGCTGCCGGACGCCGTCAGCCGTGAACTTCCGCAGCGCAAGCCGGAGTTGGCCGATCGCGGCGCACCGGTCCCGGTCCCGGAGTGAGTCCTGACCGGGACGCCACGCCCTGCCGCCCGGGACAGCGGGCGGGACACCGTAGGCCCTGAACAAGGGAGAGCCAAGATGACCAGCACCGCGATCACCGCCCTCCGCCGGGGCCGCGCCGTGGACCCGGGCCGGGTGCTCACCGGCCCGCTGCGCGGGGTCGGCCTCAGCTGGCTGGAGCCGCAGCAGAGCGTCGAACTGACCGCCGACGGCGTGGAGCACGCGCTCTACGTCACCGCCGGCGCCGGGCGGGCGAGCACCGGGGAGAGCGACGTGCCGCTCGCCGAAGGCACCGCCGTCACGCTGCCACTGGGCGGCGAACTCGTCCTCACCGCCGGGGATTTGGGCCTGGAGTACTTCCACGCCGTCCTGGCCGTACCGGGAGAAGGCCCCCGATGATCGTCACCACCGCCTCCGCCGCCGCGATGACCGTGGTCGGCCCGGGCAGCGAGCGCACCCGCGTGAGCTGCCTGGCCCGCCGTGACCTGGTCACCGCCGCCTGCGAGTCCTTCGAACACCTCCGGCTCAGCCCCGGCGGCACCCACCACCGCGCGGGCCGCCCGGAGAGCGAGGCCGCCTGGTACGTGCTGCGCGGTCCTGTGGTCGTCGAGCAGTGGCCGGACCGGTCCCAGCACCTGGCCGACGCCGGTGACCTGCTGCTGATCCCGGCGGGCCAGGACCTGTACCTGGTGGCCGGGCCGCTCGGCGCCGAACTGCTCTGCCTGACCCTCGGCACCCGCCCGGCCCCGCGCCGCCGCCCGCTGCCGCGCCGCCGCACCCGTCCCTGATCTGCTGGGAGGAGCCCACCATGAGTGCCATCCCCGGTGCCCTCGCCGTGCACCACGTCGCGTACACCGTGCCCGACCTCGACCAGGCGGTCACCTTCTTCACCGAGGTGATCGGCGCCGAACTGGCCTACCGGACCGGGCCGGTGCACGACCCGGACGGGGACTGGATGACCCGTCAGCTGGGCGTCCACCACCGGGCCGCCGCCTACGTGGCGATGCTCCGGCTGGGGCCGGTGACCAACCTGGAGCTGTTCGAGTACAGCGCGCCGGACCAGCGCCGCGAGCTGCCGGGCAACAGCGACTGGGGCGGCCACCACCTGGCCATCGCGGTCACCGACGTGGACGCCGCCGCCGCGTACCTGCGGGCGCAACCCGGTGTCCAGGTGCTCGGCCGGCCGGAGACGGTGGCCGACGGCGGCCCGATCGACGGTGACCGCTGGGTGTACTTCCGGGCGCCGTGGGGCCTCCAACTGGAGCTGATCGACCTGCCGCCCGGGCTGCCGTACGAGCAGCGGACCGAGTCCCGGCTCTACCGCCCGACCGGGAGCTGGAGCTCGACCGGGAGCTGGAGCTGAGGGCCGTGCCGACGACCGCCACCGCCGCCGTGGTCCGGGGCCGGGGAGAGCCGTTCACCCTGGAGCAGGTCCGACTGGACGACCCGCGCGCCGACGAGGTGCTGGTACGGATCGCCGCCGCCGGGATCTGCCACACCGACCTGAGCGTCCGCGCCGGGCACACCCCGGGTCCGCTGCCCGCCGTGCTCGGCCACGAGGGCGTCGGGACGGTCGAGGCGGTGGGGAGCGCGGTGACCCGGCTGACGGTCGGTCAGACCGTGCTGCTCACCTTCGCCTCCTGCGGGGAGTGCCCCGACTGCCGGGCCGGGGAGCCGGTCCGGTGCGCGTACTGGCCCCGGCTGAACCTGTTCGGTGGCAGCCGGCTGGACGGCAGCGCCACGCTCGGCGGCGCCGACGGCTCGCCGCTGCACGGCCACTTCTTCGGCCAGTCCTCGTTCGCCACCCTCGCGCTGGCCACCGAGCGCAACGCGGTGCCGGTGCCGGCCGGGGTGCCGGCCGCGCTGCTGGCGCCGTTCGGCTGCGGCGTGCAGACCGGCGCGGGGGCGGTGCTGAACGTGCTGCGGCCCGACCCCGGCGACACAGTGGTGGTGTTCGGCGCCGGGGCGGTCGGCCTGTCGGCCCTGCTGGCGGCCAGGCTCACCCCGGCCGCCCGGCTGGTGGCGGTGGACGTCCGGGCCGACCGCCTGACGCTGGCTCAGGAGCTCGGCGCCACCGACGTGGTGGACGCCACCGCCGTGGACCCGGTCGAGGCGGTTCTCGAACTGACCAGGGGCCGGGGCGTCCAGCACACCCTGGAGACCAGCGGCCGGCTCGGACCGCTAGGGCAGGCGGTGCGCGCGCTGGCGGTCGGCGGTACCTGCGCGGTGGTCGGGGCGCCGCCGGCGGGCAGCAGGCTCGCCCTGGACGTCCCGGCGCTGCTGGACCGGGCGCCCCGGATCGTCGGCGTCAACCAGGGCGCGAGCCGGCCCGGGCGATTCCTGCCCGCGTTGGTGGACCTGTACCTGGCGGGCCGACTGCCGGTCGACCGGTTGGTGCGCACCTTCCCGTTCGCCGCCGTGGAACGGGCCGCAGCCGCCGCAGCGGCGGGAGAGGTGGTCAAGCCCGTCCTGGTGATGCCCTGAGAGCGGGCCCGCCTGGCAGCATGTCACGCTAAGTCATATATCCATCACTGGTAGTGTCGGCCAGGTGGATGAGTCGCAGAGGGGCGCCGGTCCGGTGCGTGTACTGATCGTTGACGACCACCCGCTCTTCCGGGAGGGTCTGAAAGCCGCCCTGCAGAGCGCCGACGGGATCGAGGTGGTCGGTGAGGCGGAGACCGTCGCGGCGGTTCCCGAGGCGGTGGCCGCCGGTCTCCCCGACGTGGTGGTGCTCGACCTCTCGCTGCCGGACGGCTCCGGCCTGGAGGCGGCCCGCCGCCTGACCGAAGAGACCCCGGGCGTCCCGGTCCTGATGCTCACCATGGCCGACGACGACGGCAGCCTGCTGGCCGCCCTCCAGGCCGGTGCGCGGGGGTACCTGGTAAAGGGCGCCGGACGGGACGAGGTGCTGCACGCGGTACGCACCGTGGCGGCCGGCGGCGCGGTGTTCGGCTCGGAGATCGCCGTCCGGATCACCGCCCTGCTGGCCGGCACCCGGCTGCGCGAGGCGGGTCAGCTGTTCCCCTCGCTCACCGCGCGGGAGGCCGAGGTGCTCGACCTGGTGGCCCGGGGGCTGGACAACCGCCGGATCGCCCGCGAGCTGGTGGTGGCCGAGAAGACCGTCCGCAACCACGTCACCCACATCTTCGAGAAGCTGCACGTCGCCACTCGCGCCGAAGCGGTCGCCCGGGCCCGGGACATGGGGCTGGGCGGCGACTGAGGACCGACCAGGGACCGTGGCCCCTCGCGGCCGGGACAGCGGGCCGACCAGCATGGACCGCCCATGGACCGGGGTCACGCACCGGGACGACGGACCGGGGTCACGAGGAGGCCAGATGAGCGGGAACGAGAGCACCACCACGGCCAGGGCGTTCGCGGCTGCCGCCCTGGCCCTGCTCTGCACCCTGGTGTGGGTGGTCCTCGCCCTCGCCAACGGGGGGCTCGAAGGCATCAGCGACCACTACTTCTTCGACGGGGTCTGGGTCGCGCTCGGTCTGACCTTCACCCTCTCCGGCCTGGTGCTGGTGATCAACCGGCGCGCTCCCGGCCTGGGCGTCCTGCTGCTGGTCGCCGGGGTGCTGCAGTCGCTCCGGATGGTGGTGCTGCTGGCCGCCGCACTGGCCGGGGCCGGCCCCGGGGCGATGAAGCCGGTCGTGATGCTGGTGCTGGCCGCCGACATCGCCTACCTCTTCCTGGTGACCGGCTTCCCGCTCTGGCTGCCCGACGTCCGCCTGCCCGGCGGGATCTGGCGGGGCGTCACCGTCCTGGTCGCCGCAGTGAGCGCGGTGTTGGGCTTCTTCAACACCGCCCGGGTCAGCGACTGGTACGAGCTGCCGAACCCGCTCCACGGCACCGCGGCGTACACGTGGCTGGACGACCGGCTCGCCCCGCACGCCTTCGACGTCTTCACCGCCGTCCTGGCCCTCACCCTCACCATCGCCCTGGTCCGCTGGTGGCGCTCGCCCGGTCGGCACCCGCACCTGACCGTGCTGGTGGCGGCCTACCTGGTGTGGGCCGCGCTGGTCACCGTCCCGCCCTACCTCGGCGCCATGCCGGACTGGCTGCCCTACGCGGTGGTGACCGCGGGCGAGGCCGCCTGGCTGCTGGTCCCGGTCGCCACCTTCCGCCGGGACCGCTCGCTCTCGCTGGACCGGGCCGCCCGGCGGTACCTGGCCGGCTACGCGTTCTGCACCCTGCTCTTCCTCGGCATGCTGGCCACCGCGTACCTGACCCACCGGCTGCTGCCGGGCGGCGAACCGGCCGACCGCTGGTGGCTGATCCTGATCGCGGCCGGGCTCGGCGCGCTGCTGCGCCCCGCCGCCCGGGCCGTGGTGCGGGCGGTGGACCGGTACTACTACGGCGAGCGGGCCCAGCCGTACCAGGTGGTGCGCAGACTCGCCGAGCGGATGAGCCAGGCCGTCGGACCGGCCGAGGCGCCGCCGCTGCTCTGCCAGACCGTGGTGATCGCGCTCGGCCTGCCCGCGGCCCGGGTCCGGGTCCGCACCCGCAGCGGGCCCCGCGAGCTGGCCCGGCTCGGCGACGTCGAGCTCGCCGCCGAGAGCTTCCCGCTCAGCTACGAGGGCGCCGTGATCGGCGAGCTGTCCGTGCCGCCGCGCTCCGGGCAGCGGGAGCTGGACCGGCAGGACCGCGAGGTGCTCCGGCTGCTCGCCGACCAGGCCACGCCCGCGATCGCCTCGCTCCGGCTGTACGAGGACCTGCAGGCCAGCCGGAAGCGGATCGTGCTGGCCCGGGAGGAGGAGCGGCGGCGGCTCAGGCACGACCTGCACGACGGGCTCGGGCCCGCGCTGTCCGGCCTCCGCCTGCAGATCGACGCGGCCCGCTCGGGCCTCCCCGCGGAGTCCGGGGCCGCCGCCTCGCTCACCACCGCCTCGGCCGGGATCGGCCAGGCGATCACCGAGCTGCGCCGGATCACCGACGGGCTGGCGCCCGCCGCGCTCGGCAGCGAGGGGCTGGCCGGAGCGCTGCGCCGGCTCGCCGACGGCCTCGGCAACCACGCCCTCCGGGTCACCCTCGACCTCGACCCCGACCCGCTGCCGACCCTGCCCGCCGCCGTCGAGGTGGCCATCTACCGGATCAGCGGCGAGGCCCTCAACAACGTGGTCCGCCACTCCGGTGCCGCCTCCGCCCGCCTCACCCTCCGGGTCCGCCCCGACGAGGTGACCGTCGAGGCCACCGACGACGGCGCGGGTTTCCCCAGCCACACCGGCGGCGCCGGGGTGGGCCTGCGGTCGATGGCGGAGCGGGCCGAGGAGCTGGGCGGCACCTTCACTGCCGCCAACGACTCGGGCGGCGCGGTGGTCCGGGCGGTCTTCCCCCGGGTGCACGGCTGACGCCGTCCGGGGCCGGTGTCCTGGTCCGAGTGGGGACCAGGGGCTCATGTGGGTGGGACCGGAGCGGGGTGACAGTGGTGGAAAAGCCCCGTGGAACGGAAGTGAGGCACCAGATGGCAGTGAACACCGAATCCAGGCAGTACGGCAAGGGCGGCGGCGGCCCCTGCGGAGGCCCGGGTCAGCCGCCGTGCCCGAAGAAGTCGGAGGAGGAGCCCGAGGAGGAGCGGACAGCCTCGCTCGGCCCGGGCGGTGGCTGCGGCGGGCCGGGTCAGCCACCTTGCCCGTGAGCCCCGACCCCCACTGTGATCCGGATGCCCGGCCAGGAACCTCCTGGCCGGGCATCCGGCCGTCCACCGGCCGGGGACGGTGCGTGGGAGCCCGGCCGGTGGTGTCCGGCCGGGCTCCCAGGCGGGCGGGTTCAGTGCCCGTGGTGCATACCGCCGTGGCCCATCCCCGGGTCCAGGGCCATCACGGCGGCCGGGGAGACGGTGAAGGGCCGCATCATGCCGTCGTCCTCGTGGTCGAGGATGTGGCAGTGGTACATGAACCGGCCGGTGGCGCCGGTGAACCGGCCCGCCACCCGGACGAGTTCGCGCGGCGAGACGGTCACGGTGTCCTTCCAGCCCTGGTCGGCGGGGTCGATCGGGTTCTGGACGCCCCAGCCGACCGGCTTGCCGATCGGGGTGCCGCCGGCCACCGGGTCGAAGCCCGTGACGTCGACGGTGGCCCGGGTCAGGATCTGGAACCGGATCAGGTGGATGTGCACCGGGTGCAGGGCCAGCTGCGCCAGGTTGATGATGGTCCACTGCTCCCAGGCGTCCTCGTCGATCCGCCAGTTGAGCCGGTCGTTGAAGTCGGCCGAGACTCGTCGGTAGGTCTGCCCGGCCTGCCCGGCCGCCTGGACCTGGACGATCCCGTCCACGACCGTCCCGGCCGGCGGGACCTCCGCCTCGGGGACCTCCTCCATCTCCCAGAAGTGGAACATCGCGCCGCTGTCCTGAGTGATCATCAGGACCCGGTGGTTGTGGTGCGGGATGTCCTCGTGGGTCAGCCGCCGGAAGCTCGGTGAGAGCACGGCGGGCAGGGCGAACGGCTCCGGCTCGGTGACCGCCGAGACCCGGAACTCCATCACCTCGGGGTCGGGCAGCCGGTTGGCCGGGTCGGCGACGCCGACCGCGTCCTCCTCGCCGATCGGGGCGCCCTCGGCGGGCGCCGGGGCGGAGTTGACCAGCCGCAGGGTGCGGCCGGCCAATGCGGTGAAGTCGACGAGCAGGTCGGCCCGTTCGGCCGGGGCCAGGCTGAGACCGCGGCCCGGCAGCGGGATCGGGGTGCCGAACAGGCCGGCGTCACTGCCGATCTGCCAGGCCACGCCGTTCACCCGCTGCCCGTCCTGGCCGACCAGGTGCAGCCGGTACGGACGGGAGTTGGCGGCGTTCAGCACCCGGAACCGGTACCAGCGCGGCCTGACCTCGTGGTGCGGCCAGATCACGCCGTTCACCAGCGTCCACCGCCCGCAGTACGGCAGCGGGCCGACCGTCTTGTGCAGCAGCTGCCCGGTCAGTGCGCCGTCGGGGCCGGTGGCGAGATTCCGGTCGCAGAGCACCAACGGGACCTCGAACTCCCCTGTGGGCAGGCGCAGTCGGTCCTCCTCCTCGTCCCGGACCAGGTACGTGCCGACCAGCCCGGCCAGCACGTTGAGCCGGGTGACGCCCATCGCGTGGTCGTGGTACCAGAGCGGCATCGCGGCCTGGTCGTTCGGGTACTCGGAGAGCTGGGAGTGGCCGGTGTGGACCGCGTTGTCGGTCCAGCCGTCGTTGCCGCCGTTGGTGACCGCGCCGTGCAGGTGCACGACCAGCCAGGGCGGCAGGTCGGGACCCCGGGGATCGAGCAGGGCGGGGTCGATGCCCGGTACGTTCTCGGCCGGCGGCACGGTGAGGTCCGGGACGTGGCCGATCTGGGCGGGGTACGGGGTGCTGATCCGGTTCTGCCAGTCGATCCGCAGTCGCTGCCCGCGCCGGACCTCGATGGTCGGACCGGGGAAGGTTCCCTCGTACGTCCACATCGGGGTGGGGGGCAGTTCGGAGTGCAGCTGCACGTCGGCCGACAGCTGGCGGATCGTCAACTCGGCTTCGGGGCGCAGCACCTGGGGGATGCGCAGCGGGTCGGCGAACTTGGTGAGCTCGGTGGGTTCGGGCACGGGGGACCTCCGGACGGTCGGTTTCGGCTCCACGGTGGGCCATCCGTTGTCCCGTTTTCATGAGGCAGTGGTCCTGGTATGTCCTGGGCCGATGCCGACTCGGTTGCCGGGTGCGGGGGTTGGACCCCTTGACGGGATCTCGGTGTCCACCCAATCATCATGGTCGCGTCAATAGTCACCCGCCGACCGGCCATCAGGTCCGGCGGCGCTCGCACGTTCCGTTCTGCCCCACCAGAATCTGGAGCCCTCCTTGTCTCAGCGTGCCTCGCGGCGATCCCGCGTGCTCCGCTCCGCTCTCGCAACCGGTGCCGCCGCCACCCTGGCCGCCGGCTTCCTCGCCACCACCGCCTCCGCCCAGGTGACCACGGCCCGCCCGGCCGCCGTCACGGTGCAGGCCGTACCGGACATCCCGGTCGCCAACGTCAAGGCGCACCTGGCCCAGCTCCAGTCGATCGCCACCGCCAACGGCGGCACCCGGGCGCACGGCCGTCCCGGCTACAAGGCCTCGGTCGATTACGTGAAGGGCAAGCTGGACGCCGCCGGGTTCACCACCACCCTGCAGACCTTCACCACCAGCGGTGCCACCGGCTACAACCTGATCGCGGACTGGCCGGGCGGCGACGCGAACCACGTCATCATGGTGGGCGCGCACCTGGACTCGGTGACCGCGGGCCCGGGCATCAACGACAACGGCTCCGGCTCGGCCGGCATCCTGGAGACCGCGCTGGCGGTCTCGCGAGCCGGTCTGCAGCCGACCAAGCACCTGCGGTTCGGCTGGTGGGGCGCGGAGGAGCTGGGCATGATCGGCTCCAAGTACTACGTCAACAACCTGCCCGGCACCGAGCGGGCGAAGATCGACGGGTACCTGAACTTCGACATGATCGGCTCGCCCAACCCGGGCTACTTCGTCTACGACGACGACCCCAAGCTCGAAGGGGTGGTGAAGGCCTACTTCGCCGGCGTCGGCGTGCCAACCGAGATCGAGACCAACGGCGACGGCCGCTCCGACCACGCCCCGTTCAAGAACGTCGGCATCAAGGTCGGCGGTCTGTACACCGGCGGCGACGAGGTCAAGACGGCGGCCCAGGCCACAAAGTGGGGCGGCACCGCGGGCAAGGACTTCGACGCCTGCTACCACGCCTCCTGCGACACCAGCGCGAACCTCAACGACACCGCGCTCGACCGGGGCAGCGACTCCATCGCGTACGCGGTCTGGACCCTGGGCACCGAGGCCCCGCCGCTGCCCGGCACGGTCTTCGAGAACACCTCCGACGTGCAGATCCCGGACAACGGCGCGGCGATCACCTCCTCGGTCACCGTCAGCGGCGTCACCGGCAACGCGCCGGCCGCCCTCCAGGTCGGAGTGGACATCAAGCACACCTACCGCGGTGACCTGGTGGTCGACCTGGTCGCCCCGGACGGCAGCAGCTACCGGCTGAAGAGCTCCAGCAGCGACTCGGCCGACGACATCGTCACCACCTACACCGTGAACGCCTCCAGCGAGGTCGCCAACGGCGTCTGGAAGCTCAAGGTGCAGGACGTCGCGGCCCAGGACACCGGCTACGTCAACAGCTGGAAGCTCACCTTCTGACGGTCCGTCGGTGCCGGGCCCCTGCTGCCCAGGGGCCCGGCACCGGCCTGCTCAGACCGACCGGCCTCAGGGCCGCATCTCGTACGCGCCGGCCAGCGCCTCGACCCGGGCCCACAGCTTCGCGGTGCGCTCGGCGTCCGCCACCGGGCGGCGGACCTGGGAGAGCGCCCAGGCGGCCTGCGGCTCGCTGGTGGAGGTCTTGCCGTGCAACTCGGTGGCGTGCGCGGAGAAGTCCCGGACCAGGAAGTCGAAGATGCCGTCCAGCAGGTCGGGCTCGGTCCCGGTCAACTCGGCCTGCTCCAGCACCAGGTGGCCGTAGACCACCAGGGCGAACAGCTGGCCGATCTCCAGCAGGAAGTCCAGGTCCTGCTGCTGCTCGGCGGTCGGCGCGTGCTCCAGCATCAGTGCGCACAGGCCGTCGGCCTGCTCGCGGAACCTGGCCACGTTCGGCAGGTGCGCGTGCGCGTCGTAGGCGGTCCGCCAGTCGTGGAAGCGGATCGCACCCAGGCCCCGGGCCGGGCCCTGACGGAACAGGAACTCGTCGTCGGCCGGGTCCAGCCGGGTCGGCACCGGTGCGTAGTCGGTGGGCGCGAACAGGTAGTTGGCCATGAACTTGAGGATCAGGGCCAGGTTGACGTGCACCGTGCCCTCCAGCTTCGGCAGGCCCCGGATGTCCTTGGCGGCCTTGTCGAAGTAGGTGTCCGCCTCGAAGCCCTTGGCCGCGACGACGTCCCACATCAGGTCGATGACCTTCTCGCCCTCGGTGGTGACCTTCATCTTGGTCATCGGGTTGAAGAGCAGGTACCGGCGGTCCTCCGGGGAGGCGCTGCGGAAGTAGTCCACCGCCCGGTCGCTGAACAGCTTCATCGCGTTGAGCCGCAGGTACGCGTCGGTCAACTCCCGCCGCACGTGCGGGAAGTCGGTCACCTTGCGGCCGTACAGCACCCGGTTGTGGGCGTGCGTGACGGCCTCGTACATCGCGTGCTCGCAGATGCCGACGGAGGCCGTGCAGAGGTTGAACTTGCCGACGTTCACGGTGTTCAGCGCGGCGTCGAAGGCGGCCTTGCCGGTGTGCAGCACGTCCTCGGCCCGGACGGGGTACTCCTCGAGCCGGAACTCGCTGACGTACATCTGCGCGTTCACCACGTTCTTGACCAGGTGGTACGCCTCGTGGCGGCTGTCGGCCGCGAAGAAGACGTAGCCCTCCGGGCCCTCGACGTCCGAGCGGCGGCCGAAGACCGAGACCAGGCCGGCCACGTTGCCGTTGCCGATGTAGTACTTGGAGCCGGTGGCCGTGAAGCCGCCCTCGCCGTCCGGGGTGAGGATCATGTCGGTGGAGTAGATGTCCGCGCCGTGGCTGCGCTCGGACAGCCCGAAGGCCATCACGTGACCCTCGCTCAGCAGCTTGGCAGCACGCGCTCGGACGGCCTCGTTCTCGCTCTGCCAGACCGGGCCGAGACCCAGGATGGTGACCTGCCAGGTGTACCAGTAGCCGAGGCCGTAGAAGCCGAGGATCTCGTTCAGTTCGGCGATCCGGGCGGTGTCCCAGCGCTTGTCGGCGTCGGCGCTGCTCGGCGTCAGGAACTCCGCGAACAGGCCCTCCTTGGCGGCGAACTCGAGGAAGTCGCCGTACCAGGCACGGTCGACGTAGCTGTCGATCAGCGCCTTCTTGCCGCGCGACTCGAACCAGTCCACGGTGGCGCGCAGCAGTCGGCGGGTGGTGTCGTCGAACTGCTTCGGGTCATAGGTGCTCGGGTTGAACAGCATGGTGAAGTCCTGTGGGTTAGTCGGCGAGACGGTGCAGGGTGGTGAGGACGTCGTCGAGCCAGGTGATGGTCATCCGCTCGTACTCGATGCCGCCGCGCAGCACCACGTGCTGGAGCTGCTGCTGCGGGTCGAGGTCGGCGCCGGCTGGGAAGTCGCGCCGCTCGCCGGTGAGGTAGCGCTCCAGCAGGGCGGCGTGGCTCTCCCGGTGGCGGGTCACCTCGGAGATCAGGGCGGCGGGGTCGTCGAAGGCGGCGGCCCGGATCTTGACCGCCAGTTCGTGCCGGACGGTCTCCGGCTCGACCGGTTCGCGCAGCCAGTCGGAGAGCACGGAGCGCCCGTCCCGGGCCACCGCGTACACCTTCTTGTCCGGGCGGCCGTCCTGGGCGACCTCCTGGGCGGCGATCCAGCCGTCCGCCTCCATCCGCCGCAGTACCCGGTAGATCTGCTGGTGGGTGGCGGTCCAGAACCGTCCGATCGAACGGTCGAACCGCCGCGCCAGCTCGTACCCGGAGCCGGGCTGCTCCAGCAGTGAGACCAGGATCGCGTGCTCCAGTGCCATGCCCGCCATCTTGCTATGCAACGAGTTTCATAGGCAACGCCGCCTCGCCGGGTTGAGACGCGGATCACGCCCGGTGCGTCGCCGGAGCAGAATGGCGGGGTGATCGATGACGACCGGCTGCTCCGGTGGCGGATGCACAGTCAGTTCGGACGGCGGGCCGACTCCGTGGCGGCGATCGCCGGTCGGGCGCCCGGCATCCAGGCACAGGACGCCGGGGCGGCCCGGCTCGGGCTGCGGGCGCGCGGGCTGGGCGAGGCGGCGGCGGTGCAGCGGGCGTACGAGGCGGGCGAGGTGGTGAGCAGCTGGCTGATGCGCGGCACGCTGCACCTGGTGCCGACGGGGGAACTCCGGCCGTTGCTGGCCCTCTTCGGGGCGCGGAACGTCGCCGCGGGGGCCCGCAGGCGGCGGGAGCTGGGCCTGACGGCGGAGGTCTGCGAGCGGGCGCTGGCGGTGCTGCCCGAGGTGCTGACCGAGCCGCTGTCCCGGGCCGCACTGGTGGCCCGGCTGAACGCCCACGGGGTCGGTATCGAGCCGACCGGGCAGGCCCCGGCCCACCTGATGGCGTACGCGGCGGGGCTCGGCGTGCTCTGCCGGGGCGCCGAGCCGGCGCCGCGCCAGCCCGGGTACCGGCTGCTGCCGCCGGGGGAGGAGGCCGATCCGGCGGAGGTGGCGGCGCGGCTGGCCGCCCGGTACGTGGCCGCCTTCGGCCCGGCCGGGCCGGCGGACTTCGCGGCCTGGTCCGGGCTGACCCTGGCGGTCGGCCGCCGGGCCTTCGCCGGGCTGCCCGAGATCGCGGCCGGGCTGTTCGCGGTCGGGGAGCCGCCGGGGGAGGGCGAGCCCCTGGTTCGGCTGCTCGGCGCGTACGACAACCACCTGCTCGGCTACCGCGACCGGAGCCTGATGCTGGATCAGCGGTACGCGAAGCGGATCAACGCGGGCGGCGGGGTGGTCCGGCCCGCGCTGGTGGTGGACGGCCGGGTGCTCGGCAGCTGGCGCCGCGAGGACGGCCGGGTGGTGGTGGAGCCGTTCGAGGCGTTGCCCCAGAAGCTCTGGGAGGCGGAGGCGGCCGCGGTGGAGTCCTTCGTTCAAGGATAATTCCGGACAAACTGTTATTTCTGTCGCAGACTGGGTAGTGACCATGCGCTTGCCAAGTGCTGACTTAGGAGGTGGTCCTGGTGTCAACCCAGCTGCCGATGAGCATGGAGCACCATCCGGACATCCTGGAACTGCGTGAGCAGTACGAGCGGGTGGTGTCGACTCCCCTGGCGCAAGCGGTCGAGGCACTGGCCATGCTGTCGGGTCTGTTCCTGGCCGTGTCGCCCTGGGTGGTCGGGTTCTCCGGCTTCTCCGGGCTGACCGCCAGCAACCTGATCCTCGGCCTGGCCTTCACGGCGCTGATGGCGGGCTACGGTTCGGCGTACGAGCGCACCCACGCCCGTGCCTGGGCCGCCACGCTGATCGGCGCGTGGACGATCATCGCGCCCTGGGCGGTCGCCGGTTCGGAGTCCGTCCGCCGGACCATTCTCACCAATGTGATCACCGGCGGCCTGATGGTCTGCCTGGGTCTGGCCGCCGCCGGAATGGCAGCGGGCCTGACCGGGCGGGGCACGCGCCGGACGCGATCCCGAGGTATGGCTGCCGAAGGGTGACGTATTTGCGCGGGTGGCGCGGACCGGGAGGTCCGCGCCACCGGTGCGTCCAGTGGTGGGGGAACGGTCAGGGGTGGGTCATCCGCAGCACGTCCAGCGCCTCGTCCAGCTGCGCGTCGGTCAGCTTGCCGGCCCGGACGTAGCCGCGTTCCTCGACCACCTGACGGATCGTCTTGCGCTCGGCGACCGCCTGCTTGGCCACCTTGGCGGCCTCCTCGTACCCGAGGTAGCGGTTCAGCGGGGTGACCACCGAGGGGGAGGACTCGGCGTACTCCCGGGCCCGTTCGACGTTGGCGGTCACGCCGTCCACCGTGCGATCGGCGAGCAGCCGGGCGCTGTTGCCCAGCAGCCGGACCGACTCCAGCACGTTGCGTGCGATCACCGGCAGCATCACGTTCAGCTCGAAGTTGCCACCGGCCCCGGCCACCGTGACGGTCGTGTCGTTGCCGATCACCTGGGCGGCCACCATCAGCACCACCTCGGGCAGCACCGGGTTGACCTTGCCCGGCATGATCGAGGAGCCGGGCTGGAGGTCCGGCAGGTTGAGCTCCCCCAGGCCGGTGCGCGGGCCCGAGCCCATCCAGCGCAGATCGTTCGCGATCTTGGTGAAGCCGACCGCCACGGTGCGCAGCTGGCCGCTCAGCTCGACCAGGCCGTCCCTGGCGCCCTGCGCCTCGAAGTGGTCCCTGGCCTCGGTCAGCGGCAGCCCGGTGGCGCGGGCCACCTCGGCGATCACGGCGGCCGGGAAGCCGGGCGGGGTGTTGATCCCGGTGCCCACCGCGGTGCCGCCGAGCGGCAGTTCGGCCACCCGGGGCAGGGTGGCCCGGAGCCGTTCGACGCCGTACCTGACCTGGGCCGCGTAGCCGCCGAACTCCTGACCGAGGGTGACCGGGGTGGCGTCCATCAGGTGCGTCCGCCCCGACTTCACCACCTCGGCGAACTCGTCCGCCTTCCGCTCCAGCGCGGCCGCGAGGTGCTCCAGGGCCGGGATCAGCTCGCCCGTCACGGCGGCGGTGGCCGCGATGTGGATCGAGGACGGGAAGACGTCGTTCGAGGACTGGCTCGCGTTCACGTGGTCGTTCGGATGCACCGGCCGACCCAGCCGCTCGGCGGCCAGGGTGGCGATCACCTCGTTGGCGTTCATGTTGGACGAGGTGCCGGACCCGGTCTGGAACACGTCCACCGGGAACTGGTCGTCCCAGCGCCCCTCGGCCACCTCCTCGGCGGCCGCCACGATCGCCCCCGCCGTCTCCCCGTCGAGCACGCCGAGCTCGGCGTTCACCCGCGCCGCCGCCGCCTTGATCCGGGCCAGCGCCGCGATGTGCGCCCGCTCCAGCCGCTGGCCGGACACCGGGAAGTTCTGCACCGCCCGCTGGGTCTGCGCCTGCCACTTGGCGGACGCGGGTACCCGCACCTCACCCATCGAGTCGTGCTCGATCCGGTACTCCTGCATGACCTGCACCTCCTGCCTCTGCCAGCCGCGCGGACGCCCCGGGTATTTCCGGACGGCGCTGTCGACTTCGCTACTGGCCGAGCAGGCGGGCGAAGTCGTAGCCGACGTCGGCCAGGGTCAGCACGCTGCCGAGGTCGCTGACGGCCAGCACCGGGATGCTGTGCCCGTCGGCGGACGGCACGTCGGGGGTGGGAGCGGCGTGGGCGGGGACGGTGGCGGCCACGACCAGCAGGGCGGCGGTGGCGGCGATTCGGAGCACGGTATGCATGACCCGCCCAACCGGCGGACCGCGCCAAGGGTCACGGCAGGTCACACGTCTGCGCGGAACCGACCCCCGGTCAGCTGAACAGCACCTCACGGTCCGAGCCCAGCTGCGTCCGCAGCACCGCCAGCGCGCGCATGCTCTGGGACTTCACCACGGCGGTGCTCACCCCGAGGATCTCGGCGGTCTGCTCCACGCTCTGGTCGTCCCAGTAGCGCAGCAGCACGATCGCCCGGTCCCGCTTGGGGAGCAGCGCCAGGGCGTTCAGCAGGGTGAGGCGGTCGGCCGTCGGGTCGGTCGACTCGGGGCGGTCCGGTAGCTGGTCCACCGTCAGTTCGCCGCTGCTGCGGAGCCGTTTGTGGTCGAGCAGGGTGTTGAGCAGCACCTTGCGGGCGTAGCTGAACGGGTCGCCGCCCTGGCGGGCCAGCCTGTTCCAGACCACGTACATCTTGGTGAGGGTGCCCTGGGTCAGGTCCTGGGCCAGGTGCCAGTCGCGGCACATCAGGTAGGCGGTCTGCCGCAGGCGGGTCACGTTGGCCTCGGCGAACGCGGTGAAATCGGCTTCGGTGCGCACCATCGGGCTCCGGGTCTCGGGGTGGGGACATGAGGGGAGCCGCGGCCCCGGGATCGGGGCCGCGGCGGTCGGGTGGTGCGTCAGGGGGACGGGAGCGCCGGGTACTTCGCGTTGGCCGCCTCGACGAAGGAGGACGGCATGGTCAGCCCGACCAGCGGGCTGCTCGCCAGGGCGACGGCCTGCTGCTCGGTCAGGGCCGGGACGGCGTGCTCCGCCTCCGTCCTCAGGCAGGAGGAGATGTCGACGGCCACGTTGAACGTCGGACGGTGCACCGTGATCCGGGTGGCCTGGATGCAGTTGCGCGGATTGGTCTGCACCTCCACGACGTCACCGGCGGGGGAGGTGGAGCAAGCGGTCGGCATCGGGCCGGTCGGGTCCGGCCAGCAGCGGTCCGAGCCGCCCTCCGGGGTCAGGTACGCGCTGACGCCGATCCTGCCGATGCCGGCCGGCGTGGTCACGTGGGCGAACACGTCGACGGCATTCGGCCGGGCCGGGTTGGCGGCGTGGTGGTCGGTGGTCAGTCCGGCCGGCAGCGACTGCACCACGGCGGCCAGCAGCGCGGCGGACGTGGCCGGAACCATCGGGCCGGTCGGCGCCACCGGGGTCGGGCTCACCGGGGTCGTCGGCGTTGTGGACGTCACCGGTGCGGAGGAGGCAGGCCCGGCGGCCGGTCCGACCGCCGAGGTCTGCCCCGGGCCGGTGCCCAGGGACGAGACCAGTACGGCGAGCACGGCCACGGCGGTCACCGATCCCACCCCGGCGGCCGCCGCCCGCAGGCGCCGCTGCCGCCGGCCCCGCCGGGTGGCCTCGCCGACCAGGTCGCCCAGCGGCGGCGCGCCGAGCGTGCCGAGTTCGCTGTCCAGGACGTCGTGGAACCCGTCGGGTCGAAAGTCGACTTCTTCGTTGTTCATTCTCGGTTGGTGTCCTTCTGGGGAGTGTCAACCGCACGCCGGCCATGCGGACCCGCTTCCATGCGGGCTGTACCTACCAGGACGGGTCGGGCCGTCGGTTCGGTCGCAGCATCCGGCCAGGAGTTGACGCAGGCTCACCCCGTGCCGGTTCCCCGCTGTTCGATCGCGCGGTGCAGCAGCAGGCAGACGGCGGCCCCGAGGGTGTAGCAGAGCAGGTCCGGCGGGTTGAAGGTCGAGCCGAGCACGGGCCGCAGCACGGGGGGTATCCGGGTGAGTTGGAGGAACTCGACCGCGAAGCTCAGCCCGAGCGCGGTCCCGGCCACGGCGGCGGGCCGGGTGCGGGGAGCGGCGAGCAGCACCAGCAGGTACAGCAGCGTGGCGTAGAGGGCGTCCCCGAGCGCGTCCGCCACCGTGCCACCCGCCACGGCCGGTGAACCGAGCCCGGCGGCGACGGTGACCGTGATGAGCACCAGAATTCTCGAACGCACAGCCCTACCCTCCGTGAAGTGCCGTCAGGAGCCTACTGGAAGGCTTGTGTTGCACATGTCTTGAAGTCCTGGCGCGATATGTGTCAGTCTCATTTCGCCCACCTCGATGTGAGCGTTCACAGACCGCTCCACGTTTGCGTGTATCACGCCATCGCCGCACCACCCGTGAGATGCCCGGGCAGTGTTCGCACGATGATCGCTCCGGCAGATGAGACTGATCCATCCTTCTCCAAGTGTCGTATTGATCCGCGCTTCAGGAGGTTCCGATGCACCACCGCACGTCCTCCGGCTCCACCGGCTCACGCCCCGTCAGGCCCGCTGCGGTGCTGTTGCTGATCCTCGCGATGGCGCTGGCCGTCCTGGGCGGCCCGGCCGCCGCGGGCGGTCCCACCCCCGCTGCCGCCGCCGTGGCGGCCCTGCCCTGCGACCTCTACGCGGCCGGCGGCTCGCCCTGCGTCGCGGCCCACGCCACCACGCGGGCGCTGTTCGCGGCCTACAACGGCCCGCTCTACCAGGTCCAGCGCGCCTCCGACCGCGCATACCACGACGTGGGCCTGCTCTCCGTCGGCGGCTTCGCCGACGCGTCGGCCCAGACGTCCTTCTGCGCCGGAACCTCGTGCACCATCACCAAGATCTACGACCAGAGCAGTCGCCACAACGACCTGCCCATCTCCTGGGGCGGCTACTGGAAGGGCCCTGGCCCGAACGGCGCCGACGTCGGCGCCGACGCCGCGGCGCTGCCCGTCATGGCGGGCGGACACCCGGTCTTCGGCGTCAAGGTCACGCAGGGTGTGGGCTACCGCGTCGACCACGCCAACGGAGCTCCCACCGGCTCCCAGCCGGAGGGCATCTACATGGTGACCTCGTCCGACTTCACCAACCAGTGGTGCTGCTTCGACTACGGCAGCGGTGAGAACAGCCACACCGACACCGGCAACGCCACCATGAACGCCATCTACTGGGGCAACGCCTGCTGGTTCGGCAGCTGCACCGGCAGCGGCCCCTGGGTCGAGGCCGACCTGGAGAACGGGATGTTCCACACCAACGCCGGCTCCAACAAGGACCCCAACAACCAGGGTGTCCACTACCCCTTCGTCACCGCCCTGGAGAAGAACAACGGGACCAGCAACTTCACGCTCAAGTACGGGAACGCCGCCACCGGAGGGCTCACCACCACCTACTCCGGCGCACTGCCCAACGGCTACTCGCCGATGAAGAACGACAGCTCCCTGCTGCTCGGCACCGGCGGCGACAACAGCGTCTCCGGCCAGGGCGAGTTCTTCGAGGGCGCCATCACCACCGGCTTCCCCACGGACGCCACCGAGAACGCCGTGCAGGCGAGCATCAACGCCGTCGGCTACGGCAAGCCCGGTGGTGGCGCGGTCGCCCCGCTGCGCAGCACCAGCGCCAACCGCTGCCTGGACGTCCCGAACAGCAGCCAGACCAACGGCACCCAGACCCAGCTGTGGGACTGCTACGCCGGCACCAACCAGCAGTGGACCGCGAGCGCCGCCAAGGAGTTGCGGGTGTACGGCGGCAAGTGCCTGGACGCCGAGGCCAAGGGCACGGCGAACGGCACCAAGGCGATCATCTGGGACTGCAACGGCCAGACCAACCAGCAGTGGAACCTCAACGCCGACGGCACCGTCACCAGCGTCCAGTCCGGCCTCTGCCTGGACGTCAGCGCCTACGGCACCGCCAACGGCACCCTGATCCAGCTGTGGCAGTGCACGGGAGCCGGCAACCAGAAATGGGGCCGCAGTTGACCTGAGACGCAGCGCGCGCTCCAGCCGTCCCGCCCCCCCACCATGCGAGGAGAGAGCGATCCCATGCAGTCCACCCACCGCAGGCTCCCGGCGTTCAGCCGTACCAGAGGGGCCCTGGTCGCGGCCCTGGCCGTCGGCTCCGTCATGGTCGCGCCCGCCGCCGTGTCGCACGCGGCGACGATGACCACCCTGTACGTCTCGCCGACCGGCAGCGGGACCGCCTGCTCCTCCTCGGCCCCCTGCTCGCTGACCCAGGCGAAGACCTCGGTGCAGGCCGTCAACGCGAACATGTCCGGTGACATCGTGGTGCAACTCGCGGGCGGCACCTACCGGTTGACCGCGCCGCTCGCACTCGGCAGCGCGGACTCGGGCAGCAACGGCCACCGGGTGGTCTGGCAGGCCGCCCCCGGCGCGAGCCCGGTGCTGTCGGGCGGCCAGCAGGTGACCGGCTGGACCCTGAAGGACTCCGCGAACAACATCTACGCGGCGGCGGTCCCGACCGGGGTCGACTCGCGGCAGGTGTACGTCGACGGGCTGCTGGCGCCGCGGGCGGCGATCGCGATCTCGCGCAGCGACGTGAACATCACGGCCGCCGGGATGACCATCGTCAATCCGGCGCTGAACTACCTGGCCACGCTGCCGCAGCAGAACAGGATCGAGCTGGAGAGCCAGAACTCCTTCACCGACCGGTTCGCCCCGGTGCAGTCCATCAGCGGGACCAGCATCACCATGCAGCAGCCGGCCTGGAACAACAACAACTGGGGCTACGACACCCTGGCCAAGCCCTTCGCCGGCGGGTCGCTGCAGCTGCAGAACTCGTACGCGTTCCTGAAGTCCACCGGACAGTGGTTCCTCGACCCGTCGGCGGGCCAGCTCTACTACAAGGCTCCCGCCGGCTGGTCGGCCGCCGCCCACGACATCGAACTGCCGCGGCTGACGTCGCTGCTGCAGGTCAGCGGCAGCTACACCAACCCGGTGCACGACCTCACCTTCCAGGGCATCGCCTTCCAGCACACCACCTGGCTGCAGCCCGGCACCTCCGTCGGCTACGCCGACCAGCAGAGCGGTGCCTTCCTGGCGCGTCCCTTCACCCAGCCCGCGGACTTCATGACCTCCTGCCAGTCGGGATGCCCGCTGTTCGAGGCGGCCCGCAACAGCTGGAACCAGGTGCCGGCAGCCGTACAGGTCTCGGCAGCCGCCTCGGTCACGTTCACCGGGAACTCCTTCTCCCACCTGGGCCAGGTGGGCCTGGGCATCGGCAACGACGCGAACGCCCACGCCTCCGGCGTCGGCCTGGGCGCCTCGGACATCACGGTCTCGGGCAACACGTTCACCGACGACTCCGGCGCGGGCATCGTGGTCGGCGGCGTGCAGCCCGACGCCCACCACCCGTCCAACGCGGCGATGACGAACCAGAACATCACCATCCAGAACAACCGGATCAGCGACGTCGCCAAGGACTACAAGGACATGGCCGGGATCCTCTCGACCTACGTCACGCACGCCGTCATCACCCACAACGAGGTCTCGGACCTCGCCTACGACGGCATCGACGTCGGATGGGGCTGGGGCGCCAACGACGCCGGCGGCAGCCAGGACTACCGCAACCGCGGCCTCTACAACTACCAGCCCGTCTACACCACGGCGACGACCCTGAAGAACACCGTCGTCAGCTACAACAAGGTGCACGGCACCAAGAAGGTGTTCCACGACGGCGGCAGCATCTACACCCTGTCGGCCAACCCCGGTACGTCCATCGACCACAACTACGTCTACGACAACAGGAATACCGTCGGCCTCTACCTCGACGAGGGCTCCCGCTACGAGACCCTCAGCAGCAACGTGGTCCAGGACTCGGGGGTGTGGGCCTTCACCAACGCGGGCGGCGGCAACAACACCAACGACAGCACCTTCTCCGGCAACTGGTACAACGGCGGCGCCACCCAGGTCGCCACCGGCGCCCCGCACAACAACGTCCTGACCGGGAACGTCCAGGTCAGCGGGACCAACTGGCCGTCAGGTGCGCAGCAGGTGATCGCCCAGGCGGGCGTGACGAGCGCCGGCGGCAGCACCGGAGCACTGCACGCCGTGGGGGCGGGCCGGTGCCTGGACGTACCGAACGGGTCGACCACCCTCGGCACCCAGACCCAGATCTGGGACTGCAGCGGGGCCGGCAACCAGACCTTCACCCGCACCCCGGACGGTCAGTTGACGGTCTACGACGGCACCAGCCGGCTCTGCCTGGACGCCTACGCCAAGGGCACCAGCAACGGCACCAAGGTCGCCGTCTGGACCTGCAACGGCCAGAGCAACCAGCAGTGGACCTTCAACTCCAACGGTACCGTCACCGGGGTCCAGTCCGGCCTCTGCCTGGACGTGACCGGTGCGGCCACCGTCAACGGCTCGCTGGTCCAGCTGTGGGCCTGCAACGGCCAGTCCAACCAGCAGTGGAACCTCTCCTGAGCGGAGGCTCTCCCGTCGGGCGCACCGGGGTCCATCCCTGGTGGGCCTGACGGCATGTCAGGACAGTGCCTTGTGGAAGAACGTGGTCGGCCGCAGCACCCCGGCCGGGTCCGCCGCGTGGTCCGGGACCGTGCCGAAGGCGGTCCAGCCCGCCGTCCGGTAGAGCTGCTCGGCCGGGCTGTCGGTCTGGGTGTCCAGCAGCAGGGTGACACCGTGCTCGGCGGCCCCTTGCTCGGCGAGCTCCAGCAGCCGGCGGCCGAGACCCCGGCCCCGGGCCTCCCGGTGCACCAGCAGCTTGGCCAGGTCCGCCCGGTGCCTGCCGTTCGGGTAGGAGGTCAGCCGGAGCTGTACGGTGCCGAGCACCCGGGGTCCGTCCAGGGCGGCCCAGAGCAGCAGCTGACCTTCCTTCACCGGCTCTTCCAGCCCGCGCCACCACCGCGCGCCCTGGTCCGCCGAGTACCCCGCCAGGAAGCCCACCGAGGCGCCGTCGGCCACCGCGTCGGTCAGCAGCTCGCCCAGTCCGGCGGCGTGGTCGAGCAGGGCGGTGGCGGTGAGCCGGACGAGGGTGGTCATGCGGTGGTGCTCCGTTCGAATGTGGTGGGCGTCTCGCACCTTGCCATGTCCCTGTTGCGGGGGTGTTACGCGATACTCGTGCCACTCTCACCCCGCCCGAGGAGCGCGACATGCCACGTATCAGCCCCGACCCGGCCGACCTGCTCGCGGTGGGTGAGCTGCTCACCGACGAGGAGCGCCTGATCCGGGACACCGTACGGAAGTTCGCGGACGAGAAGATCCGGCCGTACGTGGGGGACTGGTTCGAGCGGGGGGTCTTCCCGGCGAAGGAGCTGGCGCCCGAGCTGGGGAAGCTCGGGGTGCTGGGCATGCACCTGGACGGCTACGGCTGCGCCGGGTCCACCGCCGTCGAGTACGGCGTGGCCTGCATGGAGCTGGAGGCGGCCGACTCGGGGCTGCGCAGCTTCGTCTCGGTGCAGGGCTCGCTCGCCATGCGGTCGATCCACGCCTTCGGTTCGGAGGAGCAGAAGCAGCGCTGGCTCCCGGAGCTGGCGGCCGGCCGGGCGATCGGCTGCTTCGGCCTGACCGAGCCGGACTTCGGCTCCGACCCCGCCAACATGCGCACCCGGGCCCGCCGCAAGGGCACCGACTGGGTGCTCTCCGGCACCAAGATGTGGATCACCAACGGCTCGATCTCGGACGTCGCGGTGATCTGGGCCCAGACCGAGGACGGCGTCCGCGGCTTCCTGGTCGAGCGCGGCACGCCGGGCTTCTCCGCCACCGACGTGCACGGCAAACTCTCGCTGCGCGCCTCGGTCACCAGCGAGCTGGTGCTGGACGAGGTGGTGCTGCCCGCCGACGCGGTCCTGCCCGGCGTACGTGGCCTGCGCGGCCCGCTCTCCTCGCTGGGCGAGGCCCGGTACGGCATCCTCTGGGGCACCGTCGGCGCGGCCCGGGACTGCTACACCACCGCCCTGGAGTACGCGAAGACCCGGATCCAGTTCGAACGCCCCATCGCCGCCTTCCAACTGACCCAGCAGAAGCTGGTCGAGATGATGCTGGACGTGGAGAAGGCCTACCTGGTGGCCCACCGCATCGGCCGCCTCAAGGACGCCGGCCAGTGCCACCCCGCCCACATCAGCTTCGGCAAGCTCAACAACGTCCGCACCGCGATCGAGGTGGCCCGCACCGCCCGTACCATCCTGGGCGCCAACGGCATCACGGTCGAGTACCCGGTGCTCCGGCACGCCAACAACCTCGAGTCGGTGCTCACCTACGAGGGCACCTCCGAGATCCACACCCTGGTCCTCGGCGAGACCATCACGGGGGAGTCCGCCTACCGCTGACCGGCGGAAATCCGGTGGGGGTCGGTGGGTCCACCGCTAGGGTCGGGGTTCGGAGTACGGCAGAGGAGAGGAACCATGACCACGACCACCACCCTGTGGCGCCCCACCGGCCCGGAGGAGCTGGCTCTGGTCGAGGCGTCCGGCTGGCGGGCCTGGCCGCCGCGGCTGCCGGACCAGCCGATCTTCTACCCGGTCATGAACGAGGACTACGCCGTGCGGATCGCCCGGGACTGGAACGTGCCGGCCTCCGGGGTCGGTTACGTGACCCGGTTCGAGGTGGAGAGGGACTTCCTGGCGAGGTACCCGGTCCAGCAGGCCGGTGGGCGGACCATTCTGGAGCTCTGGGTGCCGGCCGAGGAGTTGGCCGAGTTCAACGAGCACATCGTGGGCCTGATCGAGGTGGTCCGGGAGTTCCGTCCATAGGTGGCCCAGCAGGCCGTGCTTTGTGCCGGGCCAGCTGGAGCGCCATAACGGAGTGGTCCACCCCGGCGAGCGGGGCTGGGGGCGGCTGCGGTAGGACTGGGGCACCGACCAGCGCACGAGGAGCCACATGGCAGGCCCGACGACCGAGAGCACCGGATCGCTACTCGAGCGGACCACGGCCGACGGGCGGGGGCCCCGGCGGGGCCGGGCGACCGTGGTGGTGCTCGGCAGCCTGGTGGCGCTCGGGCCGCTGACCACGGACCTGTACCTGCCCGCGATCCCGGCGCTCGCGGGTGATCTCGGCTCGACCGCGCCCGCCGTCCAGCTGACGCTGACCGGGTCGCTGTTCGGGCTGGCGATCGGGCAGTTGGTGTTCGGGCCGTTGAGCGACCGGCTCGGGCGTCGTCGGCCGCTGGTGGCCGGGATGGTGCTCTACACGTTGTCCACGCTGCTCTGTGCGTTCGCCGGATCGGTGGCGGTACTGGTGGGCGGACGGTTCCTGCAGGGGCTCTCGGGTGCGGCCGGGCTGGTGATCGCCAGGGCGATCGCCCGGGACCGCTTCGAGGGCGTGGCGATGGTCCGCTTCATGGCCTCGCTCGGGCTGATCAGCGGGCTGGCCCCGATCTTCGCCCCTGCGGTCGGCGCCCAGCTGCTCCGGGTCACCGACTGGCGGGGCTCGTTCCTGGCGCTGGTGCTGTTCGGCGCGGTGCTCACCGCCTGGGTGCTGCTGGGCCTGGGCGAGTCGCTGCCGCCGGAGCGACGGCACGCCGGCGGCCTCGGCACCACGCTACGGGCGATCGGCGGGCTGCTGCGGGACCGGCGTTTCACCGGCTACGTACTGACCAGCGCGTTCAGCTTCGGTGCGCTGTTCGCGTACGTGGGCGGCTCCTCGGTGGTGCTGCAGAGCGAGTACCAGATCTCGCCGCAGACCTACAGCCTGGTCTTCGCGGTCAACTCCCTTGGTGTGGTGGGTTTCAGCCAGCTGAACGGCCGGGCGCTGGTGCAGCGGCTACCGATGGACCGACTGTTGCCGATCGGGCTGGCCGCGCCGGTGGTGGCGGGCCTGGCACTGGTCCTGTTCTCCACGGTGTGGCACCTCGGCCTGGCCGGGGTCTGGCCCGCGCTCTTCCTGCTGATGGCCGGGATGGGCATGGTGCTGCCGAACTCCTCGGCACAGGCGCTCACGATGGCTCCGCACGCGGCCGGGTCGGCCTCGGCGCTGATCGGCGTCTCGACCTTCACCTGCGGCGCGCTGGTCGCCCCGCTGAGCAGCCTCGGCGACCGGCCCTCGGTCGCCGCACTCGGCGTCGTGGTGGCCGGCTGCGGGGCGCTCGCGCTGGCCGCGTTCGTGCTGCTCTGCCGACCGAAGACAGTGAGCTGACCAACTGTCAGGTCGGCACCGGGTCCTGACCGCCCCGCGTGCCGGGCCGGCAGCGCGGCAGCCGGCCCGCCGTGCGCCGTGCGCCGCGGAGGGCACCGTGGCGGTGCAGCGCCTGTACGGCGTACGTGGAGCAGCTCGGCGTGTACGGGCAGCAGGCGCGCCGGGTCGGGCTGATCCGGGTGCGGTAGTGGTGGACGGCGCCGTACAGTGCGGCCGCCGCGGGGCCGGACGGGACCGGCGCGGCGGGATCGGCGGCGGCGCGCTGCCCGCGCACCGCGAACCTGGCCGCCGAGGTCAGCACCATCAGCGCGATCAGGGTGGCCGAACCGGCCATCCTGAGCAGGACCCCCTCGCACGGCCGCGGCCCGCACCCCGAACTCGGGGTGCGGGCCGCGGCCGTGACGACGGTTCTGTCCAATGGCTCGGGTCCGACGGTCAGTCCTCGATCGTCACGTCGAACAGGTCGAGCTGGAGCAGCGGCGTGACGGTGACGTTCCCGGTCCGGGTGGACCAGCCCGACTCCACCTTCTGGTACCAGAGCGGGATCGCGGGCATGTCCTGGACGATCATCTTCTCCGCCTCGCGGTAGAGCTCCCAGCCCTCCTGCTCCGAGGGTGCCGCGTCGGCCCGGGCGAGCAGCGCGTCCACCTCCGGGTTGGAGTAGCCGGAGCCGTTGACGGCCGCGCCCGTACGGAAGATCGGGTTGAGGAAGTTCTCGATCGACGGGTAGTCGGCGACCCAGCCGGAGCGGAAGATCGTGGTGACCTTCTGCTCGTTGATCAGCTTGCGGAACTCCCCGAAGGTCGGGACCGGCGCGTAGCGGGCCTCGACGCCCAGGGCAGCGGTGATGGTGCGGCAGGCCGCGTCGATCCAGACCTGGTTGGCCGAGTCGTCGTTGGAGGTCAGCTCGATCGGCCCCTCGAAGTCGGTCTGGTCGAACAGCGCCTTCGCCTTCTCCGGCTGGTGGGTGCACAGGTCCCCGCTGGCCCCGCCGCCGTAGCCGGGGACGATCGGCGGTACCAGGCCGTCCGGCAGCATCTTGTCGCCGTCGAAGGCGGTGTCGATCACGTACTGCCGGTCGATGGCCATCGAGATCGCCTGCCGCACGCGCGGGTCGGCGAAGCGCGGGTCCCACATCGGGAACGAGATCGACTGCACGCCCATGTACGGCTTGGCGACGTAGCGCCCGGCCAGCTCCTGCTTGTACCGGCCACCGTCGAGCGCGTCCGCCGGGACGAAGTCGAGGTAGTCGAGCTTGTTGGCCACCACGTCCGCGTAGGCGTCCTCGAGCATCCGGTAGAACCGGAACTCCACGCCCGACACCTTCGGCTTCCGGGCCCCGGCGTACGGCTCGTAGCGCTTGAGCACGATGTTGACGCCGGGGGTGTGCGACTCGAAGCTGAACGGCCCGTTGCCGATCGGGTGGGCCACGAACGCCTCGCGGTCGGCGAAGAAGCTGCTCGGCAGGGGGAAGAACGCCGTGTAGCCGAGCTGGGTCACGAAGGCCGAGAACGGCGCCGAGAGCGTCACCTCGAAGATGCTGTCGTCGATCACCTTCAGGCCGGACAGTTGCTCGGCCGCTCCGCTCTGGGTCGCCTCGTAACCCTCGATGTGGGAGAGGTACTCGGCGCCCTGCAGCCCGTTCGGGCCGTAGGCGGTGTAGTTCCAGGCGTCCACGAAGCTGGCGGCGGTCACCGGGGTCCCGTCGTGGAACGTCCACCCGGGGTTGAGGGCGATCCGGTAGACGCGGGAGTCGGTCGAGTCGATCGACTTCGCCACCGCCGTGCGGGGTGCCGCGGTGTCGGGGTCGTACTCGACCAGGCCGGTGAACAGGGCGTTCACGATCTTCACGCTGTCGCGTTCGGTCGCGTCGCCCGGCACCAGCGGGTTCTCCGGTTCGGTGCCGTTCCAGCTGATGATGCTCATGGGTGTGCGTCCCCTCGGGTCAGATGGGTGGAATGGGCTTCGACCTCGCCGAAGTCGGGGCCGCCTGCGGGCACGTGCAGCTGCCACAAATGGGCGCGCTGCCGTGGCCGCAGGCGGCCGGGGCCGGCCGTGCTGCGGGCGGACGGTGCGTCAGGTGGGACTGTCAGATGAGGCCGTTGGCCTTCAGCCAGTCCTTGGCGACCGCGGACGGGTCGGCCTTGTCGACCGACACGCGCTTCATCAGCTCGGCCAGGCCGGCCGTGTCCAACTTGGCGGAGATCTTGTTCAGGGCGGCGGTCGCGGTGGCGTCCACGCCCGCCTTGTTCACCAGTGGGGTGATGTTCTGGGTGCTGAAGACGTTCTTCGGATCGGTCAGCGGGACCAGCTTGAGCGTGACGATCTTCGGGTCGGTGGTGAAGACGTTGCCGACCTGGATGGTGCCGTCCTTGATCGCGTTCGCGGTGGTCTCGCCGGTCGGCTTCCACTCCTTGAAGGTGAGGCCGTAGGCGTCCTTGAGCAGCGGCTCGCTACGGTTCTTGAACTCCGGCGGGCCGCCGATCACGAACTCGGCGGACTTGCCGGCGAGGTCGGCGATGCTCTTCAGGTTGTACTTGGCGGCGGTCTCCGGGGTGACCGACAGCGAGTCGTTGTCCTGGGCGGCGGCGGAGTCCAGCAGGGCCAGCTCGGCCGGCAGCTTGGTGACGAGCGCGGCGTTGACCGCCTCGGTGCCGCCGGTCAGGGCGGGGTTCTTGGCGTCCAGGTAGGTCAGCAGCGCGCCGTTGTACTCCGGGAGCACGGTCAGGGCGCCGCTCTTGAGCTGCCCGTAGAGCACCTCCCGGCTGCCGATGTTGAACTTCTCCTCGACCTTGACGCCCTTGGCCTTGAGGGCCTGGGAGTAGATCGAGGCGAGCAGTTCGTTCTCGGGGAAGTTGGCGGAGCCGATCACCACGGTCTTGCCGGAGCTTGCGGCGGCCGGCGTGGTGGAGGCTGCCAGCGGGTCGCCGCCGGAGGAGCTGCAAGCCGCCGCGCCCAGCAGGAGGGCGGCGGCCGTGGCGGTTCGGAGCAGACGGGGGGTCATGGCATGTCCTTCGTGATCGGATTGGCAGGTCGAGGTGGCCGCACGCCCATGCTCCCCTGGTGATCGCCGTGCACCGGGCACTATGACGATCTCCACGCATGACAGTGTCAGGTTCGCTTCGGCAGGAGCGGACGGCCGGTCATGAGTGGTCAGTTGACGGCACGCCGGGGCCGGATACCGGGTGGCAGGGCGTACCGGAGCAGTCCGGCGAACAGCAGCTGGGTGAGCACCGCGAGCAGCACCACGAGCACCGCCCCGCCGGCCACGGAGGGGTAGTCGCGCAGGGCCAGGCCGTCGATGACGTAGCGGCCGAGGCCGCCCAGACCGACGTACGCGGCCACCGTGGCGGTCGCGATCACCTGGATGGTGGCGCTGCGCAGGCCGTTCAGCAGTGCGGGCAGCGCGGCCGGAAGGCAGACCTGGAACAGGACCTGACGGTGCGTCAGGCCGATACCCCGGGCAGCGTCCCGCAGGTCCGGATCGGTGCCGCGGACCCCTTCCACCGCGCCCACCAGCAGGGGTGGGACAGCCAGCACCACCAGCGGGATCAGGACGGCGCCCTCCCCGACCCCCGCCAGCAGCACCACCAGGGTGACCAGGCCGAGCGTGGGCAGTGCCCGCGCGATGCCGGTCAGGCCGGTGACCAGGGCGGAGCCCCGGCCGGTGTAGCCGAGCAGCAGTCCGGCCGGGACGGCCAACAGGCTTGCGTAGAGCAGGGATTCACCGGTGAAGGCGAGGTGTTCGGTGAGCCGGTGCAGCACCGAGTCGGGACCGCTCCGGTGGGCGGGGGAGGAGAAGAAGGCGTTCAGCCAGTCGATCCAGTTCACTTCGCGGCCCCCTGCTCCCGGACCGCCCACGGCGCGAGCATCCGTCTGGCCAGCACCAGCACCAGGTCGACCAGCAGCGCCAGGGCCACGATCAGCACGATCCCGGCCAGGATCGGCGTGGTGAAGGTGCGCTGGAACCCGTTGATGAACAGGTAGCCCAGCCCACCGCGGCCGATCAGCGCGCCGACCGCCGCCATCGAGATGCTGGAGACCGCGGCGACCCGCAGTCCGGCCACCAAGTAGGGCACGGCGGAATGGAGTTCGACGGCGGTCAGTCGACGCCAGGGGCCGTAGCCGAGTGCGACGGCAGCCTGCCGGACGGCCTCGGGGGTGGACCGGATGCCCTCCACGACGGTGGGCAGCAGCAGCGCCAGCGCGTAGAAGGTCAGCGGGATCATCACAGTGGCCAGCTCACCGAGGCCGGTGTAGGGCACCAGCAGCATGAACACCGCCAGCGCGGGCAGCGCGTACAGCGTGTTGAAGACCACCGCGAGCGGCTGGTAGAGGCGGGGGAAGCGCGCGCAGACCAGCCCGAGCGGGAGCGCCAGCAGCAGGCCGATCAGCACCGGGAGCAGGGACATCACCGCGTGGTCCAGGGCGAGTCCGCCGAGGTAGCCGAGGTGGTCGGCGATCCAGTCCCACCGGACCAGGGGTTCGTCGTCAGGCACGGTCGGCCGCCCCGGGCTGCTCGGCGAGGGCGGCCAGCACGGCGGCCCGGTCAGCGGTGCCGACGGCCAGGCCGTCTGCGTCCAGCACCACGGCAGTGGCGGCGGGGGAGAGCACGGCGGCGTCCAAGGCCGTCCGCAGGGTGTCCCGGCCGGGTCTGAAGCCCGGCGCGGGCGAGGCCGGACGGTCCGGGTGCCGCCACTCGAGCGGGCGGCCCGCCGGGTCCAGGGCCAGCTGCCAGCCGCCGTGCCCGGTGCCCGCGTCCAGCGGGCGGACCGCGATGCCGTCGGCGGGCCGCAGCCCGAGGCCGCGCAGGCCGCGGTCCCGGCCCAGGAAGCCGGCCACGCCCTCATCCGCGGGCGCGGTCAACAGCGTGTGCGGATCGGCCTGTTGGGCGATCCGGCCGTGCTCGCGGAGCACCACCACCTGGTCACCGAGCCGGACGGCCTCCTCGATGTCGTGCGTGACGAAGAGCACTGTCTTGTTCAACTCGCCCTGCAGTCTGAGCAGTTCCTCCTGCAGACCGCTCCGGACCACCGGGTCGACCGCGCTGAACGGCTCGTCCATCAGCAGCACCGGCGGGTCCGCCGCCAGCGCCCGGGCCACCCCGACCCGCTGCTGCTGGCCGCCGGACAGCTGGTACGGGTACCGCTTGGCGGTCTCCGGCGCGAGGCCGACCAGGTCGAGCAGTTCGGCGGCCCTGGCCCGGGCCCGCTTCCGGTCCCAGCCGAGCAGGTACGGCACGGTGGCGATGTTGTCGATCACCTTCCGGTGCGGGAAGAGCCCGGCCTGCTGGATCACGTAGCCGATGCCCCGGCGCAGCTTGGCCGCGTCCAGCTGCGCGACGTCGGTGCCGTCCAGCAGCACCCGGCCGCCGGTCGGCTCGACCATCCGGTTGACCATCCGCAGCAGGGTGGTCTTGCCGCACCCGGACGGGCCGACCAGCACGGTTATCCGGCCGGCGGGCACATCCAGGTCCAGCCCTTCGACGGCCGTGGTGCCGTCCGGGTGGCGCTTGGCTGCGCCGTCGAATCTGATCACGTCAGGGTCCTCGGTCGGGGTTGTCGGGCCCGGGGCGCCCGGTGGCGCCCGGTGCCGCTGGGTCAGACGGGTCGGTCGGTACGGTCGGTACGGATCTTGAAGACGTTATGGCTTGCCCGGACCAGGACGACCACAAACCTCAGTGCCCGGTCGGACCTTCGCGATGCTCGTCACGTCGGGTCAGCTGCACCTCGTCGTACGAGGGTTGGCCGCCCGGCCTGGTGGGCAGACCGGCTGCCGCCCAGGCCACGAAGCCGCCGTCCAGGTCGGTGGCGCGGGGCAGCCCGATCTCGCGCAGGGCGGCGGCCGCCAGGCTGGAGGCGTAACCGCCGGAGCAGACCACGATCACCGCCAGGTCAGGCCCGGTGGCCTGCGGGATGCGGTGACTGCCCGTCGGATCGAGCCGCCACTCCAGGACGTTGCGCTCGATCAGCAGTGCGCCGGGGATCTCCCCCTCCCTGGCCCGCTGCCCGACCGGCCGGATGTCCACCAGCAGCGCACCCTCGGCCGCCGCCCGGTACGCCTCCGCCGGGCCCGGCCGGTGCACGCCCTCGCGGGACCGCTCCACCAACGCGTCGATGCCGCTCATGACCACTGCTCCGCTCGCTCCGAGGCGGTCTGCACCAGACCGCCCGCCCGAAGTTCGTACCTGGCCATCTCGCTCAGCGGTGGCGAGTACGCGTGGATGGTGACGGCCGGTCCCGTGGTGGTGTTCCGTACGTCGTGCAGGTACTCCGGGCCGAAGGAGCGGACCGCTCCCGGTGCCAGGCGCTTGACCAGCAGCCCGTGGTCGGGCCCGCCGAGGGAGAGCTCCTCCAACTCACCGAGCGCTACGGTGAACGCGCCCCTGGAGTCACCGTGGTCGTGGAAGCCGGTGGACTGGCCGGGCAGCCAGCTGATCAGCCAGACCTCGTGATCCTCGGTCAGGCTCAGCCGCTCGTACCAGCGTTCCTCGGCAGAGAGGCGGACCCGGGGAAGCCAGACGGCGGGGCGGTCGGCCGCGGCCCGGACGATCTCCCGCAGGGCGGCGGGGGAGAGCGCGGCGGCCGGGGCGAGCGGCTTGGGTGCGATGGTCGGTGGGACGGCGAGATCAAGGCTCATGACGGGTCCTCGGGTAGCCGAAGCGGACCGCCAGCCGTGCGGTGGCACGGTGACGGTCGAGCGCGAAGGGAGCGGGGTGGAGCGGAGCCGACGTGGCGGCTCAGGCCCTGGCAGTGGTCACAGGGAACGAGGTGGAACCGTCAGCAGGCACACATGTCGCTCGCCTGGCGTCGCAGATCGACGTGCAGGCGGCAGACGAGCGTGGTGCCGGTGTCCATGGGGCGATCCTGTCGGTGCGGAGCGGCCGCGTCAAGCGCGTACCGGCAGGTGGTCGCCCGCCCGGCGCAACCGGGTGGCCGACCACCTGCGTCCTGCTCTCCGACACCGCTCACGCATGGGCGGCTGAGGGGAAGGGCAGGAACAACACCATGGGTATCGTCAGCTGGATCATCCTCGGCCTGGTCGCCGGGGGCATTGCCAAGTTCATCCTGCCCGGCCGCGACCCGGGTGGCCTGATCGTCACCACGCTGATCGGGATCGCGGGATCCTTCGTCGGCGGCTGGCTGTCCTCGTCACTGCTGCACCGCCCGGTGAACACCGGCTTCTACGACCCGGCCACCTGGATCGCCGCCGTCGCGGGCGCCTTCGTCCTGCTGGTCGGCTACCGGATCGTCTTCGGCAACTCCCGGGACTGACCCGGGAGTTCTTCCGCCGCCTGCCACCAGGCGGCCGGGACCCGGCCGAGCCCGGTCCTGGCCGCCACCACGCCGGCGGCGATCGCGCAGGTGGTGTCCATGTCGCCCCAGCCGCCGAGGGTCTGCCAGATGGCGCCGTGCAGGTCGTCCAGCTCGCCGGCCGCGGACCAGAGGGCGAACGGCACCGTGTCCGGCGCCGAGATCAGCAGCCCCGAGCCGAGCACCGCGGAGGCGTGCCGCACCGAGGTTCCGGCCGGGAACCGGGCGGCGATTCGCAGTCCGGACCTGACGTCGCTCTCCGGCAGCCACCCCGCCACCTCGGTGAGGAAGTCCGCGCGCTCCGGCGCCGCCGCGCCCCGGCTCCGGACGGCCAGGGCCGCCGCCACCGCGACGGCGACCGCACCGGCCACGGCCTCCGGGTTGAAGTGCGTGACCAGGGCCGAGAGCCGGGCCTGCTCCGCCACACGGTCGAGGTCTTCGGCGAACCACGTTCCGAGCGGCGCCACCCGCATCGCGGCCCCGTTCCCGTACGAGCCCTGGCCGCCGAACATCCCGGCGGTGACGGTGCGCCAGTCGGCGCCCGCGTCGATCTGCCGCAGCACCTGGTGCATCGAGGGGCCGTAGTTGCGGTCCGGACGGGCCGTGTACTCCCGCGCGAACTCGGCCGCCAGCAGGTCGGGCCGCACCTCGCCGTACGCCTCCAGGTGCCGGAACAGCACCAGCGCCATCGCGGTGTCGTCGGTCCAGTACCACGGCCCGGGCCGGACCTGACGGCCCGCCAGCTCCAGCTCCGCCTCGTCCGGGGTGAGTTCGAACCAGCGGTCACCGAAGGCGTCACCCAGGGCGAGGCCGTGCAGGCTGTCGTGGGCGTGGCGCATGATCGTCCCCCTGGGGCTCGGCCGGAGGTTCCATCCTCGCGGTCCGGCCCGCCCGGGGGCGACCGGGTTTCCGGGCGGGCTCAGCCGGTCGCGCTCAGGCCGCTCAGCAGCAGGGACCAGAGCGCCTCGAAGTCCGTCTCGCTGCGCGGGTCGGACCACTCGCCGGCGTGCACCGGGTCGTGGAAGTGGGCGGTGGCCTGGAAGACCGCCCGGGCGGTGGGAACGGGGTCGGTGACGCGGAACTCACCCTGGCGGACGCCGTCGGCGAGGATGGCGGCGATCTGGGTGACCAGGGTCTCGATGTGGGCCTCGACGGTGCTGGAGAGTTCGCCGACCAGGGTGAGGTAGGTGGCGAACAGCTCCGGGTCCTCCAGCGCCTTGCGGCGCTTGGCCGTGAACAGCGTGGCCAGCCAGCGGTGCAGCCGCTCGGGGGCCGGACCGGCCTGGGTGCTGATCGTGGCCAGCTCGTGGTGCGCCTGGTCCAGCCAGCGCTGCGTGACGGCCTCGCGGAGCGCCGCCTTGCTGGCGAAGTGCCGGTAGACGCTGCCATGGCTGACGCCGAGGGCGCGGGCGATGTCCACCACCGTGGCCTTGCCGGGCCCGAACCGCCGCAGCACGTCCTCGGCGGCGCTGAGGATCTGCTCGGAGGTCAGGGCGCTGTCGCTGGTCACGGTCTTTCCTCGGGTCGGGATGACGGCGGCTCAGTGCTCGCTGTCGAGGTGGGCCATCTGTGCCGCAGCGTACCTCTCCCCGGCGGCCGACCCGGCCGGGACGGCCGCCTCGACGGCCGCCAGCTCACTCTCGGTGAGATGGACCTCCAGCGCCCCGAGCGCCTCGGCCAGCCGGTCCCGGCGACGGGCGCCGACCAGCGGCACGATGTCCGCGCCCCGCGAGGCGACCCAGGCGATGGCGACCTGGGCGACACTGGCGCCCTTGGCCTCGGCGATCGCCCGCAGGGCCTCGACCAGGGCCAGGTTGTGGGTCAGGTTCCCGCCCTGGAAGCGCGGGCTGAAGCCGCGGAAGTCGGTGGCCGCGACCTCCCGGTCGCTCTGCCAGTGGCCGCTGAGCAGGCCGCGCGAGAGCACTCCGTACGCGGTCACGCCGATGCCCAGCTCCCGGGCGGTGGGCAGGATGTCGGCCTCGATGCCACGGGAGAGCAGCGAGTACTCGATCTGCAGGTCGCTGATCGGGTGCACGGCGGCGGCCCGCCGCAGGGTGTCGGCGCCGACCTCGGAGAGACCGATGTGCCGGACGTACCCCGCCTTGACCAGGTCGGCGATCGCGCCGACGGTCTCCTCGACCGGCACGTCCGGGTCGAGCCGGGCCGGGCGGTAGATGTCGACGTAGTCGGTGCGCAGGCGGCGCAGCGTGTACGCGAGGGCGGTCTTGGTGGCCGCCGGGCTGGCGTCGTAGCCGAGCCAGCTGCGGTCCGGGCCGCGCTGGGCGCCGAACTTGACGCTGATCTGCACCGCCTCGCGGTCGCGGCCGCGCAGGGCCTCGTGCAGCAGCAGCTCGTTGTGGCCCATGCCGTAGAAGTCGCCGGTGTCCATCAGGGTGACGCCCGCGTCCAGCGCCGCGTGGACGGTGGCGATCGACTCGGCCTCGTCGGCCGGGCCGTACAGGTCGGACATGCCCATCAGGCCGAGGCCGAACACGAAGGTCTCCGGGCCGGTGCGGCCGAGGCGGATGCGAGCGGTGGCGTTCATGAGGGGGTCTCCAGGGAGAGGATGGCTGATGCCTCAACTATGACATGAGCGATGACAGATTTCAATATCTGTCATCTGCTCAGCTCTCGAGTACTGGTTCAGGCCGAAGTTCCGGACGAATCCGGGAGTGGCGGAGTGCGAGGGAGCCACCGTTGCGCTCAGCCGGGGGACTGGTACCAAAGGCTGACCGGCCGTCACCCATCAGGCGTGCTTCCGGCCCGTGGCCCGCGATTCGGAGGGCACGGAGGCAGCCCGAGGTCCATCGTGGAGATGAGCGCGGCCCGGGCGACCCGAGCCGGGAGCGCCCAGAGCGGCGGCTGCCTCCCGCCGGTCACCGATGCTTGGACCACCGGGCCACCTCGCAGGGGAACGAACGAATCTTCTAGGCTCACCTCGCGGCTTCCCCCGTGCCGGTGCCCGTCCGCACCGGCGCGCGGGAGCCGCCGTCCCAGGTGCCCCGGGCCGAGCCGGGGTCACCGGACCGAGCGAGGAGGACGCAGTGTTGCCCAGCCCGAGGTCGCTCCACCAGCCGTCGCCCGACGAGGTACACCGCCGTCGCGCCGAGCCCGCCATACCGACGCCGCACCGGCCGGCCGGTGCGCCCGTCCCACTCGCGCTCACCGCGCTGAGTACCGGCAGCGGCCGGGGAGGCGCCCGATGAGCCCGCAGTCGGCCGCCGCGCCCGCCGGCCATACCGAGGCCATCGGCCGTACCGCGCCCGGCGGTCGTACCGCCGCCAGGCCGCCCGCCGTCGAGGTCGCCTTCGCGGACGCACTCCCCGGGCTGCCGGCCACGCTGCACTCCCGGGCCCGCACCCTGGGCCGCGCCGTCCGCAGCCGCTGCGCCGACCTGGCGCGGATCGAGTCGCCGACCGGCGACAGCGCCCGACTCAACGCACTGGCCGAGGAGTTGAGCGCGGGCTACGCCGCCACCGGTGCCCAGGTCCGCCGGGTGCCGAACGAGGCCGGGGACCATCTGGTGATGGACTGGCCCGGGCGGGACGAGAGCCTGGCGCCGCTGCTGGTGGTCGGCCACCACGACACCGTCTGGCCGGTCGGCACCCTGGCGGACTGGCCGGTGGAGGAGCGCGACGGCGCGTTGACCGGCCCCGGCGTCCTCGACATGAAGGCCGGGCTCGCACTGGTGGAGGGGGCGTTCGCGCTGCTCGCCGACCTGGGGCAGCGGCCGCACCGGCCGGTCCGGCTGGTGGTGGTCGCGGACGAGGAGCTGGGCAGTCCGGACGGCCGCAAGCTGGTGGAACGCCAGCTGGCCGGGGCGGCCGCCGTCCTGGGGCTGGAGCCGCCGCACCCCGACGGCAGCCTCAAGACCGCCCGCCGGGGCAGCAGCCGGGTCCGGCTCACCGTCATCGGCCGCGAGGCCCATGCGGGAAACGACGCCGCGCTGGGCATCTCGGCGGTGGACGAACTGGTCGACCAACTGGTCCTGGTGCGCGGCCTGGTGAACCAGCCAGGCACCGAGCTGAACGCCGGCCGGATCACCGGCGGCACCCGGGCCAACGTGGTCGCGGGCCGGGCCGAGGCCGAGCTCGGCCTCCGGTTCGCCACCCCCGAGGCCCAGCGCCGCACCCTCGACACCCTGGCGCAGCTGACCGCCTTCCGGCCCGGTGCCAAGGTCCGCGCCGAGGTGGTCTCCAGCCGTCCCACCTGGCCGGTGCGGCCGACCAACCCGCTCCTCCGGCACGTCCGTTCGCTGGCCGCAGCCCTCGGCCAGAACCTCGACGGCGCCCCGGCGGGCGGCGCGGGAGACACCAACATCGCCGGTGCCCGGGGGCTCCCCACCCTCGACGGCCTCGGCGCGGTCGGAGCCGGCCCGCACGCCCGCCACGAGCACATCCGCACCGACCAACTCGCGCCCCGGATAGCGCTGTTGGCCGCTCTGCTGGCCGTCCCGCTGCCCCGCCTGCGCGAGCGCCCGTAGGACAGGACCCGCCCCGGCCTGGTCGGTTCAGGCCGGGGCGGGGGCGTCCGCCAGCAGCAGGGCGGTGAACGCGTCGAGATAGTTGGTCAGTTGGTCCGGCTCGTCCAACGGCAGCAGGCCCGGCAGCCGGGCGGCGAGCTGATCGTGCCCCACCCCCTTGATGGCGCCGAGCCGGGCGGCCACCGGCTCCACCGCGACCGCGGCCGGATTACCCTCGCCCGGCGCGGTCAACGCGGCCTGCGCCAGTCGCCCGGACCCAGCTTGCGACGCTCCTGTTCCATGCCCCGTACTGGCCCTTCGCGATCCGCTGGATGCGCCGGGCCCTGCGGCAGGACGCCTTCGACAACCTCCAGTGGGAGGTCACCGGCAGCCTGCCCCGCCCCGGCCTGCTGGTCGCCCTGGGTCCGGCTGCTCCGTACCGTGCCGGCTCCTCGGCCGTCCTGACGCCGGCGCCGCCGGGGAGTGGCGGCGGCCCGCTCTTGTCAGGGGTGAGGTCGTGGCTACACAATGGTACCGACCGAACGGTCAGTCGGGAGGCGAGTGCGGTGACGGTGTCCGAAGCGGTGGAGGCCCTGGAGGGTCGGTTCGACGCGGTGGTGGCGGCCGAGCAGCGGGTGGAGCCGCGGGACTGGATGCCCGAGGCGTACCGGGCCACGCTGGTGCGGCAGATCGCGCAGCACGCGCACTCCGAGATCATCGGCATGCAGCCGGAGGGCGCCTGGCTGACCAGGGCGCCCTCGCTGCGGCGGAAGGCGATCCTGCTGGCCAAGGCGCAGGACGAGGCGGGCCACGGGCTCTACCTCTACGCGGCGGCCGAGACCCTCGGGGTGGACCGCGCGGAGCTGACCGAGAAACTGATCTCGGGGCGGCAGAAGTACTCCTCGATCTTCAACTACCCGACGCTGAGCTTCGCCGACGTCGGCGTGATCGGCTGGCTGGTGGACGGCGCGGCGATCTGCAACCAGGTGCCGCTGTGCCGCTGCTCGTACGGTCCCTACGCGCGGGCGATGGTGCGGGTCTGCAAGGAGGAGTCGTTCCACCAGCGGCAGGGGTTCGAGCTGCTGATGACGATGATGCGCGGCACCGAGGCCCAGCGCGCGATGGTGCAGGACGCGGTGGACCGCTGGTGGTGGCCGTCGCTGATGATGTTCGGCCCGCCGGACGGCGACTCGCCGAACACGGCGCAGTCGATGGCCTGGCGGATCAAGCGCCACACCAACGACGAGCTGCGACAGCGATTTGTCGACATGACGGTCCCGCAGGCGCAGCACCTCGGCGTCACCCTCCCCGACCCCGAGCTGGTCTGGAACGAGGAGCGCGGCAGCTGGGACTTCGGCGAGCCGGACTGGTCGGAGCTCAAGCAGGTGATCAAGGGTCAGGGCCCGTGCAACGCGCAGCGCGTCGAGCGCCGCCGGGCCGCCCACGAGGACGGTGCCTGGGTGCGCGAAGCCGCCCTGGCCCACGCGGCCAAGAAGGAGAAGAAGCGATGACCAAGGCCGACTGGCCGCTGTACGAGGTCTTCGTCCGCCCCCGGCGCGGGCTCAACCACGTGCACGTCGGCTCGCTGCACGCCGCCGACGACCGGATGGCGCTGCTCGCCGCCCGCGACCTCTACACCCGGCGCAACGAGGGCGTGAGCCTCTGGGTGGTCCCCTCCACCGCGATCACCGCCTCCACCCCGGACGAGCAGGACCCGTTCTTCGCCCCCAGCGGGGACAAGGTCTACCGGCACCCGACCTTCTACGACATCCCCGAGGATGTCCCGCACATCTGACGGGGGAGCACCTCTCATGAGCGACGACCACGTGTACCTGTCCCTCGCCGAGGCCGACCACGGCCCGGAGGGCGAGGCCCGCTGGGCGTACGGCACCGGCTTCGCCGACCCGCTGCTCGGCGTGGACCGGGCCGTTCCGGCGGGGGTGGACGCGGCTGACCTGGCGGCGTACTGCCTGATGCTCGGCGACGACGCGCTGATCCTGGCCCAGCGGCTGATCGAGTGGTGCACCCGGGCGCCCGAGCTGGAGGAGGAGGTGGCGCTCGCCAACCTCGGCCTCGACCTGCTCGGCCAGGCCCGCCAACTGCTCACCCGTTCGGGCCAGGTGGACGGCACCGAGCGCACCGAGGACGACCTCGCGTACTGGCGCGAGGCGCACGAGTTCCGCAACGTCCGCCTGGTGGAGGTCCCGAACGGCGACTTCGGGCACACCGTCGCCCGGCTGCTGCTGTTCGCCACCGCCAGGCACGCGCTGTACCAGCGGCTGCGCACGCACGCCGACCCGGTGCTGGCGGCGGTCGCGGCCCGGGGCGTCAAGGAGCTGGCGTACCACCGCGAGTACGCCGCCGCCTGGACGCTGCGGCTCGGCGACGGCACGGCGTACTCCGCCGAGCGAATGCAGGCAGGGCTGGCGGCGGTCTGGCCGCTGCTGGACGAACTGTTCACGCCCCATCAGGTCGAGTCGCGGCTCGGCGTCGACCCGGCGGAGCTCCGCGAGCCGGTGCTCGCGGAGCTCACCGAGGTGATCACCGGGGCCGGCCTCACCGTGCCGGAGGTGGCGCCGATGGCCCGGATCGGCGGTCGGGCCGGGCGGGACGGCGTGCACACCGAGGCACTCGGCCTGCTGCTGGCCGAGCTTCAGGTGGTGGCCAGGGCGCACCCGGGGGCATCATGGTGACCACGCTGTCCGCCTGGGAGGTGGCCGCCGCCGTCCCCGACCCCGAGCTGCCGATGCTCACGCTGGCCGAGCTGGGTGTGCTGGCCGAGGTGGCGGAGGACGGTCCGGCCGTCACCGCCTGGCTCACCCCGACGTACTCCGGCTGCCCGGCGGTGGCCGAGATGGCCGCCGACGTGGCGGGCCGACTGCGGGCGGCGGGCTGGTCCCGGGTCGAGGTCCGGCTCCGGCTCGACCCGCCGTGGAGCACCGACCTGATCACCGAGGCGGGCCGGGTCAAGCTCTCGGCGGCGGGCATCGCCCCGCCGGTGCACACCGGCCTGCTGACGCTGGGCCGCACCCGGCTCGCGGTGCCCTGCCCGCAGTGCGGCAGCCAGGACACCGAGGAGCTGTCGCGCTTCGGCTCCACCTCCTGCAAGGCGCTCTGGCGGTGCCGGGACTGCCGGGAGCCCTTCGAACGGATCAAGGAGATCTGAGTTGACCACCACTGCGCGCAGGCTCACCTTCCAGGAGCTGCGGATCGCGGAGCTGGAGCCGCTCTGCGAGGACGCCGTCGCGGTCACCTTCGAGGTGCCCGCCGGGTCGGCGGAGGAGTACGCCTTCCGCCCCGGGCAGACCCTGACCCTGCGTCGGATCGTGGACGGCGTGGACGAGCGGCGCTCGTACTCGATCTGCGCGCCGGTGGGCGGGCCGCTGCGGATCGCGGTCCGGGAGGTGCCGGGCGGGCTGTTCTCGCGGTGGCTGGTCCGGGACGCCCGGGTCGGCGAGACCGTCGAGGTGATGCCGCCGGTCGGCCTGTTCACCCCGGACCTGACGGTGCCGGGCCGGCACGTGCTGCTGGCCGCCGGTTCCGGCATCACGCCGATGCTCTCGATCGCCGCCTCGGTGCTGGCCGACGGCGAGTCCGAGGTCGTACTGGTGTACGGGAACCGGAGCAGCGACACGGTGATGTTCGCCGACGAGCTGGCCGACCTGAAGGACACCCACCTGGAGCGGTTCCAGCTGCTGCACGTGCTCTCCCGGGAGACCAGGGACGCCGAGCTGCTCAGCGGCCGACTGGACCCGGAGCGGGTGCGGGCGCTGTTCGGCGCGCTGCTGGACGTGTCCGAGGTGGACCACTGGTGGCTCTGCGGCCCGTACGGGATGGTGGTGGGCGCCAAGGAGCTGCTGGCCGAGCTGGGCGTGCCCGCCGACCGGGTGCACCAGGAGCTGTTCCACGCCGAGGACGAGCCGGTCGCCGAGCGGGCGCCCGAGGAGCCGGACGGCGAGCGCTCCGAGGTGACGGTGGTGCTGGACGGCCGCTCCGGCACCCTGGCCCTGCCGCGCGACCGCTCGATCCTGGACGGCGCCCAACGCGCCCGCCCCGACCTGCCGTTCGCCTGCAAGGGCGGTGTCTGCGGCACCTGCCGCGCCCTGGTCACCGAGGGCGAGGTGGAGATGCGCCGCAACTTCGCCCTGGAGGAGAAGGAGTTGGCGGCCGGCTACGTGCTGACCTGCCAGGCGCGGCCGCTCTCCGACCGCGTGACGGTCGACTACGACCGCTGACACGCCGCCGGGCCACGGTCGGGCCGGCTCGCCGCCGGCCCGGGCGGTGGGCTTGTGTGGCGGTATGAGCACCGCCAGGTGGCTGGTCAGCCGGTCAGGGCGGGGGCTGCGGTGGGGGGTCCGAGCAGCCGGAATATCTCGTTGACGGCGCTGCGCCCGGCTCGGTTGGCGCCGATGGTGGAGGCGGACGGGCCGTAGCCGACCAGGTGGATCCGGGGGTCGTCGACCGCGCGGGTGCCGTCGAGGCGGATGCCGCCGGCGGCGGAGCGCAGGCCGAGCGGGGCCAGGTGCCCGACCTCGGGGCGGAAGCCGGTGGCCCAGACGATCGCGTCCACCGTCAACTCCTGCTCCCCCCAGGCGACTCCGTGCTCGGTGAGGCGGTCGAACATCGGGCGGCGGCGCAGCGCGCCGAGCTCCTCGGCGCGGCGGTAGGCGACCGAGGGGCCGAGGCCGGTGACGCTGACCACGCTGCGCACCGGCAGCCCCTGCCGGACCCGCTGCTCGACCAGGGCGACCGCCGCGCGGCCCGACTCCTCGGTGAACGGTCCTTCCCGGTAGACCGGTTCGCGCCGGGTGACCCAGACCGTCTCGGCGACTTCGGCGACCTCGGAGAGCACCTGGATCGCCGAGGCGCCGCCGCCGACCACCAGCACGCGCTGCCCGGCGAACTCCCCGGGGCCCCGGTAGTCCGCGTAGTGCAGCTGACGGCCGGTGAAGTGCCCGGGGTGGTACGGCAGGAACGGCCTGCTCCAGGTGCCGGTCGCGTTGACCAGCGCCCGGGCGGTCCAGTCACCCGCGTCGGTGGAGACCAGCAGCCGCCCGTCGGCTCGTGAGCTGACGGACCGTACCCGGACCGGCCGGACCACCGGCAGCGCGTGCTTCGCCTCGTACGCGGCGAAGTAGCCGGGCACCACCTCGCGGGCCGGGGCGGCCGGGTCGGGCGGCGGGAGCTCGAAGTCGGGCAGGTCGTGGAAGCCGTGCACGGTGGCCATCCGGAGCGAGGGCGAGCGGTGCGCCCAGGCCCCGCCCGGGGCGTCGTCGGCGTCCAGCACCACGAAGTCCGCGTACGGCGCCAGACCGCGTCGCCGCAGGTGGTAGGCGGCGGACAGACCCGCCTGTCCGGCGCCGATCACCACGACATCCACATCGGTCGTTGCATCGTAAACAGTCACGACAGTGAAACATCGGTCGCGACGGCCGTGTTCCCTACGGCGCGGGCGAGATCACCACGGCCGTCCCGTACGCGCAGATCTCGGTGCCCAGGTCCGCCGCCTCGGTCACGTCGAAGCGCATCATCAGCACCGCGTTGCCGCCGCGTGCCTTGGTCTGCTCGACCAGCCGCTCCATCGCCTGGTTCCGCGATTCGACCAGGGTCTTGGTGAGCCCCTTGAGCTCGCCGCCCAGCATCGACTTGAACGAGGCACCGATCTGGGTGCCCAGGTGCCGGCTCCGCACGGTGAGCCCGAAGACCTCCCCGATCACCCGGTCCACCCGGTACCCCGGGACGTCGTTGGTCGTGACCACCAGCACATCGGCACTCGGGCCCTGCCCGCCGCCGTACTCGTCAAGGTTGCTCATGCGTTCATCCTGCCGCTCGAAGGCGGGCCAAGCCGGTGGACTCGCTCGCGAACAGTCTGTAAACCTTGTCCCATGGGCGAGCGAAGCGATCATCAGGGGCCGGGCGCGGCGGCGGATTCCGGCGATTCCGGTAACTCCGGCAGCTCCGGCAGCTCCGGTGACTCCGGTGCGCAGGAGATCGAGGCGACGGTGGTGCTCGGCATCAGGATCACCGACTGGGACGCGTTGCGGGCCGCCGCCCGCGCCGCCGTGGCGGAGCTGGACTTCGCCGGGGTCGACCCGGACGGGCAGCGGGAGGCACTACTGCGGGAAGTCTCCGAGGACCCGAACGCGGCCCTCGGCGCACTGCTGCACCCGGACCGGCTGGTGGCGGCGATCCCCGGGGTGGAGGCCCTCGGCGGCACGCTGGAGATCGCGCTGACCGACGACTTCGCGCCCGACTTCGCCGAGCTGTTCCCGCTCGACCTGGACGACGAGGAGGGCGGCGGCACCGGGGACTGGACCCTGACGCCGCGCACCGCCTGCCTCCTGCACACCCAGCTGATCACGCTGGCCGACGCGGCCTACGACGACCTGGACGAGCACGAGGGCGACCCGGTCACCGACGAGGAGGAGGCGGACTGGGCCGTCCTGGCCCGGCTGCCCCGCCGGACCTGGAACCTGCACCGGGGCTGGCGCCGCTCGATGGCCCGCACCTTCGACGACCTGGCCGACGACCTGGCGCTCGGCGAGTGGCCGCTGCCGCGCTGCCTCGCCGAGGAACTCGCGCTCCGGCTGGCCCTGGTGGACGCCCGGGAGCTGCTCGGCTCCCAGCCGCAGGCGGTCGCCGACATGATGGGCGACCTGCCGGTCGACCTGTACGACTACGACTGGGACGGCTGCGCCGACGAGCTGTTCGGGGTGTACGGCCCCGAGGAGCAGGGCGATCCCGACCTGGACACCGCCGACCGGACCGACCAACTGCTGGCCGCCACCCACCCGGAGGGCTGGTTCCTCACCTACGAGGACGCGGAGGAGCGCGAGGCGGGGCGGGGATACCGGCGCTGAGCTGCGGTTACCGGTGCGGCGGCCTGCGGCTGCCGGTACCGGGGCCTGCTGCTGTCGGTGTGCTGACCTGCGGGTCGGACGCGGGCCGGGTGCTGGCATTCTGGTGGGGTGACCACGTCTCCCTTCACCGCTCCCAGCACCCCGGCCGCCTCCGACCCGCGCGACGACCAGCCGCAGTACGTGCTGCCGCTGGTGGTCCGGCTGGAGAAGGCCGAACCTCCGGCCCGTACCGACGCGCTGGAGACCTCGGCCCGAGCGGTGCTCACGCTGCTCGCCGACCCCCGGGTGGCCGAGCCGGAGGGGGAGTGGGCGGAGCGGGTGGCCGCCTGGGAGGACGCCCGGATCCGCAAGGTGGTCCGGCGGGCCCGGGGCGGTGAGTGGCGCAAGGCGAACGAGCTGCCCGGCATCACGGTCGTCGGTGCGGCGGCGGAGGTCCGGGTCTTCCCGCCGATCCCGCTGGACGGCTGGCCGAAGGAGCTGGCCAAGCTCCAGGTCTCCGGCACCGATCTGGACGACGCCGAGCAGCCCGGCCCGGTCGAGCCCGGGGTGCCCGTGCTCTGGCTCAACCCGGAGCTGGAGATGAGCGCGGGCAAGACCATGGCCCAGACCGGCCACGCCGCCCAGCTCGCCTGGTGGCGGCTGGACGACGCGCAGCGCAAGGAGTGGGCGGAGACGGGCTTCCGGCTCGCCGTCAGGACCGCCGCCAAGGAGGACTGGGCCGAACTGACGGCCGGTCACCTGCCGGTGGTCCGCGACGCGGGCTTCACCGAGATCGCCCCCGGCTCCTGCACTGTCGTCGCGGACCACCCGGCCCTGCGGGCCTGACCGAGGGTCAGGCTCCCTGGACAACCCACGGATTAGCCGCACCGGGCCGACGGTGGGTGACCCTATGCTGGCCGCTCCCGGTGATCTTCGGAGCGGAAGGCGGACGCGGTGCAGAGCGGCACGGTCGTGGCAGGACGGTACGTGATGGACCGTCCGATGGGCGCCGGCGGGATGGGCGAGGTCTGGGCGGCCGAGGACCAGCTGCTCGACCGGCGGGTGGCGGTGAAACTGCTGCACCAAACGGACGACGACTCCAGGGAGCGGTTCCTGCGCGAGGCGCGGGCCGTCGCCGGGCTGCAGCATCCGGGGATCGTGGTGGTGCACGACTTCGGCGAGTTCGACGGCCTGCCGTACCTGGTCATGGAGCTGCTGGCCGGCCGTTCGCTGGAGGCCCGCCAGGGCGACGGCCCGGTTGCCGTGGGTTGGGCGGCCGAGGTGGGCGCCCGGGTGGCGGACGCCCTGGCCGTGGCGCACGCCGCCGGGCTGGTGCACCGGGACGTCAAGCCGAGCAACCTCTTCCTCACCGAGGACGGCACCGTCAAACTGCTGGACTTCGGCCTGGTCCACGAGCGCCCGCAGGCCGTGGACGAGACCGTCCGTGCCGAACACACCGTCGCGGCCGGCACCTGGGGCTACATGGCGCCCGAGCAGCACCGCGGCCGCAGTGTCGACGCCCGAGCCGATCTGTATGCGCTGGGCGGCACCCTGCACGCCCTGCTCACCGGGCGGCCACCGTCCGGCGGGCCGCAGCTGCGGGAACTCCGGCCGGACGTGCCCAAGGAGTTGGAGCAGCTGATCGACTCCCTGTGCCGGGCCGACCCGGCGGACCGCCCGGCCGGGGCGGGGCCGGTCGCCGACCAGCTGCGCCGCCTGGCCGAACGCCACGGCGGCCGGAAGGCGCCGAAGACGGTGCGTCAGATACCCACGGCCCGCGTGCCGCTGGGGGCCAAGGGGGTCAAGGAGGCCAAGGGGTCGGAGCACCGGGTGCGCCGCGCTGTCCTGGGCGGAGTCGTCTCGCTCGGCCTCGCCTTGGCCGCCGTGAAGGTCGCCAACGTGCCGTACGCCACCTCCGACAGCACCGTCACCCCCGGGTGGGAGCCGAACCACCCGACCGCGAGCCCGCTCCCGGCACAGCTGCACCCCGGCGACTGCCTCTCGTACACCAAACCGGCCGGGGCTCTGGACACGAACCTGGACGCGGGGCTCGGCTGGACCGAGCTCGACTGCGCCCGCCCGCACCAGGCGCAGGTGGTCAAGGTGCTGACCCTCACCGATCCGGCCTTCGCCGCGAAGTGGCACACCGCCCTCGCCCTCCTGCGGAGCGACTGCGACACGGCCGCCACCGAGGCCGAATCCACCACCCACTCCCCGCTGAGCCTCACCCGGTCGGTGGTGGGCCCGACGCAGGCCGAGTGGCTCTCGGGCGCCGGGCGGTTCGCCTACTGCACCGTGCACCACCGGGACGGCGCCGAACTGACCGTTGACCTAGGACCGGTGGCGGGCGGCTGACCGTGGTGTCCGCCGGAGCGGCGCTGGTGTCCCGAGTCCTACGGGCGGCGGTCAGACCTTGAGGTCGTGGCGGGAGACGTACCAGTAGTGGAAGCCGAACAGGGCGCCCAGGACCGCGAGCCACTGGAGGGAGTTGACCAGGGGCACGGTCGAGACGGGGAGGGTGCAGGCGAACACGACGCGGAGGACGGCGTCGGCGAGGAAGCCCGCGCCCCAGACGGCGGTCAGCAGGCGGAGGTGGTGACGGAAGACGGGTTCGGTGCGCCAGCGGCCGGCCCAGGCGGTGGCGGCCTCCTCGCCGACCTTGGAGGCGACCACGGAGCGGCCGGCGCTGAGCATGAAGGGCCGCTGGGTGGCCAGGCTGCCGAGGACCCACAGGCCGGCCACCCCGAACAGCCAGCTGTCGCGCACCAGCAGCGTCCGCGGACTTCCGGTCACCACTGACATCAGTGCCCCGGCGACCAGCAGGACCAGGGTGAAGACCGGCATCACCTCGATCCGGCCGCGCTTGACCAGGCCGTGGACCAGCCAGGGGAGGGCGACCACGCCGCTGATGGTGAGTGCCGCCCACTGGCTGAGGCCCAGGCCGACCATCACGTAGTAGCCACCCAACGGGAGGGCGAGCTCGAAGACCAGGGACTCGATCAGTCGGCGGCGGCCGGAGCGCCGGCGCGGACCGGGGCCGGCGGTCGGAGGGGTGGCGGGCTCGGCCCCGGGCCCGGTGGTCCGCGGCGATTCGCTCTGCATGATCTCCCCGTTCATGGTGATGCCCTTCGCTTCTTGGTGCGTGGCCGGTCGCTGGCGATCAGTGCCGAGTGGTGGGCGGGCGGGTGGCCCGGTCGAAGAGGTCGGCGAGCTCACGGGCAGCGGCGGCGATGTTCAGGCCGGGCTCGGCCACCGCGCGGACGACCAGTGCGTCGATCGCGCCGCGCACCGCCGTGACCAGTACCGCCGGATCGAAGGCGCCGAACTCGCCGGCCGCCTGGGCCTCGCGTACGGCCTGCTCCTGGGCCGCCAGGACGGCCCGCTGGCCGGCGGCGAACTCCACCTGCGACTGGTCGAGCGGGCCCAGCCCGGCCAGCACCGCGATCAGGGCCGCGAGGTGCTTCGGGTAGACCGAGACCAGCTCGACGTTGGACTCGATGGAGACCCGCAACCGCGCCCGGGGGCCGACGGCGGCGGTGACGCGGGGCAGCATGTACTCCTGAGAGACCCGCAGCACCTCGGTGACCACCTCGCGCATCAGGTCGTCCTTGCCCGCGAAGTAGTACGAGATCATCCCGGTGCTGCTCAGCCCGGCCTGCTCGGCGATCCGGGCGAAGGACGCCTTGGCGTACCCGGTCTCCGCGATCACCTCGATCGCCGCCTCGACGATCTGCCTGCGCCGCGCCGACTCCGTGAATGTCCGTCCCATGCCGGGTCACGCCCCGCTCTCTGCTCACCTGAGCAATGTTTTGCTTACCTGAGCAAAACCTTAGGCGTTCTTGCTCGGGTAAGCAAGAACCTTCGCCGCCGGCCCGACCTGACCCGGCCCGCCGCCGGGCGGACCGGCGCTGACGTGCATACTTGCCGGAAGATCAGGAGGACGTAGAGGTGATGACGCGGTGAAGTTGGCTGAAGCACTCGCGCAGCGCGCGGCTGCGGTGCGGCAGGTGGAGCAGTTGCGTACGCGCGTCGTGGGCAGCGCCCGCTACCAGGAGGGCGAGGAGCCGGCCGAGAACGCCGCGGAGCTGCTGGCTCAGGCCGGGGCGGTGCTGGACGAGTTGGAGCGGCTGATCCGTCAGATCAACCGGACCAACTCCACCGCGGTCATCGACGGCGGTGGCACCCTGACCGACGCGCTCGCCCGCCGGGACGTCCTGCGGCTGCGCCACTCGGTGACCACCGCGGCCGCCGATGCCGCCTCCGGACGTGACCAGCGCGGCGCGGTACGGCAGTTGCGCTCCGAACTGCGCATCCTCTCCGCTCTGCCGGTCGCCGAACTCCGCGCCGAGACGGACGTGTTGGCCAAGCAGATCCGCGAGGTGGACAGCCTGATCCAGCGCTCCAACTGGGAGATCGACCTGATCGAGGACTGACCCCACAAGCCGGGTGTGGGAAGCAGGTAGTCGTCACGGAGGCGTGCACACACCGCGGGTCGGCGGTTTATCCGGCCCTTGGCGCGTGAAGAGCAACGCAGGGGTTCGATTCCTCACCAACAGTGCAGCTCAGCACCGCGTACAGGTGACAGGGCACACCGCACAGCTCACCACCACGTGCAGATCCGGACGGCGAGGGCGGGAACGGGGCGCCCCACACCCGGTGCGAGGGGCCGTGCACACCGCACGGCCCCTCGCACCACTGATCACCGAGCTAAGGTCGCCACTAGACGTCCTTCCTACTGAGGGACCGCCAGCCGCCGTACAGGGCCAGGGCGGTCCAGGTCGCCATGATCAGCAGGCCGGTCCAGTGGCCGAACCAGATGTTCGGGTCCCCCTGGAAGCGGAAGGCGTACTGCCCGGCCCGGTCCGGCAGGAACTGGCCTGCCAGGCGTACGCCGGGGATCGCGCTCAGCGCGGTCGTGCCTAGGAAGACCATCGGGGTGATCAGGCCCATCGCGGCGGTCAGGTTGCGCAGCACGGCGGTCAGGCCCAGGCAGAGCAGGACCAGCAGCGGGCAGTACAGCACCCCGGCGGCGAGGCTTCGGACGGTGCCGGGCTCGGCGAGGTCGAAGTTCCAGGCGTCCGTGGCGTTCATCGACAGTGCGCTGCCCGCCGTGATCAGCAGACCGGCCAGCAGGCCGACCCCGCCGCCGAGCAGCAGCTTGCCGAGGTAGAGCCGGCCGCGCCGGGGAACGGCGGTGAGCGAGGCGCGCACGGTGCCGGAGTCGTACTCCTGGCCGAGCAGCAGGACGCCGAAGCAGGCCAGCGCCACCTGGCCGAAGTTGAGCCCGTAGTAGAGACCGACGCTCGGGTCCTCGTGCAGCGAGGTGTCGGCGGCGTAGGCCTTGTTGACGGCCAGCGTGATGCCGACGCTGAGCAGGACGGCCAGCAGCGGGGTGAACCACTGCGAGCGCAGGGTGGTGAACTTGGTCCACTCGGAGCGGAACACGGCCGTGGTGGTCATGCCGCCACCGCCCGGTACTCGACGCTGTCCGCGGTCATCCGCATGAAGGCCTCCTCCAACGAGTCCTGTTGGCTCGAAATCTCGTACAGCACGACTCGGTGTTCGGCCGCGAGGCGGGCGAACTCCTCGCCGGTCACGCCCTGGACGTCCCAGGCGCCGTCGCCCGCCGGTTCGGCGGTCGGGCCCGAATCCCGGAGCAGCCGGGCCAGCTTGTCCGGGTCCACCGCCCTGACCCGGAGCCGGGGGCGGCCGTGCTCGGCGATGAACCCCGCCGTCGAGGCGTCCGCCAGCAGGCGCCCCCGGCCGATCACCACCAGGTGATCCGCCGTCAGCGCCATCTCCGACATCAGGTGCGAGGAGACCAGCACCGCCCGGCCCTCGGCGGCCAGGCCGCGCAGCAGGGTACGGATCCACCGGATGCCCTCCGGGTCCAGGCCGTTCACCGGCTCGTCCAGCAGCAGCACCGGCGGGTCGCCGAGCAGTGCCGCCGCCACTCCGAGCCGCTGCCGCATGCCGAGCGAGAAGCCCTTCACCCGCTTGCGGGCCACCTCGGCCAGGCCGACCTGGGCCAGCACCTCCGCCACCCGGCGGTCCGGGATGCCGTTGCTGCGGGCCAGGCAGAGCAGGTGGCCCCGGGCCGTCCGGCCGCCGTGCACGGCGTGGGCGTCCAGCAGCGCCCCCACCTGCCGCAGCGGGGTGGTCAGTTCGGCGTACGGGGTGCCGTCGATCAGGGCCTGCCCGGCGGTCGGCCGGTCCAGCCCGAGGATCATCCGCATCGTGGTGGTCTTGCCCGCGCCGTTGGGGCCGAGGAAACCGGTGACGGTGCCGGGCCTCACCTCGAAGCTGAGGCCGTCCACCGCACGGGTCTCCCCGTAGCTCTTGCTGAGGCCCTGGATCCGGATCACGGTTTCCTCCCTGGTCGTTGCTGACGGGACCCATTCGACCGGAGCGCGCGCGGTGGCGGATCCCGCCGAGGAGGGGAGCGGCTCCCTCCTGAGAGGGAGCCGCTCCGGGGCGGTGAACTGGCACCATGGCGGGGTGTCCGAGATCTTCGCGCCGCTGTTCGCCGCCGCCACCTACGCCAGGTGGCTGCACCTGCTGATCGGCGTGGTCTTCGTCGGGGTGGTGCTGATGGTCTATCCGGGCACCGAAGGAGTCGACCTGCGGCAGATCCTGACGGGCAGTGTGCTGCTGGACAGCGTGCTGCTCACCCTGGTCGCGCTGGTGCCCGCCGCCCGGCGGGCCGAGGGGGTGCAGGCCCGGCTGCTGCTGATGCCCGAGCGGGAGGAGCAGATCGGGGTCACCTCCTCGACGGGCTGGCGGGACCGGGGGCGGACGGCGGGCTGGCTGTTCGGCCGGGTCGCGCTCGGTACGGTGGCCGGCTTCGCCACGGTGCACGGTCTGGTTGCGATCTGCTCGCTGTCCACCCAGCCGTTCCAGGACCGGGCGCCGACGCTGTTCGGGTGGCAACTCCCGGATGGTGGGCAGATGTTGCTCTATCCGCTGCTCGCGCCGGTGCTGCTGTTCGGCCTGGGCTGGTTCGTGGTGCTCGCAGGCCGTCTGCAACTGGCCATGGCCGTACGGCTGTTGGGAGCCTCGCCGAGTGAGCGGCTGGCCGAGGCGGAGCTGCGGGCCGAACGGCTGCTGGAGCGCAACCGGCTGGCCCGGGAGCTGCACGACTCGATCGGTCACGCGCTCACGGTGACCGTGCTGCAGGCGGGTGCGGCCCGGGAGGTGGCTGATCCGGCCTTCGTGGCACAGGCGTTGGAGGTGATCGAGGAGACCGGTCGGCGGGCGATGGACGACCTGGAACGGACCCTGGTGCTGCTCCGGGAGACCCCCGACGGGACTGCGGTGGAACAGCCGGGCGTGGAGCAGCTGCCCGGGCTGTTCGAGACCGCGCGGGCGGCCGGCCACCCGGTCGAGGCCACGGTGCAGATCCCGGCCGGCGCACTGCCCGGGGTGCTCTCCCGAGAGACCTACCGGATCGTCCAGGAGGCGGTGACCAACGTGCTCAAGCATGCTGCGGGGGCGGCGATCGTGGCTCGGATAGCCGTGCGGGACGGGAAGTTGGAGCTGTGCTGCGCCAACGGCCGGGGATCGGGAGGCGGTTCGCGTCGAGGTGGCGGCAAGGGCGTACGGGGCATCCGGGAACGGGCCGCCCTGCTGGGCGGCGAGGCCGCTGCGGGGTGGCAGGGGGAGGACTGGGTGCTGACGGTCCGGCTGCCGCTACGGTTGGGATCATGATCGACATCCTGCTGGTGGACGACGAGGAGCTGGTCCGGGCCGGCCTGCGGGCCGTGCTGGAGGCGCAGGGCGACCTGCGGGTGGTGGGCGAGGCGGCGGACGGAGCGGAGGCGATGGCGCTGGCCCGTACGCTCACGCCGGACGTGGTGCTGATGGACGTGCGGATGCCCGAGGTGGACGGCCTGACCGCGACCAAGGCGATCCTGGCCGCCAGTGCCGACCCGCCGAAGATCCTGGTGGTCACCACCTTCGAGAACGACGACTACGTCTACGAGGCGCTGCGGGCGGGCGCCGACGGCTTCCTGCTCAAGCGCTCCCGGCCGGCCGAGATCGCGCACGCGGTGCGGCTGGTGGCGGCGGGGGAGTCGCTGCTGTTCCCGGCCGCGATCCGCCGACTGGCCGCCGAACGGGCCAACCGGCCCGCCGAGCAGGCGATGACCCGGGCGGGGCTGACGGAGCGTGAGGCGGAGGTGCTGCGGCTGGTGGCCCAGGGGCTCTCCAACGGCGAGATCGCCGAGCAGCTCTTCCTCGGCGTGCAGACGGTGAAGTCCCACGTCAGCAGCGTGCTGGGGAAGTTGGGCGCCCGGGACCGGACGCAGGCCGTGATCGCGGCGTACGAGTCCGGGTTCGTGCCGCGTTGAACCCGTACCGGCGGGTGGTCAGGCCGGGTAGGCGTGGGTCTGGGCGGCCTTCACGGCGGCCCAGACCAGGCTGCCCGGGGCCAGGTCGAGTTCGGCGGCGGCAGCGGGGGTGAGGTCGGCGGCCAGCGGGAGCGGGCCGGTCAGGTCGACCCGGACCTGGTCGCCGTGCAGGTCGAGCCCGGCCACCTCCAGCTGCCAGACGTTGCGTGCACTGGAGTCGGGCCGGGTGCGGTGCAGGGTCACGGCGGCGGGCGGGAAGGCGACGAAGGCCGGTCCTGTCAGGTCCTCGGTGGTGGTGAGCACCGGGCCGCCGTCCGGGAGCGTGACGGTGTGTCCGGTGGCGGTGCCCTGGTAGAGGTTGAGGCCGACCAGTCGGGCGATGTAGTCGGTGCGCGGGTGCCGGGCGATCTCGGCCGGGGTGCCGGACTGGACCTCGCGCCCGTCCTCGATCACCACCAGCCGGTCGGCGAGCACCATGGCGTCCAGCGGGTCGTGCGTGACCAGGATCGCGACTGCCTCGAACTCGCGCAGATGGCGGCGGAGTTGGGAGCGGACGTCCAGCCGGGTGCGGGCGTCCAGTGCGGCCAGCGGTTCGTCCAGCAGCAGCAGCCTCGGCCGTACGGCGAGCGCCCTGGCCAGCGCGACCCGCTGGGCCTGGCCACCGGAGAGCGCGCCCGGCCTGGCCTGGGCGTGTTCGGCCAGTCCCATCCGCTTCAGCCAGGGCAGGGCGGCCTCCCGGGAGGCGCGGCGGCCCAGGCCGCGGCAGCGCGGTCCGAAGGCGACGTTGTCCAGGGCGGACAGGTGCGGGAAGAGCAGGTAGTCCTGGAACACCACGCCGACCGGCCGCTCCTCGGCGGGGGTGTGCACGCCCGAGGCGGGGTCCTCCAGGGTGGTGCCGTCCAGCCGCAGGTGACCCTCGGTCAGCGGCAGCAGTCCGGCCAGCGCCCGGAGAGCGCTGGACTTGCCCGCGCCGTTCGGGCCGAGCAGGGCGATCACCTCGCCCGGCGCGGCGCGCAGCCCGAGGTCCAGCCGGAAGCTCGAGCGGGTGGCGTGGCCGGTGCGTTCGACCACCAGGCGGGCATCGAGGGTCACGGAGCTCCCTTGGGTCATGTGCCGGACATCCACCGGCCGCGCAGCCCGGCCAGGACGGTGATGGAGACCGCGAGCAGCACCAGGCTGAGCGCGATCGCCGCCTCCGGGTCGGACTCCATCGCCAGGTAGACCGCCAGCGGCATGGTCTGGGTCCGGCCGGGGAAGTTGCCCGCGAAGGTGATGGTCGCGCCGAACTCGCCCAGTGCGCGGGCCCAGGCGAGCACCGAGCCGGCCGCGATGCCCGGGGCGATCAGCGGCAGGGTGACCCGGCGGAACGCGGTCAGCCGGGAGGCGCCGAGGGTGGCGGCGGCCTCCTCGTACCGGGGGTCGGCGGCCCGGAGGGCGCCCTCGACGCTGATCACCAGGAACGGCATCGCGACGAACGCCTCGGCCAGCACGACCCCCGAGGTGTGGAACGGCAGGGTGATCCCGAAGGCCGAGTCCAGCCAGCGCCCGGCGATGCCGTTACGGCCGAGCACCAGCAGCAGCGCCACCCCGCCGACCACGGGCGGCAGCACCAGCGGCAGGGTGACCAGCGCCCGGACGAACCGCCGGCCGGGGAAGTCCGTCCTGGCCAGCAGCCAGGCCAGCGGCACCCCGAGCAGCAGCGAGAGCGCGGTGGCCGCCGTCGCGCAGACCAGCGACAGCCGGAGCGCCTCCCACACCTCGGGGCTGGTGAGCTGCGTGGGCAGTTCACTCCACGGTGCCCGGATCAGCAGCCCGACCAGCGGCAGCACCAGGAAGGCGAGGCCGAGCAGTGCGGGCAGCAGCAGCGCGAACGGAGTCCGCCGGTACGCGCTCCGAGCCGCCGTCACGGGGTCTGGAAGCCCGCTGCGGTGAGCACCCGGCGGGCGTCGGCGGACCGGACGTAGGCGGTGAAGGCGGCGGCGCCGTCGGCGTTGGGGGCCTTGGTCAGCGCGGCGATCGGGTAGTCGTTGACGGCCTTGGCGGCCTCGGGGAAGTCCACACCGTCGATCTTCGCAGCATCGGCGAGCACATCGGTCCTGTACACGAGCGAGGCGTCCACCTCGCCGAGTTCGACCTTGGTCAGCGCGCCCTTGACGTCCTGCTCCAGGGTGACCGGGGTCAGGTTGACCTCGCCCGCCTTGAGGGCGGTCACGGCGGCGGCGCCGCACGGGACCTCCTTCGCACAGAGCGCCACCTTGAGCCCGCCGCCCGCCAGGTCCTTGAGGGCGGCGAGGTGCTTGGGGTTGCCCTTGGGCACCGCGATGGTGAGCGTGTTGCGGACGAAGACCTCGGGGGCGGTGGCCGCCTTGGCGTCGGTGACGGTCTTCATGGTCGCCGGGCTGGCCGCCGCGAACACGTCGGCCGGGGCGCCCGAGACGATGCTCTGGGCCAGGGCGGAGCTGCCACCGAAGTTGAACTTCACGGTGACCCCCGGGTAGACGGCCTCGAACTTCCTGCCCAGCTCGGTGAAGCTCTCCTTCAGCGAGGCGGCGGCGAAGACGTTGACCGTACCGGAGGGCCCGGCAGCGCCGGAGGCGGTCTTCGTCGCGGACGGCGACCCCGAGCTGCCGCACGCCGTCAGGCCGGCGGCCAGGGCGAGTGCGGTGGCGGCCAGGGCGGTGCGGCGGACGGTGATGGCCATGCGGGGGTCCCCTCGTTCACTTCCGGTGAGACGATCATAGTGCCGCAGGTACGGCCGGAAAATCCCCTGTCTCATTGCACGGGCAAGGGCCTGGGGTCATGATGGCCAGCATGTGCGAACCAACGAGCGGCCATTTCCGGCCCTTCTTCGCTGACGACCTGTCAGCTAACTTGGTGGCCTACGCACAAGCGTTCAGCACCGAGGGGGTTCTCCTTGCCGACTGCTCAGATACCCGGCCCGGCCGGTGTCCCGCTGCTCGGATCCATGCTCGACCTGCAGCGGGACCCGCTCGGCACCTACCTGTCCGGCCACCGTGACCACGGCGACGTGGTGCGGTTCGTCGCCGGGCCGCCCGGGCTGCGGGTCGAGATCTACGGGATCTACTCGCCGGAGGGCGTCCAGCAGGTGCTGGCCACCCAGGCCGCGAAATTTCGCAAGGAGAACATCTTCTACGAGGAGATCCGGCAGAGCTTCGGCAACGGCCTGCTCACCTCGCAGGACGAGGACTACGTGCGCCAGCGTCGGCTGATCCAGCCGCTCTTCACCCGCCGCCGGGTGGACGGCTACGCCGAGGCGATCGCGATGGAGACCGAGAGCCTGGTCGAGCGCTGGTCAGCGGGCCAGGGCCGGGCGGTGGACGCCGTGGACGAGATGTCCCGCTTCGCCCTGCGCGCGGTCTCCCGCATCCTGTTCGGCGCCGACGTGGAGGCCGCGCTCGACTCGGTACGGAAGAACTTCCCGGTGCTGGACCACTACGTCAGAAGCCGCGGCACCCAGCCCAAGCGCATCCCGCGCAGCTGGCCGACGCCCGGCAACAGGGAGGCGGCGGCCGCCGAGCGGGCCCTGTACGGGGTCTGCGACATGATCATCGCCCAGCGCGGCGAGGGCGCGGCGGACTCCGACGACCTGCTCGGGCTGCTGGCCGCGGCCCGCGACGAGGACGGCAATCAGCTCGACCCGACCGAGCTGCGCGACCAGGTGCTGATCTTCCTGCTGGCCGGCCACGAGACCACCGCCACCTCGCTGACCTTCGCACTGCACCTGCTGGGCCATTACCCGGAGGTCCAGCGCCGGGTCCAGGCGGAGGTGGACGAGGTGTTCGCCGACGGTCACCGGGCGACCGCCGCCGACTACAACCGACTGCCGTACCTCACCATGGTGTTGAAGGAGGCCATGCGCCTCTACCCGGCCGCTCCGGTGATCGGCCGGATGGCGGTCGGGGAGTGCGCGATCGGCGACAGCGTGATCCCGGCCGGGGCCACCGTGCTGGCCACCCCGTACGTGGTGCACCGGCACGCGAAGCACTGGCCGGACCCGGAGCGCTTCGACCCCGAGCGGTTCACCCCCGAGGCGGAGGCCGGCCGGCACCGCTACGCCTGGCTGCCGTTCGGCGGCGGTCCCCGGGCCTGCATCGGGCAGCACTTCTCGATGCTGGAGTCGGTGCTCGCGCTGGCCGGGGTGCTGCGCGCCTTCGACGTCGAGGCGCTGGACGCCCGCGAGGTGCCACTGACGCACGGCATCACCCTGGCGGCGACCGGCCCGGTCCGGATCGGCCTGACCCGCCGTTAGGGCCCGGGGGCCGCCTCTCCTGCCCGGGGCGGCCCCACCGGTCGTTCCTGCTTCGCCGTCAGGCCGAGCCGTTCAGGTGAACGCGCGCGGCCTGCCGTTGCCGTCCGTCCAGCTGCCCTTGAAGCCGAACGCCGTGGATCCGCCGGCGTGGTGTTGCAGCCCAGGTCCGCCACCGTGACCGCCGAGTGCGCCGGGCGCACAACGCCCGCTCCAGTTCAGCATATTCGAGCCCCCGAGCGGGCTGCTTTTCACATCTTCGCGTAACCGCTTGTGATCGCTCGGTAGCGTCCGGCGAATTCGAAACCCACATCGCACAGGCGACTGGCACCTGCCCGAGTCGTTCGGAGGCCCGATGGGACACTTGGACCACTTCAGCTTCGGCTGGCCGACCCCGGCCATCTCGTACGTGATGGCCTGCGTCGGCGCCGCGCTCGGCCTTCGCTGCACCCTGCGCGCGCTCTCCGCCACCGGCCCCTCCCGGCGGAACTGGCTGGTCACCGCCGCCGCCGCGATCGGTTCCGGCATCTGGACCATGCACTTCGTCGCGATGTTCGGCTTCACCGTGGACGGCACCGAGCTGCGCTACAACGTGCCGCTCACCATCCTGAGCCTGCTGGTCGCCGTCCTGGTGGTCGGGCTCGGGGTGTTCGCCGTGGCGTACGGGCGGCACCGGGGGCGCTCGCTGTTGCTCGGCGGCCTGATCACCGGGGTGGGCGTGGCCGTCATGCACTACCTCGGCATGGCGGCCGTCCGTCTGCACGGGGTGATCGCCTACGACTTCGGCACGGTGGCGCTCTCGGTGCTGATCGCGGTCGGTGCCGCGACCGCCGCGCTCTGGGCCGCCGTCACCATCCGCAACGTGTACGCCGCTGCGGCCGCCGCGCTGGTGATGGGCATCGCGGTGAGCTGCATGCACTACACCGGCATGGCCGCCGTACAGGTCGAACTGCACCCGTCCCGGGTCGAGTTGGGCGGCGCGACGCCGATGCAGTTCATCTTCCCGCTGGCGGTCGGACTCGGCTCCTTCCTGTTCCTCACCTCCGCCTTCGTCGCGCTCTCGCCGACCGCCCAGGAGCGGGCCGCCTACCGCGAGGCGGGCCGGCCGGTGCTCGAGGAGCTCGACCGGGCGGCCTGACCGCAGCCACCGTCAACCACCCACCAGAGAGAGGGCCCTGACCACATGGGAACCCACGCGGGCCCGCCCGCCCGGGAAGCCACCGCCGCCCGCCGACCCGCCGCGCACGCGCTGCTTCGGCGGCTGCGCCCCCGCACCGTACGCGCCAGGATCGTCGCTCTGCTGATGGTCCCGGTGGTCTCCGTGATGGCCCTCTGGTCCTTCGCCACCGTGACCACCGCGCAGCAGATCTGGGACCTGCTGCGGCTCCAGGAGGTGCACAGCGAGCTGCTCGACCCGGTCGCCGCCACCGTGGCCGGCCTGCAGGCCGAACGGGTGGCCGCAGGAATGCAGTTGGCCGCCCCGGGAGCCGGCCGGGAGGCGGTGCTCCGGGAGGCCGCCGGGGTCACCGACCGGGCGCTCGCCCCGCTCGGGACCGGCAGCGGCTACAACCGGGCCGACGCCCGGGGCCTCGGCGCCGACGCGGCCGGCCGGGTCGACGCGCTGGGCGCGGCCGTCGGCGGCCTGGTCGAACTACGCCGCCGAGTGGTGGACCGTTCCGCCACCTGGCCCGAGACCTATGCTGCCTACACCGCCGCGATCGACCGCGCCTTCGAGGTGACGGGCGCGACCACCGGGCTGCAGGACCACCGGGTGGCGTCCGACGGGCGGGTGCTGCTCGAGTTCGCCCGCGCCCGCGAACTGCTGGCCCGGGAGGACGCGTTGCTGCGCACCGGCCAGCGCGCGGGGACGCTGCCCGACGCCCAGCGCGCGGAGTTCACCGCCGCCGTCTACGCCCGCCGGCTGTTCGAGCAGACCGCCGCGCCTGACCTGCGCCCGGCGGACCGGGCCGCGCTGCTCGCGGTGTTCGGCGGCACCGACCACCACGAGCTGGTCCGGTACGAGGACGCCGTCCGCTCCGCCGTGGACGGCCGGGGCGCGGTGGACGCGGTGAGCAGCGAACAGTGGTCGCTCGCCGCCGACAACGTGGCCCGGGCACTGCGCACGGTGGAAGGCGCCGCCGGTGCGGCCGCCGCCGCGCAGGCCCGCCCGTACGCGCTCGGACTGTTCGGCTCCTCCGGCGCCGCCGTGCTGCTCGGCCTGCTCGCGGTGATCGCCTCGCTGCTGATCTCGGTGCAGATCGGCCGTGGGCTGGTCACCGAGCTGATCGCGCTGCGGAACTCCGCGCTGGAGCTGGCCGGGCGTCATCTCCCCGGCACCATGCGGCGGTTGCGCGCGGGCGAGGAGATCGACGTGGAGGCGGAGGCGCCGCTGCGCCCGCACGGTGAGGACGAGATCGGGCAGGTGCACGGCGCCCTGGGCTCGGTCCAGCGGGCGGCCGTGACGGCGGCGGTGGAGCGGGCCGAGGTGCTCTCCGGTGTCTCCGGGGTCTTCGTCAACCTGGCCCGGCGCAGCCAGGTCCTGGTGCACCGTCAGCTCACCCTGCTGGACACCATGGAACGCCGCACCGAGGACCCGGAGGAGCTGGAGGACCTGTTCCGGCTGGACCACCTGACGACCAGGATGCGGCGGCACGCCGAGGGCCTGATCATCCTCTCCGGGGCAGCCCCGGGCCGGGGTTGGCGCAATCCGGTGCCGCTGGTGGACGTGGTCAGGGCGGCGGTCTCCGAGGTCGAGGAGTACGCCCGGGTGGAGGTGCACCGGCTGCCGTTCGTCGCGGTCGCCGGGCAGGCGGTGGCCGACCTGACCCACCTGATCGCCGAACTGGTCGAGAACGCCACCGGGTTCTCACCCCCGCACACCAAGGTGCACGTCCGGGGCGAGCAGGTCGGCAACGGCTACGCGCTGGAGATCGAGGACCGTGGACTCGGGATGGGCCCGGAGGCGCTGGCCGACGCCAACCGGCGGATCGAGGCGGCGCAGCAGGTGGACCTGTTCGACAGCGACCGGCTCGGCCTCTTCGTGGTGAGCCGGCTGGCCCGCCGCCAGGATGTCCGGGTCTCGCTCCGGACCTCCGCGTACGGCGGCACCACGGCGGTCGTGCTGCTGCCCAACGCGCTGCTGGAGAGCCCGCGTCCGGAGCGTGAGGCGCCGGCACCAGGACCGGCCGCACCGGCGGCTCGGGTGCCGGACGCGTTCGGCCCCGGCCTGCTGCGGGCCACCCCGTTCCCGGCGGCCCGGCCGGCCGTCGCCCCGATCGGTCCGGCACCCGTACCCGCACCGCCCCCGGGGCCGCGCATGCCGCCGTCGCCCGTGGCGGAGCCGGACGACCTGCCGCGCCGGGTCCGGCAGGCCAGCATGGCGCCCCAGCTGCGGGAGGCCCCGGAGCGCCCGCAGACCCGGGCCCGGCCGGACGGGCCGCCGCGGATCGGCCGCAACCCGGAGGAGGCCAGGGCCGCGATGTCCGCGTACCAGCGCGGCTGGGCCCGGGGCAAGAGCCGCAGGACCGTTGACAGCACCGAGGGAGAGACCCGATGACCAGCTCCGCACCGCGCTCGGGAGAGTTCAACTGGCTGCTCGACGAGCTGGCCTCCCGGGTCGCCCAGATCAGATTCGCCGTGATGCTCTCCGCCGACGGCCTGGCGATCGGCACCTCGGCCGGGATCGGCCGGGAGGACGGCGAGCACCTGGCGGCCGTCGCCTCCGGCTTCCACAGCCTGGCCAAGGGGGCGGGACGGCACTTCGGCGCGGGTGAAGTCCGGCAGACCATGGTCGAGTTGGAGCACGGCTTCCTGTTCGTCGCGGCGGCCGGCGAAGGCAGCTGCCTGGCCGTCTTCGCGCACGCCGACGCCGACCTGGGCCTGGTCGCGTACGAGATGGCCCGGCTGGTCCGCCGGGTCGGCGAGCACCTGTACACGCCTCCGCGCAGCGCGGTCGGTGGGTGATGTCGTACCCGCAAGGCCGTCACCTGCCGGAGTCCCCGTTCGGCTTCCCGGCGCCGGCCGAGCCGCACACCCGCTGGTACGACGGCGCGGCCGGCCCGATGGTGCGCCCGTACGCGCTCACCAAGGGCCGGACCAGGCCGACCGGGCGGGAGTTCGACCTGATCGCCCTGGTGGTCAGTGACGTCCCGGACAGCCCGGAGCTGCCGATCGGCCCCGAGCACGGCGCGATCCTCGACCTGTGCCGGGACAACGCGCTCTCGGTGGCCGAGATCGCCGCCGAGACCGACCTGCCGCTCGGGGTGGTCCGGGTGCTGCTCGGTGACCTGCTGGACGCCGAGTTCATCCGGGTCAGCCGCCCCGTACCGCCCGCCATGCTCCCCGACGAGCACATCCTCCGTGAGGTCATCAATGGACTCCGCGCGCTCTGAACAGCCCGAGCGTCCCCAACACGCTGACGAAGAACCGGTGTTGGCCCTGAAGATCCTGGTCGCCGGGGGGTTCGGGGTCGGCAAGACCACCATGGTCGGCTCGGTCAGCGAGATCCGGCCGCTGCGCACCGAGGAGCAACTCACGGTGGCCGGGGCCGGGGTGGACGACCTCGGCGGGGTGGAGCAGAAGACCACCACCACGGTGGCGATGGACTTCGGCCGGATCACCATCAGGGAGGGGCTGTCGGTCTACCTGTTCGGCACGCCGGGGCAGGACCGGTTCTGGTTCCTCTGGGACGAGCTGGCCACCGGCGCGCTGGGCGCCGTGGTGCTGGCCGACACCCGCCGGCTGACCGACTGCTTCCCGGCCGTGGACTTCTTCGAGCACCGGGGCATCCCGTTCGTGGTCGCGGTGAACCGGTTCGCGGGCACCCGGGACTTCCGCCCCGAGGAGGTGTCCCGGGCGCTCGACCTGGAGACCGACACCCCCGTGGTGATCTGCGACGCCCGGCGGAGGGAGTCCGGCAAGGAGGTGCTGATCAGTCTGGTCGAGCACGCGGGGCGGGTGCACGCGGCCCGGCTGCTCGCCGAGGTGGGTGGCTGAGTGTCACCGATCGACACCTCGCTCGTGGCGTTCCGCTGACGGAGCGTCACGGGTCGTACGCTGAAAATGTGATCACCTACGAGTGCCGCAGGCTGCGCACCCTGGCCGACGAGGAACGCTGGCCCGAGCTGCTCGGGCTATACCGCGAGTCCCGCGCGGTCGGTGCCGCGCTGCGCGGTGAGGCCCAGGGCGCGGCCGAGACCGGCCCGCTCGGCCACCTGATCGCGTACGGGGCGCCGCCGGAGCTGGCGGCCCGGCTCTTCGACCAGGACGGCGGGCCCGGCGCGGCCGCGACGGTGGCGGACCACGACGCGGGGCCGCTGTGGGAGGTGCTGGCGACCCGTCACTCCTGGCGACGGCTGGCACCCCTGCTCGGGCCCGCCCGGGTGCGGCGGCTGGTCCAGCACACCCGGGTGCTGCTCGGCGAGGAGCTCGGCCATGGCGCCGAACCGGACCGGGACGGCGTCCCGCTGACCCTGGAACCGTGGGAACTGGCCGGCTGGGAGCCGGCCGCCCGGGTCCGCGAGTACCTGCGCACCGGCGGGGCCCGGCGCGCGCTGCTCACCCTGCCTGCCGGCCGGGAGGGTCTCGGGCCGGTCGAGCTGCCGGAGCCCGGCACGGTGGTCCGCGAACTGGCCGCCACCAGGCTGCTGGCCGCCGCGGTGCCCTGGGCCACCGCGCGCTGCGTCCGCGGCTCAGGACCGGCGGCCGCCGCCCAGCTGGCGGCCGGCCGTCAGGTCACCGGCGGGTACCTGCCGTTCGGGGCGGTCTACCCCGCCCTGGTCCAGGCCGCCTCGGACGGCCCGGCCCGGGGCAGCGCGCAGGGCCGGATCGCGGTCTGGCGGTTCCTCTCCGCGATGACCGGCCAGCCGGATCCGGCCGAGGTGAACACGCTGGTGCCCCGTCTCCGCTGCTTCACCTGGCACGAGCCGGCCGACGAGCTGCGCTTCGTCCACCTCGCCCTGGAGGACCCGGCCACCGGCCTGTCCTGGGCGCTGAGCGGTTCGGCGCACGAGACCTGAGCCGACGAAAGGAGCAGGCCCCCACTCGACCGGGGGGTCTCGAGTGGGGGCCTGCGGTCCGAGGGGGTGTCAGCCGGTCTTCTCCAGCGCCAGCGCCAGCGCCGGGGCCGGGGTGGGGGCCTGGGCCTGGGCGGGGACGTCGGCGTGGCTGTCGACCAGGGTGGTCTCGTCGAAGGGGAGCCGGCCACCGAGCACCTCGCCGAGGCGGCCGTGGTCGAGCTCCTTGGTCCAGTGGCCGATCAGGACGGTGGCCACGGCGTTGCCCGCGAAGTTGGTCAGGGCGCGGGCCTCGGACATGAAGCGGTCGATGCCGACGATCAGGCCGACGCCGTCCACCAGTTCCGGCCGGTGGGACTGCAGGCCGCCCGCGAGGGTGGCGAGGCCGGCGCCGGTGACGCCGGCGGCGCCCTTGCTGGCGATGATCATGAAGATCAGCAGACCGAACTGCTGGCCCAGCGACATCGGCTTGTCGAGAGCCTCGGAGATGAAGATCGAGGCCATCGTCAGGTAGATCGCAGTGCCGTCCAGGTTGAAGCTGTAGCCGGTGGGGACGGTGATGCCGACCACCGGGCGGCTGACGCCGAGGTGCTCCATCTTGGCGATCAGCCGGGGCAGCGCGCTCTCCGAGGAGGAGGTGGAGAGGATCAGCAGGAACTCGCGGCCCAGGTAGCGCAGCAGCGAGAAGATGTTGACCCCGGCCGCCAGGCGGAGCAGCCCGCCGAGCACCAGCACCACGAAGAGGAAGCAGGTGAGGTAGAACCCGATCATGATCACGGCGAGGCTCTTGAGTGCGGCGGTGCCGGTGGCGCCGACCACGGCGGCGATCGCACCGAAGGCGCCGACCGGGGCGAGCCACATGATCATCGACATCACGCGGAAGACCAGCCGCTGGAGGTGCTCGATGCCGCGCAGCACCGGTGCGCCGGTCGTGCCCATCGCCTGGAGCGCGAAGCCCGCGAGCAGCGCGACCAGCAGGGTCTGGAGCACCTTGCCCTCGGTCAGCGCGGAGAAGACCGTGGTGGGGATGATCCCGAGCAGGAAGTCCGTGGTGTTCTGGGCGTGACCTGCGGTGGCCTGGGCGTGTCCGGCCTTGGCCAGGGCCTGGGTGAGGTGCAGGCCCGAACCGGGCTCCAGCAGGTTGCCGACCAGCAGGCCGATGCCGAGCGCGACGGTGGACATCAGCAGGAAGTAGCCGAGCGCGAGGCCGCCGACCCTGCCGACCTTGGCGGCCTTGGTGACGGAGCCGATGCCGAGCACGATGGTGCAGAAGATCACCGGGCTGATCATCATCTTGATCAGGTTCACGAAGCCGGTGCCGACCGGCTTCAGCTCCACGGCGAAGTCCGGCGCGGCAAGGCCGACCGCGATACCGGCCAGCACCGCGACGATGACGGCGAGGTAGAGGTAGTGCGTGCGGTCTCGTCTCGGGGCTGCTGTGCTCGTCGTCATGGTGCGGCTCCTTCGCCTGCGGGTGCTGCCGGCCCGGGGTGGTCGGGACGATCCGACTATGGGCTCCGGAGTGATCAGGGTCACGTTTGAGTTCATAGAGTTCATGCCGCCAGCCCGGCTCGCCCCGCGCGACGGCAAGGCACACTGGCTGGCATGGACGCCGGCCTGGATGCGCACCCCGACAGCCCGACGCGCCGCCGCGCCCGCAGCCTGGCGGGTCAGCTGTTCGTACTCCAGGTGGTCATCGTGGCCGCCGTGGTGGCCGGGGGCGCGGTGCTCGCCTATCTGTTCACCACCGGCCGGGCCGAGGCCGCCGCCCGGCGCCAGGTCACCGCCGTGGCCCGCTCGGTGGCCGCCGCGCCCAGCGTCCGGGAGGCCGCGGTGGGCCCCGACCCGTCCGCCGTGCTCCAGCCGTACGCCGAGCGGGTCCGCCAGGACACCGGCGTCGACTTCGTCACCGTGATGGCCCCCGACGGCATCCGGTGGGCCCACCGCGACCCGGCCCAGATCGGCCGCCCCTTCCTCGGCCACATCGAACAGGCGGCGGCCGGCCAGGTGTTCACCGAGACGTACACCGGCACGCTCGGCCCCTCGGTCCGGGTGGTGGCCCCGGTGTCCGACGGCAGCCGGGTGGTCGGGCTGGTCAGCGCGGGCATCACGGTGCAGTCGATCAGCGCCCAGTTGCGCGGACCGCTGATGGCGCTGGGCGGTGTCGCGTTCGGCGCCCTGCTGCTCGGCGGGGCGGCCACCTACCTGGCCAACGTCCGGCTGCGGCGGCACACCCACGGCATGGGCGCCGCCGAGCTGAGCCACCTGTACGACTATCACCAGGCCACCCTGCACTCCGTCCGGGAGGGGCTGGTGCTGCTGGACGGCGCCGGGCGGGTGGTGCTCTGCAACGACGCGGCCCGCGAACTGCTCGGCCTGTCCGGCGACTTGGACGGTGTGCCGGTCCGCTCGCTCGGCCTGCCGCCCTCGCTGGCCCGGGCGCTCGGCTCGGCCGAGCCGGTCCGGGACGAGGTGCACCTGACCGCGGAGCGGGTGGTAGTGCTGAACACCTCGGCCGTCGGCCCTGGCCTCGGCACCGTGGTGACGCTCCGCGACCACACCGAACTCCAGGGGCTGGTCGGCGAGTTGGACTCGGTACGGGGCTTCGCCGAGGCGCTCGGCGCGCAGGCGCACGAGGCCGCCAACCGGCTGCACACCGTGGTCTCGTTGATCGAACTCGGCCGCCACGGCGAGGCGGTGGACTTCGCCACCGCCGAGCTCGAACTCGCCCAGCAGCTCACCGACCGGGTGGTGGCGGCGGTCGCCGAACCGGTGCTGGCCGCCCTGCTGCTCGGCAAGACCGCCCAGGCCGCCGAACGCGGCGTCGAGTTGACCCTGACCGAGGACAGCCGGATCGACGACGGCGTCCTGCCGCCCGGCCTCACCCCGCGCGACCTGGTCACCGTCCTCGGCAACCTGGTGGACAACGCGGTGGACGCCGCGATCGAGAACGCCGCAGCCCGCGCCCCCGAGGTCACCGTCACCGCCCGGGTGGACGGGGCCGAACTGCTGCTCCGGGTCGCCGACTCGGGCCCCGGCATCGAACCGGACGCCGCCGGCGAGGTGTTCGGCCGGGGCTGGACCACCAAGGCGGCCCACGGCGGCCGGGGCCTCGGCCTCGCCCTGGTCCAGCAGACCGCCCGGCGCAACGGCGGCACGGTGGAGATCGGGCGCTCGGAGGGTGCCGTGCTCACCGTCCGGCTGCCGCTCCAGCGGGAGGCGGTCCGATGATCTCCGTCCTGGTGGTCGAGGACGACCCGGTGGCCGCAGCCGCCCACACCCTCTATGTCGGCCGCACGCCGGGCTTCTCGGCGGCCGGGACCGCGCACAGCTGCGCGGAGGCGCTCCGGCTGCTGGACCGGACCCGGGCGGCCGGCGCACCCGTCGACCTGATCCTGCTCGACCTCCACCTGCCCGACGGTCACGGCCTCCAGCTGTGCCGCACCCTGCGCGCCGCCGGGCACAGCGCGGACGTCATCGCCGTCACCTCGGCCCGGGAGCTGACCACCGTCCGGCAGGCCGTCTCGGCCGGGGTGGTGCAGTACCTGCTGAAACCCTTCGGCGCCGCCGCCCTGCACGACCGGCTGGACCGCTACGCCCGCTACCGCTCCACCCTCGGCCGTACCGGCGAGGCCACCGGCCAGGACGAGGTGGACCAGGCGTTCGCCGCCCTGCGCACACCCGACCGCACCGCCCTCCCCAAGGGCCTCAGCGCCGCCACCCTCGACACCCTGGCCACCGTCCTGCGCACCACCCCCGACGGCCTGTCCGCCACCGCAGCGGCCGCCGCCACCGGCGTCTCCCGGATCACCGCCCGCCGTTACCTCGAACACCTGGTCACCACCGGCCTCGCTGACCGCGAACCGCAGTACGGCCAGGTCGGCCGGCCGGAGCTCAACTACCGCTGGCGCACCGGGCGGTAGAGGCCGGACGGCAACCCGGCTACCGGGCAAGGGCGGTCCGGGCGGTCGCAGCGGGCTACTACCGCGACCGGTCCGCCACGGCGAGGAAGCGGTCGTCGGTGTCCGTGTAGCTCACCAGCTCCCAGCCGTTGGCGGCCAGCAGCGGGCGGAGGTTGGGTTCGGCGCGGCGGTCGTCCGGGGTGAGGGCGCGGCCGTGGCGGGCGGCCAGGACCGCGCGGCCGATCGGGTGGAAGAGGGCGAGGCGGCCGGTCGGGCGGCTGACCCGGGCGAGTTCGCGGAGGCCGAGGGCGGGGTCGGGGAGGTGGTTGACCAGGCCGGCCGCGAAGACCAGGTCGACCGTGTCGTCGGGCAGCGGGAGGTGCGCGCAGTCGGCCAGCGCGACGGCGGCCACCTCGGAGTGGGCCCGGGCCCTGGCCACCATCTCGGGGGTCACGTCCACCCCGAGCACCGTCCCGCCCGGGCCGACCGCGGCCCGGAGCAGCGGCAGCGCCCGGCCGGTGCCGCAGCCCGCGTCGAGCACGAACGCTCCTGCGGCCGGGCCGAGTTCGGCGATCGCGGCAGCGTAGCGCGGGCTGTCGTCCGGGTACTTGGAGTCCCAGGTGTCGGCGCGGGCGGCGAAGAACTCACGGGTGGCGGCCAGTTCGGCTTCGTACGACATGCGGCCAGCCTATGACGGCCCGGCCTTCCGGCAGTGGAGCAGGACGACCCCGTTGCCGAAGGTGCGGCTCCCGACCAGGTGGAGGTCCGTTGTGCGGGCGGCGGGCGGCGGGCGGCGGGCGGCGGGCGGCGGGCGGCGGGCGGGGAGAGGGGCTTGCCCCGGCCGATCAGCACCAGGTGGACGTGGATCCGGTGCTCGTCGATCAGGCCGTGGCGCTCGAACGCCTCGGCCACGTCGGCGCACCCACCTTCGCACGGCCCGTGTCCGTTGCGTCCGTCGCTCGTTGACGGGGTGTCGGGTTCACTCGGACGGGTGGAAAGCGGATCCGATGAGGAGTACGGGATTCCAGGGCCAGTAAAGTTAGGCTTACCTAACCAAAGGGAGTCTGCCTTGGCCCTCACCGCCGCCCCCACGGCCGGCGACGCGATCCTGCGCCGTCAGCGGATCCGCGAGTCGGCTGCCCGTACCTACGCCCGTTCCTTCCCGATCGTGCCGGTCCGGGCCCACGGGATGACGGTGGAGGGTGCGGACGGCCGCCGGTATCTCGACTGCCTGTCCGGCGCCGGGACGCTGGCGCTCGGCCACAACCACCCGACGGTGCTCACCGCGATCCGCCGCACCCTGGACAGCGGCGCCCCGCTGCACCTGCTCGACCTGGCCACCGCCGAGAAGGACGACTTCACCACGGCCCTGTTCGAGAGTCTGCCGCCCGGCTTCGGCGACCGCTCCCGGGTGCACTTCTGCGGGCCGGCCGGCACCGACGCGGTGGAGGCGGCGCTCAAGCTGATGCAGACGGCCACCGGCCGCCGGGGCGCGCTCGCCTTCACCGGCGCGTACCACGGCATGACCGCCGGCGCGCTGGCCGTCACGGGCGCCGTCGAGGTGAAGTCGCCGCTGCCCAGCGGGGGAGAGGTGACCAGGCTGCCCTACCCGTACGCGTACCGCTGCCCGTTCGGCGAGGGTGCGCGCGGGGCGGAGCTGTCCGCGACGTACGTGGAGCGGCTGCTCGACGACCCGTCAGGGGGCGTGCTGCCCCCGGCCGCGATGATCCTGGAGGTGGTCCAGGGCGAGGGCGGGGTGGTGCCCGCGCCGGACGGCTGGCTGCGCGAGATGCGCCGGATCACGGCCGAGCGCGGCATTCCGCTGATCGTGGACGAGGTGCAGACCGGCGTGGGCCGGACCGGCGCGATGTGGGCGGTCGAGCACAGCGGGATCGAGCCGGACGCGCTCGTGCTCTCCAAGGCGATCGGCGGCAGCCTCCCGCTCGCGGTGGTCGTCTACCGGGAGGAGTACGACGGCTGGCTGCCCGGCGCGCACACCGGCACCTTCCGGGGCAACACGCTCGCGATGGCGGCGGGCGCGGCCACCCTGCGGTACGTCGCCGAACACGGGCTGGTCGAGCGGGCCGACCTGCTCGGCGCCCGGCTGACGGGCCGGCTGGACGCGCTCAAGGGGCGGCTCCCGGTGATCGGCGACGTCCGGGGCCGGGGCCTGATGATCGGCGTCGAACTGGTCGACCCGAGCGGCGAACCGGACCGTTGCGGCGCCCACCCCGCCGACCCCGAACTGGCCCGCCGGGTCCGGGCGGAGTGCCTGCAGCGTGGCCTGATCGTCGAACTCGGCGGCCGCCACGACGCGGTGCTCCGGCTGCTGCCCCCGCTCACCATCACCGACGAGCAGGTCGAGGCAGTGCTGGAGCGGCTCGCCGACGCCGTCGAAGCCGCGTCCCGATGACCGCCGAGGCCGCGAGCCTGGCCGGTCCTGTGGCGCTGCGACCGCTGCTCGACCTGGTGCTCACCGCCCTGGACGTCGGTGCCCGGCAGCGGGGCGGCCCACTGCCGCCCGGCGGACCCGAGCTGATCGCCGGTCAGACCCGGCTTGCGGTGTCCGTCCAGCACGACCGGGACGCCCTGCTCCGGCTCACCGAGTTCCTCGCCTTCGGTACCGCCGACCCCGCCGACCCGGCCTGCGCCGCGCACCTGCACTGCCCACCGCTCGCCGTCGCGGTCGCCGCAGACCTGGCGGTCAGCGCCCTCAACCCCTCGCTCGACTCCTGGGACCAGGCCCCGGCGGCCACCGGCCTGGAGACCGCCCTGATCGCCGAACTGGCCGAGCTGGTCGGCTTCGACCCGGCGGCCGCCGCCGGGGTACTGACCACCGGCGGCACCGAATCCAATCTGATGGGCCTGCTGCTGGCGCGCGATCAGGTGCTGGGCGGCGAGGTCGCCCTGCACGGTCTGCCGCCCGGTGTCCGCCCGGTGATCATGGCCTCCGAGGCGGCGCACTTCTCGGTCCAGCGCGCCGCCGCGCTGCTCGGGCTGGGCGAGCGGGCGGTCCGTACCATCCGGGTCGACCGCGGGCTGCGGATGGACCCGGCCGCGCTGGCCGAGGAGCTGCGCGCCGCCGTCCGGGCCGGGCAGCGGCCGATCGCCGTGGTGGCCACCGCGGGCACCACCGACACCGGCGCCGTCGACCCGCTGCACCCGGCCGCCGAGCTGGCCGCCGAACACGGCGCCTGGCTGCACGTGGACGCCGCGTACGGCGGCGGGGCGCTGCTCTCGGACCGGCTGGCCCCGCTGCTGGACGGCATCGCCCGGGCCGACTCGGTCTCGCTGGACTGGCACAAGTTCGGCTGGCAGCCGGCCGCCGCCGGGGTCTTCCTGGTCCGCCGGGCCGAGTCGTACGAATCGCTGGGCCGCCGGGCGGCGTACCTCAACCCGGCCGACGACGAGGAGGCCGGGTACCCGAGCCTGCTCGGCCGCTCGCTGCGCACCACCCGCCGGGCCGACGCGTTCAAACTGCTGGTCACCCTTCGGACGCTGGGTCGCAAGGGCCTGGGCGCGCTGGTCGAGGCCTGCCACGACCTGGCGCTGGTCACCGCCCGAGCGGCGGAGGCCGCCGAGGAGCTGGAGCTGCACTGCGCGCCGGTGCTCAGCACGGTGGTGTTCCGCTACCGCCCGGCCGGGGCCGGACCGGCCGAGCTGGACCGGCTGAATGCGGAACTGCGCCGCGACCTGCTCCACACCGGCCGGGCCGTGGTCGGCCGGACCGAACTTCCGGGCGCCGGCCCCGGCCGGGTCCGGCTCAAGCTCACCCTGCTCAACCCGCACGCCACCCCGGCGGACACCGCCGCCCTGCTGGCCGCGGTCCGCACGGCCGGGCAGCGCGTCAGGGACCGGAGTGGCGGAGAACAGTGACGTAGGGTGAAAAACCAGGACAGACCCCCCAGCCAGGACAGGCGGTCAGCAGTGGAGAAGAACCGAACCGTGGTGCTCGAGACCACCAAGGGCACGATCACGGTCGAGCTGTACGAGGACAAGGCGCCGATCACGGCGAAGAACTTCGCGGACCTGGTCGAGCGGGGTTTCTACGACGGGCTGAAGTTCCACCGCTACGAGCCCGGTTTCGTGATCCAGGGCGGTGACCCGCTGGGCAACGGCACCGGAGGATTCATCGACCCGGCGACCGGCCGGGAGCGGACGATCAAGCTGGAGGTCACGCCGGACCTCAAGCACGGCGAGGCGGGCGCGCTCTCGATGGCCCGTAGTCAGAACCCGAACAGCGCCTCCAGCCAGTTCTACATCACACTCGGTCCGGCGGCCTTCCTCGACATGAACTACGCCGTCTTCGGCCGGGTGACCCAGGGGCTGGACGTGACGCAGCAGCTCCGGGCCGGCGACAAGATCCTCAGCGCCAAGTTCGGCGGCTGAAAAGGGAATTGGCGGATCTGACAGCCGGACTCCGGTCCGGCTGTCAGAATTCGTAGGAAAGCGCGGCCGATCGGCGCCCCGTGGGTATTTCCGGGGCCGCTGCGCGAAGTGTCCGTGGACATACCTTTCCGAGGCTGTCCAGCTGTTTTCGGCCGCACTGCGGCGTGATTTCGCCAACCACCCGCCCACGCTTGCGGATCCGGCGAAGCACGGCGGTAACTTCTAGTAGCCGCCGCCACACCGGGAGCACACGGCTCCTCGGGACTTGCGGCGCGAGGGAGTAGTGAACCCGCCGTCATCCGGCGCGGCCTCTCCTTTCGCCTTTCTGGCACGAACTCCCCTGGTGTCGACACCACTTCCCTGTACTCAGTCCTGCGACGCGGAGCTGCGGCATGACCGAAACACTTCTGAGCACCACTTTCAGCACCTTCCAAGCCCTGCCGTTCTCCGACCGCTGCCACCGGGTCTGGCAGCGCGGTGACCACCTGCTGATCGGGGTCAGCCCGGGCAGCAGCTACTTCAGTCGTCTCCGGATCGCCCAACTGGTGCGCTGGGGCCGCCAGTTCTTCGACTCGGTGGATGTGGTCCACGCCGACCTGCACGTGGACACCCAGTTCACCGCCTTCGGCTACCCGCCCGACCAGGCCAGGCGCCGGGCGGCCAAGGAGAGCAAAGCCACCCGGCGCCGGATCGAGCGCGGAGTCGAACTGGCCGCCCGGTCGCGGGTCGGGGTGCACGCGCTGTCCGAGTTCGCGGACACCCCGGCGTACCGGCGGCTGTCCGCCGAGGTGGCCCGTGCGCTGGCCGAGGACGAGGACTTCCGGCTGGCCACCGAGGGGATGGCGGCCGGCTTCCTGGCCGCCCGGATGCCGGAGGGCGAGAGCCCCTCGGTGGACCAACTCGCCGCCGGGGTCGCCTACATAGCCGCCGAGCTGCCGTTCTTCCTCGACACCCCGAGCCTGCTGGACGTGCCGTCCTCGGTCTCCTGCTACCACGTCGAACTGCCGCTCACCCCGGTCCTGTTCGGCCGCGACCAAGGTGGTCAACAACATGGGCAACATCAACAGCGCCGGGCTGCGGGACGCCGTGATGAAGACCCTCTCCCCGCGCGCCGACAGGGAGCTGGGCGGCCGGCTGGAGGCGGAGGCGCACCGGCTGCTGGACGAGCTGGAGCGGCAGGGCCAACCGGCCGAACTGCGGGACGGCTTCACCGAGCCGTACTCGGCCGCGCTGCACTGCCGGCTGCTGGGCATCCCGACCGACGACTGGCGGCAGCTGATGGCCGGCATCGACGTGGCCTTCCTGACCAGTCCGGTGCCGTTCGAGGGGTCGACCCCCAACTGGTACAAGGACCTCGGCTACATGCTCGGCAAGCTCAACGCCGATCCGGCGCCCACCGAGGGGCTGCTCGGCCGGTTCGCCAGGCTGCGGGCCGAGCGGGCGGACCTGGAGGACGACGAGCTGCTGGCCACCGTGGCGCTCTCGCTGTTCGGTGCGGGGGCGGTCTCCACCTCCTCCTTCCTGCTGCACGCGATCATCGCGCTGGCGCAGCGGCCCGAGCTGGCCGAGCGGCTGCGCCAGGAGCCCGCGCTGATCGGCCGGGCGGTGGACGAGCTGCTCCGCTACAACCTGTCGATCGGGGACGCGCTGCCCCGGATCGCGCTGGCGGACGTCCAGGTCGGCGAGGTGCTGGTCCGTCAGGGTGAGCTGGTGCTGGTGCTGATCGAGGGCGCCAACTACGACCCGGCGGTCTTCCCCGACCCGGAGCGGATCGACTTCGACCGGCCGGAGAATCCGCACCTGGCCTTCGGCGCGGGCCGGCACTTCTGCCCGGCCTCCGCGCTCGGCCGCACCCACGCCGAGATCGCCTTGCAGGTGCTGGTGGAACGGCTGCCCGGACTCCGGCTGGCCCTCCCGGCCGATCAGCTGGCCTGGCGCCCCGGCTTCATCAAGCGGCTGCCGGAGCGGCTGCCGGTGGTCTGGTAGGCCCCGGGTGAGGTAGGGCTCAGCCGAACAGCGTCGCTCTGACCCGCTCCCAGACCACCGGGTCGGCGGCGACCAGCAGGCCGTCCGTACCACCGGGCGGCTCCGGCCGGTAGCCGCTGCCGTCCAGGCGGGCGGAGACCCCGCCCGCCTCGGTGACCAGCAGGGAGCCGGGGGAGTGGTCCCAGGGCAGGGTGCGCCAGTACAGGATGAACTCGGTCTCGCCCTCGGCGATCTGCGGGTACTCCATGCCCGCCGAGCGCAGGCCGTAGCCGGTCTTCCCGAAGGTCCGGACGGCGGTCTGCAGGCGGTGGTGCTCGCCGGGGTCGAGGAAGCGGCTCTTCACCGAGCCGCGCCACTTCTCGGGAGCGTCGGTGACGGCGGGGCGAGTCAGCCGGTGTCCGTCCCGCCAGGCGCCGGCGCCCAGCTCGGCGGAGTACGCCACTCCGCTGACGGGCTGCCAGATCCAGGCGGCGACGGTCTGTCCGGCGCGAACCAGGGAGGCCATCACGGCGAAGTCCGGGCGGCCCGCGACGAAGTTCGAAGTCCCGTCCACCGGGTCCACCAGCCAGACGGCCGGTTCGGAGCTGAGCGCCTGGGCCAGCGCCGGATCGGCGGCCACCGCCTCCTCACCGACCACCGGGACGGGCAGCAGCTCGCGCAGCCGCCGGGTGATGATCACCTCGGCCTCCCGGTCGGCGATCGTGACGATCTCCCCGGGGGCCTTCTCGATCACCTCGCCCGCGGCCAGTGCCCGGAAACGCGGCTCGACCACCTCGGCCGACGTCTCGGCGAGGATCTCGGCCACCTTCTCCATCAGCACGTGCGCGCTCCCTTCGCTGGGTACCACTCTCGCACGTCCTCCCGGCCACGACCTGCGGCGCCCCACCGTCCGGCGGCGTCCGCGTCCGGTGCCGGGTGGGCAGCGAGGAACGCCGGCCGAGGAACGCTGGGCGGCCGAGGAACGCCGGCAGGCCGGGGAACGCCGCGCCGTCAGCCGAGGAAGTGGAAGCCCGGCCGAGGGTGCATCAGGAACTCGTGGTGCGAGATGTTCCAGGCGTACGCCCCGGCCATCGCGAACACCACCCGGTCACCGGCCCGCAGCCGCTCCACCGGAATCCCCGCCGCCAGCACGTCCTTCGGTGTGCAGAGCTGCCCGGCCACGGTGACCCGGCCGGTGGTCACGGCGGGCCGCTCCCAGGGGTGCGGCCAGTCAGCCACCGGGAGCACGGTGAACGGCTGGTTGTGTCCCCGGGTGGCGGGGGTGCGCAGGTGGTGGGTGCCGCCCCGGACGATGGCGAAGTCCTCGCCGTGGCTCTGCTTCACGTCCAGCACCTCGGTCGCGTAGTAACCGCAGTACGAGGTGAGCGCCCGGCCCGGCTCGATCCGCAGGGTCAGCCCGGGGTGCCGGTCCAGCAGCTTCACCAGCCCGGTGCCGAAGGCCGTCCAGTCGAAGCGGGCCGCCGGGTCCGCGTAGTCCACCGCCATGCCGCCACCGACGTTGACCTCCTGGAGGGTGATCCCGTGCCGCTCGGCCAGTGCGACCGACCATTCCACCACCTGCTCGGCGAGCGTGAGTTGGGCCTCCGCCGGCAGGCCGCTGGCCAGGTGGGCGTGGACGCCGACCAGGCGCAGCCGCTCGAAGCCGGGTTCGGCGAGCAGCCGTACGCAGCGCGAGACCAGTGCGGGATCGAGGCCGAAGGAGGTGGGCCGGCCACCCATCGCGAGCTTCACCGAGTCGAGCGAGCCGTCCGTCACCGGCAGGTTGGCGCGCAGCAGCACGTCCACCGGGCCGTCGGCGAGCGCGGCCAGCAGCCGCAGCTCGTGCTGGCTCTCCACGTGCCAGCGCCGGACCCCGAGCCGGAGCGCGGTCGCGATCTCGTCCGGGGTCTTGCCCGGGCCGCCGAAGGCCAGCGGATGATCCGGTACGGCTGCTCGGACATGGGCCAACTCGCCGCCGGAGGAGACCTCGTAGCCGTCCACGGCGAGGCCGAGCGCGGCCAGGATCTCCGGCTCGGGGTTGGCCTTGGCGGCGTAGTAGAGCTCGACCCGCTCGGGCAGTGCGGCCCGGACGGCGGCGGCGTGCTCGCGCAGCGCGGCCAGATCGTAGACGTAGACCGGGAACTGCTCCGGCGTCAGCGAGGTGAGGAGGTCATCGAGGGACATCAGGCACTCCAGCTCAGGGCCAGCACGGATTCGCCGAGCGGCGAGGGCAGCGGGACGTACCCCGCCTCCCGGTCGGCCTTGCGCTCCCAGCGGGTGAGCAGGTTGGCCTTGGCGGGCAGCGGGACGCCCGCGAGCAGGGCGGCCAGCCGGGGCGGGCAGCCCTGTTCCTCGCCGAACTCGCCGAGCACGGTGCGGAGTTCGTCCCAGAGGGCGGCCTCCAGGGTCGGATGCTGGTCGGCCAGGGCGGAGACCAGCTCCGACAGGTGGTTGACCACCAGGCAGTACACCACCCGGTCCCAGCCGCGCTGCGCGTCGTAGGCCATCGGCCCGGCCACCTCGGGCGGCAGGGTGGCCAGCAGCTCGGCGTTGCGTTCCGGCAGCAGCTTTGTGCCCTCCAGGTCGCGGAACAGCACCTGGGCCGGACGCCCCTGGTCGTCCACGCCGAGCAGGACGTTCTGCAAGTGCGGCTCCAGCACCACGCCGTGCTCGAAGTAGGCGGCCAGCACCGGCGGCACCACCAGCCGGAGGTACGCGCCCCACCAGTCGAGCGCCCCGGCCGGGCCGGAGTCACCCAGCAGGGCGCCGATCTGCGCGGAGCTTGTCGGGTACTCGTCGGCCACGGCCGCCGCGAGCAGCGCGGTGACGCCGGGGCGGAGGTGCTGCTCCAGGCCCTCCCGGACGATCAGCCCGAAGCCCTCGAAGAGCGAGTTGTCCACCACACCGTCCGGGCCCGGCAGGGCCAGGGTGCGGAAGGCGGGCTCGCGCAGCATGGCCGCGTCGGGGTACTGCACGGCCAGCTTCGCGAACGGCTCGGCCAGCAGTCTGGTCAGGGTGACGGCGCCGGTCAGCTCGTACGCGGCGTTCTTGCGCAGGCAGTTGGTGATCCGGACGTTCAGGCTGAACTTCAGGAAGGCGCCCGCACCGTGCAGGGTGCGCACCGAGGCGGTGGCGGTGAACGGCACTCCCCGCTCGCCGAGGTCGATCACGTCGCCGCGCTCCATCGCCGCGGCCAACCCCGGGTGGTCGCAGAGCAGTTCGTACTGCCAGGGGTGGGAGGGCAGCAGCGTGTAGCCCTCCGGCACCTCGCCCAGCGAGTCCAGCAGCGCCAGCGCCGTCGGGTCGGCGGTGTCCTGGGCGACGTACTCGGTGCGTACCGCGAGGTGGCGCAGCCGGAACGCGGCGCGGGCCTCGGGGGCGTAGTCGTCCCAGGAACCGCGCTCGGCGTAGCGGGACTTGGGCGCCGGATGGAAGCGGTGACCGAACACCAGGGCCTGCTCGGACTCCAGGTAGCGGTCCGGTCCGGGGGCGGGCCTGCGGTCCAGGCCGTGCGCCACCCCGGCGCGGCTGGAGGTCAGCTGGGTGAGGAACTCCTCGTTCCGCACCCCGGTGCGCAGCGTCAGCTCGGCCTGGACGTGCTCGGCCAACTCCTGCCAGCCCAACTCCCGCCAGCCGTCCGGGCCTTCCTCGAAGACCGGGCCGGTGAAGCGGTGCGCGCCGGTGAGCGAGGTGCGGCGCAGCGCGATGTTGAGCGCGACGCCCCGGCGGGGCAGCCGCAGGTGCAGTCGGCCGTCGACGATCGCGGTCTGGTGCTCGGGGCCCGAGACCTCGCGGAGCAGGCAGTTGAGCAGGGTGTGGGTGACGGCGTGATCCGCCGTGGGCAGGGTGGTGGGCCCGGCGGCGGCCGGGGCGATGTCGATCGGGGAGGGCATCAGTTGCTCCTGCGGGAGAGGAGGACGAGGGAGGCGGCGGCCAGTGCGGCCACGGTGCCGGTCAGCACCGGGGCGGTCGGGCCGAAAGCGCTGTTGACCAGCGCGGCGACCACCCCGGCGGCGACGGCGCCGCCCTTGGAGACGAATTCGAGTGAGCCGAACATCCGGCCCGGGGCCCGTCCTCGGCACGCCTCGGCGGCGAGCACCGAGAGACAGACCAGGCCGAGGGTCAGGCCGACGCCCAGCAGCAGCCGGGCGAGGGTGAAGGTGAGCAGGGAGTCGGCCGGGCCGTGGGCGGCCAGACCGAGCGCGACGAAGGCGAAGCCGATCGCCAGGCCGGTGCGCGGCCGCTCCAGGAAGCGGGTGTGCACCCGTCCGGCGGCGACCAAATAGCACAGGTGCGGCAGCGCGAAGAGCAGGCCGGTCACCGTGCCGGACACACCGGGCAGCTTCTGCTCCACCATCGCGACCAGGTACGGGAAGGAGACGATGGTGGAGAAGACGAAGGCGAACTCCACCGTGTAGAGCAGCTTGAGCGATCCCGGTACGACGTCGGCGGGCTGCTCGGCGGCCGTGGCCGGCCGGACCGGCCGGGACGGCTCGGGCAGCAGGGCGAGGAGCCCGGCGGCGAGCAGCGGGAGGACGGCCATCACCAGATACTGCCGGTGCGGGGATATCCAGGGCGAGAGGGCGCCGACCAGGATCGGCGCGGCCACCAGCGAGGCCCGGGCGCTGCCCTGCATCAGGGTGAGCGCCCTGGAGAGCCGGGGGCCCTCCAGGGCGGCGGCCAGGTAGCCGTTGGTGGCGGCGAAGGTGCCGCCGAGGAAGCCCTGGAGCACCAGCGCGACCGTGAAGGCGGGCAGACTGTCGGCCCAGCCGGCGATCAGGAACGAGACGGTGAGCCCGAGTTGGGCCCGCAGCAGCAGCCGCTTGCGGCCGTACCGGTCGGCCAGCCGGCCCCAGAGCGGGGCACCGAGGCCGCTGAACACGGTCGGCACGATGTAGAGCACGCCGGCCCAGCTGCCGTCCTGGTCGCCCAGCCCGGGGAGGATCCGGGTGAGGAACGGCGGCAGGCCGAGCGCCGCGAAGGAGGCGACGAAGTAGCAGGCGGCGATCGCGTGCACCTGGCGGCGGTCCAGCCCGGCAGGGGCGGGCGCGGTCAGCGTGCGCTCGGCTGCTGCGGTGCTCATCAGACCTCCAGGCGTAGGTAGTTCGGTCCGCTGGTGTAGTGCTTGTTGATGTCGCTGGCGCCGGAGCGCTCCTTGCTGAGCAGCGATCCGGCGGTGACCATTGCCTTCACCGGCAGCCGCTCGGCGTCCAGCAGCGCGGCCCGCAGCGGGTCACCGGCCGGGCCGAGCCGGCCGATCGAGCGCTCCAGCTCGGCGCGCAGCAGGCCGAGCAGCTCGGCCAGCGGGGCCCGGCCGTGCGCGGCCAGACCGAAGGCGAGCGAGGCGGTGCACAGGTGGCCGGTGATCGTGGTGAACAGGTCGGTGAGCGCCCGGTCACTCCGCGAGAAGACTCGGGCGTCCTCGAACTCGCCGACGAGGGAGCCGATTTCGCCGAGCCGGTCGGTGTTCACCCGGGGGCCGTCGTTGTCCTTGTAGAGCAGCCGCAGCCGGGTCGCGCCGTCCACCCGGTCGAGCACCAGCGAGGTGTTCTGCTGGTGCGACTCGAGGGCGATGCCGTACCCGAACAGGACGGTCTGCCAGTCCAGCAGCAGGGCCAGCAGCTCCCGGTAGAGGGCGGTCACCGAGCCGTCGTAGAACCGCTCGGCCAGCAGGTCGACCACCAGTCCGCCGGGCGCCGGGGCGAGCAGCGCGGCCAGCGGCACCGTCAACGCCCGCTCCAGGCCGGCCGGGTAGCGCCGGACCAGGACCGCGAGCAGCTCGTGGCCGGTGTGCGCGTACCCCTGCTCGTCGGCGTGCAGGATCCGTCCGGTCAGGCGCGGTTCGCGGGCCAGTACGGCTTCGAACAGCCGCTGGCCGGCCGCGCCGTCCTCCAGGGTGCCCGGCTTGATGGTGCGTCGGTTGCGCAGGCCCAGGGTGGCGGTGGTCAGCGGCAGCTTGAGGTGCCACTCGGGGTGCTCGGTCAGGGCGACGGTGCGCATCGACAGGGTCGGCACCACCTCCAGGTGGGAGACCTCGGCGAGCACCGCGCCCGGTACGGCGGCGAGCGCCTCACGGGCGCTCAGCGGGTGCACGGGCACAGCGAGGTGACTGTCAATCAGCTCGCCAAGGCCCAGCTGCGCCAGGCGCGGCCACCAGGCGGGGCGTGGCCCGATGGTGTCCACGGCCAGCGCCCCGGCCGGTACGGCCAGCCAGTTCAGTTCGAAGCTCGGGTGGAACTCCGGGGCGTAGCTCAGCAGTTCGTCCTGGCTCAGACCGGAGCGGCCGCGGGCGGTCGGGTAGACCGGGTGGTCCAGGAAGGCGGCCAGGGTGTCGAAGCCGAGCGAGCCGGCCAGGCCGGTCCAGTCGGCGGGCCGCTCGCCCAGCCGGAGCGCCAGCAGGTCGTGCACCTGGCCCTGGATGTCCGCATGCAGTTCCATGGTGGCCAGGGTCTGCCGGCACTCCTCGGCGAAGGCGCGGTAGCCGTCCCGGTCCTGCGGATCGGCCAGCTGGGCCAGGTGGGCCAGGATCTTCGGGAGTTCCGTGACCGGCTCGTCCTCGACCGTCAACAGCGGCAGGCGAGCGGTCAGTTCGCTCTGGAAGCCGTCGGCCCTGACCGGCAGGGCGAGCGTCCCGGCCCGGAGCCAGCGGCCGTCCGGCCGGTCCTCCACGGTGCTCTGGGTGCGCAGGCCGAGGACGTCCTCGCGGAGCAGCGCGCCGAGCACCCGCAGGGTCAGCTTCTCGGCCTGGGCGGAGCGGGCGTCGACGCTCATGCGGAGATCTCCCAGCGGTTGGCGGCGATGAACTCGGCGACCGAGCGGTCCACCGCCGTCTGGTCGGTGCCTACCGCCCAGATCACGCCCAGGTAGTCGCGGTTGGTGCCGTAGTGGTCGTGCCGTTCGCCGACCGAACGGAACGGGCGGTAGCTGAGCCGGACGCCGTCCCGCTCGTGGTCGAAGGCCTCCGGGGCGGCGGTGAGCACCCCCGCGCGGTCGGCGCAGACCGCCTCGTTGCGGGCCCGGCCGTCGGTGCGGGCGCCGAGGTCGGCGGGCAGCGGGATGCCGAGGTGGGCGCGGAGCACGTGCTCGAAGAACGGGATCTCCAGCAGCTCGGCCAGCATCAGGTCACACTGGTCGCCGATCGCCCGGTAGTTGATCTCGATGATCCTGGCCCGGCCGTCCTCCTGCACCACGAACTCGGTGTGGCAGGCGCCGAGTCCGACGCCGACGGCGTCCAGCTGGGCGAGCACCTGCGCGGTCACCGCCTCCGGGTGGGCCGGGACGAACTCGAGCACCTCCTCGATGAAGTTCGGCGGCGGCGAGAGCCTGGTCCGGAAGCCGCCGAGCACGTGCCGCCGGGTGCCGTCGCCGAGCGTCTCCAGGGTGTGGAGCTCACCTGCCAGGAACTCCTCGACCACCAGCGCCGTACCGGGCCGGCGGGCCCGGATCGCGGCCACCCGCCCGCCCAGCTCGGCCGCGTCGGCGACCAGCGCCACGTCCTCGCTGGCCACACCCTCGCGCGGTTTGACCACGCAGGGGAACGGCGGCGAGAGCTCGGCCGGGTCCTGCCCCGGCGCCAGTTCGCCGGACCAGACGGCGTCCAGCCCGGCGGCGGCCAGGTGGCGGCGGAACTGCGCCTTGTTCTTGGCCCGCAGGGTGGCCTTCCAGTCCTTGCCGGGCAGCCCGAAGTACTCGGCGGCCAGCGCGGCCTGGGTCTGCAGATGGTCGCTGTTGCTGAACACCGCGTCCGGGGTAGGGAGTTGCGAGATCAGGCCGATCACCTCGCGGTGGTCGTGGACGTCGCACTCCAGCACCTCGGGTTCGAACTCCCGTCCGGCGTAAGCCTTCCGGTGTGCCTCGGCGGAGTCGGTGAGCACCGTCACCGACAGGCCGAGCCGCGCGGCGGCGGGCAGGAAACCGTCGGTGACGGAGTCGGTGGGGTTGAGCGCGAGCAGGTACATCCGCATGGTGAGGGGTCCTCCGTCTGTGCAGGAGGGCCGGGGGCTGTGCGCCCCCGGCCCGAGGGGGCTACTTGGGCGCGTCCACGCCGGCGGCCTTGGCGATGTCGCCGAGCATCTGCTCAGCCGCCTGCACGCCGATGCCCGACATCCAGGTCTCGTCCGGCACGTTGAAGACCTTGCTGTTCTTGACCGCGGTGAGGCCCTGCCAGACCGGGGTGGCCTGGACCTCGGCCTGCTTGGTCTTGGTCGGGTCGGTGGCGACGGTGACGAACACCAGGTCGGCGTCGGCCTGGTTGATCAGCTCGGGGCCGACCTCCAGCATCGCCTTGTCGACGTCCTGCGGGGCCGGACGGGCCAGGCCGGCGTCCTTCAGCACCACGCCACTGAACGAGGCCTTGGCGTACAGCCGGGTCGGGCCCGCCACGAAACGGACCACCGAGACGGTCGGCACCTTGCCCGCGTTCTTCTCGGTGACGGCCTTGCCGAGCTGGGCGGCCTGGGCCTCGTACGCCTTGAGCGCCGTGGCGGCCTCGGCCTCCTTGCCCAGCGCCTGGGCGTGGACGGCCAGGTTCTCCTTCCACGGGAAGCCCGTGGTCTCCGTCATCACGGTCGGCGCGATCGCGTTGAGCTTGTCGTAGATCTTCTCGTGCCGGACCTTCGAGGTGAGGATCAGGTCGGGCTTGAGCGAGGCGATCAGCTCCAGGTTGGGTTCGGCGCTCGGGCCGACGTCCTTGGTGCCGGTCACCTTGCCGTTGAGGTAGGCCGGGAATCCGCCCTCGGTCTTCAGGTGCGGGGCCACCGCGCCTACCGGGGTGATGCCGAGCATGGTGACGTCGTCCAGCTCACCGCTGTCCAGCACCACGACCTTCTTGGGCCGGCTCTTGATCTCCGCGGTGCCCATCGCGTGCTTGACGCTGCGCGGGAAGCCGGCGTCGGCGGCCTTCGATCCCTCGGCCGGCTTGGCGTCCGAGGAGCTGCCGCTGCTGCCGCAGGCGGCGAGCGAGACGGCCAGCGCGCTGGCCAGCAGGACGGCGGGCAGTCTGCGCAGGATGGTGGGCTGAGCCATAATCAGTTCCTTGCTGTGGGGTGTGTGCGGGCAGGTTGGGGCGACCGGCGCCGGAGCGAGGGCCGGGCCGGGAGTACGTGAGGGGGTGTCAGGCGCTTGCCTGGCGGCGGCTCCTGGCCCTGGGGACGACCAGCGGGGTGCCGGTCTCCGGGTCGGGCACCACCCGGCAGGGCACCTGGAAGACGGCCTCCACCAGTTCGGCGGTGAGCACATCGGCGGGCGGCCCTGCGGCGGCCAGCCGCCCGCCGTCGAGCACCACCAGGTGGTCGGCGTACCGGGCGGCCTGGCCGAGGTCGTGCAGCACCATCACCACCGTGCGCCCGGCCTGGTCGTGCAGGTCGGCGACCAGGTCGAGCACCTCCAGCTGGTGCCGGAGGTCGAGGAAGGTGGTCGGCTCGTCCAGCAGCAGCAGCTCGGTGTCCTGCGCCAACGCCAGCGCGATCCAAGCGCGTTGGCGCTGGCCGCCGGAGAGCTGGTCCACCGGACGGTCGCGCAGTTCGGCGGTGCCGGTGCGGACCAGCGCCTCCTCGACGGCGGCCTGGTCGGCGGCCGACCAGGGGCTGAGCATCCGCTGGTGCGGGTAGCGGCCGAGCCGGACCAGCGACTCGACGGTGATCGCCTCCGGGGTGACCGGCTGCTGCGGCAGCAGGCCGAGGCGCTTGGCCAGAGCCCGGGCCGACATCCGGTGGATGTCGGAGCCGTCGAGGGTGACGGTGCCCGCGGCCGGGGCGAGCAGCCGGGTCAGGCCGCGCAGCAGGGTGGACTTGCCGCAGGCGTTCGGACCGACGATCGCGGTGACGGAGCCGCCCGGCAGGGTCAGGTCGAGGCCCGCGACGATGGTCCGGTCGCCGTAGCGCAGGTCCAGGCCGGTGGCGGTGAGCTGGTTGCCGCTCAGCTGGGCGGCGGGGGTCAGCTGATCGGTGGTCACGACTCACTCCTCTGGGGCGGCCGCCCCTGGCGGATCATCAGGACGAGCAGCCAGGGCGCACCGAGTGTGGCGGTGACGGCGCCCACCGGAAGGCCGTGGATCGGCAGCAGGTTCAGGACGGCGTAGTCGGAGCCGAGCAGCAGCAGGGCACCGGTGAGCGCGGTCAGCACCAGCGTGGCCGGGGTGGGCGGCCCTGCCACCAGGCGGACCAGGTGCGGTACGGCCAGGGCGACGAAGGCGACCGGGCCGCACAGCGCGGCGGCCATCGAGGCCAGCACCACGGCGAGCAGGAGAAGGCCCAGCCTGGCCCGGTGCGGGTCGAGGCCGAGGCCGCCCGCCGAGTCGTCGCCCAGGTCCAGCACCGCGACCCGGCGGTACAGCAGGAAGACCGCGAGCACGGTCAGCGCGATGGCGGCGCCGCCGATCCGCACCTCGGCCCAACTCCGGCCGTACAGCGAGCCGGTGGTCCACTGGAGCGCGGAGGAGGCGAGTTCGGCCGGGAACCGGACGATCATCAGGTTGACCGCCGCCGCCAGCCCGGACTGCACGGCCAGGCCGACCAGGACCAGCCGGTTGACGGCCATCCGGGAGCGCCAGGCGAAGGCCCCCAGCAGTACGGCGGCCAGCGTCCCGCCGCCGAGTGCGGCCAGCGGGATCAGCGTCTGACTCGCGCCCAGCGCCAGCATCAGCACCGCGCCGAACGAGGCGCCGCCGGTCACCCCGACCACGTCGGGGGAGGCCAGCGGGTTGCGGAAGAGCCGCTGGAGCAGGGCGCCGGAGACGGCGAGCCCGGCCCCGGCGATCAGCGCCGAGACCACCCGGGGCGCGCGGAACTCCTGCACCACCAGGACGTTGCCCGGTTCGCCGAGCCCGACCAGTGCGCGGAGCGCGTCCAGCAGCGGCAGCTCCAGCTGACCGGTGCTCAGGGCTAGCCCGGTGAGCAGGATCAGAGCGAGAGTCAGGCCGAGGCCGAGCAGCAGGGAACGACGGCGCTGCCGGGCGATCGCGCCGGCCCTGGTCCGGAGGCCGGTGACCGGCAGGACGGAGGTCACCGGGCGGCCTTCCTGGCCAGCAGGGCGAGCATCGGGGCACCGAGGAACGCGGTGACGATGCCGACCTCGATCTCCGAAGGCCGGACCACCAGCCGCCCGAGCACGTCGGCGGCCAGCAGCAGCACCGCCCCGCCGAGCAGGCAGCCGGGGATCAGCCAGCGGTGGTCGTTGCCGAGCAGTGGGCGGACCAGGTGCGGGGCGGCCAGCCCGACGAAGGCGATCGGCCCGGCCACCGCGACCGCACCGGCGGCGAGCAGCACCACCGCGAGGCCGCCGACCACCCGGATCCTGGCCACCGGCACGCCGAGCGACTGGGCGGCCTCGTCACCGAGCGCGAGCGCGTTCAGCGAGGGGGAGACCAGCAGCGCGATCAGCAGACCGACCACGATCAACGGCAGGACGGGGGTGAGGACTTCGAGGCTGCGGGTGCCGATCGAACCGGCCAGCCAGAACCGGGCCTCGTCCAGCGTGCGGTGGCTGGCCAGCATCACCGCGGAGGTCCAGGAGGTCAGCACGGCGGTCAGGACGGTGCCGCCGAGGGCGAGCCGTACGGGGTCCAGGTCACCGGAACGCCGGGCCATCGCGTACGCCAGCACGGCGGCTGCGGCCGCGCCGGCCACGGCGAACCAGACGTACTGCAGCGGGTGGGTGAGCCCCAGCGTGAAGATCGCGATCACCACCGCCAGGCTGGCGCCGGCGTTGATGCCGAGCGTGGTGGGCGCGGCGAGCGGGTTGCGGGTCACCCCCTGGGCGACCGCGCCGGCCACGCCGAGGGCGGCCCCGACGGTCACCCCGATGATCGTGCGCGGCACCCGGAGGCCCGTCACGACATCGGCGTCGCCGCCGGTCAGACGCCCTGAGAGGGCGTCAAGCACGGTTGCCGGCGGGATCGGCCGCGATCCCAGCGCCAGGCTGAGCACGACGCACAGCGCGAGCGCCGCGAGACCGGCGAGCAGCAGCAGGGGCTGCCTGAGCGTCGCCGTGGTCCGCCGCGCCGGGGCTGGGGACTCCGGCAGTTCGGTGGTAAGCACGAGACGTGAGCTTAGGTTAGGTTTCCCTAAGTTCTCAAGTCGCCCGTGGTTCGAGCGCGAAATCAACCAGCTGCCTATAAGGTGAGCCTCACCTTAATCGATCTAGAGAGTCGGTGTCCCGGATGACGGCCGTGGTGGTCTCGTCGGACGAGAGCTTGGCCGAAACCTATCGGTCGGTGATCAGCGCCTGCGGCACGCTCCGCGTCTCCCTGCACAGCGGCCCCACGCCCGGTCAGGGCTGGCTCCCGCTCACCGAGCTGACCTCGGGTCTGGAGCTCCTGGTCGCCGCCGAGGCGGCCAGGATCGAGGCCGGGCACGGTGCCGCGCCGCGCACCCACGTGGCGGCCTCCCGGCTCCTGCACCACTACCTGTGGTCGGTGGGGCTGCTGTTCAGCGGCCCCTGGTACCTGACCGGCGAGCTGCCGGTGCTCCGGCCCGAGGACGTCTGGATCGAGATCGCCACCGGTGACCTGCGGGTCCGTCCCGGCGGCTCGGCCCCGGCCGACGAGGTCGGCCTGCGGGCGGCCGTGGCCTCCCACGTCGAGCCGGTGCTGACCGCTTTTCAGCCATACGTGAAGCGCGGACCCCGGGCGCTGTGGGGCATGGTGACGGATGATCTGGTCTCCGGGATCTGGTACCTCGGCCGGATGCGCGGCGAGGAGGAGTACGCCGCCCGGGTGGCGGAAGCCGTCCTTCCGGGTGACACCGCCCCGTTCCCCGGCGGCGCCGAGTTCCGCCGGCTGGCCGGGACCGAGGGCCGCAGCCACTTGACCAGGACCAGGCTCGGCTGCTGCCTCTACTACGCGATTGAGCCCCCGGACGCCTGCGTCACCTGCCCGCGCGTCTGCGACGCCGACCGGGTCCGCAAGCTGGAGGCCTGACGGCCGGTCACCTGAAGGACTTCGAGTCACCGATGGTGGCAAGTCCGCAGCCTGACCGCTGATCAGCCGACGGTTACAGGCCCCGGGACGCTCTCCGGTGCCCGCCGGTAGCGCCGGGCGGTGGCCGTGGCCAGCGCGAGGGCGAGGGCGGCGAGGGCGGCCGTGCAGGTGATCCAGAACGGTGCGGTGGTGTCGTGCCGTTCGGCCAGCCGACCTGCGAGCAGCGTGCCGCCCGCCTGGGCCAGCGTGATGCCGGAGACCAGGGCGGCCATCGCCTCACCCAACCGGGCGGCAGGGACGGTCCGTTCGACCAGGCCGAAGGTCGTGATCATCTGCGGTGCGATCGCCAACCCCAGACCACCGACGGCCAACGCCAGACCGCCGACACTGCCGACGGTGAGCAGCGGCAGCGAGACCGCGAACAGCAGTGCGGTCCCGGCCCGCAGCCGCAGCGGCAGGTCCCAGCGGACCGGCAGCGCGACGGTGGCCAGCCCGGCCAGCGCGCTGGTGCCGCCCATCAGTCCGTAGAGCAGGCCGGCCGCGCCGGGTCGCCCGAGCGCCTCGGTGGTCGCGGTGACCCCGACCTGGACCGAGCCGAAGCAGGTGCCGAGCAGCGCCATCCCGGCCAGCAGCGACAGGTACGGGGTGGTCAGCAGTCGTCCGGCGCCGCGCTGCCGGTCCGGGCTCCCGCCGGGCGCGGTGGGGTGCAGGGCGAACAGGGTGGCGCAGACGGCGACCAGCCCGGCGGCCGTCAGCAGCCCGGCGGCCGGTTCCACCAGGGCGGCCAGCAGGCCGATCACGGCCGGTCCCGCGGTGAACGAGACCTCGTCGAGGGTGCCGTCCAGGGAGAGCGTGGCGGAGGTCAACTCGGCGTCGCCGCCCGTGAGACGGACCCAGCGGCTGCGGGAGAGCGGCCCGACCAGCGGAACGGACAGGCCGATCAGCGTGGCGGCCGTCAGCTGCTCGTGCAGCGGACGCCCGGCCTCGGAGCCGGCCACCAGCGCCAGGATGGCCAGTGTGTTGACGGCGGCGGTCAGCAGGCCGATCGGCCGCTGCCCGTGCCGGTCGGCGAGCCGCCCGACCAGGGGGCCGCCGACCGCCTGACCGATCGCCAGTAACCCGGTGGCTGCCGAACCACGCCAGACGCTCCCGGAGTTGTGGGTGACCAGCAGCAGCGCCCCGATCGGGCACATCGCGTTCGGCAGCCGCCCGAGCGCGGACCAGAGCAGCACCCGGCCGCCGGTCAGCCTGGCGGCCGTCCCGAAGGCGGTGAACACGGCCATGGTGACTCTCCCGTACGGGCCGGTATCGGGGCGCCCGCCTCCCGTCCGCCGGCCTGACAGGTGATCATCGTGCGGGTGAGTCATGACCGTACGGCGTGCGCGGCGCCCGCCGGAAGGGTGGCTTCACCCAGGGTGGCGGAGCGGTCACGGTGCGGCACCTGTAGGACCGCCCAAGGCGCCGCCGGGGGTCGGAGGGGTCAGAGGTGCTGCTCCAGGACGGCCCGGTACTCGGCGGCCACCCGCCGGTCCATCGCCAGGGTGAACTGCGCGTCGGCCACCGTACGGGCCAGCGGCCGTAGCCGGTGCACCTGCTCGGTCAGCCGGGCGGCCTCACCGGGCGTCAGTTCCGCCGCGTGCTCCAGTGCGCCGAGCAGCTGATCGCGGATCAGCGAGGTGAAGACCTCGGCCACCGAGTCCGCGTACTCCTGCGCCTTGCGACTGGCGGCCAGCACCGCGCCGAGCGGGATGCCCTCGGCCACCAGGGCGGTGGTGGCGTCCATCAGCCGGCGGCTGACGTGGGTGATGCCGTCCTCCTCGACCGTGATGTAACCCTGGTCGATCGACTCGGCGGTGTTGCGGTCGGTGAGCTGGTCGCCGAAGGCGCGTTCCAGTTCGGCCCAGCTCAGGTGCACCGGGGTCTCGTCCGACCAGGGGGCGGTGATGGCGGCCTTCAGGCCGATCAGGTCGGCCACGTCCCGCCCGTTCTCGCCCGCGCCGATCAGCTCGGCGATGCCGCCCAGGGTGTGACCGCGCTCCAGCAGCTCGCCGATCATCCGCAGCCGGGTCAGGTGCCGCTCCCCGTACCAGGCGATCCTGCCCTCCCTGCGGGGTGGCTGGAGCAGCTTGCGCTCGCGGTAGAAGCGCAGCGTCCGGGTGCTGATCCCGGCCGCCTCGGCCAGCTCCTCGACCCGGTACTCCCGGTGCTCCTCGGTCTCCACGGCGCCCAGCATAGGGCGGCGGCCCGGAGAACCGGCTCGGTCGGGCTTCTTCCACTCGGTGTCAGCAAGGGCTACCCTGCCAATCGTGCCAGCAATCACTGGCGCGGTTCTAATGGACGGGACCAGTCCGAGGAGGCCGACGCATGGCAGGCAGCACCAAGCAGCGCCCGACCGAGCAGATCCCGCACGTCCGGGTCGCCGTGGTCGGTTCCGGATTCGGCGGCCTCGGCGCCGGGGTCCGGCTGCGCCGGGCCGGGATCACCGACTTCGTGATCCTGGAGCGGGCCGACGCGGTCGGCGGGACCTGGCGGGACAACAGCTACCCGGGCTGCGCCTGCGACGTGCCCTCGCACCTGTACTCCTTCTCCTTCGCGCCCAACCCGGACTGGCCGCGCAGCTTCTCCGGCCAGCCGGACATCCGGGCCTACCTGGAGCGGGTCACCGACACCTTCGGCCTCCGGCCGCACCTGCGGTTCAATGCCGAGGTCACCGAGCTGCGCTGGGAGCAGGAGTACACCCGCTGGCGGATCACCACCGCCGCCGGCACCTGGACCGCCGACGCGGTGGTCTCCGCCTCAGGACCGCTGGCCGACCCGCAGATCCCGGACCTGCCCGGACTGGCCGGGTTCCCCGGCAAGGTCTTCCACTCCTCGCGCTGGGACCACGACTACGACCTGACCGGCAAGCGGGTCGCGATGGTCGGCACCGGCGCCTCGGCCGCCCAGATCATCCCCGCGATCCAGCCGAAGGTCGGGAGGCTGACGGTCTTCCAGCGCACCCCCGCCTGGGTGCTGCCGCGCCGCGACCGGGAGATCTCGGCCGCCGAGAAGTGGCTGCACGCCAAGCTGCCGCCCACCGGCACCCTCCGCCGGGCCGCCCTCTTCGCGCTCCGCGAGCTGCAGGTGGACGCCTTCGTCCGCCGCCCCGGCACCCTCAGGCTGGTCCAGCAGCTCGCCGCCCACAACCTCCAACGCGGTGTCGCCGACCCGGAGTTGCGGGCCCGGCTGACCCCGGACTACCGGATCGGCTGCAAGCGCATCCTGCTCAGCAACACCTACTACCCGGCGCTGGCGGCCGCCAACACCGAGGTGGTCTCCAGTGGTCTGACCGCGCTGCGCGGCTCCACCCTGGTGGCCGCCGACGGCAGCGAGCACGAGGTGGACGCGATCGTCTTCGGCACCGGCTTCCACGTCACCGACATGCCGATCGCCCACCGGGTGTTCGGCATCGACGGTGTCAGCCTGGCTGAGGAGTGGAAGGGCGGGATGGAGGCGCTGCGCGGCTCCACCGTGCGCGGCTTCCCGAACCTGTTCTTCGTGATCGGCCCGAACACCGGCCTCGGCAACAGCTCGATGATCCTGATGATCGAGTCCCAACTCAACTACCTGATCGACGCGTTGACTACCCTGGCGGCACTCGGCGGCGGCGCCCTGCAGCCGACCGCCCGGGCCCAGCGGCAGTGGAACCTCGAACTCCAGCACCGGATGGACCGCACCGTCTGGTCCACCGGCGGCTGCCGGAGCTGGTACCAGGACGAGGGCGGCAAGAACACCGTGCTCTGGCCCGCCTCCACCAGCAGCTTCCGCCGCGCCACCCGCAGGCTCGACCTGTCCGAGTACGAGGTCGTCAGGCAGACCGCCCCCGTCGCCGAGGAGGCACTCGCATGACCAAGCTGCCCGCCGACTGTGTCCTGCCCACCGCCGAGCAGGAGTACCGGATCCGCTCGGCCGACGGCCACTGGATCCACGCCGCCGCGTACGGCCCCGAGGACGCGCCGCTGGTGGTGCTCGTCCACGGCTGGACCTGTTCCACCCGGTTCTGGGCCCCCGTCCTGCACCAACTCCTGCCCGGCCACCGGGTGGTGGTGTACGACCAGCGCGGTCACGGCCGCAGCGACGTGCCGGTCGGCGCGGCCGGGTACTCCACCGTCAAGCTGGCCGACGACCTGGAGGCCGTGCTCGCGAAGGTCGTCCCGGCCGGCGGCCGGGCCGTGCTGGCCGGGCACAGCATGGGCGGTATGACCATCATGGCCGCCGCCGACCGGGCCGGGGTGGCCGACCGGACCGCCGCCGTGGTCCTGATCAGCACCGGACCCAGTGACCTGGTGGCCGAGCTGAACGTGCTGCCCGCCGCCGTCCGCGGCGGCCTGCGCCGCTTCCTGGGGCGGCAGTTGCTCCAGTCCAGGCTGCCGCTCGGCCCGGTCACCCCGGTCACCAGGGCCGCCCTCAAGTACGCCACCATGGGCCCGGCCACCCCCGTCGACCGGGCGGACGCCAGCGCCCGGATCGTGCACGCCTGCCCGGCCAAGGTCCGGTACGGGTGGTCCCGGGTGCTCGGCAGCCTCGACCTGCACGCCCGGCTGGCCCAACTGGCCGCCCCCACCGCCGTGGTGGTCGGCAGCCACGACCGGCTGACCCCGCCGGTGCACTCGCACCGGATGCTCGCCGCGCTGCCCGCGCCGGAGGGCCTGCTCGAACTGCCCGGGGTGGGCCACATGTCCCCGATCGAGCGCCCCGCCGAGGTGGCGGGCGAGATCCGCCGACTCGTGGAGTCCCGACTGCTCACCGTCCAGGAGGTGGCCGAATGAGCCCGCAGCTGACCGGTCAGGTCGTCGTCGTCACCGGTGCCGCCCGGGGCGTCGGCGCCCTGACGGCCCGTAAGCTCGCTGAGCGCGGCGCCAGGGTCGCCCTGGTCGGCCTGGAACCCGCCGAACTCGACGCGGTCGCCGTCCGGTGCGGCCCCGACGCCTCGTCCTGGGAGGCCGACGTCACCGACCTGGAGGCGCTGCGCGGCGTGGCCCGGGCGATCCAGGACCGGTACGGCCGGATCGACACCGTGGTCGCCAACGCCGGGATCGCCATCGGCGGCCCGCTGGCCGACAGCGACCCGGCCGCCTTCGACCGGGTGATCCAGGTCAACCTGCTCGGCAGCGTCGCCACCGCCCGGGCCTTCCTGCCCGCGCTGACCGAGAGCCGGGGCTACCTGCTGCAGATCGCCTCGCTGGCCGCGATCACCCCCGCCCCGCTGATGGCCGCGTACTGCGCGAGCAAGGCCGGAGTGGAGGCGTTCGCCCACTCGCTCCGCGCCGAGGTCGCCCACCAGGGCGTCAAGGTCGGGGTCGGGTACCTGAGTTGGACCGACACCGACATGGTGCGCGGCGCCGACCAGGACGAGGTGCTGCGGCAGATGCGGGCCCGGCTGCCCTGGCCGGCGAACAAGACCTACCCGCTGCCGCCCGCCGTGGACCGGCTGGTCGCCGGCATCGCCCGGCGCTCCGCCCACGTCTACGCCCAGCCCTGGCTGCGCGGCATGCAGCCGGTCCGCTGGCTGCTGCCGAGCCTGATCGCGGCCGTCGGCTCCCGCGACGTGGCGAAGCTGGCCCCGCAGCTGCGGGCCACCGCGGGCTCCCGGCTGCGCCCGGTCGGCGCGGGCGGCGAGGCCGACACGACGGCGCGGCGTACCGACTAGGCCCCGACAGCCCGGAGACAGGCCGAAGCCCCGCCCGGATTCGGGCGGGGCTTCGGCGTTGCCGTTTACCGTCAGGCGAGGGTGGCGAGGGCCTCGTTGAAGGTCGCCGAAGGACGCATGACCGCGGCGGCCTTGGCGGGGTCGGGCTGGTAGTAGCCACCGATGTCGACCGGGGAGCCCTGGACGGCGATCAGCTCGCCGACGATGGTCTGCTCCTGGTCGGCCAGGGTCTTGGCCAGGCCGGCGAACGCACCGGCCAGCTCGGCGTCGACGGTCTGGGCGGCCAGCTCCTGGGCCCAGTACAGGGCCAGGTAGAAGTGGCTGCCACGGTTGTCGATGCCGCCGAGGCGGCGGCTCGGCGACTTGTCCTCGTTGAGGAAGGTGCCGGTGGCCCGGTCCAGCGTGTCGGCGAGCACCTGGGCGCTCGCGTTCCCGGTGGTCTGCGCCAGGTGCTCGAAGCTCGCGGCCAGCGCGAAGAACTCGCCCAGGCTGTCCCAGCGCAGGTAGTTCTCCTTGACCAGCTGCTGGACGTGCTTCGGGGCGGAGCCGCCCGCGCCGGTCTCGAACAGACCGCCACCGTTCATCAGCGGCACGACCGAGAGCATCTTGGCGCTGGTGCCCAGCTCCAGGATCGGGAACAGGTCGGTCAGGTAGTCACGCAGCACGTTGCCGGTCACCGAGATGGTGTCCTCGCCGCGGCGGATCCGGTCCAGCGAGAAGGCGGTGGCCTCGACCGGGGAGAGGATCTCGATCTGCAGACCCTCGGTGTCGTGCTGGGGGAGGTAGGTCTTGACCTTCTCGATCAGCACGGCGTCGTGGGCCCGGGTGCGGTCCAGCCAGAACACGGCCGGGACGCCGGTGGCGCGGGCGCGGGTGACGGCCAGCTTGACCCAGTCCTGGATCGGCAGGTCCTTGGTCTGGCAGGCACGGAAGATGTCGCCGGCCTCGACGGCCTGCTCCAGCACGACGTCACCGGCGGCGTCGACCAGGCGGACGGTGCCCGCGGTGGCGATCTCGAAGGTCTTGTCGTGGCTGCCGTACTCCTCGGCCGCCTGCGCCATCAGGCCGACGTTCGGGACCGAGCCCATGGTCGACGGGTCGAAGGCGCCGTGGGCGCGGCAGTCGTCGATGACGGCCTGGTAGACACCGGAGTAGCTGCTGTCGGGCAGCACGGCCAGGGTGTCGGCCTCGGCGCCGTCCGGGCCCCACATGTGGCCGGAGGTGCGGATCATGGCCGGCATCGAGGCGTCGACGATCACGTCGCTCGGTACGTGCAGGTTGGTGATGCCCTTGTCCGAGTCGACCATCGCGAGCGCGGGGCCGTCGGCCAGCTCAGCGTCGAACGAGGCCTTGATCTCCGCGCCCTGGGGGAGCGCGGCCAGGCCGTCGAGGATGCCGCCGAGGCCGTTGTTCGGGCTCAGGCCGGCGGCCGCGAGCACCTCGCCGTAGGCGGCGAAGGTCTTCGGGAAGAAGGCACGGACCACGTGGCCGAAGACGATCGGGTCGGAGACCTTCATCATGGTGGCCTTGAGGTGCACCGAGAACAGCACGCCCTCGGCTTTGGCCCGGGCGACCTGGGCGGCCAGGAACTCGTTCAGCGCGGCGGCGCGCATGACCGAGGCGTCCACGACCTCGCCCGCGAGCACCGGCACCGACTCGCGCAGTACGGTGGTGGTGCCGTCGGCCGCGACGTGCTCGATCCGGAGCGCACCGGCCTCGGCGACCACCGCGGACTTCTCGGTGGAGCGGAAGTCGTCGGCGCCCATGGTGGCGACGTTGGTCTTGGAGTCGGCCGACCAGGCGCCCATGCGGTGCGGGTGGGTCTTGGCGTAGTTCTTCACCGAGGCCGGGGCGCGGCGGTCGGAGTTGCCCTCGCGCAGCACCGGGTTGACGGCGCTGCCCTTGATCTTGTCGTACCGGGCGCGGACGTCGCGGTCCTCGTCGGTCTTCGGGTCGTCCGGGTAGTCCGGCAGTGCGTAGCCCTGTGCCTTGAGCTCGGCCACGGCAGCCTTGAGCTGCGGGATCGAGGCCGAGACGTTCGGCAGCTTGATGATGTTGGCGCCCGGCGTCTTGGCCAGCTCACCGAGCTCGGCGAGCGCGTCGGCGATCCGCTGGTCCTCGGTCAGGTACTCGGGGAAGCTCGCGATGATGCGCCCGGCCAGAGAGATGTCGCGGGTCTCCACACCGACGCCCGCTGTCGAGGCGTACGCCTGGACCACCGGCAGGAGCGAGTACGTCGCCAGGGCCGGGGCCTCGTCGGTGTGCGTATAGATGATGGTCGAGTCAGTCACCGGTACTCCGCTCCATGTCTACTAACGTCTTGATATCAAGATATCTCGTCTTCGCCCCTCCTCGACACCAACCCCTCACCGGGAACCCGCGCGGGTCGGGTACAGGGGCTGTTACCTCCGAGTACGGTCGGCACATGACGACTGCTCTCATCACCGGCGCGACCGCCGGAATCGGTGCCGCCTTCGCCCGCCGCCTTGCCAAGGACGGCCGGGACCTCGTGCTGGTCGCCCGCGACGCCGGGCGGCTGGCCGAGACGGCGGCCGACCTGACGAAGACGTACGGCGTAGAGGTCGAGGTGCTGCCCGCCGACCTGGCCACCGAGGAGGGGATCGGCGCCGTCGAGGAGCGGCTGCGCGACGGCGCCCGCCCGGTCGACATCCTGGTCAACAACGCCGGCTTCGGCAACAAAGGCTCCTTCCTGACCGTCCCGCTGGACCAGGAGCTCGACATGCTCAAGGTGCACGTCGAGGCGATCCTGCGGACCACCACGGCCGCCCTGCCGGGCATGCGCGAGCGCGGTTTCGGCGGCATCGTGAACGTCGCCTCGGTGGCGGCCTTCCTGCCGCGCGGGACGTACGGCGCCAGCAAGGCCTGGGTGGTCAGCTTCACCCAGGGGATCGCCCGCGACCTCGGCGGCACCGGGGTGCGCCTGATGGCGTTGGCACCCGGCTTCACCCGGACGGAGTTCCACCAGCGGGCCGGGATGGGGACCTCCAACGTGCCGGCCTGGGGCTGGCTGTCGGCGGAGCGGGTGGTCGACGAGGCGCTGCGCGATCTGGCCAGGGGCCGTTCGCTCTCGATCCCGGGCAAGCGCTACAAGGCGGTCGTGGCACTCGCCAGGCTGCTGCCGTCCGGCAAGCTGGGTGGCGTCTCCGCCAAGGCGGCGCGGACGTACGAGTAAGAGACCCCGGCTCATTATTAGCCCGTCTAACAATGAGCTATGCTCGGTACGCGGGCAGGGGACTCCTGCCCGCGTACCGACATCACGGGAGGTCGCCTGTGCGCGACGAGATCAAGTGGACACCGCCGCCACAGGCCGAGGGCGAACCGCGCCCGCCCGCCGAGTGGCGCCGCATCCTCGCCCTGTTCCGCCCGTACCGGGCCCGGCTCGCCGTGGTCGGCCTGCTGGTCGGTGCCTCCGCCGTGGTCGGGGTGGTCACCCCGTTCCTGCTCCGCGCCGTGCTGGACACCGCGATCCCGCAGGGCCGTACCGGGCTGCTCAGCCTGCTCGTGCTCGGCATGATCACCGCCGCCGTGGTGAACAGCATCTTCGGCGTCCTGCAGACCCTGATCTCCACCACCGTCGGCCAGCGCGTCATGCACGACCTGCGCACCTCGGTCTACCGGCACCTGCAGCGGATGTCGCTGGCCTTCTTCACCCGGACCAGGACCGGCGAGGTGCAGTCCAGGATCGCCAACGACATCGGCGGCATGCAGTCCACCGTCACCTCCACCGCCACCTCGCTGGTCTCCAACCTGACGGGCGTGGTCGCCACCGTGGTGGCCATGGTCGCGCTCGACTGGCGGCTCACGGTGGTCTCGCTGCTGCTGCTCCCGCTGTTCGTCTGGATCAGCCGCCGGGTCGGCAACGAGCGGAAGAAGATCACCACCCAGCGGCAGAAGCAGCTCGCCGCGATGAGCTCCGCTGTCCAGGAGTCGCTGTCCGTCAGCGGAATCCTGCTCGGCCGCACGATGGGCCGCTCGGGCTCGCTCTCGCACGAGTTCGACCGGCAGTCGGACGAGCTGGCCGAGCTGGAGGTCCGCGCCAGCATGGCCGGGCGCTGGCGGATGGCCACCATCGGGATCGTGATGGCCGCGATGCCCGCCGTCATCTACTGGGCCGCGGGGCTGGCCATGGCGGGCGGCGCCCCGATCGTCTCGGTCGGCACCCTGGTCGCCTTCGTCTCGCTCCAGCAGGGGCTGTTCCGACCCACCGTCAGCCTGCTCTCCACCGGCGTGCAGGTGCAGACCTCGCTCGCGCTGTTCCAGCGGATCTTCGAGTACCTCGACCTCCCGGTGGAGATCGCCGAACCGGCCGCCCCGGTCCGGCTGTCGGCGATCCGAGGGGACGTCACCTTCGAGAACGTCGAGTTCCGTTACCACGCCGACCAGGACCGGCCCACCCTCACCGGGATCGACCTCAAGCTCCCGGCCGGCGGCTCGCTCGCGGTGGTCGGCGAGACCGGATCGGGCAAGACCACCCTCAGCTACCTGGTGCCCCGGCTCTACGACGTGACCGGCGGGCGGGTCGCCATCGACGGCACCGACGTCCGTGAACTCGCCTTCGACACCCTGGCCGACGCGGTCGGCGTGGTCTCCCAGGAGACCTACCTGTTCCACGCCTCGGTGGCCGACAACCTGCGCTTCGCCAAGCCGGACGCCACCGACGCCGAGCTGGTCCAGGCCGCCCGCGCCGCCCAGATCCACGAACTGATCGCCGCTCTGCCCGAGGGCTACGACACCGTGGTCGGCGAACGCGGCTACCGGTTCTCCGGTGGCGAGAAGCAGCGCCTCGCGATCGCCAGGACCGTCCTGCGCAACCCGCCGATCCTGATCCTGGACGAGGCCACCAGCGCCCTCGACAACCAGACCGAACTCGCCGTCCAGCAGGCCATCGACGCGCTCTCGGCGGGCCGCACCACGATCACCATCGCGCACCGGCTCTCCACCGTGCGGCGGGCCGACCAGATCGCCGTGCTCGACGCGGGCAAGATCGCCGAACTCGGCACCCACGAGGAACTGCTCGCCCGGAACGGGCGGTACGCGGCGCTGCTGCGCCGTGAGCTGCCGTCAGGAACGGCGAAGTCGGAAACGCCGCTGGAGGGTCACGCCGCCATGGGGCGCTCGTTGTAGACCTCGGCCAGCTCCTGGCCGGAGAGCTGGTGGATCGCCGCCATCACCTGGTCGGTGACCTCGCGCCTGGCCCGGGCCGAACGGGCCTGGCCGTGCAGCTCGTCGAAGTGCAGCGGCTCACCGAACCGGACGGTCACCTTGCGCAGCCGGGGGATCCGCTTGCCAACCGGGAGGATCTCCGCCGGGCCCTCCAGTGCCACGGGCACCACCGGCACCCCGGCGGTCAGCGCCAGCCACGCCACCCCGGTCTTGCCCCGGTACAGCCGCCCGTCCAGCGAACGGGTGCCCTCCGGGTAGATGCCGAACGCCTTGCCCTCGCGCAGGATCTCCAGCGCCGAGTCCAGCGAAGCCTGGGCCGAGCGGTAGTCGCCGCGCTCCACCGGGACGGCGTTGATCGCCTGGAAGAACGCCTTCGACAGCGCGCCCCTGAGGCCGGGGCCGGTGAAGTACTCGGCCTTGGCGAGGAAGAACACCCGGCGCGGCGCGGTCAGCGGGATCACCACGCTGTCGATGAACGACAGGTGATTGCTCGCCAGGATCACTCCGCCACCACGCGGCACGTTCTCCAGCCCCTCGATGACGGGGCGGTAGACCGCCTTCGCCACGGGCTTGAGCACGAGCTTGGTGATGAGGTTGATCATCTAATCTCCCTGGCCGCCACTCCCCCCGCACCGGAACACCGGGACGAGGCCAGACCGCAGGTTATGTCATCACCCCCGCCCAGCGTCCACCACTCCGCTCAGCGGGCGACTGCGATCCTCGTCACGCAGCCCCTGCCTTCCGGACCTGGGTGCCCCCTACTCGACCGGGAAGATGCGACGTACGACCCGCTCCGCGGCCCCGCCGTCGTCCCACGGGCAGAACCGCTCGCGGAAGGCCGCCCGGGCCGCCGGGGCCGGGTCGTCGGCGAGCAGGGCCTCGGTGAGGGCGCCGGGTTCGGTGGCGACCGCCCCCGGGGGGAAGGCGAGCAGGTCGAAGTAGACGCCGCGGACCTGGCGGTACTGCTCCCAGTCAGGGGCGTAGATCACCACCGGCCGGTCCAGGACCGCGTAGTCGAACATCATCGAGGAGTAGTCCGTGACCAGCACGTCCGCCGCCAGGTAGAGGTCCTCGACCACGGGGTGGGCGGAGACGTCGACGACCTCCGCCGCGTACGGGCCCGTCGTCGTCGGGCCCGCGCCGCCGTCGCGGAAGTAGTGGGCGCGGACCAGCACCGTGTACCCGGGGCCGAGCTTCTCGGCCAGCTCCCGCAGGTCGAGCGACGGCTCGTACCCGCCCTGCCCCTCCCGGTGCGTCGGCGCGTACAGCACCGTGCGCCGGCCGGCCGCCAGCCCGAGCCGGGCCCGGACCTCGGCCACCTCGGCGGGGGTGGCCAGGGCCAGCCGGTCGTTGCGCGGGTAGCCGGTCTCCAGCAGCTCGTAGTGGCCGGGGAAGGCCCGGGTGAAGTGCTCGCTGGTGTGCGGGTTGGGGGAGACCAGGTAGTCCCAGCGGTCGACCGCCTCGCGCAGCCGGTCGAAGTCCATGCCGTCGGCGGCGGCCGGGTGGTCCTTCAGGTCCATGCCCATGGCCTTCACCGGGGTGCCGTGCTGGGTCTGCACGTGCACGGTGCCGGGCCGCTTGACCATGGTGTGCGGGAAGTTGACGTTGTTGATGAAGTACTTTGCGGTGGCCATCAGCCGCAGGTACGCCGGGGTGTTCACCAGCACGTACGGCACGTCGGCGGGCAGCTCGGCGGCCTGCGCCCGGTTCTCCACCACCCAGACGCCGCGCACGTGGGGCACCAGTTCGAGCGCCTTCCGGTAGATCGCGGCCGGGTTGCAGGCGTAGCCCCGGTACCAGTACGCCGCGTACACCGCGAGGCGGTCGTCCAGCGGCAGCCGGCGGAAGGCGTTGTACGCGGTGAACCTGGCCCCGCTGCGGACGCCCTTGCGCAGGGCGGGGGCGACCGCCCCGGCCCCGCGCTTGAGGGTGCGCGGCAGGCGCCCGCCCCGGCGCAGCTCGCCGTACGCGATCCGGGCGCCCCGGGCGGCCAGTCGGTACTGGATGCCGCGCAGGCCGCCGGGGAAGCGGTAGTCGGCGGGGCGGTGGCGGGCGAAGTGGTCGGCGATCCGGGCGAAGAAGTCCGCCCGCAGGTCGGTCGGCACCAGGCCGGGGGTGTCGTACACGGTGAGCGCCTGAAGGACCGTCCGGTCGAAGACCAGGCGGCGCAGGGCCGGTCCCGGGTCGGCCGAGGGGCGGTCGAGCACCCGGAAGATGGCGTCGTACTGGGCGAAGGCGTCGGCGTGCTTGGGGGAGGCCGTGGCGGTGATCGCGCCGGGGCGTCCGCGCCGGTAGTTGTAGCAGGAGCGGTCGAGGTAGCGGAGCCGGCCGGTGAGCAGCGCGGGGTAGGTGACCGAGATGTCCTCGTAGTAGCCGCGCCCGAAGGCCACGTCGAGGTCGAGCAGGAACTGCCGGCGGAAGACCTTGTTCCACACCGACATCACGGTCCGGAACAGCGCCGGGTGGTCGGCGGCGGTGCAGCCGGCCACCAGCGGGGAGTCGCGCAGCAGGTGCCGCCAGGGGTTGGGCTCGGTGCTGCCGTCGGGGTAGACGTGGGTGAAGTCGGTGAGCAGGACGTCCACCGGCGTCTCGGCGGCCTGCTCGGCGCGGAGCTCGGCCAGCAGGGCGTCGAGGGTGCCCTCGGGCAGCCAGTCGTCGCTGTCGACGAACCAGACGTACGTCCCGGTGACCTCGGCCATGCCGACCTCGCGGGCGCCGCCGAGGCCCTGGTTCTCGGTGAGGTGCAGCACCCGCAGCCGGGGATCGCGGGTGGCGTACTCGTCCAGGATCGCGCCGCAGCCGTCGCGGGAGAGGTCGTCCACCGCGATCAGCTCGACCGTGCCGTCCGGCGGCCCCGCCAGTGAGTCGAGGCAGCGCGGGAGGTAGCGCTCGACGCCGTGGACCGGCAGCACGATGCTGAGGAGGGGGCTCACGCTGGTTCACTCCGCTGGGGATGCCGGGGCGATGGGCGGCCGCCCGGTTCTGGCGTCACTCTACTGGGCCGGGCGGCGCGGAGGCGGTGGGCGGGTCCACGCTGAGCTGGGCGGGTCACCGCCGACCTGACCTGGTCCGGGCGGAAAAAGCGACCGCCGGTGCCGCGCCGTGCGAGCGCGAGCACCGGCAGTCCGGTGTGGCGGTCCGACCGACCCTCAGCGGTCGACCACCGGTCCGTCCACCAGTTGGGAGCCGGGCCGCCGCAGCGTCGAGACGGCCGGACAGTGGCTCACCTGGTGTCCGAAGTACTTTTCCTTCATCTGTCGAACGTATTCGACAGGGTCAGGAGCGCCTTTCGGCGTCAGTACAGATATTGCTTGGAGGTTTCGACCGCGTCAATCCCCTGGGTGTGTTCACTTCCTGAATTTTGCCACGCAGGGCCCCGAACTGGGGCGGCCGATTCGCCGGTCCGGGCCGATGCGCAGTCGTGACCGGGGCCACCGAGATCTGGTGGGCCGTCAGTTCACTTGGCACGATACGGTGGCAGAACACCAGGACGGTTGCGCGAAGCCCGCCACTCACGGATAGTCTTCGCCTCACGGCCCTGGCGCCTCGTAGGGGTGGGAAACTGATGGAACACATGCAAGTGCGGTCCCGGCCTCGAGTGCCGGCGATCCAGTGCGGCGTCGGCTCGACCGGCCGTCGGCTGGACCGCCATCTCTCGGTGCTCGGTGCGCCGGCCCTCTCGGCGGTCGACACCGCCGAGGCGCTCGGCCTGATAAGGGAACTGACACCCCGTGGGGTGAGCACCCAGGCCGCGCCGCGTCGGACGACCAGGGTGATGCTGCTGGCGCCGCTCCGGCGGCTCAAGCGCAGTCTGTTCGGCAGTCGGGGCTGACCCCGGCTCCGGGCGACCCGATGGACCTGCCGGTCCATCGGGTTTTCCGCGTACCCGCCGCCGGGTGCGAGGATGGGCGCATGGCGGACACCCCCTTCCACTCCCGCACCATCGACCTCACCACCGGCAGTGGTGAGGTGGCCATGGACATCACCCACCACTGCGCGGCCTTCCTGGAGAGCGTGGCGCCCGGCCGTGACGGCCTGCTGAACGTCTTCGTCCCGCACGCCACCGCCGGGGTCGCGGTTATCGAGGTCGGCGCGGGCAGCGACGACGACCTGCTGGCCGTCCTGCGCGAGCTGCTCCCGGCCGACGGCCGCTGGCGCCACCGGCACGGCAGCCCGGGCCACGGCCGCGACCACGTCCTCCCGGGGCTGGTCGCCCCGCACGCCACGCTGCCGGTGATAGACGGCCAACTGGCCCTCGGCGTCTGGCAGTCCGTGGTCCTGGTGGACACCAACGGCGACAACCCCCGGCGCACCGTGCGGCTCTCGTTCCTCGGCTAGGGGCTGTCCGGCCGCTCAGGGCCCGGCGGCCCGTAGGCTGGCGCCATGAGTGACGAGACCCAGCAGTGCGACCTGCCGCCCGCCGTGGACGCCGTGGCGGCGTTGACCCCGGCCGTCGGGGACGGCCCCCGGGCCGACTGCGTGCTGTGCGGGGAGCCGACCGAGCTGCCGGTGGACCAACCGGGTGTGACGCTCTGCCCGGTCTGTGCCTGGCAGGAGGCCCAGCGGATCGCCTGCTCGGGCTGAGCCGCCCCCGTCAGTGCTCCTCGCGGTCGGCGACCCGGAGCGTGGAGCCGTGGCGGCCCTTGTGGACCAGCAGCTGGGCCGGGATGCGGGAGCGCAGGTCGGCGACGTGGCTGACGATGCCGACGGCGCGGTCCCGCTCCCGGAGGCCGTCCAGCACGTCCAGCACCTCTTCGAGCGCCTGCTCGTCCAGGCTCCCGAAACCCTCGTCGATGAAGAGGGTGTCCAGCGGCATCCCGCCCGACTCGTCGGTGACCACGTCCGCCAGGCCCAGCGCGAGGGCGAGCGAGGCGAAGAAACTCTCGCCGCCGGAGAGGGTGGCGGTGTCCCGGTCCAGCCCCGTCCAGGCGTCGACCACCCGCAGGGCCAGGCCCGAGCGCCGGTTGCCGGCCGCCCGGCCGTCGCTGTGGACCAGCGTGTAGCGGCCGCTGGACATCCGGACCAGCCGGCCGCTGGCCGCCGCCGCGACCTGCTCCAGCCGGGCCGCCAGCACGTACGACTCCAGCCGCATCCGGAGGGCGTTCTCGGTGGACGTCCCGGCGGCCAGCTCGGCCAGCCGCTTGATCCGCTCGTACCGCTCCAGCGCGGGGCCGAGCGCGACGGCCAGCTCGGCGAGCTGCCGACCGAGGCGGTCGAGCGCTGCCGTCCGCTGACGGGCCGCGCTGTCGGCGGCGGACGCCTCCCGGAGCCGGACGGTGGCCTGCTGGTAGGCCTGCTGGGCGGCCGCCGGATCGACGGGGGGCAGGGCGGCGGCCGCGACCAGCTCCGGTTCGGCCAGGCGGCGTTCGACTGCCTCGCGTTCGCTCCGCTCGTGCTCCAGCCGGCCCTGTAGGGCCCGGAACTCGGCAGCGGGCAGCAGGGCGGCCGCGGCCTCGGCCGGACAGGCGAACCCGGCCCCGGCGCTGACCTCGGTCAACTCGGATGCCGCGGCGGCGAGACGGGTCTCGGCCTCGGCCCGGGCACGGACGGCGGCCAGGGTGGCCGCGACCGTGTCGGCCAGCGTGGTCAGGGCGGTGGCCCTGGCGGCGACCGAGGCGGCGTCGCCGAGAGCTGCGCCGATCCGGGTGGTCAGCGCCTGCTGCTCGGCGGCCAGCGAAGCCAACCGGGTGGTCAGGGCGGTGGCGCGGCCCCGGGCCTCCTGCCCGCGAGCCTGCCTGGCGGTCTGCTCCTCGACCAAGCGGTCGAGCTGCCGGTCGAGCTGACCGAGCGAGTCGGCGCTGCCGAGCGCCTCCCGGTGCTGCCGGTCGGCCTCCGCGAGGGCCGTCCGCAGCTGCTCGGCCGGCTGGTCGCCCGCCGCGCCGACGGCCTTCGCCTCGGCCACCCGCAGCGTGAGCAGGGCCTGCTCGGCGCCGTCCCGGAGCTGCTCGGCCCGCTGCTGGGCCTCGGTGGCCCGCTGTTCGTCCTCGGCCCTGACCAGGCCGCCGTCGGCGGGCCTGGCGGGGGCCGGGTGCTCGACGGAGCCGCAGACCCGGCAGGGGTCACCGTCGGCGAGCCGGCCGGCCAGCTCGGCGGCCATCCCGGCCAGGCGGCGTTCGCGCAGGTCGAGGCTGTGCTCGCGGGCGTCGTTGGCGGCGGCCCTGCGCTCGTCCAACTCCCGCTCGGCGGTGGTGAGGCCGGCCCGGAGGCGGTCCCGTTCGGCGGCGGCGGCGAGGCGGTCACGGAGCTCGGTGCGACGGTCCGCCAGCTGCTCGACCCTGGCCTGCGCCGCACGGGCCTCGGCCTGCCGCTCCTGGAGCCGCTTGAAGCGGGCGTCGAAGTCGGTCAGCCAGTCCGCCGCCTCCTCCGCCGCCTCCTCGGCCAGGCCGAGTTCATGGCCCACCTGCTCGCGCTCGCGGACGGCCTCGGCGAGCCGCCGCTCGTCGGCCCGGGCGGCGTCGAGCCGGCCGAGCTCGGCGCGCAGTTCCCGTTCGTACGCGGCGAGTTGGTCGCCCCCCGCCTCGGCGGTGGCGTCGGGGAGGGCGGCCCGGCCGTGCTGCTCGGCCCGGACGGCGGCAGCGTGGGCCTCGGCCGCGGCGGCGTGGTGGCGGAGCATCGGCTCGACCGTGGCGGCGTGCTGGGCGGTGCGGAGCCGCTCCCGGTCCTGCCGGTACCGCTCGGCGCTGCGGGCGGACTCGGCCGCGTCGACGACGGCCTGTCGGTGCCGCTGCTGACGGTCCGCCAGCTCGGTGGCGCGCTGGAGCGCCTGCTGGGCCGCGCCGTGCGCCCGCTCGGCGGCGTCCAGGGCGAGCGCCGTGACGGTGGCCCGCTCGGCCGCGTCCGTGCGCAGGATCGCGGCCCAGCCGAGGTACTCCTCGGCCCCGGCGCTCTCCGGCACCTGCTCGGCCAGCGGCACGGCGGCGGCCCCGGCCGCCTCCTCGGCCCGGGTGGCGAGCGAGTGCAGCCGCTGCCTGCCCTCCCGGACCGTGGCCTCGTGCCTGGCCCGCTGGTCGGTGAGCCAGCGCTCCACCTGGTCGAAGCGGCCGGTGTCGAAGAGCTGCCTGAGCAGCTTGGCCCGCTCGGTGGTGTCGGCCCGCAGGAAGCGCGCGAAGTCGCCCTGCGGCAGCAGCACCACCTGGCAGAACTGCTCCCGGCTCATCCCGACCAGCCGGTGGATCTGCTCGCCCGCCTCCTGGTGCGAGCGGCTGAGCGCCCGCCAGCCGGGCTCGCCCTCCCCGGCGTCGGTGACCCACTCGCTGAGCAGGGTCTCCGGCTTCATGGTGGTCAGCCCGGTGCCGCGCAGCTTGGGCCGCAGCTGCTCGGGGCTGCGGACGATCCGCAGCCGCTGCCCGCCGAGGGTGAGCTCCAGCTCGACCTGGGTGGGCAAGGTGGCCGGGGCGTGGTCGCTGCGCAGCGGATTGCCCTTGCGGGCGCCCGGGACATCGCCGTAGAGCGCGAAGCAGACGGCGTCCAGCACGCTGCTCTTGCCCGCGCCGGTGGCGCCCCTGAGCAGGAAGAGACCGGCGGAGGCCAGGTCGTCGAAGTCGACCCGCTCGGTGCCCGCGAACGGGCCGAACGCCGTCACGGTCAGCTGGTGGAGCCTCATCGGGGCAGCTCCGCCTTCCGGTCGCCCTGCTCGCGGACGGTCTCGAACGCCTCGCGCAGCCAGGCCCGCTCGGTCTCGTCCGCCTCGCCGCCGGGACGGACGTGCCGGACGAAGCCCTCGGCGATCTCCAGGTCCGTCCGGCCGCTGACCCTGGCGGCGTACGACTCCTGTCGGTCGCCGGGGGCCGGGTCGGGCTCGAAGAGCAGCTGGAGGGTGTGCGGGAAGCGCTTGCGGAGCTGCTCCATCGGGTTGGCCGGGCGGGCCGGGTCGGTCAGGGTGGCCTGTACCCAGGCGTCCTCGTGCCGCCCGTACCGCTCCTCGGTCAGCAGCTCGTCCAGCCGGCCGCGCAGCCGGGCCAGTGGGCGGGGGACCGGGCAGTCGATCCGCTCGGCCGTGACCGAGCCGTCGGCGGCCAGGTCCACCAGCCACATGGTCTTGCGGTGGTCGGCCTCGGAGAACGAGTAGGCGATCGGGGAGCCGCTGTAGCGCAGGTGCGGGGCGATCGTCTGGCTGCCGTGCAGGTGGCCCAGGGCGGCGTAGTGCACCCCGTCGAAGACGGCGGAGGGCACGCTCGCCACCCCGCCGACGGTGATGTCCCGCTCGCTGTCGCTGACCTCGCCGCCGGTCACGAAGGCGTGGGCCAGCACCACCGCCCTGGTGCCCGGCGGACGGGTGGTCAGATCGGCTCTGACCTGGTCCATCGCCGCGCCGAGCACCTGCTCGTGACCGCCCTTGGCCAGGCCGAACCGCTCCCGGGTCAGCGCGGGCTCCAAATAGGGCAGGCCGTAGACGGCGACCGGCCCGTGCCCGTCCGCCAGCAGCACCGGCGCAGCGACGGCGCCCGGATCCGTCCGCAGGTGGATGCCGGACCGGCCGATCAGACCGGCCGCGACGCCGAGGCGGCGGGCCGAGTCGTGGTTGCCGCTGATGAAGACGGTGGGCACGCCGATCTCGGCGAGCCGGTGCAGCACGTCGTCGAAGAGCTCCACCGCGTCGAGCCCGGGGAGCGCACGGTCGTAGACGTCACCGGCGACCAGCACCGCCTCGACGCCCTGCTCCTGGACCACCGAGACCAGGTGGTCGAGGAAGGCGCGCTGGGCCCCGATCAGGTTCTCCCGGTGGAACGACCGGCCCAGGTGCCAGTCCGAGGTGTGCAGCAGCCGCACGTCCCAACCCCCACCCACTCGTACTCACCAGGACCGTCCCCGAGTATCACAGCTCCCGCCGACAGACGCGGAGGGCGGTAGCGGAGCGTGGCTGTCAGTGACGCTGTGTACGTTTCCGGGCATCGGGGGCCTGGTCCTGGCCGGCCGCCGGATTCCATCTCGGGAGGGTGCATGACCAGCAGGGACAAGTACGGCAGCAGGCGGCGGGCCGGGTGCGGGGAGCCCGGCCGGGTGCGGCAGACGGTAGCGCTGGCGGTGGCCGCCGACGAGGCGGCGTACGCGCGGTTGCGCGGCTGCGGCCTGTTCGGTGCGGCGGACTACGGGGCGTACCTGCGCCGCACCGAGCAGCGGCTGCGGGCGCTGCACGGGCACGGGATGGCGGTGCACCTGCGGGTGCTGGAGCCGGTGGACTTCGAGGACTTCTGCGCCGAGCACCTGCTCGACCCGGCCGACCCGGTCGCCGAGGTGGCGTACGCGGCCGATCCGGAGCTGGCCGGTGAGCCCTTCGCGTATACCGGGCAGCGGCTGGCCGAGCTGCTCCCGGCGCTGACCGAGGACCACCTGGCCAGGGTGCGGATCTCGATCGGCTGCGCCGCGCTGCTGGCGGCGGTCGGCTGCGAGCGGCAGCCGCAGGAGCGGGTCACGGCGGTGCTGCAGTACGTCTCCGAGGTCTGCCTCGCGCTGGCTGCGGGGGCCGGGGACGGGCGGCACCGGCTGACGCTCCGTTCGCTCGGCCTGCTGGACGGGGAGGAGCTGACGGCGGCGGCCGAGCTGCTGGTGGCGGCGGGGCGGCCGGCCGAGCTGGGCCGGGAGGCGGAGGCGTTCTGCGTCACCCTGGCGGCGGCGGTGGCCGGGTACGGGTCGGGGGAGCTGCTGCTGTACCTGGCCTGCGGCGAGGTGGCCGGCTGGGTGCTGGTGGACGGCTGGCTGCGACCGATGTCCGCCCTGGAGACGCAGGCCGTGCTGGGGGCGGAGGGCGCGGGCCCGCCCGGGCCGGTCGGCCGGGCCGGGTTCCCCCTCCCGCCGGAGGTGACCGGCGGCTGAACGGCGGGCGGCCGACCGGGCCCCGGGCGGCGGCCAGGACTGTTCATCGACCGGATGTTCGGGGAAGATCAACAGTCGGGGCGTGCTGTCATGGGACAGCGCGCCCGCGCGCACCACCAGGAGCACACCACGCACCGCACGCCTACCGGCGCCCGAGACCGAAGGGGGACGCATGAGCCGGATCGAGTACAGCGCGGAGATCGCCGAGCTACTCGGCCGGGTCCGGCGACGTCCGACGGCGGGGTGGCCGTGGCGCCCCGGCGAGCAGGTGCCCGACGGGCTGCCGGTCAAGCAGTCCTGGGGCTGGCTGTTCGTGCCGGACGGCCGGGTGCTCACCCTGGTCAACCCCCGGGACGGCGTGGTCAGCCTGCCCGGCGGCTCGCTGGAGCCGGAGGACGCGGGCGACCCGGGCGCGGCGCTGGCCCGGGAGGCGGGGGAGGAGGCGCAGGCGGTGATCGGCGCGGCGCACTACCTCGGCTACCTGTACGACCGGGTCGGCTCGGCCAACGGCGGCCACGAGTGCGCCCGGGTGCGGATGGCCGCGGCGCTGCGAGGGGTCGGCCCGACCGCTCCCGACCCGGCCTCCGGCCGGCACTACCGGCGGCTACTGGTGGCGCCGGGTCTCGCGGTCGAGCTGCTCGGCTGGGGCGATCCCGGCCTGCGGCAGGCCAGGGCGGCGGTGGAGCTGGCGGCCCGTCTGCTCGGCGTGCCGTTCGCCGCCGAGGAGGCCATCGAGGAACTGCCGGCCGCCGGGCTGGCGTTCGTCTGAACGGAATCTGACACACCGTCGGGCTGACGGTGCCACAAGAGCGAATCCTCGCAACAGTTTTGGCATGGCCACTGTTCCGCGAAGCTACTCCCTGGTACACAAATGTGACCCGCGTCACTCCAGTGGAGGTACTCGTGCGTCCTGCCCGTGCCGTGTCCGTCGCCACCACGGCGATCCTGCTCACCCTGACCACCCTCTTCGTGGCCCCCTCGGCCAGCGCCTCGTCGGCCCGCTACGTCGCGCTGGGCGACTCCTACTCCTCCGGGGTGGGTGCAGGCAGCTACACCAGCGAGAGCGGCAACTGCAAGCGCAGCACCAACGCCTATCCGTACCAGTGGAAGAACGCCAACTCACCCGCCGCCTTCGCGTTCACCGCCTGTTCGGGCGCGCGCACCGGCGACGTACTGAACAGCCAGCTCGGCCCGCTGGACGCCTCCACCACGCTGGTCAGCCTCACCATCGGCGGCAACGACGCGGGCTTCGCCAACACCATGCAGACCTGTGTGCTGAACAGCGAGAGCGCCTGCCTCACCGCGGTCGACAACGCCAAGGCGTACGCGACCAACACCCTGCCGCCGCTGCTCGACCAGGTCTACGCGGCGATCCACCAGAAGGCGCCCAACGCCCACGTGGTGGTGCTCGGCTACCCGCACCTCTACAAGGTCGGCGGGAGCTGCGTGTTCGGGATCGGCGACACCAAGCGGGCCGCCATCAACGGCGCGGCCGACGTGCTGGACGACGTGATCGCCAAGCGGGTGGCCAACGCCGGCTTCACCTACGAGGACGTCAGAAGCCGGTTCTCCGGCCACGAGATCTGCGGGAGCAGCACGGTCTGGCTCAACAGCACCGTGCTCCCGGTGGACGAGAGCTACCACCCCAAGGCAGCCGGCCAGATCGGCGGCTACCTGCCGGCCTTCACCGCCGGGGTCTGATCCACGGACGGTCGTGCCCACTGCCCGTCGCGGGCGGCAGCGGGCACGACCGTTCCCTTTTCGGCCCGCCGGCTACAGGCCGGGGATCTGCCGGGCGGCGAAGGCGGTGCGGACCGCGGCGGCCGCCTTGTCGCCGTACATCGCGCGCGCGGTGGAGACGGTGGTGAGGGCCGCCGCGGTGAAGCTGGTGTCGGGTGCGAACGAGAACTGGGCGTTCACGATGATCCGGTCGGCGGTGCGGGCGCCGAGGGCCCTGCGGATGTCGTACAGCGCCTGGGACCAGATCTCGCCGTCGGCGTGCACCTCGCCGACCTTGTCGGCGTAGACCTTGCCGCTGTCGATCCGGCGCAGGCAGTGCGGCGTGGTGGAGGTGTAGCCGACGGAGTCCCAGTCGGCGACGCACGCCTCGGGGGTGTTGCGCGGCCAGCCGTACTTGGCGTCGGCGGCCAGGCCGACCGAGACGGCGAGGTAGTCGCCCCAGGCCTCGCCGATCGAACCGGCCTCCTCCGAGCTGCCGAAGCCGGGCACCTGGGCCTCGTGCACGGCGTGACCGTACTCGTGGACGATCACCTCGGCGTCCTCGGCGTCGTCCACGCCGCCCTTGCCGAAGCGGATCTCGTCCTTCTTGTCGGTGAAGAAGGAGTTGTCGGCGCCCCACTGGTTCAGCCGGACGTTCTGCGGGCGGTCGTTGGCGCCGCGCAGCTCGCTGCCGAAGCCGAGGCCCTGCAGGTACTCCTGCGCCTCGTTGACCCAGAAGTAGGCCATCACCTGCTCGAACTGGTCGGCACCCCGGGTGTAGCGGAAGTCGCCGGTGTCCGAGCGGGCCGGTGTGCCGGTCTCCGAGCGGACCACGGCCCAGCGGCCGGAGAGGCCGCCACTGGCGTCCAGATTGCGCAGGGCGACGGTCGTGTAGGCGGAGGCCGGGACGGCGGAGTCCGCGTCCTTGCCGTCGGTCAGGCTCTCGTCACCCGAGGACTGCACCGGGTTGACCATGAATATCCGCCCGGTGGCCTGGCCGGCGACCGGGGCGCTGGTGGCGAGGGCGGGCGGAGCGGTGACGCCGGCCACCGAGGCGAGGACCGCGGTGGCGGCGAGGGCCAGGGTGAGGCGTCTGGGCGCAGGGGTGGAACGTGACAAGGCTCCTCCAAGGCAGGCAGAGCAGACGCCCGGTCGGGACGCGCGATGCTCGATGGGGGATCTTCCCGCACGGCGGCGACGGTGACCAGAGGTGTGACCGGGTGCGATGGAGGAGCCGCCGAGCACGTCTCAGGAGGTGTAGTCGCGCAGCCCCGCCACGGTCAGGCCGGCCGCGGTGGCGTCGGTCAGTGCCCGCTGGAGGTCGCCGGCCAGCGAGTCGGCGAAGTGGAAGATCACCACGTCACCGGCCTGCAGCCCGCCCCGGTAGCTGGTCGACTGACCCCAGCTGTAGTCCGCGGTCGCGGTCAGCACCGTGGGCAGGCCGCAGTTGGCGGCTGCCTGCAGGGTGTCGGCGTTGAACGCGAAGTACGGCGGACGGAGAACGGTCGGCACCGTGCCGAACCGCCTGGTCACCGCATCCCGGGCGTCGCAGATCTCGGCCTGCTGCTCGGCGGCGGAGAGCGTGGTGAGGTCCCGGTGCGAGACGGTGTGCGCCTCGATCGAGGAGCCGGGGACGGCGGTGATCCGCCGGAAGTACTCCGGGTCGGCGCCGGCGGGCATCGGCAGGGCGAAGGCGGTCACCGGCAGCCGGTTGGTCTCGGTGAACCGCACCGCGTCGGCGGGGCGTTGCCAGCCGTCGTCGACGGTGAAGAAGACCACCTTGTCCGTAGTCGGCACGTTCCAGGTGGCCCAGGCCGGATCGGGGGCCGGACCGGCCAGTTCGACGTCGTCGGCCGAGATGGCGCCCTGCCCGTACCAGCCGTGCAGGTAGAGCCTGACCGAGGTGGTGGTGGCGCCGGTGGTGAAGCCGGTGGTAAGCCTCTGCCAACCGCCCCGGGTGGACCGCACCCAGGAAGGCGCCACGTCGCTGCCGGTGCCGGTGGCGCCGAGGAAGACGTAGTCGCCGCGCACCCACGCGGAGTAGGTGTAGCTGGCGCCGGGCCGGACCGCGAGGGTCTGAACGCACTCGCCGTTGCTGTGGTCGTCGGCCGGGGTCACCGTGAGGGCCGAGCCGCCGCTGTGGACGGCGGTGTCGAGCGCGGCCTCGCTGGCGGCGCACTGCCAGCCGGGGATCGAGCCCTGGTCCGCCAGCGACAGGGCGGGGATCTCGAAGCCCGGGTTGGTGGCGAGGTTGACGGCCGGAGCGGCCACGGCGTGCGCGGCGGGCACCGTGGCGCCCAGGACCGCGAGCGCGGTACCGGCCGCGCAGGCGGCGATGCGGCGCAGAGTGGTGGACACGAGTGGTCTCCTGTGGGGGAAGAACGCTGCACTCCCCTGAGGGCGGGGGACGGACCGGCCTGCCGCACACACGCCGGGCGCCGGATCGCGTCCGGGGCCGGGCCATACAGTGGACTGGACCAGACCGTCCGTCAAGGGCCGCTCGGCGGTGGTCAGTTGCCGTACAGCTCCTCGATGTCCTCCGCGTAGTGCCGGACGATGGCGCTCCGGCGCAGCTTCAGCGACGGGGTCAGCAGGCCCTGCTCAGGGCCGAACTCGCGGGGCAGCAGGCGGAAGGCGCGGATCGACTCGGCACGCGAGACGGTGGTGTTGGCGGCGGCGATGCCGCGCTGGATCTCGGCGTGCAGCGCCTCGTCCGCCAGGGCGCCCCAAGGGTCGAGCTGAGCCCGGCCGTTGGCCTTCAGCCAGTGTGCCAGCGCCTGCGGGTCGAGGGTGATGAGGGCGGCCACGTACGGACGGTCGTCGCCGACCACCAGGCACTGGGAGACCAACGGATGGGACCGGACCCGCTCCTCCAGCACGGCCGGCGCCAGGTTCTTGCCGCTGCTGGTGACGATCAGCTCCTTCTTACGGCCGGTGATGGTGAGGTAGCCGTCCTCGTCCAGCGCGCCGAGGTCGCCGGTCGCCAACCAGCCCTCGTGGAACACGTCCTGGGAGTGGTTCAGGTAGCCCGCGAAGATCGACGGTCCGCGGACCCAGACCTCACCGTCCTGACCGATCGCCACCTCGGCACCGGGAACCGGCCGGCCGACCGTACCGGCCTTGGGACGGCCCGGCGGGTTGGCCGTGACGGCGGCCGAGGTCTCGGTCAGCCCGTACCCCTCGTAGACGGCCAGGCCGATGCCGGTGAAGAACAGGCTCAGCTCCCGGCCGAGCATCGAGCCGCCGCACATCACCGCCCTGGTCCGCCCGCCGAGCACGCCGCGCAGACGCTGGTACACCAGCCGCTCGTACGCCGCGTGCCGCAGCCGCAGCGAGGCGCTCGGCCCCGGACCGCGCCCGAAGGCGCGCTGCTCCCTGGCGGCCGCCCACTCGACGGCCACCTCGGCCGCCTGAGCGAAGAGCTCGGCCTTCCCGGCCTCCTCGGCGGCCTCCCGGGCGCGCTGGTAGACCTTCTCCAGGACGTACGGCACCAGGTGCAGGAAGGTCGGCCGGAACGAGGCCAGCGCGGGCAGCAGCGAGTCGGTGGTCAGCTCGGCGTGGTGGCCCAGGCGGATGCCGCCGCGGACGGCCGCGATCTGCACCACCCGGCCGTACACGTGCGCGAGCGGCAGCAGGACCAGGCTGGCGGGCTGCCCCCCGCCGGTGTCCCGGACCACCTGGTCCCAGCCGGAGAGCAGGGCGTCGGCCTCGGCCGCCAGGTTGCCGTGGGTGAGCAGGCAGCCCTTGGGGCGGCCGGTGGTGCCGGAGGTGTAGATGACGGTGGCCACCGAGTCGGGCGAGACGCCGAGCCGCTGACGGTGCACCAGCGAGTCGGGCAGGCCCCGGCCGTCCTCGGTCAGGGTGCCCACGCAGTCCTGGTCCAGCTGCCAGATCGAGGTCAGTTCGGTGAGCGCGTCACAGACCGCGCCGACGGTCATCGCGTGGTCCTCGTGCTCCACCACGCAGGCCACCGCCTGGGTCTCGGCCAGGATCCAGCGCACCTGCTCGGCCGCCGAGGTGGGGTAGACCGGGACCGGGATGGCGCCGATCGACCAGAGTGCGTAGTCGAACAGGGTCCACTCGTACCGGGTGCCGGACATCACCGCGACCCGGTCGCCGTACCGGATGCCGTGGCTGAGCAGTCCCTTGGCGAGGCCGAGCACCTCGTCCCGGAACCGGAGCGCCGTCACCGACCGCCAGCCGCCGTGCTCCCACCGGTCCAACTGCACAAGGGCGGGAGAGCGTTCGGCGGTGTCGTACACCGAGTCGGCGAGGCCGCCGACGGCCTGGGCCGGCGCGGCCGGGCCGCTGTACTGCCGCACCCGTGGCCCCCCGTTCCCGTCTGCCCGAGCGGATGTCAGCGAAGCTACCGGATCGCAGCAGTGCTGCCCAGGGGTGGTGCGCCGGTTCGCCGGATCGGCATGCGCCGCTCAAAACCGCCGGAGGGACAGAACTCCCTTTGCGGGCAATACCGGGAGGATCGGGACCGGTTGGCTCTGACTGTGCATTCGACCCTTCGAACGAGTGGTCAGGGAGTAGTAAGCTCACGCAATCTCGGGCCCGAGACGTGTCCCGGAAAACACCCGTCGCACCCCTTTGTCCGTGCTCTTCCCCGCACCGAGGACCCCATGCGTCTGCGCAGCAGCTCGATCCGCGCGAAGATGATCGCGCTGCTCATGGTGCCCATCGTCGCGCTCACCGGGCTGTGGGTGTACGCGACGCTGGTGACCACCGGCGACGTGTGGAGCCAACTGGACGTCAGCGCCGCCTACCGGACCTTCGGGGCGCCGGTCGACCAGTACGCCCGCGACGTGCAGAGCGAGCGCCGGGCCGCCGTCGTCCGGCTGGCCGACCCGGACGACAAGGACGCCCAGGAGAAGTACCAGCAGAGCAGGACGGTCACCGACCGGTCGCTGCAACTGCTGCGCTACCAGGCGGACTCCTCCGACGCGGGCAAGCTGGGCGAGGTCCAGCGGCTCAGGCTGAAGGACGTGCTCGCAGCCGCGGACGGGATACCCGCGATCCGGGCCGAGGTGGACCAGCGGGCCAAGACCTGGGACAAGGTGATCGACCACTACGCCGACCTGGTGCAGCCGGTGTTCGCGTTCCGGACCGCCTTCGTCAGCGGGCAGAGCGGCCAGCTGCCCCGCCAGGGGATGGTGCTGACCGAGCTGGTCCGCGCCCGGGAGTACCTCTCGCAGGAGGACGCGGCCTTCCGCGGCCTGCGGCTGAGCACCGAGGTGGCCGGCCGCCCCGGCTCCCGGAGCCCCAAGCCGGGCAGCGCGATGTACCAGACCGCGCTGGACGCGCTGCACAGCCAGCAGACGCTGTTCAAGGTCTACGTGGCCGAGCTGGACGACCAGGACCAGGCCGACTACCGGGCGATCCGGAACAGCGACAGCATGGCGACGGTGGCCTGGATCGAGGCCCAGTTCGACACCTTCCAGAACCCGGCCGACCGGGAGACCGAGCTGCTCCGGGTTCCGCTGGCCAGTTGGAACAACGGCGCCGACAAGGCGCTGGACGAGCTCTCCACCCTGAACACCCGACTGGCCGGCCAGATCGGCGCGCTGGCCAAGTCGTACGCGGTCAACCAGCTGGTGCGCGGCGGCATCGCGGGCCTGGTCGGCCTGATCGCGGTGGTCGCCTCGGTGATGATCTCGTTCCGGATCGGACGCGGCCTGGCCCGCGAGCTGATCGGCCTGCGGAACGCGGCGCTGGACCTCTCCGGCACCCGGCTGCCCGCCGTGATGCTGCGGCTGCGCCGGGGCGAGCCGGTGGACATCGCGGCCGAGTCGCCCGAGCTGGACTTCGGCCCGGCCGAGATCGGGGAGGTCGGCCGGGCGTTCAACCAGGTGCAGCGGGTGGCGGTCGAGGCGGCGGTCGAGCAGGCCGAGCTGCGCCGGGGCGTCTCGGCGGTCTTCGTCAACCTGGCCCGGCGCAGCCAGGTGCTGCTGCACCGTCAGCTGACCCTGCTGGACACCATGGAGCGGCGCACCGAGGACCCGGCCGAGCTGGAGGACCTGTTCAAGCTCGACCACCTGACGACGCGTATGCGGCGGCATGCCGAGGGCCTGATCATCCTCTCCGGCGGTTCACCGGGCCGGGCCTGGCGCAAGCCGGTGCGGATGGTCGACGTGGTGCGCGCGGCCGTCGGTGAGGTGGAGGACTACGCCCGGGTGATAGTCCGGCCGTTCCCCGGCACCGGACTGCTGGGCAGCGCGGTCGCCGACGTCACCCACCTGATCGCCGAGCTGGTGGAGAACGCGGCGGTGTACTCGCCGCCGCAGGCCCAGGTCACCGTGCAGGGCGAGGTGGTCGCGCACGGCTTCTCGCTGGAGATCGACGACCGCGGCCTCGGGCTGAGCGAGCAAGCGCTCGCCGACATCAACCAACGGCTTGCGGTGGAGCAGGAGTTCGACCTCGCCGACACCGACAGGCTCGGCCTGTTCGTGGTCAGCCGGCTGGCCCGTCGGCACGGCATCCGGGTCCACCTGCGGCCCTCGCCGTACGGCGGGACGGCGGCGATCGTGCTGATCCCGCGCGAGCTGTTGGCCGAGGCCCCCGACCTGCTCGCCGATGCACCGGCGCCGCCCCGGGCGACGGTCGTCCCGCCCACCGGGCGTCCGGACCTGGTCTCAGTACCGGCGCTCGGCAAGGGCGGCGGGGACAGCAAGGGCAGCGGTGACGGCAAGGGCACCGGGCTCGGCAAGGGCAGCGCGGACGGCGGGCGCGGCGGCCACCGGCGCGGAGAGAGCGCGCCGGTGGACGCCGACGAGCCGGCCCGTGCGCCGGTGCGCCCGGCGGGCGGCCCGCGCCCCTCGGCAGCCGAACCCGCCCGTACGCCGGGCGGCCTGCCACGGCGCAGGTCCTCCGCCACCGGGCCGACCCTGGTGCCCGCCGGGAGCACCGGCACCGGCCGGCACCGGCGGGCGGACAGCCCGGCGGAGCAGGGGCCGGTCCCGGCACCGATCACCGCACCGGCCGGCGGCCTGCTGCCCCGCCGGGTCCGACAGGCCAACCTGGCGCCGCAGTTGAAGAACGCCGGGGCTTCGGACCCCGGCTCGGAGCAGAGCAGCCGGGACCGTTCGCCGGAGGAGGCCCGGTCGGCCTTCTCTTCCTTTCAGCGCGGCTTCCAGCGAGGGCGGGGCGACCGGATCCAGCCCGCCTCGCTCACCGTGGTCCCGGACCAGCCCGAGCCCGACGCACCGCCCGCGCCCGTCCGCCCCGCGCCCCGGCGCCCGGCCGCACTCCTTCCGGCGCCCCGGCCACAGGCCCTGTCGGCCGGTCCGGCCCGGTCCGGTACACCCGTTCACCCCGTGACACCTGCTCAGCCTGCACCAACGGAAGGAACCGAATCATGACCGCAACGGCACAGCCGTCAGGAGACCTGAACTGGCTGCTGGACGATCTGGTGGGACGGGTCGCGGCGCTGCGGCACGCGGTCATCCTCTCCAGTGACGGTCTGGCCACCGGTGCCTCCCAGGGCCTGGAGCGCGAGGACGCCGAACACCTGGCCGCCGTCGCGGCAGGCTTCCACAGCCTGGCCAAGGGGGCCGGCCGGCACTTCCAGGTCGGCGGCGTCCGCCAGACCATGGTCGAGCTGGACGAGGCGTTCCTGTTCATCACCGCGGCGGGCGACGGCAGTTGCCTGGCGGTGCTGAGCGAGGCCGAGGCCGACGTGGGCCAGATCGCGTACGAGATGGCCCTGCTGGTGAAGCGGGTCGGCGAGCACCTGTCCGCCGACCCGCGCACCGAGTCCGTTCCGCCGGGGAGATGACCGACCGATGACTGTCGAGGACGCCGCACCGGAGCCGAGCAGGACCGACGGGCCGCAGGCCCTGCCGGCCTTTCCCGCCCGCCCGCCCGTCGAGGACCAGTGGTTCGATGACGACGCGGGGCCGATGGTGCGGCTGTTCTCGATGACCAAGGGCCGGACCAGGCCGGTCGAGGAGGGGATGTTCGACCTCATCTCGCTGGTCACCGCCGTGCACCCGGACGAGACCGAGGAGCCCGACCTCGACCCCGAGCAGCGGGCCATCCTCGGACTCTGCCGCCACGAGCCGCTCAGCGTCGCCGAGTTGGGCTCGTACACCGATCTGCCGGTGAGCGTGGTCCGGGTGCTGCTCGGCGACCTGCTGCATGCGGAACTGATTGCCGTCACCCGACCCGTTCCGCTCGCCCAACTGCCGGACGAGCGCCTGCTGCGAGACGTGATCAATGGCCTTCGCGCACTCTGACGTCCAGCCCGGCCAGGCCTCGCCCTGGAGCGCGGTGGCCCTCAAGATCCTGGTCGCCGGTGGTTTCGGCGCGGGCAAGACCACGCTGGTGGGTGCGGTCAGCGAGATCCGTCCGCTGCGCACCGAGGAGCAACTCACCACGGCAGGGCAGGAGGTGGACGACACCTCCGGGGTGGAAGCCAAGCGGACCACCACGGTGGCGATGGACTTCGGCCGGATCGACCTCCGCCCCGGCCTGGCGCTCTACCTGTTCGGCACCCCGGGGCAGGACCGGTTCTGGTTCGCCTGGGACGAGTTGGCGGCGGGCGCGCTCGGCGCGGTGGTGCTGGCGGACACCCGCAGACTCGCCGACTGCTTTCCCTCGGTGGACTTCTTCGAGCGGCGCGGCATCCCGTTCGTGGTCGCGGTGAACTGCTTCGAGGGCACCGAGGTGTACGCCCCCGGCGACGTCCGCGACGCGCTCGACCTGGACCCCGGGGTGCCGGTGCTGCTCTGTGACGCCCGCCGCCGGGAGGACGGCAAGGAACTGCTGATCAGGCTCGCCGAACACGCGATGGAGCGGCGTCGTCCCATGATCTGAGACGCCGTCTCACTCTGTGGACGGTTTCGAGGCATTTGGCTTGCCGCCGGGGCCCGGGTCGTGGAACGCTCAGGCCGACAGTTCACCGCAGCGCCCGGGGGAGGTACCACGGCATGACCGCGGAAGCAGTCCGTCCGAGGCTCCGCCCGACGGCCCAGTCCGCGCCGGTGACACCGGTCCTGACCATGCGCCGGTACATCGACCAGGCACTCTGCTCCAGCGCCTGCTGTCGCTGACCCCGGGTCCGACCCGCACTCCCGCCGTCCTCTGTCTGCTGCCTTCGGCTACTTTTTTTCGCCGGGCAACGAACCAGCACGGGCGGCCGTGCCCCGGCCCGACCGGCGCGTCCCGGCCCACCCGCTGACCACCCGTCAGCCGCGGTGCTGCGTCCAGGTCGACGCGCAGACGACACCCACCATCCGTCACGCGCGAAAGAGCGACACCATGTCTTCCTCCTCCACCGCCACCCTGTCCCTCCCCGCCGCCACGCCGCACCTGCGGGCGGTCCGGTCCGTCAGCGCCCCCGCCGACCGCCGGCACCTCGGCGCCCCCGCCCCCGCCGTCGCACCTGCCGTCGCACCTGCCTCGCCCGCCGCACCGCAGGCGCTGTTCGGCTCCCTGCCCGAGGGCGCCACGGTGGTCGCCGCGCTGCCCCAGTCCGCCATCCCGCAGGGCCTGCTGGCGCAGTACGGCGCCCAGTTCGGCACCGCCGAGGCGGGCGGCGGGCCGCTGGTCGGCTACCTCGTGCTGGTCCCGGCGGCGGAGGCCCCGACCGCACTCGCGGCCGCCCCCGCGCCGGTCCGGGCGGCGGGCAAGCCGTCCGCCCGGGGCATCAGCGTCGACACCGAGCGCCGCAACGCCCACGTCGACGGCAGGCTGCTCGACCTCACGTACCTCGAGTTCGAGCTGCTCGCCCACCTCACCCAGCACCCGCAGCGCGTCCACACCCGCGACCACCTGGTCTCCGCCGTCTGGGGCTACGGCCACGTCGGAGACGGCCGTACGGTCGACGTCCACGTCGCCCGGCTCCGCCGCAAGCTCGGCTCGGCGTACCGGGACAGCATCGTCACGGTCCGCCGCGTCGGCTACAAGTACACCCCGGTCAGCCAGTAGCACGCCCGGCAGGGGCTCGGAGCCGCACCAAAGCTCCGAGCCCCTGCCGACTGATGCGCGTGCCGAGGAGTCAGTGCGTGAGCGCGTCGATCTCGGCGAGTTCCTCCGGGGTCAGCGGGCCCGCTGCGAGTGCGTCGAGGTTCTGGTCCAGCTGGGCCACGCTGCTGGCGCCGATGATGACCGATACCACCCGGTCGTCGCGGAGGACCCAGCTCAGGGCCAGCTGGGCCAGGCTCTGGCCGCGTCGCTCGGCGACCTTGGCGAGGGCGCGCAGCTGGTCCAGCTTGGCCCCGGTCAGCGCCTCCTCCTTGAGGAAGTGGCCGACCGACATCCGGGAGCCCGCCGGCACGTCGCCGGAGAGGTAGCGGTCGGTCAGCAGGCCCTGGGCCAGCGGGGAGAACGCGATCAGGCTGGTCTGAGTCTCGCCGATCGCGTCCAGTACGGAGTCCTCGACGCCCCGGTCCAGGATCGAGTAGCGCGACTGGTTCAGCAGCACCGGCGTCCCCAGCTCGCGCAGGATCGCCACCGCCTCGCGGTGCTGCTCCGCCGGGTAGTTGGAGATCGCCGCGTACAGCGCCCGGCCCGACCGGACGGCGGTGTCGAGCGCCCCCATGGTCTCCTCCAGCGGGGTGCTGGAGTCGTAGCGGTGCGAGTAGAAGACGTCGACGTAGTCCAGGCCCATCCGGCCGAGCGACTGGTCCAGGCTGGCCAGCAGGTACTTCCGGCTGCCGCCGTCCCCGTACGGGCCCGGCCACATGTCGTACCCGGCCTTGGAGGCGATGAACAGCTCGTCCCGGTAGGGGCGGAAGTCCTGCGCGTACAGCGTGCCGAAGTTCTTCTCGGCGCTGCCGTACGGCGGACCGTAGTTGTTGGCCAGGTCGAAGTGCGTGACGCCCCGGTCGAAGGCCCGGCGCAGCACCGCGCGCTGCACCTCCAGCGGCTGGGTGTCACCGAAGTTGTGCCACAGGCCGAGCGAGATCGCGGGCAGCAGCACTCCGCTGCGGCCGGCCCTGCGGTAGGTCATCGAGGAGTAACGGTCATCGGCGGCGAGGTACGTCATGTCAGCATCCTGCCAGCTCCCGGCGCCGCGCCGGTACAATCGGCCCGGTCCGGCCACAGCCCAGGAGAGGAGCCCCGGATGCCCGTCCACCCCGACATCGCCGACCGGGCCGACCTGGAGCTGGTGCTGCGCCGGTTCTACGGTGCGGCCTTCGTCGACCCGGTGATCGGCCCGTTCTTCGCGGGCACCGAGCTGGAGCGGCACCTGCCGCACATCGCGGACTTCTGGGAGCGGGCGCTGCTGCGGTCCGCCGAGTACGGCCGCGACCTGTTCGCCCCGCATGCCGCGCTGCACGCGCACCAGCCGCTCACCGCGCGGCACTTCGGCCGCTGGCTGCAGCTCTGGACGGCCACCGTGGACGGCCTGTACAGCGGCCCGCTGGCCGAGCGGGCGAAGAGCCAGGGCGAGCGGATCTCGCTGAGCATGCTCCGCCGCCTGACCGACGGCGAGACCGGCGGCGGCACGGGTGGCTTCGTGCCGCTCTCGGCCGTCCTGCTGCGCACCGGCTGATCCCTCGTTGCGGGTGCACCCGCACCCGGAAGCGGGAGAAATCGCTCCCCCGGTCGGGGGAGGTCACCGGTGATCCGCCTGACCATACTGGCCGAATCGTGACCACGGGATCCCGGCGCAACGCCGCGAACTCCCCGGTCTCCCAACGGTTTTCCCAGGAGTTCACTCGTGCGCGAGCAGACGTGGCAGCGGTTTCTTCCCAGTCGGCAGGAGGACGGTCGGCAGCGGGTCGGTCGGCGCGGAGCCGGGCCGGCGGTGGCCGTACTGGCGGTCGGCGTCCTGACCGTGAGCGCCGTACCTTCGCCGTCGACGGCGTTCGCCACGAAGCCGGACACCGTCCAGCAGGCGCTGAGCGCGCTGGTGCGGTCCGACGGTCTGCCCGCCGCGCTGGCGACCGTCCAGGACGGCACGGGCCGCAGCCGCAACTACACCGCCGGGGTCGGTGACCTGGCCACGGGCGCGAAGGTCCCGGTGGACGGCCAGGTGCGGATCGGCAGCAACACCAAGACGTTCACCGCAGTGGTCGTGCTGCAACTGGTCGGCGAGGGGAAGGTCGACCTCGACGAGCACGTCGACACCTACCTCCCGGGCCTGGTCCGGGGAGAGGGGCTGGACGGAAGCCGGATCACGGTCCGTCAGCTGCTTCAGCACACCAGCGGAATTCCCGACTACGAGGGCCTCCTCGACGAGGCCAGCCTCCGCTACCGGTACTTCGAGCCCCGCGAACTGCTGGACCTCGCGCTCCAGCACAGGGCCGAATTCACCCCCGGCGAGCGGTTCGGCTACAGCAGCACGAACTACGTGCTGGCCGGCCTGATCGTCCAGCGGGTCACCGGCCGCCCGCTCGCCGAGGAGATCGACCGGCGCGTCGTCCAGCGCATCGGACTGCGCCACACCTACTTCCCCGCCGCCGGTGACCGGACCATCCGGGAGGCGCACCCCAAGGGCTACCGCAGGGACACGGCCGGTGGGCCGCTGCTCGACTTCACCGAGATGGACCCCTCGGCGGGCTGGGCTGCGGGCCAGATGATCTCGACCAACTCCGACGTCAACCAGTTCTTCACCGCCCTGCTGGCCGGCCGCCTCCTGCCGGACGCCCAGCTCACCCAGATGCGCACCACCGTCCCGATCGGCGACAGCGGCGCGGGCTACGGACTGGGGATCATGCGCAGGCCGCTGTCCTGCGGCGGCGTCTACTGGGGCCACGGCGGCGACATCCCCGGGTACGAGACGCGGGGCGGGGTCACCGAGGACGGCCGGGCCGCCAACGTCGCGGTGACCTACATGCCGACCGACCGGGCCGGCGCGGAGCATGTCGAGGCGGTCGTGGACACGGCCCTCTGCCGCACCCGCTGACGGCCTCCGAGCGGATCCGGCAGCACGCCGCGCTGGCCTCCCGTCCCAGACGGGTCCTCAAGATCGCACGCGACCTCTCACAACGGAGTGTCAAAAGGGGCATAAGCATACAGATGCGATGTAATCGCCTCTGGCTCCAAGGAGAAGGACGGCGATGGACTGGATCACCGATCACGTCTTCAAGCCCTATCCCGAACTGCCGATCTTCCTGACCATCGCCATCGGCTTCCTGGTCGGGAAGATCCGCTACCGGTCCATCGGGCTCGGTGCGGTGACGGGCTGCCTGGTCGCCGGGCTGTTCACCGGCTGGGTCACCGACGTGAGCGTCAACGGCACGGTGAAGTCGGTCTTCTTCATCATGTTCCTGTTCGCACTCGGCTACAAGGTCGGTCCGCAGTTCTTCCGCGGTCTCAGGAAGGACGGTCTGCCGCAGGTCACCGTAACCGTGGTGGTCTGCGTCACCGGCCTGCTGGTCTGCTGGGGGGTCGCCGAGATGCTCGGCTACGGCCCCGGCCTCGGGGCCGGTCTGCTGGGCGGCGCGCTCACCCAGTCCGCGGTGATCGGTGTCGCGCAGGACGCGATCGGCAACATCCAGGGCCTGGGCCGGGATCAGGTCACCGAGCAGCAGAACCTGGTGCCGGTCGCGTACGCCGTCACCTACCCCCTCGGCACCATCCTGTGCGCGGTGCTGCTGGCCAACATCGCGCCCCGACTGCTGCGGAGCGACCTGGCGGCGGACTCCCGGGCGCTGGCCATCGAGCTGGACGCCCCGGAGGCCGACCCGGACCTGGCCGAGGGCTACTACGAGGTGGTGCTGCGCGCGTACACCGTCGCGGGCGGCGGCCTGGCCGGCCGGACCATCGACGACATCGAGTCGCAGCAGCGGGAGCAGGGCCGCCGGATCTACCTGACCCGGGTCCGCCGGGCCGGCGAGATCCTGGACCACACCCAGCAGACCGTGATCCGGCAGGGCGACGTGGTGGCGGTCAGTGCCCTGCGGCACGACCTGGTGGACTTCGACCCGGCCCGGCAGATCGGCCCGGAGTCGGACGACGCGGGTCTGCTCGGCTACCGGACCGAGCACCTGCACGTGGTGGTCTCCGCCAAGGAGTACCTGGGGAGGACCGTCGCCCAGGTCCGCCGCGAACCCTTCATGGTCGGGGTCTTCGTCGACAGGATCTACCGCTCCGGGGCGGAGTTCCCCCTACCGGCTCTCCACCGAGCTGGAGTGCGGCGACACCCTGGTGCTGATCAGCGTCGCCACCGACATGATCTGGGTCGGCCTCGGCATCTTCCTCGGCGGCTGCATCGGCATCCCGTCGCTTACCGCGGGCGGGGTGCCGATCTCGCTCTCCACCTCGGGCGGCGCGCTGATCACGGGTCTGGTCTTCGGCTGGATCCGGGGTAGGTACCCGACCTACGGCAACGTGCCGCCCGGCGCGCAGTGGTTCATGGACACCTTCGGGCTGTGCGCCTTCGTCGGCATCGTCGGCATCAACGCCGGCCCGACCTTCAGCAGCGGTCTCTCCCAAGCGGGTTGGGGCCTGCTGGTGTGTGGCGCGGTGGCCAGTGTGGTCCCGCTGGTGGCCGGTCTGCTGGTCGGGCACTTCGTCCTCGGGATCAGGACGCCGATCCCGATGGGCGTGGTGGCCGGTGCGCAGACCACCACGGCCGCGATCGGGGCGATCAACGAAGAGTCCAAGAGCCAGATTCCGACGCTCGGTTACACCATCCCGTACGCGGCAGGCAATGTCCTGCTGACCATCTGGGGCGCCGTCATCGTCGCCCTGCTCGGTTAGGAGACCCCGTGAGCAAGCCCTCGATCAGCCGTGACGAGATTCGCCGACTGGCCCAGCTGAGCCCTTTCGAACTCAAGGGCCGGTTCATGGAGTTGGCGCAGGCATACCAGGCCGACCAGCCGGGCCAGAAGGAGAAGTCCACCTCCCACATGCTCAACGCCGGTCGGGGCAACCCGAACTGGATCGCCACCGGCCCGCGTGAGGCGTTCCTGGCGCTGGGTCACTTCGCGCTCTCCGAAAGCCGCCGGGTGTGGACGGCCGACAACCTGGGCGGCATGCCGGAGCAGCAGGGCATCGCCGCCCGGTACGACAGGTTCGTCCGCTCGCACCCGGACCTGCCCGGTATCGAGCTGCTGACCGCCTCGATCGACCTGGCGGTGGAGCGGTTCGGCTTCGACCGGGACGCCTGGATCCACGAGCTGACCGACTCGACCATCGGCGACAACTACCCGGTGCCGGACCGGATGCTGACACACGGCGAGCAGCTGGTGCGGGGCTACCTGCGCGAGGAGCTGATGGCCGGCAAGCCGCCGGCCGACCAGCTCGACCTGTTCGCCACCGAGGGCGGCACCGCCGCGATGTGCTACATCTTCGACTCGCTGATGAAGAACGGCATCCTGCACAAGGGCGACAAGATCGCCCTGATGGTGCCGGTCTTCACGCCGTACATCGAGATCGCCGAGCTGGACACCTTCGACTTCGAGGTGGTCAAGGTCGAGGCGTCCAACTTCACCGAAACGGGTGTGCGCGGCTGGCGCTACCCGACCGAGGAGGTGGCCAAGCTGGAGGACCCGGCGATCAAGCTGGTCTGTCTGGTCAACCCCTCCAACCCGCCGTCGCTGGAGCTCTCCCGGCGGGTCGTCGACCAGATCAAGCAGATCGTGGCGAGCAGCAACCCCAACCTGATCGTGGTCACCGACGACGTGTACGGCACCTTCGTGAACGGCTTCCGCACCCTTGCCGCCGACCTGCCGCGCAACAGCCTGCTGGTGTACTCCTACTCCAAGCACTACGGCTGCACCGGCCACCGGCTGGGCGTGATCGGCCTGCACCGGGACAACGTGATCGACGAGATGCTGGCGAAGCTGCCGCCCGAGGAGAAGGCCCGGCTGAGCAGGCGCTACGGCACCCTCACCCTGGAGCCGGAGAAGATCCGCTTCATCGACCGGCTGGTGGCCGACTCCCGGCAGGTGGCGCTCAACCACACCGCCGGGCTGAGCCTGCCGCAGCAGGTGCAGATGACGCTGTTCTCGCTCTTCGCCCTGCTGCCGGAGGGCAAGGCGTACAAGGCCAAGGTGCAGGAGATCGTGCACCGGCGGCTGGACCTGCTGCTGGAGGGCTCCGGGATGAGGATCTCCGACGACCCGCAGCGGGCGGGCTACTACATCGAGCTGGACCTGCTGGCGGAGGCGGAGCGGACGGCTGGGCCGGAGTTCGCGGAGTACCTGCAGAAGACGTACGAGCCGACCGAACCGCTGTTCCGGCTCGCCGAGCAGACCGGGGTGGTGCTGCTCAACGGCGGCGGCTTCGACGGCCCCGCGTGGTCGGTCCGGGTCTCGCTGGCCAACCTGGACGACCTGGACTACCTGAAGATCGGCCACCACCTGCGGCAGATCTTCCTGGACTACCGCACCGAGTGGGAGCAGTCCAAGGTCTGATGAGACCGACCGGCACATGGTGGGTGGCGTCGCGACGCCGGGCCACGCGCCCTCCTCGCCCGGCATCGGGTAGGAGGGGCCCTCCACCGCCGCTCCTTCATCCACCCACCATGTGCCGGTCGGTCTCAGCCCGACCGGCGGTCGAGGCGCATGCTGGAGAGAGACATCGACGCTTCGGAGGCGATCATGGACATCCGAGCCCCCGCAGGTGTGGTGGTCGGCGTGGACGGCTCTCCCCATGCCACCGTGGCCGCCGACTGGGCCGCCCAGGAGGCCGAGCGGCGCGGCTGCGGGCTGCACCTGGTGCACGCCGTCAACACCGGTACGGTCACCCTCTCGCCGCGTTCTGGCGCCGCAGTCACGGATCTGATCCTGAAGAACGCGCAGGCCGTCCTGGACGAGGCGCTCGCCCTGGTCGCCGCCGCCCACCCGACGCTGCGCCCGACCGGTGACGTGGTGCCGCGCGACGCGGCCGCCGCCGTGCTGACCGCGGCCGAGCACGCCGAACTGGCCGTGGTCGGCACCCGGGGGCACGGCGGCTTCGCCTCGCTGCTGCTCGGCTCGGTCAGCCTGCGGGTCTGCGCGCACGCGACCTGCCCGGTCGTGGTGGTCCGGGTCGCCCCGGAGCAGGGCAAGCACGTCCTGGTGGCGATCCGGGAGGAGCGGGACGCGGTGGCGCTGCGGTTCGGGGCCCGGCAGGCCGTCCTGGCCGGGTTGCCGCTGCGGGCGCTGCACACCTGGTCACCGGTGGTCGCGGACGTCGCCCACGCTGCCCCGATGCTGGACGAGCTGGGGGAGGAGGCCGATCAGCACGCGCAGCTGCTGAGTCGCACCGTCGACCCGGTCCGGGCGGAGTTCCCGGACCTGGCGATCGAGGCCCAGGACCACACCGGGCCGACCGCCGCCACCCTGGTGGAGGCCTCCAGGGGAGCGGCCCTGCTGGTGGTGGCCCGGCACGAGCCCGCCCCGCACTTCGGTCTGCGGCTCGGCACCGCCGTGCACGCGGTGCTGCACCACGCGCACTGCCCGGTGGCGGTGGTCCCGCTCTGACGGCCGGTCAGGCGTACCGTCCGGTCCTCCGGGCCGACACGCCGGATCGGAGGCGGTCCGGCCCGGGGTGCCGCCCTCATGATGATCGCAAGGGTCGGACGAGGTGAAGGCGGTGGCCCGTGCGGGACCGGGTGCTGAACGTACTGCGACTCTGCTTCGGCCTGCTGGCCGCCGCCGCGCTCGGCGTCCAGGCGCACCGGAGCGCGACCCTGCACCTGTCGATGGTCAACTTCTTCAGCTACTTCACCAACCTGAGCAACACGGCCGGGGTGGTGGTGCTGCTGGCCGGCGGCACGCTGGGCCTGCTCGGCCGGGGCCGGGTGCCGGACCCGGTGCGGGGCGCGGTGGTGCTGTACCTGACCATCACCGGCCTGGTCTACCTGGTCGCGCTGTCCGCCTACGACCTCGGTCCGCTGCTGCCCTGGGTCAACGCCGTGCTGCACCGGGTGATGCCGCTGGTGCTGCTGGCCGACTGGCTGACCGATCCGCCCCGCCACCCGATCAGCCGTCAGCGCGCCCTGGCGTGGCTGCTGTTCCCGCTGCTCTACCTGCCGTACACGCTGATCCGGGGCGCGGTGACGGACTGGTACCCGTACCCCTTCCTGGACCCCCGGCACCCCGGCGGCTACGGCCGGGTCGCGGTGGCCTGCACCCTGGTCACGCTGGCCTTCGTCGGGGTGGGCGCCGCGCTGCGCTGGGCGGGCAACCGGTTGGGCGGAGGCGAGCAGCCGCAACCGGCGGGACGGCGATGAGCAGCGCCGGTACCAAGGGGTCGGCACCGGCACGCCCTGGCACCCGCGCCGCTTCCCGCGGAGAGCCGGTGCCGTCGGACGACGGACCAACTTCCGCCGGGAGAAACCTACTTGGCCGTCACCCGGATGGCGCGCCCTGGTCGCCGTGGCTTCGGACCCTGCGAAGCATGAGGGTGGATCACCGGTAACCAGGAGGCGGACGTGACGAGAGCAGCACACGGGTACGGGACGGGCGGGCGGCGGCACGGGATCGCCGCGGTGGTCGCCGTGGGTGCGGCGTCGGCGCTGCTGGCGGCGTGCGGCAGCGGCTCCTCGGGCGGCACGGCGTCCGGCGGCACGACCCCCGCCGCCACCCCGTCCGCCGGGGCGAGCCTGTCGGTGGCACCCAACCCGTCCGGGTTCTCCGGCTCGCCGCCGTCCGCGTTCGCCTCCGCCGCGGCCTCGATCTCGGCGGCGGCCGCCTCCGCCTCGGCCGCCGCCGCCTCCTTCGAGGCCTCGGTGTCGGCCCGGGCGGCGAAGCACCAGGACCAGGTGGTGGCCGCGCTCAAGGGCGTGCAGGGCAGCGGCGACGCGATCTCCGACGTGACGCTGACCGGAGTGCCGCTGGCCACCTCGGGCGGGCTCCAGGCGGCGGTGGTCAACATCGTCAACAGCACCTCCGAGACCGCCTCGTACGCAGTCCAGGTGGACTGGCGGGACACTGCGGGGCAGGCGGTGGCGAGCACGGTGGTCGGCGCGGAGGACGTCGGTGCGGGGCAGTCGGCGAGCCCGGTCTCGTTCAGTCACCGGCCTCCCTCGGACCAGCTGACCCCGGTGGTGGTCAAGGCTCAGCGGTACTGAGCACCGGGTCGTCGGCAGTTGCCCGAAACACCCTGGTTTGTCCACGCCCGGCACCGGTTCTCGTGCGACCGTGAGCACACGTGCCATTGCCCTGACGGTGCTTCGGTCCGGCGCGCCCGGACCGTCCCCCGCAGTGCTCGGAGGACCAAGGAGAACAATGGAAGCCGACGACCTGACACCCGAGGCCCTGCGTGAACTCCGGGCGCCCCGGCCCTATCCGGCGGTCTCGCTCACCCTGCCCACCCACCGCAGGGAGCCCGACAACACCCAGGATCCGGTCCGGCTGCGCAACATGCTGGCTGAGGCGGAGCGCCGGATCGACGCCGACCCGGACATCGCCCGGCAGGCCAGGATCGACCTCAAGTCCCGGCTGGCGAAGGCCGCGGCGGAGGTGGACTTGCGCCACGCCGAGGACGGCCTGGTGCTGTTCGCCACCACCGGCGAGCACCAGGTCTGGACGCTGCCCCGCGAGGTGCCGGAGCGGGTCGTGCTCAGCGACAGCTACCTCACCCGCAACCTGGTCGCCGCCAAGGCGCAGTTCCGGCCGTACTGGGTGCTCGCCGTGGCCGCCGACCGGGTGACGCTGTGGAGCGGTGTCGGGGAGTCGCTGACCGAGCACGAGGGCGACGGCTTCCCCGCCGAACCCGAGGAGCTGCACTGGGACGCCGAGCGCCAGGAGCGGGTCGGCGACCGGCCGAGCACCTTCCGGGACGAGGAGACCAAGCGCTTCCTGCGCACCGTCGATACCGCGCTCGGGGAGCTGCTCCTTCGGGACCCCCGGCCGCTCCACCTGGTCGGCCTGCCGCAGGCGGTCGGGCTGCTGGAGGAGGTCGGTTCGGCCACCAAGGGCGCGGTCGGCCGGGTGCTCAGCGGTGGGCTGGTGAACGGGCCCGACCGGCTTCTGCGCGAGGAGCTGCGCCCGGCCCGCGCCGCGTACGCCGAGCAGGAGGCCCGCCGGGCGGTCGGGCTGCTGGACGAGGCTCGCGGCCGGAAGACCTTCGCGGCCGGTCTGGACGAGGTCTGGGAGGCCGCCCGGGAGGGCAGGGTCAGCCTGGTCGCGGTCGAGGAGCACTACCAGCAGACCGTCCGCCTGACGGAGGGTCACCTCGCGGCGGTCGGTGCCGAGGCGGTGGCCGAGCCGGGCAGCTGGGAGCGCGGGGTGCGCGAGGACATCGTCGACGAGCTGGTCGAAGCCGCGCTGGACCAGGGCGCCGACGTGGTCTTCCTGCCCGACGGGACGCTGACCGACCACGACCGAATCGCAGCGGTGCTGCGCTACTGACCACCCGTTCGGCCCCGGCCACCGCCCGGTGTGGCCGGGGCCCCGGCGCGAGTCCGGCGGGCATACTGGGGCACCGGGTGGACACCGCCGTACCGACCGAACCCACGGGAGTCGCGGGACATGGGGCTGACGAGCCGCAGCGTGCTGGTCCTGGCGGTGGTCGCGGCCCTGGTGCTGCTGGTCGGCACGGTCCGGTACTGGGCCAGGTTCGCCGCGCCGACCTGGCGGGCGGTGCTCGGCCGGATCGGCGCACTGCTCGCCACCCAGCTCGCGGTGCTCTGCGTGCTCGGCCTGCTCGCCAACAACTACTTCGCCTTCTACAGCAGTTGGGACGATCTGCTGGGCACGGGCGAGCGCGGCGCGGTGAGCGTGGGCGGGCAGCAGGGCGGACCGGAGCCCAGCCCTTCGGCCGTGGCTGTGGCTTCTACGGCAGTGGGGGCGGCGGCCGGGGAGCCGCCGGCTCAGCCGGTGCAGCGGCTCGGCCGGGCCGAGGTGGACAGCGGCGGCCGGGGCCGCGAGCCGAGCCGGGTCGGGGAGATCCAGGAGATCCGCATCCCCGGGCCGTCCACCGGTCTGAGCACCGACGGCTACGTCTACCTGCCGCCGCAGTACTTCCAGGCCGATCACGCCGACCGGAAGTTCCCCGCGCTGATCGTGCTGACCGGCTTCCCCGGCGACGCCAAGAACCTGATCACCCGGCTCAACTACCCTGGAACCGCACTGGACTTGATGACCAGCGGCCGGATGCAGCCGACCGTCCTGGTGCTGATGCGACCGTCCCCGGCACTGCCGGCCGACAGCGAGTGCGAGGATGTCCCGGGCGGTGTCCGGTCGGAGACGTACTTCGCCCGGGACGTCCCCCGGGTGCTCGCCGCCTCTTACCGGATCTCCACCGGGCCGAAGGCGTGGGGCATGGTCGGCAACTCGACCGGCGGGTACTGCGCACTCAAGTTGACCATGCGTCACCCCGAGGTCTTCCCGGCGGGAGCGTCCGTCTCGGGCTACTACAAGGCCGCCGAGGACGTCTCCACCGGCGACCTGTTCAAGGGCAGCGAGCAGCGCCGGAACGAGGCCGACCTGATGTGGCGGCTGAAGTCGCTGCCCGGCCCGCCGGTCGCGGTGATGCTGGCCGGCAGCCGGGAGGGGGACGGCGACTACCAGCGCGAGACCGACGCCTTCGAGGCGGCCGTCCGCCCACCGATGACCGTCGCCACCGCCTCGGTGCCCACCGGCGGCCACAACTTCCAGACCTGGAGCAGGCTGCTGCCGCCCGTGCTCGAGTTCCTGTCCCGGCACCTGGCGCCCTGAACCACGGGCGAGTCAGCCTACCGCCTTCGCCAGGCCGTTCGCCTTGGTCAGGCCTCCGCCTGCAGCGTGCCGGTGTGCAGCTGGCCGACCCGGCCGCCCTCGCCCTCGAAGGTCCAGAAGGTGCGGACGGTCATCGCGGCCAGGTCCATCACGTGGCTGACGGTGATCCCGCTCTTCTCCGTCCAGCTGACGAAGTAGATCTCCGGGGCGACCTGGGCGACGTGCAGTTCGACGTCCTCCCACTGACCCGCCGACTCGCCGAGACCCTCCCAGCGCAGCCGACGGCCGTCCGCCGAGTAGGTGTTGCGGAAGGCGGCGCCGTTGTCGACCTGGAACAGGTAGGTGTGGCCGGCGAAGGCTGGCAGAGGCGCGGTCATCTCGGGCGGTCCTCGTCTGGGCGGAGCGGCGGATTGGGTGCGGTGGCCGCGAGCGGCGACCGCACCCAACCTAGCGGACCATCGGTCCGTTCACCCGGTCTACCTCAGGTACGGACCGTCCGTGCCGACCTTGCCCGGCGCGGCGTTGCTGCCGCCGAGGTCGAGCACGTATACCCGGAGGTTGCCCCTGCCCGGGGCCGCGACCGACAGCATGCCGTTGGAGACCACCTTCACGTCACCGGTGACGGCGTCCCGGTAGGTGCCGTTCGGAATCCCGGTGTAGCTGGCCGCGTTGGTGACCGCGACCAGCGCGAAGCTGTCCACGCCGCCCGAGGTGTACCGGCGCTTGAAGGCCATGTCGCCGGTCACGCCCTGGGTGGAGTACTGGCCGAGCTGGAGCGCCGGGACCGCACGGCGGATCTGGTTCAGCCGCTGGACCTGCTTGACCAGCGGCTGCTGGAGCGTGGTCGCCACCGCACCGGAGGCCGAGGAGACCACCGAGAAGTCGCCGGCCGTCACCTCCCCGGCCACCTTGTCCCCGTAGTACGCGCGGCCGGTGGTGGCGAGCGGGCAGGTGGGACCGCAGTCGATCTGCTTCCCGGCCTGGAACTCGATCTCCGAGCCGTAGTAGAGCGTCGGGATGCCGCGGAAGGTCCACATCAGGGCCATGTTCTCGGCCCAGGCGTCGGTGCCACCGGCGTACCTGGTGCTGGACTTGTTCGGGCCGAAGTCGTGGCTGTCCACGTAGACCACGTTGTACGTCGGGTCGTTGGTGGAGTCGTCGGAGTCCTTGCCGTTGTTGAAGGCGTTCGAGGCGTCACCGAAGTTCATGTGCATGCGCATGTCGATGATGTTCATGCCGCTGAACTGGCTCCGGTCCGGTGCGTGGTACGCGTTCCCGTTCAGAAAGGCGTTGCTGGAGACGGGCTGGTTGGCGGTGCCCATGGCGTTCTCGTAGGTGAACTGGTCGAGCGCCGCCTGTACGTCGTCGGATGTGTACTCCCGGCGCTCCTTCCAGGTGAAGAACTGGGCGGAGTGGTTGACCGAGCCCCGGTTCCACTTGTCGTTGACGAAGGCGCCGACCTCACCGAAGACGAAGAAGTCCGCGGCTTTCGCGGCGCCGAACTTCCGGCCGACCTCCTCGTAGATCGCGGGCAGGAAGCGGCGGTTCCAGGTGACCCGGGGGATGTGCACGGCGGTGTCGATCCGGAAGCCGTCCACACCCATGTCGATGTACTTGTCGTACGCGCCGATCAGGTACTGCTGGACCACCGGGCTCTCGGTGTTGAAGTCCGCCAGGTCCTCGTGCAGCCAGCAGGAACGGGAGTCCTCGCCCTCCCAGTTGCCGATCCAGCACTGGTGGTAGAGCGCCTTGGGGAACATGCCGGTGGTGGCACCCGGCCACTGGCAGTTGTAGATGGTGTAGCCCTCGGGGCTCTTCGCGCCGGTCGGCTTCCCCCAGTTGAGACAGGTGTTGCCGCTCGGCTCGGCGGTCGACCAGAGGTCACCGTTGTAGTACGACTTGCCGGAGACCGGGTCGACGGTGAGGCCGTCGTACTCGAAGCCGGTGTTGGGGGCGTCGTAGTACCAGCTCCACTGGCTGTCCCGGACGCCGTAGACGGTCGGGGTGAACAGGCCCTTGGCGCCCCACCGGGAGCTGTGGTTGTAGACCACGTCCTGGTAGATCTTGATGCCCTTGGCGTGCGCGGCGTTGATCAGGTCCTGGTACGAGGCACCGGCCGACTCCAGCCGCGGGTCCACCCGGTAGAAGTCGTACCCGTGGTAGCCGTGGTAGTCGTAGTCCGAGCGGTTCAGCACCACGGGCGTGATCCAGATCGCCGAGAAGCCGAGGCCCTTGACGTAGTCGAGCTTCTGCACCAGGCCCTTGAAGTCACCCCGGAACATCGGGTCGTTGCCGGCCGCGTTGCCGGACTTCACGTCCTGGCTGCCGCCCCGGTTGTTGCTGCTGTCCCCGTCGTTGAAACGGGCCGTCAACACGAAGTAGATCGGGTCCTTGCGCGGGTCACCGCCCAGAGGCGTCCCGCCGGCCGGGGTGGGCTCGGCCGGGCCTGTGGTGGCGCAGGACGCGGCCGAGGCGGCGGAGAGGTTGCCCGCCGCGTCGCGGGCCCTGGCGGTCCAGCAGTAGGCGGTGGTGGGCTCGAGACCGCTCTGCGAGTAGACCGTGGAGCCGGTGTCGGTGACCGAACTGCCCTTGGTGCCACCGGTCCTGGTGATCTGGTAGCCCGTCACCCCGACGTTGTCGGTCGCGGGGTTCCAGGTCAGCACGGTGGCGGTGCCGGTGGCGGTGGCGGCCACACCGGTGGGGGCGGTCGGCGCGGTGGTGTCGGGCACCGCGGCGGCGCAGGGGTCGACGGCCGTGGCCGTCACGGTCCTGTCCTTGACGGTGCTGTTGCCGCTGCCGAGTTGGTAGTTGACGCCGTTGTTGTTGTCCCAGACGCCGTTGCCGTTGTTGAAGGTCGCCTGCCAGGCGGTGGCGGTGCCCAGGCTGACGCTCTTCTTCACCCAGCCGGCGCAGGCGGCCTCCATGCCGACGCCGGGGCTGGTGGTCCAGGCGCCGCCGGTGGGCGCCCAGTGCAGGTTGACGGTGGACCAGCCGACCGTGGCGGTGGCGTACCAGACGGTGGCGGCGTTACCCGGCTGGGGAGTTGGCGGCGGTGTGCCGCTCCCGCACGGGTCGCTGTGGGCCACCACGCCGTTCTTGACGGTCACCGCGCCGGTGCCCAACTGGTAGTTGGCGCCGCCGTTGTTGTCCCACGTGCCCGAGCCGTTGTTGAAGGTCGCCTGCCAGGTGGCGGCGGTGCCCAGGTCGACGGTCAGCTTGACCCAGTCGGTGCAGGCGGCGGTGAGCCTCGTGCCGGGCACGGTGGTCCAGCCGCCGCCGGTGGCGGCCCAATGCAGGTAGTACGCCGACCAGTTCGTGCCCGCGGTCCAGTAGTAGACGGTGGCGGAGGTCGGGGCGGCGGAAACGGTGGTGGTGGCGGTGGCCCTCGCGGTGAGCGCGGGCAGCAGGGTGGCGACCAGTCCGGCGACGACCGCCAGGACGGCGAGCAGCGGACTTCGACGGCGGGGACTTCGACGAAGGGGACGGCGGCGTGCGGCTTCACGGTCCACGGATGGACTCCTCGGGGCCTGATGGGGTGGGGGAGAACCCGTCGACAGCACAGGGCCTGGGAAGGGCACTGCGGCGCACGCCACCGACCGGGAGTTGACGTTCCATCTTGCGCAAGATGCCGCAAGATGTTTCAGGGAGCGTACCCGGCTGTAAATCACCCGTAAAGAGTCGCGGTGGGAAACGACGGTGCCCGCCCCCGGAGTTCGGGGACGGGCGCCGGAGGTGACGGGTGGTCAGCAGCCGAAGTCGACCTGACGGAAGGTCGCGTAGTGGTCCGAGGTGTAGTACTCCTCGTGGAACACCTTGCCGGTGATGATCCGTCGGGCACCTCGGGTCCACGATCCGGGCGTCTTGACGGTGTACTCGTGGTAGTAGCCGCTGTCCTGGTCGGGCAGTACGCCCTCCCGGTTCTGGAAGACGACGCCGTCCTGGCGGTACGGGAACGGGCCGCCCTGGTCGATCAGCCGGACGGTGTCCCGGCCCTGGCTGGGCAGGGCGGTCAGACAGATGCTGCCACTGACGTCGGCGGAGGCGTCGGTGGCGAACACGGCGGTGGGGGCCAGGGTGACCAGGCCCACCACGGCGACGGAGACGGCACGGGTCTTCAACGCGCGTAGAGTCATTCGCATGACTGACATTGTGTGGTCATGTCAGGTCCCTGGGGAAGTGCTGCGCCAATACTTCACTTGCGCGTAACTACCTTGGAATCCAAGCGACTTGTCACGGACGGCCATCCGGCGGGAGCCCCGACGCCCCGGGCGGGGGCCGACCCGGCGAGCCGTGCCACCCGGGAGCCCGTGTGAGGCAGCTCTCGTTGTCGATGGCCGGACGACCTGCCTAGCCTGCATGGAGTTGTCCGCACCTACGCGGACGCCATCGCCGGGACGCCGAGTCCTGTCCACCCGGCGCCGGTTGCCCGAGCACCGAACATGGACAGGAGCGGGGGAACCAGGTCAGTCTGCGGTGCCCCCTGCTCCGGCATGGGCCCGCTCGGGGTGAAGCCGCTCCCACAGCGGCCGGGCGATCCTCTTGCCCGAACCCGACAGCTCACCTCGTAGGCGTCGCAGAGGACCCTGCCCATGCGCACAGCCCTTACCCCCGCACGCCTCGGCGTGGCCGCACTGGCCGCCGTACCGCTGATCGCCACCGGCCTGTCCGGTCAGGCCCAGGCCGCCACCACGGTGACCCAGGACCGGCTGACCCCCACCACGATGGCCGCGAACACCTGGACCAAGGCCGGGCTGACCGTCCACTCCGGCGCCTGCTTCACCGCCAAGACGCTCGGCGTCGGCGTCCGGGACGCGGCCGGTCACAACCTGGACTTCCCAGGCAACGCCTCGAACGTGCAGATCTGCCCCGGCGGCGTGACCTTCACCAGCGGGGCCCGTACGCTGCCCGCCGGCACGTACACCCAGTTCGGCTTCTGGCAGGACTACTCCGGTGGCTGGCACAACCTGCCGTCGCAGCAGCTCACCGTCGGCGGCACGGTCGCTCCCGCGCCGGCCCCGACGCCCACCCCGGCCCCCGCGCCGACCCCGGCTCCGGCGCCGACGCCCACCCCCGCGCCGGCCCCGACGCAGCCGACCACCACCTCGCCGATCCCCGGCAAGGCGCTGACCTGGTCCGAGGAGTTCGACAGCTCGATCGCCTGGGGCTCCAAGTGGGTCGGTGACAAGAGCAGCTCGTACCGCTACGGCAACCACAACCCGGACGACAACAAGCTCGACTGGATCAGCACCAGCGGCGTCTCGGTCTCCGGCGGAGTGGCGACCTTCACGGCCAAGCCGTCCAGCCACACCCTGGAGAACGGCAAGCAGGCCTGGGACACCGGGCTGCTCACCACCGAGTACTCCAGTCAGGGCTTCCAGGTGAAGACCGGCGACTACGCCGAGACCCGGGTCAAGCTGCCGGCCGGCTCCGGCGCCTGGCCCGCGCTCTGGACCTGGAAGAACGGCAACGGCGAGATCGACAGCTTCGAGTACCACCCCGACAACGCGGGACTGCTGGAGCTGACCAACCACGTCAAGTCCGGCTCGAAGTACTACACCGACGCCAATGCGGTCGGCCACGACAAGTGGGTCACCATCGGCACCTACTACGGCGCCAACTCGGTCGACTGGTACGTCAACGGCGCCAAGGTCTTCTCCGACGGCACCGGTGTCGGCGCCGACTGGTCCGCCTACCTGATCCTCAACCTCTCGGTGGGCGCCGGGCAGTACCACCCGGGACCCTCCGGCACCGCGCCGATCAGCTTCTCCTCGGACTACGTCCGGGTGTACCGCTGACTCAGCTGACGGTCAGCGTGAACGGCGTGCTGTCGTTCGCGGCGTTGTGATCGTCCACGCTCACCACCCTGACGTGCCCCTCGGCCTTCGTGCCGTGGGGCACGTCGGCGTTCACCCGGACCGGCACCAGCGCGGTCGCGGTCCGCAGCGAGGGCAGCCCGGCGCCGAAGGTGCAGCTCACCACCCGGCCGACCAGGGACCTGCAGTTCGCCGGGAAGTACGGCCCCACGGCGGTGAACCCGGCCGGCAGGTCGATCAGCACGGTGAACGAGGAGCCGGTCTGCTGCGGGCCGAGGTTGGCCACGAAGCCGTGCACGGTGGTGGTGCCGCCCGGCGTGGCCGGGCCGGGGTCGATCCTGACCACCTCCAGGTCGGAGTTCGAGGGCACCGCGCTCGCCGTTGTGGCACCGAGCACCAGCGCCGCCGTGGCGGCCAGGCCGGTCATCACCCATCTGCGCACTGTCATCACCTGTCTGCCGATCGTAGTGATCCCGGTACGCACTGTATCGGCGTAGCGTGGATTCCCACGGAGGTGAGGACAGTGTCCGGAGAGGTCTTGAGTGAAGTCAGCGCGGTCGTCGGACCGGACCGCGAGGCCGAGTTGGTGACGTCGTACCGGGAGCTGGTGGCCGGTCCGCTGCCGGAGGGGCTGATCAGGACGGAGCTGCTCCGCGGCCCGGGCGGACGCTGGCGGGTGCAGAGCCTGTGGCGGGACAAGGCCGCGCTGGAGGCGGTGCGGTCCAACCCCAAACTGGCCGCCGCGCCCCGACTATTCGCCCAGGTGGGCGCCGAGCCGGAGCTGGCGGTCTTTCATCTGACGGCGTCCCAGGTCGGCTCGCTCATGCTGGACTGACCCGCCGTCAGTGCAACGGGCCGTCCGAGCCGCAGGGTGTCAGGGGGCCAGCACCTGCCCGAGCCGGCTCGCGATCTGCCGCATCACCGGCACCAGCGCGGTGTTGCCCGCCTGGGCCTCCAGCGCCCGGATCCGGGCCTCGGGCCCCGAGACCGAGAGCGCGGTCGGGGTCGGCGCACCCGGCACGGCAACGGCAATGCAGCGGACGCCGATCTCCTGCTCCTGGTCGTCCACCACGTAGCCGCGCTCCCTGGCCCGGGCCAGCTGGGTGAACAGCTCGGCCTGGTCGGTGACGGTGTACGGGGTGTGCGACTGGAGCGGTTGGGTGCCGAGCACGCCGCGCGCCTCGGCCTCGTCCAGCTGGGCCAGCAGGGCCTTGCCGACCCCGGTGCAGTGCGGCTGCACCCGGCGGCCGACCTCGGTGAACATCCGCATCGAGCGGCGCGACTGCACCTGTCCGACGTACACCACCTCGCCGCCCTCCAGCACGGCCAGGTTGGCGGTCTCGCCGGTGGCCTCCATCAGCTCCGCCAGGTACGGACGGGCCCAGCTGCCGAGCAGCCGGCCGGCGGTCTCGCCGAGCCGGATCAGCCGGGGGCCGAGGGTGTAGCGGCGGGCGGTGTCCTGGCGGACATACCCCTGCGCCACAAGGGTACGGATCAGCCGGTGGATGGTCGGCATCGGCAGCCCGGAGGTGGCGGAGAGCTCGCTCAGGGTGGCCACCCCGCCGGAGTCGGCCAGGGCTTCGAGGAGCTGGAACGCGCGCTCGACGGACTGCACGCCGCCGGTGGCACGGTCGGCCCCTGTGGGTGCTGCGGCGGAGGTGCTGGCCACCGGCGTTCCCTTCGCTGTCGGAGGAGGAGTAGAGTCCCAGCGATCTACCTCAACAAAGCGTTGAAATTCTGTATCGCGGAAACTAGTCTCCACCTTACAGAACCGAACCCGCCAGTAGGTGGGTCGGTATCGAGGAGGTTCCCACCGGAACCTCCCTGTTGGCTCAACTGTCCAAGGAGTGTTCTGCCATGGCTGCAGATCAGGACCCCGCCGGCGCATCCCCCGCCGCTCCGGTCGTCACTGTCGCCGGACCGCGCGTCCCCCGCAGCGAGGAGGTGCTCACTCCCCAGGCGGTCGCCTTCGTGGTCGGTCTGCACCGTGCGTTCGAAGGCCGCCGGCAGGAGCTCCTGGCCCGACGGAAGACCCGCCGGGACGAGATCGCGGCGGCCGGAACCCTCGACTTCCTCCCCGAGACCGCCGGGATCCGCGCCGGGGACTGGAAGGTCGCCGAGGCGCCGCGCGCGCTGCGGGACCGCCGGGTCGAGATCACCGGTCCGACCGACCGCAAGATGGTGATCAACGCCCTCAACTCCGGCGCCAAGGTCTGGCTCGCCGACTTCGAGGACGCCACCGCCCCCACCTGGGAGAACGTGGTCAGCGGCCAGGTCAACCTGATCGACGCCTTCGAGGGCCGGATCGACTTCACCACCGACGCGGGCAAGTCGTACGCGCTCAAGCCCGCCGCCGAGCTGGCCACCGTCGTGGTTCGGCCGCGCGGCTGGCACCTGGACGAGACCCACCTGATGGTCGACGGCGCCCCGGTCTCCGGCGGCCTGTTCGACTTCGGCCTGTACTTCTTCCACAACGCCGCCCGGCTGATCGCACGCGGTCCCGAGGACCCGAACTCGGGCCCGTACTTCTACCTGCCGAAGACCGAGAGCCACCTGGAAGCCCGGCTCTGGAACGACGTCTTCACCCACGCGCAGGCCGCGCTCGGCATCGAGCACGGCACGATCCGGGCCACCGTGCTGATCGAGACGATCACCGCCGCGTTCGAGATGGACGAGATCCTCTACGAACTCCGCGACCACGCGGCGGGCCTCAACGCGGGCCGCTGGGACTACCTCTTCTCGATCGTGAAGAACTTCCGGGACGCGGGCGAGCACTACATCCTCCCCGACCGCAACACGGTCGGGATGACCTCGCCGTTCATGGCCGCCTACGCCCGGCTGCTGGTGCAGACCTGCCACCGGCGCGGCGCGCACGCGATCGGCGGCATGGCCGCCTTCATCCCGTCCCGCCGCGACCCCGAGGTCAACGCCGCCGCGCTGGAGAAGGTCAGGGCGGACAAGGAGCGCGAGGCGGGCAACGGCTTCGACGGCTCCTGGGTGGCTCACCCGGACCTGGTCCCGGTCGCCCGCGCCTGCTTCGACGCGGTGCTCGGCGACCGGCCGAACCAGAAGGACAACCCCGGCTCCACCGAGCCGGTGACGCCCGCTCAGCTGCTGGACATCGCGGGCGCGGGCGGCAGCTGCACCGAGGCCGGTCTGCACAACGCCGTCCAGGTCGGGATCCGCTACATCGAGGCGTGGCTGCGCGGCCTCGGCGCGGTCGGCATCTTCAACATGATGGAGGACGCCGCGACCGCCGAGATCTCCCGCTCGCAGATCTGGCAGTGGATCCACAACGATGTGGTTTTGGCCGACACCGGCGAGAAGGCCACGGCCGAGCTGGTCCGTCGGCTCGTGACCGAGGAACTCGCCGCACTGCGGGCCGAGTTGGGCGACGACGTGTACGCCGGTGGGCGCTGGAACGAGGCCGCCAGGCTGTTCGAGCAGGTCTCGCTGGCCGAGGAGTTCGTCGACTTCCTCACCCTGCCCGCGCTCGCGCTGCTCGACTGACCACCAATCTAGCCAGCCGCAACCGGCCTGCCGCCTGCCGGGCTGTAGTACTGGCCGCGACAATTTCTACGATCCGTACGGCCACCCCTGAGCGGGGTGGCCGTACGGCTTCCCGAGGAGCATCCGATGGCACTCATCTTCTTCAACGGCCAGGCCATGGTGGGCGGTCCGTACCACCCCTCGGTCGCCGACGCCCTGATCGGCCCGGTGACCACCGCCTCCGGCTACCGGTTCTTCTCGATCGGCGACGTCTGCCCCGGCCTGCACCCCGACCCGGCGGTGGACACCGCCATCGAGGGCGAGCTCTACGACGTCGACCTGGCCCACCTGCGCGACGTCATCCTCCCCGGCGAGCCGCGCGAGCTCGAACTCGGCGTGATCGAGCTCGCCGACGGCTCCGCCTGCCTCTCGATGCTGCTCAGCCGCGGCGAACTGGAGCGCGGCGTCCACCGCGAGATCACCGAGTACGGCGGCTGGCGGGCCTACCTCGCCACCCTGGGCCGGACCGCCTGACGGTCGGCGGTTGCCCGGATCGGCCGGGATGACCTCCAGGCAACTGACCCGCCACTGGCACGCGTCTGGTAGACGGGTACGGCAGGATTGCCGAGCCGACCATCACGCGGGGGACACATGGCGGGCATCGACCACACCAGACCGAATCACTCCAATCAGCCGCACTCCTGCCCGAATTGCGGGCTCTCGGATGAGATCAGGAGCGTCCCGGCGGTCTACCTGGCCGGTCGGGACACGGTCAGCGTGCCCGGGCGGGACGGGGACGGGCGGCCGACCACGGTCACCCGGGGGGTGACCACGGCACTGTCGGCCGCCCTCGCGCCCGCGCCGCCTCGGGCGGTGTCGGCCGTCACCAGGGCCGCGGGGGCTGCGGGGCTCGGCATGCTGGGCGTGTTCGCCACGCTGGTGGCGATCGGTACGTTCATCGGTGGTGCGCTGGGCGGGCACTGGTTCTCCGGGGACGGCACCGGCTCGGCTGCCGGTTCGGAGCAGTGGACGACCATCAACGGAACGCCGACCGTGTGGATCAACGGCGGGCCTTCCTCGGCCGCCGCAGCGCACGACTCCGATCTGGCCTTCCTGGGCTGGATCTCCGGGTTCGCCCTGCTCACGGCCGTGCTGCTGTTCGTCCTGGCGGCCCGCCTCGCCGCACGGTTCCGCGCCGCGATGGTGGGCCGCCCCGCCGCCGAGGCGGTCTGGTCGCGGGCCTGGTACTGCGCCCGCTGCGGCTCGGTGCACTTCCCGCCCGCCGACGGCGATCCCACGGAGGCGCTCAGCCTGCAGCAGTTCCGGGCCCTGGTCTGGGAGGCCGGCGGGTACGGTGCGCTGGTGGCGCAGCATCCGGCAGTGTAGAAGGTGACAGCCCCGGACTCTCGCCGTGAGTCCGGGGCTGCTCTCCAGCCCCGAGGGGTGGAGTCCGGCTACCGCACCGTCCCGGGTGCGGACCGGAGTTGAGGGGGGATCAGAGGCGGGCGGCCAGCTCCCTGGCGGCGCGGGCGCAGTCCTGGGCGATCTTGTCCTCGTTGACGGTGGTCAGGTTGCCCTTCTCCACCACCGGGTTGCCGTTGACCAGCAGCAGCGCCAGCGGCGGGAGGGCGCCGAGGGTGAGCGCGGCGACCGGGTCGGCGATCGAGGAGTGCATGATGCCGTCGATCTTCCAGAGCGCCAGGTCGGCGAGCTTGCCGACCTCGATCGAGCCGATCTCGTTCTGCCGGCCGAGCACCCGGGCGCCGCCCATGGTGCCCAGGCGCAGCGAGCTGCGGGCGGTGAGCGCCTTCGGGCTGCCGTGCAGACGGTTGATCAGCAGCGCGTTGCGCAGCTCGGTGCCCAGCTCGCCGGACTCGTTCGAGGCGGTGCCGTCCACGCCGAGGCCGACCGGAACGCCGGCCGCCAGCATGTCGGGGACCCGGGCGATGCCGGCCGCCAGGCGGGCGTTGGAGGACGGGCAGTGCGCGACACCGGTGCCGGTCTCGGCGAACTTGGCGATGTCGGAGTCGTTCATGTGGACGCAGTGCGCCATCCAGACGTCCTCGCCCAGCCAGCCGGTGGACTCGAAGTAGTCCGTCGGGCCCATCCCGAACAGCTCCTTGCAGAACTGCTCCTCCTCGGCCGTCTCCGAGCCGTGGGTGTGCAGCCGTACGCCCTTGCGGCGGGCCAACACGGCCGCCTCGCGCATGAGTTCGGTGGAGACCGAGAACGGCGAGCAGGGTGCGATGGCGATCTGCAGCATCGAGTCGAAGGAGGCGTCGTGGTACTTGTCGACGGCCGCCTCGGAGGCGATCAGGATGTCCTCGGTCTTCTCCACCGCGTCGTCCGGCGGCAGGCCGCCGTCCTTCTTGCTGCGGTCCATCGAGCCGCGCAGCGCGGTGAAGCGCATGCCGAGCTCCTGGACGGCCTCGATCTCGGCGCCGAGGATGTCGCCGCCGTCCTTCGGGAACACGTAGTGGTGGTCCGAGGCGGTGGTACAGCCGGACTTGAGCAGCGCGGCGGCCGAGCCCTGGGCGGCGGCGTGCACCAGGCGGTCGTCGATCCGGGCCCAGGTCGGGTAGAGCGCCACCAGCCAGTCGAACAGGATGTTGTCCTGGGCCAGGCCCCGGGTGATCCACTGGTAGAAGTGGTGGTGGGTGTTGACCAGGCCGGGGGTGACGAGGTGGCCCTCGCCGTTGATCCGGCGCACCACGTTGTCCAGCCAGGCCGGGGCGGGTCCGTTGCCGACCGACTCGATCTTGTTGCCGAGGACGACGACGTGGCCGCGGGCGTACTCGGTGTCGTTGGCGTCGACCGTCGCGATGGCGACGTTCTCGATCACGATCCGCTGGTCGGGGCGCGGGGGCTGGACAGCCATGGTGTTTCTCCTATGGGGGAGGGTGCGGGGCGCGCGGTGAGCGGTGCGCGCCCCGCACCGGTCAGGACGGTGTCGCCGTTGACACCGTCGCACCGGTGGGACCGCCGGACGGGGCTTGGCGGTCGGCACCGACGTGGTGGAAGAGCAGGTTGAGCAGGACGGCCAGCACACAGCCGGCCGAGATGCCGGAGTGCATCAGCGTGCGGACGGCCTCCGGGAAGGCGTCGTAGAAGGTCGGGGCCGCGATCGGGACGATTCCCACCCCGAGCGAGACCGAGACCAGGATGGTGTTGGCGCTGGACTGCATCCCCGCCTCGGCCAGGGTCCTGATGCCGCTCGCCGCGACCGTGCCGAAGAGCACGATCCCGGCGCCGCCCAGGACGGGCGAGGGCACCAGGGAGACCAGCGAGCCGAGCACCGGGAAGAGCCCGAGCAGGATCAGGATGCCGCCACCGGCCGCGACCACGAACCGGCTGCGAATGTTGGTCAGCGCCACCAGCCCGATGTTCTGGGCGAAGGCGCTGGCCGCGAAGCCGTTGAAGACCGGGCTGACCGCGGTGGCGAGGCCGTCCGCCCGAAGGCCGGCGGCGAGCGTGCGCTCGTCGGCCTCGCGGTCGACGATCCGGCCGAGCGCCAGCATGTCGGCGGTGGACTCGGTCATCGAGACCACCATCACGATGCAGATCGACACGATGGCGGTGAGGTCGAAGACCGGCGCCCCGAAGTGGAACGGGGACGGCAGGGCGAAGACCTCCGCCCGTGAGACCGCACCGAAGTCGGCGAGGCCGAGCGGGAAGGCCAGCGCGGTGCCGATGGCCAGCCCGATGAGCAGCGAGAGCTGCTGCCAGAAACCCCGGAGCAGCTTGTTGCAGAGCACCACCGCGGTGAGGGTGAACGCGGCGAGCCCGATGGCCCTGACGGAGCCGTAACCGGGGGCGGCGGGTGAACCGCCGCGCGCCCAGTTGACCGCGACCGGCAGCAGGGACACCCCGATGAGGGTGATCACGGTGCCCTGGACGACCGGCGGGAAGAACCTGATCAGTTTGCAGAAGTACGGTGCCGCGAGGAAGCACAGGAGCCCCGCGACGATCACCGCGCCGAAGATCACCGGCAGGGCCTGGTCGGGCCCGTGCTCCTTGGCGATCGCCAGCATCGGTGCGACCCCGGCGAACGACACGCCGTTCACGAACGGCAGCCGGGCGCCGATCTTCCAGACGCCCAGGGTCTGGAGCAGGGTGGCCAGGCCCGCGGTGAACAGGCTGGCCGAGATGAGCAGGGCGAGCTCGGTGGGGGAGAGACCCACACCGGCACCGACGATGAGCGGGGGCGCGACCACGCCCGCGTACATCGCGGCGACGTGCTGGAGTCCGGTGGTGAAGAGTCTCACCGTCGGCAGCAGCTCGTCCACGGGGTGGACCGCACGGCCGTCGGGTGTGTCGAGGAGGCTGCTTGACACACCGTCAGGCCGTGTCGGCCCGTCTGGGGTGGAACCGCCGTCTGTGGTTCGGGTTGAGCTGGTTGCCATGTCGAGCCCCTCTTGCGCTCGTGGCTCCCGGCGCGCCCGTGGCGCTGGAGAGGTCCCGGAGGCGGGACGGCGGTGCAAGGGTCCTCCGGGAGGTTTCTCCAGCTCCCCGGGTCGGCCGCCGTGAGGCGAGCACGATCTCCGGATGATGGGGGTGGAGAAACAGGTGGAGCGGGTGGTGCGGACCGTCCACCACCGTCCGGCCGGGCGAGGCCGGTGGGTGCAGCGGTGCTGGACGGCGTTCATGGGTGGGTCAGGCGACCGGGATGACCGGGACGACGCCCTCGCGGTGCAGGGTGCCCTCGATCAGCCCGTACATCCGGTCGGCTGCGTAGTAGACCTCGTTCTCGTTCTTGAGACCGAAGGGCGACAGGTCGACCAGGAAGTGGTGCTTGTTGGGGAGTTCGAGCCGGACCTCGTCCACCTCGGCCCGGTTGTTCAGCACCCGGGTCCCCATCGAGTGCAGGGTCTGCTGCAGCGAGTACGAGTAGGTCTCGGCGAACGCCTCCAGCAGGTGGCGCCGGATGTGCTGGTACGAGCGGTTCCAGTTCGGCTGGGCCTCGTCCTCGGCGCCGCGGTAGGAGTACTTCCAACGGGCCGTCACCTGGGTGGCCAGGATCCGGTCGTACGCCTCCTGGAGGGTGGTGTACTTGTCCTTGATGTAGCCCCAGAACTCCGAGTTGGTGGAGTTCAGCACGGTCAAGTCCTTCAGGCCCGAGATCACCGAGACGGTCTCACCGTCGTAGACGATCTCGCTGGTCCGTACCTCGCCGCCGTTGCGGACGAAGGAGTGGCCGACCTCCTCGGAACCGATGAAGCGCGCCGAGCTGTCCGGCGTCTTGATCCGGTCCCAGGTGTACTCCTCGATCCGGATCCGGGCGCTGTGCACGACACCGCGCTCGGTGTTGTCCACGAAGTGGCGGGCCAGCGTGATGCCGAAGGCCTCCGCCGACTCGATGCCGTACTCCTTGGCGAAGGCGTACACGGTGTTCTTGGTGGTGTCGGTGGGCAGGCAGTTGGCGTTCGAGCCGGTGAGGTGGACGTCGTCGAACTCACCGCGCAGCGAGACCGAGACGTTCAGGTCCTTGATCTCGTGGCGGGTGGAGTCACGGTAGACCCGGACGATCCGGTTCTCCGCCTTGCCGTACTGGTTCTGACCGAGCACGTGGGCCATGACGGCTCCTAAGGGTTCCAGCGGTCTACTAGCTTCCGCGGTAGACCGAGTATCCGAACGGGTTGAGCAGCAACGGCACGTGGTAGTGGTGCTGCGCGGGCGCGACCGTGAAGACGATCGAGACCTCGGGGAAGAACGGCGGCTCCTCGGACTTGGCGGCGTAGTACGCCGCGGTGTCGAAGAGCAGCCGGACGACCGAGCCCGCCTCCACGGCCGGCAGGTCCTTGGCCCGGCCGTCGGAGTCCGTGGCGGAGGTGCCGAGCACCTGCCAGCCACCCTCGGTGTGCAGTGCGAGCTCGACCGGGACGCCCTCGGCCGGGCGGCCGAGGCTGGTGTCGAGCACGTGCGTGGAGATGCCAGTCATGGGTTGAATGACCTTACTGATGGCAGGAATTGACTGGTCGACAGCGAGTCAGGCCGCGTGGAACAGCCGGTTGATACGGATGTCGTTGATTTTGCGCAGCTCGCCCCGGACGATCTCCGCCTCGGTGGCGGCGTCGTGGGGGAAGCGCTCGCGCAGCGCGGCGAGCATGGTGCCGGCCGTGCGGCCGGTGGCGCAGATCAGGAAGACGTGGCCGAACTTCGCCTCGTAGGCGGCGTTCGCCTCGTGCAGCTCGTCCAGGAGTGCGGAGTCGACTCCCTGGATGCCGGCCTGCTCGCGCTCGGAGGTGGCGTCGCCCGTCTTGGGCTCGCCGATCCGGGCGTGACCGGCCATCGCGTCGGTGAGGTCCTGGACCGTCAGCTTGGCCATCGCCGCCTCGTTGGCGGCCAACAGCTCGGCCCGGTCGGACCAGGGCCGGGTCTCCGCGACGGCGGCGGCCCAGCTGGGGCTGGAGCAGATCTCCAGCAGTGTCTCCGTCAGCTCGGCGGCGGGGACCGCCGACAGAGCGTCAGGAGTGGTGGGAAGGCTGGTCACGGGTGGACCTCCTGAAGTGTGGTGCCACCCGCAAAAGCTAGATCGGCCACCCCCGGCCGTCAACACTTTGTTGAACTGTTGGTTGTTACGTTTTGAGTCAGGGTCTGTGACCAGCCCTCTTGGTGTGCGATCAGCCAAGTGTGCCCGGCCCGCAGGTCGGAGACACTGGGCTCAGCCGGTCTTCGTACCGTCCTGCCGGTTGAGGTAGTTGTACACCGTGAACCGGCTGACGCCGAGGGCCGACGCCACCGTCTCCACCCCGTGGCGGACGGTGAACGCGCCGCGCTCCTCCAGGAGGGCGACCACGCGCTGCTTCTCCCAGCGGTCCAGCTCGGTCAGCGGGCGGCCGTCGAACTGACGGGCCATCTCGGCCAGCAGCCGGTCCAGGGCACTGCTCAGATGCGGAAGGCGGACGGCGACCGCCGTCTGGCCGTCCCACTCCAGTAGTACGTCGTCGGCCCGGGCCTCGTCGATCGAGACCTGGGTCGCGCCGACGGCCTCCAGCAGCGGCTTTATCGCCGCGGCGAGCGGGTGTTCCAGGGCATCGCTCACGGGTTACCCACTCCTTCCGAAGTGTTGTCGTCGGTCTTCTCGTTCCCGAGCAGGCTCACCTGCAGCGAGATCTGGGTCGCTCCGGCGGCCAGGCTCTCGCGCAGCAGCCTGGTCACCGCGGCGAGCACCTGCTCGTCCTGGCCCTCGGCCTCGGTCCCGAACGGGCCGACGGTGACGGCCAGGCCGGCCTCGTCCACCGCCTGCCGGGCGGCCACCGCGTGGTCCGGGAACGTGTCCAGCTCGAACGGCTCTGTTGTGAACTCCACCTTCAATCGCACCTGCTCACTGTAGCGAGCGGGGGTTCCGGGGGAAGGGGCCGGGCTTCAACAAAATGTTGCGGCGGGCTTGACGGTCTCTCGGATCGCGGGGCATGCTTCCACCAAGCAGAATCCCTCTTCCGGATCGTGGAAGTTGGATCGGAAGAGTGAAAGGTGACTGACGTGACTGCCGCTTCCAAGCTGAGCTACACGGTCAACCTGTCGATCCTGTTCGGTGAGCTTCCGCTCCTGGAGCGCCCCGCCGCCGCCGCGGCCGCCGGCTTCACCGCCGCCGAGCTGTGGTGGCCCTTCGGTGAGAACCACACCCCCTCGGACGCCGAGCAGGAGGCGCTCCGCAAGGCCTTCACCGACGCGGGCGTGCAGCTCACCGGCCTCAACTTCCTCGACGACCTGAGCAGGGGCGCCCGCGGCACCCTCTCCGTACCGGCCGAGAGCGAGCGGTTCCGGGAGAACATCCCGGTGACCGTCGCGCTCGCCGAGTCGCTCGGCACCAGGGCGCTCAACGCGCTCTACGGCAACCGGGTGGAGGGCGTGTCCGCCGCCGAGCAGGACGAGCTCGCGCTGGAGAACCTCACCCTCGCCGCGCGGGCCGCGCACTCGATCGGCGCGGTCCTGCTGGTCGAGACCCTCAACAAGGCCGAGTCCCCGGACTACGCGCTGGTCACCGCCGAGGCCGCGATCGCGGTCGTGGACAAGGTGAACGCGGCCACCGGCCTGGGCAACGCGAAGTTCCTCTGCGACCTCTACCACTTGGCCCGCAACGGCGAGGACCTGGCGGCGGTGATCGCCACCCACGCCGACAAGATCGGCCACGTGCAGATCGCCGACACCCCGGCCCGCAACGAGCCCGGCACCGGCGAGCTGGACTTCGAGGACCTGTTCGCCCGCCTCCTCGCGGCCGGCTACACGGGCCGGATCGGTCTCGAGTACCGCCCGGCGAGCGGCGTCAGCGCCGACAGCTTCGAGTGGCTCCCGCGCGAGTACCGCGCCGGCTGAGCCGCCCGATCCAGAGCCCTCTCCCACCCTCCAAGCACGAAGGAACGCGACGCATGAGCGCCTCCCGCAAGATCGCCTTCATCGGCCTCGGCATCATGGGCAGCCCGATGGCCGCCAACCTGGTGAAGGCCGGACACACCGTCACCGGCTTCAACCTGACCCAGCCCCCGATCGACGCCCTGGTGGCGGCCGGCGGCAAGGGCGCGAGCTCCATCGCCGACGCGGTGAAGGACGCCGAGGTCGTCATCACCATGGTCCCCGCCGACCCGCAGGTCGAGCAGGTCATCCTCGGTGAGGGCGGCGTGCTGGCCAACGTGGCCGAGGGCACCCTGGTCATCGACATGTCGAGCATCACCCCGCAGACCTCGATCAAGGTCGAGGCCGCCGCCAAGCCGAAGGGCATCCGCACCCTGGACGCCCCGGTCTCCGGTGGCGAGGCCGGTGCGATCGAGGCCGTGCTCTCCATCATGGTCGGTGGCGCCGAGGCCGACTTCGCCGAGGCGAAGCCGATCCTGGACGCGCTCGGCACCACGGTCATCCACGTCGGCCCGGCCGGCGCCGGCCAGACCGTGAAGGCCGCCAACCAGCTCATCGTGGCCGTCAACATCCAGGTGCTGGCCGAGGCCGTGGTGTTCCTGGAGAACGCGGGCGTCGACCTCCCCGCCGCGCTCGACGTGCTCGGCGGCGGTCTGGCCGGTTCGACCGTGCTGAACCGCAAGAAGGCCAACATGATCGACCGTCAGTTCGCCCCGGGCTTCCGAATCGACCTGCACCACAAGGACATGGGCATCGTCACCGACGCCGCCCGCGCCGTCGGTGCGGCCCTACCGGTCGGCGCCGTGGTGGCCCAGCTGGTCGCCTCCGCGCGCGCCAACGGGGACGGTTCGCTGGACCACTCGGCCCTGCTGCGGGGCGTCGAGCGCCTCTCGGGCCGCGAGGTCAAGTAACAGGCTCCTCCTGGTGGCGTGTACCTGTCCGGTCGTGCCCGCGCCACCAGGAGGTCAGATTCGGTCGGCAGGCGGGCCGGGGCTCATACCGCCCCCCTGCCGACCGTCCCAAGCCGGTGACACACGCACACTTCGGTCGTGATCGCGCGTGCCACCCGGTCCCCTCCCTCGCCGAGGGGAGCCTCTCGTACGTCGGAAGCGGGACGGGAGGAACGGCGGGGAGGGGGCGCGCCCCAGACTTCTGGGCACATGCTCTGAACGCCAGCGAAACGGAAAGAGGCCCACGCATGCCCGCCACCCCCACTCAGGGTCATGTCGTCGTCGCCCCCGACAAGTTCAAGGGGACTTTGGAGGGCGCCGAGGTGGCGGCCCGGATCGCGGCCGGCATCCGCCGGGTCGCCCCCGGCGTGGAGATCCGCGAGCTCCCGGTGGCCGACGGCGGCGAGGGGACCCTCGCGGCGGCGCTGGCCGCGGGCTTCAAGCGGGTCGCGGTGAAGGTGGCCGGTCCCACCGGCCTGCCGGTGGACGCCGCGATCGCGCTCCGGGGCGACACCGCCGTGGTCGAGCTGGCGCAGTCCTCCGGGCTGGCCCGGCTCCCCGGCGGACGCACCGCACCGCTCGCGGCCGGCTCCTACGGCGTCGGCCAGCTGATCGGACGCGCCGCCGGCCTGGGCGCCAAGCGGATCGTGCTCGGCCTGGGCGGCAGCGCCTGCACCGACGGCGGTGCGGGCATGCTCCAGGCGCTCGGCGTCGGCCTGTACGACGCGGACGGCACCGAGCTGGCCCCCGGCGGGGCCGCGCTGCGCAAGCTGGCCAGGATCGACCCCGGGTCGCTCGCCGACGGTCTCACCGGGGTCGAGGTGGTGGTCGCCTGCGACGTCGACAACCCGCTGCTCGGCGCCAGGGGCGCGACCGCCGTCTACGGCCCGCAGAAGGGCGCGGACGGCGACGACCTGCTGATTCTGGAAGAGGGCCTGACCCGGTGGGCGGACGTCGTCCGCGACACCACGGGCCGGGACCTCAGGAACGCCCCCGGCGCCGGGGCCGCAGGCGGGGTGGGCTTCGCCGCTCTCGCACTGCTCGGCGCCACCATGCGGCCCGGCATCGAGCTCATGCTCGAACTGCTGGGCTTCGACGAGGCCGTGCGTGGGGCACGCCTCGTCGTGACCGGCGAGGGGTGCCTGGACGCGCAGACGCTCCACGGCAAGGCCCCCGCCGGCGTCGCTGCGGCGGCCACCCGGGCGGGGGTTCGGGTGGCCGCCGTCGCCGGCCGGCTGGAACTCTCGGAGGACCAGTGGCGGGCGGCGGGCTTCGCCGCGGCGTACGCGCTGACCGACCTCGCCGAGCGGCCGGGCGACAGCATGACCAAGGCGGGCGAGCTGGCCGAGGTGGCCGGCGAGCGCCTGGCGAGCGATCTGCTCAAGCCGTAGCTCATCGTATGTTCCTACATTGACGTTTTGTTGAAGGCGGCCCTAGGCTCCCGGTTCGCGGGCCCCAACTGCCCGGCGCGCCTTCGGTATACCCCCACTCGTACTCTCGGTTCGGAGGTCCCAGATGCCCCTCAGTGAGACGCCCGCGACCACGGCGGTGATCCGTTCCCGCCGGGTGGTCCTGCCGGACGGCGAGCGTCCCGCTGACGTGCTGATCCGGGACGGCAGGATCGAGCAGATCGCCGAGCACGGCTCGCTGCTCGCGGGCTCCCGCTCCGACATCGGGGGCGGGCTGACGGACCTCGGCGACACCGCGCTGCTGCCCGGTCTGGTCGACACCCACGTGCACGTGAACGAGCCGGGCCGGACCGAGTGGGAGGGCTTCGCCACCGCCACCCGGGCCGCCGCCGCCGGTGGGGTCACCACGATCATCGACATGCCGCTGAACTCCATCCCGCCCACCACCACGGTGGACGGCCTGGCGGCCAAGCGGAAGATCGCCGATGGCCAGGCCTGGGTCGACCTCGGCTTCTGGGGCGGCGCCATCCCCGGCAATGTCGCGGACCTCGAACCGCTGCACCGCGAGGGCGTGTTCGGCTTCAAGAGTTTCCTCGCCCCGTCCGGGGTGGACGAGTTCCCGCACGTCGAGCAGGCCGACCTGGAGCTGGCGCTGGCCGAGCAGGCCAGGATCGGCGCGCTGGCCATCATCCACGCCGAGGACCCGGCCGTCCTGGAGGCCGCCCCGCAGCAGCCCGGCGTGCACTACCGCGACTTCCTCGCCTCCCGCCCCGACGACGCCGAGGCGGCGGCGGTGGCCCGCCTGCTGGACACCGCCCGCAGGACCGGCGCCCGGGTGCACATCCTGCACGTCTCCTCGGCCGCCGTGCTGCCGCTGCTGCGGCAGGCCCGCGCCGACGGCGTCCAGGTGACCGCCGAGACCTGCCCGCACTACCTCACCCTGGCGGCCGAGGAGGTGCCGGACGGCGACACCGCGTTCAAGTGCTGCCCGCCGATCCGCGACGAGTCCAACCGCGACCAGCTCTGGGCCGCGCTCGCCGCCGGGGAGTTCACCGCGGTGGTCTCCGACCACTCGCCCTCGACGCCCGATCTGAAGCTCCTTCAGAAGTACGGCGGGAGCGGCGACTTCGCGGCCGCCTGGGGCGGCATCGCCTCGCTCCAGCTCGGCCTGCCGGCCATCTGGACCGAGGCCCGCAGGCGCGGTCACTCGCTCTCCGACGTGGTGCGCTGGATGAGCAGCGGCCCGGCCGCACTGGTCGGCCTGACCGGCACCAAGGGCGTCATCGCGGTCGGCTGCGACGCCGACCTGGTGGCCTTCGACCCGGACGGCGAGTTCGCCGTGCACGCCGAGGACCTGCACCACCGCAACCCCGTCACGCCGTACGCGGGGAAGACGCTCACCGGCTCCGTCCGCACCACCTGGCTCCGTGGCCGGGTCGTGGACGTCGACGCCGCACCGTTCGGCCGTCAGCTCACCCGAAACTGAGGAGACTCACGTGAGTACCAGTCAGATCCCGAGCGCTCCGTTCACCGAGCTGGTCAACCTGGCCTCCCGCCTGCTCGGCGCCGGTGTGGTCGCCACCAACGAGGACACCTTCGCCGACGCGGAGAACCTGCTGGTCGCCAAGCCCGCCGAGTTCCGCCCGCACACCTTCGGCCACAAGGGCCAGATCATGGACGGCTGGGAGTCCAAGCGCCGCCGCGGCGTCTCGGCCGAGCAGCCGCACCCGACCGACGAGGACCATGACTGGGCGATCGTCCGGCTCGGCGTGGCCGGCGTGATCCGCGGCGTGATCGTGGACACCGCGTACTTCACCGGCAACTACCCGGAGACCGGCTCGGTGCAGGGCGCCTCCGTTCCCGGGCACCCCTCGCCGGAGGAGCTGGCCGGGGCGGAGTGGGTCGACCTGGTGCCGCGGACGGCCCTCCAGGGCGACACCGCCCACGAGTTCGAGGTCACCGACCCGACCCGGTACACCCACGTCCGGCTGAACATCTGGCCGGACGGCGGGGTGGCCCGCCTGCGGGTGTACGGCGAGGTGGTGGCCGACCCGCGCGAGCTGGACGGTCTCACCTTCGACCTGGCCGCCCAGGAGTTCGGCGGCGTGGCCGAGGCCGCCTCGGACCGCTACTTCTCCTCCCCGCACAACCTGAACGCTCCGGGCCGCGCCTCCGTCATGGGCGACGGCTGGGAGACCCGGCGTCGGCGTGACAAGGCCAACGACTGGGTACAGATCGCCCTGGCCGGGGGCGGCGAGGTCCTGGCCGCCGAGGTGGACACCTCCCACTTCGTCGCCAACGCCCCTGGCTGGGCCGACCTGGTCGGCTACGACGCGACCTCCGGTGGCAACCCTTCGGACGCTGCCACACCTGAGGCGGGCGACGGCTGGTTCGAGCTGCTGCCCCGCACCCGGCTCCAGCCCGACACCCGCCACCGCTTCCGGCTCACCACCGGACGGACCGTCACCCACGTACGGATCAACGTCTACCCGGACGGCGGCCTGGCCCGGCTCCGGCTGACCGGCAGGCTGACCGAGGCCGGCCGTGCCGCCCTCGCGCTGCGCTGGTTCAACGCCGTCCCGGCCACCGAGGCGGCCGCCGCCCTGACCGAGGCCGGCCTCACCCCGGCGGAGGCCACCGAGCTGACCGCCGCCCGCCCGCTCGCGGACGCCGCCGCGACCACCGCCGCCGTCGCTGCCCTGCAGCCGACCGACGGCCCCGACGGCGAGCAGTCCTCCCGCCGCCGCTCGGCCATCTGGCGCCTGCTCGGCGTCTGAGAGGCCGGGTGGCTGTCCGGGCCGGGCCTGCGACGCCCGGCACGCACGCTTGCCGCGTTGCCGAAACGCCCAGGTAGCTCCGCTACGAGGGCGCTCCGGCGCCCTGCAATCGCACGCACCAGACGCCGCAGGCTGATCCGGCCCGGACAGCCACCCGGCCTCTGACCCTCCTGCACCTACTGAAGGACCGTCATGTCGAAGACCCTGACCACCGAGTCCGGCGCCCCGATCGCCGACAACCAGAACTCCGCATCGGCCGGCGAGTACGGCCCGCTGCTGATCCAGGACCAGCAGCTGCTGGAGAAGCTGGCCCGCTTCAACCGCGAGCGCATTCCGGAGCGCGTCGTGCACGCCCGTGGCTCCGGCGCCTACGGCTACTTCGAGGTCACCGACGAGGTCTCGCAGTACACCCACGCGGACTTCCTCTCGGAGGTCGGCAAGCGCACCGAGGTCTTCCTGCGGTTCTCCACGGTGGCGGGCAACCTCGGCTCCAGCGACGCCGTCCGCGACCCGCGCGGCTTCGCGCTGAAGTTCTACACCGCGCAGGGCAACTACGACCTGGTCGGCAACAACACCCCGGTGTTCTTCATCAAGGACCCGATCAAGTTCCCCGACTTCATCCACTCGCAGAAGCGCGACCCCTTCACGGGCGTGCAGGAGGCCGACAACGTCTGGGACTTCTGGGCCCACTCGCCGGCCTCCACCCACCAGATCACCTGGCTGTTCGGCGACCGGGGCATCCCGGCCTCGTACCGGCACATGAACGGCTACGGCTCGCACACCTACCAGTGGGTCAACGCCCAGGGCGAGGCGTTCTGGGTCAAGTACCACTTCAAGACCAACCAGGGCATCCGCTCGCTGGACGGTGACCAGTCGGCCGAGGTGCTCGGCGCCGACGCGGACAGCCACCAGCGTGACCTGCACCAGGCGATCGAGCGGGGCGTGTTCCCGTCCTGGACCCTGTACGTGCAGCTGATGCCGGTCGCCGAGGCGGCGGACTACCGCTTCAACCCGTTCGACCTGACCAAGGTCTGGCCGCACGCCGACTACCCGCTGGTCAAGGTCGGCCGCCTGGTGCTCAACAAGAACCCGGAGAACGTCTTCGCCGAGGTCGAGCAGTCGGCCTTCTCGCCGAACAACTTCGTGCCCGGCATCGGCCCCTCCCCGGACAAGATGCTCCAGGGCCGCCTGTTCGCGTACGCCGACGCCCAGCGCTACCGCCTCGGTGTCAACCACACCCTGCTCGCGGTAAACGCCCCGAAGGCGACCGTGGCCGCCAACTACGGCCGGGACGGCTCGTCGGCGGTCAACGCGGCCGGCCGGGGCAAGAACTACGAGCCCAACTCGTACGACGGTCCCGTGCAGACCGACGCCCCGTTGGCCGCCCCGGTGCGGCTGGACGGGTACACCGGGACGTACACCACCCCGGCGCACACCAAGGACGATGACTTCTTCCAGGCCGGTGAGCTCTACCGGCTGATGTCGGACGGCGAGAAATCCCGCCTGATCGACAACATCGCGGGCTTCCTGTCCCAGGTCACCCGCGACGACATAGTCGAGAAGAACCTCGCCCACTTCCACGCGGCCGACGAGGAGTACGGCTCCCGCCTGGCGGCCGCCGTCGCCAAGCTCCGCGCGGGCAACGACAACTGACCAACCCTCACCGGCCGCCGGGTCCGCATCCGGTGACCGACCGACGGGCCCCTTCCCCAGGCAGTGGGGGAGGGGCCCGTCTGGCATATGCCAGTTGACCGGGTGTCGGCGCGGACCCGTGGGCGGCCGCCCGGATGGTTACGCTGGACGGGGTTGGCAGGGACGGGGAAGGGGACGCCATGTCGGTACGGGGACAGGGGGCCGCGGTCTCGGTCGGGCCGTTCGGAGTGATGCGGCGGGCCCTGCGGGTGCTGGAGGCGGTGGACCGCCATACGTCCGGGGTGCCGGAGGCGGCGTTGGCCCGGGAGCTTGGACTGCCGGAGGCGGTGGTCCGCGCGCTGGCAGAGGCGCTGGAGCTGGAGGGGTACCTCGCCGTCGAGGACGGACTCTGGGTGCTCGGCGGGGCGGTCGGGCTGCTCGGCCGGCAGAACCGGGAGCAGCTGGTCCGGTCCCGGATGGAAAACCGGCTGGCCGAACTGCGGGACGAGCTGGGCGCGGCGGTGTACTTCAGCCGTTACCACGAGGGCGAGTTGACCGTCGAGGTGGTCTCGGCGGCCGAGCACGCCCCCGCGGTCCGCGAGTGGGTCGACTTCCGGGCCACCGCGCACGCCAGCGCGATCGGCAAGTGCCTGCTCAGCCAGCTCGACCACGACGGCCGCCGGGACCACCTCTCCCGGCACCCGGTGGCCCGGCTGACCGCCCGCACCATCACCGACCAGCAGCAGCTGATGCACCGGTTGGAGAGCCAGCCCGCCACCGTGCCGGTGCTCGACATCCAGGAGTACGCCCTGGGCACGGTCTGCGCGGCCGTCCCGGTCTCGGCCGGCAGCACGGTGGGCTGCCTGGCCACCTCGCTGCCGGTGGGCCAGGTGCACCGGCTGCGGGCAGCGGCGGAGCTGCTCGCCGAGCGGGCGGCGCCGCTGATGGTGGCGATGGCGGTCTGAGGGCCGACGGGAGGCCAGGGGCGAGGGCTCAGGGTTATTAGACGTGGCGTCGATAAGAACGCCCGAAACCCTTGTGGGCGGTCGTACCCGCGAGTAGGTTGCCTGGAGTCGAGCCGCCCACCCCTCGGCCAGGAGGTCCGCCATGCCGCCCCGCCCCGTTGTGCCCCCCGCCGTCCACGACAGCCTCGTGCTGGAGCCCCGCGACGTCCGCTTCGACTGGTCGCGACTGCCGCTGCACTGGATCCCGGACGAGCCGATGGCCACCCACACCGTCAACGTCCTGCACCTGCTGCTGCCCGAGGGTGAGCGCTGGTTCGTCGAGGTCTTCAAGGACGCGCTGCCGCTGGTCACCGACGACCAGCTCCGCGAGGAGGTGCTCGGCTTCATCGGCCAGGAGGCGATCCACGCCGAGGCGCACCAGGAGGTCCTCGACCACCTGCTCGGCCAGGGCCTCGACCCCCGGCCGTACGTCCGGCAGGTCACCTGGCTGTTCCGCCGGGTGCTCGGCAGGAAGCCGGGACTGACGGACGCACAGCAGCGCGAGAACCTGATCGAGCGGGTCGCCTTCGTGGCGGCGATCGAGCACTTCACCGCCTTCCTGGGCAACTGGGCACTCAACTCGCCGGGCCTGGACCGGGCCCAGGCCGACCCCACCATGCTCGACCTGCTGCGCTGGCACGGCGCCGAGGAGGTCGAGCACCGCAGCGTCGCCTTCGACCTGATGGTCCACCTGGACCCCGGCTACCTGCGACGGCTGCGCGGCATGATGGTCTCCGGCCCCACCCTGATCCACCTCTGGATCCGCGGCGTCCGCTTCCTGCTCGCCGCCGACCCCAGCCTGAACGGCTCGGTACGGCCCACCTGGCGCGAGGCCCAGCGCATCGCCCGCCGCGGCCTCCTCCCTGAACCCGCCCGGATGGCCCGCTCGGCGCTGCGCTACTTCCGCCCGGGCTACCACCCCACCCAGGAGGGCTCCTCCAGCCAGGCCCTCAGCTACCTCGCGGGCTCGCCGGCTGCCCGGGCTGCGGCCGCACGCTAGGCAAATTCGTCACCATTTACGGCCCAGGGGCTCGGGGAACTGCGAGGAGATCTGGCGTTCGGTCACTGCGAAAGTGCCTGACCCTGTACGCACGTTGAACGCTCCTGTGGTTGGCTCCGCCGTTCCCCGGGCCCCACCTTCCGAACCCTGTGCCTTGGAGTTGCCCGGATGGACCTCGAAGCGTTGCCGCCCGACCTGTACGGCCGTCCCGGGCCGGACGGCTTCCTGCGGCGGATGACCGCCTTCGCCGACTGGTACGACCCGTTGATGGGCCGGCCCGGCCTGCGGCGCAGCCCGCGCCGCCCTGGCCCGAGGCCGACGCCGCCGCTCCACCTGGTGGTCACCGTGCACCGGTCGATCGCCGAGGACGTGGTCGAGCTGCGGCTCGGCGACCCCGGCGGCAGCCCGCTGCCCGCCTGGCAGCCCGGCGCGCGGATCGAACTGACCCTGCCGTCCGGCCTGGTGCGGCACTACTCCCTGTGCGGCGACCCCGCCGACCGGAGCAGCTACCGGATCGCGGTCCGCCGCCTCCCGGCGGGCGGTGGCGGGTCGACGGAGATCCACGACCGCCTGCATCCGGGTGTCCGCCTCGCCGCCCGCCGGCCCCGGAACGGCTTCGCGTTCTGTGCCGAACCGGCCGTGCTGCTGCTGGCCGGCGGAATCGGCATCACCCCGCTGCTGCCGATGGCCCGGCAGGCCCAACACCTGGGCCTCGACTGGCGGTTGGTGCACGCCGGCCGCAGCGCCGCATCGATGCCGTTCACCGAGGAGCTGCGCGCCCTGGACCCGTCCCGGGTCGAGTTCCTGACCGAGCCCGCCTCCGCCGCCGAGCTGTTGGCCCGCGCCCCGCACGGCGCGGCGGTGTACTGCTGCGGTCCGGCCCCGATGCTGGCCGCCGTCCAGCGGGCGTACGACCCGACCGTCACCAGGGCGCTGCACTTCGAGCGCTTCGGCGCCGCCCCGATCCTGGACGGACAGCCGTTCACCGTCCGACTGGGCGAGAGCGGGGAGCAGGTGACCGTCCCCGCCGACCGCTCCGCACTCGACGTGCTGCGTGAGGTCCGGCCCGGACTCCCGTACTCCTGCCACCAGGGCTTCTGTGGCACCTGCAAGGTGCGGCTGACCGGCGGCACCCCCGTCCACCGCGACCGCAGGCTCACCGAGGGGGACCGGGCGGCGGGGGCGTTCCTGCCCTGCGTCTCCCGGGCCGCCGAGGGCGAGACCCTGGTACTGGAGGTCTGACCGATGACGTTCCCCTTCACCGAGCACGACCTCACCCGCTTCCGCGAGACCCAGCAGCTCGCGTACCACTGCGCCGAGCAGGTGGCCGCCTGGATCGAGCCCGGGGTGACCGAGCGGCAGGCCACCGGCAAGCTGCGCCGGTGCCTGGTCGACGCCGGTGTGCAGGACTTCTTCCACGTGCCGTTCGCCTGGTTCGGCGACCGGACGGCGTTCCGGCACTTCCACACCCCGCTGCAGTTCTTCGCGGGCAGCCGGAAGCTCGAGGAGGGCATGCCGTACGTGCTGGACTGCGCGCCGGTGGTCGACGGCTACACGGCCGACATCGGCTACGGCGGCAAGGTCGGCGAGAACCCCGTCTGGGACCGGCTGGCCGCCGACCTGAAGGTCTACCGGGAGCTGATCCTGCGTGAGGTGCGGGCCCGGAAGCCGCTGAACGAGATCTACACCGCCGTGGACGCCCAGATCGCCGCGCACGGCTACGACAACCGCCACCGGGTCTACCCGGGCCGGGTGATCGGCCACCAGGTGACCCGGACGACCGCGCGCGGCCCGGCCGGGGTGAACCTGTTCGGCTTCGGCGTGCGTACACTCCAGACGCTCGGCCGGGAGCTGATCAGCGAGCGGCTGCACGGCCGGTCACCGCTCTGGGCCGACGGTCGCTCCTCCCGGCACGCGCCGACGCCGGGGATCTGGGCGGTCGAGCCGCACATCGGCTTCCGCGAGGTCGGGATCAAGTTCGAGGAGCTGCTGGTCGTGACGGACGACGACGCCTACTGGCTCGACGACGACCTGCCGCACGTCCGCCGCTGGACCACCACCGAGGGAGCAGCCCGATGATCCGCCGCCGTACCGTCGACTCCGGCGGCCTGCCGCTCGCCGTCTTCGAGCAGGGCGACCCCGCCCGTCCCACCGTGATCCTGGTGCACGGCTACCCCGACACCCACGTGGTCTGGGACGACATCGCCGAGGACCTGGCCGCCGACCACCACGTGGTGCGCTACGACGTGCGCGGCGCGGGTGAGTCCGGCGTCCCGGCCGGGCGGAGCGGGTACCGGCTGGAGCACCTCGGCGCCGACCTGTTCGCGGTCGCCGACGCGGTCAGCCCGGACGCGCCCGTGCACGTGGTCGCGCACGACTGGGGTTCGGTGCAGTCCTGGGAGGCCGTCACCGAACCCGGCGCCGAGCAGCGGATCGCCTCGTACACCACGATGTCCGGGCCCTGCCTGGACCACCTGGGCTTCTGGATGCGCAAGCGGTTCCGCCGTCCGACGCCCCGTCACCTGCGCCAGCTGCTGGTGCAGGGCGCGCACTCCTGGTACATCACCGCCTTCCACCTGCCGCTGCTCGCCCCCGCCACCTGGAAGCTCTGGCTGGCCAAGTCCTGGCCCCGGGTGCTGCGCGACCTGGAGGCGGTCAACCCCCGCCCCGGGCACCCGCAGGCGACCCTGGAGCAGGACGCGGTGCGCGGCATCGAGCTGTACCGGGCCAACATGCGGCCGACCATCCGCAGCCCGCGCGAGCGGTACACCGAGGTGCCCGTCCAGCTGCTCACGCTGAGCCGGGACCACTACGTGAACGAGTTCCTCTCCGAGGGTCTGGAGCACTGGGCACCCCGGCTGACCCGGCGCACCGTCAGCGGCACCCACTGGTCGGCGCTGCTCGAGCACGGCCCGGTGGTCGCCTCGCACGTCCGGGACTTCGTCGGGGCGGTCGCCGCGGGCTCCGAACCCGAGGCGACCGGCGAGCTGGTGGTGATCACCGGCGCCGGCAGCGGCATCGGCCGGGCCACCGCGCTGGCCTTCGCCGCCGAGGGGGCGCGGGTGGTGGTCTGCGACCTGGACCTCGAATCGGCCGTCCGCACCGCCGAGTTGTGCACCCTGAGCGGGGGCCACGGGTACGCGTACCCGCTGGACGTCAGCGACGGAGCGGCCTTCGACGCCTTCGCCCAGCAGATCGCCGCCGAGCACGGTGTGCCCGACGTCCTGGTCAACAACGCCGGCATCGGCCACTCCGGCACCTTCCTGCAGACCACCGAGAAGGAGTGGCAGCGGGTCCTGGACGTCAACCTCTGGGGCGTCATCCACGGCTGCCGGGCCTTCGGCACGCTGATGGCCGAGCGCGGCCACGGCGGACACATCGTCAACCTCGCCTCGGCCGCGGCCTACCTGCCCTCCAAGGCGCTCGCCGCGTACGCCACCAGCAAGGCCGCCGTCCGGATGCTCTCCGACTGCCTGCGCGCCGAACTCGCCGCCTCCGGCGTGGGCGTCTCGGCGATCTGCCCCGGCCTGGTCAACACCAACATCACCCGCACCTCCACCTTCTCCGCCACCACCGCCGACGAACAGGCCGCCAAGCAGGAACGGGCCGCGAAGCTCTACGCCCGGCGCAACTTCCCGCCCGAGAAGGTCGCCGCCGAGATCGTCCGTGCGGTCCGGCGCAACAAGGCCCTGGTCCCGGTGACCGCGGAGGCCAAGGGCGCCCACCTGCTCAGCCGGCTCGCCCCCGGTCTGCTCCGCCTCGCCGCCCGGCTCAACGTCACCTGAGGGCGTGTCAGAGCACTCCGTAGGGTGGGGTGTTTGGTACTCCTGGTGAGGACCGAACACCCCATCCGCCGAGGAGACGCACCATGGCCACCGGCACCATCAAGACCTGGCACGCCGACCACGGGTACGGGACGCTGGTCCCCGACGACGGCGGTCCCGAGCTGATCGTCTACTACGACTCCCTGGAGATCCCCGGCGTCGACCGCCGCCTCCCCGACGGCCAGCGGGTCTCCTACGAGGCCACCGTGCAGGAGGACCGCCAGGTGGCGGAGAAGGTGCGGCCGCTGGGGTGATCCGGGAAGTGACGGACCGTCTGACCTGTGAAGGTCGGTTCCGGGTTTCGCCTCGCTGCCGCCGGCTGAACGCGACGTCGTGAATCCGCCGGTCGTCGGGTCCCGGTGGCGGCAGGCTGGCGGTCATGAACCTACGGATCAACCCCATCGACGCCGAGACCTGCGCCCGCCTGCGTGAGCTGGACGACGCGGGCCGCCCACCGGTCGAGTCGGTGGACATCACCGGCGGCGCCCCGCTGCGCTGCTGCCTCACCCGCGCCTGCCCCGGCGACCGGATCGCCCTGGTCTCGTACGCCCCGCTCGCCCGCTGGGCAGCCGAGACCGGAGCCGACCCCGGCCCGTACGACGAACGCGGCCCGGTCTTCATCCACGCCACCCCGTGCGTCGGCCCCGCCGAGGGCTGGCCCGTCGGCATGCACACCGGCCCCCGCGTCCTGCGCGCCTACGACGCGGACGGCCGCATCCTGGGCGGCCGCCTGGTCCGGCCCGCCGAGGCCGCCGCCGGGGCGGCCGACCTGCTCGCCGCCCCGGGGGTGGCCGTGCTGCACGTCCGGGCGGTCGAGTTCGGCTGCTTCATGCACGAGGTCCGCCGCGGTCAGGGCGCGACTGCGTGACGGCTCAGCTGCCGTTGACGATGTCCAGGCCCTTGGCGAGGTCGTCGGCGTTCATGCACGGGGTGACGGTGACCTCGGCATTGAGTTCCCAGAGCGGTTCGATGAGCGGGACCAGCGAGTACTCGTTGGGAATGTCCGCGAACAGGTAGGCGCAGCGGCGGCCGGCCGTGGGGGCGAAGTACGCCGCCTCGGGCTTGAGGGTGGCCATAATGCCCTGGAGGGCCTTGGGCATGGTGCCGTCGGCGATCAGACGGTTGGCTGTTCCGGTGTCGAACTCGACCTGGATGAGAGTACGCATGGTGCTGCACCTTTCGTCACCTGGGAGGGTGACGGGCCGTCGGCCTGTCCTTGCCGTTCCAGCGTCTCGCGCGCCACCGGGGGACGCCATCCGGGTGAGTCAGGCGGCGGTGGCCGCGGTCTGCTCGGCGGTCCGGGTGAGGTCGTGGTGGATCGGGCCGTCGCCCGCCGAGAGCGGGAGGCAGGAGCCGCCTCGGCGGTGGGCGACGATCTCGGCGGCGACCGAGACGGCGGTCTCCTCGGGGGTACGGGCGCCGAGGTCGAGGCCGATCGGGGAGCGCAGGCGCCCGATCTCGGTCTCGGTCAGACCGACCTCGCGGAGGCGGGCGTTGCGGTCGCGGTGGGTCTTGCGGGAGCCCATGGCACCGACGAAGGCGACCGGCAGCCGCAGTGCGCGTTCCAGCAGCGGGATGTCGAACTTGGCGTCGTGGGTCAGGACGCACAGGACGGTCCGGCCGTCGATCGCGGCGAGCTGGGAGTCCAGGTAACGGTGCGGCCAGTCGACCACGACCTCGTCCGCCTCGGGGAAGCGCCGCTCGGTGGCGAAGACCGGACGGGCGTCGCAGACGCTGACCCGGTAGCCGAGGAACTTGCCGATCCGCACCACCGCCGCCGCGAAGTCGATCGCGCCGAAGACCAGCATCCGGGGCGCGGGCACGTACGACTCGATGAAGAAGGTGACGGTGCCCTGGGCCTCATCGTCACAGGGGCGGCCGTCCAGGCCGAGCACCAGCTGCCCGGTGCGGCCCGCGTCCAGCATGGCCCGCGCCTCGGCGACGGCGGCGCGTTCCAGTGCGGCCGTGGTGGAGGGGGAGGGGGTGAGCGAGCCGTGGTGGGTGTCGGCGGTGACGGCGACGGTGGCGCCGAGCAGCGCGCCCGGGCCGGCCACGATCCGGGCCAGGGCGACCGGGGTGCCGGAGGCGATGTAGGTGATGCCCGCGTCGAGCGCGGCGTCGGCGCCGGGGACCATCGGCTGGACGAAGACGTCCAGCACGCCGCCGCAGGTGAGGCCGACCGCGAAGGCGTCCTCGTCGCTGTAGCCGAACCGCTCCAGGACAGGGGTGCCGGAGGCGATGGCGTCCCGGCAGAGCTCGTACACCGCGCCCTCGACGCAGCCGCCGGAGACCGAGCCGATCGCCTCGCCGGCCGCGTCCACCGCGAGCGCGGCACCCGGGTCGCGCGGCGCGCTGCCGGAGACGCCGACCACGGTGGCCACGGCGAAGGAGCGCCCGGAGGAGTGCCAGGCCAGCAGCTGCTCGGCGATGTCCTGCATGTCGGGGACTCCTCAACTGAAGCGAAGGGGAAGGACGGACAGCCGCCGTGCGAGGGCCGGGACCCCCGCACAGCGGCTCTGGTACTAGTGAACTCCCAGCCAGGCCTTGATCGGGGTGAGCGCGAAGTAGACCAGGAAGACACCGGTGAGGACCCACATCAGCGGACCGGGCTCACGCCACTTGCCGCGGCCCGCCTTGATCACGCAGTAGGTGATGACACCGGCCGCGACACCGGCGGTGATGCTGTAGGTGAACGGCATCAGGACGCAGGTGAGGAAGGCCGGGATGGCGACCTCGCGGTCGGCCCAGTCGATGTGCCTGGCCTGGCTCATCATCATGGAGCCGATCACCACCAGGGCGGCCGAGGCCACCTGGACCGGCACGATGCCGGCGAGCGGGGTGAAGAAGAGCATCAGCGTGAAGACGCCACCGGTGACCACGGAGGCCAGACCGGTCCTGGCACCCTCGCCGACGCCGGTCGCGGACTCGACGAAGACGGTCTGCCCGGAGGCACCCGCCACACCGCCGATGGCGCCGCCGGCACCGTCCACGAAGAGCGCCTTGCTCAGGCCGGGCATCCGGCCCTGCTTGTCGGCCAGACCGGCCTCGGTGCCGACGCCGATGATGGTGGCCATCGCGTCGAAGAAGCCGGCCAGCACCAGGGTGAAGACGGCGACCGAGGCGGAGATGGCGCCCATGCCCTGGCTGCCGAAGGCGCCGAACAGGTCGACGTGGCCGAACAGGCCGAAGTCGGGGCTGTCCACCGGGCCGCCGGTGGGCCACTTCGGCACCTGGAGGCCCCAGACCTTGTCGTCCAGACCGGCGGCCGCGTTCACGATGAAGGCGATCACGGTGCCGGCCGCGAGGCCGATCAGGATCGCGCCCCGGGTGTTGCGGACCAGCAGCACGAAGATGGTGAGCAGGGTGACCGCGAAGATCAGCACCGGCCAGCCGGAGAGTTCGCCGGTGGGGCCGAGCGAGAGCAGCGGGCCCTTGCCCTGGAAGACGAAGCCCGCCTTGTTCAGACCGATCAGGGCGATGAACAGGCCGATGCCTATGGTGATCGCATGCTTGATCGGCAGCGGGATGCCGTTCATGATCTTCTCGCGCAGGCCGGAGACGACCAGCAGCACGATGGCCGCGCCGTAGATCACGCAGAGGCCGAAGGCCTGTTCCCACGTGGTGTGCGGGACGACGATCGCCGAGATCGCGCCGGAGACCGAGAGCCCGGCGGCGGCGGCCAGCGGTACGTTGCCGACCACGCCGAGCAGGATCGTGGTCACGGCGGCGGCGAGCGCGGTGGCCGTGGTGAGCTGCGCGTGGTCCAGGTGCACCCCGTTCTTGTCGGCGCCGCCGAGCAGGATCGGGTTGAGCAGCAGGATGTAGGCCATCGCCATGAAGGTGGTGAGGCCACCGCGGAGCTCGTTGCCGAAGGTCGAGCCGCGCGCCGAGATCTTGAAGTAGGCGTCCAGCGCGTTCTTCGGCGGGTTCGCCTCGGACGGCGTGAGGGAGTCGTCCGTGGCGGGTCTGTCGTCAGTGGTGCCGGGCTCCGTGGAGATCCGGGTCATGTCCACTCCCAAGGTTCAAAGGGGGTTGGGGTGGGCGAGCCGACCTGATTTGCCGGTTGGAGGAGGCACAGGGGGACTGTTCGACTCACGAGGTACGCACTCAAGCGGTGCGGGGTGGTACGCACTGCTGCAGAACCCCGGCGTGGGAGAGGCGGCAGCGATGGTGCTTGATGGCGTGTCAACTGTTGTGCTGCTGTGCGGTGGTGCTGTGGTGCGCCCCGGGGCGGCGGGGAAGACGGTCGCCGCCCCGGGGAGGCTGGGTGGCTAGAGCGTCCCGGTGAGGTGCTCCGGCCGGACCGGGATCCGGTTCAGGGCGATCCCCGTGGCGGCCCGGATCGCGGCGACGATCGAGGGCGTGGCGGAGACGGTGGGGGCCTCGCCGACGCCGCGCAGTCCGTACGGGGCGTTCGGGTCGGGGAGTTCGAGGATCTCCACCGGGATCGGCGGGGTGTCCAGGATGGTGGGGATCAGGTAGTCGGTGAAGGAGGCGTTGCGCACCTTCCCGTCCTTGACCACGATCTCCTCCATCACGGCCAGGCCGAGCGCCTGGGTGACGCCGCCCTGGATCTGGCCGACCACGGAGAGCGGGTTGAGCGCCTTGCCGACGTCCTGGACGGCGGTCAGCTCGACCACCTTGACCAGGCCCAGGTCGACGTCCACGTCCACCACCGCGCGGTTGGCGCAGAAGGTGTACTGGACGTGGCCGAAGCCCTGCCCGGTCTCCTTGTCGAACGGGACGGTCGGGCGGTGATGGTGCTCGCGGGTGAGGTCGATGGCCTCGTCGCCGAGCAGGTCCACCATCGACACCAGCACGCCGCCGGTCTCGGAGACCACCTTGCCGCCGACCAGGTCGATGTCCTTGTGGGTCCAGCCGTAGCGTCGGCGGCCCTTGGTGATCAGCGCCTGCTTGACCGCCTCGGCGGCCAGCTTCACCGCACCACCGGTCATGTAGGTCTGCCGCGATGCGGAGGTCGAACCGGCCGACCCCACCTCGGTGTTGGCCGGGTGGATGGTGACCTGCTCGACCCCTAGCTCGGTCCTGGCGATCTGGGCGTGCACGGTGACGCCGCCCTGGCCGACCTCGGCCATCGCGGTGTGCACCATGGCGACCGGCTCGCCGCCGATGACCTCCAGGCGGACCCGGGCGGTGGAGTAGTCGTCGAAGCCCTCGGAGAAGCCCACGTTCTTGATGCCGACCGAGTACCCGACGCCGCGCACGATGCCCTCGCCGTGCGAGGTGTTGGACAGCGCGCCCGGGACCTGGCGGATGTCCAGGTTGTCCAGGTCGAGCGGCGGCGGCAGCGGCATGTCCTTGACCCGCTGGAGCAGCTCGGCGACCGGGGCCGGCGAGTCGATCCGCTGTCCGGTGGGCATGTGGTCGCCCTCGGCCATCGCGTTCAGCTGCCGCAGCTCGACCGGGTCCATGCCCAGTTCGGCCGCCAGCTTGTCCATCTGCGACTCGTAGCCGAAGGCCGCCTGCACCGCGCCGAAGCCGCGCATCGCGCCGCAGGACGGGTTGTTGCTGTAGAGCGCGATCGCGTGCATCCGCACGTTCGGGATCACGTACGGGCCGTGGCCCAGCGAGGCGGCGTTGCCGACCACGGCGGGGGAGGCGGAGGCGTACGCGCCGCCGTCCAGCACGATCCGGGCGTCGGCGTAGACCAGCTTGCCGTCGCGGGTGGCGCCGTGCTCGTAGTACATCTTGGCCGGGTGGCGGTGCACGTGGCCGAAGAAGGACTCGTCCCGGGCGTAGACGATCTTGACCGGCTTGCCGGTGTGCATCGCCAGCAGCGAGGCGTGGATCTGCATCGAGAGGTCCTCGCGGCCGCCGAAGGCACCGCCGACACCCGCCAGGGTGAGCCGGACCTTCTCCTCGGGCAGGCCCAGGACGGGCGCCATCTGCTCGCGGTCCACGTGCAGCCACTGCGTGGCCACGTAGAGGTCGATGCCGCCGTCCTCGGCGGGCACCGCGAGGCCGGACTCCGGGCCCAGGAAGGCCTGGTCCTGCATGCCGACCTCGTAGTGGCCGCTGACCACCACCTCGGCCAGCGCGCGGACCTCGTCGGTCACGCCGAGGCCGGAGACCAGCTTCTGCTCGTGGCAGATGTTGTCGTACCCGTGCGACTTGTACTCGTGCGGCTCGTGCACGTAGCCGTGGGTCTGCGGGTCGAGGCACTGCTCCTCGGTGACGATCGGGGTGAGCACCTCGTACTCGACCTTGATCTTCTTCACCGCGCGGCGGGCGGTCTCCGGGTGGTCGGCCGCGACCAGCGCGATCGCCTCACCGTGGTAGCGGACCTTGTCGATGGCCAGGGCCGGCTGGTCCTGGATCTCCAGGCCGTAGTACTTCGAGCCGGGGATGTCCTGGTGGGTCAGCACCGCGTAGACGCCGGGCACCTTGAGCGCCTCGGAGATGTCCACGCTCAGCAGGTTGGCCCGCGGGTGCGGCGAACGCAGCGCCATGCCCCAGAGCATGTCCTCGTGCCACATGTCGGAGGAGTACGCGAACTCGCCCCTGACCTTCAGGTTGCCGTCGGGGCGCAGCGGCGAGCCGCCGATGCCGTCGGGGCTCGACGTGCGGATGTTCTGCAGGTTCTTCTGGCCCTGGATGGTGCGAGTGCTCATTCGGAGGCCGCCTTCGCGCACTTGCGGGCGGAAGCCAGCCGCACCGCGTCCATGATCTTCTCGTAACCGGTGCAGCGGCACAGGTTGCCCGACAGCGCCTCGCGGATGTCGTTGTCGCTGGGCTGCGGCTCGCTGTCGAGCAGCGCGTCGGTCTGCACCAGCAGGCCGGGGGTGCAGAAACCGCACTGGACGGCGCCGGCGTCGATGAACGCCTGCTGGACCAGGCCCAGCTCGCCGTTCTCCTCGGCCAGGCCCTCGACGGTGCGGACCTCGCGGTCCTGCACCTGACCGGCCGCGACCAGACAGGAACAGACCGGGGTGCCGTCCAGGTAGACCGTGCAGGAGCCGCACTCGCCCTGCTCGCAGGCGTTCTTCGAGCCCGGCAGGCCGACCCGCTCGCGCAGGACGTAGAGCAGGCTCTCGCCCTCCCAGACGTCGTCGGCCTCGACCGGCTTGCCGTTGGCGGTGAATGTGACCCTCATGCCGCGCTCCTGATCTGCTTGCTGTAGTCGTTCCAGGTCCAGGTCAGCGTGCGGCGGGCCATCACGGCCAGCGAGTGCCGCCGGTAGTCGGCGGTGCCCCGGACGTCGTCGATCGGCGAGGCGGCGGCCTTCACCAGCTCGCCGAACCGCTGGATCACCTCGGCGCCCAGCAGGTCGCCCGACTCCCACAGGCCGCGCTCGGCGAGCACGCCCTGCAGGTACTCCTCGGCCTCCACGGCGCGGCGCGGCGTGGGGGCAGCCGAACCGATCCCGGTACCGACCGTCCCGTTCTTCGGGTGCAGCGCGAAGCCGAACGCGCAGACCGCGATGACCATCGCGTTCCGGGTGCCGATCTTCGAGAACTGCTGCGGCCCGTCCGCGACCGGGATGTGGACGGCGCGGATCAGCTCGTCCTGCTCCAGGCTGTTGCGCTTCACCCCGACGTAGAACTCGTCGATCGGGATCATCCGGGTGCCGCGCACCGAGGCCGCCTCGACGAAGACGTCTCGTCCGGCGGCGAGCAGCGCGGGGTGCGCGTCACCGGCGGGCGAGGCGCCGCCGAGGTTGCCGCCGACGCCACCGCGGTTGCGGATCTGCGGCGAACCGACGGTGTGCGAGGCGAGCGCGAGACCGGGGAGGGGCCCGGACAGCTCATCGATGATCCGGGTGTAGGGCACGGAGGCGCCGAGCCTGACGACGTCGCCGTCGTTCGACCACTCGGTCAACTCGGTGATGCGGTTCAGGTCGAGAATCGCGGATGGCCGGTGCACGTCGAAGTTCATCTCGACCATGACGTCCGTACCGCCCGAGATCGGCAGCGCGGTCGGGTACTCAGCCTTCGCCGCGAGCGCCTCGTCCCAGGTGGCGGGCCGAAGGAACTCCATGCGGGTCTCTCCTCAAGTCGATGCCGGCCGGACAGTGGGCACAGTGCCCGGTATTCGGTGTATCGGACCTTGCTACCGCCTCGTTGCCTCGGCGTTGAGTCCTGGTCACCGGGGTGTGTCCGGCGGCGTGTTGCCAGTGAACCGCCGACGGCTCTCCCGGAGGCAGTCACCGATGGCATGAAGCCTTCGCCTCGGTGTCGCCCGGCATCCTGTACGTTCCTCTAAGGCGGACAATTGCCCTGTCCAGCGAAGTACGCGCCCCAGTTACGACCGTAATCCGGCCGTGATTCGGAAGCTACGGGGCCGTGACCCGGTGCAGGGTTGATACGTAACACCGATGGCTCGGACTCGGGCACACTGTCCCCCCGAAACCCCCTGTTCAGACGAAGGAGCCCGCGGATGCGCGTCCGAGACCTGCTCGCCCCCGGGGCCCCGCGGCTGCGGCTGCTCGCCGCCGAGGACGAGCTCGACCGGCAGGTCAGCGGCGTGATGACGACCGACCTGCACGACCCGGGCCGCTACCTGCACGGCGGCGAACTGGTGCTCACCGGCATGCTCTGGCGGACCGGCCCCGAGGACTCCGAGCGCTTCGTGCGCACCATCGTGGCGGGCGGCGCGGTGGCGTTGGCGGCCGGTGAGGCCGAGGTCGGTCCGGTGCCCGAGGACCTGGTGGACGCCTGCCGCCGGCACCGGATGCCGCTGCTCGCGGTGCCCGACGACATCGCCTTCGGCACCGTCACCGAGTTCATCGGCAGACAGGTCTCGGCCGACCGGGCCGCCGACCTGGCCGCGCTGGTCGACCGGCACCGGCTGCTGGTGTCCGCCGCCGGTGGCGGCGGACTTGACGCCGTGTTGGAACTGCTCGGCGGCGACATCGACCTGGACTGCTGGGTGCTCGCGCCCACCGGCCGGGTGATCGCCGGACCCGCCGAACGGCTCTCCGCCGAGGACCGCGACCAGCTGGTCCGGGCCCACCTGGCGGCCCAGCGCCAGCGCCGCCGCCCCCCGCACCGGGCCCGGCTCGCCGGCGGCTCGTACTCGCTGCTGCCCGCCCCGGCCTCCACCGAGGCGGAGGCCTCGCTCGCCGACTGGGTGCTCGCGGTCGCCGGGGACGTCACCGAATGGACCGGCAAGCGCCAGCAGTTGGCCGACAACCTGGCCCGGCTGGCCGCCGCCGAACGCACCCGCAGGGACGAGGGCCGCCGACTGCGCCGCCGGCTGGCCGACGAGGTGCTGACGCTCCTTCAGCGCGACGCCGACCCGGCCGAGATCAGCCGCACGCTGTACGCCTCCTCGGCGATGGCTGCCCGGTACGAGGGTGACCCGGTGGGGCCCGTGGTGAACGAGGGGTCCTGGTTGGTGCTGAGCGCGGAAGGGACGGGACTGCCTGACGGTGCGGTACGTTCGATCCTGGAGGAAGCTCTCACCGACGCCTCCGACCGCGCCCTGGTCGCCGGAGCGGGCACCGGTGCCGTGGTGGTGCTGCCCGCACCCGGCACCGCCGTGCCCGCCGACGCCCTGCGTGACCTGCTCGCCCCGCTGGAGGCCGGGCTCGGCTCGGAGGGCCGGATCACCCTCGGCGTCTCCGCCCCCGCCGCCGAGGCGGGCGGTCTGCGCGGCGCTCTGGAGGAGGCCAGGCACGCCCGCCGGATCGCCGCCGCCCGGGTGGGCCGGATCTGCGTGGCCGGCCCGGAGGAGCTCGCCTCGCACGTGCTGCTGCTGGCCGCGGTGCCGGACGAGGTCCGCCGCGCCTTCCGCAGCCGCCTGCTCGACAAGGTGATCGCGTACGACATCGAGCACCAGGCCGACCTGGTCCGCACCCTGGAGGCGTTCCTCCGCTCGGACGGCTCCTGGACACGCTGCGCCGCCCAGCTGCACGTGCACGTCAACACGCTGCGCTACCGGATCGGCCGGATCGAGGAACTGACGGGCCGTGACCTGTCGCGGCTGGAGGACCGGGTGGACTTCTACCTGGCGCTCGAACTGGCCTGAGCCGGGCGGGAACGGCGACGGGCCCGCCGGGTGAACCGGCGGGCCCGTCCGTGACGGAGCGTCAGTGGTTGGCCGGGATGATCGTGGTCAGCCATTTGAAGACGTCGGGGACCATCGGCTTCCAGACGTCGCTGGAGTGGGCGCCGATGCTCTCCACGGCGTTGACGGTGGTGGGGGCCTTCGCGACCGCCTTGAGGGCGAGCGCGGCCTCGTAGCCGTCCCCCTTGTTGCCGCTGAGGTAGAAGGCGACCTTGGGGGGCTGGGCGGCGTTCTTCAGGATGTTGAGCGGGTTGGACTTGTCCCGCAGCACCGGGTCCTTCGCGGTCAGCGAGTCGGGCTCCTGGGCCGGGTCGTTGTAGCCGGAGAGGCTGATGCTGGCGCGGTAGCGGTTGGGGTGCTCGGCGCCGAGCTTGGTGGCGCAGTGGGCGCCGGCCGAGTACCCGGCGACCGCCCAGCGGTCGGCGGAGGGGTCGGCGCGGAAGTTGTCCAGCACCATCTGCGGGACGTCGCGGGAGAGCCAGGTGTCGGCGTTGACCTTGCCGGGGATGTCGGCGCAGCCGGTGTCCTGGCCCTTGCCGAGCAGGAAGGTGCGGGGTGAGACCAGGATGAACGGCGCCACCTGGCCGCTCTCCATCAGCGGCTTGAGCTGCTCGGACACCCGCAGGGTGCCGTACCAGGTGGAGGAGGAGCCGGGGTAGCCGGGGAGCAGCTCGACCACCGGGAACTTCTTGTCCTTGAACTCGGGCTTGTCGTACTGCGGCGGGGTCCAGACCAGCACCTCGCCGTCCACCCCGGAGAGGCGGCCCTTGAGGTCGGTGCGCTTGACGTCACCGGGCACCTTGGGGTCGTCCACGCTCTTGAAGGACTGGATCACCTTCGGCTCCGAGGGCTTGCCCTTGCCGTCGCCCGCCGGGTCGTCGGGGCTGACCTGCGGCACGGCCCGGACGTGGTCGCCGGTGCCGAGCAGGTCGGACCAGTTGCCGTAGATCAGGTTGGCGTTGTTCACCATCACGAAGACCATCGTCACGGCCGTCACCTGGCAGGCCAGGATCATCACCAGTCTCGCCAGCACCTGGGCCGGCTTCGGCCCGCGCACCCGCCCCCAGAGCAGCAGCGCCGCCGCGATGGAGACCGGCACGAGGATGATCGTGCAGATGAGGAAGGGGGTGCCAGTGAGTTGCATTCAGGTTCTCGTATCCGGATCGTCCGCCGCTCCGGACCCGCGTCGCCCCGGAAGCACTTCGATGAGATCAGACGATTTCGAACGGTGGATCAGTTGCTCCCGAACCTTGGGGAAAGCTGAGAGGAACATCACACATTTCGTGAGAAACGTCTGAACGGCCTGGTCCAGTGTGCCACCCGCATGGTCGTATCCGAAGAACGGGTACAGGCCACTCCCAGCGAGTCGGCCCGTTCGAACAGCCCCGTCCTGGAAACTGTCGGAGTGTCAGACCGCCGGTTCCACCCCGCCCTCCTGCCGCTCGTGCTCCTCCTGTTGGTCACCACGGCACTGTCCGGCTGCAGCAGCACCGGCGGCCGCCGCGCCGAACAGGCCCGCAGCCGGGCCGCCAACGCCGGCGGCGCGGTCGACACGCCGCGTTGGACGGTCGCGATGGTGACCCACGCGGGCGCGGGCGACGCGTTCTGGGACACCGTCCGGAAGGGCGCCGAGCAGGCCGCCGCCAAGGACAACATCACCTTCCTGTACTCGAACGACGCGCAGACCCAGAACCAGGTGCAGCTGATCCAGGCCGCGATCGACCAGCGGGTGGACGGGCTGCTGGTCTCGCTGGCCAAGGGCGAGGCGCTGACCGACGTCCTGGCCAAGGCGAAGGCGGCCGGCATCCCGCTGATCAGCATCAACTCGGGCCAGGAGTTCTCGGCTCGGTTCGGCGCGCTCACCCACATCGGCCAGGACGAGGGCACGGCGGGCCGGGCGGCCGGCACCGAGCTGGGCAGGCGCGGGCGGAAGTCGGTGCTCTGCGTGATCCACGAGCAGGGCAACGTCGGCCAGGAGCAGCGCTGCGGCGGCGCCAAGGGCGCCTTCAACGGCACCCTGCAGACCCTGTACGTGGACGGGGTGAACCTGCCCGACGCCCGGGCCGCGATCGCCGCCAAGCTCCAGGCCGACCCGGCGGTGGACACCGTCCTCACCCTCAGCGCCCCGCTGGCCGCGACCGGCCTGCAGTCGGTCCAGGACGCCCACCGGGCGGTCGAGCTGGACACCTTCGACCTCGGCACCCAGGTGGTGACCGGTCTCCAGGCGGGGACGGTCGGCTTCGCGGTGGACCAGCAGCCCTACCTCCAGGGATACGAGGGCGTGGACCTGCTCTGGCTCCGACGCTACAACCTGGACGTGCTGGGCGGCGGCGGCCCGGTGTTGACCGGCCCGCAGATCCTCACCAAGGACGACGCGGCCGCGCTGGCCACGTACGTCGCCCGGGGGACCCGATGAGCACCGACCTGCTGGTCTCCAGGCCGCCCGGCAGGCACCGGCGGGTCCGCCCCGAGCTGGGCGCGGCGCTGGCGGCCGTCGCAGTGCTGCTGTTCTTCTCGGTGGTGGCCGACAGCTTCCTGCGGGCCTCCTCGATCGGCACCGTGCTGTACGCCGCCTCGACCATCGGCATCATGGCGGTGCCGGTCTCGCTGCTGATGATCGGCGGCGAGTTCGACCTCTCGGCCGGCGTCCTGGTGACCACCGCCGCGCTCACCTCCTCGATGGTCAGCTACCAGCTGACCGCCGTCACCTGGGTCGGCGTGCTGGTCTCGCTGCTGGTGACGCTGGCGGTCGGCGGCTTCAACGGCTGGATGCTCGGCCGCACCCGGTTGCCCAGCTTCATCGTGACGCTCGGCACCTTCCTGATGCTGACCGGCGCCAACCTGGGCGTCACCAAATTGGTCTCCGGCACCGTCACTACCAAGCCGATCGGCGACATGCAGGGCTTCGGCTCCTGCCGCTGGCTGTTCGCCTCGGAACTGACGGTGGGTGGGATGACGGTGAAGGCCACCGTCTGGTGGTGGTTCGGCCTGGTGGCGGTGGCCTCCTGGGTGCTGCTGCGTACCCGGTACGGCAACTGGGTCTTCGCGGTCGGCGGCGACGCGGCGGCAGCCCGCGCGGTCGGCGTCCCGGTCGCCCGGACGAAGATCGGGCTGTACCTCGGAGTGGGCTTCTGCGCCTGGGTGCTGGGCCAGCACCTGCTGTTCTCCTTCGACACCGTGCAGTCCGGCGAGGGGGTCGGCAACGAGCTGATCTACATCGTGGCGGCGGTGATCGGCGGCTGTCTGATCACCGGCGGGTACGGATCGGTGCTGGGCGGGGCGCTGGGCGCGCTGATCTTCGGCATGGTCAGCAAGGGCATCGTGTACGCGCAGTGGAACCCGGACTGGTTCAAGTTCTTCCTGGGCGCGATGCTGCTGCTGGCCGCGCTGCTCAACTCCTGGGTCAAACGACGGGCGGAGCGGGGCCGGTGAACCTGTTGACACTGGAGGGCGTGGGCAAGACCTACGGCAGCGTGCGGGCGCTGGAGGGGGTCTCGCTGACGGTGCGCCAGGGCGAGATCTCCTGCGTGCTCGGCGACAACGGGGCGGGCAAGTCCACCCTGATCAAGATCATCGCTGGGCTGCACCGGCACGACGAGGGCCGGTACCTGATCGGGGATCAGGAGGTCAGGCTCGGCTCGCCCCGGCAGGCGATCGACCGGGGCATCGCCACGGTCTACCAGGACCTCGCGGTGGTCCCCCTGATGCCGGTGTGGCGGAACTTCTTCCTCGGTGCCGAACTGGGCAGCCGGTTCCGGCTCGACTCCGCCAGGATGCGGGCGGTCACCCGGGACGCGCTGGCCAGGATGGGCATCGAGCTGGCCGACGTGGACCAGCCGATCGGCACCCTCTCGGGCGGTCAGCGGCAGTGCGTGGCGATCGCCAGGGCGGTGCACTTCGGGGCCCGTGCGCTGGTGCTGGACGAGCCGACCGCCGCGCTCGGGGTCAAGCAGTCCGGGGTGGTGCTCAAGTACGTGGCGGCCGCCCGGGAGGAGGGCCTGGGCGTCGTACTGATCACCCACAACCCGCACCACGCCTACCTGGTGGGCGACCACTTCACCCTGCTCAAGCGCGGCCGGATGGCCGGTAGCCATCCGCGCGAGGAGATCACCCTGGAGCGGCTCACCACCGAGATGGCGGGCGGCTCGGAGCTGGCCGAGCTCTCGCACGAGCTCGGCCGCCCGGGCCCGGAGGCGGACCGGTGACCCCCGGCGCGCGAGGATGGATCCCGTACCTCCCCGACCCGCTGAAGGAGCACCCGTGAGCAGCCCGCAGCGCCCCGCCGTCCTGCCCACCCTGCTCGGCATCGGCCCCCGGGCCGAGCGTCGGCGCCGGGCGCTGCCCGCGAGCATCCTGCGGCTGCCGACGGTGGGGGTCGACATCGGTGGCACCAAGGTGGTGGCCGGGGTGGTGGACGGCGAGGGCAGGGTGCTGGAGCGGCTGCGCACCGACACCCCCGACAAGAGCAAGAGCCCGCGGGTGGTCGAGGACGTGATCGTCGACCTGGTGCTCCAGCTGGCGGACCGTCACGACGTGCACGCGGTCGGCGTCGGCGCGGCCGGCTGGGTGGACGCGGACCGGTCCCGGGTGCTGTTCGCCCCGCACCTGAACTGGCGGAACGAGCCGCTGCGGGACGCGCTGAGCGCCCGGTTGCGGTTCCCCGTGGTGGTGGAGAACGACGCCAACGCGGCGGCCTGGGCCGAGTGGCGGTTCGGTGCCGGGCGGGGCGAGGAGCACATGGTGATGCTCACCCTGGGCACCGGCATCGGCGGCGCCCAGGTCAGGGACGGCTACGTGGACCGGGGCCGGTACGGGCTGGCGGGGGAGTTCGGCCACATGCAGGTGGTGCCCGGCGGTCACCGCTGCCCGTGCGGGAACCGGGGCTGCTGGGAGCAGTACTCCTCCGGCAACGCGCTGGTCCGGGACGCCAGGGAGCTGGTGGCCGAGGAGTCCCCGGTGGTGCAGCCGCTGCTCGCCCTGGCGGGCGGCACGGCCGCGGGACTGACCGGCCCGCTGATCACCGAAGCGGCCCGGGGCGGCGATCCGGTGGCGACCGAGCTGCTGTACGAGGTGGGCACCTGGCTGGGCGTCGGCATCGCCAACCTGGCGGCGGCGCTCGACCCCGGGCGGTTCGTGATCGGCGGCGGCGTCTCGGAGTCGGGGGAGCTGCTGCTCGAACCGGCGCGGAGCGCCTTCAGGCGCACGCTGACCGGTCGCGGCTTCCGCCCCGAGGCGGAGATCGTGCACGCGGCGCTCGGCAACGACGCCGGTCTGGTCGGCGCGGCCGACCTGGCGAGGCAGGTGGCGCGGCGGTTCCGGACCATCAAGCGGCACCGCGTGGAGCGGGTGGCCGGCAGCGTTTCCTAACAAATACGTTTATAGACCTTCTGTGCGGCGGACGGTCGGGCTAGCATCCGCCTGTGGCAGCGACATCAAGGCTCCGGCAAGGCATCCCCCGCGTGAGCGCCGGGCGGTGGGCAGGGCTGTCGCTCTGTGCCGCCGCCGCGCTGGCCGACGGTCTGCTGCTCGGCGGCCGGTCCCTGCCCGGCGCCCTCGCCCTGCTCCTGCTGCCGGGCGCCGGGGCCCTGCTGCTGGCGGTCACCACCACGGCGAGGACCACGCTCCCGGTGACCCCCGTGCTCTCCGCCCTCCTCGCCTGCGCCCTGCTCGGCCTGGCCCTCACGGCCGGCGGCCCCGCCGCGTACGCGGCACTGGCCGCGGCCGTCCTGCTGACCGTCCTGTCGGCCGCCGCAGGCCACCGCCCCGCCCCGGCCGAACCGCTCGCGGCCGCCGACCGCGAGGACCTGCTCGACGCCTATCCGGCCGGGGCGGCCGCCTGACCGCCGACGCGGTCCGTCAGCGCAACGGGATCGAGACCCAGGACGGGTCGCTCGCCGGGGACGTGAAGGTGAGCGAGGACCAGGCCGGGTTGTGGGTGATGTAGAGCGGGTCGACGGTGTCCACCACCAGCGCGAGCCGGTGGCCGGCCGGGACGTCGTAGGCGGTGGCCTGGAGCGGGAAGTCGGCGGTGAGCGGGGCGGCGTGGTCGAGGAAGGTGTACGGGGCGTGGGTGATCAGCCTGCCGACCCCGAGGGCGTCCACGTCGTAGAGGTAGGCGACCAGGCTGCCGCGTGACGCGGACGGGGTGACGCCGAGGTGGACCCGGACGGTGCCGCGCAGCTGCTGGCGGGTCGGGTACGCCTCGGACTGCCAGACGGCCGCCACCGGGCGGGGCAGCAGCAGGACGGAGACCAGCGGCGGGAGCTTGAGGAACTGCTCGGCGAGGTTGCTGAGGAAGACCACCCCGCCGTCCGCCCCGGAGTCCAGGCCGGTGGCGACGGCGGTGCGCCAGCCGGTGCCGGCGCCGGCCGCCAGTGAGCCGGTGTTCAGCCAGTCGCGCCCGCCGAGGCCGAGCCTGCGGGTGGAGCCGGTGACGGCGGCCCAGCTGGCGTACTCCTCGTAGCCGTCCTGGAGTTGAGGCTTGAGGCGGACCGGCGCGGCCCGGTCGATGCCGTTGTCGGTGCCCTTGAGGTAGTGGTCCAGCCAGGCGTGGGTGGTGGACCAGACGTCGTTGGGCAGTCCGGCCAGCCCGGTGGCCTCGGCGGTGGCGTGGTCGCCGGGGCGCAGTTCCAGCCGCTTCGGGCCGGTCAACTTCTCGTAGAAGCCGGTCAGTTGGTTGGGCGGGAAGATCGAGTCGCCCCAGGCGTTGGCGAGCAGCACGGCGGCGCCGTTGGCGTTGATCCGGTCCAGGTGGGTCGCGGCGGAGCGCTCGGCGGCCCAGGCGCGCAGCTTGGCCTCGTTCTCGAAGTCGCTGCCGAAGAAGGCGGTCAGCTGCTCCTGGAGTTCGCTGCCCGGCCGCCCGGTGAGGTAGCCCGCCACGGCCAGCACCCCGGCGGACTGCAGGTGCTGGGTCTCGTCGCTGAACAGCGAGTCGGCCAGGTCGGCCCAGCCGCTGAGCGCGGCGACCACCTTGATCCGGGGGTCGAAGGCGGAGCCGAGCAGGCTGATCCCTGCCCCGTACGAGATCCCGGCGGCGCCGATCCGGTCCCGGTCGGCGCTGGTGTTGGCGAGGGCCCAGTCGATCACCCTGGACAGGTCGGCGACGTCGGGCGGCCCGGCCACCTCGATCCTTCCGCCCGAGCCCCAGAAGCCGCGCGGGGTGTAGCTGACCACCACGTACCCGGCGTCGGCGAACTGCTTGGCCTGGGCCAGGTACTCCAGGTCGTTGACGCCCCAGGAGGCCGGCAGCACCACCAGCGGGTGCCGGTCGGCGCCGTCGGCGGGCTCGAAGACGTTGCCCTTGAGGACGACGCCGTCCGAGCCGGGGATGTCGGTGAACCGCAGCCCGGCCTGGGCCGTCCGAGTGACCGTCAACGCCTGGGCGGCGGGCGCCTGGGCGAGCGGGGCGGTGGTGAGCAGGGCGATGGCCAGCGCGAGTGCGGCGGCGCGGTTGCGTACGGGCATGGGGGCTCCTGGCGCTGCGGGGTGGGGGTGCAGGACCTTGTGTCTGGACGGTAGCCAATAAGACCTACTGTCAGTAACTCGTTGGCAGGTACCGGACCGATAACGAAACTACTGACGGGTAGTGGCGCGAAGACGCGTTGTGGCCGCACCACCGGCTGTGAGAGAACGGGGAGTTGACGCCGTCCCAGGAGGACTCATGCGACTGTCCAGGCTCGCCCCCCTCACCCTCACCGGGGCGCTGATCTGCGCTCTGGCCACCCCCGCGCAGGCGCAGCACGGCCCGCCGCCCAAGGTGCCCGAGGCGGTCGGCTGGGGTGGTGCGGTGGCCAGCGTGGACGCCGACGCCACCGCGGCGGGGCTGGAGGTGCTGCGGCGCGGCGGCAACGCGGTGGACGCGGCCGTGGCCACCGCCGCCGCGCTCGGCGTCTCGGAGCCGTACTCGGCGGGCATCGGCGGTGGCGGCTACTTCGTCCACTACGACGCCCGCACCGGGCGGGTGGAGACGCTGGACGGCCGGGAGGTGGCCGGGCGGACGGCGGGCGAGACGCTGTTCCAGGAGAACGGCAAGCCGCTGGCCTTCGCCGACGCGGTGACCAGCGGGTTGAGCGTCGGGGTGCCCGGTTCGCCGGCCACCTGGGACCGGGCGCTGGAGCTCTGGGGGAGCCGGGGGCTGGACGAAGTCCTCAAGCCGGCCGTCAAGTTGGCGGAGCGCGGGTTCACCGTCGACCAGACGTTCGTGGACCAGACCGCGCTGAACGAGACCAGGTTCAGGGCCTTCCCCGACACCGGCAAGCTGTTCCTTCCCGGCGGCAAGCTCCCGGTGGTCGGCTCGACCTTCCGCAATCCCGAACTGGCCGCCACCTACCGGGAACTGGGCCGCAAGGGCGTCGACACGCTGTACCAGGGCGAGCTGGGCGCCGACATCGTACGGACCCTCCAGCACCCGCCGGTCGACCCGGCCTCCGGCTGGAACGCCCGGCCCGGCCAGGTGGACCGCAAGGACCTGGCCGACTACCGGGTGATCCGCCGTCAGCCCACCCACCTCGACTACCGGGGCTACGACATCTACGGGATGGCGCCGTCCTCCTCCGGCGGGACCACCGTCGGCGAGGCGCTCGGCATCCTGGAGCACAGCGACCTGGGCGCGGTGAGCCCCACCCAGTACCTGCACCGGTATCTGGACTCCAGCCGGATCGCGTTCGCCGACCGGGGCCGGTGGGTGGGTGACCCGGCGTTCTCCGAGGTACCGACCCGTCAGCTGCTCAGCGACGAGTTCACCGCCGCCCGGGCCTGCCTGATCGACCCGGCCAAGGCGCTGACCAGCCCGCTCGCCCCCGGCGACCCGTACCACCCCGCCGCCTGCGCCACCGGCGGCCAAGCCGTGCCGGAGACCCACGAGGGGCCGAGCACCACCCACCTGACGGTGGCCGACCGCTGGGGCAACGTGGTCGCGTACACCCTGACCCTGGAGCAGACCGGCGGCAGCGGCATCACCGTGCCGGGCCGGGGCTTCCTGCTCAACAACGAGCTGACCGACTTCTCCTTCGCGCCGGCCACCGCCGGGGTGCCCGACCCCAACCTGCCCGGCCCTGGCAAGCGGCCGCGCTCCTCGATCTCGCCGACCATCGTGCTCAAGGGCGGTAAGCCGGTGATCGCGGTCGGCACGCCGGGTGGTTCCACCATCATCACCACCGTGCTCCAGGTGCTGCTCGGCCGCCTCGACCGGGGGCTGACGCTGGAACAGGCGATCGCCGCGCCCCGGGCCTCCCAGCGCAACACCACCGCCAGCCAGGCCGAACCGGCCTTCCTGGCGGGCCCGGAGCGGGCCGGTCTGGAGGCGCTCGGCCACAGCTTCGTGCTCAACCCGGAGATCGGCGCCGCCACCGGCGTCGAGCGGCTGCCGGACGGACGCTGGGTCGCGGCCGCCGAGCCGGTCCGCCGGGGCGGCGGCTCGGCAGGGGTCGTGCACCCGGCCCGCTGAGTCCTGTCACTGCCGGGCGGTATGTTCGGAGGTGGGCACCCCCGGGGTGCCCACCTCGTCCGAAGCACCCATCGGGAAGGCCGCCCGCCGTGACCGTCCGCATCGCCACCTGGAACATCAACTCCGTCACCGCGCGGCTGCCCAAGCTGCTGGAGTGGCTGGAGTCGGCCAAGCCCGACGTGCTCTGCCTCCAGGAGCTCAAGTGCGCCTCGGATGCGTTCCCGTACGAGGCGGTCAAGGAGCTCGGCTACGACACCGCCGCCCACGGCGCCGGCCGGTGGAACGGCGTGGCGGTGCTCTCCAAGCTCGGTCTGGAGGATGTCGTCCGCGACCTGCCCGAGCAGCCCGGCTTCCTGGCCGACGGCGCGCTGATCCCCGACACCGAGCCCCGGGCGATCGCCGCCACCTGCGGCCCGGTCCGGGTCTGGTCGGTGTACGTGCCGAACGGCCGCGAGGTGGACCACGCGCACTACCAGTACAAGCTGGAGTGGCTGGAGGCGCTGCGCCGCGCGGTGCTGGAGGACGCGGCGGGCGACCGCCCGTTCGCGGTGCTCGGCGACTTCAACGTGGCCCCCACCGACGAGGACGTGCACAACCCCGCCCTGTTCGCCGGGCTGACCCACGTCACCCCCGCCGAGCGGGCCGCGCTGGCGGCCCTGCGCGAGGCCGGGCTGCAGGACGTGATGCCGCGCGCCCTCAAGTACGACCGCCCGTACACCTTCTGGGACTACCGCGGGCTCGGCTTCCCGAAGAACCTCGGCATGCGAATTGACCTCACCTACGCCAACAAGCCCTTCGCCGACGCGGTGACCGACAGTTACGTGGACCGCGAGGCCCGCAAGGGCAAGGGCACCTCCGACCACGCCCCGGTGGTCGTGGACCTGGAGCTCTGAGCCCGGCGCTCCGGGCCGGCGGTCCGAGCCGTGGTGCGCCCCCCCGGATGGGCCCGAAGGGTGGCCGTCCGGGGCGGCGCTGCCTAGCGTCACGGGTGACAGGGTGTAGCCGCTCGCATGCGGGGACGACGGAGTCCCCGCGCTGCACCCCGAGAACCTGGAGGTACGGCATGCGCGCTTCGCGTACAGCCACCACCCTGCTGGGCGTCGCCGCCCTGCTCGGGCTCGCGGCGCCCCTCGCGGCGGCCAAGAGCGTCGAGCCGGCCTGGGTGCACCCCGCCGAGGCGGGGCCCGGCCAGAGCGTGACGGTCAGCGTCACCTGCGACACCAGCTCGGTGAAGACGATCACCGCCAGTTCGCAGGCGTTCTCCACCGGAAGCGCGACCCTGACGGTCGGCCCCGACGGCAAGTACAGCGGCAAGGCGCTGCTCGCCTCGAAGGAGGAGTTCGCCGCCAAGGGGGGCCGGAACTCCAGCTGGGGCATCGACGGCAGCTGCCCGAACCACGACACCTTCAGCGGCGCGGTCGAGGTCAGGACCGCCTCGTACTCCGGCGCGGGTGCCGAGGCGGGTAAGCTGCCGACCGGCCCGATGAAGACCGGCCTGGGCGGGTCGCTCAGGACCGACCCGGCCGACCTGGCGGCCGGCAGTGCCCTGGTCGGTGCCGGGATCGGCGGCTTCTGGCTGCTCCGGCGCCGGACCACGCTCTGATCCGCCGTCAGTACCCCGGCGCCCGCCCGGCGGTCAGCGCCCCGCCGTCGCCAGCGGGGCGCTGACCGCCGTCTGCTCGGGCTCGGCGGCCCGGACGGTGCCATCGGCCAGCAGGTACTGCGCCGCGATGTACGTCGCCATGACCCAGACGCCGTGGCCGGGCAGTGCCTTCCAGTGGGCCAGATCGGTGGCGATCAGCGTGTCGGAGAGCAGGAACAGCGCCCCGCCCAGGCCGGTCCGCCAGCCGAGGCCGGCCGAGGTGACGGCGGTCGAGGAGAGCAGCAGGCTGTAGACCGCCACCGGGATCTTGAGGTCGCCGAGACCGGGCCAGAGCTGACTGATCATCACCCCCCAGGCCGCCGCGTAGGCCAGCGCGGTGAGCACCGTGCGGCGCCGGTCGCCGAGCGCTCCGAGCTTCACGAACATGGTCACGTAGCAGAGGTGCGCCGCCGCGAACGAGCCCATCCCGGCCAGGAACGCGGCCTCGCCACCGACCTGGAGCAGCACGTCCCCGCCGGTGCTGAACGCCAGCGCGGGCACGAGGAGTTGCGGTGCCTGCTCGGCCCGGGCCGCGACCCACCCCGCCAGCAGGGGCATCAGCGCTGGCTTGGTGGCGTACTGGAGCGCACTCGCGCCGGTGGCGATCGCCCCCAGGTGGGTGGCGGAGGTGATCGCGAAGGCGGAGAGCAGGCCACGGGCGGTGCGGAGTCGGCCGGTGATGGTCATGCGGTGGTGCCCTCCGGGCGGTCGGTCGGGCCCGGCTGCCAGCCGGGCCCGTTGACGAGGTGGCGGACCCGGTCCCGCCAGGTGGTGGCGGCGGCCAGGTCGCGGGCGATCGAGACGTACTCGTGGGTGGCCACCCGCAGCGGGTTGTGGGTGCTGAGGTTCTTGGTCAGTCCGTAGACCGGCTTGGTGGTCTCGGGGGTGAACGAGCCGAACAGACGGTCGAAGAGGATCAGGATGCCGCCGAAGTTGCGGTCCAGGTAGCCGCCCTGCGAGGCGTGGTGGACCCGGTGGTGCGAGGGCGTGTTGAGGACGAACTCCAGCGGGCGGGGCAGCCGGTCGATCCGCTCGGTGTGGATCCAGAACTGGTAGACCAGGTTGGCCGAGGAGCAGAACGCCAGCGCGGCGGGATGGACCCCCGCCAGGATCATCGGGACGTAGAACACCCAGGTGGTCGCGCTGGTCCAGGGCTGCCGCAGCGCGGTGGAGAGGTTGTAGTGCTTGCTGGAGTGGTGCACCACGTGGCAGGCCCAGAGGATCCGGATCACATGGTGGCCCCGGTGCGACCAGTAGTAGAAGAAGTCCTGCGCCAGCAGGATCAGCGGCACGGTCCACCAGAGCACCGGCACCCGGAGCGGCGTCAGCGCGTACAGCGCTGAGTAGATCGCCACGATCGGGATCTTCCAGGCGGCGTCGAAGGCCAGGCTGCCCAGGCCCATGCTCAGGCTGGTCGCGGTGTCCTTGACGGTGTACCCCTGTTCCTCCTCGTCCGGATGGAAGCGGTAGGAGACCACTTCCAGGACGGTGAGCAGCACGAAGGCGGGTATCGACCACAGCACGACGTTGGGCAGGTTCGGCATGCCCAGGACGATAGGTGACGGCGGGCGGCCTGCGGAAGGGGTTGTTACCGACGCGTAGGAGAGATCGGGCCGGATCGGCGCGCGGGTGCCACGAGCGGGCTCGGCCACCGTCTACTCTGGTGGGCGACATGGAGCGGTACGAGGACACGGTCGTGGCCGGGGAGGCACCGACGGTGGCAACGGGCGGACGCGCGACGGGGGCGGGGCGGCTCACCGCCGACGCGATCGCCGGAGTGCCCGCGCAGAGCTCCGGCCGGGGCGCCGCCGAGCTGCTGGCCGCCCGGCTGGCGGCCGCCGACCAGCAGACCGCCGACGAGCTGTTCACCGCCGCGTTCGGCCTCTACGGCGCCAGGCACCTGGGCGGCGCCCTGCCCGACGGCCCGCGGGCCGGGGCCGAGCTGAGCTGGTGGCACGGCCCGACGGTCCATCACCCGGCGGGCCTGCGGCCCCGCGAGGGCGGCCGCCGCAGCGGGGCACTGGCCCGGCGCGGCGCCCCCGAGGGCGGCGGCCGGCGCGGGCGGCACCGCAAGCCCGAGCACTCCCCGGGCAGCACCCCGCAGGAGATCGCGGTCGAGCGCCGCACCGCCGCCCGGCTGCTCGCCGCCCAGCCGCTGGTCGCCGCCGACGGTCCGCACGGCGCGGGCTTCCCCCTGATCGCCCGTCACGCCGGATGGCTGACCGAGCGGTTCGCCACCGTGCTCGGCTACCCGCTCACCGTCGGTGCCCGGCACGCCCGACTGCACAAGGCCCCGCTGCCCGGCCGGGCCCTGCCGCCGGTCGGCGACACGGCGTGGACGCCCGGCTCGTACGCCGCGCTGGTGCGCGCGCTGGCCGCCGTGGCCGAGCAGCGGCCGGCCGCGCTGGACGTACCGGGGGTCCGTCAGCAGCTGGTCGAGTGGCAGGTGCTGACGGCCGACGGGGTACCAGACCCGGAGCTGGCCCAAGCCCTCGCCCCGCTGGCCGTACCCACGCCCGCCGAGCCAGCGCTGGCGGTCCGGCGGCGGTTGGCCGAGACGCCGGTGGTGCTGCTGGACGAACTGACGCCGGAGCAGCGGAGTTGGCTGCAGGGCCGGCTGGAGCCCGAGGCCGAGCTGTTCGCCGAGTTCCTCGGTCTCGAGGCGGAGATCAGGGCCGAGGGCGTCGCACTGCTGGACCCGGCCGACGAGCTGACCGACCTGGCGCTCCCCGGTACCGGCACGGTGGCGCAGGCCGCGCTGCTGCTGGCCGCCCGGCTGGTCGAGGAGCTGCGCCCGCTCTCCGGCGAGGCCGCGCCCCCGGCGGTGCTGATCCCGGACGCCCTGATAGACGGCGCGCTCGGGGACGTCACCGACGAGTACGGCCTGCGGTCCGGCTGGCGCCGGGACTACCTGGCCGACCTGACCGCCTTCCGGCGGGACGCGCTGGACCTGCTGCACCGGATGCAGCTGATCGCCCCGGCCGGCCGGGCCTGGCTGCTCCGGGCCCCCGCCGCCCGCTACGCGCCGGAGGCGGAGCTCCCGCAACCGCCCGGCTCTGGGCGGCACTCCCGGCCGCTGGTGGCCGGCTGAGTTCTGGAACCTGTTCCAGTTGAGGTGGCGTACGCTGTGGCGCGTGATGGACGCCAGCGAAGTGCCTGAGACCGGGGAGACGGCCAGCTCCTTCGTCGACCTGCTCCGGATCGAGCAGCTGGACGAGAACCTGTTCCGTGGCCGCTGCCACGCCGGGGCCCCGATGCGCGCGTTCGGCGGCCAGGTCGCGGCCCAGGCCCTCACCGCCGCCGGCAGGACGGTGGAGCCCGAGCGGCAGGTGCACTCGCTGCACGGCTACTTCCTCCGCCCGGGGGACCCGAGGCACCCGATCGACTACCAGGTGGACCGGGCCAGGGACGGCTTCTCGTACGCCACCCGCCGGGTGACGGCGGTTCAGCACGACGAGGTGATCTTCACGCTCTCCGCCTCGTTCAAGTTCCCCGAGCCCACGCCGGGAGCCAGACAGTCGGCGATGCCCGTGGTGCCGGGGCCCGAGGAGCTGCCGGACCCGTTCCTGGCCTGGGCGGAGGCCGCGCCGAGCGACTACCGGCAGAGTGCCTTCCGCACCCTGGACCTGCGGTTCGTACCCGCCGACAGCCCCGGCCTGCCGCCCGCGCTGCCCGGCGCCCCGCAGCAGTTCGTCTGGCTGCGGACCGGCAGCCCGCTGCCCGGCGACGACCCGCTGCTCCAGGTCTGCGCGCTGACCTACCTGTCCGACCTGACCCTGGCCTCCACCACCGCGCTGACCGTCCAGCCGCACCGGATCCAGCGCACCGCACCGGCCCGGATCATGCTGGCCTCGCTGGACCACGCCATGTGGTTCCACCGCCCGTTCCGCGCCGACGAGTGGCTGCTGTTCGCCCAGCGCAGCCCGTCCGCCTCGGACGGCCGGGGGCTGGCGCACGGCGAGTTCTACGACCGGCAGGGCAACCTGGTGGCCTCGGCGGTCCAGGAGGCACTGGTCCGCGAGCGGCGCGTCTAGAGCCTGTTCAGGCGCCGTTCGCCCCGGCGACCGGGGCCCGTATCATGGTGCGGGTGACCAAGGTTGACCTGTCACCAAGGCCGGTGGAGGCGATGTCGCCCCGTCAGCTCGAACGCCGCAACAGCCTGATCTCGGCCGCCCTCGCGCTGGTGAACGAGGCCGGCGTGGAGAGACTCCAGATGAAGCACGTCTGCGAGCGCTCCGGAGTGGCCCTCGGCACCGCCTACCGGTACTTCTCCTCCAAGGACCACCTGCTCGCCGCCGCGATCACGGACTGGCACCGCCTGCTGCTCGCCGACCTGGTCGCCGAGCAGCGCGGCTCCCGTTACGGGCCGGCCGAGACCGACCGGGTGGTGCGGTTCGTCCGGCACGGCATGCGCGCCTACCAGCGGCAGCCCCAACTGGCCAGGCTGAGGGTGGCGGTGGCCGCCTCCACCGACCCGTTCGCCAGCGAGGCGCTGCAGTCACTGGCCCGGGCCGACCGGGCGGCGCTGGACGCGGTCGGCCCCCGGCTGCCCCCGGCCGCCGGAGAGCTGGTGCGGCACATCGTCGGCCACTCCTGGCAGGGCGAGCTGACCGCCTGGGTGACCGGCCGGACCACGCTCGACGACGCCCGCCGCCGACTGGAGGACGTCGTCCGGCTGGTCCTGGCGCCGTACGAAGCGGCCTGACCGTCCGTCAGGGGCACGGTCACCCGTCCGAGTGAACTGGGCCGAACAGGGCTGATCGTTCGCGCTCGGACCGGCCGCGCGGTGTCATCCTGGGCAGCCATGCCGGTACCGGTATCCGGACGCCCGGCCCCCGTCCAGACTTCACTCTGGCGTCGTCACCGTTTAACACCGCCCTGGAATGCTGACCATCATGAACGCTCAGTCCGCCCCGGCCGCTGTGGTTCCGGAAGCACCGCGCTTCCCGCTCCCCAGGCGGCACCGCCGCTTCATCGCCTGCGCCGCCGTGGCCGCGTCCGTCGCCCTCGGCACCCTCGGTGTGGGCGCCACGGTCGAGACCGTCCAGCAGGGCACCGTCGCCACCGCCAGCCGCTGATCCGGAAGGCACCGCCTAGGCTGACCCAGTGCTGCATCTGCGACTGATCGTTCCCACCGACCTCCGCGACACCGTCCTGACCAGTCTGGACGGCTGGGTCGGCGTCACCCACGTGGTGCTGCTGCCCGACGCCGCCCTCCGCCCGAGCGGGGACGTGGTGCTCTGCGACGTGGCCAGGGAGGCGGCCGACGAGGTGCTGGCGGGGCTGCGGAAGACCGGTCTGGCCGAGCGCGGGGCGATCGACGTCCAGCAGCTGGAGCTGACCATCTCCCAGGCGGCCGAACGGGCCGAGGAGTTGGCCCCGGGCGAGGGAGCGGACGCGTTGGTCTGGGAGGCGGTCTCCGAGATCACCCGCGAGGAGTCCACCCTCACCGTCGTGTACCTGGCGTTCCTCGCCGTGGCGACCATGCTGGCGGCCTGCGGTGCGGTGCTGGACAGCGCGATCCTGATCGTCGGCGCGATGGCCGTCGGTCCGGAGTTCGGTCCGCTGGCGGGCTTCTGCGTGGCGGTGGTGCAGCGCAGACCACGGCCCGCGCTGCGTTCGCTGACCGCGCTGCTGGTCGGCTTCGCCGTGGCGATGGCGCTGACCGCAGGGTTCTCGCTGCTGATGGACGCGCTGGGGCTGTTCAGCCAGGCCCAGTTCGAGGCGGCCAGACCGAACACCTCGTTCATCTGGCAGCCCAACGCGATGTCCTTCGTCGTGGCGTTCCTGGCCGGTGTGGCCGGCCTCCTCTCGCTCACCTCGGCCAAGGCCGGAGCGCTGGTCGGGGTGGCGATCTCGGTGACCACCGTGCCGGCCGCCGCCAACGCGGCGGTCGCCCTCGGGTACGGGGACTTCGCGCAGGCGGGCGGCTCGGCCGTCCAGTTGCTGCTGAACCTGCTCGGGATCGTGCTCGCCGGGATGCTCACCCTGCTGGTGCAGCACGGGGCCTGGCGGATCGTCCTGTTCAGACGGTGACGGTGCCGGTGCCGTCGGCACGCCTCAGACCGTGACGCCGCCGTCCTCGACCTGGTGGGTCGCGGGGGTGGTGGAGAGCTCGTCGGGGACCAGGAGTTCGGCGCCCCGGGGCATCGCGGCCACCGCCCGCCACCAGAGCTTGAGCGCGGGCGGGTCGGCCGGCTCGAAGGGCTTGCCGGGACGGGGCGCGACCAACTGGACGCCGAGCGCCCTCGCGGCGGCGACGGTCCGTTCGGCCGGCTCCTCCCACGGGTGCGGGGCCAGGTCGAAGGTGCACCAGTGGATCGGCAGCAACAGCTCGCCGCCGAGGTCGAGATGGGCCCGGACACCCTCCTCGGGGGTCATGTGCACCTCGGGCCAGAGGTCGCTGTAGGCGCCGATCTGCATCATCGTCACGTCGAACGGGCCCAACCGGCGGCCGATCTCGGCGAAGCCGGGGAAGTAGCCGGTGTCCCCGCTGTGGAAGAGCCGGTGCGAGCCACCCGCCACCACCCAGGAGGCCCAGAGCACCAGCGGGTTGGTCCGGGGACCGCGGTTGCAGTAGTGGCGGGCGGGGGTGGCGGTCAGGGTCAGCCCGGCGACCTCGGCCGACTCCCACCAGTCCAGCTCGGTGATCCGGTCGGCCGGGACGCCCCAGTGCTCCAGGTGCGCGCCGATCCCGAGCGGTACGGCGAAGGCGGCGCCGGAGGCGGCCAGTGCGCGCACGGTGGGCAGGTCGAGGTGGTCGTAGTGGTCGTGCGAGATCACCACCACGTCCACCGGGCCGAGCTCGGCGAGCGGGATCGGCATCGGGTGCAGCCGCTTGGGCCCGATCCAGCCGAACGGCGAACAGCGCTCACCCCAGATCGGGTCGAACAGCACCCGGCGGCCGTCCAGTTCGGCCAGGACGGTGGCGTGCCCGAGCCAGGTCATCCGCAGTCCGCCGGCGGGCGGTCCGGCCAGTTCGATCGGCAGCAGCCGGTGCAGCGGGACGGCGGCGGCGGGCTGCCTGCGGTGCCGGCCGGCGGCGAACTGCCGACGGGTCCGCTCCCACCTGGACTGCCCCCGGGCGAGCCGACGGGTCGGTACCGGATTCTGGAAGCCGCCGTCCGCGAAGTGCGGGGAGCCCAGGATCCGCGCCAGCCGGGCGCCGGTCGGTTCGGTCCCGAAGGGTTCGGTACGGACCTGGCGCCAGGCGTCGCGGGGGAGCTGCCGGAGCGGCGGCCGGCCGGCGGCGAGCTGTGCGGCGAGAGCGGCGACCCTGGACGTCCAGGCAGCGGAGCTGGGCACGGCGCCTCCATGAGCGGGGTTGGTCCGTTCCATCGGACATTACCGGCGAAATGCCGCACCGACCCGGTGGGGCGGGGACCGGCGCTCCGTTCGGCGTAACCTCCCGCTGACCAGCCGTCAGGCCGGCCGCCGGCCGCTGGGCGGACCAGCCGTCAGGCCGGGTAGAACCGGGTGATCGTCTCGGCCACGCAGTGCGGCTTCGGGCTGCCCTCGCTGGTGATCGTGTAGCGGACCACCGCCTGCACGCCCCCGGTGACCTGCTCGGCGGAGAGCAGCTCGGCGGTGGCCCGGATCGCGGTGCCGACCGGGACGGGGGCGGGGAAGCGGACCTTCTCTGAGCCGTAGTTGAGGGCCATCCTGATCCCCTCCACCGCGTAGCACTCCTTGGCCAGCACCGGGATCAGCGAGAGCGTCAGGTAGCCGTGCGCGATGGTGCCGCCGAACGGGCTCTCCTTGGCGCGGACGGGATCGACGTGGATCCACTGGTGGTCACCGGTCGCCTCCGCGAACAGGTCGACCCTGGCCTGGTCGATGGTGTGCCACTCACTGGTGCCGAGCTCGGTGCCGACCGCGGCGGTCAGGTCGGCGAGGGAGGCGTACGTCGTCACGGCTGCTCCTGGTGGGGGGTGCTGACGGGGCAACGGAGAGTATGCCTACTGACGGGTCACTTGTCAGCGCCCGGTCTCAGCGAGTGCGGTGCAGGGCCTGCCCGGCTGCCACCAGCCGACGCCCGCTGACCAGCTCGGGGGTGATCCGGGCGAACGTCCGTTCCTCGCCGCCGCCGCACCACGGCCGGGGGCCGCTGCGCAGCAGCCGCTGGCGGTCGGCCTCGTCCCGGACCAGCTCGGCCCGGCCGTGCACCAGGACACTCCAGCCGCTGCGGGTGATCGGGTCGAGCCGGTCGGCCTGGAAGGCGGCCACCGTGCCGTCCAGGGCGCGGCTCAGTGAACTGCCCGCGCGCAGACCGAGGACCAGCCGGTCGTCCGGGGTGAGTTCGAAGGCCACTGGGAGAACGGCGGGGAGCGCGTGCTCGGTGTACACCACGCGCCCGATGGGCACGGTGCGGAGCAGCTGCAGGCAGTCCGCCTCGCTCAGCGGCTCCACGCGGTCGTCTCGGTCCATCCCCCGATGGTGTCGCCCGGGCAACCGAACCACCAGGGTCCAAGGTCCCGGAGTGGTCGCTGACCTGCGTCAACACCTGCACCGGTGCCTGCGTCAATCCGGAGGAAAGGCCACGGGGCCGGAAGCGTACCGGTAGCTTGTCGGCGGAAGCGGCGATTAAGACCGACCGGCAAGTGGTGGGCGGGTAAGGAGCGGCGTTGGGGTGCGTGCCTCGGCGGTGCCGAGGAGGGAGCCCATGCGGAGCATCGGCGACCGACGAGAAGCCGTTGGGGTGCGTGCCCCGGCGTCGCGACGCCGCCCACCACTTGCCGGTCGGTCTGAGGGGGTGGGGACCGGTGAGCGGCGGCATCGAACTGGTGGTGATCGGCGCGGACGGCGGGCCGGAGCGGGCCCACGGGGGGTCGGCCCGGGCCGCCGCCGGGGCCGAGCTGCTGGCGGCCGGGCTGCCCGGCCGCTGCTTCGACGCGGGCGCCCGGGGGAGTCGGGTCACGCTGGTCCCGCCGGAGGCGGACGCCAACGCGATGCTCACCGCACTGCGGGCGGCCGCCCAGCGGCCCGCGCGCTGGCTGGTGGTCTGCCTGCTCGGCCAACTCGCGGCCGATCCGCGCGGCCGCCGGCTCGCCCTGGTCACGGCCGGTGCCACCCCGGAGAACGCGTACCGGCGCGGGCTGGCCTGGGACTGGGTGGTGAGCACCATGGTGCACGGCGACCAGGAGGAGACGCTGCTGCTGGTGGACGCGGTCGCCGACCGGGACGCCTGGGCCGCGCTGGAGCGCGGCGAGGAGGGTGCGGGCGAGCTGCTCAGCCACTCCCGGGTGCCGCTCTGGGGCCGGGTGGCCAGGTACGCCGGGCCGCGCCGTGGCAAGGAGTCCGTCCTGCCGGGCGGCGAGGGCTCGTTCAGCTGGGCGTTGGACCGAGTGCTGGAGCACGGTCTGCCCGGCGCCCCGGCGGCGGTCGCCCCGGTCGATCTCCAGCCGGCGCTGGAGCAGGAGCTCGGCTGGGCGGAGTCGGCGTACGGTGCGGGACAGGTGCGGTTGTTGACGCCGGGTGAACACGGGCGCCTGCTGCTGCGCAATCGGGCCGCCGTACGGGGCGCATTGGCCGGATTGTCGCTTTCTGAGGAACTGTTGGCAGTTCTGTGGCGCGAAAGTGCCCCAACCGATCCACCTTCCGCGTAAGGTCAGGGGGCCCGAGGTGTTGCCGGGGCGAGGCGGGTTGGCGAAGAATCAATGCCTCGTGAGCAGTGGTTCGGGCGGCGGATATCTGCTGCGGTCGACGCTCCGTTCGGAGTGGGCCGTGATGAGGTGGGGCTAATGCGGCAGCGCGTAATTACAGTGCGCCCCGGGGTGGTTGGGGCCGGTGGGCTGACACTGCTGCTGCTCACTTCCTGCGGCGCCGGTAACGGTGGCAGCACGACCGACCGGCTCCCGGACGTCACGGCCGCCCCAACTGTCCCAGCCGTCAACCCCGGTGGCTCCACGGCGGTCCAGGACGCTCCTACCGAAGGCGTCGAAGGAGCCGTCGGCCGGGTCGTCCTGAGGGCCTATCAGGGCTGGTGGGAGGCGCGGACGGCGGCCTTCGGCCAACCCGAACAGGACCCGTCGGCGGTGCGCTCCTTCGCCACCGACGAGGCGCTGAGCGGCACCCTGATCACGCGTCAGCAGCTACGCGACGCGAAGCTGGTGATGGTCGGAAACCCGCGTAACTCACCCGTGGTGACGTCGGTCCGGCTCACCGAGAATCCGCCGACCGCGACCGTCTCGGACTGTGTCGACGTGACCGACTGGCACCAGGCGGATGCCGTCACCAAGGCACTGCGCGATCCGGCGCAGCGCCTGACCCGGTACGTCGCCACGGCCACGCTCCGAAAAGCGGACTCGCGTTGGCTGATCGTGGACTTCAAACGCGAGGAGACCCGGTCGTGTTGAGAACTCCAGGAATCTTGGTTCGTGTCCTGCTGATGATCGGAATGCTGGCGGCGACGATCACCCCGGCCGCCGCCGACGAACCGGGCGGCACCGTGACTCCGTGCGCCACCCGGGACATCTGCATCAGCGTCCACGAACCCGGCAGCACCAGCAGCGGAAATCCCGGCGGCAAGGGCGAGACCGTCTCCGGGAAGTGCTACTGGCAGAACAAGGAAATCGCCTGCTGGGACGACGAGCTGGGCTGGTTCAGCGGCTCGACCGGCTGCTACTACCTGCTGACCAGCCCCAAGCCGCCCGCCGACAACCGGGCCTGGGGTGGCCGCGATCCCGCCACCGGCGAGATCTACCAGGTCAGTTGCCGGGACGGTTCGACCGAGGCGAGCGGCCCGCAGTTCTTCGCCGCGGCCCCGGCCGGGCCGCCGCCGAGCGACAACGTGGTGACCCTGCGCCGGGAGGCGCTGGCCAATCTGCACCTGGCCCCGCCGGCCATGCACGCCGCCCCGACGGGCGACGCGGTGGTCGGGGCGCCGCTCTGGCTCTGGTACGACCGGAGCCCGGCCAGCGTCGGCCCGCTGAGCGCCACGGCCAAGGGCAACGTGATCAGTGTGACCGCCACCGCCCAGGTCCGGCAGGTCAGTTGGGACATGGACGACGGTCACACGGTCAGCTGTGACGGAGCCGGTACGCCGTACCGGGCCGACCTGGGCCGGACCGAGTCGCCCGACTGCAGGTACGTCTACCGGAGCAGCTCGGCGCACCGCGCCGACGGGAAGCTCTACCTGGTGGCCACCGCGATCTGGCGGGTCACCGCCACCCGGAGCGACAACAACACCTCGATCAGCTTCGACTACCCCGTCCCGGCCGCGAGCCCGCTGCCGCTCCGGGTCGCCGAAGTCCAGCTGCTCAACTAGCAGGCCCCCGACCAGCGGACGCACCCAGCAGCACCGCCCCGGTACCCCGCACCCGTACGAAAGGCCGAAGCCCGGTGGAGCACCGAACCTTCCCCTCGCCGAGCCCCGGCACCACGACCGTCAGCTCCGGCCGTCCGGCCGCCGAGCCCGGCCCGACCGCCGGAGGCATCCCGCCGCGAACCCCGCCGCGCACGCTGCGGGCCCGGCGGCGACGTCCTGCGGTGCTGGCCATGGCGGTGGCCATGGTGGCGGCCGGCGGCCTCGGCGGGGCGGTGCTCTACAACAGCACCGGACAGCGGATCGCCGTGCTGGCACTGGCCCGTGACGTACCGAAGGGCCAGGCGATCAGCGCCGAGGACCTGGTGGTGGCGCGGATCGCCTCCGACCCCGTGCTGCGGCCGCTCGGCGCCCAGGAGCGGACCAAGGCGGTCGGGCTGCGCGCGACCGGGGACCTGCGCAGGGGAGCGCTGTTGGTGAAGGCCGACCTGACCGACGACCCGCTGGTCGAGGCCGGCCAGACCGTGGTCGGCGTCGCCACCAAGCGCACCCAACTCCCGGCCACCAAGCTGCAACCCGGGGACCGGGTGCTGGTGGTCTCCACCCCGGAGTCCGGCCAGAACGGCTCGACCGTGCGCACGCCGGAGACGATCGCGGTCCGGGTGGTGGCGGTCGGCAAGGCCGACACCGACGGCAGCGTCGTGGTGGACGTGGCCGTGGCGCCCGCCGACGGCACCCGGCTGGCCGCCTGGGTCGCCACCGGGAAGCTGCAGATCATCCTGGCGCCGCGCGCGGGCACCGGTGCCCCGGCACCGGCCCCGGCGCCGAGCGGGAGCGCCGCCTGATGGCCGTGATCGCGGTGGTCGGCGGCCCGGGCGCCCCCGGCGCCACCACCGGCGCGCTCGCCCTGCTGCTGGCGTGGCCGCTCCAGCCGGGCCGCCGGGTGCTGCTGGTGGAGTGCGACCCGGACGGCGGCGCGGTGCTGGCCGGTGCGCTGGAGGGACGGGTCGAGGCGGTCTTCGGGCTGCGCAACCTGGCCGTGGCGGACCGGCGCGGGCTGCTCGCCCAGACCCTCTGGGAGCAGCTGATCGACCTCTCCCCGGCCGGCACCGGCGACCGCCTGCTGCTGCCGGGTCTGACCGACCCGGCTCAGGCGCCCGGCCTGGCGTACACCTGGGAGCCGCTGCTGGAGGCGCTGCACGCGCTCGAACCGCAGGGCTACGACGTGATCCTCGACCTCGGCCGCTCCGGCGCGCAGGGGCCCGGCGCGGTGCTGGCCCGGCGGGCCGACGTGGTGGCGGTCGCGCTCCGCAGCACGCTGCGCGGGCTGAGCGCCACCAGGCCCCGGCTGGCGGCACTGCGCGAGGACCTGGAGCACGCGGGCACCGGCGCGGACGGGCTCGGCCTGCTGCTGGTCGCCGAGGGTCCGTACCCGGCGGCGGAGGTCTCCCGGCAGTTCGGGGTCCCGGTGCTCGGGGCGCTTCCGTACGTGCCGCGCACCGCCCGGCTGCTCTCCGACGGCGGGGACACCACCGACCGGCGGTTCATCCGCTCGGAGCTGATGCGGACCGCCCGGAGCACCGCCGACCAGATCCAGCTGCTGGTCAGGCGCCGCCGACAGCGGCTGGCACCCGTCGCCGCGCCGCCGCCGGTGGCCCAACCCGTCCCGGAGTCGCACCCGTTGTCGTACCCGCAGCAGCCGTACGCCCAGCAGCCGTACCCGCAGCACGCCTACCCGGCGCCGCAGCCCTACCCGACGCCGCCGGTGCCGCAGCCTGCCGCGCCCGCGCCGTTCCCCGGCCAGTCCGACCAGCCACAGCCACAGCCGCAGCCGCCGGTGTACGGGCAGGTGCTCCGTGCGCGGTAGCCCCCTGTACGACCCGATGCACAAGCCCGCGAACGCCGATCCGGCCGGGCTGCCCTGGACGGCCGCTCCGCCGGTGATACCGAGTGCGAGCCCGGTCGGCCAGTTCGCCACCGGGCCGGTCCACTCGGCGCCGAACGCGGCCGGTTCGGCTCCGGTGATCCAGCCGGTCGCGGTCAAGCCGGTGGTCGACCAGCAGGTGGCCCGGGAGCTCAAGCGGCAGGTCGCGGCCGAACTGCACCAGCAGCTCACCCGGTTGGCGGACGCCTCGGGCGCCGAGGCGGACGGCGCCACCCGGCGGCAGCGCGGCCGGGCGCTGATCGAGGAGGCGGTGGCCCGCTGGTCCGACGCGTACGCCCAGACCCACGGCATCCCGCCGACCAGGGAGCAGGACCGGGCACTCGCCGAAACCGTCTACGACCTGCTGTTCCGGGCCGGTCGACTGCAGCCCTACCTGGACGACCCGGACATCGAGAACATCCTGATCAACGGCTGCGACGACGTGTGGATCTCCAAGGTGCACCAACCGCTGCGCCAGGTCCCGCCGGTGGCCGAGAGCGACGGCGAACTGGTCGAGCTGCTCCAGGACCTGGCCCGCCAGCACGGCGGCGGCGAGCGGAGCCTGTCCACCGCCAGCCCGACCCTGGCGCTGCGCCTGGAGGGCGGCATGCGCCTCCAGGCGCTCACCGAGGTGACGCCCCGGCCGTACGTGGCGATCCGCCGGCACCGGGTCGCCTCGGCGACCCTCGCGGACCTGGTCCAACTCGGCACCGTGGACCCGACCCTGGCCGCCTTCCTGGCCGCGGCCATCCGGGCCAGGAAGAACGTGATGATCACCGGCACCCAGGGGGTCGGCAAGACCAGCCTGCTGCGCGCGATGGCCGCCGAGATCCCGCCGGACGAGCGGGTCGGCACCCTGGAGTCGGAGTTCGAACTCTGGCTGCACACCCTCGGTCACCTGCGCCAGGTGGTTCCGATGGAGGCCAGGGAGGGCAACGGCGAGCGGGTGGACGGGCGGCTCGCCGGCGAACTGACGATCGGTGAACTGATTCCGGCCGCCCTGCGGATGACGCTGTCCCGGATCATCGTCGGCGAGGTCCGCTCCGGCGAGGTGGTCCCGATGCTGCGGGTGATGACCAACGGCGAGGGCGGCTCGATGTGCACCCTGCACGCGCGCGGCCCGCACATGGTGGTCGACCGGATCGCCGAACTCTGCCTGGAGTACGGCTCGCACATGACCGACAGCCTGGCCTACCGGCTCACCGCCAACGCGATCGACCTGATCGTGCACGTGGCGATGGTGGACGAGACGGCCGTCGGCGGCGGTCGGCACCGCTTCGTCTCACACGTCCTGGAGGTGACCGGCCTCGGTGAGAGCGGCCGCCCGGCCACCAACACCGTCTTCGGCCCGCGCCCCGACCTGGGCGAGCCCCGGGCCGTGCCGCACACCCCGCCGAGCTGCCTGGACGACCTCCGCCGGGCGGGCTTCGACGCGGGGCTGCTCCAGTCCGCGTACGGGAGTTGGCCCGCCCCGCTGAACCTGCGGATCGGAGGGGTGCGCTGATGCTGCTCTTCGTCCTGTGCGGGCTGCTGGTGGCGGGCGGCCTGGTCGCGCTGGTGGCCGGGCTGTACGGGCGGGAACCGGTGGCGCCGGAGGCCGCCGGTGCCTGGTCCGCCCGGCTCGCCCCGACGGCCCGGCGCCGGCTGTCGGCGCAGCTCGTGGTGCTGGTGGTCGGCAGCGGCTGGCTGGTCCTGAGCGGCCGGCCGCCGGTCACCATCGGACTGCTCGCGCTGCTGGACTTCGGTCTGCCCTGGGTGTTCGGCGCCACCCGCGCCGACATGCACCGGATCGACCGTTTGGAGGCACTCGCCGAGTGGACCCAACGACTAGGCGACGTGTTGCTGTTGGGAGTCGGCCTGAACCAGGCGATCGTCACCAGCCGACGAACCGCGCCGCCCGCGCTGGAGGCCGAGATCGCCGAGCTGAGCGCCCGGTTGCAGTCCCGTTGGCGCCCGGAGGAGGCGCTGCGAGCCTTCGCCGACACGCTGGGCGACGCCACCGCCGACAAGGTGCTGGCCGCGCTGGTGCTGCGCGCGGGCGACAGCGGCCCGGGGCTGGCCCGTACGCTGGCCGACCTGGCCACCTCGGTCCGCGAGGAGGTCCGGCAGCGCCGGACCATCGAGGCGGACCGGGCCAAGCACCGCACCACCATTCGCTGGCTGCTGGTGATCATCATGCTGGTGCTGGTGGCCGGGTTCTTCAACGCCCGGTACTCCCAGCCGTACTCCACCCTGCTCGGACAACTGGTGCTCGGGGTGGTGCTGGTGCTGTTCGTGCTGGTGATCGCCTGGATGCGCAAGCTGGCCACCCAGCGTCCGCTGCCGCGCCTGCTGGAGCCGGACCGGCGGAGCAAGGCCCGCCCGGTGCGGGCCGCTCCGGCGGAGGACGGCGGTCAGGACGTGGCCTCCCTCGGCCACTTCGCGAAGGAGGGCGCATGATCTCGATCTGGGCCGTACTGGCCGGTGCCCTGCTGCTCGGCGGCCTGGCCGCGCTCGCCGCCGAACTGCGGCCCGCACCACCGGATCTGGGGCAGGCGCTGGACCGGCTGCACCGCACCCCGGCGGACCACGCCGAGCTGACCGACCCCGGGGTCAGCTGGGTGGACCGGATCGGTCAGAGCTCGCTCCGGCTGCCGGGAGCCCGGATCCCCCGGCAGCAGCTGTCCATGATCGGCCGGACCCCGGCCCGGTTCATGGCGCACAAACTGCTGTTCGCGCTGATCGGGCTGATGACGCCGGGCTACCTGGTGCTGATCTCCGTCCTGGTCGACTTCCAACTTCCCTGGGTGGTCCCGCTGCTGGCCGGTCCCGCACTGGCCCTGCTCGGCTGGCTGCTGCCGGACGGCATCGTCTCGGGCGAGGCCAAGGAGGCCCGGACGGAGTACCTGCACGGGATCGCCGCCTACCTCGAACTGGTCGCGCTGGAGCGGGCCGCCGACTGCGGGCCCGCCGAGGCGCTCCGACGGGCGGCGGCGGTCGGCCGGTCCACCGTGTTCCGCCGGATCAGGGACGCGCTGGAGCGGGCCGCCACCGACCGGCTGCCGCCCTGGGACGGGCTGGACGCGCTCGCCACCGAGCTCGGTCTGACGCCCCTTCAGGATGTCGCCGACATCATGCGGCTGTCCGGCAGTGACGGTGCCGCCGTGTACGACACCCTGCGGGCCAGGGCCAAGAGCCTTCGCGACGAACTGCTCGCCGAGGACCTGGCCAGGGCCAACACCGACAGCGAGCGGATGGTGGCGCCGGGCGCGGCGCTCACCCTGCTCATGACGGTGCTCATCGTCTTCCCCGCGCTGTACCAGATGTTCACCGTGATCTAGCCGTCCGCCCGTCCGTCCCTGCTGCCGACCTGGAGACCACACCATGGCCGCTCTGCGCACCTTCCTCACCGCACTGTTCCTGCCTGTGAAGCTCTGCCTGTTCATGTTCCACTACCGGGTCGGCCGGGCCCGGGCGGCCCGCGCCGCCGGCGACCGGGGTGCGATCAGCATCGAACTCGCGCTTGCCATCATCGTGTTGGTGGGGGTCGCGGTCGCGGTGCTCGCCGTGCTGGCGACGCTGGCGAAGAACGTCACATCCCGGGTCCCGGAGGATGCGGTGATCTCGCCCAAGTGAACCGTCGCCCGTCGCCGCACCGTCACCGCCCGGGAGGCCGGGAGCACCGCCTGGGGGACCGGGTGCACCACCGGGGGGACCGGGGCGCGCTTACCATCAGTCTCGCGCTGGTCTTCCCGGTGGTGCTCGGGCTGGTCTTCCTCGTGGTCCAGGCCGCGCTGCTCTGGTACGCGGGTCAGGCCGCGCAGACCGCTGCCCGCGAGGGGGCCGACGCGGGCCGGGTCCGGGGCGGCACCGCGGCGGCGGGGGAGGCCAGGGCCAGGGCGTTCCTGGACCGGGTCGGCGATCTCGCGGAGCCGGTCTCGGTGGTCTCGGAGGACGTCTCGCCCGGCACCTTCAGGATCGTCGTCGAGGTACGCCCGCTGACGGTGCTGCCCGGCTTCGACCGGTTCACGGTCACGCGCGAAGTGACTGCCCCCCGGGAGCAGTTCGTACCCCAGGTGGGTCAGCCGTGAGGCGCCGCGCGGGAGCCCGGATCGGGGCCGACGATCGGGGGAGCGCCGCACTGGAGGCCGCCATCGTCGCGCCGGTCCTGGTCGTCTTCGTACTGATCGCGATCGCGGCAGGGCGTATCCAGAGCACCGGTGGGGTAGTTGATGCGGCAGCCAGGTCGGCCGCCCGGGCGGCCTCGCTGGCCCGTACGCCGGAGGGGGCCCAGCAGGCGGCGGACCAGGCGGTGCGGGAGGCGGTCGGGGGACAGGAGGCGCGGTGTCGGGAACTCAGTACCCTACCGGTCGAGTACGGCACCCTGGACACGCCGACCGGACGACTCAACACGGTTACGGTGCGCGTCAGTTGCACCGTCCTGCTGAGCGACCTGCTGATGGACGCGGTGCCGGGCAGCAAGACCATGACGGCCAGTTTCACCTCGGTGCTCGACCACTACCGGGGCACCGAACCGGGGAAGGAGGCGAGGAACCCGTGAGGGTACGACGAACCGACGACGGCTCCATCGGCCTGTTCGTGGCCATCTGCGCCGCCGGGCTGGTGCTGATGATCGGGGTCGTGCTGGAGGCCGGCGGGCGGTTGCGGGCGATCGAGACCGCCGACGCCCGGGCCCAGGAGGCGGCCCGGGTGATCGGGCAGCAGCTGGACGAGGCGGCGCTGCTGCGCGGCGACGGCTTCCTGCTGGCCAGGGACGTGGCCGCCGCACGGGGGGCGGCCGACGCCTACCTGCAGCCGTACGGCCTGCACGCCGAGGTGGGGTTCGTGGGCGGCCGCACGGTCGTGGTCGACATCCGGGCCTCGTACCGGACCACCCTGCTGGGCGCGATCGCGGTGCGGTCGCTGGATGTGCACGGGCACGGCTCGGCCACTCTGGTGCACGGCGTCAAGGAAGCGGAGACTGCCTGAATGGGTGCGGGCAGGACTCTGGATGGGCGTCGGCGCGGCACGGCCGTGACGGCGCACGGTGTCACGGAAGCGGAGAAGGACTGATGGCCGCGCGACGAGCCAAGGAACAGCACCGGACCGGCACGAGCAGCAGCGCGAGCGGTACGCCCGGACGGCGACCGGTGCCGCTCCGGCCCGACCGCCGTCGCCGGACGGCCGGTTCGGTGTTCAGCGCACTCGGTGCGCTGGTGCTGCTGGCCCTCCTGCTGGTCGGCATGCCCGCACTGCTGGTGTACGGGACGACCGCCGTGGCCGGCATGGGCGGCCAGAGCACCGACGGTCTGGCCGAGTTGCTGACCACCCCGGACGACGGACGGCTCTTCCTCTGGGCGCTGGTCGCGATCGGCTGGGTGGCCTGGCTCTGCTTCGCCTTCTCGGTGCTGCTGGAGATCCCGGCCCAGCTGCGCGGCCGGGTGGCCCGCAGGCTGCCCGCCTTCGGCTGGAGCCAGCGGATCGCGGCCGGACTGGTCGGCTCGGTGCTGGCCCTGCTGCCGGTGGCCGGGTCCGCCTTCGCCGCGGTGCCCGATCGCCCGGTCGCGGTGGCCCCCGCGCAGGTGACCGCCGCTCCGCAGTACGCCGCGCTGCCCGCCGCCCCGGCGGCACCCGCACTCACCCCGGCGGCCGACCCGGCGCCCGGCTACACCGTACGGGACAGCCGTCCGGCGGACAGCCTCTGGTCGATCGCCGAACGCCAACTCGGTTCCGGCGAACGGTGGGTGGAGATCGCCAAGCTCAACGACGGCCGGGTGATGGACGATTCGGGCCGGACCTTCGACGCGGACCGGCCGATTCACCCCGGCTGGCAGCTCCTGATGCCGGGCGACGCCAAGGCTCAGACGGCGCCGGCCCCCGCGCCGGTGCCCGCCCCTGCGCCGCAGCCGCAGCACGCCTCGGTGACGGTCAAGGCGGGGGACTCCCTGTCGGCCATCGCGGAGCGGGAGTTGGGGGACGCGGAGGGGTGGCCGAAGCTGTTCGAGGCCAACAAGGGCGTGGCCGCGCCGGACGGCGAGCGGCTGACCGATCCGGACGTGGTGGTGCCGGGGATGGTGCTCGCCATCCCCGGTGCGCCTGCTCCCGCGCCTGCGCCCGCTCCCGAGCCCGCGCCGGCTCCCGCCCCCGCCCCTGCCCCCGAGCCTTCGGCGCCGGTCACCCCGGACCCGACGCCCGCACCCACCCCGGCCACCCAGGGTCCCGTGGTCCCGTCCCAGGCGCCGAGTGCAGCCGCCCAGACCCCCGCCCACACCCCCGCCAAGGCGGACGCGCCCAGCGACGACTACTCCGTGGCGCTGGCCGCCTCGACCGTCGGGGTGGTGCTGGCCGCCGTCCTGGTCGGCACGGTGGCCCGGCGGCGCGGTGACCAGCAGCGGGCCCGCAAGCCGCGGCACCGGATCGCGCTGGCCGCCCCGCCGGCGCTCGCCTTCGAGGCGGAGCTGAAGGTCCGTCAGGACGACGCAGGACTCGCGCTGCTGGACCGGTCCCTGCGCACCCTGGCCCGGAACACCGTCCGCGGCGGCAAGCGCCTGCCCACCCTGGTCGCGGCCCGGATCACCCCGGGCCGTACGGTCGAGCTGCACCTCGCCGCCCCGGCCGCGCCGATCGCGCCGTTCCGGGCCGCGCACGCCCCGAACGTCTGGTGGTGCCCGGAGGACTCGTCCGAGCTGCTCAGTGCGTCCCAGGCGGCGAAGAACAACGCCCCGTACCCGGCGCTGGTCACCCTCGGCAGCTCGCCGGACGGCTCGGTGGTGCTGGCCGATCTGGAGACGGTCCGGCTGATGCACCTGTCCGGCCACCCGGAGGACTCGCACGACGTACTGCGCACGCTGGCCGCCGAGTTGGCGTACAGCCCGCTCGCCGACCGGCTGAACCTGCACCTGGTCGGGCTGGCCGAGGACCTGCCGATCGCCGGGGCCGCGCTGGAGCGGGTGCACCGGCACGACTCGCTGGAGGGCGCGCTCGCCGCGCTCGGACCGCGGACCGCTCGGGCCCGTGCCACCCTGGTGGCCGCCGAGGCGGCCAGCCCCCGGGACGCCCGCAGCAGGGGCCAGGACGACGAGGCCTGGGTGCCGGAGATCGTGCTCTCCGCCCAGCCGCCGAGCGGCAGTCTGCCCACCGAACTGGGCCGGCTGCTGGACGGCACCCCGCGTACCTGCCTGGCGGTCATCACCCGCGCCCCCGAACGCGGGAGCGGCCCGGTCGCCCGCTGGACGCTGCCCAGCACCGGCAGCGCCACCATCCCGGGCCTGCACCTCACGGTGCAGCTGCAGCGGCTCAGCCAGGACCAGTACGCCAGCCTCGGCGACCTGCTCCGGTCCTCGGCCGACACCACCCAACTGCCCGCGCCCGACTGGACGCTGGACGGAGCGGAGCTCGAACCGTCCGAACTCCCGCTGCCGGTCCCGGTGCTGGCATCGGTCGGCGCACCGAGCGCTGCCGAGTCGGCCGCGATCGAGGCGGTGGCCCGGGCGATCGGCACCGGCAGCAGCCCGTTCGCGGGCATCAGCCCGGCCGCCACGCCCCGGCACACCGCCAACTCGATCGGTCTGCACGTCAAGTCGCCCGGCCCGGTGCCGCGCGTCCCGCCTGCCGTGACCCCGGTGGTGGCCGTTCCGCCGGTCGTTCCGGACGTCTCAGCGGTGGCCCCGCCCGTCGTTCCGAGTGACGTCGCCCCGGCCGCTGTCCCGCCCGTCGAGCCGCCGGTGGTGCCGACGCCCGATCCGGAGCCGGTCCCGACCCACGAGCCCGCCGCCCCGGTGGCCGACACCACCCCGTCCCGTCCGGTCCGGTCAGCCTTTCCCGCGCCGACTCCGGCCCCCCGTACCGACAGTGACGACCTGCTGGCCATACTGCGGTCGCCCGAGGCGCACTCGGCCCGCACCGCCCCCCGGATCCGTCTGCTCGGTCCGCCCGACGTGCTCGGCACCACCGGTCCGGTCAGCCCCGAGGGCCAGGCCCGGCTGACCGAACTGGCCGCCCTGCTCGCGCTCCGTCCAGGCGTCGACCAGTCCACCCTGGACCGCGCTATGCACCCCGGGGCCGCCCACCTCGACCCGCACCCGACCACCACCGAGCACACCGTCACCCCGTTGCCCACCCGACTGGCCGAACTGGCCGCCTGGCTGGGCGAGTCCACCGAGGGCCGGCCCTTCCTCCCGCTCGACGGCGGCGAGGGCCACAGCTTCGCCCCCACCGTGAGCTGCGACTGGGACGAGTTCCGCAGCCTCTACCGCCGCGGCATGCGCAGCACCAGCAGCACCGCCGACGCGGCCCTGGCCCACGCCCTCGCCCTGGTCCGCGGCGCCCCGTTCGCCGAGGCCCCCGGCTCCACGTACGGCTGGGCGGAGCCCGAACGCCAGGACATGATCGCCACCATCGTCGACACCGCCCACGAACTGGCCGCCCGCCGCCTCCAGTACGGCGACCACCGCACCGCCGAGGCCGCCATCTTCCGCGGCCTCGCCGTCGCCCCCGACATCGAACTCCTGCACCGCGACCTGTTCTACGCCTACGCCTCGGCCGGCGCCCGGGACCAACTCGTCCGCGCGGTCAACCGCCTGGACGCGCTCAGCCGCCGCACCGGCCGCGACCTCGACCCCGACACCGTGGCCCTGCTCCGCGACCTGCTCTCCGGCGGCTGACCGGCGGGCCGGACGAGGGATGGGTCGGCGGCGTTCAGGGCCCGAGCGCCGCCGCGACCGCCGCTTCGGCGTGCAGGCGGGTGGTGGCGAAGACCGGGACAGGGCTGTCGGCGGGGGAGACCAGCAGCTCGATCTCGGTGCAGCCGAGGACGATTCCCTCGGCGCCCCGCACGACCAACTCCGCGATGACGGACCGGTAGGCGGCGCGGGACTCCTCGCGGATGACGCCCAGACAGAGCTCCTCGTAGATGACCCGGTGCACCAGCGCCCGGCCCGGGGCGTCCGGAGTCAGGACCTCGAGACCGTGCGAGGCGAGCCGGTCGCGGTAGAACGACTGCTCCATGGTGAAGGCCGTCCCCAGCAGCCCGACCCGCCCCAGGCCCGCCGACCGGACCGCGAGCGCGGCGGCGTCGGCCAGGTGCAGCAGCGGGACGTCGACGGCGGCTGCGACCTGGTCGGCGACCTTGTGCATGGTGTTGGTGCAGATCAGCAGCAGCTCCGCCCCCGCCGCTTCCAACGACCGTGCGGCGTCTGCCAGTACGGACCCGGCCGCATCCCACTCGCCGGCCACCTGGAGCTGTTCGATCTCGGCGAAGTCCACCGACCAGAGCACGCACCGGGCTGAGTGCAGGCCACCCAGCCGCTCCCGGGTCAGCTCGTTCAGCAGCCGGTAGTACTCGGCGCTGGACTCCCAGCTCATCCCGCCGATCAGTCCGATGACCTTCATCGCCCACCTCCCACCCGCGCATCATCGCACCCGGCCGGAACCGTAATGCGCTTGCCGCCGCCCCTCCCGTTTCGGTAGACCCGACCCATGCTGCATGGAGAGCGAATCGGCCTGCGGGCCCGCCTTGAGTCCGATGTACCGGTACTGCACGAGAAGTTGTACGAGGACGTACTGACCCGATCGAGGGCGGACTCCCGCCCCTGGCGGCCGACCCCGGTCGGCTCCTCGCCGTACGCGGTGGGCGAGCCCGCCGACGACCACGCGGCCTTCACCGTGGTCGAGTCGGCGACCGGTGAGGTGGCCGGGGAAGCGATCGTCTGGGGGATCGACAGCCACAACCGCCTGGCCCACCTCGGACTCGCCGTGCTGCCCGCCTTCCGGGGGCGCGGCTACGGCGCCGAGTCGGTCCGGCTGATGTGCCGGTACGTGTTCACGGTGCGCGGTCTCCAGCGGGCCCAGGTGGAGACCTTGGCGGACAACGAGCCGATGATCCGGGCCGCCGAGAGCGCCGGGTTCGTCCGGGAGGGGCTGCTGCGGCGGGCCGCCTGGGTGCACGGTGAGTTCCTGGATGAGGCGGTCCTCGGGCTGCTGGCCGAGGACTGGGCGAAGACGGAGGCGTGACGGTGTGCCGCATCGCCAAGGGAAATCGGTTCGTCCGGGCACCGCGGTTCCGAATAGCCTCCCGGCGTGATCGAATTCCGCTACCCGCCCAAGCCCCGTCCCGGTGACCGAGTCGCCGTCCTCTCGCCCGCCGCCGGGCTGGCCGAGGTCCTGCCGCTGCCGCACGACCTCGGGGTGCGGAGGCTGACGGAGGCGTACGGGCTGAAGCCGGTGGAGTACCCGACCACCCGTCAGCTCGGGGCGAGCGCCCGGGCCAGGGCGGCCGACCTCCACGCCGCGTTCGCCGACCCGGAGATCAGGGCGGTGATCGCCAGTATCGGCGGCGACGACCAGATCACCGTGATCCCGCACCTGGACGCCGAGCTGATCCGGGCCAACCCGAAGCCGTTCTTCGGGTTCAGCGACAACACCCACCTGCTGAACTTCCTGCGCAACCTCGGCCTGGTCGGCTACCACGGCGCCTCCGTGATGACCCAGTTCGGGCGGCCGGGTGCCGAGCACCCGCTGACCGCCGAGTCGGCCCGGGCGGCGCTGTTCGGCTCCGGCGAGTACGAGCTGCGCCCCTCGGCCGAAACCAACGACGTGGAGCGTCGCTGGGAGGACCCGGCGACTTTCGAGAGCGAGCCCCTGATGGAGCCCGCCGACGGCTGGACCTGGCACAACGCCGACCGGGTGGTGGAGGGTCCGAGCTGGGGCGGCTGCCTGGAGTCGCTGGCCGACCTGGTGATGGCGGGGCGCGACCTCCGGCCGGTCGAGGAGTACGCCGGGCAGGTGCTGTTCCTGGAGACCTCGGAGCAGCTGCCCAGCAGCGCGGCGGTCCACCGCATCCTGCGTGCCTTCGGGGAGCGAGGGCTGCTCGCCCAGTTCCCCGCGCTGCTGATGGGCCGCGCCCGGGCCTGGTCCCACCACCACCCCAACGACGCCGGCGTCCGCGCCGCGTACCGGGCCGACCAGCGCGCGGCCGTACTCCGGGCGCTGGGCGAGTACGCCCCCGACATGATGGCGGTCTTCGACGTCGACCTGGGGCACACCGACCCGCAGCTGGTCATCCCGTACGGCGGCCTGGTCCGGGTGGACGGTCCGGCGCGAGCCGTCACCGTCACGTACTGAGCCGGTAACGGCTCGCCGGTGATCACCACCCGCTCTGGCTACGCCGACCGGGCGCGTCGTAAAGTGGCGAGATCGTGGTGGCGGGCACCGCGGCGGACGTCGCGGTGCGACGGGGTGGGGCGGTGACCTGCGGTGGCTGACGGGGCGGCGGGCGGCGGTTGGCCGGGCGCGATGGCAGACCGGGCCGATCCGGCCGCTCCGCGTGAGGTGTCGACCGGGTGGACCGGCATCATCCCCGCCGTACAGCTGCCCCGGCCTGCGACGCCGCAGACGGTCGGTGACGGCGCCCGGGGCCGGATCCTGGTGATCGAGGGCGGCTACGGGGCCGGCGGCCGCCGGCACTGGGGGCGCGGCGCGGGTTCGCAGGCGCAGGTGCTCTCCGCCATGCTGGCCGCCGTCTCGCCGGGGACCTTGCTGGCCGCCGAATCGGTCGACGCCGTGCACCTCCCGGGAGCCACCGACCCGCAGAGCGTGCTGGCTCACCTGCGCGCCGCCGCCCTGCACCCCGGCCCGCTGCTGATCCACCTCGGCGGCCACCTGGTCACCGACCGGCGCGGCGAGCACCTCTACCTGACGCTGCGTGACTCCAAGCCGGCCACCGTCCGGCAGGACGGGCTGCCCTGGCAGGCGCTCGCCGCCGAGCTCCAGCACCGGGGCGAGCTGCCCACACTGGTGATCGCCGACCTGAGTGCCGATCAGGCGGCCTGGCCGCTGGTGCAGAGCGCGATCTCCCCGCTCGCGGACGGCATCCCGCTGTGGGCGGTGGTCAGCCCCGACCCCGAGCAGATCGGCACCTTCTCCCGGGCGCTGATCGAGGTGCTGCACCGGGGCCGCCCTGGTGGTCCGGCCCTGCTGCCGCCCGAGCTGCTCCGCGACCAGGTGCACTCGGTGGTGCGGAACGACTCGATCATCCTGCACTCGCACCCCACCGACCGGCCGTTCTTCCGCAACACCTCCCGGCAGATCAACGAGGCGCTGCCCGGTGCCGCCTCCGGTCCGCGTCCGGCCGCCGTCCTGGTGCCGCCGAAGGGACAGGCCAGGCTGTCCAAGGCCCGCGCCGGGTCACCCAAGGTCCAGCTCGGCAAGCCCGCCGGGCCCGGGGTCTCGCTGCGCAAGCCCGGCGTGCCGCCGACGCCCCGGCGGGTCGGGCCGCCGGTCTCCCTGCTGAAGGCCGTCCCGGGTGCTCCCGGCCGCCCCCTGGTCAGCCTGGACAAGCCGGACCCGTCGGCGGTCTCCTTCGACAAGCCGATCCCGGCGGTCACCCCCACGCCCGCCCCGGTCGACTACCGGGAGGCGATCGGCCGGATCGTCCGCAGCGCGGAGGCGGGTGAGCACGACACTGCGGCCGAACTCGCCCTGGCCCTGGAGGAGTCCGCCGTCGCCGCGCACGGCCCGGTGGCCGCCGAGGTGCTCCAGGTCCGCCAGGTCCGCGCCCACATCGCCCGGCTGGCCGGCCGCCCGGCACAGGCCGCCGAGGTCTACCGCGAGGTGGCCCTCACCCTGCTCCGCTCCCGGGGAGTCGACGACCCGGAGACCCAGCAGGCCGCCACCAACGCCGAAGCCTGCTGGCGCGCCGTCACGGACCGCGCCGAGGCGCTCCGGATGGCCCCCGAGATCATCGAGCTCCGCGCCCACCTCCCGGGCCCCGACGGTCGCAAACTCCGCGCCGCCGAACGCCACTTGAAGCAGCTCGCGGCCGCCAACTGAGACCACACCGGGCGGGTACGGGACGAGCTCCCGTACCCGCCCGGAGCGTCAGCGGGCGCCGCCGTTGACGTAGAGGGTCTGGCCGCTGACGTACGAGGCGTCGTCGCTGACCAGGAAGGCGACCACCGAGGCGATCTCCTCGGGCTGCCCGGCCCGGCGGAGCGGGGTGCGTTCGGCGACCTGGGCCTGGTGCTCCTCGGGGGTGGCGCCGACGCGTTCGGCGGTGGCGGCGGTCATCGCGGTGGCGATGTAGCCGGGGGCGACCGCGTTGACGTTGATGTTGTAGGGGCCGAGCTCGATCGCAAGGGTGGCGGTCAGCCCCTGGATGCCGGCCTTGGCGGCGGCGTAGTTGGCCTGGCCGCGGTTGCCGAGGGCGGAGCGCGAGCTGAGCGAGACGATCTTGCCGTACTTCTGCTTCACCAGATACTTCTGCGCCACGTGGCTGCAGTTGTAGGCGCTGGTCAGGTTGACCGTGAGCACGGCGTCCCAGTCGCTCTTCGGCATCTTGAAGAACATGTTGTCCCGGGTGATCCCGGCGTTGTTCACCAGGATGTGGAGCGCCCCCAACTCCTCCACCAGCGAGGCGAACACGGCCTCCACCGCGTCGTAGTCGGCCACGTCGCAGCCGTACGCCCGCGCGGTGCCTCCCTTGGCGGTGATCGCGTCCACGGTGCCCTGCGCGCGCTCGGCGGTGAGGTCCACCACCGCGACGGTGGCGCCCTCCTCGGCGAGCCGCAGCGCGGTGGCCGCGCCGATGCCCTGCGCCGCTCCGGTGACGACGGCGACCTTGCCTGCGAAACGAGTCACAACAGCTCCCTAGACGTTCTCGACGAGTACGGCGGTGCCCTGCCCGACGCCGACGCACATGGTGGCCAGCCCGCGCCGGGCGCCGGTCCGGCGCATCCGGTGCAGCAGGGTGGTGAGGATCCGGGCGCCCGAGCCGCCCAGCGGGTGGCCGAGGGCGATCGCGCCCCCGGAGGGGTTGACCAGCTCCGGGTCGAAGCCCAACTCCCTTACGCAGGCGAGTGCCTGGGCCGCGAACGCCTCGTTGAACTCGGCCTCCTCGACGTCCCCGACCGCCCAGCCGGTCCTGGCCAGCACCTTGCGGGTGGCGGGCACCGGGCCGATGCCCATCACGTCCGGGTGCACGCCGGCCGAGGCGCCGGCCACGTAGCGGCCGAGCGGTTCGAGTCCGAGCTCGTGCAGGGCTTCCTCGCCGACCAGCAGCACCCCGGCGGCGCCGTCGTTCATCGGCGAGGCGTTGCCGGCCGTCACCGTGCCACCGGCCCGGAAGACCGGCTTGAGGGCGGCGAGGCGCTCCAGCGAGCTGTCCTCGCGGATGCTCTCGTCCTGGTCGACGGTCACCCCGTCGGCGCGCAGCACCGGCAGCAGTTCGGCGTCGAAATGCCCGTTCTTCCGTGCGGCGGCCGCCCGTTGGTGGCTGCGCAGCGCGAACTCGTCCTGGTCCGAGCGGCTGACGCCGTACCGGTCGGCCACCTCCTCGGCGGTCTCACCCATGCTGAGCACGCCGTGCAGCTCACGCATCCGGGGGTTGGTGATCCGCCAGCCGAGCCGGGTGTCGAAGGTCTCCAGCTTGTGCGGCAGCGCCTCGTCGGGGCGCGGCAGCACGAAGGGCGCGCGGCTCATCGACTCGCAGCCGCCCGCGACCACGATGTCGGCCTCGCCGGAGCCGATCGCCCGGGCGGCGCTGGTGACGGCCTCCAGGCCGGAGGCGCAGAGCCGGTTGACGGTGGCACCGGGGATGCTCTCCGGCAGGCCGGCCAGTAGCACGGCCATCCGGGCCGCGTTCCGGTTGTCCTCCCCGGCCTGGTTGGCGGCGCCCCAGTAGACGTCGTCGATCCTGGCCGGGTCCAACTGCGGTACGGAGTCGAGCAGTCCGCGTAGCACGGCGGCCGAGAGGTCGTCGGGCCGGACGGACGAGAGCGCGCCGCGCAGCCGCCCGATCGGGGTGCGGCGGGCGGCGGCGAAGTAGACGGGACGCACGTCGTTGGGCTCCTCGATTGACTAGAAGGCGTTGACGCCGGTCAGCGAACGCCCGATGAGCAGCTTGTGGATCTGGCTGGTGCCTTCGTACAGGGTCATCACCCGCGCGTCGCGCAGGTACTTGCCGACCGGGTACTCGTCGATGAAGCCGTACCCGCCGAAGACCTGGAGCGCGTTGTTGGCGGCCCGGACGGCGGCCTCGCTGGCGTACAGCTTGGCCACCGAGGACTCGGTGGCGAACGGCAGTCCGCGCTCGATGTGGTCGGCCACCCGCCAGGTGAGCAGCCGGGCGGCGTCCAGGTCGACCGCGATGTCGGAGATCAGCTCCTGTACCAACTGGTAGGAGGCGATGGACTTCCCGAACTGCTCGCGCTCCGCGGCGTAGCCGACGGCGGCGTCCAGGCAGGCCTGGGCGATGCCGACGCAGCCGGCCGCGACCGACATCCGGCCCTTGGCCAGCGCGGCCATCGCGACCGAGAAGCCCTTGCCCTCCTCGCCGAGCCGGGCACTGTCCGGCACCCGGACGGCGTCGAAGGTGAGCTCGGCGGTGGCCTGGCCGCGCAGGCCCAACTTGCCGTGGATCTCCCGGCGTTCGAAGCCGGGGGTGGCGGTCGGCACCAGGAAGGCGGTCACACCCTTGTGGCCGGGCCCGCCGGTGCGGGCGAAGACGAGGGCGACCTCGGCCCAGGTCCCGTTGGTGATGAACATCTTGGCGCCGGTGATCAGCCAGTCGTCGCCGTCCCGGACCGCCCTGGTGGTCAGGTTGGCGGCGTCCGACCCGGTGCCCGGCTCGGTCAGTGCGAAGCAGCCGAGCGCCTCGCCGGAGGTCAGCCGGGGCAGCCAGTACCGCTTCTGCTCCTCGCTGCCGTAGCTGTTGACCGACTTGGCCACCAGCCCGAGCGAGACCGAGACGATGCCGCGCACCGAGGAGTCGCCCCGGCCGAGCTCCTCCAGCACCAGGCAGTACGCCAGGTGGTCGCCGCCGCTGCCGCCGTACTCCTCCGGGATGGTCAGGCCGAGGAAGCCGAGCTTGCCCAGCTTGCCGATGATCGCCTGGTCCACCGACTCGGCGCGGTCCCAGTCGGCGGCGAACGGCGCGATCTCGCGGTCGGTGAAGTCGGCCGCGAGCTGCTTGACGGCGGCCTGCTCCTCGGAGAGCTCCAGGTCCATGGCGTCCTCGCTGGGTAGGCTGGGGTTCGGTTAAAACTAGCGGTGCAAGTTTTTCCGACTGTAGCCCGCCGCCGAGCCGCTGGGAAGAGCGGCCTGCGAGAATGCCGGGAACCCCACCCGACCGGAGGACGCGACCATGGCCCGCCCGCGCAGCCCGCTGCTCAGCCGTGAGCGGATCGTCGTGGCCGCCCTCGCCCTGGTGGACGCCGAAGGGCTGGCCGCGCTCTCCACCCGCCGCCTGGCCACCGAACTCTCGGTCAGCGGCCCCTCGCTGTACAACCACTTCGCCACCAAGGACGAGCTGCTCGACGCCGTGGTGGACAGCGTGATGGGGGAGGTCGACCTGTCGATGTTCCAGCCGCCGGCGCCCTGGCGCACCGCGCTGTGCGACTGGGCCCGCTCCTACCGGGCGGCGCTGGCCGCCCACCCCGCCGTCGTCCCGGTGCTGGCCCAGGGGCCAGGCCGCCGCCCGAACGCCCTGCGGCTCGCCGACGCGGTCTTCGGCTGCCTGGTCGCGGCGGGCTGGCCGCGCGGCCAGGCCACCCGGATCGGCGCCCTGATGCGGTACTTCGTCACCGGCTCGGCGCTCGGCTCCTTCGCGGCCGGCTTCCCCGAGGACGCCGCCGTGTACGCCGAGGAGTACCCGCACCTCGGCGAGGCCCACAAGCTTGCCGAGCACCGGCGGCGGATCGACGAGGGCGCGTTCGAGACCGGCCTGGAGGCCCTGCTCGACGGCCTGGAACTACGCTACGGACGCACCGTCGGAGGCCGGCCCGAGAGCTGATCAGACCGGTCGGCAGGCCAGCGCCGCGCGGATCTCCGACTCCGGATCGCCGTCGTGGTAGACCCGCTCGGTCGCCTCGATGCCGTCCAGGAACTCCTGGTAGCGGACGGCGTGGCCGAGGTGCGCCAGCGGCTCTGCCAGCTCCAGCGCCCTGGCCGGGTCGGAGCCCGGGGCATGGGTGGTCCAGGCGTCGATCCACAGCCGGCGGACCGTCGCCCACCGGTCCCCGGAGAGGAAGTCCTGCGGCCGCAGGCCGTCGACGGCGGGGTGCCCGTAGTAGCTGTCGGAGAAATCGATGATCACGTTGCGGGTGCCGTCGAAGCGCCAGTTGCCCGGGTGGAAGTCACCGTGCACCAGCGTCTCCGGCAGTCCGCAGGACGCCAACTCCTCAGCCAATAGCGGGAGATCGGCGAGCAGCCGCTCGGCAGCAGCCTGCTCGTCGGCGGTCAGGACGACCCGGGAGAGCAGGACGGCGAACCGCTCGGGCAGCGTGCCGGGCGTGCGGTCCGGCAGTCCGGCGCGCTGCCCGGCCAGTGCCGCCTGGGCGGCGACCAGCCGGGGGACCGCGTCCAGCATGGCGTCCTCGGGCAGCCCCCAGCAGTCCACCCCGGGCAGGTGGCCGAGCAGCACCCGGCCCTCGGTGGCGGCCACCACCGGTGGCACCAACTCCGGGTCGACAGCGGCGAACCGGGCGATCACCTCGGCCTCCGACAGGGCGAAGGCGGGTGTGGTCTTCAGCCAGACCGGCCCGTCGGTGGTCGGCAGCCGGTACAGACCGGAGAGGTTCCAGCTCTTCACCTGCTCGGCCGGACCGACCGCCCGTACCGCACCGGCCGCCCACGCCAGCGCGGACCGCAGCCCCTCCGGAGTGGCCCACGGGGCACGCAGCGGATCCTCGCCCACCGAGAGGCCGGAGTCGGTGAGTTCGACCTCTGGGAACCGCAGCGCCTCCGCGTGGTACGCGACCGAGCCGCCGTACCCGGTGTCGGCGCTGTCGTGCGTCAGCAGCCGCAGCACGTGCACCGGCACGCCCAGCCGGACCGTCAACTCCTCGGCCACCGGCCCGACGTCGTGCCACCGCGGCGTCCTCACCGGGAAGGGCCCGATCTCGCCGAGGCGCTCTCCCCGGTACGTCACCAACGCCGTCACGCTTCGCTCTGTCACCTGCGCAGCTTCGGGACAGTCACCCATTTCGGCAACCGAATTACTCGTACTCGGTGCCGCCCTCGCGGGTCAGGTACGCGCCGCTGACCACCTTGGCGATCGCCCGGCCGCCGGTCACCGGGCTGTACCGCTCCGCCACCGGTCGCACCACGACACCCTCGCGGAGGTGCAACTCCCGCCCGGAGAAGGTCTCCCGGCCGTCCGCCAGGGCGAGCACCGTCTCCAGGGCGAACGGGCCGCTCCACAGCCGGGGCACCAACGGCAGTTTCCCGGCGAGCAGTTCGGCCGCGCCCAGCCAGCGCAGCTGTCCATCGACCACCGCCGAGACGTCGAAGGCGGCGTAGCCGGGCAGATGTAGACGGCCAACTCACCGGACCGGTAAGCGCCCTTGACGACCACCGCACGGTAGAGGCCGACCTGGGCCAGCTCCAGCGCGTCGGCGTTCGGGTGCGTCAGGATGGTCAGCCGCTCGGCTGTGACCCGCAGTGTCGACATGGCGATTCCTCCCCGGATGGTGAACGGGGATCACTCTGTCCGGTGGACACTCCCGGCCGCGACCGGTTCCAGGGGGCCCGCGGTATGCGGGCCCCCTGGAACCGATGACGAGCAGCCGGGCTCAGACGCGGCCGGCTGCCCGCTGGCTGCGGCGGGAGAGGGAGTCGATGACCACCGCGGCCAGCAGGACGGCGCCGGTGATCATGAACTGGATGGCATTGCTGAGGCCCTGGATGTTCATCCCGGACTGGATGGACCCGATCACCAGCGCACCGAGCAGGGCCGACCAGGTGCTGCCGCGTCCGCCGAAGAGGCTGGTGCCGCCGATGACGGCGGCGGCGATCGAGTTCATCAGCAGGTTGCCGCCGCCGGAGGTCTGGCTGGCGGACTGGATCTGGGCCGCCAGGAACAGGCCGCCGACCGCGGCCATGGTGGAACAGATCATGAAGACCGAGATCCGGATCCAGGAGATGTTGATACCGGCCCGGCGGGCGCCCTCGATGTTCCCGCCGAGCGCGAAGATCTGCCGTCCGTAGCCGGTGCGGCGGAGCACGAAGTCGAGCACCACGATGAAGATCAGGAAGATCAGCAGGGCCAGCGGCAGGCCCTTGTACTGGTTCAGCGTGTACGCCGCCAGGAAGGCGAGCACCGCGAGCACGGCGGTGCGCAGTGCGATGTCGGTGACCGGCCGGAACGGCACCCCGGCCTTGCGGCGCCGCCCGGCGTCCATCACCGCGGCACCGAGGAACAGCAGGACGCTGGCGGCCGCGAGGCCGTACGCCGCGCCGGTCTGGCCGTAGATGGTGCTGTAGAGGCGGGACACGATGTCGTGGCCGGAGAGGTTGACGGTGCCGTTGGCGCCGAGAATCTGCAGCATCAGGCCGTTCCAGGCCAGGTTGCCGGCCAGGGTGACGACGAACGCGGGCACGCCGATCTTGGCGAAGAAGAAGCCGTGGATGAGGCCCACCAGCGCGCCGCCGGCCACCGCGGAGAGCAGCGCTACCCACTGGTTCACGCCGTGCGTCACGTTCATCACGGCGAAGATCGCGGCGCACAGGCCGCTGACCGAACCGACCGAGAGGTCGATCTCGCCGAGCAGCAGCACGAAGACCACGCCGATCGCGATCATGCCGGTGCCGACGATCTGCTGCGAGAGGTTGGAGAGGTTCTGCGCCGAGAGGAAGCTGCTGTTCAGGCTGCCGAAGACGGCCCAGATGATGATCAGCGCCAGCACCACGGGCAGCGAGCCCAGCTCGCCACTGCTGATCCTGCGCCGGAACTCGCCCAGGTAGCCCTTCACGCCCTCCTGACGGATGATCAGGCGGGGGTCGACGGCGGGGGTCGCCGAGGCCGCCACCGGGACAGGGGCGTTGACGCCGTCCTTGGACATCGTGTCCTCGGGGAGGGGGTTCCGTCGGGAACCGTTCCCCGGCTGCGGGGTGTTGTTGCCGTCCTCGCTCACTGCTCGCCCTCCGTACCACGGGCCTGACGGCGGGTCACAGCATTGTCCGTGGCGCCGGTGATGGCCGAGATGATCTGTTCCTGATTGGTGGTCCGACGGTCGAAGAACCCGTTGTTCCGGCCCAGCCGGAGCACCGCGATCCGGTCCGCCACGGCCATCACGTCCGCCATGTTGTGGCTGATCAGGATGACCCCGAGACCCTGGTCGCGGAGCCGTTCGACCAGGTCGAGGACCTGGGCGGTCTGTTCCACGCCCAGGGCGGCGGTGGGCTCGTCCAGGATGACGATCTTGGGCGAGCCGATCAGCGAGCGGGCGATGGCGACCACCTGCCGCTGACCACCGGAGAGCGAGGCGATCGGGATGCGTACGCTGGGGATCCGGATGGACAGGGTGTCCAGTAGGGTCCGGGACCGCTGCTCCATCCGGACCTCGTCCAGCACGCCGAACCGCTTGAGTTCGCGGCCGAGGAAGAGGTTGCCGACCACGTCCAGGTTGTCGCACAGCGCGAGGTCCTGGTACACGGTGGCGACGCCCAGGTGCTGGGCGTCCTGCGGCCGGTGGATGGTCACCGGCCTGCCCTCCCACTCGATGACGCCCTCGTCCGGCTGGTTGACCCCCGCCACCGCCTTGACCAGCGTCGACTTGCCGGCACCGTTGTCGCCGACCAGCGCGACCACCTCGCCCGCGTGGACCTCCAACTCGATGTCGGTGAGCGCCTGGACGGCACCGAACCGCTTGGAGATCCCGCGCAGCGCCAGTACGGGCGAACCTGCCACAGCAACCAACTTCCTTTCCCCGTACCGGATCCAGCTGTCTGACCTGAGCTACCTGACTGCGGGGACCGGCTACGTGAGACCGGCCGCAGCGCACGCCGAGGCGTAGTCGGGCGTGCAGATCTGGGCGACGGTGTAAAGGCCGTCGGCCACCACGGTGGTCTTGATGTTGTCCTTGGTCAGGACAATGGGCGTGATGAGGTTCGACGCCACCGAGTTGCCGCTGCCGTTGGTGGCCTTGGTCGGCGTGAGCGAGGGCTCCAGGTTCTTGCCCTGGGCGAACTGCACGGCCATGGCGCCGGCCGCGTCGGTCTCCGGCTTGAACGGCTTGTAGATCGACATCGTCTGGGTGCCGGCCAGGATCCGCTGCACCGCGTCCAGTTGGGCGTCCTGCCCGGTCAGCGGAACGCTCAGGCCCGCGGCCTTGAGGGCGGTGGCGATACCGGCGGCCATGCCGTCGTTGGCGGAGTAGACGCCCACCACGCTCGGTGCGCCGATCGCGGTGATCGCCGCGGCCGCCTCCTGGTTGGCGTTGTTCGGGTCCCAGTTCGGCGTGTCGTACTCCTTGCCGATGGTCAGCTTCCCGTCGATGGCGCTGTGCGCGCCCGCCTTGAACTGGCCGGCGTTCGGGTCGGTCGGCGAGCCGTTGATCATGATGATCTTCCCGCTGGACGCCTTCGGACCCACCGCGGCGACCAGCGCCTCGCCCTGGAGCTGGCCGACCTTGTTGTTGTCGAACGAGACGTACGCGTCGACCGGGCCCTGGGCGAGCCGGTCGTAGGCGATCACCTTGACGCCGGCGTCGTGCGCCTTCTGCACCGAGGACTGGATGGACTTGGAGTCCACCGCGTCCAGGATCAGCACCTTGTCGCCCTTGGTGAGCGCGGTGTCCACCTGGGTCTGCTGGGTCGTCGCGTTCTCGTTGGCGTTGTAGTAGTCGATCTGCGCGTCCGGCGCCAGCGACTTGATCTTCGCCTCGATCAGCGGTCGGTCGAACTGCTCGTACCGGGTGGTCTTGGTCTCCGGCAGCAGCAGGCCGATCTTGACCGGCCCGGCCGCCGCCCCCGACGAGGTGCCTGAGGACCCGGTGGACTGTTTGGCACTGCCGCAGGCGGCCATGCCGAGACCGATGGACACCGCAGCGGCCGCTACCGCGATACGACGAAGGCCGAGCTTCATAGGAAAACGCCTCTCAGTTCGAGCTCACCCCCGCCTCCGAGTCTGGGAAGGCGTGGCCGCCACCGCGAACGGAACTGCGCCGTACGAGCGGCGGTGGCACCCGCTCGGCGGACAGTCCGTCAGACTGACGCCGGGTCAGGGGTGATCGGGAGGACGTCTCCTTCCGCTCTCAGCGCGGCAGGAAGGCCGGGCGGAGGTCGGGCTCCACCGGGTCGTAGTAGCGGTGGTAGACGGGGGTGAGGCCGCCGGAGACGGGTGGGACGATCCAGCTCCAGTCGGTGGGCGTGCGGCGGCCGAGCCGTTCTTCCTGGGCGATGTGCCTGAGGAAGCGCTCGGACTCGGTGTGGTGGTCGGCCATCGTGACGCCCGCCTCCTGGAAGGAATGCAGGACGGCGATGTTCAGCTCGACCAGCGCGCGGTCGCGCCAGAGCGTGCGGTCCGAGGAGGTGTCCAGGCCCAGGCGCTCGGCCACCACCGGGAGCTGGTCGTAGCGGTCGGCGTCGGCCAGGTTCCTGGCGCCGATCTCGGTGCCCATGTACCAGCCGTTGAACGGGGCGGACGGGTACCGGACGCCGCCGATCTCCAGCGCCATGTCACTGATCGCGGGCACCGCGTACCAGCGCAGGCCGAGCTCGGCGAACCAGGCGTGCTCCGGGTGCCGGAGCGGGACCTCGAGCACCACGTCCTCGGGCAGCTCGTACCACTGCGGCTCGTCCCCGTCCCGCCGACGGACCATCAGCGGCAGGACCTCGAACCGCTCCTCGCCGCCCTTCCAGCCCAGCTCCCTGGCCCGGGCGGCCAGCGCGGCCCCGGCCGGGTCACCCACCCCGGACGGGTGCCCGGCGTAGCGCACCAGCTGCTGGTTGACGATCCGCGGGGCCGGGCGGCCCGGCCGGTCGGGGGCGAAGACGGTGATCACCGGGCGGATCCGGCCGCCGTTGGTGGCGGTGCGCAGGTGCTCGAAGCACTGCTCGGCGATCCCGTCGGGGGAGTCGACATGGCGCTGGTCGCGGACCACCAGGCTGCGCCAGTAGAGACGGCCGATGCAGCGGGCCGAGTTGCGCCAGGCCACCCGCGCGCCGAACGCCAGCTCCTCGGCGGTGTGCACGTACGTGCCGGTGCGCTCGATCTCGGCGAGCACCTGACGCACCCTCGGCGCCGGATCGCCCGCCCGGGGATGCTCCCGGTGGAACTGCCGGACGAAGGCGACCGCCTCACCGGCAAGTGAGCCCTCGCGAGGGCCAGGAGGCTCGGGCGGCGACGGCAGCACCGGGGCACCGGTGTACGGGCACCCCGCCGTCGGGGTGGTGACGGTGGTGAGCCGGCCGGACTTGCGGGTGCGGAGCAGGTTGAAGATCAAGGACACATCCCTCCCACCGACATGGGTACCTGAGGTGACCTCCCGGGCGCGCGGAGTGAGCCGATCCGGCCCGCTCCGGTGTGATCAGCGGCTAAAGTGCGCGCGAAAGGGCCCCACGCCGAAGCGTGAGGCCCCAGTGGCGCCGTTCAGCAGGTCGAGAGCGAGAGCCCGAACCGACCCTCCCGGTCCGTCCACCAGGCCGACATCCCCAGCCCGGCGGCGGCCAGCTCGGCCGCGACCCGCTCGCGGCGGAACTTCGCCGAGACCTCGGTCCGCAGCTCCTCACCGCGCTCGAAGTGCACCGCCAGACCCAGTTCGTGGATCTTGACGGTCTGGGCCACCCGGGAGCGCAGCCGCATCTCGATCCACTCCTGCTCCGTGTCCCAGAGCGCCACGTGGTCGAAGAGCTCCGGGTCGAAGTCGCCGCCCAGCTCCCGGTTCAGCACGCTGAGCACGTTCTTGTTGAAGGCCGCCGTCACCCCGGCCGCGTCGTCGTACGCGGCGACCAGGGTGTCCGGATCCTTCACCAGGTCGGTGCCGAGCAGCAGGGTGTCGCCCGGCTCCATCGCCTCGCGCAGCTCACGCAGGAACACGGCCCGCTCGGCCGGCAGCAGGTTGCCGAGCGTGCCACCCAGGAAGACCACCAGGCGGGGGCCCTGGCCCGGCGGCAGGCCGAGCCGCTGCGTGAAGTCGGAGACCACCGCGTGCGTGGTCAGCTCCGGGTAGTCGACGGTGAGCGCCTCGGCGGCGGCCGCCAGCGCGCTCTCGCTGACGTCCACCGGGACGTACGTCCGCAGCGTGCCCAGGTCGCGCAGCGCGTCCAGCAGCAGCCGGGTCTTCTCCGAGGAGCCCGAGCCCAGTTCGACCAGGGTGCGGGCCCCGGTCGCGGCCGCGATCTCGGCGGCCCGGTCGGTCAGGATCTCCCGCTCGGCCCGGGTCGGGTAGTACTCCGGCAGCCGGGTGATCTCCTCGAACAGCTCGCTGCCCCGGGCGTCGTAGAACCACTTCGGCGGCAGCGACTTCGGACTCGCCGTCAGACCGCTCCGGACGTCGTGCCGTAGCGCGTGGCTGAAGTGGTCGGCGGCCAGCAGGCGGGTCAGCTCGTAGGTCTTCACAGCGGTGTTCCCTTGCTCGGTCGGTCAGTTGAGGGTGGAGACGGTCACGCCGCCGGGGTCGGCGGACAGCAGCGACCGGTCCGGCAGGTGCTGCCAGCCGGGCAGGTCGTCGGAGGGCTCGGAGGCGACCAGCACCGAGCCGGGCTCCGTGCGGTAGCAGAGCGTGTCGCCCCAGCTGGTGGCGGCGATCGAGGTGCCGTCGGTGAGCAGCAGGTTGATCCGCCCGTCGGAGTGCTTCGCCGCCTCCTGCACGGTGGTGGACAGCGCCTCGCCCAGCCCGGCGCCGTCCCGCAGGTGGTGCAGGGTCAGCGCCCAGAGCAGGGCGGAGTCGGTGCGCGCGGTCAGCCGCAGCAACTCGGCGGGCGGCAGCAGGGCAGCCAGCTCCGCCAGCCCGTCCGGCCAGCCGGGCAGGGCGCCGTTGTGGCTGAACAGCCACCGGTCGGCGGCGAACGGCGCGGCCGCCGCCTCACCCGCCGCGCACCCGGCGGTCGCGGAGCGGACGGCCGCCAGCACCGCGCCCGAACGCACCACCCGCGCCAGGTCGGTGAAGCCCTCGTCGGCCCAGATCGGCCCGCTCCTGCGGTACCGGGCCGGGACGGGATCGCCCTCCGCGTACCAGCCGACTCCGAAACCGTCCGCGTTGACCGTGCCGTACTGCTGCGACCGGGGCGCCCAGGACTGCCGGTACAGCCCGGACGGCGGTGCCACCAGCAGCTCGTCCAGCAACAAGGGCGGTCCGAGGTACGCGAGATGACGGCACATCAGCTGACCTCGCCATCGCGGGCGGTCCGGAAGCCGGCGAAGATCTGCCGCCGGACCGGGTAGTCCCAGTTCCGGAAGGTACCCCGGCTGGCCACCGGCGCGGCGGCGAAGCAGCCGCCCCGCAGCACCTTGTACTCGGGGCCGAAGAAGACCTCCGAGTACTCCCTGTACGGCCAGGCCCGGAAGCCCGGGTAGGCGGTGAAGTCGCTCGCCGTCCACTCCCACACGTCACCCATCAACTGCCCTACCCCGTAAGCCGACCGGCCCTCGGGGTAGCTGCCGACCGGGGCGGGCCTTAGGTGCCGCTGACCCAGGTTGGCCCGCTCGGCGGTGGGCTCCTGGTCACCCCAGGGGTAGCGGCGGGAGCGGCCGGCCGCCGGGTCGTGGCGGGCCGCCTTCTCCCACTCGGCCTCGGTCGGCAGCCGCCGGCCGGCCCAGCGGGCGTACGCGTCCGCTTCGTACCAACTCACGTGCAGCACCGGCTCGTCCGTCGGAACGGGCTCCACCGTGCCGAACCGACGGCGCAGCCACTGCCCGCCGTCCCGGCTCCAGAACAGCGGCGCGAACAGGCCCGCCCGCTGCCGGTGCTCCCAGCCCTCGGCCGTCCACCAGCGCGGGTCGTCGTAGCCGCTGTCGGCGATGAACTGCTGGTACGCGCCATTGCTCACCGGCGCGGTGTCCAGGTGGAACGCGGGCACCTCGACCTGGTGGGCCGGGCGCTCGTTGTCCAGTGACCACGGCTCGGTGTCGGTGCCCATGGTGAACGGGCCGCCGGGGATCAGCACTTCGGCCGGCAGTGGTCCGGTCGCGGTGACCGGCGGCGGCGGGGCGGTCAGGACGCCGGGACCCTTGCGGAGCTGATGGGTGATCAGCATGGTCTCGTCGTGCTGCTGCTCGTGCTGGACGATCATTCCGAAGGCGAAACCGTCCCGGAGCAGCGGGAGTTCGTCGTCCAGCGGGGTCGCGGCGAGCAGGTCGAGCACCCGGCCGCGTACCTCGTGGGCGTACGCGCGGGCCTCGTCCGGCGGCAGCAGCGGCAGCTTGGGGCGCTCGGCGCGGGGGTGCTCGAAGGCGTCGTAGAGCGGATCGATCTCGGGCCGCATCGGCTCCCGGCCGCCGATGTTGCGGAGCAGCCAGAGCTCCTCCTGGTTGCCGATGTGGGCGAGGTCCCAGACCAGCGGCGACATCAGCGGGGAGTGCTGGGCGGTCAGGTCGTGGTCGTCCAGCGCGGTGAGCCCGGCGGTGCGCTCGCGGGCGCCGAGCAGCTCGGCGGCGATCCGCTCGCGGACCGCCTCCGCCTGCCGGTGGTCGGTGCCGGGTATCCCCGGGTCGGGCCGGGTGGGGTCGGCGTTCAGCATGCTGCGGCCTCCAGGGCACGGGGAAGGGCGCCGGCACGTACAGCGTCCAGCTGGTCGTCGGCGGGGCAGCGGCCACGGGCCGGGTAGCGGTCGGCGAAGTCGGCCAGCAGGGACCGCAGCCGGGACCGGCCGCCGCGCGCCTGCTCCCGGCGGCCGAGCGCCTGGTCGGCGGCGCCGAAGCAGGCCAGTGCGGCGCGGCGCAGCTGCGGGTCGGCGAGCGCCAGGGTGGCTGCCCGGTGCCACAGCTCGGTGCGCGGCGGGTGGCGGTCGCGGTATGCCGGGGTGCCCAGCGGTTCGAGCGCCTCCTCGGCGGCCTCGGCCGCCACCGGGTCGTCCAGCAGCGCGCCGACCAGGGCCAGCGGCACCTGCCAGCCCTCGCCCGGCTGGGCGTCGATCATGCGCAGCTCCAGGTGCCCGCGCGGCCGTACGGGTGGGAAGAGGGTGGTGCGGTGGTACTCCAGGTCGGCCAGGGTGGGCGGCCGCTCGCCGGCGCCGCGCAGCCAGCCACGGAAGGTCAGCCCGGCCGGAGAGGTCCACGGCAGGCCGTCCGGGCGGCGGACGCAGAGCACCTCGGCGTCGAGCACGTACTCGGCCCAGCGCTCGCGCGGATCACCGGCGAAGCCGGGGGCCAGGGTGCGGCTCGGGTCCATCCGGGACCACACCAGTTGACGGGTCGACCGGTAACCGGTCGGTCGGCCGTCCAGTAACGGCGAATTCGCGAAGGCCGCGACCAGGACCGGGCCGAGCCGGTGGGCCAGCTGCCAGCGCCGGGCGAAGCCGTACGCCCCGGTCGCGGTGCCCGCGTCCACGCAGACCTGGGCGGAGGCGGTGCCGGTCATCATCACCCGGCCCCAGGGGCCGATCCGGTCGAAGTGCTGTTCCATCGCCCGGTAGCGCGGGTGGTCGAGCCGCATCAGCCGTTCGCGGCCGAGCGGGTCGGTGCCGCTGCCGGTGAGCCGCAGACGGTCGGCGGCGAGGGCGGCGCGGAGGGCTGCCTGATCCCGCAGCATGGTGTCGGCACACTCTTCGGGGTCGGCGGCGGGCGGGGAGCTGAGCTCGACCTGTCCGCCCGGTTCGTACGTGAGCCCGGTGCCGGAGGGAAGCAGCGGGGCGGGGTCACCCGGGTCCTGGTTGGTGGGAAGTGCGGAGAGTGCGTCGGCGAGGCGACCCGGGTCGACCGGTTTCTCCGGACAGTCGCCGTCGTGGACGAACCACTCGGCCTCCACCCCGATCAGCCTGGGAGGCCCGATCTTGAAGCAGATTCCGGCCAGATGACTGAGCGCGGCCGATTCGGTCAGTGGGAGCGGAGTCTCCACCGCCTGCTGCTGCGGTGCGGACTGCGCGGGCGCGGGGTTGGGACGTAGGGGTATCACCGGACTCACCATTCCTTGGTCGAGATTCGAGGCCCGGAGTTTCCTGCTCAGTCTGCAATGGAACAAACCTCGGTGCCGAGCAGAACACGCCAAATCAGGTCATGATCCGGTCGACGGCGGTCGGCCGGGCGGGATCCGACCGGGGGTTCACCTTCGCGCCACCTCCGCCTAGGCTGCGGGTCGATCAAGGGGGCGGAGAACCATGAGCGCGGACGGACGCAGCGGGGAAGAGGTCACCCTCTTCGTGGCCCGACGGGTGGACCCGGGGCACGAGGAGCAGTTCGAGGGCTGGGCCGGGTCCATCCTGCGGGCCGCCGCCGACCACCCCGGCAACCTGGGCACCGGCCTGCTGCGCCCGGCGGGCCCGAACGACCCGTGGCACCTGCTGCTGTCGTTCCAGGACGCCGACGCCTTCCGTGCCTGGCAGGACTCCCCGGCCAGGGCCGCCTGCTTCGCCGAGGCCGACGGGCACCACGTCGAGGTGGCCCGGCGCGAGCTGCTCGGCATGGAGGGCTGGTTCGCCACCACAGCGGCCGGCGCCCGTCGCACCCCGGCCCCGCGCTGGAAGATGGCGGTCGCCTCCACCCTGGCGATCGCCCCGCTCACCACCACCGCCAACTTCTACCTCACCCCGCACCTGGCCGGCCTCCCGGTGCTGGCCCGCTCACTGATCCTGGCCCCGGTGATCAGCACCCTGATGACCTACCTCGCCCTCCCCGTCGCCACCCGGGTGCTGCGCCGCTGGCTCTTCCCGGGCTAGGGGCCGTCTGACCATTAGCGTCGGATCAGGGCGGGTCGGCCGTGCTGCGAGTGCGCGTGTCGAGGGACCCCGGCCGGCGGCTCGGCGAGGCCCGGACCCGGCTCCCTGCTCTGCCGACGCCGCTGCGCTCAGTCGGCGGCCCGGCCCGATCTGGCGATCCGTACGAGGCCGTCGGCGAGGCGGCGGACCAGGTCGGCGGCGACGGCGAGGAACTCCCTGCGCTCCGGCAGGCCCTCCTGGGCGTCGAAGGTCGGGGCGAAGTGGTAGCCGACCAGCGCGGAGGCGCAGGCGGCCGCGTCCCGGGCGGTGGCCAGCGTCTCGACGTCCGGGTGCTCCTCGTCGGGGCCGGCGGCCCGGCCGAGGTCGCTGACCAGCATGCTGCTGCGCAGCATCAGCACCAGCCGCTGGTGGTGGAGGGCGGTCGGTGCGGCGGCCGCCACCACCTCGTCCCGCACCGGGCCGTACGCCTGCCGCAGGGCCTCCAGGTCGTCACCGGCTCGCTCCGCCTCCGTCTCCGCGCTCACCAGGTGGGCCTCGGCCGCGCCCAGCAGTGCGGTGGCGAGCATCACCGCGCGCACTTCGTCACTGGCCACCTGGTCTGGGCGCCAGTCGATCCCGAGCACGGCGAGTGCCTCGTTCAGCTGGTCGGCGTGCTCGCGTGCGGGGTCGGCCATCCTGGTCCTCTCCTCGGTGGCAGTGTGGGGTGCAGTGACCAGAGTGCCGGGTGGGAGCACCCGGTGCTCACTCCTGACGCGGGACGTCACCCGTGTGCGGGGAGCAGTCGGCTTGCTGCGTACAGAACTTGACGACACGTCAGCTCCCGAGCCGGCGTTCCAGCGGGGTTCGGAAGCGCGGCGTGACGCGGGTCCCACCGAGCCAGCCGGTCAGGCGGTCGGCCTCGGCGTCGATGGCGGCGGCGGCTTCACCGGGGAGCGGTTCCAGAGCCTCCCAGCGGAGGTGGCCGTCGGGGTGCTGGGCCCAGCCGCCGACCACCCGGCCGTTCCACCAGACGGTCGGCCCGATGTTGCCTGAGCGGTCGACCAGCTCGGCGCGGTGAGCGGCGGGCAGGTACCAGTCGCGCTGCTGCCAGCCCATCGGGGTGGGGTCTAGGGAGGGGAGCAGCGCGGCCCACGGGGCCGGTTCGGGGAGCGGCGCGAGGTCGTCCGGGAGGGCGTGGCCCGGGCCGCAGTCGAGGTCGACGGCCACCGCCGCGCAGCCGGCGACGGCGGCCCTGACCTCGCGGACGCCCCAGCCCGTCCACCAGCGGATGTCCTCGGTGGTGGCGGGGCCGAAGGCGGTCAGCCAGCGGCGGACCAGCTCGGCCTGGGCCTCGGCCTGCGGGACGTCGGGCAGCGGGGCCCTGACCTCCCAGCGGTGCTGTCCGCTGGTCCAGCCGCCGACCGGCCGGCCCCGGACGATCTCGTTCTCCATCCCGAGCACTCGGAGCAGCCGCACCCCGACGGCTTGCCTGGCCTCGTACGGTTTGCCCACCGCGACCGTGATCGACTCGCGCAACTCGGGCACCAGGTTACCGAGTTGGCTGCCGGTGGCCTGGCCGGCCGTGGCCAGGGCGGCCAGCGTGCGGCGCTGCACCTCGGCCAGCCAGTCGGCGTCGAAGCCGCCCTCGGCGGCGAAGGCGAGCAGACCGCGCCGCTCCTTCTCGGCGACCTTGCGGGTGGTGGAGGCGTACAGCGCGGGCGCGAGTTCGGCCGGGACCACGAACAGGGTGTGCCGCATGCCGTGCATCCGCAGCAGGGTCCGGTCCTGGTACAACGCCCGGTCCAGCTCGGCCGGTTCGGGGCTGGCCAGCCGGGCGGTGGTGGACAGGAAGACGGTGGCGGGGTCGGTGGCGTGCAGGGCCACCAGGGCCTCGACGACCTGCTCGGGGGAGTCGGCCCGGTGGGCGGGCGCGAGCAGGTGGCGGGTGGCCAGGCGGGCGCGTCGCTGCTGGTCGTCGATCCTGGGACGGGCGGTCATCGGGCGGCCTCCGGGGGTGGTGAGAACCCGAGGTTCTCATGAGACACCGTCAACTCCGTTTCGGGAGCGCTCCCATGGGAAGCGCCGTGTTCAGTTACTGAAGTCGGTCAGAATGCTTGACGCCCCAGCGCCTTCATGGGTTGATATGCCGTGAGCTCAGGGGCCGCCCTGAGATGCGGGGAGTTATCCACCCGCCGAGTCGGCCAGGCACCACCGCACCCCACCTGTCCTTCCCTGTGATGTCAGCCGCATCACGCAAGGTGGGAGCGCTCCCACGGTTGACCAGCGTCCCCGCTACTCCGCCCCACCGGATTTCCCCCACCCGAAAGGAATCCGCACGTGTCAGGACAGCTCCTCCGTCGCCTCCGAACGGCCGTCTTCGCGACCGCTCTCGGCGCGGCAACCCTGCTTCCGATGGCGAGCACAGCGCACGCCGCCACCCCCAAGGTCGACAATCCCTATGCCGGTGCCGGCGTCTACGTGAACCCCGAGTGGGCCGCCAACGCCGCTGCCGAGCCGGGTGGTTCGGCCGTCGCCAACCAGCCGACCTACGTCTGGCTGGACCGGATCGCCGCGATCAACGGTTCGAGCAGCTCGATGGGCCTGCGGGCGCACCTGAACTCCGCCGTCAGCCAGGCCAACGCCGCAGGCAAGCCGTTCGTCTTCCAGGTGGTCATCTACGACCTGCCCGGCCGCGACTGCGCCGCCCTGTCGTCCAACGGTGAGCTCGGCCCGACCGAGATCGGCCGCTACAAGACCGAGTTCATCGACCCGATCGCCGCGATCCTGGCCGACCCGGCCTACGCCAACCTGCGGATCGTCACCACGATCGAGCTCGACTCGCTGCCGAACCTGATCACCAACGCGGGCGGAACGGCCACGGCCACCCCCACCTGTGACGTGATGAAGGCGAACGGCAACTACGTGACCGGCGTCGGCTACGCGCTGAACAAGCTGGGCGCGATCTCCAACGTCTACAACTACATCGACGCCGGGCACCACGGCTGGCTGGGCTGGGACTCCAACTTCGGCCCGACCGCGAACCTGCTCCTCCAGGCCGCCAACGCCTCCGGCTCGACCCCGGCGAACGTGCACGGCTTCGTCGTGAACACCGCCAACTACTCGGCGTTGAAGGAGCCTTACTTCACCATCAACGACACCGTCGGCGGCCAGTCGATCCGGGGCACCTCCAAGTGGGTGGACTGGAACCGCTACGTCGACGAGCTGTCGTACGCCCAGGCGTTCCGCGCCAAGGCGGTCGAGGTCGGCTTCCCGTCGAACGTCGGCATGCTGATCGACACCTCCCGCAACGGCTGGGGCGGCCCCAACCGTCCGACCGGTCCCGGCCCGCAGACCAGCGGTGACGCGTACGTGGACGGCGGCCGGATCGACCGCCGGTTCCAGACCGGCAACTGGTGCAACCAGGCCGGTGCCGGCCTCGGCGAGCGCCCGACCGCCGCGCCCGAGCCGGGCATCGACGCCTACGTCTGGGTGAAGCCTCCGGGCGAGTCGGACGGCGCCAGCAAGATGATCCCGAACGACCAGGGCAAGGGCTTCGACGGGATGTGCGACCCGACCTACACCGGGAACGCGCGCAACAACTTCCAGATGTCCGGCGCCCTGCCGGACTCGCCGCTGGCCGGTACCTGGTTCTCCGCGCAGTTCCGCCAGCTGCTCGCCAACGCCTACCCGCCGGTCGGTGGTGGCACCAGCGACACCGTCGCCCCGACCGCCCCGACCGCGCTCGCCGCGAGCGGCGTCACCGCCTCCGGCGCGACCCTGAGCTGGACCGCCTCGACCGACAACGTCGGCGTGACGGGCTACCAGGTCTTCCGCAACGGTGTGCAGGTCGGCACCTCGGCCACCACCTCGTACACCGACAGTGGCCTGACGGCGGCGACGGCGTACAGCTACACGGTCAAGGCCCGCGATGCGGCCGGTAACGTCTCGGCGGCCTCCGCCGCGCTGAGCGTCACCACCTCCGCCGGGACCGGCGACACCACCGCGCCGACCGTCCCGACCGGGCTGGTCGCGAGCGGCGTCACCACCACGGGTCTGACCCTGGGCTGGACCGCCTCCACCGACAACGTCGGCGTGACGGGCTACCAGGTCTTCCGCAACGGTGTGCAGGTCGGCACCTCGGCCACCACCTCGTACACCGACAGCGGCCTGACGGCGGCGACGGCGTACAGCTACACGGTCAAGGCCCGCGATGCGGCCGGTAACGTCTCGGCGGCCTCCGCCGCGCTGAGCGTCACCACCACGACCAGTGGTGGCAACGGCAACGCCGGCTGCGCCGCGACCTACAAGGTGAGCAACGACTGGGGCTCCGGCTTCAACGCCGACGTCACGGTCACCAACACCGGCACCGTGCCCACCAAGTCCTGGAAGGTCACCTGGACCTGGGGCGGCACCCAGCAGATCACCAACCTCTGGAACGGCAGCCTCGCCCAGAGCGGTACGTCGGTCGCGGTCACCAACCTCGGCTACAACGGCACCGTCGGGGCCGGTGGCAACACCAGCTTCGGCTTCGGCGCCAACTACTCGGGCAGCAACACCGCCCCGACCCTGACCTGCACCGCCACCAGCTGACGGCGGTTCAGTGAGCGGCGGCCGATCCCACGGCGGTGGGGTCGGCCGCTTCGTCGTCGGCCAGCCCGAACGCGGTGTTCACCAGCGCGACGTGCGTGAACGCCTGGGGGGAGTTCCCCAGTTGGCGGCCGGTGGCGGGGTCGTACTCCTCGGCCAGCAGGCCCAGGTCGTTGGCCACCGCCAGCGAACGTTCGAACAGCTCCCTGGCCTCGGGCCGCCGCCCGGTCAGCGCCAGCGCGTCGGCCAGCCAGAACGAGCAGGCCAGGAAAGCCCCTTCGGAGCCGGGCAGCCCGTCGGTGTCGGGAGCGGCCCGGTAGCGGCGGACGAAGCCGTCCTGGTCCAGCTCGGTCCGGACGGCGTCCACGGTGCGCACCACCCGGGGATCGTCGGGCGGCAGGAAGCCGGACTTGGCGATGAACAGCGTGGCGGCGTCCAACTCCTCGGTGTCGTAAGCCTGGACGAAGACGCCCCGGCGGGCGTGGTAGCCGTACTCGCAGACCTCGGCGTGCACGGTGTCGCGCAGGGTGCGCCAGCGCTCGACCGGTGCGGGCAGTCCGGTGGCCTCCGCGAGTCGGACGGCGCGGTCGGCGGCCACCCAGACCATCACCTTGGAGTGCACGAACTGCCGCCGGTGACCCCGGACTTCCCAGAGTCCCTCGTCCGGTTCGCGCCAGTGCAGGGCGAGGAAGTCCATCAGGCTGCGGAGCAGTCCCCAGACCTTGCGCTCCATCGGGATGCCCGCCCGGTAGGCCAGTTCGAGAGTGTCCAACACCTCGCCGTAGACGTCCAGTTGGAGCTGGTGGACGGCCGCGTTGCCGAACCTGACCGGGGTGGAGCCCTGGTAGCCGGGCAGCCAGTCGGCCGAGGTCTCCGGCAGGGTGCGCTCGCCGGCCACCCCGTACACCGCCTGGAGGTCGCCCGGATCGCCCGCGATCGCCCGCAGCAGCCACTTCCGCCAGGCCGCCGCCTCGTCCCGGAAGCCACCGCGCAGCAGGGCGGCCAGCGTCATGCTGGAGTCCCGCAGCCAACAGAACCGGTAGTCCCAGTTGCGCATCCCACCCGGGAGTTCGGGCAGCGAGGCGGTCGGGGCGGCGACGATCCCGCCGGTCGGGTCGTAGGTGAGCGCCTTGAGGGTGATCAGCGAGCGCAGCACCTGCTCCCGGTACGGGCCCTGGTAGCGCAGGCCGTCGGCCCAGGACTGCCAGCCGGTCAGGGTCCGGGCCAGCAGTTCGGCCGGATCGACCCGGGGGGTGTCGGAGCGGTGCGAGGGCTGCCAGGTGAGCACGAACGGGACCTGCTCACCCGCGGCGACGGTGAACTCGGAGACGGTCGCGCCGTCCTCGCCCCAGGTGTGCACGCCGGTGGGTACCCGGAGCCAGGCGGAGTCGGGGCCCGCCACCGCGATCCGGTGGTGGTCGGTGCGGCGCACCCAGGGCTCTATCCGGCCGTGGTTGAACCGCAGCCGCAGTTCGCCGCGCATCCGGACGGTGCCCGTGAGGCCCTCGACGATCCGCACCAGCCGGGGGAGCCGCTCCCGCCGGGGCATGAAGTCGGTGACCCGGACGGTGCCGGTGGCGGTCCGCCAGACCGACTCCAGCACCAGGCCCGCCGGGTGGTAGCGGCGTTCGGTGCACGGGCCGCCGGTGGCGGGGCCGAGTCGCCAGGCGCCGTGCCGGTCGGTGCCGAGCAGCCCGGCGAAGCAGCTGGGCGAGTCGAACCGGGGCAGGCAGAGCCAGTCGACCGATCCGTCCCGGCCGACCAGGGCGGCGGTCTGCAGGTCTCCGAGGAGGGCGTAGTCCTCGATGGGTCCGGCCATGACCGTCCCATTCTCGCCCGGCCGGTCCGGAACGGCGCCTCGTCCGCCAGGCTTGCCTTCCGGGTCACACCGGGTCAGCGGGCGGCATGGGGGGTACGTCCCTCGCTGATCCGGCATCGGCCGCCCGGCGTGATCCGAGAGGCAGGCCTGAGGACAGCCCCTTCAGCCACATCCGTCTCAGCGGTTTCACTGCTTGCAGGGGAGAGGCGATGATAGGAAGATCCTCATGTTTTGTCGTTCACTCCACCTCCGGTAGGGATGCCTCATGCAGCAAGCGAACTGGGTCCCCGCCGGCACCGACACCGAGAAGCCGAACGCCGCCCGGGTGTACGACTACTACCTCGGCGGCTCGCACAACTTCGAGGTGGACCGGGCGATGGCCCGCAAGGCGATCGAGTTCTGGCCTGAGCTGCCCGCCATCATGCGGGCCAACCGGGCATTCCTCCGCCGGGCCGTGGAGCACCTCGCCGAGCAGGGCGTCACCCGCTTCCTGGACATCGGCTCCGGCATACCCACCTTCGGCCCGGTGCACGAGATCGCCAGGGCGATCCAGCCGGACAGCCGGGTGGTGTACGTGGACCACGACCCGATCGCGGTCGCGCACAGCCGGCTGCTGCTCAAGGACGACCCGCAGAGTGTGGTGGTCGAGGCGGACCTGCGCCAGGTCGAGGACCTGCTCGCCCGGCCCGAGGTGGCCGAGCTGCTGGCGGCGGGCGAGCCGGTCGGGCTGCTGCTGGTCGCGGTGCTGCACTTCATCACCGACGAGGACGACCCGTACCGGCTGGTCCGGGTGCTCAGGGACGCGCTGCCGCCGGGCAGCGCGCTGGTCATCTGCCACGCCTCGCTGGAGGGCAGGCCGGACCAGGCCGGTGCGCACCAGGACCTGTACCGGCGCACGCCGACCCCCATCACGATGCGCAACCGGGCGGCGATCGAGGCTTTCTTCGACGGCTTCGAGCTGCTCGAACCCGGGCTGGTCTACCTGCCCGAGTGGCGCCCCGAGGACCCGGAGTCGGTCGGCCCGCACCCGGAGCGGATGACCGGCCTGTCGGGCGTCGGACTGCTGCCGTGACCGCAGGGTCGGACGGGCCGGACCGGGTGGACGCACCCACCTGGTTCCACCAGGAGTGGGAGCGGCTGCTCCGCAGTGGTCACGGCATGGCCGTGCACCCGGGCATCCTCCGCCGCCTGGTGTCCCGGACGGCCGTGCTGCTGCACCGGGCCCAGCACGAGGAGCCGTTCCAGCCCGCGCTGGCCGGGCAGGCCGGGGCCCAGCTGGTGGACGCGCACTTCACCGACCCCGCCGTGCTGGCCAGGGCGGTCGAGCTGCTCCAGCTCGGCCCGGTCGGCGACGGCCGCGGACCGGCGCTGAGCGGGGCCTTCGCGGCGGGCTGGGCGGAGGCGCTGCGGGAGCGGACCCTGCGCGAGCAGGAGGCGATCCGGCTGGCCGCCGACACCGCGCGGCGCGAGGTGGAGAAGGCGCTGCGGGAGTCGGAGAACAAGTTCCGCGCCCTGTTCGAGAGCGCCGCGATCGGTATCGGCATCGGCGACACCGACGGCAACATCATTTCGGTCAACCGCGCGCTCGGGGAGATCTTCGGCACCGGTTCGCTGGACATGACGGGCCGTCGGGTGGAGGAGCTGGTGCACCCCGAGGACACGCCGGGGGTCTGGGAGGCGTACGAGGACCTGATCTCCGGGCGCCGGGAGTACTTCCAGTTCGACAAGCCGTACTACCGGCAGGACGGCGAGGTGGTCTGGACCCATCTGACCGTCTCGCTGATCCGGGACGACGAGGGCCTGCCGCTCTACCAGGTGGCCATGCTGGAGGACATCACCGACCGTTACCGACTGCAGGAGCGGCTGCGGCACCAGGCCACCCACGACCCGCTGACCGGGCTGCCGAACCGGGTGGCCTTCTTCGAGCGGCTGGAGAAGCTGTTCGAGGAGCCGGAGCCCGGGGCCAGGTTCGGCCTCTGCTACGTGGACCTGGACGGCTTCAAGGTGGTCAACGACAGCCTCGGCCACGACACGGGGGACCAGCTGCTGGCCGCCGTTGCGCAGCGGCTGGAGACCGCGCTGACCCCGCTGGGCCACCTGGTGGCCAGGCTCGGCGGCGACGAGTTCGTGGTGCTGCTGGAGGACTGCCGGGGTGAGCAGGAGGCGGTGGCGGCCGCCAAGACCGTGCTGGCCGCGCTGGCCAGACCGGTGCAGGTCGGCGACCACTCGCTGGCGGTCGGGGCCAGCGTCGGCGTGCTGGAGCGTCGGGTGGCCACCACCACGCCGGGCGCGGCGGTCCGGGCGGCCGACCTCACGCTGTACCGGGCCAAGGAGGCGGGCCGCGGCCGCTGGACGCTGTTCGACCCGACCGAGAACGCCCGCGCGGTCAGCCGGTACGCGGTCTCGGTGCGGATGCCCGCCGCGCTGGACCGGGGCGAGTTCTTCATCGACTACCAGCCGCTCTGCTCGCTGGCCGACGGCTCGCTGGTCGCGGTGGAGGCCCTGGTGCGCTGGCGGCACCCGCAGCTCGGGGTGCTCGGCCCGGACGAGTTCATCGGGGTGGCCGAGGAGACCGGCCTGATCATGCCGCTCGGCCGCTGGGTGCTGGAGCAGGCCTGCCGCCAGGCGACCGACTGGGTACGGGAGTTCGGCGAGGACGCACCGCAGGTGAACGTCAACCTGGCGGTGCGGCAGGCCCGCAACGCCGGTCTGGTCACCGACGTCGAGCGGATCCTGCGCAAGACCGGGCTGCCGCCCGCCAAGCTCCAGTTGGAGATCACCGAGTCCACCGTGGTCGGCCCGGAGGACGAGGCGCTGAAGGCGCTGCACGGGGTGCGCGACCTGGGCGTCTCGCTGGCGGTGGACGACTTCGGCACCGGCTGGTCCAACCTGGCCTACCTGCGCGACCTGCCGGTCTCCTGCCTCAAGATCGCCGGCTCCTTCGTCGGCGACCTGCACGACCCGACCAAGGACGCGCACACCGGCTGGCGGATCGTCAGCGGGCTGGTCTCGCTCGCGCACACGCTCGGCCTGACCGTGACCGCCGAGGGCGTGGAGACCGGCGCGGACGCCGAGCGGCTGCGGCAGATGGGCTGTGACTGGGCGCAGGGCTGGCACTTCGGCCGTCCGGTCCGTCCGGACGAGATCTCCCGCCGGATCGCGGACGAGCGCCGCCGGGCGGAATGAATCGGGGCACAACCGCCCAAAGGGTTGACGCAGGACCTGCTCCGGGCGGACGATGAGGCCCTGGCACCAGTACATACCAGCTGCCAGCGATGGTCGGCGCTCAGCCGACCGGGAGCGCCGGCGCAGTCCGGAGGGGCTCCGGGGGAGTACGTGCCAGCCCGCCGCGCCGCAGTCCGCTCCCGTCCCAGCCGGGGTCCACCCCGCGCCCTTCGGCGTGGCGGTCCGCCCCGTGTCATCGGGTCACGCCGTGGGGGGTCCGCGTGCCCGCAGCTCTCGGAGAAGGCCGTGCGTGATGAGCACTCCGCTGCCCGCCAACGTCCTGCGCCACCCCACCCGTGACGGGGACCCGCCGCTGCGCCGGGCCACCGACCGGCCGACCGCCGCCCGGCCGAGGCGCCGGCTCGGTGACGGGACCAGGACCAGGCACTCGGTCAGCGTGGTCGTGCCGGCCAGGAGCGAGGCCAGGAACATCCCCTGGGGGTTCACGGAGATCCCGCACTGCGTCGACAAGGTCATCTGCCGCAGCTTCCTGGGCCAACTCGACCTGCGCTCGGCCGGGTTCGAGATCGAGGCCGAGATGATCGCGCACGCGCTGCGGTCCGGCCTGCGGATCGCCGAGGTGCCGAGCCTCGAACTTCCCCGCCGTGGTGGCCGTTCGCACCTGCACGCCGTCCCGGACGGCCGCCGGGTGCTCCGGACGTTGATCTCCGAACGTCCCGGCGGCAGCGGAACGGCCCGCCGCGTCACGGGGGAGTGGTGATGAACGGCATCGACCGGCGCACCGCAACGGCCTGCCCCTGCCCCGCCGCCCGGGACTCGCTCTACACCTCCGTCCACGTGGTCGAACTGGACCTGGCCGAACCCGGTGAGCTGCGCTCGCCCGGTGGCATCGGGTCGGCCGCTCCGGACGGCCGCGTGTTGGCGTTGGTGCGGCTGCACGGACACCCGCTCGGACTGGTCACCGCCACCGGCCGCGCCGACGACCAGGTCGGTCTGCGCCGGGCGCTGGTCGAAGCCGCCTTCACCGAAATCCCGATCACCGCAGCTCAGTTGACCACCGCGAGGATCGGGGTGCCGCGTCGGCGGGCCGGTGTTGGCTCGTCGGCGGCACCGCCCCTGATCAGCGTCGTGATCGGCACCCGGAACCGGCCGGAGCTGCTCCGCGGGTGCCTGGACTCGGTGCTGCGGATCGAGGGCCCGCAGTACGAGGTGCTGGTGGTCGACAACGCCCCGGCCGGCGACGAGGCGAGGAGGCTGATCCGCGAGCGGTACGCCGACCGGGTCCGCTACCTGCGGGAGCCGGTGCCGGGTCTGGCCCGGGCGCACAACCTCGGACTGGCAGCCGCCCGGGGCGAGTTGATCGCCTTCACCGACGACGACACCCTGGTCGACCGGCACTGGCTCGCCGCCCTGGCCACGGCCTTCGCCGACGACCCGGCCGTCGGCTGCGTGACCGGCCTGATCCTGCCCGCCGAGCTGGAGACCGCCGGCCAGGCCGCGCTGGAGCGGCACGGCGGCTCCCGGAAGGGCTTCACGCCACGCCGCTGGTCCCTCGACCTGCCGTCCGGCGACCCGCTGTTCCCTTTCACGGCAAGGCAGTTCGGCTCCGGGGCCAACATGGCCTTCAGGACCGGAGTGCTGCGCGCGTTCGGGGGCTTCGACCCGGCCACCGGCGTCGGCACCCCCGCCCACGGCGGCGACGACCTGCTGGCCTTCTTCCGGATCGTCACCGGCGGTCACGTGCTCAGCTACCAGCCCGACGCGCTGGTCTGGCACCGGCACCGCGGGGCCCCCGACGCGCTACCCGCCCGGCTCTACGGCTACGGCGCCGGCCTCGGCGCGTACCTGACCGCCGCCGTCACCGCCGAACCCCGCCTGTTGCCCGCGCTGTTGCGCCGAGTGCCCCGCGGGCTGCGGCACGCCGCCGCGCAGGCCGGGGGACGCACCACGCCGCCCGGCCGACGGTCCGCCCGGCTGGCCGCGTGGGAGCTGCGCGGGATGCTGTACGGGCCGCTCGGCTACCTCCGCTCGCTGCACCTGAGCCGGACGGGGTGAGGGCGATGGCCGCCACCGGGGCCGACACGGCCGGCTGCGGTTGTCCGGTGGCGCTGCCCTGCCAGTGCTCGTACCCGACGCTGCTCAGGGCCAGGCTCAGGGCCGCCGTCCCGACCGGGCCGCTGCTGCACAACGGCCCTGTACTGTCGGCCGGTTCACTGATGTCGGCCAAGCTCGGCGCGCTCTTCCGGCTGCTCGCGACCGCCTGGTACAGCCCGGCCGCTCGGGCTGACCGGGGTCGGCCTGACCTGGCTGATCGCGGAGTGCCTGCCGGCGGTGCCGCTGCTCATCACCCTGCCGCGCCGGGTGCCCCGGCGACGAAGGGAAGGCGAGAGAGATGACCGACCTACCCGGCCGGGCCCGGCAGGAGACCGGCGGCCGGCTGACGGAGCACCGGCTCACGCTGACCGTGGTGATCTGCTCCTACACGATGGCCCGCTGGCCCGATCTGGTCGCCGCGGTGGCCTCGCTGCAGCGTCAGTACAGCCCCGCCGACGAAGTGCTGCTGGTGGTCGACCACTGCCCCGAACTGGCCGTCCGGGCGGCCGGGGTGCTGGCCGGTGTCCGGGTGGTGGCGAACGAGGCACAGGCCGGACTGTCCGGCGCCCGGAACACCGGGGCGGCGCTGGCCGAGGGCGACGTCGTCGCCTTCCTGGACGACGACGCCACCGCCGACCCGGGCTGGACCGAGCGCCTGCTGGCCGGCTACCGGGACGACCGGGTGCTCGGAGTCGGCGGCCTGGTCCGGCCGCGCTGGGAGACCGGCCGCCCGGCCTGGTTCCCGCCCGAGTTCGACTGGGTGGTCGGCTGCTCCTACCTCGGCATGCCCGAACACACCGCCCGGGTAAGAAACTTCATCAGCGCGAACATGTCCTTCCGGCGGGCCGAACTGATCGCGGCGGGCGGCTTCCGCCCGGACCTCGGCCGGATCGGCAGCCGGCCGCTCGGCTGCGAGGAGACCGAGCTGTGCATCCGGCTGGCGGCCGGCCGGCCGGAGGCCGAACTGCGCTACGAGCCGACCGCCCGGGTCAGTCACCGGGTTCCCGAAGGGCGTACCAACTGGTCCTACTTCCAGTCGCGTTGCTATGCTGAGGGGCTGTCCAAGGCGATTGTCGCCCGGTGCGCCGGGCGCGGGCCCGCGCTGGCCAGTGAACGCCGCTACCTGCGCAGCACGGTGCCGCGCGGGATGGCCCGGGCGATCCGTCCCGGCGGGGGCGGGCCGCGCGAACTCGGCGCCCTGGCCGTGGGGGTGGTGGTCACGCTGACCGGCTACACCGTCGGACGGCTCCGGCGGCCCGGAGGCACCGGCCGGCTGGTCGGCCCGGCCCATCGGGCCCGGGCGCCGGGGGGTGCGCGATGACGGCCGTCCCGGTGTTCCTCTACCACTCGGTGTCGGACGACCCGCCGCCCTGGATCGCGCCGTACACCGTCACCCCGCGCACCTTCGCCGAACAGCTGGACCGGATCGCCGACGCCGGGCGCACCGTCATCCCGCTGCACCGCCTGGTGGCGGCGCTCCGCGGCGGCCCGGCGCTGCCCGCCGCCCCGGCGGTGCTCACCTTCGACGACGGCTTCGCCGACGCCTACTGGACGGTGGCCCAGCTGCTGACCGAACGCGGCCTGCCCGCCACGCTGTTCGTCACCACCGGTGCGGTCCACCCGCCGGGTGGCGAGGCGGCGGGCAGCCTGCTGCCGCCCGCTCGGATGCTGAACTGGCGTCAGGTCGTCACGCTGGACGCCTGCGGTGTGGAGATCGGCGCGCACACCCGGACCCACCCGCAGCTGGACACCCTGCCGAGCCGCTGGCTGGCCAGCGAGACCGTCGGCTGTCGGCAGGAGCTGGAGGACGTGCTCGGCCACCGGGTGACCTCGTTCGCCTACCCGCACGGCTACTCCAGCGCCGCCGTCCGCCGCCAGGTCGGCCTGGCCGGGTTCAGCTCCGCCTGCGCGGTGGTGAACGCCTTCAGCACGGCCGAGGACGAGCCGCTGCGGATCGCCAGGCTGATGGTGCGGGCCGACACCACGGCCGAGCGGTTCCGGAGCTGGACGCGGGGCGAGGGCGCACCCGTGGCGCCGCTGCCGGAGCGGATGCGGACCAAGGGCTGGCGGCTCTACCGCCGCGCCAGGGCGGCAGTCGGCAGTCCGGTCGGCGGGCCCCCGGAGCTGTGACGGTCCCTTCCACCCGCAGGTCGGCGGGTGGTTCGGTGCTGCCGGGGCCGTTCCAGTCGTAGCGAGGTGCCACCGGTGCACCTCGGCCAAGGCGCCCGGTTCACCGGCCGGCCTCGGCGACGGCGGCGCAGATCCGCCGGGTGGCGAAGCCGGTGCCGCAGACGAACGCATCAGGGGGCCGAAGGTGGCCGCCGCCGGGAGCCCGGTGAAGTAGAGGCCGGGCACCGAGGACTGGAAGGCTGCCGGGCGAGGTCGGCGAGGTCGGCGAGGTCGGCGAGGTCGGCGAGGTCGGCGACAGAGGAGGCCGAGGGCGTGGACCTGGGGTACTTCCCGGTCGGCATCCGGTTGCGCCAACTCTCCATCGGCTCGCCGAACACCCGCAGTGGCACCCGGTGTTCGCGCAGGTGGGCGGCGGTGGCCAGGCCGTACGGGCCCGCTCCGACCACGGTGACCGGGGTCGTCCCAGCGGCACTCACGGCGACCCGGTCAGGCAGGTGGTCAACAGACGGTTGGTCAACATCCGGCGCCCTCCTCGAACGGAGCACCCCTCAGCCAGGGGTGCGCCGTGCGGCCGACCGGCAACACCCCCATTCGGGTCACCGGAGGTGGCCGCTCCGTGCTCGGGTGGCCCGCTCCGGGCGCGGAGGCCGAGAGTCGCCCTGACCGGCGCGCGAAGCGGGGGCACCGCGTCCGGGGACCGGACCGCGCCCGCGATGAGGGTCTGACATGCCGCAAGCCCGGACCGAGCCGGACCGTGCGACCCACGCCCTGCTGCTTGCCGAGCGCGCCGGGCCTTCCTGCTCCCGCCAGTACGGCGTGCCGAGTCCGGCGGCCTGGGCGCCGCAGGGGTACCGGGAGCTGTCGGCGGTGGGTCGCGAGCACGGCGCAGGCCGAGGACGTCCTGCCCAGGTCCGCCACCGAACGGGGCCGGCTCTGTCGGGACGACCCGCTGCCCGCGCTCGGCGAGGTGGTCCGCTTCACCGGCAAGGTGGCGGAGCGGCTGCGCCGGGCGGTGGGGCTCAGCCGACCAGCTCGGTGAGGGCGATGGCGTGGTTGGTGTGCTCGACCTTGGCACGCAGGTAGCGGACGTTGCTGGCGGAGACGTGCACACCGGTGGGGACCCGCTCGGTCACCTCGATGCCGAGGGCGGCCAGTTGGGCGGCCTTGTCGGGGTTGTTGCTGAGCAGCCGGATGCCGGTGCTGCCGAGGGTGCGGAGCATCTGGGCGGCGGCGGTGTAGTCGCGGCCGTCCTCGGGGAGGCCGAGGGCGGTGTTGGCGGCGTAGGTGTCCAGGCCCTGGTCCTGCAGCATGTAGGCGTCGAGCTTGTTGTAGAGGCCGATGCCGCGGCCCTCCTGGCGGAGGTAGAGCAGGTAGCCGCCGGCCTCGGCGATCCGCTCGACGGCCTCGCGCAGCTGGGGGCCGCAGTCGCAGCGGGCCGAGCCGAACACGTCGCCGGTGAGGCATTCGGAGTGCAGTCGGACCAGCGGTGCTCCGGCCCCGGGGTCGCCCAGCCGGAGGGCCAGGTGTTCGGCGCCGTCGCTCAGGCCGTGGAAGGTGGAGACCTCGGCCACGACCCGGTAGCCGTCGGGGAATACCAGCGGGATCTGGACGTTCGACCGTACCGTCGCCGGGCTCAGCTGATCCGTCATGCCGGACCTCCTTCGGGCTGTTTCGGATGACCGTACACTGTTGTTCCAATTTGAACAACATGCTTCCCGGGAGGCTCGTTCGGCGCAGCATTCCCTCCCGTCCCGGGGCCGCCGCCCGCAAGCTGGTGGAGGCAGGAGCCCCGAGCGAAGGAAGAACATGTCCAAGGCATTCGGATTCGTGGCGTACGGCGGTCCTGACACCCAGGAGTTCCTGGACCGGCCGGTGCCCGTGCCGGGCCCGGGCCAGCTGCTGATCGCCGTGCACGCGGCCGGGGTCAACCCGGCCGACTGGAAGGTCCGGCAGGGGCTGCTCGGCACCGGGCAGCCGACGCCCCGGGTGCTCGGCCTGGAGGCGGCGGGCGTGGTCCAGGTGCTGGGGGAGGGGGTGACCGGGCTGGCGGTCGGCGACCCGGTCTTCGGGCCCACGCCGGGCGGGGCCTTCGCCGAGCACGCACTGCTGGAGTCGGACCAGACCGCCAAAGTGCCCGACGACGTCTCCTTCACCCAGGCCGCCACCCTCTCCGTCGCCACCGCCACGGCGTACGACGCGGTCACCCAGCTGGACCTGAAGCCCGGTCAGGTGCTGCTGGTGCTCGGCGTCGCGGGCGGGGTCGGCAGCGCGGCCGCGCAGATCGCGGCGGGCCGGGGCGTCCGGGTGCTCGGCACCGCGAGCGACCAGAACCGCGAGTACGTGGCCGGCCTCGGGGCGACCCAGGTCCCGTACGGCGAGGGAGTGGCCGACCGGGTGCGGGCGCTCGCGCCGGACGGTGTGGACGGCGTCCTCGACCTGGTGGGCGGCGAGGACGCCCGGGCCGCCTCGGCCGCGCTGCGCACCGGCGGCCGGCTGGTCTCCACGCTCGACCCGGGGACCGCCGCCGCGCTGGGAGGCGAGTTCGTCAGGCGCCGGCACAGCGGGGAGGTGCTGACCGCGCTGGCGGCCCTGGTCGCCAACGGCGGCCTGGACCCGCTCATCTCCGAGACGTTCACGCTGGACCGCGCCCCCGAGGCGATGGCCGCGGTCGAGTCGGGACACGCGCGCGGCAAGTGCGTCATCGAGATCCGCTGAGAGGACGACCGGGATGAGGATCAGCAAGAACACGCCGGGCGCCCCCTGCTGGGTCGAGCACGGCAGCACCGATCCGCAGGCGGCGCGGGCGTTCTACGGCGAGCTGTTCGGCTGGCGGGCCGCGCCGGACCCGGGGGTGGAGGCGGGCGGCTACACCCCGATGCTGCTGGGGGAGGATCCGGTGGCCGCGATCTCTCCGCCGGCCGACAGCGGGCGGCCCCCGGCCTGGACGGTGATGGTCGCCACCGCCGACGCCGATGCCACGGTGACCGCCGCCGCAGCCGCCGGCGGGCGGGCGCTGACCGGTCCTGACGACGTCTTCGAGCTGGGCCGGTTCGCGGTGCTGGCCGACCCGGCGGGCGCGGTCCTCTCCGTCTGGCAGGCCCGTGGTTTCCCGGGCACCGCGCTGTTCGACGAGCCGGGCGCGCTGGGCTGGATCGAACTGGCCACCCGGGACGTGCCCGGCGCACTGACCTTCTACCCGGCGCTGTTCGGATGGAGCGTCAGCCCCGGCGAGTCGTACAGCCAGTGGGGTCTGGACGGCCGGGACTTCGGCGGCGTGCTGGACATGGGCGAGCAGTTCCCGGCCGATCTGCCGCCGTACTGGATGCCGTACTTCGCGGTCGCCGACGTGGACCTGTCGGCGGAGCGCGCGGTGGCGCTGGGTGCCGAGGCGGTGCTGCCGCCCACCGACGTGCCGGACGGGCCACGGCTCGCGGTGCTCAGGGACCCGGTGGGCGCGGTGTTCGGGATCTACCTGGCCGGCACCTCGGGCTGACGCCCGGTCGGCTGCCCCTGCGGTGCCCGGCGGCGGCGCAGCTCCGCGACGGCGGCGGCCAGCGTGACGGCCGCCGCCGTGTACGGCACCCAGTCGCCGAGCCGCACGTACCAGGTCCGGGCGCCCGGATCGGCCAGCGGCAGCGCGACGGTCAGCGCCCCGCTGTCGCCGGTGCCGAGCGAGGCCAGCCGGCGGCCCTGCCGGTCGTACGCCACCGACTCGCCGGTCAGCGCCGCCTGCACCACCGGGCGGCCGGTCTCGGCGGCCCGCAGCGCGCCCAGCGAGGCGTGCTGCTGCGGCGCCCAGGAGGACTGGAAGGTCGAGGTCGCGGACTGGTAGACGATCATCCGGGCGCCGTCGGCCGCCGCGACCCTGGACATGTCGGGGAAGGTCGACTCGAAGCAGATCAGGGCGCCGAACGGCAGCGGGCGGCCCGCCCGGTCGGCGGTGTGCAGGAGGTGGAAGGCGGCGCCGGGCGCCCGGTTCTCGCCCGCGGCCTTGCTCACCCCGGTCAGCCAGCCGAGCACCGGCCTGAACGGCACGTACTCGCCGAACGGGACCAGCCTGATCTTGCGGTACCGCTCCGTCACGCCGTCCGGGGTGACCAGGACGGCGTCCTTGGAGATCTTGCCGTCGGCCTTGCGGGCGTCCTCGCCGACCAGCAGCGGGGAGCGGGTGGAGGCGGACAGCCGCCGCAGCCGGGCCAGCGTCTCCCGGTCGCGGTCCAGGTCGGCGGTGGTGCTGCTCTCGCCCCAGACGACCAGGTCGAGCGGACGCCCGGTGAGCGCGGTGGTGATCCGCTCGCCCGCGGCCAGCCGCTCCTCGGGCCCCGGGGTCTGGCCCGGCTGGACCAGCGCCACGGTCGCGATGTCGCCCGGGGCAGGGGCCCGCTGGGCGGCGAACAGCAGCGGTCCGGCCAGCAGCGTCGCGGTCACCGCGAAGGCGGCGAGCACCCGGAGCTGGAGCCGGCGCTCCGTCAGCAGGATCAGCACCCCCACGTTGGCGGTCACGACCGCGGCACTCACCAGCCACGCCCCGCCCACCGAGGCCAGGCCCAGGACCGCCGGGTGCTGCCACTGGCTGGCACCGAGCAGGGCCCAGGGGCCGCCCAGCGCGTGCCAGGACCGGACGAACTCGGTACTCACCCAGACGGACGGGATGACGAGAAGGGCCAGTACCGTCCTGCGGGTGGTGAGCGGCGGGTGCAGCAGCCGGTGGGTGGCCAGGCCGACCAACCCTTGGAGGGCGCCGAAGACCACCGCGAGCGCGAGCAGGCCGGGCCCGATCGACGGCACCAGCCAGTACATCGCCGTCAGGATGAAACCCGCCCCGAACCACCACCCTCGGACCGCGGCCTCCCGCCCGCCGGCCGCCCGCCGCATCAACTCGAGCCCGGGCACCAGCGCCACCCACGCCAGCCACCCCAACCCCGCCGCCGGAAAGGTCAGCACGGGCAGCGCCCCGGCGGCCGACGAGGCGTACCGGGCGGGTTGGCGGAGCGACGCGGGCAGGTGCATGGCTCAAAGCTAGCGCTCGACCGCCGACAGCCCAGCGCACATTTCTCGCGCGCGCCGGTGGATGCGCTCGTGCTCCAGGTCAGTGGGGCGAAACCGGCCGAAATCGGCTGAGGAGCGGAGGTGGTGGACAAGGCTCCAGGAGCACACTTGCACTCGACCCGAGGAACACCGATGGACGGCGTCACGGCCAAGCTGCTCATCTTCACCATCGAGTACCTGGCCGCGATCCGCGCCCACATCAGCGGCGAGGACTCCCCGATGGGCGAGGCCCTCTACAGCCCGGGTGCCGCCGAGGCGCACTGACCACCGGGACACCGTGCCCCCGCCCGGCAGCTGCCGGGCGGGGGCAGCCGTGACTAGGCCCTGTCCGGGCGCTTTTGCCGGGCGTGCGACGTCGGACCCGCCGCGTCGGCGGCTGATGTCACAGCCCGGCTGGACGCACGGCCGGAACGGCCAAGTACGACCCGGTACTTGGCCGTTCCGGCCGCACGCCCAGCCGGGCGCCCGACGCCGCACGCTGTCCGACAAGATCGCCCGGACCGGGCCTAGCTGTCGCCTTCGAGGTCACCCTCGGTCTCGAGGAAGGCGGTGCGGAGGGCGTCGATCAGGGCCGGGTCGGGCTCGGCCCAGAGGCCGCGGTCGGCGGCTTCGAGGAGGCGCTCGCTGATGCCGTGCAGGGCCCAGGGGTTGGCGCCGCTGAGGAACTCGCGGTTGGTCGGGTCGAGCACGTACTCCTGGGTGAGCTTCTCGTACATCCAGTCGGCGACCACGCCGGTGGTGGCGTCGTAGCCGAACAGGTAGTCCACCGTCGCGGCCATCTCGAAGGCGCCCTTGTAGCCGTGGCGGCGCATCGCCTCCATCCAGCGCGGGTTGACCACCCGGGCGCGGAAGACCCGGGCCGCCTCCTCGGTGAGGGTGCGGGTGCGGACCGTCTCCGGGCGGGTCGAGTCGCCGATGTAGGCGGTCGGGGCCTTGCCGGTGAGAGCGCGCACGGTGGCCACCATGCCGCCGTGGTACTGGAAGTAGTCGTCCGAGTCGGCGATGTCGTGCTCGCGGGTGTCGGTGTTCTTGGCCGCGATGGTGATCCGCTTGTACGCGGTCTCCATCTCAACCCGGGCCGGGCGGCCGTTCAGCTCGCGGCCGTAGGCGTAGCCGCCCCAGACGGTGTAGACCTCGGCCAGGTCGGCGTCGGTGCGCCAGTCCCGGCTGTCGATCAGCTGGAGCAGGCCCGCGCCGTAGGTGCCGGGGCGGGAGCCGAAGATCCGGGTGGTGGCGCGGCGTTCGTCGCCGTGCTCGGCCAGGTCGGCCTGGACGTGGGCGCGGACGAAGTTCTCGTCCTCGGCCTCCTCCTGGGCGGCCGCCAGCCGGACCGCGTCGTCGAGCAGCGCGACCACGTGCGGGAAGGCGTCCCGGAAGAAGCCGGAGATCCGCAGCGTCACGTCGATCCTGGGACGGCCCAACTCGGCCGGCGGGATGGCTTCCAGGCCGGTGACCCGGCGGGAGGCGTCGTCCCAGACCGGGCGGACGCCGAGCAGCGCGAACGCCTCGGCGATGTCGTCGCCGGCGGTCCGCATCGCGCTGGTGCCCCAGAGCGAGAGGCCGACCGAGGGCGGGAACTGGCCGTCGTTGTCGGCCTGGTAGCGGTCCACCAGGGACTGCGCCAGCGCCTGCCCGGTCTCCCAGGCGAGCTTGGAGGGGACGGCCTTCGGGTCGACCGAGTAGAAGTTGCGACCGGTGGGCAGCACGTTCACCAGACCGCGCAGCGGCGAACCGGAGGGCCCGGCCGGGACGAAGCCGCCGCCCAGCGCGTGCAGCACGGCGTCCAACTCGTCGGTGGTGGCGGCCAGTCGGGGCACCACCTCGTGGGCGGCGAAGTCCAGTACGTCGCGGACCGCGTCGGGCAGACCGGCCGAGACCTTCTCGACGGCGGACGGGGCCCAGTCCTCGGCCTCCATCGCCTCGACCAGCGACCGGGCCTGTGCCTCGGCCGCGTCGGTGGCGCCCAGCGCGAGCGCCGCCTCGTCCAGGCCGAGCGCCTCGCGCAGGCCGGGCAGCGCGCTGACGCCGCCCCAGATCTGCCGGGCGCGCAGGATGGCGAGCACGATGTTGACCCGGTCCACCCCGGCCGGGGCCTGGCCGAGCACGTGCAGGCCGTCCCTGATCTGGGCGTCCTTGATCTCGCACAGCCAGCCGTCGACGTGCAGCAGGAAGTCGTCGAAGCCGTCGTCCTCGGGGCGCTCCTCCAGACCGAGGTCGTGGTCCAGCTTGGCGGCCTGGATCAGGGTCCAGATCTGCGCCCGGATCGCGGGCAGCTTGGCCGGGTCCATCGCGGCGATGTTGGCGTGCTCGTCGAGCAGCTGCTCCAGGCGGGCGATGTCGCCGTACGACTCGGCGCGGGCCATCGGCGGCACCAGGTGGTCGACCAGGGTGGCGTGGGCGCGGCGCTTGGCCTGGGTGCCCTCGCCCGGGTCGTTCACCAGGAAGGGGTAGACCAGCGGGAGGTCACCGAGCACGGCGTCGGGGCCGCACTCGGCGGAGAGCGCGGCGGTCTTGCCGGGCAGCCACTCCAGGTTGCCGTGCTTGCCCAGGTGCACCACGGCGTGCGCGCCGAAGCCGCCGTCGGCCTGCGCGGCCTCGATCCAGCGGTAGGCGGCCAGGTAGTGGTGGCTCGGCGGGAGGTCGGGGTCGTGGTAGATCGCCACCGGGTTCTCGCCGAAGCCGCGCGGCGGCTGGATCAGGACCAGCAGGTTGCCCGAGCGGATGCCGGCCAGCACGATGTCGCCGTCCGGGTTCTGCGAGCGGTCCACGTACAGCTCGCCGGGGGCCGGGCCCCAGTGCTCCTCGACCTTGGTGCGCAGGCCCTCCGGGAGGTCCGCGTACCAGCGGCGGTAGTCGGCGGCCGGGATGCGGACCGGGTTGCGGGCGAGCTGGTCCTCCGTCAGCCAGTCCTGGTCGTAGCCACCGGCCGCGATCAGGGCGTGGATCAGCGCGTCGCCCTCGTGGCCGTCCTCGGTGTCGAGGTCCAGACCGGGCACGGCGGTGCCGATGTCCATGCCCTCGGCCCGCAGCCGGGCCAGCAGGCGCATCGCGCTGGCAGGGGTGTCCAGGCCGACCGCGTTGCCGACCCGGGCGTGCTTGGTCGGGTACGCGGACAGGACCAGGGCCAACCGCCTCTCGGCGGCCGGGACATGGCGCAGCCGGGCGTGCTTGACCGCGATGCCCGCGACCCGGGCGGCGCGCTCGGGGTCGGCGGCGTAGACCGTCAGGCCGTCCGCATCCAGCTCCTTGAAGGAGAACGGGACGGTGATCAGCCGGCCGTCGAACTCCGGCACCGCGATCTGGGTGGCGGTGTCCAGCGGGGAGAGGCCGTCGTCGCTGGCCTCCCACTGCGCGCGGGACCAGGTCAGGCAGAGCGCCTGGAGGATCGGGCGGTCCAGCGCGGCCAGCGCACCTGCGTCCCACGCCTCCTCGTCGCCGCCGGCCTGGGCGTCGGCCGGGCGGGTGCCGCCGGCCGCCAGCACGGTGGTGACCAGCGCGTCGGCCTGGCCCAGCTCGGCCAGCAGCTCGGGCTCGGCGCCGCGCAGCGAGGCGCAGTAGAAGGCGCGGGCCCGGGCGCCCTGGTCCTCGATCGCCCGGCAGAGCGTCTCGACGAAGGCGGTGTTCCCGCTCATGTGGTGGGCGCGGTAGTACAGCACCGTGACCAGCGGGCCGTCGTTCTCGGCGGCCTGACGCTCCAGCGGGCCCCAGGCCGGGGCGGAGGCGGGCGGCTCGAAGCCGTGGCCGGTGAGCAGCACGGTGTCGGAGAGGAAGGCGCCGAGCTCGGCCAGGTTGGCCGGGCCGCCGTGCGCGAGGTAGGCGTGCGCCTCGGCGGCCAATCCGGCCGGGACGGTTGAGAGCTCCATCAGCTGGGCGTCCGGGGCCTGTTCACCCGTCAGGACGATCACCGGGCGCGGGCCGGCCAGCAGCGCGTCCAGGCCCTCCTGCCAGGCTCGGCGGCCGCCGAGCAGGCGGACCACCACCAGGTCGGTGCCGTCCAGCAGTTCGGGCAGGTCCTCGACGCCGAGCCGGGCCGGGTTTCCCAGCCGGTACGGGACCGGACCGGCCGACGCGCGCGCGCTCAGCAGGTCGGTGTCGGAGGTGGAGAGGAGCAGGATCATGCGGAGGCCCTCCCGGCCGTGACGACGCCCCGGGACGGAGGCAGGAACCGCGAGGAACAGCGCATGGTGGGGCCTTCCTCGAGGTCCGCGCCCCGGGCAGTGTGAGGACGGCAGGAGTTCCTGGCTCCCACGGCTGAGCCGTGGTCACAGTGGCGGGACCGCACCGGGTTCGCACCGGTTTCCTCCTGGCGGGGGCCGCACGGGCCAGGCTGGGCCTGCGGCGTTGGGGCACGCACCTCGCCGGTTTGTCGTCGGGCGCCGATGCTCCGCATGGACTCCCTCCTCCGCACCGCCGAGGCACGCACCCCAACGCCGCAGGCTTATCCAGCCTGACCCGCGCGGCCCCCCTTATGCCGTCGCTGGCATGGCCGAGCCGCGAGGCCCGTCCGGTGAGCATCGTACGGGGTGGCGGTCCGGTGCGGACCATGGCCTGACATCGTCGGTAGCTGCGGGGACGTGATGCACCGGACACCGGCGAACCGGTTGATCGTCGGTATGCTCGCCGCCATGCCGCCCACGCCTGCCGCTGCCGAACCACGCCCCGGTCCGTCCGACCGGACGCGCGGTGACGCCTGCCCCGGAGCGCTCCGTCTGCATACGGCCGACGACGGCGCACTGGCCCGGGTCCGGCTTCCGGGCGGACTGCTGACGGACCGTCAGGCCGTGCTGCTGGCCGAGCTGGCCGAGCGGCTGGGCGACGGCGCGCTGGAGCTGACCTCGCGCGGCAACGTCCAACTGCGCGGTCTGCCCGCCGACTCGGGTGCCGAGCTGGGGGCCGTGCTGCGGGAGGCGGGACTGCTGCCCTCCGAGACCCACGAACGGGTCCGCAACATCGTCGCCTCGCCGCTGGCCGGGCTGGACGGGGCCCGGCGCGCCGACGTCCGGTCCTGGGTCGGGGAGTTGGACCGGCTGCTGTGCGCGAGCCCGGTGGCGGCGGGCCTGGCCGGCCTCTTCCTGTTCGCGCTGGACGACGGACGCGGTGACGTCGCGGCGCTGGACGCCGATGTGACATTGATCGCAACCCCCGGCGGCGGTGCCCTGCTGCGGCTCGGGCGGGCCGTCACCGCCCGCCGGGTGGCGCCGGGTGACGAGGCGTCGGCCGCACTCGCCGCCGCCGAGGAGTTCCTCGCCGCGGCCGGCGGCACGGCCTGGTTCGTACGGGACGCGCCCCACCTCCTCGATGCCGGCGCCGAGCCGCTCCCCGCCCTGACCGGCAGGCCGCCCGCGCCCGGACCGTTCCCCGGCGGGTTGGTGGTCGGCACCCGGTTCGGCCGGGTCACCGCCGACCAGTGGCGGGAGCTCGCCGCCGCCGCGTCCGAGCTGCGGATCACCCCCTGGCGCAGCGTGGTGCTCCCCGGCGCCACCGGCCCCGCCCCGGACGGGCTGCTCGCCACCCCGGGCACGGCCTGGGAGCGGGCCACCGCCTGCACCGGGGCGCCGGGCTGCGCCAAGTCGCTCGCCGACGTACGGGCGGACGCGGCGCGGGCGCTGACCCGCGGCGTACCCGGGCTGCCGGTGCACTGGTCCGGCTGCGAGCGGCGGTGCGGGCACCCGGCGGGCGAGTGGGTGGACGTGCTCGCCACCGGGCAGGGCTACCGGGTGACGGCGCACCGGAACGACGGACAGACCTCGCAGGACCTGACAACGGAGCAGATGGCCGAGGCGGTAGCCGAGGCCCGGAGGACCACGTGATCGAGTACGAGAAGGACGGTGCGGCCATCTACCGCGAGTCCTTTGCCACCATTCGGGCCGAGGCCGAGCTGGCCCACCTGCCGGCCGACGTCTCCCAGGTCGTGGTGCGGATGATCCACGCCTGCGGGATGACCGACCTGGTGCGGGACGTGCTGTACTCGCCCGGTGTGGTCGCCGACGCCCGGGCCGCGCTGCGGGCCGGGGCGCCGATCCTGTGCGACGTCTCGATGGTCGCCAGCGGCGTCACCCGCAAGCGGCTGCCCGCCGACAACCAGGTGATCTGCACGCTCTCCGACCCGTCCGTCCCCGGGCTGGCCAAGGAGCTGGGCAACACCCGCAGCGCCGCCGCGATGGAGCTCTGGCTGCCGCACCTGGAGGGTGCGGTGGTCGCCGTCGGCAACGCGCCGACCTCGCTGTTCCGGCTGCTGGAGATGATCGAGGCCGGGGCTCCCCGCCCGGCCGCCGTGATCGGCGTGCCGGTCGGCTTCATCGGCGCGGCCGAGTCCAAGGAGGCGCTGGCCGCGCACCCGTCCGGCCTGGAGCACCTGGTGGTCCGAGGCCGCCGTGGCGGCAGCGCGATAGCGGCTGCCGCGATCAACGCGATTGCGAGCGAAGTCGAATGACGGAACGTACGACCGGCCGGCTGTACGGCGTCGGGCTCGGCCCCGGCGACCCGGAGCTCGTGACCGTCAAGACCGCCCGGCTGATCGGCGAGGCGGACGTGGTGGCGTACCACAGCGCCCGGCACGGCCGGTCGATCGCCCGCTCGATCGCGGCGCCGTACTTCCGCGAGGGCGTGGTCGAGGAGAAGCTGGTCTACCCGATCACGGTCGAGACCACCGACCACCCCGGCGGCTACCGGGGCGCGCTGGACGAGTTCTACGAGCAGGCCGCCGACCGGCTGGCCGCGCACCTGGACGCGGGCCGCACCGTGGTGGTGCTGGCCGAGGGCGACCCGCTGTTCTACGGCTCGTACCAGCACATGCACAAGCGGCTGGCGCACCGCTACCCGACCGAGGTGGTGCCCGGCGTGACCTCGGTCAGCGCCGCCGCCGCCCGGCTCGGCAAGGCGCTGGTGGAGGCCGAGGAGGTGCTCACCATCCTGCCCGGCACGCTGCCGGAGGAGGAGCTGACGGCCCGGCTGGCCTCGGCCGACTCGGCCGTGGTGATGAAGCTCGGCCGGACCTTCCCCACCGTACGGCGGGCGCTGGAGCGGTCCGGACGCCTGGCGGAGGCGCAGTACGTCGAGCGGGCCACCATGCCCGGCGAGCGGACCCTGCCGCTGGCGGAGGTGGACCCCGCCTCCGTGCCGTACTTCTCGGTGGCCGTGCTGCCGAGCCGGGTCGCGGCCGGTGCCTCGGCGCCGGCGTACGACGGCCCCGGCGAGGTGGTCGTGATCGGCACCGGACCGGCCGGACCGCTCTGGCTCACCCCCGAGGCGCGCGGTGAACTCGCCGCCGCCACCGACCTGGTGGGCTACACCACGTACCTCGACCGGGTGCCGGTGCGGGCGGGGCAGCAGCGGCACGGTTCGGACAACAAGGTGGAGGCCGAACGCGCCGAGTTCGCCCTCGACCTGGCCCGGCGTGGCCGCCGGGTCGCGGTGGTCTCCTCCGGCGACCCGGGCGTCTTCGCGATGGCCACCGCCGTGCTGGAGGCGGCCTGCGCCGACCCGTACCGCTCGGTGCCGGTGCGGATCGTCCCCGGGATGACGGCCGCGCACGCCGCCGCCTCCCGGGCCGGTGCCCCGCTCGGCCACGACTACGCGGTGGTCTCGCTCTCCGACCGGCTCAAGCCCTGGGAGGTGGTGGCGGCCCGGCTGCGCGCCGCCGCCGAGGCCGACCTGGTGCTGGCGCTGTACAACCCGGGCTCGCAGTCCCGCACCACCCAGGTCGGCCTGGCCCGTGACCTGCTGCTCGAACACCGCGCCGCCGACACCCCGGTGGTGATGGCCCGTGACGTCGGCGGGCCGACCGAGCGGGTCCGGACCGTCCGGCTCGGCGAGCTGGACCCGGGGCAGGTGGACATGCGGACCATCCTGCTGATCGGCTCCTCGCAGACCCAGGCGGTGGTCAGGGACAACGGCACCGAGGTGGTCTGGACGCCCCGGCGGTACCCGGAGGTTTAACTGATGGTGGCTCAGGGGCGATGGCTCGTACCATCGCCCCTCGTGACCTCAAACCTCGAGATTCTCGACGCTGCCCTGGCCAAGATCAACGACCGGTACGTCTTTCCGGAACTGACCGCCGGGATCGACGCGGCGCTGCGCGGGCGCGCGGCCCGTGGTGAGTACGACGGGCTGGCCGGCCCCGAGCTGTGCGCGGCCGTGACCGGGCACCTCCAGGAGGTGCGACCGGACAAGCACCTGCGGCTGCTCTGGAGCGACGAGGCGGTACCGGTCGAGGAGGAGGACTCGCCGGAGGAGGAGAAGGAGCGCTGGGCGGAGTACTACCGCAGGGGCAACTTCGGTATCGCCAGGGCGGAGCACCTCGACGGCAACCTCGGCTACCTCGACCTGCGGTTCATCCCGGACGCCGATGCCGGGTACCAGGCGTTCGGCGCCGCCATGCAGCTGGTGGCGCACACCGACGGCCTGGTGATCGACCTGCGGAACTGCCGGGGCGGCTCGCCGAACGGCGTCGCGCTCTGGTGCAGTTTCCTCTTCGCCGACGACGAGGTGCACCTGAACGACATCTACGACCGGGAGACCGACTCCACCCGGCAGTTCTGGACCTACCCGCACCTGCCGGCGCCGCGCTATCTGGACCGCCCGGTGACCGTGCTGACCGCCGCGTTCACCTTCTCCGGCGGTGAGGAGCTGGCCTACAACCTGCAGGCGCTGAAGCGCGCCACGCTGATCGGCGAGACCACCCGGGGCGGCGCCCACCCGACCGACCGCTTCGCGCTCACCCCGCACATCGCGGTGACGGTGCCGACCGCCCGCTCGATCAACCCGGTCACCGGGACCAACTGGGAAGGCGTCGGCGTGGTCCCGGACATCGCGGTCAAGGCCGAGGACGCCCTGGAGACCGCGCTCTCACAGCTGCGCGAGCCAGCCCAGGGCTGACGGTACATTCGGGACCGTCGGTACACCCACCGGCGGTTCCGGACGGCGGACCACCACGACCGGCAGGCCGAGTTCGCGGGCTGCGGTGAGCTTGGGGGCGGTGGCCGCGCCGCCGCTGTCCTTGGTGACCAGCACGTCGATCCGGTGCTCGCGCAGCACCGCCCGCTCGCCGTCCAGGGTGAACGGGCCCCGGTCGAGCAGCACCTCGGTCTGCCGGGGCAGCGGCGGCTCGGGCGCGTCCACCGAGCGGGCCAGGAAGAAGAGCCCGTCCAGGACGGCGAAGGCGGCCAGCCCCTGGCGTCCCGTGGTCAGGAAGATCCGGCTGCCGAGCGTCGGGAGCAGCGCGGCCGCCGCGTCCAGGGAGCCGACCGGGTGCCAGCGGTCGCCGGGAACCGGCACCCAACTGGGACGACGCAGGGCCAGCAGGGGAACATGGACCTCGGCGGCCGCCTCGGCCGCGTTCCGACTGATGGTGCCGGCGAAGGGATGGGTGGCATCGATGACCGCGTCCACCGCCTCGTCCCGCAGCCACGCCGCCAGTCCGGCCGCCCCGCCGAAACCGCCGACCCGCACGTCGCCCTCGGGCAGCCGGGGCTGCGCCACCCGCCCGGCCAGCGAACTGGTCACCCGGAGCTGCGCCACCCGCCCGGCCGTCGCACCGGTCACCCGGGGCCCGGTACGGTCGGCGAGCGCGGCGGCCAGTTCGCGGGCTTCGGTGGTGCCGCCGAGGATCAGGATGTGCAACGGAACTCCAGGGGACGTACGTGGCTGGTGAGACTACGGGAGGCCGGGCCGGACAGCTGAAGAGCAGCGGCCTGCGGCCCGGCTGGACGACCGGGGCCTGCGCGACCGCCGCCACCACGGCGGCGTACACCGCCCTGCTGACCGGCGAGTTCCCCGACCCGGTGACCATCACCCTGCCCAAGGGCCAGCGGCCCGCCTTCGCGTTGGCTGCCGAACTGCTGGCCGACGGCCGGGCGATGGCCGCTGTGGTCAAGGATGCCGGGGACGATCCGGACGTCACGCACGGGGCCCTGATCCGCTCCACCGTACGGCTCGGCCCGCCCGGCAGCGGCGTGGTCTTCCGGGCCGGTCCCGGCGTCGGTACGGTCACCAAGGCGGGGCTCCCGATCCCGGTCGGCGAGCCCGCCATCAACCCGGTGCCCCGGCAGCTGATGCGGGATCACCTGGCGGAGGTCGCGTCCCGGCACGGCGGCGCCGGTGACGTCGAGGTGGAGATCTCGGTCGACCACGGCGAGGAGATCGCCCGCTCCACCTGGAACCCCCGGCTGGGCATCCTCGGGGGCCTCTCCATTCTGGGCACCACCGGCATCGTGGTGCCGTACTCCTGCTCGGCCTGGATCGACAGCATCCGGCGCGGGGTGGACGTGGCCAGGGCGGCGGGGCGTACGCACGTGGCCGGGTGCACCGGTTCCACCTCGGAGAAGGTCGCCGTCGCGGTGCACGGGCTGCCCGAGGACGCCCTGCTCGACATGGGCGACTTCGCGGGCGCCGTGCTCAAGTACGTCAAGCGCCACCCGGTCGACCGGCTCACCATCGCGGGCGGCTTCGCCAAGCTCTCCAAGCTCGCCGCCGGGCACCTCGACCTGCACTCGGCGCGCTCCCAGGTCGACAAGGGCTACCTCGCCTCGCTCGCCCGGCAGGGCGGCGCGTCCGTCGAGCTGACGGCGTCGGTGGCGGCGGCCAACACCGCGCTGGAGGCGATCCAGCTCTGCTCGGCCGCCGGTGTGCCGCTCGGCGACCTGGTCGCGGCGGGTGCCCGGGCCACCGCACTCGACGTGCTGCGCGGTGCGCCGGTCGCGGTGGACGTGATCTGCATCGACCGGGCGGGGACGATCGTCGGCCGGGCCTGAGGGCCGGGGACGGACGTCAAAGATGACGAGAGTCTGACGTCCGGCCGCAGGCACTGGCCAGGGGCGGCCCGGGCTGATCCAATCGGGGTGTGACGGAAGACGGTGGGACCTCGGGTGTGCCGGTCGGGCGGCGGGTGGTGCTCGCCATGCTCGGGCTGGGCGCGGCGGGCGTCGCGGCCGGGCCGTTCCTGCAGCGCGGCGTGGAGGCGGTCACCAGCAAGGACCCGACCGGGCTGACCGGTCTGCTGCCCGGGGGCGGCGGCTTCCGGTACTACTCCGTGGTCAGCTCGGTGACGCCCCGGACGGCCGCCGACTACACCCTGACCGTGGACGGCCTGGTCGACCGCCCGGCGAGCTACCGGCTGCCCGAGCTGGAGGCACTGCCGCAGCACCGGATCGTCCGCGACGTGCAGTGCGTCACCGGCTGGCGGGTGCCCGCCACCCCCTTCGAGGGCGTCCGGCTCGCGGACCTGCTGGATGCGGCCGGGGTCCGGGCCGGCGCCACGGCGGTGCGGCTGAGCTGCTTCGACGGCGCCTACACCGAGAGCCTGACGCTCGACCAGGCCAGGCGGGACGACGTCCTGGTGGCGCTCAAGATGCGGGACGCCCCGGTGAGCCACGAGCACGGCGGTCCGGTCCGGCTGTACGTGGCACCGATGTACTTCTACAAGTCCGCCAAGTGGCTCTCGGGCATCACCGTGACCTCCGCCGTCGAGCCCGGCTACTGGGAGCGGCTCGGCTACGACGTCGACGCCTGGGTCGGAAAGTCGAACGGACGTGACGATGTCCCCACTGCCTGAGCGGGTGCCGAGGTTCAGTCCTGCCGAGCGGTGGGTGCACCGGGCCACCGCCGCACTGATGCTGAGCTGCCTGGTCACGGCGGCTTTCCTGTACTACCCGCCGCTGTCCCAACTGGTCGGCCGGCGGCGGCTGGTGGTTCTGGTGCACGAGTGGTCCGGGCTGCTGCTGCCGGTGCCGCTGCTGCTCGGCCTGGTCTCCCGCGCGCTGCGCGCCGACCTGACCCGGCTGAACCGCTTCACCGCGGCCGACCGGGCCTGGCTCCGGGCGGTGCGGCAGCGCTCGTACCGTCGGCCTGCGGGCAAGTTCAACGCGGGCCAGAAGCTGTACGCGGCCTGGACGGCCGGCGCGGTCCTGGTGATGCTCGGGACCGGGCTGCTGATGTGGTTCACCCACCTCGCCCCGCTGATCTGGCGCACCGGCGCCACCTTCGTCCACGACTGGCTCGCGTTGGCCGTGGCGATCGCCGTGGTCGGCCACGTCTGGCTGGCCGTCAAGGACCCGGAGGCCCGGCGCGGCATGCGCACCGGCAGCGTGGACCGGGCCTGGGCCACGCGGGAGCACCCGGACTGGGAGTGAGCTCGGGCCTTTCGCAGGGCCCGAGCGCCGGTCGTCCGCGCTGTCCGGTCAGTCGCAGGCGTGGTCGCGGTCGCGGTCGGCCGAGTAGAGGTGGCTGTCGCGGAACTGGGAGGCGCCCAGGGTGCGGCCGACCAGGATGACGGCGGTGCGGAGGACGCCCGCCTCCTTGACCTGGGTGGCGATGTCGCCGAGGGTGCCGCGGAGGACCAGTTCGTCGGGGCGGCTGGCCATGGCGACCACGGCGGCGGGGCAGTCGGCGCCGTAGTGCGGGAGCAGCTCCTCGACCACGCTCTCCACGTAGCGGGTCGCCAGGTGCAGCACCAGCAGGGCGCCGCTGCGGCCCAGGGTGGCGAGGTCCTCGCCCTCGGGCATGGGGGTGGCCTGGCGGGAGACCCGGGTCAGGATGACGGTCTGACCCACCGTCGGGACGGTCAGCTCGCGCTTGAGGGCGGCCGCGGCGGCGGCGAAGGCGGGCACGCCGGGGACCACCTCGTACGGGACGCCCGCCGCGTCGAGGCGCCGCATCTGCTCGGCGACCGCGCTGAACACGGACGGGTCGCCGGAGTGCAGCCGGGCCACGTCCTGGCCGGCCTCGTGGGCGCGGACCAGTTCGGCGACGATCTGGTCGAGGTTCAGGTCGGCGGTGTCGATCAGCCGGGCGTCGGGCGGGCACTCGGCGAGCAACTCGCGCGGCACCAGGCTGCCCGCGTACAGGCAGACCGGGCTGGCGGCGATCCGGCGCTGGCCGCGCAGGGTGATCAGGTCGGCGGCGCCGGGGCCCGCGCCGATGAAGTAGACGGTCATGCCGTGTCCTCTCGTAGGTCCTTGACCACCGACCACTGGGTGACCGGCATGGCCTGGCGCCAGCCGGTGAAGCCGCCGACCGGGACGGCGTGGGCCACCGCCAGCCGGAGCAGTTCGCCGCCGTGCCGCCGGTACCACCCGGTGAGCAGCGCCTCGGACTCCAGCGTCACGGTGTTGGCGACCAGCCGTCCGCCGGGCGGCAGCGCCGCCCAGCAGGCGTCGAGCAGCCCCGGCGCGGTGAGGCCGCCGCCGACGAAGATCGCGTCGGGGGTCGGCATGCCCTCCAGGGCGGCGGGCGCGGGGCCGGTCACCACCCGCAGGCGGGGTACGCCGAGGGCGGCCGCGTTCCGGCCGATCCGCTCGGCCCGGACCGGGGAGCGTTCGACGCTGACGGCCTGGCAGTCGCGGTGCGCGCGGAGCCACTCGATCGCGATCGAGCCCGAGCCGCCACCGATGTCCCAGAGCAGTTCGCCGGGGTTGGGGGCGAGCGTGGCGAGGGTGGCGGCCCGGACGTGACGCTTGGTCAGCTGGCCGTCCGACTCGTACGCGTCGTCGGGCAGACCTGGGACCACCGAGCTGCGGGGGCCGTCCTCGGCGCAGTCGAGGGCGATCACGTTCAGCGGGTCGCCGGGCGGGTGCGGCCAGTCGGCAGCGGTGCCTTCCCGCCGCTGCTCGGCCGGGCCGCCGAGTTGTTCGAGTACGCGGAGCCTGGTGGCGCCCCAGCCCTGACGGGTCAGCAGGTCGGCCACGGCGGCGGGGGTGGTGGCGTCCGCACTCAGGACCAGCAGGCGACGGCCCGGGTGCAGTGCGAGGTTCAGCGTCTCCAGCGGCCGGCCGACCAGGCTGACCACCTCCGTCGACTCCAGCGGCCAGCCCAGCCGGGCGCAGGCGTACGACAGCGAGGAGGGGTGCGGCAGCACGTGCAGCCGCTCGGTCCCCGCCACCTCGGCGAGCGCCCGGCCGATCCCGAAGAACATCGGGTCTCCACTGGCCAGCACCGCCAGGCCCTGACCCGCGTACTCGGCCAGCAGGGCGGGGACGGCGGGCCGCAGCGGCGTCGGCCAGGCGATCCGGACCGCCGTCACCTCGGTGGGGAGCAGGTTCAGCTGCCGCGGTCCCCCGAGCACCACCGCGGCCGCCCGCAGCGCAGCCCTGGCCGACCCGCCGAGCCCGGCCCAGCCGTCGGCACCGATCCCGGCCACCACGATCTGCGGCCCGGGAGGCAGTACGGGCGGGACGCTGCTCAACACGGACTCCTCGGCACGGAACACGCAGGTCGGAAGGGGCACCCGGCAGCCTACCGGGGCGCTGCGGAGGCACCGGCAGCACCCGGCGGTGCCGTCGGGACCTGGCTCAGCGCCGTGGCGCAGTGGAGGATCCGCCGGGGCCACCGCGTCCGCGAACCCGTAGGCGTTGTTCACGAACCTGGCGGCAGCCCGCACCGTCGCACCGACAGCGAGGGCCCCGGCGGGATGATCCGCCGGGGCCCTCGCTGCCGGAGGGGTCAGCCGAGGCCGGGGAAGAGGTCGATGAAGGGCTGGGCGGTGACGGAGAGGCCGCGGCCGAAGGGATTGTCGAAGTCCCAGATCAGGAAGAGCAGGAAGCCGATCAGGGCGGAGAAGGCGGCGGCGAGCAGCAACTCGCGCGGGGAGCGGCGGATCTGGAGGGCGAAGAGCATGGCCACGGTGACCGCGGCGCCGACCACCAGGCCGAACCAGACCACGCCCGGCATGGTCGGACCGACGCTCTGGCCACGGGAGTTGCGGGCCTCGTCGGCGGTGGCGATGCGCTCGACCATGGGCTGGTAGGCCTGGTTCTCGAGCTCGCTCTGCGGGGTCCGCTCGCTCACCGTGCGGCGCAGCTGGTCGAGCAGCTCGGTGCCCTCGGGGGAGATCTCCTCCTTCTGCTCCATGTACGACCACTCGGTGTGGATCACGTACGAGACGTAGGCATCGACCTGGCTGCGGACCTTGTCGCGGGCGTCCGGCGGGAGCACCTCGGCGCGGGCGCTCACCTCGTGCAGCGCCTGGGCCTCGCGCAGGGTGTCGGCCTGGGCCGATCCCATGCCCTCCCAGACACCGGCGATGGCGAGGCCGAGGACGATCGCGTAGACCACGCCGATCATCATCGTCATGTACTCGATGACGTCCGGGGTCTCCGACGGGTCGTCGTCCTCACCGACCCGACGTTGCCGCAGTACGACGACCGCCAGCACCACGGCGCAGACGGCGCCCATGGCGATGAGGAGTGCCACCCACTCAGACATGAGAGAGCTCCAATTCGGTGTTCCGGGGAAGGTGGGGTTCGTTCAGGCGGCGTGCCGGGAACGGGGGTTCAGGAGCGGCCACGACCACCGCCGGAGGAACGGCCGCGGGGCCGCAGGGCCCCGGCCGCCAGGACCGCCGGGACGGTCACCAGCAGGATGGTCCTGGTCGGCGGCATCCCGGTCCGCTTGGGCGGCTCGGTGGCCGCCACGGGGGCGGGGCGGCGGAACGTTACGGCAGGGGCCGGAACGGGCGCGGGAGGCTGCGGCGCCACGGTGGGTGTCGGGGTGACGGCCGGCGGGGGAACCACCGCGCGGGGCGGCGTCGGCGTTGGGGTCGGACGCGGCGTCACCCTGGGCGTGGGGGAGGCCGGCGGCGGTGGGGTCGGCGACGGCGGTGCCGGGGTCGGCGAAGTCTTCGGGGTCGGTGTCGGGGAGGGGGACGGCTTGGGCGTCGGCGAGGGGGAAGGCGTGGGCGTGGGCTTCGGCGGGCACGGGTGGTGCGGCGGCGGCCAGGGCCACGGCGGCCAGTGGTCATGCCCCTGGCCGTTGCCGGCGTCGCTGCCGAACTCGAACTCGAACGAGGTCGTGACATCGACCGCGACCGGTGCGAGGCCCAACTCGACCCGCACGCACCAGCCGTAGCCGTTCCCACGGCCGGGGTTGCCGTGGTCCTGCGGTGCGCCGGGAGCGGCCCCCGCCAGGGCGGAGCAGAGCGCGGTCGCACCTGCGACCGTGACGGCTCGCCAGAGCCATCGGCGCACTGTCGAAGGGGAGTTGTCGCTCACATGGAAGATCACCGAGCGAACGGGTGGATAGGTTCTCCAGTTGGACACTGAATACCTCGAAAGGGCTAACGGATCGTCAGCCAGTCTGATTGTTCAGCGAATTGGACGGTGCGCCGAAGGGGCCCGGGTGCGCGCACACCCGGACCCCTCCTGCGCGGGATCAGCTCCCGCCGATCAGCTCCAGCACCCGGGCCGCCGACGTGCCCAGGCCGGTCGGGCCGCCGAGTGGCTGCCGGACCGGAGTGGTGGCCGGGGCGAAGTGCCGCAGCAGCGCGGCCTCGTTGTAGCGGTTGCAGCCGGCGTGCCAGACCAGGATTCCGTACATCCAGTGCCGGATCTCCTGGACGTAGCCCTCCAGCTCCCGGCGGGCCTCCGCCTCGAGCCCGAACTCGTCGAGCAGTGCCGGGAGTTCGATCTCGGTGAGGTGCTCGAACTGCTTCATCCTGCTGGTCATCAGGTCGCTCACGATGCCCAGCGCCTGGTGCCGGTCGCAGTCGAGGAAGTTCTGCACCACCAGCACGATGTTGTGCAGCTCGCCCTCGAACTGGATCTCCTTCTGGTAGGAGAACACGTCGTTCATCATGCAGGAGTAGTCGGCGGCGGCCGCCTCCAGCTCGACGACCGGGGTGGAGGTGAACACCTCCGCCGGGATGCTGTTGCCCCGGGCCAGCCGGGCCAGTGCCCGGGTGAGGTCCGAGCCGAAGGTCTGCCGCCGCATCTCGATGTAGTCCACCGGGTCCGGGATGTGGTTCTGGATCTGGTTCGCCAGCTCCCAGAGCCAGCTCTCCAGCATCCGTTCGACCGCGCCCCGGAAGGCCCGGCGGGACTCGACCGGCATCGGGCCCGCCGTACGTTGCCACAGGTCGGCCAGTGAGATCTCGATCGGGTGGACCGGCGTGATCGCGGAAGGCCCCTCGACCGGCATCAGTTCGAGCAGCCGGCTGTGCAGGTGCTTCGCTCCGAGCAGGTCGCCGGTGCGGCCGTAGACCAGCGGGTAGAGGTCGTCGCCCCAAGTGCCCCAGGTCAGCCAGGACGTGGTGAGGTCCAGCTGCTCCGCGGTGGCGTCCGGGTGGATGCCGGCCGAGCAGAGCGCGAAGTCGTACGCTCGCAGTTTCTCCTCGGTCCACAGCCCGGAGCCGGGCACGCCGGGGACCAGGTCCAGCAGGCCCATCCGGTGCGCCCACTCGACCACGTGCTCCCTGGCCTGGTCCAGGTGCGGGCTCAGGTCGTTGCTGAACGGCAGGTAGAAGTCCGGCAGTTCGAGCGGGCCGACCTGCTCGAACGGGGTCCGGGTGAAGCTGCGCAGCCGGGTGGGCATGGTCCGGGCGACCGAGCCGAACAGCCGCGCGGCCGAGGTGCCGAGCCCGGACGGGCCGGCCAGGAAGCCGGGAAGGGCGGAGCCGGTGTCCGCGGACGCGTTCATGTAGCGGCTGGAGCGCAGGTGCCACTCGTGGCCGCCGGACTGCCAGTCCTGCAGCCCCTTGACGTAGGCGAACACGTCGGCGGCGGCCTTGGCGTCCAGCCCGTGCTCGACCAGCAGCATCGGCACCTCGGTCAGCGCGGTGTGCTCGAACTGCTGGAGCCTGGAGGTCAGCAGGTCGTTGACCCGCTCGGCGGCCTCCTGGGTGGAGCAGTTCAGGAAGCGCTCCAACACCAGTACACCGTTGGAGAGTTCGCCCTCGCCCTCGACCTCGCGCTGGTAGGAGAACAGGTCGTTGCGCAGGTGCACCCCGTCCGAGAAGGTGTCCCGCAGCACCTCCATCGGACGGCTGGCGGCGATCACGGCCGGCACCTCGGCGCCCGCCGCGTGCTCCACAAGACCGGCCGACCACGGCGCGCCGCCGACCTTGCGGCGCATCGCGATGTACTCGATCGGATTGGAGACCCGGCCCTCGTTGATGTTGGCGAGCTCCCACATGGACTCGTCCAGCAGCGCCTTGGTGGCCACCGCGAACCGCGCCCGCCAGTCCATCGACATGGCCGGTACCGACCGGGCCCACAGGTCGGCCAGCCCGGCCTCGACCGCGTTGGTCGGCTCCGGGTAGCCCCGGCTGTCGTCCAGCGGCATGTAGGCGGGCAGTCGGTCCAGGTACGCCTTGCCGCCGACCAGGTCGCCGCTGCGTTTGAAGATGTCCAGGAAGTGGTCGTCGAAGAAGAACACCCAGACGTACCAGTCGGTGATCAGTGCCAACTCGGCGGCGTCACAGTCCGGATGGGTGTACGCACAGAGCAGCGCGTAGTCGTGCCGGTCGAAGTCGTCCTCGTCCCAGATCCCGGACCCCTCGATCATCACCATCTCGCGGGCCCATGCCTTGGAGTGTTCGCGGGCGCTCTCCAGATGGGGGTTCAGCCGGGCCGGGTACGGCATGTAGAAGTCCGGCAGTTGGAAGGGTTGCGGCGCCATCGGTGTGCCAAGCCTTTCGTGGGTCTCCCCTGACATGGCGTCGGGCGGCCCGGCCACGGACCGCCCGACGCAAGCCCAACCGGTGGACTAGTCGCGCCCGTTGGCGATCTGGACGTTCTCCAGCACACCCAGCGCGTCCGGCACCAGGACGGCGGCGGAGTAGTAGGCGGTGACCAGGTAGGAGATGATCGCCTTCTCGTCGATGCCCATGAAGCGGACCGACAGGCTCGGCTGGTACTCGTCCGGGATGCCGGTCTGGTGCAGACCGATCACGCCCTGGTTCTCCTCGCCGGTGCGCATGGCGATGATCGAGCTTGTGCGGTCCTTGCTGACCGGGATCTTGTTGCACGGCAGGATCGGAACGCCGCGCCAGGACGGCACCTTGGAGCCGTGCAGGTCCACGTGGTCCGGGTACAGGCCACGGGAGTTGAACTCACGGCCGATGGCGGCGATGGTGCGCGGGTGGGCCAGCAGGAAGTCGGTGTCCCGGCGGCGGCTGAGCAGCTCGTCCAGGTCGTCCGGGGTGGGCGGGCCGGAGTGGGTCTGCAGGCGCTGCTTGAAGTCGGTGTTGTTGAGCAGGCCGAACTCACTGTTGTTGATCAGCTCGAACTCCTGGCGCTCGCGCAGCGCCTCGATGGTCAGCCGGAGCTGGTGCTCGGTCTGGTTCATCGGCTGGTTGTACAGGTCGGCGACCCGGGTGTGCACCCGGAGCACGGTCTGCGCGACGCTCAGCTCGTACTCGCGCGGGGAGGCGTCGTAGTCGACGAAGGTACCGGGGAGCTCGACCTCACCCCAGTGGCCGGCCGAGAGGGCGATCTCTGCCTCGCCCAGCTCGTTCTGCCGCTGCTGGGGGAGGGTCAGGAACTCCTCGATGTGCGCCTGGAGCGCGGGGGAGGCGTCCAGGACGGCCTGGAAGTCGGCGCGGGAGAGCGAGAGAACGGTACCGCTGGTGACGGCCTTGACGGTGTAGTCCCACAACGCGGTGTCGTCGGTCAGGCTCTGCTCGCCGAACCGGTCGCCGTCGGCCAGCACGCCGAGCTGGGTGGGCGCGTCGTACGCGTCCAGGCCGGACCGGCTGACCTTGCCGTGCGCCAGCAGGTGCAGCTGGTCGATCGGCTCGCCGAGTTCGGCCAGCACCTCGCCGGCCCGGAACTCGCGCTGGACGCACCGGGCGGCCAGCGCCGTCAGCACGTCCTGGTCCTCGAAGCCGCGCAGCAGTGCGAGTTCACCGAGCTCGGCCGGGATGACCCGGACCTCGGAGCCGGTCTTGATGAAGTCGATCCGGCCGTCCCCGACCGTGTACGTCAGACGGCGGTTGACCCGGTAGGCCCCACCGGCGGTCTGCACCCAGGGGAGCACCTTGAGCAGCCAGCGGGAGGTGATCTCCTGCATCTGCGGGGCGGACTTGGTCGTGGTGGCGAGATTGCGCGCAGCGGCTGTGCCGAGGCTCAGCTGCTTCTCCTGTGCCTGCGTGGTCTCCAGGCTTGCGTCCACGGACATCTGCCGGGTCTCCTTCATATGGTTCACGGCGGACCGCCTATTGTGCTGACTGGCAGTCACATATGCCTAAGGAGACCGGGGTTGATATGGTCAGCGGCCGTGCCGATCCTTCTCCCCGGTCGTGACGACACTAGATCGTCGGTATGCCCGGCAGCACCGGACCACCCGTCCGCTCGCCCGATCAGGTGAAGAATGTGGATAAGTTGTTCAGAACTTGAGTTTTCTGCTCAAGGGCGTATCCGAACTAAAACGGGTGGGTCCCGGCGAGCCGGGACCCACCCGTTCGTGCCGTCAGCGGGATGCCGTCAGCGGGTGGGGTGCAGCCAGCCCTCGGGGTCGGCGGCGAGGCCGTGGTGCAGGTCGGTCAGCGCGGTGCGGAGGGAGTGGGTGACCGGGCCGGGCGCGCCGTTGCCTATGGTCCAGTCGCCGTCCCGGTCGCGGACCCGGCCCACCGGGGTGACGACGGCCGCGGTGCCGCAGGCGAAGACCTCGGAGATGGTGCCGTCGGCGCACTCCCGGCGCCACTGCTCCAGGGTGATCCGCTCCTCGCCGACCCGGTGACCGAGCCGCTCGGCCAGGGTGAGGATGGTGTTGCGGGTGACACCGGGCAGCAGGGTGCCGGTGAGCTGCGGGGTGATCACCTGGGCGTCCGCGCCCTGCCCGCGGACCAGGAACATGTTCATCCCGCCCATCTCCTCCAGGTAGCGCCGCTCCACCGCGTCCAGCCAGACCACCTGCTGGCAGCCGGCCGCCTCCGCCTCGCGCTGGGCCAGGAAGGACGGGGCGTAGTTGCCCGCGATCTTCACGTTGCCGGTACCGCCGGGGAAAGCCCGTACGTAGTCGTGGCTGACGAAGACCGAGACCGACTCGGTGTTCTCGCCGAAGAAGCCCCCCGCGACGAAGGCCATCAGCAGGAAGCGGTAGGTCCGGGACGGCCGCAGCATCAGCGAGGTGTCGGTGCCGAACATCATCGGCCGCAGGTAGATGCTGTGGGACGGGTCGTCGGAGAGGCTGCCCTGGTCGGCGTTGATCAGCTGGTCGACCACCGAGACGAAGACGTCCGCCGGGAGCTCCGGCATGGCGAGCCGGGCGCAGGAGCGCTGGAACCGCAGGGCGTGGTCGGCGGAGCGCCAGACGCCCATCGCGCCGTCGGCCCTGCGGTGCGCCTTGAGGCCCTCGAAGGCGACCTGGCCGTAGTGCAGGCCGATCATGCCGGGGTGGATGGAGAGGTTCTGCAGCGAGGTCAGCTCGGGGGCCGACCAGCCGTCCTGCTCGTTCCACTCCATGCTGATCATGTGCTCGGTGAAGGACTCGCCGTGGCCGGGGTTGGCGACGACCTGGGCGGTGGGCTCGAGGGTGGTGGTCATGTTCTGGCTCCTTGACGGGTGATCGGACGGATGATCGGGCGAGTGATTCAGACGAGGGGGGCGAAGAAGTAGGTGTCGCGGGTGGCGAACAGCCCGTCGGGACGGACGGTGAAGCTGTCGGCGAAGCGCAGGTCGACCGGCTCGCCGGAGTGCAGCACGCCGTGGAACTCGCCGAAGACGCCGACCGTCGGGCCGTCCGCGAGCACGGTGGTCAGGGTGTGGTTGCCCGCGCGGATCGTGCGGTCCCGCCCGTAGAAGCCGAGCAGACCCTCGGGGCCCGTCATCAGCCCGTAGCCGGGGCGGCGGTACTCGGCGTCCGGTGCGAACAGCGCGGCCAGGCCGGGGGCGTCGCCACGGTCGACCAACTCGTAGAAGCGGCGGACCACCCGGACGGCGAAGGCGCTCTCGGTGGTGGGCGGGGCGGTGGTCATCGGGGGTCTCCTAGGGCGGCGGTCAGGGTCGGACGGATCGCGGCGAGCGGCGCGGGGCCGGTCATCCGGGCGTGGGCGCAGTCGATCGGGTGCACGGTGAGTCCGCCGCCGACGTACGGCTGCCAGACGGCGGGGTCGGGAGCGTCGGCCGGGCGGTCGGCGGTGGCCAGATAGAACAGCAACTCGCCGTCGAAGTGGCCGGGTTGGTGGTCGGCCAGCAGGTTGAGGTTGCCCGCGAACACCCGGGGCAGGGCGGACAGCAGCTCGGGGGGGAGCCCGGCCAGCGGCCCGTCGGCCCGCTGCACCGCCGCCCGGTACTCGGCCGGGGTCGGCCGGCCGTCGCGGTAGCCGTCCAGCGGATAGCCGAGGGTGCTGAGCAGGGCGGCCAGCGTCTCGCCGTCCTCCGGGGCCCAGTCCCGGAGTTGGGCCGGGATCGGCGGGTAGCCGTCCAGCATCGCCAGCAGGGCCACCTCCTCACCCGCCGCCCGCAGCTGGACCGCCATCGAGTGCGCGACAGCGCCGCCGTACGACCAACCGAGCAGCTGGTACGGGCCGGTGGGCTGGACCTGGCGGATCTGCTCCAGGTAGTCCTTGGCCATCTCCTCGATGCTCGCGGGGGCCGCCTCCGGGTCGGCGAAGCCTTGGGACTGGAGCCCGTACACGGGCTGCTCGGGGTCGAGGGTGCTGAGCAGGCCGGAGAACACCCAGCTCAACCCGGCGGCGGGGTGGACGCAGAACAGCGGGGTCCGCGCACCGCGCGGGCGGAGCGGCAGCAGGACGGTCAGGGCGTCCGACTCCTCCCCGAAATCCAGACGTCCGGCCAGTTCGGCCACGGTCGGCGCCTCGAACAGGGCCCGCAGGCTGATTCGGACGCCGAGTGCGGAGCGGATCCGGCTGATCAGGCGGGTGGCCAGCAGGGAGTGGCCGCCGAGGTCGAAGAAGTCGTCGTCGATGCCCACCTCCGGTTGCCCGAGTACCTGGGCGAAGATCCCGCAGAGGGTCCGGTCCCGTTCGTCGCGAGGGGCCCGGCTCGGCCGGCGGACGGAAAGTTCGGGGGCGGGCAGGGCGCGGCGGTCGAGCTTGCCGTTCGGGGTCAGCGGCAGTGCGTCGAGCTGGACGAAGGCGGCCGGGACCATGTAGTCGGGCAACTGCTCGGCGGCGAAGGCGCGCAGCTCGGCCGGGTCGAGCGGGTGACCGGCGGTCAGGTAGGCGACCAGGCGCCGGCTGCCCGGCTGGTCCTCCCGGACGTCCAGGGCGACCTGGCCGACCTCCGGGTGACGGGCCAACTGCGCCTCGATCTCGCCGAGTTCGATCCGCAGGCCACGGATCTTGACCTGCTGGTCGGCCCGTCCGGCAAAGGCGAGCTGCCCGTCGGGGCGGCGGCGGACCAGGTCGCCGGTGCGGTACATCCGCTCGCCCGGCGTGCCGTACGGGTTGGCAGTGAAGCGCTCGGCGGTCAGCCCCGGCCGGTTCAGGTACCCCCGGGTCAGGCCCGCGCCGGCGAGGTAGAGCTCGCCGGTGGCGCCGACCGGGACGGGGGCCAGGTGCCGGTCGAGCACGTAGACCCGGGTGTTGTGGACCGGGCCGCCGATCGGCGGCAGGGCGCCGGGGCTCGGCTCGGGACCGAGGTCGGCGGCGGTGGCCGCGACGGTGAACTCGGTCGGACCGTACATGTTGACCATCCGGAACGGGACGCCCGCCGCAGGCCAGCGGTGCAGCGTGTCACCGCCCAGGTAGACCAGGCGGAGGACGCCAGGATCGGCCGTCAGGTCGTCAAGGGCCGCCTCCAGACGGGGAGTCGGCATGAAGCAGGCGGTGATGCCGGCTTCGGTCACCCAGCGGGTCAGCGCCTCGGCGTCGTCCAGCAGTGTGGTGTCCGGCAGGACAGCGGTACCCCCGGCGGTGAGCACCGGCCAGAGCTCCATCACCGAGGCGTCGAAGCCCGGAGCGGCGAGCTGGCTGGCGCGGTCCGTGGCGATCAGCCCGTACTCGCCGGTGATCCAGGCGCACAGGTCGGTCAGGCCCGCGTGTTCGCCGACCACGCCCTTGGGTCGGCCGGTGGAGCCGGAGGTGTGGATGACGTAGGCGGCGTCCCGGGGGTGGATCACGACCGGGGGTGCGGTGTCGGGCCCGGCCGGGTGACCGGGCAGAACGAGCGGCACGTCCGGCAGGCGGTCGGCCAGTTCGGGGCGGGTGATCACCAGGGTCAGGGCGGCGTCCTCGACCAGGAAGGCGAGCCGTTCGGCGGGGTGGGAGGCGTCCAGCGGGACGTACGCGGCGCCCGCCTTGAGGATCGCGAGCAGGGCGGTGATCAGCTCGGTGCCCCGGTCGAGGCAGACGCCCACCAGGGCGCCGGGGGTGACGCCGCGGTCGATCAGGTGGTGGGCCAACCGGTTGGCGTTGGAATCGAGTTCGCCGTACGTGATGCGCTGGTCCTGGTGTTCCAGGGCGATCGCCGTCGGGGTGCGCCGGGCGTGTTCGGCGATCCGTTCGGGCACCGGCCGGTCGGTGGCGGCCGGGACGGCGGTGTCGTTCCAGTCCACCAGCGCGGTCTGCCGTTCGGCCTCGGAGAGCAGGTCCAGCCGGCTGACCGGCAGCTCGGGGGCGGCCAAGGCGGAGTCCAGCAACCGGAGGAACTGGTCGAGCAACCGGGTCGCGGTCTCGTGGTCGAACAGGTCGGTGGCGTAGTCGGCGTTCAAGCGCAGCCCGGCCGGTGCGCCGTCCTGCTCGGTCTCGGCGACGGCCAGGGTGAGGTCGAACTTGGCGGCGCCGGTGCCGATCGCCAGTGGGCCGGTGGTCAGCCCGTGGAAGACCGGGCCGGTACCCTCGCCGGGCGGCTGGGCGAGAAGCATGATCTGGAACAGCGGGTGCCTGGAGAGGCTGCGGGTCGGGTTGAGTTCCTCGACGATCCGCTCGAACGGGATGTCCTGGTTGGCGTACGCGGCCAGATCCGACTCCCGCACCCGGTCGACCAGTTCGCGGAAGGTCGGGTCGCCCGAGACGTCGGTGCGCAGGACCAGCGTGTTGACGAAGAAGCCGACCAGGTCGTCCAGCGCTTCGTCGGTGCGGCCCGCCGTTGCGGAGCCGACCGGGATGTCCGTGCCCGCCCCGAGCCGGGCCAGCAGCGCGCCGAGAGCGGCCTGCGCGACCATGTAGAGGGTGGCGTGCTGCTCGCGGGTGAAGGCCAGCAGCCGAGCGTGCAACTCGGGGCTGCTGGTGACGGTGGCGGCCGCGCCCCGGAAGGACGGCTTGGCCGGGCGGGGGCGGTCCAGCGGCAGCGGGACCTCCTCCGGGAGCCCGGCCAGTGCCTGGCGCCAGTGGGCGAGTTGACGGCTCAGCAGGCTCTCCGGGTCGTCGTCGGTGCCGAGCAGTTCGTGCTGCCAGAGCCGGTAGTCGGCGTACTGCACCGGCAGCGGGCGCCAGTCGGGGGTGCCGCCCGTGCAGCGGGCCCGGTAGGCGGTGGCCAGGTCGCGGACCAGTGGGCCGAGCGACCAGCCGTCGGTGGCGATGTGGTGCATCACCAGCAGGAGCACGTGCTCCTGGTCGCCGAGCCGGTACAGGAACGGTTGGATCGGCAGATCGGTGGTCAGGTCGAAGACGTGGCCGCAGGCAGCGGCCAGTACGGCGTTCAGCTCCGACTCGGTGCAGTCCGCGTGGCTCCAGTCCGGGACGGCCCCGACGGGCTGCACCAACTGCTGTGGCTCGCCGTCGAGTTCGCCGTAGGTGGTGCGCAGCGCCTCGTGCCGCTCCAGTACGTCGGCCAGCGCGAGGCGCAGCGCCGCGGTGTCCAACTCCCCGGTCAGCCGTAGGGCGTGCGGCAGGTTGTAGGCCGGGCCCGGCCCCTGGATCTGCTCGTGGAACCAGAGCCGTAGCTGCGCGTGCGACAGCGGGACGACCGCGCCGCGTTCGGTCGGGCGCAGGGCCGGCCGGGTCTCGCCGGTCAGCCGGGCGGCCAGTTCGGCGATGGTGGGTGCCTCGAAGACGGCCTGGATGGTGAGTTCGGCGCCCAGCGCGGTCCGCACCCGGCTGATGAGGCGGGTGACCAGCAGGGAGTGGCCGCCGAGGTCGAAGAAGCTGTCGTCGATCGTGACGGCGGGCTGCCTCAGCACCTCGGCGAAGATCGCGCAGAGCACCCGTTCCCGCTCGTCCCGGGGCGCCCGGCCGGTCTCACCGCTTGGAAGTTCGGGGGCAGGCAGGGCGCGGCGGTCGAGTTTGCCGTTCGGGGTGAGCGGCAACCGGTCGAGCTGCACGAAGGCGGACGGGACCATGTACTGGGGCAGCCACCGCGCGGCGTACCGGCTCAGCTCGGCCGGGTCGAGCCGCCGGTTGCCGGTCAGGTAGGCGACCAGTCGCCGGTCGCCGGGGCGGTCCTCGCGGACCAGTAGGGCGACCTGGGTGACCTCGGGGTGGCGGGTGAGCAGGGCCTCGATCTCGCCGAGTTCGATCCGCAGGCCACGGATCTTGACCTGCTGGTCGGCCCTTCCACCGAAGGCGAGTTGACCGTCGGACCGGAGCCGGACCAGGTCGCCGGTGCGGTACATCCGCTCGCCCGGCGCGCCGTACGGGCAGGCGACGAACCGCTCGGCGGTCAGGCCGGGCCGGTTGAGGTAGCCCCGGGTCAGGCCCGTCCCGGCGAGGTAGAGCTCGCCGACCGCACCGACCGGAACGGGGTTGAGGCGGTCGTCCAGCACGTAGACCCGGGTGTTCGCGGCCGGGCGGCCGATCGGCGGCAGCGCCCCCGGGCTGGGTTCGGGTCCGAGGTCGGCCGCGGTGGTGGTGACGGTGAACTCGGTCGGCCCGTACTGGTTCGACATCCGGAACGGGACGCCGGGGGCGGGCCAGCGCCGGAGCGTGTCGCCGCCGAGGTAGATCAGGCGCAGCGCACCGGGGTTGGCGGTCAGGTCGTCGAGCGCGGCCTCCATCCGGGGGGTCGGCATGTAGCAGGCGGTGATCCCGCTGTCGGCCACCCACTGGGTCAACGCCTCGGCGTCGTCCAGCAGATGAGGTGTCGGCAGGCAGGCCGTACCACCCGCGCAGAGGATCGACCAGAGCTCCATCACCGAGGAGTCGAAGCCCGGGGTGGCCAGCTGGCTGGAGCGGTCGGCGGCGGTGAGCCCGTACTCGTGGATCATCCAGTCGGCCAGGTTGCTCAGTCCTGCGTGTTCGCAGACCACGCCCTTGGGGCGGCCGGTGGAACCCGAGGTGTAGATGACGTACGCGGCGTCCCTGGGGTGGACGGGCACCTGCGGTGCGGTGTCCGGGCCGCTCTGGGCGCCGAACAGGACGGCCGTCGTGGTGGGCAGCCGGTCGGCCAGTTCGGCCTGGGTGACCACCAGGGTCAGGCCGGCGTCCTCGGCGATGAAGGCGAGCCGCTCGGCGGGGTAGGAGGCGTCCAGCGGGACGTACGCCGCACCGGCCTTGAGGATCGCCAGCATGGTGACCACCTGGGCGGTGCCACGCTCCAGGCAGACCCCTACCAGCGCGCCGGGCGTCACGCGCCGGTCGATCAGGTGATGGGCCAACCGGTTCGCGGCGGCGTCGAGTTCTGCGTAGCTGAGCCGCTCGGTACCGCACTCCAGGGCGGTGGCGGTCGGCGTCAGCCGGGCGTGCCGGGCGATCACCTCGTGCACCCGGCGGTCGGTGGGGAAGGCCACGGCGGTGTCGTTCCACTCCACCAGCACGGTCTGCCGCTCGGCCTCGGAGAGCAGGTCGAGGGCGCTCACCGGCAGGGTCGGGGCGTCGAGCCCGGACTCCAGAAGTCGGAGGAACTGGCCGAGCAGTCTGGTGACGCTGTCCTGGTCGAGCAGCTCGGTGGCGTAGTCGGCGTTCAGCCGCAGGCCGGCCGGGGCGCCGTCCTGCCGGGTCTCGGTCACCGCCAGGGTGAGGTCGAACTTGACCGCGTCGGTGCCCACCGGGACGGGCTCGGTGGTGAGACCGGTGAACTCCGGGCCCTGGCCATCGCTGCCGGGCGGCTGGGCGAGCAGCATGATCTGGAACAGCGGATGTCTGGCCAGGCTGCGGGCGGGGTTGAGCTCCTCCACCAGGCGTTCGAAGGGGACGTCCTGGTTGGCGAGGGCGGCGAGGTCGGACTCCCTCACCCGGCCCACCAGTTCGCCGAAGCCGGGATCGCCGGAGATGTCGGTGCGCAGGACCAGGGTGTTGACGAAGAAGCCGACCAGGTCGTCAAGCGCTTCGTCGGTGCGGCCCGCCGTGGCGGAGCCCAGCGGGATGTCGGTCCCCGCGCCGAGGCGGGAGAGCAGGGCGGCCAGCGCTGCCTGCGCGACCATGTAGAGGGTGGCGTGCTGTTCACGGGTGAAGGCCAGCAGCCGGGCGTGCAGCTCGGGTGAGCTGGTCAGGGTGACCGCCGCGCCCTGGTGGGTCGGCGTGGCGGGGCGGGGGCGGTCGAGCGGCAGTGTGACCTCGTCCGGCAGCCCGGCCAGGGCCTCGCGCCAGTGCGCGAGTTGGCGGGAGAGCAGGGTCCCGGGGTCCTCGTCGGTGCCGAGCAGTTCGTGCTGCCAGCGGGTGTAGTCGGCGTACTGGACGGGCAGGGGCTGCCAGTCCGGCGCGGCCCCGTCCCGGCGGGCCCGGTAGGCGGTGGCCAGGTCCCGGGTGAACGGGCCGAGGGACCAGCCGTCGGTGGCGATGTGGTGCAGGACCAGCAGCAGCACGTGCTGATCGTCGGCCAGTTGGAGCAGGTACGGCCGGATCGGCAGGTCGGTGGCGAGGTCGAAGGGCACGTTGCAGGCCCGGGCCAGCTCGGCGCTCAGATCCGGTTCGGCGCAGCGGCCGAAGGTCCAGCCGGGGTGTGCCGCCTCGGCGGGTACGATCCGCTGGCGTGGCTCGCCGTCGACCTCCTGGTAGGTGGTGCGCAGCGTCTCGTGCCGGGCGATCACGTCGTCCAGCGCCAACTGGAGTGCGGAGATGTCCAGTTCACCCCGGAGGCGAATGGCGTACGGGAAGTTGTACGCGGTGCTGTCGGCACCGCGCTGGGCCTGCTCGTAGAACCAGAGCCTGGCCTGCGCGGGTGACAGCGGAATGGCCGCGTCCCGGTCGGTGCGGCGCAGCCCGGGGCGACGATCGCCCTCGGTGACCAGCTGGTTGACCAGATCGGCGATGGTGGGCGCCTCGAAGACGGCCTTGACGGTGAGTTCGGCCCCGATCACCGCGCGGACTCGGCTGATCAGGCGCGTGACCAGCAGGGAGTGGCCGCCGAGGTCGAAGAAGCTCTCGTCGATGCCGACCGACTCCAGGCCGAGCAGGTCCGCGAAGATGCCGCAGAGCAGCTCCTCCCGCGCGTTCCGGGGCCCCCGGCCGGCCTGGCGGGCCGGGAGTTCGGGGGTGGGCAGGGCGCGGCGGTCGAGTTTGCCGTTCGGGGTCAGCGGCAGCGCGTCGAGCTGCACGAACACGGTCGGGACCATGTAATCGGGCAGCCACTGCGCCGCGTGGCGGCGCAGCTCCGCCGGATCGAGCCGCCGGTTGCCGGTCAGGTAGGCGACCAGATCCTTGCGGTCACCGGGGCCCTGGTGGAGGTCCAGAGCGACCTGGGTGACGTCGGGGTGGCGGGTGAGCAGGGCCTCGATCTCGCCGAGTTCGATCCGCAGGCCACGGATCTTGACCTGCTGGTCGGCCCGTCCGGCGAAGGCGAGTTGGCCGTCGGGCCGGAGCCGGACCAGGTCGCCGGTGCGGTACATCCGCTCGCCCGGCGCGCCGTACGGGCAGGCCACGAAGCGCTCGGCGGTGAGACCCGGCCGGTCGAGGTAGCCCCGGGCCAGCCCGGCCCCGGCGAGGTAGAGCTCGCCCGTGGCGCCGACCGGGACGGGTGCGAGGTGGCGGTCCAGGACGTAGAGGCGGGTGTTGTCGTTGGGACGGCCGATCGGCGGCAGGGCGCCCGGAACCGGCTCGGGGCCGAGGTCCGCGGCGGTGGCGGCGACGGTGAACTCGGTCGGTCCGTACTGGTTGTTGAGGCGGAACGGCGAGTCCGGGGCGGGCCAGCGGCGCAGGGTGTCGCCGCCGACGTAGATCAGGCGGAGGGCGCCCGGCCGTTCCGTCAGATCGTCAAGTACGGCCTCCAGGCGGGGAGTCGGCATGAAGCAGACCGTGATGCCGGAGTCGGCGATCCACTGGGTGAGCGCCTCGGCGTCCTCCAGCAGACGGCTGTCGGGCAGGCAGGCGGTGCCGCCCGCGGCGAGCAGCGGCCAGAGCTCGACCACCGAGGAGTCGAAGCCCGGGGTGGAGAGCTGGCTCGCTCGGTCGCCGGTGCCGAGGTCGAACTCCCGGACCTTCCAGGCGCACAGGTCGGTCAGCCCGGCGTGCGTGCAGACCACGCCCTTGGGACGGCCGGTGGAGCCCGAGGTGTAGATGACGTACGCGGCGTCCGCCGGGCGCACGGTGACCACGGGGGCGGTGTCGGGTCCGTCGGGCACGCCGTCGAGCAGCACCAGGGCGGCGGAGGTGGCGGGCAGCCGGTCGAGCAGGCCGGGCTCGGTGACCAGCAGGGGGAGCGCGGCGTCCTCGGCGATGAAGGCCAGGCGGTCGGCGGGGTAGGAGGCGTCCAGCGTGACGTACGCGGCGCCGGTCCGCAGGATCGCCAGCAGGGTGACGATCCGGTCGATCCCACGCTCCAGGCAGACCCCGACCAGGACTCCGGAGGCGGCGCCCAGCCCGATCAGGTGGTGGGCCAGGCGGTTGGCCCGGGTGTCGAGTTCGGCGTACGTGAGCTGCTGCGGCCCGTGCTCGACGGCGACCGCCGTTGGGGTGCGGCGGGCGTGTCCGGCGATCAGCTCGGGGAGCAGCCGGCCGTCCGGGAGCGGGACGGTGGTGTCGTTCCACTCCACCAGGAGGGTGTGCCGTTCGGCCTCGGAGAGCAGGTCGAGTCGGCTGACCGGCAGTTCGGGGGTGGCGAGGGCGGAGTCCAGCAGCCGGAGCAGCTGGTTCAGCAGCCGACGGACCGAGTCGCCGTCCAGCACCTCGGTGGCGTAGTCGGCGTTCAGGCGCAGGCCGGCCGGGTTGCCGTCGCGGTGGGATTCGCCGATGGCGAGGGTGAGGTCGAACTTGACCGCGTCGGTGCCCACGGGCAGCGGGGCGGTGCCGAGTTCGGCGAAGTCCGGTCCCGAGCCGGTATCGTCGCCCGCCTGCTGGGCGAGCAGCATGATCTGGAACAGCGGGTGACGGGCCAGGCTGCGGACCGGGTTGAGTTCCTCCACCAGGCGTTCGAAGGGGACGTCCTGGTTGGCGAAGGCGGCGAGGTCGGACTCCCTCACCCGGCCGACCAGTTCGCGGAACCCCGGGTCGCCGGAGACGTCGGTGCGCAGCACCAGCGTGTTGACGAAGAAGCCGACCAGGTCGTCCAGCGCCTCGTCGCTTCGGCCCGCCGTGGCGGTTCCGAGCGGGATGTCGGTGCCGGCTCCGAGGCGGGACATCAGGGTGGCGAGTGCCGCCTGCACCACCATGAAGACGGTGGCGTTCTGCTCCCGGGCGAAGGCAAGCAGCCGACCGTGCAGCTCGGGCGTGCTGACGGCGGAGACGGCGGTGCCCTTGTGCGAGGGGGCGGCCGGGCGGGGGCGGTCCAGCGGTAGCGCGACCTCGTCCGGGAGGCCGGCCAACGCATCGCACCAGTGCGCGAGTTGCTGGCTGAGCAGGCTCTCGGGGTCCGCGTCGGTTCCGAGCAGTTCGTGCTGCCAGAGGGTGTAGTCGGCGTACTGGACCGGCAGCGGCTCCCAGTCGGGTGCGGCACCCTTGCGCCGGGCCCGGTAGGCCGCCGCCAGGTCACGCGTCAGCGGGCCGAGTGACCAGCCGTCGGTGGCGATGTGGTGCATCACCAGCAGAAGCACGTGCTCGTGCTCGGCGAGCCGGAACAGGAACGGCCGGATCGGCAGTTCGGCGGTCAGGTCGAAGGCGAGGTTGCAGGCCGCGGCCAGCTCGGTTTCGAGGGACTGCTCGCTGCACGGGGCGACCGTCCAGACCGGGGCGACCTCCTCGATCGGCAGGACCCGCTGGAACGGCTGTCCGTCGAGCTCGCCGTAGGTGGTGCGCAGCGCCTCGTGCCGGTCGAGCACGTCGGTCAGTGCCAGGCGGAGCGCCTCGGTGTCCAACTCGCCGGTCAGGCGTAGCGCGTAGGGCAGGTTGTAGGCCGAGCTGGTGCCCGCGATCTGCTCGTAGAACCAGAGCCGGGTCTGCGCGTAGGAGAGCGGGATCACGAGGAGACCTCCTTGGTGCGGGCCCGCAGGGCCGGCCGGGCCCGGGTGGCGGTGGTCAGCCGGCCGACCAGGTCGGCGACGGTGGGCGCCTCGAAGACGGCCTTGATGGTGAGTTCGGCGCTCATCACCGAGCGGACCCGGCTGATCAGGCGGGTGACCAGCAGGGAGTGGCCGCCGAGGTCGAAGAAGTTGTCGTCGATGCCGACGGTCTCCAGGCAGAGGATCTCGGCGTACAGGCCGCAGAGCTTCTCCTCCCGCTCGTCCCGGGGTCCCCGGCCGACGGCTCGCCCGGTGTGGTCGGGGGCGGGCAGGGCCCGGCGGTCCAGCTTGCCGGTCGGGGTCATCGGCAGCGCGTCCAGCAGGACGACGGCCGAGGGGACCATGTACTCCGGAAGTCGCTCCGCCACGAAGGCGCGGACGGCGGCCGGGTCGACCGGGCGGTCCGTGACCACGTACGCGACCAGGCGCTTGTCGCCGGGGTTGTCCTCCCGGACCACCACGGCCGACTGGCTGATGCCGGGGAACCGGCCGATGGCGGTGCGGACTTCGCCGGGCTCGACGCGGAAGCCGCGGATCTTGACCTGGTCGTCGGCGCGGCCGAGGAACTCGAGGGTTCCGTCGGGGAGCCAGCGGACGAGGTCGCCGGTGCGGTACATCCGTTCGCCGGGTTCGCCGTGGGGGTTGGCGACGAAGCGTTCGGCGGTGAGGGCGGGTTGGGCGGTGTAGCCGTGGGCGAGGCCGAGGCCGGACATGTAGAGCTCGCCGGTGACGCCGGGGGCGACGAGTTGGAGGTGGGTGTCGAGGACCCAGAGCTGCTTGCCGTGGAGGGCCCGGCCGACGGGGATGCTGGTGCGCCCGGTGTCGTCCGCGGTGATGTGGTGGGCGACGGTGAAGATCATGGATTCGGCGGGGGAGTAGCCGTTGACCAGGTGGATCTGCGGGTAGTCGGTGATCAGACGGGTCACGTGCGGGACGGAGGCGGCCTCACCACCGGTCATCACGTACCGGAGGTCGGTGAAGACCTGCGGGTACTCGTCGAGCAGGAAGTTGAGCAGGCTGGCGGAGACGTGCAGGGTGGTGACAGCGTGCTCGCGGACCAGGCCGGCGATCACGGTCGGTTCCGGTCGCTGGCCGGGCTGGAGGACACAGGTGCCGCCGGAGAGCAGGGGGCTGAACAGTTCCAGGGCGAAGGCGTCCCAGGAGATCGGGGAACACTGCAGCCAGACCTGCTCGGGGTCGAGGGCGGCGAAGTCCTGGCCGAGCAGGGTGCCGACGATCGCCCGGTGCGGGGAGACCACGCCCTTGGGGGTGCCGGTGGAGCCGGAGGTGAACATCAGGCAGGCGGCGTCCAGCGGCCCCGCGATCGGCGCCGGTGGAGTGCTGGGAAGGTGGGGCAGCCGGTCCGTCAGCACCTCGGGTGCTTCGAGCTTCCCGGCCAGGGTGGAGCGGGTGACCACGGTCCGGGCCCCGGTGTGGGCCAGCACCGCGTTGAGGCGTTCGACCGGGAACTCGGGGTCGAGCATGGTGTAGGTGCCACCCGCCTTGAGGACGGCCAGCACGGCGGTGACGAGTTCGACGGAGCGCTCCAGGTAGACCCCGGCGACGTCGCCGCGTCGTAGTCCTCCGGCGACCAGGTGGTGGGCGAGCCGGTTGGAGCTTTCGTCCAACTCCCGGTAGGAGACGCGCTCGTCACCGAAGACCAGCGCGGTGGCGTCCGGCGTCCGCCCGGCCTGCTCGGCGAACAGCTCGTGCACCGTCCGCTCCGCCGACACCCGCGAGGGCGCACCGGCCCAGTCGAGCGCCAGCGTCCGCCGCTCCGCCGCCGACAGGACGTCGACCAGCCCGACCGGCAGCTCCGGAGCGGCCAGCACACCTTCCAGCAGGCGGACCAGCCGGGCCGCCAACTCCTCGACGGTGTCCCGGTCGTAGAGGTCGGAGGCGTAGTCCACGTTGATCCGCAGCCCGGCCGGCACGCCGTCCTCGCGGCGCTCGGTGACGGCCACCGTGAGGTCGAACTTCACCGTGTCCACCCCGGCCGGGAGGATCTCGGCGGCCAGTCCGGGGATCACCAGCTCGGCGGCGCTGTTGTTCTGCACCACCAGCATGATCTGGAACAGCGGGTGCCTGGCCAGCGTACGGACCGGGTTGAGCTCCTCGACCAGGCGCTCGAACGGGACGTCCTGGTTGGCGTACGCGTCGAGGTCGGACTCCCGGACCCGGGCCACCAGTTCGCGGAAGCCGGGGTCGCCGGAGACGTCGGTGCGCAGCAGCAGGGTGTTGACGAAGAAGCCCACCAGGTCGTCGGCGGCCTCGTCCACCCGGCCCGCGACCGGCGTGCCGAGGGGGATGTCGGTCCCGCCGCCGAGCCGGGAGAGCAGGGCGGCCAGCCCGGCCTGGAGCACCATGAACAGCGTGGCCTGGTTCTCCCGGGCGAAGGCGAGCAGCCGGCCGTGCAGTTCGGCGCCGACGGTGAGGCCGACCGCGTCGCCCCGGTTCGTCGGGGCGGCCGGGCGGGGGCGGTCCAGCGGGACGGTCAGCTCCTCCGGCAGGTCGGCCAGGGCCGAGCGCCAGAACGCGAGTTGCTGGGAGACCAGACTGCCCGGATCGCCGGCGGCACCGAGCAGCTCCTGCTGCCAGATGGTGTAGTCGGCGTACTGGACCGGCAGCGGCTGCCAGTCGGGCGCCTCGCCGGTGGTGCTCCGGGCCGCGTAGGCCGCGCCCAGGTCACGGACCAGCGGGCCCATCGACCAGCCGTCGCTGGCGATGTGGTGCATCACCAGCAGCAGCACGTGCTGCTCCGGGTCGAGCTCGAACAGGTGCACCCGGAGCGGCGGTCGGGCCGACAGGTCGAAGCCCTGGTTGGCGGCCGTGGCGATCAGGGCGGACAGCCCGGCCTCGTCGGCGGACGCCTCGCTCCACGGGATCTCGGCCTCTTCCGGGGCCAGCACCCGCTGGTACGGCTCGCCGGCCCACTCCTGGAAGACCGTGCGCAGCACCTCGTGCCTGGCCACCACGTCCGAGACGGCGGCCCGCAGCGCCCGGGTGTCCAGCGCACCGCGCAGCCGGATGGTGACCGGGACGTTGTACGCCGAGCCCTGCTCTTCCAACTGGCCGAGGAACCACAGCCGTTGCTGGGCGAACGAGAGCGGCAGCCGCTCCGGCCTGACCACCGCGCGGAGCGCCGGGCGGGCGTGCTGGGCGCGGTCCACCCGCTTGCCGAGCCGGGCCACGGTCGGGGCCTGGAACAGGTCGCGGATGCCGATCTCGACGCCGAGCACCGAGCGGAGCCGGCTGACCAGGCGGGTGACCAGCAGGGAGTGGCCGCCGAGGTCGAAGAAGTCGTCGTCGATGCCGACCGACTCCAGGCCGAGGATCTCGGCGAACAGGCCGCAGAGCAGCTCCTCCTGGCCGTTGCGGGCTTCACGGCCCTGCGGCCGGTGGGTGTGGTCGGGAGCGGGCAGCGCCCGGCGGTCCAGCTTGCCGGTCGGGGTCATCGGCAGCGCGTCCAGGAAGACCACCGCCGAGGGCACCATGTACTCGGGCAGCAGACCGGCGACGTGACCGCGCAGGGCGGTGGCGTCGACCGCCAGGGCCTCGGGCGAGCCGTCGGTGACCACGTACGCGACCAGCCGCTTGTCGCCGGGCCGGTCCTCGCGAACCAGTACGGCGGCCTGGCCGACCCCGGGGAAGGCGGCCAGGGCGGCCCGGACCTCGCCCGGCTCGACCCGGAAGCCGCGGATCTTCACCTGGTCGTCGGCCCGGCCGAGGAACTCCAGGATGCCGTCGCCGCGCCAGCGCACCAGGTCGCCGGTACGGTACATCCGCTCGCCGGGATCGCCGTACGGGCAGGCGACGAACCGCTCGGCGGTCAGCGCCGCCTGGCCCGCGTAGCCGTGGGCGAGGCCGACGCCGGACATGTAGAGCTCGCCGATGACGCCGGGGGCGACCAGGCCGAGGCCCTCGTCCAGGACGTACAGCCGCTTGTTGCCGAGCGGGCGGCCGACCGGGATGGACGGGCGGGTGCCGTCGGCCGGGGTGATCTCGTGCGAGACCGTGAAGATCATCGACTCGGCGGGGGAGTAGCCGTTCACCAGGCGGAGCTCGGGGAAGCCGTGCACCAGGCGCATCACGTGCGGGATGGAGGCCGCCTCGCCGCCGGTCATCACCTGCTGGAGCCCGGTGAAGGTCTGCGGGTACTCGTCCAGCAGGAAGTTGAGCAGGCTGGCGGAGACGTGCAGCGAGGTGACCTGATGCTCAGTCACCAGCTTGGCGATCACGGCCGGTTCGGGGCGCTGGCCGGGCTGGAGGACGCAGATGCCGCCCGACATCAGCGGGCCGAACAGCTCCAGCGCGAATGCGTCCCAGGAGACCGGGGCGCACTGCAGCCAGACCTGGGCCCGGTCGAAGTCCACGAAGCCCTGGCCGACCAGGGTGCCGACGATCGCGCGGTGCGGGGAGACCACGCCCTTGGGCACGCCGGTGGAGCCGGAGGTGAACATCACGCAGGCCGCGTCGCCCGGGTCGGCCAGGCCGTGCACACCGGTGACGGGGTGCCCGGCGATCTGTCCGGCCTCGGCGTCCAGGCAGAGTTCGCGGTGCGGGCCCGGCAGTCGTCCGGCCAACTCCTCTACCGTGAGCAGGAGTCGGGCGTCGGTGTGGGCCAGTACGGTGCTGATCCGCTCGACCGGGAAGTCCGGGTCGAGCATGGTGTAGGTGCCGGCGGCCTTGAGCACCGCGAGCACCGCGACCACCAGTTCGACCCCGCGCTCCAGGTACACCCCGGCGACGTTGCCGCGCTCGAAGCCGCCGGCGATCAGGTGGTGCGCCAGCTGGGTGGAACGCTCGTCCAACTCGCGGTAGCTGACGCGCTGTTCGCCGAAGATGAGGGCGGTGGCGGCCGGCTGCCTGGCGGCCTGCTGCTCGAACAGCTCGTGCACGGTCCGGTCGGCCGGGAACTCCACCGCGGTGTCGTTCCAGTCCACCAGCAGGGTCTGCCGCTCGTCGCCGGAGAGGATCTCCAGTCGCCCCACCGGCACGTCCGGTTCGGCGAGCTGGCCCTCCAGCAGGCGGACCAGGCGGGTCAGGATGACCTCCACCGTGGCCCGGTCGAACAGGTCGGTGGCGTACTCCGCCATCGCCCGGATGCCGGTCGGTTCGCGGTCCGGGCCGAAGGTCTCGGTGAAGCCGAGGGTCAGGTCGAACTTGGCGGTGTCGGTGGGGACCGGCTCCATCCGGGCGTCCAGACCGGGCAGCCGGAGCTTGGCCTCGGCGTTGTTCTGCACCACCAGCATCACCTGGAACAGCGGGTGCCGGGAGAGCGTGCGGACCGGGTTGAGCTCCTCGACCAGGCGCTCGAACGGCACGTCCTGGTGGGCGTAGGCGTCGAGGTCGGTCTCCTTGACCCGGGCCACCAGCTGGCGGAAGGTCGGGTCGCCGGAGAGGTCGGTGCGCAGCACCAGGGTGTTGACGAAGAAGCCGACCAACTCCTCCAGCGCGTCGTCGGTGCGGCCGGCCGTCGGGGTGCCGAGGGGGATGTCGGTGCCCGCGCCGAGCCGGGTGAGCAGCCCGGCCAGAGCGGCCTGCATCACCATGAAGAGGGTGGCGTTGTTCTCCCGGGCGAAGCCGAGCAGTCGGCGGTGCAGCTCCTCGCCGAGCAGTGCGGTGGTGACCTGTCCCTGGTTGGTCGGCAGCGCGGGACGGCTGCGGTCGGCGGGGAGCGCGATCTCCTCGGGCAGGTCGGCCAGGGCCTGGCGCCAGAAGGCGAGCTGCTGGGACAGCAGGCTGTCCGGGTCGTCGGCCGAGCCGAGCAGGTCCTGCTGCCAGAGCGTGTAGTCGACGTACTGGACCGGCAGTGGCTCCCAGTGCGGGGCGGCGCCGTCGCAGCGCGCGCCGTAGGCGGTGGCCAGGTCGCGCATCACCGGGCCGAGCGACCAGCCGTCGCTGGCGATGTGGTGCATCACCAGCAGCAGGACGTGTTCCTCGGGACCGACCTCGAAGATGTGTGCGCGGATGGGCAGTTCGACCATCAGGTCGAAGGAGTGCCGGGAGGCCATGTCGAGTTCGAGCGGCAGCTCGTCCGGGTCGGTGTCCAGCACCGTCACCATCGGCCGGGCCACGCCGGGCGCCACCACGCGCTGGTACGGCTCGCCGTCCACCTCCAGGAAGACGGTGCGCAGCGCCTCGTGCCGGCCAACCACGTCGGAGACCGCGCTGTGCAGCGCGTCCACGTCGAGCGGACCGCGCAGCCGGATGGTGTGGGCCACGTTGTACGTGCTGTTCGGCCCCTCCAGCTTGTTCAGGAACCAGAGCCTGCGCTGTGCGTAGGACAGCGGGATCTCTTCGGGACGCTCCATGACGTAGGACCCCTTTCGCGCCCTGTGGGCGCCACGGATTCGCTCGGCGAGGCGCGACACGGTGGGCGCCTCGAACAGGTCTCGGACGGTCAGCTCGACGCCTGCGGCGGAGCGGATTCGGGCGATCAGGCGGGCGGCCAGCAGGGAGTGGCCGCCGAGTTCGAAGAAGTCGTCCTCGATCCCGGCCCGGTCGAAGCCCAGGATCTCGGCGAACAGGTCGCAGAGCTGGGCCTCCTGCGGAGTCCGGGGCGGGCGGCCGGTCTCGCGCGGGGTGTGCTCGGGGGCCGGCAGGGCCCGGCGGTCGAGCTTGCCGGTCGGGGTGAGCGGAAGGGCGTCCAGGACGACCACGGCGGACGGGACCAGGTGCTCGGGCAGCCGGGCGGCGACGAAGGCGCGCAGGGCGGTCGGGTCCACCGGGTGGTCGGCGGCCACGTAGGCGACCAGCCGCTTGTCGCCCGGGGTGTCCTCGCGGACCAGGACGGCGGCCTGCCCGACACCCTGATGGGCCGTCAGTACGGCCTGCACCTCCGCGGGTTCGACCCGGAAACCGCGGATCTTGACCTGGTCGTCGGCCCGGCCCAGGTACTCCAGGTTTCCGTCCGGCAGCCAGCGGACCAGGTCCCCGGTGCGGTACATCCGCTCGCCGGGTTCGCCGTAGGGGTTGGCGACGAACCACTCCGCGGTGACGGCGGGTTGGGCGGTGTAGCCGTGGGCCAGGCCGAGACCGGAGAGGTAGAGCTCGCCGGCCACGCCGGCCGGTACCGGTGACAGCCGGTCGTCCAGGACCCGGACCTGCCGGCCGTTCAGCGGGCGGCCGATCGGGATGCTGGTCCGGCCGTTGTCCGCCGCGGTGATCGGGTGGGTGGCCGTGAAGATCATCGCCTCGACCGGCCCGTAGCCGTTCACCAGCCGCACGTGGGGGAAGTCGGCGACCAGACGGAGGACGTGGGTGACCGAGGCGGCCTCGCCTCCGGTCAGCACCTGCCGTAGACCGCCGAAGACCTGGGGGTACTCGTCGAGCAGGAAGTTCAGCAGGCTGGCCGAGAGGAACAGTGACGTCACCCGGTGGCGGGGCACGAGCTCGGCGATCAGCGCCGGTTCGGGGCGCTGGCCGGGCTGGAGGACGCAGGTGCCGCCGGAGAGCAGGGGGCTGAACAGCTCCAGGGCGAAGGCGTCCCAGGAGACCGGGGCGGACTGGAGCCAGACGTGCTCGGGGCCGAGGTCCGCGAAGTCCTGGCCGAGCACGGTGCCCACGATCGACCGGTGCGGGGAGAGGGTGCCTTTCGGCAGGCCGGTGGAGCCCGAGGTGAACATCAGGCAGGCGGCGTCCAGTGGTCCGGCGATCGGTGGCAGCGCGGTTGCCGGCAGCTCGGGCAGCCGGTCGGTCAGCACCTCGTCGGCGGCCAGGCGGCCGGCCAGGGCGGAGCGGGTGACGACCAGTCGGGCCCCGGTACGGGCCAGCAGCGCGTTGAGCCGTTCGGCCGGAAACTCGGGGTCGAGCATGGTGTAGGCGGCGCCCGCCTTGAGGACGGCGAGGATGCCGGTGACCAGCTCGATGCCGCGCTCCAGATGGATGCCCGCCACGTCGCCGCGCCGCAGCCCGGCGGCGACCAGGTGGTGGGCGAGCCGGTTCGAGCTCTCCTCCAACTCCCGGTAGGTGAGCCGCTCCTCGCCGAGGACGAGAGCGGTGGAGTCCGGAGTGCGGCCGGCCTGCTCGGCGAAGAGCCCGTGCACCGTCCGCTCCGCCGAGATCCGGGAGGGCGCACCGGCCCAGTCCAGCGTCAGGGTCCGCCGCTCCGCCGCCGAGAGCAGGTCCAGGCGGCCCACCGGCAGGTCGGGAGCGGCCAGCGCCGCTTCGAGCAGGCGCAGCAGCCGGTCGGTCAGGGCGATCACCGAGTCCCGGTCCAGCAGGTCGGTGGCGTACTTCATCAGGACGCCGATGCCCTCGCCCGCCGGGCCTTCGGCCAGCTCCACGATCAGGTCGAACTTGGCCACGTCCAGCTCGACCACCTCGGCCTCGGCGGTCAGGCCGGGGAAGTCGGCGGGGAGCGACGGACTGTTCTGCAGGACCAGCATCACCTGGAAGAGCGGGTGCCTGCCCAGGACGCGGGTCGGGTTGAGCTCCTCCACGATCCGCTCGAACGGCAGGTCCTGGTTGGCGAAGGCGTCCAGGTCCGCGGCGCGGACCCGGCCGACCAGCTCGCGAAAGGTCGGGTCGCCGGAGAGGTCGGTGCGCAGCACCAGGGTGTTGACGAAGAACCCGACCAGGTCCTCCAGTTCCTGGTCGGTCCGCCCGGCCACCGGCGTGCCCATCGGCACGTCGGTGCTGCCGGTCAACCGGGAGAGCAGGGTCGCCAGCGCGGCCTGCACCACCATGAACAGGGTCGCCTCGCTGCCCCGGGCGAACTCGGTCAGCCGGGCACTGAGCTCGGGGCCGATCCGGGTGGCCAGCACCTCGCCCCGGTAGGACGGTGTGGCGGGCCTGGCCCGGTCTCCCGGGACGGTCAGCTCCTCCGGCAGCTCGGCCAGCGCCGAGCGCCAGTGGTCGAGTTGCCGGGAGAGCAGGCTGTCCTGGTCGTCGGCGGAGCCGAGCAGGTCCTGCTGCCAGAGGGTGTAGTCGGAGTACTGCACCGGCAGCGGCAGCCAGCCCGGGGCACTTCCCGCGCGGCGGGCGCCGTACGCCGTCGCCAGGTCCCGCAGCAGCGGGCCCACCGACCAGCCGTCGCTGGCGATGTGGTGCAGCACCAGCAGCAGCGTATGGTCCTCCGGGGCGGACCGGAACAGGTGGGCCCGGAGCGGCAGTTCGGTCGCGAGGTCGAAGCCGTGCGAGGCGGCCTCGACGACGGCAGCCGGCGTGTGCCCGGCGGTCTCCCACGGCACCTCGGGCCGGTCCAGCACCAGCTGCCACGGGGTGCCGTCCTGCTCCCGGTACACGGTGCGCAGGGCCTCGTGCCGTTCGGTCAGGTCGGTGACCGCGGCCCGCAGGGCCTCCTGGTCGAGCGGGCCGCGGAGCCGGACGGCGAGCGGGACGTTGTAGCTCGGGCTGGGGCCTTCGACCTGGTTGAGGAACCAGAGCCGGGCCTGGGCAAAGGACAGCGGAATCATCGGGTCTCCCGGAGCCAGGGCATTCGACCTCTCGCGGTCCCGCCCTCGTGCGGATGAATGACGGTCAGGAGCTCTGGGTGGTCGGGCCGGCCGCGATCAGGCTGGCGGGCCGCAGGTCCGTCCAGTGCTCCTCGATGTGGGCCAGGGCGGCGGCCCGGGGGGCGGCCTCCAGCACGGTGGTCCAGCCGGCCGGGACCTCGATGGTGGCGGGCCACAGCGAGTGCTGGTTCTCGTGGTTGACCAGGACCAGGAACTGGCCGTCCTCGTTCTCGAAGGGGTTGCTCATCTCGTCCTCCTGGGACTTGTCGGATTCGCTGACGGGGAAAACGCTAGGGGCGGGTCCGGGCCGTTCGGGGAAGTAAGCCGGGGCAGTTGCCCGGCAGTTCCGCTGCCCGTTCTCAGCGAAGCGCGGGGGTGCGCCGGACGGCGCAGGCCTCGGCCAGCCGGAGTGCCACCGGCAGCAGCCGCTCCAGCGTGGGCGGCCCGAACACCGAGAGGCCGATCGGGAGTTCACGGAAGTGGCCGACCGGTAGCGAGATGTTCGGATAGCCGGCCAGGGCGGCGGGCGTGGAGCTGCCCGGGGTGCCGGGGTCGCCGAGTTCGTAGTCGATGACGGGTGCGGGCTCATTGGTGGCCGCAAGCACGGCCTGGACGCCGTACCTGCGCATGGTGCGGTCGAGCAGGGTGCGGGCCTGTTCGCGCGAACTGTGCCGGGCCGGCCCGGCCTTCTCGCGCTCGGCCTCGCCGATCAACTGGGCCTGCTCGAACAGGTCCTGGTCGAAGAGCGAGAGCTCCACCGGGTCGGCCCGGTTGCCCTCGATCAGCTCGGCCAGGGTCTGCGGGCCGCCGGGACGCCCGCGCAGGTACGTCTCCAGGCCGGGGCGGAACTCCGCGTACATGGCCAGCAGCCCGTCCTCGACGGTCTGCCGGTCCAGCGCCAGGTCGACCGGCACCACCGCCACCCCGGCCGCGCGGAGTGCCTGCACCGCGGCGTCGAGCACCGCGTCCACCGCGCCCGGCATCCGGGGGACCCGCCAGAGGCCGACCCGCAGCATCGCCGGGTCGGGTTCGGCCGGGGGCCGTCCGGTCAGCGCCGCCATCGCGAGGGCGGCGTCGCCGAGCCGGGCCGCCAGCACCCCGACGGTGTCCTGGACCGGTGAGATGGGCACGATGCCGTCCAGCGGCAGCAGCCCGGTCTCCGGTTTCACCCCGACCACCCCGCACAGCCCGGCCGGGCCGACGATCGACCCGTCCGTCTCGGTGCCGAGGGCCAGCGGCGCCATCCCGGTGGCGACCGCCACCGCCGAGCCGGCCGAGGAGCCGCCGGGGCTGCGGTCCAGCCGGTACGGGTTGCGGGTCTGGCCGCCCGCTCCGGACCAGCCCTCGGTAGCCTGGGTGGAGCGGAAGTTGGACCACTCGGAGAGGTTGGTCTTGCCGAGCACCACCGCGCCCGCCGCCCGCAGCCGCCGGACGATCCCGGCGTCCCGGCGGGGCGGGTTCGCGGTCAGCAGGCGGGAGCCCGCCGTACCGCCCAGCCCGGCGGTGTCGATGTTGTCCTTGACCAGGACGGGGATGCCGTCCAGCGGGCCGCGCTCGGCCCCGGCGGCGTACCTGCGGTCGGACCGGGCGGCCTGCTCCAGCGCACTGTCGTCCACCGCGAGCACCGCCCCGACCAGCGGGTCGACCAGCTCGATCCGGTCCAGGCAGCGTCGGGTGAGCGACACGCTGGTCAGTCGTCCGTCGCGCAACTGGCGCTGCAGTTCCGGGAGTTCGGGGAAGGTCGAGGTGCTGCGGTCGCGGTGCCCGGTCTCCGGGTGCCCGGTGTCAGTCAAGGCGGACACCCCGCAGGCTCGGGGTGCCGACCGTGATCAGGGCGGCGACCACGGCGAAGGCGGCGAAGACCGTCATCGCGGTGGAGAAGCCGAGCAGCGTCACCATGGTGCCGACCGCCACGTTGGCCACCGGGGCACAGGCGAAGATGGCCAGTGAGAGCACCGACATCACCCGGCCGCGCATCGCGGGTTCGGTCCAGCGCTGCGCCATCGAGACCAGCACCAGGCCGAACTGACCGGCCACCAGGCCGAGTACGCCGTACAGCACCATGCCGAGCGGGAGCGAGTCGATGAAGGCCATCGCGGTCAGGCAGACCGCCGAGGCGGTGACCCCGAGCGACAGCACGAGACCGCCGCGCCGGCCGGGCGGCCAGGCCATGGTGACCACGGAGCTGGCCACCGCGCCGACCGTGTAGCCGGTGAGCAGCAGGCCCGCGCCGGTGGCGCCCGCGTGGAGCCGGTTGGAGAGCAGCACCAGGCCGATGTTGACCGGTGGGGCGCAGGCCAGTTCGGTCAGCGCGATCACCAGGATCACCAGCCGGATCCGGCGCTCCCGGCCCAGGTAGCGCAGGCCGTCCAGCAGCATCTCCTTGAACGGCGGCTTCTCGGCGGCCGGGGCGGGCGGTGCGACCGGCTCCCGGGTGTAGCGCACCCGGGCGGAGGCGAAGGCGGAGAGCAGGAAGCTGACCGCGTTGGCGACCGCCACCAGCGGGACGCCGCCGAGGGCGATCAGCCAGGCGCCGATCGGACCGCCGACCGCCTGTCCGCCCCGGAGACCGAAGACGAACAGCGCGTTGCCCCGGACCAGGTCCTTGTCGGCCAGGATGAGCGGCTTCACCGAGCCCGAGGCGGGGATGAAGAAGGCGCTGACGAAGGCCAGCAGCAGCGCCGCGCCGAGCAGGATCGGCACCGACGGGGTGCTCACACTCACCGCCAGCGCGGCGCCCAGCATCACGGCGCCCCGCAGCACGTCGGTGATCACCATCACCCGGCGCGGTCCGTGGCGGTCGGCGATCACTCCGCCGCCGAGCAGTCCGATCAGCCGGGGCAGGCCGGCCAGCATCAGGACGGTGCCGGTCATCGCCGGGCTGACGTCCCGGATCAGGGTCCAGGTGAGCGCCACGTACCAGGCGGAGTCGCCGAGTTGGGACAGGCTCATGGCGCCGGTGAAGGACAGGTAGTTCAGTCCGAGCGGCCCGTCGGCGCGCTTGGGCACCGGTTCGTTCTCGGTGCGCGGGAGCGTGTCAGCCATGACGGACGACCTCCGGGAGTCGGTGGAGCGGCGGTACGGTCTCGGGCGTCGGCCAGACGTCCTCGGGACCGAGGACGGCGGGGCTGTACTTGCCGAGCGAGCTGACCAGCAGCCGCAGTTCGAGGGCCAGGCACTCCACCAGCCTGGTCAGGCCCGCCTCCGGGTCCTCGTCGGTGGCCAGCAGGGCGGCCCGGCCCAGACCGGCGGCGGTGGCGCCCAGGGACAGCGCCTTCACCACCCGGCTGCCCTCCCAGAACCGCCCGGAGGCGAGCAGGCAGTCGGCGCGCGGGCCGATCCGGGCCAGGCACTCGCCGAGCGGCAGTCCGGAGTGCGCGATGGTGGCGACGGGCGCCCAGCCGGTGCCGCCCTCGGCGCCGTCCACGGTGACCGCGTCGGCCCCCGCGGTCCAGGCGATGTCGGCGGCGAGCGCCACGTCCCGGCCGGGGTGCAGCTTCACCCAGACCTTGACCCGGGGGTAGTTGTTGCGCATCAGCCGGATCTGCTGGCGCAGGATCTCCTCGGTGAAGGTGCCGGGGCTGCTGCACCGCAGCACCCGGTCCGCGTCCGGGCCGAACACCTCGTCCAGCGCGTACTGTTCGTCCACCCGGGCGGCGGCGGCCCGGTCCAGTACGGTCATCCCGCCCAGGCCCGGCTTCGCCCCCTGACCCACCTTCAGCTCGAAGGCCAGCCGGCCGCTCTCCAGCAGCGGCTGGGCGGCGGGGTCGCTGTAGACCAGGTTCCACACCTCGGCGTCGGCGTCCTCGGTGCTCTGCTGCACCGCCACCCCGCCCAGCCCGTCCGGGAGTTCGTCCAGGTAGGCGGTGATCCGGCCGAGCGCGGTGCGACGGGTCCGCTCGCCGCCGCGGCCGTAGCCGCTCATCGGCACGATGTTCTCGCCGATCACCATCGGGATGCCCAGCCGCCCGGCCTGCCGGCTGGCGGCCAGCACCTGGTCGGTACCGGCCGCCCGGGTGGAGCCGAAGGCGGAGAGGTAGAGCGGCAGGGTGGAGCGCAGGCCGCCGATCACGGTGTCCAGCGCGACGTCGGTGTGCAGCGGTTCGCGGCCCAGCTCGATCAGCTTCTCCAGCCGCTGCGGCATGAACACCGGCGGGGTGATCCGCAGTCGGTCCAGCTGGTCGGCGCCGGTGACGGCCTCCGCGCCGAACAGGGTCTGCCCGTAGTGCGCGTCGGCGGGGAAGGCGGCCGCCGCGCCGAGCCTGGCCCGCTCGCGGATCGCCTGCTCCGGGAGGCCGCGGGTGCGCAGCCCGGTCACGGGGACACCACACCGGGCAGCTTCGGGAAGGCGTTGGCCTGCCAGGCACCGTCCAGTCCGGCCAGGTAGCGGGTGAACCGCTCGACTCCGATGCCGAAGCCCGCACTGGCCGGGATGCCCTCGCGGACCAGCTTGAGGTACCAACCGTACTTGGCCGGGTTCTCGCCGGTCTCCCGCATCCGGGTGACGATCCGGGCGTAGTCGTACTCCCGCTCGCTCCCGCTGCACAGCTCGCCGTAGCCCTCGGGCGCCAGCAGGTCGAAGTTCCGCAGCACGCCCGGGTCCTGGGCACTCTCCCGGTCGTAGAAGCCGCGCGAGCCCTTCGGGTAGTCGGTGACGAAGAACGGCTGGGCGGAGCGGCCGGAGAGCAGTGCCTCGCCCTCCCAGTCGATCTCGGCGTCCGGGTTCTGCGGGTGGCCGAGGCCGATCAGCTCGGCCACCGCCTCCGCGTGGGTACGGCGGCCGAAGGCCTGCTTCAGCAGGGCGGTGAAGACCGAGGTGTCCCGGCCCAGCGCGGCGAACTCGGCGGGCAGGTCGGTGACCACCCGGGAGACGATGTGCCGGACCAGCTCCTCCAGTACGGCGGTGATCTGGTCCCGGGAGGCCCCGGCCATCTCCACGTCGATCTGGTGGAACTCGGCCAGGTGGCGGCTGGTGTTGGCGGTCTCCAGCGGCTCCAGGCGGACGTTCGGCGCGATGCAGAAGATCTTCGGGAAGGCCAGCAGGGAGGCCTGCTTGTAGAGGATCGCACTGGTCATCAGCTTGTACTTGTGGCCGTAGAAGTCGACGTCCACCTGCTTGGAGCCGCGCCCGCCGGGGTCGGTGACCGGGCCGATGATCGGCGGCAGCATCTCGGCGAACCCGGCGCCGGTCAGGTACTCCCGGGCCGCAGCCAGCATGTGCTGCTGGAGCCTGAGCACCGTACGGGTGGTCGGTGAGGTGAGGTGCTGCCGGGGGTCGGTCGGCGGGAGCAGCAGCTCCCGGGTGGTCGGGGCGTCGGCGGTGGTGGTCATCGGGCGTACTCCTTCTGCGGGGCGGGGGTGGTGAGTTGGCGTATTCCCGCGGTCTCGACCGCGAGCCGGTCGAACCGCTGCTGGACGTATGAGAGCGAGCCGAGCAGGCCGGCCGAGGTCATCCGGCCGATGCCGCGCCCGGTGCCGCGCACCGGCATCGCTCCGGTGTCGGACCAGTGCAGCCGTCCGGCCGAGTCGAGGTAGCTGCGGGCCCGGCCCGCGTTGTCGGGGTGCAGGCAGTACGGGACGTCCAGGATCCCGAGCGCGAACGCCTTGGTGAGGGCGCGGCCGAGGTCCTGGTCCAGGTCCAGCACCGCCTGCACCAGCGCCAGCGCCTCCTGGTGGATGCCGGTGTCCTGGACGCTCGCGGTGGGCCTGACCTGCTCGGAGGCGCGGGCGGCGGCCTCCAGGGCAGTGACGTTCTCGGCGATGGTCGGGATCCGGTGCGCCTCGGCGGAGGTCTTCACGATCAGCCTGGCCGCGCCGGTGCGCACGGCGAGCCTGGCCGCCTCCTCCAGCAGCAGCCGGGCGCCGCCGGGGGTGCGTGGGTAGACGCCCATGTAGGCGTAGATGACGATGTGCCAGTCCAGGTCGCCGAGCAGCGAGGCGGCGATCCGGCCGAGGGCGGTGACCGCCTCCTCGTCCTGGGCCGGGTGGGTCTGCTGCGCGTAGCTCAGCGAGACGCTGCGCAGGCCGTGCTGGCGGAAGAACAGCGCCTCCAGCACGCTGATCGCCACCAGCAGCCCGGGCGGCGCGAGTTGGCCCATCATGCAGCCGCCGAAGGTCTCCAGGTGCGGTTCGGCCCCGTGCTCGCGCAGTCGGGCCAGGATGGCGCAGCTGGCCTCCCAGTTGGCCACCGACTGCTCGATCGGCGTCCGGCTGTACGGCAGGCAGTACGAGATCGGACCGCCCTCACTGGCCGTCAGCCCGGCCGCCACCACGGCTTCCAGGATGTCCTGGGGGGCGGCCGAACCGTGCCGGACCTGGACCGGGAAGCCGGTGCCCGCGATGCCGTCGGTGACGGCCCGGGTGGTGGCGGTGCTGTACGCCACGATCGGGTAGCCGTTCAGCGGCACGCCGTCGGCCAGCGCACGCCGGGCCGCCTCGTGGTCGCCGACCCGGGTGTAGCTGTCCAGCGTGATAGTGCCGACGGTGCTGGCGTCGGCCCGCCGGGTGGCGAGCAGCCCCTCGCGCATCAGGTAGGGGTCGCTCATCCCCATCCGGGGCTGCACCACCAGGTGGCCGGAGCGGCGGGCGGCCTGCACAAAGCCGCCGAACGAACCTGCGGGCAGTACGGGCGGGGTCATCGGACACTCCCGGTCGGCAGCGCCCGACGGCCGGCCGGCAGGGCCCGGACGAAGTCGTGGAAGCCGACGATGCCCGCGCTGTCCTCGAACACCGCGTCGAAGCCCGCGTCGACCAACTCGCTGACGGGCGATCCCTGTTCGGCGCCGGAGATGCCGAGCTTGCCGCCGATGACGATCGGGGTGGTGTGCAGCTCGGGGCAGTCCCGCAGCTGTCCGATCACCCGGCGGCCGTCGTTCAGGCCGTGGCCGTTGACGGTGGAGAGGACGATCAGGTCGGGGCGGCGGGTCCGGCACTCGTCGACCATCAGCTGGTCCGGCACGCAGGAGCCGAGGTTGGTCACCCGGTGGCCGAGCTCCTCCAGCAGGAGCTGGAGGTAGATCAGGTTCCAGGTGTGCGCGTCGGAGGCCACACTGGTGACCACGACGTCCAGGCCAGGGGCGCCCGGCCCGAGGGCGGGTGGGCAGGGGTGATTGTCCAGCTCCATGATCGACTCTCACAGGGGTGGTGGTGGGCTCGCCGAGACGCGGGTGCGGTTGCGGGGGTGCGGGCACCGGCCCGGTCGGCGGAGGCGCTCCGGTGGTGGCGCCAGCAGCAGAGGCTAGGCAGCCGAGCCGGGCGGGCCAGGCAGTTGGGACCGGCAGCAGAGCGGCGGTTCGGAGTCTGCCGCTCCCTCGCCGCCCGGCGTCAGACGGCGGCGAGCAACCGGACGGCAGGTGACGGCAGTTCGGCGAGGGTTCGGCGGACCAGGCCGGGCACGGTGAAGCACTCGACGCCACCGGCGGCGCTGCGGATCAGGCCGCGCAGCAGCAGGGCGTGCACACCCCTGGCCACCTCGGCGGCCGGCCTGCCGACGTAGCCGACGATCTCCTCGAAGGTCCGGGGACGGCCGCTGGCGGCCAGCAACCGGAGCAACTGGCTCGGACCCGGACCGAGTTCGTCGGTCGCCGTGTGCACGGCGGTACGCAGGTCGGGCCCGGTGCCGTCGGAGACCGGGGAGCAGGCCACCGCCAGCGGATCCTCCCTGGCCCAGGCGAGCAGCCGGTGCGGCGGGTGGATCAGGCACCAGTCGGCGGCGTGCTCGATCGCGGCCGGCAGCCCGTCGAGCCGTCGGCAGAGCTCGGCCACCACGGCCACCTCACCCGGAGCGAGCTGGTAGCCGGGCCGGACCCGGCGGACGTGCGAGAGGAAGAGCTGTACGGCGTCCTGCCGGAGCAGCGCGGCCGGGTCGGCGCCAGGTGCGGGCGGGGGAGCGGCCAGCGGGGCCAGCGGCATGACCCGTTCGCCCGGCACTCCGAGCGGTCCGGTGGCGGTCGCCAGGACTCGTAGGCCCGGGTGCCTGCGGAGGAGTTCGCCGATGCCGGGATCGCTCGGCGCGGCGCCGTCCAGCACCAGCAGGGCGTCGCCGGCGAACGGGCGGGCACTCGGGTGCCAGCAGATCTGCCAGCCGCCCGCCCGGAGTTGTTCGGCGACCTCGGTGGCGAGCCGGGTCTTGCCGACGCCGGGAAGGCCGGTGAGCGAGATCAGCCGCTGGCCGCCGGAGCGCAGCAGTTCCAGCAGGGCCCGCACCTCGTCGGCCCGGCCGAGCATGGTGAACGGGCCCACGGGGGTGGCCGGTTCGGTGTGCTCAGCCGCTGCGGCGTCCTCGAACGCGGCCCGTCGGGCGCCCTCCAGGCGCAGGGTGGAGGCCAGCAGCCGGACGGTCTCCCGGCGCGGCCGGTGCACCCGGCCCGACTCCAGGTCCCGTACCGCCCGCACGCTCAGCGCGGAGAGGTCGGCCAGCTCCTGCTGGGTGAGCCCCGACTTCCTGCGGAATTCCCGGAGCAGCCCGGAGAATCGGACGGAAATCATCGCTTCGTCCACGGTTTCCGTTCACCACGTCTCTCTGTCCGGAAATGATTGTTTCCTGCGGGTCCGGCGGTAATAGTGGGGTTCCAGGGGTGTACCCCTACTCCCGCTCGGCCGGGTGTGCCGAGCCGTCCGCCGGCGCCAGGGCCGCCCGGGTGGGGTGGCCGTCCGGCGTGGTCCGAGTCCGACCGGACGGATCAGCCCCAGCCCAGGTCAGCGGCGGTCGGGCTGGGCGACGGCAGGCTCGTGACGGCGGGGGTCTGGGTGCCACCGTCGGCGACCGACCCGGCGACGGCCGAGCCTGCCGACAGGGTGGCGGTCAGCGCGGTGACGGTGGCGGCGACGAATACGGCGGCGGTGGTGAGAATCTTGCGGTCCATGGTTTCCCCTCCAGAATCCGGGTGCTCTCCGGGTTTTCCCGACAGGCCGAGTCTGCCGCCCGGGGGAATGGCGGGTAAGGCCCCCCAAGGGGTCGTGAGTACGCCATGACGCAGACACGAGGGGTCCATACCTGACATAGTCGGACAGAGGGATCCCGATGTGCTTGCGAAGTGAAGGATCTGGGGGGTGGATCAGGTGCTGGTGTGCCCGCCGCGCGTTACGATTGCGGACGCTTTCCTCGCATACACATTCGACCTGGATGGGACTGTGGACTTGGGCGCCGTGGCACCTGGCATCTCCTCGTTATTGGGCCAACTCGGCCAGGAGGAGCTGGAGTTGTTCCAGTACGTGGTCGAGCGGCAGCAGGTGGACGGCGACGAGCTGCGGGCCGGTCCGGCCGGTCCGGCCCGGGTCGACCGGCTGCTGGAGCTCCGGCTGCTCAAGCGCTCGGCCACCCGCCTCGGCATGGTGGTGGCGGGGGTGCCGGAGGCGGCGGCGATCGAGCTGCTGGCGCCGGTGCTCCAGGAGATCGAGGAGCGCCGCCGCGAGGTCGAGGCGACCAGGGAGCGGCTGACGGTCTTTCAGAACATTTACGAGCAGGCCCGCTTCACCCCGGGCGACTCCGGTGGCGTCCAGCGACTGACCGACCTGGACAGCGTTCGCGCGGTCATCACCGAACTGGCCGACCGGGCCGAGCACGAGATCCTCACCTCCCAGCCGGGCGGCGCCCGCAGGGACGACGTACTGAAGGAGTCGCTGGAGAAGACCGAGCGGGTACTGAGACGGGGGGTCCGGATGCGGACCCTGTACCAGCACACCGCCCAGTTCAGCACGGTGACGGTGGAGTACGTCGACCACGTGTCCCGGATCGGTGCCGAGATCCGCACGCTCGGCGACGGCTTCATGCGGATGCTGGCCTTCGACCAGTCGGCCGCCGTGATCGCGATGCGCGACAGCGACACCGGCTGCCTGCTGCTCCGCGACCCCAGCCTGGTCGACTTCGCCATCGGCGCCTTCGAGCGCGCCTGGACCAGCGCCACGCCCTTCCCGGAGAACTACAGCCAGGAGCGGGTGCTGGCGATCTCCGAGGACATGAAGCTCTCCATCGTCCGACTGCTGGTCCAGGGCCTGGAGGACCGGGCGATCGCCCGCCGGATGGGGATGTCGCTGCGCACCTGCCAGCGCCACGTCTCCGACATCATGGACAAGCTCGGCGCCCGCAGCAGGCTCCACGCGGGCTTCCTGATAAGCGAGTTGGGCGTCGACCTCAACCCGACGGGCACCCTGGGTGCTCCCGGGGCCCCGCGCGCGGCCGACTAGGCCCTGTCCGGGCGATCTTGTCGGGCGTGCGACGTCGGACCCGCCGCGCCGGCGGCTGATGTCACAGCCCGGCCGGACGCGCGGCCGAAATGCCCAAGTACGAACCAGTACGAGGCCGTTCCGGCCGCACACCCAGCCGGGCGCCCGACACCGCACGCTGATCCGACAAGATCGCCCGGACAGGGCCTAGCGGCGACGCAGCCCGCGATCGGCTTGCCCGCACCGCCCCCGGAGTCGGGTGCTACGGTGCCAGCACCGTCGGCCGGCAGGGGGAGCAGTACAGGTGGAGTGGGGGACTCTGGTCGCGACGCTGGGCGGCGCCGTGATCGCGATATCCGGCACGGTGCTGGCCGATCGACTGCGCAACCGGCACGAGGACGACCGTGGTCTCGGCGCCCGCCGGCGGGAGGTGTACACCGCCTTCATCGCCGCCGCGAGCACCGCGCACGCCGAGCTGGTCCGGCTCGCCCGGAACTCGGCCGACCCGGGCCTGGCCGGACAGGCGGAGGAGGCCAGCCGGGCCGTCCTGGTCGACGCCGGGCTCTACGACGTGCGCGAGCGGCTGTACATCGACGCCAGCGAACCGGTGGCCGGTGCGGGCCAGCGGATGTTCGAGCAGCTGCGGGCCCTGCGCCGAGTGGTGGCCGACGGCGCACCCCAGTCCTCCACCGCCTTCCACGACGCCTATCACCCGTACATCGAGGCGGTCTGGGCCTACCGGGTCGCGGTCCGGGCGGAGCTGGAGGGCAGGGCGCTCACCCCGGCCGTCTTCGGTTGGTCGGCCTGGGACGGCCGGGAGCGTTGCCCGGTCTGCCGGGTCGCCCCCGCCCCGGCCGGCTGACCCGCCACCGATTACCGGATCGGCCCCGGGTTCGACAGGATGGGGGTATGACCGAGATTCGCACGCCCCGACTCCTGCTCCGTCGCTGGACCGAGTACGACCTCGCGCCGATGGCCGAGATCAACGCCGACCCGGTGGTCATGGAGTGGATCGGCGACGGCTCCGTGCTCGACCTGGAGCAGACTGCGGAGGCTATCGAGCGCTGGGAGGACGGCTGGGACGACGAGGGCTTCGGCCTGTTCGCCGTCGAGCTGCTCGGCTCGGGCGAGCTGGCGGGCTTCGCGGGGCTCTCGATGCCGTGGCACCTGCCCGAGGTGCTGCCCGCCGTGGAGATCAGCTGGCGGCTCGGTCGGCACTTCTGGGGACAGGGCTATGCCTCCGAAGCCGCCCACGCGGCACTGGAGTTCGCGGTCGAGGACCGCGCCCTCGACCGCGTGATCAGCATCGCCCGGGTCGGCCACGAAGCCTCCGAGAACGTCATGCGCAAGCTCGGCATGGAGCTCGACCACGAGACCACCGACCCGGTTACCGGCCACCGCCTGAGCATCCACGCGATCGACCTGACCCAGTACGCCTGACCCACTGTGCCTGACCCCCGACGGCGGGCCGTCTCAGCTCGACGGTGCCCGCGTCGACGGCGCGCGCAGCACGGCCACCTCGCGCGGACCGAGCAGCAGCCCGTCCGGTTCGAGGTGATGGCCGGTGAGCGGGTCGCCGGTGAGGCCGGGGACGGGCACCGCCTCGTCGGTGCGGTTGACCAGGAACAGGTAGCGGTGTCCGGCGTCGGCCCGGACGGCCAACTCCACGCGGCCGCAGGCGGTTTCGGGGAGTTCGCTGCGTACGCCGGCGTGGTCGAGCAGGCCGGGCAGCACCCGGGCGAGCCCGTCGGGGCCGAGCCTCGTGGAGACGTAGGCGGCCGATCCCTCGCCGGCCGCCCGGCGGGTGAGGGCCGGCCTGCCGGTGTACTCGCCGGAGCGGTAGTGGGCCAGGACCTCGGTGGCGGGGTCGGTCACGGTGACGCGGTCGGTCCACAGGGTGCCGGTCAGGCCGTCGTCCAGGAGCACGCTGTCGCCCTCCAGCAGTGGTCCGAACTCCTCGATCCGGATGCCGAGCAGGTCGCGCAGCGCGCCGGGGTAGCCGCCCAGCCAGATGTGGTCGTGCTGGTCCACGATGCCGGAGAAGTACGTGGTGACCAGGTGGCCGCCCCGGTCGGCGTACCGGGCCAGGCGGTCGGCCAGCTCCGCCGGGACGACGTGCAGGACGGGTGCGACCAGCAGCCGGTAGCGCTCCAGGTCACTGTGCTGGGTGACGACGTCGGCGCGGATGCCGAGGGCGAGCAGGGCGGAGTACCAGTCGAGGGCCTCGCGGCGGTAGTCCAGCAGCGAGGTGGGATGGGAGTCGAGTTCGCTCGCCCACCAGGACTCCCAGTCGAAGAGGACCGCCACCTTCGCGGGCTCCCGGTGGGTGCCGGTCAGAGGTGACAACTCACCCAGCACTCGGCCGAGTTCGGTGACGGATCGGAACAACTCGCTGTCGGCACCGGCGTGCGGGACCATCGCCGAGTGGTACTTCTCGGCGCCGGCCACCGACTGGCGCCATTGGAAGAAGCAGACCGCGTCGGCGCCGTGGGCGACGTGCAGCAGCGAGTCGCGGGCCAGTTCGCGCTGGCGCTTGGCCAGGTTGACGGGTTGCCAGTTGACGGCGCTGGTCGAGTGCTCCATCAGGTACCAGGGGCGGCCGTCGGCGAGGTTGCCGGTGAGGTTGGCCGAGAAGGAGAGTTCGTCGCGGCTCTGCGGTCCGGGGCGGACGTAGTGGTCGTTGGAGACGAAGTCGACCTCCGCCGCCCAGTCGGCGTAGTTCATGCCCTTGGTGTCGCCCATCACCATGAAGTTGGTGGTGACGGGCACGTCCGGGGTGGCCGCGCGCAGGATCGCCCGCTCCGCCCGCAGGTGCTCCTTGAGCGCGTCGGAGGAGAACCGCTTGAAGTCCAGCTGCTGGGTCGGGTTGGGGTGGGAGGCGGCCAGCCGGGGCGGCAGGATCTGCGCCCAATCGCTGTAGCGCTGGGACCAGAAGGCCGTGCCCCAGGCGTGGTTGAGCGCGTCCAGGTCGCGGTAGCGGGTGCGCAGCCAGTCCCGGAAGGCGCGCGCGGCGTCGTCGGAGTAGTCGTAGATGTTGTGGCAGCCCAGTTCGTTGCTGATGTGCCAGGCCACCAGGGCGGGGTGGCTCGCGTACCGTTCGGCCAGGGCGGCCACCAGCCGGAGGGCGTGCTCGCGGAAGACCGGCGAGGTGGGACGCCAGTGCTGCCTGGCCCCCGGCCAGAGGGTCTCGCCCGAGGCGGTGACCGGCAGGATCTCCGGGTGCGCGGTGGTCAGCCACGGTGGTGGTGAGGCGGTGGCGGTGGCGAGGTCGACGGCGACGCCGTGGGTGTGCAGCAGGTCCATGATCTCGTCGAGCCAGCCGAAGTCCCAGGTGTCGGGTTCGGGTTGAATGCGGGCCCAGGAGAAGATCGCGAGCGAGACGATGTTGACCCCGGCCTGCCGCATCAGCCGGATGTCCTCCTCCCAGACCTCTCTGGGCCACTGCTCGGGGTTGTAGTCGGCGCCGAAGCCGAGCCGGGGGAGGGCGCCGTCGGCCGTCGCGAGCAGCTGGAACAGGGGCGTGCGGGTCATCAACTACCTTGTCTCGGTCGGAGCGTGGGGTCATGAACGGATGGGCGGCTACTCCTTGACGCTGCCCGCCGCCAGGCCGGACTGCCAGTGCTTCTGCAGCAGCAGGAAGGCTGCGACCAGCGGGACGATGGTGAGCAGCGAACCGGTGATCACCAGGTGGAAGACGGGCTCGCCACCGGCGGTGCGGGCCTGGGCGTTCCAATGGTTGAGGCCCAGGGTCAGCGGGTACCAGTCCGCGTTCTTGAGCATGATCAGTGGCAGGAAGTAGTTGTTCCAGGTCTGCACCATCGTGAACAGCAGCACCGTCACCATGCCGGGCGCCAGCAGCGGCAGGCAGACCTGGACGAAGGTGCGCAGCTCACCGGCGCCGTCGACGCGGGCCGCCTCCATCAGCTCGGCGGGGATGGCCTCGGTCGCGAAGACCCACATCAGGTAGAGGCCGAACGGTGAGACCAGCGAGGGGATGATCACGGCCCAGGGGGTGTCGGTCAGTCCCATCGAGCTGAACATCAGGAAGGTCGGGACCGCCAGCGCGGTGCCGGGTACAGCGACCGCGCCGATCACGACGGCGAAGACCGCGCGCCTGCCGGGGAAGTCGAACTTGGCCAGGGCGTAGCCACCGAGGACGGCCAGCAGGGTCGCGCCGCCCGCGCCCAGCACGACGTACAGCAGGGTGTTCAGCAGCCAGCGGCCGAAGACCCCGCCGTCGTAGCTGAAGGTCTGGACGATGTTGTCCCAGAGCGCGAAGTCGTCGCCGAACCAGAGGCCGAACGAACTGGCCAGTCCCGCCTGGGTCTTGGTGGCACTGATGACCAGCCAGGCCAGCGGCAGCAGCGCGTACAGCACCACCAGCCAGGTGAGCACGGTCAGCAGGACACTGCGGCGGGGCCGGGCCGGGCCGTGCCGCCGCCGGGGTGGGCGCAGCCCGGCGGGCGAGGGCGTCCGCGGCCGGCTGCGGGCGGGGGCGGTCGTGGAGCTGGTCATGCGCGTCACGCTGCCTTTCGCATGCCGCGCAGCTGGACGACGTAGGCGATCACCATGGTGATCAGGCCCATGACGATGGCGACGGTCGCGGCGTAGTCGTGCTGCTGTCCGGTGAACGACAGCGAGTACGTGTAGAGGTTGGGGGTGTACGAGGTGGTGATCGCGTTCGGCGCCAGGCTCTGCAGGATGCTCGGCTCGTTGAAGAGCTGGAAGCTGCCGATGATCGAGAAGATGGTGGCGATGACCAGGGCGCCCCGGATCGCCGGGAGTTTGATGGCGGCGACGATCCGCCACTGCCCGGCGCCGTCGATCTCGGCGGCCTCGTACAGCGAGTGCGGGATGACCCGCAGCGCGGAGTAGAAGATGAGCATGTTGTAGCCCACGAACTCCCAGGTGACCACGTTGCCGATGGCGGCCAGCACCAGCTGCGGTGAGAGCGGGTCGGGCAGCGTGACGCCCAGGGCCTCGTTGAGGTCGCCGACCAGGCCGAAGCGGGTGCCGTACAGGAAGCCCCACATCAGGGCGGCGACCACGGCGGGTACGGCGTAGGGCAGGAAGACCGAGACCCGCAGGAAGCCGGTGCCGTACAGCCGGCCGCTGTCCAGGGCCAGCGCCACGAACAGGGCGATGCCCAGCATCACCGGGACCTGGACGGCCAGGAAGAGCGCCACCCGCCCCAGGCCCTCCCAGAACTGCGGGTCCTGCAAAGCGCGTTGGTAGTTGTCCAGGCCCACGAAGGTGGTGCCGCCGATCAGCCGGTCCTGGAAGAGGCTCAGCTGGATCGAGTAGACGATCGGGGCGAGGAAGACCAGGGCGAAGACGAGGGCGAACGGTGCCATGAACCCCCAGCCCGCCCAGGAACGTCGGCCCCGTCGGGCCGGGGCCGTCGATTGCTGTGCTGCCATGGCGTTCCCTCGCTCGTGCTCGCCTCGCGGGCGGCTCCCGGGTGGAGACCGTGACGCGGCCGTCCCGGCTGGTCACGACGCCCCGCCCGGAGGATGTTTACGTAAACACGGTGTGCGAGATGTTTACCCCGCACGGCGAATCCGGTCAATAGCCGGGGCACCGACCCGTCAGCGCGGCGGCGGCGCTGTGCTGTTGCGGACCACCAGCTCGGTGGGCACCAGATCCGTCCCGGGCTGCGCGGCCGCACCCTCGCGGATCTGCCGCAGCGCCTCAAGGACGCTCCGGCGGCCCACCTCGCGGAAGTCCTGGTGAACCGTGGTCAGCGGCGGCAGGAAGTGCGCGGCCTCCGGCACGCCGTCGAAGCCGACCACGCTGATGTCGCCGGGCACGGACCTGCCCCGCTCGTGGAAGGCCCGCAACAGCCCCAGCGCCATCTGGTCGTTGGCCGCGAACACGGCGGTGCAGCCCGGCACTTCGGCGAGCACCAGACCCGCCTCGTACCCGGAGGTGGCCGACCAGTCGCCCCGGAGCGGCTCGGGCACCGGCCGCCCGGCCTCCTCCAGGGTGGCCCGCCAGGACCGGGCCCGGCTCTGACTGGCGTACGACTGGTCGGGGCCGGCCAGGTGCCAGACGGTCTCGTGGCCGAGGTCGAGCAGATGACGCACCGCCAGGCGGGCGCCGCCCGCCTGGTCGTTGTCCACCACCTGGTAGCGGTCCCCGGCATCGGAGTCCACCACCACGACCGGGACGCCGCGCGGCAGCGTGACGGTGCCCGCGTCGAGCAGGTGGACCTCTATGAAGACGATCACCGCGTCGACGGCGAGCTCGCCCATCCTGGTGAACGCGCCCAGCACGTTGTCCTGGGTGGGCACGTCGATCGGCATCACGGTGACCGCGTACCCCTCGGTGGCGGCCTGGGTGGCGATCGCGTCGACCGTGGCACTGTGGCCGACGGTGTTCAGCGTGAGCAGGATGACCCCGATGGTGTTGAATCGGCCGTACCGCAGGGCACGCGCGGCGCTGTTGGGGCGGTAGCCCAGCTCGTCCATGGCCGCGAGCACCTGTTCGCGGGTGGTGCCGATCACGCCGGAGTGGCCGTTGGCCACCCGGGAGACCGTCTGCGAGGACACGCCCGCCAGCTTGGCCACGTCCGCCATCGAGACGCGCTGCTTGCGGCGGCCGCCCGGTATCCCCGAGCCGCCCCGCTGCGCGCCGCCGACGGGCGGAACCGCCTGCTCGCTCAACCTCGTCACCACCTCTCCTGTCCTGCTCCGCGACTCCGCGGTGCGGAAGTTTCTGCGCCGGACGCCTTGACTGGCCGCCGGAGCGGGTGCCACGGTATCGCAACGTAAGTTTACGTAAACATCACAGCGACGAAACCCGTGCAAGGGCCTTCTGTGAGGCTGATGTTTACGTAACCATCACGATGCCCCCCAGGCACCGCAAGGCACCACGCAACATCCCCGAGAAAGGGAACCCTCCATGGCGATATCCCGGCGTCAAGCCCTCCTCTGCGGCGTCGCCCTGTCGCTGTCGCTCACCGTCGGCGCCTGCGGGTCCTCCGGTTCGGCCGACTCCGGCACCGCCAAGGTCCTGTCCGAGGCGGACCTCGAAGCCGCGCTGAACGCCGGTGGCAGCATCACGGTCTGGTCCTGGGACGGCCTGGTGAAGAAGGCCGCCGCCGGCTTCGAGGCCAAGTACCCGAAGGTCAAGGTCAACGTCGTCAACGCGGGGACCAACAACGACGAGTACACCGCGCTGCAGAACGCGGTCAAGGCGGGCAAGGGCGTCCCGGACATCGCCCAGCTCGAGTACTACGCCCTGCCGCAGTTCGCCCTCGGCAAGTCCCTCACCGACCTGCGCGAGCTGGGCGTGGACAAGCTGGACGGCAGCTTCACCCCCGGGCCCTCGAACGCCGTGAAGGCCGGGACCGACAAGGTGTACGGCATGCCGCTGGACTCCGGTCCGATGGCCCTCTTCTACAACAAGGACGTCTTCGACAAGTACCAGATCAAGGTGCCGACGACCTGGGAGGAGTACGCGGCGGCGGCCAGGAAGCTGCACGCGGCCGACCCGAAGGCGTACATCACCAACGACACCGGCGACGCGGGCTTCACCACCAGCATGATCTGGCAGGCGGGTGGCAAGCCCTACACGGTCGACGGCACGAAGGTGGGCGTGGACTTCTCCGAGCCGGGCAGCAAGAAGTTCGCCGACACCTGGCAGCCGCTGGTCAGCGACAAGCTCCTCGCCCCGGTCACCTCCTGGAGCGACGAGTGGTACAAGGGCCTCGGTGACGGCAGCATCGCCACCCTGGTGATCGGAGCCTGGATGCCCTCCAACCTCGAGTCGGGGGTCAAGGCCGGAGCGGGCAAGTGGCGGGTGGCGCCCATGCCGCAGTGGGAGGGCGGCGGGATGCCCAGGACCTCCGAGAACGGCGGCAGCTCGATGGCCATCACCAAGGCCAGCGGCAACAAGACCCTGGCCTACGCCTTCCTCAAGTACGCGGCGGTGGACGAGGGCGCGCAGATCCGGATCGACGGCGGCGCGTTCCCCGCCACCACCAAGCACCTCAACTCGCCGGAGTTCAAGAACAAGGAGTTCCCCTACTTCGGCGGCCAGAAGATCAACGAGGTGCTCGCCGACTCGGCCACCCAGGTCGTCAACGGCTGGTCCTACCTGCCCTACCAGGCCTACGCCAACAGCATCTACAAGGACACCGTCGGCCAGGCGTACGTCAGCGGCACGACGCTCCAGGACGGTCTGAAGTCCTGGCAGGAAGCCTCCCTCAAGTACGGCAAGGAGCAGGGCTTCACGACCAAGTAGCCCTGGCCGCACAGCTTTCCCCCTGTTCGCTCCTGTCCCCTCGTGCTCAACTCCGCCGTCCCGGCCCCGACGTGATCCGGGCCGGGACGGCGGCTCCGCCATGCCCGAAAAGGAGAAGCAGTGACCTTGACCCCCGCCCTCCGCCGTCTCCCGGCCTGCCTGCTCGCCGCAGCGCTCGCCGCACCGCTGGCCGTACTCACCACCGCGGCACCTGCCGAGGCCGCCGACAACTCCCAGTTGAACGCCGCCCAGTTCAAGGGCGTCAACTGGGCCCGTCCAGGCGACAACTTCGTCAACGGCCCGGTCGTCCCCGAGGGCCTGACCGCGACCGACAGCTACGCGACCGTCAAGGCCAAGGCCGACGTCGTCTACGACCAGCTGCGCAACGCGGCCGGCCCCACCACCGTGCGGCTGCCGATCAACACCTTCACCTACCCCGGCACCTCCTGGGGCAACGCGTACGTCGCAGCCGTCGACTCCGCCACCGCCAAGGGACTCAAGGTGATCCTCTCCTTCTGGGAGGACGGCGCGGCCACCAACGGCGGCAAGGTCACCAACAAGGCCGCCTTCGACGCGATGTGGAACGCCTACACCGCCAAGTACGCGTCAAACAGCAACGTCCACTACGAGATCATGAACGAGCCGATCGGCTACAACGCCACCGACTGGGCCAACTTCGCCGCCGGCTGGATCGCCGAACGCCCCTCCGTCCCGCGCGAGCGGATCGTCGTCAGCGGCGTCGGCTACAACGACTACACCGCTCCGCTGTGCACCGACAGCCGCTTCGACGGCACCTACCTCTCGGCCCACCTGTACGCCTTCGGCAGCCTCGACCACGACTACCAGGGCTGGATCGACGAGCTGAAGGGCCGGATCGGCGGCTGCGCCACCCGCACCATCCTGGACGAATGGGGCGCCCCGCAGGACGACGGCCTCAACTACCACGACGCCAACAGCACCAACGACTTCGTCCGGTACGTCCGCGCCATGACCGACAGCATCCACAACCTCGGCCTGGGCTCCGCCTACTGGCCCGCCCTCGGCGGCAAGCACCTCGAGCGGCCCACCTACGACTACTACTCCCTCTTCAACCTGGAGGGCAGCGGCACCAACCTGTTGTTGCGCACCCGCAACACCACCATGATCGACCGGCTCGAGTACGCCTGGGGCCTCGGCGCCGGCTCACCCACCAGCACTCTCAAGAACACCGGCGCCCAGCGCTGCCTCGACATCCCCGGTGCCACCCACGCCAACCTCACCCAGGTGGAGGGGTACACCTGCAACACCGGCGCCAACCAGCAGTGGACCCGGACCGCCAACGGACAGATCACCGCCTACAACGGCACGAAGTGCCTGGACGCCTTCAGCCAGGGCACGGCCGACGGCACCGTGGTCGACATCTACGACTGCAACACCGGCACCAACCAGAAGTGGGCCTTCTACTCCGACGGCACGATCCGCGGCATCCAGTCCGGCAAGTGCCTGGACCTCGACCTGACCACGTCGAAGGTGATCCTCTACACCTGTCACACCGGGACCAACCAGAAGTGGCAGACCGTCTAGCCAAGTGCCTCTTCCGGTAGCTGACTTCGGGGTGAGCACCGGCCTCCGGTCGGGCTGCGGCTCGTCAGGCCGCAGGGCAGGGCGGACCTCCCGCGACCACGCGCGCCATCTCCCGGGACGTCGCGGGAGGACCGCACGTCCTGAAGCTCATCGAGACGCCGCGCCCGGTCCCGGGCCGGGGTGAGAGACGCAAACCATTTCCCCGCGTGATCGCGCCGATGGAGGAGCCCGAGAACTGTGGCCATTTGATCGCTGATCACCAGTTCACGCCGCCCGTCCGGGCAGTGCGGGAAGGAGCTGCGGCCGGGCCGACGCGAAGGCGGGTGCGGGGCAGGCAGTGGATGCTCTCGTCGGTCACTATGCTCACCAGGTGGTGGGTTCCGGTCAGGGTGAGCAGACGTCTCAGCATCGGGGGCGGGCTCTCCAGGCACAGGCGCCCTCCGGCGGTAACGGTGAGCCGGGTCGCGTCGATGAAGGCGTACAGGCCCCGGAGGTCGCAGAAGCCGAGGGGTGCCAGGTCAAGGTCGATGCTGCGCACACTCGCGTGCAGGCAATCCCGGACCGCCCGCTCCAGTTGCGGCGCGCTGGCGAAGTCGATCTCACCGCTCAGGGTGAGCGTTGTGCCGAGGCTGTGGTCGCGCCGGTGGATACTCAAGCCCTGATCGGCGGACAAGGGGATCGACGTCGTCAACAGGGAGGGTGTGGCCTTCTGCGTGGGGATCACGTGGACTCCTTGGCCGTCTCGTGCGTGACGCGGCCGGGGTCCGGGGCAGCTGGAACAACACCCGCCGAAGCGGGCACTCCATCATCTGATGCGCTGGGAGCAGGAGCGCCCTGGCGCCTGGTCAAGTCCCGGGCACTGCATGGCGACTGAGCCCAAAGAGCGAAAGACATCCTCTGTCCTCCGTACAGTAGCGTGGTGGACGCCGCCGTGGTGACGATCGCCGGATGTTCCGTCGGCAGGGCCCGTGCGGTCACCGGTGCAACTCCCTGTCACGGTGGGGCGAGCTCGTGTCACGTGCGTAGCATCGCCGAGCAGGACCGGGTCTCGGAGCCCAACCCACCGTGCTCGGCGCTCCGAAACACGCGCACGTTGGCATGGAGCAGACCCGTGCCCGATCAGGATCGAGTGCGCGTGTGCGGCCCGCGTCCGCGGTCATCGGCCGGAGGCGGCGCAGGACTTGGTCGGGCCCGGCGCGTGGATGCTGTGGGCCGCAGCCGGCCGGATCAGCTCAGTCCTTGATGAGCAGCTGGGTGCGCAGCAGCGCCACGGTTCGCGAAAGCAGTCGGGAGACGTGCATCTGGGACAGGCCCAGCCGGGTGCCGATCTGGGATTGGGTGAGTTCGTCGCTGAAACGCATCGAGAGGATCTGCCGGTCGCGTCGGGGCAGTGCAGCGATCAACGGGTTGAGGGCGTGGAGGTTCTCGACGTGATCGAAGCCTCGTTCGATGAACCCGGTGTGGGCGGCGAACGAGCCGTCGCCTGCGTCCAGGTCGATCTGGGTGTCCATGGACGAGGTGCTGTAGCCGTTGGCGGCCAGCATGCCCTCGATGATCTCCTCGGTGGGCAGGTCGAGATAGGCGGCGAGTTCGGCGGGGGTCGGAGCGCGGCCGAGCTTGTTGGCAAGGATGTCGGCGGCCTTGGCCAGCTCCAGGCGCAGGTCCTTCAATCGGCGCGGGACGTGGACCGCCCAGGTGGTGTCGCGGAAGAAGCGCTTGATCTCACCCCTGATGGTCGGCAACGCGAAGGTGCTGAACATTGGGCCACGCTCGACGTCGAAACGGTCGATGGCCTTGATCAGGCCGATGGTGCCGGCCTGGATGATGTCTTCCATCGGCTCGGGATTGCTGCGGAAACGGCCGGCCGCGAACTTCACCAGGGTCATGTTCAGTTCGACGAGGGTGTTACGGACGTAGGCGTGCTCGGGGGTGCCCTCTTCCAGCTCTGCCAACCGCCGCAGGAGCACCGTGGACATCGCTCGAGCGTCGGCCGTGCTGATGCGGTCCGTGGTCCGGGCTTCCGTCAGGTGCTCGCGTCGCCGATTGGGCACGATCCGCGCCGTTGTGGCGGTGCGGACCAGAGTCGGAGGATCCGCGACGATCCGCTCGACCGCGATGTGGGCTGCCATGGATGGTCCCTTCCACTGTTGCCGGTAGGCTCTCGACGCCCCAGCGCTGCGCCTGCCCCCTTCTCGTCCGTCCATACGAGGGTTCGGAGTCCGATGAATGCGCCGGGCCGGTGCCCTCCCTGCTGGGCGTCCCGCGCGAACACGGGCCGCAGCACTCAGGTGGGCTGTGGTGGCCCAACGAATGGGTCCACCGTGTTCCGTACCTCGCCGTGCTGCCCACCGGTCCTCATCGGCAGGCTCAGCGCAGCTGCGAGTGGCGGGCGATACTCAGATCCCTCACCGTTCCGCTTGTCCCGACAGTGTCCGGGTGTCAGGTGTTTGGCCGCGCCGTCGTGGGTAGACGCGCCCAGGAGCGGCAGGGTTGCGGGCACCAGGTTCTCGGCCCGGGACGGTTCGCGTGGGGTTCAGCAGGTGCGCGGGTGTGGCCGCGTGGTTTCTCGGGATGAGGCGAGATGAGCACGAGTCAGCCGGGGCCGCCCCAGGGCGGCCAGCTCCGCGGCCTCGTCCTCTTCGGGACCAGAGGTGTGGTCGGCCGATGCCGGGACTTCACCCGGATGGCCCTGCTCGAGTGGGGTTGGCTCCCCGCCGCCGACGAAGAAGGGCAGGCTGCCGCCGACGACGTTCTGCTTCTCGTCGGCGAACTGGTGACGAACGCCTGCCTCCACGCAGGCGGCCCTGAACGGCTGCTCCTGCACTGCACCGAGAGTGCCCTGCGCGTCGAGGTGGCCGACGCCAGTCCTGAGAGTCCTCGGCCGCGCCTCCCTCACCAGCCCGGGCGCTCCGGCGGGCACGGCCTGCACATCGTGGCGCGGCTGTCGACACGCTGGGGCGTCACCGTGCGGGAGGATTTGACAGGTAAGTCCGTCTGGCTGGAGATCGCCGCCCCGTCGGCCCCCTGAAATCCACCTCAAGGCGCGCCCGTGGAGGGGAAGCCATCCGTAGGGGAGAGGCCGTCACCTTCGGCGCCCGTCCGGGGCGGTTCGGTGGCCAGGCCCCGGTACGTGGTGATGGGGGAGTGGGGGATCAGGTCGGTGTCGAAGGCGTCGGCGGCGATCTCGCGAGCCAGCTGGGCGAGTTGGCGGTGGTTGCTGCGGGCGTAGGCGCGGAAGGCGGTGAACGCGTCGTCGACGGAGATCTGCCAGCGTTCCGCGAGGATGCCCTTGGCCTGTTCCAGAACGATTCGGCTGGTGAGCGCGGACTGGAGCTGGCCGCGCTCGACCTCACTGTGGTCCAGGGTGCGCTGCTGCTGGATGGCGATGGTCGCGATGTCGGCCAGCGCCTGGGCCAGGGTGACGTCCGCGGCGCCGAGCGGGGCCGAGTCGGTCTGGAACAGCCCGAGTGTGCCGATCACCCGGCGGCGCAGGCGCAGCGGGATGGCATTCGTGACGACGAAGCCGGTCTGGCGCGCGCGGGTGGCGAACTGCGGCCATTCTTCAGTGACTTGGGGGTCAGTCAGATCGATGTTGAGCCGGGGGCTTCCGGTGCGGTAGCAGTCGACGCAGGGGCCCTGGTCGTGCTGCAGTGCGAAGAGCTCCAGTAGGCGGGTGTGCTCGTCGGAGGCCGCGATGGTCTGCAGTTCGTCGTGCTGGTCGGCGAGCAGGATGCCGGCGGCCGCCACGTCGAGGAGCTCCACGCAGCGTTCGGAGAGTCGCTGTAGGAAGTCGATGACATCGAAGTCGTCGATGAGGGAGTCGGCGACCTCCACGAAGACCTCGGTGAGTCGTTGCTCGCGGGTCATGTCGATCAGTCCTTCTCTGCGTGGGGCGGGGGCGTTCCGTTGTCGTCGTGCTCGAGGCGTAGCCGGCGCTCCACGACGTCATGGCACACGTCTGCGATGGGGCGCCCGCTGCTGAAGGCGTGGGCGCGCAGCCGTAGGAGGGCCTGCGGCAGGGAAACGGCGAGCTGGACACTGAGCATGCCGGTCGCCTGGTGGACGACTGCACGATGCAGGGTGTGGGGTGGATCGAGGGAGGCGGCGGTGGCCTCGGGTTCGCCGTTGCCCAGGAGGCGGGCGGTGAGGGCGGCGGCGAGTACCAGCGCGTCGCCCACCTGGGATGTGGTGAGGGCACCTGGAGTGCGGCGCACGGCGGTGAGCACACCGACGCTGATGGCGCCGATCCCCATCGGAAAGCAGAACACCGCCCGCACCGGCGTGGCCTCCTCGGCCAGGGCGGCCCAGCGGTCGGACCGTACCTGGGCCAGGTCCGGCACCAGCACCATCGCACCGCTGCGCAGCGTGTCGGGCCCCGGCCCCTCACCGAGGGTGAACTGCAGGTCCTCGAAGCGCCGGGAGGTCTCATCGGAACACCAGAGCGGTTCGGTGCCGTCCCCGGCCCGCAGGGAGACCGCCAGGGCATCCACGCCCAGCGCGCTGGCGCCCGCTGCGGTGACATCGGCGACCTGGGGGGTGCCGTCCCGGCGCTCGAGTCCACGCAGGACCTCGGCCATGCGGTCACTGATCACAAGGAACCCCCGGGCGGGGCTGGTGGAGAGAGTGAGTGGACCCGCGTGGTGCCGTGATCCCTCCGTGCGCGTGGCGGGCACGGCTGACTACCGCCCACCCCGGTTCCACCGGGCAGTCTCGGCGGCTGTCCGGTGCCACGGCTCCCCGGCACGACACCAGAGATGGAAGAAGGGCGCCCGGTACGGGGCAGAGGGGGCAGGGCAGCGGCTGGAAGGCCCGGGAGGTCTCGGAGGAGAAAGCCGGTGCCGCTGAGATCCAGCAGCCGGGCCAGTGCCCGGCCGGGATGGTGCAGGCGCAGCGAACCGCCGGCCACCTCAGCGGCCCGCGCGGCTGTGAGGAAGACATTGAGGCCGCTCACGTCACAGAAGGTGAGCGCCCCCACGTCGACGTGGATGGTCTGAATCCCCTCGCGTGCGCAGCCCTCCAATGCCGCGCAGACGAGCGGGGCCGTCGCCAGGTCGAGCTCACCGGCCAGGACGATCAACGCCCGACTCCCTCGGTCGTGCCGGTAGACGTTCAGGCTCTGCAGAACAGGCATGATGCCTCGCTTCACGCGACCGACCGACGCAACGCCCCAGCGGCGGAACCGGTGTGAGGCTCCTGCCCGGAACGCTTTCCATGCGGTCAGACCTTGGCAGGGCACGGAGCCCTCGGAAGACGCACACAGGCGGTCGGATTGTATTCATCCGTCCCCCGCAGGCACCTCTACTACTGCCAGCACTGGCCACGTCGGGGTCTGGGACGCTCCCCGTGGCATAGCCCGCAACCCACACCCGGCGTAACCACTCCGCCGTCAACCGCTGCCCGGCTGACGGCGATCGCGCCGCCGCTCGCAGGAGACCGCCCCCGGCTCGTCACTGCGGGCACAGGACTGGTCGCCTGGAGGGCTCGGGGGCAGATGGCGTTTTGAGGCAGGGAGAAGTTCGGCGCTCGCCGCGATGTGGAGCGTGCGCTGCCCAGGAGCGGGGCGGCAGGAATTTCGTCTTCTGGTCAAGGTCGATCATGACCCCGTAGTTGCCGGTTGCCGAGGGGTAACGGCTCATGTTCTGAACGGACTTGAGGAGTACCGCCTGACTCCGTTCCACCTGCCGCTCGGCGAAGGGGTCATGCAGGCCGGGCAGCAAGCCGATCCTCGCAGCGCCAGGGAAACTGCACGCCGACTGTCGCCGGCTCGACAACGGGTCCCCTTGGGTGGGCGAACGCGGCAAGGTCCGCGACGAGGGGAGGAGAAGGAGATCTGGTGCCGCTGCCCCGTCCGCGAGAGACGCCTGGGGTAGGCGCCGACCGGCTGGGATCGTCCTACGGAGCGTGGGGTGGACTGACCGAGGACGAGGCGGCGCCTTCCTGTGTCGCGCACGGTATCCGTGCCGCGCCGTAGCCGGAAGAATTTGACATCCGAGGCGGCCGCGAAGTCAACCACCCGGAGGCCGGCGGTCTTTCGCCGAGTCGGCCCCGCCGGATGCGGTGTCGGCCTACTCGCGAAGCTGCGCCTGCGAGCCGTCGTTGAGGTCGTCCGGATGCACCGCGGCCACGGCCCAGGGCTTCCCGATCCCGGCCAGGGAGGTCGCCGCCAGTGTGAGCGTCTCTCCGAGCACGCCCGCGATCCGGCCCGCCTCGCCGAGCTGGTCGCGGGTGTCCCGGGCCATCCGGACCAGATCCATCTCCGAGATATCGGAGGCGACGGAGGTCAGCCGCCCGGATGCCTGCTCGCTGCTGAGGACCGTGCCAAGGCGATCGAGCAGCTCGGGGAGATGGGACGCCAGTGTCTGCAGCGCATGGATCGTCTCACTCACCTGGCCGGTGTCCAACAATGCCGAGTGTTCGGAAAGTTGAGCGACCTGCCTCGCTACTCGGATCAACTCGGCTGCTTCGGAGGCGAGTTCTCCGATCGGACGGTGCGCTGGCGTAGGACGGCTCACTGGCATACCCCTCGTCGCGTCAATGGAGTCCTGCCTCTGACCGCGCAGTCTGTGCGACAGAGACTCGGACGGGCGGCGGACCGTCCTGCCCTGGAGCCTGCCCCGGACCTCGGGGTCGAACCTGAATCCGCGCCTTCACGCCCGACCATGTGCATGGGAGGTCGAAAGGGGGGCAGCCGACCTTCCGACAGCCTCCCGCACTCGTGGCCTGGCGTGACGTCAGGTCTGGTGAATGCGGGAGGAAGCGGCTCGACAAGGAGGACCACGTTGATGACCGAGAATGTATGGACCCATGGCACCGAGAGCGGCTACGCGACCGGAACGGACCTGACGGGCTACCGAGTGGAGGCGATCGACGGCCACATCGGCAAGATCGACAAGCACACGGCCGAGGCGGGCGCGTCCTTCATCGTCGTCGACACGGGCGTGTGGATCTTCGGTAAGGAGATCCTGCTGCCGGCCGGGACGATCTCCAGCGTCGATATCCCGAACGAGACGGTCTTTCTGAACCGGACCAAGGACGACGTCAAGGGCGCCCCGGAGTTCCACCGGGAGACTCACCTCGACGACTCCGACTACCGGGAGACCGTGGGCACTTACTACGCCGGCCTGGTGATCCGGTAACGGACGTCGACCATCAACGCGGAGGGGAAGGCCCTGTGAACCACAAGGACTCGATACGGATAGCCGCGACGAGGACCGGTAGAGCCATGGCCAGACAAGTCGCCGTCAAGCAGCGGTCGATCGCGCAGACCGGAGAGCAGGTTCGGAGTGGGCTCCCGCTCCATATCCACTCGGTGGCCTCGGAGTTGAAGAGTGCTACTGGTCGGACACTACGCCGCTACGACCGCCACCTGGCACTGAGGCCGGTCGCGCTGCCTCCGCATGCCGGGCCCTCGGCGGGGCAGATCACCCGGACCCACAGACGCCGCGCGGCAGGGGTCATCTCCCTCGGCCTGCTCGGGTTGGCCGGGGTGCTGGCACTGCGGCGGTGGCGTGGGCGCAGCGACGCGACGGAGCTGTTCACCCTGCCGGACGACGAGGAGCGATCGCGTCCGTCCGAAGTAGTAGCCGCCGTGTCGGACAGTGGTGTTACGGCTGCCGAAGCCGTTGCCGCCGGCATTCCGCCGGCGGGGCCGGCCCGTGAGCCAGGACCGCGCCTCTAGCATGTGCGCGGTCCCGTCCTCAAGGGCGGGGCGCCCGGACCCGGGCTCTGACCGGTGCGCCGAGCGGGGGCGACCCACAGACGAGGGTTCGCGGGGGAGCGGGGCGCGTGAGGGAGGCGGCGCACCACCCGGCCCGCGCTGTCGTGGTCGATCGCCCGGTGTGCCGCCTGGAATCCTCAAAGGGAACGGAGACTTTGCCGCCCCTGTCCGTGCTCGCTTCCTCGGCCACACGGTTCTACCGTGGACCTGCATCGTAAACTTCGGAGCACGCCATGATCATCATCGGGCTCATCATCCTGGTCGCCGCCGTAGTCGTGGGCGTGGCGGGCGTCCTCTCCAACGCCGGCAGCATGCACGCGCTCACCGACGGGTTCGAGGTGTTCGGCTACCACGTCACCGGCTCCAGCGGCACTCTCTTCCTCTATGGCATGGTCGTCGGGGCGGTGGCTCTGTTCGGGCTGAGCCTGCTCTTGACCGGTGCGCGCCGCACCTCGCGCCGCGGCCGCGCCGCTCGCCAGGGACTCAAGCAGTCGCGCCGCGAGACAGCCGCCGTCAGCAAGGACCGCGACGACCTGATCGACCAACGCGACACCGCTCGCGCGGAGACGCCGAGTGCGCGAGAAGACGACGGTTCATCTCACGACGACCTCATCCCCGACCCGGAGGAGGGGCACCGCAAGCGGCTGCGCCTGTTCGGGCACTGGCCTGTCCGCCGATAGACCGTCACCAACGCGCAGATCACGGGCCCAGCCGGTGGTCCCGTCGGTCCGCCATCAGCAGACGACTCACGAGGGCAGCCATTTATGAGCATCGCCAGGAAGATGGTGCACAAGGCGGAAGGCCAAAGGCGCCGCCACGATGGCCGTCGGCCGTATCACCGGCAGCCGGGGCCTGTGGGCCGACGACCGTGGAGGGACCTGGCCCCCGTCATCGAGGGACTCGTCGTTCAGCCCCGCCGGGTCGTCGAACGCACCCTCGGCCGGCTGATGAACCACCGCCGCCGGCTCGCGAGTACGAGGCGCTCCCGGCCCGCTCCCAAGCCATGGTTCAACCCTGGAATGGCGCGGCACCTGACCCCAAGTGCCAGGGACGGAGCGCCCAGTGAGAAGGTCTCGGCTCGTTGGCGGACCGTCCGCCAGCGGCTGTACTGCCGGAGGACTTCGGTACAGCAGGCGGGACGGGGCCGAGAAGCAGGTGGTCAGCACGTCCAGTCGTACGGGTCCGGCTCTCTGATCCAGAGCAAGACATTCCTGTCGGTCGCGCGGTGGGTCACACAACCACCGGCCGGACTGCAACGCAGAAAAACCCCACGTGAAGTGGGGTCTTAGCTGGTGTCCGAGGGGGGACTTGAACCCCCACGCCCGATAAAGGGCACTAGCACCTCAAGCTAGCGCGTCTGCCATTCCGCCACCCGGACCGGGTGTCGTCTTCGCGGCCTGTTGCCCGCGTCGACATGTGTAACTGTAGCAAGGAACGGCACCAGGACCCAAAACCGTCCCTGGCGGGGGCCGTGCGGCTTGGATCCGGGGGAATGCCCTTGGGGTGGGGCGGGTCCTGGGGGAGGATGGCGGGACCGTGCCCGCAGGGCTCCGGCCGTTGGGTGCCGGGGTGGCGTGGAGGTGCGCCGGGTGGGCGAGACGACGAGGAGTGACCGTGAGCGAGTCGAAGGTGACGGCTGAGTCGGAGGTCGCCGAGATCTGTCGTGACCTGATCCGGATCGATACCAGTAACTACGGTGACGGTTCGGGTCCCGGCGAGCGCAAGGCGGCGGAGTACGTCGCGGAGCAGCTCGCGGAGTTCGGCCTGGAGCCGAAGGTCTACGAGTCGGCCAAGGGCCGGGCCTCGACCGTGGTGCGGATCGAGGGCGAGGACCGTTCGCGGCCCGGGCTGCTGATCCACGGCCACACCGACGTGGTGCCGGCCAACGCGGCGGACTGGACGTACGACCCGTTCGCCGGTGAGATCGCGGACGGTTGCGTCTGGGGTCGCGGAGCGGTGGACATGAAGGACATGGACGCGATGACGCTGGCCGTCGTGCGCGACCGGCTGCGGACCGGGCGGAAGCCCCCGCGTGACCTGGTGCTGGCGTTCGTGGCGGACGAGGAGGCGGGCGGCACGTACGGTGCCCGGTACCTGGTGGACAAGCACCCCGAGTTGTTCGAGGGCGTCACCGAGGGCATCGGCGAGGTCGGCGGCTTCTCCTTCACCGTCAACGACCAGGTGCGGTTGTATCTGGTGGAGACGGCGCAGAAGGGCATGCACTGGATGCGGCTCACCGTCGAGGGCCGGGCCGGGCACGGCTCGATGGCGAACGACGACAACGCGATCACCGAGCTGTGCGAGGCGGTGGCCCGGCTCGGGAAGCACACCTTCCCGCTCCGGATCACCAAGACCGTGCAGGCGTTCCTGAACGAGCTGTCGGACGCGCTGGGCGTGAAGCTCGACCCGAACGACATGGACGAGACGCTCCGGGTGCTCGGCGGCATCGCCAAGATGATCGGCACCACGCTGCGCAACACCGCCCAGCCGACCATGCTCGGTGCCGGGTACAAGGTGAACGTGATCCCCGGCCAGGCCACCGCGCACGTGGACGGCCGCTTTCTGCCGGGCCACGAGGAGGAGTTCCTGGCCGAGCTGGACAGCGTGCTCGGCCCCCGGGTGAAGCGGGAGAGCCTGCACTACGACAAGGCTCTGGAGACCGACTTCGACGGTGCGCTGGTGGAGGCGATGCAGTCTGCGCTCCAGGCCGAGGACCCGATCGCCCGGGCGGTGCCGTACTGCCTGTCCGGTGGCACGGACGCGAAGTCCTTCCAGGACCTGGGCATCCGGTGCTTCGGCTTCGCGCCGCTGCAGCTACCGCCGGAGCTGGACTTCGCCGGGATGTTCCACGGTGTGGACGAGCGGGTGCCGGTGGACGGCCTGAAGTTCGGCGTGCGGGTGCTTGACCGGTTCATCGACGCCTGCTGAGTCACGATCGGGCCGGTTCATCGACGTCAGCCGAGTCGGAACCGGAACGACGGCCCGCCCCCGGGGTTCCCCGGAGGCGGGCCGTCCGCTTGTCGGAGCTAATGACGAGCAGAGCGGTGAAACGCCGAGTGCAGAAAGGATTCCTCCAGTATTCAAGAGGCCGACCGTCTGTGCGAGTTGTCACCGTTGAGAGTGAATGGGTGATCCACTCCGTACCCCGTTCGGCCCAGTGTCGTTCATCCCTGTGCAGGCCGGAACAACGGCCTGTGGGATACAGGAATCGACCAGGAGGAATACCCATGAAGGTCAAGAAGATCGTTGCTGTCGCCGCTGCCACCGGTGGTCTGGTGCTCGTCGGCGCGGGTGCCGCGGCCGCCCACGGCGGCGCGGCCGCGAACGGTTTCGCGACCAACTCGCCCGGTGTGCTGTCCGGCAACAGCGTCCAGGTTCCGGTGCACGTGCCGGTGAACCTGTGCGGCAACACGGTCAGCGTGATCGGCCTGCTGAACCCGGCGTTCGGCAACAACTGCGCCAACTTCTGAGCAGTCCCCGGCCGTTCCGGCCGGACCGACCGCTGAGTGAGTGAGACCGATGGACCCCTGGCAGCTGCCGGGGGTCCATCGGGCTTTCCGAGGGCGGGCTTTTCGCAGGAGGGATTCCCGTCGGCGTCACTCGATGGGGTGAAAACGCCCGTTCGGCTCAACCGGAGAACGCGCCAGCTCGTTGTTCGATGTATCGGGGAAGACCACGCCAGGAATTCCGACAATCACAACTCATCAGGGGAGTACATGCGTCAGGTCGCAAAGAGGGGCATCCTCACCGCAGTCGCCACCGGCAGCGTGCTGGCCTCGGCCTCGGGCTACGCCTACGCGAGCTCGGACGCGCAGGGCAGCGCCACCAACTCGCCGGGCGTCGGCTCGGGGAACAACATCCAGGCGCCGGTGGACATCCCCGTCAACGCGTGCGGCAACACGGTGAGCGTGGTCGGTCTGCTCAACCCCGCGATGGGCAACGACTGCGCGAACACCTCGGCCTCGGGGAAGGGTGCCGAGACCCGGGATGCCGGGGCGCACGGTGGCGCCGCCCACTCGCCGGGCGTCGCGTCCGGCAACAACATCCAGGCCCCGGTCTCGGTGCCGATCAACGCCTGCGGCGACTCGGTCAACGTGGTCGGCGTCGGCAACCCCGCCTTCGGGAACCACTGCGGCAACGTCGCCACCCCGCCGCCGCCCGCTCAGGACGAGGACTGCCACCCCGGCACGCACAACCCGCCGCCGCCGGCGAGCACCCAGCCCCCCGGCACCACCCCGCCGTCGAGCGAAACCGGTGGCCACGGCGCGGGCCGCGGCGGCCTGCCCGGCGCGGACGAGATCGGTACCCCGGCGGCGGGCGTGGCCAAGCCCGTCTCGTACACCGAGACCCCGCCGCCGGCTCCGGCCGTGATGGCGCCCGCCGCGGTGAGCCGGCCCCAGCTGGCGCAGACCGGTTCGGAGGGGCTGCAGCTGATCACCGCAGCCGGCGCCGCGCTGCTGATCGGCGGCGGCGTGCTCTACCGCCGCTCCCGGGCCGGGGTCTGAGACCCGGCGTGCCCGGCCGCGCGTAAGGGGGCGGGCCCGGTGGGCCCGCCCCCTCCAGTCACCAGCTGCGGACCTGCCGGATGATGCGGCGGCGCAGCAGGACCGTCCGACGGCCGTCCGGGAAGAGCTTGAGCCTGTCCAGCTCCCAGTGCCCGTACTCGGCGTGCTCGGTGAGCAGCTGCCGGGCCGCGTTGCGGCTGGTGCCGCGCGGGATGCTGAGCGACTGGTACTCGTACTCCGGCTGCCGAACCAGCTTGGGTGGGGTCAAGACTCTTCCTCCTGCGGGACGCTTGCAGGCAAGGGTACGACCTGCCTACGACAACCGGGCCTGCTCGGCCCACCGGGCCCGCCTGCCTGGTCCGTCGAGCCTGGTCCGGGCAGGGCTGACAGTCAATCAGTTTTCGTACCATGACGAGATACCCCGGCCCGGCGCCCGCGACGCGCCCGGTCGGGCCGCCGGATGTACCGGTCCGGACGCGGTACAGATCCGTCCGGACCGGACATCCGGGCGGAAGTTGCGGTGAATTCGCGGAAGTAGACGACAACCCCTGTGCGTGTCGTGCCCGGGGGGAGATAGCGTCAGCACCATGCCTGATGCCGCGCAGCACTCCATCATCGACGTACGGGCCGCCGCCGAGGCGGTCAAGTCCGCCATCGACCGCCACCTGGCAGCGGTCTCCGGCCCCACCACGGCGGACGATCCCGCCGTGGCCGGTGCCTACGAGGAGCTCGCTGCGGCGGCCATCGCCTACGACCAGATCCTGTACGAGGTCTACGACGAGGTCACCCCGTTCGAGGTGCCGGGCGACGAGGGCCCGGGCGGGTACTCCGGTCCCGACCAGCCCGAGGCGATCAGCGTGCTGATCCGCCGCGACTACCTGGTGACCGACCCGAAGCGGCTGCGCGAGCAGGCCGAGCGGGTGGACGACTCGCTGACCCCGGGCGGCGACCCGGCGGCCGGTGCGGTGAACGCGGCAATCGGCGTGCTGTTCGGCGAGTACGAGCCGGACGAGATCGCGGCCCGCTGCGAGGAGTTCGGCCTGGAGGAGGGCGACTCCACGCTCTGGGTGGCGGCGGCCGAGCCGTCGGACCCGGGGGAGTGGCTGCCGGAGCCGTTCGACGGGGCCGACCCGGAGCTGCTGATCTGCCGGTTCGACGTCAGCGAGGTCTACGACGACGAGCTGGACGCGCTCGACGAGGAGTAGCCGACCCGGCGTACGGCGGAGGGGGCGGGGCCACTGCGGCCCCGCCCCCTTTCGCGCCGGACGGTCGGCCGGGTCAGTACGACTGCTCGGCCTGCTCCGCCAGGATGGCCCGGAGCCGGGTGGTGCGCGGCTGCGCGGTGCGCTCGGCGACCGCCTGCGGCAGGGCCTGGCCCGCCGCGTGCACCACGGACAGGTGGCGCTCGGCCCGGCCGAAGGCGGTGTACACCCACTGCCTGGTCAGCCCGGCGGCCGCGTCCTCCGGCAGCACGGCGACCACGCCGGGCCAGCGCCGGCCGACCGCCTGGTGGCCGGTCAGTGCCCAGCCGTGCCGCAGACCGGCGGCCTGGGCGGGGGAGAGGGTGAGCCGGGAGCCGTCGGTCAGCTCCAGGTGCAGCCCGGCGGCGTCGCCGTCCACCACCCGGCCGAGGCGGACCACGCCGGGGGCGGGCGAATGCACCACCCGGTCGCCCGGGTCGAAGCCGCCGAACCGGCCGGGGCCGGGGTTGAGCCGGGCTTTGGCCGCCGCGTTCAGCGCCCGGGTGCCCGCGCCGCCCCCGTGCCCGGGCGTCAGCAGCACGACCTGCTCGGCGGGGATGCCCAGGGCGCGCGGGATCGAGTCGGTGAGCAGCTGCACCGCGCGGTGCACCGCCTCGGCGCCGTCCTTGGCGGTGAGGATCACCACCTCCTTGTCCGGTGCCTCGACCGGCTGCAGCTCGCCGACCCCGATGCCGGAGACCAGCTCGCCGATCGGGCCGAAGTCGGGTGTCCTGGAGGCGACGGCGGGGCAGACCTTGGCGGCCAGCAGGTCGGCGAAGAATCGGCCGGGTCCGGCGGACCAGAGCTGACCGGGGTCACCGCTGAGCACCAGGCGGGTGCCGTCGGCAAGGGCCTCCAGCAGGGTGGCGGCGAGCTCGACGTCGAGCAGTGGGGCGTCCAGCACGATCAGCAGATCGAGGGCGAGCGTGCCGTCGGGGGCCCGGCCGGGCCCGGCCGTACCGGCCAACAAATCCGCCAGGACGGCCACTTCAGCGGCGTCGGTGGCCGCGCGCAGGCTGTCCCGGCCCTCGGCCGTCCAGGTCGCGGCCCAGGCGCGCAGCCCGAGGCCGCGGGCGGCGGTGAGCAGCGCGGCGGGCTCCGCACGGGCCGCCTCGCCGCCGGTGTGCAGCACCACGGCGCTCTCGGCCACGGCCCGGACCAGTGCGGTCGCGGAGGAGGAGGGCGCGGCCACGGCGGCCGCCTCCCAGGCGGCCGGGCCGGGCGGGTGACCCTCTTCGCTCTCCGCACTCTCGACGGCCTCGGCCTCGTCGTCCGTGCCGGGCACGAAGGTGGACATCACCCGGACCAGGCCGTCGGCGAGGCTCTCCTCCGCCAGCGCCAGGCGTTCGAGGGCGAGCAGCGTACGCATGGGGGGCTCGTCCTCCTCGTCGTCCGAGGGACGGTGACCGGGGAGCTCCTCCTGGAAGGCCATCACCCGGCCGTCGACGACGACCTCCTGGAGCGCGGCGGCGGCGTCCGGCAGTCCGAGCTTCTCCAGCCCGGCCGCCACCTCGCCGATCTCCACCGCGGAGTGCCCGCGCAGCGCGGCCTGCTCCAGCACCCACGGCACCAGGGCCTGCGCCCGGCGCGGATCGCCAGGACCGGCCTCGCCGCCGAGCAGGCCCCGGGCGAAGCCGTCCGCCTGGTCGGGCCGGACGCCGGGCAGGGCGAGCACGGCCCACGGGTCCTCGCGGAGGGCGGCGGCCGCACCGTCACCGAGCAGGGCCACCGCGGCGGCGGCGAACTCGGCCGGCGCACCACCGGCGGCGAGCACCTCGGCGGTGTCGACCAGGGCCTGCTCGCGCCGCCCGTCCAGCGCGACCCCGGCGGGGGCGGCGGCACCGGCGGTACGGATCGCCTCGGCCAAGGCGGCCACCGCGTCGGGGCGCTGAGCCGGTGTCACCGCGCTGCCGTCCGCGTCCTGAGCCGGTGTCACCGCGCTGCCGTCCGCGTCCTGAGCCGGTGTCACCGCGATGCCGTCCGCGTCCTGAGCCGGTGTCACCGCGCTGCCGTCCGCGTCCTGAGCCGGTGTCACCGCGCTGCCGTCCGTATCCTGAGCCGGGGTCACGACCTCCGGAGCGCCCTCGGCCACGTCCTGTACTTCCTCCACGTCGCCCACCACTTCGCTCCTACAGCTCCGTCCAGCCTTGGTCCGGGTAGCGGTGCACCGGGGCCGAGACGTCGTCCAGCGCACCGCGGATCTCATCCGGAAGCGTAAGCGTCTCCACCGACAGCGCCGACCGCAGCTGACCGGCCGTCCGGGCGCCGAGCAGCGCGCTCGCCACGCCGGGCCGGTCCCGGACCCAGGCCAGCGCGACCGCGAGCGGGCTGCTGGCCAGTCCGTCGGCGGCGGTGGCGAGGGCGTCCACGATCCGGCGGGACCGGTCGCCGAGATAGGGCTGCACGAAGCCGGAGAGGTACGGCGAGGCGCCGCGCGACTCGGGGGGCACGGCGTGCCGGTACTTGCCGGTGAGCACGCCCCGGCCGAGCGGCGAGGAAGCGATCAGGCCGACCCCGGCGTCGAGCGCTGCGGGCAGCACCTCGCGTTCGATGCCGCGCTGGAGCAGCGAGTACTCCATCTGCGTCCCCGCCAGCGGCACCCGCCCGGGGTGCGCGCGCTGCCAGGCGGCGGCCTTGGCGAGCTGCCAGCCCGAGTAGTTGGAGACGCCGACGTACCGGGCCCGGCCGCTGTTCACCGCCAGGTCGAGCGCGTACAGGGTCTCCTCGTCGGGGGTGGCCGGGTCGAAGGCGTGCACCTGCCAGAGGTCCACGTAGTCGGTGCCGAGCCGGCGCAGCGAGGCGTCCAGGGCTGAGAGCAGTCTGCCGCGCGAGGTGTCGAAGCGGCGGTCGGAGTCGGGAACGCTGCCCGCCTTGGTAGCGATGACCAGCTCGGAGCGGGGGATCAGACTGTCCGTCAGGCGGGAGATCAGGTACTCCGCGCCGCCGTCGGCGTAGACGTCGGCGGTGTCGAGCAGGGTGCCGCCCGCGTCGACGAAGGTCTTGAGCTGCTCGGCGGCGTCGTGCTCGTCGGTGTCCCGCCCCCAGGTCATGGTGCCGAGACCGAGTCTGGAGACCCGCAGTCCCGTCCGTCCCAGGTGACGCTTCTCCATCGGGCAGAACCTCCGTCGGCCGGGCAGACACGCAGGTGGGGGAGGTTCCTCCCCCTGCGGCAGAGCGTAGCGGCCCGGACCCGGAGCGCCACGCCGACCCGCAGAACGGTCGGGAAAGGCCGCCTCGCCGTGTGACGCAGCGCACACCTACCGGCCGGTAGCATGGCCGCGCGGCCGCCGATACGCTCGCGGAGAAGCGGCAACCACGTGCGGTGACCACGACTGTCGCGGTGACCCCGAACCGGAAGGCTTCCACATGCGACTCGGCATCAACCTCGGCTACTGGGGACTCGGCATGGACGCCGACAACATCGCCGTCGCCCAGGAGGCCGACCGGCTCGGCTACTCCGTCTGCTGGGCCGCCGAGGCGTACGGCTCCGACGCCGCCACCGTGCTCGCGTACGTCGCGGCCAAGACCGAGCGGATCGACGTCGGTTCGGCCATCTTCCAGATCCCGGCCCGCACCCCGGCGATGACCGCGATGACCGCCGCCACCCTGGACACCCTCTCCGGCGGCCGGTTCCGGCTCGGCCTCGGCGTCTCGGGGCCGCAGGTCTCCGAGGGCTGGTACGGCGTCAAGTTCGACAAGCCGCTGGCCCGCACGCGCGAGTACGTGGAGATCATCCGCAAGGCGATGTCCCGGGAGCGCCTGGTGCACGAGGGTGCGCACTGGACGCTGCCGCTGCCGGACGGCCCGGGCAAGCCGATCAAGCTGACGGTGCATCCGGTCCGCGAGCAGATCCCGCTCTACATCGCCGCGATCGGCCCGAAGAACCTGGAGCAGACCGGCGAGATCGCCGACGGCTGGCTCGGCATCTTCTTCGCGCCCGAGCACGCCGCGCTGTCCGTCGACCCGCTCCGGGCCGGCCGGGCCAAGGCGGGGCAGACCCTGGACGGCTTCGACCTCTGCCCGACCGTCAACATCTCGGTCGGCGAGGACGTCAAGGCCGCCGCCGACGTTCAACGGCCGTACGCCGCGCTGTACATCGGTGGGATGGGCAGCAAGGACAAGAACTTCTACAACCAGCTCGCCCGCCGGATGGGCTACGAGCAGGCCGCCGACGAGATCCAGGAGAAGTACCTCGCCAAGGACTACGCGGGTGCCGCCGCCGCCGTCCCGCACGACCTGATCGACGCCACCGCGCTGCTCGGCACCACCGAGCGGATCGCCGACCGGATGCAGGCGTACGCCGACGCGGGCGTCACGACCCTGACGCTCGCCCCGACGGGCTTCACCCTGGAGGAGCGGATCACCGCCCTGCGCACGGGCGTCGAGGCCCTGGAGCGCGCCGGGCTCGCCTAGGCCCTGTCCGGGCGATCTTGCCGGGCGTGCGACGCCGGACCCGCCGCGCCGGCGGCTGATGCCACATCCCGGCCGCACGCCCAGCCGGGCGCCCGACGCCGCACGCTGATCCGACAAGATCGCCCGGACCGGGCCCAGGCCCGGTCCGGCCGGGCAGCGAGCGCAGCGGCAGGCGCCTCAGAGCCAGCCGCTGCGCTTGAAGACCCGGTGCAGGACCAGACAGAGCGTCACCATCAGGCCGAGCACCGCCGGGTAGCCCCACGGCTGGCGCAGCTCCCACATGTGCTGGAAGTTCATCCCGTACACGCCCGCGATCATCGTCGGTACGGCGGCCAGCGCCGCCCAGGCCGAGATCTTCCGCATGTCGTTGTTCTGCTGCACGCTCACCTGGGCCAGGTTGGCGTTCAGTATGTCCGAGAGCAGCCGGTCCAGCGCCTCCACCTGCTCGGTGACCCGGGCCAGGTGGTCGGCGACGTCGCGCAGGTACGGGCGGAGCTTCTCCGGCAGCGCCGGGACGGACCCGCTCACCAGCCGGAACAACGGTTCCTGGAGCGGCCCGGTGCACTTGCGGACCGCCGTCACCTGGCGTTTGAAGGCGTAGATCCGCTCCGCCAGGCCGCGGGGCGGGCGGCCGGGGGCGAACACCTCCGCCTCCAGGTCGTCCAGGTCGGCCTGGAGCGCCGCGGCCACCTCCAGGTACTGGTCCACCACCAGGTCGGCGACCGCGTAGAGGACCGCGGCCGGGCCCTGGGAGAGCAGGTCCGGCTGCTGCTCCAGGGAGGCCCGAAGCCCGGCCAGCGGGCTCTCGGCGCCGTGTCTGACCGTCATCGCGTAGCTGTCGCCGAGGAAGAGCATCAGCTCCCCGGTGCTCACCACCTGCCCCTCGGAGCGGTAGCTGAGCGTCTTGAGTGCGACGAACAGCGAGTCGGGGAAGCGCTCCATCTTGGGCCGCTGGTGCGCCGACACGGCGTCCTCGACGGCCAGCGGGTGCAGGCCGAACTCCTCGCTGACCAGATCGAGTTCCTCGGTGGTCGGCTCGACCACGCCGAGCCAGACGAAGGCGTCGCCCTCCTCGCGGGCGACCGCCAGGGCGTCCGACAGGTCCTTGGGGCCCTCGGTGCGGTGGCCGCCACGGTATATGGCGCTGTCGACGATCATGCGGTCCATTCTGCTGCCCGGCGGCCTGAAAGGGCACCATATCCACCGGCCGCGCCAGGCGGAGGTCGTACGCTGGCCCCATGCCGACCCTGCTGCTCGTCCGCCACGGCCGCTCCACCGCCAACACGGCCGGGGTGCTCGCCGGTTGGACACCGGACATCCACCTCGACGACACCGGCCGCGCACAGGCGGCCGGTCTGGCCGAACGGCTGGCCGACATCCCGCTGGTACAGGCGGTGAGCAGCCCGCTGGAGCGCTGCGCCGAGACGCTGGCGCCCCTGCTGGCGGCCCGGCCCGAGCTCGGCCCGGCGGCGAGTGACGAGCGGCTCGGTGAGTGCCGCTACGGGGAGTGGACCGGTCGGCCGCTGGCCGAGCTGGCCAAGGAACCGCTCTGGCGGACCGTGCAGGACCACGCGGCGGCCGCGGCCTTCCCCGGCGGTGAGTCGCTGCGGGAGCTGAGCCACCGGACGGTCACCGCCGTCCGGGAGTGGAACGAGAAGATCGCCGTCGAGCACGGGTCCGACGCGGTCTGGGTGGCCTGCTCGCACGGTGACGTGATCAAGGCGGTGGTGGCGGACGCGCTCGGCCTGCACCTGGACCACTTCCAGCGGATCTCGGTCGAGCCCTGCTCGGTCACCGCGATCCGCTACACCCCCCACCGGCCGTTCGTCCTGCGGGTCGGCGACACCGGCAGCCTGGCCTCGCTGGCGCCCCGGCCGTCCCCGGCGGAGGCCGAGGGGGACGCGGTGGTCGGGGGCGACACCGGTACGCGCTGAGCCGGCCGCCCAGGCGGACCCGGCAGCCGTAGAACCGGCGCCCCGAGCCGGCCGTCCACGCAGATCCGGCACCAAGGCCGACGCTCCAACTGGGCCGCGCAGGCCGTAGGGTGGCCGGTGAGACCACGATCGATTCAGAACCCGGAGCGAGAGAGTGCCCCGTCAGGTCCACTTCTATGACCAGCCCGAGCGATTCGTCGCCGGTACCGTCGGCCAGCCCGGCGCCCGGGCGTTCTTCCTGCAGGCCAGCGCGCGGGGTCGGATCACCTCGGTGCTGTTGGAGAAGGCCCAGGTGGCGGCCCTCGCCGAGCGGGTCGAACAGGTGCTGGACGAGGCCCTGCGGCGCAGCGACGGCGAGGCGGACATCCCGGCCGTGGCGCCGGCCGAGCTGATCGACACCGCGCCGCTGGACCTCCCGCTGGAGCAGGAGTTCCGGGTCGGCACGATGGCGCTGGCCTGGGACGGCACCGACGAGTGCCTGGTGGTCGAGGCCCAGGCCGTGACCGAGGCCGAGGAGGAGGGCGAGGAGGCCGCCGCCGCCTTCGAGGACGACGAGAACGGCCCCGACCTGCTCCGGGTGCGGCTGAGCGGCGCGATGGCCCGGGTCTTCGCCAAGCGAGCCCTCGACCTGGTGGCGGCCGGCCGCAAGCCCTGCCCGTTCTGCAACCTGCCGCTCGACCCGGAGGGCCACCTCTGCCCCCGCGCGAACGGGTACCGGCGCTGAACGCGGAGACCGTACCCGTCGCGGACCCGGTGGCGAGCGCCGCGCTGGCCGCCGATCCGGCCACCGCGCTGGACCTGCTGCGCGGCGGCGCACTGGCCGTGTACGGCCGGATCACCACCGCCTCCAACGGGGTGCTCTACTGCACCGTCACGCTGGACGGCCGGACCGCGCCGTGCGTCTACAAGCCGGTGGCCGGCGAGCGCCCGCTCTGGGACTACCCCGACGGCACGCTGGCCGGGCGCGAGGTGGCCTCGTACCTGGTGTCGGCCGCCACCGGGTGGGCGCTGATCCCGCCCACCGTGCTCAGGGACGGCCCGCACGGGCCCGGCATGGTGCAGCTCTGGGTGGAGCCGGACGAGGCCGCCGAGGACCTGATCGACCTCCAGGACCCGGCAGGGCCCGAGCCGGGCTGGCTGCCGATCGTCCGGGCCGACGTCGGCGGCGGGCGGACCGCGCTGCTGGTGCACCGGGACGACGAGCGGCTGCGCCGACTGGCCGTACTCGACGCGGTGCTGAACAACTCGGACCGCAAGGGCGGCCACTGGATCGCCGCGGCGGACGGTCGGCTCTACGGCATCGACCACGGCGTCACCTTCGCGGAGCCCGCCAAGCTCCGTACGCTGCTCTGGGGTTGGGCCGACGAACCGCTGCCGGCCGAGGCGCTCGGCGTACTGGCCGAGCTGGCCGAGGATCTCGGGGGCGCGTTGGGGGAGAGCCTGCGCCCCCATCTCACCCCCGCCGAACTGGCCGCCCTCCGCGCCCGCGTCGAAGAGCTCCGCCGGACGGGCCGACACCCGCTGCCCGCTCCTGACTGGCCGTCGATTCCCTGGCCGCCGGTCTAGGGCCTGTCCGGCGGATCTTGCCGGGCGCCCGACGCCGGATCATCCCGTCTGGACGCACGCCCGAATCGCCCAAGTACGTCCAGTACGAGGCCGACTCGGGCGCACGCCCAGACGGGCGCCCGACGCCGCGCGCTGATCCGGCAAAATCCGCCGGACAGGCCCCAGTGGCTGCTCTTCGGTCAAGAGTGGTCCGAGACTCATTCCAGCCGATCTCGGCTACTGGTTAGCCTTTCAAATGATCGCAAGGTTAGAGTCGGAGCCATGCATTCCTGGCCCGCCTCCGAGGTACCCGCCCTGCCTGGTCAGGGGCTTCCCCTCCGAATCCACGACACCGCCACGGGCAGCGTCCGGGAGGTCGTGCCGCAGGGCCCGACCGCCCGCCTGTACGTCTGCGGGATCACCCCCTACGACGCCACCCACCTGGGGCACGCCGCCACCTACAACGCCTTCGACCTGGTGCAGCGGGTCTGGAAGGACGCCGGTCACGACGTCCTGTACGTCCAGAACGTGACCGACGTGGACGACCCGCTGCTCGAGCGCGCGGTCGCCACCGGCCAGGACTGGACGGTGCTGGCCGAGCGCGAGACCGCGCTGTTCCGCGAGGACATGACCGCGCTGCGGATGCTGCCCCCCGCGCACTACATCGGCGCCGTCGAGTCGATCCCGTGGATCGTCCCCCTGGTGAAGAAGCTGCTGGCCAGTGGTGCCGCCTACGAGCTGGACGGCGACATCTACTTCTCCGTCGACTCCGACCCGCACTTCGGCGAGGTCTCCGGGCTGACCCGGGACGCGATGCTGCCGGTGTTCGGCGAGCGCGGCGGCGACCCCGACCGGCCGGGCAAGAAGCACCCGCTGGACGCCCTGCTCTGGCTCTCCGCCCGCCCCAACGAGCCCGCCTGGGACACCGAGCTCGGCCACGGCCGGCCCGGCTGGCACATCGAGTGCGTGGCGATCGCGCTGGAGTACCTGGGCATGGAGTTCGACATCCAGGGCGGCGGCAGCGACCTGTCCTTCCCGCACCACGAGATGGGCGCCTCGCACGCCCAGGTGGCCAGCGGCACCCACCCGTACGCGCGGACCTACGTGCACGCCGGGATGGTCGGGCTGGACGGGCAGAAGATGTCCAAGTCGCGCGGCAACCTGGTCTTCGTCTCGGCGCTGCGCCGGGAGGGCGTCGACCCGGCGGCGATCCGGCTGGCCCTGCTCGGCCACCACTACCGCAGCGACTGGGAGTGGACCAAGGACGACCTGGACCGGGCGCTGGAGCGGCTGGCCCGCTGGCGCGCGGCGGTCTCCCGGCCTGACGGCCCGTCGGCGGACGCCGTGCTGACCGAGGTCCGGGCCGCGCTGGCGAACGACCTGGACGCCCCGGCCGCGCTCGCCGCGGTGGACCGCTGGGCCGAGCGGCAGTCCGCGGAGGGCGGCACCGACATCGGCGCTCCCGGCCTGGTGTCGCGTACGGTCGACGCCCTGCTGGGTGTCGCGCTGTAGGCATCCGCGCACGGGTGAAGGGGCGTCAGCGACTGCTGACGCCCCTTCACCCTTTCAGGCCTGTCGCTAGCTCTCCGGCTCGTCCGGCGAGTCGTCGGAACGCGACTCGGGGTCGGTCGGACGCTCGGTGGTGTCGGTCGGCCGGTCGGTGGTCTCCGCCGGGCGGTCGCTCGTCTCGGCCGGCCGCTCGGCGGTGGCGTGGCCGGTGACCGGCTTCTCGCCCGTCGGGCCCAGGTTGTCCCGGCGGCGCAGGTAGCGCTCGAACTCGCGGGCGATCGCGTCGCCGGAGGCCTCCGGCAGCTCGGCGGTGTCCTGCGCCTCCTCCAGCTGCTGGACGTACTCGGCGACCTCGCTGTCCTCGGCGGCCAGCTGGTCCACCCCGATCTGCCAGGCCCGGGCGTCCTCGGTCAGCTCGCCCGGCGGGATGCGCAGGTCGAGCAGGTCCTCCAGTTTGTTGATCAGTGCCAGCGAGGCCTTCGGGTTCGGCGGCTGGGCCACGTAGTGCGGCACGGCCGCCCAGAGCGTCACGGCCGGCACCCCGGCGTGCGCGCACGCCTCCTGGAGTACCCCGACGATCCCGGTCGGGCCCTCGTACCTGCTCTCCTCCAGGTCGAGCGTCCTGGCCAGGTCGGCGTCCGAGGTGACGCCGCTGACCGGCACCGGCCTGCTGTGCGGGGCGTCGCCCAGCAGGGCGCCCAGGATGACTACCAGCTCGACGCCCAACTCATGGGCGAAGCCGAGCAGTTCGTTGCAGTACGAGCGCCAGCGCATGCTCGGCTCGATACCCCGGACCAGCACCAGGTCGCGCGGCTTGGGCTCGGTCACCCGGACCACCGACAGCCGGGTGGTCGGCCAGGTGATCCGGCGCACCCCGCCGTCCAGCCAGACCGTGGGCCGATTGACCTGGAAGTCGTAGTAGTCCTCGGCGTCGAGGGCGGCGAACACCTTGCCACCCCAGGTCTCGTCCAGATGCCCCACGGCCGCCGAGGCGGCGTCCCCTGCGTCGTTCCAGCCCTCGAACGCGCAGACCATCACCGGGTCGATCAACTCGGGAACATCTTCCAGCTCGATCACCCAGCGTCTCCCTCCGGACCTGACTCCGCATGGAACGGTCCGTTCCATGGTCCCTACCTGCCCAGCCTACGAGCTTTGATGCCTCGGCCGGGGAGGGGCAGGAAGCGTCGAGCCTATCCCGCCGGAGGGGCCCCGACACAGCTGGCTATCGGCGCCTACTGGACAGCTGTCCACAAATGATGGACAGTTGTCCAGGAAGCTGTCGGGGTCGTGAGAAGGAGAAGCACATGGAGATCGTCGCGAACGTCCTGGTCGGCCTGGTGGCCGCACTGCACGCCTGGATCCTGGTGCTGGAGATGTTCCTCTGGGAGGGAGCGCCGGGGCGGAAGCTCTCCGGCTTCGACCCCGCGATGGCCAAGGCGACGGCCGGGCTCGCGGCCAACCAGGGCCTGTACAACGGCTTCCTGGCCGCCGGTCTGGTCTGGGGCCTGATCGCGGGCGACCCCACGGGGTACCGGGTGCAGGTCTTCTTCCTGAGCTGCGTGGTGGTCGCAGGGCTGTACGGCGCGGCCACCGCCAACCGGCGGATCCTGTTCGCCCAGGCGCTGCCCGGTGCGATCGCGCTGGCGGCGGTCCTGGTGGCCGGATGAGTGATGGAGTGGGCGGTGGTGTGATGGGCGGTCCGGGAAGCGGTCCGGCGGGGAGTCCAGCAGGCGGCTCGACAGGCGCCGATCCCCGAACGGAGCGTACGCGGGCCCGGCTGCGGGCGGCGCTGTTGGCCGAGTGCGCCGAACGGCCGCTGGCCGAGCTCGGGGTGGCGGCCCTGACCCGGCGGGCCGGAGTCGGCCGGGCCACCTTCTACGTGCACTACCCCGACCTCCAGGCGCTCGCGGTGGACGCCTGCGGGGAGGTGGTCCGGGACGGGGTGGCGGCGCTGCACGCCTGGCGCGGGGTGCCCGATCCCGCCGCGCCGCCGCCCGCGCTGGCCGAGTTCCTCACCGTGCTGGGCGGCCACGAGGCGCTCTACCGGGCGCTGCTCACGGCTGAAGGCGGCGGTCCGCTGGGCGAGCTGATGCACCGTGAGCTGCGCGAGTACAGTCGGCGGGAGCGTGAGCTGGCCGGTGCGCCGCACGCCGCGCTGGTGGCCACGGCGGTGGCCGCGACCTTCACCGGACTGCTCGCTGACTGGCTGCACGGCGGAATCAGCGCGACCCCGGAGGAGTTGGCCGCCCGGAGCTGGCGGCTGCTGATAGCCCTGCACCGCACGCCGCTCGGGCCGGCCTGACAACGCGGCCCGGCCTGAGGAACGGTTTGAGGGACGGCCTGGGGGCTCGGCCCGGGCCGGGAAACGGCATGCCGGGCGGTGTGGGGGACCCTGACAGATGTCAGGTACCGGTGAGTTCTGGCCGGTGGTTCGCTGGGTCTCGGCGCGGGGGAGTCCGCGCCGCGACCAGCAAGGAGAACCATCATGTTCGGTGTGCGCAGGCTGGCCATGGCCGGTGCCGTGATCGCGCTCGGTGTCGCCTCCCTCGGGGCCACCGCCGTCAGTGCGGATGCTGCGAGCGGTTGCTACGGGATCGGCGGCGGCAAGTACAACTGCCACGTCTGGAAGACCGCCCCGACGTTCTGGGAGCACAACGTCCGGGCCGGCACGCTGAATGCCGGCACCAACTACTTCTACTGCCAGGCGGTCGGCACCCCGATGTCCGACGGCCCGTACTACAACAAGTGGTACGCCAAGACCGACGACGACAGCGGCAACAAGGGCGTCTGGGTCAACGTCATCTACCTCTCCGGCGGTGGCAATGACGAGCCCGTGCCCGGGCTGCCCACCTGCTGAGACCCCTGGAGCCCCTGGGGCCCCGCCTGCCGGACCCCGACCGCTGACGCCCCCGTCAGCCGCCGTACTGCGTCAGATAGCGCAGCACCAGGTCGACGTACGGTCGGACGCGGTCGGGGACACCCCCGGCATCGGCCACCGTCTTGTCACTGGTCCGGTACCCGGCGGCGACCAGCTCGCGCAGGTCGCCGCCGGTGCCCCGGTGCTTGAGCTGCTGGTCGAGCCAGCAGACGTAGTTGCCCATGGTGATGATGGCGTCCGGGGCGGACATGTAGTCCTTCCGGCCGTCGTCGTCGCCGTCCTGCGCCCAGGCCTTGAAAACCGAGGGCGTCCACATCGCGATGCCGTACTCCTGGGTCGCCGGGCGGGTCGCCGACGGGTCGAAGCCGCTCTCCGCCTTGAGCATGGCAGCGATCAGTGCCGGGCTGATCTCCCGCTCCGGGCAGGCCCGGGCTGCTCGCTCGATCGGCTCGCGCAGGGCGGCGGGCACGTCGGCCTCCGGCCGCAGAGCGCCGGCGACGGCACCGGCAGCGGTGCCGACGCGGGCCGAAGGGGGAGGGGGCGGCAGGGCGGCCTGCCCGGGGAGGCCGGCCCAGCCGGCCGCCGGGGCCGCTGCCAGCAGGGCGAGTGCCGTCAGCCGGGCGATCCGGTTCCGTCGTCGACGGGGCGGAGTGTGCAGAGCCCGCAGCCGAGCCGTCAGCCGCCCGGCGTCCGGCCGTACGGCCTGGTCGACCGCCAGGCAGTCGGCGATCAGCGCCCGCCATCCGGCCGGCAGCCGTTCGTCCAGCCGCAGTGGCGTCAGGCCGCGCGCGTACGCCTGGGCGGCCAGGCCGCGCGCCCGTGCGGTCGCACCGAGGAAGGGGTGCAGCCCACCGCTGAGCACCTGGTGGGCCAGCACGCCGAACGCCCAGATGTCGGCGCCCGGCCGGAGCTGGACACCCCGTGGCCCCGAGCGCTGCGACCACCACTCCGGCGGTACGTGATCGAGCGAGCCCAGCGGGGGGATGTAGGCGTGCGTGCCCTCCAACTCCGTGGTCAGCCCGAAGTCCGCGAGGCGGACACTGCCGTCCGCCATCAGCAGCACGTTGCCGGGTTTCAGGTCACCGTGCACCCAGCCCCTGCCGTGCATGTGTGCCAACCCGGTGCACAGTTCGATCAGCAGCGGTCCGGCGCCGAGCAGCGGACGGCCGGGCTCGGCGTCCTGGAGCAGCTGCTGGAGGCTGCGCTCGGCCCGCTCCATCACCAGCGCGACGGCGCCGTCCAGCGCCTGCCGGTCCGGGTCCCGTACGGTGACCACCGCCAGGGTCCGGATCAGCTGCGGGTGGTCGGCCCGGCGGCTGAAGCGGATCTCACGCCGGGTCAGTTCGGCCAGCGTCCGGCGCTGCCCGGGGGCGAGACGCCCGGGCGGCAGGAACTTCACCGCCACCGGTGTCCCGTCCGCTTCGCTGCACCCGGAGTAAACCCGCCCCCAGGCCCCGGCCCCGATCGGTCCGGTGATCCGGTACCCGGCCACCAGGTACCCGGTCGGGACGTCGGTCGGCTCCATCGGCGCCGGGGCTCAGTCGCGCCGGGCGGTGACGGCCGACGATCGCGGCGCAGCGACCGCACCGGCGACCGGGCCGGTCGCGGGCGCCTTCGGTGCGGTCAGCAGCGCGAGGTGTTCCTCCCGCACCAGGTCGAAGCGGAGCGCCAGCGAGACCAGCTCCTCCCGCTTGCGGCCCGTCCGCCCGCCGTCCTCGCACTCCCGGAGCCTGAGCTTGGTGTCGGCCAGGTAGTCGATGTGGTAGTTGACGGCGGACCGGGTCAGCGTGCGGCAGTCCGGGTGCTGCCCCAGCCGTTGCAGCACGTCGCTGACCCCCGGTACGGCGGCGGCCGAGGGGTCGCGCAGCCGTGGCTCGCAGAGCGCCAGCAGGACGAGGAAGTACTTGGCGGTCGGGTCCAGGGCGAACGGGCTGACGGTGTGGTCTCCGCCCCCGAGGTCCGGCGGCCCGTCCAGGTAGGCGTGCTGCGGGGCGAAGACCTTGAAGTCGCTCGACCCGTCGACCGAAGGCAGCACCACCCGGGCGAACTCGAACGGCACCGGTGCGCCCAGCCGCCCGGGCGCCACCTTGACGTGCTCGCCCGCGCCCTCCAGGTTCTCGACCACGTAGGTCGCGCTGGAGCTGAAGTTGGACAGCCGCCAGTAGTCCTCGGCCGCCGTCACCTCGCCCGCCCGCCGGGAGACCCCCTGGTCGGCCAGCTCGATGGCGACCGGGCAGTCCGGCGCGCCCCGGCCGAAGTCCGCCTGCTCGCCGGGCCCCATCCGCAGCAGCCGAGGCCGGTCCGAGGGCGCCTCACCCCGGCGCGGCGGCAGTTGGACGATGACCGTGTCCATCGTGGCTCCTCCTGCCGACGGCGGTCGTGCGCGAACCATGCTAGACGTTTCGCTGTCGGGCAGTCACCATCCGTACGAGTGGCGGCCGTTCAGCTCAACTTGCCCGGTCGGCGGCTGGGGCGGCGCGGCGCTGCGCGCTGCCCCTCCCGTCCGGCCGACCGGGTGCGCGCCGGCCGGTGAGTGGCAGTGCGGGGCCCCGCAGCCCGCTGATCCCGGCCTGCCGCCACCCCGGCCGGCTCCGCCCGGCCCGGCCCGCTGTTCTTGATCATCTGCGCTCCCCGAGGGAGGGCGACGCTCAGGATGCGAAACGGGTTCCCGCCCTGAGCGTGTGGCCCGATACCCTGACCGCGTGCGTCCCGTACACGGACGGGCCGCAAAGCCGACAGCCGTCGCACCCAGGGAGTAGCCCCATGGCCACCGCCGCCGTCCCCTCGTCCGCTCTCACCGCATCCGCCGCGCAGGACCGCGCGGACGCACTGCGCGAAGCCCTTGCCACCCGGGTGGTGGTGGCCGACGGCGCGATGGGCACGATGTTGCAGGCGCAGGACCCCACCATGGAGGACTTCGAGCAGCTCGAGGGCTGCAACGAGGTGCTGAACCTGACCCGGCCGGACATCGTGCGTGCGGTGCACGACGCCTACTTCTCGGTGGGTGTGGACTGCGTGGAGACCAACACCTTCGGTGCCAACCACGCGGCGCTGGCCGAGTACGACATCCCCGAGCGGGTGTTCGAGCTGTCGGAGGCGGGGGCCCGGGTGGCCCGCGAGGCCGCCGACACCTTCACCGCCCAGGACGGCCGCACCCGCTGGGTGCTCGGCTCGATCGGCCCCGGCACCAAGCTGCCGACCCTCGGCCACGCCCCGTACGAGCTGCTCCGGGACGGGTTCCAGCAGAACGCCGCCGGTCTGATCGCGGGCGGCGCCGACGCGCTGCTGGTGGAGACCAGCCAGGACCTGCTGCAGACCAAGGCGGCCATCCTCGGTTCCAAGCGTGCGCTGGCCGAGGCCGGTCTCGACCTGCCGGTGCTGGTCCAGGTGACCGTGGAGACCACTGGCACGATGCTGCTGGGCTCGGAGATCGGCGCGGCGCTCACCGCGCTGGAGCCGCTGGGCGTCGACTACATCGGGCTGAACTGCGCGACCGGTCCGGCCGAGATGAGTGAGCACCTGCGCTACCTGGCGAAGAACGCCAGGATCGGCCTGTCCTGCATGCCCAACGCGGGCCTGCCGGTGCTGGGCAAGGACGGCGCCCACTACCCCCTCAGCCCGGCCGAGCTGGCCGAGGCGCACGACACGTTCACCCGCGAGTACGGCCTCTCGCTGGTCGGCGGCTGCTGCGGCACCACGCCCGAGCACCTGCGCGCGGTGGTCGAGCGGGTGCAGGGCCGCCCGGTGGTCGCCCGCGACCCGCGTCCGGAGCCGGCCGCGGCGTCGTTGTACCAGCCGGTGCCGTTCCGGCAGGACACCTCCTACCTGGCGATCGGTGAGCGCACCAACGCCAACGGCTCGAAGAAGTTCCGCGAGTCGATGCTGGCGGGTGACTGGCAGGCGTGCGTGGAGATCGCCCGCGAGCAGATCCGCGACGGCTCCCACCTGCTCGACCTGTGCGTGGACTACGTCGGCCGCGACGGCGTGGCGGATATGAAGGAGATCGCGGGCCGCCTGGCCACCGCCTCGACCCTGCCGATCGTGCTGGACTCCACCGAGCCGGACGTGCTGCGCGCGGGCCTGGAGGCGCTCGGCGGCCGCGCGGTGCTCAACTCCGTCAACTACGAGGACGGCGACGGCCCGGACACCCGCTTCGGCCGGATCGCCGCCCTGGCCCGCGAGCACGGCGCCGGTCTGATCGCGCTGACCATCGACGAGGAGGGGCAGGCCCGCACGGCGGAGACCAAGGTGGCGATCGCCGAGCGCCTGATCACCCAGCTCACCACCGAGTACGGCGTGGACGAGGGCTCGATCCTGGTCGACTGCCTCGCCTTCACCCTCGGTACCGGCCAGGAGGAGTCCCGCCGCGACGGCATCGAGACCATCGAGGCGATCCGGGAGCTGAAGCGCCGCCACCCCGACGTGCAGACCACGCTCGGCCTGTCCAACATCTCCTTCGGCCTGAGCCCGGCCGCCCGCCAGGTCATCAACTCGGTGTTCCTGCACGAGTGCGTCGAGGCCGGTCTGGATTCGGCGATCGTGCACGCCTCCAAGATCCTCCCGATGGCCCGCATCCCCGAGGAGCAGCGCGAGGTCGCCCTCGACCTGGTCTACGACCGCCGCTCGGAGGGCTACGACCCGCTGCAGAAGCTGCTGCAGCTCTTCGAGGGGGTCAGCATGGCCTCCTCGGCGGAGTCGAAGGCGCAGGAGCTGGCGGCGCTGCCGCTGGAGGAGCGGCTGCAGCGGCGGATCATCGACGGTGAGCGCAAGGGCCTGGAAGCGGATCTCGACGAGGCGCTGACGGAGCGTCCGGCGCTGGAGATCGTCAACTCCACGCTGCTGGCGGGGATGAAAGTCGTCGGCGAGCTGTTCGGCTCGGGGCAGATGCAGCTGCCGTTCGTGCTGCAGTCCGCCGAGGTGATGAAGACGGCGGTGGCGCACCTGGAGCCGCACATGGAGAAGTCCGACGACGAGGGCAAGGGCACCATCGTGCTGGCCACCGTCAAGGGCGACGTCCACGACATCGGCAAGAACCTGGTCGACATCATCCTCTCCAACAACGGCTACACGGTCGTCAACCTGGGCATCAAGCAGCCCGTCTCGGCGATCCTGGACGCCGCCCAGGAGCACCGCGCCGACGTGATCGGCATGTCCGGTCTCCTGGTGAAGTCGACCGTCATCATGAAGGAGAACCTCCAGGAGCTGAACCAGCGTCAGCTGGCCGCCGACTACCCGGTCATCCTCGGCGGCGCCGCCCTGACCCGCGCCTACGTCGAGCAGGACCTCCACGAGATCTACGAGGGCGAGGTCCGCTACGCCCGGGACGCCTTCGAGGGTCTCCGCCTGATGGACGCCCTGATCGCGGTCAAGCGCGGCGTCCCCGGCGCCGCACTGCCCGAGCTGCGCCAGCGCCGGCACGCCAGGCTCGAGGTGGAGGAGGTCGAGGAGGTCAACCTCGGCCAGATCCGGTCCGACGTCTCGGTGGACAACCGGGTGCCCACCCCGCCGTTCTGGGGCGACCGGATCGTCAAGGGCATCCCGTTCGCGGACTACTCCGCCTGGCTGGACGAGGACGCGCTGTTCAAGGGCCAGTGGGGCCTGAAGGCGGCGCGCTCCGGCGGCCCCTCGTACGAGGAGCTGGTGGAGACCGAGGGCCGTCCCCGCCTGCGGATGTGGCTGGACCGCCTGCAGACCGAGGGCTGGCTGGAGGCCGCCGTGGTCTACGGCTACTATCCGGCCGCCTCCAAGGGCGACGACCTGCTGGTCTTCAACCAGGACAGTTCCGAGCGGACCAGGTTCACCTTCCCTCGCCAGCGCCGAGGCCGCCGGCTCTGCCTGGCCGACTTCTTCCGTCCTGAGGAGAGCGGCGAGAAGGACGTGCTGGGCCTCCAGGTGGTCACCATGGGCAACCGGATCTCGGAGGCGGCCAACGAGCTGTTCGCCGCCGACGCGTACCGGGACTACCTGGAGCTGCACGGCCTCTCGGTCCAACTCGCCGAGGCGCTGGCCGAGTTCTGGCACGCCCGGGTCCGGTTCGAGCTGGGCTTCGGCGACGAGGACCCGCAGGACGTCAAGGACATGTTCGCGCTGAAGTACCGCGGCGCCCGCTTCTCGCTCGGCTACGGGGCGTGCCCCGAGCTGGAGGACCGAGCCAAGATCGCGGAGCTGCTGCAGCCGGAGCGGATCGGCGTGGTGCTCTCCGAGGAGTTCCAGCTGCACCCGGAGCAGTCCACCGACGCCATCGTGATCCACCACCCGGAGGCGAAGTACTTCAACGCGCGGTGACGGACGGGCGGGCCCGTCGGCGCTCCTTCAACAGGGGGTAACCGACTGGCCGCGCTCCGTTCGCTCCGAACCGGCGAGCCGGGCGTATCCTGGATCACCCTGAACGGGCCGGTCCGCTCACCAGCGGGCCGGCCTGTGCCATCCCCGGGGACGGCCGGACGGAAGGACGCCCACCATGACCACCATCTCCACTGCCACCACCCAGAGGCTCGACCACGGGGACGGCGACGGCCTCCAGGCAGTGCTGCTGGACATGGACGGCACCCTGGTCGACACCGAGGACTTCTGGTGGCAGTCGGAGGCCTCGCTCTTCGCCGAGCTGGGCTACGAGCTGAACGAGGCGGACCGGGCGCACGTGGTCGGTGGCCCGATGAGCCGGGTGCTGGACTACCTGATCGCCACCACCGGCGTCGGGCTCGGCAAGGCCGAGCTGACCGGGCTGATCAACCAGCGCTTCGTCGACCTGCTGGCCGGTGGCGTCCCGCTGATGCCCGGGGCCGAGCGGCTGCTCAACACCCTTGCGGCGCACGGCATCCCGGCCGCCCTGGTGTCGGCCTCGCACCGGCACGTCATCGACATCGTGCTGGACGGTCTGGGCCGGCACCACTTCGCCTTCTCGCTCGCGGGGGACGAGGTCGCCCGCACCAAGCCGCACCCCGATCCGTACCTCGCGGCGGTCGCCCGGTTCGGCGCCGAGCCGGGCCGCTGCGTGGTGGTCGAGGACGCCCCGACCGGGGTGCAGGCCGGTCTGGCGGCCGGCTGCCCGGTGATCGCGGTGCCCTCGGTGGCGCCGATCGAGCCCGGCCCCGGCCGCACCGTGCTGCGCTCGCTGGAGCAGCTCGACCTGGAGCTGCTGCGCGCGGTGGTGGCCGCCCGGGTCTGAGGCCCTCCGGGGCCGGCGCCCGGCGCGCCACAGGTCACGATTCGATGTGAACTTGCTCTCGCGACCGCTGCCCGCCGTCTCCGACCGGTGACGGCGGGCAGCGGCCGTTGTGGGAGAAATCGGGCATTGGCTGACAACTCGTCACCATAGGATCACCTGACGCTCCGTCACCTCGCAGGAGGGCGTCTCCGTCGGCGATTTTCGGGTGTGCTCCATATGGCACGCTGAATCCGATCAGATCCGACCACAGACGTCCGCCACACCCGCGCGGGCGCCCGACGGCAGCCACCGGCCCACCAGCCGGTCAGCCCGCAGAAGGAACGTGTTTGCGCATGACTTCAGCCAACCGACTGGCCGTGCTGGCATGCGCCACCCTGGTCGCCACCACGGTCGGGGGCTGCGCATCGGCCAAGAAGGTGGTCACCGGCGGTGACGACAAGGGCGCCATCACGATGGGGACGGCCAGCGGCACCAAGGTGCTGGACCCGGCCGGAGCGTACGACGCCGGCTCGTGGCTGGTGCTCAACAACACCTTCCAGTCGCTGCTGAAGTTCCCCGCCGGAGCGACCAGCCCGCTGCCCGACGCCGCCGAGTCCTGTGCCTTCACCGGGGCCGACACGCTGGTCTACAAGTGCACCATGCGCAGCGGCCTGAAGTTCTCCAACGGGAACCCGCTGACCGCCGAGGACGTGGTCTTCTCGATCCGGCGGATGCAGAAGATCAACGACCAGAACGGCCCGTCCAACCTGCTGTCGACCATCAAGTCGGCCGAGGCCAGCGGCAGCGAGGTGACCCTCCAGCTGACCACGCCGGACGCGGTGCTCCCGGCCAAGCTCGCCTCGGCGGCGGGCTCGATCGTCGACCACCAGGTCTTCCCGGCCGACAAGCTGCTCGGCAACGACAAGCTGGTGGGCTCGGGCCCGTACAAGATCGACTCGATCGAGGCGAAGGGCGACGGCGCGCTGCGCAAGATCTCGCTCGCCGCCAACGGCGAGTACCACGGCGATGCCAAGCTGCAGAACAGCAAGTTCGTGCTGCGCTACTTCGAGGACCCGGCCGGCCTCAAGAACGCGCTGGAGCAGGGCGACATCGACCTGGCCGACAGCGGTCTGGACCCGGTCACCGCCGCCAAGCTGAAGGACGACCAGCTGGCCGGCACCGGCAAGCTCAAGGTGGCCGAGGGTGACAGCGCGGAGGCCCGCTACCTGGTCTTCAACACCAAGGACGCGGTGGCCGGCAACCCCGCCGTCCGGCAGGCGGTGGCGCAGCTGGTGGACCGCAAGGTGCTGGCCCGCGACGTGTACGCGCGCACCGTGCAGCCGCTCTACTCGGTCGTCCCGGCCGGTATCAACGGGCACAACACCGCGTACTTCGACCGCTACGGCGAGCCGGACGTGGCCAAGGCCAGGAAGCTGCTCGCCGCCGGCAAGGTGGCCACCCCGGTCAAGCTCAGCCTGACCTGGTCCAGGGCCCGGGCCGGTGAGGCGGAGGCGAACGAGCTGAAGAAGCAGCTGGACGCCAGCGGCCTGTTCCAGGTGACGGTCCAGCAGGAGGCGGACTGGACCGCCTACCAGCAGGGCTGGATCGACGGCAAGTACCAGGCTTACGTGGTCGGTTGGACCCCGGACTACGCGGACGCGGACAACTTCGTCACCCCGCTGGTGGTTGAGGGCGGCGCCTTCCACAGCGGCTGGGACGACCCGCGGATCAGCCAGAAGATGGTGCCGGACGCCATCAAGCAGACCGACCGCACCGCGGGCGGCGGGTACGCGCAGATGCAGAATTTGGTCGCCGAGGCCGCCCCGCTGGTGCCGCTGTTCCAGAACAAGGCGTTCTACGCCTCGGGCACCGACATCACCGGGGTGGACGGCACGGTGGACACCACCGGCGTGTTCCGGTTCTGGGAGATCGGCCGCGCCGCCAAGAAGTGACGTTCCATCACGGACGAGGGCCCCACTCCCGCACGGAGTGGGGCCCTCGGCGTTCCGCAGGCGGGGCTACTGCGCGCCCGGCCGGACCAGACCGCTCTCGTAGGCGTAGACCGCCGCCTGCACCCGGTCCCGCAGCTGGAGCTTGGTCAGCACGTGCCCGACGTGCGTCTTCACGGTCGTCTCGCTGACGTACAGCTCCCCGGCGATCTCCGCGTTGGAGAGCCCCCGGGCGACCAGCTTGAGGACCTCGAGCTCACGCTCCGTCAGCGCGGTGAGCGCCTGCGGCGGCGTCTCGTCGCCGGAGGGGAGCCGGGTGGCGTACATGTCCAGCAGCCGGCGGGTGATGGACGGGGCCAGCATCGCCGCGCCGTCCGCGACCACCCGGATCGCCTGGACCAGCTCCTCGGCCGGCACGTCCTTGAGTAGGAAGCCGCTGGCCCCCGCCCGGAGCGCCTCGACCACGTACTCGTCCAGGTCGAAGGTGGTCAGCACCAGCACCTTGGCCGGGCCGTCCCGGCCGGGGCCGGCGATCCGCCGGGTGGCCTCGACGCCGTCCATCCGGGGCATCCGGATGTCCATCAGCACCACGTCCGGCTGGAGCGCCCGGACCTGCTCAAGCGCCTGCTGCCCGTCCCCGGCCTCGCCCACCACCACCAGGTCGGCCTCGGCCTCCAGGATCATCCGGAAACCGGTACGCAGCAGCGGCTGGTCGTCGACCAGCAGCACTCGGATCGTCACTCGGACTCCTTGCTCGTCTGTCCCGTCAGGGGACCATCGTCCGCGCGTTCGTCGCCGCGCTCGTCTTCCTGCCCGTCGTCGCGCCGCCGCACCGGCAGCGGGTACGGCGGGGGAGTGCCCCCGAACTCCGGACAGCTGCTCTGATGGTCGCACCAGTCGCACAGCCGGTTGCGGGTGGCCGGGAAGTCGCCGGTGGCGACCGCCTGGCTGATGGTCTCCCAGAGGGCGGTCAGCTTCCGCTCCACCGCGAGCAGGTCGGCCTCGTCCGGGTCGTACGTGACCACGTCCCCGCCGCCGCCCAGGTAGACCAGCTGGAGGCGCTTGGGCAGCACGCCCTTCCACCGCCAGACCACCAGCGCGTAGAACTTCATCTGGAACATCGCCTTGCCCTCGAAGTCGCGCGAGGGCGCCCGGCCGGTCTTGTAGTCGACCAGCCGGACCTCACCGCTCGGCGCGACGTCGACCCGGTCGATGTAGCCGCGCAGCAGCAGGCCGGAGCCGAGCACCGTCTCCACGTAGAGCTCGCGCTCCGCCGGGTGCAGCCTGGTCGGGTCCTCCAGCCGGAACCAACGGTCGATCAGCTTCTCCGCGTCGCCCAGCCAGCGGGTCAGCGCCGCGCCGTCCGGGTCGTCGGGGAAGAGCCCGGAGAGCTCGGGCCGCTCGCCGAGCAGCCGCTCCCACTGCGGCCGGAGCAGGCCAAGCGCCCGCTCCGGGGTGCGCTCGGCGGCCGGGCTGTCGAACAGCCGCTCAAGGACCGCGTGCACCACGGTGCCACGGGTCGCGGCCGCGCTCGGCGGCTCGGGCAGCCGGTCGATCACCCGCAGCCGGTAGAGCAGCGGGCAGGTCATGAAGTCGCCCGCCCGGCTCGGCGACAGGCCGGTCGGCGGCCTGGGCGTTCTGGGGGCGGGGACCCCCACGGGGGCCGGAACCCCGGCCTCGGCGTCGGCCGGGACGGCCTCGGCGGGGGCGCTGTCGGTCTGGTGCATGCCCCCGACCCTATTGCCCCCGGCGGTCATCCCGCCGTCAGTCCGCTGTCACGCCGGACACAGCCCCGCCCACGCAGGCCGCAGGCCGACGGCACGCGCCGGACGCAGCCCCGCCCACGCACGCCGGACACCCCCCGCGCCATGCACCCAGGACACGCCTCGGCAACGACGGCGCTCGTCCGGACGTTGGACGGGTACAGAACCACGGACGGGGCGGTCGGCCGATCCCCGAGGAGATCACGTAGCGTGGCGGGCACGGCAGCGACGGACCGAAGCAACGGACAAGGGGTCACGGTGAGTGAGACCAGCGGGCAGCGGGAACGGCCCGGCGGGATCCTGATGGGTCGTCCGTTCGGCGTGCCGGTCTACGTCACGCCGTCCTGGTTCGTGATCGCGGCGCTGATCACCTGGATCTTCGGCGGTCAGCTCACCGAGGTGCTGCCCGAGCTCGGCGGCACCCGCTACCTGGTCTCGTTCTCCTTCGCGGTGGCGTTCTACGCCTCGGTGCTGGTGCACGAGCTGGCGCACACCCTGGTGGCGCTGCGGCTCGACCTCAACCCGCGCCGGATCCAGCTGCAGTTCTTCGGCGGCGTCTCCGAGATCGAGAAGGAGGCGGACACCCCGGCCCGGGAGTTCTGGCTGGCCTTCGTCGGCCCGCTGCTCTCGCTGGTCCTCGGCGGGGCCTTCTACCTCGCCTTCCAGGCGGTCGAGCCGTCCAGCGTCCCCGGCGTGCTGCTGGCCGGACTCTTCGTCAGCAACCTGGTGGTGGCCGCTTTCAACCTGCTGCCCGGCCTGCCGCTGGACGGCGGCCGGATCCTGCGTGCACTGGTCTGGGGCCTCACCGGCCGCCCGATGACCGGCACCCTGGCCGCCGCCTGGACCGGCCGGGCGCTGGCCCTGGTGGTGCTGTTCGGCCTGCCGATGTACACCGCCTCCCGCAGCGGCCTGGACCGCTCCACCACGGACGGCCTGATCGACAGCGTGCTGGCCGCCGTGCTGGCCGTGATCATCTGGAACGGGGCCGGCGGCGCCCTGCGCAACGCCCGGCTCAAGGAGGCGCTGCCCGCGCTGCGGCTGACCGAACTGGCCCGGCGCAGCGTGACGGTGACCGCCGACACCCCGCTCGGCGAGGCGCTCAGGCAGGCCAGGGAGGCCAGGGCCGGCGCCGTGGTGGTGGTGGACGGCAACGGCGAACCGACCGGCCTGGTGAAGGAGGCGGCCGTGAACGCCGTCCCCGAGCAGCGCCGCCCCTGGGTCGCGGTCGGCGCCCTGGCGAGGGACCTGGAGCCGGGCCTGCGGCTCGGCGTGGGGCTGACCGGCGAGCAGCTGCTCACCGCGATGCGCGCCACCCCGGCCACCGAGTACCTGGTGCTCCGGCCGGACGGCACCGTGTACGGCGTGCTGAGCCTGGCCGACCTGGAGCGGCGGCTGAACGCGGCGGTCCGCGGCCGGAGCTAGTCGCGGCACCGAGGTCGGCCAGCGCGAGCCCCGCAGGGCGCGGTAGTGGATCACCTGGTCGGCGGAGCGTTCCGTTTCCCTTAGGATTGCCGCATGTCCGAACCGACCGGTGCCACCCGCCGACGCGGGCCCTTCCAGGTCGGGGACCAGGTCCAGCTGACCGACCCCAAGGGCCGCCACTACACGTTCACGCTCCAGGCCGGGAACCAGTTCCACACCCACAAGGGTGCGTTCCCGCACGACGAGCTGATCGGCGCCCCCGAGGGCACGGTCGTGCGCACCACGGGGAACGTCCCGTACCTCGCGCTGCGCCCCCTGCTCCCCGACTACGTGCTCTCCATGCCCCGCGGCGCCGCCGTGATCTACCCCAAGGACGCGGGGCAGATCCTGGCGATGGCCGACATCTTCGCGGGCGCCCGCGTGGTCGAGGCGGGTGTCGGCTCCGGCGCGCTCTCCACGTACCTGCTGCGCGCCGTCGGTGACACCGGCCTGCTCGCTTCGTACGAGCGTCGCCAGGACTTCGCCGACATCGCCAAGGCCAACGTCGAGCGCTACTTCGGCAGCCCGCACCCGGCCTGGAAGCTGACGGTCGGTGACCTCCAGGACAACCTGGTGGAGACCGAGGTCGACCGGATGATCCTGGATATGCTGGCCCCCTGGGAGTGCCTGGACGTCGCCTCCAAGGCGCTCGTCCCCGGCGGTCTGCTCTGCTGCTACGTGGCCACCACCACGCAGCTGTCGCGGACCGTCGAGGCGCTCCGCGAGCACGGCACCTTCACCGAGCCGCAGTCCTGGGAGACCATGGTCCGCACCTGGCACGTCGAGGGTCTCGCCGTCCGCCCGGACCACCGCATGATCGGCCACACCGGCTTCCTGCTGACCTCCCGCCGGCTGGCCGACGGGGTCGAGCCGCCGCTGCGCCGCCGCCGTCCCGCCAAGGGCTCGTACGGCGAGGACTACGAGAGCGGTGCCGCTACGCCGGAGAAGTCGCTCGCCGAGCGCGCGGCCGAGCGGGCCGCGGCCAAGGAAGCCGAGTAGCACCAGCGGCGGCACAGCCGCCACCGACGGCACGAGAGGGGCGCGGAGCTGCAAAGTTCCGCGCCCCTGTGTGCTCCGTCCGGCGGGTGGCGTGAAATGATGCACCCTCGATGCCACCCCACCCCGGAGGGGACTGTCCTGGTGGAACTCGCGGTCGAGACGGTGCAGATGACAGAGCAGCAGGCCGGGCCCCCCGTACCCGCCGGCCCCCGGACGGGGACGAGGGTGCGGCACTGGGTGCTGGTGGCGGTGGCCACCGCCACGGTGATCGCCGGAGCCCTGGCGGTGAACCCGGCCCAGGGCGTGGTGACACCGACCCGGCCGGCCGCGCCGAGCGCCCTGCCCGCCGCCGCGGCCCCCGATCCGGCCAAGGTCCGACTGCCGCTCGACTGCGGCCCGTTCCCCACCACCGTGGCGCTGAGCTTCGGCGCGGTGCTGGACGGCCGCCCGACCACCGTGGTGGCGGCGCACTGCGCGGCCGAGAACGGCACCCCGCCGGACGGCGTGTACGTGCTGACGCCGGGTCAGGACGGCCGGCCGCAGGTCTCGGCGACCCTGGTCGATCCCCATGAGGGTCTGACCGTCACCGAACTGAAGCTGCGCAGCGACGCCACCGTCACGGCCCGGGCCCGCGGCTACTCCAGCGACGAGATCCCGCGGTACGCCCCCGACCTGACGGTGCTGCTCTCCTGGCACCGGCAGGGCGGCGACTGGCTCCGCACCAGGACCACGGAGCCGGCCGCCAAGGTGTGAGGGGGCGGGATCTGACGCCCGCTCAGTCGGCGTCGGGGCCGTACACCTCGACCCGGTCGCTCACCCGGCGGACGTGGATGCAGTCCCCGGGGCACTCCTTGGCCGAGTCGACCACGTCCTGAAGCAGGGTCAGCGGCACCGGTGCGGAGTCGCCGGGCCGCTGGCGCAGCTCGTCGTCCTCGCCCTTCACGTAGGCCAGGCCGTCGATGTCCAACTCGAAGACCTCGGGCGCGTACTGCACACAGATGCCGTCCCCCGTGCAGAGGTCCTGGTCGATCCAGACCTCGAGCGCTTCGCTTGTGGTGGCCTCGCCGGTCGCCGACATGTCCCCTGCCGTTTCCTGCCCGGTCCGGTCTATCCCGTCCTGGGGCATTCCTGCCATTCGTACACTGATCCGACCGGTTCCCCGGGTCACGATCGGATATTGACCCGACCGACGATACATCCGGTCGGCTTTGACCGGTGCGCGGTGGGTATCTCCTCTGCAGAGGGGAAGCATCCGAGGGCGAAGATCGGACACGCCCGTTCCAACTTTCTGATCTAGGGGTTTACACCCCCCTGGTCCCAGGTAGGTTTGGGTCGTCCAGCTCCCCCAGGAGGAGGTGAGGACCGTGGCATCCCACGATGACGACTACAACCGCAGCGCCGGCCGGCCCGTTCGGGGTTCCGACGAGGCTGCTCAGGTCTCGTACCTTGAGCAGGAGGTCGCCGCCCTGCGCCGCAAGCTCGCCGACTCACCGCGTGGTTCTCGGATTCTCGAGGACCGCATCGTCGAGCTCCAGACCAACCTGGCCGGTGTCACCGCCCAGAACGAACGGCTCGCCTCCACGCTCCGCGAGGCCCGCGACCAGATCGTGGCCCTCAAGGAGGAAGTCGACCGGCTCGCCCAGCCCCCGGCCGGATTCGGCACCTTCCTCAGCCAGAACGAGGACGGCACCGCCGACATCTTCACCGGTGGCCGGAAGCTGCGGGTGAACGTCAGCCCGAGCATCGACCTCGACGAACTCCGCCGTGGTCAGGAGGTCATGCTCAACGAGGCGCTCAACGTCGTGGAGGCCATGGCCTTCGAGAGCATCGGCGACATCGTCACCCTCAAGGAGGTGCTGGAGGACGGCGAACGCGCCCTGGTCACCGGTCACACCGACGAGGAGCGGGTGGTGCGGCTCGCCGAGCCGCTGCACGGCGTCACGCTCCGCTCCGGTGACGCCCTGCTGCTGGAGCCCCGCTCCGGCTACGTCTACGAGGTCGTCCCCAAGTCGGAGGTCGAGGACCTGGTCCTCGAGGAGGTGCCGGACATCGACTACCGGCAGATCGGCGGTCTGGGCAACCAGATCGAGCAGATCCGCGACGCGGTCGAACTCCCGTACCTGCACGCCGACCTGTTCAAGGAGTACGAGCTGCGCCCGCCCAAGGGCGTGCTGCTCTACGGCCCGCCCGGCTGCGGCAAGACGCTGATCGCCAAGGCGGTCGCGAACTCGCTGGCCAAGAAGGTCGCCGAGGTGACCGGGCGCCCGCAGGGCAAGAGCTACTTCCTGAACATCAAGGGTCCGGAGCTGCTGAACAAGTACGTCGGCGAGACCGAGCGGCAGATCCGCCTGGTCTTCCAGCGGGCCAGGGAGAAGGCCAGCGAGGGCACGCCGGTCATCGTCTTCTTCGACGAGATGGAGTCGCTGTTCCGCACCCGTGGGTCGGGCGTCAGCTCGGACGTGGAGAACACCATCGTCCCCCAGCTGCTCGCCGAGATCGACGGTGTGGAGGGCCTGGAGAACGTCATCGTGATCGGCGCCTCGAACCGCGAGGACATGATCGACCCGGCGATCCTGCGGCCGGGCCGCCTGGACGTCAAGATCAAGATCGAGCGCCCCGACGCCGAGGCCGCGAAGGACATCTTCTCCAAGTACCTCAAGGACTCGCTGCCGTTCCACCCGGACGACCTCAAGGAGCACGACGGCTCCGTCGAGGCGACGGTGTCCGGGATGATCCAGGCCGTGGTCGAGCGGATGTACACCGAGACCGAGGAGAACCGCTTCCTGGAGGTCACCTACGCCAACGGTGACAAGGAGGTCCTGTACTTCAAGGACTTCAACTCCGGCGCGATGATCCAGAACATCGTCGACCGGGCGAAGAAGATGGCCATCAAGGCCTTCCTCGACACCGGCCAGCACGGCCTGCGGGTGGCCCACCTGCTCGCCGCCTGCGTGGACGAGTTCAAGGAGAACGAGGACCTGCCGAACACCACCAACCCGGACGACTGGGCCCGGATCTCGGGCAAGAAGGGCGAGCGGATCGTCTTCATCCGCACGCTGGTCACCGGCAAGCAGGGCGCCGAGTCCGGCCGGTCGATCGACACGGTGGCCAACACGGGGCAGTACCTGTGACACCGCTCCACCTGTAGGACCGCTCAACTCACCGTCCGGCTGCGGCGCCCACCCGCCCCGCAGCCGGACGGCGCGTCTCGGGATATTCCAGAGGAGGGCCGCATGACCGTACGGCGCGTGATGGGGATCGAGACCGAGTACGGGATCTCCGTGCCGGGCCACCCGAACGCCAACGCCATGCTCACCTCGTCCCAGATCGTGAACGCCTACGCGGCCGCGATGCACCGGGCGCGGCGGGCTCGCTGGGACTTCGAGGAGGAGAACCCGCTGCGGGACGCGCGCGGCTTCGACCTCGCGCGCGACGTGGCCGACTCCAGCCAGCTGACCGACGAGGACATCGGTCTGGCCAACATCATCCTCACCAACGGCGCCCGGTTCTACGTCGACCACGCGCACCCCGAGTACAGCTCGCCGGAGATCACCAACCCCCGCGACGCGGTGCTCTGGGACAAGGCGGGGGAGCGGATCATGGCCCAGGCGGCCGCCCGCGCCCTGGAGCTGCCGAACGGTCAGCGGATCAACCTCTACAAGAACAACACCGACAACAAGGGCGCCTCCTACGGCACCCACGAGAACTACCTGATGCAGCGGGCGACACCGTTCGCCGACATCGTCCGCCACCTCACCCCGTTCTTCGTCTCCCGGCAGGTGATCACCGGCGCGGGCCGGGTCGGTCTCGGCCAGGAGGGCAACGCGGACGGCTTCCAGATCAGCCAGCGGGCCGACTACTTCGAGGTCGAGGTCGGTCTGGAGACCACCCTCAAGCGGCCCATCATCAACACCAGGGACGAACCGCACGCCGACGCCGAGAAGTACCGCCGGCTGCACGTGATCATCGGGGACGCCAACCTCTCGGAGATCTCCACCTACCTCAAGCTGGGCACCACCGCGCTGGTCCTGACGATGATCGAGGACGGCTTCATCACCGCCGACCTCGCCGTCGACCAGCCGGTCAGGACCCTGCACCGGGTCTCGCACGACCCCTCGCTCAAGTACCAGCTGCAGCTGCGCAGCGGCCGCCGGCTGACCGCCGTCCAGCTCCAGTTGGAGTACTACGAGCTCGCCCGGAAGTACGTCGAGGACCGCTACGGCCAAGACGCCGACGAGCAGACCCTGGACGTGCTGGCCCGCTGGGAGGACGTGCTCGGCCGGCTGGAGAACGACCCGATGAGCCTCTCCAGGCAGCTCGACTGGATCGCCAAGAAGGAGATACTGGAGGGTTACCGCCAGCGCGACGGCCTGGAGTGGGACAGCCCACGGCTCCAGCTGGTCGACCTCCAGTACAGCGACGTCCGCCCCGACAAGGGCCTCTACAACCGCCTGGTGGCCCGCGGCCGGTTCGAGCGGCTGCTGACCGAGGAGGAGGTCACCAGGGCGGTCACCAAGCCGCCGGAGGACACCAGGGCGTACTTCCGCGGCCGCTGTCTGGAGCAGTACGCCGACCACGTTGCGGCGGCCTCCTGGGACTCGGTCATCTTCGACCTGCCGGGGCGCGACTCGCTCCAGCGGGTGCCCACGCTGGAGCCGCTGCGCGGCACCAGGGAGCACGTGGAGGCCCTGCTGGACCGCTGCCGCACGGCCGAGGACCTGGTCCGGGTACTCTCCGGCGGGTAACTTTTCGATCACCACGGGTGAACATCCCGCGACGGGGAATCATCCTGACGAACGACGAACGTTGTACAGGAACCGGACGCGGATGTCGTAGCCGGTGGATAGGGTCGGACCAACCGAGTGAGCGGGGTGAGGGAAATGGCCAGCAAGGACACCGGCGGTGGTCAGCAGCGGGCGAACCGTTCCTCCGAGGAGGTCGAGGAGCAGGCCGCGGAGGCACAGGCTTCGGACGACCTCAAGGAGCGCCAGGAAAAGCTCGACGACGACGTGGACGCGGTCCTGGACGAAATCGACGACGTGCTCGAGTCGAATGCGGAGGATTTCGTCCGGCAGTTCGTCCAGAAGGGCGGCCAGTAGCCGCTCGCCAGTTCTTCCGTCACGCGCGGCAATCCCGTCAGAAATGCACGGGGTTGCCGCGCGCGAACTTCGGACGACCTGTCAGGTGGATCACCGCCCGGGAACGGGTAGTGTCCCGGGCAGCGTCTAGTTGATCTACCTGGAAGGAATCGTGTGGAAGCCAACACTGGTGGCACCGGGCGTCTACCGGCTGCCTTCCTGACTCCGGGGTCCTCGTCGTTCTACGACTTCCTCGGCCAGCACTCGCCGCAGCTGCTGCCCGGCGGCCGCACGCTGCCCGAGGGTCTGACGATCGAGGCGCCGCACGGCACCACCATCGTCTCCGCGGTCTTCGACGGCGGCGTGGTGATCGCCGGCGACCGCCGCGCGACGATGGGGAACGTGATCGCCCAGCGGGACATCGAGAAGGTGTTCCCGGCGGACGAGTACAGCGCCGTCGGCATCGCCGGCACGGCCGGCCTCGCGGTCGAGATGGTCCGGCTGTTCCAGCTGGAGCTGGAGCACTACGAGAAGATCGAGGGCACCGTGCTCTCCCTGGAGGGCAAGGCCAACCGGCTGACCACGATGATCCGGGGCAACCTCGGGATGGCCATGCAGGGCCTCGCCGTGGTGCCGCTGTTCGCCGGGTACGACCTCCGGCTCGGTCGCGGCCGGATCTTCACCTACGACGTCACCGGCGGCCGGTCCGAGGAGCGCGGCTTCGCGGCCACCGGCTCGGGCTCGGTGTTCGCCCGGGGCTCGCTGAAGAAGCTCTACCGCGCCGACCTGACGGCCGATCAGGCCGCCACCGCGGTGGTGCAGGCGCTGTACGACGCCGCGGACGACGACTCCGCCACCGGCGGCCCGGACATGGCCCGGAAGATCTTCCCGATCGTCTCGCTGATCACCGAGGACGGCTTCCGCCGCCTCACCGACACCGAGGTCTCCGCGATCGCGCGGTCGATCACCGAGGGCCGCCTCGAACACCCCAACGGCCCGCAGGCCCCACTCCTCTAGCCCGCCGGCTCCCAACCAGGAAGGGGACGATCGCCGGTGTCCACACCGTTCTACGTCTCGCCCCAGCAGGCCATGGCGGACCGCGCGGAGTACGCCCGCAAGGGCATCGCGCGCGGCCGCAGCGTGGTCGTGCTCACCTATGACCACGGCATCCTCTTCGTCGCCGAGAACACCTCCCGGGCGCTGCACAAGGTGTCCGAGATCTACGACCAGATCGCCTTCGCCGCGGTCGGCCGCTACAACGAGTTCGAGAACCTGCGGATCGGTGGCGTCCGCTACGCCGACCTGCGGGGGTACTCGTACGACCGGGCCGACGTGACGGCCCGTGGGCTGGCCAACGTGTACGCCCAGACGCTCGGCACCATCTTCTCCTCGGTCGGCGAGAAGCCGTACGAGGTGGAGCTGATCGTGGCCGAGGTCGGCGCCACGGTCGAGGACGACCAGATCTACCGGCTCACACCCGACGGCTCGGTGGTGGACGAGAAGAACGCGGTCGTGGTCGGTGGCAACGCCGACTCGATCGGCAACTACCTGGGCCAGCAGCACCGGGCCGGGCTGACCCTGGCCGAGGCGCTCAGGCTCGCCGTGGACGGCCTCGCCAGGGACCCGAACGGCGGCTCGCCCCGAGCCCTGACCCCCGATCAGCTGGAGGTCGCGGTCCTCGACCGCACTCGCTTCCAGCAGCGGAAGTTCAAGCGCATCCTGGGCGGCCAGCTCGGCCGCCTCCTGGGCGGCGACGCCTCCGCCGCCGCGGAGGAGGAGTCGGACGCCTCCGAGTAGCCGGTAGCAGCGGGAGCCCACGGGCGGGCTCCCGCTCCGCCGCGGTGAGCTGGTGCACGGTCGGGTTCACCGAGGGTTTCGCAAGGCCTCGCGCAGAGAAGAGGAGCCTTCATGGACCGCCGAATTTTCGGGATCGAGAACGAGTACGGCGTCACCTGTACGTTCCGCGGGCAGCGTCGGCTGTCCCCGGACGAGGTGGCCAGGTACCTCTTCCGCCGCGTGGTCTCCTGGGGCCGCAGCAGCAACGTCTTCCTGCGCAACGGAGCCCGGCTCTACCTCGACGTGGGCTCGCACCCCGAGTACGCCACCCCCGAGTGCGACGACGTCACCGAGCTGGTGACGCACGACAAGGCGGGCGAGCGGATCCTCGAGGGCCTCCTGGTGGACGCCGAGCGGCGGCTGCACGAGGAGGGCATCGCGGGCGACGTCTACCTGTTCAAGAACAACACCGACTCGGCGGGCAACTCCTACGGCTGCCACGAGAACTACCTGGTGGCCCGGCACGGCGAGTTCTCCCGGCTGGCCGACGTGCTGATCCCGTTCCTGGTGACCCGTCAGCTGATCTGCGGCGCGGGCAAGGTGCTGCAGACCCCGCGCGGCGCGGTCTACTGCGTCAGCCAGCGGGCCGAGCACATCTGGGAGGGCGTCAGCTCGGCGACCACCAGGTCCCGCCCGATCATCAACACCAGGGACGAGCCGCACGCGGACGCCGAGCGGTACCGCCGGCTGCACGTGATCGTCGGCGACTCCAACATGTCCGAGACCACCACCCTGCTCAAGGTCGGGGCGACCGACCTGGTGCTGCGGCTGATCGAGGCCGGGGTGGTGATGCGCGACCTGACCCTGGAGAACCCGATCCGGGCGATCCGCGAGGTCAGCCACGACCTGACCGGCACCCACCAGGTCCGGCTGGCCAACGGCCGGGAGGCCAGCGCGCTGGACATCCAGGAGGAGTACTACTCCAAGGCACTGGAGTTCGCCGACCGCAAGGGCATCAACACCGGCACCATCGCCCGGGTGCTGGACCTCTGGGGCCGCACCCTGGAGGCCGTCCGCACCGAGAACCTGGGCAGCGTGGCCACCGAGATCGACTGGATCATGAAGCACCAGCTGATCGAGCGGTACCGCGAGAAGCACCAGATGAGCATGTCCAACCCCCGGGTCGCCCAGATCGACCTGGCGTACCACGACATCCACCGCCGGCGCGGCCTGTTCTACCTGCTGCAGAACAAGGGCCAGGCCGAGCGGGTGACCACCGACCTGAAGACCTTCGAGGCCAAGTCGGTGCCCCCGCAGACCACCCGGGCCCGGCTGCGCGGCGACTTCATCCGGCGGGCGCAGGAGCAGCGCCGGGACTTCACGGTCGACTGGGTGCACCTCAAGCTGAACGACCAGGCGCAGCGCACGGTGCTCTGCAAGGACCCGTTCCGTTCGGTGGACGAGCGGGTGGAGAAGCTGATCGCCGGGATGTAGTCCCGGGTCGTGGTGCCTCCGGGGAGGGAGGCGGCCGGAGCCGTACGCTGTCGGGCGTTGTAGCGCCTCGTACTTGACCGACAGTTAGGAACACCGTGCGTCGTATCGCCGGTCTGCTCGCCGTCCTGCCACTCGTCCTGCTCACCGCGTGCAGCAGCGACGGGTCACCCTCCTCGGGGGCCTCCGCGACCTCCTCGGCCTCCGCCACGGCGGTGCCCACGCCGGTGGCCTCGGCCTCGCCGATGCCCACCGTAGCGGGGAACTTCGGCAGCAAGGCCACCATCACCGTCCCGGCCGAGCAGCCGAGCGGCCAGTTCGTGGTGAGCACGGTGAGCGAGGGCGACGGTCGCACGGTCGCCAAGAACGACTGGGTGACGGTCAACTACACCGCCAAGGACTGGACCACCGGCAAGGACGTGACCAGCTCGTACGACTCCGGCAGCAAGCCGCAGCTCTACCAGGCGGGCAGCGGCCAGCTGGTGCCCGCCTTCGACCAGAGCGTGCTGGGCAAGAAGGTCGGCAGCCGGCTGCTGGTGGTGGCCCCGCCGGCCGCCGCCTTCGGCAGCCAGGGCAAGGCCGACCTCGGGGTGGGCGCGGGGGACACGGTGGTCTTCGTGCTCGACATCATGGGGAGCCTGCCGCCGGACTCCACCATCGGGGGCGCGATCACCCAGCCGCCGGCCGACATGCCGCAGGTCAAGGACAACGGCAAGGCCGCGCCGACCATCACCGTCCCGGCCGGGCCGCCCGCGCCGCCGACCGACCTGAAGACCTTCGTGCTGGTGAAGGGCGACGGCAAGCCGGTGCAGTCGGGCCAGACCCTGGTGGTCCAGTACACCGGGGTGCTCTGGGCCGACGGCAAGCAGTTCGACTCCTCCTGGAGCCACGGCGGGGCGCAGGCCCTCCAGGTCGGCACCGGCAGCCTGATCAAGGGCTGGGACCAGGGCCTGGTCGGCCAGCCGGTGGGAAGCCGGGTGGAGCTGGTGGTCCCGCCGGCGCTCGGCTACGGGGACAAGGCGCAGTCCTCCGTCCCGGCGAACTCGACCCTGGTCTTCGTGATCGACATCCTCGAGGCCGTCTGAGGGATCCGGGGCGTCCCGCCTCTTACCGCGCCCTCACCTTCACCTGACATACTGTCGCGCACTGTGGCAGGTGTCCGTCAGGACCCGGTGAGGGCGCGGCGCGGCGAGATGGATGGGGAGTCATGACTGACAAGAGTGCCGGTGGCGCGAACGACGGAGCGGTGGCCGACCCGGCAGCCGCACGGCCCGGTGGGCCGCTGCCCGGAGACGGCGAGTCGATCGTCGTCCCGCCCGCCATCTTGAAGCAGTCGGCGGGCTGGGGCCAGGCCGAGGCCCTGCGGGCCGAGAGCACCGCCGCCAAGGACGAGGCCCCGCAGGTCTTCGCCTCCAACGTGCGCAAGAAGGACCTCTCGGAGGCCGGGTACGACGAGAACCCCGGCTCGGTGGGCCGGCTCGGCGTGATCCTCGGCACGGTGCTCGCGGTGCTGCTGGTCGGCAGCGGCGTGACGCTGTACGTGGTGAACAAGCCGGACAGCAAGAAGCCGGCCGCCGACGCCGCGCCGACCACTCCGGCCGCGCCGACCCAGGACCCGGTGCCGCCGATCAAGACGGACGCCAAGGTGCTGCCGACGGTCACCGGCGAGCTGGGGAAGAAGGCCGTCATCGAGCTGCCCAAGGAGGCGGCCGACGGCAACTTCGTGGTCAAGACACTGATCGAGGGCACCGGACCGAAGGTCGGCAAGGGCAACTGGGTCACCGCCGACTTCACCAGCAAGGACTGGACCACCGGCAAGGACCTGGCCAGCTCCTTCGACCAGAACAAGCCGCAGCTCTTCCAGGCCGGCGGCGGCAAGCTGATCCCGGCCCTGGACGACGCGGTGACCGGTCACGCGGCGGGCAGCCGGGTGCTGGTGGTCGCTCCGCCGGCCGCCGCCTTCGGCCCCCAGGGCAACACCCAGATGGGTGTCGGGCCCAAGGACAACCTGGTCTTCGTGATCGACATCAAGCAGGCCACCGCGCCGGACGCCACCGTCAGCGGTGACGTGACCGAGCCCGCCGAGGGCATGCCCAAGGTGAAGGACAACGGCAAGAAGCCGGCCACCATCACTCCGGTGCCCGGGGTCGCCGCGCCGACCGAGCTGAAGACCTCGGTGCTGATCGCGGGCAAGGGCCGCAAGATCGAGTCCGGCGAGAAGGTCGTCGTCCAGTACACGGGCGCGCTTTACGCCGACGGCAAGCAGTTCGACTCCTCGCTGGAGCGCGGCCAGGCGTTCAGCTTCGCCACCGGTGGCGGCGGAGTCATCGAGGGCTGGGACAAGGCGGTCACCGGCCAGACCATCGGCAGCCGGATCGAGGTCGTCATCCCGCCCGCCCTCGGCTACGGCGACAAGGCCTCGGAGAAGATCCCGGCCAACTCGACGCTGGTCTTCGTGATCGACATCCTGGACGCGGGCGTCGGCGCGGCCGACTAGTCGTCGCGTAACGTAGCCCTGTTACATCACCGAACGAGAAGAGCGTTGTTGTGAGCCTTAGCAAGCCGGAGATCGACTTCCCGATCGGCGACGCCCCCGCCGACCTGGTCATCGAGGACATCGTCGTCGGCGACGGTGCCGAGGCCAAGGCCGGCGCGACGGTCGAGGTCCACTACGTGGGTGTCACCTTCGAGACCGGCGAGGAGTTCGACGCCTCCTGGAACCGCGGCCAGACCTTCCGCTTCCCGCTGGGCGGCGGCCGGGTCATCAAGGGCTGGGACGAGGGCGTGCAGGGCATGAAGGTCGGCGGCCGGCGCAAGCTGACCATCCCGGCCCACAAGGCGTACGGGAACCAGTCGCCGAGCCCGCTCATCCCGGCCGGCTCGACGCTGATCTTCGTGGTCGACCTGATCAACGTCTGACACCGCGTCACCCCGAGGCCCCACCCCGCCGTGTGCGGGGTGGGGCCCTCGGCTTTCCCCGGCCGGGTCGCTACCGGTACGGTCATCGGCGGATCACGAAGCAGCACAGCACGATGCACCCCAGTTACCGGAAAGGTCCGCGATGGCGATCGCCAAGGCAGAGCGGCTGATGAACCTCGCCCTGTGCCTGATGAACACCAGACGTCCGCTCTCCAAGAAGGAGCTCCGGGAGTCCGTCGAGGCGTACCGCGAGGCCTGGCAGCAGGGCAGCGAAGAGGCCTTCAACCGGATGTTCGAGCGCGACAAGGACGACCTGCGCGAACTCGGCCTGGTCATCGACGTCGACGAGAACGCGCTGGACGGTGAGGTCGGCTACCTGGCCCGCCGGGACCGCAACCGGCTGCCGGAGATCGCCCTGGACGCCGAGGAGGCGGCCGCGCTGACGCTGGCCGCCCGGGTCTGGCAGCAGGCCAAGATGTCCGGCGCCGCCAGCGGTGCGCTGCAGAAGCTCCGGGCCGGCGGGATGCCGATCACCGAGGAGAGCGGGAACAGCGCGCTGGAGCCGCGCATCCCGGCGCGCGAGGCGGCCTTCGAGCCGCTGCTGACCGCCGCCAGGGACCGACGGCCCGTCACCTTCGAGTACCGCAAGGCCGGTGCGTCCGCCGCCGAGCAGCGCGCGGTGGAGCCGTGGGCGCTGGAGTGCTGGCGCGGCCACTGGTACCTGGCCGGCTGGGACCGCGACCGGGAGGCCGCCCGGGTGTTCCGGCTCAGCCGGATCACCGGCAAGGTGCGCTCCCGGGCCGGGCAGTTCACCGGCACCGTCCCCGAGCACGTGGACGTGCGGGCCGTGGTGGCCCGGTTCGCCGGCGAGGGCGCGACCGCCAGCGCCACCGTCCGGCTGCGCCAGGGCGCGGGCTTCCCGCTCCGTACCAAGGCGCTCAAGGTCCGGGCGTTGGACGGCGGCTGGGACGAGCTGGAGATCCCGTACGGCAACGGGCTGGCCGCCGATCTGGCCGAGTTCGGTCCGGACCTGGTGGTGCTGGGGCCCGAGGAGCTGCGGGCAGACGTCATCGACCGGCTGCGCGCGGTGGCCGGCCTCGCACCGGAGGGGCAGCAGTGAGCAACGCGATCGACCAGACCCGGCGGATGCTCTCGCTGGTCACGTACCTGCGCGAGCGCCCGGGCGCCGAGGTGGCCGAGGTGGCCAGGGCGTTCGGGATCACCGAGCGGGAGCTGATCAACGACCTGAACGTGCTGCCGATGTGCGGAACCAGCTTCCGCGGCGGCGACCTGCTGGACATCGACACCGACGGCGAGCGGATCTGGTGGCACAACGTCGACGACGTGGCCCAGCCGCTGCGCCTGGCCGCCGACGAGGCGACCGCGCTCCTGGTGGCCGCCCGCGCCGTGGCGGGGCTGCCCGGGCTGCGCGAGCGGGACCGGCAGGCGCTCACCCGGGCGGTCGCCAAGATCGAGGACGCGGCCGGCGAGAGCGCCGAGTCCAGCGCCCGGGTCGGGGTGACCTTCGAGGCCGAGGGCCAGGTCTTCGCCGACATCGACCGCGCGCTGAGCGAGGGCCGGCTGATCTGGCTGCGCTACTGGTCGCACGGGCGCGGCGGTATGACGGAGCGTCTGGTGGACCCGATCCGGCTGGTCACCGAGGGCCACACCTACCTGGAGGGCTGGTGCCGGACCTCCGAGGACCGGCGAGTCTTCCGGCTGGACCGGGTGGCCGAGATCAAGGTGCTGGACGAGCCCGCCGCGCCGCCCCGGCTGGAGCCGCGCGACCTGTCCGCCGGGCTGGTCTCACCGGCCGCGGACGACCCCGAGGTCGTGGTCGAGGTCGGCGCCGCAGGCCGCTGGGTGGCCGAGTACTACACCCACGACGCGGCCGAGGAGCTCCCGGACGGCGGCCTGCGGATCACGCTGCGCAGCGCCGACCCGGCCGGGCTGCGCCCGCTGGCGCTGCGGCTGGGCCGGGACGGCCGGATCGTCTCGCCGGCCGAGCTGGCCGACTCGGCCCGGGCCGCCGCCCTGGCCGCGCTCGACGGGTACCGGGACTGATCCGTGGCCGAGGGCACCAGATTCAAGGTCTACTGCTCGGAGTGCCGGGCGAAGGTGGAGCTGGCGGCGGACGGCTTCCGGCTGGCGCTCGGCGCCACCCGGGAGCGGACCTTCTACAGCTTCACCTGCCCGGAGTGCGGCGCCCCCGTGCGCAAGCCCGCGGGTGAGAACATCGTGGCGGCGCTGACCAGGGCCGGGGTCAGCACCATGCGCCTGCTGCCGGTCGAAGGCTGAGACATTGAAAGACGTGGGAGCCGATACCGTGCCATGGACCATGACCGCCGCCGTCCTGCTGGCCACCGCCGGGCTGCTGGTCCTCGGCGCGCTGTCCTGCCGCCTCTGGCTGGACGTCAGATCCCTCGCCCGCGAGGTCGACGGCGCGTCCCGCGCCCTGGCCGAGGCGGCCGGCCAACTCAAGCCATAGGCCGGTTTCCCGTTCGGTCACCCGCAGGGGCTACCATCGCCCGGAGTGGGGGAGTGCTGCCCCTCGGAGAAAGGCGGTCGCACATGCGGATCGGCACGATTCTGATCATCGTCGTCCTGGCCCTGCTGCTGTTCGGCGCGAAGCGACTGCCCGATCTGGCCCGTTCGCTGGGGAAGTCGGCGCGTATCCTCAAGGCCGAGACGAAGGCGCTGAAGGACGAGACGGTGGCCGCCGCCAAGGAGGGGGCCGCCGATCCGATCGAGGCCCCCCGGGTCATCAAGGGCGCCCCCGGCGAGACCGCACGAGTTGAGGACCGAGGTTGAGCAAGTCCGAGAAGGCAGTGAAGCCGGCCAAGGACCCCGAAGGCCGGATGGCGCTCGCCGAACACCTGCGGGAACTCCGCAACCGGCTGGTCAAGTCGCTGCTGGCGATCATCGCGATCACGATCGTCGCCTTCTTCTACCACCGGCAGATCACCGACTTCCTGATCGCACCGCTGCCGACCTGCGGTCCCGACGGCAAGCCGCTGCCGGGCGACGTCAACTGCGCGCTGGTCTCCAACATCGGTCTGCTGAGCCCGTTCACGGTGCTGCTCAAGGTGGCCCTGACGACCGGTGTGGTGGTCTCCACCCCGGTCTGGCTCTACCAGCTGTGGAAGTTCGTCGCGCCGGGCCTGCACCAGAACGAGCGCCGGTACACGCTCTCGTTCCTGGCGCTGGGCACCCCGCTGTTCCTGGCGGGTGCCGCGCTGGCCTACGTGATCATGCCGGTGACGGCACAGATGCTGATCTCGCTGACCGCCAGCGGGGTCACGTCGATCCTGCCGGTGGAGAACTACCTCGACATCATCACCAGGATGGTGCTGGTCTTCGGGCTCGGCTTCGAGTTCCCGCTGCTGCTGGTGATGCTCAACCTGGTCGGAGTGGTCAGCGGCAAGCGGCTGCTCGGCTGGTGGCGCGGCATGGTGATGGCGATCACCGTCTTCGCGGCCTTCGCGACCCCGAGCGCGGACCCGCTCTCGATGCTGGGGCTGGCGGCGCCGATCATCGCGCTGTACTTCGTCGCGGTCGGTGTGGCGCTGCTGAACGACCGCCGCCGCGCCCGCCGCAACCCGGACGCCGGGCTGGACGAGGACGAGGCCTCGCACCTGGACCTCTCGGTGGACTCGGTCGGAGCGGCGGAGAGCATCGAGGCGTCACCCGCCCCCGAGCTGCCGACGGCCGTTCCGGCGGCGCGTCGTGAGCAGCTGGACGACATCACCTGACCTACCGTCGGTTCATGACTGAGGCCCTGGCCTGCTGGTCTTTCCAGCGGGGCCCGGGCCTCTGTCGTGTCCACAGTCTTGGCAACACTATCGCCATGTGACATATTACTGACGTGTCCCAGAGATCCCCTCACGATGTCCTGGTGGTCGGCGCCGGTGTGGTCGGCGCCGCCTGCGCCTACTACGCCGCCCGGGCCGGCCTCGCCGTCACCGTGGTCGACCGCGGCCCGGTGGCCGGCGGCACCACGGGCGCGGGGGAGGGGAACCTGCTGGTCTCCGACAAGGAGCCAGGCCCCGAGCTGGATCTCGCGCTCCTCTCCACCGGCCTCTGGCGCACCCTAGCCGAGGAGCTGGGACCGCGGATCGAGTACGAGCCCAAGGGTGGTCTGGTGGTCGCCTCCGCCGAGGCCGGGATGGCCGCGCTGCGCGCCTTCGCGGCCGGGCAGGCCAAGGCCGGGGTGGTCTCCGCCGAGATCCCCGGCGACCGGCTGGCCGAGCTGGAGCCGCACCTCGCCCCCGGCCTGGCCGGCGGGTTCCACTACCTCCAGGACGCCCAGGTCCAGCCCGCGCTGGCAGCCGCTCACCTGCTGCGGGCCTCCGGAGCGTCGATCCGGCTCGGTGAGACCGTCACCGCGATCCGCACCGGCCCGTCCGGTGAGGTGCTCGGTGTCAGCACCGACCGGGGCCGGATCGACGCCCCCGCCGTGATCAACGCGGCCGGCACCTGGGGCGGTGAACTCGCCGCGCTGGCCGGGGTGGCACTGCCGGTGCTGCCGCGCCGGGGCTTCGTGCTGGTCACCGAACCGCTGCCGAGGATCGTCCGGCACAAGGTCTACGCCGCCGACTACGTGGCCGACGTGGCCAGCGGCTCGGCCGCCCTGCAGACCTCCGCCGTGGTCGAGGGCACCCCGGCGGGGCCGGTGCTGATCGGCGCCAGCCGGGAGCGGGTCGGCTTCGACCGCACCCTCTCGGTGGAGGTGCTCCGGCGGCTGGCCGCCAACGCCGCCGCGCTCTTCCCGGTGCTGCGGACCGTCGCGGTCCAGCGTGCCTACCGGGGCTTCCGCCCCTACCTGCCGGACCACCTGCCCGCGATCGGCGCCGACCCCCGGGTGTCCGGCCTCTACCACGCCTGCGGCCACGAGGGCGCGGGCATCGGTCTGGCGCCCGCCACCGGCCTGCTGATCGCCCGTCAGCTCACCGGGGAGCGGCCCGAGCTCGACCTCACCCCGTTCCGCGCCGACCGTTTCGACCGGTCCTGACCCCCAGGAGAGGACGCACCATGCGCCGAACCCCCGCCGAACTGGTCGGCGCACGGCCCCAGTCCGGGCACACCATCGACTTCGACGGCCGCCCGGTCCCCGCCCTGCCCGGCCAGAGCATCGCCGCCGCGCTGTGGGCCGACGGCATCCTGGCCTGGCGCACCACCCGGGTGAACGGCCGCCCGCGCGGCGCCTTCTGCGGGATCGGCGCCTGCTACGACTGCCTCGCCACCGTCGACGGCCGGGCCAACCAGCGCACCTGCCTGCTGCCCGCCGAGCCCGGCACCACTGTCACCACCCAGGAGGGCCACGGCCGTGCCGACCTCGCCGTCTGACCCCTCCGCCCGGTACGACCTGGCAGTGATCGGGGCCGGCCCCGCCGGTCTGGCCGCCGCCGTCACCGCCGCCGAACTCGGCCTGCGCTGCGTCCTGCTGGACGCGGGCCCGCGCCCCGGCGGACAGTACTACCGCCACCCCGCGCCGGGTCTGGGCGCCGCCCACCCGGAGCGGCTGCACCACGGCTGGTCCACGTTCACCGGCCTGCGCGACCGGCTGGCCGCCAGTTCGGTCACCCACCTGACCGAGCACCAGGTCTGGACCGCCGAACACTCCGAGGTCTGGCGCCTGCACGCGGTGGCCGGCGAGGCCGCCGTGGTGGTCGAGGCGAAGTCCGTGCTGCTGGCCACCGGTGCGTACGAGCGCCAACTCCCCTTCCCTGGTTGGACCCTGCCCGGCGTGGTCACCGCAGGCGGCGCCCAGGCGATGCTGAAGGCGGGTCTGGTGCTGCCCGGCCGGCGGATCGTGGTCGCGGGCTCGGGCCCGCTGCTGCTGGCCGCCGCCTCCTCGCTGGTCTCCGCCGGGGCGAGCGTGCCCGCCGTGGTCGAGGCGGGCAGCTACCTCGGCTACGCCCGGGGGCTCGGCACGCTCGCGGCCAACCCCGCCAAACTGGTCGAGGGCGCCGGGCACGGCGCCAGGCTGCTGAGCGGCCGGGTCCGGCTGCGGCGCTCCAGTGCGGTGGTCGAGGCGCACGGCACCGACCGGGTGACCGGGGTGACGGTGGCCCGGCTGGACGCCGAGTGGCGCCCGGTGCCGGGCACCGAGCGGCGGATCGACTGCGACGCGGTGGCGGTCGGCCACGGCCTGCTGCCGCAGATCGAGCTGGCTACCGAGCTCGGCGCGGAGACCGTGCTGACGGCCGACCGGACCGTCGCGCTCAAGGTCGACGACGGTCTGCGCACCAGCCTGCCCGGACTCTGGGCGGCCGGGGAGACCTGCGGTGTCGGCGGGGCCGACCTGGCGATCGCCGAGGGCGAGCTGGCTGCCCGGGTGATCGCCGGTGCGCCGGTGCCCGCCGGGCTGCGCCGCCGCCGGGACCGGCGCAGGGCCTTCGCCGGGCTGATGGCCGCCGCCCACCGCTCCGGGCCCGGCTGGACGGACTGGCTCCGCCCCGACACCGACGTATGCCGCTGCGAGGAAGTCCCGGTGGCCGCCGTCCGCGAGGCGGTCGAGGAGCTCGGCGCCACCGATCCGAGGACCGTCAAACTCCTCACCCGGGCCGGGATGGGCTGGTGCCAGGGGCGAATGTGCGGCCCCGCCGTCACCTGCCTGGCCGGCAGCACCGAACTCCGCCCGGACTCCCGTCCGCTCTCCTGCCCCGTACCGTTGGCCCGGTTGGCCGACGGCTCCTGACACAAGGGGATGCAGCCCGTCCGCTGTGCCCCCTTGTGTCCGCTCATCCCATCTAATAAAATGTCACACCTCACCTTTCCAAGGAGTACCCCACGTGTCCGCAACGCACGAGCCCACCCGTCCCTGGCGCGGCATCATGGTCGCCACCACGCTCCCCCTGCGGGCCGACCTCTCCGTCGACTACGACGCGTACGGCGAGCACGTCCAGTGGCTGATCGCCAACGGCTGCGACGGCGTCGTACCGAACGGCTCGCTCGGCGAGTACCAGACCCTCACCGCCGAGGAGCGGGCCCGGGTCGTCACCACGGCGGTCGAGGCCGCCGGTGACGGATCCAGGGTGATGCCCGGCGTCGCGGCCTACGGCAGCGCCGAGTCCCGTCGCTGGGCCGAGCAGGCGGCCGAGGCCGGGGCTGGCTCGGTCCTGCTGCTCCCGCCGAACGCCTACCGCGCCGACCACGCCGCCGTCCGCGCGCACTACGCCGACGTCGCCCGGGCCGGGCTGCCGATCGTCGCGTACAACAACCCGATCGACACCAAGGTCGACCTGGTCCCCGAGCTGCTCGCCGAGCTGCACACCGACGGCTCGATCGTGGCCGTCAAGGAGTTCAGCGGCGACGTCCGCCGGGCCTACCAGATCGCCGAACTGGCCCCGGACCTCGACCTGCTGATCGGCGCCGACGACGTGCTGCTGGAGCTGGCGCTCGCCGGCGCCGTGGGCTGGATCGCCGGGTACCCGAACGCGCTGCCGCAGGCCAGCGCCAAGCTGTTCCGGGCTGCCGTCTCCGGCGACCTGGACACCGCCGTGCCGCTGTACCGCTCACTGCACTCGCTGCTGCGCTGGGACTCCAAGACCGAGTTCGTCCAGGCCATCAAGCTCTCGATGGACATCGCGGGGCGCCCCGGCGGCCCGGTCCGCCCGCCGCGCTTCCCGCTCACCCCGGAGATCGAGGCGGCCGTCCGCGCCGCGACCGAGAAGGCCCTCGCCGACGGTCTGGTCTGACCGTCCGTCGACCGAGGACATGCCAGTGGCCGGCTGCGGGGGCAGCCGGCCCTCCACCGAGGGGACCGAATCCATGCGCAGCCGCCACGTCTTCCACGCCGTCGACTCGCACACCGAGGGCATGCCGACCCGGGTCGTCACCGGCGGCTTCGGGGTCATCCCCGGCGCCACCATGGCCGAGCGCCGGGTGCACTTCCAGGAGCACCTGGACCACTTCCGCACCCTGCTGATGTACGAGCCGCGCGGGCACGCGGCGATGAGCGGCGCGATCCTCCAGCCGCCGACCCGTCCCGACGCCGACTTCGGCGTGCTCTACATCGAGGTCTCCGGGCTGCTGCCGATGTGCGGCCACGGCACCATCGGCGTCGCCACCGTCCTGGTGGAGACCGGCATGGTCGACGTGGTGGAGCCCGTCACCACCGTCCGGCTGGACACCCCCGCCGGGCTGGTGATCGCGGACGTGCACGTCGAGGACGGTGCGGCCAAGGCCGTGACCATCCGCAACGTGCCCTCCTACTCGGTGGCGCTGGACCAGAAGATAGACGTGCCGGGCCACGGAACGGTCAGCTACGACCTGGCGTACGGCGGCAACTTCTACGCGATCCTGCCGCTGGCCGAGTTCGGGCTGCCGTTCGAGCGGGAGCGCAAGCAGGAGATCCTGGACGCCGGTCTGGCCCTGATGGACGCCATCAACGCGGCCGACCGCCCGGTCCACCCGGAGAACCCTTCCATCCACAGCTGCCACCACGTCCAGCTGCTCGCCCCCGGCTCCACCGCCGCCCACTCCCGGCACGCGATGGCCATCCACCCCGGCTGGTTCGACCGCTCCCCGTGCGGCACCGGCACCTCCGCCCGGATGGCCCAGCTGCACGCCCGGGGCGAACTCCCGCTCCACCAGGACTTCCGGAACGACTCCTTCATCGGTACCTCCTTCACCGGCCGCCTGATCGAGGAGACCACCGTCGCGGGCCACCCCGCCGTCGTCCCCACCGTCACCGGCCGCGCCTGGATCACCGGGACGGCGCAGTACTTCCTCGACCCGACCGACCCGTTCCCGGCGGGGTTCCTACTCTGAACGCGCTGCACCGCCTTTGGCAGGTGCTCAAGCATCTACGGTCAGGGGCCCGGGGCTCTGCTGACGTGCGGCCCCGCCGCGTGGGCGGAGCCGACCTCAGGAGCGTCCAACGTGCGTGCGGGGCACGGCACTTTCGCAGTCTGCCCCGCCAGCCACGAACCCTCGCCGTTCCCCGAGCCCCTGGGTAGTGCAACCTCGGGCCCCGCAAAAAGCTGATCCCCTGAAAGGTTTCCCCGTGAGCGTCAGCTCGTACAACCCCGCCGACCCGAGCGACCTCGTGATCGAGGTCGAAGCCGCCGGAGCCGAAAGCACCCAAGCCGCCGTCGACCAGGCCCGTACGGCGCAGCGCAGTTGGCTGGCGATCGGTGCAGCGGGCCGCTCCGCCGCACTGGGCCGCGCCGCCGACGCCGTGGAGGCGAACGCCGACGAGCTCGCCGCGCTGATCGTCCGTGAGGTCGGCAAGCCGCTCGTGGAGGCCCGCGGCGAGGTGGCCCGTACGGTGGCGATCTGGCGCTACTACGCGCAGGCGCCCTACGCCCCGTCAGGTGCCGTGCACGAGCCCGCCGTCGGCGGGGGACTGCTGCTGACCCGCCGTCGCCCGTACGGGGTGGCCGGGCTGGTCACGCCGTGGAACTTCCCGCTCGCCATCCCGACCTGGAAGGCCGCACCGGCCCTCGCGGTCGGCAACACCGTGGTGCTCAAGCCCGCCCCCGAGGGCACTGCCTGCGCCCTGCGGCTGGCCGAACTCGCGGGCCTGCCGGAGGGCGTGCTGACCGTCGTCCCGGGCGGTGCCGAGGAGGGGACGGCGCTGGTCGCGGCCGCCGACGTGGTCTCGTTCACCGGCTCGACCGCCGTTGGCCGGGCCGTGGTCGCCGCCGCCACCGGGCGCGGCGTCCCGGTGCAGGCGGAGATGGGCGGCCTGAACGCCGCGATCGTGCTCCCGGACGCCGACATCGCCCAGGCCGCTGCCCATCTGGCCGCCGCGATCTCCGGGTACGCGGGGCAGAAGTGCACCGCCACCAGTCGGGTGATCGCCGTCGGCGACGCGTACGAGCCGCTGGCCGCCGCGCTCGCCAAGGCCCTCGCCGCGATCGCCGATCCGGCCGCGCTGACCGAGGTCTGCGGCCCTGTGATCAACGAGGCCGCCCTGGAGCGCCTGACCGGCGCCGTGGACAGCGCCGTGGCCGCCGGGGGCACCGCCCTCGCGGGTGGCGGCCGGGTCGAGCGAAACGGCTGGTTCATCGAGCCGACCCTGCTGGCCGAGGTCCCGGCCGGGCACCCGCTGCGCAGCGAGGAGTTCTTCGGCCCGGTGGCCGTGCTGCTGCGCGCCGCCGACCTGGACGAGGCGATCGCGGCCGCCAACGACACTCCGCACAGCCTCTCCACCTCGGTGCACACCAGGGACCTGGACGTCGCGCTGGCCGCCGCCGACCGGCTCGACGCGGGCATGGTCCGGGTGAACGCGCCGTCCAGCGGCGTGGACTTCCACGTCCCGTTCAGCGGTGCCAAGGGCGCCGGCTTCGGGCCGCGCGAGCAGGGGCAGGCGGTGCTCGACTTCTACACCGCCGAGCGCACCGTCACCCTGCTGCCCGCCGGTTCGCCGCAGTGAGCGCGCTGACGCCCGTGCACACGGTCGACTACCACACGGCGGGTGAGCCGTTCCGGATCGTCACCGCCGGCCTGCCGCCGATCCCCGGCGACACCGTCGCCGAGCGCCGCGCCATCGCGCTCGGCGCGGGCGGCAGCGCGACCGCCCCGCGTCGCAGCGCGCTGGACGACATCCGCCGGCTGCTCACCCACGAGCCGCGCGGGCACGCCGGGATGTACGGCGGCTTCCTGGTCCCGGCCGACGACAGCGAGGCGCACTTCGGGGTGCTGTTCTGGCACAAGGACGGCTACTCCACCGCCTGCGGCCACGGCACCATCGCGCTCGGCGCCTGGGCGGTCGACTCGGGCCTGGTCGCCGCCCCGGCGGACGGCACCGCCCGGGTCCGGATCGACGTACCGTCAGGGCGGGTCAGTGCCGCCGTGCACCGCAGCGGCGGCCGGACCACCGCCGTCACCTTCCGGAACGTGCCCACCGCCGTCACCGCCCGCAAGCTCCCCGTACCCACTTCGCGCGGGACGGTCGCGGTCGACCTGGCCCACTCCGGCGCCTGCTACGCCTCGGTCCGGGCCGCCGACCTCGGGCTGACCGTCGACACCGCCTCGCTGCCCGAACTCACCGCCGTGGCCCGGGAGATCAGGTCCGCGCTGGCCGACGAACCCGCCACCCGGCACCCCGGCGACCCGCTGCTCTCCGGCGTCTACGGCGTGATCCTGTACGAGGAACGGCCGGACACCCCGTCAGGCCCCAGCCAGCGCAATGTCACGGTCTTCGCGGACGGCCAGATCGACCGCTCCCCGTGCGGCTCCGGCAGCTCGGCCCGGCTGGCGCTGCTGGCCGCCGACGGGCGGCTGACGGCCGGTGAGGAACTGCGGCACGAGTCGGTCATCGGTACCGTGTTCACCGGACGGCTCGCCGGGCAGCACCCCGACGGATGGATCACCGAGGTCACCGGCACCGCCCACCGCACCGGCGAGCACCACTTCCTGCTCGACCCGGCCGACTCCCTCGGGACGGGGTTCCTGCTCTCATGACCATCCCTCAGCTGCCGCTCACGCTCACCCCGGGCCAGGCCGTCGACGCGCTGGCCGCCGTACTGCTCAAGGGCCTCGACCCGGAGGAGTGCCCGGCCCGCAGCAACATCCCCGTCCCGGCGGGCGAACTGCTGCTGATGCCGGCCGCCGACACCGCCTACGCGGGGGTGAAGATCGCGGGCGTGGTCCCGGCCAACGCGGTCCGGGGCCTGCCCCGGATCACCGGCAGCTACCTGCTGCTGGACGGGCCGACCCTGCAGCCGCTCGCGCTGCTCGACGGCATCGAGCTCACCTCGCTGCGCACCCCGGCCGTCACCGCGCTGGCGCTGCGCCAGCTGGCCGTACCGGAGGCGGCGCACCTGGTGCTGTTCGGCTCGGGGCCGCAGGCGTACGCGCACCTGGACGCGCTGCTGGCGATCCGGCCGCTGACCCGGGTCACCGTGGTGGGGCGGTCGGCGGAGCCGGTCGCCGCCCTGGTGGCGTACGCCCGGGGGCTCGGCCTGGACGCGGTGGCGGGCGAGGCGGGGGCGGTGGCGGGAGCCGATCTGGTGGTCTGCTGCACCACGGCCCGGGAGCCGCTCTTCGACGGGACGCTGGTGCCGGACCACGCGGTGGTGGCGGCGGTGGGTTCGCATGAGCCGACCGCCCGCGAGGTCGACGCCGCGCTGGTCGACCGGGCGGCGCTCTACGTGGAGGCGCGTTCGGTGGCGCTCAGGGAGGCGGGCGACCTGTTGATTCCCGGGGTGGCCGGATCCAGGCTTGCTAACCTGTCAGAACTGGTCAACGGCAAGGCAGTTGTGCCCACGGACCGTCCGCGCTTCTTCAAGAGCGTCGGGATGGCCTGGCAGGACCTCGCGGTGGCGGCGGCCCAGTACGAATCGGACACTTTCGCCTGAATTGTTTTACAAATCAACGTTACATGACATTGTACAATGGTGTCCTGCTAAGCCACCGGAGGAACACCATGGCGGACCTCAAGCCCCGCGCCCTCATCTCCGTCCAGGAGCGCCTGCGCGACCAGGTCGCCCACGCCCTTCGAGCCGCTCTGATCTCCGGTGAGCTCCGCCCCGGCGTCGTGTACTCGGCGCCCGCGCTGGCCGCCGACTTCGGTGTCTCGGCCACCCCCGTCCGGGAGGCGATGCTCGACCTGGCCCGCGAGGGCCTGGTCGAGGCAGTCCGCAACAAGGGCTTCCGGGTCACCGAGCTGACCGAGCGCGACCTCGACGACTACACCGAGATCCGCGCCCTGATCGAGGTCCCCACCATCGGCCGGGTCACCCGCACCGCCTCCCGGGAGCAGCTCGAAGCGCTCCGCCCCGAGGCGCACGCCATCGTCGCGGCCGCCCGCAAGCACGACCTGATCGGCTATCTGGAGGCGGACCGTCAGTTCCATCTCTCCCTGCTCGGCCTGGCCGGCAACGCCCGACTGGTCGACGTGGTCGGTGACCTCCGCAAGCGCTCCCGCCTCTACGGCCTCAACCGCCTCGACCAGCGCGGCGAGCTGACGTCCTCCGCCGAGGAACACCTCACCCTCCTCGACCTCATGATCTCCGGCGACGCCGAAGCGGCCGAGACCTGCATGGCCGAACACCTCGGCCACGTCCGCTCCCTCTGGGCGGCCGGCGTCGAGGCCGCCGCGGCCGAGCAGCCGGCCCTGCGCCTGGGCGCGCGCTGACGCTCTACTCGTTCGGATGAACCGCCCGGCGCGAGACCGCGCCGGGCGGTGGCGTCCTACGATGATGCTCTCGACACCGGCCAGCCGGAGGAAAGCATGTCCGCAGCAGCGGTTGAGCAGCACCCGACGTTGCTCGAGGTCGCCGACAGGATGTCCGACCAGCTGATCGGTCACCGGGTCGAGATCATCGGGGGCCAGATCACCGTGACGCCACCTGCTGACGCCTCGCACGGGCGCTCGCTCACCAACGTGATGATTCCGCTCCTCGCTGCGGGCCTGCAGAGCGATGAGACGGACGTCCTGCAGGCGGTGGGCAGCTGGTTGCCGGACGGTCCGTCGGACTACGCCATCCCCGACCTCGCCGTGGTCGATGCGGACGTGGAGGACCACCGAGTCGAGTTCAACTGCTACGACCCGGCGGTCTTCCGGTTGCTCCTGGAGGTCACGTCCTCCAACTACAACCTCGACCTGAAGCTCAAGCCCGGCGCGTACGCCACCGCCGGCGTCCCGGTCTACGTGATTCTGGACCGGAAGGCCCAGAAGGTCAGGGTCCTCACCGATCCGTCCGGTGGTGAGTACCGAGTCCACGCCGTCCACCACCGGGGCCAGAGCTTCACGCTCCCCCAGTCGATCGGGGCGGCCGTGACGCTGTCCGTCGACAGCGTCCTCGGCCCCGAGGGCTAGACCAGCCGCCCGTCGTGCATCTCCAGCACCCGGTCGACCCGGCCCAGGAGGTCGCGGTCGTGGGTGACCATCACCGTGGCGGTGCCGTGCTCGCGGGTGATGGTGGCGAGCAGGTCGACGATCTGGGCGCCGCGTTCGTGGTCGAGGGCCGAGGTGGGCTCGTCGATCAGTAGGACGGACGGGGAGCCGAAGAGCGCCCGCGCGATGTTGACGCGCTGGCGTTCGCCGCCGGAGAGCTGGTGCGGACGGCGGCGCTGTTTGGCGGTGTCCAGGCCGACCGAGGCGAGCAGGGCCTCGGCCCGTTCGCGGGCGGCGCGGGGCTTGCCGCCACGGACCGACTCCAGGACCAGGAGCTGTTCCACCGCCGTCAGCGAGGCGAGCAGGTTGGACTGCTGGAAGACGATGCCCAGCCGGTCCCGGCGCAGCGCCGAGCGGGCCTTCTCGCTCAGCGCGCCGACCTCCTGACCGTCGATCAGCACCGAGCCGCTGTCCGGCCGGAGCAGTGTGGCGGCCACCGCGAGCAGCGAGGACTTGCCGGAGCCCGAGGGCCCGGCCACGGCGGTGAACTCGCCGGGGGCGACCGCCAGGGAGACCCGGTCGAGGGCGGTCAGCCGGGCCTCGCCGTCGGGGTAGGTGAGGGTGACGTCCGACAGGGCGAGCCCGGTGCGGGTGGACTGGACGGTGGTGGTCATCGGTTGGCTCCAAGCGCGGCAAGCGGGTCGACGGAGGTGATGCGGCGGACGGCGAGCGCGGCGCCGAGCAGACCGAGCAGGACCATCACCGCGACCGGGACGCCCACACTCGCCGGGCTGACGTCGAACGGGACGGTGGCGGCGGCGAGCAGCCCGCCCGCCCCGCCGATCGCGCCGCCCAGCAGCGCCCCGCCCAGCAGTACGGCGGCGGCCTGCGCCAGCGCGTCCCGCACCAGGTAGCCGCTGCCGGCGCCGACCGCCTTGAGTACCGCGATGTCAGGCTTGCGCTGGACCGTCCAGACCGTGAAGAAGGCCCCGACCACCAGCGCGCTGACCGCGAACAGGAAGCCCTGGATCATCTGCAGGCTGCCCTGCTCGGCGGAGAAGCCGTTGATCCCGGCCAGCGCGTCGTCGAGCGTGACGGTCTCGGTGCCCTGCGCCGCGTCCAGCGCGTCGAGGTCCGCGCCCGAGCCGGTCAGCGCGAGGGCGGTCGGTTGGCCCTGGCCGCTGACCTGCTCCCAGGTGGCCACCGTGGTCCAGACCGTCGGGGCGTGCCCGTACGAGCGCTCGGCGGTCAGGCCGGAGACGGTGACGGTGCGGGAGCCGACCTTGACCTGCTCACCCACGGTCAGGTGGTACTCGGCGGCGGTGTCGGCGCCGACCGCGATCTGGCCGTCCGCCGGGGCGGCGCCGGACTTCAGCGGGGGCAGCAGCCCGGCCGACGCCCCGACCACGCTGACCGAGGCGGCCGAGTCGGTGGCGGTCAGCCGGGTCATCGAGATGCCGAGCGGCTGCGCCGACTCGACGCCCGGTGCGGCGGCGAACGCGGCGGCCTGGGCGGGCGAGACGGTGCTGCTGCTGAACGAGACCGTCGGGGCAGCCCCGGCGGGGGCACCGAAGACGATCCGGTCGGCGGGCAGTTCGGCGACGGTGGAGGAGGCGGCGGAGGCGAGGCCGCCGGTCAGTCCGTAGAGGAAGACCACCAGGGTGGTTATCAAGGTGACCACCGCCCCCATGAGGGCGAATCGCCCCTTGGCGAAGCGGATGTCACGGAGTGCGACGAACACGATGGCCTTCCCGGTGGAGAGTTTCTGACGACTCCTCCACCCTGTCGGCGCGGAGGCCCCGTGCCATCAGGGAGAGGAGGGGGACATCACTCGTGCGGGCGATGCAGCCCGGAATCCATCGAACGGTTGATGCCGTGTCCGACGGCGGCGGCCCGCGCACCCCGTACCCTCGGAAGGCATGACCAGTACCGAACCGCCCGGCCATGCCGGGAACACGCCAGCGCTGCGGCTGATGAACCTTGCCCTGCACGGGCTGTTCCTGGCACTGCTGGCGGTGCTGGTCGGCCGGGGGGTCGCCGACGGCGGTCTCGGGCCCGGTGCGCTGGTGACCGCCATCCTGCTGTCGGCGGTCTACCTGAGCGGCGGCGCCTTCGCGCCGGTGCGCACCAGCCGGCTGTGGGCCGGGCTCTGGCTCGGCGCGGTGCTGCTGCTCTGGATCGGTCTGACGCTCCGGCACCCCGAGTTCTGCTACCTCGCCTTCCCGCTGTACTTCGTCTGCCTGCACCTGATGCCGGTGCGCTGGGCCGTCGCGGCCGTGGGTGGGCTGACCGTGGTGGTGGTGGCCGCGCAGGCGGGCACCGAGGGCGGGCTGACCACGGCGAAGGTTCTCGGCCCGGTGGCGGGCGCGGTGGTCGCGCTGCTCACCGCGTACGGCTACGCCGCGCTGTACCGGGAGGGCCGGGAGCGGCAGCGCCTGATCGACGACCTGGTTCGGGCCAGGGACGAGCTGGCCGCCACCCAGCGCGAGGCGGGCCGGCTGGCGGAGCGTCAGCGGCTGGCCAGGGAGATCCACGACACCCTGGCGCAGGGGCTCTCCAGCATCGTGCTGCTGGCCCGGTCGGCGGAGTCGGCGCTGCCGGCCGACCCGGGCGCCGCCCGGGAGCGGATCGCCGAGGTGGGGCGGACGGCCTCGGCCAACCTGGCGGAGGCCCGCCGGTTCGTCCAGGCGCTCACCCCGCCCGCGCTGGACGGGGTGACGCTGACCGAGGCGTTGCGGCGGCTGGCGGACGGCCAGGGCGTGGCGTTCCACTTGGACGGCGAGCCGTACCCGCTGCCGGTGGAGGCGGAGGTCGCGCTGCTCCGGCTGACCCAGGAGGCGCTGGCGAACGCGGCCAGGCACGCACAGGCCGAGGCGGTGGCGGTGACGCTGACCTATCTGGACGACGAGGTGACACTGGACGTCTTCGACGACGGGGTGGGCTTCGACCCGCACGCGCTGCCCTCCGGCGACGGGCCGAGGTTCGGCCTGCACGGGATGCGGGAGCGGATCGCGGCGCTGGGCGGCCGGCTGACCGTGGAGTCGGCGCCGGGCGAGGGGACGGTGGTGGCGGTCTCGCTGCCGCTGCGGACGATCGAGACGGCCGAGGCCGTGCTGACGGAGGCGGGTGCTCAGTGATCCGGGTGCTGTTGGTGGACGACCACCCGGTGGTGCGGCGCGGGCTGCGGGCGATGGTGGACGACCTGCCGGAGCTGGAGGCGGTGGGCGAGGCGGCCGACGGCGCAGAGGCGCTGCGGGTGCTGGCGGAGCTGGAGCAGCGGCCCGACGTGGTGCTGATGGACCTCCAGATGGGCGCGGGCATGCACGGGGTGGAGGCCACCCGCCGGATCACCGCGCTGCCGGACCCGCCCGCCGTGCTGATCCTGACCACCTACAGCACCGACGCCGACATCCTGGCGGCGGTCGAGGCGGGCGCGACGGGTTACCTGCTCAAGGACGCCCCGCCGGAGGAGGTGGCGGCGGCGGTCCGGGCCGCCGCCCGGGGCGAGACGGTGCTGGCGCCGCCGGTCGCGGCCCGGTTGCTGGGGCGGGTGCGGGCCGGGCGGCCGACGCTGTCGCCGCGTGAGGCGGAGATCCTCCAGCTGCTGGCCCTCGGCCTGGCCAACAAGCAGATCTCCAAGCGGCTGTTCATCAGCGAGGCGACGGTCAAGACCCACCTGGTGCACATCTACGACAAGCTCGGCGTGGACAGCCGTACGGCGGCGATCGCCTCGGGTCTGACGAGTGGTCTGATCCGGCCGGCCTGAACTCCGCAGGAAGTTGTTCGACCAAGGACGGCCCGTGCGGGGGTGCGTTGTGCGATGATCACGAGGTGTCAGGTACCGCGTTCCCGAGGCCCCGGGTGGGGCGGCCGCGTGCCGCCGGGCCGTCGAGCAGCGAACTGTCGGCCCGCGAGCAGCTGCTGGCCGCGGCCGCCGCGCTGTTCACCCGGAACGGGTACGCGGCCACCACCACCCGGGCGGTGGCCGAGCTGGCCGGGCTGCGGCAGGCGTCGATGTACCACTACTTCGCCCGCAAGGAGGACCTGCTCGCCACCCTGCTGGAGGGGACGGTCGAACCCTCGCTGGCCCTCGGCCGGACCCTGCTCGCGGACGCCGGGCTCGATCCGGCCGCCGCACTCTGGCGGCTCGCCAGGTACGACTCCGAGCTGCTGTTCGGCGGGCTGTACAACCTGGGCGCGCTCTACCAGCTGCCGGAGGTTCGGGGTGACCGGTTCGCGGAATTCCGCCGGAGCAGGGCGGAGCTGCGGGAGGTGTACGGGGAGCTGCTGGCCCGGCTCGGGCCGGAGACCGACGTGGAGCTGCGCACCGACCTGCTGCTCGGCCTGGTCGAGGGCGGCGTGGCCGTGGCCCGGGAGGACCCGGCCCGTACGGTCTCCGAGGTGGCCCCCGCGCTCGCCGACGCCGCGCTCCGGCTGGCGGGCTGCGGCGCCGGACGGATCGCCCTGGCCCGCACCACCGACCTGACGGGAGCGTCCCGATGAAGCTGCCCCTGGTGACGGCCGCGCCGATGGCCGGCGGTGGCTCGACCCCCGCGCTGGTCGCGGCGGTGAACGAGGGCGGCGGGCTCGGCTTCCTGCCCGCCGGGTACCTGGCCTCGGCCGCGCTGGCCGAAGCGATCCGCGAGACCAGGGAACTGACGGACCGTCCGTTCGGGGTCAACCTGTTCGTCCCGGACGCACCCGCCGATCCGGCGGCGGTCGCCGCGTATCGGGAGCGGCTGCGCCCGGAGGCCGCCCGGTACGGGGTCGAACTGCCCGAGCGGATCGGCCCGGATCGGGACGACTGGGAGGCCAAGCTGGAGCTGCTGCTCGCCGACCCGGTGCCGGTGGTCTCGTACACCTTCGGGCTGCCCACGGCCGCCGAGGCCGCCGCCCTCCGCGCGGTGGGCAGCCGGCAGGTCGGCACCGTCACCACCCCGGCGGAGGCCAGGGCCGCCACGCGGCTCGGCCTGGACGCGCTCTGCGTGCAGGGTCCGGAGGCGGGCGGCCACCGGGGCACCCACCGGCAGGCGGCGGTGCCGGACGGGCGGCCGCTGCTCGAACTCCTCGCCGCCGTCCGGGCGGTGACCGCGCTGCCGCTGATCGCGGCCGGCGGGCTGACGGACGGTGCCGGGATCTCCGCCGCCCTGCACGCGGGCGCGAGCGCCGTCCAACTCGGCACGGCGTACCTGCGCACCGACGAGTCCGGCGCCGATCCGAACCACCAGGCCGCGCTGGTCACCCACCAGGGCGGCACCACGGTGACCCGGGCCTTCACCGGCCGGCCCGCCCGGGGGCTGCGGAACGCCTTCATCGACCGGTACGAGCCGTACGCCCCGGTCGGCTACCCCGAAGTGCACCACCTGACCCGGCCGCTGCGGGCCGCCGCCGCCCGCCGGGGCGACCTGACGGCGATGCACCTCTGGGCGGGCACCGGCCACCTGCGGGCCAGGCCAGGTCCGGCCGCCGAGCTGACGGCCGGACTGCTCGCTCAGGCCAGCGCCGCGCGGTAGTAGGCGATCTTGTCCCGGATCACTTGCTGCCGCCGCCGGAGGGTGGCGATCTGCTCCTCCACCTGGTCGTCGTGCGCGGCCAGCAGCGCCAGCCGGTCTGCGAAGGTCCCGTCCCCCGAGCGCACGAGCTCGGCGAAGTGTCGCATCTCGGAGATCGGCATCCCGGTGTCCCGCAGGCACCGCAGCACCCCCAGCCAGGCCAGGTCCTCCTGGCTGAACCGCCGGTGGCCGCTGGCTGACCGCCGGACGTCCCCGAGCAGTCCGATCTTCTCGTAGTACCTCAGGGTGTCCAGGCTGAACCCGGACTCCTCGACCGCCTGAGCGGGCGTCAGAAATGGCACCGTGGTCATGCCGTCATCATCGCCCGGGACGGAGCGGTCAGCCCAGCAGGGTGCCCATCCACTCCTCGATGCCCGCGACGGTGCGGGGGAGGGCGCCGGACATCAACCGGGCCCCGTCGGCGGTGATGACGAGGTCGTCCTCGATCCGGACGCCGATGCCGCGCAGTTCGGCGGGCAGGGTCTCGTCGTCGGGCTGGAGGTAGAGGCCGGGCTCGACGGTGAGTACCTGGCCCTCCTCCAGGACGCCGTCGAGGTAGGTCTCGGCCCGGGCCTTGGAGCAGTCGTGCACGTCGAGGCCGAGCATGTGGCCGCTGGAGCAGAGGGTGTAGCGGCGGAACAGGCCGCTGTCCTCGCGGAGGGCCTCCTCGGCGGAGATCTTGAGCACGCCCCAGTCGGCCAGGCCCTCGGCGATCACCCGCATGCCGGCCCGGTGGAAGTCGCGGAAGCTGGCGCCGGGCCGCAGGGTGGCGATGCCCGCGTCCTGGGCGGCCAGCACGAGTTCGTAGACCTGGCGCTGGACCGGGGAGAAGGTGCCGCTGAGCGGGAGGGTGCGGGTGATGTCGGCGGTGTAGAGGGAGTCGACCTCGACACCGGCGTCCAGCAGCAGCAGCTTCGAGGGGTCGAGGGCGCCGTCGTTGCGGATCCAGTGCAGCACGCAGGCGTGCGCGCCGGAGGCGACGATGGTGTCGTAGCCGGTGCCGTTGCCCTCGGCGCGGGCCCGGAGGTTGAAGGTGCCCTCCAGCCAGCGTTCGCCCCGGCCGTGCCGGAAGGCGGTGGGCAGCGCGCGGACCACGTCCTCGAAGCCGGTGGTGGTGGCGTCCACGGAGAGCTGGAGCTGCTCGACCTCCCAGGCGTCCTTCACCAGCCGCAGCTCGGAGAGGGTGGTGGCGAGCGCCGCGTCGGCCGCGGTCGGCAGCAGCGCGTCGAGCACCGGGTCGGTGCCGCCGAGCAGCCGGGTGACGGGCTGAGCACCCGTCAGCAGCTTCTCCAGGTCGTCCAGGTGGGCGGTGCGGAGGCCGGTGAGCTGCTCGGCCTCGGCCAGGTCGGGGCGGCGGCCGACCCAGAACTCGCCGTACCGGCGGTCCCGGTAGAACTCGGAGCCGTACGGGCTGCCGCCGCCGCGCGGTGAGCGCGGGCGCAGGTAGAGCACCGGCTCCCCGTTCGGCTCGACCACCAGCACGTGGCCGACCTGCTCCTCGCCGGTCAGTCCGGTGAGCCAGGCGTACGCGCTGTGCGGGCGGAACCGGTGGTCGCAGTCGTTGCTGCGCACCTTCAGCTGCCCCGCCGGAACGATCAGCCGCTCGCCGGGGAAGGCCGCGGCGAGCCGGGCCCGGCGGGCGGGCATCGCGGCGTAGCCGGGCACCCGGTCCGCGGCCGGCAGCCGGGTGGGGGCCCAGCCGGTGCCCATGAAGGCGTCCAGGGCGGCGGAGACCGGCAGGTCGTGGCTGCCGGTGTTGAGCGGACGGGGAGCTGTGGTCACGGCTGCGACTCCTTGGGCGGGGCGGTCTGTCCGGTTTCAGTGGTGTTGATGTCGTTGCGCGGGGCGGGAGTTGGGGCTGTTGCCGGACACAGCTCGGTAACGGGCCGCACGATCCCTTGCCAGTGCAATTTCACATTACTATGTTACGGGTCACACCTTTGAAGCGGCTAGACCCAGCGGTCGCCCTCTCGGTGGCCCCGGATCAGCCCCGGGGCGAACCAAGGCCGCAACTGTGGCCTCCCACTGCGGAGTTGCACTATGACCAGGCGTACTCACACCGCCCTCGCGGCGGCGATCGCGGCAGCACTCACCCTCGGACTCGGGGCCTGTTCGAGCACCGGCGGGAGCAAGGACGACAACCAGGGCGGTGTCACCACCGAGGGCAACGGCATCATCGGCGGGACGCCCGTCAAGGGCGGCACCCTGAACCTGTTGTCGAACGTCGACTTCGACCAGCTGGACCCGACCCGCAACTGGACCATGCCGGTGATGGACTTCGGCGTCCGCACCCTCTACCGCACCCTGACCACCTTCAAGGCGGCCCCGGGCGCCGAGGGCCTGAAGATCGAGCCCGACCTGGCCACCGACCTCGGCCAGTCGAGCGACGGCGGGAAGACCTGGACCTTCAAGCTGAAGGACGGTCTGAAGTACGAGGACGGCACGCCGATCGTCGCCGACGACATCAAGTACAACGTCGAGCGCTCCTACTCGCCCGAGCTGCCCGGCGGCCCGGACTACGCCCGGAGCTACCTGGTCGCCCCGGCCGACTACAAGGGCCCGCTGGCCGGCCAGCGCCTGGGCAAGGAGTCGATCGAGGTCCCGGACGAGAAGACCATCGTCTTCCACCTCCAGCGCCCGGTCGCGGAGTTCGGCTACACCGTCACGCTGCCGACCTTCGCCCCCGTCCCGAAGGCGAAGGAGGCCGGTGCCAACTACAGCAACCACCCGGTCTCCTCCGGCCCGTACAAGATCGAGTCGTACGACCGCGGCAAGCGCATGGTGCTGGTCCGCAACACGTACTGGGACCAGAAGACCGACCCGGTCCGCAAGGCCTACCCGGACAAGATCGTGGTGGACCAGACCCTCAAGGGCACCGGGGTGGCCGAGCGGCTGATCGCCGATCAGGGCGACGACCAGAGCGCCATTTCGTACGTCGACCTGGTGCCCTCCAAGATCAGCGAGGTGCTCACCAACCCGGAGGTCAAGAAGCGGCTGATCTCGGAGAACGCGGGCTGCACCACCAAGCTCGACATGAACAACACCAAGGCGCCGTTCGACAACGCCAAGGTCCGCCTCGCGATGCAGTACGCGGTGGACAAGGAGGCCTTCGCGGCCGCGCTCGGCGGCCCGGCCTTCACCGATGTGGCCACCACCTACCTGCCGCCGGTGCTCACCCAGGGCGCGCCCATCGACCACTTCCTGATCAAGCCCGGCGGCGACACCGCGAAGGCCAAGGCGCTGCTGGCGGAGGCCGGCTTCGCGAACGGCTTCGCCACCGAGCTGGTCACCTCCACCGGTGGCAAGCAGCAGGCGGAGTCGATCCAGGCCGCGCTGAAGAAGGTCGGCGTCGAGATCACCATCACCACCGTCGACCCGACCGCGGTCAACTCGATCACCGGTGACAAGGCCAAGCAGCCCGGCCTGTCGATCGGTGGCTGGTGCCCCGACTACCCGTCGGCCGCCACCTTCCTGCCGATGATCTTCGACGGCCGCACCATCAAGGACAAGGGGAACCAGGGCAACATCACCCGGTTCAACGACCCGGAGACCATCGCAGAACTCGACCGGATCGCCGCGATGAGCGACGTCCAGCAGGCCAACAAGGCGTGGCTGGAGCTGGACGGCAAGATCATGGACAAGTCCCCGGCCGTGCCGTTGGTCTGGGCCAAGAAGCCGCTGTTGGTCGGCTCCAACATCGCCGGCGCCTTCGCCCACCCGGTGTGGGCCGGTCAGATCGACTACGCCGTCATCGGCCTGAAGACCGCGAAGTAGTCGGGAGTACCGCATGACCGCCCAGCTCTCCCCGGCCGAGGCCGGGGGAGCGGGGGCGGCGGTCAGCCCCGCCGCCCCCGCCGCACCCGCCTCCACCGCCGACCGCGCTCAAGTACCCGCCTCCCCCTGGCGGCTGGCCTGGCACCGGCTGCGCCGCCAGAGGGCGGCGCTGACCGGCCTCGGCATCATCGCCTTCTTCGTCCTGGCCGCCGTACTGGCCCCGGTGCTCACCGCGATCAGCGGGACGGGCCCGGCGGACACCGACAAGCGAGCCGTCAACTCCTACCTCGGCGGCCTGCCCAAGGGCAGCTTCGGCGGGATGAGCCCCGAGCACTGGCTCGGCGTCGAGCCGATGCTCGGCCGGGACATCTTCGCCCGGCTGCTGTACGGCGCCCAGATCAGCCTGCTGGTCGCCTTCTCCGCCGCGATCATGATCACCCTGATCGGGGTGACCCTGGGCATCCTGGCCGGTTACTTCGGCGGCCGGATCGACACCGCGATCTCCCGGTTCATGGACGTCATGATGTCCTTCCCCAGCCTGATCTTCATGATCGCGCTGCTCTCGGTGGCCCGGGACGTCAACCGGGTGCTGCTGCTGATCGTCGTGATGGGCGTCTTCAGCTGGCCGTACGTCGCCCGGGTGATCCGGGCCCAGACGCTCTCGCTCAAGCACCGCGAGTACGTCGAGGCGGCCCGCGCCAGCGGCACCAGGAGCAGCCGCATCCTGCTCACCGAGATCCTGCCCAACCTGTCCGGCACGATCATCGTCTACGTCACGCTGGCGATCCCGGGCCTGATCGGCACCGAGGCCGCGCTGACCTTCTTGGGCGTCGGTGTCCGCCCCCCGACGCCGTCCTGGGGGCAGATGATCGCCGATTCGGTGCTCTACTACAAGGTCGATCCGATGTTCTTCATCCTGCCGAGCGCCTGCCTGTTCCTGGTGGTGCTGGGATTCACCCTGCTCGGTGACGCGCTGCGCGACGCCCTCGACCCGAAGGGCGGCAGGTCGTGATCGGGTTCCTGATCCGCCGTCTGCTCGGCATCGCGGCCACCCTGGTGGTGGTCTGCGCGCTGACCTTCGCGGTGTTCTACCTCTTCCCCGCCGACCCGGCGGCCCAGTTCTGCGGCAAGGACTGCTCCACCGACCGGATCGAGATGGTCCGTCAGCAGCTCGGCCTGGACGACTCGCTGCCGGTCCAGTTCGGCCGCTACCTGGTCGGCATCTTCGCCGGCCAGACGCTCGGCAGCGGCCAGTACGCGGTCGAGTGCGGCTTCCCGTGCTTCGGCTACTCGTTCCAGAGCGCCCAGCCGGTCTGGGACCTGATGATGGACCGGTTCCCGGTCAGTGCCTCGCTCGCGCTCGGTGCGGCGGTCTGCTGGCTCGCGCTCGGCCTCTCCGCCGGAGTGGTCTCCGCGTTGAAGCGGAACACCTGGGTGGACCGCACCGTGATGATCGGCACCATCGGCATCGCCGCGCTGCCGGTCTACTTCACCGCGATGATCCTGCTCTACCTGGTGGTCACGGTGCTCGGCCTGATGCCGCTGCCCCGGTACATCGCCTTCGGTGAGGACCCGGTCGGCTGGCTGCGCAACCTGATCCTGCCGTGGATCACGCTCTCCCTGCTGTTCGCCGCGCTGTACGCCCGGATGACCCGCAACTCGGTGATCGAGACCATGGAGGAACCGTTCGTCCGGACCGCCAGGGCCAAGGGCCTGCGCGAACGCCGGGTGGTCGCCAAACACGGCCTGCGGCCCGCGCTGACGCCGGTCGCCACCATGCTCGGGATGGACCTCGGCGGGCTGCTCGCGGGCGCGCTGATCACCGAGTCGCTGTTCAGCCTGCCGGGCGTCGGCAAGCTGTTCGCCGACTCGCTGAACAAGTCCGACCAGCCGGTGATCATGGGCATCACACTGCTGGCCTCCTTCTTCATCGTGACCTCCAACCTGGTGGTGGACCTGGTCTACGCCTGGATCGACCCGAGGGCGAGGCTGTCGTGAGGCGGCGGATTTCGGCCTGTCGGCCGGGGGCTGGGCAGGGGGCGGGCGTGGATCGTGCGTACCGCCGGATCGACCCGAGGGCGAGGCTTTCATGAGTACGTTGCTTGAAGTCACCGACCTTCAGGTCGAGTTCAACACCGCCGAAGGCGTCGTCCAGGCCGTCAAGGGCGTCGGCTTCAGTGTCGAGCGCGGGCGGACGCTGGGGATCGTCGGTGAATCGGGATCCGGTAAGTCGGTCACCTCGCTGGCCGTGATGGGTCTGCACCGGGGTGCCAAGGTGACCGGGTCGGTCAGGTTCGACGGCACCGAACTGCTCGGTGCGCCGGACGAGACCGTCCGGAAGCTGCGCGGGCGCCGGATGGCGATGGTCTTCCAGGACGCGCTGACCGCGCTGCACCCGTACTTCACCATCGGCGACCAGATCGCCGAGGCGTACCGGGAGCACCACGGCGGCACCAGGAAGGCCGCGCTGGCCCGGGCGGTCGAGGTGCTGGGCGACGTCGGCATCCCCGAACCGGCCCGGCGGGCGGGCGAGCACCCGCACCAGTTCTCCGGTGGCATGCGCCAGCGGGCGATGATCGCGCTCGCGCTCTCCTGCGAGCCGGACCTGATCATCGCGGACGAACCCACCACCGCCCTGGACGTCACCGTGCAGGCCCAGGTGCTGGAGCTGCTGATGAAGCTCCAGCAGGACCGCGGCCTCGGCATCGTGATGATCACCCACGACCTCGGCGTGATCGCCCGGGTGGCCGACGAGGTGCTGGTGATGTACGGCGGCGCCGCTGCCGAACAGGCGTCTGCCGAGGCCCTGTTCACCACCCCCAGGCACCCGTACACCCGCGGACTGCTGGACTCGCTGCCCCGGGTGGACGCCGTCGAGGGGGAGAGCCTGCGCTCGATCCCCGGCAGCCCGCCCTCGCTGCTCGCCCCGCCGGCCGGCTGCGCCTTCCACCCGCGCTGCCCGGTCTACGCCGCGAAGCCCAGTGAACTCTGCACCGGGGAGCGCCCGTTGCTCCGCCTGGTGACGGAGGGGCACCGCAACGCCTGTGCGCTCGACCTCGACGGAGTGACCTCATGACCACCGAACCGCTGCTCACCGTCGAGGGCCTGGGCATGACCTTCCCCGGTCCGCGCGCCGGGCTCGGCCGCCGCGCCGGGGTCAGGGCGGTGGACGACGTCAGCTTCGAGGTCAACCCGGGGGAGACCCTCGGGCTGGTCGGCGAGTCCGGCTGCGGCAAGTCCACCACCGGGCGGATGCTGGTCCGGTTGCTCGACCCGACGGCCGGTCAGGTGGCCTTCCGGGGCCAGGACATCACCCGCACCGGGCAGCGCGAACTGCGGCCGCTGCGCAGCAGGTTCCAGATGATCTTCCAGGACCCGTTCGCCTCGCTCAACCCCCGGCAGACCGTCCAGCAGATCATCGCCGCCCCGCTGCGCGCCCAGGACACCCCGGCCGCCGAGATCAGCCGCGAGGTCCGCGACCTGGTCCGGCTGGTCGGCCTCGCCCCGGAGCACCTGGAGCGCTACCCGCACCAGTTCTCCGGCGGCCAGGCCCAGCGGATCGGCATCGCCCGCGCGCTGGCCACCCGCCCCGACCTGGTGGTCGCGGACGAACCGGTCTCCGCCCTCGACGTCTCCATCCAGGCCCAGATCGTCGGGCTGATGGAGCGGCTGCAACGCGAACTCGGCGTGGCGTACGTCTTCATCGCCCACGACCTGGCCGTGGTGAAGCACATCAGCCACCGGGTCGCGGTGATGTACCTGGGCCGGATCGTCGAGATCGGCGACAAGCAGGCCGTGTACGCCAACCCGGCGCACCCGTACACCAAGGCGCTGCTCTCGGCCGTCCCGCTGCCCGACCCGGCCGCCGAACGCGCCCGGGAGCGGATCGTGCTGCTCGGCGACCCGCCGAGCCCGGCCAACCCGCCGAGCGGCTGCACCTTCCACCCCCGGTGCCCGAAGGCCCAGCAGATCTGCCGCACCGAGCGGCCGCTGCTCCGGATCACCCCCGCGGGCGGCAGTCGGCAGGCCGCCTGCCACTTCCCCGAGGCCTGACGGGCCACCCGAAACCCCTGGTCGGGCGCGGCGGGGAACCGTAACGGCGGGCCGCGTCCGACCAGGCTCCACAACTCCCGTGCGGGGTGACCGTCCTACCGCTTCCGCGGTTGTCCCGCACGGGTTGGGGGCCGTCTGACGATTCCCGTCTGGGCCGGCCCTCACCCAGCCTTCGGCCGGGGGGACCCCCTCGGCGCACGGCATCGGGCAGGAGGGGCCCTGAACGACCCGGCCTGATCCGACGGGAATCGTCGGACAGCCCCCACCACCCGGCCGCTTCCCCGCGGCCGGGCTCTTTCACGTGAAAGGCCACACCCTCGTGACCACGCAGACACCCCCGCCGCTCAGCTGGGACGGCAGCGCCCGCCCCTCCGGCCGGACCGAGACCGACTGCCCGGTGGAGACCGGCCTCGACCTGCCGGGACTGCGGATCAGAGCCACCGCCGTCGGCGCCGCCGAGCTCGCGGTGCGGGTCACCCCGCAGGACGCCCCCGGGGTGCTGATGATCGAGGTCGTCCCGGCGCGGCCGGCCGACGGTGAGCCGGTCCGGGCCCGGGTGGAGTGGCGGCTGCCGTGCACCGGCGCCACCGGCTACTGGACGCCCGGCACCGGCACCTGCTGGATCCCGCCGTCCTGGGCACAGCCCCGGGTCGCCGCGCTGCCCAAGGGCGCGCCGGTCGGCAGCCTGGTGGGCACCGGCGACGCCGCGATCTGCACCTTCGCGGTCGGCGAGACGGTGCTGCCGGTCACGATCGGCGAGGGCGCGGTCGAGGAGAGCGGCGAGTTCAGCTGGTGGGTCGAGCACGAGGGCGGCCCGCTGCGGCTGCTGCTGGACCTGAGCGGGCGTCACTTCGCGGACACCGTCCGGGGCGCGGCCTCCTGGTGGGGCACCGCATCGCCGGTCCCGGTGGTGCCGGACGCCGCCTTCGAGCCGGTGTTCTGCACCTGGTACGCCCTGCACCTGGCCATGACCTCGGCCGACGTGGAGCGGCTCGCCGCGCTGGCCGCCCCGCTCGGCTTCGGCTCGCTGATCGTCGACGACGGCTGGCAGACCGACGAGCGGGACCGCTCCTACGCCACCACCGGCGACTGGCAACCGGCCCCCGTCGGCTTCCCCGACTTCGCCGGCCATGTCGCCCGGGTCCGCGCGCTGGGCCTCAACTACCTGCTCTGGCACGCCCTCCCGTTCGCGGGTGACCGCAGCGCGGCGATCGGCACCCTCGCCGACCACGCGCTCGCCCACCTGCCGGCCCTGGAGACGTACGTCCTCGACCCGCGCAGCCCGGTGGTCCGGGCGCACCAGGTCGAGCGGCTCGCGGCGGCGGTGGAGCGGTTCGGGGTGGACGGCCTGAAGATCGACTTCATCGACACCTTCCTGCGCGAGCCGACCACCGCCTCCCCCGACCCGGACTGCACCGAGGTGGCCGAGGGCGTCCGTCGGCTGCTGGCCGAGCTCGACGCCCGGCTGCGGGCGGTCCGGCCCGAGGTGCTGGTCGAGCACCGGCAGCAGTACACGGGCCCCGGTCTGTGGCCTTACGCGACGATGGTCCGGGCCACCGACTGCCCGCACAACGCCACCGAGAACCGCGTCCGCACCGCCGACCTGCGGCTCACCGCAGGGCCGCTGGCCGTGCACGCCGACCCGCTCACCTGGCACCCCGACGAGACGCCCGAGCAGATCGCGGTGCTGCTGCTCGCGGTGCTGTTCGCCACCCCGCAGGTCTCCGTCGACCTGGCCGCGCAGGGTCCCGCCCAGCTGGCCGCGTTGCGGTTCTGGCTCTCCGTCACGGCCGAGCACCGGGACCTGCTACAGCGCTCCTGGTTCCGCCCGCACCGGCCCGAGCTCGGCTACCCGCTGATCGAGTCCCGCCGGGACCGGGCCCGCGCGTTCGGCCGCTACGCGCCGCTGCCGGTGGCGGTGCCGGGCGAGTGGGACCTGCTGCTGCTCGGCAACGCCGACCCGGACACCCTGGTCCGGCTGGTCTTCGACCGGGCGCCGGGCACGGTGGCGGTCCTGGTCCAGGACGCCATGGGAGGCACGGTCGCCGAGGTGACCGTGACGGTCGACAGCCTGGAACTCGGGCTGCACGTCCCGCTCGGCGGACTCCTGACGCTCCGCCGCTGACTCTCGCGCCGCCCACCGGGCGGGGGCCGTCGGTCCCCGCCCGGTGGGCATTCTCCTGCCCGGAGCGCCCCCGTGCCACTCCCCGCACACGCCGGAGCCCCGGCCCGCAGGGGTGCGCGGGCCGGGGCTCGGGGTGGTGACGGTGGATCAGGAGGCGGGGCCGACCTTGATGGTGGTCAGCTTGCCGCCCTGGGTCTCCCGAACGACCTCGATCTTGGTGTTGGTGTTCGGGACGGCCACGCCCAGCTGCGGGATGGCCGGGTCCGAGTAGACCCCGGTGCGGTCGTTGAAGACCGGGATGCCGGGCTTCGCCGGGTACTTGGTCGCCACACCCGCGCTGTGCAGGGTGAAGGCGGAGGTGGGGCTGAGCGAGAAGGTCGCGTCGTAGCTCTGCGCCCGGCCGTTGACCAGGACGCCGCCCTTGAACTTCATCGCCTGCGGACGGGAGTCGATCGGCAGGATCAGACCGCCGCCCAGGTGGTCCTTGGTGTTGTTGTCGAGGAAACTGGTGTCCCAGAGCCAGATCAACACACCTTCCTGGTAAGGGTAGTTGTCGATCACGCCGGCCTTGCCCTCGACGCCGCTCCAACCGAAGTTGTACGGACCGGTCTTCAGGTAGGCGCCGTAGCCGACGTAGCGGCGGTTCTCCACCAGGTACGCCCGCGGGTGCTCCTTGACCGAGTCCTTGCCCTTGAGCGGGGAGAAGCCGTTCAGCACCCAGCCCTGGTTGCCGTTCTCCGCACCGTCCTGGAGCAGGACGGCACCGTCGGCGGTGATCTTCACCGCGTCGACCAGCACGCCCTTACCGTGGGTGTTGTTGTCCGAGGTGACGTGGAAGCGCAGCTGCACGGTCCGGCCGAGGTAGGCGTCCAGCGGGATGTTCAGTTGCCGCCAGGCATTCGAAGTGCCGCTCAGGCCAGGGGTGTTGGCGGTGGTGTTGCCGATCGGCGCACCGTCCACCGTGCCGCCCAGGGCCTTCCAGGTCTTGCCGTTGTCGGCGCTGGCCTCGACCGAGAGGAAGTCGTAGTCCTGCTCGATGTCGTACCAGGTGGCCGCCGAAACCGCCGCCGAGGAGGTGCGACCGGTCAGGTCCACCGTCCGGGTCAGCGAGTTGTCGATGGAGTCACCGGTGCCGCTGTACCACTGCGAGGCGCCCTCGAACGGGTCGGCCAGCGTGGTGGTCTTCGTGGTCGGCGGCAGGTGCACCAGCACGGCCTGGGCCTGGTCGGTGTTGTAGCCGCTGACGCCGAGTGCGTGGCTGGACCGGGTCGCGGCCTGGGCCTCGTCGTAGTTGAGCCAGCCGAACTGGAGCTTGCTCCAGGCGTCCAGGTCGCCCGGGTACTCGCCGGTGGTGTTCTTGCCCCGGCCCAGGTACGAGGCGGAGGACATCAGCGACCAGAAGCTGACGCTGTTGTCGCCGCCGGTGGTCGGGTAGAGGTCCGGCAGTCCGAGGTTGTGGCCGAACTCGTGGGAGAACAGGCCGACGCCGCTGTTCTCGCCGCCCTGCACGTAGTCGTAGGCGTAGATGCCGGTGTCGCCGACCGGCGCACCGCCGATCTTGTTGCCCTGCGGACCGACCTGGCCCGTCGGGTCCGGGAGGGCCCAACTCCGGTGCGCCCACAGGGCGTCCGCGCCCTGGGCGCCGCCGCCCCAGGTCTCGTCCACGCCCGCGTGCACCACGACCAGGTTGTCGATGTAGCCGTCCGGCTCGTCGAAGTTCCCGTCCTTGTCGTAGTCGTAGCGGTCGTGCACGTCGTACTGCCGGATCTCGGCCTTCACGTCCTCGGCGCTCCGGCCCTTGGCCAGCTCACCGTCGTACCAGGCCTTGGTGGCGTCCCGGATGAACTCCTGCGCCTGGGTCCAGGCGCCGTTGCCCTGCGGGCCCTTGTTGCTGCCGTAGCGCGCCTCGTTGTACGGCAGGGTCACCCAGTCGGTGACGGTGCCGTCGAGGTCGTACCGGCCGGAGGACTGGGTGCGGTAGAAGTTCCGCATCGAGTTGGCGCCGGCCCGGTCGTCGAAGAACATCTGCTGGTAGTAGTCGCGGCTGAAGTCGCTCTTCCAGAAGGTGTGCGTGTCGCTGCCGTCGGGCTGGGGTATCGCGTTGTGCTGCGGCCCGGGGGTGCCCGCGTAGCGCGGAACGCCGTTGTACAGCGTCGAGTTGTCGACCTGGTCGCCGAACTGCGCCAGGATCACGAAGACCTTGTCCTTGCGCTCCTGGGCGAGCTGGACGTAGTCGTTGCCGATCTTGACCTTCTTGGGGGCGGTGCCCGCCGAAGTCTTCGCCAGCGAACCCTGGTTGAGTTGTTCCAGCGCCTTGGTGCGGAGCGCCTGCCGGGTCTTCTCCTGCGGCGCGAGCGGTCCCTCGGGAGCCTCCCTGCCCTCCGGGCCCACCTGGGCCTCGGCCGGCGCGTCCTGGGACTGCGGGGCGGGGGTCGGCGTGGGGGCGGCGTAGGCGTGGCCACCCAGGAGGGTGGCGGCTATCGCACTGGTGGTCAGCGCAGCCGTGACGGCTGCGGACAGTCTGCGCAACTGACCGGTCCTTTCCGGACGGGGGTGGTCGGGTGAGCGAGGGTAATATTTCACATGTCATCCATCACATGGAAGTCCTGAGGAAGGCCAGTTCGGCCTCGGCGACCAGTTCGTTGACGCCGTTCGGAGTCATGTGGCTGACGCCGGGCAGCGGCAGCACCGAGTGCGGGCGGCGGGCCCGGGTGAGTGCCTGCGAGAGCAGCAGGGTGTGCGAGGGGTGGACGTTGTCGTCGGCCAGGCCGTGGATGAGCAGCAGCGGCCGGGTCAGGGACGGCGCGTCGGGGATCAGGCAGTCCGCCGCGTACCCCTCCGGGTTGTCCTGCGGCAGGCCGAGGTAGCGCTCGGTGTAGGCGGTGTCGTACAGCCGGAAGTCGGTGGGCGGGGCGCCCGCGCAGGCGGCGTGGAAGACGTCGGGGCGGCGGAGCACCGCGAGCGCGGCGAAGTAGCCGCCGTAGGACCAGCCCCGGACGCCGACCCGGGTCAGGTCGAGGTCGGGGTGGGTGTCGGCCAGCGCGTGCAGGGCGGCGATCTGGTCGTCCAGGGCGACGGCGGAGAACCGGCGGAAGATCTCCCGGGTGAAGGAGGGCGAGACGAACGGGGTGCCCCGGTTGTCGGTGGTGACCACGGCGAAGCCCTGGTCGGCCCACCACTGACGGGTCTGCCAGCGGCGCGGCTCGTTGGCGACGGCCTGGTGGCCGGGGCCGCCGTACACGTCGAGCAGCACCGGCAGCCGACGGCCTGGGACATGGGCGCGCGGGTAGACCACGGCGGTCGGCAGGCCGAGTTCGGTGACCCGGGCGAGCTGCGGGACGATCCGGTGGGGGAGCGGGGCGGCGCGGTCCGGCAGGGCGAACTCGGTTCCCTGGTAGTGGAGTCGGCGCCGGACGCCGTCTGGAGTGGCCGAGGTCAGCAGCAGGGTGTCCCCGGCTGCGACGGCGGAGTGCACGCCGGGGCCCTCGCTGAGCCGGGTGAGCGCACCGCCGTCCGGGTCGAGCAGGAAGACGTGCTGGTCGAACGGGTCGTCCTGGCCGGCCTCGATCAGCAGCTGGCCGCGCAGCCGGCCGACCACCCGGCGGACCTGGGTCCGCTCGTCGGTGAGGATCCTGCCGTCCAGGGCGACACCCCGGGCGTCGCCGCCCGGGGTGTCGGCGGCGGTGAGCAGCCGGCCGTCGTCCAGCCTGGCCGGGGTGCCGGGCAGGTCGTCCACCCAGAACTCGTCCACGGTGCGCGAGAGTTCACGGGTCCGGCCGGTGGCCGGGTCGGCGCTGAGCAGCAGCACGGTCTGCTGCAGCCGGTCGGCGACGGTGAGCAGCAGCTCCCCGTCGCCCTCCCAGCCGGCCGCGCAGACGTACGGGAACGCGGCGGTGTCCCAGTCCAGCCGGACGCGGCGGCCGTCCAGGCCGAGCACCCAGAGCTGGAGGTCCACGTTGGGGCCGCCGGCCTGCGGGTACGCGAAGCTCTCGGGGGCCAGCTCGGGACGGGCCGGGTCGGCGAAGTGGCGCAGCGGCAGGGCGGATTCGTCGATCCGCGCCGCCAGCACCGCATGGCCGTCGGGGGACCACCAGTGGCCCCGGGTGCGGCCGAGCTCCTCGGCGGCGGCGAACTCGGCCACCCCCCAGACCGCGCCGTCGGCGGGGCTGAGCGGCTCGGCCCGGTCGGTCAGGTGCAGCGCACCGCCGGTGACGTACGCGACCACGCTGCCGTCGGCGTTCGGGCGGGGGTCGAACGCGGGTCCGGCGACCCGGAGTTCGGTGCTGGAGCCGATCGCCACGGCGGTCCGGAACAGCCGGCCGTCGAGCGCGAAGACGGCGACCGCGAGGTCGGCGGTGGCGGCGAAGGAACCGATGCCCGGGGCCCAGAGCCGGATCCGCTCGCGCAGGCGGCGCTCCAGTGCGGGCAGGTCGGCGGGGTCGCCGGTGCGGTGCGGTGCCAGGACGGCGGGGTCGGCGACCAGGTGCTCCTGCCGGGTGGCCAGGTCGAGCAGCCAGAGCCGCTCGACCGGGTCCTCGGGACCGGTGGAGCGCAGGAGGAGCAGCCGGGAACCGTCGGCGGCGAGCGTCACGGCGCGCGGTGCACCGTAGCTGAAGCGGCCGGTCCGGGCGCTCAGGGCGAGGAAGGGGTCGGTGTGGGTCACGGGCCGATGGTTGCCGTGAGCAGGGGATGTCGGCTAGAAGTATGCAGTGTGAAATGTCACACATCATCAGCTGTACCGGGGAGCGGGAGACCAGCATGAGCGCCGAACCACCACGCCAACTGCCGGGGGCCAGTGCCCTGTTCACGCTGGATCCGGCCGTGATGCACCTCAACAACGGCAGTTACGGCGCGGTGCCGCTCCCGGTCCAGCGCGTCCAGGGCCGGCTGCGGGCGGAGCAGGAGCAGGACCCGGACGGCTTCTTCTTCGAGCTGCCGGACCGGATCGCCAAGGCCAGGGCCCGGATCGCCAGCGCCCTGGGCGGCCGCCCCGACCGGCTCGCCCTGGTCACCAACGTCACCGAGGGGATCGCCGTTGTCCTGGACTCGCTGCCGCTGGCGGCGGGCGAGGAGATCCTGGTCACCGACCACGGGTACGGCGTGGTGACCAGGGCGGCCGAGCGGCGGGCGGCGGAGAGCGGCGCCCGGGTGCGGACCGTCCGGCTCTCGGTGCACGCGCCCGACCAGGAGGTGGTCCGGGCCCGGATCCTGGCGGCGGTGGATGAGCGGACCAAGGTCGCCGTACTCGACCTGGTCAGCTCGCCGACCGCCCGGCAGATCGCCGACCCGGTGCTGCTGGCCGCACTGGCCGAGCGCGGCGTGACCACGGTGGTGGACGCCGCCCACGCCCCCGGCATGCTGCCGGTGGACCTCGGCGACCAGGCCGGCGGCGCCGACTTCTGGATCGGCAACCTGCACAAGTGGGCCTTCGCCCCGAGGGCCTCGGCGGTGCTCGCGGTGCACGGCGCGTGGCGTTCCCGGATCCGGCCGCTGATGTTCTCCTGGGAGCACGACCGGGGTTTCCCCGGCCGGGTCGAGTGGCGCGGCACCTGCGACTACACGCCCTGGCTGGCCGCCCCGGCCGGATTCGGCCTGCTGGAGCAGCTCGGGACCGACCGGGTCAGGGCGCACAACGAGGCCCTGGCGGCGTACGGGCAGCAGCAGTTGGTGGAGCGGGCCGGGCTGCGGGCACTGCCCGCGATGCCGGGGCTGGCGATGCGGGCGGTCCGGCTGCCGCCGGGGTGCGCGGAGAGCGAGCACACCGCGAAGGCCCTGATGGTCGGCATCCGGCGGCGGTTGGCCACCCGGGTGGCGATCCGGCCGTGGTCCGGCGGTGGGGTGCTGCGGATCAGCGCGCAGGTCTACAACCGGCCGGAGGAGTACCGGGCACTGGCCGCCGGGATCGGTGAGCTGCTGGACGGGCGCTGAGCTGCACGGGGAGGAACTCGCTCTTGACGCCCCGTCAGTCGGCGGCGGCACGGAGCTCGGCAAGCAGCTCCCCCCGGTCGGCGATCAGTTCGGTGAGGATCCGCCGGGCGGCCCGCATCAGGTCGGCCACGTCGCCGCCGGCCAGCGCGTAGACCACGGTCGAGCCCTCGCGGGAGGCGGTGACCAGACCGGCCCGGCGGAGCTGTGCGAGTTGCTGGGAGAGGCTGGACGGTTCGATGTCCAGCGCGACCACCAGGTCACGGACCGGCGTGGGCCCGGCCTGGAGCAGCTCCAGCACCCGGATCCGCACCGGGTGCCCGAGCATCCGGAACAGCTCCGCCTTGGCCTGGTACAGCTGGGGCACCGCAGCCCTCCCCTCTTCCGGATGCCCGTCTTCTTCCTCGGTCGGCGGCCGACCGCCGGTCAGAGTTCAAGGGTGGTCTCCAGCCGCCGGAGCTGGTGGCGGGCCATCGCCATGTTGGCCCGGGCCCGGTTGAGCGCGAGGTAGAGGAAGAGGCCGCGCCCGTTCGGCATGGTGAGCGGGCGGATCAGGTGGTACTGCGTGGTGAGGGTGATCAGCATGTCCTCGATCTCGTTGTCGTGCAGGTTGAGCATCTGCATGGTGCGCATCTTGGCCCGCACCAGGTCCGTGTTGCCCGCCGCGGCGACGTTGAGGTCCAGCTCGGCGCTGTCGCCGAGGGTCCCGAGCGCCATCCCGCTGTCGTAGTCGACCAGGGCGACGCCGATCGCGCCGTCGATGGCCATGGCTTCCTTCAGCGCGCTCTCCAGATTGGACATCGGGATCCTCCAGTCAGCGAGGCCCGCACCGGAAAGGCGGGCTCGGTGGGGACGACTGTAGGAAGCGGGACCGCGCCGCAGGCGATCCGTTCGGAATCGACCGAAGACGAGCGGTGGATGATCGTCCGTCATCGATTTGAAGACTTCTGCAACTGAGAAGCTGACCCGAAACGCGAGCTGTCGACTACACCCCGCACCCGACCCGCTGCCCGGAGTCGTCGCCTCCGGGCCGGCCGAGCGCCCCGACGGCCCGGCGCGACCGGGCGACCCGGCCGGTCGGCAACCGGGGCGAAAACGGTGCTGTTGATGTCGGTCCAGACGGGTAATGTCAGGCTGAGATGCTCGATCACCACACCAACCACAGCCGCTGCGCCCCCGGACCGGCCACCGCCGTCCGCGCCCCGCAGCCGCAGGCGTCGCCGTCTGCGCCCCCGTCCCGCCCGGCCGGTCCCCGGCACGGCAGCCAGCAGTCCCACGGGAAGAAGAGGTGACGCCGATGAACAGCGCCATGCCCGAAAACCCGGAGACCTTCGGCGCCCCCAGCGCCTCCGGCACCGAGGAGCTCAGCCCCGCCGAGGCGTACGCGGCCTTTCGCCGCCGGGCCAAGGAGCAGGCGAGCACGCTCTACGGCTTCCAGCAGCTGTACGACTTCGAGCTGGACGAGTTCCAGCTGGAGGCGTGCCGCGCCCTGGAGGCCGGTGAAGGCGTGCTGGTCGCCGCTCCGACCGGCTCCGGCAAGACCATCGTCGGCGAGTTCGCCGTCCACCTGGCCCTGCAGTCCGGCCGCAAGTGCTTCTACACCACGCCGATCAAGGCGCTCTCCAACCAGAAGTTCGGCGACCTGGTGAAGCGCTACGGCGCCGACAAGGTCGGCCTGCTCACCGGGGACAACAGCGTCAACGGTGACGCCCCGGTGGTCGTGATGACCACCGAGGTGCTGCGCAACATGCTCTACGCGGGCTCCTCCGCGCTGAATGGCCTCGGCTACGTGGTGATGGACGAGGTGCACTACCTGGCCGACCGGTTCCGCGGCGCGGTCTGGGAAGAGGTGATCATCCACCTGCCGGAGTCGGTGGTGCTGGCCTCGCTGTCGGCCACCGTCTCCAACGCCGAGGAGTTCGGCGACTGGCTGGACACCGTGCGCGGCGGCACCAAGGTGATCGTCTCCGAGCACCGCCCCGTGCCGCTCTGGCAGCACGTGATGGCGGGCAACCGGATGTACGACCTGTTCGCCAACCCCGACCGGGACGGCCGCCCCAAGGACGCGCCGCGCAACCCGGCCAAGGCGGTCAACCCCGAGCTGGTCCGGCTGGCCCGCTCCGAGGGCGACCGCGGCGGGCGCGACGACCGGTTCGGCCGGGGCCGGGGCCGCTCGATGCCCAACGGGCGTCCGAACCGGGTCTGGACGCCCGGCCGGGTCGACGTGATCGAGCGCCTGGACGCCGAGGGCCTGCTGCCCGCGATCACCTTCATCTTCAGCCGGGCCGGCTGCGAGGCCGCCGTCCAGCAGTGCCTGACCTCGGGGCTGCGGCTGAACCGCGACACCGACCGCGCCCTGGTGCGCTCGATCGTCGAGGAGCGCTGCGCCGACATCCCGGACGAGGACCTGCACGTCCTCGGCTACTTCGAGTGGCTCGACGGGCTGGAGCGCGGCATCGCCGCCCACCACGCCGGGATGCTGCCCCGGTTCAAGGAGGTGGTCGAGGAGCTCTTCGTGAAGGGGCTGGTCAAGGCCGTCTTCGCGACCGAGACCCTGGCGCTCGGCATCAACATGCCCGCCCGCTCGGTGGTGATGGAGAAGCTGGTCAAGTGGAACGGCGAGACCCACGCCGACATCACCCCCGGCGAGTACACCCAGCTCACCGGCCGGGCCGGGCGACGCGGCATCGACATCGAGGGCCACGCGGTGGTGCTCTGGCAGCGCGGTCTGGACCCGGAGGGCCTGGCCGGCCTGGCGGGCACCCGTACGTACCCGCTGCGCTCCTCGTTCCGCCCCTCGTACAACATGGCGGTCAACCTGGTCGGCCAGTTCGGGCGGCACCGCTCGCGCGAGCTGCTGGAGACCTCGTTCGCCCAGTTCCAGGCCGACCGCGCGGTGGTCGGTATCGCCCGCCAGGTGCAGAAGAACGAGGACGGCCTCGCGGGCTACCGCGAGTCGATGACCTGTCATCTCGGCGACTTCGAGGAGTACATGGGCCTCCGTCGGACGCTCAAGGAGCGGGAGAACGAGCTCGCCCGCGAGGGCACCGGCCAGCGCAGGGCCGCCGCGATCGAGGCGATCGAGGCGCTCAAGCCGGGAGACGTGATCCACGTGCCGACGGGCAAGTTCGCCGGGCTCGCCCTGGTGCTCGACCCCGGCCTGCCGCCGGTCAGCCGCTCGCCCCGGACGGTCCGTCACCCGGACTACCAGGACGGCCCGCGCCCGGTGGTGCTCACCGCCGAGCGGCAGGTCAAGCGGCTCGCGATGATCGACTTCCCGTACCCGGTGACGGCGGTCGACCGGATGAAGATCCCCAAGTCCTTCAACCCCCGCAGCCCGCAGTCCCGGCGGGACCTGGCCTCGGCGCTGCGCACCAAGGCCGGTCACCTGGAGCCCGAGCGGTTCCGCAAGGGCCGGGCGGCCGCCGCCGACGACCCGGAGATCGCCCGGCTGCGCGCGGAGCTGCGGCAGCACCCCTGCCACGGCTGCGACGAGCGCGAGGACCACGCCCGCTGGTCCGAGCGCTACCACCGCCTGCACCGGGACACCGAGCTGCTGGAGCGCCGGATGCGCTCCCGCACCCACACCATCGCCCGCACCTTCGACCGGGTCTGCGGCCTGCTCACCGACCTCGGCTACCTCAGCGGGGACACCGTCACCGAGGACGGCAAGCGCCTCGGCCGGCTGTACGGCGAACTCGACCTGCTCGCTTCGGAGTGCATCCGCGAGGGCGTCTGGGCCGAGCTCAGCGCACCCGAACTCGCGGCCTGTGCCTCGGCGTTGGTCTTCGAGTCCCGGCAGTCCGACGACGCGGCCGCCCCCCGCGTGCCCGAGGGCGCGAGCAAGGAGGCGCTCGGCCGGATGATCCGGATCTGGGGTCACCTGGACGCCCTGGAGGAGCAGCACAAGATCAACACGGCCGAGGGCGTCGGCCAGCGCGAACCCGACCTCGGCTTCGCCTGGGTCGCCTATCGCTGGGCCCTCGGTCACAACCTCGACCAGGTCCTCCGCGACGCCGACCTCCCGGCCGGCGACTTCGTCCGCTGGACCAAGCAGCTGATCGACGTGCTCGGCCAGATCCAGGACGCGGCGGGCGACGACACCAAGCTGCGGTCCACCGCACGGAAGGCGGTGGACGCGCTACGGCGCGGCATCATCGCGTACAGCTCGGTCGGCTGACGGGTTCGTTCTCGCATCTTCCCGTTCCCCAACGCCAGGGCCCCGCCCGGATTCGACTCCGGGCGGGGCCCTGGCGCTGCCACCTCGCGCACGGCCGGATCGCCGGACCCCGACAAGCGAGAGGCCCGCCCCGAAACGGGACGGGCCTGTCTGCGGCCACCGGGCCGCAAGTAGTGCACGGGCGGGAGGACTTGAACCCCCAGCCTGCCGTTTTGGAGACGGCTGCTCTGGCCAATTGAGCTACACCCGCACGATCCACCCGGCCGGACTTGAACCGGCGTCCCCCGCCTTGTAGGACGGTGCTCTGGCATCTGAGCTACGGGTGGTCGTTGGTCTTGATTCTGTGGCACGGCCCGCACCCGGTCCACAGGTTTTCCGATCGGGGCAGGGCAGGACCGTTCATGGATGATGACGGCATGAATCGTAGCGAGCAGCGCTTCCACGTCATCGTGCTGTCGAACTTCGCGAAGGGCTTCGACAAGTACGCCTTCGCCTACGGCAAGCAGGGGATTCCGGAGAGCACCTATCCCGACCGGTTCCACCTGCTGACCCGTGCGGAGTTGGGGATCGGCACCGCGAAGGCGGGACGGCTGCTGGAGCGGCTGGCCATCCCGGGCGACCGGCTGCTGGTGCTGGAAACCACGGCGGACCCCGGCGAGTTGGTGCCCAACGTGACGACCGGCCTCGGTACGGAACTGCACCAGGCTCGGATCCGGCTGTCAGCCGTGCACGAAGTCGGCCAGGCGGGCGAGGAGTTGACGCTGCACCCGACCACCGTCGAGGACGCGATGGCGGCCTCCCTGCAACTGCAGGAGTCGGCGCGGCGTCGCTACGCCGACCTGCGACCGCGTACGGTCTCGGTGCTGCCGGTCGCCTCCGCCTGCCAGGCCCGGTGCTCATTCTGCTTCTCGGCGGCTTCGATCTCCAGCGACCAGGCGCCGGCCCGGGTCCCGTGGGATGCGGTGGGCCACTGGCTGGAGCGGGCCCGTGCGGCGGGTGCCGAGCGGGCGGTGATCACCGGCGGAGGGGAGCCCACGCTCATACCTTTCGATCAGCAGCTGCGGCTGGTGGCGGCCTGCTCGGCGGCCTTCTCGAAGGTCGTCCTGATCACCAACGCGCACACCCTGGCGAAGGGCGGCCCCGCCGACCGGGCCGGCCGGCTGGCAGACCTGAGCGACGCGGGCCTGACCGTCCTGGCGGTCTCCCGGCACCACCAGGACGAGGCCGTCAGCGAGCGGCTGATGATGCTGCACACGCCGGTGAGTTCCGTGGTCGACACCTGGCGGGCGGAGCGGGACCGCTGGCCGGGGCTGCGGATGAGACTGATCTGCGTGCTCCAGCACGGCGGCGTGGCCGACGTGACCGGCGTCGCCGACTACCTCTCGTGGGCGACGGCCCTCGGCGTCGAGGAGGTCTGCTTCAAGGAGCTCTACGTCTCCACCAGCACCGAGTCGCTCTACTTCGACCGCGCCGCCAACCTATGGAGCCGGGAGCGCCAGGTCCCGCTGTCGATCGTCACCCGGTTCGCCGAGCAGCACGGCTTCGAACTGGCGAGCCGCCTGCCCTGGGGTGCGCCCGTCTACCACGGCAGGTGGGACGGCCGGCCGATACGGATCGCCGCCTACACCGAGCCCAGCCCGCTCTGGGAACGCACCCACGGCATCGCACGCAGCTGGAACGTGATGGCCGACGGACGCTGCTACGCCTCCCTGGAGGACCGGGCCAGCGAGATCGTGCCCGAGGGTGCAGCGGTATGAGGTTCGACGAGTTCCAGGACTTCCGGCAGCGGCAACTCAGTGCCTTCCCCACCGTGGTGGACGCCGCCGAGACCAACGTGTACCGGGCCCTCGCTCCGCTGCGCCCGGAACCGCCGGCCGACCTGGGTACGGTGCACCGGTGCGATCTCGCCCGGTCCTGGCTACGGCGGTTCGAGCTGCCGGAGGAGTGGTCCCGCCACACCATGGTCTGCCGAGGCGTCCGGCACGGGCTCGGTGTGGTGTTCCACTGGCTGCGCACCGAGCAGGCGCGGTTGTGGCTGCCCGGCGACGTCTACCCGGTCTACTTCGAGCTGGCTCGCGCTGCGGGCCTGGCGCCCGGGTCCTACCCGACCCTGCCGACGCCGGTCCTCCCCGGAGCGCCGGCGGACGACCGGCCCGAGTACCTGCTGCTCGCCAACCCCAGCAAGCCGCTCGGCCGGTACCTCTCCGATGCCGAATGCGACGCGCTGGTCTCGTGGTTGGTGGAGTCCCCGCGCCGCCGGCTGCTGATCGACAGCGTCTACGACCTGGGAGCCCCGTTCGCCGCCGGCACGCGGCGACTACTCGACACCGGCCGCGCGGTCCTGCTGCACTCGGTCACCAAGGGATGGCTGTGGCCCCGTACGTTCGGCGTGGTCCTGCTCGGCCCGGCGCAAGCCGAACTGGCCGAAGCGTTCCGGGCCGATCCGCCGACGCCCACTCAACTGAGGCTCGCCGACCGCCTGTTGACCGAGCACGGTGACCTGCCCCGGCAGGTCACCGACGAACTGGCCGCCCGGGCCGAGCGGCTGTTCGAACAGTTGCCGGACGAGGTGCTCGGGGCGGTCCCCGCAGCGAGCAGGACGTGTCCCGGCAACTACTTCTTCCCGGTCGGCATCCGGGCGGAGACGCTCCAGCGCGAGTACGGCGTGCTCGCGCTGCCGGTCGGCGTGTTCGGGGAGAGCCGCTGGCCGGGCTCCGTCCTGACCAGTCTCGCCGACGCTTTCGGCTCGACCGGCGGGGAAGCGCGGTGACACCGGGCGCCGGAATCAGCGCGAGCGGACCATGGCGGTGAGCCGGGGTGAGTCGGCCGAGGGAGGCTGGCTGTTGAAAGCCCGGTAGCCCCAGGTCCCGTACAGGGCCTGGACCTTGCCGTCCCCGGCGAGCGGGTTGACCATGAGGGTGGCCCGGCCTTCGGGGCGGTGGGCGAGGAGTTCGTCGTGGATGAGGCGGGCGGTACCGGTGCCGCGCCAGGCGGTGCGGACGCCGATCTCCCTGATGGCCAGCACGGAGCTGTTGGTGAAGCCGTCCGGTAGTGGTTCGGCCATCCGCGTCCAGTACCGGTCGGTGGCGTCGACGGTGGTGCCGTAGGCGTACCCGACCGGTACTTCGGCGTCGTAGCCGAGGACGAGTTCGAAGCCGAGCTCACCGAGGTGCTGGTCGAGGCGGTGGACGAACGCCTCGACGCCGTAGTTCGCCAGGTGCAGCAGGGGCGCCCGGACGTCCGCGTAGACGGCCAGCAGGTCGCGACGGGCCTGCACGGTGAGGTCGGTGTGGTGGCGGAGCTCGATGGTCACGCGGTCTTCCCCTGGTGTCGTCGGCGCAGCTGCGGGCCGGTGAGAGCGGCCCCTCAGCCCTGCTTGCCGGCCTGGGCGAGGGTGTCGAGGAGCCGGGTGAGTGGGGTGCCGAGGCCCCAGCGGGTGGCGAGGGCTTCCAGTGTCATTGGGTCGAGGGGCTCGCGGGGGAGGGCGGGGTCGAAGGCAGGGAGGGCGACGTCGGTGGCGACACGGACCACGGTGGGGGCGACGTCCAGGTAGGCGGCGCCTCCGAGGAGGTTCTTGCGCCGGGCCGGGGTGAGCTTGGAGAACGGGTCGGCGGCGGCGGCCCGGATGCCGGCCAGGTCGCCGTACTCGTGGATGAGCTGGGCGGCGGTCTTCTCGCCGATGCCCTTCACACCCGGCAGGCCGTCGCTCGGGTCACCGCGCAGGGCGGCCATGTCGGCGTACTGGGAGCCGGTCACGCCGTACTTCTCGCGCAGGGCGGCCTCGTCGATGACCTGGGCCTGGCCGACGCCCTTGACGGGGTACAGCACGGTGATCTCCCGGGCGTCGTCGACCAGTTGGAACAGGTCACGGTCGCCGGTGACGATCTGCACCGGGCCGGTGGCCCGTGCGGTCAGGGTGCCGATCACGTCGTCCGCCTCGTAGCCGGGGGCACCGATCCGGGCCAGGCCGAGCGCGTCCAGCACCTGTTCGATCACGGGGACCTGCGGCGCCAGGGTGTCCGGGATCTCCTCCTCGCCCTCGACCGTGGGCGCCACGGCCAGCCGGTGGGTCTTGTAGGTGGGGATCAGGTCCACCCGCCACTGCGGCCGCCAGTCGGCATCCATGCAGGCCACCAGCTGGTCCGGGCGGTGGTCCTGGACCAGCCGGGCGATGAAGTCCAGCAGGCCGCGCACGGCGTTCACCGGCTGCCCGTCGGGGGACTTCACGGAATCCGGCACGCCGAAGTAGGCGCGGAAGTAGAGACTCGCCGAGTCGAGCAGCATCAGCCTGGGTGCGGTCATGGCCCCGATCATGCCGCACCCGGCTGACGGAGTCTCAGTGGCACGGCGCGTTCAGTGCCGGTGCGGCCCGCTCCGGTGCACCGGACCGTGCGAGTCGCCGCAGTGCTCCGCCCCGGCCGCCGCTGTCGCCTCGCCAGCCTCCACCGCCGAACGCCCTATCGCCAGCAGCTCCTGCCCCAGCTCCTCACCGACGTGGTCGACCTGGAGGGTGGCGTGGGTGATCCGGTACTCGTCCCGCAGGGTGCGCTGCAGATCGCGCCTGACGGCGTGGCAGTCGCCGCCGGGGGCCACCAGGATGTGCGCGGAGAGGGCGGGCTGGCCGGAGGTGATCTCCCAGATGTGCAGGTCGTGGATCTCCTCCACCTGCGAGGAGTCGATCAGGCGGTCGGCCACGGTGTCCGGGTCGATTCCGGCCGGTGCGGCCTCAAGGAAGATCCGTCCGGAGTCCCGGACCAACCCTGTGCCCGCCTTGAGCATCAGCGCCACCACGATCAGCGAGGCGATCGCGTCCGCCTGGGCGAAGCCGGTGGTCACGATCACCAGACCGGCCACCGCAGTGGCGATGAACGCGTACAGGTCGGTCAGCACGTGCTGGAAGGCACCCTCGACGTTCAGCGAACTGCGGTTGGCCTTCGACATGCACCAGGCCGCCGCGATGTTCACCACGATCCCGACCAGCGCGGTGACCAGCACGAGGGAACCCGTCACCTCCGGCGGCTCGAACAGCCGGGTGACCGCCTCGTAGGCGAGCCAGGCGGCGAGCAGCAGCAGGGTGATCCCGTTCGCCTGCGCGGAGAGGATCTCGGCCCGCTTGAGCCCGTACGTGTACCCGCCGCGCGCCGGACGCTGGGAGAGCCGCATCGCGATGAGCGCCAGGACGAGCGAGGCCGCGTCGGTCAGCATGTGCGCGGCGTCCGAGATCAGCGCGAGCGACCGGGCGGCGAGGCCGACCATCACCTCCCCGGCCATGAACACCACGATCAGGGTCAGCGCGCTGAGCAGCCACTTGCGGTCGGCGTCGGCGGAGATGGCGTGTGAGTGGCCGCCGTGGCCACCGTGTCCGCCTGATCCTGATCCTGATCCGTCGTGGTCGTGGTCGTGGTCGTGCTCGTCGTTCGACATCGAGATCCTCTCCCCGAACGCGCAGGAACCAGGGCGTAGCCGCCCACCGGAAGTGAACCGCAGATCGGAGGAAGATCCAAAGGCTGCACTGGTGACCGTTGTCGTTCCCGTCGGCCACCCTCCGCTACGCCTCCCCGGACGTTCATCAACCGGTCGGCCGTCTCCGCTAGGGTCACGCCGGGCCATCGGTGAACAAAGGAGCGGACGTGTCGGACCATCAGGAGCGGGTCACGCTGCTCACCATCGCCCGCGAGTGGGGCCGGATCGGCTGCACCGGCTTCGGTGGTCCGCCCGCCCACATCCTGCTGCTCCGGCGGCTCTGCGTGGAACGGCGCGGCTGGCTGCGCCCGGACGAGTTCGAGGACGGCATCGCCGCCACCAACCTGCTGCCGGGACCGGCCTCCACCCAGCTGGCGATCTTCACCGCCTGGCGGCTGCGCGGCGCCGCCGGGGCACTGGTCGGCGGCGCCTGCTTCATCCTGCCCGGCCTCGCCCTGATCCTGGCGCTGGCCGCGCTCTTCCTGGCGGGCGACCCACCGTCCTGGGTGCTCGGCGCAGCCGCCGGAGCCGGGGCGGCGGTGCCGGCCGTGGCGGTCCAGGCCGCCGCCGCCCTGGCGCCCGGCAGTCTGACCAGGGCGGGTACGACCCGGGCGGGCCGGGCGCGCTGGGCCGGGTACGCGCTGAGCGGCGCGGCCGCCGCGATGCTGGCCGGCCCCTGGCTGGTCCTGGTGCTGCTGGCCGCCGGTCTGGCCGAAGTCGCCGTCCGGGGAGGGCGGTTGACGCTCCCTCTGCTGCTCGGTGCGCTGCCCGCGGCCGGCGGCCTCGGCGCACTGTCCTGGGTCGCCCTCAAGGTGGGGGCGCTCTCGTACGGCGGCGGCTTCGTGATCATCCCGCTGATGCGGTACGACGCGGTCGAGCGGTACCACTGGATGACGGACGGTCAGTTCCTGAACGCCGTCGCCCTCGGCCAGATCACCCCAGGACCGGTCGTGCAGACCATTGCCGTGGTCGGCTACGCGGCCGCCGGGCTGACGGGCGGCCTGCTGGCGGCGCTGATCGCCTTCGCCCCGTCGTTCCTGTTCGTGCTGCTCGGGGCCTCCCACTTCGACCGCCTGCGGGCCGACCGGCGCGTCCAGAACTTCATGACCGGGGCCGGCCCCGCCGTCACGGGAGCCATCGCGGGCTCGGCCGTCCCCCTCGCCCTCGGTCTGCAGCTGCCCTGGCAGTACGTCCTCCTGGGCCTGGCCCTGCTCTGGCTCCTGGCCGCCCGCCGCTCGGTTGTGTCCTGCCTCCTGCTCGCCGCCCTGGCCGGAGCCCTGCTGTTCTGACGGCCGGCCGCACCACCCCGGAGCCCTGGGTGGTGCATCCCGGCCCCAGGGCCTAGACGACCGCAGGTACCCGCGCCGCCTCGACCAGGGCCTGCATCACGCGGAGGTCCGTCCCCTGCTCCGGGTGCCACTGGACGCCTAGGACGAAGCCGGTGCCCTCGATCGCCTCGACGGTGCCGTCCTCCGCGAGCGCGCTGACCACCAGCCCCTCGCCGAGGACGTGGACCGCCTGGTGGTGCGCGGTCGGGACCTCGATCTCCGGCTCGGGCAGCAGCTCCGCGAGCCGGGTGCCCGGCAGCGGCCGGACCGGGTGGGAGCCGTAGCGGTGCGCGCTGGGCAGGTGGCGCTGGCCGTCCTCCAGGTGCTGGACCAGGGTGCCCCCGCAGACCACGTTGAGCAGCTGCATCCCCCGGCAGACGCCGAGCAGCGGCAGGCCGGCGGCCAGTGCGGCCCGCAGCAGCGCGGCCTCCCAGAGGTCCCGCTCGGGCGCGGTGGCCCGGGTCTTCGGGTGCGGCAGGGCGCCGTACAGGGCCGGGTTGACGTCGGGGCCGCCGGAGATCACCAGGCCGTCGAGCCGGGCCAGCAGGCCGGGTGCGGTCTCGGGCGCGTCCGGCGGCAGCAGGACGGCGGTGCCACCGGCGCTCTGCACCTGCTGCGGGTACCGCTCGGGGAGCAGCACGGCCTGTTGGGGGTCCCAGGGCCCCCACGTCGCCTCGTTGAGGTAGGTGCTGACTCCGATCAGGGGTCTGTTGGTCATGGGCGGGATTCTGCACCGTGGGAGCCCGTGGCGGCGGCCGATTCGCCGTCAGGTCGCCCGGTCGCCGAGGGTACGTCAGGTCGCCGTCAGGTTTCTTACCGGAATCTCATCGGAAAACGGCCGGAACAGGGGTCGAACTGATACCGCGTTTATCTTCCGGCGCTTAGATTCGGTGCCGTGAGCGAGCAGATTCCCGCCGGGTGGTACCCGGACCCGCAGGACACCAGCACCGACCCCCGGCCGCAGCGCTGGTGGGACGGCCAGGGCTGGACGGCCGGCACCCGGCCGGCCCCGGCCGACAGCCCCGAGGGGCCGAAGGTGCTGGAGGGCGAGGTGCTGGAGAACGGACCGACGGTCCGCTACCCGGAGCCGCCCCCGTTCGCAGCGGCCACCGCCCCGGTCCCGGTCCGTCGGAAGCCTGCCAAGCCGGTACTGGTGGCGGTCGCGGCGGCCGCCCTGGTGGGCCTGCTGGTCGGTTCCGGCGTCACCTACCTGGCGATGGACGGCAAGTCCGAGCGGCGGTCGGCGCATCAGATGCGCCCGGAGGCGAGGCCCGGTGGCGGTGACCGCGCCGAGGGTGACGGCGGCGCCTCGAAGGCGCCGGGGACCCCCGGCGGCAAGAGCCGGAACCCGGGTCTCGCGGTGGACGCGGTCAACCGCATCAGCCTGTCGATCCCGACCGGCTGGACCGGCGGCACCACCAAGGCGGGCTTCGCCGGCCTGACCATCGGCTCGTACGACTGTGCCTCCGGCAGCGGGGAGTGCTCGCTCGGCGGTGTGGCGACCGGCCAGCTCAAGGGGACCGACGCCAAGCAGGCCGCCGAGCAGGACATCACCACGGCGGCCGAGGAGTCGTACGGCAAGATCAAGTCGCACGAGCAGCTGAAGTCCGAGCCGATCGCGGTCGACGGCCGGGACGGCTACCTGATCCGCTGGAAGGTGGACGCGCCCGAGGGCAACGACGGCTACGTGGAGACCGTGGTCTTCCCGACCGCCGACGGCAAGGCGCTGGCCTCGGTGCACCTGGGCTTCGACATCGACGACAAGGCGCCCAAGCTGACCGAGATGGACCGGATCGTGGAGAGCGTCAAGGCCTTCACCGGCCGCCCCGGCGAGGGCGGCGGCACCGGCGCCTGACGGACCGGCAGACCGGCCCCCGCCCACCGGGCGGGGGCCGGTGCGTCAGTTGACCGATTCGATGGTGATGTTCTCGCCCTGGAACACCTTGCCGGTGAAGCTGCCGCCGCTGATGTGGTTGACCACCCGGGCGCCCTGCTGGGGCAGGTCGGCGGAGCCGAGCAGCAGCTCCCGCAGCTCGGCGGCGAACTCCGGGTTGGCCCGCAGCGTCCTTCGCAGCCAGGCGAGGGCCGCGACCTCGTCGCCGTCCGCGGTGGCCTCCTCCCGGACCACCTCCAGCTCGGCGGTGACCTCGTCCTCCCGGCCGCCCCGTCCGAGCAGCGCGGCCACCTGCCCGCGGACGGCCCGCCAGGCGTCCGTCGTCATTGCCTGAACCAGCGCGCCCGTCGCCGCAGCCATCAGCTCAGCGTCCATGAACCTGCCCCCAACCCTTGGTGATGGGCCATCAGCCTATTGAGGGGGCGGACGGTTGTCAGAGGAACGTCCGCCCCTCGCCCCGGTACGTCGGCACGGTGTCCACCACCGCGTCACCCTGGATCAGGTGCAGCGCCGCGAAGCGCTCGCAGAGCTCGCCCGCCTTGGCGTGCCGGAACCAGACCCGGTCGCCGATCCGCAGGTCGTCCGCCGCCGAGCCGAGCAGCGGGGTCTGCACCTCGCCCGCCCCCTCCTGCGGGTCGTACTTCAGACCGGGCGGCAGGTAGGGCACCGGTGAGCGGTCAGGACCGGCCGCGCCCGAGGCGGGGTAGCCGCCGCCGAGTACGGTGACCACGCCGAGCCCCGGCCTGCGGACCACCGGCTGGGCGAACAGCGCGGCCGGACGCCCTTGGAACGAACGGTAGTTGTCGAACAGCCGGGGCACATACAGACCCGACCCCGCCGCCACCTCGGTCACCGCGCGCTCCGCCACCGTGCTCTCCACGCTGCCGGTGCCGCCGCCGTTCACGAACTCCAGGTCGGCCACCTCGCGCAGCCGCCGCACCACGGCCGCCCGCCGTACGGCCAGCTCCCGGCGGGCCTTGGTCTGCATCACCTGGATCACCCGGGAGCGCACCGGCCGACCCGCGATCAGGTCGCCGACGCCCGCGATGTGCCCCTCGTACGCCATCAGCCCGACCACCCTGAACCCCGGCCGCTGCTGCACCAGTTCGGCGAACGCGCCGAGTGCCTCGGGGGTCCGCAGCGGCGCCCGGCGGGCCCCGACCCGGAGCCGGCCGCCGAGCAGTTGGAGCGAGGTGTCCAGCTCCAGGCAGACCCGGACCTCCTCGCTGCCGGTACGGGCCGCGTCGATCAGGTCGAGCTGCGCGGGGTCGTCCAGCAGCACCGTGACGGTGGCGGCCAGCTTGGGGTCGCCGGTCAGCTCGGCGTAGCCGGACCGGTCGGCCGACGGGTAGGCGAGCAGGATGTCCTCGAAGCCCTCCCGGGCCAGCCAGATCGACTCGGCCAGCGTGAAGCTCATCACCCCGGCGAAGCCGTCCATCGCCAACACCCGTTCCAGCAGCGCCCGGCAGCGCACGGACTTGCTGGCCACCCGGACCGGCTTCCCGTTCGCCCGGCGGGCCAGATCCGCGGCGTTGGCGTCGAAGGCGTCCAGGTCCACGACCGCCAGCGGCGCGTCGAGGTGCGCGGTGGCCCGGTCATAGCGGGCTCGGTCGGCGGCGAGGCCGGGAACGGCATGGTTGACCATGGCCGCAGACTGCCACACGCCCGTACCGATGGGTAGGGGTGTCAGCCCGCCGGCTCGGCCGGGGTGGGCGGTCCTGGCCGAGAACCGGCCGGTCCGGTTGGCATACGCTCACCCGGTGGACCAGAAGAACATCCCGAACCCCGGATTCGCCGACGACGACGGCACCGCCGATCCGCGCCTGAGCACCGCCCTGACCGCCTGGGCAGCCGACCGCGGCGCCGAGCCGGAGCTGCTGGCCGCGCTGACGGCCAGTCGGCTGATGGTCCCGATCGTGGCCCTGCTCGGTGAGGTGGAGACCGATGCCGCCGGGCTCAGGCACGAGAAGACCAGCGACATGGCCGTCCCGCTGATCGAGGCCGCGGACGGGCGCCGGGCGCTTCCCGCCTTCACCTCGCTGGAGAGCCTGGCCCGCTGGCGGGCCGACGCCCGGCCGGCGCCGGTGGCCGGGCCGCAGGCCGCGATGGTCGCGTACTCCGAGCGCGCCGACACCCTGCTGGTCGACCCCGCAGGTCCGGTCGCCTACCCGGTCGCCGGGGCCCGGCTGCGGGCACTCGCCGAGAACCGGCCGTACCTGCCGCCGGTCGAGGACCCCGAGGTGCGGGCCGCCGTCGCGGCGCTGGTCGCGGCCGAGCCGGCCGTGCTCCGCTCCGAGCTCCGTCCCGGCACCGAGACCGACGCCGTCCTCGCCATCGCCGTGGCGGAAGGGGCGCCGGTGCAGGAGCTCGCGCAACGGCTGGCAGGGGCTCTGGCGGCTGACCCCGTTCTCCGAGTGCGCCTCGACCGAGGGCTTGACCTGGCACTCCTGCGTTAGGGCCTGTCCGGCGGATCCTGCCGTGCGCCCGACGCCGGATCATCCCGTCTGGACGCACGCCCGAATCGCCCAAGTGCGTCCAGTACGAGGCCGACTCGGGCGCACGCCCAGACAGGCGCCCGACGCCGCGCTGATCCGGCAAGATCCGCCGGACAGGCCCTAGCCGCTCAGGGTCCAGGGGCTGGGGCGAACGGCGACGCCACGTGGCCGGCGGGTCACGAGGCGGCCGCCGCCCACGCGGCGGAGCCGCACCTCGGCAGGGCCCCGAGCCCCTGCCGACTCAGCTGTAGACAGGGCCCGTGAACTTCTCGCCCGGCCCCGAGCCCGGGGCGTCCGGGACGAGCGAGGCCTCGCGGAAGGCGAGCTGGAGCGAGCGCAGGCCGTCGCGGAGCGGGGCGGCGTGGAAGTTGCTGACCTCGGGGGCTCCGGCGGTGACCAGGCCGGCCAGCGCGGTGATCAGCTTGCGGGCCTCGTCGAGGTCCTTGTCCTTCTCGCCGCCCTCGGCGAGCCCGCACTTGACGGCGGCCGCGCTCATCAGGTGCACCGCCACGGTGGTGATCACCTCGACCGCCGGGACCTCGGCGATGTCACGGGTGAGGTCGTCGAAACCGATCTCGTCGTTGGAGGTGCTGTCGCTCACGGAGGGCTCACTTCTCAGGGGAAACGGGTACACCTGGGAGCGTACAGAGGAGCGGCGGGCCCTCCGGCCACCGGCTCGGAGGGGCGGAATACCACCCCGGGCGGAAACGCTGTATGCTTCGAGACTGACCGGCCAGGAGACCGCAAGGTAGCCCGGCCAGCAAGTGGAGGCTCCACTCACAGGAGGCCCGAGAGGGCAACCGCGAAAGTCTCCCACCCGATCGTCCTCGCGGTCGACGGGTCCGGTCCGCGACACCTGAGCCGCAAGGTTCCAGCGAGTCGCCGAGCAGCGTCCTTCGAGAGAAGGCGCCGTCCCCGGTTGTGTGGAGCCCCGCTTGTGTACCGAGCGGGGCTTTTTTCGTGTCGCGGTGCGTACGCCAGTGGGCAGCGCCGCACGAATGAAGCCCCGCCCAGTGGTCGAGTCCACTACGTGCGACCGCCTTCCGACGGCCGCATCGCAGAAGGTGCAACCTAGGAGGCCCCATCAGCACCGAGCCCCGCATCAACGACCGGATTCGCGTCCCCGAGGTGCGACTCGTCGGTCCCAGCGGCGAGCAGGTCGGCATCGTGCCGCTTGCCAAGGCGCTGGAGCTCGCGCAGGAGTACGACCTCGACCTGGTCGAGGTCGCGGCGACCGCCCGGCCGCCGGTGTGCAAGCTCATGGACTACGGCAAGTTCAAGTACGAGTCGGCCATGAAGGCCCGTGAGGCGCGCAAGAACCAGGCGCACACGGTCATCAAGGAGATGAAGCTCCGGCCGAAGATCGACCCGCACGACTATGACACCAAGAAGGGTCACGTCGTCCGGTTCCTCAAGCAGGGTGACAAGGTCAAGATCACGATCATGTTCCGCGGTCGTGAGCAGTCCCGCCCCGAGCTGGGCTTCCGACTGCTGCAGCGGCTGGCGAACGACGTCCAGGACTTGGGCTTCGTGGAGTCCTCGGCCAAGCAGGACGGCCGAAACATGATCATGGTTCTTGGCCCGCACAAGAAGAAGACCGAGGCGATGGCCGAGGCCCGTGCGATCGCCGACGCCCGCAAGGCGGAGCGTCAGGGTCGCACCGGTGGCCCGGACGACGCTCTGGACGACGCCGACGACGCCGCACTCGAGGCCGAGAACGCGGCGCTCGAGGCGGAGGCGGACGAGGACGACGACACCGATGAGGTGGACGTCGACGAGACCGCCGAGGTCGAGGCCGAGACCACCGAGGTCGAGAAGCCGGCCGAGACCACTCAGGACGCCTGAGCGGTCCGGTCAACGAGGTAGTGGGGCGTCCCGCCCCACCCACCAGATCCATCCAGTCCCCGCCCGCGCGGCAACGCGCGGGCGGGGGCGGACCGACGAGGAGATACGGCGACATGCCGAAGCAAAAGACCCACAGCGGCGCCAGCAAGCGCTTCAAGATCAGCGGCTCCGGCAAGGTGCTGCGCGAGCGTGCCGGCCGTCGCCACCTGCTCGAGCACAAGCCCTCGACGCTGACCCGCAAGCTGGCCGGCACCGTCGTCGTCGCCCCGGCCGACGCGAAGAAGATCAAGAAGCTTCTCGGCAAGTGATCGCCCCCCACGGCCCTGGCCGTGGGAATCCGCTGATCCTTCCCGACCCATTCGTTTAACGGACCGCGTGAAGTAGTCCGTGGTCCAACCCAAGGAGTAATGAAGTGGCACGCGTCAAGCGGGCAGTAAACGCCCACAAGAAGCGCCGGGTCATCCTCGAGCGGGCCAGCGGTTACCGCGGCCAGCGGTCGCGCCTGTACCGCAAGGCCAAGGAGCAGGTCACCCACTCGCTCGTCTACAACTACAACGACCGCAAGAAGCGCAAGGGTGACTTCCGCCAGCTCTGGATCCAGCGCATCAACGCTGCGGCCCGTGCCAACGGCATCACCTACAACCGCTTCGTGCAGGGTCTGAAGATCGCGAACGTCGAGATCGACCGCAAGATGCTGGCCGAGCTCGCCGTCAACGACCCGGGCGCGTTCGCCACGCTCGTCGAGGTCGCCCAGAAGGCGCTGCCCGAGGACGTCAACGCCCCGCGCGTCGCCGCCTGAGCCTGATCCTTCCGAGGACCGGCAGCACAGCTGACCCACCCAGACCCGCAGGTTCGCCTGCGGGTCTGCGTGCTTTCGCCGTTCTTGACACACCGTCACCGCGACACACCGTCACCGCGTCACCCAGAGACGAGACCATGCAGAGCACCGAACCCCCCCTGCTCACCTCCCTGCGCTCCCCCCGCGTGATCGCCGCCCGCAAGCTGGCAAAGCGCAACCACCGGAGCAAGGAGCGGCGCTTCCTGGCCGAGGGCCCGCAGGCGGTGCGCGAGGCGGTCGCGTACGGGCGGCTGGCGGGCTCGGGGGAGCACGCGGTGGTGGAGGTCTACCTCACCCAGGAGGCGGCCGGGCGGCACGCCGACATCGTGGACGCGGCGCTGGCCGAGGGCCTGCCGGTGCTGACCGCGACGGACGAGGTGATCGGGGAGATCTGCGACACCGTCACCCCGCAGGGCATCGTGGCGCTCTGCCGGTTCCTGGACACCCCCTTCGAGGAGGTGCTCGCGATGGAGCCGCAGCTGGTCGCCGTGCTGGCGCACGTGCGCGACCCCGGCAACGCGGGCACGGTGCTGCGCACCGCCGACGCGGCCGGGGCGGACGCGGTGATCCTCACCGACGCCTCGGTGGACCCGTACAACCCGAAGGCGGTCCGGGCCTCGGTGGGCAGCCTGTTCCACCTGCCGTTCGCGGTCGGGGTGCCGGTCGAGGAGGCGGTGGCGCGGCTGCGGGAGGCCGGCGTCCGGGTGCTGGCCGCCGACGGCGCGGGCGACCGTGACCTGGACCAGGAGCTGGACGAGGGGACACTCGGCGCGCCCGGCGCCTGGGTCTTCGGCAACGAGGCCTGGGGCCTGCCGGAGGAGACCCGCGCACTCGCGGACGAGGTGGTGCGCGTGCCCATCCACGGGCACGCGGAGAGCCTCAACCTCGCCACGGCCGCCGCCGTGTGCCTCTACGCCTCCGCGCGCGCCCAGCGGTCTGCCGGAGGGTGTCGCGCGAAGGGGTAGGAGCGCTAGGGTCGGACAGTGGGGGCACGTGCACGGTGGGTAAGGCCCTCCGGCGGTCGGTGAGTGGGTGAAGAGTGGCGTCGAGGTGCGTGTACCGGCGTCGCGACGCCGCTCGCCGAGCGCCGGAGGGACTGAGGGGAGGGCACCCATGGCCGGTGACGGCGCCGAACTTGACCTGGACGACCTGCCGGACGGGCTGGTGGTCGCCGACGCGTCCGGTGCGGTGGTGCGTTTCAACCGGGCCGCCGCCCGGCTGACCGGCGTCCGGCCGGAGGCGGTGCTCGGCGTGCCGCTGGAGCAGGCGCTCCCGCTGGAGGACCTGGACGGCCGCCGCTGGTGGCCGCTGACCGACCCGTACGGCGGGCTGCCGATCCGGACCGGGCAGCCGGAACGGAACCTCTTACTGCCCGGCAGTCGTGAGGTGCTGGTCTCCGCCCGATACGTCCGGGAGGGGCCGCGCGGTCCGGTCCGGCAGGTGGTGGTCGCGCTGCGCGGCACCGAGGCCCGTCGCAGGACCGAACGCAGCCACGCCGAGCTGATCGCCACCGTCGCGCACGAGCTGCGGTCGCCGCTGACCAGCGTGAAGGGCTTCACCAAGACGCTGCTGGCGAAGTGGGAGCGCTTCACCGACGGTCAGAAGCGGGTGATGCTGGAGACCGTGGACGCGGACGCCGACCGGGTCACCCGGCTGATCGCCGAGCTGCTGGACATCTCCCGGATCGACGCCGGGCGGCTGGAGCTGCACAAGCAGGTGGTAGACCTGCCCGCCGCGGTCCGGCGGCACGTCGAGGGCAAGCTCGCGTCGGGCATCGCGACCGACCGTTTCGACATCCGGATCGAGCAGCCGCTCACCCAGCTCTGGGCCGATCCGGACAAGCTCGACCAGGTGCTGGCCAACCTGCTGGAAAATGCCGTGCGGCACGGTGAGGGAACTGTCACGATCGAGGTCGCGCCCACCAAGGAAGTGGTGGAGAGCGCCGGTCGAGAACGAGTCCTGGAAGGCACGGCGGTGACGGTGAGCGACGAGGGCAGCGGGATTCCGGAGGAGTCCATGCCGCGCGTCTTCACCCGCTTCTGGCGCGGCTCCAAGCGCGGCGGCACCGGCCTCGGCCTCTACATCGTCAAGGGCATCGTGGAGGCCCACGGCGGCACCATCCGGATCAGCCGGGCGCCCTCGGGCGGTGCCTGCTTCCGATTTATCCTGCCCGCCGGAGTGCCCGACTTCATGCTGTAGAGGTCCAGGCCCGGCGGGCGGTTCGCAGGCTGCGACTACACTCGACCTTTGCGTTGTGTGACGCCCTGCGCGGCTGTGCCGCGGACACCCTCCTGATCACCTCGGGACCGGCTGCCCGTGCCCCGGCCACGCAGTGCGTGGCGCACGGGCGAGGCACCCCTTCACGAGCAGGAGCACGGGAAAGATAGAGATGTCGGCACCCAATAAGTCCTACGACCCGGTCGAGGTCGAGGCACTCAAGCCCGAAGAGGTCGAGCGCGCCCGGGACGAGGCCCTCGCGGCCTTCGCCGCGGCCGGCACCCTCGATGAGCTCAAGCAGGCCAAGGTCGCGCACACCGGCGACCGCTCGGCCCTGTCGCTCGCCAACCGCGAGATCGGCGCGCTGCCCCCGCAGGCCAAGGCGGCGGCCGGCAAGCTGATCGGCCAGGCCCGTGGCGCGGTCAACCAGGCGCTGGCGAAGCGTCAGGTCGAGCTGGAGGCGGAGCGCGACGCCCGCGTGCTGGTCGAGGAGGCGGTGGACGTCACACTGCCGTACGACCGCACCCCGCGCGGCGCCCGGCACCCGCTCACCACGCTGGCCGAGCGGATCGAGGACACCTTCGTCGCGATGGGCTACGAGGTCGCCTCGGGCCCCGAGGTCGAGGCCGAGTGGCTCAACTTCGACGCGCTCAACCTGCACGAGGACCACCCGGCCCGGTCGATGCAGGACACCTTCTTCGTGCAGGCCCCGGACGGCTCGGCCGACTCCGGTGTGGTGCTGCGCACCCAGACCTCGCCGGTGCAGATCCGCACCATGCTCGACCGCGAGCCGCCGCTGTACGCGGTGAGCCCCGGCCGGGTGTACCGGACCGACGAGCTGGACGCGACCCACACCCCGGTGTTCCGCCAGGTCGAGGCCATCGCGGTGGACGAGGGCATCACCTTCGCCGACCTCAAGGGCACCATCGAGCTGCTGGTCGAGAAGCTGATCGGCGGCGGCCTGGAGCTGCGCTGGCGGCCCTCGTACTTCCCGTTCACCGAGCCCAGCGCCGAGATCGACCTGCAGTGCTTCGTCTGCCGGGGCGAGAGCGTCGGCAACCCGGACCGCCCCTGCCGGACCTGCTCCTCCGAGGGCTGGATCGAGCTCGGCGGCTGCGGCGTGGTCAACCCGCGCGTGCTGGTCGCCTGCGGGGTGGACCCGCAGCGCTACAGCGGCTTCGCGTTCGGCCTCGGCCTGGAACGCATTCTGATGAACCGCCACAACGTCGCCGACATGCGCGACATGGTCGAGGGTGACGTCCGCTTCACCCTCCCGTTCGGGATGGAGATCTGATGCGCGTCCCGCTTTCCTGGCTGCGCGAGTACGTCGACCTTCCGGCGGGTGAGAGCGGCCGCGACGTCGCCGCCCGCCTGGTCCGCGCCGGTCTCGAGGTGGAGACCGTCGAGCAGCTCGGCGCCGACCTCAAGGGCCCGCTGGTGGTCGGTCAGGTGCTCTCGATCGAGGAGCTGTCCGGCTTCAAGAAGCCGATCCGGCACTGCTTCGTCAACGTCGGCGACGCCAACGGCACCGGCGAACCGCAGGAGATCGTCTGCGGCGCCACCAACTTCGCCGTCGGCGACAAGGTCGTGGTGGTGCTCCCCGGCGCCGTCCTCCCCGGCCCGTTCCCGATCGCCGCCCGGCAGACCTACGGCCACACCTCGGCCGGCATGATCTGCTCGGCCCGCGAGCTGGGCATGGGTGACGACCACAACGGCATCATCGTGCTCCCGCCGGAGTACGAGCCCGGCACCGACGCGATCGAGCTGCTCCAGTTGGTCGACGAGGTGCTGGACATCGCCGTCACCCCCGACCGCGGCTACTGCCTCTCGATGCGCGGCGTGGCCCGGGAGGCCGCCGCCGCGTACGGGCTGCCGCTGGCCGACCCGGCGCTGCTCGACGTGCCGCCGGCCAACAGCTACGGCTACCTGGTCAAGGTGGCCGACCCGGCCGGCTGCGACCGTTTCGTGGCCCGGACGGTGACCGGCGTCGACCCGGCCGCGCAGTCGCCGATCTGGCTCCAGCGCCGGTTGCAGAAGTCGGGCATCCGCCCGATCTCGCTGACCGTCGACATCACCAACTACGTGATGCTGGAGGTCGGTCAGCCGCTGCACGCGTACGACCGCAGCCGGGTGGACGGGCCGATCCAGGTCCGCCGCGCCAACGAGGGCGAGACCCTCACTACGCTGGACGGCACCGTGCGCAAGCTGTCCACCGAGGACCTGCTGATCTGCGACAACTCCGGCCCGATCGGGCTCGCGGGTGTCATGGGCGGCGCCTCGACCGAGATCACCGACCCGGTGACCGATCCGGAGACCGGTGTCACCACCGGCTCGACCGAGATCATCATCGAGGCGGCGCACTTCGAGCCGGTCACCATCGCCCGTACGGCGAAGCGGCACAAGCTGCCCTCCGAGGCGTCCAAGCGCTTCGAGCGCGGCGTCGACCCGGAGGCCGCCCGGGCCGCCGCGCAGCGTGCGGTGGACCTGCTGGTCCTGATCGCCGGCGGCACCGCCGAGGCGGGCGTCACCGACATCGCCGCGCCGCACCCGGTGCGCACCATCGCCATCGACGCGGACCTGCCGGACCGGGTCGCGGGCACCGAGTACGGCCGAGAGACCGTCACCCGGCGCCTGCAGGAGATCGGTGCCACCGTCGCGGGCGCCGACATCCTCGAGGTCACCCCGCCGAGCTGGCGGCCCGACCTGACCGACCCGTACGACCTCGCGGAGGAGGTCATCCGGCTGGAGGGCTACGACAACGTCCCGGCGAGGATGCCGATGGTGCCGCCGGGCCGTGGTCTGACCGAGGCCCAGCGCTTCCACCGCAGGACCGGCGTGGCGCTCGCCGCGGCGGGCTTCGTCGAGGTGAACAACTACCCGTTCATCGGTGAGGCCGCGCTGGACGCGCTCGGCCTGGACGCCGCCGACACCCGTCGACGGACCGTCAAGCTGGTCAACCCGCTGAACGACGAGGAGCCCTCGCTCCGCACCTCGCTGCTGCCGGGCCTGCTCGGCGCGCTGCGGCGGAACGTCGGCCGGGGCAACACCGATCTGGCGATCTTCGAGATGGGCACGGTCTTCCTGCCCAAGGCGGAGCTGTCGGTGGCTCCGCGCCTGCCGGTCGACCGCCGTCCGAGCGCCGAGCAGCTGGCCGAGCTGGACGCGGCCCTGCCGCACCAGCCGCGCCGGGTCGCCGTCGCGCTGGCCGGCGAGCGGCTGCCGTCCGGCTGGTGGGGCAAGGGCGCCGCGGCCTCCTGGGCGGACGCCGTCGAGGCGGCCCGCACGGTGGCCCGCGCCGCCGGGGTCGAGCTGACGGTCCGCCAGGCGCAGTACGCGCCGTGGCACCCGGGCCGGTGCGCCGAGCTCTCGGTGGCCGGCATCGTGGTCGGCCACGCCGGTGAGCTGCACCCGCGGGTCATCAAGGCGCTGCACCTGCCGGAGCGCACCTGCGCGATGGAGCTCGACCTGGACCTGCTGGGCGCCGACCTGTCCGGCCGGGTCTCCGGCCCGCCGGTCTCCGGCTACCCGGTGGCCACCCAGGACGTGGCGCTGATCGTCGACACCGCCGTCCCCGCCGTAGAGGTGGAGACCGCGCTGCGCGACGGGGCGGGTGAACTGCTGGAGTCGCTCCGGCTGTTCGACGTCTTCACCGGCGAGCAGGCGGGCGAGGGCAAGAAGTCGCTGGCGTACACGCTGCGGTTCCGCGCCCTCGACCGGACGCTGACGGCGGACGAGGCCACGGCCGCCCGCGAGTCGGCGGTGGCGGCCGCCGCAGCCCGTACGGGTGCGGTGCTGCGCGGCGCCTGACGGTCGTTCTTGCAGGTCAGCAGGGCCCTGTCCCCGGTTCGCCGGGGGCGGGGCCCTGCTGCTGTTGCGGGCTCAACTACGGGATTTTGGTGCAAGTTGTGGTCGGGCTCTTGCGGCGTGGGCGGTCGGCACGCTTCAATCTCTGTCAGTTAGGAAAGTTTCCTAATCCCCCCGGCTTACGGAGCGCCCCATGCACGCGCTGAACCGTCGTACCGCCATCACCGGCCTGCTGGCCGCCACCGTCTCGCTGACCCTGCTCGGCGGCACCTCGCAGGCCGCCGCCGTCGGGCTCGACGACTCCGCGAAGAAGGAGATCGCGATGAAGCTGGTCTCCAGCGCGGAGAACTCCTCGCTGGACTGGAAGGCGCAGTACAAGTACATCGAGGACATCGGCGACGGCCGCGGCTACACCGCCGGCATCATCGGCTTCTGTTCCGGCACCGGCGACATGCTCGACCTGGTCGAGTACTACACCCAGGTCAAGCCCGGCAATGTCCTGGCCAAGTACCTGCCCGCGCTGCGCAAGGTGAACGGCACCGAGTCGCACAGCGGCCTCGGCTCCGCCTTCGAGCGCGACTGGGCCACCGCGGCCAAGGACACCGCCTTCCAGCAGGCCCAGAACCACGAGCGCGACCGGGTCTACTTCGACCCGGCCGTCAGCCGCGGCAAGTCCGACGGCCTGCGCGCGCTGGGCCAGTTCATGTACTACGACGCCATCGTGATGCACGGCAACGGCGGCGACTCCACCAGCTTCGGTTCGATCCGCAAGCGCGCCCTCGCCAAGGCCAAGACCCCCGCCCAGGGCGGCGACGAGACCACCTACCTGAACGCCTTCCTGGATGCTCGGAAGTGGGCCATGCAGCAGGAGGAGGCCCACAGCGACACCAGCAGGGTGGACACCGCTCAGCGGGTCTTCCTGAAGGCCAAGAACTTCGACCTCAACCCGCCGCTCAAGTGGAAGGTCTACGGGGACAGCTACAGCATCAACAGCTGATAGGAATGGGCCTTCCACAATTCCTGTCGCGACGAAGGGAATTCACCGAAGGCTTTCCAGTCATGTGCCCCATATGTGAAGTCAACCCCGCCGCCGGTCCGGACGGCCGGTGTGCGAACTGCCCGTCGGTACGGCTCGACTCGTACCGAGCGCCGGGATGGCCGGCCCTCGCGGCCTCGGCCCTGCTCGGGTCGGTGATCCTGCTCGACCTGGTGGACGCGGCCGTCTCGTGGGCGGCCCGGCGGTGCCTGTGGGGGCACTGCAGGGCTGACGAGCGCGGGGGTACGGGTTTGAGGGAACCCGTGCCCCCGCCTCGCCGCTGTCAGCAGCCGTTGAGGACCGAGGTCAGGGCGGACTTCTCGGCGGTGTCCACGGTGAGGTGGTAGTAGTACTTCACCTGCACCCAGGCGCGCACGTAGGTGCACTGGTAGGCGGCCCGCGGCAGCCACGTGGACGGGTCCTGGTCGCTCTTGGTCTGGTTGCTGTTGTCGGTCACCGCGATGAGCTGGGGACGGGTCAGGTCGTTGGCGAAGGCCTGGCGCTGGGCGGTGGTCCAGGCCCAGGCGCCGGAGCGCCAGGCCTCGGCGAGCGGGACCATGTGGTCGATGTCGATGTCGCTGGAGGCGGTCTCGGTGATGTCGTCGTACGGGCTGTACCAGGAGCCCGAGACGGCGGCGCAGGAGGAGTCGACGACCACGTTGACGCCGTCCCGCTTGAGTACCGTCTCGCGGGTGTTGCAGGTGCCGGAGACGGTCGTCCAGTGCGGGAAGAGGGTGCGGTCGTAGGTCGAGGCGTGCGAGTCGGCGGCGACGGTCAGCGCGGCCAGGTAGGTCCGGGCGGTGGCGGCGGAGACCGGCGTCGGCAGGGCGGCCTGGGCGGGGGCGGCGAGGCCGACCAGGGCAGCTGCGGCCAGTACGGCGGCACCGGCCGCAGCGGCGGCGCGACGAACTCGGGACATGGCGAACTCCATTACTCGACGGGGGAGTTGGACCACCCGAGCAGCTCGGGTGGATGCGCCCCGCCATCATGGAGGGCCCCTGGTTTACGCGGGTAGACCCGGGAGGTAAATTTTCTGGCCGGGAGTCTTCACCGGAACCGCCTGCGGATGCGGTCGGCCGGGGTAGCGGTGATCCTTGGAGGGACCGATCGCCGCACAGGAAGGACCGAGCCGTGTTCGAAAAGCTGAAGAGCATGATCAAGGGCCATGAGGACACCGTGCGCACGGGAGTCGACAAGGCCGGGGACAAGGTCGACGACAGGACCGGCGGCAAGTACAGCGGCCACGTCGACACCGCCCAGCAGAAGCTCAACGAACAGCTCGGCACCCAGGAGCCGCCCAACCAGCAGCCGTAGCGCACAGACGGCAGGGCCCCGTACCGGTCGCGGTACGGGGCCCTGCCGTCTGTGCGCGGGTGTCAGGCGCTCGCGGTGTAGTCGTAGAAGCCGCGGCCGGACTTGCGGCCGAGCAGGCGGGCGTCGACCATCCGGGAGAGCAGCGGGGGAGCGGCGTAGAGCTGCTCCTTGTACTCGTGGTACATGCTGTCCGCGATGGACAGGATGGTGTCCAGGCCGATCAGGTCGCAGAGGCGCAGCGGCCCCATCGGGTGGGCGCAGCCGGCCTCCATGCCCTTGTCGATGTCGGCGGCGGTGGCGACGCCCGACTCGAACATCCGGACCGCCGAGAGCAGGTACGGCACCAGCAGGGCGTTGACCACGAAACCGGCCCGGTCGCGGGCCCGGATCGGCTCCTTGCCCAGCACCTGGACGGCGAAGTTCTCGGTCCTGGCGGTGGTCTCGGCGGAGGTGGTGAGGGTCGGGATGACCTCGACCAGGCGCTGGACCGGGGCCGGGTTGAAGAAGTGCAGGCCGATCACCTGCTCCGGACGGGAGGTGGCGGCGGCCAGCTTCACGATCGGGATGGAGGAGGTGTTCGAGGCCAGGATGGCGTCCCGGCGCTCGATCACCTGGTCCAGGGTCTGGAAGATCTTGTTCTTGATCTCCTCCTGCTCCGCCACCGCCTCGACCACCAGGTCGCGGTCGGCGAAGTCGCCCAGGTCGGTGGTGAAGGCGATCCGGGAGAGGGTCTCGGCGCGCTGCTCCTCCGTCAGCTTCCCGCGCTGGACGGCGGTGGCGAGCGAGTTGCCGAGCCGGGTCCGGCCGAGCTCCAGGGCCTCCCCACTGGCCTCCGAGACCAGCACATCCAGGCCCGAGCGGGCGAAGACCTCAGCGATGCCCGACCCCATGAGGCCGCAGCCGACTACTCCGACGCGCGCGATGTCACTCACTCAGTTGCCCTCTTCACGGTGGAGCTGGGGGTGCCCAGCATGCGTTACGACGGGGCGCGCCGGTGTCGTGGCCGTACGTGCCGCCCGGACGACGGTACTACCCGGCTACCGGCGAGTTCATCTCCGGTCCGGGATGTGATCTTCGTCGGGCGGTACGGGGCGACTGCGTCGGCAGGTCCGGGGCGGATGCGTCGGGCGGTACGGGGCGACTGCGTCGGCAGGTCCGGGGCGGATGCGTCGGGCGGTACGGGGTGGCCGCTGAGCCGATCGGATGACAGGTGGCCCGGTCGGCCCCGGTGGTCCGCTCCGGGCGGCCGGCGGGACCGAAGAATCGGGACCGGACAACACGGAGCAGGCGAGGAGGGAGCAGGTACGCATGCCTACGGGATCACTCGCAGGGCAGGTCGCGCTGGTCACCGGGGCGGGCCGCGGGATCGGGCGGGAGATCGCCATCGGGCTGGCCGCCGAGGGGATGGCGGTGGGGCTGGTCGGCCGCAACCACGCGACGCTGGTGGACACCCTCCGGCAGTGCGTGCGGCACGGCGCGCGCGGGGTCGCGGTGTCGGCGGACGTGACCAGGCCGGGTGCGGTGCGGGAGGCGGTCCGGGCGGTCCAGCGGGATCTCGGGCCGGTCGACCTGCTGGTCAACAACGCGGGTCAGGTGGACCGGGAGGAGGTGCCGGTCTGGGAGACCGATCCGAACCAGTGGTGGCAGGTGGTGGAGACCAACCTGCGCGGCCCGTACAACCTGCTGCGCAGCGTGCTGCCGGGGATGGTCGAGCGCGGCGGGGGCAGGGTGGTGAACCTCAACTCCGGGTTCGCGCTGCGGCCGGACGGCCGGTACACCGCGTACGCCACCTCCAAGGGGGCGCTGCTCCAGCTCTCCGACAACATCGCCGACTCGCTGGCCGCGCACCACGTGGTGGTGCTCGACATCAGCCCGGGGGCGGTGCAGACCGAGATGACGGCCGGCATGCCGATGTTCCGGGACATGAAGGCGTGGGGCAGCATCCCGTACATGGTGGCGGTCACCGTGGACGCGGCGCGGGGGCGGTTCGACGCGCTGCACGGCCGGTTCATCCACGCGGGGCGGGACAACCTGGAGGAGCTGGTGGACCGGGCCGAGCAGATCCGCGAGTCCGATGCCAGGACGCTGCGGCTGCGCCCCTACGGCGAGGACGACCCGATGGACTAAGTCCGCCTTTCTCGTCCTATTGACGATAACGGAGGGGAGCCATTATCGTCAGGGGGACGATTAAGGCTGTTCCAGAGGGGGACCCCATGGCCGACATCACCAGGCGCTTCGGCTTCCGGCATCTGCGGGCCGCGCCGACCTCGCACGTACGGCACCTGAGCGGGGGGAAGCTCGCGCACGACGGGACCGGGCTGGCGTTCTGGTTCCGGCCGCGTACCGCAGCGATCTCCGAAGTGCCCGCCGACGACCGCGAATTGGCGATGCTGTTCCACGCCAGGACGGCCGACTTCCAGGACCTCACCGTGCAGGCCACCGTGACCTACCGGATCGTGGACGCCTCGGTGGCCGCGACCCGGGTGGACTTCGGTATCGACCCCGACACCGGACGCTGGCGGGCCGAACCGCTCGACCAGCTCGGCACCCTGCTGACGGACATCGCCCAGCAGTACGCGCTGGAACTGATCGCCCGCACCTCGCTCGCCGAGGCACTGGCCGACGGAATCACCGCACTCCGGCACCGGATCGGTGAGGGTCTGGCCGACGAGCGGCGGCTCTCCGAGACCGGGCTCTCGGTGGTGGCGGTCCGGATCACGGCGCTGCGGCCGGAGGCGGAGATGGAGCGCGCGCTGCGCACCCCGACCCGCGAGCAGGTCCAGCAGGACGCCGACCGGGCCACCTATGAGCGGCGTGCCGTGGCGGTCGAGCGGGAGCGCGCGATCGCCGAGAACGAGCTCGCCAGCCAGATCGAACTGGCCCGCCGCGAGGAGCAGTTGGTCGAGCAGCAGGGCGCGAACGCCCGCCGGCTGGCCGAGCAGAACGCGGCCGCCGACGGCATCAGGGCCGAGGCCGAGGCGGTCCGCCGTACCCGGCTCGCCGCCGCCGAGGCGGAGGCCGCCCGGATCCTGGCCGCTGCCCAGGCCGACTCCGACCGGGATCTGGGCGCGGCGAAGGCCGAGGCGGAGGGCGCCTGGCTGGCGGCGCACCAACAGGCCGGTCCGGAGGTGCTGCGGGCGCTCGCGCTCATCAGGCTGGCCGAGCACCTGCCGAACATCGACAGCATCACGCTCACCCCCGACGTGCTGACCGGCCTGCTGACCAGGCTCGGCGCGGACCGGTGAGCCTGGCACCCCGGGTGGTGCTGGTGCACCGCCGCAGCGAGTACGAGGAGTTGCTCGCCCGGCACGGCTCGCGCGGTCAGGCGTCCTTCTTCACCGGCTCGCGCGGCCGCTCGCTCGCGGAGGTGGAGGAGCGCCACCACCGTTCGCTGGCCGCGCTCGCCGAGGTGGCGGGTGCGGTGCCGCTGGACTGGCGGCGCAGCCGGGTGGAGCGCGCCGACCTGGACCGCTTCCTGTTCACCCCCGAGGACCTGGTGGTCGTGGTCGGCCAGGACGGCCTGGTGGCCAACGCGGCCAAGTACCTCACCGGCCAGCCGGTGATCGGCATCGACACCGAGCCGGGACGCAACCCCGGCGTCCTGGTCAGGCACCGGCCCGAGCAGGCGGGTCGCCTGCTGCGGGCCGCCGTCGGACCGAGCGGGGAGCGGGAGTTGGAGGAGCGCACGATGGTGGAGGCGGTTGCCGACGACACCCAGCGGCTGCTCGCGCTGAACGAGATCTACCTCGGTCAGAGCGGCCACCAGACCTCCCGCTACCGGCTCGCCGCCGGGGACGGCCCCGAGGAGGCGCAGGCGTCCTCGGGCGTGCTGGTCGGCACGGGTACGGGGGCGACCGGCTGGTGCCGCTCGGCCGCGCTGGAGCGGCGCAGCGCGCTGCCGCTGCCCGGGCCGACCGCGCCCGCGGTGGCCTGGTTCGTCCGGGAGGCCTGGCCCTCGCCCGCCACCGGCACCTCGCAGGTGGAGGGGGTGCTGTCGCTCGGCGAGGGGCTGACCCTGACCGTGGAGTCGGACCGGCTGATCGCCTTCGGGGACGGGGTGGAGTCGGACGCGCTGCAGCTGAGTTGGGGCCAGACCGTCCGGGTGGGGGTGGCGGAGCAGCGGCTGCGGCTGTTCGCCTGACGGCGGTCTGCCGTGAGGGGGAGGCCGCTCACGTTGTGCCGGACCGTCGTGCGCTACTCGGGGAAACCGGTGGGGGGTTGGGCGGGGCCGGGCCCGAGGGTCGTGGTGCCGGGGGCGGCGCGGTGGCCGAGGCCGGTGCGGTAGACGTCGAGGGCCAGGGCGGTCCGGCCGGTGCGACGGTACAGGTCGCCGAGCAGGCGGCAGAGGTCGGCCAGATCGCCTGCCGCTCCGGTCTGTTCGAGCAGGGAGAGCGCGCGGACGTAGTGCTCCTCGGCGTCCTCGGAGGTGCCGTGCTCCTCGGCGATCAGGCCGAGCAGACGGTGCGCCCCGGCGGCGTGCACGGCCCCACGGTGCGGGCCGAGCCGGTCGAGCAGGGCGTGCAGCAGACGGCCGGCCTCCTGGTGGCGTCCCCGGCGGCGGAGCACGTCGGCGAGTTCAACGTCCACCTGGTGGGTGAAGAGTTCGGCCTGCTGGACGGCGAGCATCTCGCGGGCGGTGCGCAGTTCGTGCTCGGCCTGCTCCAACTGGCCCGCCTGGGAGTGCACGTAGCCGCGCATCCAGTGGCACTTGGCCAGATCGGAGCTGAGCCGGAGGCGCTGGTAGAGCTGCTGGGCGCGGGCCAGCGAGGCGTCCGCCTCGGTGATCCGCCCGGCGGCGATCAGGGTGCGGGCGACGCTGCGGTGCAGGCCCGCGACCAGCGCAGGGTCGGTGGCGGTGGGGGCCAGCGCGAGGGCCAGTTCGGCGGCCTGGGCGGCGCGGGTGTGCGCGCCCATGTCCATGTACGGGCCGATCACGGCGGCGTAGAGCAGCAGCAGGGCGTCCGGGTCGGGTAGTCCGGCGGCGTTCAGCTGGTCGATCGCGGTCTCCAGCAGGTAGCAGGAGTAACGGAGTTCGCCGGAGAGCAGGTACGCCACGGCGCGGCCCCGGACGGCGGCGGCACGCTGCGGCAGCGGCTGGTCGGCGAGCAGGAGTTCGGCGGCCTCGAAGTGCTCCCTGGCCTGCTCCAGCCGCCCGCTCTCGAGGGCGCACTCGCCGAGCCCGAGCAGAGCGGCGGGGCGGACGGCGGTGACCTCCTCGCGTTCGGCCCGCTCCAGCACGGCGGCGAACCCCTCACCCGCCGGTCCCGGCTGTCCGGCCGCGAGCAGGGCCTGTGCCTCGGTCAGGGCCAGCCGCAGTTCGGTGGCCAGCTGGGCCGGGCGGCCGGTGGAGAGCTCGTCCGGGGTGACGCCGAGCCGCTCGGCGAGGTAGCGCAGGGCGGTCTCGGAGGGGCGGACCTTGCCCGCCTCCAGGGTGGAGACGTACGCGGCGGTGTACCCGTCGCCGGCCAGCGCGCGCTGGGTCAATCCGCGTTCCCGGCGCAGCTGTTGCAACCGCTGTCCGATCGCGGCGGCGTCGGTCCGCACCGTCATGCCCACGTCCTCCCAGGTCGTCCGCCGGTGGTGGCTGCCAGCGGCGTCCGACCCATTGTCGGGGCCCCGGTGGGTGCCCTACATTAACTCACCACTTAAGTCTGATTAATCGTCAACTTATCTCCCGAGGGGGACCCTCGTGCATCGCAGCAGAACCAGCACCCTCGCCTTGGCCGGCGCCCTCGCCCTGGCCGCGCTCGGCAGCACGCCCGTCGCGGCGGCCCCCGCCCCGGTGACCCGGCCCGGGTACCAGGTCGAGAGCTTCGCGGAGGACGGCACCATCTCCCGCGCCGAGGCCCCGGCGGCCTCCCCGTTCACCGCCGCACCCGCGTTCTCGGCGGCGGCGGGAGTGGCCGCGGACGGCACCGTGACCCCGATCGTGCAGAGCGGTCCCACCGCCGCCAAGCTCGACATCGTGATGATCGGCGACGGCTACACCGCCGACCAGCAGGCGAAGTTCCGTACCGACGCCGCCACCAAGTGGCAGGAGATCTCGGCCGTCGAGCCGTACAAGTCGTACCGGGGACTCTTCAACGTCTGGGCGGTGGAAGCCGTTTCGGCCCAGTCCGGGGTGAGCGGCGACCCGGACAAGGCCACCGTGCGGCAGACCGCGCTCGGCTCGTACTTCTGGTGCGACGATGTCGAGCGACTGCTCTGCGTGGACACCGACGCGGTGGAGCGGTACGCGGCCAAGGCCCCGCAGGCCGATCTCGTGGTCGTGGTGGCCAACAGCACCAAGTACGGCGGCGCGGGTTACAACGACGTGGTCTCGCCGCTCGGTTACTCGGGGATCGCCACGGTGGCGGGCGGCAACGCCCAGTCCGGACAGATAGCCGTGCACGAGACCGGGCACTCGCTCGGCAAGCTCGCCGACGAGTACTTCTACCAGGGCCAGGGCACCTACCAGGGCAAGGAGCCCAACGAGTCCAACATCACCAAGCAGACGGCGGACCAGCTGCGACGCAGCCGCACCAAGTGGTACCGCTGGCTCGGCCAGACCTCGCCGGACGGCGGCGCCGTCGGCGCCTACCTGGGGGGTGGCTACTATCCGGAGGGGCTGTACCGGCCGACCGACAACTCGATCATGCGGTCGCTCGGCCGGGAGTTCAACCTTCCCGGCCGAGAGGCGATGATCGCCGGGTTCTACCGCTACGCCAACACCCTGGCCAGCGCCACTCCCACCTCGGCCCGGCTCAGCCCCGTCGACCGGCTCAGCATCGAACTGCCGGTGGCGGGAACGCAGTTGCGCTGGTACCTGGACGGCCGTGAACTGACCGGTCTGCGCGATCGCAGCGCGCTCGCCCTCACCGAACTCAAGCTGACCGGTCCCAAGGGCCGCTCGCACCGGCTCACCGCCGTGGCCACCGACCCCACCACGGCCGTCCGCGATCCCGAACTGCGGGCAAGCCTCACCGACTCGCTCAGCTGGGAGGTCACCCGCTGATCGTCCTGGCCGCGACCGCCTGCTCCGCGACCCACCCCAGGTGGGCGGAGTGCACCTTGCGCCACAGGCGGTCGCGGTCGGCCCGGCCCAGCTCGGGGAGGGTGAGACCGAAGACGTCCGCGAGAGCGGCGAACCAGTCGGCGGGCTCCAGGAGTTCGGTCTCCGTACGACCGGCCGAGCCGGTGCGGGCCAGCACCAGGCCGCGCAGCGTGTCCGTCCCCCCGGCGTCCCGGCGCAGCGCGCAGGACGGGCCTGCGAAGGGGGAGTCGGGGGAAGTCGAGAGCCACGTGTGCCGCTCTACGAAGTCCGCCTGCGTGGCGGGTTCCTGCCGGAAGTCCATGCCGGGGAACGAGCCGCGCGGGTCGTGGCTGAAACGCCAGCCGCCCGGCGCGACCACCGAGGGCCCCAGCCCGAAGGTGAACGGTCCCTGCCGGTACGTCCCCTCGCCCAGCGGCAGCGGCTCGTGCAACGCATCCCCGAGCCCGGTGTCCGCGAACCAGCGCCTGCCCTCACACTCCACCGTAAGCGCCAGATGGTTGGCGTCCGCCCCGGCCGGCCTGGCCGGGTCGGCCTGGACCCCGCCGACGTGCCACGTCACCCGGTATCCGAGCGCGGTCAGCAGCGCGGCGAACGCCCCGTTGAGGTGGAAGCAGTACCCGCCCCGCCCGGCCAGGATCCGCCGCACCGAGTCAGCCGGCTCGATCGTGGTCGGCCGGCCGAGCTGAATCTCCAGGGTCTCGTACGGCACCCGCTCGACGTGCGCCCGGTGCAGCACGAACAACCCCTCCACCGTCGGCCGCCCAGGCCGGGCCACGCCCAGCCGCCGCAGGTACAGATCGACCACCGAGTCAGTCAGCATCCCTGCACACTAACCCGTATGACCATCAGCCGATCCATGCTCCCTGAGGTCCCACCCGGGCTCGAGAACCTGTACGCCGAACTGGCCTCCCCACCCCGGCTGGTGGCCCACCTGTGGCTGGTGCACGACGTGCCTCACGCGGTGGTCGGTGACGTCGGCCGAAGGGGGTAGGCGAAGGTGGCCGTCTGCCGGGTACGGTCGGTGTCATGACCATGGATCAAGGCCCGGTGGGGCGGATCATCTTCCTGAACGGGACCTCCAGCTCCGGCAAGTCGAGTCTCGCGGCCGCCCTGCTGCGCGTGCTCGAACCGCTGCACTTCCATCTCGCGGTGGACGCGTTCAACGCGATGTCCGGCAGCAAGGAGCTACCGCCCGACGAGCTCGAGCTCGCGCTGAGGCGGATGCGCGGCGGATTCCACCGGGCGATAGCCGGGATGGCCGCAGCGGGGAACCACCTCGTGGTCGACCACGTGCTGAGCGAACCGTGGCGGTTGCGGGACTGTCTGGAGGTGCTCGCCCCGTACGAGGTGGTGCTGGTCGGCGTCCGCTGTCCGTTGCCCGAACTGGAGCGCCGCGAGCTGGCAAGGGGCGACCGTCCGGCTGGGCTGGCGGCGGCCCAGTACGAGCGGGTGCACGCGCACGGCGTGTACGACTTCGAGGTCGACACCGGCGCGTACGGCGTCGAGGAGTGCGCGGCGCAGATCGTCGCCCACCTGGCGACCGGGGCCGCGCCGACGGCCTTCAGGACCTTGCGGGCGGCGTTGGCCACCGGGTGACGTCACGTCAGCTCGTCGGCCAGCAGGTCCATCAGCAGGCCGTCGTGCCAGGTGCCGTCGCTACCGCGTTCGTACGCCCGCATCACACCGACCGGGCGGAAGCCGACCTTGGTGTAGCAGCGGATCGCGGCGGTGTTGTCGGCGGCCGGATCGATCACCAGGCGGTGGAAGCCGAGGGTGGTGGTGAGGTGCCTGGCCAGGACGCGGACGGCGACGGTGCCGAGGCCCTGACCATGGACGGCGGGGTCGAGGAAGATGTCGATGCCTGCGTGCCGGTAGTCCGGGTCGTTCTCCGCGTACCACTGGACGGCGCCGACCACCCGGCCCGCGTGCTCGATCGCGAACACCTCGGTCCCGGGGTCGGCCAGGTCCTCGGCCACCTCGGCGGCCAGGTCGGCCGTGCCGCGCCAGCGGGCGAACACCTCCGGGGTGGCCCGGATCGCGGCCAGCGGGGCGACGTCCTGGACGGTTGCGGGGCGCAGCGTGACGGCGGTTCCGTGCAGCGTGGTCGACATGGACCGGAGGTTACCCGCCCTGCCCGGAACCGGCCCGGCCGTTCCTGACCTCCTGTCAGTCGTGGACACGGGAGCCTGGCGACGGGGACGGTTGGTGGCCGGAACGGCCCTGCTGGTGGCGGTGCTGCTGTGGCCAGGGATGGTACCCAACCGGTCGGGGCGGATGGGCAGCCTGCTGGAGACCTTCCTGCCCTGGCTCGGGCTCGCGCTGCCGGTCCTGCTGGTGCTCGCGCTGCTCCGCCGGTCCGCCACGGCGGGGCTGGCAGTGGCGGTCGCGGCGGTGGTCTGGGCGGCGCTGTTCCTCCCGCCGGCCGAGGCCGGCGGCAGCGGCGGGCTGACGGTGGTTCAGCACAACGTGGACGACGCCAACCCCGACCCGACCGGCACCGCCCGGACGCTCGCCGACAGCGGCGCCGATCTGATCGCGCTGGAGGAGCTGCTCCCGGAGCGGCTCGCCGACTACCAGGCCGTGCTCGGCGCGGGCCACCCCTACCGCGCGGTCGAGGGCACCGTCGGCCTCTGGTCCAGGTACCCGCTTACCGACGTCCGGCCGGTCGACCTCAGGCCCCGTACTCTCACCGCCGACTGGCGCCGGGCCCTGCGGGCGACCCTGCACACCGCGCAGGGCGAGACGGCGGTCTACGTGGTCCACCTCCCTTCCGTCCGGCTCGGCCCCGGAGGCTACGGCACCGACCGCCGGGACGAGAGCGCCCGGCTGCTGGCCGCCGCGCTCGCGGCCGAACCGCTGCCCCGGCTGATCGTCCTCGGCGACTTCAACGGAACCCTGGACGACCGGGGCCTGGCCCCGCTCACCGACCTGCTCGGCGAAGGTGGGCGCCGGGAGCTCAGTTGGCCGCGGAGCTTCCCGCTGGCCAGGATCGACCACGTACTCACCCGGAGCGCGAAGGTGTCCGACGGCTGGACGCTGCCACCCACACCCAGCGACCACCTGCCGGTGGCGGCGCGGATCGACCCGGGCCGGCTCGGATAGCCTGGGCGCACGATGGAAAGTTTCACGACGTCATGGGGCGAGTTCGAGCTGAGCCGCTTCCCCGAGGACCCGCGCGACCGCCTCCGGGCCTGGGACGCCGCCGACGAGTACCTGCTCCGGCAGCTGCACGGGACCGACGGAGCGCCGCCGGTCGACCTGAGCGGGCGGGTGGTGGTGCTCGGCGACCGCTGGGGCGCGCTGGTCACCGCGCTGGCCGCGCACCGGCCGACCCAGATCTCCGACTCCTGGCTCGGCCGCCGGGCCACCGCCGAGAACCTGGCTCGCAACGGCGTAGAGCCGGGGACGGTCGAGCTGCTCACCACCCAGGATCCGCCGCCGGAGCGGATCGACGTGCTGGTGGTGCGGGTGCCGAAGAGCCTGGCGCTGCTGGAGGACCAGCTGCACCGGCTGGCCCCCGCCGTGCACGCGGGCACGGTGGTGATCGGGGCCGGCATGGTGACCGAGATCCACACCTCCACACTGCACCTGTTCGAGCGGATCCTCGGCCCGACCAGGACCTCACTGGCCGTCAGGAAGGCCCGGCTGATCCACTGCACGCCCGACCCGGCGCTGCCCAGGACCGCCAACCCCTGGCCCGTCAGCTATACCCTCCCGGACGGCGTCGGCCCGGTCTCCGGACGGACCGTCACCAACCACGCGGGCATCTTCTGCGCCGAACGCCTCGACATCGGCACCCGCTTCCTGCTCACCCACCTCCCGGCGACGACCGGGCCGAAGCGGATCGCCGACCTCGGCTGCGGCAACGGCGTGGTGGGCACCGCCGCCGCGCTGGCCAACCCGGAGGCCGAACTGCTCTTCGTGGACGAGTCGCACCAGGCGGTGGCCTCGGCCGAGGCCACCTTCCGGAGCGCGCTCGGGCCGGCCGCGAAGGCCGAGTTCGTGGTCGGCGACGCACTGGCGGGCGCCGAGCCCGGCTCGCTCGACGTGGTGCTCAACAACCCGCCGTTCCACACCCACCAGGCCACCACCGACGCCACCGCCTGGCGGATGTTCACCACGGCGAAGAGCGCGCTGCGCCCCGGCGGCGAGCTCTGGGTGATCGGCAACCGGCACCTCGGCTACCACGTCAAGCTGCGCCGCCTGTTCGGCAACTCGCAGGTGGTCAGCAGCGACCCGAAGTTCGTCCTGCTCCGGGCCGTCAGGAACTGACGCCGTCAGAGACCGGGCTCGACGCCGAAGTCGCCGGGTGCCGGGGCCTGTTCGGCCAGCACCTCGCCGACGGCCAGCCGGGCCCGGAGGCGGAGCACCGAGCCGGTCGGCAGGCCCGCCAGCTGCTCCTGCCGGACCGCCAGGTCGAGGGACTCGCCGACCCGCTGGGAGAGCAGGTCGGCCCGGCCCGGGACGGGGGTGGCGGACAGCACCTCCACGGTTGCCGCCTCCCAGCCGGGCAGCCGGGGGTGCGGGGTGGCCGCGAGCAGGCGGACCCGCAGGGCGGTGAGGTTCTCCACCGGGGCGACCACAGTTCCTACCTCCAGAGCGGCCGGGGCACCGGCCAACAGGTCGACGATCGCCGCGGCGCTCGGCTGACCGGTGTGCGATTCGTAGTAGCTGTACGCGGGCATCGGGTTCACCTCGAAGCAGACCCAGGCGCCGTCCGGGCGCTCGCGCAGGTCGATCCCGGCCGGTGGGAGCCCGAGCTCGGTGGCCGGCCGGACCGAGCGCCGCTCCACCTCAGACGGTAGCTCGTACGCGGTCAGCTCGGCGTGCCGCCCGTCCCGCAGGAGACCGAGACGGTGGCGGTCATGGTGGCGGCCGGGGCCGGGATGGAGCTGATGGACACACAGGTGGCCGCGCCCGCGTAGGACCTGGTGCTCGGTGAGCTGGAGCCGTTCAGGGTGACGTTGCCGGTGCTGCCCGGGTACGGGTCGCCGGCGTCGCCTCGGTTGTGGGCGAGCTCCAGGTCGCGTTTGGCGTCGGCCTGGAGCAGGCCGACCTTGTAGTGGTTCTCGTCGGTGTTGCCGGGCTTGCTCTCGTCGATGTGCCAGACCAGCAGGCCCGAGCCGGGGAGCGAGACGTCGTAGCCGCTCTGCTGGCGGTTCTCCGCCAGGAAGTACTCGCTGCCGCCGGTGCCGTCCTTCCAGAGCCGGTGCACGGTGTGGCTGGACTTCACGTCCTCGAAGGCGACCGGGCCGCCAGTGGTGACCACGGTGGCGCTCGCCCAGCCCTGGTTCACCTTGCACCAGGCCGACGGGTGCACCGGGATGTCACCGCCGCCGCCCCAGGAGCCGCCACCCATCAGGCACCAGTTGCCGACGCCTTCGGAGGTGCTGTCGGTGTCGTACAGGTCGGGGAAGCCGAACAGCAGGTGGCCGAGCTCGTGGGCGCAGACGCCGATCTTCGCGTCCTCGGGAATGGTCAGGTAGGCGAAGATCTTGGTGCCGTCGGCGTTCTGCGCGGCGGGCAGCGTCCACTTGTGGGACCAGAGGTCGCCGGGCCGGCCGGTGGCCTCGCCGCCGGACCCGGCGTGCACCACGATGAACGCGTCCACGAAGCCGTTGCCGTCGTTGTCGTACGGGGCGAAGTCGATCAGCGGGTCGGCGGCCAGCGCGGTGTCCCGGGCCATCAGGTGGGCGCGTGGCTCGCCGCTGGGGCGGCCGATGCCGAAGTTGCCGTTGGCGTACCAGGCGAGGGTCTGCGGCAGCCGGATCGGGCCCATCACCTCGCCCACGATGTCGATCAGACCGTGCGTGACCTCGCGGTAGTACTCCCGCACGCTGCCGTGCGGGAGCTCACCGAGCGAGAAGAACAGCTGCTCGAAGTGGGACTTGGTGGCCGTCATGGCGTGGTCGGAGAAGTCGGCCAGCACCACCGCCACCCGGACCGCACCGCGCAGCGGGGCGCGGTCCGCGGCGGCCGACTGGATGGTGTCGTAGGGGGTGCCGAGCGGGAACTCGTCCGGCGGGAAGATCGCGCCGTCGTCGAAGCCGAGCCGCTTGGGGGTGCGCCCGACCGCCAGCTGGCCGGCGATCTCGTCGGGGCCGGAACGGACCCGGGCCAGCTCCGCCCGGAGGCGTTCGCGCAGCTCCGGGCTGGGGGCGACGGCGCAGAAGTCGGACCAGACGGCACGGGTTCCGGACAAGGCGACTCCCTCGGCGGCGGACTGCGATCTCGTGGCGACTCATGGTAGTCGCGCGAGCGCCCGTTGGATACCGCCGTTCGAGGGAGAAGCCTTGGTGGGTCAGCTCTGTTCGAGAACGAAGGTTTCGGTGGCAGCCTTGCCCGCGCCGAGCCGTCCGAGCACGCCGTCCGCCCCTTCCAGCTCCAGCAGGGCGAGCAGGATGTGCTCGGTGCCCACGTGGTTGTGGCCGAGCCGGAGCGCCTCACGGAAGGTCAGCTCCAACGCCTTCTTGCCGCCGGCGTCGTACGGGATCAGTCCCGGCACGTCCGCCACCGGCGCGGGCAGCACGGCGCCGACGGCCGCGCGGAGCGCCTCGGCCGTGACGCCCTGCGCGAGCAGGGCCCGGGTGCCGGTTGACTCGGGGGTGGCGAGCAGGCCGAGCGCCAGGTGCTCCGCGCGGATCTCGGGGTTGCCAGCGGTGCGGGCCTCCTCCTGCGAGGCCATCACCACCTGGCGGGCCCGATCGGTGAAACGGCCGAAACCCTGGCTCGGGTCGAGGTCACCGGGCTCGCCCGGGTCCTTGGCCACGAAGCGCTTCTGGGCGGCCTGCCTGGTTACGCCCATGCTCTTGCCGATGTCGGTCCAGGAGGCGCCGGAGCGCCGGGCCTGGTCCACGAAGTGTCCGATCAGGTGGTCGGCGAGGTCGCCGAGGTGGTCGGCGGCGATGACGGCTCCGGAGAGCTGGTCCAGCGCGTCGGGGTGCACCTTCTTGATGGCGTCGATCAGGTCGTCGAGCCGTACGGGGATCGTCATGCGTCAACGATAGGTTGACACTTTTGAATATGTCAACCATAAGTTGACAGCTGTCGGCGAGGAGTCAGGGTGGCCTGTCCTTCTCGCGACCTGACGGAGACGTGCTCGTTCACGGGTGCGGTTCGACTGGGCCGTGGCACGCTGCCGACGGATTTGCCGCGCCGGTGGGCCATGGGGGCTCCTTGCATGAATGTTCGGTGATGCGTATATTCATGCCAAGTCCTAGGAGGGATCATCATGGCATTGCGAGTCGCCGTCGCCGGCGCCAGTGGATACGCGGGCGGGGAGGTGCTGCGCCTGTTGCTCGGGCACCCGGAGATCGAGATCGGGGCGCTGACCGGCGGTTCCAATGCCGGGACCACCTTCGGCGAGCTCCAGCCGCACCTGCTGCCGCTGGCCGGCCGGGTGTTGGAGCCGACCACCCCCGAGGTGCTGGCCGGGCACGACATCGTCTTCCTCGGGCTGCCGCACGGGCAGTCGGCCGCCGTCGCCGAGGCGCTCGGCGACGACGTGCTGGTGGTGGACTGCGGGGCCGACTTCCGGCTCAAGGACCCGGCGGTCTGGGAGAAGTTCTACGGCTCTCCGCACGCCGGCACCTGGCCGTACGGCCTGCCCGAGCTGCCCGGCCACCGGGCCGCGCTCAAGGGCACCAAGCGGATCGCCGTCCCCGGCTGCTACCCGACCGCCGTCTCGCTCGCGCTGTTCCCGGCGTACACCGCGAAGCTGGCCGAGCCGGAGGCCGTGGTTGTGGCCGCCTCGGGCACGTCCGGAGCGGGCAAGGCCGTCAAGGCGCACCTGCTCGGCAGCGAGGTGATGGGCTCGATGAGCCCGTACGGCGTCGGCGGCGGGCACCGGCACACGCCCGAGATGGCGCAGAACCTCGGCCCGGTCGCGGGTGAGGACATCACCGTCTCGTTCACCCCCACCCTGGCGCCGATGCCGCGCGGCATCCTGGCCACGTGCAGCGCCAAGGCGAAGCCCGGCGTGACCGCCGCGAGCCTGCGCGCCGCGTACGAGGAGGCCTTCGCGGGCGAGCCGTTCGTCCGGCTGCTGCCGGAGGGCCAGTGGCCCCGGACCAGCTCGGTCTACGGCTCGAACGCCGCGCTGGTCCAGGTCGCACTGGACGAGCACGCCGGCCGGATCATCGCGATCAGCGCGATCGACAACCTGGTCAAGGGCACCGCCGGTGGCGCGGTGCAGAGCATGAACATCGCCCTCGGACTCCCCGAGGAGCTCGGCCTTCCGCTGAACGGAGTTGCACCGTGACGACCAGTCAGGCTGTGAACATTGAAGGCGTCGGAGTGACGGCGGCCAAGGGTTTCCGCGCCGCCGGCGTCACCGCGGGCATCAAGGCCAGCGGCACCCCCGATCTGGCCCTGGTGGTCAACGACGGACCGTCCAACGCCGCCGCCGGCGTCTTCACCTCCAACCGGGTCAAGGCCGCCCCCGTGCTCTGGTCGGAGCAGGTGGTGAAGGGCGGCAGGATCTCCGCGGTGGTCCTCAACTCCGGTGGCGCCAACGCCTGTACCGGCCCGCTGGGCTTCCAGGACACCCACGCCACCGCCGAGAAGGTGGCCGCCGAGCTGGCCCTGAGCGCGGGCGAGGTGGCGGTCGCCTCCACCGGCCTGATCGGTGTCCGGCTGCCGATGGACATCCTGCTGCCCGGCGTCGAGCAGGCCGCCAAGGCGCTCGCCGCCGACGGTGGCGAGGCCGCCGCGATCGCCATCAAGACCACTGACACCGTGCACAAGACCGCGCAGGTGACGAAGAACGGCTGGACGGTCGGCGGGATGGCCAAGGGCGCGGGCATGCTCGCTCCCGGTCTGGCCACCATGCTGGTGGTGCTGACCACCGACGCCGACGTCACCGCCGGGGGGCTGGATGTCGCGCTGCGCAGCGCGACGAACACCACCTTCGACCGGATCGACTCGGACGGCTGCATGTCCACCAACGACACGGTGCTGCTGCTGGCCTCGGCCGCCTCCGGGGTCGTCCCGGAGCAGGACGAGTTCGCCGCCGCGGTGGCCACCGTCTGCGCCGACCTGGCCCGCCAGCTGATCGGCGACGCCGAGGGCGCGAGCAAGGACATCCGGATCGACGTGACGGGCGCCGCCACCGAGCAGGAGGCCGTCCAGGTGGCCCGGGTGATCTCCCGCAACAACCTGCTCAAGTGCGCCCTGCACGGCGAGGACCCGAACTGGGGCCGGGTGCTGGCCGCGATCGGCACCACCGACGCGGCCTTCGACCCCGACCAGCTGAACGTGGCGATCAACGGCGTCTGGGTCTGCAAGGACGGCAGCGTCGGCGAGGACCGCAACCTGGTGGACATGACCGGCCGCGAGGTGGTCATCACCGCCGACCTGCGGGCCGGCGAGGCGGCGGCCACGGTGTGGACCAACGACCTCACCGCCGACTACGTGCACGAGAACAGCGCCTACTCCAGCTGATCCGGGGGACCACCGTGAAGATCGCACCCAAGGGCGAACAGGCCCGTAACAACACCGCGTTGCCCAAGGCCCTGACTCTGATCGAGGCGCTGCCCTGGCTGGAGCGTTTCCACGGCAAGACCGTGGTGATCAAGTTCGGCGGCAACGCCATGGTCGACGAGTCGCTGAAGGCGGCCTTCGCCCAGGACGTGGTCTTCCTCCGCTACGCCGGTCTGCACCCGGTGGTGGTGCACGGCGGTGGCCCGCAGATCAACGCCCAGCTGGGCAAGCTCGGTCTGGAGTCCTCGTTCACCAACGGCCTGCGGGTCACCACCCCCGAGACCATGGACGTGGTCCGGATGGTGCTGGCCGGCCAGGTCCAGCGCGAGCTGGTCGGGCTGCTGAACGAGCACGGCCCGTTCGCGGTCGGCATGACCGGCGAGGACGCGCACACCATGACCGCCGTGAAGCGGTACGCGGTGGTGGACGGCGAGCAGGTCGACATCGGCCTGGTCGGAGACATCGTCAACATCGAGGCGGGCGCGGTCAAGGCGCTGATCGGGGACGGCCGGATCCCGGTCATCTCCTCGATCGCGCGCGGCACCGACGGCCACGTCTACAACATCAACGCGGACACCGCGGCCGCCGCGCTGGCCGTCGCGCTGGGCGCCGAGATGCTGGTGGTGCTGACCGACGTCGAGGGGCTGTACGCGGACTGGCCCAACTCGGACGACGTGATCAGCCAGCTCGGCACCACCGAGCTGGAGGAGCTGCTGCCGACGCTGGCCAGCGGCATGCTGCCGAAGATGGAGGGCTGCCTCAACGCGGTCCGCTCGGGCGTCGGCACCGCGCGCGTCCTGGACGGGCGGGTGCAGCACAGCCTGCTGCTGGAGATCTTCACCGACGAGGGCATCGGCACCATGGTGGTGCCGGACGACGAAGCAACGGTCCTGGGGGGCCTGGCATGACGAACACCCAGCTCACGCAGCGGTGGCAGCACTCGCTGATGGACAACTACGGCACCCCCCGGATCCCGCTGGTACGGGGCGCGGGCTCAACCTTCTGGGACGCCGACGGCAAGGAGTACCTCGACCTGGTCGGCGGGATCGCGGTGAACGCCCTCGGCACCGCCCACCCGGCGATCGTCGAGGCGGTCACCGCGCAGATCGGGCAGCTCGGCCACGTCTCCAACCTGTTCATCGCCGAGCCGACCGTCCGGCTGGCCGAGCGGCTGCTGGAGCTGTTCGGCCGCGAGGGCGGCCGGGTCTTTTTCTGCAACTCCGGCACCGAGGCCAACGAGGCCGCCTTCAAGATCAGCCGACTGACCGGCCGGACCCACCTGGTCTCGCTCGAGGGCAGCTTCCACGGCCGGACCATGGGCGCCCTGTCGCTCACCGCCCAGCCCGCCAAGCAGACCCCGTTCGTCCCGCTGCCCGGTGACGTCACCTACGTCCCGTTCGGCGACATCGAAGCACTGCGGGCAGCCGTCACCACCGAGACCGCCGCCGTCTTCCTGGAGCCGATCCAGGGCGAGAACGGCGCGATCCCGCTGCCCGAGGGCTATCTGACGGCGGCCCGGGAGATCACCCGGGCGACCGGCACCCTGCTGGTGCTGGACGAGATCCAGACCGGTATCGGCCGGACCGGCCACTGGTTCGCCCACCAGGCGTACGAGGGCGTCGAGCCGGACGTCGTCACGCTGGCCAAGGGCCTCGGCGGGGGACTGCCCATCGGGGTGACGGTGGCGTTCGGACCGGCCGCCGAGCTGTTCCACGCGGGTCACCACGGCACCACCTTCGGCGGGAACCCGGTGGTGGCGGCGGCGGGTCTGGCGGTGCTCGACACGATCGTCGCGGACGGGCTGCTGGCGCACGTGCAGAAGGTCGGTGAGCAGCTGCGTACCGGTATCGAGGCGATCGGTTCCCCGCTGGTGGACCACGTCCGGGGCACGGGCCTGCTGCTGGGCATCGTGCTCACCGCGCCGGTCGCCGGCCAGGTCCAGGCCGCCGCCCAGCAGGCCGGGTTCCTGGTCAACGCCGCCGTGCCGGACGCCGTCCGGCTGGTGCCCCCGCTGGTCCTCACCGAGCAGGAGGCGGACCGCTTCCTGGCCGCGCTCCCGGAGATCCTGAACAGCGTCGCCCCCGACGCGAACGCCTGAGCGAACTCCGGGAGAATCCTCGACATGACCGAACCCAATCCCGACCAGCCCGCCGCCGGGCCGACATCGCAGGTCCCGCAGACCCGCACCGCACGGCACCGGCGGATCGTGGACCTGTTGACCCGTCAGCCCGTCCGCTCGCAGAGCCAGCTGGCCAAGCTGCTCGCCGACGACGGCCTCGTGGTCACCCAGGCCACCCTCTCCCGGGACCTGGACGAACTGGGCGCGGTGAAGATCCGGAACCGGGACGGCGCACTCATCTACGCCGTCCCGGCCGAGGGTGGCGACCGGACGCCGCGCGCCCCGATGGGGGAGTCCGCCACCGAGGGCCGGATGGCCAGGCTGGCGGGCGAGCTGATGGTGTCCGCCACCGCCTCCGGCAACCTGGTGGTGCTCCGGACCCCTCCGGGCGCCGCCCAGTTCCTCGCCTCGGCGATCGACCAGGCCGAGGTCTTCGAGATCATCGGCACCATCGCCGGTGACGACACCGTCCTCCTGATCAGCCGCGACCCGTCCGGCGGCCAGGCCCTCGCCGACCACCTGATGCAACTGGCCCAGGCCAAGGCCCAGTGACCGACCCCGGACCCGTCCAAGCCCGAGGCTCCCGCCGTCCCATCCCTCGCTGAGCCCAGCGGGCGGCCCGTCCCGCCACCCCCGGGGCCCGCCCCAGGCGTCCCCGCGTTTTGAATTTCATACGGCGTAGTGCATACTTATGCCTGTCGTCGTAACCCTGTTCGCACTGTTGTGAAGGAGAAAGCCGTGACCGAGCGCGTCGTACTCGCCTACTCGGGCGGTCTGGACACGTCCGTCTGCATCGGCTGGATCGCCGAGGAGACGGGCGCCGAGGTCATCGCCGTCGCCGTCGACGTCGGCCAGGGCGGCGAGGACCTGGACGCGATCCGCCAGCGCGCGCTGGACTGCGGCGCCGTCGCGGCCGAGGTCGCCGACGCCCGCGACGAGTTCGCGAACGAGTACTGCCTGCCGGCCCTCAAGGCGAACGCCCTCTACCAGGGCCAGTACCCGCTGGTCTCGGCGCTGTCCCGGCCGGCCATCGTCAAGCACCTGGTCGCCGCCGCCAAGAAGCACGGCGCCACCACGGTCGCCCACGGCTGCACCGGCAAGGGCAACGACCAGGTCCGGTTCGAGGTCGGCATCCAGTCGCTCGCCCCCGAGCTGAAGTGCATCGCCCCGGTCCGCGACTACGCGATGACCCGGGACAAGGCGATCGCCTTCGCCGAGGCGAAGAACCTCCCGATCGTCACCACCAAGAAGAACCCGTACTCGATCGACCAGAACGTCTTCGGTCGTGCCGTCGAGACCGGCTTCCTCGAGGACATCTGGAACGCCCCGATCGAGGACGTCTACGAGTACACCCAGGACCCGGCCACCCCGCGTGCGGCGGACGAGGTCGTCATCACCTTCGAGGCCGGTGTCCCGGTGGCCATCGACGGCCGCAAGGTGTCGGTGCTCCAGGCGATCGAAGAGCTCAACAAGCGCGCCGGCGCCCAGGGCGTCGGCCGGCTCGACATGGTCGAGGACCGCCTGGTCGGCATCAAGTCCCGGGAGATCTACGAGGCCCCCGGCGCGATCGCGCTGATCACCGCGCACCAGGCGCTGGAGAACGTCACCGTCGAGCGCGAGCTGGCCCGCTACAAGCGGCAGGTCGAGCAGCGCTGGGCCGAGCTGGTCTACGACGGCCTGTGGTTCTCCCCGCTCAAGCGCGCGCTGGACGGCTTCCTGAACGAGGCCAACCAGGTCGTCTCCGGCGAGATCCGGATGGTCCTGCACGGCGGCCGCGCCGTGGTGAACGGCCGCAAGTCGGACCAGTCGCTGTACGACTTCAACCTCGCCACCTACGACACCGGCGACACCTTCGACCAGTCGATGTCCAAGGGCTTCATCGAGATCTTCGGCATGTCCTCGAAGATCGCCGCCCGTCGCGACCTGGCCTGAGCCACGCCCTGACGCCCCGGCTGCGCTCAGGCAGCCGGGGCGCTGCCCTACCCCCGTAACGACCAGAAGGAGCCCACGCGATGACCGCCGATCAGAACGCCGACGTCCGCCTCTGGGGCGCGCGCTTCGCCGACGGCCCCTCCGAGGCGCTGGCCAAGCTCTCCGCCTCGGTGCACTTCGACTGGCGGCTGGCCCCGTACGACATCGCGGGCTCCAAAGCGCACGCCCGGGTGCTGCACCAGGCCGGGCTGCTCACCGACGAGGAACTGGCCGGCATGCTCGGCGGCCTCGACGCGCTGCTGGCGGACGTGGCGTCAGGCGCCTTCACCGGCACGGTCGCCGACGAGGACGTGCACACCGCGCTGGAGCGCGGCCTCCTGGAGCGGCTCGGCCCGGACCTGGGCGGCAAGCTCCGGGCCGGCCGGTCGCGGAACGACCAGATCGCCACCCTGTTCCGGATGTACCTGCGGGACCACGCGAAGATCATCGGCGGCCTGCTGCTCGACCTCCAGCACGCCCTGGTCGGCCTGGCCGAGGCGCACCCGGACACCGCGATGCCGGGCCGCACCCACCTCCAGCACGCCCAGCCGGTGCTGTTCGCCCACCACGTCCTCGCCCACGTCCAGGCCCTCGGCCGGGACGCCGAGCGGCTGCGGCAGTGGGACACCAGGACCGCCGTCTCCCCGTACGGCTCCGGTGCGCTGGCCGGTTCCTCGCTCGGCCTGGACCCGGAGGCGGTCGCCGCCGAGCTGGGCTTCGAGCGCGGCTCGGTGGGCAACTCGATCGACGGCACCGCCTCGCGGGACTTCGTGGCCGAGTTCGCCTTCGTCACCGCGATGATCGGGATCAACCTCTCGCGGATCGCGGAGGAGGTGATCATCTGGAACACCAAGGAGTTCGGCTTCATCACGCTGCACGACGCCTTCTCCACCGGCTCCTCGATCATGCCGCAGAAGAAGAACCCGGACATCGCCGAGCTGGCCCGGGGCAAGTCCGGCCGCCTGATCGGCAACCTGACCGGCCTGCTGGCCACCCTCAAGGCGCTCCCGCTGGCGTACAACCGGGACCTCCAGGAGGACAAGGAGCCGGTCTTCGACTCCTGCGACACGCTCGAGGTCCTGCTGCCCGCCTTCACCGGCATGATGGCCACCCTGACGGTCCACCGGGAGCGGCTGGAGGAGCTGGCCCCGGCCGGCTTCTCGCTGGCCACCGACATCGCCGAGTGGCTGGTCAGGCAGGGCGTCCCGTTCCGGGTCGCGCACGAGGTGGCCGGCGCCTGCGTCAAGGTCTGCGAAGGCCTGGGCATCGAGCTCTCCGACCTGACGGACCAGCAGTTCGCCGAGATCTCCGAGCACCTGACGCCCGAGGTCCGCTCGGTGCTCAGCGTGCACGGTTCGATCGCCTCCCGGACCGGCCGGGGCGGCACCGCCCCGTCCGCCGTCGCGGCCCAGCTGGCCGAGCTCAAGGCCGACCTGGCGGTCCAGCAGGAGTGGGTCCAGGGCTGATCACCACCTGAACGAGGGGGCGCCTCCGGGCGCCCCCTCGTCGTTTGCCGGGTGTGATCCGTTACGCCGAACTGCGCCCCGTCCTCACCCGAACGGAGTGGGTGGTCCCCTCCGCCGAGGAGCAGGTGCTCACCGCCGCCCGGGAGCGCGCGGTGCGCCGCGCGCTGGCCCGCCTGCCCGGCCGCTGCCCCGAACTGATGACCGCGCTGGCCGAGGCGCCCGAGTTGACGTACCACCAACTCGCCGAGCGGCTCGGCCTGCCGCGCGGCAGTATCGGACCCACCCGCTCACGCTGCCTCGCCTGCCTGCGCGCCCTCCTGCACAACGAACGGTCGGAGTGATGCTCACCACGTCCGGCGGCCGGAAGGTTGCCGGAGGCCGGACGGTGGGTAGAGCGGTGGCGAACGTGTCCTTGACGGTGTGTCGAGCGGCCGGATACTGGGCCTGCGCGCAGATCCGACTCCGGAGACAGCCAGGGCACGACTGCGCCACCCCCGGTCAGGGCCGATCCCCGGCCGGGAATCCTTCGCAGGGCAACCGGTGCACACCCTCACCCCGGGCACCGGGAACTAACGACGGGAGGCCCCAGCACATGGGCATGAGTGTGAACATCTCGGTGGCGAACGCAGAGGACGCGGAGCAGATCCTCAAGCTCCAGTACCTCGGCTACCAGTCCGAGGCCGAGCTGTACGGCGACTGGGCGATCGAGCCCCTGACCCAGACCCTGGAGAGCCTGCGCGCCGAACTGGCCGAGCGCCACGTGCTGGTCGCCCGGCTCGGCGAGGAGATCGTCGGCACCGTCCGCGGCTCGGTGGACCGGGACGGCACCGCCCACGTGGACCGCCTGGTGGTGCACCCCCGGATGCAGCGCCACGGCCTCGGCGGCCGGCTGCTGGAGGCGGTGGAGCGTCGGCTCGTCGCCGAGGCCCCGGTCGCTTCCTTCGAGCTGTTCACCGGCCACCGCAGCCTGGGCAACCTGCGGCTGTACGCCCGGCACGGCTACCGGCAGACCGGCGTCCGCGAGGTCAGCCGGAGCCTGAGCATCGTCACTCTGACGAAGCGGGTGGCGGTCGCGGCCGCTGCCTGAACGGACGACCCGAACGGCCGAGGAGCACCCGACCTGATGACCGGTCGGGTGCTCTTTCCGTTGGTACGCCTGTGTCGTGTCCGCATTTCGGACCGGCGTTCCTGATAATTGGGACTGTGTCCATATGTCTGATTTACTTTGATCCATGACCACGACGACGACCTGCACCCCCACCGGCAGCACGCCGGCCGGAGAGCGCGGCATGTGTTGTTGTCGAATGTGTCGCTTCTGAGGGCTTCCGCCCCTCTTCCCGCGCACCCCGTGCCGTGACTCGTAAGGGTCATGCCCACGCGCGCCCCCGCCGCTCAGCGGCAACGATCGAAGCATGGCCGGACCTGATCCTCACTCAGAGGTGTGCCTCCGCATGCCGTCGTCCGCCCCCGACCAACGGAAGCAGCCGTGATCACCACCAAGGACCTGACCAAGGTCTACCGAACCCGAGGCCGCGAGGTCACCGCCCTGGCCGGGGTGGACCTGCACGTGCGCGAGGGTGAGGTCTACGGAGTCGTCGGCACCAGCGGCGCCGGCAAGTCCACCCTGATCCGCTGCGTCAACATGCTGGAGCGCCCCAGCTCCGGCTCGGTCACCGTGAACGGCGTCGAGCTCACCGCGCTGCCCGGCACCGAGCAGCGCGCCGGAGCGGAACTGCGGGCCGCCCGCCGCCGGATCGGCATGGTCTTCCAGCACTTCAACCTGCTCGCCTCGCGCACCGTGCAGCAGAACGTCGAACTCCCGCTGGAGATCGTCGGCCTGGACCGCACCGAACGCCGCCGCAAGGCCGGCGAGCTGCTGGAACTGGTCGGCCTGGCCGACAAGGCTCGCGCCTACCCCGGCCAGCTCTCCGGCGGCCAGAAGCAGCGGGTCGGCATCGCCAGGGCGCTGGCCGGCGACCCCAAGGTGCTGCTCTCCGACGAGGCCACCTCGGCGCTGGACCCGGAGACCACCCGCTCGATCCTCGCCCTGCTGCGCGACCTCAACCAACAGCTCGGTCTGACCGTCCTGCTGATCACCCATGAGATGGACGTCATCAAGTCCGTCTGCGACTCCGCCGCCCTGATGCGCGGGGGCCGGGTGGTCGAGGCCGGGAGGCTGACCGACCTGCTCGCCACCGGGAACTCCGAGCTGGCCCGCGAGCTCTTCCCGCTCGGCGAGTTCGGCTCCGGCCACCCCGGTCACACGGTGCTGGAGATCACCTTCCAGGGCGACACCTCGGCCCGGCCGTTCGTCTCCCTGCTGGCCCGCACCTACCAGATCGACATCAACATCCTCGGCGCCGCCGTCGAGACCATCGGTGGCCGGATGGTCGGCCGGATGCGGGTCGAACTGCCCGGCGGTCACCGGGACAACGTGGTGCCGATCGGCTTCCTGCGTGAGCAGGGCCTGCAGGTGGACGTGCTCGACGAGAAGGGCGGGGCAGCGGCATGACCTGGGACGAGATGCTGGAACTCATGCGGCCCGCCACCGTGGAGACCTTCCAGATGGTCGGCGTCGCGTCGGTCACCACCGTGCTGCTCGGCCTCCCGCTGGGCCTGCTGCTGGTGCTCACCGACCGGGGCGGAGCGCTGCAGAACGTCCCGGTCAACCGGGTCCTGGGCACCGTGGTGAACATCGGCCGCTCGCTGCCGTTCATCATCCTGATGGTCGCCCTGCAGGGCTTCACCAAGAACCTGGTGGGCACCACCATCGGCTGGGAGGCGGCCACCGTGCCGCTGACCATCGGGGCCATCCCGTTCTTCGCCCGGCTGGTGGAGACCGCCGTCCGCGAGGTGGACGGCGGTCTGCTGGAAGCCGTGCACGCGATGGGCGGGGGCACCTGGACCACCGTCCGCAAGGTACTGGTCCCCGAGTCGCTGCCCGCGCTGGTCTCCTCGGCCACCACCACGGTCATCGCGCTGATCGGCTTCTCCGCGATGGCGGGAACGGTCGGCGGCGGCGGCCTGGGCACCCTGGCCGTCAACTACGGCTACCAGCGCTTCGAGACCGCCTTCATGTGGGTGATCGTCGCCGAGCTGGTGGTCATCGTGATGGCCGTCCAGCTGATCGGCGACCTGATCGTCCGTCGGCTCGCCAATCGCGGCCGGTCCGGCGGGCGGACCCGCCTGCTGCGCTCCCGCGCCGACACCCCGGAGAAGGACGAGGAGCTCGTCCTCCCGCACTGACCACACCCGCACCACCCGAAACACCCATGGAGAAAGGCACTTTTCGTGCGTAACGTCCTGAAGTTCACCAGCGTCATCGCCACCGCCGGGCTCGCCCTCTCGCTCACCGCCTGCGGCAGCGACGGCTCCTCGTCGGGCTCCGGCTCGGACGCCGCGCTCAAGGTGATCGCGAGCCCGACCCCGCATGCGCAGATCCTGGACTACGTCAAGAAGAACCTGGCCGACGCGGCCGGGCTCAAGCTCGACGTCAAGGTGGTCACCGACTACGTGACCCCGAACACCGCCGTCCAGGACGGCTCGGCCGACGCCAACTACTTCCAGCACGTCCCGTACCTCGAGGACTTCAACAAGAAGCACGGCACCACGATCGTCTCGGTCGGGACCGTGCACCTGGAGCCGCTCGGCCTGTACTCCAAGAAGGTGAAGTCGGCCGGTGAGCTCGCCACCGGCGCCACCGTCGGCCTGCCCAACGACGCCACCAACGAGGGCCGGGCGCTCAAGCTGCTCGCCGACAACGACGTCATCAAGCTGAAGGACGGCGTCGGCACCGCCGCCACCCCGGCCGACGTGGTGGCCAACCCGAAGAACCTCAAGTGGAAGGAGCTGGACGCCGCCCAGCTCCCGCGCTCGCTCGCCGACCTGGACGCCGCCGTCATCAACGGCAACTACGCGCTCGACTCGGGTCTCAAGCCCGCCTCCGACGCGATCCTGCTGGAGAAGGCCACCGGCAACCCGTACGCCAACATCCTGGCCGTCAAGAAGGGCAAGGAGAACGACCCCCGGGTGAAGAAGCTCACCGAGCTGCTGCACTCCGACAAGGTCAAGGAGTACATCAACACCACCTTCAACGGTTCGGTCATCCCGGCCTTCTGAACGGTCTTCTGACGACGTGTGACAGCACCCCTGCCGGTCGGGCGGGGGTGCTGTCGTGCTGTTTGCGGGTACCGTGTCACGGCCCGGACAGGGCGGGGCGTACCGTAAGTCCACGACCGGCGAGGAGAGAGACGGATGGCAGCGAGCTTCCCCGAGACCGCGATCAGCACCGAGCGGCTGCTGCTGCGCCCCCTCGCGGAGACGGACGCGCCGAGTCTGGTCGCCATGATGGCCGACGAGCAGGTGCACGCCTGGACCGCCATCCCCCAGCCGTTCACCGACGGCCACGCCCTGGAGTGGATCAGGGAGTTGGCCCCCGCTCGCCGCGCGGACGGGCGAGGAATCGTTTTCGCCGTCACCGAGAATCTGACGCACCGTGTGGTCGGCGTGGTCGAACTGCGCTGCACCGACTGGCGGTTGCGCTCCACCGAGGTGACGTACGTGACCGCCGCCTGGGCGCGCGGCGAGGGCTACGCGCCGGAGGCCGTGAACGGCGTCGCGCAGTGGCTGTTCGAGGACCGCGACTTCCTTCGGCTCGAACTGCGCACCGCCGCCGGCAACACCGCCGGGCAGCAGGTCGCCCAGAAGCTCGGCTGCATCAGTGAGGGGGTGCTGCGGAGCGCCTGGATAGTGCGGGACGGTGAGGAGAGCCGCAGCGACCTGATCCTGTGGAGCCTGCTCCCGGAGGACCTCGAACCGGTGAGCGTCCGGGAGCCGCAATACGCCGCCGGGCGCTGAGTCGTCAGGTCGCTGAGGCGTCCCGTCCTGCGGCTCGCGCGAGTGCGACGCCGTACGGCAGTGCGAGCGGGTAGCCTCGGGCACCGGGGGCCGTCCGGCCGTCTGGGGACTGAGGGAGCAGCGGTAGATGGCGGACCGGATCACGGTCATCGGGTGGGACGGCACACCACTGACCGAGGCGGCCGCCTCGGCGCTCGCGGGCGCGACCCTGGTCGCGGGGGCGCCCTACCAACTGGCCGCGCTGCCGGTCCCGTCCGGCGCCGAGCGCCTCACGCTCGGGAACGTACAGCAGGCCGCCCGCCGGATCACCGAACACCGGGGCGCCGCCGTGGTGGTGGCCGAGGGTGATCCGGGGTACTTCGGGGTGGTCCGCGAGCTGCGCCGCCCCGAGTACGGCCTCGAACTGGAGGTGCTGCCGGGTGTCTCCTCGGTGGCCGCCGCCTTCGCCCGGGCGGGCATGCCGTGGGAGGACGCCCAGGTGGTGAGCGCGCACGGCGGACGGCTGCGCCGGGCGGCGAACGTCTGCCGCGCTTATCCGAAGGTCGCGGTGCTCACCACGGCCGGCGCCGGGCCGAGCGAACTCGCGCTGATGCTCCGCGGGGTGCACCGCACCTTCGTGGTCTGCGAGGCGCTGGGCACCGCCGACGAGGACATCACCGTGCTCACCTCGGACCGGGTGCCGGACCACGACTGGCGCGACCCGGCGGTGGTCCTGGTGATCGGCGGCACGGGTGCCAACCACGCGCCCACCGAGACCTCCGGCTGGCTGGCCGGCCGCCCGCTCGGCTTCCCCGGACCCGACCGGGGCTGGGCGCTGGACGCCGAGGCGTACGCGGGTGCCGAGCGGAGCACGGGAGCGGCGGGTGGAATCGGCTCCGCGCTGCCTCCGCACGTCCGCGCGCTGGCGCTGGCCAGGCTCGGTCCGGTGCCCGGCGAGCTGCTCTGGGCTGTCGGCGCGGGCAGCGGCGCGCTGGCCGTCGAGATCGGACGTTTCGGTGCGGCGGTGGTGGCGGTGGAGGCCTCCCGTTCGGCGTGCGCGCAGATCACCGTGAACGCCCGCCGGTACGGCGTCGAGCTCGAGGTGGTGCACGGGATCGGCCCGGAGGTGCTCGGTGGGCTGCCCGAACCGGACGCGGTGGTGGTCGAGTCCGGCGGTGCCGAGGTCGTCCGGGCGGTGCTGGACCGCAGACCTGAGCGGCTGGTCGCGGTGGCGCACTCGCTGGGCGACGCCGAGGAGATCCGGGCCGCCATCGCGGGCGCGGGGTACCGGGTGGACGGCGCACTGCTGCAGTCCGCGCCCCTCGGGCCCGGGCACGGGAGTGCAGCCGGACTGGGCCTCGGGCCGGGGGAGCAGAGCCTGGTGCTCTGGGGCGAGCAGAGCTCCTGACAGGCTTTCGACAAGTGCTCGGCACGCGCACGGCACGCGCTCGACCGGTGCCCGCCAGCCGCTCGGCAGGCGGTGCGAATCGGACACCGGTTCGGGAGTCGATCGGGGATGGCCGGTAGGGTGAGGCGTTCGAGCGCGCATGCGATCGACGGTTCGTGTCCAGTTCGTCCTGTCTGCCACCTTTCTGACGTGGCGGAACCCACAGGCCGGACCGGTCGCGGACATTCGACGTGGAGCAGGTCGGCCCGGAAGAATGCCATCGGGTCCGGTGCGGTCGTGCCGGTTGTCCCGGGCTGTCGTTGTTTCTGATGGTGTGCCACCCCTCCCACGGGCGGCCCACCGGTCCGGAGCACGGCATGGCGGACGCCGGTCCCGAGGACGGACGGACGAACGGGCGGGAGCACGGCCCGCCCCGAGCGGAGAATTGGGTGCGGCGGTCGGCGATCACCGCGCCCAGGGTGCGGCAGCGCCCGGAAGGAGCTTTGAGATGACCGATGGCGGCCACGTCCTCAGCGAGGGCCTGCCCGAGCACCTGCTCGGCGGCGCCGAACCGCTCGGCCGCCCGGAGGGCGTCCCGACGCCGGGTGCCGAACCCCACTCCGCCTACACCTTCCTGGACCAGCCCGACGGGCTGGACGAGGACGAGGACGTGCTGCTGATGCCAGGACCGCAGGTGTCCTGGGGCGACGCGGCCGTGCACGGGGCGGTCGAGACGGTCGTGGTGAACGACCCCGCCGCCGCGCCTCAGCCGGGCGAGACCATGACCCTGCGGACGGTCGAGGAACCGCAGGCGGCTCCGGCCGCTTCGGCCGGCCAGCCGGTGGAGCCCTCCTGGCCGCCGCTCAACCCGCCGCTTGCGGGCCCGCCCGTGGCGGCTGCAGAACCGGTTGCTCAGCCTGCTCCCGACGCGCTCGGCCAGCAGGTCGGGGGTCAGCCGGTCGCCCAGCCCACCGCGCAGGTGACGGCCCCTCAGCCGCCGCGCCGCCCGCTGCACGCCGGCCCGCCGATCCCGGACCCCTCGCTGATGACCGGCCACGTGCCGGTCCGCTCGCTCGCCGACCGTGGCCCTTCGGGGAGCACTCCGGCGTACGGCGTGCCGATCGTGCCCGCTCCAGTGGTGGTCCCGCCGGTACCGGCGCCCGCTCCGGTGGCGGCTCCGGTGCAGCCCGAGCCGGTCGCGGCCGTCGAGGTCCCGGTGGCGCCGGTCGAGGCCGTCGTGGCTGCCGAGCCCGTGCTGACGGAGCCCGTGGTGGTGGAGGCGCCGATCGCCGAGGTGCCCGTCGAGCCGGTCGCGGTGGCGCCGGTCGTGGCCGAGCCGATTGCGGTCGAGGTGCCGGTCGAGCCGGTGGCCGCCGAGCCTGTGTCCGTCGAGGTGCCGACCGAGGCGCCGGTGGTGACCGAGGTGCCGGTCGAGCCGATCGCGGTGGAGCCGGTCGTGGCCGAGGCACCCGTCGAGGCGGTGGCCCAAGTGGTCGCCGAGCCCGTGGTCGCGGAGCCCGTCACCGCCGAGTCCGTGGTCGTGGAGCCCGCGACTGCGGCGGAACCCGTCGCCGTGGAGCCCGTGGTCGCCGAGCCGAGCGCCGTCGAGGTGCCGGCCGAGCCGGTCGCGATCCCGGCTCAGGCCGCCGCGCCCGTCCGCCAGCCCGGCCGGATCTCGGCGTTCCTGGCCGCCCCGGCCCCGCACGGTCTGCCGACCGTCGAGGCCGAGCCCCGGCCCGAGACCGCCCCGTCCGCCGAGACCGTCAGCGGCGAGATGACGCCCGCGGCCTTCCCGACCCAGCCCCAGGAGCCGTCCGCCCCCGAGCTGACGGTCGTTCAGCCCGAGCCGGTGTCCGAGGCCGTGGACGAGGTCGCGGACCCGGTGGCAGAGGCCGTGGAGCCCGCGCCCGCCGCTCCCGAAGCGCCCCAGCTCCAGCCTGAGGCTGCGACCGAGCCCCAGCCCCAGCCCGAGGCAGTCGTGGAGCAGCCCGAGACCGAGCGCCCGCCCGCCGCCCCCGGTTACGACGAGGCCGGCCGCGACGCCGTCCACCAGGTGATCCGCGAGCGCCGCGACATCCGCAACGGCTTCCGCCCCGACCCGATCCCGCACGAGGTGCTGATCCGGGTCCTGGAGGCCGCCCACACCGCGCCCAGCGTCGGCTACTCGCAGCCGTGGGACTTCGTGGTGATCCGTTCGGCCAAGACCCGCCGTCGGATGCACGAACTGGCGGAGCGTCAGCGTGAGGCGTACGCCGACTCGCTGCCCAAGGCGCGGGCCAAGCAGTTCAAGGAAATGAAGATCGAGGCCATCCTCGACACCCCGGTGAACATCGTGGTCACCGCCGACCGCACCCGGGGCGGCCGGCACACCCTGGGCCGCCACACGCAGCCGCAGATGGCCCCGTACTCGGCCGCCCTGGCGGTGGAGAACCTCTGGCTGGCCGCCCGCGCCGAGGGCCTGGGCGTCGGCTGGGTGAGCTTCTTCGACGAGGAGGAGATGGTCCGCGAGCTGGGCCTGCCCGACCACCTGGACGTGGTCGCGTACCTCTGCGTCGGGTACGTGGACTCGTTCCCCGAGGAGCCCGAGCTCCAGCAGCAGGGCTGGGCCAAGAAGCGGCCGCTGTCCTGGGTGGTGCACGAGGAGCAGTACGGCAACCGCGCGCTACCCGGCGAGGAGCCGTCCAGCCTGCTCACCGACACCCTGCGCGGTATCCGTCCGCTGGACGCCAAGGCGCTCGGCGAGGCGTGGGACCGGTTGAAGCGGATGACCAAGCCGGCCGGTTCGCTCGGCATGCTGGAGATCATCGCCGCCCAGCTGAGCGGCCTGTCCCGGAAGTGCCCGCCGCCGATCCCTGAGCCCGGCTGCGTGGCGATCTTCGCGGGCGACCACGGCGTGCACGCCCAGGGCGTCACTCCGTGGCCGCAGGAGGTCACCGCCCAGATGGTGGCGAACTTCCTGGCCGGGGGGGCGGTGGTCAACGCCTTCGCCGCCCAGGTCGGCGCCGAGGTCTGCGTGGTCGACGTCGGCGTCGCCGCCGAACTGCCCGAGCCGATCCAGCAGGGCAGGACCACCGGCCTGCTGCCGCGCAAGGTCAAGTCCGGCACGGACGACATGACCCAGGGTCCGGCGATGAGCCGGGACGAGGCGCTCAAGGCGATCGAGGTCGGCATCGAGACCGCCCGCGACCTGGTCGCGGCCGGGAACAAGGTGCTGATCACCGGCGACATGGGCATCGCCAACACCACGGCCTCCGCCGCCCTGACCGCGGTCTTCGCGGGTGTGGACCCGGCCGAGGTGACCGGTCGCGGCACGGGTATCGACGACGAGACGCACGCCCGGAAGATCGAGGTCGTCCGCCGCGCCCTGACCCTGCACCAGCCGGACCCGTCCGACCCGATCGGCGTACTGGCTGCGGTCGGCGGTCTGGAGCACGCCGCGATCGCGGGCTTCCTGCTGGGCGCCGCCTCGCTGCGCACCCCGGTGATCCTGGACGGCGTGATCGCCGGTTCGGCCGCACTGGTCGCCAAGGCCATCGCCCCCGAGGTGCTGGCCGCCTGCATCGCCGGCCACCGCTCGGCCGAGCCGGGCCACCAGGCCGCGCTGGCCAAGCTCGGCCTGCGCCCCCTGATCGAGCTGGACCTGCGGCTCGGCGAGGGCACCGGCGCACTGCTGGCCCTCCCGCTGGTGCAGAGTGCGGCCCGGGCGATGCACGATGTAGCCACCTTCGACTCCGCCGGCGTCACCGAAAAGAACTGACGCAGCCGCCACCCCGCACCGGCCCGAGGGCGCGCCGGTGCGGGGCGCGCTGCCGTACGTCCGTAAGACTCTCCCGCCCCCAGGAGCACCGCCGATGAGCACCGCGCCCAACCCCCACCCCAGCACCGAGGGCCTCACTCCCTACCCCGTCGGCCTGCTGCTCGCCGGCCGCCGGGTCGTCGTGGTCGGCGGCGGTCAGGTCGCGCAGCGCCGACTGCCGGCCCTGATCGCGGCCGGTGCGGACATCCAGCTGATATCGCCCGGCACCACCCCCGCCGTGCAGGCGATGGCCGACGCGGGCGAGCTCACCTGGCACCGGCGGGGCTACGCCGAGGGCGACCTCGCCGACACCTGGTACGTGCTGGTCGCCACCGACGATCCGGCCGTCAACTCCGCCGTCTCCGCCGAGGCCGAGCGCCTGCGGGTGTTCTGCGCCCGCAGCGACGACGCCTCCGCCGCCACCGCCTGGACCCCTGCCACCGGCCGGGACGGCGGCGCCACCGTCTCCGTGCTGACCGGCGACCCCCGGCACTCCGCCGCGCTGCGCAACACCATCGTCGAGGGGCTGCGCGACGGATCGCTGGCGGCCCGTCAGTTCCGCGCCCACACGGCAGGCGTCGCGCTGGTCGGCGGCGGGCCCGGCGACCCCGACCTGATCACCGTCCGGGGCCGTCGGCTGCTGGCCGACGCGGACGTGGTGGTCGCCGACCGGCTCGCCCCGCGCGAGCTGCTCGCCGAGCTGGCGCCGCACGTCGAGGTGATCGACGCCTCCAAGATCCCGTACGGCCGCTTCATGGCCCAGGAGGCCATCAACCGGACCCTGGTCGAGCACGCCAAGGCTGGCCGGTTCGTGGTCCGGCTCAAGGGCGGCGACCCGTACGTCTTCGGGCGGGGCGGCGAGGAGCTGCTCGCCTGCGTCGAGGCGGGCGTCCCGGTCACCGTGGTGCCCGGCATCTCCAGCTCGATCAGCGTCCCGGCGGCGGTCGGCATCCCGGTCACCCACCGGGGCATGACGCACGAGTTCACCGTGATCTCCGGGCACGTGGGCCCGGACGAGCGTTCGCTGACCAACTGGGACGCCGCCGCCCGGATGACCGGCACCCTGGTGCTGCTGATGGCGGTCGACAAGATCGGCGCCATCGCCGCCCGGCTGATCGAGGCGGGCCGCTCGGCCGACACGCCCGTCGCCGTCGTCCAGGAGGGCACCACCGCCGCCCAGCGCCGGGTGGACGCCACCCTCGCCACCGTCGCCGACGTGGTCACCGCGGAAGGCATCAAGCCCCCGGCCGTCATCGTCATCGGCGACGTGGTGAACGTCCTCGGCTGATCCGCCGAACCGTCCCGTCGCCCGAGTTGACGGGTCGGCGGGACGGACCTCCTCGGGCTGAGCCGCCCGGCCGGTGTGCCAAGATCGATGTCGTGGCAGAACCAGAGACCATCACCGACCCCGCCGACCCCCGGCTCGCCGACTACACCGGGCTGACCGACGTCGAGCTGCGGCGACGCCGTGAGCCGGCCGAGGGGCTGTTCATCGCGGAGGGGGAGAAGGTGATCCGGCGGGCCGTGGCGGCCGGGTTCCGGATGCGTTCGATGCTGCTCACGCCGAAGTGGCTCGACGTGATGGCCGACGTGATCACCGACACCCCGGCCCCCGTCCACGTGGTCGAACCGGGCCTGGCCGAGGCCGTCACCGGCTACCACGTGCACCGGGGCGCGCTCGCCTCGATGGAGCGCAAGCCGCTGCCCGGCGCCGCCGAACTCCTGCTCACCGCCCGCCGGGTGGCGATCCTGGAGGGCCTGGTCGACCACACCAACCTCGGTGCGATCTTCCGCAGCGCCGCCGCCCTCGGGATGGACGCGGTGCTGCTCTCGCCGGACTGCGCCGACCCGCTCTACCGACGGGCCGTCAAGGTCTCGATGGGGGCGGTGTTCGCCGTCCCGTACGCCCGGCTCGACCCGTGGCCCGCCGCCCTGCAGACCGTCCGCGAGGCGGGCTTCGAACTGCTCGCCCTCACCCCCTCCGGCGCCGACGACCTGCCGGCCGCCACCCCGCACCTGATCCCGAAGACCGCCGTCATGCTCGGCGCCGAGGGCGACGGCCTCACCGACCGGGCCCTCGCCGCCGCCGACCGCCGGGTCCGGATCCCGATGGCGCACGGGATCGACTCGCTGAACGTCGGCGCGGCCGCCGCCGTGACCTTCTACGCGGTGAACGCCGGGATCTGACCGCGGAACCATCCGGACTGGGAACGGCGGGTGCTACCTTCCTTCCCGTGGCGGAGCACCAGGACGAGACCAGGGCGGCCTACGACGGGGTCGTCGAGCTGTACGCGTCGCTGTTCGCCAACGGGCTGGAGACCCAGCCGTTCGCGCGGAACATGATCGGCACCTTCGCCGAGCTGGTGCGCGGGACGGGGAACCTCCGGGCGGCCGACGTCGGCTGCGGGCCGGGACACCTGACGGCCATGCTGCACGACCTGGGCCTGGACGCCTTCGGGCTCGACCTCTCCCCGGGCATGGTCGACCACGCCCGGCGGGCCCATCCGACGCTGCGGTTCGACGAGGCGCGGATGGAGGCCCTCCCGGTCGAGGACGGCGTCCTCGGCGGCGTGCTGGCCCACTACTCGATGATCCACACCCCTCCCGGGGAAGTGCCCGCGCTGCTCGCCGAGCAGGCGCGGGTCCTGGCGCCGGGGGGCCTGCTGCTCGCTTCGTTCTTCGCGACCGACGGGCCCGAGCCGGTCCGCTTCGACCACAAGGTGACGCCCGCCTACAGCTGGCCGGCGGACCGGTTCGCCGAACTGCTGGCCGGGGCCGGGTTCGTCACGTTCGCCCGGCTGCTCCACGACCCGGCCTCCGAGCGGGGCTTCCTCGACGCCCACCTGCTGGCCCGTCGCCGGTAGGTGGACCCCCGCCGGAACGTCGCGCGGTCGGTGTCAGCTGCCGCCCGTTCCGCCACTTCCGCCCGAGACCCCGGCGCCTGGCCAGGACTCCTCCAACTGCCCGTCCCCGCGCACGGTGTAACGCGTCGTCGAACCGGCCCCCGTGTGCGAGACCCGCTCCTCCCGGACCAGCGCGCCGCCCTCGATCCGCCAGGCCGCAGTGGCCTGGGGATCGGCCACCGAGGAGCGGGAGGCGAGCAGGACGGGGGTGTCGCCGCTGAAGCCGTACAGCTGGACCAGGTCCACCGGGGCGGAGCCCTCGGCGCGGCGCAGCACCACCAGGGCCGCAGGGGCGCCGTGGTAGCGGGCCGGCAGCACGGTGGAGAGGCCGATCTGCACGCCCTCCACCGCCGACCGGCCGTCCCGGAGCCGGATCGCCTGGCCGCCGGACAGGTCGGCGTAGGTGCGGTTGGGCCAGTCCACGGCCGGCAGGGTGACCCCGACGGCGGGGCCGAGCGCGGCGTCGGCGGCCCCCTTGGCCACCGCGGCGAACGGGGCGGCCGGCGGCTGCGCGCCGTCGATCGAGACCGAGACCGGCGAGCCGGACGGGCCGCCCGCGCTCACCTTCGGTGCCGGGATCATGCCCTGACTGCTGCGGCTCTCGCAGCCCTGGGCCGCCGCGATGGCCAGCGCGACGCCGACAGTGACGGTCACGAAGACCACCAGCCGCTGCCGGAGCAGCCGACGCCTGGCCTCGGCGGGCCGACCCGGCAGGGTGTGCGGGCGGTCCCGCTGCGGGCCGCCCTGGCGTTGTGGCGGCGGTCCCTGGCGGCCGTCGTGGCCGGTGTGACGCTCCCTCAGCGGTTCGGTGGCCGAGGTCTGCGGCATCGGTGCGGTGGCGGACTGCCGGGTGGCACCGGCCGGGCGGCGGACCGGCTGCGGCCGGGCTGCGGGGGCGACGGCGGGCGGCGGCCCGGCCCGGCGGGCGGCGGGGGCCTGCAGCGCGCCCCGGGAGGCGAGTTCGGTCAGCCGCTCGTGCAGCGCGGCCGCACCCGGCCGCTCGGCGGGCTCCTTGGCCAGGCAGGCCCGGACCAGCGGCGCGAGCGGGGGCGGGACGGTGGAGAGGTCGGGCTCCTCGTGCACCACCCGGTACAGCATCACCTCGGAGGAGGCGCCGGAGCCGAACGGCGAGTCCCCGGTGAGCGCGTACGCCAGGGTGGCGCCGAAGGCGAACACGTCGGTGGCGGGCGTCACGGCCGCGCCCCTGACCTGCTCGGGCGCCAGGAATCCCGGGGAGCCGACGGCGGTACCGACGTGGGTGAGCGTGCTGGCACCGCGCGACCAGGCGATGCCGAAGTCGATGATCCGCGGGCCCTTGGGGGAGAGCAGGATGTTGGACGGCTTGAGGTCGCGGTGCACCACACCGGCCTCGTGCACCTTGACCAGCCCGTCGGCCAGCGCGGCGCCGATCCGGGCCGCCTCCGGCCAGGGCAGCGGGCCCTCCTCGCCGACCCGTTTGTACAGCGAGGGCCCAGGGACGTACGCGGTGGCCAGCCAGGGCCGCTCGGTCTCGATGTCGGAGCCGACCACCCGCGCGGTGCAGCCGCCCCGGATCTTCGAGGCGGCTGCGATCTCGCGGGCGAACCGGGTGCGGAACTCGGCGTCCTCGGCCAGCTCGGCCCGGATCAGCTTGAGAGCGACCCGCTGCCCCTTGCGGTCCGAGCCGAGGTAGACCACGCCCATCCCGCCGGCGCCGAGCCGACGGTGCAGCCGGTAGGGGCCGACGATGCGGGGGTCCTCACGCCTCAGCCGCATCATCGCCATAGTCAGTTCTTCCTGTCAGCCTCAAGGGTGAGACCCCGTCGGTTGGGCCACCGTCAGAATCCTGTTCCGGCACAGCTTACGGACTCCGTACTGCGGTGTGCTGATACGCAACACCCGCCGGGCCGGTCGGATTGTCGGATCTGCCCGGACGGCCGCACTGACCAGCGCCGGAGCATCCCCTCGGGGTAGCTCTCAGGGTTGCCTCGGGGATCTCCGCCACCCGCTCTCCCCCTTCGGTAGTAGGCGGCGTGCCCCGTCGTCATCCTCGGGGATGCCCAGCGACGGTACGCGGGCATGACGACCCCGTCGGTGGCCCCGCCTACCTTTGTTCCTAGCGGTGGGCGGCCTACTCGTCCCCCGAGGTGAACCGCCCACCGCATCGACCGACACCAGTCCAGGGCTCACGACAGAGAAGGCAGGAGCACCGACCATGGCCACCCAGCTCACCGAAGCCGGCCGCCGCCGTATCGGGTTCCGCCAGGCGCCTGCCCGCTCCGCCGAGCAGGGCACCAGGCACCCGGCGGTGGCCGTGGCCATGGTGCTCCCGTTCGCCGTCGCCCTGCTGGCGTTCTTCGGCGGCTGGGAGCAACTGGCGGCACAGACCAGGGCTGTCGCCGATCTGATCGGGCGCTGACCTCTGGGGAGAGGTCGGCGTCGGCCGGAGTGCGCCGTCAGGGACAACGCGGACGGGCGGAGACGGTGCACAGCACTCCGGCAGCACGAGCAGGGGCCGGGTACGGATCGTCGGTGAGGGCGATCCGTACCCGGCCCCTGCTGCTGTCCCGAACTCCCGGCAACGGCAAGGGCCCTGATCCGATGACGGATCAGGGCCCTTGAACTGCGGTGCGCGATACTGGGATTGAACCAGTGACCCCTTCCGTGTCAGGGAAGTGCTCTCCCGCTGAGCTAATCGCGCGGGTGGTGGTGCGGTACAGCAGCCGGGCCCCGAGAGGTCCGAGTGCGCGATACTGGGATTGAACCAGTGACCCCTTCCGTGTCAGGGAAGTGCTCTCCCGCTGAGCTAATCGCGCGGGTGGTGGTGCGGTACAGCAGCCGGGCCCCGAGAGGTCCGAGTGCGCGATACTGGGATTGAACCAGTGACCCCTTCCGTGTCAGGGAAGTGCTCTCCCGCTGAGCTAATCGCGCGGGGAGGGGCCCTGGCGAACCAGGGACACCTCTTGGAGGTGGAGACGGGATTTGAACCCGTGTACACGGCTTTGCAGGCCGTTGCCTCGCCTCTCGGCCACTCCACCAGGCAACACACACAGAAGAACGATCTTACACCGTTCTCCGTCGAGCGGACGACGAGATTCGAACTCGCGACCCTCACCTTGGCAAGGTGATGCTCTACCAACTGAGCCACGTCCGCCTGTCTCCCGATCACTTCACCGCTTGTTTGCGGCTCCGTTTCCCGGCGACGTGTTGAACTTTAGCGGATTCCTGGGCCAGCTCAAATTCCGTTCCCGCAGCGTGGCGCCCGGGTGCCCCCGGGGTGGCACCCCGTCAGCTCTCCCGAGGCTCCGGGGCCGACGCCGGACACTCCCTCCGACCTACACTTCAAGCCACCGCAGTCCCCACCGCTCCGCGCCCCGTACCGCGTGGAACAGCACCGAAACCGCGCAGGAGAACCGTGTCCGGCCGCACCCCACCCCACGCCACCGCCGCCCCGATGGCCCGATTCGGCGGCCGCCTGGCGACCGGCCTGCGTGAGGTCAGCTCGGACCCGGCGGTGCTGGACGGCACCGGGTTCTGGGCCGTGGCGTACGACTTCGAGGGCCGGCTCACCTGCGCCCGCTTCGACGAGGTGCGGCCCGCCCCGGCCCCGCCGCGTACCGACGGCTGGCTCGGGCCCCGGCCGGGCAGCTGGCACAGCTCGCTCGACCGGGCCGCCTACACGGCGGGCGTGCGCCGGATCCGCGAGCACATCGCGGCGGGCGAGGTTTACCAGGCCAACCTGTGCCGGGTGCTGTCCGCGCCGCTGCCCGACCCGGCCCGCACCGACATCGACGCGCTCACCGGCCTGCTCGCGTACGGCAACCCCGCGCCGTACGCGGGCACCATCCGGCTGCCCGACCACGGGGTCGAGATCGCCACCGCCTCGCCCGAGCTCTACCTGCGCCGGGACGGCCGCACCATCTCCTCGGGACCGATCAAGGGCACCGGCAGGACCGAGCACGACCTGCTGGAGAAGGACCACGCGGAGAACGTGATGATCGTGGACCTGGTCCGCAACGACCTCGGCCGGGTCTGCGAGACCGGCAGCGTGACCGTCCCCGACCTCTGCGTGGTGGAGAAGCACCCCGGCCTGGTCCACCTGGTCTCCACCGTCGCGGGCCGACTGCGTGGCGGCGCGGGCTGGGGTGCGCTGTTCGACGCCACCTTCCCGCCCGGCTCGGTCACCGGCGCCCCGAAGTCCAGCGCGCTGCGGATCATCGACGCACTGGAGACCGCCCCGCGCGGCCCCTACTGCGGCGCGATCGGCTGGGTCGACGCCGACCGGGGCGAGGCCGAACTCGCGGTCGGGATCCGTACGTTCTGGATCGACCGGACCGTGGCCGACGCCCCGGCGCTGCGGTTCGGCACCGGGGCCGGGATCACCTGGGGCTCGGACCCGGAGCGCGAGTGGGACGAGACCGAACTCAAGGCCGCCCGCCTGGTCGCGATAGCGTCGGGCGACGACCAGTACCCGAGGAGCAGTAACTGATGATCTGGGTCAACGACTCCCTGGTCGACGCCGGCAGCGCCGCCCTCTCCGTGCTCGACCACGGACTCACCGTCGGCGACGGCGTCTTCGAGACGGTGAAGACGGTGCACGGGCAGCCCTTCGCGCTCACCCGGCACCTGGACCGGCTCAGCCGCTCCGCCCACGGCCTCGGCCTGACCGCCCCCGACCACGAGCTGGTCCGGGCGGGCGTCGCCCAGGTGCTGGCCGCCAACCCGATGCCGCTCGGTCGGCTCCGGATCACCTGCACCGGCGGCATCTCCCCGCTCGGCTCCGAACGCGGCAACCACCCGACCACGTTGGTGATCGCCCTCGGCAGCGCCAACCGGCGGCCCGACACCACCGCCGTGCACACCGTGCCCTGGCGCCGCAACGAACACAGCGCGGTGGCGGGACTGAAGACCACCTCGTACGCGGAGAACGTCGTCGCGCTGGCCGCCGCCCACCGGGCCGGCGCCTCGGAGGCGCTCTTCGCCAACACCGCCGGGCTGCTCTGCGAGGGGACCGGCTCCAACATCTTCGTGGTCCTCGGCGGCCGGCTGCTCACCCCGAACCTCGCCTCCGGCTGCCTGGCCGGCATCACCCGGCAGCTGGTGATCGAGTGGACCGGCGCCGAGGAGACCGACCTGCCGTTCGAGGTGCTCGCCGGGGCGGAGGAGGCGTTCCTGACGTCCACCCTGCGCGACGTCCAGGCCATCGCCCGCATCGACGGCCGCGAGCTGCCCGCCCCGGGTCCCGTCACCCTCAAGGCGATGGCGCAGTTCGCCGAGCGCGCGGCGGACGACCTGGACCCCTGAGCCGTCCGCGGGGCCGCCGCCGGTCGCGGCGCCCCGGGCCCCTGGCGGGGTGGTTGCGGCGCGGCGGTGGGGGAAAGGTCCCCGCATGACCACCACGCTGCGTCCCGAACACCCCGAGGAGCCGCTGCCCGGTGGGGGCCGGAGCCGACGGTGGCTGATCTGCGTCAACGGCCGTCCGGTGGGCGGGTTGCGGACCACGCTGCGGACGTACGGCGAGCAGCGCTGGGGCGAGATCTCCGAGCTGGAGGTCACCGGCGAACGGCGGCGCGGGCGGGGCACCGTCGGGGCGTTGGCGGCGGAGGAGGTGCTGCGCGGCTGGGGGTGCAGCCGGGTCGACGTCACCGTCCCCGCAGGCAACGAGGCCGCGTCGCGCCTCGCCGTGACCCTCGGCTACACCGAGCGGATGCTGAACCTGGCCAAGGACCTTACTCAACTCCCCGAACTGCCAAGGGAGCTGACGGCCCGTCCGATCGGGCCGGAGCGATACGAGAACTGGCTGGAGCAGGTCAAGACCGGCTATCAGCGCGACCTGACCGGCTCCGGCCTCGGCGAGAGCGCGGCGCGCGCCAAGGCGGCCGCCGACCACGAGCGGGTGCTGCGCGAGGGCTACGCGACGCCCGGCATCGCCCTGCGCGAACTCGCCGACCAGCACGGCACGTTGCTCGGTCACCTGTGGCTGACGCTCCGTCAGGGGATCGACCCCGACGGCGAACCGGTGGCCTGGGTGATGAGCGTCGCCGTCGAACCGGAGCACCGTGGCCACGGCCACGGCCGCACCCTGATGCTGCTCGCCGAACGCGAGTGCCTGGCGGCCGGGGTGCGCCGCCTCGGGCTGAACGTCTTCAGCGGCAACACCGTGGCGGTCCGGCTGTACGAGTCGCTCGGCTACCGGACCACCCGGCGGGTCATGGGCAAGTCACTGGCCTGAGCGGGCCGCCTCGATGATCGCGACGATCTGCTCGCGCAGCCCGTCCTGGCTCTTGCCGCCGTCCAGCCGCCTGCCGCCGATCACGTACGTCGGGACGCCGGTGATGCCGATCGCCTTGCCCTCGGCCTGGTCCGTGTCGACCACCAGCATGTGCCGCCCGTCGATCAGGGCGAGCTCGACCTCCTCCGCGTCCAGCCCGAGCTCTCCGGCCAGTGCCGTCAGCACCGGCTGCCCGGCCCTGCCGAGCTCCTCGCAGCGTCCGAGCAGGGCCTCCGCGTACGCCCAGCCCTGCCCCTGCGCGAAGGCCTCCTCGAAGGCCTCTGCGGCCGCGTAGGCGTGCTTGTGCTTCTCCAGCGGGAAGTGCCGCAGCTCGATCGTCAGGGCGTCGCCGTACTGCGCGCGCAGCGCCCGTACGTCGTCCAGGGCGGTGCGGCAGTCCGGGCACTCGAGGTCGCACCAGAACTCGAGGCGGGGGAGAGGGGCGTCGGAGAGGGGGGCGTCGGTCATGCCCCCAGTCTTCCATCCGCCGGTCGTCCGTCCGCCGCAGGCCGTCCGCCGCGGGCCGCCGGAGTCGGTCATCCGGGGCCGGTCAGCCGGTGGCGACCGTCTCGGCCCGCTGGCGGGCCCGGTACGCGGCCACGTGCAGGCGGTTGCCGCAGGTGCGGCTGTCGCAGTAGCGGCGGGAGCGGTTGCGGGAGAGGTCGACGAAGACCCGGGCGCAGTCCGGCGCCTCGCAGCGGCGCAGCCGCTCCCGTTCGCCGGCCATCACGATGAAGGCCAGCGCCATGCCGAGTTCGGCCGCCAGGTGGTCACCCAGGGCAGCGTGCGGGGCGAAGTAGTGGATGTGCCAGTCGTGCTGGTCGTGGTTGGTCAGCCGGGGCGTGGTGCCGGCCGCCGCGACCACCGCGTTGACCAGTTCGGCCGCCTCCTCGGTGGAGTCCGCCGAGAACACCGCACGCAGCCGGGCCCGGAGCCGCTGGACGGCGGCGAGGTCGGCGGCGGTGAGGGAGTCGACCTCGCTGATCTCGTGCCGGGTGACGAAGGCGCCGAGCGCCGACAGGTCCGGGAGCTGCTCGCTGCCGCAGGCGCCGGGCGAGGTGTTGAGCAGCTCCACCAGAATGCCCAGCGCGCATTCGGTGTCATGGGTGATCAGCACGTGGGGCTCCTCGCGCGGCGGGGGGGCCGACGGCACCCGCGTCGGTCGTCTCGCTGGACTCTACCGGGAGAGCCGGTGCCGGCGCGGCGTCCCGGAGGCGAGGAGCGGTACGGGAAGGGCGAAGGCCCCGGTTCGCCCTGGTACGGGCTGAACCGGGGCCTGGCCCCGATGCCGCTTGCTGGGCGGCTGTGAGTGCGACCGTGCCCCCGAGTAGGACGGACGCGGTGGCGGGACGACCCGACGTCGAGGCGGTCAGCTCTCGGCGAGGATGTGGGACAGTTCCCGGTCGAGGTCGAAGTGACGGTGTTCGGTGCCGGGTGGCACCGCGGCATCGGTGCGCTTGAGGAAAGACTCGAGCGCGCGAGCCGGGGCTTCCAGCAGGGCTTCTCCTTCCGGAGAACTCAGGGCGATGCAGACCACCCCCTGACCATGACTGCGCGAGGGCCACACCCGGACGTCGCCGGTACCGGTGGGTCGGTGCAGCCCCTCCGCGAGGAGGTCGCGGGCGAACACCCACTCGACGGTCTCGTCAGCACCCGTATGGAAGGTGGCGTGCACGGCATAGGGGTCGGCAGTGTCATAGCGCAGGCCCGCGGGGACGGGCAGTGACGACTCGCTGGACACGATGAGGCGCAGGTGCAGCTCGCAGCTGACCGTGGTGTTCATAAGCGCCAGGGCCTTTCGCTCAGTGTGCGCTCGGGGAATCGCACGTCGGCGAACGGACCATCCCACCTGAAAGCCCGGTGTAAACCCGTCTGTCCCGATTCAGGCGCGAGTCGTACCCCTTCCGGCGCATTGCAGAATCGCTACGGCAGCAGGAACGGCCGCACCGGGCCGGGCCGCTCCGGTAGTTTTCCCCGTATGGCTGTACGAAACGACAATCCCGGTCCCGAGGGGCCGGCTCCGGCGGCGGGCGAGACCCCGGCCGCCCTCGGTTCCAAGGCTCCGCAGTTCATCCGGCGGTCCAGGCCGCTGCACCTCAGCTGGCAGGTGGCGATCTTCCTGATCGGCCTGGCCGTGGTCGGGCTCGGCGTGGTGATGCTGCCGCTGCCCGGGCCGGGCTGGGTGGTCATCTTCCTGGGCATGGGGATCTGGGCGACCGAGTTCGTCTGGGCCCAGCTGGTGCTGCGCTGGACCAGGCGCAAGGTGACCGAGGCGGCCCAGCGGGCCCTCGACCCCAAGGTGCGGCGGCGCAACATCATCATCACCGCCGTCGGCGTGGTGATCATCGCGGGCCTGGGCGGCTGGTACCTGTGGAGGTACGGGCTGACCATGCCCTGGAAGCTGCGCTGACCCCGGGGGTGTCCGGGGGGTGTTCGGAGCACCCCACGGCATGCGGTAATGTTTTCCCTGCACCCGGGCGATTAGCTCAGCGGGAGAGCACTTCGTTCACACCGAAGGGGTCACTGGTTCGATCCCAGTATCGCCCACCGGAATGCAAGGAAGGCCCCGGCCAATTCAATTGGCCGGGGCCTTCTGGTGTTTCCGTGTTCCGTTCTCCGGGGTCGCTGATTCCCCATCAGTCTCCGCAGCCGGTACGGGAGCTGGGGATCCGGTTTGCGGAGTCACCCCCAAGTGGTGCTAGTCTTCTTCTCGTTGCCCGGGCGATTAGCTCAGCGGGAGAGCACTTCGTTCACACCGAAGGGGTCACTGGTTCGATCCCAGTATCGCCCACCGGAGTCAACACTCAGGCCCCGACCGGAAGTTCGGTCGGGGCCTGAGTCATTCGCCGGGGCGTCCCGGCATTCAGGCCGCCGCCTCGCAGCGGTGGTCCAGCGCGAGCCGTCGGCCGCAGGCGCAGCGGGCCGGGCGGAGCGGCCAGGCGAAGTCCACCCGCTCCCGGGTGCCCTCGCGGTCGAACCAGTTCTGCAGTCCCCGGGCCTGGGCGGCGTGCCAGACCGCTTGGCGCAGGTGCAGTTCGGCCGGTGTCAGCGTGCCGAGCGGGGCCGGGTACCTGCGACCCAGGGCGCGGACCAGGTGCAGGGTGGCGGTCGCGTCGGCGGTGGCGTCGTGCGCGCCGTCCAGCGTCACGCCGTAGTGCGCGCACAGGTCGGTCAGGGTACGGCGGCCCTTGCGGTAGCGGTCGACGTACTTGTCCATCACCCGGGGGTCGAGCACCAGCAGTTCGGTCCGGCCCAGGCTGTCGGCGAGCGAGAGGCCGCGGTGCCGGCGCAGCTCGCGGTCCAGCAGGGTGAGGTCGAACGGGGCGTTCATCACCACCAACGGCACGTGCGCCAGCGCCTGTTCGGCCAGCGCGCGGGCGATCTCGGCGACCACCACCCGGGGCGGGCGGCCGAAGTCCCTGGCCCGCTGGTCGGTTATCCCGTGCACGGCGCGGGCGGCGTCGGGGATCGGTATCCCCGGGTCGGCCAGCCAGCCGACCGTACGGGCGGGCGCGGTGGGTGTGGCCTGGACCACCAGCGCGGCCGAGACGATCCGGTCGGTCTCGACGTCCACGCCCGTGGTCTCGGTGTCGAAAGAGGCGAGTGGGCCCTGGTACCAGGGCAGAGTGTGCGGCACGGCTGCGGCCCCCGATCACCACCTGGCGGTGCCCGGCGCGCCACCGAGGACCAGTGGCGCGCCGGGCACAGCGGCGTTCTGCCTAGGTGATACCGCAGTTGACGCCCCCTCAATCCCGTCTCGATCCGGTCCGGCCGAGCCTCGGGGGCGCCCGGGGCATATGGGTGCGCGGTCGGGCCCCTGCTCTCGGTACCATCGGACACGCGCAGCATGGTGCTGTGGCCCACAGATGTCAGGAGAGACCGGTGACCGACGTCCGGATCATCATCAACCGCGAACCCGATCGGGAAGAGCGCGTGGTGACCACGGGCACTACCGCCGCCGAGCTCTTCGCCGACGACCGTTCGATCATCGCCGCCCGGGTCGCGGGCGCGCTGAAGGACCTGGCGTACCAGGTACAGGACGGCGACGAGGTCGAGCCCGTCGCGATCTCCAGCAAGGACGGCCTGGACATCCTGCGGCACTCCACCGCACACGTGATGGCGCAGGCCGTGCAGCAGCTCTTCCCGGAGGCCAAGCTCGGCATCGGCCCGCCGGTCAAGGACGGCTTCTACTACGACTTCGACGTCGAGAAGCCGTTCCACCCCGATGACCTCAAGGCCATCGAGAAGAAGATGCAGGAGATCATCAAGCGCGGCCAGAAGTTCGCCCGCCGGGTGGTCACCGACGAGGCCGCCACCGCCGAGCTGGCCGCCGAGCCGTACAAGCTGGAGCTGATCGGCCTCAAGGGCTCGGCCGCGACAGCGGGCGAGGGTGCCGACGTCGAGGTGGGCGGCGGCGAGCTGACCATCTACGACAACCTGGACCCCAAGTCCGGCGAGCTCTGCTGGGGCGACCTCTGCCGCGGCCCGCACCTGCCGTCCACCCGGCACATCCCCGCGTTCAAGCTGATGCGCAACGCGGCCGCCTACTGGCGCGGCAGCGAGAAGAACCCGATGCTGCAGCGCATCTACGGCACCGCGTGGCCGACCAAGGACGAGCTCAAGGCGCACCTGGAGTTCCTGGAGGAGGCCGCCAAGCGCGACCACCGCAAGCTGGGCTCAGAGCTCGACCTGTTCTCCGTTCCGGAGGAGATCGGCTCCGGCCTGGCGGTGTTCCACCCCAAGGGCGGCATCATGCGCCGGGTGATGGAGGACTACTCGCGCAAGCGGCACGAGGAGTCCGGCTACGAGTTCGTCTACACCCCGCACGCCACCAAGGGCAGCCTATTCGAGCTCTCCGGCCACCTGGACTGGTACGCCGACGGCATGTACCCGCCCATGAAGCTCGACGGCGAGGTGGACTACTACCTCAAGCCGATGAACTGCCCCATGCACAACCTGATCTACCGCTCGCGCGGCCGCTCGTACCGTGAACTGCCGCTCCGGCTCTTCGAGTTCGGCACCGTCTACCGGTACGAGAAGTCCGGCGTGGTGCACGGCCTGACCCGCGCGCGGGGCTTCACCCAGGACGACGCGCACATCTACTGCACCCGTGAGCAGATGGCGGACGAGCTCGACTCGCTGCTCACCTTCGTACTGGACCTGCTGCGTGACTACGGGCTGAACGACTTCTACCTGGAGCTCTCGACCAAGGACCCGGAGAAGTTCATCGGCTCCGACGAGGACTGGGCGGAGGCCACCGAGACCCTGCGGGCGGCCGCCGAGAAGCAGGGCCTCGAACTGGTCCTCGACCCGGCCGGTGCGGCCTTCTACGGCCCGAAGATCTCGGTGCAGGCGCGGGACGCGATCGGGCGCACCTGGCAGATGTCGACCATCCAGGTCGACTTCCAGCTGCCGCAGCGGTTCGAGCTGGAGTTCCAGGGCTCGGACGGCAACCGGCAGCGTCCGGTCATGATCCACCGAGCGCTGTTCGGCTCGATCGAGCGGTTCTTCGCGGTGCTGCTGGAGCACTACGCCGGCGCCATGCCGCCGTGGCTCGCCCCGGTCACCGTGGTCGGCATCCCGATCACCGACGAGCACATCCCGTACCTGCGGGAGGTCGCCGCCGAGCTGAAGAAGCAGGGCGTGCGGGTGGAGGTCGACTCCTCGGACGACCGGATGCAGAAGAAGATCCGCAACGCGCAGCGCAGCAAGGTGCCGTTCATGCTGATCGCCGGCAACGACGACGTCGAGGCGGGTGCGGTGTCCTTCCGCTACCGCAACGGCGAGCAGAAGAACGGCGTGCCGGTCGCAGAGGCGGTCGCGGAGATCGTGGACGCGGTCCAGCGCCGGGTCCAGGTCTGATCCAACGGTCGGTGCGGGGCAGGCTCTTCAACGAGTCTGCCCCGCACTGCTATGCACAGCCGCCCCGGCGAATATGCTGATCAGCATGACGAGTGAGCCGGAAGTGCAGCGGGGCGTGGGGGAGCCGGATGGCTTCCGGCGCCTGTGGACGCCTCATCGGATGGCGTACATCCAGGGCGAGAACAAGCCCACCGGGCCCGCACCGGACGACGGTTGCCCGTTCTGTTCGATCCCCGCGCTGAGCGACGAGGACGGGCTGATCGTGGCCAGGGGCGGTTCGGTCTTCGCGGTGCTCAACCTCTACCCGTACAACGGTGGGCACTTGATGGTGGTCCCGTACCGGCACGTGGCGGACTACACCGACCTGGACGCGGCCGAGACCGCCGAGCTGGCCGACTACACCAAGCGGGCCATGACGGCGCTGCGCGCCGCCTCCGGGGCGCACGGTTTCAACATCGGGATGAACCAGGGCGCCGCCGCCGGAGCCGGCATCGCCGCGCACCTGCACCAGCACGTGGTGCCGCGCTGGGGCGGGGACACCAACTTCATGCCGGTGGTGGGCCACACCAAGGTGCTGCCCCAACTCCTGGCCGACACCCGGAAGATGCTCGCCGAGGCCTGGCCGCAGAGCTGATGGCAGGTACGACAGTGGGGCCGCACCGGTGTCCGGTGCGGCCCCACTGTCGTATCAGGCGTCAGCCCGCGTCGTAGTTGTCCGCCTTGAACGGGCGGGCGCCCTGCATCTCCGACTTGAGGATGCCGATCCGGTTGCTGAACCGGTCGACGTTGACGTCGTGCTCGGCCAGGAACTCCACCGTGGCGGCCATCACGGCGTTGACCACCGGAGTGGCGCTGTAGAGCACGTCGTCCGACTTGAACCGACTGGTCCACGTCCGGTCGGCCCAGGCGCCGCGGAGCGAGAACGGCTCCGGCAGCGAGACCGATCCGCCCAGCCAGCTGAGCAGGGTGGGGAACTTGTGGAACGGTGCGCGGAGGGCCTGCCGGACCACCTCGTCGTTGTTCACCAGCGGGAGGATGACGGTGCGCTCCTCCCAGAACTTGCCGGTCTTGGGGACCTTGAGCTCCTTGGGCTTCGGCTTGGCACCGAACAGCGCGTGCAGCGGGCCGAGTGCGTGACCGGAGACCGAGACCCGCAGGATGTTGCCCATCACGGTCACGCCGATCAGCACGGTGGACACCAACTGGCCCTTGTGCAGTACCAGTTGGGCCGACGTACGGTGCCGGCTGTCGGTGCCGAGGGTCTGCCGGTTGGCGATCGTCTGGAGCGCGAAGTCACGCATCCGGTAGCCGTCCATGTCGGGCCCCGACGGTCGGCCGATCTCGTCCGCGCCCTCCGGGATGTCCACCACCAGCCACTGCTGGACCGAGACGTGCGGCATCCCGCCGCCCGCCACTTCGCTCTGGCTCAGGGCGCCCAGCCCGGTGGTGATCCGGCGGGCCAGGTCCCACGGGTGGAACGCCCGGATGTCCGCATGGCCCTCGGCCGGGCGGAGCTCCTCGACCACCTGCCAGTCGCCCCAGCGCATCCCGGCCCCGAGCAGACCCTTCGCGCCGGCGTAGTGCTGGACGTTGGTCTCCTGCTCGACCGTCAGCCGCTCCAGCGAGGCGCGCAGGTCGGCCGCCTTCTTGTCCAGGTCGTCCCGGGGCACCGCCTTGGGCACGGTGGCCGCCAGCGAGCTGCCCGCCACCAGACCGCCCCAGCGCTCGCGCAGCTCCACCGTGAAGCGCAGGCAGATCCGCTTGGCGATGAACCAGCCGACCACCGGCGCCAGCGTCATCACCCGGAAGTACAGCCCGAACGGACCCGCCACCGGCGGCCGGAGCGCGAGCAGCCCCGCCACCCCGACCGCGAGCAGCACCAGCACGGCGTTGTAGAAGCCCTGCCGACCGGGGGAGGTCTTCCGGAAGTAGGCACGCCCGTAGAACACCGCGAGCCAGATCAGCGCGCCGGGCAGGAAGAGCAGGCCGGTGAGCACGGTGACGACCATCAGCTCGCGGTCGCGGGCGTCCCGGAGCTCCTGGGCGGCCAGGCAGTGCTCGACCACCAGGCGGGTGTCGGTGCCGAACGAGGGCACCAGCGGGAGGCGGCCCTGGCCGAGGGTGCGGTCGAGTACGGCGCGGGTGAACGCCTCGCCGGTGCTGGGCCGGAACAGCTTGAAGAACCTGCCCTCTTTGAGCTTGACGCCTTCGAGCGCGGCGAGCGCCTCGACCTCGGTGTCCCGGTAGGCCGCCGAGGAGAGCAACTGCGTGACCGCGGTCTGCGGCCCGACGTCCGTACGGGGTATCTGCGCGCCCGGGGTCATGTCGAGCTTGGTCACGGTGGCGTCCCCTCCTCCCCTAGTGTTCAGCGGCAGGTTACCGCGCGACCGGTGCACCGCGCGGATGATCGTCTGAACAGCCGTCACTTCCGATGGCCGGTGGCCGTGGAGGGATCGTGCCCAGTTTGGTGCGGCTTCGATCCTGTGAGCGGGGCCGATGGTGCAGGATCGGGGTATGAGCGAAGAACGAACGACAGACCCGGTGCTGGTCTTCGACGGGGACTGCGCGTTCTGCAGCAGCTGCGTCCAGTTCGCGGAGCGCTACCTGCGGGCGAGCCTCTCCTCGGCGAACTGGGAGGCGGTGCCGTTCCAGTTCACCGACCTGGCAGAGCTGGACGCCCGCGCGGGCGGTGCCGGGCTGGTCAGCGGTGAGCGGGCGGAGCAGGAGGTGCTCTGGCTGACGCCCCGGGGGGACGTGTACGGCGGGGCGGAGGCAGTGGCGCGGCTGCTGATGCGCAGCGGAGGCGCCTGGGCCTACCTCGGCGCGGTCCTGACCCTCGCACCGGTCCGCCCCCTCGCGGCGCTCGGCTACCGCTGGGTGGCGAAGAACCGCCACCGCCTCCCCGGGGGCACCCCGGCCTGCTCGCTGCCCCGGCGCTGATTTCGTGCAGGCGCCCAGCGGTCTACGGTCCAGGGCTCGGGGAACTGCGAAAGTGCCTGACCAGCTGCGCACGGATCACCTTGCACGAGGTCGGCGTCGCAGTTCCCCGAGCCCCTGGGGTGTGCCTACTGGTACTGCGCCGCCAGAGCCGGAGGCATCGGTGCGTGGCGTACGTAGCTGCGGGAGAAGGTGCCGGTGCCGTGGGAGAGGGAGCGCAGGTCGACGGGGTAGTGGGTCAGCTCGATCTCGGGGACTTCGGCTCGGAGCAGGCTGAGGCCGGGGCCGCCCGGTTCGGTGCCGAGGACGTGGCCGCGGCGGGCGGAGAGGTCGTTGAGGACGGCGCCCTGGTACTCGTCGGGCAGCAGGACCTGCACCTCGTCGACCGGCTCCAGCAGCCGGACGGCGCCGTCTGCGGCGGCTTCGCGGAGGGCGAGGGCCGCGGCGGTCTGGAAGGCGGTGTCCGAGGAGTCGACCGAGTGGGCCTTGCCGTCGGTGAGGGTGACCCGGACGTCGACCACGGGGTAGCCGGCCAGCACGCCCTTGGCCAGCTGGCCGCGGACGCCCTTCTCGACGGACGGGACGAAGTTCCGTGGCACCGCGCCGCCCACCACCTTGTCGACGAACTCGAAGCCGCCGCCCGGCAGCGGCTCCACCGCCAGGTCGCAGATCGCGAACTGGCCGTGCCCGCCCGACTGTTTGACGTGCCTGCCGTGGCCGGTCGCGGAGTGGGCGAAGGTCTCGCGCAGGGCGACCCGGTACGGGACGGTGTCGACGTGCACGCCGTAGCGGGTGCGCAGCCGGTCCAGGACGACCGCCTGGTGGGCCTCGCCGGTGTTCCAGAGGACGAGTTGGTGGGTGTCCGGGTTCTGTTCGACCCGGAGGGCCGGGTCCTGCGCGGTGAGCCGGGCCAGGCTCTGCGCCAGCCGGTCCTCGTCGGCCTTGCTGTGCGCCTCGACGGCGACCGGCAGCAGCGGTTCGGGCTGCGGCCAGCGGTCGAGCTCGGTGCCGTCGGCGGCGAGGGTGTCGCCGGTACGGGCGTGCGCGAGCTTGGCCAGGCAGGCCAGGTCGCCCGCCGTGGCGAGCGGGACGGGGCGCTGGTGGTGTCCGAACGGGCTGGTGAGCGCGGTGACCCGCTCCTCGCCCAGGACGGTGTCGGGCCGCAGGGTGCCGGAGAAGACCCGGACCAGGCTCAGCCGGCCGACGTACTGGTCCTCGCCGGTGTGCACCACCTGGGCGACCACCGGAGCGTCGGGGTCGCAGGGCGGGAGGTCGTCGGTGCGGTCCAGCGGGCTCGGGAAGGCGTCCACGATCAGGTCGAGGAGTTCGGCGGCGCCGAGCGGGGCGGCGGTACAGAGCAGCGGGTGGACGGTGTTCTGTCCGAGCTCGCGGCGCAGGGCGGCGGTCAGCGAGGCCGGGTCGAGGTCCTCGCCGGCCACCCAACGTTCCAGCAGGGTGTCGTCCTCACCCGCGATGGCCTCCACCAGGGCGCCCCGGGCGGTCGGGTCGGGGGCCGGGGCGTCGCCGTACTCGCGGCCGGTGAGCAGGTCGAGGGAGCCGGTGAGGCGGCCGTCCCGGAAGGCGGGCAGGTAGCGCGGCAGGACGGTGTCCGGGTGACCCTCGCCGAAGGCCTCCTGACAGGCCGTCACGGCCTCGGCGCTGTGCACGTGGGTGAGGGCGATCGCGGTGGGGAGACCGGCGGCGCGGCACTCGCGCCAGAGGGCGAGCACGGTGGGGCCCACCGGTTCGGCGGCGGAGACGACCAGGACGGCGGCCTCGGCGGCGCGCATGCCGGCCCGGCGTTCGCCGGCGAAGTCGGCGTAGCCGGGGGTGTCCAGCAGGTTGATCTTGCAGTTCCGCCAGGCCAGCGGGAGCAGCGAGAGCTGGACGGAGCGCTGCTGCTGATGCTCGATCGCCTCGTGGTCGGAGACGGTGCTGCCGTCCGGCACGGTCCCGGCCCGGGTGATCGCCCCGGCGGCCAGGGCCAGCGCCTCGGCCAGGGTGGTCTTGCCGGAGCCCGCGGTGCCGATCAGCACCACGTTGCGCAGCCGGCCGGGGTCCGCGACGGGCGGCGGTGGTGGAGTGGTCCGGTCGGACATCGGCACCTCCGTGACGGTGGGTGGTATCTCAACTGCCGTGGGTGACGGCCGATTGGGCCGGAATCCGGCTCGCGGGCGTGGGGCGGCGGAGCGTGCGAGCGGCGTGGATACCATTGTCCAGCCGGGCGGGCCGATCCGCTCGGCCGCCCGCCGCCCGCTGGGTGGGGGCGGGTTCCGTGAGATCGGGGCGGTCCGGAAGGCCATGCTCAACAAGTACGCACGTGCCTTCTTCACACGTGTCCTGACGCCGTTCGCCGCGCTGTTGCTCCGCTGGGGCGTGAGTCCGGACGCGGTGACGCTGATCGGGACGGCCGGGTCGGTCGCGGGTGCGCTGGTGTTCTTCCCACGCGGGGAGTTCTTCTGGGGCACCATCACGATCACCCTCTTCATCTTCTCCGACCTGGTGGACGGCAACATGGCCCGTCAGGCCGGTACGTCCAGCCGGTGGGGTGCCTTCCTGGACTCGACGCTGGACCGGGTCGCCGACGCGGCGATCTTCGGCGGCCTGGCCCTCTGGTACGCGGGCAAGGGCGACAACGAGCTGCTCTGCGCGGTGGCGATCTGCTGCCTGGCGAGTGGCCAGGTGGTCTCGTACACCAAGGCGCGGGGCGAGAGCCTGGGCTTCCCGGTGGACGTCTCCGGGCTGGTCGAGCGGGCCGAGCGGCTGGTGCTGACGCTGGTCGCGGCGGGGATCGCGGGGTTGCACGGGTTCGGGGTGCCGTACGTGGAGTGGCTGCTGCCGGTGGCGCTCTGGCTGGTCGCCGTGGGCAGCCTGGTGACGGTCTGGCAGCGGATGCTGACGGTGCGTCGGGAGTCCAGGGAAGCCGAGGCGGCGGCATGAAGGACCGGTTGACCGACGGGGCGTACGCGCTCGGCTGGGCGGCGCTCAAGCATCTGCCCGAGCCGGTGGCGCGCGGACTGTTCAACCAGCTCGCGGACCACACCTGGCGCCGTCGGGGCAAGGGGGTGCTCCGGCTGGAGGCCAACCTGCGGCGGGTCAGGCCCGAGCTGGACGAGGCCGGGCTGCGCGAGCTGTCCAGGGCCGGGATGCGGTCCTACCTGCGGTACTGGAAGGAGTCTTTCCGGCTGCAGACCCTGAGCACCGCCGAGCTGGCCGAGCAGTGCCAGGTCAAGGGCATGGAGCCGTTGGAGGAGGCGCTGGCCGCCGGCCGCGGCGTGGTGATAGCGCTGCCGCACATGGGCAACTGGGACCTGGCCGGTGCCTGGGTGGCCGGCGCCGAGGGGCACCGGTTCACCACGGTCGCCGAGCGGCTGAAGCCGGAGTCGCTGTTCGACCGGTTCGTGGCGTACCGGGAGAGCCTCGGCATGGAGGTGCTGCCACTGACGGGTGGTCAGGGCTCGGTGATCGGCACGCTGGCCCGCCGGCTGCGGGCGGGCGGGATGGTCTGCCTGGTGGGGGACCGTGACCTGTCCGAGGCCGGGCTGCCGGTGGACTTCTTCGGCGAGCGGACCAGGATGCCGGCCGGTCCGGCCGCACTCGCGCTGCGCACCGGCGCCGCACTGATGCCGGTCACGCTCTGGTACGACGGCCCGGTGATGCGCGCGGTGATCCACCCGGAGGTACGGCCGCCCGCCGAGGGCGACCAGCGGGAGAAGACCTCCGCGATGACGCAGGCGATGGCCGACGTCTGGGCGGACGGCATCCGCGAGCACCCCGAGGACTGGCACATGCTGCAGCGGTTCTGGCTGGCCGACCTGGAGGGGACCCGATGAAGATCGGTATCGTCTGCCCGTACGACTGGGACGTGCCCGGTGGGGTGCAGTTCCACATCCGCGACCTCGCCGAGCACCTGATCGCCCTCGGGCACCAGGTCTCGGTGCTGGCCCCGGCCGAGGACGAGTCGGCGCTGCCGGCGTACGTGGTCTCGGCGGGCCGCGCGGTGGCCGTGCCGTACAACGGCTCGGTGGCCCGGCTGAGCTTCGGCATCCTCTCGGCGGCCCGGGTCAGGCGCTGGCTGAACGACGGCCGGTTCGACATCCTGCACGTGCACGAGCCGAACTCGCCGAGCCTGTCGATGCTGGCCGCCTGGTCGGCCTCCGGGCCGATGGTCGGCACCTTCCACACCTCCAACCCGCGCTCCCGGGCGATGATCGCGGCGTCGCCGATCCTGCAGCCGGGCCTGGAGAAGATAAGCGCCCGGATCGCGGTCAGCGAGTACGCCCGGCGCACCCTGGTCGAGCACCTGGGCGGCGACGCGGTGGTGATCCCGAACGGGGTGGACGTCCGGTTCTTCGCGGGCGCCGAACCGGACGAGCGCTGGCAGGGAGGCGCCGCCGACGGCGGGCCCGGCACGATCGGCTTCATCGGCCGGATCAACGAGCCGCGCAAGGGGCTGCCCACGCTGCTCGCGGCGCTGCCCGAGATCCTGGCGGCCCGGCCGGGCGTGCGGCTGCTGGTCGCCGGCAAGGGCGACGAGGAGGAGGCCGTCGCCGGCCTCGCTCCGGAGGTACGGGACCGGATCGAGTTCCTCGGGATGGTGACCGACCAGGAGAAGGCCAGGCTGCTGCGCAGCGTCGACCTGTACGTGGCGCCCAACACCGGCGGTGAGAGCTTCGGCATCATCCTGGTCGAGGCGATGTCGGCGGGCGCACCGGTGCTTGCCAGCGATCTGGACGCGTTCAAGCAGGTGCTGAACGGCGGCGAGGCGGGCGAGCTGTTCCCGGTCGAGGACGCGGGGGCGCTGGCCGAGGCGGCCGTCCGGCTGCTGGCGGAGCCGAAGCGGCTGGCCGAGCTCCGGGACGCGGCGTCGCGCCACGTCCGCCGCTTCGACTGGTCCACGGTCGGTGCGGAGATCCTCTCGGTGTACGAGACGGTGACGGACGGCATGCCGCCGGTCGCCGAGGACGTCCGGGGCGGCTGGCGCGAGCGGCTGGGGCTGGCGCGGGACTGATGCTCGGGTCACTGCGAACGTGCATGACCACTTACGTATGGATCGCCTTGTACGTGGTTGGCATCGCAGTTCCCCGAGCCCCCGGGTAGCTCGTGGCTGATCTCGCGGCGCGGTAGCGTACCGGCCGTGACTACCTGGATCTGGGCCGTGGCTGCGGTCGTGCTGTTCGCCGTGTACCTCAGTTGGACGGCGGGACGGCTCGACCGGCTGCACGCCCGGATCGACGCGGCGAAGGCGTCGCTGGACGCGCAGTTGGTGCGGCGGTCCGCGGTGGCGCTGGAGCTGGCCACCTCCTCGCAGCTGGACCCGGCCACCTCGATCCTGCTCTACGAGGCGTCACATGCCGCCCGGCAGGCGGAGGACGACCACCGGGAGGTGGCGGAGAGCGAGCTGAGCCTGGCGCTGCGCGCGGTGTTCGCGGAGCCGGCCCAGCTGGCGGCGCTGGTCGCGGTGCCGGGGGGCGAGGAGACGGTCAAGGAGATGACCGCCGCCGTCCGGCGGGTGCCGATGGCGCGGCGGTTCCACAACGACGCGGTGCGCGCCGCCCGGGCGGTGCGGGAGCACCGCGTGGTGCGGTACTTCCGGCTGGCGGGGCGGGCGCCGTTCCCGCTGGCGTTCGAGATGGACGACGAGCCGCCGGTCGCGCTCACCCCGCAGGGTGCTCCCGTGTGACGGTCGAGGGCCCGAAACCCATTTCGAGTGAAATCGGCGATTGTTCAGCCTCTTTGTCGTAACCCGAAGGCCCTTCTGGCCTGGATGGTGCGTGGTTCGCGTCAGGTTCGGGCCTACGATAGGGCGATAGCACTGGTTCATCTTCGAGTGAGGTCTCACGTGTCCACCACCCCCATCACCGCTGACCAGCCGCAGATCGGCACCGCCCGCGTGAAGCGCGGTATGGCCGAGCAGCTCAAGGGCGGTGTGATCATGGACGTGGTCAACGCCGAGCAGGCGAAGATCGCCGAGGACGCCGGTGCCGTGGCCGTCATGGCCCTGGAGCGGGTGCCCGCCGACATCCGCAAGGACGGCGGCGTGGCCCGGATGTCCGACCCGAACATGATCGAGGAGATCATCGCCGCGGTTTCCATCCCGGTGATGGCGAAGTCCCGGATCGGCCACTTCGTCGAGGCCCAGGTCCTGCAGTCGCTCGGCGTCGACTACATCGACGAGTCCGAGGTGCTGACCCCGGCCGACGAGGTCAACCACTCGGACAAGTTCGCCTTCACCACCCCGTTCGTCTGCGGCGCCACCAACCTCGGTGAGGCGCTGCGCCGGATCGCCGAGGGCGCGGCCATGATCCGCTCCAAGGGCGAGGCCGGCACCGGCAACGTGGTCGAGGCCGTCCGCCACCTGCGCCAGATCAAGAACGAGATCGCCCGCCTGCGCGGCTTCGACAACAACGAGCTGTACGCGGCCGCCAAGGACCTGCGTGCTCCGTACGAGCTGGTCAAGGAGGTCGCCGAGCTCGGCAAGCTCCCCGTGGTGCTGTTCTCCGCCGGTGGTGTGGCCACCCCGGCCGACGCCGCGCTGATGCGCCAGCTCGGCGCCGAGGGCGTCTTCGTCGGCTCCGGCATCTTCAAGTCCGGCGACCCGGCCAAGCGCGCCGCCGCGATCGTGAAGGCCACCACCTTCTACGACGACCCGAAGATCATCGCGGACGCCTCCCGCAACCTCGGCGAGGCCATGGTCGGCATCAACTGCGACACCCTCCCCGAGAGCGAGCGCTACGCCAACCGCGGCTGGTAGTCCCGCCGGTCGGCCCGCCGCGCTGCTTCGGCCGCGGCGGGCCGCCGCACGTCCGACGTAACAACGTGAAGAGGTAGTGACCGTGAGTACCCCCGTCATCGGCGTCCTGGCCCTGCAGGGCGACGTCCGTGAGCACCTGATCGCGCTGGCCGCGGCCGACGCGATCGCCCGTGAGGTGCGGCGGCCCGAGGAGCTGGCCGACGTCGACGCGCTGGTCATCCCCGGCGGGGAGTCCACCACGATGTCGAAGCTGGCCCTGCTGTTCGGCCTGATGGAGCCGGTCCGCGAGCGGGTCAGGGCCGGTATGCCGGTCTACGGCACCTGCGCGGGCATGATCATGCTGGCCGACAAGATCCTGGACGGCCGGGACGACCAGGAGACGGTCGGCGGCATCGACATGACCGTCCGCCGGAACGCCTTCGGCCGGCAGAACGAGTCCTTCGAGTCCGGCGTCGCCTTCGACGGCCTCGGCGAGGAGCCGGTGCACGGCGTCTTCATCCGGGCCCCCTGGGTCGAGGAGGTCGGCGCCGGTGTGCAGGTGCTGGCCGAGCTGCCCGCCGCCGACGGTCCGGACAGCCGGATCGTGGCGGTCCGTCAGGGCAACCTGCTGGCCACCTCGTTCCACCCCGAGCTGACCGGTGACCACCGGGTGCACGAGTACTTCGTACGCATGGTCGAGAGTGCCGGTCGCTGAAGCGGCCCGCGGCACCGGTAAGATCCCTTCTGTTCATTTCCCTTTGGCGACGAAAAGGAGCTGGTGATGTCCGGCCACTCTAAATGGGCTACCACCAAGCACAAGAAGGCCGCGATCGACGCCAAGCGCGGCAAGCTCTTCGCCAAGATGATCAAGAACATCGAGGTGGCGGCCCGCACCGGCGGCAGCGACCCGGCCGGCAACCCGACGCTCTACGACGCCACCCAGAAGGCGAAGAAGAGCTCGGTGCCGATCGACAACATCAACCGCGCCGTCAAGCGCGGTGACGGTGCGGAGGCCGGCGGGGCCGACTACTCGACCATCATGTACGAGGGCTACGGCCCGAACGGCGTGGCGGTCCTGATCGAGTGCCTCACCGACAACCGCAACCGCGCGGCCTCCGACGTCCGGGTCGCGATGACCCGCAACGGCGGGAACATGGCCGACCCGGGCTCGGTCTCGTACCTCTTCAACCGCAAGGGCGTCATCATCGTCCCGAAGGCGGACGGGGTCGACGAGGACAAGGTCTTCGAGGTCGTCCTGGAGGTCGGCGCCGAGGAGGTCAACGACCTCGGTGACTCCTTCGAGGTGATCAGCGCGGCCACCGACATGGTCGCCGTCCGCACCGCGCTGGTGGACGCCGGGATCGACTACGACTCGGCCGACGCCAACTTCGTGGCGGACCTGCAGGTGCCGCTGGACGCGGACGGTGCCCGCAAGATCTTCAAGCTGATCGACGCGCTGGAGGACAGCGACGACGTGCAGAACGTCTTCGCCAACTTCTCCATCAGCGACGAGGTCGGTGCCGAGCTCGACGCCGAGTAACTCGGCCGCCCCTCCGGCCCGGTGGTCCCTCGCGGACCGCCGGGCCGGTGTCGTTCGTCCGGTTGTCCGACCCGGGCGGTAGCCTTCGCAGGTCGGACGACATGAAAGGCCAAGCGTGCGGGTGCTGGGAGTTGACCCTGGGCTGACCAGGTGCGGTGTCGGCGTGGTGGAGGGGACGCCCGGTCGGCCGCTCACCATGCTCGGGGTCGGGGTGGTCCGTACGCCCGCCGAGGCGGAGATCGGGCAGCGGCTGCTGCTGATCGAGCAGGGGCTGGAGCAGTGGCTGGACCAGTACGACCCCGAACTCGTCGCGGTGGAGCGGGTGTTCGCCCAGCACAACGTCCGTACGGTGATGGGTACCGCGCAGGCCAGCGCCGTCGCGATGCTCTGCGCCACCCGGCGCGGCATCCCGGTCACGCTGCACACGCCCAGCGAGGTCAAGGCCGCCGTCTCGGGCAACGGCCGGGCCGACAAGGCCCAGGTCACCGCGATGGTCACCAGACTGCTGCGGCTGGCCGAGCCGCCCAAGCCCGCCGACGCGGCCGACGCGCTGGCGCTGGCGATCTGTCACATCTGGCGCGGCACGGCGAACAACCGGATCGCCGCCGCCGTCGCGAGTCAGCCGAGAGCCAGGGAGTACCGCCGATGATCGCCTTCGTCCAGGGCCCGGTCGCCGCCATCACCCCCGGCAGTGCCGTGGTCGAGGTCGGCGGCGTCGGCATGCTGGTGAAGTGCACCCCCCGCACGCTGGCCGCGCTGCGGATCGGCGAGCCCACCCGGCTGACCACCGCGCTGATCGTCAAGGAGGACTCGCTCACCCTGTACGGCTTCGCCGACGAGGACGAGCGGGCCACCTTCGACGTGCTGCTCACCGCCAGCGGGGTGGCCGCCACCATGGCGCTCGGCATGCTGGCCACCTTCACCCCGGACGAGCTGCGCCGGATCGTCGCCCAGGGTGACGCCAAGTCGCTCACCGCCGTCCCCCGGATCGGCCCCAAGCTCGCCCAGAAGCTGCTCCTGGAGTACAAGGACAAGCTCGGCGCCCCGCACGGCAGCGTCCCCGCCCAGAAGCCGGTCGCCGCAGGTCCGGCCCCCTGGAGCGAGCAGCTGCACGCCGCCCTGGTCGGTCTCGGCTACGCTCCGCGCGAGGCGGACGAAGCGGTCACCGCCGTCACGCCCGAGGCCGAGGCGCAGGCCAGGACGGACGTCGGCGCCCTGCTCAAGGCCGCGCTGCGCACCCTCAACCGCACCCGCTGATGGACTTTCAGGAGCCCGCCCGATGAGCCCGTACGACTCCGACCCCGCCGACCGCCGCGATGTCGACCGGATAGTGACGGCGGCGGCCGACGGTGAGGATCAGGCGGTGGAGGCGGCGCTGCGGCCGAAGCTGCTGGACGAGTTCATCGGGCAGGAGCGGGTCCGCGAGCAGCTGTCGCTGGTGCTGCAGGCCGCCCGCAAGCGCGGTGCCACACCGGACCACGTGCTGCTCAGCGGCCCGCCCGGGCTGGGCAAGACCACGCTGTCGATGATCATCGCGGCCGAGCTGGGCGCCCCGATCCGGATCACCTCGGGCCCGGCCATCCAGCACGCCGGTGACCTGGCGGCGATCCTCTCCTCGCTGACCGAGGGCGAGGTGCTCTTCCTGGACGAGATCCACCGGATGTCCCGCCCGGCCGAGGAGATGCTCTACCTGGCGATGGAGGACTTCCGGGTCGACGTGATCGTCGGCAAGGGGCCCGGCGCCACCGCGATCCCGCTGGAGCTGCCCCCATTCACTCTGGTCGGCGCGACCACCAGGGCCGGGCTGCTGCCGCCCCCGCTGCGCGACCGCTTCGGCTTCACCGGCCACATGGAGTTCTACGCGCCCAGCGAACTGGAGCGGGTGGTGCACCGCTCGGCCGCCCTGCTGGACGTCGAGATCGACCCGGCCGGCGCCGCCGAGATCGCCGGCCGCTCGCGCGGCACGCCCCGGATCGCCAACCGGCTGCTGCGCCGGGTCCGGGACTTCGCCCAGGTCAGGCACGACGGCGTGGTGGATCGGGAGATCGCCGCCCAGGCGCTGGCCGTCTACGAGGTGGACGCCCGTGGTCTGGACCGCCTGGACCGGGCGGTGCTGGACGCGCTGCTCCGGCTGTTCGGCGGCGGCCCGGTCGGCCTCTCCACGCTGGCCGTCGCGGTGGGTGAGGAGGCCGAGACGGTGGAGGAGGTGGCCGAGCCCTTCCTGGTCCGGGAGGGTCTGCTGGCCCGTACGCCGCGCGGCCGGATCGCCACCGCCGCCGCCTGGCAGCACCTGGGGATGGTGCCGCCGCCGCAGTCACCGCGGGGCGCGGTGCCCGGCCAGCCGGATCTGTTCGGTGGTGCGAGCAGCTGACCTTCCGCCGAGCGGTTCGGTTTCGGCCACAGGTCGTGAGCAAACTGTGCAGGCCGAAGGTCGCCACCAACGGCGGCAGGATGACATGCTTGGCGTTGTCCGATCAGAGCGGGTCGCCTAGACTCCGCCGGACCGCCCCTCTCGACCTGATGGGGCCGACCGTTTACCACAGGCCGCCCACTCGGCGGCCCGTAAGGACATTGGCTGCTGTGTCTAACCTCATCATCCTGCTGGTGCCGCTGCTCCTGCTCTTCATGATGTTCCGGTCCAACAAGAAGCGTCAGGACCAGGCCAAGGAGATGCGCTCCGCGCTCGAGCCCGGCTCGGGCGTCCGCACCATCGGCGGCATGTACGCCCTGGTGAAGTCGGTGAACGAGGAGACCGTCGAGCTGGAGATCTCGCCCGGCACCGTCGTGCACTTCACCAAGGGCTCGATCGCCGCGGTGCTCGACCGGGACGAGTACGACGCAATCATCAACGGCCGTCCGATCGAGGACGAGGCGACGGAGACCGTCGACGGGGCCGGCGAGATCGCCGAGCTCGACGAGAAGCCGCTCAGCGACGAGAAGCCGCTCAGCTTCGACAAGAAGGACGAGTCGGGCACCGACGGCACCGACGACGAGGCTCCGAAGAGCAAGTAGTACGGTCGGGCACACCCTCGGCCGCGTGGCAACCGCCCGCGCGACCAAAGGACCTCACGGGCCGTCAGGCCACCTTCCCCTATCCGCCACCTACCGGACAGGGGTCCGGTGACCGGCGCCATGGACAGGGAGAAACGAGCAAGGTGGCATCACCCAAGTCGCGCCCGCGCGACGGTTACCCGGGGCGGGCACTGGCCTTCATCCTGGTGATCACCGTCGGTCTGGTCGCCCTCATGTTCGGGACGGGCCACACCACGCCGCGTCTCGGGATCGACCTCGCAGGCGGCACCAGCATCACGCTGACCGCCAAGTCGGACAACCCCGCCGCGATCACCAAGACCAACATGGACACCGCGGTCAGCATCCTGACCAAGCGCGTGAACGCGTTCGGCGTCTCCGAGGCCGAGGTCCAGACGCAGGGGGCCAACACGATCATCGTCAACATCCCGAACAAGGATGGCGACAATGAGCAGGCGATCAAGGACATCGGCCAGACCGCGAAGCTCTACTTCCGTCCGGTGCTCGCGCTCGCGCCCACCGGTGCCCTGCCTACCGCGCCGGCGGCCTCGCCGAGCGCCGGGACGACCCCCGCGACCACCCCGAGCGCCGGCTCCTCGGCCGCTCCGGTGCCGCCGAGCGGCTCGCCGAGTGCCTCCGCGAGCGCCTCGTCCAAGGCCGGCCGGGCCGTCACCGACGGGCTGAAGGCGGACCCGACCGCCTCGCCCGCCGCGAGCACCGCTCCGCCCGCCGCCCCCTCCGCGGCCCCGTCCGCCCCGAGCGCCGCCGACATGTCGGCCGCCCTCACCCAGGGCACCGTCCCGCCGGAGCTCGCGCAGCAGTTCGCGGCGCTGGACTGCTCGAACCAGGCGCAGCGGCTCGACTACCAGACCGACCCGGCCAAGGGCTCGGTCGCGTGCAGCTTCGACGCCGAGCAGAACGTCTGGTACAAGTTCGCGCTCGGCCCGGTCGCCGTACAGGGCCAGGACATCGACAAGGCGATCGCCTCCTTCGACACCCAGGGCGGCGCCGGCTGGCAGGTCCAGCTGAAGTTCAACGACACCGGCTCCAAGGCGTTCGCCGGGACCACCGGCCAGCTCGCCACCCAGCCCACCCCGGCCAACCAGTTCGCCATCGTGCTCGACGGCAAGGTGGTCTCCCACCCGTACGTCAGCCAGTCGATCACCGGTGGCAACGCGGTCATCTCCGGCAGCTTCACCCAGACCGAGGCCAAGGCCCTGGCCAACGTGCTCAGCTTCGGCGCCCTGCCGCTCACCTTCGAGATGAGCGACGTCACCACGGTCTCCCCGCAGCTCGGTGGTGACCAGCTGAAGGCCGGTCTGGCCGCCGGTGGCATCGGCATGATCCTGGTGGTGCTCTACTCGCTGGTCTACTACCGCGGGCTCGGTCTGGTGTCCATCGCCGGTCTGGTGGTCTCGGCCGCCCTGACCTACGCGATCATGTCGCTGCTCGGCGCCGGTATCGGCTTCGCGCTCAACCTGCCCGCCGTCTGCGGTGCGATCGTCGCGATCGGTATCACTGCGGACTCCTTCATCGTGTACTTCGAGCGGATCCGCGACGAGGTCCGCGAGGGCGCCCCGCTGCGCCCGGCCGTCCAGCGTGCCTGGCCCCGGGCCCGGCGCACCATCCTGGTCTCGGACTTCGTCTCGTTCCTCTGCGCCGCCGTGCTCTACCTGGTCTCGGTCGGCAAGGTGCAGGGCTTCGCCTTCACCCTCGGCCTGACCACCGCGCTCGACGTCGTGGTGATCTTCCTCTTCACCAAGCCGCTGATCACCCTGCTGGCGCGGACCAAGTTCTTCGCCGAGGGCCACAAGTGGTCCGGTCTGGACCCGAAGCGCCTTGGTGCCCGTCCTCCGGTGCGCGGTCGTCGCCGCACCTCCGCCACCGCCGCGAAGGAGGTCTGACGCGATGTCACGCTTCAGCAACCTCGGCCACCGTCTCTACCAGGGCGAGGTCAGCTTCGACTTCGTCGGCCGGCGCAAGCTCTGGTACAGCATTTCCGCCGTGATCGTGCTGGTCGCCGCGCTCGGGCTGGCGCTCGGCCTCAAGCTCGGCATCGAGTTCGAGGGCGGCTCGGTCTACACGATCACCAAGCCCGGTCTGACCGTCTCCCAGGCCAAGACCGCGGCGGACGACATCCTCAAGGACACCAGCGCGCTGGTGCAGTCCACCGACAAGGGCGCGGTCAAAATCCAGGTCAGCGCCGAGGAGCAGCTGCCGGCGGCGACCTTCATCGCCGAGCTCTCCAAGGACCTGAACGTCCAGGCGAACGAGATCAACGCCCAGGTGGTCGGCCCCAGCTGGGGTGAGGAGATCTCCAAGAAGGCGCTGCTCGGCCTGGTGATCTTCATGGTGCTGGTCACCATCTACCTGGCCATCGCCTTCGAGTGGCGGATGGCGATCGCCGCCCTGGTGGCGCTGATCCACGACCTCCTGATCACCATCGGCGTCTACGCCCTGGTCGGCTTCGAGGTCACCCCGGGTACCGTGATCGGCTTCCTGACCATCCTCGGTTACTCGCTCTACGACACGGTGGTCGTCTTCGACACCGTGAAGGAGAACGCCAAGGGCATCACGCGGCAGAACAAGCGCACCTTCAGCGAGGCCGCCAACGCGGGCCTCAACCAGACCCTGGTGCGCTCGATCAACACCACCGTGGTGGCGCTCCTGCCCGTCGCCGCACTGCTCTTCATCGGTGGCGGTCTGTTCGGCGCGGGCACCCTGAACGACATCTCGCTTGCCCTCTTCATCGGCCTCGCGGCCGGTGCGTACTCCTCGATCTGTGTGGCCACCCCGCTGTACGCGCAGCTCAAGGAGATGCAGCCGGAGATGAAGGCGCTGGCCAAGAAGGTCGCGGCCCGCCGGGCCGCGGACGCCAAGGCCGAGGCCGACCGGATCGCCGCAGGCGAGCCGGACCCGGCCGAGGGCGACGAGGCCGACGGGTCGGCGGGTATCGTCGGTAGCCGCAACCAGCCGGTCAGCCGGTCCCGTACCAAGGGCCGCCCGTCCGGCAAGCACTGACCGGACTCACCGAAGGACCCCCGTGACCTTTCCCGACCCCGTCCTGGCCGAGCTGCTCAACAGCCGGATCAGGGACGTACCGGACTACCCGAAGCCGGGCGTGCTGTTCAAGGACATCGCGCCGCTGCTCGCCGACGCCGAGGCCTTCGCGGCCCTCACCCGGGCGCTGGCCGACCGGGCCAAGGCACTCGGTGCGACCAAGGTGGTCGGTCTGGAGGCACGGGGGTTCGTGCTCGCCGCCCCGGCGGCCTTCGCGGCCGGGATCGGGTTCGTGCCGATCCGCAAGAAGGGCAAGCTGCCCGGTGAGGTGCACGGGCAGTCCTACGACCTGGAGTACGGCTCGGCCACCCTCGAGGTGCAGTGCGACGCCTTCACCCGGGGCGAGCGGGTCCTGGTGGTCGACGACGTGCTGGCCACCGGCGGCACCATCGGGGCCTCGCTGGACCTGGTCCGCCGGGCCGGAGCCGAACTCGCCGGGGTGGTCGTGCTGATGGAGCTCGGCTTCCTGGACGGCCGCGAGCGGCTCACCCCGCACCTGGGCGACGCGCCGTTGGAGACCCTGGTCACCCTCTGAGACCCTGCGTGACGCACGAGGCACGGGCATCCTGAGGATGCCCGTGCCTCGGCCTTCACCCCGGCTCGGTACCATGAAGAATCATCCGTTCCCCTTCTCGTGCGAGGGGAAGGCACCGCGCCACGAGGAGTGTCCTTGCCCGACGAGGTTGTGCCCACGGCCAAGGCCGCCGCCCCCGACAGCCGGCCCACGCCCTCGGGGGACACCCCGGTACGGCCGACACCGCCCCCCTCGGCACCCCGGCCGTCCGCCTCCGGCGGCATGCGGGCCCGGCTGGCCCGCTTCGGCGGCCAGCGCAGCACCGTGCTCAACCCGGTGCTCGAACCGCTCTTCCGGACCATCAGGGCCCAGGACCCGAAGGCCGATCCGGCTCTGCTGCGCGACATCGAGCGCGCCTACGAGGTGGCCGAGCGGTGGCACCGGGGCCAGAAGCGCAAGAGCGGCGACCCGTACATCACCCATCCGCTGGCGGTCGCCACCATCCTGGCCGAACTCGGCATGGACGCCGCGACCCTGATGGCGGGTCTGCTGCACGACACGGTCGAGGACACCGACTACGGCCTGGAGACCCTGCGAAAGGACTTCGGCGACTCGGTGGCGCTGCTGGTCGACGGCGTGACCAAGCTGGACAAGGTCAAGTTCGGCGAGGCGGCCCAGGCCGAGACGGTGCGCAAGATGGTCGTCGCGATGGCCAAGGACCCGCGCGTCCTGGTGATCAAGCTGGCCGACCGGCTGCACAACATGCGCACCATGCGCTACCTCAAGCGGGAGAAGCAGGAGCAGAAGGCCCGCGAGACCCTGGAGATCTACGCCCCGCTGGCACACCGGCTGGGGATGAACACCATCAAGTGGGAACTGGAGGACCTCGCCTTCGCGATCCTCTACCCCAAGATGTACGACGAGATCGTGCGTCTGGTGGCCGAGCGGGCACCCAAGCGGGACGAGTACCTGGCCACCGTGATCGACCAGGTACAGGGCGATCTGCGGGGGGCCAGGATCACCGCGCAGGTGACGGGCCGTCCGAAGCACTACTACTCGGTCTACCAGAAGATGATCGTACGAGGTCGCGACTTCGCCGAGATCTACGACCTGGTGGGCATCCGGGTGCTGGTCGACACCGTCCGCGACTGCTACGCGGCGCTGGGCACCATCCACGCGCGGTGGAACCCGGTGCCGGGGCGGTTCAAGGACTACATCGCGATGCCCAAGTTCAACATGTACCAGTCGCTGCACACCACGGTGATCGGTCCCGGCGGCAAGCCGGTCGAGCTGCAGATCCGCACCTTCGACATGCACCGCCGCGCGGAGTACGGCATCGCCGCGCACTGGAAGTACAAGCAGCGCGCGGTGGCGGGCGCCTCCAAGGTCCGTACCGACACGCCCTCGCAGGCGCGCAAGGACGACAAGGCCGGCGCGGTCAACGAGATGGCCTGGCTGCGGCAGCTGCTGGACTGGCAGAAGGAGACCGAGGACCCGAGCGAGTTCCTGGAGTCGCTGCGCTTCGACCTCTCCAACAACGAGGTCTTCGTCTTCACGCCCAAGGGTGACGTGATAGCGCTGCCGGCCGGCGCCACCCCGGTGGACTTCGCCTTCGCGGTGCACACCGAGGTCGGTTACCGGTGCATAGGAGCACGGGTCAACGGCCGGTTGGTGCCGCTGGAGTCGACGCTGGAGAACGGCGACGCGGTAGAGGTGTTCACCTCCAAGGCGGAGAACGCGGGTCCGTCCCGGGACTGGCTGGGCTTCGTCAAGTCGCCCCGGGCCCGGAACAAGATCAAGGCGTGGTTCTCCAAGGAGCGCCGCGAGGAGGCGATCGAGCAGGGCAAGGAGGCGATCGCCCGCGCGATGCGCAAGCAGGGTCTGCCGATCCAGCGCATCCTCACCGGCGACTCGCTGGTCACCCTCGCGCACGAGATGCGGTACCCGGACATCTCGTCCCTGTACGCGGCGATCGGCGAGGGCCACGTCGCGGCGCAGAACATCGTCCAGAAGCTGGTCCAGGCGCTCGGCGGCGAGGACGGCGCGACCGACGACCTGGCCGAGACGGCGACCCCGACCACCCACCAGAGCCGGGCCACCCGGCGCCGGGCCAAGGGCGACCCGGGCATCATCGTCAAGGGCGTGGACGACGTCTGGGTCAAGCTGTCCCGCTGCTGCACCCCGGTGCCGGGCGACCCGATCGTCGGCTTCGTGACCCGGGGCAACGGCGTCTCGGTGCACCGGGCGGACTGCGTCAACGTCGAGTCGTTGACCCAGCAGCCGGAGCGGATGATCGAGGTCGAGTGGGCCGCCACCCAGTCCTCGGTCTTCCTGGTGGCGATCCAGGTCGAGGCGCTGGACCGGTCCCGGCTGCTCTCGGACGTCACCCGGGTGCTCTCGGACCAGCACGTCAACATCCTGTCGGCGGCGGTGCAGACCTCCCGGGACCGGGTGGCGATGAGCCGCTTCACCTTCGAGATGGGCGACCCGAAGCACCTCGGGCACGTGCTCAAGGCGGTCCGCGGCGTCGAGGGCGTGTACGACGTCTACCGGGTCACCTCGGCGCGGAAGTAACCCCGGACACGAGAGAGGGCCCCCACCGCGCGGTGGGGGCCCTCTCTCGTGTCCGGCAGGTCAGCCGCTGAACTCCTGCAGGCTCTTGAGAGCCTGGTCGAGCAGCGCCTGACGGCCCGCCAGCTCGTTCTCCAGCTTGGCGACCTTGCTCGCGTTGCCGGCCGCGCGTGCCTTCTCCAGCTCACCCTGGAGCTTGTCCACGGCGGACTGCAGCAGGCTGGTCATGCCGGTGGCGCGGGCACGGGCCTCCGGGTTGGAGCGCTGCCACTCGGCCTCCTCGGCCTCGCGGATCGCGCGCTCGACCGCGTTCAGCCGGGCGTCCAGCTTCGGCTTGGCGTCGCGCGGGACGTGGCCGATCGCCTCCCAGCGCTCGTTGACGCCGCGCAGCGCGACCTTGGCGGCCTTGAGGTCGGTGATCGGGAGGATCGCCTCGGCCTCGGTCAGCAGGGCCTCCTTGAGCTTCTGGTTCTCGCCCTGCTCGGCGTCCCGCTCGCTGAAGGTGGCCGACCTGGCCTGGAAGAAGACGTCCTGCGCGCTCCGGAACCGGGCCCAGAGCTCCTCCTCCGCGTCCCGCTGGGCGCGACCGGCCGCCTTCCAACTGGTCATCAGGTCCCGGTACGCGGCGGCGGTGTCACCCCACTCGGTGGAGCTGGAGAGCGCCTCGGCCTGGGCGACCAGCTTCTCCTTGACTGCGCGGGCCTGCTCGCGCTCGGAGTCCAGGGTGGCGAAGTGCGCCTTGCGGTGCTTGGAGAAGACCGAGCGGGCGTGCGAGAAGCGGTGCCACAGCTCGTCGTCGCTCTTCCGGTCCAGCCGGGGCAGACCCTTCCAGATGTCCACCAGGGCGCGCAGCCGGTCCCCGGCCTCCCGCCACTGGGTGGACTCGGCGAGCTGCTCCGCCTCGGCGACCAGCTTCTCCTTGGCCGTGCGGGTCTCGTCCTGGGCCTTGGCCTTGGCGAGCTTCCGCTCGTTCTGCCGGGTCTCGATCTCCCCGGTCAGCGTATCCAGGCGCTTGGCCAGCGACTCCAGGTCACCGACCGCGTGGGCCTCGACGACCTGCGCGCGCAGGTGGTCGAGGGCGGTCTGGGCGTCCTTGGTGGCCAGGTCGGTCTTCCGGACCCGGTGCTCCAGCAGGGCGATCTCGGCCGCCAGGCCCTGGTACTTCCGCTCGAAGTAGGCGAGGGCCTCCTCGGGGGAGCCCGCCTGCCAGGAGCCGACGACGCGCTCGCCGTCGGCGGTCCTGACGTAGACGGTCCCCTGCTCGTCGACACGGCCCCACGGTTCGCTGCTCACAGCGCGCCTCCTCCACATGACGTCACGGCCCGCACGGGGCACGTACGTCGTCCACAGTTGATGTGCGGCGGACCGATGGAGTCCGCCGTCCGAGCCGTCGAGTTGTCTGCGCCGAGGGTGACGGCCGACGGTCAGGGCACCCTATACAACAAGCAAGATAGGCGACCAGCACCGGCGTTGTCCGGATCCGGGCCGGTCGGGTTCGGGCGTGGCCGGGCCCCGGTGGTCCGGGGCCCGGCCAGGTGACCGGTCAACTCTTGGTCGCGGTCACCGAGTTGAGCACCACATTGGCGTTCGGCGCACCGTCGCCGCCACCGCCCTTGACGCCGCCACCGGCGATGTTGGTCAGCACGTCGAGGCCACCGGTGATCTTCCCGAACGGGGTGTAGTTCGGCGGCAGCTTGGTGTCCTTGTAGACCAGGAAGAACTGGCTGCCGTTGGTGCCCGGGCCGGCGTTGGCCATCGCCACGGTGCCCGCGGGGTAGACCGCGCCGGTCAGGTTCTCGTCGGCGAACTGGTAGCCGGGGCCGCCGGAGCCGCTGCCGGTCGGGTCACCGCACTGGAGCACGTAGATGCCCTCGGTGGTGAGGCGGTGGCACTTCACGTGATCGAAGTACTGCTCACCGGCCAGGTAGACGAAGGAGTTCACGGTGTGCGGCGCCTTGGCGGCGTCCAGCGAGAGGGTCACCTCGCCGCAGCTGGTGGCCAGCTTCGCGGTGTAGGCGGCCTTGGTGTCGACCGTCAGTGCGGGTTCGGTCTTCCACTGCTTGCCGTTCGGCGCACCGGCGGCGGGCGCCTCGCAGCCCTTGACGGGCGTGGCGGCGGCGGCCGGCGTCGGCGCGGCCTGCGCGCTGTCCTTCGGCTTGGCGTCGGAGTCGAAGACCCCGCCGGCCCAGGCGCCACCTGCGGCGATCACCACGACGGCGAGGGCGCCGCCGACGATCGCGTTGCGCCGCCTCGCCTTCTTCTGGGCCTCTACCCGGCGCTCCATCTGCCGCTCGTACTTCTCGCGGGCGAGCTGACGTCGACGCTGTTCGCTGGTGACCACCGGCCGTGTCTCCTGAAAGGTGGGGAGTTCTTGGGGATGCTGATGCGGATCATCGCATCCGCAGGCGGCCAAGTGTAGGGACCTCGTGTGTAAGTACGAGATCAGCTGTGCAGGTCCGAGGTCACGATTGGGCCGGTGGAGGCGGAGCGGACTCACGGCCAACCGGTTAGGAACCGGCGCCCTGCCGCCGGTAGGCTTGCGGAAGTTATACAACTCCCGCAGCTGATCGATACCCGATCGAGAGGAATCACGTTGTTCGTCGCCGGATTTCCCGCCGGGGCCTGGGGCACCAACTGCTACCTGGTCGCGCCGGCAGCCGGTGAGGAGTGCGTGATCGTCGACCCCGGGCACCAGGCGACGCAGGGTGTCGAGGACCTGATCAGGGAGCACCGGCTCAAGCCGGTCGCCGTCCTGCTGACGCACGGGCACATCGACCACATCGCCTCGGTGGTGCCGGTCTGCGGTGCGCAGGGCGTCCCGGCCTGGATCCACCCCGAGGACCGCTACATGATGTCCGACCCGGCCGGTGGTCTGGGTCGTTCGATCGGGCAGCAGATCATGGGCTCGATCACGGTCGGCGAGCCGGACGACGTACGGGCGCTGACCGACGGTGCGGTGTTGGAGCTGGCCGGTCTACAGCTGACGGTCGATCACGCGCCCGGGCATACCAAGGGGTCGGTGACCTTCCGGACGCCTTCGCAGAGCGACATCCCACCGGTGTTGTTCTCGGGTGACCTGCTGTTCGCCGGCTCGGTAGGGCGTACGGACCTCCCGGGGGGAGACGGCGAGGCGATCATGCGCTCGCTGGCCCGGGTCTGCCTGCCCCTCGACGATTCCACCGTGGTCCTCTCCGGCCACGGCGGCCAGACCACCATCGGCCGTGAGCGCGCCACCAACCCCTACCTCCAGCAGGCGGCGGGAGCGCTCGGCGCCCCGGCCTTCCCGCGACGAGGAATGTGACGGATAGAGAAGTTGAGCACCTTCACCGCCCCCAAGGGCACCTACGACCTGCTGCCGCCGAGCTCCGCCACCTACCTGGCGATCCGGGAGCGGCTCTCGGCGCCGCTGCGGCGTTCCGGCTACGGCTACATCGAGACGCCGGTCTTCGAGGACATCAAGCTCTTCTCCCGGGGCGTCGGTGAGTCCACCGACATCGTCTCCAAGGAGATGTACAGCCTGACCACCAAGGGCGGCGACGAGCTCGGGCTGCGTCCCGAGGGCACCGCCTCGGTGGTCCGCGCCACGCTCCAGGCCAACCTTCACAAGGTGGGCAACCTGCCGGTCAAGCTCTGGTACTCGGGCTCCTTCTACCGTTACGAGCGGGCCCAGAAGGGCCGCTACCGCCAGTTCGCCCAGATCGGTGCCGAGGCGATCGGTGCCGAGGACCCGGCGCTGGACGCCGAGCTGATCATCCTGGCCGACGACGCGTTCCGTTCGCTCGGGCTGAGCGACTACCGACTGCTGATCAACAGCCTGGGCGACAAGGAGTGCCGCCCGGTCTACCGGGCCGCGCTGGTGGACTTCCTGGCCGGGCTCGACCTGGACGAGGACACCCGCCGCCGGGCCGAGATCAACCCGCTCCGGGTGCTCGACGACAAGCGGCAGTCCGTGCAGGACCAGCTGGTCGACGCGCCGATGCTGCGCGACTACCTGTGCGAGGCGTGCAAGGCCTACGACGAGCAGGTCCGGGCGCTGCTGACCGCCGCCGGGGTGGCCTTCGTCGACGACCCGAAGCTGGTCCGCGGGCTGGACTACTACACCCGCACCACCTTCGAGTTCGTGCACGGCGGTCTCGGCGCCCAGTCCGCGATCGGCGGCGGCGGACGGTACGACGGCCTCTCCGAGATGCTCGGCGGCCCGGCGCTGCCGTCGGTCGGCTGGGGCCTCGGCGTGGACCGCACCTTCCTCGCGATGGAGGCCGAGGGCATCGTCCTCGACCTGCCCGCCACCACCTCGGTGTACGCCGTGGCGCTCGGCGAGGAGGCCAAGAACGTGCTGTTCGGCAAGGTGACCGAGCTGCGCCGGGCGGGAATCGCCACCGACCTCGCCTTCGGTGTGAAGACCATCAAGAACGCCATGAAGTCCGCCGACCGTTCCGGGGCCCGCTTCGCCCTCGTCGCCGGGGACCGAGATCTCGCCGCCGGTGTCGTCCAGTTGAAGGACATGACCACCGGCGAACAGACCCCCGTCGAACTCGAAGCACTCGTCACCACCCTGAAGGAGAAGCAGCTGTGATCCGCACGCACGACGCGGGCACGCTCCGCGCGGAGCACGCCGGAACGACCGTCACCCTGGCCGGCTGGGTCGCCCGCCGCCGCGACCACGGCGGGGTGGCCTTCATCGACCTGCGCGACGCCTCCGGCACCGTGCAGATCGTGGCCCGCGACCTGGAGGCGATCGGGGACCTGCGCTCCGAGTACTGCGTCAAGGTCGTCGGCGAGGTCCGGGTCCGCCCGGAGGGCAACGAGAACCCGGAGATCCCGACCGGCAAGATCGAGGTCGTGGTCGGCGCCCTGGAGGTGCTCTCCGAGGCCGCCCCGCTGCCGTTCCAGGTCGCCGAGTACGAGCCGGGCACGGTCAACGAGGAGGTCCGCCTCCGGTACCGCTACCTGGACCTGCGCCGTGAGGGCCCGGCCCGCGCGCTGCGCCTGCGCTCCAAGGTGAACCACATCATCCGTACGGTGATGGAGGAGAACGACTACCTCGACATCGAGACCCCGTACCTGACCCGGTCCACCCCCGAGGGCGCCCGCGACTTCCTGGTCCCGGTCCGCCTCCAGCCGGGCCACTGGTACGCCCTGCCGCAGTCGCCGCAGCTGTTCAAGCAGCTGCTGATGGTGGCCGGCATGGAGCGGTACTACCAGATCGCCCGCTGCTTCCGGGACGAGGACTTCCGGGCCGACCGGCAGCCGGAGTTCACCCAGCTCGACATCGAGGCCTCGTTCGTCGACCAGGAGGACATCCTGGCGCTCGGCGAGAAGGTCGTGGGCGCCATCTGGAAGCAGGTGCACGGGTACGAGATCCCGAACCCGCTGCCCCGGATGACCTACGCGGACGCGATGAACCGCTACGGCTCCGACAAGCCGGACGTCCGCTTCGGGCAGGAACTCACCGACCTCACCGAGTACTTCAAGGGCACCGAGTTCCGGGTCTTCCAGGCCCCGTACGTCGGCGCCGTGGTGATGCCCGGTGGCGCCTCCCAGCCGCGCAAACAGCTGGACGCCTGGCAGGACTGGGCCAAGGCGCGCGGCGCCCGTGGCCTGGCCTACGTGCTGGTGGACGCCGAGACCGGCGAGCTGCGCGGCCCGGTGGCCAAGAACCTGTCCGAGGAGCACCTGTCCGGCCTCGCGGCCGCCGCCGGGGCCAAGCCGGGCGACGCGGTGTTCTTCGCGGCGGGTAAGAAGACCGCCTCGCAGGAGCTGCTCGGCGCGGCCCGGCTGGAGATCGGCCGTCGCTGCAACCTGATCGACGAGTCGCAGTGGGCCTTCCTCTGGGTGGTCGACTTCCCGATGTTCGAGCCGATCGAGGACGACAAGGGCGAGTTCCAGGGCTGGCACGCGGTGCACCACCCGTTCACCGCCCCGACCGCCGAGTCGCTCGCGACCTTCGACACCGACCCGGGCAACGCGCTCTCCAACGCGTACGACCTGGTGCTCAACGGCTCGGAGCTGGGCGGCGGTTCGATCCGTATCCACCAGCGCGACGTGCAGAAGCGGGCGTTCGACGCGATCGGGCTGTCGGAGGAGGAGGCGCAGTCGCAGTTCGGCTTCCTGCTCGACGCCTTCAACTACGGCCCGCCGCCGCACGGCGGGGTCGCCTTCGGCCTGGACCGGATCGTCACCCTGCTCGGCGGGTACGACACCATCCGGGACGTCATCGCCTTCCCGAAGACCTCCACCGGCGGTGACCCGCTGACCGGCGCACCGACCCCGATCACCCCGGCCCAGCGCCGGGAGGCCGGTGTCGACGCGAAGCCCAAGTCGCGGGACGAGGCCAAGCGCGACGAGGCCTGACGCGGGATCTGTACGATCAGGGCCCCGGTCGGTGTGCGGTTCGCACCGGCCGGGGCCCTCGTGCCGTCTCGGTCCACAAAGGCGTGGAAGGATCAACCATGAACGTCAGCACCAGAGTTGAGCACCCCTCGGACGCACCGGCGACCCGTCGGGTGCACATGGCCGCCTTCCCAGGACCGGACGAGGCCGACCTGGTGGACGCCCTTCGCCGGGACGGCAGTTGGCTTCCCGCCCTCTCGCTGGTCGCCGTGGACGAACGCGAACTCGTCGTCGGGCACGTCCTGTTGACCCGCCTCGAAGTCGGCGACGCGGCCGGTCTCGCGCTCGCGCCGGTGGCGGTCGCGCCGGAGTGGCAGCGCAAGGGGGTGGGGGTGCTGCTGGTGCGCGCAGCGCTCGCCGCCGCCGCCGAGGCGGGCGAGAAGCTGGTGGTGGTCCTGGGGGATCCCGACTACTACGGCCGCTTCGGCTTCGCCCCGGCGACGGACCACGAGGTCACCGGTCCGTTCGAGGTGCCGGGGGAGTACTTCCAGGCGTTCCCGCTGCCCGCGTACGACGGCAGCCCGAAGGGCCACTGCCGGTACCCGGCGCCCTTCGGCGGGGTGTGACCCGCCGCAGTACCGGCTTCCAGTACGGCAGGCACGGGTGCGCGCCGACCTGCGGGCGCAGCTGATCCGCCGTAGCGTGAGTGCTCATCAGCACCCCTGAGCGGAGGGCCCGATGGCGTCGGACGGCGGGAAGCGGCTACCCAAGAAGCCCTACGAGAAGGAACTGCTCCGCCTGCAGAGCGAGTTGGTGAAGGTCCAGGAGTGGGTCAGGGCCGAGGGCGTCCGCCTGGTGGTGCTCTTCGAGGGCCGGGACGCGGCCGGCAAGGGCAGCGCCATCAAGCGGGTGACCGAGTACCTCAACCCGCGCGTCGCCCGGATCGCCGCCCTGCCCGTCCCGACGGAGCGCCAGCGCAGCCAGTGGTACTTCCAGCGGTACGTGGAGCAGCTGCCCGCCGCCGGGGAGATCGTGCTGTTCGACCGGAGCTGGTACAACCGGGCCGGGGTCGAGAAGGTGATGGGGTTCTGCACCCCGGAGGAGTACTGGCAGTTCCTGCACCAGGCGCCGACCTTCGAGCGGATGCTGATCGAGGCGGGCATCGTGCTGCGCAAGTACTGGTTCTCGGTCAGCGACACCGAGCAGGAGCGGCGGTTCCGGGCCCGGCTGGAGGACCCGCTGCGGCGCTGGAAGCTCTCGCCGATGGACACCGAGTCGATCTCGCGCTGGGAGGAGTACTCCCGGGCCAAGGACGAGATGTTCGTCTACACCGACATCCCGGAGTCGCCCTGGCACGTGGTGGAGAGCGACGACAAGCGGCGCGCCAGGATCAACATGATCGCCCACCTGCTCGCCACCCTGCCGTACCACGAGGTCAGCGTGCCCCCCGTGGAACTGCCGCCCCGGCCCGCGCCCAGGGGCTACCAGCGACCGCCGCGCGACCTGCAGAAGTACGTCCCCGACCATGCGGCCCGGCTGGAGAAGTAAGGGCTGTCGGCGCGCTGGCATACCCTTCAAGCGTGGAACCGGACCTCTTCACCGCAGCCGCCGAGGAACGCCAGAGCCAGGAGCCGGGGCGGGCCCCGCTGGCCGTACGGATGCGCCCGCGCACCCTGGACGAGGTGGCCGGGCAGCGGCAGTTGCTGAAGGACGGGTCGCCGCTGCGGCGGTTGGTGGCGAGCACCCGGGGGCCGGCCGCGACCAGCTCGGTGATCCTCTGGGGGCCGCCCGGGACGGGGAAGACCACGCTGGCGCACGTGATCAGCCAGGCCGTCGAGGGCCGGTTCGTGGAGCTCTCCGCGATCACCGCGGGCGTCAAGGAGGTCCGGGCGGTGATCGAGGGCGCCCGGCGCGCGGTCGGCATGTCCGGCAAGGAGACGGTGCTGTTCCTGGACGAGATCCACCGCTTCTCCAAGGCCCAGCAGGACTCGCTGCTGCCGGCCGTGGAGAACCGCTGGGTCACCCTGATCGCGGCCACCACGGAGAACCCGTACTTCTCGGTGATCTCGCCGCTGCTGTCCCGTTCGCTGCTGCTCACGCTGGAGTCGCTGACCGACGAGGACATCCGGCTGTTGCTGCGCCGGGCGGTGACCGACGAGCGGGGTCTGGGCGGGCGGTTGACGCTCAGCCAGGAGGCGGAGGACCACCTGGTCAGGCTGGCCGGGGGAGACGCCCGCCGGTCGCTCACCACGCTGGAGGCGGCGGCCGGAGCCGCGTTGGAGAAGGGCGAGGACTCGATCTCGCTGGCCACCACCGAGACGGCGGTGAACCAGGCGGCGGTCCGCTACGACAAGGACGGCGACCAGCACTACGACGTGGCCAGTGCCCTGATCAAGTCGATCCGGGGCAGCGATGTGGACGCCACCCTGCACTACCTGGCGCGGATGATCGAGGCCGGCGAGGACCCGCGCTTCATCGCCCGGCGGCTGATGATCTCGGCCAGCGAGGACGTCGGCCTGGCCGATCCGACCGCCTTGCAGACGGCCGTCGCGGCGGCCCAGGCGGTGGCCCTGATCGGCTTCCCGGAGGCCCGGATCATCCTCTCCCAGGCGGCCATCGCACTGGCGCTCGCCCCCAAGTCGAACGCGGCCTACCTGGCGATCGACGCGGCGCTGGCCGACGTCCGGCAGGGCCTGGCGGGGGCGGTGCCGCCGCACCTGCGGGACGGGCACTACAAGGGCGCGGCCAAGCTCGGCCACGCCCAGGGCTACCAGTACCCGCACGACCTGCCGGAGGGCATCGCCACCCAGCAGTACGCGCCGGACGCGGTGCACGGCAAGGAGTACTACCGGCCGACCAGGCACGGCGGCGAGGCGCGGTACGCGGACACCGTCGAGTGGACCAGGGGCCGGCTCAGGGGAGATCGGTGAACCTGGCTCTGTCGTCCAAGATCCCTGAAGGACCTCGGTGGGTGCCGGGAGGGGTGCGGGTGCCCTGTACACTGTCCCGAAGTGCCTTGTCCCGGGCAGGCGGCGAGTGAGAGCTCACCGACCGGCCGCACCAGCGGGGCAGTGGCCCGAGCCTCCCCTTCGTGGAGAGTCTCCTGGAGCGTTGCGCACCGTTTTCGGTGTCGCGGGCAGCCCACCACCTTCCCGGCGGTGGGCCGCACGTGTGCAAGCACAGATGTGCCCGGCCCGGAGAGCGGCTGATCACCCCCAGGGGTGGTTTTTCTCCTGGTCGCGAGGAGCGACCTCCGTCAACACCTGGTGCAGCCGTATTCATTCGCAAGGAAGGTTTGGTTCATGGCGAACCAGAAGCGCCCCAAGGTCAAGATTGCCCGTGCCCTGGGCATTCCGCTGACCCCGAAGTCCGTCAAGTACTTCGAGGCCCGCCCGTACCCGCCCGGCCAGCACGGCCGTGGCCGCAAGCAGAACTCTGACTACAAGGTCCGTCTGACCGAGAAGCAGCGTCTGCGCGCGCAGTACGACCTCAGCGAGAAGCAGATGGCCCGCGCGTTCGACCGCGCGAAGAAGGCCGAGGGCAAGACCGGTGACGCGCTGATCGCCGAGCTCGAGGTCCGCCTCGACTCGCTGGTGCTGCGTTCGGGCATCGCCCGCACCATCTACCAGGCCCGCCAGATGGTCGTTCACGGCCACATCGAGGTCAACGGTGGCAAGGTCAACAAGCCGTCGTTCCAGCTGAAGCCGGGCTACGTCGTCACCGTGCGTGAGCGTAGCAAGGAGAAGGTCCCGTTCCAGGTCGCCCGTGAGGGTGGCTACGCGGGTGAGGGTCAGACCCCGAAGTACCTCGAGGTCAACCTCCGCGCCCTGGCGTTCCGCCTGGACCGTGCCCCGCAGCGTCGTGAGGTCCCCGTGATCTGCGACGAGCAGCTGGTCGTCGAGTACTACTCGCGCTGACCCGCGGTCGGTACCGAGCCCCGCAGCCTTCCGGCTGCGGGGCTCGGCCCGTTCCCGGAGGTCTCCACCGACTCCCGGCCGAGCACCCGGGCGGCCACCTGGTCCAGGTCCAGCGCCGCGCCCAGGCCGAACGCCTCGGTGAACTCCTGCTCGGTCAGCCCCTCCCTGGTCCGCTCCTCGCAGGTCCGGTACGGGCCGTTGAACGAGCTGGAACCGAAGAACGGCTTGCCGACGGCCCGCCAGATCCGGTGTGCCGCGCCCTGCAGCACCCGGGCCTCGAACAGGTCGGGCGCCGGGCCCTCGGTCTCCAGCACCGCCAGCATGTCCAGCGCCAGCACCACCCCGAGCAGATCCCGGAACAGGTGGTTCAGCCGCACGCACTCCCGCGCGTGCGCCCGCGCGGTGCGGTTCTCGCCCGCCGTCCAGGCCGAGAACGCCAGCGCGTAGAGCGCGTAGGCGTACGCCCACTGCTCGCCGTGCTCCTCGCAGATCCCCCGGACCTCCTCCAGCCAGCGTTGCCCGCTCTCGGTCTCGCCCTGGAACAGGTAGGCGACGGCCAGCTCGAACATCGCCATCAGCACGTTGCTGTTCAGCTCGCCGATCGCGTCGTAGTGCCAGAGCGCTTCCTCGAACAGCTCGGTGGCCCGGCCGAGGTCGTCCCCGATCAGGGCGGCGCAGCCCTGCCGGTGCACGGCGTAGGCCAGCGCCCGGTCGTCGCCGGTCTCCAGCGCCTGCCGGTGGCACTCCGCCAGGGCGGGCCTGGCCCGGGCCAGATCGCCCTGGAGGGTGGCCATGTACCCGGTGACCCAGAGCGCCTTGGCCCGGGCCTCGGTCGGCTCGGGGGCCAGCGCGAGCGCCCGGTCCAGCCAGTGCCTGCCCTCGCCCAGGTGGCCGGAGCCGACCCAGTAGAACCAGAGCGTCCCGGCCAGCAACAGGGCGACCTGCTCCTCACCGGGCTCGGCGAGGCAGAACTCCAGTGCGGTCCGCAGGTTGGGGTGGGCCAGCCTGGTCCGCTCGGCGGTCTCCTGCTGGCGTGGGCCGAACCACTCGATCTCGCCCCAGCTGGCCATCCCGAGGTACCAGTCGCGGTGTCGGCTGCGCAGCCGGTACTCCTCGCCCGTGGCGCGCAGCCACTGGGCGCCGTACTCGCGCAGCGTGTCCAGCAGCCGGTAGCGGACGCCGAGCTCGCCCTCCTCCCGGAGCAGCACCGATTTGCCGATCAACTCGCTGAGTAGGTCGAGGAGTTCGTCGGCGCCCAGGCCCTCGCCGACACAGACGTACTCGGCGGACTCCAGGTCGAAGCTGCCGGAGAAGACCGAGAGCCGGGCCCAGGCTAAACGTTCCTGCGGCGTGCAGAGCTCGTGACTCCAGCCGATCGTGGTGCGCAGGGTCTGGTGCCGCCCGGGAGTGCTCCGGTCGCCGCCGGTGAGCAGCCGGAAGCGGTCGTTCAGGCGGAGGGCGATCTGCTCCACCGAGAGCGCCCGCAGCCGTCCTGCGGCCAGCTCGACGGCCAGCGGGATGCCGTCCAGGCGGCGGCAGAGCCGGGTGACCTCGCCCAGGTTGCGGTCGGTCAGCTCGAAGCCGGGCAGCACGGCGGCGGCCCGGTCCGCGAACAGCCGGACCGCCTCCGCCGGGGCGCCGTCCGGGCCGCTCACCGGCAGCGGGGCGACCGGCAGCCGGTGCTCACCCGGCACCCGCAGGGTCTCCCGGCTGGTGGCCAGCACCCGCAGCGCGGGAGCGGCCCGCAGCAGCGTCGCCGCCAGCTCGGCGCAGGCCGCCACCAGGTGCTCGCAGCCGTCCAGCACGATCAGCAACTCCCGGTCGGCCAACTGCTCGACCAGGACCTCCTCGGGCGGCCGGGCGGTCGAGTCGGTCAGCCGGAGCGCCTCCAGCACGGCGTGCCCGAGCAGCAGCGGGTCCTGGACGCCGCCCACCTCGACCAGTCGGACGCCGTCGGCGAAGCGGTTCGCCGCCGCGGCGGCGGCGCGCAGCGCCAGCCGGGTCTTCCCGACCCCGCCGGGGCCGGTCACCGTGACCAGCCGTCGGGTCCGCAGCAGTCCCGCGAGGGCGGCGAGTTCGGGCTCGCGGCCGACGAAGCTGGTCAACTCGGCGGGCAGCCGGTCGGTGGCACTGATCACTTCCGTCGCCCCCGGGGCTCCGCGGTACGGCTCGCGCCCTGCGAACCATCCCGCCCAACGAGGTGACCGGCCGGTAGGTTACTGAGCCGACCGGGGCGTCCGGTGCACCCCGGGGGCTTTCGTGGTGACCCGGCCCCCGGATCTCCTCGCATTCCCGGAGCCCCCGGTGGTGCGGGGCCGAGCGCCCGCCCCTGGGTGCGAGTAACTCGTTGCGGGGCGCGATAGGGTTCAAACCTGAGCTACGTGGCAAGTAGGGAGCGCGCAAGGTGTCCGTGGGAGAGCTGGCCGGTCTGTTGGTGGCCGTGTTCTGGGCGGTCCTGGTCACTCTGCTCGCCGTGGTGCTGGTGCGGCTCTCCAAGGTGCTGCGGGAGGCCACCGTGCTGGTCGCCGCCGTGACCGAGCAGGCGGTGCCGCTGCTGACCGACGCGGGCGCCGCCGTCCGGAGCGCGAACGAGCAGCTGGAGCGGGTCGACGAGATCACCGCCAACGTGCAGGACGCCGCCGCCAACGCCAACGCGCTCTCCTCCACCGTCGCCGCCACCCTCGGGGGACCGCTGGTGAAGGTGGCCGCGTTCAGCTACGGCGTGCGGAAGGCGGTCAGCCGTCAGCAGTCCGGTCTGACGGTGCCCCAGCAGGCAGGCGAGCGCGAGGAACTGGCCCGGCTGATCCGCGCCGAGGTCCGGGCGGCCACCGCGCCGCGTGGCGGCGGGCTGCTGGGCCGGGTACGCCGAGCGGTGAGGGGCTGACCATGGTGCGACGCATCTTCTGGATGGCGGTCGGCGCCGGAGCCACCGTCTGGGCCATGAACAAGGCCAACGAGGCCGTGCACCGGCTCACCCCCGACAGCTTGTCGGGCACCGCCGCGCGCGGCGCCCTGCACCTGGGCGACACCGCCAAGCGGTTCGCCGCCGAGGTCCGGGCCGGGATGGCCGAACGCGAGGAGCAGCTGCGCGGCGACCTCGGCCTGGACGGCACCGCCGTGGTCGAGCCGCCCCGGCGCCGGGCGTTGCGCGGCGAAGCCCCCCTCTCCCCGATCGGGGCGGCCCGAGCTATCAAGGCGGCACCGGGTTCCCCGGCCGCCGCCCTGCGCCCCAGCAAGCACCGCACCACCCCCCAGATCACTGATTCGACGCCGCGTCAGCTCGACGAGCTGCCCGGCGGAACCACCAACCGGAAGGACCAATGATGGAGTCGGCAGAGATCCGCCGCCGTTGGCTGCGCTTCTTCGAGGAGCGCGGCCACACCGTTGTTCCGTCGGCGTCCCTGGTCGCCGACGACCCCACCCTGCTGCTGGTCCCCGCCGGCATGGTGCCCTTCAAGCCGTACTTCCTCGCCGAGGTCAAGCCGCCCTTCAGCCGCGCGACCAGCGTGCAGAAGTGCGTCCGGACCCCGGACATCGAGGAGGTCGGGAAGACCACCCGGCACGGCACCTTCTTCCAGATGTGCGGCAACTTCTCCTTCGGCGACTACTTCAAGGAGGGGGCGATCAGCTACGCGTGGGAGCTGCTGACCACCCCCGTCGCCGAGGGTGGCTACGGCCTGGAGCCCGAGAAGCTCTGGATCACCGTCTACAAGGACGACGACGAGGCCGAGGCCATCTGGCGCGACAAGATCGGCGTCCCGGCCGAGCGGATCCAGCGCCTCGGCAAGGCGGACAACTTCTGGTCGATGGGCGTCCCCGGCCCGTGCGGCCCGTGCTCGGAGATCAACTACGACCGCGGCCCCGCGTACGGCGAGGAGGGCGGCCCGGCCGTCAACGGCGAGCGGTACATGGAGATCTGGAACCTGGTCTTCATGCAGTACGAGCGCGGCGCCGGCTCCGGCAAGGACGACTTCCCGATCCTGGGCGACCTGCCGAACCAGAACATCGACACCGGCCTCGGCCTGGAGCGCCTGGCCACCATCCTGCAGGGCGTCGACAACCTCTTCGAGATCGACACCAGCCGGATGATCCTGGACCGGGCGGCCCAGCTGACCGGCCACAAGTACGGCGCGGACCAGAAGTCGGACGTCTCGCTGCGGGTGGTCGCCGACCACATCCGCACCTCGGTGATGCTGGTCTCCGACGGTGTCACGCCCGGCAACGAGGGCCGCGGCTATGTGCTCCGCCGCATCCTGCGCCGTGCGATCCGCAACATGCGCCTGCTCGGCGCCACCGAGCCGGTCGCCAAGGTACTGAGCGACATCACCATCGACGCGATGGGGCCGCAGTACCCGGAGCTGTTCACCGAGAAGAGCCGGATCGAGGCCGTCATCGTCGGCGAGGAGGCCTCCTTCCTCGAGACGCTGCGCAGCGGCACCCTGCTGCTGGACACGGCGGTCGCCGAGACCAGGTCGTCCGGTTCGGCCGTGATCACCGGCGCCAAGGCGTTCCAGCTGCACGACACCTACGGCTTCCCGATCGACCTCACCCTCGAGATGGCGGCCGAGCAGGGCCTCAGCGTGGACGAGGACGGCTTCCGCACCCTGATGAAGGAGCAGCGGGACCGGGCCAAGGCCGACGCGAAGGCCAAGAAGCACGGCCACGCCGACGTCTCCGCCTACCGCGAGGTGGCGGACCGCTCGGGGGCCACCGTCTTCACCGGCTACACCGAGTCGCACGGCGAGGCCACCGTGGTCGGCCTGCTGGTGGACGGGGTGTCCGCCCCGGCCGCGCACGAGGGCGACGACATCGAGCTGGTGCTCGACCGCACGCCGTTCTACGCCGAGGGCGGCGGCCAGCTTGCCGACCAGGGCCGGATCCGGCTCGACTCCGGCGCGGTGGTCGAGGTCCGCGACGTGCAGGCGCCGGTGCCCGGGGTGGTCGTGCACAAGGGCCGCGTGGTGGTCGGCGAGGTCGTACTGGGCGCCCGGGCGTTCACCCAGATCGACCTGGACCGCCGCCGGGCGATCGCCCGCGCGCACTCCGCCACCCACCTGACCCACCAGGCGCTGCGGGACGCGCTCGGCCCCACCGCCGCCCAGGCCGGGTCCGAGAACGCCCCGGGACGGTTCCGGTTCGACTTCGGCTCGCCCGCCGCCGTGCCCGGTTCGGTGCTGGTGGACGTCGAGCAGAAGATCAACGACGTGCTGACCCGTGAGCTGGAGGTCTCCGCCGAGGTCATGACGATGGATCAGGCCCGCAAGGCCGGCGCCATCGCGATGTTCGGCGAGAAGTACGGCGACGCCGTCCGGGTGGTGACCATCGGCGACTTCTCCAAGGAGCTCTGCGGTGGTACGCACGTCGGCAACACCGCCCAGCTCGGGCTGGTGAAGCTGCTCGGTGAGTCCTCGATCGGCGCCGGTGTGCGCCGGGTCGAGGCGCTGGTCGGCGCCGACGCGTACCGCTTCCTGGCCAAGGAGCACACGGTGGTGGCCCAGCTCACCGAGCTGGTCAAGGGCCGTCCGGAGGAGCTGCCGGAGAAGATCTCGGGCATGCTCGCCAAGCTGAAGGACGCCGAGAAGGAGATCGAGCGCTTCCGGGCCGAGAAGGTGCTCGCGCTCGCCTCGGGCCTCGCCGGGAGCGCCGAGGACGTCAACGGCGTCTCGGTGGTGGCCGCGCGGGTCGCCGACGGCACCGGCGCCGACGACCTGCGCAAGCTGGTCCTCGACGTGCGGGCCCGGCTGGGTTCGCGCCCGTCCGTGGTCGCCGTCTTCACGGTAGCCAACGACCGCCCGGTGACCGTGATTGCCACCAACGAGGACGCCCGCGCCCGCGGCGTCAAGGCCGGTGAGCTGGTCAAGATCGCGGCCAAGACCCTCGGCGGCGGCGGTGGTGGCAAGGACGACCTCGCCCAGGGCGGTGGCAGCAACCCGGCCGCCGTGGACCAGGCGATCGCGGCCGTCCGCGGCCTGGTCGCCGAGCGTGCCGTCTGATGGAGGCTCAGGAGGGCAGGGTCTTCCGCCGAGGCCGCAGGATCGCTGTGGACGTGGGCGACGCCCGGATCGGAGTCGCCGCCTGCGACCCCGACGGGCTGATCGCCACCCCGGTGGAGACGGTCCCGGCGGGCGGCCGCTCGCAGGCCAGGCTGAAGGAGATCGTCGAGGAGTACGACGCCGTCGAGGTGGTGGTCGGCCTGCCGCGTTCGCTGAACGGCAAGGAGGGCCCGGCCGCCGTCAAGGTGCGCGCGTACGCGGGGCGGCTGGCCGCGCTGGTCGCCCCGGTGACGGTGCGTCTGGTGGACGAGCGGATGACCACGGTCACCGCCGCCCAGGGCCTGCGGGCCTCGGGCCGGAGCTCGAAGAAGGGCCGCTCGGTGATCGACCAGGCTGCCGCCGTGGTGATCCTGCAGAGCGCTCTTGAGACCGAACGGGTGAGTGGTCGCGCCCCCGGTGAGAGCGTCGAACCGGTCAGCTGATCATCCTGGTCTAGCGTCCCGAACGGGGCACCTGCTCATGAGCAGGTGCCCCGTTCCGCATTCGGAGGGGACGAGGCCATGACCGATCCGTACACCGCACCCGGCCTGGCACCCGGACTGACGCCCGGTCACCTCGGCGCGCCGGCGGACGAGCCCGAAGGGTTGCCGCCGGGGCACGCGCCGGGGTTCGAGCCGCCCGACCCGCGCCGGGTGCGGACCGGACTCGCCTGCTGCCTGAGCGGGCTGGCGCTGGCGGGCGTGCTGGGCCTGGCGGTGCTGGCGACCTTCCTGCTCTGGCCGTCGGGCCAGGAGAGGGCGGCGGACTTCACCGGATCGGGCTCGGGCACCGTGCAGGTCTCGGTGGGCCAGGGGGCGACGCTCACCCAGATCGGCCAGACCCTGCAGAAGGAGGGTGTGGTGGCCAGCGTCCGGGCGTTCACCGAGGCGGCGGCCAAGAGCCCGGCGGGCACCCTGATTCAGCCGGGCACGTACACCCTGCGCCGGCGGATGGCGGCCGTCTCCGCGCTGAACGTCCTGCTGGATCCGGCGAACGCCAACGCGCTGACCATCCCCGAGGGGCGCCGGGCCGAGCAGATCTACGCCGCGGTCGACCAGAAGCTCAAGCTGGACCCGGGCACCACCAAGGCGGTGGCCGTCCGGCAGGCCGCCGCGCTGGGCCTGCCGGACGCGGCCCGGGGCAACCCGGAGGGCTACCTTTTCCCCTCCACCTACCCGGTCACCGACGAGACCACCCCGCTGACGCTGTTGCAGCTGATGGTGGCTCAGGCTGCGAAGCGGCAGGCCACGGACGGGGTGACGCAGGCGGCCGAGGCGTACCGGCGGAGCCCGTACGAGATCCTCACGCTGGCCAGTCTGGTGCAGGGGGAGGCGGACAACCCGGAGGACATGTCCAAGGTGGCCAGGGTGATCTACAACCGGCTGGAGAAGTCGATGCCGCTGCAGCTCGACTCGACCATCAACTACGCGCTCAACCGGTCGACCCTCACCACCACTGCCGGCGACACCAGGCTCGACTCGCCGTTCAACACCTACCTGCATCCGGGCCTGCCGCCGACCCCGATCGCCAACCCGGGACGGGACGCGATCCAGGCGGCGGCGCACCCCGCGGACGGTGACTGGCTGTACTTCGTGACCGTAGGGCCCGGTGACACGCGCTTCACCGACAGCTTCGAGCAGCACCAGCGCAACGTGGCCGAGTTCAACGCCCGGCAGGCCGCGCAGCCCTCCTCACCGAGCGCCTCCGGCCGCTGACGGTGCGTCCGGGGCCACTGGGGTGTACCGCGCGGTACGGTAACGTCTCCCTCCAGGCGTTGCGCTAGCACGCCGGTTCGAGATGTCTTGCCGGATCGGCTTAAGGGGATCGATGACTGATCTGGGCGGGGGCTACCAGCCCCAGGGCATGCGGCCTTGGCAGCCGGGCGATCCCGGACCCGGCGGAGCCCCGGGCGGGCAGTGGCAGCAGCCGCAGTACGCCCAGGACCAGTACGGCGCCGGCCAGCAGGGGTACCCGCAGCAGCAGCAGCAGTCGTGGCCGCAGCAGCCCGGCCCGTACGGTCAGCCACAGCAGCAGCCACAGGGTTACCCGCAGCAGGGCCAGTACGGCTACGGACAGCCGCAGCAGCCGGGGTATCCGCAGCAGCCCCAGCAGCCCCAGTACGGTCAGCAGCAACAGCCGCAACAGCAGCAGTACGTACAGCAGCCGCAGCAGCCGCGCCGCCCGATGCCGCAGCAGGGCCACCAGCAGCAGCCCCCGCAGCCGGCCGCGCCGCAGCCCTCCGGCCCGGGCGCGGACGGCATCGACTGGGAGGCCGAGGCCGCCGCGCTGGACGCGCCGCAGACCCCCCGGGTGGTCGAGCCGGAATCCGGGCAGTGGGCCGACCACGAGGTCGAGGCGTTCGAGGAACCGGAGCAGGAGTCCTTCTTCGGCGAGCAGGACGACTCCCGCTCCGCCGAGCGCAACCGCAAGGAGAAGGGCAAGAAGTCCGGCCGCAAGAACAGCGGTGCCTGCCTGGTGGTCGCACTGGTGCTGCTCGGCGGCGTGGCCGGCGCCGGCTGGTGGGGCTACGGCTTCTACCAGCAGCACTTCGGACCGCCGCCGGACTTCACCGGCACCGGCAGCGGCTCGGTGCAGATCGAGATCAAGCCGGGCGCGGTCGGCGAGTCGATGGGCGCGACGCTCAAGGCGGCCGGTGTGGTGAAGAGCGTGGACGCGTTCATCTCCGCCTTCAACAAGAACCCCAAGGCCAACACGATCCAGCCGGGCTTCTTCACCCTGCACCACCAGATGGCCGCGTCCGAGGCCGTCAAGGTGCTGGTCGACGCTGCCGGTGGCAACGCGCTGATCGTGCCCGAGGGCAAGACCGCGGCCGTCACCTACGGGCTGATCGACGGCAAGCTGAAGCTCGCGCCGGGCACCACCGCGAACGTGGCCAAGACCCAGGTGGCCTCGCTCGGCCTGCCGCCGTACGCCAACGGCAACATCGAGGGCTTCCTGTACCCGACCAAGTACTCGATCAGCCAGGGCATGAAGCCCGAGGACCTGCTCAAGCAGATGGTCTCCACCGCCACCCAGCACTACCAGGACCTCAACCTGGACGCGGGGGCGCAGAAGATCGGCCTCAAGAGCGGTTACGAGGTGCTGACCGCGGCCAGCATCCTGCAGGCCGAGGGCAACAACTCGGCCGACTTCGGGAAGATCGCCCGGGTGATCTCCAACCGCCTGAGCACCCCCGCGACCCAGGGCAAACTGCAGCTGGACACCACGCTGCAGTACAAGCTGGGCCGCACCAAGTTCACCGTGGCGGAGAAGGACGGCGACAAGAGTCCGTACAACACGTACGTCAACAAGGGCCTGCCGCCGACCCCGATCTCCAACCCCGGTGACGACGCGATCAAGGCGATGCTCGACCCGACGCCGGGTGACTGGGTGTACTTCGTCGCGCTCTCGCCGCAGGAGACCCGCTTCGCGGTCACCTTCGAGGCGTTCAAGAAGGACGTGAAGGACTACTGCAGCGCGAACAAGCAGGGCTTCGACGAGGCTGCGGGGATGTGCAAGTCGTGAGCTCGCAGCACCGCGCGGCCGTGCTCGGCTCGCCGATCGCGCACTCGCTCTCGCCGGTGCTGCACCGGGCGGGGTACGCCGCGCTCGGGCTGACTCAGTGGCGCTATGGGCGGCACGAGGTGGACGAGGCCGGGCTGCCCGCGTTCGTCGCCGGGCTCGACCCGGCGGAGTGGGCCGGGCTGTCGCTGACCATGCCGTTGAAGCGGGCGATCATCCCGCTGTTGGACGAGGTGAGCCCGACCGCGCTGAGCGTGGACGCGGTCAATACGGTGGTGTTCGGCCCGGACGGCCATCGGCGCGGGGACAACACCGACGTGCCGGGGCTGGTGAACGCGCTCCGCGAGCGCGGCATCGACTCGGTCGAGGCGGCCTCGGTGCTCGGCGCGGGGGCGACCGCCTCCTCGGCGCTGGCCGCGCTGGCGCAGGTCTGCACCGGCGAGGTCACCGTGCACGTGCGCAGCGCCGAGCGGGCCGCCGAGATGCGCGAGCTGGGCGAGCGGCTGGGCCTGAAGCTGCGGACCGCCGACTGGGCGGACGGCGCCTCGGCGCTGGCCGCCCCGCTGACCATCTCCACCACCCCGGCCGGGGCCACCGACGTGTTCGCGGCGGAGCTCACCGGTACGCCCGGCGCGCTGTTCGACGTGCTCTACCACCCGTGGCCGACCGAGCTGGCCGCGGCGGTGGCGGCGCGGGGTGCCACCGTGCTGGGCGGTCTCGATCTGCTGGTGCATCAGGCGGTGCTCCAGTTCGAGTACTTCACGGGCGTGCCCGAAGGGCCGCTGGCCGCGATGCGGGCGGCGGGCGAGGCGGCGCTGACCGGGGCAAGCTGACACTGTTCGGACCGATCATGTCCGCAACGCGGACCATGCGCCCGATGGCTCCCGGGACGTGAAAGGATCGTGGGGAACGAACGCCCGGCCGTCCGGCCGCTGACGAAGGAGCTCCCGTTGGGTACGTTGCGCTGGCTGACGGCGGGGGAGTCGCACGGCCCCGCACTGGTCGCGACGCTGGAGGGCCTGCCGGCCGGAGTGCCGGTGACCACCGAGCTGGTCGCCGACGCGCTGGCCCGTCGGCGGCTCGGCTACGGCCGCGGTGCCCGGATGAAGTTCGAGCAGGACGAGGTCACCTTCCTCGGCGGCGTCCGGCACGGCGAGACCATGGGCTCCCCGGTCGCCGTGATGGTCGGCAACACCGAGTGGCCCAAGTGGGAGCAGGTCATGTCGGCCGACCCGGTCGACGCGGAGATCCTCGCGGGTCTGGCCAGGAACGAGGCGCTGACCCGCCCGCGCCCCGGCCACGCCGACCTGGCCGGCATGCAGAAGTACTCGATCGACGAGGCCCGCCCGATCCTGGAGCGCGCCTCCGCCCGGGAGACCGCGGCCCGGGTCGCGCTCGGCGCGGTGGCCCGCTCCTACCTCAAGGCGACCTGCGGCATCGAGATCGTCTCGCACGTGGTCGAGCTGGCCGCCGCCAAGGCCCCGGCCGGCGTGCTGCCGCTGCCCTCGGACGAGGCCCGCCTCGACGAGGACCCGGTGCGCTGCCTGGACCAGGATGCGTCGAAGGCGATGGTCGCCGAGATCGACCAGGCCCACAAGGACGGCGACACCCTCGGTGGCGTGGTCGAGGTGCTGGCGTACGGCGTGCCGGTCGGCCTCGGCTCGCACGTGCACTGGGACCGCCGGCTGGACGCCCGGCTGGCCGCCGCCCTGATGGGCATTCAGGCGATCAAGGGTGTCGAGGTCGGCGACGGCTTCGAGCTGGCCAGGGTGCCCGGCTCGCAGGCGCACGACGAGATCGTGCCGGGTGCCGACGGCATCAGGCGGACCTCCGGCCGGTCCGGTGGCACCGAGGGTGGTCTGTCCACCGGCGAGCTGCTCCGGGTGCGCGCCGCGATGAAGCCGATCGCGACCGTGCCGCGTGCGCTGCAGACCGTGGACGTGCGCACCGGTGAGCCCGCCAAGGCGCACCACCAGCGCTCGGACGTCTGCGCCGTGCCGGCCGCGGGTATCGTCGCCGAGGCGATGGTGGCCCTGGTGCTGGCCGACGCGGTGGCGGAGAAGTTCGGCGGCGACAACGTCTCCGAGACCCGCCGCAACGTGCAGGGGTACCTCGACAACCTGATCGTCCGATGACCGCACCGGTCGTCGTGCTGGTCGGGCCGCCCGGGGCGGGCAAGAGCACGGTCGGCAGGCTGCTGGCCGAACGGCTCGACGTCACCTTCCGCGACACCGACCAGGACGTCGAACAGCTCGCGGGCAAGCCGATCCCGGAGATCTTCATCGACGAGGGCGAGCCGCACTTCCGGGCGCTGGAGGTGCGCGCCGTCGAGGCGGCCACCACCGGGCACCCCGGCGTGCTCGCGCTCGGCGGGGGCGCGGTGATGGCGGAGCGGACCCGTGAGCTGCTGCGCGACCTCCCGGTGGTGTACCTGGAGGTGGCGCTCGGCGACGCGGTCAAGCGGGTCGGTCTGGACGCCCCGCGCCCGCTGCTCGCGGTGAACCCCCGGGCGGCCTGGCGCGAGCTGATGGAGGCCCGGCGCCCGCTGTACCTGGAGGTGGCCACCGCGGTGGTCGACACCGAGGGCCGTTCGCCCGAGCAGGTCGCGGACGCAGTACTGGAAGCACTGGAGTTGAAGACCCCATGAGTGACACCGTCACCATCCACGTCGGCGGCGGCGCCGGACACGACCCGTACGACGTGCTGATCGGCCGTCAGCTGCTCGGCGAGCTCGGCCGGCTGATCGGCACCCGGGCCAGGCGGGTGGCGATCATCCACCCCGAGGCGCTGGAGGCCACCGGCGAGGCGATCCGGGAGGACCTGGCCGCCGAGGGCTACGACGCGATCCTGCTCCAGGTGCCCAACGCCGAGGAGGCGAAGAGCGCCGAGGTGGCCGCGTACTGCTGGTCGGTGCTCGGGCAGACCGGCTTCACCCGCAGCGACGTGATCGTCGGCCTGGGCGGCGGGGCCACCACCGACCTGGCCGGCTTCGTGGCGGCCACCTGGCTGCGCGGGGTGCGCTGGGTGTCGATGCCCACCACGCTGCTCGGCATGGTGGACGCGGCGGTCGGCGGCAAGACCGGCATCAACATCGCCGAGGGCAAGAACATGGTCGGCGCCTTCCACCCGCCGGTGGGCGTGCTGGCCGACCTGGCCACCCTGGAGACCGTGCCGAAGCACGACTACGTCTCCGGCCTGGCCGAGGTGATCAAGTGCGGCTTCATCGCCGACCCGGTGATCCTCGACCTGATCGAGGCCGACCCGGAGGGCGCCAAGACGCCGGCCGGGCCGCACACGGTGGAGCTGATCCGCCGGGCGATCCAGGTGAAGGCCGACGTGGTCTCCGGTGACCTCAAGGAGAACGGCCTCCGCGAGATCCTGAACTACGGCCACACCCTGGGCCACGCGATCGAGCGCAACGAGCGCTACAAGTGGCGGCACGGCGCCGCGATCTCCATCGGCATGGTCTTCGCCGCCGAACTCGGCCGCCTGGCCGGGCGGTTGGACGACGCCACCGCTGACCGGCACCGCTCGGTGCTCGGCTCGGTCGGCCTGCCGTTGACCTACCGGGCGGACGCCTGGCCGAAGCTACTGGACGCCATGAAGATCGACAAGAAGTCGCGCGGCGACCTGCTGCGCTTCATCGTGCTGGACGGTCTGGCCAAGACCTCGGTGCTGGAGGGCCCCGACCCGCAGGTCCTGGTGGCCGCCTACGCGGAGGTCTCGGCGTGAGCCGGGTGCTGGTGCTCAACGGCCCCAACCTGGGCCGGCTGGGCAGCCGGGAGCCGGACGTCTACGGCGCCACCTCGTACGCCGGGCTGGTCGAGCGCTGCACCGCGCTCGGCCGGGAGCTCGGCTTCGAGGTGGAGGTCAAGGAGACCAACTCCGAGCAGCAGATGATCGAGTGGCTGCACTGGGCCGCCGACGAGAAGACTCCCGTGGTGATCAACCCGGGGGCCTTCACGCACTACTCGTACGGCATGCGGGACGCCGCCGCGCAGCGGACAGCTCCGCTGATCGAGGTGCACATCTCCAATCCGTACGCGCGGGAGACCTTCCGGCACAACTCGGTGATCGCCGCGGTCGCCTCCGGCACCATCGCCGGATTCGGGCTCGGCAGCTATGAGCTGGCGCTTCGTGCGCTCGCGGAGCAGCTGACCACCCGCTGACGCATGATCAGCCGTTATTGATCACTGGCCGGTGGCGGGCTGTGCCCGCCACCGGACCGACGTGTAGTGTCCCCGTCGGGAGGTGCTCAGTGACGCACGCAGGGGGAGGTCAGGTGCCGCCGGGCTACCCGGCCCAGCCGGTCCGGCCGCCGTACCCGCCGCAGGCGGCCACCGGCCAGTTCGCCCTGCCGGCCGGGGCGCCGGTGCAGCTGCCGCCGCCGCAGGCGCCCGCGCTCACCCTCGCGGTGCTGCTGATCGGCCCCGCCGGGGCGGGCAAGACCACGGTGGCCAGGCACTGGGCCGAACGCCGGCCGACCGCGACCGCGCACATCAGCCTGGACGACGTCCGGGAGTGGGTGCAGGCCGGCTTCGCCAACCCGCAGTCCGGCTGGAACAACGCCTCCGAGGCGCAGTACCGGTTGGCCCGGCGGACCTGCGGTTTCGCCTGCCGGAACTACCTGGCCAACGGCATCTCCTGCATCATCGACGACGCGGTCTTCCCCGACCTGCCCGCCGTCGGCCTGGGCGGCTGGAAGCGCCACATCGGGCCGGGCATGATCCCGGTGGTGCTGCTGCCCGGCCTCGACTCGGTGCTGGCCAGGAACGCCCGCCGCAGCGGCACCCGTCGGCTCAGCGACGAGGAGGTGGCCCGGATCCACGGCCGGATGGCCGGCTGGTACAACTCCGGGCTGCCGATCATCGACAACTCGCACCTCGACGTGCAGTCCACCGCGGCCGCCCTGGACCAGGTGATAGCAGCCCGGTTGGCAGGCCGCTGACCAGGCCCGGCTGTCGGTCCCACCTGCGATGATGGGCGGGTAGCCGGAACTCCTAGGGGGAGCAGCCTTGCCCGAGGGCCACATCATCCACCGCCTCGCCACCGCGAACGCCGAGGCGTTCGCGCACCGCCCGCTCCGGGTCTCCAGCCCGCAGGGCCGGTTCGCGGAGGGCGCCGCCCTGATCGACGGTCAGCGGCTCAGCGCGGCCGAGGCGCACGGCAAGCACCTGTTCCTCGGCTTCGAGGCCGGTGCCTGGCTGCACGTCCACCTCGGCCTCTACGGCGGCTTCACCTTCGGCGAGGGGCCGGCCCCCGCGCCGGTCGGCCTGATCCGGCTCCGGCTGGAGAGCGAGCAGTCGTACGCCGACCTGCGCGGCCCGAACACCTGCGAACTGCTCACCGAGGCCGAAAAGTCGGCGATCCACGCCCGGCTCGGCCCGGACCCGCTGCGCCCGGGCAGCGACCCGGGCCCGGCCTGGGAGCGGATCTCCCGGAGCCGGACCACGGTCGCTGCCCTGCTGATGGACCAGAAGGTGCTGGCGGGCGTCGGCAACGTCTACCGGGCCGAGGTGCTGTTCCGGCTCGGCATCGACCCGCACCGCCCCGGCCGGGGCGTCACCCGGGCCGAGTGGGACGCGATCTGGGCCGACCTGGTGGAGCTGATGCACGAGGGCGCCGGCATCGGACGGATCGACACCGTCCGCCCGGAGCACACGCCCGAGGCGATGGGTCGGCCGCCCCGGGTGGACGACCACGGTGGCGAGGTCTACGTCTACCGGCGGGCCGCCCTGCCCTGCCTGGTCTGCGGCACCGAGGTGCGGACGGAGAACCACGCGGCCCGCAACCTGTTCTGGTGCCCCCGGTGCCAGCAGCGCTGACGGGTGGTCAGGACAGCGTCTTGAGCGCGGCCACCGTGAAGGCGGTCAGCTCCTCGGTACGGTCGTCGAGGATCTTCGCGGCCCACTCCGGGTCGGCGAGCAGCGCCCGGCCGACCGCGATCAGGTCGAACTCGTCGCGCTCCAGCCGGTCCAGCAGCCCGTCGATGTCGGCGAGGCCGCTGCCCTGGCCGATGAACGCCTTGGTGAACTCGGTGTCCAGGCCGACCGAGCCGACGCTGACGGTGGGCCGGCCGGAGAGCTTCTTCACCCAGCCCGCGAGGTTGAGCTCCGAGCCGTCGAACTCCGGCAGCCAGTAGCGGCGGGTGGAGGCGTGGAAGGCGTCCACGCCCGCCTCGGTGAGCGGGGCGAGCACCGCCTCCAGCTCCTGCGGCGTGTTGCCGAGCTTCGCGTCGAAGTGGCCGGACTTCCACTGGGACATCCGGAACAGGATCGGGAAGTCGGGCGCCACCACCGCGCGGCAGGCCGCCACCAGCTCGGCGGCGAAGCGGGCCCGGGAGGCCGGGTCGCCGCCGTAGCCGTCGGTGCGCCGGTTGGTGTGCTCCCAGAGGAACTGGTCGACCAGGTAGCCGTGGGCGCCGTGGATCTCGATGCCGTCGAAGCCGCAGGCCTCGGCGGCGGCGGCCCCGGCGGCGAAGGCCGCGATCACGTCGTCCAGGTCCTGTCGGGTCATCGAGTGCCCGGCCTCGGAGCCCTCCAGCGGAATGCCGGAGGGGCCGACCCGGGGCGCCTGCGGGACGGGCGGCGCACCGGCCATCCGGGCCATCCCGACGTGCCAGAGCTGCGGCACGATCTTCCCGCCCGCGCGGTGCACCGCGTCCGCGACGCCGGCCCAGCCGGCCAACGCCTGCTCACCGTGGAAATGGGGTACGGCGGGACGGGTACCCGCCGAGGGATGGTCCACGTAGGTGCCCTCGGTGATGATCAGACCGACGCCACCGGCCGCCCGGCGGGCGTAGTACTCGGCGACGTCGGGCCCCGGGACACCACCCGGGGAGAACTCGCGGGTCATCGGGGCCATCACGATCCGGTTCCGCAGGCTGAGGCTGCCGAGCGAGAACGGACGGGCGAGTACTTCGGTGGCGCGGGACGCTGTGGTGCTGGGCATGTGACTCCACTTTCGGCGTGTGCGGTACAGGTGACCGAATCCGGGTGACGGGCCGTCACCTCGCAACAACTCAGTACCCGATCGATCGATTCCCAACTATCGGTGCTACATTGACAGGTTCTGGTCACCATCGGAAAGATACGGGTACCCCTGTCGGACCCTGGAGGTCGCGTTGTCCGCTCGTCCCGTCCTGCGTCGAGCGGCCCGCGCCCTCGGCGCGGCCGTACTGGCCCTCGCGGCCGTCCTGGCCGGAGGCGCCCCCGCGCAGGCCGACTTCGGCTCCGACTACCACGACCCGGTCTCCGCCGCACAACCGCTGACCAGACCGGACACCCGGTCCTGCAGCGTCGAGGTGATGCACGAACGGGCCTTCAGGAACGGCTACGGCAACCCGGCCGACACGCCCTACGCCGGTTCGCTCACCCCGCCCGCCGACTGTGCGGGGCCCTGGTCCAAGGTGGTCCTGGACCTGCACGGCAGCGTCGCCGGGCGGCAGTTCGACCGGCTGTTCACCGTCCGGGTGGGCGGCGTCGAGGTGCTGATGTCCTCCACGCCCGAGCCCTCCCAGGACGGCATCGAGTGGAAGGTCGAGCGCGATGTGACCCGGTACGCACCGCTGCTGACGGGCGCTCAGCCCTTCGAGTTCGACCTGCCCAACGTCACCGACGCCACCTACACCGGCGTCTTCGTGATCTCGGCCACGTTCACCTTCTACACCACCTCGCCTCGCTGGCCCGCCGCCCGCACCGCCGACCGGGTGCTCACCGGCGGCGGCTTCACGCTGGACCAGGCGCACCCGGGCAGCACCCGGGACTTCACCTTCCCGCAGAACCTGGAGAGCCTGACCGCCGAGGTGTACGCGCGGGGCGGGGGCGCCTGCGAGGAGTTCGCGTACGCCTCCGCGCCCGAGGAGTTCGTCCAGGCCAACCCCGGCCGGGGCTACTGCGGCCAGGGCCCGTTCCGGGAGCTGCGGATCGCCGTGGACGGCCGGGTCGCGGGGGCGGTCTGGCCCTACCCGGTGATCTACACCGGCGGCTGGGACCCGTTGCTCTGGCGGCCCACCCCCGGCATCTTCGCCTTCGACCTGCCCGCGTACCAGGTGGACCTGACCCCGTACGTCGGCCTGCTGCTGGACGGCCGCCCGCACGCCGTCTCACTCACCGTCAACGCGGCCGAGCGGCAGAGCAACGACTCCTGGACCGGCCAGCTGAACCTGTTCGCCGGCGTCGACCACGGCAGTGCCAGAACCTCCGGCGCCCTGACCCGGCACCAGGTCGCGCCCGAGGCCGCCGTGCGCACCGACCTCACCGACCTCGGCGGCAGCGGCGACTGGACGGTCACCGCAGCCCGCCACGACCTGGCCGAGGGCTGGGTGCAGACCTCGCACGGCCGGGTCACCACCGAGTCCAGGACCGACCGCACCTTCCGCTCGGCCCAGCAACTCCGCGACGCGGGCAACGCCCTGACGCTGCACAACCTCACCGACCAGAGCTGGACCAGCACCCGGCGGGGCGGCGGTCCGCAGCTCGTCAGCACCGTACGGGAGAGCGCGCCGCTGGACGTCGACTACCGCTACACGGCCGACGCGGCGGGCAACACCGACCAGCGCACCGCGATGGTGCTCGGCCACCACCGCACCGAGACCACCGGGGGCCTGCGCAGCACCGTCGACCACACCTACGCCCCGACCGCCCACCGGCACAGCGGCGACAGCACGGTCCGCACCGCCGACTCGGTCGAGACCTTCCGCAGCACCGGGCCCGGCGGCCCGTACGCGCGGACCATCACCACGCGGGACGGCTGGCCGGTGTGATGGGCGCCGACCCGCCGGAGGACGGGCTCAGCCGCCCAGGGCCTGCTGGATCGCCGCGGTGTCCTTGGTCCAGGCGAAGGACTCCGCCTCCTCGGCCGCTTCCGCCGCACCGAGCGTGCCGGTCCAGTCCCGGACCTGCTGCGCCAGCGCCGTGTCGGTGCTGCGCAGCGCGGCGAGCCAGCGGGCCGCCAGCTCGGTCCAGGCCGGGCCGGTGCCGGTGAAGTGCAGCTGGAAGCGCGGGTGGGCGAGCAGCCAGTTCTTGACCGTCGGCGCCTTGTGGGTGGCGTAGCTGTCGCAGATCAGGTGGACCTGGAGGCCGGCCGGCACGGTGGCCTCCAGCCCGTCCAGGAACTTGCGGAACTCCACCGCCCGGTGCCGCCGGTGCAGGGAGCCGACCACCTGACCGTCGGTCAGTTCGAGGAGCTCGGCCAGGCCCCGGTCGGGGTTGCCCGCGTACCCGGTGGCGCTGTGCCGGTTCTCGTCCACGCAGACCACCAGGGCCCGCTCCGGCGGGGCGAGGTAGAGGCCGACCACGTCATGGGCGCGGTCCATGGCGAGCGGGTCGGTGGCCAGCGTGACGGCCTCGGTGCGCTGCGGGGCCAGGTCGAAGGCGCGCCAGACCTTGGTGACGGTCTGCTGCGAGACGCCCGCCCGCTCGGCCAGCTCACGGGCCGACCACTGGGTGCCGAGCCGGGGCTTGCGGCCGAGCGTCTCGCCGACCACCTTGGCGATCTGCTCGTCCGTCACCGTCCGCGGGCCGCCGGCCCTGAGCTCCTCGGAGAGCCCGGCGAGGCGCTCGGTCAGGAACCGCTTGCGCCACTTGTTCACGGACTCCCGGGAGGCGTTCAGCTCGGCGAGCACGGTGTCCACCGGTACCGGCTTCGCCGCCTTGCCCTGTCCGGCGGAGGCGAGCACGATCTTGGCCCGCATCCCCATCGCGGTGGGCCGCTGCGCCAGCCCCTCCAGCGCGGAGCGCTCGGCGGCGGTCAGGTCGAACGAGGTGGTCTTGGATACGGTGCGTACGGTGCGTGCCATCCCGCAACTATAGGGACCCCCGGCTGGTCAGCCTGCCGCCAACAGCAGCGTCCCGGCCAGGGCGAGGCCCGCGCCGACCACCTGGACCCGCAGCAGCCGCTCCTTGAGCACCCCGCGCGCCATCAGGGCGGTGACCACCGGGTAGAGCGAGGCGAGCACGGCGGCGACGGCCGCCGGGCCGCTGTGCGCGGCGGCGGCGTACGCGCCGTTGGCGGCCACGTCGGCCAGGCCGACGGCGGTGAGCGGCAGCAGCTGACGCCTGGTCACGGCCAGGTCCGCGGCGGGACGGCCGGGCGGTAGTCGGCGGTACATCAGGACCAGGGCGGCGCCGCCGACCACGGTGTTGCAGACCCGCTGGACGGCGAGGGTGAGCAGCAAGCCGCCGTCGGCGGAGGCCTGCGCGATCAGCGCCATCACGGCGCCGAAGCCGAAGGCCGCGCCGACGGTCAGCGCGACCGTCCGCCCGGCGACGGCCTGGCCGCCGCGCTGCGGGCCGCCCGCCAGCGCCACGCCGAGCACGGCCACGGCGATGCCGGCGAACTGGACCGGCCCGGGCCGGTCGCCGAGCAGCAGACCGACCCCGACCGGTACGACGACCCCGACGGTGGCCAGAGGGGAGACCACCCCCATCGGCCCGAGGGCCAGCGCCCGGTAGAAGGCGAGCATGGCGAACGGCCCGACCACGCCCGCCGCGACGGCGTACCAGAGCGCGGAGGAGGCGTCGGCCAGGCCGCCGGTGGCGAAAACGGTGACCACCAGCACCACGGCGGCGGTCAGCTGGGAGGCCGCCACCACGGTGAGGGCGGGCAGCCGCCGGGTCAGTGAACCGCCGCCGAAGTCCGCCAGGCCCCAGAGCAGGCTGGCGGCGAGCGCCAGGACGGCCGTCATGAGGTCGGATTCCGGAACAGCATGGTGCACCTCGCGGTTCAGTGGAGTGGACCCGAGGAAGCGTAGTTCATCACAGTGAACTGAACGAACCATTATCTTCGACTGGCTAGGATTGCGCCGTGCCGGACCCCGACGTCATCTCCCAGGCCCTCGCCCGCAACCTCAAGCGCCTGCGCACCGAGCGGGGACACACCCTCGACGCACTGGCCGCCCGCTCCGGCGTCAGCCGGGGCATGATCGTGCAGATCGAGCAGGTCAGGACGAACCCCAGCGTCGGCATCGTGGTCCGGCTGGCCGATGCGCTGGGCGTCAGCATCGCCCGCCTGCTCGACTACGACGACACCTCGGTGGTGAAGATCGTGCCCGCCGAGCAGGCGGTGCCGCTCTGGTCCAGCCCGACCGGCGGCCGGGGCGTGCTGCTGAACGGCACCGAGGCGCCGGGCCCGCTGGAGCTCTGGCAGTGGGAGATGCTGCCCGGCGACGCCCACAGCTCCGACGCCCACCCGCCGGGCACCGCCGAGCTGGCCAGGGTGGACGAGGGGCAGCTGACGCTGGTCCTGGACGGCCACGAACACCTGGTGCCGGCCGGTTCCACCGCCTCCTACGAAGCGGCCTACCCACACGGCTACCGCAACGACGGCACCGAACCGCTGCGCTTCACGCTGGTGGTCTCGGTACCTCCGCCCGCCCGCTGACCCGGCGCGGTGGGGGTGCCGGCCCCTGACGCCCGCCCCGACACGGTGCCGACGCCGCTCCGCGCGGCATCGCCGGCCGACTCCCGGACCGATCGGGTGCGCTCGGGAGGCGGGTTGCCCCGGGGGTTCTTACGCTCGGGACATGGTTGAGGCATACGCGGCACGGCGTGAGCGGCTGAGGGAACTCTGCAGTGCCTCGGGGGCCGACGCGGCGCTGATCACCCGCGCCGCGAACGTCCGATACCTCACCGGCTGTGCTCCCTGCGGGGCGACCCTGTTGCTCACCCGGGAGCGTGCGGTGCTGGCGCTGCCCGACGACCTGCCGCCGGACGACAGCGGCGAGCACCTGCTGCCGGACGACCCGGAGGTGGCGCGCCTGCCGGTGTCCGGCGGGACGGACACCGCGCTGGCCGCCGCCGAGACCGCGGGCCGGCTGCGGGTGCGGGACCTCGCGGTGGAGGAGCACGACCTGACGGTCAGCCGGCACCGGGGCGTCGCGGGGCTGGCCGAGGGCGTCAACCTGGTCGACCTGGCCCGGGCCGTCGAACAGCTGCGCGTGGTCAAGGACGAGCACGAGATCGCCGACCTGCGGATCGCCGCCGAGATCGCCGACCAGGCGCTCGGCGAGCTGTTGGAGTCGATCCTGGTCGGCCGCACCGAGCGGCACCTAGCGATGGAGCTGGAGCGCCGCATGATCGACCACGGCGCCGACAAGGCCGCCTTCCCGGTCTCGGTCGGCACCGGCAGCCACTCCGGCCAGGAGTCCCACCTGCCGACCGACCGCCGGGTGGAGGAGGGTGACTTCCTGACCGTGGTGCTCGGTGCGCAGTACCGGGGTTACGGCGTCTCCACCGCGCGGACCTTCGTGATCGGAGCGGCTCCGGCCCCCTGGCAGGTCGAGCTGCACCGGCTGGTGTTCCGGGCCCAGCGGGCCGCCCGGGAGGCGCTCGGACCCGGCGTCCCGCAGCACGCGCCGGACCAGGCGGCCCGCGCGGTCCTCCAGTCCGGGGGGCACTCGCAGAGCTCTGCGCACCCACTCGGTCACGGCATCGGACTGGAGATCCGGGAGGCGCCGCGTCTCGGGCCCGCGGACATGGGTAAACTGGACAATCGCGTGCCGGTCACCGTCGGCCCTGGGGTGCACATCCCGGGGAAGGGCGGCGTCCGGATCGAGGACACGCTCGTGGTGCGCCCCCTCGAAGAGGGCGGGCCCGAGCTGCTCACCATCACCACCAAGGAGCTCCTCGCGCTGTAGCCGCCCCGGTGGCTGCGGTCCGCGCAATCCCTTGGTTCCTTGACAGCTATATCCAGGAGTTAGTGCGCCCGTGGCTTCCACGAACGATCTCAAGAACGGCATGGTCCTCAAGCTGGACGGGGGCAAGCTGTGGTCCGTCGTCGAGTTCCAGCACGTCAAGCCCGGTAAGGGTCCGGCCTTCGTGCGCACGAAGCTCAAGGAGGTCCTGACCGGCAAGGTCGTCGACAAGACCTTCAACGCCGGCACCAAGGTGGAGACCGCCAACGTCGACAAGCGTGGGATGCAGTTCTCCTACAAGGACGGCGAGCAGTTCGTGTTCATGGACACGGACACCTACGACCAGATCATGGTCGACCCGGCCGTCGTCGGCGACGCCGCCAAGTACCTGCTCGAGGGCTTCGAGGCCTTGGTCGCGATGTACGAGGGCTCGGCCATCTACATCGAGCTCCCGGCCTCCGTCGAGCTGGTCATCTCGCACACCGAGCCCGGCGTGCAGGGCGACCGCTCCACCGGTGGCTCCAAGCCGGCCACCCTGGAGACCGGCGCCGAGATCGCCGTGCCGCTCTTCATCGTCACCGGCGAGAAGATCAAGGTCGACACCCGCGACGGCAGCTACCTGGGTCGGGTCAAGTAAAAGTGTCAGCTGCGCGCACCAAGGCCCGTACCCGGGCCTTCCAGATCCTCTTCGAGGCCGACCACCGTGGTGTCGACCCGCAGCGGGTGCTCGCCGACTGGATCGCGCGTTCGCGCGACCCCAAGCCGGACGAGGGCATCCCGCAGGTGGGCGAGTACACCATGCAGTTGATCGAGGGATACGTCCAGCACGCCAGGAAGATCGACGACCTGATCTCCACCTACGCGGTGGGCTGGACCCTGGACCGGATGCCGATCGCGGACCGCAACGTCCTGCGCCTCGGCACCTACGAGCTGATCTGGGAGGACGGCGTCCCTGACGCGGTCGTCCTGGACGAGGCCGTCGAGATCGCCAAGGAGTACTCCACGGACGACTCCCCGGCCTTCGTGAACGGTCTGCTCGCCCGCTTCCTGGAGCTCAAGCCGACGATCCGTCGCGACTGACGCCCCGTCGGAGATGCCGCCGCCCCGCCCGGGGGCGGCGGCATTTTCGTGTTCCGCCGGGCGGGTGGGCTGACGTATGTTTGGCTACTGACGGGTAACTCTTTTTGGCGAGAGGGCGGCTCCACCCATGACCACCGCGACACGCAGCGAGTTCGACCAGGGCATCGCCCTCGGCCAGGCCGGGCCCGGCAGCTACCGGGGCGAGCTCGGCGAGGGCTGGCAGATCGGCGGCGGTGTCAACGGTGGGCTGCTGCTCGCGGTGGCCGGGCACGCCCTGTCGATGGAGCACCCCGAGCACCCCGACCCGGTCTCGATCAGCGGTTACTACCTCTCCGCCTCGACCCCCGGCCCGGTCACCGTGACCACCGAGACCGTCCGGCGCGGCCGCTCGCTCTCCACCGGCACCGCCTCGCTGATCCAGAACGGCGAGGAGCGGCTGCGGGTGCTCGCCACGTACGGGGACCTCGCGGGGCAGGAGGGGGAGGTGCGGACCAGTGCCGTGCCGTTCGAGATGCCGCCGCCGGAGCAGTGCATCGGCGTCGAGCACGCGCCGAAGCAGCTGATCGAGCAGGCCGCACTGCTGGAGCGGTTCGACCTGCGGCTGGACCCGGCGACGGTGGGGTGGGCGCTCGGGGCGCCGTCCGGGGAGGGGCGGATCCAGGGCTGGTTCAAGCTGGCGGACGGGCGGGAGCCGGATCCGCTGATGCTGCTGCTGGTCGCCGACGCGCTGCCGCCGGTGACCTTCGACCTCGGCATGCCGGGGTGGGCGCCGACCATCGAACTGACGGTCCACCTGCGGGCCCGGCCGGTTCCGGGCTGGCTCCGGGTCAGGCACTCCACCCGCAACCTGGCCGGCGGGTACTTCGAGGAGGACGCCGAGATCTGGGACGCGTCCGGCCGCCTGGTGGCCCAGTCGCGGCAGCTGGCGCGGGCGCCCAGGTAGGCATGCTCGGCGGGCGCCCGGTGTGCTCACGTTCAGTTACAGTCCTGTGACACCTGGTGCGTGTGCGATCGCGGTGGGCGGGGAGGAAGAGGGGCAAGCACCCCTCCACCTCCAGGAGCCCCCGATGAGCCGCAACGGTCGTAACCCCCGGTCCTCCCGCTGCACCGCCGCCGGTCGTGCGGCCCGGCAGGAGGGGCAGGCGTTCGTGACGGGGATCCTGACCAGTCGGGCCGACTTCGAGCGGGCGCGGGAGTGGCAGTTGGCGGAGGCGGCGGACTACGACAGCTACCTGCTGGACACCGCCGTGCTGCTGGACGAGGCGCGGCGGACCTTCGGGCTGGTCCAGGCGCGGATGTTCCACCCGGAGGACTTCGCGGACTTCTGCCTGCTGCACGGGCTCGACCCGGCGGAGCAGGGCTCCCGGGACCGGTACCTGGTCAATCCGCCGCTGCGGACCCAACTGCTGCCGTACCAGGGGGAGGAGCTGACCGGTGACTTCATCCCGCGTCTGGTCCGGGCCAGGGAGAGCGGTCTGACGCTGCGGCACGCGGACCTGCTGGTGGACGGCGGACTCTTCGAACCGGACGAGGAGACCGATCCGGCGGTGCGGCGGGCGTACCAGTCGGCGGCGGAGCTGTTCCGCCGGATGTTGGTGGGGGCCGGGGCGGGGACGTACCAGTTCCGCTGTGCGGTGGAGGGGCCGGGCGGCAGGCTGACCGCCGAGGCCAGCATCCTGCACTGGGAGGACGGCGTGGTGCGGATCAACGACGAGGACCTCGACCTGGTGGTCGCGGTGCTCTGCGCCGGCCTCTACCGCGAGCTGCCGGGCGCGGCGCTGCTGCACGGGACGCAGGGCTCGGCGGGCACGTGCGGCGAGTACCGGCAGGTGTCGTGGGCCTGGCAGAGCGGCGGGGCCGGGTACCGGCCCGCCACGGCGCAGCTGGAGGGGGTCCGGGCGGAGCCCGGGTTCAGCCTCGGCTCGATCTGCTGATGGGGAACGGCCGACTGCGGGACGGGTGCACGAAGCCCCGTCCCGCCGTGACGTTTCTGCACCTGGCGTCAGGTCAGCCAGCGTCCTCGTCCCGCACCGCGCGGCGCGCGTCCGGGTTCAGCACACCCCAGCTGATGAGCTGCTCGGTGAGGATCGAGGGGGACTGGTCGTAGATCACGGCGAGCGTGCGCAGATCGTCCTGACGGATCGACAGCACCTTGCCGTTGTAGTCCCCGCGCTGGCTCTGGATGGTGGCGGCGTAGCGCTGGAGCGGACCGGCCTTCTCGGACGGGACCTGGGTCAGTCTCTCCAGGTCGAGCACCAGGCGCGGCGGCGGCTCGGCCGCACCGCCGGGCGTACCGCCGGGCAGCAGCTCCTGCACCGGAACACCGTAGAACTCGGCCAGCTCGGCGAGGCGCTGCACCGTGACCGCGCGGTCCCCACGCTCGTACGAGCCGACCACCACGGCCTTCCAGCGCCCCTGGGACTTCTCCTCGACGCCGTGCAGGGAGAGCCCCTGCTGAGTGCGGATCGCCCGGAGCTTGGCCCCGAGCTGCTTCGCGTAGTCGCTGGACATTGGTCTCCCCGGACGAGATTGCTTCGCGTATCGCGTTGAGTGTGGGTCACGAACAGCGAGTGGTTCAGCTGCGGTTTCCGGTCGCGTTACCGATGGGTTCGGCGGCCGTCTCGTAACTCACTGTGAGGTTACGTAGAGTGAGGTAGTTGCGTCAAGCCGAATGGGGCAGTCGTGCGAACGACACCCGCAGGTCGGGGCGGCGGGCGGCGGTGATCGCGCTGTTAGGATGGCGATGGCTTCCGGCGCGACCGGGGCCCGTCCACAGACATCCTTTAAAGCCCGTCCAGTGAGGCGGGGAAGGAGGTCGGCTTCGGCATGACCACACGCATCGATACCGCGCGTCCACCGCACCAGGTGCTGGACGCCACCGACGTGGCCCGGGTGATCACCCGGATCGCACACGAGATCGTCGAGCGCGCCAAGGGCGCGGAGGACGTCGTGCTGCTCGGCATCCACACCCGGGGTGTCCACCTCGCCCGTCGGCTGCACGCCAAGCTGGCGCAGATCACCGGCCGCGACATACCCCTCGGCACCCTGGACATCACGATGTACCGGGACGACCTCCAGCTGAAGCCGGCCCGCGCGGCCGAGCACACCGAGATCCCGCCCGGCGGGATCGAGGGCAAGCTGGTGGTCCTGGTCGACGACGTGCTGTTCTCCGGCCGCACCATCCGGGCCGCGCTCGACGCGCTCAGCGACATCGGCCGCCCGCGCGCCGTGCAGCTGGCCGTACTGGTCGACCGCGGCCACCGCGAGCTGCCGATCCGGGCCGACTACGTGGGCAAGAACCTGCCGACCTCGCTGCGCGAGGCGGTCCAGGTGCAGCTCTCCGACGTCGACGGCCGCGACGCCGTCCTGGTCGGGGACCGCGACTACGCGGCCCGGTCCTCGCAGGCCCTCGCCTCCCGCCCCGGGGAGTAGCGGCCGTCGGCGCACCCAGCTCGACGCGTCCGTCCGCGATGCCCGGCACCCACGTACCGAACCTCCCCGGAGTACAGCTGTGACCAGCTACCTGATCCGTAACGCCCAGATCCTCGGCGGCGCCCCGCAGGACCTGTTCCTCGCCCACGGCGTCATCGCCGGGATCGGCACCGGCCTGACCGTCGAGGCCGACATCGACATCGACGCCCGCGGCCTGATCGTGCTGCCCGGCCTGGTGGACCTGCACACCCACCTGCGCCAGCCCGGCAAGGAGGACGCCGAGACCGTCCTGACGGGCACTCAGGCCGCCGCCAAGGGCGGCTACACCGCCGTGCACGCGATGGCCAACACCACGCCGACCGCCGACACGCCCGCCGTGGTCGAGCAGGTCAGGCAGCTCGGCCTCGACTCCGGCTACTGCGACGTGCACCCGGTCGGCGCCGTCACGGTCGGCCTGGAGGGCAAGCAGCTGGCCGACCTGGACGGCATGCACCGCTCGGCCGCCGCCGTGAAGGTCTTCTCGGACGACGGCAAGTGCGTGGACGACGCCGCGCTGATGCGCGCCGCGCTGGAGTACGTGAAGACCGTCGACGGCGTGGTGGCCCAGCACGCGCAGGAGCCCCGGCTGACCGAGGGTGCCCAGATGAACGAGGGCACCGTCTCCGCCGAGCTCGGCCTGCCGGGCTGGCCCGCCGTCGCGGAGGAGGCGATCATCGCCCGCGACGTGCTGCTCGCCTCGCACCTCGGGGCCCGGCTGCACGTCTGCCACCTGTCCACCAAGGGCTCGGTGGAGATCGTCCGCTGGGCCAAGGCGCAGGGCTGGGACGTCACCGCCGAGGTGACGCCGCACCACCTGCTGCTCACCGACGAGCTGGTGCGCACCGAGGACGCCGTCTTCAAGGTCAACCCGCCGCTGCGCACCGAGCAGGACGTCATGGCGCTGCGCGCGGCGCTGGCCGACGGCACCATCGACGCGGTGGCCACCGACCACGCACCGCACCCGGACGCGGACAAGGACTGCGCCTGGGCGGTCGCGGCGATGGGCATGGTCGGTCTGGAGACCGCGCTCTCGGTGGTGCAGCAGACCATGGTCGAGACCGGCCTGCTGAACTGGGAGGGCGTCGCGGACCGGATGTCGCACCGCCCGGCTCGGATCGGCCGGCTGACCGGCCAGGGGCGTCCCGTCTCGGTCGGCGAGCCTGCCAACCTGGTGCTCTTCGATCCCGCGTACCGTGGGACCGTGACTGCCGACAGCTTCGCCACCCGTAGCCGGAACACCCCCTTCAAGGGCCTCGAACTGCCCGGGAGGGTGCACGCCACCTTCCTGCGCGGCGAGGCCACCGTCCTGGCGGGCGAGCTCGCCGAGCCGGGGGTGGCGCTGTGATCGCGCAGGAGAAGGCGCGGATCACCGACTGGTCCGGCTACCTGGGCTGGATGGTCGGGCTGGCGATCCTGGTCGGGCTCGTCTACTGGCTGATGCGGCAGGGCTGGAACTGGCGCCGCACCCTGCAGTCCGACCTGCCGCCGCTGCCGGAGCTGCCCGCGGACCCGGGCACCCCGTTGCTGGAGGGCACCGGCCGCTACCACGGCTCCACCACCGCCGGGAACTGGCTGGACCGGGTCGTCGCGCACGGCCTCGGGACCCGCAGCCTGGCCGAACTGACCCTCACCGAGCAGGGCCTGTTGGTCCGTCGCCCCGGTGACGTGGACTTCTGGGTCCCGGCCGGGAGCCTGACGGCGGTCAGGACCGACTCCGGGATCGCGGGCAAGGTGGTCCCCGGCGGACTGCTGGTCATCACCTGGGACCTCGGGGGCACCGCACTGGACTCCGGCTTCCGGGCCGACCGCGCGGAGCAGCACACCGCCTGGGTCGAGGCGGTCGAGGCTCTGCTGACACGACGTACGACGAAGACGAAGAAGACGGAAGAGGCCATCTCATGACCGCACCTGCCCCCACCACCAAGCGCCACAGGCGGGAGCGAGTGCCCGCCGTGCTCGTCCTTGAGGACGGCCGCACCTTCCGCGGGCAGGCGTACGGCGCGGTCGGCGAGACCTTCGGCGAGGCGGTCTTCAACACCGGCATGTCCGGCTACCAGGAGACCCTGACCGACCCGTCGTACCACCGTCAGGTGGTCGTCATGACGGCGCCCCAGATCGGCAACACCGGTTGGAACGACGAGGACGACGAGTCGGAGCAGATCTGGGTGGCCGGTTACGTGGTCCGTGACCCCTCCCGGATCCCGTCCAACTGGCGCTCGCTGCGCTCGCTGGACGAGGAGCTGACCAACCAGGGCGTCGTGGGCATCAGCGGCATCGACACCCGGGCGCTCACCCGGCACCTGCGCGAGCGCGGGGCGATGCGGGTCGGCATCTTCTCCGGCCCCGCGCTGGCCGAGGAGGCCGAGCTGCTGGCCCGAGTCAACCAGGCGCCGGAGATGAAGGGCGCCGACCTGTGCGCCGAGGTCGCCACCGACGAGGTCTACGTCGTCCCGGCGATCGGCGAGAAGAAGTTCACCGTCGCTGCGCTGGACCTCGGCATCAAGGGCATGACCCCGCACCGGATGGCCGAGCGCGGCATCGAGGTGCACGTCTTCCCGGCCAACTCCACGGTCGAGGAGCTGTACGCGGTGCAGCCCGACGGGGTGTTCTTCTCCAACGGCCCCGGTGACCCGGCGACCGCCGAGCACCAGGTCTCGGTGGCCCGCGAGGTACTGGCGAAGAAGACGCCGTTCTTCGGAATCTGCTTCGGCAACCAGATCCTCGGCCGTGCGCTGGGCTTCGGCACCTACAAGCTCAAGTACGGCCACCGCGGCATCAACCAGCCGGTGCAGGACCGCACCACGGGCAAGGTCGAGGTCACCGCGCACAACCACGGCTTCGCCGTGGAGGCGCCGCTGGACCGGGTGAGTGACACCCCGTTCGGCCGCGCCGAGGTCTCCCACGTCTGCCTGAACGACGACGTGGTCGAGGGCCTGCAGTGCCTGGACACCCCCGCGTTCTCGGTCCAGTACCACCCCGAAGCAGCGGCGGGCCCGCACGACGCCGCCTACCTCTTCGACCGTTTTGTCGACCTGATGGCCGGCGCCCCGGCCCGCACCACCGCAGGGAGCTGACCGTGCCGAAGCGCACTGACATCAAGTCCGTCCTGGTGATCGGCTCCGGCCCGATCGTCATCGGCCAGGCCGCCGAGTTCGACTACTCCGGCACCCAGGCCTGCCGCGTGCTGCGGGCCGAGGGCCTGCGGGTCGTGCTGGTGAACTCCAACCCGGCCACGATCATGACCGACCCGGAGATCGCCGACGCCACCTACGTCGAGCCGATCACCCCGGAGTTCGTCGAGAAGATCATCGCCAAGGAGCGCCCCGACGTGCTCCTGCCGACCCTCGGCGGGCAGACCGCGCTGAACACCGCGATCTCGCTGCACGAGAACGGCGTGCTCGCCAAGTACGGCGTCGAGCTGATCGGCGCCAACGTCGAGGCGATCCACAAGGGCGAGGACCGCCAGCTGTTCAAGGGCGTGGTCGAGGCGGTCAACGCCAAGATCGGGCACGGCGAGTCGGCCCGTTCGGTGATCTGCCACTCGATGGACGACGTCATCAACGGCGTGGAGACGCTGGGTGGTTACCCGGTCGTGGTCCGTCCCTCCTTCACCATGGGCGGCGCCGGCTCCGGCTTCGCCCACGACGAGGGGGAGCTGCGCCGGATCGCCGGCCAGGGCCTGACCCTCTCGCCGACCACCGAGGTGCTCCTGGAGGAGTCCATCCTCGGCTGGAAGGAGTACGAGCTCGAGCTGATGCGCGACAAGAACGACAACGTCGTGGTGGTCTGCTCGATCGAGAACTTCGACCCGATGGGCGTGCACACCGGTGACTCGATCACCGTCGCCCCGGCGATGACCCTGACGGACCGTGAGTACCAGACGCTGCGTGACATCGGCATCGCGATCATCCGCGAGGTCGGCGTCGACACCGGCGGCTGCAACATCCAGTTCGCGATCAACCCGGCCGACGGCCGGATCATCGTGATCGAGATGAACCCCCGGGTCTCCCGTTCCTCCGCGCTGGCCTCCAAGGCCACCGGCTTCCCGATCGCCAAGATCGCGGCCAAGCTGGCGGTCGGCTACACGCTGGACGAGATCCCGAACGACATCACCGAGAAGACCCCGGCCTCGTTCGAGCCGTCGCTCGACTACGTCGTGGTCAAGGTGCCCCGGTTCGCGTTCGAGAAGTTCCCCTCGGCGGACGCCACCCTCACGACCACCATGAAGTCGGTCGGCGAGGCGATGGCCATGGGCCGCAACTTCCCGGAGGCGCTGAACAAGGCGCTGCGCTCGCTGGAGAAGAAGGGCTCGCAGTTCTCCTGGATCGGCGAGCTCGGCGACAAGGACGAGCTGCTGACCAAGGCCCAGGTCCCGACCGACGGCCGGATCAACACCGTGATGGACGCGATCCGGGCCGGGGCCACCCAGCAGGAGGTGTTCGACGCCACCAAGATCGACCCGTGGTTCGTCGACCAGCTGTTCCTGATCGACGAGATCGCGGTCGAGCTGGCCGAGGCCGAGCGCCTCGACCCGGAGCTGCTGCGGCACGCCAAGCGGCACGGCTTCTCCGACCAGCAGATCGGTGAGATCCGCGGTCTGAAGGCCGACGTGGTCCGCGAGGTGCGGCACGCGCTGGGCATCCGGCCGGTCTTCAAGACGGTGGACACCTGCGCCGCCGAGTTCGCCGCCAAGACCCCGTACTTCTACTCGTCCTACGACGAGGAGAGCGAGGTCGCCCCGCGCACCAAGCCCGCCGTGGTGATCCTGGGCTCCGGCCCGAACCGGATCGGCCAGGGCATCGAGTTCGACTACTCCTGCGTGCACGCCTCCTTCGCGCTCAGCGAGGCCGGGTACGAGACCGTGATGGTCAACTGCAACCCTGAGACCGTCTCCACCGACTACGACACCTCCGACCGGCTCTACTTCGAGCCGCTCACCCTGGAGGACGTGCTGGAGATCGTGCACGCCGAGCAGCAGGCGGGACCGCTGGCCGGTGTCATCGTCCAGCTCGGCGGCCAGACCCCGCTCGGCTTGGCCCAGGCGCTCAAGGACAACGGCGTGCCGATCGTCGGCACCCAGCCCGAGGCGATCGACCTGGCCGAGGAGCGCGGCGCGTTCGGCCGGGTGCTGCGCGACGCGGGCCTGCCCGCGCCCAAGCACGGCACCGCCTTCTCCTTCGAGGACGCCAAGGCGATCGCGGACGAGATCGGCTACCCGGTCCTCGCCCGCCCCTCGTACGTGCTCGGTGGCCGGGGCATGGAGATTGTCTACGACGAGCCGTCCCTCGCCTCCTACCTGGAGCGGCACGCCGGTCTGATCTCCGAGCACCCGGTGCTGATCGACCGCTTCCTGGACGACGCGGTCGAGATCGACGTGGACGCGCTCTACGACGGCGAGGAGCTCTACCTCGGTGGCGTGATGGAGCACATCGAGGAGGCCGGCATCCACTCCGGCGACTCGGCCTGCGCGCTGCCCCCGATCACGCTCGGCGGCTACGACATCAAGCGGCTGCGGGTCTCCACCGAGGCGATCGCCAAGGGCGTGGGCGTCCGGGGCCTGATCAACATCCAGTTCGCGCTGGCCGGGGACATCCTGTACGTGCTGGAGGCCAACCCGCGCGCCTCGCGCACCGTGCCGTTCACCTCCAAGGCCACGGCGGTGCCGCTGGCCAAGGCGGCGGCCCGGATCTCGCTCGGTGCCACCATCGCCGAGCTGCGCAAGGAGGGCCTGCTCCCGGCCGAGGGCGACGGCGGCACGCTGCCGGCCGACTGCCCGATCTCGGTCAAGGAGGCCGTGATGCCGTGGAGCCGCTTCCGCGACATCCACGGCCGCGGCGTGGACACCGTGCTCGGCCCGGAGATGCGCTCCACCGGCGAGGTGATGGGCATCGACAAGGTGTTCGGCACCGCGTACGCCAAGGCGCAGGCCGGCGCGTACGGCGCGCTGCCGACCTCCGGCAAGGTCTTCGTCTCGGTCGCCAACCGCGACAAGCGCAACCTGGTCTTCCCGGCCAGGGCGCTGGTCGAGATGGGCTTCGAGGTGCTCGCCACCTCCGGCACCGCCGAGGTGCTGCAGCGCGGCGGCATCCCGTCCACCGTGGTGCGCAAGCACAGCGAGGGCCCGGGCCCGGACGGCGAGCGGACCATCGTGCAGCTGATCCACGACGGCGAGGTCGACCTGATCATCAACACCCCGTACGGCACCGGCGGCCGGCTCGACGGCTACGAGATCCGTACGGCGGCGGTGTCGCGCGGCGTGCCGTGCCTGACGACCGTTCAGGCGATGGGCGCGGCCGTCCAGGGCAGCGCGGCGCTGGTGCGCGGTGACATCGGGGTGATGTCGCTCCAGGAGCACGCGGCGCTGATCAACGCCGGCCGTAAGTAGCAGGACTCTGGTGGGGGGCACCGCGGGCCGGTGCCCCCCACTTCCATGCCAGTTGAGGAAGGCTCAGCCTTGTACAAGCTCCTGTTCGACCTGGTCTTCAAGAAGATGGACCCGGAGAAGGCCCACCACCTCGCCTTCTTCTGGATCCGGCTGGCCGCCTCGGTGCCCGGTCTGCGGCAGCTGGTGAAGGCGGTGCTGGCCCCCAGGGACCCGGCGCTGCGCACCACCGCGCTCGGGCTCGACCTGCCGGGCCCGTTCGGCCTCGGCGCGGGCTTCGACAAGGACGGGATCGGGATCGACGGCCTGTCGATGCTCGGCTTCGACTTCGTCGAGATCGGCACCGTCACCGGCGAGCCGCAGGCCGGCAACCCGGCGCCCCGGCTGTTCCGCCTGGTCGAGGACCGGGCGCTGATCAACCGGATGGGCTTCAACAACCAGGGCTCGGCCCGGGTGGCCGCCCGGCTCAAGGCGCGCCCGCACACCAGCTCGACCCCGGTGATCGGCGTCAACATCGGCAAGACCAAGGTGGTCGAGGAGGTCGACGCGACCGCCGACTACGTGAAGAGCACCGAGCGGCTCGCCGAGTACGCGGACTACCTGGTGGTCAACGTCTCCTCGCCGAACACCCCCGGGCTGCGCAACCTGCAGACCGTCTCCACGCTGGGCCCGCTGCTGGTGGACGTCCGGCAGGCGGCCGACCGCTCGGTGGCGCACCACGTGCCGCTGCTGGTGAAGATCGCCCCCGACCTGGCCGACGAGGACATCGACGCGATCGCCGACATGGCGGTGCAGATCGGCCTGGACGGCATCATCGCCACCAACACCACGATCGGGCGGGACGGGCTGCGGGAGTCCGCCGCGCGGATCGAGGAGATCGGCATGGGCGGCCTCTCCGGGGCACCGCTCAAGGCGCGGTCGCTGGAGGTGCTGCAGCGGCTGCGGGAGCGGACCGCCGGGCAGCTGGTGCTGGTCGCGGTGGGTGGCATCGAGACGGCGGACGACGCCTGGGAGCGGATCACGCACGGTGCGGACCTGGTGCAGGGGTACAGCGCGTTCGTGTACGAGGGGCCGTTCTGGATGCGGCGGGTGCACAAGGGGCTGTCGGCGCGGCTGAGGGCGAGCGGCTTCACGTCGATCACGGAGGCCGTGGGCAGCGCGAAGGGGTAGCGCTTCCCCGACGGGTGGTGCCGACGGGTCGGGCGGGTGTACGGGCAGAAGTGACAGGGGGGCGTCCGGTTTGGCAGAGTGCGGCGCGAGTCTGCCGGAAAGGTGAGTTGTGATGGCCCATCCAGTTCAGACCGAGGCCGAGGTGGTCGAGTCCGCCCCGGCCGGGGCATACCGGCGGTTGGTGCTCCGGGCGCCCGAGGCAGCCCGTCGGGTCAGGCCCGGACACTTCGCCACGCTGGCTGTCGGCGGTGGTGCCTCCTCGATGCTGTTGCGGCGTGCCTTCTCGATCCACCGCGCCGATGTCGAGGCGGGCACGATCGAGTTGGTGATCGCCGAACGCGGCACCGGCACAAGGGAGTTGGTGCGCAGTCGGGTCGGCGACCGGCTGAACCTGATCGCCCCGCTGGGGACTCCGTTCCCGCTGCCCGACGGTCCGGTCAGCGCGCTGCTGGTGGCCGGCGGCTACGGCAGCGCACCGCTCCTCCCGCTCGCCGAGGAGATCAAGCGGCGCGGTGGCCAGGTCGGCTTCATCCTCGGTGCGGCCACCGAGCCGCGGCTGTTCGGGGTGGAGGCGGCCAGGGCGCTCACCCAGGACGTGCTGGTGGTCACCGAGGACGGTTCGGCCGGGCTGACGGGGCTGGCCACCGACGTCCTGGCGCAGGCCATCAAGGCGATCGACGCCACCGTGGTGCACGCCTGCGGCCCGATGCCGATGCTGCGCGCGGTGACCGCCGTCGCCGAGGAGCTGGGCACCCGCTGCTGGACCGCCGTGGAGGAGTCGATGGCCTGCGGCGTGGGCATCTGCATGACCTGCGTCCTGCCGGTGGTCGGTGAGGACGGGGTGAGCCGGTTCGTACGCTCGTGCACGGACGGTCCGGTCTTCGACGGGGCCAAGGTGCGCTGGGCGGACCTCGGTACCGTCCCCGCCGACCTGGAGGGCGCCGCCGCGATGGGGGTGCGGGGCTGATGGGGGCTCAGCAGGTCGACCTCAGCGTCCCGTTCGGCGGCCGCACGCTGCCCAACCCGCTCACCACCGCCTCCGGCTGCGCCGGGTACGGGCGGGAGCTGGCCAAGTTCGTCCCGCTGGACGAGCTGGGCTCGGTCACCACCAAGACGATCATGCCGTACGCCCGGTCGGGACGGGCCACGCCCCGGATGGCCGAGACGCCGTCCGGGATGCTCAACTCGATCGGCCTCCAGGGCGCCGGGATCGCGCACTTCGTCAAGCACGAGCTGCCCTGGCTGGCCGAGCGCGGCGCCCGGGTGCTGGTGTCGATCGCGGGGGAACGGCTGGAGGAGTTCGCCGAGGTCGCCGAGCAGCTCAACGGGCAGCCCGGGGTGATCGGCCTGGAGGCCAACATCTCTCGCCCGAACGTCGCCGACCGGGGCCTGGTCTTCGCCTGCAACCCGGCCACCTCCTACGACGTGGTGCGGGCGGTGCGCCGGGTGGCCGATGCCGAGCTGCCGGTCTACGCCAAGCTCTCGCCCGACGTCACCTCGATCACCGAGATCGCCGCCGCCTGCGTCCAGGCCGGGGCGGACGGACTCTCGATGATCAACACCACCCTCGGCCTGGCGATCGACCCGGTCACCATGCGACCGGCGCTGGCCGGGACCACCGGGGGCCTGTCAGGGCCGGCGGTCCGCCCGATCGCGGTCCGCTGCGTGTACCAGGTGCACGCCGAGATGCTGGCCGGACGCATCCCGAAGGTCCCGATCCTCGCGATGGGCGGCCTGCGCACCGGCCTGGACGCGCTGGAGTTCGCCCTCGCCGGTGCCTCGGGAGTCGCCGTCGGCACCGCCCTGTTCAACGACCCGGCCGCCCCGCTGCGCATCCTCGACGAGCTGCGCGCCGAGCTGGCGGCCCGTGATTTCACCCGTTTCACCGACGCGGTGGGGTACGCCCACCGCTCTGCCACCAGCTGAAAGGCCGTCCATGACCCTCGCTCCCTTCGGTGCCCGTCTGCACACCGCCCTGGAGACCCGCGGCCGGCTCTGCGTCGGCATCGACCCGCACGCCTCGCTGCTCACGGCCTGGGGCCTGAACGACGACATCGCCGGGCTGGAGACGTTCAGCCGCACGGTGGTGGAGGCGCTGGCCGGCGAGGTGGCGGTGCTCAAGCCGCAGGCCGCGTTCTTCGAGCGGTTCGGCTCCCGGGGTATCGCGGTGCTGGAGCGCTCGGTCGCCGAGGCCAGGGAGGCCGGGGCGCTGGTGCTGATGGACGCCAAGCGCGGCGACATCGGCTCCACCATGGCGGCGTACGCGGAGACCTTCCTCTCCCCGGACCGCGCGCTGTTCTCGGACGCCCTGACGGTCAGTCCCTACCTGGGCTTCGGTTCGCTGCAGCCGGCCGTCGACCTGGCCAGGGCGAACGGCTGCGGCCTGTTCGCGCTGGCGCTCACCTCCAACCCCGAGGGCCACGAGGTGCAGCGCGCGGTCGGCGCCGACGGTGTGAGCGTGGCGCAGGGCGTGCTGAACCGGCTGGCGGCGGAGAACAAGGGTGCCGAGCCGCTCGGCTCGTTCGGCGCGGTGGTCGGGGCGACGCTCGCGGAGGCGGGGGCGGACCTCGCGATCAACGGGCCGCTGCTGGCGCCGGGCGTCGGTGCCCAAGGGGCCACCGCGGCCGACCTGCCCAGGGTGTTCGGCGACTCGGTACGCAACGTGGTGCCCAGCGTGAGCCGCGATGTCCTCAAGCACGGCCCCTCGGTGGCGGCCCTGCGGGCGGCCTCGGCGCGCTTCGTCGAGGAGATCGCGGCCGCGGTGAAGTAACCCGCCCACGTGAGGAGCGTCACACCGGCTGCCCGAACGGGCCGTCAGGCCGGTCGATTTGCCCGGAAAAGTCCTGGTCGACCTCGGCTGACCAGGACTTTTCGTGTTCTTCTCCTGACGTGCGGCCTCAAGTTGGGTAGTGTCCGGCGGGAGGTCACCGAGGGGCGTCGAAAAATCGTCGCTCTCGCAGGTCAGAGCCCTTGGGTTCACCCTGCGGCGGTGTACTTCAGGTACCACCCAGTCATAGCTCATCCCTTCCTTCCACACCCTGAGGTGAACGGCGTGGCTCTTCCGCCCCTTACCCCTGAACAGCGCACCGCTGCGCTCGCCAAGGCTGCCGAAGCCCGTCGGAAGCGCGCCGATGTGAAGAACAAGCTGAAGCACGCCGGCGCTTCGCTGCACGACGTGATCAAGGCCGGCAAGGCCGACGACGAGGTCATCGGCAAGATGAAGGTCTCGGCTCTCCTGGAGAGCATGCCGGGCGTCGGCAAGGTCCGCGCCAAGCAGATCATGGAGCGTCTGGGCATCTCCGAGAGCCGTCGGGTCCGCGGCCTCGGGACGAACCAGATCGCTTCCCTGGAGCGGGAGTTCGGCAGCGCCGCCTCCTGACCGCCTCCTGCGCCGGTACCGGGTCGCGCCCCGGTGGTGCCCGGACCGTCCGCGATCCGGGATAATCGGTGCATGAGTGAACGTCCGCGGCTGACCGTGCTCTCCGGCCCTTCGGGGGTCGGCAAGAGCACGGTCGTCGCTCATCTGAGGAAGCAGCACCCCGAGCTCTGGCTCTCGGTGTCGGTGACCACCCGGCACCCGAGGCCCGGCGAGAAGAACGGGGTCCACTACTACTTCGTCGACAACGACGAGTTCGAGAAGCTGATCGCCAACGGCGAGCTGCTGGAGTGGGCCGTCTTCGCCGGGAACCGGTACGGCACCCCGCGTGCGGCGGTGCTGGAGCGGTTGGAGCAGGGCGTCCCGGTGCTGCTGGAGATCGACCTCCAGGGGGCCAGGCAGGTCCGCGAGTCGATGCCTGAGGCACGTCTGGTCTTCCTCGGCCCGCCGAGCTGGGACGAGCTGGTCCGCCGGCTCACCGGCCGGGGCACCGAGCCGCAGGACGTGATCGACCGTCGGCTGGAGGCCGCCAAGGTGGAGCTGGCCGCCGAGAGCGAGTTCGACACGACCCTTGTCAACAGGTCGGTCGAGCAGGTAGCAGCCGAGCTGCTAGCCTTGCTCGGTGTAGCCTGACCGGATCCTGTTTCGATCCGATCAGCATTCTGTCTTTCTCATTCTTTCGGAAGGTTTTCGCGTGTCCTCTTCCATGACCGCGCCCGAGGGCATCATCAACCCGCCGATCGACGAGCTGCTCGAGGCCACGGACTCGAAGTACAGCCTGGTGATCTACGCCGCCAAGCGCGCCCGTCAGATCAACGCGTACTACTCGCAGCTCGGTGAGGGCCTGCTCGAGTACGTCGGCCCGCTGGTCGACACCCACGTGCACGAGAAGCCGCTGTCGATCGCGCTGCGCGAGATCAACGCGGGCATGCTCACCGCGGAGGCCATCGACGCCGCCTGAGCCACGTCGCTCAGTGGAAGGGCCCGCCGGAGTTCGCTCCGGCGGGCCCTTCCGTGTGTCGAGGGCCATGGTGCGGTGCCGATCTGATGCGCCGTAGGGTTGGGCCCTACCCGCCCCTCGGCAGAGAGAGCCCGCGATGAATGCCAGCCCGCCCAAGGTCGTCCTCGGCGTGAGCGGCGGCATCGCCGCGTACAAGGCTTGCGAGCTGCTCCGCCGGTTCACCGAGTCGGGGCACCAGGTCACCGTGGTGCCGACCGCCGCCGCGCTGCACTTCGTCGGCGAGGCCACCTGGGCGGCGCTGTCCGGACGTCCGGCGGCCACCGAGACCTGGGAGCGGGTGCACGAGGTCCCGCACGTGCGGATCGGCCAGCAGGCGGACCTGGTGGTGGTCGCCCCGGCCACCGCCGACCTGATGGCGAAGGCCGCCCACGGGCTGGCCGACGACCTGCTCACCAACACCCTGCTGACCGCGCGCTGTCCGGTGGTGCTGGCGCCCGCCATGCACACCGAGATGTGGGAGCACCCCGCCACCCAGGAGAACGTCGCGACGCTGCGCCGCCGGGGCGTGATCGTGCTGGAACCCGCCGTCGGCCGGCTGACCGGTGTCGACACCGGCAAGGGCCGGCTGCCCGAGCCGGCCGCGATCTTCGAGTCCTGCCGCCGGGTGCTGGCCCGGGGCGAGCTGACCGCCGACCTGACCGGCCGTCACGTGGTGGTCTCGGCCGGTGGCACCCGGGAGCCGCTCGACCCGGTCCGCTACCTGGGCAATCTGTCCTCCGGGAAGCAGGGCTACGCGCTGGCCGTCACGGCCGCCGCCCGGGGCGCCAGGGTCACCCTGCTCTCCGCCAACGCGACGCTGCCCGACCCCGCCGGGGTGGACGTGGTGCACGTCTCCACCGCGCTGGAGCTGCGCGAGGCTGCGCTGAAGGCGGTGGCCGACGCCGACGCGGTGGTGATGGCGGCGGCGGTGGCCGACTTCCGGCCCGCCGAGTACGCCACCGGGAAGATCAAGAAGAAGGACGGGGAGGACCCCGCGCCGGTCGCGCTGGTCCGCAACCCCGACATCCTGGCCGAGCTCTCCGCGCACCGGGCCCGTCCGGGCCAGCTGGTGGTCGGATTCGCCGCCGAGACCGACGACGTGCTGGCGAACGGCCGGGCCAAGCTGGCCCGGAAGGGCTGCGATCTGCTGGTCGTCAACGAAGTGGGCGGGGGTAAGGCGTTCGGGCGGGATACCAACGCGGCGGTTCTGCTCGGCGCGGACGGCACGGAGGCCGAGATCGCCGACGGGCCCAAGGAATCACTGGCCGACGTGGTCTGGGACGCGGTGGTGGCCCGGCTCGGCGGGGCAGTCTGATCCATCTCACTTTCTGAGGGGATTGCCGCGCGTCGATTGCCGACCGTTACACTCCAGGAACCAGAGTCTTTCCGGATGTCCGGACCAACCGGACATTCAGTCAGCAGCCGCTGCAACCCCAGGGAGCGCTGTGTCTCGCCGCCTGTTCACCTCGGAGTCCGTCACCGAGGGACACCCCGACAAGATCGCTGACCAGATCAGCGACACCATTCTGGACGCGCTCCTCGCCGCCGACCCCAAGTCACGGGTCGCCGTGGAGACGTTGATCACCACCGGCCTGGTGCACATCGCCGGTGAGGTCACCACCAAGGCCTACGCGCCGATCGCGCAGCTGGTCCGGGACAAGATCCTGGAGATCGGCTACGACTCTTCGAAGAAGGGCTTCGACGGCGCCTCGTGCGGCGTGTCGGTGTCCATCGGCGCGCAGTCCCCGGACATCGCGCAGGGTGTCGACACCGCGTACGAGGCGCGGGTCGAGGGTGACGACGACGACCTGGACAAGCAGGGTGCCGGCGACCAGGGCCTGATGTTCGGCTACGCCAGCAACGAGACCCCCGAGCTGATGCCGCTGCCGATCACGCTGGCGCACCGGCTGTCGAAGCGCCTCTCCGAGGTCCGCAAGAACGGCCAGATCCCGTACCTGCGCCCCGACGGCAAGACCCAGGTCACCATCGAGTACGACGGTGACAAGGCGGTCCGGCTGGACACGGTGGTCGTCTCCTCGCAGCACGCGAGCGACATCGACCTGGAGTCGCTGCTGACCCCGGACATCCGCGAGTTCGTCGTGGAGCCGGAGCTCAAGGCGCTCGCCGAGCAGGGCATCGACCTGGAGACCGACGGCTACCGCCTGCTGGTCAACCCGACCGGCCGCTTCGAGATCGGCGGCCCGATGGGCGACGCCGGTCTGACCGGCCGCAAGATCATCATCGACACCTACGGTGGCATGGCCCGCCACGGTGGCGGCGCGTTCTCCGGCAAGGACCCGTCCAAGGTCGACCGCTCCGCCGCGTACGCGATGCGCTGGGTGGCTAAGAACATCGTCGCCGCCGGTCTGGCGTCGCGGGCCGAGGTGCAGGTCGCGTACGCGATCGGCAAGGCCGAGCCGGTGGGTCTGTTCGTGGAGACCTTCGGGACCGAGACGGTGCCGGTGCTGAAGATCCAGGCCGCGGTGTCGGAGGTCTTCGACCTGCGTCCGGCCGCGATCATCCGCGACCTGGACCTGCTGCGGCCGATCTACGCGAAGACCGCCGCGTACGGCCACTTCGGCCGCGAGGACGAGGACTTCACCTGGGAGCGCACCGACCGGGTCGAGCAGCTGAAGAAGGCCGTAGAGGCCTGATCCGCTGCCGGGCGGCGGTCATCCCTTCCACGGGGTGGCCGCCGCCTTCGGCGTTCCTGTCGGACCCGTCTGGTAGATGTTGGAGCGATGAGCAGCACAGACGAGGCCGGTGAGCAGCTCGCCCTCATCCGGGAGACGGTCCGCCGGGCCAAGCCCCGGACGTGGCGCGGTGCGCTGCTGGCCGACGAGCTGCCGGTGGCCCGGGTGGTGGTCGACAAGGGGCTGCTCAGCCTGGACAAGTTCTTCGACTACGCGGTGCCCGCCAACCTCGCCGAGGACGCCCAGCCGGGGGTCCGGGTCCGGGTCCGGTTCGGCGCCCGGGTCGGGACCGGCGGGCGGCGCGAGGGCGGGGAGCTGTACGACGGCTTCGTGGTCGCCCGGCTGGCCGCCTCGGACTTCCCCGGCGCCCTGGCGCCGCTGGCCCAGGTGCTCTCCCCCGAGCGGGTGCTGACGCCGGCTCTGCTGGCGCTCTGCCGGACGGTCGCCGACCGCTACGCCGGATCGCTGGCGGACGTGCTGCAGCTGGCGGTGCCGCCCCGGCACGCCAAGGCGGAGGCCGAGCCCTCGCCGGAGCCGTTGCCGCCGCCCCCCGCTCCGGCGCCGGGCAGCTGGGACCGGTACGTCGACGGAGCGGAGTACTTGACGGCGCTTGCGGACGGCCGCGCGCCCCGGGCGGTCTGGACGGCGCTGCCCGGGCCGACCTGGCCCGAGGAGATCGCCCGCGCGGTGGCCGCCACCCTGGCCGGCGGCCGGGGCGCGCTGGTGGTGCTGCCCGAGGGGCGGTCGGTGGCCCGGGTCGACTCGGCGCTGTCCGAGCTGCTGGGGGAGGGCAGGCACGTCGCGCTGGCGGCCGACCTCGGGCCGAAGGAGCGCTACCGCCGCTGGCTGGCGGTCAGCCGGGGCTCGGTCCGGGCCGCGATCGGGACGCGGGCCGCGATGTTCGCGCCGGTCCGCGACCTGGGCCTGGTGGTGGTCTGGAACGACGGGGACGGAAGCCACGGTGACCAGCGCGCACCGCACCCGCACGCCAGGGAGGTGGCGCTGCTGCGGGCGGCGGAGGAGGGCGCGGGCGTCCTGCTCGGCGGTCTGACCGTGACGGTCGAGGGCGCGCAGCTGCTGCGGACCGGCTGGGCCAGGCCGCTGGCCGCCGCCCGGGAGACGGTCCGGGCCGTCGCGCCCAGGGTGCGGACGGTGACCGATCTGGACCAGGGCCGGGACGCGGCGGCCCAGTACGCCCGGCTGCCCCGCCCGGCCTGGGAGGCGGCGCGCGACGCGCTGACCCGGGGGCCGGTGCTGATCCAGGTGCCCCGGCGCGGGTACGCGCCCCGGCTGGCCTGCGCGCAGTGCCGGACGCCCGCGCGGTGCCGACACTGCGAGGGCCCGTTGGCGGCCGGTTCGGCGGGGGCGGTGCTGGAGTGCGGCTGGTGCGGGACGGCCGAGCCGGAGTGGCACTGCGCCGAGTGCGGGTCGTTCCGGCTGCGGGCGCAGGTGGTGGGCGCGAAGCGGACGGCGGAGGAGCTGGGCAAGGCCTTCCCCCGGGTGCCGGTCCGGACCTCCGGGCGGGACTCGGTGCTGTCGGTGGTGTCGGGGGAGCCCGCGTTGGTGATCTCCACGCCCGGCGCCGAGCCGGTGGCCGAAGGCGGGTACGCGGCCGCGCTGCTGCTGGACGGCTGGGCGCTGCTTGGCCGGCCCGATCTGCGGGCCGGCGAGGAGGCGCTGCGGCTGTGGATGACGGCGGCGGGTCTGGTCCGTCCTGCGGGGGAGGGCGGGACGGTGGTGGTGGTCGCGGAGCCCACCGCCCGGCCCGTACAGGCGCTGGTGCGGTGGGATCCGGCCGGGCATGCGGCGGTCGAGTTGGAGGAGCGGGCGCAGCTGCACTTCCCGCCCGTGTCGCGGATGGCCTCGGTGACGGGGGCTCCGCAGGCGGTGCAGGACCTGCTCTCGCTGATCCGGCTGCCGGAGGGGGCGGACGTGCTCGGTCCCGTGCCCGCGCCCGGCGGGCGCGGGCAGGAGTGGGAGCGGGCGCTGATCCGGGTGGCACCCGGTCAGGGAGCCGCCCTGGCGGCAGCGCTGAAGGCGGCTCAGATCGCCCGGGTCGCGCTGCGGTCGCCGGACCAGGTCCGGATCCGGATCGACCCGCCGGACATCGGCTGACGCGGTATGCGGGCTGGTGGCACCTGCTGGGGGCTCGGGGAAGCTGCGTGGTCACGCGCCGGGTGTGGCTGACGCTCAGGCGAAAGTGCCTGACCATTCGCGCAGCGATCACGCCCCTGAGGCCGGCTTCGCAGTTCCCCGAGCCCCTGGGTCGTAGGCGGCGGGGGCCGTTCCCGAGCCTTGGGGCGTGGGCGGTTGGGCGTGGAGACCCGGCCTTTCGGGGCGGGTGTCTCAGCCTCGGAGCGGGAGGGTGGGGCGTTCGGGTTGGCGGGCGGGGGGGATGGCGCGGGTGAGGGGTGGGAGTTCGTCCTCGGCTTCGGGGCGGGGTTGGGCGGGGAGGGTCGGGGTGAGGTGTTCGGCGGTGGGGCGCCGCATGCCGTACCGGCGGTGGACGGCTTGCTTGGTGACGCCGAGGGCGGAGCCGACGGAGTCCCAGGAGAAGCCGAGGGCGCGGTCGAACTCGACGGCTGCGGCGACCAGGGTCTCGACGCTCTCCCGGAGTTCCTGGGCGAGCCGGACGGTGGGGGCGGGGGCCCGGCCGTAGACCACGAAGCCGGCCGAGGTGCTGGGCCGTCGTGGGCGGTAGACGTTGCCCAGTTGGGCGGTGAGGGTGCGGAGGGCGTCGACCTGGCGCCGTACCCGTTCGATGTCCCGCACCAGCAGGTGCAGGCTGGCCCGCGCCCGGGCGTCGTGGTTGATCTGCTCGGCCATGGCCTCTGGTGCCACCTTTCCCTACGTGTTTCCGGCCCGGGCCTTCGTGCGGCCCGGTCAATCCCACTTGACCAACGCCCGAGTGAGCGCCTGGTCACGCGCAAGGGGCAGACGGGATATGCCAGAAGCCCGGCCGAACCGGCAGGTGGCATTGCATAGACTGGCGGTTGGCCGTTGTCGATCGACCTTCAGGAGACCCTCGGTATGGCGATCCAGCCGATCCGGATGTTCGGTGACCCGGTGCTACGGGCCACCGCCCGGCCGGTGACCACCTTCGACAAGGAGCTGCGGCGCCTGGTGAAGGACCTCACCGAGACCATGCTGGACGCGCCCGGCGCGGGCCTGGCAGCGCCTCAACTCGGCGTCTCGCTCCGGGTGTTCACGTATCACGTGGACGGGGTGGTCGGTCATCTGATCAACCCGGACCTCTCGCTGAGCGAGGAGGAGCAGGACGGCCCCGAGGGCTGCCTCTCACTGCCCGGCCTGCGGTACGACACCAAGCGGGCGTTCGGCGTGGTGGCCAAGGGGTTCAACATGCACGGGGAGCCGGTGACCGTCGAGGGCACCCAGCTGCTGGCCCGCTGCATCCAGCACGAGACCGACCACCTGGACGGCATCATCTTCATCGACCGGCTGGACCGCGAGCAGCGGAAGGCGGCGTTGAAGGCGATCCGGGAGGCGGAGTGGGGCGAGCCGCCGGTGGTGCGGCTGTCGCCGCACTCCACCTTCGGCTCGGCGCGCTGACCCCTCCCTGACACCCGTTCAGATCCTCCGAAAGGCCCCCGCCCCCATGCGTCTCGTCTTCGCCGGCACCCCCGAGGTCGCCGTACCCGCCCTCGATGCCCTGCTCGCCTCGGACCGGCACGAGGTGGTGGCGGTGGTCACCCGCCCCGACGCGGTCTCCGGCCGGGGCCGGAAGATGGTGGCCAGCCCGGTCGCGCAGCGCGCCGAGGCGGCCGGGATCGAGGTCCTCAAGCCGGCGAAGCCGAGCGACGCCGAGTTCATGGCCCGGCTGACCGAGCTGGCCCCGGACTGTTGCCCGGTGGTGGCGTACGGCGCGCTGATCCGCCCGGGTGCGCTGGAGATCCCGAAGCACGGCTGGGTGAACCTGCACTTCTCGCTGCTGCCCGCCTGGCGCGGGGCCGCGCCGGTGCAGCACGCGGTGCTGGCCGGTGACGAGGTGACGGGCGCCTCGACGTTCCGGATCGAACAGGGGCTGGACTCCGGTCCGGTGTTCGGCATCCTGACCGAGGAGATCCGCCCGACCGACACCAGCGGCGAGCTGCTCGGGCGGCTGGCGCAGGCCGGTTCGCGGCTGCTGGTGGCGACCATGGACGGGATCGAGGACGGGGTGCTGCAGGCCGTCCCGCAGCCCACCGAGGGCATCACGCTGGCGCCGAAGATCAACGTCGAGGACGCCCGGGTCGAGTGGGCCCACCCGGCGCTCAGGATCGACCGGTTGGTGCGCGGCTGCGCGCCCGCGCCGGGTGCCTGGACCACCTTCCGGGGCGAGCGGCTCAAGCTGTCGGGCGCGGTGAAGCTGCTGACCGACAGCGCCGAGCTGGCGCCGGGCGAGCTGGCCGTGGTCGGCAAGAACAGCGTCCGGGTCGGCACCGGCAGCCACGAGATCGAGCTCGGCGAGGTGCAGCCGCAGGGCAAGAAGCCGATGCGGGCGGCGGACTGGGCCAGGGGCGTCCGGATCGAGCCCGGTGAGCTGCTCGGGCAGTGACCCCGGCCCCGCCGTTCCGGTGCCGGGCGCGGCACTAGACTGACCCTTTGCATCCGCAGCACCTTACGAGGCACCAGAGGCACCGCATGAGCACCCCCGGCACCACCCCGAACGGCAAGCGCCCCGCCCGTCCGCACCGCCGCCCGAAGAAGGACCCGGCCCGGATCGTCGCGTTCCGCGCGCTGCGGGCCGTCGACGAGCGCGACGCGTACGCCAACCTGATCCTTCCCTCGCTGCTGCGGGAGGCGGAGCAGAAGGGGATGGACCGCCGGGACGCGGCGCTGGCCACCGAGCTGGTGTACGGCACGCTGCGGCTCCAGGGCAGCTACGACGCGATCATCGCCGCCTGCGTCGACCGGCCGCTGCGCGAGGTGGACCCGCCGGTGCTGGACGTGCTGGCCCTCGGCGCGCACCAGCTGCTGACCACCCGGATCCCGACCCATGCGGCGGTCTCCGCTACGGTCGAGCTGGCCCGGGTGGTGCTCGGCGACGGCCGGGCGAAGTTCGTCAACGCGGTGCTGCGCAAGATCAGCGCGCAGGACCTGGACACCTGGCTGGCCCAGGTCGCCCCGCCGTACGAGCAGGACGCCGAGGACCACCTCGCCGTGGTGCACTCGCACCCCCGCTGGGTGGTCTCCGCGCTCTGGGACTCGCTCGGGCGCTGGCAGCCGGACGCCTCCGGGCGGGCCGCGCTTGAGGAGCTGCTGCGGGCCGACAACGAGCGCCCCGAGGTCACCCTGGTGGCCCGCCCCGGCCGCTCGACGGCGGCCGAACTCCTGGACGCCAGGCCGGAGTCGGAGCCGGGTCGGTGGTCCCCGTACGCCGTCCGGCTGGCCGAGGGCGGCGAGCCCGGCGGGATCGAGGCGGTCAAGGAGAACCGGGCCGGCGTGCAGGACGAGGGCAGCCAGCTGGTCGCGCTCGCGCTGGCCGCCGCGCCGGTCGAGGGCCGGGACCGGCTCTGGCTGGACGGCTGCGCGGGCCCCGGCGGCAAGGCCGCGCTGCTCGCCGCGCTGGCCGCCGAGCGCGGCGCGGCCCTGGTCGCCTCGGAGAAGCAGCCGCACCGGGCGCGCCTGGTGGCCCGCGCCCTGGACGGCAACCCCGGTCCGTACACGGTGATCGCCGCCGACGGCACCAAGCCCGCCTGGGCCGAGGGCACCTTCGACCGGACCCTGGTGGACGTGCCCTGTTCCGGCCTCGGCGCGCTGCGCCGCCGTCCGGAGGCACGTTGGCGCCGCCGCCCCGATGACCTGGCCGGTTTCGGTCCGCTCCAGCGCGACCTGTTGCGCGGCGCGATCCGGGCCACCCGGATCGGCGGCGTGGTCGGCTACGCGACCTGCTCGCCGCACCTGGCCGAGACCCGCGCGGTGGTGGACGACGTACTGCGGGACACCCCCGGCCTGGAGTGGATCGACGCCCGCCCGCTGCTGCCCGGTCTCCCCGGTCTCGGCGAGGGCCCGGACGTCCAGCTCTGGCCGCACCTGCACGGCACCGACGCGATGTACCTGGCGCTGTTCCGCCGTACGGCCTGAGCGACCTGACGTTCCGTCCGGAAACGCTGGACAGAGCGGTGGCGGCCGGGTGAGGGTGATCCGTATGGAGTTCACCCACCTCGGCCGCACCGGCCTGTCCGTGTCCCGCCTCTGCCTCGGCACCATGAACTTCGGCCCGCACACCACGGAGCCGGACGCCCACGTGATCATGGACGCCGCCCACGCGGCGGGCATCAACTTCTTCGACACCGCCAACGTCTACGGCTGGGGCGAGAACAAGGGCCGCACCGAGGAGATCCTCGGCAGCTGGTTCGCCCAGGGCGGCGGCCGCCGGGAGAAGACCGTACTGGCCACCAAGCTGTACGGCGACATGGGGGAGTGGCCCAACGAGGGCAGGCTCTCCGCGCTCAACATCCGCCGGGCCGTGGACGCCAGCCTGCGGCGGCTGAACACCGACCACATCGACCTGTACCAGATGCACCACGTCGACCGGGCGACGCCGTGGGAGGAGATCTGGCAGGCAATGGAGGTGCTGGTCGCCCAGGGCAAGATCATCTACGTCGGCTCCTCCAACTTCGCGGGCTGGCACCTGGCGCAGGCCCAGGAGAGCGCCCGGGCCCGGAACTTCCTCGGCCTGGTCAGCGAGCAGTCGATCTACAACCTGCTGGAGCGCACCGTCGAGCTGGAGGTGGCCCCGGCCGCCCAGCACTACGGCCTCGGGCTGATCCCGTGGTCCCCGCTGCACGGCGGCCTGCTTGGCGGCGTGCTGCGCAAGGAGCGCGAGGGCCTGCGCCGCCTGGAGGGCCGGGCCGCCGAGGCGGTGGCCGCCAAGCGCGAGCAGATCCAGGCGTACGAGGACCTGGCGGCCGAACTCGGCCAGGAGCCGGGCGACATCGCGCTCGCCTGGCTGCTCTCCCGCCCTGCCGTGACCGCGCCGATCGTCGGCCCGCGCACCCTGGACCAGCTGCACGCGGCTGTGCGGGCGCTGGACGTGACGCTGGACCAGAAGACCCTGGACCGGCTGGACGAGATCTTCCCCGGCCACCGGACCGCGCCGGAGGACTACGCCTGGTAGGCCGTTGCGCTGGCCGGGCCGTGCCCGGTGGACCGCTGCTCCGACCCACCGGGCCGCCCGGTGGGTCAGAGCGCCTGCGGGAAGTCGAGGACCCGGTCGGGGTCGTACGCGGCCTTGACCCGCTCCAGCCGGGGCAGGTTGTCGCCGTAGTAGGCGGTGCGCCACTCGGCCAGGTCGGGGTCGCGGTAGTTCTGGTAGGCGTGCCCGGAGGAGTACGGCGCCATCGTGCGGTGCGCGTCGGCCACCCAGGCGGCCGGAGGCCCGGGATCGGCGTCGGCGGGCCAGCCCGCGAAGTACTGGCCGAGCAGGACCGATCCCCGGTGGACGAAGGCGGTCGCGTCGGCCGGCACCCGGTTGACCGCGCCGCCCAGGGCGGTGAACGAGACCACCCCCTCGGCCCGGCCGCGCCGCTGGGCGAACCCGAACAGGTCGTCGACCGCCCGCCCGGGGAGGAACGCGTCGAAGAAGTGCGAGCCCGCCGCGAAGGCCTGGTCGCCCTCTCGCAGGCAGGAGGCCACGTCACGGCAGCCCGCGTAGGCGAGCATCGAGTCCAGGTACGGGCGGGTCACCACCTGCTCGGAGGTGGTCCGGCCGGTGGCGGCGAGCAGCGGGGCGACCAGCGAGCGCAGCTCGTCCGAGCCGCCGAGCAGGACGCCGCCCGCGTCCACCGAGGCGCCGTCCGGGCGGCACCAGACGTGGAAGTTCGACCAGAGTCGGTCCGGCGCCGCGAACGCCCAGTACTGCCACGCGGTCAGTGCCTCCCCGGCGTCGGGCCAGTCCCAGGAGTACTGGAAGACCGTGCAGTCCACCGCCGGGTGGGTCCGCATCCGCAGCGAGGTGACCACCCCGAAGTTGCCGTTCCCCGCACCGCGCAGGGCCCAGAACAGCTCCGGTTCGCGCTCGGCGTCGCAGCGCACCACCCGCCCGTCGGCGAGCACCACCTCCGCACCGGTCAGGCTGTCGCAGGTCAGCCCGTACGCGCGGCTGGTGACGCCGTGTCCGCCGCCGAGGGCCAGTCCGGCCAGGCCGACGGTGGGGCAGGTCCCGGCGGGGACGGTGCGGCCGTGCCGGGCCAGTTCGGCGTAGGCGGTCATCAGCGGGGTGCCCGGCCCCAGTTCTGCCTGGTCGCCCTCGACCTGCACCGAGTCCAGGTCGGCCAGGTCGACCACCAGCGGGGTGTCGCTGGACCAGCCGGCGTAGCAGTGGCCGCCGCTGCGGACCGCGAAACGGATGCCGGAACGGCGGGCGAAGCGCACGCACTCGGCGACGTCCGCGCTGTCGGCGCAGCGGGCGATCGCCTCCGGGCGGGCCTGCGGTGCGTACCGCAGGTTGCGCGGCAGGCGGGTCTGCTCGTAGCCGGCCGAGCCCGGCCGGAGCAGCACGCCGGTCAGGCTTGCCGCCAGCCCCGTCCAGTCCGGGCCGCCCGTGCGGGCCCGCGCGGTGGCGGGCCACGGGGCGAGCGCGGCGGCCGCGCCGAGCGCCAGGACGGTACGTCGGCCCACGGGGGCGGCCCGGTCGGTCATGGCTCCACGGTAGGACGACCGGTGTTCCACCGGCCGAGGGCGCGCGGAGCCGGCCCGGCAGCGGGGCGCGGACGCCGATGATGAGTGAGGATGATCGGATGAAGCCGATCACGCATCAGGTCCCCTACCACGCGCAGTGGGAGTCGCCCGAGCTGGTGCCCGGGATCCTGGCCGGGACGGCGCTGGCGGTGGACGACCCGCTCTGGGCGCAGTCCGGCGCGGCGGACCGGGAGGAGTACGAGTACTGGTCCTGGCGCCTGTGCGGGGTGGCCTGCCTGAGGATGGCGCTGGACTACTGGTGGGGCGTCAGCCCGCCCGCCGTCCGGCTCGCCGGGGAGTGCCTGGAGGCGGGCGCGTACGTCCGTCACCCGGACGGGCGCCTGGACGGTCTGGTCCACGCACCGTTCGCCGCCTACGCGGAACGCCGCTGGGGACTGCACGCCGAGGCGGTCTCCCCGCTGCCGGTCGAGCGGATCCAGGCGGAGCTGGTGGACGGGCGGCTGGTGATGCTCTCCGTCCACCCGTCGATCCGCACTCTGGACCCCGACCCGCCGCGCCCGGGCGGCCACCTGGTGCTCGCGGTCGGCGCGACCGACGACACGCTGCTGATCCACAACCCCTCCGGCTTCCCGGACGGTTCGCAGAGCTTCGCCCCGGTGCCGTGGTCGGCGTTGCCGCGCTACTACGCGAACCGGGGGATCGTGCTGGGCGGGCCGGGTGGCGAGGGCTGAGCCTCAGAGCGCGGCGCCCAGGGCGGCACCGGCGCGGGAGTAGGTTCGCGAAGGGGTCATGCACTGGCTCCGGAGATGGGTCGACGGGAGCTTCGGCCATGGGACTTGACGCTCCGTCGAGACTGCGCCGCACGGGTGCTCTGCCGTACCCCTCCGGTCGGATCCGTCCTCGGAGGACCGTCGGCAGGGCCGGACGGGTGAGCCCGCTCGACCGTGCGGGTGACCCGGCGCGTCCGGGCTGCCCGGGGTGACGCGGTGGGGCCGAAAGCTGGTCAGCGTCCTGTGGTCGCCACCGTGGCCGCGCCTCGCCCCCTTCTGGAAAGGACCCGTCGTGGACTCTCCCCGGCTCCTCCCCGCTCTCGGCGCCCTCCTACTGGCCCTGACCGTCGCCGGCTGCTCCAGCGGCTCCTCCGGAGGCGGCCCGGCCTCCGGCACGCCGACGCCGGCCGCATCGCAGTCCGCCGTGTCGCCGTCGCCGTCGTCCGCGTCGCCGTCCGCCGCGAGCCCGTCTGCGTCCGCGTCCGCCGCCGCCAGCTCGCCGGCGGCCGAAGTGCGGGTCTCCATCAAGGAGTTCACCTTCGGCCCGGACACGTTCACGGTGAGCCCCGGCGCGACGGTCACCGTCACGAACGAGGACTCCACCGCACACACTCTGACCGCCACCGGCAAGGGCGGCTTCGACAGCGGCACGATCGGCGCGGGCAAGACCGCGACCTTCACCGCGCCTACAGCGGGCGGTAGTTACCCCTTCATCTGCACCCTGCACCAGTTCATGAAGGGGACCCTCACGGTGGCCTGAGGTCAGCCCCCGCCCCGCGCGTCGCAGCCGGCGGGGGCACCGCCTCGCCGCATGATGGGAGCCCCCCGTACACCGTGGAAGGAGCCGGCCCGTGCTGCTGGAACGTCTGGCGGGGACCTCCCGCGCGGTGGCGGCCGAGCCGGCCAGGAACGCCAAGATCGCGCTGATCGCGGAGTGTCTCACCGAGCTCGGCCCGGCCGAGATCCCGGCGGCCGTGGCGCTGCTCTCGGGCGAGGGCCGGCGGGCCGGGGTCGGCTGGGCCGGCGTCCGGGAGCTGCCGGAACCGGCCGGGACCGCGACGCTCGGGGTGGGGGAGGCGGAGCAGCTGCTGACCCGGCTCGGCGAGGTGCACGGCAAGGGCGCCCAGGGCGAGCGGAAGCGGCTGCTGGACGAGCTGTTCGGACGGGCCACGGCGGAGGAGCAGGAGTTCCTGCGGGCGGTCCTGGTGGGCGAGTTGCGCCAGGGGGCGCTGGACGCGCTGATGGGTGACGCGGTGGCCAGGGCGGCGGGCGTACCGGCGACGGCGGTGCGGCGGGCGCTGATGCTGCGGGGCTCGGCCCGGGTGGTGGCGGAGGCCGCGCTGACCGGCGGGGCACCGGCGCTGCGCGCCTTCGGCCTGCAACTGGGCCGCCCCGTACGGCCGATGCTGGCGGCCTCGGCGCCGGAGGTGGCGGCCGCGCTGGAGAAGGTGAGCCCGGCGGCGCTGGAGTGGAAGCTCGACGGCATCAGGGTCCAGGTGCACCGGGACGGCGAGCAGGTCTCGGTGTTCACCCGCAGCCTGGACGAGATCACTGCCCGGGTTCCCGAAGTAGTGGAAGCGGCCCGTTCGCTGGCGGTCGAGCGGACGGTGCTGGACGGTGAGGCGATCGCGCTCGGCCCGGACGGGCGGCCGCGCCCCTTCCAGGTCACCGCCGCGCGGACCGCCTCGCGGCAGGACCCGGAGCGGCTGCGCGCCGATACCCCGCTCAGCGTGTTCTTCTTCGACCTGCTGCACCGGGACGGCACGGACCTGATCGACCGTCCGGCCGCCGAGCGCTGGGCCGCGCTGGCGGCGGTGACCCCGGCGGAGCTCCGAGTGCCCCGGTTGGTCACCGGTCGACTGCCGGAGGCCGAAGGGTTCTTCGCGGACGCCCTCGCCCAAGGCCACGAAGGGGTGGTGGTGAAGGAACCGGGCGCCCCGTACGCCGCCGGGCGCCGGGGCGCGGGCTGGATCAAGGTCAAACCCCGGCACACCCTGGACCTGGTGGTCACCGCCGCCGAGTGGGGCAGCGGCCGCCGCCGGGGCTACCTGAGCAACCTGCACCTGGCCGCCCGGAACCAGGGGGAGCCGTGTCTCGACCCCTGGGTGATGCTGGGCAAGACCTTCAAGGGCCTGACCGACCAGCTGCTCGGCTGGCAGACCGAACAGCTGCTGGCCAGGGAGACCCACCGGGACGCGTACACCGTGTACGTGCGGCCCGAGCTGGTGGTGGAGATCGCCTTCGACGGTCTCCAGCGCAGCCCGCGCTACCCGGCCGGGCTGGCGCTGCGGTTCGCCCGGGTGCTGCGCTACCGCGAGGACAAGTCGGCCGGGGAGGCGGACACGGTGGAGACGGTCCGGGCGTTGGCCGGGGCCGGCGGGTCGGGGTGAGCTCCGGTTCCGGGGCCGGTGGGGATCAGCTGCTGACCGGCAGGCCGATCGGGTTGAGCTGCGGGAGTTCGGCCCGGCAGGCGGTGGCGATCGGGGTCAGCGCGGCGGCCAGCTCGTCCAGTTCGGTACGGCGGAAGCCGGACCAGACGCGGGCGGCGGCCAGGTCGGTGGCCGCCTCCAGGGCCTGGTGGCGGTGCCGGCCGTCGGCGGAGACCGTACCGTCCCGGTCGAGCCAGCCCCGGGTGGTGAGGCGGTCGGCGGCGGCCTCCCACTCCTCGTCCGTCCAGCCGCGGAAGGGCTGGAGCTGCTCGCGCCGTGTGTCCAGGGCGCAGCGCAGGACGAGGGCCTCGCAGCCGTCCAGGCCCTCTGCGACCAGCGCCGCGACATGGCCGTCACCCCGGTGTTCGCGCAGCACGGTGGTGGCGTGCCAGAGCCGGGCGAGCGAACCCTCGGGGCGGGGCAGCGCGAGGTTGGCGGCTGCCAGGACGCGCCCGCAACAGTCCAGCCCGTCCACGGCGCGCCCCAGCAGCGTGACCGAACGGTCGATCAGATCGGGTTTGACGCTCTCCAGCACCCGTTCCAGGGTGGCCACCGCCCCGGCCAGCCGGGCTTCGAGGGCGGCCTCCGGCGTGGCCCGGGACCAGACCTCAGGGAGCGCCCGCTCGACCATCTGCGGCGCGAAGTTGAAGAACGCGGCGATCACCGGCGCGGCGTCCACCGGCCCGAGCGGGGCCGACCGCCCGGCGAAGTACCCCCGCCAACCGCCGCGCAGCCCGGCCGCCTCGTACGCGGCGCGGCCCTCGGGCGCGAAGTAGGTGAGCGCGTGCACCGGCTCGAAGAGCCACCACAACGCACGGGCGGGATGCACCGTCTCGGCCATCTGGAACCTTTCCGGTCAGGGGCGAACAGCGCTCGCGACCCTGGTGCGCGTCGGTTGTGACGCGGGTCACGAGCGATCTCACCGCTCACTTCCCGCCGCGGGCAGGAGAGATGATGTAGCCGAGCGGCAGCTCCAGCCGCCCGCACCGAGTGTGAAGGTTCCCTCAAATGGCGCAGATCAACCCGCCGGCCCCGAGCGATTCGCAGCGTCGCACCTGCCAGGTCAGTCCCAGCATCCTGTCGGCCGACTTCGCCCGTCTGGCCGAGGAGGCGGAGGCCGTCCGGGGTGCGGACTGGCTGCACGTGGACGTGATGGACAACCACTTCGTCCCCAACCTCACCCTCGGCGTCCCGGTGGTCGAGTCGCTGGCGCGGGCCACTCGTACGCCGCTGGACTGCCACCTGATGATCGAGCAGCCGGACCGCTGGGCACCGCAGTACGTCGAGGCGGGCGCCGGTTCGGTCACGTTCCACGCCGAGGCCGCCGCCGCGCCGGTCCGGCTCGCCCGGGAGATCCGGGCCAAGGGTGCCCGCGCCTCGATGGCGCTGCGCCCGGCCACCCCGATCGAGCAGTACGAGGACCTGCTGCCCGAGCTCGACATGATCCTGATCATGACGGTCGAGCCCGGCTTCGGTGGGCAGGCGTTCTTGGACATCATGCTGTCCAAGATCCGCCGCACCCGGGAGCTGATCTCCAAGCACGGCCTCGACCTCTGGCTCCAGGTGGACGGCGGCGTCTCGGCCGACACCATCGAGCGCTGCGCCGAGGCCGGCGCGGACGTCTTCGTGGCGGGCTCGGCGGTGTACGGCGCGGCCGACCCGGCGGAGGCGGTCCGCTCGCTGCGGGCCCAGGCGGAGGCGGCCACGGTTGGCGCGCCGTGGGCCTGCGCGCACTGACGGTCCGTTCTCCCTGGGGGCGGGGCCGTGGGCCTCGCCCCTGCTTTGCGTCGGGCCCTGACTGACGCATGATCGGATCACCAACGGTGTCGTCGTCCGGACGGAGCGCGTCAGCCATGAGCAACCTCGACCTCAAGCCCACTCCCACCACCTGCGGCGGGGAGGCCGACACCGGCCCGGTCAAGGATCTGCTGACCGGACGTACGGTGCAGCTCGGCGAATCCACCGTGGTCCGCCGGCTGCTGCCCAACCTGGGGCGGCGGATGGTCGGTGCCTGGTGCTTCGTCGACCACTACGGTCCCGACGACATCGCCGACGAGCCGGGCATGCAGGTGCCGCCGCACCCGCACATGGGTCTCCAGACCGTGAGCTGGCTGCACGAGGGTTCGGTCCTGCACCGCGACAGCCTGGGCAGCCTGCAGACCGTCCGGCCGCGCGAGCTCGGTCTGATGACGTCAGGTCGGGCCATCTCGCACTCCGAGGAGTCGCCGCGCGACCACGCCCCGCTGCTGCTCGGCGCCCAGCTCTGGGTCGCCCTCCCCGACGCGCACCGGCACACCGCTCCCGCCTTCGAGCACCACGCCGCGCTGCCGGTTGTCGACGCGGCCGGCCTGCACGCCACCGTCATTCTCGGCTCCCTCGACGGCGCCACCTCGCCGGGCACCACGTACTCGCCGCTGGTCGGCGCGGACCTGACGCTGCGTGAGGGCGCCGCCCACCGCCTGCCGCTTGAGCCCGGCTTCGAGTACGCCGTGCTGGCGATGAGCGGAAGCGTCGAGGTGGACGGCGTCCGGGTCGAGCCGGGCTCGATGCTCTACCTGGGCTGCGGGCGCCGGGAGTTGCCGCTGCTGGCCCGGACCGACGGGTCGGTGCTGCTGCTCGGCGGCGAGCCGTTCGAGGAGCGGCTGGTGATGTGGTGGAACTTCATCGGCCGATCGGGCGAGGAGATCGCCGAGGCGCGGGCGGAGTGGATGGAGGGCTCACGCTTCGGCGAGGTGCACGGGTACGACGGGGGTCGGCTGGCTGCGCCTGCGCTGCCGCCGGTGCCGTTGAAGCCTCGGGGACGGGTGCGCTGACCTGCGGTTGACGGTCGGACAGTTGCCCGACGAACACTGCCGTGCTGACCGGCCACGGATCCTGCTACCTCGCACTCCTGGGGCGATGCCCGGACCGCAGCGGGTCTCAGGCTTGGTGGCGGTCGCAGGTGCCGGCGTTCTGGCGGTCAGGGTGCTGATGAGGGGTCGGCGACGGCAGCAGGGTTCGGAAGGTCGTTCCGTCCGAGGTGTGGTGGACGGTGATGGTGCCCCCATGGAGGGCGGCGATCTCGCGGGCGATGGGCAGTCCCAGGCCGGTGCCGCCGTCGTCGCGGCTGCGGGCGTCGTCGAGCCTGGTGAACCGTTCGAAGATGGTCTCGCGGTCCTCGGGTGGGACGGGGGTGCCGTCGTTGGTGATGTCGAGGACGACGTTCCCGGCTGTGGAGTCCGTGGCCAGTCGGACGGTGATGGTGCCGGCGGCGTGGCGCTGAGCGTTGTCCAGCAGGTTGGTCAGCAGGCGGCCGAGCCACTGCGCGTTGCCGTGGACGGTGACGCTGTCCGGCGCCAGCAGGTGGACGGGGTGCGGCTGGGCGATGCGGCTGTGGACGGTTGCGCGGACCAGGTCGGCGAGGTCGATCTCGGCATCGGGCCGGGGCCGGCCGGGGCTGTCGAGGCGGGCGAGCAGCAGCAGGTCGGCGGCGAGTGCCTGGAGGCGTTCGGTGTCCTGGAGGGCCCCTTCGACCATCGCCTCGCGGACCGCTGAGTCGGGGTGGGTGTGGGCGACTTCGAGCTGGGTCCGTAGGACGGCGAGGGGGCTGCGCAGTTCGTGGGAGGCGTCGGCGATGAAGCGACGCTGGCGGTCGCCGGCGGCTTCGAGGCGCTCCAGCATGGCGTTCATGGTGTGGGCGAGTCGGGCGATCTCGTCGTCGCTGCCGGGGTCGGGGACCCGGCGGGTGAGGTCGCGGTCGCTGATGGTGGCCACCTCTGCGCGGATCGTCTCCACCGGGCGCAGGGCACGGCTTGTGGTGCGCCAGGTGAGGACGGCGACGGTGGCCAGGACGAGGGCGCTGAGCGCTGCCAGGGCGGCGGTGGTGAGGTCCTCGGCGGTGTCGGCGGTGTGCAGGGAGGCGCCGACGTGGATGGTGACCGGGCCGGTGGGGGTGTCGATGGTGGTTGTGGTGACGCGCTGGTGGGAGTCGTGACCGCGGTCGCCGAGGGTGTAGCTTCCGTCGTCGTCGGGAGCGAGGGCGGCCCGCCCTAGCAGGTTCTGGCTGGCGGCGGCGACGGTGCCATCTGCGTTGACGACCTGGATGAAGTCGGTGCCGTGGTCGAGCGGCAGGGGTGAGTTGAGCTGGCCGGCGGCGGCTTGGTGGGCGACGACCTGAGCCTGTTCGCGGACGCCGGTCTCGATGCTGCGTTCGAGGTTGATGCGCAGCAGGAGCAGGACGGTGCCGCAGGCGACGAGCAGCACGATGGCGACGCCGGTACAGGCCGCGGCGGTGGTCCGGGTACGGACGGAGCGCGGTGCGAGGCGTCGGACCAGGGTGGCGGTGTGCGGGTTGCGGGTGAGTCGCTGGGCCCACGCCGTGGCCCGGCCTCGTACGGCCGGAAGCAGCCGGGGGCGGTTGCGGTCAGCCACCGTCGGCCGCCAGCCGGTACCCGGCGCCGCGGACGGTCTGCACGGCGGCGCGTCCGAACGGTGTGTCGATCTTGCGGCGCAGGGCGCTGATGTGAACCTCGACGGTGTTGGGGTCGCTGTCAGGACCGCTCTCCCAGACCTGTTCGAGGATCTCTCGTTTGGAGACGGCCTCGCCGGCCCGGCGGGCGAGGTGATCGAGCACGGCGAACTCGCGGGGGGTGAGGGCGACGGGGGTGCCGCCCCGGCTGCACGTGCGGGCGGCGGAGTCGACGACCAGGTCGCCGAGCACGGTGCGCTGCGGGGCGCGGCTGCCGATGCGGCGGGCGAGCGCCTTGAGGCGGGCGACGAGGACGAGGAAGGAGAAGGGCTTGGAGAGGAAGTCGTCGGCGCCGGTGTCCAGGGCTTCCGCCTCGTCCCACTCCCCGTCCTTCGCGGTCAGCATGAGGATGCCGGCGTCGCAGCCGGCGGCCCGCAACCTGGAGCACACCCGGTAGCCGTTGAGGCCGGGCAGCATGATGTCCAGCACGATCACGTCGTACGGGTGGTCGGTGGCCCTGGCCAGGCCGGACAGGCCGTCGTGGACGATGTCGACGGTGAAGCCCTCCGCCGTGAGCCCGTGCTGCAGCGCCAGGGCCAGTCTGCGCTCGTCCTCCACCACCAGTACCCGCATACCCACAAGGGTGGCAGGTCGCCCGGCCGGGGAGCTGAAGACGCCTTCAGGTCTTCAGCAGACCTTCAGCGCGCTGCCGTCATGCTGGCCATGTCGTCCGGGCTCAGGGCTCGGATCGGTCGGGAGTCGGGTGGGTGTCATGAGGGATCCGGTGAGCGGGGCGCAGCCGCAGGAGAAGCCGAGTGTGACGACGGGGTCGGCGCACAGGTGGGCTCGCCGGCGATCGGCCCGGTCGATCGCGGCGGGCGTGGCTGTCGTGGCAGTGGTCGGAGGTGGTGCGGCGGTGGCCGCACACCATGGGCCGGAGGGGCGCCACCATCACGCGGTGGCCTCCGAACCCGGTCATGGAAGGCACGACGGCATGGGGAGCCGGAGCGGGGAGCGGTCCGACGGGCATGTCCGGGTTCCGGCGCCGTTGCCGTCCCTGGACGCGGCGGATGCGGTGGTCAAGGCGTCGTCCGCGGTTCCCGGCGGCAAGGTGGAGTCGATCCGCCCGGCCACCGAGCAAGGCGGCGGCCTTGCCTGGCAGGCCGTGGTGCTGGGACCGGACGGGGTCCGGCACCTCGTCACCGTGGACGGCGCCGACGCCACGATCACCGGCAACACCACGTCCTACGGCTGACCCGGCTTCGTCCGCGCCCCAGCGTGGCGCCTGTACGGCGGCCACCGGCGGGTGCGGGCCCGGTGAGCCTTGACCCCACGGCCGTCATCCGGCCTGCTGCCTGAAACTGGCCGCCCACTGCAATCGCACACCCCAGGAAAGGTATTACCGCGATGTTGTCCTCAACGGCCCTGCTGGCCGTCAATCCGCTCGACGCGGGTTCGCTGCTCGGTGCGTTCGGGACGCTGGGCATCGCCGTCGTCCTGTTCGCCGAGACCGGCCTGCTGGTCGGATTCTTTCTGCCGGGCGACTCGCTGCTGTTCACCGCCGGACTGCTGTGCACCACCGGCACCCACAGCGGCTCCCGGCTCGACCTCGCCCAGGTCCTGGCCGCCGCCGCCGTCGGCGCCCTCGCCGGCGCCCAGACGGGCTACCTCATCGGCCGCCGCGGCGGCCGCACCCTGCTCGCCCGCTCCCGCAACAAGCGCCTCCACGAAGGCGCCGTCCGGGCCGAGGAACTCCTCACCCGCTACGGACACACCAAGGCCGTGGTCCTCGCCCGGTTCGTGCCTGTCGTGCGCACCGTCCTCAACCCGCTCGCCGGCGCGCTCGGGGTGAACGTCCGCACCTTCACCCTGTGGCAGATCGTCGGCGGCCTCCTGTGGACCCTCGGCCTCGTGCTCGCCGGCTACACGCTGGGCTCGTCGGTACCCGACGTCGACCGCTATCTCCTGCCGATCGTCGTCGTCGTCGCCGCCGTGTCGCTGCTGCCGCTCCTGCTGGAGCTGGTGCGCTCGCGCCGCCGGGCCGGTGCCCGATGACGGCCCCCGCAACCACCCTGGCGGTGGACGGCCGCAGCATCGACGGCGGCCTGTACCTGCGCATCGACCACTGGGCCCAGCACCTGCCCACCCCCGTGCAGCACACGGTCGCCGCGTTCTCCGCGTACGGGCTGGTCCTGGTGGCGGTCCTGATGCTGTGGGCGTGGTGGCGCGCCCGTAGCGCCGACAGTGCCACCATGGCCCGGGCGCTCGCCGTACCACTGGTGGTCATCCTGGTGTTCGTGGCCGACACCCTGCTCAAGTCCTTGCTCGCAGAACCTCGACCCTGCCAGGCCCTCGATGCCGGGCGCACCCTGGAAGCCTGCCCCGGCGCTGCGGACTGGTCGCTGCCCAGCAACCACACCGTGATCGTGTTCGCCGCAGCTGCGGCTCTGTGGCACATCGAGCGACGCATCGGTCTGCCGGCACTGCTTCTCGCGGCGCTCATGGGGCTGTCCCGGGTGCTGGTCGGCGTCCACTACCCGCACGACGTCGCCCTGGCCGCCGTCCTCGGCACTGCCGCGGGATACGCCCTGACCGCTGTTGCCGGACGGGCGGACAGGCTGGTGGAGCAGGCCCGAGCGGGAGGACTGCGTCGGTGGCTGACCACGTGAGCCCGCGGCGGTGGAAGGTCGTCCTGGCCGCCGCCTGGGCGTCGTTCGCCGGGCTCGCCGGGCTGCTCGCCGCCCACGGCTGGGCGCCGTTCGCCTTCGAGCGGGCCGCCATCGACTGGTGTGTCACCCACCGGCCGCCCGCCGCCCGGGACCTCGCCCTCGCCGTCACCTCGCTCGGCACAGGCCCGGCTCCCTACCTGCTCGCGTTGGCCGCCGGCCTCGTCGCCGCCCGGGCCACAACCACGACGAGATCCTGGCGGTCCTCGGCCTGGGTACTGCTGGCGCCGGTGCTGTGGCTGGTCTCCGGGCAGCTGGTACGTCAGGGCCTGATGCACGCCTTCGCCCGGCCCCGCCCTCCCGAGGCCAACTGGGCGTTCACCGCCTCCGGCTTCGCGTTCCCGTCCGGGCACGCCTTCACCTCCGCCGTCTGCGCCGGACTGCTCGCCCTCGCCGTCGCCCGCGCACACCGGCACGCCGCGCGAGCGGCCGCCCTGGGCGCAATGACGTTCGCCGGCGTCATCGGGCTCACCCGCGTCTACCTCGGGGTCCACTGGCCCCTCGACGTCCTCGGCGGCTGGCTCCTCGCAGCCGGCTGGCTCGCCGCCGGAAGCGTCGTCCTGCGCCACCGGCCCGGACCCCACCCGCAGCCGACACCTCCGAGGACTGACGAACCAGCACTCGGGAACCCTTCTGCGGAGCGATGACGGACAGTCGATGCTCAGCAGGCCGCGCGCACCGCCGAGACCAGTCCGCCGACGCCCTCGTCCTGCTCCGACGGGGTGAGCATCGGTCGCCCGTAGGCCTCGGCGCACTCTCGGAGGGTGAAGGCCTCCGCCTACCAGCCAGGCCGCCGAGCCAGCCGACCGGGTCCTCCGGCATCTCCGAGACCCACATCGACGCTGCCGATCCCGGAGCGGCGTCCCTGCGGAAGCGTTCGACCACACCGCGCGAGCCCAGTGTCAGGCCCATCCGGCTGCCGGTGGCGGACAGCGCGCCGACCTGTTCGAGCAACGACTGCACCGCGTCCTCGGGCAGATAGATCAGCAGTCCCTCGGCGATCCACACCGTCGGCTGCGCCGGATCGTGCCCGGCCGTGGCCAGGGCGCCGGGCCAGTCCTCGTGCAGGCCGACGGGGACGGTGATCCGCTCGCAGTGCGGAACGGCCCGCTCCTGACGCAGCACCGAGGCCTTGAAGCCCAGCGGTTCGGCCGTGTCGACCTCGAAAAGCAGGGTCCCCGCAGGCCAATCCATCCGGAAGGCCCTGCTGTCCATCCCGGCTCCGAGCAGCACCACCTGCCGGATGCCGGACGCGACCGCCCGGTCCAGCAGGTCGTCCAGGAGGTCTTCGCCTTCAGCTACGCGGAGATCGCGGAGGCGGTGGAACGTTCGGAGCCGGCGGTCCGGCAGGCCGCGCACCGCGCCCGCGCACACGTCCAGGCCCGCCGCCCCCGTTTTTCCGCGGACCGCGCCCGGCAGCGTGACGTCACCGAGCGCTTCCTCGGGGCGGCGACCGGCGGTGACATCAACACGCTGATGGAGCTGCTCTCCCCGGACGTGACGGTGTGGACCGACGGCGGCGGCAAGGTCCGCCAGGCCCTCAGGCCGGTCGTCGGCCTGGAGACCGTGGCCCGCTGGTTCGCCGCCCTCGGCACCGTGACGTACCAGGGCGTCGAGCCCGGCCAGATGCGGGCGGAGCTCACCTCGATCAACGGCGGCCCCGGCGTGGTCTTCCGCGGCCCCGACCGGGTGATCGCCACGCTGACCTTCGACTTCGACCCGGAAGGCCGCATCGCGACCATCCACAACGTGGCCAATCCGGACAAGCTCCACGCCGTCGCGGCGGGTACTCGGCACGAACTCACCTGATCACAGCCCCCGTCGGGCGGCGCGTCGGTAGCAGGTCTGCAAGACCGTCCGTGCAGCCCTCGCCGGCCCGTCGTTTCCGCCGTGCGCTTCCGGCGGTGATCCCGCAAATGCACTGTCCTGACTTGGAGTTCGGCGTCTGACAGGAGGCGACGGGGGCTCGGTTCGACGGGGCTCGGGCGTCGTGCCGAGGATCTGGAATGGTGATCGGACACCAGATGACGGGCAGTCATTGTTTTTGTAGGACCGCGAACTGCGTGACGCCCGCGCAGTGGAAGGCCACCGTGCCGCAGCTCGTCGCGGTCACGGTCGAGGGCCGCGAGCACCTCGTCCCGCTCAACCTGGTCCGGACGTACGAGCCGGGGGCTCGTCAGGCCCTGACGCCGGGTGGGTGGGCGGGCGTCGGGGGTCTTCGTCGGTGGGATTCGGCCGACTGAGTAAAGCTTTCACCTGACAAGCGATCACCTGGCGTCGATCACTGGGTAATGCAACACCTGGTCGATACGATCCGCACCTGACAATCCACCAGGACATCCAGGGGGGATCGCTTCATGACCACCGATCACAACCGGCGCCGTACCGGCCTGCGGGCTGCGGCAGCCGTGTCGCTGCTGGCCGGCTCGCTGGCCGTCGGCATTCCGTCCGCACAGGCGGACCCCGGCCCGAACGGACGGGCCACGCTGGAGGGCACCGCTCCCGAGTGGACCGGCGCCGCCGCCGACGCCGGGGCCACGGCGGCATCCACGCAGGTCAGCGCCCGGGTCTACCTCTCCGGCCGGGACGCGCAGGGGCTCACCACCTACGCCGCCGCAGTGTCGGATCCGGCGTCGGCTTCGTACGGCAAGTACCTGACGCCCCAGCAGGCCGAGGACCGCTTCGGCGTGAGTCCGCAGCAGGTCCAGGCGGTCACCGCATGGCTGACGTCCTCGGGGCTGACCGTCACCGGTGACGGCCGGCACTACCTCTCGGTCACCGGTGACGCCGCGGCGGTGCAGAAGGCGTTCGCCACTCCGCTGCACGACTACCGCAAGGACGGCCGCACGTTCCACGCCCCCGCGCACGCCGCCTCCACCCCGCGTGAGCTGGCCGACGCGGTGCTCACCGTCACGGGCCTGGACAACGCGCCGCACCGGGCCAAGCCGAAGGACACCCTGCCGGGCCCCGGCGCGGGCTTCCGGAACGCTGGTCCGTTCTCGACCTACTACGGCTCGAACACCGCCGACACGCTGCCCGACGCGTACGGCGCGAAGATCCCGTACGCCGTCCACGGCTACACCGGCACGCAGCTGCGCGCCGCGTACGGCGCGGGCAAGTACACCGGCAAGGGCGTGACGGTGGCGATCACCGACGCCTACGCCTCGCCGACCATGGCGGCCGACGCGGCCGCGTACGCCAAGCGCAACGGCGACCAGGCCTACCGCAAGGGCCAGTACACCGAGGTCGTGCCGTCCAGCTACAACAGCGTGGAGGACTGCGACGCCTCCGGCTGGTACGGCGAGGAGTCCCTCGACGTCGAGGCGGTGCACGCACTCGCCCCGGACGCCAACATCGTGTACGTCGCCGGTGCCTCCTGCAACGACCCCGACCTGCTCGATGCGCTCAACAAGATCGTCGACAGCCGGCTCGCCGACATCGTCTCCAACTCCTGGGGCGACATCGAGGCCAACGAGACCTCCGACACCGCGGCCGCCTACGACCGGACCTTCAAACTGGGCGCGGTCGAGGGCATCGGCTTCTACTTCTCCTCCGGCGACGACGGCGACGAGGTCGCCAACACCGGCAAGAAGCAGGTCGACACCCCCGCCAACTCGGCCTGGGTGACCGCCGTCGGCGGCACCTCGCTGGCCGTCGGCAAGGGCGACCGGTACCAGTTCGAGACCGGCTGGGGCACCCAGAAGGCGGTCCTCTCCGCCGACGGCAAGAGCTGGACCGACTTCCCCGGCACCTACACCGGCGGCGCGGGCGGCGGCACCAGCTCCACCGTCAAGCAGCCCTTCTACCAGCGCGGGGTCGTTCCCGACTCGCTGGCGAAGGCCAACGGCCCGGCCCGGATGCGGACCATCCCCGACATCGCCGCGGTCGCCGACCCCAACACCGGCTTCCTGGTCGGCCAGACCCAGTCCTGGCCCGACGGCACGGTCTCCTACGACGAGTACCGGATCGGCGGCACCTCGCTGGCCGCCCCGGTCATCGCGGGCGTCCAGGCGCTGGCGCAGCAGGCGCGGCACTTCCCGATCGGCTTCGCCAACCCGGGGATCTACGCCCGCTACGACTCGCCGCTGTACCACGACGTGACCGACCGTCCGCTCGGCGCCGACCGTGAACTCGCCGTCGCCCGCGTCGACTTCGTCAACACTGTGGACGCCGCCGACGGCCTGCGCACCTCGGTGCGCAGCCTCGGCAAGGACAGCTCGCTGCACGCGGTCCGAGGCTACGACGACGTCACCGGCGTCGGCACCCCCGCCCCGGGCTACGTCGCCTCGTACGGGAACCCGTTCCACTAGTCCAGTCCCGACCCCGTCGCACCTGATGCCCGGCCGGCCCCGAAACCCTCGGGGGCGGCCGGGCATCCGCGCGTCCGGGGTCAGGCCATTTGCAGGCGGCGGGCGGTGTTCAGCGAGCGGTCCAGGTCACGCAGTGCGGCTCGTGCCAGCGGGTCCGTACGACCGTGCCGTCCACCGTCACGTGCTCGGTCATGGTGGTGATGCAGCAGACGCTGCCGCTGGGCGACGGCAGCTGCAAGTCGGCTGGTGGGGAGGCGGGTTGGGCCGGGGACGGGAGCGGGGAGGCTCCGGGTTGTCGGCTTCGGGACGGGCGGCGGCTCGGTTCCTGGGTCATCACCCCAGCATGTCGAGTCGTCCGGCCCCGGTCCCGCGGCGCGCCGCGGCGACCACCGAACGGCGCAGCCGGCCCGTAGCGGGGCGCCGCTAGCCGAAGAGGCGGCGCTGGATCTCCCGCCGGTAGTCCTCCAGGGTCCGTTCGAGGTGTACCACCGTCGCTGCGGCCGCCTCCTCGGGGCGGCCGTCGCGGATGGCCCGGTAGATCGCCTCGTGCTCCTCGACGGCTGCCGTGGCGCCCTCGCCGAGCATGTCGTGGATGCCGATGGCGCTGGACTGCCGCTGCAGCCGGCGGGCGTCGCGTACGGCGCTGAGCAGGAAGGTGTTGTGCGCGGCGGTCGCCACGGCGGTGTGGAAGTCGTCGTCCGCCTGGTTGAACACGTCGACCTGGGCATGGGCCACGCCGTGCCGGCACTGCTGCATGGCAACCTCGATGCTGCGCAGCTCGGCGGGGGTGGCCCGGGTGGCGGCCAGGCTGCTGGCGGCCGTCTCCTGCACCTTGCGGAACTCGAACAGCATCAGGACGTGGTCGAGGTCCACCGGGCGGAAGAAGCCGCCCCAGCGGCTGGTGATGAGCATGCCCTCGTCGTCCGCGACGAACAGGCCGCGCCCCTTGTGGGCCCGTACCCGGCCGAGCGCCGAGAGGATCTTCACGGCCTCGCGCACCACCGCTCTGCTGGTGTTGAGCGTCGCGGCCAGGTCGTGCTCGGTGGGCATCCGGTCGCCCGCCACCAGGCGCGCCTCGGCGATGTACTCGAGGATCCGCTCCGCCACGATCTCGTAGCCGGGCCGGTAGTCCCGCCGCTCCTCGCCCGAGCCGTTCACCGCTGCTGCGACCACGGCGGAGGCCGGTGCCGGTCCCGGTGATGGTGCAGGCAAGGCCGCTGCGGTCGCGGGCGTGTCGTTCATCTGTCCTGCCTCCGGGGTGACTGGCGCGAGGGCGACTGATCGCTGTGAGCCTGGCTCATCGTACCGCAGAGTGCGATGAGTAGTACTCATCTGAGTGGATCCTTTTGTATGGAGCTGGAGCCCAAGTCGGAACAAACCTTGCAAAATCAGCCTCAACGGCTCCCGTGTGGTTAATGAAGTATCAGAAAAGCGCTGCGCGAACCCTTGACGGATCTCCGGATAAGGCGGCTAATTTACTCCACGACGGCAGCGGACAGCCGTCTTCGGTACCTCGACGCCGCCCGGGGACGGCCCGGCGTCGGTTCATCCACCCCCTCCCGATCTGTCGGGGCGCCTGCACAGTGGAGTCGACCATGACCGTCAACCAGCCTTCGCCCGGCCAGAGCGCAGTGCCCGCCAGGAGACGAACGGTGCTGCTGGCCGCCTGTGCGGCCACCCTGGCACTGACCGTGGCGGCGTGCGGCAGCCCCACTCCCCAGAAGACCAGCAAGGACGGCTTCGCCCAGTCGGCCCAGACGGACGGGGCGCTGACGGTCTGGGTGGACGCGACCCGGCTGGCCGCCGCCAAGCAGTACCAGGAGCTGCACCCCGAGGTGAAGTTGGACATCGTCTCCTACGACGGCGACGCCAACGGGTCGAACTACCTCCAGACCAAGGTCCAGCTCTTCAACCGCACCGGCAAGGGCTGGCCGGACGTCGTCTTCAGCTCCCAGAACAACGAGGTGACCTGGGCGGTCGACGCGGGCTTCGCGGCGCCGCTCGACAAGGGCCTGATCCCGGCGGAGACGCTGGGGCAGTTCGCCAAGGGCGCCAACGACGTCTGCACGGTCGACGGCACGTTGTACTGCCTGCGCAACGACCTCTCGCAGGCGGTGCTCTGGTACAACGCGCCGTTGATGCAGCAGTTCGGCTACACCGTGCCGACGACCTGGGAGGAGTACCAGCAGCTGGGGGAGAAGGTCGCCGCCGAGCACCCGGGCTACCTGGTGGGCGACGCGGGGGACGCCTTCACCCCCGAGATCTACCTCTGGGCGAGCAAGTGCGGCGCCAACCACATCACGGGACCCAAGGCCGTCTCGGTGAACACCGGCGGCGAGAACTGCACCAGGATGGCCACGCTGCTGGACGGGCTGATCAAGAACAAGTCCATGTCCATCAGCGGCGTCTTCAGCACCGAGTTCAGCAAGAACCAGGCCGACAAGGTCCTGCTGATGCCCGGCCCCGCCTGGTACGGCGGTGCTGTGTTCAAGGAGACCCTCAAGACGCCGGAGAAGACGATAGGCGTGGCTCCCATCCCGCAGTGGAAGGGCGACACCTCGCCGTCCACCGGCAACGTCGGCGGCGGCACCTGGCTGCTGTCCCAGCACTCCACCCACCTCAAGGCGGCCACCGACTTCCTGAAGTGGGTCACCACCGACAACGCCTACCAGGGCGAGAAGTCCCCCGGCTTCCCGGCCTACGCGCCCGCCGCCGAGGTCTGGTTGAAGGCCCAGGGCACCGCCGGGTACTTCGTCGGCGAGCTCGGCGCGCTCAAGGACGCCTCCTCCCAGGTGTGGCCCGGCTGGGGTTCGGGCCAGTTCAGCCAGGAGAGCGTCTGGGCCGCCACGGTGAAGCCCGGTCTGACCCAGGGTCAGACCATCGTCTCCCTGCTGCCCGCCTGGCAGGAGTCGATCATCAAGCACGCCGAGTCGAACGGGTACAAGGTCTCCTCGTGACGGTCACCTCGCCCTCGGCCGTCCGCCTCGGTGGTACCGGTCAGCGCCGGGCCGGCCTGGCGTTCGTGGCCGGCTACGTGTTCCTGCTGATCGCCTTCGGGGTCGTTCCGATCGGCTACGCGGTCTACTTCGCCTTCACCGACGCCGGGGGCACGTTCACCGGGTTCGGCAACTTCGTCACCACGGCGCAGGACTTCCGGTTCCTGGACGCGGTGGGCCACGTCGCGGTGTACCTGCTGTGCTGGCTCGTCTCGCTGGTGGTGTTCGTGGTGGGCCTGGCGCTGCTGCTGCACCGCCTCTCCGCCGGGCTGACCGGCCAGGCGCTCCGCTTCCTCTACTACATCCCCGGAGCGCTGGCCGGTGCCGCGAGCGTGCTGGTCTGGCTGTTCATGCTCGACCCGACGGTGAGCCCGGTCAGTTCGCTGCTGGGGGCGCTGGGGTTCGACACCTTCGGCCAGGTCATCGCCCCGGACAACCTGCCGCTGCTGTTCACGATCATCGCGTTCTGGACCGGGGCGGGCGGCTGGATCGTCGTCATGTACGGCGCGCTCAACAACATCCCCACGGACGTCATGGAGGCCGCCCGGATCGACGGCGCGGGCGCCTGGCAGACCGCCTGGCACGTCCAGATCCCGATGCTGCGCAAGTGGATCGTCTACATGGTGATCCTCGCCTTCGCGGGCGGTGCACAGCTCTTCGTCGAGCCGCAGCTGCTCTCCCTCGCGAGCGTGGGTGTGGCCGGCCGTGACTACTCGCTCAACCAGCTGACGTACGACTTCGCCTTCCAGATGAACAACATCAACGGCGCCGCCGCGGTCTCGATGGAGCTGCTCGTCGTCAGCGTGTCGGTCGCGGGCCTCTTCGTCGCACGGTCGGGGTTCTTCGATGCCGACTGAGACCCCGGCCGGCCCGGTGGCCGGCACACCACGTACGGAACAGGAACCACGCGTCATGAACCGAGCTCCAGAGCGGGCGCCACGACGGCGGCACCGGCCCGTACGGCACACGTCGTACCGGCTGCTGGCCGGCTCCGTGCTGGCGGTGTTCGTGGTGTTCTTCGTGCTGCCGGTGCTGTGGCTCGTGCTCGCCTCGACCAAGACGGACCAGCAACTGGTCCACGGCCACCCGCTCGCCTTCGGTTCCTGGCAGGCGCTCAAGGCCAACTGGGACGCGCTGACGGCGTTCCAGGACGGCGCGGTGCTGCTCTGGCTGGGCAACTCGGCGTTGTACGCGGTGATCTCACTGGTCATCACCCTCTGCGTGTCCGTGCCGGCCGGGTACGCCCTGGCGATGACCGAGTTCCCCGGCCGACGCGCCCTGCTGGTCTCCACCCTGGTCGTGATGCTCATGCCGAGCGCCACGCTGGTGGTGCCGCTCTTCCTGGAGCTCAACGCGGCGCGGCTGATCGGCACCATGTGGTCGATCATCCTGCCGTACTCGTTCTACCCGTTCGGCGTCTACCTGACCTACATCTACTTCAGCACCGCCGTACCGAAGGACCTGCTGGCGGCCGCGCGGATGGACGGCTGCTCCGAGTTCGGGGTCTTCCGGCTCATCGCCCTGCCACTGGCGACACCGGTCATCGCGCTGGTGGGCTTCTTCAGCTTCGTCGCCAACTGGACCAACTACTTCCTGCCGTACGTGATGCTCCCCGAGAGCGACCAGATGCCGGTCCAGGTCGGCGTCGGCAACCTGCTGAGCAGTGTGCCGCAGTTCAACCCGACCGCCGGTTCGCTCGCGATCGAGCGTCCGCAGCTGGCCCTGGCGACCCTGGTGGCCATCACACCGGTCCTGGTCGTCTTCCTGTTCGCCCAGCGCTTCCTGGTCAGCGGGATGCTGGCCGGGGCCACCAAAGAATGACGCCCACGCCCTCACCCCGAACGGAGAGCCGCCCCATGTCCTCCAGCTCCACGGACCACGCCTCGGGCGAGGACGCCGCAGCCGCCCCGGTCGAGATCCGGGCCGGGGTGCCGCTGCTCGAGCCACCCGGCTGGGCCGTCGCCCAGCGTGCCCTGTTCGACCTGCTCGACCACGGCTGGCGTCGCTTCGCCCGTGACTTCACCGGCCCGGACGGCCGGCTGAACTACACCGGCTCCCTGACCACCCGCGACGGGGTGGACGACTTCTACGAAGTGTTCTTCAACTGGCCGCAGCTGTACCTCCTCGGCGGCGCCGACGACCTGCTGCCCGCCAGCGCGAAGCACTGGGAGGGCGTGACCGGGCAGCTGACCGAGCTGGACATGCTCCGCGACGAGTACGAGCGCGGCTACGACTGGTTCCACCAGGGCGAGAGCCTGCTCCTGCTCTACTTCCTCTGCATGGCAGACCCGGGGCGCTGGTCCGAACGCGCGCTGCGCTTCGCCGACCTGTACGTCGACCCGGCGCACGGCAACTACGACCCCGGGCACCGCATCATCACCCGCCCCCACAACGGCAGCGACCCCGGCCGGGAGGGCCTGTCCGAGGGCGACGTCTACCCGTGGCTGCCGAAGGAGGCCGACACGTACGGCTTCCCGCTCGAGTGGATCCCCGAGGCGGAGACGGGACCGTTCCCGCTCTCGGCGGACCCGCGCCTCGGGACGCAGATGCGGGAGCGGCTGGGCGTCGGCGACACTGCGGTCAACCTCGCCGCGGCCGGGCTGGTCCTCAACGCCTGGGTGCTGTCCGGCGAGCAGCGCTACCGGGACTGGATCGTCGACTACGTCGGCGCGTGGCAGGAGCGCACCCGGGCGAACGGCGGTCTCCTCCCGGACAACGTCGGTCCTGACGGGGAGGTCGGCGGTCTGCTCGAAGGGCGCTGGTACGGCGGCCACTACGGCTGGTCCTGGCCGCACGGCTGGCACAGCGTGGGCCACGCGGCCTGTGTGGCAGCACTCGCGGCGGCCGTGACCACCGGGGACGACCACCACCTGGCCATGGTCGCGACCACGCTCGACGCCGTCATCGCGCAGGGCAAGGTGATGCCCTTCAGCGCGTCCGACTCCAGCCTCCGGTCGAAGTGGGTGGTCGAGCTCGGCCCGGACGTCGACACGCCCACGCTCCACGTCCCGTTCCGGCACAACGACTCGGGCTGGTTCGACTACAACCCGGTCACCCCGCCGGTGCCGGTGGCGCTGTGGCACCACACCGCCTCCGACGCCGACCGCGAGCGGCTCGAGCGGCTGCGCGAGGCGGACGGCATCGACTGGCGCACCGTCAGGCCGTTCCGGGCCAAGGAGGAGTCCGGGCACGAGCGGGCCTGGTTCGCGTTCCTCGCCGGTGACGACCCCGACTACCCCGAGCGGATCCTCGCCGCCGCCCAGGCCCAGGTCCGCCACCGGCTGCGGCGGATGGATCGCTACCGCGACCTGGACGTGGACGAAGCCGACATCCACGTGTGGCAGCAGTGCAACCCCGTGGCCACCGAGGCGCTCGTCCAACTCACTTGGGGCGGCCCGCAGGTGCTCTACAACGGCGGGCTGCAGCAGGCCCGACTGCGCTACCACGACGCCGACGCCCGCCGCGCGGGCCTGCCGCCGGACGTGGCCGCGCTGGTCACCTCCATCGACCCCGGGGCGACCACCGTCGAACTGGTGAACCTCTCGCCCGAGGCGGAGCGGACGCTGATCGTCCAGGCGGGTGCGCTCGCCGAGCACACCATCACCTCGGTCCGGTGGACGACCTGCGCGGACGACGGCTGGATCGGCGACATGTACGACTACGGCCACACCGAGCCGGTGGTCACCGAGGCGGAGACCGCCTACGACGACACGTTCCTGACGGTCCGTCTGCCCGCGTCCACCCGGATCCGGTTGACCCTCCGGCTGGCACTGCGCACCCGTACCCCCAGCTACCGCACCCCGTTCGAGGAGACCTCCGCATGAAGCGCTACGCCCAGACCATCCGGCTCCGGCCCGAGCACCGGCGGGAGTACCTCGACCTCCACGCCGCCGTCTGGCCGGGCGTCGAAGCGGCCCTGCACCGGGCGCAGGTCCGCAACTACAGCATCTACCTGCACGGGGACGTGCTGTTCGCCTACTTCGAGTACCACGGCGAGGACTTCGAGGCGGACATGGCGGTCCTCGAAGCCGACCCCGTGACCCAGGAGTGGTGGAAGCTCACCGACCCCTGCCAGGAGCCCTGGCCCGACCGGGGCGAGTCGCGCCAGTGGACGGAACTCACCGAGATCTGGCACCTGGGCGCACCTGACGGCCCGACCACAGCCTGATCCGGCCCGAACCCGACCGACCCGATTTGGAGTCTCCCGTGACCCCGGCTCCCGTACTCGTCGACGCCCACCACCATCTGTGGGACCTCGCCGTACGTCCGCAGTCCTGGCTCGACGATCCCGCCCTGAAGTCGATCCGCCGCACCTTCACCCCGGACGACCTGCGCGCGACCGCCACCCGGCCGGTGGCGGGCCGTCGGCTCGGTGGCACCGTGGTGGTGCAGTGTGTGCCGGAGGTGCCCGAGACCGAGGACCTGCTCGCGCTCGCCGCGCAGGATCCGCTGATCCAGGCCGTGGTCGGCTGGGCGGACCTCACGTCCCCCGCGATCGGTGACGTGCTCGACCGACTGCTCGCCGGACCGGGCGGCAGCCACCTCCGCTCCCTGCGCCACCTGGTCCAGGGCGAGACCGACCCCGGGTGGTTGCAACGGCCGGACGTCGAAAGCGGGTTGGCGGCGGTCGCGGAGCGCGGGCTCGGATACGACGTGCTCATCCGCAGCCACCAGTTCGGCCAGGCGATCCGGCTGGCCGAACGCTTCCCGGAGCTGCCGCAGGTGCTGAACCACGCGGGCAAGCCGGCCATCGCCGACGGTGAACTGGCGGACTGGGAACGCCAGGTGAAGCGACTGGCCGGACACTCGCAGGTGGTCTGCAAGGTGTCGGGGCTGATCACCGAGGCCGTCCACGACACCTGGACGGTCGACGACATCCGGCCGGTATGGGACGTCCTGCTCTCGACCTTCGGCCCCGACCGGCTGATGTTCGGCTCGGACTGGCCGGTCGCCAACCTCGCGGGCGGCTGGAACCGCTGGGCCGCCACCGTGGACGAACTGCTCGCCGGGCACTCCGCCGACGAGACCTCGGCGGTCCTCGCGGGCACCGCCACCGCTTTCTACCGCCTCACCCGTACCGAAGAGACCCTGGGATCACGATGACGCTTGCTGTTCGTTACACGGCCGCTCGTACGTTGGACACGGCTTCGGTGGAGCCGTCGGAGCCCGGCCCGGGGGAGGTGTTGCTGGCTCCCGCGTTCGTCGGGATCTGTGGGACCGATCTGCACATCTTCCACGGCGACATGGACGCCCGGGTCGCCGCGCCCGCCGTCCTGGGACACGAGATGTCGGGGCGGGTGGTGCGGGTCGGCGCCGGGGTGGAGGGCTGGCAGCCCGGTGACGCGGTGACGGTGATGCCGTTGCGGTGGGACGGCACCTGCCCGGCGTGTCTGAGCGGTCATCAACACGTCTGCCAACAGCTGGACTTCATCGGTATCGACTCGCCGGGGGCGATGCAGCAGCGCTGGGTGGTACCGGCTTCCACGCTGGTCCGGCTGCCGGACTCGGTGGCGCTGGAGCGGGCGGCGCTGGTGGAGCCGACGGCGGTGGCCGTGCACGACGTCGGCCGGGCCGGGGTCGGCCGGGGCGAGAAGGTGGTCGTGGTCGGTGGCGGGCCGGTCGGCATCCTCATCGCGCTGGTGGCCCGGGCGGCGGGCGCCGAGGTCCGGGTGGTGGAGCTGAGTGCGCACCGGCGGGCACTGGCGGAGGAGTTGGGTCTGACGGCGTGGGATCCGGCTGCCGAGGACGTGCCCAAGTCGGTGCAGGAGTGGACCGGCGGCGCGGGGGCGGAGGTCGCGTTCGAGGTGTCCGGTGCGGCCGGGGGAGTGGAGACGGCGGTCGACGTGCTGGGCGTGCGCGGCCGGCTCTGCCTGGTGGCGATCCACCCCAGGCCCCGCGAGGTGAACCTGCATCGCTTCTTCTGGCGTGAACTCACCCTGGTGGGAGCCCGGTTGTACGACCGCTCCGACTTCGAGCGGGCGGTGACACTAGTCGCCGACGGCACGATCCCCGCCGAGCGCCTGATCAGCAGGATCGTACCGCTGTCCCAGGCGCCGGCCGCGTTCGAGGCCCTGGAGGCCGGCGGCGACATGATGAAGATCCTCGTGGACTGCACCGACGACGCTCAGGGAGCCACCGCGTGAACGCCTTCGACCTGACCGGAAAGCTCGCCGTCGTCACCGGGGCCCGGCGCGGCATCGGCCGGGCGATGGCCCGCGCGCTCGCCGAGGCCGGCGCGGACGTGATCGGGGTGAGCGCCACCCTGGAGGGCTCGGGCAGCGACGTCGAGAAGGACGTCCTGGCCGCAGGCCGGACCTTCGAGGCGATCCGCACCGACTTCGCCGACCCCGACGCGGTCCGCGCCCTGGGAGCGGACCTGGCGGGCCGGGACCGGCCGGTGGACATCCTGGTCAACAACGCGGGCACCATCCGCCGCGCCCCGGCCGCCGAGCACTCGGACACCGACTGGGAGTTGGTCCTCCAGGTCAACCTGAGTGCGCAGTTCGCGCTGACCCGCGCGGTGGGCGCCGCGATGATCGCCCGGGGTCAGGGGAAGATCATTTTTACGGCGTCGCTGCTCAGCTTCCAGGGGGGCATCACAGTCCCCGGCTACACCGCCGCCAAGCACGGCATCGCCGGTCTCACCAAGGCGCTCGCCAACGAGTGGGCCTCGCGCGGCGTCAACGTCAACGCCATCGCGCCGGGCTACATCGCCACCGACAACACCCAGGCGCTGCAGGACGATCCGGTGCGCAGCGCGGCGATCCTGGACCGCATCCCGGCCGGCCGCTGGGGCCGGGCCGACGATCTGGCGGGCGCCACCGTCTTCCTGGCCTCCGACGCCGCCGCCTACGTCCACGGCACCGTGCTGCCCGTGGACGGCGGATGGCTAGGCCGCTGACCAGCCACCCGACCGGCATCCCTCACCCTCGTCCGCAGGAGTATTGCTGTGCGCCAACGGAAGATCCCGAACACGTCGGTCGCGGTCACCGAGCTCGGTTTCGGTGCCTCGGTGATCGGCAACCTCTACCGCGAGACCCCGGCCCATGACGCGGTGGCCGCGATCGACGCCGCCTGGGCCGCCGGTATCCGGTACTTCGACACCGCACCGCACTACGGCCTCGGCCTCTCCGAGCGGCGACTGGGCGCCGCACTGCGGGACCGCCCGCGGGCGGAGTACGTCGTCTCCTCGAAGGTGGGCCGGCTGCTCGTGGCCAACGAGCGGCCGCGCGGCATCGACACCGAGGGATTCGCCGTCCCCGACGACCTGCGCCGCCAGTGGGACTTCAGCCGCGACGGCGTGCTCCGCTCCATCGAGCAGACGCTGTCGCGCTCCGGCCTGGACCAGCTGGACATCGTCTTCCTGCACGATCCCGACGACCACTGGCGGCAGGCCGCCGAGGAGGCCATGCCCGCTCTCGCCGACCTTCGCGACCAGGGCGTGATCGGCGCCATCGGCGCCGGTATGAACCAGTCGGCGATGCCCGCCCGCTTCCTGCGCGAGACCGCCGCCGACGTGGTGATGCTCGCCGGGCGCTACACCCTCCTCGACCAGTCCGCCCTGGACGACGTCCTGCCCGCGGCAGAGGAGCTCGGCAAGAGCGTGGTGGCGGTCGGCGTGTTCAACTCCGGTCTGCTCTCCCGCGACCGGCCCGTCCCCGGCATGAAGTACGACTACCGGAACGTCCCGGCGGAGGTGCTCCGCCGGGCGCGGGCGGTCGCCGACGTCTGCGAGCAGCACGGCACCACGCTGCCCGCCGCCGCGATCGCCTTCCCGTACACCCACCCCGCCGTCGTCAACGTCACCCTGGGGATGCGGAGTCCGGAACAGGTCGAGCGGAACGTGGAGCTCCACGGTCGACCCGTCCCGGACGGCCTCTGGGAGGACCTCCGGGCCCGGGGCCTGATCAGGCCCGACGTACCGGGGACGGCCTCTCCGGCGACCTGAGAAGCATGTCCTCCTCCTGAGGGGGCGTCAGCTCGTCCCGTTGACGATCTGCCAGAGCTGGCTGTCGGCGTTGGTATCGGTCGTCTGGACGACCTGAGCGCCGGCCGTCCTGGACGAGCCGGACGGTGCCAGCACCTTGCCGCTGTTCACGTTCTTGACCTTGACGTATCCGCTTACGGCGCTGGTGAGGGTCCAGTGCTGGTTCGGACCGTTCTTGTCCGACCACTGGACGATGGACGCCCCGTCCGCGGTGGAGGCCATGTAGACGTCCAGCAGCTTGCCGCTCCGCCGACTGACGATCTCGAAGCTGCCGTCGCCCACCGGGACGAACTGCCAGTGCTGGTTGTCGGCGCCGCTGTCGTTCCACTGGACGATGTTCGCCCCGTCGGAGGTCGATCCGCCGCTGACGTCGACCGCCAGGCCGCTGCTCTTGTTCAGGAGCTTGTAGTAGGCGTTGGTGGCGGGGAACGGCAAGGCGGCGAAGGCGTCCAGCGCACAGACGGTGTTGGTGGCGGAGGAGTTCTTCGTCCCGGTGCACACGACCTTGATGGTGTGAGTGCCTGGCGCGAGATCCGTCCGCTCGAACAGGGCGACCTGCTTCGTCACGGTCGGGCCGTAGGCGTCGATGCCCGACTGGGCGAGGCTGCCGTCGAGGTAGACGTCCACCTTGCCCATGTTCGGCTGCTTCATGCCGAGGTAGCGGACTCCCGTTCCGGTGAACGAGTACTGGACGTGGTCGCCCGCCCTGCTCGTGTAGCTCTCGGAGCCCTTGTAGTCGGCCGAGTCGCTCCAACTCGACCAGCCGGGACCGTAGGTGACGCCGGCGTCCTTGTCGTCGACCAGGTCCCACTGCTGCCGCACGAGCGCCTTCGACGCGGCCGAGGCGTTGCCCTGCGCGTCCACGACGTAGAGGCGGTAGTCACCGGTCGCCGCCGGGACGGTAATGCTGGTCGCGGTTCCGCCCGCGGTGGTCATGGTCCGGCCGACCGCGAACGTCGTCGTACCCGCAGGCGCCAGCCAGAGGGTCTTGCTCGCGTCACCGGCGCTTCGGACCGGAACCGAGGTCACGCCCTTTCCGGCGAACGTGCTCGCGGGCAGGAGCCGGTCCTGCACGCCGAGCCTGCTCGGCGGGACGAGGTCCCGGTACGCGTCCTCGAGGCCGGCGTTCACGGCGATGCCGTACGCCTGCGAGGGCCACACGCCGTCCGAGTAGACCTGTACGTCCTGGATGGTGCTGTTCGGGACGTTCTTGTTCGCGATCCTGCCCACGGTCCCGTAGGTGTTGGTGATGCTCAGGTCGTGCTGGCGGCCCCACGTACCGGAGTTGACCGCGTAGGCGATGTCGTGATCGAGGTCGAGCACGTTGTCGTGGAAGTCGAGGTAGGCGGATCCCTCGTCGGGGTGGAGGCCGTACTTGTGGCCGCCCGGGACGCCCTGGAGGTAGTTGTTGCTGATCACGGTGCCCGGCTGGCTGCCCAGGGTGTAGATGGGAGCGGAGTCGCCGAGCAGCTGCATCGTGTCGATGATGTGGTTGTAGCTGATGTTGTTGTTCCGCGCCGTGCTGGTCGGGACGCCGGGGCGGACCGAGTTCGCCGATCCGTCGAAGTTCCACCATCCCCAGCCGAGCGTCACGCCGGACCACGGGGTCTTCTCGATCCGGTTGTGCTGCACGGACAGCGAGTCGGCGAAGTAGGCCGACACCGCACTGGACCCCCGGAACAGCACCGCACTGTCGTAGAGGTAGTTGTCCGTGATCGTGATGTTCTTGCAGACGCCCTCGGCCTCGCTCGGGTACTTCTCGCCGTTCGTCGCGGTGTGGTCGCCGATGTACACGTGCTGGGGGTGCCCGACGGTGATGGCGGAGCCGCCGATGTCGTTCGTGTAGTTGCCGGTCAACCGGGTGTCCGAGACGTCGTTGACCATGTTGATCCCGTCGGTGCCGGTGTGCTGCACCGTGTTGCGCTGCAGGACGATCCCGTCGGCGTTCTCGATCTGGACGGCGCCCGGACCCACGTCCACGTTCCGGTAGTAGTAGGCGTGGAAGTTCTTCTTGGCGTACACCGACGCGTTGGCGTTGCCCTGCTGCCCCTGCCGGAAGACCGAACCCGCCACGTTGACCAGGTTCCAGTCGGAGTGCTCGACGGTGAGGCCGGAGAGCGTGATGTTGCGCGCGTGGTCGGTCGTCGAGGTGCCGGCGATCCGGATCAGGCTGGACACGTTGTTCGGCGCGAAGACCTGGGCGGACGTCATGTCCTCGGCGGCGGCCTTGTAGTAGTAGACCACCCGGTTGGTCTTGTCGAAGTAGAACTCGCCCGGCTGGTCCAGGAATTCGTACGCGTTCATGACCGTGTGGGTGCCGCCGGTGTTGAGGTTGCCGTTCGGCGGCCCCTGGGCGATGGCCCCGCCCGGCTGCTGGAACAGGGCCACGCGGTTGGCGCCGTCCGGAGTGGTGGTGATCTGACGGACTCCCACGATCGCGGTGGTCCAGGTCGTCGCCGACTCGATCTCGACGTCGTCCTGGTTGAGGGCGACGGCGGGTAGATCGGAGAGGCCGTACTTGGCGCCGTCGCACTGCGAACCCGACTCCCAGGCCCACGGTGCCTGCCCCGCCGTGACGGTGTACGTTCCGTAGCACCCGGCCGAGTTGACGGTCTTCGAGGCCATGACGGCGCGCTTGTCGTTGACGTAGAGCGCGCGGAGCTTGAGGTCGCGGTTGAGCGGAGCCTTCCAGATGTTCCCGCTGTGCTGGGTCCACCCGGTGACCTGGACGCCGCCGTTGAGGACGGGCTTCTCCGCCTGGTAGGCGGTGTACACGATGCGGTGGCCGTTGGTTCCGGAGTCGGCCGCGGTCAGGTCGATCGTGCTGCCGACCGGGTAGTTGCCGCCGCGGAGGTAGACGTAGATGTCTCCGGACATGGTGCTGTTCACCGTGCGCACCACGTCCCGCGCGTGCTGGACGGTCCTGAACGGCGCCGTGATCGTGCCGGGGCCGGCGTCGTTGCCGTCGGGGGCGACGTAGTACGTGGCCTGGGTGGAGGCGGCGGCCTGGGTGGAGGCCGCCATCGGTATCAGTAGCAGGGCGGACGCCACGGTGGCGAGCGCCTTCGGCCACGTGCGGGCGGTCGGGCCGGTGTTCATGTGCGGCTCCCTGAGGGTGGGCGGACTATGAGTTGCATTTATCTGCGGGATCCAGGGCCGCGTCAAGGGGATAGGCATGCATATTTTGCGCCTGGGTAACGCCTACGACATGCTTTGCTGCCATAAGCCCACGTGGAGGTTGGTGTCGTCGCGGGGAGGATCGTCGATCAAAATGACCTCTGGCACAGAGATGAGTAGTACTCATCTGGCCTGTCTCTGATCTTCTCGGGCCGGGGCCTGCCTGTTAGGTTGTCGCCGTGTCACTGACCGACAAGGCCATCGCCCGTATCCGCCAGCTGATCCAGGACGGTGAGCTGCGGCCGGGGGACAAGCTGCCGCCCGAGCAGCAGCTCGCGGCCGAGCTGGGCCTGTCGCGGAACCTGATGCGGGAGGCGGTCAAGACGCTCGTCGTCGCCCGGGTCCTGGAGATCCGGCGTGGTGACGGCACGTACGTGACCAGCCTGGCGCCCGGCCTGCTGCTGGAGGGCCTGGGTGGGGCGGTGAGCCTGCTCCAGGGGGACACGGTGCTCGAACTGACCGAGGTCCGCAGGCTGTTCGAGCCGGTCGCCACCGCGCTGGCCGCGTCCCGTATCACCGAGGAGGGCCTCGCCGAGGTGGAACGGCACCTGGTCGCGATGCGCGCGGCGCGGTACGACGTGGAGTTGCTGAACCGGCACGACGCGGACTTTCATGGGGCGGTGATCCGGGCCACCGGGAACGAGACCCTGGCGACCCTGCTGGAGCACATCTCGGGACGCACCCTGCGGGCCAGGATCTGGCGCGGCTCGGTCGACGCCGACGCGGCCGGGCGGACCATCGCCGAACACGAGGCCATCTACCAGGCCCTGGTCGCCCGGGACGCGGACCTCGCGCAGGCCGCCGCACTGATGCACATCAACGCCACCGAGCGCTGGCTGCGCGACCGCCTCGCTTAGGGGCCGTCCGACGCCCCGGTAACGGGCAGGCAGGCCACCATTCGGGTCCCGGCCGTGCTGAGGTAGGCGTGCGACCAACTGCTGCACTGCCGGACCAGCTCCAGACCCCGTCCGCAGGGCGCGTCGGCGTCCTCGGTCGCGCGTCGGACGGTGTGGCGGACCTGCCACCGTCCGGTGTCCCTGACCTCAACGGTGACGAAGGTGTCGTGGACCTTGATCAGTACGGTGACGTCGGGACTGCCGCTGTGCAGCAACACGTTCGTGACCAGTTCGGTGACGACCAGGGCGACCGAGTCGACGACGCTCTCCGGCAGCTGCCACCGCCCGGTGGTGTCACAGGCGAAGTGGCGCAGGGCCGGTACGGCGTCGGCGGTCACCGCCGTGGCGCAGACCGCCCATCCGGAAGGCCGGGGTCCGGCGGCGGCCCGTGACCCGCGGCCGCCGGGGATTCGGAGGTCTTCAGGGCCGATCGCGCTCGGTTCCCGAGCGGTCCGCAGTGACGTGATCATATTGGCTCCCGACAGGGCATTCCGGTGTCCCCACGCTGTCAGGACACCGCGCCGGGGCACCTGAAGTGATCCGGGACACGGTAAGACAGGTATACGCAAGAAATGCCGAGGGGCGGAGAACGCCCTCCCGTGGAGGCCCGGTCCGCCCTGCGATGATGGACGGGAGCCGGCACAGCCGAGAGGTACCCGGCAGAAGAGGTGATCGTATGGGCTCCCGCCTCCCGTTCGCGGCTGCACTTCCGACGGGCTTCCGGTTCGTCGGCCGGGAGCGGGAACTCGAGCTGCTGGTCGCCGCCATGCGCCGACCGCCGACGGTGGTGCTGGTGGAGGGCGAGGCCGGGATCGGGAAGTCGCGACTGGTCCGGGAGGCAGCCTCGGCGCTGACCGACCGGCTGGTCCTGACCGGCTTCTGCCACCCACTCCGCGAGCCGTACCCGTTCGGTCCGGTGATCGACGCCCTGCGGGAGGCCGGCCCCGCCCTTCCCCCTCGGGGCGTGCTCCCGCCGAGCACCGGGGCGCTCGGCCCGCTGCTGCCGGACCTCGCGGACCGGCTCCCGCAACCGCCCGCCCGGCCGGACGACCCCCGGGACGTCAGGCAGCAGCTGATCCAGGCGGTGCGCTCGTTCCTGTCCGCCCTGGGCCCGACCGTCCTGCTGGTGGAGGACCTGCACTGGGCCGACGACGCGACCCGGGAACTGCTGCTCCTGCTCCACCGCGACATGCCCCGGCAGCTGTCGCTCGCGCTCACCTACCGGGCCGACGACCTGCCCAGCGGCATGCCGCCGCTCGGCACCGCGCTGCGGCAGTCACCCGGTGCGGGCACCGTCCGGCTGCACCTTGACCCGCTCTCCGAACGGGAGGTGGACGCCCTCGCCCAGGACGTGATGGGCTCGGCCGCCGGCGCGGAGCTGGTCCGGGTGCTGTACCAGCGCAGCGAAGGCGTGCCGCTGGTCGCCGAGGAGGACCTGCGGACCCTGCTGGAGCACAGCCGCCGGCACCCGTCCGGCGAGTACGCCGGTGTGCTGGTGCGCGCCGAGGTGCCGGCCGGCCTGCGGGAGGCCGTCACCGAGCGGCTGACGAAGCTCTCGGCGGAGGCGGCGGCGGTGTCCGCCGCCGCGGCGGTCATCGGCGTCCCCGCGAGCGAGACGCTGCTCACCGAGGTCGCGGGCCTGCCGGTCGAGCTCGGCGCCGACGGTCTGTCCGAGGCGATCGACGCGGCGCTGCTCCAGGAGACCGCGGACCACCGGTACGCCTATCGTCACGCCCTGGCCCAGCAGGCCGCCTACGAGTACGTCCCGGGTCCCCAGCGCGCCCGTCTGCACCATCGGGCGGTCGAGGCGCTCAGGGCGCAGTCACCGCAGCCGCTGGTGCAGATCGCCTACCACCTCAAGGCGCTCGGCGACCGCGAGGAGTGGCTCCGGCAGGGCAGGGCGGCGGCCGACCAGGCCATCTCCGTCGGTGACCTGGGCACCGCCGCGGCACTGCTGCAACAACTCCTCGACACCCCGGCGCTGGAGATCGGGGCGCGCTCGCAGATCGCGCTCGCCCTGGCCAGGATCCTGGTCAACGGTGTCGACTCCAAGGCCAGCGCCGCCGCGCTGCGCGGGATCCTGGCTGACCCGCAGCTGGACGACGCGACCCGTGGCGACGTCCGGCTGACGCTCGGACTGCTGATGATCAACCACGACTCGGACTCCAGCGGGTTCCTGGAGGTCGAGAAGGCCGCCGCCGAGCTGCGCGGGGTACCCGAGCGGGCGGCCCGGGCGATGATCGCGCTGGCGATGAACGAGCGAGGCGACGCCGGGGGCCAGTGCTGGACGTGGCTGGAGCGCGCCGAGGAGCTGCTGCGCGACGGCCCCTACCCGGCCATGCGGGCGACGGCCCGTGCCACCCGGCTCACCCTGCTGGCGCGGAACGCGGACCCGGGCGTGTGGCCGTTGGTCGCACAGGTCCCGCGTCACTCCGAGGACCTCGAAGAGCTCCGGCAGAGCGCTCGGGCGCTCTACAACGTCGGCGAGATCGCCTTGGAACTCGGCCACGACGACCGGGGTGCCGCGCTGCTGGAGGAGGGCAGGGCCCTCGCCGCGCGGTCCGGCATGCCGCACATCGAGTGCTACAGCCGCACCGCCCTGCTCAGGCTGGAGCTCCTGAGCGGTCAGTGGGACGGCCTCGAGGAGTGCTTCGCGCTGCTGGCACAGGAGTTCCCCGACATCGTGATGGTCGCCGAGGAGCAGAGTCTGGCCTGTGCCCGGCTGGCCGCGTCCCACGGCCAGGTGGTCCGGGCCTTCAGCCGACTGGAGACCGCGACGGAGATCGGCCGGCACAGCAACCAGGTGACCGCGTCCTGCCGAGCGGCGGCGGGAACCGCCCTGCTCCAGCTGGCCCAGGGGGCGGCCGAGGCCGCCTGGGGCACCTGTGTCCCGGCCGTGGAGGCACTCCGCCTGGCCGCCGCCTGGCCGCGCGGGACGGGCCTGGTGCCGGCGGCCGTGGAAGCCGCGCTCGGCTGCGGCGAGGAGCGGTACGCCCAGCGTCTGGTCGCGGAGGCGGGCGCCGCACTGACCGGCCGGGACGCTCCGGGCGCGGTGGCGGACCTGTACACCGCGCGCGGCCTGCTGGCCGAGCAGGCCGAACCGGCCTTGGGCGCCCAGCAGTTCGGTCTCGCGGCCACGGCCTGGCGCCGGATCGGCCGGCCGTACGAGGCCGCCCGGTGCGCCGAACGGCAGGGGCGGGCCCTGGCGGACGGCGACCCGGATGCCGCCGTCAGCAGCCTGAACGAGGCGGTCGGCGTCTTCGAGAAGCTGGGAGCCTCCGCCGACGCCGGCCGCTGTCTCCGCACCCTGCGCGAACTCGGACTGGCCCGGCCCGGGGCGCGCGGCCGTCGCAGCTACGGCAGTGAACTCTCGCCGCGCGAACGCCAGGTGGCCGAGCTCATCGCGCGCGGCGTGACCAACCGCGAGATCGCTCAGGCGCTCGTCCTGTCGCCACGTACGGTCGAGCAGCACGCGGCCCAGGTCCTCAGGAAGCTCGGGGTGACCAGGAACAACGTCAAGGCCGCGCTCAGCGGGACGGACTGACCCGCGCCGGTGCCGGAACGCGCCGAACTCCACCGGTCCGCGCCGGCTGCGGCGGTACCGGTGGAGTTCGGCCTCGGTCAGGTCGCCGTGTACTAGCTGCCGTCGGCGGCCCCGACGGTGACGACCGGGTGCAGCCGCCGGGTGTGGTCGACCGGCCGGACCGGGCCGGTCAGGCGCAGCGGTACGGCGAACCGGATGTCGGTGCTGGAGGCGGAGATCCGCAGTTCCAGCGCGCCCGGTTCGACGATCCGGTGGCCCGCGCGGCCGGTGAACGAGGCCAGGTCGGCCGGGAGTCGGATCTCGACCCGGCACCCGGCGCCGGTGTCGAGCGGGATCCGCCGGTAGCCGACCAGCCGTTGGACCGGCTGCACCACGCTCGCCACCGGGTCGTGCAGGTACAGCTGGACGATCTCGCTGCCCGACCGCGCGCCGGTGTTGTGCAGCTCGAAGGCGCACCGGAACTCGCCGTCGGTGCCGGTCTCGGCCACCTCGACCTGGAGCCCCGACCAGGTGAACTCGCTGTAGCTCAGGCCGTGTCCGAAGCCGAAGGCGGGCGTCGGATCGGAGCTGGAGACCTCGCCGGCCTGACCCAGGCGTGCCGCCAGGTAGGTCGAGGGCTGGACGCCGGGGTGGACGGGGACCGAGACAGGCAGCCGTCCGGACGGGTTGACCCGCCCGCTGAGCACACCGGCCACCGCCTGGGTCCCGGCCTCGCCGGGGAAGAAGCACTGGACGATGGCCGCCGCCTCGCCGACCGCCCGCCCGAGCGCGTACGGCCGCCCGGCGAGCAGCGTGACTACCACCGGGGTTCCGGTGTCCAGTACGGCTTCCAGCAACTGCCGCTGCCTACCCGGAAGTTCGAGGGACTGCGCGTCGCAACCTTCGCCGCTGGTGCCGCGTCCGAACAGACCGGCCCGGTCGCCGAGGGCGAGCACCACCACGTCAGCCTCGCGTGCGGCCCGTACCGCCTCGGCGACGCCGTCGGTGGAGTCGCCGTCGACCGTCACGCCGCGGACGGTCACCGGCTCGGTGCCGAACTCGGCTGTCAACGCCTCGTGCAGGGTGGGGAGTTCGATGCCGAGCGGAGTCTCCGGGTGCTGGCCGCCGACGTGGACCGGGAAGGCGTAGCAGCCGAGCACGGCGGTCGGTTCGTCACCGTTCGGGCCGATCAGCGCGATCCGGGCCGGGTGGCGCAGCGGCAGCAGGCCGTCGTTGCGCAGCAGCACCACGGCCTGCTCGGCGAGTTGGGCCGCGAGCCGGCGGTTCTCGGCCCGGTCGAGGTCGACCAGGCCACGCAGCTTCTCGGGTTCGCCGAGGTCGGTGTCGGCGAGGACGGCCGGCACCGGGCTCCAGTCCGCGTCCAGCAGCCCGAGTTGGGCCTTCTGCACCAGGACCCGGTGCAGTGCCCGGTCGATCAGCGCCTCCGGGAGGGCACCGCTCTCGACGGCGTCCAGCAGCGGTTGGCCGAAGGTCTTCACGGTCGGCAGTTCCACGTCGACGCCGGCGGCCAGCGCGAGCGCGGCCGCGTCCGACCAGTCCTCGGCTACGCCGTGCAGCGTCTTGAGGAAGGCGACGCCGAAGTAGTCGGCCACCAGCGTGCCCGTGAAGCCCCAGGTGTCCCTGAGCAGTCCGGTGAGCAGGGCCTCGTCGGCGGCGGAGGGAAGGCCGTCGGTGTCGGTGTAGGCGTGCATGACCGAGCGCGGACGGCCCTCCAGGACCGCCATCTCGAACGGCGGCAGGATGACGTCCGCCCGTTCGCGCGGGCCCATGCCCACCGGCGCGAGGTTGCGGCCCGCGCGGGAGGCCGAGTAGCCGGCGAAGTGCTTGAGGGTGGCCACGATCCCGGCCGATTCCAGGCCCTGGACGTAGGCGGTGCCGACCGTGCCGACCAGGTACGGGTCCTCGCCGATCGTCTCCTCGACCCGTCCCCAGCGCGCGTCGCGGACCACGTCCAGCACCGGGGCCAGCCCCTGGTGCACGCCGACCGCCCGCATGTCGCGGCCGATCGTGGCGGCCATCCGCCGTACCAGCGACGGGTCGAAGGTGGCACCCCAGGAGAGCGGCACCGGGTAGGCGGTGGCTCCCCAGGCGGCGAAACCGGCCAGGCACTCCTCGTGGGCCAGCGCCGGGATGCCGAACCGGTTGGCGGCGGCGATCCGCTGCTGGCTGCGCAGCAGCGAGAGCGCGCCGAGCGCCGGATCGACCGGGGCGGTGCCGAACGGACGGGTCAACTGGCCGAGCCCGTAAGGCAGCAGGGTGCCGAGGTCGGGCGGCTCCTCCATCTCGTGCTGGTGCGGGGCGACCTCACCGCCCTCGTCGCTGGCACCGACCCAGACGCCGACCAGTTGGGCGGTCTTCTCGCGCAGGGTCATCGCGGCGATCAGGGCGTCCGCCCTGGCCTCCGGGGTGAGTGCGGCGTCGTTCCAAGCGGGCGACGCGTTCTGACGGCTGTTCACTTTCCTCCCATGCCCATCAGCCCCTGGACCAGGGCTCGACGGGCGAACAGGTAGACGACGAAGATGGGAAGCATGGACAGCACCACGGCGCTGAGCAGTCCGGGGACGTCCACGCCGTGTTCGGTCTGGAACTCGTACAGACCGAGGGTGATGACCTTGGTGGACTCGGACTGGGTGAGGATCAGCGGGAACAGGAAGCCGTTCCACGCCTGGAGCGCGGCGAACACCACGATCGAGGACAGGCCGCCCTTGGACAGCGGCAGCACCAGCTGCCGGAAGACCCGCCCCGGGGAGGCGCCGTCCATCGCCATCGCCTCGTAGAGTTCCGGCGAGATGTCGCGCATCGCCCCGGTCAGGATCAGGGTGCACACCGGCAGGCAGAAGGCGGTGGTCGGCAGGATGATGCCGATCAGGTGGTCGTACAGGCCGGTCTTGCTGACCACGTAGAACATCGGGACGATCACCGCCTGGGCGGGGATCGCGAGGCCGAGCAGGAACAGCCGGAACACCCAGCCGGAGGCCCGGCCCCGGGCGCGCACGATCGCGTACGCCAGGGGAGGGACGACCAGCAGCACGATGGCGACCACGCCGACGGTGACGACGAGCGTGTTGAGGAAGTCCTGGCCGAAGCCGTTGGAGAGGTCGGTGAGGTAGTTCTGGAAGGTCCACTCGACGGGCAGGCTGAGCGGGCCTTCGGTGGAGTAGTCGGAGCGGGTGCGGAAGGTCGCGATCAGCAGCACGTAGAGCGGCAGCCCGACCAGCACCAGCCAGACGATCGAGCCGAACCCGGCCAGGTAGTTGGGGCGTTGGCGCATCAGAGGCCCTCCGCCGTGGAGCGCATCCGGTCGTAGCCGGAGAGCCGGACGACAGCGAGCGAGATCAGGGTGGCGACCACGATCAGGACCAGGGCGATCGCCGAGCCCGCGCCGAAGTCGAAGCCCTTGAAGGCCTTCTGGTACATGTAGTACGCGCTCACGGTGGTGTCGGTGCCGGGGCCGCCCTGGGTGAGGATCAGCACCGTGTCGAAGGTGGTCAGGCCGCCGGCCACCATCAGGACCATCGAGGTGATGATCGTGTTGCGCAGCTGCGGCAGGGTGATGTGGAAGAACTGCCGTACGGTGCCCGCCCCGTCGACGGCCGCGGCCTGGTAGAGCACCGGCGGGATCGCCCGGGCGCCGCCCTGGTAGATCAGCGCGTGCAGCGGGGTGAACTGCCAGACACCGACGAAGGTCAGCACCGCGATCGCACCGGATCGGCTCCCTAGCAGGTTGCCGTCGCCGAACAGCCAGGTCAGCTGCGACGGCACGCCGAAGTTGGGGTCCAGGACCGCCCGCCAGACCACCGAGACGGCGGTCGCCGACAGCAGCAGCGGGACGAAGTAGACCGCCGAGAGCACCGCCCGGTTGCGCTGCGGGCCGGCGGCCCAGACGCCGAGCAGGATGCTGATCGGCGTCTGGGTCACCACGCCGAGCACGGTGAGCAGCAGGGTGGTCCCGATGGACTGGATCATCACCGGGTCGTGGATCAGGCCGGTCCAGTTCGCCAGGCCGTTGAAGTGCGGCTCGGTGATGCCGTTCCAGCTGGTGAAGGAGAGCACGGCGACCAGCAGCAGCGGCAGGATCGCGAACAGCAGGAAGAACACGGCGGCGGGAGCCGCCCAGACGAAGCCCGGCCGGGTCACCCCCGCGCCGGACCTCCCGCCGGAGGTCATGAGGTCGGCAAGGCCTGCATGGCCTTGATGAAGCCGTCGGCGTCGAGCTTGCCGTTGAAGAACTGCTGGACCGCGACGTGGATCGGGGTCATGGCGCTCGGCGGGTACGCCTGGTCCCAGGAGAGCTGGAACGAGGGTGCGGCCTTGACCAGCTCGTACTGGTACTTGGAGTACGCGGGGCTGGCCGCGGTGTCCAGGAAGTCGACCGTGTTGGTGGTGGTCGGCAGGTTGCCGATGGAGAGCTGCGCCTTGACGAACTCCTCGGAGTACATCAGCTTGAGGAAGGCCGCCGCCGCCTCCGGGTGCTTGGTCTTCTTCAGCACCGAGTAGAAGTTGTTGGTGTTGCCCACCACGTCGGCCTGGTCGCCCTTGCCGCCGCTGACCGACGGGAAGCCGGTGTAGCCGAGGCCGGACTTGGCGAAGTCGGGGTTGGCCTCCTGCTGGGTGGAGTAGTACCAGGAGCCCATCAGCTCGAAGGCCGCCTTGCCCTTCGCGACCAGGGCGGGGGCGCCGCCGTCGGTGAACTTCACCGAGTCGAAGTTGCTGCCGAAGGCACCGGCGTCCACCAGTTCCTTGAGGGTGGAGAGCGCCTTGCGGCTGTCCTCACCCGCCCAGGCCGCCTGGTCCCCGCTCAGCGCGTGCTGGAACAGGCCGGGGCCGGCTATCCGGTCGTACAGGTACTCGAACCACATCAGGGTGGGCCACTGGTCGGCGCCGCCGAGCGCGATCGGGGTCACGCCCTTGGCCTTCAACGTCTTGGCGGCGGAGACCAGTTCGTCCCAGGTCTTCGGCGGGGTGAGACCGTTGTCCGCGAGCACCTTCTTGTTGTGGAACAGCAGGACCGGCTGGGTGCCACGCATCGGCACGCCGTACGCCTTGCCGTCCACCACCGCCGAGTTGAAGACCGAGGGAAGGAAGTTGGCCTTCAGCCCCGGGTCCTCCGCGATGAAGCCGTCCAACGGGAGCAGCAGGTCGGCCTTGACGAAGGGCTGGATGGAGCCGCCGCCCCAGTTGAAGAAGATGTCGGGGGCCTGCGGGGTGTTGATGACCGTCTGCAGCTTCTGCTGGTAGTCCGCACCGGGGATGGTGTCGAGGACGATCTTGACCTTGGAGGTCTTGTTGAAGGTCTCGACGAGCTGCTTCTCGACCTTGTTGGCGGCGTCGCCGTAGACCATCACGTGGATGGTCCCGGAGCCTGCGTCGGCGGAGCTACCGCCCGACCCGCAGGCGGTCGCCGTGCCCAGGACGAGTGCGGTGGCCACAGCGATGGCGGCGAATCTCGATCCCATTACCTTGCCCTCGGTTTCGAATGTTTCGGTCAGATTGCCGAATGTTGTGGGAAACTTAGGGCCGTCCCGCGCGCCCGTCAAGGGGTCCGACGAGATCGGATCCGGGTCGTCGAGGGGCTAGCATCCGTGCCGTACACATGCCGACAACGACGTCCGCCCAGCAGGGGCAGTGCAGGAGGAGCTTCGTGAGCAGAGCGGCCACGCTCGCCGAGATCGCGCAGGAGGCGGGGGTCTCCGCGCCGACTGTTTCGAAAGTCCTGAACGGCCGGGCCGACGTCGCCCCGGCCACCCGGGAACGGGTCGAGGAGCTGCTGCGTCGGCACGGCTACCGGCGTCGGCGCGGCAGCGCCCAGGCCAGCCCGCTGCTCGAACTTGTCTTCCACGAGCTGGAGAGCGCCTGGGCGATGGAGGTGATCCGCGGGGTGGAGAACGTGGTGCGCGAGGAGGGGCTGAGCATCGTGCTCTCCGAGTCCTCCGGCCGGCTCAGCCCGGGCCAGTCCTGGGTGGACGGGGTGCTCGCCCGCCGCCCCACCGGCGTGCTGCTGGTCCTCTCCGGCCTCGACCGCTCGCAGCAGGAGCAACTGGCGGGCCGCAACATCCCGTTCGTGGTGATGGACCCGGCCGGTGACCCCGGCCAGGAGGTACCCGCGGTCGGCACCACCAACTGGGACGGCGGCCTGGCCGCCACCCGGCACCTGCTCGACCTCGGTCACCGGCGGATCGGCCTGCTCGGCGGCCCGGGCCGGATGATGTGCAGCCGGGCCAGGGCCGACGGTTACCGGGCGGCGCTCGACATGGCGGGCATCGTGTACGACCCGGAACTGGTCCGCGAGGGCGACTTCCACCACGAGGACGGACGGCGGGTCGGTCTGGAGCTGCTGGGTCTGGCCGACCGGCCGACCGCCGTCTTCGCCGGGAACGACCTCCAGGCGCTCGGGCTCTACGAGGCCGCCCGTGAACTGGGCCTGCGGATCCCCGAGGACCTCAGTGTGGTGGGCTTCGACGACCTCCCGCTGGCCCGCTGGGTCGGCCCGCCGCTGACCACGGTGCGCCAGCCGCTGACCGAGATGGCCGAGGTCGCGGCCCGTCTGGTGATCGACCTGGCCCGGGGGGTGCGTCCTGGCACGCTCCGGGTGGACCTGGCCACCAGGTTGGTCGTGCGCAGCAGCACCGCTCCGCCGCGAAGGGTTGACGGACCGTCGGACGGCCTCTAGGGTCACCGATCGGAATCGGCGGGACCGTCGAAACTTTCGAAGAAGGGACTCGAACGGGCTCCGCACTGTCAGCGTTCCACGTAACACCGCACGTCCAGCTCTCTCTGCCCCCACCCCAAAGAGAAGGGACCACCCGGTGCCAGTCCGGACGCTCCGCACCCCCAGCCCCACCCCGACCCCCAGGCGTCAGCGCCGCGCCCTCGGCGCTCTCGCCGCCACCGCCGCGGCCGCCCTGGCGGCAGCCGCCCTGCTGCCCGCCGGCCAGGCCGGCGCCGCAGGCCCCACCCTGCGCAGCCTGGCCGAGGCGAAGGGCATCTACTTCGGCACGGCGATGACCCAGAGCGACCTGAACAACTCCACCCTCACCGCCGTCGCCGGCAGCCAGTTCGGCATGCTCACCCCCGGCAACGAGATGAAGTGGGACACCGTCGAGTCCTCGCCGGGCAACTTCAACTACGGGCCCGCCGACCGGCTCGTCGCCTTCGCGCAGACCCACACGATGAAGGTGCGCGGCCACACCCTGGTCTGGCACAACCAGCTGCCGTCCTGGGTGAGCAACCTGCCCGGCAGCCAGGTGCAGGGAGCGATGCGCAACCACATCACCAACGAGGTCGGCCACTACAAGGGCAAGCTCTACGCCTGGGACGTGGTCAACGAGATGTTCAACGAGGACGGCAGCTTCCGCAACGACGCGTTCTACAACGCGATGGGCAGCGGCTTCGTCGCGGACGCGCTGCGCACCGCCCGGGCGGCAGATCCGGACGTCAAGCTGTACCTGAACGACTACAACATCGAGGGCCAGAACGCCAAGAGCGACGCCATGTACAACCTGGTGAAGACGCTCAAGAGCCAGGGCGTCCCGCTCGACGGCGTCGGGTTCCAGGCGCACTTCATCGTCGGCCAGGTGCCGTCCTCGCTGAAGGCGAACCTCCAGCGCTTCACCGCGCTCGGCGTCAACGTCGCCATCACCGAACTGGACGACCGCATCCCGCTCCCGGCGAGCAGTGCCAACCTGGCCCAGCAGGCCACCGACTACGCCAACGTCGTCAACACCTGCCTGGCGGTCTCCGGCTGCGTCGGCGTCACCCAGTGGGGCACCGGCGACGCGGACTCCTGGATCCCCGGCACCTTCCCGGGCTACGGCGCCGCCACCATGTACGACAACAACTACCAGCCGAAGCCCGCGTACACCGCCTCGGTGAACGCGCTCGGCGGAGCGACCAACAGTCCCTCGCCCTCCAACTCGCCGTCTCCGAGCCCGAGTTCAAGCCCGAGCCCCAGCCCCAGCCCCAGCCCGAGCTCCGGCGTCGGCTGCAAGGTGACCGGCGCGGTCAACGCCTGGAACACCGGCCTGACCGACAACCTCACGATCACCAACACGGGTTCCAGCACCGTCACCGCCTGGACGCTGGGCTTCACCCTGCCCGCCGGCCAGACGGTCACCTCCGCGTGGAACGCCACCATCACCCCGTCCAGTGGCCAGGTCGGCGCCCGGAACCTCAGCTACAACGGCACCATCAGCCCCGGCGGCTCGACCTCCTTCGGCTACCAGGCCAACCACACCGGCGACGCCGGCCTGCCCACCCAGTTCACCCTGAACGGCACTCCCTGCACCACCGGCTGACGCTCCGTCAACCCTAGGCGGCCCGCACCCGCCACCCCGGGTGCGGGCTCTGCAGCCAGACCTGTCACAGGCGCCGCCAGCGGGCGTTGGCGAAGGAGAAGCAGCCGAACAACAGCAGGCCCAGGGCGATCACGACCAGCAGCCAAGGGCCGACCGGTGTGGACGCGAAGGATCGGAGGGTGTCGTCAACTCCCTTGGCCTGACCAGGATCGAAGCGGACGGCCGCGACCAGCGCGAAGACACCGGCGGCGGCGAACACCGCACCACGGGCCACATTGCCGCCCGCGCCGGCGACGGTGACCGCGGTGCGGGTCCTGGGGCTCATCACGGCCGTGTCCAGCTTGCGGAGGAACTTCCGGAGGACGGCGCGGACGGCGATACCGATCCCGACACCGATTACCGCCAGTCCGACCGCTCCGACCAGGAAGCGGCCGCCCGGCTTGCCGAGCAGGGTCGCGCTCCAGTCCTGCGACTTGGTGTCGCTGTTGGAGGAAGCCCCCGCGCCGACGGCGAACGCGGCGGCTCCCCAGCAGACGACGGCGTAGAAGACGGCCCGGCCGCCGTTGAGGATCCGGGTGCCGGCCTTCCTCTGCTCCCCGCCACCGAAGACGGCCGCGGAGGCGCGCCAGAGCGCCATGCAGGCGAAGCCGACGACCAGGAGCCAGAGCGCCACCCGGCCGAACGGCTGCTCCGCCACCTGCTGGAACGCACCCTGGCGGTCGGCCTCCTCCCCGCCCCCGTGCCCGAGCGCGATCTTCAACGCCAGGTAGCCGACCCGGAGGTACACCACCCCACGGGCCACGAAGCCGGCCCGCCCGGCGACACGCAGCCACCGGCCGTTCCGGGCCGGTGCGTGAATCGTGTCCTTCGCTACGCCATTCACCGGGACGTCCTCTCTGTGCGGCACGACTCCCGCCCCTCGCGGTGCCCCCGCGTATGCCCGGCATCCGGGGCGGCCATGTCCTCGACGCGTCACGCGCCGTGGCGTCCGCTGGGCGGCCGCGGCTGCTCGACGTCGCGCACTGCTCCGACGAGAACGGGAGGCGCTGCCACTCCCGAGTTCATGGGAGCGCTCCCATTGAGTCCGCAACGGCCCACGGCATGAGTCCGGCCCCACGCTGCGGCACCCCGTCCCGACTGTCAAGAGTTTGCGCGCAGATTTGCCAACTCCCTTGGAAAGAAAGGTCGTTGGTCTTGACGGCCCACGCTGGGCGGGTATTGACTCCGGCCACGCCCCCCAACTCTGCTCGCTCCGTCCGGGGCAGTTCCGTGTGAGCGTTCACATCCTGCTCACGGCAGTGCAGGGCCGGGCCCGTCGGTATCCACGGGCGGCTCTGACGGAGTACCGAACCCCCCGCACCACCACCCCCACCTCGGCATGGCCGCGAAGCAGAGCGTCGGCCCTGCCGCCGGATCCACCTCTCCCCCCACCCAAGGAGAAGAACGCCATGTTCCGGATCGACAAACAGCACCGTCTCCGCACCAGGCTGACGGCCACCACCGGCCTGATCGTCGGCACCGTACTCGCCGCGACCGGAGCGACGGGCTGGTCGGCGCAGGCCGTCGCAGCCGGCTCGCTCGGAGCCCAGGCCGCCCAGTCCGGGCGGTACTTCGGCACCGCCGTGGCGGCCGGGAGGCTCGGCGACTCCACGTACGCGGGCATCCTGGACCGCGAGTTCAACATGATCACCCCGGAGAACGAGATGAAGTGGGACGCCGTCGAGCCGTCCCGCGGCAACTTCACCTTCGGGGCCGCCGACCAGATCGTGAACCACGCGGCCGCCCACGGCCAGCGCATGCGCGGGCACACCCTGGTCTGGCACTCGCAGCTCCCGTCCTGGGTGAGCAACATCGGCGACGCGAACACGCTGCGCAGCGTGATGAACAACCACATCACGCAGGAGATGAGCCACTACAAGGGCAAGATCTACGCCTGGGACGTGGTGAACGAGGCGTTCGCCGACGGCGGCAGCGGCCAGCACCGCAGCTCGGTGTTCCAGAACGTGCTGGGCAACGGCTTCATCGAGGAGGCGTTCCGCACCGCCCGGTCCGTCGACCCCGCTGCGAAGCTCTGCTACAACGACTACAACATCGAGAACTGGACCGACGCCAAGACCCAGGGCGTCTACAACATGGTCAAGGACTTCAAGGCCCGCGGTGTGCCGATCGACTGCGTGGGCCTCCAGAGCCACTTCGGCTCCGGCGGGCGGCCGGCCAACTTCCGCACCACGCTGTCGAGCTTCGCCGCCCTGGGCGTCGACGTCCAGCTCACCGAACTGGACATCGCCCAGGCCTCGGCCACCAACTACGCCAACACCGTCACGGACTGCATGAGCGTCGCCCGCTGCACCGGCATCACGGTGTGGGGCATCCGTGACAGCGACTCCTGGCGTTCCAGCGAGAGCCCGCTGCTCTTCGACGGCAGCGGCAACAAGAAGCCCGCCTACACCGCGGCGCTCAACGCGCTCGGCGGCACCACCGGCCCCACCGGGGGCATCGTCTCCGGCACCGTGTACACGCTCACCGACGTCGCGGCCGGCCGGGCGCTGGACGTGCCCAGCGGTCAGAGCGCCAACGGCACCCAGGTGCAGGTCTGGGACGCCAGCGGTGCCACCAACCAGCAGTGGCGGGCCAACCAGAACGCGGACGGCTCCTACACGCTGACCAGCATCGCCACCGGGAAGGCGCTGGACGAGCCCGGCGGTCAGACCGCCAACGGCACCAGGATGACGATCTGGGACTCCAACGGCGGTGCCAACCAGCACTGGCGCGCCACCCAGAACGGTGACGGCTCCTACACCCTGGTCAACGTCGCCTCCGGCAAGGCGCTGGAGACCCCCGGCGGCCAGACCGGCAACGGCAGCGCCGTGCAGATCTGGGACTCCACCGGGGGCGCCAACCAGCACTGGACCTTCAAGTAGACCGTCGGCCCGGCCGGGTGCCTCGGGCAGCTCCTCAGCGGGTCTGGGTAAATCCTCCCCAGACCGCGCCGGAGCCGCCCGGGCCCTGGCCCTCGACCCGGTAGCTGTCGCCCGTGGTCTTGCGGGTGCCGGTGGCGTGGTTGTACTGGGCGGCGAACTCGTGCTGTCCGGCCGGTACGGTCCGGCCGGGCTTGAGGACCCAGCGGTAGAGCAGCGCGCCACCGGTCTCCTGGACGGTGACCGTGAAGTCGTCGCTCGGGAGGGTCCGCCAGGTGCCGGTGTCCCGTACGTCGCCGGTCTGGGCGATGCGCAGTTCCACGGTGAGTGAGGTGAGTGGCTGGGTGGACCTGAGGGTCAGGTCGCTCTGGGCCCAGAAGACGTTGCTGTTACCGCCCATCGAGCCCTCCGACCACAGCGGCCCGTTCTGGGTCCGGGTCGCGGCCGATGGTGTCTGGCGCGGGCTGCTCGGCGTGGTGGACGGGGTTGGACCCGCGGTGGTGCTGCGGGCCGACGGCGTCGGCGTCGGAGTGGCGCTCGGGGACGGCGCGGGGGGAGCGGTGGCCGGCGGCGGCGACGGAGCGCCGACGATGGCGGCGACGGCGAAGCCACCGGTCGCCAGGATGCCGGCGGTGGCGAGGCCGGCGAGTACCGCCCGGGGCCCGGACCTCCTGATCGACGGTGTGCGGTGGCGGACGGCGGGGCCGGCCGCTCCGCGCTCCACGCGGGCCAGGATCCTTGCACGGTCGGGCTCGTGGGCCTCGGCAGCTTCCCGCAGCCGTCGGCTGATCTCCTCGTTCACCGGTTCCTCCTTCCTGCCGCGAGTTCGCCGACCGCTCGTGCGCCGAGCGTCCGTTCCAGCTCGGCCATGGCCTTCGAGGTCTGGCTCTTCACCGTACCGACCGATATGCCGAGCGCGGCGGCGGTGTCCTTCTCCGAGAGGTCGAAGGCGTGGCGCAGGACCACGCATGCGCGCTTGCGGAACGGGAGCCGGGCGAGCGCGGCCCGGACGTCCAGCACGCCGGCGACGTCCGGGCCCGTGACCTCGTCGGGACTGCGGGACCAGAACAGGGCGACCCGTCTCCGCTCGCGGACCGCGCTCCGGATCCGCTCCCGGGCCAGGTTGGCCACCACGCCGCGGGCGTAGGCGACCGGGTGCTGCGCCGCCCGCAACCGGTCCCAGCGTTGCCAGAGAGCGACCAACGCGTCGGCGGCGAGGTCGTCGGCCCCGTCCTTCTCGCCGGTCAACAGGTGGGCGAGACGAGCCAGTTCGGCGTAGTGGCGTTCGAAGAAGTCGTGGAACTCCGCGGACGCGTCGTCGAGGAGCATCTCCCTCGGTCGCCCTCTCCCTGCGATGTGCGCGTTAACAATCGGCCTGAGCGTAACAGTGGCCCGCAGTTCGACCGCACGGTGGGCGGCTCCGGGGACCTCGCCGCGGACGGACGGCACGGTCAGTGCCGGGCGAACTGGACCCGGGTCGGCTGGCTGACGTCCGCTCTGACGGCGATCCCGTCGACGGTCAGCTGTTCACCGTAGATGTCGGTGATCCTGACCGTCCCGCCGCAGCCGTTGCCGTCAGCGGCGAGGAAGTAGTTGTAGTCGGTGCGGGGCAGCTGCCGCCAGCCCTTGGCGGTCCGGAGCTCCAGCGTTGCCACCGGGTTGCGGTGGCCGATCACCTGGAGGGCGCACCAGTACGGGCTGGACCCGGTCTTGTAGCGGAGGGAGATCGTGTCGGGCGCGGCGGCGGGGCTCAGCAGCGTCCAGGTGATCGGCAGCCGGCCGACCTTGAGATCGGCGAGCTTGGCGAACGCCTGCTGGCTGAGGTCGAGTTGACCCGGTGCGCAGGGCAGCGGGCACTCGTTGACGATCCGCACCGTGACGGAGGCGCCGTTGGCGGCGCGGACCAGCACGTACGCCCCGCACGCCTTGGCCGACTCGTAGTCGGTGTGGTTCATCGCCGCGATCATCAGGTCGCCGGACGGGCCGAAGAGGCAGGCGCCGTTCCCGTCGGCCGCTTCGTAGGCGGTTGCGACTCCCTGGTTGCCCACGGCGGGCTTGATCCGTCCGGCCAAGGACCCGACCGAGGCCGCCGGCGTGATCGCGGACGGCGAGGACGTCGGTGTGGTGCGCGGGCTGCCGGAGGGCGTGGCGGAGGGAGCAGCCGTGGGCGACGGCGGCGGGCTGGTGACCGGTGGCGTCGGTGCGGGCGTGGCCTCCGCCGTCGCGGTGGGGGAGCCGGAGCCGGTGGGGACGCTTGCCGGGGCGGCCGCGACGGCCTGGCTGGCGGGACGCCCGGTGTCGGCCCCGCCCCCGGCCAGGAGCGCGGCGACCAGGCAGGCCACGACACCGGCGCCGAGCAGCGCCAGCGGGATGCCGAGGGCCCGCCGCTGCTTGCGCGGCGGCTGCTCCGCGCCGTGCTTCGTTGTCCTCATGCCCATCCGTTCGGTAGATCGAGTCGACGTGTCACTTCTCAGTGGCCGCCGGGGCCGAAAAGGTTGCCGCGATATCGGCAGACGCGGGCGGAGCGGCGGGGAGCATCGCTCGGCCCACGTCTGCCGGGTCGTCAGGACTGGTCGCCGTACACCACGCCACGGCCGTAGCCGCCCAGGTAGACCCTGCCGTACACGTCCGGGTCACCGGCGATGACGGAGACGGCGCTGCCGCCGAACTGGTGCTGGTCGTCGTTGATCCGGACCCAGCTCGAACCGCCGTCGATCGAGCGGAACAGCCCGGCGACCCCCTTCACCTTCCCGCTGAGGTAGAGCGCCTGGTACGAGGCGCCCGGCGCCGGCTTGCCGAAGCCCACGGCGGTCGCCTGCTGCACGTCGACGGTCTTGTTGAAGGCGGCCCCGCCGTTGGTGGAGTGCAGCAGACCCCGGTCCCCGCCCGCGATCCACAGGTCGCCCGCGGCGCCCGGGGCCGCCTTGAGCTGGCCGTTCCCGAGGTCGGCGCCTCGGGCGGCGAAGCTCCGGCCGCCGTTGGTGCTGGCGTACAGGGTGCCGCCGCTGAGGGCGTAGAAGGTGGTGGCCGCCGACCGGTCGGCCACCACGACCGCGTCCTTGGGCAGGCCGGAGACCGCCGCCCAGGTCGTGCCCCGGTCGGCCGACCAGGACGGCGTCCGGCCGTCGGGGGTCCAGATCACGGTGGAGCCGTCCGCCGCGACCGCGGCCGATCCGCCGCCCACGCCGTTGCCGGGTGCGCCGGCGAACGCCTTCCAGTTGGCCCCGCCGTCGGTGGACCAGGCGCCGTGCTGCTCGCCGCCGAGCCCGACCCGCACCATGAACTCCGGCTTGGACTGGGCGAAGTCGATGCCGGTGGTGTTGGTGAACAGCGGCCCGGAGAGGGCGCGGGCCGGCACCTTGGTCAGGTCCTCGTGCCGGAAGCCGCTGACGTCGCCGAGCGCGCTGATCAGCGGCTGGCCGGGCGCCTTGGCCAGGCCGAGCACCGCGGTCTCCTCCAAGCCGGCGGCCGGGACGGTCCAGTGGGTCTGGCCCGAGTGGTCCGCCGCCGTCACGTCGCGGCTGGCCCACATCCCCGACCCGGTGCCGTACAGGACGTGCCCGGAGTCGAACGGGTCGACGGCCATCGCGCCCATCCAGTGCCCGATGCTGTTGCCGACGTACGGGGCGGCGGAGCTGTCCCGCACCGAGGTCGCGCCGAGCGCCTTCCAGGAGGTGCCGCCGTCGGTCGACCGGTACAGCTCGTCCGAGGGCCACCAGCGGTCCAGGGTGGTGACCATCACCGTGCCGGGGTGCTGCGGATCGACGGCCAGGCCGGCGAAGCCGTAACTCCCGGTGGACGGTGAGACGTTCTTCCAGGCCCCGGTGGACGGCGTGTACTTCCACACCGAACCGGCCGTCACCCCGTTCGGGCCGGGGTTGTTGCCGTACGTCAGGTACATCGAACCGTCGCCCGAGAGCACCCCGTGGTGCGGCAGCTGCCCCTTCGGCTGGCCGGCCACGGACTGCCAGGTGCTGCCGCCGTCGGTGGAGCGGTACAGCGAGGTGCCCTTGTCGGCCACCCCGACGTAGATCGTCTTGCTGCCGGCAGGCCCGAAGGTCACGAAGGAGAGCCCGACGCCGCTGCTCGCGCCGTCCTTGACCGGGAAGCTCCCGACCTGACCCCACGTCACGCCGTAGTCGGTGCTGCGCCAGAGCCCGTTCTTCCGGGTGCCCAGGTAGAGGGTGCTGTGATCGGCCGGGTCCACCATGAGCCGCTCGCCCATGGACCGGCCGTCCTCGTTGCCGCCCAGCTTGAACGGCAGGTCGGTGCGCTGGAACGTCTTGCCCTGGTCGGTGGAGCGCAGGATCGCGCCGTTGCCTGCCCAGTCGTTGGTGTAGGTGCCGCTCGCCAGGTAGAGCCGGTTCGGGTCGACCGGGTCGGTCGCCAGGCTCTCGATGCCCAGCAGGTTCCAGTCCGCGCCGCCCACCCAGTCCGTCAGCGGTATCCACCGGGAGGCGGTCGCGTCCCAGCGGTAGGCGCCGCCGATGTCGGTCCGGGCGTACAGCAGGTCCTTGCGGGTGGGGTTGAAGACCAGGCCGGTGACGAAGCCGCCACCGACGATCTGCGCGTTGTTCCAGGTGTAGCCGCCCGTGCCGCCGACCTTCACCAGCTTCCACTGCTGGTTGGTGCTGCCCTTGTCGGGGTACTGGATCAGCGGCACGCCATCGCCGTTGGAGCCGCCCCACACGTCCAGCACCATGCCGGTGCTGCGGGAGACGAACTTCACCGCCGAGCCGTCCGCGTTCGCGAGCTTCCACTGCTGCGCGGGGGTGCCGCGGTCGGACTGCTGCTCGACGGCGGCGGTCGAGGCGGTGGACGCGCCCCGGATGCCGAGGACCTTGCTGCTGTTGCGGTTCACCAGCTCGTAGTAGCCGCCCTCGACCAGCTTCAGCTTCCACTGCTGGCTCGGCGCCCCGGCCACCCGGCTCTGCTGCCGGGCCCAGGCGCCGTCCGCCGTGTCCGCCCCGGGTACGTCCAGCACCTTGTCGCTGCGGACGGACACCAACTCGTAGTAGGCGCCCGGGTCCACCGTCGCGGCCTGCGAGTCGGCCTGGACGAACAGCAGGTAGGGACCGAGGACACCGGGCACGCCGAGCGCCAGACCGATCATCGTCCGGCGCCGACGGTGGCGGCCGCGCTTGGGCTGCCCGGCGTCGGCCGCACCTGCGTGCCGTCCGCGTCCGTCGGCGGTGGGACCGGTCTCGTTCATGGGCTGCTCCTTGCTTCGGCCGTTTTGTGGATCGCCCGTCAGTTGCCGCTGCTGCGCGGAAGGTTGCCCCCGGAACCGGAATCTTTTTTCGGCAGGCCACCCGTGACGCGAGGGCATCTCCGGGTGCGGGAGTACTTGACGACCCACCGGGACGGACTTACGTTCATCGCCGGCGCCTTGGGCGACGTGGTGGACTGCCGGGCTCCGGGACGGACCCCAGTCGATCGTCGGTCGCATCCGCCCGTCCGGCAGAGACTCCCGGGTCTCCGCAGGCTTGCGCATGTTAGCGCTCACATTTTTCGGACCCCGCCCACGAGAGGTCACCATGCACCAGCAACACAGGCCACCGCCACACCGGCGGCGGGCCGTTCATCTGTTCGCGGTCGTCGCGGCCCTGCTCTCCGCCGTCCTGACGGTGCCGCAGTCGGCCTCCGCCGCAGCGGTACCGGACGGGCTCACCGCGGGCAACGCCGCGCTCGCCTCGGTCGACCTGGCCGGAACGTGGAGCTTCACCCCCAAGGGCCGTGCGGCGACGACGATCACCGTGCCCGGCGGCGGCTGGTACAAGCAGGGCTTCACCGACGTGAACGAGGCGACGTACTCGCGCACCGTGACCGTGCCGAACACGGGACAGCCGCAGTCGGTGTGGATCGAGTTCGGCGCGGTGAACCACCAGGCGACGCTATCGGTGGACGGGCAGGTGGTCGCCACCCGGACCACCTCCTTCACGCAGTCGAACTTCGACATCTCCGCCTTCGCCGCCCCCGGCACCACCCACACGATCAGCGTGAACGTGAAGGGCCGCTACGCCCTGGTGAACGGGACCGGGAAGCAGACCCTGGTTCCCGACGCCGCCAACTGGTCCGAGGCGATCCCCCAGGGCATCTACCGCTCGGCGGCCCTGCGCGTGTACCCGGCGGTGTACGTCAGCGACACGTTCGTCCGCACCTCCGTGGCCAACCAGACCCTGACGTACGACGTGTCCGTGACGAACACCTCCGGCAGCTCGCGGTCGGTGACGCTGACCGGCGCACTCGCCTCGGACAACGGCACGTCGTTCAGCTACCCGTCGCTGCCGAGCAGGACGGTCACGGTGGCCGCCCACTCGACCGCCAAGGTGACGGTCGGTCCGGTGGCGTGGAACCTCGGCTCCTCCTCCTACTGGTGGCCGAACGTGCCCTACCGGGCCGGATACCGGGCCCAGCTGCACCAGCTGTCGGTGCGCGCGTCCACCGACGACGGCCGCACCAGCGACGCCAAGTACCGGTTCGGGTTCCGGGAGACCACCCAGAACGGCGAGTACTACTACCTCAACGGCACCCGCGTGAACTTCCGCGGTGACAGCCTGCAGGGCGCGGACTACGACCGGATCGACAACGGTGGCAAGGGCGACGCCTACGACACGCTGCCCGGCTTCCTCCCGCCGTCCACCGGCAACGGCGGCTGGCCGCAGGCGGTCGACAACTACCAGCGGCTCAACTACAACGTGGTCCGGATCCACCAGGAGCCCGGCAGCCCGTACATGCTCGACGTGGCCGACGAGATGGGCCTGATGGTCATCGACGAGACCGCCATCCGCGGCACCTGCAGTTGCCAGGACTTCGTCGCCGGGCACGACAACATGGTCGACCACGCGAAGGCGCTGACCCTGCGGGACCGCAACCACCCGGCGGTCGTCCGCTGGAGCCAGAGCAACGAGGCGGACATCAGCACCTTCGACTCCGAGGCGTTCGAGAAGGACCTCTACGCGGCGATGAACGGCAACGACGGCACCCGGCCGGTCAGCGCTGACACCGCGTGGAACACCAACCCGTGGCCCACCATGCTGAACGGTAACTTCGCCGTCTACTCGCACTACATCGACGGCATCGGCAAGTACGGCGAGGCGCGTGCCGATCTGCCCGGCCGGCCCGACGGTGAGGGCGAGTTCGTCTGGAACGCCTCCAACACCAAGCGGGGCTTCGAGTGGTTCGCCACCGCGACGGCGGCCAAGCGCGCCAAGGACGCCAGCGACCTGCGCCCGTACACCCTGCTGTCCGGCTGGGCGAGCTTCGTGCCCGGCGTGCGGACCACCGACTTCGTCCCCGAGGAGGGCGGTCACCCCGTCTACGGCGTGGACAACCTGTCCGACCCGTGGAGCAACCCGCAGATCCAGCGGATCCAGGCCGCCTTCAACCCGGTGGCCGCGATCGACCTGCCGTATTGGTCCGCCTCCGGCCAGTCGGACAACAACGGCAGCTTCCCGCTCCCGCAGGCGGTGGACACCTACAACTTCAACAGCAACGTCACCCGCAACATCACCGTCTTCAACGACGACTTCAGCAACACCTCCGTCACCCTTAACTGGTCGGCGCGCCTCGACCAGCCCACCGGCACGGTCATCGCGTCCGGGAGTTCGCCGCTCACCGTCCCGCTGGGGTCGCGGGTCACCCAGCCGGTCTCGTTCACCGCGCCGGGCAGCGGCAGCCGGGTGTACCTGGTGCTGTCGACCACGAAGGCGGGCAGCACCACGTTCACCGACTCGGTCGAGTACCTCAACCTGGGCAACCCGGCGGCCAACGTGGACGACGCCGCCACCGCAGTGAGCTACAACGGCAGTTGGAGCCACGCGAGCGGGGAGACCGGCCCGTACGCGGGCACGAACTCCTACAGTGACGTCACGGGCGACACGGCGGCGCTGAGCTTCGTCGGCACCGGCGTCACGCTGCACGCGGTGACCGCGCCCAGCCACGGCATCGTGGGCGTCTCCGTCGACGGCGGGACCGAGTCGCTGGTCGACCTGTACTCGGTGGCGCGCACCGGCGACGCCGCGGTGTGGACCAGCCCCCGGCTGGCCTCCGGCACGCACACCGTCCGGGTGCGCGTCACCGGCACCCAGCGGGCCGCCGCGACGCACGACTGGGGCACCGTGGACCGGTTCGAGATCGCCAACCAGCCGGTAGCGGGCACGAACTACCGCATCGTCAACCGCAACAGCGGTAAGCCGCTCGCCATAGCCGGGACCGCGGACGGCTCGCCGGCCGTCCAGCAGGCGTCCGGCAGCGCCTGGACCATCGATGCCGCCCCCGGGGGTGCGTACACCCTGAAGTACGTCCCCACCGGCAAGGCGCTCGACGTCAACGGCTACTCCTCGACCGTCGGGCTCCAGCTCCAGCAGTGGACCCCCGGCGGCGGCACCAACCAGCAGTGGTACCTGCGGCCCACCGGCGACGGCTACTTCACCGTGGTCAGTCACGACAGCGGGCTGGTGGCGGACGTGTACAACTGGGACAGCGGTGACAACGCCAAGGTCGTGCAGTACACCTCCGGCGGCGGCGCCAACCAGCAGTGGCAGCTGGTGCCCGCCTGATACCAAGCGAAGAGATGGGATGAATCAGGCTGAGGAGTGGGGACTTCGGCCCAGAGAAGCCGGTCGGCCCGCCGACCGGCTTCTTGGACATGGGATGTCCTGTTACCGTTGGCCGAGTCCGCCGGGAGGCGGTCTCGACGTGGAGGGGGCCCGCCGGTGACCCGGATCGACGCGCATCACCATGTGTGGCAGCTCGCCAGGCGGCCGCAGCTCTGGCTGGACCGGGCCGAACTGGCCCCGATCCGCCGGGACTTCACGCTGGACGGGCTTGCCCGCGAGACGCGCGCTACCGGGATCGACCGCACCGTACTGGTACAGGTCCTGCCGGACCCGGCGGAGACGGCCGAGTTCCTCGCCCTCGCCGCCGGGTCCGATCTGGTCGCCGGCGTGGTCGGGTGGGCTGATCTCACGTCGGACGAACTTCCGGACCGGCTGGCCGAGTTACGTGCCGGCCCGGGAGGCGACCTGCTGGTCGGCATCCGACACCTGGTTCAGGCGGAGCCGAACCCGTGCTGGCTGGCCCGCGCCGAGGTGCGACGCGGGCTGCGGGCGGTGGCCGAAGCCGGGCTCGCGTACGACCTGCTGACGCTCCCTCACCAGTTGCCCACCGCCATCGACACCGTACGGTCCCGGCCCGAGCTGACCTTCGTGCTGGACCACCTGTCGAAGCCGGCCATCGCCTTCGGTGAGTTGAGGCCCTGGACGAAGCTGGTCCGCGAGCTCGCGGCCGAACCGAACGTGCACTGCAAGCTGTCCGGCCTGGTCACCGAGGCCGAGTGGGACCACTGGACGGTCGCCGACCTGCGTCCGTACGCGGAGGTGGTGCTCGACGCCTTCGGGCCGTCCCGGGTGATGTTCGGCTCCGACTGGCCGGTCTGCCTCCTCGCCGCGTCCTACGCCGAAGTGGTGTCGACCGCTGGGGAGCTGATGGCTGGTCTGGCCGAGGAGGAGCGCGCCGAGGTCTTCGGCGGCACCGCCGTGCGCGTCTACGGGCTCGCAGACATCCGATAACTGAGGCGCGTTATGGCCAGGGATGGCGGAATTGCCGCCCTGTTCCGGTGATCTGACGGACATTCATCGGATCTGAGCTCTTGTCGGCGAGGTTTCGGGATCGTAAAGTCCTCGGCACCGCAAGCCGTCCCGGAGCAGCCCGGGAAGGGAATGCCGTCCTGCGGAAACGACCGGCACCCACCCAGCCAAGGAGCCCCGCATGTCCAGCGAGCAACTGAGCCGCCGCCAGCTGATCCGAGCCGCCGCCATCGCCGGGGGTGCCGCGGCCTTCGGGCTGCCGCAGATCCTGCTGGCCGACTCGGCCCGGGCGTACACGCTGCCGTCCAAGATGACCTGGTGGTACCAGGCCCGGTTCGGGATGTTCATCCACTTCGGGTCCTACAGCTACCACGGCACGGGCGAGTGGGCTTTCTCCAGCGAGAACTACACCAAGGCCACCTACCAGCCCCAGGTGTCCGCGCCGTTCAACCCGACCGGATTCAACGCCGACACCATCGCCGACCTCGCCCTGAACGCGGGCATGAAGTACCTGGTGGTCACCGCGAAGCACCACGAGGGCTTCGCGATGTACGACTCGAACGTGGCGAGCTTCACCGACACCACCGGCAGCAAGCCCTACAACCTGCGCCGCTACACCGCCTACCAGGGCGATCCGCTGGCCGCGCTCAAGAGCGCCTGCGAGGCCCGGGGCATCAAGTTCGGGCTCTACTACTCGATCATGGACTGGAGCCACCGGTCACAGACCATCAACCGCTCGGTGAACTTCACCGACATGGCGTCGATGGGCGCGCGGGCCGCCTACATCACCGACATGAAGGCGCAGTTGCAGGAACTGCTCACCCGGTACGACCCCGCCGTCCTGTGGTTCGACGGTGACTGGTGCGGCAACCCCGCCACCCCCACCCTCACCGACTGGTGGACCCAGGCCGACGGCGTCGAGCTCTACAACTGGCTGATCAGCCGCAAGCCCGACCTCATCGTCAACGAGCGGGTCAAGCGGGACGTGGGCCTGGGCGACTTCGCCTGCCCGGAGCAGACCGTGCCGGCCGAACCGCTCGGCCGGGCCTGGGAGACCTGCGCCACCATGAACGGCGCCTGGGGGTACGCCTCCTGGGCCGAGAACTCCTACCGGTCGGTCCGGACCATCATCCAGGAGTTCGTCACGGTGGCCTCGCGGGACGGCAACTACCTGCTCAACATCGGCCCCAAGGGCGACGGCACCGTCACGGCGGGCACCACCACCGTCCTCCAGGGCATGGCCAGCTGGATGGCCACCAACAAGGACAGCATCCACGGGACCAGCGGCAGCCCGTTCACCGCCGAGCCGTCCTGGGGGAAGTTCACCCGGAAGCCGGGCAAGCTGTTCGCCCACGTGTTCAGCTGGCCGACCAGCGGCACCTTGCAGATCCCGCTGGTCCAGAACACCGTCAACCGCGTTTACCTGATGAGCAGTCCGACGGTCCCGCTCAGCTACACGGTCAGCGGTGGCATCCTCAACGTCTCGGTGCCCGCCACCGCCCCGGACGCCAACGACTCGGTCGTGGTGGTCGAGGTCACCGGGATGCCGGCCGTGGTCGCCGACGGCGTCTACCAGCTGGTCTGCGCCCGGAGCGGCAAGGCCCTGGACAACGGCAACACCGCGATCGCGGGCACCCAGGTGGTCCAGTGGACCGTCAACGGCGGTGCGCCGCAGCAGTGGCGGGTGACCGGTCTCGAGGCGGGCCGCTTCAAGCTGGTCTCCGTCCGCAGTGGCCTGGCCCTCGACAACGGGGGCAGCACCGGCACCGGCACCACGCTGACGCAGCAGCCCGACAACGGGAGCGACCGGCAGCAGTGGAGCATCACCGCGCTGGGCGGCGGCTCCTACCGGCTGACCAACCGGGTGAGCGGGATGGCGCTGGACAACTCGAACAGCACGACGGAGGGCCAGGCGACGATCCAGTGGACCGTCAACGGTGGCACCCCGCAGCAGTGGAGCCTGGTCAAGGTCGGCTGAGCCGCCCGGCACCCTGCTCGGCCGTGGCCCGTGTCAGCCGGGGCCGGCTGCGGGGTGCGGCCAGACGAGCAGGACGGAGCACGGGGCGTGGTCGACGACGAAGCGACCGGCCGGCCCGAGGCTGTGCGGTCCGGGACCGGGGCGGGAACCGTCGCGGGCCAGCACCAGCAGCGAGGCGCCTGCCGCGGCGGCGACCACCTCCCGCTCGACCCTGCCGTACCCCACTCGGACGGTGGACGGCCGGCCGAGGCGTTCGGCGGCGGACCGCAGCAGGTCGGCGCCGGTGGTGGACGCGAGCTGTTCCAGGCGGGTGCCGGGATCGCTGCCCCAGCCCGCGCCCGGGTGGTCCGGGCGCGGGTGGCCGCGGCCGAGCAGTCCGGCGAACGCACCGTGGGCGGCGGCCGGTACCTCGGCTCCGGCGACGTACAGCAGGACGACCTCCGCCTCCGCCGGGGCGTGGGCGCGGGCGGCGTCCACGCAGGCGGGCCAGGTGCCCTCGGTGATCCAGACGACGACGGTCACGGTGTCACACTCCGAATGCGTGCAGTGACCCCCACAGTGCCACCACCGCCAGCACCAGGGAAGCAGGCACGGTGAGCAGTCCGAGCCGGGTGAACTCGCCCAGCCCGACCCTCGCGTCGTGGGCGTGCACGATCCGCCGCCAGAGCAGGGTGGCGAGCGAGCCGGCGTAGGTGAGGTTGGGGCCGATGTTGACCCCGAGCAGCGCCGCCAGGACCGCGCCGGGGCCGGCCGGGGCGGTGAGCGGGAGCATCACCAGGGTGGCCGGCAGGTTGTTGATCACGTTCGCCAGGACGGCGGCCAGCGCGGCGATGCCGAGCAGGGCCGACAGGCCGTCGCCCGTCGGCACGAGCTCGCCGAGTGCGTCGGAGAGGCCGTTGTCGACCACGGCCCGGACGACGATCCCGAGGGCCAGGACGAAGGCGAGGAATGGCAGGCTCACCGCGCGCAGGATCGCGACCGGCGTGGTGCGACGCCGGGCCAGGCCACGGACGGCGAGGGTCAGCGCACCGGCCAGCGCGGCCCAGGCGGGGTCGATCCCGACCGCCGAGGTGAGGACGAAGCCCGCGAGCGTGCCCGCGATGGTCAGCAGCGCGAACAGCGGCATCTCGGGCTCCGCCCCGGCCTGCTCGGCCGTGGCTCCGGCATCCAGGTCGGCGGCGAAGAACCGGCGGAACACCAGGTACTCGACACCGATCGCCACCAGCCAGGGCAGCGCCATCAGCGCGGCGAAGCGGGTGAAGGCCAGCCCGCTGGCCGCGAACGCGAGCAGGTTGGTCAGGTTGGAGACCGGGAGCAGCAGGGAGGCGGTGTTCGACAGGTGCGTACAGGCGTAGACGTGCGGTTTGGGCCGGGCACCCAGGCGCGCGGCGGTGGCGAACACCACCGGGGTCAGCAGCACCACTGTGGCATCCAGGCTGAGCACCGCCGTGATGACCGAGGCGATGGCGAACACCTGGACCAGCAGCCGTTTCGGTCTACCCGCCGAGGTGCGCGCCATCCACGCCCCGCAGGCTTGGAACAGGCCCTCCTCGTCGCAGAGTTGGGCGAGGACCAGCACGGCGGCCAGGAAGCCGATCACCGGTCCGAGCCGCTCGGCCTCCTGGGCCGCGTGGTCGAGGGAGATCGCACCGGTGCCGACCGCCAGGGCGGCGGCCGGCACCGCGACCACCGCCTCCGGCCAGCCGAACGGCCTGACCACCGCGCAGACCAGTACCAGCACCAGGAGGCCGACGGACAGTGCCTCGGCGAACGACGTACTCAGGACCCGCTCCCTTCTCGAACGATCACAGCCCTCATCGAAGCAGACCGGTCGAGCAGGGAAGGGCAGAGGGGGCTGCGACCTACGGCGTGGCGAAGACCCGTACGTCCCACGCGCCGAGGGACACCGATGTCCCGAGGGAGACCGACCCGCCGTCCAGGACGTCGGTCAGGTCCTCGGGCGCCCGGACCTCGGTGGGCTGCCAGCTCCAGTTGTGGACCACGTGCACGCGGCGGCCGTCGGGAGAGGTGCCGGTCGTCGCGGTGACCGACTCGGGCAGGTCGCGCCAGCCGCTGCGAGGCGTCGGCGCCAGCCAGGTGGCCAGCTCCCGGGCGAGGTCGCGTCCCGGTACGGTGCCGACGCAGGTCACCCGGCCCGCGCCGTGGCGGCGGGTCGTGACGGCGGGCCAGCGGCCGAAGTGCGGGTGGTCGTACTCGGCGAGCACCGTCGCGTCGACGACCGCGATTCCCTCCACCCAGCGGCTCGCGGTCGCGTCGGCGGGCAGCACCAGCGGGCTGTCGGCCGCAGCGCGCACCGGCAGGTCGGCGGCGAGGTTGCTGAACTCCTCGTACCGGACCCCGGCGGCCCTCACGAGGCGGGCGGGGGCCGCCTCGGGGCGCGCGCGGGCCTCGTGGTCGGCGTAGCCGGTACGCGGTCCGAGGACGAGGTGTCCGCCGGCCTCGGCGTAGGCGGCGAGCCAGTCGAGCATGGAGTCCTCGGCCAGGTACAGCCCGGGGACGATCAGCACGGGGTGGCGCTCGGCTGCCGACTCCGGTGGGACGCCGGCTCGTTCACCCCGGACGTCGTGCAGTTGGCGGGCGTGCAGGATCCGCACCTGGCGGCCGGCTTCGAACGCGCCACGGTAGAAGGGGTCGAAGATGCCGTGGTAGGCGGCCGGGTCCGGGCGCCCGTCGGTGGTGTCCAGCGGCGGGTACTTCTCCATCAGCCACCTGCTGGGATTCGAGTACACCATCGCGATGTCGGCGTCCGGCTCGATTCCGGCGACCAGCTGCCCCGCCTTCTCGAACTCCGCTCCCAGCCGAGCGAGTTCGGCGTACACCCGGCCCGGGCGAGCGCTGTGCGGCAGGATCCCGCCCCAGTAGGTCTCGGTGCCGAAATGCAGGGTGTGCCAGTGCCAGTACTCGATCATCCGCGCGCCGCGCGCCACCATGGCCCAGGCGGCCTGCCGCCACTGGCCGTCGAAGGCGGGCCGGTTGTCCGAAGGGCCGCCGATGGCCTGGGCGTTGGTCTCGGTGACCAGGAACGGTTCCTGGCGGGAGGAGAAGATCCGGTCGGCACTCTGGAGGAGTGCCCAGACGCCGGTGGCCTGCCAGCGGTCGTGGCCGTCGGGTGTGGGGTCGGGCAGAGCGAGGCTGTCCTGCATGTCGTAGTACGGGTTGCCCGCTGTGACGTCCAGACCGTCCGTCAGCTCGTCGTCCTCGAGTGCCGCGCGTCCGTACGAGATGCAGGTGGTGACGAACTGCTCGGGGCGGGCGTACTCGCGGGCGATGTCGGTCTGCCAGGCGATGAACTCGGTGGTCTGACGCGCCTGGAACGCCCGCCAGGCGACGTCGTACTGCGGCTGCTGGTTGCCGTCGGGCCGCCACAGGTCGGCCCAGGTGGAGAGGCGGTGCGACCAGTAGACCAGGCCCCATTCGCGGTTGAGGGTCTCCACGTCGCCGTACGTCTCACGGAGGTGGTCGACGAACCGCTGGAAGACGCCCTCGTTGTGAGGCAGGTGCACACCGGGCTCGTTGTCCACCTGGAAGCCGATCACGGCCGGGTGCGTGGCGTACCGGGCCAGGATCGCGCGGATGACGCGCTCGGCGTGGAAGCGGAAAGCGGGGTGGGTGAAGTCGGCCTCCTGGCGGGCACCCCAGCCGTGGCGCTCCCCGGTGGTCCGCTCGGCGGCGATCTCCGGGTACTGCCTGGCCAGCCAGGGCGGCACGGCGTAGGTGGGCGTGCCGAGCACCACGGAGATGCCGCGCTCGTGGGCGGCGTCCAACACCGGTTGCAACCAGTCCAGCTCGAAACGGCCGTTCGAAGGCTCCCAGGTGGACCAGACCGACTCGCCGACCCTGATGACGGTGAACTTCGCCGCCGCCATCAGGTCGAGGTCTTCCTTGAGCCGCTCGTACGGCTGGTACTCGTGGTAGTAGGCGGCGCCGAACAGGACGCGCGGGGGCAGCGGGAACATGACCGGACCTCGAAGGGTGGGGCCCCGGCCGCCCGGAGAGGGCGGCCGGGGCGGGGATGACGGATGGTCAGCCGACGGTGCCGGTCACCGTGCTGCCGGACTTGGTCACGTGGTACGTGACGGTGGCGCCGGTCCAGAAGCGGAAGGTGAACGTCACCGGGGCGTCGTCCTTGAGCGACTTGAGGAAGTCGGCCTTGACGGTGGTGGTGTTGGCGCCGTAGTCGGCGCGGTAGTTGTCGAACGACTGGTACGTGGTCCAGGAGGCCGGGCCGGCGGCGGTGCCGTCGGCGTACGTGGACTCCACGTTGGCCATCAGGGAACCGTTGAACCCGGTCGGGATGACGAGGCCGTCGGTGGTGCCGGTGGCGCCGGACATCACCGGCTTGTCGTACGAGCGCACGAAGAGCTTCCACGGCACGCCGTCGGAGAACCGGACTTCGAGGGTGGCGTTGACCCCGGCAGCACGGTCGCCGGCCAGCCGGGTGAGGGCGTCGGCGGTCAGGGTGAGCTGGTCGCCGTTGAGGGTGTAGTCGAAGTACGGCATCAGCGGGACGTTGCCCTGCCACAGCCCGGCGAACCACTGTCCGTTGCGGTTCAGGGTGATGGTCTGCGCCGCGATGGGGCCGGACTTCGGCAGGAAGACGTTGTCGGTGGAGGCGGTGCCCGAGCGGGTCCGCCAGGAGGTCTGCATCAGCGCCTTCATCTCGGGGACCTCCCACTGCATGGTGTCGCGGTTGAGGAAGTCGTGGTAGGCGTCCCAGACGGCGGTGGTCATGCCGTTGATCCGGGCTTCGTAGGCGACGTGCTCGAAGTACTTGAGCATCTCGCCGCGCTCGACGACGCCGGAGTAGGGCGAGGTGAGCAGGCCGTACTCGCCGAGGTAGACGGGGATGCCCTTGGCGACGAGGGTGTCGTGCACCCGGCGGAAGCCTTCGGTCAGGTCCGACTGGGCCTTGGCGTCGTAGGTCGGGCCGTTGGCGATGTTCACGCTGAACGGGTACCAGCTGTAGTAGTGCACGGTCGCCACCAGGTTGCGGTCGTGCAGCGAGTTGATCGTCGTCGACAGGTCGTCCAGCCAGTGCTGGGCGTTGTTGGTCTCCTCCGACGGCAGGACGAGCAGGCGGTCCTTGTTCTGCCCGCCGCTGTTGCGGACGATGTGGTGGAACGAGGTGTTGAGCTCCCGCAGGTACTGGGTCTTCTGGGCGTCGGTCGCGTCGGCGAACTGCGGCTCGTTGATGCTCTCGAAGAGCAGGGCGCGCGACTCGTCCTTGAAGGTGGTGGCGATCTGCTGCCAGGTCGAGTTGAACCGCGCCATGACGTTGTCGTGGTCGGTGGACATCTTGTTGATCCACTGCCACGAGTCGTGGTGCACGTTGATCTCGACGTAGAGGCCGTCCGCCAGGGCGAAGTCGACCACCTGCTTGACCCGCTTCATGTACGCCGGGTCGACGGTGTACGGCGCGGTGGCCGACTGGTGGGTGCTCCAGGTCACGGGGATCCGGACGCTGCGGAAGCCCTGGGCCTTCAGCCCGTCGAAGGTCGCCTTGGTGACGAGCGGGTTGCCCCAGGATGTCTCGTCGGGGATGGCGTCCAGGGTGTTGCCGAGGTTCCAGCTGGGCTGCATCGCGGCGACCGCGGCCATCGGGTCGTTGGGGACCCAGACCTTGTACGCTGCCGCCTGCGCCGAATCCGGGGCGCCCGGGGCGGCGAAGGCGGGGCCGGCGGTGAGACCGCCGGTGGTGGCCAGGGCCACCAGCAGGGCCGCGGAGCGGCGGAGCCGGCGGGTACGGGAGGTGCGCTGCACGTTCTGCACGGTTGTCCCTTTCGGTTGGAGCAAGATCCTGACGGGTGGTCAGGCCGTGATGCCGGTCACCGAGGTGCCCGACCGGGTCACCTGGTACTTCGCTGTGGCGCCCGAGTTGATGCCGTAGACGTGGTTGCCGGCCAGGCGGGCCGTTGCTCCTGACGAGTAGTCAGGAGAGTTGGTGGGGGTGGTAGTCGAACCAGTCGAAGTGGACGGTGCCTGAGGCGGCGTACATGCCGATCACCCGGCCGGTGAAGCCGCCGGCCACCTCGGTCGACAGGTAGCGGCCGTCGAGCTCGCCGAGCACGGTGAACGTCCCGTCCGGCGCCTCGATGCCGAAGGCGATCTGGTCGGGCCCGGTCCGCGGGCCCTGCGGCGGCTGCGGGGTGATCTCGAGGCCGAGGACCACCGGGCCGACGGGCACGGGGGCCGACCCCACCTCGGTGCGCAGCGGGCCGATCCGGGCGTACACCTTCACCTCGCCGGTAGCCGCCTCGATCTCGTAGTGGTGCTGCTCGTCCAGCCGGACGGCCAGGCCACCGCGCCCCTCGGTGGGGTCGACCAGGGTGCGCACCGCGCAGGACAGGTGCTGCTGGCGGCGGCCGACGAACGCCGGGTCGGGCTCGTCCAGGGAGGCGCCGACCGCGTGCAGGGTGAGCCAGCCGGAGCGCTCCTTGGTGGTGCACAACTGTGCCGGGCGCTCGCGCACCGAGATCCAGCAGGGCTGCAGCTCGGCGTGGTCGAAGTCGTCCCGGATCGGCGGCGTCGGGCCGGGCCGCAACGGCCAGGCGGGGGCAGGCGGTTCGAGCGAGAGCGGACCGACGACCGGCCAGTCGTCGACCCACTCCACCGGAGCGAGGAAGGTCTCGCGGCCGAGCACGTGCCAGCCGGGGGTGCCGCCGCCCGGCCGGACGCCGAGCAGCACCATCCACCAGGAGCCGTCGGGCGCCTGCACCAGGTCGGCGTGGCCGGTGTTCTGGATCGGATTACTGGTGCTTCGGTGGGTCAGGATCGGGTTGGCCGGGCACGGCTCGAACGGGCCCGCGGGCGTACGGCCGCGGGCGATGGACACGCCATGGCCGCGCTCGGTGCCGCCCTCGGCGATCAGCAGGTACCAGTAGTCGCCGATCCGGTAGAGGTGCGGCGCCTCGGGCGCCACGGCCGTACCCGACCACACCTTGTGCGGCTCGCCCAGCGTCTCGCCGGTGTGCGGGTCGAGGCGCACCTGCGACACCCCGGCGACGGTGCACCAGCAGGTGCCGTCCTCGTCCCAGGCCAGGTCCGGGTCGATGCCGTGCACTCCGGGCAGCAGGATCGGGTCGGACCACGGGCCGGCCGGGTCGGTGGCGGTGAACAGCAGGTTGCCGCTGTCGCTGACGTTGGTGACGATCAGCCAGAAACGGCCGTCGTGGTGACGCAGCGTCGGCGCGTAGATGCCGCCGGAGGAGGGCTGGTCGCGCGGTAGGCGCAGCTGGCTCGGCCGGTCCAGGGCGTTACCGATCTGCGTCCAGTTGACCAGGTCGCGGCTGTGGAAGACGGGGATGCCGGGGAAGTACTCGAAGCTGGAGCACACCAGGTAGTAGTCGCCGCCGACGCGGCAGATGCTGGGGTCGGGGTGGAAGCCGGGGATCACCGGGTTGGTGACGGTGCTCTCCGTGCGGTGCTGATCTGACACTTTGTCAAATCCTCTCAGTGAAGGTTGTGGTGGTCCAGGCGGAGCAGCACGGCCGACGGTGCGGCGGGAAGCGACAGGGTGAGTTCGGCGGAGTCCGGGTGCCAGGTGGGCACGGCCTGGCTCGCGGAAGGGTAGAGCAGCTCGGGCCGCAGGTCCGTGCCCAGCAGGTGGGGTAGCGGGAGGGTGGCGGTGTTCTCCGCCCCGGGGCGGCGCCAGACGGTCAGGTAGGTGACGTCGGCGGTGTGCAGGGCCAGGGCGACCCAGGGGGCGTCCCAGGCAGGCAGGCCCAGCGGCCAGGCGGGCACCGCCTGCGGCAGGTCGGCGCGTACGGACTTGTACACGGTCACCGCTTCGTGGACCAACGCCGTTGCTTCCGAGCCCAGTTCAGCCAGCTCGCCGGAGAGGTGGATCCGGCCGAGCAGCGCGGTGGCCATGGTGAAGGCCACCTCGTCGAGCGAGTCCTCGGGCAGCGGATAGGCCCACACGGCCCCCTGCTCGGGGGTGACGGCGGTGGGCGCCGCCGCCGCGATCGGCGGGTAGAGCAGCAGGTCCTGCTGGTCGCTGGTGGACTGGAGTTGGAGCCGGGAGAGCAGGGCGTAGTCCATTCGCATGCCGCCGGAGGCGCAGTTCTCGATCACCAGGTCCGGGTGGCGGTCGAGGATGCCGTCGAGCCAGTCCAGGTGGGCCCGGTTGTGCTCGAGCTGTCCTGCGGCCGGCGTCTCCTCCGGGTGGTTGCTGGTGCCCGAACCGTGGTTGGTGTTGTGGTCGAGCTTGAGGTAGCCGACACCCCACTCGCCGACCAGGCGGTCCACCACACGGTCCAGGTGGGCGCGGGCGGCCGGATGGCGCAGGTCCAACTGGTAGCGGCCGGCCGCCTCGACGACGCGTTGCCCGTCGCGGCGGAAGAACGCCTCCTCGGGCAGTGTCTTCGCCATCGGGCTGTTCACCCCGACCGCTTCCGGCTCCAGCCAGATGCCGGGGACCAGGTGCCGCTCCCGGATCCGGTCGAGGACTTCGTGGATCCCGCGCTCGCCGGGGAAGCGGGAGACGGACGGCTCCCAGGCGCCGACCGTGTCCCACCAGCTCTTCTGCTCTTCGGCGTACCAGCCGGCGTCGATGACGAAGTACTCCGCGCCCGCCTCGGCGGCGGCGTCGACCAGCGGCAGGAGGGCGGCCGTGGTGGGGTCGCCCATCAGGCAGTTCATGTAGTCGTTGAAGATGACCGGCAGCCGGGCGTGGTCGGCGTGCGGCCGGCGGATCGCCCGGCGGTAGCGGGTGAGCGTCGCGAAGGCCGCGTCCGGGCCGCCCTGCGCGGCGAACGCCAGGGCCACCGGTACGGTGCGGAACTCGGCCCCGGGCGCCAGCGGGTGGCGCCAGCCGTGGTCCTGGTCGGTGGGGCCGAACAGCGCCGCGTAAGCCGTGTTGTCCCGTTCGCCGCTCTCCCAGCGCCAGCCGCCACCGTTGTGCTCGATCTGCCAGACCCAGCTGCGGCCGGACCGACGGTCGGTCAGGCCGCCCATCGGGAGGTGGCCGAGGCTGGACCAGGTGCCCTCACCGGCCACCACGCGCGGGCTCTTGGCGCTGTTGAAGTGGAACCGGCGGTTCAGCGCGGGAGAGGTCACCCGCAGCGGGCTGCGCTGCCATCGGCACTCGGCCAGCCAGTCGTTCTCCGCCCACAGCAGGTCGGCGGCGTCCAGGTCCGCCGGGTCGCCGGAGGTGAGGCAGCCCGCGACGAGCGAGCCGACCGACTCCAGGTTCAGGATCGCCCCGCCCTCGTTGCGCAGCACCACCTCGCTGCGCAGCACCGGCAGACCGTCCGGGGACCGGTAGACGACCTCGGCGGTGAGGCCGGTCTCGGGCTCGTGGAGGTCGAGGGTGAGCACGTGCCAGTCACCTTCGCGGGCCGAACGGTGGGACCGGTGGCGCAGCCGGGCGCCGACGGCCGTGTCGATGAGGTTGCGGCCCGACCAGAAGCGGCCGTGGCCGGTGACCGTCACCTCCACCAGCGGGAGCGGGGCGCCCGGCTGCGGACACTGCCCGGTTTCGCCGGGCGAGCCGATGCGGGAGAGGCGAGGCCGGCCGTCCTCCTGGAGGGCGATCTCCAGTTCCAGGGCGCCGTGGCCCCAGCGGATCGTCTGGTCGTCGTCGGACATGGTGGATCTTCCTCCGGGGGGAGTCGAGGAGTCGTGCGCTGCGGACGGGCACTTCGGCCGTCCGGTTCAGTCGGCGCGCAGGACCGCGCAGCCGCCGGCCGGCAGGTGGTCGGCGGGGCCGCCGGTCAGCAGGTCGTGGGCGGGCCCGGGCAGCGGGGCGGCCCGGTCGCGGTGGTTGATCAGCACGTGCCAGCGGCGGCCGTCCGGAGCGTGCCGGGTGACCGCTTCGACGCCGGGAGGCAGGCCGGGCAGCGCCGGGCCCGCACCGCTCTCCCTGAGGAGCCGCTCGACCAGGGCCGCGTAGCCGGTGTCGTCGAGGCGGGTGGAGAGGTACCAGCCGACTCCCGCCCCGAAGCGGTGGCGGGTCAGCGCGGGGCTCCCGGTGAGCATGCCGTCGGTGTACGCGGCGAGCGCCTCGGCGCCCTCGGTCCGCAGCGACTCGCTCCAGGCGGTGCCGTACGAGCCGTCGGAGAGCACGGCTTGCTCGTCCCGGCGCAGTGGGCGGTACTCCTCCACCCGCACGCCCAGCGCCTCGCGCAGCGGCGCGGCCGGGTAGCCGCCGAGCCGGGAGTGCATGCGCTGGTCGACGGCGCCGCTGAAGTGCTGGACGAGCAGCGTTCCGCCGCCCTCGACGTAGCGACGGAGGTTCTCGGCGCCCGCGTCGGAGAGCAGGAACAGGGCCGGCGCAATGACCAGTCGATACCGACTCAGCTCGTGCTCGGGGTGCGCGAAGTCGGTGGTGACGCGGGCGTCCCAGAGCGCCCGGTGGGCGCGGCGCAGCGTGCCGTGGTAGTCCAGCTCGGCCGACGGCAGCCCGTCGGCGTCCATCGCCCACCAGGCGTCGGAGTCGTGCAGGACGGCGACCTCGGCGCGGACGGTGGACCCCGCGAGTTCACCGAGCCGGGCGACTCCCGCGCCGACCTCGGTCACCTCGCGGAAGATCCGGCTGTCCGGCCCGGCGTGCGGGACCATCGCCGAGTGCCACTGCTCGGCACCCGCCCTGGACTGCCGCCACTGGAAGAACAGCGCGCCCTCCGAGCCCCGGGCGATGTGGCCGAGGGAGTGCCGGAGGATCTCGCCCGGCTCCTTGCCGAGGATGCGGTCCCCGGCGTAGACGGTGTTGGTGCCCTGCTCCATCAGCAGCCAGGGAACGCCGCCGCCGAAGGAGCGGGCCCGGTCGGCGCCGAAGGCGGTGTCGGCGGCGGCGTCCACGCCGGGCGCGGCGGGGTAGTGGTCGACGGACACCAGGTCGACCTCGCGGCCGAAGGCCCACAGGTCCAGGTTCTGGTAGCCGGGTAGCATCAAGTTGGTGGTCACCGGACGGTCGCTGTGCGCGCGGATCGCGTCGCGCTGCTCGCGGTAGGCGGCGAGGGTCTCGTCCGACCAGAAGCGGCGGAAGTCCACCGCCTGGCCGGGGTTGTGGTGCCACTGGGTGGCGCGGGGCGGCTGGATCTGCTCCCAGGAGCCGTACCGCTGGCTCCAGAACGTGGTGCCCCAGGCCTCGTTGAGGGCATCGAGGGAGCCGTGGCGCTCGCGCAGCCAGACCCGGAAGGCCGCCGCGGTGTGCTCGCACCAGCAGAGTGTCACGTACTCGTTGTGCACGTGCCACAGGGCCAACGCCGGGTGGTCGCCGTAGCGTTCGGCGAGCGCGGCGGCGATCCGGGCGCAGGCGCGGCGGTATGCGGGCGCGGCCAGGCAGTAGGTGTCACGGCTGCCGTGGGTCAGGCGGTTGCCCTCGGGGGTGACCGGCAGGGCGTCGGGGTGGGCCAGGGTGAACCAGGGGGGCGGGGAGGCGGTCGGGGTGGCCAGGTCGACGGCCACGCCGGCCGCGTGCAGGCGGTCGAGCTGGGCGTCCAGCCAGGCGAAGTCGTAGCGGCCCTCCTCGGGTTCCAGCAGCGCCCAGGAGAAGACGCCGACGGTCGCCAGGTTGACGCGGGCCCGGCGCATCAGCTCCTCGTCCTCCTTCCAGACCTCCTCATCCCACTGCTCCGGGTTGTAATCGCCGCCGTAGGCGAGACCGCCCAGCCGGTCGGTCAGTCGACTCGTCGTCACGTATGGCTCCTGTCGTGGTGGGCATCAGCGGTGGAGACCCCGGAGCGGGGCGGGTGCGGTGCTCTCACGGACGATCAGTTCCGGTGTCAGCAGGACCTGTTCGTCCGTCGGCTGCACGCCGTCGGCCGCCGCGGCGATCCGGGCCAGCACCTGGCGGACGGCGATCCGGCCGATCTCCTGCTTCGGCCCGGTCACGGCCGTGAGCCGGGGAGCGAACCCCTCGGCCAGCGGCGTGGGACACAGGGCGACCACCGACGCGTCCTCCGGGACGGACCGGCCACCGGACCGCAACAGGCTCAGCAGCGGGCCGATCGCGCCCTCGTTCTGCACCACGAACCCCGTGGTGTCCGGACGGTCCGCGAGGATGCGGGCCAGGGTGCCGGCCGTGCTCTCGTACGTCCCCTCGCAGGTCCGGTGCAGGAAGCGCAGGCCGCGCTGCGCGGCCCGGTCACGGAAGCCGGTCAGCGTCCGCTCCGCGTAGCCGGCCTGACGCAGGTAGACGGCGGCGCCGTAGCCGACGAAGGCGACCTCGCGGTGGCCCAGGTCGGCGAGGTGGTCGGCGCAGAGCGCGCCGGCCGCCTCGAAGTCCTGGTCCACGCAGGAGAGTCCGCGCTGGTCGTCCGGCAGCCCGATCAGCGCGGCCGGTGTGCCGAGGGCGCGCAGCACCGGGATCCGGTCGTCGTCCAGCCGGACGTCCATCAGGATCACGCCGTCCGCGAGACCGGTGGCGGCGACCCGGCGGACCCCTTCGGGGCCCTCGTCGTTGGTCACCAGCAGCACGTCGTAGCCGTGCCGGCGGGCGGTGGCGGTGACCGCGACGGCGATCTCCATCATGATCGGCACGTTGACGTCGGTGTGCAGCGGCACCACCAGGGCGATGATGTGCGAGCGCTTGCCGGCCAGGGCGCGGGCGCCCGCGTTGGGGTGGTAGCCGAGGTCCACGACGGCCTGTTCGATCCGCCGTCTGGTCTCCTCCGCGATCGGGCGCTTGCCGCTGAGCGCATAGCTGACCGTGCTGGACGAGACGCCCGCGCGCCTGGCCACGTCGACGAGTGTCACCATCGGTTCGCCCGTCAGCCCTTGATGGCGCCGGTGAGCACGCCGGTACGCAGGTGCTTCTGCACGAACGGGTAGACGGCGACCAGCGGTACCAGGGTGAGGACCACCACGGCCATCTGCAGGGACAGCGGCGCGGTCTGCACGTGCGCGTTGCCGAAGCCGGTGTTGAGAGAACCCGGCAGGCCGTTGCCGCGGTTGACGTAGGTGAGCAGCACGTACTGCAGCGGCCACTTCTGACTGTCCGTCGGCATGTAGAGCATGACGTTGAAGAACGAGTTCCAGTAACCGACGCCGTAGAAGAGCGCGATCACCGCGGTCACCGCGCGCGAGGTGGGCAGCACGACGGACCAGAGGATCCGCCACTCGCCCGCGCCGTCCATCCGCGCCGCGTCGATCAGTTCCCCGGAGGTCCCGGAGTAGAAGGCGCGCAGTACCAGGATGTTGAAGACGGAGACCGCGCTCGGCAGGATCAGCGCCCACCACTGTCCGTAGCCGCCGAGCCCGGTGACCACCAGGAAGCTCGGGATCAGGCCGCCGTTGACGAACATGGTGATGATCAGGAGCACCAGGATGGGCCGGTGCCCGAGCGACCGGGGCCAGGAGAGCCCGTAGGCGCAGAGCACCGAGACGATCATCGACACCGCGGTGCCGACGGCGGTGATGCCGAGGCTCACCAGCAGCGCGGTGAGCACGGTGCTGTCGGCCAGCATCTCGCGGTAGGCCTGGGTGGTCAGGCCGTCCGGCCAGATCACCAGCCCGCCCGCCCGGTTGATGGCTCCCGGGGTGGAGAAACTGGTCAGCAGGATGATCCACATCGGGACCAGGACCACGGCCAGGACCCCGCCGAGCGTCAGCCCCTTGGCGGCCTGGCCGACCGTGCTCGGCGGCTCCTGCCACGGTGGACGGGCGGACCGGCTGCGGCGCCGGGAGGCGGCCGCCGCGCGGCGTTCGCCGCTCTTGCGGCCGATGGTGAGTGCATTGGTCATTTCCGGTACAACCCGTCCTCGCCGAAAGCGTGCGCCAGCCGGTTGGCGCCCCAGATGAGCAGCAGGGAGATCACGCTCTTGAAGAGCCCGGCCGCCGCGCCGTAGCTGTAGTCGCCGGTGGCGATGCCGTAGTAGAAGGAGAAGGTGTCCAGCACGTCCGCCGCGTCCTTGCCGACCGCTTCGCGCTGGATCAGGAACTGCTCGAAGCCCACCGACAGGGCGTTGCCCAGCCGCAGCACCAGCATCAGGACGATCACCCCGCGCAGACCGGGCAGGGTGATGTGCCACATCCGCCGGAACCACCCCGCGCCGTCCGCCGCGGCGGCCTCGTACAGCTCGCTGTTGATCGCGCTGAGGGCGGCCAGGAAGACGATGATCCCCCAGCCTGCCTCCTTCCAGACGGACTGGGAGGTGACGAGCAGCGCGAAGGTGTCCGGGTTGCTCATGATGTCCCAGGTACTGAGGTCGTGCTGGCGCAGGAAGTGGTTGAGCACGCCCGCGCCTCCCAGCATCTGTTGGAAGATGGTGAGCGCGAGCACCCAGGAGAAGAAGTGCGGGAGGTAGACGACGGACTGGATGAAGTTGCGTGTCCGTTCGCTGAGCACCGTGTTGAGCAGCAGGGCCAGCACGATCGGGATCGGGAAGAACAGGATCAGCTGGACGAAGCTGAGGTAGAGCGTGTTCTGCAACGACCCCCAGAACAGCGGGTCGTTCAGCAGCCGCTGGAACTGGTCGAACCCGACCCACTCGCTGTGCCAGACCCCGATCAGCGGGTCGTACTCCTGGAACGCGGTGGCCACGCCGAACAGCGGGACGTAGCTGAACACGATCAGGAGCAGGACCGCGGGCACCGTCATCAGCAGCAGCGAGCGGTCACGCCGCAGCTTGATCCGCCAGTTGAGCCGGGCCGGTGACTGCGGGCGCTCCGTCGGGGCGGTACTCACTGGCCCGTGCCGTACTTGCTCAGGACGTTGTCGGTCATCCACTGCTTCAGCCGGTCACCGCCGCCGGCCTTCCAGCCCGCGATGGCCTCCTGGACCTCGGAGACCTTCTTCTTCCCGTGGTAGCAGTCCTTGACGGCGTCCTCGACGCCCTTCGCGGCCAGGGCAGTGGACATCGCCTGCGGCATGCTGAGGTTCATGCCCAGGAACGGCGGCTTGGCGAGGTACTTGACGTTGGTGGCCTGCCAGGCGGCGTAGTCGGTGGTGATCCGGTCGTTGCCCGGGTTGCTGAGCACGTTCGAGGCGGAGGCCAGGAACGGGAAGGTGGTCGCCTGGACGTCCTTCTTGCCCTCGTCGGTGAAGGTCGGCACCCCGTTGACGCGGGTGTGGTGCTGGCCCTCCACGCCGTAGTTGACCATCGTGAACTCGGCGGTTCCGTACGGTGCGGCCAGGTAGTTGGCGACCTCGAGCAGTTCCTCGATCTGAGCGGGCTTCAGACCGGCGTTGAGGTAGCTCACCAGGCTGGCGGAGGGGCCCAGCGGGATCACGGGTGTGCTCTTGCCGTCGGCGGAGATGGCGCTGAAGGCGCCGCGCCGGTAGTCCGGGTTCGCGGCGGTCCCGGACTGGTGGTCGCTCAGGTTCCAGATGCCCATGCCGCCGCCCTGGATCAGGACCTGTCCGCTGTAGAAGCGGGTGTTGGCATTGGCGTTGTTGCCGGCCAGGGCGTCCGGGTGCATGTAACCAGAGGTGGCGAGGCGGTAGTGCCAGTCGAGGGCCTCCAGGTACTCCTGGGTCTCGTAGGCGTGGATCAGCTTGCCGTTGTCGACCTTCCACTTCTGCGGGGCGCCCCAGCAGGTGTACAGGTAGGTCCACACGTCGTCGAAGGCCCACACGCCGCGCTTGGCGTCGGTCAGTTCCTTGCCGAGCCGCATCAGGTCGTCGGCGGACTTGACCTGGTCGGCGGTGATGCCCCGGCTCTCGAGGATGTCCCGGCGGTAGAAGGTGCCGCCCGCGATGACGAAGGAACTGGAGTACGAGGGGATGCCGTAGAGCTTGTCGCCCCAGACCCCGACCTGCCAGGCGCTGGTGGGTATGGCGGCCAGGTTGGGGTACTTCTTGACCTTGTCGCCCGCCAGGTACGGCGTCAGGTCGGCGAGTTGGTTGCCGACGAGGCCGCCGGTGTTGAAGGTGGCGTTCCACCAGGCCGGCAGCTGGATCCAGTCCGGCAGCTGCTTGGCGGCGGTCATGGTCGCGATGATGGTGTCGTAGTTGTTCCCGTCCGCCGGCTTCATGGTGAGGTTCACCCCCAGCGCCTTGTTCATGGCCTGGTAGAAGGAGTTGCCCACCGGCGGGACGGTGCCCCAGAGCGGGGTGACCGCCGTGTAGTTGCCGCCCTTGCCGGGGACGCCGGAGACACTGGCGACCGGGGAGGCCGGGTAGGTCAGGAAGCCGGGATCGGTGGCCGAGCCGGCGGGACCGGCCACGGACGGGATGTCCGGCTTGACGGCGGCGCTGGCGGCGTAGGCCGGCAGGGCGGCCTTGAGGCCGGTCTCGGTGTTCGCACCGGTCTTGCGGTTGCCTCCGTCGCCGCAAGCGGTGAGGAGCGGGGCCATCGCGGCGGCTCCCGCGACGGACACGGCGGCACTGATGAAGCTCCTGCGGTTCAGCTCGGTTCTCATGGTGGAGACGGCCCTTCCACTGCGGAGTTGTCGAAGCGCTTGGATATTGCGGCGAGACTAACGACGCGTTACGGGTTCAGCAAGGCCCTGAACAATTCCAAATTTCCTCTGTGCACTGGTAGTTGACAGGCCCCCCGGGTCCATGTCAGCGTCGAAGCGCTTCGATGAATGGTCACAGCGCCACGCCTGTCCGAAGGGTTCCCGTTGACTTCCCAGCCCGTTTCCGCAGATCACCTGCCCCCGTTCCGTGATCCAGAGCTGCCGTTGCGCAAGCGCGTCGACGACCTGCTGGAGCGGCTCACGCCCGACGAGAAGCTCGCGATGCTGCACCAGTACGCGCCGGCCGTCCCGCACCTGGGTGTTGCCTCGTTCCGCACCGGCAGCGAGGCCCTGCACGGCGTGTCCTGGCTCGGGGTGGCGACGGTCTTTCCACAGGCCGTCGGCCTCGGCGCCACCTGGGACGAAGAGCTCGTCCGCCGGGTCGCCGAGGCGGTCTCGGTCGAGCTGCGTGCCTTCCACTACCACCGCCCGACCGCTTCGGGCACCGGCACCAACAGCCTGCAGGCCTGGGCGCCCGTGCTGAACCTGCTGCGCGACCCGCGCTGGGGCCGCAACGAGGAGGGCTACTCCGAGGACCCGGTGCACACCGCACGGCTCGGCGAGGCGTACTGCCGCGGGCTGGCCGGTGACCACCCGACGTACCTGCGCACGGCGCCGGTACTCAAGCACTTCCTCGCGTACAACAACGAGGACGACCGCTGCATGACCTCCTCCGCGGTGCGTCCGCGGGTGCTGCACGAGTACGACCTGGCGGCCTTCCGGCCGGTGGTCGCCTCCGGCGCCGCCACCGGGGCGATGGCAGGCTACAACCTGGTCAACGGCCGTCCCTGCCACGTCAGTCCGCTCATCGAGACGGAGCTGCGCCGCTGGGCGCGGCCGACCGGGCACGAGCTGTTCGTGGTGAGCGACGCCGAGGCGCCGTCCAACCTGGTCGACCCCGAGCACTACTTCGAGGACCACGCGCGGGGCCACGCGGCGGCACTGAAGGCCGGCATCGACAACTTCACCGACCACGGCGAGGACAGCGCAACGCCCGTCGGTCGCCTGCGCGAAGCCCTGGAGCGCGGTCTGATCGACCAGACCGACGTCGACCTCGCGGTCCGGCGGCAGCTCGAACTCCGGTTCCGGCTCGGCGAGTTCGACCCTGAGCTGGACCCGTACGCCGGGATCGGCCCTGAGGTGATCGACAGCCCCGAGCACCACGCCCTCTCCCGGGAGGCCGCCACCGAGTCGGTGGTGCTGCTCAAGAACGACGGCCTGCTGCCGCTCGATCCGGCCCGCACCCCTAGGGTCGCCGTGATCGGCCCGCTCGCCGAGATGCTGTGCGAGGACTGGTACAGCGGCACCATGTCGTACCAGGTCACCGTCGCCGACGGGCTCACCGCCGCGCTCGGTGCCCACGGCGGTGAGGTGGTCCGGGTGGAGGGCAGCGACCGGATCGCGCTGCGGTCGCGCGTCAGCGGTGAACTGCTGGGCTCCGACGCGTTCGACGTAACCGACTGGGGCCGGGGCATGCTGACCCTGCGGGCGGCCGGAACCGGCCGCTACCTCAGCCTCAAGGACGACGGCACGCTGGTGGCCGACCAGGAGATCCTCAAGAGCTGGGAGATCCACGAGACCTTCCGCCTGGAGCCGGCCGAGGACGGCGACGTGCTGTTGCGCTCGGTGCACTCCGGCCGTTACGCGGCCGTCGACCCGGCCGACGGCCGGGTGACCGTCACCGCCGACGGCCCGGAGAGTGCCGAACGCTGGCAGCGCGATCTGCTGCGCGACGGCAAGGCCGAGGCGCGGGCGGCCGCCGAGGCGGCCGACGCCGCCGTAGTGGTGCTCGGCAGTCACCCGCTGGTCAACGGCCGCGAGACCGAGGACCGGGTCGACACCGCGCTGCCCGCCGGCCAGGAGGCGCTGCTGCGCGCGGTGGCGAACGCCCGTCCGGAGACGGCGCTGGTGGTGATGAGCAGTTACCCGTTCGCCGTCGACTGGGCCGACGGGCACCTGCCCGCCGTGCTGTGGACCTCCCACGGCGGCTCGGAGACCGGGAACGCGCTGGCCGACGTGCTGCTCGGTGCGGCCGAGCCGTCCGGACGGCTTCCGCAGACCTGGTACCGGGGCGACGACCGTCTGCCCGCACCGCTCGACTACGACATCATCACCGCGGGCTGGACCTACCAGTACCACCAGGCCGCGCCGCTCTACCCCTTCGGCCACGGACTGTCCTACACCGAGTTCGCCCACCGGGACCTGCGGCTGTCCGAGCCGTCGATCACGCAGGACGGCTCCCTCGACGCGACGCTGACGGTGGCTAACACCGGCCACCGGCCGGGCAGTGAGGTGGTCCAGGTCTACGTCCGCGCCCTGGACGCCCGCTACCAGGCCCCACGCCTGCGCCTCGCCGACTTCGCCAAGATCCGGCTGGATCCGGGTGAGAGCCGGGAGCTGACCTTCCGGCTGCCGGCCGACCGGCTCGCCCACTGGGACGTCACCACCGGCGCGTTCACCGTCGACCCCGGCGCGTACGAGATCATCATCGCCCGCTCGGCCGAGCACCCGGTCCTCACCGCGCCGCTGACCGTCACCGGCCCCCGGCCGCAGCCCCGCGCGGTGGTCGAACGCCGGACCCTGGCAGTCGACTTCGACAGCCACGTCGGCAGCACCATCGTCGACGCCACCCGCACCGACGGCGACGCCGTCACCCCCGCCGACCCCACCCAGCCGGCCACGCTGCTCTTCCGGGGCGTCGACCTCTCCGGCGCGGTCCGGATCGAAGCCGAGACCGCACACGAGGTCACGGGCGACGCGAAGCTCGAATTCCGTTCCGGTGACCAGCTGTTGGCGGAGATCGACGTCCCCGCCACCGGCCACCGCCACACCTGGACCACGGTCGCCACCGAACTGAACACCCCGCCCGTCGGCCAGCAGGACCTGACGGTGACCCTGCACGGCGAGGTGCGCCTGCTGGCCTTCCACTTCGGCACAGCCCACTGAGTTCCGGGGAGGGTCCCGACAACTACCGTGTGGATCACCGGGAGTTGTCGGACCCGCCCCCGGTCACCGAGAACGGCGGCCCGCCCCGGGGGGACGGGCCGCCACCCGTACATCGCCCGGGACGGCCGTCACCCGTCCCCTCCGCTCTCCCATCCGAGGAAGCCGCCATGCCGCTCACCGACTTCGGCCTCGACGAACTGACCGCCTACCGGCCGGAGATGAACGCTCCGGAGGAATTCGACGCGTTCTGGCAACGGACACTCGCCGAAGCCCGCACCCACGACGGGGCCGTCAAGGCCGAACGTGTCACCTCGCAGTACGCACTGCGCACCGTCGAGGTCGACGACGTACGCTTCCCCGGCTGGAACGGCGAACCGGTGGCCGCCTGGCTGCTGCGCCCCGCCGGCGCGGAGGGCCCGCTGCCCGTCGTCGTCACCTACATCGGCTACTCCGGCGGCCGCGGGCTACCCACCGACCACCTCTTCTGGTCCGCCGCCGGATACGCCCAACTCGTCGTCGACAGCAGGGGCCAGGGCCACGACACCCCGGACCTGGGGATGGGCGACGGCACGCAGTGGAGCGAAGGATTCATGACCCGGGGCATCGACTCCCCGGAGAACTACTACTACCGCCGCCTGATCACCGACTGCGTGCGCGCCGTCGACGCCGTCGCGCAGCTGCCCGGCCTCGACACCGACCGGATCGTACTGACCGGCGGCAGCCAGGGCGGCGGCCTCGCGCTGGCGGTCGCCGGACTCGTCGGGGACCGGGCGGCAGCGGTGATGCCGGACGTACCGTTCCTGTGCCACTTCCGCCACGCCGCCCAGATCGCCGGCGAAGGGCCGTACCAGGAGATCGTCAAGTACCTGCGCTGGCACAGCCGCCACAAGGTGGAGCCGACCCTCGACACCCTGGACCACTTCGACGGTGTCCACTTCGCCCAACGGGCCACCGCTCCCGCCCTGTTCAGCGTCGGACTGATGGACCCGGTCTGCCCGCCGTCCACCGTCTACGCCGCCTTCAACCACTACGCCGGCCAGGACCGCACCATGACGGTCTGGCCCTTCGCCGACCATGGCGGCGGCTGCGGCTCCAACCCGCCCGCCCAGCTGACCTGGCTGCGCGAGCGTGGACTGGCGGTGCAGCTGTGACCACCACTCCCTCCGCCGCCCGGGCCTTTCCCATGCTGCCCGCCGGCTTCCGCTTCGGTGCCGCCACCGCCGCGTACCAGATCGAGGGCGCCCACGACCAGGACGGCCGCGGGCCCTCGATCTGGGACACCTTCAGCCACACGCCGGGGCGGACGCTCGGTGGCGCGACCGGTGACACCGCCTGCGACCACTACCACCGCTACCGGGAGGACGTGGAACTGCTGCGCCAACTCGGTGTGGACAGCTACCGATTCTCCTTCTCCTGGAGCCGTCTGCTGCCGGAGGGCACCGGCCCGGTCAACGCCAAGGGCGTCGACTTCTACGACCGCCTGCTCGACGAGCTGCTGGCCGCCGGGATCCGACCCGCCGTCACCCTCTACCACTGGGACCTGCCGCAGGCGCTGGAGGACCGCGGTGGCTGGCGGGTCCGGGAGACAGCCGAGGCGTTCGCCGGGTACACGGCTCTCGCCGCCGAACGGTTCGGCGACCGGGTGGAGCGTTGGATCACCCTAAACGAGCCGCACTGCTCAGCCTTCGTGGGCTACGCCGAGGGCCGCCACGCACCCGGCGCCCAGGAGGGCCGGGGCGCGCTGGCGGCCGCCCACCACCTGCTGGTCGGCCACGGCCTGGCCGTCCGGGAGCTGCGGGCGGCGGGCGCCCAGGAGGTCGGGATCACCCTCAACCTGGACCGGATCCACACCGCCTCCGACCGTCCCGAGGACCTCGCCGCGCTGCGCCGGGCCGAGGTCCTCCACAACGAGGTCTGGACCCAGCCGCTGTTCTCCGGCCGCTACCCCGCCGACGAGGCCGAGACCTGGGCCGGCCAGGCCGACGGCCCCTGGCGCCGCCCCGGTGACCTCGAACTCATCGGTGCGCCACTGGACTTCCTCGGCATCAACTTCTACCGCCCGATCACCGTCGCCGCCGCCCCGCACCGGGCGGAGGACCCCGAGCAGCGCTCCGCCGTGGACATCGGCGTCACCGAGCTGGACCCGTACGGGACCCGGCACACCACCATGGGGTGGCCGGTCGTCCCGGCCGCGTTCACCGAGCTGCTCACCGGGCTGCACGGCCGGTACCCGGAGTTGCCGCCGATCTGGATCACCGAGAACGGTTGCGCCGACCCCGACACCGTCGGTCCGGACGGCCAGGTCCACGACACCGGGCGGATCGACTACCTCGCGGACCACCTCGCCGCCGTCGCCGACGCCATCGCCGCCGGGGTCGACGTCCGCGGCTACTTCCTGTGGTCACTCCTGGACAACTTCGAGTGGGCCCGTGGCTACGACCAGCGTTTCGGTCTGGTCCGGGTCGACTACGACACCAAAACCCGAACGCCCAAGGACAGTTATCACTGGTACCGGGGCCTGATCACCGCGCAGCGCGCGCGGACAGAGGAACCTGCCCGATGAAATTCACCGACGGCTACTGGCTGATGCGCCCCGGTGTCACCGCGCGTTATGCCGCCGAGGTCGCCGACGTCCGGTCGGACGAGCACGGGATCACGCTCTACGCGCCGGTGAAGCACGTGCGCGGCCGTGGTGACACCCTCAACAGCCCTCTGCTGACGGTCGAGTGCTGGTCGCCGGCCGAGGGCATCATCGGGGTGCGCGCCACCCACCACGCCGGATCGGTGCAGCGCGGGCCGGAGTTCGCGCTGCCCGGGGCGGAGCGGAGCGCCGGGAAGGTGCGCCGCGACGGGGACGTGGTGGAGCTGGCCGCGGGCGACCTGACGCTGCGGGTGGACACCTCCCAGCCGTGGCAGCTGGAGTTCGCCGCCGACGGCCGGGTCCTGACCACGGTCGGGGAGCGCGGCACGGCGTTCGTCACCGACGACACCGGGCGTCACTTCATGCTCGGTCAACTCTCCCTGGGCGTCGGCGAACTGGTCTACGGTCTGGGGGAGCGGTTCACGCCGTTCGTCCGCAACGGGCAGGTGGTGGACATCTGGCAGGCCGACGGCGGCACCACCAGCGAGCAGTCCTACAAGAACATCCCCTTCCACCTGACCAACCAGGGCTACGGCGTCTTCGTCAACCACCTCGGCAAGGTCAGCTACGAGGTTGGCTCCGAATCGGTCGGCCAGGTGCAGTTCAGCGTCGAGGACCAGTCGCTCGAGTACTTCGTGGTCTACGGGCCCACGCCCAAGCAAATTTTGGAGCGCTACACGGCCCTCACCGGCCGTCCCGCGCTGCCGCCGGCGTGGGCGCTGGGGCTGTGGCTGACCACCTCCTTCACCACCGACTACGACGAGGCCACCGTCAACCGCTTCGTCGGCGGCATGGCCGAGCGCGGGATTCCGCTGAGCGTCTTCCACCTCGACTGCTTCTGGATGCGCGAGTACCAGTGGTCCGACTTCGAGTGGGACGCCGACACCTTCCCCGACCCCGCCGGGATGCTCGCCCGGCTGAAGCAGCAGGGGCTGCGGATCTCGGCCTGGATCAACCCCTACATCGCGCAGAAGTCGGCGCTGTTCGAGGAGGCCAGGCGCGAGGGGTACCTGGTGCGGCGCCCGGACGGCAGCGTGTGGCAGTGGGACCTGTGGCAGCCCGGCATGGCCCTGGTGGACTTCACCAACCCCGCCGCCGCCACCTGGTACACCGGCAAGCTGCGGCCGCTGCTGGAGCAGGGTGTGGACTGCTTCAAGACCGACTTCGGCGAGCGCATCCCCACCGATGTGGTCTGGCACGACGGCTCCGACCCGGAGCGTATGCACAACTACTACACCCACCTCTACAACCGGGCCGTCTTCGAGCTGCTCCGTGAGGTGCGGGGTGAGGGTGAGGCGTTGCTGTTCGCCCGCTCCGCCACCGCCGGCGGCCAGCAGTACCCCGTCCACTGGGGCGGCGACTGCGAATCGCACTTCAACGCCATGGCCGAGTCGTTGCGCGGTGGGCTGTCGCTCGGTCTGTCGGGCTTCGGGTTCTGGAGCCACGACATCGGCGGCTTCGAAGGCACCCCCACGCCCACCGTCTTCAAGCGCTGGGTCCAGTTCGGGCTGCTCTCCTCGCACAGCCGCCTGCACGGCTCCAAGTCGTACCGGGTGCCATGGGACTACGGGGAGGAGGCGGTCGACGTCACCCGCGAGTTCACGCTCCTCAAGCACCGCCTCGCCCCCTACCTGCAACGCGCGGCCCAGCAGGCACACACCACGGGCATCCCGGTGATGCGTGCCATGGTGCTGGAGTTCCCCGACGACCCCGCCGCCGCCACCCTGGACCGGCAGTACATGCTCGGCGAGGACCTGCTGGTCGCGCCGGTCTTCAGCGACGACGGCACGGTCGAGTACTACGTCCCCGAGGGGACCTGGACCAACGTCCTGACGGGGGACCAGGTGATCGGTCCGCGCTGGGTGAAGGAGCGGCACGGCTTCCACACCCTGCCGCTGCTAGCCCGGCCCGACTCCGTGCTCCCGCTCGGGGCCGACGACCAACACCCCGTCTCCGCCTGGGCGGACGGCGTCGAACTGCGGGTGCACGCCTTCGCCGCGGGAGCCGAACGCACCCTGGTCGTCCCCGACACCGAAGGCACCGGCAGCAGCGCCCGCTTCCACCTGCGCCGCGAAGGCGACCGGCTCCATGTCACCACCGACAGTCCGCACGCCTGGCAGCTGCGGATCGGCGGACCGGACGGCACCCTGCACGCCCACCCGGCGGGCACCGCCGAGGCGGACCTGCCGTACCCGGCCTGAACCCGGACCCGGCCCGAACCCGAACCTGAGGCGGGACCCCTCGTGGGGTCCCGCCTCAGGTTCGCCACCACCCCGGAAGTGCACCTGTCATGGAGAGCCTGACCAAGCGTCACCTGACCGGTGACCAACTCGATGCCCTGCTGCGCGCCGGTGCCGGCATCGGGTGCCGCCTGGAGGGTGAGCTGACCGACGGCTGGTTCAACAGCGTCCACCGGGTCCGGCTGGACGACGGCCGAGCCGCCGTGGTGAAGCTCGCTCCGCCGCCCGACGCGGCGGTCCTCCGGTACGAGCGCGGCATCCTGGCCACCGAGGCCATGGTCTACCGGCGGCTCACGACGCTGCCGCCCGGCGCCGTACCCTCGCCGCAACTGCTGTACGCAGGAGCGGAGTTCATCGTCCTGTCGGTACTGGACGGCATCCCGTGGGACAAGGCGGGCGACCGGCTGGACCCACGGACCGGGGCGGATCTGCGGCGCGAGCTGGGGGCGATCACCGCGCGCCTGCACACCCTGCGCTCCGAGGACGGCCGTTTCGGGTATCCCGCCGCCGAGTCCGCGCTGTCCGCCCCCGACTGGCGAACGGCGTTCACCGCCATGGTCGACGCGCTGCTCGACGACGCCGACCGTTGGCAGTCCCCACTGGGCGTGCAGCCCGGCGACCTCCGGGCCCTGGTGGCCGAGGGCCGCCAGGCGCTCGACGAGGTGACCGAACCTCGGCTGGTCCACTTCGACCTGTGGCCGGGCAACGTCTTCGTCCAGCCGGCCGACGGTGGGCGGCGGGCCCGCGTCACCGGGCTCATCGACCACGAACGGGCGTTCTGGGGCGACCCGGCCGCCGAACTGGTCTCGCTGGCCTTCGGTGGCGGCACCGGCCCGGGCAGCGACCTGGTGGCCGGCTACACCGGGGCGGGCGGCCGCCTGGACTTCGACCCCACCCTCCGGCACCGGCTGGCCCTCTACCACCTGTACCTGGGGCTGCTGCTGGTGGTCGAGTGCGGCCCGCGCGGCTACGGCGCGGACCACCTGGTGTTCTGCCGCGGCTTCCTCGACGAGAGCATCGCCCGGATCCGGGCGATGGGGTAGCTGACCGGCTGCCGCGCCGCGCCGGCGGTCTCAGGGAGCCGTCACTCCTGCTTCTCGCCGGAGGCGAAGCGGGAGATGATCAGCGCGACGATGATGATCGCGCCGTTCAGGAACTGGTTCCAGAGCGGCGGCACCCCGGCCAGGGTCATGACGTTGACCACGAGTTGGAGGGTGAGCACGCCGGTCAGAGCACCGAACAGCGTGCCGCGGCCGCCGTTCAGGCTGACGCCGCCGATGACGGTGGCGGCGAAGACCTGGAAGATCCAGCCGTTGCCCTGGTCGGCCGAGATGGAGCCGTAGTGGCCGGTGTAGAGGATGCCGGCGAAGGCGGCGAGCAGGCTGCCCAGGACGAGGACGGCCCAGGTGATCCGGTCGACCCGGATGCCGGCGGCGCGGGCGGCCTCGGCGTTGCCGCCGATCGCGTAGAGGGCGCGGCCGTGGCGCAGCCAGGCGAGCGCGCAGCCGGCGATCAGGAAGAGCAGGGCGCAGATCCAGATCGCGGCCGGGACGCCGAGCCAGCTGGTGCGGCCGAGGTAGGTGAAGGAGCCGGGCAGATTGACGATCGACTGGCCCTCGGAGATCGCGACCTGGAGGCCGCGCAGCAGGGTGAGCGCGCCGAGGGTGACGATGAAGCCGTTCAGGCGCAGCTTGAGGATCAGGAAGCCGTTGACCGCGCCGATGACCGCGCCGACCAGCAGGCAGAGCGGGACGGCCGTCCAGGTGGGGAAGAGCCCTAGGCCGTTGAACCGGGCGCCGTGGTCGGGCAGCACCAGCCAGACGGCGATGACCGGGGCGACGCCGATGGTGGACTCCAGTGAGAGGTCCATCCGCGCGGCGATCAGGATCAGGGCCTCGGCCAGCACCAGCAGGCTCAGCTCGGTGGCCTGCTGGCCGACGCCGAGCAGGTTGTCGGAGGTGAGGAAGGCGGGGGAGACGATGAATCCGATGATGCCGAGCACGAGCAGGACCGGGACGAGGGAGAGGTCGCGGTAGCGCGCCAGGCTGAAGCCGGGGCGGGCGGACGCGGGGACGGTGGTGGCCGAGTGCGCGCGGGCCTCAGTGGTGGGTGACATGACTTTCCTTCGTGTCGGTCGGGCCGGCCATGCCCTCCATGGCTGAGACCAGCTCTTCGTCGCTCCAGCCGTGGGCGAACTCGGCGACCACACGGCCGTGGAACATGGCCAGGACGCGGTCGCAGACCCGCAGGTCGTCGAGTTCGTCGGAGACGATCAGGGCGCTCTTTCCGGCGTCGGCGACCTCGCGGACGGTGCCGAGCAGGGATTCCTTGGACTTGATGTCGACGCCGTTGGTGGGCCGGATGGCGACCAGCACCTGCGGTTCGGCCGCCAGCGCCCGGGCGATGACCACCTTCTGCTGGTTGCCGCCGGACAGGGCGGAGACCGGGGTCGAGGGGCCGGGCGTCTTGATGTCGAGGCCGGCGATCATCCGCTCGGCGAAGGCCCGGGTCCGGGACGGCAGCACCGTGCCCCAGGGGCCGAGCTGGTCACTGACGGTCAGGGTGGCGTTCTCGGCGACGCTGCGCTGCGGGATGAGGCCCTGGAGGTGCCGGTCCTCGGGGACGAAACCGATACCGGCGGCGAGTGCGGCGGGAACCTGACCCGTACGCACCGGTCGGCCGGCCACGGTGACGGCCCCGGACTGCGGGCGGTGCAACCCGGCCAGGGTTTCGCCGAGTTGGACGTTTCCGCTGGCGGCCGCGCCGGCCAGGCCCACCACCTCGCCGGGCCGCGCGGTCAGCGCGACGTCCTGGTAGGCACCCGCCAGGCTGAGACCGGATACCTCCAAAAGTGGCGCACCGCCAATGTTCTGACGGCCCGACAGGCTCCAGGGTGCGCCCTGGGCGCTCTCCCCGGTCATCGCCTCGACCAGCGCCTGCCGGCCGAGTCCGGCGACCGGCGCGGTGACGATGTGCCGGGCGTCCCGGTAGACCGTGACCGTGGTGCAGAGGTCGTAGACCTCCTGGAGGTGGTGCGAGATGAACAGGAAGGCGACACCCTGCCGTTGAAGCGAGCGCAGCTTGTCGAAGAGCCGCTCGATGCCGCGGGCGTCGAGCTTGGCGGTCGGCTCGTCCAGGATGATGAAGCGGGCCCCGAGGGAGAGCGCCCGGGCGATCTCGACGAACTGCCGCTGTTCGACACCGAGGTCTCCGGCGCGTGCGGTCGGGTCGACGTCCACACCGTACTCGGCGAGCAACTCACCGGCCCGCTGACGTAGTTGCTTCCAGCTGATCGGCCGCATCGCAGCGTCGCTCTGCCGGTTGAGGAACAGGTTCTCCGCGACGGTCAGCGCCGGGATGATGGTGGAGCGCTGGTACACGCAGGCCACCCGGGAGCGCCAGGCCTCGATGTCGCCCGGCGCGGGGGCGGGTGCGCCGTCGAAGCGCAGGGTGCCGGTGTCGGGGTTCTGCAGTCCGGTGAGGATCGAGACCAGGGTGGACTTTCCGGCGCCGTTGCGGCCGACCAGCGCGTGCGACTCGCCGGGCGCGACCGAGATGCGGGCGTCGCTGAGCGCGACGGTGGCGCCGAAGCGCTTGCTGATCCCGTCGGCCTCGACGACAGGGCCCCGGACGGGGCTGGGGTCCGCCATGGCGGGTCCTTTCAGGGTCGTACCCGTGAGCGGCGGTGCGGCGGGGCCGTCGGTCCGCCGCCCACGGAGGTCGGTGGGGTCAGTTGCCGACGTTGTTGCCCCACAGGGCCTTGTCGTCCACGTTGTCCTTGGTGACCAGCGGGGCGGACAGCTGGTCCTCCAGGCCGTTCGGCAGCTGGATGATGGTGGACTCGTGGTCGGTAGCGCCGGGCTGGAAGGTCTTGCCCTCGGCGGCGGCCTTCGCGTAGTACAGCGCGTACTTGGCGTACAGGTCGGCGGGCTGGGAGACGGTCGCGTCGATGTCGCCCTTGCGGATCGCGTCGAACTCCTGCGGGATGCCGTCGTTGGAGACGATGGCGATGTGGCCGGGCTGGCCGACCGGCTTGAGCAGGCCCTTCTGCTGGAGCAGGGCGAGGGTGGGCTGCAGGAAGGCGCCGCCCGCCTGCATGTAGATGCCGTTCAGGTCCGGGTTGGCGGTCAGGGTGGACTGGAGCTTGGCGGAGGCGACGTCGCCCTTCCAGTCGGTGGCCAGCTCGATCACCTGGATGCCGGGGAACTTCTCCTTCATGCAGGAGGCGAACGCCTCCGAGCGGTCGCGTCCGTTGATGGAGCTCAGCGAGCCCTGGAACTCGGCGACCTTCCCCTTGCCACCGAGCTGCTTGCCGAGGAACTCGCAGGCCTTGGAGCCGTACGCCTTGTTGTCGGCACGCACCACCATGTAGACGTCGCCCTTGTCGGGGCGGGTGTCGACGCTGACCACCGGGATCTTCTTGGCCGCCAGGTTGTCCAGGGTCGAGGCGACCGCGCCGGTGTCCTGAGGGGCCATCACGATGGCCTTGGCGCCAGTGTTCTGGAAGACCTGGACGTTGGCGACCAGCTTGGTGACGTCGTTCTGCGAGTTGCTCACCGGCAGGGTGTTGAGGCCCTCGGAGGTGGCGTCCTGCTTGATGTACTGGGCGTAGGAGTTCCAGAAGTCGGAGTCCGCACGCGGCAGGTCGATGCCGATGGCCGGCTTTCCACCACCCGAGGCGGAGGCGGCCGAGTCACTGCCACGGTTGCAGGCCGTGGCAAGTCCCGCGAGGACGACCACGGCGGCGGCGGTGGCCATGATTCTGGACGAGCGAGCCTTCATGGTGCTGATCTCCTTGGCGGGGGCCGGGATTCCGCTGGGTGAGGCGGAGCGGGAGAGGGGGGCCGCAGTCATCGGATGGCTAGCGGTATCGAGGACCCTACGAGCCGGGCTGGCGGCTGACAAGAGAGAACCTCGGATGATTTTCGAAGCGTGACATTCGGGTTTCGCTCCCGTCTCACGGCGCCCGGAACGGCGCTCCGGTGCAGGGCGAGAGGAACGGTGGCGGAATCATCGGAGGACTTCTTGCCAGGAGGCGACCGCCCTCGTATGGTCATGCCACCGCAACAGTCATCCGATGTGTCGGCCTGATGGGGTACCCCGGCCTGCACGAACCACGGACGGAGATCGGGCATGAAGCTACTGCGCATCGGGGCACCGGGAGAAGAGCTCCCGGCGGTCCTCGACGAGGACGGACGCACGTTCGACCTCTCGGGGCTGACCGGTGACATCGACGGGGCCTTCCTGGCCTCCGGCGGTGCCAACCGCGTCCGGGCCGCCCTGGCCGCAGGCGAACTGCCCCTGATCGACCCGACTGGGCTCCGGACCGGCCCGCCGGTCGCCCGGCCCGGCAAGGTGGTCTGCGTCGGCCTCAACTACCGTGACCACGCTGAGGAGACCGGTGCCGCCGTCCCACCCCGCCCGGTGGTCTTCATGAAGGACCCGGCCACCGTGGTCGGACCGTACGACCAGGTGCTGATCCCGCGCGGCTCGGTCAAGACGGACTGGGAGGTCGAACTCGCCGTCGTCATAGGCAGCGAGGCACGCTACCTGGCGGACACCGACCAGGCGGCCGCCTGCATCGCGGGCTACGCGATCAGCAACGACGTCTCCGAGCGGGAGTTCCAGCTCGAGTTCTCCCCCCAGTGGGACCTCGGCAAGTCCTGCGAGACCTTCAACCCGCTCGGGCCCTGGCTGGTCACCCCGGACGAGGTGACGGACCCTCAGGTGCTCGGCCTGCGACTGACCGTCAACGGTGAGGTCCGCCAGGACGGCGACACCAAGAACATGATCTTCGACGTCGGGTACCTGGTCTGGTACCTCAGCCAGTACATGGTGCTCAACCCCGGCGACGTCATCAACACCGGCACCCCGGCCGGCGTGGCCCTGGGCCTGCCCGGTACCCCCTACCTGCGCGCGGGGGACACCGTCGAGCTGACCATCGAGGGCCTCGGCAGCCAGCGCCAGACCTTCTCCAACGCGTGAAAGGCACCACGTTGTCCGCAACCACCGCGCGGATCACCGCCGTCGACACCTACGACATCCGCTTCCCCACCTCGCGGGAGCTGGACGGGTCCGACGCGATGAACCCGGACCCCGACTACTCCGCCGCCTACGTCGTGCTGCGTTCCTCCGCAGGCGGTGACGAGGGCCACGGCTTCAGCTTCACCATCGGACGCGGCAACGACGTCCAGGTGGCCGCCATCGACGCGCTGCGCCCGCACGTCATCGGGCGTTCGGTCGCTGAGCTGTGCGACGACCCCGGATCGCTGTACCGCGACCTGATCGGCGACAGCCAACTGCGTTGGCTGGGTCCCGAGAAGGGCGTGATGCACATGGCCATCGGAGCCGTGGTCAACGCCGTCTGGGACCTGGCGGCCAAGCGCGAGGGCAAGCCGCTGTGGCAGCTGCTGGCCGACGCCGATCCGGAGTGGCTGGTCTCCCAGGTCGACTTCCGGTACATCGCCGACGCGCTGACCCCCGACGAGGCCCTGGACCTGCTGCGCGAGGGCAAGCGGGGCGCGGCCGAGCGGCAGGCCGAACTGCTGCGCCGCGGCTACCCCGGCTACACCACCTCCCCGGGCTGGCTCGGCTACTCCGACGAGAAGCTGACCCGCCTCGCCCACCAGGCAGTCGCCGACGGTTTCACCCAGATCAAGCTGAAGGTCGGCGCCGACCTCGAGGACGACATCCGCCGCTGTCGCGCCGCCCGCGAGGCCGTCGGCCCGGACATCCGGATCGCCATCGACGCCAACCAGCGCTGGAACGTCGGCGAGGCGATCGAGTGGACCAAGGCCCTCGCCGAGTTCGACCCGTACTGGATCGAGGAGCCCACCAGCCCCGACGACGTGCTCGGCCACGCCGCCGTCCGGCGCGGGGTCCACCCCGTCAAGGTCGCCACCGGTGAGCACGTGCAGAACCGGGTGGTGTTCAAGCAGCTCCTCCAGGCCGAGGCGATCGACGTCCTCCAGCTCGACTCGGCCCGGGTGGCCGGGGTGAACGAGAACCTCGCGATCCTGCTGCTGGCCGCCAAGTTCGGCGTCCCGGTCTGCCCGCACGCCGGTGGCGTGGGCCTGTGCGAACTGGTCCAGCACCTGTCGATGTTCGACTACGTCGCCCTCTCCGGTACCACCGAGGACCGCGTCATCGAGTTCGTCGACCACCTGCACGAGCACTTCCTCGACCCGGTGCGGATCAGTGCCGGCCACTACCTGGCCCCGACCGGGCCCGGGTTCTCCGCCGCGATGCACCAGACCTCCATCGACACCTACACCTACCCCGGCGGAGCGTTCTGGGCCGCCGACCTCGCGGGGGAGGGGCTGACGTGACGAGCGATCTCGCCGGGCTGACCGCCCTGGTCACCGGCGGTGCCTCCGGCATCGGCCTGGCCACCGCCCGCTTGCTCAGCGAACGCGGCGCCGAGGTCGCGGTCCTGGACCTCGACCCCAGTGGCGCTGGTGCCTCGCTGCGCGGCTTCACCGCCGACGTCGCCGACGACGCGTCCGTGCGCTCGGCCGTCGGGGCGGCGGCCGAAGCGCTCGGCGGGATCGACATCCTGGTCAACAACGCGGGCATCGGCGCGATCGGCACGGTGGAGGACAACGACGACGAGCAGTGGCGCCGGGTCCTGGACGTCAACGTGCTCGGCATCGTCCGCGCCACCCGCGCCGCCCTGCCCCACCTGCGCCACTCCGCCCACGCCGCAGTGGTCAACACCTGCTCCATCGTCGCCACCACCGGCCTACCGCAGCGCGCGCTGTACGCGGCCAGCAAGGGCGCCGTCCTCTCGCTGACCCTGGCGATGGCCGCCGACCACGTCCGCGAGGGCATCCGGGTCAACTGCGTCAACCCGGGGACGGTGGACACCCCATGGGTCGGTCGGCTGCTGGACGCCGCAGCCGACCCGGTCGCCGAACGCGCCGCGCTGAACGCCCGTCAGCCCACCGGCCGCCTGGTCACCCCCGAAGAGGTCGCGGCCGCCATCGCCTACCTCGCCTCCCCGGCCGCCGCCTCCGTCAACGGCATCGCGCTGGCCGTCGACGGCGGCATGGCGACCCTGCGGATGCGGCCGGAGCCGCAGTCATGACGCTGCGTCAGAACCGGCTCGGCCGGAGTCAGGTGACGGTGAGCGAGCTGGCCTTCGGCGCTGCGGCGATCGGCAATCTGTTCGCCCCGGTCACCGACGCCGAGGCCCAGCTGGCCGTGACCACGGCCTGGGACTCCGGCCTCCGGTACTTCGACACCGCCCCGCACTACGGCCTCGGCCTGTCCGAACGCCGGCTCGGCAGCGTCCTGCGCGGCCTGCCCCGCGCCGAGTACACGCTCTCCACCAAGGTCGGCCGCCTCCTGGTGCCCACCGGCCCCGGCGGCGGTGACGACCTGGCCGAGGGCGGCTTCGCGGTCCCCGCCACCCACCGCCGGGTCTGGGACTTCAGTGCGTACGGCGTGCGCCGCTCCATCGAGGACAGCCTCCGACGGCTGGGGGTGGACCGGATCGACATCGCCTACCTGCACGACCCCGACGACCACGCCGCGGAGGCGCTCGACCAGGCCTACCCCGAGCTGGAACGCCTGCGCGCCGAGGGCGTGCTCGGCGCGATCGGGGTGGGCATGAACCAGGCCGAACTGCCCGCCCGGTTCGTCCGCGACACCGACGTCGACGCCGTCCTGCTGGCGGGCCGCTACAGCCTGCTCGACCACCGCGGTCTGACCGAACTGCTCCCGCTCGCCGCCGAGCGCGGAGTCGGCGTGGTCATCGGCGGCGTCTTCAACTCCGGCCTGCTCGCCGACCCCCGGCCCGGCGCCACCTTCGACTACACCGCCGCCCCGCCCGAGCTGGTGCGGCGGGCGCTCGACCTCAAGGCGGTCTGCGAGAGCCACGGAGTGCCGCTGCGGGCGGCCGCCCTGCGCTTCCCGGCCGGCCATCCGGCCGTCGCGAGCGTGCTGGTCGGAACCCGCAGCGCGGCCGAGGTCGAGGACGCCGCCGCTATGCTCCGGCTGGCGATCCCGGCAGCCCTGTGGGCGGACCTGAGCGAACGCGGGCTGCTGCCGCCCGGCGTCCCGACCCCGGTGGAGGTGGGCTGATGCGCATCGCCCTGTTCATCACCTGCTTCAACGACACCCTCTACCCCGACACCGGCCGGGCGGTGCTGACCGTGCTGGAGCGGCTCGGCCACACCGTGCACTTCCCGCAGGAGCAGACCTGCTGCGGGCAGATGCACTTCAACACCGGCTACCGCCCCGACGCCGTCCCACTGGTCGCCCGGTTCGCCCGGACCTTCGCCGACTACGACGCCGTCGTCACCCCCTCGGCCTCGTGCGCCGGCATGGTCCGGGAGAACCACCCGCTGCTCGCCGAGGAGTACGGGCCGGCCGCCCTCCGCCGTCAGGTCACCGAACTGGTGCCCCGGGTGCACGAGTTCACCGAGTTCCTGACCGACGTCCTGGGGGTCACCGACGTCGGCGCGCGCTTCCCGCACCGGGTGGCCTACCACCCGACCTGCCACTCGCTGCGGGGCCTGCGGCTGGGGGACCGGCCTGAGCAGCTGCTGCGGGCGGTCAAGGACCTCGACCTGGTCGACCTAGCGGCCGCCGACTCCTGCTGCGGCTTCGGCGGCACCTTCGCCGTCAAGAACGCCGACACCTCGGCGGCGATGCTCGCCGACAAGAACGCCGCCGTCCTGGACAGTGGCGCCGAGGTCCTGTGCGCCGCAGACAACTCCTGCCTGCTGCACATCGGCGGGGGCCTGGCCCGCCAGGGCACCACCGTACGGACCATGCACCTGGCCGAGATCCTCGCCGCCACCGAAGGAGCCGCGCGATGAGCAGCGATCGCGGTGTCGTCTGGCTGGGGTCACCGTCCTTCCCGGACGCCGCTCGGGAGGCGCTCAAGGACGCCCAGCTGCGCGCGAACCTGAAGCGCGCCACCGGCACCATCCGTGACAAGCGGCTCACCGTCGCGGCCGAACTCGACGACTGGGAGGCGCTGCGGGAGTCGGCCGCCGCGATCAAGAAGCGCACGGCACGTCATCTGGACCGCTACCTGGAGCAGTTGGAGCGGTCGGTGAGCGCGGCCGGCGGCACCGTGCACTGGGCGGCCGACGCGGGCGAGGCCAACCGGATCGTCGCCGAGCTGGTGCGCGCCACCGGTGAGCGCGAGGTGGTCAAGATCAAGTCCATGGTCACCCAGGAGATCGGCCTCAACGAGCACCTGGCCGAGCAGGGCGTTACCGCGTACGAGACCGATCTCGCCGAGCTGATCGTGCAGTTGGGTGACGACCGACCCTCGCACATCCTGGTCCCCGCCATCCACAAGAACCGCACCGAGATCCGCGACCTGTTCGCCGCCGAGATGGGTCACTGGGGGCAGCCCGCGCCTGAGGGCCTCGGCGACGAACCCGCCGAACTGGCCGAGGCCGCCCGTCGGCACCTGCGGGAGAAGTTCCTCACCGCGAAGGTCGCCGTCTCCGGCGCCAACTTCGCCGTCGCGGAGACCGGCACCGTCGTGGTGGTGGAGTCCGAGGGCAACGGCCGGATGTGCCTCACCCTGCCGCCGACCCTGATCACCGTGATGGGCATCGAGAAGGTCGTGCCCGCCTGGTCCGACCTCGAGGTCTTCCTGCAACTGCTGCCCCGGTCCTCCACCGGCGAGCGGATGAACCCGTACACCTCGATGTGGACCGGTACCACGGAAGGTGACGGACCGTCGGACTTCCACCTGGTGCTGCTCGACAACGGCCGCACCGCCACCCTCGCCGACCAGGTCGGCCGCCAGGCGCTGGCCTGTATCCGCTGCTCCGCCTGCCTCAACGTCTGCCCGGTCTTCGAGCGCACCGGCGGCCACGCCTATGGCTCCGTGTACCCGGGGCCGATCGGGGCCGTGCTGACCCCGCAGCTGGTCGGGATCGGAAGTGACATCAACAACGGGGCGGCCTCGCTGCCCTTCGCCTCCACGCTCTGCGGGGCCTGCTACGACGCCTGCCCGGTGAAGATCAACATTCCGGAGGTGCTGACCCACCTGCGGGCCAGGGTGGTCGAGGCCGAGGGCCGGTCGGCGGAGGCGCTGGTGATGAAGGCCGCGGGCAAGGTGCTCGGCTCCCCGCGGCTGTTCGCGGCCGCGCAGAAGGCCACCGCCCTCGGTGGCCGGGCGCTGGCCCGCGAGGGACGGATCGGCCGGCTGCCCGGCCCGCTGCACGGCTGGTCCGACAGCCGCGACACCCCTGCACCTCCGGCCGAGTCCTTCCGTGCCTGGTGGCGCAAGAACAGGGAGAGCGAATGAGCAGCCGCGAGAGCGTCCTCGCCCGAGTCCGGGCCGCGCTCGCCGACGTACCCGCCGACGAGACGCCTGAGGACGTCCACGTCCCGCGCGACTACCGGCGCAGCCACACCGAGCCCGGTCAGGACACCGTCGCCCTGTTCGCCGAACGGGTGGCCGACTACCGCGCCACCGTCACCCGGACCGACCGGCCCGGCCTGCGCGAGGCCGTGGCCGCAGCCCTCACACTGCGCCGGGCCGGACGCCTCGCCGTACCGAGCGGGTTCCCCGACGAGTACCTGCCGAACGGCAGCTGGGTGTGGCACCGCGAACCGCTCGACGTCCCCGCGTTGGACGCGCTGGACGGCACGGTCACCCTGGCCGCCACCGCCATCGCGATCACCGGGACCATCGTCCTCGACACCGGCCCCGGCCAGGGGCGGCGCGCGCTCACCCTGGTGCCCGACTACCACCTGTGCATCGTCGGCGCCGAGCAGATCGCCGAGGACGTCCCCGAGGCGCTCGCCCGTCTGGACCCGACCCGCCCGCTCACCTTCGTCTCGGGCCCGTCCGCCACCAGTGACATCGAACTCGACCGCGTGGAAGGCGTCCACGGACCGCGCATCCTGGACGTGATCATCGTGGAGACCACCTGAGATCCGCCCCGGCGGACCGAGGACCTCGGCCGACCGGGGCAGGGCTATGCTGATTCGGATCGAACTACCGGAGGGACCGCGCCGTGCCAGTCACCGACGAGGCGATCGAGAAGATCAAGGCCATGATCGTCAGTGGTGAACTCCGCCCCGGGGCGCGCCTGCCGAAGGAGGCCGACCTCGCCGAGCGGCTCGGCCTCTCCCGCAACTCGCTGCGCGAGGCGGTGAAGGCCCTCTCCCTGATCCGGGTGCTGGACGTGCGTCAGGGCGACGGCACGTACGTCACGAGCCTGGAGCCCCGCCTCCTGCTGGACGCCCTCGGCTTCGTGGTCGACTTCCACCAGGACGACACCGTCCTGGAGTTCCTGGAGGTGCGCCGCATCCTGGAGCCCGCCGCCACCGCGATGGCCGCCCGGGTGATGTCGGACGAGGACATCGCCGACCTGGGCGCACTGCTGGACAGCCTGGGCGACAGCACCTCGATCGAGGAACTGGTCGCCAACGACCTGGAGTTCCACCGCAGGATCGCCGCCGGTTCGGGCAACTCGGTGCTCTGCTCGCTGATCGACGGTCTGTCAGGACCGACCGCGCGGGCCCGGATCTGGCGCGGGCTGACGGAGGAGGAGGCCATCACCCGCACCCGCCAGCAGCACCGCGCCATCGTGGACGCCATCGCCCACCGCCGCCCCGACCTGGCCCACGCCTGGGCCACCGTCCACGTGGGCGGCGTGGAGCAGTGGCTGCGCGACACCCTCGGCGCGGCCGGCTCCGCCCTCGGCTGACGCCCTCGGCCACCACACGAGGCCGGGTGCCGTCCGGGGCCGGCGAGCGCGCCCCGGACGGCATCTGCGCGGGTCAGCTGACGCTGACGGCGCTCCACGCCGCGGCGACCGCGTTGTACTCGGTGCTGCCCGCGCCGTAGAGGTCCTTGGCGGCGTTCAGGGCCGCGAGGCGGGCGCCCTTGTAGTCCGTGGTGGACGTCATGTAGACGGTCAGCGCGCGGTACCAGATCTTGGCGGCCTTCTGGTTGCCGATGCCGGTCACGGTCGAGGCGTTGCAGGTCGGGCTGTTGTAGGTGACACCGTTGATGGTCTTGGTGCCGCTGCCCTCGCTGACCAGGTAGAACCAGTGGTTGCCCACGCCCGAGGAGTTGTGGACGTCGAGCTGGCCGACCTTGCGGGTCCAGCAGTCGGCGGACCGGCCGTCCAGCGAGGGCTTGTCCATCCGGCGCAGCCACGGCGGGGTGGACTGGTCGCTGAACAGGTAGTCCGGGGTGTCGACGGCGTTGTTGGCGTACCACTCGACCATGGTGCCGAAGATGTCGCTGGTGGCCTCGTTGAGACCGCCGGACTCGCCGCTGTAGCGCAGGTTGGCGGTGGCGCTGGTGACGCCGTGGGTCATCTCGTGGCCCATGGTGTCGAGGTCGACCTGCTCGGGGTCGGTCACGCCGTCGCCGTCACCGGTCATCATGCAGAAGCAGCTGTCGGACCACTGGGCGTTGTCCCATTTGGTGCCGACGTGGACGAAGACGGTCGCGCCCTTGCCGTCGTTCTTGATGCCGTTCCGGCCGAAGGTGTTCTTGTAGTAGTCGTACGTCCAGGCCGTGTTGGCGTGGGCGTCCACGGCCGCGGTGGCGCGGTCCGTGGAGAACTTCTTGCCGTCGCCCCAGACGTTGTCCGCGTCGGTGAACAGCGTGCCGGAGCTCGCGCTGATCGAGCTCGACGAGACGTTGTGGGCGTCCTTGGTGGTGTGGCCCCGGGTGGGGTCGATCAGGGCGTAGCCACCGCTGGCCTGCGCCGTGGTGGCCAGGCTGACGTCGCCGGTGTACTCCGAGTGGCCGGTGCCGGCGGCCTGGTGCTCGGCGTCGTACGCCTCGATCTGCTCGCCGGTCGAGGCGTCGGTGACGACGACCTTGCCGGCCGGCTGGCCGTGCTCGCCGACTCCTGCGACGGTGGTGCGCCAGGCCAGGCGGGGGGTGCCGTCGGCGGCCCAGACCACCAGCTCGGGGGTGCTGGTGGCGGAGCTGATGCCCTCCGTGTCCCGGAGCGCGCCGCTGGCGCTGACCTGTGCGGGGACGGCCGGGACCGTGGTCTTCACCTTGGGGTCGTGGGCGTTGCCACGGGAGGAGTCCTTGAGCTTGCCGTGGGCGTCCTGATGGACCACCAGGTCGCCGCCGACGACCGGGAGTCCGCCGTAGGTGCGGTCGAACCGGACGTGCTGGGTGCCGTCGGCGTCGATGATGACGTCCTTGACCTGGAGATCCTGGCCGGTGCCGAATCCGAAGGTCCCGGCGTACCGGGTGACGTTGGCCCTGGCCTGGGCTATCGCAGCGTCGCGGCCGGGAGCGGCGGTGGCCGAGCCGGTCTGGGCGGTTGCGGCAACGAGGGCGGCGGTGACCGCAATTGCTCCGGCCGCGAGGTGGCGGCGGGGAGAGGAGATGGGGCTCACTCTGACTCCAGTTCGAGGGGTAACTGCAGCTGAATTGCTGGGACAGAGCTTGATGGTGAGCCGTCAAGAAAGCCATGCATTGCGTCGGATCTTGATGAATCCGTAGCCAAGAGCGACCGGAACTGTTCAACTCGTTGTCCAGTGCCCGATCTTGACAACCAGTGATGGTTCGCACACCGCCCCGTACGCGCCTGAGCGGCTTTCCCCGCGTTGACCTGCGATCATTCAGTGAGGAGGTCGAGGTACGGGCCGGGGTCGGCAGGAGGTCGGTGGGACCGTGACATGGGCAGCTGTCCGGCAGCGCGCCGAGCACGTCGCCAAGGCGGTGTGGCAGCGCGGGCGGGAGATCGAACTGCTGCACCGCGCGATGGCCTTCGCCGCGCTGTGCTTCGTCACCCTGGTCCCGCTGCTGATCGTGATCGCGGCGGCCTCGCCGACCGGTGGCATCGGCATCTCCGACTGGGTCATCGACGGCCTGGGCCTGTCCGGCGCCTCGGCGCAGGCCGTGAACGACCTGTTCAGCTCCCGGCGCGAGGTTCTGAGCACCACCACCGCGCTCGGCCTCGCCGGGCTTTCGTTCTTCGGGATCTCGCTCATGACCGCCGTCCAGAACGCCTACGAGCGGATCTGGCGGGTGGAGTCGGCCGCCTGGCACGCGGTGTGGCGGCAGGTGGTGGCCCTGGCCGGCCTGATCGGCTACGTCCTCGTCGCCGAGTGGAGCGGCGAGCCCTGGGGGGACACGCCCGTCCAACCGGCGCTACGGGTCTCGGCCACCTTGATCTGCGGAGTGCTGTTCTTCTGGTGGCTGCAGCGCCTGCTCCTCGGGTTCCGGATCCGGTGGCGCGCCCTGCTGCCAGGAGCGGTCGCCACCGTGGCCGCTCTGGTCGGCCTGCGGGTCTTCTCCCGGCTGGTCTTCGCGCCGCTGATCGCCTCCAACGCCATCACCTACGGCGTGATCGGCACGGTCTTCGTGGTGCAGTCCTGGATGATCGGGGTCGGGTACTGCGTCTACGCCGGAGCACTCGCCGGCGAGGCCCTCCACCGCGCGCATCCCAAGCGGTACCTGCACGGGCCGCACTGACCTCGGTACCGGACCCAACCCGTTGGGCCGAACCGGTCGGCCTTCGCCGGATGCGTTTCAGGGTGACGCGCGGCGGGACATGGGTCACCGACCGTGCAGTCCGCACCAGGGAGGCAGCCCGTCATGGCCAGACTGATCGTCACCGTGTTCGTCACCATGGACGGCGTGGTCCAGGCCCCCGGCGGCCCGGGGGAGGACGAGGACGCGGGCTTCGAGCACGGCGGCTGGCAAGTCCCCTACGTGGGCGACGACTTCATGGCCCTGATGGTCGACATCTTCGAACGGACCGCCGACCACCTCCTGCTCGGCCGGAAGACCTACGACATCTTCGCCGGCTACTGGCCGAAGGTCACCGACGAGAACAACCCGATCGCGGTACGGCTCAACGCCATGCCCAAGTACGTCGCCTCGCGCACCCTGAGCAACCCGCTGGAGTGGCACAACTCCCACCTGCTGGAGGGCGACGCCGCCGAGTCCGTGGCCCGGCTCAAGGAGCAGCTGGACGGGGTGATCATGACGCAGGGCAGCAGCGACCTCATCCACACCCTGCAACGGCACGACCTGGTCGACGAGTACCGGCTGCTGGTCAACCCGGTCATCCTCGGCACCGGCAAGCGGCTCTTCGCCGAGGGCGCCGCCCCGACCGCCTGGACCCTCACGGAGTCCCGCACCGCCGGCCCGGGGGTGCAGTACAGCGTCTACCGGCGAGCCGGGAAGCCCGAGTACGGAACCTTCCTGTTGGACGACGAGGAGTGACGGCCGGGCGTGGCTCCCCGGCGTTCGTGGTGCGCGCGGCTAGCGTGCTGCGGGGGCCGACCGATCGACGTTGACGGAGTGTCATGACCCCCGACCAGCCCGCCCCGCCGCAGGTGACCGCCCGGCAGGTGCTGCGCAACCCGAAGGTCTGGATCTTCCCGACGGTGATCGTCGGGTCGGTGGCGCTGCTGCTGTCGCTGCTCTACCTGGGCGGCATCATCAACCCCCGGGGCGACCTGCACCGGCTGCCGATCGGCCTGGTCAACTCCGACACCGGCGGCGACCTCGGCGGCACCCCGGCCAACCTCGGCCAGCAGATCACCGCCGGGATCGCCGCCGCACCCGACCCGGCCGAGGAGGTCTCCTGGCGGGTGCTGAGCCGGGCGGACGCGATGGAGCAGCTGGCCTCCGGCAAGCTGTACGGGGTCCTGGAGGCACCGGCCGGTCTGACCACGGCCGTGGCCGCCCTCGGCGCCTCCGCTCAGCCGGACCCGGCGCGGCCCACCATGGTGGTGCTCACCAACCCCGGGGTGGGCAGCCTGGCCTCCTCGCTGGCCTCCTCGATCTCCCAGCAGGCCGCCCACCAGGCCTCCAAGCAGCTCGGCGGCACGCTCACCGCCCTCCCGCCGGCCCAGGGCGGCGCCACGAGCAACGCGGCCCGCCTGCTGCTGGCCGACCCGCTGACGGTGGCGGTCGAGGTCGGCCACCCGATCGGCGCGCACAGCGGGCTGGGGCTGACGGCCTTCTACTACTCGCTGCTGCTGGTGCTCTGCGGCTTCCTGGGCGCCAACATCATCAGCAACGGCGTGGACGTCTCGCTCGGCTACGCGGCCAGCGAGCTCGGGCCGCTGCGCACCCAGCTGCCGCTGGTCCCGATCAGCCGGACCAGGACCCTGGCGGTCACCAGCGTGATGTCGGTGGTGCTCGCGGTGCTGACGTCCAGCCTGGTGATGCTGGCCACGGTGGTGATCCTGGACATGGACGCCTCGCACCTCCCGCTGCTCTGGGTGTTCTCGGTCTGCGCCAGCGCGGCGGTCGGGCTCGGGGTGCAGGCGCTGGTCGCGGCGTTCGGCGGGATCGGCCAGCTGGTCAGCATGTTCGTCTTCATCGCGCTCTCGCTGCCCTCCTCCGGGGCGACCGTCCCGCTCCAGGCGCTGCCCGGCTTCTACCGGGCGCTGGCGGTCTTCGAGCCGATGCGCCAGCTCGCCGACGGGGTCAGGTCGATCCTGTACTTCGACGCACAGGCCGACGCCGGGCTGACCCGGGCCTGGGTGATGATCGCGATCGCCACGGTGGCGGCGCTGCTGTTCGGCTTCGGGATGACCACCTACTACGACCGGCGGGGCCTGCACCGGGTGCACCCGGAGGTCAGCTGACCCGTCCGGCCACCCGGTCGGCCCTGGCGTGGTGGCCCCGGTGCGGTATCGGCAGTTGCATGGAGAGTGACCGAGTCCCCGTCGAACCGGGAGCCACCATGTACCAGATGTGGGCCGAACACGACCCGGCTGTCGAGCAGCCCTCGCTGCTGTGGCACGTCATCACCAAGGACGACCACGGGAGGTCCCTCTGCGGCCGGCTGCTGGCGGCGCCGTCGGTCTCCGGCGGCGACTCGGTGCTGGCGGAGAGCTTCTGCGGTCCCTGTATGACCTCCGTCCGGGAGGCGATGGGCCAGCCCGCCGCCGGCTGACCGCGCGTCGCTCAGGGCGCTAGCCCGGCCGGCCGCCTCGCGGCACCGGTGAGGCCGGTGTGCTCGGCCAACCTCGCGCGCAGGGCGCGCAGTTCGTGGCCGACCAGGGCGGGCAACCGGGGGGTGCCGGTTGCCAGGCCGGTGCTCTTCAGGGCGGGGCCGAGCAGCGAGATCGCGGTGTCAGGATCGTGCGCGCAGACGTGGCAGTCGGCGATCCGGACGATGAACAGCAGCCGGGTGGACGGCAGTTGGTGCGGTCCGAGCAGGTGCAGCGCGGTCCGGGCGGCGCTCGCCGCGCGCAGCGCGAGCCGGGGGTCGTCCACGGCGGCCGCCGCGTCGCGCAGGGCGGCGGCCGCACCGGACTCGACCCGGAGCCGCATCGAGGCGATCGACAGCCAGGGCACGTCGGACTCGTCCCGGGCGCCGATGTGGTCCAGGTGCAGCCGGGCCCGGCCGATGTGCCGGACGGTCTGCCGGACGTCACCCGCCAGCCCGTACGCCCGCGCCTGGCCGATCTGCGACATCGCGGCGGCCCAGTGCCGCTCCGGGGCGGCCCGGCCGATCTCGCGGGCGTAGCCGAGTGCGGAGCCCGGGTCGCCGTCCAGCCGGGCCAGGGTGCCCATGTCGCTGAGCGCGGCCACCTGGGTGGCCGGGTCGTCGGCCAGTCCCGACCAGCTGAGCGCGCGGTCGAAGCAGGCCATCGCGGTGGCGTTGCGACCCTGCTGCATCCGCAGGACGCCCGCCGCGTGGGCGTACTCGGCGGCCAGCCGGACCAGCGGGCGCCGCCGCCCGGCCGGAGTGCCGGGCAGCCGGGCGAGCACGGCCCGCAGGGTGCGTTCGACGGCGGTGGCGGTGTCCCCGTGGGAGTGCGCCTCACCGGCCCGCAGGTGGGCGGCGAGCAGCCCGGCGAGCGCGTGTGCGGTGTCCACGTCCAGCGGCGGCGCGGTCAGCGGGTCGGCGGTGCAGAACGCCTGGTGCAGCGCCGCGAGGTCGGCCGGCCCCGGCACCTCGCAGCCGGCCGCGCCGTGCAGCGGGCAGAGCATCCCGTAGTCGGGGAGCCGGGCCGGTGGCGGTCCGACCGGCGGTAAGGGGAGCGGTGGACGGCCGGTGCTGGTGCCGGGCAGCGGAGGGCGGGTGAGCTCGTGCGGGACCGGCGCCCCGGACCGTTCGCCCTGTTCCGCACGGCGGCAGGCGGCGCTCAGATCGCCGTCGGCGGCCAGCAGCCGGTCCAGCTGGTCGGCGACCCGGGGAGTGGCCCGGCGGGTGCCGTGTTCGAGCCGGCTGACCGCCGTGTGGTCGTAACCGATCCCGGTGGCGAGCTGGGCCTGGGTGAGGCCCGCCCGGCGCCGCCAGTGCCGTAGGCGCTCGCCGAACGCCGGCCAGGAGTCGCCGGCCGGCGGGGCGTTCTCGATCAGGGTCGCGCCGGTGTCGGTCCGGTGCACGGTGGTCCCTCCCCGAGTCCTTCGCGTCCTTGGACGGTACTGGACGGGCACCCGGTTCGTACATGAGGTGGTCTCAACCTCTCTGGGAACGCCGCAGCTTGACAGAGTTTGCCAACCGCACGGAGGGCCGGTGAGAGCCGTTGACGGTGGCATGACGGCGTGTGAGGGTTCCGGCACCCGAACGCTGACACCCCCTCAGCCACGCCCCCCGACGTGGCGCCGGAGCACGCCGTCGGCGTTCGAGGACCCCCACGTCCGAGGAGCCTCGCAATGAGACGAAAGATCCTGACGGCAGGGACCACCCTGGCCGTCCTGGCCGGCCTGCTCGCCGCCACCACGGCCGCGCGGGCCGCGCCCGGCCCGGCCCCGGCCCCGCCGTCGAGTGCGCTGGCCGCCGCCGTCTCGGCGGCCGACCAGGCGGCTGCGGCGGGCCTGGACGCCCTGGCCAAGGGCCCGGGCGAGAGCTACGAGCGGCACGCGGTGACCCCGTGGCTCGGCGGGCTCTACTCCGTCGCGTACGAGCGGACCTACCGGGGTCTGCCGGTGGTCGGCGGTGACGCCGTGGTGCTCGCCGACGGGCGGGGCCGGATCCACGGTGTGCAGTCGGCGTCCACCGGGCCGGTCGGCGTGCCGACCGCGCCGACGGTGACCGCCGCGGCCGCAGAGAAGACCTCGCGGGCCCAACTCCCGGCCGTGGAAACGGCTCAGGCCGGCCGCCTGGTGGTCCGGGTCAAGGACGGCCGCTCCCGGCTGGCCTGGGAGACCGTACTGACCGGCCGGACCGCCACCGCGCCCAGCACCCTGCACGTCTTCGTGGACGCCCGCTCGGGTGAGGTGCTCGACAGCTACGACGACGTCCGGGCGGGCACCGCCAACAGCAAGTGGAACGGTCCCTCCCCGACCATCAACACCACAGCGTCCGGAGGCACTTACTCACTGCGCGACCCCGGTCGTCCGGGGCTGAGCTGTGCCGACTACTCCTCGGGCGCGGTGTTCTCCAAGGCCACCGACACCTGGGGCACCGGGAACCCGACCAGCAAGGAGACCGGCTGCGCCGACGCGATGTTCGCGGCGCAGAAGGAGTGGGACATGCTCCGCGACTGGCTCGGCCGCAACGGTCACAACGGCAACGGCGGCAGCTGGCCGGTCAAGGTCGGCCTGAACGACGTGAACGCCTACTGGGACGGCTCCTCGATATCCATCGGCCACAACAACGCCAACGAGTGGATCGCCGCGATCGATGTGGTGGGCCACGAATTCGGCCACGGCATAGACCAGTTCACCCCCGGCGGGGCGAACAACGAGGCCGGGCTCGGCGAGTCGACCGGCGACATCATGGGCGCGCTCACCGAGGCGTACGCCAACCAGAGCGCGCCGTACGACGCCCCGGACTACACCGTGGGCGAGATGATCAATCTGGTGGGCAGCGGTCCGATCCGGGTGATGTACAACCCCTCGCAGGTCAGTGGGAACCCGAACTGCTACTCCTCCTCGATCCCGAGCACCGAGGAGCACGCGGCGGCGGGCCCGCTGAACCACTGGTTCTACCTGCTGGCCGAGGGCTCCAGCCCCGGCGGCGGCAAGCCCAGCAGCCCGACCTGCAACAGCAGTTCGGTGACCGGGGTGGGCATCCAGAATGCCGGGAAGATCTTCTACGGCGGGATGCTGCTGAAGACCAGCGGCATGACCTACAAGAAGTACCGGACCGCGACTCTGACCGCCGCCAAGAGCCTCGACCCGACGTGCACCTACTTCAGCCGGGCCAAGGCCGCCTGGGACGCGGTGAGCGTGCCCGCCCAGGCCGGTGATCCGACCTGCACGCCGTCCGGCAGCAACGACTTCGGGCTGACGCTCGGTCAGACCTCGGGGTCGGTGCAGCCCGGCGGCTCCACCACCGCGACGGTCAACACCTCGGTCACCTCGGGCAGTGCCCAGACGGTCAACCTGACCGCCTCCGGCGCTCCGGCCGGTGTCACGGTGACCTTCAACCCCTCTTCGGTGCAGGCCGGTTCGTCCTCGACAGCGACCTTCACGGCCGCCGCCACGGCGGTCGCGGGCACCTACACCGTCACGGTGACCGGCGCCGGCGCGGTCAGCCACACCGCGCAGTACACCCTGACGGTGGGCGGCGGCGGAAACCCCGGCGGCAACCCGCCGGACATCGACGTGGCCCAGGTGCAGGCGCACCTGACCCAGCTGAACACCATCGCCTCGCAGAACGGCGGCAACCGGCGGGCGGGCACGGCCGGGCACTCGCAGTCCGTCGCGTACCTCAAGGCCAGGCTCCAGGCGGCCGGTTACACCGTCTCCGAGCAGAGCTGCACCTCGTGCAGCTACCTCTCCAACAACCTGATCGCCGACTGGCCCGGTGGCCCGGCCGACCAGGTGACCATGTTCGGCGCCCACCTGGACAGCGTGGCGGCCGGGCCCGGCATCAACGACAACGGTTCCGGCTCCGCGGTGCTGCTGGAGAACGCGCTGGCGCTCGCCCGGGCCAACCCGACCCTGACCCGGCACGTCCGGTTCGCCTGGTGGACGGGTGAGGAGCAGGGTTTGCAAGGATCCGCCCACTACGTCGGCCAGTTGAGCTCCGCGCAGCGCAGCGCGATCAGGGGCTACTACAACTTCGACATGGTCGGCTCGCCCAACGCCGGGTACTTCGTCAACAACATCGACTCCGCGACCTCGGCGCCGATGAAGGCGTACTGGGACTCGCTGAACCTCCAGCCCGAGGAGAACGTGGAGGGCCAGGGCAGGTCCGACGACTACTCCTTCCAGCAGGCCGGCATCCCCACCTCCGGGTACGCGGCCGGTGCCAGTGCCACCAAGACGGCGAACCAGGCGGCGAAGTGGGGCGGCACGGCGAACCGGGCGTACGACTCCTGCTACCACCAGTCCTGCGACACCACCTCCAACGTCAGCGCCACGGTGCTGAACCGCAGCGCCGACGGCGTCGCGTACACGCTGTGGAAGACCTCGGTCGGGGGCACAGCGCCGGCCGACGACTTCTCCGTCGCGGTCAACCCGGCCACCGGCAGTGCCGCGCCGGGCGGTTCGGTCAGTGCGACGGTGTCCACCGCGGTGACCTCGGGCAGTGCGCAGACGGTGAGCCTGACCGCCTCCGGTGCTCCGGCCGGTGTCACGGTCACCTTCAACCCGTCCTCGGTGCAGGCCGGTTCGTCCTCGACGGTGACCTTCCAGGTGGGGTCCGCCACGGCCGCCGGCACCTACAGCATCACGCTGACCGGCTCGGGGTCGGCCACCCACGGCACCACCTACTCACTGGTGGTCGGCAGCGGTCCCGGCACCGGGACCTGGGCCGCCGGCACCACGTACAAGGCGGGTGACGTCGTGACGTACAACGGCGTCAGCTACCGCTGCATCCAGGGCCACACGGCGCAGACCGGCTGGGAGCCGCCCATCGTCCCGGCCCTCTGGCAGCGGCTGTAGCCCCATCAGACGTGCCGCGGTTCGTCGAGGGGGACGAGCCGCGGCACCGCCGTGCCCGCCGTCAGCGGGTGTCGCCGCCCCAGTCCCACCGCAGCGGGTCACCCGGGCGGGGGCGGTAGCGGGCCCGGCCGCCCGCGCCGTACGCGCCGATCTCGGTGGGCAGCGCGGCCCCGACGGCGAGCTGCTCGCCGCTCCAGCCCGTCACGTCGAGCAGCAGCCCGTCCAGCGGCCCGGCCACCAGCTCCCGGTAGGCCCGGCCGGGCCGGGGCCCGGCGTCCTCGTGGTCGCTGCCGTAGACCCGGCCCCGGAGCAGTTCGTCGTCCATGCCTGCCAGTTTCCCGGTCGGCACTGACAGGCGGAGTGTCGCGGTGCGCCGAACGGGCTCTCCGCGGCCGGTCAGCCGAGCGGGTAGCGCCAGGTGCCTGGCGGAGCCTGGTAGGCGGGCAGCCAGGTGGCGAGCACCTGGGCCGAGGGGTAGAACATCGGCTCCGGCAGGGCGTCCACGGGCACCCGCTCCCAGCCCGCGCAGGCGTGCGGTTCGGTGACCAGCGCGGGCAGGTCGCAGGGCGGGGCCAGCACGGCGGCGGTCAGCCGGGGCCGGCCGAGCCCGTGGTCGAGCAGGACGGCGAGCACCCGCATCCGCTCGGCGGGCAGCACGATGCCGGTCTCCTCGGCCAGCTCGCGCGCGGCGGCCTGTTCGAAGGACTCGCCCGGGTGGTCCACCTTGCCGCCGGGCAGGCTCCAGGTAGGCGGTTCGCCGGGCGTGATCCGACGGCCGACCAGCACCCGGCCGTCGGTGCCCGGCACGATCACGCCCGCTCCCAGTACGGGACCCACGATGCGTCAACTCCTACCAGGGGGAGGGGGCGTAGTCCTTGAGGAAGCAGCCGTACAGGTCCTCGCCGAGCTCGCCGCGGACGATCGGGTCGTAGACCCGGGCCGCGCCGTCGACCAGGTCGAGCGGGGCGTGGAAGCCCTCCTCGGCCAGCCGCATCTTGTCCGGGTGCGGGCGCTCGTCGGTGATCCAGCCGGTGTCCACGGCGGTCATCAGGATGCCGTCGGTCTCCAGCATCTCCTTGGCGCTGGTGCGGGTCAGCATGTTGAGCGCGGCCTTGGCCATGTTGGTGTGCGGGTGGCCGGCGCCCTTGTAGCCGCGGCTGAACTGGCCCTCCATGGCGGAGACGTTCACCACGTACTTGCGCCGTGCCTTGGCCGCCGCCATCGCCGGGCGCAGCTTGCTGACCAGGATGAACGGGGCGGTGGAGTTGCAGAGCTGGACCTCCAGCAGCTCGATCGGGTCGACCTCGCTGACGGTCTGCACCCAGCTGTTGGTGTCGTGCAGGTCGGGCACCAGGCCGCCCGCGTCGATCGCGGTGCCGGCCGCGATCCGCTCGACCGAGGCGGAGCCGGGCACCAGGGCCAGCGCGGTGACGTCCTCGGCGCTGATCAGCTCGCGGTGTCCGCCTTGTCCGGGCAGGGCCGGGCGGTCCACGCTGCCGCTGCCGAAGCTGCCGATCACGGTGGAGCTGGGCAGCTCACCGGCGGGCAGCGGGGCGTTCTCGGCCAGGACGAGCTCGCGGTAGGCGGCGGGGGAGCGGCGCACGGTCTGCGCGGCGTTGTTGATCAGGATGTCCAGCGGGCCGTCGGCGGCCACCTCGTCGGCGAGCGCGACCACCTGGGCCGGGTCGCGCAGGTCGATGCCGACGATCTTGAGCCGGTGCAGCCAGTCGGCGCTGTCCGGCATCGCCTTGAAGCGGCGGATCGCGTCGTTGGGGAAGCGGGTGGTGATGGTGGTGTGGGCACCGTCACGCAGCAGCCGCAGCGCGATGTACATCCCGATCTTGGCCCGGCCGCCGGTGAGCAGCGCCCGACGGCCCGTCAGATCGGCGTGGGCGTCCCGGCGGGCCCGGTTGGTCTTCGCGCAGGACGGGCAGAGCTGGTGGTAGAACGCGTCCACCTCGCTGTAGCGCTGCTTGCAGGTGTAGCAGGAGCGCGGGCGCTCGAGTATCCCGGCGATCTCGGTCGTGGTGACGGTGGTGAGGCCGAAGGCCCCGGCCGTCTCGTCGTCGATCCGGCCCGGTGCACCGGTCGCGGTGGCGGCCGTCACGGCCCGGTCGTGCGCGGTCTTGCGGGCCCGGGTCTCCTGGCGGCGGCGCTGCTTGAGCGTGCGGAACACCCCGCCGACGGCCTGCCGGACGGTGATCGCGTCCGGGTGGTCGACGTCGAGCTCGTCCAGTTCGGCGAGCACGCTGAGGCAGAGCTCCAGCCGCGCGGGGTCGATGCCCGGGCCGTACTCGATCTGCTCTTCGGTGCCTTGGGTCTCGCCCGCCATTACCGCACTGCTTCCTCTGCCGCCCTACCTGGTTACCCGGGAACTCTACGGAGTGCGGAGCGGGCGGCCAAACGTCGACCGAAAAGTAATGGCCTGAAACCAATTGCGCCCGTTACTTGTTGCTGTCTAGGCTGCGTAACAGACGAAGTGCAGAAACGACCATTACCGAGGGAGTCGGCATGAACGACTGGAACGACTGGCAGCGCAGCTGGGACCGCCAGCAGGAGTGGTACATGGCCGACCGCGAGGAGCGCTTCCGGGTGATGCTCGACCTGGTGGAGGCGGTCGCCGGGCCCGCACCCCGGGTGCTGGACCTGGCCTGCGGGACGGGCAGTATCAGCGAGCGGCTGTTCGCCCGGCTCCCCGGGGCGGTCAGCGTCGGCGTGGACCTGGACCCTGCCCTACTGGCGATCGCCCGCGGCCACTTCGCCGAGGAGCCCAGGCTCACCCTGGTCACCGCCGACCTGCGGGACCCGCAGTGGGCGGCGCCACTGCCCGAGGGCCCGTACGACGCCGTCCTCACCGCCACCGCCCTGCACTGGCTGAACACCGACGACCTGCTCCGGCTCTACGACGACCTGGCCGGGCTGATCCGCCCCGGCGGCGTCTTCCTGAATGCCGACCACACCCCCGAGCCGGACATCCCGCTGCTGCGGGCCGCCGACGAGGCGTTCCAGGCGCGCCGCCGCGAACGCGCGTCGGCCGAGGGTGTGCAGGACTGGCAGGGCTGGTGGGCCGCCGCGGCCGCCGACCCGGCGCTCGCCGAGCCGGTGGCCGCCCGCTCCACCGTCTACCGCGACCACAAGGACGGCGAGGTGCACCCGGCGGACTGGCACACCGCCCGGCTGCTCGGCGCCGGGTTCCGGGAGGCCGGGGTGGTCTGGCGCTCCGTCAGCGACTCGGTGGTGGCAGCGGTGCTCTGACGGGCGGTCGGGTGGGGTGGTCCGGTGGGGGGCCCGCCGCTGTCGGCCGGTGGGCGCACGGAGGCTTCGGTGACGAACTGTCAGGACTCTTGACAGACAGGTGGTCTAGTCCAACTATAAGCGGTGCCGTCCCGGTCGGGAGGCGCTGTGGGGGCGTGCGACCGGCCGGCGGGGCTTGCCCTGCCGTGCCACCAACCACCAACATCCACAAGTCTGTTGGAGAACCCATGCGCATACGTAGATCTGCCCGCGCCGTCGTGGCCGCGTTCGCGACCCTGGCCACGGCGGCCGGACTGATGACGGTGGGCACCGCCACCGCCCAGGCCGCGACGCCGCTGCCGACCCGGATCTTCGCCCCGTACTTCGAGGCCTGGACCGGGGCGAGCCCAGCCGCCCTGGCCGCGCAGTCCGGCGCCAAGAACCTCACCATGGCCTTCCTGCAGACCGCCACCAAGGGCTCCTGCACGCCGCTCTGGAACGGCGACACCGGGATGCCGGTCTCCTCGGCGACCTTCGGCGCCGACATCGCCACCATCCGGGCGAACGGCGGCGACGTCATCCCGTCGTTCGGCGGCTACACGGCGGACAACACCGGCACCGAACTCGCCGACAGCTGCACCGACGTGAACCAGATCGCGGCAGCCTTCGAGAAGGTCATCACGACGTACGACATCAGCCGGATCGACCTGGACATCGAGGACAACTCGCTGACCAACAGCGGCGGCATCGACCGCCGCAACAAGGCGATCAAGCTGGTCCAGGACTGGGCGGCGGCCAACGGCCGCTCGATCCAGTTCTCGTACACCCTGCCGACCACCACCGGCGGCCTGGCCGACAACGGCCTCAACGTGCTGCGGAACGCGATCGCCAACAACGCGCGGGTCGACGTGGTCAACCAGATGACCTTCGACTACTACGACAACGCGTCGCACAACATGGCGACCGACACCCAGACCGCCACCACCGGCCTGTACAACCAGCTGGCGCAGCTGTACCCGGGCCGGACCCCGGCGCAACTCTGGGGCTCGATCGGCATCATCGAGATGATCGGCATCGACGACTTCGGCCCGGCCGAGACCTTCACCCTGGCCAACGCCACCACGGTGTACAACTGGGCGCTCTCCAAGGGCGTCAACACCCTCTCGTTCTGGGCGCTCCAGCGTGACAACGGCGGTTGCGTCGGCACGGCGGGCTCCGACAGCTGCTCCGGCATCAGCCAGGGCACCTGGGACTTCTCCCGGATCTTCGCGCCGTACACCGGCGGCACCACCACCCCGGCCAACGACTTCTCGGTGACCGCGACCCCCGGCGCCGGCTCGGTCGTGGCCGGCTCCGGCACCACCGCCGCCATCTCCACCGCCGTCACCTCGGGTGCCGCGCAGAGCCTCACGCTGACCGTCAGCGGCGCCCCGGCCGGCGTCACCGCTGCGGTAAACCCCGGTACGGTCACCGCCGGTTCGGGTGCGATGCTGTCGGTCACCACCACTGCGGCCACCGCGCCGGGCAGCTACCCGCTGACCGTGAAGGCCACCGGTGCCTCGGGCAGCCACACCGCCACCTACACCCTGACGGTGACCGGCACCGGCACGCCGACGGGTCTGGTCAACGGCGGTCTGGAGACCGGCAGTCTGGCTCCGTGGACCTGCCAGGCCGGTGGTGCGGTGGTCTCCACCCCGGCGCACGGCGGCTCCCACGCGCTGCTGGCGGCGGCCACCGGTTCGCAGACCGGCCAGTGCGGCCAGACCGTCACCCTGGCTCCCAACACCAGCTACACGCTGTCGGCCTGGGTCCAGGGCAACTACTCCTACCTCGGCGTGAGCGGCGGCGCGACGGCCAGCACCTGGACGCCGGGCTCGGCCTCCTGGACCAAGCTCACCGTCCCGTTCACCACCGGCGCTTCGGGCACCGTCACGGTCTACCTGCACGGCTGGTACGGCCAGGGCAGCGTCTACGGCGACGACTTCTCGATCGTCTGACGATCCGTCCCACGGTGGCCTGGCCGTCGGCATCCCGCCGACGGCCAGGCCACCGGCACGTCAACTCCGGCGCGGCGGCCGGGGGAAGAAGCCACTGGTGCGGGCCGCGTACGCGGCCCACTCGGGACTGGCGGCGCTGCGGCCGCGTTCGGCCATCGGTTTCCCGCTGCCGTAGGCGAGCAGCCAGTTCATCAGCAGCGGACTCAGCACGGTGGCCCAGCCCGCCGGGTGGTCGGCGGCGAGCAGGAACAGACCCCACCAGACGCAGGCGTCGCCGAAGTAGTTCGGGTGCCTGGTCCAGGCCCAGAGGCCGCGGGTCATCAGCCTGCCGCGATTGGCGGGATCGGCCTTGAAGCGGGCCAACTGCCGGTCGCCGACGGTCTCGAAGGCCAGGCCGACCGCCCAGAGCGCGACCCCGACGGCGGCCGGCGGCCCGAGCGGGCCCGGCAGGTACTGGGCGACCTGGACCGGCAGTGAGACGAACCAGAGGATAGCCGCCTGCAACAGGTACACCTTCCGCAGCGCGTACCAGGGGCCGGGCCGGCGGGCCAGCATCCGGGCGTACCTGGGGTCCTCGGGGGCGCCGCGCGAACGCCACCAGATGTGTGCGGACAGTCGCAGGGCCCAGACCAGCACCAGCGCGGTCGCCAACAGCCGCCGTCCGTCGCCCCCGTGACCCGCCGACAGGCCGTACCCGGTCAGGGCGACGGCGGCGAAGGCGAGACCCCAGGCGATGTCGACCCCGCGGTGGCGCCCGCTGCGCAGGCCCACCGCGAAGGCGGCCAGCATGACCGCCAGGGCGGCGCCAGCGGTGGCGAGCAGGTTGAGGAGGAACGGGTTCACCGGGCGTCCCCCCGGGTCAGCAGGAACTGCCGCACGTCCAGGTAGCCGGAGCGGAACCCGGCCTCGGAGTAGGCGAGGTAGAGCTCCCACATCCGCCGGAAGACCGGGTCGAAGCCGAGCGCCGCGACCTCGTCCGCCCGTGCGGTGAAGCGCTCCCGCCAGAGCCGCAGCGTCTCGGCGTAGTGCGGACCGTAACTCCGGTCCTCGGTCAGCCGGAGCGAGCTGTGCCGCTCGGCGGACTGCGCCACGGCCTCGACGGAGGGGATCTGCCCGCCGGGGAAGATGTACTTGAGGATCCAGGTGTACGTCTCGGCGGTGGCGAGCATCCGCTCGTGGGGCATGGTGATGGACTGCAGCGCGACCCGTCCGCCGGGCGCGAGCACCCGGTCCAGGGTGCTGAAGTACGTCGGCCAGTACGGCCGTCCGACCGCCTCGATCATCTCCACGCTGACCACCGCGTCGTACGAGCCCTCGGCCGAGCGGTAGTCGCACTGCCTGACCTCGACCCGGTCGGCGAGACCGGCCTCGGAGATCCGGCGGCGGGCGAGTGCGAGCTGTTCGGCGGAGAGAGTCAGACTGACCACCCGGGCGCCCCTGGCAGCAGCCCGGATTGCCAACTCACCCCATCCGGTACCGATTTCGAGCACGGTGCGGCCGGGGCCGACCCGGGCCAGGTCGAGCAACCGGTCGATCTTCCGGTGCTGGGCGGTCGGCAGGGAGTGCCAGTCGGCCAGTGGTGCGCCGCTGCGCACGTCGGTGGGGAAGAGGGCCGAGGAGTAGCTCATGGTCCGGTCGAGGAAGAGCGCGAACAGCTCGTTGGAGAGGTCGTAGTGACGTTGGACGTTGCGCGGGGCGTGCTCGGTGCTGCCCAGCTCGGTGGCGGGTGGGCGCTGCACGTAGAGGCGCCGCAGCCACCGCGTGCCGGGCGGCACCAGGGTGCTCGGGTCGGTGGCCAGCGAGGTGATCAGCGCGACCAGGTCGGGGGAGTCCCAGTCGGCGGCCTGGTAGGACTCGCCGAAGCCGATCAGGCCGCCGGCACCGATCCGGCGGAGGAAGTCCCCGGGCCGGTGCAGCCGGAGGGTGGCCGCACCTGCCGGTGCGGGCACGAGCATCCGCCCGCCGGGGAGTTCGATCCGCAGGCCGTGCCGACGGGCGATCCGGGCCAGCAGGCGGCCTGCCACTGCGGCCCGTATCGGCGCGTCCGGCACCCGGGCCACGTCCGGCCAGCGGGTGGGGTCGATTCCGGCGGAGGGAGTGGTGGTCGGGTCTGCCACGGAAGTCACGACGGTGGTACCTCTCTGGGGTGGACGGGCAGGCCGCGCAGCAGCAGGCGGATGCCCTGGTAGCGGATGTGCAGGCTGACCGCGAAGGTCGCGAACGGGTGCCGAAGCACGGCGGCCAGCAGGGTGCGGACGGTGGCCGGGCGGCGCTCGCCGCGTACGGTCGCGGTGAACGCGGGTGCACCGTCGCGCTCCAGACGGATCGTCAGGTCGAGCCGCTGGTCCGGCTCGGGCAGGCGCATCCGGTAGTCGCCGTCCACCGGGAAGAACGGTGAGACGTAGAACTCCTTCGGCGTGCGCACCTGCTCCGGCCGGAGCAGGTAGCGGTGGTGCTGCCCGTAGGTGTTGTGCACCTCCGCGACGGTGCAGACCGGCCGGTCGGCCTCGTCCCGGCACCAGTAGACGGTGAGCGGGTTGAACACGTGCCCGAGCGAACGCGCCTGGGTGAGCATCAGCACCCGGCCGCCGGGCGGGTCCACACCCTGCTCGGCCAGATAACGGTCGAGGTTCTGACGCAGGCTCAGCCCGGGCGCGCCCGGGTGGTCGGCGGCGCGGAACCGGGCCAGCGGGCGCAGCCAGACCGGCACCGGCGGCAGCCGGTCCAGGTCGACCAGCCACAGGCTGGTGCGGTGCCGGAAGGCGTGCCGGAGCGGCGTGCTCCGGACGTGGGTGATCCGGGTCTCGTACAGCGCCGCGCCCCACGGCCCGGGCAGCGCGGCGGTCATGCCGGCACCCCGAGCACGCTCCGGGCGGCCTGCAGGCCGGAGCGGCAGCCGTCCTCGTGGAAGCCCCAGCCGTGGTACGCCCCGGCGAATGCGGTGCGGCCCCGGGAGAGTTCGGGCAGGCGACGCTGGGCGACGACCGTCGCGGCGGTGTAGACCGGGTGCTCGTAGACCGTCCGGGAGACCACGTGCCGCTCCGGGACCGGGCGGTGCCGGTCGTCGTTGAGGGTGACGAGGTAGTCCTCGGCGGTGTCCAGGCCGAGCAGTCGGTTCAGGTGGTAACTGACCTGGACCTGGTCGGCGTCGTCGTGGCAGTCGGCCATCAGGTAGTTCCAGGAGCCCCGGGCCCACGCGGCCTCGGGCAGCCGGGAGGCGTCCCGGTGCAGCACGGTGGGGTTGCGGGAGTAGCGGAAGGCCCCGAGCACCTCGGTCTCCGCGGGCGTCGAGTCGGCCAGCAGGCGCAGTGCCTGGTCGGCGTGGGTGGCCACCACCACCCCGTCGGCCCGGTACCGCCGCCCGTCCTCGGTGGTCACGGTGACGCCGTCCGGGTGTCGGTGCACCGAGCGGACCGGGGCCGAGCGGTGCACGGTGGGCAGGCGCTCGGCGATCCGCCGGACGTAGGTCTGCGAGCCGCCGACCACCGTGCGCCAGGTGGGCGAGCCGGTGACGCCGAGCATGCCGTGGTTCTCGAGGAAGGCGAACAGGTAGCGCGCCGGGTAGTCGCCCGCGAGGTCGGGGGCGCAGGACCAGACGGCGGCGACCACGGGGGTCACGAAGTGGCTGACGAAGTACTGAGAGAAGCCGCCGTCGACCAGGAACCGGCGCAGCGAGGGGTCACCCGCGCCGGGGTCCGCCAGCAGCCGCCGGGCCCGGCGGTGGAAGCGCGGGACCTCGGCCAGCATCCGCAGGTACCGGCCGTGCAGGACGCTGCTCGGCCGGGCCAGCAGACCGGCCGGTCCACGGGCCCCGGCGTACTCCAGGCCACAGCCCTCGCACCGTACCGACATGCTCATCTCGCTGACCCTGGTCTGCACGCCGAGCTCGCGGAACAGCCGGGTCAGCTCGGGGTAGGTGCGATCGTTGTGGACCAGGAAGCCGGTGTCCAGGGCGAGTTCGCGCCCGTCGGCCGAAGTGGCGGCCTGGGTGTGGGCATGGCCGCCGAGCCGGGAGTCGGCTTCGAACAGCTCCACCTCGGCCCCGGCCCTGCGCAGCTCGTAGGCGGCGGTCAGCCCGGACACCCCGGCCCCGATCACCGCCACCCGGCGGCCGCCGGGACTGACACGGTGCCGGGCGGTGGTGGGGGTGGTTCCGGTGTAGGTCACGGGGGCCCTCCGAGGCTCCGAAGTACTGGTCTGCACCGGTACTTCGGAGCCGGAGGTGGCGCGGATTGCTCCGATCGGGGAGGCGCCGGGCCGCCGTCAGGCGAACGGCAGCAGCAGCACCGGCGCACCGCTCGGGTGGCTCGACCCGCCGCTGGGCTCGACCGTGACGCCGATCCCGGCCGCCCCACGGATCGCGCCGTCCAGCAGCAGTGCTCCGTCGGTGGCCGGCATCAGACCGGCCGGGCGCATGGTGCCCGCGTCGTTGAACCAGAGCTCGTACGTCCGCCCGGCCGGCAGTGCCGGCATCCCGGCGGCCAGGAAGGCGGCCTGTCCCCGGCTCTGCGACCAGACCACGGTGCCGACGCCGCTCCCGGCAGGGCCGGACCTGGTCCGGGCGTCCGGGGCGGTGAGCAGTGACTCGAAACCGGCCTGCCGTTCCTGCAGCCGGAGCGCCTCCGCCCTGGCCCGGCCAGCCTCGTCGTGCTGGTGCACGGCGACGCCGCCGAGCAGTACGGCGGACGCCAAGGAGGCGGCCAGGGCCATCCTCGGCAGTGCCCGGCCGACCCGGCCAGGACGGCGGCCGGTGCCCTCCGGTTCCGGTGTGCGCGGCGGGTGCTGACGGACCGACGGCAACCGGGCCAGCACCTGCTGCTTCAACTCGGGCGGCGGGGTGGCCGCCTCGGCCGCGCCCAGCCTGGCCAGCGTGGCGGCGAACTCGGCCACCTCCTGTGCGCAGGACGGGCAGATCGCCAGATGCCGTTCGAACTCCGCGCGTTCGGGCTCGTCCAGCGCGTGCGCGGCGTACGCGCCGGTGGACGTGTGCAGATCGGGCGCGCTGTTCATGTCCCCACCCCCAGGCAGTCACGCAGACGGATGAGGCCGTCCCGCATCCTCGTCTTCACGGTACCGAGCGGCAGTGCGAGCAGCTCCGCCACCTGCGGGTAGCTGTAACCCCGGTAGTACGCGAGGGTCACCGACTCCCGTTGCAGCTCGGTCAGGGACTTGAGGCAGCGCCTGACCTGCTCGCGCTCCAGCCGTCCCTCGACCTGCTCGGCCACCTCGTCGAAGACCGGGGCGTGCGAGCGGGCGGCCACCTTCTGCTCCCGGTCGGCGGCGGCCTGTGCGGAGCGCACCCGGTCCACCGCCCGGCGGTGGGCCATCGTCAGCACCCATGGCAGCACCTCGCCGCGCTCCGGCTGATAACGGGAGGCGTTGCGCCAGAGGTCGAGCATCACCTCCTGGGTCACCTCCTCCGACTGCGCCGGATCCCGCAGCACCCGGCGGACCAGGCCGAAGACCGGTCCGGCGACCGCGTCGTACAACCGGCCGAAGGCGTCCTGGTCACCGAAGGCGGCCTTGGCCACCAGCTCCTGGAGATCAGGGCCTCGCCACTGCGGACCGGAGAGCTGGACGACGTTGCTGCTCACCGGGCCACCTCCCGGCCGTGGTACGGGCCGATGTGGGGCATACGGTTACCTCCAGAGCTGCCGGCGGTCATCCCGCCGGTCGGTGCGGACTCGACACCTGGCTTTCGGAGCCGCGCGCCGGTCGGATGGGTCCTGCCGAGCAGGTGTTCCCGGCCGGTCCGCCGGGCCGGTTCCCTCGGCTGCTGGCAAGGCCCGGACTCGGGGTGAACGAGCGGTACGCGTCCTTGTTACAGGTCCAGTCCCTGATGCCGCGTCAGGCGCCGGAAAAGAAGTTCTCGAACTCGACCCATCCGGTGACGGACCGGTACCGAATGGGCAGCGTGAGCAAGAAACCGCCCCTTCGAAACCGCCTGGCCCGGCTCGCCGCGGCCGCCGCCGTCGGCCTGGCCGCCGCGGTGGTGGCGGTCGGCGCCGGTGAACTGGTGGCCGCCTTCACCGGGCCGGACAGCGCCCCCGTGATCGCGGTCGGCTCGGCCGCGATCGACCTGACGCCGACTCCGCTCAAGGAGTACGCCGTCCGGACCTTCGGCACCAACGACAAGCCGGTCCTGCTGGCCGGCATCCAGCTCACCATGGCCGGGCTCGCCGTCCTCGCGGGCCTGCTCGCTGTCCGGCGGCGGGGACTCGGGGCGGCGGTCTTCGTCCTGTTCGGCGGCCTCGCCGTCTGGGCGGCGCTGTCGCGCCCGGTGGCCGGTCCCGCCGACGCGCTCCCCGCGCTGGCGGCGGGCGCGGTGGGAGCGGCCGCGCTGGTCCTGCTGGCCGCACTGGTCGGGCCGCCGCGGGCCGTGGCCGTCCCGGAGGACGGTCCGGTCTCCGCACGGACCGAGCCTCCGAGCGGCGGTCCGCCCCGGCGGGTGCTGCTGGCCGCCACCGGTGGCACGGTGCTGCTCGGCGGCCTGGCGCTGGCCGGTGGCCGGAGGCTGAGCGACAGCCGGTACGACGTCTCCGCCGCACGGGACGCCGTACGGCTGCCGGCCCCCGCCGTGCCCGCCCCGCCGCTGCCGGCCGGGGTCGGCCCTGGAACGCCGGGGCTGCCCCCCTTCGTCACCCCGAACCGGGACTTCTACCGGGTCGACACCGCCCTGACGCTCCCCCGGATCGACCCGCGCCGCTGGACCCTGCGGATCCACGGCCTGGTCGACCGGCCCCTGCTGATCACGTACGACGAGCTGCTGCGGTACCCGCTGGAGGAGCTGGACCACACACTCTCCTGCGTCTCCAACGAGGTCGGCGGCCCCTACGTCGGCACCACCCGCTGGCTCGGGGTGGCGCTGCCCGCGCTGCTGCGCCGGGCCGGGGTCCGCGCCGGTGCGGACCAGTTGGTCGGCCGTTCGCAGGACGGGATGACCATCGGGACCCCGCTGGAGTCCGTGCTCGACGGCCGCCGCGCCCTGCTGGCGGTGGCGATGAACGGCGAGGTGCTGCCGGTCGAGCACGGCTTCCCCTGCCGCACCGTGGTCCCCGGCTTCTACGGCTACACCTCGGCCACCAAGTGGCTGGTCGACCTGGACGTGACCACCTTCGCCGCCCACGACCCCTACTGGGTCAAGCGTGGCTGGGACCGGACAGGGGCGGTGCGGACCGCCTCCCGGATCGACGTCCCGGCGCCGTTCGCCCGGGTGGCCGCCGGTGACGTGACGGTGGCCGGGACCGCCTGGGCCACCCACCGGGGCATCGCCGCGGTCGAGCTACGGGTGGACGGCGGCCCCTGGACGCAGGCCCGCCTCGCCACCGACGCCGGGCCGGACCTGTGGCGGCAGTGGAGCCTCACCTGGTCGGGCGCCCGGCCGGGCACCCACCGGCTGGAGGTCCGGGCCACCGACGGTACCGGTGCGGTGCAGACCGAGGACCGCGCGTCCCCCTTTCCGGCCGGAGCCACGGGCTGGCACAGCACCGTGGTGACGGTCACCTGAACCCCCACTTCCCCACTCCACGCTGACCCTCCCTCAGGTTCCGGCGGCACCACAGCCTTGCCCGGAACCGGTTTTCCACCTCTTCCTAAGGAGCAGTTCCCATGTCCGTGCACACCTCCCGCCGCTCGTCCCTCGCCGCCCTGTTCGCCGCCGGCGCCCTGGTGCTCGGCCTGAGCGCCTGCAGCAGCGGTTCCGACACGGCCTCCACGTCGGCTTCCTCCTCGGCCTCCGCCTCGGCGGCCGTGACGAGCGCCTCCGCCATGGCGGCGGACCAGCCGTTCGGCGCGGCCTGTGCGGCCGTGCCGAAGGACGGCTCGGGCAGCTTCTCCGGTATGGCCAAGGACCCGGTGGCCACCGCGGCCTCCAACAACCCGCTGCTCTCCACCCTGGTCACCGCCGTGAAGCAGGCCGGACTTGTCGACACCCTCAACTCGGCGAACAACATCACCGTCTTCGCCCCGACCAACGACGCCTTCGCCAAGATCCCGAAGGCTACCCTGGACGCCGTGCTCGCCGACAAGGAGAAGCTCACCAAGATCCTCACCTACCACGTGACCCCGGACCGGCTCACCCCGGCCGCACTGGCCGGCACGCACAAGACCCTCGAGGGCAGCGACCTCAAGGTGACCGGTTCGGGACAGGACTTCACCGTCAACGGCAACGCCAAGGTGCTCTGCGGTGACGTGCAGACGGCGAACGCCACCGTGTACATCATCGACACGGTGCTGATGCCGACCTCCTGACGCACCGTCCATCCGCCGCACCGCCCTGCTCCGGCCGGGCGGTGCGGCGGGTCAGGGCCGACCGCCCGTCCTGCGGTCGGCCCGCAGCTGCTCCAGCTCCTCGGTCATCCGGCTCAGGAACCGCACCACCACGGCGAGTTCGGACGCGCTGAACTCGCTCCGGACCAGCTCCGTCCGCTCGGCGACCGGTACGAACCAGCGGCCGGCCATCCGGGTCGCGCCCGGGTTGTGGTGCACCCTGACCTGCCGGCGGTCGTTGGCGTCCCTGGTCCGCCGGACGTGCCCGGCGCGCTCCAGCCGGTCGAGCACGGCGGTGACCGCACCGGAGGTGAGGGCCAGTTCCTCGCGCAGCTTGCCTGGGGTGACGCCCTGGCCGCCGTTCGCCCGCAGGATCGCCAGCAGGGCCTGGACGTCGGTGCTGTGCAGGCCCTGGGCGTCCGCGAAGTCGTGGCCGAGCAGATTCATCTCGGAGGCCAGCCCTTGGAGCAGCAGGGCGAAGTCCCGGCTGGCGGGTGACGGGTGCTGCTCTGCCAAGGCGACCTTCCAAGGGCGGGGGTCTTCAGCCTAGCGGCCCGGTCGCGGGTCTCCGGTCGGTGATCTCTTATTCATCAAGTCTCTTGATAGTTGAGATATTATCCTCCGGTCGACCTGCCCATCCGGCCGAAGGAGCTCCCCGTGCCCGCTCGACGACTACTCGTCCCCCTGGTCCTGCTGGCCCTCTGGCTGGGCCTCGGCGGGGCCTTCGGCTCGTACGCGGGCCGGCTCTCGGAGGTCGCCACCAACGACGGCGCCGCCTTCCTGCCCCGCAGTGCCGAATCGACCGAAGTCGCGCGTCTGGCGTCCGAGTTCCAGGCCGGAGCGACCCTGCCCGTGGTCATCGTCTGGCAGGGCGAGGGCGGCCGGGTCGACGAGGCCGTCCGGCAGGGTGCGGGGCAGGCCCTGCGGGACGCGGCCGCCGTCCCCGGGGCGACCGGTCAGTCCTCGCCGCTGCTGGCCTCCGAGGACGGCGCGGCCGTGCAGGGCGTGGTCCAGCTCCGCGCCGACCTCGGGAAGGGGACCGCCGACAGTGTCCGGGCGATCCGCGACCTGGCCGCCGCCGTGCCGGGCACCGTCGTGGGTGTCGCCGGACCGGCGGCCGTCCAGGCCGACCTGGTCGGGGCGTTCGCCGGTATCGACGGCCTCCTGCTCGGAGTCGCCCTCGGGGTGGTGCTGCTGATCCTGCTCGCGGTGTACCGGAGCCTGCTGCTGCCGCTGCTGGTGATCCTGGGTGCGGTGTTCGCGCTCGGGGTGGCCTGCGCGGTGGTGTACGTCCTCGCCGACCACGGCGTGGTGCGGGTCGACGGCCAGGTGCAGGGGCTGCTGTCGATCCTGGTGATCGGTGCAGCCACCGACTACGCGCTGCTGCTCTCGGCCCGCTTCCGTGAGGAACTCGGGCTCCAGGACGACCGATTCGCCGCGATGCGGATCGCCTGGCGCCGGTCGGTCGAGCCGATCGCGGCCTCCGGTGCGACCGTGGCGCTCGGCCTGCTGGTACTGCTGCTCTCCGACCTGACGAACAACCAGGCCCTCGGCCCGGTCGGTGCGATCGGTATCGGGTGCGCCGTACTGTCCGCGCTCACCTTCCTGCCCGCGGCGCTGGTACTGCTGGGCCGGGCCGCGTACTGGCCGGCCCGGCCGCCCGCCGTCGGCGCTCCGGCGCACAGCGTCTGGCAGCGGGTCGCCGCGCTGGTGGCCCGCCGCCCCCGGGCCACCTGGGCCGCCGCACTGGCGGTACTGGTGGCCTGCGCGGCCTTCTCCCCGCTGCTCGACTCGCGCGGTGTGCCGCAGAGCGAGCTGTTCGTGAAGGAACAGCCCTCGGTGGCGGCACAGCGGCTGCTCTCCGCCCACTTCCCCGGCGGCTCCGGCAACCCCGCCGTGGTACTGACCGAGGCGGGCCGGGCCGAGCAGGTGGCGGCCGCCGCCACCGCCGTACCCGGGGTGGCGGCCGTCCGCCCGTACACCGGGGGAGCACCCGGCGCTTCGGCCAAGCAGGTCGACGGCCTGATCCGGCTGGACGCCACCCTCGCCGACCCGGCCGACAGCGACGCGGCCGTCAGCACTGTCCGGCGGCTGCGCGAGGCGGTGCACGCCGTGCCGGGCGCGGACGCCAGGGTGGGCGGCTACACCGCGCAGCAGTACGACACCCGGGTCACCGCACGGCACGACCGGTCGGTCGTCGTGCCGACCGTCCTGCTCTGCATCCTGGCCGTGCTGGTCCTGCTGCTGCGCTCGCTGCTCGCCCCGCTGCTGCTCGCCGCCACCGTCGCCCTCTCCTACCTGGCCACGCTCGGCGTCTCCGCGCTGGTGTTCCCACACGTCTTCGGCTTCAGCGCCACCGACCCCTCGGTGCCGCTCTACGGTTACGTCTTCCTGGTCGCGCTGGGGGTCGACTACAACATCTTCCTGATGACCCGGGTGCGGGAGGAGTCGCTGCGCCACGGCACCCGGGAGGGCGTGCTGCGCGGGCTGACCGCCACCGGAGGGGTGATCACCTCGGCCGGAGTCGTCCTGGCGGCGACGTTCGCCGCACTCGGGGTGATCCCGTTGGCCTTCCTGGCGCAGATCGCCTTCATCGTCGCCTTCGGTGTGTTGCTCGACACCCTGCTGGTCCGTTCCCTGCTGGTCCCGGCCCTGGTGTACGACCTCGGCGACCGGGCCTGGTGGCCGGTACGCCTGCGCCGGCGGGCGTGACGTTCTTCACCCGAGGGCCGACGGACGTACTGATGAGGCGTCAACTGTGCTCGTAGAGGGCCGAATCGGTGTCAAGTGTGGCGTCCGTCATGCCGGGACGGGGGTTTGCCGCGCCCCGTTCCTTCCCGCAGTGTCGAAAGCGCGCCCCGAGTGTGGCGCCCACTTTCACCCCACCCCCGGAGGCACTGCGGCATGCGCGCGTTCACCATCTCGAAGGTCCGAATACGGTACGACCGGCTGCCCAACCAGGTGCTCGGCATCGGTGTCGCCGGGGCGATCGCGGTTACCGCGATCCTCCCGGTCAGCCAGGCCCTCGCCGCCGAGCCTGCTGCCGCCCAGCCGGTCACCCCGGTCACCGCCCCGGTCGCGGCCGCCGCCCCCGCCGAGGCGGCCGCCCCGGCTGTCGAGCCGGTGGCGCAGCCCGCTGCGGCCCCGGCCGCTCCGGCTGCCGAGCCCGCCCCCGCCGCCCCCGCCGCGCCGGTCTACGCCGACAACCTGGACGGCTGGATCCAGCACGCCCGCGACCTGCTCGGTGCTGCCGGGAAGCCCGTCCCCTCCGCCAAGGCGATGCGCGCCACCGCGATGTCCGAGTCCACCGGCAACCCGAAGGCCGTGAACGGCTGGGACTCCAACGCGAAGTCCGGTACGCCCTCGATCGGGCTGACCCAGATGATCCAGCCGACCTTCAAGACCTACGCGCTGTCCGGGCACACCGACATCCGCAACCCCGTGGACAACCTGATCGCCAGCTCGCGCTACTGCGACGCGGTCTACGGCGGCATGGACAAGATGGCCGCGGCGCGTGGCTACGGCTCCCACTGGCACGGCTACTGAGCCCGGTCGGCCTGTAGGTTCCTACAGCAGCGCGACTACGCCGGGCGGGCGAGCTTGTGCGGATCATCAACGATTCCGCGTGAACTGGCTTTCGGCCGGGGTATCGATGAGTATTGACGGTTGGGTGCGGGGCGCCCGAGTGCGCCCGGCGGTCAGACCGCAACCGCACCCGAGGTCTACCTTCTCCCAGCCAGAGAGCCCTTTTCATGCGCTTCCTGAACGACATGTCGCCCGCTTACGACTTGACGTACGACGACGTCTTCATGGTCCCCAGCCGCTCCGCCGTGGGCTCCCGGCAGGGCGTCGACCTCTCCTCCAACGACGGCAGCGGGACCACCATCCCGCTCGTGGTGGCGAACATGACCGCCATCGCCGGCCGGCGGATGGCCGAGACGGTGGCCCGGCGCGGTGGCCTGGTGGCCATCCCGCAGGACATCCCCACCGAGGTCATCTCCGACGTCATCGGCTGGGTCAAGCAGCGCCACCTGGTGCACGACACCGCCGTCACGCTCGCCCCCGGCGACACCGTCGCGGACGCCCTATCGCTGCTCCCCAAGCGCTCGCACAACGCGGTCGTGGTGGTCGAGGGCGGCAGGCCGGTCGGTGTGGTCACCGAGTCCGACTGCCAGGGCGTGGACCGTTTCACCAGCCTCTCCGAGGTGATGTCGCGTGACCTGGTGCTGCTGGAGGAGGGCATCGACCCGCACGCGGCGTTCGAGAAGCTGAACGAGGCGCACCGCAAGCTGGCGCCCGTGGTGGATGCCGCAGGTCAGCTGGTCGGCCTGCTGACCAGGAAGAACGCGCTGCGCGCCACCCTCTACACCCCGGCCACCGACGCGGCCGGCAAGCTCCGGATCGCCGCCACGGTGGGCATCAACGGCGATGTGGCCGGCAAGGCCAAGGCGCTCGTCGAGGCCGGTGCCGACGTGCTCGTGGTGGACACCGCGCACGGCCACCAGGAGTCGATGATCAGCGCGCTGCGCGCGGTCCGCGGTCTCGACCCCCAGATCCCGATCGTGGCGGGCAACGTGGTCTCCGCCGTCGGCGTCCGCGACCTGGTCGAGGCCGGTGCGGACATCCTCAAGGTCGGCGTCGGCCCCGGCGCGATGTGCACCACCCGGATGATGACCGGCGTCGGCCGCCCGCAGTTCTCCGCCGTGCTGGAGTGCGCCGCCGAGGCGCGCCGGCTCGGCAAGCACGTCTGGGCGGACGGTGGCGTCCGGCACCCGCGCGATGTCGCGATGGCCCTGGCCGCCGGTGCCTCCAACGTGATGATCGGCTCCTGGTTCGCCGGTACCTACGAGTCGCCCGGTGACCTGCACACCGACGCGAACGGCCGCCAGTACAAGGAGAGCTTCGGGATGGCCTCGGCCCGCGCCGTGCGCAACCGGACCTCCGAGGAGTCGGCCTACGACCGCGCCCGCAAGGCGCTGTTCGAGGAGGGCATCTCCACCTCGCGGATGTTCATCGACCCGGCCCGCCCGGGCGTCGAGGACCTGATCGACTCGATCATCGCGGGCGTCCGCAGCTCCTGCACCTACGCGGGTGCGCGCAGCCTGGAGGAGTTCCACGAGAAGGCGATCGTCGGCGTGCAGAGCGCCGCCGGGTACGCCGAGGGCAAGCCGCTGCACGCCAGCTGGGCCTGATCGCCCCTCAGCCGGGCCTGATCGCCCGTCACGGCCGTGGCCGGTTCCCCGCCTGAGCGGGGGCCGGCCACGGCCGTTCCGCAGGTCCGGGCAGCGCCCGGCCGACCGCGCCGTCCAGCGTGCCGCTCTGAACGCCGCTGCGGCATGGGGCAGTTCACGCAGTGATCAGCCGGCCCGTGGCCCGCCGGTCGGGCCAAATTTCCAGTGGCATGGCCCTTTCAAAATCTCGGCATTCCTGTCACGCTCCGCCAGGTGAACCTCCGTCACCCGTCGGGCAATCGGGCCCCAGGCGATGCGCTCCCGATGTCCGACGCGACCCCCACTTGCGCCGAGAGGACATGATGAGAAGCCGATTCAGCGTCACGGCAGCCCTGACGCCGCTACTGCTGGCCGCCTCCGCCCTGGCAGGAGCCGGCAGCGCTCCCGCCCAGGCCGCCGACTGCACCCCCACGCAGGTCATAGCCAACCCGGGCTTCGAGTCCGGCACCGCTCCCTGGACGTCCTCCAGTGGCGTGGTCGACAACAGCGCCGCCGAGGCGCCGCACTCCGGTTCGTGGAAGGCGTTGCTGAACGGCTACGGCTCCACCCACACCGAGAGCCTCTCGCAGAGCGTCACCCTGCCGGCCGGCTGCTCCGCGGCGAGCCTCACCTTCTGGCTGCACATCGACACGGCCGAGACCACCACCTCCGTCGCGTACGACAAGCTGACCGCGAAGATCGGCTCCACCACCCTCGCGACCTACTCCAACCTGGACGCGAGGACCGGGTACGTCCAGAAGACCATCGACGTCTCCGCGTACGCCGGACAGGCCGTCACCCTCTCCTTCACCGGCACCGAGGACTCCAGCCTGCAGACCAGCTTCGTCCTGGACGACTTCGCGCTGGACGTCTCGGGCGGCAGCACCCCGCCCCCGACCGACTCGACCCGCACGCCCGCCGCGCCCGCGTACACGGTGAACCTCACCAGTGACAGCACCGGCGCGAACTGGACGGGCCACCAGAGCGTCAACTTCACCAACGCCTCGCCCGTCGCTCTGAGCGAGGTCTACCTGCGGCTGTGGGACAACTGGCACGGGTCCTGCCCGACCACCCCGATCACCGTCTCCAACGTCACCGGCGGCACCCCGGCCGCGCTCTCGGTGAACTGCACCGCACTCAAGATCACCCTGCCCGCGCCGCTGGCCCAGGGCCAGGGCGGCACGGTCGGCTTCGACCTCGCGATCAGTGTGCCGAGCGGTGCGGACCGGTTCGGCCGCGAGGGTGCGTTCAACTTCATCGGCAACGCGCTGCCGGTCCTCGCCGTCCGTGACGGCGCCGGCTGGCACCTCGACCCCTACACCAACAACGGTGAGTCCTTCTACTCGCTCGCCGCCGACTTCAACGTCACCCTGGACCACCCGAGCGGCGTCCTCGTCCCCGCCACCGGGACCTCCGTGGACATCCCCGGCAGCAGCGGACGGACCGTCAGCACCGCCACCGCGACCAAGGTCCGCGACTTCGCCTGGGCGGCCGGCCCGTTCAGCAAGGTCTCCGGCACCTCCACCGCCGGCGTCAAGCTGAACGTCTACTCGGTGAGCGGCATCAGCTCCACCGACGCCCAGTCGATGCTCTCCACCGCCAAGTCCGCCATCGACGCCCACGCGAGCCGCTTCGGCGCGTTCCCGTACGGCGAGGTGGACACCGTGCTCGACAACAACTTCTGGTTCGGTGGCATGGAGTACCCCGGCTTCGTGCTCGACCTGGTCAGCACCACCGCGCTCACGCACGAACTCGGCCACCAGTGGTTCTACGGCATCGTCGGCGACGACGAGTACACCAGCCCCTGGTTGGACGAGGCGTTCACCGACTACGCCACCGACCTCGCCCTGGGCAAGACCGGCACCAGCTGCTGGAACAGCGTCTCCTGGGCCTCCTCGGCCGAGAAGATCACCAACTCGATGGCGTACTGGGACGCCCACTCCTCGCGCTACTCCACCGTCGTCTACGGCTACGGCAAGTGCGCCCTGCACGACCTGCGCAGGCTGATCGGTGACACCGCGATGACCAAGCTGCTGCACGACTACGCCCAGGCGCACTGGTACGGCGTCAGCACCACCGCCGAGTTCAAGGCCGCCGCCCAGGCTGCCACCGCCACCGACCTGACGTCCTTCTGGACCACGCACCGCATCGAGGGGTAGTCGGCGAAGCCCCGACGGGGGCGTGAGGCTCCGCGCGCGGCGGACGCACCTGGTGCGTACCTCCCGTCGCGGGTGCCTCACGCCCCGACGCGTTCACCCGGCGGTGGTTGCCCGAGGTTCGCCGCGCCCGCCGGTGCCGTTGAGCGGGGTCAGGAGTGCTCGGCTGACCATGCCGACCGAGCTGGACAGCGTCGCGGCCATGGCGTCCCGGACGAACGGGATCTCGCGCAGTTCCCAGAGCGTGGCAGTGGTGCTCCAGGCGGCCTCGCGGGCGCGGTCGATGCTCCAGACACCGATCACGTGCAGCAGCGGGTCGGCCAGGTCGAGTACTTCGGGGCCGGGAAGGAGTTCGTCCCGCACCTGGTCCTCGACCTGGGCCAGCAGCGCGTTGATCCGCAGGTAGTCCGCCTCGAACGCGGCCGGCTCGCGGCCGAGCTCCCGGCACAGGTCCACGACGGACAGCGGCAGGTCGTGCTCGATGTGCGCGTTCATCCCGGCCAACGCGAACTGCAGCAGGTGGATGCCCCGGTGTCCGCGCAGCTCGAACAGCGGGCGCCAGCAGGTCGTCGGGCGGGCGCCCCGGGCGTCCGCGTCGACCGCCGCCAGCCAGCGCCCGGCAAAGATCGCGTCCAGCCGGGCCATCGCCGCCGGATCGTCGAAGTAGCCTGCGGTCAGGCGCTGTTGGACCAGTTCGGTGACGGTGAGGTACATCCCGTTGAAGACCCCGACGCCGTCACCTGGCGGCAGGGTGGCCTGCACCTGCCTCATCCGCTCGATGACCTGATCGACCGTCGGGATCTCACTGATCGTCATGGCGGGTTCAGCCTCTCGCGGCGAGCCGGTCGGATCATCCGATGGTAGCCCTGGGCGGCGGCCCTGCCGAGGGGGCGCGCGGCAACCGGGCGGGCGCGTGGCCGGGCTCTCCGGGTGGCGCGGGCGGGATTTCCCTGGCGGGCAGAAAATCCATTCACTGTATGGATCGGTGTCCATTCTGTTTCTGAATTCCCCGTCCACAGTTGACTGTTCTTTAGTAATGAATTGCTTGGCCATTGGCCAATATGCGCGCGGGCTCTGGGATGTTCTAGCAAGCGTTTTCGATCCCGGAACGCGTAGTCCCGGCCGGCCCCCACATGCCGGCCAGAGGAGGATCCCGTGCGCCCCCGCCCGCTCGCCCTGGCGGCAGCCTTTGCCGTCCTGCCGCTGACCGCGATCTCCCTCGGAGTCACCGCCGCCCAGGCCGCTCCCACCCCGAACGCCGCCTCCCCCCGCGTCGCGCTGCCGAACACCGTCACCCCGGCGGTCGCCCGCTCCGAGAAGAAGGGCGACGTACCGGCCGCCCAGCAGCTCTCGGTGGCTGTCAGCCTCAAGCTGCGCAACACCGCCGAGCTGGACCGCTTCCTCACCGCGGTGACCACGCCCGGCGCCGCCGAGTACGGCAAGTACCTGACGCCCGCTCAGTTCACCGCGCTGTACGGCCCGACCCAGGCCGCGGTGGAGCAGGTGAAGAGCTTCCTCAAGAGCCAGGGCCTGACCGTCGCGAGCGTCAGCGACAACCGCCAGGTGGTGAACGCCCAGGGCACCGCCGAGCAGATCGCCAAGGCCTTCGGCACCCACGAGAGCGCCTACCTCGACCCGCAGCAGCAGCGGACGTTCTTCGCGAACGACGCGGCCGCCTCGGTGCCGGCCGACCTCGCCGAGGTCGTCCAGGGCGTCTCCGGCCTGAACAACCACACGGTGCGCACCACCCGCCTGGCGCGGCCCCAGTCGCAGACGGCGCCGAACGCCACCCCGAACGCCACGCCCAGCGGCTTCGGCCCGAGCCAGTACGACGGGGCCTACAAGCTCAACGGCATGGGTGCGGACGGCACCGGCACGACCGTCGCCCTCTGGGAGTTCGACGGCTACAAGTCGGCCAACCTCAGCACGTACGACACCCAGTACGGCCTGTCCGGTCCCGCGGTCTCCACCGTCTCCGTGGACGGGGCGAACTACGACTCGGCGCCCGGTGGCGGCCAGGGCGAGGTCGAGCTGGACAGCGAGATCGTCCGCGGTGTCGCCCCCAAGGCGACCCAGCTGGTCTACGAGGCCCCGAACAGCGACCAGGGCGAGATCGACATGGCCGCCAAGATCGTCGCGGACAACCGGGTCTCGGTCATCTCGATCTCCTGGGGCTCCTGCGAGCCCGACACCACCGCCTCCTCCATGACGGCGGTCGACAACTCCTTCAAGCAGGCGGCCGCGCAGGGCATCTCGATCTTCTCGGCCTCCGGTGACGACGGCTCGCGCGACTGCACCCGCTCCACCAGCGGCTCCACCGTGAAGGCCGTCGACTTCCCGGCCTCCAGCCCGCACCAGACCGGCGTCGGCGGTACCAACCTCAAGGTCTCCGGCACCACTTACACCTCCGAGAGCGCCTGGAGCACCGCCGGCGGCGGCGTCTCCACGGTCTTCGCCAAGCCGTCCTGGCAGACCGGCACCGGTGTCACCGGCACCATGCGCACCGTCCCCGACGTGGCGTCCAACGCCGACCCGGCCAGCGGATTCGCGATCTACACCGCCGGCGGCTGGCAGGTCTACGGCGGCACCAGCGCCGCCGCGCCGCTGTGGTCCGGCTACGCCGCACTGTTCAACCAGAAGGCCAAGGCGGCGGGCAAGCCGGTGCTCGGCGAGGCCAGCCCCAAGCTGTACACGGTGGCCAACAGCGCGAGCTACGGCACCACCTTCCACGACACCGTCACCGGCAAGAACCAGGACTTCTCCACCAAGACCGGCTACGACCAGGTCACCGGCTGGGGCAGCCCGATAGCCGACACGCTGAGCACCGCGCTGCTCGGCGGCACCTCGACCGGCAACACCGTGACGGTCACCAACCCGGGTGACCAGAGCACCGCCACCGGTACCGCCGTCAGCCTCCAGGTCAGCGCCTCGGACAGCGCCGGCGGCCAGACCCTCACCTTCAGCGCCACCGGCCTGCCCACCGGCCTGTCGATCAGCTCGACCGGCCTGATCACCGGCACCGCGACTACGGCCGGCAGCTTCAACGTCACCGTGACGGCGAAGGACACCACCAACGCCACCGGCTCCGCCTCCTTCACCTGGACGGTCGGCACCGGCAGCACCTGCACCCCGGCCCAGCTGCTCGGCAACGGCGGCTTCGAGACCGGCACCGCCGCGCCGTGGACCGCGAGCAGCGGCGTCGTCGACAACGGCACCGGGGAGGCCGCCCACTCCGGCTCCTGGAAGGCCTGGATGGACGGCTACGGTTCCGCCCACACCGACACCCTCTCGCAGACCGTCACCATCCCGGCCGGCTGCAAGGCGACCTTCTCCTTCTGGGTGCACATCGACACCGCCGAGACCGGCACCACCGCCTACGACAAGCTGACCGTCCAGGCGGGCTCCACCACGCTGGCCACCTACTCCAACGCCAACGCGGCGGCCGGCTACGTGCAGAAGTCCTTCGACCTCTCGTCCTTCGCCGGACAGACGGTGACCCTGAAGTTCACCGGCGTGGAGGACTCCTCGCTCAAGACCAGCTTCGTGATCGACGACGCCTCGGTCGCCACCTCCTGACCTGCCCGATCCCGTACTCGTGAGTACCCCTGACGCGGCACCGCCGCCGGGGCCGGCCTTCGGGCCCGCTCCGGCGGCGGTGTTTCCGCCGTGTTTCAAGATCTACAAGCTTCTCCCACTGTTGTCGTGGTCACTGTCATACCTGCGACCGATGACGTACCCTCACGTCGTGCGTGGGGTTCCCCCGGCTCGGTCACGCAACTCCCAGCGCATACCGGCGGCGGGCCGGTCCCGCCGAACTCGCTTGGTGGGGAAGGTATCCGGATGGGCTCAGAACACTCCCAGAAGGCCGGCAGGCTTCGTCTGGTCGAGCAGCGGACGACCCAACCCGGTGCCGTGCCGATGGCCAGGACCGGTTCGGCCGGCAGCTTCGCCGAGGCCCTGAACGCGGCCGTCGAGGCGAGCGGCCTCAGTCTCGACCGGATCAGGGCCGCCCTCGCCGTCGGTGGCGTCCGGGTCAGCGTGACCACCCTCAGCTACTGGCGGCGCGGCCGCAGCCAGCCCGAACGGGCCACCTCACTGCATGCCGTCCACCTGCTGGAGGAACTGCTCGGCCTGCCGCACACCGGCCTCTCGGCGCTGCTCGCCCCGCCGCGCCCACGCGGCCGCTGGGCCGCCGCCCCGGCCGTCGGCAGCCTGCAACTGGAGGACGTCTGGCCCGGTGAGCAGCAGATATCGGACGTCTTCAGCGAGCTGGACGCGCCGCCGATCGGCGAGCTGGAGCGGCTCAGCATCCATGACGCGTACTACGTGGACGCCGAGCGGCGCGGCAACCTGCTGAGGATGCGCCAGGTGGTCCGGGCCACCGTGAGCGGCGTCGGCCGCTGCCTGGTGGTGCACAAGGCGGACGACGAGGCGACGGGCTGCCCGGAGATCACCTCCGTCCGGCACGCCCGGCTCGGCCGGGTCCGCCGTCGCCCCGAGATCGGCCTGATCGTGGCCGAGTTGATGCTCGACCGCCCGCTGGGGCTCGGCGACAGCACGGTGTTCGAGTACGAGGTGGACATCCCGCCGGGCGGCCCGACCACCGTCTACGGGCGGCGCTTCGCGGTACCGGTGCGCGAGTACGTGCTCCAGGTGCACTTCGACCCGGCGGCGGTGCCCGCACACTGCGAACGGTACGACCGCGCGCCCGGAGAGGACGTGGACCGGCGGCGGGAACAGCTCTGGATCGGCGCCTCGGCCAGCGCCCACGTGCTCTCGCCCGACCAGCAGCCCGGCCAGGTCGGCATCCGGTGGGAGTGGGAGTAGCGCGGTACGCGGGCGTGTCGACTGGGGGTCGCCCGGTGTTCGGGTGCTTCGGCCGGGAGTGGCACCGTGGCCGGGTGCTGCGGCGCGAGCCGGGGCATGGCCGCCGACTCGCAGCGCACCGCCGTTCCGGAGGGGCGGAACGGCGAGGCGGGGAGGTCAGCCGGTGACCGGTTCGGCGGCGACGCGGGCCGGCCGGCGGGCCAGGAGTCCGTCGAGGGCGAGCGCGCCCGGGCCGGTGGCGGCGATCAGCAGGAAGGCCCAGCAGTACGTCGCCGAGGCGACGCCGCCGTTCTGGATCGGCCAGAGGGCGACCTTCTGGTGCACGCTGAAGTACGCGTACGCCATCGAGCCGGAGCAGATCACCGCAGCCGTCCGGGTGCCCAGGCCGAGCAACACCAGTACGCCGCCGACCAGTTGGATCACGGCCGCGTACCAGCCGGGCCAGGTCAGTGCCTCCACCGTGCCGCCCTTCATCCCGCCCAGGACGCCGAACAGTGCGGCTGCGCCGTGGCAGGAGAACAGCAGGCCTATCGCTATCCGGGACAGGCCGACCAGGTAGGGCCGGGCGGAATCCACGGTGCTGGTGGGGATTAAGGACATCGAGGGGCTCCATGGGGGAGAGGGGACCGCTGCGACGGGGGACGCAACGGCGGCGAGCAAGGCCAGGCTCCGCCTTGTACAGGTCAAGATGCAGCGGTTTCCATGGAGCCTTCACGATTCCGTGACCGTCTGTTGATGGTTTCCTCACGTACGATTGTGAGCGTTAACATACTTATCACGCCGGGGAGTTGGAGGCCGAAACGTGACGGGACCCGGGAGCGTATCCAGCCCCCGGGCCCCTGAGATGCCACCCACTTGCACACACCGGCACGTTGAAGGGTGCGGATCATTCTGAGATCGACGTGTTCTCCCGTTGAACTACCGTGCCACGGTCAGAGGCACAGGCGGGACTTGAACCCGCATCCGTCGATGATCGTCCACGCCCGGTCGATCCGGTGATCGGCGGCGAATACTGAGACTGGAGCGAGAATCTGAGATTCATGGGACGTGCCTCTACCGCTTGGGCCACCTCGGCGCGTTGTGGTGCCGAGGGAGGGATTCGAACCCCCACTGTCGTCCCGTGGTCAGCTTCAACATCAGTTTCAGCTTGCGCTCTTCAGCGCACCCCCCGCTCGAACGGGGGGTGATCATGGGGCTACCTGAACAGGTAGCCGAACACCGCGTCGCCGACCCGCTCGTCGGTGACCTCGGTGTTGTTGGCCTCCTCGCGGGCGAACTTGACGGCCTGCTGGAGCTTCTCCAGACGCTCCGTCAGCTCGTTGACCCGGCGGGCGGGCAGTGCACCGGAGAACTTCACGGTCGTCCAGTAGCCGACCGGAATGTCCTCGTAGTACACCTCGACCTGCGCCGGGTGCTTCTCGGTGGCCTCGGCCTTCACGTGGTTGCGCGGCACCTTCTTGGTGCGGATGGTGCGCACCGGGTCGGTCTTCCAGGAGTCCGTCGACGGGTCCAGGTTCCACGACTCGGCGGCGTCCAGCACCGGGAGCTTGCGGACGAAGGTGTACAGGTCGGTGAGCTGCTTCTCCAGGAAGAGCAGGTACGGCACCGGGACGTCGGCCAGCAGGACCGTGCCGTCCACCACGACATCGGCGGCGGCCGTCCGGTTCGCCCGGTCCTTGGTGGCGGTCACGTCGAACAGCCGGGTCAGGGTCGCGGCGGTGCTGCGCAGGATGTCCTCGGCCTTCACCTGCACCCGGGTTGACTCGGGCGGCAGCTGCTCGCCCTCCTCGTCCTTCGGCTGGTAGGTCCGGGCGATGCCGGCCAGCAGGGCAGGCTTCTGGAGGTCGTGGTGAGCCTGGGTCAGCTCCTGGAAGGACTTGGACTTGACGCCCTTTTCGACGGCGATGATCTGATTCAGCTTCGGCACGCCACGGAAGCTATCAGCAAACGTTCGGATGGTCCGACCATTATTCGAGCGGTACGTGGTCGCGGGCGTACAGCGCTACCGGTCGCGGGCGGAGGGCAGATTCTTCTGGGGATGGCCCGCGCAGGCCCTAGGTCGAACGGCCGGGCGTAGGACCGGCGGGCGGCCGATCCGACCGGGGGACCGGGCGGCGGAGAGTGGAGGCATGAACACCACCACCGCAGGAACTGCTTCCCGACCCGTCGCTGTGATCACGGGCGCCTCCCGGGGCCTCGGACTCCAGCTCGCCAGGGCACTGGCCCGGCACGGCTGGCGGCTGGTCCTCACCGCCCGCAGCGCATCCCTGGCCGCCGTGCAGGCCGAATTGGCGGCCGTGACCGAGGTCGTCGCGCTCACGGGTTCCGTGGTCGACGACGACCACCGGGAGCGGCTCGCCAAGGCCGCCGAGCGGTTCGGCGGCGCCGGTCTGCTGGTCAACAACGCGAGCACGCTGGCCGGGTACGACCTCGCCGGTGCGCCGATGCCCGCACTGGCGGACTTCCCGCTGCCCGGCCTGCTGGAGACCTTCGAGGTGAACGTGCTGGCGCCGATCGCGCTCACCCGGCTGCTGCTGCCCCAACTGCGGCGCCACGGCGGCTCGGTCGTCAACCTCAGCTCGGACGCGGCTCGCGAGGCGTACGCCGGCTGGGGCGGCTACGGCGCGAGCAAGGCCGCACTCGACCACGCCTCCGCCGTCCTGGCCCTGGAGGAACCGGAGCTGCGGGTCTGGGCGGTCGATCCCGGCGACATGCGGACCGAGATGCACCAGGACGCCTTCCCGGGCGAGGACATCTCCGACCGTCCGCTGCCCGGCGACGTTGCCGTCCCCGGCATCCTCGCGCTGCTCACCCGGCAGCCCGCCTCGGGGCGCTACCTGGTCTCGGATCTGACCGGGGGGCGCTGAGATGACCACCGCACTGGAGAACCCGCTCGACTTCACCGTCCCGGCCGAACTCTCCGCCCGCGCACCGGCGGAGGCCCGCGGACTGGCCAGGGACGGCGTCCGGATGCTGGTCGGCCGTAGCCGTCCGCTCGCCACGGAGCACCGGCTCTTCGCCGACCTGCCGACCGTGCTCGAACCGGGCGACCTCCTGGTGGTCAACAACTCGGCCACCCTGCCCGCCGCCCTGCCGGGCCGCCTCCCCGACGGAACGCCGGTCACCCTCCACCTCTCCTCCGCCCGGCCCGACCGGCGCGGCCACCACCTGGTCGAGCTGCGCCGCCCCACGACCGGCGCGGCAGAGTACTTCCCGCCCGAGCTCTCACCCGCCCGGGCCGGCCTGCCGATCGCTCTCCCGGCAGGCGGCAAGGCCGAGTTGACCGCCCCGCACACGCCGCGCCTCTGGTACGCGCGGTTGGCGCTGCCCGCTCCGACCGGGGAGTACCTGGCCTCGTACGGCAAGCCGATCCGGTACGGCTACGTGGACCGCGAGTGGCCGCTCGCCGCCTACCAGACGGTCTTCGCCGACCAGCCGGGCAGCAGCGAAATGCCCAGTGCCGCGCGGCCGTTCACGCCCGAGGTGGTGGCCCGGCTGGCAGCGAGGGGAGTCCTGCTCGCCCCGGTGACCCTGCACACCGGGGTCGCCTCGCCCGAGGCGCACGAGGCACCGTACCCGGAGTGGTTCCGGGTCCCCGCCCACACCGCCGACCTGGTCAACCACGTCCGCGACAGCGGCGGCCGGGTGGTCGCGGTCGGTACGACTGTGGTCCGCGCCCTGGAGTCGGCGGCCCGTTCCGACGGTCGGCCGAGCCCGGCCGAGGGCTGGACCGACCTGGTCGTCACCCCGTCCCGCGGCGTTCGCACCATCGACGGCCTCCTCACCGGCTGGCACGAACCCCGGGCCTCCCACCTGCACCTGCTGGAGGCGGTGGCGGGGCGGCCGCTGCTGGAGCGGTGCTACGCCGAGGCGGTTCGGGGGCGGTACCTGTGGCACGAGTTCGGGGACGTCAACCTGCTGCTGCCGTGACGGTGGCGCCCCGCTCCGCGGGCGGCCCCGGTCCGGGCCGGGGCCGTCCGTGGAGCGGGTGGTGTCAGGAGCTGATGACCTCCAGGAACGGCTGGTGCGTCGGGTTCTCGCGGCTGGTGAGGTTGACGGCGAGACCGACCGTGCCGAGCGGCTGCCACACGGTGAGGGTGGTGGCGGGGCCGGTGAGGGCGGCGGTGACGTCGAGGGCGGTCCAGTCGGGGGTGGTGGAGAGGCGGCCGGTGCCGAGGGGGGTGCCAGGGGCCGGGGCGCTGTTCCACGTGAGGGTGGGTTCGGTCCAGGGGGTGGCGGCGGTGGTGAAGGCCTGGACGGTGGTCTGGGTGCCGCCGGAGTCGGCGACGGCGCCGTGCACCCAGAGGACGGCGCGGCGGACGGTGCCCGGGACGGCGGAGGTGTCGAAGGCGAGCAGGGCGCGTCGACTGAAGCCGCTGGCCGAGGAGTTGGTGTTCTTGACGGTCAGCGTGGTGGCGGTGCCGTACGCGGTGTCGGCGTACGAGCCGTCGCGGACGTAGGCGTCCCGCAGCGGTGCGAGGACGGTTGCGGTGGCGGACGGAGTGGTACCGGTCTTCCGCAGCGTGACGGTGCGGCCGGCGCCCTGGGTGCCGCCGGTCTCCACCAGGAGGGTGACGGTGCCGGAGAGGGAGAGGACGTTGACGCCGGGGGAGGGATCGGCCGAGGTCCAGCCGGGGCTGGCGAGGGTGACGGTCACGGTGGCCGCGAGCCGGGACGGGTCGGCGACGGTGACCGTCAGCACCCCGCCGGACTCCCGGAGCAGGACCGAGCAGGGCGCGGAGGCTGTGATCGGCCCCGCTGTTCCGGCGGCGAAGAAGTTGGCCGCCGTGACGCCGGAGGCGGCATCCGAAACGGCTTGGACGGAGGGCGAGTTGGCCAGCACGGTGGCCGTGGGAGCGGCGGCCCGGGCGGCGGCCGTGGCGGCCGTCGCGCCCGGCATCAGCAGGTACTCGTACGCCGCGCCGGCCGGGTCGGTGCCGTGGTCGAACCAGAGCGTCAGATAGCGGCGGGTCAGCTGCTCGGTGGTCCCGTTGGTGTTGATGTCGTGCCAACTGCCGGTGCGGGCGTCCCGCTTGGCGTGCAGCGTGGTGCCGGCCGGGAGGACGTAGCCGCCGAAGCCGGAGATCGCGACCGACCGGGCGCTGGTGAACTGCTGCGACCAGCCGAGGGTGGCGGGCTGGAGGGTGCCGTCCACGGTCAGGCCGTGGGTTCCGGTGGGGCCGAGGTTGCGGTTCTCGACCGTGGTCTCCACCGGGACACCGTCGCCGCAGCTGATGCCCGCACCCAGGCAGAGCACCGAATCGTCCAGCAGGAACCAGGACTTGCGGCCGGCGAGGGTGGAGGAGAGACCGCGCAGGTCCTGCCCGACCGCAGCGTAGGTGCCGTCGGTGGCGCCGCCCGCCCAGACGTTGTCCGGCCGCGTCGCACCCCAGGCGCCGCCCGCCGCGTCCGCCAGCGGCTTGGTGGAGACGGTGGTGCCCGGCAGTCGGTACGGGTCCACGGTGGGCCAGAAGGCGTCGGAGTACTGGCCGTTGCCGTAGTCGGCGCCCCACCAGGCGAGCAGGCCACTGTTGGTGTGCCAGCCCCGCAGGTGTTCGCCGTTGCCGGTCTCGTAGAAGGTGGTGCGCGCCGAACAGAGGCTCAGCGAGGCGGCCCAGCCGGTCCGGCGGACCACCGCGCGGTCCATCGCGAAAACCTGGGCACCGGCCGGTTCAGGCGTGGCGGTCACCGAGGAGTCGGACAACAGGGCCTGTGCGCGAGCGAGTTCGGGGACGTCCAGGTAGGCGTTGGAGAGGTAGGGGCGGTAGTGGTCCCGGGAGATCCAGCCCTTCACGGCGGTCCGCCACCCGGCGGACTGGGCGGCGGGGGCGGCACCCGAGTCGGCCAGCCGGAGGATGTGGCCGAGGATGGTGTGACCCCGGGTGTGGTCGTCCTGCTGGAGCTGGAGCAGGTCGGTGGACTGGCGGCCCCGGCTGACGGAGCGTCCGCCGACCGAGTCCATCACCAGGCCGTTGTAGAGGAACGGCGCCCAGGCGTTGGCGACGGCGTCGAAGACGTTCTGCCGCTGCGGGTCGGAGACCTGCCAGGCGGAGCCCGCGAGCAGCGCGAACAGCTTGCTCAGGCCGCCGAGCAACACCTCACCGTACGAGCCGGTGTACGGCACCCAGGTGTGCTGGATGAACGAGCCGTCGGTGTACAGGCCGTCACCGCTGAGCACGTACGGGAAGACCGGGGAGAGCGCGGTGGAGGCGGCGGCGAGCTGGGCCGAGCTGCGGCCGAGCACGCCGCACAGGGCGATCACCCGGCACAGGTCGACCCGGTTGGCGCCGGTGCTGGTGCCGCTGTAGGAGGTCAGCCGGGAGCCGGGGACGGCGTGGTCGACGGCGGCGAGGTAGCCGGTGAGCTGAGTGGCCGTCAGGCGGCCGTACACCAGGACGCAGGTGTCCAGCAGGGCCTGCGGCGAACCGATCTGCCAGTCCCACCAGTTGCCGTAGGCGGTGGCGGTCGGGGTGTAGGCGTTGGCGTACAGGTGGTCCAGGCCGGTCACGACGGCGGTGGCCAGGGCGGGATCGCCGGTCAGGCCGGTGCCGGGCTGGGCCCAGGCCAGGGCCATGGTGCGCAGGCGCAGGTAGCTGCCGGTGATGTTGGCGGAGGCGGTGCCGAGCGGCAGGTCGGGCCAGAGCGAGCCGGTGGCGGGTGCCATCGTGCCGTACTGCGTCCTGGCCCGGTCGCCGAGCCCGCGCAGGGTGGTCGCGTACGGCTCGGCGGCGGGGTCGAAGCCGGTGCCGGTGAGCAGGTCGCGCCAGCGCAGCCGGAGCGTGTCGTACGCGTCGGCGGCGGCCCCGGCCGGGGCGGCGGTGAGCAGGACGGTGCCCAAGGTGACCGACCCGACAGCGAGTTGGAGCACCCGGCGGCGGGAGAGCAGCGGGCTGGACGGCACGGCGTTCATGGGGCCTCCTGGCCGGAGCGGGTCCGGACGCGGCGAGCTGGCCGCTGGGCGCCGTGGGGGAGGCGCGGCGGCGCCCGGTCGGAGCCGTTCCGCTCCGGGCGGCACGACGGTAAGCGCTTTCCCGACGGGGAGTCAACGGCCAGGACGGTAACGGTCGCAGTGTGGCGAAGTGCGGCGGCCTCAGGGCGGGGGTGCCCCGGTGGTCCCGCGCAGGACGACCTCGACCGGCAGCTCGACGGTGCACGGCTCGGCCGGCCCGAGCGCCAGCCGTACGGCCTCGGCGCCCATCCGGGCCAGCGGCAGCCGGACGGTGCTCAGCGGCCGGCTCAGGTCCTCCGCGAGCGGGATGTCGTCGAACCCGGCCACCGAGACCTGGTCCGGCACCCTGAGTCCACGGGCCCGGAGCTCGGCCAGCGCGCCCACCGCACAGACGTCCGAGAGTGCCAGTACGGAGGTCGGCCGGGGCCCGTCGAGCAGGGCGGCCATCGCTCGGCGGCCGCCCTCCCGGCTGAACTCGGCGCTCACCACGGCGAGTTCGGTCAGCCTGACCCCGGCCTCGGCCAGGGCGTCCCGGACTCCGGCGAGGCGTTCGCCGGGCACCCGCAGCCGGGCCGGTCCGGTGATCACGGCGAACTCCCGGTGGCCGAGCGCGAGCAGGGCCCGGGTCAGCTCGGCGGCGCCGGACCGGTTCGCGGGACGGACGGTGTGGTACCCCGGACCGTGGTCGGTGACGGCCGCCACCGAACCGCCGGTGGCCCGGTACTCGGCGAGCGCCGCGTCCAGCCGGGCGGCCGCCGCCGGGTCGGTGTAGCCGGAGCCGGCCAGGATGATGGCGCGGACCCGCTGGGCGTGCAGCAGGCGGACGCCGCGCAGTTCGGTGGCCGGGTCACCGTCGGTGTTGACCACCAGGGGCAGCAGCCCGGCGGCCACGGCCGCGTCGCAGGCCCCCCGGGCCAGCGCGGCGAAGTAGGGGTCCGCCACGTCGTGCAGCAGCACCCCGACGGTGGCGGTGGCGGAGCGGGCCAGGGCCTGCGCCGGGGCGTTCGGCAGGTAGCCGAGCGCGGCCGCGCAGGCCCTGACCCGTTCGGCCAGGTCCGGACGGACCGTCCGGGCCGAGCCGTTCAGGGCCCGGGAGGCGGTGGCCAGCGACACCCCGGCCTCCCGGGCCACGTCGCCCAGCGTCACGCCCACGTCCGACCCCGTTCAGCAGTGGCAGATCCCCGATCCGGGCCGCCAGGCTACCCGTTCGGCGGGTGGCGGAGCGCGGGGGCGGGCGGGCGTGTGCCGAGAGGGCCGGCGGGCCGGACGAGGTACGGTCCGGGGCCGGCCCGTCCGGTGGCCGTCAGAGGTCCAGCTGGTGCTGGTGCGTCGTGTGCGTGGGTGTGTAGCCGAGGGCGTCGTTGATGTGTCGCATGTGCCGGTTGCTGTCGGCGGTGTCGGTCAGGAGGCCACCGAGGCCCGGATGCCGCTCATGGGCCTGGCGGATCGACTCGGCCTTCATCCAGCGGCCGAGGCCGTGTCCACGGTGCTCGGGCAGCACGCCGGTGCCGTAGTGCTGGCCGTCACCCGTGCCGGTGCCGGGAACGACGAGCTCCGTGAATCCGGCGATCGAGCCGTCGGAGGTGTCGAGGGCGACGACCGTGTGCAGCTGGTCGCCGCGCCGTTCGACGGCCTTCGCCGCAGCCCGGACCCGGTCGACGTCCCAGACCACGGCGCCGTAGTCGGTGTCCTCCATGGGCATGTCGTCCATGGCGCGACGTGAGGCGGCGAACGTTTCGGCGAGCTCGTCGGGGACGGTTCCCTGCCACGCCGCCAGCCGGTAGCCGGGATGCGGACGCTCGATGATCTCGGCGAGGGCGGTGGTGTCCACCTCGGCCAGTGGCAGGCGGGAGTACCTCAGCGTGAGGACCTTCCGGAAACCGCGCGCCACCAGGAACCGGTCGCCGGGGGCTCCGGCCTCGGCCTGCGCGATGACGCAGCGGCGGGCGTTGTCCCGGGCGGCGGCCACGGCGGCGTCGAGGAGCTGCGAGCCGACGTGCCGGCGTCGCTCCGCCGGATGGACCTGGAGGGTCAGTTCGGCCAGGTGCGCCTGTCCGGGACTGTCGAACAGGCGTAGGAAGGCGGTCCCGACGGGGATGGAGTCGGCGTCGGACGCCAGCCAGGCAAGGCGCCGGCTGTTCGCGCCGTGATCGGGGTCGGTCAGTGGGGTGATGCGAGACGACAAGGTGGCTCCGTCGTGAGGAGGTGGCGGTGGTCGGTACGCGGACTCAACTGCTGGGCACTCCTGCGCATGTGCTCCACACCTCCTTGTCGACGGCGCCGGTCCGGGGCGTCCGGTACGGCTGGCGGAGCCTAGCGGGGCCATCGGCTCTCGGCAAAGGATTAACGCACGGCCGGTGCGAGCGTGCGGTGACAGCCACTCAGCGACGGTCGCGACCAACACGGTTGCTCGGCCGCGTGCCGATCTGAGACCGTCACCGGTGGACCTGCTGGAGCCGGGTCGCGGTTCGGACCAGGTCGGCGACGGCCCTGGAGCGGCTCTGCCGGGGCCAGGCGATGACGGTGGTGACCACCGGTGCGTCCAGGACGGGCACGGCGGCGAGGTCGTCGGGCAGTTGGGCCCGGCACGACTCGGGTGAGACCGCGCAGGCCCGGCCCAGCGAGACGAGTTGCAGCAACTGGGTGTGGTCGCGGACCTGCGGGCCGGGGCCGGGCGGGTAGCTGCCGTCGCGGCAGGGCCAGCGCGGCAGCGGGAGGCCCGGCAGCCCGGTGATGTCGGCCATCTGCACGTGAGTCCGGGCGGTGAGCGGATGCCCGGCCGGCAGGATCGCGACCTGGCCCTCGGTGCTGAGCTCCTCGGTGTCGAAGCCGGCCGTCGAGTCGAACGGCCGGTGCAGCAGCGCCACGTCCGCCCGACCCTCCCGCAGGAGTCGTTCCTGCTCGGCCGGACCGCACAGGATGACGTCGACGGGGACAGCGCCGGGTTCGGCGGCGTACGCGTCGAGGAGCTTCGCCAGCAGTTCCCGGGACGCGCTGGCCTTGGTGACCAGGACCAGGGCCGGACCACCGGTCGCCGAGAGAGCCGCGCGGCGGGTCCGCCGCTCGGCGGCGTCGACCGCGTCGAGGGCGGCCCGGCCCTCGACCAAGAGCACCGAGCCTGCCTCGGTCAGCGTGACGGTACGGCTGGTCCGGTCCAGCAGCGGGGCCCCGAGCCGGCGTTCGAGCTGCTGGATCGCCCGTGACAGGGGCGGCTGCGCGATCCCGAGCCGCTGGGCGGCGCGCCCGAAGTGCAGCTCTTCGGCGACGGCGACGAAATAGCGCAGTTCCCGGGTCTCCATGCGGGCACGCTACCCCGGATCAATACCCGGGCGGTATCGCCGGGCACCCGATCGGTCTTGGACCCCGGTCGGGTTGCGCAGGCAGCATGATCCCCATGAGCGAACGAAGGATTGCGCTGATCACCGGCGCCAACAAGGGAATTGGTTACGAGATCGCGGCGGGCCTGGGCGCCCTCGGCTGGAGCGTCGGCGTCGGCGCCCGCGACGAGCAGCGCCGTGCGGACGCGGTCGCGAAGCTGCGCGCGGCCGGCGTCGACGCGTTCGGCGTACCACTGGACGTGACCGACGACGCGAGCGCGACGGCGGCCGCACAGCTGATCGAGGATCAGGCCGGGCGCCTCGACGCCCTCGTCAACAACGCCGCCATCACCGGCGGCATGCCGCAGGAGCCCACCCGGGTCGATCCGGCCACCCTCCGAACCGTCGTGGAGACCAACGTGATCGGAGTCATCCGCGTCACCAACGCGATGCTGCCGCTGCTGCGCCGCTCCGCGTCGCCGCGGATCGTCAACATGTCCAGTACGGTCGGCTCCCTGACCCGGCAGTCGGAGGCCGCCTCCGACCAGACGATCGGTCCGGTGGCCGCGGCGTACTCGCCGTCGAAGAGCTTCCTGAACGCCGTCACCCTCCAGTACGTCCGGGAGCTGCGCGGTACCAACATCCTGATCAACGCCGCCTGCCCCGGCTACGTCGCGACCGACCTCAACGGCTTCCGCGGCGTGCGGACGCCCCAGCAGGGTGCCGCGATCGCCGTCAGGCTCGCGACCCTGCCCGACGACGGGCCGACCGGCAGGTTCTTCGACGAAGCGGGCGTCGTGCCCTGGTGAACGGCACAGCAGTCGGCAGCCGCCGACGCAGTCAGTCCGCGCTACGGACACCGAGGTGCGTCCGGTGGTGGGTCGGCCGGTCGATCTCGTCCAGGAGGGCCACGGCCAGGTCGGGGTAGGAGATCCGGTCCGCGGCGTCGGCCGGGGCCAGGCTGTAGCGGCCGGTGCGGGTGCCCTGGTGGTCGAAGTCGCCGGAGGGGCCGACCACCAGCCAGTCGAGGGCGTCGGGGGCGGCGCGCAGCACCTCGGTGCCGGCGGCGTGCGAGAGGTAGAACTCGCGGTACTCCTGCGGGTAGCCCGGGGTGTCCATCAGCAGCGCGCCCGAGGCGGTCGGGAGTACGGAGGCCAGGCCGACCGAGAGCAGGCGGGGAACGCCGACGCTGGTCAGCCCCTCGACCAGGGCCGCCGACGCGGTGGCGAAGAAGTCGGGCACGGGGGCGTACGCCGCGACCACCGCGACGTCGTGAGCGGCCGCCAGCCGGGCGATCACGGCGGGGTCGGTCACGTCACCGGCGGTCAGGCCGCCCTCGGTGGCCGTCTCCGGGTGGGCGCCGGGGTCGCGGACCACGGCGGTGACCCGGTGGCCGCGCAGGCGGGCCTCGGCGGTGATCGCGCGCCCGGCCCGGCCTGCCGCGCCGAAGACGATGATGCTGCTCATGGGGAGGTCCTTCCGTCGGTGGCCGCCCGGTCGGCGACTCGTCAGGAAAGGTAGTCCCGGTGCTGGTTACCTCCGGGATACCTCCTGGCCGAGGGCTAGCCTGGCTTGATGCGAGAGCCACTGGACCCCGAGATGTTCGACCCGGTCTGCCCGTCCGACCTGTCTCCGATCAGGTTCGGCGACAAATGGGGCGGGATGGTCATCCGCTGCCTGGAGGACGGTCCGCGACGGTTCTCCGAGCTGCGGGTGCCGCTGCGCGGGATCACCGCCAAGGTGCTGACCAGTTCGCTGCGCGTGCTGGAGCGCGACGGGCTGATCGTCCGGAGCGAGGTGCCGGGCCAAGTGCGCCGGGTCGAGTACGAGTTGACTGCGCTCGGACGCAGCCTGTTGGGGCCGATGGACACCGCGTGCGAGTGGGCCAGGGTGCACTGGGACGAGCTGATCGACGCACGTGAAGCGGCGACCGGGCAGCTCCACAAGGCCGGCTGACACTTCGTCGGCGAACTCCGTACGTATGACAACGTGCTGAGGTTTCGTCAGTTCCTGACTTTCCGGTCCGTCGGGCCGAATCAGCCCTATCGGGCACTCTTCGGGGAGCCCCGGGTAGCCTTCGAGGTAATTTGGGTCGGCGTCGATCCGGCGGCACCCGCATGGTGGTTGACCTGCTGTGATATGCGGCTGACGGGTCATCGGAGACAGGAGGAGGTGTCCGGGCCACGACGGCACCGATGACCCGATAGGGCGGTCACGAAGTGTCCTCGCGGGCACTCCTGGGCGACCGCCGTCCATTTCGGGTGTCCGGCTGCTTACGGTCGTTGCAGACGGGTCGTGGCCCCACGGCCCGCAGAGACCGGAGGTATCGGAAATGCGACGTACCATCACCAAGTTCGGCAGTGTCGCGGCGGTTTCGATGTTCGCGCTGGCACTGGCGCAGCCCGCCGAGGCCGTGCAGCAGCCGACGACGGCGACCACGTCCTCGTCCGCGTACTTCGAGTTCACCGACGGCACGGACACCTTCGTCTTCAAGCTCACCGACTCGGCCAAGATCCAGCAGGCCCGGAACATCCTGAGCGGCGTGGAGACCGAGAACGTCGGCGTCATGGGCAAGGTCGTGAAGACCCCGGCCTTCTACAACTCGCCCTGGAAGTACCAGATCGCACCGAACTCGGTCTCCTTCTTCGGCATGGCGATGGAGGTGTGCGACGCGAGCATCGCCTACGTCGACGAGCACCTCAACGAGGTCGGCGGCGCGCTGCTGCCCGCCTCGACCTGGTGCCCGTGGCAGTCGAAGCTGACGCGCGAGATCACCGCGCCGTAAGGCGTACCCGCCAGGCGGGGTGCGGCCTCTTATGGCTCGGTCTGCTGGCCGGACTGCTCGGCATCCCGCTTGGGACGGTCGCGCACCGGGTGCTGGTCGACCACGTCGGAGCGGTGGACTTCCCGGCCGGGATGAAGGACGTCCGGCACCTGCCTCAGCTCGCGCTGCTCGCCGTGGCGGGGGGTCGTGATCGCGGTGCTCGGTGCGTTCGTCCCGGCTCGGGCGGCGGCGCGGCTGACCATCGCCAAGGTGCTGCACACGGAGTAGTGGAGCTCTGGCGGGGCGCGAGGAGGGGTGTTTGTGCCCCCGGGGTGGGGTTCAGGGTGTCCGGCGGCGCGGGCGGCGGAGCACCAGCAGCAGGGAGCCGACCACCAGTACGGCGTCCACGGCGAGCAGCGCCATGTTGAACGGGCCCTCGAAACCGTGGTCGTGCGCCGCCGGGGACGACTCGTTCTGGGCGGCCGGGGCGCTGGCGGGCGGCCCTACGCTGAAGGCGGTCACGCCGGAGACCTCACCGCCGCCGGTCAGGGTGAGGCGGTAGGTGGTCAGATAGGTGCCTGGGCCGGTGATCCGGACGGGGGCCACCACCCGGCGTCCTTCCACCCGGGCCGGGCCCCGGTTGACCTCCGGGCCGCCCTCGGCGGCCACCCGCAGGAAGACCGACTCGATCCCCTTCTCGCCGCCGAAGGTGAGCACCACCTCGCCGGGCGCCGCCGCGACCGCCGTGCCGTCGGCGGGGGCCGCCACGGAAAGCCGGACGGGCTCCGCCGAGCTCAGCCAGGCCAGCGAGAGCAGCACCAGGACCAGCAGGCCGAGCCCGGCGCCCATCCGGAACTGGAAGGCCCGCACCGGTCCGCGCGACCGGGGCGGGCCCTCCGGAACGACGGTCACGCGTCAGCCAGTTGGCGTTCGACCGACTGGCAGCTGCAGCTGGACTCGGCCGCCTCAGCGGCGCTCGGCCGCAGGTGCAGGTACATCGCGATCACCATCGGCAGGAACACCACGGTGTTGTAGAACAGGTGCAACTCCACACGGGGGAAAACGAGTTGGAGCACGCTGGTGGGCACCGCCTTGCCGAACAGGAAGTGCCCGCTCTGCGCCTGGACGAAGAGCAGCAGGTGCTCGATGTGGTGCCAGAACTGGATCACCAGCGCCGTGGTCCACCAGGTCCGGCCCCGGCCGACGAAGCCCCGGCGCAGCGTGAACAGGCCGATCAGCATGATCACCGCGTAGCCGTAGTGCATCCACTCGGAGGTGACCAGCCAGGGGTAGGCGAGACCGAGCATGCCCTTCGACTTGGGCACCGGCCAGCCGAGCATCCAGATCTGGTACGCCTGGGTGAGGTGTTCGGCCCAGTGCGCGAGGACGATGAACAGGAAGACGTTGAGGGAGGCCCGGTGGTGCGGCCCGTTCAACTGGTCCAGAAGTCCTCTGGGGCGTACGGCAACGGCTGGCTTGAGCAGCTCGGTCATGGGACCTCCGGTACGGCGATGCGAGGGGGCACCCGCTTCTGGGGCACCATGCTGCCCAGGTCGGACCACCCGAAACTTCTTCCAGAGTGCGCAGATGTCCCCAGGCTCCGGCCCTTGACAGCACGAAGGTCCGTACCCGGAGGGGTACGGACCTTCGGTGTCGGAGCGGACGTCAGGAGGACTCGGCCAGCCGGTCCCGTACGGCCGCCAACTCACTTGCCTCCTCGGCCAGTCCGGCCTGCTCGCAGCGCTGGATGCCGTCCGCCAGGCGCGCCCTGGCCGCGTCCGTGCGCCCGAGCGTGCGCCCCTCGATCAGGGCGGCCAGCCGGACCGCCTCGGCTCGCGCCGAGGCGCCTTCGGCGCCGCCCTCCTGGTAGGCGGCGATCGCCAGTTCGGCTGCGGCGAGGGCCGGTTCGCCCTGATCGGCCATCGCGTTCACCCGGGCCCGCTCGTAGTGCAGGGCGGCGTCCAGCTGCCAGAACGGCAGCTCCTCGCCGTCCTGCCCGGCCTGCTCGCGCACCCGCTCGGCCTCGGCCAGCCGCTCCAGCGCGGCGGGCAGCCCGTCCTGGCCCTGGGCCGCCACCGTGAGCCGGGCGAACTCGCGCAGCACGGCCAGGACCTGTTCGGTCCTCGGTGCCGTCCGGTGGGAGGCGAGGGTGCGCTCCAGGGCGGTGCCCGCGGCCTCCCAGAGACCGGCCTCCGCCAGGGCGACGGTCGCCTCCCCGGCGACCATGGTGTGGGTGTCCTGGTCCTCCCAGCCGGCCACCGCGTCGGCCAGACCGAGGTACTCCTCGGCCGCCGCGCGGTGCTCGCCCAGCGTGAACAGCCCACGGGCCAGGTCGAGTCGCACCTGTGCTCGCAGCCGCTCGTCCAGGTCAGCGACGTCGGACGCGAGCAGCACCGACTCCAGGACGGCGACCGCGTCGGGCAGTCGCCCGCTCTCCCGCAGTGCCTCGGCCAGCTGCAGCCGGACCTGGGCGGCCTCCGTGCCGTCCTCGGCCCGGTCGAACCTGGCGGCGGCCTCGGAGAGCGCTCGGATCGCGCCGCCGGTATCACCGAGATGCTTGCACGCGTGCCCGAGCAGCGCGTACGTCGGCCCGTACGGGAAGGAGGTCTCGCCCCAGCGGGCCGCCTCGGAGAGCGCCCGGTGCAGCAGCGGGACGCCGTCGCCGGGCTCGCCGCGCAGGAAGCCGAGCTGAGCCAGCTGGACCAGTACCCGGGGTGCCAGCCAGGGGAGTTCGGCCTCCTCAATGAGGTCCTTGGCCGTCCGTAGCTCGGTCTCGGCGGAGTCGGTCAGCCCCTGCCGGGCGTGCGCGTCGGCGACGTACTGGTGCGAGGTAGCCACCCGGCGGCTGTTGCCGTGGGCGGCGCTCTCCCGGCGGTAGCGGGCCATGACGGCGTCGAACCGTCGGGTCAGCTCCGGTGCCGGATCGGGCAGGGCCGAGGTCAACTCGCGGTGCACCGCCAGGGCGTGGCACTGGAGTACGGTCAGGTGGCCCTCGGCCGGGGCCTCCGGGTCGGCGGCCCGCAGTTCCTCGCTCTCGGCGAGCACGGCGTCCAGGGCGGTCCAGTCGGCGGCCCAGCCGTCCTGCTCCAGGCCCAGCACCAGCAGCCGGGCCCGTACGGCCAGCTCCTGGTCCGGTTGCCCGGCCGCCTCGAACCGGGCCCGTGCCCTGGTGATCTCGTCCCGTGCGAGCTCGAGGTCGTCCTGCTCGGTGGCGTCGAAGGCCCGTTGCAGCGCGACCTCTGCCAACAGGCAGTCCAGCGAGCCGATTTCGGGGTCCTCGGTGTGGACGTACCCCTCGGCGCCGATCAGTTCGCCGACCCGGTGCCACAGCACGTCGCTATCGGGGTGCCCGGTGGTACGCAGCGCGCGGGCCCGCAGCACCAGGCCCCGGAGGTCCTCGGGGAGCGGTTCCACCGGCGGGCGGTCGGCCGGGGCGACCGGTGCCGCCGCCTGCACTGCGGCGGCCCTGACCCCGAGGGCGAGCGGTTCGGCCAGTAGCGGCCGCTGGGCCAGCCGCCGCCGACGCCGGGCGCCGACCGCGTCGGTGCCGTTGCGGGCATCGAAGCGGTCCGCCAACTCGCTCGCCTCGGACCGGACGTGGGCCAGCAGCGTGCCGACCGTCCAGTTCCTCCCGGGCGGTCCGCTGACGTCCAGCTCCCGGTGCCCGCGGTCGGCCAGCCCGGCGGTCAGCAGCTCGACCCCGACCAGGAACTCCAGCCGGGCCAACGGGTCGCCGTGGCCGTCGAACAGGTCGCGGTTCTCGGCCAGGATCTCCAGACCGCGGGCCTCGTTGCCGGACAGCGCGCAGAACTCCAGGTGCAGGCCGATCTGTTCGGCCGTGCTGGACTTGCCCCGGGCGAACCGGTAGCCGACCAGGTGGCTGGAGACCGCCTCCTCGGTCCTGCCCTGCCGCAGCAGCGGCAGCAGGGCGTGCGCGTGGCTGGTGTACGGCTCCTCGGCGCAGGTGCGGTGGCCGTCGAAGACCGGCTGCCAGACCTCCAGCGCCCGGGCGTCGTCCCCGCCGTGCGCGTGGTGGATCGCCTGCGCCCTGATCTCGCAGGCCGGGCAGTCGCTGAACGAGGTCCGGCCCCGCCCGGCCCACAGCTCGAAGTCCTCGGGGCGGTCCTCCCCGAGGTGCGCCGCGAGGTGGAACCGCTGGGCGTAGTACGGCTGGAGCGCGTGCCCGGCGGCCCGGTAGCGGTCGCGCATCTCGGTGTGCCAGCGCCGGACGGCCGCCAACGGAACGTCGGGAACGCTCAGCAGGGCGGCGGCCACCCACTTGAACCGCCAGAAGACCTGCCGGGTGGCCCACTCGCCGAACTCCTCCGGGTCCTTGTCCCAGAGCTGCAGGATCCGGGCGAAGACCACCGGCGACTTGCGCTGCTCGCCGTCGTACTCGTATGCCTCCATCAGGTCGAGCAGGGCGGCGATCAGCAGCGAGGTGTCGTCGAACTGCTCCGCCGCCGCGACGAGTTCCTCGGCGGTGACTGTGCGGGGCCGTCCGTACGGCTGGCCGTCGTTGGCCCGCAGGGCCTCCAGTACGGCGTCCTGTGTGTCCAGCATCACGACTCCTCCTGCGGTGCGGTCGCCTCGTGGCCGAGCATGGCGTGGTCGAGCAGGCTGATGAACGACCGGTTGAGCAGCGCGCTCTCGCTGGCCCGCAGCGGGCGGCGGGTGAGCAGCACGGCCTGTCCGTACAGGGCCTCGACGGCCGTCACCACCAGATCCCGGTGGCCGATCGAGGCGGCCCGGCGGACCAGCGGGTTGAGGTGGTTCAGCACCAGCTGGGCGCGCGGCACCTCGGCCCGCAGCGAGCCGAGGATGTCGGCCCACAACCCGTCGGCATCGTCCGCCAGTTGGGCCCGGGTGCGTTCGTGCCTGGCCTCCCGGTTGTCCAGTAGCAGGGCGGGGGCGCTGGCCGGGTGGAAGCTGCGGAGCGCGACGTCGCAGTCGAACCGGCCGACCACCTCGCGGGCGATCGCCAGGAAGCCGGCCGCGGCCAGTTCGGCCTCCGGCGCGACGGTGTCCAGGTGCGCGGTCACCGTGCCGGGGTCGAGGTCGGCCACCGAGCTGCCGGGCCGGATCTCCGGGAGCCGGTGCACCAGGTCACGGTCGTAGGTGTACCCGCCGTTGACCACGCCGAGCCCGGCCGCACCCGCGATCGGGGCGACCTGGCGGAACTCCTCGACGGTACGGGCCACCAGGATCACCGGGTGGGTCCGGGCGAACTCGTCCAGCGTGACGTTGCCGTCGGTGGTCTCGAACGGGAGCCAGGGCAGCAGCATCCGGAGCAGCTCGTCATCGTGCCTGGCAAGGGACTTGACGGCCAGGTGGTGCACGCTGATGAAGCGGTGCAGCAGGGCCGGGTCGCTGGCGGACAGGCCGGTCAGCCAGTCCCTGATCCGGGCGCCGAGCGCGTCCCGGACGGCGGCCAGCGTCTCGTCCGCGTACAGGCCCTCGCGGGAGGCGGTCGGCCGCAGGCTGTCGGCGTCCACCACGCAGCGGACGAAGAAGGCCCAGTCCGGCAGGAGTTCGTCGGCCTGGTCGGAGACCAGCATGCCCTTGAGGTGCACCCGGTGGCCGGCCCGGCGGGACGGCGGCACGGCGTCGGGCAGCACGTACGCGGCGCCGCGCAGGCCGACCAGCGGGAGGTCGAGCTCGATGGTGTCCAGCGGGGTGAAGTCGAAGGTCGAGCGGCAGTAGGCGGTCAGCGCATCGCGGCGGGCCACCGGGGAGCCGTGCTTGGCGGCCCAGGGCGCGGTCACGTTGACCGTGGTGGCGGCGCCCCGGCCGTCGACGACGGTGACCTGACGGCGCAGCAGGCTCCCGTAGTGCCGGGCGAGTTCGACCACCTTGTCGGCCCTGGTCCACTCGGCGGCGTCGGCGCGCGGGACCAGGGTGACGGTGGTGCCGGGCTCGGCCTTCGCCGAGGCCGGCAGGGTGGTGATGGTGTACCGGCCGTCCGAGCTGCCGCGCCACTCGATCACCGGGGCGTCCGGTGCGGCGGCGGACCGGGTGACCACGGTGATCTCGTCGGCCACCACGAAGCAGGCCAGCAGACCGATGCCGAACTGACCGATGAAGTCCCCGCGCGCGGAGGCCAGCCCGGCCCCGTCCAGCCGCCCGTCGGCGTCCCGCTTGGAGCTGCGGCCGATGGTGGCCAGGAAGGTGTGCACGTCGGCCTCGGTGAGGCCGACCCCGGTGTCGGTGACCGACAGCCTGCCGTCGGCGACCACGGTGATGGTGGCGGGCGAGGCCGGGTCGAGCGCCTGGCGGGCGGAGATCGCGTCCACCGCGTTCTGCAGGAGCTCGCGCAGGTAGACCCGGGGGCTGGAGTAGAGGTGGTGCGAGAGAAGGTCCACCAGGCCGCGCAGGTCCACCTGGAAGGTGTGGGCGGCCGTGGGGCTTTCGGAAGAGGACACCGGTACGGGCTCTTTCGGTCGGTGCGGGTGGGTCAGGGAGGCGGACGGCGGGGCTACTTCGCGCAGCGGTCCCGGAGCGCGGTGAACGACGCGGCGGGGTCGTCGCCGTTCAGGTACTGCCAGGGCGAGCTGGTGACCGTGCCGTCGATGGCCTCGAACAGCTGCCGGGCGGTCCACTTCTCGCCCACCAGGGCGAACACCATGGCGAAGGTGTTGAACGCGGACTTCCAGCCCGCCGACCGCACGTAGTCGGGGTGCATGATCGAGCGCCCGAGCGCCTCGTGCAGCTCCGCCAGCACGTCCGGGCTGGTCAGGTAGGCGTGGTCGGTGCCGGACGGCAGGTCGAGCCAGTGCTCCAGGTGACCGAGCGCGACCAGCTCGCCGAGCGGGCTGCCGGGCGGCGCGGCCAGCATCGAGCTGCGGGCGAACTCGTGCATCTGCCGGTGCGAGCCGCCCCACTTGGCGCAGAGCTGCTGGAGCCGCTGCTTGTGCGAGCCCAAGTGTCCGGGGTGACGTCGGAGCGCCGCCTCGAAGCGGATCCGGCCCGCCTCCTTGTCCAGCGACGCGCCCCGGCCGCTGATCTGCAGGAAGTACCAGGGCGCGAGCCACTCCGGCTCGCGTTCGGCCACCTCGAACAGCTGCTGCTCGGCCAGCTCCAGGCGCTGCCCGAACACCTTCCACTGCTCCTCGGAGACATGCTGCGCCCGGGCCCTGGTCCTGGCCTCCCAGGCCCACGCCACCTGCCGGGCGCCGGAGAGCAGCAGCGGCAGCGCCGAGTCGGGTTCGCCGGCCACCGCCTCGGGGATCCACTCCTCGACCCCGCCGACCTCCGACACGCCCGCCAGCATCCAGGTCAGCTCGGACTGGTCCTGGATCGCGGTGAGGCCCGCGCGCAGGCCCGGCCAGTCGCCGGCCCCGGCCTGGCGGATCATCAGCGCCAGGGTCTCGTTGTCGCAGGCGGGATCGACCGCGGGCGGCACGCTCCGGTCGCGCGACCTCCACCGGAAGAACGTCATGGTACGGCCCTCTCACCTTTGTTCGCGGACTCCGCAGGCAGCCCGAGGGACCATCCTGGATAGGGAGTACCTATCGCCCCGAGCGCTGTGTGTTCAACGGATTATCACTGGTCGAACTGACGGCTGGTCCGGCGGGAGCCGAGCCCGCCGGGGCCAGCGGAACGATTGGTGCCGGTACGTCCCGGATCGGACGTACCGGCAGGTGAGCACGGGTCAGGCAGGGTCAGTCGCCCACCACCTCAGGGGTACCCGGGGTCAGCCAGTGCAGCCGGTCCGCCAGCCCGGCCTCGGCGAACCGGGCGTCGATCTCCGCCCGGCCCTCGGTGAAGTGCTCCCAGGAGGCATAGTGGAGGGGGACGACCCGCCGAGCCCCGAGCGAGCGCGTCAGGGCGGCGCCCTGGGCTCCGTCCATGGTGACCAGTTCGTCGCTGAAGGCCGCCACCCGGGCCGCGCCCAGGTGCAGCACGGCGGTACCGATCGAGAAGCGGCGGCCGATCTCGTCCAGCTCGGGGAAGTGGACCGTGTCGCCCGAGACGTAGACGGCCTCCTGCTCGCCCGGCACCTCGATGACGTAGCCGGTCACGTCGCCCACCGGGCCGTGCTGGCAGGGGGTGCCGGTGATCCGCAGGGTGTGCTCACCGACCGTCAGGGTGCGGGTCTCCCACGGGGAGAGGCCGACGGCCCGGCCGCCCAGTCGGCCCGCGCCGCTGACCGTGGTGAACACGGGATGGTCCGCCAGCAGGGTGCGGCCGGTGACATCCAGGTTGTCCGGGTGCTCGTCGTGGCTGAGCAACACGGCGTCGAACGGCGGAAGTTCGCTCGCTGCCAGGGCGGGCCCGGCGGTGCTCCGCAGGACGACGGGGCCGCGCCGGTACTCCGCCGGGGCGGCGTCGAAGGCCGGGTCGGTGAGCAGGCGCAGGCCAGCGATCTCCAGCAGGGCGGTCGCGGTGCCGATGTGCGTGACGGTGATCTTCAAGGCTGGTTCTCCTCGGGTGCGGGCGTGCTGGGTTGACCGGCGTCGCCGGGGTGTGGCGTCGGCGGCTAGGTGGAGGATCAGGGGGTCTAGCGGGCGGCAGGGAAGCGGCGGCGGTACTCGCCGGGGCTGGTGCCGAGGCGGTCGCGGAAGACGCGGTGCAGGGTCTCGACCGAGCCGAATCCGGAGCGGCGGCTCACCTCCTCCAGCAGGTGGTCCGACCGCTCCAGCAGCCGGCGCGCCGCCTCCAGCCGGGTCCGCTCGACGAACGCACCCGGGGTCGTACCGGTCTCGGTCTGGAACACCCGCGCGAAGTGCCGTTCGCTCAAACCGAGTCGGGACGCCAGCGCGGGCACCGACAGGTCGGCGTCGGGGTGCTCGCCGATCCACCGGCGCAGCTCGCCGACATCCTCCCGGGTGCCGGCCTGCTGGGACAGCGGGACACTGAACTGGCTCTGACTTCCCGGACGTTGGAGGTACATCACCATGATCCGGGCAACCTCGAGGGCGAGGTCGTTGCCGTGGTCCTCCGCCACCAGGGCCAGGGCCAGGTCGAGCGAGGCGGTCATTCCCGCGCTGCTCCACATCCGGCCCGAGCGGACGAAGATGGGGTCCGCCTCGACCTCGACCTCCGGGTGGTCGGCGGCCAGACGTTCGGCGGTGGCCCAGTGGGTGGCGGCGCGGTGGCCGTCGAGCAGCCCGGCGGCGGCCGTCAGGTGCGCGCCCGCGCAGGCGGAGGCCACCCGTCCGACCTCGGGCCCGACCTCACGGAGCCAGGCCGCCACCGCCTCGTCCACCCGGGGCACCGGACCGTCCGGGCCGACGTCGACCCGCCCCGGCACCAGCAGGGTGTCGGGCCGCTCCGGCCGTTCCCGGAACGACTCCCCGGCGTACAGCGGGACCCCGGAGGAGGTCGCCACCGGCCCGGGTCGCTCGGCGACCACGCGCACCTGGTACCCGGGCCGCCCGGCCGGCAGCAGCTGGCCGGCCAGCGTGAACACCTCGGCCGGTCCGGTCACGTCCAGGGCGTTGACGCCGGCGAAGACCGGGATCACGACCAGGTGTGCCAAGGCGGCTGAGGAGTTCATGGCCACAGCCTCTCCCGATGGTGCGCCGTCCGCAATGACCTGTTCCTGCAAGATCCTGCCATCGGCCGCAGGACCGCTTTCACCTGCGGTTTCGCGGGTTCGGCGGTCGGGGATGAGGGCGGGCTCGGATATTCTGGACGGATGAGCGAGAACCTGCCCGCGTGCCCGAAGTGCTCCGGCGAGTACACCTACGAGATGGACGCCCTGATGGTCTGTCCGGAGTGTGGCCACGAGTGGGCCCCGGACGGGGACGGTGCGGGCCCGGCCGAGCGGGTGGTGAAGGACGCGGTCGGCAACGTGCTCTCCGACGGCGACACGGTGACCGTGGTCAAGGCGCTCAAGGTCAAGGGCAGCCCGTCGGGGATCAAGGCGGGCACCAAGGTCCGCAACATCCGGCTGGTCGACGGGGTGGACGGCCACGACATCGACTGCAAGGTGGACGGCTTCGGTCCGATGCAGCTGAAGTCGAGCGTGGTGAAGAAAGCCTGACGAGCGGTCGGTGTCCCTCGCGGACCGGCCCGGCAGGGGGAGTCGGCGCCGCTGCTAGCATCCGCCCAGGTCGAACGATCGAACAGCGGGATCGGCGAGGGCAGGGCGGGCACGGATGAATCACGGCATGGAGCCGGAGCAGACGGCCGGGCAGGCGGCGGAGCAGGACGCCGTCCAGCTGACGGACGAGCAGCGCGCGGCGAAGGCGGCGCAGGGCCGCAGGCTCCTGCTCGGCATATCCGGGGGCGTCTGTCTCCTGGTCTTCGCCCTGGCCGGCGGGATGCTCCTGACGGGCTCTCACGGGGCCGCCCCGGCGGTGCCGGCTACGTCGCCGTCCGCCCCGGCCGGTGCTCCGTCCGCCGAACCGGCGTCGCCGACGCCGTCGGCGGAGTCTCCGGCACCGGCGACTCCCTCGGCCGATTCGCCCTCCCCGACACCGGCCCAGACCTCGCCGGCCCCGCCCACGCCTGCCAAGGCGGTGTCGGCGAAGCCGTCGGCCACCCGGCCGCCCCAGCCGACCCCGCCGCCGCGACCGGAGCCGACCCTGCCGGTACGGCCCGCCACCTGTCCGCCGGGCCAGTACCCGGTCTGGTCGGGCTGCGTCACCCTGCCGGCCCCGGTCACCACCTTCCCGCTGCCGCCGTTGCCTCCGCAGCCGACCTTTACCCCGTCCTGACCGTTGTGGGGGGCGCGATCCCGTTCAAGGGCCCGCTGCCGCCGCCGGTTTGAGAGCACGTGCGGCTCCGGGCCACCACCCTGCACGCCGGACGGCGTTCTATGATCGCAGCATGATCAAGGGCGTGATGTTCGACTTCTCCGGGACCCTGCTGCGCATCGAGTCGACCGAGGAGTGGCTCGCGGCGATCCTGGCCGAGACCGGTACGTCGCTGGGTGACGAGGAGTTCGCGGAGTGGGCGCGGCGCCTGACGGAGTGGGGGGCGCTGCCGGGCGGCGCGGCTCCGCTGCACCTGCCCGCGCACCTCGAAGGGCTCTGGCACGACCGGGACTTGAGCGCCGATCAGCACCGCGCCGCCTACCTCGGGCTGCTCCGGGAGGCCGGTCTGCCCACGGCGGATCTGGAGCAGGCGCTCTACGACCGCCACCGGACGCCCGCCGCCTGGCGACCGTACCCGGACGTGGAGCCGACGCTGCGCGAACTGCGGCGCAGGGGCGTCCCGGTTGCCGTGGTCAGCAACATCGGCTGGGACCTGCGGCCGGTCTTCCGCGCCCACGGTCTGGACGAGCTGGTCGACGCCTACCTGCTCTCCTTCGAGCTGGGCGTCCAGAAGCCCGACCCGGTGATCTTCCGGGCGGCCTGCGAGGCACTCGGCCTGGCTCCGGCGGACGTCCTGATGGTCGGCGACGACCGTACGGCGGACGGTGGTGCGGCGGCCCTGGGCTGCCCGGTGCACTTCGTCGACCACCTGCCGGTCGAGCAGCGCCCGTCCGGTCTCGCGCCGGTTCTGGAGCTGCTCGGGTAGTACCGCGCTAGTGAGGGTGCCCGGCCGCGTCGGTGTCGAGGGTCTGGGTGTTGAACTTGATCTGCCAGACGACCACTTGGCCGTCGGGGCGCTCGCAGAGCACCGCGCCGTCCTGCCAGATGCCGTCGGTGAGGTACCACTGGGTGTTCGGCGGGTCGCCCTGGTTGAGGTGGACGTCGTGGACACCGAGGCCGGTGGTGAAGCTCTGGCCGAACACGTAGATGCGGGCGGCGGCTTCGAGCTGCGGGACCAGGACGTCCAGGGCGTTGTCGCCGTCGCTGGCGATCCATGGGAAGAACCGCAGGTGCGGGTGGACCCAGTCGAGTCCGTCGATGCCGGTGATCCGGTGGCGCAGTCCCTGGACGAATCCGGCCAGGGTGTCGGCCAGATCGGGGTTGAACATCGGGCTGCCCGGCGGGTGCGGGGCGATCACGCGGTGGGCCAGGCCGGTCGCGGCGGCGAGCCACTCGAACCAGAGACGGTTGCGCAGCAGCGGGCTGCGGACGTAGTCGAGGGCGCCGGAGCCGGGGGTGGGGAGGAGCGGGTGGAAGCCGTCCGGCCGGACCCGGAGGGCCGCGATGTCGGCACCGCGCAGGTCGTCCACCAACCGGTAGCTGACCCCCACGCTGCCGGGAGCGTCCACGTCCAGCGCGGACTGGTACACGCCGACGGGGGTCTGCAGGAAGAGATGGCCGTGGTACCACTGGCCGAAGTCGTGGATCGGGTCGCGGGAGAAGTCGTGCAGGGTACCGATCGCGACCCCGTAGTTCGGAAGAGCCATACCTCCACTCTCCGCTCCCCCCGGCCGAGGCGCAGCCGACGGCCGCAGAGGTCGAGGTGAGGGTGGCGCGGAGGCGGCCGTCAGGCCGGAAAGCTCCCGTCCGGCCCGACGGTAATCATGCGGGACGCCCCGGCCGGGGTTGCCTCCCCGCGTTGTCGGTCCTGGGGGATACGGTGCTCGCTTCGATGCTTCCGGTGGCGGATCGGTGGTGCGGCTGAGCGGCGGAGGGCGTCGGGCATGGGGAGCGGGCGCAGGCTGGGGCGGCGGTTCGGGTGGCTCTGGAAGGCGTACGGGACCAGCGCGCTCGGCACCTGGCTGGCGTTCGGCGCCTTCCCGCTGATCGCGATCCAGGAGCTGCACTCGGGCCCGGTCGAGGTCGCCGCGCTCGCCTCCGTCGGGGCTGCGGTGGGCGCGGCCGCCGCTGTGCCGCTCGGCCCGTGGCTGGAGTTCCGCCGCAAGCGGCCGGTGCTGATCGCGGCGGACCTGGTGCGGTTCGCGGCGCTGCTGACGATCCCCGCCGCGTTCGCGTTCGGTCTGCTCACCTTCCTGCAGCTCCTGCTGGTGTCGGTCGTCGTCTCGGCGGCCGACATCACCTTCCGGGCAGCCTCCGGCGCCTACCTGAAGACGCTGTTGCCGGCCGGGGACCTGCTCGTCGCCAACGCCCGGTTCGAGTCCACGGCCTGGACGACCACGGTCGTCGGCCCGCCGCTGGGCGGTGTGATGATCGCCCTCCTCGGCCCGGTGGCCACGGTGGCGGCCGACGCGGCCAGCTACCTGCTCTCCGCCCTGGGCCTCTGCGCGATCGGCGGAGGTGAGCCGCAGTCCGAGCGCGGGGAGACCACCCGCCTGCGGGCCGGTGACCTGCTGGACGGTTGGCGGTACATCCTCGCCGACCCGGCGCTGCGGCCGCTGTTCTTCAACACCGCCCTGTTCAACGGCCTGGTGATGGCCTCCGGGCCGCTGCTGGCCGTCCTGATGCTCGGCCCGCTCGGCTTCGCCCCCTGGCAGTACGGCCTGGCCTTCGCCGCCCCGGCGATCGGCGGACTGCTCGGGTCGCGGTTGGCCGGGCCACTGGTCACCCGCTTCGGGCAGCACCAGGTGCTGGTGACGAGCGGGGTGCTGCGCGCGGTCTGGCCGGTCGGCCTGGCCTTCGTTGGTCCCGGTACCGGCGGGCTGCTGCTGGTGATCGGCGTCGAACTCGGCCTGATCTTCTGCTGCGGGGTCTTCAACCCCGTCCAGGCCACCCACCGCCTGGAGCGCACGGCGACCGACCGGGTCACCCGTACCCTCTCCGCCTGGGCGGTGACCACCAAGGCCTCGACCGCGCTCCTGACGGCCCTCTGGGGCGTGCTCGGAGGACTGCTCGGCCCGCGCACGGCCATCGGCCTGGCCGGGGTGCTTCTGCTGGCGACCCCCCTGCTGCTCCTGCGCCGCGCGGCAGCGCTCAGAATAGCGCCGACCCACTGACGGAGCTTCTTCGAGAATGCCCGGCGGGAGGGCGGTTCTTTCAAATTGCGCAGTTCCGGCCGGGTTGTCCTACGGGCCTTGTCGGCCGATCCGGCCGATCCGTAGCATGGGCGATTCCCGATGAAAGGCAGCAGGCCAGTGCAACCTTTCCGAATAGACATTCCCAAGGCCGACATCGACGATCTGCACCGGCGGCTGGAGAACACCAGATGGCCCGAGGAAGTGGCGGGTTCGGGCTGGTCGCGCGGTGTTCCGGTCGAATACCTCAAGGACCTGGCCGAGTACTGGCGCCTCGGTTTCGACTGGCGGGCGATCGAATCCAGGATCAACGAACTCCCGCAGTTCACCACGGAGATCGACGGGGCGAACGTCCACTTCCTGCACGTCAGGTCGCCCGAGCCGGACGCCAGGCCGCTGCTGGTCACGCACGGCTGGCCGAGCACGTTCGTCGAGTTCCTGGACGTGGTCGGTCCGCTGACCGATCCGCGGGCGCACGGTGGTGATCCCGCCGACGCGTTCCACCTGGTGATCCCGACCATTCCGGGCTTCGGCTTCTCCGGCCCCGTCCGCGAGGCCGGCTGGGACCACCACCGGGTGGCGCGGGCGTGGAAGGAGCTGATGGCCCGACTGGGCTACGAACGGTACGTGGTGCAGGGCGGCGACTGGGGAATGATGGTGTCGCTGGAGCTGTGCCTGGCCGACGCCGAACACGTGGCGGGCGTCCACGTGAACTCCCTGGTGACCTTCCCGCCGCAGGACCAGGCCGAGTTGGCCGCTCTCGACGAGGCGGAGATGCAGCGGCTGGGCAAGCTGATGCACTTCGACCTGGAGCTGTCGGCGCACCTGAAGCTCCTCGCCACGCGTCCGCAGACGGTGGCGTACGGCCTCACCGACTCACCGGTCGGCCAGCTCGCGTGGATCATGGAGAAGTACCGTGAGTGGACCGACTCGGAGCGGGTGCCCGAGGACGCGATCGACCGCGACCTGATGCTGGCGAACGTCACCGTCTTCTGGCTGACCGCGACGGCCGCCTCCTCGGCGCAGCTGTACTACGAGTCGCTGGACCGCACCAACCCCAACATCGCCGCCCGTCTGGGAGGTCCGTGGGAGCTGACCATGCCGGCGGGCGTCGCGGTGTTCCCGCACGACGCGGCCCTCCCGCTGCGCCGGTTCGCCGACCGGGTACTGCCGACCATCACGCACTGGTCGGAGTTCGACCGTGGCGGCCACTTCCCCGCGATGGAGGAGCCGGACCTGTACGTGGCGGACGTCCGGGCGTTCGCCCGCTCGCTCGGGAAGGACTGAACTGCCATACGCAGGAGGGGTGTTCGGGTCGCCGACCCGAACACCCCTCCTGCTGTCGCGCGGGCTCAGAGCAGATGGGTGTTGGGCTCCAGCCCGCACAGGACGCGCCCGTACAGCTCCAGGTTGGTGTTCGGGTGCAGGACACCGTGCAGGCTGATGGTCTGGACGTCCCGTTCGATGCGCTGCATCGGGTGGTCCGAGTAGATGGACGACCCGCCGCTGGCGGTGTTGAGGACGTCCACCGCCTCCTTGGCCCGCCGGGTGGACGCGCCCATCTCCATCCGGGCCAGGGCGCGCTCCTCGATGGACCAGTCCTCGCCGTTGCGGACCTTGCGGTCCACCCGCTCGGCCGCGCGGAGCACGTGGAACTCGGCCTCGTCGATCTTCATCGCCGCCTCGGCCACCTGACGGTGGGTCAGCGGGGCCTCGGCCTGGCGTTCGTACGTGGTGTAGGTGATCTTGCGGTTCGGCAGCCGCTCGAAGAAGACCTCCTGCGCGGCCCTGGCCATGCCCAGCGGCACGGCGGCGGCACCGGCGGCCGTGATCGGCGAGAACGGCGCCCGCCACATCGGGGACCCGGCGTTCAGCTCGGAGCGGTGCTGGTTCTGCAGCACCAGCGGGAGCATCGGCAGGATGCGCGCCTCGGGGACGAACAGGTCCTGCACGGTGGTCGTCACGCTGCCCGTGCCGCGCAGGCCCACGGTGTGCCAGTCGTCGACGACCGTCATGTCCGAGGTCGGTACGGCGATCAGCACCGGGGAGAAGCCGCCGTCCGCACCGGCCAGCACGGCCGAGTGGATGAACCACTGGCTGTGCAGCACGCCGGTGCTGAACGGCCACCTGCCGGTGAGGCCGGCACCGCCCTCGGCCGGCACGGCGACGCCGTTCGGGCTGACGCTGCTGCCGATGCGGACGTCCGGGTCGGCGAAGATCTCGTCCTGCACCTCGTCCGGGAACAGCCCGGCCAGCCAGGAGCTGATGGTCATCGTGCTGACGGTCCACCCGATGGAGCCGTCGCCGCGCGCGAGCTCGGAGATCACCTCGCAGACCGTCCGCACGTCCGACTCGTAGCCGCCGTAGCGGACCGGGACCCGCATCTTCATCAGGCCCGCGTCGGTGACCGCCTGGAGGACCTCCTCGTGCAGAGTCCGGTTCTCCTCCTGCCAGGCGGCGTGTTTCCGGATCAGAGGGACCAGCTCAGTGGCCCGACGGACGAGTTCGGCGGCCGCCGGTGCCTCGATGATCGCCATCTGTGCTCCTCGTTGCGATGACGGAACAGGAAAGTGCGGTAGTCGTCACCAGTCTGGTGGAAGGCGGCATTCGAACGCTTCTCTCACATTGCCGAGTTCTAGTTCGCCGAAATTCCTGTGAATGCCTGACAAATTTCCGGGGCGGCTGAATTCAGCCCGGGGATTTCTGCTGCTCCCTGCGGGCCGCGCCGATTCCGGCGGCGACCACCAGCACCGTTCCGCCGGCCTGGACGGCGGTCGGGGACTGGGAGATGAGGATGATTCCGGCCAGCAGGCTGATCGCCGGTTCGAGGCCGACCAGGGTGCCGTAGGTGGTCTTGCCGATTCGCTGGAGAGCCGTCATCTCCAGCAGGAAGGGCAGCAGCGGCATGAGCACCGCGATGCCCGCCGCCGCGGCGACCACGCCCCAGTCGAAGCCGGCGGCGACGGCGGGCGCGCCGAACGGGGCGCTCACCACGGCGGCGACCGTGAGCGAGAGGGCCAGGCCGTGCCGGGCGCTGAACCGGCTGCCGACGTGGGCGGTGCCGATCACGTACAGCGCCCAGCAGGCCGCCGAGGCCAGCCCGAACAGGATGCCGGTGCCGCTGACCGTGCCCGTCCAGGGGGAGGTGAGCAGCAGGACGCCGACTGCGGCGAGCGCGAGCCAGCCGAGTTCAGCACGGCGCCTGGAGGCGGCGACGGCGACGGCGAGCGGGCCGAGGAACTCGAGCGCGGTGGCGGTGCCGAGCGGTACCCGCGCGGTCGCCTCCGAGAACAGCAGCATCAGCGCCGCACTGACGGCGCCGAGCAGCGCGGTGGCGACCAGGTCACGCCGGGAGGCGGCACGCAGCGCGGGGACGAGCGAACGGCCGGTGCAGGCGAGCAGGATCACCGCGGCGAACGCGATCCGCAGCCAGGTGGTGCCCGCCGGGCCGATGGAGTCGAAGAGTTCGGTGGCGAGGGCGCTGCCGGTGTGCAGGACGGCCATCGCGGCCAGGACGAGCACCGCGCCCGGCACGCGCCGTGGGGCGTCCGTCCGGGGCGTCCGGCGGTCGGGTTCGATCGAGGTTGATGCGGTCACCCGCTCATTGGATCTCGCGGCCGTCGTTTCCGTCCACGGTCCATGGGTGGACCAACCGTCCACCATCAGTGGACAGTGTCCTCATGGAACCGACCGGTCGGCTGCCCGACCTCACCCGCCTGCGGCTGCTGGTCGAGTTGGACCGGCTCGGCACCATGGCGGCGGTGGCCGACCACACCGGATACGGGACCTCGGCGATCTCCAAGCACCTGGCGGTCCTGGAGCAGGAGGTCGGCGTGCCGCTGCTCCGGCCGGTCGGCCGCCGGGTGCGGCTGACGGCCGCCGGTGCGCGGCTGGTGGAGCGGGCGGTGGGGATCCTGGCGGCGGTGGAGGAGGCGACGGCGGAGCTGCGCGGAGGCGCGGAGCCGGCCGGGCGGGTGCGGCTGGCCAGCTTCTACACGGCGGTGGAGCCGGTGGTGCTGCCGATGGCGTCCCGGCTGCGGCGGCTCCACCCGGGGGTCGAGGTCGAGATGTCGGAGCACGAGCCGGAGGGGACCGTGGAGCTGCTCAGGTCCGGCGAGATCGATCTCGGGGTGGTGTACGACTACAGCCTGGTGCCGCAACCCTGGCCACCGGAGCTGAGCGCCCGGAGGTTCGAGGTGCAGCCGCTGTACCTCGCCGTCCCGGCCGACCATCCGGACGCGGGGCGGCCGGTCGCGCTAGCGGAGCTGACCGCCTTCGCCGAGAGCGGCTGGATCACCAACTCCCGTGGCACGGACGACGACGAGCTGGTGCACCGGGTGTGTGCGATGGCCGGTTTCGTCCCCCGGATCCCGCACCGGATGGACAGCCTGCACCTGGTCAACAGTCTGGTCGGAACGGGCCTGGGGGTGGCGCTGCTGGCGGAGTCCGGCATCGAGCGCGACCGTACGGACGTGGCGTTCCGCCGCCTCGACCCGCTGGCCGGCACCCGCCGCAGCTTCCTGCTGGCCCGCGCCGGGCAGTGGACCTGGCCCCCGATCGCCGCCGTCGCCGCCCTGATCCGGGCCCCAGGGCCGGGGAACGCCTGACGGCCGTCAGAACGGGCTGCCTCCCTGTTTCGCCGGAAACGCCCTGGGGCAGGCGCGGGTGAGTGGTCGGGGCGGTCGGCAGGATGCCCCGGGTCCGGGCGAGAGACGGCCGGGAGGTGTGTGCCGTGATGCCGGAGGAAGTTTTTGTCCCCGTCGACGGGGACGTGCTGTCCGGTGACCTGGCGGTGCCGTCGGACCGGGGGGTGGTGGTGTTCGCGCACGGCAGCGGCAGCTCACGGCACAGCCCGCGTAACCGGGCGGTGGCCGCCGTCCTGCGGCAGGCAGGGCTCGGCACCCTGCTGCTGGACCTGCTGACCGGCCGCGAGGAGCAGCGGGACCTCGTGACGGCCGAGCACCGCTTCGACATCGGACTGCTCTCGGCCCGGCTGATCGCCGCCGTCGACTGGCTCGCCGCCCGGCCGGAGACCGGCGGGCTGCCGGTGGGCCTCTTCGGTGCGAGCACCGGAGCGGCGGCGGCCCTGCGGGCTGCGGCGGAGCGGCCGGTGGAGGCGGTCGTTTCGCGCGGCGGCCGGCCCGACCTGGCCGGAGCCGACGCCCTCCGCCGGGTCCGGGCGCCGGTGCTGCTGATCGTCGGCGGCCACGATCCCGAGGTGCTGCCGTTCGTCGACGCGCGGGCGACGGAGGCCGCGATGCGCGAGGTGCTGGCCAACGGGCTCCCGCGCCTGGACCAGTTCATCACCGGTCGGACCCCGGCCGATCCGGAGGAGGAACACGCCTGGTCGGTCTCCTTCTACCGACTGGAGGACCCGGCCGGACGGATGATCGGCCTGGCCACCACGGCCGTGGACATCACCGAGCAGCACCGGGCGGCCACCGCCGCCGCCCGCGCCCGCCGCCGCCTGGCGATGATCGCGGACGCCTCCGTACGCATCGGTACCACCCTGGACCTCGACGTCACCGCGCGGGAGCTGGCCGGAGCCGTGGTGCCGGAGCTCGCCGACGTCGCCGCCGTCGACGTGCTGGACCGGGCCCTGACGGCCACTCAGCCCGCCGAGGACGACGGCGTCGCGGGGATGAGCTTCCGTGCGCTGGCCGTGAAGACTGCCTACGACTCCCCGGCGGCGGTGGCCGCCGACCCGGTCGGGGAGACCGCGCGCTAGGAGGCCGGACGGTTGGTCGCCCGCTGCGTGCGTACCGCCCGTCCGGTGCTGGTGGCGCGGGTGCGCGAGGACGACTTCGCCCGGATCGCCCGCGACGACCGGGCGGCGGCAGTGCTCAGGACGGCGGGCGTGCACTCCTACCTCGCCGTACCGCTGATCGCCCGCGGCGAGGTGCTGGGCGCCCTCGACCTGAAACGGACCCGCGACCGGCAGCCGTTCGACGCCGATGACGTGGTGCTGGCGACCGAACTCGCCGCCCGGGCCGCGCTCTGCATCGACAACGCGCGCTGGTACCAGCGCCAGCGACACGCCGCCCTCGCCCTGCAACGCCACCTGCTGCCGCACGCCCCGGCGCCGCCGTCCGGCCTGGAGATCGCCTACCGCTACCAACCCGCCGCCGGTGACGGCCAGACCGGCGGGGACTGGTTCGACGTCATCCCGGTCGTCGGCGACCGGACCGCGCTGGTCGTCGGTGACGTCATGGGCAGCGGGATCAACGCCGCCGCCACCATGGGCCAACTCCGCACCGCTGCTCGCACGTTGGGGCGCCTCGGGCTGGATCCCGCCACCGTCCTGGACCATCTGGACCACGCCGCCGCCGATCTGGAGGACACGATGACGACCTGCGTGTACGCCCTCTACGACCCGGCCCTGCACTCCTGCCGGATCGCCACGGCAGGCCATCCGCCGCCGGTGCTCGTACGCCCCGGCCGCCCGGCCGAACTCGTCGACGTCACGGCCGGTGCCCCGCTGGGTGTCGGCGCCGGCATCCCCTTCCCGACCGTCGACCTGCGACTGGACGTCAACGACGAACTGGTCCTCTACACCGACGGGTTGGTGGAACGCCGCGACCAGGACATCTACACCCGCCTGGAAGCCCTCACCGATCTGCTCAGCCACCCCCGGCGATCCCTCGAGGAAGACCTGCGACCTGCTGTTGGGAGCGCTGCGCCCCGCCGACGGCCGGGACGACGTGGCCCTGCTGATCGCCCGGGTACGTCCCGCCGACCGCGAGGAGTGAACCGACGGGTCTGCTGGTGTCCGTGGGTCAGGTCCTCCTGGAGGTGGACGGGGAGCAGCGGGGGCCGTACGTAACGGTCCGCCTGCGGCTCGGGCCCGGGGATCGGGCTCCTCCTGACGGTGCGCCAGGTCGCCGCCACCGGCACGCCGGGGTCGGCTGGTTCGATCGGATGTGCTGGAGAAGTTCGCCGCTTCGATGAGGAGTTCGGCTTCCTGCCCGTACGGGTGACTGGCTATGCACGCAAATCACCCGACTGTGCCGGAAGGGGCACTCTTCCTACGGTCGGGTGGACGTCACCCGGACGGTTCCGGCCCCTGACGGGAGATCGGCATGCAGCTGTTCTCACTCCTCCTGTCGGCGCTGCTGCCGCTGGTGGCGGTGCTGGTGCCGCCGGGCGAGCGGCCCGCCGTCGTCGACACCCGGATCGCCTTCTCCGACGGTTTCGACCGGTTGAGCGTTGGTGCGGGCGGCACCTGGGGCTGGCGGAGCACGGCGTACCGCGACGGCTGCACGGACAACCCGCAGGACTACAAGCTCGACCACCTCACCCCGGAGGCGCTGAGGTCCGAGGGCGGCGCCCTGGTGATCACCGCGCGGCCGGGGGACGCGGGGCGGTGGAACACCGGACTCCTGACCACCGGCGACTCCTGCGGCTCCGGCGGCAGCGGTGCCCAGGTGAGGACCGGCGACTTCCTGCTGACCCGGGTCCGGCTCCCGCAGGCCGGCACGGGCGCCTGGCCCGCGCTGTGGACCTGGCGGGACGGCCGCAACGAGCTGGACGTGTTCGAGTGGCACGCCGACCGGCCGCACACCCTGGAGTTCGTCAACCACGTGCGCGGCGGTGAGGGTACGTACAGCTCCTTCGACGTGGCACCCGGCGAGTGGACGTACGTCGGCATCCGGTTCGGTGAGTCCAGCACCACCTGGTACGTCGGGAGCGACCGCGACCGGCTGACCGAGGCGTTCGACGACGGTGCGGGAGTGGGGAGGGACTTCTCGGCCTATCTGGTCCTCAGCCTGTCGGTCAGCAGCGGGCGGTACCACCGTGCTCCGCAGCAGGCGGAGCCCGCCGAACTCGCCGTGGACGAGATCACCGTCTATCGCGGGACGCCACCCGGGGTGCCGCCGCAGCGGTAGTCCCCCGACGGACGCGCCCGCCGGGGGACCGGTGCCGGGCCGTCAGCCGGCGTTGACCGAGAAGGAGTTGGTGTTGAAGTTCAGGCCGCCGGCGGCGGAGGTGATCTCGTAACCGAACTGGACGTTGCCCAGGGTGATGTCGCCGATCCAGCCCTTGGAGTTCTTCATCCAGTTGAGGAGGGAGAGGATGTTCACGGTGCCGGAGTTGGTGTTGGAGCTGCGGACGAAGGAGAAGACGGCGTTGGCGCCGTTGGTCCCGCGGTAGACCGTCCAGGTGTGCCCGTCGAGGCTGAGCGTGCCCTGCGCGGTGCCGAGCGGACCGACCGGGCCGGTCTTGTTGACCCAGAGCATGATCTCGTTGGCGTTGCCCGAGTCCCAGATGTCGTACGCGGTCTCGTACGCGCCGGAGGACGGCACGCTCACGTTGAAGCTGGAGCTGACCGAGGACAGGGCGCTGAGCCTCTTGCCGACCCACTTGGTCGCGTTGGGGTACGACTTGATCCCACCGGTGTTCGGGTGGTCGGCCCAGACACCCCAGTTGGAGGGGGAGTTGGCCCAGATGGTCTGGTGGCCTGCTCCGCTGCCCCAGATGTTGTTGTAGAGCGTGTAGCCGCCGTTGCTCCAGCTGGCGTACTGGTCGCTGCTGTACCAGGTCGCCGCGTACGCGGGCTGGGCGACGAGGCCGAGGCCGGCGGTGAGGGCGGCGACCGTGCCGAGAAGGAGGGCGCGGCGCTTGGGGGAGCGCTGGTTCATGGGGGGTGCCTTCCGTGGGGGTCGAGTGCAACCCGCCGGCGACCCGCGCGGTGGTGACGAGCCGTCGCTACCCGGCTCGCGGTCCACGATAGGAGCGGCTCCGAGACGCGGGCAACGGGTCGGTGCGGTCCGCTTCCGGCCAGGTGGGAGCCGTTTCGAGGGGTCCGGGCGGTGGAACTCCGCATACGGCCCGAAGGGCATGTCGGGCACCGCCACCCGCCGCCCCGGCCCGAGTGGGCGGGCCGGAGCGGCGGGTGGCCGCGGTCAGGCCCGCGCGTCGCCGGGCCGCAGGCCCGGGGCGTCGGCGGCGGCGCGCCGGAGGACGGCGGTGTTCGCGGTGACGGTGCCGGCCTCGACCCCGTGGGCCGCGGTGACCTGGACGCTGCGCTCACCCAGGAAGGCGTACGAGGTGCGGTCGAAGATGATCTCGTCGCGGACGCCACTGGCGGGGTTGGTGCGGGCGATGGCGAGGCCGGTGCGCCCGGCGGCGTCGGTGGCACCGTCCACCAGGACGACGCCCGGGATGCGGGCCGCGGCCTGGTACAGCGCGGCGGCGAGCTGGCCGGGGACGGCCTGTTCGCGGACCAGGTCGGCGATGGTGACGAACGCCTCCTGGTCGGGTCCGGTGCCCGCGCCCTTCGTCTCGGTGTAGATCTTCCGCAGCAGGACCTCCGGGTCGGTGGGCAGGGTGCGCAGGTAGTCGTAGGAGGGGCTGTTCAGGTAGGCGCCGGTGCCCGCTTCGAGTGCCCGGCCCCCCTTCGGGGCCTTGCCCTCCTCGGTGAGCCAGCCGGTGCGGCCGTCGGCGGAGTGCCACACCTGGCGCTGGTGGGGCTTGTCGACCCAGGACTTCGACGTGCCGGTGTCGGCGTCGATGGTGCTCGCCAGGTTCGAGACGGTGCTCTCGACGTAGACGTACTGGCCCGGGCGCAGGACCAGGTCGGGTGCGGCCTGGGCGGCCGAGGAGATCCGCTCCACCGCGCCGGCCAGGGCCGCGGTGTCGCCGACCGTGACCTGGACGACGGGCGCCGCGATGCGCTCGCCCCGCGCGGGGGTGCCGTCCGAGCCGCCGAGTGTGGTGGCCGCGACGGTGGCGGCCAGGGCGAAGGCCGCCAGGGTGGTGGGCACGGCGATCAGCAGCCGGCGGCGGCTGCCGGACCCGGGGCGGACGGGCACCGTGGTGGTCTCGGCGGTGCGGGTTGTCTCGGGTGTGCGGGTGATCTCGCTCATCAGGAACTCCTCGATCTGGTGCTGCCGCCCGTGTGGGACGGCAACCGCTCCGGCCGCGGGCAGCAGGTGCCACAGCTCCGCTGGGTCGAGCGGCTGCTGCCGCTCCGGGGTGCTGGTCATCCGGTCCACTCCTTGTCCGACCGGGCCGGAACCATCCGGCCACCCTGTACTTGTCCGACCGCCCGCAGGGGTTCCGGATGATCTCTCGCGGCCCGCCGGAGTTCCTTCTCGGCCAGCGCGCGCAGCCGGGTCCGGGCCCTGGAGAGCCGGGACCGTACGGTGCCGACCGGGATGCCGAGCGCCGCGGCGGCCTCGGGGTAGCTGAGACCGGCCCATACGCAGAGCGCGAACACCTCGCGCTCGCCCCGCCGGAGTCGCTCCAACGCCGTTCTGGCGGCAAGAAGTTGTTCGTGGTCGGCGAGGCGGCCGACCAGCTCGTCGGCGAAGTCCGGGGACGGTTCGGGAGGTGGCATGCGGGCCAGGGCGGCCGCATGCCGGCGGGCGGCCCTGGCCCGGTTGCGGAGCACGTTGACGGTGATGCCCATCAGCCAGGGACGGGGTGTGCTGCCCTCGTCGCGGAGTTTCTCCCGGAGGCGCCAGGCCTCCAGGAAGACCACCGCCATGACGTCCTCGGCTCCGGCCCGGTCCCCGCTCACCCGGGCCGCGTGCTGGAGGACGGCCCCTGAGTGCTCCTGGAACAACTGCCGGAAGGCGGCGGGGTCGCCGGCTCTGATCCGTTGGTGCATCGAAAAGTCCACGCCTCTGGTTGTCCGGTGGGACCGGATCAGTTCCCGTGATCTGCGTCACAGGTGAGGGTGTCGGGAAATGTGACGGCGCGTGAACTTTGGCGCGAGGTTTCGTGGTTCTTATTCGATATGACTACTATCCCAACCGTCAACGTTCGGACAAGGTCGGTCTCCCGGGGCCACCGCCGTCTCCAAGGAGAATGCCCTGCGCGCGCGTGCGACTCGGCGGATCGCCCCAACGAAGCAGGGGTCGGCGGCCGAGCCGTCGCCCCCCTCGGCCGCCCGACGGGGTGGCCGGACCGGCCGCCGCCGGTCCCGGCTGTCACTGCGGTCCGCGCTGCTGATCCTGGCTATCGTCCCCGGTCTCGCGCTGGCCGCCCTCTGGGCGGTGACGACGGGTGAGACCTTCGTCAACTTCCAGCGGATGGCCGCCCAGGGGCAGTTGGCCCAGCAGGCCGGCCAGCCGTCCAACATCGTGTACTACAACCTCCAGGAGGAGCGGCGGCTCAGCGCCGAGTCGATCGCCAGGCCCGGCAGCGTGGCGGACCAGCTGCGTGAGCAGCGGCGGAAGACCGACGAGGCGATCGGCACCTTCCGGAAGCTGTCCGACGTGGCCACCGACGACGCGCCCGCCGAGGTGCGGGACGCGGTGCTCCAGGCCCGGCAGGCGATGGGGCAGCTCGACTCCCAGCGGGCCGCCGTGGACGAGGGCGGCTCGGCCGACCGGCAGGCGACCGTCTACCGCTACTACACCGACCTGATCGCGGTCGACCTGCGGCTGTTCGGCGCCCTCAGCCACGTGGACGACGGCAAGGTCACCACGATCTCCCAGCCGCTGGTCGCGCTGTTCTGGGGCAAGGAGATGATCTCCCGTTCGGACGCGCTGCTGGCGCGGGGCTGGCCGGCCGGGCGGCTCTCCGTGCAGGACTGGCAGCAGGTGCAGCAGGCGGTGCACGAGCAGCCGTTCCGCTACGGCACCGAGGTGGTCCCCTACCTGACGCCGGCCGAGTCGGCGAAGTGGCAGGAGATCGTCAACAGCCCTGCCTGGCAGGCCAAGACCGAGGTCGAGCAGTCCCTGCTCAGGCCCACCGCGGCCGACGCCGCCGGCAACGTGGCGCTGGCACCGAACCAGCAGAAGTGGCGTCAGGCGATGGACCAGCTGACGCCCAAGCTGGTCGCCCTGATGGAGAGCAGGACCAGCGGGGTGGTCGAGGTCGGCCTCGGCTCCATCACCCACCTGCTGTTCACCGTGGTGCTCACCAGCGTGATCGGCCTGTTCGCGGTCATCGCGGTGATCGTCACCACCTGGCGGCTGACCCGGTCGATGCGCCGGCGGATCACCGAACTCCAGGAGCAGGCCGAGCAGCTGGAGCGCAGTCTGCCCGAGGTGGTGGAACGGCTGGCCCAGGGCGAGCAGATCGACGCGGCGGCCGAGGCGGCCGCCATCGAGCAGGAGTCGCGCGGTGCGGGTGACGAGCTCGCCCAGCTCGGCCACGCGCTCAACCTGGCCCGCGCCAGCGCGATCGCGGCGGCCGTCCGGCAGGCCGACCAGCACCGCGGCTTCGAGAAGCTGCTGCAGCGGATCGCCCGCCGGACCCAGCTGCTGATCGGTCAGCAGCTGCGCAAGCTGGACGAGCTGGAGCGGCGGCACGAGGACCCGGAGGTGCTGGAGGGCCTGTTCGACCTCGACCACCTCACGGCCCGGCTGCGCCGCTACGAGGAGAACCTGGTCATCCTGGCCGGTGGCACCCCGCACCGGCGCTGGCGCAAGCCCGTGCCGCTGCTGGACGTGCTTCGCGCCGCCCAGGGTGAGGTGCAGGACTACACCCGCGTGGTGCTCGACCTGGACGGCAGCCCCTGGCTGTCCGATCGGGCGGTCGGCCCGGTCGCGCACGTGGTGGCCGAGCTGGTGGAGAACGCGCTGAGCTTCTCGCCGCCACCCACCCCGGTGGAGGTCAGGGCGGGGGCGGTCGGCCGGGGTCTGGCGATCGAGGTCGAGGACCGCGGTCTCGGCATGGACGAGGAGCAACTGGCGGCGGCCAACGAGCTGATGAGCCGTCCGCCCCGGCTGGACGTGCTGGCCAGGACCGAGGACATCCGGCTCGGCTTCCACGTGATCGCCCGACTGGCCGCCCAGCACGGGCTGCGGGTCGAGTTCCGGCAGTCGGCATTCGGCGGCACCCGGGCGATCCTGCTGCTCCCGGGCAGCCTGCTGGTCGCGGCGCCCGGCGTGCACCCGGTGGCGGACGCCCCGTCCGCCGAGGTGCTGCCGACACGCTCGCGGGGCGAGGCGCTGGCCAGGGCGACCGCCCCGGAGCTGCCCAGGAACCGCCCGGTTGCCGAACTGCCTTACGGCGGCGCGGAGTCGAGGCCGGAGCCGCAGCAGGACGGACCGTACGGGACCGGGCTCTACGGCGACCCGTTCCCGCAGCCCGACCCCTTCCCGCCGGCCGTGCCGTTCCCCGGCACCGGACCGTTCCCCGGCACCGGACCGTTCCCCGGCACCACGCCGCTCCCCGGTACCGGACCGTTCCCGCCGGTCGAGCTCGGCTACGGTGAGCCGCCGCTCCAGCAACCCGCGTCCTCCGGTGCTCCGGAGGCGGAGCCGCCACTGCCGCGCCGGATCCGCCAGGCCAGCCTGGTGGACGAGCTGCGGCTCGCGCCGGAGGAACCCAACACCCGCCCGAAGCCGCCCCGTTGGGACGAGAACCCGCTGCTCCGACCGGCCCCCCGACGGGCCGGAGCAGCGATCGGAGCGTTCCAGCGCAGGTCCAGGGCAGCCCGGGAGAATCCCGCGGCGCCGCTCGATCCCCGTGGGCAGGATCTGCCCAACCCTACGACGGAAGACCGGTCATGACGCGCACCACCGCCACCCATCAGGATCTCGACTGGCTGCTCGACGGCCTCGTGGACTCGGTGCCCGGGACCCGGACCGCCGTGCTGCTCTCCGACGACGGCCTGGTGGTCAGCCACTCGCGGACCATCGACCGCGCGGACGCCGAGCGCCTGGCCGCCGTCGCCACCGGGCAGCAGAGCCTGGCGCGTGGCGTCGGCCAGCTCTTCGACGGCGGCCCGGTGCACCAGGTCATCGTCGAGCTCGCCGAGTTGTGGCTGTTCATCATCACGGCCGGTCAGGGCACCCACCTGGCGGTGACCGCCTCCCAGGAGGTCGACGCCGAGCTGATGTCGCTGGCCATGCACAAGCTGGTGCAGCAGGTCGGCCAGAAGCTCAGCACGCCGGTGCGCGGCGACTTCGACGCCTTCGGGGCCCGTGGTGGTGGTCGGGGGTGACCCGGCCGCCGTGGTACCGGGAGCCGGCCACCGAGGAGGCCGAGGAGGACGCGGCCGACTCGATGGTGCGTCCGTACACCGTGACCCGGGGTCGGACGGCCCCGGAGCGGGACGACTTCAGCCTGATCACCGTGCTGACCACGGTCCGGGAGCAGAGCGACGCGTTCGGCGCCCCGGTCCGGCCGTCGGCGCGCGGACTGCAGCCCGAGCACCGGGTGGTGCTGGAGCGCTGCCGGCGCTCCGCTGCACTGGCCGAGGTGGCCGCCGAACTGCGGCTGCCGGTGTCGCTGGCCAAGATCCTGGTCGCCGACCTGGTGGACCAGGGACTGCTGCTCGCGCGGGCGCCGCTCGCGGTCGCGGTCGGCGGCCGGGCGGACCTCGGACTGCTCACCGCCGTACGCGAAGGTCTGCGGCGGCTCTGACCCTCTTTCACGTCCCGCACCCCCTCCCGCCCCACCGACCGGCCGCCGGCCCCCGCCGCGCGGCCGGCCGAGACACCCTGTGAGTGAGATGACAGACAGCCAGGTGGCCCAGGCCGCCGTGAAGATCCTGATCGCGGGCGGCTTCGGCGTGGGCAAGACCACCCTGGTCGGCGCGGTCAGCGAGGTCGCTCCGCTGCGCACCGAGGAGTACCTGACCCGGGCCGGGGAAGGCGTGGACGACCTCACCGGCGTCGGCCAGAAGGACACCACCACGGTGGCGCTGGACTTCGGCCGGATCACGGTCAGCCCCGAGCTGGTGGTCTACCTGTTCGGTACGCCGGGCCAGGAGCGGTTCTGGTTCATGTGGAACGACCTGGTCAACGGGGCGCTCGGCGGTGTGGTGATCGCCGACACCCGGCGGCTGGAGAGCAGCTTCGCCTCGATCGACTTCTTCGAGAGCCGGGGCATCCCGTTCGTGGTCGCGATCAACTGCTTCCACGGCCACAACACCCGTACGCCGCAGGAGATCAGGGCCGCGCTCGACCTCGACCCGGAGATCCCGCTGCTGGTCGGCGACGTCCGCGAGCGGGCGTTCGGCCGGGACACGTTGCTCGCCCTCGTCGACCACCTGATGACCCGGCCCGAGCCGACCCCCGTCGGCTGACGGCCACCCCGATCCCCGGAGACATCTGACATGGCAACACCCCTGCGCGTCCTGATCCACGGCGGCGGCATCGGCGGTCTGACCCTGGCCACCGCACTCGCCCGGCGGGGCCACCTGGTCCGGGTCGCCGAGCTGCGCGGCGAGCTGGACGCCCTCGGCGTCGGCATCATCCAGCCCTCCAACGCGCTGCACGTGATGCGGGAGATCGGTGTCCTCGCCGACTGCCTGGCGGCGGGCTTCGAGTGGGACACCCTGACCATCAACGACCCGGTCGGCAACACCCTCGCCAAGATCCCGCAGCCCCGGATGGGCGACGCGCCCGCCTGCAACGGCATCCCGCGTCCCGCGCTGGCCCGGGTGCTGGGCGCGGCCGCCGCCGCGGCGGGCGCCGAGATCAGCCTCGGCACCACCATCACCGAACTGGCCGACGACGGCTCGGGGGTGGAGGTCACGCTGTCCGACGGCAGCACCGGGCGCTGGGACCTGGTGGTCGGCTTCGACGGCATCGGCTCGCCGCTGCGCAGGCGGCTGTACGGCGAGCGTTACGCGCCCGAGTACACCGGCTTCGCCAACTGGCGGGTCACCGTGCCCCGACAGAGCGAGGTGCGGGGCGTGGTGATGAGCACCGGCGACCGGACCGCCAAGGCGCTGCTCACCCCGATCACCGAGGAACTGATGTACCTGGGCGCGGTGTTCGCCGAGCCGGCGGACTTCCGGCCGGACCCGGAGCGGGCGCACCTCCAGCTTGCCGAGCGGCTCGCCGCCTTCGGCGGACCGGTCGCCGAGGCGCTCGCCCAGGTCACCGACCCCGCCGCAGTGGTCCATTCGCGGATCTCCCAGGTCACGGTCGAGGAGCCCTGGCACGTCGGCCGGGTGGTGCTGGCCGGGGACGCGGCGCACGCCTCCACTCCGCACATCGCGCAGGGCGCGGCGATGGCGGTCGAGGACGCCCTGGTGCTGGCCGAGTCCCTGGACGCGACGGAGGACGTCCCCGCCGCGCTCGCCGCCTGGGAGGCCCGCCGCCGCCCGCGCGCGATGTGGGTGCAGAACATCTCCCGGGCGGTGCTCAAGCAGGAGACCGGCAGCCCGACCACGCCCGAGGAGGACGAGCTGTTGAAGACCGGCATCCCCGGCGCGGCCCACGTGCTGGTCCAGCCGTACTGAGCCGACGCGACCCGAGGCCACGGCCCGCTCCCACCGGGGGGCGGGCCGTGGCCTCTGTGTTTCGTCCGAAGACGGCCGGGTGAACGTCTGCCGTCGTCAGGTGCACAGCCGGCGAACAGCGACGACATCGGCGGGCAGTGGTCCATTGGTCTATACCAATTGCGCTACGCTGACCCCAGTCTGCTGTCAGAGACGCGGCTGTGGGGGCCTCATGACTGTGCATCACCTTCCTCAACCTCCTTCCGATCAGGAGCTCTACTGGTATTTCGGACCACAGCGCCGCTGGGTGCTGATCTGCACCTCGCTCGCCTTCGTGTTCACCGCGGCGACCATGCTCACCTTCTCGCTGCGCACCCCGGCCCTGTGGGCCTTCCTGGCGGTGCTCGCCCTCAACCTGGTCGCGCTCGCGCTCTCCTCGGTCAACAGCCTGCGCCAGCGCCGGCTGACCAGGCAGTCCCACGAGGTGCTGGTGAACGCCTGGCGCCCGGCCCGACTGCCCACCGTGGACCTGTACCTGCCGACCTGCGGCGAGCCGCTGGACGTGCTGGCGAACGCCTACCGCGCGGTCGCCGCCGTCGACTGGCCGGACGCGCTGACCGTCTGGGTGCTGGACGACGCGGACCGTACCGAGGTGGCGGCGTTGGCGGCCGCGCACGGCTACCGGTACGTGGTGCGCCCGGACCGCGGGCACCTCAAGAAGGCCGGCAACCTGAACCACGCGCTCACCCTGAGCTCGGCGGAGCACATCGCCATCCTGGACGCCGACTTCGCACCCCGGCCGGACTTCCTGCGCCACCTGGTGCCGTACTTCGCGGACGCCAGGATCGGCATCGTGCAGAGCCCGCAGTGCTTCGACACCGACGAGACGATGGGCTGGATCCAACGCGCCGCCGGGTCGGCGCAGGAGTGGTTCTTCCGCTGGATCCAGCCGTCCAGGGACGCCAGTGACGCCGCCATCTGCTGCGGCAGCAACGCCGTCTACCGGCGGACCGCGATCGACGCCGCCGGTGGCTTCGCCAGGCTGGAACACAGCGAGGACCTGTTCACCGGACTCGCCCTGTACGAACGGGGGTTCCGCACCCTGTACGTCCCGGTGCTGGTCGCCAAGGGCACCTCGCCGGACAACCTGGCCTCCTTCGTCAACCAGCAGTACCGCTGGGCGATGGGCAACCTGCACCTGCTCAGCACGCCCGAGCTCCGGCGGATCCGCGCGCCCTGGCGGATGCGGCTCTGCTTCTACGAGGGCATCGTCGGCTACCTGGCCACAGCGGTGAACATCTTCGCGGCGCCACTGCCGCCGGTGGTGATGATGTTCTGGTACCCGGACCAGATCCGGCCCTGGCACGTGCTGCCGCTGCTCGCCCCGCTCTGGCTCTGGCACGTCCTGCTGCCCCGGATCAGCCGGACCCGCTGGCGGGTCGAGGTGATCCGCTCCAACGTGCTGATGAGCGTGGCCGCCGGCGCCGCATTCTGGCACACCCTGCGCGGCCGCAGCGCCGCCTGGGTGCCCACCGGCGCCGGCCGGGCGAAGCCGGGCGGCCTGGCCCGCCAGGTGGTCGTGGTGTCGCTGGTCTGGCTCTGCGCCTCGATCGGCGCGGCAGGGGCCGGGTTGGCGCTGGCCATCGCCCGCAACGGGGTGGCTCCGAACTGGGGCCTCGGTCTCTACCTCGCGGTGCAGTGCCAGATCGGCATCCCGCTGATCCGTGACCTGATCCGTGAGCTGAGGCCCGCCAGGGCCGAGGCGCGGCCCGCCACCGGCATGCTGCCGCGCCGCTGGCCGGAGGCGCTGGCCGCCACCGCCGTCCTCGTGCTCACCGCCCTGCTCGCCTCCGGCTGGGTCAGCCCGATGCTGCCCTGGCTGGGCTGAAAGGTCGTCACACCGATGTCCTCGACCATGCTTCCCGACCTCCGCACCATCCCCGGCACACCCGCCCGGGCCCCGGAGCCGCCCCGGGCCAAGGGATTCCGCCCCGACATCGAGGGCCTGCGCGCGGTGGCCGTCCTCGCGGTGCTCGCCTTCCACGCCTCCGTGCCCGGCCTGGCCGGCGGATTCGTCGGAGTGGATGTCTTCTTCGTCATCTCCGGCTACCTGATCACCAGCCTGCTGGTCCGGGAGGCGATCACCACCGGACGGATCAGGCTGGGCGAGTTCTTCTCCCGCCGGGCCCGCCGACTGCTGCCCTCGGCGGCCCTGGTGCTCGGCGCGGTCGCGCTGGTCGGTGCCTGGCTGACCGTCCCGCTGCGCCGCACCGACCTCGAGTACGACGTGCTGGCCGCTGCCCTGTCGGTCGGCAACTGGCGCTTCGTCGCCCAGCAGACCGACTACCTGGCGGCCGGACGGGAGCACAGCCCGCTGCTGCACTTCTGGTCGCTCGCGGTGGAGGAGCAGTTCTACCTCTGCTGGGCGCCACTGCTGGCGCTGATCGTCCTCTTCGCCGCCCGGGCGGCCCGGCGCGGCCGGGCGGTGCGGTCGACGGTGACCGTGCTGGCCGGGCTGCTGACGGCCGGGTCCTTCGGCCTCTCGCTGTACTGGACGCACGGCTCGGTCTCGCTGGCGTACCTCGGAACGCCGTCCCGGGTCTGGCAGTTCGGAATCGGGGCGCTGCTCGCGCTGCTGCCCTGGCACCGGCTGCCCGGACCACGCCCGCTGCGGCTGCTCTGCGGCTGGGCCGGGCTGCTGGCGATCGCCTGGTGCGTGCTCGGCTACGACGCGACCACTCCCTACCCCGGGTTCGCGGCGCTGGTGCCGACCCTGGCCACCGCCGCCGTGATCCTGGCGGGCACGCCCGACCGGAGCGGCGGCACCCCGGTGCCGGGCGCCCGGTACGGCGTCGACCGGCTGCTGTCGGCCCGCGCGCCCCGGGCGGTCGGCCGGCTCTCGTACAACCTCTATCTGTGGCACTGGCCGGTGCTGGTGCTGGTCGAGGCCAGGTACGGCGCGCTCGGCTGGCCGGTGAAGGTGGCCCTGACGGCCGCCGCCGCGCTGCCCGCGGCGGCGGCGCTGCACTGGATCGAGCAGCCGCTGCGCCGCAGCCGGATCCTCTCCGAACTGCCCAGGCGGGGGCTCTCGTTGGGACTCGCCGCAGTGGTCGTCCCGGTGGTGCTGGCGCTGGTGGTCGGCACCGGGACGCTCCGGCTGCTCGGCCCCGCCGCCCCGGTCGACACGCTCGGCCTGCCGCCCGGTGCGGCGGACGGCACGTCCCTGCTGGCCCGGACCGGTGCGCCGCTCAAGGGCGGCCCGACGGTGCCGGACCCGGTGCAGGCGCGGAAGGACTTCCCGCCGGACGGCGAGTGCGAGGTGGCCCCGACCGCCACCACCAGCCCGGCCTGCCTGTTCGGCGTCACCGACAGCCCGGACCGGATCGTCCTGCTCGGCGACTCGCACGCCGGCCAGTGGTTCTCCCCGCTGCTGGCCATCGCGGCCGAACGGCGTTGGGCCCTGGAGGAGTTGGTCAAGCAGGGCTGCCCGTTGCCGGAACTCACCGTCATCAATCCGCAGTTGGGACGGACCTACCGGGAGTGCGACAGCTGGCGGGCGGCCGCGCTGACCCGGCTGCAGCAGGAGCCCAAACCCCGGCTGATCGTGGTCTCCTCGCTCAACCGCTACACCGCCGACCAGCAACTCCTGCTGGCCGGCTGGGAGAAGATGCTCACGCCGCTGCGCGCCCTGGGCGTGCCGATCGTCTACGTCCAGGACACCCCGGTGCCCGGGACGGACATCCCGGCCTGCGTCTCCGGGCACACCGGGGACCCGGCGGCCTGCGCCTTCGGCCGGGAGCAGGCGCAGTGGCCCGACCCGCTGGCGCAGGCGATCGCGGCCGGCCGACTCCCGGGCGTGCGGTCGGTGGAGGTCAACTCGGTCCTCTGCCCCGGCGCCGACCGCAGTTGCCCGGCGGTGCTGGAGCGGATCCTGCTCTACCGCGACGACGCGCACCTGACCAACGTCGCGGCGGTCGTGCTCACACCCCGGCTGGAGCGGCTGCTGACCGAGGCGGGCGCACTACCCCGGCGGGGCACCGACGGCTGGACCGAGGTGCTGCGGGACGAGTTCGACGGACCGGCGGGTAGCCGCCCTTCGGCCGCCAACTGGCTGTACGACCTCGGTACTTGCTACCCCGGCTGCCCGGCTCCGCAGTGGGGCACGGGCGAGGTCGAGACGATGACCGACTCCACCGCCAACGTCCGGCTCGACGGCAGGGGCGCCCTGGAGATCGTGCCCACGCTGGAGAACGGCCGGTGGAGCTCGGGTCGGATCGAGTCCCGCCGCTCCGACCTGACACCGCCGCCCGGCGGGGTGATGCGGATCGAGGCCTCGATCGCGCTGCCGGACGTGACCGGCCCGGCGGCGGCCGGGTACTGGCCCGCGTTCTGGACCCTCGGGGCCGGGCTGCGGGACGGCTGGACCGGCTGGCCGGCGATCGGCGAGCTGGACGTGATGGAACAGGTCAACGGCCGGGACTCGGTGTTCGGGACGATGCACTGCGGCACCCTGACCGGCGGCCCCTGCCAGGAGCCGAAGGGCCTCGGCTCGGGCGACGTGCCGTGCGCCGACTGCCGGACGTCCTTCCACACCTACGCGGTCGAGGTGGACCTCACCGCCGGTGCGGAGCAGGTGCGCTGGTACCTGGACGGCCGGGAACACCACCGGGTGACGGCCGCCCAGCTGGGCGCGGAGACCTGGGACCGGGCGGTGCACCACGGGCTCTTCCTGATCCTGAACGTGGCGGTGGGCGGCAACCTCCCGACCGCCCTCGGCGGGACGGTCACCCCGGCCACCGAGCCGGGGCACCCGATGCGGGTCCGGTACGTCGCGGTCTCGACCAAGGGCGCGACCCACTCCTGAGCCGGACAGGCGGCGATCACCGGGCCCGGTGATCGCCGTCCTCCGGTCGGTGCAGCCGGAGGACCAGCTCGGCCGCCAGGGCCTCGACCAGGGCTGGCCTGACGCCGGGCCGGGTGGCGCAGTACCAGGTGCGGACGGTGGGTTCGGCCCCGATCCGGACCAGCGCGAGGGTGTGCGAGCCGACGTACGGTGCGGCCACCCAGCGCGGCAGCACGGTGACGCCCTGACCGCTCGCGACCATCTCGATCAGGAGGTCGGTGATGACCGGCATGGTGGTGATCCGGGCGGGCCGGGCGCCGTGCGGGACCGGGAGCGGGGTGTTGGGCATCCGGCTCGGGTCGTAGAGGTCGTAGAGCACCAGGTGCGCACCGTCGAAGTCCCGGGCCGTCAGGTGCGGGAGGGCCGCCCAGGCGTGGTCCGCCGGGACCACCGCGACCATCTCGTCGTCGAACAGCGCGGTGAGCCTGAGCCGGTCCATCTGCGGGTCGGGCTTGGTGATCAGCGCGATGTCGAGGCGGTCCTCCAGCAGCGCGGTGATCAGAGTGTCGGCGGGCAGCGACTCGATCCGGACCTCGGCGCCGGGGCACCGCGCGCGGAAGCCCTGGATGACCGGCGGCAGCCACTGGAAGGTGGTGCTGCACTGCACCGCCAGGCGGACCCGGCGGTCCCGGCCGTCCAGCATCTCCCGCACGTCCCGGGTGGCCGAGTCGAGCTCGGCCAGCACCTGACGCGCCGCCAGCAGCATCCGCTGCCCGGCCGGGTTCGGCACCAGCCCGCGCCCCTGACGGTCGAACAGCTGGGTGCCCAACCGGCCCTCCAGCCGGGTCAGCCGCTGGCTGAGCGCGGGCTGACTGACGTAGAGCAGCTCGGCGGCGGCGGTCAGGGTGCCGGTGACGGCCACGGTGTGGAGGAGTTCGAGGTCACGCAGGTCGACGTCCATAACAGAGGATTATGGCTTACTTCAGAATCGATCGTGGAGTTATGGCGTGAGTCTTCGTACGGTTCTCGTATCACCCCAGCAGAACCTGACGGAGGATCAACCATGTCCGAGAACACCACAGTCGTCGTCACCGGCTCGTCCAGCGGCATCGGTCTCGAGATCGCCCGCGCCTTCCTGGCCCAGGGCGCCAACGTGGTCCTGAACGGGCGCGACCCGCACCGGCTGGCCAAGGCGGCCGCCGAGCTCGGCGCGGGGGAGCGGGTGGCCACCGTCAGCGGCGGCATCGGCGACGCGGCGACCGGCGAGGCCCTGGTGCGTACCGCGGTCGAGCGGTTCGGCCGGGTGGACGTCCTGGTCAACAACGCGGGCACGTTCGCGGCGAAGCCGTTCACCGAGGTCACCGAGGAGGAGTTGGACGGCTTCCTGGGCGGCAACCTCAAGGGCACCTACCTGACCACCCAGGCGGTGGTGAGGCAGCTGCGCCGGCAGGGCGGTGGCGGCAGCATCGTGAACATCGGCACCGTGCTGGTGGAGCACGCCATCGCCGGCTTCCCGTGCTCGGCCCCGATCGTCAGCAAGGCCGGGGTGCACGCCCTCACGGTCAGCCTGGCCGCCGAACTGGCCGCCGACGGCATCCGGGTCAACCTGGTCGCCCCGGGCATCGTCCGGACCCCGCTGCACGAGGGAAGCGAGGTGGACGCGTACGGCGGCCTGGCGCTGCTGAACCGGGTCGGCGAGGTCTCGGAGATCGCCGAGGCGGTGCAGTACCTCGCGACGGCGGGCTTCGTCACCGGCCACGTGCTGCGGGTGGACGGCGGCTACGTGACCGGCCGGGCGTGACGCCTCTGACGGCCGGTCACGGGGACTGATCGGGGGCCCGTGCCGGGGCGGACGGGAAGTCCGGGTCACCGGGTGCGTACGTGGGGGCGACGCTCCCGGCCCGGGCATGCGGAAGGAGCGGCGCACCCACGCCGCTCCTTCCCGGTGCCGATGCGGGTTCCTAGTGCAGCGGCTTGTCCAGCACCGCCTTGGTGTGGCTGAAGGTGTCGATCGAGTATTCGCCGTGGTAGCGCCCCATACCGCTCTCGCCGACCCCGCCGAACGGGAGCTCGGGCACGGCCAGGTGGGAGACCGGCAGACCGAACACCAGGGCGCCGGAGGAGGTCTCCTCGGCCAGCCGCTGCTTGGTCAGCTCGGACTCGGTGAAGGCGTACAGCGCCAGCGGCTTGTCGCGCTCGTTGACGAAGGCGATCGCCGCGTCCAGGTCGGGGACCGGGAGCACCGGGAGGATCGGGCCGAAGATCTCGGCCTGCATCACGGCCGCCTCGGGGGAGACGTCGGCCAGCACGGTCGGCGCCAGGTAGCGGGCGTCCCGGTCGTGGGTGCCGCCGGTGACGGTGCGGCCGTTGCCGAGCAGGGCGGTCAGGCGGTCGAAGTGCCGGGTGTTGACGATCCGTCCGTACTCGGGGTCGGCCGACGCGTCGTCACCGTACGCGGCCCGCACCGCCGCCACCAGCTCGGCTTCGAGGGCGGTGGCGGTGTCGCCGACGGCGAGCACGTAGTCGGGGGCGACACAGGTCTGACCGGCGTTCAGGAACTTGCCGCGGACCAGCCGTTGGGCGGTGACGGCGAGATCGGCGTCGGTGTCCACCACGACGGGGCTCTTGCCGCCGAGCTCCAGGGTGACCGGGGTGAGGTGCTTGGCGGCGGCGGCCATCACGATCCGGCCGACCGCGCCGTTGCCGGTGTAGAAGATGTGGTCGAAGCGCTGCTCCAGCAGCGCGGTGGTCTCCGGCACCGCGCCCTCGACCACGGCGACGGCCTCCGGGTCGAGGTAGCGCGGCAGCAGCCGGGCGATCGCGGCGGAGGTGGCGGGCGCCAGCTCGCTCGGCTTCACCAGGACGGTGTTGCCGGCCGCCAGCGCCCCGACCACCGGGGCGAGCGCCAGTTGCAGCGGGTAGTTCCATGGCGCGATCACCAGCACCACGCCGAGCGGCTCCCGCACCACCCGGGCCGTGGCCGGCTGGAAGACCTCCGGCACGGCGGCGGCCTTCGGCTCCAGCCACTGCTCCAGGTTCCGGACGGTGTGGTCCAGCTCGTGCACCGTGAAGCCGATCTCGGTGCGGTACGCCTCGGCCGGGCCCTTGCCCAGGTCGGCGTGGAGGGCCTGCTGGAACGCCTCGCTCTGCTCGGTGAGCAGCGCGCGCAGCGCGGCCAGCTGGCCGAGCCGCCACTCGACCGGCCTGGTGCGGCCGGTGGCGAAGGTGGCGCGCAGACCGGCCACCACGGTGGCGGGGGAAGGTGTGGTCATGGTGATCGTGCTCCCGGTGAGGATCGGTGCCTGACTGTCGGTCAACAGTCGCACTCAGGCGACGGTGACGACGATCTTTCCGCGGGTGTGGCCCTCGGCGTTCAGACGCTGCGCGTCGGCGGTGCGCTCCAGCGGGAAGGTGGCGGCGACCTCGACGGTCAGCAGGCCCTGGTCGGCGAGCTCGGCCAGCGCGGTGAGGTCGGCGGTGTCGGGCCGGACGAAGACGTACCGGCCGCCGAGCGCGAGCACGGCGCCGTCGGCGATCGAGGCCAGCCGGCCGCCCTCGGCGAGCAGCTCGGGGGAGACCTGGAGGGCGTCGCCGCCGACCAGGTCGAGGACGGCGTCCACGCCCTCCGGGGCGAGCGCGCGCACCCGGTCCGCCAGGCCCTCGCCATACGCGACCGGCTCGGCGCCGAGGCCGCGCAGGAAGTCGTGGTTGCGCTCGCCGGCGGTGCCGATCACCCGGGCGCCGAGCGCGGTGGCGATCTGGACCGCGAGCGAGCCGACGCCGCCGGCCGCCGCGTGCACGAGGACGGTCTCGCCGGGCTTGACCTCCAGTGCGCGGGTGAGCGCCTGGTAGGCGGTCAGACCGGCCAGCGGCAGACCGGCCGCGGCCTCGAAGCCGAGGGAGGCGGGCTTGTGGGCCAGGGTGCGGACGGGGGCGGCGACGTACTCGGCGAAGGTGCCGCGGCCGACCATGTCCTCGCGGACGTACCCCATGACCTCGTCGCCCGGCGCGAACTCGGTGACCGAGACGCCGACCCGCTCCACCACGCCGGAGACGTCCCAGCCCGGGATCACCGGGAAGACCACGTCCATCATGCTGTCCAGGTAGCCCGCCTGGATCTTCCAGTCCACCGGGTTGACCGACGCGGCCTTGACCTTGATCAGCACGGCGTCCGGGCCGAGCTTGGGCTCGGGGACCTCGCCGAACTCCAGGACGTCGGGGCTGCCGTAGGTGCGGTACGTGATGGCCTTCATGGCGGTGCTCCAGAACAGAAAGGGTTGATGTGCTGGATGGTTGAACCCATCAAGCAATAATTCGAAGGTAGACCTCGATGATTGAGGATGTCAAGTAATCGGGCCTACACTCGACGCATGACCCCGACCACACCACCCGAAGGATCCGAGCAGCTCATGGAGCAGCTCGCCCACGCCGCCGCCTGCTACTACCGGAGCTTCGCCGTCGTGGCCGGCGGCCAGGGGCTGACCCTGATCCAGGGCAAACTGCTCGGGCTGCTCCAGCGCCCGCTGCCCATGCGCGCCCTCGCCGAACTGCTCGGCTGCGACGCCTCGAACATCACCGGCATCGTCGACCGCCTGGAGGGGCGCGGACTGGTGCGCCGGGAGGCCGACCCGGCCGACCGGCGGGTCAAGGTCGTCGTGCTGACCTCCGAGGGCGAGGGCGCCGTCCAGCGCATCCGCGCCGAGATCACCGCGGGCCTGCCGGGTCTCGCGCGGCTGGACGCGGAGGGCCGCCGGGAGCTCTCCGAGCTGCTCGCGCGGGCCTTCTCGACGGGCGGGGCCTGACCCGGTCCGGTCGGACCGGGGCGTTCGTGATCCGTCAGGGCGTCATCTTCCACGTCGGCGCGCCCAGGGGGCCAGCGTGGTGGCCGGGAAGCGGCGCGCTCGGCGGATATGGTGTCGGTCACAGTGATCGAATTGAGCTGACGGCCCGTCAGACGACCTGACGGTCCGTCAATTCTTGGGCTGTGCACCCCGTCGAGCAGATGACGGATCGTCAGTTCTGCTGCCGATCAGGCCAGTCGGGGCCTCGCGGACCCACCGACTCGACATCTCGGGGGGTTAGCATCGGCCCGGTTGTCCGCTTCGGCCCGGAGCGCCGTGCCCGTCAGGGGCGTGCGGCGCGGTCCCCCCAGGGCCTGGCATCGGTCATGGACGGGGGAGACGGACAGGGGCGTACGACGGTGACGACGCAGATCTCCACCCGGCAGGACGAGGCGGCGGGCCCGCTCGCGCTCTACTCCGCAGGCGCGGCCCCCGCGCCCCGCACCCTGCTCGACGTGCTGGAGGCCACCACCCGGGAGCACCCGGGGGAGCCCGCGCTCGACGACGGCCACACCACGCTGACCTACCGCGCGCTGGCCGCCGAGGTGGAGGCGCTGCGCCGCCGGCTGGCCGCCGCCGGGATCGGGGCCGGGGACCGGGTCGGGGTCCGGGTGCCGTCGGGCAGCAACGACCTGTACGTCTCCATCCTGGCGGTGCTCGCTGCCGGTGCCGCGTACGTCCCGGTGGACGCCGAGGACCCGGACGAGCGGGCCGAGCTGGTCTTCGGCGAGGCGGCCGTGGCCGCCGTGCTCGGCGCCGGGCGCGCGCTCACCGTCACCGGCCGTCCGACCACCGGCCGCCCCGGGGCCCGGCCCACGCCCGCCGAGGACGCCTGGATCATCTTCACCTCCGGCTCGACCGGGAAGCCCAAGGGCGTCGCCGTCACCCACGCCAACGCCGCCGCCTTCGTGGACTCCGAGGCCGCGCTCTTCCTCCAGGAGGAGCCGATCGGGCCGGGGGACCGGGTGATGGCCGGGCTCTCGGTCGCCTTCGACGCGTCCTGCGAGGAGATGTGGCTGGCCTGGCGCCACGGCGCCTGCCTGGTGCCCGTGCCCCGGGCGCAGGTGCGCGGAGGAGCGGACCTCGGTCCCTGGCTGGCCGAGCAGGAGATCACCGTGGTCTCCACCGTGCCCACGCTGGCCGCGCTCTGGCCGGCCGAGGCGCTGATCGAGGTCCGGCTGCTGATCTTCGGCGGCGAGGCCTGCCCGCCCGAACTGGTCCAGCGCCTGGTCACCGAGGGTCGCGAGGTGTGGAACACGTACGGCCCCACCGAGGCCACCGTGGTCGCCTGCGGCGCGCTGCTCACCGGCGAGGGCCCGGTCAGGATCGGCCTCCCGCTGGACGGCTGGGAGCTCGCCGTGGTGGACGAGGCCGGACAGCCCGTCCCGACGGGCGGCACCGGCCAGCTGGTGATCGGCGGCGTCGGCCTGGCCCGCTACCTGGACCCGGAGAAGGACGCCGAGAAGTACGCCCCGCTGGAGTCGCTCGGCTGGACCCGCGCCTACCGCAGCGGCGACCTGGTGCAGGCCGACCCGGAGGGTCTGGTCTTCCTCGGCCGGAGCGACGAGCAGATCAAGCTCGGCGGCCGCCGGATCGAGCTCGGCGAGGTGGACGCCGCCCTCCAGGCGCTGCCCGGGGTGGCGGGTGCGGCCGCCGCCGTCCGGACCGCCAAGGGCGGCAACCAGCTGCTGGTCGGCTACCTGGTCACCCAGCAGGGCTGGGACCAGGCCGCCGCCGTCGAGCAGCTCCGGGCCGAACTCCCCGCCGCCCTGGTGCCGTTGCTCGCACCGGTGGAGAGCCTGCCGACCCGGACCTCCGGCAAGGTGGACCGGAACGCGCTGCCCTGGCCGCTGCCCGGTCTGACCACCGGTGGGCCCGGCGAGCAGCTCTACGGCACCGAAGCCTGGCTGGCCGAGCAGTGGACCGAGATCCTCGGTGTCCAGGTCGGCAGCGCCCAGGACGACTTCTTCGCGATCGGCGGTGGCAGCCTGGCCGCCGCCAGGCTGACCACCCTGCTGCGCACCCGCTACCCGGCCGCCGCCGTGCTCGACATCTACCAGCAGTCCACCCTGCGCAAGCTGGCCCGGCACCTGGAGCGCTCCGCCCAGGGCAACGGCGCCGCCCGCACCATCGCCCTGGTGCCCACCCGGGCCAAGGTGGTGCAGACCCTCCTGCTGCTGCCGCTGTTCACCCTGGTCGGGCTGCGCTGGACGGTCGGGCTGCTGGCCCTGGGCAACGCGCTGGCCTGGTTCGGCGACTACCCCTGGGCGCCGACCGCCTCCTGGTGGGCGGTCGGCGCGGGCGCGCTGCTGCTGTTCAGCCCGCCGGGCCGACTGGTGATCGCGGCGGGCGGCGCCCGGCTGCTGCTGCGCGGGGTGCGCCCCGGCAGCTACCCGCGCGGCGGCGGCGTGCACCTGCGGCTGTGGACCGCCGAGCGGCTGGCCGAGGTCTCCGGCGCCACCGCGCTGTCGGGCGCCTGGTTGGTCCGCTACGGCCGCGCGCTCGGCGCCAGGATCGGCCCCGAGGTGGACCTGCACTCGCTGCCGCCGGTCACCGGCCTGCTCCGGCTCGGCCGGGGCTGCGCGATCGAGGCCGAGGTCGACCTGTCCGGGTACTGGCTGGACGGTGACCGGCTGGAGGTCGGCCAGGTCAGGGTCGGCTCCGGCGCGGTGATCGGTACCCGTAGCACCCTGCTCCCGGGCGCCCGGGTCGGCAAGCGCGCCCAGGTCGCGCCCGGCTCCGGGGTCACCGGCCAGATCCCCACCGGCCAGCGCTGGGCGGGCGCGCCCGCCGTCAAACTCGGCAAGGCCGAGCGCAGCTGGCCCAAGCAGCGCCCGCCGCGCCGGGCCCGCTGGGCCGCGCTGTACGGCGCCAGCGGTCTCGGCCTGAGCCTGCTGCCGGTGCTCTCGGGGCTGGCCGCGCTGCTGGTGGTCAGCCGCTTCGTGCACCCAGGCGACGCTCTGGGCACCGCGCTGTCCGGTGCCCTGCTCGCCCTGGTGCCCGCCACGCTGGCCTACGGCCTGGTGTACGCCACCCTGCTGCTGGCCGGCGTCCGCCTGCTGAGCGTGGGTCTGCGGACCGGCAGCCACCCGCTGCACGGCCGGATCGGCTGGCAGGCCTGGACGGTCAGTCAGCTGATGGACCTGGCCCGGGGCACGCTCTTCCCGCTCTACGCAGGCCTGATCACCCCGTACTGGCTGCGGGCGCTCGGCATGAAGATCGGCAGCCGGGCCGAGGTCTCCACGGTGCTCGCACTGCCGAGCCTGACCACCGTCGGGGACGGCGCCTTCCTGGCTGACGACACCCTGATCGCCCCGTACGAACTGGGCGGCGGCTGGCTGCGGCTCGGTGAGGCGGAGATCGGCGAGCGGGCCTTCCTCGGCAACTCGGGGATGACGGCGCTCGGCCGGGCGGTGCCCGACCGGGGGCTGGTCGGGGTGCTCTCGGCCACGCCGAAGAAGGCGAAGAAGGGTAGCTCGTACCTCGGCATGCCGCCGATGCGGCTGCCCCGGTCGGCCGACACCGCCGACCAGAGTCTGACCTACGACCCGCCGGCCCGGCTGCTCTGGGCCCGGGGCCTGGTCGAGGTCTGCCGGCTGGTGCCGGTGTTCGCCTCGGCCGGGCTGGGCGCGCTGACGCTGGCCGTGCTGGCCCAGCTGGCCGCCACCGGTTCGGTGCTGCTCGCCGCGCTTCTCTCGGGTGTGGTGCTGCTGGGCGCCGGGCTGGCCGCCTGCCTGGTGTCGGCGGCGGCCAAGTGGCTGCTGGTCGGCCGGTTCCGCGCGGTCGAGCACCCGCTGTGGAGCGGTTTCGTCTGGCGCAACGAGCTGGCCGACACCTTCGTCGAGGTGCTCGCGGTGCCCTGGCTGATCGGCGCCGTGCCGGGCACGCCGGTGCTGAACGTCTGGCTGCGGGCGCTCGGCGCCAAGGTCGGCCGGGGCGTCTGGTGCGAGACCTACTGGCTGCCCGAGGCGGACCTGGTCACGCTCGGGGACGGGGCCACCGTCAACCGTGGCTGCGTGGTGCAGACCCACCTCTTCCACGACCGGATCATGCGGATGGATACTGTGATCCTTCGCGAGGGAGCCACCCTCGGCCCCGGCGGCATCGTGCTGCCCGGGAGCACCATCGGCGCGCGCAGCACCCTGGGGCCCGCCTCGCTGGTGATGCGGGCGGAGTCCGTCCCCGCCGACACCCGCTGGCTGGGCAACCCGATCGAGTCCTGGCAGTCCTGACGGACCGGCACACACAACGCAGGAGCGTACGACCCGTGAGTCCCAAGCAGGTGCCGGCTCCCGGCGTCGACCCCTACTTCCCGACCCACGGGGACGCCCGCTACCGGGTACACCGCTACGAACTCGCGCTGGACTACCGGCCCGGGCCCAACCGCCTGGGCGGCTCGGCCCGGCTGAGCGCGGTGGCGGGCGGGGCGGCGCTGGCCGAGTTCGCGCTCGACCTCGCCGAGTTCCGGATCGGCCGGGTGCTGGTGGACGGCAAGGCCGCGCACTACACCCACCGGGCGGGCAAGCTGCGGATCCGTCCGGCCAAGGCGCTCGCCGCCGGGGCGGCGTTCACCGTCGAGGTGCACTGGACCGGCAACCCCAAGCCGGTCCGCAGCCAGTGGGGCGGCCTGGGCTGGGAGGAACTGACGGACGGTGCCCTGGTGGCCAGTCAGCCGATCGGCGCGCCGTCCTGGTACCCGTGCAACGACCGCCCGGCGGACAAGGCCAGCTACCAGATCTCGGTCACCACCCCGTCCGCGTACACGGTGGTGGCCAGCGGCCGGCTGCTCACCAGGACCACCCGGTCCTCCAGCACCACCTGGGTGTACGAGCAGTCCGCGCCCACCGCGAGCTACCTGGTGACGGTCTCGATCGGCCAGTACCAGACGGTCCGGCTGATCGAGGGCTCCGCGGCCCCGTCCTCGTCGAACCGGGCGGTGCCGCAGACCGCCTACGTCCCGGCCCGGCTACTGGCCGAGTTCACCACCGACTTCGGGCGGCAGGCCCGGATGATGTACCACTTCGAGGAGCTGTTCGGCCCGTACCCGTTCGGCGAGTACGCCGTGGTGGTGGCCGACGAGGAGCTGGACGTCCCGGTCGAGGCGCAGGGCCTGGCCACCTTCGGCACCAACCACCTGGACGGTAGCCGGACCTCCGAGCGGCTGGTCGCGCACGAGCTGGCCCACCAGTGGTTCGGTAACAGCGTCACGATCGCCGACTGGCGGCACATCTGGCTGAACGAGGGCTTCGCCAAGTACGCCGAGTGGATCTGGTCCGAGCGCTCGGGCGGTCGCAGCGCCGCCGAGCACGCCGCCGCCGCGCACGCCCTGCTGGCCGGGCTGCCGCAGGACCTGCGGCTCGGCGACCCGGGCCGGAAGCTGATGTTCGACGACCGGCTCTACCAGCGCGGCGGTCTGACCGTGCACGCGCTGCGCTGCGAGCTCGGCGACGACGCCTTCTTCCGGCTGGTGAAGGAGTGGGCGGTGCGGAACCGTCACGGGGTGGTCAGCACGGCCGACTTCACCGCGCACGCCGACCGCTACGCGGCCGCGCCGCTGGACGGGCTGTTCCACGCCTGGCTGCACGACCCGTTGCTGCCCCCGCTGCCCGTGGCGCGCTGACCGGGCGTCAGGGGCGTGGTGAACTGACCGGGTGTCAGCGGCGGCGGTGGGACCGCCGGGCCGGGCGACGTCGGCGGCGCCGGAGCAGCAGCAGAACCGCGACGAGCACCGTGCAGACCGCGCCGGCCGCCCAGCCCAGCAGCGAGGGGCCGCCGCGGTCGGCCACCACGGGGGCGGCCACCCCGGCGGCGCTGTCCCCGGTCGCCGTCGCGGCGGCCGGACCGGTGACCAGGACGACGTCGTTGCCGTCGCCGCCCCGGTAACTGATCCGGTACGTCCGACCGACGGCTTTGACCTCGGCGCCTTCCGGCAGGTCGGTGAAGGTACCCGAGACCGGGCCGGCCCCGGTGTGGTCGATGAGGGTGAGGCCGGATCCGGAGAACGCGTCCAGGGTGAGCTTTCCCGCCAGCGTGACCTGGCCGGTGACCCGCAGGGCGGCCGGACCGCCGAGCGAGAGTCGACCCGCCGGGTCCTGGTGGTAGTCGCCTTCGACGGTGACCGAAGTCGCCGCCACCGTGCCCGCGTTGCCGAGGGCCCCCTTCACCACCCCGGTACCCCCGAAGGTGGTGCCGCTCCGCACCTGCGCGTCCCCGGTCAGGGTGGCGGCGGCCATCCGGACCGTCCCCGCCGCGACCTCCCAGCCGGTCGAGCGGCCGGGCCCGGAGAGGGTGAGCGCGCTGCCGCCGGTCTTGGTCACCGGCCCGGTCGCGACCAATCCGCCCGCGTACTCGGTGTCCTGGGAGTTGTCGAGGGTCAGCCGTCCCGCGGTGACGGTGGCCCCGGCGACGCCGCTGAGGTTGCGTACGGTCTGCTCGCCCGCCTTGGTCAGGTCCAGTACGGCCTTCGGGCCGGTGAGGCCGATCCCTTCGCTGGCCCGCAGGGTGCCGCCGGCGAGCGCGAGCACGCCCCCGGCGACCGTGGTCCGGCCGGTGTAGGAGAGGCCGCCGGTGAGGGTGACGGCCGCCGGGCCCGACTGGGTGAAGGAGCCCGCACCGCTGATGTTGGCCAGCGTGACGGCGGTGGTCGCGTTGCGGGTGACCAGGGCGCCGTCGTCGGTGATCCGGTCGTCGGGGCCGCTGAGCAGTGCGCCGTCCGCCCCGGCCGCGCCGGTGCCGAGCAGCAGGGTGGCGCCCCGGCCGATCGCGGTGGTGCCGTGGTAGTTCTGCGGCGCGGCGAACGTGACCGCGTTGCCCGGGGTGGGGTTCAGGGTGACGGTGCCGGTCGCGGGTGTGTCCAGCGACTGGTGGAACTGGCCGCCGGAGATGGGGGTGCCGAGGGTGACCGGGCCGTTGTAGTCGAAGGCGAGCGAGCCGTTGCCGTGCTGGTTGGCGTGCAGGTTGATGTAGGAGTTGGCGGCGGTGGCCGGCAGGAAGAACCTGGCCGTGCTGCCGTCGCCCCACTGCACGTGGGCTCCCTCGATGTTGATGCCCCGGGTGTTCAGGTCGTGCGGGATCTTCCTGAGGTTGACGGCCGGGTCGCTGAGCGAGGGGTCGGTGTCCGGGCCCTGGTCCGAGTAGCTGTAGACGCCGGTCATCACCACCTTGCCGTCCCGCCAGGTGTGGAAGTTGATGTCGCTGCCGTACTGCCGCTGGTAGAAGTCCTGACGCAGGGTCAGCGTGCGGTTCGTCATGGCGCTGACGATGGCCGACCCCTGGTTGAGCACCTTCCGGACGTTGGGGAGTTCGAGCGGGTACTCCGCCTTGCCGAAGTGCATCCCGGTGCCGTTGTCGATCAGGCCGGAGAAGGGATGGGTGCCGGCCAGGTCCAGATCGCCCCAGAGGAAGCGCGGCTGGGTCAGCAGACCGGAGCCGCTGATGGTGCCCAGGTTGAGCTGCCGGACGGCCGAGAGCCGCAGCGTGCCGTCCACCTGGATGTTGTCGGCGTTCAGCTGGAAGCCGGGCGTCTGGTACGGGTAGTGGCCGATCACCCCCGCCGGGCCACTGCCCGTGCCGTACTGGAGCGTTGCGCCGGCCTCGACGATCACGGCGGGCGGATCGGGGTTGGTGACGGTGGTGAACGCCGGTGAGCCCGGGGTCACGCTGACGGTCTGACGGCGGCGGCTCTCGGGCAGTTGGAAGTCGCTGTCCTTGGTGAGGATCAGGACGCCGTTCCCCCGCACCCGCAGCGTCCCGGTCCCGCTCAGGACCCCGGTGTACGTGCTGGTCCCGGCGGGGAGGTTGATCACGGAGTCACCGTTGAGCATGACGTCCCGACCGGCCAGGACGGTCGCGGTGATGTCGGTCGGACCGTCCGCCGCAGCCGTGCCGGAACCGGCCACCGGACCGGCGAGTACCACCAGGGCGGCGAGCAGCCGCGCGTACTGTCGAGCCTTCAACGTGCTGTTCTCTTCCCGGCCGGATGCGAATCGTACGGTCAGGAGATGGCGGCGGTCCCTGCGGATAACACTTTTCCGGACCGCGTTCTGCGGGGTCCGGGTCCGGGACCGGCGGGGCGGTCCCGGACCCGCTCCGGTGCGGCTACCGGTGGCGGAACAGGATCCGGCCACGGGTCAGGTCGTACGGGCTGAGCTCCACGAGCACCCGGTCGTACGGCAGGATCTTGATGTGGTGCCTGCGGATCTTGCCGCTGATGTGGGCGAGCACGTGGTGCCCGTTCTCGAGCTCCACCTTGAAGGTGGCGTTGCGCATGCACTCGACGACGGTGCCGTCGATCTCGATGCCTTTCGAGATTCTCGCCATGGCGTTCTCCTGTTCGATGGGTGGTGAGGGGGTGTCAGGAACGGACCAGCTCCAGGTTGGCGCCCACCCGGCGGGCGCCGATGCTTTCGAAGAGCTCGCGGGCGGCGTGGTTGGACTCGCTGACCTCCGCCGTCGCTCTGGCGACTCCCGAGCGGTGCAGCGCGCTCAGGGTGTGGGCCAGCAACGCCCGGGCGACGCCCTGCCGTTGCCGGTCCGCCAGGACGGCGATCAGGCCGATCCGGGGCTGCCTGGGCACCGGAGCCAGCCGGAGCAGGCCGACGTACCGGCCCTCCTGCACGGCCACCGCGCACTTCGACGGGTCCGGCACGGTGACCCCGTCCGGGAGGGGGATGACCTCGGCGGGCATCGACTGCCAGCCGACGGTGGCGCCGACCTCCGCGCGGATCACCCGGTCCAGCGCGCGCAGCGGGTCCGCCGCCGCCTGGCCGGCGGGCAGGACGGTCAGGCCCGAGGGCGGCGGTAGGGCGTTGAGCCCGGTGGTGCCCGGCTCGGTGGGTACGGCGTACTGCCACTCGCGGCGGTAGGCGGTGAAGCCGAGTCGCCGCCAACTCTCCTGTGACTGCTGGTCGTTGTCGTCGACCAGAGTGTACAGCGGTGTCGGCAACCGGGCCGACAGGGTATCGGCGAGCCGGTCGAAGACCGGGCCGTCCCAGGCGTCGACGCTGACGAAGGTACGTCCGTCGGGCCTGCGCCAGGCATCGGCCCGGCCGACGACCCGGCCGTCGGCCACGGCGTGCCACTGGTCATCGGAGACGTGCAGGACCGTCACCGGCCTGCCGGTCGAGTCCGCATGTTCAGGATTCATAGGTGTCTGCCTCTCAGGAGTGCTCTGCTCTCAGGCACTCCCGGCGACACCTACGTCAATCGCCCGACCGTGAAGGACAGGGGGAGTACCCACGTGTAACAGCGTTCACGGGTCCCACCTCCTGACTACGGCTTCACGGTTCGTCCGGACGGTATCAGCCTGCCGCCACCGTGCCCAACCCATTTTCGCGAGCTGCCTCCCGGTCAGGGAGCTTGATCCGCTCTGGCCGGGCTGACTAGCCTGCCGTCATGGCCGAGTTGACCCAGCAGGACGAGCACACCCCGGGCCGCTTCGGCGCCTCCGCGACCGTGGAGGTCGAGGCCCACGAGGTGGGCCGGGTGCACACCGAGTACGCCCCCGACCACGACGGTGATCCCGATCCCGGCGAGATCGTCTGGACCTGGGTGCCGTACGAGGAGCGGGACGGCCGGGGCAAGGACCGCCCGGTGCTGGTGGTGGCCAGGGAACCCGGCGGGACGCTGCTCGCGGTGATGCTCTCCAGCAAGGGGCACGACCGGGACGCGGACTGGGTACCGATCGGCGCCGGCCGCTGGGACCGCTCCGGGCGCGACTCCTGGGTGGCGCTGGACCGGGTGATGCGGGTGCACGACCAGGGCATGCGGCGGGAGGCCTGCGCGCTCGACCGGGCGCGGTTCGACCTGGTGGTGGCCGCGCTGCGGCGCCGGTACCGCTGGAGCTGACGGTTCCGGTACCGGAGTTGGCCGTACAACTGAGGCGAGGCGTTCGTCTGACGTACGACGGGCAGACATGACCTGTCCTTCGGGCGGTCCACCGCGCGCGTTGTTCTGGGGTCGCCCACCGCCCACCCTCAACCGCAGAGGTCCACTCACCCATGGCTGAACTCAACCGTCGCCGTTTCCTCCAGCTCGCGGGAGGCGCGTCCGCGCTCACCCTGCTCTCGGAGAGCATCGCCCGGGCCGCCGCCATCCCGGCCCAGGGCAGCACCGGCACCATCCAGGACGTCGAGCACATCGTCGTCCTGATGCAGGAGAACCGTTCCTTCGACCACTACTTCGGTGCGATGAAGGGCGTCCGGGGCTTCGGCGACCCCCGCCCGGTCACCCTGCCGAGCGGCAAGTCGGTGTTCAACCAGGCGAGCGGCGGCAAGGTGACCCTGCCGTTCCGGCCGCCGGGCGAGGACCTCGGAATGGAGTTCCTCCAGGGCCTGAACCACGACTGGGCCGGCGGCCAGCAGGCGTTCAACAAGGGCAAGTACGACCAGTGGGTGCCCGCGAAGACGGCCACCACGATGGCCTACCTGACCCGCGACGACATCCCGTTCCACTACGCGCTCGCCGACTCCTTCACGGTCTGCGACGCGTACCACTGCTCGTTCATCGGCTCGACCGACCCGAACCGCTACTACCTCTGGTCGGGCCACACCGGCAACGACGGCACGGGCGGCGGCCCGGTGCTCGACAACGCCGAGGCCGGGTACGGCTGGACCACGTACCCGGAGCGGCTGGAGGCGGCGGGCGTCTCCTGGAAGATCTACCAGGATGTCGGCGACGGGCTGAACGCGGCGGGTTCCTGGGGCTGGATCAACGACGCCTACCGGGGCAACTACGGCGACAACTCGCTGCTCTACTTCAACAGTTACCGCAACGCCCAGCCGGGCAGCCCGCTGTACGAGAAGGCCCGCACCGGTACCGATGCCAAGGCGGGCGAGGGCTACTTCGACCGGCTGCGCGCCGACGTGAAGGCCGGCACGCTGCCCAAGGTGTCCTGGATAGCCGCGCCCGAGGCGTTCTCCGAGCACGCCAACTGGCCCTCCAACTACGGTGCCTGGTACATCGCCCAGGTGCTGGACGCGTTGACCTCGAATCCGGACGTGTGGGCGAAGACCGCGCTGTTCATCACGTACGACGAGAACGACGGCTTCTTCGACCACGTGGTGCCGCCGTACGCGCCGTCCGGCAGCAGCCAGGGCCTGTCCACCGTCTCCACCGCGCTGGACTACTTCGGCGGCGCCACCGGCCGGGTGGCCGGGCCCTACGGTCTCGGGCCGCGGGTGCCGATGCTGGTCGTCTCGCCGTGGAGCACCGGCGGGTACAGCTGCTCGGAGACCTTCGACCACACCTCGGTGATCCGGTTCATCGAGCGGCGCTTCGGGGTGCACGAGCCGAACATCTCGCCGTGGCGGCGTGCCATCTGCGGTGACCTGACCGCGGCCTTCGACTTCGCCCGGACCTCGACCGCGCCGGTCGCGCTGCCGCCGACGGCGGGCTACTACCCGCCCGACCGCGACCGGCACCCCGACTTCAAGGCGCCCGCCCCCGCCGTCGGCACCATGCCGAAGCAGGAGCCGGGCAGCAGGCCGACCCGCCCGCTCAAGTACGCGCCGTACGTGGACGGTTCGGCGGACATCGCCGCCGGGAAGTACCGGCTGACCTTCAGCGGCGGGGCGGCGGCCGGTGCACACTTCTACGTCACCTCGGCCAACCGCACCGACGCGCCGTGGAGTTACACTGCCGAGGCGGGCAAGACGATCGCCGACACCTGGGACACCCGGAACTCCAAGGGCGTCACCGACCTGACGGTGCACGGCCCGAACGGCTTCCTGCGCCGCTTCCGCAACCCCGGCAAGAAGGCCGGCCCCGAGGTCACCGCCCGCCACAACGCGGCCACCGGCACCCTCGACCTGACCCTCGCCAACGCCGCCACCACCGACGCTCGCCTCACGGTGGTCAACGCCTACGGCGGCACCCCGCAGACCTTCACGGTCCGCAAGGGCACCACCGTCTCCGTCCCGCTGGACCTGAGCGGCTGCCGCCACTGGTACGACGTGACCGTCACCGCAGCGGGCACCGCCGACTTCGTCCGCCGGCTGGCGGGCCACGTCGAGACCGGCGCCCCCGGTCTGTCGGACCCGGGCATCATCACCTGCTGACCTCGCACCGGTCACGCGCCGTCCCGGGTACCGCCGGGGCGGCGCGCGGCCGGGGGCTTGCCGACGCCCGGCCGGTCGGGTGGAATGGTCGGTGTGGATCATTCCCTGACTCCGAGTGCCCTGACCGATGCGCAGGTGGACGCCTACCTGGCGCGGATCGGCCTGCCGCGCCCCGCCCGACCGGATCTCGCGGCGCTGGCCGCGCTCCAGCGAGCGCACCTGGGCGCCGTCCCGTTCGAGAACCTGAGTGTGCGGCTGGACGAGCCGATCGTGCTGGAGCCCGGCGCGCTGGTGGAGAAGATCACCGACCGGCACCGGGGCGGGTTCTGCTACGAACTCAACGGGGCCTTCGCGGAACTGCTCCGCGCGCTCGGCTACCGGGTGAGCCTCCTGTCGGCCCGGGTGTTCGGTCCGACCCGACCCGGGCCGCCGTTCGACCACATGGCACTGCGGGTGGAGCTGGACGGCGAAGGGACCTGGCTGGCCGACGTCGGCTTCGGCCGGTTCAGTGAGCTCCCGCTGCGGCTGGACGGACGCGGTGAGCAGACCGACCCCGCCGGGGTGTTCACGATCGTGTCGCACGGCGAGGAACTCGACATCCGGCAGGACGGCGCGCCGCAGTACCGTCTGGACCAACGCCCGTACGAGCTGGCCGACTTCGTACCGACCTGCTGGTGGCAGGCCACCTCGCCGGACTCGTACTTCCGGCGGGCCGCCACCTGCTCACGGCTCACGGAGGACGGCCGGATCACCGTCAGCGGCACCCACCTGATCCGCACCGCCCCCGACGGCTCCCGGACCGAGCAGGAACTCGACGAGACCGCCACGCTGGCCGCGTACCGGACGCACTTCGGCATCGAGCTGGACCGCCTGCCCTGACGGCGGGTCGGGGTAGGCGCAATTCCCTGACGGGAGAAGGGGGGAAGACCGGACGACCTGGCGGTCGGCCGCAGGCCGAGCAGGTCGCGGAAGACGGCCCGGCCGCCGGACAGGGCGAGGCAGAAGGCGGCCCGGGTACGGTCCGCGAGCAGTCCGGCGATCTCGGCGAGCGACACGGGTTCATCATGCCCCCGGCACGGTTCGGCGGCGGCCGAAGCGTCCCGGGTCTAGCCTGCGGGACATGAACAGCACCGAGCACAGCTTCGAGCGGTACGCCGACGTCCGGGCCGCCCTGGCCGATCCGCACCTGGTCCCGCTGCCTGCCGAACCGGGTCCGGTCGGCACGGTGGCGTGGCTGCGGGCGACGGTGGCCCGGTTCAGCAGTGGCGCCGAGCACGCCCGCCGACGGGCGCTGGTGGAGGCCGAGTTGGCGCGGCTGGACCCGGCGGCGTTGCGGCGCTCGGCCGCCGCAGGGCCCGGCGGGGACGCCCGGCTGCTCGCGGTCCGGGCGCTGGCCGAGGTGATGGGCCTGGCGGAGCCGGACGGCGTGGCGGCAGCGGTCGGCGCGGCGGCGGCGACGTACTTCGGTGGCGTGGATCCGGCGGCCGACGCGGCGGTGGCCTGGCTGCTGCCCCGGGTCGGGGGAGCGGACCAGGCGGCGGCCGCCCAGCGGATCGGCCTGCTCGTGCAGGCGTACGAGGCGACCGGCACGCTGGTCGACAACGCCCGTACCGAGCTCGGTGGTTGCACGGTACCGGCGCTGCTCGCCGAGACCCTGCGGCACGACCCGCCGGTCCGGGTGATGCGGCGGGTGGCGGTCCGGCCGACGGTGGTCGCGGGGGTGGCGATCGCGGAGGGGGACGGGGTGCTGCTGGACCTGGCCGCCGCCAACCGGGATCCCGAACTCTTCACGGAGCCACAGCAGTTCGACCCGAGCCGGTCCGGACCGCCCGCGCTCACGTTCGGCAGCGAGCCGAGGGTCTGTCCCGGCCGGGAGCACGCGCTCGCCCTGGCCATCGGAATCCTGACGCCGCAGGCCGCGCCGACACGGTCGGCCGCGTTCGCGGCGCTGCACCGGGCCGGAGCGCCGCTGCTGCTGCCGAACGCCTGGGACCACGCCTCGGCGGCCCTCTTCGCCGAGCAGGGATTCCCGGCGATCGGCACCACGAGTCTCGGTGTGGCGGCGGCGAGTGGGCTGCCGGACGGCACCGGGGTGACCAGGAGCGAGACGCTGCGGCTGGCCCGGCGGCTGGGCGGCGGCGCCTTCCTGCTGTCGGTGGACGTCGAAGGCGGATTCAGTGACGACCTGGACGAGGTGGCGGAGTTGGCCCGGGAGCTGGCCGCCGCCGGTGCGGTCGGCATCAATCTGGAGGACGGCCGGGCCGACGGCACCCTGGCCCCCGTCGGACTGCACGCCGCGAAGATCGTGGCGGTGAAGGCCGCGGTGCCGGAGCTGTTCGTCAACGCCAGGACCGACACCCACTGGCTGGGCGGCCGGCAGGCGGAGACCGCGTACCGGCTGGACGCCTACCAACAGGCCGGTGCGGACGGGGTGTTCGTCCCGGGGCTGACCGACCGGGCGGAGATCGCGGCGGTGCTGGACCGGATCGACGTCCCCCTGAACGTGCTCTACTCGCCGACCGGCCTCACCCTGCCCGAGCTGGCCGAACTCGGCGTGGGCCGGGTCAGCCTGGGATCGCTGCTGTACCGCGCGGCGCTGGGCGCCGCCCTCGGTGTGCTGGACGAGGTCAGGGCGGGCTGTCCGGTCCGGGCCGGGGCGCCGTCGTACGACCGGGTGGCGGGCCTGGCCGGGCTCTCCTGACGCGCCTGACGCCCTCTCGGGCCACGCGCCGTGACGGCAGGCGGTCGGTCCGGGAGGGCGTCAGGGGGTGGGCCGGAGAAATCAGTTGCCGAGCCGGCCGAGCCGACGGAAGGTCCAGGCGACCAGCGCGGCGGTGAGCAGCAGCAGGACGGCGGTCTCGATCAGCTGGATCGGCACCAGGTGCGAGGAGGGGTGGAACTCGCCCCACCAGCCCGCCACGCTGTCACAGTCCCTGGTGCAGAAGTTGGGCTGCCGGGTGCCGTCCGCGAGCACCGGGCCGGACTCCACCAGCCAGGCGTTGGTCGGCTGGTAGAACCCGTTGTGGACGCGGTCGAAGGGCTGGAAGCCGCTCACCACCGGATACAGGGCGGGCCGCAGGAGCCGCATCACCCCCATGCTGACCAGGCCGAGCAGGCCGGTGAGCAGGATGGCGGAGACGGTCCGGCGGCGCCAGAGGCCGATCGCCACACCGAGGGCGAAGCTGAACAGCGACCAGCTGAGCGGCATCAGGCCCAGCACCGGGTAGGTGAAACCCTGGAACGGCGGGTCGAACAGCACCGGCGAGTGGACGATGTCCGTCCACCACACCCAGCTGGACACCACGGCCAGCACACCGCTGGTCAGCGCGACGGCCGCCATCGGCACGCCGATCCGGGCGGCCAGCCAGCGGGCCGGGGTGACCGACTGCGACCAGACCAGCCGGTACGTGCCGCGCTCCAACTCCTGGGCCAGCAGCGGGGCGCCGAGCAGCATCCCGATCAGCAGCGGCAGGAAGGTCACAGCGGGCTGGAACACGTCGAGGTACAGGGCGGCGAACACCTGCACCCGCTCGGCCGTCTTGTAGCAGTTGGTTCCGTTCCAGGCCCCGGAGAGGGTGCAGTTCGCCGAGCGCAGGACGTCCGCCTGACCGGCGACGGCGAAGTGCACGGTGAGCGACATGACCGTCAGGAGCAGCAGACCGGCCGTCAGAACGAGGATCGCCGGCCTGCTCTGGCGCCAGGCCAGCCAGAGCAGGCCGCTCGGGCGCCGGCCGGGTCGGGCGCCGGTGGTGCCGGGGGTGGTGGTGATGATGCTGGTTCCGGATCCGTCGAGGGCAGTTGTGCTCATGCGGCGGCCTTGCTGTGGGTGCTGGTCGTGGGGGTGTCGGCGTCGGCGGCCGGGGCGCGCAGGTAGCCGAGCAGGAGGTGCTCCAGGCTCGGGCGCGTGCTCTCCCAGCCGTCCGTGGCGGCGGCGCCGGTGCGGACCAGGGCCGTGGTCCGGCGGCCGGTGGAGCGGCTCTCCACCACGGTGTGGCCGGTCAGGTGGGCCGGGTCGCCGGCGCCGGTCAGCAGCTGGTGGGCGTCCAGCAGCTCGTCCGCGTCACCTGCCAGCACGATCCGGCCCGACCGGACCAGCAGCAGGTGGTCGATCACCCCGTCCAGTTCGGCCAGGACGTGCGAGGAGAGCAGGATGGTGGTGCCGTGTTCGGCCGCCTCCGCCATCAGGGCGCCCATCAGCTGGTGCCGGGCGAGCGGGTCGAGATCGGCCATCGGCTCGTCGAGGAGCAGGAGTTCGGGCTGCTTGGCCAGCGCGAGCGCCAGGGCGACCCGGGTGCGCTGGCCGCCGGAGAGCGAGCCGATCCGGGCCTTGCCGTTCAATTCGCCCTGGTCGACGATCCGTTGGGCGAGGTCCTGGTCCCAGCGGGGATTCAGTTCGCGGCCCAGTCGCAGGGTCTCGGCGACCGTGAAGCTCGGGTAGAGCGGCTTGTCCTGGGCCACGAACCCGACCCGGGAGCGGAGTTCCGGCGTGTCCCGGGTCTCGCCCAGCACGCGCAGTTCGCCCTCGGTCGGGGCGAGCAGGCGGGCGCCGAGCTGGAGCAGGGTGCTCTTGCCGGCCCCGTTGGGCCCGACCACCCCGCACACCCGGCCGACGGGGAGCTGGAACTCGCAGTTTCGTAGCGCCCAACCACCCTGGTACCGCAGGCCGAGGCCCACCGCCTCCAACGCCGTGCCGCTCTGGAGCGGTCGGCTGTCCGTCGGGTGATTCACCCGTTCCTCCCCGTGTTCTCGTTCGGTCCTGCGGCCGGGGTCACCCCGGTGTCGAATCGCTGCTCCAGTACGGAGGCCATCAGCGCGGCGACGTCCTCGCGTTCCAGCCCGGCGGTCCTGGCCTCGTCCACCCAGCCGACCAGCCCCGCGCGCAGCGGTCCGTCGGCCGCTGCCTCCGGCCGGGCGAGCGAACGCCGGACGAAGGTGCCGAGCCCCGGCCTGGGCTCCACCAACCCCTCGCGTTCCAGCTCGCGGTAGGCCTTCAGCACGGTGTTGGGATTGATCGCCGTGAGCTCGACCACCTCGCGGGCGGTCGGAAGCTTGTCCCCCGGCTGCAACAGGCCCAGCCGCAGCGCCTGTTTGGTCTGCTGGACGATCTGCTGATAGGTGGAGACGCCGCTGCGCCGCTCGATGCGGTACTCGATCAAGCGCTGATCAGCCTTTCACTAGTGAATTAGTGGAATAGTGGCGGACTGCTCCGCCGTGGTCAAGCCGGTGCGACCCCGATCGGTCGCGGTGCATCAGTCGCGGTGCAGTAGGACCAGGCCGTCGTGCTCCACCAGGCGGCGGTAGCCCCGTTGTTCGTACGTCGCCAGCATCCGGACGGTGTCGGCGATGGCGCACGGCGCCTTGACGCTCGGATCGGTCAGGTCGACCGCCACCCAGTCCGGCGCCGGTGCGTCGTCCCGGCAGACCAGCGTCACCGTCGTGCGGGCCGTCAGCTGCGCCGCCAGTCGGTTGGAGGCGGCTGCCGTGGCGCCGTCCGGTATTCGGTCCAACATCGAGCGGGTCGCGACCAGCCGCGGTGAGGTCCGCCAGGCTTCGGGCATGACCACCTCGTGCAGCGGATAGAGCGGCACCGTGACGACGGTGACCAGTGCGCTCACCGCGAGGGCGCGCCGGGCGTGCTGCGGGTCGGCCCGGCGCAGGGAGTCCACCAGGGCGGCGAGGAGCAGCGGCATCAGGACCGCGCTGTAGTGGTAACTGACGCCCCAGTAGTGCGGGTTGGTGGAGACCAGCCGCCAGCCGAGGGTGGGAAGGCAGAGCAGGACCAGCGGTGAGCGCAGGCCGAGGAAGCCGGCGGTGGCGGCGAGCAGCACCAGCAGCAGCCACTTGACCGGGGGCCAGCCGAGGTGGAGGGCGGCCGACCAGAGCGCCCGGTCGTGGCCGGTGTCCGAGAGCTGCTGCCAGTAGTCGAAACCGCCCTGGGGATTGAACGCCGGCAGCAGGGCCAGCACCGTCAGCAGGGTGGCGAGCACCCCGCCGACGGCGAGCGCGAGCCCTGGTCCGGGGTGGCGGTCCGCGCGGCGGGCCTGGACGGCGATCAGTGCGCCGACGGCGGCGACGGTCAGGCCGAGATCCTCCTTGACCAGCAGCAGCGGCAGTGCCCACAGCGCCGCGGCCGTCCGGTGGCCCCGGCCGAGGGCGGTGGCCGAGAAGGCCAACAGCGGGACGGCGAAAGCGATTTCGTGGAAGTCGTCCGCGGCCGCGTTGACGATGCCCCAGGAGGCTCCGACCCCGCACCCGATCAGCAGCGCGGTCCGTGGGCCGCCCACCTCGTACGCCCAGCGGGTGAGCGGGACCACGGCGAGGGCCATCAGCAGCGCCTGGGCCACCAGCAGGGTGACGGGCGTCGGGAACACCCGGTAGGCCGGAGCGAGCAAGGCGAGCAGCGGGTGGAAGTGGTCGCCGAGGAGGTGGAAGCCAGGCCCCTTGAGCGGTACGACGGGTGCCTCCCCGTGGGCGTACGCGCGGACCGCCTGCTCGAAGATGCCCAGGTCGTAGGCCTGGGTGAGGCCCCGCCGGTGGCGGTTGACGGCAACGCAGCCGTAGGCGGCGGCGAAGGCGGCCGCGAGGGACCAGGCCAGGGCGGTCGGATGGCGCAGGGGTGGAGCTGGGCGCACGAGTAGTACCCTTTCACTATTGGAATAGTGAAAGGGTGGTGGGGAAGGGAGTGATCGTCAAACCCGTCCGCCGCGTCCGCCCCCTACCGGGACGGCGCAGGTGAGGCGGTGTCGTCGGGCCCGTCGCGGGCTTCCTCTAGAGTGCTTCCGTCCCTGTGCACGCCCGGGCCCAGGTCCGGGCGGCGCGTGCCCGACCCGCCCGTGCGGACCCGACCGAGGAGCAACCGTGACCGACCTGGCGTCCACTTCCCTGCAGCAGGAGATCGCCCGGGATCTCCAGGTGGCCACGTCCTTCGACGCGCGGGAGGAGATCGAGCGTCGGGTGGCCTTCCTCGCCGGTCAGTTGGCCGCCACCGGCCTGCGGTCCCTGGTGCTCGGCATCAGTGGCGGCGTCGACTCCACGACGGCGGGCCGGCTCTGCCAGCTGGCGGTCGAGCGGGTCAGGGCGGCCGGCCAGGAGGCGACCTTCTTCGCGATGCGGCTGCCGTACGGCGCCCAGGCCGACGAGAAGGACGCGCAGCTGGCGCTGGAGTTCATCCGCCCCGACCGGGTGCTGACGGTCGACGTGAAGCCGGCCTGCGACGCCGCGCTGGACGCGACGCTGGCCGGTGGCACGGTCTTCCGCGACGCGCGCCACCAGGACTTCGTGCACGGCAACATCAAGGCCCGGCAGCGGATGGTGGCACAGTACGCGGTGGCGGGCGCGCACGACGGCCTGGTGGTGGGCACCGACCACGCCGCCGAGGCGGTCTCCGGCTTCTTCACCAAGTTCGGCGACGGCGCGGCCGACGTGGTGCCGCTCACCGGTCTCACCAAGCGGCGGGTGCGGGCCCTGGCAGCGGAGCTCGGCGCGCCGGCCGAGCTGGTCCGGAAGACGCCGACCGCCGACCTGGAGACCCTGAACCCCGGCCTGCCCGACGAGGACGCGCTCGGCGTCACCTACGACGACATCGACGACTTCCTGGAGGGCAGGCCGGTCGACGGGAGCGCCGCCGGGATCATCGTCCGGCGCTACCGGCTCACCGAGCACAAGCGCCAGCTGCCGATCGCCCCCTGAACGCCGAGGGGTCAGCGGTAGTACCCCTCCACCACGGCCCGTACCTCCTCGAGCAGCGCGGGGCCTTCCTGCGGAACGGGGAGCCGGCCGCTGCCCGGCCTGATCTCCAGGAGCTGTTCGTTCGACAGCGCGAACACCACCCGGCGCAGCCCGGCCTGCTGGATGACGGCCTGGCACATCCCGCACGGCTGGCAGCTGGTGTACATCGTGGTCTGCGCCGCGACGGCCGGGTCCAGTTCGCCCGCGGCCCAGCGCGCCAGCTTCAGTTCCGGGTGCGCGGTGATGTCCCGGTCGGTACGGGTGCTGTTGCGTGCCTCGGCCAGTACCGTCCCGTCCGGCGCCGCCAGCAGCGATCCGAACGGTGGGTCACCGCCCTCGCGCGCCTCGGCCGCGAGGGCGATGGCGCGTCGGAGCAGGGTGTGGTCCCCGGGTGTCGTCATGACCGTTCCGTTCCGTGGAGGTGGGCGGCGACCGTGGCGAGGGCCCGCCAGGCCGTCTGCGGGTGGCAGGTCTCGCGCGGGTCGCCCTGGTAGGGGTCGAGGACGACGGTCTCGGCACCCAGGCGCCGAAGGTCGTCGAGGTCGCCCAGGATCTGTTCGAGGGTGCCCTCGCCGGCCAGCCGGTCCGGTCCTGTGACCGGTGCCGGGGTGAGCCTGAGGGCGATCCGGGGCGCCCACGCGGGGACCGGCAGCCGCAGTTCCTCGGCCGACTCCCGCAGTCGGAGGGCCGCTTCGCGCAGCCACGGCATGGTGCAGCGGAGCGGATGCCACGCGTCCCCGAGCCGTACGGCCCGGCGCAGCCCCGCGTCGCTGTTGCCGCCGACCCAGACCGGGATCCGCCGCTCCCCGTACGCGGCGGTGTCGGCCCAGGCGGCCCGGATGTCCCGCAGGTGATCATCCGTCAGCCGACCGCGCCGCTCGAACGGGATCCCGAGCGCGGCGAACTCCTGCCGCGCCCAGCCCACCCCCACGCCCAGCACCAGCCTGCCGCCGCTCAACGCGTCCAGATTGGCCGCCATCCGAGCGGTGAGCAGCGGATGCCGGTACGGCGCGATGAGCACCGTCGTGCCGAGCCGGATCCGGGTGGTCTGCCCGGCCAGCCAGGCGAGGGTGGTGAACGGCTCGTAGAAGGGCGCCGGATAGCGCTCGGCGACATCGGGCGTGATGGCGACGTGGTCCGAGACCATCAGCAGGTCGAAACCCAGCCCCTCCACCGTCCGGGCCCAGTCGAGCAGGACTCCCGGATCGGTGCCGGGGCCGAAATTGAGGACGTTCACTCCGATCTTCACAGCATCGAGCCTAGCCAGGGCACCGGGGCCGCCAGAAGGGATTCCTGCCTGTTCAGCGGGGGTTCGCCCGGGGAATCACCGGTAATCTGTGCGAATGACCGAGAGTCTTGACGCGACGGACTGGGCGATCCTGACGGAGGTTCAGCAGGACGGCCGGATCGCCTTCACGGAGCTGGCCCGGCGGGTGAACCTGAGCCCGTCGGCGACCACCGAGCGGGTCCGGCGGCTGGAGGCCGCCCGGGTGATCACCGGTTACCGGGCCGAGGTGGACCTGGAGCGGACCGGGCACGCCGTGCTCGCGGTGATCCGGCTCAAGTACCCCGGGACCCGGCACGAACCGCTGCGCCGCCTGATCGGCGAGCGCCCGGAGATCCTGGAGTGCCTGCGCACCACCGGCGACGACTGCTACGTCCTGAAGGTGACGGCCACCTCGATGGGCCACCTGGAGGAGATCGTCGACGCCCTGGCCCAGTTCGGCAGCACCACCACCAACCTCGTGCTCAGCCACACCCTCCCGTTCCGCGGCCCGCGCGCGCCCCGGACGTCCTGAGCCGTCAGGGGACCAGGCCGGTGGCCAGGACGTTGCCCTCGCTGATGTAGGCGTCGGGGTGGTTGAGGGGATGGCCGGGGTCCTCGGGGGAGCGGAGGTAGGGGAGCCAGCCTTCTGCGAGGCCGAGGTGGTCGGCCTGCTGGGCGAGTTGGGTGCAGGCCGTGGTGTAGAAGGCGTGGGCGTCCGGGCCGAGCGGGGCGTGGTGTTCGATCAGGACGGTCTGCTGCCGGACGGCCGTGAGGCCGGCGGCGCGGAGGTGGCGGTAGAGGTCACGGGTGCGGAGGAGTTGGTGGGCGTAGCCGGGGGTGCTGCCCGCCCGGCGGAAGAAGTCGGTGAAGAGGTAGGGGTCACCGGGGCGGGCGGTGATCAGGTGGGCGTCCAGGTCCTTGACGGCGATCAGCCCTCCGGGGCGGACCACACGGGCGAACTCGGCCAGCGCGGTGGCGAGTTCGGAGTCGTCGAGGTACTGGACGGTGTTGGAGCACCAGACGGCGTCGAACGAGTCGTCGGGGAGTGGAAGTTGGAGCACCGATCCCTGGCGGACCGACAGCGGCAGGCCGAGTGCGTCCGGGCCGAACCGGTCCGCGGTCAGGGCGGCGTTCTCGGCGGCCAGGTCGACGGCGGTGATCCGTCCTGCGGGGCCGAGGAGTTCGGCGATCGCGGGCAGGAAGTCGCCGGTACCGGTCCCCGCGTCCAGGACGTGCCAGCCGGGTTGTAGACCGGCCCGGCCGAGCAGGGCGAGGTACGGTTCGCGGCAGGCCCGGAAGTGGGTGTCCACGATGGCGTGGTGGGTGAAGCCCAGGCCGGTGGAGGACTGGTGGCCCCAGCGCCGGTGGTCCTCGGTCAGCACGCGACCGCCTCGATCCGGTCCAGGAGTTCGAGTAGGGCCGTGGCGACGAGGGTGGGCGACTCCAGGGGCTGGAGGTGGCCGGCCCCCGGTACGGTGACCAGGCGCCCCTGGGGGAGGGAGTCGGCGGTGTGCCGGGACTCGGCCGGGTCGACCAGTGCGTCCTCCTCGCCCGCGATCACCACGGCGGGCACGTCGGTGGCCCGCAGGGTGGCGGCGGCGTCCGGCCGGGCGGCGATGGCCCGTTGGGCCCAGGCGAGGGCCCGGGGATCGGCGGCGCGGGCGTCGGCGAGCAGCCGGGCGACCAGTTCGGGCTGCCGCTCCCGGGTGTTCGGACCGACCAGGAGGGGGGTGGTGCGTTCGATGACGGTCGGCCGGGCGGCGTCGTCCTCGATCAGGGTGGCGAACTGCAGCCGCTGGGCGTGCGCCTCGGGGCTGTCGGCGGTGGCGCGGGCGGAGAGCAGCGCCAGGCCCGCGGTCCGGCCGGGGTGCCGGGCCAGGAAGGCCATCGCGGTGTAGGCGCCCATCGAGGAGCCGACCAGGACGGCCTGCGGCAGGCCCTGGCCGTCCAGGAGTTCGGCCAGGTCGTCGGCGACCACGTCGAGGGTGGGCTCCGGCGTGCCGAGCGGCGCCGAGCCGAAGCCGCGCTGGTCGAAGGCGATCACGTGGTGGCCCCTGGCCCTGAGCACCTCGGTGTGGTGCGCCCACATCGAGGAGTGCAGCGAGAGGGCGTGCAGCAGCACCACAGCGGGCCTGGTGGTGGTCACCGGGACGCCTCCGCCTCGGCCGTGGCGATGAACTTCCTCACGTGCAGCGGGAGATCGGCGCCCCGGTGCCAGGCGAGGGCAACCGGCGCGGGCGGCAGGTCGTGTACCGGCAGGACCCGGACGGTGGGCGGCGCGATGTCCGCGAGCGAGGCCACCGAGAGGTGCACGGCGGCACCTGAGGCGACCAGCGCCAGCATCTCCGGGATGGCGCCGACCTGGTGGCGCCGGACGATCGGGCGGCCGCCCGGGGTGTACGGCGGAACCACCTCGTCCCAGACGTAGCCGGGGAGCTGACCCGGGCAGTGGAACGCGTCGTACCGGGCGATGTCCTCGACCGAGACCGAAGCGGCTCCGGCCAGGGCGAGCGGGTGCTCGACGGCGACCACCACCGCGCGGGCGTCCCAGCCGAGCACCCTGCTGACCGCCAGATCAGGTTCGCGCAGGCCGAACTTCACGATGGCGAGGTCGAGTTCACCGTGGCGCAGGCCACGGAACGGGTCCGCGATGTCGTACTGGCTCAGCTCCGCCGCCTCGGTGGCTCCGGCCAGCGCGGTGATCCGGTGGGCCACCTCGGCGGAGCCGTGGTAGCCGAGGTGGACGGTCCTGGTGAGCGGTGGTGCGGTTGTCGTCTCAGCCAACGGGAGTCTCCTCGGTGAGGCCGGCGGCGGCCTTGAGCCGGTCGGGGTGGTGTGGTTCGGCGACCACACGGAGCGCGGCGAACGGGGTGGCGACGCCGATCAGCCGGGGGACCTGGCGGAGCCTCAGACGGTCGCCGGGGGAGAGCAGTCCGTCCAGGACGGCTTCCACCAGGACGTGGTTGAGGTGCACCAGGGCCTCGGCGAGGCTGCATCCCTCGGTGGCCAGGTAGAGGTCCCGGTGACGTGCGGTGGGCGGTCCCGGCAGCTGGATCAGGGTGTCCGGCCGGGCCGGTGGCCCGGCCGGGGCGTCGAAGAGCCTGAGCAGGCGCCGTAGCGTGGTGGCACCCGTGCCGGGGCCGGGGGCGGTCCAGGCGGCGGTGGAGCCGGCGGCCACGTGGGCGAATCGGAACCGCTCCCGCAGGTTCGCCGGGTTGCCGGCGAGGAAGACCGCGCGGGTGAACGAACGGCGCCACCGTGCGCCGTCGGCGGGATCGAGGCCGAAGGCGAACTCGCAGGTTTCCCGAGCCCATTCGGCCAGGTCGAGGTGGTGGACCACCGCCACCACGAGGGTCTCCTCGGCGGCGGAGGCGACCGCCTGCTGGGCCTCCCGGAGACCGGCGACGGTGCCGAGGTCGAAGCGCTCGGCGAGGTCGGGCCGGGCGGTTCGGACCCGTCGGGCCGCCCGGTCGAGCAGCTGCTGCTGCACCGGGCTCACACGAACACCTCCCTGAGCAGCTCCGGGCTGGGCGCGGCGGCGCGCCTGCCGAGGAGCGAAGCGGTGAGCCGGTACGGGTCGACGTAGGTGTGGTCGCGCCGATGGCGGCCGAGCAGCCCGGAGAGGCCGGGCGATCCTGAGGGCCCGGGCGACCCCGCGGACTCCCTGGTGGCAAGCAGCCGTTGGGCCCGGCCCAGGCACTGCCGGAGCAGCTCCGGGCGGAAGGACTGCTCCTGCCCGGGGCCGAGTACGGCGATGAAGTAGAGCCGCATCCCGAGCCGGACGACGGGTTCGTCGTGCTCGGCCAGCGCGGTGGTGAGCAGCGGCCCGGCGTGGTGGTGGCCCCAGCCGCCGTGCCGGGCGGAGCGGATCGAGCCGTCGATCGGTACCCGGCCGACCGGGACCCGCCGGACGGTCGGACCGAGGTCGCCGAGCACCCGTTCGAGCAGTTGGTAGTCGGGGTCGAGCTCCGGGTCGTAGAGCAGCACGATCTCGTCGAAGTCACTTGCCAGCGGTACGAGTTCACGCAGCGCGCAGGCCAGGTAGTTGGGCCGCCCGTCGGCGGTGACGATCTGCCGCAGCGGGAGCCCGTGCCGGGTCAGGTCGAGGTGGACCGGCCCGCCGATCCGGCGGTGGTCCACGCACCTGCCCCGGGCCTCCAGTCCGGCCAGCATCTCGTCGAGGCCGAGCCCGGGCGGCTGGTGGGCCCGCAGGCCGGGGTCGTGCAGGCCGAGCGCCCGGTACTGTTCGGACCACAGCTCCAGTATTCGGGCGCTGGCGGGATGCACCCAGCCCTGCTCGACCGCGTCGGCGTACGGCCGCAGCGCCTGCGCCGAGGCACGCCGGTCGGCGGCGCGGAACGCCACGTAGTGGTCGCCGATCTCCTGTTCGGTGAGGTGCCGGTAGTCGGCGTCGCCCCGGGTACGGTCGAGGAACTCCCAGAAGCCCAGGGTCTGTTCGGTGGGGTGATAGGTGGTGTGGCTGTAGCGGTAGTGGACCTCGGCCAGCGGGCGGGTGGCCCGGTACATCACGTCCGTCCAGAGCAGTCCCTTCAGGTGACTGGGGGTCAGTGGCTTGGATGGCGTGATGGTGATCGGGGCCAGCAGCACCCGGCGCGGGCCGGCCGGGTCGGCGGGAGTGCCGGGAGAGCCGAGCGGAGCGGTCAGGAGATCGGCGGTCACAGGACCGCCTCCGTCGCCGCGCCGACCAGGTGGACCAGCTCGGCGCGGGTCGGCGGCTGCTGCGGGGCCTCGCCCGGCGAGGCCTGCCTGACCCGGGCCAGGAACTTCTCGTCGCCCAGCACCTCGGCCGGGGTGGCCAGCGTCATCAGCATCCTGGTGAGGCCGCGCCAGACCCTGCCGTCGGTGGCGGCGGCCGCCGCGATCTCGGCGGGACCGAGGCCCGTCCCGGACGGAGCGGGCGGGACGACGCCGTCCCGGGCGGCCCGCCAGCGGTCGATCCGGGCCTGGTCCGCTGCGGCGGACTGCTCGTACCAGGGGAGGTAGACCTCCGCCACGAGCCGCCCGGCCGCTGCCGTCAGCGGGTCGGCGGCACCGGCGGCACTCGTGGCACCGGGGCCGGGCCGGGCGGCGAGCAGGTCGGCCAGCCGGAAGGCGTGGGCCAGGGCCAGCGACATGCCCCGGCCGAACAGCGGGTTGGTGATGCAGGCGGCGTCGCCCACCGGGTACAGCCCGTCCACCGGGCTCGAAAGGGCCACCGAGCGCAGCGCGTTGGGCGGGACCGTGATCGCGTGCACCGGAGAGATCGGGACGCTGACGCCGGGCGCCAGCCAGCGGTCCAGTTCGGGCGTGGCCACGGCCGCTGCGGTGAACCCGGCCTCGGTGCGCAGCCCGGCCAACTCGTGGTCGCCGGGCAGGGTGGCCAGCGCGACGGAGAACGTTCCGGCGTCGGCGGGGTGCAGGACGCCTGCGTAGTGGTCCCAGATGCCGCCCGCCGCGTTGCCACGGTTGGGCGGGCCTGGAGGCGCCTCGCCGAGCAGGCGGTAGAACCGGGTGTAGCCGGTGAGCCCGGACGGAGCGGTGCGGTCCTCGGGGGTGGTGATCCGGGCCTCGGTCAGCCAGGCCCGGTGGGCCGCCCGGCGGCCGGTGGCGTCCACCACCAGATCGGCGGCCAGCCGTTCACCGGTGCTGGTGAGCACCGCGCGGACCCGGCTCCGCTCGTCCAGTTCCAGCCGCTCGACCGTGCTGCGGTGCCGGACGGAGACCCGGGGCAGTGCGCGGACCGCCCGGTACAGCACGAGCTCCAGGACGCTGCGGCGACAGCCCAGCGCGACCAGCTCCCGGTCGCCCGGCTCCGGTCCGGAGTCCGTGGCGGCCGCGGGTAACGCCGCCGTCAGGTCGAGCAGTCGGGCCCCGGCGTCGAGCAGCGCGTCGAGCACCCGGGGTGCCCGGTCGCGCAGCACCCGGACGCCGAGCGAGGTGAGGGTGTGCGAGTGCACGGCCTGTGGCACAGTGGGCCGTTCCTGCCCCGGCGCCTCGGGCGGTGCGTCGCCGCGTTCGAGGAGCAGCACCCGGTGGCCGGTGCCGTGCAGGGCCAGCGCACTGGCCAGTCCCGCGACACCGGCCCCGGCTATCACGACGGTAGGCATGTCAGTTCCGCCTCCCGTGGACGAAGAACACCCGTCGCACTCCGCGCTCCTCGCGCGGCGGCACGGGGTCCGGCCAGCGGCCGAAGTCGGCCCCGGGCTCGCCGGGCTGGACCGCCTCGGCGGTGTACCCGTAGGTGGCGAACAGCGCCTCGGGCTCGTCGCTGCCGAACAGCCACGGGCAGCCCCAGCCCGAGAACACCTTGAGCAGGGACGTCATCTGAGGGTGCGTCAGTGCCTCGGCGTTGACGAGGTCGGCGGCGATCCGGCTGCCGGGCGCCGAGATCGCGGCCACCCGCTGGAGGATGCGGTGGGTGTCGGCCTCGGGGATGTAGTAGAGCAGCCCTTCGAGCAGCCAGGTGGACGGGACGGACGGGTCGTAGCCGGCCGCCGTGAGCTGCTCCTCCCAGTCCGGTGAGGTCAGGTCGACGGCCACCCCGCGGTGGTCGACACGCGGGGTGAACGAGCTGAGCTGATGCTCCTTGTAGGCCAGCACGGCCGGGCGGTCCACCTCGAACCAGCGCACCCGGGACGGCCAGTCGAAGCGGTAGGCCCGGGAATCCATCCCGGCCGGTGCCAGCACGATCTGGGTGGTCTCCGGGTCGGCGGCCGCCGCCTGGAGGTAGTCGTCGAAGAACCGGGTGCGGATCGCGTTGTAGTCGGGCGTGCTCGGGACGGTCCGCGCACCGGCGGCCGGGAAGGTGGCGGCCCGGACCTCGGCGAGCAGCCCGAGACCGGTGTCGCCGGCCAGCGCGGCCGCGTACGGGTCCTCGTAGAGGCGGTCGGCGCGCTGGGTCTCGGTGGCCCGGAGGGCGGCGGTCAGCAGCGAGGTGCGCTCCACCGCGTCGAGCGCGGCGATGGCGGGTGACGCGGTGGCCACGGGGGCGGCGGTGTCCGGTGCGGCGCTCATGCGGGCTTCCCTTCGGCGGCCGGGCGGCCGGTGAGTCGGTTCCATTGCTCGGGGTCCTGCCGGAACAGCCGGTCCTTCACCTGGGTCGGCCGGACACCGGTGCCGACGGTGTGCTGCCAGTCCCGCAGGAAGGCCTCCGGGTCGAGCCGGAGCACGGTCGGGTCACCGAGCCGGGCCCCGGCCCCCGCCCCGGACCTGGCGGCCCGGTAGTCGGCGGACTCGGCGCGCAGGCCCTCGTCCAGCAGCGCGGCGAACCTGGTGGTCTCCTCGGCGCTCCACGGGTTGCGCGGGGCGACCGCGAACTCGTAGGCGGGGGTGGGTCCTTGGTCGCTGACCCGGCAGGCGACGTTGCGCAGCTCCAGGCCGGTGCGGTCGAGGGCGGTGGCCAGCGCCCGGGTGACCTGGCCGTCCCGCAGGCGTTCGCCGGCCGCGTTCGAGCGGGTGCTGCGGCCGGTGTACTCGACCCTGGGCACCCCGTCCACCCGGTCGACCACCCGGACCACGTCGCCGACGGAGTAGCGGTAGAGACCGCCGACGTGGCTGAAGACCACGTGGTAGTCGCGGCCCACCTCCAGGTCCTGCGGGTCCAGGGTGGCGGTGTCCGGGCCGAGGTCCTGGTCGGCGTCGGCGAACTCGTGGACCGCGGCGGTCACCACCAGGCTGCCCGCACTGCCGTGCCGGTCGAGGGCCACGCCGGTCGGCCCCTCCGAGGCGGCCACCGGGGCGGGCAGCGCCGTCACCCCGGCGCCGAACTCCTCGCGCAGCCTGGGCAGGTAGAGCGAGGCGAGGCCGGTGGTCCAGCAGAACAGGGCCCGCAGGTGCGGCCAGACGTCGGCCGGGCGGACGCTGCCGCGCCGGGCCGCGAGCCGTTCCAGCTCGGCGGCCCGGCGGGGGTTGGGCGCCCGGTGCGGCACGCCACCCAGTGTGCCGTCGGCGACCTCCCGGACGATCCTCGGCCACCACAGGTTCAGCTGGTACGGCAGGGCCGCGATCATCGCCGGATTGATCCCGATGACGCAGCGCACGTCGCTCTCCACCGCGAGCCGCAGGCGCAGGTACATCCGCTCCAGGTGCGCCCCGGGCTCGACGTGCACCGGCAGGGTCGCCCAGGGCGCACCGGTCCCGGGCTCCGCCGACAGCGGCTCGCCGAACCTGGACCCGAAGTCGACCTGGCTGGCGCCGACATGGGGCCGTCCGTCGCTGGTGGTCGGCGGGGCGGAGAGCGGGTCGTGCTTCAGGTTGAGCACCGCGTCCGGCCGGTCCAGCACGTCGGGGAAGTGCTCGATCAGCGGTGCCCAGGCGGCGAAGTAGAACGGGAAGAAGGTGGTGCGCATGAAGCGCGGGGTGACCGGGATCTTCTTGTGCGCGCCGGTGGTGCCGCTGCTGGTGAAGTAGACGGCGGGCTGATCGGCCGTCAGCAGGTTCGGCTCACCGGCGGCGGCCCGTTCGATCCACGGTCCGAGCGTGGAGTAGTCCTGCACCGGGACGGCCTTGCGGAAGTCGTCCAGGGTGCGGATCCGGTCGAAGCCGTGCTGCTTCCCGTATTCGGTACCGGAGTTGAACTCCAGCAGGTCGGCCAGCACCCGGCGGCGGTGGCCGTCGGCGTCGGCGAGCGCGGTGCGCAGCCCGGCCCGCTCCTGGAAGACTCGGGCGCGGTAGCGGAGCAGGCGGTCCGGGTCCTGCCAGGCCTCAGCCGAGCTCATCTTCGAGCACCTTTCGTATCGACTCCGCGGTCAGGTCCGGGTCGTCCTGCTGCTGGACCACGGTGACCGGGAGGTGGGAGATCTCGTCGTGCATCGTCTTGGCGAGGTCGTTCTGGTAGCGGCGGAAGCCGTCCCAGTTGGGCAGTTCGCCGTAGTGCTCCAGGCGGTTGAGCGCGGCGCCGGCCCCGCTGCGCTGCCAGGCGACCTCGGGTGCGACGTCCAGGTACAGCACCCGGCGCGGCTGCGGGAAGGTCCGCCACCAGCCGAGCAGCGCGCTGCCGTCCGCGCCGGCCAGCCGGGCCTTGGCGAGCAGCTTGTAGTAGTAGGAGTCCACCACCGTGGGGGTGGCGGGCTGCTCGGCCAGCCGGTCGCGCAGGTGGACGGCGGCGGTCTGGAGCATGGTGGCCAGGAAGTCCGGTGACCAGGCCCCGGCGCGTCCGGCCACCTCGCGGACCACGTCACGCCGCAGCCGGGCGAGCAGCGCGTGCTCGGGGGCGAGCTGGTCGTCGTCGACCGAGAGGATCCGCCAGGGCAGGTCGGATCTCCGCAGCCGGGACAGCGCCGAGGACTTGCCTGCGTAGTCGGGGCCGACCAGGACGCAGAAGGCCAAACTGTTTCCGGGCATGGATCGGCGCTCCTTCACAGAGGTGTGGGAGGAAGGCGGGTCGGGGCAGTCGCGCGGCGATGGAGGGTCGCTCCGCTGGTCGTCGCCGCCTTGTGATGATCGACCATGCCAATGGCACACGATCTAGTCAACGAGGGGCGCCCCCGCACCTTGACCTCGGAGCCCCTGGTTCCGTGACAGGGGTTGACCGCCGCGCCGAACGTCGGTTCGACTCCGCACACCTGGCGACCCGTCAGGCGGTGACTACTCCACCCGTCAGGCGGAGACCGCCGCCCGCAGCCGCGCGACCACCACCGCGGTGGCCTCCCTGGTCACCGGGTCGGGGTCGTCGAGGCGCTCGGCCAGCAGTTCGACCGCCGCCGTCACCACCGCCGCAGGGAGCACCACGTCACGCAGCCCCAGCATCTGGGCGGCCGCCCGCTGGCCGGCGCTGCCGTTGCCCTGGGCCGGGAAGGCCACCGGGGTGCTCCTGGTACCACGTTCGCTGCTCACTGCTGACGTACCTCCGTGCCGACTCGCGGCGGGGGCCGGTGCCCGCACTCCACCAGCACAACCGATCCCCGGGCCACGGGTTACGCCGGACGGACGGGTGACTCCGGCGGGCCGGCCACCGAGGGCGGTGGCCGGCCCGGTCCGGTCTCAGCCGCGCGGGACGGCGACCACGTCGTAGTCGGTGCCGGGCAGCGGTTCGGTGTCGAAGCGGGCGTTCGGCAGGTAGAGCCGGTCGCGGTGGGCCGCGACGGTGGTCGGGATGCGGAAGCGCGGGTCGGTGATCCGGCGGCTCAGCCGGCCGCTGCGGCCGGCGTGGTCCAGGCGCAGCACCGCGATCTCGTTGAACAGGTTGCGCACCACGAAGAGCTCGGGTCCCTGCCGGAGCAGGCCGTCGCCCCGGGTCAGGCTCTCGCCGGCGAGGTCCACCTTCCTGGCGTTCCCGCTGCGCGGGTCGACCCGGAACAGGCTGCCGGTGGTCATGTTGACCACGAGCAGGGCGCAGCCGTCGGGGGTGGTCTCGATTCCGTTGGCGCCGAAACTGCCCGGCGCCTGGTCGAACTCGCCGGTGAGCGGCAGGCGCACGACCTGGCCGGGCCGGGGCAGCCGACCGCCTGGGCCGAACGGCAGCCCGTACAGCACCGGTCGGGCGGAGTCGGTGAACCAGGCCGCCTCGGGCGTGAGCACCACGTCGTTGACGAAGGTGTCGTCCCCTGCGGCGAGCCGGTACGAGGCCAGCAGTTCGCCGGTCCGGGTGTCGAGCACCCGGGCGTCGCCGCCGCCGCCCCCGGCGACGAGGAGGCGCCCCCGGTGGTCCACCTTCATCCCGAGCGAAGGGGTACCGGCGGCGGGCCCGGGGCTGAACGGCGTACCCCGGCCGGTGGCCAGGTCGATCCGGTGGACGGCGCCGTCGGCGAGCGAGCCGACGTAGGTCCGGCCCCGGGAGTCGATGGCGATGCCCTCGGGCTGGAAGCCGTCCGGCAGCGGGAACCCGTCCGGCCAACGGTCGGCCGCGTACGCGCTGGAGGCCGGCAGGGCGGAGCGGAGCAGGGCGGTGGTGCCGACGGCGGCGCCCAGACCCAGCAGCCTGCGGCGTGAGATGTTTTCGGACATGCGGAAGCGTCCTTCCCCCGTGAAGTGTTGGCGACACTCCAGCACAGCGGGCGGGCCGCCGTACCGGAGATCCGGCCGTCTGCACAAGCGGTCCGGGTGCGTCCGGATGCGGCAGCGGTGACCATGGGACGGAACGCTGTTCTGACGCACCGTCCGCCGCAGAGGAGTCCGCCATGCCCGTCTCCCGATCCGGGCGCTGTCTGGTGACCGGGGCCACCGGCTACCTCGGCGGCCGGCTGGTGCCGGAGCTGCTCGGCGCCGGGTACGGGGTGCGCTGCCTGGTCCGGGACCCCGGGCGGTTGCGGGACCATCCGTGGCGGGCCGAGGTGGACGTGGTGGCCGGTGACGTGACCCGGCCGGAGACGCTGCCGGACGCGTTCGACGGCGTCCGGGTGGCCTACTACCTGGTGCACTCGCTCGGCACCGGGCCGGACTTCGAGGCGACCGACCTGGCGGCGGCCCGGGCCTTCGGGGCCGCCGCGGCGGCGGCCGGCGTGGAGCGGATCGTCTACCTGGGCGGTCTGGTGCCCGGCGGAGTGCCGACGGCGGAGCTCTCGCCGCACCTGCGATCACGGGCCGAGGTGGGCCGGGCGCTGCGGGCTAGCGGGGTGGACACCGCAGAGCTGCGGGCCGCGGTGATCATCGGCTCGGGGTCGGCCTCGTTCGAGATGCTCCGGTACCTGACGGAGCGGCTGCCGGTCATGGTGACGCCGAGCTGGGTCGGGACCAGGATCCAGCCGATCGCGGTCCGCGACGTGCTGCGCTACCTGGTCGGCGCGGCGGAGCTGCCCGCGGGGGTGAACCGGACCTTCGACATCGGGGGGCCCGACGTGCTGACGTACCGGCAGATGATGGTGCGTTACGCCGCGGTGGCGGGGCTGCCCCGCCGGGTGATCGTGCCGGTGCCGGTGCTGACGCCCGGGCTCTCCAGCCTCTGGGTCGGCCTGGTCACCCCGGTGCCCGGCGCGCTGGCCCGGCCGCTGGTCGAGTCGCTGCGGCACGAGGTGGTCTGCGGCGAGCACGACATCGCCCGGTACGTGCCGGACCCGCCGGACGGGCTGATCGGCTTCGACCGGGCCGTCGGGCTGGCGCTGCGGCGGATCAGGGACGACGAGGTGACCACCCGCTGGTCCTCCGCCTCGCTGCCCGGCGTCCCCAGCGACCCGCTGCCCACCGACCCGGGCTGGGCGGGAGGCAGCCTCTACCAGGACGTCAGGGAGCTGGCCGTGGACGCCTCCCCGGCCGCGGTGTGGCGGGTGGTCGAAGGCATCGGCGGTGAGAACGGCTGGTACTCCTTCCCGCTCGCCTGGGCCCTGCGTGGCTGGCTGGACCGGCTGGTCGGCGGGGTCGGACTGCGCCGGGGCCGCCGCGACCCCGGACGGCTGCGGGTCGGCGACTCGCTGGACTTCTGGCGCGTGGAGGAGATCCAACCGGGCCGCCTGCTGCGGCTGCGCGCCGAGATGCGGCTGCCGGGGCCCGCCTGGCTGGAGCTCTCGGTGGACGCCTCGCCGGACGGCGGGGCGGTCTACCGCCAACGGGCGCTGTTCCAGCCGCACGGCCTGGCGGGGCACGCGTACTGGTGGTCGGTGGCACCGTTCCATGCGGTGGTCTTCGGCGGGATGGCCCGCAACATCACCGAGCGGGCGCGTGCGGAGGGCTGACGCGGCCCGGGAAGCCGAGCGGCCGCCGCCGGGTTGTCACCGACGGCGGCCCGGCCGCCTCCAGGAGGGACCTGGGGGTGCACCGCTGGACGAAGCCGGGCGGTCAGGGCAGCATCGCAGGCGGTTCACCGTCGGGTACTGAGCGCCCGGCACCCTCACAGACGCACTCGGCACGAAGAAGGAAACATGAGCACGCATTTCGATCTCGTCGTTCTCGGGGCCGGTCCTGGCGGTTACGTCGCGGCGATCCGGGCCGCCCAGCTCGGCCTCCGCGCGGCGGTCGTCGAGGAGAAGTACTGGGGCGGGGTCTGCCTGAACGTCGGCTGCATCCCCTCCAAGGCGCTGCTGCGCAACGCCGAGCTGGCGCACATCTTCCAGCAGGAGGCCGACACCTTCGGGATCAAGGTCGACGGCACGGTCAGCTTCGACTTCGGCGCCGCCCACCGGCGCAGCCGCAAGGTGGCCGACGGCCGGGTGGCCGGCGTGCACTACCTGATGAAGAAGAACGGCATCACCGAGCTCAACGGCCGGGGCACCTTCCTCGACGACCGCACCCTGTCGGTGGCGCTCACCGCCGGTGGCACCGAGACGGTGACCTTCGACCACTGCATCATCGCCGCCGGGGCCACCACCCGGCTGCTGCCGGGCACTTCGCTGAGCGACCGGGTGGTGACGTACGAGGAGCAGATCCTCACCGACTCGCTGCCGGAGAGCATCATCATCGCGGGTGCCGGCGCGATCGGCGTCGAGTTCGCGTATGTGCTGCACAACTACGGCGTCAAGGTGACCATCGTCGAGTTCCAGGACCGGCCGGTCCCGCTGGAGGACGTCGAGGTCTCGGCCGAACTCGCCAAGCGGTACCGCCGGTTGGGCATCGAGATCCTCACCTCCACCCGGGTCGACGGGATCGACGACAGCGACCCGGCGGCCAAGGTCAGGGTGACCGTCTCCCGGAAGGGGACGCAGGAGGTGCTGGAGGCCGACAAGGTACTCCAGGCGATCGGCTTCGCGCCCCGGGTCACCGGCTACGGCCTGGAGAACACCGGGGTCGCGCTGACCGAGCGCGGCGCGATCGACGTGGACGCGCGTGGCCGCACCAACGTGCCGCACATCTTCGCGATCGGCGACGTGACCGCGAAGCTGATGCTGGCTCACGCGGCTGAGGCGATGGGCGTGGTGGCCGCCGAGACCATCGCCGACGTGGAGACCATGGAGCTCGACTTCGTGATGATCCCGCGCGCCACCTTCTGCCAGCCGCAGATCGCCAGCTTCGGCTGGACCGAGGCGCAGGCCCGCGATCGCGGCTTCGACGTCAAGGTGGCGAAGTTCCCGTTCACCGCGAACGGCAAGGCGCACGGCCTGGGTGAGGCGGTCGGCTTCGTGAAGGTGATCAGCGACGGCAAGCACGGCGAGCTGCTCGGCGCCCACCTGATCGGGCCCGAGGCGACCGAGCTGCTCCCGCAGCTGACGCTGGCCCAGCAGTGGGACCTGACGGTCCACGAGGTGGCGCGCAACGTGCACGCCCACCCGACGCTGGGCGAGGCGGTGAAGGAGGCCGTGCACGGTCTCGCCGGGCACATGATCAACTTCTGATCCACCCGGGGGCGGACGCGTGGGTCCGCCCCCGGTGGTCGGCCGAATCAGGCCGCACCCCTTGGGCTGACCAGGCAAGTTGGGTACGGTATGGCCGTGCCGTTCACCTTCAGTCACCCCGCTGCCGTCCTGCCCCTGCTGTCCCAGGGACGAGGCCGAGGTCGACTGATCGCCTCCGGTCTGGTGGCCGGGTCACTCACCCCCGACCTGCCGTACTTCCTCGCCTCGCTGGCTCCTGGTCTCTACCGCTTCGGCGAGCAGACCCACTCCTGGTGGGGCGTCCCGACCCTGGACGTGCTGCTGGCCGCGCTGCTGGTGCTGCTCTGGCACGGCCTGCTGCGGGCGCCGCTCGTCGCCCTGCTGCCGGTGCGCTGGGCGTGGGCGGCCGACCGGCTGACCGCCGCGCGGCGCCCCCGGGCCGAACTACCTTCCCAGATTGGCTGGTTGCTGCTGTCCGGCGCGATCGGCGCGGCCACCCACGTCGGCTGGGACGCCTTCACCCACCATGACCGTGCGGGCGTGCGGCTGCTGCCGTTCCTGGCCGACCGGCACCTGGGCGGCCAGCCGCTGTTCACGGTGCTGCAGTACGGCTCCTCGGCGGTCGCGCTGGCCGTACTGGGCTGGTACGTGGTGCGCGAGCTGCGGCTGATCGACGCCGAACGGGTCGCCCCGCTGCCGGCTCCGGCGTACAGCAGGGCCACCCGGCTGGCGGTGTTCGGCGTGGTGACCGCCGGTGCGGTGGTCGGTGCGGCGCTGCGGATCGACCGCTGGACGGATGCCTATCCGGGCTCCTCCGGCTGGGACCTGATCCCCACCACCGCCTTCGGCGTGGTGGCCGGGGTCGGAGCGGCGCTGGTGGCGCACGCGCTGGTGGCCAGGGCGGTCGCGGCCCGGGTGCGGACCTGGTGAGGGTGGGCTGCACCGGGCCGAGCCGACGGGACTCATGACGGTCGGTCAGCGATTGGTTCGAGTATTGACCTCCTTCGCATGGGCAGGTTAGCCTTGCCTAAGTATTGAGGTCGGCGAATCGCGAAAGAGCCACGCATGACTGTGACTTCCGCCCGGACGACCCGGCTGCTGGGCCTGACGACCTATCTGATGTCCAGCACCGGCCGCACCGCCCGGGCCAGCCTGGCGGCAAGGGTCGCGCGGCGCGGCCTGCGGCTGTGGCACGTGGCCGTCCTGGAGGCCGTGGTCGAGGCCGGGTCGCTCTCCAAGGGAGAACTCGCCGTCCGGCTGGACATCAACCCGAGCGACGTCGTGAAGGTGGTCGACGACCTGGTTGGCCAGGGCTACCTGGCCTGCACCCGTTCGGCCCGCGACCGCCGCCGGATCGACGTCTCGGCCACCCCCGCCGGCCGGGCCTTGCTGGCCGAACTGACCGAGGAGCTGACCGCCGTGGAACAGGACGTCCTGGCCCCGCTCACCGACGGCGAACGGGCCCAACTCGCCTTCCTGCTGAGCCGCCTGGCCGACTCCTGACGCCTCGCCGGGCTCAGCCGAAGCTGGAGCTGCGTACCGGCCCGGCGGACCGGACCCGGTCCCGGGAGCCGGTGAGCCAACTATTGGCCACCCGCTCGGCGAAGGCGGTGAGGGCCTGCTCCGGATCGGCCGGAGTCTCGCCGTCGCCCTCGTCCGGGTCGTCCTGGGCGGTCAGGACGGCCTCGGCCAGCTGCTCGGCCGAGCGCTCGTCCGCCGGGGCGTCCTCGGGCTCGCCGTCCTCGGTGAACGCCATACCGGACTCCCACGGGGCGACCACCACCTGCGCGAGCAGCGTGGAGATGTCGGCCGAGACGGCGGGCGGGTCGGTCCAGCAGGTGGCGTGCTCGTAGAGGATCTCGTCCGGCGCCCGCTGTCGTCGCCTTCGGAGCCGTGGTCTGGAAGCTGGGCTACTACACCGGCTCGCTGCCGCCGCTCGGCTGGTTCACGATGGACCACCCGGCGATCGCCGCGCTGGGCAACATGACCATGCTGCACGACTTCCTCGGTGTCGGCGGCACGGTCTTCGTCATGTGGACGCTCTCCTACGAGATGGTCTTCTACCTGCTCGTGGCGTCCCTGTTCGTCCTGGGTGTGCACCGGCGCAGCGCCGAGCTGTCCGTCGCGTTCGCCGCGGTCGCGCTCCTCGCCGTCGGTGCCTTTCCGCTCTACACGATCAGTCACGACCTGCCGAGCCTGCGCCGCGCGGTCGTGCTCGCGGCCGTCGCGATGGCGGTGGGGCAGTTCGCGGTGATGAGCCGCAGCAAGAGCCTGGCGGTGGCCGGGGCCGTGGTACGCCGTGCTGTTGAGCGTCCTGCTCTGGCTGATCACTCCCACGCCGGTCACCTCGCTGTCCTTGGGGACCCGGTCCGTGCTGGGCATCGGGTTCTGTGCCCTCGTGCTGGTTGTCAGCCACCTGACATTCCATCTGATCGAGCGGCCGGCTCAGCGGCTCGGCAGTCGGCTCACCAAGGCAGTCGACCGCCGCAGCGCTCACCGGGCCGGCTCGCTGGAGCCGTAGTTCGGACCGGCGGCCGCCGAGCCGGGCCCGGTCCTAGACCGTGCCCGCCGCCGTCCGGTACTCCGGGAGCAGGTCGCCGAGCAGCAGGCTCAGGTCGGCCGTGAGCGCCGCCCGGACCGGCGCGGGCGCGGCCAGCATCGGGTGGTGCCCTGCGGCGATGCTGAGCCACTGCTCCAGGACGTCGCCGACCCGGGGCGGTTCCTCGCCCGGAGCGAGGAACGTCCAGCCGGCCGTGGTCCGGCCGGGCGGCGCGGTCAGGCGGACCAGCCACACCTCCGCCGGGCCGGTGCGTTCGGCGTGGTGGATGGTGACGCCGTCCCGGTCGGCCAGTCGCCGGAGGCGTTCTGAGTGACGGAACACGCCCACCAGCCTGGCACTCCGGCGGCGACGGCGGAAGCGCTGGGCGTCAGAGGCCGAACCGCCGGGTGGCCTCCTGCTCCTGGGCCAGACGGCGCAGGCTGAGCAGGACCGGTTCGAACAGGACCGCCGAGACCACTGCGGCCTCGACCTGTTCGACCGGGGTGTGGTGGCGCTCCATCCGGTCCAGGTCGTGGACCGCGGTCCGCTCCATCTGCTCGGCGTACGGGGTCAGGTCGTCGGCGTCGAGCGGGTAGCCGAGCCGGTTGAGCGAGGCGACCGAGGTGATCAGCTCCCGGTAGACCGGGGAGAGCGGGCCGAGCTCGGCAACGTCGGTCCAGCCGAGCCGGGTGAGCATCCGGTTGACCTCCTGGGTGGCGGCGGCCACGGCAGGATCGTCCGGTTCCGGCTCGGGGGCCCGGGGGAGGGCCCAGAGCGCGGCGCCGAGCCGGATGGTGCGGCTCAGTGACTCGTCGTCGACCTGCGACAGCACCTCGCGGACGGTGGCCACCGGGATCCGGCCGACCTGGATCATCGCCCGGACCAGCCGCAGGCGGCGCAGGTGCGAGTCGTCGTACTCGGCCTGGGTGGTGTTCACCAGCTGACCGGGCATCAGGAGGCCCTCGCGCAGGTAGTACTTGATCGTGGCGATCGAGACCTGGCTCTGCTCGCTCAGATCGGCCAGCCGCATCCTCTTGTGCCTCCCCGTTGAATAGTGCCACTATCCCATATGTTGAATAGCCAGGCTATCCAATCATGGGGCGGTCGTGAGCCGTGTCGGCGCCGCCCGGTCACCAGGGGGGTGCCGTGTTCGCCAAGCCAAATCCCGGTCGTACCACCGCCGCTGCCGAAGGAGAGGTGGTCCTCTTCCTGCTCGGCATGCGGATCAATCACTTCTGGGCCGTGCACCGCTGGCTGCCGGTCGCCACCGCGATGCCCGGGATGCTGCGCGAGCTGTCCCGTGACACGGAGAGCGGCCTGATGGGCTGTCAGCTGCTCAGTGGCTCGCCGCGGACCTACTACCTGGTCCAGTACTGGGAGTCCAAGGAGAAGCTGCTGGCGTACGCGGCCGCGCCCGACCGGCTGCACCGCAGGGCCCGGGCGATGATCAACCGCTTCGAGCGGAACTCCGGTCAGCACGTGGGGATCTGGCACGAGACCTACATCGTGCCGCCCGGCAGCTACGAGTCGATCTACGGGGACATGCCGCCGTACGGGCTGGCCGCCGCCACCGGGGTGCTGCCGATCGAGCGGCGCGGCGCCACCGCCGCCGAGCGGCTGGCCCGGGCGGGGCGGGAGCAGGAGAAGTGAGCGCCCTCGGGGGCGCGTTCGGGCGGCGGGTGCTGGTCACCCTCGGCGTGGTACTGGTGTTCCGGTGGGGGCAGGCCCTGCCGCTGCCCGGGGTGGACGTCGCCGCCCTCGCCCGGTCGGAGGCCGGCCGGAGCGACCAACTGCACGGCCTGGCAGCGCTGTTCACCGGCGGTGGCCTGGGCCGGATGTCGGTCCTCGCGCTCGGCGTGGTGCCCGGCCAGGTCGCCGAGGTGGTCCTGCTGGTGCTGATCTCGGTCAGCCCCAGGCTGGCGGCGCTGGAGCGGGAGGGCCGGGCCGGGCTCGGACGGCTGGCGCAGCTCACCCGGGTGCTGACCGTCGGGGTCGGCGCCCTGCTGGGCGCGCTGCTGGTGGTGGCGGCGGCAGGCGGCCACGTCGGCCCGGGCGCCGGAGTGCTGCCGGACCGGAGCGGGCTCATACTGCTCGCCCTGGTGGTCTGCCTGGCCGGCGGCACCGCCCTGGTGATGCGGCTGGGCGAGCTGATCACCGCGCACGGCGTCGGGAGCGGACCAGCTGTCCTGTTCCTGGCCCAGGTCCTCGCGATCCTCCCGGGTCAGTTCGGGAGCCTCCGGGAGTCCTTCGGCGGACCGGCCTTCGCGGCGGTGCTCACCCTGGTGGTGGCGGTAGGAGTGGTCGTGGCGGCGGCGACGGTGACGGTCCACCGGGCCGAGCGCCGAGTCCCGGTGCAGCGGGCCAAACGGCTGATCGCCCGCATCCCGGCCGGTGGCACACCCACCTACCTGCCCCTCCCCCTCGCCCGGACCGGCCTGGGTCCGGTGGTCTGGCTCTCGCTGGCGCTGTTCGTGCTGCCCGCCCTGGCCACCCGGATCTGGCCCGGCACCGGATGGCTGCACGCGGTGGCGGCCGCGCTGATGCCCAGCAGTCCCTGGTACCTGACGGGATGTCTGGTGCTGGTGTTCTGCTTCACCTTCGGCAGTTCGATCGCCGGACTGGACGTGGTCGCGGTCACCGACTGCCTGGCACGGCAGGGCCAGTTCGTCCCCGGCATCAGGCCGGGCCCGAACACGGCGGACTACCTCGCCCATCTGCAGCTCCGGACCGCCCTGGCCGGTGCCGTGTTCGTGGGGACGGTCACCCTCCTGCCGCTCGCGCTGCCCGCGGTGCTCGGGACGGCGGACCGGCACCCCTTCAACGGCATCGGGCTCCTGTTGGTGGCCGGCCTGGGCGGGTCGGTGGCGGCCCGGATCACCGGGCAGGCCGAGGCCCTCCGAGTCGACGGGCCTTAGGGTCGGGTGGCCCGCTCCAGTTCGAGCAGGACGGAGTGGTACGGGCGCCCGGTGGCGTGCTCCATGCCGAGCTCGCACATACGGTTGGCCGAGAGGTGGGCGGTGAACTGGCGGGCCGTCACCTCGGTCGCCTCGCGGGCAGTGGCCGATTCGGTCAGCTCCCGGTGCAGCAGGCCCCGGTCGCCCGCGAACGCGCAGCAGCCCGCGTCGTCCGGGGTCACCACCTCGTCCGCGCAGGCCGCCGCGACCGTGCGCAGCTGCTCCTCGTCGCCGAGGTGCCGCATCGAGCAGGTGGGGTGCAGCACGGCCGAGCCGATCGTGCGCAGCACCGTCAGGTCGGGCAGCAGGTCGGCCGCCCAGACGATCGAGTCCAGCACCGTGAGCCCGGCGTGCAGTTCACGGTTGCGCGCGGTCAGGTACGAGACCACCTCGCGCGCGAGGCCGAGCGTGCAGGAGGAGGCGTCCACCACCAAGGGCAGCCGCCCGCCGGCGGTCCAGCCCCAGGCCGCCTCGACGATCCGGTTCGCCATCACGGCGTTGCCCCGGTCGTAACCCTTGGAGTGCCAGATGGTGGCACAGCAGGTTCCCGCCAGTTCGGACGGGATCCAGACCGGCCGTCCCGCCCGGGCCGAGACCGCCACCAGCGCCTCGGGCAGGTTCGGGCCCTGATGGCCGGCCGGCTCGCCGAAGATCCGGTTTACGCAGGCGGGGTAGTACACGGCAGCTGCGCCCGGGCGGGACGTCGGGGGCATGGTGCGCTCGGCCGCGCCCGGGACCTCGGGCAGCCAGGCCGGTACCAGGTCGGGCCGGACCGCCCGTCGGGCCAGGCCGGTGGCCGTCTCCAGCAGCCGGTCGCCGATCCGCTCGGCCGCGCGGACCGCGAGCCTGGCGGAGCGCTCCACCGCCGTGAAGTGCTCGGCGAACAGGGCGGCGGTGCGCTCCTCGCGCGGCGAGTGCCGCTGGTGCCGGAACTCCCGCATCAGGGCCCCGGTGTCGATGCCGACCGGACAGGCCAGCCGGCAGAGGGAGTCGCCCGCGCAGGTGTCCACGGCGTCGTAGCCGTACGCGGCCAGCAGCTCGGCCCCGACCGGGGAGTCGGCCGGCTGGCGCATCAACTCGCGGCGCAGCACGATACGTTGGCGCGGAGTGGTGGTCAGGTCACCGCTCGGGCAGGTCGGCTCGCAGAAGCCGCACTCGATGCACGGGTCGGCGATCGGCTCGACCCGGGGGATGGTCTTCAGACCGCGCAGGTGCGCCGCCGGATCGCGGTCCAGCACCACCCGGGGCGCCAGGATGCCGTTCGGGTCGAGCAGTTGCTTGGTACGCCACATCAACTCGGTGGCGCGCGGGCCCCATTCGAGCTCCAGGAACGGCGCGACGTTGCGGCCGGTGGCGTGCTCGGCCTTGAGCGAGCCGTCGAACCGGCGCACCGTCAGCTCGCAGAACGCGGTCATGAAGGCGGCGTACCGGTCCAGGTCACCACGGTCGGCCGGGTCGAAGGCCAGCAGGAAGTGCAGGTTGCCGTGCGCGGCGTGCCCGGCCACGGCGGCGTCGAAGCCGTGTTCGGCCTGAAGGGCGAGCAATTCCTCGCAGGCGTCCGCGAGTCGGGACGGCGGGACGGCGAAGTCCTCGGTGATCAGCGTGGTGCCCGGCGGGCGGGCCGAGCCGATCGCGGTGACGAAGGCCTTTCTGGCCCGCCAGTAGCCGCCGACGGTGGCCGGGTCGCGGGTGAAGGCGTTGGTTGCCGTGGCGACGGGCGTGATCAGCGGCAGCCCGCCGAGCAGGCCGACCGCCACCTGCTCGGCCGCCGCGAGCGTCACCTCGTCCGGGGCCCGGAACTCCACCAGCAGCGCGGCGGTCTCCCTCGGCAGTCCGGCCCAGTCGGCCGGTACGCCCGGTACGGCGGCGGAGGCGCGCAGGGTGTTGCCGTCCATCAACTCCACTGCCAGTGCGCCCGCTTCGTTGAACAGCGGCACGGCGGCGGCCGCCGCGCGGAGCGTGGGGAAGAACAGCAGCGCGGCCGAGACCAGCCGGTGCAGCGGCAGGGTGTCGAAGACCGTCTCGGCGATGAAGCCGAAGGTCCCCTCCGAGCCGACCATCAGCCCGCGCAGGATCGCGGCCGGGCTCGATGCGTCCAGGAAGGCGTCCAGCCGGTAGCCGTTGGTGTTCTTGATCTCGTACTTGGCCCGGATCCGCCGCACCAGTTCCGGATCCGCCTCGATCTCCGCCTTGAGGGCCGACAGCCCGGCGCAGAGCGCGGGTTCGCGCTCGGCCAGCAGCCGGTCGGCGTCCGGCGCGGCGGTGTCCACGATGGTGCCCGAGGGCAGCACCACGGTGAGCGAGGCCAGCGTGCGGTAGGAGTTGCGGGTGGTCCCGGCGGTCATCCCGGAGGAGTTGTTCGCCACCACCCCGCCCAGCGTGCAGGCGATCGCGCTGGCCGGGTCGGGGCCGAGCACCCGCCCGTGCCGCGCCAGCGTGGCGTTGGCCCGGGCCACCGTGGTGCCGGGCCTGATCCTGGCCCGGTCCCCCTCCACCTCGATGCCCGCCCAGTGCCGCCGGACGTCCATCAGGATGTCCTCGCCCTGCGCCTGCCCGTTGAGACTGGTGCCCGCGGCCCGGAGCACCACGTGCCGCCCGTGCCGGTGCGCGTACCCGAACACCGCCGACACGTCCGCCACCGACTCGGCGACCACCACCACCTGCGGCACGAAGCGGTACGGGCTGGCGTCCGAGGCGTACCGCACCAGGTCGGAGACCCTGCTCAGCACCTTGCCGGGGCCGAGCAGCGCCGTCAGCCCGTCGCGGAGCTCCGCCGGGGTGCCGCCGGAGCGGGCCGCCCCGACCCGGTCATGGGCGGGACCCGCCAGGACGGCCGGGCGCAGGGCCTCAGGATCGGGCTCCAGCAGCGGCATGGGCGGCACCCTCTCCTCGACCCGGCGGACCTCTCAGCTATACACGAACGACGGGCCCTAAGACCGGAGGTGCGCCAGAACGGCTCGCATCGCCTGCTCGACCGCCCGCACCGATTCGGGGGTGTGGTCCAGTACCTCGAAGCCGTGGTGGCCGTTCGGCACGTCGACCACCTCCACCTCGACCCCGGCGTCTCCGGCGGCGGTCAGGAACCCCGCGACCGTGGCCGCGATCTCCGGCGACTCCAGGCCCACCCGGGTCAGCACGACCGGTAGCCGCCCGGCGCCGCCGACCGCGGCCGTCGGGTTGAAGCGCGGGTCGACGATCCCCCGGCTCGGCAGCGGCCCGAGCACCGGGTAGCCGGCCGCCAGGCAGCGCAGCCATGAGGGCGGCGCGGCCAGCCAGTCGGTGGAGAGCGGGCCGCCGCCGGAGAAGAACCACAGCGCGACCCGGTCGCCGTCCACCCGGGGATCGGCCCGGACCAGCTCGACCGCCGCCGCGACGTCCTCGGCCGCCCGGGGGTAGTCGGCCAGTCCGTACAGGCGGTGGTCCACCGTTACCCCGACCACGCCCTGGCCCGCGGCGTACCGGCCGTAGCCGACGAAACAGGGCCAGTCGCGCGGGGTGGGCCGCAGATCGGCCGTGATCGGGCCGCCGTGCACGAAGACGATCGCCGGATGGGGGCCGTCGCCCTCCGGCAGGTAGAGGTCCACCCGGTCCAGCCGCTCGCGCGGCCGCTCGCGCGGCCGCTCGGGCAGGTCGAGCAGGAACGGGCGCAGGAACACGGGCTGGTCATCGGTGGGCGGGGCGACCCGGTGGCCCTCCCCGGCGGCGGCCCGGAGCAGCGTGTCCGCCAGCTCGGCCGGCGCGGAGAGCATCGGCCAGTGCCCGGTGGGCAGTTCGAAGAAGCCGACCCGGGGATCGGCCAGCACCCGGAACTGGGGCGGCCCGGCGGTCACCAGCTGTTCGACCACCGCGATGCTCATCCCGCCGGCGGTGCAGAAGACCCCGGTGGTCGGCAGGGCGGCGACCGCGCCGGTCAGTTTCAGCGGCTGGGTCAGGGTGCCCCGGGGCTGCGGCGTGGCCAGTTCGGTCAACCGGGCGAGCCCGTCGGGGGAGAGGCCCTCGACGCTGCCCCAGCGCTGCCACCCGTCGGCGGCCGGGGCGGCGATCGCCCAGCCGCTGTCGGTGGGGTGCAGCAGCTCCTCGCGCACCGCCGGGTCCGCGACCAGGGCGAGAGCGGCGTCGCCGTCCTGCGGCAGGCCCGCGTCCAGGTAGACGATCCGGGCGATCCGCTCCGGTCGGCGGTCCGCGGCGCCGAGCACGGGGTGGATGCCGTACCCGTGGCCGACGATCACCAGCTCGGGCGCGGCCACTTCGTCGATCAGCCGCACCAGGTCCGCGACGTGGGTCTCCAGACCGGTGTCGGGGCCGCCCTCGTCGCGGCGGTCGCCCAGACCGGTGAGGGTCGTCGGGTGCACCTCGGCGCCCGAGGCCAGCAGCCGTTCCGTCACCTCCTGCCACACCCAGCCCCCGGTGAAGCTCTCCGACACCAGTACGAACGCCGTCATGACCGTCTCCTCCTGTCGCCACGGCGGCCGGGTCGGCCGTCCGCGCTGGTCGGTACGGTAGGAACTCCCCCTGAGGGAGGTTCAAGGGGTGGCATCCTGAGGGCATGTGGAGCATCGGAGAACTCGCCGAGCGCGCGGGGGTCACGGTCAAGACGGTCCGGTACTACTCGGACCAGGGCCTGCTGCCCGAGGCGTCCCGGAGCGCGGGCGGCCACCGCAGGTACGGTCCCGAGGCACTCGACCGGCTCGGCCTGATCCGCTCGCTGCGCACCCTCGACCTGCCGGTGGCCGAGGTCGGCCGGGTGCTGGAGCGGGAGGAGCTGCTGGAGGACGTCATCGCCGGACGGCTCCGCGACCTCGGCTCGCAACTGACCGCGCTGCGCTGGCGGGAGGCCGCACTCCAGCTGCTCCGGGACTGTTCCGCCGCCGAGCGGGCCGACCGGCTGCGGTTGATCGGCGCGGTCAGCACCCCACCGGACACGGCCGTCCTGGCCAGGTTCTGGCGCCGACTGCTGCCGCTGCGCCTGCCTGCCCCGCTGGTCTCCTCGATCCTGGACGAGGCGGTGCCGCAGCCCCCCGCCGATCCGACCCCGGCTCAGGTGCTGGCCTTCGCCCGACTGCACGTGCTGGCCGAGGAGTTCTGCCGGAGCGACTGCCGGCCGGCCCCCCCGCAGGAGGAGGGCTACCGCCCGGCGGTGTTCTACGACGGTCTCGGCGAGGCGTACGCGCTGGCCAGGGCGGACCTGCTGGCGTACCGCCCGCCGGGCACCGAGGCGCTCGACTGCTTCGTCGCCGCCTACGCCGAGTCACGCGGCCTGCCGGACACCCCCGCCTTCCGGCGGCGGCTCAGCGGCCTCCTGGCGGAGAGCGCGGACCCGGTGATGGTCCGTTACTGGAAGCTGACCGCGGAGGTCTCCGGCTCGCCCGAGCCGACCATGGGCGCCGCCCACCACTGGCTGCACACCGCCCTGGACACCCAGCTCGGGCGGGCGCTGCCCGCCTGATGCAGCAGCTCCGGTGGGCGGCTGTCAGTGCCCGGTGCCAGGCTCTTACTTGCCCGGCCGACCGGCTGAGCGACCGTCAGCACCGCACGGAAGAGAGCCGTTCCATGGCCACGATGATCTTCGTCAACCTCCCGGTCACCGACCTCGACAAGTCGATCCGGTTCTTCGAGGCTATGGGGTACTCGTTCAACCCGCAGTTCACCGACGAGACGGCGTCCTGTCTGGTGATCAGCGACACCATCTACGCGATGCTGGTCACCGAGGCCCGCTTCAAGGACTTCACCAAGAAGCCGATCGCCGACGCGACCGCCGCCTCCGAGGTGATCGTCGCGCTGAGCGCGGACAGCCGGGCCGAGGTGGACGAGCTGGTGGACAGGGCGATGGCCGCCGGCGCCAAGCCCGCCATCGATCCGATGGACCTGGGCTTCATGTACAGCCGCAGCTTCCAGGACCTGGACGGCCACCAGTGGGAGTACGTCTGGATGGACGAGGCGGCGATGGCCGAGCAGCAGGCGCAGTCCTGACGCCCACCGGCGTCATCCGTCCTGCCGTCTGCGGTGGCGTCAGCTCCCGGTCCGGCCGAGGGTGGGGGTACCTGTACGCCGACTCGGGCGGCCCGGGAGCTTGTCCGCCACCGCAGTAGCGGCCCACCGAAGGCACCGCCCGCGCTGAGCCGCCGTCAGACCAACCTCGTCTTCGCCACCATCGTGCTCGGCATGCTGATGGCCGCGCTGGACCAGACCATCGTCTCCACCGCCCTGCCCACCATCGCCGCGGACCTGGGCGGCGGCGGGCTCTCCGAGGCCTGGCGCCGCTGGCTGGGCCACCACCTGGACGACTGGGACGTCACCGACCCCGCGGACCGGGTCGCCCTGGACCGCGCGGTCGAGTCGATCGCCGCCCGGCTGTACGAGGAGGAGCAGGAGCACGCCTCGGTCTGACCGGGTCGTCACTCGTAGCGGTGGAGCAGTCCCTCGCGCTCGTTCTGCTCGATCATCTCCAGGGTCAGCGCGGGGTCGCGCAGGTGGGCGAGGGTCACCTCGGCCGAGCTGGGGGCCGCGTCCGGGGCCAGCCACTGGTCGGGCTTCCAGGCGGCGCCGCGCAGGAACGCCTTCGGGCAGTGGCCGTAGACCTCCTCGACGCCGACGACCACCGCGCTGCGCGGCGGCTTGCCGACGGCGGTGAGCCGGGCCAGCAGCTGCGGATCGGCCGAGACGAAGGCGCGGCCGTTGACCCGCAGGGTGGTGTCCCGGCCGGGTATCACGAAGAGCAGCCCGACCCGGCCGGTGGCGACGACGTTGTGCAGGCTGTCCAGCCGCTTGTTGCCGGTGGCATCGGGGATCGCCAGGGTGTGGTCGTCGAGCACCGAGACGAAGCCGGGCGGCCCGCCACGCGGGGTGACGTCGCAGCTGCCGTCCGCTCCGGTGCTGGCCATCATCACCAGCGAGGAGCAGCCGACCAGCCGACGGGCTTCCTCGCCCAGGTGGTCGACCTGCTTGCGGTAGGCATACGGGCCCGGGTGCTCGTACAGCTCCCGGAGCTGGGTGGTCTCGGTCAGCGCGCCGGTCCGGAGGGCCTCGAAGGCCGTTGGTGTGGTCACGTACCGGCACTCTAGTGCCGCGGATCTTGAGGGCGGAGGGCGGCGCTGATAGTTTCGCGGAAAAACGAGACGGGGGCGGCCGTGGAGCCGATCGACGACCGGGTCAGCGAGTTGGGCGAAGGGCCGGTCTGGGACGCCAGGACGGGCAGTCTGCGGTGGGTGGACATCCCGGGCGGCAGGGTGCACAGCTCCGACGGTGGCTCCTGGCAGCTGACCGCGCCGGTGACCGCGGTGCTGCCCACCACCACCGGCTGGGCGACCGTCCTGCGGGACCGGGTGGAGCAGGACGGCCACGCCGTCCCGGTGCCGCTCGGCGGCGCCGACCGGTGCAACGATGCCAAGACCGATCCGGCCGGTCGGATCTGGGTCGGCACCCTGGCCGGGGGCGAACTCTCTCGCAAGGCAAGCCTGTTCAGAATAGATGGCGACACCGTCACCGAGCAGGTGAGCGGGGTCTCGATCTCCAACGGCCTGGGCTGGAGCCCGGACGGCCGGCGGATGTACTGGGCGGACACCCCGACCGACCGGATCAACGTGTTCGACTTCGACCCGGCCGACGGCAGTCTCCGGAACCGGCGCCCGTTCGCCGACACCGGCCTGCCGGACGGGCTGACCGTGGACGCCGAGGGGGCGGTCTGGGTGGCCCGCTGGGGCAGCGGCGTGCTGCACAGGTACACGGCCGACGGCGTCCTGGACACGGTGCTGCCGGTCGGCGTCTCGCACCCGACCAGCTGCGCGTTCGGCGGCCCCGACCTCCGCACGCTGTACGTCACCACCGCCCGGCAACCGACGGCGGACGGTCAGTTCTCGCGCCACGGCGGGCAGTTGCACGCCACCCGGGTGCCCGTGCCGGGGCTGCCGACCACCCCTGCGGTATTCCCCTCGGTGTCGACCTGACGTAGTGAAGCAGGACACAGGGACCACCCCTCCCGGCCCCCTTGCGGGCCGTGGCAGAATGACGGCAGTAGAAGCAGTGACGTTCAGCGCACTCCGGGGTCGGTGAAAATCCGAACCGGCGGTTACAGTCCGCGACCCGTCCGCAGCCAGCGGCCGGTTGACCAGGTGAAATTCCTGGACCGACGGTTAAAGTCCGGATGGGAGGTGTGCGCGGGCGAGTGGTGACCAGCGGTGCCACGGTTCTCCCCGAAGAGCCGTGGGTCAGGTGAGAGCTCTCCTGGTGAGAGCCCTGTCTGCGTACCCGTCGGTCCGCCGTTCGTCGTGTCATCTCCCAGTGCCGCCCCGGAGTCCGCGCTCTCAGCGCGAGGAGAACCCGGGTGTTCACCGGCATCATCGAAGAGCTCGGCGAGGTCGTCTCCATCGAGGAGATCGGCGACTCGTCGCGGATCCGCCTGCGTGGCCCCGTGGTCTGTTCCGACGCCGGCCACGGCGACTCCATCGCGGTCAACGGCGTCTGCCTGACCGTGGTCGACACACGTGACCAACTTGCGACCGCCACCGGCGAGTTCAGCGCCGACGTGATGGCGGAGACGCTGCACAGGTCCAGTCTGGGCGCGCTCGCCCCCGGCTCCCGGGTCAACCTGGAGCGGGCGATGGCACTCGGCGCCCGGCTCGGCGGCCACCTGGTCCAGGGCCATGTGGACGCCACCGGCGAGCTGCTCTCCCGCGAGCCCGGCGACCTGGACGCCGAGGGCCTGCCGCGCTGGGAGGTGCTGCGCTTCTCGCTCCCGCGCTCCATCACCCGCTACCTGGTGGAGAAGGGCTCGATCACCGTCGACGGCGTCAGCCTGACGGTGGTCGAGGCCGCGATCGACAGCTTCACCGTCAGCCTCATCCCGGCCACCCTCGCCCTCACCACGCTGGGCACCAAGCGCGTCGGCGACCCGGTCAACCTCGAGGTGGACGTCCTGGCGAAGTACGTCGAGCGGCTGCTCGACACCCGCACCCTGCCCGACACGCTCGCCACTCCGGACAAGGACGCCTCGTGAACTGGCTCAACGAAACCGCCTTCACCGTCTTCGGACAGTCCGTCAAGTGGACCGACATGGTGGGCAACCTGCTCGGCCTGGCCGCGCTCGCGCTCGGCTGGCGCCGCTCGGTGTGGAGCTGGCCGGTCCAGCTGCTCTCCGCCGTGGTGCTGATCGGCGCCTACCTGTCGGCCCACCTGACCGGGCTGATCGGCAAGCAGGGCATCGTGATCGTCGCCGCCGTCTGGGGCTGGACCCAGTGGCAGCGCGGCCGCCGCTCCACCGGTGAGATCGAGGTCCGGTTCGCCACCGCCCGGGAGCGCGTCCTCCTGATCGGCGGCACCGCCCTGGCCACCGTCGCGGTGGCCGGGATCTTCCTCGCCTACCCCTCGCTCTCCTGGAGCCCCTGGGCGGACGCCTACATCTTCGTCGGCACGCTGGCGGCGATGGTCGCCCAGGCCAGGGGCTGGGTCGAGTTCTGGTTCGCCTGGATCGCCGTCGACCTGGTCGGCGTCCCGCTCGCCTTCACCAGCGGCTACACCTTCTCCGGCCTCACCTACGCCATCTACTTCGTGCTGGTGCTGCTCGGCCTGCGGGCCTGGTGGCTGCGTACCCGCACCCCTCGTCCCGCCAAAGCGGCCGTCCTGCAGGGAGTCTCGGCATGACCATCCAGCCTGAGTCCGACATCCGTCAGCTGATCGACGACGCCTTCGCGCTCGACCCGGTCGAGCGGGCCATCGCCGACATCGCGCTCGGCCGCCCGGTCATCGTGGTGGACGACGAGGACCGCGAGAACGAAGGCGACATCATCTTCGCCGCCTCGGCCGCCACCCCCGAGCTGATGGCCTTCACCATCCGCTACAGCTCCGGCGTGATCTGCGTGCCGATGACCGGCGAGGAGCTGGACCGGCTGAAGCTGCCCCCGATGACCGCCGTCAACGAGGACCGCAAGGGCACCGCGTACGCCGTCTCGGTGGACGCCAGGGACGGCGTGGACACCGGCATCTCGGCCGCCGACCGGGCCCGGACCGTCAAGCTGCTGGCCACCGCCGCCACCGAGGCGGGCGACCTGACCCGCCCCGGGCACGTCTTCCCGCTGCGCGCGGTGGAGGGCGGGGTGCTGGTCCGTCCCGGCCACACCGAGGCCGCCGTGGACCTGGCCCGGCTGGCCGGGCTGCCGCCGGCCGGCGCGATCGCCGAGGTGGTCAACGACGACGGCAGCATGGCCCGGCTGCCCGAGCTGGTCGCCTTCGCCCGCGAGCACCGGCTGGCGATCATCTCGATCGAGGACCTGATCGCCTACCGGCGCCGCACCGAGCTGCACGTGACCCGTGCCGCCGTCACCCAACTGCCTACCGTGCATGGTGAGTTCACCGCAGTCGGCTACAAGGGCACGCTGGACGGCGTCGAGCACATCGCACTGGTCGCGGGCGGGCTCGACCAGGACGGCAGGGTGCCGTCCGGCGGGGACGTGCTGGTGCGCCTGCACTCCGAGTGCCTGACCGGCGACGTGTTCGGGTCGCTGCGCTGCGACTGCGGCCCGCAGCTGGAGACCGCGCTGGCCCAGGTAGCCGCGGCCGGCCGGGGCGTGGTGCTCTACCTGCGCGGCCACGAGGGCCGGGGCATCGGCCTGACCCACAAGCTGCGCGCGTACGAGCTCCAGGAGCAGGGGCGGGACACCGTGGACGCCAACCTCGAACTCGGCCTGCCCGCCGACGCCCGGGACTACAGCATCGGCGCCCACATGCTGGCCGACCTCGGCGTGCACAGCCTCACCCTGCTCACCAACAACCCGGACAAGGTCGCGGCGCTGACCGAGCACGGCATCAAGGTGATGGACCGTCGGCCGGTCGAGATCGAGGCCGGCGAGCACAACTCGGCCTACCTGCGCACCAAGCGCGACCGGATGGGCCACCAGCTGCCCAGGCTCGACTCCTGACACGCTTTCCTCAAGCACGACACCCACCCGACACCCACAGACAGGAAGAACCACGTGAGCGGCCACGGAGCCCCCGAGCTGACCCTCAAGAACTGCGCCGACCTGCGGGTCGCGGTGATCGCCGCGCAGTGGCACCAGCAGGTGATGGACGGCCTGCTGGACGGCGCGCACCGCGCACTCAAGGAGCTCGGCATCGAGGAGCCCACCGTCGTCCGGGTGCCCGGCACCTTCGAGCTGCCGGTGGCCGCCAAGCAGCTCGCCGACCGCGGCTACGACGCCGTGGTGGCGCTCGGTGTGGTGATCCGCGGCGGCACCCCGCACTTCGACTACGTCTGCCAGGGCGCCACCCTCGGCCTCACCCAGGTCAGCGTGGACACCGGCGTCCCGGTCGGCTTCGGGGTGCTGACCTGCGACGACGAGCAGCAGGCGCTGGACCGTGCGGGCCTGCCGGGCTCGGCCGAGGACAAGGGCCACGAGGCGGTCACCGCGGCGGTCGCCACCGCCGCCGCGCTGCGGGCCGTCTCGGAGCCCTGGCGCTGAGCCGACGTCCACGGGACTGTCCACGGTCCGGGACTGTTTACCGTCCGTCAGCCCGCAAGCCGTAAGGTGAGCCCATCATGGCTTCGAAGACATTCGAGGAGCTGTTCACCGAGCTCCAGCAGAAGGCCGCCACCGGCGACCCCTCGTCCTCCCGTACCGCGCAGCTCGTCCAGCAGGGCGTGCATGCCATCGGCAAGAAGGTCGTCGAGGAGGCCGCCGAGGTTTGGATGGCCGCCGAGTACCAGTCGGAGGAGGAGACGGCCGAGGAGATCTCCCAGCTCCTCTACCACCTTCAGGTGATGATGGTCGCTCGCGGGCTGACGCTCGACGACGTCTACAAGTACCTCTGAACACCTCCCTCCCGCACACCCCACGTCACTCCACAGCGAAGGATTCACCTCTCATGCTGCGCATCGCCGTCCCCAACAAGGGTTCGCTCTCGGGTCCCGCGGCGGAGATGCTCCATGAGGCCGGCTACCGCCAGCGCAAGGACCCCAAGGAACTGGTGCTGGTCGATCCGGAGAACCAGGTCGAGTTCTTCTTCCTGCGCCCGCGCGACATCGCGGTGTACGTCGGCTCCGGCCGGCTGGACATCGGGATCACCGGGCGTGACCTGCTGCTCGACTCGGCGTCCAACGCCGAGGAGGTGCTCGCGCTCGGCTTCGGCGGCTCGACCTTCCGGTTCGCCCGGCCGGTCGGCCTCGAGGTCGAGGATGTCGAGGGCCTGCAGGGGCTGCGGATCGCCACCTCGTACACCGGCCTGGTCGAGCAGCACCTCGCCGAGCAGGGCGTGAAGGCCACCGTCACCAAGCTGGACGGTGCGGTGGAGACCGCGGTCCAGCTCGGCGTCGCCGACGTGATCGCCGACGTGGTGGAGACCGGTACCAGCCTGCGCAACGCGGGTCTGGAGATCTTCGGCGAGCCGATCCTGGTCTCGGACGCGGTGGTGATCCGGCCCAAGGGCGCCGGTGAGGACGCCGGCGTCGAGCAGTTCCTGCGCCGGCTGCAGGGCGTGCTGGTGGCCCGCAGGTACGTGCTGATGGACTACGACATCCGGGCCGAGCAGGTCTCGGCGGCCGTCGCCCTGACGCCCGGCCTGGAGTCGCCGACCGTCTCGCCGCTGCACACCGAGGGCTGGGTCGCGGTCCGTTCGATGGTGCTCCGCAAGGAGGCCCAGCGGATCATGGACGACCTCTGGAGCATCGGCGCCCGCGCCATCCTGGTCACCAACATCCACGCCTGCCGGCTCTGACGAGCCCTCGGGGCGGGACCGGTCCTTCCGGTTCCGCCCCGCTCTCGTGTGTCCCGACGCCTTTCCGGAGAGCCACCGTGTCCAGCCCCGTCGAACTGCCCGTCACCTGGGCGCCGCGCCGCAACCGCGCCGTACTGGCCGGGCTCTGCGCCCTGCTGATGGTGCTGTTCAGCACACTGGCCTTCGCGCTGCCGTCCAACTGGCAGTTCAACGACCGGTTGGCGATATTCGTCAGCGGCCTGCTGTTCTCGGCGGTCGGGCTGATGCTGGCCCGCCCGAGGGTGAGCGCCGACGCCGAGGGCATCACCGTGGTCAACTTCGTCCGGCGGCACCGGCTGAGCTGGCCGCAGATCGTCCGGGTGAACTTCCGTCAGGGCGACCCCTGGGTGATGCTCGACCTCGCGGACGGCACCTCGCTGGCTGCCGTCGGCATCCAGCCCGCGGGCGGTCGGGAGCAGGCCGTCCGGGCCGCCCGGGCGCTGCGCGACCTGGTCGAGGACCACGGCGTGGCGCGGAACTGAGGGCCCGAACACACTCCTTATCCTCGTACGGATATCGTTTACGCTGGCAAAGCCGGGGCAAAGCCCCATCCTGTCCACCCACGACCAGAGGAGTGACACCTCACCTCGATGGACGATCCGTCCGGTAGTACCCGCGCCGCCTCACTTCCGACCACCGGAAGGCAGGCGGCACTGTGATCACCGCCTGGCTGCTGCTGCTCGCGGCCGTGCTGCTCATCCTCGCCAACGGCCTCTTCGTGGCCGCCGAGTTCGCCCTCGTCACGGTGGACCGGGGCGCCGTCGAACGCTCCGCCGCCGCGGGGGACCGCAAGGCCGAGAGCATCCTGAAGGCGCTCCGCCAGCTCTCCTTCCAGCTCTCCGGCGCCCAGCTCGGTATCACCGTCACCTCCCTGGTGGTCGGCATGCTCGCCTCGCCGGCCCTCTCCGTCCTGCTCAGCCCGGTGTTCACCGCGATCGGGGTGCCGGAGGCGGCCGCGCACGGGGTGTCGATCGCGGTCGGCATGGTGCTGGCCACCGTCTTCCAGATGGTGGTCGGCGAACTCGTGCCGAAGAACTGGGCGATCTCCCACCCGACCCAGGTCGCCTACGCGGTGGTCGGCCCGCAGCGGCTGTTCTCCGCAGTCTGCCGCCCGCTGATCAGCTTCCTGAACGGCTCGGCCGACCGGATGGTGCGGGCCCTGGGCATCGAGCCGCAGGAGGAGCTCGGCCACGCCCGTACCCCGGCCGAACTGGTCTCGCTGGCCCGGCACTCCGCGAAGGAGGGCGCCATAGACGAACAGTCCGCGACCCTCTTCGTCCGGACCCTCAGCCTGGCCGACCTGACCGCCGAGAGCGTGATGACCCCCCGGGTCGACGTGACCGCCCTGCAACGGGACGCCACCGCCTCGGACGTGCTCAACCTGACCCGCGCCACCGGTTTCTCCCGGTTCCCGGTTTACGTGGACAACCTGGACGAGGTCACCGGCACGGTCACCCTGAAGGACGCCCTGTCGGTGCCGGCCGAACTCCGCTCGCACACCCGGGTCGCGCAACTCGTCACCCCCGCTCTGCTGGTGCCCGAGACCCTGCCCGCCGAACTGCTGCTCGACCAGCTCCGCCGCGAACAGCCGATGGCGATCGTGGTGGACGAATACGGCGGCACGGCCGGGGTGGTGACCATCGAGGACATCGTCGAGGAGATCGTCGGCGAGGTGCAGGACGAACACGATCCGGCCGACATCCCCGAGCTGCGGCAGCTGCCGCCGCAGGACGGCCTGCCGGTCTGGGAGGCCGACGGCCGGGCCAGGACCGACCAGCTGGAGACGATCGGCCTGCACGCGCCCGACGGGCCGTACGAGACGCTCGGCGGCCTGCTCTCCGACCTGCTGGGCAAGCTGCCCGCGCCGGGTGAGCAGGCGTCACTGCCGGGCTGGCGTTTCACCGTGCTCGGCGTCGAACGCCACCGGACCAGCCGGGTGCTGGTCGAGCGGGTCGACCGGCACACCCACACCGAGGACGAGGACCGATGACCGCGCTCCAACTGGCCGCCTCGCTGCTGCTGCTGCTCGGCAACGCCTTCTTCGTCGGCGCCGAGTTCGCGGTGATCTCGGTCCGGCGCAGCCAGATCGAACCGCTGGCGGAGGCGGGCAACCGGCGGGCCCGTACGGTGCTGCACGCGCTGTCCAACGTGTCCGCGATGCTGGCGGCGGCCCAACTCGGCATCACGGTCTGCTCGCTGCTGCTCGGCGCACTGGCCGAGCCGACCATCGCGCACCTGCTGGAGGGCCCGTTCGCGACCTTCGGCGTCCCGGAGGAGCTGGTCCACCCGATCGGCTACGTGCTGGCGCTGGCCCTGGTGGTCTTCCTGCACATGGTGGTCGGCGAGATGGTCCCGAAGAACATCGCGCTGGCCGGCCCCGAGAAGGCCGCGCTCTGGCTCGGCCCGCCGCTGGACCGGCTGGCCCGCTGGCTGCACCCGGTGATCCGGTTCCTGAACGCCTTCGCCAACGGCCTGCTCCGGCTGGTCAAGGTGGAGCCCAAGGACGAGGTCGAGTCGGTCTTCACCACCGAGCAGCTGCTCTACCTGCTGACCGACTCCAAGGAGGCTGGCCTGCTCGACGAGGGACGCCAGGAGCGGCTGGAGGACGCGCTGGAGCTGGGCGGCCGGCCGATCACCGACGTGCTGCTGCCCGCCGACCAGCTGGTCACGGTCGGCAGCACGGTCACCGCCGCCGAGATCGAGGACCTCGCGGTGCGGACCGGGTTCTCCCGGTTCCCGCTGGTCGACGCGGAGGGCGGGGTGCTCGGCTACCTGCACGTCAAGGACGTGCTGGACGTCGAGGACCGGGACGCCCCGATGCCGGCCAGGCTCTGGCGCCCGGTGACGGTGCTGCGGGGCAGCCTGCCGCTGGACGACGCGCTCGGCGCGATGCGGCGGGCCGCGAGCCACCTGGCCGCCGTGGTGGACCAGGACGGCAGGCCGCTGGGCCTGGTCGCCCTGGAGGACGTCCTGGAGGAGCTGGTCGGTGAGATGCACGACCCGGACCACCGGACGGTGTAGTACCCGTCAGGACCGGCCGTCGATCAGTTCGCCGTACGCCTGGACCAGGTCGGGCAGGCGGAGGGTGGCCAGGTCCTCGCGGGACGGGGTGCCGGCGAGGGCGGAGAGGCGCAGGTCGCGGTAGGCGCAGGACTTCTCGTACAGGGTCCTGATGAAGCGTCCGTTGCCCAGGTTGTCGATCCAGCCCTCCCTGACCACGTGGGCGCAGATGCTGGCCAGCTCCTCGGTGGCGTCCCGGTCCCAGTCGTCGCCGCCGCCGGAGGCCAGGGTGCGGCCGATCGCGGTCAGTTCGGTGGGGCGGTAGCTGGGGAAGTCGACCCGGGTGGTGAAGCGGGAGTTGAGGCCGGGGTTGGTGGCCAGCAGCCGGTTCATGCCCTCGGGGTAGCCGGCCAGGATCACCACCAGCCGGTCCCGGTTGTCCTCGGCGCGCTTGAGCAGCACCTGGAGTGCCTCGTCGCCGTACGCGTCGCCCTTGCTGTAGCCGGAGTTGGAGAGGCTGTACGCCTCGTCGATGAAGAGCACCCCGTCCAGCGCGGAGTCGATCAGCTCGTTCGCCTTGACCGCCGTCTGGCCGAGGAACTCGCCGACCAGGTCTGATCGTTGGGCCTCCACCAGGTGGTCGCCGGAGAGCAGGCCGAGGGCGTGGAAGACCTGGCCGAGGATCCGGGCCACCGTGGTCTTGCCGGTGCCGGAGGGGCCGGAGAAGACGAAGTGCCGTTTCGGCGGCTGGACCGGCAGTTCCTGGTCGGCCCGCAGCCGGGACATCCGCAACTGCGCGGACAGGGCCCGGACCTGGCGCTTGACCGGTTCGAGGCCGACCATCTGTTCCAGGTCGGCGAGTGCGGCGTCCAGCGTCTGCGGGCCGTGCCGTCGCTGCGCGGTCCGGCCGGCCGGACCGATCGCGGCGGGGGCTTCGGCCCGGACCGGCAGCGGGGTGGGCTCGGGGAGCTGCGCCGGGGGCTCCGCGGCCGGGGCCTCGTCCAGTTCGAAGAACGGGACGAAGTCCTCGTCGGGCATGGGGAGTTCGCCGCCGCTGTCGTCCACCGGGACGAGTGTGTCGAGCACGCCGTCCTCGGTGGCGATCGCGGCCAGCCTGGCGGCGGTGTCCATGAAGCCGGGGTCGGCCCGGTGCACCGCGCGGTAGAGCGGGAGCGCTGCGGCGCTGCGGCCCGAGCCCTCGTAGGCGCGGGCCAGCCAGTACCGCAGCTCCTTGCGCTGGGGCTGCTCGGAGCGGCAGCGGGCCAGGGAGGCGGCCAGCGGGTGCTGGGCCTGCGCGCACATGTCGAGCCGGACCCGGGCCATCCCGGCGAACAGTCCGGCCTCGATGCCGAGCAGCTGGTCGTCGAGCAACTGGTCGGTGTCCCTGATGAGTTGCTCCCAGTCCTTGAGCAGGTAGGAGCGGCAGGCGTGCAGGAAGCGGACGGACGGGTCCTGCTCCGGCGCCGGGCAGCCGACCAGTGCGGCGTCCAGCTCGGCCAGGTGCCGGCCGTCCAGCCAGTGCGAGGCGTGCGCCAGCGCGAGGTCGCGTCCGTCCTCCAGGACCGGCTGGACCCACCAACCCAGCCAGAACCAGGAGCTGAGCGGCCGCCGGTGCCTGGCGCGCTGCTCGCCGAAGCGTTCCCGGTGGCGGTGCATGGCGAGTAACGCGCCCGAGGTGTCGCAGCGCAGCGCGTGCAGGCCGAGCCAGGCGTCGGCCATGCCGGGGTCGAGCTCGACCGCGGTGCGGAACTCCTCCTCCGCGCGGGCGTACGACCCGGCGGCGTAGGCGTCCATCCCGCGCAGCCAGGCGCGGTCGGCCAGCCGCTCGGGTCCCGCCGTACCGGAACTGTCCACTGTCACTCAGCCCCCCGCCGTGTGCACCGAAGGCACCCCCTAGTGCCTCTCCCGGCAGGGTCTGCCCCGTCGCGCCGCCGGGCACGCACTCTCGCCGCACCGGCCAAAGGCCCAAGTAGCTCCGCTACGGGGGCCTTTCTCCGGCACGCCGAGAGCACGCACCGAACGACGCTCCTGATGGGGCAGGCCCTGCCGGGAGAGGCACTAGGAATCGTACCGGGGCCGGGCTGATCCGGAAGGGTGCCGTACGGAGTCAAATCCGGCCGGGCGGGCGGTGGTTGGGATACGAAAAACGGCACCTCCGGCTCACGGGGGAACAAGCCGGAGGTGCCGCGTCTAATGTTGCGCGATCAACTAATCTCGCGCTGAGCAGAACCTAAGTCCTGAAGACTGCCCAGGTCAAGGGCGTCGGGCAGACTCACCGTGGGTACTCCGGACGATCCTCCCGGTGACTCCGTGCACCAGCAGATCGGCGTACGGGCGGCTCGGGTCGGCCGCGAAGTGCGCCAGCTCCGCCCGGCTCCAGCCCTCCCAGAACTCGGCCAGTTCCGGCCCGTCCCGCCGCTCGCCCCGGGCCCGGGCGGCGGGCTGGTCCAGTTCCAGCCAGATCAACCGGGCCAGCAGGGGGCGCAGTTCGCGCCGCCCGGCGCCGACCCCCTCGATCAGCACCGCGGGCGCGGCGGGCACTCGGCGGCTGCCCGCGAAACGGCCCAGCTCCCAGTCATAGACTTGGTGTTCGGTGCTCTCGCCGCGGCTCAACGGGTCGAGCAGCTGGGTCCGCAGTCGCTCCGCCCAGCCGAACGGCTCGGTGTGCGTCGCCAGGTCGTCCAGGTGCACCACCGGTGCCCCGCCGAGCGCCGCCGCCAGCCTGGCGGCGAAGGTGGTCTTCCCCGATCCGGCGTGACCGTCCACCCCGAACAGCCGCACCGGACCGCAGGACGGCGGCAGTGCGCGCAGCTCGGCGGCCAGCGAAACCAGCTCGGATCGGGTCATCGCACCACTTTACGGTCGGCCCGGTCCGACGTTATGGCACAGGTGTCCGAGTGATGTGCCGATCCGGACCGTGACGGCACGCCCGGTATCGGGCATACTCACATCGCCAAGCCCAGTGAACGGGCGTTCACCGCGATCCGGTGCCGCCCCGGGCCCGATCCGCCCTGCCGTACCCGAACCCAGGGACCGGCGCCCGACCGAGGAGGCGACGTACCGTCATGACCCCCGCCGCTGCCAAGCCCGTGGACCGTCAGCTTCCCAGCGAGGAGGCCAGGGAGCTGCTCGCCCTCACCAGGGACCTGGTGCGCAACGAGCTGGAGCCACGCGCCGCCGAGGACGAGGCCGCCGGACGGTTCCCGCGCGAGGTGTTCGCCACGCTCGGCGAGGCCGGACTGCTGTCGCTCCCGTACGAGGAGCAGTACGGCGGTGGCGGCCAGCCGTACGAGGTCTACCTCCAGGTGCTGGAGGAGCTGGCGGCCGGTTGGCTGGCGGTCGGGCTCGGGGTCAGCGTGCACACGCTGTCCTGCCACGCCCTGGCCACCTTCGGCACCGACGCCCAGCGCGAGCGCTGGCTGCCCGGCATGCTGGGCGGCGAGCAGCTCGGCGCGTACTGCCTCTCCGAGCCGCAGTCCGGGTCGGACGCCGCCGCGCTGCGCACCAGGGCCGACCTGGACGGCGGGCAGTACGTGGTGAACGGCACCAAGGCGTGGATCACCCACGGCGGGCAGGCCGACTTCTACAGCACGATGGCCCGCACCGGCGTGGACGGACCGCGCGGGATCAGCTGCCTGCTGGTGCCCGGCCACAGCGCCGGTCTGTCGGCGGCCCCGCCGGAGCACAAGATGGGCATGCGCAGCTCGCCCACCGCCCAGATCCACTTCGACGGCGTCCGGGTGGACCGGGACCGCCTGGTCGGCGAGGAGGGCCAGGGCTTCCAGATCGCGCTCTCCGCGCTGGACTCCGGCCGGCTCGGCATCGCCGCCTGCGCGATCGGCGTGGCCCAGGCCGCACTCGACCTGGCGGTCGAGTACGCGGGCACCCGGCAGCAGTTCGGCCGCCCGATCGCCGAGTTCCAGGGCCTGTCCTTCATGCTGGCCGACATGGCCACCAAGGTGGAGGCCGGGCGCGCGCTCTACCTCGCGGCGGCCCGTCGCCGGGACGCCGGGATGGCGTTCTCCAAGGAGGCCGCGATGGCCAAGCTGTTCTGCACGGACGCCGCGATGGCGGTCACCACGGACGCCGTCCAGGTGCTCGGCGGGTACGGCTACACCCAGGACTACGCCGCCGAGCGGTACATGCGGGAGGCCAAGGTGCTGCAGATCGTCGAGGGCACCAACCAGATCCAGCGCCTGGTGATCGGCCGACACCTGACCGGCCGCTGACCGCGGTTCCGGCGTCCGCCGACGAGCGGACGCCGGAACCGGCCGTCAGTGCCTGACCAGGCCGGCCCGCGAACGCTGGGCGGGCACCCGCACATGGCGCTCCAACGGGCCCGAGCCCGGGGCGCTCGCGTGCGAGAAGGGGCTGGTGCGCCAGTCGAACTCGGCGGGGGAGCTGCCCAGCGCCAGGCTCTCGACGGTGGCGTGCTCGATCGAGTCGCACTCCGTCAGGTCCGCGGTCGGGGCGCCGGTGCCGGGGCACAGCGCGGGGGAGAAGGGATGCCAGGCGGTCGGCAGCACCGCGTGCTGCGGCAGCCGCTCCTCGTCGCCCAGCAGGGCGATCGGGCGGTCGCACTCGGGGCAGTGCACCCGGAAGATGTCCCAGGTCTCGAGCTCGCCCGGGTCCACCCCCGGGAAGTCGTCGAGGTCGAAGCGTTCCTCGTCCTCCGCAGCGGTGCGGGAGGGCTGTTCGGCAGCAGGCATTGATCCCCCTCGGATGGGGCCCGGCCGACGTCGGCCCTGGCCAAGAGCACCATTTCCCGCTGACGGGGCCTCATAATCCTGCGTTCCGACGCAGCATGATGCACGTCGTGTGGCGCTCGCCACATTCACGCGGCATGTGCCGGAGCGTGCGCCCCCCGACCCGGTCACCCGACCCGGCCCCTGACCGTTCTCGGCCGGAACGCCCCCTGGTGTCGGCGGCCGGCTGCGCGGGGCAGTAGGTTTGCGCACTGTGGAGGATCTCGACCAACGCATCGTTCAGCTGCTCCTCGAGGACGGCCGGATGAGCTACACGGACCTGGGCAAGGCCACCGGCCTGTCCACCTCGGCGGTGCACCAGCGCGTGCGCCGCCTCGAACAGCGTGGGGTGATCCGCGGCTACACGGCGATCATCGACCCGGACGCGGTCGACCTCGCGCTCACCGCCTTCATCTCGGTCAAACCCTTCGACCCCAGCTCCCCGGACGACACCCCGGACCGGCTGGCCGGTCTGCCGGAGATCGAGGCCTGCCACAGCGTCGCCGGCGACGAGAACTACATCCTCAAGGTCAGGGTCGGCGCCCCCGGCGACCTGGAGGACCTGCTCGCCCGGATCCGCAGCGCGGCCGGGGTGTCCACCAGGACCACGGTGGTGCTCTCCACCCCGTACGAGGCGCGGCCGCCCAAGCTGTAGGGGCTGTCCGACAGCCCCGTGACCCCGGTACCGGAGCAGCACCCGTGCGGGTGCAGACTTGTGCCCCATGAGCGCATCCACCACCCGCCGGACCGTGCTGCTGCGCGGCGGTTCCGTCTACAGCCCCGCCGACCCGTTCGCCACCGCGATGCTGGTCGAGGGGGAACACATCGCCTGGGTCGGCAGCGACGGCGCCGCCGAACCGTACGTGGCGACCGCCGACGAGGTGATCGAGCTGGACGGCGCGCTGGTCACCCCGGCGTTCGTCGACGCGCACGTGCACACCACCTCGGCCGGCCTCGCGCTGACCGGCCTCGACCTGACCGGCTGCCCCTCGCTGGCCGAGGCGCTCGCCGCCGTCGCGGCCTTCGCCGGCGCCGCCGGTCCCGGCATGGTGATCGGGCACGGGTGGGACGAGACCAAGTGGCCCGAGGGCCGCCCGCCGACCCTGGCCGAGCTGGACGCCGCCGCCGGGGGCGCCGCGCTCTACCTGTCCCGCACCGACGTGCACTCCGCGCTCGCCTCCACCCCGCTGCGCGAGCTGACGGAGGGTCTGGCCGGCCGCGCCGGGTACGAGGCCGAGGGCCCGCTCAGCCGGGACGCCCACCACGCCGTCCGTCGCGCCGCCCTCGCCCACCTGACGGCGGATCAGCGCAGGGCCGCCCAGCAGGCCGCCCTGACCCGGGCCGCCTCGCTCGGCATCGGCGCCCTGCACGAGTGCGCGGGCCCCGACATCTCCTCCGAGCAGGACTTCACCGAACTGCTCGCGCTGGCCGCTGCCGGCACCGGGCCGGAGGTCTTCGGCTACTGGGGCGAACTCGCCCCCGCCGGGGTCGAGACCGCCCGCCGCCTCGGGGCCCTGGGAGCGGCCGGGGACCTCTTCGTCGACGGCGCACTCGGCTCGCACACCGCCTGCCTGCACGCCCCGTACACCGACGCCGAGCACACCGGGGCCGCGTACCTGACGGCCCGGCAGGTCGCCGACCACGTGGTGGCCTGCACCGAGGCGGGCCTCCAGGCCGGGTTCCACGCCATCGGTGACGCAGCACTGACCACCGTCCTGGACGGTGTCCGGGCGGCCGCCGACCGGGTCGGCCTGGACCGGGTGCGGGCCCGCCGGCACCGGATCGAGCACGCCGAGGCCCTCGACGAGAAGGCCGTCGCGGCCTTCGCGGAGCTCGGCCTGACCGCCTCCGTCCAGCCCGCCTTCGACGCCGCCTGGGGCGGCCCCGACGGCATGTACGCCCAGCGCCTGGGCGCCGAGCGCGCCGCCGGCCTGAACCCCTTCGCCGGGTTGCTGCGGGCCGGCGTCCCGCTGGCCTTCGGCTCGGACGCCCCGGTCACCCAGCTCGACCCCTGGGGCACCGTCCGCGCCGCCGCCTTCCACCAAACCCTGGAGCACCGGATCTCGGTCCGGGCCGCCTTCACCGCCCACACCCGGGGCGGCTGGCGGGCGATCGGCCGGGACCAGGACGGCGTGCTGGTCCCCGGCGCCGTGGCCAGCTTCGCGGTCTGGGCGGCGGCCGACCTGGTCGTCCAGGCCCCCGACTCCCGGGTGGCCGGCTGGTCCACCGACCCCCGCTCCGGCACCCCGGGACTCCCCGACCTCACCCCGGGCGAGCCCCTCCCCACCTGCCTGCGCACCGTGGTCCGGGGCCGTACGGTCTTCACCGCCTGAGAGCACCGGACCCCCGGCGACGGTGTGCCCCCACTCCGGGGTACCGTCTTCCGACCAGGATGGACCTGCACAGACAGAGAGGTGGTGCGCAGATGGCACTGCCCGTCGAGCAGGAGCACCCCGTGACGGAGCCCGACCCGGAGCCCTCCGCCCCCCGACCAGGGCGGGCCGCCCGGCTGGTGGCCGGGCTGCCCAGGACGGGCCTCGCGGTGCTCTGCGGTCTGCTGCTGGCGCTGGCCTTCCCGCCGTACGACCTCTGGCCGCTCTCGCTGGTCGGGGTGGCCGGGCTCTCGCTGCTGACCCGGGGGCGTACGGCCCGTCAGGGGGCGTGGACGGGCTTCGCGTTCGGGCTGCCGTTCTTCCTGCTGCTGCTCTGGTGGCTGCGGGTGATCGGCCTGGACGCGACCATCGGTCTGTCGGTGATCGAGGCGCTGTTCGTGGCGGCCCTGGGCGCCGGACTGGCCGCCACCTCCCGCCTGCCCGGCTGGCCGGTCTGGGCGGCCTGCCTCTGGGTCACCCAGGAGTGGGCCAGGGACCGGCTGCCGCTCGGCGGCTTCCCCTGGGGCCGGCTGGCCTTCGCCAACACCGCCACGCCCTTCACCCCGCTGGCGGCGCTCGGCGGGGCACCGCTGGTGACCTTCGCGGTCGCGCTCTGCGGCACCCTGCTGGCCTGGGCCGCGCTGCGCCTGCGCCGGGGGCCGGGCCGGGCCCCGGTGACCGCCGCGCTGGCGGCCGGCGGTGCGGTGGCGGTCCTGCTGGCGGGGTACCTGGTGCCCGTCCCGACGGCCGCCGCCGAGACCGTCAAGGTTGCGGTGATCCAGGGCAACGTGCCCAACCCCGGCATGCACTTCCTCGGCACCCCGATGACCGTGCTCAAGAACCACGCCAAGGAGACCGAGCAGCTCGCCGCCGAGGTCGCGGCCGGCCGCGCCGAGCGCCCCGACGTGGTGATCTGGCCCGAGAACTCCTCCGACTTCGACCCGTTCACCAGCCCCGAGGCGTACGAGCGGATCGACGCCGCCGTGAAGGCGATCGGCGTCCCGGTCCTGGTCGGCGCGCTGGTGGACGGCCCGGACGAGCAGCACGTGCTCAACCAGGGCATCGTCTGGGACCCGGGGACCGGCCCGGGCGCCTCGTACACCAAGCAGCACCCGGTGCCGTTCGGCGAGTACGTGCCGTTCCGGGACCAGCTGTCCAAGGTGATCACCCGGCTCCAGCAGGTCGCCCGGGACTTCTTCCCCGGCACCAGCAGCGGCGTGCTCCAGCTCGGCCCGGCCCGGATCGGTGACGTGATCTGCTTCGAGGTCGCGTACGACGAGATCGTCCGCGACACCGTCAACCAGGGCGGCCGGGTGCTGGTCGTGCAGACCAACAACGCCACCTACGCCAAGAGCGGCCAGCCGGACCAGCAGCTGGCGATGTCCCGGCTGCGCGCGGTCGAGCACGGCCGGGCCGTGCTGATCGCCGCCACCAGCGGGATCAGCGCGATCGTGGCGCCGGACGGTTCGGTGACCCAGCACACCGAGGAGCTGACGGCGGCCCAGCTGAGCGCGGTCGTCCCGCTGCGTGACGGCCGGACCCTGGCCGACCGGGTCGGTGCCGCCCCGGAGTGGACGCTCGCCATGGCGGGCCTGCTGGGCTGCGGCCTGGCGGTGCTGGGCGCGCTCCGTCGGCGCCGGAACGGCGGAACACCGGCCGCGTCCTAGCCGTTGTGCCAGGTGGTGCCCCGTAGCCGGGCCGGATCAGCCGGTCGGGCGGTGGATCGGGCGCCACGATGGAGTGGATCCGTACCGTGAGCCAGCACGTTCCCCCGGCCCCCTCGGCACCGACAGCACCGCGCGGGCGGGTGCGGCGGTTCCTGCCGCTGTCCGTCGCCGCCTGGCTGGTGGTGGAGATCTGGCTGCTGACCGTGGTCGCCTCGGCGACCAGCTGGTTCGCCGTCCTGCTGCTGTTGCTCGGTGGGTTGGTGCTGGGTGCCTGGCTGGTCAAGCGGGCCGGGCTGAAGGCGATCTCGGCGGCGATCGAGCAGAGCAGGCAGCCGCAGTCCCAGCAGCCGCAGACCGGCACCAGCATGACGGTGCTGGCGGGCATGCTGCTGATGTTCCCCGGCTTCCTGTCGGACGTGCTCGGCCTCTCGTTGCTCTTCCCGCCGACCAGGGCGCTCTGGCGGGTGTTGGGCCGCAGGTTCACCAGTACGGCGCTGCGCTCGACCGCGCCGGTGGGCGCCGACCGGCTGGCCGACGCGGTGCGGTTGCAGGAGCAGATCCGGATCCACCGGCCGGACGGCAAGGTGATCCAGGGCGAGGTGGTGGACCCGGCGCAGCCGTCCGGTCCTTCCACCGACTACCGGCCGCCGATCGACTGAGGCCTGGTGCGCTGGGTCTGCCCGGGCAGACCCAGCGCACCGGACGGGAAAAGCCGAGGGGCCCGGGCTTCGGGAGAAGCTCGGGCCCCTTCGGGTTCGGTGGCCGCTGCGGGCGGCGCTGGGTCAGGCGCTCTTGCGGGTGTCGCGGGGGTGGACCGCGAGGTTCATCCCGCCGGAGCGGAGTACGGCCAGGCGCTCTGCCAGGACCTCCTCCAACTCCTCCCTCGTCCGACGCTCCATCAGCATGTCCCAATGGGTGCGCGTCGGCTTGGTCTTCTTCTCCTCCGGCTCATCACCGTCCAGCAGCATGGCCTCCTGGCCACAGAAACGGCATTCCCAGGCCGAGGGAATCTCCGCCTCAACGGAGAAAGGAACCTCGAATCGGTGTCCGTTCTGACATGCGTACTCAACGGTCTGGCGGGGAGCCAGATCAATTCCACGGTCGGTCTCGTAGCTAGTGGCCCCGAGTCGCGTGCCGCGGAGAGCTCGCTCGCTCATGAATCGTGCCTCCCGGGCTTATGGCCCACAGGACTAGTGGTCGCTGTCATCGTCGTTCGGTCAACGCTCGGCCGTCGACGAAGATTCCCGTCCGGGGACATGCGTCGCCTGTCGTACCGCCACTGTTTGTACCCATCGTCGCCCGATTTGTCACATCTGAACGGATTTATCACCCAGCGTGTCATCAAATGTGCGGAGAGCGACCCGGTGACAGGTGGCGCGCCAGCTTACCGCTGTCCGCTCACCACACCGGACGCGGGCGGACCGCTGGGGGTTCCTTCGGCATTTCGGGGACGCTCGACGGGGTACTGGCCGAGGACTCGACCTTCAGGTCGTCCGCCGACGCCTCGGTCCTGGTGTCCCGGTGCGGCAGCAGGCTGATCACCGCCTCCCGGTGGGCGGCCGGCGCCTCGTCGTCCAGCGGGTCCACAGTGACCGGCACCTGGAGGCGGACCGGGGCGGACGCGCCGATCCGGGCGTAGCCCCGGCCCGGCGGAGTCTGGGTGGCCGGGGTGATGTCCAGCGGCCCGGCCAGGACGGCTTCGGCGGTGCCCGGGGTGGTCGGGCCGAGCACCACCCGGGCCCGGGTGGTGGCCCGGACGGTCGGCGAGATCCGGTCGTACGCGGTCAGGTCGTCGGCGACCACGACGGTGACCCGGGCCGCCCGGCCGTGCCGGAGCGGCAGCTCCAGCAACTCCTGCGGATCGGGCCTGCCCTCCGCGTGCGCCAGCTCGGTCAGCTCGGTGGGGTGGTCGAGCAGCAGCCAGAGCGGGCGGGTGACGTCCTCCGGGACCGCCACGCCGTGGTGGCGGGCGGCGTTGAGGGCGGTGAGCCGCCGTTCGGTCTCCTGGGCGGCCCACTCCAGCGCGGCCAGCGCGCCGTGCAGGCTGGTCTCCACCGTGTGCACGCCCGGCCGGTTGACCAGGCAGGCGTGCTCGCCCGTACCGGCCCCGTCGATCACCATCAGGTCGCCGTGCCGCAGCGCCTGGAGGGCGACCGAGCGGATCAGGGTGGAGGTGCCGGAACCGGCGGAGCCCAGTGCCAGCAGGTGCGGCTCGGAGGAACGGGCGCCGGTACGCCAGACCACCGGCGGCTGCTGGACGGTACTCCCGCCCTGGGCGACCGGGATGGTGCGGTGGCTGCCGTGGTCGTCGGTGAAGCCGAGCACGATCTCGCCGGGCGTGGTGACGAAGGGCTGGGCGAGGATGTCGGTGGCCAGTGGGGCGAGCGCGGTGACCCGGAGCCGGTTGGACTCCTCGTCCCAGTCGAAGCGGTACTCCCTGGACCGGCCGGCCTTGCCCTGGATGACCTGCTCCACCCGGGCCCGGGCGGCGGGCTCGGTGTCGGTGAAGTAGGCCGGGTAGACCAGGTCCAGGCCGGCCAGTCGGCCCTCGTCGTCGAACTCCCAGGTGCTGAACGCGTCCTGGTAGCGGCCCTCGGGACCGTACAGCGGGCTGAACTCCTCCGGTGCGGCCAGGTAGGGCGTGAGGGCGGCGTACAGCGCGGACAGTTTCAGTTCGACGGCGTCCGGCTCGGCCGCGGCGGCCGGGGCCTTGGGGGAGCGGCCGACCCACGCGGCGCTGGCCATCAGGGCGACCAGGGCGCCCAGGGGCCCGTGCGGGAGGAGGAAGACGCCGAGCAGGGCGGCGGCGGTGAGGAAGACCGTCGGACCGCGCTTCTCCTTGGGAGTGGCGGCCCAGCGGGCCTTCACCCAGTCGGCGTGGTGCCGCAGGCCGCGGCCGATCAGGGTGAGCGGGGCGAACATGTCGGCGGCGTGGTCGCCGGCGGTCCGGGCCAGGTCGCGGCCGCGGCTTAGATGGCGGGTCAGGGACATTCGGGACTTCTCCCCGGGCAGCTCGGGACGGGTTGGGGGGTGCGCACGGCCCGGGGCGGTTGGGAGCCGCACCCGGGCCGGAGGAGGGACTGAGCCGTCGTCAGAACTTCAGGCCACCGAGCAGGCTCGCCAGGCTCGCGCCGCCCGCCTGGATGCTGGGTGCGATCGAGGACCCCGCGATGTAGAAACCGAGCAGCGCGCACACCACCGCGTGCGAGATCTTGAGGCCGTCCCGCCGGAAGAACAGGAAGGCGATGGTGCCGAACAGGACGATGCCGGAGATGGAGAGAATCACGCGACTGCTCCTCGATCTGGGGACGGCGGGGACGCATATAAAGAAAAAAGGCGTAACCGAAAGTGCCCTAATCGTGACAAAAAGTAATAGATGATGGAACGTGGCAAACGGGTGGATCTCACCGAACCGCCTGCCTGGGGCGTAAACGGGCGGCAAAATTCGCCCGAACGGCCGCCCGGCCCACCCCGTCCCGTGTCGTCCGCTACGGTGCGGTACGGCACTACCGACCCGATCCGAGAGGGCCCAGTCATGGCCGACTCCGCACCCCAGACCCCGGACGCCGAGGTCATCGCACTCGCCGGCAAGCTCTTCGACGCGGCCCGCGCGGGCGACACCGCGCTGCTCACGGCCTACCTGGACGCCGGCGCCCCCGCCGACCTGGCCAACGACCGGGGCGACACCCTGGTGATGCTGGCGGCGTACCACGGTCACGCCGAGACCGTCCGGGTCCTGCTGGCGCACGGCGCCGATCCGGACCGGGTGAACGACCGGGGTCAGACCCCGCTGGCCGGTGCCGTCTTCAAGGGCGAGGCCGAGGTGATCACCGCCTTGCTGGACGGCGACGCCGACCCGCGCGCCGGGGCACCCACCGCGATCGAGACCGCCCGGATGTTCGGCAAGGACGACCTGGTGGCCCGCTTCGAACAGCGCTGAGCAGGGCCTTAGGCTTGGCGACCATGGAGATACGCACCACCGGTTACGGACACCCCGACGCCGCGAAGCTCGCGGCCGAGGTCCAGCAGGAGTACGTCCAGCGGTACGGCGAGATGGACCTGACGGTGATGCACCCGGACCACTTCGATCCGCCCGCCGGGTTGTTCGTGGTCGGCTACCTGGACGACGTGCCGGTGGCCTGCGGCGGCTGGCGGGTCAAGCAGGCCGGGCCCGACGACGTACGGGACGGCGACGCCGAGTTGAAGCGGATGTACGTCTCCGCGAGCGCCCGGGGCCGGGGGCTGGCCCGGGCGGTGCTGCGGCACCTGGAGCGGACCGCCGCCGAGGCGGGGCTGACCCGGCTGATCCTGGAGACCGGCACCGAGCAGCCGGAGGCGATCGCGCTGTACGGCTCCGAGGGCTACCTCCCGATCACCAAGTTCGGGTACTACCGGGACTCCCCGGAGAGCCTCTGCTTCGGCAAGAAGATCGGCTGAGGCCGGGCCCTTCGAAGCCACGATGAAGCCGGGACCGTACCGAACGGGCCCGGCTTCGCCGTCTCCGGCCGGGCCCGGGCGTCATAGCCTGGAGGCGGTACGGAGGTGAGCGGGATGTCGAAGGTACGGCCGACCGATGAGCTGCTGGCCGCCCGGATCGCCGCGCAGACCGTGGTGCTGGCCGGTCTGGAGCCGCTGGTCCGGGTCGACGGGCCGGACGCGGTGCACAGGATGCGGGTCAGCTGCCGACGGCTGCGGAGCGCCCTGCGCGAGTACGACGGGCCCGACCTGGCAGCGGCGGCCGGCTTGCGGCGGCTCGGGCAGGTGCTCGGTCCGGCCAGGGATGCCGAGGTGCTCGGGGTGGCCCTGGTCGCCGAGGCACGGGCGCTGCCGCCGGAGTGCGGGCCCGAGCTGATCGCGGCCGAAGTGGCCGGATGGGCCGGGCGGCGGGCGGCGACGACCCGCCCGGAGGTGCTGGCGGCGCTGGACAGTGCCTGGTACCGGGCGCTGTTGGGCGAGCTCGGCGAGCTGTCGGTCCGGCCACCGGACGGTACCGGCCTGCCGCCGTACCGGAAGCTGGCGCGGCGGGCCGAGCGCCGGGTCGCCCGGCGGCTGCACGCGGCCCGTGGTCTCACCGGCGCGGCCAGGGACACCGCGCTGCACCGGGCCAGGAAGGCGGCCAAGCGGGCCCGCTACCTGGGGGAGACGGCGGGGGCGGCCGGCCTGACCCGGCGGATGACGGCGGTGCAGGACGCGCTGGGAGCGCACCAGGACGCGGTGGTCGCCCGGCAGGTCCTACGGGAGCTGGCGCGGACCGGGCACCCGTTCGAGTACGGCGTGCTGTACGCGCGGCAGTCGGCGGTCGACTGCGTACCCGAGGAGATCGAGAAGCTGCTGCGGAGGGGCTGAAGGCTCAGAGCCCGGCCGAGCGGGCCGCTCCGGCGAGCAGGTCGCGGAGCATCGGGGTGGTGAGGCGGCCGGTGTTCGTGTTGCGCGGGCTGACGTGGTAGCAGCCGATCAGTTCGAGCGGTGGGCCGCCGTCGGTGGCGGGGAGGACGACCCGGGCGCCGTGGCCGAAGGCGGGCCGGGGACGGGGGATCTGCCAGCCCGCCGTGGCCAGCGCGGGGAGCAGCGCCTGCCAGGCGAAGCCGCCGAGCGCGACCACGGTGCGGACGGTCGGCCGGAGGAAGGTCAGCTCCCGGGCGATCCACGGGCGGCAGGTGTCCCGCTCCTCGGTGCTCGGCCGGTTGTCGGGCGGCGCGCAGCGCACCGGGTCGGTGATCCGGACGCCGTACAGCTCCAGGCCGTCACCGTGCACCACCGAGGTGGGCCGGTTGGCCAGCCCGAGGTCGTACAGCGTGGCGTAGAGCAGGTCGCCGGACGGGTCGCCGGTGAAGATCCGCCCGGTCCGGTTGGCGCCGTGTGCGGCGGGGGCCAGGCCGACCAGCAGCAGGGCTGCGTCCGGCGGGCCGAACCCCGGGATCGGGCGGGCCCAGTAGTCCCACTCCAGGTACGCGCGGCGTTTGACCCGGGCCGCCTCCTCGCGCCAGGTGACCAGGCGGGGGCAGGCCCGGCACCCGGTGACCTCCCGGTCGAGGGTGGTGAGGTCGGGCAGGAGGTGGGCCTGTGCTGGGTGCATGGCATCGATCCTAGGGACCGGTGGCGCCGGAGTAGCGTGGATTGCGGGTCCTTGGGTGAGGGTTGCCGAGGTGACGGCGATGATCGTTCTTGACGCTGTGTTGGCAGTGTTTCTGGTGGTGGCGGTACTGGCCGGGCTTGGGATGCGGGTGGTGCAGCAGTACCAGCGCGGGGTGGTGTTCCGGTTCGGCCGGGTCCGGGACGAGATCCGGCAGCCGGGCCTTGCCTTCCTGGTACCGGCCGTGGACCGGATGAAGAAGGTGAACATCCAGATCATCACCCTGCCGATCCCCGCCCAGGAGGGCATCACGAGGGACAACGTGACGGTCCGGGTCGACGCGGTCGTCTACTTCCAGGTGGTCGACCCCGTCCGGGCGGCGGTGAACGTGCAGGACTACGAGTTCGCGATCTCGCAGGTGGCGCAGACCTCGCTGCGTTCGATCATCGGCAAGAGCGAGCTGGACGACCTGCTGGCCAACCGGGAGCCGATCAACCAGGGGCTCGAACTGATGCTGGACAGCCCGGCGCTCGGCTGGGGCATCCAGATCGACCGGGTGGAGATCAAGGACGTGGCACTGCCCGAGTCGATGAAACGCTCGATGTCCCGGCAGGCCGAGGCGGAGCGGGAACGGCGGGCCCGGATCATCACCGCGGACGGCGAGTTCCAGGCGTCCGCCCGGCTCGCCGAAGCGGCCACCATCATGAGCCGGGCCCCGGCCGCCCTCCAACTGCGGCTGCTGCAGACCGTGGTGGAGGTCGCGGCGGAGAAGAACTCCACCCTGGTGCTGCCGTTCCCGGTGGAACTGCTGCGCTTCCTGGACAGCGCCACCCATCGGGCGGAGGCGGCGGCCGATGCACCGCCGCCACCGGCCAAGAGGGGGGTCGAGCAGCTCGAACTCCCGGACCTGGACGAGGTGCTGGCCCACCCGTTGCTGGGTGGCGGCGCCCCGGACGGCAGCACAGGATGAGAGGAGACCGAGGGCAGGAGGCGGGACGATGACCACTGCAGGTGACATCATGCACACCGGAGCCGAGTGCGTCGTGGAGCAGCAGACGCTGGCGGACGCAGCCCGGATCATGAAGGAACGCGGCGTCGGCGCTTTGCCGATCTGCGGCGAGAACCAGAAGCTGCTGGGAATCCTCACCGACCGCGACATCGTGCTCAAGTGCGTGGCCGAGGGCCGGGACCCGAGCACCGTGCTGGCCGGCGAACTCGCCCAGGGCAGGCCGATGGTGGTGGAGGCGGACGAGGACGTCGAGCAGGTGCTCCAGGTGATGGAGCAGCACCTGGTGCGACGGCTGCCGGTGATCAACCACCCGGACCACAAGCTGGTCGGGATGATCAGCGAGGCGGACATCGCGCGGGGACTGCCGCAGGAGCGGGTGGCGGAGTTCGTGACGACGATCTGCGCGGAGTAGCGCCCTTCGGTGCAGTGGATCCGCGCGTCGGCGGTCAGGCACTTCACAGGCCGGCCCCGGCGCCGGATCTCCTCGCAGTTCCCGGCGCCTCTGAACCGGCTGCCGGTCAGTTCGGGAAAGCGTAGACCGTGGTTGCGTGGGCGGCGGGAGCCTCGGTGCCCTCGGCGGTGAGAGTGACGTCCAGGAAGGCGAGGCGGCGGCCGAGCTTGGTGAGCCGGGCGTCGACCAGGACGTCGGCGCCGAGGACCGCGCGCTGGAAGGTGATGGACTGCTGGACGGTGGTCATCGGGCCGAACGAGCCGAGGGCGCTCGAGACGGCGATGACGCTCGCGGTGTCGGCGGCGGCCATCAGGGCCTGGCCGGAGAGCGCGCCGCCTTCGCGGGCGAGCTGCTCGGACCAGGGGAGCCGGAGCACGGCGTGGCGGTCGTCGGTCTCGGTGACCGAGAGGCCGAGGGCCTGCACCCAGGGCGCGAAGTTGTCGGCCAGGATCTTGTCCGCCTCGGCGGGGGTGAGAGTCACCGGGCCATTGTGGGGCTCGAGTTGGGCCCGGCGCCAGCAGGCAGGGCGGGTCGGCGAGCGGTTCGGACGCCGTGCGAGCTGCTCAGGCGGAGGTGGCGCCGGCCAGCGCGGCCCAGACCACCTCCGGGTGTCTGATGTCGCTGTGGGCGCCGGCGAACGGGGACTGGTCCTCGGCGATGACCTCGTCGCTGCGCAGCCGGTAGAAGTGCCCGGCCTCCAGGGGGTACGCCGTCCCCTCGGGCTTGAGGTCGAACTGTTCGACGCCGTCCTGCTGGAAGCCGTCGTGGCCCATGCCGCCCCAGCGGTAGGTGAGGTCCGAGGCGGCCTGGTCGTCCTCGTTGCTGAGCATCGAGGCGGCCGGGTACCACCAGCCGACCGCACGGTCCCCGAGCGAGAACGTGGACTGGAGCGGACCGGCCACCCGGTCGAAGTACGGTGCCAGGAAGCCCTGGTGGCCGTGGTCGATCGGGACCGGTGCGGCGAAGCTGAAGTGCGAGAAGGCGCCCTGCACCAGCAGCAGCGAGGCGACCGGACTGCCGACGCCCTCGGGCAGACCGGGAAGGGCGAAGGAGACCAGCCGGGCGCCGAAGCTGTGGCCGATCAGGTGGACCCGCAGCCCGTTGCCCGCGACCCGGCCGAGCAGCGGGCCGAGGCCGTTCCGGCCGATCACGCCGGCCCGGTTCTTCATCTCGTAGTAGCTGGCGGTGCGCAGTGCCTCGCGGGCGCCGCGCCAGAGCACCTTGAACGGGTTGGGGAGGCCCTGGGCGTCGCCCTGTTCGCTGGCCAGTCCCGCCAGTGCGCTGAACACCTCGCCGGTGGGTTTGGTCAGGACGGCCTCCTGGCCCCGGTCCTCCTCGGCCAGTGCGGGTGAGGTGACCAGCTCGGCGACCAGGCGGTGACATTTCGCCAACTGCTCCGGAACCTGCGGCTGTTGCTCCAGCAGGGTGGTGATCTCGGCGAGCCCGGCCTGCTGCGGAGCGGCGAACGCCGGGCCGAGCGCGGCGGCAAGTTCGGCGGGGGAGGACGGGGTGGCGGGCGTGTCGGGGGCGTCCTCGGGGAAGAGCAGCGAGGGCCAGAAGACGCCGACCACGCCGACCCTTCCCCGCCAGGCGGGGGCGAACCGGTCGATCTGGTGCGAGAGTTCGTCGAAGGTGTAGGCGTAGAGCGTACGGGCGCCGGTGTCCGAGTTGTTCCAGCCGTGCGAGAAGACGAACAGCTCGCTCACCCCCGTGCCCGGCAGCTCGGCCACCAGACCGTCGTCGTCCAGCAGGTGCCCGTCCTGGTCGAAGCGGATCTCCCAGTACGGAAGCCCCGCGATCGGGTCAGCCATGGTCAACTCACTCCTCGCCACTAGACGTTGGACATCACACGCATCAGGTCGAGCAGGCCGTGGCCCTCCAGGTAGCGGTCCCGGCCGAGCGAGGTGGCGTTGGCGCAGAGCAGCTCCTTGATCTCGCGCGGACGCCCGATGAACTCCTGCCGGACCGAAAGGAAGGCGGCGATCGCGCCGGAGACGTGCGGGGCGGCCATCGAGGTGCCGCTCTGCTCCACGTACGTCGGCAGGGTGGCCGGATCGGCGTCCGCCGAGAGCAGCGAGGCGAGCTGGGAGCGCAGCTCGCCGGTCGCGCAGGAGGTGATCCGCTCGCCGGGCGCCAGCAGGTCGGGCTTGAGGCGGCCGTCCAGCGTCGGGCCCTTGGAGGAGCTGTAGGTGACCCCGAACTCGTGCGGGCGGTCCCGGTGCGTGGAGCCGACGGTGATGGCGCCGTCGGCGTTGCCGGGGTCGGTGATGGTGGCCAGGACCGCGCGGTTGTCGGCGTCGCCCTCGCCAGGCAGCCGGCCCGCGAAACCGCCGTTGCCCGCGCTCACCACGACCACCACACCGCTGGCGGCCAGCAGGTTGACCTCGCGGCAGAGCGGGCTCTGGCCGCAGGCGTACTCGCTGGCGTCCCAGGCGCAGCCGAGGCTCAGGTTGACGCCGTGGACCACCAACAGCCGGCCGCCGGTGTTGACCTTCTCCCGGAGGTAGTAGAGCGCCTCGATCACCGCGCTGGACGAGGTGACCAGGCCGGGGCCGCGCTCGGCCAGCACCTTGAGGCTGACCAGTCCCGCGCGCGGGGCGATACCGGCGAGGGTGTGGCCCTCGTCGAGCGTGCGGGTGTGCCACGCGGGGAGGCCGCCGCCGGTCAGTTCGACCTGACCGATCAGCGGTGGCTGTCCGGCGGGCAGGCCGCCCGCGATGATGCCAGCGACGTGGGTGCCGTGCCCGGCGGGGTCGGTCAGCGGGGACTCCGGCGGTTCCGGCGTGGGGCCGCCGACGACCAGGGCGGTGAAGTCCCGGTGGAGCCCGGCGCACGGGCCGGTCAGGGTGCCGTCCGCGAAGTGCGGGTGCCGCTCGTCGATGCCGCTGTCCGCCACCGCCCAGACGATGCCCCGCCCGGTGGCGGCGTAGGCGCGTAACACCGCGTCGGCCTTGATGGTGGCGCAGGAGCGGTCGATGTGGGCGTCGAGGGTGTAGTCGGGCCAGACCCGGAAGACGGTCCGGGTGCCGGTGCGGTCGCGTGCCAGCAGCCGCTGGATCTCGGACGGGCTGAGCACGCAGCGTACGTAGCTCGCGGCCACCGGGACCGGCTCGGGCAGGCGCGGGAAGGTGGCCGCGTAGAGGTTCAGGAAGTCCGTACGGGTCTGCTCGGTCTCCGCGTCGCGGGTCAGGTCGAGCTCGATCAGCACCGGGCTGCGGTTGCCGGGCAGGACCGGGACGACCTCGCTGCGCCGCTCCGGCGTCAGGCCGACCCGGAGCATCGGGCTGACCGCGTCCCGGACGACACCGGGTTGGTCGGCCCGGGGCCGACCGGCGGGAGAGCCGGGGCTGCTGGTCATCGCGGGGGCCTCCCGTCGGCGGTGTTTCGGCGCCTCCGAAGTCCACGATCCGCTCGCCGGGACCGGCTGTCATCCGCGCTGTGCTCCGCTCTGGGCGCGCAGTGCGTCGCGAAGCAGTTCTGCCAGGTGGACGGCCCGGCGGCCGGCGGCCAGTTGGTCGATCTGGGTGCGGCAGCTGAAGCCGTCGGCGAGCAGGACGGTGTCCTGGTCGGCGGCCCGGACAGCGGGCAGCAGGACGCGTTCGGCGAGGGCGGTGGAGACTTCGTAGTGGCCGCGTTCGAAGCCGAAGTTCCCCGCCAGGCCGCAGCAGCCGGAGTCGAGCACCTGGTTGTCCAGGCCGGTCCGCCGGTCCAGCAGGCGGTCGGCCGCGGTGCCGAGCACGGCATGCTGATGGCAGTGGGTCTGGGTGATCGCCCGGACGCCGTCCAGTCGGGGCAGGTCGACGCCCTCGCGGTCGAGGAACTCGGCCAGCGTGTGCACCCGCGCCGGGACGTCCCCGGCCGCCTCGCCGAGCAGCCGGGGCAGCTCCTCGCGCAGGGTGGCGGTGCAGCTCGGGTCCAGGCCGAGCACCGGCAGGCCGGGCGGAATGGCGGCCAGGCTGCGCCGCAACACCCGCCGGGCGATGCCGAGTTGGCCGGTGGAGTGCCAGGTGAGGCCGCAGCAGACCGGGCCGTCCGGCAGCCGGACGGTATAGCCGAGCTGTTCGAGGAGTTCGACGGCGGCACGGGCCGGGGCCGGATCGAGGTGGTTGGTGAAGGTGTCCGGCCAGAGCAGCACCTCGCGGCCGCCGGGCACGGCGGTCCGGCGGCGGAACCAGCGCTCGAAGGTCTCGGGGGCCAGCGGCGGCAGGTCGCGCCGGGGGTCGATGCCGCCGATCCGTTTGAGCAGCGCGGCGGCCGGCGAACGGAACAGCCGGTTGAGCAGGCGGCGGGCGAAGGCCAGGCGCAGGGTGAGCGGCAGCCAGCCCATCGAGTAGTGCGAGGCCGGGCGCAGCCGCCGCCGGTAGTGCTGGTGCAGGAACTCGCTGCGATACATCGCCATGTCGACCTGGACCGGGCAGTCGCTCGCGCAGCCCTTGCAGCCCAGGCAGAGGTCGAGCGCTTCGCGGACCTCGGGCGAGCGCCAGCCATCGGTGACCAGCTCGCCCCTCAGCATCTCGGCCAGCAGCCTGGCCCGGCCGCGGGTGGAGTGCCGCTCCTCCTCGGTGACCAGGTAGCTCGGGCACATGACGCCGGGGCCGGGGTCCGTGCTGACGCACTTGCCGACACCGACGCAGCGGTGCACGGCGGTCAGCAGGCTGCCGCCGTCCCGCTCGTACGGGAGGGCGAGCGGGAGCAGGTCCCGGCCGGGGAAGCGCAGGTCGGCGTCGAGCGGGCGCGGGTCGACCACGGTGCCCGGGTTGAGCAGGCCGGCCGGGTCCCAGATCCGCTTGAACCGGCCGAACAGGTCGATGATCTCCGGCGGGTACATCCGGGTCAGCAGCTCGCCCCTGGCCTGCCCGTCGCCGTGCTCGCCGGAGAGCGAACCGCCGTGCGCCACCACCAGGTCGGCCGCCTGCTCCATGAACTCCCGGAACTCCGGCAGCCGCGTCGGCTCGGTGAGTGGGAAGTCCAGCCGCAGGTGGATGCAGCCCTCGCCGAAGTGCCCGTACGGGATGCCGCGCAGCCGGTGCCGTCCGAGCAGGGCGCGCAGCTCGCGGAGGTAGTCGCCGAGGCGTTCGACCGGGACGGCTGAGTCCTCCCAGCCCGGCCACGCCTCCCCGCCTCCGGGCAGTCGGGTGACGATGCCCGCGCCGGCCTCCCGGACGGCCCAGAGTTGGCGCTGTTCGGCGCGGTCGGTGACCACCGCGACGGTGGCCCGCGGCTCGCGGCGGACGGCGTCGGCGAGCTCGCGGGCGGCGTCCAGGGCGGCTCCGGGGGTGGCGCCGCCGGTCTCCAGGAAGAGCCAGCAGGCGCCCTCGGGCAGCCGGGCGAGTGCGGGCGGTCGGTGGCCGCCCTCGACCAGGGCGGCGATCAGGTCGGCGGCCATCCCCTCGGCGGTGAGCGGGCGCAGCGGCAGCAGCGCGAGGACGGCGTCGGCGGCGGCCGTCTCGTCGGGGTAGCCCGCGACCACCAGGGCGGTCGCGGCGGGGGCCTCGACGAGCCGGACGGTGGCGCCGAGCAGGACTGCGCAGGTGCCCTCGGTGCCGGTGACCGCCCGGGCCAGGTCGTAGCCGCGCTCGGGCAGCAGCGCGTCCAGGTCGTAGCCGGAGGTGCGGCGGGGCAGGTCGGGCATGCCCTGGCGGAGGGTGCCGAGGTGAGCGGCGGTCAGGTCCTGCAGCGCTCGGTGCACCTCGCCCTCGCGGCCGGGGCGTTCGCGCAGCGCGGACCGTTCGGCGGGGGAGCGGGGGCCGGTGACGGTCAGTTCGGTGCCGTCGGCGAGCAGCAGGTCCAGCGCGTGCAGGTTGTCGGCAGTCCGGCCCCAGGCGATCGAGTGCGAGCCGCAGGAGTCGTTGCCGACCATGCCGCCGAGCGTGCAGCGGCTGTGGGTGGACGGGTCGGGGCCGAAGCGCAGCCCGTACGGGGCGGCGGCCCGCTGGAGGCGGTCGAGCACGGCGCCCGGCTCCACCCGGGCGATGCGGGCGTCCGGGTCCACCGTGAGCACCCGGTTGACGTGCCGTCGGAAGTCCAGCACCACGGCGCCCGGGCCGATCGCCTGGCCGCCGATGCTGGTGCCCGCGCCGCGCGGCACCAGCGGGACGCCGTACTCGCGGCAGAGCCGGACGGCGGCGCGGACGTCGTCGGTGTCGGCGGGCCTGACCACGCCGAGGGGCGGGTGCCGGTAGTTGGAGGCGTCGTAGCCGTAGACGGCGCGTTCGGGGGTGTCGAAACGGACGTCGCCGCGGAGTTCGCGGCGGAGGGCACGGGCCAGTTCGCTGCTCGGCATGGGGAGATCATCGCAGTGCCTGGGTTACCCCGGTGGGAGGTGACGCGATGTCAAATGGCACCCTCTGGGGCATGAATGATGATCACGTCGAGCCGAGCCCGTACGTCGCCGGACTGCCGTTCGGTCAGGAGCTGAAGCTGCCGGAGTGCGTGGAGTGGGAGACCTTCCCGTTCGCGGGGACGCTGACCGTCCGCCCGCTGGAGCAGCCGGTGCTGCCCGAGCCGCCCCGGCACGGCGAGGACGGTCCGGAGAGCTGCGACATCTGCGGCCGGGCCGACCAGACCTACCTGTGGACCGACGAGCACTGGCGGTTGAGCACGACGGAGGAGCCGAACGGGCTGCCCGGCACGGTGCTGCTCTGGTCGCGGGCGCACCACGACCTGACCGACCTGCCCGCTGAGCGGGCCGCCGAGATCGGGCCGATGCTGCAGCGCGCGGAGCGTGCGGTGCTCGCGCTGGGCGGGATCGCCCGGGTGCACATCAGCCGCTGGGGCGACGGCGCCGCGCACCTGCACTGGTGGCTGTTCGCCCGACCGGAGGGGATGCTCCAGTTGCGCGGCAGCGACATGCCGCTGTGGGGCGACACGCTGCCGGCGCGGTCGGCGGCGGAGTGGCAGGCGAGCAGCAAGGTGATCGCCGCCGCGATGGCCGAGGGTGGCGGCACCGCGCACGTCTGACCCGGGGTCAGCGCCGTCCGGCCACTGCCGTGCGGGCGATCTGGCCGAGCTTGGCCACCTCGAAGGCCGGGTACGCGCCGCTGGCCAGCAAGGAGAACTTGACGCCCTCGCGGCCGTCCGGGCGGCGGTAGCCCTCGGGCAGGAAGGTGCGATAGTACTCGGCGGCGCGGTGGAAGAACTGGGGGCGCTCGGCGCGCGGCACGCACCCGGCGAGCTCCAGGACGAACAGCAGGTGCCGCACCATCCGGGTGAACAGGTACGGTCGCACCGGCGCCAACTCCTGGCGGGCCTCCAGCAGCTCGAAGCTGCTCCGGTACTGGTCGAACAGGTCGAAGTGGCTGCTGCCGGGCGAGCCGGTCGGGTGCAGGGTGTGCCGACGGCGGATCCGGACGCAGTCGCGGTCCAGCACCGCGATCCGCTGCGCGGCGAGCATCGCCCGGTGCACCACCGGGACCTCCTCGTAGCGGCCGTCCGGGAACTCCGGGACACCGGTGCGGCGGAGCAGCCGGTCCCAGACCAGCGGCGGCGCGCCGAGCAGCTCGGGGTGGTCGAGCGGCTCGAACACCCCGGCGCCCACCCCGGCCAGCAGCTGGGCGGAGCCGCCGGGCCAGACCTTGCCGCCGTGCTCCCGGCTGTGTCCGAACAGCAGCACGTCCACCGGTCCGGTCTCGGCCAGCCGGTCGGCCATCGCGGCCAGCGCCCCGGGGTCGAGCAGGTGGTCGCTGTCCAGGAACAGCAGGTACTCGCCGGTGGCGTGGGCGGCGCCCGCGTTCCGGCTCCGGCCGATGCCGACGGCGGCGTTCAGCCGGAGCATCCGCACGCGCGGGTCGCGCAGCTCGTACGCCGCCGCGACCCGCTCCGGCGACTCCGGGGAGCGGTCGACGACCAGGACCACCTCGACGTCGGGAAGCGACTGCGCGAGCAGCGAGTCCAGACAGTCCGTCAGCTGGTGGTGCCGGTCGTAGACGGGGAGTACGACGGAGATCAGCGGGTTGGGCATGGGCGGGAGGCTAAGGGCGTGCACACGGTCAGGCAAAGGCGCGAAGGGCGGCAAACCGGTGCATCCACGGACAGAGCCGGAGCATCGTGCCCGATACCTTCACCACACGCCCACCACCTGCGTGAACGCGCCGAAGGGCGGTCACACCCGGTTCGGGGTGACCGCCCTTCGGCGTGACGTCGGCTCAGGCCGGGGCCGGTGGGGCTCAGTACCAGCTGTGGGCCTGCCAGAAGCTCCAGGCAGCGCACGGGCTGCCGTAGCGCTCGTTCATGTAGCTGAGGCCCCACTTGATCTGGGTGGCGGCGTTGGTGCGCCAGTCGGCGCCGGCCGAGGCCATCTTGGAGCCCGGCAGGGCCTGGACCAGGCCGTACGCACCCGAGGACGCGTTGGTCGCGGTGACGTTCCAGGTGCTCTCGTGCTCCACGATGTTGCTGAAGCACTGCAGCTGACCGGCGGGCACGAGCTGCGCGGCGATCTCCTTCGGCGAGCCGGTCGGCGCGGCCAGGGCCTGACGCTGCTGGCTGCGGGAGGCGGCCTCGGCGTCGGCCTTCGCCTTGGCGTCCGCCTTGGCCTTCGCGTCGGCGGCGGCCTTGGCCTTGGCCGCAGCGGCGTCCGCGTCGGCCTTGACCTTGGCGTCGGCGGCGGCCTTCGCGTCCGCTGCTGCCTGGGCGTCGGCGGCGGCCTTCGCATCGGCGTCGGCCTGCGCCTTGGCGGCAGCGTCGGCGGCGGCCTTGGCGTCCGCGTCGGCCTGCGCCTTCGCGGCGTCGGCGAGGGCCTGGGTCTGCGCCTCGCCGGCCTGCTGGGCCTCGGCGGCGGCGTTGGCCGCGACGGAGGCGGCCACGGTCTGCGGAACGGCCTGAGCGGTGGGGGTGTCCTGCGGCAGCGCCAGGGCGAGGGTGGCGGAGCCCGCCACGGCCAGGGTGGCGACACCGGTGATGACGGCGTTACGGCGGTTCTTGAGGTGCTGGAGCTGCATGGAGGGGACAACCTCTTCCGTCGGGCGGAGCCGGAACGGGGCACACGGGTACCGCGAAGCGTGTTCGGAGGGAACAGGCCCGGGTGCCGTGGACTCGGACGGTCGGGACGCCCCGTCCTGGGACGGGGCTGGCGGGGGAGGGCGGGCCGGCTCTGCAGGACCGGTTGCTGCCGTGGGACTCGACATTCTTGGCAGACGGCCCCGGCGGAGGCAATGAGCGCTGATACGACTGCCGGTAGTAGACACAGCAGTGCGCCCGGCCTTGGCCGGACGCTTCGGGCGGGGTTACCCGACCCGTACTCCGCCGAAACCCCTCCGTGGCCATTTCACTGCTGACCAGGAGCGTTCGCGGGCGCTCCGGCGCCCCGAGGGTCGGTCGGCACGGGGGGCGCGCCTTCACGGCACCTTTATCTACTATCGGCGGCAGTAGGTGGCTCAGGCTCTGTGGGCGGACTCACAGGAACCGAGGCGGCGGGCTGCGCAGCGCGACCGGCCGGTCACCGTCTTCCAGGGATCGACGGGGAATGATCAGCACTCTGAAAGGATCGACCCGACACGAACCGACGGATCAAGGGTGGGCACGATGGGATTTCTGCTGCTGGGCATCTTGGCGCTCGCGGTCGGAGGGTGCGTGTGCGTGGTCTGGGCCGACCGCGGCGGGCCGCGCTGGGTGCGGCTGGTGGCGCGCGCGACGGTCGGTGCGGGCGAGCTGGTGCGGCGCGCTCAGCGGAGCCGCCGCCGAGGCGTGGGCCAGGGTGACTCCAGCGGCGACTAGAGCGTGTCTCTCAGGTGGGTTGAGCTGTTGATCGGATGTGTCTGTTCGGTTGGTGGTCAGTGATGTGATGTGGGGTCGACTTGAGCCGTTGATGCCGGCTGATCCGGTCCGTGGGCGGCGGTGGGCGGACCATCGCCGGATTTTGGAGGCCATTGCGTGGAAGTACCGGACGGGCGCGCCCTGGCGGGACCTGCCCGAGGCGCTCGGCTCGTTCAAGACCGCTCACAAGCCGCTGCTGCGCTGGGCGGTGGACGGCACGTGGGCCCGCATCTTCGGCGGCTGGGTGCTGCCGCTGGCCGTCGAACGGTGGCTGGCCTGGCCGGGCAACTATGTGGCCGAGCTGGCCAATCCGACCGTCGCCGGGCTCGAGCGGTACGGCGACACCCAGCTCTACGTCACCCGGGGCGCCGGGGCCTGGGGGCCGCCGGTCCGGGTCGGCGCACCGTCCGACATCACGGTGCTCACGCTGGCCTCGCTCCAGGCCTGATCCGGTCCGGGAGAAGGGCTGTCAGGGTGCCGGTTCAGCGCCAAGCGGCTGCTCCGGCTACCTGCTGGCGCTGCTGGGCCGGGACGTGAGGGCGGTCGACCCGGTGGGCGGCGCCGAGGTGGCTGCCGACGGCGGCCTGGGCGCGGCGGGCGAGCAGGCGGCGATCGGTGCCGGTGTCGGTGGGCATCGGGGAGTGGAAGACGAGCTCGGCGATCAGGCCCCGGGTGGCCAGGACCCGGCGGATGGACGGGAGCAGTTCGTCGTCGCCGACGTAGCCGGGGGTGGTGCAGAGGCGGCCGTCGGGCAGTAGGTAACGGATCGTCACGGGCTGGACCGGCGCCGCCGCGTCGATCGCCGCCTGGAACGCCGCCGGGCGGAACCGACCGCCCGCTGCGCCGCACCAGGTGCTGCCCTCGGGGAAGGCCGTCACCGGCCGTCCGGAGCGCAGCACGGCAGCCATCTCGCCCACCGTGCCAGGAAGTTGGCGCAGTCGGTCGCGGTCGATGAAGATCGTCCCGCCCCGTCCGGTCAGCGGTCCGAGCACCGGCCAGGACCGGACCTCGGTCTTGGCCAGCATCGGCCCCGGCCGGACGGCGCTGAACAGCACGATGTCCAGCCAGGAGATGTGGTTGGCCACCCGCAGCACGGCGCCGGGGGCGGGCGTCCCGACCACTCGCAGCCGGACGCCCATCGCGGCCAGGACCGTGCCGGTCCAGAGCCGGAGCAACGCGTCCCGCAGCCGGGGCGCTCGCTGCCAGCCCCGGGTCAGCCAGACCACGGCTATGCCGACCAGCAGGACGCCGAAGCTGCCGGCCCCGCGCAGCAGACGCAGCGGTGCGGACACCGTCGGCCCGGGGTCGGCGAGGCAACTCTCCGGCGTGCAGGGGGCGGTGGGGAGCCAGCTGCTCATGGCGCGTTCACGCGCCCGTTCCGGCCGAGAGGAAGTGCCGCAGGTAGCGCGGGTCGGTGCGCTCCAGCGAGAGCAGGACGTAGAGGTCGGCCACCCCGAAGTCCGGGTCGTACGCGGGCTCGCCGCAGACCCAGGCGCCGAGGCGCAGGTAGCCGCGGAGCAGCGCCGGGATCGCGGTCCGTTCGGACCGGGGCAGGCCGGTGGGGTCCCAGGGCCGGTGCGGTGTGACCCGGTACTCGGCCGGGGCCAGGTAGCGGGCGGCCATGGTGTCCCAGACCCCGGCCGCCGTGGCGCCGCCGTCGGCGAGCGGGATCGAACAGCATCCGGCCACCCAGGTGTTGCCGGTGTCGACCAGGTAGCGGGCGATGCCGCCCCACATCAGGTTGATCACGGCGCCGTTGTCCCGGTGCCGGATGTCGATGCAGGACCGGCCCACCTCGACCAGACCGGGGCGGACGGCCGTCAGGTTGGTCAGGTCGAACTCGCTCTCCGAGTACAGCCGCCCGGCCCGGACCGCCGCCTCCGGGCGGAGCAGCCGGTAGGTGCCGACCACCTCGCCGGTCTCGTTGTCACGCACCAGCAGGTGGTCGCAGTACTGGTCGAACGGGTCGATGTCGAGGCCGGGCACCGGTGTGTCCAGGACCGCGCCCATCCCGGTCGCGAAGACGTCGTGCCGCAGCCGCTGGGCTGCTCGGACATCCGCCTCGTCGGTGGCCAGCGAAACCGAGTAGGCCGGGGCGGGGTTGGCGCCGGGCCGGGCGACGGCGGGCCGCGTGCCAGCCGGCCGAGTGGGTCGGGTCAGAGTGGGGGAGCTCGGAGCGGTACCAAGGGCCATGACGGGTTCTCCCAGGCTTGGGTCGAGCGTGGCGATCGGTGCTGCCCTATGTCTCTCCAGATTGGTTGGCGTCGGCATGACCAGCCGGGAGAGTGGAGATGTGGACCTGCTGAATGCGCTGGTGCGGACGCCCCACGCGTCCCGGCGGCACCGCTCAGCGGGCTCGGTCGGCGGCGCGGCGGCTCAACAGACCTGCCAGGTGCAGCAGTTCGTGCACATCCGGGTCGTTGGGGAGAGGGGCGGTCAGGACCGCCGACTCGGCACGGGAGAGCGAGCCCGGCGGCCGGTGCAGCAGCGCACCCGGGTGGTGCAGGTCGTGCAGCAGGGCGGAGCCGTCCCGGGGCCCCGCCACGGGCCGTCCGGCGTACGTGACGAACCGCCCGTCCGGCGAGCAGCGGAGCGCCCGGGGCCACTCGACCGTGTCGGTCAGGTGGGGCGGTACGGGCACCGGGGTCAGCGTGAGCTGGTCGTAGAAGTGCACCCGGCCCTCGCTCGGGGCCAGGCCGCCGACCACCTGCCAGGCCGGTACGGCGAACAGGTTGCGCAGCCGTGGGGTGTCCCGGCGGAGGGTCGGACGGGGGAAGGAGCCGTCCAACTCCCACAGGGTCAGGCCGCCTTGGCGCCCCGAGCCGAGCAGTCGGCCCGCACCGGCGAAGGTCAGGTCGAGCAGTCGGCCGGACTCCTCGGGGACGGCGGCCGTGCCGAGCACGGCGCGCAGGCCGGTGTCGGTGAGGACCAGCCGCCGACCGTCGGAGAGCACCAGCCGGTCACCGGCCGGGGCCACCGCCAGCAGTTCGGCGTTGGCCAGGCCCCACGGTTCCAGGCCGATCTGCCGCAGCCCGGAGCGTCCGTCGTCCACCAGCGCGCCGGGGGTGAGCCGGAGCCCTGCCACGTACCCGGTGCCGGTCGGGACCAGCCGGGCGGCGGCCACCGCCGTTCCGGCCGCCAGCAGTTGAGGCCCGGCTGCCGAGTGCCTGACCAGCTCGAAGCGGGGGTCGTCGCCGCCGACCCGGCGGGCGGCCACCACCTGGCCGGGGCCGAGGCAGGCGACGGAGGAGTGCCCGGTCTCACCCCGGTGCAGGGCGGCCCGGCCGTCGCTGCCGAGGTCGAGGGTCTCGATCACCTCCTGGCGGTCGCCGTCGCCGGGGATGGCCAGGGCGACGGCGGGGCTGCCGAGGGCGAACGAGACGTGGTCGGCGTCGAACAGGTGCAGCCCGGTCGGCAGTCGGACGGTGGCCGCGGCGACCGCGCGGGCGGCGGCCGCCGCGACCCGGTGCGGGTCCAGCGTGGTCAGCCGGTGCAGCAGCTCCCGGTCGGCGGGATCCGGTGGACTCCAGTCGGTCGCGGTGAGCCGGGACGACAGCGGAACGGCGTCCACCAGCGGTGCGGCGCAGGTGAGTTCCCAGTACGCTGGCCAGTCGTGCTGCCGCGCCAGTTCGGCGGCGTTCACCCCGACCGGCACGGGCGGCGGGGTCCAGAGTCTCTTCGAGGGCGACCCCGAGGTCCGGTCGGCCGCGCGCAGCGCCTGCTGCTGCCCCTCGACCGCGCCGAGCAGAGCACCCCGGTGGGTCTCCGGGGCACTCTGGGCGAGGCGCTGCCAGAGCGCTACCGCCTCCGCGCCGACCGGTACGGCCTCGGCGGCCCGCCGGGCCATGGTGAGCAGTCGGCAGAGCTCGGAGAGCGCTGTGGCAAGTGCCTCGGCAGCGGGCTCCTCGGCGGCGGTCCGGTGCAGTGTCACCAGCTCCTGGCCCGCGTGTACGGCCTCGGCCCAACGCCCGGCGCGGGAAAAGTCGTTGCGCAGGTTGAGCAGCGCGTCGGCGAGTGCCGTTCGGTAGGTGGCCGGGTCCCCGGCCGCCAGCTCCCGCCACACGGCGACCGCCTCCCTGGCCGGGTCGAGGTCGTCGGACGTCCCGACGCCGCGCAGCGACAGCGTGGCCGCGTCGGTAAGTGCGGACGCCAGGCCCGCCCGGTGAGCGGCGTCCTGCTCCACCAGGCGGCGGTAGCGCTGGACCGCCTGGCGGACCGCCCGGTGTGCGTCGCCCCAACGGCCTGCCCGTTCCAGGAGCTTGCCGTACGTCGTGAGGGCTGCGGCCGGTGATGGCCCCAGGTCACCGTGCCGCCGCAGCAGTTCGACCACCCGCCTCTGGGCACTGACGGCCTCGTCCGCGCGCCCGGCCCGGCCGAGCCGGTCGGCCAGGGCGGTGAGCGCCTGCGCCAGCCGGTGCACGTACCGGTCGGGCTCGGTGGCCGCCGAGTGCTCGAGGAGCCGTACGCTCCGGTGCGCGGCCTCGACCGCCTCCGCGTCCCGGCCCAGTTCGCCCAGATGCTCGGCGTGCTCCAGGTGGATCCGGGCCTGCGCCGCCGAGTCCTCGGTACGGGCCAGCCGGTGCGTCAGCAGACGTACCGTCAGTGCGGCTCGGCCCGGTATCAGGTCGGTCGGGGTCGGGAACGGTAACTCAGCGAGGATCCGCTCCAGTAACTCCATAGGGATGTCAGGGAGTTCGGCGATACTGCTCAGGCCGGGACTGCCCGCGGCGACGGCGGTTCCGGGATCGGCGGTCAGTAAGGGGAACAGGCAGCCCGGCCCGACGTGTGGCCAGCGGGCCGCCGCCGCGGCCAGGACGGTGACGGACCGGCCTGACCGCCAGCCGGCTCCGGCCAGCGCGGCCGCAGTGGCCGGGGCCCAGGGCTGGGCCGGGTGGTCGGCCGGGTGGCCGGGCAGGGTGAGGGCGAGGAAGTCCTCGGCGAGGCGGTCCGGGGTCAGTGTGTGCAGCACGGTGCCGGGGTCACGCGGCGGGTAGCAGGCCGCGTGGTCGGCCAGCAGTGCGGCGGTCGGGTGATCCAGGCCCAGCGAGTCAATCAACTCGGTTCCGAGGTGCGACGGCTGAGGTCCGGTCAGAGTGGCTGCGAAGACGGTGCGGTTCATCACCCAGGGCGGGGAGCTGAACCGCCCGGGTCTGATCTCCCGGTGCAGGCGGGCCCAGTTGAACTGCTCCCGGTCGAGCAGGTAGACGGACAGTCCGTCCGGACCGGCCGGTGCCCGACGGCCGGTGGCGTACGCGTCGACGGCGACCAGCGCGGCCATCTGGACCGCCAGGGTCAGCCCGAACTCCGGCTGCTCCAGTGTCACCGGATCGTCCGGCGGCCGGACGCCGTACTGTTCGGCGAACGCGGCCAGCGCAGCCAGGTACACGGCGCGCCGGTCCGCTGGCGGCAGCGGGCCGAGGGTCTGCCGCGAGGTGTCCGGGAAGGCGTCCCGGAGGACGGACGGCACATCGGCGCCGCGCGCCAGCAGCAGCACCCTGGTCCGTACGCCGTCCCGGTGCAGCAGGGCGTTGCCGAGCAGCCGGGAGAGCCGGGTCGGCGGCCAGTGGTCGGCCCGGTCGATCAGCAGCAGCAGGCCGGGGGCACCGGACGGCCGGAGATCCGTACTCCCAGGCGGCGGTAACACCGCGACCGGCCCTTCGGTCGCGGTGACCACCGTCCAGCCGGACTCGACGAGCTCTCCGGCCAGTTGGTCGGCGATCCGGCTCTTGCCCTGTCCGCCCGGGGCGTGCAGCCAGCGGGCCGCCGCCGTCGGACCCTCGGCGCACCACCGTCGCAGCTCGGCCGACTCCCGCTCCCGGCCGGTGAACCCGACCACGGCGGACCGGGCGTCGAGCAGCCGGCTCGGCTGCTGGCCGAGCCAGGCGCCGTCGAGCCGCTCCGCCGCGCGCCAGTCGGCCAGCAGGTACAGCGGGACGCCCTCGGCGGACACGTGGACGTCGGCGCCGAGCAACCCGTACGCGGACCCGCCGGTGAGGGTGCTCGCCTCCGCTTGGTGGTCCGTCCGGGCCGTACGCGCAGGCCCGGCCACCGACGATTCAGTCAACATCTGGCCCCGATCAGATGTGCACGTGCGATCCGGACCATGCTGCCACCCGGCAGCCACCGTCGGCAGGCGAATGGGACGCCCGGTGCTGAGCGGGTGCAGGATCCGGGTGTGACCACGGCTCCGCCGGGCGAACCGGGTGGACAGCGGCGCCCGCGATGACCGAGGGTTCACGGCATGTCAGATCACCCGCCGCAGCCCCTGCCCGCCGGATACCGCACCCGACCCGCCACGGCAGCCGACCTCCCGGCGATCCACCGACTGGTGGAGAGCTGCGAGCAGGCCCTGTACGGAGTAGCCGAGACCGACCTCGACACCGTCGCCGCCGACCAGGCCCGCCCCGGGCTTGTTCCGGAGCTGGACACCGTGCTGGTCCACGCCCCGACGGGCGAACTGGCCGGCCGGGCCTGGGTGAACCGCCGCTCCGAGGTCCACGTGCACCCCGCCCACCGTGGCCTGGGCATCGGCGCCGCGCTGCTCGCCTGGGTGGAGGCACGGGCCCGCCGGGCGGGGACCGAGTGGGTGGCGCAGACCGTTCCCGACGGTGACCCGGCGGCCGTGGCGCTGGTGCGCTCCCGTGGGTACGAGCCGATGGTCACCAGCTGGCTGCTGGGGATCGACCTGCCCACCGAGCCGGTGCTCCCGGAGCCGGCACCGGGCATCACGGTGTGGCCGTTCCGACCGGGCGACGAGCATCCGGCGCACCGGCTCACCGAGGACGCCTTCGACGAGTGGCAGTCCCGGCGCAGGTCGTACGAGGAGTGGGCGCTGCTCACCGTCGAACGAAGCACCTTCGCACCCGCGATGTCCTCGCTGGCCTTCGCGGACGGTCAACTGGTCGGCGCCGTCCTGGCGCTGGACGTACCCGACGCCGACGAGGGGTACGTCGAACGGGTCGCGGTCCGGGGCGACCACCGCCACCGGGGGATCGCCCGGCTGCTGCTCCAGCACACCTTCCGGAGCTTCTACCACCAGGGCAGGCGCGGCTGTACGCTCTGGACGCACTCCGGTACCGGCGCGCTGACGCTGTACCAGCGGGTGGGGATGACGGTCCGCCGCAGCTCCACCGTCCACCGGAAGGTGCTCGTCGCCGGGTAGCGGGAGGTTGCCCGGCTGCTCATGGGGGAAGGCAGGACATCATGGGAACACTCGCCGGACCGGCCGTCGCGGGCCATCCGAGGATCGCCGCGCTGTACGAGCGCGACCAGACCTGCCAGACGCTGGGGATAGCCCTGGACGAGGTGGCCGCCGGGCGGGCGGTGATGCGGATGCGGGTGACCGCGGGCATGGTGAACGGCCACGGGATGGCGCACGGCGGCTACCTGTTCCTGCTGGCCGACGCGGCGTTCTCGTACGCCTGCAACAGCTACGGGCCGGTCACCGTGGCGCAGGCGGCGCAGGTCACCTTCCTGGCGCCGGCCGCCGTGGACGACGAGCTGGTGGCCGAGGCGGTGGAGCGGGTGCGCTCCGGCCGGACCGGCATCTACGACGTGACGGTGCGTCAGGCGGACGGGAAGGCCGTCGCCGAGTTCCGTGGGCACAGCGTGATCCTGGCCGGCAAGCCGCACAGCGACTGACCGGGCCGCCCTCGCCCCGCCGCAGCGGCAGGGCGAGGGCGGGTGGACCGGGTCAGGCCGGCGGGCGCTCGTCCAGGACCTGCTGAAGCTTGCCGGTGCGCGGGTTGGTGACCAGCTCGGAGGTCGGCACCCACTCGATCCCGAGGTGGTGGATCGCCCCGGCCGCCACCTCGGCCGGGAAGAGCGGGCGGGCGGCGTAGACGGCCTCGACCAGCTGCCGACCGAGCTCGGCGGGCGGCTCGTTGACGTACCCGAGGCGGAGGATCAGCCCGTCCCGGCCGTCCCAGCGGCGGTGCACCATCTGCAGGCCGACCATGAAGCCGTCGGGGTCGTTGGCGACCAGGACCGCGCGGACGTCCTCGATCGGCATCGCGACCGTCCCGACCCGGCCGCCCTCCAGGGACCGGCCGAGCAGCCGGAACCGCTGCCGCTCGGGATCGACCCACTCGGCGCGGTCACCGGCCGGGTAGCGCAGGACCGGCATCAGCGTCCGGAACAGGTTCGTGACCAGGAGTCGCCCCGGCACACCGGGGGTGGTGATCGGTTCGCCCGTCACGTCGTCGACCAGCTCGACCAAGGTGCGGTCGGGGAACGCCTCGTGCACGCGGACGTCGTCGCCCGGCACCGGCCGGCCGACCAGTCCCGCGTCGATCGAGGCGTAACCGACCGAAGCGATGGCCGCCTTGGGGAAGGCCCGGGACAGGATCGGCCGTAGGTCGGTGAAGAGCAGGTCGCCGCCGAACAGGAGCAGTTCGACCGAGTCGACGACCTGCCCGCGCTCGATCAGGTACTCGGCCACGGCGGCCAGCTTCATCGGCACGCCCGCCAGCACGTTCACACCGAAGCCGGTGATCAGGTCGACGATGTACTCGCTGGACGCGGCGGCGCCGACCGGCAGGCGGACGTTCTCCACCGGCGCGTGGTGCAGGGCGTTCTCGATGTAGAGGAACCCGCCGTAGAGTTCACCGGCCCAGAACAGATTGGCCACCCGGTGACCCGGTTTCAGCCCGGCCCGGACGATGCCCTCGCCGAAGGCGGTCACCGAGTCGGCGTGCTCGGTGCGGGACCAGACCGAGAGCTTCGGGACACCGGTGGTGCCGCCGCTCTTGTAGACGCCCGCGTCGGTCAACGGGCCGGTGAGCAGCCGGTTCTCCGGCCAGGTGTTCGCCTCCCAGAAGGCGGTCTGGTCGACGATCGGGAGCTGGGTGATGTGCGAGACCACCTCGGGCACCTCGCGGTACGCCTCCGCGTAGAACGGCGAGTGGGTCCGGGCGTGGTCGACCAGCTGTTGCAGCGATTTCGCGGGCACTGTCTCTCCTGTCGGTACAACCTGCTTGGTGGCTAAGGCAGTTCGGGCTGCCCGAGCCAGCTGCGGGCCAGCGCCTGTACGGCCGTGCCGTCCCGGTCGGTGAGCTTCTGGTCCAGGTACTCGGCGGCCCACCGGTTGGCCGGCACCCGGAAGGGCGGCCGCTCGGCGCGCAGGGTCCGCACGACGACCTCCGCCACTTCCCGGGCCGACTGCGCGGACGCCGCCCAGCCCTGGTTGCCGAGGGAGGCGACGTAGTCCGCGAAGGTGGGTGCGTACGGCCCCGAAGCGGCTTGCACCGTCCGGCGGTTGATGTCCGGGAAGATCCCGAACGAGGTGTCCCGGACGAAGCCCGGCACCACCACCGAGACCTGCACGCCGTGCGCCGCTGCGACCGGCGCCAGGCTCTCCATGAACCCCTCGACGGCGAACTTCGCCGCGCAGTACGCCTCGTTGAACGGCTGCCCGACCACGCCGTGCACGCTGCCGATCGTCACCAGACTGCCGCCGCTGACCCGCAGCAGCGGCATCGCGGCCCGGCTCACCTCGACCACGCCGAAGAAGTTGACGTCCAGGTTGGCCCGCAGCGCGGCCATGGTGGACATCTCCATGGTGGGGTCGAAGTTGGAGATCCCGGCGTTGTTGACCACCGCGTCCAGCCGCCCGTACGTGCGCTCCACGCCGGCGAGGCAGGCGGCGACGGAGTCCGGGTCGGTGACGTCGAGGCGACGGACGTCCAGGGTGACGCCCGCGCTGTCCGCCGCGTCCAGCAAGGCCCCGGCCCGGTCGGGCTCCCGCAGGGTCGCCACCGTGGTGTATCCGGCCTGGGCCGTGGCCACGGCGGTGGCGAGCCCGATACCGGAGGACGTGCCGGTGATCAGCACGATGCCGTGTTCGGCCGTCATGACGCGCTGTCCGCCAGGGCCGGGGCGCTACCAGCCGCCCGACCCTGCTCCTCGGCGGCCGCGTCGAGCAGGGGCTGGACCCCGAACGCGGGCAGGAAGGAGCAGGCGGCCAGCAGGGTGCCGCCCACCATCGTCACCCGGGCCGCGTCGAGGATTCCCAGCGGCCCGGTCAGTAGCGTGACGGCCACGCCGCCGACCAGCGCGGCCAGCGGGATCACGCCCCAGGTGAAGGTCCGGAAGGCCGCGTGCATCGCGCCCTGGTGCTGGGCGGACATCCGGGACTGCCGGATCGGCGCGCTGCACACGTTGATGCAGGACATGAAGAAGCCGTAGCAGCCCATCGTCACGGCGATCACCGGGCCTGTCGGCAGGGCGGGCGCGGCGAGCACGCCGAGGCCGACCAGGCAGTGCAGCAGCAGTGCCCAGGCCAAGGTCCTTCCGGAGCTGAGCCGTTGACTGATCTTCGGGGCCACCACGGCACCGACCAGCGCGCCCACCGCGGCCACCGACATGGCCGCGCCGAAGACGGCGACCGAGGCGCCGAGGCCCCGGTACGCGAGCACCGGGAGCACGGTGACGAAGACCGGGCCACCGCAGTTGAGCGTCACCGCCGCCAGCACCACCCGCCGCAGCACGGGGTCGGACCAGTTCAGCCGGAAGCCGATGGTCAGCCGCTGCCAGACCGAGCCGGTGGCGACGGTCCGCTCGCCCCAGGACGGCATCGAGCGGAAGCACAGGGCCGAGACCAGGTAGCTGGCCGCGTCCACCAGCAGGGCGGCCACACCGAGCGCGCTGTACAGGGCGGCCGCGATCGACGGCCCGGCCACCTCGGAGACCGAGCGGCTGCCCTCCAGCCGGGAGTAGGCGCTGACCAGGTGCTCCTCGGAGACCACGGCGGGGACGGCGACCAGGTAGCCGACGGTGAAGAAGATCGTCGCGCCGCTGATCAGCGCCACGCAGCCGAACAGCAGGGGCGTGGACAGCCAGTCCAGCCAGTACGCCACCGGGATCACCGCGACCGCGAGCAGCCGGACGAAGTCGCAGCCCAGCATCGTCCAACGCTTGTCCCAACGGTCCACCAGGACACCGGCGACGGGACCGAGCAGGGGGATGCCCAGGTACTGGGCCATCGCCACGATCCCGACCTGGAGGGCGCTGGCGTGGAGCACGAAGATCATCACGGTCGGCACCACGAAGACCGTGATCCGGTCGCCGACGGTGCTGACGGTCTGTCCGAACCAGTACAGGTTGAAGCCGCGTCCCAGCGAGACCGGCCTGCGCGGCTTCACGACTCCTCCCGGACGACCAGGTTGGAGGTCTTGCCGGTCCGGTCGTTGCTGATCAGCGCGTCGACCGCGCGGACCCGGAAGCACTCCGGGTCGTGCTGGAAGGCGGTGCTCAACGTGAAGGTGGTGGAGAGGAGTTCGGTACGGATCCGCTCGATGTCCGCCGCCGGGCCGCCGGTCAGCAGCAGGAGGTCGACGCCGGTGACGCGGCCGCGCTGCTGGGTGAGCAGGACCTGTGCCCGGCTCACACCCGGCTCCCGCTCCACCCGGTCGATGATCTCGTCCACGTGCAGGCCCAAGCCGCGCACCTGCACCACGCTGTCCCGGCGGCCGAGCACCCGCATCGCCCGGCCCGGACGACCGCACGGGCAGGACACCAACTCGCCCGCGTCACCCGTCCGGTAGCGCAGCACCGGGTTGAGCATCTCCGGGTTGAGCGTGGTGAAGTCCAGCAGTCCGTCCGGGTCGACGTGCACCAGTTGCTCGGGGAGGGTGTGGAAGGTGTCGTCCGGGCAGTCCGGGGTGTTGGTGCCGACCACCCAGGTCTCGGTGCTGCCGAACATGCCCCAGCGGCGCGCCTCCGGCGCCACCGCGGCCATGTCCTCGTTCAGTTGGGGCTGCCAGGCCTCGCCGAGCCAGAGCACCTTGCGCAGGGCCGGCAGCTTCACCCCGGCGGCCCGGGCGTTGGCGAACCACAGCCGCAGCACGCTCGGGGTTCCGCCGATCGCGGTCACCTTGCGGGCCGCGAAGAACGCCAGCCAGTCGGCGTACTCGTCCTTGGTGACCGACCCCACGGCGATCACCTGGGACCCACAGAGGTCGGCCAGCGCGGCGGCGAGGTAGTGCGCGCCCCACATCCGGCCCGCGCCCCAGGCGTTGACGAAGACGTCGTCGCGGTCCAGCGGCCGCCACTGCGCGTGGACCCCGGCCATGTAGAAGCCGGTGGGCGCGTAGCCGACCTTGGGAGCGCCGGTGCTGCCGCCGCTCTGGAACAGCCAAGTGGCGCCGACCTCGGCCTTGGGCTCCAGGTGGGCCAGGGCGACGTTGAGGTCGTCCTTCATCATCGGCGGCAGCGCGGCGAGGTCGGAGAGCGTACGCAGCCTGCCGAGACCGGCGTAGCGCTCGGCCAACTCCGGTACGGTCCGCAACAGTTCGAGCGAGTTCCGGGCGACGCGCAGCTGCGGCTCGGCCGTCTCGGCGGTCAGCGAGAAGGACTCGGTCATCGGACGTCCCCCGCCGTGCTGTTGGCCCACCACTTCGCGTGGGCGTCCCGGTAGGCGGTGAACCGGGCCTGGGTGATGCCCCGTTGGATGGTCCGGTCCGGATCGTCGAGGTCCGGGGCGATCACCCCGTCCGGTTCGAGTTCGGAGAACCAGAATTGCTCGCCGTCGTGCAGGAAGTCCACGCAGAAGAACGGGATCGGCAGCCGCTCGGCGAAGTACGCGGTGGCCTCGGCGAGTTCGGCCGGGATCTCGGCGAACTCCATGGTGCCGCCCCGGCTGGCGTTGGCCACCGGCGAGCCGTCCTCCGGTGTGCGCTTCAGGACCGCGTGGGGCTTGCCGTCGATGACGTACACCCGGTAGTCCACCGTGCCGTCGCCGAGGTACGGCTGCACCACCAGCGTGGTGTCGCCGCCCTGGGCCAGGCTGGCCAGGCCCCGGATGTCCTCCGAGCTGCGGGCCAGGTTGATGCCGCCACCACCGCACCAGCCGGCCGGTTTGACGATGGCCGGGTAGGTCATTTTCGCCAGCGCGACCTCGTAGAGGTGCTTGCCGACGTCCCGGCCGGAGCCGATCCGGATCGACGGGATCGGGGGAACGGGGGAGTCGTGCAGGTGCAGCAGGGTGGCCAGCTTGTCGTTGCCGATCAGCGAGACCTTGGGCGGGAAGGGCAGGTAGAAGCCGGCCTCCTCCAGCACCGCGTACAGCGCGTACTGGTTGAAGATGTCCATCGACTGGTAGGGCAGCGAGTACAGCGCGGTGACGAACAACGTGTCGTGCGGGCTGACCAGTTCGTCGTCCACGTAGACCCGGGGAGCGCCGCGCACGGAGCCGTCCACCGTCACCGCGTCGGGGGAGTGCCTGGTCCAGCGCATACCCTGCTGCTCGGCGACCTCCTCGTAGAGGTCCCAGAAGTAGTGCTTCCACATCGCGCCCGTCCGGGTGGACTCCCGGTCGGGGAAGATCCAGCACATCCGGCGCAGCGGGCCGGCGTCGTTCTCAGGAGTTCGGTTCACCGAGGGTCCTTCCGGTGGTTCGGGAGCACGGCCCGCCGGGCTGCTCGGACCACCAGCGGCGGCCGGGCTCCGGGAGGGTGTCCAGCGGGTCGTAGTAGGGGTGGCGCCGGTCGAGCGGCGCGTCGAGGCCGGCGTCTTCGGCCTGGCGGACCTCGAGTTCGGTGCGGTAGTTCTTCGTCCAGTACGAGATGCCGCGGATCCGGTCGTACGCCACCGCCTGGTGCACCCATCGCTTTCCGACGTCCGGGACGTCGCAGACGAGACGGGGGGTGGCGTAGCCGGGGAGGTAGCCCATGATCGCCTCCTGGAGCTGCTGGGCCTCGTGCATCGAGGTGCGCCAGTGCTCGGCGTTGGGGATCATGTCGCACAGGTAGAAGTAGTACGGAAGGATGTTCGCCTCGCCCTGAAGGGCGAAGCAGAGGTCGAGCAGGTCCTCGGGGGTGGCGTTGACGCCGCGCATCAGCACGCCCTGGTTGCGGACGTCCCGGACGCCCGCGTCCAGCAGAGCCCTGGCCGCCTCCGCGACCAGTGGCGTGACGGACTGCACGTGGTTGGCGTGGGTGTGGACGGCCAGGTTGACCGAGCGGTGGGCCGCGACCGCCGCGACCCGGCCGAGCCCGTCGAGCACCTGCGGCTGCAGCCAGTGCTGCGGGAGGCCGACCACCGCCTTGCTGGCCAGCCGGATGTCCCGTACCGAGCCGAGATCGAGCAACTGCATGAGGAACGACTCGAGTTGGGGCCACGGCACGTTGGCCAGGTCGCCGCCGGAGACCACCACGTCGCGCACGGCGGGGGTGCGCTTGAGGTAGTCGAGGATCTGCTCCTGCCGGTCGGCGGGCCGGAGCACCAGCCGGGTCTTGTCGACCTGGGGGGTGGAGTTGCCGACCAGATCCATCCGAGTGCAGTGCCCGCAGTACTGCGGGCAGGTGGAGACCAACTCGGCCAACACCTTGGTGGGATAACGGTGTGTCAGGCCCTCGACCATCCACATCTCGGCCTCGTGCAGCGAGTCCCGTTCGGACTTGGGGTGGCTCGGCCAGCGCGGGTGCCGGTCCGAACGCACGGGCAGCATGTAGCGGCGGACCGGGTCGGCGAAGAACGCCTCGGTGAAGGACTCCGGGTCCGTCGGGGCGTACGGCGCCATGGTGTTGAGCATCTGCGGTGGCAGCAGCATCGACATCATGGCGAACTCGGCCTGGTCGGCGGCCAGTTCCAGGTAGAACCGGTCGGTGAGCAGGTCGCCGACCACGGCCCGTAGCTGCCGGATGTTCTTCACGCAGTGCGCCCGCTGCCACTGGGCGTCCCGCCACTGCCGCGCGGTGACGTCGCGCCAGCCCGGCAGCCGCCGCCAGTCCGGCTCGGCGAGTGCGGTCCGGACGTACTGGTACGGCTGCCGGATCGTCTGGAGACCCATCACGGGTCTACCGGCCGGTGAGGATCGTGGCGAAGCGGGTCCGTAGCTCGCGCTTGAGCACCTTGCCGGTGGGCCCGACCGGGAATTCCTCCGGCGTCCGGGCGATGCTCACCCCGGCCAGGCCGGGGAGCCCGGTTGCGGCCAGCGCCTTGTTGGCGGCCTCCTGGACCTCCTCGGGGGTGCTCTGCGCGGCCTCGGACTGCAGGCGGACGACGGCGAACGGGCGTTGGCCCTCCCCGGCCGCTCCCGGCAGGCCGATCACCGAACAGTCCTGCACCAGCTCGGCGCAGTCGGCCAGCAGCACCTCCTCGATCGGGAGGCTGTAGACCGGGCCGCTGACGGTGTCGATCACGTCCACCGTGCGGTCGAGGTGGTAGAAGCGGCCCTCAGCGTCGCGGCGGGCCAGGTCACCGGTGAGCCAGTAGCCCGCCAGCTCGAAGGTGCCGGTGAGCTTGGGGTTGTTCCAGTACCCGGGGGTCCGGGAGGGGGTGACGACGCCGAGCATCCCGACCGTGCCGTTCGGGAGCTCCTGGCCGTCCTCGTCCAGGACGGCGGCCTTCAGCACCACTTCGAGCGGCTTGCCGACGCACCGGTCGTTACGGATGCTCTCCGGCGTGGTGACCTGGCCGAACAGCGCCATGCCCATCTCCGAGGAGCCCAGGCCGTCGATGAACTGCGAACCGGGCAGGGCGGGTTCCGTCTCCTGCTGCCGCGGCAGCAGCCAGGGCTTGATCAGCCCGGCCGGCCGCTCACCCAGCTGGACCAGGCGGCGGATGTGCCCGTAGTGCGCGCTGTCGCCGGTGTTGAACCAGGAGTGCACCTTGGCCGCGCCCTCGACCGGCAGCTCTCCGGTGGCCAACTCGACGAAGGTGCGCGGGAAGGAGGCGACCATGGTGGGCTGGAAGGCCCGCATCACCGGTTCCACCACCACGCGTCTCCAGTCCGACATCACCACGGTGGGCAGGCCGAGCAGGGTGGCGGTCAGGAAGTAGCTCAGGCCGCCCGCGTGGGTGTGCGGCATCAGCGACATCAGCCGGTCGTACGACTCGGCGGGGAAGCGCACCATTCGCGGCTGCTTGCCGTCCCAGAACTGACGGTGCGCCAGCATGGTGGACTTCGGAGTGCCGGTGGTGCCCGAGGAGTGGATCAGCGCCACCACGTCCTCGGCCGCGTGCCGGTACGGGTACACCTCGGGAAGGTCGGCCGGCCCGTCGTCGAAGGCCTGGATCTCGGCCGCCATGGCGATGAAGCGCGGGCGGGAGCGCGGGTCCTCCCGGTACGCCGCGGCGAGCCGGGTGGGATCGTCCGCGACGATCCCGACCACACCCACGTGGTTCAGGTAGCGGACCATCACGTCGTGCCGCATGGCGTCGTTGATCAGGGCGGGGACTGCACCCAGTGCGGTCAGCGCGAAGAAGTGCAGCAGTGGTTCCAGGCCCTCGCCGACCACCACGCCGACCGGTTCGCCGGGGCGGACCCCGTTCGCCCAGTACCACTTGGCGTAGCGGTCGCGCAGGGCGGCGAGGTCGAGCAGGCTGTGGCCGCGCAGCACGACCGCGCCGCGGTGGTCGGTGTGGTGGCTGTAGGCGAACGGCACCGCGCGGTTGGGGTTCACCGCGATGGCGTGGTCCAGGAAGTTGCCGGCCCCGAGCGTGGGCTCGGTCATCAGCTGCTGCCGGGCGGCGAGGGGTGCGATGGAACTCTGATCGCTCATGGCGGTCTCCCGGTGCGGGTCGCCCGGCGTGCGCTCTTGTGGAACGGCTGCCGGGTGAACTGGTCTGAGGGTTCTGGTTCTCAGTGGATCGGGGTGGTTCAGCGGATCACGGAGGTGCGGTGGATCGTGGTGGATCGGCGTGCGGCTGATCGGGTGTTCAGCGGTGGTGTGGCGGCGGTTCAGCTGGTGCGGGCGAGGATCTCCGCGACCACGCGGTGGCCGGAGCGGATCGCGCCCTCCATCAGCCCGAAGTACTCGGTGCTGGTCTCGGTCCCCGCCCAGTGCACCCGGTGGTGCGGTGTGGTCAGCGTCGGGCCGAGCCGGAGCCAGTCGCCCGGCCCGAACAGGGCGGCATAACAGCCTTGGCTGTACAACTCGTTGACCCAGTCGGTGAGCCGGAAGCCGATCGGCTCCGGCAGCATCGGGAACAGCCGGGCGGCCTGTTCGACCGCCGCCGAGCGCTGCTGCTCCGGCGGCAGGGCCGCGTACCGGTGGGCCTCGCTGCCGGTGACGAAGCCGGTCAGCACGCCCACGCCCCCCTCGGCCGGGGTGTCGTCCACCGTCGACAGCAACGGGCCCTCGGCGTTGACCGACCAGCCGGAGAGCCCGTGGTCACGCCAGACGGGGGCCGGGTAGACCAGGTTCACCTTGACCGCGCAGCCGCGTCCGGTTCGCTCGGCCGCCCGGCGTACGGGCAGGGCGGGGTGGTGGTCGACCGCGTCCGCCAGCAGCGGTGGCAGTGCCATCACCACCACGTCGGCCCGGTGCTCGCCGTGCGGCGTACGGACGGTGACCCCGTCGTCGCCCTGATGGACCGTCAGCACCGGCTCGCCGAGGCGTACTCGGTCACCGAGCCGTTCGGCCAGCAGCTCGCAGGCGAGGTGGGCGCCCCCGGCGATCCGGTCCTGCTGGGCGCCGCCCTCGAAGGCGTTGAGGTAGCGGAGGCCGCCGCCCGAGCGGAGGTAGAAGGCCATGTGCAGGACGGAGATATCGGCGGGGTCGGCGGCCATCATCTCGCCCAGGAAGAGCGGGAAGAACAGCCGGGCGTCCGGATGGGCCAGGTGCTGGTCGGCCCATTCGGCGGCGGTCAGGGTGTCCAGCCGTTCGGCGTCGGGCGTGAGCCAGGGCGCCTCGGGTCGTACGGCGGCAGCGAGTTCGGCCAGTAGCTCGAAGAGGTCGCCGAGGGCCACGGCGTTGAGCGGCGGGAACCGCCCGTCCCGGGTGGCGTGTTCGGCGCCGAGCGCGAAGCGGCTGGCGCCCTCCATCGTGGTCGGGGTGGTCTTGAGGCCCAGTTCGTCCATCAGGGCGTGCAGTTGCGTGTGCCGATCGCCGAGGTAGGCGGCGCCCGCGTCGATCCAGGCGTCCGGCCCGACCTGGAGGCCGTGGGTACGGCCGCCGACCCGGTCGCGGGCCTCGAGGACGGTGACCTCGATCCCCTGGGCCGCGAGTCCGGCCGCGGCCGTGAGCCCGGCCAGTCCGGCTCCGACCACGACGGCGCTGGTGGCGCCTCGCCGGCCGTTGCCCGTCGGGCGGGCGGCGGTCATCGGCCGCCCGCGATCCGGTCGGCGAGACCCTGGGGGGTGGGCGCGAGCACGAAGTCGTCGAAGGACAGCTCCACGCCGTGCCCCCGGGCGATCGCACTCAGCACCCGGGTCGCGATCAGCGAGTCTCCGCCGAGTTCGAAGAAGTCGGATTCCGCCGTGACCTCGGTGCTCTCCAGCACCCGGCGGAAGATCGCCACCACGCTCTCGACGTCGGTAGCGGGGGTGGCGGTCGTACCGCCGCCCGAGCTGGCGGAAGTGGTGGTGTCAACGCTCATCGAAGGTCTCCTTTGACCTGTCAGTGGGCTGTCGGTGGGTACTGGGTGCGCTTCCCGGGGTGCGCCACGGCTGTTGTGTGCCGCAGGTGCGAGGCCGCGCGGTCGACCTTTCCGCTTGCGGTGAGGACGAGTTGGGGGACCACGGTGATCCGGCTCGGCACCAGGTGCCCGGGGACCCGGGCGTTCAGGTAGGACCGGACCTCGGCGTCCAGGGCCTCGGCCGTCGAGGGGGCCCGTGGCACGACGTACGCGACCAGCGCGGACCTACCGGCCAGCGTGGTTCCCACCACGGCCGCCGCCTGCACGCCCGGGTGGCCGGAGAGATGGGCCTCGACCTCGGCCGGGTCGACCCGGATACCGCGCACCTTGATCTCGTGGTCGAGTCGGCCCTGATGGGTGAGCAGGCCGTCGGGTGAGCTGCTCACCCGGTCGCCGGTGCGGAACCGGCGCTCGCCGTCGACCACGGTGAACCTGGCTTCGGTGGCCTCGGGCAGCCCGAGGTAGCCGAGCGCGAGGGCGGGGCCGCCGATCAGCAACTCGCCCTGTTCGCTGATCTTCTGGACGACGTGCGGGAGGGCCCGTCCGATCGGCGCCCGGGTGCCGCTGTCCCAGGTCCAGCCGGGGGAGGGCGCCTCGGGTCCGTGCAGGTCGACCGCGTGGGTGATCAGGGTGGTCTCGGTGCAGCCGTAGGTGTTGAGCAGCCGGATCCGCCCGGTGTCCAGGCGGCTCCAGTCCGCCAGCCGGGCCGGGCTCGCCGCCTCGCCGCCGATCACCAGCAGGCGGACGCAGGCGGGCAGCGGCAGTTGGTCCTCGGTGAGGTAAAGCACCAGCTCGTGCCAGAAGGCGGTCGGCAGGTCGAGGACGGTGATCCGCTCCCGTTCGACCATCCGTAAGAAGCGGGGGAACGAGCCCGAGTGCGTCTCGGCGTCGAGGACGAGGGTGGCTCCTGCCGTGAGGGTCGGCAGGATCTCCTCGAAGCAGGTGTCCCAGTTCAGCGAGGCGAACTGGAGCACCCGGTCGTCGGGTGTCAGGCCGAACAGCTCTCGCAGCGAGTGGACGGTGGCGGAGATGGCCCGGCGAGGAGTGACGACGGGCTTCGGCAGGCCGGTGGAGCCCGAGGTGAAGAGGATGTAGGCCGGCGCCTCGGGGTCGACACTCAACTGAGCCGCCACCGATGGTTCTTGGTGCGGGCTGCGTGTGGCCGGGATGAGTTCGGCAGGCTGGCTCGGTTCCGTCGGCTCCGCCCCGAGATGGTCCGACTGCAGGTGTCGCAGCCCGAGTTGGTCCGCTGACGCGGGATCGGCGCCGAGGACGGTCCGGCAGTCGACCGCCGACAGCATCGCCTGCCGACGTTGCGGCGGGAATGCCGGATCGACGGGGCAGTAGACCCCGCCGGCCGCCAGTACGCCGAGCAGCCCGACAAGGGTTTCCGGCGTGTGCGTCGCCTGTACCGCAACCACGCCGGGATTGGTTCCCAGGTCTGCGGCAAGCTTGTTCGCCAGCTCGTGGAGTCGGCGATAACTCACGACGCGTCCATGGTGGATGAGCGCCGGATGGTCCGGGTTGCGAAAAGTAGTTTGCCTGAACGCGTCAAAAAGGTCGGAAGCGACCTCACTGGCGCTGAGATTGTTTGACATGCCCGCCCCAGGAATACTTCGCGAGCGCTCATTGGTGCTCGGCGATCCGGGACTCTACCTTCGAACATGTGTCGCCACAATGGTTGTTGAGGCTGTTTCTTCAAGGTCACGTGGTGGAGCTGTGAACAGGGCTGGCCTGGCAAGAAAGGCGGAAATGTGCCGATGCCCGGCTCCGGTCGGTGCGCACCCGGTTGCAAGGGGTGATCTCCGGTGGACCGTGTGCCCGTGGTGATGCGGCCAGAATTTCCGCAACGGCTTGACGTCACGTCAGAAATGGCCGATAACTGATGCGTTGGCGGTGCTCCGCCACTTCGGGCAGTTGAACTTCCTTTACCTTCAGGCTACTTCAGTGACCACGAGGTTCGGGGTCGGCGCGGTATGCGACGGCGGCCCGGCTGTCGAAGGTGCGGCACCCTGCGCGGAGGGCGCTGGAAATAGGACCTGGCAGATCGCAGTGCGGGGCGCTATGGTCAGCGGCGATGACTACTCACTCCGTTCACAGATCGGGGGTCCCGTCCGCGCAAGGTGAGTGCTGACGCTCACCTGGACCACGAATGGGGATTGCCGCCTTTCCCGCTGGCTGCGCGTGCGCGTGCGCGAGTTCGCCGTGGCGCCCACCGTGATCGAGACTGTGACCGCCCGCCGCCACGCCGGGGACTGGGCCGGGGCAGCGACCGGGGTGCCCGCGAGCGGGGCTGGCCGGCCCGGGGGAGTGGCTGCGGCGGGCACAGCCTCAGTCCACAGGAACGCCACGCCGTCCGCTTCCGGCCGGCGCGGGGCATCCCGCTGGTCGGCGGTGGTGGTACCGACCTGCGGGCCGGCTTCGTCCGAGCGCTCCGTTCGGGACAGCGACCTGACGTGATCGTGTGCTGACGGATGGTCAGACGCCGTGGCCGAGCAGTCGGCCGCCGTTTCGCACGGTGGTGGGCTTGTTCCCCCCGGGGCCGGTCGCGCACCTCCTGGGACGAGGACGATCCCCACCACGTACCGGACTCACCGCCCGACTGGGCCCGCGTGGTCGAGATCGGTTCGGGGTGAGCCGGTGGGCGTCAGCGCCCTCTCCAGGCAAGCGAGTTCGTCCAGCAGTCGGCGGCCCTGAGGTCCGAGGCCGCGTACCGCCTCCTCGGCGCGGCGCGGGTTGGCGGACAGTATGTACTCCGCACCGCCGGCCTGGACGGTCATCGCGGTCAGGTCGTGGGTGATCACGTCGTGCAGCTCCTCGGCCATCCTGGCGCGTACGGCCGCTCGGACCAGTTCGGTGCGGGCCGTCGCAGCCCGGTCCGCAAGCGAGGCCAGGTCGGCGCGGCGGGCCCGCGACCACAGCCCCGAGGCCCAGCAGAGCAGGAAGGGGAGGGAGTACGTCGCGGCGATGAGCACCAACTGCCCGGCCGAGAAGGAGCCGAGACTGCCGTCGGCGACTCCCCACGCCACGAGGACCGGTCCGGCCGCCAGTGCGCCGGCCAGGGCGGCCAACGAGAGCGGGGGAGTGCCGAAGCAGGCGCCCCAGCGGGCCAGCAGGAGGCAGCCGACCAGCAGGGGCCCGGGCCCGACACCCGCCCACCGGCCCAGCAGGAACAGGCCCAGCGCCCCGGTCCCGTCGGCGGCGACGGGACGGCGGAGCAACCACGCGTGGAGTCGGTTCACGCCGCCAGCGTAGGAGGCCCGGGGCTGACCACGAGTCAGCCGCTGAGGTGATCCGCCGTCCTCCTACCGGGGGACGCGCCGCTCGATGCTCAGGTGAGTGCGAACGCGTCGTAGCGGACGGCGTCGGCGGTGCGGGCAGCCGAGGCGACGGCGAGGGTGTGGTTCAGCCAGCGGTAGCGGTCGTCGCCCGTCTCGAAGCGGCAGAAGAGCCGGAAGTAGTACTCGCCCGGGTCCACCTCCTGGCCGGCGGCCAGCCTCCGGAGCACCTCGGGCGGCCCGTGGCGGACGCCGTTGGTGGTGAGGTGGAGGAGTGCGCCGTCGTGGGTGCGCAGGGTGGAGCGGGTGTCGAGGTCGGCGGAGCCGTCGGGGTGCAGCACCTGCCAGTCCGCTCCGCCGGGGAGGACCACCCCGGCCAGCCGGGGGCCGTCGAAGGTCCCGCCGACGATGTTGACGACCCGGCGACGGCCCAGGTGCGAGTCGCCGAGATCGAGCACCGGGGCGACGTGCACCTCGAACGCGGCCAGGTGCGCCAGCTTCACCGCACGCTCCACGTGGGGCGTTCGTTGAGCAGGACCGGGTCGAAGCCCGCGGTGCGCTTGTACGCGGCGGCGATCTCGGTGCGCTCGGCGAGCGGGACGACGTGCTCGATGTCCTCGAAGCCGTCGGGGGCGCGTTCGTGGGCGAGCCGCATCACCACCTCCGGGCCCTGCTGCCGGTTGGCGAGCTGGAGCGCGGTGGTGGCGGGCCGCCGGAGCTCCTCGTACGCGGCCGTCCCGCCGGTGGTGGCGAGCGAGTGGGCGAGCACCCGGGCGTCGATGATCGCCTGGGAGGCGCCGTTGGAGCCGACGGGGTACATGGCGTGGGCGGCGTCGCCGAGCAGGACGACGTCGTCCCGCCTCCAGCTCGGGAGGGGATCGCGGTCCACCATCGGGTACTCGTACGCGGCTTCGGCGGCCGTGATGAGAGCCGGTACGTCCAGCCAGTCGAACGTCCAGTCGGCGAAGTGCCCGGCGATGGCGGCCGGATCGGCGGGACGGTTCCAGTTGCCGCGCTCCGGGGGTTCGCCGTGCAGCGGCTGCTCGGCGATCCAGTTGACGAGGTGTCCGTCACCGATCGGGTAGGCGACGAACTTCTGGGTGCCGTCGCCCGCCATGATCATCGAACGGCCGGTCAGGAACGGCGTTCCGTAGGTCGTTCCCCGCCAGAGGACGAGGCCGTTCCACGGGGGTGCCCCTTCGTCCGGGTAGAGCGCGGACCTGACGGCCGAGTGGATCCCGTCGGCACCGACCAGCAGGTCGGAGTCGTGCCGCAGCGAGGTGATCCGGCTCCCGGTCCGGACGGCGTGGCCGCCGAGGCGCTCGCGCACGGCGTCCAGCAGGAGCAGCTGGAGCCGGCCCCGGTGCACCGAGTACTGCGGCCAGCGGTAGCCGGCGGCGAGCCCGCGCGGTTCGGCCCAGACGGCCTGGCCGTAGCGGTTGAAGTAGGCCAGTTCGGCGGTGGGGACGGCGATAGCGGCCAGCCGGTCGGCGAGGTCGAGTTCGGTCAACTCCCGTACGGCGTGCGGGAGCAGGTTGATCCCGACGCCGAGCGGGCGGATCTCCGGAGCCGCCTCGTGCACGACGACGTCCTCGAATCCGGCCGCATGCAGGCTGAGGGCGGTGGCGAGTCCGCCGATGCCCGCGCCTGCGATGGTGATCCGCACAGCATCCTCCCGAGATGATTGTTATGGCCGTAACAATCTCGTACGGGGACGCCATGCGCAAGACTCTGTCCTGTGGACCGACCAGATCTCAGATACGCCGACTACGCCCGCGACCGCTTGGCGAGCATGCCGCCACCGGCCGACCCGGAGGCGTTCACGCTCGCCCACCACCTGCTGCACCTGTCGTACCTGGTCGTCGCCGACCTGGAGAGCCGCATCCACCGGCCACGTGGCTGGACGCTCCCCGGCTTCCGGCTGATGTTCAAGCTCTGGCTGCTCGGGCCGACCCAGCCCGCCCGCCTCGCCGAACTCTCGGCGATGTCCCGCTCGGCCGTCACCAACGCCGTGAACACGCTGGAGCGCGACGGCCTGGTCGAACGCCGTCCGCTGCCCGAGGACCGCAGGGCGATCGCCGTGGCGCTGACGGCGCAGGGTGAGGACGCCGTCCGGGAGGCCTTCGGTGAACAGACCCGGCGCGAACAGGAGTGGTTCGCCGTCCTCGACCCGGAGGAGCGGGCCACCCTCACGGGACTGCTGACCCGCATCCTGGCCGCGCGTCCATAGGGGGCGATAGCGCACCGGTCGCCTCCTGGCAAGGCCCGTGGCAGAACGTCCGATTATCGATCGTACCGGGAACATCAGCTGACTGTCCGTCAGTTGCCGGTGTGCGGGCTACCGCCCGTGTTATCCGTGATCGATCAGGAGACGACCGTGCGCATACTTTTCACCGGGCCGGCTGCGCCCAGCCACCTCTTCCCGATGGTGCCGACCGCGCAGGCGCTGCGGGCGGCGGGTCACGAGGTGCTGTTCGCCAGTCCGCAGCCCGTGGACCAGCTCCGGCAGGCGGGATTCCCGATCGTCGAGATCGGTGACGGTCGGTCGCTCAAGGAGTCGTTCATGGCCACCAGCGGTGAGCAACCGCGGTACGCCAGGCCGGACTTGGGTCAGGACGAGATCTTCGAGCTGGCCGCCGCCGCGTTCGCACACGCCTCCCGCTCCACTGTGGACGGCCTGCTGGCCACCGCAGGCGAGTGGGGTGCCGACCTCCTGATCCACGACTCCTGCCTGGCGTCGGCCCAGTTGGTCGCGGCCAAGCTCAAGATCCCGGCGGCGTTGCAGAACTTCGGCTTCAGCTCGGGCCTCGACCTGGCCGCCCGGCTGGCCGCTCACTTCACCGACGTCTACGAGGCACACGGTGTGGCCGCCCCGGCGGAGACCACCCCGCTTAACGTCGTTCCGGTCTCGCTCGGCGGTGACCCGGGCGGCCTGCGGATGCGTTACATCCCGTACAACGGCGGCGGGGTGGTGCCCGGTGACCTGCTGCGCCGGGTCGGTCGGCCACGCGTCGCCGTCACCCTGGGCACCGTCGTCACCACGGTGGACGGCGTACAGGCCATCACCCGCCTGATCGAGGCCGCCGCGTCGGTGGACGCCGAGTTCCTGCTCGCGGTCGGCGACGCCGACCTCACCCACCTGGGTACCCTTCCGGCCAACGTCCGCCCGCTGCCGTGGGTCCCGCTGGCGGAGTTGCTGCGGGTCTCCGACGCGGTGGTCCACCACGGCGGCTCCGGCAGCGCGTTGACCGGTGTGCAGGCGGGGATTCCCCAACTGCTGCTTCCCCAGGGCGCCGACAACTTCCTCGCCGCCGACTTCCTCACCGCCACCGGTGCCGCCCTGCGCTCCCGCTCCGACGACGTCGACACCGCGCTGCTCACGCGCCTCGTCGACGACCAGGAGCTCCGCGAGGCCGCCGTCCGCCTCCGGGCGGAGAACGACGCCCTCCCCACCCCGGCCGCCCTGGTTCCCGACATCGAGGCCCTCGCGGCCGCGCCGCGCTGAGCGGCACGGTACGTCCACCGGAGCCGCAGGTCGTCCGATCTGCGGCTCCGGTGACAGCGGGTCAGCTCAGTGGGCGGCAGAGCAGGGCGTCGGGCACCCCGCCGTGGGTCCACTTCCAGGTGAAGGCGACGCCGGCGACGTACTCGCGGTCGGTGCACTGGCCCTTGTAGTAGCCGGGGGCCCAGTCGCTGCCGGTCGAGCCGCCGTTGGCCGGACGGTTGTCGCCGTGGTCGAACCAGACGTTGCGGCCGGAGGCGGGGAGCGGGGCGTTCGCCCGAGCGCAGAGCAGGGACGCCATCGCGGCGCCGCGAACGCTGTAGCCGACCGCGAGTTGGTCGTCCGGACACTGGAGCTTGTTGTACCCGGGAGCCCAGTCGCCGCCCGTCACGTAGCGCTCGTCGGTGACCCGAAGGTAGGGGGTGTCGGTGGGCGCGGGTTGGGCGGAGTCGGTGCACAGGCCCCGGCCGTCGCTGCGGCCGAGGCCGGTGAGGCGTTGGCCGTCGGGGCAGGCCGCCTTGCGCGCGCCGCCGTCCCAGTCGGGCAGGGCGAGCATCCGGGCCGAGACGACGTAGTCGGTGTGGTCGAGGTTGAGCATGCTCCAGTGCTCGACCTGGGCCACCGGGCCGGTGCGGCCGGGAGCGGTGATCAGTCTGCGCCAGTCCGTGATCCGCCAGTCGCCGGCGTCCTCGATGCTGAGCCGGGTGCCGTCGGGGGCGTACGAGAGCAGGGCCCAACTGTCCAGCGGTGCACCGTCCTTGGTCCAGCCGACGAGGGGCCAGACGGCGAAGTCGGTGTCGTTGGCCACCAGGATGTCGGTGAAGTTGCGGAGCCAGGCCTGCTCCTTGGCGTCGTTCGAACCGCGGCCGCCGGCGCCGAACTCGCTGATCCAGACGGGGGCGGTGAAGTGCTGCCCGGACTGGGTGACGAACAGGGCCTCCTGATCGACCACCTGGGCGAGTTCGGCCGGGGTGAAGTCCTGGTAGCGCGGGTCGTCGGTGGAGCCGAGTCCGCTGCCCGCGCCGCTGTTGGCCGGGCCCGTGTAGGCGTAGAAGTGCGCCGCGTACACCAACTTCCCTGACGCGATCAGGGTGTTGGAGAGGGTCCGGACGGGAGTGAGCATCGGGCGGCCGTGCGGGAGCCCGTTGAGCGGGATGCCGTACCAGTTGATCCCCTCCATGACGATGAGGAGGTCCGGAGCGGCCTGCAAGATGCGGTTCCCGGCGGCCTCGAAGGCCGCGTTGGTGTCATGGGAGTCACCCCTGCCCCAGTTGGGGTCGTCCATGACGTCCCGGCGGATCTCGTTGCGCAGGTCGGCGCCGACCACCCGCTTGTTCTGCCGGTAGCGCTCGGCCACGAACACCCAGTCGGCGATCCACTGCTCGGTGGACTGCCCGCTGTTCCAGCGTTCGTTGCCGTCCAGCCCGCAGCACCAACGGGCGGTGGTGGTGTGGTTGTTGAGGATCACCGCGAAGCCGTCCGCGGTGAGCGCGGCCACCACCGCGTCGAACACCTGGAGCCCGGTGGCTCCACGCAGCTGCGGGTTGGCCGCGACGGCGGTGTCCGGGACCGGGGTGGGGTCGTGGAGCAGGGCGTTGGAGAACGGGAGCCGGATGCTGTTGATGCCGAGCCCGTGGAAGTCGGCCAGGATCTTTGCCATCGGGACCCGGTCAAGCCCGAGCGGCATGTTGTGGGCGGGCTCGCCGTGCATGTGGTTCGCGGGGTCGCCGATGTCCCCACTGCCGAGCCAGGTGCCCTGGGCACCTTCCCAGTTGCCGGACTTGAGCTTGAACCGGTTGCCGTCGGCGTCGACGATCCAGCGGCCCCGGGTGCTGAGCGGACCGGTCCAGGACGCGGCGAGCTGCGCGCCGGTCTGCAGGGTCGCCGCTGCCGGGGCGGCGGACGCTGCGCCCAATCCGGCGGGCAGCCCCGACAGCAGGGCCGCCACGCACAGGGCCCGGGTGAGGGCTCTTCTGAGCGTGCCTGACCTGGCGTTTCTCACGTTCTCTCCCTTGAGGGTGGGTTGCGAGGCAGAGCAAATGCGTGAATGTACGCGTTCAGTGACCCACTCTCAGCCCTCGGGCTGCCGCTGACTACCCCTCGGTAACCACAACCTCCGTGACGATGACGGGCAGTCAGAGCCGGCGCGGTGGTCTCGCCGGCCGCCCGAAGGTCTGGACCGGCGGACACGACGAGGCCCCCCTGCCTCGGTCAGGGGGGACTCGTCGGGCCGACTACACGTCGGTCAACTCGCCAAGTCCCAGCGTGCGCAGGGTGTGGTTCGCCATCTGCAGGTGGCCGACGGCGTTGGGGTGGGCGGGGTCGTCGAGCCAGGGGATCGGGTCCGCGCCGTCGGTGAACCGGGCCAGCCAATGGGCTTCGTGGTCCACCAGCAGCGCGCCCGTGTCGTGGGCGATGTCCCGGACGGCCTGGCAGTAGGCGGGCAGTTCGGGGCGGGCCACGCGGCCGCTCACGCTGGTCAGCACGGGCGTGTGGAGCACGATCTGCGCGCCGTCGGTCCGGGCGATGATTGCCCGCAGATCGGTGTGGAACGTGTCGAGGCCCGCCAGGCCGGCCCGGGCGTCGTTGGTGCCCAGCGAGATCGACAGCACGTCCGGGGAGAACCGGCCGATCAGATGATCGTAAGCGCCGAGCACGTCGCCGGCACACCACGCGGAGACGCCGGAGTTGACGACGGTGTCGGTCAGCCGGTCGAGCTGGCAACGGATCCGTTCGTGGACGTGTTCGACCCAGCCCCGTGCCCCGTAGGTGTGCTGAACGGCCTGGGTGATGCTGTCCCCAGCCGCCACCCAGGTCATCGGTGCCGTCTGCAGCATCGGTGCCGTCGACAGCTCGATCACGTGACCATCCCCGCGCTCGCTCGCCCTCGTGCGTACCGTCCGCACGCACGGACCCTATTCGATCATGACGACTCGACGGATCCGCCCCGGCTCCCGCGCTGCCGAGCGGTGGAGCGCACCTGACCCAGCGCCAGCACGCTCAGTCCGAACATCAGGACGCCCAGCGGGACGTGCAGCGACGGTATGTGCGCCACGCCCAGCACCACCTGAACCGAGGCGAGGACGAGGAAGCCGGACGAGTACAGGATCGGGCGGGGCGAGCCGCCGCCCGGCCGCCAGGCCAGGATCGCCGCGAGGACGTACAGCATCGACGCGGCGTACATCACCCGGGCTCCGGCGCTGTGCAGCACCTCGCCCTGGTGCGTGGTCAGTAGGAGCCCGGCCGTGGTGGCCTGGACGAGGATGGTCAGGGTCTGCAGCGCTATCGCGACCTGAAGGAAGCTGAGCCTGGCCGGTGCTGCCGTCGCCCGGGTGGTGGCCATGATGCGGTCCTCTGTTCTGCCTCGCGGCGGTGGGTCAGTAGTGTCTCGGTATCCCGACGACGTGGGCCCGCGAAATGTGAGGCGAAGAGCCGAGGAGCAGTCGTGGCCGTGAGCAAGCCGACCGAGCCGGACCTGAGCGTGATCACCGGCGAGCGGCGCCATCTGATCAATCTCGCCTACCGGTTGCTCGGATCGCTGGTCGAGGCCGAGGACGCCGTGCAGGAGACCTACGCCCGCTGGTACGCGATGACGCCGCAGCAGCAGGAAGCCATCGCGTCACCCGGCGCCTGGCTGACGACGGTGGCGAGCCGGATCTGCCTGGACCTGCTCGGCTCGGCGCGGGCCCGGCGCGAGCGCTACGTCGGCCAGTGGCTCCCCGAACCACTGCCCGACCGTACGGAGTGGCTCGGCGGGCGGGTCGGCGGCGGCCCCGAGTCGGCCGACCCCGCCGACCAGGTCACCCTGGACGAGTCGGTGAACATGGCCTTCCTCGTCGTCCTGGAGTCGATGACGCCGGCCGAACGCGTGGCCTTCGTCCTGCACGACGTCTTCCGGTACCCCTTCGGCGAGGTCGCCGGGATCGTCGGCCGGACGCCCGCCGCCTGCCGCCAGCTGGCGTCCTCGGCCCGGCGCCGGGTCGGTGCCGCGAAGGCACCGGTGGGTCCGGCGGCCGGACAGGCCGGTCTGGTGCGGAACTTCAAGGAGGCGTGGGAGGCCAGGGACATCAAGGCCCTGGTCGACCTCCTCGACCCCGACGCCACGATGACCGCCGACGGCGGCGGACTGGTCGGCGCCGTCCTCCGCCCGGTCGAGGGCAGCGAGCGCATCGCCCAGTACCTGATCTTCATCGCCGACAAGGCCCCCGGTCTGACACTCCTGGAGCGGACGGTCAACGGCCTGCCCGGCCTGGTCGCCCAGCACACCGGCAGCACCGTGACGGTGGCGGCGTTCGAGCTCACCGGGGACCGGATCACCCGCATCTGGGCGGTCCGCAACCCGGAGAAGCTCGGCGCGTGGGCCCCGGCGTGACGGCGCCCGTGTCACGGAAGCCTCGTGCCTGACGGAGCGTCACCCGGGCGGCCGAAGGTGGCGGGGCCGAACGGCGCCGTCGGCAGGGAGCGCCGGATCAGCGGGGCTAGCTTCATGGACGAACGTGGGTGCCGAACCGTGCAGCCCGCGACCGTCCCGATGGAGACCCATGCGGATCCCCGCCGCCCTGGCCGCTGCCCTCGCGGTCGCTCTCGTCCCCGTCACCGCCCAGGCCGGCCCGTCCCCGCAGGCCGCCCCGCCGTACTCCGGCGACCTGGCGGTGACGGTTGCCGCGCCCGACCCGGCCGCCCCGCCCGGGGCCACCGTGCCGTTCACGGTGGTGGTCTGCAACCACGGCACCGAGACCCCGCAGGCCCCGGCCACCCTGGTGGTCAACGGGCCGCCGGCCGAAGGCATGGAGCTCTCGCCCGAGTACGGCGAGGCCACCGACGGTGGCTGGAACTGGATCCGCGTCCCGGTCGCCGAAGGGCTCCAGCCGCACCAGTGCAGCTACCTCAAGCTGCGCTCACGGACCATCAGCGGCCTGGCCGGCCCGAAGAGCTACCCCGGCGGCACCGCCGAGGTCAGCTGGGACGGCGAGCAGAAACCGGCGGACAACCTCGCCACCTGGACCTCGGAGATCTCCGTGCCGGTCACCGGTGCCCACCTCTCCCTGGCCCGGCCGCCGCTGCCTGCCGCACCCGGGAACCCGGCCGACTTCGAGGTCGAGGAGCGTAACCTAGGCCCGTCCACCGACTACCCGTGGCGCGGTCGGCTGATTGCGCAACTGCCGCCCGGCTCCTCGTTCCTGAGCTCCGCGCCGGAGGGCATTCCGTGCGACTACTCCGCTGACCGCACCACCGCGACCTGCCCCGACACGGTCGGCAACACCTGGTCCTGGCTCAACCGCGGCTTTGCCGTCCGGGTCAGTCCCACCGCCCGGCACGGCAGCACGGTCACGGCCACCCTGACCTACGAGGCCCCGGCCGATCCCGCGCCGCACGCCTTCGTCCTGAAGGTGGACATCCCGGTCCTGTGACTCCCCGGAGCCCGCCCGCCGACAACTCCCCGGCGGGCGGGCGCCCGCGCGCTCAGCGGACGCCGGTGGTGCGGGCCCGAGCCACGGCCGGCCGGGTGAGGAGCGTGACGGCGAGGGAGACCACCGCGACGGCGGTGACCGAGGCCCCCGGGGTGAGGTACTGGGCGGTGCCCCCGGCGATCGCGGCGCCCAGACCCTGCCAGGTCATCCGCCCGGCCGACTCGACGCCCTGCACCTGCCCGCGGACCGGCCCCGGAGTGCGTTCGAGCAGCTGCTCCTGCAAGGGAAGCGTGGCTGCGAAGCCGACACTCGCGAGGAACACCGCGACCGTCACCACCCCCGTCGGCGGGTGCAGCACGAACAGCAGGTACGGCGCCGCGAGCAGCAGCCGCAGCGCGAAGGCCCAGCGCCGCCGGCGGTCGGCGTCGAGCAGCCGCCCGACGGTCAGGTCGCCGACCAGCATTCCGGCCGATCCGGCGGCCAGCAGCGCACCGGCGTGGTCCGGCGCGTAGGAGAGGAACAGCGCCTCGCAGCCGACGATCAGGCCGTTGGGAACCCACAGGTTCACCAGCAGCGCCCGCTGCCCGGGGTCGGCGCAGAGCGCGGCGTTGGTGGTCCAGGTCTGCCGCAGCCCCGGACGGCGGGTCAGCCGGATCGAGTGCTCCCGGACGGTCGCCGCCACCACGGCCAGCCCGGCCGCAGTCAGGACCGCTGCCAGCACGAAGACCTGCTGGGGGCCCAGGTACCGCAGCAGGACGGCCCCGAGGGCGAAGCCGAGCACGGCCGTACCACCCGAAGTGATGTTCATCAGCGACCGGGCCATCGCGTAGGCGGAGGCCGGGACCACCTCGGTGAGCAACCCCATCCGGGTTCCCGTCCCCAAGGACTGGAAGAGCCCCAGCACCAGCAGCAGACCGAACCGGGCGGCCAGCGGCAACCCGGGTACCGCCTGGGCGGCGACCCCCAGCAGCGCGAGGCACTGGAGCACGACGAGGGTGCGGCGAGGACGACGCCCGTCCGCGACCGACATCAGCGTCAGCGCCCCGAGTACCGCGGCGAAGGTGGCCCCGTACATGCTGACGGCCGTCAGGAACGGGGAGCTGGTCTGCCGGCTGACCAGCGTGCCGAGGGCGAAGCCCGACAGGGTGTTCGCGGCGGTCGTCAGGGCGAAACCGGTGTACAGACCTGTGAATTCGGTGATGCTGAGCAGGTCGCGGTAGCCGGTGACGGCCCGCACCACGGGCGCAGAGGTGAGAGTGGGCATGAAAAAAGCCTCCGGGCGCCCGAATTGGGAACGCCGAAGGCCAACACCCTCATTCTAGCATCCCGTTGGCCCGGGAAGCGGACGGCCTCCACCCCGTCACCGGCCCGTACGCTGTCGCTACGCTGATCAGCGGTGCTGCGCCGACGAGAGGAAACTGCGATGGGATTCAAGCGCTTGCTGGCCGGGCTGGGTGCCGGAGGCGCCTCGGTCGAGACCGTCCTCGCGGACCCGAACGTGCTGCCCGGCGGCACGCTGCGGGGCGAGGTCAGGATCCAGGGCGGCAAGGTCGACCAGACGATCGAGGGGCTGACGCTCAGTCTCCAGGCCCGGGTCGAGGTGGAGGGCGACGAGAGCGAGCACCACCAGGACATCCGCTTCCAGCAGCACCGTCTCGGTGGTGAGTTCGAGCTACGGGAGGGCGCGCTGCACGCGGTGCCGTTCGCCTTCCAGGTGCCGTTCGAGACCCCGGTGACGACGGTGGGCGGCCAGCCGCTGCGCGGCATGGTGCTCGGGGTGCACACCGAGCTCGCGATCGACCGGGCGGTGGACGCGGGTGACCTCGACCCGATCGCGGTCCACCCGCTCCCCGTCCAGCAGTCCATCCTGGACGCCTTCGGACGGCTCGGGTTCCGCTTCAAGGCCGCGGACCTGGAGCGCGGTCAGATCCGCAACACCCGCCAGCGGCTGCCGTTCTACCAGGAGATCGAGTTCTTCGCGGCGCCGCAGTACCCCGGGCTGAGCCAGGTCGAGCTGTCGTTCGTCGCGGACGAGCACGCCGTGGACGTGGTGCTGGAGATGGACAAGCGCGGCGGCCTGTTCACCGAAGGCTCCGACACCTTCCGCTCGTTCACCGTGGCGCACTCCGAGGCGGCGGCCACGGACTGGGCGGACTACCTGCACCAGTGGTTGCACTCGGTGGGCGGCCGACGCGGCTGGATCTGAGCCGGCGTCGTACGCAGCGGCCCGGCCGGTACAGCGGGGGTGCTACGGCCGTTCGTCGTGCCGGCCGCTGAGCCAGGCCAGGGCCGCGAAGGCTCCGAGGGCGAAGTCGGAGTGGTCCGCGGCCGTCGGTGCGCGGCGCAGCTGGGCGGCCGCGGCCTGGCACTCGGCCAGCAGCTGGGCCCGGCAGGGGCCGTGGGCTCCGACCGCCGCCACCCGGGTGATGGGGGCGGGCACCGGCGCTCCTGCCGCCCACCAGTAGGCGACCATCAGGCCGCGCTGATAGGCGCTCCTCGGCCGAGGCCGTTTCCCCGCCTCGGCAATGGCGCTGAAGACCTCTTGCGCGGAGCGCACCCCGACGCTCTGAACCATCGCTTCGTCGACACTCATGCCGCCGACGCTACGGCCCGTCCTGCCTTCGCGCATCGCGTCGTGGGACGGCCGGGTGCCGCCCTGCCGCTTCGACCGGCCACTTTCGCGGACAACGGCCGTCGGCCCGGATAGCCCCTCCGGGTGACCGGACCCGCCACCGGCCGCGCGGAGCCGTCGGGTCAGGTCTGCCGGGAGGACTTGAGGTGGGCGAAGACCACGACGTTGTCCGTGTAGTCCTTGCGCTGCCGGTCGTACGCGCCGCCGCAGGTGATCAGCCTCAGCTGGGCCGTGTCGGTGTCCGCGTACACCTCGTGGTCCGGGAAACGGTCCTTGGGGAAGGTCTGGACCGAGTCGACCGAGAAGGTGGCGACGATGCCGTCCTCGCGGGTGATGTCGACCGTGTTCCCTGGCGTCAGCAGGTGGAGCATCAGGAAGACCGCGGGGCCGGTGGTGGTGTCCACGTGGCCTGCGACGACCGCGCTGCCGCGCTCGCCGGGGGAGGCGCCGTCCCGGTACCAGCCGACGAGGTTGCGGTCCTCCTTGGCCGGGGCCTCCAGGGCGCCGGCCGGGTTGAGTCCCAGCTCGACGAAGGGAGCCTCGACGAAGAGCTGGGGGATGCCGAGCTTGACCGGACGGGACCGGGGCAGCGCGGGCGCGACGGGCGCGGCGCGGGAGGACGTCCGGGCCGTGGGAGCGGAAACGGCCGGGGCGGCGGCGGCCACCTGCGGGGAGGTCACCGGACTGGTGTCCACGGACTGGTACATCACCATGAGGCCCAGGGCGGCCGCTGCCATCGCCCACCAGAAGGGCCTGAGACTGCCCGGGTGGGCGGCCGGGGGAGGGACGGTCGCGGGTGCACCGTTCGGCACGGTCTGACGGCCCATCGGGCCGGCTCCTCTCTCGGGGCGGAAGGGGGCGGAACGCGTCCGGGCGGCGGGGGCCGCTGCGCCCGGACGTCGCGTCGTGGCCGCCGCCCGGAGGCGACGACCACGATGCGGGGCTGCGGCCGGTCAGGCCACGCCGCCCCCGGTGTTGCGACGCCGCAGGGTGTACGCCCCGACGGCCAGGCCGCCGGCCAGCAGCGCGGCGCCCGAGGCCAGGCCCCCGCCGGAGACGGCGAGGCCGCCGCCACCGGTGTGGACGCCGCCGTGCGGCTTCTGGCCGTGCTGCCAGGAGGACTCGGGCGCGGCGTCCGCCTTGTCCTTCACGGCCTCGTCCTTCGCCGCCTCGTCCTTCACGGCCTGCTCCTTGGCCGGCTCGTGGTCCGCCTTCTTCTCGGCGGGCGGCTGATCCGGCGCCTTCTTCTCCTCGGGGGCGGCCGGGGCCACCGGGGCGGCCGGAGCCACCTTCTTCTCCTCGGGCGCGGCCGGGGCGGCCGGGGCGTCCTGCCACAGCTGCTGGTCGTCCACGGTGCGGGGCTGCTGCTGGGTGGTCTGGCCGCTGGGGGCACCGGGGACGGTCTCGGCCTGGGCAGTGGGAGCGCCGAGGACGAGGACGGCGGCGGTGGCCGCTCCGGCGAGCAAAGCGAGTTCGGAACGCATGGGGACTGCTTCCTTCCGGCGCCGCCGAAGGACTGCCGACACCTCATCGGCTGGTGAAGTCATCGGTGCGCCTCACTCACCGTCAGTTGGCCGGTCGCGGAACGCCACTGGTGGGCTCATCCGGGTGAGGACGCAAGTCCGTTCGGGGGGTGGGCTCAGCCGTTGGGAGGGGTGGCACACCCCGGTTGAGCGCTCGGCCGTGCAGGGCCGGAACTTCCGTGCGACAGATGGAACATGCTGTCGCACCGTCAGATCATGAGCCGTAGGAAGCTACTGTCCGTAGCTGGAATGACCCTCCTGGCCGCCGGGGCCTGCGGCGCGCCACCGGGCGGCTCCGGGGACACGGGTCCCGCGTCCCCCGCCGCCCTTCCACCCACCGCCGCGCCTTCGCCGGACGGGACCCCGGCCGCGGTGACCGCCGCGGCTCCGGTGACGGCTCCCGAGCCCAGCCCCGCCAAGCCCGTGCCGAGGGCGGTCGGCAATCCCGTCTACGAACTCCCGGCCACCGACAAGCTGGTGGCCCTGACCCTCGACGACGGCCCCGATCCCACCCACACGCCCGTGGTGCTGGGCCTGCTGCGGAAGTACGGGATCCGGGCCACCTTCTTCCTAATCGGCGAGAACGCCGCCGAGCACCCGGACCTGGTCCGGGAGATCGCCCGGGAGGGCCACCACCTCGCCAACCACACCTGGACCCACCCGGACCTGCGCCACCTGTCGGCGGCCCAGGTCCGGGACGAGTTGGAGCGCACCTCCGACGTGCTCCAGACCGCCGCCGGGAAACCCCTCACCTGGTTCCGGGCTCCCGGCGGGGACTGGTCACCCGTCGCCCTGAAGACCTGCTCCGAGCTGGGCATGCGCCCGATGGGCTGGTCCGTGGACCCCCGGGACTGGGCCCGCCCCGGGACCTCCCTCATCACCGAGCGCGTGCTGAAGGCCGTCCAGCCGGGATCGATCGTGCTGAACCACGACGGCGGCGGCGACCGCTCGCAGACCATCGCGGCCCTGCAGACCTACCTCCCGGTGCTGATCGACGACGGCTACCGGTTCACGGCTCCCCGGTGACGCGGGATCAGACCCGGTCGGCCGCGATGAGCAGGTACTGGAAGGAGCCGTCCTTGTACGAGTTGATGAATGCCTCCTCGATACCGGTGACGACGGACGTGGTGGCGCGGAGCTCCCGGTAGGGCAGGGTGTCGGGAGCCAGGTCGATGACGGTCTGCGGGACCAGGCGGTTGTCGGCCATGGCGAGGAGGTACTCGCGTCGGGAGTGGATGTTGCACTCGAAGTGGGCGTTGATCTGCGAGACCCACTGGGACGGCTGGCCGTAGACCGGGTTCCAGCAGCCGGTGATTGTCACGTAGCGGCCGCCGAGGCGCAGGACCCGGGAGTGCTCGGCGAAGAGGTCCTCGGGGTCCACGTACATGCTGGACTCGTTGTTCCAGGAGGCGGCGGCCTGGCCGGTCTCGAACGGCATGTTGAGCATGTTGGCGACGCGGGAGCGGACGGCGTGGTCGATGCCGAGGTCCCGGGCGCGCTGGTTGCCGAAGTCGGCCTGCTTGGCGGAGAGCGTGACGCCCTCGACGGTGCAGTTGAAGCGCTGGTGGGCCATCACCATCGAGCCGTCGCGGCCGCAGCGGGCCTCATGGTCCCAGTAGCGGGCGCTGTGGCCCAGTGACGCCGGGCGCGGCCGACGGCTCAGGGCAGCCGCTGCTCGGCCCAGATGACCTTGCCGCCGCCGGTGTACCTGGTGCCCCAGCGCTCGGCGAACTGGGCGACCAGGAAGAGCCCGCGTCCGCCCTCGTCGGTGCTGGCCGCGTAGCGCAGGTGGGGCGAGGTGCTGCTCCGGTCGGAGACCTCGCAGATGAGCGTGCGGTCGTGGATCAGCCGGACCTGGATCGGCGGGAGGCCGTAGCGGATCGCGTTGGTGATCAGCTCACTGAGTATCAGCTCGGTGGTGAACTCCAGGTCCTCCAGCCCCCAGTCGCCGAGCTTCGCGGTCACCTTGCCCCGGATGTCCCGGACGGCGGCCGGGTCGGGCGGTACGTCCCAGACCGCGACCCGCTCGGCCGGCAGGGCACGGGTCCTGGCCACCAGCAGTGCGATGTCGTCGGTCGGGTTGGCCGGCAGCAGCGCGTCCAGCACGTCGTCGCAGACCTGCTCCGGGCTGCGGTCGGCGCGGCTGAGCGAGGTGCGCAGCCGGTCCAGACCGAGGTCGATGTCCCGGTCGCGGTGCTCGATCAGGCCGTCGGTGTAGAGCACCAGGCTGCTGCCCTCCGGCAGTTCCAGCTCGGCCGTCTCGAACGGCAGGGTGACCAGGCCGAGCGGCGGCCCGGCCGCGAGGTCGACGATCTCCACCGTCCCGTCCGGCTGGACGACGGCGGGCGGCAGGTGGCCGGCCCGGGCCATTGAGCAGCGCCGGGAGACCGGGTCGTAGATCGCGTACAGGCAGGTCGCCCCGGTGATCGGCGCCTTGCCGTCGGCGGTGGCCTGCTCCTGGTCGATCCGGTTGACCAACTCGTCCAGGTGGCCGAGCAGTTCGTCGGGCGGTAGGTCGAGGGAGGAGAAGTTGTGCACGGCGGTGCGCAGCCGGCCCATGGTGGCGGCGGCGTGCAGACCGTGCCCGACCACGTCGCCGACCACCAGGGCCACCCGGGCGCCGGGCAGCGGGATGACGTCGAACCAGTCGCCACCGACGCCTGCGTGCGCGGGGAGGTAGCGGTAGGCCACGTCGAGGGCGTTCTGCCCGGGCAGGCTGCCCGGCAGCAGGCTGCGCTGCAGGGTGACGGCCATGGTGTGCTCGCGGGTGTAGCGGCGGGCGTTGTCGATGGAGACCGCCGCCCGGGCGACCAGCTCCTCGGCGAGCGAGCGGTCCTCCTCGTCGAAGGAGTTCCGCTCCCCGCTGCGCCAGAAGGCGGCGATGCCGAGGATCACGCCCCGCGCTCGCAGCGGCACCGCGAGCAGCCCGTGCACGCCCTGCTCCCGCACCTGGCGGACGCGTTCGGCGTCGTACTCCTGCCAGGCGTCGAGGGTGACGTTCAGGTCGTGCTCGACCTCGGCCTGTCCGTTCGCCAGGCTGCGGGCCCGTGGCGTGCCCGGCACCACCGGGACACTGGTGCCGACCGGGTAGAACGGACCGCCGGCATTGCTGCCGCTCAGCCCGGCCCGGCGCATCGGGGCTCCGGGCTCGGGTTCGTCACCGTGCAGGACGGCCTCGGCGAGGTCGACGGTGACGTAGTCGGCGAAGCCGGGGACGGCCGCCTCCGCCAGCTGCTGGGCGGTGCGGGAGACGTCCAGCGTGGTGCCGACGGCCAGGCCCGCGTCGTAGAGCAGCTTGAGCCGGCGCCGAGCCAGGTCGGCCTTGCCGGAGAGTGCCCGCAGTTCGGTCGAGTCGCGCAGGGTCACCACCAGGCCTGGCGGGCCGCCGTCGCGGTCGGTGGGGCGGACGTTGACGGCCAGCAGCTGGGACCCGGCGGCCACCACCTCGTCGCTGGCGGGCTGTCCGGAGAGCAGCAGCGCGGCCACCGGGCGGTCCAGGCCGAGCTCGCCGACGTGCCGTCCCTCGGCGTCGGGCGGAAGCGCGAGCAGGCGGCTGGCCTCGTCGTTGGTGAGCAGCAGCCGGCCGTCCCCGCCGATGATCAGCACGCCCTCGCGGACCGCGTGCAGCACCGCGTCGTGGTGCTCGTACATCCGGGTCATCTCGCCCGGGTCGAGGCCGTGCGTCTGCCGGCGCAGCCGGCGGCTGACCAGCGCGGCGCCGGCCAGCGCCAGCGCCAGGGCCGCCGCCGCACTGCCGAGCAGGATCGGCAGGTGCTTCGCCGCGCTGTCGCTGACCCGGCTGGTCCTGATGCCGGCCGAGACCATGCCGACCACCCGGCCGCCGCTGTCGGTGATCGGCACCACGGCCTGCACCAGGTGACCGATCGTGCCGTTGACCTCCTCGGTGATCGAATCACCGGCGAGCGCCGGGGCGGTGGTGCCGACGAACTTCTTGCCGATCCGGTCCGGCATGGGGTGGGTGTAGCGGATCGCGTCGGTGTTGAGCACCACGACGAAGTCGACGCCCGACTTGATCCGGGCGGCCTCGGCGCGGGGCTGGAGCACCGCGGTCGGGTCGGGTGAGCGCAGCGCCTCGACCATGCCGGGCGAGGCGGCGAAGGTCTCCGCCACCGCCAGCGAGCGGTTACGGGCCTCGGTCGCGGTGTCCTGGCGGGCCTGGAGCACCATCTGGGTCCCGGCGGCCACCACGAGCAGCAGCACGATCAGGACCTGGAGGACGAAGACCTGGCCCGCGACGCTGCGGGACCTGAGGGCCGCCCGCAGGCCGCCGCGCTGGTTCTGCCCGCGCCGCGCCGCCGGACCGGTTCGCTGGCGTCCGCCGTGCGGGCGCCGACCGGGGGACTCTGGTTCCGACGGGGCCCGGGGTCGACCGGTGTTGCGGGCCATACGCCATGTCTACCCCGGCCGGTCCCCCAAGGCCAAGAGGTCGGGCGTTTCCGCCCCGTCCGGCGGAGCCTCAGGAGTCGCGCCAGTGGCGACGGCCGACGCTGATCAGGCGCAGCTGACGGCGCGCCACCAGGCTGATCCGCAGCTCCAGGTCGGGTCGGTCGTCGGGGACCTCCAGGAAGGCCGTCGCGGTCGACACCAGGTGCTCGACGTACAGCTCGGCGAGCATCAGCAGGTCCTCCGGACTCCACCCCGCCGAGGCCGGCTGGGTCGCCAGCGCTCCGGCGACCTCGTCGGCGAAGCGGGCCAGCTCCCGGGCGATCGCCTCGCGCACCGGCCGTACGCCGCCGTGCCGCTCGCGGGCGAGGAACCGGACGTGTGCGCGGTGCTCTCGGACGTGGCGGGCGACCACGTCCATGGCCCGGTCGATCAGCTCCTCGGCGTCGTCGGGCCCGGCCAGCACGGCGAGCACCATCTCGTGCAGGCTGGCGAGGGACTCCTCGACCAGCGTCACGCCCAGGTCGGCGGTGTCGCGGAAGTGCCGGTAGAACCCCGCCGGGGACATCCCGGCCTCGCGGGTGACCTCCCGGACTCCGAGGCTGCTGAGGTTCTGCGCCTCGAGGAGGTGCAGTCCGGCGTCGAGGAGGGTGCGCCGGGTCTGCTGCTTCTGGGCCTGTCTGGGGCCTGCGGTGTGACTCACATCATTCAGTAAACAACTGTTTGCTGACATTGGCCAGCGTAGAGTGGAGAAATCGGCGAACAGTTGTCATCCCAAGTGTTCGCCCAATGGTCCTGTCCGATCCGACCGAGAGGCCCGCAGATGTCCCTCCTCGCCGTACTCGTCGCGCTGGCAGTGCTGGGCGGCGCGGCCGTCCACTCCTCCGGTCCGGTCTTCTTGGCCGCCAGCTGCGGCATCGTCGCCTGGCTGGCCGTCTTCGCCGTCCGCGAGCAGCTCGCCCGCGCCCGGCGGCACTGAGACCGCCACCATTTGCCGGGCGGTCCGACCCCCGAGAGGAGTCACCACCATGAACAGCACCATCCCCCGTACCCGGAGCGACGCGGACGGCATGGCCGTCGCCTCGTTCGTCCTGGGCCTGATCGGCCTGCTCTTCTTCAACCTGGTGTTCGGCCCGTGCGCCCTGGCCCTGGGCGGTCTGGCGCTGGCCCGTGGCACCCGCCGCAGGGGCCGCGCGCTGCTCGGCCTGACCCTCGGCGCCGCCGACCTGATCGTGCTGGCCGCCACCCTCGGCGCCGGACACGGCACCCTCTGGAACCTCGGCGGCTGACCACGGCCGAAGCGCTCCGCCGTCCGGGCGGTAGCTGCGCCGTGCCGCGCCCGGTCGCGCCGACCGGCGGGCCGGGAGTGGCGATACTGGGTGCCCGCTCTCCCGTCGGGGGCCCGGCCGAAAGGCTCGAGTGTGAGCACACCAACCCCTGCCGTGCCCGGCTCCCGGGGCGACCCTTCGCCGGCGGAGGACGAGCCCGGGCGGGCGAACCGCTGGCGGGCGCTGACGGTCTGTCTGGTCGCGGGGTTCATGACCCTGCTCGACATCAGCATCGTCAACGTCGCGCTGCCCTCCATCCGCACCGGCCTGCACATGTCCGAGAGCGGGATGCAGTGGGCGCTGTCCGGCTACGCGCTGGCGTTCGGGCTGGTGCTCGTCCCGGGTGGGCGGCTCGGGGACGCGTACAGCAGGCGCGCAGTCTTCATGACCGGCCTCGCCCTCTTCACGGTGGCCAGCGCGGCGGCCGGCGCCGCCCGGAGCGAGAGCTGGCTGGTGGTCGCCCGGCTGGTGCAGGGGCTGGCGGGCGGCCTACTGGTGCCGCAGGTGTCCGGCTTCATCCAGCAGCTCTTCCGAGGCGGCGAACGGGGCCGGGCGTTCGGTCGGCTGGGGTCCACGATCGGATTCTCCACCGCCGTGGGGCCGCTGCTGGGCGGGCTGCTGATCGAGGTGTTCGGCGAGCGGAACGGCTGGCGCTGGGTCTTCTACGTGAACCTGCCGGTCGGCGCGGTGGCGCTGGTGATGGCGTACCGGCTGCTGCCGGGCCCCACCGCGCGGGCGCCGGGCCGGCCGCGGTTCGACCCGGTCGGCGTGCTGCTGCTGGGCTCCGGGACGCTCTGCCTGCTGCTCCCGTTCATGCAGCAGCGGTGGCACGGCCGCACCAAGTGGCTGCTGCTCGCGGCCGCGCTGCTCCTGCTGGCCGCCTTCGCGCTCTGGGAGCGCCACTACGGCCGCAGCGGCGAGCCGCTGGTCCGGATGAGCCTGTTCGAGTCCCGCCCGTATGCGCTGGGCGTGCTGCTCGCGCTGCTGTACTTCGCCGGGTTCACCGCGATCTTCTTCATCTTCAGCCTCTACCTCCAGGGCGGGCAGCGGTACAGCGCGCTGCTGGCCGGGCTGTCGATCACACCCTTCGCGCTGGGCTCGGCCGGCTCGGCCCTGGTCGGCGGCCGGTGGGTGCAGCGGTACGGGCGGCGGCTGGTGACGGCGGGTCTGCTCCTGGTGGTGGCCGGGCTTGCTGGTGCCGCGCTCGCCGTCCACCTGTGGGCCGGACGCCACGTCGGCTGGGCCACCGCCGCGCCGCTGCTGGTGGCGGGGATCGGCAGCGGCCTGGTGGTCGCGCCGAACCAGACGCTGACGCTGGGCGAGGTGCCGGTGGTCCGGGCCGGGAGCGCGGCGGGCGTCCTGCAGACCGCCCAGCGGATCGGATCGGCGGTCGGCATCGCGGCGGTCGGCTCGGTCTTCTTCGCCGGGGTGGCGGCCCGGCCCGGGGACTGGTCCGGAGCCTTCCAACGCGGCCTGGGCGTGGCGCTCGGCTTCGTCGTGCTGGCTCTGCTGAGCCACCTCTGGGGCGGGCGCAGCAGGGCCTGACACCCGGAGCCGGGCGCCACCGCGGGGTCAGGAGCGCAGCCGGAGCACCGATTCGAGGACGTCACCGAGCACCGCGTCCGGGTCGGGCGCCGACCCCTCGGCCCGCCAGGCCACGAACCCGTCCGGCCGGACCAGCACCGCGCCCTCGGCGCTGGTGCCGTACGCCGAGGCCCAGTCGGTGCCGGGCTCGGGCGCCAGCTCGAACGCCGGGTCGGTGCCGATCCGGTACGCCTCCAGCGGGACGCCCAGCCGCTCGGCGGCCCGCTGGGCCGCCGCGAACCAGGCGCCGCCCTCCGGCCCGGTGAGCAGCGTCGGCGAGGTCTCGAACAGGTCCAGGGTGGAGAGCCGGACACCCGCGTGGCGGACCCAGACGTGCGGTGCCCGGCTGCCCGGCTCGCCCGCCGCCTCGAACCGCTCCGGTACGGCGGGGGCGGCAGGGTCGGTGCCGACCACCGCACCGACCGGGTAGCGGTAGCCGAGCGCGACGGCCAGCACGTTGGCCTGCCGGCCGGTGCCGGGCGTCGCCTCGTACCCCGGGTGCTTGTGCTCTGCGGAGCGCGCGGAGGCGCGCGCGCTGGTCGCGCGCGCCACCGGCCTGCGCTCCTCGCCGTACGTGTCCAGCAGCCCGGGCCCGGCCCAGCCACCCAGGACGGCGGCCAGCTTCCAGGCCAGGTTGTGGGCGTCCTGGATGCCGGTGTTGGAGCCGAAGGCGCCGGTCGGCGACATCTCGTGCGCGGAGTCGCCCGCGAGGAAGACCCGGCCCACGCCGTAGCGCTCGGCGACCCGTTCGGCCGCGTGCCAGGGGGCCTTGCCGGTGATCTCGACCTCCAGGTCGGGCACGCCGACGGCCGCCCTGATGTGGGCGATGCAGCGCTCGTCGGTGAAGTCCTCCAGTGTCTCGCCCCGGTCCGGCTGCCAGGGGGCGTGGAAGACCCACTGCTCCTGGTTGTCCACCGGGAGCAGTGCGCCCGGCCCCTGAGGGTTGGTCAGGTAGCAGGCGATGAACCGCCGGTCACCGACCACGTCCGCGATCCGCTTGGCCCGGAAGGTGATGCTGACGTTGTGGAACAGGTCGCCCGGCCCGTCCTGACCGATGCCCAGCCGTTCCCTGACCGGGCTGCGCGGCCCGTCGGCGGCGATCAGGTAGTCGGCGCGGACGGTGCGCCGCTCACCACTCTCCCGGTCCCGCAGCACGGCCGTCACCCCGTCGGCGTCCTGCTCGAAGCCGACCAGCTCGGTGCCGAACCGCAGCTCCCCGGTGAGTTCTCGGGCCCGGTGCAGCAGGACCGGCTCCAGGTCGTTCTGGCTGCACAGGCACCAGCCGGACGGGCTGAACCTGGCCAGGCCGCCGCCGGGGTCGATCTCCTTGAACAGCCACTCCTGGTCCAGCCCGGCCAGCGTGTCGGCCTGCAGGATGCCGTGGTTCTCGGCCAGCACCGAGGCGGCCTCGCGGATCTCCTGCTCTACCGCCGCCACCCGGAACAGCTCCATCGTCCGGACGTTGTTGCCGCGTCCGCGCGGGTGGTGCGAGGTACCCGCGTGTTTCTCGACCAGCAGGTGTCCCACACCCAGCCGGCCCAGGAACAGCGAGGCGGACAGTCCCACCAGGGAACCGCCCACGATGAGGACCGGCACCCGGTCCTCGGCCTTCGAGTTCATCGATCGCTCCAGTCTGTACGCGGCGTGCGGCAGGTCGGCGCCGACGCCGTGGTCGGAAGGTCCAGCTCCAGCCTCGGGGGCGGGCCGGGTTGACGCTCGGTCAGCTACGCCGGGGTGCCGCGGTTTCGCTCAGATGGCTTCCAGCCCTCGCGCCCCGGGTGCGGGGGAACCACGATCGAGCTCGGGCCGCAGCGGCGGCGTGACAGTCCGTGACCGGCCCCCCAGGTACCCGACTGTCCGTCCTCTGAGGAGAGCCATGACGACCCTGACCGAACCCGTGACCCGCCGTTCCGCGGCGACCACCACCCCCCGGCTCCGGGTGGTGCTGCTATGCGACATCCAGGACGGCGCTCAGCAGCGCTTCCTGGACGCGTACGAGCAGCTGCGCCACCAGGTGGCCTCGGTGCCCGGCCATGTCAGCGACCAGCTGTGCCAGTCGATCGAGGACCCGGCGCAGTGGCTGATCACCAGCGAGTGGGAGAGCGCCCGGCCCTTCCTCGCGTGGGTGGACAGTGAGGCGCACCGCGAGATGGTCCGGCCCCTGCACGGGTGCGTGCGGGACACCCGGTCCCTGCGTTTCAGCATCATGCGGGAGACCGCGGGTGCGGAGACCTTCGACGGGCCGGTGCCGGTCACCGACGGCGTGGTCCGGCACGCCCTCACGTTCACGGTGAAGCCGGGCAGCGAGCGCAAGGTGACCGAGATCCTGGCGGGTTACACCTCGCCCGCCGCCCAGGTGGACGAGCGCACCCGTCTGCTCAGGACCTCGCTGTTCATGCGCGGCAACCGGGTGGTGCGCTCCGTCGAGGTGGCCGGGGATCTGGCGGCCGCGCTGCGCCACGTGGCGCAGCAGCCCGAGGTCAGGGCGGTCGAGGAGGCCATCAACCCGTACCTCGAGCAGGCCCGCGACCTCTCGGACGCGGAGTCCGCGCGCTCCTTCTTCATGCGGGCCGCGCTGCCCGCGGTCCACCATGTGGCGGCGCCCGAGGTGCCGTCGCCCGGGATCACCCGGCACGCTCTGAGCTATCCGGTCCGGACCGGCTGCGGGGCGGCGGTCGCCGCACTGCTGGCCCGTCAGGACCGGCTCGCGGTCGAGGAGCGGACCGGGCCGCTGATGGCCAGCACCGTCTTCCAGCGTGAGGACACCGTGGTCCGGGTGGTGGACCTGACCGCCCCGCCCGAGTCGGTCCCCGACCTGGCGCTCGGCGTCGTCGGCGACCGCGCCGTGGGTGTGTTCAGCCGACTGGTCGACCTCGGCGGCCACGACCTGCGGGTCGCTCCCGAACTCGGCCGGTTCCTCGGCGAGTGCCGGATGTCCCTCGTCACCGACCGGTGTGCCAAGGACTCCTGAGCAGGTGACCAACCGTCAGGGACCTTCCCTGTCCAGCTATTCGGAGGAAGTCTTCATGACCACGCAGTTCCCACGCATCGTGCACGTCGACGAGGCCGAACCCAACCGACGACGTGGCGGCGACCTGCGCGCCATGCTCACCCCGACCGCGGTGGGCGCCACCAGCGGCTTCATGGGGCTGGCGATCGTGCAGCCGGGTGAGCGGATCGGCGAGCACTACCACCCGTACTCCGAGGAGTTCGTCTACGTGGTCGAGGGCAGGCTGGAGGTGGACCTCGACGGCGTCCCGCACGCCCTCGGCGCCGACCAGGGCCTGATGATCCCGATCGGGATGCGCCACCGGTTCCGCAACGTCGGGCGCACCGAGGCCCGGATGGTCTTCCACCTCGGCCCGCTTGCCCCCCGGCCGGAGCTCGGGCACGTCGACACCGAGGACACCCCGGAGAGCCAGCCGCCGGAACGCGCCGGGGTCGTCTCATGAGCCGACGGGTGGCGGTGACCGGCATCGGCATCGTCGCCCCCGGAGGCCACGGAGTCCGGGCGTTCTGGGAGCTGCTCACCGCCGGCCGCACCGCGACCCGCGGCATCACGCTCTTCGATCCTGCGGGCTTCCGGTCCCGGATCGCCGCCGAGTGCGACTTCGACCCGGTGGCGGCCGGGCTGGACGGCGAACAGATCGCGCGCTCGGACCGGTACGTCCAGTTCGCGCTGGTGGCCGCCGCCGAGGCGGTCCGGGACGCCGGTCTCGACGTGGCGGCCGAGGACCCCTGGCGGATCGGGGTGTCGCTGGGCACCGCCGTCGGTGGCACCACCCGGCTGGAGCGGGACTACGCCGAGGTCAGCAGCTCGGGCGCCCGCTGGGACGTCGACCACCGCAAGGCCGCGCCGCACCTGCACCGGGCGTTCGCCCCGAGCACGCTGGCCTCGGCGGTGGCCGAACAGACCGGCGCGTACGGCCCCGTGCAGACTGTCTCGACCGGCTGCACCTCGGGCCTGGACGCGGTCGGGTACGCCTTCCAGGCGATCGAGGACGGCCGGGCCGACGTCTGCATCGCCGGCGCCTCGGACTCGCCGATCTCGCCGATCACGGTCGCCTGCTTCGACGCCATCCACGCGACCTCCGAGCGCAACGACGACCCGGCGCACGCCTCCCGCCCGTTCGACGCCAACCGGGACGGGTTCGTGCTCGGCGAGGGCGGGGCCGTCCTGGTGCTGGAGGAGCTGGAGCACGCCCGGCGCCGTGGCGCCCGGGTGTACTGCGAGATCGGCGGCTTCGCCACCTTCGGCAACGCGTACCACATGACCGGTCTCACCCAGGAGGGCCTGGAGATGTCCGAGGCGATCGACCACGCGCTGGCGCAGGCCAGGGTCGACAGCTCCGACATCGACTACGTCAACGCGCACGGCTCGGGCACCAAGCAGAACGACCGGCACGAGACGGCGGCCGTGAAGCGCTCGCTGGGCGCGCACGCGTACCGGACCCCGATGAGCTCGATCAAGTCGATGGTCGGCCACTCGCTGGGCGCCATCGGCGCGATCGAACTGGTGGCCTGCGCCCTGGCGTTGACGCACGGGGTGGTGCCGCCGACCGCCAACTACGACAGCCCGGACCCGGAGTGCGACCTCGACTACGTGCCGAGGACCGCCCGCTCCGTCCCGCTGCGCAACGTCCTCTCGGTGGGCAGCGGGTTCGGCGGATTCCAGTCCGCGGTGGTGCTCCGCAGAGAGGGGGCCCCGGCATGACCCGCACCCGACCCGAGCGCCGCGCGGTGGTCACCGGCATCGGGGTGGTGGCGCCCAACGGGATCGGCGCGGACGACTTCTGGAAGGCGACCCGCGAGGGCGTCTCCGTCCTCGGCCCGGTCACCCGCGAGGGCTGCGCACACCTCCCGCTGCGGATCGCCGGCCAGGTCGGCGGCTTCGACGCCGAGGAGAGCATCGAGGGCCGCTACCTGGTCCAGACCGACCGGTTCACGCACTACGCGATGGCCGCGGCCGACCTGGCCCTGGCGGACGCGCGGTTCGACGCCGGGGCCGCCGAGCCGTACGGCGTGGGCGTGGTGACCGCCGCCGGGTCAGGCGGCGGCGAGTTCGGTCAGCGCGAGCTGCAGCAACTCTGGTCGCAGGGGCCGCACTTCGTCGGCCCGTACCAGTCCATCGCCTGGTTCTACGCGGCCAGCACCGGCCAGATCTCGATCCGCGGCGGCTTCAAGGGGCCCTGCGCGGTGGTGGCCAGTGACGAGGCCGGTGGGCTGGACGCGCTGGCCCACGCCGTCCGCACCGTCCGGCGCGGCACCGACACCGTGGTGGTGGGCGCCGCCGAGGCGCCGCTGGCGCCGTACTCGATGGTCTGTCAGCTCGGGTACGCCGAGCTCAGCCTGAGCGAGGACCCGGACCGGGCGTACCTGCCGTTCGGTGCCGACGCCTGCGGGTTCGTCCCCGCCGAGGGCGGTGCGATGTTCGTGGTGGAGGACGAGACCTCGGCCCGGCGCCGGGGCGCCCGGATCCGGGCCGAACTTGCCGGGCACGGCGCCACCTTCACCGGGGCCTCCCGCTGGGAGGAGTCCCGGCAGGGGCTGGCGCGGGCGATCCGCGACGCGCTGGAGGAGGCGCACTGCGCCCCCGACGAGGTCGACGTGGTCTTCGCCGACGCGCTCGGGGTGCCGGAGGCGGACCGGGCCGAAGCGCTCGCGATCGCCGACGCCCTCGGCGAGCACGCGGCCCACGTCCCGGTGACCGCGCCCAAGGCAGGAACCGGCCGGTCGTACTGCGGCGCCCCGATGCTCGACACCGCCGCCGCCGTGCTCGCCATGGAACAGGGCCTGGTACCGCCCACCCCCAACGTGACCGACGTCCGCCACGGCCTCGACCTGGTGACCGGCTTCGCGCGCTCCGCCGAGCTGCGGAGCGCCCTGGTCCTGAGCCGGGGCCTGATGGGCTCGAACGCGGCCCTGGTGCTGCGCCGGGCCCAGTCCTGAACACCTCACGATCCAGTCGAAGGAGAACCACCCGATGAACCAGCACCTGACGCACGGTGAGCTCGCCGAGCTGATCAAGACCCGGGCCGGCATCGCCGTCGAACCCGAGGCGCTCCGGAGCCCCACCGCCACCTTCGAGGAGTTCGGCGTCGACTCGCTGGGCCTGCTCGGCATCGTGGGCGAGCTGGAGAACCGCTACGGCCGGCCGATCGCCCCCGGCGCCGAGATGTCCAAGTCCCCGGACGAGTTCCTCGACGCGGTCAACGCGTCCATCACGGCAGGAGCCTGAGATGGCCGGCCACACCGACAACGAGATCCTCATCGCCGCGCCCGTCGACCTGGTCTGGGAGATTACCAACGACCTGGAGAACTGGCCGCAGCTGTTCAGCGAGTACGCCGCCGTCGAGGTGCTGAAGCGCGAAGGCGAACTGACCACCTTCCGGCTGACCATGCACCCCGACGAGAACGGCACCGTCTGGAGCTGGGTCTCCGAGCGGGAGACCGACCGCGACGGCCTCGCCGTCCGGGCCAGGCGGGTGGAGCCGGGCCCGTTCCAGTTCATGGACATCCGGTGGGAGTACGCGGAGGCGCCGGACGGCACCCGGATGCGCTGGATCCAGGACTTCGCCATGAAGCCCACCGCTCCCGTCGACGACGAAGCCATGACCAACCACATCAACCGCAACTCGCGGACCCAGATGGAGCTGATCAGGGACAAGGTCGAGAAGCGGATCGGGGCGTGAACACGATGCACCGCGCCCTCATCGTCGCCCGGATGAAGCCCGACTCGGCCGACGGCATCGCCGAGGTCTTCGGCAAATCCGACCAGGGCGAACTGCCGCACCTGATCGGCGTCACCGGCCGCAGCCTGTTCCAGTTCGGCGACCTCTACCTGCACCTGATCGAGGCCGAACGACCCCCGGGCCCCGAGGTCGCCAAGCTGGCCAAGCACCCGGAGTTCCAGGACGTCAGCCGGCTGCTCACGGCCTATGTCCAGGCCTACGACCCGGCGACCTGGCGCGAGCCCAAGGACGCCATGGCCCGGGAGTTCTACCGCTGGGAGCGCGTCGGCAGCGCGTGACACCACCTGTTCCACACCGCCGGAGGAGGAACCATCCACATGGCCGAGACCGAGGAACCGCCCGACTGGGTGCGGTGCGAGGGCTGCGCCGCGCTGGTCTACGGCAAGCGCTTCGTGAGGGCCCTGAGGGTCTGTCCGGAGTGCGGCCGGCACGCCAGGCTGACGGCCCACCAACGGCTGGAGCAACTGCTCGACCCGGGCTCGGCGGCGCCGATCGACCACGTGGAGCCCCTGCACGACCCGCTGGAGTTCGTCGACAGCCGGCCCTACCCGGACCGGCTGCTCGACGCCCGTACCAGCACCGGCCTGCACGAGGCCGTGGTCTGCGCGACCGGCCGGATCGAGGACCAGCCCGTCGTGGTGGCCGCTATGGACTTCCGCTTCCTCGGCGGCAGCCTCGGCTGCGGCGTCGGAGCGCTGATCACCGAGGCCGCGCACACCAGCCTCCGGCTGAAGGTCCCGCTGCTGTTGGTGACCGCCTCCGGTGGCGCCCGGATGCAGGAGGGCGTGCTCTCCCTGATGCAGATGGCCAAGACTGCGCTGGCCCTGGCCGAACTCGACGAGGCGGGCATCCTGGTGGTCTCGCTGATCACCGACCCGACGTACGGGGGAGTGGCGGCGTCCTTCGCCACCCTGGCCGACGTGATCATCGCCGAGCCGGGCGCCCGGATGGGCTTCGCCGGGCCGCGAGTGATCGAGCAGACCACCGGCGAGAGCCTGCCGGAGGGCTTCCAGACCGCCGAGTTCCTGCTCGAACACGGCATGGTGGACGACGTGGTGGCGCGCTCCGCACTGCGCCCCACCCTCGGCCGGTTGCTCGGCCTGCGCTCACCCCGCGACCGGGTGAGCCCCGTCGCGGACTCCCCGCCGGAGGAGCTGATCAGCAGTCAGCTGGACGAGGTGTTGGAACGCGACTCCTGGGAGTCGGTCCGGCTGGCCAGGCACCCGGACCGGCCGACCACCCTCGACTACGTGGGCCACCTGATCGACGACTTCCAGGAGTTGCACGGCGACCGGCTCACCGAGGACTGCCCTGCCATCGTCGGCGGGCCCGGACGGCTGGCCGGGCTGCCGGTGATGCTGATCGGGCACCACAAGGGCGGCCCCGACCTGGCCGAACGGCAGCGCCGCCGGTTCGGCATGGCGGCCCCCGCCGGCTACCGGAAGGCGGCCCGGCTGATGCGGATGGCCGCCAAACTCGGCCTCCCGCTGGTCACCCTGATCGACACCCCCGGCGCCAACCCGGGGCCGGACGCCGAACAGGGCGGCCAGGCGAACGCCATCGCCGAGAACCTGCGGCTGATGGCCCGGCTCCCGGTCCCGATCGTCTCCGTGCTCATCGGCGAGGGCGGCAGCGGCGGCGCGCTCGCCCTGGCCGTCGCCGACCGGGTGCTGATCTGCGCCAACGGCGTCTACTCGGTGATCAGCCCCGAGGGCTGCGCCGCCATCCTGTGGAAGGACCGGACGGCCGCGCCCGCCGCGGCGGCCGCCCTGCGGGTGCACGCCGGGGACCTGCTGCGGCTCGGCATCGTCGACGGCATCGTCCCCGAGCCCCCCGACGGCGCGCACCAGGACCACGCGGGAGCCGCCACCATGCTGGGCGCCGCCCTGACCGGCGCGCTCGACGAGCTGATCCCGTGGGAGCCCGAACAGCTGCTCCAGGAACGCAAGAGCCGGTTCCACGACTTCGGCCTCGCGGCGAAGCCCCCGGCGGGAAGAGGTGCTGAGTGACCACCAGGAACGTCCCCCAGGAGAACGGCCGGTCCGCGCCGGCCCGGAGCATCATCTTCGGCCCGCCGGAACCGGACCACCCGGCGGATCTGGGCCAGGTCTGCCGCAGCGTGGCGGAGCTGGCCAGGACCGCCCCGAGGCCGCCCAGCAGAATCCGCCTGCAGCACGGCGGCACCACGGTGGAGATGGAGTGGCCGGACCAGCCGGTGGCCGCCGTCGCCCCGGCCGCCGCCCCGGCTCCGGCTCAGGCAGCTGAGGAGAGCGGCCTGAGCTATGTGTGCGCGCCGATGGTGGGCACTTTCTACCTCGCGCGCGAGCCGGGGGCCGCGCCACTGGTCGCGATCGGCGACCTGGTCACGCCAGGGCAGCCGGTCGGGATCCTGGAGGTCATGAAGATGATGAGCACCGTCGAGGCGGACACGGCGGGACGGGTCGTGGAGATCCTGACGTCGGACGCCACACCGGTCGAGTTTCAGCAGCGCCTGATCGCCCTGGAGCCGGTGGTCGCGGCACCGGGTGAGGACGGCTGAGATGTTCTCGACCGTCCTCATCGCCAACCGGGGCGAGATCGCCCTGCGGGTCGCCCGGACCTGCCGTGAACTCGGCATCCGTACGGTGGCCGTCCACTCCACGGCGGACCGCGACTCCGCGGTGGTCCGGTTCGCCGACCAGGCCGTGCACATCGGCCCGGCGCCGTCCAGGAGCAGCTACCTGCACATCCCCTCGATCATCGAGGCGGCCCTCCAGACCGGGGCGGAGGCGATCCACCCCGGCTACGGGTTCCTCTCGGAGGACCCGGACTTCGCGGAGATCTGCGAGGCCAACGGCATCACGTTCGTCGGCCCGCCGCCTGAGCTGATGCAGCAGCTCGGCGACAAGGCGGTGGCCAGGGCGCTGATGGCGCGGGCCGGACTGCCCGTCCTGCCGGGCAGCGAAGGCGCGTTGAGCGGGCCGGCCGAGGCCGAGGAGACCGCGCAGCGCGTCGGGTACCCGGTGATCCTCAAGGCCGTGGCGGGCGGCGGCGGCCGGGGGATGGCGGTGGTCCGCGACCCGGCCGACCTGCTGCGCGCCTACGGGGAGACCCGGGCTCACGCGCGGGCGATCTTCGGCGACGAACGGCTCTACCTGGAGCGCTTCGTGGACGACGCCAGGCACGTCGAGGTGCAGGTGATCTGTGACCGGCACGGGTCCGCCGTCCACCTCGGTGAGCGGGACTGCTCGGTCCAGCGCCGCCACCAGAAGTTGATCGAGGAGTCCCCGGGGCCCAACCTCCCGCCGGAGCTGCGGGAGGCGATGTGCGCCGCTGCGGTCCAGGGCGCCCTGGCGGTCGACTACGTGGGGGCGGCCACCTTCGAGTTCGTCCTCGCGTCGTCGCACGAGTTCTACCTGATGGAGATCAACTGCCGTCTACAGGTGGAGCATCCGGTGACGGAGATGGTCACCGGAATCGACCTCGTGCGCGAACAGCTGACCGTGGCGGCCGGGCTGCCGTTGACGATGCGCCAGGAGGACGTCAGGCCGAGGGGCGTGGCCGTGGAGTGCCGGGTCAACGCCGAGGACCCGGACCGCGAATTCGTACCGACGCCCGGTCTGCTCACCGAGTTCGTGCCGCCGGGCGGTCAGTTCGTCCGGATGGACACCCACGCCTACCCCGGCTGGTACGTCGGTCCCGACTACGACTCGCTGCTCGCCAAGGCGGTCGTCTGGGCGCCCGACCGGGAGCAGGCGCTGGCCCGGATGGACCGCGCCCTGGGCGAGTTCAGGATCGACGGGCCCGGGCTGCGGACCACCACCGGGTTCCTGCGCCGGGTGCTCGCCCGTCCGGAGTTCCGCGCGGGAGCGCACACCACCGGGCTGGTCGACACGATGACGGAGGAGGCCCGCGCGTCGGTGACGGCCGGAGCGTGACGAGAGCTGCCGGTGCCGGGTGACCCGAACGGGTCACCCGGCACCGGCATGTGACGGATCATCAGTGATCGACTCCCCTGATGCCACGCCCCGGTGGCGGGCAACTGTGCCAAGACAGACGGTGATTGAGGTACTACTGCGACTCTCCTGCCGACGCCGTGTCGGCGATCGCCCGGAGTACCGGAAGGGCCATCCTCATGCGTTCCGCACGTACCCTGCTGACCGGTGCCGCGCTCGCGGCCACCGTCCTGCTGGCCGCCCCGGCCGCGTACGCCGAAGACGGTGCCACCGAACTGACCTGGGAGCAGAAGCAGGCCAAGGCCGCCACCACGGAAGGGCAGAAAACCTGGGAGGAGAAGCAGGCGACCGGCAAGCCGGACGGCAGCGCCACCCAGGACGAGGCGACGACCGAGTACAAGCAGCCCAAGGGCGGCGTGCAGGCCGGCGGCGGCGGTACGGCCCTCTCCGGCGGTGGGCTCGCGGTGGGCGCGGTCCTGCTGGCCGGCGGCCTCGGGGTCGGCGCCCACCTGCTCCGCCGCCGTCCGGGCGTCACCGGTACGGCCTGAGCTTCCGGCACAACGCGATCCGGCCTCGCCCTTGGTGGGCGAGGCCGGATCGCGTTGCGCGGGGTCAGGCGGGGAGCGTGCAGTCGAAGGCGTGCAGGTACGGGTTCACCGGTCGGACGTCCCGGACGTGCAGGCCGGCCTCGCCCAGCAGGGCGAGCAGGCTCTCCCTGGAGTGCTTCGCCCCACCGACGTTGAGCAGCAGCATCAGGTCCATCCCGGTGGTGAACCGCATCGAGGGGGTGTCGTCGACAAGGTTCTCGACCACCACCACCCGGGCGCCCGGGCGGGCGGTCGCCACCACGTTGCGCAGCGTGCGGCGGGTGCTCTCGTCGTCCCACTCCAGGATGTTCTTGATGATGTAGAGGTCCGCCCTGACGGGGATCTCGACCCGGCAGTCGCCGGGCACCAGCTCCGCCCGGTCGGCCAGCGGACCACCGGCGCGGAGCCGGGGATCGGCGTGGGCCACCACCTGCGGCAGGTCGAGGAGCGTCCCGTGGAGTCCGGGGTGCTTCTCCAGCAGTCCGGCCAGCACGTGTCCCTGGCCGCCGCCGATGTCGACCACGCTGGTCACGCCGTCGAGGTCGAGGAAGGCGGCCAGATCGGCCGCGGACTGGCGGCTGGAGTGGGTCATCGCCTTGTTGAACACCTGCGCCGAGTCGTCGGCGTCGTCGTGCAGGTACTCGAAGAACTCCTTCCCGTACAGGTCGGGGAAGATGTTGCGGCCGGTGCGGACCGCGTCGTCCAGCCGGGGCCAGGCGTCCCAGGTCCACGGTTCCGTGCACCACAGGGCGATGTACCGCAGGCTGTTCGGGGCGTCCTCGCGCAGCTGCCTGGACATGTCGGTGTGGGCGAAGCGGTCGTCGTCGGTCTCGGTGAAGACGCCGTAGCAGGAGAGCGCGCGGAGCAGTCGGCGGAGCGGCTTCGGCTCGGCCTGGACGGCGGCGGCGAGTTCCTCGGCGGTCATCGGCCGGTCGTCCAGGACGTCGGCGATCCGCAGCGAGGCGGCGGCGCGGACGGCGGCGGCGCAGGCCGCGCCGAAGACCAGTTCGCGCAGTCGCATCGCGGACTGGGGGGAGGTGGTCTGTTGCTGTGCGGTGGTCATCAGGGCCTCTCGGGGGCGAGGGTCGGGCGAGGGTCAGCAGCGGCCGGTCGGCTCGGAGAGCCCACAGGTGTTCCCGGCGAAGGTGTGGCCCTCCCCGGTGTCACGGTCGGCGAGGTCGGCGGGGCCGTTGTGCAGGGCGACGTTGTCCTTGACGGTGATCCGGGCGTTGGGGGCGCCCACGATGCTGCGGAAGAGCACGATGCCGCCGGACATCTCCGAGGCGCCGGTGTTGTCCTCCACCCGGTTGCCCGTCACCAGAGTGTCCTCCGCGCCGGTCAGCAGGATGCCGGTGCCTTGGATGGCACCGAGTCGGGGGGTGGCGGCGCAGTACTTGTTGTTCTCGTACACGTGGTTCTGACGGACGGTCAGGGCGCCCGCCCGGGGCACGCCCTCGTCGCCGACCACGAACACCCCACCGCAGTTGGCGGAGACGCTGTTGTGGTCGACCGTCAGGTCCCTGGCGCGGCGGAGCACGACGCCGATGCGGTTGCCGGTCAGCAGGTTGCGGCTGATCACGGTGCCCCGGGTGTCGAGAGCGCCGCCCTCCTCATCCACCGAGTTGGCCAGGAAGACGCCGGACTGGCCGTTGTCCCTGGACTCGTTGTCGGTGATCGAGGACCGGGTGGAACGCTCCAGGCTGATGCCCTGCTGGCCGTTGTCCCTGACCAGCAGGCGGTGCACGGAGAGCCCGTCGGTCCGGGAGGCGGAGAAGCCGTTCTTGGGGAAGCCCTCCACCGTCAGCGACTCGATCCGGACACCGGAGAGCACCCGGTCCGCCGTACCGGTGACGCAGAGGCCGTGACCGGCGGTGGCGCAGGCGGACCCGGACGGCCCGGCGGCCGGTGCGATCACGGTGGCGGGGCCGATCCCACGGAGCGTCAGCTTCGGGACGGTGATCTGGACGTTCTCCCGGTAGGTACCGGGCAGGAGTTGGACGATGTCTCCGGGGTGGGCGCCGTCGACCGCCTGCTGGATCGACTCGCCGGGGTGGACCACGTGCACCGGGCTCGCTGCCTGGGCCGGTGGGGCCACTCCCAGGCTCGACAGGAGTACGGCGGCAGCGCCTGCCAGGGAGTGGATGGGTCGGATGGGCATGGGGTGGTGACCTGCCTTCGGGATTCCGCCGGCGCCGGCCGGAGCACGGCAGTCGGGAGTGTGCGACCCTGCCGACGCTAGGGCGGATCACCAGCGGTCGCCACCCAAGGTGTACGGGCCGTCACCCGAAGTGAGGCATGGCCGGGCCGGACGGGCGGTGCTACTTTCCCGGGCCCTCGGCGAAGCCGTTGTAGATGTAGCGCCGGAGGAAGAGGAAGACCAGCAGGGTCGGGACGATGACCAGGACGGCGCCGGCCGAGATGGCCACCGCGGCCGGGATCATCAGGACGTCGCCGTAGTCCTCGGTGTTGAGGCGGATCTTCACCTCGGACTCGTAGTTGGTGATGCCCTCGAACTTGACCTTGACGTGCGGGTAGGTCTTGTTGAACTCGGCGGTGTAGGCGTCCATCTCACCGTTCTTCACCAGGTCGGTGCGGTGCGTCAGGACCTTGATCCCGCCCGAGACGCTGCCCGGGTCGCTCGGCGCCGCAGCCGCTCCTCCGGTGGTGGTCCCTCCGCCGCCGCACCCTGCGGCCGTCAGGGCGGCGAGGGCTGCGAACGCTCCGGCAAGGCGCTTTCTGGCCATGTGCCTGGCTCCTTCCAACGGTCTGGCCGAGGTGTCCGGCTAGCTGCCCGGAACTATGTCCGGAAGTGAATCGGTAAAGTGGAAGTTTCCAGCGCAATGCTCAATTGTTACCGACGGTTGGAGTCGATATGGAAAAAACCAGTTCAATGCGGGGTCAGTGAACTTAACAGCGCGAGAAATCCACGAAACCAGTTTATGGACACAGCGGGCGTCGAGGGCTAGGTTTGCCCCGCTCGCATCCGTGGGCCTGGTTCAGCCGATTGGAGTCCCCGATGAAGGACGTCACCCAGCTCGACCGGGGCTGGAGCCTGCACCACGACGGGTCGGTACTGCCCGCCCGGGTCCCGGGCTGCGTCCACACCGACCTGCTGACGGCCGGTCTGATCCCTGACCCGTTCATCGCGGCCAACGAGCACGAGGTGGCCTGGGTGGGCCACCGGGACTGGACCTACGAGACCGAGCTCACCGCCACCGAAGGCCACGAGCGGACCGACCTCGTCTTCGACGGCCTCGACACGGCGGCGCGCATCACCCTGGGCAGCGCCGAGCTGGGCCGGACCCGCAACATGCACCGCAGCCACCGCTTCGACGTCACCGGACTGGCCGGACGACTCGGCGTCCACTTCACCAGCGCGTATCAGGAGGCCGCCGAGGTCCGGGCGCTCACCGGTGGCCGGCCCAACGTCTATCCCGAGCCGTTCCAGTACATCCGCAAGATGGCCAGCAGCTTCGGCTGGGACTGGGGCCCGACCCTCCCCACCGCCGGCATCTGGCGGCCGGTCAGGCTGGAGCACTGGTCCACCGCCCGGCTCGCCCAGGTGCGTCCGCTGGTCACCGTCGAGGACGGCACCGGCCGGGTCGAACTCCGCCTGACGGTCGAGCGGACCGAGCAGGGCGCCGGACGGCCCCTCACCGTCCGGGCGACGGTGGGCGGCGCCGAGGCGACCGCCGTCCTCGACGGCGACGAGTCCGTGCTGGTCGTCGAGGTCGCCGACCCCGCACTCTGGTGGCCCCGGGGCCAGGGCGAACAGGCCCGGTACGACCTGGCGGTGACGCTCGCCGACGAGCACGGGCCGCTGGACAGCTGGCACCGCAGGATCGGCTTCCGCACCGTCGAGCTGGACCGCTCGCCCGACGAGTACGGGACCGGGTTCACCCTGGTGGTCAATGGCGTCCGCCTGTTCACCCGGGGCGTCAACTGGATCCCGGACGACGCCCTGGTCAGCCGGGTGACGCCCGAGCGCTACCGGGACCGCCTCACCCGGGCTGCCGAGGCCAACGTCGACCTGGTCAGGATCTGGGGCGGCGGCATCTACGAGGACGAGGCGTTCTACGACGCCTGCGACGAGCTCGGCCTGATGGTCTGGCAGGACTTCCTGTTCGCCTGCGCCGCGTACCCCGAGGAGCAGCCTCTGCGCGGCGAGGTCGAGGCGGAGGCCCGGGAGAACGTCGTACGGCTGATGCCGCACCCGAGCCTGGTGCTCTGGAACGGCAACAACGAGAACTTCTGGGGCTTCCGCGACTGGGGGTGGGAGCCGGAGTTGGCCGGCGACTCCTGGGGCGAGGGCTACTACCTCGGCATGTTGCCGCGCATCGTCGCCGAACTCGACCCCACCCGCCCCTACGCGGCCGGCAGCCCCTGGTCCGGTTCCTGGGATCACCACCCGAACGACCCTGACCACGGCACCCACCACTCCTGGGAGGTTCGGAACCGCCAGGACTACGCCGAGTACCGCGCCACCGTCCCCCGCTTCGTCGCCGAGTTCGGCTGGCAGGCCCCACCCGCCCACGCCACCCTGCTGCGGGCGCTGCCGGGGGAGGAGCTCGCGCCTGACTCGGCCGGTATGATGCACCACCAGAAGGCCGAGGACGGCAACGGCAAGCTCGACCGGGGCGTTGGCCGACACTTCGCCCCGCCCGCCGACTTCGACCGCTGGCACTACCTCACCCAGGTCGTCCAGGCCCGAGCCGTCGCCGCCGGCATCGAACACTGGCGCTCCCACTGGCCCCGCTGCGCGGGCACCGTCGTCTGGCAGCTCAACGACTGCTGGCCCGTCTCCTCCTGGGCCGCAATCGACGGCGACGGCCGCCTCAAGCCCCTCTGGTACGAACTGCGCCGCGTCTACGCCGACCGACTCCTCACCCTGCAGCCCGGCGACCGGGACGGCGCCACCGTGGCCCTGGTGAACCAGGCGGGTACGCCGTGGACCACGACGCTGACGCTGCGTCGGATGGCGGCGGACGGCACCGTACTGGCCGAATCCGCCACGGAGCTCACGGCGGCGGCCCGGTCGGTGACCGGGTGGGAGGTGCCGTCCGGGCTGGTACCTGTCGAGGGCTCCACGAAGGAGTTCCTGGTGGCCGACGCCGACGGGCTCAGGGCGGTGCACTTCGCCGTCACCGACCGCGCGTTCGCCTACCCCGTAGCCGACTTCGACGTCAGCGTGGAACCGGTGGACGGCGACCACGATAGGGTCGACGTCGTGGTGAGCGCACGCACTCTTCTCAGGGATCTCCTGCTCCAGGCCGACCGCCTCGCGCCCGGCGCCGTGGCGGACCAGGGCCTGCTGACGCTGCTCCCCGGTGAGCGGGCCCGGATCCGGGTCACGGGAAGCGGCCCGGTCGACGCCGACTCGGTGCGGGCCGCGCTGTTCTGCGTGGAACCCGCGTGAGCACACCGGCAGACCGGATCACCATCAAGGACGTCGCCGCTCTCGCGGGGGTGTCCAAGGGTGCCGTGTCACTCGCGTTCAACCACAAGCCCGGTGTCTCGGAGGGCACCCGGGAGCGGATCTTCGCGGCGGCGGCGGAGCTGGGCTGGACGCCCTCCAGCGGAGCCAGGGGCCCGGCCGGCGGCCCCCGGCTGGACAACGTCGGCCTGGCGATCTGCCGGCCCGCCAGGTCGCTCGGCCTCGAACCCTTCTACATGGAGTTCATCTCCGGGATCGAGAGCGTGCTGGCCGACCGGTCCAGCACCCTGATGCTGCGTCTGGTGCGGGACCTGAACGAGGAGATCGCGGTCCAGCAGAGCTGGTGGAAGGCCCGGCTGGTGAGCGGTTCCGTCCTGGTCGACTTCGAGGCGAACGACCCGCGCATCCCCGCCCTGCGTGCCCTCGGCCTGCCCGCCGTCGCGGTCGGCCACCCCGCCCTGACCGGCGGATTCCCCTCGGTGTGGACGGACGACGCCACCGCCGTCGCCGAGGCGGTCCGCTACCTCGCCGCGCTCGGCCACCGGCGGATCGCCCGGGTCGGCGGCCTGGCCGGGCTCGGCCACAGCGCGATCCGGGCCAGGGCCTTCGAGGCGACCGTACGGGAACTGGGCCTCGACAGTGGCCGTCAGGTCGCGACCGCGTTCGCCGACGAGGAGGGCGCCCGCGCCACGCGTTCGCTGCTGCTGAGCCCGGAGCGGCCCACCGCGATCCTCTTCGACAACGACATCATGGCGGTCGCCGCCGCCGGGGTGGCGGCCGAGATGGGCCTGACCATCCCGGAGGACCTGTCCCTGCTCGCCTGGGACGACTCGCAGCTGTGCCGGCTGACCCATCCGCCGCTTTCGGCGATGAGCCACGACGTGCACGGTTTCGGCGCCGAGGTCGCCCGGACACTCTTCGAGGTCATCGACCGGGGCAAGGCGGACTCCCGGCAGGTGGCCACGCCGTCGCTGACCCCCCGGGGTTCCACCGGGCCGCCGCGCAGCGGGAGTTGACGGGGAGCTCCGTACCTGTGGCGGTCAGCGGGCGGCCGGGCTGGTGCTCGCCCGGGGGACGAGCCTGGCCGGCTCCACGCTCTCACTCGTGCCGGTGCCGCCGGCGGTGAGGGCGAGCAGGATCTCGGTGGCCCGCGCGCTGTAAGCCCGGATGTCGCGGGTCAGCGCGGTCAAGGCCGGGCGCACGACGCGGGTGAGCACCGAGTCGTCCCAGGCGATGATCGACAGGTCCCGGGGCACATTGACCGTCAACTCCTGGGCTGCGCCCAGACCTGCCACCGCCAGGATGTCGTTGTCGTACACGACGGCGGTCGGCCGGTCCGAGCGCAGCAGCAGGTGGCGGGTCGCGCGCGCGCCCTCGTCACCGCTGTAGTCGGTGTGGATGATGACCGGCTCCGGGAGCCCGGCGCGGAGGCACGCCTCGCGGGTGGCCTCGTCGCGGACGGCCGTGTGGGCGAAGTCCGGTGGCCCCGCCACCCGGGCGATCGTGCGGTGCCCGAGGGCGGCGAGGTACCGGACCGCTTCGGTCGCGCTCTCCGCGTCGCCCGACCAGACGCTGGGCAGCAGCTCGGAGGCGGACGGCGGTCCCAGGATCACCGCGGGCATACCGAGCTTCTCCAGCACCGGGATCCGGGAGTCCTGGAGACGGACGTTCAGGACCAGCACACCGTCCACCTGCCGCTCCGCCCACCACCGCCGGTGGATCGCCGCCTCCTCCTCGGCCGAGGCGACCATGTGCAGCATCAGCCCGTACGAGGGACCGGCGAGCACGCTCTCGATGCCGCTGATCAGCTCCATGAAGAACGGTTCGTGGGTGAGGGTGGCGGCCGGCGGGCAGAGGACCAGACCGATGGCCCTGGCACTGGCGCCCTTGAGGTTGCGGGCGGCGTTGCTGGGCCGCCAGCCGAGTTCGTCGGCAATCGCCTTGATCGCGGCCCGGGTCTCCTCGGAGACGCCGGGCCGGTCGTTGAGGGCGTAGGAGACGGCAACCTTCGAGACACCTGCTCGCTCGGCGATGTCTGCGATCGTCAGCCGCTTCATGTGCCCCTTGCCCGACCGGGTCGTCCAGTTCCCGCAATCCGCGAAAGGGTCGAGTTTAGCAGTTGCACCGCCACCGACCGGCCGAAGCACCGGTGCCCCGCCCCGCGCCTCGGATCGCTCCGGGGGCGGGCCGGGAACCTCAGGTGACGTACCGTCAGCCGATTGAGCAGGCCGCGCCGTTGAGGACGAAGGCGGCGGGGATGCCGTTGGTGCCGGGGACGGAGGAGGCGTTGAAGCCGAAGCTCACGCTGCCGCCGGCCGGGATGGTGCGGGTCCAGTCCTCCTGGACGACGTGCACGGCCCTGCCGCTCTGGCTGGCCCTGGCGTTCCAGGCCGAGTTGACCTTCTGGTCGGCCGGGAAGGAGAAGTCCAGAGCCCAGCCGTTGACCGCGGCGGTGCCGGTGTTGCGGATGGTGACGTCACCGTTGAAGCCGGTGCCCCAGTCGCTGATCCGGTAGCCGACCGAGCAGGTGCCGGTGGGCGTGCCGGGGGTGGTGGGGGAGGGGGTGGGGGTGGGTGGCACGCCGTCGCCGAAGATGCTGGCCTCGTGGGAGGTTGCGCGGATGCCGTCGGCGCCGTTGACCAGCCGCTGGCCCCACGGGGTGAGCTGGGCGGGGTCGAAGCCGGTGGTCAGGTCGAGGTACTCCACGCCGCCACCGTTGCCGCTCCAGGACCAGCCGAGGTAGCCGATGCCGAGCCGCTGGGACTCGGCCATGATGGCGTTCTCGTCCGGGTCCCCGTCGGAGTGCATGTTGCCGAACTCGCCCACCATGATGGGAAGTTTGGCCTGGACGAAGTGGTCGAGATAGCTGGTGACCTCGGCGGCGGTGTCGAAGACGCCGTACATGTGGATCGAGAACACGGTGTTGTGCTGCGGGTCGGCGTCGAAGACTGCGGCCGCGTTGTCCCGCATGGTGAAGGCCCAGTCCTGGCCCCAGTTGGGCGCGTCGGCCAGCAGGGTGTGCTGGAAGCCCGCCGCACGCAGGCGCTGGACGGCGCTCTTGGTGTCGGCGGTCCAGGCGGCGTAGCCGACGTTGCCGAACGGCTCGTTGCCCAGGTTGAGGATGACGTACTTCTCCTGGCCCTGGAGGGCGCTCTTGACACCGATCCAGTAGTCGGCAGCCCGGTCGAGCGAGACGGCGCCGGACTGCTCGCCGTACCCGGTCGTGTCGTGCGCTTCGAGGATGCACACCAGGCGGTCGGTCTTGCACTGGCTGACGATGTCCGCGACCTCCGCGGCGCTGTTCCTGGTCCAGCGGTCACCCGTGGCGAGCACGACGCGGACGGTGTTGGCGCCGGTGGCCTTGATGTCCTTCAGCGCCTTGGGGGTGGTGGTGGGGTACCAGGCGTGGGCGTGGTTGATGCCCCGGGCCACGAAGTCCCGGTTGTTGGCGTCCAGCAGACGCCCGGCGCTGACGTGGAAGCCGGGGGTGTCGGCGGCCCCGGCCGGCTGCACGGCCAGCACGGAGGCGACAGCGGCGGCGACACCGAGGGCGGCACCGGCGAGTCTGAGTCTCATCCCTTGCTCCGAATTCGCTGACGCACGCCGGCCCGTCGAGTGAGCGGGCCGGCGTGGGGTGGGTGGGGGTGGCCTCCGGGGTCCGGCGAGGTGGTGCGGCTCGACCCGGGAGGCGGCTGGCACTCAGATTAGGGACGCCGAGGGGTCAGCACAACAGTGCGAACGGAATCGGTTAAGTCGATATTTCCAAGGGCTGATGGAAGCGCTTATGCCCAGGTTTAGCCAGAGCGTTCAGTCGGACAGTACGAGGTCGGCCCACGCTTCGGCGAGGACGCGGTGGCCCAATGGCGTCGGGTGGACGCCGTCGAGGACGACGAGTTCGGGTCGGCCGCTGGTCCGGGCGGCCTGGTTGAGGAGACCGTCGGCGGCGAGCAGCCGGGCGTCGAACTCGGCGGCGAGCCTGCGGACGGCATGGATGCGAGGGTCGAGGTCCTCGCGCCAGGACCACTGCTCGGGCGTGACCGCCACGAGGAACGGTTCCATGAGGACGAGCCGCACGCTCGGACGTTCACGGACCTGGACCAGCAGATCGCGGTAGTCCGCCTCCCACGCCTCGATGGCGGTGGGCCGCCCGCTGTCGTAGCGGCGCCAGGTGTCGTTCACGCCGATCATGACCGAAAGGAGGTCGGGGCGGTGGGCAAGCGTGTCCTGCTCCCAGCGGGCGTGCAGGTCGGTGATTCGGTCGCCGCCCACCCCGCGGTTGAGGACGGTGAGCGAGGGGTCCGAGGCGCGCAGCAGGTCGGCGGCGAGGTGTACGTAGCCCGTGCCGAGGTCGGTGTGCGACCTGCGGTCACGGCCGGCGTCGGTGATGCTGTCGCCTTGGAAGAGCACGGTGGCGCTCGGGGGCAGGGTCAGGGGCATGGCGGGCTTCCTCGTGGCGGGCTGACGGGCGGTCAGCGGTGGTCGGGGGCGGGAACTCGGGCACGGTAGACGGTAGCCGCGCCACGCAGCTCGGCGGGGATGCCGGTGGCGGGGACGAAGGCGCTCTCCCCGGAGTTCAGCGTGAGCGGCTGACCGGGTGCTGGGTGAGCCGAGCCGTACCGCCGACGCAGAGGAGGATCTGCGGGCCACGGCTGTCGAGGGTGACGCTACCGGCCAGGTCGAACCGTGAGAGTGCGAACTCCGCCGCCAGCGCCGGATAGTGGACCTCACCGTCGGCGCTCGGCAGGGCCGGGACGAGCGCCGGGATGGTGGGGTCGAGTCCACCACCGAGGCGAGGGCATCGACGTCGACGTGCTTGGTGCCAGGCCGCAGCGGAGGACGTTGTCGGAGTTGGCCATGATCTCGACCCCCGTCCCGCGCAGGTAGGCGTGCGGGAGCCGGGCCGCCAGGAAGAGCGCCTGGCCGGGCCGCCGCAGGCTGCGTGGTTGAGCAGGAGAGCCGCCACGATTCCCGGATCACCGGGATGGTCCTCGGCCGCCCCGGCGTACGCGGCGTAGGTCTGCGCGTACGGGCCCCGCGTCCGGCGGCTTCCTGGAGGGCCGGCGCGAGTTCGGCGACGGCCGTGCTGCCACGGGCGCGGTCGGTGCTGAGCGATTCGGCCAGGACGGTGCGGAGTGCGGTGCGCGGTTCAGCGGTGCGCAGCAGGGTGATCCACGGTGCGAGTGCGGGCGCCCTGAGCGGCGAGAGCAGATCGGCGGTCGCGGCAGGGGCGCGGAAGCCGCACAGGGCGTCGAAGTCGTCCAGGGCACAGATCAGTTCGGGCTCGTGATGGGGGTCCTTGTAGAGGCGTCCGGGCGCGTTGATCGGCACGCCGGCCGTCTCCTCGGCGGCGAACCCGGCCTCCGCCTGGGCGGTGGTGGGGTGGCCCTGGACCGAGAGGGCGTGCTCGGCCGCGAGGACCTTCAGCAGGAACGGCAGGCGGGCGCCGAAGCGTTCGCTGACGCTCCGTCCGAGTTCGCCCACGGGGTCGCGGTCGATGACGTCGGTCAGCGGTTCGGGTCCCTGTCCGCGATCCACGCGCGACGGTGCGGCCGGAAGGGCCCCCATCCACAGCTCGGCCTCGGGCCGCCCGGCCGGGCGCCGACCGGTGAGCCGGGCGAGGGCGGTGGTGGAGCCCCGGGCATAGGGGCGGATCTCGTTGACGAGCAGGCCGGCGGTCGGCCGAGGGGCGGTCATACGGCAGGACTATAGAGCGATTAGGGGCTCTGGCCACGGGTATTGTTGCTGGCTGCTCCGATATTACTAAACCTTGACTAAAGCTGGTATCGGGTTAACCTCACTTTACGTCAGCTGGAGACACGGCCTCGGAAGGCATGCAGACTCGACCCGATCCAGCCGTCTCACCGTGGGAGCTCTCACCATGCGTACCGACCGGGCCACCGGCCCTCCGCTGCTAGCCGCCCTGGACACCGGGGGTACGAAGATCGCGGGCGGCCTCGTGGACACGGCCGGTGCCCTGGTGTACCAGGTCCAACTGCCCACGCCCGGCCGGAAGAGCGCGGGGGAGGTCATGGGTGTCGTACGGCGGATCCTGGATCTGCTGGCCGGGCAGCGAGCGTGGAGCTCGGTCCGCACGGTAGGGATCGGCAGTGCCGGACCGGTCGACGTCGTGGCCGGTGCGGTGAGCCCGGTCAACATCCCGGCCTGGCGCGGGTTCCCGATCCGTCAGGAGGTGGCCGCTCATCCGGCGGTCGGCGGTCTGCCGGTGGTGCTGGGCGGCGACGCCGTAGCCATGACCGCAGCCGAGCAGTGGTGCGGAGCTGCCCGCCCGTACCGCAACGCGCTGTGCCTGGTGGTCTCCACCGGCATCGGCGCCGGACTGATCCTCGACGGGCGCCTGCACACCGGTCCCAGCGGCAACGCGGGCCACCTGGGCCACATCAGCGTCGACCTCGACGGCCGGCCCTGCCCCTGCGGATCGCGGGGCTGCCTCGAAGGTCCGGCGAGCGGTACGGCGATCGCCCGGACCGCCTGTGACGCGGGATGGCGCCCCGAAGGCGAGGGCACCTCCGCCGTGGCGGTCGCCGCCGCAGCCGCCGCCGGCGACCCGACCGCCCGGCACGCCTTCGACCAAGCCGCCCGGGCCCTGGCGGCGGGTATCGCCGCGACCGCGACCCTGGTCGAGATCGAAGCCGCCGTCATCGGCGGGGGTGTGGCCAAGGCGGGCGCCGTCCTCTTCGACCCGCTCCGGCGGCATCTGGCCACGTACGCGGCCCTACCGTTCACGGCCGGCCTCACGCTCACCCCGGCGTTCCTGGGCACGGACGCCGGGCTCATCGGCGCGGCTGCGCTCGCCCTGCCGGGAGTCGGCACGCGGTGACGCTCGTTGGTCAGCCGCTCAGCGCCCCGGTGGCGGCCTCGACTGCCGGGAGACGGCTCGCGTCCGACCCGTCGAGAGCGGTCGGATGAGCCGATGCTGTCGGCCCCGGCGCCTATCCTCGGGAGCATGACGATTCAGCGCATGGACAACGTCGGCATCGTCGTGGACGACCTCGACGCCGCCGTCGCATTCTTCACCGAGCTCGGCATGGAGCTGGAAGGCCGGATGCCGATCGAGGGAGCCTGGGCGGGAAGCGTCGTCGGGCTCGCCGGCATGCGGAGCGAGATCGCGATGATGCGGATCCCGGGTGCCCCTGGCCGGCTCGAACTGGCGAAGTACCACTCCCCGAAGGCGATCACCCCCACGCCGGAGGTCACCCCGGCGAACACGCTGGGTCTGCACCGCGTCATGTTCGCCGTCGACGACATCGAGGACACCCTCGCCCGCCTCCGGCCGCTCGGCGCCGAACTCGTCGGCGAAGTGACGCGCTTCGAGGACAGCTACCTGCTCTGCTACCTCCGTGGGCCGAGCGGAATCATCCTCGCGCTGGCCGAGCAGCTGAGCTGAGGGTGAGAAACGCCCCCCGCCCGGTCCGTGCCCTGCGATGATGCGATCGTGGAGACCTTCGAGAGGCGTCCGAGCCGACGCACGGTCCTGACCGCAGGCTTCGGGACGACACTGGCCGTGTCCCTGGGCGGCCCGGCCCGGGCGGCCGGCGGTACGCTACCGGACGCGGTGACCCGGGCGCTGGCTGACCTGGAGCGTGAACACGGCGCCCGGTTGGGGGTGTTCGCGCGGAACATGGTCACGGGTGGGTGTGTGGCCTACCGCGCCGACGAGCTCTTCCCGATCTGCTCGGTGCACAAGACGATCACCGCAGCTGCGGTCCTGAGGGACCTCGATCGGAACGGCGAATTCCTCGCCGAACGGATCCGGTACACCGAACAGGACGTCAGGAGCGCGGGCTACGCCCCGATCACCGGTACGGCCGAACATCTCGCCACCGGCATGACCGTCGCCGAGTTGTGCGCCGCCGCCCTCTGCTACAGCGACAACGCCGCCGACAACCTGCTGCTCCGTCAGCTCGGCGGCCCCACGTCGGTCACCCGCTTCTGCCGGTCCATCGGCGACGGGGTGACGCGGCTCGACCGGTGGGAGCCGGAGCTGAACTCTGCCGAACCGGGCCGGGTGACGGACACCACCAGCCCGGCCGCGATCGGGCGGAGTCACATGAAGCTCGTACTCGGCAACGCGCTCGCGCCGCACGACCGGCGGCAGTTGACCCGGTGGCTGCTCGCCAACACCACCAGCGGCGCCCGGTTCCGCGCCGGACTTCCGGAGGGCTGGGCCCTCGCCGACAAGACCGGCACCGGCAACTACGGCACCACCAATGACGTCGGCATCGCCTGGACCCCGGACCGGACCCCCGTCGTGCTGGCCGTCCTCTCCACCAAGCCGGCTGCCGACGCCCCGGCCGACGAACCCCTGGTCGCCAGAACCGCCGCCCTCCTGGCGGCGGCCCTCACCGGCCCGTCCGGGCCACCGCCGAAGCGCCCCGACGCCGGATGAGACGTCGGGACGGTGCGGCCGCTGATCGCCCTCGACGCGCGAAGCTGTGCAGGACGAGTCCCCAGCTCAAGAACTGAAGCCTCGTCACTGTTAGCGCCCGTTGCAGTACCAGAGCTCAGCCACAGAAGGGGATGGCGTACTTCACCGAGGCGTTCTCGTTGTACGTGTTGTCCAGGTTCGCGGCTTGGTGGTAGTTGAACATGTCGCTCGGGCCGCTGTAGTTGGAGTTGTAGTACACCCAGACCGTCAGGCACGAGTTGTCGACAGCCGAGGCCGCGTTGTTCTTGACGTGCTGCCCCTGGCCGTTGCCGGGGCTGTTGAAGGTGTACCCGGCGAGGTCGGGGATGCTCTGCGACACCACGAAGTGGGACCCCTGCTCGTTCGAGTTGTAGAACAGGCAGAAGTACGACTCCGGACAGTCGCTCGCGTCGGCGTGCGCGGCGGTGGCGAAGGCGGGGATGAGCAGGGCGGCGCCAAGGGCTGCCGCCGCGAGCTTGAGGGTGCGCTTCATTTCTTTCGGTCCTCCCATGGTGGAAAAGTTGTTCACTGATCGCGCAACACGACTTCGGCCTTGGCGAGTTGTTCGGTCTTCGCCTTGAGCGCCGCCGTGAAGTCGGCCTGCTGCCGAGCGATCAGTTCGTTCTGCAAGGTGGTCTCGGCCGCGAACCAGGTGTGGACCAGATTCACCTGCTGTTTGCAGACCACGTCCGCCGTCGCTACGTCGCGCTCCGGCTGCGTGGGCGAATCCCCCTGGAAGCGGCGGTCGCTGATCGCATCCAGCGGATTGGGGTAGGAGTAGCCCTTACCCTTCATGCAGCTGGACCAGGCGTCGAAAGCCCGCTTGACCTGCGGTGCCGACAGACTGGCCTTGAAGGTCTGGAAGTCGGCCTGTTGGGCAACCTCGCTCGAGCCGAGCTTCTCGGTGCCCGCCAGCTCCTTCTTCGCCTCGTCGTAGCAGCCGCCGGGCGGCACCGGTACTCCGTTGACCCGGAGTTCGGTGTCACCCGGACCGGTCTGCCCGGTGAGCGCTTTCTGCTGCTCGGCGGAGAACGTCGGCTTCACGACTGGGTGGGTCCGCGGGTCACGGTCACCGAGGTGGTAGCCGTTCGCCGTCACCTCGGCCAGGTCGGTCACGCCGTACCGACGCTCCATGAAGGTGCGGGGCCCGGTCGACTGGCCGGCCGGTGGGGTCGCCTGGTCGAGGCCGAACCTCTGCAGGCACTTCCTGCGCAGCACGGCCCCGGCCCGAGCCAGCTTCACCGAGTCCGCGTCGGAGAACAGATAGGTCTCCACGGGCAGGTGCAGCTCCGCAGCCGTCGGGAGTGCAGGTGTCGCCTGCGGCGTCTGCACCGCCTCACCGACCGACTGCCCGGCCGACGAACACCCGTTCAGCGCCAGGCACATGAGCCCGGTCAGGCCCACCAGCCTTGCGCCAGACGGCCGGTTGAAACTCTTCCGCATCTCGTCCTGCGTCCTCTTCCGCTCCGACGACGGCGGGCCGGCGGGGGAACCCTCGGCCTGGATGCAGCGTGCTGGAGGGAGGTATCGCGTCGGTCTCATCGGGTCCCGGATCGGGCGGATCGCCGGTGCGGGGTCGCGATACTGCCGCGATACCTGCGCGCGATCGTGGTCGATTAGCGTCGCGGCGCAGGTCGCGCCACCGCCCGAGCCCGGGCGCCGCACGGACGCGACCCCGTGCGAGGGAGTTCCCATGCGCCAACTCGTCCACCGCGCCACCACCGCCGTCGCGGTCGCGACCGCCGCCCTGGCCGGAGTGGTCCTCGTGCCCGGTTCGGCAGAGGCCGCCGTCTACAACGGCGCCTGCGGGAGCGGCTACACCGTCATCGACGCCCTGGAGGTCGGCGACTACGGGACCGTCTACCTCACCTACAGCCGGTCCACCGGCAAGAACTGCGTCGTGAACGTGCGCGACAACCCGGGCACCCCGCTGTACATGAACGCACTGGTCCGGGTGGCAGGCTCGCCGGACTGGATCGGCGACTACGGCCAGTTCACCACCTACGCGGGCCCGGTGTACGTCTCCGCGGCCGGCACCTGCATCGACTGGGGCGGCGAGATCGAGACCGTTTACGTGTACCGCCAGAACGTGCACTGCGGCTGACCGCCGCAGCGCACCGACACCGCGAGGTGCCGGCCCCGCCGCCTACCGACACCGCGACGTCCTGCCATCAGGACGTTCCGGCGCCGGGACGTCCTGCCATCCGAAAATGATCAAGAATGTGAGAGCAGCAATGCTTTTTACCCGTAAGGCACTTGTCACTGCGTCAATAGCGGTGTCAGCCGTTGTCGGCACCCTGGCCACGGCTTCTCCGGCGAGCGCAGGAATCTCGACCGGCTCGTACGGCGTCGGCGACTGTGACGCCCAGTGCGTGGTCCTCTACTACAACACCGGCTACGGCGGCTCGCACACGACCATCGAATCCTCCACTCCCGATGGCGGCGAGGGCGTCTACGACCTGTCGGGGTACACCTTCCAGAGCGGCGGTGCCGGGCAGGGGGAGAGCCTGAAGAACAACGCAGCCTCGGCGAAGGCCCGGGTCTGGGGCATCAACGCCAGCGTGACGGTCTACTTCAACAGCGGCTACGCCGGCCCCTGCGACAAGTTCCACAAGACCGAGTACCCGGTCGCCTGGCAGCTCTCGAACACGTACAACGAGAACGCGTCCGTTTACTTCCGGAACGTTGCAATCGACCAGGGCTGCGTCAACTTCGGTTGATCGGAGTCATGCATTCGTGGCGGCCGCGTACCCACGCGGCCGCCGTATTCCTCGTGGGAGATGTGGATGACTGTGGGGAGACAGGGCTTGCCGTCCGGGGCATCCCGCGCTCTGGTGTTTGTCGCGGCCGCGCTCATGGCGACAGCCGCCTGTTCGCCGACCAAGGACCGGACCGGCGGTGACCCCGGCGGTCGGGGCATGGACGTTCGTCCCTCGGCGGTGCCCTCGGGCCGTGTTCCGATGCCTGTCGAGAGGTTCGCTCTCACGGCCGAGGAGTCCGGCGCGGTCGACCGGGCCAAGGTCCTCCTGGCCAACGAGTGCCTGGCAGGCTTCGGCCCCGGCTCCCGGATACCGGAGCCCCCGCCGCTGGTCGCGGAATCCTCCAGGCGCTACGGGATATCGGACCGCGAGGTCGCCCGCGCCCTCGGGTACCACCTCCCGCCACCGGCCGGCGGGGCAGGCGCCACCAAGCAGCCCACCGAGGCGCAGGACACGATCCTGTTCGGAGAGACTCGTGCAGGAGAGCGGCAGTCGACAGCCCCCGACGGCCACCCGATTCCACCCGGCGGCTGCTACGGGGATGCCGAGGCCCGGCTGGACGGCGGCCCGCGCCCCGAATCCGACATCGCCGCCGCGGCGACCATAGACAAGGAGAGCTTCAAGCAGTCCCTGGCGACACCGACGGTCGAAGCCGCCTTCCACGCGTGGTCGACCTGCATGGAAGGCCGCGGCTACCACTACCAGAACCCCATGGCGTCCGTCGGGGACCGGGCGTTCGACACCGCGGAGCCGACGGAGCGCGAGAAGGCCGTGGCGCTGGCGGACATGGACTGCAAGACCGAGACAGGTCTGCTGAAGTCCTGGAGTGCGGTTGAGGCGGAGCTCCAGACACGCATGATCGAGGAGAACTCCACGGCGCTGAACCGGCTGAGCTCCTTCCAGAAGCGGAAGATCGGCCTTGCCCGCGAGGTGATCGCACGCCTCGGCGGCTGAGCTGCCCGGCCCGGCGAAGCCCGGGCGCGGCCGCCTCGGGATGAGGATCTCCGCCCACGCCCCCGCCGTCACGCAGGTGTCGGCGCGGCCCGCGTAATCCGGGATCTGCATGTCCTGCACGAAGTAGGCGCCGAACCCGTAGCCGCTGGAGTTGTAGTACAGGCACACCTGGCCGGTGGTGCAGTCGTACGCCGGAGCGGGGGCAGCCGATGCGGGTGCGGCGGTGACCATCCCGGCGGCCAGGACACTACTGGGCCACTGCGGCTGCCGCTATGAGCTGCTTGACGCGCATGACGTTCCTTCCTTTACGGGGGCGGGGGCCGTGCCCCTCGGGTGACACGGCTCCGCTTCGGGACGGTGGGGGCAGATCCGTACGGGCGGTGGTGCACCCGCAGTGACTGTTCGTCAGGACGTCTCCACCGCCTCGGGGTCAGTGGTGCTCGCGCCGGAAATGTTCCGTGATCACCGTTTCGCCGCCGTCGCGCCTCCATAACGCGCGCCCTATCGTCACCGGCCGATGCCGCACCCGAGGTTCGGTCACAGGCCCCGGACTGGTGTGACAGCGGGGTTATCCGGCTGATACGCGCCCTTCCTAGGTTGCTCCCGACGTGGACCGGTCGCGCGGGTTGCCGACTTTTTTCCAGGACACCGACGACCACCCCATCCGGGCCGGCGGCACCCAGAACCGAACCTGGGCAACCGGAACCACTGCAACACCTGATCGACCCGCAGCACCGCGACACCCAGAACCTCCGCCGCCCCGCGCCGTTGGGCGGCGGCCTTTCGGAAGGACTCTTGTGACACCCAGCAAGCCCGGTCGCTCCACGGCCCGCAGGCGCATCCTGCGCACCGCCCTCGTAGGCACGGCGATCGCCTGCGCGATCGGTCTGACCGCCACCAACGCGTCGGCCGCCGCCTTCGTCGCGAACTTCACGCTCTCCCAGTCCGACTGGACCGCCGGTGACAGCGCGTCGGCGGACAACGGCATGTCGCAGCTGGTCCTCCAGTCCGACGGCAACCTGGTGCTCTACAAGTTCACCGGAGCCGACAGCTACCCGGTCTGGGCTTCGGGGACCTACGGGGACGGCGTCGTGCGGGTCGACTGGTCGCGGTCCGGATACGTCAAGCTCCTCAACTCCTCCGGTGGCATCGTCTGCACCCTGGGCGCGCTCAACCCGGCGCCCGGCGGCCACGCCGAGCTGCGGAACGACGGCAACCTCGTCTTCCTCAACAGCAGTGGCAACGCCACCTGGGACACCGGCACCTCCAGCGGGATCGGCAACCGCAACTACTGCTACACCTGATCGACCCTCGCCGCCGGACACCTCCGCGACACGCACAGGGCGCTGCCCCGGGATGCTTCCGCTCCCGGGGCAGCGCCCTGTGCGTCTTCGGGTAAGGGCACCTGCCCCCTTGTGCAACAATCTGATGATCAGTCATCTGGTGCGCGTTCCATATTGCCGCAGGTCAGCAGTGGGCCGGGGGTTCGTGGCAGCGAGACCGGCTACGGCTGACGGCACAGAGCTGAGGGGGGATCCGGGGATGTCGGTACCAATCGTGGGCGGCGAAGGGGAGTCCGTTGCCCCGTAGGCCACGACCGATCGACCCCGACGACGGACCACTGCAGGCGTTCGCCTACGAGCTGCGGTGCCTGCGGCAGGCGGCCGGGAATCCGACCTACCGGGCACTCGCAGCCATCGCAGGCTTCAGCGCCACGACGCTGAGCGACGCCGCCGGCGGCGTGCGCAGGCCCACACTGGACGTGACGCTGGCTTATGTCGGCGCCTGCGGTGGCGATGTCAAGCTCTGGGAGAAGCGCTGGTACGCACTCGACCGCCGACTCGCCGGCAGCACCGGAGCCGAGGTGCAGGTCCGGGCGCTGAGCGTGCCGTCCGCACTGACCGTCTCGGAGGTGATCGAGCCGACGCAGGCGGACGCGGACAGCCGAGCCCTGGTGGTGGAGGCGTTCCAGGGACGGAGCTTCGAGCCCGGGCCGGTCGACGGCGAGGAGCCTGGAGCACCGCACCAGCGCCTGTGGCGGTCGCGGGCGTGGCTGCCCGTCATGGCCGTCGCCCTGGCGCTGGCGCTGACCGGCCTGCTCGTGGGTCTCAAGCGCGAGTCCGGCGATACCCCCACCGCCCAACCGGGCTGTCCGGTCGGCCCGGCCGGTGGGACCACCTTCCAGGGCATGACCTACAGCGGGAGCACCCGGGTCCGCAGCAGCGCGACCCGCAGCGCACCGGTGGTCGACCAGATCCCGTCCGGGTGCAGGCTCCAGTTCGTCGGCTTCTGCATCGGTGACGTCGAGGTGGACGTGACGGCCGGGACGCCCGATGTGCGCTGGTTCAAACTGGGCAACGGCGGGATGGTCTCGTCGGCGGTGGTACACGGCAATCCGCCGTGGGGTTTGAAGCCGGACCGCTGCCCGGGTGAGTTCCCGGCCCCATCGTCGATCTCCCTGGCGGTCACACCACGGCCCTCCGATCCCGAGGCCGTGGAACTGCGCGCCAGCGGAACCTACCTCGGCGTCGTGGGGTTCGCCGGGTACTTCTCCGACAGCGGCCAGGCCGTGCCCGTGGCGCGCTGGCACCAACTCGGCCTGATCGGTGTCGGCGTCGACGGATTCGTGCTCCCCTGGCGGATCGCGAAGCCAACGGCCGATCAGGGCCCAATCCAACTGGTCGCCGTCGCCTGCCTGGGCGGGGACGGCCCCACCGATGTGCTGGACGCGCTGACCCTCGCCCCTGCGACTCCCACCCAGCCGCGGCCGCTGTCGCTGGGCGACGCCGACCGGAGCACAGCCGCACGGACCGCCTGCCGCTACCCCGTCTAGAAGACTGATGAAGATCTTGGTGTGATCCGGGCTGCCTCCGTCAGGCGGTGGCCTGGATTTGCCAGGTCGTGCCGTTGTGGGTGAGCCCGAGGTTGATGAGGGTTCGCAGGTTGAGTGCGGCGGCACGGGTGTGGAGCCAGGACTGGTTCTTGATCGTGCCGGTGTGTCGGAGTCGTCGGTTGCCGTGGGCGACGAGCCAGGCGACGGCGCGTTCGACGGGTGGCCGCCAGCGGCGGTAGGCGGCCTGCCAGTCGGGGTCGGTGGCAGCGCGGTGGCGGGCGGCTGCGAGCAGGTCGTGGTGCGGGCGGATGGTGACGATCCGCCCGGCCTTGGCGGTGCTGCACCGTTCACGCAGTGGGCAGCCGATGCACTGATCGGTGAACTGTGCCTTCCGCTGCGACTTCTGCCCGGACGGCTCGGCCAGGGGGACGGTGTGGGCGGCCGGGCAGGTCACCGTGCCGCCGGTGGTGTCGATGGCGAAGTCGTCGAGGCTGAACCCGCCCGGGACGGCGGTCCTCAGCGGGGCGGGCTTGAGGAACAGCCGGTGCCCGGCCTGCTGCAACGCCTGGCGGGTGGGGCCGGTGGAGTAGGCGGTGTCACCGAAAGCGTCCACGGGCTCGTTCTCGTCGGCGAGCAGATCGACGGCGACGGTGGCCTCGTGGTGCTCACTGCCGCTCCCGGGGGTGAGGGCGACCGCGGTGAACAGGCCGGTTTCGGGCTCGACGGCGAGGTGGGCCTTGTATCCGTCCTGGTAGTGGCTGCGGGTCTTGTGGACGTGCCGGGTGTCGGGGTCGACGGTGGAGACGATCCGGTCCGGGGCGGTCCCTTGGGAGATGCGCCAGCGGCCGTCGCGGCCGTCGGAGTCGTCGGCGGGTTCGACGTCCTGTCCGGCGACCAGGGCCAGCAGACCGACCGCGTTCGCGGCCTTCTCGCCGAGCTGCTGGTCGGGCATGTGGCCCAGCAACCTGAGTGCGTCGCCGACCAGCGCATCGACCAGGTCCGCCCGGGCCTGCTGATCGTTCCAGGCGACGCGGGGCTTGCCCGGATCGCGGTAGTCGTGCGCGGTGCAGTGAACCGCGGCGACCGCATCGGCGCCGGGGACCTCGCGGATCACCGCGCGGACGGCGGAGATGATCTGGGTGACGGTGTCCTGGGTGGCGACCGCGTCGTCCAGCACGGTGGAATCCAGCGCCCTTCGGTGGCGGCCCTTCAGCACACCGGTCGCCTTCACGACCTCCCGCACCGCCTCGAAGACCCGGTCCGGCCGAGCCGAGCGGGCCAGCCGCCGGCGGAAGTAGGCCAGCAGCGACGAGTCGAACGCGGTGTCGTGCAGGCCCAGCCCGCAGGCGGCCTTCCACCGCAGGTCGCACCGCAGTTCCTGCACGGTCTCGAAGTCCGACAGGCCGTGCAGGGCCTGCAGCGTGATCGCCGCGGCCAGGATCTGCGGCGGCATGCTCGGGCGGCCGTTCGCCGACGGGTACATGTCCGCGAACATCCCGGCCGGGAACAGCCGGGCCCGGTGCTCGGCCAGGAACGCGAACACACTCCCTACGGGGATCAACTCCCGGCAGGTCTCCCACACGTCCGGCCCGACCGTCTCCCCGGCCCATTCCCCCATCGCCACAAAACGAGTCTGGCCCCACCACTCACACGACGGGGCCAGAACCCAACATCTTCATCAGTCTTCTAGTCCGGGTAGCGGGGAGGGACACCCGGCCCCTGCGCCGGCTGACGGTGCGGGGGCCGGGTGCGATACGGCGGTGATACGCGGCTGCGCCAGCATGGTCGCCGTTCGAGCGATGGTCCGCCTCAGACAGGGTTTCGTATGCACGTCCTCCGCCGAGTCCTCGCAGTGTTCGCCAGTGTGGCGATGCTCGCCGGCGTCGGCCTGTTCGCGTTCTCCACCCCCGCGCAGGCCGCCACGTCCTGCTCCGGCACCGTCACGTACGACGAGAGCGTCGCCCACGGCTACGTCCGGCCCGGCCACGAGTGCTCCGTGTCGAGCGGAACCCAGGGCTGCTGAGCCCTGCGTCCCGCCCTCGACGGGATGCGGGAATGCCCCCGAGGTCCCCTTCCCGGCTCCGGCGGGGTCGCCCCGTCGGCGGACCGACCAGAGCCCGACAGATCCGTATTTCCGACCGTGCCGAACCACTGGATGTTCGGCGCAAGAGAGGTTCTCCCGTGCCCAAGAAGCTCGTCTCCGTTCTCGGCGCCCTCGCGATGGCCGGAGCCGCCACCGTGATGACCGCGCCCGAGGCTTCGGCTCTCGCCGCCTCGCCGACGGAGGTCTGCGGCTCCGGCTACAAGGTCGTCGATTCCGAACAGCTGATCAACCGCGACGTGTGGGTCTACCTGACCTACAACAGCTCCAACGGCTACAACTGCGTGGTCACCATCCGCGGGACCGGCGGCTCCCCGGTGCACATGTCGGCCTCCCTCACCGTCGAGGGCAGCGCCCAGAAGACCGACACCGGCTATTACGGGTCCTACGCCGGCCCGGTCTACGGCTACGCGGCGGGCAAGTGCGTCAAGTGGGGCGGCTGGTTCAGCGACTTCGACCAGAGCTCGTACGAGAGCCCCTGGAGCCACTGCGGCTGAGCCGCCGACGGCGGCCCCGCCTCCGGACCCCGATCGCGCCCCACAGCGGTCCGGCCCGGCGGCGGGGCTTTCGGCGTTCCGCTCCGCCCGATCCGGCCCGCCGGGTGCGACAGAGAAGTTGCACCGCACCCGAAGAATGCCCTGCACGGCGCGGCCGGTTGCCGGACGGCACCGCCGGTCGCGCCGAGCCATGTCCTGTCCTTCCCTCACGAGGAGAATGGTGAATTACCATCACCTGCCGGGCCTGGTCCGGCGGATAGCCGGCGCCACGGTCGCAACCGTGGTGTTCGTTCTGCACGATCGTCGGCTACACCACTCCCACGACCATCGGCAGCACCAACCCGAACACCCCGACCGCGATCTGCGGCACCGGCTTTAAGGTGATCGACTCGCACGCCCTAGGCGGCGCGGTCGTCTACCTGCTGTACAACGGCTCTACCGCTCAGAACTGCGTCACCGCCGTGGCCACCAACCCGGACGGCAAGGTGGCAATGGACGCGACACTGGCCGCGCAGGGTGGCTCCTCGGCCGACAACCCAGGCAACTTCACGTACTACGCCGGCCCGGTGACCCTCAGCGCGGCGAACGTCTGCGTGCAGTGGGGCGGCTCCTACGCGGGCACCTCGTGGACCAGCGGTTGGAGCCACTGCGGCTGACCCCTGCTCCTCCCCGCGCACGGTGGGTGCCCCGCTGCCCGTTGTCCGGTTGTCCGACAGTCCGTTCGGACGTTGTCAGGACGTTGTACGGACTTCGTGAGGACAACGGAACGCCGGGCGCTTGTACGGGGTTGACCGCCCATCACCGGCTCAACGGTCCCTGAGAACCCGCCGTCGCATTAGATCTGGTCCGTCACCACGGTGCGCCCGGCAAACCCGCGAGCACCGTCCGGAACACCGACGGCGCGGGAGAACAAGCGAGTGGAATTCGGGATCCTGGGGCCCCTTGTGGTCCATGACGGAGCGCAGACCTGTACGGTCCCCGGCGGCAGGCAGCGGGCGCTGCTCGCGGCGCTCCTGATCCGGAACGGGCAACCGACGTCGGCGCAGTTCCTGACGGACGCCATCTGGGACGGGCACCCGCCCAGGAACGCCTCCGCCGCCCTGCGCAACTACGTGATGCGGCTGCGCAGGGCGCTCGGCGCGGCGGGTGCGCGGATCGAGACCACCGCCGGGGGCTACCGGATCAACGTCGACGCGCAGGAGTTCGACCTTCAGCGCTTCACCGCGCTGCGCGACGAGGGCATCGCCGCGCTGCGCCGACAGGACTTCGAGCGCGCCGCCGCCCGGCTGGACACCGCCCTCCAGCTGTGGCGTGGGCCCGCGTTGGCCGACATCCCCTCGGACGCGCTGCTCCGCAAGGAGGCCGGCTGGCTGGCCGAAGCCCGGCTGGACGCCGCGGAGGCGAAGCTGGAGGCACAGCTGCGGCTGGGCGGCGACGTCCGGGCGCTCGCCGCCGAGCTACAGGCACTCACCACCGAGTACCCGGAGCGGGAGCTGCTCTGGGCCCAGCTCATGACCGTGCTCTACCGCAGCGGTCGGCAGAGCGAGGCGCTGGCCGTCTACCAGCGGGTGCGGCAGACACTGATCGAGGAGATCGGCGTCGAGCCCGGCAGCGAACTGCGGGAGGTTCACCAGCGGGTCCTGCGTGGTGACCCCACCCTTGACGGGCCGACCCGGCCCCGCCCCGAGCCGATCAGCATCAACTCCGCGAGCGCCGACGCGGCAGCCGGCACAGGAGCCGATGCGGTGACCGCAGCGGGCGCGGACGCGTTCGGGCATCCGGCACCCGAGCGAACCGCGCACGGTCGACCGGCGTTCGCGGTGACACCGTGTCAGCTGCCTGCGGCGCTGCCCGAGTTCACCGGTCGTGCATGGGAGACGTCCCTGCTCACCGGCCGATTGACCGCCGGGGACCGCACCGCGCCGTTCACCGCCGTGATCTCGGGCCAGCCCGGCGTCGGCAAGAGCACGTTGGCCGGCCAGGTCGCGCACGCCACGCGGGCCGCGTTCCCCGACGGCACGCTGCACGCCGAGCTTCGTGGGACGGGCGACCGCCAGGCCCTTCCCGTCACCGTGCTCCGGACCTTCCTGATCGCGCTCGGCGTCCCCGCCGACCAGGTGCCGGTCGGACTGGAGGACCGGATCTCGCTCTACCGCTCGCTGCTGACCGGTCGCCGGGTCCTGGTGGTGCTGGACGATGCCCGCGACAGCGCCCAGGTCCGCCCGCTGCTGCCCGGCGACCCCGGCTGCGCGGCGCTGGTCACCAGCCGAAGCCGACTCGCCGACCTGGCCGGGGCACTGCCGCTCGCACTGGACGTGCCGGCGGCGGAGGAGGCCGAGCTGCTCCTGCGGCGGCTGGTCGGCACCGCACGCTTTGCAGCCGATCCGCAGGCGGCCGCCCAGGTGGTCGCCCGCTGCGGACGACTTCCGCTGGCGCTGCGGATCTGCGCGGCCCGGCTGGGCGCGCGCCCCGGCTGGAGCATGCGGCACCTCGCGGACCGGCTGGCCGACCAGCTGATGCTGTTGGACGAACTGCGGGTATGCAGCCTGGACATCAGGGCCAGTGTCCAGCCCAGCTACCGGGCCCTCGACCCCGCCGCAGCCCGGGCCTTCCGACTGCTCGCCCCGGCCACGGACGATCCCCTCTCGACCGTGCAGGCCGCCCAGGCACTACACCTTCCGCTGCCGGCTGCGGAACATCTGCTCGAACGGCTCGTCGACGCACACCTGCTGCTCACCGACGCGCCCGGCCGGTACCGCTACCCGGCCCTGCTGCGGGCCTTCGCTCGCGAGCAGGGCCGCCTGCGGCTCGGGGGAGTGCCGGCGCAGCAGGACAGGCGCGCCGCCGCCGGACGTCCGCTCACGCTCGCTGACTCGGGGTACGCGCCGGGCCACTGAGGTCTGACACGGCGTGCGGCCTGGGCGCGCGAGCTGTACATCGCGTTTTGCTCACAGAGTTGGTGACCTGACGACACCTGAGGTCTCGTTATATGCCGAGTCAGCGAGCTGAGTTACCGGCCGGCGACGGGCGTGATACGCGCCGCGTGGAGGATTCCCGTGGACTCGCGACCAGTCGGCCGCCGTACCGCCCCCAGCTCACGGAGGACCTTGGGCACGCACGCCCGTACGCGCACGAAACGCATCCGCACTCTCACTGCGCTCCTCGCGGTGGCCGCTGCGGCGGTGGGGACACCCGTCCTCTGTTGCTGACTGTCCGGCGGGGTGCTGCGAAGCCGGTCAGGTCCATCGAGCAGTACCGGTCCCCGAGTTGTGAACTCGTGGCGCTCACCGGCCCCAAGTCCTCCGCCCAGCCTCTCACCCGTCGGTGTGTCCGCCGCCGGGTCCGAGGTCAGGGCCGATCCTCTCCACCGAACCAGAAGGAACCACCCATGGCATCCGCCATCAAGACCCGCAAGACCGCAACCCGGCTGCTCACGGCCGCGGCCGTCCTGAGCGGCCTGGTGCTGAGCGCCGTACAGGCCCACGCGGCAACCGCACCGTCTCCCACCGAGGCCGTCGCCACCGTGCTGCCCGTGGTGGACATGGAGGCCACCGTCAAGGCCGCCCAGATCGACCCCCGGCGTGCCGACAGCACGCAGACCCCGGGGGCCCACGACTCGGTCCTGGCCGTCGAGCAGGCCCTGCAGGCCCGTGGCCTCCTGGACGCCCGCTGGGTCGACGGGTACTTCGGTACCACCACCGTCTCCGCCTATGCCGCGTTCCAGCGCTCGCTGGGCTACACCGGCCTGGACGCCAACGGGCTGCCCGGTGTCACCTCCCTCACCACGCTCGGGCAGGGCCGGTACACCATCACCCACCAGATCGGCGTCGGCGCGAAGCTCAAGCGCGACGGATACACCGTCAACACCCGCACCCAGAACATGCTCACCGAGGCCGAGCGCCTCGCGGGCCTCCCCTTCACCCTGGACCAGGGTTCCTACAACCCCGGCGGTGACCCGACTTCGGCGGGCACCCACGACGGTGGTGGCGTCGTGGACATCAACGTCGACGGCATGACCAGCGCCACCCGCACCGCCGTCGCCAAGGCCCTGCGCCAGGTCGGCTTCGCCGCCTGGGTCCGCAACCCCACCCAGGGCGACTGGCCGTGGCACATCCACGCCGCGGCGATCAGCGACACCGACCTGGCCACCCAGGCCCAGAACCAGACCGGCGACTACTACCTCGGCTTCAACGGCCTGGCGAACCACGCCGCCGACGACGGCCCCCGCATCGCCATCCAGACCTGGGAGGAGTACCAGCGCACCCACTGACGGCGCGCGGTACCACCCGAGCACGACATTCGAGCCGAGGGCAGTTCGCCGCCGGGTGGCGTTTGGCCCAGGCAGTCAGATGCCAGAGTGCCAACCGCCGACCGCGAGTCGTCCGGAACCTGGTCGCTGGCGGTGTCCGACTCGACGTCGTTCATCTGACGGTTTTTCAAGCTGTCTGCGGACATGGCACGCCTCCGGGAATATGGTTTGGGACCCTGTCGCACCAGGGCGGGGCCTAGGCTTTCCAACACCCTTGACACAGAGAATTGTTGAGCCATCGGGCGGAAATGGCAGACCCGGTGCTGCTGGGCGTCCGGTCACAGCACAGAGGCTAGAAGTAGCTGGATGTCACCACCCACAAAACTTGCACCGTCTTACACGGATTCACCCCAGTGCAGCTTCGGCCTCAGCGATCAGCCGTCGGGCCGTTGGCCCGCACACAGCCATCCTGGACAGCGTCCTGAACGCCTTGTCGTAGACGGCGATCTCGCCAGGAGCTGTGTCAGTGAAGGTTGCTGAGAGGGTTTCAGCAGTGACCTGCTCTTCGTCCAGCATGGTGAACGCTTCAGGGCCACATCTTCCGAGGAGCTGAGAAGGGGATCACAGCCAAGCTCACGCGGGGGAGCTTCATGACCTCGGTAAACCTCGCAAGCTGATCACGCATCGCGGCCTGGTCGCCGGACGGGTACCGGAGGACAGTCTCCTCAAGGACGATGGCGAAGCTGGTGGCGCCCTCGGTGAGCAGCGAGCCGCGTTCGAGCCTCGCGGTCACGGCATCGGCAACGTCATCCGGAGTGCCCTGGAAGTCGGTGATCGCACCCGTCAGGGCAGTGGCGTAACGAAGGGGTCTGAAGGACGCCCGGAGCGACGTTCGAGACGTAGATGCGGCACAGGCCGGTGCGCTGGAGCCTGGCCTCGAAGTCCTCGTGAGGCCGGCGCATCCCGTCCTGGTGGACCTTCTTCGACTCGGTGTACATCGAGTCGGCAGCTCGGCTCGCCGCGATGATGTCGGCCGCTTGGTCATCCGCACTGCAGGCGGAGCACCACGTCATGATGTCGGCCGGCGTCGGGGGAGTCTTGGCGCGCCCGATCCGGGAGACTTTGGAATTACTCCAAGTCACCTCCGAGGCGGTGCGCTACATGGGCAACCTGCTGCTGGAGGGGCAGAGCCAGCGGACGATCGCCACGGCGCTGGAAGTATAAGTCTTGCTCTGTCGGATCTCGGCCCGCAATCCCGGAGGCGAATACGTCGTGAACGGGGCATCCCGGCGACGGCGTCGGCCGCCCTGTGGAGCAGGTGAGAGAGCGCCGATCCGGCTACAACTCCTGGTCGCCGCGGACGACGACGACTGGGCACGGGGCATGTTGCACGCAATGCTGGCCCACCGAGCCCAGCAGTGTGCCGGCGAAGCCGCCAAGCCCGCGGTTGCCGACGACCAGGAGGTCAGCGCCACGCGCCCGTTCGAGAAGGATCTCCGCTGCGTGTCCGGACTCGACGATCTCCAGGATCTTGACAGGGGCGTCGTCCGTGGTGACCTCGGCGACGGCCTGCGCCAGCATCTTGCCGGCGACCGCTCCGAGTTCGCGGTCAACCGATGCCGGTGCCCAGCCGTAGACCGTCGGGAAGCGCCAGCACATCACTGCTTCGACCAGGGCGCCAGTCGCGGCAGCCTGTCCGAGAGCCCAGCGCAGTGCGCGTCTGGAGGGGGTTGAGCCGTCGACGCCGACGACGATCCGGTGAGGGACTGCGGTGTCCATCTCGTACCCGCTCTCGTCTCGGGAGCAATGCGGTCGCTCCTGATCCGACCGTGCACCGCAAGGTGTCGCAACTCAAGGGTCGACCGGCCCCCAGGCCGGGACCGGTTCGGCCCTCGCGACGGCCTCGTGTCTGGGCGAGCATGGGAGATGTGCGACGACGCGCCCGCCTGGGATGCACCGATGGCACAGCTCATGGCTCGCCACATCTCTCTCCGGCGTGCCGCCCAGGAGGTTGATCGCCATGACTGCTCCCGTCGGGTCGCCGGTCCGAGTAGAGGCTCGGTTGGACCTTCCGCTCTCGCGCTGGCTCTGGCTGGTGAAATGGGTTCTGGTCATCCCGCACTGGATCGTCCTGTGCTTGCTGTGGGTGGCCTTTGTCCTGCTGACCGTGGTCGCGTTCTTCGCGATCCTCTTCACCGGCCGGTACCCGCGCGGCATCTTCGACTTCAACGTGGGGGTGCTCCGTTGGTCGTGGCGGGTGTCGTACTACGCGTACGGCGGCCTCGGCACCGACCGGTACCCGCCGTTCAGCCTCCGAGAGGAGCCCGACTACCCGGCGCGGCTGGACATCGCCTACCCCGGTGTGCTCTCGCGCGGATTGGTACTGGTGAAGTGGTGGCTCCTGGCGCTGCCGCACTACCTCGTGGCCGGCTTCTTCCTGGGCGGCTTCCGTGAGGTGTGGGGCGGCGGCCTCATCGGTCTGCTCGCGCTGTACGCCGGTGTGGCGCTCGCTGTCACCGACAGGTACCCGGCCGGCATCTTCGACCTGCTCGTCGGCATGAACCGGTGGGTGCTCCGGGTTGCCGCGTACGCGGCCCTGATGACCGACACTTATCCGCCGTTCAGGCTCGACCAGGGAGGCTCGGATCCGGCTGACGGCATCCTCCTGAAGGAGCAGGCCGAGCGGTGACACCGACCGTCACCCGCCGCGACGGGCTCACCGGGGACCAAGCACAACAGCTGCTCGTGGTGCACGGGCCGAACGAGGTCGGCGCACCACCGAGCCCGCCCCTGTGGTCCCGCGTCGCCGCCCAGCTGCGCGATCCCCTGATCCTGGTGCTGCTCGTCGCGGTGGCGCTCACCGTGGCGACCGGTGACCACCCGGATGCGATCGTGATCGGGCTGGTCATCCTGGTCAACACCACCGTGGGGGTCACCCAGGAGATCCGCGCGGCCAACGCGGTGGCCGCGCTGTCCGCGCTCTCCGCCCCCGCGGCGCGGGTGCTGCGCGACGGTGAGGAGCGGGAGGTGGCGGCCGCCGCTGTGGTGCCCAGTGACGTCCTCGTTCTCGCCGAGGGGGACATCGTTCCCGCCGATGCCGAGCTGGTCGAGGCTTCGGCTCTGTTGGTGGACGAGTCGATGCTGACAGGCGAGTCGGTCCCGGTGGAGAAGGACGTGCCCGGCGACGTCGGCCTCAGCGCCGGGACGACGGTGCTGCGCGGGCGGGCGGTGGCCACCGTCACGGCCACCGGTGCGGACAGCTCTCTGGGCCGGATCGCGACCTCGCTGCATCCGCGCCCGCAGCCCACACCGTTGCAGCGCCGACTGGCCGGGCTCGGCCGGGTACTGGCGCTGGTCACTGTCGGCCTGTGTCTGGTGGTGTTCGGGCTGGGACTGGTGCGCGGCCAGGCGCTCGAGGCGATGGCGGTCACCGCGATCAGCCTCGCCGTGGCAGCGGTCCCCGAGTCGCTGCCTGCCGTGGTGACACTCGCGCTGGCGCTCGGCGCCCGCCGGATGGCTCTGCGGCATGCCGTCGTCCGAAGGCTCCCGGCCGTTGAGACGCTCGGGTCGGTCACCGTGCTGGCGACCGACAAGACCGGCACGCTGACCGAGGGCCGGATGGTGGTCGAGCGGCTCTGGGCGCCCGGATGGCAGGCGACGATCACCGGTTCGGGCTACCAACCGGTGGGGGAGGTCCACGTGGAGGGCGCAGCAGGGCTGCCGGAGGCCCAGGCTCTGTTGCGGGTGGCCGCGCTGTGCAATGACGCCATGCTGAGGCCGCCCGAGGTGGACGACGGTCAATGGACTGTCCTCGGCGACCCGACCGAGGCCGCACTGCTGGTGGCCGCAGTGAAGGCCGGCTGTGACCTCGCCGGCCTGGCCGAGGAGTATCCCCGGGTCGACGAGCTGCCCTTCGACAGCATTCGGAAGCGGATGGCAACCATGCATCGCACGCCCTCCGGGCAGCGGGAGACGTGCGTCAAGGGCGCCCCCGAAGCCGTCATCGACCCGGCCGTACTCGACGCCGACCCCGATGGGCTGGACCGGGCCCGGGAGGCTGCCGCCCGGCTGGCCGCTGACGGCTACCGGGTGCTGGCCGTCGCATCGGGGCTTCGGGAAGCCGCCGATGGTCAGGTCGAGTCCGGGCTTCGCCTGCTCGGGCTGGCCGCCTTGAGCGACCCGCCCAAGGCGGCAGCCGCCACGACAATCGCGGCTTGCCGCCGGGCCGGCATCACCCCGGTGCTGATCACGGGGGACCACCCCGCCACCGCCCGCGCGGTCGCGGACCGTATCGGCCTGTTCGAGGACGGTCAGGCGACCAGGGTGGTCACCGGCCGGGAGCTGGCCGCCGGGGCCGTCCCGGATCTGTCGCGGGTGCGGGTCTTCGCCCGTACGGATCCGCAGCAGAAGCTCGACCTGGTGGAGGCGTGGCGCGCGGGCGGTGCGGTTACCGCGATGACCGGCGACGGGGTCAATGACGGGCCGGCGCTTCAGCGGGCGGACATCGGGGTGGCGATGGGCCGGCGCGGCACCGAGGTGGCCAGGCAGGCCGCCGACCTGGTCCTGGCGGACGACGAACTCGCCACCGTGGTGGCGGCGGTGGAAGAGGGCCGCAGGGTCTACGACAACATCCGCCGCTTCCTCGTCTACGCGCTGTCCGGGGGCGCAGCAGAGATCCTGGTCATGTTGCTGGGCCCGCTCATGGGCCTGGCGCTGCCGCTGCGCGCGGGCCAGATCCTCTGGATCAACCTGCTCACCCACGGGCTGACCGGGGTAGCGGTCGGTGCCGAGCCGGTCTCCGGACACGCGATGCGACGCCCGCCCCGGCCGCCGGACGAGCATGTGTTGGGGGCCGGTCTGTGGCAGCGTGTCCTGCGCCTGGGCGTGGTGGTCACGGCGGTCGCGCTGGGTGCGGGGTTGTGGGCCGAAGGAGCCGGCCACGCCTGGCAGAGCGTTCTCTTCCTCGCCCTGCTCGCGGCCCAGCTCGGCGTGGTGCTCGGCCTGCGGGAGAGGCTGTTCACCAGGGCGAATCCGTTCCTCCCGCTGGCTGTCCTGGCCTCGGCGGGGCTCGGCGTCGCGGCGCTCTATGTGCCGTTCCTCCAGGACGTGTTGGAGACCGAGCCGCTGTCCTGGCTGGACGGCGGCGTGGTGACGGCCGCCGCAGTGGTCGCCTTCGCCGCAGCTCGAGTGGCCGGCCGACCCGGACGCCGTGCCGAGCGGCCGCGAGGGAACGGTGCGACGATCGCGAGCTGAGTCGGACCGAGTGCCGCTGTCCCGAACACCTGGTGCAGTGCGGGACGTCGATGATGGCGGCGGCGAAGGCCGGTGAGAGGGCGATGCCGCCCCGAGCAACTGTGGGTTGCTGAGGACGCCGATGGCGCGCAGCGAGACGTGTTCGGTTCGGGCCGCGAAGGCCGTGCCGATCTGGCAGGTGACGATGCCGAGCCAGGCAACGGTGGTGGCCTGTTGGTACGTCAGGTGCAGCGCGGTGCCCGCGCCGGTCGGGGCGCGTGCGCTCGTCGATGTGGGCGATCAATTGCGACTGCCGGCCCGTACTGCGCCAGTGCACCAGCCCCGCCGGCGCCCGACCAGGCCCGACCGGTCCATCGTGACCGGGGCCGCGCGGCACGGCAGGCAGCGCAGGTGGGAGGAAGCGCCCATCCGGCCCTGGCAGCAAGGGCCGACTGGTCCTGGGAGGGCCCGGAACCTTCGGCGAGGCTGGAGATCAGGGCATCCGCGCCGAACGCGAGGAGATGACCATGGACACCTGGACGCAGGACGGGCAGCGCCCGCTGCTGGTTGCCACCGGAGTCCGCAAGGTCTACCGGACGGGAACCGTCGAGGTGACGGCGCTGCGCGACCTCGACCTGACGGTGCAGGCGGGCGAGCTGGTCGGGGTGATGGGCCCCTCGGGCTCCGGTAAGACCACTCTTCTCAACTGCCTCTCCGGCCTGGACGACATCGACGCGGGCCGGGTCGAGGTGGACGGCCGCGACCTGTTCGCCATGTCGGACGCGGCACGCACCGAGCACCGAGCCCACGCGATGGGCTTCGTCTTCCAGGCCTTCAACCTGATCCCGGTCTTCTCCGCCGTCGAGAACGTCGAACTGCCGCTGCTTCTCACCGGCACGCCGCCTCGCGATGCCCGTGCCGGTGCCGTCGCGATCCTGGAGCGGGTCGGCCTCGGGAACCGGGTGGGGCACCGCCCCAGTGAGCTCTCCGGCGGTGAGCAGCAGCGCGTCACCATCGCCCGGGCGCTGGTCGCCCGGCCCGCGGTCGTCTGGGCGGACGAGCCCACCGGCAATCTCGACAGTGCCATGGCGGACCAGGTGATGGACCTACTGGCCACGCTCAACCGCGACGAGGGGCAGACCATCGTGCTGGTCACCCACGACGAGGCGATCGGCCGCCGGCTGCCCCGCCTGGTGCGGATGCGCGACGGCCGCCTGGTCTCCGACACCCGTCCCCGGCCTCCGGCCGGGGGTGCCCCCAGGGCCGAACTGGTGGGCTGACCGATGTACCCCGGCCTGCTTACCCCACTGCTCGGTATCGTCGGCGTCGCCCTGCTGACGCTGTTGCTCGTCGCCGTACGGCAACCGGTCGTCCGGCGCCTCGCGCTGCGCCAGGTCGCCCGGCGGCGTACCGAGGCGGCCCTGGTGATCGGCGGTTCCGTACTCGGCACCGCGATCATCGTCGGCGCTCTCGTCGTCGGTGACACCCTGAACTTCTCGGTCCGCCAGGAGGCGTACCGGACGCTCGGGCCGGTCGACGAGCGGATCGTCAGCACCGACACCGGAGGCCACGACGTGGCCTCCCGCCTCCAGCCGCTCGCCGCCGATCCCGATGTCGACGGGGTACTGACCGCCCAGGTGACCCAGGCCGCCGCAGTGAGCACCAGCAGTGCTGGCTCGGTTGCCGAACCGCGGGTGCTGGCCTGGCAGATGGACCTGGACGCGGCCGGCCGCTTCGGTGCGGGAGGCGGCGACTCCGGACTGCGCGGTCCGGTGCCCCCAGCCGGACAGGTCGTGCTCAACGAACCGCTCGCCCACTCGCTCGGCGTCGGCGCCGGCGAATCCATCACCCTGTATCTCTACGGCCACCCGGTCGACTACACCGTGGCGCGGGTCGTCCCGCAGCAGGGTCTCGCCGGCACCGGACTCGGCGGCCGGGTCAACCGGAACATCTTCCTGCCGCCGGGCGCACTCGACGCCGCGGGTGGCCGGGCGACGTCGGTGACCATGGTGTCCAACCGCGGCGGCGTCGAGGAGGGCGAGAAGCTCACCGACCCGGTCACCGCGAAGATCCGCGCCACGCTGGGGCCGGACAGCGCCCGTGCCGCCGTCGACACCCCCAAGCAGACCGTGCTCCAGCAGGCCCGGCAGACCGGGGACGCGCTCGGGGCGCTGTTCCTGATGATCGGCAGCTTCAGCATCATCGCTGGAGCGCTACTGCTGGTGAACATCTTCGTGATGCTGGCCGAGGAGCGGAAGGCACAGCTCGGCATGCTCCGCGCGGTCGGTCTCAAGCGTTCCCGGCTGGTCGGCTCGTTCTCCCTGGAGGGTGCCGCCTACGCGCTGGCAGCGACGGTGCCCGGGGTGGCGATCGGCCTCGGCGTCGGTTGGGGCGTGGCCGTCGTCGCGGCCCAGATATTCAAGAGCTGGTCCGTGGACGGCGGTGGCCTGGACATCGCCTTCGCGGTCACCCCCACCAGCCTGCTCAACGGCGCCGCCCTCGGCCTGGTGATCGCCCTCGCGGCGATCGTCGCCACCAGCGCCCGAATCAGCCGGTTCAACATCATCGCCGCCATCCGCGACCTCCCGGCCGACCCGGGGCACCGGACGCGACGCAGGCTGCTGGTCGTCTCCACGGTGCTCGGCCTGCTCTGCACGGTGGCCGCCGTCCCTGCCATCGCCCGTAGCCAGGCCGAGCAGACCTACCTGCTGCCCGCCCTCGCGGTCGTGCTCGCTGTGCCCGCCGCACGGCGGGTGATGCCCCGCCGGGCGGCGGACAGCCTCGCGGCCGGACTCGTCCTGCTGTGGACGCTGGTCGCCAGCGTCGTCAGGCCCGGCGTGTTCGACTCCCCGTCGATGGCGGTGTACGTCATCCTCGGCAGCCTCGCCGCGTTCTCTGCCGTCGTCCTCGTCAGTGAGAACCAGCGGACACTGGTACGCCCGCTGCGCCGCCTGATGGACCGGCCGACCCAGCAGGGCCTCGCCGCCCGGCTGGCCGCCGCCTACCCGCTGGCCAAGCGCTTCCGGACCGGGTCGACGCTGGTGATGTACACGCTCATCACCCTCGTTCTGGTCCTGCTCACCGAGATCTCCGGGATCATGAACGCCAGCGTCGACCGCGCTGTCGCGGACGCCACCGCCGGGTACACCCTGCGGCTCGACTACAACCCGCAGGCAGTCGGTGCCGACCCGCTCGCCGGCCTCGGGACTACCGCCTACGCGGGACAGATCTCCGGCGTCATCCCGCTGCTGGACGCACGCGGCCAGTCCACCGACCCCGGGCATCGCACCACGAAGGCGCTCGAGACGGCCGTCGTCGGCGTCCCCGCCGGGGCGGTCGACGCCATCACCTTCCGCGACCGGCTGCCCGGCCTGCCGGACGACGCGGCCGTGTGGACCTCGCTGGCCACCCACCCCGAGTACGTCGTCGTGGACAACTTCTTCGGCCACACCGGCGGCCCGGCCGGAAAGTACTACGTCCCCGGTGACACCCTGGCCCTGACCGATCCGGTGAGCGGTCGCACCGAGCAGAAGACCATCGCCGGCGTCCTGAACAGCGGGCTGGCCTTCTATCCCGCCACCGGCAGCAGCGCCACCGTCTACCCGCTGGTGGAGAGCCGGGCGAGCGTCACGGACCAGTTCGGCCCGCAGGCCCGGACCGCGAGCGCCCTGGTGCGCACCGGACAGGGCGCCTCGCCGGAGGAACTGGCCGGGCGGCTCCAGGGCTCCCACCTGTCGGCCAGCCTGGTCGCCACCCCGATCGCCTCCGACGTGCACCGGCTGTTCGCCGCCAACACGGCATTCTTCCGTCTCATGCAGGGCTTCCTGGCGCTCGGCCTCGGAATCGGCGTGACCGGGCTCGGCGTGGTCATGGTCCGCGCGGTCCGTGAGCGCAGGCGCACCATCGGCGTGCTGCGCGCTCTGGGCTGCCAGGCCGGTACCGTCGAGCGGTCGTTCCTGTGGGAGAGCGGGTTCATCGCGCTCGAAGGCGTGCTGCTCGGCACCGTACTGGGGGTGCTCACCACCTGGCTGATGTACCTGAAGAGCTCCGCGTTCGCCGGTCTCGAAGGCGGCTTCCCCATCGAATGGGGTCCCATCGCCACCCTGGGCGGGGCCACCCTGGCCGCCTCTCTGCTGGCCGCCGTCGGCCCCGCCCGTCACGCCGCCCGGATCAGGCCGGCGCTGGCCGTACGCCTGCCCGACTGACGAAGCCAGAGATTCACTCCGAGAGGCCCTCGCGAAGTGTTCGGGCGATCCCGTCCGCCCAGTCCTCGATCTCGGCCCAGTCGCGGTGGTCGCCGTATCGCCCTCCCATCATGCGGAAGACCAGCCGCCCGGTGATCGGCCAGTGCTCGGGTGCCACCGCACCGGCGAAGTCATGGTGGTCGACGGGGCGGAGCGCCGCCCGCAGCTCGGTCGGCAGCTCAGCCCCGCGCCTCGCCTTCAGACCGCGCAGCCGCCGGGCGACGCCAGGCCGGACGGCGCTGGTACGCCCGCCGACCAGGCTCACGCTGTACAGCCAGACCCGACAGCGGCCCAAGGTGTCGGCGTCGCGCCGGACCGACTCCACGGCCTCGGGCAGCCACTTTCCGTCGTGGACGGCGCTGCCGAGTACGACGGCGTCGAATCCGCGCGGATCCGTGGGCCGGTGCAGGGAGCCGAGGACGACTTGGTGGCCGTTGCGTCCCAGAACCGCCGCAATGCGTTCCGCGACTCCACGCGTGGAGCCATGCGCGGTCGCGTAGCCGACGAACACTTTCATGGCGTACCTCCGGGTGTGTTCGGCACTTCAAGCACAACATGCGGGTATCGGGAGTTGCGCAGTAGGGACGGTGAGTCCCCGGACCGACGGGCAACCGGCCCTGGTGCGGGCGACCCGGACGGGCAGCTCCTGGGCAGGCCGACCAGGGGCGGAGCGGGTCGGGCTCAGGTCTCGAGAGGAGGCTCTCGATGAAGAAGCAGAAGATCCTGGTCGCGTACGGAAGCAAGCACAGAGCCGCAGCGGGCATCGGCAAGGAGATCGGCCCGACGCTGCATCAGGACGGCTTCGAGGCAGCCGTCGTCCCCGCTGCGGACGCCCATGACGTGTCCGGGTACGACGCCGTGGGTTTGCGCAGCTCGCTGATCCGAGGCATCTCCGCCACCTCCCAGATATGCGGTCCACGGATGCCTGCCCTTACACAGTCTCTCGAGTCCGTGCCCGACCCGAGAGCCGAGCGTCCCCGTCCCGGGCCTGGTGAGGGCCTGTCCTGTCGGGCCGATCGACCCACCACGGAGGTCCTACCGGCCCTGTCGGTGGTGGGGCGGCGCCGCGTGTGCTGGTCGTAGGGAGGAAGCCCGCGGGTGGAGGACGATCATGCAGACCCAGACGATCCCGTATCAGCAGAGCCTGCTGCACACCAGGAGCGGCCGGACGCTCGCCGTTTCCCGGTTCGACCCGGGAGCGCTGCCGGCCGACTTGGGCCGCGTCGTGCTGGACGTTGCCTGCGAGCCGTACGACCGCACCGAGGTGTGGGCTTCACTCACGCCGACGGAGGCCAGGAAGCTGGCGGGGCTGCTGTTGCAGCAGGCCGCCGCCGTCGAAGAACCGCCGGCCGGCCGGTCGGGGCACCTGACCACTGTCGGTGTCAGCGGTGACGTCTACGCCATCACGACCCGAGGACACCTGCTGACGGTCGATCAACCCGTCTCGGAGGGCGGCACGGACACCGGACCGACGCCCGTGGAGCTGCTGGTCGCCGCACTGGCCGGTTGCATCGCCCACTACGCCGGTCGCTATCTCGACCGCCACCACATCCCGCGCGACGGGCTTCGGGTCAGCGCCGATCACACGATGGCGTCCCGCCGCCCGGCGCGGGTCGCGTCGGTCAGGCTCTCTCTGGCCGTGCCCACCCTGCCTCCCGAGCGGGCCGAGGCACTGCTCGCCGTGGTCCGGCACTGCGCGGTTCACAACACCCTCGGGCTCCCGCCCGAGGTCACAATCGTCCTGGAGCCCGAGCGATGAAGGTCGCCGAGCTGATGATCACTCCGCCGGTCACGGTGCCGCCCGAGACGACCGCGCGGCAGGCGGCGGCCCGAATGGCCGCTGAGGCGGTCGGCTGCGTCCTGGTCGCCGACGGAGGAGCCCTGTGTGGCATCGTCACCGACCGCGACCTCGTGCTGCGGGCGCTGGCCACGACCGCCGGGCCCGACACGCGAGTGTCGCAGCTGATGTCCGCGCCTGCCGTCACGGTCGAGGCCGCCCAGGACGTCGAAGTTGCCTACCGGACCTTCCGCCGCACCGGCGTACGGCGGTTGCCCGTGCTCGACGAGCACCGCCTGGTCGGCGTGCTCGCCCTCGACGACCTGCTCCTCGATGTCCTGTACCGCCTGTTCGACCTGCTGGGTCCGATCTCGTGGAGCGCGCTCCACGAGGGCGGCCCGGACGCCGACGCCCCACCGATCCGATCCCTGTGGAGGACACCATGACCAGTCAGTGGAACACCGTCGGCGAGGTCATGACCCATGCCGTCGTCGCTGTCGGCCGTGACGCGACGTTCCAGGAGATATTGGAGACGCTCCAGCGATGGAAGGTCAGCGCCGTCCCGGTGCTGGCGGGCGACGGGCGGGTGGTCGGCGTGGTCTCCGAAGCGGACCTGCTGGCGGCCGAGGACCGTCATGCGGGTCGTACCGAAGGCCTGCTCGCCGGAGGGCTGATGTCCGTGCCGGCCGTCACCGTCCACGCGGACAGCCCGACCGCCGAAGCCGCCAGGGCTATGGCCCGTGGACACTTCAAACGACTTCCGGTGGTCGACGCCGAAGACTGTCTGATCGGAATCGTCAGCCGCAGTGACCTGCTCAAGGTACACCTGCGCCCTGACGAGGACCTCGCAGACCAGGTCAGGTTCGAACTCCTGGCCGTGCTCGAGCCCCGACAGGTCTCGGGCCTCGACATCCGGGCCGAGGAGGGGCGGATCACCCTGACCGGAGTCCTTCCCGATCCCTCGGCGCTACCGGTGTTGGAACGGCTCGTCCGCGCGGTACCGGGCGTAGTCGACGCCGAGGTCAGGCTCGCCACCTCCGCGGTCTGACCAGCCGGTGGCGCTGCTCAGGCGGGCCCGCCGGAGCCGCCGGGCGGTCCGCCCCCGGTCGGCCCCACGTCGTCCGCGCCCTGTGCGGCACGGGTGGCCCGGTGGCCCATCCGACGCCGGGCCCGAGGCGGGGGCCGCGCAGCGCGGGCTCGCGCAGAATCGAAGCAGACATTCCCGGTCCGGCTTCGGTCGGTGAGGGACGACCAACCGGGAGATCGGCAAAATGCCTTGCCTCGCCGAGAAGACCGTCAAGGACCGCGTCTCGCGCCTCCTCGCCAAGCCCGGCTTCGAACGCATCCTCCAGGCTGCAGTGATCGCCGCTCAGGCCGATGAGGCCGGAAAGCATCCGGGCCGCCCGCACTGAGCCCGTCCGGACCAGCAGGTTGAGCCGATCGGCCCAAGCGCTGAGGAGAACCCGGGTGGACTGTGGTGATGAGGGCTACGGCCCTCAGGAGCACGGCCTAGGAGCTCGCGATGATGTACTGGAACGGCAACGGCACGAACGGTTGGGGCCTCGGCCTGATGAGCGTCGGCATGCTGCTCTTCCGGCGGCTGATCATCGTCGGTGTCGTCGCCCTGGCCCGCCACCCCGGCCGCCCGTCGCCGCAGCACGCCACCGGTTCGCCCACGCCTCCGCCGTGCGAGCGGTCGGCTCCCGAGCAGCTGCGCGCCGAGCGTTTCGCCCGGGGCGAGATCGACGCCGACGAGTACCGCCGACGCCCGGAAGCCCTGCGCACGGGTGCGGGCCGACCTCCGGCAGGGAGGACGTGATGATCACCATCGCCCTCGACGGCGCTGGGCTGGAGAAGCTCATCTCGGCCGCGGTCGCCGCGCCCTCGATCCACAACAGCCAGCCCTGGCACTTCCGCCTCCGCCCGGAGACTTCCATCCTCGAGGTGCGCGCCCGGAGGGAGCGCGCGGTCCCCATCACCGATCCCGAGGGCCGCGCCATGCTCATCTCCGTCGGCGCCGCCGTCCTCAACCTCCGTGTCGCCGCCCGCCACATGGGCTGGGCACCCGTCGTGCGGCTGCTGCCCGACCCCGCCGAACCGGATCTGCTGGCCGACGTAGAGCTGGATCAGCCCTCCCTTGCCACACTCCCGGCCAACGCCGAGCTCTTCGAGGCGATCTGGCACCGACACACCGTCCGCACGCCCTTTGCCGACGCGCCCGTCCCACCCGCAGTCCTCGACCGGCTGGCCGAGGCCGCCAGGGCAGAGCAGGCGGTGCTCCACCTGCCCGGCGCCGAGGAGCGGACCAGGCTGCTGGAGATCACGGCAGAGGCCGAGCGCAGCAACACCACCGATCCGGACCACCGCCGCGAGAGCCGCAGCTGGATCCAGGGCCCCGGTGCACCGCCGTACGGCATCCCGGCCACCGCACTCGGGCCGCAGGACCGCTCCGGGCATCTACCCGTGCGGGACTTCTCGGCGATCGAACCGGCCGAGCACCTACCGCCCACCGTGTTCGAGGCCGAACCGTGCATCGCCGTCCTGGCCACCGAGCACGACCGGCCTGTGGACTGGCTGCGTGCCGGACTGGCACTGGAACACGTTCTGCTGGTGGCGACCGTGCATCAGATCCGCGCCTCGCTGCTGCACCAGGCCATGGAGTGGCCCCAGCTGCGCTGGGCGACCCGGGATCCCGAACACGGGCCGGAATACGTCCAGATGCTGCTTCGGCTCGGCTACGGACCGGAAGGCGCGCCCACGCCCCGGCTGCAGGTCGGCGAGGTGCTGGACGCCGAAGGCTGAGCCGGTTCGGTCAGTCGGCCGGCAGCGGGACGTGCCAGACCAGCTCCGTTCCGCCCCCGGCGGGGGCACCGGCCTCGAAGTGGCCGCCCAGCGCAGCCGCCCGGTCGGCCAGGTTGGCCAGGCCGCTGCGCCGTCCACCCTGAGGCAGGCCGATGCCGTTGTCCTTGACGGTGAGCACCAGCTCCGCTCCGGCGTCCAGCGACACTGTGACCGTCGTCGGGCGTGCGTGCCGGGCGGCGTTGGACAGTGCCTCCTGCAGGACGACGAGGGCTTCATCCGCGACCTGGGTCGGTACGGACACGTCGAGCAGGCCGCTCATCCGCAGCTCGGGTGTGAAACCGAGAACGGTCCTGCTCCGTTCGATGAGTTCGACCAGCCGGGACCGTAGCCCTGTCGCGGCCGGGCCTGTCTCCCGGGGACGCAGGCCGAAGATGGTGGCCCGGATGGTCTTCGCAGTCTCATCCAGGTCGTCGATCGCCTGCAACACCCGGTCCATGGACTCCGGGTGCTCGATGAAACGGGTCGCACCCTGCAAGGTCATGCCAGCGGCGAAGAGGCGCTGGACGGCCAGGTCGTGCAGGTTCCTGGCGATGCGGTCACGCTCCTGCAGAAGGGCCACCTGTTCGGAGTTCCAACGCCGCTCGGCCAGCTCCATGGCGACCGCCGCCTGACCGGCGAAGCTGAGCAGCGGCTGCGACTCGTCCGCGTCGAAGAGCGGTGCGCCTTCGGCTCGCGCCACCATCAGTACCCCCCGAAGGCGATGTTCCGGCGTGCCGATCGGCACCGCGGCCGCCGGGCCGAGGCCCTCCCAGCGGGGCGGACCCGCCGTGATCCGGGGATCCTTTCGGACATCGGCGCTGACGACCAGCTCACCGGTGCGTGCGGCGGCTCCCATGAATGAGCCCTCCAGCGGGAGCACCAGGCCGCAGTGCTGGCGTTCACCCAGGCCCACCGCGATCCGTACTTCCAGTCCGCCGGAGTCGGGCAGCGGCAGCGCGACCACAGTGAGATCCGCACCCGCCACCTCGGAGGCGCGCGTGACCAGCAGGTCCAGCACCTCCTGCTCGGTACTGCCGGACAACAGGCTGCTGGTCACCTCGGCGCTCGCCGCCAGCCAGCGCTCGCGCAGCCGCGCCTGCGTGTACAACCGGGCATTTTCGATCGCCACACCGGCGGCGACGGCCAGCGTGGCAAGCACCGCCTCGTCCTCGGCGTCGAACTCGCCGCCCCCGCGCTTCTCCGTCAGGTACAGGTTGCCGAACACCTTGTCCCTGATCCGGATCGGCACGCCGAGAAAGCTGTGCATGGGCGGATGGTCGGCGGGGAACCCGTACGAGGCCTGGTGGTCGGAGATCCGGGCCAGCCGCAACGGAACGGGGTTCCGGATCAGTTCGCCCAGCAGTCCGTGACCGGACGGGAGCGGCCCGATCCGTTCCATCTGCTCGTCGGTCACGCCGACCGGGATGAACTGTGAAAGCCGCTGGTCCTCGCCGACCACGCCCAGTGCACCGTACTCGGCGTCCACCAGGCTCACCGCGGCCTCCACGATGTGCCGCAGCGCTTGGGTCAGCTCCAGGTCGCGGCCGACGGCCAGCACCGCCTCCAGCAGGCTGTGCACCCGGTCCCGGGAGCCCCTGGCGGCGTCCAGTCGCGCCTGGAGCTCGTCCAGCAGCTCGTCCAGGCGCAGCTGCGGCATCGGGGTCGGACCATCCGGTGCGCCGCCCACGGCTCCCTCCGAGTGTCGTCGGATACCCCTACCAGAGTAGTGCCGCGCCCTCGTGGCTGGCCGTCCCATGGCGGTCGTGCGCTCACGGGCTAACGCTGGAAGGAGGGCGCGACGGCCAGAACCGTCCCGCACCAGCAATTCGCGACGGGAGTGGACAGGACTCTTCCGCACCTGAACAGCCCCAGCCCCCGCGCGGGGAGGAACCACCGTGAACCGCTCAGACGACCCCACCGCAACCGCCACACCTCTCCCGGATTCCGCCGCCATCGCCCGACGCATCGCCGAACGACAGGGCCAGCTCCAACTCACCGAGGACATGCTCGCCACCCGCGCGGGCATGACCCCGACCTACCTCCGCTACCTCCTGAAAGCAGAGGCGGACTTCGACCCCGGCGGTCTGGTTCGCATCGCCCTCGCGCTGGACCTGACCTACCAGGAGCTGGTCGAAGGCCGCAGCGACCTGCCGCCAGGACAGGGCCCTGCACCGACAGTGCCCGCGCTGGTCCGCCTCACCACCCGTGAATGCTGGGACAGGGTCGGCGGAAGGGGAGTCGGCCGTATCGCACTGCCGACCGAGCCCGGTCCGACCGTCCTCCCGGTCAACTACGCCGTCGACGCCGGAAGCATCGTCTACCGCACGGACCCGGACGGCGCCGCAGCACCCGCACCAGGATCGGCGGTGTCCTTCCAGGTCGACCACATCGATGACCACCTCAGCACAGGTTGGAGCGTGCTCATCATCGGCACCGCCGAGCACATCGACAGCTCCGAGGCCATCCAGCGGCTCGAGACCGAGCACCAGATGGAACCGTGGGCCGGTGGAAGCCGACCGTTGTGGGTCCGCATACAGCCGGACACGGTCAGCGGACGCCGCATCGGCGCCATCGGCCCTGACAACCACCTGCACTGATCCAGCTGTGTCCGAGCTGTCGCCGCCCACGCCCGGGCTGCTCAGGAAGGACGTACCGAGATGTCCACCCCTGCCCGCCCCGCACCCGCCACCACCACCGCCTGGATCGTCGACCACAACGCGCCGGCCGCCGAGCACCCGCTGAGGCTGGTGGAACGCCCGCTGGCCGCGATCGATGCGCATGACCTGCTCGTCGAGATCGCCGCCTGCGGTGTCTGCCGCACCGACCTCCACCTGGCCGAGGGCGACCTCGCCCCGCACCTGCCGCACTGCACCCCTGGCCACGAGATCGTCGGACGCGTCCTGCAGGTCGGCGGTGAGCCCGGCGACTTCGAGCCCGGCGACCGGGTCGGCGCCGCCTGGCTCGCCGGCACCTGCGGCGAGTGCCGGTACTGCCGCGCCGGACAGGAGAACCTCTGCCCCCGCTCGAGCTACACCGGATGGGACCGGCACGGCGGATACGCCCGGCACGCCGTCGTCGACGCCCGGTTCGCCTACCACCTCCCCGAGGGGCCTCCGGCCGAGGAACTCGCGCCGCTGCTGTGTGCCGGCATCATCGGATTCCGGGCCCTGCAACGCGCCCAACTGCCGCCCGGCGGCCGCCTGGGAATCTACGGCTTCGGCGCCTCCGCCCACCTCACGGCCCAGCTCGCACGGTCGCGCGGTGCCACCGTCCACGTCCTCACCCGCGCGGAGGGAGCCCGTCGTCTCGCCCTCGACCTGGGTGCGGCCACCGCCCGAGGCGCGTACGACACCCCGCCGGAGCCCCTCGACGCTGCCATCCTCTTCGCTCCGGTCGGCGACCTCGTCCCCGTCGCGCTGGCCGCGCTCGATCGAGGCGGAACCCTCGCCGTGGCCGGCATCCACCTCACCGCCATACCGACCCTGGACTACCAGCAGCACCTGTTCCAGGAACGGACCTTGCGGAGCGTCACCGCGAACACCCGCGCAGACGGTCTCGCCTACCTCGCCGAAGCCACCCACGGTCGACCCGTGGTCCACGTCCGGCCTTACCCCATGGACGAGGCACCCGCGGCTCTCGCCGACCTGGCAGCCGACCGAATCACCGGTGTTGCCGTCCTCATGGCTGCCTGAGGCGGGCGCTTCCCGCGATCCGGGCGTGTCCCCGGCACGCCCTGCACACCGACTCCCGACACGCAGGCCGGCCGGGTGCCTCGACTGATCCACCCCTGACGGTCGACCCGGGGCGACAAGGTGAAGACCGCCGCCGACACTGATCCTTACCACCGGACGGGAGTACCACTCGATGACACGCCACGACCGGCTCACCCCTCACCCTGAGACGCACACCGCCTCCCGGGCCGGCTGGCTGCGTGCCGCCGTCCTCGGCGCCAATGACGGTCTGGTCTCCATCGCCAGCCTCATGGTCGGCTTGGCCGCCGGCGGGGTGAGCACGTCCACCGTGGCCACCGGCGGACTGGCAGGCCTGTCGGCAGGGGCAATGTCCATGGCCGCCGGCGAGTACGTCTCCGTCAGCTCCCAGGTTGACGTCGAGGCCGCCGACCGCGCCAAGGAGGCCAACGAACTCGCCGAAGCCCCCGAAGCCGAACTCGCCGAACTCACCGCCATCTACGAAAGCCGCGGCGTCCCTCGCGAGCTGGCCTGCCAAGTCGCAGAGGCCCTGCACGAAGCCGACCCGCTCAAGGCCCACCTGCGCGACGAACTCGGCCAGAGCGAACACACCGCCGCCCACCCCCTCCAGGCCGCCCTCGCCTCCGCCGCCAGCTTCCTGGTCGGCGGACTCGTTCCTTTCCTCGGGCTCCTCGCCTCCTCCGACTCTGCCCGCCTCTGGCTGACGGTCGCCGTCACCCTCTGCGGCCTCGCCCTCGCCGGCGTGCTCGCCGCACGCGCGGCCGGCACCACCATGCTGCGCCCCGCCGCACGCGTGGTCATCGGCGGCGGTCTCGCGATGGCTGTCACGGCCGCCGTCGGCGAACTTGCCCACGTCTCCGGGGTCTGAGCACCACCGGCGGCGGAATCGACGTCTGGGCGCTGCGGACCTGACAGCTCGTCCGTCGGTACTGAGCCGGCCCGGTATCCGAGAGCTTGTGCACCAGTCGCGGGCTCGCGCACGCGATCGACGAGGCACGCGCCTGACCGTCGCGGTGACTGTCGACTGCCGGGCCAGCCAAGGCTCACGGCTCTGCCTGAGGTTCGGGATCGCCGCGTGCGACAACAACTGGGCAGTACGCATGAAAGACGCAGTGCTGCCCAGAGGGCTGCGGGCAGACCCTGACTGTCCAGCGCGCGCAGTCTGCCGTGCGCCGGTCGGCCGCTTCTTCGCCCATCCGGCCCCACGGGCCTGGGTAGGTGGACCGATCGGCCCTGCCCTGGGCTCTTCTCGGCGACGGACGATGGGAGCGGAGGCACGAGATGATCGCACGCAGGCGCCTTCCCGCCCGACATCCGACCGGGCGGGCCAAGCCAGGGCCGCCGCCGGACCCGCCGAAGCCCGCGAAGCCCGCACCGGAATCGCCGCCGGGCTGGCGGCGCTGGCTCCTGCCGGTCGCCATCGCCGTGACCATGGTGTTCGTGCTGTTGTCCCGGATCCCGTCCGGCACGGGGACGCGGTACCCCTACACGGACTTCACCGGCAGGGTGGACGCGGGCCAGGTCAAGACGGTCGAGATCACCGACAAGGGCGCCGTCAGCGGCACCCTCAAGGACGGCACGAAGTTCACCACGCAGATCCCGACCGCGCTGGACAGCAGTGGGCTCACCCGGCAGTTGCAGTCCCAGCACGTCGAGATCACGGCGAAGACCACTGTCGGCAGCTCGGCGCTGACCACCCTGCTCGTCTTCCTGCCGCTGATCGTCCTCGTTGGGTTCTTCCTCTGGTCGGGGCGGATGGCGACGAGAGCCATGAGCGGCGGCCTCAGTGCGGTCGGACGGTCCCGGGCGAAGATCATTGAGGCGGAGCGGCCGAACACCCGTTTCGCCGACGTCGCCGGCTACGAGGGTGTGAAGCAGGAGGTCAGCGAGGTCGTCGACTTCCTGCGCAGCCCCGAGCGGTACGCCGCAGCCGGTGCCAAAGGACCGCGTGGTGTGATCATGGTCGGCCCTCCGGGCACCGGGAAGACGCTGTTGGCCCGGGCGGTCGCCGGGGAGGCGGAAGTGCCGTTCCTGTCGGTGACCGGGTCCGCGTTCGTCGAGATGTTCGTCGGGGTCGGGGCCTCGCGGGTGCGCGACCTGTTCGAGGAGGCGCGCAAGCGGGCCCCGTCGATCATCTTCATCGACGAGATCGACGCCGTCGGCGCCCGGCGCGGCGGCGGTGCCAGGCTCGGTGGGAACGACGAGCGCGAGCAGACCCTCAACCAACTGCTCGCCGAGATGGACGGCTTCGACCAGTCCACCGGCATCGTCGTGCTCGCCGCCACCAACCGCCCCGACTCCCTCGACCCTGCCCTCCTGCGGCCCGGCCGCTTCGACCGGCAGGTCACCGTGCCGCTGCCGAACCAGGCCGAGCGCTCCGCGATCCTCGCCGTCCACGCGCACGGCAAGACTCTTGCCGGCGACGTCGACCTGGACCGTGTCGCCCGGGGCACCCCGGGCTTCTCGGGGGCCGACCTGGCCAACCTCGTGAACGAGGCCGCCATCAACGCCGTACGGGCCGAGCGCACCGTGCTCACCGCAGACGACCTCGACAGCGCCCGCGACCGGGTCCTGCTCGGGCGCCGGGAGTCCTCGAACGCCCTGCTCCCGGAGGAACGCCGCGCGGTCGCCGTGCACGAGTCCGGACACGCCCTGATGGCGGCCCTGTGCGAGCACGCCGACCCGGTCGCCAAGGTCACCATCCTGCCCGCCGGTGTGACACTCGGCGCCACCGAACAGCTCCCGGAGGCCGAGCGGCACCTCTACAGCCAGGGCTACCTGGAGGACCTGCTGGCCGTCCAGCTCGGCGGCCGGGCTGCGGAACTGATCGTCTTCGGCGAGGGCTCCAGCGGCGCCGCCAACGACCTCGCCAACGCCACCGTCGTCGCCACCCGGATGGTCCGCGAGTTCGGCCTCTCCGGCGCTCTCGGGCCTGTCGGCTACGCGTCCGGCGGCACCCCCCAGTACCTCGGCGAGAACCTGGAGGACCGGCTGCGCCGTCCCTACTCCGAGCAGACCCAACGCCTGGTCGACGAAGAGGTGGCGCGCCTGCTGCGGCAGGCCGAGAAGCGGGCGGTGGACCTCCTGCGCGGCCACCGCCGCCACCTCGACGACCTCGCCGCGCTGCTGATGACGCAGGAGACGGTGGACGGAAGGGTCGTGCTCGCCATCATCGGCGCGCCGCCCCCGCCCGCACTGATCCGTACGTCGCCGGGACGTTCCCCCGCTCCCGAACGGGACGCGCCGGCACCCGCCGGGCGCGGCGGGGTCGGCATCGGTCGGACGCACGAGGGGTCCGGCGCGCAGGAATGAGCGGTCGCGGTCCGCCGTGGCCCGCGCCGGCGTCGGCGCCGGACCGTCCGGCACGGGCCCGGCCTGCGGTCGCACGCTGTCGTGCTGTGTGGAGGGTGGGAGTCCGGGAAGGGGGCGCTCTGCCGGAGGTACCGCGTGTCAGATGCTCGGATCACCGACCTGTACGAGGTGACGACGGCGCATTCGTACCTGGCGGAGGGAATGACCGCTTCGGCGACGTTCCTGCGGAAGTTGCCGCCGGGCCGCGGGTTCCTCGTCGCGGCGGGCTTGGACCCGCACGGGCGCAGGTGGCGCCGAGACGACGCATGAAGCGATCGACCTGTTGAGGGGGCGGCTCGAACCGGCTGGAGCACTCGACGCGGTGGCGCGGTAGGCCGCCGGTGGACCCTTTCGAGTGGCGCGGCCACGACGGGTTCGATTGCCCAGGTGCTGATGTGCGTGAAGACGCGGCGTGCGGTTGGGGCTGATCGGCGTCGGGATTGGGGGCGTTCGGCCCCTGGTGCCCGGATGCAAGGTGCATAGGCTGGGAAATGGCCTGCAGGGCGAGCGAGGGAGTTCGGCCGGAACGGCCTTGGGCGGTGACTGCGCTGGCCGGGGCTGATCTCGACGGCCGGGCTGAGAGGCCGGAGGGTGGTCGGCGAGACCCCGAAGGCGACCTCCATCACCTGATCCGGGCAATGCCGGCGTAGGGAGCCCACCTTGCAGGTTCCGCCATGGGGAAGGGAAGGTCCGCGTCGGCCGCAGACCATCTGCTGGGCCGACGCGGACCGCAGATGACGGGGCGCGCCGGACCGCCGGTTCACCCGGCGTCGCCTGTGTAGCGGAGCAGGGCTCCCAAACTGTCCGCAAGTGGCAGTTCATCGCTGGGGATGACGATGAGTTCGGCGCCGGTGCCGACGATCGCGCGGATGAGGGCGGCATCGGCCGGCTCCTGCCAGCAGGAGCCGATTCCGAGGGAGGCCAGCTCCTCACGGCTGAGGCCGACTTGTTTCGGTGCGACGCCGACCCACAGGCGCTGCTCGAGGTCGAACGGGTCGTTGACCAGGACGGCTTCGGCTTGTCCGTGGCGTAGGGCGGTGACGGTGGCCGCGAGCCCCTCGACCGCGCCGCTGCGGCGGGCGCGGCAAGCCAGGAAGCGGTCGACGCCGGACTGGTCGTGAGCGGAGAGGCGGCCGCGGAAGAGGTAGTCGAGTTCGTCCTCCAACAGGGCGCGTTCGGGCTGCCCCTCCCAGCCGTCGCTGTCGAGCCCGATGGTCCGATCACGCAGGCGCTTGGGCAGCTCGCGCGCGAGGGTGTTGCGGGCCCAGTGGTCGCCGGACAGGACGACGGCCTCGGCTCCGGTGCGCTCGGCGAGCCCGGTGAGCTGCTCGGCGACCTCGGGGGCGGTCTGCCGCCATTCGTGGGCCGGAGCCCGTCGGCGGGTGCGGTCTTCGGGTGCCACGCGGGCGGTGGGCCAGCGGCCGGCCTGCAGGTCGACTTCCAGTTCGGCCTCTTGGGGGCGCACGCCTGCCGGTGGGGCGGTGCGGTGCACCGCAGCGGCCACGTACGGGATGTCGGGGGCGTGCTGGAGGGCGAGCGGCATCGCGTCGGGCAACATGGTGAACCGGGCGGTGTCGTGGGACGGCGGCCGGGGCAGTTCCGCCGCGAGGGCGAGCCGTCCGTGGGCGGCGAAGACGGCCTGGCCGTGTCGGCCGGGCAGGTCGCGGTCGGTGCCGACCATGCGGACAAGGGCGCCGGTGGTGGTCATGTCGGCGCCCTGGGCGGCCAGTTCGGTCTCCACGTGGCGCCGACGCAGGCCGATGGCGCGGTCGGGGTCGTCGAGGTCGCGCGAGGTGTCGACGTAGGCGCACGCGTAGGGGCCCTGGCGTGCGTACAGCGGGCCGAGGAAGGTCAGCTTCATGACGGGTCGCTCCGATGGGCGTTCAGAGTCCTTGGGCGAGCAGGAGTTCGTGGGCCAGGCGGGCGGCACGGGCCGGCCGCTCGGGGTCGGGTTCCTGGTCGGGAATCTCCTCCAGGCCTTGGATGAGGGCGTGGATGGCCTGGCCGAGGGCCTGGACCCGGGCTTCAAGCAGTTCGACGCGTTCGACCGCGCTTTCGAGGTCGCGTCCGGTCGGGTGGGGGGCTACGTCCGGCGGGTCGCCATTCGGGTCGGGTGTCATCGTCGGCTCCCTTCGATCGAGGGTGCGGCTGGGCTATTCGGCGGGTGTGATCAGGCCGTAGTGGCCGTCGTAGCGGAGGTAGAGGACGTTGCCCCGGCCGGTGACGTCGTCGGTGTAGAACACGAACGGTTGACCGAGGGTGTCCATCCGCCGCTTCGCGGTGGCCGAGTTCATCCTGGGCGCGAGGGCGGGGCTCACCGTCAGCGGGAGGGCGACGGTGCCGAGCTGCTCGGGGTGGGGGCGGAGTTGGGCGAGTCGGTAGCCGGTGGGGGCGGCGTGGTAGAGGACGCTGTCCTCGCCGGTGTTGATCTCGGTGAAGAGATGGAAGCCGTAGTCCATGGTGGCCATCTCGAAGGCGGCCTCGTCGACGCTCTCGCGGGCCAGGGAGAATGACTTGTGGCGGATGATCTCGCGGTCCTCGGCCGGGCGGGGGAAGTGGTCGGGCCGGCGGGTGGGCTCGTCACCGTGCCGCCACTCGTGCTCGTCGGGCCTCGACTGGCCGCCGCGCTGGTTCTCCCAGTGCCTTCGCAGCCGGGCGAGTTGGAGGGCGAGGCGGTCGCGCAACAGGTCTATCGCCTCGGGCATGGACTCGGCGGCGACATGGGCGCGGGCGGCGCGGCCGTTGACGTCGAGGTTGGCCTGGGCGCCGTACGGGCGGTCGGTGGCCGGGTTGTGAATACGGGTGAGCCGGATACGCACGGACAGGACGGGTTCTCGTACCTGGTCGAGGAGGGTGAGGATCTTGTTGCGGGCGAGTTCCGCCATGCCCGGCGGGAGATCGCCCTGGGCTTCGAGCTCGATTTCGGGGGTCTGGCTGGCCACCGGGTCGGTTGCCATGGAAACTCCTCCGTTCGTGACCGTGGTCGGATGGTCGGTGGTAGCGGGTCAGGACGCCGATTTCCCGGGCGGGAGCGCCCCGGGATACCGGGCGTGACAACCCGGACGTGGCGCCGGTGAGCAGCGCGGCCCGGACGGCGGTATCGGCCGCGACGGTCCGGGCGAGTGGCTCTCCGCAGTGCGGCCGATCTGCGGGTCGAACTCGGTCATGGCCCGGCCGACCATCGTCGGGCAGGTCCAGGCGTCTACGGCGGAGCCCGCGAGCCTGGCCTGTTCGATCACCCACCGCAGCGCTTGCCCGAACATCGGCGAGCCGTCCACCCCCACCACGATCCGACGCACCGCTGGGGTTTCGTAGTCCATGGAGCACCTCGTTCGTGCTTCGAGAACAGCACCGTGCCCGGCCGGAAGGAGGCCCCGTCCTCAAACCCCGGGCTGGATCTGCGGGCCCCCGCTCGGGCCGGGAGCACCGGACTTCCAGGCTTTCACGTCGTGGCCGTCCCCGCAGTCCGCCCAGGAAACCGGTGTGCGTACTCCCAGTGTTTCGCCGTCCGCGGCGCAGGACAGTGCCGGACGGCCCAAGCGGGCCGGCGGACGGCCCATCCGAGACACCAGGCAAGGGCGGCAGCGCCGTTGCCTCCCTGTCGGCCTCCCTGTCGCGAGACCGCCACGCGCCCTCGTCCAGCTGCTCGGTGAATCTGTCGTCCGGAGTGGGGAGTTGCCTCGCGGCCCGATGTGCTTCCTATCGCGCGTATCCGTCCGGCGCAGCAGCATGGAGGAAGGCGACCGAACGAGTAAGGAGGGTTTGAGATGGCCGGAGAGTTGCTCCACAGACGCGCGCACTGGTGGCCGTCTGCCTTCTCGGAGTGGTTCGATGACTTCCCCATGGACTTGCGGATGGGGGAGCACCTCATCCGAGTGGAGGAGTCAGTAGAAGACGGGTCCTACGTGGTCAGGGCGGAACTGCCGGGGATCGATCCCGCCAAGGACGTCGAGATCACCTTCGAGGGCGGGGTGCTGACAGTTCACGCCGAACGCAGCGAGGAGAAGAAGGAGAAGCAGCGTTCCGAGTTCCGTTACGGCTCCTTCACCCGCAGCATCCGGCTACCCGAGGGCGTGAAGGACCAGGAGATCACGGCCAGTTACGACAACGGCGTCCTGACCGTGAAGGCCCCGATCCGCGAGGTCGAGAAGCCGAGCCGGCGGATCGAGATCGAAAGCAGCACCTGACCTGCGGCAGCCCAACGGCGCTGTGACCTCCGCGGCGCCGGTCGGCGGAGGCCGCTCGGCGAGCGGACACCGGCCCGATGCTGCGCACCGGCCGGTGTCCCCGCTTGTCGTGGCCTGTCCGGTGTGACACTCGACGTCTGACCACGGAGGGAGCGTGCAGCAGGATGGCGCTCACGGTGGCACTGGCCGGCGACACGATGCTCGGGCGCGGCGTCGCCGAGGCGCTGCGGCGCTCCCCGACACCGCAGACACTGTTCGCCGCCGAGGTGCGGGAGGCGCTGGCGGAGGCCGATCTCGTGATGCTCAACCTGGAGTGCTGTGTCTCCGATCGCGGGCACCGCTGGCCGAACCCGCACAAGCTGTTCTTCTTCCGGGCCCCTCCCGGCGCCGCCGACGTGCTCGCCGCGCTGGGGGTGGACTGTGTGACCCTGGCCAACAACCACGCCCTGGACTACGGCTTCGACGCCCTCGCCGACACCCGCACCCTGCTGGAACGGGCCGGGGTCCGTACGGTGGGTGCCGGTCGGGACGTCCTGGCGGCCCGGCAGTTCGTGGTCCTGGAGGCCGGCGGCGTGCGGCTGGCGGTGGTCGCCGTCACCGACCACCCCGAGGACTACGCGGCCACCGAGGAGCATCCCGGGGTGGCCTGGGCCGACCTCCGCGCGGGCATGCCCGCCTGGCTCGGCGCGCTGGTGGCCCGGGCCGCGAGGGAAGCCGACGCCGTGCTGGTCACCGCGCACTGGGGGCCCAACATGACCTCCCGACCACCGGCGCACGTGCTCGCGGCGGTCCCCCACCTGCTGGCGGCCGGGGCCACGCTGGTGGCGGGCCACTCCGCCCACGTGTTCCACGGTGTCGGCGACCGGACCATCTACGACATGGGCGAGTTCGTCGACGACTACGCCGTCCACCCGGCACTGCGCAACGACCTCGGACTGCTGTTCCTGGTCACCTTCGACGGGCCTGAGCTCGCACGCCTGGCCCCGGTCCGTCTCGAGGCGGTGCCGCTGGCCCTGGACTTCTGCCACACCCGCTTCGCCCATGGCGAGGAGTGGGAGTGGATTCGCGAGCGGTTCACCACCGCTTGCGCCGAGCTCGGCACCGCCGTGGGCGAGCGGGCCGGACGGTTGACGGTCGACTGGCGATGAGTGACGTGGAGATCGCGCTTGCACTGGATGCAGCGGCTGGTGCCCGCGCCGACCGGCAGTCGCTCTCCGAGGCCGTCTGCCGAGCCTTCGCCACTGCCGCCGGGGTGGGAATGGAACCTACGACATCTCCCACAACACCGCCAAACTCGAAACCCACGAGGTCGAAGGCGTGGAACGCCCGCTGTGCGTGCACCGCAAGGGCGCCACCCGCGCACTGCCGCCAGGCGCCCCGAGCCTGCCCGGGGACCTCGCCGGCGCGGGCCAGCCGGTGCTGGCGCCCGGCACGATGGGCCCCGCCTCGTACGTCATGGTCGGCTTCCGCGGCAACGACGCCGTCCGTACGGCGCCGGCCGAGTCTGGAGCCGTCCCCGCGCGCTGCGCATGGTGCGCGGCGAAGGGCTCCCGCGACCAACTGGAGGCGAGCGGCATCGCGGTGCGTCCGTCCTCGTGGCGCGGGCTCGCGGAGGAGGCACCGGAGGCGTACGAGGATGTCGACGCGGTCGCCGCAGCCATCGAGGGCGCCGGGCTCGCCCGCCTCGTCGCGCGTCTGGTGCCGCTGGGCGTTGTCAACGATCCGTGGGTCGGCGGACGGCGACCACCCCGTTCAGCGAGTGGCACATTCCGTCGATGATGGGGAACAGGGTGGTGGAGCCGTGCACGCCGGTTCATTCGGGGGCGGTCTCGCCTGCCGGTGGCACGACGACAACGGGGACGTGGGCATGGTGGACGACCTCGGTACTGGTCGAGCCGAGCGCGAGCCGCCCCCAGATGCCGGCGCCGCGGGAGCCCACCACGAGCAGACCCGCGTCCGCGCTGGCATCCAGCAGCACTTGGGCAGGACGGCCGCGCTCGCAGCGGACCTCCACCTCGACGAACGGCTCGCCGACCTGCCGGCGCAGCTCCTCGACCGAGTCCGTGACCTCGCGCGAGACGATGTCGTGCAGGTTCGGCGACGGCTCGCCGCTTGCCCGGTGCCAGCCCGTCATGCCCTTGTCCGATGATTCGGCGTGGCCACCGCCGTATGCACAGACGGCCCGCACCCCGACGTCGCGCAGCTGCGCCTCGCGAAGGGCGAAGACCATGGCCCGGCGGGCGTGCTCCGAGCCGTCCGTGCCGACCACGACCGGGCCGGGAGAGCTGGGTGCGGGACTGGTGCTCATGGGGACCTCCGGCAGCGTACGGCCTGCGCGCGGGATGCCAGGCACGGCGGGTCCGCCAGGTCGGAAGGAGACCGCGGCCGCCGTCCGGTCTGTACCTTCATCGTCCTCCGATGCCGCTGCGGTGGCACGTCCGCTTGCGTTGTGACCCGTGATTCGTGGGGACCGATGGGTGACTGTCCGCCGGGGAGACCGCCGTTCGCGTGCGCCCGCCGAGGAGTGACCGGTCGCCGACCCCGTTCCCTCCGCGAGACCGCATGCTGCCGTGACAACCGGACTGGCCGGCGGCGCTGGACCGACGTCTCGGCGGTCAGCTGTGCAGTGACGGTTCGTTGGCGTCAGCGTCGGTCATGCCGGCGCGGAGCAACTGGTGGCCGAGGTCGACCAGCGCGCGCCCGGCCGCGTATTCGTCGCCGATCTCCGGCACGGCCGGGTCGTGCGGGTTGCGGTGGGCTTCGGTGCGGCTCTCCAGCCGGTTGTCCCCGGTGTCGAGGACGGCGTGCACCCAGGTGACATCGCCTTCCTCGAAGAGGTCCAGGCGCAGGGTCCACGTCTTGGTGTGCATCGGTGTGTTCGTCGTCTGATCGTTCATGTCCAGACCTGTCCTTTCAGGGGATCGGTGAGGGTCTCGTCCGGGGGGATGGGCCAGTCGGGTCTCGGGGCCTGACCGGCGACGGGGCTTGTCGGTGCGGCGGCTGCCGGGGCGATGGTCGCGGCCCGGCTCTCCTGGTTGACGAAGCGGGTGAGCGCCCGGGCGCTCTCGAGGAACTGGGCGGGGAAGACGATGGTGGAGTTCTTCTCGGCGGCGATCTCGCCGAGGATCTGCAGGTTGCGCAGTTGGAGGGCGATCGGGTGCTCGGCGATGACATCGGCGGCCTCGGCGAGACGGCCGACGCTGAGGGCCTCACCCTCGGCCGCGATGATCTTGGCGCGCTTCTCGCGCTCAGCCTCCGCTTCCCGGGCCATAGCCCGCTGCATGCCCTGCGGAAACCCCGCGCTCGTACTGCCGCACGATCGCGACACCCAGATTCGGCACGGAAACCACCTTCTTCGTCCGGGGCCCGTAACTCCAGCGTGGACGAGATCGAGCGGCCGGGCATGGGCCGCCCGGCCCAACACTCCGCACCGGTCGGACGGAGTCCGGCGGGCACCGCGCGGACAGCCGCCGCCGTCAGGCGCCGGACGACCCCGTTCGTTCCCGCCTCGTCCCAGCTGTCGGGGAAGGACGGCGGGGCTCAGTCGAAGGAGACGCGGAGGTCGACCACCGCGGGTGAGCAGTCCGGGGCCGAGACGGATTCATCGAGGGGCGCTGTTCGGCGGGGCCGGCCGAATTGGTCGCCTGGACAGCGATGGGGCCGTTCGGCCCTGGTGCCGGGCGGTGGCGGGAGTATCTTGGGAGTTGGCCTGCAGGGCGAGCGAGGGAGCTCGACCGGATGGCCCCGGGCGATGGGCGGAGGCTCCGCGACGGGGTGTCTGTCGACGGTCGGGCTGAGAGGCCGGAAGGTCTGTGAGACCGGAAGGCGACCTCCATCACCTGATCCGGACAATGCCGGCGAAGGAAGCCCACCTTGCAGGTTTTCGCCTGCCCGCACAGCGCCGCTGCGAGACGCGATCACCGCCCAATATGCCGTCTGGTCGTCTCGGCCGGGGATGGACGCTCTTGCACTGGTGCCGCGTGTGGGCGTATCAGAAGGGCGTAGGGCCGTAGCCCTGGACCCCGAGCCACAGTTCACCGGTCTCCGTGTCGGTGACCTTGAACAAGCCCTCGCGCCCATCGGGGAACTGGATGAGCCCCTGCCGGGCCTGCCGGAGTTCGAAGGCGTGCTCCGCGCTGTCCGCGATGAGAGTACCGCCCCAGGACGTCAGCGGATCATCCCCTGACGCCGGCGACAGATCCGCCTGCGCCGGGAACGTCAACTCACCGCAAGTGACGATTACGGCGTCGTCGTAGGTGCTCATGGATCCAGGGTCCGCCTGCCTCGGTCGGAGCGCATCCGGACTGACACCGGGAAGCCTTGGTTCGCGACTTCCTCGTTGTTCGGTCAGCTGCGACGTTCCCGCGGCCCTCTCGCGAGCCGGGTTGTGCAACTCTTGCCCCGTGTCGCAGTAGCGCCGGCTCCGGCGCCCACGGTTTGTGCCCCTGTGGCGGGAGCCATCGCGCACGGCTCGGCGTGTGAGGTAACCGGGCATCTTCCCGTGGCATCGCCCGTGTGCTCGGCCAGCAGAGCCTCCCACGGGGTCGTCAGCTGCTGCTCGGTCACGGACACGGCGTCCCCCCGGGTGTCGCGGCTACTCGGTAGGGATGCCAACCGACGGCCCGTCAAGAGGCGGCGGGGTCCGGCACCAGGCCCGCCGTGACCAGGCCGCGCAGGACCGCCGCGGAGAGGGTCTGCACCGCCGACAGCGGCCGCACCATGACGGTGAACTCGTCGATCCGGCCCTCCTCGTCGAACTGGAGCAGGTCGATCCCGTGGATCTGCTTGCCGTCCACGGTGGTGCGGAACGGCAGGATCGCGGAGCGGCCGGGCTCGCCGCCGCCGGTCGGCTCGGCGGTGCCGTCGAACTCGCCCAGGTAGCGGAAGTCCTCGAAGGTGTGCAGCAGTACGCCGAACAGGCCGAACACCAGCGGGCGGCCCTCGAAGGGGGTGAACTTCACCGGGCTGAAGAAGCGCACGTCATCGCTGAAGAGGTCCTCGAGCGCGGCGTGGTCGCTCCTCTCGACGGCGGAACGGAAACGGTCGGCGGTGGGGTGCAGCGGCATGGCGAGATCTCCTCGATACTCATCAATTTGATTAGTCATTTTCATGAGTATGATGCAGTCGCGGACCTCGGAAGGGAAGGGGCGGAGGGAATGGCGCTGCGTCATGCGGTACTGGCCGCGCTGCTCGACGGCGAGTACAGCGGCTACCAGCTGGCGAAGGCCTTCGACATCGGCGTCGCCAATTTCTGGCACGCGCTGCCCCAGCAGCTCTACGCCGAGCTGGCCAAACTGGAGAAGGAGGGCCTGGTGTCGGGCCGTCAGGTCCTCCAGGAGGGCCGGCCCAACAAGCGGCTCTTCCGGGTCACCGAGGCCGGCCGGGGCGAACTGGAGGCCTTCGCCGAGGCGGTGGCCAAGCCGTCCTTCATTCGCGACGACCTGATGGTCAAGGTGCAGGCCGCCGACCGGATCGGTACCGCCGCCGTCCTCGCGCAGCTCGACGAGCGCGCCGAGATCGCCGCGGCCAAGGTGGACTTCCTGGTCGAGCTGCTGCGCACCCTGCGCGGCGGCGCCGACGAGGACGAGTACCTGCTTCACGGCGAGCGGATCGGGCCCTACTTGACCTGCCTCCGCGGTGTGGCGTTCGAACGGGAGACCAGGGACTGGTGCGTGCGGATCGCGGACGTCCTGCGAGCACGTGAGGAGAGCCGTGCGGAACAGAGCTGAGATCACCGAATCCGGCCGCTACCTGCGGTACGTCGCCCTCGGCGACAGCCAGACCGAGGGGGTCGGGGACGGCGACGACACCATCGGCCTGCGGGGCTGGGCCGACCGGTTGGCCGAGCAGCTGGCGGTGGTGGAGCCCCGGTTCCAGTACGCCAACCTGGCCGTACGGGGTCGGCTGGCCGGCCAGGTACGGGCCGAACAGCTCGGCCCCGCCCTGGAGTTGAAGCCGGACCTGGCCACGGTGGTAGCCGGGGTTAACGACCTGCTGCGGCCCGGGTTCGAGGCGGCGCGGGTGGCGGGCGAGCTGGAGCGGATGTTCGCCTCGCTCACCGAGGCGGGGGCCCAGGTCGCGACCGTGACCTTCCCCGACATCACCCGGATCGTCTCCCTCGCCAAGCCACTGCGCCCCCGCATTCTGGAGATCAACGACCACATCCGGGCCGCCGCCGCCCGCCACGGTGTGGTGGTTGCCGAGACCGCCCTCCCGGAGGCATCCACCGACCCCCGGATGTGGGCCGCCGACCGCCTGCACGCCTCTCCGCTCGGCCACCAGCGCATCGCCGACGCGGTGGCGGAGGCCCTCGGCCTGCCCGGCAGCTCGGGCACTTGGGCCGACCCGCTGCCTGCGCAGGCGGTCCCGACGGGCGTGCGCGCCACCGCTGCCGAACTCCGTTGGGCCGCCGCCTTCCTGGGGCCCTGGCTGGCCCGGCGGCTGCGCGGCCGCTCCTCCGGAGACGGCCGCAGCGCCCGGCGGCCAGTGCTCGGGCCGGTGGTGGCCGTCGGCGGCTGACGCCAGGTCAGTTTTCCCGCGAACGGGTGGGTCGAGGCGTCGCACTGCCCTCGTGGCGGTGGACGGCGTCCTCACCGGACCGGCAGTAGCCGGAGGGCGTCGGCGGCGACCCCCGATGCTGGCCCGGCGAACTGCTTCGAAGGTGGAGCCGATGGGGCACGGCGGTGGTGCCGGAAGGGCAGAATCGCTCGCGCTCTCGTTCACGACCAGTACGCCGTACCGGCCCGTGCAAGGCGGGGAAGGCGGGGCGGAGAGGGCAGGATTCGAACCTGCGCGGGCCCGAAGGCCCTGCTCGGCTGTTGCCAGCCTGGCACCCGATCAGCCGCTCCGGGCACCTCTCCCAGCCTCGGGGACGGTGCGTTGTCCCTTCCGGCGTGACACCACTGTGCCCGGCGGACCTGACACCGCCCTGACTCCGCCCTGACCCTGCGCTGACAGTCGGCACCCGTGGACGGGACAGAGCGAGGGGGCACGCGGACCGCGTGCCCCCTCACCTTGCTACCGCAGCGTCAGCTCACGTTGAAGTAGTAGTAGTACGTCTCGTGCGTCCGCCCGTCCAGGTCGGTCGGGTAGACGGAGAGGACGTGCTGCCCGCTGGTGTCCGGGGTCCAGGAGACCTGGGCCGTGCCGTCCGCCGCTGCGGCGACGGTGGTCTCGGCACCGAAGTCGAGAGCGTAGGTGTAGGACGCCGTGTTCTTCACCTTCGGAGCGAAGGTGAACACCCCGGTGACCCCGACCCCGCCCCCGGTGGCGCCGGATCCCGTGTCCTCCGGGTAGGTCTCGGAGGTGACGGTGGGACTGGTGTCCACGTAGGCGAACAGCCGGTTGGAGGAGCTGACCCAGCCGTTCGGGCTGTGGCTGCGCACCGTGATGACGCTGCCGCCCGCGTGGGCGAGGGCGAGCGTTACCGAGCCCGTGCCGTCCGTGGCGGCCGCCACGGTCTGCGGCGTGTCGTAGTTCACCTGCACGGTGTAGCTGTCCACTGCGGCCAGGCTCGCGTTGGGCGCCAACTGCAGGGTGAAGGGCGTGTCCAGCAGTGCCGGTGTCGGCAGGCCGGTCACCACGGGCATGGTGCTGGGGACGTAGAACCGGTAGCTGGTGGAGGGCGAGGGGTTGCCCGCCCGGTCGAGGCTGCGGACGAAGAGCGTGGCCGGGCCGTCGTCCGGTGGCGACAGCGTGAGGTTCACCGCGCCACCGAGCCGGGGAGCCCGGACGTGGCCCGGTCGGGTGTACGGGTCGGTCCACTGCGGCAGCCCGTTCGGGCCGTCGGACCAGCCGTCGACGGGGAAGTCCTGGGTCCAGCTGTACTGGTAACCCTCCACGTCCGCGGTCGAGTTCGAGGTGATCGTGAACTCGGCCGGTACCCCGCCGGGCCCGGCCTGGCCCTCCGGGAAGTTCGCCGAGGTCACCACGGGTGCGGCGGTGGGGCGGGTGACGTCGACGTGGAAGGTGCAGGGCTTGGACCAGGCGGACAACTCGGTGCCGTCGCCGCCCCGGACCTGCCAGGCGTACGTTCCGCCGTCGGCGAGCACACCCGGCGGAACGCTCGCGGCCCTGCCGCGGTCCTTGACCATGTTGTCGCCGGTGAACTCGGTGCGCTGCTCCGGGTGATCCACCGGCCAGACCGCGAAGGTGCCCGTGAGGTACTGGTCGTTCGCGTCAGCGTCGTGCAGCATCGCCGTCAGTGGCGGCGTCAGAGTCCCCAGGTACGGGCGCGCCTTGTCCGCGCAGGTGTACTGCTGGCTGTACAGGTCGGTGGGCACGCCGGGGGCGGTGTTGGACGTGGCGTACATGAGCATGCGGGGGCTGAGCCGACGCCCCAGCGCGGTGTTCGCCTCGTCCGCCTCGGACAGCCGCAGTTCGACGGAGAGCGTGTGGCTACCGGACGCGGCGGCGCTCGCGGCCGCGCTGTTCAGGTCCAGCCGCAGGTATGAGGCAGGGCCGCCGGCTGTGGTGGCCACCGTGCCCAGCAACTTCTTCTCGGCGGGCGCCCGGCGCCAGGTGACCGGGGCGGTCGGCGTCGCCGTCTGCCAGACCTCGACGGTGCGCGGGACGTAGCTCGTGGCCGAGGTCTCGCCGAACAGGAACCAGCCGGCCACCACGTGCTTCCCGGTGTCCTTGGCGGCGAAGCCCGCCAGGTCGAAGGAGGCGTAGATCCGCGACTTGTGGGTGGTGCCCTGCTCGTCGAGCCAGCTGCCCAGCGGCAGTTCACCTGTTGGTTGCGGGTAACTCGTCGTCGGCGTGGTCGCGTCGGTGTACGCCAGCGAGACCTGCGGCACCTGCTGGATCGGCGGCGCAGCGGCAGCCGACGAGGCGGACAGCATCACCCCCGCGAAGGCAACTGCGGCTGCAGTGACCAGGGTTGCAGGACGAATGCCCCGCCACCGTCCCATATGTCTTGCCATGGTTGGAAACTCCGTCCCCCGGCGCCCCGGAGGGCGATGTCGTATGGCGGGCACTCTAGTGCCAAGATCCGACACGGGCGAAGGAGTTGCGGCACCCCCCGAGAACAGCCTGCGGCGCCCGCACAACCATCCAGCCGCGTCTTCAGCAGCTGACACCCGGTCAGGCGACGACCGCCACCGGCGCCGTCCAGCCCCCTCCAGGGAGGCCGCAGGCCGCCCGAGGAGCGTCGGCGAGTGCGGTGATCCGGTCGATGCGGTAGCCGGAGTGGCCCTCGTTGTCGGGTCGGACATCGAACTGGCCCGCCCGGTTGTTCAGGGATGGTTGGTCATTCCTCGGTGGGGCCGAGGTCGGGCTGCTCGCGCAGCTCCACTGTGCGGGCGAGGCTTGTGGTGTGCAGTTCGAGCACGGTGATCTCGTTCGGTCCCGGGCGCAGGACGGGGCCGGGTACGTACAGGGAGCGCTGGGGGCCGCGGGACCAGTGGCGGCCGAGGTGGAAGCCGTTGATCCAGACGTTTCCTTTGGTCCAGCCGGGCAGGTGGACGAAGGTGTCGGCCGGTTCCTCGATGTCGAAGGTGCCCCGGTGGAAGACCGGCCCGACGGCGGGCTCCTCGGCGGGTGCGAAGGCGAGGCCGCTGAGATCGGTCAGGGGCAGCGGCCGGTTGGCCCAGCCCGTCAGTTCGGCGCCGTTGAGCAGGACGGGGCCGAGCAGGCCCTTGCGGTCGTGCATTCCTCGGCCGTAGTTCACGCGGCCCTGGTTCTCCACCAGGACACGCAGCACGCTGCCGGCCGCGGGGGCGGTGAAGGCGATGGCCCGTTCGTGGTTCTCCCGTTCGAGGACGCCGACGGGCTGGCCGTCGCTCGACCCGGGCCCTCGAACCCGGTGCCGGTCGACCCTGATCGGGGGCGCCGGACGGTGCCCGTCGGCCAAGCGGTCGGCCTTTCAGAGCCGAATGACGACGAGTGCCGTGTCATCGGTGGCGCCGCCGGGTGGGAGCAGTTCGGTGAGGACGGCGTCGGCGAGGGCGTCAGGGGTCTCGGAGCGGTGTCCCGCGAGTGCCCGTGCGAGGCGGTCCAGGCCGGCGTCGATATCCTCGCGGCGGCGTTCTATCAGGCCGTCGGTGTAGAGGGCGAGTGTGTCGCCTTCGGTGAACCGGGTGACTGCCTCGGGCCGCGCCTGGTGCTCGGGGCGGGCACCGAGCGGTGGGTCGGTGGCCCGGTCGAGGAACTCGACGGTGCCGTCGCCACGCAGCAGGGCGGGCGGGGGGTGACCGGCGCTGCTGTAGCTGATGGTGCGGGTACCGGAGTCGATGAAGGCGGTCGCGGCGGTAGTGGACTCGGCGCCGTCGACGGAGCGGGCGTAGAGGCCGAGGACTTCGAGCGCCTGGGCGGGGCCGGCAGCGACCCGGGAGGCGGCACTGAGGGCGCTGCGGAGCTGGCCCATCACGCCGGCGGCGACCAGGCCATGGCCGACCACGTCGCCGACGGCGACCGCCACTCGGCCGCCCGGGAGTTCGACGAAGTCGTACCAGTCGCCGCAGACATTGAGCGCGCCTACGGCAGGACGGTAGCGGACCGCGGCGTGGTGGCGCTCCAGCCGCCTGGGTGCGGGCAGCATGGCCTCTTGAAGCGCGAGCGCTACCTCCCGGTCGCGGGCGTGGGCCTCGCGTAGGCGTTCGTTGACCTCCTGGAGTTCGCGGGCGCGGGTGTAGAGCTCGGCTTCCAGTACGCGGGCGCGGTCGCCCTCGGGCAGGCCGTGGGTGCGGATGAGCTGGGTGATCTCCTCGACCCGGTGGACCAGCAGAACCGTACGGCCCTCGCCGTCGAGTACGGGGGCGTTGACCGGGCTCCAGTACCGCTCCTCCCACTCGCCGGGCCGGGTGACCGACTCAACGTCGTAGCGCTGCAGGGCCATGGTGTCGCGCTCGCCGGAGGCCAGGACCCGGCGCAGGGATGCCTCCAGGTTGCGGGCCCCGGTGGAGGCGGGGTCATTCGGGTTGTTGGGGAAGACATCGAAGAGGTACCGGCCGATGAGCTGCTCGCGGGTACGCCCGGACAGCCGAAGGAAGTCATCGTTGGCGTCGGCGTACACCAGGTCCGGGGTGAGTAGGGCGACCATGCCGGGCAGGGCGTGGAAGACCGTGCGGTAGTCGACCTCCTGGCCGGTCACGGCTTCGCCCCAGCACCCGGTGCGGCGGCGCGGACGACGACGACCGGGCACTGTGCGTGATGGACGCAGTGCTGGCTGACCGACCCGAGCAGGGCCTCGGTGAACCCGCCGTACCCGCGGCTGCCCACGACGAGCAGCTGCGCGCCGTCGGCGGCCTTGAGGAGCGCCGCAGCGGGATGGTCCTGGACGACGTGCTCGCGGATCTCGACCTGCGGGTGCTCGGCGGCGGCCTCCGCGACGGCCTCGGCCAGGGCCCGGTCAGCGTTGCCCACGAAGTCGAAGGACGGCAGGACCGGCGCGGGCCAGCCGTACCCTGCCGGGTACCGCCAGGCGAGCACGGCATCCACGGTGCTGCCGGTGAGCTCGGCCTGCTGGGCTGCCCACCCCAGCGCGGCCCTCGACGACGACGAACCGTCCACTCCCACGACGATCCGAGTCGATCGGCCGGTCTGCCCGCTCATCACTCGCCTCCGATGGCCGTGTGCTCACCACCGCCACCATCAATGATCGGTTCCATGCTCCTGACGGGCCGCTCGACGGCCCCGGACGTCGTGCAATCGTCCGGGCTCACGATCGTCCGAGTCTGGCCTCGACCAACCGCACGAAGTCCGCTCGGAGTTCTTGGGGCATCGTCAACGATACCCGGACCTCCGCGGCGAGTCCCGGTTCCGGGCGAACGAGGAGATCGTCCGGCAGCTGCACGTCCCACGGAGCAGGAGCGGCGGGGCGTGGAGACGGCGTGCTACGACTACTACCTGGAACGGCTCGGGCAGCGCCGCGCGTCGTCCCCATGTGGGAGGCCGTGTGCTGTGGGGACTGAGGCGGCGGGTTGTGCCGTGGCATCTGCGGAGAGACGGTGGAGGTGCCGCTGACGCTGTGAGTGCCGGTGATCCAGCGGCGAGTTCTCGCGTCACGGCCGTGCCGCGGCCGAGTCGTTGCAGGTAGGGAGTGGGTGTCCATGACCGGTATCGCGGACCGCATCGCAGAGCTGTTCCGGATCAAGGCGCACGCGGTGCTGGATCGGGCAGAGGACCCTCGCGAGGTGCTCGACTATGCGTACGCCCAGCAGGTGGACCTGTTGCAGCAGGTGCGGCGTGGCCTGGCGGACGTGGTGACGAGCCGGAAACGAACGGAACTGCAGATCGCCCAGGTGCGGAAGTCGAATGGGAAGCTGGAGGAGCAGGCGCAGCAGGCGCTGGCCGCAGGACACGAGGACCTGGCGCGGGAGGCGCTGGCCCGGCGGGCGGGTTTGCAGGGGCAGCTCAGCGGCTTGGAGGAGCAGGAACCGTTGCTGCGGGCCGAAGAGGAGAAGCTGACGGCGGCCGCGCAGCGGCTGGAGGCGAGGGTGGAGGCGTTCCGCACGCGCAAGGAGACGCTCAAGGCCGAGTACACCAGGGCCGAGGCCGAGTCCCGCATCGGCGAGACCCTCTCGGGCGTCGGCGAGGAGATCGGCAGTGTCGGCGCGGCGGTGCAGCGCGCCCGGGACCGGACGGAACAACTGCAGGCCCGCTCCGGGGCGTTGGACGAGCTGATGGCCTCCGGCGCACTGGAGGACGCCGCTGCGCCGGCCGGCCCCGACGAGGTCCGGATCGAGCTGGAGCGGATCAGTGCGGATCAGGACGTGGAGGAGGAGTTGAGGCGGCTGAAGGCGAAGCTGCCTGCAGGCCCGCGCCCGGAGGGGGAGGGCGTGCGTCGGGCGGAGTCGGGTGGGGAGTCGTCGGTGTGACCGCGCAGCTTCAGGAGGACGGGCGTGAACCGTTCGGCAGCTGCAGTGGTCCCCGCCGGAGACCGTGCCTTCGATCCTCACCCTGACGGTGAACCCACGGTGGACATCTGCTGCGAGGTCGACCGACTGGAGGGCATCGGGCAAGACCAGGATCCAGGTCCGGATCGATGGTGAGGGTCGGCTCAGTCGTGATCGATCGTCCTTCGGCTGTCGGGACGTCTCCTCGGTTCACAGGCTGGGTTCATCCCACGTCCGTGCCGGGGCGGGCGATCTGGCCCTTGCCCCCAGGCCAGGCGGTCCCGTGTCTGTCAGGCTGGAGGAGGCCCTATCGGCAACCCGGAAGGGAGTAGCCATGGAAACCGAGGCCATTCGTGCTCGGCCGGTGCAAGGAGCCGCGCCCAATCTCGCCGACTACGAGCGGGCCCGGCGCGATTTCTCGTGGGAGTCGGCGCGTGAGGCACTCGACGGGCTGCCGGGCGGCCGGGGGCTCAACATCGCGTACGAGGCGGTCGACCGGCACGTCACCGCCGGACGCGGCGAGCGCGCTGCGCTGCGCTGCGTTGCCGTGGATCGGCAGGTCAGCACGGTGACGTACGACGAGCTGGCCCGCTGGACGAACCGCTTCGCGAATGTGCTGCGTTCACTGGGCGTGGGCCGCGGCGACCGGGTCGCCTCGCTGCTGAGCCGCTGCCCTGAGCTGTACGTGTCCGTTCTCGGGACGCTGAAGAACACCTCGGTGTTCTGCCCGCTCTTCCCCGCCTTCGGACCGGTCCCGGTCGAGGAACGGCTGCGGCTGGGCGGTGTGCGGGTGCTGATCACGACCGAGGACCTGTACCGACGAAAGGTGGCGGCCCGGCGCGAGCAGCTGGCACAGCTGGAAACGGTGCTGATCGTGGGAGCGTGCACCGAGCCGCTGCCGGGCACCCGTTCCTTCGACGCGATGCTGGCGCAGGCGTCCGAGGCGTTCACGATCCCGGACACCGACCCGCAGGAGATGGCGCTGCTGCACTTCACCAGTGGCACCACCGGGACGCCCAAAGGTGCGATCCACGTGCACGAGGCCGTGGTGGCCCACCACGCCACCGCCGCGTTCGCCCTCGACCTGCATCCCGACGACGTGTTCTGGTGCACCGCCGACCCGGGCTGGGTCACGGGCACCTCGTACGGGGTCGTCGCGCCGCTCACCCACGGGGTGACGATGGTGGTCGACGCGGGGGAGTACGAGGCCCGCCGGTGGTACGGCATCCTCGCCGAGGAGCGGGTGAGCGTCTGGTACACGGCTCCGACCGCGATCCGGATGCTGATGCGGGCGAGCCCTCGGGGAAGCCCGCCCGACCTGCCGCGCTCCTTCGACCTGTCGTCGCTGCGGTTCATCGCCAGTGTCGGTGAACCGCTCAACCCGGAGGCGGTCCGCTGGGGGCAGGAGATCCTGGGCCTGCCGATCCACGACAACTGGTGGCAGACGGAGACCGGCGCGATCATGATCGCGAACTTCGCGGCCACCGAGATCAGGCCCGGCTCGATGGGCCGCCCGCTGCCCGGCGTCGTGGCGGGCCTGCTGGAGCGCGGTCCGGACGGGCGGGCAGTAGTGACGGACGGTCAGGTGGAGGAGGTCGGAACTCCGGGGCACGAGGGCGAGCTGGCGCTGCGTCCGGGCTGGCCGTCGATGTTCCGCGGCTATCTGAACGCCGAGGAGCGTTACGAGGCCTCCTTCGCGGGCGGCTGGTACCTCACCGGCGACGTCGCCCGGCGCGACGAGGACGGCTACTACTGGTTCGTCGGCCGCGCCGACGACGTGATCAAGTCCGCCGGGCACCTGGTCGGGCCGTTCGAGGTGGAGAGCACCTTGATGGAGCATCCGGCGGTCGCCGAGGCAGGGGTGATCGGCCGTCCCGACCCGGTCGCCGGCGAGATCGTCAAGGCGTTCGTCTCCCTCAAACCGGGATACGAGCCGGGCACCGGTCTGGCCCGTGAGATCACCGCTTTCGCGCGCAGGCGGCTCGGACCGGCCATCGCGCCCCGCGAGATCGCCTTCGACCAGCACCTCCCCAAGACCCGCAGTGGCAAGGTGATGCGCCGACTGCTGAAAGCTCGTGAGCTGGGCCTGCCGGAGGGCGACACCTCGGCCCTGGAGGAATCCCGATGAGCCCGCGCCGAACGGCGGCAGCACCGACTGCCTCGCGTGGCAGGACCCGCACGCACAACCGAGGCGGGCCCGCCCCGCAGGCGGCCCACCGCCGAGATCTCCTGCGGGAGATGGTACGCATCCGACAGTTCGAGGAGCGCTGCGTCGAGCTCTACAGCAGCGGCGAGGTACGGGGCTTCGTCCACCTGTGCATCGGCGAGGAGGCCGTCTCCGCGGGCGTGCTCGGCGCACTCCGACCCGAGGACGCGGTGGTCACCACCTACCGCGAGCACGGCCACGCGCTGGCCCGGGGTATCCCCGCCGAGTCGGTCTTCGCCGAGATGCTCGGCCGGGTGACCGGCTGTAGCCGCGGCCGTGGCGGTTCGATGCACCTGTTCGACGTGAGCCGGCGCTTCTACGGCGGCCACGGCATCGTGGCGGGCGGTCTGCCGGTCGCCGCCGGACTGGCCCTCGCCGACCGGATGCGCGGACTGGAACACGTGACCTGCTGCCTGTTCGGTGACGGCGCACTCGCCGAGGGCGAGTTCCACGAGACCGCCAACCTGGCCGCCCTGTGGGAGCTCCCCCTGCTGCTCGCCTGCGAGAACAACCTCTACGCCATGGGCACCGCGCTGAACCGCGAGCACGCCCAGACCGACCTGGCCGCACGCGCGGCCTCGTACGGGCTGGTGGCCTGGGAGGTCGACGGCATGGATGTGCTGGCCGTCGAGCGGGCCGCCGAAAGGGCGGCTCGGGCGATCCGGGACGGCGCCGGACCGGTGTTCCTGGAACTGCGAACCTACCGTTTCCGCGCGCACTCCATGTACGACCCGGACCGCTACCGGGACAGGACGGAGATCGAACGGTGGAAGGAGCGCGACCCGATCCAGACGCTCAGCACGCGCATGCGGGCCGAGGACGGCTTCGACGACAAGGCGCTCGCCGCGGTGGAGAAGGAGGTCGGGGAGGAGCTGGACACGGCACTCGACCTCGCGCGCCAGGGCGGGACCGAACCGGTGGAGGACCTGCTGCGCTTCGTGTACAGCCCGACCGGGGGGCGTCATGACCGGTGACGGGGCCCGTCGGGCCGAGCCGATGAGCTACCGCGGGGCGCTGCGTGAAGCGCTGCGTGAGGCGCTCTCGGCCGATGACCGGGTCTTCCTGATGGGTGAGGACGTGGGCCGCTACGGAGGGGCCTTCGGTGTCAGCCTGGGTCTGCTGGAGGAATTCGGCCCCGAGAGGGTCCGGGACACCCCGCTCTCGGAGTCAGGCTTCGTCGGGGCCGGCATCGGCGCGGCGATCGCCGGACTGCGTCCGATCGTGGAGATCATGACCGTCAACTTCAGCCTGCTCGCCCTCGACCAGATCCTCAACAACTCGGCGACCCTGCTGCACATGTCCGGCGGGCAGGTGGCGGTGCCGCTGGTGATCCGGATGACCACCGGCGCCGGCCGCCAGCTCGCAGCCCAGCACTCGCACAGTCTCGAAGCCTTCTATGCGCACATCCCCGGCATCCGGGTCCTCGCACCCGCCACCGTCGCGGACGCGCGGTGGATGCTCGCCCCAGCTCTGGCCGACCCCGATCCCGTGATCGTCTTCGAGCACGGCTCCCTGTACAACGGCACCGACACCACCGCAGACGACCCCGGACCGGTCGACCTCGACAGTGCCGCGGTACGCCGACCCGGCACCGACATCAGCCTTATCACCTACGGCGGCTCGCTGGGCAAGGCGCTGACCGCCGCCGAGCAACTCACAACCCAGAACCAGGTGGACGCCGAGGTGGTGGACCTGCGCAGCCTGCGCCCGCTCGACGACGCCACCGTCATCGGTTCGGTGCGCCGGACCCACCGCGCGGTGATCGTCGACGAGGGCTGGCGCAGCGGCGGCCTGTCCGCCGAGGTCGCGGCACGCATCACCGAGCAGGCCTTCTACGACCTCGACGCGCCGGTCGAGCGGGTGTGCGGCGCTGAGGTGCCGGTGCCGTACGCCGCGCAACTGGAGCAGGCCGCGCTGCCCCAGGTTTCCGACATCGTGGCGGCAGCGCTTCGGGCGGTGGGCTGAGATGGCCGAGTTCACGATGCCCGCACTCGGCGCCGACATGACCGAGGGCACCCTGCTCGAATGGCTCATCCACCCCGGCGACCAGGTGCACAAGGGCGACATCGTCGCCGTCGTCGACACCGCCAAGGCCGCGATCGAGGTGGAGTGCTTCGAGAGCGGCGTCGTGGAGCGCCTGCTGGTCGAGCCGACCGAGACCGTGCCGGTCGGGACGCCGCTGGCCGTGATCAACCCGGTGGGCGCCGTCACGCAGCGGCCGGCCCCGGCGGCGCCCGCCGAGCCGACAGCCGCGCCCGCACCGACGCCGCTGGTTCGTCGCCTCGCACGGGAGCGCGGGGTCGACCTGAGTACCGTGCACGGCACGGGGCCCGGTGGCCGGATCACCCGCGCCGATGTGCCGGCCGCCCCGCAGCCCGAGGCCGCGTCGCCGCAGACCCGGAGGGCGGTCGCGTCCCCGATCGCTGCCGCCCCCGTGGTGCCGCCGTCGGCGAGGACGACAAGCCGGGTCCGTGCGACGCCGATGGCACGGCGCCTGGCGGCCGAGGGCGGGGTCGATCTCGCGGGAGTGCTGGGGACCGGAACGGACGGTGCGATCCGGGTCGCCGATGTCCGGGCCAAGCTGACCGGCCCTGAGACCGCTCCCGCTGCTCAGAAGGCTCCCACCGTCGAAGTGTCGCCCACCCCCGACCGGCACGCCGAGACCGCCGGCCGTTCCGAGGCGATGCGCCGTGCCATCGGTGACCTGATGGCACGCTCCAAGCGCGAGATCCCGCACTACTACCTGTCCACCACCATCGACCTCGGCCCGGCGGTCGCCTGGCTGCGCGAGCAGAACCGCGGGCTCCCGGTCTCCGAGCGCCTGGTACCTGCTGCCCTCCTGCTCAAGGCCGCAGCGCGGGCCGCCCGTGAGGTCCCCCAGCTCAACGGCTTCTTCGCCGACGGTCGGTTCGTCCCGGCGCCCGAGGTTCACCTGGGCGTCGCGGTCTCCCTGCGCGGCGGCGGCCTGGTGGCTCCGGCCATCCACCACGCGGCCGACCTGTCGCCGGCGGAACTCATGGCCCGGCTCCGGGACCTGGTGGCCCGGGCCCGGTCCGGTCGGCTGCGCGGCTCCGAGACCACCGACCCCACCATTACCGTGACCAGCCTCGGCGACCAAGGCGTGGAAGCGGTCTTCGGCGTCATCTACCCGCCCCAGGTCGCCCTCGTCGGCCTGGGCAAGGTGGTCGATCGCCCCTGCGCCCTCGACGGCCTGCTCGGCGTCCGTCCCGTGGTGACAGCGACGTTGTCCGCCGACCACCGGGCCAGCGACGGCGCCACCGGCGCCCGCTACCTGACAGCTCTCGAACGGCTGCTGCGCACACCGGAGGAACTGTGAACCGTGACCAGGCCCTGCTCCTCGTCCAGGAGGCGCTCACCGAGATCGTCCCGGACGCGGACTTCACCACGATCGGACCCGACACCGCCTTCCGGGAAGCCCTCGAACTCGACTCGCTGGACTTCCTGAACCTGGTCGAACGAATGACCGAGCGCGCCGGCTGCCGGATCGACGAGGACGACTACCCCCGCCTGACCACCCTGAGCAGCGCCGCGGCCTTCCTCGCCGAGCGGACCTGACGCCCGTGCGGACGCGGAGAGTGGGGAGTTGCGACTGTGACAGCGGTTGTCCGCCGGACCGATCTGCACCGCTGGACCGGCCGATTGCAGCGGATGTGACCGCACCACCCACCCCAACCGGGATCGGCTCTCCCCGGTACGGGCCGTTAACGGCGTCTTGCGCGTTGCCGTCCGCAGGAGCGGTGTGAGACTTGAAGCACGCCCGGGTAATCGCCTCGCTCTCGGCCCGGCAGGGAGCCCACCGCGCCGATGCGGTTGGCGAGGGAGCTGGTGTCCTGGAACAGGAGGTGGCGGGGTGTCTCAGACCGGCCCGTACTGGTCGGGTCTGCTGCTTGGCGACCTGGCTGGAATGATCCGGCTCGCGAACAAGGCTCTGGGTGAAGCCACTGCTGCCTTGCTCGACGCGGCCGACGATGCTGCCGAGAAGGCGACGGCCGCCGAGAAGGCGCTGCACGAGCTCCGTGAGGAGATCGAGGACGACGCTTCGGCAGTTCTGCCGGACGCTTCGCCGACGGCTGACCCGCGCGCGATCGTCGTCGGCGTCCACGTCGGCACCGACGTGGAGTGCCTGGCGGCTCTTACCCGACAGATGGTCGAGCTTGCTTGGGCACGGCAGTCGAGGCAGCCCCTGCCGCCACGGCTACGGCTCCCCCTGCGAGGAATGGGGAACCTTGCCCGGACGATGGTCGGTCAGGCCGGTGACGTGCTGGAGGCCACAGAATACGAGACCATCGCCGACCTTCTCGGAGGCATGCACGAGATGGCCCAGCGCCAGCGGCTACTGTACGAGCAGATGCTCTCGGAAGCCTGCCAGGCCACCCCTGATGACATCGCCGATGCGACGTTGCTGAGCTGTTGCTATGAGCGATGCGCTAGCCACGCTGTGTCCATGGCCCGCCACGCGGCCCTCTTCGTCGGCTCCAGGCCGACCGGCTGAGCGACAGCCGGGCCCCCTGCCAGCACGACCCGCCTCTCACCCGGCGCGGTTTCACGGCAGACGCCGACCGGGTGGCCGCCAGTCCTGACTTTCGTCCGGAGGAAGCCGACACGCTCAGATATGTCGTGTTTGCGGTGTTTGATCGCCCGGTTGGATACTCGACCACGACAGGCTGCGGACACGGCCATCGCGCCGGGCGACGGAGGGAGCCGCGCGTGAAACCCAGGGGCTGGCAGTTCTGGGTGGACCGTGGGGGCACCTTCACCGACGTCGTCGCGCTCAGCCCGGACGGCCGGATGATGACGCACAAGCTGCTGTCACACTCCCCGGGGCACCTCCAGGGCCCGGCCGGGAACGGCGGTCCCACTCGTGATCCCGCGGTGGCGGGGATCCGCGCACTGCTCGGCCTGCCCGCGGACCGGCCACTGGCCGATGTCCGGATCGACGTGGTGCGGATGGGCACGACGGTGGCCACCAATGCCCTGCTGGAACGCAAGGGCGAGCGGACCGCCCTGGTGATCACCCGCGGCTTCGGCGACGCGCTGCGCATCGGCTACCAGAACCGGCCACGCATCTTCGACCGCCGGATCACCCCGCCCGAGCCACTCTACGAGCGGGTGATCGAGGCCGACGAGCGGATCACGGCCGAGGGCACCGTGCTGCGCACACCGGATCTCGATCGGCTGCGCGAAGACCTGCGAGGCGTCCATGAGGAGGGCATCCGCTCCGTGGCGGTGGTCTGCCTGCACAGCTACCTCCACCCCGCGCACGAACAGGCCATCGGCGGCCTCGCCGAGCAGCTCGGCTTCCCACAGGTGTCGCTCTCCGGCGAGGCCAGCCCGCTGATGAGGCTGGTGCCGCGCGGCGACACCGCCGTGGTCGACGCCTACCTCTCCCCGGTGCTGCGCCGCTACGTCACCCAGGTCGCCGAGGAACTACGGGGTGTGCGCCTGATGTTCATGCAGTCCAACGGAGGCCTCGCGGAGGCGGGCCACTTCCGCGGCAAGGACGCGATCCTCTCGGGCCCGGCCGGCGGCATCGTCGGCATGGTGCGGATGTCGCAACTCGCCGGCTTCGAACAGGTCATCGGCTTCGACATGGGCGGCACCTCCACCGACGTGTCCCACTTCGCCGGAGAGTACGAGCGGGTGTCCAGCAGCCAGGTGGCCGGGGTGCGGCTGCGCGCACCGATGCTGGCCATCCACACCGTGGCCGCCGGCGGCGGTTCCGTCCTGCACTTCGACGGTAGTCGGCTGCGGGTCGGCCCCGACTCGGCAGGCGCCGAGCCGGGGCCGGCGTCCTACCGTGCCGGTGGCCCGCTGACCGTCACCGACGCCAACGTGATGCTCGGCCGCATCCAGCCCGCGTACTTCCCGCACGTGTTCGGACCGTCCGGCGACCAGCCGCTCGACGGTGACCTGGTGTGCCGGCGGTTCACCGGGCTCGCCGCGGAGATCCGCGAGCGCACCGGTGATCGGCGCTCGCCCGAGCAGGTCGCCGAGGGCTACCTCCAGATCGCGGTGGCGAACATCGCCAACGCCGTCAAGCGGATCTCCGTGCAGCAGGGCCGTGATGTCACCCGGTACGTGCTGACCACGTTCGGCGGTGCGGGCGGCCAGCACGCCTGCGCGGTGGCCGACTCACTGGGCATCCGCAGCGTCCTTGTTCCCCCCATGGCCGGAGTGCTCTCCGCACTCGGCATCGGCCTCGCCGATACCACGGTCATGCGCGAGCAGTCCGTGGAGAGCTTGCTCGAACCGGCCTCGATGCAGCGGGTCCAGGCCGTCGCCGAGGACCTCGAATCGGCGGCGTGCGCGCAGCTGCTCGACGAGGGGACTCCACCCGAGCGGATCCGGGTGACCCGCCGCGCGCAGCTGCGCTACGAAGGTACCGACACCACCGTCGCGGTCGAACTGGCGGAGCCCGATGCCATGGCCGCCGCCTTCGAGACGAGCCACCGCGCCACCTACTCGTTCCTGATGGATCGCCCGATCGTCATCGAGGCCCTCTCGGTCGAGGCGACCGGGCTCACCGAACAGCCCGACCTGGGCCACCTCGGCGGACCGGGCTCCACCAGCGAGGCAGGGGTCGTACGGCTGTACACGAACGGCGCCTGGCGCGAGGCCCCGTTGCTGGAGCGGGCGGCGATGCGGCCCGGTGACACGGTGGCCGGCCCCGCGATCATCGCCGAGTCCGGCTCGACCACGGTGGTCGACGAGGGGTGGCAGGCGACGATGACACCGGTCGGCCACCTGCTGGCGGAGCGGGTGGCCGCACGAGCCGAGGCCGGCGTCGGCACCGAGGCCGACCCCGTGCTCTTGGAGATCTTCAACAACCTGTTCATGGCCATCGCCCAGCAGATGGGCGCACGGCTGGAGTCGACGGCGCAGTCCGTCAACATCAAGGAGCGACTGGACTTCTCGTGCGCGCTCTTCGACCCGGCCGGGAACCTCATCGCCAATGCCCCCCACATCCCGGTGCACCTGGGATCCATGGGCACCACCGTCAAGGAAGTGATCCGCCGCCGCGCCGGAGCGCTGAAGCCCGGCGACGCCTACGCGGTCAACGACCCGTACCACGGCGGCACCCACCTGCCCGACATCACCGTGGTGACACCGGTGTTCGACGCAGGTGGCCGACGGATCCTCTTCTTCGTCGCCTCCCGCGGCCACCACGCCGAGATCGGCGGGCTCACGCCGGGCTCGATGCCGGCCAACAGTTGCGAGATCCACGAGGAGGGCGTCCTCTTCGACACCTGGCTGCTGGTCGAGAACGGCCGGCTACGCGAGGCAGAGACGCTACGGCTGCTCACCGAAGCGCCCTACCCCTCCCGTGACCCGGCCACCAACCTCGCCGACCTGAGGGCGCAGATCGCCGCCAACCAGAAGGGAGTCGACGAGGTCACCGGGATGATCGACCACTTCGGCCTCGACGTCGTACAGGCCTACATGCGCCACGTCCAAGACAACGCGGAGGAAGCGGTCCGCCGCGTCATCGACGCCCTTGACGACGGCGCCTACCGCTACGAGACGGACTCCGGCGCGGTGATCGCCGTGCGGATCTCCGTCGACCGTGAACAGCGCTGCGCCACCGTGGATTTCACCGGCACCTCGCCACAGCTCGACACCAACCTCAACGCACCGTCAGCCGTGGTCACCGCAGCCGTGCTCTACGTCTTCCGCACCCTCGTCACCGACGACATCCCCCTCAACGATGGCTGCCTGCGCCCGCTACGCATCATCATCCCGGAGGGCTCGATGCTCGCACCCGTCTTCCCGGCCGCCGTGGTCGCGGGGAACGTCGAGACCTCACAGGCGATCACCGGCGCGCTCTACGCGGCGCTGGGTGTCCAGGCCGAGGGATCCGGCACGATGAACAACGTCAGCTTCGGCAACGAGCACCACCAGTACTACGAGACCGTCGCCTCCGGCTCCGGAGCAGGCGACGGATTCGACGGGACCAGCGTGGTGCAGACGCACATGACCAACTCCCGGCTGACCGACCCCGAAGTGCTCGAATGGCGTCTGCCCGTCCTGCTGGAGGAGTTCGCCGTCCGGCCCGGCAGCGGCGGCGCAGGGCGATGGCACGGAGGCGACGGGGCGGTCCGCCGGATCCGGTTCCGCGAGCCGATGACAGTGAGCCTCCTGTCCGGACACCGACGGGTGCCCCCGTACGGCATGGCCGGCGGATCGCCCGGCGCCCTCGGAGCCAACCAGGTGCAGCGCGCCGACGGCAGCATCCTGCGCCTCGGCGGCTGCGACCGCGCCGACCTCAAGGCAGGAGACGTGCTGGTGATCGAGACCCCTGGCGGGGGAGGCTACGGTACCGGCTGAACGAGCCCGGCTCGGCGTCCTGCTCCTTGTCGGCGCCTGCGTAGGGAGGCGCTCGGAGCGGCGCGCGAACAGTACGGCCACTTCGCACGTCCGCGCGCTACGCCCCGCCCGGGCCCGGTACGAGGGCCGGGGCGCGGGAGCTGCGCAGCCCAGTCCAAGGGGGTGAGCCCGGCGGCACCCGGGGTCGAGTCGAGCAGGCGACACCGCCCTCGACACCGGTGACAGCACACCGGAGAGCCGCGCCCTCCATCGCGCGCCATGACCCCGACGATCCGCCGGTACGGAGATCGGCGCCGAGCTCGCGGCCGGTCAGGCCCTGGTCCCACCCGGGGCGGCAGCCACTGCGGGCCGGGCGGGCCGGCAGCGGATGGGGCCACCAGGTGTGAGCGGATGACGTCACCGCGTCGGGTCGTCGGCGGTACGGATCACGCGGCCGCTGAGTTCGGTCGGCTTGATCCGGACCCACAGCTCGCGCTCGCCGCCCGCCCAGGGTGACGGCTTGTCGCGCTGTTTCAGGTGGGCCAGCGCCGGCCGGTCGTCGATCCGGTGGGCGTCACCGGTGACGAGCACGCTCCAGCCGGTGCGCAGCACCTCGTCGATCCGGTCGACCTCGAAGGCGACGCGCTGGCCGACGGTGGCGGCAAGTGGGCCGTCGGCAGCTGTGCGGAAGATCAGTGTGCCATCCAGCACCCAGTAGTTGACCGGGAGGACGATCGGACCCGTTGCGGTTCCGAGGGCCACCCGGCCGACTCCGTCGGTGGACAGTCGCTCCCAGCACTCGGAGCGTGCCAACTCTTCCAGTACCGGGTGCGCGGCGGCGCTCGCGCGGCCGGGCGGCAGGTCGAGTCCGCCGCCCAGCAACTGCGTGACCGATGTGTCCAGCACGGCGGCCAGCCTGGCCAGTGCTCCCCTTTCGACGTCGGTGGGCGAGGTTTCCAGGTACTCCAGGTACCTGACCGCCATGCCGGCCCGGACCGCGGTCTGTTCCCGGCTGAGTCCCAGCTGCTCGCGACGCAGCGCGACTCGTCTGCCCAGGTCGCCGGGGTTGCGCGGCCTGGCCTGTGCCGGACCGCCCGTGGGTTCCCCGGGCGCGGCCGGCCCGCTCCGCTCCGTCTTCGGGGAGGTGTGCGGTCGGTCTGATGGCGGGGGCGCCTGGCTGCTCGGGTCTTGGCTGGTGAAGTGGTGCAGGCGACTATCCGGACCGGGGAAGAACAGGGTGGAGTGCCCGGTGTCCGACCACAGGACTTCCCAGGGCGGTTCGCCGTCCGGCCGGTGCAGTGCGGTCACCTTTCCGTCGCGCCGCGGTACGCCGGGGCGCGTGCCTTCCACGATGACGCGGTCTCCGATGGCGGCTCTCATTGCGGTCTCCCAGGAGAATCTTCGGCGTGGAGCTCGGTGTCGGTCGGTGAGCCGACCGCGTAGATCGGTTGCGAGCGGCTCACCTTCCTCGCACAGGATTTTCAGGGATGGTCACTGCTGCGCGCTCTGCTGCGAACCGGCAGGCGATCGCCGCACGGATCCCCCGTGCGCCGCCCGTGACGATCGCCGCCCTGCCGCCCAATGCCTGCGTTCGCGCCAGCGTCGGACGACTCGAGTCCTGGCGTTGAAGGCGGTCCGCACGGTGCGTTCGGCAGCCGAGCCCCGGGGTGGCAACAGCCCGAGTTGACGGGCCCATTCGGCACCGTCGAAGGCGACTCGATCGTGTCGGACGCGGCCGGAATCGACGTCCATGAAATCGATGCCACGGATGTCGAAGGTGCGATTGTTCGGCGTGAAACCCTGGAACGGCTTGCCGTTGAACGTGCCCGTGATCCGCCATGCGACGGCGACCTGCTCCCCGGCCCCGGTGACAGCCTCAACGGTCATCGAGAAGTCGGGCAAGGCACCACGGAGCTCCGTGAAAAACTCCTTCACCGCAGCCCGTCCGCGTCGCTCTCCGAAGGGGAGGATGTCGTAAGTGGCGTCCTCGTGGACGAGTTCGGCGAACCGGTTGAGATCGCCGGTGCCGAGGGCATCGGCCGCGCTCCGGGCGACCGCGACCGGCGTGACGGGTGAGATGGGCGCGCTCATGACATTCTCCAGATGGTCGGCGGGGTGTGCCCCTTATCAGCCTCGCGCGGCGCGCGGGGCGGCGCAGCTGGGGGCACTGCTCCCTCCCTGGCCTCACGGATGAGGTGCAGGTGAGGGTGGATGGCGTCGTTCTAGGCTCCGTGGTAGAGGCGGTCCAGGGCGACGAGGATCAACTTGCCGTGGGCTTCGGCGGCGCGCAGGCGGGGGCTGAATCCCGCCGCGCTGTAGAGGGCGGGCCGGGTGCGGCTGACGTCCTCGCCGCGTCCGGCGACTGCGGCCACGAGCTGCTGGACCTCGTGGAGGTGGTGCAGATCCATCTCCTCGTTGCAGCGCGCCAGACCGACCGAGAGCAGCGTCCCCGGGTGGCCGCGGGCCTCATCGCGGACCACCACGTCGGCGCCGAGCGGCGCCTGCCCGGAGGCCATCGGGAGGGAGCCGGGTGAAGCCGTGGCCGGGGTCGATCCGAAGGTGTCCGCAGCGGCGTGTCCGACTGCCCATTCCCGGCACACCTGGGCGAAGCGTTGTTCCAGGACGGACTTTTCAAAGGACGGGCGGAAGGCCGGCCACACGTCTCGGGCCTCCTGCCGTTCGAGTGCGCTGCGGTGGGGCCGGATGACGGCGTGGTCGAAGGCGAGCAGTGGTTCGGCGATGCGGTAGTGCGTCACACCGGGGCGGAAGGCGTCCGTGGTGCCTTCGACGAAGCCGCATTCGGTCAGTAGCCTCAGGACGTGTGGTACGTCGGTTGCGGGGTGCTGCAGCCAGTCGGCGATGGCGCCGGGCGTCGCGCAGCCGTCCGTGATGGCAGCCAGGGTGGAGTGGCAGAGGGCACGGTCCCAGCCTTCCGGCTCCAGTTCGATCAGGTGGGCGGCCTTCCAGAAGAGCGGCAGCCGCGGGTTGAGGACGGTCCGGCACACCCAGGCGTCGAAATCGTGCCGGTTCGCGGGTGTGTCCTCGCCCGCCGGGTCGTGGCGAAAGGCCGGGTTCGCGCCGACGACGGCGTGGACCCGGAGGGCGAGGACGGGATCGTCGATGGTCCACAGCCGGGCGCCCTGCCGAAAGTCGAGCCGCCGGATCTCGATCTGGAAGTCGGCCGCCGCCGGGGCACCGGCGAGCAGCCGGTGCATGACCGGCATGGAGCTGCCGCACAGGAGCACTCTCGCCCGGTTCGGCCGGTCCGCGTCGCGCAGGCGGCGGCAGGCGCTGTGGATGGCTGCCGGCAGTGTGGGGCTCTGCCGTACGAGCTCGGGGAACCCGTCGATGACGACCGGAAGCGGCCGGTCCGCCGCGAGGAGCAGTAGGGTGTCGAGCGCCTCCTCCCAGCCCCGCCATTGGGGCGGTGGGCCTTCGCCGGTATGGCGAGCGAGCTGGTCGGCAAGTCGGCGCAGCGACTCTGCCTCGGCGGCCTCCTGGGCACCGAAGTAGAAGCCGCCGGTAGCGCGGGCCAGTTCCTGCAGGAGGTACGTCTTGCCCTGACCCCGGGGTCCGGTCACCATGCCGGTGGAAGGCCCGGGGCGGGGATCGCTCACGAAGCTGGCGAGCGCGTCCCACTCGTCCTGGCGGTCGAAAAGTGTCTTGGGCCGGTCGACGGCAGTGATGGCGGATCGCACGAGTGGGCCCTCCCATCGCTCGGCGGCAGCCTTCAGACCCAGTACACGCCCGCGACGGTTGCCCTGCCTCCCGAACGGCGGGGCCGGGTGGAGCCGGCGGGTGACCGGGTGGCCCTCCACCAGCAAGCCGGCTTCCTCGCCTACCAGATCGGCCTCGGACACGATGCCGACCGGGCAATTCTCGCTGTCCACCGGCACGGCGGTGATGTCGTTGCGGTGGAACAGTCCGTCATCTCGTCGTGTCGGCTCTGTCCCCGGAGCCCGCTCCCGCCGCCGACGGGCGTGCGGGCGTGCCGGCCGCCCAGCGCCGGCGGACCGCGTCCTCGTGCTCGGCCTGTTCGAGCCCCTGGTCCAGGTGGGCCAGCGCTTCGGCGAGGCGCGGAATCCAGTGCCTGCGCAGGGCGCGGACCCGCCGCCCGGTACGGTCGATCTCAGCCTGGACCAGGCCGGCCGCGGTGCGTGCCGCCGCGTACCCGGCAGCCGTCCGCACAACGGTGCGGTAGGCGGTCTCCGCGTGTGCGAGGGCGGTGTTGGCCGGCAAGGGCTCGGTGGGGGCCCGTACGGCGTCGGTGCAGACGGCCCTGGACGGGTGGCGTACGCCCATTGACACTGTCCATTCGACAACGACGTCGGCCCGGTTCGTGACGACCACCGCCAGCGCCCGCTCACCGCTCAGCAGCAGCCCGCGCAGCAGCCACGTCTCGGCCTCCTCAACCGCCGTGTGCCAGGCCTGCAGGGCGGCCTCCTCCTCGGCCGCCAACAGTCGGTGACGCTCGCGAAGGACGGCAACCTTGCGGTCCAGCAACCCGGCCCCGCGCAGCGCCGCCTCGAGCCGGTGCCGCAGGCGCAGCCGTCCCGCCCGCCCCGATTCGGGGTGCGGTCCTCCGGGGCGAGGCGGGGTCATGCGACACCGTGCCGGTCGAGCAGTTCGGACGGGACCATGGCGAGCTGGCCGCGGGGCAGGATGCGCAGTACCTCCCAGGCAAGCGCAAGGGAGGCGTCCAGCGGCCGGTTCTCGTCGGGGCGCTGGGCCAGGAAGCGGAGCTGGAAGGCCTCGTCGAGCTCCAGGTAACGCAGATCGGTGGGGGTGAGGGCAGGGAGGCCGATGAGGTCGGCGAGCTCTCGGACCTGCCGGGCCCTGGCGAGCGCGGCGAGCAGCTGGGCGGCGACGTCGAGATGGTCCTTCCGGGTGCGCCCGGGGCCGGCGCCCTTGCGCATCAGGCGGGAGAGTGAGGAGAGCGCGTCCACCGGCGGGTACACGCCGCGGGCGTGAGCCTCGCGGGTGAGGACGATCTGCCCTTCGGTGATGTAGCCGGTGAGGTCGGGGACCGGGTGGGTGATGTCGCCGGCGGGCATGGTGAGGACCGGCAGGACGGTGACCGAGCCGGAGCGGTCGCGGATGCGGCCGCAGCGTTCGTACAGCGATGCGAGGTCGCTGTAGAGGTAGCCGGGATAGGCCCGCCGGGCAGGGATCTCGCCGCGTGCGGCGGAGACCTCGCGCAGCGCCTCGGCATAGGCGGTCATGTCGGTCATCACCACGAGGACGTGCCGGCCGCCGTCGAAGGCCAGGTGCTCGGCGACGGTGAGCGCCAGACGGGGGGTGAGCAGCCGTTCGATCACCGGGTCGTCGGCGGTGTTGAGCAGCAGCACCAGCTCGCCGGCGGCCGAGCGCTCGGCGAGGGCGCCACGGACGAAGGACGCGTCGGCGTGCGTGAGGCCCATGCCGGCGAAGACGACGCTGAACTCCTCGCCGCCGGTAGTGGACTGCGCGGCGACCTGTACGGCGAGTTCGAGGTGCGGCAGACCCGCCGCCGAGAAGATGGGCAGCTTCTGCCCCCGTACGAGTGTGGTGAGCACGTCGATGGCACCCACCCCCGTGAGAACGGGCTCGGAGGGAGGCACGCGCCGGACCGGGTTGATCGGAGTACCGCCGACCTCGGCCTCGGCCGCCCCGAACACCGGCGGTCCGCCGTCGATCGGCACGCCTCGCCCATTGCAGACCCGGCCCAGCCAGCCCGGGCCGACCGGTACGCGCAGCGGGCCGCCCGCGAACGCGACCCGCATCGCCGCCGGGTCGATGCCCGCGGTGCCCTCCAGCACCTGGAGCACGGCGAGGTCGCGGTCGACCTCCAGGACCAGGCCGTACCGCTGCTCGCCCGAGGCGAGGGTGATCCGGACGAACTCGTCCCAGCCGACCCCGGTGACCCCGCCCACGACCGTGAGCGGACCGCGCAGTTCGCGGACATCCGTGTACTCGACCTCGCCCCATCTCACGGCCGGCCCCCCGGCGACAGCGCCTGCAGGACGGCGTCCCGCCGGGCGGCCACTCCTGCGGCGTCCCGGGGCCCGGTCTCCTCGCGGGCCCGCAGCAGCGGCGTGAAGTCGACGACCTCGACGGCGTCCGCCGGGGTGCCGGATTCCACCAGTTCCCGGCACCGGGCGGCGACCGCCAGGACGGCCTCCACCAGGGCGGCGGTCTTCTCCGGCGCGCAGTACGCGTCCCGCGGGGACAGCGCGCTCTGCTGGAGCACCCCCTCCCGGACCAGCCGGCCGGCCAGCACGCTGATCCGCTCCTGGTCCGGCAGCGCGGTGAGGCCGACCAGCTCGACGAGATCGGCCAGCCGGTCCGCCTCGGCGAGTACGGCGGCGACCTGCTCGCGGTGCTGCGCCCAGCCCGCGTCGCCGGAGCGCGCCCGGGCGGCGGACAGGGCTCCGGCGTCGCGGGAGAAGGAGCCCGCCCAGGAGATCGCCGGGTAGTGGCGGGCATAGGCCAGCTCCCGGTCGAGCGTCCACAGGCAGCGCACGAAGCGCTCGGTGTGCGCGGTGACCGGTTCGGCCAGGTCCCCGCCCGGCGGTGAGACGGCGCCCAGCACGGTCACCGTGCCCGGGGCGCCCGAAAGGGTACGGACGGCTCCGGCCCGCTCGTAGAAGGCCGCCAGCTCCGAGGCGAGGCGGGCCGGGTAACCCTCTTCGGCGGGGAGTTCGCCCATCCGGGAGGCGAACTCCCGCAGCGCCTCGGCCCAGCGCGAGGTGGAGTCGGCGATCACCACCACGTCGAGTCCCATGTCGCGGAAGAACTCGGCCACCGTCACACCCGTGTGGATGCTCGCCTCGCGGGCCATCATCGGCATGTTGGAGGTATTGGCGACCACGACCGTCCGGTCGGCGAGGCGACCCCCCGTCCTGGGGTCGTCCAGCTCGGCGAGTTCGGCGATCACGTCGGCCATCTCGTTGCCGCGCTCTCCGCAGCCGACGTAGACGATGACATCGGCGTGGCACCACTTGGCGATCTGCTGGAGCAGGACGGTCTTGCCGGTGCCGAAGCCGCCCGGGACGGCGACCGTGCTGCCCAGGGCCACCGGGAAGAGCAGATCGATCACCCGCTGACCGGTGTGCAGGGGTACGACGGCGTCGATCCGCGCGCGCACCGGGCGAGGGGTACGGACCGGCCACTCGGCAGCCATCCGGATCTCGGTTCCGCCGACCGCCGCGAGCACCGCGTCGGTCGGGTACGTGCCCTCGGGGGCGATCCGGTCCACCGGCCCCGAACAGCCGGGCGGCGCCAGCACGCGGTAGGGGACCGCCCGGGTGGTGACCGTCCCGAGCACGCCACCCCCGTCCGTCCGGTCGCCCGGTTCGACGGATGGGACGAAGCGCCAGGCCCGGTCGTCCGCACGGCTGCCGCCGCCCGGGACGAGCCGGTCCCCGGCACCGGCCAGCGGGCGGAGCAGACCGTCGAAGACACCGCCGAGCAGCCACGGCCCCAGCACTGCACGCAGTGGGCCGCCCCGGGGACGGGCCGGATGCCCCGGTGCCAGACCACCCGTGTACTCGTACGCCTGTACGGTAGCCACCCCGCCGCCGATCGCCACCACCTCCCCGGGCAGTCCGGCGTCACCGAGCAGCATCACGTCGTGCATGGCGAGGTCACCGGAGCAAGCCATCTCCACCAGCGGACCGGCTACGCGCAGGATCCGGTACGGGGTCACGGCTCCCACAGCACCTCCGCCTCCGCGCCCATCCGCTCCAGTGACCGGTCGGCCACGGCGGGCAGGCCGAGATCAACCACCCGTCCCGGGGCCGTCGCCAGGACGCCGCCGTCAGGGTGGTCGACGACCCGGGCATCCGGGCCGAGCAGGGATCGTGCCCGTGCTGCCAGCCGCTCGCCGTACGCCGGGTCGGCCTCGCACAGCTCGCGCAGGCGTGCGGTGATGCGCCGGCGAAGCTCCGCATAGGCTGCGCCCCGGACAGCCAGCTCGGCGTTCCGGGCGACGCCGCGGGCGCGGGTGAGGTCCTGCCGCGCCGCTGCCCGCCCGTCGGCCGCCCCGTCCTGCCGGGCGCGGCCGAGGATCGCCTCGGCCTCCCTCGTTGCGGCCGCGAGCGTGCGGTCGGCGTCCCGACGTGCCTCGGTGAGGAGCACGTCCGCATCCGCCAGGGCGGCGCGCATCAGCTCTGCGCGCACCGGGTCCAGTGCGTCGGTCGGTGGTTCGGCGTTCACGGCGGCATCACGACTGTCAGCGGCCGGGCCCCTTCCTCGAGTTCACGGCCGACCGCCCGGGCCGCGTCCGGTGTGAGGATGACCAGCTCCGCGCCCTCAGGCAGTCCGGCCCAGGCCCGCCGTACCTCCTCGGGCCGCTCGGCGACCAGTACCACCACCCCGGCCAGTGCCAGCCCGGCCACCCGGGTCCGCTCGCCGATGGCGGCCACCGCGCCCACGTCAGGCCTTCCCGATCAGCAGGATCGCCACCACCAGGCCGTACACGGCGATGCCCTCGGCGAGGCCGACGATGACCATCGCCCGCCCGAAGAGCTCCGGGCGCTCGCTCAGTGCGGCGATCGCGGCGGCTCCGGTGTAGGCGACGGCCAGCGACGCCCCGAGCGACGCGCCCGCCACCGCGATCGCGGCACCGATCAGCGCGGCCGACCCGGACCCGGAACTCGCGGCGGCTGCCGGCGCGTCGGCCCGGGCAGTGCTGTTGAGCGCGGTCACCAGGAGGGCCAGCGCACCGCCGATCAGCAGCACGTTCACCCCGAGCAGCCAGTACACGGCCGCACGGCCGCGCCGACGGGTCAGCAGGTGGGCGGCGCCGAACGCCGCGGCCAGGACCGGGAGCGCGATCAGCCAGGTGACCACTCAGCTCACCTCCGTACGTCGGACGGGCAGCCGCCAGGGCCGGAACGGCCGGCCCAGGCTTTCGAACACGCGCGAGAACAGCTCGTAGAACTCGAGCCGCAGGGCCTGGACCCCGGCCACCAGCCCTTCCAGCGCGAACGCCAGGGCATTGCCCGCGACGAACAGCAGCACCGCTCCGACCAGCGCGCCCGGCCCGCGACCGGCCAGAGCGACCGTGCCGTGCCACACCACCTGCCCGAGGGCCGCGTGGGTCAGGCCGAACGCGGCGAGCCGCGCGAAGGACACGGTGTTGGCGAAGATCCGCACCAGCACGTCGAAGAGCTGCACCCCGGTCTGCGCCGCGCCGCCCAGCCCGCCGCCGGTCGCGGCGTACAGGCCCGTACCGGCCAGCGCCAGTCCGGTGATCACCAGCACCGCCCCGGCGACCGCGGCCACCGGTGTGTGCAGATACGCTCCGCCGCCGACCACGCCCAGGCCGAGGAAGACCGCGAAACCGGCCACCCCCGACGTCGAGTACAGCGCCCTTGCCGGGCCCCCCTCCCGCCACCTGTTCACCGCCCCGGCCGCGTACGCCAGCCCCAGCAGCAGCCCGCCGAGGCCGACGGCCGCCAGCAGCAACCGCCCGGGCTCGTCCAGCGGATCCAGCCACAGCACCGGAAGCAGCCCGGTCGGACCGAAGAACTCCCCGTACGCCGCACCCGCCAGCGTGGCGGCCAGCCCGGCGGCGGCCACGAACGGCCACAGCCGCCGCAGCCGTGCGAGTCGGCGGGGACGACCGCGCCACAGCAGCAGCGCGGCCAGTACGAGCAGCAACCCGTGCCCGGCATCACCGAACATCAGGCCGAACATCACCACGTAGGCGACCCCGGCCGGCCAGGACGGGTCGAGGTCCGCGTACGGCACCGTGCCGTAGGTCGTCACCAGCGGGACGAACGACCGGTGCACCCGTCCGGCATCGCGCAGCTGCGTGGGCGGGTCGACCCCCCGAGGCGGGCGGAGCGGAAGCACCGCGCCCCCGACCTGGCCCAGCCGCTCGGCCAGGCGCGGCATGTCCACGGCGGGACACCAGCCCGCAAGGGCAGACACCTCGCCCTGCCGGACCGCGCTCGCCAGTCGCTCCTCCAGCTCCGCCTCGCCCGCCAGGAGATCACTCCGGTGCTGTCGTTCCAGCGCGTCGAGATCGGGTGGGGCGCCGGACAGGGCGGCGGATCCGCCCGGTGCGACGGTGAGACGCCGCAGCCGTCGGCCCGCCGGTCCCGGCGGTACCTCTTCGACCCGGTCGACCTCCAGACAGCCCGCCTCCGCGATCAGCAGCAGTGTTTCGCGCAGCGCCCCGGTGGGCGCCACGACCGCCACCCGCCGCATCCGAACCGGTGACATTTCCTCAGCCCAGCGCATCGAACGCCTCCGAAGGCCCGCCGCGTTCGGCCAGCACCAGCGCGGCCCGCACCCGCCACACGTCCGCGGACAGCACCGCCACGGCCCCCACCACCGGTGCGAGGCCGAAGCGGGTGCCGCGCAGCAACGCCGCGCCGTCGCGGTCGAGCACCGTCCACCAGCGGGCCTCCGCTCGCCACAGGTCCGCCGCGTCCTCGACCCCGTCCACCGCCCAGCGGGCGTCCGGCGCCAGGTGACGGCGGAACTCCTCGAACGAGGCCGCCTCGACGGCCCGCGGCCCCAGTAGCGGAACGGCGCGCCGCGCGGCCGCCGCGGACAGCGGACGCCCCATGACGTACCGGTCGCGGGCCGCCAGCAGTGCGGCCCGGCCCGCAGCCCACTGCCGCGCGGGCGGCACCGCTTCGGCGGTCCGGGCGGCGGCCGCGACCCGTAGTGCGGTGGCCACGGATGCCGGGTCCTCGCCACCCGGGTCCAGCCAGGCCGAGGCGGCCAGGGCGATTCGCAGCTCGGTGGGGCTCCCGGCCCGCGACAAGCGGCGCCAAGCGGTCGCCAGTGCCCCGAGTCGGTACGGCGGAGGAGACTCGACTCCCGTGAGGGAGCGCAGCCGACCCTCGATGTTGGCGATCTCGAACCCGCCTGCCAACACCCGGAGCGCGTTCGCACCGGCGCGCGGAAGCCAGCCGGCCAGCACCCGGAGGTGCCACAGCAGTGTCTCGGAGACCGCTCGCTGCGCCTGGGCAAGGTCGGCGTCCGGCGGGAGGTCCCTACGGTAGTGCGTTGCCGCCAACTGCCTCAGGGCATCACCGAGCGTGGGGGCGGACGCGAGTTCCCGCGCTCCTTGGAGCCCCAGGCAGCGGGAGTGCAGGGCCCGTGCCCGGGTTACCCCGCCGACCCATCCGGCGCTCACCGGAAGCTCCTCGGCTCGTCGGCCTGTGGCAGCGCCTGTGCTGCCGCCCGGTCGACCAGTGCGGGCATCCGTTCAGCAATCCGGCGGCGGGCGTCCGTCACCGCTCGATCGGCCGCCGCAAGAAGCCTGCCGGCCTCGGCCTCAGCCGGACGGCGCACTGCGGAAGCGGCCTCAACGCGGACCTGCGGCGCCTGGTCGCGGGCCTCCCGGACGATCTCCTCGGCCCGCTGCGCGGCCATCCGCCGCATGTTCTCGGCCTCTTGTGCGGCTGCGGCACGGATCGCTGCGGCCTCCTCCTGGGCCTGCGCCAGTCCGGCCAGGGACGGTCCCAGTTCCGCGGCCAACTCCGCCGCGCGGTCTGCGGGGACGCCGGTTGCACCCGGACCGGGCGATCCGGTCGGGCGGAACCGTGCCAGGAAGTCCCGGAACGTCACCACGCGAGCCCTCCTTGCAGGTCGGCCCCCACTCCAGTCTCCACGCGGACCGGCGGTTGTCATCCAAGACGTGCCCTGGCGGTGATCTGCGGGGGCAGTATGTCCGCCGGACCGGCCGGCAGCGGGGCTCAGCCGGATGCGGGTACGGTCACGACCGGGCAGTGGGCGCGGTGCAGCAAGCCGTGTGGGACGGAGCCGAGCCGCATTCCAGCGAACCCGCCTCGGCCGCGCCGTCCGACGACGACGGCCAGTGCGTTCTCGGAGGCCTTGGCCAGCTCCTCGACGGGATGTCCGCGTACCACCTGGCGGGTGACGGTGACGCCGGGGTGGTTCGCTGTCTGCTCGGTTACCGCCTCGGAGAGCTGGCGGCGGCATTTCTGGAGCACGTTTACTTCGTCCGTGGACTCCAGGAGCGACGGCTGCCATACCCACAGCGCCCGCAGCTGCGCGTCACGCGCTGCGGCGGCCTCGAAGGCGTGCTCGACGGCTGCGTGGGCCGCCGGGCTACCGTCGACTCCGACGACGAGGTGCGGCGGCTGCTCGGTGCTGTCCCCGGGTTCCAGTACCACGACCACCGGGCAGGCGGCCTGGGCGCTGACCGGTACGGCCACCGAGTTCGCGCTGAGGAACTCCTCCAGGCGGTTCAGCCGCCGTGAGCCGAGGACGACCAGGCACGCGTTGTGCGATGCGCGGCACAGCGTCCGGGCGGGCGCGCCCTCTTCCAGGACGGTGGCGATGTGGAGGCCGGGATGCCGACCGGAGAGCGAAGCGGCGGCCTCGTCGAGCAGCTGCTGTCCGGCCTTCCGTCGCCTGGAGCCGTCGGTTTCGAGCGGCCCGTGGTGGCCCGGTGACACCGCGTGGACCAGCCGCAGCGGTGCTTCACGGCGCTCGGCTTCGTCGGCGGCCCAGTCCAGGGCCGGCCGCACGCTGTCCCGCATGTCCACACCGACGACGACGGGACGGGACTCTCCAGGGCCGATCATCGCTCCTCCAGCCGGAGTCGTACCTTGCCCCCATGAGTACCGTACGGGCACCGGTAAGGCCGCCGGCAGGGCCGAGTGGCCCTGACCACGGAGGGCCGGGCGCACCTGGTCGGCCCGCCGTGCACCGCGACCAAGCGGATGATTCGCGACGCGGCCCGGCTGCGGCCAGGCCTCACACTCCTGCGGCGGTCACGACGGCGTCGGTGGCGAAGCCCAGTAGCAGGCCCAGCAGGATCATCCGGGTGGTCAGCTCCTTCGTGCCGGCACGGCGGGACACCGCGAGTAGCTCGATGATCACGTACATGATGGAGCCGGCGGCCAGGCCCAGGAACGCGATGCTCACGGTGTCGTTGACCACTTGCTGGCCGATCAGGGTGCGTCGGCGAGGCCGTGGGCGAGGGCGGCGGCGATGATGGTCGCGCCCCACAGGCCCCACGCTGCGACCGGTGCGTCGGAGGGCAGCAGGTTGGCGGCCAGCAGAGGCGGCCACGTGCGGTGGGCGGTCAGCGGGACTCGGGTGGGATCCTGCCGGTGACTTGGGGTCAGGCGCACGGCCGTGGTGGCGATCGCCGCGATCTGGAGGCCGATCAGGGCCCAGGCGAGGACCATGGCGGTCGCCGGGGGCGTGGACCGCGCCGGTTGCGGTCGGCGCGGGCGAGGACCGCGAACAGGACGGTGATACCGAGGAGGACGCCGAAGACGATCGCGGCCTCGGCGCAGCCGGGCAGACTGGAGATCAGATCCTCCCGGTGGCGTGGAGTTGGTCCCGGGGCGTCCTGCAGCAAGCCGCCCGAGTCGAGGAGTCTTCGTATCAGTGACGGTGCGCCGACTCAGGGGTGTGCGGTGTCGCGCAGCGCGGCGAGCCGCTTGCGGTACTCCTGGTCGTCGATCTCGCCGCGGGCGAACCGCTCGGCGAGCAGCTGCTCGGGCGAGGTTGGGCTCGGGGCGGCCGGCGGAGTCGGCGGCTCGGGGTGGATGGTCGAGCGGTCCAGTGCGCGGAAGAGCAGGACGCCGCCGATGACGAGCAGTGCGGTGAACAGCAGCATACCCAGGCTCATCCCGAACCAGCCCCAGCCGCTCATTCCGCCGTCGTGCCAGTACATCATCGCGGTCACCTCCCAGTGCCTCGTGGCGAGCCGCTCGGGATTGCCCGAAACCGGCTCCCACCTTCGACACTCCTCCGCCGGGGCGGCTTCGGCATGGGCCGTTCGGTCCCGTTCGGCCTGCCGACGGCCCCTACCCCCTGGGGGTAGCGCGGGAGGACAGTGGAAGGACGGACCGCGAGCGGGAGGTGGGCGCCATGGGAGTCGCCGATGTGGTGGTCGTCGTTGCCGCCGCCGTGCTGATCGGCGCTTTGGGCTGGTTCTTCTTCGGACCGCGCCGCGCCTCGTCCGCGCGGCTGGAGGGCCGGGTGCAGCGGGTGGACGTGACGGTGCGCGGCGGCTACCGGCCGGATGTGATCCGGCTGCGCCAGGGGATGCCGGCGGAGCTGGTCTTCGACCGGCAGGAGAGCGGCGAGTGCACCTCGCGGGTGGTCTTCCCGGACCTCAGGGTCCGCGCGGCGCTGCCCGCCTACCAGTGCACACCCGCACTGGTGCCGGCGGCACGACCGGCTTCGCGGAACACGGATATTCGTTCCGCATGGTCCCGCTGCCAGTGAAGGAGAGCGATCAGGTGGAGTTTCCAGTACCTGGCACACGGACGGGAGGACGTCGACGAGGCCGAATACCTCGCCCGTCGCGACGAAAGGCGGAGGGCCATCCGCTTGATCCACCCGGACTCTGAGCCCTGGGCCCGCCCGAGAGTCGGTGAGGCAGCCCTGTCCGCCCCAGATGAGACACCAGCGACCGACCTTGCCTATTCGTGGCTCTGGGAAGACCTCCGCACATTGGGCCTCGTAGCGGGCTTCCCGCCGCGATCCGGCAGGTGACACGCTGCGGCGACGGCAGCATTGCGCAGGCAGTGAACTCGACGTAAGGGCGGGCCTTCCTGACGCGACGGCGCGTCGGACCGGGGTTGGTTACGCGCTCGGCGTACTGCTCCAGGCTGTGACGCAGGGACGCGGCGGACTGCGTGGTGTGGATCGGTCGCGAGGCGGGGCAGGTGCCGAGCTGTCGGCGGCTGTTGTTGCGGCAGCCGCAGCGCGGGCTTCACCAGTTCCCAGCGCTCGGCGATGCCGGGTAACTGGGTCAGAGCTTGTGGTCGAAGACCGCCGTGACGGGCGCATGGTCGGACCAGCGCTCGGCGTGGGAGGCCGGCCGCTCCACGTAGGCCTCGGTACAGCGGCGTGCGATGCCCTCCGTTGTACAAACCAGGTCGATCCGCCAGCCGGAGTCGTTGTCGAAGGCGCGGCCGCGGTAGGACCACCAGGTGTAGGGGCCGTCCTGGTCGGGGTGGAGGGTGCGGACCACGTCGACGTAGCCGACCTCGTCGAGGACGCGGGAGAGCCAGGCGCGTTCCTCCGGGAGGAAGCCGGCGCTCTTCTGGTTGGCCTTCCAGTTCTTCAAGTCGGCTTCGCGGTGGGCAATGTTCCAGTCGCCGCAGACGATGACTTCACGGCCTTCGGACTCGGCGCGCTTGCGGAGTTCGGTGAGGTGCACCAGGAACTCGGCCATGAAGCGTTCCTTCTCGTCCTGGCGCTCGGTGCCGACCTCGCCGGAGGGGAGGTACAGGCTCGCGATGGTCAGGCCGGGAAGGTCGATTTCGACATACCTGCCCGAAATGTCGAATTCGGCCGAGCCGAAACCGATCACGGTCCGCGAAGGCTGCTGCCGGGACAGGATCGCCACGCCGGCCCTGCCCTTGCTGGCGGACGGCGCCCAGATGGCGTGCCAGCCGGGCAAGTCGCTTAGTTCGGTGGGGAGTTGCTCGGGTTCGGAGCGTACCTCCTGGAGGCAGATCACGTCCGCCTCGGTGGTCGCCAGCCACTCCAGCAGGCCCTTCTTGGCAGCTGCCCTGATCCCGTTCACGTTCACCGAAGTCACGATTGTCACTCGGGAAGGGTAACCGGCTGGTCGGGCCGCGATGTGCCCGGTCGGTCCGCGTCGTGAACGGTCTGTGAAGCCTGGTCCGATCACTGTCGGGCGAAGCCATTGGTCTTGACCATCTCAGCGGCGACCCCCTAGGGTCCTTACTGCAAAGACCTTTAATAAAGAAGGACGGATAAAGCCCGCCACTCCCACCTGCCGGAACACCGGGAGTGGGGCAGGCCCGCCGTCCTTCAGGGTGGAGGACACGGTGGGGCAGGGACAGCTCGCGGCGGCACCGGAGCCGAAGTACTGGCACCTGCGTACGGTGTTGGTGCGCACCATCGATGCGGAGTTCTCCACCGGCCAAGTCCTGCCGAACGAGCGGGAGTTGGCGTCCCGGTTCGGCGTGGCCAGGGCCACCCTGCGGCAGGCGCTCGACCAGCTGGAGCTGGAGGGCCGACTGGTCCGACGCCGTGGCATCGGCACGCTGATCGCCGCCCCCCGGGTCGGCGTCCCGGTCAGCCGGCGTGAGGAGGGCTGGCCCGGGGCCACCCGCAGCCAGTCCTGGCGCAGCATCGACTGCGTGAGCGCTCCGGCCTCCGCCCAGATCGCGCTGGCCCTCGGCATCGCGCCGGGCGAGACGGTGCACACCGTCCGCCGTCTGCGGCTGGTGCAGGGCCAGATCGTGGCCACCGAGTCGCTGCACGTGCCGGATTCGGTGCTGCCGCAGCTGCCCGCCGTCCCGCGCGTGGTCGGCGGCGAGGGCGAGCCGGCCCGCTCGGTGCTCCGGCGGTTGGAGCGGCTGGGCATCGACGGTGAGTCCCGTTCGGTGGAGCTCGGGGTCGCGGAGGCTGACCAGGCCGTCCTGCTGGAGCGTCCGCCGGGCACGCCGGTGCTGATCGTGACCACGCAGTACGCGTCGGCCGGCCGCCTGGTCGGGCTGGCCGTGTCGACCTACCGGGCCGACACCTGCAAGCTCACCTTCGGCGAGACCGGTCTGGTCGAGGTCACCGCGGTCGAGGCGCCGCAGCCGGTGGGAGCTGCTTCCTGAGGCGGTGCCACCTGCTGACAGCGTGACAGTGCCCCGCCGGCGGCTACGGCGGGGCACTTTCGTGCTCCGGCAGGGGTCAGCGGGCCGAGGCGCCCGGGGAGTCGACGGCGAAGAGCTGCTCCTCGACGGTGTCCAGGGCCACGCGCAGCGCGCCCATCGCCACCACCTCCTCGCCGAGTGCGGCGAGCACCACCTCGGGGGCCCGGAGGCAGTAGAGCGCCAGCTGCTCGCGCAGCGGCTCCAACACGCCGTCAAGGCCGGCCGCCCAGCCGCCGACCACCACGATCTCCGGGTCGAGGGCCAGCACCAGCGCGGCGACGTCGTGCACCAGCCGGCGCAGAAAGCGGTCCATCGCGACCTGGGCCACCTGGTCGCCCTCGCGGGCCAGCCGGAGGACCCGGGCCACCGCGGCCTCGTCCAGCGGGTCGAGCGGCTTGCCGGTGGTGGAGAGCAGCCGCTCAGGGGTGGCCTCCTGGCCGAGCAGGTGCAGCGCGCCGATCTCGCCCGCCGCGCCGCCGAAGCCCCGGTGCAGTCGGCCGTTGATGAGCGAACCGGCGCCGGGGCTGAGCCCGGCCATCACGAAGACCAGATCGCCCTTGCCGACCGCCGCGCCCTGCCAGTGTTCGGCGATGGCAGCCAGGTTGGCGTCGTTCTCGATCATCACGGGGCACCGGAACGAGCGGCGCAGCCGGGCTCCGAGGTCAAGGCCGGTCCAGCCGGGCATCGCGGTGCCCAGTTGGACGGTGCCTTCGCGGTCGACGATGCCGGGGCTGCCGACCGCGACCGCCCAGAGGCTGTCCCGCGAGACGCCGGCCTTCCGAAGCACCTCGGCGACGGTGGTGCGGGTCAGGGCGAGCCGCTCGTCCGGGGGGAGGGTCTCGGCCGCGCTCCTGGCGTGGCTGCCGAGCACCCGGCCGGTCAGGTCGGCCAGGATGACCCGGATCTCGTGCACGCCGATCTCGATGCCGAGGATGTGCCCGGCCTCCGCGCGGAACCTGAACCAGCGGGCCGGACGGCCGCGTTGGCGACCGCCGTCCTGCGACTGCTCGACCTCGGTGACGAGTCCGGCCTCGATCAGACCCTCGATCACGCCTTCGACGGTGGGCCGGGAGAGCCCGGTGTCGCCCACCAGCTGGGTGAGCGTGACCGCCTGTCCGTCGCGGAGCGCCCGCAGGGTCACCGCAGCGTTGATCCGACGCAACAGCGAGGAGTCTCCTCCGGTGAGCCGATCCGCCAAGTCGCTGCCCTTCCGCAGATTCGCGCGACAGCAGTGGCGCGCGTACCGAGTGCGCGGACGACGTCCCAGCGTGCCCCCGCGTGATGAACCGACCGGACTGCGCGACACGGGGTACGGGCGCCGGAGGGCGTGAGCCGGATGCTACTCGGCGGCCCATCGGCCCGCGAGCGTTTCCGCAGCTCATCACCTGTTCGGTATGAAAACGGTACGTAGCCCGCTGGTCCGGCGGCGTGCAGGGCAGGTGGTGGTGACCAGGGACGGGGCCTGTGCTGCTCAGCGCAGCGAGAGGCCCCGTCCCGCTGTCCGTCCCGGTGAGGGGGATCGGACCGCGTCGGTTCTACAGGCCGAGCAGGCCCAGGCCCAGAAGGCCGTGGTAGTGCTGCTGGCCGTGGCCGTGGTGGTGGCCGGAGCTGCCGTGGCTGTGCTGGGCCCCGCTGCTGCTGGAGTGGTACGTGGTGCTCTCGTCGTAGCTCACGTTGCTCGTGCTCGCGTGCACCTGGTGGTTGTAGTGCTGGTGGGCGCCACGGACGGGTGAGTCCGCCAGAGCGGTGCCGGCGGCCGGGACCGCGACGATGCCCGCGGTCAGGGCGACGGTTGCCACGGTCCGAGCCATGCGCTTGTTCATGAGGTGTCACTTTCGTCAGGGGAGGGACAGTTCCGCTCCTGCCACGAGCGACGCTATGAACCAGCGGCGGCAACTGCACCCCGGAGTCGGCCACTTGGGTCACCGTCCGACCGGGCGCCGACAGTCGCTCAGGTCGGCCCCCGAACAAGCCCTGAGACGACTGGGCGTCACGGGCAAGCCGGCAGGGCGAGGGTGCCGAATCACCACCAGGAAGCCCTGCTGCCCGGGTGGCACCTTCGCCTCCGGGAGACCGGCAGGGACCCAGCTCCGCAAGGACCGATCACCATGAAAGCCTCACTTCTCGCACCAGCGATAGCCGCCGTCCTGCTCGGCGCGGGCGCCGTGCCGGCCGTAGCCCACGAGGGGCCCGGAAGCGACGAGGGGCGGCACACCGCGTCCGCGTCCGTCGCGACCGGGGTCTCCCCGTTCCTGTCCCAGCAGCGCTCGGTGTTCACCCTGGCGATCCTGCTGCCGGTGCCGACCAACCACGTACACGGCGTCGGGACCGCCACGGTGCAGCTCAACAGCAACAACACCGCACGTATCACGGTCAACGCCACCGGCCTGCTCGACCAGGCACCCCACGCCATGCACATTCACGCCAAGGGAAACGGCGAGTGCCCGAACGCGAGCGCAGCCGGTATCCACAACGGCCGGCGCGCGATGAGCACCACCGATGGCCTGCCTGCCTATGGCCCGATCGGTGCCTCGCTCACCCTACGCGGCGACACCAGCCCCGCCAGTGCCCTTGCCGTGGACCGCTTCCCCTCCACCGGGACCTTCCACTACTCGCGCACCATCCAGCTCACCAGCGACATCGCCCAGCAGGTCCGCAGTGACAACGCCGTCGTCGTGGTCCACGGCATCGACTACAACGGCAACGGCCGCTACGACAACGTCCTCGGCCCCAGCGAGCTCGACCCCGCCTTCCCCATGGAAGCCACCGCCCCGGCCCTCTGCGGCCCCCTGCACTGACCGGGACTTCCTTGATCGGGCACCGTGCCGCCGGGCTTGTCGGACCGCCCTGGGCGCGATGCCCACGCCCGACCGGAGCGGCTCCGCTGACCGCAGATCACGCCCGCGACCGCGCGCCACGGTATCGGGTCCAGTCAGAGGCTTCGTGCTGCCGGCAGCCGGTATGACCTCTCCACCCAGTGCACTAGGGTCGCCTCACCGTTCAAAGATGGAGGCAGACCGGGTGTTGAGCACTCAAGGCAGTGTCACCGACTTCGTAGGCAGGTCCACCGTTGTCGGCCCGGTACCTTTCGTGCCCGAAGTTCGACTGCACCTCGCGGGGGCCGCGATCCCGTTGTGGGAGGAACTGGAAGCGTTGACGGGCGAGACCAATTCGGCGCCGCCTTTCTGGGCGTTCGCTTGGGCGGGCGGCGTCGCCATCGCGCGCTACGTGCTGGATCACCCGGAAGTGGTGAGGGGACGCACGGTCCTGGATATCGCGGCCGGCTCCGGTGTGGTCTCGGTCGCGGCTGCGAAGGCTGGTGCGGTGTCGGTTCGAGCCGTCGAGATCGACCCCTTCGCGATCGCTGCGATCAGGCTGAACGCGGATGCCAACGCAGTGAACATCCAGGCCGAGTGTGTGGATCTGCTGGGCGGGGACGGAGCACCTGCCGGCGTCGTGCTGGCCGGTGACGTGTTCTACGAGCGCACGATGGCTGCGCGGTTCCTGCCGTTCCTCGAACGCGCCTGCCGACGGGGGGCCGTCGTCCTTGTCGGCGACCCCGGCAGGGCGTACCTGCCGGCTGAGCGCTTTCAGAAGGTGGCCCAGTACGAGGTGCCGGTGTCCGCGGACCTGGAGGACAAGCCCGTGAAGACCACCACGGTCTGGCGACTGGTCGCCTGATCGACTGATGGTCTGCCCTGACGGGCCCGAAGAGGCGGGTCTGAACCCGGCAGGCCCTTGCCACCTGAGGGGGCGGCGGTCGCCGAGCCGTGAGGGAGAAGGTCTCAGGTCAGCGGCTTGGTCCAGCGGCGCCAGTGGTCCTCGCGGCCGTAGCCGGCGGCGGCCCAGGCGTGCCGGGCGCGCTCGTTGTCCTCCAGGACCATGGCGTCCCCCCGTCGGCCGCCCAGGGCGACGAACCGCTGTTCGGCGGCGGCCAGCAGTGTCTTGGAGATGCCCTGCCGCCGGTGCGAGGGCAGGACCGCGAGGCGGTAGAGCGAGGCCCGCCAACCATCCCAGCCCGCGATCACGGTGCCGACGAGCAGCCCGTCCAGCTCCGCCACGATCAGGGCTTCGGGGTCGCGCTCGATCAGGCGCGAGACGCCGGCCTCGTCGTCCGTGATGCTGGTGCCCTCGGCGGCCCGGGACCAGAAGGCCAGCAGGTCGGGCACCTCGGCCAGGTGTGCGGTGCGGATCTTGATCGTGGTCACGACGACCTGTCTAGCAGCAGTCGGCCGCCGCAGCAGAGTGGGATATCTCATTCGGCGAGACGCGCCGGGGGGACCGTGGGCGCTCGCGCAGCAGCAGGGCGGCGGTGGCGGCGGCCAGAGCGGTGAGGCCGTGCACGCCGTACGCGGTGCCGGGGGAGCCGCCGTTGTTCAGGACGATCAGCATGTCCCCGGTGGGACCACGGCTGAAGCGGCCAGCGCCCAGCCCAGCGCGCGCCGTTGGCCGTTCAGCAGCAGGGCCAGGATGACCAGGCCGGAGGCGCAGTAGCGGACGCCCTTGACCGTCAGGAAGGCCTTGCCGTCGTGCTGCGGCCAGCTGGACACCCCGAAGCCGGGTGCCATCGACTGCGGTGCGACCAGGTAGCTGAGGCCGATGTAGAGGATGAACGCGCTACCGGTGGCGGCCAGGGAGGTGGTGAGGTGCTTGAGCTTCACGGTGCTACTCCTACGGGGGAGTTGAGGGATCAGGGCCGGGTGCCGCGTACGGTGCGGACCCGGCGGTCGTACAGCGGGCGGCAGACCAGGGACCAGAGCAGCCGGGCCGGCCGGGGCAGCCCGCCCAGCACCATGGCGTGCTCGGACGGGTTGGCGTCCTCCAGCACGATGCCGAGGAAGAGCAACAGCTTGGGCGTGGGTGTGCTGGTGAGGAAGTGCTCGCCCAGCGCGTTCCACTCGGGCACGCGCAGCTGCCGGGCGGCCAGGGGTAGCAATTCCCTTTCCTCGTCGTCGAGATGCTCGGTCAGCAGCGTGCGGTGTTCGGTCAGTGCAGCCACCAGGGCGTCACGTTCGTCCTCGGCGGCGGCGGGTTCCCAGGCGAGGACGGCCGCCTCGGCGGCGGCCAGCGAGGCGGCCACCGGGGGAGCGGCGGAGCTGTACGAGGCGTTGCTGCCCTACCGCGACGCTCCGCCGCCCTCCTCGGGGTTGACCGTGGCGGTCCGCCCCGTGGCGCACACCTCGGGCGAACCGGCGGCGCTGCTGGGTCGGGAGGCCGATGCGCGGTCGCACTTCGCCCGGGCGGCGGAGATCGCCGGGCAGTGGCGGCCGGGACGGTAGCGGCCCGGAGGGGGTGGCGCGCGCCGGCGTGCGCTCGCGCCGGCGGGTCAGCCGGGTGGCAGGTGGGAGGCGGTGTGGACGTACTGGTGGCAGTCATGTCACCCGACGTACTGGAGTTGCTCTGATGCGTATTGCCCTCGCCGCCGGTGCGGCCCTGCTGATCTCGTCCGCCGGTCTGCCGCTCGCCGGGGTCGCCCACGCCCAGGACCGGGACTGCCCCGAGTTCCAGACACAGCCCGAGGCGCAGGCGGTCTTCAACATGGACCGCTCCGACCCGAACGGGCTGGATGCCGACCACGACGGGATCGCCTGCGAGAGCCTGCCGGCGGGTCTGCCGGCGGCAGCCGCCCCGAGTGGCGGCGCCAGCCCGGGTGCCGCTGCCAGTCCGGCGGGCCCGGCCAATACCGCCACTCCCGCTCCGCTGGTCCCACCGGCTCCGGCGCCGCACGGTGCGGTGGCGGCGGGCACCGGCCCGGCGGAGAGCGGCAGCACGACACTGGCGTTCTCGCTGGGCGCCGCCGCGGCGCTGGCGGCGGGTGGTGCGGTCGCGGTCCGCCGCCGTCAGGCCGCGCAGGAGAGCTGACGCTGACCGGGCCTCGGCCCTGGCCGGGACGGTAGCCCGCCGTCCCGGCCCCCGCCCGTAGCGAGGAGGAGCGCATGGCCACGTCCTTCGGCGACCGACGGCGAGCCGGGCGGTCGGCGTCCTGGCTGCTTCTCGCGCTGTCCGGACTGCTGGCCTTCGGTGCCTGGCAGCTCAGCCCGAGCGAACCGGCGCGGCCGGCCGTGCCGGTGGCCGTACCGGCGCAGGTCACCATCCCGGTGGTGGTCGCACCGGCGACGGCGGTCGACGGGCTGCCGCGCTCCGTACCGGTCCGGGTCCGGATTCCGGCCCTGGGTACTGACACGCCGCTGCTGCAGCTGACTCTCGATCAGGCTGGCGCGCTGCGCCCGCCCGACCCGGAGGACCCCGCGCAGGCGGGCTGGTACGCGGCCGGAACCAGCCCGGGAGAGACCGGCACCGCGCTCATCACCGGGCACGTGGACACCGTTCACGGCCCAGCCGCCTTCTTCGGCCTGTCCACCCTGACGGCCGGTCAGCGGATCGAGGTGGACCGCGCCGACGGCACCACCGCCCGCTTCACCGTGGACGCGGTGGAGAACCTGCCCAAGGACGGCTTCCCCGACCAGCGCGTCTACGGGGCCGCCTCACGCCCCGAACTGCGCCTGATCACCTGCGGCGGCCACTACGACCGGGCGCACGGTGGCTACCAGGACAACACGGTGGTGTACGCCCACCTGGTCTGACTGTCCGTCAGGCCGGGTGCGCCGCCGTGAAGGCGATGGCGTCCCAGCTGCCGCCGAGGGGCGGGGCCAGGAAGGACTTGGCCAGGGTGGCGAAGTCGGGCGAGTGCGGAGCGCCGTACGGGAGGGCGCCGAGCAGCGGGGCGTCGGCGGCGCGGGGGAGGTCGGTGAGGTTGCAGCGGGTGGCGAGATCCGGCTCCGCGGGCCAACTGCCGATCACCACGCCGAGGGTGTCCAGGCCGCGGCTGCGCAGCGCCTCGGCGGTGAGCGCGGTGGTGTTGAGGGTGCCGAGCCCGGCGGAGGCCACCACGAGGACCTGGACCGGGAGACCCAGGGCGGCGGTGGCGAGCGCCTGGTCGGCAAGGGTGTGGCCGTCGGCGTCGTAGCGGACCAGCAGTCCGCCCGCTCCCTCGACCAGTACCAGCCGGTGTGCGTCGGCGAGTTCGGCCACGGCGGCGGCCACCTGCTGCGGGCGCAGCGTGGGCAGGCCGGACCGGCGGGCGGCGGTGTCAGGCGCCAACGGGTCCGGGTAGCGGGCCAGTTCACGGATGGTGACGTGCGGCCCCGCCAGCCGGACGACCTCCTCGGCGTCCCCGGGCTCGGTCGCGGTGACCCCGGTCTGGCCGGGCTTCAGCACGGCCACCGACGGGGCGAGCGCGGTGACGGCCGCGGTGACGGCGGTCTTGCCGACCTCGGTGCCGGTGCCGGTGACGAAGAGGACGGTGGCGGTCATCCGGCCACCGCCGCGGCGGCCACGGCCGTGGTGATCCGGGCCAGGTCGGCGTCGGAGGTGACGAACGGGGGCATGGTGTAGAGCAGGTCTCGGAACGGCCGGAGCCAGACGCCCTCGCGGGCGGCGGCCTCGGTGGCGGCCCGGACGTCCACCGGGTGGTCGAGCTGGACCACGCCGATCGCCCCGAGCACCCGGACGTCGGCGACGCCGGGGATCGTGGCCGCCTCGGCCAGTCCCTCGGTCAGTCCGGCCTCGATCCGCTTCACCTCGGTCCGCCAGTCCTGCCGGAGCAGCAGGTCGATCGAGGCGTTGGCGACGGCGGCGGCCAGTGGGTTGCCCATGAAGGTCGGCCCGTGCGCCAGCACCGGCAGTTCGCCCTGGCTGATGCCGTCGGCGATCCTGGCCGTGCACAGGGTGGCGGCCATGGTGAGGTAGCCGCCGGTGAGGGCCTTGCCCAGGCAGAGCACGTCGGGGGAGACGCCGGCGTGGTCGGCGGCGAACAGTTCGCCGGTCCGGCCGAAGCCGGTGGCGATCTCGTCGAAGATCAGCAACACGCCGTGCCGGTCGCAGAGTTCGCGCAGCAGCCGCAGGTAGCCGGGGGAGTGGAAGCGCATCCCGCCGGCGCCCTGCACCACCGGCTCGACGATCACCGCGGCCAGCTCGTCCGCGTGCTCGGCGATCAGGGTGGCGAGCTGTTCGGCGTACGCCTCGTCCGGCTCGGCGGTGAAGCCGGCCGGCGGCTCGGCCGCGAACAGCTGACGCGGCAGCACCCCGGCCCAGAGCTGGTGCATCCCGCCCTCGGGGTCGCAGACCGACATCGGGTGGAAGGTGTCACCGTGGTAGCCGCCGCGCCAGGTGAGCAGTCGGCGCTTCTCGGGGCGGCCGATGGACTGCCAGTACTGCAGGCACATCTTGATCGCGACCTCGACGGCCACCGAACCGGAGTCGGCCAGGAACACGTGCCGCAGCGGTTCGGGGGTGATCTCCACCAGTCTGGCCGCCAGCCGGACGGCGGGTTCGTGGGTGAGTCCGCCGAACATCACGTGGCTCATCCGGCCCAGCTGGTCCCGGACCGCCTCGTCCAGCACCGGGTGCCGGTAGCCGTGGATCGCGGCCCACCAGGAGGACATCCCGTCGATCAGCTCCCGGTGCCCGGCCACCGGCTCGGCGAGCCGGAGCCGGACCCCGGCGGCGGACTCGACCACGTACGGGGTCGAGGTGCCGGGCATCGGCGCGTACGGGTGCCAGACGTGGGCGCGGTCGAGGTCGAGAAGGGTGTTCACGGTGCGTCAGTTCCTAGGCGTTCGGGGCCAGTTCGGTGCCCGCGCCACGGCGGCGGACCCGGACCAGGTCGGAGCGCACCTCGTCGTTCTCGTGCGTGCCGACGGAGCTGCCGACGGACGCGCCGACGGCCGTCTCGGCGGGCGCGTCGGTGTGGCCGCCGCACGGGCCGCAGCCGCCGGTGCCGCAGGCGTGCGCCTGCTCGGCGTCCGCGGAGCTGCCGCAGCCGCCGCCACCCGTGCCGCAGCCGCCGCCGAGGCCGGCCTCCGAGCGGTGCCGGGGCAGGGTCGGCTCGCCCGCGCCCTCCACCTCGAAGCCCGCGTCCGCGATCATGTCGAGGTCGGTCTGACCAGCCTGGCCCTCGCTGGTGAGGTAGTCGCCGAGGAAGATCGAGTTGGCGATGTGCAGGCCGAGCGGCTGCATCGAGCGCAGGTGCACCTCGCGGCCACCGGCGATCCGCACCTCGACGTCCGGGCAGACGAAGCGGACCATCGCCAGGATGCGCAGGCAGCGCTGCGGGGTGAGGTTCCACTCCTTGGCCAGCGGGGTGCCCTCGAACGGGATGAGGAAGTTGACCGGCACCGAGTCCGAGCCGATCTCGCGGAGCGCGAAGACCACGTCCACCAGGTCCTCGTCGGTCTCGCCCATGCCCGCGATCAGGCCGGAGCAGGCGGAGAGTCCGGCGCCGTGCGCCTTGCTGACGGTGTCCACCCGGTCGGCGTAGGTGTGGGTGGTGGTGATGTCGCCGTAGGTGGCTTCCGAGGTGTTCAGGTTGTGGTTGTAGGCGTCGGCGCCCGCCGCCTTCAGCCGCTCGGCCTGGTTGTCGGAGAGCAGGCCCAGACAGGCGCATACCTCGACGGCCTCGTTCGCGTCCTTGATGGCGGCGATGGTGTCGGCCACCCGGTCGATGTCACGGTCCGTCGGACCGCGTCCGCTGGCGACCAGGCAGACCCGCTTCGCGCCGCCCGCGAGCCCGGCGGCGGCGGCCTCGGCGGCCTGCTCGGGCTTGAGCCAGGTGTACTTGAGGATCTCGGCCTTGGACCCCAGCCGCTGCGAGCAGTAGTTGCAGTCCTCGGGGCAGAGGCCGCTCTTGAGGTTCACCAGGTAGTTGAGCTTGACCCGGCGGCCGAACCACTGGCGGCGCACCCGGCCGGCGGCCGCGACCACGTCGAGCAACTCGTCATCGGTCGTGGCGAGTACGGCGAGGGCCTCCTCCCGGGTGGGTGTTTCCCGGCGCAGGCCCTTGGCGGTGAGGGTGTCAAGCAGATCCATGGGCCTGATCCTGCCCGGGTGACCAGGAGTCGCGCCAGAGGGAACCACCCAGAAGATCCCCTGGAACGTGTGCGGGTTGTCACAGTCGCCCCGATGCGGTACGGCCGGGCCCCCGCGAGTCGGTTGTTCTGATCATCGGCTTAGAATCTGCGCCATGACCACGCAGGGGGAACGCCACACCCATCGGGCGCACGGCAGCCGACGCAGGATGATCGCCCTCTGCACGGCCGGCGCGGTGGCGGTCGCCATCGGCGTGTTGCTTACCGAGACCGGTGACTGGCTCGAGGGCGCCGGGCGGACCACCGCCGAGGCCAGGCGGGCATTGTCCACCGACGCCGTCCCGCCCTTGCAGCCGCTGTCGGAGAAGGACTTCTTCGTCGCCGAGCGGTACTTCCCGGCCACCCGGCCGATCGACCAGGACGGGTACAAGGCCCAGCGCACCCTGGGACACCAGGGCGAGGACTGCACGCTCACGCTGGCCGACCGCGCCCACGACGTGCTGCGCGAAACCGGCTGCCAGGGCTACGTGGTGGTCGGTTACCTGCGCGAGGACCGGCAGGTGGTCAGCAGCGTGACGGTGCTCCGCTACGCCGACCAGGCGGCGGCCGAGAAGGCCCGGCAGGTGCTGGCGGCGGACAGCGCCGCGATCGCCTTCGTGACGGCCGATCCCGCCGCCCCCACCCCCATCGGTTCACCCGCGCCGGGCGCGGCCAAGCCGGTGACCGACACTCAGGTGGAGGCTGTCGGCCACTACCTGACCGTCACCTCCTCCCGCTTCGCCGACCAGCGGCCGTCCGCCCCCGCGAACGACGGCTCGCTGGGCGCGGCGACCCGGGCGGTGTCGTTCACCGCCCGGGCGCCGTTCATGTGGCTCTGACCCCGGGTCAGGGGTAGCTGACCAAATCGGCCACGTTGCTGGCGGAGTTCGACGGACCGCCGGTGCCGTTGATCACGTGGTTGATGGTGCCGGTGCCGCCGAGCGAGACGGTCACCATGTCGTGGAACCGCACGCCGCTGCGGTTCGGGACCTCGAAGGCGTGCTCGGCCACCACCGCCGGATTGACGTTGAAGTAGCAGTAGCTGCCCAGGCCCCAGGCCTCGTGCGTGGTGACCGAGTCGGCCACCTTGTACGCGGCGTACCCCCTGGTGCCGCCGTTGGTCCAGGATGCCTGGTCCGGAGGGTCGTAGGGCATCTCGTTCTGGTAGAAGTACGTCCGCCCGCCGTTGCCGTTCCAGATCACCTGGTGCTGCTGGAAGTGCTCGACGAACAGGCCGTACATGGTGACGTCGGTGCCGTTCACCACCAGGCCGGTGGCGGCGGTGTTACTGGTCCAGCCGACGCCGCTGCCGTGGTCGGCGCGCCAGATCCACATGTGGTCGCCGATCACGTCGGAGCTGTTCACCACCAGGCTCTGGGTGGCGCGGCCGACGCCGGCGCCGCCGATCCGGAAGAAGACGTCGTGCAGGGAGGTCGGGTCGGCGGTGTGCCTGGTGGTCGCACCGGCCGGGCCGATCCGCATCAGCACCGGAGAGTCGACCGGGCCCGCGTCGATCAGCAGTCCGGCGATCTTCACACCGTCGACGTCGGCCACGGTCATCGCGGTGATGCCGTTGTCCGGGACCAGGGTCGCCAGGCCGAGGCCGAGCACCACCGTGTCGGCCCTGGTGACGTTCAGGGTCTGGTCCAGGTGGTAGACGCCCGGGGTGAAGAGCAGGTGCCTGCCCTGCCCGAGCGCGGCGTTGATCTGGGCGGCGGTGGCGCCCGGCTTCACCACGAAGAACTGGTCGATCGGCAGCGAGGTGCCCGGCTGGATGCCCGAACCCCAGCTGGTACCGGTGGAGTTGGCGCGCAGCGCGGGCATGAACACCCGGTACGCCCCGGCGCCGTCCACGTACAGGAACGGCTTCTCGCGGACCACCGGGGTCTGGCCGACCGTGGTGTACGGCGGGTTCGGGAAGGAGTTGGCCGGGGCGTTGACGTCACCGACGAAGACCATGTTCCAGTTGGAGCCGGTCCAACTGCCCCACTGCGAGTTGCGGGAGAGCCACTGCTGCTGGGAGCCGGAGCGGACCTGGCCGTCGATCTTCGAGTCGGCCATCAGCCCGCCGCTGGACCACCCGCCGTCGTCCAGCTGGAGGTTGCCCCGGACGTGCATCCGGCGGTACGGGGCAGCCTGCGAGACTGCCCAACGGTCGCTGCCCGAAGGCGGGTTGACCGAGAGGTTCTCGGCCGAGCGCCAGAAGTTCTGGGTGGCGTTGCCCTGGAACCAGTCCGCCTCGGCGTGCACCCCGCCGTTGATGGTGACGTCGTCGGGGGAGAGGCCGAGACCGGCGACCTGGGTGTAGAAGCCGACGTTCGCGTCCACGGTGTAGCTGCCCGGTTTGAACAGCAGGGCCTGGCGTTGGGTGCCGAACTGGTTGGTCTCCTGCTGCTGGAAGACCGCGTTCAGCTTGGACTGGATCGAGGCGGCGGACATCGAGGGGTCGAAGACGGCGACGTTCGGACCGAGATCGGGGTTGCCCGGGGTGACCGGCGCACCGAGGGTGAAGGACTGGGCGGCGGTGCCGTTACAGGAGTACTGCTGGAGCACCACCCCGTCGGCGGTCGAAGCGGCAGGCACGTCAAGGCACTTGCCGCTGTTGCGGTTGACGAAGTGGTAGCCGCCGCCGGTCTCCTCGACCGGCAGCCACTGCTGGTTGGCGCCGCCGCCGTACGCCCAGAGCTGGAGCTTGGCACTGTCGGCGGTCGAGACGTCGGTCACGTCGATCACCTTGGTGGCGTCGTTCTGGTTGGCGATCCGGACGTAGCCGGAGTCGGTCGGCTGGAGCTGCCACTGCTGCGCGCCGGTGCCGTTGCAGGAGTACTGCTGGACGGCGGTGCCGTTGGCGGTGGCGGCAGCGGCGGCGTCCACACAGCGGCCGCTGTTGCGGTTGACCAGCGTGGTCCAGCCGGTGGGGACGGCGGCGGCCTCGGCGGGCGCGGACGCGACCAGCGCGGCCGGGGCCAGCAGGGTGGCGGCGGTGAACAGGCTTACGGCGTAACGGTGTTGCCTTCTACTCACGGGGGTTCGCTCCTGACGTGGGGTTGGCAGGAGCATGAAAGCAGACCTGTCGAGGGGTTGGTAAGTAGTCGGGAGCGCTTTTTTCAGGACTTGAACTTAAGCGTGAAGTAACGGGTGGTCAGGAGGCGGTGGGCTGGGCGGGCCAGGCGGTCGGGCACGCGGCGGTCCCCCGGCCGCCCAGTTGGGGCCGGAGTGGTCTGGACCGGTCGACGGCTCAGGCCGTCGCCGGGCCGGCCGGCCCGGCGACGGGCGTGGAAGGGGTCAGCGCCGGGCGTACGGCCGGGTCATGATCTCCATGTTGTGGCCATCGGGGTCGGCGAAGTAGGCGCCCCGGCCGCCGAAGAGACGGTTGATCCGTCCCGGCTCCGTGTGGCTGGGGTCGGCGTAGTAGGTCACCGCCATCGCTTCCAGGCGGGCGATCATGGTGTCGAACCGGTCGTCCGGTACGAGGAAGGCGTAGTGCTGCGACTGGATCGCTTCGTCGGGCGTCTCGTAGTAGTCGAGCGTCACGCCGTTGCCGAGATCCACGGGCAGGAAGGGGCCGAACGGGGCGCTGACGGGTAGCCCCAGGATCTCGGCGAGGAACCCGGCCGACAGCTGACGGTCCGTGGCGCGGACCACGGTGTGGTTCAGCTGGACGGTGGTGACGGGCAGTTGGTGGTCGTGCGGCATGTGCGGTTCTTCTCCGAATCTGGATTCCGGTGCGACGAGGCGCCGTCAGGGCGCCGGAAGGGAAACCAGGAAGAGGGGCGGCCCTCTGGGTCGCCCGGTGCTCACGCCAAGGCCGGGCGTCTCACTCGTGTATGGCTCAAGGCCGACCCGGCAGTCACGCGAGCCATCCTAACGACCCGTCAGGACTCCTGAGAATCGAACTGAGGGGCCCGTGCCGGGCACCAGTGTGAGCGGTAACAAGATGTTAACCGGACCGGCGCAAGTTCCCCACAGGTACTGCTTTTGCCTCTCGCATACCCGTGTTTTACTGAGTCTTGACGCAGCACCAGGTCACCGGGGGGTCACCGACGGTCAGCGGGCACGGGTCCACCGTGCCCGGCCGCCGGACGGACGGCTTCCGCCGGACCGACCTGTGCTGGCGGTTACTCACCCGACAAGACCGCCCCGCCCCCGCCGTCCAGGCGAGGAGGCAGAAGGAGGCCTTCCCTCATGGATCCGTTCATCGACCGGGCTCGTACCTTCCCCCGGCGCGCCGGCCAGGCAGGCCGCGAGCTCGCCGGGCTCGCCACCGGCCAGACGCCCCAGGTGCTCTTCATCACCTGCTCGGACTCCCGGGTGGTCCCCGCCCTGATCACCGGATCCGACCCGGGTGATCTCTTCGAACTGCGCACCGCGGGCAACATAGTTCCGCCGTACCACGCGGACTCCGCCTCCGGCGAGACCGCCACCATCGAGTACGCCGTGGAGGTCCTCGGCGTCCGCGACATCGTGGTGTGCGGCCACTCGCACTGCGGGGCGGTCGGCGCGGTGGTCCGGGGCGACGACCTCAGCGTCGTACCCGCCGTCCGTTCCTGGCTGCGCAACGCCGACCGCACCGCTCTGCGCGCCGACGAGGCGGACGTCTTCGACCCGACCGTGGCCGGACCGGTGCAGCGCCATGTGCTCGGCCAGCTGGAGCAGTTGCGCGGGTACCCGGGAATCGCCCGGAGGCTGCTCGACGGCCGGGTCAGGCTGCACGGCTGGTTCTACGAGGTCCACACCGGGCTGGTCCTCGCGCACGGTTCCGACTCCGGGCTCTTCCTCCCGTTGTGACCGGCCGGGTGACTCCTGTCGTGACTCCCTTCGCACCGTCCGCCGTCCGTCCCACCAGTCAGCAGAGGACCTCATGATTCGTCGGCCCGCCCTTCGGCCCGCCGCCTTACGAGCGGATCTCGCCGCCTCCTTCGTCGTCTTCCTGGTCGCGCTGCCGCTCTGCGTCGGCGTGGCCGTCGCCTCCGGCGCGCCGGCCGAACTCGGCCTGCTCACCGGCATAGTCGGCGGGCTGCTGACCGGGCTGCTGCCCGGCAGCAGTCTCCAAGTCTCCGGTCCCGCCGCCGGGTTGACCGTCCTGGTGTTCGCCGCCGTGCAGGAGCACGGGCTCGCCACCCTCGGCGTGATCACCGCCGCTGCCGGGCTGCTCCAGATCGCCATGGGCGCCCTGCGGCTCGGACGGCTCTTCCGCGCCATCTCCGTCGCGGTCGTCCAGGGCATGCTGGCGGGGATCGGCCTGGTGCTGATCGCCGGTCAGCTCTACGCACTGGCCGACGCCAAGGCTCCCCGGAGCGGCCTCGACAAGCTCGCCGGCCTTCCGCGCCTGATCGCCGACACGGCGGCCTCGTCGGCGGCCCTCACGGCGGCCGCGGTCGGCGTCGGCACCATAGCCGTCCTGGTGCTCTGGCCCAGGATGCCCGCCAAGGTGCGGGTGGTACCCGCGCCGTTGGCCGCCGTCGCCGCGGCGACCGCCGCCACCGCGCTGTTCGACCTCGCCGTGGCCAAGGTCGAGGTCGCCGGGCTGGCCGGGGTGATCTCCCTCCCCGGCAGCGCGGAACTGTCGGCGCTCGGTAGCGTCGGCGTCCTCGGCACCATCCTGGCGTTCGCGCTGATCGCCTCCGCCGAGAGCCTGTTCAGCGCCGCCGCGGTGGACCGCCTGCACGACGGCCCGCGCACCCGGTACGACCAGGAACTGGTCGCCCAAGGCGTCGGCAACACCGTCTGCGGCGTGCTCGGCGCCCTCCCGATGACCGCCGTCATCGTCCGCAGCGCGGCCAACGTCCAGGCCGGGGCCCGTACCAAGGCCTCCCGGGTGCTGCACGGCCTCTGGCTGCTGCTGTTCGCCGCGCTGTTCCCCGCCGCCCTCTCGGTGATACCGCTGGCCGCGTTGGCCGGTGTCCTGGTGCACGCCGGGGCCAAACTGGTGCCGCTCAAGGCGCTGGTGCCCCTGTGGCGGGCGCACCGGGGAGAGGCCGTGATCCTGGTGGTGACCGCGGTGGCCGTCGTCGCGGCCAACCTCTTCGAGGGCGTGCTGCTCGGCCTGCTGCTCGCCGTCCTGAAGAGCGCCTGGGACACCTCGCACCTGCACGTGGCCGTCGAGGAGCGCGCGGACGGGGCGGCCGGCGTGACGCTGACCGGCAACGCCACTTTCCTCCGCCTGCCCCGACTGCTGGACACCCTGGAGAAGCTGCCGGCCGGCCGGATCGTCCACCTGGACCTGACCGGCCTGCGCCACCTCGACCACGCCTGCCGCAGCGCGTTGGAGGAGTGGGAGGAGCGCCACAACCGGGTGGGTGAGGCCGCGGTCGTCCGCGCGCCGGCGGCGGCCTGACCGCTGAGCGGCGCTGTCGGGGCCGCCTCTGCGGTGTCCGTGGTTCGGTCCGGCCGGTTGGGACAGACGCACGGCATGACTTCTCTCTTCCACCGCAGACACCTGGACCGCGACCGGGACGGCGACCGCGACCGCGACCGGGACCGGAACCCGGACCGCGTCGGCCCGAGCCAACAGGTCGAGGGGGCGGCCCCCGACGGTCCGACCGACCTGCCCCGGCGCTCCTGGTGGGCGGTGCTGCGTCGCACCGGCACCGAGTTCCTGGCCGATGAGCTGCCCGACCGGGCCGCTGCGCTCACCTACTACAGCGTCCTGGCGATCTTCCCCGCGCTGCTCGTCCTGGTCTCGGTGCTCGGTGTCATCGGGCGCTCCGCCACCGACGCCGTCCTGAAGAATTTGCAGAACCTGGCGCCCGGCCCGACCCGGGACATTCTGCGGGACGCCGTGAACCAGCTGCAGAACAACTCCGGCACCAGCTCGCTCCTGCTCGCCATCGGACTGCTGGGTGCCGTGTGGTCGGCCTCCGGCTACGTCGCGGCGTTCATGCGGTCCGCCAACGCCGTCTACGACATCCGCGAAGGACGCCCGATCTGGAAGACCACGCCCCTGCGGGTCGGTCTGACGCTGCTGTTGCTGGTGCTGCTGGCGGCGAGTGCGGCGATCGTCGTCTTCACCGGCCCGCTGGCGGACCGCATCGGCCGGGCCCTCGGCCTGGGCGACACCGCTCTGACGGTGTGGGCGATCGCGAAGTGGCCGGTCCTGGTCCTCCTCGTGGTGCTGATGATCGCGGTGCTGTACTGGGCGGCGCCGAACGTGCGGGACCGGGGCTTCCGGTGGATCTCGCCCGGCAGCCTGTTGGCGGTGATCCTCTGGATGGCGGCCTCCGCCGGATTCGCCCTGTACGTCGCCAACTTCTCCTCGTACAACAAGACCTACGGGACCCTGGCGGGCGTCATCGTCTTCCTCGTCTGGCTGTGGATCTCCAACCTCGCCATCCTTCTCGGCCTGGAGTTCGACGCCGAACTCTCCCGTGAACGGGCCATCGAGGGTGGCCTGCCGAAGGACGAGGAGCCGTACGTCGAGCCCCGCGACACCCGGGCCTGGCCCGACGACGAGAAGCCCTGACCATGGGCGGCCTGCGGCAGGCCGGTGACCCGGGAGGGTTTGCGAGGTGCGGGGCGGGCAAGACGGGGTTCGGGCCGTGCTCGACCACCAGGCCGGTTGACCGTCCAGGCGGCAGACCGCGTCGAACGCAGGGTGTGGCCGCCGGCTGCGGAGGGAGCAGTGCGATGCACGAGCACGAGCCCATACTCAGGGCGTTTGGCTGGGCACGGAAGTTCCCGGTGACCGGAGGCGTGCGCAACGGGCGGGCGTGGGCGAGGCAGCACCTCGACGAACTCGGCTGGACGGAGCACGCGCCGGAGACCGCCGACGCGGTCGTCCTGATCATCTCCGAGCTCATCACCAACGCTCACCTGCACGCCGTGAGTGACGCCGACCTCGTCCTCACCTGGGACGGCAAGTGCCTGTACGTCAGCGTGCACGACGATTCGCCGACGGCCCCGCGTCCCCGCGAGGCGGCAGCCGACGCCACCTCAGGCCGTGGCATGGCCCTCATCGACGCCCTCGCCGACGACTGGCAGACCAGGACCGGCCGCTCCGGAAAGACGGTGACCGCCTGCTTCCACCCGCCCACCGGGCCCGACGGCTGACACCCGGGCCGGACGGGTCGCGGCGGTCCGGCGACTGGTGGACTCCCCGAGGCAGCGCTGTCACCCCGGCGGTCTAGGCTGCCCTGATGGGTGATCCGATCAACTACGTGCGAGGGGACGCCACCGCGCCGATGGGCAAGGGCGTCAAGGTGATCGCCCACGTCTGCAACGACCTCGGCGGCTGGGGCAAGGGCTTCGTACTGGCGATCTCCAGGCGCTGGCCGGAGCCGGAGGCGGCGTACCGGCGGTGGCACCGGGAGCGGGCCGGTAACGACTTCGGGCTCGGTGCGGTGCAGTTGGTCCAGGTCGAGCGGTACGTGTGGGTGGCCAACCTGGTGGGCCAACGGGGCGTCAGGAGCAGCCGGTCCCAGGGTGTGCCGGTCCGGTACGAGGCGATCGATGCCGCGCTCGGGCGGCTTGCGCCGCAGGTGCTGGAGCTCGGCGGGGCGGTGCACATGCCCCGGATCGGCTGCGGTCTGGCGGGCGGGCGATGGTCCAGGGTCGAGCCGCTGGTCGAGGCGCGGCTGACCGGGGCCGGGGTGCCGGTCACGGTGTACGACCACGACTGACCGGATCGGTCGGTCTGCGGTCGACGGCCTGACCCGGCATCAGCAGTGGACGTCCTGGGCCGGGCGGTGGCCGGTGGTGAGGAAGTCGGTCACCACATGGTCGCCGCAGGCGTTGCCGTTGGCCAGGTAGGCGTCGTGACCGCCGGAGTCGACGGTGACCATCCTGGCCCGGGTACCCAGGGCCTGACGGAGCTTGAGGGCTCCGGAGTACGGGGTGGCCGGGTCACGCAGGTTCTGCACCAGCAGGACATCGGACGGGCCGTCAGGCGTGACCCGGACCGGCGGTTCGGCCGGCGCGGGCCAGAACGCGCAGGGCATCACGTTGACCGGCATCCCGGCGGTCAACGGGTGCTCGACCCGGGCGGCGGCAACCGCCTTGTCGTACGCGGGGGACAGGGCGGGCCAGCGCACGTCGTTGCAGAGCACCCCGACCGAGACGGCGACGGTGTTCTGCAGCGCCTCGTCCGGCGGCGCCGCCGCCACGGGGAGCGGACGCGAGCCGAGGCCCGCCAGCACCAGCCGGGCCAGCGTGGGGAACTTCTCGTCGTCGTACAGGCTCTCCAGCATCGTCTCGCGCAGCGCGTTGCCGTCCAGCACCGGAGGGTTGGCGCCGGGCCATCCGACCGGCTCGCGGTCCAGCCGGTCGGCGAGGGCGAGGAAGAGCGGCCGGACCTCCTCGGGGGTGGCGGCCAGCCGGTCCGGATTGCCCGGTGCGGCGGCCCAGGTGGCGAAGTCCGGGAAGCGGTCCTCGACGCCGACCCCGAAGGCGGCCAGCCAGCCGCGCTCGACCTTCTCCGGGTCCGGGTCGTCGTTGCTGTCGAGCACGATCCGGTCGGTGCGGCCGGGGAACATGGTGGCGTAGACGGCACCCGCGTACGTGCCGTAGGAGACGCCCCAGGCGGACAGCTTCCGCTCCCCGAGGGCCTGCCGGATCCGGTCGATGTCGCGTGCCTCGTTGGCGGTGGAGAGGGTGCGCAGCACCGGGCCGCCGTTGCGCAGGCAGGTGTCGGCGACCCGGCGGGCGGTGTCCACGTTCCCGGTGATCGAGCCGTCCGGCGCGGGCCACGGCCGGAGCTTCACCATCGCCAGGTCCTCGTGCGCCAGCCCGCAGCTGACCGGGGTGCTCGACCCGACTCCGCGCGGGTCGAACCCGACGAGGTCGTACGCGTCGCGGACCGACTGCGGCAGCTGCTTCGCCGCCTTGGACGGGCCGTTCAGCCCGCCGCCGCCCGGGCCGCCGGGAATCATCAGCAGGACGCCACGGCGACGCTCGGGGTGCTCGGCGGAGATCCGGGAGACGGCCAGGGTGATCTGCCGCCCGTGCGGCTCGCGGTAGTCGAGCGGCACGGTGACGGTGGCACACCGCTGACGGAGGTCATGACCGCCGTCCGGACAGGCGCCCCAGCCGAGCGCGGGACGGGCCTGGGCCAGCGGGGCGGAGAGGGTGAGCACGGAGGCGGTGACGGTGGCGAGGACTGCGAGGCGGTTTCTCATGCCCCGAAGTCTTCTCGGTCACCGGGCCCGCACCCATCCGGCCAGCAGGCCGGACGGTGGTGGGGAATTCCCCACCACCGGGCCGGGACTGACGGTCCGACCGGTCAGCCGTCGAGGCGGTTCACCCCGGTGACGCGGAGGACGGCGCGGCCCTCCTCGTCGGAGCCGTAGAGGTCGACCTCGGCGCTGATGCCCCAGTCCTGGTCGCCGGCCGGGTCCTCGAAGATCTGGCGGACCCGCCAGGAGCCCTCCTCCGGGTCCTCCTCGATCAGGAGCATCTTGGGGCCGCGCGCGTTGGGGCCGGTACCGAGGTCGTCGTGCTCCTCCCAGTACCCGTCCATCGCGTCCGCCCAGCGATCTGCGTCCCAGCCGTACTCGCCGTCCAACTCGCCCAGCGTGCCGTACTGTTCGAGCGCGCAGAGCTCGACCCGGCGGAACATCTCGTTGCGCACCAGGACCCGGAAGGCGCGGGCGTTGGCGGTGACCGGGGCGGGCTTGTCGTCGAGGCGGACCTCGGCGGCCTCGGGAGAGGTGGGGTTGGCCAGCTGCTCCCACTCGTCCAGCAGGCTGGAGTCGACCTGGCGGACCAGCTCGCCGAGCCAGGCGATGACGTCCTTGAGGTCGTCGGTCTTCAGGTCGTCCGGGACGGTCTGCTCCAGCGCCTTGAACGCCCCGGCGAGGTAGCGCAGCACGATGCCCTCGGTGCGGGCCAGGTCGTAGTGGCCGACATAGTCCGAGAAGGTCATCGCCCGCTCGTACAGGTCGCGGACCACGGACTTGGGCGCCAGGTGGTGGTCGCCGATCCAGGGGTGGGCCTGGCGGTAGACCTCGTACGCGTGGCCGAGCAGTTCCTCGAGCGGCTTGGGGTAGGTGATGTCCTGGAGCCGCTCCATCCGCTCCTCGTACTCGATGCCGTCCCGCTTCATCTCGCCGATCGCCTCGCCACGCGCCTTGTTCTGCTGGGAGGCGAGGATCTGGCGCGGGTCGTCGAGGGTGGCCTCGACCACCGAGACGATGTCCATCGCGTAGGAGGGCGACTCCTGGTCGATCAGCTCGAAGGCGGCCAGCGCGAAGGTGGAGAGCGGCTGATTGAGCGCGAAGTTCTCCTGGAGGTCCACGGTGAGGCGGACGATCCGGCCCTCGGCGTCCGGCTCCGGCAGGCGCTCGACCACGCCGCCCGCGAGCAGCGAGCGGTAGATCGCGATCGCGCTGCGGATGTGGCGGCGCTGGGCGGAGCGTTCCTCGTGATTGTCCGTCAGCAGGTGGCGCATGGCCTGGAAGGCGTTGCCCGGGCGGCCGATGACGGAGAGCAGCATGGCGTGGCTGACCTTGAACCGGGAGACCAGCGGCTCCGGGTCGGCGCCGATGAGGCGCTCGAAGGTCTCCTCGGACCAGCTGACGAAGCCCTCGGGGGCCTTCTTCCGGACCACCTTGCGCTTCTTCTTGGGGTCGTCACCGGCCTTGGCGACCATCTTGTCGTTCTCGATCACGTGCTCGGGCGCCTGGGCGACCACCTGGCCGACGGTGTCGAACCCGGCCCGGCCCGCCCGGCCGGCGATCTGGTGGAACTCCCGGGCCCGCAGCACCCGAACCCGCTGGCCGTCGTACTTGGAGAGCGCGGTGAACAGCACGGTGCGGATCGGCACGTTGACCCCGACGCCGAGCGTGTCGGTGCCGCAGATCACCTTGAGCAGACCGGCCTGGGCCAGTCGCTCGACCAGGCGGCGGTACTTGGGCAGCATGCCCGCGTGGTGCACGCCGATGCCGTGCCGGACGTAGCGGGAGAGGTTGCGGCCGAACTTGGTGGTGAACCGGAAGCCGCCGATCAGGTCGGCGATGGCGTCCTTCTCCGCCTTCGTGCACATGTTGATGCTCATCAGCGACTGGGCCCGCTCGACGGCTTCCTTCTGGGTGAAGTGCACGACGTAGACCGGCGCCTGACCGGTCTTCAGCAGCTCCTCCAGGGTGTCGTGCAGGTTGGTGCGGCGGTACTCGTAGAACAGCGGCACCGGACGGGTGGCCGAGCGCACGACGGTGGTCGGGCGTCCTGTACGGCGGGTCAGGTCCTCCTCGAAGCGGCGGACGTCGCCGAGGGTGGCGGACATCAGCAGGAACTGCACGTGCGGCAGCTCCAGGATCGGGATCTGCCAGGCCCAGCCCCGGTCCGGCTCGGCGTAGAAGTGGAACTCGTCCATCACGACCTGGCCGACGTCGGCCCTGGCACCGTCGCGGAGCGCGATGTTGGCCAGCACCTCGGCGGTGCAGCAGATGATCGGCGCGGTCGGGTTGACGCTGGCGTCACCCGTCATCATGCCGACCTGCTCGGTGCCGAACATCTTCACCAGGTCGAAGAACTTCTCCGAGACCAGGGCCTTGATGGGCGCGGTGTAGAAGGTGCGCTTGCCCTCGGCCAGCGCGGCGAAGTGCGCACCCGCTGCGACCAGGCTCTTTCCGGAGCCGGTGGGGGTGGCGAGGATGACGTTGTTGCCCGAGACCAGCTCGATCAGCGCCTCCTCCTGGGCGGGGTAGAGCGTGATGCCACGATCCTGCACCCACTCGGCGAAGGTCTCGTACAGCGCGTCGGGGGTAGCGGGCTTCGGCATCAGGTCCAGGAGGGTCACCGGGCCATCTTGCCTGGTCGGGAACGCCCTGGGCAAAGCTTCGGCGCGCACCTCACGGCCGCGCCGCCGCCCCGGCGGGCGGGTGACGTCTCGTCGTGCTCGAATCATTACCCTGAGTAGCGGGAAGAATTCCATCGACCGTGTACGAATCGATGGGGCGGGCGACGGAGGGCCATCCATACGCAGGCGACTCCTGGGGTGGGCCTGGCCGCAACCGGCCTCGCCGCCCTGCTGGTCGGCCCGGCCCGTGCCGATGGCAGCACCACCGTCTCGGTGACCGGCTCCCCGACGGGGTGGTGGCCAACTGTCCGCCGGGCACCGAGCTAGACGACTGGATGGTCACCAACGGCGACGGCAGCCCGCTCGGCCCGGACCACAGGGTCCGCTGGGCCACCGCCGGCGAGAACGGAATCGGTGCCTGGATCGCTCCGTACACCGGCTCCCCGACGCCCCCGGAGTCCATCACCCTGACCGGCAGCTGCACCTGCTGACGGCCTGTCGGGCCGTGCGGGCGGAGCCCCTGACAGTGCGGCTCCGCCCGCCGACCGAGGGTCAGCCCAGGGTCCACTTCTGGGCGATGCTGCTGTTGCAGGTCCACAGCTGGAGCCGGGTGCCGTCCGCCGAGGAGCCGTTCGGGGAGTCGAGGCACTTGGCGGAGCCGGGGTTCAGGAAGTCGTGGCCCGAACGGTACGTCCATTGCTGGGCGCCGGTGCCGTTGCAGGTGTAGAGCTGGATGACGGCACCGTCGTTGTGCGAAGCGCCGTCCACGTCCAGGCACTTGCCGAAGGCGCGGACGGTGCCGTCGGTGCCGACCGTCCACTGCTGGGCGGCGGCTCCGGTGCAGTTGTGCAGTTGGATGGGCGTGCGGTCGGCGCTGGAGGCGCCGGCGACGTCCACGCACATCCCGCCGGGGCCGGTGATCCGCCCGGTGTAGGGCAGGTCGGAGCTGCCGCCCCAGGTGGTGGTGTGCACGTAGTCGACGGTCATGGTCTGCGGGAAGGCCGACGAACCGTCGGGGCTGCCCGGCCAGTCGCCGCCGACCGCCAGGTTGAGGATCACGAAGAACGGGTGGTCGAAGACCCAGCGGTTGCCGCCCAGGTCGGCGGGCGTGCGGGTCTGGTAGACGTTGCCGTCCACCGACCAGGTGATCGCGGTGGGGCTCCAGTCGACCGCGAAGGTGTGGAAGGCGTCCGCGAAGGACTGCCCGGCCGGGAGGCTGTACGGGGCGCCGATGCCGCCCGCGCCCGAGTAGCCCGGGCCGTGGATGGTGCCGTGTACGGTGCTCGGCTCGCGACCGATGTTCTCGAACACGTCGATCTCGCCGCTGGTCGGCCAGCCTGCCGTGCCGAGGTCGTTGCCCAGCATCCAGAAGGCCGGCCAGATGCCCTGGCCGCGCGGGATCTTGATGCGGGACTCGAAGTGGCCGTATGCCTGGGTGAAGGTGCGGGCGGTGTTCAGCCGGGCCGAGGTGTACTGGCAGGCGCCGTACCAGCAAGCCAGGCCGGAGTCGGTGTTGCGCCTGGCGGTGATGACCAGGTTGCCCTGGCCGTCCAGGGCGGCGTTCTGGGCGCCCGGCGTGTAGTACTGGAGTTCGTGGTTGCCGTAGCCCGAACCGCCGGTCTCCAGTGTCCACTTGGCGGGGTCGACGGCCGAGCCGGACGGCCCGTTGAAGTCGTCGTTCCAGCTCTGCACGGCGACCGGTGCCGTGCCGTCGAGCGGGCTGGCGGCCCTGCCGGGGGCTGCCGGGGCGAGCAGGGCGGCCGCCAGCAGGCCGGCGCCGAGCAGGGACATGAGTCCGCCGAGCGGTCGGCGGCGTGGGCGAGTTGCAGCAGGCATGCGGGAACCACCCTCGTGTGGGGGAAGAAGGGGGATGACCTTGCTGAGAGCGCTCTCACGGCAAATCCTACGGACGTTCTTCAAGTCATGGCAATGTCAATGCGCCGACTTCTTCCTGCCGCCGCCGGTGATCGCCGACTCGATGATCCCCGTCGGCATCGTGCGCACCGCGGCCCCGGCGCTCGCCGGCTACGCCGCCGCGAGCTCAGCTCATCGGCGGTCGGCGGTCGGCGCCACCACGGGCTGACGGGTCATGTGGTGACGCAGTGTCAGAAACGAAGAAGTAACGCCCAGACACCTCGATTGTGATGTTTATCGGAGTGGTGCTGCGGCGGTGTCGCGGTGGAATGCGAAACACCGGAGAGCGTTACAGCGTGGCACTTCATTGACGGCCCGATAACTCCTACTCTCGGCTTTCTACAGCGAGGAGCGCAGCGATGAGCCGAGTGGTGCGAGCAGCCCTGTTCCAGACCTCGTGGACGGGCGATCCGGAGACCATGGTCGCGGCCCACGAGCAGGCCGCCCGGGACGCGGCCGCGCAGGGCGCGCAGATCATCGGGTTCCAGGAGGTCTTCAACGCCCCGTACTTCTGCCAGGTCCAGGAGCCCGAGCACTACCGCTGGGCCGAGCCGGTGCCGGACGGGCCGACGGTGCGGCGGATGCAGGCGCTGGCGAAGGAACTGGGCCTGGTGATCGTGGTGCCGGTGTACGAGGTCGAGCAGTCCGGTTTCTACTACAACACCGCCGCCGTGATCGATGCGGACGGTTCCTACCTCGGCAAGTACCGCAAGCACCACATCCCGCAGGTGAAGGGATTCTGGGAGAAGTACTACTTCAAGCCCGGCAACCTCGGCTGGCCGGTGTTCGACACGGCGGTCGGCAAGGTCGGCGTCTACATCTGCTACGACCGGCACTTCCCCGAGGGCTGGCGCGCGCTCGGCATCGCCGGGGCCGAGATCGTCTACAACCCCTCGGCCACCAGCCGGGGCCTGTCCGCCTACCTCTGGCAGCTGGAGCAGCCGGCCGCGGCCGTGGCCAACGAGTACTACATCGCCGCGATCAACCGGGTCGGCACCGAGGAGTACGGCGACAACGACTTCTACGGCACCTCGTACTTCGTCGACCCGCGCGGCCAGTTCGTCGGCGAGGTCGCCTCCGACAAGAACGAGGAACTGTTGGTCAGAGACCTCGACCTGGACCTGATCGAGCAGGTCAGGCAGCAGTGGGCGTTCTACCGGGACCGGCGCCCGGACGCCTACGGTCCGCTGACGGAAGCGTGAGGAGAGCTCCGATGACCCGTACCGTGATCCGCGGCGGCCTGGTGATCACCGCCGCCGAGGAGATGCACGTGGACGTGCTGGTCGAGGGCGAGCAGGTGGTCGCACTGGCCGCCAGTGGCAGCGACATCGCCGACGGCTGGACGGCGGACCGGGTGATCGACGCCACCGGACAGTACGTCATCCCCGGTGGCGTGGACGCCCACACCCACATGCAGCTGCCGTTCGGCGGCACCGAGGCCAGTGACACCTTCGAGACCGGCACCCGGGCCGCCGCGTTCGGCGGGACCACCACGATCGTGGACTTCGCGGTCCAGTCGGTCGGCTCCTCGCTGCGGGCCGGGCTGGACGCCTGGCACGAGAAGGCGGCCGGCGTCTGCGCGGTCGACTACGCCTTCCACATGATCCTCGGCGACGTGAACGAGGCCAGCCTCAAGGAGATGGACCTGCTGGTGGGGGAGGGGGTGACCTCCTTCAAGCTGTTCATGGCCTACCCCGGCGTCTTCTACAGCGACGACGGCCAGATCCTGCGGGCCATGCAGCGCGGCGCCGACAACGGCGGCCTGATCATGATGCACGCCGAGAACGGCATCGCGATCGACGTGCTGGTGGAACAGGCACTGGCGGCCGGGAAGACCGACCCGCGCCACCACGGCGAGGTCCGGCGGGAGCTGCTGGAGGCCGAGGCCACCCACCGGGCGATCAGGCTGGCCCAGGTGGCGGGCGCCCCGCTGTACGTGGTGCACGTCTCGGCCGCCTCGGCGGTGGCCGAGCTGGCGAAGGCGCGGGACGAGGGGCTGCCGGTGTTCGGCGAGACCTGCCCGCAGTACCTCTACCTGTCGACCGACAACCTGGCCGAGCCCGGCTTCGAGGGCGCCAAGTACGTCTGCTCCACGCCGCTGCGGCCGCGCGAGCACCAGGCGGCGCTGTGGCGGGGGCTGCGCACCAACGACCTCCAGGTGGTCTCCACCGACCACTGCCCGTTCTGCTTCGTCGGGCAGAAGGAGCTCGGCCGGGGCGACTTCTCGAAGATCCCGAACGGGCTGCCGGGCGTCGAGAACCGGATGGACCTGCTGCACCAGGCCGTGGTGGAAGGGAAGTTGACCCGGCGCCGGTGGATCGAGATCGCCTGCGCCACGCCCGCCCGGATGTTCGGCCTCTACCCGCGTAAGGGCACCGTCGCCCCGGGCGCCGACGCCGACCTGGTGGTCTACGACCCGAACGCCGTACAGACCGTCTCGGCCGCCACCCACCACATGAATGTCGACTACTCGGCGTACGAGGGCAGGCAACTCACCGGCAAGGCCCGCACCGTGCTCTCCCGGGGCACGGTGGTGGTCGACGGTGACGTCTACCTCGGCCGGGCCGGGCACGGCCGGTACCAGCCGCGCTCGACCTGTCAGTACCTCTAGAGAAGAGAACCGACTTGGACATCGGCCTTGTGCTCCAGACCGACCCGCCCGCCCGTCTGCTGGTCGAGCGGATGGTGCGCGCCGAGGCGGCGGGCTTCACCCACGGGTGGACCTTCGACTCGGTGGTGCTCTGGCAGGAGCCCTTCGTGATCTACAGCCAGATCCTGGCGCAGACCTCGCGCCTGACGGTCGGTCCGATGGTGACCAACCCGTCGACCAGGACCTGGGAGGTGACCGCCTCGCTCTTCGCCACCCTCAACGACATGTTCGGCAACCGGACGGTCTGCGGGATCGGACGCGGTGACTCCGCGATGCGGGTGGCCGGCCGTCGCCCGGCCACCCTGGAGCGGCTGTCCGCCGCGATGCACGCCATCAAGGAGCTGGCGGAGGGCCGGGAGACGGAGGTGGACGGCACTCCGATGCGGATCCCCTGGGTGCGGCCTGGCGCCGAACTCCCGGTCTGGATGGGCGCGTACGGTCCGAAGGCACTGGATCTGACGGGCCGTCAGGCGGACGGCTTCATCCTGCAGTTGGCCGACCCCTACCTGACCGAGTGGATGGTCAAGGCGGTCCGTACGGCCGCCGAGCGGGCCGGGCGTGACCCCGCCTCGATCACGGTCTGCGTGGCCGCGCCCGCGTACGTCACCGCCGACGACTCGCCCTCGGCGCTGGCGCACGCCCGCGAGCAGTGCCGCTGGTTCGGCGGCATGGTCGGCAACCACGTCGCCGACCTGGTCTCCCGTTACGGCGAACACTCCGGCCTGGTGCCCGACGCGCTGACCGACTACATCCGGGACCGGCACGGCTACGACTACGCCCACCACGGCCGCTCGGGCAACCCGGACACCGCCTTCGTCCCGGACGAGATCGTCGACCGGTTCTGCCTGATCGGCCCGCCCGAGGCGCAGCTCGCCAAACTCCGCCAACTGCGCGACCTGGGCGTCGACCAGTTCGCCGTGTACGCGATGCACGACGCGATCGAGTCGACCATCGACGCGTACGGGGCGGAGGTGATCCCCGCGCTGGGGTGACCGTTCGTCCTTCCGTCTACTCGGGCCGGGGTTGTTCTCCCGGCCCGAGTTGATTGTTTCGGCATCCGAAGATGGCGACCAATTCGGCGCTCTGTTGAACTCGGTGGTGCGCGGCGACCCGGACCGCACCTACCAATCGGCTGTATCGAGCCGGTTCCGACAGACCAGGGGATTGAACCGTGAACAGTGAGCTGCTGGTTTCCGACGCGAGGCATTTCCGGGTCGATTACGAGATCAACCCGTACATGCACACCGAGATCCAGCCCGACCTGGCCGCGACCGTCGCCGAGCACGAGGCGATCGTGGCGGCGCACCTGGCGGCGGGCCGCAAGATCGAGTACGTGCCGTCCGCGCCGGAGTGCCCGGACATGGTCTTCACCGCCAACGCGGCCGTGGTGCGCGGCGACCGGGCGATCCTCGGCAACCCGCCGCCGGAGCGCCAGGCCGAGGTGACCTACTTCCGCGAGTGGCTGAACTGGCGTGGGTACGAGGTCGTCGAGGTGCCCTACGCGTTCAGCGGCCAGGGCGACGCGCTGGCCTTCGGTGACCTGCTGCTCGCGGCGCACGGCCAGCGCACCGACCAGCGGATGATGCGGGTGCTGGCCGAGGAGCTCGACTACGAGGTGGTGCCGCTGCAGACCGTGAGCGCGCGCTGGTACGACCTCGACCTGGCCGTGGGCGTCGTCGGCCTGCCTAACACCCTGGCCTACTGCCCGCAGGCACTCGACGCGCCGAGCCTCCGCCGGCTGCACGGACTGGGGGCCGAGCTGATCGAGGTGTCGGTCGAGGAGGCGGCCAAGTTCGCGCTGAACATGGTCGGTGACGGCACCACCGTGACGATGACCACGGGTGCGCCGCGACTCGCCGCCGAGCTGCGCGAGCGCGGACTGCGGGTGATAGAACTCGACACCACCGAGCTGGCCAAGGGCGGCGGCGGGGTCCGCTGCACCGCCCTGACCCTCGACAACCCGCCCGGGCGGACGACCTCCTGACGACGACGCAGACGGCGCCGCCCTGAGGCGCCGATCACTACCAGCCGGGAAGTGCAAGGAATGACCGAACGATTCCTGCGGATCCGCCGCCGCCTCATCGGCGTGCTGATCGCGCTGTTCGCGGGCGCGCTGATGCTGCTCGGCGGGGCGGGAACCGCGGCCGCACACGCGGCACTGGTCTCGACCGACCCGGTGCAGAACTCGGTACTGCCGTCCGCGCCGACCGCCGTCACGCTCACCTTCGGCGAGGGCGTGACGCTCACCGCCGACTCGGTCCGGGTCCTCGACCCGGCGGGGAAGCAGGTCGACGCGGGCGACACCGGGCGCGCCGACGGCAAGGGCGACACCGCACGGGTCACCCTGCACCCCGGCCTCGGCAACGGCACGTACACGGTGGCCTGGCGGGCCGTCTCGGACGACTCGCACCCGGTCAGCGGGGCGTTCACCTTCTCGATCGGCGCGCCCTCGGCCACCGTGGTCCCCGCCGACTCGGCCCAGGGCGTCAAGGCGGACAGCCTGATCTCGTTCATGTACGACACCGGCCGGGTGGCGGCGTACGCCGCGTTCGCGCTGCTGGCCGGTGCAGTGGCCTTCGTCCTGGTCTGCTGGCCGGCCGGCGCGGCGGTCAAGCAGGTGCAGCAACTGCTGGTCACCGGCTGGCTCGGCCTGCTGGTCGCCACGATCGTCCTGCTGCTGCTGCGCGGCCCGTACGAGCGCGGCAACAAGATCTCGCAGGCGGCGGACCCGGCGCTCGCGCACGTCTCGCTGGACGGGCGGATCTACACCGCGCTGGCGGTCAGGCTGCTGCTGCTCGCCCTGAGCGGGGTCTACCTGGCCATGCTGGTCGGGCAGTCGGGCCAGCCGGGCGAGGAGCCAGCACCACGCTCGGCCCGGTCCAGGCTGGGTGTGGCCGGAGTGCTGCTGGCGGTCGGGCTGACGGCGACCTGGGTCGGTACCGACCACGCCGCCGTGGGCATGCAGGTCTGGCTGTCGCTGCCGACCGCCACCCTGCACCTGCTGGCGATGGCGGCCTGGCTGGGCGGCCTGGTGGCCCTGCTGGTCAGCCTGCGGCAGGGGATCGGGCCGACCGGTGTGCAGCGGTTCTCCCGGGTGGCGTTCGGCTCGGTGACCGTGCTGGTGCTGACCGGGGTGTACCAGTCCTGGCGCGGAGTGGGCTCCTGGAGCGCGCTGACCGGCACCGAGTACGGGCGACTGCTGCTGGTCAAGATCGGGTGCGTGGCCGTGATGCTCGCGGCGGCGTGGTTCTCGCGCCGCTGGATCGCCCGGCTGCGGACCGATCCGGCGGCCGACCGGTCCGGGCTGCGGCGCTCCGTGCTGGTGGAGGCGGCCGTCGCGGTGGCGGTGCTGGTGGTGACCACGATGCTCACCAGTGCGCCGCCCGGACGGGTGGCCCAGGAGGTCGCCGCCCTGCCGCCAGGACCGGCCGCGCCGGTGGCGTCCGGCCGGACCGCCCAACTGGTACTTCCGTACGACACCGGCGGCCGGACCGCCAACGCCAAGGGCACCGCCACGGTGGGCGTCACCCCGGTCGCGGTGGGCAACAACACCGTCCGGCTGGACCTGAGGGACCCGGCCGGACAGCCGGTGCAGGCGGCGGAGGTCCAGCTGACCTTCACCCTGCCGGCCAAGGACATCGGGCCCCTGACGGTGGCTCTGCAACCGGAGGGCACCGGCCGCTGGTCGGGCACCGCCCAGCTCCCGCTGGCGGGCGACTGGGTGGCCTCACTGACCGTCCGCACCTCCGAGATCGACCAGGCAACATCCGTGCAGCAATTGACGATTGGGAGCTGAGCGAAGCATGGGATCACGCACTGCCGAACCATGGTCCGAACCTGACAGAGTGCAGGAACCCGGCTATCCGGAACCGAGCGGGGGCGAGCAGTCTGGCAAGGTGATTCGAAACAAGCAGATCTGGCCATGGATGATTGCGGCCATCGGTTTCGTCGCGCTCGTCGGCGCGGCGGGCTTCCGGGCCACCCCCGGTGCACTGGTGGAGCCGCTCAAACAAGAGTTCGGTTGGTCGTCCGGTGTGATCGGACTGGCCATGTCGGTCAACCTCGCGCTGTACGGCGTCACCGCGCCGTTCGCCGCCGCGCTGATGGAGCGTTTCGGCGTCCGTAAGGTGACGGCCGGTGCGATGACCCTGATCGCGCTGGGCAGCGGTCTGACCGTGTTCATGACGTCGGCGTGGCAGCTGGTGATGCTCTGGGGCGTCCTGGTCGGCCTCGGCGCCGGCTCCATCTCGCTGGGTTTCGTCGCCACCATCGGCACCCGCTGGTTCGTCAAGCGCCAGGGCCTGGTCACGGGCATCCTGTCGGCCGGTGGTGCGACCGGATCGCTGATCTTCCTGCCGCTGGTGGCCTCGCTGACCGAGAGCTCGGGCGGCTGGCGGACGGCCGCGATCGTGGTGTCACTGGTGGCACTCGCCACGGTGCCGCTGATCCTGCTGTTCTTCCGCGAGCACCCCGCCGACCTGGGCATCCCCCCGTACGGCGGGGACGAGATCGTGCCGGCACCGGTCCCCACCGGCAGTGCCGCCCGGCTCGCCGTCGACGGTCTCAAGCAGGCCGCCAAGACCCGGACGTTCTGGCTGCTCGCGGTCGGCTTCGCGATCTGCGGTGCCACCACCAACGGCCTGGTGGCCACCCACTTCATCCCGGCCGCCCACGACCACGGCATGCCGACCGTCACCGCGGCGGGCCTGCTCGCCATGATCGGCATCTTCGACCTGATCGGCACCATCCTCTCCGGCTGGCTCTCCGACCGGGTCGACTCGCGCATCCTGCTGGCCGTCTACTACGTGCTGCGCGGTCTGTCGCTGCTGGTGCTGCCCTCGCTGTTCAGCGAGGAGATCACCGGGCCGATGGTCATCTTCGTGATCTTCTACGGGATGGACTTCATCGCGACCGTGCCGCCGACCGTGGCGCTGTGCCGCGAGCACTTCGGGATGTCGGCCGGGATCGTCTTCGGCTGGGTCTTCGCCTGCCACCAGCTGGGTGCCGCGTTCGCCGCCACGGCAGCCGGTGTCACCCGTGACAGTTTCGGTGACTACGCGCCGGCCTGGTACGTCGCCGGTGTCCTCAGCGTGGGTGCCGCGCTGCTGTCGATGCGGATCAAGCGAGTCCCGGTCGAGAGCGAGCCCGAGGCTCCGGCCGTCCCGGTCCCTGACCTCCTGCCCGAGGAAGCGCACAGCTGAGCAGCCCGCCCTCCCGCACACCCTGGTGGCGCCTCCGATCCGGAGGCGCCACTTCGGCGTTGGGGCCTTTCCCGGTGTGACCTGACGGATTGTCAGACGATGAAAGTGCCTGGTGGGGGAAGTGATGGAGTCCGTTCGGTTCCTTTGACGGTGTTCCGGCCGACTGGGGAACATGCCGGTAAACCCCCCTAGTGAAAGGTGCCGTCATGGCGAACACTCAGCAGGCCAAGGCCGTACTCCTCCGCGAACTGCACAAGGACGGCGTCCTGGTGCTGCCGAACGCCTGGGACGCCGGGAGCGCGGCGCTCATCGGCCAGGCCGGGGCCAAGGCGATCGCCACCACCAGCGGCGGGGTCTCCTGGGCGGCCGGCAAGCCGGACCAGCAGGCGCTCAGCCGCGACGAGATGGTGGCTCTGGTCGCCCGGATCGTCGACGCCGTGGAGCTGCCGGTCACCGCCGACATCGAGGCGGGCTACGGCCTCGCTCCGGAGGACGTCGCCGCCACCATCACCGCCGTGATCGGCGCGGGCGTCGTCGGGGTGAACCTCGAGGACTCCAAGCCGAACTTCGAGCTGTTCACGGCCGAGGAGCAGGCGGCCCGGATCCGCGCGGCGCGGCAGGCGGCCGAGGCGGCCGGCCTGCCGGAGCTGGTGATCAACCTGCGGACCGACGTCTTCCTGTTCGGGATCGGCGAGCCCGAGGGCCGACCGGCCGACGTGCTGGCCCGCGCCGCGGTCTACGCCGAGGCCGGGGCGGACAGCCTGTTCGTGCCGGGGCTGCTCGACCTCGCGGTGATCGCGGAGCTGGTCGAGGGCCAGCCGCTGCCGGTCAACGTGATGGCCGGGCCTGGTGCGCCGACGGTGGCCGAGTTCGAGGCCGCCGGGGTGCGCCGGGTCAGCGTCGGCACCGCTGTCGCCCAGGCCGCCTACACGCTGGCCCAGCGGGCCGCCGCCGAGCTGGTGGAGAAGGGCACGTACGACGAGCTGGCCGGCGCGCTGGACTTCGGCGCGGTGAACAGCAGCTTCAACCGCTGAGCGGTTGAGCGGAGCCGACGGTCGAGAGCCGTCGGCAGAGTCCCAACTCAGGTGGAACGTACGGGCAATGAGGTCCGGGCAGCATCCCGTTGCCCGGACCTTCCCGAAACCGTGCACAGCCAACCGGGATCGAGGACCCAATGACCGTCAGGACTGCCAAGAGAACGGACGCCCCGATGGGCGTCATCGCCACCCTGCGGGAGACACCGCTCCAGGTCAGGTACCTGCTGGGGGGCGTGCTCGTCAACCAGACGGGCGCGTTCGTCCAGACCTTCCTGGTGCTCTACCTGACCGCCCGTGAACTCTCCGTGGGTCAGGCGGGTTTCGCCCTCACCGCGTACAGCGCGGGCGCGGTGCTCGGCACTGTCCTGGGCGGTGAACTGACCCAGCGGTACGGGCCCAGGGCGACCATCGTCGGCGCGATGTGCACGTCGGCGGCGATCCTGGCGCTGATCCCGGCGCTGAGCGGGCCCGGGCGGTTCGGGCCGCTGCTCGCGGCGATCGCCCTGGCGGGCCTGGCCACCCAGTCGTACCGGCCGGCCGCGGCCGTGCTGCTCAGCGACCTGATCCCGGACGAGCACCGGGTGATGGGCTTCTCGATGATGCGGATAGCGATGAACGGCGGCGCCGCGCTCAGCCCGCTGATCGCGGCCGGGCTGATCCTGGTCGACTGGGACCTGCTGTTCTACCTGGACGCGGCCACCGCACTCGGCTACGCGCTGCTCGCCCTGACGCTGCTGCCGAAGGTGGCCGCACCGCAGGAGGAGGCGGTGGACAAGTCCGTCGCGGGGCTCGGCGCGTACGCGGTGCTGTTCCGGGACGGGCGGTACCTGGCCTTCCTTGCCTCGGTGCTGCTCGGTTCGGTGATCTACGTCCAGTACACCGTGGCGCTTCCGCTGAAGCTCACCGAGGAGGGGCACCCGGCCGCGCTGTACAGCGGGCTACTGACGGCCTCCTCGGTCATCCTGATCCTCTGCGAGCTGAAGATCACCAGCTATCTGAAGGGCTGGAAGCCGTACCTGGCCGGGGCCGGCGGCACCGCCCTGATGGGTCTCGGGGTGGCGGGCTACGGGCTGCCCTTCGGCTCCGGCGTGACGATCACCGCCTGCACGGTGCTGTTCGTCTTCGGCGTGATGACCAGCGGGCCGACCATGTTCGCGCACCCCGCCACCCACCCGGCGGCGGTGCGGACCCGCTACATCGCCGCCCACCAGGCCACCTTCGGGCTCGGCCTGGCGCTCGGCCCCACCTTGGGCGTCCTCGCCTGGACCACGCTGGGGAACGGGATCTGGGGGCTCTGCGGGATGCTCGGTCTGGTCGCCGCGCTCTGCGCCCGGGTGGGCATGCGGGGGAATCTTGCGAGCTGACGACGTCACGACGCACGGAGGAGCGGAGCTGCCGGAGACACCGGCCACGCGGATCCGCCGTGCATTTCCGTAGGTAGTACCCGGGGGAGTGGACCGGCCGGAGACACCGGCCGCCCATTCCCCCCGGGCGTTTCCATCGGCACACAGGCCGTCTGTGGGCCAGTGAACAAAAGGGGATGAAGACATGGGGAGGCCGGAGAAGCCGGTGGACGAGACGGGCGGCGCGGTCGCGGAGTTCGCGAGCGGGCTCCGTCGACTGCGTGCCGAGGCTGGCAACCCGACGTACCGGGACATGGCCAGGACCGCGATGTACTCGGCCTCGGTGCTGTCCAGCGCCGCCAACGGGCACCGACTGCCCACCCTGCAGGTGGCGTTGGGGTATGTGGAGGCCTGCCGGGGTGACCGGGAGGAGTGGCGGCGGCGCTGGTTGGTGGCCGCCGCCGGAGGCGGGGTGCCGGTGGTCGGGGCGCGGCCCGCGGTGTCGGTGACCGAGCCGGCCGCGGAGCAGCCGCCGCCGCTGTCGGCGGCGGCGCCGGCGTCGGTGCAGCCGCTCCCGGCGACCGCACCGCTGGGCGCCGGAGTGCCGGATGCCGGGCTGCCGCGGCCGGCCCAACTGCCACTGCGCCCGCAGGGGTTCGTGGGACGGAGCGCCGAGCTGGCCCGACTGGGCGGTCCCGGCGGCAGCCCGGTGCTGATCAGCGGGCGGGTCGGGGTCGGCAAGAGCGAGCTGGCGCTGCGGCACGCGTACGACCTGGCGGACCGTCTGGTGGACGGTCAGCTCTACGCGGATCTCGGTCCGTTGACCAAGGAGACCTTCAACCTGGCGGAGCTGGTAGGAGGCTTCCTGTCCGCGCTCGGGGTGCCGCCGGAGCGAATACCGGCCGCACCGGACCAGCAGGCGGGGCTGTTCCGCTCGCTGCTGGCCCGGCGCAGGGTGCTGGTGCTGCTGGAGAACGTGCACTGCGAGCGGCAGATCAGGCCGTTGCTGACCGAGAGCGGGACCAGTACGACCATCATGGTCAGCCGCACTCCGCTCCTGGGCCTGCGGGACGTCCGGCGGATCCGGCTGGAGCCGCTGCCCCGGCCCGACTCGGTCGAGCTGATCGACCGGGCGCTGCCCGAACGGGCCCGGGCGGACCACGCCGGGGCGGACCGGCTGGCCGAGCTCTGCGGTGACCTGCCGCTGGCGCTCGACATCGCCACCCGCAAGCTGGCCGCCAGGCCGGACATCTCGCTGCGCTGGGCGGTGAGCCGGCTGGAGTGCCCGGAGACCCTGCTGGGCTGGCTGAGCGTCGGTGACCTGTCGATGCGTGAGTCGCTCAACTCCGCCCACGTGCAACTGGGCGACCGAGCCGCCGAATTGCTCGATCTGCTGGTGAAGCAGCCGGATTCCGAGCTGCGGGCCGAGGAATCAATCCCGACCGGAGCCGACGAATTGATCGACGAGTTGGTCGATGCGGGGATGCTCGGACCGGGTGAGCGGCAGGGCACGTACCGGGTCGACCCGCTGGTGCGGGCCTTCGTCTCGGACCGCGATCCGGCCCACAACCTGCAGCCTCGCCGGGAGTTGCCCTTCCCGAAGATGCGACCGGGGACAACCGCGGGGCAGTTGACCGGTCCGGTCGAACAACTCGCTGCCGGGGCCGCTTGATCGGCCTTGCCGGACAAGGCTGTCGATCAACAGCCCCACTCGCTTGACTCGTCCTACCGAACGGCGCCGAACACAAGAACGGGGCCGGAACACCTACTCGCTCGAAGGGGCGGTAGGACGAGTAGCGAGGTGGCACAGCAATGACGAACCACAACGAGGTCGAGGTTCTGGCAATCGGTGCCGGCCCGTCCAACCTGGCCCTGGCCGTGGCAATCGAGGAGTCCGGCTCCTCCGGTCTGGCCGCCAACACCCTCATCCTGGAGCAGTACCCCGACGTGAAGTGGCAGCGCAACCTGCTGCTGCCCTTCGCCCGCAGCCAGGTCTCCTTCGTCAAGGACCTGGTGACCCTGCGCAACCCGCAGAGCCGGTTCTCCTTCCTCTCCTTCCTGCACGCCAAGGGCCGCCTGGACGAGTTCGTCAACCTCGGCACCTTCAACCCCTTCCGCCGCGAGCTCTCCGAGTACCTGCAGTGGGTGGCCAACTCCCTGGAGCACGTGGGGGTCCGCTACAACGCGAAGGGCCAGAGCGTCGCACCCCGCCGGGCCGACGACGGCACCGTGATCGGCTGGCGGGTCACCCTCACCAACGGCGACACCGTGGACGCCCGGGACCTGGTGGTCGGCACCGGCCGGGACGCCAACGTCCCGAAGGAGTTCGCCCACCTTCCCGCGGACCGGGTCATCCACAGCACCCAGTACAGCACCCGGATCGCCCAGTACCCGATCGACCGACCGGTCCGGGTGGTGGTGATCGGCGCGGCGCAGAGTGCCGCCGAGATGTTCATGGCCGTCCACAAGGACCTGCCGCTGAGCCAGCCGACCCTGATCCACCGCTCGATCGGTCTGCAGAACTACCAGACCAGCAAGTTCGTCAACGAGCTCTTCTTCCCCTCCTTCGTGGACCAGTTCCACGACAGCCCGGCCGAGTCCCGGAAGCAGATCCTCGAGGAGATCCGGCTCACCAACTACGCTGGTCTGGCCGCGCCGTTCCTCGACGAGACCTACTCGATGCTGTACGAGCAGAAGCTCTCGGGTTCGCAGCGCTCCGCCGTCCGGTCGATGACCGAGGTGCTGGAGGCCCGCGAGGAGGACGGCGAGGTGGTGCTGGAGCTGCGCGACCGCCGTACCGGCAAGGTCGACCAGGTCCGCTGCGACCTGGTGCTGCTCGGCACCGGCTACGACCAGCGGATGCCCGCCATGGTCCGTCACCTGGCCGGCCAGGTCGGCATCGAGGACATCGCGGTCAACCGCCGCTACCGGGTCGACCTCGGCGAGACCACCCGCGCCGGGCTCTACCTGCAGGGCTTCAACGAGGCCACCCACGGCATCTCGGACTCGCTGCTCAGCGTGCTGGCGCACCGGTCGCACGAGATCACCACCGACATGCTGGACCGCCGCAGCGTCTCCGCCACCCGGAGCCACTGATGGAGATCCGTCGCCTCGACCGGGCCAACCTGACCCCCGCCTACGGCATCCTCGGCGAACGTCTGCAGCCCTGGGACGCGCTCAACGCCCCCTTCGAGGGCGCCTGGTGCGTGATCAGCGGCGGCGGGGAGTCCACCCCGCACTCGCACCACGAGTACGAGATCTTCATCGCGATGGCGGGCCGCTCGACCCTGGTGGTCGACGGCACCTCCCACGAGTTCATCGCCGGCGACATCGTCCAACTGCCGCCCGGCTGCACGCACAAGGTGGTCAACGACCACCAGGAGGACTTCGAGTACTACGGGATCTGGTGGGACTCCGACATGTCGGACGCGTTCCTCGCCCGTCACCACAAGGAGAAGGCATGAGCAAGCGCGTGGCGGTGATCTCTCCCGCCCCGACCGCCAACGGAGACCTGCACCTCGGCCACCTGGCGGGGCCGTTCCTGGCCGCCGACGTCTACACCCGCTACCAGCGGGCGACCGGCCGGGAAGCCGTCCTCGGCACCGGTGCCCAGGACACCTCGACCTTCGTGGTCACCACCGCCCGACGGCTGGGCACCACTCCGGAGGCACTGGTCGCCGACTCGACCGCCCGGATCGAGTCCACCCTGGCCGCGATGGGCATCGAGGTGGACGGCTTCAGCCGGGACGAGGAGCGCTTCACCAAGCTGGTGCTGGAGTTCATCGGCCGGCTGCACGAGGCGGGCAAGGTGGTGCTGCGGCCGACCCGCTTCCCCTATCTGCCGAGCACCGGCGAGTACCTGGTGGACGGCTTCGTCAAGGGCGGCTGCCCGGTCTGCCTGACCGAGGGGTGCGCCGGGCTCTGCGAGAGCTGCGGCCACTCGTCGGCGGCCGGTGACCTGATCGACCCACGCTCCACCGAGTACCCCGACGCCGTCGTGGAGATGCGTGAAGTCCCGGTCCTGGTGCTGCCGTTGGAGGAGTACCGGGAGCAGCTGAAGGAGTACTTCGCGAGCAGCGGCGCCGCGCTCCGGCCACACATGGCCCTGGCCGTGCGGGAGATCCTGGACGGCCCGCTGCCTGACCTCCCGATCACCTACCCGATCTCCTGGGGCATTCCCGCCCCGTTCCCCGAGGTGGCCGGGCAGACCATCAACCCGAACGCCGAGACGATGGCCTGGTCCATCTACACCACGGCGCTGGGCGCCGAGAAGCGCGGCGAGGTGTTGGCCGCCGACGACCAGCTCTGGTGGCCGGAGTCCGAGACCGAGGTGGTCTACTTCCTGGGCTTCGACAACACCTTCCCGTTCGCCATCGCCGGTGCCGCGATGCTGCTGGCGCTGGGCGACCGGTACGCGCTGCCGGCCCGGTTCGTCACCAACGAGTTCTACGAGCTGGAGCACCAGAAGTTCTCCACCAGCCGGGGACACCTGGTGTGGGGTCAGGACCTCGCGGACCGGCTGCCCCGGGATGTCGGCCGGTTCCACCTGGCCGCCACCAGCCCGGAGAACCAGCGCACCAACTTCGGCTGGGGAGCCCTGGAGGCCGTCACCGGCGCCCGGCTGATCCAGCCGTGGAACCGGGTGGCCGCAAAGGTCGAGCAGTGGGCCGGGCGCACCCTGCCGGTCTCCGCCGCCTCCCGCTTCGCCGCCGACCGGATCACCCAACGCTTCGCCGCCGCCTACCAGTTGCCCGCCTTCAGCCTCGGCCGTGCGGCCGAGACGCTGGCCGAGCAGCTCGGCCGCCTGGACCGCTGGGAGGTGACCGAGGAGCTGGCCGGGGACTTCTGCCACCAGGTGGAGGCCGTCCTGCGCGGCGCCGCCCCGATCCTGATCGACCTGGCCGCCGCGGTCCTGGACGACACCGCCGTCCGGGACCGGGACGAGACCACCGAGATCACCCCGAAGGCCCTGCCCCGGCTCACCGGTGGGGCGGTCTGAGATGGCAACCGAAGCGCGTCGGGTGCTGGTGGTCGGGGCGGGGGTGACCGGACTGCTCACGGCGGTACGGGCCTCGCTGGCCGGTCACCAGGTCACCGTGCTGGACCGGGGGGCGATCCCCAACCCGGGCTCCACCTCCTTCGACCAGCACCGCGCGGTCCGGGCGCTCGACCCGGCAGACCTGGCAGGGACCAGGCGCACCGCGGTCGCGCACCGCAGGTGGCTGGCCATGGAGGCCCTGCTGGGCACCAAGTTCTACCGTCAGGTCGGCATGCTCTCCGCCTGGCCGGCCGCCGAGATCGACCAGGTGACCGCCGCTGCGGCCGACGCCGCCCTCCCGGTCACCCTGGTCGACCCGGCCACCCTCCCGCACGTGCGGTTCCCCGCCGACTCGGTCGGCGTGCTGGAGCACCAGGGAGGTGTCCTGCTCGCCGACCACGCCCTCGCGGCGGTGGTCCGCTGGCTGGCCGAGCAGCCCAACGTCACGCTCCGCCCCTGGCAGGAGGTCAAGGCCGTGGACCCGGAGACCGGCGAGGTGCACCTGCCCGACGCCGAGACCCTGGAGTCCGACCTGACGCTGATCGCCACCGGCCCCTGGTCGAAGAACCTGGTCGACCTGCCGATGCTGCTGCACCGTCAGACCCTGGTCTACCTCAAGCCGCCGGAGGACCTGGCAGCCGTCTGGGAGCAGACCCCCGGCATCGGCCGGATCGGCTCCGAGGGCACCGCCTGGCTGCTGCCGCCCGGTGAGGGCACGCTGCTCAAGGCGAGCTCGGCCACCGTCTGCCGAGAGGCCGACCTGGCCGCCGACGGCAGCCCGGCCGAAGAGCTCCGATGGGCCGAACAGGTGCTGTCCGAGCCGATCCTGACCGACCCGAAGCGCTACACGGTGATGGCGGTCAAGCGCTGCCACTACCTGGTGGACGCCGGCACCGGCGCCGCCCACCTGATCCAGCTCGGCCCGAAGACCTGGGCCAGGACCGCCAGCGGCGGCGACGGGTTCCGTACCGCCCCGCTGGTCGCCGACCGCATCGCGGCGGCTCTCGAAGACACCGACTACCTTGGAGGAGAAACGAAATGACCGCCGAAGACCGAGTGCTGCTGGTGATCGGCAGCGGACTCAAACTCTACCGCGAGTACATCATCGAGTCCGCCGCCCGGCGGGCGGCCGAACTCGGCCTCAAGCTGGTGCTGGTCAACAACCTCAAGCCCACTTGGCAGCAGGAGTACTTCGACGAGATCACCGTGGTCAACGTCTTCGACCACGAGCAACTGCGGGACGCGGCGCGGGAGATCGCCGGTCGCCGGACGATCGTCGGGGTGGCCTGCTACGACGAGCCGCTGGTGATGCCGGCCGCCGAGCTGGCCGCCGAGTTCGGGGTCCCCGGTCTGGGCCTGGAGGGTGTGCAGGGCTGCCGGGACAAGCACCGGACCCGCTCGCTGCTCTCCGCCGCCGGACTCCCGCAGCCCGGCTTCGAGTTGACCGACACCCTGGAGCAGGCCCGGGCGGTGGCCGACCGGATCGGCTACCCCGTGGTGGTCAAGCCGCGCGCCCTGGGCGCCTCGATGGGTGTCGTACTCGCCGAGGACCAGGCCCAGTTGGACCAGGCGTACCTGGTCGCCTCGAACGCCAGCCTGGTCGGCGACGAGCCGTTCCGCGGCGGGGCGATCGTCGAGGGCTACGCCGTCGGCCCGGAGATCAGCATCGACGGGGTGGTGCACCGGGGCGAGTACCGGCCGATGTTCATCGCCCGCAAGGAGACCGGACACCACCCGTACTTCGAGGAGATCGGCCACGTCGTGGACGCCGCCGACCCGCTGCTCCAGGACCAGGAGCTGCTGGACGTGCTGAGCAAGGCGCACGAGGTGCTGAACGTCGAGAACGGGATGACCCACACGGAGGTCAAGCTGACCTCGTACGGCCCGGTCATCATCGAGATCAACGGCCGGCTCGGCGGGGACCTGATCCCCTTCCTGGGCCGGATCGCCACCGGGATCGACGTCGGCGAGGTGCTGGTGGAGGCCGCGACCGGGATCCGCACCGACATCTCCTTCACCCGGCGCGAGGTGGCCGGCATTCGGTTCGGCTACCCGACCGAGGACGTCACCGTCCGCGAGGTGCGGGTGCCGACCGGCCTGCCGGGACTGGTGACCGCCGCTCCGATGGTCGAACCGGGCACCGAGCTGCGGCTGCCGCCCGGCGGCTACCTGGCCAGGCACTCCTTCGTGGTCTCCCAGGCCGAGGACCGGGAGGGCGTCACCGAACGCCTCCGGGAAGCACTGAACGCAGTCGAGTTGGACGCAGATCCGCTGGAACGAAAGGACGTGAGTGCGGTGCTGGAGATGCCTGCAGGGCTGTTGGACGTGGACAAATGAGGATCGACTACGACGGACGCCAGTTCCGGAAGCTCGAATCGACCGACGGTGTGGTGGCGGTCTACCACCAGCGGGACGACCTGGTCTGGGCGGACTTCGCCGGTGGCCCGGTCCGCCGGGGGAGCGTGGCCGGCACCTGCAGCGAGGACGGCACGCTGCGCCTCGCCTACACCATGGTGCTGACCGGCGGAGAGGTGATCGCGGGGCACTCGACGAACACCCCCGAGGAAGGCGCGGACGGCGAACTGCTGCTCCGCGAGGAGTGGGAGCGGTACGGCCCGCACGCCGAGACCGGAATCTCCTACCTGTCGGAAGTGACGACACGTCAGAAGCAGGAGGCAGTGCGATGACGATCGACTGGGAGAGCCTGCGGAGCCAGGTGGACGGCCGGGTCAGCCGGCCGGGGGAGCCCGGCTTCGAGGAGAACAGCAGCGCCTTCAACAAGCGCTACGCGGGCGTCACGGCAGCCGGGGTGCTCTCGGTGGCCAACGTGGCGGACGTTGCCCGGGGGATCGCCTGGGCCCGCTCGCAGGGGCTGCCGGTGGTGGCCAGGGGCGGTGGCCACAGCTACGCCGGGCAGGCCGTCACCACCGGGCTCGTGCTCGACCTCCAGGGTCTGGACGCGATCACGGTGGACCGGGGCTCGGAGCTGGTCCGGGTCGGCGGTGGGGTCCGGGCCGGCCAGCTGTACGCCGAACTCCAGCGCCACGACCTGGCGGTGCCGCTCGGCAACTCGAACGACGTAGGGATCGGCGGCCTCACCCTCGGCGGGGGTGTGGCCGCGGTCTCCCGGGCCTTCGGCCTCACCTGCGACGCTCTCGTGGAGACCGACATCGTGCTCGCCGACGGCACCCTGGTGACCTGCAACGAGCACGAGAACTCGGACCTGTTCTGGGCCTGCCGGGGCGGTGGCGGTGGCAACTTCGGGGTCAACACCTCGTTCACCTTCCAGGCCAGGCCCACTGTCGCCAGCTCCACCTGCCTGCTGATCTGGCCGCTGAGCGACGCGGCCAGGGTGCTGCCGGTGATGCAGCTGATCATGCAGGGCGCCCCGAACGAGTTCTCCGCCCGGATCGGCGCCAGCCGCTCCTCCGGGGACGACGGGATGGTCTCGGTCATCGGCCAGTTCCTCGGCCCCGCCTCGGAGTTGCGGAAGCTGCTGGCCCCCGTCCTGGACACCGTGGTGCCCGACCGGGCCGAGATCGAGGACCGCACCTACTGGGAGGCAAAGGACTACCTGCACCACGAGACCTCCGGCGACCCGTTCGCGGTCCGCACCAGGACGGTCACCGAGCCGCTCTCCGAGGAGGCGCTGCACACCGCGCTGACCATGCTGGCCAAGTGGCCGGGCAGCGGCAACCCGGACGGCGCCGGCCTGGCGCTCTTCACCTGGGGCGGCGCGATCAACAAGGTCCCGGCCACCGAGACCGCCTTCCCGCACCGGGACGTGCTCTTCCTGGTCTCGATGGACACCTCCTGGAGCACCGAGGACAGCGCCGAGGTCCGGCAGGCCAACCTGGACTGGCTGACCGAACTGCACTCCGCGATGGGCGAGTTCGCCCGGGACGCCAGCTACGTCAACTTCACCGACCCTGACCTGCCCGGCGCCCAGGCCGCCTACTTCGGCCCCAACCTGGACCGACTGCGTCAGATCAAGCGCCGGTACGACCCGGACCGGGTCTTCCACTTCCCCCAGGGAATCTGACAGATCTCCGCCCCCTCTTCCGGCATCTGACATACCGCCGTTCGACGAGCCGTCAATCGACGTACCGTCTTCCCACCGAGCACGAGAGGACCCTGACATGTCGCCCGATCTGCGCGGCGCGATGCGGAACTTCGCCACTGGAGTCTGCGTCGCCACCACCTACGCCGACCTCGAGGGCGCTCGCCGCCACGACGCGGTCACCCTCAACTCCCTGACCTCGGTCTCGCTCGACCCGCCGCTGGTCTCGCTCTCCCTGCACCGCGACTCGCAGTTCCTGACCGATCTGCTGGAGACCAAGAAGTGGGCGGTCTCCATCCTCGACTGCGAGGCCGAGCCGCTTGCCCGGCGGCTCGCCAAGGGCCGGGACGACCGGGCCGAGGCGGTCGGCGCGCTGCCGGCCACCCCGGGACCGATCACCGGGGCCCTGGTCCTGGACGAGCAGAGCGGCCTGGAGTGCGTGCTCTGGGACAGCTTCGACGTCGGCGACCACACGATGGTGATCGGCGAGGTGGTCTCCACCGGCGTCCGTGACCTTCAGCCCCCTCTGCTCTTCCTGCACGGCAGTTTCCAGCACCTGGCATCCGCCAGTACTTCCAAGGAGTCCTGAATGCCGAACAACCCGGCAGTCCCGAACACCGCCGCCGACATTCTCGCCGCCGCCAAGGCGCTGGCCCCGCAGCTGCGGGAGCGCTCGGTCGAGATCGAGCAGAACCGCCGGATGCCTGCCGACGTGGTCGAGTTGATCCGCGGCACCGGAGCCTTCCGGATGGGCTTCAGCAAGGCGTGGGGCGGCCCGGAGCTGACCTCGGTGGAGCAGACCGAGGTGGTCGAGGCACTGGCCTACGGTGACGCCTCGGCCGGCTGGGTCGCGATGATCGGGATGGACTCCGGCCTCTACGCCAACTTCCTGGACGAGGTGGTGGCCAAGGAGATGTTCCCCAGCATCGACATGACCACGGCCGGGCTGCTCTTCCCGACCGGCAAGGCCGACCGGGTCCCCGGTGGCTACCGGCTCAGCGGGCGCTGGCAGTTCGGCAGCGGCGTCACGCACGCCGACTGGGTGGTATCCGGTGCGTTCATCACGGAGAACGGCCAGCCCTGGCCGGCCGACGGTCCGCAGGACTCGATCCTGCTGGCGGTCCCGCAGTCCGACATCGAGGTGATCGACACCTGGAACACCACCGGCCTGGCCGGCAGCGGGAGTTGTGACTACACGATCACCGACGTGTTCGTCCCCGAGAACCGCACGATGACCTTCGCCGCCGTCCGCAACGGCGCGGGCCCGCTGGCCCAGCCCGAGGTGCACATGCGCAACATGCCGGGCGTCCCGCTCGGGGTGGCCCGGGCCGCGCTGGACTGGGTCCGCGAGCAGGTGGTCGCCAAGTCACAGCCCGGTGGCGGTGGTTGGAACGACAACTGGCGGATGCAGGTCGCCCTAGCCGAGTGCGAGGCGGACTTCAACGCCACCCGGAGCGCGGTCTACGGCGCGATGCGGCGCCAGTGGGAGGTGCTGGAGGCGGGCGGCACGATGGACGACATGACGGCCGACGAGCGCGCGGCGCTGCCGCTCTCCCGGCTGCACGCCTTCCGGACCGCCCGCTCGATCGTGATGCGGCTCTACGACCTGATGCAGACGGGGTCGATCTACCGCCCGAGCCCGCTGGACCGCTGGCTCCGCGACACCATGACGATGTGCCAGCACGTGGTGGCCCAGGACAAGATCCTGCAGACCGCCGGTGCGTACCTGCTGGGCAGCAAGCCCGGCTTCCCGCTGAGCCTCGGCATCACCGGCTGAGAGCAGCCCCGCAGGACCTCTTCCAACACCCCGGAAGGACACACCCTCATGACCGACCTCCTCACTCCCCCCGTCGCGACCCGGCGGCAGGCGCGCATCCGGCACTTCCTGATGTGCCGCCCGGACCACTTCGATGTCACGTACACCATCAACCCGTGGATGGACCCGGCGAAGCCCACCTCCAACGACCTGGCCGTCGCGCAGTGGGAGGTGCTGCACAACCTGCTGGTCTCGCTCGGCCACCACGTGCAGACCATCGACGCCGGGGCCGGTCTGCCGGACATGGTCTTCGCCGCGAACGGCGCCACCGTGGTGGACGACAAGGTGCTGGTTGCCCGGTTCCGGCACCCCGAACGGGACGGTGAATCGCAGCACTACGTCGAGTGGTTCAGGAAACAGGGGTTCGTCGAGGTCGTGCAGGCGCAGTACCCGAACGAGGGGGAGGGCGACTACCTGACCACCCGTCGGGCCATCCTGGCCGGCAACGGCTTCCGCTCCGACCCGCGTTCGCAGGCCGAGGCCGAGGCACTGTTCGGCCGCCCGGTGGTCGGACTGACCCTGGTGGACCCGCGGTTCTACCACCTGGACACCGCGCTGGCCGTGCTGGACGAGGACGAGGTCATGTACTACCCGGCCGCCTTCACCCCGGAGAGCCGCCTGGTACTGGAGACGCTGTTCCCGGACGCGGTGCTCGCCGACGAGGCGGACGCGGTGGTGTTCGGTCTCAACGCGGTCTCCGACGGCCACAACGTGATCCTCCCGGAGGCCGCCACCGGCCTGGCCGCCAAGCTGAGGGCCCGGGGCTTCCGCACCCACGGCGTGGACCTCTCCGAGCTGCTCAAGGCGGGCGGCAGCGCCAAGTGCTGCACCCTCGAACTCCGGCACTGACCCGCCCGGCACCCACCCCCCACCCCGTTCCTTCCGTGACAGGAGACGCACCACCATGACCGAGCAGCCCTGGATCATCGTCGGGTTCGTGAACGTCCTGCCGTACATCAAGGAGTTCGCTCCCGGTTCGGTGATCGTCATCGACGAGCCGGACGTGATCCGCAAGAGCAACGTCAAGGCCGCCCTGGAGGGCGCCGAGATGCTCCGCGAACTGATCGAGTGGGAGTATCAACTCCCGGCCTCGGCAGACGAGTTCTTCAACACCTATCCTGATCTGGAACCGGCCCTGGTCTCGCCGCTGGTTGAGTACGCCACCCCGTTCGCGGCCCGGCTGGCCGAGCGGTACGGGGTGCCGGGCGCTGGTGCCGGCGCGGCGCAGGTGCTGCGGGACAAGTCGCTGCTGCGCAAGGTCACCCGGGCGGCCGGTGTGCCCAACCCCGCCTCCCGAGAGGTCTCCTCCGTCGACGAGGTCCGGGAGTTCGCCGCCGTGTACCCGGGCTCGCTGGTCCTCAAGCCGGCCAACCGGCAGGCCTCCGTCGGCACCAAGGTGCTGCACTCGTTGGAAGGCCTGGACGCCGCCTGGGAGGAGTGCATCCAGCAGGACGAGGGCCTGGTGGTGCCGGACCGGGAGCGTGAACTGCGGATGCTGATCGAGCAGTTCGTGAAGGGCGAGGAGTACAGCGTCGAACTCCTGGTCCGCGAGGGCGAGGTGCTCTTCTCCAACGTCACCGGCAAGCTGCTGTTCCCCGGACCGCGCCCGATCGAGATGGGACACACCGTCCCGGCCGCCGGGATCTCGGACGAGCTGAGCGAGCTGCTGGTGGCGCAGACCGAGACCGTCATCCGGTCGGTCGGCTTCGGCAGCGGCATCATCCACTGCGAGTGGATCGTCAGCGACGGCCTCCCGTACCTGGTCGAGTGCGCCGGACGGTTCCCCGGTGACGGCATCCCGATGCTGATCGAGGAGGCCTACCGGATCAACCTGGCCGGCGACTTCTACACCGTCATGCAGGGCGGCCGGCCCGCGCCGATGCCGCGGCGGGCGGCGGGCGGCGCGGCGGTCCGCTTCCTCGAGGCGGCGCCCGGCGAAGTGGTCTCGGTCAGCGGGGTCGAGGAGGCGCGCGAACTGCCGGGCGTGCTTTCGCTCACGCTGAAGCCGGCCCCCGGCGACACCGTCCACGAGCTGCGCAGCTCCTGGGACCGGGTCGGCTCGGTGATGGCCCGCGGAGCCGACTCGCTGGAGGCGTTGCGGAACGCGGAGGCGGTGGTCGACGCGGTACGGATCGAGACCGACCCCACCACCGCGGAGCGGTGAGCCGAAGTGCCGTGGCCGGACGCGCCGTACCCCGGGAACCGTACTCGGCGGTCGGCGCGTTCTCGGCGTGCCCTGACCCCACGACAGCGGTCCGCCCGGTAAGGTTCCCGGGCTGTTTCCGGCGTGAAACGGTTCGGTCCCCGGGCTAGGCAACGGGCGGTGCAGTTGGGATCATCAACGCCACCCCACCGCGATCACCCGGGAGTTGCCCTTGTCCAGCCAACTGGTCCACCCCGACCGCCGGGTCGAACTGCTCCCCGACGTCGCGCTGACCGATCCGCGGTTCGCCAACGAGGACCTCCGCCCGGTGCCGGTGGCCGAGCGGCGCTGGACCACGTACAACTTCCTCGCGCTCTGGGTCGGGATGGCGCACAACGTGCCGTCCTGGACGCTGGCCTCCGGTCTGGTCGCGCTCGGCATGGACTGGAAGCAGGCGGTCCTCACCATCGGACTGGCCAACCTGATCGTGCTGGTCCCGATGCTGCTGACCGGCCACGCCGGCACGCGGTACGGCATCCCGTTCCCGGTCTTCGCCCGGGCCTCGTTCGGTCTGCGCGGTGCCAACCTGCCCGCGCTGCTGCGCGCCGCCGTGGCCTGCGCCTGGTTCGGCATCCAGAGCTGGATCGGCGGCTCCGCGATCTTCCTGCTGGCGGGTGAACTGATCGGCTCCGGCTGGCTGGAGGCGAGCACGGTCGGCGGCTACCCGTGGACCCAGTGGCTGTCCTTCCTGCTGTTCTGGCTGATCGAGATGCTGGTGATCGCCCGGGGCATGGAGACGCTGCGCCGGTTCGAGAACTGGGCGGCGCCGTTCGTGATCGTCGGTGCGCTCGCGCTGCTGGTCTGGATCTCCGTCAAGGCGGGCGGCTTCGGTCCGCTGCTCTCCCAGCCCTCCGCGCTCGGCTGGGGCAGTGGCTTCTGGCAGGTCTTCTTCCCGGCCCTGATGGGCATGATCGGCTTCTGGTCCACCCTGTCGCTGAACATCCCGGACTTCACCCGCTTCGGCGGCAGCCAGCGCGCCCAGGCGGTCGGCCAGGCCCTCGGCCTGCCCACCACGATGACGCTGTTCGCGCTGCTCTCGGTGCTGGTGACCTCCGGCTCGCAGGCCGTCTACGGCGCGCCGGTCTGGGACCCGGTGGCGCTGGCCGCCAAGATGGACAGCACCGTCGGCATCCTGTTCGCGCTGCTCACCGTGCTGATCGCCACCCTGTCGGTGAACATCGCCGCCAACGTGGTCAGCCCCGCGTACGACCTCGCCAACCTGCTGCCGCGGTTCGTCACCTTCCGCACCGGCGCGCTGATCACCGGGGTGGTCGGAATCGTGATCTTCCCATGGAAGCTGGTCTCCGACCCGGCGTTCTACATCTTCACCTGGCTCGGCACGGTCGGCGGCCTGCTCGGCAGCGTCGGCGGCGTACTGATCGCCGACTACTGGCTGATCCGCCGTACCGAACTCGTGCTGGCCGACCTGTACCGCCGCGAGGGCGGCTACTGGTACAGCGGTGGCTGGAACTGGCGCGCCGTCACCGCCCTGGTCGTGGGCGGCCTGTTGGCGGTCGGCGGTTCGCACGGCGGCCCGTTCCCGGCCGACGGCCTGATCCCGCTGCTCAAGCCGCTGGCCGACTACGGCTGGGCGGTCGGCCTCGGGGCGGCCCTGGTGCTCCACACGGCGCTCACCCGGCTCGCCCCGCCGCGGTCCGGGTGAGCGCCACGCCGGGTCAGAACCGCAGGGTCCAGGTGTCCAGGTAGCCGCTGAAGTAGCGGAGGACGTCGGTGACCCGCAGGCGCCAGGTGCCGTTGGCGGTCTCACTGGAGGCATCGACGGCGAAGACACCGGTCAGGTCGGGGCTGCCGTCGGAGATCTCCTCTGCCTTGATCAGGTACACCGTGCCGTCGGGGGCGATGAGTTCGACCCGCAGGTCGCCGCTCCAGCCGTGCTTGATGTCGAGTTCGACCTCGAGCTCGGCGGGGGCCCGACCGGAGATGCCGGTGACGGTGACGGGTGACTCGACCGGGCCGTTGTCGGTGATCAAGTCGGTGCTGTTGGTGAAGCGCGGCCCCGGCGGGCGGACGGGGGAGCTGCCGGTGTAGAGCAACCGGTCGGCCGAGCCCTCGCCGAGGTCGTGCAGCGAACCGGTGGTGGCGCTGCCGGTGAGGGCGGCGGCCACCTGGGCCGGGGTGGCGGTCCGGTGGGCCGCCAGGTAGATGGCGGCCGCGCCGGCCACGTGCGGGGCGGCCATCGAGGTGCCGGACATGGTGGTCTCGCCGTCCTCCCACCAGGTGGCGGCCGAGACGATGTCCGAGCCCGGCGCGAACAGGTCCACCAGCGGGCCGTAGTTGGAGTAGGAGGCGCGCCGGTCGGCACTGGTGGTGGCGCCGACGGTGAGGGCGGTGGCGACCCGGGCGGGCGAGTGCGCGGAGGCGTCCAAGCCATCGTTGCCCGCCGCCACCGTGTAGGTGAGGCCGGTGGCTATCGAGTTGCGGACGGCGGTGTCGATCGCCTCGTCCGGATCGCCGCCCAGGCTCATGTTGACCACCGCGGGTTTGACGGCGTGCGAGGTCACCCAGTCGACGCCGGCCACGACCTGTTCGGTGGTGCCCTCACCGGAGTCGTCGAGCACCCGGACGGCGACCACCCTGGCCTTCTTGGCCACGCCGTGCAGGGCGCCCGCCACGGTGGCCGCGACGTGGGTGCCGTGCCCGTGGCCGTCCTCGGCGACGGTGTCGCCGTCGATGGCGTCGTAGCCGTAGACGGCCCGGCCGCCGAAGTCGTGGTGACTGATCATCACCCCGGTGTCGACGATGTACGCGGTCACCCCCTGGCCCGCCGTGTCCGGGTAGTCGTAGCGGTGGTCCAGCGGCAGCCGGCGGTGGTCGATCCGGTCCAGGCCCCAGGACGACGGCGCGGTCTGCGTGCTGGTCGCGTCCAGCCGCACCCGGCGGTTGGGGACCACCGTGGCGACGGCCGGGTCGGCCGCCAGCCGGCGGGCCTGCCGGGAGTCGAGCTCGACCGAGTAGCCGTGGAACGCCGCGTCGAAGCTGCGGCGCAGCTTCCCGTGGTACCTGGCCGCCAGCTCGGTGCCGGAATCGGCCTTCAGAGCCCGGGACTTGAGGATCACCAGGTAGCTGCCTGGGACGGTGCCCGGTGCGCCGTCCCCGTGCACCACCCCCTCCTGGCCGGCGGCTGTGGCCGGGGCCGCGCCGCCCGCGACGGCCAGCGCCGCGGCGAGCAGCAGCGTGGCCGGGGCACGGTGGGACAGCAGGAATCTGCGGAGCATGTCTTCCCCCCTCGCTCGACCCGCGTCGGGGTGACGCGGGTACGCCGGGGGAGGCCGTGCCGGACGATCGCGTGGTTCTCCCCCCACCCGTACGAGCCTGACGGACAGTCAAGTCGCTGGCAAGGGTGATCGGTTGATCGGCACCGCACTGCCGTCGGTTCAGTCCTCGACGATCAGGGAGGGGGTGTCGTGCCGCAGGGTCCGCCCCCGGAAGTACGCAGGGGCGCGGTGCTGCCAGAGGAGCATCAGGACCAGGCCGAGCAGCAGCAGGCCGAAGCCGATCAGGAAGACGGTGCCGACGCCGAACAGCGAGGTGCCGGAGCCGTAGTCCGGGTCCCAGGTGTCGACGGCGGTCTTGGCGAAGACCAGGGTGAGCAGCACCGCGCCGGTCAGCGGGAAGAGGCCCTTGAACAGGAAGTCCCGTACGGAGTGGGTGAGTTCGCGTCGGAAGTACCAGACGCAGGCGTACGAGGTGAGGCCGTAGTAGAAGCAGATCATCATGCCCAGCGCGAAGATGGTGTCCACCAGCACGCTGTCGCTGATCAGGGTCATCACGGTGTAGAAGACCGCCGTGCCCACCCCGGAGACCAGGGTCGCGGTGGAGGGGCTGGCGAACCGGGGGTGGACCCGGGCCAGCCGGGCCGGGACGGCCTGGTAGGTGCCCATCGCGAGCATGGTGCGGGCGGGCGGCAGGAAGGTGGTCTGGAGGCTGGACGCGGAGCTGGCCAGGACGGCGACGAAGACCAGGATCGCCAGGCTGCCGAGCACCGGATCGGCCAGCGCGGCGAAGACGTTGTCCTCGGTCTCTGGATTGCCCAGACCGTACGAGGTGCTGCCGACCCCGGCGAAGCGCTGGGCCGCGACCGCGATCACCAGGTAGCTGGTGAGGATGACCAGCATGGTGAGCAGCGCGGCCCGGCCGGGGGTCTTGGCGCTGCCGCTGGTCTCCTCGTTGACGGTCAGTGAGGTGTCCCAGCCCCAGTAGATGAAGAGCGAGAGCGACAGCCCGGCGGTGAACGCGGCGAAGGACTCGACCGCGAACGGGTCCAGCCACTGCCAACTGAACCCGATGGCCAGCTCGGAGCGCCCCTGACCGGCCTTGACGAACGCGAACACGGCGAACAGGGCCAGCACCACCAGCTGGAGCGTCACCAGGACGTACTGCACCTCCTTGGTGAGGCCGACCCCCCGGTACGCGACCGCGGTGGCGGCGGCGACGAAGGCGACGCAGGTCAGGACGTTGACGCCCTTGTTGTCCGCCAGGTCCGCCAGGCCGGGATGGCCGAAGACCCGGGCCAGGAGGAGGTAGAGGAAGGAGACCGCCACGCCGGCCAGATTGGAGAGCACGATGATGGTGGCCACGACCAGACCCCAGCCGCACATCCAACCCACGTGCGGGCCGAACGCCTTCGCCGTCCAGGTGAACGAGGTGCCGCAGTCCGGCATGACCCGGTTCAGCTCCCGGTAGGCGAAGGCCACCAGCAGCATCGGCACGAACCCGGCCAGGAACACGGCGGGCATCTGCAGGCCGACCTGACCGACCGTCGGCCCCAGGGTCGCGGTCAGCGCGTACACCGGCGCGACCGAGGAGACGCTGAGCACCACGCTCGACACCAGGCCGACCGCGCCGGAGCGTAGGCCCTTCTCCTGCAGGTCCGGCTCCACCAGGTGTTCGCCGTCGGTACTGCGGTCGCTCGCGCGCACTAGGGCCTCCCGACAGGGATCATCGGCGCGGCGGCGGCGCGGTGTCACGGACCGGTGCGCCGACCCGCGCGGAACCACCCGTGCGGCGGTGCGCCCGGGGCCGTCACTGGGCGTCGTGCGCGAGCAGGGCCACGTAGAGCGAGGTGAGCTGCTCCAGGTCGTCCAGGTCGAGGCCGAGCCGGGCCTCGATGCTCTGCAGCCGCCGGTACAGCGCGGGGCGGCTGATGTGCTGCTGCTGGGCGGCCAGCGACTTGTTACGGTTGGTCCGCAGGTAGGTGCGCAGCACGTCCAGCAGGTCGGGGTGGTCCAGCAGCGGGCCGAGTTCACGGGTCACGAAGCCCTGGAGCTCGGGGTCGTCGCGCAGCAGCCGGACCAGGCCGCGCAGCCGGACGTCCCGCAGCCGGGCCACCGGACCGGTCGGCCGACAGGCCAGTGCGGCGTCCGCCACGTGCACCGCCTCGACGAAGGAGCGGCGCACCTCGTCCAGCACCGGGCAGCCGAAGCCCGCACCGACCACCACCCGGCCGGGGGCCAGCTGCTCGTGCAGCCCGACCGCGAAGCGGTGCAGCTCCGCCTCGGCGTCCACCGTGCTGAGCAGGACGGCGGTGGTGTCGCCAGGCCCGATCCTGGCGGTCAGGGCGGCCAGCCGGTGCTCGCTCAGAGTGCGCCCGACCGCCTCGGGCAGGCCGTCCAGTGGCTCGCGCGGGCGGACCACCACCGGGACGAAGGTGCGCCGGTCGACCGGCAGACCGGCCGCCCTGATCCGGGGGAGCAGCTGCTCGGGGCGGGCGGTGCCGGTGGCGAGGTCGGTAAGCAGCGCCTCGGCCGCCTGGTCCTCCCAGCTGCGCTCGCGGTCACCGAGCAGGCGGTGCACGGCCAGCGCCTCGGCCGCCCGCCGCCCGAGCAGCGCGGCGGTGCCGGCCTGCCCGAACAGCACCAGCTGACCCCACTGGCGACCGCGCGCCTCGAGCGGGTGGACCGTCCAGCCGTCCGGCGCCGAGGTCGCCAGCTGACGGGATATCCGCTCCCAGTCCCGCAGCAGCGCACCCAGCGCGGCCGGTTCACCGGCCGAGGCGAGCACCCGGTGCGCGGGGCTGACCACCACCGCCGGACAGCCCGCATGGGCCGCGATCTCCTCCAGCAGCCGGTGCAGCGGCACCCCGGCCAGGTTGAGCGCGGTGAGCGCGGTGCCCATCCGTTCGGCCTGGTCGAGCGCCGCGAACCGGCCGTGCAGCAGCCGGGCGTGCACCTCCTCGGTCAGCCGCGCGAACGGCGCCGGGCGGCGCAGCACCACCAGCGGCACCCCGGTCCGCTCGGCGGCCCGCCGCATCGCCTCCGGCGTCCGGCGGAACGCCCGCCCCAGGCCGAGCAGGACGGCCGCGACGTCGGCCCGGCGCATCGACTCCACGTACTCCACCTGGGCCCGCTCGTCCCCGGCCAGCAGCACGCCGGTGGTCAGCACCAGCTCACCACCCGTCAGCATCACCGCCACGTCGGACGCCTCCGCCACGTGCAGCCAGCGCACCGGCCGGTCCAGCCCCTCGGCGCAGGCCGCCACCTCCGGGTCCCACTGGGCGACCAGCTCCAGGGCGAGCACGTCACGTACGGTCAGTCGGGTCCGGTCGGTCAAGCGGTCCTCCGCGCTGAGTGGGGGTCACCGGAGTGTGCCACGCCCGGCGGGCCGCGCGGTCCGGCCGCCGCCGGGGCGGGTGAACTGAGCCACACGGCGAGCCGTCGGCAGCGGAGATCCCGCAGGTCACAGCCGTCCGCCGGGCGACCGCGAGCGGAACGGACCGTTGCCGGACGGGCGGGCCGGATGACAGAGTGCGGCCATGGTCAACTCCGCCGCGCCCGTCACCACCCCGCTGCCGGCTCCCGCCGCCGTCTTCGACTGGCTGGACCAGGCCGCCGGCCTGCGGGCCGCCGCCGGGCTGACCCGGACGCTGCGCAGCCGCCCCGCCGAGGACCCGCTGCTCGACCTGGCGGGCAACGACTACCTCGGGCTGGTCCGGCACCCGGCCGTGACCCGGGCGGCCGCCGACGCCGCGCTGCGCTGGGGCGGCGGCGCCACCGGCTCCCGGCTGGTCACCGGTACGACCGCGCTGCACACCGAACTCGAAGAGGAACTGGCCGCCTTCTGCGGCGCCGAGGCAGCGCTGGTCTTCTCCTCCGGGTACGCCGCCAACCTGGCCGCGCTGACCGCCCTGACCGACCCCGACACGCTGATCGTCTCGGACGCCCACAACCACGCCTCGCTGATCGACGGCTGCCGGCTCTCCCGCGCCGAGGTGCACCGGGCGCCGCACGACGACCCGGCCGCCGTGGCCGAGGTGCTCGCCGCCCGCACCCGACCGCGCGCGCTGGTGGTCAGCGACTCGGTGTTCTCGGTGGACGGCAACGCCGCCCGGATCGGCGAGCTCTCCGCCGCCGCCCGCGCGCACGGCGCCGCACTGCTGATCGACGACGCGCACGGTCTGGGCGTGCTCGGCCCCGGCGGCAGCGGCGCGGTGGCCGCCGCCGGACTGGCCGGAGCGCCCGACACGGTCGCCACCGTCACCCTCTCCAAGTCGCTCGGTTCGCAGGGCGGCGCCGTGGTCGGCCCCCGACGGGTGATCAGGCACCTCACCGAGACCGCCAGGACCTTCATCTTCGACACCGGCCTCGCCCCCGCCGCCGCCGGAGCCGCGCTGGCCGCGCTGCGCCTGCTGCGGGCCGAGCCGCACCGCGCCGACCGGGCCCGCAAGGTGGCCCGGATGCTCTCGGCCCAGCTCACCGCCGCCGGTCTGCGGGCCAGCATCCCGGACGCGGCCGTGGTCTCGGTCCGCGCCCCCGGCCCGGAGGCCGCCGTGGCCTGGGCCGCAGACTGCCGCACCGCAGGCCTCGCGGTCGGCTGCTTCCGCCCGCCGTCCGTGCCCGACGGCATCTCCCGGCTCCGCCTCACCGCCCGCGGCGACCTGACGGACGCCCAGATCGCCCACGCGGTGGAGGTGGTCCGCCGCACCGCCCCGCGCGGGTGACCCGGCGTCAGCCGTGTGCGCCGGCCGCACTGCCGAGCAGTACCAGGAGCAGGAGCGCGCAGGCGTTGGTGACGGGGTACGACACCAGTACGGCGACGAACTCGCGCAGGACGGCGCTCGGCCAGTAGTAGCCCGCCGTCGGCGCGCCGGTCACCTGGCCCGGGACGCCGGCCCGGCGGGTGATCAGCGCGGTACGCAGGACGTGGAAGTCGTTGGTTACCACCAGGCAGCGGTAGTGCTCCCGTTCGGCCGACATCACGGCCGCGCTGAACTCGAGGTTCTCGGCGGTGTTGCGGGACCGGTCCTCCAGCCGGATCCGGTCGGCCGGGACCCCACGCCCCGTCAGGTACCCGGCCATCGCGGCGGCCTCCGAGCACTGCTCGTCGGAGCCCTTGCCGCCCGAGACCACCAGCACCGGCGGCCGCCCCCGGGCGTCCTGCGCCGCACAGAGCTCGTACGCGCGGTCCAGCCGGGCGGCCAGCAGCGGGGGCACCTGGTCGCCGTCGACCAGTCCGGCGCCGAGCACCACCAGGAAGTCCGCGTCCCGGCGCACCGGCAGCCGCCCGTACAGCCAGGAGTACCCGAGGAAGCAGAGCAGCAGGAAGGCCAGGTACCCGGCGGGCAGCAGGACCGCGCCCGCCACCACATGCAGGGCCGTGGAGTCGACCCGGACGGCCGTCCAGAGCAGCGCGAGCACCCCGAGCACGGCCAGACCCGCGCCGAGCGACAGCAGGTTGGCCAGGCGTCCACCGCCCTCCTGGCGGGCCATCACCACGCCGTTCGCGAGCAGGCAGACGGCCACCGCCACGGCGGCGAGCACGGCGGCGAACGGGGTCAGCACCTCAACGGCGTCCAGCACCCGGTCCGGCAGCCGGTCGAGCTCGCCGAAGACGCCCAGCAGGAAGAAGGCGGCCGCGAGCCCGAGCAGCACGGCATTGCTGAAACGGCGGCGGTCCCGGCGGACGTTCCGGCCGAAGACCACCAGGAGCAGGGTGGCGAACGCGTAGGCGATCATTTGACTGATCCTAGGCGGCGGTCAGCGCTCTGCGAGCGGTACGCCGTTCCAGCGCCACCCGGTGAGGCGAGGACGGCCCGGGAGCTCGGCGCGGCCGGTGGACCAGAGCAGGGTGGGCCAGGGGTCGGTGTCGGTGGGGGAGTCGGGGAAGAGGCGGGCCAGCACCCGGGCGCAGAGGTCGGCGGGCGGGTTCCAGGCCAGGCCGAGGCCCTCGGACAGGTCATGGGCGTGGACGAGGATCTCCACGATGCCCATGGCGGTGAAGCCCTCGGGGTCGGAGACGCCGAAGACGTGGTGGGCCCGGACCTGCGGCGGTGTACAGCGGGCCATCGCCGCCAGCAGCGCACCGGTCGCCTCCAGCACCTGCAGCATCCCGGCGGGCCCGGCCGCACGGTCGGCGCCGATCGCGTTGGCGGGGCCGCCCGGCCGCTTCCGTTCCCAGCTGAACGGCACCTCGCGGTCCGGCGCCGGCGTGCGCGGGCCGAGCTGGGCGGCGTACGCGAAGAGGTCGTCGGCCAGGTGCTCGGCCGTCTCCCAGCAGGTCCACTCCAGCGACCCGGCGTTCCGCTCCCAGGCCGCCACCTCGGAAGACTCGCGGAGGGTGTCAACGGCGAGCCGGAGCGCCAGGTCGAGGTCGTCGGGTGTCACCGGCTGGGGTGAACGGATCACGGTCATGCCGGGACGGTACCCCGCCGCTCGGCGCGGATGCCGGTCATTACCGACGGATGCCAGAGCTGACGGCCGGTCGAAACACGACGCTCAGTCCTGGGACGGACGGGCGGCCCAGCGCCGCGTCACCGTGTCGTACAGGTAGGCGCAGCCCTCCGCCTCGGTGTCGAAGCTCGCTTCGACCCACTGTTCGCCACGCTCGTACACGGCGACGTACCAACGGCCGTCGAGCCCCTCGCCGAGGACCGGGACCGACTCCGGGATGTAGACGAAGGACTTCAGGTCCCGGGTGTTGACGCCGTAGACCCTGTCACTCACGCCGAACGCACGCAGCGCCGCCACGAGCTGGTGCCGGTCCATGCCTTCGGCTTGCACGATGCTCCATCCCGTAGACCCAGGTACCCCGCGGCGCAGGGCTCCTCGATCGTACCGGCAGCGGGGCGGGCGACCGCCTCAGTGCTTGCGGGCCCGGCTGGGCTGGACACGGGGTGGTTCGCCCTCGGCCTTGGGGTGGTCGGGTGGGTACGGCAGGTCGCCGACGCCCTCGGCGGCCTGACGGGCCGCCAGTTCCAGGAGGGGGTCGAGGCAGAAGGCGTGGTCGGGCAGGTCCGCGTGCACGTCGCCGAGTTCGGCGTAGCGGGCGGGCATGGTGCGGATGGTGAAGTCCTGCGGGGAGACCTGGTCCAGCTCCTCCCAGCGGAGCGGGGCCGAGACGGTGGCCTCGGGGTGCGGCCGGACGGAGTAGGGGGAGGCGATGGTGCGGTCGCGGGCCATCTGGTTGTAGTCGACGAAGATCCGCTCGCCGCGCTCCTCCTTCCACCAGTTGGTTGTGACCTTGCCCGGCATCCGGCGCTCCAGCTCCCGGCCGAGGGCGATCACCCCGTGCCGGCAGTCGGTGAAGGTCCACTCCGGCACCAGCGGTACGTACACGTGCAGGCCGCGGCCGCCGGAGGTCTTCGGCCAGCCGCGCAGGCCGTGTTCGTCCAGGACGGTGCGCAGCTCGTGGGCGGCCCGGACGGCGTCGCCGAAGTCGGTGCCCGGCTGCGGGTCGAGGTCGATCCGGAGCTCGTCGGGGTGTTCGGTGTCCGCGCTGCGGACCGGCCAGGGGTGGAAGGTCAGGCAGCCGAGGTTGACCGCCCAGAGCACGGCGGCCGCCTCGGTCGGGCAGATCTCGTCGGCGGTGCGGCCGCTGGGGAAGGCGATCCGGGAGGTCGGCAGCCAGTCGGGCAGGCTCTTGGGGGCGCGTTTCTGGTAGAAGAACTCGCCCTCGATCCCGTCCGGGAAGCGCTGCAGGGTGGTCGGCCGGTCGCGCAGGCCGCGCAGCGCGCCGGGGGCCACCGCGAGGTAGTACTCCGCCACGTCCCGCTTGGTGTACCCGTGCCCCGGGAAGTACACCTTGTCCGGATTGGAGAGCCGCACCGCCCGGCCGTCCACGTCCAACTCGATCGCCGTACTCGCCATGCCCCCACGCTAGGCCGACCGTGCCAAGCCCGCGCGTTGTGGCGCGCACAGGAGCTGACGGACCGCCACCATCGGGGTATGGAACTCCCCGTGCTGCCCCCCGTCTCGCCGATGCTCGCCAAGGCCGTCACCCGGATCCCGCCCGGCCTGCACTACGAGGCGAAGTGGGACGGCTTCCGGGTGATCGTCTTCCGGGACGGCGACGAGATCGAGCTCGGCAGCCGCACCGGCAAGCCGCTGACCCGGTACTTCCCCGAGGTGGTCGAGGCGGTGCGGGCCGAGCTGCCGGAGCGGTGCGTGGTCGACGGTGAGATCGTGATCGCGCACGACGGGCGGCTGCACTTCGAGGAACTGCTCGAACGCATCCACCCCGCCGCCTCCCGGGTCCGCACGCTGGCCGAGCGCACCCCCGCCTCGTTCGTCGCCTTCGACCTGCTCGCGCTCGGCAGCGACTCCTACCTGGGGCGACCGCTGAGGGAGCGCCGGGAGGCACTGGTGGCCGTCCTGGCCCGGTCCGGTCCGCCGGTCCACCTGGCGCCGGCGACCACCGACCGGGCGGTGGCCGAGCGCTGGTTCGGCCAGTTCGAGGGAGCGGGTCTGGACGGGCTGGTGGCCAAGCAGCTCGACCAGCCGTACCAGCCGGGGGTCCGGGCGATGTACAAGATCAAGCACACCAGGACCGCCGACTGCGTGCTGGCCGGCTACCGCGAGCACAAGAGCGGCCCGGTGGTCGGCTCGCTGCTGCTCGGGCTGTACGACGAGTCCGGGCGGCTCCAGCACGTGGGCGTCTGCGCCTCGTTCACGACCGCCCGCCGGGCCGAACTGGTCCAAGAGTTGGCGGAGTTGCGCCTGCCCGATGGGGCCGAGCACCCCTGGATGGCCTGGCAGGACGAGGCGGCCCAGGCGGCGGGCCGGCTGCCCGGCGGGCAGAGCCGCTGGAGCGGCGGGAAGGACCTGAGCTGGGTGCCGCTGCGCCCCGAGCGGGTCTGCGAGGTGGGGTACGACCACATGGAGGGCACCCGGTTCCGGCACACCACCCAGTTCAAGCGCTGGCGGCCGGACCGGACGCCGGAGTCCTGCACCTACGAGCAGCTGGAGGAGCCGGTGCACTACGACCTGGCGGAGCTGCTGGGGTCCTGACGCCGGGTCAGGGGAGCACGGTGCAGGGCAGCGGGTCGAAGCCGTTGAATCCCTGGGTCAGGTAACTCGTGGCGTAGGCACCGCTGGAGAGGATCCAGACCGGGTCGCCGGACTGCACCGCCCGCGGTACCAGGACCGGGGCGGGGGCGTAGGCGTCGTCGCTGTCACAGGTCGGACCGGCCACCACGGCCGGGACGTACTCCGCGTCCGGGTGGGTCGGGAAGACCAGCCGGTACTGCACCTCGTCCATCTCGTAGAGGCCGTTGAACTTGCCGCAGCTCAGGTAGAGCCAGTGCTGCGGCTCGCCGTCCGGTCGCCGGCGGGAGGACAGCCGGTAGACGTGGGCCCGGATCGCGCCATGGTCGGCGACCAGGTGGCGGCCGGGCTCGATGACGAAGTCCAGGGCGCCGCCCGCGAGTTCCCTGAGCCGGTCGGTACCCTCGCGGATGACGGCGAACATCTTGTCCAGCGGCGGGCCGAGCGGTGTGCCGTGCCGGTCGTGGTAGCCGAGCGCCGGAAGCCCGCCGCCGAGGTTGACGTGGTCCAGCCGGATGCCGCGTCTGCCGAGCGTCACCAGCACCTCCGCCAGCAGCTCGAAGGCGTCCTGCCAGGCCTCGGTGGTCATCTGCTGCGAGCCGACGTGCACCGACAGGCCCGCCGGGGTGAGCCCGGCCGCCCGGGCGGCCTCCAGCACCGGCACCGCGTCCGCCGCCGAGCAGCCGAACTTCCGGCTCAGCCCCCAGAGCGCGCCCTCCCCGCTGGTGGCCAGCCGGCAGAAGACCCGCGCGCCCGGGGCGTGGGCGGCGATCGCCGCCACGTCCTCCAGGCTGTCGGTGGCGAAGTCCCTGATCCCCAGCCGGTACGCCTCGGCGATGCCCCGGTCGGACTTGACCGTGTTGCCGTAGTGGATCCGGCCGGGCGGCACGCCGGTGCGCAGCGCCTGGGCGATCTCGTTGGGACTGGCCGCGTCGAACCCGGCGCCCTGACCCGCCAGGTGGGAGAGCACATGGTCCACCGGGCAGGCTTTCATGGCGAACCGTACCGAGACCCCGGGCAACTCCTCGACCAGCGTTGCGTAGCGTTCGCCGATCCCTGCCAGGTCGTAGACGATCCGGTCCCCGGTGGCGGTGGCAAGCGCGGCTCGCAGTCCGGCGCTCGGGATCACTTGGCGGCGTCCTGTCCGCGCCACGACCTGAGGCCGAGCAACTTCTCGCCGAGCTCGTCGAGTTCCGGACTGCCGTAGCGCTCCCACTCGGGCCGGACGGCGTCGCCGACCAGGGTCCAGTTCCACTCGGGGGTGCTGAGGGTGCGCCAGGAGTTGATCCGGGAGGTGCGCAGCTCCTCGTGCTCCTCCAGGGCGGGCATCATCGAGAGGTACTGGACCGCCCGGACACCGTCGGCAGAGGTGTTGGCGGCGACGCCGTGAGCGAGCAGGCCGTTCCAGATCAGCAGGTCACCGGCCTCGAGTTCGGGCCGGACGACCGGGAGTTCGGTGCGGTCCACGGCTGGCCGGATGGGGTCGCGGTCGGCGTGCTGCGCGGCCTGCCACTGGTTGAACTGCCGGAAGAGTTCCGGGTTGCACTGGAAACCGCCGTGGTCCACCCGGGTGTCGTTGAGGGCGATGATGCCCTGGACGCGCTGCGGGAGGATGCCCTGGGTGGTGTCGACGTCCCAGTGCAGTTCGATGTCGAAGCCGGTCTCGGTGGGTTCGATCAGGGAGCGCGAACGGTTGCCGGTGTTGGGCGGGTTGAGGTTGATCCGGTCCAGGGTGACCCAGAGCTCCTCGCTGTCCCAGACGTCGACGAAGGCGTCGTAGACCCGCCGGTTCTGCCGCATGCTCCACTGCAGCTGGTGCTGGTACGCCTCCACGAAGCCGTAGACGTGCAGGTGGCGGTCGAGCTCGTCCCGGTAGGGGCGCTCGGGGTACCAGGTCTCGGGGCGGTCGGGATCCATCTCCTGGAACTCCCAGGCGAAGTTGAGCAGTTGACGGGCTTCGTCGGCTGGCACTGCCTGCTTGACGATCACGTATCCGTACGTCTGCCAGAAGGCGAAGTCCTCTTCGGAGAGGACGCGCAGCGGGCGGTCCTTTCGGATCTCGCGCAGTGTCGTCCGCGCCAGGTAGGTCTCGCCGTCCGCGCTGAAGTACGGTCGGTCGGTTGCGGCGCGGTGGAGATACCGTTCGGGCGTCGGCATGCAGTCACTCCAGGTCGGGTGGTCAACGTGGCCCGGATTCCCCTCGGGGGAAAGGGCGTTGGAAGTCAGGCCGTGGGGAATGGACGTCGCACGGGCCGCTTCCCCCAGATTGGACTAGACCAACTTTCGGCGTCAAGCCTTTCCGGTCGACAACTCGGTTCGACGGCCCGATAACCGGTGGAATTCTGCCCTGACGGACGGTCAGGGAGTGACGATAAGGGCAGGGAAAAGCGGCCGGAAGATTATGTGCAAGGGGAGAACAAAGAATTCGGTGCGGCGCGTCGAAGGAGCGCGTGCTGACTGCGGGTCGGCTGCCCGATCACCCCGGCACGGGCTCCGGAAGGTCGGCCCCGCCGGAGAAGCTGCGCAGCGTCGGCCCGGCCGGCGCGGCCGGATGATCGTGTGCGGCCGGGTCGGGGGCAACGGGTTTCGGGCCGCGTGGAAGTCCAGGCCACGGAGAGTGACCACGAACCATCCTTCGCCCGTCTGTGCGAGGGGCCGTTCGATCCGGTAAGGACGACCTGGAGCGGTGAAGTTGTGACCTATCATCGCCCGCGGGCCGGAACCCGTCGGCCGTGGACCGCGTCACTCTGGGTGGCCACATGCGGTGTGGACCGACCTCTCGGGGGTGGAGACAGATGGACGACGCGACAGCCAAGGCCGGACCGCAGGACCAGCGGTGGGAGCTGCCGGACTACGAGCACGGGCGCGAGCTCGGCGCGGGCGCGGCCGGGCGCGTGGTACTGGCCCGGCACCGGGCCACCGGGACGCCGGTGGCGGTCAAGTACCTCTCCGGACCGGCGGCCGACCACGAGGGCTTCCGCGCCGAGGCCGAGCTGCTGGCCGGCCTGGACTCCCCGTACATCGCGCGGCTCTACGAGTACGTGGAGAGCCCGTACGGGTCCGCGATCGTCATGGAGCTGATCGACGGCATCTCGCTGCGCGACCTGATCAGGGCCGAGGGCGCCACCGGGCCCGAGGCCGCCCTGACCGTGCTCAAGGGTTCGCTGCTCGGCCTGGTCGCCGCCCACCGGGCCGGGGTGGTGCACCGCGACTACAAGCCGGGCAACGTCCTGGTCGCGGCCGACGGATCGTCCAAGCTGGTCGACTTCGGCATCGCGGTGAAGGTCGGCGACACCGGCGGGATCGCCGGGACCCCCGCCTACATGGCTCCCGAGCAGTGGGCCGGCCGGCCCGCCGCACCCGCGACCGATGTCTACGCCGCGACGGCCACCTTCTTCGAGTGCCTGACCGGCGCCAAGCCGTACGCCGGCACCACGCTGATCGAGCTGGCCGTCCAGCACACCGAGGCGGAGATCCCGGCCGAGCAGGCGCCCGAGGCGCTGCGTCCGCTGATCCTGGCCGGCCTGGCCAAGACGCCGGAGCAGCGGCCGGACGGTGCCGCCCTGCTGGTTGAGCAGCTGGAGGCGGTGGCGGGCGCCGCGTACGGGCCGGACTGGGAGGCCAGGGGGCGGCACCGGCTGGCCGCGCTGGTCGCCCTGCTGCCCGGGCTGCTGCCGTACGGCGGGGCGCCGTCGGTGGGCAGTACGTCCTTCGCGAGCACCACGCTGGGGCAGACGGCGGGCGGGGCCGTGCGGTTCGGTCGGCGGGCCAAGCTGCTGACCGCAGGTGTGGCGGTGGTATTGGTGGCCGGCGCACTGGCCGGGGTCGCGGTCGCGGGGGCGGCGGTCGGCTCGGCGGGAAGTACGGTGGCCGCGCCGAAGGCGACCACCACGCTCGGGCCGGCAGGAGCGGTGGTGCCGGTGCCGTCCGATACCGCGTCACCCAGTGCCTCGGCTTCGCTGTCGCCCTCGCCGTCCGCGGAGCCGAGCGCCACAGCCTCGGCGACCCTGGCTCCGCCGGTGCCGAGCCCGCCGAGCCCGAGCGCCAAGGCTCCGACGCCGACCTTCTCCGCCACAACCTCAGCGATACCGACACCGACCGCCGGTACGCCGACGCCGACCGTGACGCCGTCCGCCCCGCCGCTGAAGGTGTCGTACATCGCGGGCTCGTCGAGCTGCACGCCGTCGTACATGACGGTTTCGGGGACGGTCAGCACGGACGGGGCCGCGGACGGCACGCTGACGCTGACCTGGACCAGTAGTTCGTCCAGGCTGCCGATAGCCATCCACACCGTCGCGCTACCCAAGGGACAACGGACCGTCAAGTTCAGCGACTCGATGCCGTTCGGCGCGGCCTCGACGCTGAACGTCAGGCTGGCCAGCACACCGGCCGCCGACCGGGGGCAGAACTCGACGTTCAGCCTGAACACCATCACGTGCAACCCGCCCCGCTGAGAGCAGGACAGCCATGACCACTCCACCGGCGTCCGAACCGGACCACACCGTACGCCTCGGCAAGCCCGAGGACGACGCGCCCGCACCCGTGGTGGCGCTCGGACCGGTGCGGCCGTCGAAGCCCGCTGCTTCCGAGGAGACCGTCCGGCTCGGCGGTCCGGACGCCGGCCCGAACGAGACGGTGCAGCTCGGCGGGTGGGTGGTTGGTCCGAACGAGACCGTCCAGCTGCGGATCGAGCCCGAGGCGGTGGCGCTGGACGAGGAGCTGACGGTCCGGCTGAGCCAGGACGAGTCCGCCGGCACCGTGCGGCTCGGGCCGCCGCCGGCCGGGAGCACCGTGCAGCTGCGGCTGCCGGCGGAGGCGCTCGGCTTCGAGAGCGCGACCTTCCTCGACCCCGAGGTCTGGCCCGCGCCGACCGCCGTGGACCGCACCCGGCCCGACGCTCCCGCGGTCGCGCCCGCTGAGCCCGGTGCACCCGTCGAGCCCGCTGCACCCGTCGCGCCCGAGCCGGACGGTCTGCGCAGGTTCGGCCCCGGCGTCCCGCCCCAGGCGGCCGCCGTCTGGCACGGCACCGCCGAACCGCCCCGCAAACGGCGGTGGCGGCGCTGGCTGATCCTCCCGTTGCTGCTGGCGATGCTGGCCGCCCTCGGGTACTGGGCGTGGCAGCAGTACGGCCGTCCCATGGTGGTCAACTCCGTTGCGGTGCAAGCGGATCCGGCGCCGCTGACCTGCGACGGGACCCAGGTGGTCCGGGCCACCCTGGCCACCGACGGCGGTGGTGGGGACGTCCGCTACCGCTGGCGCCGCAGTGACGGTACGGACTCCGGTGAACTCGTCCAACACATCCCGCGTGGCCGTCGTGCCACCGAACTGGTGCTCCGCTGGTCCTTCCACGGCCAGGGCTCGATGGACGCCACCGCCACGCTGGAGCTGCTCGCCCCGGAGCCCCACACGGGGGCCGTCTCGTTCACGTACGACTGCGCCTGACCACCCGTCAGTCGAGCACGGCCGAGGTGCGGGGGAGCACCTGGGCGGTGAGGGAGGGATCGGTCAGAACGGGTTCGTCGGTGCGGGCCCGGGAAAGGGCGGCGGGGGAGAGGCGCGCGGTGGCCAGAGCCGGGCCGTCGGGGCCGGCCTCGGCGAGCAGGGTGCCGTCGGGGTTCCAGACGGCGCTGCCGCCGCAGCCGTGGTACGGGCCGCTCGGGCCACAGTGGTTGGCGAGGAGGACGTAGCCGGTGTTGTCGAAGGCGCGGGCCGGGAGGACGGTGGCACGCTGGTGCGCGCCGCTGCCCCGGCCGAGCATGGCGCCGAGCAGGTAGGCGTGGGCCCCGTCCAGGGCGGCGGCCCGGGCGTGTTCGGGGAAGCCCAGGTCCCAGCAGATGCCGAGCCCGAGCCGCCAGCCGTCCAGCGTGAGCGTGCAGCCCTCGGTGCCGGGGCTGAAACCGGCGGCGCGTTCGGCAGGGGTGGCGTGCTGCTTGTCGTAGCGGGTGACGAAGCGTCCGTCCCGTCCCAACACCAGCGCGGAGATCCGTAGTTGGCCGCTCTCCTGGTCGCGGGTCGGCGCACCGACCACCACGGCGGTGCGGCTCTCGGCGCAGGCGGCGGCCAGCGGGTCGAGCCGGGAGTCGTCCGCACCGAGGGTGTGGGCGGCGGGATCGGCGACGATGCCGTGCAGCTCGTACCCCGTGAGGAACAGCTCCGGCAGCACCAGCAGCGCGGACCCTTGGTCGGCGGAGCGGCGGACCAGCTCGGCGGCGGTGGCGACGTTGGTGGCGACGTCGAGCGCGACACAGGCGGCCTGACCGGCGCCCAGGGTGAGAGCGGCGGCCGGCAGGGCATGAAGATCACTCATGGACGGCCAGACTACAGCCGGACCGGGGATACTCGGGGACCGCCCTCGAACAGGAGACCGTGTGATCACCGCAGAGACGCTCCGGACCCCCAGGCTGACGCTGCTGCCGTTGCTGGTGGAGCACGCGGAGGAGATGACCGTCGTGCTGTCCGACCCGGGTCTGCACCGCTTCATCGGGGGTGAGCCGCTCGGTGCCGGGGAGCTGCGGGCGCGATACGGAGGGATGGCGGCGGGTTCGGGTGACCCGGGGGTCGGGTGGCTCAACTGGGTGCTCCGCCTGGAGGAGCGCGGGTGTTTGGTCGGTACGGTCCAGGCGACCGTGACGGCAGGGGAGCACGGGAGCACCGCCGAGATCGCCTGGGTGCTGGGGACGCCCTGGCAGGGGTGCGGTCTCGCCGCCGAGTCGGCCCGGGCGCTGGTGGGTTGGCTCCGGGAGCGGTCCGTGGCGGCGGTGATCGCGCACGTGCATCCGGACCACCGGGCGTCCGCCGCCGTCGCGACGGCCGCCGGTCTGGTGCCCACCGAGGAGTGGCAGGACGGCGAGGTCAGGTGGCACCTGCCCTGACGGCCCGGACCGCGAGCGGAGCCGGCAGGGCAGGTGGCTCGGAGCAGGCCGCTCAGACCTCCAGGTCGGACTCGATGCGCTTCAGTTGGTGGCGGGCCATCGCGAGGTTGGCCCGACTGCGGTCCAGGGCGAGGTAGAGGAAGAGGCCCTTGCCCGAGCGGCCGGTGAGTGGGCGGATCAGGTGGTACTGGCTGTTGAGCGAGATGAGGATGTCCTCGATCGCCTCCTTGAGGTTCAGCAGTTCGATCGCGCGGACCTTGGCACGGACCACGTCGGTGTTGCCGGCGGCGGCCACGTTCAGGTCGAGTTCGGCGCCGCCGCCCAGAGTGCCCAGCGCCATGCCGCTGTTGTAGTCGACCAGGGCGACGCCGATGGCGCCGTCGATCGAGCTCATGACGTCCTTGAGGGCGGCCTCGGTGTTGGCCATGGTGGCTCTCCTTCGCTTTGGTGAGGTTTTTCGGGACGGGTGATCGGGGCTGGTCATTCGCGGTCCTGGCGGGCCAGCACGGCATCGGACAGTTCGGCTATCCGCCGACCGGCCCGGCGGGCTTCGAGATGCAGGCGGCCGATGTTGGCGTCCGGCCCGGCCAGCAGGGTGAGCACGACGTAGCTGCCCGCCGCGTACGTGGCGGTGTAGCCGAGTTCGCCCCGGGTGAGCAGTTCGCGGAACTCGCCCTGCCCGGTGGCCTCGGCCAGTCGGGCGCCGACCCCGAGCGCGGCGGCGGTGAGTGCCGCGACCCCGGACGGCTCCAGGCTCCGGGTGTCGTGGGCGACCACCAGGCCGTCGGTGGTGGCGACCAGGCTGCCGGTCAGGTGCGGAACTCTGGCCCGGAGCGCGCTCAGCTCTTCCAGCAGACCGGGGCCGGCCAGTAGTTCGGGATCGATCAGGACGGGGGGCCGACGGCCGGTGAACTGTCGCAAGGTGCGCTTCATGACTCGTTGGGGCGGACGGTACGGACGGGTGGAACACTCACAGTCGGGCCTCCAGGCCGGCTCGGATCCTGAGCAGCAGGGCGACGTGCGGATCTGACGGGTCGTACGCCGGTGGAGCGGCGAGTCGGGGCGGCGTGGGGGCGATGGGCCAGGGCATGGGGGCGACGGGTCCGGCCGGCACGGGTGCGGCTGCGGGTGGTGGGACGGGTGGTGGGACCGGCTCGATCAGGCCCCCGGCTGCCAGGTGCCGGACGTCCAGCACGGTGCCGTACGCCGACCGGCCGAGCAGCAGCGCGATCTCGGCCGGGGTGCGCAGGCCGTCGGCGGCTTCCAGCACGGCCCGTCGCCGCCGGGTGCAGCCGCGCGGCACGCTGCCGGGGCGGCGGTGCAGGGCGGCCGAGTCCAGTTGGGGCGAGGGCCAGACCCGGTCGAGCAGGGACCGTCTGCGCCCGACGGCGGCGCGCAGCTCCCGGACGGTCATCGGCCGGGCCAGCGTGAACAGCGGCGCGGGCGCCGGGGCGTACCTGATCTCCCCCTCGGAGCGGCTCAGCACGACGTAGGCGGCGTCCAACGCGGCCGTCAGTTGGCAGAGTTGGAGCTCACCGGCGGTGACGCGACCGGACCGGACCAGCTGCTCGGCCATTGTCCGTCCGGTGGTCAGGCAGGCGTCGAGCTGTTCGGCCCAGTCCGCGTCGGTCAGCCTGCCGCAGCCGGTGAGCAGGGCCCGCACGTCCGGCGCGACCGGGCTCTGGGCGTCCACCACCGCGCCGTCGACCAGGTGCAGGGTGCCCGCGCTGCCGTACAGCGCGCCGGTGGCGCGGGAGGCGGCCAGGTCGGCGAGGGCGGTCTCGATCGAGCCGGCGGGGGCGAAGCCCGAGCGGCGCCGCCGGGGAAGCCGAGGGGCGGGTGCGGGGGCGTGCAGGGTGGCGGTCATCAGTCGAGCACCAACTGCTGGGCGATCGCGGCGAGCCGGAGTCTGGCCAGGGCCAGGTTGGCACGCTCGCGGTCCAGCCGGAGGTAGAGGATCAGGTTGCTGTCGAAGGCGGTCTCGACGAACCGGACCAGGTGGTACGCGGCGGCCGAACTGAGGATCAGGTCCTCGGCGGGCGCGGTACCGGCCGCCGGGTCGGCGAACGAAGCGCTCTGGGTGACCGCCCTGGCCAGCTCGGTCGCGTCGGCGGCCCCGGCCTCGTGGTCACCGCCGGGGCCCTCCCCGGCCGTGCCGAGCGCCAGCCCGCTGGTCCAGTCGACCAGGCTGACCCCGAGCGCACCCGGAACTCCCATCGCCTCGGCCAGGCAGTCATCGATTCCCGGCAACGGTCCGCATCCCTCCCGCCGTACCCGTGGCAGGGCACACCTGTGGTCCCGCGCTCACAGGCGGTAACCTTTTGCGGGACGTAACGCTAGCCCGGTCCGCCCGATCGTGGGTCGGATTCGGGCATATTCCTCGGGCATATGCCCGAATCTGCTAGAGGGACAACTGGCGCCCGGTGGAAGCGGTCTGGCGGGTAGTCGGCTGATCCTGGCTGCTCGGCTACGGCGGCCCGTGGGTCGGCCGGCGCTGGCGGTCCGCGAGGGCGTTCGGTACCGCCGTCCGGGTGGTGAACGGCACGGCGGCGGGGCGGTGGCGGTGGGCTCGGGGACGATCGTGAAGCCGAGCTGTGGCGGCCGTTAAGAATTCCTCGATGGACCGCAGCCGCGCTCAGCAGGCAGATTGCACAGTGCTGTGCGGCTCCGGTGAAGATCCGGTCCGGCCGTCGGCAGTCCAGTCCGTCCCACCGTGCGTCAGGAGCCGTCGCCGTGAAGGCACTCGTCAAGCAGAAGGCCGAGCCGGGACTCTGGCTGATGGACGTCCCCAGGCCCGTGATCGGCCCGGCCGAGGTGCTGATCAAGGTGCTGCGGACCGGGATCTGCGGCACCGACCTGCACATCAGGAACTGGGACGGCTGGGCGCAGCAGACGATCAGGACGCCGCTGACGCTCGGCCACGAGTTCGTCGGCGAGGTGGCCGAGATCGGCGCCGGGGTGACCGACGTCAACGTGGGCGACCTGGTCAGCGGCGAGGGCCACCTGGTCTGCGGCAAGTGCCGGAACTGTCTGGCCGGGCGCCGCCACCTGTGCCGCAACACCATCGGCCTGGGTGTCGGCCGGGACGGCGCGTTCGCCGAGTACGTCGCACTGCCCGCCTCCAACGTCTGGGTGCACCGGGTGCCGGTCGACCTGGACGTGGCCGCGATCTTCGACCCGTTCGGCAATGCGGTCCACACCGCGCTCTCCTTCCCGCTGGTCGGCGAGGACGTGCTGATCACCGGCGCGGGTCCGATCGGCATCATGGCCGCCGCCGTCGCCAAGCACGCCGGCGCCCGCAACGTGGTGATCACCGACGTCTCGCCGTACCGGCTGGACCTGGCCCGCGAGGTCGGTGTGACACTCGCGCTGAACGTGGCCGAGGAGTCGATCGAGGACGGGCAGCGCAAGCTCGGCATGCGCGAGGGCTTCGACGTCGGCCTCGAGATGTCCGGCCGCCCCGAGGCGATGCAGTCGATGATCGCCAACATGACGCACGGCGGCAAGATCGCCATGCTCGGCCTGCCCGCCGAGCAGTTCCCGGTGGACTGGGCGTCCGTCGTCACCTCGATGATCACCATCAAGGGCATCTACGGCCGGGAGATGTTCGAGACCTGGTACTCCATGTCGGTGCTGCTGGAAGGCGGCCTCGACCTGAGCCCGGTGATCACCGGTCGCTACGCCGCCGCGGACTACGAGGCCGCCTTCGACGAGGCCGCCGGCGGCCGCTGCGGCAAGATCATCCTCGACTGGACCGTCTGACCCCCGTCAGCTCAGCAGGTAGGAGCCCCTGTGTTCGACAACGTCCGCGACGACCTCGCCGCGACCCTGACCGAGATCCGCGAGGCCGGGCTGTTCAAGCCGGAGCGGGTGATCGGCAGCCCGCAGAACGCCACCGTGACCGTGACCGGCGGCGGCCAGGCGGGGGAGGTGCTGAACTTCTGCGCCAACAACTACCTCGGCCTGGCCGACCACCCCGAGGTGCTCGCCTCGGCCAAGGAGGCGCTCGACCGCTGGGGCTACGGCATGGCCTCGGTGCGTTTCATCTGCGGCACCCAGGACGTCCACAAGCAGCTCGAGGAGCGCCTCTCCGGCTTCCTCGGCCAGGAGGACACCATCCTGTACTCCTCCTGCTTCGACGCCAACGGGGGTGTCTTCGAGACGCTGCTCGACGACCGGGACGCGGTCATCTCGGACGCGCTCAACCACGCGTCGATCATCGACGGCATCCGGCTCTGCAAGGCCCGCAGGTACCGGTACGCCAACCGCGACCTCGCCGACCTGGAGAAGCAGCTCCAGGACAGCCAGGACGCACGCCGCCGGCTCATCGTCACCGACGGCGTGTTCTCCATGGACGGCTACATCGCGCCGCTCCGGGAGATCTGCGACCTGGCCGAGCGCTACGACGCGATGGTCATGGTCGACGACTCACACGCCGTCGGCTTCATCGGTGAAGGCGGGCGCGGGACCCCCGAACTCCACGGGGTCATGGACCGCGTCGACATCATCACCGGCACCCTCGGCAAGGCGCTCGGTGGGGCCTCCGGCGGGTACGTCGCGGCGCGAGCGGAGATTGTTGCGCTGCTGCGCCAGCGCAGCCGACCGTACCTTTTCTCCAACTCCCTGGCCCCCGTGATTGCCGCCGCCTCCCTGACCGTGCTGGACCTGATTGAGCATTCCGGGGACCTGCGTGACCGGCTGGCCGCCAACACCGCGCTGTTCCGGGCCCGCATGACCGCTGCCGGATTCGACATCCTTCCGGGATCGCACCCCATTGCTCCCGTTATGGTTGGTGACGCGGCCCAGGCTGGTCGGCTGGCCGAACTGCTGCTGGCCCGCGGCGTTTACGTGATTGGCTTCTCCTTCCCCGTGGTTCCCCACGGGCAGGCCCGTATTCGGGTTCAGCTTTCCGCCGCTCACTCCACCGAGGACGTGGAGCGCGCTGTCGAAGCCTTCGTGTCCGCCCGCGCCGAGCTTGCCGCCGAGCTTGCCGCCCAGGTTGGGGCGTAGCGCGTCGAACGCCGCCAGACCGGGATCGCGCTGACCGCCGCTCCCGCCGGACAGACCGCCGCCGGACAGACCGCCGGCTCCACCCGAGGACAGGGTGGGGCCGGTCGGGCCCTTGCCGAAGGTGGTGCCCAGCAGTGACATGCCGCCGTTCATCTGCTGGGTGTGGGTGTCCTCGTTCTCGGACAGGTTGCGGACCACGGTGTCCATCTTGTCGGCGGTGCCGCGGAACGAGTTGAGGATCCGGGTGAGCACGTCCGTGCCGACGGTCTTGGCGACCTCCTCGGCGACCGCGATGGCCAGCTTGCCGAACGCGTCACCGGGCTTGCCGACGTCCAGGCTCTCGACCACCCGGCGGAACGAGCTGCCCGCGCTGTCCACGTCGTCGGAGTGCTTGCGGATGTCCAGCGCACACTGGGCCATCGCCGCCACGTCGACGCCGAAACCCTGGCCCGCGCCACCGCTGCCCGAGCCGCTGGGGAGCACCTTCGCGACCGCGGCGTCCGCCAGGTCGGCGATCGGCTTGGCCAGCTCGTGGCCGAGCCGGGAGACCGCCTCGTCCAGGAGCTCGGTGAGGACCACCTTGCCGGCCGCGATGATGGCGGGTGTGCTCAGCCCGAAGGTGGCCGAGGAGGCCGCCAGCTGGGCCTGGATGTTGATCAGTTGGACGATCGCCTGGCCCTTGCACACCTGGATCACCAAGGCGGCGGCCTTGATCCCGGTGGAGGCGACGCCCAGGACGTCCACCACCATGCCGGAGTACTTGGATATGGTCCCCCAGAGCTCTGCCAGCTTGTCCGCGGACTCGCCGTGGTAGACCTCGGCCAGCTGGGCGAGCGCCTTGTCGGCCGCCATCTGGGTGGAGTCGATCGCCGATGCCAGCTTGTCCAGCTGGTCGGCGAGTCTGGTCAGCTCGTCCTCGTTCGCCTGGGGCCAGTTCACTCCGAGGAGTTTCAGTACGAACGCCAATTCCGAAGGTAACTCCAGTGCCATTGCTGCTGCCCCCCAGCTGCTCGTGGTCGGCCCGTGATCGCAGAACGCGACGATACACACGGAAGTCCGTTACCACTACAGAACCTTGGCCTCGTGTGGAAGCTGTATCCGGTGTGCTGACTGTGTGTCGTCGCTCGTAGCGTAGTAGCCGGGGCCGACAACGGAACGGGCGGTGAAGTCCTGGTACAACTCCGTTACGGCGTGGGGAAGATGGGGACCGGCGAGTTTCGGCCACGGCTGATCCGAAAGGGAGCGGTTCCGACCGGGAGTCGCGCGCTGGCAGAATGGGGGAGTGATCGACGCGAGACGGTTGCGGACCCTGCGGGCCGTGGCCGACCACCGGACGGTGACGGCCGCCGCCGCCGCGCTGTACCTGACCCCCTCCGCCGTCTCCCAGCAGCTCGCCGCACTGGAGCAGGAGACCGGCCACGAACTGCTCGCGCGGGACGGCAGGGGAGTGCGGCTGACCGCGGCGGGCGAGATCCTGCTGCTCCACGCCGACCTGGTGCTGGCCCAGCTGGAGCGGGCCGAGGCCGACCTCGCCGCGTACCGCGAAGGCGCCGCCGGTGAGGTGACGGTGGCGGCGTTCGCCACCGGGATCGCGCTGGTGGTGGCCCCCGCGATCGGCGCGCTGGCCGGGACCGCGCCCGGCGTACGGCTCCGGGTGCTGGACGCCGAGGGGGACGCCAGCGTCCCGATGGTGCTGGACGGCCGGGCGGACCTGGCGGTGGCGGTGGAGTACCGGGGAGCGCCCCGGGCCGACGACCAGCGGCTGACCCGGGTGGCGCTCTACGCCGAGCCGTTCGACGCGGTGCTGCCGCTCGGCCACCCGCTGGCCACCGGCGCGGGCCCGATCGCGATGGCCGAGCTGGCCACCGAACCGTGGATCGGCCCCTACCCCGGCAACCCGTGCCACGACGTGGTGCTGCTGGCTTGCGAGTACGCCGGGTTCCAGCCCCGGCTGGTGCACTCCTCGGACGACTTCCGCGCGGTGGTCGCGCTCGCCTCGGCCGGTGCCGGGGTGGCCCTGGTGCCGCGATCGGCGCTGCGGGGGACGGACCTCGCGGCGGTGGCGGTCCGCTCGGTGGACAGCGCGCTGGCCACCCGGAAGGTGTTCGCGGCGGTCCGGACGGGGGCGGAGCGGCACCCGCTGATCCGTCCGGTGCTGGCGGCGCTGAGTGCGGCGGCCGCGCCGCTGGCGGTGGAGTGACCAGCCGGCCACGCTGCCAAGTGTGCCGGTGATGGCTCGTTCTGACTGATCAGCACCCGTCCTGGCATATGCTGCTGGGCGTGGCCGGGCACCACGACGGCGTGGCGCCGCCGCTGGACGAACGGTTGGAGTACACCCGATGAGCGAGCACGTCCCGGACTCCGCGACCGAGCCGATCCCGGTCGGGGTGATCGGTCTCGGCGACATCGCACAGAAGGCGTACCTGCCAGTGCTGGCCGCCCTGCCGGGCCTGGACCTGCGGCTGATGACCCGGGACCGGGCCAAGCTCGACCGGATCGGCGACGGCTACCGGATCCCGCAGCGCTACACCGACCTCGGCGAACTGATCGACAGCGGGCTGCGGGCGGCCTTCGTGCACGCCGCCACCGACCAGCACGTACCGATCGTCACCGCGCTGCTGGAAGCGGGCGTCGACGTGTACGTCGACAAGCCGCTCGACTACCACCTTGGGGCCGCCCGGCGGCTGGTGGACCTCGCCGAGCAGCAGGACCGCTCGCTGATGGTCGGCTTCAACCGCCGGTACGCCCCCGGCTACGTGATGGCCAAGGAGCGGCCGCGCGACCTGATCGTGCTCCAGAAGAACCGCGAGGGCCTGCCGGAGGCCGCCCGGACGCTGGTCTACGACGACTTCATCCACGTGGTGGACACCCTGCTCTTCCTGGCCCCCGGCGAGATCGAACACGTCGACGTCCGGTCCCGGGTCCAGCACGGCCTGGTCGAGCACCTGGTGCTGACCCTGGCGGGCGACGGCTTCACCGCCCTGGGCATCATGAACCGCCTCTCCGGCTCCACCGAGGAGATCCTCGAGGTCTCCGGCGGCGACTCCAAGCGGGCCGTGCACAACCTCGCCGAGGTGATCGACCACCGCGGCCAGCCCACCGTACGGCGCCGCGGCGACTGGGTCTCGGTGGCCAGGCAGCGCGGGATCGAGCAGGCCGTGACCGGCTTCCTGGACGCCGTCCGGGCCGGCAAGGTGCTGTCAGCCCGGGACGCGCTGCACACCCACGAGCTGTGCGAACGGATCGTCAAGGAGCTTACTGCGCAGGCTGGTTGATCCTTCTACCGGCGCTGCCCCGGCGTCCGGGTTCCAGCACGGCTCGTCACTGGAGAACCCGGACGCCGGAAGGGCGGTGCCATCTCCTCGACCGTCCGTCCCCGGCGGCCCGTCAGGACAGGATCTCGACGTACCCGTCGGTGCCGTGGATGCGGATGCGCTGACCGTCCCGGATCAGCCGGGTGGCCCGGTCCACGCCCACGACGGTCGGCAGGCCGTACTCGCGGGCGATCACGGCGCCGTGGGTCATCAGGCCGCCCACCTCGGTGACCAGGCCCGCGATCCCGACGAACAGCGGTGACCAGCTGGGGTCCGTGAACGCGGTGACCAGGATGTCGCCCGGCTGGAGGTCGGCCTCCGCCATGTCGAGGATGACACGGGCCCTGCCCTCGACCGTCCCGGCGGAGACCGGCAGGCCGATCAGGGCGCCGGGCGGCACGTCGTCGCGCCGGTAGGCCCCGGTGAGGGCCTCGCCGTCCGAGGTGAGGACCCGGGGCGGGGTCAGCGCGTGGTACGAGCGGAAGGCGTCCTTGCGCTCGCGGATGAGCCGGCCGTCCGCCCGGTTCGAACGCACGGCGTCGTGGAGTTCCTGGAACGTGAGATAGAAGGCGTCCTCCACCTCGGGCAGCACTCGGGCCCGCACCAGACGTTCGGCCTCCGCCATCAGCGCCTGCTTGTAGAGGAAGTAGCGGCTCACGATGCCGTACTTCGGGTACTCCCGGTACCCGACGAAGGCGCGGACCTGATCGATCATCCGCTTGGTCCGGTCGGCCTTCCGGTCGCCGTCCGGCAAGGACCGCAGGCGGGACAGGACATCCTGCGCCTTCTGCTCCGCCTTCTGCCGCCCCTGCTCGAACCGCCGTGCGGCGGCGCCCGGTTCGAAGTTCCTGACGTTGTCGAGGATCGCGGGCACCAGCGCGCTGGGGTGCTCGCGCCACCGCGGCCGGGTGATGTCGATCTCGCCGACGCAGCGCATGCCGTACCGGTCGAGGTACGCCTCGACGGCGTCGCGCGCCTCGGTCCCGCCCGCGAGCTTGGGCAGCTCGTCCAGGTAGCCGTCGTCCTCGACGCCTTCGAGGAACGCCACCACCTCCGCGTGCGGGCGGATCACGTCCGCGACATCGAGCAGGGCCAGCCCCATCTCCGACGTGATGTTGTCGGGGGCGGACAGGGTGAGCGTGTCCGCCGCGTTCTTCTCGCCGAGCCACTCCTGCAGCTTGTCGTTGAGCCACCAGGTGGCCTCCATCGACGCCATGATCGCCTGGATGTTCAGCGGATCGCCGATGACGCGCTTGTGCTCCTCGAACGCCTCCAGCAGCGCGTCGAACAGGGCCGGCCCGGACTTCGCCCGGAGATCGCGCTCCAGCGCGGCGACGGACACCCGGGTGCGTTCGATCAGCTCGGCGACGACGGCGGGATCGACCTGGGCCGGATCGACCTCGGCCGGGGCGGTGGTCGGCGGCTCGCCGGGGCCCGCGTCCGGGAGCGCCGGAAGGAAGTCCCCGCGTTCGAGGACTGTCTCCAGCGCATCCCTGACCAGCGGATCGCCCCTCCCCAGGACGTCCAGGAGCGTGGAGCGGCTCGCGGGCGCGGCCAGGCGCGGGGTGACGTCGACGAACAGCCGCCCGGCCGCCTCGTACATCGGCACCATGGCCGTCAGCTGCCACATCGAGAGCCCCAGCGGCCGCATGGGGTCGGTCATCATCTGCCCGTGGCCGACGGAGACGTAGACGTGGTCTTCCTGGTCGTCGGCCTCCGGGACGGGAAAGAGCGTCGTGATCGGCCGGCTCTGCACGATTCGGAACTCGTCGTCGGCCAGGCACCATTCGATGTCCTGCGGGCGGCCGAAGTGCGCTTCGATCCGTCGCCCGAGGTCCACGAGGCGCAGGACCTGAGCGTCCGTCAGCGCCGGCTGCCCTTGGAGCTCCGGATCGACGGTCACCTCCTCCGTACCGCCGCCCGGCAGGGCGTGGACGGCACGCTGCTTGGCGGAGATCGTCCTGCCGACGACCTCACCGCCCCGCACCTTGAAGACGTCCGGGTTCACCAGGCCGGAGACCAGGGCCTCGCCGAGGCCGAAGCCCGCGTCCACGGTGGCGACCTTCCGGTGGCCGGTGACCGGGTCGGCCGTGAACAGGATGCCGGACGCCTCCGGGAGGACCATCTGCTGCACGACCACGGCCATCCGGACCGTACGGTGATCGATCCCGTTGCGCTGACGGTAGGTCACGGCCCGCTCGGTGAACAGCGAGGCCCAGCACCGGCTGACGTGCCGGAGGATCTCCGCCGCTCCCACCACGTTCAGGTACGTGTCCTGCTGTCCGGCGAAGGAAGCCGTCGGCAGGTCCTCCGCCGTCGCGCTGGACCGGACGGCGTAGGCGGCCTGCTCGCCGAGCCGGCCGAGTGCACCGGTGACCGCCGCCGCGAGCGCGTCCGGGAGGGCGGTCTCCTCGACGGTCCGGCGGATCCGCGCGCTGAGCGAGCGGACCGCCTCGCGGTCGTCGGGGTCCAGGTGCGCCAGCCGGTCGAGCTGCTCGTCGATCGCCGGCGCCTCCGCCACGATCCGCCGGAAGGCGTCCGTCGTCACGCAGAAGCCGTCCGGCACGCGGGTGCCGTTGATCCGCGACAGCTCGCCCAGGTGCGCCGACTTGCCGCCGACGAGCGCGACCTGCGTTGCGTCGACGTCCTGAAGTTCCACCACGTACTGCTCACTCACTGCGATACCTCCGAGACAGGCGCGTTCCGTTGCACTGCTGTAGCCGATCGAATCACCGGCGCCGCCCACTCCGTCGAACCTCCGGCCGGGCGCGTCCTGACTGATCCGACGTCATCGTGTCCTTTCGCAGGTCGGGGGCAACGGTGGACGATTCTGCGTCATGATCCGGGCCTTGTGGCAAGCCCCCGGGTGCGCTATATGTTGGGAGTGGCAAGGAGAGGATTTTCTCCTTGCCTTCGTCGTTTGCCCTCCTCGGAAGCCGTCACTCCGCTCCACCGTCGCTGTCCAAGAACAAGCATGCATGCTTGATTTGTTTCTGAGGGCCTGTCACGCTGCTGCCCGTGGGCGGAGCGGAGCCGGCTGGGGAGGCCAGGGTGCTGCGGATCGGGAATGCGTCGGGGTTCTACGGGGACCGCTTCGAGGCGATGCGGGAGATGCTGACGGGTGGGCCGCTGGACGTGCTCACCGGGGACTACCTGGCCGAGCTGACCATGTTGATCCTGGCCAGGGACCGGCTGAAGGACCCGGGACTCGGGTACGCCCGGACGTTTCTGCGGCAGTTGGAGGAGTGCCTCGGGCTGGCGATGGACCGTGGGGTGCGGATGGTGGTCAACGCGGGCGGGCTGAATCCGGGCCGACTCGCCGAGGCGATCGGGGAGTTGGCGGCCGGCCAGGGGGTGCCGGTGCGGCTGGGCGTGGTGGACGGGGACGATCTGCTCGGGCGGCCGGAGCTGCCGGGCGGTCTGTTGGCGGCCAACGCGTACCTCGGGGGCCAGGGCATCGCCGAGTGCCTGCGGGCCGGGGCCGACCTGGTGGTGACCGGGCGGGTCACGGATGCGGCGTTGGTCTCGGGGGCGGCCGCCGCACACTTCGGCTGGGGTGCGACCGACTTCGACGCGCTGGCCGGGGCGGTGGTGGCGGGTCATGTGCTGGAGTGCGGGGCGCAGGCGACCGGCGGCAACTACGCGTTCTTCCGCGAGCACGACGTGACGCACCCGGGATTCCCGCTCGCCGAGGTGCACGCCGACGGTTCCAGCGTGATCACCAAGCACCCGGGCACCGGCGGTTCCGTCACGGTCGGAACGGTCACCGCCCAGCTGCTGTACGAGACTTCGGGCGCTCGCTACGCCGGTCCTGACGTGACGGCCCGGCTCGACAGCGTCCGGCTGTCCGGGGACGGCCCGGACCGGGTGCGGATCAGCGGGGTGCGCGGGGAGGCGCCGCCGCCGACGCTCAAGGTCGGGCTGAACCGGCTCGGTGGCTGGCGCAACGAGGTGGTGTTCGTACTCACGGGGCTGGACATCGAGCGCAAGGCGGAGCTGATCAGGCGTCAACTGAATGGCAAGGTCAAGGCGTCAGAGGTCCGCTGGACGCTGGCCCGGACCGACCAGCCGGACGCGGCCACCGAGGAGACCGCCTCCGCGCTGCTCCGCCTCGCCGTCAAGGACCGCGATCAGCAGGCGGTGGGCCGGGCGTTCACCACGGCCGTGGTCGAACTCGGTCTGGCCGGCTACCCCGGCTTCCACCTCACCGCCCCACCCGGACCGGCCGCCCCGTACGGCGTCTTCGAGACCGCGTACGTGGACGCGGCGAGCGTCCCGCATCGGGCGCTGCTCCCGGACGGCACCCGCCGCGCGATACCGCCCGCGCCGCTCACCAGGCCGCTGGAGCGGGTCGAGGACCCACCGCTGCCACCGCTGCCGCCCGCCGGGCCGACCCGCAGGGTGCCGCTCGGGCAGGTCTTCGGGGCCCGCAGCGGCGACAAGGGCGGTGATGCCAACCTCGGCGTCTGGGCTCGCACCGAGGCCGGCTGGTGCTGGCTGGCACACCGCCTGACGACCGGGATGCTGCGCGAACTCCTCCCGGAGACCGAAGGGTTGCCGATCGACCGGCAGCTGCTCCCGGAGCTGCGCGCGGTGAACTTCGTGATCACCGGGCTGCTCGGCGAGGGCGTCGCCGCCCAGCACCGCTTCGACCCGCAGGCGAAGGCGCTCGGCGAGTGGCTCCGCTCCCGGCACGCCGACCTCCCGGAGGAACTGCTGTGACCACGCTGCCGACCCACCTCGACCCGGCCGGGCCCGAGTACCGCGCCAACCGGGAGGCGATGCTGGCGAAGCTGGCCGCGCTGGACGCGGAGCACGCCAAGGCGCTGACCGGGGGAGGCCCCAAGAACCTGGAACGGCACCGGAGCCGGGGCAAGCTGCCGGCCCGGGAGCGGATCGAGCTGCTGGTCGATCCGGGGTCGCCGTTCCTGGAGCTCTCCCCGCTGGCGGCCTGCGGCAGCGACTACCCGGTCGGCGCGGGGCTGGTCACCGGGATCGGCGTGATCGAGGGCACCGAGTGCGTGATCACCGCCAACGACCCGACCGTACGCGGCGGCGCCAGCAACCCGTGGACGCTGCGCAAGGCCCTCCGGGCCAACGAGATCGCGCTCGGCAACCGCCTCCCGCTGATCAGCCTGGTGGAGTCCGGCGGGGCCGATCTGCCCAGTCAGAAGGAGATCTTCATCCCGGGCGGGGCACTGTTCCGTGACCTCACCCGGCTGTCGGCGGCGGGCGTGCCCACGGTGGCGGTGGTGTTCGGCAACTCCACGGCCGGCGGTGCGTACGTGCCCGGGATGTCGGACCACACGGTGCTGGTGCGTGACCGGGCCAAGGTCTTCCTGGGCGGGCCGCCGCTGGTGAAGATGGCCACCGGCGAGGACGCCGACGACGAGTCACTGGGCGGCGCCGAGATGCACGCCCGGATCTCCGGCCTGGCCGACCACCTGGCCGAGGACGAGCACGACGCGCTGCGGATCACCCGCCGGATCGTGCACCGCCTGCACTGGCGGAAGGCGGGCCCCGGCCCCGACCCGGCCGCCGCGCCGCCGAAGTACGCCGACGAGGACCTGCTCGGCCTGGTGCCGGGCGACCTCAAGGTGCCTTTCGACCCGCGCGAAGTGATCGCCCGGATCGTCGACGGCTCGGACTTCGACGAGTTCAAACCGCGTTACGGCCCCAGCCTGGTGACCGGCTGGGCCGAGCTGCACGGGTACCCGGTGGGCATCCTGGCCAACGCGCAGGGCGTGCTGTTCAGCGAGGAGTCGCAGAAGGCGGCCCAGTTCATCCAGCTCGCCAACCAGCGCGACCGGCCACTGCTCTTCCTGCACAACACGACCGGCTACATGGTGGGCCAGACGTACGAGCAGGGCGGAATCATCAAGCACGGCGCGATGATGATCAACGCGGTCTCCAACAGCAAGGTCCCGCACCTGTCCGTGCTGATCGGCGCCTCGTACGGGGCCGGGCACTACGGGATGTGCGGGCGGGCGTACGAGCCGCGCTTCCTCTTCGCCTGGCCGAGCGCCAAGTCGGCGGTGATGGGCCCGCAGCAGCTGGCCGGGGTGCTGTCGATCGTGGCCCGGCAGTCGGCGGCGGCGAAGGGGCAGCCGTACGACGAGGAGGCCGACTCGACGATCCGGGCCATGGTCGAGCAGCAGATCGAGGCCGAGTCGCTGCCGGTCTTCCTCTCCGGCCGGCTCTACGACGACGGGGTCATCGACCCCCGCGACACCCGCACGGTGCTCGGTATCTGCCTCTCCGCGATCCACAGCGCCCCGGTCGAGGGCGCGCGCGGCTACGGCGTCTTCCGGATGTAAGGGACCTGACCGATGATCACCTCAGTACTGGTCGCCAACCGGGGCGAGATCGCCCGCCGGGTCTTCCGGACCTGCCGGGACCTGGGCATCGGCACGGTGGCCGTGCACTCCGACCCCGACGCCGACGCGCCGCACGTCCGGGAGGCCGACACCGCCGTCCGGCTGCCGGGATCCGCGCCCGCCGGGACCTATCTGCGGGCCGACCTGCTGGTTGCCGCAGCGCTCAGCACCGGGGCGGACGCCGTCCACCCGGGCTACGGATTCCTGTCCGAGAACGCCGAGTTCGCCTCGGCGGTGCAGGCCGCCGGGCTGACCTGGATCGGGCCGCCGGTCGAGGCGATCGCCGCGATGGGGTCCAAGACCGGGGCCAAGCGCCTGATGGCGGCGGCCGGGGTGCCCGTGCTCTCGGTGCCGGCCGAGCCGACCGCAGCCGACCTGCCGCTGCTGGTCAAAGCGGCGGCCGGCGGTGGCGGCCGGGGGATGCGGATTGTCCGCGAACTCGCCGAGCTGCCAGGCGCTTTGGCGGCCGCGCGGGCGGAGGCGGCGGGCGCCTTCGGGGACGACGAGGTGTTCTGCGAGCCCTATCTGCCGAACGGCCGGCACGTCGAGGTGCAGCTGCTCGCGGATGCCCACGGCACGGTCTGGGTGGTCGGCGACCGGGACTGCTCGCTCCAGCGACGGCACCAGAAGGTGATCGAGGAGGCCCCGGCGCCCGGCCTGTCCGAAGCCCTGCGGACGGAGCTGCACCGGGCCGCGACCGCCGCCGCCCGGGCGATCGGCTACCGGGGGGCCGGGACGGCCGAGTTCCTGGTCACCCCCGAGGGCCGGTGCTGGTTCCTGGAGATGAACACCCGGCTCCAGGTCGAGCACCCGGTGACCGAGTGCGTCACCGGCCTCGACCTGGTCGACCTCCAGATCCGGATCGCGGAGGGCGAGGCCCTGCCCGCCGAACCCCCACCGGTCCGGGGCCACGCGATCGAGGCCCGGCTGTACGCCGAGGACCCGGAGCAGGACTGGCAGCCCCGGACCGGAACGCTGCATCTGCTCGAAGTGCCGGGCGTCTCGGTCGAGTTCGGTACGGGAGTTCGGGACACCGGGCTACGGCTGGACTCCGGGGTGACCGACGGTGCCGAGATCGGGCCGCACTACGACCCGATGCTCGCCAAGCTGATCGCCTGGGCGCCCAGCAGGGCCGCCGCCGCCCGGCTGCTGGCTACCGCGCTGAGCCGGGCCCGGATCCACGGCCCGGGCAGCAACCGGGCGCTGCTGGTCGCCGCGCTGCGCCACCCGGCTTTTCTGGCAGGGGAGTTGCACACCGGCTTCCTGGCCGAGCACGACCTCGGGGACAAGGGTGAGAGCCTCGCCCTGCCCATGCTCGCGGCGGCGCTCTCCGAGGCGGGTGGCTCGCCGTTCCCCCAGGGCTGGCGGAACCTGCCCTCGCAGCCGGAGATCAGGCGCTACCGAGCGGCCGACGGCACCGAGCACGAGGTCCGCCACCGGCTCACCCGGGACGGACTCCAGGGCCATCCGGGCGTCGAACTGGTCGAAACCCGGAGGGACTTGGTCACGCTGCGGGCCGAAGGCCGGACACACACCTACCGGATCGCCCGGTACGGCAGCACCCTGCACCTGGACGGACCCGCCGCCGCCGTCACCCTGACCGCACTACCGCGCCTGCCCGAACCGCAGGCCGAACCCACCCCGGGTGCCCTGCTCGCCCCGATGCCGGGCACCGTCACCAGGACGGCCGCCGCACCCGGTGACCACGTCACCGCCGGGCAGCCGCTGCTCTGGCTGGAGGCGATGAAGATGGAGCACCGGGTCAGCGCACCCACTGACGGAGTGCTCACCGAACTGCGGGTCGCCACCGGCCAACAGGTCGAGCCCGGCACCCTGCTGGCCGTCGTCCGGCCGCACGACTGAGACCGGTTCACGGAACCCACCCACCGCACGGAAGGGACCTTCGCCATGTCCGCACCGCTGCTCAACCCGGCCGAACCCGAGGAGCACCAGGCCCTGCGCCGAGCCGTCGGTGACCTGGCCCGCCGCTACGGTCCCGAGTACTTCCGTCGTAAGGCCCGCGCGGGGGAGCCCGTCGACGAGCTCTGGGCCGAGGCCGGGAAGGCGGGCTACCTCGGTGTCAGCTTGCCGGTCGAGTACGGCGGCGGTGGCGCCGGGATTACCGAACTCGCCATCGTGCTGGAGGAGTTCGGCGCCGCCGGATGCCCGCTGCTGATGATGATCGTCTCACCGGCGATCTGCGGCACGGTGATCGCCCGCTACGGCACCGAGCAGCAGAAGCTGGCCTGGCTGCCCGGACTCGCCGACGGCAGCCGCCGGATGGCCTTCGGCATCACCGAGCCGGACGCGGGCTCCAACTCGCACCGGCTGACCACCACCGCCCGCAGGGACGGCGACGGCTGGCTGCTGACCGGCCGCAAGGTGTTCATCTCGGGCATCGACCACGCCGACGCGGTGCTCTTCGTGGCCCGTACCGAGGACGCCAGGACCGGCCGCCTGAAGCCCGCGCTGTTCGTCGTGCCGCGCGAGACGCCGGGCTTCGAGTACCGCGCGATCCCGATGGAACTGCTCACCGCCGAGAAGCAGTTCCAGGTCTTCCTGGACGAGGTGCGGCTGCCCGCCGAGGCGCTGGTCGGGGCGGAGGACGCCGGTCTGGAGCAGCTGTTCGCCGGACTGAACCCGGAGCGGGTGATGACCGCCGCCTTCGCCCTCGGCCTGGCCCGCCAGGCGCTCGCCACCGCCACCGACTACGCCAGGGCCCGTACCGTCTGGGACACCCCGATCGGCGCCCACCAGGCCATCGCCCACCCGCTGGCCCAGTGCGCGATCGAGATCGAACTGGCCCGGCTGATGATGCTCAAGGCCGCCCAGCTGTACGACCAGGAGTACTACGTGGCGGCGGGCGAGGCCGCGAACATGGCCAAGTACGCGGCCGCCGAAGCCGCCTGCCACACCGTCGACCAGGCCGTGCACACGCTGGGCGGCAACGGCCTCACCCAGGAGTACGGGCTGGCCGCGCTGCTCACCGCGACCCGGGTCAGCCGGATCGCCCCGGTCAGCCGGGAGATGATCCTCAACTACGTGGCCCAGCACACCCTGGGGCTGCCCCGTTCGTACTGACGATCCGTCAGGAGCGCTTCCACCAGCGGCGCGGGCGGTCTGCCCCCGGTCCCTGCTCGGGGCCGGTCTGCCGCTGGTCGCCCTGCTCCTGCTCGGCGAGGGCCCGGCGGGCGGCCTCTGCCGCCGCCGGGTCGTCGTACTCACGGGAGATCAGCTCGATCCGCCCGGTGGAGTGGTCGATCCGGACGGTGTCGAGCGCCATCCGGTCCAGGTCGGCGATGGCGTCCGCGTGGGTCTCCCGGTGGAGCGCGAGCATGGTGAAGGAGGGGTCGCCCTCGCCGAGGGTGATCTCCTCGGAGAGCAGGACGTTCATCAGCCGTTGGGCGGCGGCCGAGGGGAGTTCGTCGCTGACGGCCATGTGCAGCATGAGCTGTTCGAGGCCGGTGTCGAGCCAGCGGGCCTGGGAGACCCAGACGCAGTGGACCTCGGGGAACTCCCGCAGCCGACGGAAGACCGAGTTCCGCAGGGCCACGGCCAGCGGGTGGGTGGACCAGGTCAGCTTGAGCATCTGCCCCGTGCCGGGAATACCCTGCTCGGAGACCGCCCGGACCAGGAGGGAGGCCGGGACGACCACCCGCCATCCGTCCGAAGCGGTGGCGATCAGCCGCCTGGCCCCGATCTCGCGCACGACCTCCAGCAGCCGCAGGGCGTCGGCGTAGAAGGTGTCCGAGGCCTCGTCCACGTGCTGCACCGCCGCCGCGGTGGCGCAGATCTGCAGGGCCGTGGTGCCGTCGGTGTGGGTCAGGTAGTAGAGCGAGCCGTCCGGATGGACGGGCACGAACGCGCCCTCGGCCAGCAGGCTGCGGACGACCCCCGCCATGGCGGCGTCGGAGTCGCTCCGGGCGATGAGCTCGGCCAGGGCCGCGTCGAGTGTCATCGGGCGATCATAGGACAGCACAAATCCGTTGCGGCGCTCTGTCGCCCCCAGCCGTCAGCCGCCAGGCTGGGGGCGTCCGCTCCATCCGACGCCCGCTCAGGAGGCACCTTTATGGCGTTCCGTAGCGAATACCCCGACATCGATCCGCTCGACCTGCCGATCCACGACGCGGTGCTCGGCGGCTTCGCCGCGCACGCGGACGTACCGGCCCTGATCGACGGACTCACCGGACAGTCCGTCAGTTACGCCGAGCTGGACGGTGCCAGCCGCCGGTGTGCGGCGGGTCTGGCCGAGGCCGGGGTGCGCAAGGGCGACCGGATCGCGCTGTTCAGCCCGAACACGGTCGCGTACCCGATCGCCTTCTACGGGGCCACCCGGGCGGGCGCCACCGTCACCACGGTGAGTTCGCTCAGCACGGCGGCCGAACTGGCCGGGCAGCTCCGCGACAGCGGCGCCCGCTGGATCATCACCATCGCGCTCTTCCTCCCGGTCGCCACCGAGGCCGCCGCCGCACTGGCGGCCGAGGGCAGCCCGATCGAGGAGATATTCGTCTGCGACCGGGCCGAGGGCCACCGCTCGCTGGCCGACCTGCTGGCCTGCACCGGCCCCGAGCCCACCCCGGCGATCGACCCGGCCACCGACATCGCCGTCCTGCCGTACTCCAGCGGCACCACCGGCCTGCCCAAGGGCGTGATGCTCAGCCACCGCAACATCAGCAGCAACCTGCTGCAGACCGACGCGGTGCACGTCACCTGCCCGGGCGAACGCATCTTGGCCGTCCTGCCGTTCTTCCACATCTACGGGCTCACCTCGCTGCTCAACCACCCGCTCCGCTCCGGCTCCACCGTGGTGGTGCTGCCGCGCTTCGACCTGGAGCAGTTCCTGCGCACCATCCAGGACCAGCGGATCGAGGGCGTGTTCGTCGCCCCGCCGATCGTGCTGGCGCTGGCCAAGCACCCGCTGGTCGACCGGTTCGACCTGTCCTCGGTCCGCTACGTGCTGAGCGCCGCCGCCCCGCTGGACGCCGACCTGGCCGCGGCCGCCGCCCGCAGGCTCGGCCTGGAACGGATCCACCAGGGGTACGGGATGACCGAGCTCTCACCGGTCACCCACGTGGTGCCGCTGAACGACCCGAACCCGCCCGCCGGGACGGTCGGCCGGCTGGTCGCCTCCACCGAGCTCCGGGTCACCGCGCTGGACGGGTCGGGCACCGACCTCGGCGTCGGCGAGCGCGGTGAACTCCTCTTCCGCGGCCCGCAGGTGATGCAGGGGTACTTCGGCCGGAAGAGCGAGACCGACGCGATGATCGACGCGGACGGCTGGCTGCACAGCGGGGACGTCGGTGTGGTGGACGAGCAGGGCTACCTGTTCGTGGTGGACCGGGTGAAGGAGCTGATCAAGTACAAGGGTTACCAGGTCGCGCCCGCCGAGCTGGAGGCGCTGCTGCTCACCCACCCCGAGGTGGCCGACGCCGCCGTGATCGGCGTCACCGGCGCGGACGGTGAGGAACGGCCGAAGGCGTTCGTGGTCCGCACCCCCGGCAGCCGGCTGACGGAGCAACAGGTCGGCGACTTCGTGGCAGGGCAGGTGGCGCCGTACAAGAAGGTCAGGGCGGTCGAGTTCATCGACCAGGTGCCCAAGTCGGCAGCCGGGAAGATCCTCCGCCGTCAGCTGCGCGACCGGACCTGAGCGGCAGGCGGTCCCGCCGGTCTGACAGGATCGGCGGGACCGCAACGGCAGTGGTACGGGGGCAGCACCGACCGCAGGCAACGGAGGAGGGCCGGGATGACCACCCAAGCCGCTCGTACCCCGCAGCAGGATCGCAGCCGGGCCACCCGGCGCCGGCTGCTGGAGGCCGCCGTGGAGTGCCTGGCCGAGCTGGGCTGGAACGGCAGCACGGTCGCAGTGGTGGCCGAGCGGGCCGGGGTCACCCGGGGCGCGGCCCAGCACCACTTCCCGACCCGGGAGGACCTCTTCACCGCCGCCGTCGAGTACGTCACCGACGAGCGGCTGGCCGCCGTCCGGGCGGACACCGAGCGGCTGCCGCCGCCGGGCGAGTCGCGGACGGAGGCGGTGGTGGAGCTGATCGTCCGGCTCTACACCGGGCCGCTGTTCCGGGCCGCGCTGCACCTGTGGGTGGCCGCGGCCACCGAACAGGCCCTGCGGGAACGGATCGTCGCGCTGGAGAATCACCTCGGCCGCGAGGCGCACCGGGCGGCGGTCGAGTTCCTGGGCGCCGACGAGTCGCACCCCGGCGCCCGGGAGACGGTTCAGGCCACACTGGACCTCGCACGGGGTCTGGGACTGGCCAATCTGCTCACCGACGACGGCCCGCGCCGGGCCGGAGTGGTACGTCAGTGGGCCAGAACCCTGGACGCCGTGCTGATCACCTGAAAAGCTCAGCCCTCCTGCGGGTGTACCCCACCTGACGGACCAGCAGTAGCCGCCCTCTCCACCGCCGTGCAGTCTGGTGGAAGCCGATTCGCCCCGGCCACACCGGGGAAGGTATCTGACAGGTGATCCCCTGATCATGCATGGCAGCGAGCGCAACGCAGCGGACGGCACCGGCCCGGCGGCGGGTGCCGCTCCGTCGCGTCCGGAGGGGCATCCGCCACTGGGCGAGCGCCTGGAGGGGCACCGGCTGGTCCCGCTGGCGACCGCCCTGGTCGAGGGCGACGGCCGGATCCTGCACTGGAGCGAGGACGCCGAGGCGCTCACCGGCTACCCGGCGGGCGAGGCGGTCGGCCGGTACGCCGCCCGGCTGCTGCTCCCAGAGACGGATCGGCAGCGGGCCTTCGAGCTGTTCGAGCACATCATGGCGGGCAAGGGCTGGTCCGGGGTGTTCCCGATCCGGCACCGGAGCGGCCGGATGGTGGAACTGGAGTTCCACACGTACCCCATCGTCGGCCCCGGGGGCGAACTGCTGCTGCTGGCCACTGCCACCGACGTCGGCTCGCTGCGCCAGGTCGAGGGCGACCTCGCGGTGCTGGACGGGATCTTCACCCAGTCGCCGATCGGCATGGCCGTCTACGACACCGAGCTGCGCTACGTACGGCTGAACGACGCGCTGGCCCGAATCAACGGCCTGACCGTGGCCGAGCACCTCGGACAGCGGATCAGCGAGATCCTGCCGGGTATCAACAGCGCCGAGATCGAGGCGGTGATGCGTCAGGTGCTGGCCACCGGGCAGCCCGTGGTGGACGCCCGCTCGCACGGCCGCACCCCCGGGGACCCGCGCCGGGAGCGGGCCTGGTCCGCCTCCTACTTCCGGCTGGAGGACTCCACCGGCCGGGTGCTCGGGGTGAGCTCCTCGATCATCGACGTGACCGAGCGGTTCCAGGCCGAGGCCCGGGCCTCCCGGGCCCAGGAGCGGCTGGCCCTCCTGGCCGAGGCCACCGCCAGGATCGGCACCACGCTCGACCTCCAGCGCACCGCCGAGGAGCTGGTCGAGGCGGTGATCCCGCGATTCGCCGACTTCGCCACGGTGGACCTGCTGGAGCCCGTGCTGCGGGGTGAGGAACCGTCATATCTGCAGCCGGACCGAGGCGTCATGCTGCGCGCGGTGGCGGTCGGCGAGGCGTACGAGTCGGGCATGACCATCGCGGCGGACGCGGTCGGCGCCACCTCGGAGTACGACTCCAAGCGGGTCTATACCGAGTGCCTGCGCAGCGGGCGTCCGCTGCTGCGGCCGCACGTGGACGAGCAGGTGCTGGCGGCGTTGGTGAACGAGCAGTCCCGGGTCGGGCCCGGGGTCCGGGCCGGTATCCACTCCTACCTGATGGTGCCGATCCTGGCCCGTGGCATGGTGCTGGGCGGCTCGGAGTTCGTCCGGATGCGCAACCCGGAGCCGTTCACCGCGGCCGACGTGGCGCTGGCCGAGGAGCTGGTCGCCAGGACCGCGATCGCGCTCGACAACGCCCGGCTCTACCGGCGCGAGCGGGAGACCGCGCTCACCCTCCAGCGGAGCCTGCTGCCGCAGGAGATCCACCGCACCATCGGCCTGGAGATCGCGTACCGGTACCTGCCGAGCAGTGTGGTGAGCGAGGTCGGCGGGGACTGGTTCGACGTGGTGCCGCTCTCCTGCGGACGGGTCGCACTGGTGGTCGGCGACGTGATGGGCCACGGCATCCGGGCGGCCGCGACGATGGGCCAACTCCGTACCGTGGCAAGGACGCTGGCCACCCTCGACATGCCGCCGGACCAGGTGCTGACCCGGCTGGACGAGACCGCGATGGGCATCGGCGAGGGCCAGTTCGCCACCTGCATCTGCGCGGTCTACGACCCGGTGGACGGCACCTGCACGATCGCCTCGGCCGGCCACCTGCCGCCGGTCCGGGTCGCCCCGGACGGGACTTCACAGGCGCTCGCGCTGCCGCCGGGCGTACCGCTCGGGGTGGGCGGGGTGACCTTCGAGAGCACCGAGTTCACCCTGCGCGAGGGCAGCCTGCTGGCCCTCTACACCGACGGCCTGGTGGAGCGCAGGGGCGAGGACATCGACCACGGCATCGGCCTGCTGGCCCAGACCCTGGCCGGGCACGGCCGGACGCTCGAGGAGAGCTGCGACGCGGCGCTCGCGGCGCTGGTCCGGGACGGTACCGAGGACGACATCGCGATGATCATGGCCCGTGCGCTGCCGATCCCCGCCGACCGGATCGCCACCCTCGAACTCGACGGCGAGGGCCCGGCCCCCAGCCGGGCCCGCCGCTTCACCCGCAGGACGCTCGACGAGTGGGGCCTCACCGCCCTCTCCGAGTTCGCCGAGCTCCTGGTCAGCGAACTGGTCACGAACGCTCTGCTGCACGCCGACGCGCCGCGCCGCCTCCGCCTCTTCCGCGACCGCACCCTCACCGTCGAGGTGGCCGACTCCGGCACCCAGGCCCCCCGCCTGCGCGCCTCCGCCGAGGAGGACGAGGGTGGCCGAGGCATGCACCTGGTGAGCGAACTCGCCCACCGCTGGGGCACCCGGCAGACCAAGGACGGCAAGGTGGTCTGGGCGGAGATGGAGCTCGACTACCGCTACCGGTGAGCTGACGGTTGAGCAGCGGGTGGTCAGTGCACCAGTTCGGACGGCCGCGTGGCTGACGTGTCGTCAGCGGTGCGGCGCCGGAGTAGGTGCCAGGAGAAGGCGGCGGAGCAGAGGAGCAGGGCGGCGGCGATGAAGGCGGCGATGTTCATGCCGTGGACGAAGGCCGTGCGGCCGGCGGTGAGGAACTGGTCGCCGAGGGGGCCGGGGAGGGCGCCCGCCGCCTCGACCGCGTTGCCGAGGGACTCCTTGGCCTGGGCGGTCACGGCGGGGTCGGTGCCGGCCGGGGTGACCAGGGTGGCGGCGTAGATGGCGGTGACCACCGAGCCGACCAGGGCGATGCCGAGGGCGGTGCCGAGCTCGTAGGCGGTCTCCGAGACGGCCGAGGCGGCGCCGGACTTGTCGGCGGGGGCGGCGGTGAGGACCAGGTCGGCGGAGAGGGTGTAGACGATGCCCTCGGCGGTGCCGACGGCCAGGAAGGAGCTGCCGAGCACCAGGTAGCTGCTGTCCTGCCGGACCCAGCCCAGGACGGCGATGCCCAGGCCCATCACCAGCAGGCCGCCGACCAGGGTGACCCGGGCGCCGGTGCGTCGGGCCAGCCGGGCGGTCAGCAGGCCACCGACCACCGCGCCGACGAAGGCAGGGAGTTCGGCCAGTCCGGCGGTCAACGGGGAGTAGCCCCGTACCAGTTGGAGGTACTGCGACATGAAGAAGATCACGCCGGACAGACCGATCAGCGAGGCGAGCGAGCCGAGCACCGCAGCGGTGAAGCGCGGGTCGGTGAACAGCCGGACGTCCAGCAGCGGGGTGGGCAGCCGCAGTTGGCGCCGGACGAAGACGGTCAGCGCGGTGGCGCCGAGCGCGAAGGTGACGGGCACCGGCCAGTGGCCGAGGCCGCCGGCGGCGGCTTCCTTGACGGCGTAGACCACACCGATCACACCGCTCATCGAGAGCAGGACGCTGAACACGTCCCAGTGGCCCGGGTTCGGGTCCCTGGACTCCGGCAGCAGCCAGGCGCCGAGCACCAGGAGCAGGGCCAGGACCGGCAGGTTGAGCAGGAAGACCGAACCCCACCAGAAGTGCTCCAGCAGCACGCCGCCGACCACCGGGCCGAGCGCGGCACCGGCGGTGGCGCCCGCGCCCCAGATGCCGATCGCGGTGGCCCGCTCCCGGGCGTCCGGGAAGAGGCTGCGGATCAGCGAGAGGGTGGACGGCATGATGGTGGCGCCCGCGACGCCGAGCAGTGCCCGGGCGAGGATCAGCCAGCCGGCGCTCGGCGCGTACGCGGCCAGCAGCGAGGCGGCCCCGAAGGCGCTGGAGCCGAGCAGCAGCAGCTTCTTGCGGCCGATCCGGTCGCTGAGCGCACCCATGCTGACCAGCAGGCCGGCCAGGACGAAGGAGTAGCTGTCGCCGATCCAGAGCAACTGGGTGCCGCTGGGGTGGAGGGTCTCGCTGATCGAAGGCAGGGCGAGGGAGAGGACGGTCGCGTCGAGCGCGACCAGGGTCACCGCCAGCACCAGGACGGCGAGGCCGACCCAGCGCTGCCGGAAGGCGGATCGGTCGAGGGTGGTCATGATCGGTCGGGGCTCCTGAGGGCGCCGCCGAGGAAGAGCTCGGCGAGCGAGTAGGCACTGTCACGGGGGGCGAGGCGGCCGTCCTGGACGGCCCAGCCGACGCCGGCCACCAGGTCGAAGAAGGCTTCGCTGAGCCAGCCGGCCGAGAGTTCGATCCGGAACACGCCCTGCTGCTGGCCACGGAGGAAGAGGGCGCGGACCCGTTCGTCCTGGACCTCCCAGAGTTCGTTGATCTCCGGGTCGTCGAAGAGCTGGTTCTCGCCGGCCAGGAAGGCGCAGAGCGCCGCGTCCGGGACGACCGCGTCGACCAGGCGGCGCAGCGCGGCCTCGGCGTCGCCGTCGTCGATCGCGGCGGTGTCCAGGGCGGTGGCGAACTTGCGCAGGCCGAGCGCGCCGACCTCGCGGATCAGTACGTCCCGGCCGGGAAATATCCGGTGCAGGGTGGCCCGGCTGATCCCCGCCGCCCGGGCGATCTCGTCCAGGTGGGCGGTGGGACGGCGGGAGAGCACGCCGACGGCGGCTTCGAGGACGGAGTCACGGTCGGTGGCCATGAGTCGAGTGTAGATCATATGAGACGTTGATGTCTCACGTGAATAACGGGCGGCTCGGGCAGGGCTGTGAGCTGCCAGGTGGTAGCCGCCCCGCCCGAGGTGGCATGAGTCGGGCCGCTCCGGGCAGACGTGGCCCCGCCCCTGTCCGTGCTGCCGCAGAGGACTCCGCCCGTGCAAGAAGTGATCGCCCACGGTGTACCGGCCCTGATGGTCGGCCTGGAACCGCCCCGGATCGAAGTCTGCCTGGAGTACCGGCCCGACGATCCGTACGCGGTGAGCATGCTCGTCGGGGCGCCGGGTGCCCTCGGCGGTTGCCCGGTCGGCTGGGTCTTCGCCCGGCAGCTGTTGGTTGACGGTGTCACGGCCTCGGCGGGCCTGGGGAACGTCCGGGTCCGGCCGTACGACCCCGAGCAGACGGCGGTCGAGCTCAGGGTGGGTGGCGATCTCACCGTGCTGCTGGTCCGGACCTCGGCCGTCCGCCGCTTCCTGGCCGCGACCTACCAGGCGGTGGCCCCGGGAGCGGAGTGGCGGCGGATCGGGTGGGAGGAGGTGTTGGCCCGGCTGACCGAGGACCGCCCCTGAGAGATGGCCGGTAATACGACGGCGAAAGTGGGGTAAAAGTGGACATTGGGTGCCACTTTCCTGGATACAGGCATGCCTGCGGAAGTCGGGGGTAGGCGGCGGTCAACGATGTGTCGGACGACGGAAGGTGTGTCATGGCAGTGTCCAGTGAGACTTCGCTGACTCTCACGTACTCGGCGGGGGCCGGCGCAGCCCGTCTGCCCGAGCTTGCTGATCTTCCGGTGATCGAGAACCCGTCGGCGGTCGCGCCGCAGGACGCGAGGGAGCTGGCCCGGGCGCTGCTGGTGCGACTGGCGGACCTGGAGGAAGGTACGCCGGCGTACTCGTACGTGCGAGGGACGCTGATCGAGCTGAACCTGTCGCTGGTGCGGTACGCGGCGGGGCGGTTCCGGAACGCCAAGGAGCCGATGGACGACATCGTGCAGGTGGGGACGGTCGGGCTGATCAAGGCCATCGACCGGTTCGACCCCGACCGGGGGCTGGAGTTCTCCACCTTCGCGCTGCCGACGATCATCGGTGAGATCAAGCGCCACTTCCGGGACACCACCTGGGCCGCGCACGTGCCTCGGCGGATGCAGGAACTGCGGCTGACGCTGGTGAAGGCGCAGGAGGAGCTGGAGCAGCGGCTGGACCGCGCCCCGACGGTGGCCGAGCTGGCCGAGCGGATGGAGGTGAGCGAGGAGGAGGTCGTGGAGAGCATGACCGCCACCAACGCGCACACGGCCGGCTCGCTGGAGATGCGGCTGGCAGACGACTCCCCGGACAGCACGCTCATGAGGCGGCTGGGCTACGAGGACAGCCGCATCACCCGGGTGGAGGACCTCGAGTCCCTCAAGCCCCTGATCGCGGCCCTTCCGGAGCGGGACCGGCTGGTGCTCTCGCTGCGCTTCGTCGGTGAGCTGACGCAGGCCCAGATCGGTGAGCGGCTCGGCGTCTCGCAGATGCACGTCTCCCGGATGCTCAGCCGCACGCTCGCCAAGCTGCGTGCCGAGCTCACGCCCGAGGACTGACTCCGCGCCGCTCGTGCCGTTGATGCCCGAGCGGCGCCCAGCCGGTGGGCCGCCCCCTCAGGTGGCGGCCCACCGGCTGGGGCCTGTATCCGCCGGGCGGGCCTGATCCGACGCGAATTGTCAGACAGGCCCCAGCACGCGGTCGCTCAGGCGAACGGGCCGTTGTAGAACGGACCGTAGTAGGCGCCGTACTGCTCGCGGTAGGCGGCGTCGCCCTCGTGCTTGTGCGGGTCGAACTCGGGGCTGTTCTTGATCTCGTCCTTGCTGCGGTCCACGTAGACCTTGCGGTCGTTCTCGTCCACGCGCACGATCGTGCCGGCCGGGAGCAGGACGTGCTTGCCGAAGATCCAGGGGCCGGTGTCGACCACGAGGTAGGAGGAGTCGGTCTCCTCGGAGAGTTTGTCGATCTTGCCGATGTGACCGTCGGTGGCCTCGACGTGGTAGCCGATGAGATCGATCCCGGAGATGTGGCCGGAGGTGGAACGGAACTTCCAGATCTCGATGCCGCTCATGCGGTCTTCCTCTCCTAGTGCGCTGCTGCGGGCTGTTCCCGTCGGCGCGTCCTGAGCAGTCGGCTGCCCCCGTCCCCGGACTTCATGCCACCTGATCCGACTGCGGTCGCCTCCCGGGGGTTTGCCCCGGCGGCTATGGGTGAGACGAGTACGCACGGCGCTCCTGTGCGCCGCCAACTCGGCCGTCCTGAAGGGCAGCTGATCCCCACTCGGAGGAGGGAACCGCTGATGACCGACACCTCGCGCCTGCCCGGCGCGCTCGAACACCACTGGGACTGGCAGATACGTGCGGCCTGCCGCCGCCAGGACGCCGCGCTGTTCTTCCACCCTGCGGGTGAACGCGGCGACGCCCACGACGCGCGGGACGAGGCGGCGAAGCGGGTCTGCGGCCGCTGCCCGGTCCGTGCCGCCTGCCTCACGCACGCGTTGCAGGTCCGCGAGCCGTACGGCGTGTGGGGCGGGCTCACCGAGGACGAGCGCGCGGCGCTGCTGCGGCGGAGGGCGAACCGGAGCAAGAGCGCGGACAGGAGCCGGGTCAAGGGCCCGAGCAAGGGCCGGAGCGCCGGCCGGGCCGCCTGACCGGCAGCCGTCGGAGGGAGACGCTTCGTGGTTCTGTGGAGCATTCTGCGCATGTTGGTCCTGGCGGCCGCCTCGGCCCTGGCGGCCTTCGTGGTGGTCAGCGCGGTCGAGTTGACGGCCCGTCGGCTGACGGCGAGACGGCCCGGAGGTGGGGCGCTGCCCTTGGTGCGCAGGTGCCGCAGACCGTTCCTGCTGGCGGCCACCGCCGGACTGATGCTGGCAGGAGAAGCCTCGGCGGGGCTCGCGCCCACGCTCAGGGGTGCCGTGCGGCACGGGCTGGTGCTGCTCTGCCTGGCGGCCTGCGGCTGGTTGGCCGCCCGGCTGATCGCGTTGCTGATCGAGACGGGGGTCCGGCTGTCGGTCCGGCGCCAGGACCCCGGCCGGATCCGCCGGGCCCGCACCCAGGCCGGGATGCTGCGCCGGGTCTGCCAGGCGGTGATCGCGGTGGTCGCGCTGGCCGCGATGCTGATGACCTTCCCGGTGGTCCGGACCCTGGGCACCAGCCTGCTGGCCTCCGCCGGACTGGTCGGCGTGGTGGCCGCGATGGCCGCGCAGAGCACGCTCGGCAACCTGTTCGCGGGGATCCAGATGGCCTTCGGCGACATGGTGCGGATCGGTGACGAGGTGGTGGTGGCGGGGGAGTGGGGCACGGTGGAGGAGATCACGCTCACCTACGTGGTGGTGGCGACCTGGGACCAGCGACGGATCGTCATGCCGGTCTCGTACTTCGCCGGCCGGCCGTTCGAGAACTGGTCCCGCAACGACCCCCGGATCACCGGAACGGCCCTGCTGTACCTGGACCACAGCACCCCGATGGACGAGCTCCGGGCGGAGTTCGACACGCTGCTGGCCAAGTGCGAGCTCTGGGACGGCGAGGGCAGTGCGCTGCAGGTGGTCGACACCACCCCGTCCAGCATCGTGGTGCGCGCCCTGATGACCGCCCGGAACGCCGGTGACGCCTTCGACCTCCGCTGCCACGTGCGTGAGCACCTGGTGGGCTTCCTGCGCGAGCACCATCCGGGTGCCCTGCCGAGGCTGACCGTGGTCGGCTCCGAGGGCTCCGAGGGCTCCGAGCGTGACGTCAGGGCCGACCAGGGTGGGGGTGGAGCGGTACCGGCGGCTGCCACTCGATCATCATGATCGTGGCGTCGTCGGTGAGCACGCTGTCCTGACTGTCCAGCACCGCGTGGATCAGCCGCCGCAACGCCTCCGGCGCGGCCTCGCCGGCCGCGGTGGCCCGGCGGATCACGAAGTCCGCGAAGCGGTTCAGGCCGAACATCTCGTGACCGGTCCCCTTCGCCTCGATGATGCCGTCGGTGAAGGTCAGCACGCGATCGCCCGGCTCCGGCGACGCACTGTGCACCGTGCGGCCGACATCGACCAACTGTGCCAGCCCCAGAGGTGGTTCGGGCGGCGTGTCGAACGCTTCGGGCACCACCTCCTGACCGCGGATCAGCAGCGGCGGCGGGTGGCCGCAGTTGGACCAGTGCAGTGTGCCGCTCGCGAGATCGAGGCGGAGGAACACCCCGGTCGCGAAGCGGTCGGGGAACCACCGCACCATCGCCTCGTCGATCGTGTGCACCAGGCCGGGGAGGTCGGCCCCGTTGCGGCGGGCGTTGCGGCAGGCGGCGAGCGCGACCGCCGCCGTCAGGCCGGAGAGCAGGTCGTGGCCCATGCCGTCGAGCACGGCGGCGTGCAGGACACCTGCGGCCAGCGAGTTGGTCGAACGCATCGCCGCCGAGGTCGTAGGCCGGCTCCAGCACGGCCGTCGACACCACCTGGTCCGTACAGACCGTCCGGGGCGGCAGGAAGGTGCGGACGAGTTCGGCCGGGAGCGTCATCGCCTCGGCGCGGACCCCGCGCGCGTAGGAGTCGCTGGTGTCGCGCTTGGAGGTGATCACCATGGCCAGCAGGGAGGCGAGCATCCGGCAGCGGCGCAGGACCGACTGGTCGAGGCTCGCGGTCTCGACGCACAGCACGCCGAGCCGTTCGGCTCCGTCCACCAGCGGGAAGTGGGCGACCAACCCGCCGTTCGGGTGCTCGTCGACCCGGAGGGTGGAGGTACGGAAGGCCCAGCCCGCCTGGGTGCCCTCGATCGGCAGCGGCCGACCGCCGGCGATGGGGAACAGGATGTTCTGCTGGATGTCGGCGAGGTAGACGACGCTGCCGCCGATCCCGAGCGTCTGGGTGTACCGGTCGGCCAGGGCCGGGACGTCACCGGGCTCCAGGGTGCGGCCCGCGGTGAGGAAGTCCTCGATCAGCTGCTCGCTCGGGTTGAGGGGTTCAGGCGCCATGCCTCCACCCGAACCCAGGTTCCGCCTCCCGGCGCGGTGGTGCCTCCCGCCGCGCCTCCCGGTTCAGCCGGACGGCTCAGCCGGCACGTACCGGCTCGGGACCTGACGCACCGTCGGAGACGGCGGAGTGAACGGATTTTTCAGGGGCAGACGCGTCACGACGGCCTCAGGAAAGGACGAACTGCGATGTCGCACATAGCGGAGTCGGTCGAGGTGGCGGTGCCGCTGATGGCCGCCTACGAGCAGTGGTCACGGGTCACGGCGTTCCCGCGCTACATGCACGGTGTCGAACAGGTCGTGCAGACCTCTGACACGACGGTGCACTGGGTGGCCGGGGTGGACGGCGTGCAGCGCGAGTTCGAGACGGAGATCACCGAACGGGTGCCCGGCGAGCGGATCGCCTGGCGGTCCGTCAGCGGCACCGAGCAGTCGGGCGTGGTGACCTTCCACGCGCTGGGTGACCGGCAGACCCGGGTGATGATCCAGCTCGACCACACGCCGCACGGGGTGCTGGACACCATCGGCGACCGGCTCGGCTTCGTCGCCCACGAGGTGCACCGCTGCCTCCAGGACTTCAAGCAGCACGTCGAGAGCGACCCCGCGCAGCCCGGCTGATGCGCGGTTCGGCAGCCGGTGGAGCGGCGGCGGGCCCGGAACGACCGTGGAGGTCGTTCCGGGCCCGTCCGGTTGTCAGCTCTGGTTGTAGAAGCCGGTCTCGTCGAGCGGACGGTCGATCACCATCACCTCGACGTCGGCCGGGGTGAGCAGGAAGACCCGGCGGGCGATCCGCTCGATCCCGCCCTGGGTGCCGAAGACCAGGCCGGAGGCGAAGTCCACCATCCGCTTGGCCTCGGCGCCGGTCATCTCGGTCAGGTCCATCACCACCGGGACGCCCGCGCGGATGTGCTCGCCGACGGTGCGGGCCGCCTCGAAGCCGGTCGGCTTCAGGGAGATGATCTTCGCCGGGGCGGGGACGGCCACGGCCGACTCCTGGGTGGCCCACGAATCCTCGTAGACCGCGGCGGGGTAGTTTCCGGAGGGCATCAGCCACCCGTTGTGGTGCTCGTCGCGAAGTGCTCCCATTGCCGCGCCTCCCTCTCTCGTCCCGTACTCGTCCCCCCGGGCGACCACGTCAACTGACGCGTCATCCATCCGTCGGAACTGTCCGAGTATCGCACTGATCACCGCTTCGGTGCCCGTTCGCGACCGCCGTGCGGGGCGTGGCTCGCGGGACAACCCGGATTTTCCGGGCATCTCCTGCGACGTCGCTGCTCGCCGAACGGTTCCGCGCGTAGACCATATCGGTGTGCGTCAGGCCACAGTTGACTGCTCGTCAACAGTCCTGTAACGGATTCACCCACCGGTCGTGTCGCCCGATCGGCCTCCGGGGCCGGGCCGACGGTTCCATCCTGGCGGATCGCACCGACAGGGGACAGTGAATTCGACGGTGCGTCAGCGACCGGGTGACGGCACGGCGGAGAGAGCCGGTGCCTCGTCGGTGGCCGGCCCGGTAGCCGGACCGGTGGCCTGCTGTCGGCGGGCGGCCCGGTACGCCCGCCAGGCGGACACCAGGGTGAACAGGCACATCAGCACGATCAGCGCGGCCGAGATCAGGAAGGCCGGTGAGTCCGGGTGGCCGGAGCTGGCCCCGGCGATGACGTACGCGGCCGTGCCCGGCGCCACACCCAGTGCAGTGGCGACGGTGTACGGCAGGACCCGGACCCCGGAGAAGGCGGCGGCGTAGTTGGCGGCCTGGAACGGCACCCCGGGGACCACCCGGACCAGCAGCATGCTGCGGAAGCCGTGCTCGCTGAGCCGCCGGTCCAGGGCGGAGACGATCCTGCCGCGCAGCAGCGGCCGCACCGCGTCCCGGCCGAGGGCCCGCCCGAGCCAGAAGCCGAGCAGCGCGCCCAGCGTGGTCGCCGCGACGGCCACCGGTACGCCTTGGGCGGTGCCGAGCACCATGCCTGCGGCACCGTTCAGGGCGGGTTTCGGCACGAAGGCGAGCGTGGCCACCGCGTAGACCAGCAGGAAGACCGGGATCGGTACGCCGTCCCGCAGCAGGTCGATCGGGTTCCAGAGCAGCAGGCTGCCGGCGGCCGCCGCGAGGACCGCGAGCAACGCCCCCAAGCGGAACCACGGCGACCGGACCACGCGCGACACGACAGGCATCGGGTGAGTCTACTTTCCGCCCGGACGGCCGATCACACCGCTCAGGCCCCGGCGAGGAAGGGGAGCAGGGCGGCGAGCAGCTCGGCGGGCGCGTCGAGCGGGATCAGGTGGGCCGCAGTGGGGAACTCGACCAGGCGGGCGCCCGGGATCCCGGCGGCGTACCGGCGGGAGATCTGCTGGTAGTCCGCGACGTCCAGCAGGCCGATGCCGACCAGGGTGGGCACGGTGACGGTGGCCAGGTCGACGGGATGGACGCCCTGCGAGTGCTCGCCGCGGGCGTCCTGGTGCACGAGCGAGGTCCGGACCGGGCCCCTCAGTCGCTCGGCCAGGTCCGGGGCGACCTCCGCCCAGCTTCGGGACGGACCGCGCAGCCACATGTCGAGGTTGACCGAGACGGCGGCCTCCGGATCGCCCGCCGCCAGCGCCGCCGTCTCGGCCTCGTCGTACGCCACCAGCTCCGCCGACCAGTCGTACCCGGGCCAGTGCGCGGCCAGCATGGTCAGTGACCTGACCCGTTCCGGATGGTCGTGCGCGAAGCCGAGGGCGATCCGGCCGCCCCAGGAGGTGCCGACCAGGTCCGCCCGCTGGTGGCCGAGGTGGTCCAGCAGGCGGCGAAGGTCGTCGGTGTCGCGGTACGGACCGGCCGGGCGAGCGGACTCCCCGAAGCCGCGCAGGTCGTACCTGATCACGGTGTGCCGCTCGGCGAGCGCGGGCGCCACGCGGTCCCAGAGCTGGTGGTCGGTGACGCCGGCGTGCACCAGGAGGACGGGTGAGCCCTCGCCGGTGACGGTGTACGCGAGGTGGCCGAGGTCGTCGGCGAGGGTGATCATCCGCAGATGATCGCACCGCCTCCGGGGCAGTGCCAGCGGTTATCGCAGGTCAGGCACCCACGGTGCCGTCGACGCCCTCGCGGAGGAAGTCGGCGTGCCCGTTGTGGCGGCCGTACTCCAGCAGGACGTGCACCATCACCATCCGCAGCGAGACCTCCTCCTCCCACCTCGGCTGGTAGCCCGCCAGGTCGAGTGACTCGGCGGCCAGCTCTATCCGGCGGGAGTTCGCGACCTCGGCCTCCCAGGCGCCGAAGGCCTCCTCCCGGGTGGAGTTGCTCGCGTCGTAGGCGGCCTGGAAGTCGATCTTGTCGGACCAGACCATCGGTGCGTCGTGGTCCTGGAAGACCCGGCGGAACCAGGCACGTTCGACCTCGGCCAGGTGCCGGACCAGGCCGAGCAGGGTGAGGGTTGAGGGCGGCATCGAGCGCTGCCGCAGCTCCTCGTCGGTGAGCCCCGCGCACTTCATCGCGAGGGTCGCCCGCTGGTAGTCCAGGAAGGCGCGCAGCATCTCGCGCTCGGTGCCGAAGTTCGGGGGGCCGATCCGGGTGTCGTCGGTCACTGCTCGTGCTCCTCGTCGGTGCTGATGGGGCGACGCTGGCGCGTCCGTACTGGAGAGCCGGGCCCAGTATCGCGGTCAGCTGCCGGACGGGATCAGGCGGGTGACCCGCCGTCAGCTGCGGAGCTGCTTGAGCAGGGCGATGTCGGCCGCGTGCTTGGCGCCTTCGACGCGGGCCGGGTCGTGGCGGCCGTCGGGAGTCTCGATGATCAGCGGGACGCCCTCGGTGGCGGGGTGGGCGAGCAGGCGGCCGAAGGCGGCGGCGCCGATGTGGCCCGCGCCGATGTTGGCGTGGCGGTCCTTGCGGGCACCGGTGACGTCCATCGAGTCGTTGGCGTGGATCAGCCGGAGGCGGCCGGGGCCGACGGCGGCCAGCAGGGTGTCGAGGAGTTCGGTGACGCCCTCGGGGGCGGCCAGGTCGTGCCCGGCGGCGAAGGCGTGGCAGGTGTCCAGGCAGACGCCGACCCTGGGGTGGTGGTCGAGCGCCTCCAGGTAGGCGGCCAGGTCCTCCATCCGGGAGCAGAGCGAACTGCCCTGCCCGGCGGTGGGTTCCAGCAGCAGCCAGGGGGCGTCCTCGCCGAGCGCGTCCAGCCGGTCCAGCAGGGGTCGGACGTCCGTGCGGACCTGGGCCATCGCGGCCGCGTACCGGGAGCCGCCGTCGGCGGCCCGGCCGACGGCCGAGCCGGTGTGCACCACCACGCCGAGCGCGCCGATGCCGTGGCCGCGCTCCAGGGAGTGCCAGAGCGACTCGGCGGAGCGCTCCCGGGTGGCGGTGGAGTCGGAACCGAAGTTGATCAGGTACGGCGCGTGCACGTACGCCGGGATGGCGGCGGCCGCGCAGGCCTCGCGGAACTCCGCGTCCCGTGCCGGAGTCCCGGCCGGCGTGGCCCAGCCGCGCGGGTTGGCGACGAAGACCTGGACAGCCTCCGCGCCGACCCGCTCCGCGTACGCCAGCCCGGTGCCGACCAGCCCGCGACCGGCCACCGGCACATGGGCGCCGACGGGGTTGCGGGTGGCGGGAACGGGCGGCTGAGCTGCGGTGTTCATGGCCACGAGGGTAGCGGGGGCACCGCCGTGGCCGTCGGGCGTGAGGGGGATCAGACCTCCTGGGTGGCCGCCCAGCCCGCGAAGGCGGCCCAGGCGGCGGCCGGGAACTCCAGGTGCGGGCCCGCCGGGTTCTTGGAGTCGCGGACCGGGACGACGCCGTGCGAGGCCGCGAGGTTCAGCGCCGGCTGGACGCAGTTGCCTCCGGAGGCCCCGCTGTAGCTGGACGACTGCCAGTCAGCCCGGTTCAGCTCGGTGCTCGTCAGCATGGTGTTGGTGCTCCTTCGCTACCTTTTCAACGAGGTTCAGCGACGCTTCCGGTGACAGGGCGTCAGCCCGTGCCAGGTCGTAGGAGAGCCGCAACTCTCGTACCGTGTCGGGGTGTTCGATCAGCACACCGGCGTGCGGCGCCTCGACGTACCCCGTGTCGGGGATCCCGTCCGCAAAGGACATTAGCGTCATGGACCCCTCCAGCAACGCGTGCGCACCCCTGGAGGTCTCCAGCACCTGGATCACGACCTTCCTTGACCGGACGAGATCAACCAGGTGTCCCAACTGATCAGCCATCGTGCCGAATCCGCCCACCGGGCGACGAATGGCATTTTCCGCCAGAAGCCACCACAACAACGGACGTGTTGGACCACGGAGCAGCTCCTGACGGCCCAGCCGGGCGGCCACCTTCTCCTCGATGGTCTCCGGCGGGGCCAGCGGCAGCCCCGCCTCGAAGACCGCCCGCATGTACCCCTCGGTCTGCCCGAGGCCGGGGATCAGCTCGCCGCCGTACTCCAGCATCTGGCAGGCCCGGGGCTCCAGTTCGGCGTACGACTTGAAGAAGCCGGGGAACTGGCCGCGGGTGATGTGCGGCCAGAGCTTGGAGAAGATCCCACCGGTCTCCAGTGCCCCGTCGAGCCGCTCGGCGAACTCCCGGGTCGGGGTGCGGCGGCCGGTCTCTATCTGCCCGACCAGCGATCCGGTGTACCCGAGCACCTCACCCAGGTTCTCCTGGCTGAGCCGGGCCCGGGAGCGGTGTTCGCGCAGTTCGGAGCCGAACAGGGCCAGCATCGATTCGGAGGGGTCGAGTTCGCGTGGGCCGGGCATGTGTCGGTGCTTCCCCCTGGTCGGCGGGCCCGGCCGAGAGGGCGGTCGGGTCTGTCGGCTGGACTGTTGGACCGTCAACCCTGGTGGCGGTCGCTCTCCGTGTCGATGCTGTTACCAAGCTAGTCGATCGGGATCACCGTCGGCGGGGCAACGAGGCAGAGCGCGACAGCGGAGGTCGGCCATGGGTGAGTTGGCGGAACGGATCCAGGAACGGGCCCGGCCCGGGTGGACGGCGGGGGAGGGCCGGGGGTTCGACCGGGCCGAGTACGTCTCCGGCTCGGCGCTCTCCTTCGGCGAGTGTGGCTGCCCGATGCCGGAGTGCCCGATCCGGGCCGGGGACGGGGAGCGGCTGAGGCTGGACCGGGGGACGCGGTAGCGCCCGCCACCGCCGAGGGGGCGCGAGGCCGGCGCCCCACGCCCTGCCGCTACGCCGTGCGTACGCTCCGGCGGTCCGGGTCGTCGCTCGGCGCCGTTTCCGGGGAGGGGCTCCGGCGGAGGGCGCCCGCGCCGAGCACCAGCGCGGCGGTCAGTGCGGTGACCACCGTGAAGGAGACGGTCAGTGAGGTGGTCTGGGCAATCAGGCCGACCACGGCGGGGGCGACGAGGCCGGAGGTGTACGTGACGGTGGCGACGCCCGCGATCGCCCGGTTTGGGTTGCCGCCGGTGCGCCCGGCCGCCGCGAAGGCGAGCGGGACCACCACCGCGATGCCGATGCCGATCAGGGCGAAGCCGGGGATGGCCAGTACGGGCGAGTCGGAGCCGATCACCAGCAGGCCGCCCAGGGTGGCGACGCAGCCGCTCGCCCGGACCGCCCGGACCGGGCCGAGCCGGCGGACCAGCAGGTCGCCCGTCAGCCGGGCCGCCGTCATGGTGGCGGCGAAGGCGGTGAAGCTGGCCGCCGCGACGGTCGGCGAGGCGCCGGTGACGTCCCGCAGGTAGACGCCGCCCCAGTCCATGCTGGCGCCCTCGGCGAAGACCGCGCAGAAGCCGACCAGGCCGATCGCCAGCGCCGAGCGCGGCGGCAGGGCGAACCGCGGCGGCGCGGCCTCGCCCTCGGCCGGCCGGACGTCGATCAGCGCGCCGCAGACCGACCAGCCCAGCACCGCGAGGACCACCGCGGTGACCGCCAACTGCGCCCGGGCGTCGAGCTGCTGATGCGCCGCCAGCATGCCGAAGCCGGAGGCGACCAGGCCGCCCGCGCTCCACATGCCGTGCAGGCCGGACATGATCGAGCGGCCGAGCCGCTGCTCCACCTCCACGCCCTGGGCGTTCATCGCCACGTCGGCCATCCCCGCGGCGCCGCCGTAGACGAGCAGGGCGAGGCAGAGGGCGGCCAGGCCGGGCGAGAGCGCGGGCAGGGCGAGGGAGAGGCACCAGAGCACCAGCAGGCCCCGGACGGCCGCCCGCGCGCCGTACCTGTGGACCACCCGCCCGGCCAGCGGCATGGACAGTGAGGCGCCGAGCGCGGGGGCGACCAGGGCCAGGCCGAGCTGACCCGCACTCAGGCCGAGGTGGTCCTGGATCCACGGGATCCGGGTGACGAAGCTGCCGGCGACCGACCCGTGCACGGCGAAGACCAGGGCGATGCGCACCCTGGCCCTGCGGGCCTGCTGGTCACTGTCCATGACGTGATTTTCCCCTTCTGGCTGACTGTCCGACAAACTATCAGGCAGGTACCCTGATAGATAGCTCTGGAAGGATGCCTCCTCATGACCATCGCGCGCACGGCCACGCCGAGCACCGCCCGTGCCATCAACGACCGACTGGCCCTGGAGCTACTGCTCGCCCACGGCCCTCTCACCGCGCCCGAACTGCGGACCCTGACCGGTCTGTCCCGTCCCACCGTGGCCGATCTGCTGGAGCGGTTGCAGCGCGGGGGACTGGTGGCCGTGGCCGGCGAGAGCGGTGAGCAGCGGCGCGGCCCGAACGCCCGGCTGTACGCGCTGGTGGCCGACCGCGCGCACCTGGGAGCCATCGACGTCCGCTCCACCGGGGTCTCACTGGTGATCGCCGACCTGACCGGCCGTACGCTGGCCACCGCCGAAATCCCGGCCGGCCCCGGGCACGGCGGGGACCTGGTCGAGCGCACCGTCCAAGCGCTGCTCGACGCCGCCGCGCGGGTCGGGGCCGGGCAGCTGCACACCGTCGCGGTCGGCGCCCCCGGGATGGTCGACCCGGCCACCGGGGTGCTGAACAACTCCGGCCAACTGCCGCGCTGGCACGCCGAGCTGCTGGAAGCGCTCCGGGCGTGGCCGGAGACCGAGGTGATCCTGGAGAACGAGGTCAACCTGGCCGGGATAGCCGAGCACCGGATCGGCGCCGCGCAGGGCCGGGAGGACTTCGTGCTGCTCTGGCTCGGCCACGGCGTCGGCGCCTCGGTGGTGCTGAACGGCCGGCTGCGCCGGGGTGCGTCCGGCGGCACCGGGGAGATCGGCTTCCTGCCGGTCCCCGGTACCGGCATGCTGCCCAATGCGGTGGGGTGCGACGGCGGCTTCCACTCGCTGGTGGCCGCCGCGGCGATCTGCGAGCTGGCCAGGACGCACGGGCTGGCCGTCCCCGAGGGCGGCCCGGTCGAGCAGGCGGAGGGGGCGCTGAGGCTCGCCCTGAAGACGGGCGCGACGGCCTTCCTGGACGAGCTGGCCGAGCGGATCGCCGTCGGGGTGGCCGCCGTCTGCGTGGTGATCGACCCCGGCTGCGTGGTGCTCGGTGGTGAGATCGGCCGGGCCGGTGGCGCCGCGCTGGCCGCGCTGGTGGAACGACGGCTGGCCGGTCTGTCACCGTTCCGGACCGAGGTGCGGGCGGGAGCGGCCGGAGGCGGGGCGGTGCTCGCCGGGGCGGTGCTGACGGCGGGCGACGCGGTCCGGCGGGACCTGTTCGGCGAGCCCTGACAGGGGGCGGTGCCGGAGGGCGGCTGACGGGTCGTTGGCTGACCAGCGCCCCGATGCGGCAGGATGGCGGCGACAGCCACGAGCAGCAGCACACGGGAGCAGCCATGGGCCAGGCCGACCGGCCGGTCAATCCGTACCGCATCGGCGAGGCCGCCGCGATGCTGGGTGTCAGCGCCGACACCGTGCGCCGCTGGGTGGACGCCGGACGGCTGGCCGCCGAGCGGGACGAGCACGGGCACCGGATCGTCGCCGGGGCCGAGCTGGCCGCCTTCGCCCGTGAGCTGGCCAAGCCGGAGAACGCCGAGCCGGAGGGCCGTCCTTCGTCGGCCAGGAACCGGTTCCCCGGCATCGTGACGAACGTGGTGCTCGGTGACGTGGCCGCGCAGGTGGAGATCCAGGCCGGTCCGTTCCGGGTGGTCTCGCTGATCAGCCGGGAGTCCGCCGAGGAGCTGAACCTGGTGCCGGGCGCCCCGGCCACCGCCGTGATCAAGTCCACCAACGTCGTGGTCGAGCGGAGCTGACGATGCCTCACCAGGTGCTCGCCGTCGCCCACCGGGGCGACCCGTACCGCCACCGGGAGAACACCCTGCCCTCGGTCGAGTCGGCGCTCGCCGCCGGGGCCGACGCGGTCGAGGTGGACGTCCAGCTGACCCGGGACGGCGTCCCGGTGCTGCTGCACGACCTCACCCTGGACCGGCTCTGGGGCGACCCGCGCCCGGTCCGCCGGGTCACCCTGGCCGAGCTGGAGCAGATCGGCGGCCCGGGGCTGCGGATCCCGACGCTGGCCGAGGCGGTCAAGGCGGTGGCCGAACACCCGGGCGCCCGGCTGCTGGTCGACCTGGACGACCCCGGGCCGGCCGCCGCCGCGCACGCCGTGGTGGCCGGGCTCGGCGCCGAACGGCTGGTCGGCTACTGCGGCCCGGTCGGGGCGATGCTCGCCGTCCGGGCGCTGGACCCGGAGGCCGAGCTGTCGCTCACCTGGAAGCTGCCCCGGATGCCCGTCCCGGCCCTGCTGGCCGACCTCCGGCCGCGCTACCTCAACCCGCCGTTCGGCCTGGTGGACGCCGGGTACGTGGCCGAGGCCGCCGGTGCCGGACTGGCCATCAGCGCCTGGACGGCGGACCGGCGGCGGACCATGGCCCGGCTGCGCCGGGCCGGGGTGGCCTCGATCACCAGTAACCGGATCGCGCTGTTGCGCCGGGCGCTGGAGCGGTAGCCGCCAAGGTGTGCCGAAACGGACGTTTCGTCAGGTCCTGTGCTCAGATGAGCTGATCACCAGCAGCGCCGGGACGGAGGCCGAATGTCAGCGGAGCCCGCGTGGACCGAGCTGCCACCGGAGGACCGCCGCCCGGCGCAGCAGATGCTCCCCCCGGCAGTCCGGGCGACCGCCGCCTGGTCGCTCGCGGTCATCCTGTTCATCGCGGTGGCGACCCTGGTGGTGTACGCCTTCGTCGCGCTGCGCGCCGCCACCATCCCGATGGTCCTCTCGCTGCTGGCCACCGCCCTGCTCCAGCCGGTGATGCCCTGGCTGGTCGGGCGCGGGGTCAAGCGCGGTACGGCGGCCGGGCTGACCTGTGCGGTGCTGGTGCTGGTGGTATGCGGAGTGCTCGGAATCCTGACCAACTCCCTGGTGCACAGCGCCCCGCAGATCGCGGCAGCGCTGCGCGACGCGGGCGACCAGCTGGCCGACTGGCTCGGTCCGGTCGGCGAGAAGCTTCAGTTCGCGCTCTCCCAGTCGGCCGGCACCGGCAGTTCGCTGGTCGGTTCGCTGGCCAGCGGCGTGCTCTCCGGGCTCGATCTCGCGACCCAGGCGATCACCGGTGCGGTGCTGTCGCTGGCCCTGGTGTTCTTCTTCCTCCGGGACGGCCACCGCAGCGGTGACCTGGTCCGCTCGATGCTGCCGGCCCGGCAGGCCGGGACGGTGGTGGCCTGTGGCGAACAGGCGTTCAGGGCGATGGCCGGTTTCATGCGGGGCACCACGCTGATCGCCCTGATCGACGCCACCTTCATCACCGTCGGCCTGTTGATCCTCGGTGTGCCGGGGGCGCCCGGGCTGGGTGCGCTGGTCTTCATGGGCGCGTACATCCCGTTCGTCGGGGCCTTCCTCTCCGGCACCGTCGCGGTGCTGGTCGCGCTGGCCGACGGCGGCCTGGCGACCGCGCTCTGGACGCTGGGCGTCGTGCTGACCGTGCAGATGATCGAGGGCAACATCCTGCAGCCGGTGATCCAGAGCCGGACGGTCGAACTGCACCCGGCCACCATCATGTTCGCCGTGGTGGCGGGCTCGGGCGTGGCCGGCATCCTCGGTGCGCTGCTGGCGGTCCCGCTCTGCGCGGCGGGTCTCGGCGTCGTCTCGGTGCTGCGCGGGACGGCGGGCCGTCCGCGCGGGACCGCGGGCCGGGACGAGGAGTAGGGGTTCCCACTTCGCTTGCCTTGTGCCGGAGTTGGCGACAGTGACGAGTTATCAGGTCAGTTGTCCCGGACTGTTGACTCGGAGTCCAACAGTCGGGATTCTCGTGACACCGTGCACGCGCAACACGACTGAGTGGTGATCATGACTCGACACGCGCACAGCAGGCACAGACTCCTCGCGGTCCTCTCCTTGCTCCTCGCCCTGGTGGCGATGGCGCTGGGCCCGATGCCAGGGGCGGCGGCCCAGTCCGACTGGTGGACGCCGACCGCCCGCCCGACGCCCGACTCCGGGATCAACGTGACCGGCGCGCCCTTCCAGGGGACGGACGCCAAGGGCCAGGTCCGGGGATTCGTCGACGCGCACAACCACCTGATGTCCAACGAGGCGTTCGGCGGCCGGCTGATCTGCGGCAAGCCGTTCTCCCAACTCGGCGTCGCCGACGCGCTGAAGGACTGTCCGGAGCACTACCCCGACGGTTCACTGGCGGTCTTCGACATGATCACCAAGGGCGGCGACGGCCGGCACGACCCGGTCGGCTGGCCGACCTTCAAGGACTGGCCCGCGCACGACTCGATGACCCACCAGCAGAACTACTACGCCTGGGTCGAGCGCGCCTGGCGCGGCGGAGAGCGGGTGCTGGTCAACGACCTGGTCACCAACGGCGTGATCTGCTCGGTCTACTTCTTCAAGGACCGCAGCTGCGACGAGATGACCTCGATCCGGTTGCAGGCCCAGAAGACGTACGAGATGCAGGCGTACATCGACACCATGTACGGCGGCCCGGGCAAGGGCTGGTTCCGGATCGTCACGGACTCCGCGCAGGCCCGACAGGTCGTCCAGCAGGGCAAGTTGGCGGTGGTGCTGGGGGTCGAGACCTCCGAGCCGTTCGGCTGCAAGCAGATCCTGGACGTCGGACAGTGCAGCAAGGCCGACATCGACCGGGGGCTGGACGAGCTGTACGGGCTCGGGGTGCGCAGCATGTTCCTCTGCCACAAGCTCGACAACGCGCTGTGCGGGGTCCGGTTCGACGAGGGCGCGCTCGGTACGGCGATCAACGTCGGCCAGTTCCTGTCCACCGGCACCTTCTGGCAGACCGAGAAGTGCGCGGGCCCGCAGCACGACAACCCGATCGGCCTGGTCCCGGCGCCGAACGCGCAGCAGGACCTGCCGGCCGGGGTGAGCGTGCCCTCGTACGCCGCCGACGCGCAGTGCAACGCGCGCGGTCTGACCGAGCTCGGCGAGTACGCGGTCCGCGGCATGATGAAACGCAAGATGATGCTGGAGATCGACCACATGAGCGTCAAGGCGGCCGGCCGCGCCTTCGACATCATGGAGACCGAGTCGTACCCGGGCGCGCTCTCCTCGCACAGCTGGATGGACCTGGACTGGATCGAGCGGGTCTACAAGCTCGGCGGTTTCGTCGCCCAGTACATGAACGGTGCCGAGGCGTTCAGCGCCGAGGCCAAGCGCACCGACGCCCTGCGGGACAAGTACGGCGTCGGCTACGGCTACGGCACCGACATGAACGGAGTCGGCGGCTGGCCCGGACCGCGCGGTGCCAACACCGCCAACCCGGTGCAGTACCCCTTCCGGAGCGTGGACGGCGGTTCGGTGATCGACCGTCAGACGGCCGGGCAGCGCACCTGGGACATCAACACCGACGGGGCCGCGCACTACGGCCTGGTGCCCGACTGGATCGAGGACATCCGGCAGGTCGGCGGCCAGGGTGTGGTGGATGACCTGTTCCGCGGCGCGGAGTCCTACCTGCACACCTGGGGCGCCACCGAGCAGCACCGGGCCGGAGTCAACCTGGCCGCGGACTCGACCGCCACGGCCAGCTCGGCCGAGTCGAACCCGTTCACCAGCTACGCGCCCGGCCGGGCCGTGGACGGCGACGGGGGCAGCCGCTGGGCCAGCGACTGGAGCGACGACCAGTGGCTGCAGATCGACCTGGGCTCCGAGCAGCTGGTCAAGCGGGTCACGCTGGCCTGGGAGCGGGCGTACGGGAAGGCGTACCGGATCGAGGTCTCCACGGACGGGACCACCTGGCAGTCCGTCTGGTCGACGACGACCGGGGACGGCGGCCTGGACACCGCGCAGTTCGCCGGGGTGCCGGCCCGGCAGATCCGGGTGCACGGGCTGCAGCGCGGCACCCAGTGGGGCTACTCGCTGTACGACGTCGGCGTGTACAGCACCTGACGGCTCGCGACCGGACCGGCCCTCGGCCGGTCCGGTCGGCCATCTTCCAGTACGGAGGGGAGCACCACCCATGGCACGGATGCCGTCCGCCGACCGGCGCCGGCAGCTCACCGAGGCCGCGATCCGGGCGATGACCCGGGACGGCGTGGCCCGGACCACGACCCGCTCGATCGTCGCCGAGGCGGGTCTGTCGCTGAGCGTCTTCCACTACTGCTTCGACTCCAAGCAGGCCCTGCTGGAGTCCGTCATCACGACCATCACCGAGCACTCGGTCACCATGGTGCGGGGCGCGATCCAGCCGCAGGCCACCCTCCGCGAGACCGTGCGGGCCGGCTTCCGGGCCTACTGGGAGCACGTGGCGGCCAACCCGGCCGAGCACATGCTGACCTACGAGCTCACCCAGTACGCCCTGCGCCAGCCCGGCTTCGAGCACCTGGCCCGGCGGCAGTACGAGCTCTACACCGAGACCTACCGCGAGCTGATCGAGGAGGCCGGCAAGCGCACCGGCGCCGAACTGCTCGTCCCGGTCGGGGTGTTGGCGAGCTATCTGGCGGCCATGACCGACGGACTGACCGTCAACTACCTGGTGCTCGGAGACGCGGAGGTGGCGGCGGAGGTGCTCGACCTGGTCACCGACCACGTGGCGGGGCTGGTCAGGGCGGCGGATCAGCCGGACGGCGGGGGGAAGTAGGCGTCCATCCAGCGATCGAGTTCGGAGAAGACCCGGGCCCGGGCGGTCTCCCCGGACAGCACCAGGTCGTGCATCCCGCCGTCGATCCGGACGGTGGTGACGTGGCGGCCGAGCCGGGGCGCGAGCGCCGCGATGTCGTCCGCGCGCAGCACCGCGTCGGTGTGCAGCAGCGCCGGATCCCACTTGGTGGTGACGGTCGAGGCGGTGGAGGCCATCAGCAGCACCGGGCAGTCCACCCGCAGGCTCCGCCGGACCTCGCGGTGGCCGCGCTGGATCGCGGCCAGCCAGCCGGCGTACAGCGGGAAACCCTCGGCGGGCTTGAGCGCGAGGTCGAAGTCCCAGCTGCCCCGGTGGTCGCGGTGCAGGCTGTGCACGTAGTGCGGGTTGAGCGGCGCGGGCAGCTTGCGCAGTGCGGCGAAGCGGCCGAGCGCCTCCAGGGCGGGCGCGCCCAGGGTGCGCAGCGCGGGGGCGGTGGGCATGGCCAGGAACGGGCTGTTGAGGAAGAGCCCGTCGACCAGGCCCCGCCCGGCCCGCCGGGAGGCCCACAGGGCGGCGACCAGACCGCCGGTGGAGTGCCCGTTGACCAGCAGCCGGGTGTGGCCGTCCTGTTCGCGGATGATCCGGACGGCCGCGTCGAGCTCCTCGTCGTAGGCCGACAGGTCCCGGACGAAGTTCGGGGACTGGTGGGGCCTCAGCGAGCGGCCGTACTTGCGCAGGTCCAGCGCGTAGAAGGAGAAACCGGCGGCGACGAAGTGGTCGGCCAGGTTGGTCTGGAAGAAGTAGTCGGTGTAGCCGTGCAGGTAGAGCACCGCCCGCTGCGAGCCCGGCACCAGCCGCCGGACCAGGGTCGCGCTGACCGCGCCCTCCTCGTCGGGCGCCAGCGGCAGCTCGGCCGCCTCGTACGGCGCACCCAGGATGTCTTCTCGGAACTCCACTGCGGCACCCAACCTCTGCTCCGACCTGCCGTGGCAGGACCACCGACCCCCGACTCTACCGGCCGGTAGTCCCGGGCGCGGGGACCGGCCCTCCGGCGGGCCTATGCTGCGGACATGCCGACAGACACCCTGACCGGAGGTACCGCATGAGCCCCGAGGACCGGCTGCCGGTCGAGCGGGCGGTCGGGCTCGGCACGGCGAAGCTGATGCCCGATCTGGACTGCGACGACGGCTGGCTGCTGACCCTGGACGGCACGCCGCAGTCGTACGTCGACCTGGCCGACCCGACCCACCTCGAGTTCGAGTACACCCAGCGGATCGCCCACCTGCTGGACGCCGTCGCCCCCGCAGGGCAGCCGCTGGACGTCCTGCACCTGGGCGGCGGCGCGCTCACCGTGCCGCGCTACCTGGCCGCCACCCGGCCCGGCTCCGGACAGCGGGTGGTCGAGCTGGACGGGCCGCTGGTCGAGTTGATCGCCGATCAGCTGCCCTGGCCGGACGGCATCGAGGTGCAGGTCGGTGACGCCCGCGAAGCGCTGGCCGCCACCGCGGCCGGGTCGGTGGACGCCGTGGTCGCCGACGTCTTCCACGGCTCCCGGACGCCCGGGCGGCTCACCTCGGTGGAGTTCGTCCGGCTGGCGGCCGCCGCGCTGCGCCCCGGCGGCTGCTACGCGGCCAACCTGGCCGACGGTCCGCCGCTGGCCTTCGCCAAGGCACAGGCCGCCACCGTCCGTGCGGTCTTCCCGTACGTCTGCCTGGCCGCCGAACCCTCGATGCTGCGGGGCCGTCGCTACGGCAACGTCCTGCTGGTCGGCTCCGACCGGCCGCTCCCGGTGGCGGAACTGACCCGCGCGCTGGCCGCCGACGTCTTTCCGGCCCGGCTCTGCGACGAGACCGAACTCTCCCGCCTGGTCGGCCGCACCGCCCCCGTCACCGACGCGACCGCCACCGACTCGCCGCCTCCGCCGGAGGGCGCGTTCAGTGTCGGCTAGGGGCTGTCTGACGGGAGCTCAACTCCGCTGGGACGGTTCCGCCGGGGGAGTGAGCCCACGGAAGCGGGGCACACGAGGCTGCACGGTGCGACCCGTTGCCACGGGTCCGCCACTAGTCATCGTCCGTGGAGGTTCTGATGGTTCCGCTTCTTCTGGTCCTGCTACTGGCCCTGCTGCTCTTCGGCGCGGGCTTCGCACTGAAGGCACTGTGGTGGGTCGCGGTGATCGTACTGGTCGTGTGGCTGCTGGGCTTCGTCGCGCGTGGCACGAGTGCGTCCGGGAGCCGGGGCCGCTGGTACCGCTGGTGACGACGCATAAGGGAGAGGCCCCGACCGGCAGATCTGCCGGTCGGGGCCTCTCCCTTATGCGTCCATGCGTCTACGCGTCGTCAGGAGGCGGGCACGGGCCAGGGGCGGCCGGTGAGCGCGGAGGCGACGTGGTGGAGGTTGGCGGCCATGGTGCGGCCGGTGCGGTGGGCCCACTCGTGGCCGCGGTCCTCGTCCAGGTAGTCGGGGCCGGGGCCAGGGCCGAGGTGCCAGTAGGTCCAGGCCTGGGCGGGGATGGTGTAGCCGATGTCGACCAGGCCGCCGCAGATCTCACTGATCACGTGGTGGGCGCCGTCCTCGTTGCCGGTCACCACCACCCCGGCCACCCGGCCGTACGCCACCGGCCGGTCGTCGTCGGTCTCGGAGATCATCGCGTCCATCCGTTCCAGCACCCGCTGCGCCACGGAGGACGGACGGCCCACCCAGGTCGGGGAGGCGATGACCAGGATGTCCGCCGCCAGCAGTTTCTCGTGGACGCCGGGCCAGTCGTCCCCGGCGCCCTCGTCGGTCTTCACGCCCGGCAGCAGATTGAGGTCGACCGCCCGGACCGTGGCGACCTCCACTCCTCGTGAGGTCAGCTCCGCGCCCACCACGGACGCCAGTGCCTCGGTGTTGGACGGTTCGGGGGACGGCTTCAGGGTGCAGTTGATGATGAGAGCTCGCATGCGGGCCCGCCTACCCCGTAAATCGTCTCGAACTCCCGCACAACGGTGGATTCCACCCTATCGGTCCTGTGGCGCCGGTCAGTTGGCCGCCCGGCGGGCGGCGAGGTTTCCGATCACGACGTAGACGACCGCCGGGATTCCGTAGTCCAGGACCACTTGCAGCGCGTGGTCGGAGACCGTGAAGAGCCCGCGCGACCAGTCGGCGAGCCAGTCGGCGGCCGAGTGGAACCAGGTGACGAGGGTGTTCCCCCGGCTGGCGCCGAGCAGATCCATGAAGATCCAGATGACCAGGATGCCTGCGACGATGTGGGCCACTGCTCTGATGGCCGAATTCATGCCTCTCATGTGTTCCCGCCTTGCCCGGATCCGCTCCGGCAAACCGGCTGCGAGCGTCAAGTCCCTTGATTCTCGCGGTGGTTGTCCACCTGTCGGCCCGGCGCGGAGCAGTCGGCGGACCGGCCTCCCCGCAGTCTCGTCGCGCGAAGCGCAGAATCGGGGTTCCGAGGTCGGTGCGGTCGGTGGCGAAGGGCAGGACGATGACTGAGTTCGACGCTTTCGTGGAGTTGCTGGACTACCCCATGTACGTGGTGACCGCCGTCGCGGGAGAGGAACGCGGCGGCTGCCTGGTGGGATTCGCCGGTCAGTGCTCCCTGGAGCCGGCCCGGTTCGCGGTGTGGCTCTCCAAGGCGAACCACACGTACCGGGTCGCGCGCGACGCGGAACTGCTCGTCGTGCACCTGCTGCCGTCGCACCGACATGACCTGGCCCAGCTGTTCGGCGGTGAGACCGGCGATGAGCGGGACAAGTTCGGCCAGGTCCCGTGGAGCCCCGGGCCGAACGGGACGCCCGTCCTGACGGAGGCGCTCGCCTGGTTCGCGGGCCGCATCGAGCACCGGGCGGACTGGGGGGACCACGTGGGCTTCTCGCTCGCCCCGATCGCCGGGTCGGCCGACACCGACGGCAAGCCGCTCGCCTTCCACGACGCCCACGACATCGAGGCGGGTCACCCCGCCTGACCTCCCGTCAGCTGACGATGGGATGGTTCGTCCCCGTATGCACGGCGCACCGCCCGTGAGCCGAGCGCCCCGTGGGAACTCTTCGCGCCCTACCGGTGACCGCGGGTGGCGGAAATGATGAGCGTACCCAGGTGGGCATGCGGCGGAAGGAGCTCGTGGTGTTGCTTCTCATCTCCCCGGACAGTGTCGAGGAAGCCCTCGACTGCGTGAAGGCGGCGGAGCACCTCGACATCGTCGACGTCAAGAAGCCCGACGAGGGCTCGCTCGGCGCCAACTTCCCTTGGGTCATCAGGGAGATCCGCGACGCGGTGCCGGCGGACAAGCCGGTGTCCGCCACCGTGGGCGACGTCCCGTACAAGCCGGGCACGGTCGCGCAGGCCGCGCTCGGCGCGGTCGTCTCCGGCGCCACGTACATCAAGGTCGGCCTCTACGGGTGCACGACGCCCAACCAGGCCATCGAGGTCATGCGTGCGGTCGTCCGGGCGGTGAAGGACCACCGTCCCGACGCGCTCGTGGTCGCCTCCGGCTACGCCGACGCCCACCGGATCGGCTGCGTCAACCCGCTCGCCCTGCCCGACATCGCGGCCCGCTCGGGTGCCGACGCGGCCATGCTCGACACCGCCGTCAAGGACGGGACGCGGCTGTTCGACCACGTGCCCCCGGACGTCTGCGCCGAGTTCGTACGGCGGGCCCACGCCGCCGGTCTGCTCGCGGCCCTCGCGGGCAGCGTCCGGCAGGTCGACCTCGGCCCGCTGACCCGGATGGGCACCGACATCGTGGGCGTGCGGGGAGCGGTCTGCGAGGGCGGGGACCGCAACGCCGGGCGGATCCGGCCGGAGCTGGTGGCGGCCTTCCGCGCGGAGATGGACCGGCAGGCCCGGGAGTACGCCGTCGGCGTCCCCGCCCAGAGCTGACCACCGGCATGCCGACACCCGAGGGGGGCAGCGTCCCCGGACGCCGGGCCGCGCGGTTCTCCGTCGTCGATCCGGCCACCGGGGAGACCTTCGGCGAGGCCCCCGACCAGCAGCCGGGGGAGTTGGACGAGGTGGTGGCCCGCGCCGAACGGGCCTGGCGGGGCTGGCGCGCCGACCCCGCCGTCCGGGCGACGGCGTTGCGCGGCGCGGCCGACGCCGTCGAGGCGGCCGGCGACGGCCTCGCGCGGCTGCTCACCCGGGAGCAGGGCAAGCCGCTGGCCGAGTCGTCCGCGGAGGTCGCCCGTACCGCGGCCCGCCTGCGGTACTTCGCCGACCTGGCGCCCCGGACCCGCCGGATCGACGACGGCCGCCCGGTGCGCAGCGAAATCCGCTGGCGTTCCCTCGGGCCGGTCGCCGCGATCGTGCCGTGGAACTTCCCGCTCCAGCTGGCCGCGGCGAAGTTCGCGCCCGCGCTCGCGGCGGGAAACACCGTGGTGCTGAAACCCTCGCCGCTCACTCCGCTGTCGACCCGGCTGCTCGGCTCCGTCCTCGCCACCGTCCTGCCCGAGGACGTCCTGACCGTGGTCACCGGCCGGGAGCCACTCGGTGCCCGTCTCGCGTCCCACCCGGGCATCCGCCATGTCACCTTCACCGGTTCGGTGCCCACCGGGCGGGCCGTCGCGTCAGCGGCCGCGGCCTCGCTCGCCCGGGTCACCCTGGAGCTGGGAGGCAACGACGCCGCGGTCCTGCTGGACGACGTCGACGTGGAGCGGATCGCGGACCGGCTGTTCTGGGCGGCGTTCCGCAACTGCGGGCAGGTCTGCATGGCGGTCAAACGGGTCTACGTCCCGGCCCGGCTCCACGCCGAGGTGGTCGAAGCCCTCGCCCAGCGCGCGAAGAGCGTCGCGGTCGGGCCCGGCCTCGACCCCGACACCCGGCTCGGTCCGGTCAACAACGCCGCCCAGCTGGCCCGGGTCGGAGAGGTCACGGAGCAGGCCCTGGCGGACGGCGCCCGGGCAGCGGCCGGCGGCCACCGGCTGGACGGGCCGGGGTACTTCTTCGCTCCCACGATCCTCACCGACGTCCCGCCCGGCAGCCGGGTGGTGACGGAGGAGCAGTTCGGACCGGTGCTGCCGGTGCTGCCGTACCGGAGTCTGGACGAAGCCGTCGATGCGGCCAACAGCACCGGCTACGGACTGGGCGGCTCCGTCTGGGGCACCGATCTCGACCGGGCCGAGGCGGTGGCCGACCGGCTCGAATGCGGCACGGCCTGGATCAACCACCATGCCGAACTCTCCCTCGCCCAGCCCTTCGCGGGCATCAGGGACAGCGGAGTCGGTGTCGCGGGGGGAGCTTGGGGGCTCTACGGAAACCTCCGGCCGTTCGTCGTCCACCGCCCGCAGGAGGCGTGACGATGAGGTTCCGTGCTGCCGTGCTGCGCTCGTACCAGGACCCGTTCACCATCGAGGAGGTGAGCCTGCCGACCGAGCCCGCCGAGGGCGAGGTTCTGGTCGAGATCGCCGGCGCCGGGATGTGCCGGACCGACCTCGCGGTCCGGCGGTCAGGCGGCCGCAGCCCGTTGCCGGCCGTCCTCGGCCACGAGGGCGCCGGGGTCGTGATGCGGACGGGCGGTGGCCCGGACGCCGCGATCGACGTGGGTGACCACGTGGTGCTGAGCTTCGACTCCTGCGGACACTGCCGGAGCTGCCGGGGCGCCGCACCCGCCTACTGCGACTCCTTCGCCGCCCTCAACCTCTACGGAGGACGCGAGGAGGACCCGCCGCGACTCACCGACGCGACCGGGAGGCCGCTGGCTCCCCGCTGGTTCGGCCAGTCCTCCTTTGCCGAGTATGCGCTCGTCCCGGCCCGCAACGCCGTCCGGGTCGACCCCGCGCTGCCGCTCGAACTGCTCGGGCCGCTCGGCTGCGGCTTCCTCACCGGCGCCGGAGCCGTGCTGAACACCTTCGGCGCCGGCCCCGGCGACACCCTGGCGGTCCTCGGCGCCGGGGCCGTGGGCCTGGCCGCAGTGCTGGCGGCCACCGCCGCCGGCGTCCTGACCGTGGCCGTCGACCGGCACCCCCGCCGGCTCGCCCTGGCCGAACGGTTCGGCGCGATCCCGCTTGCCGCCGACACGGCCGGACTGGCCGAACGGATCCGGCGGCTCACCGACGGCGGCGCGCAGTACGCCCTGGACACCACGGCCTCGGCCCCGCTCATCAACACCGCGCTCCGAGCACTGCGCCCCACCGGCTGCCTCGGCCTGGTGGCCCGCCTGCACACGGCGCTGTCCCTGGAGCCGGGAACGCTCGACCGGGGCCGCAGCATCCGCCACATCTGCGAGGGCGACGCCGTACCCGGGCTGCTGATACCCCGGCTGACCGGGCTGTGGCAGGCCGGCCGCTTCCCGTTCGACCAGCTCATCCGCACCTATCCGCTGGCCGACATCAACGAGGCCGAACGCGACTGCGAGGCCGGCCGCGTGGTCAAACCCGTCCTGCTCCCGGCGGGAACAGGACGGTGAGCGAGATGCCCAGTGCCGCGAATCCACTCCCCACTCCCGCCCACGGAGGAAGCATGGCCGGAACGGCGCCCCAGCAGACCGATCTCGAAGGCGTGGACGGAGGCGTGGGCCTGACCGCCCTCCTGGTCGCCGCGGCACGGGCGATCGAGACCCACCGCCACGACAGCCTGGCCCAGGACGTCTACGCGGAACACTTCGTCCGCGCCGCCCCGGCCTGTGCGGCCTGGCCGGTACGCATCGCACAGGTCCCGGACGGGGACGCGAACCCGCTGTGGGGGCGGTTCGCCCGCTACTTCGGGCTGCGGACCAGGGTCCTCGACGACTTCCTGCTCCGGTCGGTCGGTCCGACCGCCCGTCAGGTGGTCCTGCTGGGCGCGGGGTTGGACACCCGCGCCTTCCGGCTGGACTGGCCGTCGGACACGGTGGTCTTCGAGATCGACCGGGCGGGCGTGCTGGCCTTCAAGCAGCAGGTGCTCACGGACCTGTCGGCCGACCCGAGGGTGAAACGGGTCCCCGTACCGGTGGACCTGCGCGCGGACTGGGTCGGCGCGCTGACCACCGCCGGCTTCGACCCGTCCGTGCCGAGCGTCTGGCTGGCCGAGGGACTCCTCTTCTACCTACCGAGCCACACCGAGACGGACCTCATCGACACGGTGGACCGGCTGACCACCGCAGGCAGCGCGCTGGCCTTCGAGGCGAAGCTGGAGAACGACCTGCTGGCGTACCGGGACAGCGCGATCTACACGGCGACGCGGGAGCAGATCGGCATCGACCTGCTCCGGCTCTTCGACCTGGGACCACGACCCGACTCCGCGGGCGACCTGACGGCCAAGGGCTGGTCCACCTCGATGCACACGCCCTTCGAGTTCACCCGCCGACACCGACGCGGCCCCCTCCCCGAGCCGAACGACGCGCTGGAGGGGAACCGGTGGGTGTTCGCGCACAAGGGCAGCTGACGACGGACGGACGGGGTCAGACCCGGGCGGCCGTCAGCTCGTCGCCCGGGATTCCGGCCAGGTCCGGGGCGTAGTACTCCTCGATGCCCCTGGCCCACGCGGCCACGGTGATGCGGTCCTCGGCGTCCGGGCCGAAGGCGTCGAAGAGCGCGTGGATGTTCGCCTCCCCGAAGCCGATCGCCGTCATCAGCGACACGAACAGCGGGCGCTCGATCAGGCCGTCCCCGTCGGGGTCGCCGAGTGCGGAGAGCGCCTCGGCGAACTCGGCGATGGTGGGACCGAAGCGCTCGGGATCGAGCACGAACGGGCGGAACGCCTCGACGCTGATCACACCGTCGCCGTTGGCGTCCAGTTCGGTGGCCAGCGTCGTCCAGTAGCGGCGGAACGCGGCCCGGATGGCGGCCTTGGCACCGTCGTCCGAGGCGACCGCCGCCTCCAGGACGCGGTCCGTCATCAGGTCGAAGTCGTCGGAGTCGAGGACTCCGTTGCCGTTGGCGTCGAAGAGGGAGAAGACCAGCTCGACCCGCTCGGCGGCCTCAGTTCGCATGTGCGTCACCTGTCGTCTGTGGCCCGTCGGTGCGGGCCTGGCTACTGCGTACTCCGGCTCAACCCGTGCCGGGAGGGAGACGTGACGGTCAGACGGTCACGGGTACCGGAAGGAGTGAGTGCACCGGCGGTCAGACCGGCGGGTCGTCCTCCCTACGGGCGAGCAGGTAGCCGCGGCGGGTCTCGGCCTCCTCCGGGTAGGGGGCCCGTTCCAGGCGGGCTTCGACGGTGAAGCCGGTGAGCAGCCGCTCGACGGTGGCGAGGTCAAGGAAGTGGAAGTCGACCTCGACCCGGTGGTCCCACCACTCGGTGAGGTGCCTGACCTCGGTGCCGAGGTGGAAGGCGAGGAGGAGCAGGCCACCGGGGCGCAGGGTGCGGTGGATCTCGGCGATCGCGGGGCGCAGTTCGGCCGGCTCCAGGTGGATGACCGAGTAGAGGGCGACGGCTGCGCCGAACTCGCCGTCCGCAGCCGGGAGACGGAGCAGGTCGCCCTCACGGAACTCGGACTCCGGGTGGTCGCGGCGGGCCAGGGCGACCATGGCGGGGGAGAGGTCGATGCCGACCGGGCGGGCGCCGTGCGCGGCCAGCCAGCCGGTGACGTGGCCGGGGCCGCAGCCCAGGTCGGCGACCGGGGCGCCGGGGTCGGTCTGCTCCAGCAGGGCCCTGAGCAGCGCGCGGTCGAGCGGCTTGCGGGCGAGCTCGTCGCCGATCCGGCGCCGGTACTCCTCTGCCACCGTGTCGTAGCTCTGCCGGACCCGGTCGTGGTGCGGGAACTCTGCCATCGGCCCAGGATGGCAAACGGTCGCCGCGCCTCGCCGGCCGGGGCCCAACGCGGTGTCAGACTGCGGACGGGGTCGCCTTGTCCGGCTCGGTCCGGTCTTCTGGCTCGGTGAAGGGAACTGTCGTGGAGGAACTGTCGGCGATCCCGGAGACGGCGCTGTGGACGCTGTACCAGCGTGCCAGCGAGGCCCGCAGGCCGGACGCGACGCTGTTCGATCCGAAGGCCGTCGAGCTGGTCGACCGGATCGACTACCCGTTCGCTGATCGGTTCGGCACCAGCGGCACGCTGGCCCAACTGCAGGCGCTGCGGGTGGCCTGCTTCGACCGTGAGGTGGCGGACTTCCTGGTCCGGGAGCCGCGCGGCACCGTGGTCTGCCTGGGGGAGGGGCTGGAGACCCAGTACTGGCGGGTCGACAACGGTCGAGCCCGGTGGCTCACCGTGGATCTGCCGGAGATGGTGGCGCTGCGCGAGCAGGTGCTGCCGCCCGGGCCGCGGCAGCGCTGTCTGGCTGCCGACGTCACCGAGCTGGGGTGGGCCGACGAGGTGGACCGAAGCCGTCGGGTGATGGTCACCGCGCAGGGCCTGTTGATGTATCTGCGGCCGGCCCAGGTGCGGGCCCTGATCGCAGGCTGTGCCGAACGGTTCCCCGGTGGCTCGCTGGTACTGGACGCCGTGCCGCGCTGGTTCAGCCGGCTCACCCTGAGCGGCAGGATGCGGACCCACGCTTACCAGTCGCCGCCGATGCCGTGGGGGATGGACGCGGGTGAGCGGGACAGGCTCGGCACCGCCAGTACAGCGGTGGCCGCGGTGCGGGACGTCCGTCCGATCGGTGGGCGCGGGCTGGTCGGCGCCCTGCTGCCGCTCGCGCTGACCGTCCCGCCGCTGGCCACCCGTCGTCCCTCGGTCGCCGTCCTGGATTTCGCCGAGCGGTCCGAGCGCTCATAGACGGTGGGCTGGTGGGCCGCGGTGCCCGGGCGTCCCCGCGGGCGAGGACGGATGGCCCACCAAGGTCACACCCTGCTTGTGGCAACCGCTCGGCCGCTCCACTGGTCAGCAGTACGTCCGGGCCTTCTTGCCGGACGCCGCCCCGACCGGCAGGCCGTCAGAGCCAGCAGCAGACCGACCGCGGCCACAGCAGTTGTCGAACGCCTCATCAGTTCCCCGCTCGAAGACTTCCGGCCATCCTCGGGGGCCTCACCCAGGGGCATAAGTCCAATCCCGGCCAGCTTGCACGAAGCGGCATCCTGCCAAGTCTGCTGGCCGACGGTGTGGACGCGCTGATCACCACACTCCGGGCGCCGCCCGCTCCTGGCTGGACCGGCGCTGCGCGTTGCGGAAGGCCTGACGGCCCGACCACCCGCCACGGCACGGTCGTGCCCGACGGCCCGGCCGGCTCCGGAACCAAGGAACGAGGTGAGGCGTCGTCCATTCGGGAGCAACTTGAGGCGGCGGAATGTTGCTGGAAACGCTGCTGGACACGGTGGCGGTCGTGCTGACGCCGGACGTCGGAGCAGCCGGACGCAAGGCTCGGAAGCTGACTCGGGCGTTCGAGGCGGGGGAGGCGGTGACCTTCGAGGGGTGCGTTCTCGGCACTCGCCCGTACTGCCGACCCACGCTCGGCTTCCTGACCGTCTCCGGTACCGGGTTGGCCACGTCGCCCACCGAGGCACCCGGGCTGAACAGTCGGCCCGTCCCGTTGCCGCAGGTGCAGCTCGTCCGCGTCCGCGACCGGGAAAGCACCGACCCGGCCACCGTCCGGCGCTGGTGGAGGGTGGCCGAATGCCGCGACGGCGAGAACACCGTCCTGATCGCCTGCGCGCCCCAGTACCTGCGGTTGCTCACCGTCGCCCTGGAGTCCGGCGGGAACTGACCCGGGCTTCGGGGCGTGACTGTTACCGGGTGGAACTGCCGACCGGGTTAGGCTGCCCTGGATCATCCACGACGCTCCCGACCCCCTTGACCGTCGCCGACTCTCGCCGGCCGAGGTCCCTGCCCCGGAGGTATCCGACCTTGCACATCGACGTATGGCTGGAGAGCGTGCCACCGAACGCGGTGTACGCGCTCGTCGGCGCGATCATCCTGCTGGAGAGCCTGGGCATCCCGCTGCCGGGCGAGATCGCGTTGGTGACGGCCTCCGTGCTGGCCGCCAGCGGCGTGGTCAACCCCTGGCTGGTGGCGGCGTGCGCGACCGCCGGTGCGATCGTCGGCGACTCGATCGGCTACTCGATCGGGCGCAAGGGCGGCAAGCCGCTGTTCGAGAAGCTCGGCCGGAAGTTCCCCAAGCACTTCGGGCCCGACCATCTGGCCACCGCCGAGCGGTCGTTCCAGAAGTGGGGCATGTGGGCGGTCTTCTTCGGCCGGTTCATCGCGCTGCTGCGGATCTTCGCCGGGCCGCTCGCGGGCTCGCTGAGGATGCCGTACTGGAAGTTCCTGATCGCCAACGTGCTCGGCGGCGTCATCTGGGCCGGTGGCACCACCTGGCTGATCTACACCGTGGGCAAGGCCGCCGAGCAGTGGCTGAAGAGCTTCTCCTGGATCGGCCTGATCCTGGCCGCGCTGTTCGGCGCCGGCTCCGCCTGGATCCTCAAGCGGCGGGCCGCCAAGCACCGGGCCGAGCACCCGGAGACCACGGGCGGCCGGCCCGTCGAGGCCGCCGCCGAGGTCGACGCGGCGGCGGCTCCGGCGGCCGACTGACGGACCATACGTCCCTCGGACCGCCGGTGACCCCTCGTCAGAGGTCACCGGCGGTTTCTCGTACGGACCCGTGGGCGGTCAGGTCGGTGGGCCGGGGCCATGATCTAGGGTGGAGCCGATCACCGACACGGGAGGCCGCAGTGGGTCAGGAACAGTGGACGAAGGTCGACGAGTACTTCAGTGAGCAGCTGATCGGGGACGACCAGGTGCTGACGGCGGCGCTGGCCGCCGCTGACGAGGCCGGTCTGCCGCAGATCGCGGTCGCGCCCAACCAGGGCAAGCTGCTCCACCTGCTGGCCAGGACGGCCGGGGCGAAGCGGATCCTGGAGGTCGGCACGCTCGGCGGGTACAGCACGATCTGGCTCGGGCGGGCGCTGCCGGCGGACGGGCAGCTGATCACGCTGGAGATCGACGCCCGGCACGCCGAGGTAGCCCGGCAGAACCTCGAACTGGCCGGACTGGGCAAGCAGGCCGAGGTCAGGGTCGGCCGGGCCGCCGACACGCTGGCGGCGCTCGCCGCCGAGGGTGTCGAGCCGTTCGACTTCTACTTCATCGACGCCGACAAGGTGAGCAACCCCGACTACGTGGCCTGGGCGGTCGAGCACTCGCACCCGGGCACCCTGATCGTGGTGGACAACGTGGTGCGCGGTGGCGCGGTCGCCGATGCCGACAGCACCGACCCGAGCGTGCTCGGCACCCGTCGGCTGCACGACGAGCTGGCGGCCTCGGACCGGGTGACGGCGACCTCGGTCCAGACGGTCGGCACCAAGGGGTACGACGGCTTCACCCTGATCCGGGTGGAGCGGTAGGTCTTTCGCGGGTGAGCAGGGAGCACGGAATGCGGATCGGACTGCTGGGCACCGGCCCGTGGGCGCAGCGGGTGCACGCACCGGCCCTGGCCGCCCACCCGGAGGCGGAGTTCGCCGGGGTGTGGGGCCGACGGCCGGAGGCGGCGGCGGAGTTGGCGGCCGGTTTCGGCGTGCCCGCGTTCGACGAGGTCGAGCGGCTGCTCGCGGAGGTGGACGCGGTGTCGATCGCGCTGCCCCCTGCGGTGCAGGCCGAGTACGCGGTGCGGGCGGCCGAGGCGGGCAAGCACCTGCTGCTGGACAAGCCGGTGGCGCTGACGGTCGATCAGGCGCGTGACGTGGTCGAGGCGGCGGAGCGGGCGAAGGTCGCCTCGGTGGTGTTCTTCACGCTGCGGTTCGGCGCCGACCAGGCCGCCTGGCTGGCCGAACAGGCCGCGCGGAGCGGGTGGTTCACCGCCCGTGCGGAGTGGTTCGGTTCGGTCTTCGCACCGGACAGCGCCAGCCCGTACGCGGACTCACCGTGGCGGCGGGAGAAGGGTGCGCTGTGGGACGTGGGCCCGCACGCGCTCTCGATGCTGCTGCCGGTGCTCGGCGACGCGACCGAGGTCACAGCGGTGTCCGGGCCGCTGGACACCGTCCACCTGGTGCTGCGGCACGTCGGCGGCGCGTCCAGCACCCTGACGCTCAGCCTGACCACCCCGGTGGCGGCGGCCGTGGACGGAGTGGTGGTCGAACTGCGTGGCGCGGCAGGCCGGTTGGTGATGCCCGACCGGAACGAGAGCCCGCAGGCGGCGTACGCCCGGGCGGTCTCCGCCCTGCTCGCCTCGGCGGCGGACGGGACGGCGCACCCGTGCGACGCCGCCTTCGGCCTGCGAGTGGTCGAGCTGCTGGCGGAGGCGGAGCGGTCGCTGCACTGACTACGGGTCACGGCGCTCCGGCTCGGCGGTGACGAGCGGTCAGCAGCGGCGCGCGTGGGCGGCCGCGAGCACCAGGTACACGCTCGCGGTCCAGGTGTAGGCACGGTCCCGAAGACCTTCACCGGTCACGGCGTCGAAGTTCTCGGCGAACCCGTGGCTCTCGCAGAGCCCGCGGAAACGACGGCTGACCTCGTCCGCCAGGTCGACGTGGCCGGCTCGGCGCAGGCCGTCCTCGACCAGCAGCGTGGACGGTGCCCAGATGGGGCCGCGCCAGTAGCCGTCGGCCTGGTACAGCGGCGAGGCCGGGTCCTCGGTGGCGAGACCGAAGTCGGTCAGGTGGACCCGGATCCGCTGCGCCAGGTGCTTGCTGACGGCAGCGGGCAGCTCCGCGCCGAGGACGATCGGCATCAGGTTCAACAGGCTGCGGCTTCCCCAGGTGCGGCCGTCCTCGACGCTGCGGCTGACGAAGTGGTCGTCCTTCCAGAGGTGTTCGAGCAGGTCCCCGAGCAGCTGGTCGGCAGCGGCGGCATGCCGGGCCGCGTCCCGGTGGCGTCCCAGTTCGGTGGCGGTGGCCGCCAGTTCGCGGAGCTGGAGGACCAGGAACGCGGTCAGGTCGGCGCTCTCGATCACCCGCTCCCGGTCGAAGGAGGTGGAGTTGTCCCAGCCGCTGTCGTTGCCGTGCTGGTAGTGCGGCAGTGCGCTGCCGGGCGCGGTGCGGAAGCCGGTCCAGAAGTCGGTCCAGCGCTCCAGCTGACGGTAGGCGGTCTCCAGCTCCGCGCGGCCGAGCGGTTCCCCGAGGGTGCCGCGCAGCATCCGCAGGGCCCAGCCGTGGATCGGGGGCTTGACGAAGTTGTAGAGCACCTCGGAGTGCGCCACCGAGTCAGGCAGGGCGCCGGCCTCGTCCTGGTGGTCGAACGGCACCTGGTACTGGTCCCAGGCGAGAGCGGGCCGGCCTTCGCCGAGGGCCAGGGCGTTGAAGCAGTGGTCCCAGCTCCAGACCTTGTCCATCCAGTGCTTGGACATCAGGACCGACGGGCGCCGCAGGAAGCCGGCCGGGCCGACGGTGGCGGACCACATGACGTACGCGGCGAGCCCTGCGGCGGGCGTGTCGCTGCTGCGCCAAGGAGCGACGTCGTCCACGAAGGTGTCGTAGCGCTGCCGGTCGAGGCGTGCGGCCTCGTCGAAGCCCACCCCCGGGACGTACCGCGTGCGGCTGCTCCGGTACTCCTCGACGGCCACCTCCCAGGGGAGGCCGTCCTCGCCGAAGGTGACCCCGCGCTCGCCGGCGCCGAGCGCCTGACCGCCGTCGTGCTGCGTGGCGGCACCGAGCAGGGGGGTGATGCGGTACCGGCGACCGGTCTCGTAGCTGGTGAAGACGTACGCGCCGGCGATGGGGTCGTGGAGGAAGTAGGTGCCGCTGAACGGTGTCAGCCGCGCGGCCGCCGCGCTGAGGCGCAGGCCGAGGCCCCGGCCCCGCAGGCGCAGGGTGTCGGCCGCCTCGAAGGTGGCGTCCAGCTGCCCGTCGTCGTGGTGCCAGGACAGCAGGCCGGGTCTGGCGGTGACGGTCGCCTGGACGGCCGCACTGTTCCGGCGGGGGACCAGCCGCAGCACCGGGTGCATGCCGGTCTGGTGGGAGACGAGGTGGACGTCCTCGGAGACGGTGTGCAGGGCGGTCACGGGCGAGAGGGCCAGCCACGAGCCGAAGGTACTGAACGGGATGTCCTGGACGGAGAAGACCGGGCCTTGGTCGGCGGTCATGAAGAGGGGGGTTCCTTCTGGGTCGGCAGGACGCGGCTGCTGACGGCAGCGCGTCCCGGTGGAGATGAGGGGCCGTCAGTCCTTGACCGCGCCGGTGGTGACGCCGGCCGCGACGTACCGCTGCGCGAGGACCAGGATCAGGGTGGCGGGGATCGACGCGACGACCGCGGTGGCCATGATGGCGTTCCACTGCTGGTTGTTGTTGCCGATGTAGTGGTAGATCCCGAGCGTGATCGGTTGCCGGACTCCGCCGCCGTCGAGGGTGCTGGCCAGCACGAAGTCGGACCAGGCCCACAGGAACGCGAAGAGCGAGACGGTGACGACGGAGTTCCTGCTGATCGGCAGGACGATCGACCGGAAGGTCCGGATCAGCCCCGCTCCGTCGACCCGGGCGGCTTGCAGGAGCTCGTCGGGGATCCCCGACATGAAGGCGGAGAAGATCAGGACGGCGAAGGGAACGGCAAGCGTGGAGTCCGCGAGGATCAGTCCGGGGACGGACCCCAGGAGCCCCAGCCGGAGGTAGATCGAGTAGAAGCCCATGGCCAGGATGATCCCGGGGATCATCTGCGCGATGAGAAGAAGGAAGGAGATCAGGCCACCGGCCCGGGGGCGCAGTTTGGCCAGCGAGTAGCCGGCCGGGGCCGCGACCAGGACGGTGAGCAGCACCGTGCCGATCCCCACGACCAGGCTCGTCCCCAGGTAGGGGAGCTGCTGGTCGAGCACCGCCCGGTAGCCGTCGAGGGTGCCGTGGGTCGGGAACAGGCTCGGGGTGGCTCCCCGCATGTCCTCGTCGCGGGTGAAGGAGTTGTTCACCATCCAGTACACGGGGAACAGCATCACGGCGGTCAGGAGCACGCCCAGCGCGGTGCTCCACCAGGAGCGTCGGTTCGTCATCACGCCTCCCGCTGCTTGTGCTGGAGCCGGATGTAGACCAGGCCGAAGGCCAGCGCGATGACGACCAGGAGGTTGCCGACCGCGGCGCCCGGGCCGAAGGCCGGGAGCTGACTCCCGAAGCCGAGCCGGTAGGACCAGGTCGCCAGGGTGGTGGACGAGTCGGCGGGGCCGCCCTTGGTCATGATCCAGATGATGTCGAAGACCTTGAGCGTGTAGACCAGGCCGAGCAGCAGGGTGATCGCCGAGACCGGGCGCAGCAGCGGGAAGGTGATGCGCCGGAACCGCTGCCAGGCGTTCGCCCCGTCGATGGCAGCCGCCTCGTGGAGGGCGTCGGGAATGGACTGCAGGCCGCTGTAGAGGACCACCAGGTTGAACGGGATGCCGATCCAGATGTTCGCGATGATCACGGACGCCAGTGACCAGGTGGGGGAGGTGAGCCAGTGCACCGGACCGACGCCCACCGAACCGAGCACCCAGTTGACCAGGCCAGAGTCGGAGTTGAGGAGCCAGCTCCAGGTCGAGGCGGAGACGATCAGCGGCAGCAGCCACGGCACCAGGAAGAGGGCCCGCAGGGTGGCGGAGAGCCTGAACCGCCGGGTGAAGAAGACGGCGAGCGCGAGGCCGATCGAGTACTGGAACCCGAGTGAGACGGCCGTGAAGACCACAGTGTGCAGCAGCGCGGGCAGCAACGTGGCGTCGCTTAGGACCTCCTGGTAGTTCGTCAGGCCGCTGAACGGGGCGCCGCCCTGGACGAACGAGCGGACCGTGTAGTGATGGACGCTCAGATCGAGATTCCGGTAGAGCGGGTAGGCGTAGAACAACGCCAGGTAGCAGAGGACCGGGGCCAGGAATCCCCAGGCGGCCCACTGGGTGGAACACGGCCGGACGCGGCCCCCGAGGGGAACAGCGCCTTCCCGGCGCGCCGGCTCGGCGCGGGTTGAGCCGGGGTGCCGCGCATGAGTTCGCGTCATGCTCTTCATGGTGCCGAGACGCCCGCTCTCCTACTTGATCTTGTTCTGGGCGGCGGAGAGCGCGGCCTGGGGGCTCTGGGCTCCGCTGAGGACGGACTGGACGGCGGTGCGGAGCTGCTCGGAGATGCCCGGGTACTTGGTGCCGAGGTTGTCGCTGGTACGCCCCTTGGCGCCGTTGACGGCCTTCACCCAGACGTCGAGGTCGGGGTTGGCGGCGACCTGCTTGGCCTGGACCGCGGTGGTGGGAGCGATGTACGAGAGGGTGGTGTCGGTGGCCAGGGAGCTATCGGCGTTGGTGAGGCAGTCGACGAGCTTGGCGGAGGTGGGGTACCGGGCGCTCTGCTTCTGCACGGGGACGGTGACGAACTCGCCGCCGGTGGGCGCGGGGGCCACACCGCCCGCCTTCGCCGGGACGGGGATGATGCCGAAGTCGAAGCCGGCCTTCTTGGCGCCGGCGAGCTGCCAGGTGCCGTTCTCGGCGAAGGCGTAGTCGCCGGAGGCGAACTCCTGCCAGCTGGTTGTCTGGGTGTTGTTGATGACGGAGTTGGGGGCGTAGCCCTTGCCGAGCCAGTCCTTCCACAGCGCGACCGCGTCGACGGCGTTCTGGGAGTTGAGTTCGGTCAGCTTCGCGCCGGAGCCCCAGAACCACGGCAGGAACTGGAAGGTGCCCTCTTCGGTGCCGATGCCGGAGAAGGTGATGCCCTTCTTGCCGGAAGCGATGACCTTGGCGAGGGCGGCGGTGAGGGAGGGCCAGTCGGTGACGGAGGCGACGTCGACGCCGGCGGCCTTGAGGACGTCCTTGTTGTAGTACAGCGCGAGGGTGTTCGCGCCGATGGGGACACCGAAGGTCTTGCCCTCGCCCTGGCCGGCGGCCAGCAGGTTCGGGGCGATCTGCGAGGTGTCGGCCTTCGTGTCCTCCGTACTGGTCAGCACACCAGCCTCGGCGAGCGTGGACACCACGGGGTTGTCGACGATCAGCACGTCGGGGGCACTGCCCTGCTGCGCGGCAAGGAGGGTCTTGTTGGTCAGGTCCGAGGTGTCGAAGGCGGTCCGCTTGATGGTGACACCGCTCTGCGAGCCGCAGCTCTCCAGCAGCTTCGCCCACTGCGAGGAGCCGTCGAACTGCGGGTACGGGTCCCAGACCGTGAACGAACCGCCCTGCCCGGCCGAATCCGAGCCGCCCGAGCCCGAGGAACAGGCGGTCGCGGCCGTCACCACGGCCAGGGCCACCGCCACCGCGCCGAGTGCGCGGGGCCGTCTACGGGGGTGAAACGCGATCGTCATGGGGGCTCTCTTTCGGTCAGTCGAACCGGTTCGGCGAATCGGTTCGATGAACATAAGCCGACCCTGCCATGACGTCAACGGGTTGCGTAAGATCTCGGAAACATCCGGATCGAACCGGTTCGATGCCGTGGCGCGGCAGGGCGTAGGCGTGACCCGGTCGGCGGATGGCCATCGATGACGGAGCGTCGCGAGAGAGGCGGTGGTCCGAGGTGGGGCTCGCTGTGCGGACGCGTCACGCAGTGCTGCGCGCACCGACGGCGCCGGGCGGATCAGGGCTGGAGCCGCCCGACGGCCTGACTCCTCGTCAGCGCTGCGGCGGGACGGGAGAAGGAGCGCCCAGGGGTCAGGCGCGGGCGGCGGGAGCCGGCGCGGTGCTCGAGCGGAGGGAGATGGGCGGGGCGAGCAGAAGATGTCGCGGCGGGGACTGCGGGGCCGCGATCCGTTCGATCAGCAGCTCGACCGCCCGGGTGGCCATCTCGGCGGCCGGGACGTCGGCCGAGGTGAGCGCCGGTCGGAACTCCTCGGCCCAGCGGCGCGCGGCGACACCGGCCACCGAGAAGTCCGCAGGTACGGAGCGTCCGGCCTCGGCCAGCGCGTGCTGGATGCCGGGGAGCGCGGCCTCGTTCAGCGTGGCGATCGCGGTGACCTCGGGGTGCTCCCGCAGCAGCCGCTCGACGGTGGCCTGCCCGGCGCCCGCATCGTCGGCGCACGCCAGCTCGACGCCCGTGACGCCCCGCTCGGCCACGCTGTCGACGAAACCCTGCCGCCCCCGGAGGCCGGGGCCGTAGCCGGCGGCGATCAGCTCGGCGGACCGGTTGATCAGGGCGATCTGACGGTGTCCCAGGTCGGCGAGGTGGTGCACGCACCGCGCGATGAGCGCCGCGTAGTCGACGTCCACCCAGCACATCGCGTCGGGGTTGGCCGTGCGGCCGATCCCGACGAAGGGCACGGTGGTCCGGCCGAGCCGGTCGACCCGGAGGTCGTGGAGACGGATCTCCATCAAAATCAGCCCGTCCACCCGCCCGCCGCTGACCAGGCGCTCGAAGGACCGCTCGTGGTTGCCGCCCGAGGAGGACAGCAGGACGTCCAGATCCGCCTGGGCGGCGGCCTCGACCACGCCGGCCACGAACTCCAGCTGGATGTGGGTGAGCGAGGCACCGGCCGGGGGGATCACCAGGCCGAGCGTGCGGGTGCGCCCCTCCTTCAGGGCTCTGGCTGCCGCGTTGGGGCGGTAGTCGGAGTCCCTGATGACCTTCTCGATGCGCTGCCTGGTCTCGTCGGAGACCGGCCGCTTGCCGCTCAGTGCGTACGAAACCGTGCTTCGCGACACGCCGGACAGTCGGGCGATCTCCCCGATGTTCATCGCCATCGCCTCTCCCCTCGTGGAGTGTCGAGCCCGCGCGGGGTGCGGCAGAGGACATCGAACCGATTCCGGATCGTAACCCCCGTCATGGACCTCGGTCAACGCGGACGCCCGCCGGGGGCCCGAGCGGGGTGCGGCGGCCATAGGCCAGGCCCGGCATGCGAGGAATCGAATGCGCCGACTCCTTGCGCGAAGTGTTGACGGCCTCGGAAGGCGCCTCTATGTTTCGTCGAATCGATTCCGCGAATCGGTTCGACTCCCCGGCGAGGCCGCCGTCGGCCTCCCGGGTCACGAGTGGCGACCATGTCGCCTCCACCGCGTCCCGTACCGGGCCGACGCATGCCGGTCACCAGGCCGGCCGCGTAAGGACGCCCCGCTGCCCTGCTGCTCAGCCGCGCGCCGGCCTCCGTTCTCCTCCCCCGAACAACCGGAGAGACACTGTGCAACCCATCCCCCGTCGCGGCGCGAGAGCGCGCACGGCGATCCGCTTCCCGATCCGGTCGTCCCGTCGCCTGACCACCGTGCTCCGAGCCGCAGCGGCCGCAGGCGCGGTGGTCGCTTCGCTGCTCGTGGTCCCCTTGAACGCGGTCGCCGCGACCGACCAGCTCGTGGTCGACCTGGGCACCTCCACGGGTGCCGTCCACGGTGGCGCGGCCGGCTCGCTCTACGGCGTGTACGGCGAGGGCCTGCCCAGCCGCAACCTGCTCGAAGGCATGAACCTGCAGACGGTGTCGACCAAGGCGCAGGACGGCCCGCAGCACCCGGGGGCGGACGCGCTGGAGATGGTGACCCCCTTCGCCGACACCGGCGGCAAGGACGTCTACATCTACATGACGGACATCTACCGGGGCTTCCCGTACGAGTGGCCGGGCAGCAACGGTGCCGAGCGGCTCGCCGACTACAAGGCGAAGATCACCAAGCAGGTCCAGCAGGTCCTCACCACCGGCGACTACCAGGACCACATCGTCTTCGTCCCGTTCAACGAGCCCGAAGGCAACATGTTCGGCACCGGGAGCTGGAGCTACGACAACGTCTCCTGGCGCACCGACCCGGCCGCCTTCTTCGCCGCCTGGAAGGACGTCTACCTGCTCATCAAGGGCCTGGCCCCGGACGCCCGGATCGCCGGGCCCAACACCAGTGCGCTGTACGACCAGATCCAGGGTTTCCTGGCCTACGCCAAGGCCAACAACGTGGTGCCCGACGTCATGACGTGGCACGAACTCTCCTCACCGTCCAGCGTGCGCACCAACGTGGCCAAGTACCGCGGTTGGGAGAAGGCGGTGGGCATCGGCCCGTTGCCGATCAACGTCAACGAGTACGGGTACAACTACCACCTCTCGGTGCCCGGCCAGGTCATCCAGTGGGTGTCGGCCATCGAGGACTCCAAGATCGACGCCGACCTGGCGTACTGGAACATCGACGGCAACCTCAACGACTCCGCCGTCGAGGCCAACCGGGCCAACGGCCAGTGGTGGCTGTTCAACGCCTACGGCCAGATGACCGGCAACACCGTCAAGGTCACCGCGCCGCACCCCAACGTCCAGTACACGCTGCAAGGCGTCGCCAGCCTGGACACCGCCAGGAGGCAGTCGCGGATCCTGCTCGGCGGCCAGAGCGGCAGCGCCGACGTGGTGGTCGACAACGTGAGCGCCTCGGTCTTCGGCGGCACCGTGCACGCCACGGTCCAGGAGATCCCGTGGACCGGCCAGGTCGGCGACTCGGCCCAGCCGCTGCGGCTCCAGGACACCGAACTCCCGGTCAGCAGCGGAAGAGTGACGATCCCGCTCACCGGCCTGAACGCGATGTCCGCCTACCAGGTCATCCTCTCCCCGGGTGGCAACGGCACCAAGCCGGCCGCACCGTCGGTGAGTTGGCGGCAGAGCTACGAGGCCGAGGCCGCCGGCTACACCGGCGGCGGCTACTCGAAGAACGGGCCCGAGGGATCGCCGTCCAACGTCGCCAAGTTCGCCACCTCCGGCGGCTACGACGTCGGCGGCCTTCGGACCGGCTCCGACGGCGTGCTCTCCTTCAGTGTCACGGTGCCGACCACCGGGACGTACGACCTGAGCGTCTTCGCCAACTCGTACAACCTGTACGGCCTGGTCCAGTCGCAGGGGCCGACCAACGTCTTCCTGCGAGTTGACGGTGCGTCACCGCAGGAGCTGCGGCTGCCGCTCGGCTACAAGTGGGTGGTGTGGGGCCACACCGACACCCAGGTCCAGCTGACGGCCGGTACGCACACCCTCACGCTCGCCGCGCAGGACGCCACCCTCGGCAGCACGAAGGGCGACGCCATCATCGACAAGATCGACCTCGCACTGCACGATGCCGCCGTCTCCGCCCCGGCGATCTACGAGGCCGAGTACGCCACCCTGACCGCGGGCGCCCATCCGGTCTACACCGTCGCCAACGCCTCCGGCGCGGGCGTCACCGAGCTGGCCCGCGACGAGACCGCCACGTTCTGGATCCACTCACCCACCGACGGCCCGGCGACGATCAGCACGGACCACTTCGGAGGAGGCAAGGCGCGCCTCGGCCTGAACGGCGAGTCCGTGGCACGGCCCCTGGTCGGCGGCACCACCGCAGGGACGAACAGCATGACGGTCTTCCTCTCGGCCGGCATCAACAAGGTCACGCTCAGGGGCACCACCGGAAACCTGCGCCTGGACCGCCTGCGGGTCACCCCCGCCGCCGGAGCGCTCGCCACCACCGTCTACCAGGCCGAGGACGGCACGCTCGGCGGAGCCGCGAAGGCCACCACCGACTTCACCTTCGCGGCCGGCGGCAGGTCCGTCACCGCGGTGGGCGACGGCGCCGCCAACTCCCTGAAGGTGAACGTCACCGCGGCCAAGGCGGGCCGCTACGCGCTCACCATCCGCTACTCCAACGGGGAACAGGCTCCGGCCACGCACTACAACCCCGACCCCGTCGCCCGCCACGCCGACCTGTCCGTGAACGGCGCCACCACGCAGCGGGTGCTGTTCCCGACCACCTTCCACTTCAACGCCTTCAAGGACCTGACCGTCCCGGTCACCCTCAAGCAGGGCTCCAACACGCTCACCTTCACCGCCGACGAACTCCCCGACTTCGACGGCACCACGTACAACGCCTTCCAGCAGCGGTCGGCCTTCGCGCCGGTCTTCGACCAGTTCGCCGTGACTCCGCTGACGACGCTCTAGGTCCCGCACGGTCCCGGTGTCGTCGCCACGACCGGCGCACCGGGACCGCGCTGTTGAGCTGCCCTCATTCACTTCGGGAGATCACATGCACCGGTACCGCTTCCATGCGTCGGCCAGAACCACCGCGCTCGCGGCGCTGCTTGCCTCGCTCGCGGCCGTCGCCCTGCCCGGCACAGCCGCCCGGGCCGCTGACACCACCGTGGCGGTCGACTTCTCCACCGTCGGGGGCACCCCCACGTACCGGGCCTCGGGCACCATCTACGGGATGACCGAGAACGGCTCGCTTCCGCAGGAGCACTTCTTCCAGGACATCAAGTGGAGGTTCGAGCGGGCGGGCGGCGCCCAGCTGGACGGCCAGGGGACAGGAGGATGGCTGGCCGGCAAGTACGACCGCCGCTGGAACTCCACCCTCGCCCAGTACAGGCGCACCAAGGCGCTCGGCGGGACCTTCGCCATCCTCCCGCACGACCTCTGGGGCTCCGACGGCAGCGTCATGCCCACCTACCCGGGGGACAACGGCGACTGGTCCGACTTCGACGCCTTCTACAACCTGTGGTCTCAGTCGGTAGCCGGGCCCAGCAGGGCGTCGCTGTAGGGGTTGCCAAACTTGCCTGCGGGGTCGAACTGCTGACGCAGATTCAGGAAGTCGGGCAGCCGCTCGTAGTGCGCGATGGCCTCGGCGGTGGGGGAGACCGAGACCTTGCCCCAGTGCGGACGGGCCCCCAGCTCCAGCAACTCCCGCTCCACAGTGGCGAGTACGGGCGTGACCGCCTCCAGGTCCGGCTTCCAGGTGAAGTGGAAGGCGACCGAGTCGCGGCCGTACGAGGGACTGAGCCACCGCGCGTCGGCGGCCACCGTGCGGACCTCCGAGATCAGCAGCAGCGGCGCGAGCTGCGGGCCGAGCCTGCGCAGCACGGCGACGGCTTCGGCTGCTGCGGCGCGGGGCAGCAGGAACTCCGACTGCAGCTCCGCGCCGCTGCTCGGGGTGAACTCCGGACGGAAGTGCGGCAGCCGTTCGTGCCAGGGGCCGGGAACGCCGAGCTGGGCGGTGCAGTTCTCGGTCGGCATGCCGGGGACCGGGTGGTGGGGTGTCTCCGCGAGCCGGGCACCCGGGATCCGGGCCGGGGTCTCGTCCTCCAGCTGCTTGACCCAGACCCGTCCGGTGTCGGAGCCCCAGTCGGTGAAGAGGCTGACGCTGTAGCCGCAGGCGTGGATCTCGTCCAGGTGCTCGGCGTAGTCGGCCAGCGCGAGATCCAGGTGCACGTGCTGGCGCAGCGTGAAGGTCGGGCGCAGGGCCAGGGTGAGGCTGGTGACGATACCGAGGGCGCCGAGGTTGACCACGGCGCCGTTGATCGGGTCGCCGGCGAGGGTCGACAACTCGCCGTCGGGGCCGATCAGTTGCAGACCGACCACGTCGGCGGCGAGGGAGGGGTTGGCGTCGCCCGAACCGTGGGTGCCGGTGGCGCAGGCGCCGGCCACCGAGATGTGGGGCAGGGAGGCGAGGTTGCCCAGCGCGTACCCGGCGGAGTGGAGGTGCGCGGCGAGTTCGGCGTAGCGGGTCGCCGCGGAGACGGTGACGGTGTCGCCGGCGATCTCGATACGGGTGGGCAGCCGGTCCAGCACGACCAGGTCGCCGGTGGTGTCGGCGACGGTGCTGAACGAGTGGCCGCTGCCGAGGGCGCGGACGCGGTCGCTCGCGCGCACCAGCTCCTGGAGCTCCTCGACGCTCCGGGGCCGGTGCACGGCCCGTGCGGCGAACGTCAGATTGCCCGCCCAGTTGGTCAGCGCGCCTGTGGTGGTGGTCATGGGGTGTCGCGGCCTCTCGTGGTCGTGTCGCGGACCGCTGCCGCGCCGGTCGTCCTGGCGTGGCGTCCGATGGTCGGCCGGACTATTCGTTATGGCGAAAAACAAACTATCCCGCCAGGGCCCCGGCGGGAAGACCCGGATCGATGAGGAGAGTCTCTGCAGCTCATGCCATGCGGCGGGGGTGGCCGGCGCCTTCGGAGGTGGCCGTGCGGTGCGCTCGGCTCCGCACGGCCCTGCATCCCCGGGGGAGTGCGTTTGGCGCTTACCTCAGCGGCTGAAGTGTCGCCTCATGGCTGTCGTAGGGACGGGTGATGATCTCCATGCCGTGGCCGGCCGGATCGAGGAAGTACACCCCGCGCCCGCCGTGGTGGTGGTTGATCTCGCCGGGCTGCTTCATGTGCGGGTCGGCGTAGTACGTGATCCCGGCCTGCCGGATCCGTTCGAACGCGGCGTCGAACTCGTCCTCGGAGATGAGGAAGGCGTAGTGCTGCATGGTGATCGACTCGCCGGGGATGGACGCGAAATCCAGAGTGACGCCGTTGCCGGTGGCGACGGGGATGAACGGGCCCCACGCGGTCCCGACCTCAAGGCCCAGGATCCTCGCCAGAAACTCGGCGGATTCCCGGTTGTCCCGGGCGTGAACGATGGTGTGATTCAACTCGACTGGCATGTGTGGAATGCCTCCGTAAGGCACCTCGCGGACACCTCCATGCCTCACCCAGCCGGTGACCGACACGCGATGCCGCCGCCGACGACCCTATGCGGCGCAGGCCCCGCAGTCGAGTGGCAGGGGCGGCCGAGTGCCCGGCGCAGGGCCGCCGGCCGGCCGCTCGTCCACCGTTGGCCAGGAAGGTCCGCCAGCTGGTCGAGTCGGCCAAGCGCACTCCCAAGGGCGGCTTGACCTGGTACGACACGGCTGGCGGACCTTCGAAGGGTGTGGCTGTCCGGTGAGGCGGCGGATGCTCGGAACCACTCGCCCAGTTGACGAGGGGTCAGCCCTTGGCGAGGGCTTGGAGGCGGTCGTACGCCCCGTTGAAGTAGTTCTGGTCGCCGGGAAGGGTGCCGGAGTCGGCGTACTGCCAGATGGTCTGGTAGCTCCAGCCCGCCGGCAGGGTGCCGACGGTGGAGGCGTAGCGGGCGATCCAGAGCGGGTTGGTGGTCCCGAAGGCGGAGCTGTTGCCGGTGCAGGTGGTCCACCAGTCGGTGGTGGTGTAGATCGTCGGGTAGCGGCCGGTGCGGGTGTGGACGGTGTTGCTGAAGTCGCGGATCCAGGTGACCATCCCGGACTGGGTGAGGCCGTAGCAGGTCGCGCCGTAGGGGTTGTACTCGATGTCGAGGGCGGGCGGGAGGGTCTTCCCGTCGGCGGACCAGCCGCCGCCGTGGTTGACGAACCAGGCGGCCTGGGTGGCGCCGGAGGAGTTGTTGGGCAGGGCGAAGTGGTAGGCGCCGCGGATCAGGCCCGCGTTGTAGCTGCCGTTGTACTGCTGGGCGAAGTACGGGTTCGTGTAGCTGGTGCCCTCGGTGGCCTTGACGTAGGCGAAGCGGGCGCCGTTGGCCGCGGCGGTGCTCCAGCTGACGTTGCCCTGCCAGCTGGAGACGTCCATGCCCTTGGTCTGGGTGACGGTCAGGGTCTGGACCGGGCTGCCGGATCTGCCCTCGTGGGCCGCGACGGTCGAGCCGGCGAAGTCGAGCTCGGGGTGGAAACCGGCGGGGGCGCCGCCGGCCGCCTGGGCCGGTACGGCGGCGGCACCCAGCAGCAGGGCGCCGGTGGCGGCGGCCAGGGCCGCCCGGTGGAGGAGACGGAAGGTGAGCACGGGCACTCCTTCGAGTCGGTGTGAGGGAGAGCAGGCTAGTCATGCACCGGACATGGTCACCATGGCGCGTAGACCACATGACGAGGGGTCAGAAGATGTGGGATCCCACCATGGCGAAGCGCGCGGCAGACGCTGTGGCACGATGCGGGCGGGGCCGATGGTCGGCCCGGGAGACGGGAGAGCGAACGATGACGTCGGAGACCTTCGCACTGACCTTCCGGCCGGCGGGGCCTGCCGATGTGCCCGCCTTGGTCGAACTGGTGGAGTCGGCCTACCGGGGTGACGCCAGCCGGGCCGGCTGGACCACCGAGGCGGATCTGCTGGACGGGCAGCGCACCGACGCCGAGGGGGTGGCCGCCGCGATCGCCGCGCCGGGCGGCGTGGTGCTGCTGGCCGAGCGGGACGGCGAGCTGGTGGCCTGCTGCCAGCTGGAACACCGGGGCGAGACGGCGTACTTCGGGATGTTCTCGGTGCGGCCCACGCAGCAGGGCGGCGGTCTCGGCCGGATGGTCCTCGCGGAGGCCGAGCGGGTGGCGCGGGAGCGGTGGGGCGTGACCGCGCTGGAGATGACGGTGATCGTCCAGCGGGCGGAACTGATCGCCTGGTACGAGCGGCGCGGCTACCGGCGGACCGGTGAGCTCTCGCCGTTCCCGTACGGCGACGAGCGCTTCGGGGTGCCCCGCCGCCCGGACCTGCGGTTCGAGAAGCTGGTCAAAGCGATCTGAGCGGACGGAGCCCCGGGTCCGTCAGCCGCCGTACAGGCTGCGGCAGACCCGGGCCTGCTCGGAGCCCGGTGCCCACTGGCCGAGGCGTTCGGCCTCCGCGCACAGCTGGAGCGAGGAGAGCGCGTCGGGGGCGGTGGCCGTGGCCGTGGGCGACGCGCCGGGCCGGGGCGTCCTGGCGGGCTTCGCGGCCTTGGGGGAACGGCTCTGACGAGGGGTCGGGGCGGCGGACGCCTCTGCATCGGGCGGGGGCGGGCTGCTGCTCACCGCCACGGGTGAAGGCGTCGGCAGTGGCGGGGGAGGTGGCAGCGGGAGCGGGGAGGGCAGCTCGACCGGGCTGGGTGACGGCGTGTCGAGTACCGACGGCGCGGGCCGCTCCGGATCCGCCGCGCAGGCGCTCGGCAGCCAGCAGAGCCCGGCCAGCACCACCGCTCCGCCCGCCGCCCAGGCCACCCGTCGCCGGACCCGGCTGCGCCGCGACGGCAGCGGCGTCACCGGCGGCTCCCACGGGGCCGGGGGCGGCGGCTGCGGGTCCCACGGGTTCTGGGGTGGTGGCTGCTGCTCCCACCCGTACTGCCAGGGTGCCTGCCACTGCTCGCTCACGCTGCTCCTCCCGCCCGGGGGCCGCCGCCGGTGGTCGGGGCCACCGTGCTCAACGAGCCACCGGCACGGGCGGAGCGGGGCCGGGAGCTTTCCGTCCGGGGGTGCGCCCTCGTCATCCGGTGGGCGCCGCTGCGGATCGGGCTGACGCTGCGCCAGGTGGGGGTGGTTCGGGTGCGGGCGACGGGCGGTCGGATGATGCTGGGCGGTATGGAGACCAACACCGATCGAGACACCGCCGCCCCGCTGGTCGAGGTGGCCGAGTTCCGTACCGACAGCCGCTACCGGCTGGTGCACTTCGCGGGGGCGGGGTGGGAGCCGCTGGCACCGGAGGAGTTCGAGCCGAGGGTGCACGAGCTGTTCCCGGACCTCGACCCGCACGACTCCGTCAAGGTGCGGTGGGCGGACCGCCCGTGGGAGTGGCCCGCCTGGCATCCCGGGGAGGCCTGACGCGCCGTAGGCTGGCCGGATGACAGCCGGGGGCGGATGGCAGGACGGGTGGACCGGCGGACGGCGGGCCGTTCAGCTCGGGGACGTGGCGGACTTCAACGCGCAGTTCGGACGGCCGGGGCCCGGCGCGTTGCGGCAGGCGCACCACTACTCGTGCCTGGCCGCGTTCTACACCCCGGACCCGGCCGTGCTGGTGCTGCCGCTCCAGGTCGAACCGGAGTGGACGGAGTGGCTGGCCCGGGTGCTGCGCTGGGATCCGGTCGAGGTGTACAGCGGGATCGCCCCGGACACCGGTCTCGCCGAGGCGCTGGCGGCCCGGCCGGGGCTGCGCGAGCGGATCAATGGCTCCGGTCTGCCGGTGCGGAGTTGGGGCGGGACGGGACCGGTGGTACGGCGGTTCGAGTCCAAGGCGGAGTCGCACCGGCTGTTCCGGCGGCTGGCCGCCGACCACCCGGCGGTCCGGGTGCCCGAGCAGTGGCGGCCGGGCTCGCGGTGGCGGCTGGCCGGACTGCTCCGGGCCCGCGCCGCCGCCGGGCTGACCAGCGTGGTCAAGGCACCGTACGGGGTCGGCGGCCACGGTACGGCTGTCCTGACACCCCGCCAGGTCCGGACCGCGGGCGGCGCGCTCGCGGCGCTGCGACGGTTGCGGGCGGAGACCGGCCGGCTGCCGCTGCTGGAGGAGTTCGTGGCGGGGCACGGTCCGCTGCGCGACCTCAGCTTCGACGGGGTGATCGGGCCGGAGGGCGCGGTGCACGCGGTGGGCACGGCCGTGATGCACATCGAGGGCACCGGCTACCGGGGTGCCACCGTCGGCCCGGACGCGGTGCCCGGCTCGCTGGCCGGGCCCGCCGCCGAGTTCGGGACCGCGGTCGGCCGGGTGCTCGCCGAGGCGGGCCACCGGGGCTGGTACGACCTGGACTTCGTGGTCGACGGGCTCGGCCGGCTCGCCCCCACCGAGACCAACCTGCGGCTGACGGGACCCTCGGTGGCCTTCATGCTGGCCGCCCGCCTGGGCGACGCGGCCCGCCACGTCCGGACCCTGGACCAGCTGCCGCTGGGTGCCCGGCTGCCGCAGCCCGCGCTGCTGGCCCACCTGGCCCGGCTCGCCGACCGGTGCGCGGCGCTCGGGGTGGGGCTGCTGCCGACCATCCCGACAGCCGGGTTCGATCCGCTGCCGTTCGCCGGGGTGGCGCTCTGGGCGGACACCGTCGAGCAGCTGGACGCGGCCGAGTACCTGCTGCGGGCCGCCAACCAGGCGCTCGCCGACCCGTTCGCGGGCGTGCTCGGCGGGCGCTGAGGGGGCGGCTCGGCGAGTGGTGGAGGGGTCACCGCTCTCCCGGCCGGCTCCGGTGCCAGGCGAGGAAGCCGATCAGGACCGCCGCCGCGCCGATCAGCGAGACATTGAACCCGTAGACCAGTGCGGCCTGCCGGGGCCAGTCGGTGGCGCGGCTGGTCCGGTACCAGTTGTCCTGCGGCCACCAGGCCGCGAGCAGCCAGGTGACGGCGAGTCGGGTGGCCAGAGTCAGGCCGGGCGGGCGGCCGTTACGGGCCAGCAGGGGGCCGCCGAGCAGCAGGAAGGCCAGGCCCAGGCCGAAGCCCGCGAACTCGACCAGGTAGAGCAGTTGGAACAGCGCGTCCCACGGCGACGGCACCCGGGACAGGTCGGTCGAACCCGGCCAGAAGCCGTCCGTCAGTACGGCGGCGGCCAGCGCCCCGGCGGCCGTGACGGCCGCCCACCTGGTGCCGGGGCTGAGCCGCCCGTACTCCGCCGCCAGGAAGCCGCCGCCCTTGGCGCCGGAGCGGGCCGCCTTGGCCGACCCCGCGCCGCTCCCTCCGGGTGCGGCGTGGTCGCGCGGCGCGGGCAGCGGCAGCGCGCGGATGTCGAGCTTGCCGGCCCGGGTCCTGGGCAGGGCCGGGAGCGGTACCACGGCCTCCGGCAGCAGGCGGTCCGGCAGCCGTTCGGCCAGGTAGGACCGCAGGGCCCAGGGCTCGGCCCTGGCACCCTCGGCCGCCACCACGTACGCGACCAGCCCGGTCCGCCGGGGCCCGGTCTCCACCTCGGCGACCGCGCTCTCGCGGACCTCCGGGTGGCCGCGCAGCAGCACCTCGACCGTCGCCAGCGAGGCGTCCGCCGCCGGGTCGTGGCCCTCGGCCCGGCCGACGAACTCCAACAGCCCGTCCGGCCGCAGCACCCCGATGTCGCCGGTCCGGTAGACCCGGCCGTCCTCGACGAAGCGTTCGGCGGTGAGTTCGGGCCGCTTGAGGTAGCCCCGGCCGACACCGGGCCCGGAGAGACAGATCTCGCCCGGCGTGCCCGGCGGCACCGGCCGCCCGGCCGGGTCCAGCAGCCGGATGCCGGTGCCAGGGAACGGCCGGCCGATCAGCGACAGCCGCTCGGGGTGGTCGGGCTCCTCGGCCAGCGTGGCGGTGTCGAACCAGGCGCTGTCCACCGCCGCCTCGGCCACGCCGTACACATTGACGTGCCTGACCCCGGGGCCTAGGTAGCCCTGCAACCGCAGCTGCTCGTCCAGGTACCACTTCTCGGCGCCGACCGAGAGCAGCCGGACGCCTCCCAACTCCAGTCCCAGCGGCTGGAGATGGGCGAACAGGCGGCGGAGGGTGTGGGCGTTGGTCTCCATCACGGTGATCCGCTCGCGCAGCAGCAGCTCGTGCAGCTCGGCGGGGGAGGCGGTCCGGTCCAGGGTGAAGTTGCGCTGCGCCAGCACCAGGACGCCGCCGCTGCACAGCGCCCGGATCCAGTCGGCGGTGAAGACGTCGAACTCCAGCGTCGCGGTCTGGAGGAACCGGTCCTCGGCGGTCAGCCCGTACACTTCGCGCCAACCCCGGTAGGAGTGCAGCAGGTTGCGGTGCTCGATCAGCGCGCCCTTGGGCAGGCCGGTGGAGCCCGAGGTGTAGAAGACGCAGGCGAGATCGGCCGGTCCGGCCGGATCGGGCAGCGGGCCGTGGTGCTCGGGGAGCTCGGTGCTGTCCAGGCAGAGCACAGTCCGCGCGGCGGCGTCGGTGAGGCGCACCCGGTACGCCTCCTGGGTGATCACCACCAACGGGTCGGCCTCACCCAGCACATGACGGATGATCCGATCCGGACCGGTCGGCTCCACCGGTACGTAGGCCGCCCCTGTCTTGAGCACGGCCAGCACGGCGGTCAGCAGGTCCGGGGTGCGGCCCAGCGCGACGGCCGCGAACTCGCCGCTGCGCAGACCGAGTTCCCGCAGGTGGTGGGCCAGCCGGTCGGCCCGATCGTCCAGCTCGCGGTAGCTGAGCCGCTGCTCGCCGCAGACCAGCGCCGGAGCGTCGGGCGTCAGTCGGGCGTGCTCCTCGAAGAGTTGGTGAACCGTCCGGTCCTCGGTCTGCTGCACTGGTCCGCCCTTCCCCCCGGGGGGACGGTCCCGCGCCGCCCCATGACAGTGTGCAGGCAATGAGGGCAGTGAACCGACGGTGAACGTACGGTAGTTGCAGACCTGTCACCTGGCGGGCACAGCACGGAGCCCGGCCGGGCGGACCGGCCGGGCTCCGAAGGGGTCAGGTCAGGCGGGGAGGTTGGCCTCGATCAGGGCGACGAGCTCGGGGGCCTCGGGCTCGGTGCGCGGACGGATCCGGGCGGCCACCGCGCCGTCGGGGGTGATCAGGAACTTCTCGAAGTTCCAGGAGACGTCACCGGCGGTGCCCTCGGCATCGGCCGACTTGGTCAGCTCGGCGTAGAGCGGGTGCCGGTCGTCGCCGTTCACGTCGAGCTTCTCGAACAGCGGGAAGGAGACACCGTAGGTGGTGGAGCAGAAGGTCTGGATCTCCTCGGCGGTGCCGGGCTCCTGGCCCATGAACTGGTTGCACGGGACGCCCAGCACGGTGAAGCCGCGGTCGGCGTAGCGCTGCTGGAGCCGCTCCAGGCCCGCGTACTGCGGGGTCAGGCCGCACTTGGAGGCGACGTTGACCAGGAGCAGCGCCTTGCCCTTGTAGTCGGCGAGCGAGGTCGCCCGGCCGTCGAGGGTGCGCAGCGGGATGTCGTACAGGCTCACGAGGGAGTCCTTCCGGTGGAACGAACGAGGATGGCCGAGCCGCACAACCGTCGGGAGGCGTGCGGTATTCCGTCGCGACCCTGTCAGGCGGGGATCGTCAAGGCCGGGACCCGTCAGGCCGGCGCGCCGAAGTTCTGGGTCCACCACGGGCCGCCGGAGGCGAAGTGGGTGCCGAGGCCCATCTCGGTGAACGCGCAGTTGAGGATGTTGGCCCGGTGGCCCGGGCTCTTCATCCAGGCGTCCATCACGGCGGCGGCGTCCTGCTGACCCCGGGCGATGTTCTCGCCCCAGGTGCTCCAGCGGTAGCCCGCCGCCTCGATCCGGGGCTGCGGGCCGTTGCCGTCGGGGTTGGTGTGGCTGAAGAAGTTCCGGGCCGCCATGTCGTCGGAGTGGCCCTGGGCGGCCGCCTGGAGCTTGCTGTTGGCCTTCACCGGGCCGCAGCCGTTCTTCGACCGCTCGGTGTTGACCAGGTCGAGCACCTGCTGTTGGGCGGCGGCCGAGCGGTTCGCCGCAGCGGTGACCGGAGCCGGGGGCGCGACGGAGGTACGGGCGGGCGAGGGCGCGGCCGGGCTCGGGGTGAGGGTGGGGCTGGGTGTCGGCGCTGGCGTCGCGGAGGGTGAGGCGGTCGGGGTGGCCGAGGACGGGGTCGGTACGGGCGACGGGGAGGTGGCCGGGGCGGAGACGGGCGCGGCCGCGTCGACCTGGACCGGCTGGGCCGTGACCCCTGCGACGGCCGCACCGTCGATCAGCGGCGGGGCCTGCGGCGAGGAGCTCCGGTCGGCACCCACGACAGCGACCACCGCGACGGCGGCCACCGTGGTGCCGATCACCGCGACCAGCACCCGTCGGCGGGCGCGCGGCTTGGCTCGGCGCCGTCCGCCGCCGCTCCTCCCGGGCCGCTGGGCGGCCGCCCGGCGCGCGGCCGCCCGGCCACCGGCCGGCACGGCGGGGACGTCCGACGGGGGCGTGAGGTCGGTCGGGGTGCCGCCCGGGTTCGACGGAGAGCCGATCGGGAACGCGACCGGCTGGTGCGGTACGGGCACCAGCGCCAGGCCGGCCAGCAGGCCCTCGGCCGGGAAGAGCCCCTCCCACTGCTGCGCGCAGTACCCGCACTCGCGTGCGTGCCGGCCGATCCGCTTGCGCCAGAGCGCGCCGGGAGCGCCGTCCCACTGCGCCGTCAGCTCGGCCAGCTGCGGGCAGGCGGGCTGGACGGCGAGTGCCCGGACCACCACCCGCGCGGTCTCCAGCTGGCCCTTCATCCGCTGCACCCGGACCGCCGCGTGCTGCGGGGACAGCTCCATCGCCTCGGCCAGCTCGGCCCGACTGAGCTCGCCGGCCGCCTCCAGCCACCACAGCGAGAGCAGCTCTCGGTCGTCCTGGTCCAGCCAGCGGGTGGCCTCGGCGACCTCGCGGCGCTGCCCGGCCAGGCCGAGCCGGACGATGGTGAGGTCCACGAAGTCCGCTCCGGGGTCGGCGGAGTCGTACGTCAGCCCGATCGGGATCTGGGCCTGGCCGGAGACCTGGTGGCGGCGGCGGACCTGGTTCATCGCGATGGCGACCAGCCAGGAGCGGAACCCGGCCGGATCGCGGAGCGAGGGCAGGTGGTCGACCGCGCGGAGCATGGTCTCCTGCACCACGTCGTCGGTGTCGGGGTGACCGTTGAGGGCGCGGCCGACGATGTTGTAGACCAGCGGCAGGTGAGCCCCGATCAGTTCGTCGGTGGCCTGCTGCTCACCGGCCTGCGCCCGGCTCACCATCCGCTCCGCGTCGTACCTGTCCATCCGCCTGGTCCACCTTGTCCGTCGGCCGGTCCGTACTGCCCTGTCGTGAATGGGAGATCAGCGGGCCGTCCGCCGATAACGGAAAATCTTCCGGGAGCCGGCGACGCCCGGTACCGACGGGAGCGTAATCGATGGCCGGCCGGGCCTTTCCGCGCCTCGGGGCCGGGGGCCGGGCCATGGCTGTGACCAAGGTCACCGGAAGCGGCGTGCCGGGGTCAGGCCGTCAGCTCGGCCAGCAGTGCGCGGCCCTGCGGCCAGTTGCCGAGGGCGGAGGCGGTGTTGAGGTGGCCGCCCCGGCCGACGGCGGCGAACGTCGCGCCCCAGGCGTCGGCGAAGGCCCTGGCCCGGTCGGCGGTGCACCACGGGTCGTCGTCCGAGGCGACCACGGTGGTACGGAACGGCAGTGGGGCGAGCGGGACCGGGCGGAAGTTCACCAGCTCGGGGACCTCGGCGGTGTCGATGTCGGCGGGGGCGACCAGCAGCGCGCCCAGCACCTTGGCCGTCAGCTCGGGCCTGGCTCCGGTCGCCCAGTGCGCGACGGTGATGCAGCCCAGGCTGTGCGCGACCAGCACCACCGGCGCGTCGGCATCCGCCACGGCCCGGTCGAGGGTTGCCACCCAGTCGGGCCGCTGCGGCGCGTCCCAGTCGGCCTGCTCGACCCGCCGGAACCTGGCCGGGTCGGACCGCTCCCAGTAGCTCTGCCAGTGCTCGGCCTCGGAGTTCTGGTATCCGGGCAGGATCAGGTGGGTGCTCATCGGAGGTTCGGCCCTCTCTACGGCGGACGGCGGACGGTGGACGGTGCGGGCACCGACCTTAGTCTCCGCGCGGGAGCAGGTAGTCGATCAGGGTTCGGACGCCGACGCCCGTACCGCCGGGGACCCATTCGCCGTCGTCGGTGTCGGAGAGTGCCGTGCCCTGGATGTCCAGGTGGGCCCAGGGGATGGTCGGCGGGACGAACTCGCGGAGGAAGAGGCCCGCGAGCAGGGCGGTGCCGTGCCGGACGCCGATGGTGTAGTTGGCCAGATCGGCCACCCGGGAAGCGAGTTGGCCCCGGTACGCGTCGGGCAGGGGTAGCGGCCAGAGCTCCTCGCCCGCCCGGCGTCCGGCGGTACGGAGGTCCTCGACGAGGGTGTCGTCGGTGCCCAGCACGGCGGTGATCCGGCGACCCAGGGCGACGGCGGCCGCGTCGGTGAGGGTGGCGAGGTCGATGATGGCGTCCGGCGTGCTCTCTCCGGCCAGGGACAGGGCGTCGGCGAGGATCAGACGGCCCTCGGCGTCGGCGTGCCGGATCTCGACGGTGGTGCCGCTGCGCATCCGCAGCACGTCGCCGACCCGGACCGGGTCCGCGTTCGGCATGTTCTCGGTCAGCGGCAGCCAACCGTCCACCGCGACCGGGCAGTTCAGGGCGGTGAGAGTGGACATGGCAGCGAGGACGGCCGCCGCTCCCGCCATGTCCGCCTTCATGGCGGCGAGTTCGGCGTTCGGCTTGAGCGAGAGGCCACCCGCGTCGTAGGTGACTCCCTTGCCGACCAGGGCGATCCGCCGTACCGCCGGGGTCGCGGGCCGGTAGCCGAGCCGGACCAGCCGGGGTGGCTGCAGGGAGCCACGGCTGACGCCGAGCAGGCCGCCGAGCCGCTCGTGGGCGATCCGGTCGGCCTCCCAGACCTCGCACTCCAGGCCGGTGTCGGCGGCGATCTTCCGGGCCCGCTCGGCGAACTCCGGTGGGGTGAGCGCCTCACCGGGCTCGTTGACCAGATCGCGCGCCAGCAGCACGGCTTCACCGACCCGCAGTCCGGCGGCGAGCGCGGTGCGGGCCTCCGGGGTGCCTTCGGTGACCAGGTCGATCCGCTGCCCGGGGACGGGCGGGGTGGTGAAGTACCCGGCGAAGCGGTACCCGCCGAGCAGGTAGCCCTCGACCAGCGCCCGCAGTTCGGCGCCGGGGACGCGGACGGCCAGCCGCCGGTAGCCGGGCACGGCCCTGGCCAGCCGGGCACCGGCCGCGCGGGCGGTGTCGCGGTCGTACTTGGCCCGGGGGCCGCAGCCCAGCAGGACGGTAACGGGGTGGCCGGGCAGGTGCAGGGTCTGGCCGGGCGTGCCGGAGAAGCCGCTGCCCGCCAGGAAGGCGGGACTCAGGTCGGCCGGCAGCTCGTCGGACCAGACCGGCGTCACCACGGCCTCGGCGTCGAGCGGCTGATCGGGCGTCAGCCGCCACTCGGCGCTCATGCGGTCCGCGCGGCGCGGCGGGCCGCGCCCCACGCCTCGAGGTCGGCCAGGTACCGCGCGGCCAGCTCGCCCATCCCGTTGGCCGGGCCGACGGCGGCCCAGCCCCGAGCGGCGGAGACGGCGTACGGGTCGATCCGGAGCGCCTGGAGGTAGCAGTCCTCGGCGAGCAGCGGCTGCCCGGCCCGCGCGAAGCAGTCGCCCGCCGCCGCGTAGCCGAAGGCGGTGGAGACCGGACCGAGCCGGGCCGTGCGCAGGTAACTGTGTGCCGCCTCCTCGTACTTGTCCTCCTTGAGCAGACCCTCCGCGACCTCGATGTGGGTTTTGGGCTCGTACGGGTCGAGGGCGAGCGCCTCGGCGACCAGTCGGTGTGCCCGCTCGTTCTCGCCGAACGCGTAGAACTCCTTGGAGCGGCTCTCCACACAGGCCCGGAGGTTCTCCCGCCGCAGGAACTCCTGGTACTCGCCGACGGCAGGCACCGCCCTGGCCAGCTCCTCGGCGCGGTCCATGTCGGCGGCCAGCCGGACGGTGTCCCGCTGCAGGAAGGGTACGTAGCTGACGCTGCGGTAGAACCGGCTCTCCATCATCATCTTCTCGAACGGCGAGTACTGCGGATCGGCCAGCAGCTCGGCCAGCGCCTTCTCGCCGAGCTCCCGCCAGGCGAGCGCGGTCTTCAGCGAACCGGTCTCCCGCGCCTCGTAGATGACCGAGAAGACGGCGATCACGAACCGCAGGTGCGTCGGGCAGGCCGGGTGCTCGACGATCGCCGAGGAGTTGGCCGGGGCGGTCACCGAGGGCCGCCCCACCGAGCCGACCCAGCGGACCACGTCGAGCCAGTGGTGCAGCCGCAGCTCGGCCGCCGTGCTGAGCTCGGCGGCCGGGGTGAAGGGGATCAACTCCCGGACCAGCTTGATGAATCCGAGCCGGTAGAGCACTACGGCGACCTGGTGCTGCCGCTCCGCGTCGTACGTGGCGAACTCCGCCACCCACCCGCACAGGGTGTCCCAGGCGGGGGTGCGCAGGCGGCCCGGGAGTTCGGCGGGGTGGGCGACGGCGAACTCCGTCAGCCCGGACTCGCGGATCAGGTTGGTCCGGAAGGCGGGTGGCATCAGCCGCTGCCAGTTGACCTGCGGCGGGGTGCCTCGCTCGGCGAACTCGAAGGCCAGGGTGGGCAGTCTGGCGTACAGGCCCGGCGAGGCGGACTCGCCGAGGTTGAAGTACGCCGCGTGCATCCGGTAGTGCCAGTTGTTCGCGTACGGGCGCTCGGGGTCGCGGGTGGCGGCCTGCCGGACCACCTCGGCCAGTGGCTCGTCACCGGCTTTCAGGCAGCTCGCCACCAGCCGGTCGCGGGTCGCGGAGGCGCGCGGCGCGGCCCGGAAGGCCCGCTCGGTGAGCACCCGGGCGAACTCGGCCTGCCCGGTCTCCTCGGCGCACTCCGCCGCGTGCAGCAGCGCGAACCCGGTTCCGTACGGCCCGAGCCGGGCGGCGTGCAGGAAGCCCGCCAGCGCCTCCTCGGGCCGGCCCGCCCGCCGGTGTGCCTGAGCGCTCTGCATCCGCAGCTTCACACAGCTCGGGTCGATCGCCAAACCCTCGGTGAGAGCCCGCTGTTCGGCCTCCGTGTCGCCCAGCCTGACCGCCATCTCGACCCTGCGGTCGATCAGCCGCCGCCTGGTCTCCAACAGCACCAGGGCGTCGTCCTCGTCGGTGGCGGTCAGCTCGTCGACGGACTGTTGGGCCGCCGTCAGCCGGGCGGCCGCTCCGGCGAAGTCCTGCTGCCGCTCGGCGTACATCACCTCGCGCAGGGCAAGGCGGGCCTCCAGGACGGTGCGCTGAAAATCGGTCAACTCGCCCGCCAGCTCGGCGAAGAGGCGGTTGGCCCGGTCGAGGTGGTGCGGGACGGCCGAGTCGTCACCGCCGTGCCGGGCCAGCAGGTAGCCCCAGCCGGCCACGGACTGGACGTGTGTCAGGGTGGGCGCCGGGTGGTCGACCAGCGGCCGGTAGGCGGCCGTCGTCCGGTCGGTGAGACCTTCGAGGCCGAACAGCGCCACCGCTCGGGTGGATTGGAGCCCCGCCGTCACCGGGTCCTGGCAGGCCGTGCCGTTGAGGTCCGCCGGTACGACGTCCAGCACGGCGGGCAGCAGACAGGCGGCTATCAGCCAGTGCGCCAGACCGGCCAGGTCCACGGCGTCCAGGTCGGCGCGGTGGCGGTACGCCTCGGCCATCCGCCGCCAGGCGGGGGAGGCCAGCTCTTCGGGCAGTTCGGTCGGATCGGCGGCCCGGTAGCGGTGCAGCCGGGACTCCTCGACCAGCAGCCGCCGGTAACTCGCGGGCATCGTCATACCGAAACGCAGTGCACCCGGAGTGCGCTTCTCGAACCGACGGGCCGCCAGGATCGCCGCCCGGGCCTGAATGACCGTCAACGGGCTCTCGGCGCCGTCGAAGTACGGGCGGTGAACCTCGAAGGTCAGCCAGCTCGGGGCATTCACCCCGGCTGTGCCGTGACTGAACTGCCAGCGGTCCACGGTGCCATTCCCATCGTTGTCGAAGTGCCTCGGAGTTGCCCCCGAAAGTGCCGGCGGCGCGACCCGAAGTGCCGTCGGCGCCCCGCCGGAGAACTGAGATGCGCCCTGCGACCAGCGGTCACAGGGCGCAACACCAGGGGGACGGATCAGGTGGCGTCGTCCATCAGACAGGTCCAGCAGTCAGCCGCACCCGTGGTGATCTCGACCTCGTCCGCAAGGGACTCCCAGGACTCGTACGACATTTCGTACTCCCTTCACCGAATGACCGGACACGTATATTCGCGCCGGTGCTGGTGAGGGGAAACTATGACAGGCCGTCAGGTTCCGTCAAGCGCAATCCGGCGTATTTCTGGCGTAATTCGAGCGACCTTGTCAGGTATTGCAGTCAGGGTGTCACTGAAGCCTTCAAGTCGTGAATCCTGGAGAGGAAGAGATCGACTTCCTCGTCCGTCGTCCAGTAGTGCGGGGAAACCCGCACGAGGCCCGCCGGGACGGAGACCTGGACCGCCGACCCGACCAGGGCGTCGACGAGTCGGGCGCTGTCCACGCCGGGGGCCGAGAAACTGACGATGCCCGAGTGGGAGGACGGCTCGGGCGGGGTGGCGAGGGTGTAGCCGATATCGGAAACACCCGTCCGTGTTCGCTCCGCGAGCCGGAGGACCCGGTCGGCCACGGCGGTGAGGCCGACGGTCTCCAACTCCGCCAGTGCGGCGGCCAGTCCGGCCATGCCGACCATGTCGTACATGCCGCCCTCGACCCGGGCGGTGGTGGACCGCTCGGGGAGCCGGTAGCTCAGCGGGCCCGGGCCCTTCATCAGTTCCGCGGCGCCGTCGAAGCCGAACCAGCCGGTCGGGGTGGACCTGAGCAGATCCAGCCGCCCGGCCCGGCAGAAGAAGACGCCCGTCCCCGGCGGCCCACCGAGCCACTTGTGGCCGCCCGCAGCCAGGAAGTCGACGGGGGTGTCCGCGAGCGAGAGCGGCAGGGCGCCGAGGCTCTGCACCGCGTCCACGCTGACCAGGGCACCGACGCGGGCCGCGAGGGCGCAGACCGCGTCCAGGTCGATCCGGAAGCCGGTGGCGAAGTTGACGTGGCTGACGGCGACCAGCCTGGTCCTGGGGCCGATCGCGGCGGCGAGGTCCGCCATCCGGTAGCCGCCCGCGTGCATCGGCACCCAGACCGGTTCGACACCGAGCCGGGAGAGCCCGGTCCAGGGGCGGACGTTGGCGGGAAAGTCACGGTCGAAGAGCACCACCTGGTCACCCGGCCGCCACTCCAGACCGTCCGCGACGAGGTGCACGCCCGTCGAGGTGTTGGGTACGAAGGCCACTTCCTCCGGGGTGCAGTCGAGCAGCCGGGCCATCGACCTGCGGGCGGCCAGGCGGGTCGCGAAGATCCCGCCGAGCCGGGCGCTTCCGTACGGCAGCACCTCGGTCAGCACGCTCCGCATCGCGCTCACCGCGGCGGGCCGAAGCCGGCCGAAGCCGGCGTGGTCCAGGTACGCGCTCTCCGTCACCGGGCCGTCTCCCCGACCGGCCGGGGCGGTCGGCCCGGGGCGCCGGCCGTGACCGCCGCCCAGGCCGCGACCAGCAGCGGGACGCCGTGCAGCAGCAGCACCCACTGCGGCACCCAACCGGGTTGCAGGGCAAGACTGGTGACGAGCAGCCCGGCCATGAAGCCGCTGTTGACGACGATCTGACCGAGGCCGAAGGCGCGGCCGCGCCGGTCGTCGGGCAGTCGCTGCATGGACTGCTTGAAGGTGATCTCGCTCAGGGAGTCGCCCAGCCCGGCGACCACGGCGCAGAGCAGCCGGGGCCACCAGCCGTCCAACCAGAAGATGCCGATGAACCCCGCCGACATGACGATGGTCGCCAGGCAGAAGACCACCATCGGGTTGCGCTCGATGACCCGCTTGGCCAGCGGCCTCAGCCCGAAGCTCGCCAGCAGCAGACCGGCCGCCCAGCAGGCCCAGACCGAGCCGGAGACGAAGGTGGGCGATTCGGGCCGCAACTCGCTGCCCAGGATGGGCAGTCCGACGTGCTGGGAGGCGCTGCCGAAGGCGTCCAGACCGCGCAGCACCACCAGCACGGCCAGACCCGCGCCGACCAGCAGCGGCCAGGCTCCGGTCCGGTCCCGCCGGGCACCGGCCGCCGATCCCGGCTCGCGCATCCGCAGCCGGAGGGCGGTGAGCACCAGCGCCGAGAGCGCGTAGGTGCCCGCGTCCAGGGCGAAGACGCCCCGGTAGCCGATCAGCGGCACCAGCACGGTGGCCAGACCCATGCCGAGCATGAAGGCGAGGCCCTTGAGCCCGGCCAGCACGCTGTTCACCACCTGGGTGCGCTCCCCGGCCAGGACCGGTGTCGCAGCGGACAGCGTGCCCTCGAAGACCGAACGGCCGGTGCCGATCAGGGCGACGGCCGCGTACAGCCACCAGTTCTGCACCGCGTCCGGCAGCAGTGCGAGCAGGGCGAGCATCAGCATCCGGACCAGGTCCGCGCCGATCATCACCCGCTGTCGGTCCCAGCGGTCGCCGTAGCGGTGGCCGAGGCGGCCGCCGGCGATCGCGCCCGCGTACAGCGCGGTGCTCACCAGGCCGGTGGCGAAGGCGGAGTGGCTGCGCTCCCAGACGAAGACCGACAGGCAGATGAAGTCGAGCGAGTAGCCGATGTCCGAGATCGCTTTGGCGGCGAGGAACACCCCCAGGTCACGGCGGGACGCCTGGGGCGCCGGGCCGGTGCGGGTCACCGCTGCACCAGAAGCATCCGTCGCACCCTCCGCTCGCTCCGCCGGGTGTGCCGCCCCAGTGGGCATCCGGACCGGGACCAGCGTCCCAGTGGTTGATCGAATTGGGTAGAGGGCAATTGCCGGGAGACCGTGCACGCGGACGGCCACGCTCGAGCCGGCGCCTTCCGGGCCTGGTGGGGCCCGTTATCCTCCTTGGTCACTGGACGCGGGAGGGGTGGGCCGGGGTGTACACGGGGGAGCAGGTCGGGTCGATAACGCTGGACGAGCCCGAGGGTGGTGGTGCGCCGACGGAACAGTTGGCGGCGGCGCCGGGCGGGCCGTCGCGCCGTCAACTGCTGCTCGGTGCGGCCGCACTGGCGCTGGGCGGATCGGCCTGGTGGTTCGGCCTGCGAGGGGAGCGGGAGCCGGAGCAGCGCCGGGCCGCCGTCTCCGGACCCGAGCCGCTCTGGACGTACCGGTGCGAAGTGCCGCATCTCGCACAGCGGTTGACCGGCGCCGGGACGGTGCCGCTGGTGGCGACCGCCGACGAGCTGTACCTGCTGGCACCGGACAGCGGCACTGTGGTCAAGCGGATCGAGCTGCTGGGCGGAGGTGCAGGGTCGGCCGCCGATGACCTGCTGGCGGCGGGCACTCTGGTCCACCAGGCCGGTGTCGGCCGGTTCGTCGCGTACGGAGCCGGGCCCGACCGCTCGACGGCGATCCCGCCCGAGGCCAGCCGGTACGGCCGACTGCTCGGCGCGGACGGGGATGTGCTGTTCGGGCTGGGCGGCCTCGCCGACGGTCTGCTGTTCGCGCTTGAGCTGCCGACCGGCAGGGTGTGGTGGGTCCGGTCGAACCGCGAGGGCGAGGGCTTCCTGACGGCTCTGCAGCCCGCACTCGGTGGCCGGTTGGTGGCGCGCAGCTCCCGGGACGAGGTGGTCGCGCTGAGCGCGGCGGACGGGTCCGTCCTGTGGAGCACCCCGGCCGACCAGGCGCTCAGCTGGCGGGAGTGTGACGCCGAACGGGTCTACACGGCCCGGCGCGCCAACGGTGTCCGGGCGCTCGGGCTGGCCGACGGCAGGCCGGGCTGGGTGGTCGAGGACGAGAGATCGCGTCCGATCCGGCCGCTGGCCGCCGACGGTGCGCTGTACCTGCTGCGCGACACCGGCGAGGTGACCCGGAACCAGCCCGCCGACGGCAGCGAGGTGTGGTCCTGCCGACTGCCGTTCCGGCTCGACTCCCGGTGCCGGCCGGTGGCGGTGGGCGGGACGCTGTTCGTCCCCGGTCCGGCCAGTGGCGGGGTGTGGGCGCTGGACATTGCGACGGGTGCCGTGCGGTGGACCTTCCGGGACGCCGAACCGGGCGTCCAGGTCTGGCGGTTGAACACCGACGGCAGGCGGCTGTTCGCCGGTCACGACCGGGTGGTGCACGCGCTGCCGGTCAGCTGAGCGTGCGGTCGCCCGACGTGCTCTCGTCGTCCCCGCTGCCCCCGGTCCGGTGCTCCCGGGATCCACCGAGCTCAGGACGGGGCTGCTCCGCTGGTCACCATGCGCATGACCAGGGGGACGGCGGGGAATATGACAACTGGTCAGTCCGGAGAGCCGAGCCCGTCCGGCACCGATCATGCTCGCAGCGCGATACGGTCTGTGCACAGGAGGTGACGGCATGGTGGACACGCAGGTCTGCCCCGCGTGCGGGGGCGGTCGGTTGACCGAGAAGACCGAGCACACCGTCGAGACCGACAGCCGGGGTGACCAGGTGGCCCGAGTGCACCGGTACGTCTCGCCGTGCGGCCGCTGCGGTGGCGCCGGGGAGGTGACCGGCTGATGCGGCTGGTCTTCCGCTGCCAGGAGTGCGAGCTGCACTACCTGCCGCCCGAGGAGCTGCAGTACGGCGACGGCAGTCCGGCCAGTCCGGTCTGGTGCAGCGCCTGTCAGGCCAGGATGGCCGCCTGCGGCATCGCCGAACCGCCTGCGGCGGCGGCGGTCGCCCTGCTGGCCGCACGTGCGGCGGCCGCGGCGGTCGAGTTGGCCGCGCCCCGGCAGCTCCGCCCCGCGCGGGCGGTGCGGTCGGCCCGGTCCGGCCCTGGCACCCGGAGCCGGCTGCGCTGAGCGCGCGCTCCACAGGGGGCTGACCCGGCGTCAGCCCAGGTAGTCGTCGAGCCGGGCCAGGGCGAAACCCTGTTCGGTGACGGTACGCAGGACCTGACGGGCCATGTCGGTCATCGACCCGGACCAGTCCTCGGTGCCCCGGAAGTGGGTCAGGATGATGTCGCCCGGGTGCAGCCGCCGGTCGAGCTGGCGGTACTCCATCCGGTCCGGGAAGGCCTCCTCGTTCCACATCGGCACCGCCGTGATGCCGCAGGAGCGGGCGGCGCGCAAAGTGTCGGTGGTGTACTCGCCGTACGGCGGCCGGAACAGCACCGGGCGGACCCCGATCTCGCGTTCGAGCTCGTCCTGCTGGCCGCAGATCTCGGCCCGCTGCTGGGTGTAGTCCAGTCTCCGCAGGTCCTTGTGGTTGACCGTGTGGTTGTTCACCCGCACGCCCTGCTCGTTCAGGTCGCGGAAGTAGCCGTAGTCACTGCGGGCGAGGTAGCCGGAGACGAACGCGCTGAAGGGCAGGCCGAGTTCGCGCATCATCCGGTTGAACCGGAGGTCCTTCTCCTTCCCGTCGTCCACGGTCAGGAAGACCACCCGGTCCTCGGTCGGTACCCGCCGCACCAGCGCGGGCAGGTCGTCCGCGACCCGGGTGACGTGTGCCCCGGCGCTGAGGACGGGCTTGCGGGCGGGCGCGGGCGGAGCCGTGAGCGGTACGGAGTCCAGGCCCCAGTCCCGGGCGGACTCGGCCTGCTGACGCTCGGTGAGCACCCGGTCGGCGCCGGCCCGCAGCGCGCTGTCCTCCTGCTCGGCGGCCCGCCCTGGCAGCATGGCGGGCCGGCCCGGCAGGGCGGCGGCCTGGAGCGCGACCGGCGGCTGGGGAGCCCGGGAGGCCGCTGTCCCCCCGCTCTCGGCCGGGCTGCCGCAGCCGACCGCGGTGAGCGCCAGGCAGACGCCAGTGGCCAGTCGGGCCCAGGACGCCCGTGATCCGAATTGCATACGTACAGATCATCCGGACGAGGATGCGAGGGCGAAGCAGGCGCGCCGGGCAGTCCACCGGATGCCGTACCGGACGGCCCGTGGGTTGCCGTACCGGACGGGCCGTCAGGTGGGCCCGCGACTTTGGTCGCGGTGCGGTCGCGACCAACGGCGACTGCCCGTGGGGCCCCGGCTCGCCTACCCTCGCACGAGTGGTGATCGAGCGGATCGTGAGCGGGGCGGGAACGGTGGTGGCCAGAGCGCTGCCCGGACCGTGGCGGCGGGGTGTCGTGCTCCGGGAGGGCTCGGCCGCGCTGCTGGTCGGCCTGGTGAGCGGCGGCCTGGGGTCGGTCGGCGCGGACGGGCCGGTGCCGGGCACGGTGATCGGGCTCGGGGCGGCGTTGCTCTTCCTGCTCCGGCGCGGGCTGCCGGGCCTGGCCCTGGTCGGCGCGGCGATCGGCAGCGGCACGCTGGGCAGCTGGCTGCCGCTGCTGATGATCACCAGCTGGTCGGCCGGCCGCCGGATCGCGCGGGCCCGCCACGCGGTGGCGCTCTTCCTGCTCTCCTTCGTCCTGATGACGGCCGTCTCGCTGCTCACCGACCTCGACGAGATGCCGCTGCCAGCCCTGATCGGCGTCGGTGTCGGCGGCTTCCTGCTGCTGGCCGTGCTGCCTGCGGTCTTCGGCCGCTACCGGGCCCAGCGCGGGGCCCTGCTGATCGCCCTCCAGGAGCGAAACGAGCAGCTGCTGCGCGAGCGCGCCATGATCGCCAGGCAGGCCCGGCTGCGCGAACGGCACCGGATCGCCCAGGACATGCACGACAGTCTGGGCCACCAGCTCGCGCTGATCTCCGTGCACACCGGCGCGCTGGAGGTGGACCGCAGCCTGACCCAGGGTCAGCGCGAGGCCGTCACGGTGCTCCGGCAGGCGGCGGTCGGCGCGATGCGGGAACTGCGCGGCGTGGTCGGTCTGCTGCGCGACGAGTCCACCGGCGAACCCCAGGAGGTGGGCGGCATCGGCGAGATCGAACGGCTGACCGGCGCCTCCCGGGCGGCGGGCACCGAGGTCACCCTGAGCCGGACCGGCGGGGTCAGGGAGCTCACCCCCGCCACCGGCCACGCCGCCTACCGGATCGTCCAGGAGGCGCTGACCAACGCGCACAAGCACGCCCCCGGCGCGCCGATCGGCGTCGCGCTGCGGTACGAACCGGACGCGCTGCTGGTCGAGGTGGTCAACGGCGCGGGCACCGCCACACCCACCGCCGCCGTCAGCGGTGGCCAGGGGCTGACCGGTCTGCGTGAACGCACCCGGCTGCTCGGCGGGATGCTGCACGCGGGGCCCGCCCCTGACGGCGGCTACCGGCTGGCGGGGGTGCTCCCGTACGACGGCTCCGGCGGGCCGGTGACCGAGGACGACCCGGACCTGCCCGCCGCCCCCGCCGAGGAGCTGCCTCGGCGGCGGCCCGCACTCGGCTGCGCGGTGGTGGTGGCGGGCGTGCTGCTCAGCGTGCTCGGCCTGCTGCTCTGGGGCGGCGTCAAGTTCTTCGAGTCACTGGACCGGGCCACTCTGCCGGACGCCCGGTTCGACTCCTTCCAGGTCGGCCAGTCCGAGGCGGAGATCCGCGCCCAACTGCCGCCCGGGAGCCACCTGATGACGAACGGCTACCCGGCGGCGGGCCCGGCGGTCCCGGCCGGGGCGGACTGCGCCTGGTTCACGTCGGACCACCAACCGGACCAGCTCGCCAGCTCCAGGGTGTCCCGGCTGTGCTTCCGCGACGGGGTGCTGGTGGAGAAGGTGCACTACCGTGCGGACGACTGAGACCGCCGTCGACCGGGTGGCGGCACCTCACCGGACGGAAGGCCAGCGCACGTGATCCGAGTCCTCGTCGCCGACGACGAGCCGCTGATCAGGGCGGGCATCAGGATGATCCTGACCAGCGCCGAGGACATCGACGTGGTCGCCGAGGCGACCGACGGGCAGCAGGCCCTGGAGCTGGCCAGGGAGCACGCGGTGGACGTGGTGCTGCTGGACATCCGGATGCCGGTGCTCGACGGCCTGAGCGCGCTGGCCGAACTGCCGCGCTACGCACCGGCGGCCAAGGCCCTGGTGCTGACCACCTTCGGTGAACGGGAGAACGTCCTGCGGGCCGTCAGTTCCGGCGGGGCGGGCTTCCTGCTCAAGGACACCGCCCCCGCCGAACTGATCCTGGCCGTCCGGGCCGCCGCCGGAGGCCACGCCTTCCTCTCCCCGGCCGCCACCCGGCACATCGTGGACAGCCTGGCCACCACCCCGGCGGCCGGCGCCCGCGCCGAGGCCGCCCGGCGCAGGCTGGCCGCCCTCTCCCCGCGCGAACGCGAGGTGCTCGACCTGCTCGGCGAGGGCCTCTCCAACGCCGACGCGGGCAGCAGGCTGGCGATGAGCGAGGCCACGGTGAAGACGTACGTCAGCCGGATCCTGGCCAAGCTCCGGTGCGAGAACCGGGTGCAGGCCGCGCTGCTGGCCCGGGACGCGCTCTCGTAGGTCCGGCGTCAGCCGACCGCCACCGGGGAGGAGGCGCCCGGGACGGCGAGCCGGGGTGTGCCCGCGCCGTTGGCCGGGACGGACCAGAGGTCGGTGGTGCGGCCGTCCGCGTTCGGGAGGGCGTAGGCGACGGTGCTGTCGTCGAGCCAGGCGGCCTGGTCGTCGACGCTGCGGGATTCGGCGAGCGGCTGTTCGGTCATCGTGCGGAGGTCGAGGACGTAGAGCCGCCAAGGGGAGTCGGTTCCCTCGCTGACCCGCTTCTTGAAGGCGATCCGGGAGTTGTCGGGGGAGAGGGACGGGCACTCGACGTTCTCCCGCAGGGCGGTGGCGGACCAGGCGGCCAGGTCGCCCTCGACCAGGTAGGTACGGCCGTTGGTGGAGGCGGTGGCGTAGAAGCGGTTGTCGTCGCGGGCGAAGGTCACGCCCCAGTAGTTGATGTCGGGGGCGTGGTAGCGGGCGCCGTCGATGGTGAGCGGGATCTGTTCCATCGACTTGATCAGGTAGCCGGTGTTCAGGTCGAGGATCGAGGTCCGGGTGGAGAACGCGGAGGTGGCGTAGGAGTCGCCGGTGGCGAACATGGTCCAGGCGAGCATCCGTCCGGAGGCCGACACCCGGGCCCGGTTGGGGATGCCGGGGAGGGTGATCCGGCGGGTCTCCCGCAACTGGCGGTCGAGGACCACCACATCGGCCCTGGCCGGCAGGCCGGGGAGCCGCTGGAGGCAGAGGGCGGTGTCGCCCGCGGCATGGAAGCGCTCGCAGGAGGGGCCGCCCACCACCGAGGCGGCGTCGGGGCCCGGTGGTCGGTACGCGACCCGGCCGGTGTCGCTGTCCCGGTAGTAGAGCCGGGGTCCGGCCAGGGTGAACGAGGAGTCGGCGGTGGTCCGTTGGGGCTCGGCGTGCTGGCGGGCACGGAGGACGTAGCCGAGCGAGCCGCCGCCGAGCAGCAGGACTGCCAGCAGGACGACCGCGAGGCGGGCGCGCGGGGAGAGGGCGTTCACGCAGCAGTGCCTTCCGGGGACGAGGGGTGCCTGAGCAGCAGCCAGGCACCGGTCAGGGCCAGGGTGAGCAGGGCCAACGCGGCATACAGGGCGGGGCGTTGGCCCCAGAGGGTCCAGGCGGCGCCGAATCCGGCGGTGCCGAGCAGACGGGTCAGGGCCTGTCCGGTCTGCAGCAGCGCCAGGCCGCCGGCCCGGCCGGACGCGGGCAGGACCGGTCCGGCGAGGGCCATCAGCACACCGTCGGTGGCCGCGTAGAACACCCCGAGCAGCACCAGGACCAGGACGATGGCCACCGGCCGCAGCGGCGTCAGCAGCACGGTGTACACGCCGAGCAGGGCCAGGTGCCCGCAGAGGAACGGCAGTCGGCGCCCGACCCGGTCGGCGATCCGGCCCGCCGGGACCGCCAGCAGCAGGTAGCTCGCGGCCACCCCGAGTGGCAGCAGCGGGAACCAGCCCGGTGACAGGTCGAGTTCGCGTTGCAGCAGCAGATAGACGAAGGAGTCGCCGACGGTGGCGGCGCCGAGCAGCCCGGCGGCGGCCAGGACGCGCCGGAAGGCGCGGTCGCGGAGAGCGGCGAAGCGCTTGGTGCGTACGGGAGTCGCCCTGGTCTCCGCCCGGCCGCCAGGGACGTACAGCAGCAGCACCAGCACGCCGAGCAGGCCGATGCAGAAGCTGACCACGAAGACGGCGTCGTACGCGTCGGCGGTCGCCCAGAGCACGGCGAACGCGGCGAGCGGGCCGAGCAGGGCACCGGTGGTGTCCATGGCGCGGTGCACGCCGAACGAGCGGCCCAGGGTCTCCGGCGGGCCGCTGAGCGAGATCAGGGCGTCGCGCGGGGCGGTCCTGATGCCCTTGCCGATCCGGTCGGCGGCCAGGGCGGTGGCCAGGCCGGCCGTGGCGCCGCCCGCGAGCAGCAGGCCGAGCCGGGAGCAGGCGGAGAGCAGGTAGCCGATCCCGGCGATTCGCTTGTGCCGTCCGCCCCGGTCGGCGGCGTGACCGCCGATCAGCCGGACGAGGGCCGAGGCGCCGTTGAACAGGCCGTCCAGGAAGCCGAACTGGAGCGGGGAGAGCCCCAGGCCGACCACCAGGTAGAGCGGCAGGACGGCGGTCACCATCTCGGAGGAGACGTCGGTGACCAGGCTGACCGTGCCGAGCGCGATGACGGTCGCGGGGACCCGGCGCCCCGCCCCGCCGCCGGTGGGCGGCGAGGCGGGAGCGTCGTCCCGGCGGCCGGTGGTCGCCAGGTACGTCATCAGTGGCAGCTGTACTTCGGGCTGGTGTCCTTCACCTGGCCGTCGATGCCGACGTAGGTCCAGCCGTAGCCGGTGTCGGTGAAGTCGAGCTTCAGCACGCCGTACTGGCCGCTGATCCGCTTCTGGCTGTTCGGCTGCACGGTCTCGATGTCGTAGGGCTCGGCGCCGCCCATCCCGCCGACGATCTCGACCATGCCGGCCGAGGTGGCCTTGCCGTCCGGGTCCTGCGGCGCGAACCGCTCGTAGTGGTGGTCGTGCCCGTTGAGGATCAGGTCGGCCTTGGCGGCGTACAGGATCTTCCAGACCGGCTTGGAGACCGGGTCGTTGCCGTGGCCGCCGGAGGAGTACAGCGGGTGGTGCCAGTACGCCGCGATGCAGGACTTGGCGTTCTTCGCCAGGTCGGCCTTGAGCCAGTCGATCTGGGCGGTCTGGTCGAAGGAGTTGGAGTCGAGGGCGATGAAGTGCCAGTTGCCCTCGTCGAAGCTGTAGTAGCTCTTGCCCTGCGGGTAGGCGATCGCGCCGAAGTACTCCTTGTACCCCGCCAGCGAACCCGCCGGGTCGTAGGTCTCGTGGTTGCCCGGGATGGGGTGGGTCTTCGCCTTGAAGGCGCCCCAGCTCTTGTCGTAGTACGCGCGGTAGTCCGAGATCCGGGCGTCGTCGTACTGGTTGTCACCCATCGTCAGGTAGAACTTCGGGTTGATCTGCTGGGCGAGCGCGGCCGTCTTCGGGTGGGCGCAGGCGCTGTCCGCGGCGGTGCACTGAGCGGCGATGTCACCGGCCGCGACGACCGTGAAGGCGCCGGTCGGCGTGGTCGGGGACGGGCTGGGTGTCGGCGTGGGCGTCGGGGTGCCGCCGCCGAAGTTTCCGTAGACCTCGACGCCGTAGAGCGAGTAGCCGTACGAGGTGCCCCGGGCGGTGCCGTAGACGCGCAGGTAGCGGCCCTTGCCGCTGAGGCCGGTCCAGTCGTCGGTACCGCCGTTGCCGGCGGTCTCGTTGGCGATCCTGGTCCAGGTCGAGCCGTCGTCGGAGAGCTCGACGCGGTACGTCTTGCCGTACGCGGCCTCCCAGTTGAGGGTGACCCGGCTGACGGTGGCGGTGGCGCCGAGGTCGACCCGGAGCCACTGCGGGTCCTTGCCCTCGATGCTGGCCCAGCGGGTGGCCGCGTTGCCGTCGAAGGCGTTCTGGGCGCCGTAGGAGGAGCCCTCGACGGAAGAGGCGGTGGCGGGCTTGCCGGTCGAGATGACGGTGTCGACGGCGGCGCCGGCCCGTGCGGGCGCCACCAGCAACAGGCCGCCGACCAGCAGGAGGACGGCGGCGAGGACGGCGGCGACGGTGCCGGGGCGGGTTGCTCCGGTCAGTCGTTGGAGGGGTTGAGGGTGCAGGCGCATGTCTGAACTCCCTGGCCTGGGAAGGGGCGAGAGCTAGGTACTGGAACGGACCGCTGCTCCCCTCGGACGGGGGATGGCGCTCCAGCGGCCGGGTCAGAGCTCTCACTGAGCGCGTCATGCCCCGAGGTCAGGACACCGCGCCGAGCCGCCGCGGTGAATGCTAGCGGTTAGGAAAGTTTCCTACCAGTGGTCGGCCGACCTGATTCCGGACCCCTTCCCGGTCCGGGATCAGTGCCACTGGGAGGACGTGCCGCTGCCGCCGAGGGCCCAGACCAGCAGCAGGATCAGCCCCACCACCAGCAGCACCATCAGTACGCAGCCCGATATCCCGACCAGTCGGGATGATCTCTTCTCGCTCACCCGCCCATCTCAGCGGGGTGGTCAACGAACAGTCAAGTGTGCGACCCGGTACGAACGTTCAGGCCTCGGCGGCCAGTCGGGCGAGCGCCGATTCGGCCAGGTCCAGCTCCTCGGTCCGCTCGGCGCGCAGCGTCGGCAGCAGCGCCAGCGCGGCCCTGGCCGCCTCCGGCGCGGCGTCCGGGTCGGCCCGGACGGCGGCGACCGCGGCCTGCAGCGGCATCGGGGTGAGCGCGGTCTCCCAAGCGGACCGGTGCTCGGCCGTGGCGTAACGGGAGGTCAGGAACTCGATCGGGGAGAGCGCCAGGCCGTCGGCCCCGTCCGCGCGGTCCGGCTCGGTGAGGCGGTGCTCCGGGAGCAGCCAGGCGATGCCGTCGCGGGCGATGAGTTCGAAGGCCCGGTTCTCGTCCGGGACCGCCGAGCTGCCGGTGGTGGCGGCCGCCAGCAGCCGGGTGAGCATCCGCTCCTCCCGCTGATCGGCAGTGCGTTCCGGGTACGGCCGGTCGCCGATCATCTGCTCCAGGTGGTACCGCTGCCCCCAGTTGCCCACCCAGCGGTGCAGCGCGCCCGCCCTGGTCTCCCGGATCGCGGCCAGCGCCAGCGCCCGGGTGGTCAGGTCGCGCCGGGCCAGCACCGCCGCGTTCTCCGGTCCGTCCTGCGTCAGCGCCGACCGGACGGCGGCCACCGCCGGGCCGTCGTACCAGCGGAGGGTCCAGCTCTTCCGGGCCGGGTCGAACAGCGGCTCGACCTTGACGCGGTGCTGGGTGCCGAGCCGCTCGGCGAGCCGGCGGAGGCGCGCCTCACGTGAGGTAGGGGGCATGACCGCACCCTAGCCAGCCGACCCCGGCGCGCCGCGCGACCCGCCCGGCGGCTCACCCGTCCTGCCTCATGGGTGTCACACGGAGAGCGGCTCGCCGAAGCCGATCCGCCGGAGCTCCAGGGCGCCCGGCCGGGAGAGCAGCACGGTGCTCGCGCAGCCGTCCACCGGACCGGCCGAGGCGGCCAGCCTGGCATGCAGCCGGGCGGTGGCCCGGCGGTGCCTGGCGAAGGCGTACGCGGAGACCCGGCGGCCCCGGGCCCGCTGGCCCTGCTTGGCCTGGGTCGGGCTGCTGTCCAGCACGATCAGGTGCAGCCGGCGGCCCTGCCGGGTAGCGGTCCTGGAGAGCCAGCCGCGCACCCAGGGCAGCGTGCCGCAGTCGTGCACCAGCAGCGGACCGCCCGTCAGCAGGGCCCGCCGCAGCCGCAGGTAGTGCCGCAGCCGCACCAGCGGCCGGTACAGCGCGTACGGCAGCCAGCCGGGCAGGCGGCCGGCCCAGTGCTCCCGGCTCTGCTGGGAGTCGATCACCGGCGCTCTGGCGCAGCGCCGCATCAGGGTGCTCTTGCCGCTGCCCGGGAGCCCGGAGACCACCACCACGTCGTCGGCCGGGTAGAGGAGCACCGGGGGCGTGGGCCGGCGCCGGAGGTCGTGCAGCCCGCGCGGCCGGAGCGGCTCCGGCCCGGTGGGGCCGCGGGAGCCCCTGGGGCGGCCGGGTATCCGTGGTCCGTCCGGAGCCGTCCGGACGGGGCCCGGACTGACGGTCTCGTGCACTGCCCCTCCTTCACGATCCCGATGACCTGCCCTGATCGGACAAGTCTTCATCAAGAGAGAGTAATGGGCCGGTCCGGCGCAGGGCCCGACGGCGGCCGACTGGCGCCTGCCCGCAGCGACTTCGGGACCCGCCCGTGACGTTCCGGATGGCATCGTGGCCGGTCCGTTGCCGATTCCTTACGGTGCGAATGATCTTGGGTCGGCCTGTTCGTGGCATTCTGTCGGTCTCTGACGGGCAGACAGTGGGCGGGGTAGGGGGCGGTGCGGATGAGGTTCTGCTTTCTGGTGGAGGAGCAGTACCGGAACGACGGCATACCGGTGGACGTGGTCCGGCAGCTGGCGGACTGGGGCCACCGGGTCGACGTGCTGCGCCCTGGCGGCTCGCTGCTCGACCTCGGGCGGCTGGTCCGGGCGGGCAGTCACGACGCGTGGGTGCTGAAGACGGTCTCCGGCGGACCGGGGCTCGGCCTGCTGGAGGCCGCCGCGGCGGCCGGGCTGACCACGGTGAACGACGCCCGGTCGATCCGGTGCGTACGGGACAAGGCGAGCGCGGCGGTCCGGGCGGCCGGCCTCGGGCTGCCCGTCCCCGAGACCTGGGCGGCGGCCCGGCTGTCGGACCTGGCGCAGATACCCGCCGACCGCTACCCGCTGGTGGTCAAGCCGGCCGAGGGCAGCCAGGGGCGGTCCGTGCACCGGGTCGACGACCCTGGGCAACTGGTGCTGGCCGCCGGTGAGTTCGCGGGCGAAGGAATGCTGATCGCCCAGCCCTGGGTGCAGAACTCCGGCATCGACCTCAAGGTCTACTGCGTGGACGGCGAACTGTTCGGCACCGAACGGACCTCACCGCTGGTGCCCGGCAAGCGGAAGGAGCGGCCGGTGCCGCTCAGCGCCGAGGTGGCCGCGATCGTCACCGAGGTCGGCGCGGTCTACGGGCTCGACCTGTACGGCGTGGACGTGGTGCTCGGCCCCGACGGGCCGATCGTGGTCGACGTGAACGACTTCCCGAGCTTCCGTCAGGTGCCGGACGCCGTGCCCCGCGTGGCCCGGGCGATCATCAACCTGGCCCGGCGAGGCGCGACGACACCGGCCCCGGTGCTGCCGGTGCCCAGGACGGCGCTGGACGCGGTCGGCGGGGGCGTGCGATGAGGGTCGGCGTGATCGCCTGCGACCCCCGGCACCCGCTGCTGACCGCGACGGCGGCGCTGCTCACGGCGGCCGGGCACTGGGTGGAGTTCGCCGCCCCCGACCCGGCCGACCCGGCCGACGTCTACCTGCTCAAGGCCCGGACGCCGGCCGCGCTGGGGCTGGCCAGGCGGTTGGAGGCGGCGGGTGCGGTGGTTCTCAACTCGGTCGGTGCCACCGAGCGGTGCCAGGACCGGGCGCTGATGGCCGAACTGGCCGGGGAGGCGGGCCTGCCGTTCGCCCCGTCGCTGTCGCCCAACGCGCTGCGCTATCCGCTGGTGGTGAAGAGCAGGCACAGCCGCAAGGACGACCTGGTCGCCAAGGTGCAGGACCCGGCCGGACTGGCCGAGCTCCGGCGGCAGTGGCCGGACGAGCCGGTGGTCCACCAGAAGTTCGCCGAGGGGGACGGCTGGGACCGCAAGCTCTGGGTGGTCGGCCGCCAGGTCTTCGGCGAGCTCCGCCGCTCCGAACTGGCGGCCGGTACCGGCAGCGAGAGCTGGACCGTGCCGTTGGAACTGGCCGAACTGGCGCTCTGGGTGGGCGAGGTGTTCGGCCTGGACGTCTACGGCGTGGACGTCCTGGAGACCGGAGGCGCCCCGCTGATCGTGGACGTGAACGCCTTCCCGGGCATCCGGGGCCAGCAGGGCGCCCCGGAGGCCGTGGTCCGGCTGGTCCAGCGTCAGCGCCCGGTCTCCGCGCGGGAGAGCCGCTGGCCACCGGGGCTCGGCGGCCGGCGGAGCTGACCCGACGCCCGCAGGGCCTGGCCCGTCGGAACGGTGGACCGGGCGGGCGTCGGGGCGGCGTCACCAGTCCGGCGCGACCTGTTCGCCGGTGTCGGTGCGGTGGATGGTGATGGCTTCGACCGGGCAGAACTCGGCCGCCTCGGTGAGCTGGTCGAGGTGGACCGGGGCCGGGGCCAGCAGTTCGGCCCGGCCGTCCGGGCCGAGGGTCAGGTCGGCGGGTGCGGTGGCGGCGCAGGCGCCGGTGCCGACGCAGCGGGTGCGGTCGACCCGGCTCTCCAGCGGGGCGCTCACCAGGTGACCGGGAGGGTGAGCGGGCTGCGGGTGAGCAGGCCCTCGCGCCACTCGATCCGCTCGACGGGGTGGGCGAGCCTGAGCTCCGGCAGCCGGGCGGCCAGGCTGTGCAGGCCGGACTCCAGCTCCATCCGGGCCAACCAGGCACCGAGGCAGTGGTGCGGCCCGGCGCCGAAGGTCAGGGTGGACGCCCCGGCCGGGGCGAACAGGTCCGCCCACTCGCCCTCGGCGGGCACGGGGTGGACCGCCGGGTCGTGGTTGGCCGCGAAGGTGTCGGCGGCCACCACCGCACCGGCCGGGATGGTGACCCCGCCGATCTCCAGCTCCTCGGTGGCCCGCCGGAGCATCCCCGGCAGCGCCGTCCGGTCGCCCAGCGGGATGGTGCGCAGCAGCTGTTCGGTGGCGACGCCGGCCTCGTCCCGGGAGGCGCCGATCCGGGCCCAGGCCGGGCGGTCCTCGGTGAGCAGGAAGACCAGCGCGTTGCCGAGCGTGGTCATGGTGGTCTCGTGCCCGGCGACCACCAGCCCGAGCACCAGCTTGGTGAGCTGCATCTCGGTCACGCCGTCGGTCTCGTCGGCCGCCTGGACCAGGCTGCTGACCAGGTCGTCGCCGGGGCTCTTGCGCCGCTCCAGCACCAGATTGAAGCTGAACTCGGCGAACTCCGCCATCGCCCGCTGGATCTCCTCGGCGGTGTACGCCGTGGTGGAGAGCGCGTGGTCGCTCCAGTCGCCGAGCTTGCGCAGGTCGAGCCCGTCCAGGCCCATCAGCCGGCTGATCACGGCGACCGGCAGCCGCCGGGTGTAGCCGGCGACCACGTCGGCGGGGGCCGGTTGGGCCACCAGCTCGTCGATCAGCTCCTCGACGACCGTGGAGACCCACGGGCGCCAGCGCTCGATCGCCCGGGGGGTGAAGGCGCGTTGGACGGTGCGGCGAAGCTTCTGGTGCTCCACGCCGTCGATGTTCAGCAGGCCGTCCGGGTCGTCCAGCAGGTTCGGGACGACGGAGAGCTCCGGCGCGTCCGGCGCGTAGAGGGAGGCCCGGTCCAGGCGCGGGTCGGTGAGCGCCTGCCGGACGTCGGTGTGCCGGGTGAGCAGCCAGGCCGGGGTGCCGGTGGGGAGTTCGGTGAGCCGAGGCGGACCCGGTTCGGCCTGGCGCAGGCAGTGCAGGGGGACGAGGGGAGCGGTGGTCATGACTGCTTCTTCCTCTGCTGGTGGTGCCGAGGGATACTGGGCCGGGGGACGGGGCGGAGATCGACGGAGCGATTCCGGGCCAGCACTGACCGTAAACCCCGGGGTGTCGCGCCCGACAGGGCGCGAACCGGCCAGCGACCGCACCGTTCCGGTCACGAGCGCCCCCGGCACCACCAGTCGGTCAGATCCCGCTCTCGGCCGGGAGCCGCCCCGCCTTGACGGCCGTGACCAGTTCGGCGTGGTCGGCCTCGGTCCGGTCCGCGTACGCCACCGAGTAGGCGGCGATCGCCTCGTCCAGCGCCTCGTTCTTGCCGCAGTAGCCGGAGACCACCGCGGCGTCCACGGTGTGCGCGTGCGCCCTGGCCAGCAGCGCGCCGGTCAGCCGGCCGTAGTCGTCGAGCTGTCCGGGCTGCAGCGCGGCCGGGTCCACACTGCCCTTGCGGTTGCGGAACTGGCGGACCTGGTAAGGGAGTCCGTCCACCGTGGTCCAGCCCATCAGGGTGTCGCTGACCACCTGCATGCGCTTCTGCCCGAGCACCACCCGCCGCCCCTCGTGGACGGCCGGCCCGGCCACTCCGTACCCGGCCCTGGCCAGATGCGGCAGCAGGACCGAGGGCCTGGCCTCCTTGACCTGGAGGACCAGGGCCTCGCCGCGCTGGTCGAGCAGCAGCACCACGTACGAGCGGGTGCCGACGCTGCCGGTGCCGACCACCCGGAAGGCCACGTCCTGGACGCTGTACCGGGACAGCAGCGGGTGCAACTCGGCCGGGACGGTGGCCAGGTAGTCGGTCAGGGCCGAGGCCACCCCCGAGGCGGTGCGGTCGTCGACCTCGCTGAGCACGGGCGGGGCGGGGGTGAAGCGGTACCGGCCGTCCCCGTCCGCCACGGTGGCCTTGGCGGCGAACCGGGCGCTGGTGTTGCGCAGCGCCTTGGCGGCCACCGCGCTGATCACGTCCCGGAGTTCGTGCGCGTCGGCGACGGCGACCAGCTGCTCGTCGGCGATCGCGTTCCACGCCTCTATGGCGGGCATCGCGGCCAGCACCCGCATGGTCCGACGGTAGGAGCCGACCGTGTCGTACGCGGCACCCCGGCACTCGTCCTCGCTCGCGCCGGACTGACGGCCCGCCAGCACCAGGCTGGCGGCCAGCCGCTTGAGGTCCCACTCCCAGGGGCCGGGGACGGTCTCGTCGAAGTCGTTGATGTCCATCACCAGCCGGCCCCTGGCGTCGCCGTACAGGCCGAAGTTGGCGGCGTGCGCGTCCCCGCAGAGCTGGGCGGTCAGGCCGCTGGTGGGGCTGACGGCCAGGTCGTGGGCCATCAGCCCGGCGGAGCCGCGCAGGAAGGCGAACGGCGAGGCGGCCATCCGCCCGGTGCGGATCGGCGCCAGGTGCGGCAGCCGTCCGACGTTGGCGGACTCCACCGACGCCACCACGTCCGGCCGGTCGGCCGGCAGCTCCAGCCGGCCGTGCGACTCGCGCGGCGTCTTCTCCCGCAGTCGCTTGCCGCGGCGTCTCGCCCCGCCCTGCGGCGGCCAGGCCGCGAACCCCTCGACGTCGAACTCCCGCACTGTGACCCCTCCCGTACCCGGTTGACGGGAGGTACCGTACCGCGCGCCGACGCCGCCGAGCAGGCACGTAGCATTCCGGCATGGCTCATGACCTCGGCGCCCTCGGTGACTCCTTCCACGACTTCTGGCGGGAACGCCACCTGGCCACCTTCACCACGCTGCGCCCGGACGGCACCCCGCACGTCGCCCCGGTCGGGGTGACGTACGACCCGGAGACAAGGATCGCCCGGGTGATCAGCAGCGGCAGCAGCCGGAAGGCGCTCAACGTGCTGGCCGCCGGGGAGGCCGGGCTGCGGGTGGCGGTCTGCCAGGTGGACGGGGCGCGGTGGTGCACGCTGGAGGGCAGGGCAGTGGTCCGGTCCGAGCCCGAGGCGGTCGCCGAGGCGGTACGCCGGTACACCGAGCGGTACCGGGCGCCCAGGGTGAACCCGGCGCGGGTGGCGATCGAGATCGCCGTGGACCGGGTGCTCGGGCGGTTCTGAGCGGTTTCCCCACGGTTCTCGGCCAGAGTGAACAGTGGGACGTTTATCGGCTGTTGAGCCGGGCGGGGCAGCATCGGCGGAGTCGAACTCACGTACCGTCAGATTGCGAAGCCCTCACCGTGAACGAGCAGGACACCGCCAACTTCCAACGGCTGCTGGACCGGCTGGCCGGCTACTTCGAGGCGGACGCCGGGACGGTCCGGAGCGGTGACCCGCTCCGGACCGAACGCACACTGCCGACGAGTCAGTTGACCGCGACGGCGGACCAGGCGGCGGCGACCGCGGCGTACTCGGTGCTGCCGGCCCCGTAGAGGTCGGTGGTGGCCTTGAGGGTGGCGGTGCGGGCGCCCGCGTAGTCGGTGCCGGAGGTCATGTAGACCGTCAGCGCGCGGTACCAGATCTTGCCCAGCTTTTCCCGGCCGATGCCGCCGACGGTCGAGCCGTTGCAGGTCGGGCTGTCGTAGGAGACGCCGTTGACCACCCGGGCGCCGCTGCCCTCGGCGAGCAGGAAGGCGAAGTGGTTGGCCACGCCGGAGGAGTAGTGCACGTCCAGGCCGCCCACGCTGGAGCTCCAGCAGTCCGCGGACTTGGTGTCCTTGGACGGCTTGTCCATGAAGCGCAGCGCCTCCTTGCCGAAGCCCGGCTTCACGATCTCCTCGCCGATCAGGTAGTCACCGGGGTCGCCGGCGTTGGCGGCGTACCACTCCACCAGGGTGCCGAAGATGTCCGAGGTGGCCTCGTTCAGGCCGCCGGACTCGCCGGAGTAGGTGAGCTTGGCGGTCCGCGAGGTGACACCGTGGGACATCTCGTGCCCGGCCACGTCCAGCGAGACCAGCGGGCCGAAGACGTTGCCGTCCCCGTCGCCGTACGTCATGCAGAAGCAACTGTCTTGCCAGAAGGCGTTGTTGTAGGCGCTGCCGTAGTGCACCCGGTTGTACGCGCCCTTGCCGTCGCCGGCGATGCCGTTCCGCCCGTGCACGTTCTTGTAGTAGTCCCAGGTGACGTTGGTGCCGTACTGGGCGTCCACCGCCGCGGTGGCGCGGTCGGCGTTGCTGCCGGTGCCCCAGTGGTTGTCGGCGTCGGTGAACAGGGTCGCGGGCGCCCGGCTGAAGCAGATGGTGCCGAAGCACAGGTCGGTCTTGTTGGCCGCGTCACCGGTGTAGGTGTTGCCCCGGGTCGGGTCCTTGAGCTGGTAGGTGGAGCCGGAGAGGGTGGACTCCAGCGGGACGGTGCCGCCGTAGAGGGACTGCCCGTCGCCGGTGGCGGTCTCGATCGCGTCCCAGGCGTCGATCTGTGCGCCGGTCCGGGCGTCCACCAGCACGGTGCGGGCGACCGGGTTGCCCAGCGAGTCCTGCCCGCTCGCGGTGGTCTGCCAGGCCAGCCGGGGCGCTCCGTGTAGTGCGTCGATGACCAACTGCGTTGCGGATTCGGCCTGCTGGACGGCCTTGCCCTCCGCCCTGGCGGAGCGGTTCAGCTCACCGACGGCCAGCTGCCCGGCGCGGTCGGCGGAGACCGAGGGCGTGGTGGAGGCGACGGCTATCGGGCCCGCCACGGCACGGTCGGTGGACTTGGCCGCGCCGCCGGGTGCCAGATGGACGACCAGGTCGCCGCCCAGCACGGGTAGCCCCGCGTAGGTGCGGTCGTACCGGATGTGCCGACTGCCGTCCGGATCGGCCATCACGTCCCGGACGGTCCGGCCCTCGCCCGCCACAGCGGTCCGATCGAGCGCGGCCTCGGCACCGGCGGGGCCGGCCGAACGGGAGGCCGCGCCGTCGGGGGTGACGGCCGGGGCGGCGGCGGTGAGCGTGCCGGCGGCCAGGGCGACCACGGTGGCGACGGCGGCGGTTCGCATGCGGATGTGCATCGTGCTCCTCGGATCTCGGGGGCGCCGGAAGGACCGAGCCATGGGTCGGCCCGGTCCCCGGGCGGGATGCGATGAGACAGACTGCGAACCGGCAGCGAACCGTCGAGCGCACGGGTGAGGGGGAGGCGCTGTACGTCGGAGGACTGGGAGGGGGACGCTGCCGGGACGCCTTTCTACATGTACCGGTCAGGTTGTGTCCAGAGTGCGTTCCCCACCGGCCTCCTGTCAGTCCGTCAGCTCCTCGAACGCCGTCTGGACGCTGGTCCAGAGCTCGACCCGGCCCGCCAGGGCGGTCCGCACGGTCTCCCCGCACTCGTCCCACTTCTGCTGGTCGTCACCGCACAGGTCGATCAGCATCTGCATCGCCATCGGCGTGTGCTGCTCGCCGTCCACCTCGATGTGGCGGGCCAGGTAGTCCTTGAAAACGGTGAGGGTGCCGTCCGGGTCCTCGATCCGGATCACCTGCTCGAACATCTCCGGGATCAGGTCCTCGCGGCCGAAGGCGAAGGCCGCCGCCCGGCAGTGCACCGGCGCGTTCTCGATGATGCTCCAGGTGATGGAGGTGAAGTCGGCCGCCGCCGCGGGTACTTGCGCCAGCTTGAGCGCCTCCGGCACCGGGGTGCCACTGCCCAGCAGCTCCAGGAAGGCGGTCATCGGCGCGGTGTCGGCGCCCGCCTGGCGCATGCCGTCGAGGTACAGCTCGAAGTGGCTGGTGAAGCCCTCTCCCAGCTGGTCGCTCTCCTCCACCAGCACGATCTCGTTGATCAGTCTTCGGCTCGCGGTCGGACCGGTCGGCAGCCACGGCACGTCCACGCTGGTGAGCTCGCGTTGAAGGCTCTTCAGCAGCGACATGAAGTCCCAGACGGCGAAGACGTGGCGTTCGAGGAAGGCGCGGACCCGGGGCCGGCTGTTCAGCTCGGCGTAGACGGAGTGGTCCACCACCTGGCGGCGGAGCGGCTCGATGGCCGCCTGGAGGCCGGACAGGCCCGGGTGCGTACGGTCCCAGCTGTAACGGTTGTCGGACATCTCTGCTCCCGGGAGGCTCAGTGTGCGAGGACGGCGAGAACGGCGTGCCGGAGTTGGTCCCGGCCGGGCTGGAGAGCCCGGTCGAGCTCGCGGGCGAACGGCAGTACGGCGCCGTCCGGGCGGGTGATCCGGCGGGGTGGGGCGGTCAGGCGGTACTGCTCGGCGGCGGTGGCCAGGATCTCCGCCCCGATCCCACAACTGCGGTTGGAGTCGTCGATCACCACCAAGCGCCCGGTCTTCTCCAGCGAGGCGCCGAGAGCCTCCCAGTCGAAGGGATGGAGGGTGCGCGGGTCAAGCACTTCGACCGAGATTCCGTACGCGTCCAACTCCCCAGCCACGGCCAGGGCTTCGTGCACCAGATGGCCGACGGCGACCACCGTGACATCGGTGCCGGGCCGGTGGACCCGGGCCCGGCCGAGCGGGACCGCGGTGAGCGGCCCGGTGACGTCCTCGCGGACGCCGAGCGCCGCCGCCGGGGCGAAGACCACCACCGGGTCGGGATCGGCGATGGCGGAACGGAGCAGTCCGTAGGCGTCGGTCGGGGTCGCGGGCACCACCGTCTTCACGCCCATGTGTGCGAACAGCCCGTACGGATGGTCCGAGTGTTGCCCGGCCCAGCCGTCCCGGGAGCCCGAGCCCGGTACCAGGCAGGTCAGCGGCACACTGGCCTGACCACCCGTCATCAGCGAGAACTTGTGAGCCTGGTTCACCAGTTGCTCGAAGGCCAAGAAGAGCAGGGCGGGAATCTGGAACTCGATCACCGGCCGCAGCCCGGCCAGGGCCGCACCGACCGCCACCCCGGTGAAGCCCTGCTCGGAGAGCGGGGTGTCCACCACCCGCGCCGACCCGAACCGCTTCTGCAGTCCGAGGGTGGGCCCGGCCAGGCCGGCCCCGATGTCCTCACCGAGCAGACAGACCGAGGGGTCCTCGGCCAGCGCGTCGGCCAGCGCCCGGTTCAGTGCCTTGGTGTACGAGAGCCGGCTCATGCCGCCGCCCCCGCCCTCGGCCGTAGTCCGCTCGCGTACAGGTGGTCGGAGGCGCCGGCCGGATCGGGCGCGGGTGAGCCGAGCGCGAACTCCCGTGAGCCCCGCAGCTGTTCGGCCACCTCGGCGTCCAGGGTGGTGGTGTCCCCGATCAGTGCCGCAGCCCGGGTGAGCGGGTCGCGGTTCCGCCAGGATGCGACCTCCTCGGCCGTACGGTAGTCCAGCTTGATCCGCCGCTCCATGGTGTGGTGGCCCTCGAACCGGTACGTCCGGCACTCCAGGAAGCTCGGCCCACCGCCCTCCCGGGCACGGGCGACCGCCGCCAGCGCGGCCGCCCGGACGGCCTCGGTGTCCATCCCGTCCACCGTCACCGCCGGTATGCCGAAGGCCTCGGCCCGACCCAGGACGCTGCCCGCCACCCCGATAGCGGCCGGCAGGGTGGTGGCGTAGCCGTTGTTCTCGCAGACGAAGACCACCGGAACCCGCCACATCGCCGCCAGGTTGAAGGACTCCAGCAGGACACCCTGGTTGAGCGCGCCGTCCCCGAAGAAACTCGCCACCACTCTTTGCTCACCCGTCAGTTGGGCCGCCCAAGCGGCGCCGACAGCGATCGGCGCACCCGCGCCGACGATGCCGTTCGCGCCCAAGATGCCGAGCGAGAGGTCGGCGGCGTGCATCGAGCCGCCCCGGCCCCGGTTCAACCCGCCTTCCCGGCCGGTCAGTTCGGCCAGCAGACGGGCCGGGTCCGCGCCCTTGGCGAGCACGTGGCCGTGGCCCCGGTGGGTGCTCGTCAGCCGGTCCTCCGGCCCCAGCGCCGAGCAGACCCCGACCGCGACGGCCTCCTGGCCGACGTACGGATGGATGCCGCCGATGACGTCGCCGGAGCGGACCAGCTCCAGGGCCAGTTCCTCGAAGCCCCGGATCAGCCGGACCATCCGGTACCGGTCGGCGGGAGAGTCCAGGCTCATACCGCTCCCCGCCAGATCGGCGGGCAGAACTCCGGGTCCGCGTAGTCGGGGCGTCCGTCGGCCGTCCGGCGGACCAGGATGTCGTGGTTGTAGGCGACCTGGGTGCCGTCGGGCCGGGTGTGCGCGCGGTACTCGTTGGCGCCGTCCTGGAGATGCAGCGAGACCGCCCGGCGCGGGGTCGCCGCCAGGTTGGGGCCGCTGCCGTGGTAGGTGCGGCAGTGGTGGAAGCTGACGTGGCCGCGCGGGATCACCATCGGGATCTTGCGGACCTGGGCGCCGTTGAACTGGGCGTTCTCGATCAGCAGTTGCTCCAGCTCGCTGCGGTCGCGCTGGGCGAAGTGGCGGCTGGAGTCCTCCTCGGCCGGCCGCTCCTGCCAGCGGTGACTGCCATCCACCATGGTGATGGTGCCCAGCTCCTCCCCGCAGTCGTGGAACGGCACGAACGCGGTCAGCATCCGTTCGGAGGTGCTGGTGGCCCAGTAGTGCCGGTCGAAGTGCCAGGGCACCCGGTTGCTGGGTTCGCCCGCGATGGGCGGCTTGTAGATCAGGGTGGCCTGGAAGACCCGGATCTCCTCGGCCTCGGCCAGTAGCGCGGCGACGGCCCCGAGCAGCGGCTTGCGCAGGATCCGCCCGATCGCCTCGCTCTCGTAGTGCACGTAGTCGTTGTGCCGCTGCACCGGCCCGTGCGACGGATCCCAGGCGGCCAGGTTCGGCGGTCGGACGGCCAAGGCGCGGTCGCGGTGGCCCTCGTAGTACTTCTCGGTGGCGTCCTGGAGGAGGTTGAGCTCCTCGTCGGTGAACAGCTTCCGGGAGAGGTACCAGCCGTGCTCGGCGTACCCCGCCACCTCGGCCGGCGTCGGCAGCAGGGCCCGTTCGGCCTCGGTCAGTTCGAACTCGGTCATCGGTGCTCCTCAGGTGGCCGGGGCGGGGGTGGAGGTGACGGTTTCGGCGGCGGCCGGGGTGGCGGTGACCGTCGTGGCGGCGTGTTGGCGCTCGACGGCCTCGTACAGGGCCCGGATGTTGGCGGAGCCGAAGGTTCCCGCACCTTGACGCTCTATCAGCTCCAGGAAGAAGGTCCGCCGGTCGTGCGCCGAGCGGGTGAAGATCTGGTACAGCTGGCCGCCGTGGTCCTGGTCCACCAGCACGTTCAGCTCGCGCAGGGTCTCGACCGGGACGCCGGTGGCCCCGATCCGGTCAGGTAGCGAGTCGTAGTAGGTCTGCGGGGTGGTGAGGAACTCGACGCCGCGAGAAACGAGTTCGCGTACGGCGGTGGCGATGTCGCCGGTGTGGAAGGCCAGGTGCTGGACGCCCGGGCCCCGGTGCCGGTCCAGGAAGGTGTCGATCTGACCCGGCGGCCGGGCGGTGTCCGGCTCGATCAGGGTGAAGGTGACCAGGCCGGACGGACTCTGCACCACGCTGGAGTCCATCGCCTGGGCGCCGACCTCGATGTACTCGTCGAAGATCCGGTGAAAGCCGAGCGCCTGCTCGCAGAACTTCACCGCACCGGCCAGCTCCCCGGCCGGGACGCAGAGTGCGGCGTGGTCCAGGAACTGCAACAGGTCAGTTGTGGCGGCCGGCTGCTCCGGATCAGCGACGAAGCGCAGGGCCACGTCGCCGAAGCCCGCCACCAGGCCGGGCGCCAGCGGTCGGGCTCCGTTGCGGAGCGCCTGGTCCAGTGCGGCCGCCGGATCGGTGCAGCCGAGTGCGAAGACCGCCACCCCGTCGCCGTGCCGGGCCACGAACTCGGCCACCGGATGGACCGGTTGGTCGGCCGAGCAGAGCAGGAGGCGGATCGCGCCCTGGCTCACCCAGATCCGGCGGACGCCCGGTTCGGTGGCGGCCGGTGGCTCCGGGGTGAAGGCGTACGCTTCGACCAGGTGGGCAGCGAACCGGTCCGCGTCGGCGCAGTGGAACTCGACGTGGGCGATGCTCTGGACGGTCAACGGGTCTCTCCCGGCTGGTGTCTGGTGGCGCGGGTGGACGGCGGCCCGAAGATCAGGCTGAGGTTGTGACCGCCGAAGGCGAAGGAGTTGGAGAGTGCGGCTCGGACCCGGCCGGTGCGCGCGGTGCTGCGGACGTGGTCGAGATCGCAGGCGGGGTCGGGATCGTCCAGATTGACGGTGGGCGGCAGTTCGCCCCAGGCCACGGCCAGTACCGAGACCACCGCCTCGACCGCACCGGCCGCACCCAGCAGGTGACCGGTGGCGCCCTTGGTCGAGCTCACGGCCGGCTGCCCGGTGCCGAAGACCGTATGCAGCGCGGCGACTTCGGCCAGGTCGCCGAGCTTGGTGCCGGTGCCGTGCGCGTTGACGTAGTCGATGTCACCGGGAGTCAGACCGGCGCTGCGCAGCGCCAGGCGCATCGCGTCGGCCGCTCCGGCGCCGTCCGGACGGGGCATGGTGGGGTGGTGCGCGTCGGTGCTGCCGCCCCAGCCGACCAGGTCGGCGTAGCCCGCCGCACCTCGGGCGTCAGCGTGCTCGGCCCGTTCGACCACCAGGGCAGCGCTGCCCTCACCGAGCACGAAGCCGTTCCGCCGGGCGTCGAACGGACGGCTGGCGCGTCCGGGGTCCTCCCAACCCTGGGCCAGCGCATGGGCATTGGTGAACGCGGCGGCAATGGTCGGATGCAGCGAGGACTCGCTGCCGCCGCACACCACCACGTCCGCCTCGCCGGCCCGGATCAGCCGGAGCGCCTCGGCGACCGCCTGGGCCCCCGCCGCGCAGGCGGTGACGGGTGCCGAACTGTAGCCCCGGACACCGTGCTTGATGGCGATCCGGGCGGCCGCCATGTTGGCCAGCATGCCGGGCAGCAGGTAGGGGCTGACGGCGGGCCGACCGCGCTCAAGACGGCGGTGCGACTGCTGCTCGAAGGTCTCCAGGCCCGCGCCGCCGGTGCCCAGCACCACGGCGATCCGGTCCGGGGCGACGTCCCGGCCGACCACGATCCCGGCGTCGGCCAGCGCGTCGTCGGCGGCGGCCAGCGCCAGCAGTACGAACCGGTCCACGCAGCGGGTCCCGGTCGGCGGCAGTACCTCGCGGCCGTCGATCGCGGGAGCGATCCCAGCGGCCCGCAGCCAGCCGAACGCCGGGTGGCCTTCGGGGACCGGGCCGATGCCCGTGCGTCCGGCGGTGAGCGCCTCGAAGACCTCCGGAACCTTCCGGCCCAGGGGCGTGAACAGGCCGAGGCCGGTCACCACGGCGCCGGTCACGGGGCCAGAACTCACCGGGGCGGCGGTCACCGGGCGATCCCGGTGGTGCTGCTCGCGAGGTGCCACTCGCGGAGCAGGACCTTGCGGACCTTGCCCGTGGGCCCGAGCGGGATGCGGTCGTCCGGGACCATCAGCACCCGGCGTACGGTGGCGGCCACCCGTTCGTCCAGTGAGGCCGTCACTTCCTTGGTGCGGTCGGCCAGTTGGTCGGCCTCCGGATCGAGCTGGAGCAGCACGTCGGTGACCACGTCGTCACCCTCGCGGACCGCGACCACCGTGCAGTCCAGCACCTCGGGGCAGGCAGCGAGCACCCGCTCCTCGGACATCGCGGTGTACAGCCGGTGCCCGTCGGGGAGTTCGACCGAGTCGACCGCGCGGTCCACGTGGTAGTAGTAGCCCTCCTCGTCCCGGTACACCAGGTCGCCGGTGAGGAAGTAGCCACGGACCCGGGTGCGGAAGGTGGTGACCGAGTCGTTCCAGTAACCGAGTGCCAGCGTGGGGGAGTTGGTGCCCAGTTCGCCGATCTCGTTCGGACCGAGCTCGGTGCTGTCCGGGCCGAAGACGGCGCAGTCCACGAAGGCGTGCGGGCGGCCGACGCAGCGGCCGTAGCGGTCGGTGTCGCGACTGTGCGTGATGAAGAAGTGCGAGTGGCCCATCTCGGTGGAGCCGAGGCCGTCCACGAACACCGAGCCGGGGGTGCGGACCCGGCCCGCGCGGGTGACCTCCTCACGGGAGCCCGTGGCGATCAGGCGGCGGATGTGCGCCTCGTGCGCGCAGTCACCGGTGTTCCACCAGAGCGCCACGCTGTTTAGCTGACGGCTGCTCAGGTTGTGCCGGGCGAGGTCGGCCCAGGTGGCCGCGAAGCCGATGACTCCGCGTGGTTGCCAGCTCTCCACCGCGTCCAGTACGCCCGCGCCGCCCTGCGCGGAGAGCAGCGCGAGCTGGGCCTGCGAACTCAGCGCCAGATTGGTGATGATCAGTGTGGCGGCGTGCGGGGAGGGCAGCGCGGAGAGCATCCGCTCCGAGCCCTGTGGGCGCGGCAGCGCCAGGCGGTGCCGGATCGCCGCGTACAGGCTGTCGTGCGAGTGCACCACGGCCTTGGGCAGGCCGGTCGTGCCGGAGGAGTGGGTGATCGCCACCGGGTCGCCGCCCCAGTGCCGGTACGGCTCGGGGGCGGCGGCCGGGTCGCCGTCGGCGAGCGAGGCGATCTCCGGCAGGAGCGGGGCACCCGGGTCGTACCCGGTCAGCAGCTCGAGGTGGGCAGGGTCGGTCAACACACCGGTGGCGCGGAGCCGGTGGATGTAGCGGGCCGCCTTCTGGCCGTCCAGGTTGGGGTTGAGCAGCGCCGGGATCGCGCCGAGCCTGGCCAGCGCCAGGAAGCCGAGCACGTGGTCGGCGGCGGCGCTCGCGTAGATCACCACCGGGTCGCGGCGGCCGATGCCGAGCTTGTGCAGGGCGGCGGCTCGGGCGCGGACGGCGCGGTCCAGCTCCCGCAGCGTGAAGGGCTGCCAGGCGGCGTGGTCGTCGACGGGGGTGTCGAAGGTCAGCAGTGGTTCGTCGAGGCCCTCGCCGAGGGCGATCCGGGTGGTCAGGACGTTGCCTGCGCCCACGGCGGGGTCGTCCGCCAGTCGGGCCCGGATGCTGCGGATGCTCACGGTGGATCTGTCCCTCCCGATGGCCGGTGGCCATGCCGGTGAGATGAGCCGCTGGCGGGCAGCGGCGGAGGCTGGTGATGTGGTGTCAGTCAGGCGGTGAGCAGTACGGCCACGGCCTGGCCCGGGTCGGCGGGGTCGGCCTGTTCGGCGGCGATCAACAGGAGCTGGTCGGCGTCGCCGTCGGCCAGCAGCAGGGACGCCAGTTCAAGGGCGTCGGGTGGCACCTCGCCCGGTACGGGGACGATCGGTGGGCTGGTGGCCACCACCGGGCCGGTCAGGTTCCAGCGGGCGGCGAGGTGGCCGAGTACCGCGTTCGGGTTGGACTGGAAGAACAACAGTGGTGGTACGCGGCGGTGGCCGGCGGCTGCCGCGCCGATGGCTCGGGCGGTGCCCAGGTCGCCGCTGGCGCTGGTGAGCAACAGTCCGGTGCGGCCGGGTAGTTCGCGGTCCCAGGTGCGGAGGCAGCGTTCGGCGGCGGCTACGATGAGTGGGTTGAACGGGGAGTCGGTGAAGCCGGGCAGCCGGGGCAGGGCGGTGTCGCCGGGCTCGGGCCAGCGGCCCTGCGCCAGCACGCGGAGAACGCTCATGCCGCAGCCACCAGCAGTGCGGTGTTGGCGCCACCGAAGGCTGAGTTGAGGCTCAGCGCGTACCGGAGCGCCCGCGCCCCGGACCCGACCTGCCGAGGCTCGTTCAGCACCAGATCCAGCGCACACTCCGGATCCGGCCCGAGCCACCCCGCGTTGACCGGCAGCAGGCCGGCCCGCAGTGCCTCCACGGTCACCACCAGCTCGAGCAGGGCCGACGCCTCCAGGGCATGCCCGTGCACCGACTTGCTGGAGCTGACCGGCGGCGGGTTCGGCCCGAAGACCGTGTGCAGCGCGCGCACCTCCGCCTGGTCCGCGAGCGGTGAGCCGGTCGCGTTCGCGTTCACGTAGTCGATCTGACCAGGAGCCAGCCCGGCTCGGCCGAGTGCCGCCCGGATGGCCCGGGCGAGCCCTGAGCCGTCGGGTGCCGGGCGGCAGACGTGGTAGCCGTCGCCCGCCCGACCCCAGCCCGCCAGCACGGCCAGTACCTCGGCGCCGCGCCGGAGTGCCACCGCCTCGGATTCCAGCACCACAGCCACCACGCCGTCGCCGAGCATGAGCCCGCTGCGGCCGGCGCTGAACGGCCGGGCCGTGCCGTCCCGGGCCAGTGCCCGGCCGGCGTCGAAGACCGCGAAGGTGTCCGGTTCGACCAGGTAGCCGGCCGCGACCAGCACCCGGTCCTGCCGTCCGGTGACGATCAGGGCCGCGGCGTCGGCCACCGCCGTACCGGCCGCCACGCAGGCCCCGGTGTACACCCGGCCCGAGCCCCAACGCTCGTGCACGGGTGCGCAGTCGGCAGCGGTGACCGGGTCGCCGTGCCGGGCCAGCAGGAGTGGACCGCCGGGCACGCCCGCCTGGTCGGTCGCCTCCGTCAGTACCGTCGTGATCGCTTCGCCGAGGACAGGGGAGCCCGGCGCCAGCGCGGCCCGGCGGGCCTGGCGGTGCGTCACGTCGAAGCGGTCGACCGGCCCGAACCCCGGCGTGCCGTGCAGGGCGGCGGCGAGCAGCGGCCCGATCCCGGCACCGAACGCGGAGCGCACTCCGACTCCCGTGACCGCGACCCGGATGCCGGTCATGGTTGCCCACGTCCGGCCGGGCCGACCGCACCCCGCAGCAGCTCGACCGCGTCGGTGACCGTACGGACCGCGTCCACCGCCTCGTCGGGCAGCTCCAGGTCGCCGTAGCGCTGCTCGAACTCGGCGATAAGCCAGGTGAGTTCGAGCGATCCGAGCTGCTCCTCGACCGTCTCGGGCGGACGGTCGTGGAAATGCGCCAGTACGGTCAGCACCTCCGCCCGGTCGGGCAGCGGCGCCCTGGTCACGCCGGGGTACCGGCGGCGGCGAGGCGCTTGGCCACGTCGGCGGTGAACTCGTCCAGGGTCATCAGCGCGGTGCCCTCCATGTCGTCCAGGTCGAACTTCACGCCGTACTCCTCCTCGACCTGGACGGCCAGGTCGGCCAGCGCGAGTGACTCCAGGTCGAGACCGGCCGGGCCGAGGTCGGTGTCACCGGTGGCCTCGGAGACGTCGTAGTTCATCGCGGTCAGGGCGGCGAGCACGAACTCGCGGATGGCGTCCTGCATCGGGGGCTCCGTTCAAGGATCGATGGGAGGTGAGCGACTCCCGGGCATGGCCCGGGGCGGTGGTACAGAGGGGTCAGCGCCCGGTCAGTGCCGCCGCGCGCAGCCCGGCCGGGTCGCGCAGCAGCTTGCCGGTGGCGGTCCGGGGGAGTGCCGGCAGTAGGGACAGCCGCCGGGGGCGTTTGTAACCCGCAAGCCGGAGTTCCAGCCCGGCCCGGATCTGTTCGGCCCCGGCGCCGTCGGCCGGGACCAGGTAGGCCGCGACCGCGCCGGACTCGAACACCACCACGGCCTCCCGGACTTCGGGCAGCGCGGTCAGGGTGTGCTCGACCTCGGTCAGGTCGACCTTGAGGCCGCCGATCGAGACCTGGGAGTCCCGTCGGCCGAGCACGGTGAGCAGGCCGGTCGCCCGGTCCAGCTCGGCGGCGTCACGCGTGTGCAGCCATCCGTCGGACCAGCGGCTCGGATCGGTGAGCCCCAGGTACGGCGAGTCGGCCCGTGCGATGTGCAGTTCGCCGTGCTCGATGCGCAGTTCGAGACCGGGTACCGGCCGGGTGCCGGGGTACAGGGTGCCGGTGAGATCGGCGGCGATCACACCGAGTTCTGTCATCCCGTACATGGTCCCGAGCGGCACGCCGTACCGTTCGCCGATCGCCGCGGCCACGCCCCGCCTGGTCAGTTCCCCCGCGACGATGATGCGGGTGAGCTGGGGCAACGGGCGCGGGACGCGGACCCCGGCGAGCAGTTCGGCGTGGAACGGTACCCCGATCACGGTGGTCGGGGAGCCGTCCTCGGCGATCGCGGCCAGGATGCCGGCCGCCGTCATCCGTTCCGGCAAGTTGAGTCGGACCCCGCTGTGCAGGCTGTGCAGCAATCCGCCGACCAGGCCCAGGACATGGACCACGGATGAGAGCAGCACGGTCCGCTCGCCCGCCTGTGGGAAGCCGGACAGAGCGCGGTAGCAGGCGAGTTCGCGGAGCAGGTCGGTGGCCGTCCGGGCGATCACCTTGGACGGTCCGGTCGAGCCGGAGCTCAACTGCACCAGCACGTGCGGCGATCGGGCCGGTCGGCCGTCGGGTAGCGGGACGGCGACCGGTTCGATCTCGCTGAACCCGCGCAGCCCCGAAGCCGGGTGCCGGTCCGCCTCGACCAGTACCTGCGGGGCGAGCCGGGCCAGCGCCGCCGCCACCTCGTGCTCCGTCAGCCGGTGGTCCAGCAGGCAGACCTGGCCGCCCAGCCGCCAGGCGGCGAGCAGGGTGCTGACGTAGCCGAGCGAGGGCGGCAGCCGGATGGCCACCGTACCGCCGGGCGCGAGCCCGGCGGCGGTCAGTCGCGTCACCTGGTCGGCGACCAGGGAACGCAAGTCGGTACGTGTCACCGGCTTTTCGAACCGGAGACACTCTTCTTGACCGGGACCGGCCAATAGGAAGTGCTCGACCCAGGCTTCCGGTGGTCCGGAATGCGGGGGCGGAGAGCTGGGGAAACCGGTCAACGCCACTCCACGAATGGGGGAGACAAAGATGGCAGTCGGTTCACTTTCAGCGGCTCGGAATTCCGCGTTCCCCGACCCTGGCACAGACGATTGGATCGGGTCAAGGTCTATACCAATGAGGGATCGGGCCCCTACGCTGCCGAGCCGGGAGCGGCCCGCACGCGGTCGCCCGGGAGGGTGTGGCAGCCGATGGATCCGCTGACCTTACGGGAGATCGAGGAGGACGCCCGTAGGCGGCTCCCGGTCGCGATCCGGGAGTTCATCGACGGGGGCAGCAGCCAGGAACGGACGCTGGCGGGCAACCTGAGCCAGTACGGCAGATGGGGCTTCCGCCCCCGCGTGCTGGTGGACGTCTCGACTGTGGACCTGACGGTGGACCTGCTCGGCAGCACGCTCGCCGCGCCGATCGGGGTGGCCCCGATGGCCTACCACCGGCTGGTCGACCCGGAGGGCGAGACCGCCACCGCCCGGGCGGCCGGGCGGCACGGACTGCTCACGGTGGTCGCGATGTTCGCCAGCCGGACGGTCGAGGAGATCGCCGCCGAAGCCACCGGACCGCTCTGGCTCCAGCTGTACTGGCTGCGTCGGCGGGACGTGCTGGCCGGTCTGCTGGAACGGGCCGAACAGGCCGGCTACCGGGCGCTGCTGCTGACCGTGGACGCCCCGAGGATCGGCCGTCGGCTGCGCGACCTGAGGAACGGGTTCGCCGTTCCACCGCAGGTCAGGGCGGTGAACCTGGAGCCGGAGCTGATGACGTCCACCGGCCGTTCGGCGGTCGGCAGGTCCGCGATCGCCACCCATGCCGAGGAGCAGTTCGAGACCACGCTCACCTGGTCGGACCTCGCCTGGCTGCGCGAGCGGACCAGCCTGCCGCTGGTGCTCAAGGGCATCCTGACCGCGGAGGACGCCCGGCTGGCGGTCGGGCACGGCGCGGATGCGGTGGTGGTCTCCAACCACGGCGGCCGCCAACTCGACGGCGCCGTGCCCACCCTGACCGGCCTCCCCGAAGTGGTCGCCGCCGTCCCGGCCGACTTTCCGGTGCTGCTGGACGGCGGCGTCCGCTCCGGCACCGACGCCGCCACCGCGCTGGCGCTCGGTGCCCGGGCGGTGCTGGTCGGTCGCCCGGTGCTCTGGGGCCTGGCGGCCGGCGGTGAGGCCGGGGCGGCCCGGGTGCTCGGGCTGCTCCGGGACGAACTCGAACACACCCTGGCGCTGCTCGGCCGCCCCCGCCCCGGCGACCTCGACCGCAGCGCCCTCGCCGATCTCGGCGTCTGATCCGCGCTCATATCCCGCGGATACCTCGTGCATATCCAATGAAAGGCGGTACCGCAGTGGACAGGTTCTCCGACTGGGACTGGGAGAATCCGGAGGAGCTGGCCGTCCGGATGGAGGAATTCAGCGCCGGAGTGGCGGACTGCGAGAAACTCGAAGCGATATCCGGCACACTTCCGCACAGCCGCGAGGATTTCCTCGCCCTGGGCCTGACCGGAATCGAGTTCGCCGCATTCAAGACCGCCCACCCGCAGGGTCTCGGCACCGATATCACCCCACTCACCGGCCCCGGGGCCACGACCGAGCCGGGCACCCTCTACCGGGTCGACGGTGAGCGCTGCTTCACCCAGCTCGACATCTCCCGGCCGCTGCCGTTCGCCGATGCCAGCGTGGACTGGGTCTACGCCGAGCACCTGATCGAGCACGTGCCGCTCCCCGTGGCGCTGGGCTGGCTGCGCGAGTGCCACCGGGTGCTGCGCCCGGGCGGCGTGCTGCGGATCACCACCCCGGACCTCCGGCGCTACCTGGCCGGCTACGTGAACGACGACGGCTTCCTTGGGAGGCACCGCCGACGGCTGAGCATGCTCGGCTTCGGGCCGCCCATGCCCGAGCGCAAGGCGTTCCTGGTCAACCAGATCTTCCGGTACTACGGCCATCAATGGATCTATGACCAGGAGGAGTTGGAGTACGTGTTGGGTGAGGCCGGTTTCGGCCCCGAGGCGGTGCAATTGTGCGCCTATCGTGAAGGCATGCACACCGAGATTGCAGATCTCGACACCGCGTTCCGCAGCGACGAGACGATCTATGTGGAGGCGTGCCGGCGAACCTGACGAATGGTCAGTCGGAATCCCTGTACCCGAAAGGAGGTTGAGCGGCATCATGCCACTCGACCCACAAGTCCTGGCGCTCCGGGCCCGGCGCGCCGAGGCCGGTACACCCCCCCTCTACACCCTGACCCTGGACCAGGCGAGGGCTGCCGACCTGGCCGCCGTGCAGGCGGCGGGTGGCACCCCGGAGCCGGTCCACTCGGTCACCGAGCTGGAGGTCCCCGGCCCCGGCGGATCGCTCGCCATGCGGCTGCACCGGCCGCACGGTGGCGCCCGACTCCCGGCGCTGGTCTACCTGTTCGGCGGCGGTTGGACGCTCGGCTCGCTGGACACCTGTGACGCGATCTGCCGCCGGCTGGCCAACGCCGCCGGCTGTGTCACGGTCTCGATCGGCTACCGGCGCGCCCCCGAACACCCCTACCCCGCCGCCGTCCAAGACTGCTACGCGGGCACCGCCTGGCTGGCCGAACACGCCGCTGAACTGGGCCTGGACCCGGACCGGATCGCGATCGGCGGCGACAGTGCGGGCGGTAACCTGGCCGCCGCCGTCACCCTGCTGGCCCGCCGCGCGGGCGGCCCCGCGCTCCGCCACCAGCTGCTGGTCTATCCCAACACCGCGTACCGGGCGGACACCGCCTCGGTTCGCGAGAGCGAGGACCCGCTGCTGTTCAACCGGCACTCGGTGGACTGGTACTGGAGTCACTACCTCAAGGTCGAGGCGGACGGTGACGACCCGTTGGCCTCGCCGCTGCGCGCCGACGACCTGTCGGGACTCCCGCCGGCCACTGTGATCACCGCCGAGTACGATCCGCTCCGGGACGAGGGGGAGGCGTACGCCGCCGCGCTGACGGCGGCAGGGGTGCCGGTGCTGGCCAGGCGGTACGACGGCATGGTGCACGGCTTCTTCGCCATGGCGGGCACCCTGGACTCCGGTCGCGCCGCCCAGGACTGGGCGGCGCGGCGGCTGCGGGCGGCCTTCGGGACGGGCGAGCCGGAGTGACCCTGTACCTGGACCAGTTGCACGGTTCGCTGGCCGATCCGCTGCTGGACTCGATGACCTTCCTGAACGAGATCACCGACCGCCACCCGGAGGCGATCTCGTTCGCCCCCGGGCGCCCCTTCGAGGGCTTCTTCGAGACCGATCGGGTGGCCGAGTACCTGGACGTCTACGTGGAGCACCTGCGCTCGGAGCGTGGCCTGATGGAGGACCAGGTCCGCAGCACCCTGTTCCAGTACGGCCCCACCAAGGGCATCGTGGCCGAGCTGATCGCCCGCACCCTGGCCAACGACGAGGGACTGGCGGTGGCCCCCGAGGCGCTGGTGGTCACGGTCGGCGCGCAGGAGGGCATGGTGCTGGTGCTGCGCGCCCTGTGCGCCGACCGGGACGACGTCCTGCTGGTCAGCTCGCCCTGCTACGTCGGCGTCACGGGCGCGGCCCGGCTGCTGGACATCAGCACCGTGCCCGTGCCCGAGGGCGATCCGGCGGCGGTCGTGAACGCCGCCCGGGCGCTGCGGGCCGAGGGCCGCCACCCCCGGGCGCTGTACGTGGTGCCGGACTTCGCCAACCCGTCCGGGGTGAGCCTGCCCACGGCGGTGCGCCGGGAGCTGCTGGCCGCCGCCCGCGCCCAGGGCCTGGTGGTGATCGAGGACAACCCGTACGGCTTCTTCACCCGTACCGGCCGCACCCGGCCGACCCTGAAAGCGCTGGACGAGCACCGAGTGGTGGTCCACCTGGGCTCGTTCGCCAAGACCTGCTTCCCCGGTGCCAGGCTCGGCTACGTGCTGGCCGACCAGGAGGTGGTGGCGCCGGACGGCGGGGTGACGCTGCTGGCCGACCAGTTGGCCAAGCTGAAGAGCATGACGACGGTCAACACCCCGGCGCTCAGTCAGGCCGTGATCGGCGGTCTGCTGATCCGGCACGACTTCCGGCTGCGGGCGGCGAACGCCGCTGCGGTCGCCCACTACGCGGCCGGACTGAGCACGCTGCTGGCCGAGTTGGAGCGGACGTTCCCGGCAGCCGAACGGGCCGCCGGGCTCGGGGTGAGCTGGAACCAGCCGGAGGGCGGCTACTTCACCGTGCTCTCGGTGCCGTTCCGGGCCGACGCGGCGGCGGTGCGGCGGTGCGCGGAGGAGTACGGCGTGCTCTGGACGCCGATGGCCGACTTCTACCCAGGCGGCGGCGGTGAGCAGCGGCTGCGACTCTCGTCGAGCAGCCTGACGGTCGCTCAAGTGAGAGAAGGAGTAAGGAGACTGGCGGCCTTCATCCGGGCCGAAGTCGGATGAAGGAACGCGGGAGCGGGGCGGGGCCGACCGGCTCCGCCCCGCTCCCGCGCCTGTAGTCAGCGCACCCGCTCCGCGAACAGCCGGGCCGACCACCAGACCGTCACCACGGTGAGCACTGAGACGATCAGCAGGCTCTGCCAGACCGAGCTGTCCCCGAGCCGGCCCGCGAACAGGGCGCGCATGCCCTCCACGGCCCAGTAGAAGGGGTTCCACTCGGCGATGGACCGGAGCCACTGCGGCGCCAGCGCGAGCGGCAGCAGTACGCCGGAGAGCAGCGCGATCGGCTGCGCCACCGTGTTCACCACCGGGGCCAGCGCGGCGTCGCTGCGCACCAGCAGCGCCAGGCCGTACGAGATGGCGGAGGTCATCAACGCCAACAGGGCGAGCAGCAGATAGGCCAGCAGCAGGTTGAACGGGCCGACCGAGAGGCCGAACGGCAGCGCCAGCAGGGTGATGATGACCGCCTGTGCCAGCAGCGCCAGCACCTCGCGCAGCGCCCGGCCGAGCAGCAGGGCGAGCCGACTGACCGGGGTGACCCTGGACCGCTCGATGATGCCGGCCCGTAGCTCACCGAGGAGGCTGTAGCCGGTGAACAGGCCGCCGAAGATGACCAGGACGGCCAGCAGTCCCGGCACGTAGATGCGGTACGCCTCCTGGTAACTCCCGGCTCCCAGGACCTGCTTGAGAAGGGGCGCGAAGAGCAGCAGGTAGAACAGCGGCTGGACCACGCCGACCACCAGCCAGATCGGCGTACGGACCATCAGCAGCACCTGACGCTGGAACACCAGCCAGGTGTCGCGGGCAAGCTTCATGGGACGGTTCTCCGGCTTCGGACGGCTTCGGACGGCTTCGGGCGCGCTTCGGGCGACGTCGGACGGCGTCGGACGGGCGTCGAGGTGGGCCGCGTCAGGCGAGCGAGCGCCCGGTACGGGCCAGGAAGACGTCGTCCAGGCTCGGGCGCTGGAGTTGGACGGTGGCGGGCACCACGCCCGCGCCGTCCAGGGTGCGGAGCAGATGCGGGATCGCCGAGGCCCCGTCCCGGACGTAGAGCCGCAGGCCGCCGTCCTCGGGGGTCTCGACCCGGTGCAGTCCTGGCTCGCCGCGCAGGGCCCCGGCGGCCTTCTGCACCAGGTCGGCGTCGGTGAGGCCGACCAGGACCACGTCGCCGGAGATCTCCTGTTTGAGCTCCTCCGGGGTGCCCTCGGCGACGATGCCGCCGTGGTCGATGATGCCGATCCGGTCGCAGAGCGCGTCGGCCTCGTCCAGGTAGTGGGTGGTCACGAAGACCGTCATGCCCTCGCCGCGCAGCCGCCGGATCTCCTCCCAGACCTGTGCCCGGGCGGCCGGGTCGAGGCCGACCGTCGGCTCGTCCAGGAACAGCACGGCGGGCGAGTGGATCACCCCGAGCGCGATGTCCACCCGGCGGCGCTGGCCGCCGGAGTACGTCCGGCAGTGCCGGTCGGCGAACTCGCCGAGCTCGAAGGCGGCGACCGCCCGCTCGGCGCGCCGCACGGCCTCGGCCTTGCCGAGGCCGTGCAGCCTGGCCTGGTGGACGAGTTCCTCCCGGCCGCTGACGGTGTCGGTGGTGCCGCCGCCCTGGGCGACGTAACCGATCCGTCGGCGTACCCCGGCCGGGTCGCGGCGCAGGTCGGCGCCTGCGACGGTGGCCTCGCCGCCGCCCGGACGGATCAGGGTGGCCAGCATTCGCAGCGTGGTGGTCTTCCCGGCGCCGTTGGGTCCGAGGAAGCCGTAGATCTGGCCGGCGGCCACGCTGAGGTCGAGGCCGGTGACGGCATCGACCGTGGTGGCCTGGCGGCCGTTGCCGGACTGGTAGGACTTGCGCAGCCCCGTGGTCTCGATCAAGCCGGAACTCCCGTACTGGGGGGGGCTGGTCAGGGGAGGGCCCGAGGGCGCCTCAGGGCGGCCGCGATCGGGTACTGCGAGTCACCCTAGGGGCTGCACGGACTCCGGAACAATGGTCTGGACCAACCGGTTTCCATTCTGACGGGCCATCAGGGCCAGCTGCTCAAGCCGGTCAACTGCCGTGCGTGCGCCACCCTTCGCGCGGAGTTCCGCACCGAGCCGCTCCGCCCCGGCGCGCAGGGCCGGTTCGTCCAGGGCCCGGCGCAGCGCCTCGGCGATCTCGGCCGGGCTCGCCCGCTCGAAGGGGATCCGCAGCCCGGCTCCGGCGGCGGCCACCCGCTGCGCCACCAGCGGCTGGTCGTGCCGGATCGGCGCCAGCACCGGCGGCACGCCGTACGAGAGCGCCTCGCCGGTGGTGTTCAGGCCGCCGTGGCCGAGCACGGCCGCCACCCTGCCGCCGGCCAGCAGGTCCAGAATCGGTGCCCGCTCCACCGTCACCGTGCCGTCCGGGAACTCCGGCCAGAGCTCGCGCGGTGCCAGTACGACCGCCTGGACGCCCGGCCCGAGCAGGTGCAGCGCGGCGGCGGTCCGGCGCAGGAAGTCCGCCGTCAGCTCCTCGGCCAGGGTGCCCAGGGAGACCAGCAGTTGGCGCCGGGTCAGGTCCAGCCGGTGCCAGGGGAATTTCGGCTGGGCCGGGCGGTCGGTCAGCACCGGGCCGACCAGGGCGAGAGCACCCCCGGTCCCGCCGGCCTGGGATTCGCCGGCCAGGGATTCGCCGGTCAGCGCGAGCACCAGGTCGGGGGAGAAGCGCGGGTCCAGGTACTGCTCGGCAGGGAGCCCGGCCCGCTGCCAGAGACCGCGCAGCCGCTGCTCGATCCACGGCTCCAACTCGGGGAACGGCCGCCCCAGCTCCATCAGCCCGGGCGCCAGCGAGGCCCAGCGCAGGCCGTGCCGGTATGCCGTCAGGGCGCCCGCTGGAGTGTGCTGGTCCACCACCAGCACATCGGGCCGCCGGCTGCGGACGGCGGCGTCCAGCGCCTTGGCGGTGAACCGCGCGTACGGCACCACGAAGCCGTCCCAGAGCGAGTGCACGGCCGCCGGGCCCGAGCCGCCCTGCGGGCGGAACAGCCGGGAGCCGGTGCCCAGGATCTCGCTGCCCGGGTCCAGCAGCTGCCGCAGGGCGGGCTCCGAACCGGTCCAGACCACCCGGTGGCCGCGGGCCAGCAGCTCGCGGCCTAGACCAATTGTGGGAAGTACGTGTCCGGTCAGTGGCGGCACAACGAGCATGAAACCACTGGTCAGAGGGGTATGACGAGCCATCAGGGAGGTCTCCACCTGCTCGGGGGCACCCGCGTTCGGAGCGGAACGCATCTTGTGCCGCTCGCGGGGCGTGGGAATACTAGCCCGGGTGACCGCACTGGAGGCGGTGGCCGTCCACCTTCCCGACCTTGCCGAGCCCGTCGAGGCGGTTGGGGAACGGATCGGTCTGACCCCGCGTCAACTCAAGCTCTTTCGCCGCTTCCACGGCCTGGACCAGGTGCGCCTGGACCCGGACGGGACGCTGCTCGACCTGCTCACCGGCGCCCTCGGCGCCCTGACCGAACTCCGGGGACGGGAGCACAAGGTCCGGTACGTGCTGCACGCCCGCAGCATGCCGGTCTCGACGCCCTACCCGGCCAACCCGCTGCACGAGCTGCTCGACCGCTTCGGCCTCGGCCACGCCAACGCCTTCGCGGTCACCCACCACGCCTGTGCGGCAGGTCTGCTGGCCATCGACCTGGCGGGCAGACTGCTCGCCGCCGAACCCGACCCGGACGCGCTGGCCCTGGTGCTGACGGGGGAGAAGACCTTCACCAGGGACGCCCAACTCGTCCCGGAGACGGCGATTTTCGCCGAAGGCGCGGCCGCCTGCCTGGTCCGGGCCGGGGGCGGCCGGGATGAGGTGCTCTCCTACGCCGTCCGGCAGCTCGGCGAGTTCGACGGCCGGCTGGCCGAGGATCCGGAGCTGCTGGCCGAGTACCAGCGGGTCTATCCCGAGGCGATGGCCGAGGTGATCCTGCAGGCGCTCGACCAGGCCGGGATCGGGCTGGACCAACTCGCGCTGGTCCTGCCGCACAACGTCAACAGCGTGTCCTGGCGCGGCCTGTGCCGTCGTCTGGGCTATCCGGTGGAACGGGTGGTGCTGGACAACGTGGCCTCGGTCGGGCACAGTTTCGCCGCAGATGCTTTCATCAATCTTCACACTGCCACCGCGCGGGGCCTGCTCCGGCCCGGTGACCGCTACCTGATCGTGGCCTCCGGTCTCGGTGCCACCTTCTCGGCGATGGCCGTCCGTCACTGACGGGACTTCTCCCGCAGCTGACGCACCATCAGATCCACTCTCCGCCAAGCCGGCTACTGCTCCGCTGTCGAGCCGTGCCATGCCCGATGGGACGTACCACCGATGGACGACATCACTCTTCCGGCCGACCTCGCCCTCCGTGGCCGGGTGCTGACCGGCATCGGCACCCTGCTGCCCCGGGTGCTCAGGAAGGAACTCCCCGAAGTCCCGGAGAACGCCTGCCTCTTCGACGACCTCGGGCTCACCTCGGCCGGCACTCTGGAGCTGATCCTGGAGCTGGAGGAGGCGTTGGACATCCAGGTCGACGTCGAGCAGATCGGCGAGGACGACCTGCGCTCGGTCGCCAGCCTGGCCGACTTCGTCGCCGGACACACCATCGCCGAGGGCTGATCGGAGTGCCGCCGCACCAGGCCGGGCCGCACCTCAGGACCGGCGAAGGCGGACTGCGGATCAGCCGGGCGCTGACCCAGCGGTTCGACGGCCGCTCGGAGACCTCGCTCGACCCGGACCTGCGGGTCTTCGCCGGCGACCTGGCCCGGCCGTACGGGCTGGCGCTGCGTGAGGACCTGCTCGCCGAAGGCGCGGGCCAAGCGTACGGCGAGATGGGCGAGGTGCTGATCGACCGGCTCGGGCTGACGGCGGACCAGCCGGTCGACCTGCTGATCCTGGCCTTCGCGGTGCCGGACGTCCAGCCCGGCCGGGCCGTCACCCTGCACCTGGCCCGCCGCTGCCCGGGGCGACCGCTCGCCTTCGCGATCGGCGACCAGGGCTCGGCGGCGCCGTTCACCGCCCTGCGGATCGCCGACCAGTACGCGCGGACCGGAGCCTGCCGCCGGGCCGTGGTCCTGATCCTGGAGCAGACCACACTGCACTACCTGCCCGCCGGTCCCGTGACGCTGCCGAAGCGCCACCAGGGCGTCCTGCTGTTGCTCGAACCCGCCACGGAAGGAACGGACATGACGGTCAGTCAGGGGCGTGGCCCGCTCGGCGGAGGCCATCCGGACCAGCCGCTGACCGGGTGCTGGGCCGGACTGGCGGGAGAGGCCGGCCCGGTGCGGGTCACCGATCTCGACGAACAGTTCGGCCGTTGGTCGGCGCTGGACCAGCCGGCCGTCCGGTGAGCACCGACACGGTCACGCTCTGGGTGATCCCGACCGATCAGCCCGCGCCCGTGGTCGACCGCCTGCACCGGCTGCTCGACCAGGGTGAACGCGAGCGGGCCCGGGCCGTGCCGGACCCGATCCGCCGGTCCAGGTTCGTGGTGGGCCGGGGTGCGGTCCGGCTGCTGGCGGCCCGGCCACTCGGGCTGTCCCCGGTCGAAATCGCCTGGCGGCGGGGCCCGCACGGAAAGCCCGAGCCGGTGCACAACCCAATTGGCGCGCGGTTCAGTTGGTCAGGCTCCGGGCCGCTCGCGGTGCTCGCCGTCGCGCACGGCCGGCCGGTGGGAGCCGACGTCGAGGAGCTGCCCGCCGAACGCGTGGCGGTCCGGGTGGCCGGTCGGTACTTCCCGCCCGAGGAGGCCGGATTCGTCGCCGAGGGACGGTCCGCGCGGCACCGCTCGGCCCGGTTCGCTCAGCTCTGGTGCCGCCGGGAGGCGGGCGTGAAGGCGTACGGAGGGCGGCTCGCCCAGGGCCTGCCGCTCCGGCTGGCCGGCCGGAGTCCGCTCCGGCTCGATTCTCTCAACGGCCTTTCACCCGGCCCCTGTTGGATTCGCGACATCCGGCTGCCCGGGCCGTTCCGGGCCGCCGTCGCGCTGGACGGCCCGGCGCCCTTCGTGGTCCGCCGTCGGACCTGGACCTCGTACACCCCACCCGACCTCGAACCACCCGACCTCGAACCACTCGAACCAGGAGCAGCCGATGACTGACCTCCACCCGTCCGGAGCGGCCACCCTGCTGCCCACCGACGTCCCCGGTGTGGTCCTCTACTCCGGCGCCTTCGAGGCCCTGATCGCCGACCTGCGGCTGGGCATCGAGACGCTCGGCGCCGACGAGCCCTTCGACCGGATCGCCGTCCCGCCGGTGATCTCCCGGGCGCTGGTCGAGCGGGCCGGGTACGTCAAGGCGTTCCCGCACCTGCTCGGCACCGTGCACAGCTTCACCGGCACCGCCTCCGAATGGGGCGAACGCTCCGGCCGTCCGGACTGGCACACCGCCCAGCAGATCGGCGACCTGGTCCTGCTGCCCGCCGCCTGCTACCCGCTGTACGCCACGCTGGAGGGCCGGGAGCTCACCGAACCGGTCAGGTTCGCCACCTCGGCGCACTGCTTCCGGCAGGAGGGCAGCCACGAGCCGGGCCGCCTGCGCAGCTTCCGGATGGCCGAGTACGTCACCGCCGGGAGTCAGCAACACTGCGAGGAGTGGCGTGCCCGCTGGCTGGACCGGGTGGCCGACTGGCTCGCCGCGCTCGACCTCAAGGCCGCCGTTGAGGTGGCCGACGACCCGTTCTTCGGCCGGGCCCGGCGGATCTTCCAAGCCGCCCAGCGCGCCCAGGAGTTGAAGTACGAGCTGCGGGTCGAGCTGGCCGACGGGCTGGTCCAGGCGATCGCCTCGGCCAACTGCCACAAGGACACCTTCGGGACCGTCTTCGGCTTCACCGCCGACGGCGAGCCGGGGCACACCGCCTGCGCCGCCTTCGGCCTGGAGCGGATCGCGCTGGCGCTGATCCACGCCCACGGGCCGCACCTGGCGCACTGGCCGCAGTCCGTCCGGCTCGCGCTGACCGGGGGCCGGGGCCGATGAGCGTGATCACGGTCCGGTACGACGGCGGCAGCTCCGGCTCGGGGCCGCTGACCTTCGGCCAGGACAACATGATCCTGTGCATCCGTCGGGACGACCCCGACCAGATCAACAAGCACGCGGTCTGGCCTGTCCCGCCCGGCACCGGGGTGCCCGAGGTGCTGGCCGTGCTGCGGCAGCTGGCCGAGCGGCACGAGTCGCTGCGCACCCGGTTCCCGGCGCCCGGTCCCGACGGGGAGGCGCGGCAGGAGGTGCACGCCGCCGGGGCGTTCCGGGTGACCCTGGTGGAGGCCGGTCCGGATGACGAACTCGACGTACTGGCAAATGAGTTGGCGCGGAAGGACCGGCCGGTCGGATTCGACCTGGCGGTGGACTTCCCGATCCGCTACACCCTGCTGACCCGGGACGGCCGACCGGTCCGGCTGGCGGTGGTGGTCTGTCACTCCGGTGCGGACGGCGCGGCCACCTCCCGGCTGTTCGAGGAGTGGTACACCCTGCTGAGCGGCGGTGAGCTCGGGCCGCTCAGCGCGCCCACGCCGCTGGAGGTCGCGCAGTCCGAGCGCACCCCGGTGGGCCGCCGCCGGGCCACGGCCTCGCTGCGGCACTGGGAGAAGATCCTGCGCACCAGCCCGCAGGCGGTGTTCGCCGACTCGGGCCTGACCGGGCCGCCCGGACGGCTGGCCACCCTGGCGATCCGCTCGCCCTCGGCCGCCACCGCACTGGCGGCCGCCGCGCAGCGGACCGGCGCCAGCCCGTCCAGCGTGCTGCTCGGCGTTTTCGCCGCCCTGGTCGCGCACCGGGCGGCGCAGCCCAGACTGGTGATCGCCGCGCTCTCCGCAAACCGGCACCGGTCCCAACTGGCTAACCACGTCGGCAGTTTGGCCCAGGATGCGCTGCTCGCCGTGGACACCGGTGCGGCGGACCTGGACGAGGTGATCGGCCGGACCAAGGCCGCCGCGCTGGCGGGCTACTGGCACAGCACCTTCGACGCCACCCGGATCTGGGAGCTGATCGAGGACGTTGCCCATCTGCGCGGCTCGCGCTGGGCCCGGCAGGTGGTGGTGAACGACCTCAGCATGACCATTCCGGACGCCGCCGCGCAGGCGCGCCCGATGCCGTACACCGATCCGGAGCTCAGCTGGTACCCGGACGAGGAGGTGCCGGTCCGGGTCATGCTCAACATCTGGCGGGTCAGGGACTGCGTCGAACTCTCGCTGCACACCTGCCCGCAGGTGTTCGACCGGGACGACAGCGAACGGCTGGCCCGGGGTCTGCTCACCCTGGTCGAGGCGGCGGCGAACGGACCGGTGGCGCTCGACCGCCTGACCGGGCTGACCGGCCTGGCACCCGGCGTACGGGAGGGCGAGTGGGTTCAGGTCGACGGCTCGTGGATCGATCTGGCGGCCGTCCGGGACCTGCTGCTCCAGGCGCTGGGCGCCGACACCGGCCCGTCGGCGGCGGTGGAGCACGGGCGGCTGACCGCCAGACTGGACTCCGGCGCGCGGACGCTCACGCCGGTCGAGGCGCACCGCGCGGTGCTGGCCGGACTGTCGGAGTGGCAGACCGCGATGGCCCCGCAGTACTACGTGATCGACGGGGCCGTCCCGGCCGAAGGAACCGGCCGGGACGGTGGGGTGACCGACTGGCAGACCCGGTTGGGCTGAGATCAGGCGTTCTGGGCGGCCCAGAACTCGTCGAAGTTCAGCACGCCGTCCTTGCTGGTGTCGGCCTTGTTGATGAGTGCCTGGGCGACGGTCTCGGTGACGTACGGGTCACCGAGCTCCGCCATCGCCTTGGTGTACTCGGCCGCGGTGATGAAGCCGTCGCCGTTGGCGTCGAAGCGTGCGAAGACCTGCTTGGCGGTCTCGATGTCAGCCATGGTGGTACCCCTCCTGATGGGTCGTGGTGCAGGTACTTTATCGGCCCATCGAGGGAGGTACGGACGCCGGACCCCCGACCGTGACATCCCAGGTCGGACGTCCGGTGAGGGGCGGTCAGGCGGACCGCTTCGCGTAGTCCGCGTAGCCCTGCCAGTCGATCAGCACGCAGGGCTCGTCACCGACCACCCAGGCGTCGTGCCCGGGAGCGATGGTCATCACGTCACCGGGGCCGAACTCCTGCTCCTCGCCGTCGTCCATCCGGACCGCGATCCGGCCCGAGACGCAGTACCCGGTGTGGGCAGCCTCGCAGCTCTCGGTGCCCGCGATCGGCTTCACGTGCTCGGACCAGCGCCAACCCGGCTCGAAGGTGGCCCGGCCGACGGCCATGCCGTCCATGTCCACCAGTGCCAGCTGTCCCTTGCCGCCCTCGAAGGGACGGACCTCCTCGGGACTCTCCAGACTCTTCCGCAGCAGACCGGTCATCACGCCATCTCCTTCAGCGGCCGCCCGGACGTGCTCTCCCGTCGGGAGGGCGGCCCTTCCTCTCACGGTACGCCGCCTGCCGGGAGGTCTCCCTTCGATGGATCGCCCCAGGTCAGGGGTGGTCCGGCTGACCGCAGGGCCCGGTCGAGGGCAGCTGCCAGGACCTGGGGCGCCTCGGCGAGGGAGGGCCCGTACCAGGTGAGGTGACGGCCGCTCAGCAGCGCCGCCGGGACGCCCGGAAAGGCCTCGGGGCCGTCCTCGGCGGTGAAGCGGTACGGCTCGTCCGGCAGCACCACCAGCTCAGGGTCGGCGGCCAGCAGCTCGCCTATCGGGATCGCCGGGTACCGCTCCGGGTGCTCGGCGTGGATCAGCCGCACCCCGAGCCGCCGCAGCACGTCCCCCGCGAAGGTGTCCCGGCCCAGCACCATCCACGGCCGCCGCCAGATCGGTACCACTGCCCGGACCTGCGACCGGTCGGGCAGCCCCTGCCAGGCCAGTTCGGCGGCGTCCAGCCAGCCCGGCCTGGCCAGGCCCAGGTCGCCGGTCAGCAGCGCCGCCAGCTTGGCGAACGCCTGCGGCAGCGTACGGACCTCGGTGACCCGGACCGGCACCCCGGCCGCGCGCAGCGCCGCCAGGTCCACGGCCCGGTTCTCCTCCTCGTTGGCCACCACCAGATCCGGCCGCAGCGCCACGATCCGTGCCAGATCCGGATTCTTCGTCCCGCCGACCCGCGCCACCGCCAGGTCGCCGGGTTCGGTGCACCAGTCCGTCACCCCGACCAGCAGCTCCCGCCCGCTCGCCGCGATCGCCTCGGTGAGCGAGGGCACCAGCGACACCACCCGCATCGTCATCCGCCCACGCTACCGCCGGTGTTCCCCGGAACGGGCGCGCGGGTGACAGGACCGTCACGGGGCGGCCACCAGGGTGAACCGAGCCGGGTGCCGGGGCGTGGCGGGCCGACGGCGGGGTACCCGCAGGGCATGGGACTGATTCGCAGGCGCCGTCACCAGGACTTCGTACCCGAGCCCGGCGGGGAGGACGTGGCGGCCGAGCTGGCCGCGCTGTCGGCCGAGATGGAGCGGGAGCTACCGGAGAAGCACGCGGCCGTCCGGGAGGCCTGGTACCGGCGGAAGGGTTCACAGCGCGCCAAGTCGCTGGTGGGTACGGTGGCCCGGGTGCTGGGGCGGGGCGGGCTGGCCGCGGCGAAGGGCGCGGGGTACGGCGGGAAGGCGCTGGCGGACCGGCTGGTGACGGCCGCGCCGCGGATCCCGGTCCGCGGCCTGGCCACGCTGCGCGCGCAGCACCCGACCGCGGTGACCCCGGAGGAGCTGGCCGAACTGATCACGCTCGGAGCGTGCCGGTCCTCGGCCGCGCTCGGCGCCGGGGCCGGTGCGGCGGCGATGCTGCCGGTGCCTCCCGCGATGGCGGTGGAGATCGCGGCCGAGACGCTGTCGGTCGCGGCCGTGGAGATCAAGCTGATCGCCGAGCTGCACGAGATCTACGGGACGCCCGCCCTCGGTACGGCCACCCAGCGGGCCGCCGCCTACCTCGGAGCCTGGGCCGACGGACGCGGGATCGACCGGATGGCGCTGATCCGGCCGGCAGGGCTGGCCGCGATGGCCGTCGGTTCGGAGGTGCGGCAGAAGGTGCGGAAGCGGCTGGCCAGGAGCACGCTGCGCAAACTGCCCTCGCTGATCCCGCTGCTGATCGGGGCGGGTATCGGCGCCACCATGAACCGCCGGGACACCCGGAGGCTGGCCGACCGGGTGCGGGCCGACCTGGCCGGGCGTGCTCCGCTCGACGCCGGGTACTGGGCGGCAGCCGCGCCGGGCGCCGGGCGCGCCGTGGAGTCCTGACGGTCAGAACTGTTGACGGTCAGTCTAATAATCTCTAGCTTCTCGGGCAGAGGGGCGCGCCGTGCCCTTCGGCGAGCCCGAGGAGGAGAGAGCCGATGACCACCGCAGCCGGCCGCAGGCCGACCGTCAGGACCGCCCCCGAGGAGTGGCCGGAGGAACGCCGCCGGACCGCCGAGCGGCTGCTCGCCTCCTCCGCCAAGGTCTCGTTCGACCCGCTGACCGAGGTGGACTGGGCCTCCCCGCCGGTGCCCGGCCGCTACTACAGCCCGGCGCACAACCTCTCGCTCTACGGCACCCCGCTCTGGGACGCGCTGACCGAGGAGCAGCGGATCGAGCTGAGCAAGCACGAGGTCGCCAGCATCGCGAGCGTCGGCATCTGGTTCGAGGAGATCCTGATGCAGATGCTGCTGCGGCACGCCTTCGACCGGGACCCGACCAGCGCACACGTGCAGTACGCGCTCACCGAGATCGCCGACGAGTGCCGGCACTCCGTCATGTTCGCGAAGATGATCTCCTGGATGGGCGTGCCGGCGTACGGTCCCGGACGGCTCTCGCACGAGCTCGGCCGGCTCTTCAAGGCGATCTCGACGCACAGTCAGACCTTCGGCGGCACCATGTACGTCGAGGAGATCCTCGACGCCTTCCAGCGCGAGCTGATGAACGACGAGTCGATGCAGCCGCTCACCCGTCAGGTCTCCCGGATTCACGTGATCGAGGAGTCCAGGCACATCACCTACGCCCGCGAGGAACTGGTCCGCACCAGGGTCGGCCCGGTGCGCCGCCGCTACGAGCAGCTGCTGCTCGGCCTGGTGGTGCACCGCTCCACCGTCGGCCTGATCAACCCCAGGCTGTACGCGGTTGTGGGCATCGACCCGAAGGCCGGCCGCCGGGCCGCCCGGAACAACCCGCACTGGCGCGCCACCAAGAAGCAGATGGCGGCCAAGGCGATCGACGTACTGGACCGGGCCGGCCTGGTCGGCCGAACCAACCGCTGGCTGCTCCGGTCGGCCGGGGTGATCTGACGGTCACTCAGAGCGGGGACAGCTCCGGGCGCTTGGCCTCGACGTGGTCGCCGGAGGACTCGCCGCGCAGGCGTCGGCCGACCCACGGGACCAGGAACTCCCGGGCCCAGTGCAGGTTCTCCCGGCGCTGCTCGGCGACCGAGAGCGCCGGGGCGGTCGGCCACGGCGCGTCCGGGTCCTGCGCGGCGGTGAGCGGCAGGCCGACCGCGCGGGCCGCCAGCAGGGCGACCCGCTGGTGGCCTTCGGGGGAGAGGTGCAGCCGGTCCTCGCTCCAGGCCCGCCGGTCGTGCACGGCGCGCAGCGACCACAGGTCGGCGACCGCGCAGTCGTTGCGGTCGGCGATCGCCCGCAGGTGGCCGTTGTAGGTGGCGATCTTCCCGCGCAGCAGCCCGAGCAGCGGGATGCCCCGGGTGTCGAAGCCGGTGCAGATCAGTACCCGGCCCGCGTGCTGCCGCAGCTCCAGCACGGCGGCCTCGAAGCGCTCGGCCGCCTCGTCCGGATCGCTGCCCGGGCGGAGGATGTCGTTGCCGCCGGCGCAGAAGCTCACCAGGTCGGGCCGGATCTCGGCGACCCTGGGCACCTGCTCGGCCATCACCTGGTCGAGCAGGCGGCCGCGCACGGCCAGGTTGGCGTACCGGAAGTCGGCTTCCGGGCGCTGTTCGGCGAGCAGCTGGGCGAGCCGGTCGGCCCAGCCCGCGTACCTGCCGTCGGGTCCGGGGTCGTTCAGACCCTCGGTGAAGCTGTCGCCGAGGGCGACGTACGAGCCGAAGTCGGTGGTCTCCTGGTAGTCAGCCATGAAGACGATAGTTCACCTTGTGAAGTTCCTTACGCGAACGTATGTGGCACCCGAAGGCCGTGATCTTCGCCACCCCGAGCGGCGCTCAACCCTCCGACGGCCAGGCCGAGAGCCGACGGGCGCTCTCGAAGCGCATCGGAGCACCGGTCACCGGGTCGGTGAACTCCAGCGTGTGGGCCAGCAGTTGGAGCGGACGGCGGAAATCGTCCGGGGCGGCCTCGGCCAGCACCTCCGGGTAGAGGGGGTCGTGCAGGATCGGGATGCCGAGCGCGCTGAGGTGCACCCGGAGCTGGTGGGTCTTCCCGGTCTCCGGGAGCAGCCGGTAGCCGCCGAGGCCCGCCCGGTGCGTCAGCAGCTCCACCACGCTGCTGCTGTTCGGCGGGCCCGGCACCTCGCGGGCCGTCAGTTCGCCGCGCTCCTTCACCAGGTGGCTCCGCACCGTGCGGGGCAGGCTCAGCTCCGGGTCGAAGGGCGCGACCGCGCGGTACTCCTTGCGGAACCGGCGCTCCGCGAACAGCGCCTGGTAGGCGCCCCGGTACTCCGGCCGTGCCACGAAGAGCGTCAGCCCCGCGGTCAGCCGGTCCAGCCGGTGGGCCGGGCTCAGCTCGGGCAGCGCCAACTCGTTCCGCAGCCGGGACAGCGCCGTCTCCACCACGTGCCTGCCACGCGGCGTGACGGCCAGGAAGTGCGGCTTGTCGGCCACCACGATCCGCTCGTCGCGGTGGAGCACCGTCACCGGGAACGGCACCGGCACCTCCGGCTCCAGCTCGCGGTGGTACCAGACGTAGGCACCCGGCAGGTACGGCGCACCGGCCGGGAGTACCCCCGCCTCCCCGTGCACGGCGCCCTCGGCGAACATGGCGTCGACCAGAGCGGGCGGCACCGGCAGCCGGTCGACCAGGTAGTCCCGCACCGTCGCCCAACCGCCGTCGAAGGGCAGCCGCCGCCGGACCGGATCGACCCCGCGCCGCTGCGGCAGCGGGGCGGGCGGTACGGCGGCTCGGCGTCTCATGTCGAGCCAGCCTAGTCCAGTGACCGAGGCCGGTCCGGGACTCGGCCCAGGGCAGAATGGGACCCGAACACCGAGAACTGGGAGGCAGTACCGTGACGCGACCGGCCCAGCAGAGCGAAGAGTTGGCGACGCTTCGTCAGCTGCTGCGCTCCCGACCGCCGATGGACCGGGAGCTGCCGGCCTTCGTCCCGGCCGACGCCCCCGAGGACCCGGCCGCCCTGCACGTGTCCTGGCTGCTGGCAGCGATGACCGCCGAGCTGCCGGACGCCCAGGTGGTCACCGTCTCCACCTCGGACGGCGACGGCCACGCCGACGCCCGGGTGCTGGTGCTGCGTGACATCGACCCGGCCACCGGCGGCTGGAGCTTCTTCGCCGACCGGCGCAGCCCGCTGGGCGAGCAGCTGGCTGTCACCCCCTGGGCCGCCCTCACCTCGTACTGGCCCGCCGTCGGCCGCCAGGTCCGGGTGCGCGGACCGGTCGAGGCGGTCGACCGGCAGGACGCCCCACCCGCCGAGCGGGGTGTCGGCCCGGCCGGTCACACCGCCGCCGTGGTCGGCCGGCAGAGCCAGCGACTGGGCAGCACGTCCGAGTTGGAGGCCACCTGGCAGGCGGCCGCCGCCGAGGTCGCCGCCGCTCCGACCGCGCCGGTGCCGGGACTGACCCGGTACGTGCTGCGCGCGGAGACGGTCGAGTTCTGGCAGGGCGACCCGGGCCGCCGGCACATCCGGCTGGCGTACGAGCGGGCCACTTTCGGGTGGGAACGGGGACTGCTCTGGCCGTGACGGGCCGCCGTCCGTGACGGGGCGTCAGCGCACGGCGGCCGGGCTGGGAGGGCGGCCGGGCCGCGTGCGATGATCGCCGTGTGCTCAGGGTGCCCGGACGAATGGTCCTTCGGCGGAGCCGGTCCGCCGGACCGGTCTCGGCGCTGGGGGCTGCCCTGCTGCTGGTGCTCGGCCCGGCCGCCGCCCCGGCGGCCGCCGACGGCAGCCCGCACCGCGAGTTCACCGTCCAGGACGCGCGGATCACCGAGTCCAGCGGCCTGGCCGCCAGCCACCGCCACCCCGGCGTCTACTGGACGCACAACGACAGCGACGACGGCCCGTACGTCTTCGCCGTCGACTCCCAGGGCCGCACGGTCGCCACCGTCACCCTGCGCGGGGTCACGCTGCGGGACGCCGAGGCGATCGCGCTCGGTCCGGACAACCAGCTCTACCTGGCCGACATCGGCGACAACTTCAACGGCAAGTGGCCCGAGGTCTGGATCTACCGCTTCGCCGAGCCCGCCCAGCTGGGCGACCAGACCGTGCAGGCCACCCGCTACCGGGTCCGGTACGCGGACGGGCCGCGTGACGCCGAGGCGCTGCTGGTCCACCCGGTCACCGGCCGGGTGTACATCGCCAGCAAGAGCGACAAGGACCAGGGCCACCTCTACCAGGGGCCCGAGACCCTCTCCACCACCGCCGTGAACACCTTCACCGGCATCGCCGACGTCCCCTGGGTCACCGACGGCGGCTTCTCGCCGGACGGCACCGAGGTGGTGCTGCGCGGCTACTTCTGGGCCAAGCTCTACGACTGGAAGGACGGCAACATCACCGCCCCCCGCTCGGTGAGCGTCCCGTTCCAGCGCCAGGGCGAATCGGTCACCTTCGCGGCGGACGGCGGCTCCCTGCTGTTCGGCAGCGAGGGCAAGCAGAGCGAGGTGTGGCGCGTTCCGCTCGGCAGACCGACCCCGAGCCCGACTCCCACCCCGCCGCACGCGTCCCCGTCCCCGTCCCCGGCCGCACCGGCCGCCGCCCCCGAACCGAGGAACGAACCGAACCACGCGGGCGCCCTGCTCCTGGCGATCGCCGCCGTCGGCGCCCTGTTCCTCTGGCGCAGGGGCCGCACATCCGACTGAGGCCCACGTCACCCACCATGAAGGAGCCGTTGATGGCCGTCATCCACAACACCACCATGAACCCGGGCAAGCTCGAGCTGCTCACCGAGTGGCTGCCGCAGCAGAGTTGGTACCTCGGCGCGGGCCGGGTGCCGGTGCTCGTCAAGGCCGGCGGGTTCCGGCTGGACGACCCCGAGGGCGAGGTGGGGATCGAGCTCATGGTGGTGGTGGACACGGCGGCGGCCGATCCGGTGGCGTACCTGGTGCCGTTGGCCTACCGGGGTGCCCCGAACGGGACCGGCCCGGAGGCGGGGCTCATCGGTACCTCCGAGCACGGCGTGCTGGGTACCCGGTGGATCTATGACGGGACCGCCGACCCCGTCCTGATGACCGAGCTGGCCGCGCTGCTGAACGGGAAGGCCGTCCCGCAGCAGCAGAGCGAGAGCGACGCCCCGGACCCGACCGTCACGGTGCACCCGGTCGGCGCCGACGAGTTCAGCTACGAGGTCGTCCGGGTCCTGCGACCGCTGGAGGGCCCGGCAGGCCCGGGCCAGGTCGTCGCGGGCTGGGTCTGGCCGGACGGCACCTCCGCCCGAGGCGTCTTCGCCACGGCCCTGCCGTAGCGGTCCCGCTCAGCGGCGGCCGGGTGGTCGGGCGGTCGGGTCGGCCGGTGTTGCGGCGGCCGGCCGCCTGCCTCCCGCCGGTCAGAACAGCGCGGCCTGTTCGGCCGGCCGGGCGCGGAGCTGTTCGGTGAGCCCGGTGCACGGGCCAGGCGGGGTGGGCCGTAGGGCCCAGCCGATCAGCAGCCGGGTGTCCAGCAGCACGGGCGTGGCGCCGCTCTGATCGGGCGTCAGGAAGAGATGGCGGCCGATCGGTGGGTGCAGCGTGCCGCCTAGGGTGGCGCCCCCAGCGAGGGCGGTGACCTCGCGGTAGGCGGTGGGTGGCCCGTCGGTGAGGCCGAACAGGTCCACCTGGTCGGTCACCGGCTCGGACGGGAAGAGCTCGATGGCGTGGCCCGCCAGCACCCGGAGCACCTGGGCCCGCAGCGCGTCGACCGCCGCCACCCGCTCGTCCGGCGGGGGCAGCCGCCACCAGCCGCCGACCTTCGCCTTCGCGGTGAACCGCTCCCTGGCCAACCCGGACTGTGCCACCGTCAGCTCGGCCCTGCGGATGCCCGGCAGCGAACCCCGGGCGACGAACGTCCAGGCCAGGGCGGCCTGTTCGACCAGCCGGGCGGTGCCGCGCTGCTCGGCGGTCAGGCCGACCTTGGCCAGGCCGGGGCCGAACCAGGCGAGGTAGAGGCGGTACGTCCGCCCGTCGTCGAGGATCTGGTCCCTGGCGAGGGCCAGACCCTGGTCGGCGTCCTGGCAGGAGCCGCACTGGCCCGCCTTGCCGCCCGGCTCCAGCTCGGCCGCGACCGGACACGGGTGGTGGCGGTGCGCCGTCCGGATCCCGACGCAGCGGCGCGGGCCGACCACCGTCCAGCCGACCCGGCTGCCGGTGGCGACCTCGCGCTCCAGCACCCGGGCCCCGCTCGCGGCGGTGAGCCGGGGAACGCCGTCACGCCAGCGCAGGCCGGTGGCCGTCCAGCCGCCGGCCGCTGGGCTGTTGACCGCCCGGTCGGTGACCGCCTGCCCCGGGTTGCTCGTCATGGGACGTGAGCGTACGGGTCGGCACTGACAGAGCCGTCCCGCGGGGCGAATCCATTGGGAGTGCGGTCTGATGATCGGCTATATTCGCGCAGCCGTCGGACCCGACGGCAGTGCAGCTTCGGGGGAGTCCCACGGTGTCGTCCGAGTCCGACCAGTCCAGCAGTTCGAGCAGCAGCGACACCGGCGGTAGTGACACCGGCACCAGCCAGAGTGGCGGCAGCGACATCGGCAGCAGTGACACCGGCGGCGGCTCTGCGGAATGGTCCCCGCCGTCCGGCAGCGACAGCGTCCCGGAGCCGGCTGCGAGCGCGCCGTACGAACCGCCCCCGGCGGACGCCAACCCGTACGCGCCCCCCTCGGACGGCTTCACCTCGTACGCGCCGCCGGCCGATCCGTACGCGCCGCCCACGGGTCCGTACCCGCCGTCGCCCGGGCCGTCCGGCGCGGTGCCGTACGCGTACCCCGGTCAGTGGGCCGGCGCCCCGGCGCCGTACGGGCAGCCGTACTGGACCGGTCCGCAGGCGCCGCCGCAGGGGAGCAACGGGCTGGCCATCGCCTCGCTGGTGCTCGGCATCCTGGGGTTCGGCTGCTGCCTGTGGGCGCTCGGCCTCGGCTTCGGCATCGCCGCGCTCGGCCAGATCCGCCGCCGTCCGCAGCGGGGCAGGGGGCTGGCCATCGCGGGCATCGTGCTCTCCTGCGTCTGGGCGGTGCTGACGATCGGGCTCGCGGGTGTGTTCGTGGCGAAGGGCGATCTGGACGACATCGCCGACCGGACCAACGTCTTCAGCCTGACGCCCGGCGACTGCACGAAGGAGAGCAGCGGCGACCACGGCGCGGTGGTCCGCCGGTTCACGGTGGTGCCGTGCACCCTGCCGCACCTCGGGGAGGTGTTCGGCACGGTCACGCTCCCGGATGACCAGGGGGCGAACGCCCCCTATCCGGGGGACAAGGTGCTGCAGGACGCCGTCGCGAAGGAGTGCGTCCAGCGGCAGTACGAGTACGTGGCCGACTACCTCGCCATACCCCGGGAGGTGGACGTCACCACGCTCTACCCGGACCCCACCGCCTGGAAGTCGGGCGGCAAGCGGCTCGGCCTGTGCGTCTTCGAGTCGAAGGAGAACCTGACCCGGACGCTCCGTCAGGAGACCGCAGGCGGTACGGGCGAGCAGCGCAGCTACCTCGCGGCCTCCAGGGAGCTGAACCAGGTGCTCGACCAGTGGCCGATGGACGAGCCCGAGGACGCCGATCCGGGCGTCTACCAGGAGTGGGCCCGCAAGCTGGTCAGCGCCGCCCAGATCGAGAAGAGCCAGCTCAACGCCGCCCAGTGGTCCGACCCGGTCCGCGCGCAGGTGGCCCCGCTGCAGGCCGAGCTGGACCAGGTCATCGCGCACGCGGAGAAGCTCCGGAAGACGGCGGACACCGGCGCGCAGGAGGACGAGGTGCTGGAGCTGGAGGACCTGGCCCGGGGCCCGGCGGACACCAGGCTCCGCACCGCCCTCAAGCTCCCGACCAGCGCCCAGGCCGCCCGCCCGGCCACCGTCTGACGCTTCGTCACCCCTCGCCGCCCCGGTTCCCGCCGTACGGGACCGGGGCGGCGCCGTCGGTTGGCGCGCCGCATTCATGTACAGAAACCTTGACATGGTGTCGGCTCTGCTTGACACTCGGGATGTCTGGTTTTCTTGACATTGGGAGTGGGATGGCAATCGAGGAGAAGCGTGCCTGGACGATGCTGCTGGTCAGCATCGGGGCCTACGGGGCCTACCTGGTGGCGGTGCTGGACCGGCCCGAGGGAGCGGGTCTCACACAGGCGCCGTACGTGACGGCGCTGCTCTGGTCGGTCGGTGGGGCGATCCTGACCTCGATCGTGCTGCACGTCGCGATGACCACGTTCTCGCCCAAGGAGGAGAACGTCCGGGACCAGCGGGACCGGGAGATCCACCGCTTCGGCCAGTACGTCGGCCAGTCCTTCACGGTGATCGGTGGCGTCGCCGGGCTGGTCCTGGCGATGGCGGGGCAGGACCGGTTCTGGATCGCCAACGCGATCTACCTGGCCTTCGTGCTCTCCGCGGTGCTGAGCGCGGCCGCGAGGATCGGGGCCTACCGGTTCGGGCTGCACCCGTGGTGAAGCCGACCCGGGTCACCAACGTGATCCGCACCCTGCGATTCACCCACGGCGAGATGACCCAGGCCGAACTCGCCCGCCGGATCGGGGTCACCCGACAGACCGTCATCGCCATCGAGCAGGGCCGCTACTCGCCCTCGCTGGAAGTGGCTTTCCAGATCGCCCAGGTTTTCCAGGTCCCGCTGGACGACGTGTTCCAGTACCCCGCCGCTGCCGCCCCCGCTGCCGCCACCGAGGAAGAAGCCCGCCCGTGAAGGCCGTCCTGCACGACGTCTACGGTCCGCCCGAGGTGCTGCGGGTCGAGGAGACCGACCGGCCGGTGCCCGCCGAGGGCGAGGTGCTGGTCCGGGTGCACGCGGCGGGCGTCGACCCGGGAGTGTGGCACCTCACGTCCGGCCTGCCGTACCTGATCCGCGCAGCGGGCTTTGGCCTGCGGGCCCCCAAGCAGCGGATCCGGGGCCTGGCCGTCTCCGGCCAGGTGGACACGGTCGGCCCGGGGGTCACCCGGTTCCGCCCCGGCGACGAGGTGTACGGCATCGCCGCCGGCGCGTTCGCCGAGTACGCCTGCGCCAAGGCGGACAGGCTCGCCCACCGCCCGGCGAATCTCACCCACGCGCAGTCCGCCGCCGTCCCCGTATCCGGCCCGACCGCCCTCCAGGCCGTGCGCGACGCGGGCCGTCTGAAGCCCGGCCAACGCGTCCTGGTGATCGGCGCGGCCGGCGGTGTCGGTACCTTCGCGGTCCAGATCGCCAAGGCCCTCGGTGCGCACGTGACCGGGGTGTGCAGCACGGGCAAGGCGGACCTGATCCGCTCGCTGGGCGCCGACGAGGTCATCGACCACACCCGTACCGACGTCACCGACGGCGGCCGTCGGTACGACCTGGTCCTCGACATCGCCGGCAACCGCCCGCTCGCCCTGCTGCGCCGCACGCTCACCCTGGACGGCACTCTGGTGATCGTCGGCGGCGAGAACGGCGGCCGTTGGACCGGCGGCAGCGGCCGACAGGTGCGGGCCCTGCTGCTCTCCCTCTTCCTCCGGCAGCGCCTGCGCGGCCTGATGGCGAGTGAGCACCACGCCGACCTCGACACCCTCACCGGCCTGATCGAGAGCGGTGAGGTGACCCCGGTCCTCGACCGGACGTACCCGCTGGCCGAAGCTCCGCAGGCGGTCAACGACCTGATGGCGGGTCGGTCGCGCGGCAAGCTGGTGATCCAGGTGCGGGGGGACTGAACTCCGGCTCGCTCGGCGTCAGGTCCGGGCTTCCCATCCGGTCGCGCCGTGGTACCAGTACGGCGGACCGGCGAGGGAGCTGTGGGCGGCTCGGGCCTGACGGGCCGACCACGCCGCGCCACCGGCTCCGGCGGCGAAGGTGGCGAGGCCGACCAGGAAGACGACGGCGGCCGCCAGGTAGCCGAAGGAGAGCAGCAGTTCCCAGGTCAGAGCCTGTGCTGCGGTGACCAGCAGGAGCACGCCGATCCGTGCGGGCACGGTCAGCCGTGCCGTCAGCAGCCCGGTGACCAGACCGAACAGGACGGCGGGTCCCAGCGTGACGAGCAGCCCGAGGGCCAGCATGAAGAGCAGGGCGAAGATCACGGCGGGCGCTCCGGTCCATGGGACGGCAAGTGGTGACATCGCCATTCTGGCAGATGATTTGAACGTGTTCAAGACGGTGCTGCCGGGGCGCGTTCGAGGGGGCACGGACGTGCAAAGATGGCCGAACGGGGCATGATCACCCTGATCAGCGGTTCGGGGAGTGGAAATCCTGGCCCGCTGGTAGAGGTCCGCGGTGATCTCGTGCAGTGTGTGAGCGTGAACAACAAGTACGCTCTGCGGAACGCCATCAGGAAACCAAGGGGGCCGTTCGTGGGGACCGACAGTGCCGAGCTCCGGCAGCCGGTGATGGCGGACGTGGCGAAGCTCGCCGGGGTGTCGCACCAGACCGTCTCGCGGGTGCTCAACGGCGCGCCACACGTCCGCCCCGACACCCGGGACCGGGTGCTGGCAGCCATCCGGGAGTTGGACTACCGGCCGAACTCGGCCGCCCGGGCGCTGGTCACCAAGCGGTCCCAGACGCTCGGCGTGGTCAGCTTCGACAGCACGCTTTACGGTCCGGCCTCGATGCTGGACGGGATCGAGCAGGCCGCGCGCAGCGCCGGGTACTTCGTGAGCGTGGCGAGTCTGCGCTCGCTGGACAGCCGTTCGGTGCAGGAGGCGGTGGACCGGCTGCGTGACCAGGGCGTCGAGGGCGTGGTGGTGATCGCGCCGCAGATCTCGGCGGTCTCCGCGGTGGCCAGGCTGAACAGTTCGGTGCCGGTGGTCGCGGTCGGTTCGGGGAACCAGGCACGGGTGCCGATGGTCTCGGTGGACAACCAGGCGGGCGCCACGGCGGCGACCCAGCACCTGCTGGACCTCGGCCACGAGACCGTCCACCATCTGGGCGGTCCGACCGGCTGGCTGGAGAGCCAGGACCGGCAGGCCGGCTGGCGGCAGACGCTTGAGGCGGCCGGGGCCCGGGTCCCGCAGGTGTACAGCGGTGACTGGAGCGCCCGCTCGGGCTACCAGGCCGGGCTGCGGTTGGCCGAGGATCCGGAGGTCAGCGCGGTGTTCTGCGCGAACGACCACATGGCGCTCGGGCTGCTGCGGGCGATGCACGAGGCGGGCCGGTCGATCCCCGGCGACATCTCGGTGGTCGGCTTCGACGACATCCACGAGGCGGCGTACTTCACCCCGCCGCTGACCACCGTCCGACAGGACTTCGGCGAGCTGGGCCGCCGGGCGCTGGAGCTGCTGGTGGACGCGGTCGCGGGCGCCGGACAGGCTCGCGAGCACGCGCTGATCTCGGCGGAGCTGGTCCTGCGCCGCAGCAGCGGCCCGGCCCCGGCCCGCGCCTGAGCCTGCGCGAGAACGTCGCTCGCCGTTGGCAGCGCGAGAACGTCGCCCGCCGCTGAGCGTGCGCGAGAACTGACCCCTGGTCGGCCGCGCAGCGGCGCGCTCACGCCTGCCCTGGAGCCCGTGCCGGGTGGCCCTGACGCCTGCCTGCCGGGAGTCGGCACGGGAGTCGGGCAGTAGCCGCGCTGCGCCGACGCCTGCCCGGAGCGCGGCCCGCAGCCGCCCGTACGAGGCGCCATCCGCCGCCCCTGCCGGGAAGCGCCGACCGAAGATCCGGTAGACCGCCCGCCGCGAGCGAACGCCGCCCCCGGTCAAGATTCGGTAACTGACCGCCCAGCCCTTGCCCCGGCGAATTGTTAGCGTTAACAATCTCACTCAGACGAAACACTCCCGGCATCGCCCGTTCACCGCGGACGCCGCTCGGAGGACCCACCTTTCGTGCTCGGGTCGCGTATCGCCCCCGGTCGCATCCCGCAAGCCCCCACCCGAGAGGAACCCCCAAATGTCCAAGAGAGCTGCGGTGGCCCTGATCACCACCGCGATGGCCGTTGCCCTGACCGCCTGTGGTTCGGGCGGCGGTTCGGGTGACAAGGCGGGCGGCAGCGGCGACAAGGCGCTCACCGTCGGCTTCTCCCAGGTCGGCGCGGAGAGCGGCTGGCGCACCGCCAACACCAAGTCGGTCCAGGACGCGGCGAAGAAGGCCGGGATCACCCTCAAGTTCTCCGACGCTCAGCAGAAGCAGGAGAACCAGATCAAGGCGATCCGCTCGTTCATCCAGCAGAAGGTGGACGTCATCGCCTTCTCGCCGGTGGTCGAGTCCGGCTGGGACACGGTGCTCAAGGAGGCCAAGGACGCCAAGATCCCGGTCGTCCTGACGGACCGTGCCGTCGACTCCAAGGACGAGTCGCTGTACGCCACCTTCCTCGGCTCGGACTTCGTCGAGGAGGGCAAGAAGGCCGGCGACTGGCTGGTCAAGGAGTACCAGGGCAAGACCGACCCGGTGAACATCGTCGAGCTCCAGGGCACCACCGGTTCCGCCCCGGCGAACGACCGCAAGGCCGGCTTCGGTGACGTCATCAAGGGCGACGCGAAGTTCAAGGTGGTCGCCTCGCAGACCGGTGACTTCACCCGCGCCAAGGGCAAGGAGGTCATGCAGGCCTTCCTGAAGTCCCAGCCGAAGATCGACGTGCTGTACGCGCACAACGACGACATGGCGCTCGGCGCGATCCAGGCGATCGAGGAGGCCGGCAAGACGCCCGGCAAGGACATCAAGATCATCTCGGTGGACGGTGTCAAGGACGCCTTCACCGCGATGGCCGCCGGCAAGATCAACGTCGACGTCGAGTGCAACCCGCTCCTCGGTGACCAGCTGATGGACCTGATCAAGAAGGTCAAGAAGGGCGAGACCGTCGAGCGACGGATCAAGACCGTCGAGGGCGTCTTCACCATGGACCAGGCGGCCGCCGCGCTGCCGACCCGTCAGTACTGACCGAACACGGTGTGCGGGCGGCCGTCGGCGGACGGCCGCCCGCACGCCGACCACGAGAGGAGGAGCGGGTGCAAGCGCAACCGGTCCTGGAAGTACGGGGAATCCGTAAGGAGTTCCCCGGCGTGGTGGCACTGGACGGGGTCGACTTCCGGCTCTTCCCCGGTGAGGTGCACGCGCTGATGGGCGAGAACGGCGCGGGCAAGTCCACCCTGATCAAGGTGCTCACCGGCGTGTACGAGTCGGACGGCGGCCAGGTCACCCTGGCCGGGCAGACGGTACGGATCGGCGGTCCGCTGGAGGCCCAGCAGGCCGGCATCAGCACCGTCTACCAGGAGGTCAACCTCTGCCCGAACCTCTCGGTCGCGGAGAACATCTTCATCGGCCGCGAGCCGCGCCGCTTCGGCATGATCCACTGGTCCGAACTCCGGCGCCGGGCCGCCGCGTCGGTGGCCGCGCTCGACCTGGACATCGACGTCACCACCCCGCTGAACAGCCACTCGATCGCCGTCCAGCAGCTGGTCGCGATCGTCCGCGCGGTGGACGTGCAGGCCAAGGTACTGATCCTGGACGAGCCGACCTCCAGCCTGGACCGCGACGAGGTGCGCCAGCTCTTCACCGTGCTGCGCCGACTGCGCGACCAGGGCGTGGCGATCCTGTTCGTCTCCCACTTCCTGGACCAGATATACGAGATCTGCGACCGGCTGACCATCCTGCGCGGCGGCCGCCAGGAGGGCGAGTACCTCACCAGCGAGCTGAACCAGGGCCAGCTGGTCGCCCGGATGATCGGCGGCGAGCTGACCGGCCTGGCCGAGCTCGCCGACGCCGCCAGGACCGAGCCCACCGGCACCTCCTTCCTGCGCGCCGAGGGCCTCGGCCGCCGGGGCGCCGTGGAACCGTACGACCTGGCCATCCGGCCCGGTGAAGTGGTCGGTCTGGCGGGCCTGTTGGGCTCGGGACGGACCGAGGCGGCCCGACTGCTGTTCGGCGCCGACCAGAGCGACCAGGGCACCCTGAAGATCGACGGAACCGTCACCGCGCTGCGCAGCCCCCGGGCCGCGATCGGCCACGGGATCGCGTTCTGCTCGGAGAACCGCAAGACCGAGGGCCTGGTCGGGGAACTGACGGTCCGGGAGAACATCGTGCTGGCCCTGCAGGCCGCCCGGGGCTGGACCCGCCCGCTCTCCCGCTCGGCCCAGGACGAGCTGGCGATCCGCTGGATCCGCGCCCTCGACATCCGCCCGAACAACCCCGAGGCGCTGATCCGCAACCTCAGCGGCGGCAACCAGCAGAAGGTCCTGCTGGCCCGCTGGCTGATCACCGACCCCAAGCTGCTGATCCTGGACGAGCCGACCCGGGGCATCGACATCGGTGCCAAGACCGAGATCCAGAAACTGGTCGCCAAGCTGGCCGGTGACGGTATGTCGGTGCTGTTCATCTCCGCCGAGCTGGAGGAGGTGCTGCGCCTCAGCCACCGGGTCGGGGTGCTGCGCGACCACCGGCTGGTGGCCGAACTGCGCAACGACGGCACGCTCACCCCGGAGCGGATCATGGCGACCATCGCGAGCGGAGCCACCTCATGAAAATGGTGACCAAGCACCGCCTGTTCTGGCCCGCCGCAGTGCTGATCGCGCTGCTGCTCGCCAACCTGGCGTTCACCCCCGACTTCTTCGCCATCCGGGTCAGGGATGGCCACCTGTACGGCAGCCTGATCGACATCCTGCACTTCGGCTCGCCGCTGATCCTGGTCGCGCTGGGCATGACGCTGGTGATCGCCACCGGCGGGATCGACCTCTCGGTCGGCTCCACCGTGGCCATCGCCGCGGCGCTGGCCTGCCTGCACATCAGTGACTCCGCCGACCCGGGCAGCGTCGGTACGGTGCTGACGGCGGTGGCCATCGCGCTCGGCGTGGCGCTGGTGCTCGGCGCTGCGAACGGCGTCCTGGTGGCCAGGGTCGGGGTACAACCGATCATCGCCACCCTGATCCTGATGGTCGCCGGGCGCGGTGTGGCCCAGCTCATCACGGACGGTCAGATCATCACCGTCACCAGCGAGCCGTTCAAGTTGATCGGCGGCGGCTACTGGCTCACCGTGCCGTTCTCGATCCTGCTGGCGGCCGTGGTCGTGCTGTTCGCCTCGATGCTCACCCGGCGCACCGCACTCGGGATGCTGCTCGAGTCGGTCGGCGGCAACCCGGTGGCCAGCCGGCTGGTCGGCATCCGGGCGGCCGGGCTGATCGGTCTGGTCTACGTGGTGAGCGCGCTCTGCGCCGCACTGGCCGGGCTGATGATCAGCTCCAACGTCTCGGCGGCCGACGGCAACAACGCCGGACTCTGGATCGAGCTGGACGCCATCCTCGCGGTGGTGATCGGCGGCACCTCGCTCAACGGCGGGCGGTTCTCGCTCGGCGGCACGGTGCTCGGTGCACTGGTGATCCAGACCCTGTCCACCACCGTCTACACCATCGGCATCCCGCCGGAGACCACGCTGGTCTTCAAGGCCGTCGTGGTGATCACCGTCTGTCTGGTCCAGTCGCCGGTGTTCCGCGCCAAGGCCGCCCGCCGCAGGTCCGGCGCGCGGCACGGCAGCCGGCCGGTGGCGTCGAAGAAGCTGGAGGTCGGCGCATGAGCACCGACACCGTCCTGTCGAGGTTGGGCCGGCACGGCCGGAGCCAGATCCCGATGCTGGTCACCTCCGTCCTGCTGGTGGTGATGTTCGCGGCGGGCTCGGTGAGCTACGACGGCTTCCTCTCCGGCCAGGTGCTGCTGAACCTGCTGATCGACAACGCCTTCCTGCTGGTGGTCGCGGTCGGCATGACCTTCGTGATCCTGACCGGCGGCATCGACCTCTCGGTCGGCGCGATGGTCGCGCTGTCCACCATGCTCTCCGCCTGGCTGGTCCAACTGCACGGCTGGCCGCCGCTGTTGGTGATCCCGCTGGTGCTGGCGGTCGGCACCGGGGCGGGTCTGGCGATGGGCTGGGTGATCCACACCTTCGAGATCCAGCCGTTCATCGTCACGCTGGCCGGCATGTTCCTGGCCCGTGGCCTCTGCTACACCATCAGCATCGACTCGATCTCGATCACCGACCCGACGTACACGTCGATGGCCCAGACCAGGATCCCGCTGGGTGACCTGTTCATCTCGCCGAGCGTGCTGGTCGCGCTGCTGGCGGTCGGGGTGGCCTTCGTGGTGCTGCACTACACCCGGTTCGGCCGGAACGTGTACGCGCTCGGCGGCAGTGAGCAGTCCTCGGTGCTGATGGGTCTCCCGGTCTCCCGGACCAAGATCGGCGTCTACGGCGTGAGCGGCTTCTGCTCGGCGCTGGGCGGCGTGCTGATGACCTTCTACATGCTCTCCGGCTACGGACTCCACGCGGTGGGCCTGGAGCTGGACGCGATCGCCGCGGTGGTGATCGGCGGCACGCTGCTCACCGGTGGCTCCGGCTACCTGCTCGGCACCGTGCTGGGAGTGCTCGTGCTCGGTCTGATCCAGACCGTGATCAGCTTCCAGGGCACGCTCAGCTCGTGGTGGACCCGGATCGTGATCGGCGCCCTGCTGTTCGTCTTCATCCTGCTGCAGCGGCTGCTGACCTCGCGTCGACGAAGCTGACCGTCACCCCACGCTCCGCCCGCTGGACCGGCCCACCCGCTTCGGTCGCCCAGCCGCGCGGCCCCGTTCCCAGGAGCTTCCCCGGAACGGCGGACCGGCCGCCGGGCCCGCACCGTCGCGGACCCGCCCGGCGGCCGGCACCAGACCCACTCTCAAGAAGGACGTGAACGTGCCACCGACACCCGAGACCTCAGAGCGCTACGTCGTCGGCGTCGACTTCGGAACCCTCTCCGGCCGCGCCGTCGTGGTGCGAGTCAGTGACGGAGAGGAGCTCGGCACCGGCGTCCACGAGTACCCGCACGGTGTGATCGAGACCCGACTGCCCGGCACCGACGCCCTGCTGCCGCCCGACTGGGCGCTCCAGCACCCCGAGGACTGGCGTCAGGTACTGCGTACCGCCGTCCCCGCCGCGCTGGCGGCGAGCGGCGTCGACCCGGCTGCCGTGATCGGCATCGCCACCGACTTCACCGCCTGCACCGTGCTTCCCGTACGGGCCGACGGCACCCCGCTGGCCGAGACCGAGCTCGCCGAACACCCGCACGCCTGGCCGAAGTTGTGGAAGCACCACGCCGCCCAGGGGCAGGCTGACCGGATCAACGAGCTGGCCCACCAGCGCGGTGAGAAGTGGATCGGCCGGTACGGCGGCAAGATCTCCGCCGAGTGGCAGTTCGCCAAGGCCCTCCAGCTGCTGGAGGAGGACCCGACGGTCTACGCCGCCACCGAGCGTTGGATCGAGGCCGCGGACTGGATCATCTGGGAGCTCACCGGCGCCGAGAGCCGCAACACCTGCACGGCCGGCTACAAGGGCATCTTCCAGGACGGCAGTTACCCCTCCGAGGAGTACCTCGCCGCCCTGCACCCCGACTTCGCCGACTTCGCCCGCACCCGGCTGGAGCACCCGCTCGCCCAGCTCGGCTCCCGGGTCGGCTCGCTGACCGCCGAGGCCGCCGCCTGGACCGGCCTGCCCGAGGGCATCGCGGTCGCCGCGGGCAACGTGGACGCCCACGTGGCCGCCCCCGCCGCGCAGGCCGTCGAGAACGGCCAGCTGCTCGCCATCATGGGCACTTCCACCTGCCACGTGGTCAACGGCGCAGCCCTGGCCGACGTCCCCGGCATCTGCGGTGTGGTCGAGGGCGGCATCGTCCAGGGTGCCTACGGCTACGAGGCCGGGCAGAGCGCCGTGGGCGACATCTTCGCCTGGTGGCTGCGGCAGGGTCTGCCCGCCGACTACCTGGCCGAGGCCGAGGCGGCCGGCGAGGACGCCCACCAGCTGCTCACCCGCAAGGCCGCCGGCCAGCCGGTCGGCGGGCACGGACTGGTCGCGCTGGACTGGCTGAACGGCAACCGCTCCACTCTGGTCGACCACCACCTCTCCGGCGTGATCGTCGGCCTCACCCTGGCCACCCGCCCCGAGGACGTCTACCGCGCGCTGCTCGAGTCCACCGCCTTCGGCACCCGCACCATCGTCGAGGCGCTGGAGCAGGGCGGCGTCCCGGTCACCGAGTTCATCGTCACCGGCGGTCTGAAGAAGAACGCCCTGCTGATGCAGATCTACGCCGACGTGCTGCGCCGCCCGGTCTCGCTGGCCGCATCCGCCCAGGGCCCGGCCCTCGGCTCGGCGATCCACGCCGCCGTCGCCGCCGGGGCCCACCCCGACGTCCGGACCGCCGCCGCCGCGATGGGCCGGGTCGAGCGCGCCGCGTACCTGCCCGACCCCGAGCGGGCCGACGCCTACGACGCGCTGTACGCCGAGTACGCCGAACTGCACCGGCACTTCGGCACCGCCGCCGACAAGCAGCTGCACCGGCTGCGCCGCATCCGCAACACCGCCCTGACGGCCCAGGCCGCGACCCGGAACAGCGAGGAATCATGACCGACCCGATCGAGCTGCTGCGCCGTCAGGTCAGCGACCTGCACCAGGAGCTGGTCCGCTACCAGCTGGTGGTCTGGACGGCCGGCAACGTCTCCGCCCGGATCCCGGGCCAGGACCTGATGGTGATCAAGCCCAGCGGCGTCGCGTATGACGAACTGACACCCGAGAACATGATCCTCTGCGACCTCGACGGCAACGTGGTCGAGGGTGAGCACAGCCCGTCCTCCGACACCGCGGCGCACGCCTACGTCTACCGGCACATGCCCGAGGTCGGCGGCGTGGTGCACACCCACTCCACGTACGCCTGCGCCTGGGCCGCCCGGGGCGAGGCCGTGCCGTGCGTGCTGACCGCGATGGCCGACGAGTTCGGCGCCGAGATCCCGATCGGCCCGTTCGCCCTGATCGGGGACGACTCGATCGGGCGCGGCATCGTGGACACCCTGGGCGGGCACCGCTCGCCGGCCGTGCTGATGAAGAGCCACGGCGTCTTCACCATCGGCAAGGACGCCAAGTCCGCCGTCAAGGCCGCCGTGATGTGCGAGGACGTCGCTCGCACGGTGCACATCTCCCGCCAGCTCGGCGAGCCGCTGCCGATCGCGCAGAGCGACATCGACAGCCTCAACTTCCGCTACCAGAACGTGTACGGCCAGCAGCCCGTTAAGGAGACCCACGCATGAAGTCCACCGAGGTCCGTGAGGTCTGGTTCCTGACCGGCAGCCAGGGTCTGTACGGCGAGGAGACGCTCCGTCAGGTCGCGGCGCAGTCCCAGCAGATCGCCGAGAGCCTGGGCGGCTCGCTGCCCGTCAAGGTGGTCTGGAAGCCCGTCCTGACCGACGCGGGCGCGATCCGCCGGGTCTGCCTGGAGGCCAACGCGGCGGACGACTGCATCGGCCTGATCGCCTGGATGCACACCTTCTCGCCGGCCAAGATGTGGATCGCCGGACTGGACGCGCTGCGCAAGCCGCTGCTCCACCTGCACACCCAGGCCAACGTCGAACTGCCTTGGGGCACCATCGACATGGACTTCATGAACCTGAACCAGGCCGCCCACGGCGACCGCGAGTTCGGCTACATCCAGTCCCGGATCGGCGTCACCCGCAAGACCGTCGCCGGTCACGTCAGCGACCCCTCGGTGGCCGTCCGGATCGCCTCCTGGGCCCGCGCCGCGGCCGGCCGCGCCGAGCTCACCTCGCTCAAGCTGGCCCGCTTCGGCGACAACATGCGCGACGTCGCGGTGACCGAGGGCGACAAGGTCGAGGCCCAGCTCCGGTTCGGCGTCTCGGTCAACACCTACGGCGTCAACGACCTGGTCGAGGTGGTCGACTCGACCGGCGACGCCGAGATCACCGAGCTGGTCAAGGAGTACGAGGAGCTGTACCGGCTCGCCCCCGAGCTGCGGCTGGGCGGCGAGCGGCACGACTCGCTGCGCTACGCCGCCCGGATCGAGCTCGGCCTGCGCGGCTTCCTGGTGGAGGGCGGCTTCAAGGCCTTCACCACCAACTTCGAGGACCTCGGCGGACTGCGCCAGCTCCCCGGCCTGGCCGTGCAGCGGCTGATGGCCGACGGGTACGGCTTCGGCGGCGAGGGGGACTGGAAGACGTCCGTCCTGCTGCGCACCCTCAAGGTGATGGCGCAGGGCCTGTCCGGCGGCACCTCCTTCATGGAGGACTACACCTACCACCTCGAGCCCGGACGGGAGTTGATCCTCGGCGCGCACATGCTGGAGGTCTGCCCGAGCATCGCCTCCGCCACCCCGTCCTGCGAGATCCACCCGCTGGGCATCGGCGGCCGCGAGGACCCGGTCCGGCTGGTCTTCGACGCCGAGCCCGGCCCCGCCGTGGTGGTCGGTCTGGCGGACATGGGCGACCGGTTCCGGCTGGTGGCCAACGAGATCGACGTGGTCGAGCCCGCCGCCCCGCTGCCCAGCCTCCCGGTGGCCCGCGCGGTCTGGCAGCCCCGGCCGGACTTCCGGACCTCCGCCGAGGCCTGGCTGGCCGCCGGCGCCCCGCACCACACCGTGCTCAGCAGTGCGCTCGGCGCGGAGGAGCTGGACGACCTGGCCGAGATGCTCTCGACCGAGCTGGTCCTGATCGACGCCGACACGACGATCCGTCAGCTCACCAAGGAGCTGCGTTGGAACCAGGCCTACCACCGCCTGGCGCAGGGTTTCTAGTCCTAACGAGTCCCTGGGGCGGCGTCCGAACCGGGCGTCGCCCCATCCGTCTTGAGTGAACGGAGCACCGTGCGATGACCGGTGACCTGACCATCCAGCACCACCACGCGGGCGAACTGCCGGACGGCCGGGCGGTCGACCGCTGGGTCTTCGGTACGGCGGGCAGCGTCACGGCCGAGGTGCTCAGCCTCGGTGCCCGCCTCCAGTCGCTGCACGCGCCGGACCGGGACGGACGCCGGGCCAACGTGGTGCTCGGTGGCACCTCGACCGGCGACCTGCTCGGCGAGGCCGCGTACTTCGGCGCCACCGTGGGCCGCTACGGCAACCGGATCGCGGGCGGCCAACTGCCGCTCGACGGCACGGTGCACCGGCTCGCCGCCCAGCCGAACGGCCACACCCTGCACGGCGGGCCCGACGGCTTCGCCACCAGGGTGTGGAACGGTACGGAGGTGCGGGACGGCGACCGGGTGGGTGTCCGCCTGGAGCTGCACAGCCCGGACGGCGACCAGGGCTTCCCCGGCGCGGTGGACGTGTCCGTGACGTACCTGCTGGACCGTGCGGGCGAGTTGACGATCTCGTACGAGGGGGTCACCGACGCCCCGACGGTGGTGAACCTGACCAACCACGCCTACTTCAACCTCGGTGGCGAGGGCAGCGGGATGGTGCTGGACCACCTGCTCCAGGTGGCCGCGGACCAGTACCTGCCGGTGGACCGGGAGTTGATCCCGTTCGGCCCGCCGGAGCCGGTCGTGGACACGCCGTTCGACCTCACCGCGCCGACCGGTCTGGGCGGGCGGGTCTCGGCGGCACACCCGCAGATCTGGCTGGCAGGGGACGGGTACGACCACAACTGGGTGCTCAGGCCCGGCGAGGGCCTCCGGCAGGCGGCCACCCTGCTGCACCCCGGCAGCGGCCGGCGGCTGGACTGCCTGACCACCGAGCCCGGGCTGCAGGTCTACACCGGCAACCACTTCGACGGCCGCCTCACCGGCCCGGGCGGCAGCCCCTACCGCCGGTACGCCGGGATCGCGCTGGAGACCCAGCACTTCCCGGACTCGCCGCACTTCCCCGACTACCCCTCCACCGTCCTGCGTCCGGGGGAGCGGTACCGGTCGACCACGGTCTACCGGCTGTCGGTGGAGTGATCCGAACGAGATCGTCGGGGGCCTTGACCCTCGTTCTGTGAGCGTTAACATTCTCGACACGCGGCCGATACGAACGGCGGGGTGTCGGCGGTATCCACGAGCCCCAGTGCCGAACCGCCGCCCCCGCCGTGCCGTTGAACGGCCGCACCTTCGCCGGTGCCCGCGGGGACGCCACCCTCGAAGGGACCCTCCATGAGCCGTACCCGCTCGTACCCCTGGATCGCCTTGGTGGTCGCGGTGCTGGCCCTGCTCGGCAGCACGCTCGCCGAGCGCCCCGCCACCGCGGCGGCCGGGCGGACGTACACCAACCCGGTCAAGTCCCAGAAGGGCGCCGACCCCTGGCTGGAGTACTACAACGGCAACTACTACCTGGTCACCACCTCCTGGTCGTCCGAGATCACCATGAGGAAGTCACCGACCCTGGCCGGGCTGGCGACCGCGCCGAGCGTGCAGATCTTCAAGGACACCAACCCCAAACGGTGTTGCAACATCTGGGCGCCCGAGATCCACTTCTTCAACAACAAGTGGTACCTCTACTACGTCGCCGGGCAGGGCATCGCCGACTACAACGCGACCCAGCGCCTGCACGTGGCCGAGAGCGTCGGGACCGACCCGATGGGTCCGTACGGCTTCAAGAACGACCTGGCCGCGCCCGGCAGCGACACCTGGCTGATCGACGCGAGCGTGCTCAAGGTGGGCAGCGCGCTCTACCTGCTCGGCAGCGCGTTCAGCGGCGGCACCCAGAATCTGGTGATCGCGCCGATGAGCAACCCGTACACGGTGAGCGGTGCGCTGAGCGTCATCTCGACGCCGACCTACGCCTGGGAGAAGTCCGGTGCGGCGGTCAACGAGGGCCCGGAGCCGCTCTACCACAACGGCAAGACCTTCATCGTGTACTCCGGGAGCTACTGCACCACGCCGGACTACAAGCTCGGTCAGCTCGAACTGACGGGCAGTGACCCGCTGTCGGCCTCCTCCTGGACGAAGAAGTCGACGCCGGTGTTCCAGCGCAACGACGCGGCGGGGGTGTACGGTCCCGGCCACAACGGGTTCTTCAAGTCGCCGGACGGCACCGAGGACTGGATCGTCTACCACGCCAACAACTCGGCGGCCGGCGGCTGCGACAACAACCGCACCACCCGGGCGCAGAAGTTCAGCTGGAACGCGGACGGCACCCCGAACTTCGGCACCCCGGTGGCGCTCGGCACCTCGCTGGCCGGCCCGTCCGGGGAGACCGCGGTGACGCCGGGCAGCTACAGCTTCGTGAACCGCAACAGCGGCAAGTGCCTCGACCTGGCCGACGGTTCGCCGGCCGACGGGGCGAACGTGCGGCTGTTCACCTGCAACGGTTCGAACGCCCAGAAGTGGCGGGTGGAGGACCAGGCGGACGACACCAGCCGGCTGGTGAACGTCGCCAGCGGCAAGGTGCTCGACCTGGCCGACTGCTCAGCCGCCGACGGTGCGGACCTCCGCCAGTGGTCGTGGCTGAACAACAGCTGCCAGCGCTTCCGCCTCGTGCTCAGCGACTCCGGCGGCTGGGTCCGGCTGGTGAACGCGAGCAGCGGCAAGGTTGCCGACGTGACCAACTGCGGTACGGCCGACGGCACCGACGTACGCCAGTGGTCCTGGCTGAACAACGCCTGCCAGCAGTGGCAGATCACCGCCAACTGAGGAGAAGCGCGATGACGAAGACCCGTTCCCTGACGATCGGCGCCGCGCTGCTGGCGGCCCTGATGCTGCCGGTGGCCCCCGCGCAGGCGGCCGTCCCGGCCTCGCCCGCGGTGTCGTACACCAACACCCTGATCAGCCAGCGCGCCGACGGCCAGATCTACAAGCACACCGACGGCTTCTACTACTTCACCGCCACCGCCCCCGAGTACGACCGGATCATCCTCCGCCGGGCCACCACCATCCAGGGCCTGTCCACCGCCCCCGAGACGGTGATCTGGACCAAGCACGCCAGCGGCGCGATGGCCAACCACATCTGGGCGCCGGAGATCCACTTCATCGACGGCAAGTGGTACGTCTACTTCGCGGCCGGGGACTCCGCCGACCAGTGGAAGATCCGGATGTACGTGCTGGAGAGCTCGGCCGCCGACCCGGTCACCGGCAGCTGGACCGAGAAGGGCCGGATAGCCACCCCGATGGACAGCTTCTCGCTCGACGCGACCACCTTCGTGGTCAACGGCGTCCGCTACCTGAGCTGGGCGCAGAAGGACCCGGCGATCGCGACCAACTCCAACATCTACATCGCCAAGCTGGCCAACCCCTGGACCATCAGCGGGACCCCGGCCCGGCTCACCGTCCCGACGTACGCCTGGGAGTCGGTCGGCTACAAGGTCAACGAGGGCCCCGCGGTGATCCAGCACGGCGGCAAGGTCTTCATGACCTTCTCCGCGGCCGCCACCGACAGCAACTACTGCCTCGGCCTGCTCACCGCCTCGGCGAGCAGCGACCTGACCAACCCGGCCTCCTGGACGAAGACCGCCACCCCGGTCTTCACCAGCAACGCGGCCACCTCCCAGTACGGCCCCGGGCACAACCAGTTCACCACCTCCGAGGACGGCAAGAGCGACATCCTCGTGTACCACGACCGGGGCTACAAGGACATCGTCGGCGACCCGCTGAACGACCCCAACCGCCGCACCCGGGTGCAGAAGCTGTACTGGAACGCCGACGGCACGCCGAACTTCGGCATCCCGGTCGCGGACGGGGCCACCCCGGTCCGGCTGTCCTCCTACAACTACCCCGACCGGTTCATCCGGCACTGGGAGTACCGGGCCCGGCTGGACGCCGACGTCACCAACCTGGCCGACTCGCAGTTCCGTACCGTGCCCGGTCTCTCCGGCTCCGGCACGGTGTCGGTGGAGTCGGCCAACTTCCCCGGCTACTACCTGCGTTCGCGCAACGGTGACGTCTGGGTGGAGAAGAGCGACGGCTCCACCGCCTTCAAGGACAGCGCCAGCTTCCACCAGCGCCCCGGCCTCGCCGACCCGGCCGCCGTCTCCTACGAGGCGTACGGCCTGCCGGGCCAGTACCTGCGGCACTACGACTACCTGCTCCAGATCCAGCCGGTGAGCACCACGGTCGGCAAGGCCGACGCGACCTTCTACCAGCAGTAGGCCCCCACGTTCGCGGGTCCGGCCGTTCGCCCCCGACAGTCGGGCCCGTCCACCCCAGAAGGAGCAGACACCTTGTCAGGAACCCTCCGCCGGCTGGCGGCCGCACTCGGCGCCGCCCTGGCCCTCGCCGTCGTACCGGTCACCGGTGCGTCGGCCGCCGCGCCCCCGGCCGGCTCGACGACGCGGTACACCATGACCGCGTTCACCAACACCAGCGAGTCGAACATGTACGTCTACGACTCCCCGGACGGCACGGGCTACCGGCTGCTCAAGTCCTCGGCGTACACGCCGCCTTCGGGCCTGATCCGGGACCCGAGCATCATCCGGCACACCGACGGCAAGTACTACATCACGTACACCACCGACTGGTCCGGCAACACCATCGGCTTCGCCTCCAGCACCGACCGGGTGAACTGGACCTTCCTCGGCAACCACACCATCCCGCTGGCCGGCCTGCAGCGGACCTGGGCGCCCGAGTGGCACGTGGACACCGACGGCAGCGTCAACGTGATCGTCTCGCTCTCCACCTCGGCCTCCGGCGCGGACTTCCAGCCGTACCGGCTGACCGCGACCAACTCGGCGCTCACCTCGTGGACCTCGCCGACCCCGCTGGCCGGTATCACGGGCAACCACATCGACACCTTCGTGGTGAAGATCGGCTCGACCTACCACGCGATCACCAAGAACGAGACCACCAAGTACCTGGAGCACGCCACCGCGAGCAGTCTCGGCGGCCCGTACACCATCACCGGCACCGGCAACTGGGCCGGCTTCGGCAACTGGGTCGAGGGCCCGGCGCTGGTCCAGCTCGACAACGGCGGCTGGCGGATCTACTACGACGGCTACAGCGCGCATAAGTACTACTACAGCGACAGCTATGACGGTCTGGCCACCTGGACCACACCGACCGAGCTGCCCGGACTGACCGGCTTCGCCCGGCACTTCACCGTGCTCAGGGAGACCGTCCCCGGCGGCACCACGCTGCCGGTCAACACCACCCGCTCGCTCCGGTCCGTGAACTTCCCGGACCGCTACGTCACTTCGCGCTCCGGGCTGGGCTACCTCGACCCGGTGAGCTCGACGAGCAGCAGCACGGTCAAGCAGGACGCCACCGTGACGGTGGTGCCCGGTCTGGCGGACGCCAACTGCTACTCGCTGCGCGCCGCCGACGGCCGCTACTTCCGCCACTGGGACTTCAAGCTCCGGCTGGACGGCAACGACGGCTCCGCCGCCTTCCGGGGCGACGCCACCTACTGCGCCCGGCCCGGTTCGGCGGCGGGTTCGGTCTCGCTCGAGTCGTACAACTACCCCGGGCGCTACCTGCGCCACTACAACTACGAGCTGCGGGCCGACCTCTACCAGGACAACGACACCTTCCGCGCCGACAGCTCCTTCCAGGTGGTCAGCCCCTGGGCGTGAGGCGCTGCCCGGCCGAGGACCAGCCTCGCTGCCGGAGACCTTCGAGACCGTCCAGGAGCAGGTCCAGGGCGAACTCGAACTCGAACTGATCGTCACAGCCGGGGCCCACGACGGACTTCTCGTCGTGGGCCCCGGCCGTCGCGAGTTCGGCGACGTACGGGTAGTGCGCCGCCATGGCCCGCAGCACGGCGGGGTCGGCCGGGGAGGCGCCGGGGGAGACGTCGAAGAGCTCCTGGGTGAAGCCGAGCATCCGGCTGCCGAGAGCGTGCATCGCGTGGTGGGTGAGGTCGACGGAGAAGCCGCCGGTGCGGAACAGGCCGATCACCGAGTCGGTGTACCCGAGCAGCGCCGGGGTCGGCGCGGGGCGGGACTGGATCACCTGCGAGGCCCAGGGGTGCCCGAGCAGCGCGCTCCGGGCGGCGAGGATCCGCGCCCGGACGGCGCTGCGCCAGTCCGGGCCGGGGACGGCCGGGCCGATCTCGCCGAGCACGCAGTCGACCATCCCGTCCAGGAGCTCGTCCTTGTTGGCGACGTGCTTGTACAGCGCCATCGGCACCACGCCCAGCTCCTGCGCGAGCCTGCGCATGCTGAGGGCGTCGATCCCGGTCGCGTCCGCGAGCGCGACGGCGGCGCGCAGCACCCGCTCGCGGCTCAACGGTGCCCGGGGGGCCGGTTCCCGAGTCATCGTCAGCTTCCTCAGCTCTCTCAGTTCCGTCGTGATCCGCCCGGACGACCGGCGGCTCGTGTTGACGAGTGTACGGCGTACGCCTAACCTCTGTCTCGGGTGTACGCCGTACACCACTCCCTGGGAGGGTACTGATGAGCTCCATCAGAAGGACCGCGTTGGTCACGGGCGTGCTGTTCCTCGTCACCGAGGTGGCCGCGATCGCCGGCCTGCTGCTGTACGGCCCGGCGTTGAAGGACGCCGGCTACGTGCTCGGCGCCGGAGCCGACGCCCGGGTGTTCGCGGGGGCGCTGTGCGAGATCGTGCTCGTGCTGGCGGTGATCGGCACCGGGATCGTGCTGTTTCCGGTGGTCAAGCGGTGCAACGAGGGAGCCGCGCTCGGGTACGTCTGCGGCCGGCTGCTCGAAGGCGCCGTGATCGCGCTCGGGATCATCGCTGTCCTGTCGGTGGTCACGCTGCGGCGGGAGGCGCCGGGCGGGGAGGTGGCCACGGTGGCCAGAGCGCTGGTGGCCGTCCACGACTGGACGTTCCTGCTCGGGCCCAACTTCGTGCTCGGGGCGAACACGCTGGTGCTGGCGGTCCTGATGTACCGCTCGCGGCTGGTGCCCCGCTTCATCGCCGTGCTGGGGCTGGTCGGTGGCCCGCTGATCTGCGCCTCGGCCGTCGCCGTGCTGTTCGGGGTGTACGGGCAGGTCTCCCCGCTGGGGTCGCTGGCGGCCGTGCCGGTGTTCGCCTGGGAGGTCACGCTCGCCGTCCGACTGATCGTCAAGGGCTTCGATCATGTTGCGCGGTTGCCGGCGGCGTGACCCGCGTGGGACCCCGGGGGCGGCGGCTGGCATGCTGCTGCTGTGGAGAAGCCGGAGATCTGGATCGAATTCGCCGCCGAGCTGCACCTCTTCGTCGGCGCGAGCCGGCGGGCGGGCTGGTCGGCGGTGCGGACCGACGGCGTCTCGACGCTCGGTCACGTGGTGGAGTCGCTCGGCGTGCCGCTCACCGAGGTCGGCGCCCTGCGGGTGGGCGGTGTACCGGTCCCCACCGCCCACGTGCCCGAGGCCGGGGAGCGGATCTCGGTGGAGGCCGTGACCAGGCCCCAGCAACTCCCGGGACCGGCCCGCTTCCTGCTCGACGTACACCTCGGCACGCTCGCCCGCCGGCTCCGGTTGCTGGGCATCGACGCGGCGTACGAGAACGTGGACATCGGCGACCCGGCCCTGGCAGCCCGCTCGGCCGCCGAACAGCGGGTCATGCTCTCCCGCGACCGGGGGCTGCTGCACCGCCGCGAACTCTGGGCGGGCGCCTACGTGTACAGCCACCGCCCCGCCGAGCAACTACGGGACGTGCTCTCCCGGTTCGCCCCGCCGCTCGCGCCCTGGACCAGGTGCACGGCCTGCAACGGGACGCTGCGCGACACCGCCAAGGCGGAGGTCAGGCAGCAGCTCCGGGACGGGACCGAGCGTTCGTACGACGTCTTCGCGCAGTGCGCCGACTGCGAGCGGGTGTACTGGCGCGGCGCCCACCACTCGCAGCTGGAGGCGATCGTGACGGCAGCGGTGGAGGAGTTCGGCCGAGTGTGAACCGTCAGCGGTGCTCGGGGTTCTCGAAGTCGAAGCGGCAGCCGGCGTCCCACTCCGAGCGCTGGTTGCCGTGGGCCGGGATGCCTCCGGCGTCCTTCAGCAGGCGGGCCAGGTGGAGCTGGTTCCAGGTCATGAACGTGGTGTTGCGGTTGGTGAAGTCGTTCTCGGGGCCACCCGAGCCGGGGTCCAGGTAGGACGGCCCCGGGCCGGCCGGGCCGACCCAGCCCGCGTCCGCCTGCGGGGGGACGGTGTAGCCCAGGTGCTGGAGGCTGTAGAGGACGTTCATCGCGCAGTGCTTGGCGCCGTCCTCGTTGCCGGTGATCAGGCAGCCGCCGACGCGGCCGTAGTAGGCGTACTGGCCCTGGGAGTTGAGGATCGACGAACAGGCGTAGAGCCGCTCGATCACCTGCTTCATGACGGAGGAGTTGTCGCCCAGCCACACCGGCCCGGCCAGGGTGAGGATGTCGGCGGCCATCACCTGGGAGTAGACCACCGGCCACTGGTCGGTCTCCCAGCCGTGCTCGGTCATGTCGGGCCAGACACCGGTTGCGATGTCCAGGTCCACCGCCCTGATCACCTCGACCTGGACGCCCTGGCGCTCCATGATGCCGGTGCTGATGTCGATCAGCCCCTGGGTGTGGCTCCGCTCGGGGGACCGCTTGAGCGTGCAGTTGATCACCAGGGCACGCAGATCACGGTGGGAGGCGGCTGGCTCCGACATCGGTGGGACTCCCTCGGGCGCGGCAGGCCGACGGGCCCGGGGCCCTTCGCTGCGGTGGTATCGCTGCATCAGTCCTCCCAGCCGACCAGGGTGTTGCCGCCGCCGCACGGCGGGCTGGGCCGTCGGCCTGAACGGGTACACCCGGCCGGGGTCGATGGGAGTCCGGCAGCGCGAGACCCAAGGGCGGTCCCCGGGACCGGGCATTCCTCCGGTTCGGGCCCGAAAGCATCGCAGTTCTGTGTAATGTCACATGCCATGAGGCTCTCCCTTGTCGCCGTGCTCGCGGCGAGCGCGTTGCTCCCCGCTCTCGCCGTCACTCCCGCCCAGGCCGGGCAGGCGCCCTGTGCCGTCGTGGCGCCCCAACGAGGGGCGGAGGAGCGGCGGTTGGCGGATCCGCGGAGCGCCGAGCTGGTGACCGGCGGTGGGTTGGGCGGCTTCACGGCGCGGTTCCCTGCGGCGCTGTGCAGCGTCCGATCGGCGCCGGAGGCAGAGGAGTTGACGGACTCCTGGGGCACGGCGCTCTGGCAGGCGGCGGTGAACCGGAGCCAGGGACGGCGCCCCGGTGGCGACCTGGCGCCGGCCGACGACCGGCCGTTGTACTGGGCCCGGCTCGCGATGGTTGACCAACTGGCTGGCTGGAAACCGCAGTTCACTGTGGACGCGGATGCGCTGCGGGCCCGGTTCGAGGACGCCTCGCGCGGGCTGAAGGAGAACGACTTCGGGACTGCCGCAGGAGTGAAGCGGATCTTCGTCAGCGGATTCGACCCGTTCGGCCTCGACGGTGACCTGCGGACCGCCAACCCGTCGGGTTCGGCGGCGCTCAGTCTGAACGGGCGGCGGGTGGTGCTGGACGACGGCAGCACCGCCGAGATCCGCGCCGTGGTCCTGCCGGTCCGCTACGCCGACTTCGACCACGGCATCGTGGAGCGGGCGTTCGCCCCGAGGCTGGCGGCCGGTCCCCGAGCGGCCGACCGGATCACCACCATCAGCCAGGGCTACCCGGGCCTGTTCACGGTGGAGGCCTGGGCCGGACGGGCCCGCTCCGCCGATCCGTACCCCGACAACACGGGGGCGCTCTCCGGCGGCACCTACCAACACCCGGTGGTGGCACCGGGGATGGGCCCGGGCGCGGAGTTCATCCCGACCACCCTGCCCGGGGCGGCCTGGGAGGCGGCGGCCCAGAGCCCGTACCCGGTGCTGGTGAACACCGAGGTGACCGAGATCCCGGCGGGGGAGAGCGGACCGGTCGACCGGGCCGAAGGACCGACCCCGGGGTCGCGGGCGGTGGCGGGCGGGGGAGGCGGCTACCTGTCCAACGAAGTGGCGTACCGGAGCAACCGGCTGCGGCTGGAGCTGCGCCCTGAGCTGCCCGGCGGCCACCTGCACACGCCCGTGCTGACCGGCCTGCCCGCCGACCGGACCCGGCTGACGGGAACGGAGTTCGAACAGAACGAAGTGGCGATCACCGCCGAGGTCCTCACCCTGCTCAGGGCGGGGTGGCTCGTGCGGTGACCGCCACTGGCGGACGGTCGGTCAGGAACCGACCTTGCGCTTGTTGTAGACGTCGAAGCCGACGGCGGCGAGCAGCACCATGCCCTTGATGACCTGCTGGTAGTCGGTGCCGATGCCGACCAGCGACATGCCGTTGTTGAGGACACCGAGCACCAGGCCGCCGATGATGGCGCCGAGCACGGTGCCGACACCACCGGTTGCGGAGGCGCCACCGATGAAGGCGGCGGCGATCGCCTCGAGCTCGAAGTTGATGCCGGCCTGCGGGGTGCCCGCGTTGAGGCGGGCGGCGAAGACCAGACCGGCCAGCGCGGCGAGCACGCCCATGTTGACGAAGGCGAGGAAGACGACGCGCTTGCTCTTGACGCCGGACAGCTTCGCCGCCGCCTCGTTGCCACCGATCGCGTAGGTGTGGCGGCCGAGGATCGAGTTGCGCATCAGGTAGCCGAAGCCGACCAGCAGGCCGCCCAGGATCAGCAGCACGATCGGCACACCGTGGTAGCTGGCCAGCAGCATGGTGAAGACCGCGACCGCCGCGGTGATCGCCGCCAGCTTGGCGACGAACATTCCGACCGGCAGCAGCTCCAGCCCGTACGAGGCGGCCTGGCGGCGGCCCCGGACCTCCTGGAGCACGGCGATCGCCAGCACGGCCGCGCCGATCAGCAGGGTCAGGTTGTGGTAGTTGGTGTTCGGGCCGACCTGGGGGAGGAAGCCGCTGCCGATCTTCTGGAAGCCGGTCGGGAACGGGGCGATCGACTGGCCCTGCAGCAGGATCTGGGTGCCACCGCGGAACAGCAGCATGCCGGCCAGCGTGACGATGAAGGACGGGATGCCGATGTAGGCGATCCAGAAGCCCTGCCAGGCTCCGGCGACCGCGCCGATCAGCAGGGAGACCACCAGGGCCACCGGCCACGGCACCTGGTGCTTGACCATCATCACCGCCGAGGCGGCGCCGACGAAGGCGGCCAGCGATCCGACCGAGAGGTCGATGTGACCGGCGATGATGACGATCATCATGCCGATCGCCAGGATCAGGATGTAGCCGTTCTGCTGGATCAGGTTGGTGATGTTGAGCGGCTGGAGCAGGATGCCGTCGGTCCAGAACTGGAACAGCAGCACGATCAGGGCCAGCGCCACCAGCATGCCGTACTGGCGGACGTTGCCTCGCAGGGCACGGGTCAACAGCGCTCCGGTGGAAGGCCGTTCGGTCTGCGGCTGCACCGGTGCCTCGGGGGACTCGGTCGTCTGGGCCATTGCCTTACACCTGCTCGTGTCGTTGGTCCGCGGTCTGGGTCATCAGCCGCATCAGGGATTCCTGGGTCGCCTCGGAGCGGTCCACCTCACCGGTGATCCGGCCCTCGGTCATGGTGTAGATCCGGTCGCAGAGGCCGAGCAGCTCGGGCAGTTCGGAGGAGATCACCAGGACCGCCCTGCCCTGCGCGGCGAGGTCGGCGATCACCGTGTAGATCTCGGCCTTGGCACCGATGTCGATGCCCCGGGTCGGCTCGTCCAGGATCAGCACCTCGGGCTCGGTGAAGATCCACTTGCTGAGGACGACCTTCTGCTGGTTGCCGCCGCTGAGCTTGCCGGTCTCCGCGAACACCGAGGGGGCCTTGATGTTCATGGACTTCCGGAACGACTCGGCGACCTTGGTCTCCTCGTGCTGGTTCACCCAGCCCCGCCGGGCCACCTTGCCGAGCGCGCTCAGCGAGATGTTGCGGCTGATGTCGTCCATCAGGTTGAGACCGAGCTGCTTGCGGTCCTCCGTCACGTACGCGATGCCGTGGCCGATCGCCTCGGGCACCGTACGGGTGCGGATCTCCTTGCCGTCCAGCAGCACCCGGCCGCCGGTGTACCGGCCGTAGGAGCGGCCGAAGACGCTCATCGCCAGTTCGGTACGGCCCGCGCCCATCAGGCCGGCGATGCCGACGATCTCGCCGCGGCGGACGTTGACCGACGCTCCGTCGACCACCTTGCGCTGGTGGTCGAGCGGGTGCTGCACCGTCCAGTCCTCGATCGCCAGGGCGATCTCGCCGATCTGGGGAGTGCGCTCGGGGTAGCGGTGTTCCAGGTCACGGCCGACCATGCCCCGGATGATCCGGTCCTCGGTGATGCCCTCGACCGGGATGGTCTCGATGGTCTGCCCGTCCCGCAGGATGGTGACCGAGTCCGCGACCCGGGCGATCTCGTTGAGCTTGTGCGAGATGATGATGCAGGCGATGCCCTGGGCCTTGAGCTCCAGGATCAGGTCGAGCAGCTTGCGACTGTCCTCGTCGTTCAGGGCGGCGGTCGGCTCGTCCAGGATGAGGAGCTTGACCTCCTTGGCGAGCGCCTTGGCGATCTCGACCAGCTGCTGCTTGCCCACGCCGATGTCGGCGACCCGGGTGTGCGGGTTCTCGTCCAGGCCGACCCGCTTGAGCAGCTGCTGCGCGTGGGTCAGGGTGCGGTTCCAGTTGATGAAACCGCGCTGGGCGTGCTCGTTCCCGAGGAAGATGTTCTCCGCGATGGAGAGGTACGGGACCAGCGCGAGTTCCTGGTGGATGATCACGATGCCGCGCCGCTCGCTGGCGCGGATGTCGCGGAACTCGCAGGGCTCGCCCTGGAACTGGATCTCGCCCTCGTAGGTGCCGTGCGGGTAGACCCCGCTGAGCACCTTCATCAGGGTGGACTTGCCCGCGCCGTTCTCGCCGCAGATCGCGTGCACCTCGGCGGGTGCCACGCTCAGGTTGACGTTCGAGAGCGCTTTGACACCGGGGAAGGTTTTGGTGATCGAACGCATCTCCAGGATGGGTCCGGCCATGATGGTGCATCCGTTCGCCGGGTGGCCCGCTCCGGGTGGGAGCGGGCCACGGGGATGGTGAGGGGAGGCTACTTGAGCTGGTCGGCGGTGTACTGGCCGCCGTCGACCAGGACCTTCTGGTAGTTCTCCTTGTCCACGCTGACCGGCTGCAGCAGGTAGGCGGGAACCGTCTTGGTGCCGTTCTCGTACTGGGTGGTGTCGTTGACCTCGGGCTTGCCACCGGTGAGCAGCGCGTCGCCCATCTGGACGGCCACCTTGGCGAGCTCGCGGGTGTCCTTGTAGACGGTCTGGGTCTGCTCACCCGCGATGATCGACTTCACCGAGGCCAGCTCGGCGTCCTGGCCGGTGACGATCGGCAGGGTCTTGCCCGAACCGTAGCCGACGCCCTTGAGCGAGGACAGGATGCCGATCGAGATGCCGTCGTACGGCGAGAGCACCGCGTCGACCCGGGCGGAGGTGTACGACTTGCTGAGCAGGTTGTCCATCCGGGACTGGGCCACGCCGCCGTCCCAGCGGAGGGTGGCGACCTGGTTGAACGCGGTCTGGCCGCTCTGCACGACCAGCTTCTTGTCGTCCAGGTACGGCTTGAGCACGCTCATCGCACCGTTGAAGAAGAAGTTCGCGTTGTTGTCGTCCGGGGAGCCGGCGAACAGCTCGAGGTTGAAGGGGCCCTTGCCGTCCTTCAGGCCGAGCTTGTCGACGATGTAGGTGCCCTGGAGGACGCCGACCTTGAAGTTGTCGAAGGTGGCGTAGTAGTCGACGTTCTTGGTGCCGCGGATCAGGCGGTCGTAGGAGATGACCGGGATCTTGGCGTCGGCGGCCTTCTGCAGCACGTTGGTGAGCGAGGAGCCGTCGATGGCGCCGATCACCAGCAGCTTGGCACCCTTGGTGATCATGTTCTCGAGCTGCGAGACCTGGTTCTCGACGACGTTGTCGCCGTACTGGAGGTCGGTCTTGTAGCCCTTCGCCTGGAACTCCTTGGCGATGTTGTTGCCGTCGTTGATCCAGCGCTCCGACGACTTGGTCGGCATCGCGATACCGACGAGGCCACCCTTGGCGTTGCCGCCGCCCTTGGCAGCGTCGTCCCCAACGCCGTTGGAGCTCTGGCCGCAGGCCGCCAGGGTGAGCGAGAGGCCCGCCGCAGCGAGTCCGATCGAGAGCTTGCGCACTGTTCCTCCAAGAGTGACCACACCGCTCGAGTGGGGGCGGCGGTAGCCCTGAGTGTTAACGCTCACAGAAACGCCGTCAAGGCCCTTCAGGGTCACCGTTCTGTCTCGTGCCACCGGTTTGACGAGGAGGATTGTTAGCGCTAACAATCTCGCAGGGCACGCGCCCCCGGCCATTGTGTCGAGCCGCCGGCTCCCGCGACCGACCGGCCGCGCGGGCCGGGAACGGATCAGGGACTGACGGCGAGCACCAGGAAGGCGGCCATGATGGCCAGGTGCACGCCGCCCTGGAGCGGCGTGGCCCGGCCTGGCATGACGGTCAGGGTGCCGACGGCGATGCTGAGGGCGAGCAGGATCATGTGGGTGGCGCCGAGGCCGAGCACCAGCGGTCCGCTCAGCCAGACGGAGGCCAGCGCGACGGCCGGGATGGTCAGGCCGATGCTCGCCAGGGCGGAGCCGTGGGCGAGGTTCAGGCTGGTCTGCATCCGGTCCTTGGCGGCCGAGCGGACCGCCGCGATGGTCTCGGGGAGCAGTACCAGCATGGCGATCACCACGCCGACCACCGAGGCCGGCAGGCCGGCGTCGGCGACCACCTTCTCGATGGTGGGCGAGACGCCCTTGGCCAGTCCGACCACCGCGACCAGCGCCAGGCCGAGCAGGGCGAGACTGGTCCGGGCCGCCCGGGCGGTGGGAGGGTCGGCGTGCTCCTCGCCGTCCGGCATGCCGCCTTCGGCGGTGAGCGGGAGGAAGTAGTCCCGGTGACGGAACGTCAGGGTGCCGACGAAGAGCCCGTACACGATCAGCGAGGCGCCCGCCGCGAAGACCAGCTGGGTGGTGGAGAACTGCGGCCCCGGCTTGCTGGTGGTGAAGGTCGGCAGCACCAGGCTGAGCGTGGCCAGGGTGGCGATCGCACTGAACGCGGCGCCGGTGCCCTCCGGGTTGAAGACCGCCACCCGGTGGCGGAGCGCGCCGACCAGGATGCAGAGCCCGACGATGCCGTTACAGGTGATCATCACCGCCGCGAAGACCGTGTCGCGGGCCAGCGTCGCGTTCTTCTCACTGCCGTCGGCCATCAGCGTCACGATCAGCGCGACCTCGATGACGGTCACCGCGACCGCCAGCACCAGCGAGCCGAACGGTTCGCCGACCCGGTGCGCGATCACCTCCGCGTGGTGCACCGCCGCCAGCACGGCCGCCGCCAGGAACGCCGAGATCAGCACCACCAGCGCGGTGGGCAGCGATCTGCCCCAGGTCAGAACCAGCAGCACGAAGGCGAGCGCGGGCGCGACGGTGGTCCACTGCAGGGCTGCACTGCGGGCCTTGGTGATCATCCCCCGAGTTTTCCAGGGCCGGGCCGTCAAGCAGCTCGGCCCGGCGGTCTCGGCGTGTCGACGCGTTGGCGGACGGCGGAGCCCCGCCGTCCCGACTGACCGGGGGACGGGGCTCGGCGCAGCGCGGGGCGTCTCTAGCCGAAGCCGCGGGCGTCCTGCTTCAGCGCGGTGTCCACGGTCAGCGCGGTCGCCACGACCAGGCTGATCAGCGGGTCGGCGAGCGGGCGGTGGATCTGGAGCACGTAGTTGTCGGCCGTGGTGAACATGGTCTTCGCCAGGCCCTCCCAGGTCTTGGTGATCCGGGCGATCTCGGTGTCCGTCTCGTCGACGATGGAGAAGTTCCAGGCCCGCCAGTTCTCCGCCTTGACGGCGCCGATCTTGTGGCCGCCGGCCTCCAGCGCAAAGTTGATCTTGCCGATGGCGTTCTGCTGGACGATCTGGCCGACCTCGTGGCCGTCCGGGCGCTGCACGATCACCCGTGACTTGATGAACTTCGCCGGGCGGGTCAGCAGCAGTGCCGGGACGCCCTGCGCGTCGCGGATCTCCAGCTTGTGCGTCAGGTACTGGTCGATGGAGAAGAAGAGTCGTATCAGCTTGCGCAGACCGCTCTGGCCGACCTGGACCACCGAGCCAAGCGTGCCGCCCTGCTGGTCGAAGACCGCGTACTCGTTGGTCAGCTCGATCAGCTTGGCCTTCTGGTTCACCACCAGGACCGGCTCGGAGAAGAGCGTGCCGCCGCCACCGGAGACCGGTCCGACGCCCGCCTGCTGCTGGACCTGGCGCTGCACCTTGGCGGGGTCGCCGGCCACCGGGGCAGTCGGCTGCCCGGGGATACCCGGGGTGTTCGTGTTCTGGGACATGGCGGGCACGTTAGGCCCACCGCTCCGCGGATGGCCATTTCGTTCTGCACCGTCCCCCGGCTCCAGGGGGTCTCATGGTGGCGACCACCTGGACGTTTGGGTGCTGCTGGTAGCAGTTGACCCCATATCCCGACGGGCGGGACGTGGTCCATCTCACACCGGCGTCGCCGCGGTGTCGAAGCCCGGCGCGAGGGTCGCTCCCGGGCGGCGAGGTGTTAGAAATCCCTGGTGAACGAACTCCCCGAGCCCGCGACCCTCCGCGTCTTCGTCGCGCTCGCCCCACCCGACGAGGCGAAGGACGAACTGGCCCGGGTCCTGGAGCCCGCCTATGTCACGTACCCGCGGCTGCGGTGGAACCGGATCGAGGACTGGCACATCACCCTGGCGTTCCTCGGCGCACTCCCCGCCACGGCGGTCCCCGCACTGCAGCGGGCACTCGCCGGAGCGGCGGCGGCGCAGCCCGCGCTGGACCTGCGACTGCGAGGCGGCGGCCACTTCGACGAGCGGCTGCTGTGGGCCGGGATCGACGGGGACCTGGACGGACTGCACCTGCTCGCCGCCGAGGTCAGGGACGTGGTCAGGGCCTGCGGGATCGAGTTCAGGGAACGGCCGCTGCGTCCCCATCTGACCCTGGCCCGGTCCCGCCGCGACGATCCCGTCGGCGTGCCGCAGGCCGTCGACGTCCTCACCGGATTCGTCGGACGACCGTGGCGGACCGAACGCCTGCACCTGGTCGGCGGCGCCGTCACCCCCGGCCCCGGGCCGATCCGCTACCGCGACCTGGACGCGTGGCGACTGGGGCCTGTCTCTTGAATCCCGCCGGGCGGGCGGCCCCCACGTCCCTCGACGGCTTGTCGTCGGTCGCCGATGCGCTGCATCAGGCTTCTTCCTCCGCACCGCCGATGCACGCACCCGAACACCGCCCGCTGATCCGACGGGATTCAAGAGACAGGCCCTGGGCGGCCCCGGCTAGCCGGGCGGCACCGGCCCGGGCTGACCGGTGGTCTCCGTGGCCGAACGGTTGGGAAACGAGGAGAACCGCTTCGTATGCTTCGCGCGTGGTGTCGAGGGAACGGCACTGGGAGAGGGACGGATGAAACGATTTGGCAGGGCACTGACCTCCGGCGCGCTCGGTGGCGTACTGGCGCTGACGGTGGGGTGCTCAGGGGGCGGGGCTCCGAAGGCGGAAGAGCGGGTGTCGGCGAGCCCGTCCGCGCCGAAGACCTCCTCGGCGGTGATCAGCATCGAACCGGGCAACGGGAGCACCGGCGTCCGACCGGCCGGTGCGCTCAAGGTCTCGGTGCAGGGTGGGAAGCTCACGGAGGTCAAGGTCGCGGCGAAGGACGGCGGCGTGGTGCCCGGGACCTTCACGGCGGACGGCTCCGGCTGGACGCCCGCCGGCGACCTCGCGGTGTCGACCGAGTACCGGGTCGACGCGCACGCCGTGGACGCCGACGGGGTGGCGGCCGGCCTCCAGGGCGGGTTCAGCACGCTGACGCCCGGCAAGGGCGCGGGCCCCTTCGACAACATCGCCGACGGCCAGACCTACGGGGTTGGCATGATCGTCTCGCTGGAGTTCCGCGTGCCGGTCAAGGACCGGGCGGCGGTGGAGCAGGCGGTCGCGTTCGACACCGGCGACGGCACGGTGGTCAAGCCGCACTGGTTCTCCGCGCAGCGGGTCGACTTCCGTCCGGAGAAGTACTGGAAGCCGCAGAGCCGGGTGACCGTCAAGTACCGGCTGAAGAGCGTGGAGACCTCGCCAGGCGTCTACGGCGAGGTGGACAAGGACCAGACCTTCACGGTCGGCCGCTCCCGGATCAGCACGGCCGACGCGAGCAGCAAGCAGATGGTGGTGCAGGAGGACGGCAAGCCCGACGAGACCGTGCCGATCAGCGCCGGCGCCAGCTCCCCGGCCTCGCAGAACACCTTCAACGGCACCATGGTGGTGATGGCGAAGGAGGGGACCGCCGTGATGGACTCCAGCACCGTGGCCAACCACGAGGGCGCGGCCTACCGGGTGGAGATGCCGCACGCCCTGCGGCTCACCCCGACCGGGACCTACGTGCACGGCAAGAACGTCGCCCAGAGCATCTTCGGCCGGCAGAACGTCAGCCACGGCTGCATCGGCCTGTACGACGGGCCCGGTGACGGGCGGTCCGACCTGCCCGGCGGCAAGTTCTACGACGCGGCCATGGTGGGTGACGTGGTGACGGTCAAGAACTCGGTCGGCGGACCGGTGGCCCCGGACAACGGCATGAGCGGTTGGAACATCGAGTGGAGCAAGTGGTGACCGCCCGGAGCGTTGCCGCCGTCTGACCCGACGTCACCGCTGCTTCGACGGCGAACGGCAACCGGCGCGAGCCCGGTTAGGCTGCCCTCTGGCAGGCCCGCCCCCGCAGGGCGGGCCGAGCCGGTCGCCAGAGGGCGGCGCCGTCCGCCACCGGGCAGCGCCGACGGACGAAAGAGGACACGATGGTGCACGCAAGGGCAGGCCGGCAGGCCGAGCCGCAGGATCTGGTCGACGTCGCCCGACTGGTGACGGCCTATTACGCGCTGCGCCCCGACCCGTCGGAGGTCGGGCAGCGGGTCGCCTTCGGCACATCCGGGCACCGGGGGTCCTCGCTGGACACCGCCTTCAACGAGGACCACATCGCCGCGACCACCCAGGCGATCTGCGAGTACCGGGCCGCGCAGGGCACCACCGGGCCGCTCTTCCTCGGCATCGATACCCACGCGCTCTCCGAACCCGCCCGGGTGACCACCGTCGAGGTGCTGGCCGCCAACGGCGTGACCGTGCTGCTGGACAGCGCCGACGGCTACACGCCGACCCCCGCGGTGTCGCACGCGATCCTCACCCACAACCGGAGCAACCCGGCCCGGCGGGCCGACGGCATCGTGGTGACGCCCTCGCACAACCCGCCGGCCGACGGCGGTTTCAAGTACAACCCGCCGCACGGCGGCCCGGCCGGCTCGGACGCCACCGGGTGGATCCAGGACCGGGCCAACGAACTGATCCGGGGCGGCCTCGCGGACGTGCGCCGGATCCCGTACACCCGTGCGCTGGCGGCGGAGACCACCGGGCGGTACGACTTCCTCGGCACCTACACCGAGGACCTGCCCTCGGTGCTGGACCTGGACGCGGTCCGCGCCGCGGGGGTCCGGATCGGGGCCGACCCGCTGGGCGGGGCCTCGGTGGCGTACTGGGGCCGGATCGCCGAGACGCACCGGCTCGACCTGACGGTGGTGAACCCGCTGACCGACCCGGCCTGGCGCTTCATGTCGCTGGACTGGGACGGCAAGATCCGGATGGACTGCTCCTCCCCGCACGCGATGGCCTCGCTGATCGGCCGTCGGGACGAGTACGCGATCGCCACCGGCAACGACGCGGACGCCGACCGGCACGGCATCGTCACGCCGGACGGCGGCCTGATGAACCCCAACCACTACCTGGCCGTCGCGATCGACTACCTCTACCGGCACCGCCAGGACTGGCCGGCCGGAGCCGCGGTCGGCAAGACCCTGGTGTCCTCGTCGATGATCGACCGGGTGGCGGGGGACCTGAAGCGCCAACTGGTGGAGGTGCCGGTCGGGTTCAAGTGGTTCGTGGACGGGCTGCTGAGCGGATCGATCGGGTTCGGCGGGGAGGAGTCGGCCGGGGCGTCGTTCCTGCGCCGCGACGGCGGGGTGTGGACCACCGACAAGGACGGCATCCTGCTCGCTCTGCTGGCCGCCGAGATCACCGCCGTCACCGACCGCACGCCGTCGCAGCACTACGGCGAACTGACGGACCGTTTCGGCGCCCCGGCCTACGCCAGGGTGGACGCCCCGGCCGACCGGGCGCAGAAGGCCGCGCTGGCCAAGCTGTCGGCCGAGCAGGTGAAGGCCGCCGAGCTGGCCGGCGAGCCGATCACCGCCGTCCTCACCGAGGCCCCCGGCAACGGCGCGGCGATCGGCGGGCTCAAGGTCTGCACCGAGAACGCGTGGTTCGCGGCCCGGCCGTCGGGCACTGAGGACGTGTACAAGATCTACGCCGAGAGCTTCCACGGCGCGGACCACCTGGCCCGGGTGCAGGAGGAGGCGCGGGCCCTGGTGGGCGAGGCGCTGAGCGCCGTCTGACCCGGTGTCGGGCCCTCTCCCGGGGCATCCGCCTGCGGGGAGTGGGCCCGGTCGTCCGGTGGCGACCGGGGAGGGACTAGGATTTGGCCATGTCGAACCCCGATGGGCTGCTCGTCGACATCGCCGCGATGGTGGAGTCCGAGCACAGTAATCAGATGCCCCTGACCGTGGTCGTCCCCGGCGCCGTCATCACCGGACGCCTGGCCCCGCAGAGCCTCTGGCAGGAACGGATCGCCGAAGTCCTCGCGGCTTCGGAGCATCTCAAACCCTTTGCCACGCTCTTCACGACCCCCGACCCCGCCGGCGCGGACGGTCCCCCGACCGCCGCCCGGCCGACCCACCTGCACCTGCACCTCGCCCGGATCCTCCAGGGCAGCTACGGCCTTCCGCACACCGGCGGCATGTACCGGATCGCCATCGCCGACATCAGCAGCTGGACCGTCGGCGACCTCAGCTACACCGACCAGTAGGCCGCCGCACCCGACCCGAACCCCGGGCCGGGCGGGGCCTGGACCACGAGGGTTCAGGCCCCGGCCGGTACGGTCGCGGGAATCGGTCCCGCCGGGCGTCCCGGGTGTGTGATCGTTGCCCGCATGCCGATCTTCTCTTCGTATGACCATGTCGGAATCTGGTACGAATCGGCCGGTCAGGGCGATCCCCTGGTGGTGCTGGGCGGTGGGCCGGGGACGGATTCGCGGTACCTGGGCGACCTCGGTGGGCTGGGTGAGCACCGTCGGCTGATCTTCGTGGACGGGCGGGCCACCGGGCGCTCTGAGGTGCCCGAGGACCGGAGCACGGTGTCGTTCGTCGCGCAGGCGCGGGACGTGGAGGAACTCCGGCTCCACCTGGGGCTGGAGCGCTTCGACCTGCTGGCCCACTCGGCAGGGTGTCTGACCGCGCAGGAGTACCTGGCGGCCCGTCCGGGCCGAGTACGGCGCGCGGTGCTGGTGACCCCGGTCGGCCGGGTCGAGCGGGAGCCCGATCCGGTGGAACTGGCGGAGCTGCGGGCGGCGCGCTCCGGTGAGCCCTGGTACGAGAAGGCGGCCGAAGCGCACCGCCGGCTGACCGAGGGCGAGGCCACCGGCGCAGAGCTCGCCGTACTGCAGAGCTGGACCCTGCCGTTCTCCTGGTACCGGTGGAGCCGGGACCGCCTGGTGGATTACCGCCACGAGCACGCCACCTCACTGCCGTGGCTGCGGGACGCCTTCTACGCGGGAGCCCCGGGGCCCGGGGAGCTACCGGACCGGCTGGCCCGCCTCGCGGCCGGGACAACTCCCGTACTGGTGCTGGCCGGTGCGGCCGACGCCCTGATCGGGACGGTACCTGCGCGGCGGGTGGCGGAGAGCCACGCCGACGGCCGGCTGGAGATCCTGACGGAGTCGGGACACCGGCCCTGGGTGGAGGAGCCGGAGCGCTTCGTCGCCGAGGTGACCGCGTTTCTGGCCGAAGCGGAGTAGCGGCGAAAGCTGGGCTCCCGCGTCGGCGGGAGCCCAGCCTCCGGCTAGGGCCTAGAGGTGTGGGGTGATGGCCGGCAGCAGGTCCTTGAAGGTGCGGCCGCTGGCGGGAGCGCCGATGGCGGTCATCTGCCAGCCGGTGCCGATGCGTTGGACCTTCGCCATGATCTGGGCGGTGTACGGGCCGCCGCCGGTGAGGGTGTAGCGGGCGAGTTCCTGGCCCGTGCTCTCGTCCACCAGGCGGCAGAAGGCGTCCTGGACGGCCTGGAAGGTCTGCCCGGTGAAGGAGTTCACGGTGAAGACGATCTGCTGGACCCGGGCGGGGACGCGCTGGAGGTCCACCAGGATGGACTCGTCGTCGCCGCCCGGGACCGATCCGCCGGTCAGGTTGTCACCGGTATGGCGGACCGAACCGTCGGCGCTGGTGAGCCTGTTGAAGTAGACCACCTCCACCAGCTCCCCGCCGGAGGCGAACAGCACCGCCGAGGCGTCCAGGTCGATGTCACGGGCCGTCAGCCTGGCGAGGAAGCCCTTGCGGGGCGCTGCCTGCCAGCCCAGACCCATGCGCACCACGCTGAGGTCACCGCCGTCCGACTTGCGCAGGCTGATTCCTTGGCCCTTGGCCAGGTTCACACTCACGGTGGCTCTCTCCTTCTACGGACACGTCCGGGGCACGACCCCGCCGAGTACTCCGACCTGTCAACTCCCGAGGGACGCGATCCGTTTCACCGGTCGGCCCGTCGCGCGCTGCCGGGGCGTCGAGTCCACAGCACTCTAGATCCGGAGCGGGCGGTCCCAGCAGCCGGATCCGGTCGAACGCGGGAGGGCGAGAGGGAGGATCGCCGGGAGCTGCCGGCGGATTGCTCCGATGGAGTGCAGGACGTCCTGTGCGGGTGGTGTTGACGGTCGAAGCCGGTGGCTCTGGGCCAGGCTGGCCCCCGCCGGGAGAAATCTCCGGCCACTCCGAAGCCTGGAAGCAGCGTGGGACAGCTACGAGTACGCAGGCATCGCTCTGCTCCCCACACAGGCCACCGCCCTCGAGGCGGTGCACAAGACCACTGACGACGCCACCATGCAGGTCATCAAGACCTACCAGGGGCCCGAACCGCAGGCCGCCTGACTGGGGTCCAGGCAGGGCTCGGTCTCGCGTTGTGCCCTGCCAAACCTCAGTAGGATGAACGGCCACCGCCGTGCCGCGCGGTACCGGACCGGGAGGGGACGTCATGACGCAGGGCGCGGACGTGCCCGATCAGGGCCGCAGGCGGGGGCAGGGGGAGCTGGAGGCGGCGCTGTTCCGGGTGCTGGGCCGGGCCGGGGGGCCGGTCACGGCGGCGTGGGTGCAGGAGAACTTCGACGGGGAGTTGGCGTACTCCACGGTGATCACCATCCTGTCGCGGCTGCACGAGAAGGGTGCCGTGACGCGGGTGCGGGACGGGCGGTCCTACCTCTGGACACCGGCCGCCGACGGGGCGGGTCTGGCCGCGCTGCGGATGCGGCGGGTGCTCGACCGGGAGGCTGACCGTGACGCGGTGCTGGCCAGCTTCGTCACCGCCCTGTCGCCCCACGACGAGCAGCTGATCCGCTCGCTGCTGGCCGGGACCGACCCGCAGTCGGGGCCGCAGGCGAGCGGGCGGGAGGGTTGAGCGGTGGGGTTCTTCGTCTTCCTCCCGCTGATCCTGCCGCTCACCGCGCTGCCGATCGCCCGCCTGGCCGAGCAGCACCTGCACCCGCGTACGGGAGCCCGGCTGCTCACCGGTCTGGCGGCGGTCCTGGGCCTCTGCAGCACGCTCTGCCTTGTGCTTCTCGGCGTGGTGGGCACCGCGCAGATCCCCGGCAATCCGCTGCCCGACGCCTGGGCCGACCCGGCGGTCCGGGAGGTGGTGCCCTACGACGAGGCGGTTGGCACCGTCTCGATCGCCGCGCTGCTGGCAGTGACCGTCTCGGTGGCCGTCGCCGGCTGGCGGCACTGGCGGGTCGAATCCGGTGCCAGGCGGGCGCTGGCCGCCGTGCCGGGCAGCGGTGAGGTGGTCGTGCTGCCGGACGACGCCCCCTACGCGTACGCCGTTCCGGGCCGACCGGGCCGGATCGCCGTCTCGACCGGGATGCTGGCCTGCCTGGAGGCCGGGGAGCAGCACGCGCTGATCGCGCACGAGCGGGCCCACCTGAGGGCCCGTCACCACCGGTACCTGCTGCTGGTACGGCTGGCGGCCGCCGTGAACCCGTTCCTGCGCCCGCTGCGCGAGGCGGTGTCGTTCGGTACCGAGCGCTGGGCCGACGAGGAGGCCGCCCAGGCGGTGGGGGACCGCCGTCTGACGGCCCGTGCGGTGGGCCGGGCGGCGCTCGCCGGGCCCTCGGCCGTACCGGTCGGGCTGGCCGGCTTCGCCGCGCCCGGGCCGGTCCCGCGCCGGATCGCCGCCCTGCTGGCCCCCGGTCCCGGTCCCGGTCTGCGCGGCTGGCCGCCGGCGCACAGCCGTACGGGCGTGGCCGCGTTGGTCGCGGCGGTGGGGACCACGGTGTCCGCAGTGTCCTCGCTGAACGCGTGCCTGGCGCTGCTGCTGGTGCTGCACGTGGTGCCGATGAACCCGCTGGGCTGAGCGGGCGTCAGGGCCCGGTCGGGGGCTCGGCTTCGGCTCGTTCTCTACAGTGCTGTAGATTCACAGCTCAGCCGCCGGGTCTCCGGAACCCGGCCGGGAACTTCAGGAGGGGCATCGTGGGAGTCTCGCTCGCCAAGGGTGGCAACGTTTCGCTGACCAAGGAGGCGCCCGGCCTGAGCGCCGTCATCGTCGGTCTCGGCTGGGACGTCCGGACGACGACCGGCGCCGCTCACGACCTGGACGCCAGCGCCCTGCTCTGCAACGCGAGCGGGCGGGTGCTGACCGACCAGCACTTCGTCTTCTTCAACAACCTGAAGAGCCCGGACGGTTCGGTCGAGCACAGCGGCGACAACCTCACCGGCGGCGGTGACGGCGACGACGAGCAGATCAAGGTCAACCTCGCGGCCGTCCCGGCCGACGTGGCCAAGGTCGCCTTCCCGGTTTCGATCTACGACGCCGAGAACCGGCAGCAGAACTTCGGCCAGGTCCGGAACGCCTTCATCCGCGTGGTCAACCAGGCCGACGGCACGGAGATCGCCCGGTACGACCTCACCGAGGACGCCTCGACCGAGACCGCCATGATCTTCGGCGAGCTCTACCGCAACGGCGACGAGTGGAAGTTCCGGGCGATCGGCCAGGGCTACGCCTCCGGCCTGCGCGGCATCGCCCAGGACTTCGGCGTCAACGTCTGATCCCTCCACCGTAAGGACAGCGGTGCACCCTCCCCAGGAACAATCCGGTGCGGTCCGGCAGGCCGACGCGACGGCGTGGTCACCTCCGGAGCGGGAGACCAGAGCCGTCTTCCAGCCGGTCGAGGTCCGGTTCGAGGACGGCCGCTGGGCGGTCGGCCGGATCAACGCCTGGTGGCAGGCCGAGGACGGCCGGCTCTGGTGCAGGCTCCGGGTGATGGGCGACGGTTCGGGGGCCCGCTGGCAGCCGTACGACCCGGACCGGGTGACCCTGCTCCCGTCCCACGGCACCTGAGCGTGCGGGCCCGCGGGGGATCAGGCCATCCGGCGCAGCCCCTCGCGGGCCCGGCGGGCGTCCCGTAGCCGCTGCTCGTAGGTGGCGCCGAGCACCAGCAGGAGCAGCCCGGCGGCGGCCAGCGGGAGCCAACGCGGCAGCACGTCCAGCACCTGGACGACCAGTGGCGCCAGTTCGTGGCAGGCCACCAGCAGCAGGGTGCCCGCGCCGAGCACCAGCGGGGCCCTGAGCAGGCGGCGGGCGCCGAACACCGTCAGGGCCAGGGCGAAGGCGCCGAGCAGCAGCGGGCGCGGCCAGTGCGGATCGGTCCAGGTGGCGAGCAGGCTGGGCAGCAGGGCCGTGCCGAGACCAGGTCCGTACGTGGTCCAGGACGGCGCCGACGGCTCCCGGCGCCGCCGCAGGTGACCGATGGTCAGGGCGGCCACGGCGACGCTCACCGTGTACGGCTCGGGCGCGGTCACCTCGGCGAGGACCAGGCGGACCCAGGAGGCGAGGATCAGCAGCGCCGCCGCTGCCGGTCCGGCCAGGCGTCGGCTGTCCGGGCGCAGGGCGGCGACCCCGAGTGCCAGCAGGCCGGCCACCGTCAGCAGCAGGCTCGACGCGTCGGGGTGACCGGCCGTCAGCACCAGGGCGAGCGGTGTCAGCGCGTACCCCGAGAGCTCCACAGCGAGGCCGAGACCGCCCCGGCGGGTCGCGGCCGGGACGGACAGGGCGGTGACGGCGAGGACCGCGAAGGCGTACTGGTGCGGAGCGAGCCCCGCCGTCGTACCGGCCGTCACGGCGACCACCGCGAGCGCGAGGACGGCGGCCACGGCGGGCGCGGAGGCCCACCGGACCGGCAGGGTGGCGGCCAACAGGGCGGCCAGCACGGCGAGTACGGACCAGACGGCGATGGTGGTCGGCCGGTCGGCCCCGGCCCGGAGCACCGCCGCCACGGTGCTCGGCGCGACCAGTACCAGCGCGGCGGCCGGGCCGTCCGGTCGACGGACCAGCGCGGCGGTGGCCCCGGCGGCGAGCAGGACGGCCCAGGCGGCACCGGCCCGGAGCGGCAGCTGAAGCACCGCAGGCAGCAGCAGGACAACCGGGGCCGCGATGGCGAGTGCCGCGCCGGACAGTTGCCGGGCCGCCGGTCGCCGCCCGGTCCGGGCACAGCGGGCGGCCGCCGCGCCGAGCACCGCGACGAGCAGCCACGGCAGCGCGAACGGAACCGGGGCCAGTGCCCAGGCCGCGTGGGTGGCGTCCCACCCGAACCAGGTGCTGCCCCACCGGGCGGCCGGGCCGAAGTACGCGGTCACCAGGGCGGGCAGACAGGAGAGTTGGGCCAGGACGAGGGTGGCGCCCGCGAGGCAGAGCAGGCCGAGCCAGGCGGAATCGTGCCGAGGCTGGGCGGCGGTCAGGGCGAGCACGCAGGCCAGGGCGAGCAACGCGCCCGGGATGGCGTACCCGGCCGCGATCCAGTCCGTCGGGAGGGCGAAGCGCAGACTGCCGCCGACCCCCGTGAGCAGGGCGGCCCCGGCGACTGCGGCAGCCACGGTGCGCGGTTCGGTGGCGAGCAGGGGGACGGGCAGCGCGGGAGACAGGGCGACCGCGAGGCCGAGCCCCGCCAGCAGTGCCAGCGGCAGGCAGGAGGGCCGGGCGTCGGCGAAGGTGGCGGCGTCCACCAGTCGACCGCCGGCCGGCAGGCCGCCGAGCAGTGCCCACCCGGCGGCGGCGTACACCTGGGCGGTGGCGTAGACCGGGGCGGTGACGCGGGCCGTGAGCGCGAGGTCGAGCAGTGCGGTGGCCAGGCAGGCGACGGCAAGGCCGGTGGGGCTCGCATCGATGGCCAACGCAGCTAGTAGACAGGGGAGTTGGAGCAGCAGCAGAGCCGCCGGCAGCGGTCCGCGCAACCGCACCGCCGCGCCGTACGCTGCTGCACCGGCGGCGGTCAGTACGGTGGCGGCCGCCCAGTAGCCGGCGGCATCGATCCGGTCGAGGGCGACGAGGCCCACGGCGCGGGTCGCGTACCAGTCGAGCAGGACCAGCGACAGTCCGAGGGCCGCCGCAGTCTCGGCGGTGGCGGTCAGCCCGCGCCGACGCAGCGGCAGGGGCGCGAGCAGTGCGCACACCGTGACGGCGGCGAGGATCAGCGCCTTGACCCCGAGGTCGAGCCGGCCCCAGCTGACCACGGTGAAGACCAGCGCCGCGATGCCGACCAGCAGACCGCCCAGGACCAGCAGCACGGTCTGCGCGGACGGCCCCGAGACCTCCCGGCCGGTGGGAGGGACGTACGGCGCGTGCGGCGGCGGATCGGGCAGGTCCTGCCGGGCGCGCAGCCCCGCCAGCAGGTGGTCACGGTGCAGCAGCAGCGACTGCCGCTGCGCGTCGAGGCTCGCCAGGGTGAGGGTCACCCGCCAGAGGGCGGCCGCGTCCGCGCCGAGCAGTGGCAGGCGGCACTGCGGGCAGCGGGCGACGGGGGCGGGACCCAGGGGCGAAGCGCAGCCCGGGCAGGTGGGCGAACCGGTGTTCATGCCGGTGATTGTGCTGGCCACGCCGCCGGGGCGTCATGAGTACGGGTACTCATGTTCCGACCGGACGGGACGTCGCGCTCCCTTGGGGCCGGGCCGCCGGGCGAGCGGGCGGTGCGGACCGGTCGCATGCTGGAAGGGATCTTGTCCGTCGCGGGTAGGAGAGAAGAGGTCTGCTGATGGGTTTCCGGTCTGCCGGTTCGGTTCACGGAACGACGCCGAAGCGCACTCGGACGAGCGCGACGTGGGTGGGGGTGGGGCTGTTCGCCCTGGTGCTGCTGGTACTGCTGATCTTCATCCTGGAGAACACCCAGCAGGTCGACGTGGCGTTCTTCGGCACGCACAGCCACCTGCCGCTCGGGGTCGCCCTGCTGCTGGCCGCCGTCTGCGGGATCCTGCTGGTGGCGATCCCCGGCACCGCCCGGATCCTGCAACTGCGGCGGGTGGCACGGCGGAACGCGGCCCTTCCGGCATCGCCCCCGCCAGCGCCCACGGAGACCGTCGTACCCCCGGAGCCGGCGCCCGAGCGGGACCTGGAGTGAGCGGGACCTGGAGTGAAGGACCGGACGAGGACCTAGGAGAGCGCCATGGCCAGCCAGAGATTCGCCCTGACCTTTCCCGGCGATCCGGGATCGCACGGTGAGCAGGACGTCGTGGTCGTCGAGTCCACCGGCGTGACAGGACCGGGCGGCCACCCGGTCTACGCGGACCCGACGGGAATCGTCCGCGCCGAGATCAGCGACCGCGGCGAGGTGCGGATGCTCGCCAGCGGCGGCCACCAGATGCCGCGCACCCCGATGACGGCGGAGCCCGTCCCGGGCGGTGGGGAGCAGGGCGGACTCCCGTCCTGACCCTCCGGCTCACTCGGTGGACCGGAGGTGGCTGCGCTGCCCGTCGTGGTCGAAGATGCCCAGGATGTCGGCCGGGCCGCCCTGTGCGCCGATGGCGTGCGGAACCATGGTGGAGAACTCGGCCGCCTGCCCTGCCTCGACCACGATCCGCCGCTCGCCGAGCAGCAGCACGATGGTGCCGGACAGCACCGTGAACCACTCCTTGCCCGGGTGGACCTTGAGCTGGGCCTTCGGCGCACCGGCTGAGGCCGGCGCTGGTCTGGTGATCCGCATCCTGGCCACGTGGACGTCGGGATTGCGGCTGAAGGTCCACTGGGTGAGCCCCCGGGACGGGTCGTGGTGAGGCCGGATCACCACGTCGCTGTCGTCCGGGGACTCCACCAGCTGGTCGAGGGTGGTGCCCAACGCACGGGAGATCGAAGCCAGTTGGTCCAGGCTGATCCGCCGGTGGCCGGTCTCGATGCGGCTGAGGGTGGAGGGGCTGAGGAAGCAGCGCTCGGCCAGCTGGTCCAGCGAGAGGCCCATCGCGACCCGCAGTCCCCTGATCCGTTTGCGCACCAAGGCGTCCAGGGCGCCGTCTTCTTGCGTCATGCGCAAGATGCTATGCGATATCCGCAAGCTCTCGTAGGGTCGGCGCCATGGCCCACCACACGCACCAGCACCACCACCACACCGGACAGTCCGAGGCGGACGAAGCAGCCCTGGCCGCCATCCTCGACCTCGATGCCGAAGTCCTGAGCGCCCACCTCTCCGAGCTGACCGCCTGGCTGGCGGACCTCACCCGCGACGACGCGCCCGTACGCCGGATCCTCGACCTCGGCAGCGGTACGGGGACCGGCACCCTCGCCCTGCTGCCACGGTTCCCCGACGCCGAGGTGGTGGCCGTCGACCAGTCCCCGTACCTGCTGCGCCACCTGCTGGACCGGGCGCACGGACGCGGTCTCGCCGAGCGGGTGCGCACCGTCGAGGCGGACCTGGACGCCGGGTGGCCCGACCTCGGCCGGGCGGACCTGGCGTGGGCCTCGGCGTCCCTGCACCACCTGGCGGATCCCGGCCGGACCCTGCGGGAGGTGTACGCGGCGCTGCGGCCCGGGGGCCTGCTGGCCGTGGTCGAGATCGAAGGCTTCCCGCGCTTCCTGCCCGAGGACATCGGCCTCGGCACGCCGGGCCTGGAGGAGCGCCTGCGGGCCGAGCTGGCCGGCCTCCGGGCGGAGCAGATGCCGCTCCTGGGCGCCGACTGGGGGCCACGCCTGGCCGAGGCCGGGTTCACCGTCGAGGCCGAGCGGCTGGTCACCATCGAACTGGGCCACCCGCTGCCCGAGGCCACCGGACGCTACGCCCAGGCCCTGCTGCGCCGGACCCGGGACGCCGTGGGCGACCGATTGAGCGCGGACGACCTCGCCGGACTGGACGTCCTGGTCGACGGTGAAGGGCCCGAGAGCCTGCTGCGCCGCGAGGACCTCGTCGTCCGGGCCGAACGGAGCGTCTGGGTGGCCCGCCGTCCGGCGCGGCCGACCGGGTGACGGTGCCTCACCGCCCTCAGCGTGGCCGACGGGCACGGGGAAGCGGCGTGTGCGAACGTGGGGTCACCCGTCCCGAGAGGAGTGGTCATGTCGTCGAAGCGCCGTCGTAAGAAGAAGGCCCGCGCCAAGCGCGGGGCGAACCACGGTCGTCGTCCCCAGTGCTGAGTGCTGAGCGCTGACCGAGCGGTCACCTGCGGTTGCTGACGGCGCCGCAGGTGACCGCTCTGTCGTGCGCGGCAATCGGATGCCAATCGGCTGACAAGCCGCGACGGTCATGCTGTCCCCGTAACACCGGGGACGAGGAGGACGGCATGCCGGAGAACAGCGGAACGGGCAGACACGCAGTCGTGGCCGGGGCGGGCATCGGGGGGCTGCTGGCGGCCCGGGTGCTTTCGGAGACGTACGAGCGGGTGACCGTGGTGGACCGGGACACGCTCCCGCAGGCGGGGGTGCCGCGCCGGGGGGTGCCGCAGAGCCACCACGCGCACGGGGTGCTGTCGCGGGGGTTCGAGGTGATGGAGGAGTTCTTCCCCGGCCTGGGGGAGGACCTGGTCGCGCAGGGCGCGCTGGTGCGGGACGCGCAGGCGGACGTGCGGTGGTTCAACGACGGTCACGAGCTGCGGGTCGGGGACTCGGCGCTGCCCTGCCTGATGGTCAGCCGGCCCGCGCTGGAGACCTACTTGCGTTCGCGATTGGCGGCGCTGCCCGGGGTGGAGCTCCAGGACCGGTGCGAGGTGCTGGAGCCGGTGGCGGACGCGGCCAACGCCCGGATCACCGGCGTCCGACTGCTGCGGGTCAACGCCGAGCCGCAGACGGTGGCCGCCGATCTGTTCGTGGACTCCACCGGGCGCAGCAACCGGGGCGTCGCGTGGCTGCGCGGACTGGGCTACGAGCCGCCGGAGGAGGAGCGGGTCGACTCCAAGGTGGTGTACGTGACCCGCGAGTACCGGCGGCGGCCGGGCGAGGCGGCGGCCGACGCGTACGTGGTGGGTGCCTCGGCGTCGGCGCCGCGCGGCGGGGTCGCGCTGAGCGCCGAGGGGGACCGCTGGCTGGTGACGCTGTTCGGTATGAACGGTGACGACCCGGCGGTGGATCCGGAGGGCTTCCACCGCTTCGCCGGGCGGCTGCCGGTGCCCGACCTGCACCGCCTGCTGGAGCGCCTGGAGCCGTTGACGGAGCCCCGGGCGATGCGGATCCCGGTGTCGGTCCGGCGCCACTACGAGCGGATCGACCGGATGCCGGCCGGCTACCTGGTCTTCGGTGACGCGTTCTGCCAGTTCAACCCCTCGTACGGGCAGGGCATGACGGCCGCCGCCCTCCAGGCGGTCGCGCTGCGGGACTGCCTGGCCGGGGGGAGCGGTCCGGCGGCGATCCGGGAGTACTTCCGGCGGGCGGCGCAGGCGGTGAGCGTGCCGTGGGACATGTCCGTCGGCGGCGATCTGCGGTTCCCGTTCGTCGAGGGCCGCCGCACGCTGAGGGTGAGGCTGCTCAACCGGTATGTGGCGCGGCTGCACCGGGCGGCGGCCGTGGACGGCGAGGTGACCAGGGCGTTCCTGGCGGTGGCCAACCTCAAGTCGCCGCCACAGGGGCTGTTCGCGCCGAAGGTGCTGGCCAAGGTCCTGTGGGGCCGCCCCGGCGGAGCCGGGGAACGGTCGGCGGCGCGACCGGCCCCGGCACCGTCGTAGGCTCCGGCCATAGGGTGCTGACGTACCGTCAGGCGGCCTGCCGGGCCGGGTCCGACCCGAGGAGCACCTGACGGAGTTCGGCGGTGCACATCATGAAGCCGTCAGGGGTCGGCAGGCGTTCCAGGTAGTGGGCGAGGTCTGAGCCCAGCGCGAAGACCCGGACGGGCGTTCCGGCCGCGTGGGCGGACTCCACCACCCGCCGTACTCCGTCCAGGACGGCCGGGTGGCGGGTCTGGTAGGACTCGGCCACCAGGTGGTTGCCGCGGTCGGCGGCCAGGTAGAACTGGACCAGGTCCTTGACACCGACGAAAAGTTCCCCGGCGCCCGCGGCGCAGATCGCCGGGGTGGCGTGCACGGCGGCGGGCGTCTCGATGAAGGCGGAGAGCTTGACCCCGGGCGGGAGTTGGAGGTGTGCCCGGAGCTGGGTGAACTCCTCCGCGTCGTTCAGGAACGGTACCGAGAGGTGCACTCGGCCCGCTGCGTCGCCCAGCCGCTCGCGCAGGGAGCGGAGCACGGTGTGCAGCGCGTCCCGGTACTCGGCGGAGCCGAGCAGCCAGCGAGCGCCGTGCAGGCCCAGTTCGGGGTTGGGTTCGACCGCGACCGGGGCCAGGCGGGTGACCCCGGCGGCGTGGTCGGAGCGGAGGTCGAGCAGCCGCAGGACCAGCCGCTGGTCGGGCAGCAGCGCGTCGGCGAAGGCGCACAGCCGGTCCGCGACGGCCCGCCCGTACGCCGCGACGGCGGCTGGGCCGCCGTCCAGCGCGTCGAGCGGCCGCAGGCCGGCTGCCAGGCAGAGGAACTCCTCCCGGATGAAGAAGGACTCGACCCGCTTCGCGTTGGGCCCGCAGGCGTTGACGGTCTGGATGTCCTGGAGGTCGGCGATGACCGCGCAGGCCGAGCCGAGGTCGTCCACCGACGGACTCCCGGCGGACGGGTCCGAGGTCCCGGTGTCCGGGTCGGGCCCGAGGACGATCGACTGGCTCTCCAGGTCGAGCGTCACCTCGCCCACCAGGTCGGCGAGATCGGCCTGGTCGACCCGGAGCACGGGGATGCCCCGGCCTCGGCAGAGCGACTGCATGTGGCCGGTCAGCCCGCCGGAGCCGCAGACGACGGCACGGGCCGCCACGATGGCCTCGTACAGCGCGGCTTCCAGGGAAGGGGCGATCAGGATGGATCCCTCGCGCGGAGTTCTCGTACGGTTGCAGGTGCCGCGCAGAACGCTCTGCGTGCCACCGGTCAACAGGAATCCCTGAATCCGTCGCCCGTTCACCTAGTCCTCCAGCTCCTCGTCGTTCGCCAGTCCCAGTTGGCGGCGCAGCTGCCTCGGCGTCACGGAGACGTCGGTGAGCCGTTCGACCGCGGCGCGGTTGACGACCGTCCTGAGCAGCCGGTCGCACTGGGATTCCTCCAGACGGAGGGTCAGGAGTTCGCCCACGGACCGTAGTCGGGCGCCCAGTTGGGCATCGATCAGTTCCCGCTCGGTTCGGGTCCGGGTGGCCAGCCTCTTCGCCTCCAGGAGAACAGCCTCCTCGTAGCCCTCCGGGGCCGCTTCCTCGATGTTGCTGACATGGCCATGGAATTGAGCCAAGTTTCGGGCCAACCTGCTTTCCCGAAGCTCCAGTTGCTCTATCGCGCACGCGGCCACCGCGATCGAGTGGTTCTTGATGGCGGCGAGATTGAAGGTGAACGCACCGGTCCGGCCGTTCCGCACGATCTCGTCACCCTCGCGCAGCACACCGACGGCGGAGACCGGACCGGCCGGTTCCCCGTCACGGCCCAGCAGCGTCCCGTGTCCGTCCACCTCCAGACCTCGCCCGGTGCGCGCGTGGGGCACCGCGATGCCCTTCCGGAGCAGATTGCGCCAGAGCGACTGTCCGACCCTGCTGTAGTCCGACTCCCGGCCGAAGTTGGACACCACCAGGTCGGCCTCGACGGCGTGCTTCTCCTCCGGAGTCGTGACCGTGACCACCAGCCGTCCCGATTCGGCCGGAGCGATCCCCTCCACCTTGCCGACGAGCAGCTGCACCGGCCCGTCCACCGGGTCCATCGCGCGCTCGATGACCGACATCGTGTACTCCACCGCACCAACCCGGAACGCGGCGATCGCGGTGCCGAACTCATCCAGCAGGCTGCGCAGTTCGGCCGAAGGAATGCGGGCGAGGACTTCGGGCAGATGCGGCTCCCACGCCTTCGCCACCCGCTCGGCCACCACCGCCGGGTCGATGTCCGGGCGGTTCCGGACGACCACGGCGCACGCCGCCTCCCACTCGGCGCCGACCCGGCCGAGGAACTCCTCACGATTCCGGTACGTCTCCAGCAGTGAGGTGGGGCAAGGGAGTTGTAACACTCCGTGCTCGTGGCCGCCCGGGTAGGTCCGGAACATCGTCCCGGTCCTGGAGATCAGGTGGATCCGCCCGGTGTGGCCCCGCCGCAGCAGCAGGCCGGCGGAGTCGTAGGCGCTCAGGACGGAGCCGACGATGGCGACCGTCGCCTCGGGGGGCAGCGCCTGGAGCTTATGGACACCGGCGGCGGAGTACGGGTGCCGTACGAAGGACGGGTGTGCGTGCACGCCGGCGGCGAAGGGCGGCTCCCGCTGCTCCAGGCCGGTGGCGAGGACGACGTGGTCGGCTGACAGAACCGCGTGGGTTCCCTCTGGATGACGCACCGTCACCTTAACGACAGAACTCTCCAGTTCGAGGTCGACCGCCTCGCCTTCCGCCTCGATGAGCACGACGCCCGGACCGGCCTCCCGCCTCGCCTCGCTCAGGCGGTCGATCAGGTAGTCCTGGAAGATTCGCCGGGGTGCGGGTCCCTGCTCGACGAACTCGCATTCGGCCCAGGGCGCGGGCCAGTCCCGGCGGTCCGCCTCGCGGTTGGCCCACCGGACGAAGTCGTGGACGTCCTCCCGGAACGCCGACATCCGACCGGCCTGGATGTTGAACACGTGGTCCCAGGGATTGCCGTCCCGGTGGTAGGCGACACCGGCCGACCGGTAGTCCGACCGCCGCTCCAGCAGGACCACCTCAAGCGGCCTGCGCGCGAACCGGAGCAGCCGGATCGCCGTGGCCGTGCCGGCCAGACCCGCCCCGACGATGAGCACCCTTGGACACGTGCCTGTTCGACTCATGGTGAAGCCTCCCGTGGTAGGGACCGGAGGAAGCGGATCGTCCGGGCACCAGGCTAGGGGAAGCGGCGGGGGTGGAAGGGCGTGTTGCCTGAGGTGATGAGGTGTCAGAAAAGCTGGAAGGGTGTGTAGTTGTGGACCAGTGAGAACGGGGCCAGCGGCTGCGAGGGCATCGGCCTGCGGCCTCCAGTGCGACGGGCCTTGCGCACCAGACGGACCGCTTCGGTCCGCAGCCGCGCAGCCTGCCGAGTGCGGACACGTCGGCGGGTCGAGACGGCCTTCCGAGGGCGGCGGTCTACCGTGGACCAGCGATCTCGGGTGCTGGGAGGAGCCGATGTGCTGGAGCGCCGAGGCGGATCTCGTCACCGGCACCGTCGTCACCGGGCTCGGTGTGGCCTGCCTCAGTGGGGTGCGCCGGTTACGACAGCTGCCGCTCGCCGCGCTGCCTCTGCCGCTCGGCGTGCACCAGCTGGTGGAAGCCGCGGTCTGGCTCGGCGGTGAGGGGAGGGCCGTTCCGAGGGTCGCTCAAGCCGCCCGGATGGTCTGGGCGCTGATCGCCATGCCGGTCCTGGTGATCCTGGTCCCGTTCGGTGCCTGGTATGCCGCCGGGCGGCCCCGGCGGCTGCTCCCGTTCGTCCTGCTCGGCGTCGCCACCGCCGTGCCCCTGGCGGTGGCGGTCCTGGCCGGACCGGTCAGCGCCGAGGTACACGGGCACACCCTCAGCTACGCCGTCGGCATCCCGCTGGCACCGCTGCTGCTGGTCGCCTACCTGCTCGCCACCCTCGGGCCGCTCCTCCTCCACCCCGACCCCGCCCTCCGGCAGCTCGGATGGGCGATGGCCGCCGCAGCGCTGCTCTGCACCGTCCTCTGGCGTACCGCCTTCGCCTCCACGTGGTGCGCGCTCGCCGCCCTGGTCAGCGTCCTGCTGCTGCGCTGGGTCCGGCAGCCGGCGGTCCATCGTGCTACCCCTGACTGCGGATCAGCTCCATGAGCGAGGCATGGGTCTCGGCGTCGGCGACCGCGATCAGGCCGCGTCCGGCCGGTCCGAGCGGGCCGCCGTCGATGCCGGTGAGCACACATCCGGCGGCGCGGCACAGGGCTATCCCGGCGGCGAAGTGCACGCTGGCGGACAGGTCGCCGCCGTCGGTGACGTACGCGGCGCGCTTGCCCGCCGCCACCCAGGCCAGGGCCAGCGTGGTGGACACCACCCGGGGCCGGAACCGTTCGACGAATCCCGGGTGCGCCAGCAGTTCCACCGCCCGGAAATCGGGCGCGCCTGGGAACGGGGGATCGAGGTTGACGTCCACCAACCGTGTCGCGGAGGTCGGAGCCAGCGGGAGGTCGGTCCCCTCGCGCCGGACCCGGGCGGTCACACCGTCGGTGAAGAAGGTCTCGCCGCTGAACGGGTCGGCGACCGCCGCCGCTCCGTCGCGGAGCGCCACGTTCACCGCCACCAGCTGGTTGCCGACGGCGTAGTTGAGCGTGCCGCACAGGGGGTCGACCAGCCACTGGCGTACCGCCTCGGCCGCCCCCTGGTGGCCGCCCTCCTCGCCGAGCACCGCGTCCTCGGGACGGGCGGAGCGGAGGACGGCGAGGATGGTCCGCTCGGCCTCGACATCGGCGGCGGTGGCGAAGTCCCCCTCGCCCTTGTCGAAGCGCGCGAGCCGCCGGCCGTACATGCTGCGCACCACGTCCGCTCCGGCACGGGCTGCGGCCACCGCGACCCCGGCATCGTCCAGGTCTGTGTAAGAGTCGATCATGTCGTGCAGGGTATCGACGGTCCGGCCGTCAGCGTCTGCCGGGCCGTCAGATGGCGCGGTGGACCCGCAGCTCCCGGCAGCGCCAAGAGAGTTGGCGAGCGTCGGGCCGGGGCTTCCGGTGGCCCCACTGCCCGGCCGCGACGGACAGGTTGACGATGATCCAGGCCCGCCAAGCGGGGCCCACGCCCCGGCCGTCGGCGTACACCTCGCGGCCGTTCACGGACCAGCGCACCGAGTCGGTGCCGAACAGGCAGCTGACGGTGAGCCACTGGCCCGGCGTGACCAGGCCGTCCAGGTAGGCCGAGTCGCCGGGGCGGACGTGGTTGGTCAGTTCGAGCATCCGGGGGTGCCCGTCGTGGTACTCGAGGACGTCCACCTCGCCGTGGCCCGGCTGCGGGTGACCGGGGGAGAGGTCGCGGCCCCAGGTCCAGATCGCCGGCCAGGCACCCTGTGTGGCGGACAGCAGGCACTGCGCCTCCAGCAGGTCACCGGGCCGGAGTTCGAAGCCGCCCTCGGTGTTCTCGGTGGTCACCAGCGGGGTCCTCCAGCGGCGCGAGGTCTCGCGGACGGCCGTGAACCGGTCTCCGTCCGGCCCGTAGCCCGGAACCAGGTGGTCCAGCTTGTTGTCGTCGGGGTTGGCTCCACCCGGTGGGTAGGCGGACGTGACGCCGGCCGCCCACTGCCTCCGGTCGGAGAACGGGGCGTCGAACACGACGGTCTGCCCGGCCGGAGGACTGCTCGGGAAAGGCGATTCGGTCACCGGACACTCCTGGGTTCGCGCGGTCGGTTCACCACGGGTATGCCCGGAGGGTCGTGCACCGAGCGCCTGGTCAACCGGCGTGCGGGAGCGCCAGGACCGGCGGACGGGGGTGTGGAGGGGCGGGCGCGGCGGCCCGAGATCCAGTTCTCTCGAATGTGTGCCCGCCGAGTGCGTGTGGTCGGCGTCGGCGGCCTCCGCGCGCTCCTGCCGCCCGGACCGGCGGTCCGCTGTCGGCCCGGGTGGCCAGGCAGCGGCCTCCCCGGCGGGGACTGGACCGCAACCCGGCAGGAGTTTGGCACCGTCCTGAACACCTGCGAGCCCAAGTGACACCATGCGTTGACGGATTGTCAGCGGGGGGCGTACATGACGGATCGATGGGGCACTCACGGGGTCGAGCTGCTGGCGGATCGCGTGGTCAAACGCTTCCGGTCCCATAGTGACGGCGAGCATCGGCGGGAGTGGGTCGGTCTTACTCTCCTGGACCGGTACGCCCCGGGCCTGGCTCCCGTGCCTCTGCGGGCCGACCTGTCGGCGGATTCCCCGACGGTGGAGATGTCCCGCCTGGGTGGGGCGCCGCTACGGGGGCAGCGCCTTTCGCGCGGTCAGTTGGAAGCCATGGCCGGAGCTCTGACCATCCTCCACGGGGCTGTCCCCGGGCATGTGGCGGCGCGGCTGCCGAACCGGCTGTGGAATCAGCTCCAGGCCGTTCAAGGTGTCCGGGCTCGGTGGCAGCAGTTGACGGCCCTGGTGGCGGACCCGACGGTTGCCCGGGCGGTTGCCGCCGGGATGTGTTGGCTGGAGCAGTCGGAGCTGGAGTCGGGGAAGGGGTTGGACGGTTCGCCCGTCTTCGGCCAGGCGGATGAGAACCTCGCCAACTTTCTGTGGGACGGAACACGGGTTCGCCTGGTCGACTTCGAGGATTCCGGGTGCAGCGACCGCGCTTATGAGCTGGCGGACGTGGTCGAGCACGTCTCGGCGTGGGTGGACAGCGAGGTGGACGTTCCGTACTTCCTCGACCTCTTCGAGCTGTCCCGAGGTGAGGCGCATCGGTTGGTCGAGTGCCGGCGGCTCTTCGCGCTGCTGTGGCTTCTCGTTCTAGCGCTCGAGGATCCGGCCGGTCGCCGGAACCCGCCGGGCACGGCCGGGCGGCAGGCGGAACGGCTGCTGGCGCTGTTGGACTGACGCCGCCGTTTCCCGGGACCTGGGCGGGGAGGGGCTCAGGTCCCGGGAGTGGGGTCAGCCGGCGGTGAGGGTGGTCCAGGTCTGGTTGGAGCCGCGGTTGCAGTCCCAGAGCTGGAGCTGTGTGCCGTCGGCCGTGGAGAAGCCGGGGACGTCGAGGCAGCGGCCGGAGACGGGGTTGCGGTAGCCGCCGTTGTAGGGCTGCCAGACCTGGTTGGCGCCGCCGTGGCAGGCCCAGAGCTGCACCTTGGTGCCGTTGGCCGTGCCTGCGCCCGCCGCGTCGAGGCACTTGCCCAGGGAGCGCAGGGTGCCGTCGGTGTAGGCGGACCAGAGCTGGTTGACGCCGCCGCTGCAGGACCAGGTCTGGACTGCGGTGCCGTCGGCCGTGCCGGCGCCGCTGACGTCCAGGCACTTGCCGGCGATGCCGGACTGCACGCGTGCGGCGGCCGGGGCCGGGTTCTTCAGCCACCCGGCGCTGTCCGCCGCCTGGATGCCGCGACGGAAGGCGTCGGCCATCTTCTGGTACCCCGCGTCGTTGGGATGCAGGGCGTCGGCCAGGTCGGCCGTCGTCAGGCTGCTCATGTCCACGTACGCCACGTGCTTGCCCGCCGCCTGGGCGTCGCTCACGATCTGGGGGATGGCCTGGTTGTACGCCGCCCGGTACTGCTCCTCCGTGCCGCTGGTGGAGACGACGAGGGAGGCCACCAGGACCGTCGCGTCGGGGACGTCGGCGGTGATCTGGTTGACCAGCGACCTCAGCCGGGTGGAGGCCGTGGAGGGCTGGTAGTTCCCGTTGAGGTCGTTGGTGCCGATCTCCAGCGTCACGACGTTGGGCCGGTAGCGGGTCAGCGGAGCGTCGGCGAGTGCGGCGATCTGGTCGATGCGGTAGCCGGAGTGGCCCTCGTTGTCGGGATCCGACATCGAACCGCCCCGCCCGGTGCCGACGAAGTCCAGCGGGTGGCCGTCCGCCGTGAGCCTGTCCCACAACGGAGCCCGGTAGCCGTTGCCCGTGCTGCTGCCGACGCCCCAGGTGATCGAGTCGCCCAGCGGCATGACCCGCAGCGGCGTGTTGGCGGCGGCGGAGGCCGAGGTCGCGCCGGTCACCGCCGTTCCGAGCGTGGCGGCGACGAGCGAGATCAGGGGGAGTACCCAGGACTTCTTCATGCAGGCCTTCTCTTCCGTGAGTCGGGGCGCTGACTGACGCGCCGTCAGAACGGCACTCTGTTGACAGGTGCCGTCACCAGCCGGTCGGCAGACCGGAGATGAACGAGGTGAGCCGGTCGGCGATGAGCCGGTCGTCGTGGGCCGAGTAGTGCCAGTCGCAGCCGAGGAAGTCCAGGCCGGAGCTGTCGAGCGCCCAGGCGCGGACCCCGCCGTCGCCGGCGTCGTTGCGTGCCTTGACCACCTGCTGGACGTGGTCGGCGTACTGGCCGGCGGCGACCGCCACGATGGTCGTCCCGGTCCCGTACCGCGTGCGCAGCTTCTGGAGGAAGTCGCCGTAGGCGTTGCGGTAGGCGGCAGCGAGGCTGTCGGCGGTCCACGGCTCACCAGGGTTGACGGCGGTCGAGAAGTCGTTGGTACCGAGGTTGACCACCACGACCTGAGGATGCCAGGTGCCGGAGTTCTGCCAGACGTCGCCGGACACGTTCAGCAGGGCGCGGTCGTAGAAGCTCCGGTAGGTGACGTCCGGTGAGCCTCCGTTGAAGTTGCGCACCATGCCGAGGCCGGAGTAGCCGTTGATCTGATAGTCGGCGTTGAACTGCCGTGCGGTGAGGGCGCCGTAGCTCACGTCGGCGTTGGTGCTGTGCCTGAGCTGATCCCCGGTGCAGGCGCGGGAGGTCGAGAGGTTGCCGTAGCCCGCCGTGAGGGAGTCGCCGATAAACTCGATCTGACGGCTCCGGGCGGCCGGCTTGCCCAGTACGGCACCGCCGGACGCGGCGACGAAGCCGCCGAACGTACTGGTGTCCCAGGGGGTGTCGTTGCGCTTGACGAGCCGGACGGTGTGCGTGCTGTTCGACAGGCCGTTGATCCAGTGCGTGGTGTTGCCGGGCGTGACGAGCGTGACGACGGTGGCCCCGTCGATCTGGACGTCGTAGTCGGCGGCCGAGTCGTCGAGCACGATCCCCACGCCGGTGCCGCTGACCCGGCCCTCGAAGTACACGCCGGGCCAGCTGTACTGCACCGTGCTTCCGGCGTCCTTGACCCGACCGGCGGTGTGCACCTGCGCCAACACGCCTGACACGCGGACCAGTCGCCACTGCTGATTGGCCCCGCCCCAGTCGGTGAACTGGACCACCTTGGCACCGTCCGCAGTGGAGCCGTTGTCGACCTCGACGGCCTTGCCGCTGTTGCGGTTGATCAGCCGGACGTAGCCGTCCGCCGAATCCGCCAGCCGGAACTGCTGGTTGGCGCTGCCCGCGTCGCTCCACTGCACGAGGTCCGCGTGGTCCACGGTGGAGTAGCCGTAGACGTCCAGCACCTTGCCCGAGTGCTGCGCCTTCAGCCGGTAGTAGCCGCCACCCGAGTCGACGAACTGGAACCGCTGGTTGGCGCCGTCATGGCGGGTCCACTGCGAGAGGGCCGCCCCGTCGGCCGTGCTCGCTCCGGCCACGTCGAGTGCCTTGCCGCTGCCCCGGTTGACCAGCACGTACCAGGCACCGGTGTCCACGGTGGCCGCCCGTGCCGTCCCGGCGGCCCCCAACCCGGTCAGCAGGGCCGCCAGGATGGCGGTCACCGCGGTGAGCACACCCGTACGTCTCCCGCGTCGCCACCACCACGCGCTGAGTGTCGGTCGCATGCCGTCCCTCTCCCCTCGTCTTCCTTCTTCCGAGTGCGACAGTGCTCGCCCGGCTACACCGCGGTGAAGCTCCACAGCAGGTTGGAACTGCTGTTGTAGGTCCACTGCTTGGTGACGGAGCCCGATGTGACGTTGCCGCCGCCGTCGAGGACCAGACCGGTGGTGCGGTTGGCGACCGAGTAGTGGTCGCCGCCCCGGTGGGTGATGGCCCACTGCTGGTTGGTGCCGCCGTTCCAGGCGGCCTGCCGGGCGGTGGAGCCGTTGGCGGTGGCGCCCCAGCCGTCCGCGACCATGCCGTTCGTGCGGTTGACCAGTCGGTAGTAGCCGCCTCCGACCGGCTCCGCATGCCACTGGAGGTTCGAACTGCCGTCCCAGGTCCACTGCTTGAGGTCCGAGCCGGAGGCGACGTTGCCGCCGCTGTCCAGGGCGAGGCCGTTGGTGGCGTTGGTGATCCGGAAGTACGTGGCCGGGTTGAACTGGACCCGCAGCGAGGTGATCTGGTCGTTGTTGCCGGTGACCCTGAGGTCCGGATTGTCGGCGGTGAAGGTCCAGGAGGTGCCGGTGAAGTTGTCCCCGGAGTACCCGACCACCTGGTAGCCGGGAGCAGGCCGCAGGGAGGAGAGAGTACGCGTGCCAACTCCGGCTGCGGTCAAATCCGTTGCGGTGTAGTCGCCGAGCGCGAGCGTGGCGTAGGCGCCGCTGTAGCCGACGTCCGCGAAGCCGATGGCACCGGCGGCGGGTCGCAGGCCCGGGATGGTGCCGGAGAAGGCGAACTTGAGCACGTAGGCGTTGGCACCGTACGGAGCCGAGGAGGGCAGGGCGATCGTGAGGCCGGACGCGCTCTGGGTGGGCGTGGGCAGGTCGATGTAGGTGCCGGCGGTGGTCCCCAGGAGCTTCACCGACGAAAGCGAGGAGAGACCGATCCGGTCCGAGCCGAGCGTCTTGACGGTCAGCGAACTACCGGGCCAGCCAAGGACGGTGGCGTACAGAACGGTGCCGGCCTTGTTTCGGGTGAAGCGGATGTCCTGCGGCGTACCGGCGTGGGGCGTGGTGAACGCGCCGCCGCCCATCTTCGTCGGACCCTCGCCGTACGCCGTCCAGGCGCGGGTCGAGTACAGCGACTCGCCGAAGCGCTTCAGGTGGTCCCCGATGGCGAGCAGGACGTCCTTCTGCGCCTGGGGGATGGTGCCGTCGGCCATCGGCGCGATGTTCAGCAGCATGTTGCCGTTCTTGCTGACCCGGTCGATGAACGAGTGCAGCATCTGCTGGGTGCTGTAGTAGCCGATGCCCTGGGTCCAGCACCAGCTGGAGCTGGAGATGCTGTCGTCGGTCAGCCAGTACGGGGAGGTGACGTCGGCCGGGCCGCCGCGCTCGTAGTCGAAGACCTCGCCCTTGCCGTTCAGGCCGTCCTTGTAGGTGGCGACCACCTCGCGGCCCCAGCCGTTGGCCTGGTTGTAGTAGTACGCCAGGAACTTCAGGCGCTGCGTCTCGTCGACGGCGCTCAGGTCGAAGTCCTGCCAGAGGATGTCCGGTTGGGCGCGGTCGATGACCTCCTTGAGCTTGTCGTACCAGAGCTGGTTCTGCGCGGCCGAGCCCAACTGCCCGTAGAGCTTCTTGAGGCTGGGATCCGTCTGGGCGGGGACGAACTCGTAGAACCCGTTGAAGTTGTAGGCGTGGTGCATGGCCACCAGCAGCTTCAGACCCTTGGCGCGGATCGCCGTGGAGAAGAGCTGCAGCAGGTCGAGCCCCGGTCCCTTGTTCACCGAGTTCCACTCGTTGACCTGACTGCCCCACATGGAGAAACCGTCGTGGTGCTCGGCAACCGGCCCGGCGAACCTGGCACCGGCATCCACGAACAGCTGCGCCCATTCGTCGGGGTCGAAGTTTCCACCCGCGGACTTCAGCTTCGGCGCGAACTTCACCGGGTTGCCCGCCAGGTCCCGGGCTCCGTTGATGAAGTTGTGGTACGGCCAGGCGGACGGCTGGCCGTAGACCGCGATGTGGTGCTGGTTGGCGGAGTTCCCGGCCTGGTACATGTTGCGCGGGTACCACTCGTTGCCGTACGCGGGCACGCTGAAGACGCCCCAGTGGAAGTAGATCCCGAACTTCGCGTCCTGGAACCACTCCGGCGCCGCCGGGTGCTGGTCCACCGAGCTCCAGTCAGGCGTGTACGTGCTCGGCGCCGCCTGGGCGATCCCGGCACCGAGTGCGCCTCTGGCCATGGCCGCCGCGGCCACCAGGGTGGCGCCGGCCAGAAAGTTGCGCCTGCTGAACGAGCTTGTCATGGACACGTCCCTTGCGCTCGAGGGGGAATGGGGGAGTGCTGGGGTTCGAGCAAGTGGCCCGGCGGGCGATGGGCGCCGCTTGTTACGAATGAAGGTCCGCCATGTAGCCATGGGATGTCAACGGGTGAGCGGCGACCGGAATGGGCTGCTGGTGGAGTGGTTTGCCTATTTTCGTGACGGTCTGTCATGAACTGCGGCGCGGGCAGACATGGAATGTCTGATGCTGGCTCATGGTCGGTCAGGCTCCTTGAGGGCCAAGGATCGACGGGGTGGATTCTCCGTCGATGGCGCGCGCGAGGTGTCCCGGTCGGGCCTGCGTTGCTGCGCCTGTTCCGGTGTGAACATATGCTCGGCACCCCGTAAACATCCCATGTCTGAGCGGCCGAGCGGGCGGTGACTGCAACGGCGTGGGACTGACGTCATGTCACCCGCCCCTGGCGCTGGGGGAGCGGCCTGATCTTGTCATTCGACCCAGGGCCCTGGATTCTGGCGTGGTCAAGGTTGTGCCAGGGGATGGGGCAAGTCGCGGTGATCGAGTCCGTCAGGTACCCCTCGCAGTGCTCGGGCTGTGGCTCGGAGACGGAGTGCGTCGGCGTTCAGGCGTTGGTCGGGCAGAGGCTCGAATGGGACATCGGCTACCACTGCCCAGTCTGTGACGACGCGTCGTACGAGTGTGGTCCAGGAGGAAGCCGGATACCTGACGACCTGCGTCGGCGTCTTCTGGCGGAGCACGGTGAGGCGCGGCTCGTACTGAGTGATCCTCTCGCCGGCCCGGCCGTCGTGATGAAGGTTCTTCGCGCCGAGCTCGGCGGAGAACTGGCAGAGGCGAAGGCGGCACTTCAGCAGATCAGGGCCGGCGTGTTCGCAGGGACGATGCCGGAGATGACTCTTCTCGTTCACCGCTTGCGGACTGCTGGTGTCAAGGCGGCGGCCGAACGTGCGGAGCAGTGTGACGAAGCCTCAGCCCCTTGCTGATCCCGGGCATGGCGAGGTGGAGGCAGCGGGCTTCGTCGAGGGCGCCAGCGTGACAGGGGGGAGGAGTGGGACGGCACCCCCAGGCGCCTGTGGCTGATGCCTGGTGAGGTGAATAGTTGCTGGGCGAGGTGGCCCTGGCCGACTCCGGCAGGTTGGGCATGTGCCCATCCGGCCCGGTCGCCGGGAGGGGGTCGGCAGACCTTCGCAGTGAAGGTTCACTTCGGCTGATCGGGCTTGTCTGCCTTGCCCGTTGCCGCCGCCTGCCCGGTATCCCTGACGGCCTCGCAGAGGCAGTGCCCGAAGCCGGGCAGTCGGCGTGCTCCGGCCATGATCTTCCTCTCGGAGGCGCGCCGAAGAGGCCGAGGAACGCGCTGTCGCCATCCCCTGGGGGCAGGCCCGGTGTGCTGCCGGGGCGCTGCGTTGCTCCGTCCGTGTAGGGGGATCAGTGGGCTGCGGTGCGGATCGTGGCGGTGAGGTCGGTGGGGGTGCCGTGCCAGGGGGCGCCGTGGCCCGGCAGGATCCAGGAGGTCGTCAGGTGGGTGAGGCGGTCGAGTGACGCGAGGGCTTGGGCGGGGTGGTCCGTGAAGGGCGCGGGCTGGGGACCGGTACGGCCGGTGAGTACGTGACGGGTGGTCAGCGCATCGCCGACGCAGACCGCGTCCACGGAGGGCAGGTGGACGGCGACGCTGCCGGGTGAGTGGCCCGGCATGGCGATGATGACCGGGCTGCCGGGCAGGGCGAGGACGTCGCCGTCGGAGATCTCGGTGACCTCCTTGAGGTATTCGGTTCGGAGGCCGTTCTTGCGCAGCCCGTACCAGAAGAAGCCCAGGGCGGGGGCCGGCCGCATCGGTCCCGCCGGAGCCTTGGGCTTCTCGCCGGTTCGTGCGCGGTGCGCGTCGGCACTGTGCACGTACACCGGGACGCCGTGATCGCGGCGAAGACGTTCCGCGAAGCCGATGTGGTCGCTGTCGCCGTGCGTGAGGATCAGGCCACGGATGTCGGCCGGGGTCTTGCCGAGGGCGTCCAGCTCCTGCTGGAGGTCACTCCAGTGGCCGGGGAGTCCGGCATCGATCAGGGTGATGCCTTCGGGGGAGTCGAAGAGGTAGCAGGCCACGATGTCGGTTCCGAGCCGGTGCAGGTGCGGGGCAAGTTCCATGACGTCACTTCCGTTGCGGCGGACGGGGGTTGGCCAGATTCGGTGGCTGGATGGTGCGATACCTACGCTACTTAGCTTCCTTGGCTATGGTCAATAGCTTTTGGTGCAGGAGTGAGGTGGCACCTCGGCCATTGGCGGCACTGATCGCCGGCGGAGTGAGCGCAAAGCACAGCGCTGTACGCAGATGGGTGGAGCGACACCCGCCGCGCCCGGGCGGGGCGGGTGTCCCCGTGGCCCCTGGCGGGTCGGGGCTCCGGGCCCGCCGGGGTCAGAGGGTGCGGGCAGTCGCGCCGTAGCCGAGTACCTTCGACGGGGTCTGAGCGTCCACCGCGTGGCCCGGGGTGGGCCGCCAGTCCGCCATCAGGGTCAGCCCCGGCTCGACGAGTTCCATCCCCTCGAACCAGGACGCGATCACGTCTCGCGGACGGACGTGGAGCTGCTGGCCCACGCCGGCGAGGTAGGCGTCGGTCATCCGACCGACCTGGGCCCGCGTCTCAGGGTCGGCCAGGTCGTCGGACAGGTGCGAGATCGCCAGGAAGCTGCCGGGCGCGCAGGTGTCCCGGTAGCGGGCCACCAGCTCGGCCGGGTCGTCCTTGTCGTCGACGAACACCAGCAGGCCGCCCATCAGAATGCCTACCGGCCGGCTGAGGTCGATCAGCTCGCGGACCCTGGGGTGCTCCCAGATCCGCTCCGGGAACCGGCCGTCCGCCTCGACCATCGCCACCAGCGGCTCGTCCGCGAGGATCTCCTCGCCGTGCAGCACGGCCGAGGGCTCGTGGTCCACGTACACCACCCGGGCCTTCGGGTTCCGGGCGTGCGCCACCTCGTGCACGTTACCCATGGTGGGCAGCCCGGACGCGAGGTCGACGAACTGGTCCACCCCCTGCGTGAGCAGGTACCGCACCGTACGTCGCAGCCAGTCCCGGTTCGCGCGGGCGAGCAGCTCGACGCTGGGCAGTATCGACCTGATCCGCTCGGCCTTCTGCCGGTCCACATCGAAGTTGTAGAGCCCACCCAGGTAGTAGTCGTAGATCCGCGCGATGTTGGCGGATTCGACGTCGGCCACCGGACGCCCGGTGCTTGTGGTCATGGGGATCCCTCGCCTCGAATGGCGGCACATCACGACGGCATGCCGTCCACCGCCCGCGAGTATAGTGACGCCCCATCAACTCCGTTGCTGAACAGCACTGTTGAGCCAGGGCTTCAGCCGAGCTGTCCGGTCGGCCGCATGGTGATCTGGTTGATGTCCACGCCCGGAGGCTGGTTGAGGGCGAAGGCGATCGTGTCGGCGATCTGCTCGGGGGTCATCGCGTCGCCGGGGGTGCCGCCGCGCTCGGCCCAGAAGGCGGTGTCCACCACTCCGGGGGCGACGACGGTGACGCCGACTCCGTCCCTGCCGACCAGCAGCCGGGTGTTCTCGGCCAGCGCGTGCGCGGCCCACTTGGTGACCGAGTACAGGTTGCCGGGCGTGTTGCGCACCCCGGCGACGGAACCGATGAACACGATCCGGCCCTTGGACGCCCTCAACTGCGGCAGGGTCTCGCGCACCAGGAGGGCCGGGCCCAGAACGTTGGTGAGGACCATGGCGCGCATGTCCTCGGGAGAGTGGCTCTCCAGGTTGCCGGGCAGCGAGAAACCGGCGTTGGCAATGACGTTGTCCAGCCGACCCCATGCCTGAACCACCCGGCGCACGGCGGCGGCGACGTCCTCCGCCTCGGCGGCGTCGCCAGTGATCGTCAGCAGCCGCTCACCCCCTCCGGCCGAAGCGGCGAAGGCGGCCAGCTTGCCCGCGTCACGTCCGGTGACCGCCACACGGTGCCCCTGCTTGAGGAGGGTACGGGCGGTGGCGGCACCGATCCCGGTCGATCCACCAGTGATCAGCGTGACGGGCTCCATGCAACGGCCTCCTCGGCGGCGTGGTCATCAGTTCCCCAAAACGCCTGCACTATACGTGGGGTGAGCGGCTGTCAGGGTTGTCACGCGCGTACCGACTGCGCTCAGCCACGCTTGTGGTTCGGCGCGGTCCTCAGTTGGATCTGCGCTGTCGAGCACAGGTTCAGTCGAACCGGGTGGCCGATGACCGCACGCCGAACCACTGCTCGGCGCCCCAGGCCTCGAAGCGCTCCGCCTCGGTGAAGCCCAGCTTCGCCGCGAGGCGCATCGAGCTCGAGTTGGCGGTCTGGGTGTAGAGCACCACCGGCTCACCGGGCACCGCGCCGGCGAACCGGTCGAGCGCCGCCGTGCACGCCTCGGTGGCGTACCCGTGGCCCCATGCCTGCGGTAGGAACAGGTAGCCGAGCTCCGTCTCCCCGGCCTCCTGACGGTGGTTGTCCGGGGCGTGGGGTTTGAGCTGGACCGTACCGATCATTGCTCCGTCGAGCTCGACCACGAACCAGCCGGGGCGCTGTCCGGGCACCTCCGGCATCGTGCGTTCGAGCTCGGCGCGCGGCTGAGGGCCACCGAGGTAAGCGTTCACCTCCGGCGAGGCGTTCAGTTCGATGGCTGCCGCGCGGTCCCGGGCTTCGGATGCACGGAGAACGAGCCGCTCGGTCCGTATCGGGGCAGGTGGCCAGGCGGCGAGTCCAAGATCAGTCATGTCTGGCAAGCTATCGCACCCTCGCTGGGCAGGAGGCTCCAATGGCTGTCAGCGGCAGGGGTTCTGACCGTCGGCCCGCAAGGCCTCGTCCCACTCGGTGAGTAGACCAGCCGTCAACGAGCGGTGCGGGGCCGGTCGCTGCACCCGTCGCGCGAGGGTGCGTGTGCCGAAGTGTTCAACCCTGACCCGGCAGTTGCCGGACCGCTGCCCGCCGAGGGCGTCGGCGCCGCTGGGGGTCAGCCGGGCGTGCGGTGATCCGATCGTTACGACGCGGTGTCTGCCCTGGGTCTGGCGGGGTCGTTCCACAGCGCGTATGTTCCCGCTCACAACATTCAATCCGCAGTGCTTTCCCGCACGGTGACCATCGCACCGGTGCCCTGTCTCCCCGCCTCCGTCCGTCACCCCTCGGCACCCCTGTGCCTCCGGCACCGGCTCGGCCGTGCCCCGAAAGGACCTGCCCCCATGTCCAAGAGACTCCTCGCCGCCACCTCCGTTGCCGTGCTCCTGCTGACCGCGGTGACCGCCTGCGCGAGCTCCAGTTCCAGCTCCTCCAACGGCGGGGCGGCCAGCGGCAAGAAGGCGAAGGTCGGCGTGATCCTCCCCGACAGCAAGTCCTCCGTCCGCTGGGAGACCGCGGACCGGACCTACCTCACCGCGGCGTTCAAGGCGGCCGGGGTGGACTACGACATCCAGAACGCCGAGGGCGACAAGCAGGCGTTCCAGACGATCGCCGACCAGATGATCACCAGCGGTGTGGACGTGCTGATCACCGTCAACCTCGACAGCGGCACCGGGAAGGCCGTCCTGGACAAGGCCAAGGCGCAGGGCGTGGCCACCATCGACTACGACCGGCTCACCCTGGGCGGCTCCGCCCAGTACTACGTCAGCTTCGACAACACCGAGGTCGGCAAGCTGCAGGGCCAGGGCCTGTCGAAGTGCCTGGGCGACCTGGGGGCCAAGAACCCCGTCGTCGCCGAACTCAACGGCTCGCCCACCGACAACAACGCCACCCTCTTCGCCGGCGGCTACAACAGCGTCCTGGATCCCAAGTACGCCTCCGGCGAGTACGCCAAGGGCCCGAACCAGTCCGTTCCCGACTGGGACAACGCCCAGGCCGGGACCATCTTCGAGCAGATGTTCACCAGTGCGCCGAACATCGCCGGCGTGCTGGCCGCCAACGACGGCCTCGCCAACTCGGCCATCGCCGTCCTGCGCAAGAACCACCGCAACGGTCAGGTCCCCGTCACCGGCCAGGACGCCACCGTCCAGGGCCTGCAGAACATCCTCGCCGGAGACCAGTGCATGACCGTCTACAAGGCGGTGAAGAAGGAGGCCGACGCGGCCGCCGCGCTCGCCATCGACCTCGCCCACGGGACCAAGGGCAAGGGCACCAGCACCGTCCACGACCCGGTCGGCAACCGTGAGGTCCCCGCCGTCCTGCTGACCCCGGTGGCCATCTTCAAGGACAGCGTCCGCGACGTCGTCACCGACGGCTACGTCGCCAAGAGCGAGCTGTGCACCGGCACCTACGCGGCCCTGTGCACGGCGGTCGGCATCAACTGAGCCGACGTCAGGCCGCACCGGCCCCGCGCATCCGCCGGACCGTGCCGGGCCGTGTACTCCCTACCCCTTCCAGGAGCCAACCCCCATGACACAGCCACCGGTCCTGCGCCTGCGCGGGATCGACAAGAGCTTCGGTCCCGTCCAGGTCCTGCACGACGTCGCGCTGACCGCCCACGCGGGAGAGGTGACCGCGCTCGTCGGTGACAACGGCGCCGGCAAGTCGACCCTCGTCAAGTGCATCGGCGGGATCCACACCGCCGACGGCGGCGAGTACCTGTTCGAGGACCGACCCGTGCAGGTGCACAGCCCGCGCGACGCCGCCGCGCTCGGAGTGGAGATCGTCTACCAGGACCTCGCGCTGTGCGACAACCTCGACATCGTCCAGAACATGTTCCTGGGGCGCGAGCTGCGCCGCGGCCTCGTCCTGGACGAGGCCACGATGGAGGAGAAGGCTGCCGCCACCCTCAAGGCACTGTCCGTGCGCACGGTCACCTCGCTGCGCCAGAAGGTCGCCAGCCTCTCCGGCGGCCAGCGCCAGACGGTGGCCATCGCCAAGGCCGTCCTGTGGAACAGCAGGCTCGTCATCCTCGACGAGCCCACCGCCGCCCTCGGCGTCGCCCAGACCGCCCAGGTCCTGGAACTGGTACGACGCCTGGCCGACAACGGCCTGGCCGTCATCCTCATCTCCCACAACATGAACGACGTCTTCGCCGTCTCCGACCAGATAGCCGCCCTCCACCTGGGCCGCATGGCTGCGCAGGTCAGGACCTGCGACGTGACCCACGCCCAGGTCGTCGAACTGATCACCTCCGGCCGCAGCGGTGACCTGGGCCTCGACCCGAACTCCAAGGGAGCCGCCCTGTGAACGCGCCCGCCCCCGCCGCCTCCCACCGGACCGACCAGCCGGCCGCGGATGCGCCGCCCGCGCCCACCCTCGGCGACCTCACCCGCACCTACGTCGCCCAGCTGCGGGCCGGCGAACTCGGTGCCCTGCCCGCCCTCGGCGGCCTGGTCGTGCTCGGCGTCTTCTTCGCCGTGCTGCGCCCTGTCTTCCTCTCCAACCTGAACTTCGCCAACCTCCTCACCCAGAGCGCCGGCAGCATCGCCATCGCCATGGGCCTGGTCTTCGTCCTGCTGCTCGGCGAGATCGACCTCTCCGCCGGGTACGCCAGCGGCGTCTGCGCCGCGGTCCTGGCAATCCTGCTGACCAACCACGGCTGGCCCTGGTACGCGGCGGTGGCCGCCGCCGTGCTCACCGGCGCAGCCATCGGCCTGCTGCTCGGCACGCTGGTCGCCAAGGTCGGCATCCCCTCCTTCGTTGTGACGCTGGCCGCGTTCCTCGGCTTCCAGGGCATCGTGCTCATCCTGCTCAAGGAGGGGACCAACATCTCCCTCCACGACCCCACCGTCCTGGCCATCGCCAACGACAACCTGAGCCCCGCCCTCGGCTGGATCCTGCTGGCCGGCTGCGTCGCCACCTCCACCGCGCTGCAACTGCGGCGCAGCCGTACCCGGCGCAACCGGGGCCTGCCCGGCACTCCAGCCGCCCTGCTGGCCGCCCGCACCGCCACCATCGCGATCGTCGGCGGCGCGGCGGTGTTCTTCCTCAACGAGGAACGTAGCCGCAACGTCGTGGTCGCCTCCCTCAAGGGCGTGCCCCTGGTCGTCCCGCTTATCGCCGCCCTCGTCCTGGCGGGTACGTTCATCCTCCAGCGCACCCGCTACGGTCTGCACATCTACGCGGTCGGCGGCAGTGCGGAAGCAGCCCGCCGGGCCGGAATCAACGTCCCCCTCATCCGGATCAGCGCCTTCGTGATCTGCTCCTGCCTGGCGGCCGTCGGCGGCATCATCGCCGCCTCGCGCGGTAACTCGGTCGACCCCAACACCGGCGGCAGCAACGTCCTGCTGCTGGCCGTCGGCAGCGCCGTCATCGGCGGCACCAGCCTGTTCGGCGGCCGCGGCCGGGTCGTGGACGCCGTGCTCGGCGGACTGGTCGTGGCCGTGATCCAGAACGGCATGGGCCTCATGGGGTACAGCTCCGGGGTCAAGTACGCTGTCACGGGCTCGGTACTGCTGGTCGCCGCCGGCGTGGACGCCCTCTCCCGCCGCCGCTCCGTCCAACGATGAGGTTCGCGCCCCGATGAAGGCTGGTCCCTCCCAGGAAGAGATCCGCCAGCACAACCTGGGCGTCCTGCTACGCCACGTCCACCTGGGCGGGCCCACCTCACGCGCCGACCTGGCCGCCCGGATGGGGCTCAACCGCAGCACCATCCTGGCGCTGGTCAGCGACCTCACCTCGGCCGGCCTGGTCCACGAGGAACTTCCCACCATGACCGGCCGCGCCGGCCGTCCCTCCCTCGTGGTCCGGCCCCGGCCCACCCGCGCCCACGTCCTGGCCCTGGACGTCGGGGTCGAACGCCTCACCGTCGCCCTGATCGGGCTCGGGGGAGTGTTCCTGGACCGTCGCGAATGCGCCTGGCCCCCGACGCGCCCCCAGGACCCCGCGGAGGTGGCCGACATCCTGGCCGGCTACGCCCGGCAGATGCTGGCCGCAGCCCCTTCGGGAAGTTCCTGCGTCGGGGCCGCCGTGGCGGTGCGGGGCATCATCCGCCAGACGGACGGACGGGTGAGCCTCACCCCCAACATGGGCTGGAAGGACGTCGACTTCTCCGCGGAACTCACCCGGCGGCTCGACCCGCGCACGCCCGTCCTGGTCGCCAACGAGGCCAACCTCGGTGCCCTCGCCGAACACCGGCGCGGCGCCGGCCGCGGCAGCCAGAACCTCATCTACCTGCACGGCGAGATCGGCATCGGCGCGGGCATCGTCATCGACGGCGAACTGCTGCGCGGCCACCACGGCTACGCCGGCGAGATCGGCCACACCACCGTCAACCCCCACCATGGCCGGCCGTGCGGCTGCGGGGCCCGGGGCTGCCTGGAAGCCGAGGCGGGCGAGCGCGCCCTGCTCGAAGCCGCGGGCCGTGACAGCCACCTCACCGGCACCGACGCGGTACGGGCGGTGGTCACCGCCGCCGACCGGGGTGACGTCACCGCCCGCGCGGCCCTGCAGCGGGTCGGGGACTGGCTCGGCATCGGCGTCGCCAATCTCGTCAACCTCTTCAACCCGGACCTGATCATCTTCGGCGGCACCCTGCGCGACGTCTTCCTCGGCTCGGCCGCCCAGGTCCGCAGCCGCGTCAACACCAGCGCCCTCGCCGCCTCCCGCGCGGACCTGCGCCTGCGGGTCAGCGAACTCGGCAACGACACCGTCCTGATCGGCGCTGCCGAACTCGCCTTCTCCGAACTCCTGTCACGCCCCCTGGTGACCCTGGGCCACGCCTCGGAGCCGCTTCCCGTCCGGGCTGCGGGGGCGGATCCGGCGTCCTGACCACGTGCGCCGGAGCGGATGGTCGAGGGCCGACGGTTTTTTGGAAGGGGGTCGGCGCTACGGCACGAGGGGGCCGATCGCGATGGAGGTGTACCGAACCGGGCTGCTGCCGCAGTTGGCCGTGGCGGTGCCGTCGCCGAGGCGCAGCCCGCTGGTGACACTGATACCGGACTCGCAGGTGGCGTGCACGGCCCAGGCACGCCTCGGTTCGATGCCGGAGCAGACGCCGACCCCGAACGGGCCGGAGGGGTAGGCCGTACACCAGCCGCCGTTCGGGCCGGGGATCCACGTGGACTCGGCGTGCGCGGCGGACGGGGCGACCAGGACACCGGCGGAGGCCAGGAGGACGGTCATCAGCAGTGCGGCGGTGCGGCGCATCGAGGTGGTCCTTTCGAAAGCGGTCGGGCACGGAGATCCGCGGATCGGGCGAGCGGAACGACGGCCCAGGGCTGTGCAGGACGGGTGAATCCTGCGGGGATCGTGTGATGACTGTCAACGGGCGATGACATGGACAGGCGAATACGCGCCACCTTTACCAGGCGGCAGCCACCGCCCTGAGGTCGCGGCCCCGCAGCACCCGGGCTCGGATGGGGGGCGACGGCGTGCCGGTTCGCGGCGACGCCCTGCCTCCCGGCAGGCAGGGCGCGGCCGCCCACCGGCCCATCAGCGCCCCGTCAGCCGTAGGTCAGGCCGCCGTCAGCGTTTGCGGGCACAGTGGTGTCACGCCGAAGGGGCAGCGCACCGCCCCCGAGGCTTGGGAGAGGTGCCCGGAGTGGCTGATCGGGTGCCTGGCCGGTAACGGCCGAGCAGGGCCTCCGGGTCCACGCAGGTTCGAATCCTGCCCTCTCCGCCCAGCTCATCCCGGGCTCGCTCGACCGGTTCCGCCTTCAGTCGCAGGATGGCGCCCTCGGGTTTGCGATGCCGGGGGTGGGTGACACGTAGAGCATGGGTAGCTACGTAATCACAGTCCCCGGGACAGTCCAGCGACCGGTGGGGGAGGAGGCGCGCCACGCTCTGCTGGCCGTCGTGCACGGCGCCGACCCCGACGAGGTCGGCGCGGAGGTGCCCGACCTCGACGTGTTGACCCTCGACGAGCCGGAGGGAACGTTCGTCCTGCGCCTGGAGGTCGAAGCCGCAGACCGCACCGCCGCCGGGGAAGCGGCGTTGGGCCTGGCCCGGCGGGCTTTCGCAGCGGCCGGGTTCGAGGAGAGTGCGGTGGCTGTTGGTATGCCGGTGGTCACGGGCATCGACGTCGGCTGATCTTTCGGACGCGCTGGTCCTGGTCGCTCCCGGGCGGCGCGTTCGTGATACCTGCTGCTGGAGATGGCCGCCGTCTCAGGGGAGCGGCCGATCCCCTTGTCCGCTGTCCCCGCTCGGCCCGGCAGGCCCTCACGCGTACTACCGGCCATACTGGATGGGAACTTTGACGGTATGCCAGGTTTGTTCTGCGGGAGAGCGGTCAGACGAAAGAGCGGGTAGCGGTTCCGGGCGTCGACCCCCCCGGATGCTCGGGACCGCACCCTCGCGCAGACTCGGCCGCCGCAGGCTCCCCCCGCCCGGCGGCCGGGGTATGCCGGGCATTCCGGGCCGCTGCTTCCTGGCCGGCCGTTGCTGTTGCGGAGAGGGCAGGATTCGAACCTGCGTGGGTCTGAACCCGACCAGAGCCAGAGCCCCGGCCCCCGATAAGCCGCTCCGGGCACCTCTCCCAACGTTTGCGGCTCGGTTTCCCGTGCCGTTTACATGGACAACAGTGCCCGGTCCTCCTGATATCCGGCTGACCCCCAGCTGACGTATGCCACCATGAGCCTTCGTCGCGCTGGACGGGCCGACGATGCCCACGCCGCCGCTCGCCGAAAGGGTCGGTCGGCCCTGATCCACAACGGCACAGTGTCGGGCCGCGATGTCCCGGGCGGGCACCCTCATTTCCGTATGGTCAGCCGACTGCCATATCTGGCGCCCTTCCGTATGGCAGGTGCCGCTGGGCCGCTGCAAATATGACGATTCATCCCTTGGATTGATGGTTTCTGCACTTACTGTCTTGGTCCTGCCAATTCGTGCTGTCATTGCTCTGCCAGATCCCCCGGCACGCATCGCACTTTCGCGGGAAGGCAGGAAGATGGGCAGATCCACGTTCGCGGCCACGGCGGCGGCCGTCGCACTGGCGGTTTCGGCGCTGGTCGCCGCCAGTGGCAGCTCGGCCCACGCCGAGGCGGGGCAGGACAACATCGCCATGTACAAGCAGGAGAAGTCCCAGTGGTGTTGGGCCGCCTCCGGACTGACGATCGCCAAGTTCCAGGGCTACGGCAGCACGCAGACGGACTTCTGCGACCGGGCCCATCCCTACTACGGCTGCAACAACCAGCCCGCCACGCTCGACGACATGGCCAGGGGGTGGAACAGCCTCGGGATGACCCATCCCGGCTCCGGCCTGAGCAGCGCGGCCACGTTCAACCAGGTCTACACCGACGTCAAGGCAGCCCGGCCGGTCGCCGCCCGCATCGGGTGGACGTCCGGGGGTGGCCACATGAACGTCGTCTACGGCTTCGACACGTCGAACAGCACCATCGCCGTCGCCGACCCGTGGCCGGACACCGCCACCTACACGTGGTGGAACTACAACGACTACGTCAGCAACAGCTCGTTCAAGTGGACTCACTCCCGGATCGGCATCTCCCGTTAAGGCAGGCGGCATGCACGGAACACGAACGACCAGCCCGCGAGTGGCCTCCCGCCGCTCCCGCCTGACCACCGTCCTGGTACTGGGCGCGTCCGCACTCCTGTCCGTCGCCGGTCCGGCCCAGGCGCTGGAGCCCACGGACCCGCTCCCGGCGGACATTCCTGACTACCGGGCCGCCCTCGACCTGGTGAGGTCGGCCGACGTCCGCAACGCCGTCTGCCGCTTCCTCGGCGTTCCGGTACCCCAGGGCGACGGAGCCGGGGCGCCGCAGGCGATCCCCGACAAGGCCGACCCCTGCGAGGGAATGCCGGCGTTCACCGTGAAGGACCCGCTGGCCCTGAACGAGGTCGCCCCCGGTTTCGTCGCGGGGACGTCGCTGCCGACCGCCACGGAGGCGGTCAAGCTGAGCTATCTGGTCGCCGCACTGGACGTTCCGGTCAACGGGCGGAACGTCACCGTCATGCTCGCTTCCACCGAGGGTGGCGGCTGGCACCTGGCGGCCCTGCGCGACGGCGACAGCGACGCCACGTACGCGGGCAAGGCCACGGTGGGCACCCTGGTATTCACCGAGCCGCAGATCCGCGGTTGGTACCAGCTGAAGCTCACCACCGTCGAACCGCTCAACGACCAGGCACGGCAGGGTCTGAACGGTCAGTCGTCGGTTTCGCTGAGTGGCTATCAGAGGCTGGTCAAGGCCCGCTATGCCGACAAGCTGCCCGGTTCGGAGTACGACACCGCAGGCATGTCCAGCGGCTACGGCGTCGCCACGAGCGCGGAGGCCGCCTCGCTCTCGACACCCGTGCTCGTCGGTGGTTCGAGCGCGGTCCTGGCGCTCGCGGGTGGCGCCTTCGCCTTCCGCCGGAGGCGCACCACCAGCGGCTGAGTCCGGCCCCTCGCCCTGGCCGAAGGGCGGGGCGAGGGGGCTTCACCGCAGGAACGTGACTGCGGGAAAGGCCGGGGACGGCCCGTCGAGCAGGTGCCCCGGGCGGTGGCGCAGGTGCTCGTCGAAGAACGCGAGCGGGTACGCCTGCTGGATCTGGACCGCTTGGTCGGGATCGAGGGAACCGATCACGTCCTGGAGCTGCTGCCTACTGACGGCCTGTCAGCCTCCTTCGACCCGGGCCAGGTCAGCCTGCGCGAGGTCCGAGGCCCCGAACTGGAGGCGGTCGCACAGGGCCTCGGACTGACCCCGGCGGCGGTTGCCGGGGACGCCTGCGTTGCGTCGAAAGGGCGGCCGAGGCTTCTGCTGCCCGTCCGGTCCCGGCCCGTGCTCGCCGGACTTCCCCCTGCTGCGCACGGCCTGTGACCGCCACGGCCTGCTGGGCTGCTAACGCCTACTCGCCCCCCGGACCGGCACGGCCGGACAGCAGCCAGGTGTTCGCGCCGTCGATCGGCGTCCCCGAGGACATCGCCAACGCCAACAGCATGGCCTGCTTGGCTGCGCGCACGGCCGGATCGGGAGCGGACCGCCTCACCGTCGACATGGGTGACCACCTCGGCCGTCCGTCGACCGTCACGGCGGCCGTCCACCATGACGGCCTGGAGCGCCGGATCCGGGTCGGGGGCCGAGCGGCGATCGTACGGACTCTCGTGCGCTGAGGCCTGTGGCCGTGCGGGCCGGCCCCCGTGGAGACCGGCCCGCGGGCTGTCGGCCGGTGCGGCCAGCGCGACGCGTCGGGTGCTCGACCGGGCTCAGAACTCGGAGTTGGCGAACCAGCGCGCCAGCAGCTCCCGGTCTCCCGTGTGTTCGAGGACCGCCGCGTCGAGGGGCAGGCGGCCGTAGACGAGCAGCAGCAGATCGGCTGCGGTTCCCTGGACGGCCGCATCAGGGGCGTCCGCTCCTTCGCGGGCCGGGTCGAGCCCGAAGCCGTCGGGCCGCAGCCGGATCAGCCAGTCGCCGTCCCCGTCGGTGGAGCGGAACCGGATGGTCTCGCCGTTGCCGCGCAGGTTGGCCACCTTGGGGGCAAAGAAGGTGGCGGAAGGCAGGTTGACCAGGAACTCGTCGACGCCGTCGACCGCGAGCGCACGGTCGATTTCGGACCGGATCCCCAATGCCTGCTCCGCGTCGACCCGGTGCAGCAGGGTCTCGAACAGCATCCGTCGCGCCCAGAACCTGGCGTGCGGATCGGCGCCCCACGCCCACATCGGGGTGTCAGGGTCGGTCGCCGCGAACGCGCCCGCCGCCTCGGTCGCGCTGTCGGCCAGCCAGGCGGCCCAGCCGTCCGCCCGCTCCGGCAGCCGCAGGTCGACGTCGCGGCTGCGCGGGGGCTCCTGGATGCGCGTGCGCAGCAGGACCGAGAACCAGCGCTGCACGCTACCGGCATGCCGGACCAGGTCGGCCAGCGTCCAGCCGGGGCAGTTGGGCACCGGGGTCGTCAGGTCGACGTCCGTGACAGTCGCCACGAACCGGGCGGTCTCGGCCGCGACGGCGGCGCGGTGGTCGACCGGGGACGGCCCGGGGGTGGGACTGTCAGAGGTGTTCATCGTGTCGTGCCTCTCGGAAGATTGACGGTTCTGACGGTGCCGTACCGGGAGCCCGCATGTCGTTCTACCCTGCACGGTCGGTCGAAGCCAACTCCGGACCGTGGCGTCAGCCTCGCGAAGGTCAAGCCCACTGAACGGCGCACCGGGACCACCCGGTGGATCAGGGAACGTCGGGGCCGCCTGCCTTGGCGAGTTCGGCGAGGACGCTGATCGGCTCCTCGGCGGAGTCCACGCCCTCCTCGTCTGCGTCGAGGAACGAACCGGTGGCCTCCTGCTCGCCGAGATGCGGGTACTTCTCGATGAGGAACCGGCGCCGGTAGGCCAGGCCGGCCGTGTCGACGATCCGTTCCAGCATGGACCAGTTGAAGGTGCTGCCCACGAGGATCCCGACTCCGGGAACGACCTTGGCGAGGCCCTTCTTGGTGAGCCGTACGCCGAATGCCTTGGAGAACTGCACGGAGACCTGGGTGACCAGGGACTCGCTCAGGACATCCCAGGTCTTGCCACGGACGAGTGCCTGGGTGAGCCGGGATATGTCGGCCATCGCGGCGGTCTTCGCGGAGGCCGTGCCGGCCGTACCGGCGTTGACCACGGACATCACGAACAGCTTCTCGGCGGGCGATTCCGGGTCGTAGCCGTAGGACAGCGACACATGGCCGACCACCCGGGAGGCCAGTCCGAGGACGATCGCGGCGTCGCCCGCGAGGGCGCCCACGATCATGCCTCCCGAGGGCGCTGCCGCAGCCCCCGCCGAGGCGGCGACGACCAGCTCCCCGCCCGAGATCACCAGCCCGGCCGTCGCTCCCGAAAGCGCTGCGGCGGCCGGGTAGTACCAACTGGCCGCGCGCCCCCGGGCCGCATCGACCTGCTCCAGGTCGAGTCGGCGAAGGTCGGCCAGCGAGGTCACGTCGTGGCCGCGCTTCTGGTGGTGCTTCACCACCCGTGCCGGGGTCAGCCCCGCACGGGACAGCCGCCCCACCGTCTGCCGGGTGGACTGGACGGCCGCGCCGCTCCAGCCGGGCAACGCGTCGGTGGCCCCGCGCGCGGCGGTGCCCGCCTTCTGTGCGCCCTTGGCGATGATCTCCTGTCCGCGTGTCACGGCGGAGCGGGCCCGTGGGTGCTTCTCCAGCCCCATGGCCGCGCGCTTGCCGAGTTTCGCTGCGCCGGCAGCGAGTTGTTCACCGGCTTCGCCCATCGTCCGGGACAGCGGACGGCCCCTGAAATTCTGGATGTCACGCCACGCTTCGAGCTCGTAGGCCGAGGGTTCAGTCACACGGAGATCGTAGGTCTGCCGCACGTGCCGCGACGGGGAGTTGGGGAGTTCTCCGGGAATCGGTGCCGCCTGCCGGCCCCGGGGGCTTCGCCGTCGAGACCAGCAGTCACCGTAGCGGTCCAGTCCACGGCGCCTACCGGCGCGATCGCGACCACCGTCGCGGACGGATCCCGGGTACGGTCCCGTCACCCGACCGGAAGCGGCTACCGTCGTCAGCACAGGCCCGGCCCGGGGCCGGGACAAGCCGACACGGAGAGGGATGGTGGGGATGAGCGCCCAGCCCGCCGAACACAGCGGAGGCCACCTCGGGCTGCCGCCGATGGACACCGTCCAGGAACTGCGCGCCGCACTGCGGGCCGGTCACGGCTTCCCCGGCGACGCCGAACACCTCGACGCCGAGCTCGCCGAGCAGCTGCTGCGCCGGGTCCCCGTCGACCAGGTCGCGGAGGTCCACGAACTCGGCACCGTGGTCGACCTGGTCACCGTCGCCGAGATCCTCGCCGCCTACCGGGGCCGGGTCCACCTGTCCGCCGACCGCGAGGCCACCGCCGCGACCGACGAGGTCGTCGCCGAACTGCTCGCCCGGCAGGGCGCCGAGTGAGCCACCCCGACCGCCGGGACGGCGAGGTGGTAGCCGTCGTCACCGACCGAGCCGCGCAACGGGCCAAGGAGATCGGCGCCGACGACGCCCTGGAGCGCCTGCGCCGCGAACTCGAACACCAGCCGCGCCTCGGACGGCTGATCCGCACCGTCACCGAAGGCGGCCAGCGCGTCGAGCTGTACTCCACCCGGATCGAAGCCGACCCCGCTCTCGGCCACCCCGCCCTCAACGTCGTCCACGCCTACGCCCCCGCCCCGCCGTGGCCCCCGACCGTGCGCATCGCCGCCGTCGTCCCCGAGGACCCGCCCCGTCCCGAGCTGTAGGGAACGGGCCGGGCTCGCTCGTACCCCGCTACTCACGGGCGGAGCCGGTGGACGTTCAGGAGTGGCCTTCTGTACCTACTGGTATGTACAGTGAGCTCATGGCGACCCAGGAGCGGCTGATCGAGAGCACCCAGGAACTCCTCTGGGAGCGCGGCTACGTCGGCACCAGCCCCAAGGCGATCCAGCAGCGGGCCGGCGTCGGGCAGGGCAGCATGTACCACCATTTCGACGGCAAGCCCGATCTCGCGGCCGCCGCCCTGCGGCGCAGCGCCGAGGAGATGCGCGCCGTCGCCGAGGAGCGGCTGGCCGGGCCCGGTACCGCCTACCAGCGGATCGAGGCGTACCTGCTGCGCGAGCGCGAAGTGCTGCGCGGCTGCCGGATCGGCCGGATGGCGCAGGACCCCGAGGTGGTCGCCGACCCCCGGCTGCGGGCCCCGGTCGAGGAGACCTTCGACTGGCTGCGCGGCCGGATCGCGGAGGTGATCGCCGAGGGCCGGGCGGCCGGCGAGTTCGGCGACGGCGCCGACCCGGCGGACGCCGCGGCCGCCGTGGTCGCGGTCGTCCAGGGCGGCTACGTGCTGGCCCGGGCCGCCGACAGTGTCGAGCCGTTCCGGCAGGCCGTACGTGGAGTCCTCGCCCTGCTCGCCGGCCTGAAGACGCCGGCGCTCAACGCGTCGGGCAGAGACGGGTCCTAGCCTCCGTACCCCGCAGACAACACCCTCCCGACCGGAGAGGACCACCGTGCACGCGATGCAGTACGAGATCACCCTGCCCGCCGACTACGACATGGAGATCATCCGCAAGCGGGTCGCCACCAGGGGCCACCTGATGGACAGCCACCCCGGGCTCGGCCTGAAGGCGTACCTGATCCGCGAACGCGGCGACGGGAGCGGTTCGCCGGTGAACCAGTACGCGCCGTTCTACCTCTGGCACACCGTCGAGGGGATGAACAGCTTCCTCTGGGGCCCCGGCTTCCGGGGCATCGTCGCCGACTTCGGCCGTCCGGTGGTCCGGCACTGGCTGGGTGCCGGGTTCCGAACCGGCCCGGCCGTGGACGCCGTGCCGCTCACCGCCACCCGCCGCATCGAACCCATCCCGGAGGGCACCGACCCCGCCGAGGCGGTCGAACGGGCACTCGCCGAGCTGCCCGACGGCGAGGCGCTGCACAGCGCCGCCGTCGCCGTCGACCCCGACCGCTGGGAACGGCTGCGCACCGCCCTGTGGCGGGGGAGCGCGCCTGAGCAGGACGGCACCCGGTACCAGCTGCTGCACCTGTCCCGTCCGGGACTCCACGAGCTGCCGGCCGGCCGGCACTGGTGAAAGGACCCGTCGCGATGGCCCACCCGGGTTCAGTACCGGGAATCAGGCCGCGACGAGCTCCTGCTTGCGGTCCGGCGTCTTCGCCTTGGGTTTCCGGTTCGGCAGGGAGAGACGGAAGACCTTGTGCCAGGCGGAGAACACCTGCTTGGGCAGCGGTCCGGTGACGTACTCCAGCTCGTACTTGTCGAACAGCGCGCGCACCTTCACCGCGACCTCGGCGTACCGGTTGCTCGGCAGGTCGGGGAAGAGGTGGTGCTCGATCTGGTGGGACAGGTTGCCGGTCATGAAGTGCATGGCCTTGCTGCCGCTGATGTTCGCGGAGCCCATCATCTGGCGCAGGTACCACTGGCCGCGCGTCTCGCCGTTGATCGACCGGCGTTCGAAGACCTGGACGCCTTCGGGGAAGTGCCCGCACATGATCACGGAGTGGGTCCAGACGTTGCGAACCACGTTCGCGGTGAAGGTGGCGGCGAGCGTGGTGAGGAAGGAGGGGCCCGACAGCAGCGGGTGGATCACGTAGTCCTTGAGCACCTGCTTGCGGATCTTGCGGCCCACCGCCCTGGCCCGCGCGCGGAACTCCGGGTTCTTGCGGCGGCGCTTCTGCAGGTTCTTGCCGAGCTCCAGGTCGTACGCGGCGATGCCGTACTCGAAGAAGCAGGCGTTGATGAAGTTCCACAGCGGCTGGCCGAGGTGGAACGGATGCCACCTCTGGTCCTCGTCGACGCGCATGATGCCGTAGCCGAGGTCGTTGTCCTTGCCGATCACGTTGGTGTACGTGTGGTGCAGCTCGTTGTGCGAGTGCTTCCACTGGTCGGACGGCGAGACGTGGTCCCACTCCCAGGTGGTGGAGTGGATCTTCGGGTCCCGCATCCAGTCCCACTGGCCGTGCAGGACGTTGTGGCCGATCTCCATGTTGTCCATGATCTTCGCCACGGACAGGCCGGCGGTGCCGATCAGCCACGCGGGCGGGAAGATCGAGAACAGCAGGACGGCCCTGCTGGCCAGTTCGAGCTTGCGCTGCGCCGAGATGACCTTGCGGATGTAGGCGGCGTCCTTCTCGCCGCGGTCGGCGAGCACCTCGTCGCGGATCGCGTCCAGCTCGCGGCCGAGCTCCTCGATCTGGTCCGCGGTCAGGTGGGCGGTGGGGTCGGTGGCGGTCACGGTGCTCCTACCGTTCGAGGTCGCAGGGGCCCGCCGCGGCGGACACGCAGGTCTGGATGAGGACGCCCGGCTCGGCCTCGGTGATCTCGCCGGTTCGCAGGTCACGGACGGCGCCCGCCTTGAGTGGCGTGACACAGCCGAAGCAGATGCCCATCCGGCACCCGGAGGGCATGAGCACCCCGGCCTCCTCGCCGACGTCCAGCAACGGCGTGGCGCCGTCCGCGTCGACGGTCCTGCCGGTGGCGCTGAACGTGACCTCGCCGCCGTCGCCGGCGACGACGATGCGGGGGCGGAAGCGTTCGACGTGCAGGCGCTCCTGGGCGCCGTGCCCGGTCCAGTGCTCTTCGGCGGCGTCGAGCAGGCCCGTGGGCCCGCAGGCCCAGGTCTCGCGCTCGGCCCAGTCGGGCACGAGTTCCTCGAGACGGGCGAGGTCGAGCCTGCCGTCGGTGTCGGTGTGCACCTCGGTGAGGCGCAGCTTCCCGTCCGCGACCAGGCCGTGCAGTTCGGCGCGGAAGATCACGTCCTGCGGCCGGGGCGCGCAGTGGACCATGACGGCGTCCTCGAACTCCGTGTCGCGCAGCATGCCCATCACGGGCGTGATGCCGCTGCCGGCCGTCAGGTAGAGCACCTTGGCGGGCTCGGCCGGCGGCAGCACGAAGTCACCGGCCGCCTGGTCGAGCTGGACCAGCGTGCCCGGGGTCGCCCGGTGGACCAGGTGGTTGCTGACCTTGCCGTCCGGGATCGCCTTCACGGTGATCGTGACGCGGCCGTCGCTGCGGTGCGTCGGCGAGGTGATGGAGTAGGTGCGCCACAGGCGCGTGCCGTCGACGTCGACGCCGATCCGCACGTACTGACCGGCCGTGTGGCCGCGCCAGCCCCGTCCAGGCCTGATGACGACGGTCGCGGCGTCACCGGTCTCGAGGTGCACGGCCTCGATCCGCCCGCGCAGGTCGGCGCCCGCACGCAGCGGGCTGACCAGGTCGAGGTAGTCCGACGGCAGCAGCGGCGTCGTGACCATCTCCAGCAGTTTCCACGCCCTGCTGCGGAGGGCTGTACTCGTCATGACTCCAGCTTGCTGCGCCTCAGGGCGTAAAGTCCTGACCGTAGGACGTAAATTCGGTCAGCTGAATTGTTCGCAGGGAACAGAGACGTGAGCCATGTAATCCGGAGGGCCAGTGAACTGGTCCTGGACGAGACGACGGTCACCGCGCTCCGGGCCGCGCTGAGGACCACCGCCGACGAGGTCGTCGAGGCGATCATCGACGAGGTCCCTCCTTATGCCAACGCCCTCTCCGGCCGTATGGGCGACACCATCCGCCGATCCGTCCGCACCGCTCTGGGGCACTACCTGGACCTCGCGAGCGGGCACGCCACGGGCGGCGACGCCGGTGCCGCGGCCTACGAGCTGGGCCGCGGCGAGGTGCGCGACGGCCGTTCGATGGACGCCCTGCTCAGCGCCTACCGCGTCGGCGCCCGCGTGGCCTGGCGTGGCCTGGCAGCCGGTGCCGTGCCCGCGGGTCTGCCGGCCGCCGAGGTCGCCAAGTTCGCCGAGCTGACCTTCGCCTACATCGACGAGCTCTCCGCCGCGAGCGCCGCGGGCCACGCCGACGAACTGGCCTCCCAGGGCAGGGCCCACGAGCGCCACCTGGAACACCTGGCCCGCGACCTCCTCGCCGACGCGAGCCCGGACGTTCTGCTGGCCTCGGCTCAACGGGCCCGGTGGCAGCCCCCGGTCTCGCTGACCGCGGTCCTGCTACCCGCCGCCGAGACCCGGCCCGCCTACCGCGCGCTCGACCCGGGCACTCTCGTCCTCGAGGATCTGCCGGACGCCACCGGTGTGCTGCTCGTCCCCGACGCGGACCGGTCACACCTCCTGCGACAGCTGACCGACCGCACCGCCGTGGTCGGCCCGGCCCGGCCGTGGACCCGGGCGTCCGCCTCGTACGCACGAGCCGTACGCGCGCGCTCCCTCTCCTCCGACATCCGCGACACCGAGGACCACCTGCCCGAGTTGGTGCTGAGCGCCGACGCGGACGCGTTCGCAGACCTGCGGGCCCGGGCCCTCGCACCGTTGCGGGCCCTGCCTGTCGCGACCGGACGGCGGCTGGAGGAGACGTTGCGGGCGTGGCTGCTGCACCAGGGCCGGCGGGAGGAGGTGGCGGCGGCGTTGTTCGTCCATCCCCAGACGGTCCGCTACCGGATGTCGCAGCTGCGGGAGCTGTTCCCGGACCTCGCATCACCACATCGGGTCCTTGAACTGACACTGGCGGTGGGCGGAGTGGCGCCACGTGGCCGCCGTCCTGGGAAGGACGTCAACAGCCCTTCAAACGAAGCTGTTTGACGTTCCGTCAGCTCATCTCGGCCGAGGGTCGAGGTGCGGTGACGGGGTTCGACCGTCAGAGTCCTTGGGAGGTGAGGGTGGCGGAGAAGACCGTGCGGTCGTGCTGGACGGCGGTGATCCGGGCGTGGGGATGGCCGAGGGATTCCGCGGTGATCCAGCAGGGGGCGTCGAGTTCGACCCAGCGGAAGAACGCGGCGTCCATCGCGACGGGGAGGGCGGGGTGGGTGGCTCGGGCGGCCTGGCGGGTGGCCTCCAGCAGGAGCATGTCCGGAGCGTGGTCGACGGGGTGGTCGAAGAGGACGGGATGGTCGAGGATCCCGGGGGCGGTGCCGGCGAAGCCCGGCGAACCATGGTGCTCGGCCGCCCAGTAACGGGTGAACCCCAGCGGATCGAGGGCCTGCGCCAGCTCCAGGGAGGAGCGCAGCGCCTGGTCCGGGCCGGATCCCTCGCCGACCGGCGTCTGGTCGAGAACGGACAGGCGGAGAGTCACGCCTCCACCTCCGACAACCCGCTCCCGGCACCGGCCATCGTGGCCGGCACGATCCGGAAGTCCCGCTGCAACACCAGGTTGTGCAGATCGGCGGTGACGATGGCGCGCAGCGTGGGCACCTCTGCGGCGGCCTGCTCGTCGGTGAAGACGTTCAGCGGCCACTCGCCCACCGTCGCGCCGCGCACGTGCGGGTGGTGGAAGCCGGCGCCGTAGTGCGCCAGCAGCGTGATCGGCTGGATGCCCGTCTCGCGCTGCTCTGCCCAGGACAGCCGCCAGGCCGCGAACACGCCGTCCGTTCCCCGCTGGACGCCGGTGGCGGTCACCTCGCCCCGGCCCAGCAGCGGGCGCTCGTCCAGCTCGTGCAGGACCTGCTGCCTGCCGTCCCGCAGGTCCGCGAAGTGCCCCAGCTGGGGAAGTTGCCCCGGTGGCGGGTGTAGGAGGGGGCGGTACAGGAGGGGTCCAGCGGCGGGTACGCCAGGACCTGCGCGGCCAGCGGCAGCTCCCGGTCACGGCAGGCCATCGCGGCCACCGCGGCCAGCGTGCCGCCCGCACTGTCGCCACCGACCGCCACCGCGGTTGGCCCCGCCTCGGCGGCGGCCTGCGTGAACGTCCAGTCCAGCGCGGTCAGCACGTCGGCCATGGCTTCCCGGTGACGGTGGGCCGGTGACAGCCGGTACTCCACGCTCACCACCGTGCAGCCGGAGATCCGGGCCAGGTCGGCGGTGGCGCCGTGCCAGCCCTCGACCGACCCCGCCCGCCAACTGCCGCCGTGGGCCCACACCAGCCAGCCCACCGGCCGCGCCCCCGGCGTGAAGACGCGCACGCCCACCTGGCGCGGCCCGGACGGAAGCCGGACGGAGCGCCACCGGAAGACACCCGGTCCGGCAAGTTCCTGGAAAGCCACCGCTGTACCCCTTCTGACGGTCTGTTCATGGCAACCCTGCCGTTCTGTTCGAGCCCCAACCAGGCCCCTGGGCCTGAAAGCACCGGTATGCGTAGCACTGCCAGGGACAGGTAACCGGCACGCCGCGGACACTCCGGCGGACGCGCCGTACCGGGCACCCCGTCGGCCGCCGCCCTCGACCTGCTCGCCGCCACGGTCGCCGCGCAACCGTCCCGGGTCTCCATGAGCGACGCAGCGGACCACGTGCCGATCGCGCCCTGACGCACCGTCGGCGAACCACGCGCGGGCAGCTGACCGGAGAACCGCCCCGTGGCGCGGGTGGCGCTCGTACGTCGAGCACCACCCGCACCGGGAGTCACGTCACATGGTGATCGGCCCGGCCTCGACGTCCCCGTAGGCGATCCCGTTGTTGACGACCCAGGTCTTCGAGAACTCCTGGCAGCCGGGGAAGGCCCCGACGCCGCCGCTGGGCACGGTGTAGAGCGTGGTGCCGCCCGGCCACATCAGCACCGTGGTGTTGGTGCCGGGCGTCCAGTTCACGGCGCCCGAGGTGCCGCACCGGTAGCCGATCTGCACGTGCAGGTAGACGTCGGTGGAGCCGCCGGTCGCGATCACCTTGCCGTGCAGGTAGCCACTGCTGTCCTGGTAGACGCACGGCAGCAGGCTGTAGCCCTGCACGGTGACGGGGGCGTAGCGGCAGACGTTGTCCCCGGGGTGCGCACTGGCCGTGCCGACACCGGTCACGGTGGCGGCGGCTGCCAGGGCCGTGGTGGCGGTGGCCAGTCCGAGCGTCCGGCTGAGCGAAGGACGGAGGTTCATGACAGTTCTCCCCACTGATAACTGGATCATGGCGCACCTCCCGACCGCCGAAAGACGGTGTCCGGTGAGCGCGTGACGCGATCCTGACAGCAGCGAGATCCCCGGACGAGCTATTCGGCCGTCCCCGAATAGTGATCGAACCGGCCGGGGGGGAGAGCCGCTGGTGGCGGTCCGGGCCGGGCCGCCACCAGCGGGGCCGGGCTCAGGCGAAGGCGACCCGGGAGACCCGGGCGCGGTAGAACCTGGGGGTGTGCGTGTGCCCGAGGGAGAGGGTCTGCGACTGGATGAACTCGCCCTGGGGGTCGAAGAAGTCGACGCGGTGGTTCCACCATGCACCCGGCTGGTTCGGGTCGGTCCCCGCGAGCGCCTGGATCCAGAGGCTCTCGCCGGTCTTGAACCGGGCGTAGGACTTCACCCCGACCGTCCCGAGTGCCCTGCCCCCGAGGGTCGGCACCCACGGCGTGACGGTGCCGTCCGCCTTGGTGACCCGGCCGACGGTCGTGCCGTTGGTCATGAGGAGGAACTGCGGGTCGCTGAGGTCGGCGTCGAGGCTGTGTCCGCCCCTGAGCGGGAACGTCTTCACGTTGTGGAGCTGGAAGTCCGTGTTGCAGGTGCCCGACCAGCTGTACTTGATCAGGCATTCAAAGCCGAGGACCCACAGGTGGGTGCCGTCGTACCAGACGCCGTGCGCGCCCTTGAAGGTGAACTCGGTGACCTTGGTCAGGCTGCCCATGTCGTCGGACCTGCCGGCCTGCGGAGCGTAGACGGTGACGAAGCCGTCGATCGGGTGGTTGCCCGGCCCGCCGAAGCCGCTGTCACTTGTCGCTGGAGACGACGATGACGGCTCCCACGCCCGGGATCCGCTCGATCTAGGGGGTGGCCGACCACAGCAGGGCGTCGGTGTCGCCGATGTCGACGATCCCTACCCGCCCGTAGGAGGCGGTGGTGAGGGCGACCCATCCGTGCGCGGTGGTGTCGCGGAACTTCACGTCCGACAGGTTCTGCCAGGTGTTGAACCCCCTGACGGTGTCGGTCGGCGCCGTCCAGGACCAACGGCAGTTGGCTGCGGTCCAGGGGCCGGCCGCCGGGTGGATCAGGATCTGGCTCTTGGCCTGCTCGCAGACGGCCACGTCGTACGAGCCGATGGTCGAGGCCGAGGCCGAGGCGGCGGGCAGGGCGAGCGAGGCCAGCGCTCCGCCGGTGGCGGTGGCGGCCATGCCCTTGAACAGTGAACGGCGATGCATGTGCTCCCCCGACGATCGGCTCTTCGTTTCCATGCGAACGTATCCCACACGCGTCTGACTGGATGTCAGGGGATCGGGAGCAGACCGAGAAACGGCGCCGGCGGTGTCCGGCCGGCGCCGTCACTCTGGTCACTCCCTCGGTGCGGCTGGTGTCATGAGGGCTTCTTGTCGATCACCAGGTCGGCCTCGGGGGTCTTGACGACGTTCCCGGGAGGGCCGGCCGGGTTGCTGGTGTTGTTGTCGGTGTCGGGGTCGTGGGTGTCGGAGCTCGCGGTGGCGATGTTGCGGATCTCCGAGCCGTTGCCGACGTAGGCGGGGTCCAGTCGGACGGTGAACACCCAGCGGTGGGAAGTACCGGAGGCGATCGCGGCCGGACCGCAGGTGACGGCCTGGCCGGCGGCGGTGCAGCCGTCGGCGGAGGACACGAACGCCAACTGGGCGGGGAGGGCGTCGTGGAACACGACGTTGAGCGCGTCGGAGGGCCCGTTGTCGGTCGCGGTCACGGCGTACTGGAAGGTCTCGCCGGGTGCGACCGGGGTGCTGGTGACGGTCTCCTTCGCGGCGGAGACGTCGGCGCTGGGGGTGCCTGCGCCGCCGCCGGGCAGGTCGGCGGTGGAGGTGTCGTTGTCGGTCCTGGGGTCGATGTTGTCGGCGGTGACCGTGGCGGAGTTCTTCAGGTTCGTGCCGTCCCCCCGGTAGGCGGGGTCGAGTCTGACCGTCAGGACGTACTGCTCGCTCTCGCCGACCTTCAACGGTGTGGGTCGCGTGCAGGAGACGACGGTGCCGGTCTCGGTACACCCGGGCGGGGTGGAGGAGATGTAACGCAGCTCTGCGGGCAGCTTGTCGGCGAGGGCCACGTTGTACGCGTCGGCGGAGGGGCCGTTGTTCACGATCGTGATCAGGTAGTCGAAGGTCGCGCCCGGTGTCGGTGGTGTGGTGCCGACCGCCTTCTTGGTGACCCCCAGGTCCGCGGTGGGCGGGTTGACCTTGGCACCGGGCGGGCCGGCCGGGGCGCTGGTGTTGTTCGCGGGCACGGGGTCCTTGGTGGCGGAGCCCACGGTGGCGGTGTTGAGGATGTCCGAGCCGTCACCCCGGTAGCCGGGGGCGATCTTCACCTTGATGGTCCAGGTGAGGGAGTCGCCCGCGCTGAGGTTGGGCCGGGGGCCGCAGGTGACGGTGGCTCCGGCGGCGGTGCAACCGTCCGGCGAGGAGACGAAGCTGAGCATCGCGGGCAGCTTGTCGGTCGCGGTGACGACGGTGGCGTCCGAGGGGCCGTGGTTGGTCGTCGTGATCCGGTAGTCGAAGGTCTCGCCGGGGGCGACCGGCGTGTCGGTCGCCGCCTTCTTGACCACCGACAGGTCGGCTGTGGGGCTGGACAACCCTCCCGGCGGGTCGGCAGGCTTGCTGGTGTTGTTGGAGGGGTCGGGGTCGGCGGCGTCGGATTTGGAGGTCGCGGTGTTCTTCAGGTCGGTGCCGTCGCCCCGGTAGGAGGAGGCCAGCTGGACGGTGATCTTCCAGGAGGTGGAGCTGCCGGCCGCGAGCGTCTTGACGGGCCCGCAGGTCACCGTCTGGCCGGTGGCCGTGCAGCCGTCCGCCGAGGAGACGAAGGAGATGGCGGCGGGCAGCTTGTCGGTGATCATCGCGTTCGGGGCGTCGGACGGACCGCTGTTCTTGGTGGTGATCAGATACTCGAACTGCTGCCCGGGGACCACCGGTCCGGCACCGACACCGATCTTGGTGGTGGACAGGTCCGCCTTGCGGTCGAAGGGGCCGTCCGGCCGCACCGGCGGGTTGGCGTTGTTCGCCTGAGCCGGGTCGTGGGCGTCCGAGTCCGTGGTGGCGATGTTCCCCAGGTCCGAACCGTCGCCCTCGTAGGAGGGGCTCAGCCTGACGAGAATGCTCCAGTTCTTCGTCACGCCGACCGCCAGGTCCACTGGGCCGCAGGTCACCTTCTGTCCGGCGGCCGTGCATCCGTCCTCGGAGGAGACGAACGTGATCCCTGCGGGCAGGGTGTCGTGCGCCATGACGTTACGGGCCACTGACGGGCCCGCGTTCCTGGTGCTCAGCGTGTAGGTGAACGTCTCGCCCGGCGCCACCGCCGGTAGGGCCGCCAGGGCCGGAGCAGCCGGCCACAGGGCCGCCACAACAGCCAGCGTGGCTGCTGCCGTCCGGCGGGTCGGCCACCGTCGGCCGGAGGTTCTCATCGTGCGCATCGGCTCCTGCTTCGTAGTCGGGACGGTCCTTCGCCGGGCAGCGGAGATGGCGGACCGGCGGGGGAGGGCTGGTGCTGACCGGGGGTCAGGGGATGGTCTTGCCGATGCCCAGGTCCGCCTGGGGCTGGCTGACGCTGCCGCCGGGCGGTCCGGCGGCCGGGCTGGTGTTGTTCGCGGGATCGGGGTCCTGGGTGGCCGAGGTGGCCGTCGCCGTGTTGCGGATGTCCGAGCCGTTCCCCTGGTAGGAGGGGTCGAGCCGTACGGTGAACACCCACGCCTTCGCCGTGCCCGGGGCGAGCGGGCCGGTGGCGGCACACGTCACGGTCTGGCCCGTGGCGCTGCAGCCGTCCGTGGAGGAGACGAACGACAGCATCGCCGGGAGGGCGTCGACCGCCTTGACGCCCACCGCCTGGGACGGTCCCGCGTTGGAGACGGTCACCTGGTAGGCGAAGGTCTCCCCGGGAGCGACCGGCGTACTCGTGACCGGCTTCTTCGCGGTGGAGAGGTCGGCCCGGGCCGCCGCCGTACCGCCGGGCGGCCCGACGGCGGCGCTGACGTTGTTGCCGGGCTTCGGGTCGGGCCCGTCCGCCTTGGAGGTCGCGGTGTTCAGCGCGTCGCTGCCGTTGCCCGTGTAGGCCGGATCGAGGCGCACCGTGACCGTCCAGGACACCGACTGCCCCACTTTCAGGGCCGCGACCGGCCCGCAGGTGACCATCCGCCCGCTTGCGGCGCAGGCCGGCGAGGAGGAGACGTGGGCGAGCGGGCTGGGCAGCAGGTCCGTCATGGAGACGTTGATGGCGTCAGCCGGTCCGAGGTTGCTGGTAGTGATCCGGTATCCGAAGGTCTGCCCCGGGATCACGGGCCCCTGGCCGAGACTCTCCTTGGTGGTCGCGACGTCGGCGGGGCCCGCTGTGACCTGGGTGATGGCGGTGGCGGAGTTGTCGGCGATGTTCAGGTCGGCGCGGTCGGCCGGCGCGGTGACGGTGGCGGTGGCGGTGATCGTGGTCGGTGACGGTGGGGCGGTTCCTGTGACGGTGTACGTGGCGGTGCCGCCGCGTTTGAGGTTGGCGGTGGTGTCGGGCGCTCCGCTGCCGGACGCCCCTGAGCAGGAGCTCCCCGAGGATGCAGTACACGTCCAGGACACCCCGGTCAGTGCGGGCACGGTCACCCGGACGATCGCGCCGGCGACATCGTTGGTGGTGTCGTTGGACACGGTGACCGTGTAGGTCACCGTGTCGACGCTCGCCCGGACGCTGGCGGGTGAACCGGTCATGGTGGCGGACAGGTTGACCGGAACGTTGATCTTGAGGTCTGCGACCTCGTGATTGTTGGTCGCGGCGCCGGTCGAGGCGGAGAAACCGACCTTGAGCGTGGCAGGCAGCTTCGGCTGACTGGTGATCGTCATGACGTCGAAGTCGGTGATCAGCTGGGCGAAGGCTGTGCCCGGTCCGGTGTCGGACCAGAGGGAGAACAGCACCTTGCCGCCGCTGGGCCGGACGGAGATCCTCACGGTGCGCAGCTTGGCCCGGCTGCCCGTCTCGACGGATCCGCCGGGGGCGGCGACGCCCGTGCCGAAGCGGTATCCGGTGGTCCTGTCGCCACCGCCGCGCAGCACGATGTTGTCCGCGGCCGGGCCCGGTCCGCCGTTGCCGACGGAGGACGACGAGAAGTTACCGTACTCGTCGAAGCCGACGCCCAGGAACGCCCCGGGGACACCGTTGGTGTTGCACCCGAACCAGCCCACACTGCACGCGTACCCCAGGGCTCCGCCGGATGCTCCCGTCCCGTTGGCGGAGCCGCCGTCGGCGAGGAAGAAGGACATGCCGTCGCCGCGCCTGCCGCTGTAGCTGGTCCCGCCCCACGAGGCGTACTGGAACTCGGCGGTGATGCCCAGGTCCGTCGGGAAGCCGTCGGTCATCTCCCAGGTGCCGGCCTGGTTGGTGGACGTGCCGGTCAGGCGCATCCAGCCGCTGTCGAACGTCACCGAACCGCTGGTCTGCCCGCTGTTGGTGGCCGAGTCGAAGGTCTCGTGCACAGGGAAGGCGAGGGTGCCCCGGTGAGCCGCTCCGCCGGGCGGCAGCGCCGGGCGGGTACGTGGTGCGGCCCCGGTGGCCGAGGAGGTGACCAGGGCCAGCACGGCCAGCACGGCCAGGACGACGGCGAAAGCGGAACGGAACGGAGCCGGCCGCCCTCGGCGCGGCGCAGCGGTCGTCCGGAGGCTCCGGCCCCAGGCGCGGCGCGGCCGCCTCATGACCCGGCCCGGTGACGGCCGGGGGTGGCCCGGCGCAACCGGCGGGCCAGCAGCACGCCCGCTGCCCCGGCGAGGAGGAACCCAGCCGTGGTGGGGGGCAGCCAGCCGGGCAGGTCGGCGCCGGTGCCAGGCAGTTCGCCCCGGCCGGGGACGTGCGGTGGGGCAGGGCTGGTGGTCGTACTGGTCGGCTTCGGTGCCGGGACCGGTGTTGGTGTCCGGGTTGGCTTCGGGGTCGGTGTCGGTGTTGGTGGGATCGTGACCGGGAGCGGTCCGCCGTCGGGGCCGGTGGTACCCGCCTGGTTCGAGTTGTTGGCCGGTACGGGGTCGGGGGTGTCGGAGACGGCGGTGGCGATGTTGTCCACCACTCGGCCGGTGCCGCGGAAGTCCGCCGCGAGTCGGACGGTCAGGTCGAACCCGGCTGTTCCGCCCACGGCCAGGGGCCCGGTCGGACGGCAGGTGACGGTGCGACCGGTCGCCGTACAGCCGTCCGACGCCGAGACGAGGGCCAAGGGGGCCGGGAGCGGGTCGGTGATCGTCACGGCGCGTGCGTCGGACGGGCCGTGGTTGGTCACGGTGACGCGGTAGGTGAACACGTCTCCGGGCGTCACGGAGGTCCTTCCGGCCGGGAGGACCGCTCGTTTGGTGGTCTCCAGGTCTGCGCTCCCGGCCAAGGTGGGGACCGTCCAGATAGCCGAGTCGTTTGCGGGGTTCCCGTCCTCCGGGCCTCGGACGACGGCTGTGCCGCCACCGAGTGTGGCGGTCGGGGGCGCCGAGGGTGCGACGAGTACGGGCAAGCTGACCGAGAGCGCACCCGGGGCGAGGATGCACTGCACCTGCCGCCCGCTGTCAGAAGCCGTGCACTCCGGGGGGAGGCCCGAGGCCGGGACGGTGGTGTGCTCGGGCATCGTGATGACGACAGTGGCGGGCTTCCTCCGGGTGGAGGGTCCGTGGTTGGTGACGGTGAAACGGGCGGTGGTCCGTTCACCCGGCCGGACCGCCGGGGTGTCGGCGGCCGCGATGCTGAGGTCCGCGGCGGGAGGCGCGGGGTGGACGGCCGCGTCGGGGTTGGGCAGGCCGGTGGCGGTGGCGGTGTTGTCGTCCTGTCGCTGGTCCGGGGTCGCCGAGCTCACGGTCGCGCGGTTGACGACGTCCGATCCGTCCCCGTCGTAGGCGGGATCGAGGCGGACGGTGACGGGGTACGTCTTCGAGGCGGCGGGTTCGAGGCTGTCGGCAGCCGGACAGGCCAGCGTCGCACCGTAGCTGTCGGCCGGTCCGGTGCACCCGCCGGTGGAGGAGACGAAGCTCAGCATGGTCGGCAGCTGGTCGGTGACCGTCACCGTCGCCGCCGTCGAAGGACCGTGGTTGACCACGGTGATCAGGTAGTCGAAGGTCTCACCGGGGGCCACCGGCTTGGTCCCCGCCGGTTTCTTGCTGATCGTCAGATCGGCGACCGGGCCGGTGGTCGATCCGTCGGGCAGGCCGGCGCCCGGGTGGGGGCCGGTGTTGTCGGCGGGGACGGGATCGGGGGTGCCCGAGACCACGGTGGCCTGGTTGGCGATGTCCGACCCGGTCCCGCCGTAGGCCGGGTCCAGCCGTACGAGGATGACCCAGGAGGCCGTCGCGAGCGGAGCGAGGAGGGGTAGCGGCCCGCAGGTGACCTTCTGCCCGTTGGCCGTGCAGCCGTCCGCCGAGGACACGAAGGCCAGCGCCTTCGGGAGGCGGTCGGTCACCTGGACGTCCCGCGCTGCGGAGGGACCGCGGTTGAACACGGTGATCGTGTACCGGAAGGTCTCACCCGGTGCGACCCGGCTGGACCGGACGCGTCCCAGTGCCTGCACGTCTGACTGGGCCTCGACGGCGGCGGCCTCGGTGCCGGACCCCAGCGATTGCCACGCCGGGTCCGCGAGCGGTACGTGCAGCTGCGCCCGGCACTCCGGCGTACGGGCGGGAGCCGCCGCGAACGGGTTGGGCCTGGTGTCCGGGCTCCGCTGCACGAGCGGCCCCGGGACGTCGCCTTCGCAGCCGACGGTGCTCCCGACCGCAGAGCCGGCAGGAGCGGTGCAGACTCCGACCAGTGCGAGGGCCGCGACCGTGGTCGTCAGCGTGGCTGCAAAGCGGCGGACCTTCGTCGGCGGGGTGACCCTCCGCGAGGCGTACGCCTCGGTGCCTACCGTCACGCGTCATCTCCTGGGGGGGGTCGCTCAAGGCCCCACCCATACCCGGGATAGATACGACAATATGCTCCCACGTCAGATGATCACTGCTTCGGCGGCATGTGGAGGTCCGCTCCAGAACCTGAAATGTTCGGTAAGGGCCTTCTGTCGCACGGCAGCTGACTGGGCGTTTCATAGCACCGCAGCTTCCCGGTGGAGACGGACCGGGAGGCCCACCACCCCGAAGCGGATGGTGGGCCTCCCGTGGCAGGTCAGTGCACGAGGGCGCGAGTCGGCTCCGGGTTCGCGACTTCGGTGGCCCAGGCGTCGAGGCTGCCGGGGAGGGGGCCGCTGGGCAGGGTGCGGCGGGGCGGTGCCTGGCGCTTCTTGTTGGACAGTGGGGCGTTGTGGGTGGTGGTGCCGGTGACGGCGTTGATGACGATCTCGTTGACGAGCATGGCGTGGGGGCGCCGGTGCGGTCGTCGCCGAGGGCTTCGGCGGCGGCGATGAGGCCGCCTGGGGTCAGGCCCACGATCCCTCGGCTCCGGGGCCGGGCACGGTTCGCAGGACGTCGCCATGGACAGTCCTGCCAACCGCCCGGCGCTCCCTGAATAGTGGGCTCCGAGACCCGGCGATTACGCCGGTCGGCTCTGCAACCGGGGTGGGGATTCGGTATGGCAAGGCAGGTTCGGGGGCCCGATCTCGGCGCGCTCCACCGTAGTTCGTCCGTCATCGGCATCCCCGGGGTGATCTGGCAGGTCGGGCGACGGTTCGTCCTGCTGTTCTGCGTGGCGCTGCTCATCGGGCTGGTGGTGATGCGGCCGGACAACGCCGTAGTGAAGGCCGTGATCGTGGTGGGGATCCCGCTGGCGGTCTACGGCATCGCCTTCTCCTGGCGCTGGTTGGCAGGACGGCTCGGCATGTGTCAGTGCCATCTCCGCGAGGACGGCGTGACCGTGACCGACCTCTTCGGCCACGTCCGGGACGCGGTCGCGTGGCGCGACATCGCGACGGTCAAGGAGACCAACGCGACGGGGATTCTCATGGCCTTCCGCCGCTTCGAGTTCCAACGCCGTACGGGACATCAGTCGACGGTGATCGTCCTATCGATCCACCGCGCCTTCGCGAGGGACCTCACCCGCCTCGCCAACGAGAAGATCGGCACCTCAGGGTCCTGACCCGGAGCGAGAGACGGTCGACGGCCAGGGTGAAGGTCCGTGATCAGTCGGAAGCCTGGTCACCTGGCTCAGGTGGATCTGCGGCAGGAGTGATGCTGCGACCGGAACCGATCGCCAGGTTGCATGATCACGCGGCGGGAGCGGGTCGTCCACCCCAGCGCAGGCTTTTCTCGCTGCGGATGCGTGCGCGCTCGCGACGTTGGGCGGCCAGCGCGTCGGGGCGACGGGCGTTGGCATTGCGCCAGCGCAGGTAGGCGTGCAGCGCACGGGTCTGAACCGGGTGATTGGGGCGGTTCGAGTCCGCCAGGGTGAACTGCCGCAGCGGCCCGAAGTGCGCCTCGATCGGGTTGGCCCAGGAGGCGTTGGTCGGGGTGAAGCAGAGCTCCACCTTGTTCTTCCGGGCCCATTGGCGGATCTTGGTGCCCTTGTGGGCGGAGAGGTTGTCCATGATCACGTAGACCGGGGCGCCGTCTGGGCGGGCGGCACGGATCGACTTGAGTGCGGTAAGAGTGTTCGCGGTTCCCTTGCGGCGATGGTTGACGCCCCAGAGGGTGGCGTCGCTGATGGAGTAGCAGCGATGGAAGTAGGTCACGCCGTGGGTACGGTGGTAGGTCGCCGGGACCCGGTCAGGCCGGCCCTGCTCGGCCCAGCAGGATCCGCCGGTCGGGCGTATGCCGAGCGGCCCGAACTCGTCGAACGCGAAAACGCGGTCAGGGAAGCCGTCCAGGACGTGCTCGATCCGGTCCAGCTTGGCGTCGCGGTCGGGGTCGGTGGACTCCTTCCAGGTCTTGGTTCGCTGGAAGGTGATGCCGCGTCGGGTGAGCAGGCAGCGCAGCGCCTCGCGGCCGATGCGGATCACCCGGCCGTGCACGCGGCGGAGGTAGGCGGCGAGCTTGCGGATGGACCAGGGTGAAGGGCTGGGCGAGCTTGGTCGGGCGGGTGGTGGCCGTCTGGACGACGAAGTTCTCGTCATCAGAACTGAGTTGGCGGGGACGGCCTCCCGCTCACCGAGGGTCCAGACAGGCCAGGCCGATCTCGTTGAAGCGGTGAACGATGTCGCGCACGGTGTCCTCGTCGGCCGCCGCCAGCTGGGCGATCACCGGGACGGGGTTCCCGCCGGCCGAGGCCGGCAGCGTCATCGCCCGCCGGTAGCGCACTGAACTGGTACTGCCCCGACGCACGATCTGCTGCAGCCGCTGCCCCTCCTGATCAGTCAGTCTGCGGACCCTGACCGGCTCTGCCACCACGCCTCCACACAATGGATGGAGGTCAGCCCCCATCCAATCGGCCCCAGCCCTCGCCCGGGCAGAAACGCGGTGAACCTATGCGGTCAGAGCACTAGTGAGCTGCTCTGAGTTTGGTGGAGTCCCTGAAGCCAGGGTTACGATCCTGGCGTAAGGAGAACCGCCTGCTGTGCCAGCACCACGTAAGTACCCCGACGAGCTCCGTGAGCGCGCGATCCGCGAGGTCCGCACCACGGGCCGCCCGATCGCGCACGTCGCGCGGGACCTCGGCATCCACAAGGAAGCCCTACGAAACTGGGTCCGCCAGGCCGAGGCCGACGCCGGAGAGCGCGACGACCGGCCGACCAGCGACGAACTCGAGGAACTCAAGCAACTACGCCGAGAAAATGCGGAGTTGCGGCGGGCGAACGAGATCCTCAAGGCCGCCAGCGTGTTTTTTGCCCAGGAGATCGACCGTCCCCGGACGAGGCCGAGCAGGTGATCGACCACCTGCGCGACGGCTTCGGGGTCGATCCCGTATGCCGGGTTCTGGACCTGTCACCGTCCACCTACTTCGCCCGCAAGCAGCGGCCGAAGTCCGCCCGACGGCTCCGCGACGAACAGCTCATGCCACTGATCGCCCAGGTCCACGACGAGTCCGGAGCCACCTACGGTGCCCGGAGGATCACACGCGCGCTCAGGCGCAAGGGCGTAGAGGCCGCCCGGTGCACGGTCGAGCGGCTGATGGCCGAGCTGGGCATCGAAGGCGTCATCCGCGGCCGGCGGCGCCGCACGACGATCCCGGAGCCGACCGCGCCCAGGCCACCGGACCTTGTCGACCGCGACTTCACCGCCGAGCGGCCCGACCAGCTGTGGCTCGCGGACATGACCTACGTGCGGACCTGGTCCGGCTGGGTCTACGTCGCGTTCGTCCTGGACGTGTTCTCCCGGACGATCGTCGGCTGGCAGGTCGCTGACCACATGCGGACCGAACTCCCTTTGGACGCGCTGGAGATGGCCCTGTGGCGCCGGAGAATTAAGAAGGGCTCCGGGCTGATTCACCACAGCGACAGGGGGTCGCAATACGTGTCCATTCGCTACACCGAACGGCTTTCGGAGATCGGCGCCGCCGCGTCGGTCGGTTCCGTCGCGGACTCGTACGACAACGCGATGGCCGAGGCCCTGAACGGCACCTTCAAGGCCGAGTTGATCGAGATGCAGGGGCCGTGGACCGGGTTCGAGCAGGTCGAGCGGGCGATCTTCCAGTGGGTCACGTGGTACAACGAGGAACGGCTCCACTCCGCCCTCGACTACCTGCCGCCGGCCGAGTACGAACGCGACTACTGGCGGACCCAGGCCGCCACCCCGCAGTCCGCCTGAACACACAATCACGGACTCCACGAAACTCGGGACAGCTCACTAGTGTGATGCGCCAGAAGTTCTGATGGTTAGTTTGACTCTGTTCTCTGGTTGTCGGCGCCGACTTTGGTGAGGTAGTCGGCGAGGGAGTTGAGGATCTCGTCGGCGGTCTTGGTCCAGATGAAGGGCCGTGGGTTGTTGTTCCAGGTGTCGATCCACGCGGTGATGTCGTCCTCCAGTGCCTTGACGGACTTGTGGACGCCGCGGCGGGTGAGCTTGTCGGTCAGCAGGCCGAACCACCGCTCGACCTGGTTCATCCAGGAGGCGCCGGTCGGGGTGAAGTGGATGCGGAAGCCCGGGTGCTTGCCCAGCCACGTCTTGATCTCGGCCGTGTTGTGGGTGGCGTAGTTGTCACAGACGAGGTGAACGTCGAGCCCGGCGGGCACCGCCTTGTCGATCCGGACCAGGAACTTCCTGAACTCGATCGCGCGGTGGCGGCGGTGGAGCTGGGATATGACGGTTCCGTCGGCGATGTTGAAGGCGGCGAACAGGCTGGTGATGCCGTGCCGGTAGTAGTCGTGGGTCCGGCGTTCGGGCATGCCCGGCATCATCGGCAGGACCGGCTGGGATCGGTCCAGCGCCTGGATCTGGGACTTCTCGTCCACGCAGAGCACGACTGAGCTGTCCCGAGTTTCGTGGAGTCCGTGATTGTGTGTTCAGGCGGACTGCGGGGTGGCGGCCTGGGTCCGCCAGTAGTCGCGTTCGTACTCGGCCGGCGGCAGGTAGTCGAGGGCGGAGTGGAGCCGTTCCTCGTTGTACCACGTGACCCACTGGAAGATCGCCCGCTCGACCTGCTCGAACCCGGTCCACGGCCCCTGCATCTCGATCAACTCGGCCTTGAAGGTGCCGTTCAGGGCCTCGGCCATCGCGTTGTCGTACGAGTCCGCGACGGAACCGACCGACGCGGCGGCGCCGATCTCCGAAAGCCGTTCGGTGTAGCGAATGGACACGTATTGCGACCCCCTGTCGCTGTGGTGAATCAGCCCGGAGCCCTTCTTAATTCTCCGGCGCCACAGGGCCATCTCCAGCGCGTCCAAAGGGAGTTCGGTCCGCATGTGGTCAGCGACCTGCCAGCCGACGATCGTCCGGGAGAACACGTCCAGGACGAACGCGACGTAGACCCAGCCGGACCAGGTCCGCACGTAGGTCATGTCCGCGAGCCACAGCTGGTCGGGCCGCTCGGCGGTGAAGTCGCGGTCGACAAGGTCCGGTGGCCTGGGCGCGGTCGGCTCCGGGATCGTCGTGCGGCGCCGCCGGCCGCGGATGACGCCTTCGATGCCCAGCTCGGCCATCAGCCGCTCGACCGTGCACCGGGCGGCCTCTACGCCCTTGCGCCTGAGCGCGCGTGTGATCCTCCGGGCACCGTAGGTGGCTCCGGACTCGTCGTGGACCTGGGCGATCAGTGGCATGAGCTGTTCGTCGCGGAGCCGTCGGGCGGACTTCGGCCGCTGCTTGCGGGCGAAGTAGGTGGACGGTGACAGGTCCAGAACCCGGCATACGGGATCGACCCCGAAGCCGTCGCGCAGGTGGTCGATCACCTGCTCGGCCTCGTCCGGGGACGGTCGATCTCCTGGGCAAAAAACACGCTGGCGGCCTTGAGGATCTCGTTCGCCCGCCGCAACTCCGCATTTTCTCGGCGTAGTTGCTTGAGTTCCTCGAGTTCGTCGCTGGTCGGCCGGTCGTCGCGCTCTCCGGCGTCGGCCTCGGCCTGGCGGACCCAGTTTCGTAGGGCTTCCTTGTGGATGCCGAGGTCCCGCGCGACGTGCGCGATCGGGCGGCCCGTGGTGCGGACCTCGCGGATCGCGCGCTCACGGAGCTCGTCGGGGTACTTACGTGGTGCTGGCACAGCAGGCGGTTCTCCTTACGCCAGGATCGTAACCCTGGCTTCAGGGACTCCACCAAACTCAGAGCAGCTCACGACTGCCTTCTCCGGCGGGTGGTGGTAGAGGCCGACGACATCGACGACCTTGGCGACGAACTGCGGGTCGGTGGACAGTTTGAAGGAGTCCTGCGGATGGGGCTTGAGGTCGAACTTCTTCCAGATCCGGCCGATGGTCGACTTCGACAGGCCGGTGCGTTGGGCCATCGAGGCCCGTGACCAGTGCGTGTCCCTGCCCGCGGGTGACTCCAGGGTGGCGATGACGACCTCCTCGACCCGGTCGAGAAGGATCGAGGGTGGCCGGCCCGAGCGGGGTTCGTCCTGCAGGCCGTCCAGGCGGTGGGTGATGAACCGGGCGCGCCGGCGGTCCACGGTCGACCTGTCGATGCCGAGGTCGGTCGCGGCCTACTGGTTCGTCCCGCCCTCGTCGCACCGCAGTACGATCCTGGCCCGCAACGCGAGGAACTGCGCGGTCTTTGCCCGCCGTTCCCATTGCGTCAACTGCCGCCGCTCGGCATCGTCCAGGACCAGGTCGGCCTTGGGCCGGCCGATCCGGCCGGCGGCCTCCAGGCCCGCGATCCGCTCTGCGGCGAAGGCCCGGCGCCATTTGCCCACCGTCTTGGGCGGAACGCCGACGGCTCGTCCGACAGCCGCATTCGACGCACCTTCAGCGCATGCCAGGATGATCCGTGCCTTCTCGGCCAAGCGCCGCTGCGGCAGCTTTGACCGACGCACCAACTCAGCCCTCTCGGCCTCGGACAACGTGATCGGCACAGCTGACGGCCCCGACGCGACAGGGCATCAGAGTACTGACTAACCATCAGAACTTCTGGCGCATCACACTAGATAGGACGCCAGGCCCACGGTGATGTCGAGGTGGCCGGTGGCGTCTGCTCTGCGGCCGCGTTCGAGAGGCTTCCGCGTGGCTGCGCAACGCCAGGCATGGGTCGGTCGGCCAAGCTGACGCCCGGCCACGCCTTCGAATCGCGTGGCCGGGTCTGGAGTCCTGGTTTGAGCATGCGCGGATCGCCCGCGAGGGGGTGGCGCGTACGTTCGCCGAAGGTGTGGTGCCGGCCCTGGAGGATGACGGGATGACGGGATGTCGGTTGTGGCGCAGGAACCCGCGTGCGGTGCCGGAGCGGTGCCTACCGGCAGAGGGGACGCCGAACGGAAGTGCGCGGTCCGGGAGGTGAGCACCGCTCAGGGGACAGAGCCACTGGATGATCGGGGTTTCCGGATTGACGGGGCCGCTCGGGACGTCAATGCAGTTGCCGCTGTTGATGTCGACCAGCGAGAAGGTGCCGTCGCCGTGGTCGGCCGCCTCCCACAGCTGACCGGGGCCGCCGGAGGCGGTCTTCTGCACCGCCGCCGCTCCGTCGGCCACGGAGTCCCCCAGCACGGCGGCGTTCTTGCCGCTGTTGGCCGCCGTCAGGGTGTAGACGTGGCCGCCCTGCGGCGCACCCGCGGCCGAGGCGTCTCCCGCCGGGGCGAGCGCGAGTCCGGCGGCGGCCAGGCAGGTGGCGGACGCCGTGGCCATGAGTCTGGCGGCGAGCCTTCGGGAGGTGGGCAGGGGCGGCCCTTCTTCTGGGTGGGGACGTGCGCGTCTTCTGCGCGGAGACGTGCGGGTCGAGAGGGCTGGGGCACTCAGGAGGTGCCCGCCGGGACCGCCGCCGCCGCTCCTCGCTACAGGCCGAAGAGGAGACGGCCGGGGGTCAGGTCAGGACGGGATGATCTGCCATTGCTGCTGCGTCAGTGACGCGTACGGCTGCTGTTCGATGTTGGCGCCGTCGGCGGTGCCGCCCTCGTCGACGGCGAGGCAGAGGCCGCTGTAGCGGTTGATGAGGAAGTAGTGGCCGTCACCGGTGGGCGTGACGGCCCAGTGCTGCTGGGGGGCGCCGGCGTCCGACCAGATTCCGACGTTGCCGCCGTCCGCGCGGGAGAGGCCCGCGACCTCCAGGAGCTTGCCGCTGCCGACACCCTTGATCTTGTAGTAGCCGTCGCCGGTGCTGGTGAAGGTCCACCTCTGGTTCGTCCGGTTGAGCCAAGGCCATTGCAGGACGTTGCTGTTGTTCGCGGTGCCCCCGCCCTCCACGTCGGCGACCTTGCCGCTGTGTCGGGCGACCAGTCGGTAGACCGTGCCGTCACCCGGCAGCGTGGTGGACACCAGTGCCGGCTTGAGCGACCGGCCACCGATCCTGACGCCGCTGATGTTGGCGTAGCCGCCGGTGGCCGCGTTGACCTGGATCCGTACGAAGCCGACGTTCCGGTTGGGCCACTCCACCAGCTTGGGTTTGCCGTTGCCGGCCCAGGTGCCGGTGGCGACCTGGGTGAAGGTGACTCCGTCGGTGCTGGTGAGGATGGTGTAGGAGGTGATGTCGCCGTCGGTGGAGTTGTTGCGGTTCCACTGCTTGGGCAGGTTCTCCAGGGTGGAGACGTTGCTCCACACCCCGCCCAGGTCGATGGTGATGGACTGCGGCAGCGGCAGGCCCCAGGTCGACCAGCAGGTTTCGTAGCGAACGTCGCTGAGTCCGTCGATGGCGCCGAGCGGGCTCTCGCCGGTGTGGAAGGCGGTGGCGTACGCGTTGACCGGTGTGACGGGGTGCTCGGCGCGCAGTGGCTGGGTGGGCAGCGGCGGCCTTGAGGTGTTGGGGCTCCAGGCCGCGCCGACTTCGGCCAGCCGGTTGACGATGTTGGTGTCCAGCATGCCGTTGCGGTTGGGTGGGCAGTTGAGGATGAACGAGGTGTACTTCGGTTCCAGGTCGGCCAGGTGCGAGAGGATCGCGGCCTGGCTCAGGAGGCTCTCGGTCGGGGTGGTGGGGTGCCAGAACCAGCCGTTGCTGATGGTCTGTCCCTGCATTCCGGCGTAGGTGTTGCCCACGGGTGCCGTGACGCCCAGCGGCTCCTCGAAGAAGAGCGCGTCGCTGAGGAAGGGCTCCGACAGTCCGCCGATGTCGATCATGACGCAGTCGGGCTGAAGCTCCTTCACCAGTGAACGGATCCTCTGGTAGGAGACCGCCTGCTGTCCCATCTGCCATGAGTAACCGTCAGTCATGAAGATGTCAATGGGGCCGTAGTTGGTCAGCAGCTCGGTGATCTGGCCGAGCATGTAGGTCATGTCGCCGGGCTGGATGGCATCGTTGATTTCGAGCCCGGTCACCTTGTGCCGGCTCTCCCACGCCTCGACGCCGAAGGTGCGGTCCCAGATCGAGTAGTAGAACCCGACCTTCAGCCCCTTCGCCCGGAAGGCGTCGCAGTAGGCCTTCACCACGTCCTGCCTGTAGGAGCTGTTCGCGACGTTCTGGGTACCGTGGGCGCTGGGCCACAGGGCGAAGCCGTCGTGGTGCTTGGTGGTCAGGATGCCGTAACTCATCTTCGCGGCGGCCGCCGCGTCTGCCCATTGCGCGCAGTTGACGCTCGGGGGAGCGAAGAGGGTGGGGCTCTGATTCGGTTCCGCCCACTCCTGGTTGGTGAAGGTGCCCAGGCTGAAGTGGTTGAACATGCCGAACCGCATGTCGACCATCTTGCTCAGGTTGGTCTGTGTGTCCGCGGCGGATGCCTGCGACAGAAGGCCGGAGAAGCCGGGGACGATGGGCAGGGCGGTCACGGCGGTCGCCGCACCCGCCGCCCCGAGAAACGTACGGCGAGTCATTCGTGATGAGGACACGGCCCACTCCTGTGGATCGACGGCATTGGTGGCGGTGAGGACGAGGGCCCCGTGCGCAACGGCGAGGCCCGCCGGGGACGACGGCCATGCGGGCGTCCCTCGGGCGGGTGATCGGCTCCGGCACGGACTTCTCCTGGCAGTTCGCAGGACGGGTCACGCTGCCATAGCAGGACTTGAACGCAGCGGGTGTTCGGCAAAGCATCGGATGTATTAACAGGCATCAGCCGACGGCCTGTCCAGGGGTTTGACAGAAATTGCCAGACCAACCCCAACATGGCAGCTGACTGGCGCGGTTGAGCTGCGGACTGGGTAACTCAATTCATTGGATGTGTTTGGCCTGGCGTCGGCTGTGGCCGTGCCACCGAGATCCCGCGCCCTCGATGGTTGCCCTTGCCGTCGGCCTCGGTGCCTCGCCATGCACTTCTGTCGCCCGGCGGCACGGCTGGAGGCCGCTGCGCTCCCGCTTTGCTGCCGTGCGCGAGCGGTCCCCGGGAGAGGCCGTCGAACGTCCGGCGCGGCATGGGACTCGACCTCCCCGGGCCGCTCCTGGCCGGGCCGGCGGCCGCTGACCGCCGCTTACGCCTTGCTCGCGCTGCGCCACCCCGTGGGGCACATGGTCCAGGCGTACCGATGAGGGCATGGCCTCGACACCGATGGACCGATGCCTATCGAGTGAATGGCAGGCTGCACCGTGTACCGACCAGGCCATATCGACCCTGTCCGCGCAGCGGCTCTCGCTGCCCTCGACGCGCGGCCTGGCCAACGTTCTGGGGCGGGGTGCGGATCGGACCATGTGCCGGCAGCGCGGACTGGCAGAGCCAAGCCAACTGCCGCCCGCGCCGAAGAGTGTGAGCGCTCACGGGAGGCCCGTCAACACCTCTGTCAGGACGAGATTCTGATGACGCCTCAGTAACGGACAGGTTGCGGCAGGGTACTTGACGGCCTCTCATGTCCCATGGTTTTCTCCCTGCAACACGCCGGATGTTCGACTTTCAAGTTGTTAGCGCTAACAACCCGTCGAGAGTCCGGTCCCCCACTCCAGCAGGGGTCACGTCTTGCCGCCGCCTCGGACGTATCGTGCCCGGTCCGCACGCACCGAGAAGGACCGACCGCTGCTCAAGTCGCCCCTAGGAGGGTGCAGATGAACGTTCCCGGTACAGCTCCACGAACCTCGACGCGGCGCGGATGGCGGCCGCGGATGGCCGCCCTGCTCTCGATGGTCTTCGTGGCCGGCTTCCTGGCCATGGTGAACCCGTCGTCCGCCTCGGCGGCTTCGGTCGACACCGGCAAGTGGTACGTGCTGGTCAACCGCAACAGTGGCAAGGCGCTGGACGACTACAACTTCGCCACCGCCGACGGTTCTCCCCTCGTCCAGTGGACCCGCTCCGGCAACGAAGCCCAGCAGTGGCGCTTCCTGGACTCCGGCAGCGGCTACTACCGCCTGCAGAACCGGAACTCCGGCAAGGTCCTGGACAACTACAACTGGTCCACGAACGACGGCACCGACGTCGTCCAGTGGAGCGACCTCAACGCGACCAACCAGCAGTTCCGCCTCGCCGACTCCCCCGACGGCTACGTCCGCCTGCTGAACCGTCTCAGCAGCAAGGCCCTCGAGGTCCAGGGCGCCTCCACCGCCGACGGCGGCAAGATCGTCCAGTACGCCGACTGGGGCGGCAGCAACCAGCAGTGGCAACTCGTCCCCGTCGCCAACGTCTCCACCGGCACATGCGCTCTTCCGACGACCTACCGCTGGACATCGACGGGTCCGCTGGCGGAGCCGGCGAACGGGCAGCTCGCGCTGAAGGACTTCACCACCGTGAAGTACAACGGCAAGAACCTGGTCTACGCGACCACCTCCAACGGCACGTCGTGGGGCTCGACGGCGTTCAGTCCCTTCACGAACTGGTCGGACATGGGGGCGGCCACCCAGACCGCGATGAGCCAGCCCGCGGTGGCGCCCGAACTGTTCTACTTCGCGCCCAAGAACGTCTGGGTGATGGTGTCCCAGTGGAGTCAGTGGCCGCTCTACTACCGCACGTCCAGCGACCCCACCAACCCCAACGGCTGGTCCGCCGCGCAGCCGCTGTTCACCGGCAGCCTCCCCGATGGCCCCCAGGGCCAGAAGGAAGCCCCGATCGACCCGACCATGATCGCCGACGACCAGAACATGTACCTGTTCTTCGCCGGTGACAACGGCAAGATCTACCGGGCGAGCATGCCGATCGGAAACTTCCCGGGCAGCTTCGGCTCCTCGTACACGACGGTCATGAGCGACACCTCGAACCTCTTGTTCGAGGCGCCTGAGGTCTACAAGGTCAAGGGTCAGAACCAGTACCTCATGATCGTCGAGGCGCAGGGCGCGAACCGCTACTTCCGCTCGTTCACCGCCTCCAGCCTGAACGGCCCCTGGACCGTCCAGGCCGGCAGCGAGAGCAGCCCCTTCGCGGGCAGTGCCAACAGCGGTTCCACCTGGGCCCAGGGCGTCAGCCACGGTGACCTGATCCGCGACACCGCCGACCAGACCAAGACCATCGATCCCTGCAACCTGCAGTTCCTCTACCAGGGCCTCCTCAAGAACGTCCCGGCGGGCACCGACTACCTGAGCCTGCCGTACCGGCCGGGCCTGCTCACCCTGCAGCGCTGACCCGCCTGATCGCGGTGGTCGCGATGTGATGCGGTCCGCCGACGTGTGGACGAGCTGTCCACGCGTCGGCACTCCACCTGCTGACCGGTTGTCACCGCACCGAGGAACCCCAGCCGCGCATCGGCTGGGGTTCCTCATCCTGTGTGCAGGCAGTTTCCGGGCCCCCGCTGGGAGCCCGGACTGGGGTCACTGTCGCCGGCCCGGTCGAGGTCAGGGCCACGCGCATGCTGAACCTGAACGAGATCCTTCCGCACGCCCGGGGTTTCCGGGCAGCCGAACACGTTGGCCGCCTACCTGATGGAGCACACCGCCCGGGGGAGCGGAACGGTCCGGACCACCTCCACGGTGACCACTCCGTTCGCCACCCCCTGGCGCGCGGTGGTGACCGGTTCCACGCACGCCGAACTGGTCCACAACGCGGAGCTGGTGCTCAACCTCGCCCCCGTCAATGCGCTGGCCGACACCTCGTGGATCAGACCCGGCGAGGTCTTCCGCTGCCAGCTCACCACCGCCGCCGGCACGGCGGGCGTGGACTTCGCCGTCGCCCGTGGTCCGCAGTACATCGAGTACGACTCCGGTTGGTACGACCCCGAGCGCAGTAGCACTGACGCCACCAAGTCCATCCCCGAGATCGACCTGCCCACCGTCCTCTCCAACGCCGCCGCCAAGGCAATCGGCCTGCTGCTCTGCGTCAACCCCATGGCGCTGGCCGACGCCGACAGTCTGTTCGGCCTCTACAAGAGCTGGGGAGTCGCGGGCGTCAAACTTGGCTTCATCAACGACGGCACCCAGGCGACGACGAACCAGATGGTCGGGACAGCCAACTATCCGTCGCCGGCCCCGGGGCGCGGAGCGAACAGGCTGCCGCCGGGCCGCTGCGTTGGCTCTCGGGGTCGGGATGCGGGCGGGAACCGCGGCTGACCAGTTGATGCCAAGCGTCGCCCGGCTGCTTCCCGCGCCTGCGGGGCTGCACCGGGACGTCGGCGTCTGCGGGCATGACACGGTTGAGACCACCGCGATACCTCCGCGCACCACGATGGTGTCCAGGGCGGGAGGCTGACCCAGTGGCCCCCTGCTGACGGACCGGAAGGGGACGCGGGGCGACATGCGGACGAGGGGCAAGCAGCTGGCCATGAGGGCAGCGGTGACCGCGATCAAGGCTGTCGGCGCATGAGGTCTGCCGTGCATCAGCGACTGGCTGCCTTGGCGGGGTTCATCTGCCTCGCGGTGGCCGGTTGTTCGGCACCGGGGTCGTCGGCTACCGGAGCGGTGCCGGTCATGCAGACTCCGTCCGTTCTCCCGGTGAGTGCCGATCCGAACCTTCCGATCGAGACGTATCTCTTCTCCGAAGCGGAGGCGGAGACGTTGGCCAGGGCGGGAGTCGTGCTGCGCAGGGCGTGTCTGCAGCGGTTCGGACTCGACTACGCCGTCAACCCCCCAGGACCGCCGACCGGACCGCTCACGTTCATGGACCGCCGGTACGGAGTGACGGACCGGGTGGAGGCGGAGGCCAACGGTTACCACCTGGGCGACCGTGACCCCCGCACCCATCCGGTCCGCCCGGCGCAACTCTCCGCCGAGCAGCAGGAGGTGCTGACCGGGCACCTCCCGGGGGAGTCCGCTGCGGACGGCGCGGAGCTCCAGGTCAACGGCGTGCCGGTACCACCCGGTGGCTGTTACGACGAGGCGAAGCGGGGTCTGGCCGGGGTGGGGGAACTGGGCCCGAGCAGGGTGGCCCAGCAGGCCAACTTCCAGACCTTCAAGGACAGCATGTCGGCGGCGCAGGTCACTCGGGTGTTCGAGGCGTGGTCCCGCTGCATGAAGGAGAAGGGTTACGTGTACCCCAATCCGATGGATGCCATGAGCGACCCTCGCTTCCTTGGGGACTCACCCACGCCGCTGGAGGTCCAGGTGGCGACGGCTGACGTGGCCTGCAAGCAGCAAGTCGACCTGATCGGCACCTGGTTCGGGGTCGAAGCCGCCTTGCAGAAGGAATTGATCGCGCGACAGCAGGCCGATTTCACGGTGGCGCTCGCAGCGAAGACCGAGGAACTCGCCAAGGCCGACGCGGTGCTGCGCGATCGGTGAAGCAGTGAAGCAGTGGGCTGACACTTTTTCACGTCCGGGCGCGCCCACCTTCTCCTGGCATGCCGAGGGGATTGCACTCACACCCGGAACGTCCATCCAGAGAGGACCGGAGATCAAAATGAAGCGCACCCTCAAGTTCGCGGCAGCAGCCCTGGGCGCTGCCCTGCTCGTCCCCACCCTCGCCACCGGCGCGCAGGCAGCCGTCAGCGATTGCGGGGAGGGCCAGTTCTGTCTCTTCTACAACTCCAACGAGCAGGGCTCCCACATGGTGGTGCGGTCGAGCATTCCCGACCTCGCCGGGTACACCTTCACGAGCCCGGGCAACGGCCAGGGCCAGCACGTCAAGAACAATGCCGCATCGGCCGTCTCCAACGTGTGCATGACGGTCTGGGTGAATTTCTACTCGAACTACGGCGGACCGCGTGACATGTTCAACTACCGCAACGCCGCGAACCTGGTCAACACGTACAACGAGAACGCCTCGGTGAAGTTCGCCTCCGACTGCTGAGCCCTGCCCGCCCGTTGAACCGGTCCCGTGCGCGTTCCGACCTGCCGGGACCGGGCTTTCCCCTCACCCGTTCCACCATCACCTCCGGAGCATCAGCGCTCATGAAGCGAAGCATCAAGCATATCCTCGCCCGCGTGGCGGTCGCCGCGGTCGCCACGGCGGGCGCCCTGGTCGCCGTCCCCTCGGTGGCGCAGGCCGCCACCTACAACGGGGTCTGTGGTTCGGGCTACCGCGTCATCGACTCGGTAGAGCTCGTGGGTGGCACCGCGTTCCTGACCTACGACAGTTCGACCGGGCAGAACTGTGCCGTGACGGTCCGCACCAACCCCGGCGACAAGGTGTACATGCTCGCCTCCATCAGGGTCGGCATCCCGAACAGCCCCTGGCACAAGGACGGCGACTACTACGGCACTTACGCCGGACCGGTCTACGTGAGCGCGCCCGGCCAGTGCATCGACTGGGTTGCCCAGATCGACCAGTCCTCGTCCGTGAGGTTCGACATCCACTGCGGCTGAGCCGGCGGGCACGACGGGGGTGTGCGGCCCGTGTGGTCGGGCCCGGCGGCGCGATACCGGTCCGAGACGGCGGTGGGACGCGGGGGCGCCATGCTCGTCTGGTGGCTGACAGTCCGGTCGGCCGCTTCCTGGAGAAGGATCCACATCATGTACGGAACAGCGCGCCGGCTCGCGGTCGGAGCAGCGATGCTGCTCTCGGCGACCAGCGTCTTAGTCCTCCCAGCTGCTCCCGCCAGTGCGGCCGGCTGGGGCTGCTCGGGATCCGAGGTCAGCGGTTCGCCGTACGCCGTGACCACTGGCGGGGGCGCCGTCTACAGCTACGTGCACCTGTACTGGGACAGTTCCACAGGGGAGAACTGTGCCGTCAACGTCAAGGTCGGCCGGCTCTCGGGCACGCCGACCCTGACGGAGGTCGCACTGACGGCCTGTCGCGAGGACAGCCCGGTGGGCGGCGGACCCACGCAGTGCACCGCCATCGAGTACCCGATGGATCCGAGCCGCTCCGACATCTACTACAGCTCCTACGCCGGTCCGGTCACCGTGAACGGCGCCGGGCACTGCATCATGGTGACCGGCATCACGTACGACACCAACGGCAACAGTGCCGAGTACCGCAGCCGGATGTTCCACTGCTGAGCCGGTCGACCTGACGCACCGTCCGGCCGCCGCGTCGAACCACAGCGGCGTGGTGCGGTGCCCGGAACAGTGAGTGCGACCGGCCGTTCGGGGGGCGCGCCGGTCCTGCTGCGCAGGCTTCGCACCGAGCCGCTGCCCGGCCCTGCTCGCGGGCGAAGGCCCGCAGCAGGGCCGGGCAGCGGCTCGTCCACCTTGTGGGCGAAGGATCCGTGCGGGCACCTACTCCCTCCTAGCTCTGGGCCGGTGGCTGGGGTACGTCCTCGGCACGGGCGTCCCCGATCGCCGTGCCGGCGTGGGTGGGCTGATCACCGCCACGCCGGGCGCGTCCCGCTCCCGGCTGGACCGGTGCTGCGCATCGCCGACGGCCTGACACCCCCGGTTGAGTACGGATACTCATTCCCCTCTTGATCCCGCGTTGTCAGGATGGTGGCCACACGAAAGATCCTGAGGGGGACCAAGATGCGTACGAAAATTCTCGCGGCCGTGGCGGCGCTGGCGGCGTGTGCGGTGGCCGGTGCGTCGCCCGCGTCGGCGGCGGACGTCCTGCTCCCGCACCCCGGGCCGGATGGCCTGGTGTGGGTGCCCGAGTAGACGGGCGACGGCGGGGTGGTGTCGGGCGGGGCGTGGACCAGCCTGCCGACTGTGCTCACGGTGGCCTGCGAGGGCGGCGGCAGCGTGCGGGTGACGATGCGGTCGGAGCTGGAGACGGAGGTTGCCGCGTTCACGGTGGACTGCCCGGTCGGAACCGCAGGGGTGGGGTCGGTGTCCATGGCCCCGGGCGTGGTGGCGGCGGGATCGTTCTCCGTGCAGGTCGACGCTTCCGGTGAGGCGATCCGCTGGGCGCTGACGGTGACACAGCCGGAGTAGCCGTTCGGTGGTGTGGCGGGGGGCTCGTACTACGGTGGCGGGCATGACCGTGCCGAGCTGGGAAGTGACCGCGAGTCAAGGATTCGAGACCGCCTGGGTGGAGCTCGGTGCCGACCGGCTGACCGCGCGCGGGCGGGTGGTCGGCACCGTCCCGGAGCCGTACTGGCTCACCTACCGGCTGGAGACCGACGCCGGTTGGGTCACCCGCCGACTGTCGGTCACCGCCGACACGGCCGGCGGCACGCGGGAGCTGGACCTGCGTCGGTCCGAGGACGGCCGGTGGACGGCCGACGGCCGGGACCTGCCCGTGCTGGCCGGTGCCCTGGACTGCGACCTGGGGCTGTCGCCGCTCACCAACACCATGCCGGTGCTGCGCCACGGCCTGCACCGGGCGGGGAGTGTGGAGGACTTCCTGATGGCCTGGGTCTCCGTGCCGGACCTGGCCGTTCGGCCGTCCCGGCAGCGGTACACCCACCTGGGGGCCGGGGTGGTCCGGTACGCGTCTGGGGACTTCGCCAGTGAGCTGACGTTCGATCAGGACGGACTGGTCCGCGACTACCCGCAGCTGGCCCGGCGCCTGGGGTGACCCGTCCGGCCCGGCGGCTTTCTATCTCCAACCTGCGTTGTTCCTAGAATGGCGGGGTGAAGGATATCGATGCGATCGCGGTGTTGCAGGACCCGGTGCGACGACGCCTGTACGAGTACGTGGTGGCGCAGGGCCGTGAGGTCGGCCGCAACGAGGCCGCCGAGGCGACCGGGATGGCGCGCACGCTCGCCGCGCACCACCTGGACAGACTGGCCGAGGCCGGACTGCTGGAGAGCGGCAGCCGCCGGCTGACGGGCCGTTCGGGGCCGGGGGCGGGCCGGCCCGCCAAGGTGTACACGCGGGCCCCGGGCGAGCATGCGGTGTCGCTGCCCGCCCGGGACTACCGCACCCTCGCCGAGCTGCTGGCCGAGGCCGCCGAACAGGCCGGGCTGGACGCCGGGCTGTACGCCGCCGCGCGCCGCCGGGGGGAGGGGCTGCGTGGTTCGGGGGAGGCCTGTGGCGGGCTCGACGAGGCGATGGAGGTGCTGTCGGCGCGGGGGTACGAGCCGCACCGAGAGGGCGCGGAGGAGGGCCACGAGGTGGTGCGGATGCGCAACTGCCCCTTCCATGCCGTCTCCGAACGCTTCCCGCCGCTGGTGTGCGGCATGAACCTCGCGCTGCTGGAGGGGTTGATCGGTGCGGACGGTCCGGTCCGGGCCCGGATGGACGCCCGGCCGGGGGAGTGCTGTGTGGTGGTCGAGCCTTCTAAAAACAATAATCGTTGACATAGAAAAGCATGCCGTGCTGGGATGAGGCCATGACCGTATCCGCGCCCGGCGCCCACCTCGCCCAGCTCAACGTCGCCACCCTCCGGTACCCCCTCGACGACCCCCGGATCGCCCCGTTCGTCGAGATGCTCGACCCGGTCAACGAGGCCGCCGACCGTACGCCCGGCTTCGTCTGGCGGCTCGCCGAGGAGGGGGAGAACGACGCCACCGGCCTTCGGCCCGCAGGGGAGAACGTCATCGTCAACCTGTCGGTGTGGGAGAGCCAGGAAGCCCTGTGGGACTTCGCCTACCGCAGTGGGCACCTGGAGGTGATGCGGCGTCGGCGGGACTGGTTCCACCGGCACGTCGAGGCGCACATGGCGCTCTGGTGGGTCCCCGTAGGTCACCGGCCCACGGTCGGTGAGGCGTTGGAGCGGCTGGCCGAGCTGCGGGAGAAAGGGCCGTCCCCGCGTGCCTTCACCTTCGCCTCCTCCTACACCGCCGCCGAGGCGGACCCGCAGCCGGAGGCGGCGGTGTAGGAGTGCCCCCGCTCTTCGGCCGGTGTGACCTGGCCCGGCGTTCGCCGACGACGTTGCGGCGCCCGCGTTGGCGAGGGGGCCTTCGTGTGGAGGATCCTGACCCCGCGTCGGACCCGGGCGGGGGTGAACTTGTTCGGTTCCGCCGGCTTCTCCCAGAGGTGGCGGAGTTCGGCGAGAGCCGGGCGGGCGAGGCGGAGCTGGGTGTGGGCGGCGATCACCAGCCAGGTCCAGCGGTCGGCCGCCGCCGAGTCGCGCAGGCAGGGCCGGGTCCAGCCGAGCGTCTGCTTGAGCAGGCGGAACGTGTGCTCCAGGTGGAAGCGGCGCAGGAACGACCGCCAGCAGCGGCCCACGACGTTCGGGGCGGCACCGGTGCGCGACGACCAGAGCCAGACCGGCCGGTTCACCCCGCCGCTGGGCAGCTTCTCGACGGCCAGCCGGATCACCGTGCCTTCGAGGAGCGGTAGGTCGCCCTTGCAGATAGGGGACAGGGATGGGGCCGGGCGTTGACGCGATCCTCTGTGTGGTGCGGACCGGGGGCGCTTCGCGGCGGCTGCCGAAGGGCTTCGCGCCGTGGCCGACGCTCCACTGGTACTTCACGTGGTGGCACGGCGACGGCAGCGTGGAGCGCATCCACGACGGGCTGTTCGCGCTGTGGCGGTACTCGTTCGTCAGACTCGGTCTTCGTCTCGTTGAGCGTCGTGGTGCTGCTGGAGCCTGACGCGCTCCAGAACCTGCACGGCATTGGCCCCGGTGGCCGGGTGAGTGCGAGCGCGGAGCGTCTGGCGTGGCGATCATCTGAGGGGCTCGCGAAAATGAGAGGGCCGGGGAACCAGCCCCCGGTGGGCGTGTCCGGGCCGGGGGCCAGAGGATTCTGAGCCGGCGAGGCCGCGCGGGATCTGCGCCCGTCGCAGCAGGTAGCAGTTGGAACACAGGTGATCGCACATGTGTCGATGGCTCGTCTACTCGGGGACCCCCATGTTGCTCGACACCATCCTCTACAAACCCGCCCATTCGCTGATCGACCAGAGTCTGCATTCCAAGCTGGGTGTGGAGACGACGAACGGTGACGGGTTCGGCATCGGCTGGTACACGGACAACGACGACTCTCCGGCGCTCCTCAGGGACGTCGGTCCCGCCTGGAACAACCGCAACCTGCGGGAGGTCGCCGAACACGTGCGCTCCCCGCTGTTCTTCGCCCACATCCGCGCGTCGACGGGGACGGCGGTGCAGCAGTCGAACTGCCACCCCTTCCGGCACGGCCACTGGATGTTCATGCACAACGGCGCCATCACGGATTTCCACCTGATGCGCCGGGACCTCACCCTGCTCGTCGACCCCGCGCTCTACGCCGACATCGAGGGGACCACGGACTCCGAGGTGATGTTCTACCTGGCCCTCACCCTGGGCCTGGACCAGGACCCGCCGACCGCCGTCGCCAGAATGGCGGGAGTGGTGGAGCGCGTCGGCCGCGACCACGGTGTGGAGCTCCCCCTACAGATGACACTCGCCATCACCGACGGCGAACGCCTCTGGGCCTTCCGCTACTCCAGCGGGCACAAGTCCCGGTCGCTGTTCTACAGCAGCCGTGTGGACACACTGCGCAGACTCCACCCCGATGTCGCGTTCCTGCAGGGCATCTCGGAGGAGACCCGCCTCATCGTCTCCGAACCCCTTGGCGACCTGCCCGGTGCGTGGAACGAGGTACCGGAAAGCAGCTACGGCGTCATACAGCCCGGGGCGGACGAGCTGAATACCTTCAGGCCGGAACCGGTATGACACGGTGACTGACGCACACAGCCGATGGATGAACCACTCGCCGCCGAACACGGGCTGCTGTGGCTGCGCACCCCGTCGACGGTCGCACCTCTCGGTGCCCGAGTGCCGCCTTCGCCGTTCATTGAACACTCCCCAGCCGGCCCGACAGGGTGACGACCGTCCCGGCTGGGGCGGCTGTTCATGGTTCGACGTAGTCGACGGTCTGCATCATGCCGAGGTCTTCGTGGTGGAGCTGATGGCAGTGGGCGAGGGTGCGGCCGGTGAAGTGCTCGTACTTGACCAGGAAGGTGACGCTTTCTCCGGGTGTGCCGCCGGTCAGGCCGATGGTGTCGTGCCAGATCGGCGGCTGTAGCCGTTGGCCGTTCCTGTGGGTGACCAGGACCTGGTTGGTGTGCAGGTGGAAGGGGTGGTTGAAGGCAGGGATGGTCTCGTCGGTGCGGATGGTCCAGCGTTCGACGGTGCCCAGGCGCAGGGTGTGGTTGGCGTAGGAGGGGTCGAAGAGGCCGTAGGCGGGGTCGTGGGTCAGGTCCCCGTCGGGGTCGGCCGCAGGGGTGGGATTGGTGCCCAGCATGCGGAAGGCGTTGGGGAATGCCCCGGCGAACACACGCGGGTCGGCGTGGAAGACCACCTCGCGGTCGGCGGTGGGGTTGGTGATGTCGTTCTCGTCGAGGAACGGCCGGCCGGGCGGCATCGAGGTCGGCAGCTCCATCGGTGGTTCGACGGGCTCTCCCACGACCTGAATCGTCATCAGGGGCCCGGGCACGCGCTCGGCCCGCAGTTCGTAGGTGCCGGGCACATCGCCGCGGATCAGTACGTCGGCGCGGTTGCCCATGGCCAGGTCCACCTGTTCCCGGGCGACCGGCGTGGCGAAGGTGACGCCGTCCTGGGCGATCTGGTGCATCGTCAGATGCCGGCTGCCTGCGGTGACCTGGAGGTTGAGGGCGGTGAAGGCCGTCGCGGCGACGAGCCGCCAGCGCTGGAGCTCGCCGGGGCGCAGGGTGATGGTGGGGTTGAGCGCACCGTTGACGGTGAAGGTGGAGGGGACGTTTGCCACCCAGTTGCCGGACGTGAAGGCGGGGACCCGGCCGTCCTTGAGCTTGAGTTCGTTGATGCAGACGACGATGTCGGCGGCGGCCCTGATCTGGGGCACGTCGTCGCTGTCGTCTTCGACAATGATCACCCCGGTCATGCCGCCGACGATCTGTTCGGTGGTGGCTCCGTGCAGGTGCGGGTGGTACCAGTAGGTCCCGGCGGGGTGGTCGGCGGGGACGTGGATGGTTGTCGTGTACTGCGGCTCCGGAAGGCCGGCGGTGACCTGCTCCTCGGTGCGCGGTGCGAACTCGCGCAGGACGTTGTCGGCGTCCCCGGAGGGGGAGACATGCATCCCGTGGGTGTGCAGGTTGAAGCTGTTGGGGTGGTGCGGGGTGTTGTGGCCGCCGCTGTGGGGCGGGTTGGGCGGCAGCCCGTTGACGTGCGTCAGCCGCAGGGTGTCCCCGCCGCGTACGCGCAGGGTCGGCCCCGGGATCGTCCCGTTGTAGGTCCGCGTGGTGACCTGGCCGTAGCCGGGAACGGAGACGTCCGTGAGTCGGACGTCGAGCGTCTGCTCAACCACCCGCGACTCCGGGCCGGGACCCGGCTGCGGGGCGGATACCGTCGGCGGTGGGAGGAACGTCGTCTCCACCGCCGCTGCGCGAGCGGCGATCCCCTCGGTTGCCACCGCGAAGCCGGCGGCGGCCTTGAGGACCGCGCGACGACTGAACCTACCGCTGTCTCCCATATCGGGGCAATCTAGATCAAGCAGTGCGAAATGCCCTGGCGGCGCACCGTCCCTGGCCGCAGACCCTCCCATCGGCCCTGCCGCCGCGAAGGCTGGTCCCGGCCACACCGTCCGTATCGAGGACGGAGCGGGCCTGGGTTCAGGCGCGTCGCGGGGCCGGACGGGTACCCGCCGCGAGGGGGCCGGTGCGCCGACCGGTTGTGCGGAGGATCGAGCGGTCAGCCGCAGTGGGAGTCGAAGCCGCCGCTGATGTTGTCGCCGATCCCGCCCTCCCAGTCGATGCAGGAGTTCGGTGCGTAGAGGTACACCGGGCCTGCGTAGGTGGTGTAGTAATTCTCGTCGAGGTCCGCCCAGGTGGAGGCGCCGGCCTTCTTGAGGCCGGCGAGCATCTGCAGTGCGGGGCCCGGGCTGTTGCGGATCGTCACCACGCAGTTCTTGCCGGTGGAGCGGTTGTACGTGAGCCAGACCGTGCCGCCGGAGTTGAGGTCCCGGTGGTCGATGCTGCTGTAACCCGAGCCGCAGGCTCCGTTGTACGAGGCCGCCTGGGCGGCCGTCGGTACGGTCACCGCGGTGGCGCCGGCCACCAGGGCCAGCACTGCTGCCCGGGCGACGGTTCGCTTGCTTCGCTGGTGCATCTGGTGCTGCGCTCCACTCTCGTCCGATCCGCCACGGGCCGTTCCCGGACGGAAGTCCCAGAGCGTAGACGGTGGCGGTATCAGCCATGTATCGGCGCGGGGCGCGGGTGGTGACGGCCGGTCCGAATCGGACAGCCGACTGCGGTCGGTCGATAAGGAGGCGTTGAACGCCTCGCCGGCGGCGTTGCCCGCGGAACTGCCGACCGCGCTTGTCGACCTGGTCATTCCGGCCGCAGTGCAGGCGTCGGCGAACGCCTTCGACGTGTACTGGGTGGATTCAAGCGGTCGTCGCAACACCTCTGTGAGCGAGGCGACCACTCTGCCGAGGCGGAGGGTCGCTCTCGCAGAGCGGTTCGCCGGTGACCCGATCCAGGCCCACGTCGGCGAACTGCTCGGCTGGGTGCGCGGCCGGCTGGACCAGGAGGACTTCGCCGCCCGGGCGCTGGAGGTGCTCCTCGGTGGGTGCGCGGCCGTCCTCAGCCTGGGGATCGAGCTGCGGGCCATCGCCCGTCCGCAGGACGGCTTCGCCGAGCGGGCCCACCTGCAGGCGGCCCTCCCGGACGGAGCGCGGGTCCACTGCTCGGCGCCGACCCTCCGCCTCCGCGCTCCACGGCGGGTCCGAGCGCGGTCGGTGAGCCGGCGTACGAGCGTCGGCGACTCGGGTTCGCGGGCTGACGGTGGCGAGGCCGGTCCGGCGCGGCTCACCAGGTGACTGGCAACTCCCGCAAGCCGTGCACCACCGAGGAGGTGCGGTACTCCAACTCTTCGAAGGGAACTGCCAGTTGAAGACCGGGAAGACGGCGCAGCAGGGTGCCGAGCGCGATCCGGAGTTCGTAGCGGGCCAGCGGCTGCCCCAGGCACTGGTGCACGCCGAAGCCGAAAGCGAGGTGGCGGCGGGCGTCCCTGGTGACATCCAGCTCGTCGCCGTCGGTGAACATCTCCTCGTCCCGGTTGGCGGTGGAGACCATGCAGATGACGCCCTCGCCGGCCCGGATCAGGGTCCCGTCCAGCTCGACGTCCTCCAGCGCCACCCGAGGGATGCCGTGGTGAACGATGCTCAGGTAGCGGAGCAGTTCCTCCACTGCGCCGTTCATCAACTCGGGCTCCGCCCGCAGGCGCTGGGCCTGGGCCGGGTTGCGGAGCAGGGCCACCGTGCCGAGCGCGGTCATGTTGGCAGTGGTCTCGTGCCCGGCGACCAGCAGGAGCAGGCCCATCGCGGCGGCCTCGCCGAGGGTGACCTCGCCGCGTGCCACCAGTCGGCTCAGCAGGCTGTCGTCGGGCGTGCGCCGCTTGGTCTCGGCGAGTTCGACCAGATAGCCGGTCAGCGCCTGCTGGGCGGCGGCGACCTCGTCGATGTCGGCCGTCAGGTCCAGCAGGGTGCGGCTGTGCTGCTGGAAGAAGTCGTGGTCGGTGTAGGGCACGCCGAGCAGCAGGCAGATCACCAGCGAGGGGACCGGCAGGGCGAACTCGGCGACCAGGTCCGCCGGTCCGTTGCCGGCGGTCATCCGGTCCAGTGCCTCGTCGACGATCCGCTGGATCTGCGGGCGCAGCGCGTCCACCCGCTTGATGATGAAGTCCCCGGTGAGCAGGCGGCGTTGGCGGGCGTGCTCGGGGTCGTCCAGGCGGATGAAGCTGGGGGTGGTGCGGGCGACCAGTTCCCGCCGGCCGGGGGAGAGGAACGGGAAGCCGGGGTGTCGGGCGTCTGCGCTGAAGCGATGGTCGGAGAGGACCGCGCGGACCTGCCGGTACCCGGTCAGCAGCCGGCAGCCGGTGCCGTCCCAGAGCCGGGCCTCGCCGATCGGTGCGCTGCGGTGCGCCTCGCGGTACGCGGGCGGCGGGTCGAAGGGGCAGCCGCCGGGGGCGGCGGGGAGATCGGTGACGGCGGGTCCGGTGTGGCTCGGCTGTGTGGCGGGGGTCTCGATGCTCATCGGGCAGCGGTCCTTCCAACATCCAACGGCGGTGGCGTCCGTACGGGGGCGCCCGGGGGTCGGTTCAGTCGGGCCGGCCAGACAGGGTGATGGCGCCGCCCGGGCAGAGCGCGGCCGCGAGCCGTACGTCCGGAGCGGAGGCGGGCCCGGGTTTCGGGTCGAGCAGCCGGACGAGGCCGTCGTGCTCGCTCTGGTCGAAGACGCCGGGGGCGGTCAGCACGCACTGGCCGGAGCCGCAGCACCGGTCCTGATTGACGGTCACCTGCATGGTGGGCACCTCGGTCTCAGTGTGAATCGGTTTCCCTAGGCAACCAATTCACCGTAGCCCAGTGCGCATCGCATACGAAGAGGTAGCGCGGTCCATGCTGGAAATGGCGGGAAACCGCCCGTCGGGTCCGGGTCGAAGCGGCCGTGTCAGTCCTTGCCCCGGGCTCCTTCGTCAGCAGTCCCAGTACCGGGAGCGCAGCCCGATGGTGCGGACTGATGCGGGACAGCCGGTCGGCGAGCAGCTGGGAACGTTCGGCGCGGATCCGGGCGAACGCCTCGCGGCCGTGCTCGGTGAGGGCGATCAGGCCGGTCGGATGTCGCAGGCCCTCTAGGGCGCGCCGCACCGGATGGCGGACGAGCCTCTGTGGGGGCGAGTGCACGCCGCGTCGGCGCTGGGAAGCTGATCGCTCGGCCCGCGTGAGGGCGCCCCGGTCCGCGTTGTGCGGACCGGGGCCAGGTGGTGCGGGTGTGTCAGAGGTTGCGGCGGTAGCCGCCGGTGGCGGTGCCGCGGTCCTCGATGAAGTGCTTGAAGCGCTTGAGGTCGCCCTTGACCTGGCGGTCGGGCATGCCGGTCATGTCGGCTGCCTTCTCGGCCATGCCTTCGGGCTGGAAGTCCATGGTCATCTTGATGTGGGTGTGGGTGGCGTCGATGGGTTCGAAGGAGACCATGCCGGTCTGCTTGATGTCGCCGCTGGTGGTGCGCCAGGTGACGTGGTCGTCGGGGGTCTGGTCGACGATCTCGGTGTCGAACTCGCGGCTCACTCCGGCGATCTTCGTCTTCCAGTGGTTGTGCCGGTCGTCGATCTGGGTGATCTCCTCGACGCCGTCCATGAACTTCGGGAAGTCCTCGAACTGGGTCCACTGGTTGTACGCGGTGCTGACCGGCACGTCCACGTCGATCGATTCCTGCACCTTGCTCATCACTCACTCCACTTCCTGGAATCGCACAGTTTCGGGCATCGGCCGCCTGCCCCGCTCCGTCGCGGGCATGCGAGCCCACCACCGATGCCGTCTCCTGCGCGCCAGCGGGGCAAGCGGACCCGGCCGGTGGAGTGACGCCGGACTCAGGGAGGGCCACCCCGAGGAACAGCGCGATCGTGGTCAGGTAGGCCCAGACCAGCAGCGGCCCGTAGACGGCGTGGAACGATCCGCTGAGCCGCAGGTAGAGGGTGAGTGCCCAGGCACGCACCCCGACGACGCCCGCTGATCCGATTTCCCAAGAGGCAGCCCTAGAGGTGGTTCGCCGAGGGGAGTCGGCCGCGTGTGTGACGAGCCGTCAACCGTCGACGGGCCGTCCGGGGGAGCAGTGCGTCCCGACGCCGGGCCCGGCGGCCGGGCCGGGCGCCGAGGGCGAGGACGACGGCCAGGAGGACGGGCGCGAACAACAGGATCAGGATCGACACGGGCGGTCCTCTCGGGGGTGGACGGCAGGGTGATCTTCTCCTGATGACCTGCCCTGCCGTCCGCCAAACCCCGTCAGGAGCCGGTCGGTGCACCCACTTCGGCCAGATGTGTGCGCACCTCCTCGGCCGACAGGTAGGTGTCGGTGCGCTCGAAGGCCCGCAGGGTGGCGGTCTGCCGGGCCAGGAATCCGGTGCGCACGTAGTCGTCCCCTGCGGTCGCGTTCAGGATCCAGTTCGCCAGCACGCGGCTCCGGGCGACCGTGGTGGGCAGGGCCATCAGGTGGTAGCTGCGTGACCAGCTGCGCGGCCGCACCGGAGAGTTCGATCCCGAGCGGTTTCGAGACGGCGTCCGCTCCGCCGAGGTCGACGACCAGCCCGAGGTCGCGGTGCCGGTAGGGCGTCAGCGCGTACCCGCGTACGGTCGCGACCAGGTTGTCCGCTGCGACCTTGCCCTGCCGTCCGGCGTGCTGGGCGGTGGGCGGGCAGATCGCGTCGGCCTGAGGCTTGGACAGATCCGGTACGGCTGCGGCGTCCCCGAGTGCGAAGACGCCGTCGAGCCCGGGGACGGTCAATTCGGGTGTCACCGCCAGGCGCCCGGCGCGGGTGTCCGCGCCGAGCCCGGCCACCAGGGGACTGGCGGCCACACCGGCGGTCCAGATCAGGGTGCGGCAGCCGAGCTCGCGGCCGTCGGTGAGGGTGACGGTCTCGGCGTCGACGCGCACCACCGAGGCTCCGAGCGACACGTCGATGCCCCGCCCCCGCAGGACCTCGAGCGCTCGGCGACCGAGCCGGTCGCCGAGTTCGGGCATCAACCTGTCGGCGACGTCCACCAGGTGCCACTGGATCAGACCCGGGTCGAGCCGCGGGTAGCGTCGGGCCGCCGCGGAGGTGATCCGCTGGAGGCAGGCGGCCGTCTCGGTTCCCGCGTAGCCCCCGCCGACCACCACGAACCGCAGTCGCGAAACGCGTTCCGCCGGGTCGGTCGCGGCCGAGGCCAGGTCAAGCTGGGCGATCACGTGGTCACGGACGTAGGCGGCCTCGGCGAGCGTCTTCATACCGCGGGCCTGTTCGGCCAGGCCGGGGATGTCGAAGGTGCGGGTGACGCTGCCGGGAGTGAGGACGATCAGGTCGTACGGCTCGTTCGCCACCTCGTCGGTGATCTTGCGGACCACGCAGATCTTCGCCTCCGGGTCGATGCCGACGGCCGACCCGGGCAGCACCCTGGTCCGCCGCAGCAGTCGGCGCAGCGAGACGGCGACCGACTGCGGAGTGACCACCCCGGCCGCGACCTGCGGCAGCAGCGGGAGATAGAGCTGGTAGGAATCGGGGGTGACGAGGGTGAGCTCCGCCTCGTCGGGCCGCAGGCGGCGCTCCAGCCTGCGGGCACAGGCCAGGCCCGCGAAGCCGCCGCCGACGATGAGGATGCGTTGACGCTGCACTGGTACGCCTCCGGGAGGATCGCCCGGCTCGCGGACGGCGGTGACGACTGGTCACCGGCGGGCACCGACGGCGCCGTTGCGAGTCCGTGGCAACTCGTCTGGCCGCTGGGCGACGGGACAAACCAGACCCACCTTCGCCCTGCGTTCCGCGTAATTCGGGGGTTCTGGAGTCCCTGCCGGGTTGAAGGTGCAGGTCAGTGGGCTGGGGGCTGGTGACGCGGCCGGATTCGCCTAGAGACGCGATTTTTCTGATTCGCCTGCGCTGACCTGGAGTTGGTCCATAGGGTCTGGAGTCGTGTACGTGAAGACGACGAAGCGGGAGAACAAGTCCGGCACGGTCCGGTACCTGCACCTGGCCCACAACGAGTGGGATCCGGTGAAGGGCCGGGCGGTCCCGAAGGTCCTGTTCACGTTCGGCCGTGAGGACGACCTCGACCGGGACGCGGTGAAGCGCCTGGTCGCGTCTCTATCGAGGCTGCTGGAGCCGGGCGAGGCACTGGCGTCGACGGCAGCGGGTGACCTGGAGTTCGTCTCATCGGTCCCCTTCGGCGGCACCTACGTCCTCGATCATCTCTGGCGGCAGCTGAGGATCGACAGGATCGTCGGGCAGGTCGGGCAGCACAAACGGGGCCGGCGCCGGGACATGTCAGTGACCGAGCGGGTGCTGTTCTCGCTGGTCGCGAACCGGGCCCTGGCCCCGTCGTCGAAGCTGGCAGCCGCGGACTGGGTCACGCACGACGTGCACATCGAGGGCCTGCCGGCCACCGACGACGACGCCTGCTACCGGGCGATGGACTGGCTCCACGAGGTGACCGACGACCTGGAGAAGCGGGTGTTCGACGAGGTCGCGAACCTCCTCAACCTCGAGGTCGACCTGCTGTTCTTCGACACCACCAGCACCTACTTCGAGCTGGAGGAGGCCGACGAACCCGCCGCCCGGGACGACAGGGGCCGTCTCCTGACGGACGATGGCCCAACCGCCGAAGAGGACGGCGAGCCCGCGGAGCAGGCCGGGTTCCGCACTTTCGGCAAGTCGAAGGACTCCCGCGACGACCTGCCGCAGATCGTGATCGGGATGGCCGTGACGCGGGACGGGATCCCGGTCCGCGTCTGGTCCTGGCCCGGCAACACCGGTGACCAGAAGCTGATCCGGCAGGTCAAGGACGACATGCGGGACTGGACCCTGAGCAAGATCGTGTGGGTCACCGACCGGGGATTCTCCAGCGAACGCAACCGCCGCTACCTCCGCCAGGGCGACCACGCCTACATCGTCGGCGAGAAACTCCGCTCCGGCAGCCCGGAGGTGAAGGCCGCCCTGTCCCGCCAGGGCCGCTACAGCGAGATCGCCGGGAACATGCGGGTCAAGGAGGTGCGGATCTCGGAGACCGAACGGTTCGTGATCTGCCACAACCCCGAAGCCGCCACCCGTGACCAGCACATACGCGAACAGCTCGTCGCCCAGCTCACGACCCTGATCGAAGGCACCGACAAGCTCAGCGACTTCAAGCGCGGCGAGCTCCGCGGCAAGCTCGCCGACAAGCCCGGCCTCAACCGCTACCTCCGCACCACCCCGGCCGGCAAGCTCCGCATCGACACCGCGAAGATCAAGACCGAGGAGAACCTCGACGGCAAATACCTGCTGCGATGCTCCGACCCGCACCTGTCGGCCGAGGACATCGCCCTGGGCTACAAGCAACTCCTCGAAGTCGAGCGGGGCTGGCGGGACATGAAACAGATCATCGACCTGCGGCCCGTCTATCACCGGCTCGAGGAACGCATACGCGCACACGTCGTCCTCTGCTGGCTCGCCCTGCTGCTGATCCGCATCATCGAGACCACCACCGGCGAGACCTGGACGACTGTCCGCCGCGAGCTCGACCGGCTCCACCTCGGCACGTTCACCGGCCCCACCGGCCTGTTCCGGCAGGTCACCACCCTCACCAAGCCCCAGACCGACCTCCTGGCCAAGCTCGGCATCCCCGCACCGAAGCAGATCATCGCCCTCGAACCCGCACCCCGCTGACCAGCACGAACACCAGCGCCTAGAGAAACGCTTCTCAGGCGCCCTCACCCATGTCCGCGCAGGTCAGACCCCAGATTCGTGACTCCAGGCCGCTGAATTACGCGGAACGCAGGTTCGCGCGCGGCTTCGGAAGAAACCTCGAAACCGAAGAGTTTGCCCGCCGCGATCGGGGTCAGACGAAGCCCTGAGACCGTCGGACGCCCAGCTCATCCCCCTGGCTGTTCGGCGTCCACACCCCCCGGACGGTCTCGGGTGAGTGGCCCCGGCGCGACGAGACGATCTGTACTCGGCCGCGCTGGGGCACCACCTGTTTCGCCGTCAGCTCGCCTGATCGGCTTGGTGGGCGGCGCCGGTCCGATCGAGGCGGCGGCCTGCGGTGGGTCAGTGGCGCTGGCCCTCGTTCGCCTGGCAAGTGGCGTGAATCCCGGACCGGGGTCGCGTGTGGTTGGACCTGTTGGGATGTGTGCGGGGGGGTGTGGTGAGGCCGCTCGGGGCCGGTGGGGTGTTCTGGGCGGGTTGTCGGGTTGTCGGGTTGGTGGGGCGGGCCAGGTGCCGCGTGGCGCCGGTTGTCGGGTGGTGGTGCGGGGTTTGTGTCGCCGGTCCGGGGGCAAGCGCCCCGATTCCCGACATCGCGATGACGGCGAGGCGAGGGAATCCCGGTTGCCCGGCTCGGTCGGCTGCCCATGACGGGATCCTGTCCCCTCCTCCGAGCAGGGCCTCGACCCCCGGGAAATCAGCCGCCGAAGGCGGTGGCTGCGGCGGCGAGGATGGCGAGGGCGGGCTGGGCGATGTCGGCCGCGGAGGCGAGGATCGCCCGGAGGCGCTCCACCCGGGTGGGTCCGGCCGGCTCGGCGACGGCCGGGTCGCGGGCGATCTCGTGGACGAGCTGCGCCGCAGTCTCCCGGTCGGCGTCGGACAGGTCGCGGCTGGAGAGCAGCAGGGCGAGCAGCCGGCCGAGTTCCGGGGCGCCGGAAACGGTGGCGTACGTGTGCTGGAAGTCCCGGACCACGGTGTCCGTCGGGCGGTTGATGAAGGTGGTGTTGGTGCCCTGGAAGTAGAAGTTCTCGGTCACGGAGGCTCCTGAGGTGAGGACGACACGGCAGTCGGTGAGGTGCAGGTGCCGCGGGAGGGGCCGCGCGTCGGCGGCCGGGCCGGCGGGCCGTAGCCGCGCCCGGATGGCGGCTTCGGCAGCGAGCACGCGGGCGAACGCGTCCGGCGCCGCATCCGGTCCCGGGGTGGTCACGGCGTGCAAGGCCCGGGGAACGGTGGTCGCCCGGGTGGCCGCGGGGAGGCGTCGCCGGTGCTCCGCGTAGGTGTCCAGCGGCCCGGGGGACCGCGGGTCCGGTGAACTCGGCCCGAGCGCCTCGGCGATCCCGCCGAAGAGGTTCCGGAAGTACCGCGGCGTCGCCTCCTCCACCGGGAAGATGATCCGCCGGTCGGACCGCTCGCCCGGCCCGGCGGTGGGGAGGAGCACCAGGCAGGGCAGCAGCGCCGGGTCCACCCCCAACCGGGCGGCCAGCTGGTAGGCGCCGGCCGGGTCGTACGGTTGCCAGCGCAGCCACTGCATGGCCCCGAGGCGGCGGAAGAGCCCGGGCTCCAACCGGCGTCTCCAGTACCGCCGCGCCTCGCTCCAGGGCGGGTACCGCTCGATGACGAACACCCGGGTGGCCGGCCCGGACAGTGCGTGCAGGTCGTGGAAGTGGGTACGGACGTAGGTGGCCAGCTCCGGGTCGGCGTCGGTGTAGAGCAGGACGCCCCACAGCCGGGGCTCGCCCTCGACGTCCGGAAGGTTCATCGCCAGCTGCAGGGTCTCCAGCAGCGCCGCCGGGTTACGGGCCGCGCCCATGCTGTACATGGCACGGGCGGGCTGTTCGATGCACAGGAACAGCAGGTCGCCGTCGTCCACGCCGAGTTCGTCCAGCCGCCGGTGATCGGGGAGACGGGTGTTGGTCGCCGGGTCGTCCAGCCAGACGCGGAGTGGCGGGTGGGCCGGATCGAGCGGCTCGGCGAGCCCCCGGCGGCGGGCCTCGGCGGTGGCGGCGTCGATCAGCTCACGGACGGGCGTGGCGTCGGGTACCGAGAGTTCGAGGACGTTCCGCTCGGCCTCCGCGTCCAGGGCCAGCCAGCCGCCGTCCCGCCGGGTCAGCTCCCGGGCGAACTCCGTGCCCATCGGCTGGTGGAACCCGGACCAATCATCCTCGTGGACCCTGATCCACAGTCGCACGGGTAACTCCACCGCCGTCTCGCGCCCTGGCCTCCTCGGACACTGCGATGCTACTGGCGGAATGACGTTGCGTCAGGTGATCGATCCCTTCCGTCGGGCGGGGGTGCTGTCGCCTGCTGTGACCTGCACAGATGAGCGCGTCCCCCCGTAGGCCACGACAGTCCGATCCGGCCGCCGAACACCGGATCCTGCACGCCGTCCGCGCCATGGCCAAGGGGAGGATCACGGTCCTGGTCACCCACAATCTCGCCGACACCCGGCTGGCCGACCGCATCCTTGTTGTGAGCTCCGGGCGCATCGTCCAGGAGGGCAGCTACGACGACCTGGCCGCCGACCGGGACGGGCTGTTCCACGAACTGCTCGACCTCCAGTTCGACCGCTCGGCCGGCCCAACGCGCCGCCGAAGGTCACCGATAAGGCCGAAGGTCACCGATAAGAAGGTCGGTGGACCGGGCGGGCTGCTCCGCCCGTCCGGTCCACCGACCTGGTGCCACGAAGTCGCGGTGCCACCGGCCGCCGCACGGCCATGGTGGTCCGTTCGCGGCCCGGTTGTCGGTGGCCTCTGGCACCCTCCGATCAGGGGGTCTGCCGCTGGGAGGTCAGGCGGCCATGGGCCCGTCCTCGGAAGGATCCGCGCGATCCGGACGTGATCATGAAGGAGGCGGGGTTCGAGCCGCTGGAGCCCTACCCGGCACGAGCGCTCCGTGGCGGTGCCGCCACCTGGTGTGCGGCCGCGAGGCCTCCCCGCGGTTGGGCAACATCGCATCGGGCCGTCAAGGCGGGTGCCTGCGCTGCTCCGGCCGGGTTCCGATTCCCCCCGATGAAGCCGTCGGCCTGATGCGGGCCGCGGGGCCCCCGACCGAACCACCACCGGGAAGCAGCGCGACGGCCAGCACGACGACCAGAAGCAGCGGGCCGGGCAACCAGAAGCACCGGGCCGGATGGCCAGGAGCGGCCGGCCGGGAAGCCATGGTGGAGCGCCAGTAGCGGACAACGGCGTCGAAGCGTTCGCGCACTCCCTGCAGGCCGAACTCGCCCACCGGCACGTCGGGGTCGGCATCGCCTACCTGAACTGGATCGACACCGACATGGTCCACGACGCCGACCAGCACACCGTCCTGCGGAAGCTGCGCGCGCACATGCCCCGCCTCGCCCGCAGGGTGTACCCGGCGCACACCGTGGCGGCGCGGCTGGTGAGGGCCGTCGAACGGCGCTCTCCGGCCGTCTACGTCCCCGGCTGACTGCGCGCCGTCCAGCCCGTCCGCGCCGCCCTGCCACCGCTGGTCACCCGCCTGTCCCGCACCGAAGTGCCGCGCATCGCCGCCCACCACGCCTTCCGCGCCACCGGCCTGCTCGGCGCCGGGGGCCGGGACGCCACCACCCCCGGCGGGCCGCACCGGCTGCGGTGAACCGATGCCGGTGCGGAGCGGTGCCGGGTACCGTGGGCGGTGTGAAGGACCAGCACGAATGGCGCGTCGCGGTGGACCGGGGACTTGTCGTCCAACCGGTCTGCCGGCACCTGGACGCGATCCGGGAAGTACCCGCCCACCCGGCCGCCGGTTGTGAGGACTGCCTGCGGGAGGGCAGCACCTGGGTGCACCTGCGGGCGTGCCTGAGCTGCGGACACGTCGGCTGCTGCGACAGCTCCCCCCGACAGCACGCCCACCGCCACGCTCACAGCGCCGACGGCCATCCCGTCGCCCGATCGCTCGAACCCGGCGAGGGCTGGGCCTGGTGCTACACCGACGAACTCTTCCTGCTCCCCGCGTGACCGCACGGGCGGAACCGCAGGTGAGGGCACCGGTCGGCGTCCGGCCGGGCGAGCCGCCCGACTCGTCCGCAGCGGCGCCCGCGCACGGGCCCGTCCGACCGGCGCCTTTCCGTACACTGAGGGCATGCGACAGCGCCCCGGAGGGCCGGGAGACGGGGCCGAGGGCCTGTTCGACCTGGATGAACTCGTAGCCGCCTCGGCACCGGCCGGGGAGGTGGCCGAGCGGTCGTTCCGCGACGGGGAGCAGGCGCGCAGGCTGCTCGACGTGGCCGAGATCTACGCCGAGCCCGCAGCCGCGCGCTCCTGGCGGGGGCGGCAGATCATCGCCCGCTTCCCCCGTGCACGGCTCGTCGAGACGGACTCCCACTGGCGCATCCCCGACCTGCACGGCAACGCGGGCAACGTGGAACGCTGGGTGCGGATCAAACGCGGCACCCTGGTCCTCGGCGAGCGGAAGTCCTTCGGCATCCGCCCCAACGGGCGGTCGGCCGACTGGATCGCCCCGGCCCTCTCCAACGGGTGCGCCATGGCCTGCGCGTACTGCTATGTCCCGCGTCGCAAGGGGTTCGCCAACCCGATCACCGTCTTCACCAACGCCGAGCGCGTCCTCGCCGCCGTGGAACGGCATGTCGCGGCCACCGGTCCCAAGCGCGAGCCCAACCAGTGCGACGAGCGCGCCTGGGTCTACGACATCGGGGAGAACGGCGACTGCTCGGTCGACGACCTGATCAGCGACAACACCGCCGACCTGGTCCGGGCCTTCCGCCGCCTGCCCACTGCCAAGGCCTCCTTCGCCACCAAATTCGTCAACCCCGACCTGCTGCGACTCGACCCCCGGGGCCGCACCCGCATCCGCTTCTCCGTGATGCCGCCCGACGACTCCAGGCACCTCGACATCCGCACCAGCCCGGTCCCGGAACGCCTCTCGGCGGCCGCCGACTTCCTGGACGCCGGCTACGAAGTGCACTTCAACCTCTCCCCGGTGGTCATCCGCCCGGGATGGGAACGGGACTGGGACGAACTGCTGCGCGCCATGGATGACACGCTCCCGGGCCGGGTCAAGGACCAGGCCGCCGCGGAGGTCATCATGCTCACGCACAACCGGGACCTGCACGAGGTCAACCTCGGCTGGCACCCCCGCGCCGAAGAAGTCCTGTGGCGGGAGGACCTCCAGCAACCCAAGCGTTCCGAGAACGGCAGCTGGAACGTGCGCTACCGCACCGGCGTCAAGGCGTCCGCCGTCGAGGCGCTGCGCGTGCTGATCGACGCTCGTGCCCCGTGGCTACGGGTGCGTTACGCGTTCTGAGAGGACGTTCGCGTCGCTGAAGAGCCTATCCGAGTGATCTGTCCGACGCCCGCTGGGCCCTGGTGGAGCCGATCCTGACCGCCTGGCGAGCCGAAAGGCAGAAGACCTCGCTGGGCCTCGGCGGCAAGGTCGCCGACCTGCGCGAGGTCATGAACGCGATCCTCTATGTGAACCGGACCGGGATCGCCTGGCGCTACCTGCCGCACGACCTTCCGCCCCACACCACGGTGTTCTCGCACTTCAGCGCCTGGACCGCCGACGGCACGATCGAGAAGCTCGGTATCCGGCTGCACCGCCTGGTGCGGGAGAAGGAAGGCCGGCAGCCCGAACCGACCGCCTGCGTGATCGACGCCCAGAGCGTCAAGACCGCTCCCAGCGTGCCGACTGCGACCCAGGGCATTGATGCGGGCAAGAAGATCGTCGGCCGCAAGCGCAGCATCGTCGTCGACACGCTCGGCTTCCTCCTGCTCGTCACGGTCACCGCCGCCGGCGTCTCCGACAACGACGCCGGAAAGCAGCTCCTGACCCAACTCGCCACCACCCACCCCACGATCACGAAGGCGTGGGTCGACACCGGCTACAAGACCCAGGCGATCGAGCACGGGGCGAAGCTGGGCATCGACGTCGACGTCGTCCCACGAAATGCCCAGGTCAAAGGCTTCTCGGTCGTCCCGCGGAGATGGGTCGTCGAGCGCAGCTTCGGCTGGATCATGCTGCACCGCCGACTCGCCCGCGACTACGAGACCAAACCCGAGCACTCCGAGAGCATGATCCGCCTCGCGATGATCTCGAACCTCGCGAAGCGAGCAACGGGCGAAAGCACCATAACCTGGCACAATCCATGAACTTTCCCTCAAACGAGCAGCACGTCCTCTGAGAAGTTCGAGGCGATCTGCCGCGCCGGCTCCCTGCGCACTGCCCTCGCCGAGGTCGATTGCCTGGTCGTGGACGAGATCCACTTGCTCGGCGACCCGGTCCGCGGCCCGCTCCTGGCGCGGGTGCGCGAGGACGCGGCGCGGGTGCGGATCGTCGGCCTGTCCGCCACCGTTACCAACGCCGACCAGGTCGCCGCCTGGCTCGGTGCCCGCCTCATCCGCTCACCCTGGCGCCCCACCCGCCTGACCTGGCAACTGCCCGCCATGCCACTCGAGGCGGTCGCCGCCGACTGGACCACGCGCAACTACGCCCACACCCGCCGCACCGTCGACCTCGCCCGCCACCACACCGCCGACGGCGGCAGTGTCCTGGTGGTCTGCGGCAGCAAACGCTCCGTGCGTACCACCGCTCTCGCCCTGGCCCAGGACCGCGGTGTCGATACCGCCGGCGCCGACCCGGACGACAGCGACCTCGTTGAGCGCCTGTGCACCAAGGCCGGGGTGCGCCTGCACTACCGCGACCGGCCCCACAAACGCGACGCCGAACACGCCTTCCGCACCCGCCAGGCTGACATCCTCGTCGCCACCTCCACGGTTGCCGCCGGAGTGAACCTGCCCGCCCGTGCCGTCATCGTCCGCGACACCCAGACCGGCATGAGCCGCATCGAAGTGTCCATGGTCCAGCAGACGTTCGGCCGCGCGGGGCGCATCGGCGCGGGCGAGCGTGAGGGCCACGCCTGCCTACTCACCGCTCCCAGCGACCGCCACTACTGGCAGGCCCGCCTGGCCGCCGGATACACCGTCACCTCCCGCATCCGTGACCGCCTGCCCGACCATCTCCTCGCCGAGGCCGTCCAGATGCGCATCGCCACCCTCACGCAGGCCGAGACCTGGTGGAAGAGCACCTTCGCCTTTCACCAGGGTCACCACCCCTTCGACCCCCTTCACGACGCCGCTGACTTCCTCACCGACACCGCCTACCTCACCCGCACACCCGACCCCGACGGCGCCGACGGTGGTGAGGACCGTCTGGAGGCCACCGAACTGGGCCGTCTCACCAGCCGTTTCATGGTCGACGCTGACCTCGCCTCCACCCTCGCCGACGCCACCACCCACCTGATGGTCCCCATCGACCCGGACACCGCCGAAGACACCCTCATCACCACCCTCGCCACCCGCCTGCCCACCCTCGAACAAGCCCCCTTCACCGACCGCGCCAAAGCCGAGCTCTACAACGTCCTGCGCATCCTCGGCCGACCCGGCGGAACCCACCCCGACAACCAGGACCACGAAGGGGAGGAAGAGGAGTGGCAGCCGGTCGCGGGCGACCTCGCCCGCGCCGTCCTGCTCCTGGTCGCCCGCGCGCCCCGAGCCTTCCGCGGCCGGCCCGCCTACATCCGCGGCATCCCCGCCGACTCCATGGCACCCGTCCTCGACGACGCCCAGCGCTGCCTCGCCTGGCTCGGCGCCCAAGGCTCCCTCGCCACCGTCCACCCCTGGATCGCCATCACCGCCGCCGACCTCGCCAGCCGCATCCGCTGGCGCACCCTGAACCGCTCCGGGTTTGCCCTCGCCCCTGGGCGGGGCGGGGGCCGGCTGCTGTGGATGTGCGAACAGATGGCCACCCCCGCCCACACCCACGCCCTGGTCCCCGGCATGTGGCAGGCCGCCTGCGCCCGCGGCATCGACTCACCCGACTGGCCCGGCACTACCCCACCCAGCGCCTGCCGCCTCAACCAAGCCGACTACCGCACCCTCCTGAACGCCCGCGCCACCGGCACCGCCATCACACTCCATCCCGACCACGCCCACATCAGCGCGCCGCGCGGAGCCACCGTGATCACCTGGAACGGAACCGCCACCGCCCGGCACCGCTGACGCGCCCGTCGAGGTTCCCTATCCGGCGTCCGGGTCTGTAAAAAGAACGGCTCTGTCCCGTAATCGGCCGATTACGGGACAGAGCCGTTCAATGGACAGACCACGCGTTCCCGAACCGGTGCGCCAGGCAGTCACACCTAGGAGTGGCCAAAGCGGACTCCACCCCGGTGATGCCGTACAGAAGCGGCATAAGGTCCTCCGGGGCGGCTTGTTGGCGTCGGCACTCTCCGAGCTACCGCGCGGCCCCATTTCCCATGCCCGGCGCCGACCAGGATCACCCCATCGAGCAGGGGATCTGGCCTTCAACGACGCCTGCACAAGATCGCTGACACGCCCATGACCTGCACGTCGAGGGTGGGGCGGTTCGCCGAAATGATCGACCGCGTGAGCGCGGTGGACGATTCAGGCTGCGCGAGGATGCTGCAGCCGACCGGGCCATGTCGACGGTCAGGGGCGTTGACGCGCGCGGAAGACGCCAGGGGGCAGGCCGGTCTCCCGGGTGAAGAACTTGCCGAAGTTGGTGGGTTCGGTGAAGCCGAGGCGGCGGCCGATGGTGGCGACGGGCAGGTCGGTGTGGGCCAGGAGGCGACTGGCTTCCAGGGCGACGCGCGCGTCGATGAGGGTTTTGGCGTTGCGGCCGGTGGCGGCTTGGCAGGCGCGGTTGAGGGTGGGCAGGGAGTAGCCGATCCGGGCGGCGTAGGCGGCGGCGCTGCGGGTAGTGGCGAAGGAGCGTTCGAGTTCGTGCTGGAAGCGCAGGAACGTGTCGCCTCCGGTGGTGGCGGGTCCGGGCGGGCTGCCGTCCGGGGTGGGGAGTCTGGCGATGCGGAGCACGAGTGCGGCGAGCAGGTGACGCAGGAGCTCCGCGGTGGCCGCGCTGCCTGGGTCTCGCACGGCGCTTCGGTATTCGGTGGCCAGTTCGTCCAGGGCGGCGGTGAGTGGGGTGTTCTCGTGTGGTGCGAGGTTCCGGACGGCGGGGTCGAAGGGGGTGAGCAGGGTGCGGGCGGCCTCCAGGGGCGGCAGGAAGGCGGGGGTGAACAGCACGATGGTCGCCTGGACCGGGGCGTCTGGGTGGAGGGGGCGGGGCAGGCGTAGTACCCGGCCGGGGGCCACGTGCAGCAGAGTGCCCGGTGGCGAGGAGTGATCGTGGAAATCGACCATGGTGACCGCTTCACCCGCGGTGACCACGATGATCTGATGGAAATCGGTGCGGTGTACGCCGAGAAGTGACTGCTGGGAGAGTTTCCTGGCCAGTTGCGCAATGCTGGTCACTTCGATGCCCAGCGAGGTGCGGTCTGGGTTGTGGAAGCCGTACTCGGCGAGGTGTGCGCCTGCGGCCCGATGCTCGCTTTTGACCATGATGCTTCCGGATCTTACCTCGCGCCTGTGGCGCACCTGGCCGAAGGTGGAGGTGCGACTGGCGGGGACGGCTCCGCCTCCGCATCGGAAGGGACTGTCATGGGCAACAAGGAACTGGTTCTGCAGGCCGCCGATGAGCTGTTCGGCAAGAAGGACCCCTCCGCGGTGGACCGCTGGGTCGCGGCCGGCTACCGCCAGCACAGCAGTCTGGCCGCGGACGGCCCGGAGGCGCTGCGCGACCTGGTGGCCGGTCTGCCCGACGGTTTCCGCTACGAGGGCGCCCGGGTGATCGCGGACGGCGACCTGGTCGCGCTGCACGGCACCTACCACGGCTTCGGACCGGACCCGCTGGTGGCCTTCGACCTGTTCCGCGTCGATGCCGACGGCAAGCTGGCCGAGCACTGGGACGCCCTCACCCCCGTCGTGGCGAACACCGCTTCGGGCCGCTCGCAGACCGACGGGCAGGGAGCGCCGCGTGACCTGGAGCGAACCGAGGCGAACCGGGCGCTGGTCCTGGAGTTCGCAGAGCGGGTGCTCAAGGGTGCCGACTACTCGGTGCTGACCGACTTCATCTCGACCGAGACCTACCTTCAGCACAACCCGGAGGCCGCCGACGGCCTGGACGGCTTCGGCGCCGCCGCCGCGAAGTGGGGCGAGCAGGGCAAGAACCTGGTCTACAAGACGGTGCACAAGGTCGTCGCGGAAGGCGACCTGGTGCTGCTGCAGTCCGAGGGCGAGTTCGGGGTGCCGGTGGCGTACTGGGACCTGTTCCGGGTCGCCAACGGCAAGATCGTCGAGCACTGGGACGTCATCGCGCCGGTCCCGGCCGAGCTGCCGCACTCCAACGGCCTGTTCTGAGCGGCTGGAGGACGTCGTGAGCACTCTGACCTACGCCGGGAAGAAGTTCCGGTTCACCGTGGACAACGGCACGGTGTTCCACAACACCTACGCACCCGACGGCACCGAACTGCGCTACGAGACCGTCGCCGGCCCCGGCACAGGCACGGTCGAAGACGTCGACCTGCACGCCGCCGAGGTCGCCACCGGGGTGTTCCTGGTCGGCTGGACGGAGAAGTCCGGCATGAGCATCACCCATGCCATGAACATGAACAGCAACACGGTCCACGCCTTCTGGACCTACGAGACTCCCGACGGCCGGGTCGGCGAACTGCACACCGGCACCCTCGAAGAGCTCTGAGGACAACCGACGGCGAGCGGCCGGACCGCGCCCGCGGTCCGGCCGCTCGCCGCCTGGCACCCGAAGTTCCCCGGCGCCCGTGCCCCCTTGCGCCCGCCGCCTCCGAGGCATCCTGCGGCCGACGTCCGCGATCCGACTTCTTCCCTCCGCGATCCGACTGTTGAGGAGTACCGGTGACCACCGAGCCCGGCACCATGCCCGCCGTCTTCGTCGGCCACGGCAGCCCCATGAACGCCCTGGAGTCCAACCAGTGGACTTCGGGCTGGGCGGAGCTCGCCCGATCCATGCCCCGTCCGCGCGCGATCCTGTCCGTCTCCGCCCACTGGTACGTGCCGGGCGTCCGCGTCACCGCGGCCGAGCAGCCCCGCACCATCCACGACTTCGGCGGCTTCCCGCCCGCCCTGCACCAGGTGCAGTACCCCGCGCCGGGCTCCGCCGAGCTGTGCCGCCGGGTGACCGAACTGCTCGGCCCGCAACCGGTGGCCGCCGACCAGCGGTGGGGCCTGGACCACGGCACCTGGTCCGTGCTGGTCCACATGTACCCGGGGGCCGACATCCCGGTCCTCCAGCTCTCCGTGGACGAGAACCTCACCCCGCGCGAACACTACGAACTGGCAAGACGCCTGCGCCCGCTGCGCGAGGAGGGCGTGCTGATCCTCGGCTCCGGCAACGTGGTGCACAACCTGCACACCTACGCCTGGGGCCTGACCCGCGACGAGCTCTTCGACTGGGGCGTCCGCTTCAACCAGCGGATCCGCGAAGCCGTCCCCGCCGGCCGCGTCGACGAGCTCGTCGACTACGAGCAGTGCGGTCAGGACGCCCTGTTGTCCGTGCCGACCCCCGAGCACTACCTGCCGTTCCTGTACGTCATCGCCCAGTGCCGCCACGACGAAGGCATCCAGGAGCCGGTCACCTTCCCCGTCGACGGGTACGACGGCGGCGGCGCGATCTCCATGCTCTCCGTCCGGATCGGCTGACACCCGCCATGACCCCGAACGCCCTGCGCCTGGACGCCTACCGGACCGCGATCGCCCTGGACACCCCGCCCCGGCCGCTCGCACCACCCGCGCCCGCCGAGGACCTGCCCGCCCTGACCCGCGCCGCGCTCCGGCTGCTGGCCGGCGACCCGGCCGCCCTGCGGCTCGGGCTGACCGCGAAAGACCTCGAACAGGCCGACGACACCCGCGCCCGGCTGCTGCTGCGCACCGTACTGACCGTGCGCGCCCCCGGCCCGCTGCCCGCCGGAGCCGCCAGGATTCTCGACGCCCTGCTCGGCGGCGAACGCCTGGCCCGGACGGTCACCGACCCCGCGCGACTGCCGACGCTCGCCGACCAACTGCCCACCACCGCCTACCGGGCGGCCGACCGCACCACGCTCTGGCAGGGCGACATCACCACACTCGCCGCGGACGCGATCGTCAACGCCGCCAACAGCGCGATGCTCGGCTGCTTCGTCCCCATGCACCCGTGCATCGACAACGCCATCCACAACGCCGCCGGGCCCGGACTACGCGACGACTGCCACACCGTCATGGAACTCCAGGGCCACCCGGAACCCACCGGTACCGCCAAGATCACCCGAGGTGGCCGGCTGCCCGCCCCGTACGTCCTGCACACCGTCGGCCCCATCGTCGACGGCACCTCCGGCCCGGACCACGAACAGTCACTGGCCTCCTCCTACCGCGCCTGCCTCGACCTCGCCGCCGAGACGGGCGGCATCCGCACCGTGGCGTTCTGCTCCATCAGCACCGGCGTCTTCGGCTTCCCCAAAGCACCGGCCGCCCGGATCGCACTGGACACCGCAGCCGACTGGCTCGACCAGCACCCAGGCGTCCTCGACCGCGTGATCTTCAACGTGTACGCGGACCACGACCACGCCACCTACCTGCACGCCCTGACCAGACCCGCACCCGACCCGCTCGAAGGAAACCTGTCGCGATGAACACCCACCACGTGCCAGGCTCCGACCTGGCGGTCGCCGCCCGCACCGTCCGCACCTGGCTGGACGAGGCGGACCGGGTCCTGGTCACCGCGGGATCCGGACTGAGCGCCGCCGCCGGGTACGACTACGGCAACCAAGAGCGACTGAAGGAGCTCTTCCCGGCCCTGCACCGGATGGGACTGCGCTCCCGCTACATCGTCGGCGTACACCTTCCGCCCGCCCTGTGGTGGGGCTACTGGGCCGTCCACATCGACGACATCCGCTACACCCCCGGCCCGAACCCCCTCTACCAGCGGCTGCGGGCACTGGTCTCGGACAAGGAGCACTGGGTGATGACGTCCAACGTCGACACCCTGTTCGCCCGCAACGGCTTCGACCCGCAGCGGATCTTCACCCCGCAGGGCGACTACGGCCGCTACCAGTGCACCAGCCCCTGCCTGCGCACCACCTGGGACAGCCACCCGCTGGTGGAGCGGCTGCTCGCCGCGTACGACCCCGCCACCGGTGCGATCACCGACCCCGCCGCCCTGCCACGCTGCCCCAACTGCGGCGAGGACGTGGAGATCAACGTGCGGATCGGGCCGCAGTTCGTCGACGAGCCCTACCTCCCGGCCGGCAACCGCCTCCAGGAGTGGCTGAACAGCGCCGACAACGGCACCCGGCTGCTGATCCTGGAGTTCGGAGCCGGATTCAACACCCCCGGCGTCATCCGGACACCCGGCGAACACCTCACCCGGCACCTCCCCGGCGCCCGCCTCGTCCGCGTCAACCCCAGCCACTCGCAGATCCCCGCCGACCTCCGCGACCAGGCCCTGCCCGTCCCCTTCAGCACCGACCGCGTACTCGACGCACTCGACGGATGCGGGCCGAACGCCGTAGGGGCCCCCTCGGCGAGGTAGCCCAGACGCCGAACAGGACTTGGCTCCAGGGCTTCGCCGATCTCGTCGTCCGCGACGAACGCCAGCGGCCAACCCATGCCGGGCCGCTCTCCGGTCTTGCCCACCCGCGCCCGAAACCGCGGACCGCATTCGAGGGCGCCGCGATGTATCGCCGTCATCGGCGACTTGCTAGAGGTGGACGACGACCAGGTCGCCGCCGAGCCTGCCAGGAGCGCCGAATGAGGAACCCGCAAGAGGGTCACGGCTACGCTCGCACCCATCTACGACCAGGACATGTCGACCGGTGAACCGCGCCACGATCAGCGGTGCGGCGGTGGGTGAGGAGGTCGGGTAGGGGACCGCCGTGCCAGCCCTGGCTGACCTGGCCGCGGGGGCAGGTGACTTGTCGGCGGTCGAAGTCGATGTGGAAGTCGTCCCGGTCGAAGCCCTCGTTGCGGTGGTGCTGGCTGGTGGGGTTGCCCGGCAGCGGCCCGCTGACGGTGACCTGGTGTTCGCGGGCAGCTCGTTCCAGGTGGACCAGGGAGGTGTACCCGCCGTCGACCAGGTGCTCGGCGGGCAGCAGCCCACGGCGCGCCAGACGGGTGTGGATGCCGGGCAGGGCCTGGCCGTCGTTGGTAGCGGCCGAGGTGGTTGCCACGTCCGTGATCACGTTGACACTGCCGGCGGCGCACGTCTCGGTGAGGTGGGCGGCGAACCCTTTCCAGCGGATGATGTGCCCGTGACGGACGTAGCGCGCCGTGATGTCGTAGGGAGAGACGATCGCGGCCGAGGAGGGCGGCAGCCCGCCGTCATCAGTGGTTCGCCAGCGCAGGCGGCCTGCCCCGTCGCGGTAGTAGTTCTGCACGATGATCCGCCGCAGTGCCTCGGCCGCTGGCCCGGGCCGGTAGCCGGGACCGTGCCGGTAGAGGTGTCCCAGAAGCCGATCGGCGTCGTCGCCTGCGGCGAGGATCCGGGTCTTGGGCCGGGTGGGGTTCTTACCCAGACGCACCGGACGGCCGTAGCGGCGCCCCCAGTCCTCGTCGACCAAGCCGGTCAACAAGTGCGAAGCGGTGCGGGCGACTTCCTCCAGCGCGGCACGGACCGCCTCGGTGATCAGTTCCAGGCGGGTCAGGTCGCGCACCGCGGCCAGGATATGGGTGGAGTCGGTGCGCTGCGTGGTGCGCTCGCTTACGAGTCCGGCTTCTTTCAAGCGCGCGAGCGCCAGGTCGAGGAGGCGGTCGGCGCGGTCGTCGTGCGTGAGGCGCTCTCGGAAGTCGGTGAGCACGCTGTGGTGGAAACCGGGATCGTCCAGCTCCATGGCCAGGGCGTATTTGAAGTCGATGCGGCAGCGGACCGCTTCCGCCGCCTGACGGTCCGACAGGCCGAGCAGGAACTGCAGCACGCACACGGTGGCCAACTGGGCCGGTGAAAGACCGGGTCGGCCATCGCGCGGATACCAGCCCGCGAAGTCCTCGTCGCACCACAGCCCGTCCAACCGGTCCCGTACCCACATCGCGGTCGTACCACCCGGGTTGCCCGCCCGCGCGACCTTCGCGGTCAGAGTGGGGACTTGCTCACCGGAACGGGGGCGGAGCGACAACTGACACCTCGACAACTGCATCGGTCTTCGATCAGCCACGAGCATGCCCGCTGGCCAGGCGGGCACACCGGGAAACTCCAAGATCCCCGACAGAGTCAAGCTTAGCCCCGCGTCCGCGAGGCATGGCAGCGAAAGCCCCGGGCACGGTCGGTTGTGGATCATCCCGATAGGCGGGCCATGGCCGCGCCCGGTACCCGGTGCCCGTGGTCTCACCTCTGTCGGCCCGCAGTAGTCCGGCCTCTGGTGTTCCTTACAACGGACGTTTCCGCGGGCCCAAGCCTGAGGGCCGGCCCGCGCACTTTCGGCGATCACTTCTCCCCCTCCCCGAAACCGGCCGAACTCGACCGCACGTAAGCCGAGGCGTGTCGGCACGAGTCGGTGATCGTTGTCCCTCACGAGCGTCCGGAGCAGGACGTGCGGGTCCCTCTGGGCGGTCCGCGCGATCCGCCGACTTGAACGGGCGGCCGACGGTGCATCGTTGATCTGCAGGCATGGGGCAGCACATGACCACACGAAGGGCCTTCCTCGGCTCCGCCGCCGCGGCCGGTGCCGTGAAGCTTCTCGGCACCGGCCGACCGTCGGCCGACCGGGTAGGCCGGCGCGATTCCCCCGTGAACGGGCAGCAGGCGCGTGCGGCGCTCATCCAGGTCGACACGGACACGCAGAAGCACTACGACGCGCTGCGGGTCGGGGTGGCGGCGCACCTGTCGCCGGTCATCGTGGTCTACAACGACTACGCGGGCGGTCTCTTCACGCTCGTGCACGACGGGGCGCGGATCTCTGAGCACCCGGTTTCGGAAGTATTCGAGCTGGCGAAGTCGGTCGCGCATGCGCCGTTGGGGATCTTTTCGATCCTGGCTCCCTGTCTGGACAGCTGGGTCCCGAATCTGCCCAACGCCGATCACCTGGATGCGCACGACCTGCGGACGGTCGCGTTCGAGGGACCGCGGTCGACCGAGTGGATCACGCCGCTCAAGGCGTTCGGGGACACGCTCTCGGCTGCTCGCCGCGCGGTCGGGTCCGCGGATCTCGCCCCCGATCTGGAGGCGTCGTGCAGGAGGATCCTCGATGCGGCGCTCCGGTTCATCGACCGGAGCACGGCGGCGGGTTCGTTCGACATGAAGTCGTTCGAGGACTTCTCGGGCAGCCTGTACGAGGACATCGGTACCACCATGGACTGGGCGGCGAGGGTCCAGATCGAAGGTGTCAAGGACATCATGACGCGGTGGCGGGCGAGGGTCGGGGAGAAGGACTGGGCGGACCTCTACATCGTCGTCATGTCGATCTGGACGACCTCCGCACTCAACCAGAACAGCATCATCCTCAGGCAGTACCTGAACGCGGCCAAGGTGGACAGCCACCTGATCGACCTGATGATGGCTCAGTTCCCGGCCGACCCGGTGGCGGTGGCCCTGGACAACCTGGCGCGGATCGTGCAGGACAACGTCGCGGCCGAGATGGTCTTTCCGCTGGACCGGAAGCTCGCGGACGCGCTGAAGGGCCAGGAGGACCTGCTGGCCCCCGCGATCCAGAAACAGCTTGCCTGCCCGTTCCAGAGCAAGCAGAAAGCCGCGAAGGCGGCTGCCCGTGGGGCGTTGCCGATGTGACGGTTCGTCGCCGAGCCGCGGGAACCGGTCCGGCGCTGGCAGGGGCCGGCCGGGTCGGTGCCTGCGTCCGCTACGTCACGGACGCCGCGAAGGCGAGCGTTGCGGGGATGTGGTGCCCGCCGCCGCCCTCGTGCCCGTTGTAGGTGTAGGCGCTGATCTCCTTCGGGCCGAGGTAGTGGTTGTAGGAGGCGAAGACGGTCTCTGGCGGGCACACCTCGTCCATCAGCGCGACCGAGTACAGCGCCGGGGCGGTGGCGCGGGCGGCGAAGTTGAGGCCGTCGAAGTACGACAGGGTGCCGAAGACGGTTTCCACCTTGTCGCGGTGGACCTTGCAGAAGTCGGCGATCTCCTTGTAGGGGAACTCGTCGGTGATCTCGGTGGCGCGGCGGATGTGTTGCAGGAACGGGACGTCCGCGATGACGCCGGCCAGGTCCGGTACCAGGCCCGCGACGGCCAGGGCGAGGCCGCCGCCCTGGCTGCCACCGGCCACCACGACGCGGGCCGGGTCGATGCCGGGATGCGTGCGCACGGCGTCGACCGCGCGAACCGCGTCGGTGTAGAGCCTCCGGTAGTAGTACGAGGCCGGGTCGAGGACGCCGCGGGTCATTGACCCGGGATGGGCCGGACCCGCGCCGGGCGCCTCGTCGGATGTGTCGCCGACGGACCACCCGCCGCCCTGCCCGTGGGTGTCCATGATCAGGTGGGCGTAGCCCGCGCTGGCCCACAGGAGATGGTCGTGGGGCAGTCCCCGCCCGCCGCCGTACCCGACGTAGGTGACGATCGCCGGCAGCGGGCCCTCGGCGCCGCGCGGGCGTACCAGCCAGCCTCTGATCGCCTGCCCCGCGAAGCCGGGAAAGCTGAAGCTTCCCCCTGGACTTGGACACCTGGAGACTGGGACGTGAGGTTCCAGAGGAAGTAGAGCCAGGTGAGCAACGAGCAGGGCAAGCGGTACTCAGAGGAGTTCAAGCGGGACGCCGTGGCGTTGGCCCGGTCCTCCAGCAAGACGGTCACCGAGGTGGCCCGGGACCTGGGGGTGAGTCCCGAGGGCCTGCGGAGCTGGGTCAAGCAGGACAAGGCTGACCGCGGTGAAGGCAATCCGGGCGAGCTGACCAGCGCCGAGCACGAGGAGCTGCGTCGCCTGCGCCGGCAGAACCTCGAACAGCAGAAGACGATTGAGGTCCTGAAAAAAGAGCGACCGGTGATCGAGGTCTACCGGTTCACGCGGCGGAGAAGGCCACCTACCCGGTCACGTTGTTGTGCCGCATCCTCGGCGTGCCCCGCTCCTCCTTCTATGCCTGGGTCGACGGGCAGGAGGCGCGACGCGCGCGCCTTCGGGCCGATGACGCGCTCGCCCATGAGATCACGGTGGTCCACCTCGCCTCCAGGGGCGCCTATGGTGTGCCACGCGTGCATGCCGAGCTGCGGCGGCTGGGCCACGGGGTGAACCACAAGCGGGTCGAGCGGCTGATGCGTGAACGCGGCATCGCCGGGATCACCCGACGCCGGCGCCACTCGCTGACCCGCCCGGACAAGCAGGCCCGCCCCGCACCAGGCCGGTGCTTGGGTATCCGCCGTCGGCGATCGTCGTGGTTCGGCCGACGGCGGCCTTTGCCCCGGGCTCGGCCCAGGCCTTGCAGTCGTTTCGGTTGCCGGGCACGGGACGCCCGACGGCGACGACCAGCCGGGTGTCGGCGTCGACGACGACCTGGTGATTGGTGGAGTAGCGGTAGTTCTTGGACTTCTCGGCGATGCTGTGATCGCGGGTGGGGACCAGCGTGCCGTCCACGATGAGCACGGTGTCCTTCCGGAACCGCTGCCGTTGCTTGAGTGCGAGCAGGGGTCCGAGGTGGCCGACGACACGGTCTGCTGCCGACTTCGAGAGCCCGAACAGTGGCGCAAGCTGCCGCAGTGTCAGGTTCGTGCGCCAGTAGGCCGCGACAAGGAGCGCGCGGTCCTCCAGGGGCAGCGACCAGGGTCGTCCCGGGTGCACTGCGTCGGCACCCTCGCGCCGCAACATCGTGATCAGCTTGCCGAACGCACCTGGGCTCAGCCTCGTGAACGGGCCTATCCAGGACGGCGCTGACGCCGTGATCACACCAGGCACGCCAAGATCATCCCACTGGCGCGGCGGCGGAGCGGGGCTGTTCAGAATCCCGGGATGAAGTCGGGGTTGATCCCGAGCGCGGTGACTCTATCGCGCACTTCTTCGATGAAATCGACGAGTTCCGGGAGGAGGCTCTCCCAGGTCACTGGGGGGATCGGAGCGTCTGCGGCGAAGACGGAGCCAACCTGCCAGCCTTCATCGCTCGCCGTGATCCGAACTGCTCCGAGCACGTCGTACGTCATCGAGTCGAACGTGAAGTTCCCTCGCTCGCCATCCGGGAGACGGAGCCAGAGCGAAAGGGCGCGGGCCAGTTCCGCCACCGGGAACCTCTCCTCGTTCCACAGCGTGCGGCTCCCGTCGCTGATGGCCAGGTCCGCTTCGATGTCCACGAGCAGCACCGCGACGGGGGCGGAGCTCGCGGTGAGTCCACGACGACGCAGATCCGGCGCGCCGAAGTTCCGACAGGCGAACTTCAGTGCTTGATCACCTCGTGCAGAGCCCAACGGCTCATCGCATGGACGGAACATCTCAATCTAGACAACCCTAGCCGGAGCGCCCGGCCCAGCCGGGCGCACGCCACGTATTACGGGACTGAACCGCCCCGGGTTCGGTAGAGATCCCGATTACGGGCCAGAGCCGTTGATCAGACACTCCTCGTGCAGACGCCGGGCGGTGGGGGAGCCGGGGTGAAGACAGGTCAGGTCAGCGGTGCTCCCAGCTCATCGGGCGGTAGGAAGGCGTGCGCGCCGCCTTCTCTGGCGTTCCGGCCCGACGCGGGCAGCGACTCTCCGGACCGGAGTGCCAGGGTGAGTTGGGTGCGCGAGCGGACGCCCATCTTGCGGTAGGCGATGACCTCGGGGAAGTTGTGGCCGGTGTCCACGTGCAGCAGCGAGAACGGGATGGCCGCCGGCGCTCGCCTTCAGCGCCAGGTGCAGCATCACGATGGAGTCCTTGCTGCCGGAGAACAGGATCACCGGCCGCTCGAACCCACCTGCCACCTCGCGGAAGATGTGCACCGACTCCGCCTCCAGGGCGTCCAAGTGCGAGAGCGCGAACGGTGGCTCGGTCTCGCCGGGGCCGGTCTCCAGCGGGCTGTCCGCCACGGTGGCGAACCTGATGCGCCGTCACGCCCCTCTTTCGGCCCTCGCTTCCGCTTCCAGGCGGCCGTGCAGGTGGTCGAGGTACGTCTCGCTCTCGGGCTTCATCAGGACGCTGCGCAGGATGCGCGCCTCCGGACGGTCTGTGGCGAGCCCCGAGCCGCGCTTGCCGAACGCTGCCGCCGAGATCCGCGACAGACTGACGAACAGCGGATCCGGGGCCGTCGAACAGCGGTCGGCCACGGCCTCGGAGGCGCGGTCGACGGCGGTCATCGTGAGGGCTGCCGTCTTCGGGAAGTAGGTGACGATGTCGAGTTCGGGCCGCTGGAAGAGGGAAAACTCCTCCGAGTCGGTCAGGAGCCCGGCCCACCGTACGGCGGCTCGGCGGCCGGCCGCCAGGATCGAGCCCAGGCCCGAGGCCGTCAGGGGGATGACCTGCAGGGTCAGCCACAGGGCCGCCGCGGCGGCGCCCGGGCGTGAGCACTCCAGGCTGATCTCGCCGAGGTGGGGCCTGCTCGAGGTGTAGTAGGTGTAGGGGGAGTCGTGCCGGTAGAACCGGGTGACGTCCGGGTCGGCGAACAGGACGGCCCCGCAGCCGTAGGGCTGGAGCCCGTGCTTGTGCGGGTCCACCACCACCGAGTCGCACCGGCTGATCGCCCGCCAGGGGGCCGGATCGCCGAGCGGCCGGGTCGGGTCGTCGGCCAGGAGGCGGAAAAAGCCGCCGTAGGCGGCGTCGACGTGGACCCGGACTCCGGCTTCCCGGGCGAGGTCGGCGATGCTGTGGACGGGGTCGACCGCGCCGGTTCCGGTGGTACCGGCGGTCGCGACGACGGTCCCGATTCGGCCGGTGGCGAGGAGACTGCGCAGTTCCGACACGTCCATGCGGCCGTGTCCGTCGGCCGGGACGAGGTGCACCGGAACGCCCAGCAGGTGGCACATGCGGGCATGGGTGTAGTGCGCCTCCTCGCTGACCGCGATGCCGAGCCCCGGGTGGGATTCCCGGGCGACGAAGAGGGCTTCGAGGTTGGCCATGCTGCCGCCCCCGGTCAGGTGTCCCAGCGGTGTGCCGAAGCCCACCATGCCGGCCAGTTGGTCGATGACCTCCTCCTCGAGCCCGGTGGTGGCGGGCCCGCCGTCCAGCGCGTGGTTGTTGGGATTGACGAGCATTGCCGCGAGCTGCCCGACCACGGCGACCGGGTGGGGAGGTTTGATCATCTGTCCGGCGTAGCGGGGGTGGAAGAACGGGTAGCAGCCGCCCAGCGCCTTCGCGAGGCGCTGGAAGGCGTCCTCCATCCGTTCCTCGTCGACGGTGGTGGCCGGGTGGTGCACAGGCCCGCCGTGCTGCTCGGTCCAGGACCGGTGCTCGTCGACTGCGCGAAGGAGCCATGATGAGAGGTCCATGGGTTGCCTTTCAGGCCGGTGGTCGTGGTGGTCGGCTCCCGGCGGCCGAGCAGTGCCTGGCTTGGTGGAGCCGATCGAGGACCAGGAGGGAGTCGTCGCCGCCGAGGAGGGAAGGCCGACGGCCGACGAATCGGGCGCAGACGCCGTGGTGGGCGGCAGCGGTTTCGTCGAGGGCGTCGAGCAGGGTGCGTCGAGCGGGGCAGTCGGCGCGGCAGGAGAGAGCGTGGTGGTTGCCCCACAGGCCGAGCTCGGTGACCAGGGCACGGTGGTCGGCCGACCAGAGGCCGGAGAAGCCCTCGACCGGCAGGTTCGGGGGCATCATCGCCGGCCGGACGGTGCGGTGGTAGGCGGCCTGGTCGAAGGTCGCGGTCAGTGTCATGGCTGCGGCTCCGGCCCGGAGGGCGTGCGCGGCGGCTTCCGCGCCGGCGCGGCGGCAGCCGTCGGCCCGTGCCTGCCGCAGGGCTACCACGGTGAGCTGGTTGAGGGCGAAGAAGAGCCGGTGCCCGGCTTTCCACCTCTCCAGGGGCCCGGCGTGCGCCGGCCACCCCGAGCCCGGCTCGGCAGTGAGGCACAGGCCCGCCAGGCGGGCCGCCCGGGCGAACGCGGTGCGCTGGTCCGTACCGGCGCAGGCGTAGCCGGCGGACAGGGTCGCCTTCAGGGAGTGGGCGAGGTGCAAGGCCGGGTGACCCGAGGAACGGGTCACCGCGAAGAACTCGTCGTAGCAGCTCTCCCGAGGACTAGGGCGTGGGGTGGGCGGCCCGGGGCTCGGCCTCCTGCGGCTGGTCCCCGCTGCCCGTACCTCCATGAGGGATCGCGGAAGGTGGTCCGGATGCGGGAGGTGGAGGGCGGGAGCGGGCGTGGTCATGGATGCCATCCAATGACGGCTAGCAACGGAGCGCGCGCCGGATGAGCCGAACAGGAGAACTCCGGAGCTTCGGGTTGCGGCGTATGCGCACTTTGCTTAGCTGACAGTGGCCAAGGACAACTCTTCGCAATCGCTCTGGAGTGCCGCCATGACGCTTTCCCGTCGCTGTCCGACTGCTCTCGCCGCCCCGGTGGCCGCCCTGCTCTGGCCCGCCGCGGCCATGGCCCATGTCCCCGGTCCGGTGACCGGGGTACGGTCCTTGACGGCCGTCACCTGCGTCATCGGCGGATCCGGAAGCTTTGCGAACTCCGCCAACACCGCGCAGGGCATCACCAACCTGAGCCCGCGCAGCGTGGACGTCACCGCGTCGGCCTCCGGCTCGTGCCTGGACCTGCGGACCGACAAGTCCGCCACCGGCGGTCACGGCATCGTCAGCAGGGCGGTGAACATCACCGGCCATCTGGACGGCGCCACCTGCGTCCTCGCCTCCGGCCACTACGAGGCGACGGCGACCTGGACCCTCGACGACAGTTCCACCGTCACCAGCACCAACTCCATCGACATCGCGGCCGGCAACTTCCTGGAGAACGTCCCCGGCCTGGGAGCGGTGGGCACCGGGCTCTTCTCCGGCGCCACGGTCGAGAACAACACCGTCCTGACCAACGCCCTCGCGAACACCACGGCGTGCACCACCACCACCGGCCTCAAGAACTACACCTTCGTCACGCAGGTCAACGTGGTGCAGTAACCCCGCCACCCGCCGGTGCGTAGGAGGCCTCCGAACGGACCGCTCCGCACCGGCACGAAGGAGTACACGGATGGACGTCATCGGCGCGGGCTTCGGCCGCACGGGCACCGCCTCCCTGCAGGAGGCGCTTCATACTCTCGGGTACGCACCCTGCTACCACTGGCGGACCCTGTTCGAGGAACCGGCTCGGGAGGCACAGTGGCACCAGGTCCTCGCTGACCTCGAAGCAGGCAGGCTGCCCCGGTGGGACGCCGTCTACGCCGGGTTCAACGCGGCGGTCGACTGGCCCACCGCGGCGTTCTGGCGAGAGCTCACGGAGTTCTACCCCGCGGCCAAGGTGGTCCTGACGGTCCGTGACCCGGAAACCTGGTACGCCAGTTTCGCCCAGACCATCGGCGTCTCGATCGGGGCCACGGAGCCCCGGGGCGAAACCCGCGAGGCGATGGCCGCACACGGCATCACCGGCGCACCGGCGTGGGACGAGCTGGCACGCCGCGTCATCGCCGGCCGGGTCTTCGGCGGCCGGGCGGACGACAGGGAGCACGTGCTGGCGGTGTACCGGCGCCACGTCGCCGAGGTCGTCGCTGCCCTGCCCGCGGAGCGGCTGCTGCTGTTCGACCCCGCGGACGGCTGGGGTCCACTCACCCGGTTCCTCGGTGTCGCAGAGCCGCCGGAGGAGTACCCCCATGTCAACCAGCGGCCGGACTTCTGGCGGCTGTGCGCCCCCACGTAACCCGTCGGGCCGTCAACAAGCAGGCAAACAAGGTTAGTTGATGGCCAGAGTGGCCACGCTGTCGATCCTGGAGACGGTCCCCAGTCCAAGCGTGCAGGCGAGCACGTCGGTGGACGGGCCGACGAGCTGGTAGACGACCGAGTCGCCGGCGAACAGCCCGGAGGTGACCGTCCCCGTCACGGTGGTGGTGAGCGCGGCGGCGGCGAGGTTCACGGTCCGGGTGCCGGTGACGACGGAAGTCGCACCGTTGTTCCAGGTGAAGCTGATGGTGGTGGCGGCGGTGCTGAGCAGGGTGAGGCAGGAGTATGACGGGATGGTGACCTGATGCACCGTCACGGGTGCCGAGGTGATGGCCGGCACGCTCAGGGAGGTGCAGGTGTTCAGGTCCCGGGTGATGGTCACGGTGGTACTGGCGGGTGTGAGACCGAGCGGCGGCGAGTACGTCGAGGAGTCGCTGCTCGGGGCCGTACAGAGGATGTCCCCCGTGGCGGCCTGCGCCGGCGAGCCCGCCAAGAGCGTTCCTGCGGCGAGTGCCAAGGCGCCCGACAGGCCGATGACAGAGTTCCGCTTCACTGAGAAGCCCCCTTTATTCCGAGGACCCGATTCTCCTCGGCCGCAGCCCAGGCGGCCAGCGGTCTCCCGGCCACAGCGCACGGTGTGCGCCGGCAAGTCCCACAGGCCGCTCCGGTCATCCCTCGCACGTCGCCTTCGCCCCGGTGAGCCGGAACCACTCGCCAGGGTGCCGAGCCCAAAGGAACAGACAGCCCATAACCGGGTGAAACGGTCGTCCTGGAGGGGCCGGTCGCCGGCCCGCACGGCTCGTACGGAGCTGACGGGCGACTGCAAGTGGCCGGTCCCCGCCGGTCGCCGGTTGCGTACTCGCCTGCGGGAGCCCGTGTCGCAACAGCCGGTACGCGAGGCGAGGTGCGTGAGCACTCCTTCGGGTGGTCGGTGAACGACACACCCGCGGCCCCGGCACGCCCCCTGTGCCCAGGCCCGACGATACGGTCATGATCTCGCTTCGCCATGCCACCACGGTGGCGCTCGCCGTCTGCCTCACCCTGATCCCCCTGGCTTCGGCTCAGGCGGGGCAGGTGCCCGACCGGGCTGCCCGGTCCGGCTCCGTCGAGACCCGTGTCGACGCCTATCTGGACGGCGTCAGGAACGACCCGGCGCAGCTCCGGGCATTCCTGCGGGACCTGCCCAAGGGCGGTGACCTGCACAACCACCTGTCCGGTGCGGTCTCCACCGAACTGCTGATCCAGCTCGCGGCCGAGGACGGCCTGTGCGTCGACCGGACCACACTGACCGCCCTCGCCCCACCCTGCACCGCCGACAGCCGCCCGGCCACGGACGCGCAGAGCGACCCGGACTTCCGCCGGCAGGTCATCCGAGCGTGGTCGATGCAGGACTTCACCCCGGGCGCGGAGAGCGGCCACGACCACTTCTTCGCCACCTTCGGCAAGTTCGGCGAGGCCTCCTGGCGCCACCCCGGCCGGATGCTGGGCGAGTTCACCGACACCATGGCCGGACAGCGCCAGACCTACCTGGAGACGATGCTCACCCCCGCCTCCTCCGGTGCCGCGGCGCTGGCGGCCAAGGTCGGCTTCGACCCCGACCTCCCACAGCTGCGCGACAAGCTGCTCGCCGACGGCGCCATCGCCCAACTGGTCGCCCAGGCGAGGTCCGACGCCGACAAGGCGATGGACGAGTACCGCACCGCCTCACACTGCGACACGGACACCCCCGCACCGGGCTGCGCGGTGACGGTGCGCTTCATCTCGCAGGTCTCCCGCGCCTCCACGCCCGCCCGGGTGTTCACCCAGCTGCTGCTCGGCATGGAACTCGCCACCCGGGACCCGCGGTTCGTCGCCGTCAATCTGGTCCAGCCCGAGGACGCCCCGGCAGCGCTGGAGAACTACGGCCTCCAGATGCGGATGCTCGACTACCTCCACCCGCTCTACCCGGACGCCCACATCAGCCTGCACGCCGGCGAGTTGGTCCCCGGCCTGGTCAAGCCGCAGGACCTGACCTTCCACATCCGTGAGGCCGTCCTGACCGGACACGCCGAACGGATCGGCCACGGCGTGGACCTGGTCCACGAGGAGGACTCGGACGGTCTGCTGCGCACCCTCGCCGACCGGCACGTCCTCATCGAGGTCCCGCTGACCAGCAACGAGCAGATCCTCGGTGTCTCCGGCGCCGATCACCCCTTCCCGCTCTACCGCCGCCACGGCGTCCCCACCGCCCTGGCCACGGACGACCCCGGTGTCTCCCGGATCGACATCACCCACGAGTACGAGAAGGCCGCCGCCACCTACGGCCTCGGCTACCGCGACCTCAAGAACCTCGCCCGGACCTCGCTCGAGTACGCCTTCCTTCCCGGCCGCAGCCTCTGGCGGGACCGCGACCACTTCGAGCCGGCCCCGGAATGCGCCGACGCCCGCCCCGGCGCCGACCACCCGAGCGCGGCGTGCGACGCGCTGCTCGCAAGCAGCCCCAAGGCCCAGCTCCAGTGGCAGGAGGAGTGCGCGTTCGATGCCTTCGAGACGGCAGTGCTGCAGCGCACCGACTGAGCGGCGCCCGGGGCCCTGGGGCGAGCCGGAATCCACCGGCTCGCCCCAGGATCGGGTGCTACACCCTGTTCGGGTGAGCCCCACCGGGCTCCGGGTCTGCCGGTCCTGGTCCGGACACCGGGACGAGGCGGAGCCGGCTCGGTGGCGGTGTGAGCAGGATGTCGGGCCGGGGCGCGTCGTCGCCCCGGCCTTTCGGCACGCCGAGCAGGGCGTGAAGGGCAGTCAGGTGATCGGCCACGGCCTGGTCATGCCGGACGCCCAGGGCGAGCTGCTCACCGTCCGTCACCTGCATCTGCTCCCGCGTCTCGTCGGCCGACTCCGGGGCGATGGCCGCGAGCAGTTCCCCGGGGACGAGCCGGACTACTGAGGTTTTGGGAGTGTCTTTAGACCGCCGACCGCTGGACCTGGACCGTCATCACGGCCCACACCCAGCTCCGCCTCGAGCGGTTGCGGACCTGATCGCCGGGCCGGTCCTGCCGCGAGGTGGTCGGCGGCCCGCTGGACGGCCTCCTGGACGTCACCGACCGGCGGGAGGGTCAGCTGCTCGGCGACGAGGCAGGGGCCGCTTGCACCCCGGTGATCTCAGGGCCGGCGTTCCAGCTCCTCCTGCGGGTAGACCGCGTTCAGCAGGTTGTGGACGAAGTGCTCGAGGTTCTCCAGGCCGGCGGCGGTGGTGGCCACGCTGCCGGGGCGGTCGACCAGGAGGTGGAGGATGGCGCCGTGCAGGGCGAGCGTGACGACGGCGGCCTTGTCGGGAGTGACGGGGAGGCCCGCGACCCGCTGGGCGAGTTCGAGGCCGGTGAAGTCGTCGGTGGCCACCCGGTCGAGGATGGTGGCCAGGCGGGGGTCGCGCGCCGCTTCGCTCCGCAGCTCGAAGTAGGCGAGCATGCGCGGTCGGCCGGGCCCGGCGACGTTCTCCAGTAGTCCTCGGAGTAGGCCGGCCAGCCCTTCGCGATCGCGGGGCCCCGGTCCGCCGGCTGTCAACTGTGCAGCAATCTGGGCGTACTGCTCGACGCAGCGCTCGGCCGCCGCGCGCAGCAGGGCTTCCCGGGTCGGGAAGTAGTTCTTCGTGGTCCCCACGGGCACTTCGGCGGCCGCGTCGACGGCGCGGTGCGTCAGGCCGCGTCCGCCCGCGTCGGCCAGGACGTCGATCGCCGCGTCGCGCAGCGAGTTCCGGCGGTCTTGGTTCACCACGTGCTCCTTGCTCCTCGGCCCCTTGCTCACACTACCCCAGCCGTGGTACTACAGGTGTGGTACCACAGTGGGGGCTGTCGGCCTGCCAGAGGGTGAGCAGGGTTCCACCGTAGGGGCCGGCGGGCGGTTGGGGAACCGGCGCCATCGGGGGAGGGCGGACGGTCGAAGGGCGGACGATGTCCGTCGGGCCGGTCCGCGAAGAACGACAGGTCGGGGGAGGGGTATCCGGTGCAGCAGCGGATCGGCGAGTCGGTTCGGTCGCTGCGGCGGTACCATCGTGCGCGGGCCCGGCGCACCGGGACGTCCGGCCACCAGCTGCCCTGAGGCCGCCAACAGGACGACACTCCGCGTGAAGTGACGATCCGTCAGAGATCGCTCGCCTCCGGTACGCGCGGCCCGGAAAGCAACTTTCACCTGCGCACCGCACACCCGCACCGTTCGCACAGCGTCTTCCGGCACGTCCACTCAGCGGTCAGGAGAACAATGGGCACGAGCCTCCACGGTCAGAGCGCACTGCTGGACACGTTGGTCCCGTACTGGCTCGGCCTGGAACGGACAGGTGAAGCTCTGCTCCGCTCCAAGGGCCGCGACAGCGGGCCCGTCGTCCAGGTGATCGGCGGCAGAGGCGCGGGCAAGAGCGCCCTGCTGAACGCCCTCTACGAGGCCTACCACAACCGACTGCCGCTCGCCCACGCCGATCTGGACGCGCCGGGCTTCGGCCACGCCTCACTGGTCGGCCTCGCGGAGAACGAAACCCCGAACTCCTCGCCGGTCACCAGCCTGCTCTACCTGCTCTCCGACCAACTCGGCCTGAAGGTCGAGAGGTTCGGCCACGGCCTGCAGTTCCGTCGGCTCTCGGTCGGCCTGCTGGTGGTCAGCACCTGGCAACCCGTCGGGATCACCGAGGAGGCGCCGGGCCGTCCCGAAGGTCTCCGGGCGGCCGAGCGGCGGCTGTTCGAGATCCTCCGGACCGAGAGCAACGACCAGCGGCGGCGCAAGGAGGTGCTGCGCCAATGGCTGGACGCGCTGCTTCCCGCCGTCAGCGGCGCCGTCGGAGTACCCGCCGGCCTGGACCCGATGTTCCAGGCCGTCGCCAGGACGGCCCGCGAGCTGCTGCTCGCGGCCCGCCCGGACCGCGGGGCGCTGCGGTGGTGGCACGACCAGCTGCCGATGTTCACCGGCGACGGCCTCCAGCGGCTGCTCCCCTTCGTCCTCGGCTTCCGCGGCATGGCCGACTGGCGACAGAAGGCCGAGGCCCTGCTCGTCGCCGCCTTCCTCGCGGACATCGACGAGAACTACGGCTGGCACAGGCACCACAACGACGCCCCGTACCCGCTGCTCCTGCTGGACAACCTGCACACTCCGCAAGGGGCGCGGGTCCTGCGGGTGCTGCTGCTCGCGTACCAGCAACTGCCCCGGACCACCCGGCACGTCACCAGGCCGGTGATCGTGGCGAGTTCGCTTGGCGACGCCACGGCCGACTCCGTCACCGCACTGGCCGACGCCACACGTGCCGCCGACCGGCCGCCCGGCGGCCACGCTGGCGGACCCCACGTCCTGCGCCTCGGCCTGCCACCGGTCGGGCGCGAGGAGATCATAGGGATGCTGAGCCCGCTGGACTGCCCCCGCCACCTGCCGTTGCTCGTCGAGCGGCTCAGCGGCGGCCGTCCGTCCACCGCCCGCCTGCTGGTGGACGCCGCCGCCCAGCTGGTGCCGGCGGCCGGCGTCCTGCGGATGACCGACTTCGTCGCGCTCCTCGACGGGACGGCAGGCGGTGACCTCGTCACCCGGTTGCTGCGGCAACTGCTGCCGGCCCCGCACCTGTTGGACCGGCTGACCCTGCTGTCGGCGGCCCTGGACGGCGCTGCGGCCCGCCGGCTCTGGAGCTCCCGGTATCCCGACGACAACGCGTTCAACCGCGTGCACGAAGCCGCCGAGCACCTGGACCCGACCCGGTGGAACCTCCAGCCCTGGTCGGCCGCCGACCCGCCCGCCCCCTTCGTGACCGACCGGGCCCTGCGCTCGCTCCTGTTGCTCCGGCTCCGCACCGGCCTCTCCTCCGAGGACTGGGGCCAGACCCAACGACGCCTGCGGTCCGGCTACGCGCCGCCCGACCCCGCACTGCCACCCGACCCCCAGCAGGTCAGGTACCTGCACCACAGCCTCGCCCTCGGCGAGGCGAACCTGGTCGTCCGGTACCTGCACCGGCGCTTCGATGAGGACGGACTGCACGCGTGGCTGGCGACGGTGAACCAGATCTGCGCCGCCCCGCTCACACACGAGGACTCCCTCCTCCAGGCGCCGCCCCTGGAGCTCGCCCTCTGTCCCAGCTGCACCGGCCCCACCGCCGAACACGTCCACCTGGCCATCAACCGGCTGGTCCGCGCACTCTGGCGGCAGTCCGACCCACTGACGGTTCCTCAGGACGCGTCCATCGAACGCGTCGAGTCCGCGCTGGGCACCCTGTACGAGCACGTCACTGAGAGCCACGCCCTCCAACGAGCCCATCGGGACTGGCCCAAGTCCCTACGGGAGGGCGTCCAAGCCCCTGATCTGCCGATTTCGGGAGGACTCCGCCCATGAGCATCCTCAATCCGCGCACCTGGGGCACCCTGACCCGATGGGCGGTCGGTACAGCGGCCGTCCTGCTGCTCGTGGCAGCGGGCTGGACGGGCCACGCGCTGCTCCAGCCCAGCCTGGACTGCGCGCCCGGTGTGCAGAAGCGCGGACCCCAGCAGGAGTGCACCGGGGTCAGCGACGGCGGGTTCAGCTTCGCACCGGCCCTCGACGACGTCTCACGCCGGATCAAGGCCGAGAACGACCGGATCGCCGGCCGGCCGCACGCCACCGTCGCGTTCATGGTGTCGATGGTCGGCGCCAGCGACGTCACCCAGCAGCAGATCCTCCGGGAGATCCAGGGCGCCTACCTCGCCCAGTACCGGGAGAACCGGGACAACAACCTGTCCCCGGCCATCCGCCTGGTCCTCGCCAACCCGGGGTCGGGCGGTGCCCAGTGGCGGTCGGTCGCCGACCAACTGGGCACGATGGCCCGCTCGGCAACCGACAACCTGCGGGCGGTCGCCGGCTTCGACACCAGTGTGAACACCACCAAGGAGGCCATCGGCTACCTCACCAACACCCTGCGCATCCCGGTGATCGGCGGCCTGATCACCGCCGACGACATCGCCAACAGCGACGAACACCCCAGTGCCTTCCCCGGCCTCGCCCGGGTCGTGCCGACCAACACCCAGGTCGCCGACACGCTCGCCACGTACGTCGGCAAGCGGGCGACTCCCTCCACGACCAAGGTCGTGGAGGACCTCCGAGAGGACGACAACTACATCAAGAGCCTGCGCGTGGCCTTCGGCAAGCACACGTCCCTGCCGTCGGAGCAGTTCCGCTCACCGGGCGACATCCTCGCGACCGGCAACCTGTCCAACGACTTCCAGCAGATGGTCTCCAGCCTCTGCACCTCGAAGGTCGAGACGATCTACTTCGCCGGGCGGTACACCCAGCTCCGGCAGTTCCTCAACGAACTCGGCAAAAGGGGCTGCCGAGACAAGACGTTCACCGTCGTCACCGGCGACGCCGCCGACACCCTGGCCTCGGATCCCGAGTTCAACTGGGAGATCCTGAAGACGAACAAGGAGAACGGCCGGATCGTCGTCCAGTACGCCGCCGTGGCCAACTCGGCCATGTGGGACCAGGGAGAGACCGTGAACGGTGGCTCGAAGGATGAGCTCACCCACCTGACCGCCGAGCTCGACAAACAGGACCTCAAGGGGTTCGGACCGGTCGACTTCCGGGGATCGCGGACGATGATCGCCCATGATTCGGTCCGGACGGCGGTCGCCGCGATCCGCAAGGCCGCAGTGCTGAACCCGATACCCGGTCTTCAGGACACGCGCGACAAACTGCTCCGACTCCACGGCGACGCGCGCATCAACGGCACCAGCGGCTGGATCTGCCTGGACAACAACGGCAACCCCGATCACAAGGCCCTGGCAGTGGTCGAACTCGACCCCGAGGCCCCGACCAAGGAGAAGGCCATCAGGGTCAAAGCCCTGACCTGGGCCGGGGATTCGCCTCCCGAACCGGACTGCCCCACCAAGAAGTGACCGAAGCCGGCCCCACGGAGTCGTGCACGGGCGCGTCCCGCGTTGTCGACGCGCCGGCCGTCAGCGGGGCCGGGGACCGGAGCGGTGGCGATGCTCCGCTTCCAGTGCCCGGCCCCGCGCAGCCAGCCGGTGTCGGCGATCGTCGTTGCCCGGCGGAGCTCAACGCCGTACGGCGTAGGCGCGCTGACGGGCGGTCGACCACGCTGGGGCCACCACCGCGTCACGGCCTCACTGGCCGACGGAGGTGTTGGTGCTCCAGACGGCGTTGCCGATGCCCTCGCCGCCACCGCCGGCCTGCTCGCCAAGGCCGGCGGTGGCCACCTCGCCGCCTACACCACCGAGGTGGAGCACAAGCTGCCCGGCCGCCGGAGACTGTTCGCCGACCTGGTGCTCCGAGACCCGGGCGCGGACGTTCCCGTCCTCCTGGTGGAGGTCGACCGCGACAACGAGGGCAACGGGACGCTGCTCGACAAGCTCGCCGCCTACCGCGCCTGGTGCGAGCTGCCCGCCCGCTACACCATCCGCAAGGCCTTCGAGGCATCCCTCGAGGTCGTAGGACCCGCCACCCACGACCTGCGCCTGTGGTCCGCCCTCTACCCGCCCACCGGCCGAGCAGGCCTGCCCCCGTCGCCCTCGTCCTGGAGCCCGGCCGCAAACGCCCCGCCCCGGCACCGCACCCCTCACCGCGGAGCAGAAGAAGGCCAAACCCGAACGCGACCACCAACGGATGCTGCGCCGCCTCGACACTCTCGAAGCCGCCTCCCGCGCCACCTGGAAACCCCGCCACTACACCGGCGAGGGCATCACCGCCCGCTCCTACCACCGTGCCCTGCTCGTGGTCGCCACCACCCTGCCGTGCGCCGCTTCGGCGCCGGAGCGGAGATCTGGATCCGCTTCGGCCGGCCCGGCTGGCACTCCCTCGCCGACGCTTTCGCCAACGAGGACGGCGACGAGCTGGGACGAGAGGCAGTAGGTCGCCTAACCCGGCCCCGCAGGCGGACCGGACCCGTGCGGACGAACTCGCCCGTGCCCTGGCCGAGCGGGACTGTCCTGGCGATCTTGTGGCCGATAGCGTGGTGATGGCTGGTGCGACCAAGGGACGGGGATGAAGATGCGGGTCACGTATGACGTCAAGGCCGGCATGGTCTACGTCTACTTGGTCGATGCCATTGCTCCTGGTGAAGCGGTACGGCAGGTGATCGCTGGCGAGGACATGGCTGCGGTGCTCGACTTCGACGCGGACGGGTGGTTGTTGGGGGTTGAGCTCTCTACGAGTCGGTTGCACCCCGATCTCTTGGCAGTCGCCCAGCAAATCGGGTGAGCCCTGCCTCGATCACTGCGCACCTGTTACTCGTTGGCTCCGCACGCCCCCAGGACGTCAGCGCACCACAATGCCACCTTGATCGGCAGGACAGGCACTAGCGGCAGGTCGTGCTCCCGGCGGGGCAGCCGATAGAGCTGGTCGGCAATGGTGGCAACGTCCGGCACCGGATCTCCTCTGCTATCCCGCTTCACTCGGCTCGGACAGCAGAGCATCGGCCTCGGAAGCGGGGATCTTTTGCCAGCCGGCGAAGTCGGGCGTCACGTAGCTGCCCAGACCTTCGACGCGTCCGTTGCGGCTCAAGCCGCGGCGCCAGCCGAACGCGACGCCCAGCGTCTCGGCGTGATGCTCGAAAGCGGCCGGTGCCCGTCCGACGCACTGCACCAGGAAGGCCCACTCTGTCGAGGGCGCCCCGTCCTTGAAGTTCCTGTACATCCGGCCTTCGCGGAAGAACTCGGTCTCGGTCATGACACGCTCCCAGATCGACCTTCACCTCCAAGTATCGGCACTCGCCAGTGGCGGCGCCCAGCCCGCTCGCGAGGGGCATGCGGCATGAATGATTCCTGTGTGCGACATTCTATGTGTGCCTACTGATGAATTCTGTGATAGCTTATCGGTTAGGAGGTATGTGATGTCTGAGATCTTCTCGGCGGTTGATGCACTGATCGCCAAGGCCCGGGACGGTGGTGACCTGCCGCAGCCCGCCGAGCGGGAGCGCCTGCGCAAGGCCGCCGGCCTCACTCAGGTCGAGGTCGCCGAGGCCCTGGATGTACGACGCGAGACCCTCGCCCGTTGGGAGAGCGGCAAGGCACACCCGCAAGCCAGTAAGCGCGGCGCCTACGCCTTCCTGCTGGCCGGCCTCGCCGACATCCACGGCACTCAAGGCCCCGACGGCTGGCTGATCCCGGCCCGTGCCGCCAAGCCCGCCAGCACCGAGAAGGGGGAGTGAGAATCTGATGGACCGCCAGACGTACAACGCCGAGCTCGCCGGTCTGCGCGAGCTGCGCACCGAGATCGGCCAGGCCGAGAAGACGGTCGCGGCCGCGCAGAAGGAGCTGGACAAGCTCGCCGCCCAGCGCTCGCGCCGCGTGGCCGGGCTCGCGGGGTACGAGAAGGCCGACGCCGCCACGGTCGCCAAGGCGTCTGGCCTGACGCTGGCGGACGTGGTGCGGATCGCGCCGCTGCTGGACCCGACCCCGGCCGCCGTCCGTACCGCCAGGGCGGAGGACCAGGCCGCCGCCGTTGTCCCGGCCGCCGCGCCGGTGCAGGCCCCGGTGGCCGAGCCCGCGCAGCACCCGGAGCCCGCAGGTGCGCTCACCCCGGCGTTGACCCGACCGGCCCCCGCCGTCGAGCAGCCGGCCCCGGCTGGTGTGACGGCTGCGGTGCCGAGCGAGGTCGAGGACCTGGCTGTTGTCGTCGTGGAGGTGCCGTCCGAGGTCCCCGCCGCTTCGGTCGCTTCGGTCGCTGCCCCGGCCCGTCTGGCGGTGGAGTCCGGGCCGCGTGAGCTGCCGACTCTCCCGGAAGGCCCGGACGGTGCCCGCTTCGAGGCGGTGACCACCGGCCTGGTGTCCAAGCGCCCGAACTTCACCCAGCAGGCCCGCGCCACCGTGTTCCTGGACGCGGCGACCGGTGACCTGGCGGTGCGCGACCAGGTCGTGCGGCTCACCCTGGGTGCGAAGTCGCCGGGGGAGATCCTGGACGCGGTCCTGGCGACCGCGCCTGGCACGGAGCGGATCTACGTCACCGCGGGTGCCCCGTGGCACGTCGGTGCCGAGCGGTACTCGACTCTCAAGGACGCGGTCGCGGGCTGGCTGAACACCCCCTCCGAGCGGTGGACGACCGCGGTGGGGGCGGGCCGGGACAAGCTGGCTGGGCACTTCGTCCACCAGCGTCAGCCCGTCGGCCGCTACGCCCCCGCTACTGCCCCGGACACCGCGATGGTGGAGATCCGGTCGATGGGGGAGTGGTTCGACGCGGACGGTGCCGACGTCGCCACGTGCCGCCTGGCGTTCACGCTGCTGTGGCAGGCGCTGCGCCGGCACTGGGACGACGCGGTGCTGATGGGCTCGCCGTCGCAGACCGGCCGGGACCTGTGGACCCGCACGATCCCCACGAAGGGGAAGTGGGCGGGCGGCTACCCAGTCCTCTCCGAGGAGCTGCGGGGTCTGCTGCACGCCACCGGCGGCCAGGGCCGCACCGAGCTGATCCTCCCGCCCCGGGTGCCGGAGCAGCTTCCGGCGCTGGTGGAGTACGACCGCACGTTCGCCTACGCGAAGCACCTGTGGAAGTCCCCGGTCGGCACCCCGACCCGCATCACCGCCGCCTCGTTCGCGGCGATGACGGAGGCGGAGCAGGCGAAGGCGCTGATGTCCTGCTCGCACTGGAACATCCGCGTGACCGTCCCGCAGGGGTGGAATCACGTCGGTCTGCTCCCGGCGCCGGTGACCGGTGACCGCGCCTGGGTCTACCCCTCGGAGCCCGGCACCACGTTCACCACGTGGGCGGGCGGCGCGGAGGTCCACCTCGCTCTGTCGAACCACATCGCGCCGTGGAAGGTCGAGATCCTCGGCGGCCTGGTGTTCGAGGACGGCAAGCCGCTGGACGACTGGGGCAAGAGGCTCAAGGCGGCCTGGGCGGACCTGACGAACCTCTCGAAACTGCACGGCGACGAGCGGCAGATGCAGGCGGCCTACCTCGCCTCGCGCGCGGTCCGCTCGGTGCTGCTGTTCGGCCTGGGCGGGTTCGCGCAGCGCCCGCGCCTGGTCTCCGGCACCACGCCGGCCGGGGAGGCGCTCCCGGCCGGGGTGGAGATCCTCGGCCAGGACGGCGAGGTGGTGACCTGGCAGCGGCAGGCCGGGTTCTCCCGCGACCCGTACGCCCACCCCGAGTGGGCCGCCTACGTGTGGTCGGGCGCGCGGGCGGCGCTGCTGGACATGAAGTACCGCGACGGCAAGGAGGTCGTCGGTGTCGCCGGAGCCCTCCATGCGAAGCCGGGCACGGTCGTGTACTTCGGTACCGACGGCATCGCCCTGACCGAGCGTCAGCCGTGGCCCTACCGGGGCGAGGTGGGCGACTACCTCCTCAAGGGCCACCTCACCGGCCCGGTCCCACACCCCACCAGTCAGGAGCAGTACCTCCAGCTGCGCGCCCAGGGCCGTGCCGCTCTCGCCGCTGCCAACGTCCAGACGATCGGGGGTGACCGATGAGTCCGGGGACGCCGCAGAACCCGAACGAGGCCGCGCAGTTGACCCAGCAGCTCCTGGACGAGGGGTACACCAAGCGGCAGGTCGCCAAGATGCTAGGCCGCGACGCGAGCCTGGTGAGTCAGTTCTTCACCAAGGGCAAGGGCGCCGCGTTCGTCGGGGCGCTGCGCCAGATGGTGCGGGCGGTCCGGGGTGGCGAGCGGGACGCCGAGGCGCTGTCCGGTATCGCGGCTGAGAACACGAAGCGGCGTACCACCAAGACCGGCCAGAAGGCGCGGGTGCGGGGCAAGGACACGATCGGCACCCCTGGCGGCAGCATGGCCGGCCGGGCCGGGAAGCAGGCCATCAGGTCGGGCGCCGCCCACCTCGCGCCGGTCGTCCACGAGACCGGCCAGGCCGGCGGGAAGCTCGCCTTCACCGTCCGGATGAAGGCCGACCAGTACGTCTACTCCGCCGGGTCGGAGAAGGACTCCCCAGGGGTACGCCGCGGCTTCATCCCGCGCGCGGACGGCACGGAGGAGCGCACCTACGGCTCCAGCTCATCCGGCGGGTTCGATGCCGCGGAGTGGTCCCAGCGCGTCGCCGACCACCACGGCGACGTCACCGAGGCGATGAAGGAGTGGCTGGTGGAGACCGGCCGCGCTGTCGAGGATGCCGACATCCAGTACCTCGAAGTCCGCGCCTGGGTCCCAGAGGTGAACGGATGACGGAGCATCCGATGTTCGGTCAGCCGAGGCCGGCCTGGTTCCGGGGATCCGCCGACAAGCTCGCCGTCCTCAAGGAAGCCGCTACGAAGGCCGGGGTCGTCCTGCAGCAGGACGTCACGCCCTCGGTCGACGAAGCCCAAGGCCTCGAGGAAGCACTGGCCGAGATTCTGCAACGGCGCGGATTCGAAGCCGGCTGGGAGATCAACGCGTTCGGTTCCCTGGTCGAGAGCCTGATCGACGGCCTCCACCAGTACGCCTACCCCGACGAACACTGACCCTCAGCACCACCCGGCATCCGAGGAGATCACCGCGCCGTGGACACCACGACCAGTACCGCCATCGAGCAGGACGTTCCGTCCGGGCTGCGTGGCCAGGCTTTGCTGCCCGCCCAGGCCGAGCCGCCCGTCCTGGTGAACCCGCTGCCGCTGCACTGGTTCCAGAAGGACGCTGTCGCCGCCGCCGTGAAGGCCGTCAAGAACGGCGGCCGCGCGACGATCGTCGCTGCGACCGGCTCCGGTAAGACGTTGATCGCGGCCGGGTGCGCCCGGCGTCTGGCGGCGAGGGGTCTGGTGCTGGTGCTGGTGCCGACGATCGAGTTGCTGGAGCAGACTGCCGCCGCCTGGTCGCTGAAGGGCGGCCGCCGGGGTCTGGCGGTCGCGGCGTGTTCGCGGGCGGAGGCGCTGGAGAGCGCGGAGGCCGGCGGCCGCGTCGACGCACATGTGACCACCCGGGCCGCCCGGATCGCGGACCTGGTCGCCAAGGCCGAGCCCGGGGACCCGGTGACCGTCTACGCCACCTACGCCTCCCTTGAGCGGATCGTCGCCGCGCACAAGGACTTCGGGCTCCCCGTCTGGGACGCCGTGGTCATCGACGAGGCCCACCGGACGGCAGGCTCGGAGGGGAAGGCGTGGGCGGCGATCCACTCCGACGCCAAGGTCCCCGCGCTGCGGCGGCTGTACTTCACCGCCACCCCGAAGATCGCCGACGACTCGAAGGCCAAGGCCGGGCTGGCCGACCTCACCGCAGGCGGCGACGGCCAGGGCGCGGAGCAGCTGCCCGCGCTCTGCTCCATGGACGACCCGGCCGTCTACGGCGAGACGGTGTTCACCTGGACCCTCGGACAGGGCATCGAACACGGCTACCTCGCCGACTACCGGGTGCTGGTCCCCGTGGTGACGGATGAGGACCTGCGCGAACTCCTCAACCTCCCCGCCGTCGCCGACCTCCGCTCCCAGCGCTCCAACGAGGAACTCCTGCGCATGGCCCTGCAGATCGCGGTGCTGCGCGCCGTCGCCGACCTGCAGCTGCGCCGGGTCATCACTTTCCACTCCCGCGTCACCGCCGCCCGGGAGTTCGCCGCCACCATGAACGCCACCGCCGAACTGCTGCCCATCGCCGACCGCCCCGAGCGGGTGACCGCCCTCGCGGTCGCTGGCTCCGACAAGCTCAAGGACCGCCGGGCCGCGTTCGCCACCTTCACCGCCTCCACCGGCGAGCGGCCGGGGGAGGAGGGCGAGGAGTGCTGCATCATCTGCAACTCCCGGCTCCTGAACGAGGGCATCGACGTGAGAAGTGTGGATGCGATCGTCTTTTCGGATCCGAAGTCGAGCGTCATCGACGTGGTCCAGGCCGTCGGCCGGGCCCTGCGCCAGGCCTACCGGCAGGGCAAGGTCTCCTGGATCATCATCCCCGTCTACCTCCCCACCCCCGAGATCGGCGACGACACGATGGCCGCCGACCCGGCCGAGATCACCGACGCGGGCGAGGCCGTGAAGGCCGAGGCCGACGACGAGATCGAGGCGTCCTCCTTCCGCACGATCTGGCGCGTCCTGCGCGCCCTGGCCGCCCACGACGCCCGCGTGGTCGGCCGGATCACCGAGCTGCGCACCAAGCGGGCCGGGGAGAAGGAGGACGTCACCGAGGCGGAGGCGGGCGAGGAGTCCGGCGAGGCCGGGGACAACGGGCAGCCAGCCGCCCCGGAGGAGGCGCCGGTGGACTGGCTGCGGATCAACGCCCGCAAGCACGCCGCCCAGATCCTGCGCACCGTGAAGCTGCGCGCGTTCAACCCGCACGCCACCGAGTGGCAGCGGATGTTCGACCTGGCCGCAGCATTCCAGGCCGGGCACCACCACCTCGACCCCACCGACAAGACCCACGACGCCGCGCTCATCTCCTGGCTGGACCGCCAGCGCTACCTGCGCGGCGCCGGTCTGCTCTCCCCAGTGCGGATCCACGAGCTGGACCAGCTCGGCATGATCTGGGACAAGCACGCCCGCTCCTGGGACCGCGGCTACGCCCACGCCCGCGCCTGGGCCGAAACCCACGGCCACCTCGCGGTCCCGGCCGCCGAGAAGCTCGACGGCCACGCCGTCGGCGCCTGGGTCGGCCGCCAGCGCAAGAACACCAAGCTGACGGCAGATCAGGACGCCAAGCTCACCGCCCTGGACGCGATGTGGCGGATCGAGCCGGACTGGAACCGCTCCTACCGCCGGATGCTGGCCTACCTCGCGAGCGACGGCACCCTGGAGGGCCCGGCCAACCGCACCGGCGGCGAAGCGGACCCGACCTTCCGGCCCGGGGCGTGGCTGCGCAAGCAGGAGAAGGCCACCGCCGACGGGAAGCTGACGGTCCAGCAGACGGCCCTGCTGGACGCGCTGTCCACCGTTCAGGCCGAGCAGCAAGTGCAGGAGGAGGACCAGGAGCAGGACCAGGGCCCGGCCGAGGGCTCGGTCACCTGGACCGCCGAATGGACGTGCGGCGCGTGCGGCGACGGAGGAGACGCGCAGTTCGAGGACGGCACCAGCGTCGACGCCGACCACGACTGCGACCAGGACGACGGTCCCGAGATCGGCTGGGAGGGCCGGGCCGAGTGCTCCGCCTGTGGCTGGTCCACCGAGACCGACTTCCCCGACGGCGAGTACATCGAGTCCAACCACCACTGCGCCACCGACCAGTAGCAGCACACCGCCCACGGGGGCGGCCCGGCCGCCGGGCCGCCCCCGTCACCCTCTCTTCGCTGACCCGGAAGGCAGTACCCGCGATGACCGACACCACCCCTCCCGGCCCCGCCACCGCGCCCGCCCCGCTGGAGCTGCTCTCCAGCCGTAGCCAGCCGCTGCCCGCCCACCGGGACCTGGGCCGGGCGATCCTCGACTCGGCGCTGGTGCGCGGTGCGATCTGGCTGCGCTGGTCCGGCCACGACGGGATCCGCACCCTCCACCACGGCGACGGCCTCGCCCGCGGCTGGGTGGAGAAGGACCTCGACGGCCACGAGGGCTGGGCCGCCCTGGTCGACGGGCGGCTCGTCGCCACCCGCGACGGTGACGGCCGCACCCAGCCCGTTCTGCACGCCGAGTCCTGGGAAGCCGGGGTGAACCGCCCCGGGTTCGGTAGAGATCTCAGGTTGTGGCTGTGACCAGGGGTTTCGTGGTCGACAGGTAGTAGTTTTCCTCGTACTCGACAGGCGGGACGTGGCCTATCTCACCGTGGAGTCGTCGGTGGTTGTACCAGTCGGTCCACTCGGCGGTGGCGAGCTCGACGTGCGAGAGCGTCTTCCAGGGCCGCTGGGGCTTGATCACCTCGGTCTTGTACAAGCCGATGGTGGATTCCATCAGGGCGTTGTCGTAGGCGTCGCCGACGGATCCGATCGAGGCCGCGATATCGGCGGCGTCCAGGTGCTCGGCGAGCCGGAAGCTCGTGTACTGCGACCCGGCATCCGAGTGATGTATCAACTCGCCTCGCTGGTGGGGGAATCCGTCGCGGTCGCGCTGCCACAGTGCCATGTCCGGCGCATCCAGGACGAGCCGGGCCTCCTTGGTGGTTGCGGCCGACCAGCCGACGATACGGCGGGAGAAGGTGTCCACGACGAAGGCGACGTAGACGACTCCGGACCAGGTGGCGATGTGCGTGAAGTCGGCGACCCAGCAGCGGTTCGGCGCGCTGGCGACGAAGTTGCGGTCCACGAGGTCCGGGGCGCGTTCGGCGGCCGGGTCCGCGATGGTGGTGATGACCTTCTTGCCGCGCACGGCGCCGGCGATGCCGAGTTCGCGCATCAGCCGCTCGACAGTGCAGCGGGCAACCGTGTGGCCTTGCCGGCCCAGCTCACGCCAGATCTTCCGGGCCCCGTAGACGCGGTAGTTGGCGTTGTAGACCTCCTTGATCAGCGGCTTGAGTTCCTCGTCGCGCACGGTGCGGGCGGCAGGCTGGGCCAGGCGCTTGCGGTGGGCGTAGTAGGTGGAGGGGGCGATGCTGCAGCCGTGCTCGGTCAGCACGCGGCAGATCGGCTCGACGCCGCCGAAGCGGCCCCGGTGCTCGTCGATGAACGCTACGAGCGCAGGTGTGGCCGGTCGAGCTCGGCCGCGAAGAAACTCGCTGCGGCCTTGAGGATCTCGTTGGCGCGCTTGAGCTCGGCGATCTCCTTCTTCATCGCCTTGATCTGCGCGGACTCCTCTGTGGTCGTGCCCGCACGCTGTCCGGAGTCGACCTGGTCGCGCCGGACCCAGTTGCGCAGCGTCTCGGCGGAGCCGATGCCCAGCTTCTCCGCGACGGCCCGCAGCGCGGCCGACTCGTTCGGGTAGTCACCGAGGACCTCGGCGACCATGCGCACCGCACGACGGCGCAGCTCAGGAGGGTAGGAAGAGGGACGTGCCATGACTCGAATCCTTACACGAAATCGAGTCCCCACCGAACCCGGGGCGGTTCACCACTGCTTTGCCTACCGGCCTTGACACACAGGCGCAACACCTAACTGAACGGCGTTGGTACTAGGCCGGCACGAGCAGGCGGCGGTGTGGCTGCAGATCTGGGCTGACCTGGGGAGGACGCCGAGGACCATCGATGCCTACGCCCGCGGACTGACCGAGTACCTGCTGATGTGCGAGCGGGACGACGTCGACCCGGTGACCGCGAATCGCGCGCACATCGCTGTCTTTGTCCGGGAGTTGACGTCGCGGCCGCACCGGCGGGGTGTGAACGTGGTGTCGATCAACTCCGGTTCGGCCCGCTCCTCGCCCGTCCGGACCGCCCGCTCGCAGGCCCGCATGAGCAGGGTCATCAGAGAGCCGATGTGGCCGGTGGTGCGCGCGAACAGGTCGTCGGCCAGGTCGTCGGCCAGCATCCCGGGATACTTCTCGGCCAGCACCAGACGTTGTTCCAGAGCCAGTAGCAGGCTCCGCCACTGGAGGCGCCCCCGCTCGTCCTCGATACGGAACGGCTCCAGCCCCAGCGGGGTGACCCGCCGTTCGAGCTGGGGGTCCAGGTAGAGCCCCTTGCCTCTCAGATCGTGGCCGATGAACAGCAGCATCGCGGGAACTCGTTAGCGATGAACTTGAAGTGGTTGCTCAGCTCCGTCCCGGACTTGCTCTGGAACTGAAGGAACTGAAGATCGTCGACTTTACCGACCGCAGGAGCTCGGACACCGGCTCTGAACTGCGACTATCCATAGACTACATGTCCGTGACGGTGCCTCACGTGCTTCTGGTGTCGCCCGATGGGGTAGTTCTCAAGTGCCCTCGTCGGGCGGACCGTATTTCACTGTCCACCAACAACAAGATCGACTATGTTGCGGTGCCATGAGAGGCAGAGACCAGTCGGTGGACATTGCTGGACTCGATGGTGCCTGGAACAGGTCGTGGCCCAAGTGCCCGCCGGAGGCCCGACGTCTGCGCCACCGGTTCCCGGAGCGGTGGGTCCGCTTCCACGCTCTCCCGGGGAGCAAGAGGTATGCGACCTCGGACGCCGAGCACGCCGAGATCCTGCGTCGCCACCACGCGCTTCTGGAGGATCTCCTCGGCGAGGTCACGGTCGGCGATGGAGGATTGGTGGCAATCACCTGCTCGTGGTCCGCGACCGGTTTCCCGACTCCGCGAGACACTATGGTCGCTGCCACCACGCCCGGGGCCGCGCACTGGCGAAGCGATGACCTGGCCGTCGAGCCGGGCTTCCACTCATGGCAGCACCACTACGTCTCCGCGACGGACCTGCACGATCCCGCACTGGACCGGCTCCTGCTCTGTGTGGCCGACGACATGACCTCCGGCGTCATCCTGACCGAACCCGCCTGCGCGTGGGCTGTCCACCCCTATGACGGCGGCGTGGACCTCTTCGCCGAGAGCACCAAGGTTCGTGACCAACTCGCCGGCAGATATGCCGAGTGGCTGCCGTCGAGGCCGAAGGGGACGTGACCTGGAACGGCGTCAGGAAGACGAGGGAGGCTCGACAGCTCCGGCCAGGCGGAGATCACGACTGACCTTCCCCTATGTGGGGGTCGGCGCCGGAGAGCACATCGAGGTAGGCATCCCAGAGGCCGGTGCCGGTGAAGCCTTGGTAGGTGCCGAGGAGACTACGGCCGATCAGCTCCGCGCCCCGGCGCCTGCCGATGTCTACCGTCTCCTGGGACACGGCAGCCAGCTCGAAATCCTCCACCGACCCGTCGAGACCGTAGAGCGGCCGCAGGAAGACCACCGAGCCTGGCATAGCGGCCAGGATCTCTTCCACGACCGTCACCTCGGAGTCGTCCTGCGCCGGGCCACCGGTGGGTTGAGGCGCCGAGGGCCGCCTGTGGTCGGTCATGCACCGAGCATGTCACGGCCCTGCTCCGGCCGGAAACCCGCATGCCGACCACGTGGTGCGCTCCCAGGGCCGCGGCAAAGTGACGCTTCGTCCGGTTTGGTGATCACGTGATCCCGAGGGGGGTGTGGGGGCTTCTGGCGTTGCGTCGCAGGCCGGCTGCGATGTTGGTTGCCCCAGCGAGTCGGAGTGCGCCGATGGCGAGGTTTCGCCCGGTGGCCATCGCGCGGGGTGCGTTGCCGGTCCGTAGTTGGGAGGCGTCCTCGGCGAAGGTGGTGTCCCGGACATGGTGCAGTGGGGATTGTACTCGCGTCCGAGGAGGATCAGCTGGTTGAGGTGGGCGGCCTTACCCGTGACGGCCAGCGCGTGGCGCCCGGAGAACGTCCAGGGCACTGGGCGGAGGAGCCGTCCCGCCAGTGCGGGACGATCAGGCGCCCTTGACCTCGATCAGCTGATGACAGCGCGCGCATACATGAAGCGGACCGTGCCACCCAGCAGTCGGCCCTCAGCGGTGCGCGTCTCCCGCGATGGTCAGCACAGGAGCGTATCTGTAGAGCCAAGCCAGCCGTCGGCTGGCTTGGCTGGTTCCAGAGGCTGGTGCTGACGGGGGATCTACTCGGTGTGCAGCACCGAGGCGATGGTCGTCCTGGCCGCCGCCCGGGCCGGGACCAGGGCGCCGAGGACGGCGATCGCCACACCCGCCAGGAGCATCGCGGCCAGCTGCGGCGCGTGCCACACGTCCTTCATGTGCTCCGGGAAGTCGACCACGCCGACATGGTCCACGGCGAGGCGGTGGGCCACGATCCCGAGCGGGATGCCGAGCAGACCGCCGGCCGCGCCGAGCCCGGCGACGGAGGTCACCGTCATCACCACCACCTGCCGGGGGGTCATGCCGATCGACTTGAGCATGCCCAGGTCCCGGCGCCGCTCGCGGGTGTTGAGGAGCACGGTGTTGAAGACGCCGAGGGAGGCGACGGCGGTGAGCAGCACCGTGAACACCGTGGAGAAGGTGATGACGGTGGCGGTACCGGCGTTGCTGGAGTCGAGGACCGACGCGTGCAGGCCCGGGTCGAGCGCCGCGACCGCCTCGGCGTAGGCGCGCGCGTCGGCGCCGGGGGCGAGCCGCACCGTGTACTCGGAGGCGGGGGAGCCCGGTGCCAGCTGGGTGTAACTCTCCCAAGTGGCTTCCAGAGCACGGGCGTTGCCCTCGATGACCTGGCCCACCACGGTCGCGCTGATCTTTCTGCCGTTCAGCTCCAGGGTGACCCGGTCGCCGAGTTTGAGGCCGCGCTGGGTCAGGAAAGCCGGCCCGGCAACGACCTCGCCCGCCGCGGCCGGTGCCCGGCCCCGGACGATGCTGTGCTTGTACCCCGAGTCGTCGCCCCGGTAGAAGTCGGCGAAGACGGGCTGGTTCTGGCCGGTCATGTTCGCCTGGGACAGCGCGCGGGCCCGTACGCCCTTCGCGCCCGGCAGGGAGCGCAGCTGTTCCTCGATCTGCACGTCACTGAGGCGGGGCGGGGTCCCGTCCTTGCCCGACCCCCCGGTCGTCACATGGATTCGGGTGCCTCCGTCCTCCTTCCCGACGTTGCCGAAGGCCGCCATGGTGCTGGTGAGTCCGGTCGACAGGGTCACCGTGGTGACCCCGAGGACGATGGCCGCCAGGGTCAGCAGGGTGCGGGCGGGGCGGGCGAAGGGCTGGCCCAGGCCCAGGCTGACCGGGCGCGGCAGCCGGGTGGCTCCGAGCATCCGCTGGACGCGCAGCCCGCGCCCGGTCCGCGGCGCGGCGCCGGCGCTGATCGCCCGTGCGGCGGGCAGCCGGTGGGCGCGCAGGGCGGGGACCATCGCGGTCAGCAGAACGAGGAGGGGCATGCCCACGAGGCAGGCCACGGACACCCACGGGCTGATGTCGCCGACCGAGGCCCGGCCCACGTCGATGCCGGTGAACGCGACCTTCAGGATCGGCCCGGCCAGCGCGTTGCCGGCCAGCGTGCCAAGGGCGCAGCCCACCACGGCCGGTACGGAGAGCATTGTCAGGTAGACGGCGACGACCTGGTTCGGGGTGAAGCCCAGGGCCTTGAGGACCCCGATGTGGCGGTACCCGGAGACGACCGCCCCGCTGACCACGTTGCCGACGATCAGGACGGAGACCAGCAGACCAAGGACACCGAAGAGCGTCATGAACGGGAGATATGAGTCGGCCAGCGCGGAGAAGGCCTGCTTGAGGGTGAGGTAGGTCTGCGTGCCGGTCAGTGCTTCCTCGGGCAGTCCCGTGGTGGCCCGTGCCAGCCCGGCGCTTAGCTCGGCCTCCGTGGCGGAGTCCGTGAAGCGGTAGAGCATCTGGGCGGAGGTCGGGTGCAGTGTGCTCATCGTCTCGGGTGAGACCCAGGCGCTGGCCGACTTGCTCATGCTGGTGGCGAATCCGACGACGGTCAGGGGTGCTCCGCCGGGGACCTCCAGCCTGGTGCCGAGCAACGCCGTGCCGGGGGAGCCCTGGACGGACCAGTTGACGACGATCTCGCCGGGGGCGGTGGCCCAGTGGCCCTCCAGGAGCTCGATCCGGTCCACCGGGCCCGCCGGATCGGCCCGGCCCACCACACTGAGGGTGCCGCCCGCCATCCAGAGCCAGTCCTTGGGGATGTCGACGACGGCCTGCCCGAACGGTCCGGCCGCGGCCGCCACCCCGGGCTGCCGGGCGGTCCGCGCCAGCTGCTCCGGGGAGACCTTCGTGGTGTCGAAGGCCGCCACCGTGTGGGCACCGCGCTGTTCGGCGTAGGCCTTGTCGAAGGGGCTGGAGGCGGCGGTCAGCAGGGCAAGTGCGAGCAGGACGGTCGTGGTGGAGCAGAGCACGACGAGTCCGACGACGAAGGTCTGGAGCCGGCGGCGCTTCACGGCCGCTCGCGAGGCTCTCCACACGGCGCTCACGCGGTCGCCTCCAGCGTGCTCTCGCGGGCGACTCGGCCGTCGGCGACTTCGATGAGGCGGCTGGCGCAGCGGGTGGCCAGATGCGGGTCGTGGGTGACGATCAACAGGGTCTGGCCGATCTGGTTGAGGTCGATCAGCAGGTCCATCACCTGCTCGCCCGACCGGCTGTCGAGGGCACCGGTCGGCTCGTCGGCGAGGAGCAGCGCCGGGCGGTTCATCAATGCCCGTGCGACGGCTACGCGTTGGCGCTCGCCTCCGCTCAGCGTGGCCGGATAGTTGTTGCGGCGCTCGGCGACGCCCAGTTCGTCCAGGAGCTCCAGGGCACGGCGGCGCGCCTGGCGGGCCGGGGTGCCGGTCAGCTGCGCGGCCAGGGCCACGTTGTCCAGGACGGGCAGGTCGTCGATGAGGTTGAAGAACTGGAAGATCATGCCGACGTTCCGCCGCCGGAACAATGCCAGGCCGGTCTCATTCAGCTTCCCGAGGTCATGGCCCTGCACCTCGACCGTGCCCGAGGTCGGCCGGTCCAGGCCGGCCACCATGTTGAGAAGGGTGGACTTGCCACAGCCGGAGGGGCCCATCACGGCGACCGCGTCGCCCGCCCGGATCTCCAGCGACAGGCCGTCCAGGGCCTTCGCGTCGCCGTACTCCTTGTGTACGCCGTCCAGCCGCACCACTACCTGCCGGGCACCGTCATGATCAGTTGTCATACCTCGAACCTAGGCCGGGGCCGATGGCGGGACGTCACCCCCCGGATGTATCTGTTCGGGGAGGTCATCCTGGGGATGTACGGAGCCGCGTCCGGGGTGCCGATGCGGGGCGCCTCGTACACCTGCGAGGATGAGCAGGTGGGGGAATCTTGGACGGTCTGGCTGGTCATGGCTCTGGCGGCCGTCGGCGCCGCCGGTTGGCAGTACGCGGCGGCGGTGCGCGCGCGACGGCTGCACCGGGCGGCCATCGAGGAGCGCGGCTGGCTCCTGGAGCGGGAGCGCGAGAGCGCGTCCCGGACCGCTGTCGACGCCGAACGCGCCAGGATCGCCGCCGAGCTCCACGACATCGTCAGCCACAACGTGAGCCTCATGGTGGTCCAGGCCGGGGCCGCCCGCGAGGTCCTGGCCACGATGCCCGAGGAGGCGGCGGCGGCAATGAGCGCCGTCGAGACCGCCGGACGGAACGCGATGACTGAGCTGCGGCACCTGCTCGGCCTGCTCGCACCCGCGCAGAACGGCGACGACGAACCCTATGACGTCGATCTGTCACCGCAGCCGAGCCTGAGCCGGCTCAGCCCGCTGATCGACCGGATCGCCTTCGCCGGCCTGCCCGTGGAGATGCGCATCTCCGGTGAGCCGCGCCCGCTGCCGACCGGGATCGACGTCACCGCCTACCGGATCATCCAGGAGGCCCTGACCAATGCCCTCAAACACGGGGACGGAGCGAAAGCCGAGGTGACGGTGCGATACGCGGACAATCACCTGCGGGTCGAGGTGCTAAACAGCGGGCCGAGCGTCCTGTCGGGCGGCCGGCCCGCGACGGCCCCGGGCAAGGCGGACGGGACGGGCCGCGGGCTGCTCGGCCTTCGGGAGCGGGTCGCCGTCTACGGCGGCGATCTGGACGCTCGCCGCCGCCTCGGCGGCGGCTACCGCGTCCGCGCCCGGATCCCGCTGGACCGGCCATGACGACGCGCACCGAGCCCGCCCCTCGCGTCGTGATCGCCGACGACCAGGAGCTGGTCCGCACCGGCTTCCGCCTGATCCTGACCGCCCGTGGCCTCGACGTGGTGGGCGAGGCCGGTGACGGAGCCGAGGCCGTGGCCGCCGTGCTGAGGCTGCGGCCCGACGTCGTCCTGATGGACATCCGGATGCCCGTCATGGACGGCCTGGAGGCTGCCCGCCGCATCCTCGCGCAGGCCCCGGACTGCCGGGTGATCATGCTGACCACCTTCGACCTCGACCAGTACGTCTACGCAGCCCTTGCCGCCGGAGCCAGCGGATTTCTGCTCAAGGACGTCACCCCCGCGCATCTGGCCGCCGCCGTACGCCTGGTTGACACCGGTGACGCCCTGCTCGCACCCGCGATCACCCGCCGCCTGGTGGAGCGCTTCGCCCCCAGCCCGCCCAGAACCGGTTCGGGTCTCGCAACCCCGGCCGTCCACCGAGACCTGGCCGCGCTGACGCCGCGAGAGCGCGAGGTGCTGACGCTCATGGGCCAGGGCCTTTCCAATTCCGAACTGGCGCGGGAGCTGACGCTCAGTGAGGCGACCGTGAAGACCCACGTGGCCCGGATCTTCGCCAAGCTGACCCTGCGCGATCGGGCCCAAGCCGTCGTCCTCGCCTACGAGACAGGACTCGTCTCACCGGGCGAGGCCGCCGACACCGCCTACCCCTGCCGCGGTGACCGTGCGCGAGTGGATGGAACGGATGACTGACGGACAGTCTGAGGAAACGACATCACCCGGAGACCGCAGCCGGCCGACACGTCGTGATACTGAAGGGAAACGTCCTGGTCACAGCGGTGGCGTCTGACACCGAAGGTGAGAACCCACACCCCCACCAGCCGGCTGTCGACCACACCGAACCCGCCCAGTAGATCGCTCACGCAAGAGGGACCGACCCGCTGACAACCCGTCAGCCGCTACCGTCATCCTGCGGACCGTTGCCACGGCCGCCGCCGCACCCGGGAGGGGCCGATGAGTCCGCAGTCCGAACCCGTCCCCGACCCGGGCCAGGCGCAGCCGTCGATCACCGCGTCCGTCACGATGTCCGGGGTGGAGGCGCAGATCCTGCGGGACCTGGCCGCCGTGCTCGGCCGCACCCCGGAGGAGCTGGCGATCGAGCACGCCGCCGGCCTCCTGCCGATCCCCACCGAACCGCTGCCGCCGGTGGACTGGGCGCTGTTCGACGGGCCGCCGGACCTGGCCACCCGCGCCGACGAATGGATGCACGAAGGCACCGGCCGGTGACCGCCACCGCCCCGCTCGGCGTCGCGGTCGCCGACACCTCCGTCCTGCTCGCGGCCTTCAACCGCAAGGACGACCTGCACCAGCAGGGCGCCGACGCTCTGTCCCTTGCCCGGGTCCTGATCGTCTCCCCGATGGTGATGACCGAGCTCGACCACCTCCTGGCCCGCCGCGCCGGAGAAGCCGAGGCCATCAACGCGGTCACGAGGCTCGGCGCGCTCGCCGGACAGGGCTTCGTCGTCCTCCCACCCACCGACGGCGCCTGTACGCCGACGCCGAAGCCCTGCTCCGCCAGTACCAAGGCCTCGCCCTCGGCCTGGCCGACGCCGCCAACGCCGTCCTCGCCTGGCGCCTCCAGAAGCCGGCCATCCTCTCCTTCGACCACCACTACCAAGACGTCCTCGCCCCGCCGAAGGGCGGCCCGCGAATCGACATCCACCCGGGCCCGCTCCACCGCCGACGCCCCGCCCTCCCGACTGTCAGGGCCGCACGGTAGCGTTGCCGTCACACCGAGCGACGAACCACGGTGCGGGAGGGGAACGGCATGAACGAGACCGACCAGGCCGACGAGCAGGACACAGTCCTCGACACCGAAGCGGACACGGACCCGCCGTTCACCTGGCACACCACCCGCGCCGCCGCCTTCACCGTCCAGACCGACCTGGCCGACGCGGCGAAGGCCGCCCCGGGCAGCGACGAGTGGAACGACGGCCTGCTCAACGCCTCGATGTACTACCGAGTCCCCGACCGCGCCGCCGCCGAGCTGCGCCGGATCGCCGACCTCGCCGACAGCCTCTCCCAGGGCCTGGAGAAGCTAGCCCGGGTGTCCGACGACGATGACTGGGAGAGCTTCGATCCGGCGGCCGTCGACCTGCCGGCCATGACCGCCGAGGTCCTGCAGTTCGGCCTCTTCGCCGACGCAATACTCGTCGGCGCGGCCGACCAGCACCGCGAAGCGCTCTCCGAGCTGGCCAACCCGACGTTCGACAGCGCCTACGCCGTCTGGAACGCCGACAAGCACGACCTCGCCGAATCCCTCCTGGGCCACCTGCGCGTCCTGATCGGCACGAACCCCGGCACCGGCCGCACCTACGTGTACCGCTGGCTCCTGCTGACCGAGTTCACCGCCCGGGCCATCGACGGCGACCTCGCCGCCGAGAACATCCTCAACGCGGTCGGCCTCGGCGCCGACCGCGTACACCGCGCCAAGGCCCTTGGTTTGAGCGACTCAACCGACCCCGCCTTGCGAAAGGCCATCGCCCAAGCCGAGCGCGACCTCGCCGCCCGTCGTTCCGAGTTCGCCAGGTGGGCCGACGCGGTCCTGGCCCGCACCAACTGAGCCGGCGGCGGAGCGGAGCATGCGGCCGCCCCGACGCCCACGCCCGTCGCATGCGCGAATCCCACCGCGCCGCGCCCGCCGACCCGTACCCCGCAGCGGTGCCGCGTGAATCCCCGGAAATGGCCGGGCCCCTCACGCTCGTCGACGTGAGAGGCCCGGCCATCAGCGTACGCAACGCCTTCCAGCCAGAACCGGCGATCAGCCTTCCCGCAGCGCCCGCGCCCGCCATCCTGGAAGCGGCTTCGGGAGGGGAGAGATGGACTTCGAGTACGACTGCTGGGACTGCGAGGCGACCAACTCGGTGTACGGCGAACCGCTTGGCTTCTTCAGCGTCCACAGCTACCGGCTGCCCTACGACTGGACTTGCTTCAACTGCGGCGCCGTCAACATCACCCCCGACGACTGACCCCGGCGTCGGCAGGACCGCTCAGCACGGCGCGGGAGCCCACCGGAGGCGGCGTAGCCTACCGACCGACGGCACACCGACGATCTTGGGGGAGCCATGGCCGAGACGGCCTCTCTGCTGGACTGGACCGATGACGAGATGCGCGGGGAGCACCTACGCCGCGCCGCACGGGGAGGCTGGTCGAGGATCCGCCCCATGGCGGCGATGATGCTGATCATCGGCTCCGTCATGGAGGGCGCGCCCTTCACCCGCGAAGAGCTCGGCCCGTTCGTCTCCACGACAGACAACCCCACCGGCCTGCTCACCCACTCCTGCTGGGACACCGGCGACGACTTCGACGAAGAAGCGACCGCCGAAGCCGCCGCGGCCCTGCCCGGCCAGATCGCCGACGCCACCCGCTACGCCGCCCACTACGGCCTGCCGCCGCTGGAGACCATCGACGACGTCATCACCCTGCTCGTGACGGCCAAGGTCCTGCACGAGCTCCCGGACGACGCCGGCGTGCTGCGCCTGCACCCGGCCAGCCCGCTGCCGTTCCCGAGCGAGGTCCTGCCGCTGAGCGCCGAGGAGGAGCAGGTGCAGCGCGAGCTGCGGATGAGCCTGGTCTACTCCGACGACTCGTTCGAGATCATCGGCATGTTCGAACCGGACGGGCGCCGCATTGAAGAGGTCACCACCAGCCTGCAGCGCCTGGCCCGAGCCATCGACGGCGACCCCCACGACGCCCGCCAGGCGGTCCTGCTGCTGCTCGGCGAAGGCGACTTCACCGCCACCGAGGAGGACATCACCTCGGTCGCCGAGCACAAGGTGTTCCGGCTGCGGTGCGACTGGGAGAAGTTCGACCAGAGCCGCATCTCCATCCACGGCGTCAACGACGACGGCCAGCTCGTCGTGACCCTCCCGGAGGACTGACAGCGCCACCTGGCCGACGGGGTCGGGAACTGCGCCCGCCGAGTGTCGCGTGTTGGTCAGCTGTCCCGTTCCGCGCCGCAGAACTTCGCCAGCCACCTGAACAGCGGGCGTGCACTCGGACACATGCGCCTTCGCGAGCTCAGCGGCTGGGATGTGGGACCAGCAGCTAGAGGGGGATGATCCTCGTCAGCCGGACGACGTAGTTGTGGCTGTCGATGACGTACTCGACCAGGCCACGTCGGTCAACCGACGCAATCCGTTGACCTGCGTCTTTACGCGCGCCTGAGTGCGTACCCTCCCTTGCTGTGCAAGATCACTTCCCAGAGTGCTGGTCGGAGTGCTGGGTCGACCGCGCCCTCTCCTGGCGCGGCGGCTGTCGCACTCCGCGAACCGACGGCCACGCACTGCTGGCGGCCCTGGGGTTCCTCACCGCCAGCCCGTGCGGGCGCTGCGGGGCGGGTGGTTGCCCGGCGGGCCGGGGGTTGTCCACGGACCCTGGCCCACCGGAGCGCTGTGACGGTCTGTCAGCGGACGGATAGCTGGAGGTCCTAGTCGCGGAAGTCGACGGCGTACCAGGCGATGACCTGGGAGGCGGCCTTGAACATCTGCTGATGGATGGGGACGAGGACGGGGAACTTCAGCTGGACCTCGTAGGCGGGCCGGAAGGGGTAGGGGCCCAGGGTGGCGACGGGGACGTCCAGCAGCGGGTTCGGCTCGACCTGAAGGACGTCGGCGACGTCGCTGTCCAGCATCCTGACGATGGAGGCGCCAATCGCGCCGGCGCCGGGGGCGACCTTGCGGTCCAGCCAGTCGAAAATGCTGTGGGAGAGCGTGATGCCCTCGTCGGAGGGTGCGCGGTAGCGGACGGCGTCGGCGAGGACCTGGTCGCACTGGTCGAGGGTGCGCAGGTTGTACTTGTCCTGGACGCCGATGATCCGTCCGCCGACCCGGAACAGCTGGACCAGTTCGTCGATCTGGCGGGGGTCGGTGTGGAAGCCGAACTTGATCGCCAGCTGGAGGTTGTAGACGCCCATGTAGCCGAGCCCCTGGACCTCCAGGCACTGGCTGATTGGCATGCCGTCCCGGCCAGGTTCCAGCCGGGGGCCCGGCCCTTCTGGCGGACGGCGGTATGAACTACCGCGGGCTCCGGCTGGTGATCCGGCCGGAGCCCCGCGGGGTGGTTTGCGTCGGTGCGTCAGGTCTTTTCGCAGTTGACCGGGGCGGTGATCGCGACCCTACAGGTGTCGGTGCCCAGACCGCCGTCCGCACCCAAAATTCAGGGCAACGGTTGATGGTGTCGTTGCCCGCTTGGCCGTTCACGGAACCGCCCTTGTCGACGAAGTTGACTCGGTCGGGTGATGTCCAGTCGGTGCGTGCATGAAGGCAGGGCCTCCTGTCCAGCTCGGGATTGTCGAAGTCCAAACGAGCCGGCCAGGAGGCCCTGTGTTGAAGTCTTGCGTTCCGATGACCGTGTCGTCCAACTCGGTTACCCGGTCGTGTGATTGCCTCGCTCACCGGTTCGTCAACGCGGGCGGCCGTCCGGACAGCGTGCACTGCTACGACTCGGACATGACGGACGCCGAGTGGATGGTGGCGCGGGACGCGATGCCGGTCCCGCCGTGGCTGGAGGGCCAGGGCGGACAGCTGACACCCGCGGCGTCGACGGGGTGCGGCGGAAGGCCGGGATGGATCTCGTCCGTCCCGGCCTTCCGTTCGGGGTTGGCCGCTCGGTCAGCGAAGGAACAGAGGTGGGAGCAGGACGACCGCCACCATGCCCAGGACCAGCAGGAGTGCCAGTCCGAATCCGCGCAGGATCCGGCCGGGCAGCGGGCCGGAGGCCAGGGCGGTGAAGGCCGCCCCGACCACCAGCACAATCAGCAGGAACACGCCCGCGATGAACAGGACTCCTAGGGCCATCGGGTCAGCCTGCCTCAGGGGGTGTAGGGACTGTTGAAGGTGGCGCCGGTGTCGTCGCAGTGCTTGACCCTACTCGGGATGTCACCGGGGGCGTTGCCGAGCACCGGGAACGGGATCCCGATGTTCCACGGGTTGCCGCCGCTGCCCCGGGCCTGGACGTCGCACTGCGAGAAGGCGTTCCCGGCGTCGCTGTTGACGCCGGGGATGTTGGAGAAGTTCTTCCAGTCGCCCTTGTGGACCGGTCCGCCGGTGGGCTTGCCGGTGTTGTCCACCAGCTTGCCGTCGAGGTACAGGTACAGGTCGGGCATGTAGCTCTGGTAGACCAGGCCGTACTGCGGGTCGGAGTCGACATTCGGGAAGTTCTGGGTCGGCTTGACCGAACCGTCCGCGCAGAACGCCATGCTGATGTTGTGCCAGATCGGCGGGGCGTTGCCGATGGTGTTCCCGAAGGTGTTGTAGCCGAGCGGGCCCCAGTTCTTGAAGAACATCTGGTAGATCTCGTCCACCAGCTGGGCCACGGCCGGCTGCACGTCGGTGCGCGCCTTGACCTTGTCGAGCCAGGCCTTGTAGTTGTCGTTGATGCTGGTCTGCGCGGTCATGGCACGGTAGCCGTGCACGCCGCCGCCGACGTGGCGGACGTCCACGCAGCTGTTGTCGGGGCTGAGCCGGGCGCCGCGGGTGTGCGGCAGGTATGCCTGGCCGGGGGTGTCGCCGTCGGTCAGCGGGTCGGCGTGCAGCGTCTGGCCGCCGCTGTAGCGGTAGGCGTCGATGACGTCGTACGACAGGTCGGGCTCGGGGATGCCGTAGTCCTTGGCCACCGCGTGGATGACGCCGGTGACGAACTTCGGCAGGTGGGCGTTGCCGACCAGGGTCTCGCCGTCGGCGAACTCGCTACCGGGGATGATCTTGTTGGTGTCGTCGAGTAGGTAGCTGACGCTGACCTTGCTCTTGATCTTGTAGCTGTCCTTCGAGGCGTACGCGGCCGACGGGGCCAGCGTGGGGTCGGGACGGCGGTTGGACATGCCCATCCAGACCGGCAGGGACATGGTCGGCGCCGAGCCGTCGGCGTTCACGGTCTGGCCGCCGGCCACGATGTCGCCGTACCACTGCTGTGCCACCGCCCGGACGTTCGGCGCGGCGCAGGGCTGGGCCACGAAGGTGCCGCAGGCGGGGTCGGCGAGGATGCCGCTCACGTTCTTGGAGCTGTCGGACCAGAGCGGGCCCTGGTTCGCCAGACCGGCCGCCCAGCGGTAGAGCGTGCCCATGCCGCGCATCGGCGTGTTGATCTGGGAGGGCATGTTGCTGTCGAGGCTCTGGTTCGGGTCGAAGACCGACACCGCGTCGAAGGAGCGCTCGACGAAGCGGCCCTGGACCGGGACGACCGCCATCGCGTCGAAGGCGATGTCGGCGTCGCCGGTGCCGCCGTCCGTGACGCTGGACAGCCGGACGGTGGGCTTGCCGTTGAACATGAAGACCCCGACTGGGACCCAGCGGTTGCCCGTCCCCGGCTGGGAGATGACGCGGCTCCGGGTCCCGTTGGCGGTCTCCACCTCGTACTTGGCCTGGGTGGTCTGGGTACCGTGGTCGGGCAGGTGCACTAGGACGCGGGCCGGGCCGTTGAGCGCCTGGTCGAAGTTCCAGGTACCGGTCACCCGCAGCTTGCCGCCGTTCGCGTCGGCGGCCCGGGTGTGGGCGAAGTAGAAGTGCCCGCCGAAGCCGGCGCCCAGCTGGTGGAAGTCCACCTTTGAGGGGTACTTGCCCGCCGAGTCCGAGGCGAAGTCCAGCGAGAAGCTTCCGTTGTTGGGCGTTCGGGAGCAGCCCGGGCGCACCGAGGGCACGTCGGACGGCAGGTCGTCGACGACCAGCGCGCCGGCCGGCAGGCCGGTCAGGGTGCAGTTGGGCGGGTAGGCGGTGCCGTCCGCCTCCTCCGGGTAGGTGGTGTTGAAGCGGATGACCTCGTTGCCGCAGCTGTAGGAGCAGTCGCTCTTCCAGGTGGCCGGCTGGTTGTACCAGCACTTCAGGTCGTACTGCCCCGCCGCGTTCTGGTGCGCGCACGGGCCCGACTTGGCCCCGGCCACCTCGGGCGCGTTGGGCTGGAAGGACTGCCCGGGGCGGCAGTTGTTGCTGTCGTTGCAGAACTGGTTGGCCGGCGGGGAGACGGTGTACCGGTTGAGGGTCGCCAGGTTGGCGTCCGCCCCGTTCCACCAGGCGGCGCGGAAGCCGGGCACGGTCTTGCCGGGGGACTCCAGGCCCTCGATCGGGTAGGCGGCCCAGCCCATGATCTTCTCGGGGTACGGCCAGTCCTGCGGGTGCGCGGCGTCCGCGTAGCTGTTGTTGTTGAGGAACGGCTTGCGGTTGGCCGGGTAGTTGGGGTTGGCGGGGTTGTTCGCCCAGCCGAGGCCCCACGGGCTGCCGTCCGAAGTCTTCGGGTAGAAGCCGGAGTTGTAGGCCCAGGCGGCGTAGAACCAGTTCTCCGGCTTCAGCGGGTCACCGTTGTTGATGGTCATCCCGGCCCGGCGGGTCGTGTTCCACTTGTCCTGAATGGTGCGCAGGCCGGCCGCGATGTTGGCGGCGTAGTCCAGTGCGACGGCGCGCTGGGTCTGGTACGGCAGGGCGGTCTGGCCGGTCGGGGTGAACTCCGCCAGGCGCATGCCGTCGGTCTGCTGGGTCAGGCCGTAACCGCAGTCCGCCTTGGCGAAGTTGACGTCCCAGTCGTCGGCGGTGGAGGCGTTGTAGACCTCCCGGCCGTAGAAGTTGCCGATCAGCGGGTTGGCGGTGACGCCGGGCACGGCGGCCCGGGTTGCCTGCCACATGTTGGACTCCTGGGCGATGACGCCCAGCATGATCTGGGCCGGCACGTGGCCGCCGCCGTCCAGCGGGATCGACGGGAACAGGCCCTGCGGCGTGTACGCCGGCATGCCCAGGTTCTTCCAGTTGGCTGGGCGCTGGGTGTTCAGGTTGCCGACGATCGCCTGGTCGACGGCCCACTCCACCTGACGGGGCTTGGGCTGCATGGCCTGGTTCCGCGGGTCGTTGCGCGGCACCGCGCAGACCCGCTCGGCCTCGACCGGGTTGGAGGAGGAGCCGGCGGTAGCCGGGACGGCCAGCAGCCCGGCGCTCACGGCTCGGCCCTGCGGAGCGGGGGTGGCGGACCCGGTGGTGAGGGCGGCGGCGGGCGGGGCGCTGTCCGCGCCGTTGGCGGCGGAGGCCGTCGGCTGCACGGTGAAGCCAGCCGACTTGCCGGTGTCCGGCACGCTCAACTGGATAGTGACCGGCCGGGGTTCGGTGCCGGTGGGGGCCACGGGCTGCGGGGTGCTCTGGTCGGCCCAGCGGGTGCGCTCGACCACCGAGCGGCCCTCGGTGGAGACCGTCGCGTCGATGGGGGCGGTGACCTTCTTCACCGTGCCGGGGAGCTTCCCGGTCTTGGTGGGCGCGCCGGTGATGACCACCTTGCCCTGGGCGGCGGCGGTCAGGCCGAGCTGGTCGATCGCGCCGCTGGCCAGCAGGTCAGGGCGGGGCTGGGCGGCCGGAGCCTTACCTGCGCGGCCCGCGAGGCGCTTGACGGTGGACTCCTTCTCGGTGTGGTCCATGAAGACCACACCGCCCTCGGAGTCGGCCTTCAGGTGGAACGGGACGCCATCGGTCCTGGTGAGCTCGGTCCGCCTGCCGTCCTGCTCGATCCGGACCATCCGGTTGCTGTCGGCTGCCACGTAGGAGCCGTCCTTGGCCGGGACGGCGGAGGAGACCTGGCCGGGAACCTCCAGCGGGGCGGCGACCTTCCCGGTGGCCGCGTCGACGCGGATCAGCCGGGTAGCGGCCTTGTCCTCGCCGCCGCCCTGGGTAAGCACGACCTGCTCGTCCGCGCCGCAGCCGGGGCTGTAGTAGGCGAGCGATGCCTTCACGTCGAGCTTGGTGACGGCGCCGCTCTCCAGGTCCACCACCGCACTGAAACCGCCGCGGGCGAACAGCTCGGGCCTGTTGGTGAAGGTCCGGGGCGCGTAGACGGCGACCATGCGCTTCCCGGAGCCGGTGACACAGGCGTTGCCGATCCACTGGTCGGCGTCGAAGCCGGGTTCCTTGAGGGTGGCTGCCGTGTTCCAGGCGTAGCCGGCCTTCGCGTCCGCGGTCAGCACGTGGAAGCCGTCGGCGTCGCCGGAGGTGGTCCAGGCTCGGTCGGCGGACTTCTCCCAGCCCTTGCCGAGGATTTCGTTCCGCTGCTCCGGCTTAATCTCTGACGGGCTGTCGGAGACGGGGGTGGTCGGCGGTTGCGGTGTCCGGGCGTCGGCGAACGCGGGGGCTGCCTGGAGTAGGGACGCGGCTACGACTGCGGCCGCGACGGCTGCGATCGGGCGTGCGGCCCTGGGTGGGGTCGACCTCATCGGCTCCATACCTGTTCTTCGTGGTCGGTCCGGATCGTTCGGGCAGTCGGGTGCTTCGTGGCTGCCGGTGTGACCGGTATCCGCCGGCCGCTGTCGACGGCTGGAGAGGACGGCCACTCGGTATCCCGCTGCGGCTCGACAGCCGATCCGGATGCGTGGTTGATGTGACAAGTCATGTGCCGGTGCGGGCGCATGACGGATCGACGGTTCGGCGTTCGGAGGCGGTGCTCCGTACGCCGTCCGGCGAGGACTGGACAGGTGGGGCAGTGCGGGGATCAGCGCCGGAGCGCTTCGACGGGGGCGATCCTTGAGGCCCGCCACGCCGGGTAGGCGCCCGCGACCAGCCCGGTCAGCAGGCCTAGCAGAGGTGCGCTCGCCACCGCGGCCGGGGGGAGGACCGGGGTCCACTCCTTCGCGGCGGAGACTGCCACGATGCTGACCGTCCCCAGGGCCGCTCCGACCAGGCCGCCGAGCAGGCCGAGCAGCGTCGACTCGGTGAGGAACTGGCAGGTGATGTGCCTGCCACGCGCACCCAGCGCGCGCCGCAGCCCGATCTCCCCGGTGCGCTCCATGACCGCGACCAGGGTGGTGTTGGCGATGCCGACGGCTCCGATGAACAGGCAGACTCCGGCGAGCAGGAGGAAGAGCTGGCCGAGGTCCGACTTGACCCCTGTGCGCAGCGTCTTGGGATCCGGCGGGGGTACGGCGCGCAGCCACTGCGGATGGTCGGGGCGCAGTGCCAGAGCGGCTTCGCCGGCGATCTGGGTCGCGGCGCCCTGGCGGGTGGTGACCAGCATCCTGGCCCGGTCGTCCGTGGGCTGTCCCCACTGCCGCTCGGCGGCCTTGCGCGGCACGATGACCGACATGAGCAGGTCCGGCCGGCGCTGGACGTCGCTCAGGATGCCGATGACGGTGAACGCGGTGCCGTCGACAAAGACGGCTGGACGGTTGTACACCGAGGTGATGCCGAGCCTGCGGGCGGCTGCCGCACCGAGGACCGCAACGTGCTCGGCGCGCTGCTCGTGGAAGGTGTCGAAGACTCTGCCTTCGGCCAGGGACGGGCCTGCGGCGGCCAGCAGTCCCGGTGAGGCCGCCAGGAGTTGGGCCTGGGAGTCAACGGTCGCCGCCTGCGTCACGCCGTTGGCGATCTGCTGTCCCGGTCCCAGCCGCACCCGCCAGCTCACGCCGGCTGCGGTGACGCCGTTCAGGGCGGTCATCCGCGTGTCGGCGTCGGACGGGAACGCGAGCGGGGCGGTTCCCTCCGGGCTGGTGGCCACGTCCTCCACGGTGACCTCGGTGGCGGTGAGCTCGTCGAAGCGCTCGTCGATCTGGGCCGCGGCGGTACCTGTGAGGCCGAGCACGGCGATGAGGGCTCCGACACCGAGGACCGTGCCGAGAGCGGTCAGTGCCGAACGTCCGGGGCGCTGCAGGACACCGGCGACCGCTTCGGACATGAGGTCCCTCAGGGCCAGTCGGGAGCGGGCCGGCCGGGGACCGGCCGCGGGCTTGCGGCTAATCACAGCTGCCTCTCGGGCTCTGTCTCGGTCAGGTGGCCGTCCCGGATGGTCACTGTGCGGCGCGCGCGGCGTGCCACCTGCTCGTCGTGGGTGATCACCATGATCGTCATGCCGTCCCGGTGGAGTCCGTCGAACAGGTCGAGGATCGAGGAGGTGGTGGTGGAGTCGAGGTTGCCGGTGGGTTCGTCGCAGAGCAGCAGGGAGGGCTCGGCTGCCAGGGCGCGCGCGATGGCGACTCGCTGGCGCTCGCCCCCGGAGAGTCTGGTCGGCAGTGCCGAGGCGCGGTGAGCCAGCCCGACACGGGAGATGACCTCGGCCGCGCGCTCGCGCCGGACGCGGCGGGCGATGCGCTGGTAGAGCATCGAGAGCTCGACGTTCTCCAGGACTGTGCGGTGGGGCAGTAGGTGGAACGCCTGGAAGACGAATCCGATGCGGGTTCCGCGCAGTGCGGTGCGCCGTGCGTCCGACAGCGTTGCGACGTCCACGCCGTCCAGCAGATGCCGGCCCGTGGACGGGGTGTCGAGCAGGCCGACGATGTTGAGGAACGTGGACTTTCCTGCGCCGGACGGGCCGACCACCGCGAGGTAGTCGCCTTGATGCACCGTCAGGTCGCCGGGGTGCAGTGCCGTCACGGAGGGCGGGCCGGGATAGGTGAGTCCGACTCCCTGGAGCTGGAGAACCGGCTCGGGGAGCAGCGCGGCGGTAGCGGTCATGGCCGCCCTCCGCGCGGCTGGACTCCGACCACGACCTCGTCGCCGGCGGCCAGTGCCGTCGGTCCCTCGGCCGTCACGGCCACGAAGCCGTCGCCGGACGGGCCCGGCTCGACCGTGACCTGCTGCACCGATCCGTCCGGCGCCAGGACGCTGACGCTGCTGCGGCCGTTAGCACCGGCCGACAGGGCGGAGGCGGGCACCGCGAGCATGGCGCTGCCGGAACTGGCGGCCGTCACGGTGAGGCGGGTGTCCTGACCGACCAGGTCAGCGGGCAGGGGCTTGTCGGGCTTGATCCGCACCGGGTAGCCCGTGGCGCCGGATCCGCTCTGGTCGGTCTTGGCCTGTGCGGCGGTCTCGGAGACGGACACCACCGTTCCGGTGGCTCTGGTGCCGGTGCTCTCACGGAGGATCTCGGCCTTCTGCCCGGGCCTCAGGAGGCCCTTCTGCGGGGCCGTGACCGTTGCGTCGATGACCAGCTCTCCGGTCGAGATCGACATCAGCTTTTCGCCCGGGGCCTGCCCCACGGTGGCTGACACGGCGTCGGCACGGGCCGGCAGAGGGTCCAGGTAGACGACCTCGGACATGGGAAACACGACGGCTCCCGCGCCGCCGTCCCCGGCCGCCGGCGGCATGGCAGACGGGGACGCGGTCGGCTGCGGGGCTTGCGTCTCGGGGGTGCTGCCGCCGGTCATCCGGTCGTTGGACGCGGTGGCGGTTCGGACCGGCTGGTATCCGTGCGTCTTGTAGAAGGCCGTCACGGCCCGTTCGGTGCCGGCCGCGAAGGTTCCCTTGGGGTCCGGCGCGGTCGGGTGACCGATGTCGGCCAGGGCGCGCTGGAGCTGCTCGACGTCCTCGCCGGTGCTGCCGGTGCGCAGGTCCCGGTAGGCGGGAAGCGCCCCGTTGAGGGTGAGGACCGGTCGGCCCGACACCTCGAAGAGCTGCTGGCCGGGCAGGACCGCTTCGCCCTGCTTGACCTTGACCTTGGTGACGATCGCACGGGCGCCCGGCACACCCGAGGGGGCGCTTCCCTGAACGGCCAGCGCGGAGGTCGCGACGACTTTGCCGCGCAGGACCACGGTGTCGCTGATGATGCGGCGCTCGGCCACTGCAGTCAGCCGATCCGGCGCGGGAGCGGCCATCTCCGCCGCGACCTGGGCCGGAGACTTCAGCATCTTGGTGGCCAGAGCTCCGCCGGCGCCGGCTACCAGGGTCGTGGCGATGACGACGACGAGCAGCCTGTGCCGTCGGCGGATCTCGGTGTCGGGGGCAGTGCGGGACGGTGTGCGGGACTCGGACACGCCTGTCGCTCACTTCCCGCCGGCGAGCACGCCGGCGGCCTTCTTGATCGCCCGGTCGAGTTCCCCGCGCTCTGCGCGCAGAGCCTGGGCGTTCTGTTCCTGTGCGGCCTTCTGCAACCTGGCTTCGGCGTCGAACCAGGTCTTCGCGACCCCGGTCCGCCCGCGGCAGGCAAGGTCTGCCAGAGCGGTGTCGATCTCCGGCTGGGTGACGTCGCTGCCGGTGAACCGGCTGTCGTCGCTGGCGTCCAGGGGCTCCTTGTAGGAGCGGCCGCTCTCCTTCATACAGGCGGACCATTGCTTGAACTTCTCGGCGACCTCGGGCTCCTGCTTGGAGCGGATGAACGCCTCGTTGGCGAGCCGCTGGGCGAGCTCCCCGTAGGTCTTCTGCCCGCCGCCGAGCGCCTCCGCCGCCTGCCGCCCACAACTCGACAGTGTCGCGGGATCGAGCACGTCGGTCCCATCGACGAGGCCGACCCGAAGGGCGGCGTCGTAGGCGGCCTGCTCGGCCAGGTCCGGGTGGTAGCCACGCTTGGCGGACAGTCCCTGGTCGTGGATGCCGTAACGCCAGTCGGTCAGGGTCTTGGGCCCGAGCTTGGGAAGGGCGGGGGCAGGCGTCCACGCCGTGTTGCCGCTCTTGCGGACACAGTCATGGGTCAGTGCGGTGGACGCCTTTCGAAGCTGCGCCTGTTCTGCGTCCGAAGGCAGGTAGGCCTCCATCGGAAGCTTCCAGGTCATCGGGTTCGCCTCGTCGAACGCCACGGTCTCGAAAGGCTCCTGTCCGGCGCCCTTCACGCCTGCGGGCGCGACAGTCTGCGAGCAGGCGGCGGCGGCCAGACAGATGATGCCGGTGAGCGAAAGGACGATTGACCGGCGAGCGGAAAACAGCATCGGATCTCCCCGGGACGCGCGCGGCGCGGCCCGTCAACAAGAATTGGAAAGAAGTCGGATGCGGCCGACCGGCGAGTGGTCGGGTGGGTGCCGGTCGGCCGCCGTGTCGCGTACTACACGAAGTTGAAGGACGCGTTGTTGTTGTAGGTGCTCTTCAGCTGGAACCAGCTCGAGAACGGCGAGAGGATGTCAGTGGCGCCCTTGTATCCGCTGTTGTAGTAGAAGGCCGCACGGAAGCTGGTGTGACGGTTCTGGGCAGAAGCGGCGTTGTTCTTGAGGGCCGCGTTCGAGCCGGCCCTGCCGTTGTCGCAGAAGTGGAGGGGCATTCCCCCGCTGACGCCGTCGTCGACGTTGTTGAAGTCGTAGACCGGCCAGCCCATGTTCCGGTGGGACCCCGCGTACGAGGAGTTGTACCAGAGGGTCACCCAGAAATTTTCGGCGCTGGTGCTGGCGCTGCAGGCCTTGGGGCTCCACAGGAGTTCTGAATTGTTCACTCCCTCGTTCGCATGGGCTGCGGCCGGTGTCGTCATGGCGCTGGCGGCCAGTAGTGTGGAAGCGCCCGCGAAAACGGCGCGCGAATACCATGAAGTCATCATTGGGGATCAATCTCCATCATCATCCCAGCGGCGACCGGGGCATGCACGGTGCGCTCGAGCCGGGAAGGAAGCCATAGGAAGCCTGCAGAGAAAGCGCGACAGGCACAGATTCATTACAGCATCCCCATAAGCCACAAATCGGACATGCTACCCAGGGTGAGGTCACGGCTGGATACCGTTCGTTGACGATCCACTTGACTCCCCCCATCCGGCGGGGGTGACGCGCACAACCCCGCCGACCGGCGGGGTTACTAGTGTGATGCGCCAGAAGTTCTGATGGTTAGTCAGTACTCTGATGCCATGTCGCGTCCGGGGCCGTCAGCTGTGCCGATCACGTTGTCGAGGCCGAGAGGGCTGAGTTGGTGCGTCGGTCAAAGCTGCCGCAGCGGCGCTTGGCCGAGAAGGCACGGATCATCCTGGCATGCGCTGAAGGTGCCTCGAATACGGCTGTCGGACGAGACCTTGGCGTTCAGCCCAAGACGGTGGGCAAATGGCGCCGGGCCTTCGCCGCGGAGCGGATCGCGGACCTGGAGGACGCCGGCCGGATCGGCCGGCCCAAGGCCGACCTGGTCCTGGACGATGCCGAGCGGCTGCAGTTGACGCAGTGGGCCCGGCGGGCGAAGACCGCGCAGTTCCTCGCGTTGCGGGCCAGGATCGTACTGCGGTGCGCCGAGGGCGGGACGAACCAGCCGGCCGCGACCGATCTCGGCATCGACAGGTCGACCGTGGACCGCCGGCGCGCCCGGTTCATCGCCCACCGCCTGGACGGCCTGCAGGACGAACCCCGCTCGGGCCGGCCGCCCTCGATCCTTCTCGACCGGGTCGAGGAGGTCGTCATCGCCACCCTGGAATCACCCGCGGGCCAGGACACGCACTGGTCACGGGCTTCGATGGCCCAACGCACCGGCCTGTCGAAGTCGACCATCGGCCGGATCTGGAAGAAGTTCGACCTCAAGCCCCATCTGCAGGACTCCTTCAAGCTGTCCACCGACCCGCAGTTCGTCGCCAAGGTCGTCGACGTCGTCGGCCTCTACCACCACCCGCCGGAGAAGGCGGTCGTGCTCTGCGTGGACGAGAAGTCCCAGATCCAGGCACTGGACCGATGAACCGCCCCGGGTTCGGTGGGGACTCGATTTCGTGTAAGGATTCGAGTCATGGCACGTCCCTCTTCCTACCCTCCTGAGCTGCGCCGTCGTGCGGTGCGCATGGTCGCCGAGGTCCTCGGTGACTACCCGAACGAGTCGGCCGCGCTGCGGGCCGTCGCGGAGAAGCTGGGCATCGGCTCCGCCGAGACGCTGCGCAACTGGGTCCGGCGCGACCAGGTCGACTCCGGACAGCGTGCGGGCACGACCACGGAGGAGTCCGCGCAGATCAAGGCGATGAAGAAGGAGATCGCCGAGCTCAAGCGCGCCAACGAGATCCTCAAGTCCGCGGCGAGTTTCTTCGCGGCCGAGCTCGACCGGCCACACCTGCGCTCGTAGCGTTCATCGACGAGCACCGGGGCCGCTTCGGCGGCGTCGAGCCGATCTGCCGCGTGCTGACCGAGCACGGCTGCAGCATCGCCCCCTCCACCTACTACGCCCACCGCAAGCGCCTGGCCCAGCCTGCCGCCCGCACCGTGCGCGACGAGGAACTCAAGCCGCTGATCAAGGAGGTCTACAACGCCAACTACCGCGTCTACGGGGCCCGGAAGATCTGGCGTGAGCTGGGCCGGCAAGGCCACACGGTTGCCCGCTGCACTGTCGAGCGGCTGATGCGCGAACTCGGCATCGCCGGCGCCGTGCGCGGCAAGAAGGTCATCACCACCATCGCGGACCCGGCCGCCGAACGCGCCCCGGACCTCGTGGACCGCCAGTTCGTCGCCAGCGCGCCGAACCGCTGCTGGGTCGCCGACTTCACTCACATCGCCACCTGGTCCGGAGTCGTCTACGTCGCCTTCGTCGTGGACACCTTCTCCCGCCGTATCGTCGGCTGGTCGGCCGCAACCACCAAGGAGGCCCGGCTCGTCCTGGATGCGCCGGACATGGCGCTGTGGCAGCGCGACCGCGACGGATTCCCCCACCAGCGGGGCGAGTTGATACATCACTCGGATGCCGGGTCGCAGTACACGAGTTTCCGGCTCGCCGAGCACCTGGACGCCGCCGATATCGCGGCCTCGATCGGATCCGTCGGCGACGCCTACGACAACGCCCTGATGGAATCCACCATCGGCTTGTACAAGACCGAGGTGATCAAGCCCCAGCGGCCCTGGAAGACGCTCTCGCACGTCGAGCTCGCCACCGCCGAGTGGACCGACTGGTACAACCACCGACGACTCCACGGTGAGATAGGCCACGTCCCGCCTGTCGAGTACGAGGAAAACTACTACCTGTCGACCACGAAACCCCTGGTCACAGCCACAACCTGAGATCTCTACCGAACCCGGGGCGGTTCACACAACATCAGATGGACCAGTCACTGGACACACCCGGGACACAGGCCGGGCCCGCAGCGTATGTCGTGCTGCGGGCCCGGTTCTGTTCTCTTCAGCTTGGCGCGTCTGCAGCCTTGTTTATACGGCTGGTTGTCAGGGGTTGGTGGGGAGTGCGGGGGTGTTGATGGTGGGGATGCTCCAGGTCTGGGCGGGAGTCGTGTTGCAGTCGTAGATGGTGAGGCGGGTGCCGGCGGTGGTGTTGTTGCCGGGGAGGTCGAGGCAGCGCTTGGAGCCGGGGTTGTAGAGGCTGCCGTCGGGGCGGGGGAGCCAGGTCTGGTTCCAGGCGCCGGGGGTGCAGGTCCAAAGGCTGATGCCGGTGCCGTTGGCGGTTCCACCGCCGGTGATGTCGAGGCATTTGCCGCCGGCGCTGATGGTGCCGTTGGCGGGGTTGAGGGTGAACTGCTGGGCCGGGCTGTTGTTGCAGGTGTAGAGCCAGACGCCCTGGGCGGTGTCGTTGCCGGGGATGTCCAGGCAGTTGTTGCTGGCGGCGTGCCGGATGACGGTGGTGGAGGCAGTGGTGGCGGAGGCGCCGTCGTAGACGGCGAGGTTGCTGATGCTGCCCTTGAAGCTGACCATAAGAGGATCTGGGTATTGGTAGCGGCCCATGACGAACTTTCCGCTGGGTGCGGGGCTGGTGGTGGCGTTGTGGTAGTTGCTGCCGGCGAGGGTGCCGTCGACGTACAGGCTCATCTGGCCGGTCGTGGCGTTGTAACTGGCGGTCAGCTGGGTCCACTTGCCGACCTGCACGAGGGCGGAACTGTTGGTGGTGTTGGTGAAGTCGTAGGGCCACGAGTCGTCGTCGGCGGTGGCCAGGGCGAACCGCCAGGCCTTCCCGCCACCGGTGCCCTCGCTCCACAGGATAAAGCTGCTGGCGTGGGTGAGGTTCTGGCTGGCGATGATGCCGCCGGCGGTAGTGGACTTGGCCCAGGTGCTGATGGTGAAGCTTTTTCGGGTGTCCACCACCGGGCCCGTGGTGGCCAGCGCCGAGTCGGAGCTGTTGAAGGTGGCGACGTTGGTGCTGCGCCCGTCGACGGTGTCGTTGCCGAAGGTGACGTTGGTGTTGGTGGCGTTGTAGGTGGTGGGGTTGGACGCGGCCGAGGTGCTGTTGGCGGTGTCGTTGAGCTTCCACTGGGCGGTGGGGGCCCGGGTGTCGCCGCGGTAGTGGTCGTTGGTGAGGCCGGTGACGGCCTTGTTCGTGGCGACGCCGGGCCATACGTGCAGGTTGCCGGTGGCGTCCAGGGCCCACAGGTCGGGGACGCCGTCGTCTGTCTGGTCGCCGTCGGCGCCGACCGTGGGGAAGGCTGTGGTGGTGAAGCCGGAACCGATGGGGGTGGCGGGGCTGGTGGTGACGGCGGTGACGACGGTGAAGTCGCCGAGAGCGTCGCTGCGGGCCGCGGTGGTCAGTGCGTACTGGAAAACGCTCCCGGTACTGCGGTCCCTGGCCCACAGGGCGGGGGCGGTGTCGGTACCGATGTTCAGGGTGTTGCCGGGGACCATCAGGTCGCGGTTGTCCCAGCCGCCGGTGGCCACCAGGACGGGCGCGCGCAGCGAGACGGCGTTCTTGGGCGGGTAGTACCAGAGGCTGCCGGATTCGACGGTGAGGATTCCGGTGGCGTCGGTGAACTTACCGCTGGGGGTGCGGGTGGTGCTGGTGGAGCCGATCGGGGTGATCTGAGAGGTGTACTCCCAGGTGCTGTCCTGGTGGTACCCCGTACAAGCGGCTGCTGTGCCCGTGCAGTTGGGCCGGTCCAGCGTGGTGGCCGCACCGAGGGGGAAGTGGCCCGGGTCAGCCTTGTTGTTGGGGTAGTAGTGGAGCTCGTCGCCACTGTCGCGGTGCACGAAGAGGTCGTCGGCGTTGTTGCCGGGGTCGCGGGAGCCGCGGTGGGTGATGTGGAAGGCATTCCAGGTCTTGCCTTCGGGCGCCTGAGCGGCTGGGGCGGCGGTGCCGGTGGGGGGCACGTTGGTGTTGCCGGGGTCGGTGGCGCGGCCGTGGGTGACGAGGTTGCCGGCGGTGTCGGGGACGAGGATGTCGGGGCGGGCGTCGCCTGTGGTGTCACCGAAGGCGACGGGGCCGGGGGCCCAGGGGACGTAGAAGGCGTACGAGAGGGTCTGGGAGATGTTTCCGGCGTTGTCGTAGACCTGCGCGTACAGGATGTTGGTGCCCCAGTGGGTGGGCTTGGTGGTGATCTCGGTGACGTTCAGCGGGGTGCCGTTGCTGCCGCAGACCTGTTCGTGGGTGGCCATCTGCGGGTCGTAGCTCCACCGCACGCAGGCCAGTCCCGAGGCGAGCAGCCCCGAGGGGTTGGGGTCGGAGGCGGTGAAGGGGATGTGCCCGGTGTCCCCGAGGCGCAGGTTGGTGGTCTGGCCGTTGCCGGCGGGCGGGAACTGGGTGCTGGGGTCGGTGAAGGTGCCGAACGCGGCGATCGGCGGGGTGGTGTCCACGGCGAAGTGACACACGGGGCCGCCCGGGCCGCGGAGGATGCCGTCGTCGCCCTGCGTCTGCCAGCCGTAGTTGTGGCCGTCCTTCAGCGTGCCTTGCGGGACGGTGTAGGAGGCGCGGCTGCCACTGGGTACGAAGCCTGACCAGCCGTTGCTCACGCTGGGGGCACCGGCGAGGGCGTTGTCCCAGATGTTCACGAACTCGGTGAGCTGTGCCTGGTTGTAGCTGCTGACCACGGAGGTGAGAGTGGTGCCGGTGCCGGTCACCCAGCCGTACTCGGACAGCGGCGCGTTCCAGCAGGCGTCCGTGTTCGGGGCGGTGACGCGCTGCGGGCTCGGCAGCGCCTGCGGGTCGGTCGGTGTCAGCGGGACGTGGTCGTACTCGGTGGAGAGGATGGCGGTGTAGCTGAACCGCTTGAGGGCGTTCCTGTCACCGGTGCCCTCCTTGCCCACGAGCGCGAACGCCAACGGGGTGCCGGTGTTGGCCAGGGCGTTGCGCATGGGGGCGGTGACGTTGAAGTCGATGCCGAGTTCGCCGGGGCAGCCGGACTGGCCGTTGCCGGGGACGCTGCTCTTGCCGTCGACGTACTCGTAGGTGGTGTAGTTGTTCCAGTTGACGGTGTCGGTGAAGGCGGCGGCCCGGTAGAGGCTGAGCGGGTAGCCGGTGGTGCAGGAGAAGTCGGAGGAGCTGGTCTGCGAGATGTGCAGGTTCGCGTAGTTGATGACGGTGGTGCTGAGGTAGCCGTTGAGGTTGAACTCGTACAGGGACCGCTCGATGCCGTATGGGGATTCCCAGCCGTTGTAGCCGACACCGGGATGGTCGCGGGGGAGCGAGCCGGTGCGGTCGAAGTTCCCCGCTGTGGTGTGGGCCTGCATCACCCAGGCGTGGTGGCTCTTGCCCCGCGCGTCGTTCGACCACACCGGGTCCACATAAATCGGGTAGCTGGTGTTCGCCCCGTCCAGCAGCTCAGGGCTCGGCGACAGCCGGATCACACCGACGCCCTTCGCATCCGCGCTCGCAGAAGCGGGGACGTCCGCAACCGTCGCCGTCGACCCGGGCCCGTCCGTGCTGCTCGGCACGTCCGGCGTCTGCTGCCCCGTACCAAGGGCGTCGGATGCCGGGGCGCTCCGCGTGCCGGCAACGCTGTTCAGGGACATCGCAGCCACACTGCCGCTGGTGGCGGCCGGTGCCGCGGCGGACCACATCTTCGGCGTGGGCGCGGTGAACACGATCTCGCCACCGCTGGTCGCCCGCAGGTCCCCGTCCGCGGCCGAGGACAGCTCGAGACCCTTGGAGACAGTGGGGAAGCTGAGCGCGCGCACGGCCGGGTTCGCCGCAGCGGCCGGTGTGTGCAGCACCAGCACGGTGGTGTAGCCACCGAACTTGGTCGCCGTCACCTTCAGGTCGACATCCGGCGCCACCGAAGTGAACAACGCACTGTTGCCACTGACCACCGGAGCCGGCAGCGCGCCGGGGAAGGGTGAGCCCACGGCAAGCTGCTTGCCGTCCTTGGTGGTCATCGTCGCCAGCGGCCCCGTACCGCCACCGGAGATCACCAGCTTCTCACTCGCCGCCACCGGCGACAGCGAACCATCCGCACCACGCACCAGCGTGTCGTCCAGCGCAGCCCACGAGCCGTCAGCGCGCCTGGTGCGCTGCGCCTCCAGGTTCTGGTCCCGGCGTATTTTGCCGGCCGGGGTGGCGACCGAGGTGCTGTACTCGTCGGTCAGGGCGGGGATCGGTACGTCCTTACCGGTCCGCTTCGCCTCCGCGATCGCGACGTCCGCCGGGCGGGGTTGCAGGTTCTCGCCCGCATGCTTGGCGTCCCCGGCCAGGACCGCTGCCTGGAAGTCGGCGGTGGCATCTGCCTGGGCGGACGCGGGGGCGAGAGTGAGCAGGCCGGCCGCCAGGGACAGGACAGCTGCCACCGAGCCCGCCCGCAACGCCCGCTTCACGGGGCGAGGGTGAGGGTCCGTCAATTTCTGATGGACCGTCAAATAAATGGACTTGGTGGGGCGCACGCGATCCTCGTAATCGGCTCATTCTCTGGCGCTGGAGTCGCAGAGATCTTCCGTACGTTTCCAGGGCTTTGTCGGTCCGTCAACATCGCTATTCAACGATTGCCCTTTTTGAGGTAGAGGGAACCCATAAGAGCCTCAGTGGCCTGCGTCACAATTTGGCTATAGCTGATATATCTCTGCAGGTCAGCACCCTCTTGCCATAGGATCCGCTCCACGGTCACCGTTCTAGGTGACAGCACATCACATCACTCTTCAACTCTGGAGTTGCAGGTGTCAGTTCGTAGAAAGAGCCGAACGGAAGTCGGCTTCCGAAGGCGAATAGCCGGACCTTTGGGGCTGGCAGTGATGGCCTCGCTCCTGGGTCCTCTGGCCACTCAGGCCGCAGCTGCCGCACCGGACTTCTCCCGTATCTGGGCGCCCTCCAACACCCCGCTGCCGGGCACACCTTCGGTCCCTGTCACCAAGGCAGCCAAACCAGCTGAAGCCACGCCGCACTACGCCGTGCCCAAGCCATCAACTCCGCAGGCCCGCAAGACCTCCGGCAAGCCCGAAAGCGCCACGGCACAGGTGAGCGGAACACCGGCCAAGGCCGGAAATCTCCCGGTATGGGTGAACACCGCCCCGCCGCAACCCCCCTCCCGGAGCAAAGCCGAAGGCCCAGCGACAACGGTCACCGCAGTGACGGTGGTCCAGTCCGACGAAACAGCCGCAACCGCCGCAGGCGTCAACGGCCTCCTGCTGTCCCTGTCCGCCACCGCAACCACCCCGACAAGTGCAGCTCCCAGCGCCCGCACGGAGACCGGTGCCACCACCGCGCCGGTACAGGTCGGCCTGGACCTGGCGGCGCTGGACGCCGCGACCGGCGGCCAGTTCGCATCCCGCGGACGACTGATGTCGCTGCCGGCCTGCGCCCTGACCACCCCTCAGGTCCAAGCCTGCCTGGTCCGCACCCCGGTGGCCACCCACTACGACGCGGCCACCAAGCGCGTGACCGCCGACGTAGCCCTGTCAACAGCCCCCACAGCAGCCGCTGCGCCGGGTTCGGGAGTGGTGAAGTCGTCCTTCTCGGCTGCCGCACCGGCAGCCCCTGCAGCCGTGCCGGCGTCCACGCCGATGCTGCTGAGCGCGGAAGCTGGATCGTCCGGCGGTGGCGGCACCTACAGTGCCACCAGTCTGAGCGCCTCCTCCGGCTGGTCAGCTGGCGGCTCCACTGGCAACATGACCTACAGCTACGGCATCCAGGTGCCGCCGGCTCTAGGCGGTGCGGCTCCTGCGGTGTCGTTGGGCTACAACTCTTCTGCTGTGGACGGCAGGACGTCGGCGACCAACGCGCAGGCCTCCTGGATCGGTGACGGCTGGGACTACAACCCCGGCTTCATCGAGCGCACCTACAAGCCGTGCGACAAGAACGGCATCACGGGCTCCGGAGACCTGTGCTGGGGCGGCTTCAACGCCACCCTCTCCTTCGGCTCGCACTCCGGACCGCTCGTGCGTGCCACTGACGGTCCGGTCGCCTCGGACGACGCCACCGGCATCTGGCACCTCAAGGGCGACGACGGAACGAAGGTCGAGTTCGGCACCGGCGCGGCCAACGGCACCGACAACGGTGCCTACGCGAAGGTCACCGACAGCTCCGGCACGGTCTACTACTTCGGCCTCAACCACCTGCCCGGCGGGGACAAGAGCGACCCGGAGACCAAGTCCGCCTCCACGGTCCCCGTCTACGCACCCAACAGCGGCGACCGCTGCTACGACCCGGCCAAGGGCAAGGCGTCCTGGTGCCAGATGTGGCAGCGCCTGTCACTGGACTACGTGGTCGACGCCCATGGCAACCTCACCACCTACACCTGGGCACCGGAAGCCAACTTCTACTCCCGCGGCGGCGGCCAGAACAACGGCAACGGTATCTCCACCTCCTACACGCGTGCCACGACGCTCCAGCGCATCGACTACGGCCAGCTCCTCGACGCCCAGGTCGCGGCGAAGGGCGGTCTGCAGCCCGCGGCCCGGGTCAATTTCACGGTCGCCGAGCGCTGCCTGGCCGCCGGAACGGCCTGCGACGTGGCGAATCGCACAGTCGCGAACAAGACCAACTGGCCCGACGTACCCGTCGACCAGGAGTGCAAGTCCACCGGAACCTGCACCATCTACGGCCCCACCTACTTCACCACCAAACGCCTGACCAGCATCGGAACCCAAGTCCGGGTCAACAACGCCTGGCAGGACGTCGACAGCTACGCCCTGACGCATTCCTTCCCTGACCCGAGCGACACCACCAGCCAGAAGGCTCTCTGGCTGGATTCGGTGCAGCGCACCGGCAAGACCGCCACTCCCAACGTCACCACCCCGCCGGTGACTTTCGTTCCGGTGATGCTCCCCAACCGAGTGGACGGCACCGACCTGCTGCCGGCACCACCGCTGATGAACCGCCCGCGTATCCAGCAGATCAAGAACGAGATGGGCGGCGTCCTCAACGTCGACTACAACCTCGCCGACTGCTCACGCATCAACCACGTGATGCCGACCGCCGAAGACAACAACACCAGGGCCTGCTACCCGGTGCGCTGGTCCCCGGCCGGCTCGCTGCCCGGTGCGGACCCGGTGCTCGACTGGTTCCTGCACTACACCGTACGCTCCCTGACGGAGAACGACTTCGCCACGGGCGCGCCCGCGAAGATCACCACCTACACGTACGGTCCGGCCGGTTGGCACCGCGACGACAGCGAGTACACCGACGGCAAGAGCCGCACCTGGGGCGACTTCCGCGGCTTCGCCACGGTGACCGTCACCACCGGCGACGGCAACGACGGCCCCAAGAGTAAAACCACCACCACCTACCGTCAGGGCATGGAGGGCGACACCCGAAAGGACGGCACACCCCGCGCCGTTCCCCGCCTCCGTGACGCCCTGGGCAACGATGTCACGGACGTCGACTGGCTCGCCGGGCAGGCTCTGCAGGACGAGGCCTTCGACCGAGCTGACAGCACCGTCGTCGTCGCTCAGAGCATCAACAAGGCCAGCGGTGAAAAAACCACCGCCACACACATCAGGGGCAGCGGCCTGCCCGATTTGGTGGCCCGCTATGGCACAACCACCAGCAGCACCACCAACCGTGCTCGCAAGGCTGACGGCACCTGGCGGACCACAACAAAGACAAGTACCACCGACCCGGACCACGGGAACCGGCTGAGCACCTCGCTCGACCAGGCTGACGGCCTACCGGACCAGTGCTCCCGACTGACCTACGCCACAGGCGCAGACCCGCAGCGCGCAGATCTGCCCGCCGAGAGCGTGACCGTCTCTGGCGCTGCTGCCTGCATCGCGACACCAACGGCAGCCAACACGATCTCCCGCAGCAGGGTGCTATACGACGGCCTGACCCAGGGCCAGGCCGGCAAGGCCGGAAATCCGACCGGCCAGCAGGTCCTGGACCGCTATGACGGCACAGGTACACCAGTGTTCGCCACCACCTACGGCGGCACATTCGACATCTACGGCCGGGTGACATCGGCGACGGACATCAACAGCACCGACGACCAACACCCCAACGGCGCTACCACCACCACTACCTACACCTCCGGCTCAGCCGGTGAACTGCCCAACACCGTCACGGTGGCTGTCCCGATCCCCGGCTCGGCAACGGCGGCGACCTGGGACAACGTCACCAACCTTGATGTCCGCAGGTCGTTGCCGATCACCACGACGGACTCCAACAGCAAGACGACCACCAGGACCTACGACGCTCTGGGACGTACGACGGCGGTATGGGCAGCGGGACGTACTCCGGCGTCGAAGCCGAACGCGAACCAGACCTTCGCCTACACCGTCTCCAACGTGACCGGTACGCCGTCGACGATCACCACTTCGTCACTGATGCGGGACGCCGCAACGCCTGTCTACATGCGTCAGGTGACACTGCTGGACGGCTTCGGGCGGACCCGGCAGACCCAGTCCACGCCGGCCAGCCCCGGCTACCAGGGCCGGATGGTCACTGACACCCTGTTCGACTCGCAGGGGCGCACTCGCACCGCCAACGCGCCCTGGTACAACGATGCCGCCGCACCGTCGGGCACCCTGGTCATGGGCGTCGACAGCAGCATCCCTGCCCAGACCCGGATCACGTTCGACGGCTTGAGCCGTCCGGTCACCTCGGCGTTCTGGTCGTTGGGAGTTCAGCAGTCCCAGACGGTCACCGCATACCCCGGCGTGGACCGAACCGATGTCATCCCGCCGCAGGGGTCCTGGCCCACCAGTACCCTGACGGACAGCCGGGGACGCACCAGCGAGTTCTGGCAGTACACCACGCCCACCGCCACCGGTGTGGCCGCCGACGCGGCCGTCACCCGCTACACCTACACACCGGCCGGACAGCCGGCCACCCGGGTGGACGCGATGGGCAACACCTGGAGCTACGGCTACGACCTACGCGGCCGCCAGATCACCGCGACCGACCCGGACACCGGCGCCACCACGCAGACCTACGACACGGCGTCACGCCTGGCCACCACCACCGACGCCAAGCAGCAGACCCTGGCCTACACCTACGACCTGATGGGACGTAAGACCGGCCTGTACGACGGCACGGTGACGGCCGCCAAGCAGCTCGCCGCCTGGACCTTCGACACCGTCGCCAAGGGCAAGCCCACCTCCTCCACCCGCTTCGTCGGTGGCAGCACCGGCCAGGCGTACACCACGACGGTCACCGGATACGACGACGGTTACCGCGCCACCGGCAGCACCGTCACGATTCCCGGCACCGAAGTCGGCCAGGCCGCGGGCACCACCTACGCCTATACCACCGGCGTGCAGTTCGACCCGGTGACCGGCAACCCGAAGCAGGAGACCACGCCAGCGCTCGGCGGCCTGCCGTACGAGGAAATCGGCTTCTCGTACAACAGCTACGGACAGCTGATCTCCTACGGCGGTGCGACGACCTACGACGCGCAGACGGCGTATGACGCATTCGGGCGTCCGGTCCGCTCCACCATCAACCCGTGGGCCACGCAGGTGGTGACCACCACCGATTACGACCAGGCCACCGGGCGGGTGCGCTCACAGTTCCTGGACAAGCAGACCTCCACCACCGGAACCGTCCAGCAGACCAGCTACACCTACAACCCGTCCGGCACCATCACCTCCATCACCGACGTCCCCGACAACAACCCGTCGGCGACCTCCCGCCAGTGCTTCACCTACGACACCCTCGGACGCCTCACGACGGCCTGGACCGACACCGGCACCATCACCACCCCCGACCCACTCCAGCACAAGACCCAGGACCAAGGAGCCTGCACCAACACCACCCCCACCAGCGCAGCCGTCCCCCCGGCCAAGACCACCGTCGGCGGCGCCAACCCTTACTGGCAGGACTACACCTACGACCTCACCGGCAACCGCAAGACCCTGATCCAGCACAACCCGGCCGGTGACACCACCAAGGACACCACCACCACCCAGACCTTCGGCACACCCGAAACGGTCAACACCCCGACTGAGCCTCTCACCGCAGGCGGCGGTACCGGCGGACCGCACGCCCTGCTCACCAGCAAGGTCACCGGCAACGGCGCCCCCGGCCTGACCGGCACCACCCAGTACGACGCGACCGGCAACACCACCAAGATCGGCAACTCCAAGGCCGACCGCACCCTGCGCGCCGGCTACATCATCAAGTCCGGCGAGAGCCTCCGCACCAACAGCACCCAGTTCGCCATGCAACCGGACGGCAACCTCGTCCTCACCTCCCTGCGCACCGGCGACGTCCTGTGGTCCAGCAACACCCAGAACCACCTCGGCGCCTGGGCGACCATGCAGGACGACGGCAACTTCGTCGTCTACGACACCGCCCGCGTAGTGCTGTGGTCCTCCAACACCGCCGTCGGCGCGGGCAGCGGCTACTTCGCAGCCCTCCAGGACGACGGCAAGTTCATCGTCTACGCCCCCGGCTACGTAACCAAGTGGGCCACCAACACCTGGAACCCCATCGACGCCGCAGGCGGCGCCACCTACACCTGGAACACCGAAGGCAAACTCGCCTCCATCACCCAGGGCACCACCACCATCGCCACCTACGTCTACGACGCCGACGGCAACCAACTCATCCGCCGCAACCCCACCAAAACCACCATCACCCTCGGCGCCGACGAACTCGTCTACGACACCAACACCAAACAGTCCACCGGCACCCGCTACTACCCCATCCCCGGCGGACTCACCATCGTCCGCACCGGCGCCGGAACCAACCCCGGCACCTTCGTCGCCCAACTGGCCGACCACCACGGCACCAACACCACCAGCATCGACCTCACCACCCTCGCCACCACAAGGCGACCGACCGACCCCTTCGGCAACCCCCGCGACACCCTCCCCTCCGTCAACACCTGGGGCGGAGACAAGGGCTACATCGGCGGCACCAAGGACTACAACACCAGCCTCACCAACCTCGGCGCCCGCCAATACCAACCCACCACCGGCCGCTTCATCAACCCCGACCCCATCCTCGACACAACCGACCCACAACAGTGGAACGGCTACGCCTACAGCAACAACAACCCCGTCAACCTCAGCGACCCCAGCGGACTCCGTCCCGACGGAGTCTGCGGCGGATTCGGCACCTGCTCAGATTTCCAGGGCAACATCACCCACGAATCCTGGACTAAAACCAGCGATGGCGACTGGAACGTTGCCTACTGGGACAACGTGATCAGCACCAAAGAACACCCCCAGCGTGCCGGCGCAAACGTCACCCTCATCTACCCAAGCGGAACAAAGCGAAGCCGCCTCCGTGAGAGCTTCGACGCGATGGGGTTCATTCCAGGGCTGAACATCATCGGCGCGGTAGGCGGCACCGTCATGGACCTCCAAGACGGCCACTACCTCGATGCCGCCCAAAGCCTTATAGGTGCCATCCCCGGCGCCGGAATAGCAGCAAAGGCTGGGAAAGCAGCAAAAGCCGGAAAGGCACTCAGTGCAGCCGAAAAGATCGATAACGTGGCCGAGGCAGCCGCTGATGCAGTCGACTGCCTAGCTTCCGCCGCCCCCCACAGCTTCCTGCCCGGAACGCTCGTGCTCATGGCAGACGGTACGACAAGGGCCATCGAGGACCTCCAGGTTGGCGATCAAGTCCAAGCCACTGATCCCGAAAACGGCCAAACCGAAGCCAAGCCAGTTATCGCCACAATCCGCACACCGGACGACCATGAGTTCACCGACCTGACACTGCAGAAGACCGGTGACACCCTCGGCAAGACCGAGAAGCTCACCTCCACCCAGCACCACCCCTTCTGGGACGCCACCACCCGACGCTGGACCGACGCCGCGCAACTGCAGCCAGGACACGAGGTTCGCCAACCAGACGGCCACACCCTCACCATCACGTCAGTCAAAAATTACCGAACCGCCCCCCAGCTTGCGCATGACCTGACAATCGCTGACATCCACACGTACTATGTGGTGGCGGGGGCCACGCCGGTCCTGGTTCATAACACTGGCGGCAACGGGCATATGTGCGATATCTCTGTGGCGTCGGCAGATGGAAGCACGAGCGATATCTCGCTGGAGAGCGGCGATATGACGCCTGAAGAGGCTGGGCTAGGGTATCCCAACAACTCGGCTTTCACGCATACGGAGCATCGATTCTCGCGCATGGCAGGTGCTTCCACAGGGCCGAAGGTTTCGCTGCCGAATGACCCATTCGCTGGCAATTTCCCGTTGAGTTCAGGTGATGCGGTTAGGATGCAAGGCCAACTCCCTCCCTGCTCGCGATGTAAGGGTGCGATGAACCGTATGGTCAACGAGTTGGGGGTGTCGGTCACGTATGAATGGTCCGGCGCCAAGGGGGCTGGGTCATGGACAGCTGGAAGAAGGAGGCGCTAACAATGAGATTGACTGCCGTAGAAGTTGGGTTCTTCGAGGATTACGAGGACGAAGAGGCCCTTGAGGTGGGCGTTTCCGGGGTGGATGAGTCCGGCGCCCCGAGATCGTTCTCATTTCAGCGATCCACGTACGAACCAGATGAGCAGGAAATCCAGTCTGGAATGGATTCCTACAACGTCTCCACTGAGCGAGGCTTCACCGTATACGGCTGCCTGCGAAGCGTGCGACTTTCCAATATGGTTCTCACGCTGGAATTCACCGCTGAAGATGCAGAGATTCTTGAGATTTCAACACCCGTTGAAGTGAATCTAAGTGAGGCGCAGGCAGATGGGGAAAATCTGCCTCGGAAGCTTCGTGAGATTCTGGACTGGGGCTCTCCTGAGAAGCGGCCTGATTTGATTGGGTTGGACGTCTAGGAACCGTCCACCGGGGCGTAGGTCGTGCTTCTTGAGGGGCTCCGTCACGTCATTCCCTTATGAAGAATTCGACAGCCTGTACATGCGAGGGTCCCCTCCGCGCTTCTACGCGGAGGGGACCCTCGGGTCGTTTGACGGAAACGTCAGCGGACGACGGCTGCGGTGGGTGGGCCTCGGCATTTGTGCGGCGCTCGCCGCCTTCGCCTTCGGCCTCACCCGCGTACCAAACGCCGAACAGGTCTTCCTGGTCGTCGGCCTCGTGATCATGACCACCTGCGTGTTCACGTTCACCGCCTCCATGCGCCGCAGCCGCCGCGACCGCCGCCTCGCTGGCGTTGGCAGGCGACGGGCCTGAGAAGCGATTCCCAAACCGAAGGTAGGGTCACGTTTTCCCAGGTGAGGTGTGTGGCCGTCGCTCGGTAGGCATGCTCGGAGCGTCGTGTCGGCGTGGGGCGTGGTTGGAGGTGGCGGATGCCGTCGGTGCTGGGGGTGTTGGAGCGGCGTGAGCGGGTGGCGCTGGCCCGGGCGGATGAACCGCCCCGGGTTCGGTGGGGACTCGATTTCGTGTAAGGATTCGAGTCATGGCACGTCCCTCTTCCTACCCTCCTGAGCTGCGCCGTCGTGCGGTGCGCATGGTCGCCGAGGTCCTCGGTGACTACCCGAACGAGTCGGCCGCGCTGCGGGCCGTCGCGGAGAAGCTGGGCATCGGCTCCGCCGAGACGCTGCGCAACTGGGTCCGGCGCGACCAGGTCGACTCCGGACAGCGTGCGGGCACGACCACGGAGGAGTCCGCGCAGATCAAGGCGATGAAGAAGGAGATCGCCGAGCTCAAGCGCGCCAACGAGATCCTCAAGTCCGCGGCGAGTTTCTTCGCGGCCGAGCTCGACCGGCCACACCTGCGCTCGTAGCGTTCATCGACGAGCACCGGGGCCGCTTCGGCGGAGTCGAGCCGATCTGCAGGATCCTCACCGAGCACGACTGCAGCATCCACCCGTCCACCTACTACGCCCACAAGAAGAGCAAGCCCTCCGCGCGGGCCGTGCGCGACGCGGAGCTGACCGAGGTCATCAAGCGGATCCACCGCGAGAACTACGACGTCTACGGGGTCCGCAAGATGTGGGCCGCCCTCAAGCGGGCCGGCCGCACCGACGTGGCGCGCTGCACCGTCGAGCGGCTGATGAAGGCTGAGGGCCTGTCAGGAGCCCTGCGGGGCAAGAAGGTCACCACTACGGTCCCGGACGAGGACCGGCATGTCCAGCGGGCCCCGGACCGGCTCAAGCGGCAGTTCGTCGCCTCCGCCCCGAACCGGGTCTGGGTCGCGGACTTCACCTACGTGCAGTCCTGGTCCGGAGTCGTCTACGTCGCCTTCGTCGTGGACACCTTCTCCCGCCGTATCGTCGGCTGGTCGGCCGCAACCACCAAGGAGACCCGGCTCGTCCTGGATGCGCCGGACATGGCACTGTGGCAGCGCGACCGCGACGGATTCCCCCACCAGCGAGGCGAGTTGATACATCACTCGGATGCCGGGTCGCAGTACACGAGCTTCCGGCTCGCCGAGCACCTGGACGCCGCCGATATCGCAGCCTCGATCGGATCCGTCGGCGACGCCTACGACAACGCCCTGATGGAATCCACCATCGGCTTGTACAAGACCGAGGTGATCAAGCCCCAGCGGCCCTGGAAGACGCTCTCGCACGTCGAGCTCGCCACCGCCGAGTGGACCGACTGGTACAACCACCGACGACTCCACGGTGAGATAGGCCACGTCCCGCCTGTCGAGCACGAGGAAAACTACTACCTGTCGACCACGAAACCCCTGGTCACAGCCACAACCTGAGATCTCTACCGAACCCGGGGCGGTTCACCACCCCCAGCCCCGCCTGGCGCGACACAGTGGAGCTGGCCGCATGAACGTCACCGAACTTCTGCGGCGACTGCAGGCCGAGCAGGACGAGACCGCCACGGGTGTGACGGAACTGCGGGCGGCCACCCTGGGTTCCGTTCCGTGCCGTGACCTAACGGCGTTCTGGGCGTCTGATCCGGCTTCGAGTAGACCAATCCTGGCTGTCGTACGGGGGCCGGTCCGTCCGTCGAGGGTGCTGTGGGGCGGTCGGGTTTCGGTGACTGTCGGTGGTCGGTGGTCGGTGGCCGGGCCGTTCGGGGTTGGTCGGGCGGCCGGGAGCGGGGTCCTTGCCTGGGGGTTTTCTCGAATTGACGGTCCGTCGGAAATGCCGCCGGAAAATGCCGCCGGTTTCGGTGCCGTTTTCCGCTGCCGGATTGGGCTGAGGTTTCCGCCGGTTTGGTCGGCTACGGCGGTCGTCGGATTCGTGGGTGGAATTGTCTGGGCCAGCTCGTCGTCCCGGGCCGTCCTCGCGGGTGGGGAGCTGTCCGCCGTCGCCTCGTGCTGCGCCAGCCCGTCGTCCTCGTGGTCCTGGCCGTCGTGGTCCTGGTCGTCGTTCCCATCGCCCGCCGGGGTCGCCGGATCTGGCGCTGCGTCAGGCTGTTGTCCTGCACCGGCGGTTGGCCGCCCTTCCGCTTCCCGGTGGCGGGCCCGCCCGGCCGCCCGCCCGACGCCCAAGCCGCTGCTGCCGGTCTGCCCGGGTCGTTTCCGGTGCGTGCCTGGTGTTCGAGGACGCACGGCGGTGTGAGAGGCTTCGGCGCTCCTTGCACCACGTCTCACCTGGGGGAACCCGTGCGGGCTCGTCGCCGCCATCACCTGCTCACCATCGTCGCCGCTGTCGCCCTTGCCGGGATGGCTGCTTGCTCCAGTGCGACGGGATCGGCCCCGGCCGTCTCCTCCACCCGGGCGACCCAGCCGCCGGCGCCGGGGTCGCCAGCGGTGTCGACGGGGCCAGCCGCGACCCCGGCCTTCGACCCCGTCATGGCCCTGGCGAAGTCGGACGCGAAGCCGTATTCGGCTGGGATCACCATGACCACCGAGATGGACGGCGATGGCATCATCAGCGCCTTCGGGCAGATGAACTTCGGTGAGAAACTCAGCGCGCGGGTCGAGGTACGTGCCAGCGATCCGGACGGGGACGGGCCCCTGGTGCACTACGAGTCGATCATGACGGAGAGCGCCGCCTACGGCCGGGACCTGGGGAAGAAGGGCCCGTGGTTCGAGCAGCCCCGCGAGGCGGACGCCACCGTGTCGGACTTCCGGGTCTATGCCCGGGCGCTGGCCGGGCGAGGTGCGGCCGCGCTCAGGGGCGCGGAGACACGCGAGGGCGTCGCCACCGTCCACCTGACCGGCCGCTTCGACCCGGAGGAGCTGGCCGTCATCGACTCGCGGGTGGCCCGCTCGATGGCGCAGAAGGGAGTCAACGGCTTCGACTGCGACCTGTGGATCGACCAGGACGGCCGTCTGACCCGCTACGAGCAGCGCTTCGCGACGAAGACCTACAAGGCGCTCAACACCGTCATCTTCAAGGACTTCGGCCCCCCGCAGGCCTTCACCGCACCGACCGTCGGCTGACCATCACCGGAGCTGCCGGTCCACCTGCCGTCCTCGACCCGGCTCGGCCTGCTGTGGCTGCGCCGTGGCCGTCGTCGTGCTTCTCGGCCGCCCGCTCTGCACCGCTGGTCCGGCGTCATGCCTGCTCATGACGCTACTGCTGGACGCGTGCCGTCGCGGAGCATGGCGAATATGACGTCGACCCGGCGTCTGGCCAGGCAGAGGAGCGCCTGGGTGTGTCGTTTGCCCTGGCTGATCTTCTTGTCGTAATAGGCACGGGACGCCGGGTCGCTGAGTGAGGCGAACGCGGCCAGGAAGAACGCCCGTTTCAGCTGCTTGTTGCCCCGGCGGGAGGGTTGCTCGCCGCGTATAGAGGAGCCGGAGCTGCGGGGCGCGGGGGCGAGACCGGCGTAGGAGGCCAGGTGGGCGGCGGTCGGGAACGCGCTCGCGTCGCCCACGTCGATCAGGACCCGGGCGCCGGTCCTGGTGCCTATGCCAGGCATCGAGGTCAGGATCTGTGACAGCGGGTGCTCGTCCAGCAGTTCCTGGATCCGCTTCTCCAGGAGCTTGCGCTGGTCGAGGACGGCCCGCAGCGAGCCGGCCAGGCTGGGCACGATCAGCGCGGCCGCCTCGGTGCCTGGGACGACCACGGTCTGTTCGTCGAGCGCGGTGAGGAGGTCCTCGATCAGGCGCTCGAACATGCGCGGGGCCAAGGGCCGGGCGGTGCTGTGCAGTCGGCGGCGTCCGGCTTTGCGCAGAGCGGCCGGTGAGCCGAACCGCTCCAGCAGGGCGAGGACCGCCGGGTGGTCCAGTCGCGGTCCCAGCACGCGCTCCAAGTGTGGGTGGATCTGGGTGAGCAGACCGCGCAGGCGGTTGGCGATGCGGGTTGCTTCGCCGGCGAGGTCATCGTCGAAGCCGACGATCATCTCCAGTTCGGCGACGGTCTCGTCGGTGAGCTCGATGGCGCGCAGGGTGTGGGGCATGGTGCGGGCGGCGTCCGCAATGATGAAGGCATCGCGGGCATCGGTCTTGGCCTCGCCCGGGTAGAGGTCGGCGATGCGGCGCATCGTCAGACCGGGCAGGTAGGCGACACGGCAGCCGGCGTCCCGTGCGACCGCCAAGGGCAGGGCGCCGATGCAGGCGGGCTGGTCGACGACGACCAGGACGGTGCCGTTTTGGCGATGAGCTTGTCGAGCACGGCCCGCAGCTTGGGTTCGCTGTTCGGCAGCCGCTTGTCGAAGACCCGCTTGCCGGACCGGGTCACCGCGGTTCCGTGGTGCTCGCCCTTGCCGACGTCCAGGCCCAGGAAGACATCCACGTCGCTGGTGTCGATCACACTGATCCCTTACGAGGTTGTGCTGTCCCGGCCTCGTTGGCGTGGCATCAGTCGCCGGCATCCACGTTACGAAGAGCCTCCCAGCACGCTGGTGGTCCTGCCCCTATCAGCGGTCTACCGATGCCTCCGGCCCGGTGACACCACCCCCCCCGGATCATGCGAACTACAAGGGGGAACAGTCATGCCGGTCCGGAGGCCGGGAGCCCCGTTGCGGGGCCACGAAGACGGTAACGGGGGGTCGCGTCGGTGACGTGCGGGGGAGGGCCGGTTCCCCCGTGCCGGGCTGGTCCGCGACAGCCGCGACAGGGGGCCCGCGGTGCTCCTCCCGTCCCGGTCGAGCCGGTCCGGGCCGGGCCCGTCCCTGGACCGCCCGCACTGCTGCTGTGCCTGGCCGGTTGTCCTGGCGGTGTGGTGGCTGGCTTCTTCCCGGGGTGGGACAGGGGTGTCTCAGGGCTTGTCCCACCGGTGTCTCACCGTGCCGGTTATGTCCGTTTTGCTGGGACGGTCTCAGGCCGTATCCGCAGGTGGGAGCGTTTTCGGTCCGGGTTGGGACAGGGTGTGGGACACGGCCTCGCGGCGGTCCTGACTGTCCTCTGACAGGCGATCTTGACCGATTGCCAAGTGATCTTGACTAGTGGTCACCAGCAGTAGGCCTGGCATGCTGTGGCGGTGTCGAAGAAGCAGAAGCGCGCGGTGACCCTTGCCGACATGGTCGCGGCCCTGACGCCACCAGCGGAGGAGGAGCCTGGCGCCTCATACGTCGACCCGCCCGTGGCAGCCCGCGGTTTCACCGATGCCGGCGGCACCTACTGGCGGCTCGCCCGCGGGCCGCTGGACCCTCGCCGGGCCAAGCGGCTCGCAGTCGAGGCCGACGTTATGTCGATGGGAACGTCCTACGACGACGAGGTCGGATGGTGGCTTCCCCGCTTCCTGACGGAGACCGAGCGGCCGGCTGCCTGGCTCAAAGCGCGAGCCTGGCTCGGTGCGGCCGACCTGCCGGTCCACGAGGCGTACGAGTTCACCGCGGACGACGGCCGCGTTCTCCTCTTCATCGAGACGTACTGCTGACCTCGATCCCGCACCAGCACCTGCGTGCCCGGGCACTCTCGGTCCGGCAGTCAAGATCACCTGTCAATCGGTCACGATCGCCTGTCAGAGGACACTGACAGTCTCAAGTTAGTTTGACGTGTCTCATCGAAGTTTGACCGGCGTGGATCTGTCTCATCGAGGGTTGATCGAGTCCAGGGGGAGCGAGCTTCGAGGGTGGGGACTCTCGTAGTCGGCTGTCGTGGCGGGGAGGAATTCCCTGGCCAGGGCGGGCGTGTTGTGGGACGGTTCGGTTCGTTAAGCGGAGAGGTGGAGTGTGTGGGTATCGACTACTGCTACGAGATCGTCGTCCCCGCCCAGAACGTCGTCAGGGCGTTGACCGAACTCGCTGGGCTTGCGCCGAGGACGCGTCGACTGCCGCAGACGACGGTGGCCCTGCCGGGGGGGCGACCAGCTGCTCCTCCCGTTCACCTCGAACTTCAAAACCGACCAGGTCGACTGCTCGGACGGCAGCACACTGCACCTCGACACCACGCTCATGTTCGGCGTCGACGACGACGCGATGCGCGAGTTCGCCGAGACCGTCCGAGGGGAACGCGACGAGCACGGCAGGCTGGCGGTCGGATACATCTACCTCGCAGTCGAGTTCACGTCCTGGTGGCACCCCGGCTACGTGTCACTGCGCTTCACAGCGGCCACGACGGGCATGAGCCAGGCGTTCGAGCGGTCCGCCAGCATCCGGGAGGTTTTCACCGCGCTGACCGCCGCCAGCGGAGGGATCTGCTGTCTGCTCGACACCGAGAGCGTCACCTGGCAGATCTGCTGGCTGAACGGCGAACCGGTGCAAGCCACCGTCCCCGGCGCGCGTTTCGCCGGCCACCAGGACCTGGTGGCGACCTGGCCGCCTCCGGACGGGCTGCGCGCCGGGACCCCCGGCCGGACGAACTGGACGCGGACGGTCTCGGCGTAACCAGTGCCCACACCACCACGTGCCAGCTACGCCGACGACGTGGCCCAGCATCCGACGCCGAACGCTCAACCCGCCAGCGGAAGCGCTCGGCCGCAGGAGTCGGTCAAACTCCGCTGAGACTCGTCAAACTTCGTTTAGACGGGTCAGGCCCGCCGCCCGGGTGCCGGTGCCGGGCTGCCGGTGGCCCCGGCTGCTGCTGTCGGGCCGTCAGGCCAGGCCCGGCGTAACCGTGCTGCCGCTCCGTCAGGCCGGGCCGGGCGGGAGGGTGCTGGCGGCCTGTCAGGCGCCACCCCGCCCCGGGGGGCCGTAGGCCGCCACCGCGCCGGTCGCCGGCCTGCTGCGGGGCCGTCAGGCCCCGGCTCCCGGCCACCCACCGGTGCGGCCGCCAGGCCGGCACCCCTCTCGCGGCCGCAGGCCGCCCGTGTGAGGGCCAGGTGGAGCTGGAGGGCCAGGAGGACCGACCGGGTGGTGGGGTCCGGCCGCCGTCCGGGCCCGCTGCTCCTGGTGGCCGTCCCCGGCCCGTCTGCCCGCCGCTGCGCCCAGCCCGCCGGTCCGCCTCCTTGCCCGGTGCCCGGCGATGCGCTCCTCGCCCCGGTGTCAGCCCGCGCATTCACTGCTGACGGCCCGCCGCCGTACGAATTCGTGGACCGCCCAGAATTCCACCGATCGTGCCGCCCGCCGGGCTGCTCTCCAAGGCGGCCGTACTTCACTTCTGCGGCCCGTGGATTCACGGTGCGAAGCAGCGGCCGGTGACTGCGAATCTGCGGTTTGTTGTCACTGGGGGATCGGTTGGTGTCACCGCTCTCCAGGGGTGGTGGCGTCCGGGGTGGAGAAAGTAGTGAGTGTCACCGCGGTGCAGATGTGTGGTGACATCAGGAGATGTCAACCAGTGACATGTTGATGCAGATTCCTATGCCGGTGGCCGGCTTGACGGGCCCGGGCCTGAGGACTCAGCAGCAATGGCTGCGTAGGGCGAGGGGCAGGTCAGCGAGAAATCCCTGCGCAGATTCGATCGTTGTTGAGGGGTGGGGCGGTGGGTGTCTGGGAGACTCGGCGGGTGTCTGAGCAGCCGTTGACGTTCCTTCCGCTTTCGTACGCCGCGAGACCACCGCGGCTGGTCGTCGTTGCCCCGCAGGGTGACGACTGGGTGCGGTGGGCGGCGGCTGCGCTCGCCCGGTTGTCGAAGGTGTGGGGGTGCAGCGGCAGTGTGGTCCTGCCCGCCGAAGCGATCGAACATCCGGCGCTGCAGCGGTGCCTGGCCCGACTGCAGTCGGACCATGTCGTGCCGTACGTGCCATCCTGGGATACGGCTGATGAGATCACCCCGGGACTCATCGAGGGGCTCCTTGCCCGGCATGTCATTCCTGATGAGGCAGCTCGGGAGGAGTTTGAGCGGTCGGTGCGGAAGGAGTCCTGGAACGCCCCTGTCGTGGCGGAGGCCGAGGCGGCTGCTACTGCACTGCGCTCGCGTCTTGCTGTCAACCAGCGAGAGGACTTTCTTCATGTGCACCACTTGTTCGACGCCGATGACGATCACTCCCTGACACCTCTGGCATCGGTGGCGACCGCGCCGCTGATCGGCGTTCCGAAGTCGCTCGTCACCACAGCCGCTTCTCTCGCCTACGCGATGCATGTCGGAGTGCAGGAGACCCTGCTCGAAGGCCTCGTTGAGTCCCGACAGTGGCTGGAAGCGGCTGCCCGGCGAGACGAGTCGCCGCTTCTGGGTGATTTCCACCCCGCTGCAGGACCGGACGCGCTCGCGATGATGTCTCACCAAGCCGGCCTTTGTGTCCAGGTACGACGGGGTTACCAGCCGGCGCAGGCCACGATGGTGCTTGGTGACAGGCCCGAGGACTTCGCGCTGGCTCAGGTGCTGAGGCAGCTCCACGATTCTGTCGTGTGGCTGCCCGGGGACGAGGTGTCCCTTGCTTCGTTCTGGCTGTTTGACCGGGGCCACCGCATTGTCCCGTCTCGTTGAGGTTGCATGATCTGTATCTGCGGTGACCTGAGCTGCTGCAGGTACAGCGAGACGGACATTTCGGGTGTTCTGCAGGTCTCGTCTCCGCGCTGACTCCGTAACACTGCAGGTAGTTGAGGGGGTGTCAGCGGTCCTGCAGGTTTTATGGGATTTCTGCAGGTGCATCGAGACTGCCTAGGTCCGTGGTGGTGTCGGAGCGGTGCAGTGGTCAGCGTTGGTGTCTGCCGTAGGCCGTACGATCACGGCACCGCGAGTGCTGGATGCGAGGGGTGCCACGTGAGTCAGAGCGAGTCGTGGATCGTCGAGGATGTCTCGATCGAGACCCATGCTGCCGATCAGTTCGACCATGCCTCGGTCGCCAGGGAGATCGCGGACATTGTGCGTGTCTCCCGTCATTCACTGGCGATCGGTTTGTTGGGCGGCTACGGCACGGGCAAGTCTTCGGTGGTGCGGCTTTTGCGGGAGGAGCTGGGGTCGAACCAGCGGTGGGCTGTTCTGCACGTCAGCGCCGAGCGGCACAGCGGAGTGGCGCGCGGCCGTGGCCTTCTCTACGGGTTGATCGACGAGGCCCGGCGGACGGGGGCGCTTACGCCTGCGGAACAGCAGGGACTTCGGGCCGGGCTTGAAGGCGCCCAGCAGCAGGTCATGAAGAACGTCGTGAAGGAAGACGGCAAAGGCGGCTGGAAGAAGTACGTCTTTGCGGTGCTGCAGGGGATCGCCTGGATGGTGATGTTGAGCCTGCTGGCCTGGTTGCTGGGTGCGGCGGTTGTGGGGGTGGCCCACTTCGCGGGCGGCTGGCCGGAGGTGAAGGCGTGGGTGTGGTTCACCGCTGCGGGTTCCGCCGGCCCGGTTGGGTTCTTGTTGAGTGGGGCGGTGGCGGGGGCGCTGATCGTAGCCGCGAAGGAGGCCGCGCAGAACTTCCTGAAGGGCTACGACATCACTCTCAGCACTCCGAGAGCGGACACCGCTGACGAGTTGGAGCAGGCTTTCCTGAGGCTGATCAAGCGTGTCAACTGCCGTGTTGTCGTCGCTATCGACGACATCGACCGGCTGGCGGCCAGTGACGTGCTGGAGGCCCTGTCGACAGTGCGCAGCCTTCTGCTGGTGGGCGCCCACCTCGACAGGCCGCCGGTGTTCCTGCTGTCCTGCGATGAAGCTGTCGTGCGTGAAGCCATCATCGGGGTGAGGCCCGGGTTGGCCCACCGGCCGACTGGCTCCGCGCTGTCCGGGGCGGCGGAGAGCAAGGACGGTGAGCACAAGACTGGCGCTGCCAAGCGCCGGGCGTTGGAACAGGCAGCGGACGAGTACCTCAACAAGTTGTTTACGGTGCGGATTTCGTTGCCTGAGCACCTCGGACTCGACATGCGTGAGTACGCGGGAAAGCTGCTCGAGTCCCATCCGATCATCCGGAAGGTGCCGGGCACGGCCCTCCTCGACACCGTACTCGACGTGCTCATTCACGACGGGGTGCGCGATCCCCGGCACGTGATCCGCCTTCTGAACGGATTCCTTGCGCACTACCGTCTGGCTGAACGCCGCGAGTCGGCACCCGCTGGGGCCGCTGCCCGCATCGCCAAGGGTGAAGTAACCGGCTACCCGCTGGAGTTGGCGAGGTTGACGGTTCTGCAGTACGACTTCCGGGGCATGTTCGATGACGTGCAGCGGGAACGCGACCTCTTGCACCTCCTGGACGACGCCACTGCGGCCGACGGGAAGCTGAGCGATCCGGACCCACTCCTTGCCCCCTACCTCGTTTCGGCGCGGACCGAGCAGGCCGACGACTCGAGCCTCGACTACGAGACTCATTCCGCACTGGTGTACCTGCGTACTGTCGGTCCATTCACCCGCCCGCACCGTGCACCGCTGCTCGGCCCCCTGCTGGCACTGGGGTCGGAGCCGGACAGCCGTCACCTGGGTGGCGAGACCGCCCGTGCCATCCGGGAAGAACTTCGAAGCCGAAATGTCCCGGGCTTCGCCGCACGTCTGCAGCAGCCGGACGGCCGCCTGCGTGTGCTCCAGGCCGCTGAGATCACTCTCACGAACGCCCGGCGTGGGCTGGCACTGGACAACACTCTTGTCACCGTGGTCCGAGGACTCGGCCAGCAGCAGGCAGCCCTGAGCGCAGATGAGGCGACCCGACTCGCGGACACTGCCATCCGCCTTCGCGGTGCGCTGACCACACCACTCGAGGCCGTCGATATCGCGGTACTCCTGGCTCTTGGATCCTCTTCCAACCACTCTGCGCTGCGAGCCGAGTTGCGCCAGGCCCCTGAGAGCGGCGACCGGCGTCGGGCCTGGGCTGCTGTCCTTCTCGACCTCGTCCACAGCCCTCACGGTCCGGACCTGGCACCTGTCCTGGACGGATACTTCGAGACGCTCGCCGGCGATGGCGACGCAGAAGACCTGCGCCACTGGACCGACTCCTGGCAGCAGGAGCCCGAGCGTGCCCGTGAGACATGGCCGAGCAGTGCCTACGCCTTCCTTCTGGCCGGTGGAGCGACACATGGGGACGACACCTCGGAGATCCCGATGATCACGCAGATCGTCCTGGACGGCGCGGACCGGCACAGCTGGGACCGCCGAATCGCACTCGGACTGCTCGACATGCTCCAGGTCCCCGGACAGCTACGCCGTGCCGCCGTGGAACTCCTGCACCACGTGGTCATGCCCGCAGACGGATGGGGCCCAGTGGCGCGTCCCGGGCAGACGCTGCTGGCATCATCCACCGTCGCCGTTCACCTCGTCGACGGCGTCGCCACCCATCTGACCGAGGAACAGGACGACACCGTGGCGGCCCAGACCGCATCCCTGCTGCGCTCCTGGCTGCCGAACTGGGTCAATACGGCCAACCGCACCGCCATCGACCTCACCGTGAAAGCCATCGTCGAGACCGCGGACTCGAGCGAGGAGCTCGCCCAGACCACCCGCCAGTTGCTCGACATGCTGCCCGAACAGGACGCGGCCGGCTACGCCGAGGCCCTGGCCGACAAGCTGAACCCCCAGCCCCCGGCTATCGTTCCCGTCGCCTCCGCTCTGCGTAACACCCTGATCGGTTTTCTGCACAGGGCGGACGGCAGCGGCAGTGCCATGGAGGCCGCTGCCGCGCGGGTGCTGGACAAGCTCACCGAGGGGATCGAGGCGGACAGTGCCACCGGCGTGTTTGCCCGCCAGGGCCTACCCCACGTGTTGTCGACCCCGCAGGGGCAGGCACAGGCCTCCGTCCTTGCCCGGCGTCTCATCGACGCGATCCCCATCCAAGCCACACAGCACGCTGAACCGCCCCGGGTTCGGTGGGGACTCGATTTCGTGTAAGGATCCGAGTCATGGCACGTCCCTCTTCCTACCCTCCTGAGCTGCGCCGTCGTGCGGTGCGCATGGTCGCCGAGGTCCTCGGTGACTACCCGAACGAGTCGGCCGCGCTGCGGGCCGTCGCGGAGAAGCTGGGCATCGGCTCCGCCGAGACGCTGCGCAACTGGGTCCGGCGCGACCAGGTCGACTCCGGACAGCGTGCGGGCACGACCACAGAGGAGTCCGCGCAGATCAAGGCGATGAAGAAGGAGATCGCCGAGCTCAAGCGCGCCAACGAGATCCTCAAGGCCGCAGCGAGTTTCTTCGCGGCCGAGCTCGACCGGCCACACCTGCGCTCGTAGCGTTCATCGACGAGCACCGGGGCCGCTTCGGCGGCGTCGAGCCGATCTGCCGCGTGCTGACCGAGCACGGCTGCAGCATCGCCCCCTCCACCTACTACGCCCACCGCAAGCGCCTGGCCCAGCCTGCCGCCCGCACCGTGCGCGACGAGGAACTCAAGCCGCTGATCAAGGAGGTCTACAACGCCAACTACCGCGTCTACGGGGCCCGGAAGATCTGGCGTGAGCTGGGCCGGCAAGGCCACACGGTTGCCCGCTGCACTGTCGAGCGGCTGATGCGCGAACTCGGCATCGCCGGCGCCGTGCGCGGCAAGAAGGTCATCACCACCATCGCGGACCCGGCCGCCGAACGCGCCCCGGACCTCGTGGACCGCAACTTCGTCGCCAGCGCGCCGAACCGCTGCTGGGTCGCCGACTTCACGCACATCGCCACCTGGTCCGGAGTCGTCTACGTCGCCTTCGTCGTGGACACCTTCTCCCGCCGTATCGTCGGCTGTTCGGCCGCAACCACCAAGGAGACCCGGCTCGTCCTGGATGCGCCGGACATGGCGCTGTGGCAGCGCGACCGCGACGGATTCCCCCACCAGCGAGGCGAGTTGATACATCACTCGGATGCCGGGTCGCAGTACACGAGTTTCCGGCTCGCCGAGCACCTGGACGCCGCCGATATCGCGGCCTCGATCGGATCCGTCGGCGACGCCTACGACAACGCCCTGATGGAATCCACCATCGGCTTGTACAAGACCGAGGTGATCAAGCCCCAGCGGCCCTGGAAGACGCTCTCGCACGTCGAGCTCGCCACCGCCGAGTGGACCGACTGGTACAACCACCGACGACTCCACGGTGAGATAGGCCACGTCCCGCCTGTCGAGTACGAGGAAAACTACTACCTGTCGACCACGAAACCCCTGGTCACAGCCACAACCTGAGATCTCTACCGAACCCGGGGCGGTTCACACTGGAGCTCACCGCAGCGGTGGACGTGCTGATGGACGACGCAGTGCTGCGGGATGAGTGCCTGCCCGCAGCACTGGCCAAGGTCCAGCAGTGGATGAACTACAACCACGCCGCTGCAGCCGCGGGATTCGCCGCCCGATACGCCGACCACCCGGCGGTCAGTGACCAGTGGCTTGTGTGGATCGCGCAGAACTGGGGAGGCCTCGCACCGGAGCACCGCGACCGTGCTGTACGGGCATCAGGCCGCAACGAGCTGCACGCGTCCTACGGAGCCGCCCAGTTGACACCGTTCCTTCTCGACCATGTGGTGGGCAGTGACGACCTTGCCGTTTGGGCGAGTGCTCCGCGACTGTGGGCCGCACTGAACGATGACCAGCGCGCTCGCTTGCTGGCAGCCGAAGGCGGTCACTGCCCGGAACTGTCGCAGTGTGCCGCCGAGGCTCCCGCGGAGGTGCTGTGGGCGGCACTGCAGCAGGCGGGTGCGAACCTGACCCAGACCCTCGACCTCCTGCATGACGCTCCCGGCACGCCCGCCGCCATCGAATCATTCGTCAAGGAACTGATCGGCGCGACCAGTTGGCAGGGGGACACGGCGCAGAAGGCGGTTTCAGCGTCCAATGACGCCACCCCCCTGTGGCCCATGGCCATTGAGGCTGCTTCCCACGGGCGGGAGGCCCTGGGCCGGGCCGCTGACATGATCCGGACTCTCGCCACGGCACACCCCCAGACCGTGCCGTCGACATTCGCTGCCGACTTTGCCCCGCTGGTCCACCGATGCGCGGACGACTCCAGCGCTCAGGCGCTGGGACGGGCAGTTGAACCGCTGCCGGCCCAGGCGCGCGCCATTGCGAAGACGCTCACCGGAGCGAACAACACCGTTGGGGAGCAGAGGCGGCGCAATGCCGCCTTCAAGAAGGCCGCAGGAGTGAACCGTTGACCCGGAGCCGGGAAGCGCCCCGGCTCCGGGTCGACGGCCCGGGCCGCGCCGGTTCGGGTTGGCGCCGGTTCGGGTCGGCGGATCGGCAGGCCTGGCGGGACAGGGCCGGGTGCGGACCCGCATACGGCTCGGGCTGTTTCGGAGTGCGGCCGACAGCTGGTCCTGGGAATCGGAACGCAGTACGGGCCTGCCATGGCTCTCACAGAATGGGCAGGGAGCAGGCGCGCATCCGGCGGCTATCGCGGGTGAGGGCGGTGTGGTCGATGACTGTCCAGACCTGACGGTCCATCGTGATGATGCGGCCGGTTTCTGCGTGGACAAGAAGGCTAGTGGTGCCGGGGCCGGCTCCTACGTCGATCGGCAGCCAACGCTGGTGGGTGCCGAGGCGGGGGAAGATGAGGTTGGTACGCCCGATGTCGAGGCGGATCACCTCCGAGAGTGGCGAGGTCCACATGGGCGCCCCGTCGCTGAGGCGGTAGCCGCGCAGGTGCTCGCCCTCGCCGGTGACAAGGACGTCGCCGCAGACGGCGGCGGCGCCTTGGGTCGCGCTGCTGGTGAAGTCCAGGCCGATGGACCAGTCCACGCTTCCGCTGGCTGACTGCCAGGTGTGCTGCCAGCGGATCCGCCCGGTGGCGCGATCCAGGACCCGTACGGCGACGTAGGCCTGGCAAGCCCCGCAGGCGCTCGGCTTCCTCGCGTGGAAGCTGTTCGCGTCGCCGACCTCGACGAAGTGCCCAGGGCACAGGGGTTGGCCATAGGTGTCCCAGAAGTGCATTGTCACGACGTGGGAGCTGCCGACCCCGATCAGGGCCCGTCCTGGATCGTCGGCCCGCCACCTGACCTGGCCCGTACGGGAGTCGAGGCCGGCGATCTGAGAGGAGAGCCAGGCGTCGTCGGCGATGCCGATCAGGGTGTCCGCCGGGGTGATGTCGGGCGCGGTTGCTGCGGCAGGGGTGTCGAGCGGGGTGTTCCAACGGATCCGGTCCCCGCGCGGGTCGATTCTGCCCCAGCACTCGGAGTCAATCATGTCTATCCCGCCGCCTGCGGCGAGGTAGGGCTCCTTGCCAGCGTGGTCGCTCCACAGGAACGGGTCGATGCGGGTGCGGGGCGTGTGCCAGCGAGTCTGCCCGGTCCGCGGGTCGCAGCCGGTGGCCTTGAAGTGCTTGTCGGGCCGGGGCGCGAGGACGACGAGGTCCTCCCCGAACGCTCCGCACCCGGCGAGGAGGTTCTGGCAGGGGAGGTCGAGAACGTCGCGGTCGGACGGGTCCCACGGCAGCTCCCACAGGGTGGTGCCGGTGGCGAGGTCGATGACGTCGCGGCGGTCGACGAACACCCCGTCGATGGTGGTGACCGTGCTCAGGTACCCGTAGTGGGGGGCGAGAGGGCGCTCCCACAACGGCGCGGCTTCCGGGGGGAAAGGGGCGGTACGGGCGGGGGCTGCCATGATGCTTGTCTCTCGCAGTGGGCCGGGCTGGTGGAGAAGACCGGGCAAAGGGGCAGGCAGGGCCGCCCCGAGCCGGTTCAGGCGGCGCTGAGTTGGCGGTGGTAGGCGTCGACGGCGCGGGGGAGCAGTGCGTCGAGCGCCGGGCGGGTGCGGGCGTCGGACAGGTGGCGCAGCACCGCGCGCAGGGCGCGTTCGGCGATGGCTTTGCTGCACGGCGTGAGGGCTCGGGCGGCGGTGAGTCTGATACCCCGTGTGCTGCAGGTGGAGCGCAGCGCGGAGTCGGGGTGGTCGCGGAGGGCGCGGTTGTGGTCGATGGCGATGGCGTTGGGGGTGGGCCGGCTCTCGAGGGTTTCGGTGAGCGCCCGGGCCACGGTGGTGTCGTTGGGTTGGTCGATGAGGCGGGCCATGGTGATGGCGCCGGTGGCTTCGTCGACCGCCAGTAGCAGGTGCAGGGGAGCGTGGTGGTCGTTCAGCGGGATGCGGGTGGTGTCGATCGTCCAGGTGGTCATGGCGTGGGTTCTTTCGGGTGGTGCGGCCGGGAGTTGGGGGTTATGCCTCGAAGGTGGGGTGGTCGAGGAAGTCGGCGGCCTCTTCGAGGGTTTCCGCGGTGATGGCTTCTGTGCCGTCCTCGATGGCGATCTGCGCGGCCATCGAGATCAGAGGCGCGAGGTGCTCCATGCGCCCTTCGGTCATGCGGTACAGGAGCGCAGCATGTTCGAGCAGGCCCTGCCTCTTGTGGTGGTGCAGCCGCAGCTTCTCGTCGAAGCCGTGCAGGGTTCGTCCCCAAACCTCGCTGTAGGGAAGGGGGTTGACCCACAGTGTCGGGACGGAGTTCCGCGGTGTGGGGGTGTGCCGGGTGTCGGTGGGGCGGGGGAGTGCGGGGCTGCGTTCGCCGCGGGCTTCGTGCAGGATCTCCCGCGCGCCCGTGCCGCACCAGAACACGGTCAGTCCGATCTCGGCGGCCAGGAAGTCGAAGAAGTCGAAGGTCGGCTGGATGTCGCTGTTGCGGAGCCGGTCGACGCCGTCGACCAGGATCAGGCGGGTTCTGGAGGCGCGCATGACGTGGACCACCGGCCCGGTCCAGTCCTTCATCCGCAGGAGGGCCTTGCCGTCGACGTCCCTGCGGTAGAGGTCCCAGCCGAGGAACACGGCGATCTGGGCGGACCAGTTCACGGCGTCGTCGCGGCTGGGCGGTGCGTTGACGCAGATGACGGGGATGCGGTTGGGGTCGATGCCGTACAGCTGCTCGATGCGGCCCTGGTGGCCGCGGCCGATCAGGTGTGCCAGGGCGGTCTTGCCGGTGCCGCGTTCACCGTCGACGGCGCCATGGACGCGTGCTTGGACGCATCCCCGGTTGACCCGCAGCAGGCGCCTGGCCACCTTCAGCCCACGCTCGACGTCAGGCGTGGCGACCAGACCGAGCGAGGCGTGGTAGAGCACCCTCGGGTCGTCCTCGCCCAGTTTGGTACCGGCGGGGGCGCAGTCCTGCAGGTCTGGCGCCACCACCGGGCAGCGCACGCCGGCGTCCCAGCCGGAGCGGATGGTCATCAGCTCTGGTTCGGTGACGGCCCCTGGTGCCCGGCCCGGGCTGAGCGCGGCCTGGTCCGTGGAGGCGGCACTCATTGCTCTGCCCTGCCTTCGTCCGGTCCGAGGTCCTCGGGACCGTAGGGGGGAAAGCCGTCGAGACCGCTGATGTCCCAGTCGAGGGCAGCGAGGACGTCGTCCGGCGGGTGCGCGGCCTTCTTCGGGGGATGCGGATCGACGAACAGGTCCGCTGCGGGCCCATCGAGGCTGCGGTAGGGCGTGATGGTGGCCGGGTTGATGGCGGGGAGATCCCCCAGCGGTTCGCGCCGTGGTGCGGCGGTCTCGAGCTTGCGTCCCTGGAACGAGGCCGGCACCACGGTGCGGGCGGGTGCGTGGCCTCGCCGGGCACGCTCACGCAACTCGTTGACGGCGCGGGCGATCGCCCTCTCGTCGCGGATGCTGCCACCCGCCGCGACGTGGGCGGCGGTGGCCTGCTCCCACACGCGCTCGGTCCACGGGTCGTCGATGAGCCGGCGGAAGACGAACGGCACCTCCACCCACGGGTCCTGGCCCTCCTCGGCCCGATGGTTGTACAGCCAGGCGACATCCGGCTCGTAAGGGTTGTAACGGGCCTCCCACTTGCCGCGGCGCCCCGTGATCCCGGAAGGCCTGCGGAAAGGGATGAGTGCGTCACCGAGACTGTAGGTGCGGTTGTTGATCTGGAAGCCCTTGCGGGTGACCGTCACCCACTGCGCCGGCAGCAGCTTGCGGTTGTCGCCTGGAGTCTGCGGTAGTGCCCGGTAGCCGGCCAGCGAGACGGCAGCGGCGTACATCTGATTCGGAGCCAGAATCAGACCCGGAGTGTAGGGGCTGCGCAGCCCGCCCTGCGGCGTCTGCTGCCATTGGAGGGTCACCCACTCACTGAACATCTCCTGGAGCTGGTTGACCGTCCACAACGGCTGCTTGTCGACACCTTTGCCGCGCAGTTCGAGCTTGCGGGCGGTGTGACCGGCGACGTGCTGGCTGAACTTCGTCTTGATGGTGCGCATGGCGCGCTCCACGACCGCCTTGTCGGTGGGGGTGCGGGTGCGGGCATGACGGACCTCGATACCCAGTTCTGCGCAGGCGGAGGAGAAGACGCTGCCGGTGTAGACGCGGCCGTGGTCGATCACCACGGTCTGGGGCCGGATCACCGGCCGCGCGGCCGCCCCTTCCATCCGCGGGTCGGTCGCCAGCAGTTCCTCATAGGGCAGGTCGGAGCCGTCCATCAGGGTCAGTGGTGACCAGCCGGGCCTGCCCGGTACCGGAGCCAGCGCTTGGGCGATGGTGAAGACCGCGTCCAAGGCCCGTGTGGCCCGCCCGCCCAGCCGGGCTCCGCGCGGCCCGTCGCCGGTCTGCCGGGGGACGATCATCTCACCGATGATGCTCCGGGTGGCGATGTCGATCGCGATGGTCGCCTCGACGGGCGTGGGCCGCCCGTCATCGCCGATGGCGAGGATGTCCAGCCCGGTGGTGTCGATCTGCACCAGCTCGCCCGGAACCCGCGCCACTGTGGGCGTGTACGGGGGTGCCGGCCGGTTGTGCCCGGCCACGCGGCGAGCGGTCGGCCCGGCCACGTCGTCCACGGAAATCCCCAGGCGCTGCAGCAGCTTGTAGAACGTCGAGCGCGGCACTCGCAGCCGCGCCCGCTCGAGCGGATCGTCGAGCTCCCGCCGGTAGCGCTCGTCCACGGCACCCTCCAACCGCTCCCACAGGCGCTGCGCCGTGCCGGCGGACTCCCCGCTCTTCGCCTCGGCATCCAGCACATCCCACAGCAGCGCCACCACCCGCGGATCGGTGCGCCCGTACGGGGAGGCGCCGCGGGTCCTGCGGCCGTCGACCAAGCCCATCACCCCTTGAGCGCGCCATGCCCGGCACCTGCGCTCGACCGTCGCGGCGGAGACGTCGCGGCCCAGCGCCCGCAACTGCCGGGCCTTGGCTTCGTAGCGCTCCTGCAGGGTGTGCAGCGCGGGATCGTACTCGGGCCACGGCGCGGTGGTGGCCGGGACGTTCGGGCTCTGCCGGTGCAGGACCTGTTTGACGTGGTGCTCCCATTCCAGTGCCTGGCTGCGCACATGGGCGGGGAGGGCTTCGAACTCGCCTTTACGGTAGGGAAGTTGGTGGAGCTCCTGAGGATGGTCAAGCCGATCCAAGACCGCGAAGTCGCCAGCTGCGACAACTGTCGCGAGCAGGCAGGTGACCGCATCCACGCCTTCTTCCCGGGGCTCCATCGACACCCGGTGGCCCTGCAGGACGCTGACCGTGTAGGTGTGGCCGCCGAACCGCACGGTGTCGCCCAGACTCAGGCCCGGGCCGGTGCCCGGCGGCTGCGATGCCCTGATCCGTGGTGCCCGGCTCATGAGCGCACTCCGCTCGCCCAGGCCAGGGAGGTCGGCAGAAGAGGTTCGTGCCAGTCGATCTCTAGCAGTTGACGCCAGATCAGGTGATGGGCGAGTTCCACCGCTGCCAGACGGGGCAGTCCGCAGCCTGCGGCGCCGTCCTCGATGGGACGGGGACAGGCGAACGCGGACAACAGCATCTCCACGGCGTGCGGATCGCGTCGGCGGGGGTCGCGCGCGCTGAACAGCAGCCGCTGGTTGGCCAGCGGCACGCCGGTGGGAGGGGTGGTGATGCCCAGCTCCCAACCTGTCCGCTGGACGGTCTCTTTCAGGACCTGCTCCTGGCGCCGCCAGGCGTTGCCGGGTGCCTGCGGCTCCACCGCGAGCAGGAGTCGCTCGCCGGAGCGTCGGCGGACGGCGAAGTCGGGTCGCAGGGCACGGCGTCGGCCGTGCTCGTCCCAGCGCAGTTCCACCGGGCACACACTGAACGCGGCGATGCCCGGATCCCGGTCGAGTCCGGCGGCGACCTGCTGCTGGCGCAGCGAACCGCAGGCAATGACCTTCCCGGTCCTGGACACCCAAGCGTCCGTGACGAAGCCGCGTCGTCCCCGGTGGGCGACAGGAGGAGCGACGTGCGGGAGTTCCTCGACCGGCAGATCGCCTGCCTCGGCAGCGGGCACCTCGCGAAGACGCCCTCGCGCATCGAGGTAGGCGACGGAAATCTCCAACACGCGGCCTCCTCGGGACAGTCGGTTGCGAAACGTGCTCACCCACAATCGCCGCCGGACGGCGCAGCCCGCAGTGCCAGCTACCGTTGCCACACGAACGGGCGACATTCGTGCCCCGAGTCCTTGCCAAGCCACTCGGAGAGAGGTAAGGACGGAAGGAGGCCAGCGGACCGGTGACATGACGGCCGGTCAGCACATGACCCGGGCGCCGACCAAGGAGTCAGATACGTTCGTGCAGGTTGGTCCACTGCCACGGCAGACATGAGCGGGCATCGACGGAGGTGTGAGGAGCGTCGTCCGCGTGCACGGCGCAACGCACCGGTCCCCGGCGGGGCCCCGCGCCGAGCAGTACCGGGCTCGCCGCCTCGCGGACAAGACGATGATGACGGGATAGCCACTCCACGACCGGTACCCGCCCCACAGCCGCATCCACCCCCGCCAGGCTGGCCAGCACCTCCAGTCGGTACAACAGCGCCGCCCGCCTGCTCTCGCCGGCCTCCCTGCCGCGGCCGTCATCCCAGCCACCCTCGAGCACCGAACGGCGTTCCCGCTCGAATCCCAGCAGAACCCGCGCGAGGGCAGCCGCCTCCGGATAGACCAGCAGCGGAGCCGTACTAACCGCACCGCTCCCAAGGCCCGCGCGCTGCTCGCGCAGGCGCCACAAAGGTGCCTGCGGCGCCTGGCGCCACCACCAGCCGACGATCGCGAACGCGTCGGCGACCAGCGCCGCGCCGCCCGGCCCGAACCGGCACTCCAGCAACAGCCGGTACCGGTGCGCGCGCAGCACCTCCGGTACCGGCGTCAGATCGAACGAACCGCGCGCATCGTCGCGAGTGCCATCCGTCCACCGGCGGTGCCTCAGGCAGACCTTCCACGGATCGGGCCAGGCCAGCCACACTCCACCGCCGGCCCCGCGAGAGGCGGCGCACAACGGGCAGGCCCGCACCAGCGAGCCGGCCTGCGGTGCCCACGGCCAATGCCACCGAGGCCGGTGTCCGGGCAGCAGAAGAGGTTCCCTGAGGTTCGGCAGTGCCCGCTGCAGAGTGTGCGGGGCGCAGCCCGCCAGGACCGACAATCGCTCGAGCGCCGGACGGCTGAGGTAGACCTCGGCCAGGGATGGGGCGAGAGCCTTCCGGCCGGGATCACCTTCCCCTACGTCCTGCAGGAGGTCGTCGGGGTTGCGGCCGTTGGCCCCGGCCAGCCGCCACAGGTACGACGAGGTGGACTCGTAGGCGACGAACCGCACCCGCAGCGGCTCCGGCTTGGACGGCACCCACCACGCTTCCGGCTGCCAACCCCCGTCCACGACTACCCCCGTTCCCACCGCCCGCCCTGCCAACAGCGCCACCGACCACGGCAGCTTCTGTGCGGAGTAGCACACCAACAACTTCCCGCACCAGGACAGTTCACTCAAACGACGGACACCCGCCAGTTGTCCCTGCGTATACGCAAAGACAACTCGCACGCTGCCCTCACCACCACCGGCCCAGCCGGTGCCCGCACCGCTACCGCTCCCCGGGAGGCCACCGTGCCGCGGCCGCCATCAACCCTGACCACCACCCTGCGCTCCCGGCAACGAGACGCCGCCGACGCCGCACTCAACGCCTTCGCCCTGGGTGCGGCGCGCGCCACCATCGTCATGCCCTGCGGCACAGGCAAGACCCACGTCGGCGTCCACGTCACCGACGCCACCGCCCCCGACGGGCGCGCCCTGGTACTCGTCCCCACCCTGCAACTGCTCAACCAGACCGCGCGGGTCTGGTACACCTCCGGCCGCCCCGGCCGCTACCTGGGCCTGTGCTCCGACGAGAGCCCCACCGAAAGCGTCATGGCCGACGTGATGACGATGGTCGGCGATGCAGCCACGCTCACCCGTCAGATCCGCTCGACCATCGGCCCCGTCAACGTCTTCGCCACCTACGCAGCACTCGAGAAGATCATCACCTCCCACGCCCGCCATGCCCTGCCCCGCTGGGACCTCGTCGTCGTCGACGAAGCCCACCGCACCGCCGGCGCGCTCGGCAAGGCATGGGCCGCGATCCACGACGCCACCGCCATCCCCGCCCGCCACCGGCTCTACCTCACCGCCACCCCGCGGATCTGGGACGTCAGCATGCCCCTCGCCAACGAGGCCATCGCCTCCATGGACGATCAGGGCCTCTACGGCCGCTTCGTCTACAGATACTCCCTGGCGCAAGCCATTGCAGACGGCCAACTCGCCGACTACCGCATCAGCGCACCCGAGATCCACAGCTCCGAGCTGCGCTCCTACCTCGTTGGGCAACGCGACCAGCCCGACATCCCCGGCGCTGACGGAATGCGCGTCGCCAGCGCCCAGCTAGCCCTGCTACGGGCACGAGAGGAACACGACATCCGCCGCACCGTGGTGTTCTCCCGGTCGATCGCCAACTCGGAAGCCTTCGCGGAAACCCTGCTCGACACCGCCCGCCACCTTCCCGGCCACGCCGACCACCTCTGGGCGGCCAGCATCCACTCACGGCACACCTCCACCGAACGAGCCCACCGCACCCGGCACTTCGCCCGCCCACCCGCCCGACCGCCCCACGGCACCCGCTTCGGCGACCTGAGCGTCCTGTGCAACGTCCGCCTCGCCATCGAAGGCGTCGACTTTCCCCTCGCCGACTCCGTCCTGTTCGCCGACCCCAAATACAGCACCATCGACACCGTCCAGGCCGTCGGCCGGGCCCTGCGGCCAGCCCCAGGCATCAGCAAGTGCTCCACCCTGGTCATCCCGGTGTTCTTCGGCCCTGGCGAGCGACCAGAGGACGCCACCCTCGGCACCCCCTACCACCTGCTCTACCAAGTCATGATCGCCATGCGCGCCTACGACGAGCACTTCTTCCACCGACTCATCAAGAACGGCAAGCCCACCCCCTGCCACACCCCGCTCCCCGCTCCCCGCCCCGAACGTGCGGAGGAGATCGCCCCTCTACTGGGTCTGCGCACCATGGACCCCCACCCCGACCAGTGGCTGACCGGCCTGGAAGCCGCTGCTCGCTATCAGCAACAGCAGGGCCACCTCAACGTCGACAGCGACTACGTCGACGACGACGGATTCCACCTCGGCTGGTGGATCGGTCACCAACGCAGCCTCAAACAGGTCGGCAATCTCCAACCCGAGCGCGTCACAGCCCTCGCCGTGTACGGCATGCGCTGGTCCCACCCCAGCACCAGCACCGAGCACCGCCTCCACCTCGCCCGTGCCTATGCCGGTCAGAACGGTCACTTGCTGCCCGAACCAACTGACACCTTCCGCGGCCAACCCCTGGGTGCCTGGCTCGCCGAGCAACGGCACAAGCACAACGCCGGCACCCTGCCTGATGACTACCAGTGCACCCTCCAGGGGATCGACCCCTGGTGGAACCCCCGCTGGCCCCATGAATGGCAGCGCACCTACGCCCGCGCCCTCACAGCAGCACGCAACGACCGCCTCGCCGCCCCCGTCACCCGTGCCCAAGCCGACGCCAACGACCTCACCCGCTGGCTCGACCAGCAATTCGACCTCTTCCCCACCCTCCACCTGGGGCAGCGCGACCAACTCGGCGGCCTTCTCGAAGGTGATCCCCTCGCCATTGGCTTGCGCCGCCCCCGCAGCACCCGCGAACGCGACTTCGCCCAGGCACTGCGCTCCGCCCGACGATTCCGCCGGGACCATCACCACCTCGACGTCCCCGCCGACCACATCGACCGCCGACACCGCGTCCATCTCGGATGGTTCATCGCATGCATGCGCAACGACGTCGCGCGACTGAACCGGGAGGAGATCAATGCCCTGGAAGCGCTGGGAATGGAATGGATCCCCGGCCTGACCGCACCCGCCACGGCTGCCGCAGTTCGCTGCGCCTGAAGCCACGGCACGGGCCGAAGAAGCCCGACAATCACCCACAGGCGTGCCACGTCGCTTGCTCACCTCATACCCTAGCCACATCGGAACCACTGACCGCGACCAGCACGGTCTGTCAGGCTGCTATGGCCAAGCCCAGGCGGAGCAGGTCCCCAGCAGTGGCCTGGCGTAGATCAGTGGGTAGGAGCTGCGAGCAGGAAGGGCACCCGGTAGCCCCCTTGCCCTGGCCGGACCTACCAGCCGGCGCTCGGCCCTCCGCTGACTGGTGTGCCCGCCCTCCAGTTTCGCCGGGTGGTGCTCGCACAACTGCTCCCACGGCGCGCACTTCTCAGGGGCCCAAGCCACGGCCCCGCAGGGCCCCTCAGGCCGGGGGCTGGCCATGAATGGCCGAGGCCGCTGTCCATTGGCGTCCGAGGGCTTGGAGGCGTTGCCCTGCGGTGAGAACGCTGGCGATGCAGCGGTATCCGTGCGAGGGGGAGTGCTGCACCACGCCGATCCGGCTGGACGCCAGGAACTCGAGCGCCTCCACGATGGAAGCGGGCTCCGCGTGGTGCTGCCGGGTCCGCAGTTCACGTCGAAGCGACGTGAGGTCGAGCCAGCCGCCTTCCTCCAGGGGGTCCTGCGCCTCGGCGTTCAGGATCTCGATGAGTACGTACTCCAGTGCGCTGCGCTCTTCCAGGGCCTTCCAGTGCACGCTCAAGGCGTCGCGGCGGTCAGCGCACGGCAGTTCAGGGGCGACCAGGTCACTCAACTGCGTTTGGGTGAGAGGAGCGTGGTCCTGGCGCCGCACGGCTTCGGCCAGCAGGCCTGTTTCGATGACGGCGATGGCCGCGTCGTCGTCAGCCTCCTTCAGCATCGTGCCCTGGAAGCCGGGCCCGACAAGGAGAGTGACGGCAGCGCCGAGAGCTTCCCGGTGACCGGGCAGGCGGAACAGGGACTGCTCCGTGACCCTTCCGGCGGCGGCGGTCTTGGCCTCGATGGCCAAGACCTTCGCGGCTGCCCCGATCCCGTGACGTACCGTCCCGTCGGCGGCCCCCGGGCCGCCAACGTGCCGGCCGGGCATGCCCAGGTAGCCCAGGGCGGCGATGGTGGCCTTCTCCAAGCGCCGGGGGTCCGCGCTGTCACGGGCCGCGCTTTCCAGCTCTGCGGCGATGGCTTCGCCGGCAGAAACGGGCAGTGGGGCGCTGCTTGGCAGGTCACCGGGACGCTGGCCCGTACCGGCGGCGCTCGCCGGCAGGGCCGGCGTCCTACCTGCGGACTGGCGGGGCAAGGAGTGCTCGAACGCACGGCCCAGGGCGGTCAGGCGGAAGACGGTGTGCGAGGGGCGTGCGACCAGGCCACACGCCTCCATGAGGTTGAGGCGGATGGTGACAGCTGTCCGCGACAGCGGCTTCCCGCGGCTGGCGAGGTAGAGGCTGCTGCGCTCCGCCAGAGCACCGGACGTGGCTTGGCCGGCGGTGTCAATCTCACTGAGCAGCTCACCGAAGAAGCCGATCGAACTGTGCGCGATCCGGGCCAAGTCCACTGGCTCGCCGGACTCCACCCAGGCACGGGCGGCCAGCGTGGCGGTCCAGGTCGTGGACGACGTCCGTTGGAGCAGGCCCAGCGCTTTCAACGTGTCCTTCGCGGTGCGCCCGGTACTGGCGCTGCGTGCGTTGGGGAAGGAGTCCTGGACGAGCTGGGCGAAATCCGCATCCGTGATGGAGGGGATAGCCGCTTCGGTGAGCGTCCTGAGCGCGTCCAGCATGCCGCCGTCCGCGGTGACGCCGGGGACGTAGAGACTCGCGCCGTCCGCGCGGCTCGCCAGGGCATTGTCGTCGAGTGAGCCGATGAGATCCGTGATGGCACCTGCCGCAGGTGGGAGTTGAGCGACTTCGTGGCCCTCTCGCGTGGGCTTGCCCAGTACCAGAGTCGGCAGGAGTCGCTGCCCGGCCTCGGTCAGGTGGAACTGGCCCGTGTGGTGGTCGACCATCCCGGTGACCACGAGCCATGTCGTCCGGTTGTGTACCGGGCTGGTGGTTTCCCACAGCAGGTCGAACTCCTCGCGCGCCAGGACGCGCAACTGCTCAAGCGTCCGAGGAGCGTGTGCGAGGGCTTCCATCAGTTCACCGACGAAGCGGGTGTGATGGTGCAGAAGTTGGACGAGAAGCCCCGGGTCGTCAGCTCGATGCCATGCAAGAGCTGCCGAGGTAGGCAGTAACTGCGAGCCCTTCCGTGACAGAAGTCCGGCACGAACGAACCGCTGAAGTTGATGCTGATCCAGACGCTCAAGGCTATTGCCCTGCGATGATGCGACTGCGCTGACATCGGGCAGAACCTTGTCGGCATCCAGTGCCGTGACAAGCTCATGGAGCGCGGCGATCCAGGTGTCCCGCATTCCTGGGAGAACGGGCATACCAGTCGACCGCTGGTCCCATGTTGGGGTACGCGCTGCTTCGCTCATAGCAGCGCATTTTCGTGCCATGGGAGATGCTGCACCCATCGTTTGGATGAACTTCGCTTTTCATGGAGAGGCTGGCGTAGGCTATTGCGGCATTCTCAACGCTGATCTGACGGCCCATCACGGGTGTCCTGCCCCCCCACACTCCGTCCGTGGACTTCCTCCGGGACCACGCCCCCAGCGCCGAGCGAAGAAAGCGCTGCGCGGGGCTGAGGGTCGGGCCCGACAACCCGCACATGTGCCGCCGAACTGCCCAAGTCGAGGCTGGTTCTCATAGGAGCCGGGGCTGGTTTGGGGCGCAGCGCAGCAGTCCGCACGGTTCCTGCTCGAAGTGCCGCAGCCATCTCGAGGCGTGCATGGCCGTCAGTGTGTGGAGCAGGTCTTCGGTGCTTTGACCGCAGCTGCGCGCTGTACTTTCGGGGTCGATGCGGCAGCGGGCTTCTCCCGGCTCGCACCAGGCGGCGATGGTCAGGGCGGCCAGCCGCGCTGCGGGGGAGTGGCCGCGCAGGGCGGGATCAGTGGTGAGCGCTTGGGCGCGGTGGCCGGCGCGGGGCCGCCAGGAGGATGCGAGTTCGGTCGCGACGACGACCTGTTTGTGGTTCTCAGCGGTGGTGAATCCGCTGTCGCAGGTGAGGAGTTCGGTTAGTGCGTTCTCGGGGGAGGGGAGCTGAAGGGAGCGGAGCCAGCCGGTGGGTACGGGGATGTGTCCGCCGGGCCGGATGCGTAGGACGCAGAGCACGGCGAGCAGCCGGGCTTCGCCGCTGATGTGTTCGGGGAGGCTGGCGGCGGTGTAGCCGAGGGCGGCTTTGACGGCGTGGCGGCGGACTTCGCTGGATCGGGCTTCGCCTCCGCCCCGGCGGCGCACCTTGCTGCGGCCTTCCGGGAGAGGCTGCGGTGCGGGGTGCTCGGGGAGGTCGACCGGGGCCGCGCCGGGGACGGCGCGGGCGCATCCTGCGCACATGTCGGCCAGCAGCCAGGTGCGGGCTCCGTGGCGGTGGAAGAGGACGAGGAGCACTTCGCCGTCGCAGCCGCGGTGGCGCCCGTGCCAGCGGCACCCGCTCTGCCCGCACGCGCACGTGCGCAGGTGCCCGGGCAGTCTCTCCGGGCCTGCGTGGGAGCCGAGATGACGCACTGCCACCTCCCGCAGCACACTGCCGGGCCCGACGGGCCCGGGGCCGGGACAGGAGATGGCGGTGCAGCGCACCGAGCGCAGGCCCGGGTCGATCACTACCGACCACACCCCACCTGGCACCAGCGCGCCGCCGTGCATCCCGGTCCTTCCCGTCACTCGCGCCGGCACCACCGAAGACGGCCGAGCCGGGCCCCGGTCCGGGCGGCGGACACCCTAGTGCAGACCCCTGCACTGCCCGCCGGGCCGCAAAGAGGACGAAAATAGGGCAGAGGTCTGCACTGACAGGGCAGGGGTCTGCACCGTGCGATAGCACAGTGATCACCCCGCCGCCCGACCCCGACCTCGCCGCGCTACGCCTCGAGCTGGCACGGCTGCGGGCGGAGCACGGCTGGTCCTACGACCAACTCGCCGAACGCAGCGGCCTTTCCCGCCGCACCCTCATCGAGATCGAGCAGGGCCGCACCATCGGCACCCTCGCCACCTGGCACGCCCTGGCCCACGCTCTGGGCGTGCCTTTCGCCAGCCTCACCGAGGCCCTCTGCAACGGCCACACCCCACCCGCCGGAGCCTGAGCACCGCGCCCGTCGGCATCACCCGAACGGGAACCAGGAATCGAACCCCCATTCCGAAGAGGCGGCCCGGACGGCGCCGATACGGCCGACCGGGCGAACCACGACTCGGCCTGACCCCATCTCATGGCTCACACCGTCCACTGTCGCCCGCATGGCACCCAACTCCTGCCCGCCGGGCCACAACTGGGACGGCAGCCGCAAGGGCCCCAAGACCACCCGGGCCCTGCGCATCGACCCCTCCAGCCCCACCAGGCTCCTGCGCTCGGCCCGCATGGCGACCTGCCACTTCTGCGGCAACGCCATCGAATGGTGCCACCGCGCCGACGGCACCCCCATCCCCCTCCATCCCCACGAGCTGCCCACCCGCCACGTCCCGGGCATCCACCGATGGCACCTCGCCGGCGGCATCGCCCACACCGGCGCGCCGAACACCGCCTGGTGCCGCATCACCCACCGCGCCCTGTGCCCCGCAACCACCCACACCCCGGCCCCGGCCCCGGAACTTCAGCAGCTGCGCCGCACCCTCGCCCTGAGGACCCGTCACCTCATCGACCATGCCGGCTTCCAGCCCCGCCCCGCGCCCATCACCCCCTCGGCCGCCGCCGAGACGCCCACGGAGGTCATGCGGCTGCCGGTCGTCCAGCTGCTCCACATCCGCTACCTCGCCCCGCGCCCGCTGCCCGCGATCCGCTGCGTCGCCCAGACCCTGCGCCGAACCCGCTGCCGCAACCCCGTCGCCGACGAGCACCTGCCAGGCCGCTGGATGCTCATGCCCACCGACCCGCCCGCAACCGGCGGACGCCGTCACCTCGCCGACCACCTGCTCCCCGCTGAGATGGCCGTCTACGACCTCACCCACCTACACACCAGCGAGCAACTGCGCTGGCGCGGCCAGCGCTGCCCCGCCCACGCCCACAGCCGCGCGGCCGACATCGCCCTCACCCAGTGGGAGCCCTTCGACGCCTTCACCCACTACCGGCACATCCGCACCCACATCCCCACCCCGGCGGGCCGGGACGACGCGTCATGACCGAACCCACCGCGTCCATCTCACTGACCACCCCCGCGCCGCTCGCCGCACCCGTTCCACCCGTACTCCCGGGGGAGACGGCACTTGCCCTTGGCCTCCTGCAGGGCAGTGCCTCTGGTCGGGGCGTCGCCCGTGCTGTCAGAGTGAGCGCCGTGCACGAAACAGACGCCCAGGGCAGTGATCTGACGGTCCCGCAGCTCATCCATGCCAGGTGGGGGAGTGTCCTGCCGCAGGAGGGCCTGTTGGCGCGGTTCACCGAACCAGGCTGGAGCTACCAGGAGCAGCTGCCCCGCGCGTGCCCCGACTGCGGGGCGGTGCTGCACTCGCTGCGCCGCCCGTACGAGTCGGGCGGACGTCAGTACCGCTACGTCGCCTTGGTCTGCCCGGCCTGCCCGCGCACCTTCACCCTCGCCGACCTCGGCGTGAAGACCTACGACAAGCTCCTGCGCCCCACCGGCACTGTGCAGGCTGAGCCCGCCGCGCCCGCCCCGAGGCGGCGCGGGCGCACCGCCGCCCCCACAGTGCCGGTTCGTACCGCGGCCCGGCTGCTGGCCGGCCTCGACTCCGGCCCGTGCCCGACCGGCCCGGGCGTCACCATCACACCGGTCCGCCTGCCCCGCCCGGCCCGCGAGCCCGCCCCCACCGCGTACTCCTCCCCACCTGCGGGACCGGCGGCTCCGGCGTGGCCCGAGGACCTGCCGCTGCCCGCGGAGAAGGAGACCCGCGCCCTGTGGTGGGGCAAGATCACCAACCCCTCCTGGGCCCCGCCCGAGCAGGCACTGCGCGCCGCCGACGACGTACGGGTCATCGTCCCGGCGGGGGAGCGGTTCGACGAACTGCGCGCCGCCCTGAGCGGTTTCGGCGCCCGGGTGCGCACCGCCGCTCACTGGGCGGAGGACGAGGTGGTGACCACCCTGTCCGACCTCGGCGCGCCGGTAGAGCTGGCGGCCTGGCCGGGCGGCGGCCACTCACCTGTCACCGGGCCGGCGGCGTACGCGGCGCGCGACGCCTTCGCTGCCCAGTGGGACGCCCTGGATGGACTCCCCGACACCGGCACCGAGGCGTTCACCCCCGTCGAGGACCTTGCCCCGGCCGACTGGAAGGGCCTGTTGCCGCACCCGTCGTTCAACCCGGTCCAGGCCGCCACCGTCCCCGCCGTCATCGACGGCGACGAGCACGTGGTGGTGGTCGCCCCCACCGGCGCCGGCAAGACCGCCATCGGCATGGTCGCCGCCCTCACCGCCCACCGAGGCGGCCGCAAAGCCGCCTGGCTCGTACCCCAACGCTCCCTCACCGACGAACTCGACCGCGACCTCGCCACCTGGCGCAAAGCCGGCCTGCGGGTGGTGCGCCTGACCGGCGAGGCCGCCGTCGACAACGACCTCATCCGGGACGCGGACCTGTGGGTCGCCACGACCGAGAAGTTCGAGGCGATCTGCCGCGCCGGCTCCCTGCGCACCGCCCTCGCCGAGGTCGGGTGCCTGGTCGTGGACGAGATCCACCTCCTCGGCGACCCGGTCCGCGGCCCCGTCCTCGAAGCGCTCCTGGCGCGGGTGCGCGAGGACGCGGCACGGGTGCGGATCATCGGCCTGTCCGCCACCGTCGCCAACGCCGACCAGGTCGCCGCCTGGCTCGGCGCCCGCCTCATCCGCTCACCCTGGCGCCCCACCCGCCTGACCTGGCAGCTGCCCGCCATGCCACCGGACGCGGACGCCGCCGACTGGACCACCCGCAACAACACCCGCACCCGCCGCACCGTCGACCTCGCCCGCCACCACACCCAGGACGGTGGCAGCGTCCTGGTGTTCTGCGGCAGCAAACGCTCGGTGCGCACCACCGCCCTCGCCCTGGCCCAGGACCGCGGTGTCGACACCACCGGCGCCGACGCCGACGACAGCGACCTCGTGGAGCGCCTGTGCACCAAGGCCGGGGTGCGCCTGCACTACCGCGACTGGCCCCACAAACGCGACGCCGAGCACGCCTTCCGCACCCGCCAGGCCGACATCCTCGTCGCCACCTCCACGGTTGCCGCCGGAGTCAACCTGCCCGCTCGCGCCGTCATCGTCCGCGACACCCAGATCGGCATGAGCCGCATCGAAGTGTCCATGGTCCAGCAGATGTTCGGCCGCGCGGGGCGCATCGGCGCGGGCGAGCGTGAAGGCCACGCCTACCTGCTCACCGCTCCCGGCGAGCGCCACCAATGGCAGGCCCGCCTGGCCGCCGGATACACCGTCACCTCCCGCATCCGCGACCGCCTGCCCGACCACCTCCTCGCCGAAGCCGTCCAACTGCGCATCGCCACCCTCACCCAGGCCGAGACCTGGTGGAAGAGCACCTTCGCCTTCCACCAGGGCCACCACCCCTTCGACCCCCTCCACGACGCCACCGACTTCCTCACCGACACCGCCTACCTCACCCGTACCCCCGGCCCCGACGGCGACGATCGCCTGGAGGCCACCGAACTCGGCCGCCTCACCAGCCGCTTCATGGTCGACGCCGACCTCGCCTCCGCCCTCGCCGAAGCCGCCACCTACCTGCCCGTTCCCACCGACCCGGACACCGCCGAAGACACCCTCATCACCACCCTCGCCACGCGCCTGCCCACCCTCGAACAGGCCCCCTTCACCGACCGCGCCAAAGCGGAGCTCTACACCGTCCTGCGCACCCTCGGCCGGCCCGGCGCCACCGGCTCCGACGGCCAGGAGCAGGAAGAGGAGGAAGAGGAGTGGCAGCCGGTCGCGGGCGACCTGGCCCGCGCCGTCCTGCTGCTGGTCGCCCGTGCGCCCCGGGCCTTCCGCGGCCGGCCCGCCTACATCCGCGGTATCCCCGCCGACTCCATGGTCCCCGTTCTCGACGACGCCCAGCGCTACCTCGCCTGGCTCGGCGCCCAAGGCCCCCTCGCCACCGTCCACCCCTGGATCGCCGTCACCGCCGCCGACCTCGCCAGCCGCATCCGCTGGCGTACTCTCGCCCCCACGCGTGGCGCCGGCCGGTTGCTGTGGATGTGCGAACAGATGGCCACCCCCGCCCACACCCACAACCTGGTCCCCGGCATGTGGCAGGCGGCCCGCGCTCGCGGCATCGACTCCCCGGACTGGCCCGGCACCACACCGCCCAGCGCCTGCCGCCTCCCCCCGGCCGACTACCGCACCCTTCTCAACACCCGCGCCACAGGCACGGCCATCACCCTGCACCCGGACCGGGCGCACATCCGCGCGCCGCGGTCGGCCACCGTGATCACCTGGAGCGGCGCCGCCACCGCCCGGCACACCACCACCGACGGGCTCGTCGAAGCCCTCTACCCGTCCCCGCGGCCCGACGACCCGTCGGCGGGACGCACCGGCGCCGCCGTCTTCACCCGAGGCGACCGCACCGCGGCCGGTTGGGCCGCCGCCTACAACAGTGCGAACTGAACCGCTCAGGAAGCCGGCGGTCCGGGATCGGGCGGTCCGTGCTGACCGCCGGTCCCACCAGGCGGCACCGCACTGCCGCGCGTCCCTTCCTTCTGCGCCACCCACAGCAGACAGGTGTAGCATTTGGGTAGGGTCTACTTTTTGGGGGTTCCGTGGTGAGGATCAGCTTCGGGGGTGAACGGGTCGACGTGCCCGATGACTTGGGCCGGGCGCTGCTGGCGGCCCTGCGGGAGCAGCCGGTGGAGCCGCCGCAGGCGTCGACGTTCGAGGAGCTCACCGGTCTGGTCGAGCGGATCGGCGGGATCTCCCGGCACCTGACGGTGGTGAAGGAGTTGGTGTTGTCCCGTGCGGACGCCACCGGCGGCTACTCCAACCGCCGTGCCCTGGGCGACGCGGCCGGCATGTCCCCCTCGCAGCTGGGCCGGGTCTTGGAGGGCCACGGCCTTCCTCGCGACCGGCGCAGCGGCGGCGTCGACCTGGTCGTCGCCTTCCGCACCACCGACGACGGCACGCTCCACCTGGCCACCGAGACCGAGGTGGCCGGCCTGCCCGAGTTCACCCTGCCGTACATCCCGGCGGAGTGGGCGACGGAGCCGACGGAGTTCGCGGGCCGGGAGCTGATCTTCTACTACCGCCCGCAGGTCCCGATCGCGGTGGCCGACCTCGGGCGTACCGCGGGCTACACCCTGCGCCCCGACGGGCTGGGCCTGATCGCCTGCGTCACCGAGCCGGTCTTCGACGCCCTGTTCGGTGACCCCCGGCTCGATGCGACCCGTTCCAACGGACGCTGAGGAGCGACGCCCGATGTCCGACGAACTGCTGAACTCGGTCGACGCCCTGCTCTCGACCGTGCGCACCGGCCTGCCGGTCCCGGCGGAGCGGCAGCGGCTGCGCCTGGCGGCCGGACTGACCACCACTCAGATCGCGGTCGCCCTGCGGGTGGACTCGGCCCTGGTGCGGGGCTGGGAGGACGGCAGCGCCGTTCCGGGGTCGGACATCACCCCGGCCTACGCCCGGCTCCTCGACGGCCTGGCCGCACGCTTCCCCGCCCCCGAGCAGCCAGCCGCCCCGGTACAGGCCCCGGCCGCTCCCGCGCCGCAGGCCACCGCCGACCCGACACCGCAGCAGCAGGTGACGCTGGATCAGAACCCGGACGGCTCGCTGGTGCTGTTCGAGCCAGCGCCCTGCGTGCAGTGCGGGCGCCCCTCGGTCTACCGCGCCCAGGGCCGCCCGATGCACCTCGGCGGCCTGTGCCGCCCCGCCGCCCAAGCGCCCGTGGCCACCGCGCCGCAGCCCACCCCCGCACCGGTCGTCCAGCCGGTGCCGAGCACCCCGCCCGCCCCTTCCGCGCCCGTTGCGGCTGCCCCGGCTCCGGTCACCGCCGAGCCGCTCCAGCCCTCCGCCGCTGCGCCGTCTTGGCCCGTGCCCGCCGCGTCCCTGGCTCCGGCAGCCCGGGGAGGCCAGCGCCCGGCCGCGGCCCGTACCCCGGCTCGTTCCGCCACGACGCGGCCCTCAACGCCCGCTGCGGCTGCTGCCGCCAGGTGGTGGCCGGTGGTCGCCCTCGACGTCGCCGAGGACGGCACTTGGCTGCTGGACGTCCCGCAGGTCCCGGCGCCGGCCGGGCCGAAGCTGGGCGACTGGTTCGCTTGGCTGGGCACTGGGCTGCCGTTGCGCGTCGAGCGGGCCCACCCCTCCGGCCGGGGCGGCGACGGCACGGTCTGCCTGACCGCCGCCGCACTCAAGCAGCTCGGCCTGCCCGCCACCCTGCCCGCGACGGAGAAGGCCTTGGCCGCGCTCCAGGTGAAGCTGGCGAAGGCCGCCGCTGGCGTCGGGATGGAGATCAGCGACGCGATCGGACCCACGTTCCACGTCTTTCGCCGTAAGGGATCGGCCGGTGGCCAGAAGACCTCGGTGCGCATCACCGTCGCACCGTGGCTCGGCCAAGGCGACGCCCGCCAGCAGGCCACCAGCACCCTCGCTGTCCCGCTCGCCACCGCCCCCGACGGCACCAAGGACGGGCTCACCTTCGCCCGCCGCTTCCGGGCCTTCACCACCGACCTCGGCGCAGCCCCCGGCGCGACGACCGCCACCACCGCGATGCTGCTCCTGGACGCGGTCCGTCCGCGCGAGGAGTGGGTCAAGGACGCGGCGACGGGGGAGTGGTCCTCCCACCTGCGGGAGGGCGCCCTCCCCAAGGGCGACCTGTGCGTGCCGCCGGCGGCCGGGGCCCGCCACCACCTCACGCGCGAGCTGCTCTCCGAGGGCGGGACGGTGTGCGAGGAGGAGGACTACAAGTGGTGGGCCCGCGAGCTCACCCCCCAGGAGACCGGCCGTGCCTTCGCGGTCGCGGTCGACGTCTGCGCGTCCTACCTGTCCGTCACCGACTCCCTGCGCTTGCCGTCGGGCCCGCTGGAGCCGACGCGGAACCCGGACTGGGGCGGCGGCAAGACCGCCGGCCTGTGGTGGTGCGACTTCACCACCACACCCGTGGACGAACTGCTGCCTCACCCGGCGACCTTCCACGGCCGGCCCCCGGCCGGGCCAAGCTGGTACGCCACCCCCACCGTCGCCTACATGGCCACCACTTACGGCTTCGACCCGGCCACTATCACCGACGCCTACCTGTCCACCCACACCGTGCCGCCGCTCAAGGAGTGGACCGGTCGGATCCGGGCCGGGTACAAGCGGACCTACGCCGATCTCGGCCTGACCGACGGCCAGAGCGCGACCGAGTTCCTCGCCGCCTACGCCGTGCACAAGGACGTCGGCATCGACCCGGTCCGCGCGGACGCCCTGGTCCTCGCCGGGCTGTACAAGTCCATCTATAAGGGTGGCATCGGCAAGTGGGCCGACTCCGCCCGCCACCTGGACGACCAGACGTGGCAGACGAAGGTCGCCGCCACCTGGTCCTACCGGCCCGAGATCCGCTTCCACATCATCGCCGCCGCCCGGATCGCCGCCCACCGCCGCCTGCGCAAGACCTTCCAGCTGACCGGCCGGGCCCCGTTCGCGGTCAACGTCGACTCCTACCTCTACGCCGCCGACGCCCCCAACCCGCTGGAGCTCCTGCCGGTCAAGGACGACGGCACCCCCGTCCCTGGAGCGCTGCGCCTGGGCATCGCCCCGGGCAGCCACAAGCACGAGTCCTCGATCCCGCTGCAGGCGGTGCTCGAGGCGATGGGCCGCCGTGAGCACCCCTCCAAGCTGACCCACCAGTACGCCACCGACGGCACCCCGGTCGACCAGGAGCCGGCCGGCACCGGCCACGATGAGGAAGGCGGGAACTGATGGCCGGCTCCGGGACCCGGGGGATGTTCGGGCGGGTGCGCGAAGCGCTGTTCCCCTCCCGCACCGCCCCGGTGCAGTCCACCACCCAGGCCGGACACGTACGGGACCGCAAGTACGGCGGCAGCACCAAGGCCATGGCCGCCGCGTACAGCGTCGCGCCGCGCACCGTGCAGCGCTGGATCGACGGCACCCGCCACCCCACCAAGCACGAGCAGCAGCTGCGCCGCGAGGCACTGGAGGTGCAGACCACCGAGCGCGGCCGGGAACGCAGGGCCCGTCAGCTGGCGCAGCGCGGCACGATCTCCGGCATCAATGCCCGAGTCGGACGCACGATGACGTTCGAGATCCAGGGCTCCGACGCGGTCCGGGCCCGCGACATCCACCTCAACCTCACGGGCGAGCAGGCCGCCGCCCTGGCCCGCGCCGAGAACGAGGAGGACGTGCGCCACGTGATCGGCGAAGCCCTCGCCGACTACTTCAACGGCGGCTCCTACGGCGGCTTCACCGCGGACGACTTCACCTTCGACCCCGACGACTTCAACCTGAACTGACCCACGTTGTCATCAGCGCCATCCTGGCCTTCGACGGCGACCCCGAGCAGGTCCTGCCGATCCTCGCCCAGCTGCGCACGGCCGCTCTGGGAAACCGCCGCTGATCCGGTCCGGGAGCAGCCGTCCCGGCCTCCCGGCCCGGGCCGTTCCATCCCACCTTCGGGTGGACTTCCCGCCCCTGGGGCCGGGCAGGTTCCGGTGGTGACTGACACCGACCTGTTCACCCCCGGCTCCACGGTGGTGCGCCGCGATGTTCACGCCGGGCAGGTGTGGACCGCGATGCCGCAGCGGGTGGTCGCCGACACCGGCCACGTGCTCACCCTGGCCTACTGGCCGGGGATCGAGAGCCTCGCCCCGATAACCTGGATCACCTCCACCCGCACCGGCGACCAGTCCGCGCGCGAGCGGATGCTGACGGAACTGGCGTCCCAGACCTGGACCCTGGACCGCTACCGCTGGACCGGAACCACCCTGCTGTCGCACTTCCTGGCAGGGGAGTGGTTCTCCGTGCACTGCTTCCAGGACGCCTTCGGCGAGCCGCTGCGCTGGTACGTGAACTTCGAGAAGCCGTATCTCCGCCGGCCGGGGGTCGGCATCGACACCCTGGACCTCTGCCTGGACCTGGCCGTCAGCCTCGACCTGTCCGGCCACCACTGGAAGGACCGCTCCGAGTACGCGCAGTTGCGGCGCCTGGGCGTGATCGACGACTACCTGCACCGTCAGGTGGTACGGGCCCAGGGGTGGGCGATCACCATGCTCGACAACGTGAGCGGCCCGTTCGCCGACGGCTGGCCGACCTGGGCACCCGATGCGTCCTGGCCGCTGCCCGAACTGCCCGCCGATGCCGACCACGTCGCCGACCAGGCCCTGCGGTGACAGCCGCGGTGCTCGTGCGGGTGTGCGCCGCCCTGCTCCACGACGGCCACCTGGCCCTGATCCGTCGCGACCGGCCGGGGTCCAGCACTCGCTGCCAGGCGGCCTGGTCGAGGAGGGAGAGGACCCGCTGACCGCGCTGCGCCGGGAGCTCCTAGAGGAGCTCGGCCTCGACCCGGACGCGCTCCCCGTACCGCCGGTGCTCCGCTTTGCCCAGGACCAGGAGACCGAGCGGCCGGGACAGCAGACTCTTCCGCCGTCGGCACCTGGTCTTCACCGCCCACCTGCCCGACGACCTCCGCCAGGCCGTCGCCGCGACCGAGCAGGACGACCCCGAGCGGGCACCGGTGGTCTGGCTGCCGCTCGCCACAGCGGCGGGCCTCCACCTCTACCCGGCCATCGGCCCGGTCCTCGACCAGACCACCCAACCCGGCACCACCATCGAACCGCTGCTGCTCCCCGCGATGACCGGTGCCGCCTACCAGTGGCGCTGAACTTGGCGTGACGAACGGCGGGGGAGAGCTGCACGCCGTGCATCTCCTCCATCAGCTCGGACACATCCTTGGCCCCAAGGCCGCACGTCCCGCTGACCGTTCGTCAGCGGGACGTGGTGGGCCGAGCCGGAGCTGATAATCGGCCCGCCGCTCTGATACGACGGGCTGTCAGTTGTCGGCTTCAGACAGCCTTCGTGGTGAGGAGCGCCGCAGCTATGGCATCGGGCGGGAGCATCAGGTCGATTGCCGGATGGGTGCCGCCGTCGAGCGGGACGAGCATGCTCGCCGCCCATCCCTCGGCGGCGAGGGCGGCCTCCCGCGGGGCATCCGCGCGCATCGGCAGGACGGTCAGCAGGACCCAGCCGCTGAGGCGGGCTGGCCCGTGCCGCGGGTGCCGGTGGTGTTCAGCGAGACGGTCGCCGACGGCGGTCGCCTGCTGGCGGTACACGCTGCCAACTTAGCGGCACCAGCCCCGGGCGTCCCAGGCCGCGTACACCGCGTGCGGTGCGGTGATCTCGCTCCGGGCGGCGTCGACGGTCGCCCGGCAGACCAGGCCGGAGGCCGGGTCGTGGGCGCGGGCGAGGGCCCTGATGTCCAGGAGCGGTGCCAGGGTGCGGACGGCCGGGGCGAGCCGACGGCGGATCTGACGGGGGATCGGCACCGGCCTCACGCGTCGTCACCATCCTCGTATTCGTCCTCGTACTCGACCTCGTCCTCCGGGTCCGGCATCACGTCGGCCACGGGGCCATACTTGATGAGGGTCTCGGTGATGCTGCCCAGCTGAACCCGCAGGGCGTCCACACTGGTGACGAGGCCGAACACCTCACGGCCACGGGCGTTGGTCTGGGTCATCTTGGCGAGCGTGAACGCGGCCCGGCTGGCGGCCTTGATCGAGTTCTGCAGGATGCGGCGCTGCCGTGCGTCCTCGGTCTCCGTGGTGCTTCCGCTCCCGGTCTTGCCGTCGAGCTTCTTCTTGAGCTCAGCGATCGACGCCTCGGCGTCCACCGGGCTGGCGGCGTAGACCAGGTCCCACTCGTAGTCGATGGAGACCACCGCGCCGGCCTTGTCGACGACCGGCTCGCCATCCCGGACCACCGCACCGTCGATCTCTCGCGCGGCGGTGTGGAACTGCTTGGGCAGGATGCTGGGGTCGGCCGCGACGTGTGCGTAGGCGATGGAGTGGAGCATCCGCAGCCCGCCCTGGGTGCCGGCCAGCAACGCAAGCAGGGCGTTGGGGGTGTGCCGCAGCGGCGCGGTGCGCACCTCACGGGCTGCGGCGAGCTTGGAGCCGCGGTCGCGGGTGATGAAGCCGGAGACGATCGCGGCGGTGCCGCCGAGCACGGTCAACTCGGCCACCGCGTTGGTCTCGTCCAGCAGCGCCCGCTCGAGGATGTCGTCGAGGACCTTCAGGGCGTCGGTGCCGCGGGTCAGCGTCCAGTTGCGCTTCCACACCGTGTCGGTGATGGTGCCGCCGTTGCCGAGGGCGCGGGCGTACTGGTCGATGGCCAGGGAGCTGCGGTAGGCGGACAGCGCCATCGACGCGATCCGCTCGCTCACCTTCTGGCGGTCGGCCCTGCCGATGCCGAACTCCTGCTTGAGGAGCCGGTTCATCCTCTCAGCGTGCCCGGCGAGCATGTACTGCTGGTGCAGGGCCACCGACCACAGGCGGTGCGGCGGCAGGCCGAGGAGCTTGTGCATCGTGTTCGGGCCGACCTCGCCGAGCAGCACCTTGTACGTGTCGGCGTCGACCAGGTGCTCGCGCAGGGCGTGCCGGTAGACGCGCTGCATGCCCTGGGTGTACTGCGCGCCCTCGTCCCACGGTGTGACGTGGACGTGCAGGTTGGCCACTAGGTCGTCGCGGGCGGCGACCAGGTCGGGCAGCGGGGTGCCGTCCTCCGTCACGGCGCCGACCACCACGATGGCCGGGAAGGTCAGGGTGTGGCCCTCGCGGCGGGTCGCCTCAGTGAGGACCTTCTCGGCCAGGCCGCGGCGTACGCGGGCGGCCATCTCGGTCACCTTTGCGCGGGCCGAGCGCTGGTCGGCCGGCCGGCGCGGGCCGGAGCGGTCCACCGGGCCGATCACGGCGGCGACGCACGCCGCCGCCGCCTCGTCGATGTTGCCGCCGGTGCGCGCCAGCCACATGCTGACGAGCCGGCTGTTGCCGTCGCCGGCGACGGTGTAGGTCTCCTCGACGCCGTCGTCGTAGATGACCCGGACCAGGAACAGCGTCATCGGCTCCTTGATGCCGTGCTGCAGCACGCTCTCGGTGTAGACGTTTCGCTGGCTCTGGGCCCCGTACGTCTGGCGCATGCTCTCGGTGATCGCGTCGGCCAGGGCCTGACGGTCCGCCACCCGAACCACGAAGAGCGCCCTCGGCTGCCCGGTCGCCTTGTCGATGAAGGTCTTGTAGATGACCGGGGCGTTGTTCTCCTGCTTGTCGTCCATCGCGGTGTGCAGCTTGTGCACCCACCGCTGGTTGAGGAAGTCGGGCAGCACGTCCAGGTCGGTGAACCGCCGGTGCGGCGGGATGGCGTACAGGGTGCCGCCGACGACCGGCTTGGCCATCAGCAGGCCGGTGTCAGCGGTCTCGCCGACTGCCTCGACCAGCTTGCGCAGCAGCACGGGGTTCACGGCACCGCCGGTGACCACGGTGGCCGCGTCCTCGTCCAGCGAGTTCGCCGGGTTGTCCAACAGGTCCTTGCGGAAGCCGCGCAACTGCGTGACGGGCGCCGGGTCCGGCACCTCGTCGGGGCGCCGCAGTAGTGGGGGAAGACTGTCGTTCTCGAACGCATCGAGGCTCATGAAAAACGCCCTTCGGGGACTGGCGCGCCGCAGGTTGAACCCTGCCGTCCCCGGCATCGGGCCAGGGACTCCACTGCGCGCCGTCACGAGGGCGGCGGGCGTCGTCACGGCTCCCCACCGGCTCACGGTCCGATACGTCGCCATGCCGACCGGCGTTCCACGAAACTAGGTGAGCCACTGGTCGGTCCCGAAGGTGCCAGCCGCTCTTCACTTCCCAGGTCCAACCCTGCGAGGTGCAGTTCCGTATAACCGGAGCGGTACGCGGCCGACGCACCACTGGCGCACCGGCACCTGCCAGTCTAACCCACGGATAGCTCCACCCGGCCACAACTCCGTTGTCCACAAGGCATTGAGGCGACCCACCACCCCTCCTCCCGGGCATGGGCGAGGTGGCCGGCACCACGGCGGCCTCACCCGCTGCTCTTGAGGAACCCCCGGCCGTTCTACAGTCCCGTCCAGCCGGCCGGCGGCCGGCCTTCGCCCGAGAGTGGGTGCCAGACGGGGGCGGCGGGTCCGTGCTGGGTGAGGTCTTCGAGGCGGGCGGCGAGCAGCTCGGTGGTGGCGGGGTTCTCCTCGGCGGCCAGCAGCAGGTCCTCCACTGCCGTGGTGACCGAGGCGGCCTGGGTGCCGGTGAGGACGACCAGCACGGTGGGGAAGGTTCGCCAGCGCCGCTCCCATGCCCGTCCGTTGCCGCCCTGGCCGGGCTGCTGCCAGAGCCGGGCGCAGGCGGCCAGTTGCTGGGCGGCCTGCTCGGTGCCCGTGCTCGGCCGGTGGAGTTCGACGAACGCGCGCAGCCGTCGGAGACGGCCGCCGGTGCACGCGGTGTAGGCGAGTTCGGCGGCGGGCCGGTACGCGGGTCCGGCCGGGGCCGCCGGGTCGACGGGATGCACGGGGCCGGCACCAGGTCGAGCGGGCCGAGGCGAGGAGGTGACCGTGGCCGAAGCAGACCCTGCGCCCCAAGCACCCCCCAGGTGTCCGCACGGTGCGAGATCATGAGGTCACCAAGCAGGACGAAGCGCCCCACCACGGTGGGGCAGGGCGGGCGGGTGCCATGGCGAACGCAATACAGGCAGTGGTCTTCGACTACAAGACGGTCTTCCAGAGCGGCACCGTGACCCCCCATCCCGGCATGGCACAGGTACTCCACCTCCTGAGCAGCCGCGGCGTCGGCTGGGTCCTCCTGACGACCGACCCGTTCGACGTGCGGCACTGCGCCTCGGCCGGGCTCCCCGAGCCGGCCCTGCACCTGTCCCAGCGCGACATCCCCGAGCAGAAGAACCGCGGCAGCCACCTGTGGCTCACCGAGGCCGCCCAGCGGCTCGGCCTCGCCACCACCCAGCTCGCCCTGGTCGGCGCGAGCGAACTCGACTGGCGGACCGGCGTCAACGCCGGCGTCGCATTCATCCGGGCCCGCTGGGCCCCCGGCACCCTCAGGCAGGTCGCCCTGACGGCGCAGGACCCCGCCCACCTCTACTGGGTCCTGGACCGGCACCTGCTCCACGAACCGCAGTGGTTCTTCGCCATGGACGACGCATCGCGGAACTACAAGGTGCGCTCGCTGTTCCCGCCGGAGGTGCGCTTCGAGGGCACCAACCCGAGCTCCTTCACCCTGCTGGACATCTTCACCTACGACAAGGACGTGACGGCCGGCAACAGGAGCGCCCGCGACATCCTGATGCTGCACGTGCTCAGCGCCGCCTACCTGGAGGGGCTGCTTCCTGCCCGCTCCTGGTTCTGCGTGTACCCGAGCAGCACGCCGGGTGCGGTCAACCACCAGCTCTCGGACTTCATCGAGGTCGCCAAGGTCATGACCGGCTCGTCCTACAAGGACGACCTGCTGGTCCGGGCCACCCGGGCGACCGACACCAGCAGGGCCCGTGCCAACGGCCGCCACGGCGAGGTCACCATCGCGACCCAGGCGAACACCGTGCACCTCAACCCCGCGCACCGGAGCGCCCTGGCGAAGGGGAAGACGGTCGTCGTCTTCGACGACTTCACCACCGACGGCATGAGCCTGGACTGGGCGAGGAACCTGCTCACCACGGCAGGTGCCACCCAGGTCATCGGGGTGACCATCGGCAAGTACCGCAAGCCGTACACCTTCTTCACCCCTCGGGCCGGTGTCGCGATCGACCCCTTCACCCCGAATACCACCCTGACGCCGGCCGACTTCACCGCCGAGCAACGCCAGGTGCCCACGGGTACCGGGCCGGTCGACCACGTCGCCGAGACGATGCGCCGCGCCGTGAACGAGGACACCGGCCTGCCTCCGCTCGGGCCCGCACCCGCCTCCCGCACGGTGCTCACCCCAGAGACGAGGGACCTGCTGGACCGGCTCCGCGCGACGTCGATGGTCCGGCGGCCGATTCGCCCGGGCGTCGTGGAGTCGGGCCTCAAGCCCAGGAACGGCCGGCAGCACCACGTCGTCGACTTCCTCGATCAGCTCACGAAGATCGGCCTCCTCACCTGGAGGGCGGACTACCACTCGAGCGAGAAGATGCCTCTGTGGTGGCTCTCCTTCGACGGACAGCCCTGCGCCTGGTGGTACAACACACCTGAGACCGAGAAGGTGATCGGCGAGCTGTGCGCGGCCACCGGGATCATCTGGGAGCCGGTGCGAGCGAACTTCGGCGAGACCGAGCGCCGCGAAGCCGTCGCCCGAATCGAAGCACGCCGGGCCGCAGGCGAATGACGTGACACCGATGGACGGCGCGCCCCACGTCCGGGGCGCGCCGAACACCATTGCAGGCACGGTGGCTACAGGCCGCCGAACGTGAGCTGCTGATACGGCTCCACCGGCTTCACCTGCTGGGCGGGAGCCGAGCCAAGCCGGGCGAGCACGTCGTCCACCGTGGAGACCTCGACGGCCCGGCCGTCGGCCACCATCTTGGCGGCCCAGCTCTCCTGCGCGACCAGGGACCGTAGGAGGAAGACGTGCTTGCCGTGCTCGGCGGCGATCCGGGCCTGCATCTTGGCGCCGGAGGTCCGGGACGCCTCGATCACGATGCTGCCCAGGGCACTCCCGCTCGTGACCACGTTGCGCCGGGGGAAGGTCCACGTCGTCGGCCGGGACTGCGGCCAGAACTGCGAGAGCACCGCGCCGCCGGAGTGGACGATCCGCTGGGCCAGCCTCTCGTTGGCCGCCGGGTAGACCTTCGAGGCGATGCCGTGGCCCAGAACGGCGACGGTTCGGCCGCCCGCGTCCAGGGCGGCGGTGTGCGCGGTGGTGTCGATCCCGAGGGCCAAGCCGGAGAACACGGCGACGTCGGCCGCCACCAACTCCTTCGACATCCGCCTCGCCCGGCTCAGGCCGTCCTCGGTGGCCCCGCGGGTGCCGACGACGGCCACCGAGCGCAGGTCCGCGTGCGCCAGCTCGCCCAGGTAGAAGAGGAACGGCGGCCGGTCGGGGACGGCACGCAGATTGGCCGGGTAGGCGTCGTCCAGCACGGTGACGATCCGGGCGCCGGCCGCCGACGCGCTCGCCAGTTCGGCGGCGACGCGCTCACGTGCTTCGGGCAGATGCGCGAGCGCGGCCCGCAGGAGCGGGAGGCTCTTGTGCGCGACCTCGGACTGCTCGGGAAGGTGGCCCTCGAACACGGCCTCCAGGCCCTCGGGACTCTCGATGACGCGGGCGAGCAGGCTCCAGTCCACGGACTTGTCGCCAAGACGCAGCGCGCAGACCGCGAGCAGCCCAAGGTGCGCTTCGGCAAGCTGGCCGGGCAGCAGCCCCTGCTGCGGGGGCACGGAGGCGTTCATGATCGTCCTTCTACTTGCGGCCCAAAACTGTTCGAAGGGCAGTGCGATGACACCTGGGCCTGCTCCCATCATGGCGCACCGCACCCACAGTGCTCCAGGCAGCGCACCGGCCTGCTCGGCGACTTCCCGCTCCCGACCCGGCTACGCACCGGGGCTCGATCGGTGGGAAGGAGGACTTGCCGCTGGAGCTGACGCAGGAGGCCGGCCCGAACCGGCTGGAGTGCCCGGACTGCGAGCAGACCCGCAGGGTCGAGAAGCTGGGCCCGCTGGTGCTGCCGCTGGCCACCCACCGTGAGCTGCTGGCCGCCCGCGTCGCGGTGCCCGCCGATCCGTGGTGGGAGGTGCGGGTGTGGCACGCCAAGCTCTACCCAGTAAAGGACCGCGTCGCGTGAGCGTCGGGACGCCGGTACCCCGCCCTCAGCACCGCGTCTGACCGCTCATGTGCCGCGGCACCCGAGGCTCCCGGTACGAGCATCAGCCTCAGCGCCAGTGCAGTTCGATATGTGCGGCCAGGAGCTGCAGAATCCAGATCACCGAGCCCGCACCGACTGTGGACCCGACACCGACGAGTAGTTGCTCGCCCATCCGGACCCATGCCGGTTTCCCAGCCCGCTTCATGGCCTGCTGCGATGGCTGTGCCCGGCGTTCCACGCCGTCCCACCCTGCCGCGCCCTGCACACTGTGCGGCTCGAACTCGTTCACGCTCTTCTCCATTCGTCTCATACATCACAGGACAGGGCATCGGTCGAAGACCTGGTGCGAGTCCAGGTCCCACGCGGCCGCAGCGCAGACGCCTGGAACGCCTGGCAAGGGCTCAGCCACAAATGAGGCGCCGCCGACATCCGATGTGTAGTCAGACCCCTGACGGCGGCGATGCATTCAGATGTCCCTTCCGATGCGGCTACTTCAACCTGTCGCCTACGCTTCCGTCAGGCGCCTGTGTTGCGCCAGCTGCAACGGTTGCCAATCGGCGGCAACGCGGGAAGAACCTGACGAGGGGGTAGCGTGCTGGAGAAGCGAACCGGGCAACCTGCGCGGCAGACGCCGGGGGAAGAGCCGGCAGTCGCGGCCTTCATTGGCTTCCTCAACCAGCTCTTCACCGCCCTGGCTGTCTCCCTCACCCGTTACGCGGCCCGCGTCAATCGGGACAAGGGCTCGGTCTCCCGCTATCTCAGCGGTCGGCGTATCGCCCCCACGGACTTCATCGAAGAACTCTTGCGCCAGGTCGCGGACGTCACGGGTAGCCCCGTCACTGATGATGTCCGCGTTCAGGCTCACCATCTGCGCCTAGAGGCGTTGCGGGTGCGCAACGCCTCCCAATATGAGGTCGAGCAGCTCCGCGAGAGCCTCGGCGCCGCCGAACGCGAGCTCCACCTCGCGAGCGTCCGCGAACGCGCCTTACTGCGAGCGGTGGAGGCCGCCGAAGACCAGACTGGGCGGGCCGAACAGCGCTTCCGCCAGCTAGAGAGCGACTGGGCCGCCGCCCACTACGCTTCCAAGTTCTCAGAGCTGGACATCTACGCCCAGCCCGACGGTTCGGACGAGCTCCGGGACGAGATTCGCGGCCTCAAAGCAGAGTTGGACGCACTGCGGAGCGAGCTATCCCGTGCCCAGACGATGAGGTACGACGCGGAGGAACGGTGCTTGCGCCTGGAGGCGCGCCTCTTGGCCGCGGAAGCGGCACTGCAGACGGAGCGTACGCGTGCGCGCGAGAAGGCCGCCCTCGAGCTGGAATCGCCCCCAGAAGACAGGGTCGACCCGGAGACGCTGCATCGAGTCTTGGCCGACATCAACACCGCCCAGAATCTGGCCAGCACGCTGCAGGCCGTGGTGGGGGGCGCGGTGCACGGGCTCGGGTTCGACGTGGCTACGGTGAGTCTGGTGCGGCCGGACGGCGACCTGGTGGTCGCGGCGGCCTGGGCGATCGAGGAGAGCGCCTTCGACGGTCACCCTGATCTGCTCGGTCAGGTCGGCTCGGGCAAGTCGTGGGAGCGGATGTTGAGCGTCGCCGACCACTGGGGCACGCTGCGATTCCTGCCTGCCGAACGCCTCAGGGCCGTCGGCACCGACATCCCCAGCTGGACCGGTGACGGTCCGCCGCCGACACACCCCGATGACTGGCACCCGCAGGACATCCTGATCGCTCCGATGTACAAGCCCGATGGCGATCTACTCGGAGTGCTCTCGGTCTACCAGCCGCGCTCCGGCAAACGCCACAACGTCTCCTCAAACGGGGCACTGGAAAAGCTCTCCCTCCAGGCGTCGATCGCGATCGGCAACGCCCGGCTGCGGGCCGAGATGCAGCGGGCGCTGGCCCGGCTGGAGAAGGAGCAGCAGGCCCTGCGGGCCAGCGAGGAGAGCTTCCGGCAGACCTTCGAGTACGCGCCCAGCGGGATGGCCGTCACCGAGCTGCACGGCGCCGCGATGGGTCAGCTGACCCGGGTGAACGACGCGCTCTGCCGGCTGCTCGGGTGGCCCCGGGCGACGCTCCGTCAGCAGCGGTTCGCCGATCTGGTGCACCCGGACGACTTGGAGCTGCTGCAGCGGACCAGTGCCGAGGGGGGCAGGGCCGAGCTGCGGCTGTCCCGGCGGGACGGCGGCTTCCAGTGGGTCTGTCTGCGCAATTCGGTGGTGGCGGACGCGGCCGAGGGGCCGAGCTTCCTGCTGACCCACGTCGAGGACATCGAGGAGCGCAAGCGGCACGAGTTCCAGCTCGCCCACCGGGCCAGCCACGACGCGCTGACCGGCCTGCCCAACCGCGAGGAGCTCAGGGCCCGACTGGCCCGCCGGCTCTGCGCCGAGCCGCAGACCGTCAGTGCGGGCGAGCAGCACGTGCATGCGGTAGCGCCCGGCGCGGCGGAGAGCCCGTCGGCGCACCGGCGCACCCCGTCCGGTCCCAGCCACCAAGGCGGGCAGCCCAAGGGCCTCGCAGTGCTCTTCGGCGACCTCGATGGATTCAGGACTATCAATCACCGGTTCGGCCACGCCGCTGGCGACGCGGTGCTGGTAGAGGTGGCCCGGCGGCTTCAACAGGCGAGCCACGATGGCGACACGGTTGCTCGCTTCGGCGGGGACGAGTTTGTGGTCCTGACCGACGGCATCGGCTGCGAGGAGGCCGAGGCCCTCGCCCACCGGCTGCGCAACGCCGTTACTCCGCCGATGCGGATCGATGGACGGGCGGTGCGGGTCGGCATCAGCCTGGGGATCGGCTGGGCCAGTTGCGGCATCAGCATCGACGAGGTGCTGCACCAGGCCGACATGCGGATGTACAACGAGAAAGAGGGCCGCAGCGGCGCGGTGCGCCGCCCCTGACCGAAGCTCAGTGGGAGACCGAAGCCCCAGGTATGGACTGGAACGCCGCAGCCTCCGGGTGGGCAGTCACCACCCGGGAGCGCCGCTTTGGCAGCTCGGCGGGATGCACGCCCCCAGTGTCCGTGCCCGGTGATCATGACTGGTAGTCGGGTGCCCTGAACTGGTGTGATCAGTTCGGTGGTTGAGTGGTCTGAGGTGTTCTTCGTGTGGTGGTTGGCATTGATGCAGGCGGGATGGGCAGTCAGTTTCATTGGATGGTAGTCAGGTTGACTGGGTGTCTCGGGGCGGGCTGGTGGAAGGGGGGAGGTGTCTTCGGAGGCCGGTCATGCTTTCGTCTGCCCGCGTACGTACGTCGAGGTCGATGAAGACGCCGATGTTGAAGCGTGCTTCGGTCGGCCAGGAGGCTTGGGCGGTTACGGGAGTAGTCGCCGGATGGCTCCGGCTCCGAAATCCGCGACGTAGATGTCGCCGCTGGTTGCCGTGGTCAGTTGCCCGGGGTTGGTGAGGCCGGTGGTGATTTCTCGGATCTTGTTGTTGTTCAGGCTGAGGACTCGTCCCCCGTTGAAGTCGCTGAGCAGGACGGATGACCCGGCGAGGGCGATGCCGTTCAGTCCGGCGAGCCGGTGGTCCTGCAGGAGGTCCGTGGCGGCCGTGTTCGCATCGGCCCGCGGGATGCTCCACAGCATGTTGTAGTCCTGACCCGTAGAGGGTCCTGGCGATGGGGCACATAGGACCCACAGGAATTCTGTGCTGGCGGTCACGGCGACCGGGGTTCCATGGATGCGGGTGAGCTCTTCTGATGCGCCGTCCATCTCCACCCGGTACACCATGCCGTCGTGCATGGCGGTGAGCAGTGCGTTGCCGTCCCATGCGAAGGCCATAGGCACGCCTTCGGCATTTGGGTCTACGATTTCGCTGCTCTGGTAGTCATCGTTCTGGTGCAGGACGAGGATTCTGCGCTCGCCGACGACGCGAACGGCTAGTTCCCCGTCTCGGCGCGCGGCGATCGTGTCCGTTCCCCGGTCGTGGGCGGAGACCGGGGGTACTGCGGTAATCATTCGGTATGCCCCGTCCTTCACGTTGACCCGCCAGATGTGGCGCCCGCGAGTGCTGACCGCTAGGCCTTGCGGGGTCCAGGCGATGCCACTGACGGGAGGTAGGCCGGTGAGCAGTGCGGTGTCGGTCCAGCGGGGGTGCGCGGCTACGTCGACGCGGGCTTCTGCGTAGCAGCCGTCGTACTGACAGCGCAGGGTGGTGATGCCTGGATCCTTCGCGCGGGCGACATTGTTTTGGAAGAAGGCGATCTTCTTGTCAGTTGTCTCCACATCTGGGCTGTCCATCGGCGCGGTCCACGTCGCAGTGCCGTCGGTGTAGTGGCCGAGTACGCGCAGCGGCACTTTGTCATCTCGGCGCAGGCGCAGGAAGCCCGGCTCGATGCTGATTCGCATGAGGCGCTCGTCATGGACGGGAGCGCTCGGTTGGCCGTCAAACAGTGATGAGCTGTCCCACGCCGGGCGCAGTGGACCTCCGAGGTGGTCGCGGGCCCAAGCCGGTCCGACCTGCTCGCGGGAGCGAGATGAGTGCCACTCCACGTAGTGACCCACGTGGTAGGTCTGGCGGGTCGGCACCACACGCTGACTGGCGATCCCGGCTTCCTGGACTTCCAGCCGAACACCGGCGACCTCGAGCGGTTGCTGCCCGAGGGCATCTCCGTACAGGGGAACATCCACTTCCACGACGCGGTACCAGCTTGAGCGGCGCGGATCGCGTACCAGCCAAACAGTGTGGGCCGGCCCGTGGCGCGTTCCGTCGACCAGGTGGACGCGGTGCTCACCGGGAGAGACAGCGGAGACGTCGACGACCAGCGTTCCTGGCCGGAAGCTGCGTGTGGTCAGCGGCACTGTGTCGTCCAGCCAGACCTGGGTTTGGGATCCGGCCCGTTCAACCCACAGGGTGAGCTCGCCCTGGTGGTACTGATATCCGCGGATCGCTGGTGCACGGTCGATATCGCGGTCCAAGAGGTCGAGCAGGGCACTGGCGTGAGCGAGGATGCGCAGACACTCCCGACGCGATACGCATGGCAGGTTCGGCTTGTCCTTGTGGGAACGGTCTCCTTTGAAGAGCCCGATAGCGCCGGCGAATAGCTGGACCATGCGGTCCTTGTCGCCATCGCGGTCGGAGATCCGGATTGGGTTCGCCTTCTCCTTGAAGGCGGGCTTGATCAGCTGGTCGCCTATGGCGGAACTGCCTGCCCGCTGCTGGACTTCGTCCTCCAGCCGGCGGAATGCGGCAAAGATGGCTTCGTCGTACAAGTCAGCGCGCAGCGGCGCCTCGCACGAGTCCACGATCTCCTCCCGCAGCAGGGTGAGGAGCACATCGAGACTGTGGTCCTGGATCGGTACCGGCTGCTCCTTACCTATCCCAGCGGGTGCACCTGCGAGGGCTTGAGCCGCAGGAGTGTCGGTGAGCCTATGGAGTAGCGAAGCAGCCGCTGCTGTGCGTTCACGCTCAGCGGTCTCGGCGTATCGCAGGAGTTCGTCCACCCCATGCACGTGCCGGTACGGTCGCAGTCCTGGCCGATGCAAGGTGAATTCCCACATCCACGGCTGCTGGGATTGCCGGGAGCTGCCAGTCCAGAATCCAGGGAGCAGATCGACGAGGACCCTGACGCGTGCCACCTTTTCGCGGGCGTCCTCGACCTCCAGCGGGACTTCCCTCTCCTGCGCGTCGGTGGCTGCTGATGGGGTAGAACCCGTGCCCTCTTCGTTCGACGCGGCACTGACGGCCGTGCTCTGATCGTCGGAACGGTTTGGTGCGACGATCGGCAGTCCCTCGTGTACGGCGAATGCCTCGCTGTTGGCGATGAGCGAGATCTCGGCAGGGCTGGTGTCGTTGCGTTCGAGGTCGACGGTCCAGGCCACGAATCGTGCCAAAAGCCGTAGATCTTCGGCGCCGCCCCTGCAGGCGGCTACCCCTCGCAGGGTCAGCCGGACTGGGTCGTTGCTGGAGAATCCGTGTGACTGCCAGGGGCGAAACAGCAGGGTGTCAGGGATGGCGAGAAGCGCGGCCTGAGCGTCTTCGATACCGAGCTCTCTGTCTACACCGAGGTCCACTGCGGTGAAGGTGGGCCAATCGCCCCGCTGCTTCATCAGGGTGTAGACGGTTTGCAGTAGTTCTTGGGTACCAGCGTCAAGCTTCGCTTCCTGAGTCACGACACGATTCTGCCTTCACTGACAAGTTGCGTGGACCATTTTGAGCTGGTCGGTCGAGGGTCACCGTGAGCAGTCGGTGGGGCCCGCTCAAGATCGCTTTCAGGATCGGCGAGGTGTTCACTTCGAGCACCTGCGTCTGCGAGGCCAGCGACCCGCGCCATCGCGGTGCTGCCGCCATGGCGCGGATGCCGGTAGCCCGACAACCACCGCACGTGGGCCGCGAGCACCGGGTCAGGGGGCCGCGTGATGCGATAGTCCCAGCCGACAGTTCGGGCTGCGGCAGCCATCGCGGCGGCATGGTCGACCAGGCGAGCAGGGACGCCCTCGCTGCCCGCGCAGTCGACCAGCAGGTCGCTGCCGTCCCGTAGCCGTGCCATCAGGCGCGGGGCATGCACGGCAACAATGCCGTCCTCTCCCAGCCACGCTAGCTCCACCGGGCTGCAGGCCAGCGCGACCACCTGTGGATCGTGGTCCAGCAGCATGACCTGGGTGCGCATCGCGCCGAAGCCGTAGTGCACCAGGCGTCCGGTAGACGCGGACCACCACCACCCAGGAGCGATCCGCCGCCCGGGCGGCCGCTGCTGGGACTGCCACGTGCAGGACCAGGAACGGCGGAAGAGGAAGCGGGAGGCCAAGGCCCTCGCGCAGCTCGAGGCGGCCCGGCACGGCCAACGCCGCGCTGCGCCCGTGCTGGACGTGCCGGGGCTCGATCGGCGGGAAGGAGGAGTTGCGGCTGGAGCTGAGGCAGGAGGCCGGCCCGAACCGGCTGGAGTGCCCGGACTGCGAGAAGATCCGCAGGGACAAGAAGCTGGGCCCGCTGGCGCTGCCCGCTCCGACCCGGCGGGAGCTGCTGGCCGCCCGCGTCTCCGCGCCGGCCGACGCGTGGTGGAGGTTGCGGATGCAGCACGCCACGCTCTACCCAGCCAAGGACCGAGGGTGAGCACCCGTGGCTGCTTCCCTCCGGGCTCGGCGGTCTGCGGGAACCGGGGAAATCCGTTGGTGGCGATCAAGCTAAGCGCTCTAGCCTCATGAGTCATGACCACTGGGGAGACCACCGACGACCGCTTCCTCCAGGCCCTCCTTGCTCGCTTTCAGCGTGTTGACGTGCTGGCCGAGCACACCATGACTAACTCGGTCCATTGGAGGGTTGCCCCGGGCAGCGCTCTCGCCGGGGACGACGTCAAGACCGACCCCCACCAGCTCTCACACAGCGCACACCACGCCCTCGTCGTGGCGATCGACCATCTCCAGGCCCTCGCCGCTTTGGTCCGCGGCACCGAGAAGGACGGCGTACGCGAGATGCAGCTGCACTCCTACGCCCCGTTCACCCTGCTACGCGCTGCGCTCGAGAACGCCGCTCGCGCAGTTTGGCTGCTGGGCCCGGCAGCTCGGCGCGAACGGGTGCACCGCTGCCTGACCATGCACCTCGCGGACCTTGCGAGCATGGAGAAGAAGGCGAAGCTGGTCCAGGCCCCCCTGGACGTCTATCCGGAGCGCAACGAGCGGATCCTGAACCTGCTGAGAGGAGCGGGCGTACCGGAATCCGAGCTCGTCAAGAAGAAGCTCCGGATGCCGGACTGGGCGACCGTCGTCGCCGATGCGGGCGACCTGGCGAAGGTCGAGAACGCGGTGCTGCTGTGGAGCCTGTGCAGCGCACTCGCGCACGGTGACTTGGGCGGCACCCTGACCGTGCTGGACCGCGATCTCATGGCCACGAACGGCGACGTCAGCTGGGCCAGGGTCAGCGCATCCCCGGAGAGGGTTCTGACCGCTACCAGCGCGGCACTCGTGATGGCCGAGTACGCCTTCAACCTCTATGCGGTGCGCGCACGCGCTCCGTACTGACATCGTCGGAAGACCGTCTCCGATTGGCCTGTCGCGGGTGATGCGCGACCCCTGTCGTGTGCTGTGACCTGCACGGATGGGCACATCTCCTCGTGGTCGATCCGGGTGGGACAGCTCCGCGCGACAGCCCCGGACGCAAACGGGGTGCGGCACGGGACCCCGTGTCGCACCCTGCACAGCTTCCGCCCTCAACACCGGCCATCCCCTGCGCATCCCGAGCATGTACGCCGCTTCACCCGGGAATGGTGGGTCCGGAGACTGCACCGTGCTGACCACCTGCCTTACCGTCGTAGTGCTCGCGTTCAAGTTCGTGCAGCGGGTCGGACGAGGGCGGGAAGATGGCGCTGGTTTGGTGTGGTTTCTCTTGTACAGGGCGCTGCTTTGCTGCGATCATCCGCGCACGCTGAATGCTGCTGAGCTTGCCCCGCGCCTTGGCCACCTGCTTCCTCGTCATCTGGAGAGCCTGCCGCGTAGCGCCCGCCTCCTGACGCAGTGGTCGCCGTGCCGACCCCTTGGTTGATCTGAGTTGGGACTCCAGCGCCTCAAGACGAATGCTGAGCTCTCTCACCCGACCTGTGAACAGCTCAATGTCGTCCCTAACCCGGGCGTATGCGGCGTGGGAAGCATCGCCGGACAAAAAGGTCACCACCCCATTCACCCTGTACTGGGTCAACGTCTCAGCTCCATCATCGCGTCGGAGCCCTCGTGTCGCTCCCTGCCTGCCCGGGCCCCGCCCTCTGCTCTACTCCCAGCGGATGCCGAGTTCGGTGAGGCGGTTGGCGCGTTCGGTGGGGATTGTGGCGCGTCGTAGGCGGCTGTTGGAGATGAACAGTCCCAGTCCGACCTCGACGGTGGTGCCGTCGGCGAGGACGAGCTCTTCCTTGTGCTTGCGTCCGACGTTGAGGTGGCCTTCTCGGGCCCGGTACTGCGCGGCCGCGGCGAGGTTGCGCCGTTCCTTCTCCCCGTGCGGCACCTTCACCGGCGGCAGCTCCTCGGCGGCCAGCGGCTCCAACCCCAGCACGTGCTCGACCAGCCACTGCTGCGCCGGGCCCAGCTTCTCCCATCCGACCCGCTGCGCCCGCGCCCACCCGGTCAGGTCTTCGCCCTGGACGACGACGGCCCCCGGATCGCCCGCCAGCGATCCGCCGGCCTTCACGTGCCGCCAGGCCAGGGCGAAGCACCGCTGCCACTCGACCGGCCAGGCCGGGCACCAGGCGGGGTCGATCGCGTCGAGCGCGGCCTTGCGCTCGGCCGACAGCGCCCCGGACCAGTCGAGACTGGTTTCCCCGGCCTCCGCCCGCTTCTCCAGTGCCTCGATCCGCCGCTGCGCGGTGCGCAGGTTCTTGAGGATCGTGCCGACTGGCCGCCCGTTCCACACCGCTTCGTTGGGTGGGCAGGCGTGCCCGTGCTCGGCCGCGTATCCGGCGACCGCGGTGAGGTTGTCGGTGAAGGCGGAGTCGAACGCGGACCAGACCATGCCGAGGTCGGCCAGCTCCTTGACGCGCTCGTCGTCGAGAACCCCGGCCGCCTTGTAGCGGCGCTGGTCGGCCACCCAGGAGCCGAGCCGGTAACCGGAAGGCGCGGCGTACGCGTAGGCGACCTTCACGTCCCCGAACGCCTTCTTGTAGGCCAGCAGCTCCTCCAGCCCGCGCCGGAACTCCTCACGCTCCGGCTCCAACACCCGGGTGCGGACGAATGCGGCGATGACCGCCGGATCGCGCTGGGTGGAGAACTGGAGCAGCTGCTCCCCGGCTGGGCCGGACTGGCGCTCGTCGGGGTCACCGGCGTGCCGGGGCTCGCGGGCCGGCCGGGTCTCCGACTGCGGCAGGGCCAGGCGTTCGACGGCGGCCGCGTCATGGGACCGCAGGGCCATGAGGAGCTTGGCCAGCCCGTCGAACGCCTTCGACGAGAGCAGCTCCGCGCCGGTCTCGCCGGGCCCGAGGATGACCGGTACCACGATGGTGGCCACCTTCCCGCTCCCCGGCTTCATCCGCAGCGCCCGGCCCACCGCCTGCACCAGGTCGACCATGGAGCCGCGCACGTCCGCGAAGAACACGGAGTCGCAGTCGAAGGTGTCGACGCCCTCGCTCAAGACCTTGACCGAGGCGAGGACGTACCGGAGCAGCCGGAGCCCGTCGTCGGCGATCAGCGAGGAGAAGTCGGCGAGCGTCTGCCGGCGCTCGGCGGCGGTGTGTTCGGACTCCAGCCAGCTGGCACCGATCAACTCCGGGGCTGGGTGCAGCGCGGAGTCCTGCTCCCACAACACCTTCGCCACGTCCCCGAGGCCGGTACTCAAGGCCCGGGCCTCCGCCACGAAGTGATGGAACGACAGCACCCGGGCGAGGTCCCACTCGGCGGCGGCGGTCAGCACGGCCGTCTGCAGGGCCGCCAGCCGAGCA